>NZ_CP040605.1:3760000-4295000 GCF_012277335.1 Saccharopolyspora sp. ASAGF58 | reverse complement strand
TCGCCGTCCGCCTCGTACTGGCGGCGGAGCAGTTCGGAGGCGGTCTGCTCGACGCCGTCGACCAGCGAGCGCATCACGTCGCGGATGTGCTCGTCGTAGTGGCTCAGCGCTTTGAGGACGGCCCTGCGCAACGCCGGGGCCATCGAGTTCCGGCTGCTCGCCCCCACCTCCGGTGCCCGGTGCAACGCGTGGCGCGCCACCAGCAGCGGGCGCAGCGGGTCGTCGAACTGGCCGTGGCTGTCCCGCGACCACTTCGTGCGCCAGTTCCGGTAGGCCTGCTCGACGCGCTCGCGCAGGCGCGCGCCCGCCCGCGCGACGGTGTGCAGCGCAAGCAGGTTCTCCCTCGCTGCTGCGCCGAAAGCCGCCGTGCCTTCCGGGTCGTCGGCAGCGGCCCGCAGGAGTTCTGCGGCCGAGTCGATCTCCGGTTCTCCAGGCCCCGTGCAGGGCACGAGGCGTGCCGCTTCGTCGCCGAAGAACTCGACAACCGCGCCGTGCTCCGCCGCGATCACCGGCACTCCGTGCGCCGCCACTTCGAGCAGCCGCAGGACGGGGCCGTCGCCGGCTTCGCCACGGTGCAGCGACACGAAGCTGTCCGATGCGGACAGCAGCGGATTGATGTCGAGGTCCTCTTCGACCAGCAGGATGCGGTGATCCGTCGCGGTCGCCAAGCGCAGGCGCTCGGCTGCCTCCGGGTGCTCGACCGCACCGACGACGCCGACGAGCAGGCGCACCTCATCGCGTTCCGGGAATGCCGCCAGGAACGCGCTGACCACGCCGAGCGCGTTGTCCCCGCGCTCGGCCGCGTGGTCCACGAACGTCCCGAACACGAACTCGTCGGACAGGCCGAACCTGGCCCGTGCGCCCTTCCTGGTCGGCAAATCAACCCGGCTGCGCTCCGGCGCGGGCAGTGCGACGACCCGTGTCTTCGTGCCGTTCCGGCGGGCTGCAGCGCGGCCGCTCTCCGAAAACACCCAGGTCTCCGCCACGTCGACGGCGTCGGAAGCGCCGGTGTGGATGTCGATCACGTACCTTCCTGCGGGCACCGGCAGGCCGGGTTCGCAGCGCAGGACGACCGGGTAGTACGCGGTGTCGGCCGAGGGCAGCCCGGACACTCCCACTGCGGTGCGCATCAGCTCTGCGAGTTGCCCGTCGCCGAGCACCGCGACACCGAGCTGATCGACAAGAGCCGCCCGGTTGTCGATCCTGCGGTGCACCGCCTCGGCCGGGACTCGGCCGCTGGCCACACCGACGCCGACGCACCACTCGTGGAAGGCCTCGGCATTGCTGCCGAACGGGTCCGGGTAGTCGCGCCGCAGAATCGGGTCGTCCGCCCACACGGCCGCGGTCCAGCGGGAGCCGCCGGCCGCGCGTTGCCTGTCGTCGGCCGGGGCGCACGACCACTCCCGGAACTCCGCCAGCGGGCCGTCCGGTTCGAAAGGGCTCGGCGGTGGTTCTCCGTCCGCGAGCCAGGCGTCGAGGTACTCGCGTCGCAGCGTCGCGGGCAGCACGACGCCGTCGGGCAGGACGTCGAACGGGTGCGGCTGTTCGCGGGTGTATCCGGCTCCGACCAGCGCGTTCCGGTAGCCCGCGCACAGCCCGGCGAGCGCCGGGTTCTCGGAGAGCAGTATCCGCGGCCGGTCGGCGTAGTCCGTTGACAGCAGCCACGGCCGCTGCGGCTGGAAGCCGCCGAAATGGACGCTGCGCAGCGCGGCGCCGTCCACCGTGTGCCGACCGTCGCCCGCCACCACCAGCTCGCGTTGGGCCGCGTTCCACACCGACAGGCCCACACCGGGGTCGCGGATCACCTGATGATCGACCAGCGCGGGTGCCCCGTCCAGCACCGGCGTCGCCGCGCCGGGGTCGGCGCGCAGCTGCTCCACCCACGTGGCGAGGAGCTGCTCGGCGCCCGGGCGGACGGCGAACGCGCTGGCGTCGAAGGTGCCCGATTCGGCGAGGTCGGAGGGGCTCGGGCGCAGGCCGTCCACGGCCAGCGGGCGCAGCACCCGCGGCACCAGGGCGACCGGGCGCTCGTGGGTCAGGCTCGAGACGAGGTCGTCGAAGCGGCCGAAGATCTGCACAGCCGGTTCGAAGTACAGCACCGTCGGGCCGGACTTCAGCAGGTGCTGCAGGAACCTCGGGCGCAGCACGTTGCGCAACTGCTCCGCGGTGCAGCCCATCGCCAGCCGGGCGTACTCCTGCTCGTCGAGCCCGATGTCGGCGAAGGTCAGGCCGTCCGGCTCCGAACTGGCCGCGCCGGGCAGGTCGACCACCAGCAGCGCGAACTGCGCGTTCGGGTGGTGGCGGCGGAACGTTTCGCGTAAGACCCGGGCCGCCGGGAGCTGGTCGCGGCACGCGAGCGTGCAGCCGAGCAGGGTGCGGGCACCGAGGTCTTCCGAGGTTTCCGCCGGCCACTCCGGCTCGCCGAACAGCTCGGCCGATTGCTCCAGCACGCCGGACTGCAGGGGGGATTCTGCGGCGATCTCGCCGTCGGAACTCCCTGCTGCCACGGGTTCGGGCTGCGCCTGCGAATCAGTCACGGGCGAAACCTATCGCTCCACGCGCCACAGCAACACGCCCAACCCCATGAGTGCACGGACTGGGACGTGCTGCCTTCGGCGCCGACCCCGATCGAAGCGGACTGGGCGGGTGTTTTCGCACGTCAACGGCCGTGAGCACGGTGAGGTGCTGCGGCGCCCCAACGTGCTCACGGGTCCTGCCCAGGCCGAACGCCCGGGGCTCAGAGCATCGGCATGAGGGTGCGGAGCTCGTACGGGGTGACGTGGCTCCGGTAGGCGTTCCACTCCTCGCGCTTGTTGCGCAGGAAGAAGTCGAACACGTGTTCGCCGAGGGTTTCCGCGACCAGCTCGGAGGACTCCATCTCGGACAGCGCCTCGTTGAGGTTCTGCGGCAGGTTGGCGTAGCCGGCCGCCTTCCGCTCCCGCTCCGTCAGGCCCCACACGTCGTCCTCGGTGGCCGGCGGCAGCTCGTAGCCCTTCTGCACACCGCGCAGCCCGGCCGCGAGGATCACCGCGTACGCCAGGTACGGGTTGCAGGCCGAGTCGAGGTTTCGGACCTCGACTCGGCGGGACGAGGCCTTGCCCGGCGAGTACATCGGCACCCGCACCAGCGCGGACCGGTTGGCGTGGCCCCAGCAGACCGCGGTCGGGGCCTCGCCGCCGACGACCAGCCGCTTGTAGGAGTTCACCCACTGGTTCGTCACGGCGCTGATCTCGCGGGCGTGGTGCAGGATCCCGGCCACGAACGCCCGGCCGATGTCGGACAGCTCGAACGGGTTCTCCGGGTGGTAGAAGGCGTTCTGGTCGCCCTCGAACAGGCTGAAGTGGGTGTGCATGCCCGAGCCGGGCTGCGCACTGAACGGCTTCGGCATGAACGAGGCGCGCACGCCCTGCGTGATCGCGACCTCCTTGACCACATACCGGAACGTCATCACGTTGTCGGCCATGGTCAGCGCGTCGGCGTAGCGCAGGTCGATCTCCTGCTGGCCGGGCGCGCCCTCGTGGTGGCTGAACTCCACCGAGATCCCCATCGCCTCCAGGGTCTCGATCGCGTTGCGCCGGAAGTGCGGCGCCGCGTCGTGGCTGGCCTGGTCGAAGTAGCCCCCGGAGTCGGCGGGCACCGGTTCGCTGCCGTCGTCCGGCAGGTTCTTCAGCAGGAAGAACTCGATCTCGGGGTGCACGTAGCAGGTGAAGCCAGACTCGGTAGCGCGGGCCAGGGTGCGGCGCAGCACGTGCCGCGGGTCGGCCCAGCAGGGCGAGCCGTCGGGCATGTGGATGTCGCAGAGCATCCGCGCCGAATAGTGCTCGCCGTCGGGGGTCTCCCAGGGCAGCACCTGGAAGGTGCCGGGGTCCGGCTTGGCGACCATGTCCGATTCGTAGACCCGGGCGAAGCCCTCGATGGCCGAGCCGTCGAACCCGATGCCTTCGGCGAAGGCGCCTTCGAGTTCGGCGGGCGAGATCGCCACCGACTTGAGCATGCCGAGGACGTCGGTGAACCACAGCCGCACGAAGCGGATGTCACGTTCCTCCAAGGTGCGGAGCACGAACTCCTGCTGGCGGTTCATGCACGCAGCCTAAGAGTTCCACCGACCAATTGCGTAACTGGTCCATGAACCCGGCACTACGTGGTGTTTCAGCTCGCGGCGCAGCGCTTGCCTTCGGGCGGGAGCGTCAGGTCCACCAGGTACTTCGTGGTCGCCTCGTCCACGCAGGAGACGCCCTGCAGGAAGACCGTGTGCTGGGTGCCCTCGAAGGTCAGCAGGCGGCCGTGCAGGGCCCGCGCGAGCCGCACCCCGGCCTGGTAGGGCGTGGCGGGGTCGCCGGTGGTGGAGATGACCAGGGTCGGCGGCAGCGCGCCCACCTCCGGCTCGGTGGTCTCGCCGGTGACCGGGACCGGCCAGAACGCGCACTTGTCCCGCGCGGCGCTCGGCGGGTGCCCGCTGTCCAGGAACGGCGCCGCCTCGCGGTAGCGGCGGTCCGCCTCGCGGACGATGTTCGGGTCCACGACTCGCTGGTCGTCGACGCAGTGCACGGCGTCGAACGCGTCGCTGGTGTTGCTGTACTGGCCGCCGCCGTCGCGGCTGTAGTAGTTGTCGGCGAGGGCCAGCAGCGTGCGGCCACTGCCCTGCCGGAGCTCGGCCAGCCCGCTGTCCAGGTTCTCCCAGAGGCTGGGCGCGTACAGCGCCTGGATCGCTGCGATGGAGGCGTCCTTGTACGACAGTTCGCGGCCGCCGCCCGCCGGGACCGGGTGGTCCACCAGCGGGCGAGTGAGCTGTTGGAACGCGACGACCGCGCGCGACGGGTCGGTGCCCAGTGCGCACCGCTGGCGCTTGGCGCACCAGGCCGCGAAGTCGTTGAAGGCGCGCTGGAAACCGGCGCCCTGGGCGACCAACTGGTCGACCGTGGACTGCCCGGGGTCGATCGCACCATCGAGCACCATGGTCCGCACGTTGGTGGGGAAGGTCTCCGCGTACTCCGCGCCGACCAGGGTGCCGTAGGAGTAGCCGAGGTAGTTCAGCTTCTCGTCGCCGAGCGCCGAACGCAGCACGTCCATGTCCTTGGCGACGTCGCGGGTGCCGACGTTGGCCAGCATCTTGGTGCCGGTGCGCGCCACGCACTTCGCCACGTAGTCGTGCTCTTCCTCCTCGGTCTTGGCGACCCCGGCGGGCGAGGTGTCCGCGTCGGAGTCCAGCCGCTCGGCGTCGCGTTCCGGGCCGGTCAGGCAGTGCACGGCCGGTTCGGAGGCGCCGACTCCGCGCGGGTCGAAGCCGACCAGGTCGAACCGCTGGCCCAGCTCACTGTCCGAGACCGACGAGGCGAGGCTCGCGGCCGTGCCCATGCCGGATGCACCCGGGCCGCCCGGGTTCACCACCAGCGAACCGATCCGCTTTCCCGGGTCGGTCACCGGTTTGCGGAGGATCCCGAGGGTGATCGTCTGCCCCTGGGGGGCGGCGTAGTCGATCGGGGCTTCCAGCCGCGCGCACTCCAGGCCGCGCTTCTGGTAGGCGTCGCGGTCGCTGTCGGTCGTCGCGTACGGTCCGCACGGCCCCCAGGACAGCGCTTGCCCGTAGTACCGCTCCAGACCTGCTGGAACCGGCCCGGCCGGGCCCTTGTGCTCGATGTGCGGCTGCAGCGGCGCCGCCTCTCGCGTCGGCGCGCTGCACGCGGCCGCGCCGAGCAGGGCCACCAAGGACAGCACGGTCAGTAGACGGGTCACTCACGAATCGTGACATGAGCGGAGAGGCGCGGCTCACGCCGGGCAGGACGACGTGCGTCTGTGGTGTGAGCGAAGATGGGTGCATGCCCCAGCTGCGCATCGCACTCGCACAGGTCAACGCATGCGTCGGCGACATAGCCGGCAACAGTTCGATGATCCTGGACTGGACCCGCCGGGCCGTGCAGGACGGCGCTCACCTCGTGGCCTTCCCGGAAATGGTGCTCTCCGGCTATCCGGTCGAGGACCTCGCGCTGCGCAAGTCGTTCGCCGCCGCGAACCTCGCCGAGCTGGAAGCGCTGGCGCGGCGCTTGCAGGACAACGGCTGCGGCGGCGCGCTGGTCGTGGTCGGGCACCTAGGCCGTGACGACGAGGGCCCGCGCAATTCCGCGTCGCTGCTCTACGGCGGCGATGTCGTCGCGACCTACCACAAGCACCACCTGCCGAACTACGGCGTGTTCGACGAGGCGCGCTACTTCGCCCCCGGCTTCGACCTGCCGATCGTGCGGTTGCACGGCTTGGATGTCGGGGTGGTCATCTGCGAGGACATCTGGCAGAACGGCGGCCCGGTGGCGGCGTTGGGCGAGGTCGGCGTCGACCTCGTGGTGTGCGTCAACGGTTCGCCGTACGAGCGCGCCAAGGACGACGTGCGCACCCCGCTGGTCATCCGGCGGGCCGCCGAGGCCGGTGCGCCGATGGCTTACGTGAACCTGGTCGGCGCGCAGGACGAACTGGTCTTCGACGGCGACTCCATGGTCGCCACGCCGGACGGCGAGATCCTCGCGCGGGCGCCGCAGTTCACCGAGCACCTGGTGGTGCTGGACATGGACCTGCCCGCTGGTGGGCACACTTCGACCACGGTGCCCGCCGAGCCGGGCCCGATGCGGCTGCCCGCCTTCGACGTGCAGCGGATCGTGCTGCAGCCGGAGCCGCTGCCGCGCTACGAGCCGGTGTCCGCGCTGCCGCCGGCGGAGCCGCTGGACGACGTGGCCGAGGTGTGGTCGGCGCTGGTCACCGGGCTGCGCGACTACGTGCACAAGAACGGGTTCCGGTCGGTGACCTTCGGTTTCTCCGGCGGCATCGACTCCGCGGTGTGTGCCGCGCTGGCCGCCGACGCGCTCGGCGCGGACGCGGTGCACGGCGTGTCGATGCCGTCGAACTACTCGTCGGAGCATTCGCGGTCGGACGCCGCCGAGCTGGCGCGGCGGATCGGTTGCCACTTCGAGGTTCACCCGATCGCGGACATGGTCGACGTGTACGTGCGGCAACTGGAGCTGACCGGGCTGGCCGAGGAGAACGTGCAGGCGCGTGCCCGGGGCGTGCTGCTGATGGCGTTGTCGAACCAGCGCGGGCACCTGGTGCTGGCCACCGGGAACAAGACCGAGCTGGCGGTGGGGTACTCGACGATCTACGGCGACGCGGTGGGCGCGTTCGCGCCGATCAAGGACGTGCCGAAGACGCTGGTGTGGAAGCTGGCGAAGTGGCGCAACGCCGACGCGGAGAAGCACGGCGAGGTGCCGCCGATCCCGGAGAACTCGATCACCAAGGCGCCGTCGGCGGAGCTGCGGCCGGACCAGGTGGACCAGGATTCGCTGCCGGAGTACGACGTCCTGGACGTGGTGCTGGACGGCTACGTGGAGGGCGACCGCGGTTACGCGGACCTGATCGCGGACGGGTTCGACGCCGAGCTGGTCGAGCGGGTGCTGCAGTTGGTGGACCGCGCCGAGTACAAGCGCCGACAGTACCCGCCGGGCACCAAGATAACGTTCAAGGCGTTCGGCCGGGACCGGCGGCTGCCGCTGACCAACCGGTGGCGCGAGATCGCGCCGTGAGGTCCCGTGAGCGGTTCTGGGTGCCATAGCACCGAAAAGCACTCACGGGCCCTTGGCGGCGGAAGGAGGTTCGGCCGTGTGGGCCGTACACGGATTGTGCACTGTAGACGGACGTCTGGTGCTGTGGGCGGAAGATTCCGAGCTCCCGGCTCGAGTGCCCGGGCGTGCTCCGCGCGGTCCGGTGGCGCACCCCTTCGCGGTGCCGGGTGAGTCTCTTCGGGACGCCCTGCCCGGTGAGCAGCTCAAAGCCGACTCCGTCCGCCTCCAGCTGCCCTCCTACGCCTCCGCTCCCGTCGCATCGCCCGAACTGGTGCGGGATCCGCTGACCGCGGGGCCTGCGCCACGCGGCAAGCTTCGGCTGCGCGAATGGCTGGTGCCTGCCGTGTCGTGCAGCCCCGCGGCCGTGCTCGCCCTGCTCGATGAAGGCGCGCCCGGATGCCGGTTGGGCGTATCCGCGCATTTCCTGCGCAGCGTCGCCGGATTCGCCGAGCAGGTGGTGTCGCAGGGGCGGGTGCTGCCCTCGCTGGTCTTCGAGGCAGACCAGCCGGCGGCGCGCTGGCGGCCGTCGTTGTCCGGCACTGATTCCGCTCGGTTCGTGGCGCTGCGCGAATCCATGCCGCCGGCCTTCCGCTGCGAGCGCGGCGACCCGCCCGCCGAGGTCCTGCGCGCGGCGCTGGACGCGCTGGTCGACGGAATCGCCCGCGCCCGGGTCGCAGACGTCGAGATGCCCGGCGGCCGGACCGCGGCCGCGGCGTGGCTGAACGCGCTGGCCCACGAGCCGCGGTTCGACAGCGATCCCGAGAAGGTGCGGAAGCTGGCCGGGCAGTTGGACGCCTGGCGCGCCAGCGGCGCAGGTGCGAGCCCCGTTCGCACCTGCTTCCGGCTGCACGAACCGGAGGGCGACGACGCGGACTGGCGGCTGGAGTTCATGCTGCAGGCCGTGGACGATCCGAGCGTTCTGGTGTCCGCGAACGAGGTGTGGCGGGACGAGAGCCGGGTACTGCAGCGCTGGGTCGCGCAACCGCAGGAGTTGCTGCTCGCCGACCTCGGGAAGGCGGGCCGGGTCTTCCCGGCGCTCGATGCGGCGCTGCTCGTACCGCATCCCTCGGAGTTGTTCCTGGACGCCGACGGCGCGTACAAATTCCTCACCCATGCGGCGCTGCTTGACCAGGCCGGGTTCGGGGTGCTGCTGCCCTCCTGGTGGGGTCGCACCCAACAGCTCGGGTTGAAGCTGACCGCCACCAGTTCGGGCACCGCGGGCACGGTGGCCAAGAAGTCCGGGCTCGGCATGGACGCCGTGGTCGACTACCGCTGGGATCTCGCGCTCGGCAACGAGCGGCTGACCGAGTCCGAGCTGGCGGAGCTTGCCACCGCGAAGGTTCCGCTGGTTCGGCTGCGCGGCAAGTGGGTCCAGGTCGACCGCAAGCGGCTGGACGCCGGACTGGCCTATCTGGAGCGCTCCGGGACCGGGCAGATGACCGCCGGCGAAGTGCTGCTGCAGGCCGGGGTGCACCCCGAGGACGGCGACCGGCCGCTGCCGGTGGTCGAGGTCAGCGGGCACGGGTGGCTCGGGGATCTGCTGTCCGGGCAGGCCGAACAGTACCTGGAGCCGGTGGATCCGCCGGAGGGATTCACCGCGACGCTGCGCCCGTACCAGCGCCGCGGCCTGGCCTGGCTGGCGTTCCTGGACCGGCTGGGGCTGGGCGCATGCCTCGCCGACGACATGGGTCTGGGCAAGACCGTGCAGCTGCTGGCGCTGGAGGCGCTGGCCCGATCGCGCGGTTCGCGCGCCCCGACGCTGCTGATCTGCCCGATGTCGGTCGTCGGCAACTGGCAGCGGGAGGCGGCCCGGTTCGCGCCGGCGCTGAAGGTGCACGTCCACCACGGCGGCGGTCGGCTCACCGGCGAGGACCTCATGGAAGAGGTCGGCGGGCACGACCTGGTCATCACGACCTATCCGCTGGCCGCGCGGGATTCGGCCGTGCTGCGGGAGATCCGCTGGGACCGGGTGGTGCTCGACGAGGCGCAGAACATCAAGAACAGCGCCTCCCGCCAGGCGAAGGCGGTGCGCGGTCTGCCAGCCCGGCAGCGGATCGCGCTGACCGGCACGCCGGTGGAGAACCGGCTCGCCGAGCTCTGGTCCATCATGGACTTCGCGAATCCCGGTGTGCTGGGCTCGCTGAGCACGTTCCGCGCGCGGTTCGCGGTGCCGGTGGAACGCGATGGTGACACCGACGCGGCGGCCCGGTTGCGGCGCATCACCGGTCCTTTCGTGCTGCGCCGGGTGAAGACCGATCCGGCGATCATCAACGATCTGCCGGACAAGATCGAGATGAAGCAGCTGTGCAACCTCACCGCCGAGCAGGCTTCGCTGTACCAGGCGGTGGTCGACGACATGCTGGCGCGCATCGACAACAGCGAAGGCATGGAGCGCCGCGGGCTGGTGCTGGCGACGATGTCGAAGCTGAAGCAGGTGTGCAACCATCCGGCGCAGCTCCTCGGCGACGGCTCCCCGCTGCCCGGCCGGTCCGGGAAGTTGCTGCGGTTGGAGGAAATCCTCGAATCGGTACTGGCCGAGGGCGACAAGGCGCTGTGCTTCACGCAGTTCGCCGGGTTCGGCGGGATGCTGGTGCCGCACCTGTCGGCGCGGTTCGACACCGAGGTGCTGTTCCTGCACGGCGGCACGACGAAGAAGGCCCGCGACGAGATGGTCCGGCGGTTCCAGTCCGAGGACGGGCCGTCGATCTTCCTGCTGTCGCTGAAGGCCGGCGGCACCGGGCTGACGCTCACCGCCGCCAACCACGTCATCCACCTGGACCGGTGGTGGAACCCGGCGGTCGAGGACCAGGCCACGGACCGCGCGTTCCGCATCGGCCAACGCCGGGACGTGCAGGTCCGCAAGCTGACCTGCATCGGCACCCTGGAGGAGAAGATCGACCGGATGATCGAGGACAAGAAGGCGTTGGCGCAGCTGGTGGTCGGCTCCGGCGAGAACTGGCTGACCGAGCTGTCCACCCGCGAGCTGCGGGACCTGGTCTCCCTGGAAGCGGAGGCCATCGGTGAATGAGTGGCGCAGATTCCCGCCGGCCGCGAAGCCGATCCGGGTCGAGGGCGGCATCAAGGCGCGCAGCAAGCGCGGCGAGATCGCGCAGACCTGGTGGTCGCGGCGGTTCATCGAGGTGCTGGAGTCGTTCGGCATGGGCGGCCGGCTGCAGCGCGGCAAGCGCTATGCGCGAGCCGGGCAGGTGCTCAGCCTGACGCTGTCGACCAGCATGGCGATCGCGCTGGTGCAGGGTTCGCGGCCGGAGCCGTACCGGGCGCGGATCGCGATCAAGGCGTTCCCCGCGGCCGACTGGGAGCGGATCGAGCGAGCGCTGGCCGGGCAGGCGCTGTACGCGGCGAAGCTGCTGGCCGGGGAGATGCCGACGGACATCGAGCGGGTCTTCGACGAGCTCGGGTTGCAGCTCTTCCCGACGACGATGCGGGAACTGACGATGGATTGTTCCTGCCCGGACTGGGAAATCCCGTGCAAGCACCTAGCGGCGGCCTGCTATCTGCTGGCCGAGTCCTTCGACGAGGACCCGTTCCAGATCCTCGCCTGGCGCGGCCGGGAGCGCGAGGAGCTGCTGGACCGGTTGCGGGCGTTGCGCGGCAACGTATCGGCCCCGGCGGCGGAGGCAGCCGACGACGACGCGCCGCTGCCGGAATGCCTGGAAACCTTCTGGACCGCTCCGGAACCCCCGGCGGCGTCGGCCATCCCCGCCCCAGAGCCGACCGCACCGGACGCGCTGCTCGACGAGCTCGACCCCCTGCCGGTAAAGATCCAGGGCAAGTCCGCCGTCGAACTTCTGCGCCCCGCTTACCGGGCGATGGCGCGCCCGTGAGCGTCGGGAGGATGGCGATTTCGCGTACGCGGTTACCGGTTCCCGGGGCAGAAGGGTATGCCAGCCGACTGTAAAGGCGCGTATGAGCGTTGAAGAAGTAGCCAACGGATTAGACCGAGCCTCTGAACTTCTACCGATACAAGCACTCCAAGCAGTGCAGGCCTTGATGGAGGAAGCGACCCAAGCACTTTACGCCATCGCCGCAGAAAGCAACGACCCTGAAGTAGCAGAGGTTTTCGAGAGCTGGCAGCACTCCACCACGGAGATAGAACGAGCCTCCCAACTCTGTGCCGAGGTAAAGAACCGGATCGTCGCCTACCGGACCGAGATTGTAGGTGGCGGAGAGAGTCCGGGCAGCGCACAAGGACTAGTGGCCAGCAGGGACAAGCCAGACAACAGAGCAGAGATCGACCCAAACAAGTTCAAATACTTCTTCGGCAAAGTAAAGTCCAACGATCACAACGAAAACAGATCGAACCAGAACATTGATGAACTGAGCAAGATCCGCATATTCGACACGCCCGAAGGGCATGACACGCTCAAGCGTCACCTTGAGGATGCGGTACGCACGAACGACAACATCAAGCGGACGTTCTCAAACGAGTGGGGCACTTACCAGGTTCGTGACTCTCTGCTCGCTGGCCCTGGTGGGTTCCTTCAGCTCGAAACAACTTGGCACGTGACGGACCAAGGGCTACGGTTGACTACGATGATCCCGAAGAGGGGGCAGAAATGACCGACACGATGAGCATCCCCAAGGAACAGGATTTCCTTGACCAGTTCGGGGAAGCTCCTGAAGTCCTGGACGAACCTTGGATTCAGCGCACTCAGATCGAGTCTGAAAACGGCACGCTTGAACTGAGCTACGACGCTATCCAGCGGTCCGTTCAGTTCGTCTGGCGTCAAGCAGATGATGTTCTCTGGTACTTCGTACGCGAGTGTGCAACCGCCCTGAGCATCCGGGCGGAAAACCAAGAAACGCACCTTGTTGCGGAGTTCGAGTCCGAGGAGTTGTCTGGCGCGGTTGATGTAAAAGTCTACCCCCGAATCTCGATCAAGGACTCTTCGCTACGGAGCTAGGGATCGGCGCTACAAGCCCCCGGCGTTCACCCGGGGGCTTTGCAGTGTACCGACTCAATTATCCTCCACCCTTACCTCAAATGTCTTCCATTAAATAGCATGCCGTGCACCACGCCAAAGTTCGCGCTGCTTGGGCGCGATTCCTGCGCGGGCTCTACAGGTGAGCTGCGCTCCCTCACCTCGTCAAGGACCTCGACGTCAGGCACCACGACGCACTCGTGCGCCGCGCCGCTGCCGGAATGCCTGGAAACCTTCTGGACCGCTCCGGAACCCCCGGCGGCGTCGGCCATCCCCGCCCCAGAGCCGACCGCACCGGACGCGCTGCTCGACGAGCTCGACCCGCTGCCGGTAAAGATACAGGGCAAGTCCGCAGTCGAGCTCCTGCGCCCCGTTTACCGGGCGATGGCGCGCTCGTGAGCGTCGGGAGGATGGCGATTTCGCGCGAAATGGGTTTGGGCGTAGAGAGTGATCATCTTTCCCCTCCCCCGTGATCACTCTGCGTCAATCAACGGTGACCGTAACGAACACGATCAAGGGCTGGTTCAGGGTTTCTATTCATTTTTGGTGTATCACTCGGACAGAGCAAGCCGTGCTTGTGCGGATAGTGATTGATGACGGAATCGGTACATGCACGGCTACGTGGCCCGGCGAAGATCATGCAGGACGCCCGCCAGATCGGCCACGTGCAGGGCTTGGGAAACTACCCCGATGGTCAGCAGTTGACGCAGCGCTTCGTTGACAAGGCCGAGCACCCCACGGCCGGAGCATTGCCGCTGATCCAGGAGATGCAGAAGGTTCTCAAAGAACAGGCGGAGGCTTTCCGTGCGGCGGCCAGGGACTATCGTGCCACCGACGACCAGATCGCCGAGGACTTGCAGCGAGGTATCCAGTGACCGCACTCTCTCGATCCCTGATCTCCGTGACCGCCGGCTTGGCCTTGCTCGGCCTCGCCGCGTGCTCCGGCGGTAAGGCCGGCGGCGATGGTCAAACCACCACCACGCAGGAGTCGTCGACCACGGCGGCGGCAGGTGGGGGACTGCAGAACTTCGACCCGTGCTCGTTCCTCAGCTCCGACGACCTGAGTGCCGCGGGTGTTACGGGACCGGGGGAAAAGCAGGACAACTTCAGCTTCGAGCCAGGTTGTTCGTACGAGGGCGAAAAGATCCTCCTGGCTGTGTACAAGAACCAGGAAGAGACCGTCGCCAAGTATGAGAAGAGCGGCAACTGGGACAAGTACGAGAAGTTCCAGCTCAACGGTCGCAGCGCAGCCCGCGCCGTTGAAGGCGGCGGAGGTGCGGTCGACGCTGGCTGCTCGATTGTCATCGATGCGGGCGGCGGTGTTGTATTGGTCGACGTCACCGAGGTGATGCCGGATTCGGTGCCCGACAAGTGCGGGGAAGCAGAGAAGATCGCCCGCCAGATCGAGGCGAAATTCCCGAAGTAACAGGAAAAGCGCCTCGCTTGACGAGCGGCCTTCGTCGATCGCTGGACGGTCACGAGCTGACCTTCGCGGCCGATCGGTCCGCGGCCGCGCTGGCGCGGCTCGTCACCAGCCCGGAACTCTCCGGGGAACACGTCTCCTGACGCCTGCTGGCCTGCAGTGCCCGGAACGCTTCGGCCTGGTTGGCGAGGACGCGGACGCCCGCGTAGTTCACCGGGCTGTCGTCGACGTGCACCGAGATGACGTCTTCGCCTCCCCAGACGATGTAGAGCATGCGCAGGTAGTAGGCGGATTGGCCGTCGTTCCAGGTGCCGTATTCCGCCGTGTAGAGCCCGAACTCGCGCTTCAGGCGCGCGAGCTCGGCTTCCGCCCACGGCCGCAACGCCTGGCGAAGTTCCTCGGGGTCCTGCTGCTCCGGATCGACGACCTTCCTGGCGACCTCGATGTCGGCTTCCGCCCCCGGTTGCACGGCCTCAAGCACATATCCGAAACGCACTGTCACCACTCCCCTACCCACTGGATAAACTTCCCGTCGTCCACTGCGGAACGTGTTGATCTACACACTTATCGTAAGTTGTCATAGGTGAAGCACCTAGGTGTCAACCGGGTGAAAGGCATCATCAATCCGGGGAAGGACTCGCCAGTGCCTCAGTCTCGCGCCACCATCGAACGGCGTCAGCTCGGTGCCGAGCTGCGCAGACTTCGAGAAGCAGCAAGCAAAAGCCAGAAGGAAGCCGCCCAGGTCATCGAGTGCGACACGAGCCTGATCAGCAGACTTGAGCGCGGCCAACGCTCGCTGAAAGTCATGGAGCTCAACGCACTCCTCCATTTCTACGACGCACCGAAGGATTCCCGGGACCGGATAGCCGAAATCGCCCAACTCGCCCGGCAACGGCTACCACGCCGCACGTACACCGACAGCCTTCCCGGCGCGTTCCACCGACTGCTCGACCTCGAACAGGACGCCGCAGAGCTCCACTTCTCGGAAACCGACCTGATTCCAGGCATGTTGCAGACGGAGGGGCACATCCGCGCTCTCATGCGTAACGGGCGAGCCGCGATGTTCGAGTCGCCTCCCGACGACATCGAAGCCCGCGTTCAGTTCCGCTTGCGACGACAAGAACTCATCCAACGAAACGCGCCACCCGAGATGTGGTTCGTGATCGGCGAAGCAGCGTTGGGCAGGCCACTCGGCAATCGGCGAGTGCACCACGCACAGCTCACACATCTGCTGGATGTGATCGAGGCCCACGACCACGTCGTGGGCCAGGTAGCACCGCTGTCGATTGTGGACCACCCGCTGCTCGGCGGCTCCATCGAGATCTTGCGCTTCGGTGACGATGTTCGCGACATCGTCTACCAGGGCACGTTGATCGGAGGCGGCGTTTATAGCGATGATGAGACGGACATCGCGTTGGCCTCACGTGCCTTTGACAGGCTGCGAGCCGTAGCCCTCGGGCCGCGTCAGTCCGCGGACCTTATCGCCGAGTACGCAAGAGAGCTGAAGACATGACGTTAGACAACTGTCGAGACCGTTGGTTCAAGAGCAGCTACAGCACGGCAAACAGCGCAAATTGCGTCGAGGCGCGGTTATCCGGTGGAGGCATCGAGATCCGGGACTCGAAGGATCCCGGTGGGCCGATCCTCCGCTTCGACAACTCCGCTTGGGTGCGGTTCCTGCGCGGGCTCTACAGGTGAGCTGCGCGCCCCCTCACCTCGTCAAGGACCTCGACGTCAGGCACTAGAAGGCAGCCACCAGGGCAGTATCCACTCCTCCCCGGAGAGACCATCGGCTGGTGGGAGGGGGCACCCCCAGTTGCCCCCTCCCGCGCTCCCACGCGCTCCCAGTCATTAGACGCCCGGGAGGCCGTTTGGTTGCATCGTTGTTCTTCCCGTTATTGCCGGAGGTCGAGATTCAGGCGCCGGGTTCCGAAGTACTCGACCGCTGGCGGCCCGGAAACTCATCGCTCTGGCCTTCCCGGGGCCGACCGGATATGCATGTTCCGCGAAGATCGAAAGGCAGGGGTCATGCGGTGGAAGAAGTTCGGCTTCGGGTTGGTCGCGGCGGGCGTCGTCGCGCTGAGCGCGGCGTGCGCCGCGGCACCGGGCGAGCCCCCGAAGGCCGCGGCAAGCCGGGTGGACGACGTCGTTCAGCGCGGTGAGCTGCGGGTTTGCAGCACCGGGGACTACCGGCCGTTCACCTACCGGGACGCGGCGGGCGCCTGGAGCGGGATCGACATCGACATGGCGCACGACCTCGCCGGCAAGCTCGGCGTCAAGGCGACGATCGTGCCCACCACCTGGAAGACGCTGGTCACCGACTTCAACGCGAACTGCGACATCGCCGTCGGAGGCGTGTCGATCACCCTGGAGCGCGCGAAGCAGGCGTTCTTCAGCACCGCCTACGTGGTCGACGGCAAGACCCCGATCACCCGCTGCGAGAACGCGGCGCGGTTCCAGACGTTGCAGCAGATCGACCAGCCCGGCGTCCGCGCCATCGTCAACCCCGGCGGCACCAACGAGCAATTCGCCAAGCAGAACCTCAAGCAGGCCACCGTCGTCGACCACCCGGACAACAACACGATCTTCCAGCAGATCCTCGACGCCAAGGCCGACCTGATGATGACCGACGCCGCCGAAACCAAGTGGCAGGCCAGGCAGCACCCCGAGTTGTGCTCGGTGCACCCGGAGCAGCCATTCACCTTCAGCGAGAAGGCGTACCTGCTGCCCAAGGGCGACGTGGTGTTCCAGCAGTACGTGAACCAGTGGCTGAACCTCGCGCTGCACGACGGCACCTACGCGCGCATCGCCGAGCCCTGGATCGGCTGACCCGGAACTGTGACGTTGGCCCTCGGAGTGTGTCGGCGAAGTTGAGCGCGTGCGACGCTTTCCTGCGCAACCATCCGTGACGACCCGGGGACCCGCGATGCGGGCTTCGAGGAATAGGACGGTCAACGATGACTGCTACGCAAAATCAGGGCGAGACGGCCGCGCCGTACGGCTCCACGCCGGCCAAGCGGCGAGTCCGCATCCACCACCTCCAGCAGCTGAAAGAGCGCGGCGAGCCCTGGCCTATGCTCACCTCGTACGACATGTACACCGCGCGGATCTTCGACCAGGCCGGAATCCCGGTGCTGCTGGTCGGCGACTCGGCCGCCAACAACGTCTACGGCTACGAGTCGTCGCTGCCGGTGACCGTGGACGAACTGCTGCCGCTGGTCCGCGCCGTGACCCGGTCCGTCGAACGGGCGCTGGTCGTGGCCGACCTGCCGTTCGGCTCCTACCAGGCGTCGCCGGAGCAGGCGCTGGCCACCGCGACGCGGTTCATGAAGGAAGGCCGCGCGCACGCCGTCAAGCTTGAGGGTGGCCGCCGCTACGCCCCGCAGATCGAGGCGCTGGTGTCGGCGGGCATCCCGGTGATGGCCCACATCGGCTTCACGCCGCAGAGCGAGCACGGCCTCGGCGGCTACCGGGTGCAGGGCCGCGGCGACAAGGCCGACGAACTGCTGGCGGACGCGCTCGCGGTCCAGGAGGCGGGCGCGTTCTCGGTGGTGCTGGAAATGGTGTCGGCGGAGGCGGCGAAGCGGGTGACCGGGGAGCTGCGGATCCCGACTGTCGGCATCGGGGCGGGGCCGGACTGCGACGCCCAGGTGCTGGTCTGGACCGACATGGCGGGCATGAACACCGGTCGCACGGCGAAGTTCGTGAAACGCTACGCCAACGTCGGCGGCGTCCTGGCCGATGCGGCCAGCCGCTTCGCGGACGAGGTCCGCGGCAACACCTTCCCGGCCGCGGAGCACTCCTTCCAGTGAGGTGACGGCGGGGTGCGCGGCTTCCGGTCGCGCACCCGGTCAGGGAGCAACGCAGGCGAAGCTCGCCCACGCTTCGGTCGGCGGCGGGCCCGCGAGCTGGGCGCGGACGGCCTCCAGCCGCTCCAGGATCTCGTCGAGCCGCGCGGGCTCCCGCACGTACTCCAGCACGGCCCGGTAGAAGGCACTGCGCATCGTCGCCGGCATCAGGTCCGAGGCGTCGAAGCACAGCCGGTCGGCCTCGCTGATCTCCCGGGCTATGCGCTGGTCCACGACGCCACCGGGACGCCCCGCGTAGAGGCCGCTGTCCCGGAAGTTCTTGTCGATCGAGTACACGCTGCTCCCGCGGTCCCCCGCCAGGATGCTCTGGCCTTCAGCCGACGCCAGGAACTGCATGAACGCCCTCGCCCCGGCCGTGCCCTTGAACATCACGGCGATCCGCCGAGACAATGGACGGCCGCCCCTCCGGCGGAACCCGGAAGTAGTCGAAGTCCTCGCCCGCGACCAGGCTCGATCCGTCCGGCCGGGTCTGCGCCTGGTACTCGGTCTTCAGGAACGACGCCCCGTGGTCGAGGGAGCACCGCTGCGGCCGCTCGAACATGCCCCGCCCCGCGTCGCCGAAGTCCGTCAGTAGCGCGGCCGGGGCACCCGCTCGGGACCCGGCCAGCACCTCGCCCCACGCCCGCCAGGCGCTCTTCACCCTCTCGTCGGTCCAGTGCATGCGGCCCTGGGCGAACTCCGCGTAGTCGGCCGGGCCGTACTTCTCGAGCAGGATGTCCTCGATCCAGTCGGTGCCCGGCCAGCCCGACAACGGCGGCGCGCCCATGCCGAGGCACCAGCCGCCGGAAGCACGTGCCAGCGCGAGCATGTCGTCCCAGGACTCGGGCGGGCGGATCGGTGCGCCGTCGCGCTGGTACCAGACGATGCTCTTCAGGTCCGCCTTGGCGACGACCGCGAACCGCTGCTCGGGTTTTCCAAGCCGCTGCACCCACTCCCAGAACCTCGAGTACGGCTGTGGGCCCTCGTTGTCGTAGGCCTCCGGCAGCTCCACCAGCCGGGGCTGATCCAGCGGAGCGTCGGCGTAGCGCTGCAGCTCTGCCGGGCTCGGCACGATGGCGATGTCCGGTGGCGCGCCCTTCTGCACGTCGGCGAGCAGGACCTGTTCGAGCGCCCGGGTTCCCTGGTAGTCCACTCGGAACCGGAAGCCGTGCGCCCGCTCGAACTCCTTCGTCATCGCGTCGAACTGGGCTCTTTCCCGACCGGTCCACGACGCCAGCACCGTGATGCGCTCCTGCACCGGCGGCGGGGCCTCGGGTGCGGCGCAGGCCGGGGCGAGCAGCGCCAGGATCGTCGCGAACAACCAGCGGTAGGTGCGCATCATCGCTTCCCGTACGAGTATTCGTCGAGGCGCGGCCAGAACCCGATGATGACGAGCCCGGCGATCAACGCGCTGGACCACGGGATCCCGGTTTCCAGCCACGCACCGGATGCAGTCGCCGCCAGCCGCACGTTCACGGACTGGTCCGTGGCCCGGCCCTCGACACCGGTCGCCGCCTGGGACAACCGGTCGGGCATCGTCGGGCCGCACTCCCTGGCCGCGGTGCGGCAGTGCTTGTCCGCCAGCGCGGCGAGGGTCTGCTGGGCGGTCATCTCGCCGTCGGGTTCCGCCAGCACTTTCTGCAGGATCGTGCCGAAGCTCGCGATGTCCGCATCCATCTCGTCGACGGCGTCCGTGGTGGAGATGTTCAGCGCTACCACGGCGATCGCGGCGAGCAGCACTCCGCTGAGCAGGCGGCGGAAGCGCCAGACGAGGTAGCCGTGCCCGGCCAGCAGAAACGCGCACAACACCGCCTGCCACGCCAGCCAGGTGGCGGTCTCCTCGGCGGTGACCTCGCCCGCGCCCACCTGCTTCGCCAGCTCGCCCGCCTGCAGTTCCCGGAGCTCGCTGAGCCTTTCGACGATGCCGCCGAGCGGATCGTGCAGTTGCCGCCAGGCGTTCCACAGCGCGACGGTGAGCAGGCGAGCCAGCCCGAACGCCGCGCCCGCGGGTGCCTTGTCGCGCTGCCATACCGCGCGGTAGCAGCGCCGGGCCTGCTTGACGTCCCCGCGGTACTCCGCGCACAGGCCAAGAGCGACGGTCGCGATCGACTCGCCCGGCAGGATGGTGTGCACCTCGTGGAAGTGCTGCCACGCGGCGTCGAAGTCCTGCGACGCGAGCGCCACCAGGCCGTCGTGCCAGTCCAGCCGCCAGGCGGGTCCGGGGCTCTGCTCCCCCGCCTCCTCGTCGCGGCACCGCTGCTTCCGGGCTGCGGCCAAGCAGGCTTTCGCTCCTGCGACATCGGGCCCGCCGTGCTCGGCGAGCGCGGCCCGGCACGCCATCAGCAGGCTCTCCACCGAGCCCGTCAATTCGCTGGTCAGGCGGCGGAAGTCGCTGGCCGTGACCCGGCGCAGGTAGGCCGCCTGCGGGTCGTGGGGGTCTACCACCGGCGCGGGGAGTTCCTTCACGACCTTCTGTGGCGTGGGGCGGCCGAGCGCGGTGAGCTCCGCGCGGTCGTCGAGCCAGTGCTCCAGCGGCGGCACGACACCGAGCCCGCCGTCCAGGTCGCTCGTCACCGGCTCGAAGTGCCGGGACGGCTCGTGGCCCTGCGCGAAACCACTGAGCGCCATCATCTGCCGCAGCACGCCCCTGAGCTGGTCGGCCATCTCGGCCGCCGAGGTGAACCGCCGCGCGGAAGCCGGGTCCAGGGCGCGGTCCAGGACGTACTGCACCGGATCCATGCTGTCGCGCACCGCTTCGCGATCCTCGTCGGTGACCTCGTAGCAGCACGACCAGCGTCCTGGCGACCCCGTACAGGTCCGTGGCAACCGACGGCCGGAACCCGCCGGAACCCGGTCCCGGGTAGAAACCCCGGGTGAGCGCCGGTCGGCGAGCGCGCCGTCGGCCGTCCCACACGCCGCCCAGGTCCACCAGCACGATGCGGTCGCCGCTGCGGATCACATTCTCCGGCTTCATGTCGGTGTAGCGGAGCCCGCTCTGGTGCAGGAACTCGACGACGTCGAGAATTTCGCAGCCGTAGGCGAGGATCGTGCGCATCGGGATCATCCACGCCAAACCCTGCGGGTGGCCGTCGTCGGACTTCAGCACCACCATGCCGAGGACCGCCTCGTCGCGGCCGTCGAGCACCGCGGCTCCGCTGAAGCCCACCTCGACGTTGCGGGCGGTCGGCTCGGTGAACAGCTGCACGAGCCCGCCGCCCGCCCGGCCGGCGACCGCCAGCTCCACCCACCTCCCGTTGGGGTGCCGCGCGGAGTGCCCGTAGCACCAGACGCCCGTGCGGCGCTGCAGCTCGGCGCGTTCGACCAGCGGCGCCGACCAGGAGCTGTGCCGAGGCTCGGCCAGCCGCAGCAACGCGATGTCGCGTCCCGCCTCGGCCTCGTCCCCGTCGAACCCGGTTCGCCCGGCGCGGACCTGATCCCCGGCTCCGAGCGGGAAGTCCAACCGCACCTCGGACCGATCGCCGATCACGTGCGCGCAGGTCAGGACGTACTCGCCGTGCAGCAGGAAGCCCGTGCCCAGCAAGACATCCGACCGTGCGTCGAGCCCCGCACATGCCACTGCGCGGGCTCCGCAGGCGTCGAGCGACCTTGGCCGAGCATGTTCTCGACCGTAGAACGGCCGAGAACCGGAATCCCGCCTTCAGCCCAGCACCACCCGATCGGCCGCTTAAGGACTTGAGAACCCGCAGCGGTGCAAGCTGAGTCCCGCACCGCAAGCGGCTCACGCCGTTTAGGTGAAGATCCCAGGTGGTGTCCCGGTGCCGAAGGGCTTGCCGCCCAGGGCTTCTCGGCCGTGCGGGGTGCCCCAGCCCGCGAGATCCGGGCCCACCGGGACGATTCCGGTTGGGTTGATCTGGTGGTGCGTCGCGTAGTAGTGGCGCTTGATGTGGTCGAAGTCGACCGTCTCGCCGAACCCCGGCGTCTGGAACAGGTCCCGCGCGTACGCCCACAGGACCTGCATCTCGGTGAGCTTCTGGCGGTTGCACTTGAAGTGGCCGTGGTAGGCGGCGTCGAATCGGACCAGCGTGGTGAACAGCCGGACGTCGGCCTCGGTGATCGCGTCGCCAACCAGATAGCGGCGGTCCGCCAACCGCTCGGAAAGCCAGTCCAGGCGGGCGAAGAGCCGCTCGTAGGCCTCCTCGTACGCATGCTGCGAGGTAGCGAAACCGCAGCGGTAGACGCCGTTGTTGACATCGGCGTACACCACCGCGTTGATCTCGTCGATCTCCGCGCGCAGGTGCTCCGGGTACAGCTGCGGTGCGCCGTCGCGGTGGTACGCGACCCATTCCGTGGACAGGTCGAGGGTGAGCTGCGGGTAGTCGTTGGTGACGACCTTGCGCTCGGCGACGTCCAGGACGGCGGGAACCGTGTAGCGGCCGGTGAACTCGGGATCGGCGGCCAGGTACGCCTCGGACAGGAAGGCAATCCCGGTCACCGGGTCCACGCCCTGCGGGTCGAGGGTGAAGCGCCAGCCGCGCTCGTCGCGGATCGGGTCGACGACCCCCAGCGACAGCACGTCCTCCAGCCCCAGCAGGCGGCGGACGATCACCGACCGGTGCGCCCACGGGCAGGCCAGGCTCACCACCAGCCGGTACCGATCCGGCTGCACCTTCCACCCAGACGAGCCGTCCGCGGTGATCCGGCTGGTGAACCGGTTCGCCTGCCGCACCCACTCGCCCCGCGTCGAGGTCTCCGCCCCGAACTCTGCTTTGGCCATACCCCCACCCTAGGCCCTGCGAGAACCCCGGTTTCAGTTGAAACGGGGGTTACTGACAGTTCCGGAGCTGTGTCAATGTGTGACAGAGCGTGGCGTAGTGTGTTGCTTGCTGACCGAGCGAAAGCCAAGCCCGGTCAGCGGTTTTCCTTCGGCGGCAGTGAGAGGCGTCAGGTACCGCGAGTTGCGTGGGAACCGGCCGTAAGGCCAAACGCACGTGGAGACCGTGTCAGACCAGCGTTCGTGCTGGCAGTGGTCGAGGAAGCGTGAAGCCACCAGTCTTCCTGATGGTCAACGCAGGTGGCGCAAGTCATCTGCTCACGGGACGTTTTGACACGTTTCGTGAACGGTTTCCCAGCAAATGGACGTGCACGGTCAGCGGATTCCCTCGCAGTTTCAATGGAAACCGCGCGGGAACCTGGTTCCGGGTCGTGGAGGGGTTCGGGTGGAGTCGGGCGCGGATTAGGGTTTCGGGCATGGATCTCGATCTTTCCGGACGCTGCTTCCTCGTCACCGGCGCCAGCAAGGGGCTCGGCTTCGCCACCGCGCGGGCGCTGGTCGACGAAGGCGCCGACGTCGTCGTGTCGTCTTCCTCCGAGGACAACACCGCCGCCGCTGTCGCAGCGCTCGGCGACCACGCCCGCGGGCTCGCCGTCGACCTCACCGACCCCGCCACCCCGCGCCGCCTGATCGACTACGCGCGCGAGCAGTTCGGGCGGCTGGACGGGCTGTTCGTCAGCCACGGCGGACCGCCCGCCGGACTGCCCAGCTCGCTCGACGACGACACGCTGCGCCGCGGCCTGGAGATCGCCACGATCGCCCCGATCCGGATCGCCCGCGAGGTCGCCGCGGAGCTCGGCGAGGGCGGCTCGATCGTGGTGCTGACCTCCACCTCCGGCGCGGAGCCGCTCACCGGGCTGGCCAGCTCGAACGTCGCCCGGCCCGCGACGCAGGGCTTCGTGAAGGACCTCGCCAACGAGATCGGGCCGCGCGGCGTGCGGGTCAACGCGCTGCTGCCGGGGCGCTTCGACACCGAGCGCTCCCGCCAACTCGCCGCCGGGAACCTGAAGGCGCTGGAGCAAGCCGAGCAAGCTGCGGCCCTGCGACGGTCCGGCGACCCGGCGGAACTGGCCGCGGTCGCGGCATTCCTGCTGTCCCCAAAGGCTTCCTACGTCACCGGGGCCGCCTGGACGGTGGACGGCGGGCGGCGCGCCGAGATGTGATCAGGCGACGCCCTGCTCGTCGGCGGCGCTGCGGGCCTGCTCGACGCGGGCCCGCAGCTCGTCCGGCAGCGTCAGGCCCCGCTCGCCGCTCGCTCCTCGCCGAGGTGAGGGGCACCCTTGCGCGACTATGGAGCCTGTTGCGTTTTAGGCGAAAACGGCTGAACCGAAGTACCAAATCAGTCTCGTTCGCCGCCGTTCGTCCTCCAGCGGCCATCTCAGCATGCAACAGGCTCTATGCCCCGTCGACTATGCCGCTCAAGGGTGTCCCTCACCTCGCTCTGTTCAGCCCGCTCGGTGGGCGAGGACGTCGGCGTGGCAGGGCTTGGGCGCGCACCAGCAGCCCAGCGCGCGCCCGCTCAACTCGCCCTCGCGCAGCTTCGTGAGCAGGTTCGGCTGCTCGTCCAGCCACTTCTCGTAGTGCCGGACCATCCCCTCGCGATCGACCTTGGCCTCCTTCAGGAACGGGCTGGCGAACTCCGAATCCGGCCAGTGGTGCCGCGGCCCGGCGTGCCCGACGTAGGTCAGCAGGCCCTGCTCCTCCAGCCACGGCACCAGGTGCTTGTGCGGGCCGCCCTTGCGCACGTTGACCACGACGGCATGCCCGTCGAGCAGGGCGTCCGCCCGCTCCCGCTCGTCATCGCTCCAACTGCTCGCCTCGTCCGGCAGCACTACGACCACCTCCGCCGCTCAGGGTGCCGCCCCGGGGCGCGACGGACAATTTCGCGAGAACCGACGACCGGCGTCACCCGGGGCCTGCGCAATTTCTCGCGAAATTGTGCCAATCCCAGGCGGCGGTGACTGTGCGCAGCCGAATGCAGCCGAGTGGTGGTCACCCCGGGCGCGGTCAATTTCTCGCGAAATTGCACTCGCAGAACGGCTCAGACGTCGGTGATGCGGAGGCCCGCGTGGGCCTTGTATCGGCGGTTGATCGCGATCAGGTTCGCCGTGAACGCCTCCACCTGGTGGGCGTTGCGCAGGCGTCCGCCGTAGATGCCGCGCACGCCCGGAATCACGCCGGCCAACTCGCGGACCACGTCGGTGGCCTCGCGGTCGTCGCCGAGCACCAGGACGTCCAGGTCCACGTGGCCGACCGCGAGATCGGCCAGGGTCACCGCGGAGACGTGGTGGAACGCCGCCGTCACCCGCGACTCCGGCAGCAGCCTCGCCGCCTGCTGTGCCGCGCTGCCCTCCGGCACTGGCAGCGCGTACGGGCCCGTCTTGTCGAAGCCGAGCGGGTTGACGCAGTCGATCACGATCTTGTCGGCGAGCTCCGCCTGCAGGGACTTGAGCAGGTCCGCGTGGCCCTCCCAGGGCACCGCGGCCAGCACGATGTCCGAGGCCGCCGCGCACCCGGCGTTGTCCTGGCCCGAAACGTCGCCACCAGCGATCTCGACGATCTCGGCCGCCGCCTGCTGGGCACGCTCGGCATTGCGCGAGCCGATCACGACCTTCAGGCCCGCCTTCGCCCACCGGATCGCCAGCCCGCGCCCCTGCGCCCCGGTGCCGCCCAGCACCCCGACCGTCATCTCCCGCACCTCAGCCACGCCGGGCCCCTTTCGTCGCCGTCGACCATGCGAATTCCACAATCGACCCGGAGACACGAATGCGCCACGGGGTGTGCGTCAAGCCACTTCGAACGCGACATCGCGGCGCGCCGGGTCGGCCTCGACGAGCCGCACCCTGACCTGCTGGCCCTCGCCGAGCCCGGTGCCGGTGCACCGCGCGATGACCGGCGGATCGGCCACGAACACCTCGCCCGCCGACCCGTTGGGCACGCGCAGCACCGTCGCGGCGAACTCCTCACCGACGCGCGACGCCAGCGACCAGGCCTGTGTCTGGGCGATGCAAGCGCGCTCCACCTGCCCGGCCATCCGGTCGGAGCTGCCCATCGCTGAGGGCAGCTCCGCCAACGCCGCCCGCACCCATTCCGGTACTTCCCGGTCCGAAGCCACCGCCAGGCACACCTCGGCGCTGTAGCGGTCGACCAACCGGCGCAGCGGGGCCGTCACGTGCGCATACGAGGCTCCGATGCCCGCGTGGTTGGCCTTCGCAGGCGCCCCGTCGCCGAAGGCCGTGTAGCCCGCGCCGCGCAGCAGGCGGGTCGCCGCCACGTGTACTGCCAGCGCCTCCGGCTTGATCGGGTTGAGCCTCGCGAGCGCGGCTGCGGGTGGGGTATCCACCGGCCAGTGCACGCCGAGCCTGCTCGCCGAACGGCGCAGGCCAGCGACCGTTTCCGGCTCCGGGTCGGGCACCGTGCGTAGCACGCCGATCCCGGCCGACAGCATCATCTCCGCCGCGCACATGCCGGTGAGCAGGGAGATCTCCGCGTTCCATTCCTCGACCACGAGACGCGGCCGCAGCACGAGCCGCCACCCGCCCGCACCGTCGGATTCCACCTGCTGCTCCGGCAGGCCGAGCTCTATCGCGCCGCGCAGCACCGCCTGCTCCCGGCGCAGCCGCCCGACCTCGGGAAGCAGCGCGATCGAAGGATGCGGGTCGCCGTGCCGCAGCGAACGCTGCACGCCGTCGTAGTCCAGCTGCGCGACCGACCGCACCAGCGCCCGCCGGACGTCGACGCGCACCGGCAGCCCGTCGGAATCCAGGTCGAGCGTCCACAACACGGCCGCGCGCACCTGGTCCGGCAACAGGCTCGCGGCGTCTTCGGACAACCGCGTCGGGTGCAGCGGAACGTTGCCGTCCGGCAGGTAGAGGGTCTGCCCGCGCCGCCGCGCCTCGACATCCAGCGCGCCACCGGGCAGCACGAAAGCGGCGACGTCGGCGATCGCGTAGTGGATGCGGAACCCGCTGCGCCGGCGGCGGACCAGCACCGCCTGGTCGAGGTCCTTGGAGCCGGGCGGGTCGACCGTCACCAGCGGCAGGTCGGTGGCGTCCACCCGCGCCCCGGTGGGCACCGGCTGCGCGACGGTCTGCTCCACCTCGGCGAGCGCGGCGGTCGGATAGTCGATGGGCAGCCCCAGCTCGGCGCGGATCGCCGAGAAGTCCAAGCCCAGTTCCGGCCGACTCCGACCGGTCGGTAAGGCGGCGGCAGCTACGGTGCCACCCGGTGGGATCCCCGCCGCCGCCACGAGCTCAGTCCTCGCTGTTCCAGCGCCGGTCGGCGTCGTCGGCCGCTTTGGTCCGCTCCTCGGCTATCTCCAGCGCGCGAGCAGCGGTCTCCCGGTCCGGGTACGGCCCCAGGCGCTCAGCAGCCCGGCAACCGGCCTTCGGCTCCACCTGCCGATGCTTCAAACAGAAGTACCAACTTCCGCCGCCCATGCCTCGAGCCTCGCACGACAGCGCGCACCTGTCACGCTCCGGGCCGCGACACGACCGGTATGTCCCAACCTCACCAGGCCGGCGGGGGAGGCGCGGCCGGCATCGGCTGCTGGCCGCCGGGGTCCTGCCGCAGGATCGGGTCCAAGCAGGACACCAGCACCTGGTGGTTCTCCGGGTTGGCGATGCGGCGACCATCCCGCATCCGGTACTCCAGGTCGCCGTTGTCGCCGACCTCCACGGTGCACCCGACCTCGGCGAGCTGGTCGTCGTCGAGGTCCACCAGGCGCTCGTAGCGGGACGGCACCACCCGGTACACGGGCCACTGCAGGTGCCCGAAGGCCTGGTGGAACTCCGCCAGCAGGTTGCTCATCTGCTGCTGCCACGGCAGCGGCATGGCCTCGGCCAGCGATCGCGGCAGCACCGCGTACCCGCCGTCCACCCCGGGCCGGGGCTGCCTGGTCAGGTAGTCCCCGAGCGGCGTGCTCGACGCGGGCGGACGAGACGGCCACGGAATCGGGTCCGGCGTGAACATGATCAACCCTTTCCGAAGGTCAGCAGGCCGCCGCCATTCTTACCTACCGCGCACCCCCGGCGGCAGGAGCGGGCGCGCCCGGCGACGGCGTGTCGGCGGGTGCACCGGGCTCGCGCGGCGCGGTCCCGGCAGGCGGGGCGGGCTCGCTCGTCGAGGATCCAGCCCCGCTCGACGGCGCCGGATCGGCGGCCGGGCGGACCACCGTGGGCAGCAACTGGCCGCCGTCCCACAACTTCGTCACCTCGACGGACTCGCCGGGCTGCGGCGCGTGCAGGACCTCGTTGTCGCCCAGGTACAGCGCCACGTGGTGGATTCCGTTCGGATCCCGGCCGTACCCCCAGAACACCAGGTCACCGGGCTGCGCCTGGGCCAGCGGGACGTGCGCGCCGCCCTGGAAGTACTGGCTCTGCGAGTACTTCGGGATCTCCACCCCGGCCGCCTTCCAGGCCTGCTGCGTCAAGCCCGAGCAGTCGAAGGCGTTCGGCCCCGCCGCGCCCCACACGTACGGCTTGCCGAGCTGGGTCTGGGCGTACTGGATCGCCTGGCTGGCCAGCACGCCGGCGCTGGGCAGGTCCTGGCAGGCACTGATGCCCTCGACGTTGCCCTCCACGCTCACCAGGTGCGCGGCCATCGGCTCCCACTTGTGATAACGCAGCGGGAACGCCGACCGCTCCACCCGCTGGGAGGCGTCGCCCGGCCGCATCTCCTCCCAGCCAGGCACCGCGAGCAGCACGTCGTAGAACTTGTTGATCGCATAGTCCACGTCGGTGACCTGCTGGGCCGAGCCCCAGCCCATGGACGGCCGCATCTGGAAGATGCCCAGCGAATCCCGGTCGCCGTGGAACACGTTGACCAGGTTCGACTCGGTCTTGCCCGCCTGGATCGCGATCTGCCAGGCCCGCGGCGGCAGGCCGCGCTGCTTGCCGATCTCGATGATGCGCTTGGCGATGGCGATCGATTCGCCGGACAGCGCCGCGGCGTCCCGCTCGCCGCGGCCCGCGCCATCGCCCCACGGCCCCAGGTCTGCGCTGCAGTTGGACCAGCCCGCGCCCCGCCCGCCGCTGCCGACCAGCAGGGCGGTCACCGCGCCGACGCCGATCAGACCTGCGAAACCCGCGAGCACGACGAACGCAACCACGAGCTTCCGCATGTCAACCTTCCTTGTCGTACTGGGCGACTCGCCAACCGGCAGGGGTCTTGTTCACGGTCACCGAGAGCGCGCCGATGTCGGTTGGCAACCGCACCACCATCGAGCCCCCGGTGGAACTGACCACGGTGGTCGCACCGGTGATCACGTTGCCCGCGTTGCTCGGATCCACCGACGCCATCTCGGTGAGGAACTCGTCCGTCGTGTACGGGCGCAGCTTGTCCAGCCATTGCTGGCGGTCGGCGCCGACCGGGTGGTCCACCCACGCCTTGCCCCACTGCTCGACGACGGCCAGCCCGGCCGGGTCGGGGGCGACCGGCGCCGGGCCGGCCTGCGGCACCGTGATCGTCGGCGGCGACTTCGTCCGGGTCGGCGGCGGCACCACCGCCGAGCGCTGGGACGCGGAGGCGCGGGGGGCGGCCATGTTCCCGCTCGGCGGCGGCTCGGGCAGCAGGAAACCGATGGCAGTAGCCACCACGGCGAGCGCGATCACCGCAGTCGCCAGGTGCTTCGGCGAGCGCAACGGCCAGCCCCACAGCCTGCGGTACACCGCGGCCCGGCCGCGATGCGTCCGGATCGGCATCAGCTACCCCTCTTCCGCTCAGCCATCGGCTACCTCCAGCCCTCGGGAAGGCCGGTAGACCACGTAGACCGGCCGGCCGGCCACGACCTCCATCTCCGCTCGGCGCGGTGCCGGTTGTTCCGGCGGTCCGGGGACCGGGGAACCGGCCGTGCGCGACGGGATCAGCACCGGATCTTCGTCCATCCCATCCCATTTGGCATCCGCCACCGGGTTGGTATCGACCACTCGGCTCGTGCTCCGTGCCTCCGGCAGCGCCGCCGCTCCGCCTGGTCGGCGCGCCGCGCCTCCGGCGGGCAACGCGGTTCCCGCGCCCGCCGCCACCGCGGCCGGCGCGTCGCGGTCCAACCGCTGCGCGGTCGCCGCGACCGACATGTGCTGTGCCTCCGGACGGCTCCGCCGGCGGCCGCGCTGCGGCGTCCCGTGCTCCTCGTCGGGATCCATGTCGCGCACCTGGTCCCAGAAGTTGCCGCCCTCTTCCTCCGACCGCCCGCGCCCGCGGAACTTGGCGAACAGGCCCTGCGGGGCGCGCGGCATGGCGCGGCCGACGGTGCCCACCGACAGCTGGACCATCTGGCCGATCCGCCGGACCGGCTTGGCCACCAGCAGGAACACCACCGTGACCAGCGCGGCGAGCAGGATCTGGGTCAGCGCCGAGAATCCGCGCAGCGGGTCGAAGATCCAGGTCAGGATCAGGGTGTGCAGCCCGGCCAGCGCCGAGATCATGACCACGTTGAGCACTGCGGCCCCGGCCACCCGGCCGATGGTGCGCAGCACCTGGTGGTAGATCAGCGCAACGAGCCCGATCAGCGGCCCGGCCAGGATCAGCACCCGAAGCAGCACCTGGGCGAGCAGGATCGTCGCCTTCGCCAGCAGCTGGAACGCCGCGTAGGACAGGCCCTGCACCAGGGCCAGCATCCCGGAGCCGACGCGGCTGCCGTCGACACCCTGGAAGTAGCCGTAGGAACTGCCCATCTTGCCGGCGACGTCCTCGAAAGCCTGCTTCTTCGGCTCCGGTGAACCGGCGTCGGCCCCGTCGTTGACCTCCTGCTTGGTCCACGCCTGCGCGCGCAGCAGCTCCCGGCCGAACTGCTGGGCCTGCGGGGAGTCGGGCGAGCCGAACTCGCCGCGCAGCCAGTTGCGGTAGATGACCTGGTCGTGCAGCAGCGTCGGCAGCGCGTTGGCCTCGTCGACGCCGACCTCCCGCAGGAACCCCGCCTGCACCGCCGAGGTCCCGGTGATCACCACGTCGTCCAGCGCGTGCGTGTAGACCAGCGGCGTCAGGTAGGTCGCGGAGGCGAACCAAAGCCCCGCCAGCGCCCACATGCCCCGCTTGCCGATCGTGGCCAGGTCGCCCTGCCAGATGTAGCGGAACAGCACTATCGCCAGCACCAGCGCGACCAGCCCGAACCACGGGGTGAACACGCTGTCGTAGAGCGCGACGGTGCCGGTGGCGATGACGTCGTCCAGCGGGTCCATCAGGTCGCCGTTGAGCAGCGCGTAGTGGAGGCCGTTGGTGGCGCCGACGAGGTTCTTGGCGACGTTGAACATCTCGTTGCCGAGCCACGTGTCGACCAGCGCGTTCGGATTGGTCACGCCCTGTGGGCCGCAGCCGAGGTCGTAGGTGTGCCAGACCAGGCCTGCGTAGCCGACCTCGTCGTAGGCGCTGCCCGGATTCCCGACACCCATCGGCGCGGGATCCAGCGCTCCGACCATGCCCGAGCCCGGTCGCTCAGGATTGGGCGCTTCCTTGCAGTCGAAGCCCTGACCCCAGGCCGGGGCGCCGATCAGCGCCTGGATCGCGATCAGCCCGGCGACGAGCGCGAACGCGCGGCGCTTGGGCGCGGTCCGCTTGGGTGCGGTGTGCTTGGGTGCGGTGTGCTTGGGTGCGGTGTGCTTGGGTGCGGTGTGCTTGGGTGCGGTGTGCAATTTCAATGGAAATCGAAGGTCCGATTTCCATTGAAATTGCGTTCGGGTCTCACGCCGCCGCCGAAGTCGCAGGGCCATGACGATCACCGCGGCCAGCACGGTCACCAGAACTGCGCCGCTCACCGCGCGTCTTCTCCACCCCGCTCGCCCGGCCGACCGGTCGAGCGCTCGCTGCCGTCATCGGTGTAGCCGATGCCGACCGTTTCGAGCTCGAATTCGTCGAACGTTTCGAAGTCGTCCGCGTACGCCTCGGCCGAGCGCAGCGCCGGGACGCTGGAGTCGGAGTTCGCGCCGTTGTCGACCGGCTGCAGGGCCCGGCGTTCGACGCGGTCGTCGGCGGACGGCGTGGTGTCCAGCGCGTCGCGCAGGTGTTCCAGGTGCGGGCCGGAGAAGTCGATGCGGATCTTCTCCACCCCGCCGGCCCCGTCGCCGAAGATGAACTGGCGCGGCGAGTGGTCCCGCTCGGTGGCGTTGCGGGCCGGGCCGGGGCGGCGGCCCAGCGCCGCCACCACCTGTTCGTACCCGGCGCCGACTGGCACCTTGAGCAGCCGCAGCGCGTCGGCCTGCGCCTGCTCGTCGTCCAGCCGCCCGATGAACACCGAGTCCAGCAGGGAAACGAAGCCCTGGATGCGCAGGAAGTCCGCCGGGATCTGGCTGGACAGCAGGACTCGGACGTTCCACTTCCGGGAGTCGCGGGCGAACCGGTTCATCAGCACCCGGCCGGTCGGCACCTCGGAGAGGAAGAACGCCTCGTCGATCCACACGCCCTTGCGCTCGTTCTTGGGCCGCTCGTAGATCGACCGCTGCGTCAGCCAGGCGGCCAGGTTGAGCATCTCGACGCCAAGCGCCTCCGCGTCGGTCCAGTGCTCCCGGCCGACGCCGTCCTTAGGCAGCGTCAGGCCCGCCATGGTCAGCACCGTGAGCCGGTCCTCGCGGCGCTCGGAGTACGGGTCGGCGTTGACCTCGGGGATCAGCAGCGACATCCGCTCCCGGATCTCGTCGAGGAAGTCGGCCACCACCACGGCGTGCTCGTGGTGTTCGCTCGCGTCACGGCGCAGCGCCTCGAAGACCATGCCCGGGTGGGCGTCGGGCCGGCCGCCGACGGCGCGGACCGCGCGCAGCAGCACGATCCGGGTCTGCGGCAGCCGCGCCACCTCGTACGGCAGCAGCCCGGTCAGCACGTCGAGCACCAAGCGGCGGCGGGTGGCCGCGGCCAGCGCGCGCTCGCGGCGCCAGCTGCGCTCCGGGTCTTCCTCGTCGACGAAGTGCTCCAGTTCCGGCTCCGCGACCACCCGGTACGGGTTGAGGATGCCGGGCTGGGCGTTGAGCAGGTTGATCGGCCGGGCGTAGGGCCGCAGCTCGGGCAGCTCGCACAGCGCGGCCAGTGGTCCGGACGGGTCCAGCAGCGTCCAGTGCGCCCCGGAGCGCAGCGTCTTGTAGACGGTGCCGCCGCCGAGGAAGGAGTTGTGCGTGGGGATGCACGTCTCCCCGGCCAGATACATGTGGTCCGCGTTATCCACCTGGACACAACGCACCGGAACAGATTCCACCGGCACTACATCGGCGATGTAGCGATAGCGGTTCGTGTCCCGAATGCTCGGATTGAGCCGCGCCAGCTTCCGCGAGAGCCGGAACACCTTGTCCGAGGTGGTGAACGAGACGATGTAGGCGGTCGAGGTGTGCGGATGCCGCCCCGTTACCCGCTTCGTGCGCAACCGAGCCTGGTATCCCAGTCCCAGCACCAACTCGTGAACATCCCGAGCCAGTCGCTGGTTCGTCACGGAGAACTCGATGCCACCCGACGGCTTGCAGTACCCATCCATATCGAGCAGACCGGCGAGCAACGCGCGGCGCTGCCTTTCGGACGCCCGTAGGTAGGCGGCCGGGATGTGCTTGTTGTCCAGCAGGCCCATCCGCCGCAAATTCTGCTGCACCGCACCCGGCAAGCCGTAATCCCGTTGCGACGGACGATACCGGCACTCCTGGCCGGCAAACTCGATCTCGTCGATGATCTCACGATCGAAGACCGTGATGGCCGCTCGACACGAGGTGCCGTCGCCGAGCCACGCCCCAAGCAGGTACGGCTCGACAGGCAAATCGGCTTCCGGCAGGTCGAACGCCGCTGCGACCGGAACCGCATGGTTTCGCTGCCCGCCGGAACTGAGCGTCGCAGCGATCTCAGCGGTCGTATGGATCGTGGGGCGCTGATTGACCTCCAGCGAGATCTCACCACGGCGCTGGTGCCCGCGAACGAAACGCGAATAGTAGACCGTGCCATCGCTGCGGGCGTCAGGGGTGCGCCGGTAAGTCCACGCCTTCGTCGGCTGCCCACAGCCGCAGGCGCAGCTACCCGGAGGCGGTTCCGGGCTCGGCATCGTGGCGGCCGCCAGGCGGAGTCGTTCCGCTAGCCGGTTCTGGGCCTTCCAGTCCTTCCTCGTCCGGGTCAGCCATTGATGCTGCGCGTCGGCGCGGATCACTGACCCATCCGCGAACACCACGTCATAACACGGACGATCGAGCAAAACGTCGGTTGCCGCGATCACGCGAGTCGGCTTGCCATCCATTCCCAGCAGTTGATCGCCGACCTTGACCTCACCCATCGTGGTCCAGCCAGTCGGTGTGGGCAGCGGGGTGTCCAGGGCAAGCGCCTTGCCCCCACCCAACCCGGCGACTATTGCGGTCAGGCCGGAAGCGTCGCGGATCTCCTGCGCCATCCACGGGTCCCAGGCCACCGGGCGGCGGGTCGCGGTGCAGGTCTCGCCGAGCAGGACGCCACGCCGGTCGCCGACCTCCGCGGTCGCCTGCGGCACCGCGGAAGCCGCCCAGACCACCGATCCTCGGCGCAGGTAGGCGCTGTTGGCCAACGGCTCGCCGGGGATGAATTCACGGGCCATCGCGTACTGCGCTTCGGGGTGCTCGATGGCGACCTTCGGCTTGTACAGGTCGAGGATCTGCTGCGCCAACCGCAGCGCGTCCCGCTCGGTGGGGCCGGAAACCGCCAGCCGCCACCAGGATTTGACCCGGGTGGCCAGCGCGGTGAAGCCGGAGGTCATCTCGTCGTCGACCTCCAGCACCCGGCCCGCCTGCCGGGCCAGCGAGGTCGGCGGCTCCAGGCCGTGCTCATCGGTGTAGTGCCGCACCTGGGAGCGCACCTTGTTCATCTGCCGCTGCAGCTCGCCGCCGACGTCTTCGGGGCGCCGCACGTAGATCCGCGCGGACCACTCGACGGGCGCGGGCAGCCGGTCGGAGTGCTGCACCCAGGGGTCGTCGATCTCCGGGATCTGCAGGCCGTGGGTCTGCCCGACGGTGAGCACCGCGAGGTGCCGGGTGACGCCCGCGTTCGAGCCGGTGCGGCCGCGCACCGTCACGGTCGGCGCGTACGGGTCCTGGTGCATGTCGGAGGCGTCGGTGAAGGACGCGAGGTCCTCCGGTTCCCACGGAGCGCCGGGCACCGCGGGCAGGTTGCGCGGCGCGGGCAGGCCCAGCGAGCACGAGCGGTGCATCAGCCAGGAGATCTCCTCGGCGCTCACCGGACGCCCGTCCAGCCCGGCCGAGCCGATCACCTGGTCCAGGTGCTCGATCTCGCTGTCCAGTGCGACGAGTTCGGCGTCCACCGCTTCCGGGAACACCCGGCGCAGCAGCGGCGCGGCGCGTTCGACGGCGCGGTCCACCACGTTGCGGGTCTGCACCTGGACGCCCAGGTAGACCTCTTTCTCCGCCATGGAACGGCCCATCAGCTGCTGCTGCTCGCCGACCATGTAGTCGTCGAAGGACAGCGCACCGGGCGCGTCCGGCATGGGGTTGCGCGCGTTGTGCACGTGCGCCTCGGCCCACATCCTGATCGGGTAGGGCCGGTTCGTCACGCGCAGGTGCATCCAGCGGCCCTGCAGTTCGGCGTACTGGCCGGCGATCGCGGCGATCAGGTCCTGGCGCTGTGAATCGGAGCGGAAGGACCAGCGCTGCGGCGAAAGCCGGTACCAGGCGAACACGTCCTGGCCGGTGCGCAGCACGTGGCCGTCGATCGACCGCGCGGCGATCGACGGCGTGTAGTTCGGGATGGACTGCTCGTCGCTGGGTCCGCGGCCGCGTTTGCTTTGCTTTCCGCTGGCGCTGCGGACCTTGCCGTTCGAACCGCGGGGACCCGGAACCTGGTGCGTGTTGCGCTCACGGCCTCGCCGGCGACCGAACACCGCGAACCTCCTTGCTACGCGTGCGCCTGCTGGGAACCGTGCCGCGGGCCGCCGGCTGCCTGGACCGGGCGGGCCGCTGCGGTTGCTGCGGCTGCTGCGGGCGAACCCGCTTGGATTTCTTCCTGGGCCGAGGACGCTGCGCCTTCACCCTGATTCGCGCCGCGCTGGCGGCGCCGCCCGTGCCGGACGTCTTCTCGCGGGGCGCGGTGAGCTCGCGGAGCCACATCACCAGCACCGCACCCAGCGGGCGTTCGTGCCCGATCCGGGAGCAGATGATCCGGGTGACGACGACCGTGATGACCACGGCCCACGCGGTGGAGAAGAAGCCGAAGCCGATGTTCATCCGGCGCTCGACCCCGAGCACGATCAGGAACACCACGAGCCCCACGCCCCAGGCGACGTAGCGGGCCCGCCACGGGAAGGTCGCATTGGGTGGGCCGAGCCAGACCGCGTCGACCCGGTAGATCTCGTCGTCGGTCCGTATTCGCACGCCGGATCACCCGCCGCTGGTGCTGAACAGGCCAGCGATGAATGTGCCGATGTTGACACCCGCCCCGTTGACGGCGAGACCGATGATCGCGAGCGCGACGATCACCCCGCCGACGCGGCGCATGACGCCCGCGTTGTCGCCCTTGCCGCCGCCCAGCCACAGCAGCAGGATCGCGACGGTGAGCAGCAGCAGCGGCAGCAGGTTTTCGAGGATCCAGCCCTGAATGCCTCCCGTGCCCACCTGTGTCTGCTGCGCCAGTACGTCCAGTTGCGCCAGTGTTTCCAGCGGCATGGCGGTCATCTCTTTATCCCTGCTTGCGCTGAGTGTCGTCGGGTCGGTACCTCAGCGTTCCGGGCCAGCCCCGGCACGCAGGTACGAGTAGAACATGACATGGTCACCAGAAGTAGTGGTTGCGAGTTCCGGTGTGGCGGAATCGGTCGCACGTAGCCGTCGCCGTCACGCCGTGAATAGGCCTTTCGGGCAAACCACTTTCGGCGCACCACCGAGAAGAAGACGCTCACCAGGCCGGTTCTGGTCTGGATCAGTATGGCTGTTCACCCGCTTGCGAGCCCCTTCGTAACACACCGTGCACGTTTCCGGTGAGCCAGTGGATTTCCGCACATCGCGTCATGATGCACCCGACCGGATCACGCGAATGTGAAATCGCGGGGCCGGATCGGAACAAGGTGATCTTGGCGCGCCAACTCAGGGTAGCGGTTCGGGTACAGCGACCGGCGGGCAGGGCCGTCACCCGACGGAGACCGGCCGGGTGCACAGTGGACGATTCACGATTCCGGCGGGCTACCCGGAAGCCGGACGCCCCGGCATTCGGCCGGGACGTCCGGAACTGGAGCGGTCACTGGCTAGCCCAGTACGAGTAGGACTGGTAATCCGGATAGGGGCCGAGGAATTCCTGCAACGGGCCCAGTTCGATGGTCACGGCCGAATCGGTGACCAGCTCGGCGGCGATCTCGAAGGTGGTCTCCACCCAGCCGCGCGGATCGGCGTCGAACTGCCAGATGCCCGCGACCTTCCCGTTCACCTCGACCTGGACGGCCCGGGAACCGGTCGGCTCGTCGGCCTCCGGCTCGGTCGCATCGATGCGCGCCATGACCGTCAGCGGCTGGTGCGGGATCAAGTCATGGAAGGTGAAGCTCTCGCCGCCGATGACGTGCCGACCGCTGTCGACCACGTCGCCGCCGTCGGGCCCGGTGACCGTCTTGACGTGGGTTTCCGGCTGGAAGCCCTGGTGCGCCGGGATCACCTGGTAGTCGTGCCGTTCCTCGTCGCGCAGGTCGGCGACGTTGAGGCGGTCGCGGATCTGCCCGTTCGGCGCCTGCAGCGGCTCGGCGCCGGAACCCAGCGCGTTCCAGTCGGCCTGGTAGATGGTCACCTTGTTGCAGGTCCGCGCCGCCTGGCAGGCCGACATCCCGCCGATCGTGGTGTGCGAGAAGGCCGGCGACTTCAGCTCGAAGGTGGTCAGCTCGCGGCCGAACAGTCCGCCCTCACCGAGGCCATGCACGCTCCAGGAGTCGAAGATGGCGAAGTAGTCCGGCCGCTGCTGCTGCGGCAGGTGCCGAAGTTCCTCGTAGAGGCTGCCCGCACCGTGCAGGTTCGGGGTGGCGAACCCGGTGGTGGCCAGACCAATCAGGTCGACCACGTAGCGGTCCGAGAAGTAGGCGATCGCGCCGACGTCGTTGACCGCGACGCTCGCCCCGCGCGGCAGGTGCCCCTTGATCCAGTGGCTGATGGTCACCTGCTGGTCCCGGATCCCGGCGGCCTGCTGCGCCTGCCGCAGGCTCCACGCCGGCAGTTGGGAGACGGTGAAAAGCAAGGCCACCACGACGCCGCCGACCAGCACGGACCGCCGCGCGCCACCGGTGAACAGCTGCGCCGCCGAGTGGATCCCGATGACGCCGAACAGCAGCAGGATCGGCATCAGCGGCTGAACGTAGCGCATGTGGTGGATGTCGGAATACTCCAGCGTCGACACCGAGGCCAGCACCAGCACGACCCCGAGCCCGGCGGCCAGCGCCAGGCCGCGCCACTGCGGGAACCGCCGGAACAGCCCGATCACGCCCGCCACCGCGAGCAGCAACGCACCGGGGAAGACGTAGTCCTGAGTGGACAGTCCGGTGAAAGCGTCCAGGAAGATGCGGAAATTGCTGAGCACCTTGTCCGCGACTTCCAGCGGGTACACCGCCGGCATGTGCAGCAGCGACTTGGCCAGCACGCCGTTCTGCTCCGCCGAACCCGTCGCGGACCAGTAGTACAGGTACTGGGCCCCGGCGGCGTAGACCGGCAGGCCGATCCAGAGGATCCGGCCGATCACGCGCGGCCAGGCCGCGCGGGTGCCGCGGGCGTGCGCGATCACGTGCCAGATCATCGCCAGGCCGAGCATCCCGGCGAACAGCAGCGCTTCGGTCCGGGTCAGCGCGGCCGCCACCGCGACCAGCGGAGTCCAGACGAACCGGCTCTGCGCGCGCTCGCCGGTGAACACCAGCAGCAGCGAGACGAGCAGGAAGGCGACGAACGCGATCTCCATGCCGCTGGTGGCGCCCCAGGCCAGCGGGCCGCTGAGCGCGACGAGCAGCCCGGCGAAGAGGCCGGCCTGGCGGCCGACGAGCCGGGCGCCGAGCCGGTAGGTGCCCGCGGCGGTCAACGCCAGGCACAGCGCGCCGAACGTCATCGCGAACGGCAGGAAGGCCGCGCCCTGGACGCCCAGCGCGTAGGCGCCGCCGAGGATCAGCACGTAGAGGAGGCTGCTCGCGCCGGTGCTGATCGGGTCACCGGTGTTGTACTGCAGGAAGTGCCCGGTACCGATCTGGCGCGCGTACTGCAGGTGGATGTAGGCGTCGTCGACCGGGGGGATGAAGTTCCACTGGTTGTAGGCCAGGTTCACGGCCAGGAATAACGCGCTGACGAGGAACGACAGCCCGCCGATCGACCACGCGGCGGCATCCCGGAAGGGACGTCCGGCAGATCGCGAACCGCCCGCGACCGCCGCCGCGGTGGTCCGCTCGCCCGGAATGTCGGCGGGTAACTCGTCGTGTTCGTCGGCGCTGGGCGCCACGAATCTCGTCATTCTGGCTCCGAAGGTGAATCAGCGCGTTTCAACGCGCGAGGAGGAAGAAGGTTCCCGACTGGTGGCGGTTAAAACCGGCGCGGCGTTGCGGACTCCTGAGAAACCGATGCCGTTCCGGCACCGATCGCCCCGACCTCAAGAACCCACGACGTCACCTTCCGCAATCGAACGCACGCTGAGAAAACTCGCAAAACGCCCATCGTGCGCACCAAGAGGTTAACCCGTCCGGCTGAACAAACGATCTCCGGGTCAATCCCCAGACCACCACGATCAACGCCGCACGAGCACCTCGCCGAAGCCCGGCCCGCGAACCCCCGCCCGGACGCAACCGGCTCCACCAATCGGCGCAACCACGCACCCCCACAACGGCCGCCACGATCAGGCCAACGAGCCGCGCAGCCACCCAGGCAACGACCACCACGACAAGCAAAGCAACGCCCGCCCAAAGCGCCCCCGCAGCGGAGCCGCTCATCTCGCCCATGCAAGCCCATGCAACTGTCACCGCGACGCGCAAAGCGACGCCCTGCTCGAGTCGACACAAGCGCGAAGCCGCTTGGCCCACGCACGCAACTCGCACCGCGGCGGGTTCTCAGACCGTGCCCATCCTGTCGGGGCTCTTGGCGAGGCCGATCCACGAAGCCGCGTAATAGGCGGGGATCCCGCTGACTAGGCGGCGTCTGAGTTCCGCTACCCACACCGCCACGCGAAACGAACCTGGAAGCAAGAGGGGCGGATGAGTCGGCCTGTAAGCCGGATTCTGTTTTCGGGGGCCTTGCGGCCTGCCCGGTCGGTGACCATCCATCTGGGCCTGCCGTCGCCGACAGGCTCGTGCGGCCTACCCGCGGACCTCGGGCGAGCAGCCCTCGAACGTCCGCGCAGACGCCTGGCCGGCGTCCTCTTGGCCTTGCTCCGGGTGGGGTTTACCTAGCCACCCCGGTCACCCGGGGTGCTGGTGGTCTCTTACACCACCGTTTCACCCTTACCCGGCGAAAGTTCGCCGGGCGGTCTGTTCTCTGTGGCACTGTCCCGCGGGTCGCCCCGGGTTGCTGTTGGCAACCACCCTGCTCTGTGGAGTCCGGACTTTCCTCGACGGGATCGCTCCCGCCGCAGTCACCCAGCCGACTCATCCGCGGATCTGATTCTAGTCCGTGCGCGCCCCCCGCAACCCGGGTGGTCGCCCGGGGAGGGGTGGGGTGGCGATTTCGCGCGAAATCGCCACCCGCCAGGCGTGGCGAACGGCGATTTCGCGCGAAATCGCCACCCCGCTCAACCGAGCTGCTCCGCGGGGCGGGAGTCGGCTCCGGTCAGCTTCTGGAGGGCGGACCGGGTCGGCGCCGATCCGGTCCAGGCCGCGTAGCCCCGCGCCGATCACCGGCGGGCCACGACGATGCGGACGTCCACCTCAGGCGAGACCTTCGCGCAGCGCCGCCGGATGTCCGGCACCAGTCGCCGCCCGGCCCCGGTGAGCACCCCCACCACCGAGGACCACCGTCGTGGCTCATCGACCAGCCCCAACCGGCGCAGGGTCACGGTGGCGAGCAGCCCGATCTTCTCGGAGAGGCGATCGACCACCTCCGCGGCGATCGAGTCGCCGCCGTCGGCCACCTCGAACAGCACCGGGCACAGCTCGTGCAGTGCTCCTCCGGGCCGCCTGCGTCAGGGCGTGGACCAACTGCACCGCAGCCTCCGAGTAGTAGGCCCCGCCGCGCTGCGCCAGCTCTTCCGGCTGGGCGGTCACTCATCCGTCACCCGGGGTGGGCGCAATTTCGCGAGAAATTGCGCCCACCCCGGGTGACCACCGGCCGGGTCGGCGTACCGCTTGAGCAGGTCGCGTTCGACGTCGGCGACTAACCCACCTCACACACGTCAATGGTCTGAACCAGCGAATTTCACGTCCGCACCGACCCGAGCCGAGCGCCCGGCCAACCCAGAACCGCGAGCACTTCCCGGCGCCACCCAGGCCACCCCGAGCCGCTGCCCCGATCGGAGCGCCGAAAACGTCCACCCCAGACGGATCTGTTCAGATGGAGGGCACCCCTGACGGGCTGTGCCGGTCGCCGACCGTGCCGGTCAGAAGTGCCCTTCACTCGTCGCCCGAACGGGCGTCAGGACCAGTGGGAGATGTCGTTGACCAGGCGGACCGAGGCGTTGCCGTCGGGGTAGAACTCCACGATGGACAGCGATGCCAGGTCCAGGTGGAGGCGGTAGAACATCGACGGGCCGACGTCCAGGCCCAGCCGCAGCAAGGCCTTGATCGGGGTCACATGGCTGACCAAGATGATCGTCTGACCCGCGTACTGCTCCAGGAGATCGTCGCGGGCCCGCGTGACCCGCTGGAAGACCTCGTCGAGGCTTTCGCCGCCCGGCGGCAGGACGCTCGGGTCGCCGAGCCACTTGCGGTGCAGCTGCGGGTACTGCTCGGAGGCCTCGCCGAAGGTGAGGCCCTCCCAATCGCCGAAGTCGGTTTCCAGCAGGCCGTCGTGGAAGTGCAGTTCGCCGCCGGTGGCGTCGACCACCGCCTGCGCGGTCTGCCGCGCCCGGGTCAGCGGCGAGGCGATCACCGGCGCGACGCCATCCTGGGTGATCACCCCGTCCATCGCGGCCAGCCGCTTGCCCGCCGCGCGCACCTGCCGCTCCCCCAGCGGGGTCAGCGCGACATCGCCCCGACCGGAGTACCGCCGGTCCACCGACATCGGGGTCTGACCGTGGCGCAGCAACAGCATCTTCGTCGGCGTGCCATTGGCGCCGAGCCACCCGGACGCGCGGATCCGCGCCCTGCTCGCCCCGGCACCACCGGATCGCGCCGCATCCGCTTCGCCGCCGGAGCTCTCCCCGGCAGCGGGATCCCCGACCGGCCGGGCACCGCCGCCGGACTGGTCGCCGCCCGCCTGCTGGTCCATCGCCTCGTTGGCCAGGCGGTCGGCGTGGGCGTTCTGGGCGCGGGGCACCCACTCCAGGCTCACCTGGTCGAATCCGGCGATCAGCTGCCTCGCCTCGGCGGCCAGCGGCTGCAGGTTCGCGTGCTTGACCTTCCAGCGGCCGGCCAGCTGCTCGATGACCAGCTTGGAGTCCATCCGCACCCCGACTGCGGCAGCACCGAGTTCCGCTGCCGCCCGCAGGCCCGCGATCACGCCCTGGTACTCGGCCACGTTGTTGGTCGTGACACCCAGACCGATCGAGCGCTCCGCGAGCACCTCCCCGGACCCGGCGTCGCGGACCACGGCACCGCATCCGGCCGGGCCGGGGTTGCCCCGCGACCCACCATCGGCCTCGACGACAACCCGCAAGCTCACCGGTTGTCCCCTGTCCGCACCAGGATCGCGCCGCATTCCTCGCAGCGGACCACGTCATCGGCCGCCGCCTCATGCACCTCGGTCAACGCGGTGCGGTCCAGCTCGATCCGGCACGCGCTGCACCTGGCACCCTGCAGCAGTCCGGCGGCGACGCCGCGCTGTGCTCGGATCCGCTCGTAGAGAGCGGTGAGGTCCGCCGGCAACGCCTTGGCGATCAGGTTCCGCTCGCCCCGGCGGCGCGCCTCCGCCACTTCGAGGCCGGCGAGCGCCTCGTCGCGGCGCGACTGGATTTCCGCAAGGCGCTCCTCGGCCGCGGCGAGCGTCTCGCGCGACTTCGTCACGTTCGTTTCGAGCGCCTCGCGCTGCTCCATTACCTCGAGCTGCTCGTCTTCGAGGATGCCCTGCCGGCGGGCGAGCGTCTGCAGCTCGTGCTCCAGGTCTTCGAGCTGCTTCGCGGACGCCCCGGCGGCCATCAGGTCGCGATCCCGCTGCTCCCGGGCGCGCACCTGGTCGACCTCGTTCTCCAGGCGCTTGACCTCGCGGTCCAGGTCGCTGAACGCGGTCTGGGCGACCACCAGCTCGTCGCGTTTGGCCCGCACCTCGCCCTCGGCCTGCCCGATCTGCTCCAGCTCGGGCAGCGTGCGCCGGCGGTGCTCGACGCGGTTGAGTTCCGCGTCCGCCTCCGCGAGATCGAGCAGTCGTCGCTGAACGGCGGGGTCGGCTTTCACGCGAGCGCCCTCCCTGGGTCTGATGCCGCGCCGGCGTGAACGGTCCACGGGTCAGTGCGGCGGGTGGAAACGAGGACTTCGACTGTATCCGGCAACGCGGCGGCGACGGTGTCCGCGGCCTGTTGGCACCACGGCCATTCGCTGGCCCAGTGCGCCACGTCCACCAGGGCCGGCACCTCGGCGCCGGGGACGGCGGCCCGGGCCAGGTGCTCGCCGGCCGGGTGATGCCGCAGGTCTGCGGTCACGTACGCGTCAACACCAGCGGCCGCCGCGGTCGCCAGGTAGGAGTCGCCCGCGCCGCCGCACACCGCGACGGTGCGGATCGGACGGTCCGGATCACCAGCACCGCGCACCCCCCAGGCCGTGGTGGGCAGGTTGTGCGCGACGCGGCGTACGAACTCGTGGAACGGCTCGGCCTCGGGCAGCTCGCCGATGCGCCCCAGCCCGGTTCGGGCGCCTTCCGCGTGCGGGACCAGCGGCCCGGTCACGGTGAGGCCGATGGCCTCGGCCAGCGCATCCGACACGCCCTGCACGGCGCTGTCGGCGTTGGTGTGCGCGCAGTACAAGCCGATCCCGGAACGGATCAGCCGGTGCACGATCCGCCCCTTGGGGTCGTCTGCGGGCACGCCGTGGACCCCGCGCAGCAGCAACGGGTGGTGCGAAACCACCAGCTGCGCACCGAAATCCACCGCTTCGTCCACAGTGGCCTCGACTGGGTCCACGCAGAACAGCACCCGCTGCACGACCGACTCGGGATCGCCGCACACCAGGCCGACCGCGTCCCAGCTCTCCGCCAGATCGGCCGGATATGCCGCTTCCAACGCGCCGATCACCTCTTGTAGCCGAACCACCACCGGCTCACCCCCGTCCCAAGATGTCACGTAAAGCCTTTACCAGCAAAGCGTTCTGCGCCGGATCGCGCACCGCGACCCGCAGGTGATCGGGCCCCAGACCGGGAAACGTGTCGCCCCGGCGGACCGCGATGCCGTGCTGCCGCAACGCATCCCGCACCTCGGCCCCGCCATCCGCCCGAAGCAGCAGGAACGGGGCGCGTGCGGGCATCGCGACCTGCAGCCCCGGAATCCCGTCCAACTCCGCGACCAACCCGGCGCGGTGCTCCTCAAACTCGACCGCGGCCTGCTCCGACTCGGCCAACGCATCCGGCTCGCAGCAGGCGACCACGGCCTCCAGGACCAGCGCGTTGATCGGCCAATGTGGACGGTACCGGCCCAGCCGCCGTAACAGGTCCGGATCGCCCAGCGCATACCCGGCGCGCAATCCGGGAAGGCCCCACATCTTCGTCAGGCTGCGGAACACCAGCAGCCCCGGTTCCCGGCACCCGGCCAGCGACTCCGGCTCGCCGGGCACGGTGTCGCTGAACGCCTCATCGACGACCACCACCCGACCGGGCCGAAGCAGCCGCCGGATCTCCGCCGCCTGATGCAGCACCGACGTCGGGTTGGTCGGATTACCGAGCACCACCAGGTCCGCCTGCTCCGGCACCGCGCCCGCGTCCAGACGATAGCCGTCCGCCGGATCCAGCTGCACCCGTGCCACCTCGACATCGGCGGTGCGAAGCGCCAGCTCTGGCTCGGTGAACGACGGGTGCACCAGCGCCGCGAGGCGGGGGCGCAGCGACGGCAGGAGCGCGAAGCCCTCCGCCGCGCCGGCCAGCAGCAGCACCTCGGAGGCGTCGCGGCCGTGGCGGTCGGCGGCGGCCGCCCGAGCGGCGAGGTCGTCGGCGGCGGACGGGTAGCGGCCGAGACGGTCGAGCGCCGCCGCGAGGCGGTGGCGGAGCCACGCCGGCGGACGGTCCAGGCGGACGTTGACCGCGAAATCGAGCAGGCCCTGCTCGGCGTCAACATCGCCGTGGTGCCGCAACGAATCCTGATCATGTCCGCTGTTCATCCCGGGCAGTCTAACCAGGGCGGAGCCCGGCCCGTGCGCCGCGAAGGGCGGCGGTGACCCCCTCGTGATGTCGAGCCGGACCACAACCTCACCAGAAGGCGCGAACGCCCCCGTTCATCTCAAACAAACCCAGCTGCCCCCGCCGCCGATCCCCAGGCACCGCCGATCCCCATCCGGAGCGAACGGACAGTGATGATGCCCGTCCGGCCGCGTGCGTAGCAACGCCCGGGACGGGTTGTCGTCGAGCTTGCACGGGCTCGGCTACGCCAAGCTCCACGACCTGCCTACCGCTCAGGGTTACTTACGACGGGTAGGAATCGCCGCGGGGCCCGTCCTCCGCGAAACCGGTAGCGCGCCGGGCAAGACGCAGCACCCCGCATACGGAACGGTGAACACCTATCCCGCATGGGTGCTGGAACGCGCATTCGCAGATGTCGCCGTTGCGGCAGGACGCACCGCCTGATCAACCCCGAACCACCTCAACGGGCATCGCAACCGCGGTGCCCGTTTTCTATTGCAGGAGGAAACCCGTGTCCGACCAGCTCACCGCGTGGCTACGCACGATCGTTCCCGCCGCCTGGTCTGCGCTGATCGCCTTGCTGATCACCACCGGCACCCCCGACTGGCTCACCGATCCGCTCGGCGACGCCGGAAACACGCTCGTCGTGCCGGTCGTGCTCGGCGGGGTGTACGCCCTGCTGCGCTGGGCCGAACCACACCTACCGGCGTGGGCCGCCCGGGTCCTGCCCGGATCCAACACACCACCCACGTACCCGACCGAGTAGCAACGCGCCCCGCACCCTTCACCGGGTGCGGGGCGCATTCGGCGTTTTCGGGTCAGTACCACTCGCCGGGTTGCCACTGCACGCACGTCGGCCGCGCCCCGGTACGGCAGTACTCGGCGATGGCCTCGCGCACCCTCTCCAGAGGCAAGGACGCCGAGGCCGGGAAGTCAATCCCGTCGGTGTCCAACGGCAGGACCAGGGTGTCCGGTCCTGCGTCGGGGTTGTAGGAGTCGACCAGGTCGCCGTCCGGCCTGTCCCGGTCGACGTAATTGAGCGCGCCCCAACCGGTCGTCGGCGAAGTAGACACTCGCAGGCGTCCGGTGGGAAACGCGGGGCCGCCAGGCTCGAAGTGCCCGCGGCACGGCCGGTCCCACACATAGACCGCGCAGACCGGGCGCGGCGGATCCTCGACGATCCGCCGCACCAGCGCGTCGACCTCCTCAAGAGTGCCCGCGTAGTGGAATTCGGAGTGGAACACGACCGTAATCACGGTCGCTGTGTCCGTTGCGGTCATGGTCTGGCTTCTCCGTTAATCTCAATCGGTTTCGTAGCGCCCGGCTGCCACACCACCAGGACCGAGCCGAGGGGCAGGATGGCACGCACCGCCGCGCCACATCCGGTGTCCATGTTGCAGACCGCATTGTTCAGCACGATCACGCCGTACGTCTGCCCGGCTTCGCGCATCATCTGGGCGTATTTTGTCTCCACGTGGGTGATCATCGTCGGCGCGCCTCGATCCGAGTGGGGTGTGAACCGATCGCTGTTGTGCAGGGTCAGACGCGCGCTCTCCGAGATGTCCTCCCGGCCGCTGGTGATGCGGAACTCGGTGCCGTCGCGGTCGTAGCCGAAGCCTGTCGTCTGTCCGCCTTCCCACCGGGGCAACCGCTTCCGTATTTGCTCGACCCACCGTCGGTCGTGGGCGGCGTCTGTAGGTATCCGGCCCGCGGTTGAGGGATGTGCGACGCTGCGCGGGGTTTTGTCGACCGCCTGCTGGACTTCCAGACCTCGGCGGTAGGTGGTGATCAGCTCGATCACGCAGGTTGCCGCCTGGTAGGCGTGGATCAACTCGTCGCTGGTCGGCTCCACAGCCGCGAGGACTTCCAGTGCCACCGGGTCGGCGGTGCCTTCCAGTGCGAACCCCAGGACTTCACCGGCTTCGTCGCAGGCGTCCTGTGCGGCGGTAAGAAGGCCGAGGGCGGCCGTGATCCGATCAACCACCTGCGCCAATGCCTGATCGAGATCACCGACCGCCGACACGCCGTCCCCCTCTTGAAGTTCGCCGCGCCGGATAGCGTGGCAGGTCCCCCGGCGCGGTGGGACCGGTTGCGGCGCACTGCCGCTCGTCGACCCCACCACGGCCGCCATGTCGGGTCGGTCGGCCGTTCCGCGCCGGGGGGCTGGGGTGGATGGTCAGACGACGCCGGGGGGCTTCCGTCGCCTGACCATCCGTGTACCTGGCCGACGTGTAGGCGACGGCGCAGGCACGGGGTTGCGGTGGGAACACCGGCCGGGATCGACTGCGGCATCCCCACCGGGCCTACAGCTGCAGCAACGCGGCGACCAGCCGCCGCAGCATTCCGGGATGCCGTGCCATCGCTTCACGGTCATCGACCGGCAAACCAGACTCGACCAGCGGCAGGTGCCGGGTTTCCTCGACGGCAAGCGCCTCGGCCAGATCTCCGCGCATCTGCACGGTCCGCGGCTCGCGCAGCCGGTGCCGGCCATTACCGCGCGTCTCCGCATCCACCCGCGCAACCAGATAGGCAACCGTCAACGCACCCTCGCCGCTACCCGCGTGGCGCGCCGGGGCGTAGTAGAACGTCGCCCACAGCGCGAGCCCGCCGACGCCGAGCAGACCGCTTGCGACCAAAGCGGCAATCATCGCTTTGCCTCCGATAGGTCGATCACAAATGGTTCCGGCGTCTTTCCTTCACCGCGCAGTGCAGCGGCAACCGTTGTGAGCTGGTCGCCGAGTTGCCGGATTTCGTCGTCGCTCCATCGACCGCGCTCAACGTCGTCGGCGGCGTACCCGAGCATCAACACCGTTGCGCGGATCATGCGCCCGATGTGGGCGTGCTCAGCGTTCATCGCGCACCCACCGTCGGCGGCATCGGGACCTCGGCGAGCACATGCGCCGCCGCGTTGCAGTCCGGGCACGTCTCCCACAGCCAAGCCAGCGTCGTGTTTTCCACGGCCAACTGGTAGCCGCACAGGGTGGCCACCACGAAACCGGTGGGATAGCCCTTGCGAGGTTTGGGGTCGGTGCTGGCATGCCGCTTCCCGTCGGCGGGTGCCCAATGAAACGGATGGGGTTGGTACATCACGCCACCGCCTGTGAGGTCGTGACGGGGCCGGTGTCTTTACCGGCGGACACCGGCCCCGTCTGGCCACTCGGCGCCGACCTGGGGGTCCGTCGGCGAGTGGCCGTTTCGTGGTGGATCGACTTGAGCGACGCAGAGGGTGAGACGACGGGGATCGTGCCGTCTCGCCGCGCTGCGTGCCCCCGGCGCTGCCGCAGTTCCGCACTGGAGCAACGCAGGCGCTGCGGAGCGGCCGCAGATTCGTTGAGCAGAGCGGAGATACGCTCGACCGCTGCTCGCTGCTGGCGGTCGCGCGCACGATCGATGGCGATCGCGGTTCCGGCAGCAACTGCCAAGAGGACCAAGAGCACTACACATAGCAACATGTCGCACCCTCTCCGCAACGGGTTGAAACCCAGTTTCTTGGTTCACGACCCATGATCATGGATCATGAACCACATGGGCAATAGCCCGATGGGGCGATCATCAGGCCCAGATATGTGCTTAGGATTGGTTCATGGCGCGATCCAAAGCAGGCAGCCCAAAAGCGCGCACGCTCGGCGCCGAACTGCGCAAAGCACGAGAAGGCAAGGGAATTACGGTTCGGGAGCTGGCGCGCCGCCTGGGAATCGGGCATGCGTGGGTGGTTCGAACCGAAGCCGGGTCACGGCCGACGACCGCTGAGGATGTGACCGCGATCCTGGTTGCACTCGGCGTCTCCGGAGTTGAGCGCGAAAGACTTGTCGAGCTGGCGCGCGAAGCGGACGGCCCGGATTGGTTGCGTGCTGGTATCCCTGGCGTGCATCAAGAGCTTGTGACACTGATCGACTACGAGCGCACCGCGAACGCGATCTCGGAGGTCGCACCGCTACTCGTGCCCGGCGTGCTGCAAACAGCGGACTACGCGCGAGCTGTCATGACGGGCCTTCCGCCAGGCGAGCTCGAAACACGGGTCGCGATGCGCGCCACCAGGCGTGACTTCCTGAGTAGTAGAAAAGCTCCCGCGTTTGAAGCGCTCATCGCGGAGTGCGCATTGACGTCGCCGATCGTTGATGCCGAAACGATGATCGATCAGTATGAGCACATTGAGAAGGTCGCCGACCTGCCCAACGTAACGGTTCGAATCATACGGTCGACGCCACCTCGCTGGACGCCTGCGCATGAGGGCAGGTTCATCATGTTCGAGTTCCCGCAGGCCCCGCCGCTCGTGCACCTCGAACACCTCGGCTCAGCCGCGTTTCTGACCTCGCCGAACGTTATCGACACCTACTCGAAGGCGCTCGGTACTCTCCGCGACGTGGCGATGTCTCCCGCAGAGTCCGCGGAGTTCATCGGCGCTTGTATCGAGAGAGCCAAGGAGACCACCAAGTGACACGACCAACGGGATGGCGGAAGTCGAGCCGATCCGGCCAGAACACGGCATGCGTCGAAGTTGGGCGGGTCAGCGACGGCGCCGCCGTCCGCGACACGAAGGACCGGGCAGCCGGGTACTTCACCGCAACCGCCTGCCAGTGGTCGGCGTTCATCGCCGCAGTAAAGGGTGACCGTTTCGACGCCTGAGACAGCACGGCAGCGCCCGCCTGGTGCCGATATCACCAGGCGGGCGCTGCTGTATGGGTGCTGGAACGCGCATTCGCAGATGTCGCCGTTGCGGCAGGACGCACCGCCTGATCAGCAGCAACCCACACGGGCACCGCGACCGAGGTGCCCGTTTTCCTATTTCAGGAGGAAACCCGTGGTCTGACCAACTCCGATTGTGGCTGCGCACCATCGTGCGCCGCCTGGTCCGCGCTGATCGCTTGGCTGCTCGCGGCCGGCGCCCCCCGACTGGCTCACCGATCCGCTCGGCGAGTACCTGGCCGACCTGTAGGCGACGGCGCAGGCACGTGGTTGCGGTGGGAACACCGGCCGGGATCGGCTACGGCATTCCCACCGGGCCTACAGCTGCAGCAACCTGCCTCGTCGCCGTTCCTCGAGCCGCCGTTCTCGACGTCGGAGGGTTTGATCCCGAGTTCGAACGGATCGGCAGAGGCATGAAAGACACCTGCCCCGGATCGCGGTGTGCCCGTGATGGTCGTCGGGTCCGGTTGGCGCGCCGATGGGCGTTCGTGGTCAGAGCAGTAGCATCGACCGCATGCCTACGGTGAACGACACCGCACGTCATGGGACCACAGTGCTGCGGGCGTCACGGCTGTTCGACGGCGAAACGGCCAGTCCTGTGGACAACCCCGTCGTGATCCTCGAAGGAACGACGATAGCCGGAATCGGCTGCGCGGCGGATCTGCGGCATGGGGAGACCGTGGTGGACTTTCCGGGCGCCACCCTGATTCCTGGTCTGATCGATCCTCATGTGCATCTCGCCTTCGACGCGAGCTCCGACCCGGTGAAGTCGCTGGCCGAGCGCGATGACGATGCTGTCGTGGCCGCGATGCGCATCGCGGCCACGACAGCATTGCGCGCCGGCATCACGACCATTCGTGACCTCGGTGACAGGGACTTTCTGTCACTAGCGCTGCGAGGCGCGGCGGACCTGCCGACCATCGTCGCGGCCGGGCCGCCACTGACCACCGTGGAAGGGCACTGTCATTTCCTCGGCGGGGAGGTCGCACATCGCCCCGCCGAACTTCGGGCAGCGGTACGCGCCCACGTGGAACGTGGCGTCGACGTTGTCAAGATCATGGCCAGTGGTGGCACGATGACGCCGGGCAGCCTCCAGGAGCAGACACAGTTCGATCGGGAAGCCCTGCGTGCCGCTGTCTCGGAGGCGCATCGGCACGGCATCCCTGTGACCGCGCATGCGCACGGTCACAGGGCTGTACTCGACGCGATCGAGGCCGGAGTGGATGGTGTGGAGCACGTCACTTTCTGGGCGACCGAGGGTGTCGATACGCCGGGGCGTGAACTCGTCGAGCGGATCGTCTCACAGCGTGTCGCGCTCGGTGCTACCGCCGGAGTCCTGCCCCGGACGGACTCGGTGATGCCTGCGCCAGTGTCCCAGCGAATGCCTGCAATCATCGCCAACTTCGCGGCCCTGTACGCGGCGGGAGCGGTGATCGTCGCGGGTACGGACGCGGGGATAGGTCCGTACAAACCGCATGATGTGCTGCCGTATGCACAAGATCGGCTGGCGGCATTCGGAATGGACCCGGTGACCATCCTGCGGAGCATGACGTCGGTCGCCGCCGGCGTCTGCGGACTCGGCCACCGCAAGGGCAGACTGAGGGCAGGGTACGACGCCGATGTCGTTGTCGTACAGGGAGATCCGATTGCAGATCTCGCCGCGCTGCATCGAGTTGTGGCGGTCTATTCTCGCGGCACCCGAGTCGACCCGGGAAGCCGCACCACGGCCTGATCTCACGCTGAGTCGAGATGTGAACCCCGCTCTGGTTCACGCACACGCGGGTCAACCCGCACTTCTCCGCTCGTGGCCACGCGTTCACGAAGGCTTGTAGGCTGCTCGGCGCAGAGGACGCGCCGGGCCGAGGCGCGTGCTCGACGGCCAGTGGTCAGCACACCCAGCATCAGCACAGCGCAGCCGCAGGCGGCAGTGATCCACCAACCGGCTTGACCGATGGGGGTAGCGCTGTCGACGGCGACGTGCACATCGACGGTCGCTACCGAACCCAGCACCGCCACCCCAAGGCAGGCTCCGACTTGACGGCTTGCGGTCGCCACGGCTGCGGCCATTCCGGCCTGGGCTTGCGGCATTCCCGCGACAGCCGCGTTGGTGATCGGGGCGTTGACAAAGCCGAAGCCGATGCCGAACAACACGTAGGCCGCGAGTAGGTAGCCGATGGAGGTGTGCGAGGTGATTCGAGTGAGCAGGAGCCCGGCGAGTGCGATACCGAGCCCGCTGATGAGCAGTGGCAAGCGAGGTCCGCGGCTTGCGACGATCCTTCCGGCCACAGGGGAGGACACCACGACCATCGTGGCCATCGGCAGTGTGAGCAGGCCGGCGTGGAACGGGGAGAAACCGCGGGCGTTCTGCAGATACAGCGCGTTGATAAAAATGAATCCAGACCACGCGCAAAAGCTGCAAACCGCTATGACTGTGGCGCCGGAGAAAGGAATGCTGGCGAAGAAGCGCAGCTGGAGAAGCGGTTCACGGTGCCTGTGTTCGTAGGCTGTGAGCGCCACGATCATGACACCGGCGAGAGCGAAACAGGTTACGATGACCGGCGAACCCCAACCGATTGTACGGCCTTCGATGATACCGAAGGTCAGACTAGTCAGTGCCACGATGACGAGAAGCTGTCCGGCTGGATCGAACCTCCGGGGCCGCGCGGCCTTCGATTCAGGTATGAAAAGCGCTGAGAGCACCGCAGCGGCGATGATCAGCGGAACGTTCAGCCAGAAGATCGACCGCCAGCCGGCCGCGTCCACCAGCAGGCCACCGGCCAGTGGACCGATCGCCATGCTCAATCCGGTTACACTGCTCCATACCCCGATCGCGCGCACACGTTCACGAGGATCGGTGAACACACTGCTGATGATCGACAACGCCGATGGCGTCATCAGGGAGCCGCCTGCTCCTTGCAGGGCACGAAAAGCGATGAGAAGCCCGGCATTCGGCGCGATGCTGCACAGCAGCGAACCCAGCCCGAACGTGGTGAGCCCTGCGAGGAACGTACGGCGCCTGCCAAAGCGATCCCCCGTGGAACCGCTCAGGATGACCAGGCTGGCTACGGCGAGCATGTACGCATCGACGATCCATTGCAGTTCGGACACGCCGGCGTGAAAATCCCGCTGAATGGCGGGAAGTGCCAGGTTCACCACAGTGTTGTCGAGGCCTACGATGAAGAGACTGAAACAGCAGACTGTCAGCACGATGGCCTTTCGGCGCCGACCGGGCACCGGCGCCGCCACAGCAGGCCTGGCATCGCTCGTCTGCACAGGGCCGGGTACCCGAACCCGATCAGGAGGTTTCGACGTCATACTCGGCGATGAGTGCTCGGGTGATGGCGACGTATCCCCTATGTGCATCACCCGTGTCCGACCTGACGAGTCGTGCCGGCCAAGCGGGTCATGGCTTCGCCCGAGCTGGCTGTTACTGTCCCGGTGCCCGTCGCGCACGCGGTCGCGGCGATCGCGTCGCAATGCTCGACAACGGCGGGAAGCGCGGTCCCGAACGGGCCCAGGATTCCGCGTAGCGGCACACCATAGGCGAAACGGCGAGGATGAGCCCGGCCATCCGAGCGCACCAGCGTGAACACGTTCTCGGTGACGTCCAGGCTGCCCACCGGGTATCCCGGGGGTGCGGCAGCATCGCTGATCACATGTGCGCGGCAGTCTCCGGCCGCCAGCATGGAGGCGACCAGGGGATCGGTGGCATTGCGCACATCGGTTGACGGCAAGCGGGCATCGATCAGAACATCGGCCGTAACCCTGGACTGGTCCACCACCGCGGATTCGGCCGTGAAGGCCGCGGTGTCGCGATCGAACGCCACTCGAGTCCGGGGGCCCGTCAGGCGCACGACCCCGGCGTCGAGCAATGCGAGCAACTCCTCCACACGCACCGGAGGAGGACCCCAAACCAAAAATTTGGACAGGCCGTCGAACCAGTTCTCGATGTCGCGGCGGTAGGACGAGCCAGCGATACCGTGATGGCAAACCGCGAGACGCACCAGCTCACGCAAGCGCCGTAGCGCCGCGGTCACAGCTCGGTGTGGACTTCGCGTGACCCCCGCCGCGGCTTCGTCCAGAACTGACCGGTGGTACTCGGTGGCGAAGTCGCCGAATTCGGCTGGATCACGAAACCTCCTGTCCGCGGCTGGTCGAGTGTGGCGGTCCCAGTCCCAACGCATCCACGGCTGGGGGAAGAACTCGGCGATCAGATCGCGCATGCGCGAGGAATCCCATGATGCTGCGGCATATCGTGCCGAGAAAGCCTCGAACCCACCTGTGCCGTGCAATCGCGCGTACTGCACCGTGTAAAACGTCCAGCCCAACTCCTTGGCCAGCAGTGGCCACACGTCCCGCTTGAAGTCACCGACCCCGGGAGTGGATTCGCGTAGGGCCGTGACCGCTGCCTTGGTGAGGAAGCGAGGAACGTAGGGCTGATCTCCGGTCGGCGAAAAATCCGCCCGCACCGGGTAGGGGACGCCCCGCTCTGAACCCGCATAGATCACCGGTTCGGTTCCCGACGGCTCGTAGCGGAGACGCCCGGCGTCCAACCGGAAGCGTCCGCCGCGTTCTGTGGTCAGCAACGTGACGTAGTCGTAGAACGAGAGCCCCAGGCCGTTGAGGATCACCGGTGCCCCTGCGGCGATGCCGGACAGATCCGCCTCGGCCGCGCACATCGGCGGTATGTAGATCAGTCCCAGCTCTTGTGCCGCGCTGGCTTTCACACGTTCGGGTGACCCCAGGCCGACCGCGTAGTGCCCTTGGGTCAGCACGACCGCGTCGACGTCGAGGGCACCGATTCCGTTGTCCACCAACAGTCGCTGGCGGCCGTTGGACAGATCGGTCACCGAAACGGCGCTCCCGCGGTGAACTCTTATCCGGGCCGCTTCTCGAGCCTGCCGTACGAGGAACCGAAACGCCCACTCCAGGTACGCGCCATAGAAGGCGCGGGGAACCGCGGTCTGCGGCTCGACGGCTGCCGCGAACTCCCGGCACCGTGACGGAAGCCCGTCCACCAGGCCTTCTCGCACCATCACCGCCCAATCGTGGACGCTGGGCCCGGTCAGGTCCGAGGGGCCGGGCGGGAACACGGTGGCTTCGGCGGCTGCGGTGTTCATGAGCAGCGACCATGCCTGATCCACGCGCCACACTCGGCCCGCCCCTGGAACGAACGGTTCGACCACATCGATCTCGAGATCGAGTGCGCCGGCGTTTGACGCGGCGAACGCGCAGAGTCGGTTCACCATCATCGTGCCCTTGGGGCCCGCGCCGACGACAGCGACTCTGACCCGTCCGCGCGCGAGCGTGGCACTCATCGGCACACCCCTTCGATCTCCACGAGCAGGTCGGGTCGGCACACGTCGACGTTGAAGTACGCGATCTCGGAGTCAGAGCGGAGCACCTGCGCGCAGATTTCGCGGACGGCGGCAACGTGCTCGGGATCGCGGACGTAGACCTTGACCTGGTCGAGATCCCGCACGGCGTACCCGTACCCGTTCACGCCGTGCCGGCCCAGATTGTCGCAACCGACGAGCACATCGATGTTGCGGAGGGTCTCAAGGGTCTGCCGCGCGATGTCGTGCACGTGCGCGGTGTCCTCACCCAGGATGCTGGCCGTGCCCGACACGAACAGGCTGGCGGTCTGCTGCCCCCGCAGGAACGTCGCGCGGGCGAAGCTCGGGGATTTCGGCCCGTACCGGCACGGGTACTGGTAGGCCGGGGTCTGCCGCGGATTTTCCAGGTGGACGGTCCGGCCCTGTTTCGTGGCGAGGAAGCAGAGGTCGATCCCCGGACTGAGCGTGCCGATTCCGGTGGCGGCCGGCAACTGTGGGAACTGTGCTGCCCAGGTGGCGAACGCTTCGGCCCGGCCGACGCAGAAGTCGCGGTAGATCTCGACACCTTCAGCGTTCGGGCCGGTGATGTCGCCGATCAGGTTCCACATGCGTACCAGGTCGGTGTAGCCACGTTCCCAAGTGAACCGCAGCGCGTTCTCGTACAGTTCGCGTACCCGCTCCCGGTAGACCGGTTGCGGTCCAAGACGTACGGCGTAGAACAGGTGCTCGCCGTCCTCGGAGAAGACGGCCTCGCCCAACGCACCGGAGCGCACGGGCCGGTCGGTTCGCCAGACCTCCTCGACGGGAACGCCACTCCCGTTCGCCATGTGAGTGGTCAGGCATGGGACCCCGTCGACCAAGGCGGGCTCAGCCGGTCTGTCGGCGAAGATGATCCGCCCCAGGGAATTATCACACCCCGCGTCGGCTACTCCTGTGATGTTCGTGGCCAGATTGGACCGCAGACCCTGCACACGATCCCGGAGTCGTCGGTGACTCAATGTATCTCCAGAGCTCGACCCAATAAGGATTTCAAACGGCGGCTGCCCGTGCCGTTTCCTCGGATCAATGCGACCTCGGAACAGCGGCATGTCGCGTGGAACGGCAGGCAGGTCGCAGCAATACTGATTGTCCGCGTCTCAGGCCGTACGATGCTGCGAGTCGCGGCGCCGGGCAATACGACACCACGCCCCCACAGGGGGGTGTTGCATGCGTAATAGGGAGGCTATCTAACCATCGGATAGTTTCCAGACGCACCCAAAGAGTGACCGAAAATCAGAATTATTGGGTGCCAGGTGTGTGTTGTTCGATGCAACAAGGCCAGGTTGAGCATGCCTTTTTCGGCCCCCCTCCCCGGTGGCATTGATTTTGGCGGCATGTAGTCTCACCATTTGATCCAGTATCGCAATTTCGTTCTAGAGAATCTAGCGTGAGAATGATGGTGCGTCAACGAATTTTAGAAAAACTTAAGCTGTGACCCCTGCCTCAAGGCAATGGGCTCGAGAGTTTCATACTTACCCTTTCGCGCATTCTTTTCTGCGCAAAAAGCTCTCCCTGTTCGTTCGGGTGAGTCGCGCATCGACCGTTCGGTCCAGAGAAGTTCGAAGAAGTCGCGCTCGACCGCCCCGCCGTCGAGGCCTAACCACACTGGCCCCGGCCGCAAAGTTCCATGGCACGACCGAGTTCAGGGAAGAACGCGCTGGTGATACCTGTGCAGCTCTCGAATCTCGGTGGTTACCTGGACGGAGTACGCGCTGGGGATCGTGAGATGCGCCTCGAGCAGGCCCAGTACCAGCTTGCCCAATCGGGTCTTCAGCTCCTCGGGACGGCCTGGCAGGATGTCGACGATTGCATGAAGCATGTGGGAGTTGGGGTTTCCGTCGCCGACAACGGTCTCGTCGAGGACGAGGAACCGGGTCTTGAATCCCTCCAGGGCACTACTGATCAGGTCAGAAGCCGCAGCGTGCGCGGCTAAGGCAAACCCTCTCCTGTCGAATCCCACCGCCAGTGCCGCCGGGTACTGGACCGTGATCTGCGGCATGCTTGCCCCTACTCTGTGAACTGACAACCCGGCGGTCATTGTCCCAAACCTTGCATCGCCCTGGGCTCGGGGTCACTACGAGGAGTCTCAGTCGGTAATCAGCAGCGATGCACATCGCCAGGATCCGGGCCGGCCGCACAGATAAGTGTGGTGGCACCGTCAGTGCGAGTCACGTCACCTGCGATGCGCTTACAGGGAGGACGGTTAGGGCAGTACGAACGCCGCCCATCTTCCCCGGCAGCCGATGATGTGGCCAACGCCGTCAAAGCCCGCGGGAAACCAGATGGTGTCAACGGTGGACAGGGAGCCATCAGTAATGCGCTGGCGGATTGACCGGTGTCTCAAGGACAGCCGGCTGCGCGGTCGGTTCCGTTGACGCCAGCTCAACCAGCGCCCACCGCTGCGATCACGCAGCTCGGGTTACTATGGGGATGTGCTGCGCTGTGAGGAATGCGATTACGAATACGATCTGGCATTGGCCGATCAAGTGTCCCTGCTGGCCCGCGATTATGTGGCTGAATATGCGGAACTGTTGAGCGCCGACCCTGTTGTGCTCCGACGACGCGCTACGCCTCAGCTCTGGTCTCCCCTCGAATACGCCTGTCACATGCGCGATGTGCTACTTGTCCAACGAGAACGGCTACTTGCCGCGCGACGCAGCGACTCGCCGGTCACCGAGCCCATGGGGCGGGATGAGCGGGTCGAACACGACGGATATATCCATCAGCAACCAGCCGATGTCGCCCGTCAGCTGCACGACGCGGCCCTGTTGTTCGCCCACGGACTTGACCAGCTCGGGCCCGAGGACTGGGAACGCACACTGAGCGTCCCCTACCCCGAGATCGCCGTGAAATCTCTGCGCTGGTTCGCAGTGCACACTTTGCACGAGTTGCGGCACCATCTGCTCGACATCCGCCGTCAGCTGGAACACACCTAGACGACTCGATCCCGTCTTCGCCGAGACCGGCCACCCGAACACCGTGGCCAAACAACAAGATCTGCCCAGGGCGAGACATCATCGACCGGCCGCGGACCTTGTCGGCGACATGATCGTCGCGCAGCAGCTCGGCGATTTCGTGCATCAGCGCCGCGGTTTCGCTGTACTGCTCGTCGGTCACGGTCTGCTCGCGCACGTCGTCGGCGAGGTCTTCCAGCACGGCCGAGGCACGCACCAACAACTCGTGCAGCTGCGGTTGCACCTGCGCGTTCATCGCACACCCGCCACCGGCAGCATCGGGCATTGGGCGAGCACATGCGCCGCCGCGTTGCAGTCCGGGCACGTCTCCCACAGCCAAGCAATGTCACCGGTCGATATCCGAGCTGCGGATCAGCAAGGCGGCACGGCGGGCACAGCTGCGGGCCGGCCATCGCGCACGGCAACAACAGAGCTTCGACAGCGAACACGCCGCGACCCGCATCCGCAACGTCGAATTCGGCGTCGTACCCGGACTGCTCCAAAGCGCCGACTACGCACGCGCCGTGTTCCGCACCCAAGCCGAACTCCTGCAAGTGCCCGACTCGGACATCGAAGCGTCGGTGCGTGTCCGCATGCAGCGGCAACAAGTCCTATACCAGGGCAAAGACATCGAGATCGTTGTCTCGCAGCACGCGTTGCGGCATCCTGTTGCGCCGCCTGACGCCATGCTGGGCCAACTCGCCCGGCTCGTGTCCGCCGTCGACATCCCCGGATTGCGGTTCGGTGTACTACCCGAGTTCCGGCGACTGCCCAACATCACGATGAACGGCTTCATCATGCTCGACGACGTGGTGCAGGTCGAGCACGTCTCGGCCGAACTCACCATCGACGACCCCGAGCAAATCGGTATCTACCGTCGACTCATGGATCGTCTATGGCAGGTGGCGTGCGAGGGCGACGAGGCCCGCGCCATCCTGCAACGCCTCGCCGCCGAGTACCGGCACCAGACCGAAGGGTGACCCCGTGGCCGACAGCACATGGAGGAAATCGAGCCACAGCGGAACCCACAATTGCGTCGAGGTCGGCCGCGTCGGCGACGGTGCCGCGGTGCGCGACACCAAGAACCACGCCGCCGGATACTTCACCACTACCACCGACCAGTGGTCGGCGTTCATCGCCTCGATCAGGAACGGTCGTTACGACGACCTCTGGCCGTCGTTCGTGCGTCGTGCTTCCCAGCAGGTTCGGCAGGGTACTCTCCGCGAGCCAGCGCGCGGTGCCCTCGCGTTCCGCTCGATCCGCGACCTTGAGGCGGTGGGCACGCTGTGAGTGATTTTGGGCGCTATAGCACAATGCCGCTTAGCTTGAGTTGATCTTGTTGTTGGTGGCGGGGATGATCTCGGGTGTGGTGGATGATGGCGTGGTGGCTGGTGCCCGGTTGACGGATCTGGTTTCGCTGGGGGTGCTGGCCTCGTCGGTTCCTCGGGATGTGGTCGATGAAGTGATCGTCGCGGCGGGGCGGCAGGCCAAGCGCTCGGATGGGAAGCTTCCGCCGCACGTCATGGTGTATTTCGTGATGGCGATGGCGTTGTTCGCCACGGAGGATTATGAGGAAGTCGCGGCCCGGCTGACCGATACGCTGGCGGCGTGGGGCTGCTGGGATCAGCAGTGGAGTCTGCCTACTTCGGGTGGGATCACCCAGGCTCGTCAGCGGTTGGGGGCCGAGCCGCTTGCGGAGTTGTTCGCCCGGGTCGCGGTCCCGGTGGCCGGGGAGCTGACCCGGGGTGCGTTTCTCGGGCCGTGGCGGTTGATGGCCATCGACGGGTTCGAGTGGGATGCACCGGACACCAAGGCCAACGGCGCGGAGTTCGGATACGGCGGCTCGGGGGAGAGCCGGTCGGCGTTTCCGAAGGTCCGTGTGGTGTCGGTCAGCGAGTGCGGCTCGCATGCGATGGTGGACGCTGAAATCGGTGGGGTCACCGGCAAGGGCAGCGGGGAACAGACCCTGGCGAGGCGATTGTACGGGCGCCTGCAGCCTGGCTGGTTGCTGATCGCCGACCGCAACTTCTACACCTGGCAGGACTGGTGCACCGCGGCTGACACGGGTGCGGAGCTATTGTGGCGCGTCAAGTCCAACACGAGGCTGCCGGTGCTGGGATCGCTGTATGACGGCTCCTACCGCTCGGTGCTGATCGAGGCGAAAATCCGGGGCAGGGCACGGCAAGCGCTCATCGACGCCGCCGCCCGCGGCGAGGATCTCCCTCCTGATCAGGCCAGGATTGTGCGGGTCGTGGAATACACGGTGCCCGACCGCGACGGCAACGGCAAGGGCGAACTGATCCGGCTGATCACCACTATCACCGACCCCACCGCAGCGCCGGCGGCGGCGTTGGCCGAGAGCTACCACCACCGCTGGGAACACGAAACCGCCAACGGACAGATCAAAACCGTCCTGCGCGGACCGGGAAGAGTGCTGCGGTCGAAAAGCCCCGACATGGTCCGCCAGGAGCTCTACGGCTACCTGCTCACCCACTACGCGATCAGCGCGCTGATCTGCCGGGCGGCCACCGAAGCCGACATCGACCCCGACCGGGTCAAATTCACCCGCACCGTCCGCATCGTCCGCCGCCGGATCGCCGATCCGGCGGCTTTTTCCCCCTGAACACCAGAAACGATCTCTGGCCGCTATCACCTCCGACATCACCGCCGCCCGCAACCTCAATCCCCGCCGCCGCCACCGCAGCTACCCCCGCGTGATCAAACGCGGCCGCCACAACGCCTACCGAGTCAAAAAACCCACCGACACCGGAACCCGCCACGACAGCCCGCCCAGCATCCAACTCACCCACACAGCAGCATGATCAAAATAGGCTAAGCGGCATTGCGCCATAGCACCGAAAAACGCTCACGGTCCTCGGTCCTGCACCACGCACACCCAACCATCCGATGTGGACACCACGTTGTCCCTCCCCGCACGGGACGCGGCCGCCGCCCTTACTCACTGACAGTGAGCTGCTGACCTTGGCGGTTGCCCAAGTTGACCGTGCAGGCCGTTGTCCAACGCCCGGATGACCACACAAGCAACACGTGTCGTCAGCGGCCAAAGTCGCTGCTCGCAGCTTCTTCCACCGGCTCGTGGGTTCTCTTTGCCCTGCGTTTGTTACCGACATAGGTTTCTGGGGATAACACCAGTAGCTAGCTGGAGGCGCGACAGGTCGTGATACGCGAAGGCGCCCCGCGGTGTGGTACGGGGCGCCTTTCGTCCAGGGATGTCAGAACGGCAGTCGGTCCGCCGAGACGACCGCGCATGTCACGTTGCCGGACGGCTTGCCGTTGACCATCACCACGGCTTCCTGTGTGGTCTTCTGCCCGGGCTGGAGCTTGCTGGAGAACACTGCGCCTTCGCCGAGTCGGGAGCCATCGGCGGCGTCGGCGGAGACGGTGGCGGTGTAGGACGCCAGGTCATCGCTGCTGTTTACGATCTCGACCTGCGCTTTGACGCTTGGGAAGTACGGGTTGTCGTCGAGCTTGCACGAAGTGACCTTGACGTCGGCGATGGCGTTTCCGTCAGCAATGCCAGGAACGCCAGTCGGCGCGGAGTCTCTGGCCGGAACCGCGGGCGGCTTAGGGAGTTCCGATACCGACGACGCGAACGAGCCGAGCCACGCAATGCAGATGATCAGGGCGACGGCGCTGGTGGCAATGCCGGTGATCGCCATGCCCTTTCGAGCGCGCAGCCCGATGACCCCGAAGATAAGGCCAAGCGGGGCAAGTACCCACGCGATGACGCCGATGAGGGGGATCAGGCTGAACAGCAGGGCGCAAAGGCCGAGCACGAGCCCAGTGATCGCCAGTCCGGCGCCACGCTGGGGCTGCGGGTGTGCCGGCGAGTAGATGGGCTGCTGCGTTGTCATGGCCCGCTACTCCGTTTTCGGTTGTGGCTTGGTTGGAACTGAGGTTTCGCATTTCTCGTGGTTACACGGTTGGTTGATCTTCGTGTGACACGGGGCGATGGTGGCGATCGAGGCCGAGCATGGCGGAAGCATCGGCGTGCTTGTAACCGCCCGTTGTCCGGGAGATTCGCCGATGCTTCCTGCGGGAACCGTACCGTCTTGTTTGCTGTCTGTGTTGGAAGGGGTGCGGTCATTGTTCACCGCGCCGACGTTCGCCACGTTCGCATCGCTAGTGACCGGCTTGCTGGCGGCCACGGGCCCCCGGACGGTGACGGGAATGTGGGGCGCGGCGGGTCTGGCGGGACGCTCCCATCACGCTCGGGCGCACCGGTTTTTCTCCGGATGCCCGTGAGTGCGGGTGGCAGGCCGTTCGCTCCCCTCCCTGCGGCCGGAGGCGGGGACGGTTGGGCCGTACCCTCGGGAAACGTGCACATCTCCTTCATCTGTACCGGCAACATCTGCCGTTCCCCGATGGCCGCGCTGGTGTTCCGCGAGCAGCTGCGGCGGGCCGGGTTGGACGGGCAGGTCGAGGTCACCAGTGCCGGAACCGGGCCGTGGCACGTCGGCGAACCGGCCGACCCGCGCACCGCGAAGGTGCTCGCCGAGCACGGCTACCCCACCGAGCACGTCGCCACCCAGATCGACGACGAGCACTTGGCCGCCGACCTGCTGATCGCCATGGACGCCGGGCACCTCCGGGCGGTGCGCCGCCTCGTCGACAGCTCGGCCGAGGTGCGGCTGCTGCGTTCCTTCGACCCGGACTCCGCCGACGGTGCCGAGGTCCCGGACCCGTACTACGGCGGCCCGAACGGGTTCGACGATGTGCTGGCGATGGTCGAGGCCGCCACACCGGGTCTGCTCGACTGGGTCCGCGAACGGTTGTGACGATGATGCTCGATCAAGCCCGGGCGGCTGTAGCGGAGATCACCGGCCGTGCAGCGGACGATGTGCGCCGACTCGGCGGTGGCGACACCGCTGCCGCGTTCGCGGTCCGCCTCGACGACGGCGAGATGGTCTTCGCCAAGACCGCGCCCGCGACGATGCCCGGCGCCATCGCGGCCGAGGCGGCATCACTGGTCTGGCTCGCCGAGCCCGACGCGGTCGCCGTACCCGCAGTGCGCGGGCATACCGAGAACTGGCTGGTCACCGAGCACGTTCCAGAGGCGGCTCCGAGCCCGGGGGCCGCCGAGCGACTCGGCCGCGAGCTCGCCGCGCTGCACGCGGCTGGCGCACCTGCCTTCGGCGCAGCGCCGCCGGGAGGCCCGGCCGACGCGTGGATCGGCCTCGCCCCGATGCGCAACGAACCCGGCGAGCGGTGGCCGTCCTTCTACGCCCGGCACCGGGTCGAGCCGTACCTGCGGCGTGCCGTCGACTCCGGAGCGCTCAGCGGCGAAGCCAGCGCGGTGATCTCGCGGGTGTGCGCGCAGATCGACGATCTCGCCGGGCCCGCCGAGCCGCCCGCCCGGCTGCACGGCGACCTGTGGAGCGGCAACGTGCACTGGGGCGCGCAGCGGGCCTGGCTGATCGACCCGGCCGCGCACGGCGGGCATCGCGAGACCGACCTCGCGATGCTGCACCTCTTCGGCTGCCCCCACCTGGACCGCGTCCTGGCGGCGTACCAGGAGGTCAGTCCGCTGGCCGACGGCTGGCGGCACCGGATCGGACTCCACCAGCTCTTCCCGCTGCTGGTGCACACGGTGCTCTTCGGCGGAGGCTACGCGTCCCAGGCGGTCGCCGCGGCACGCTCCGCTCTCGATGCTTAACCACCCGAAGGTGACAACCTTCACAAATCTCCCGGCACTCAGGGCAGCCGCGGCTTCTCACGCGAATGAGGTTCACCCAGGTGACGGTCGATGATCGCGCGGGTCACGAGCGGCCAGCGCGGCGGCGGGGGTGGCGGCGGGGCTCCGGACTGGCCGCTTACCGTAGAAGGGTGCGCCTGAAGTTCTTGCTACGACCCGGTTGGCTCGGCCTGATCGCGTTGGTCGTGGTGTTCGCGTCCCTCTGCTTCACGCTGCTGGCTCCCTGGCAGTTCAGCCGCAGCGACGAGGCCCAGGCGCGCAACAACGCCATCTCCGAGTCTTTCCACGCGTCACCGAAGCCGCTGGCGGAGGTGCTGCCCGCTGGGCAGGCGCCGCACCAGCAGACCGAGTGGTCGCAGGTCTTGATGCACGGCCGGTACCTACCGGAGGGCGAGACGCTGGCCTGGCAGCGCACGGTGCTCGGCGAGCCCGCCTTCGAAGTGCTGACGCCGTTCCGGCTCGACGACGGCACGACGGTGCTGGTCGACCGGGGCTTCATCCGCCCCGTCAACGGCACCCAGGCGCCGGACTACGCGGCCGCGCCGGCCGGTGACCTCAAGCTCACCGCCCGAGTCCGCACCGACGAGCAGGACAGCAAGCAGCGCCCGCTGTTCGACCACGACGGGCATCGCTGGGCCTACGCGGTGAACGCGGAGACCATCGCGAACGGCACCGGTATCGCACTGCGGCCGGGCTACCTCTCGCTCAACGAGGGCCAGCCGGGCGTGCTGGAGCCATTGCCGCTGCCGCGTCTGGAGTCGGGACCGTATTTCTCGTACGCGCTGCAGTGGATCGCGTTCGGCATCATGGCGATCATCGCGATCGGCTACCTGGTGTACTCGGAACTCCGCACCGACGCCCGCCCGGCCTGGCGAAACCGGACCGATGCGGCTGGCACGGCGGACGAGCCCGCCGACGGACCGACGCCGGGTGGCCGGGGCAAGAGCAGCGGCCGCCGCAAGGTGTCGGTGGCCGAGGCGATCGCGGAGGAAGAACGCCGCGAACGCGAAGAAGCGGCCCGAGAATCCGGCTAGAGGGCCGGGGAAACCGCCACCACCAGTCCTTGGTGCTGGTGTTGCCCGGGTGCCCGTGGCGGAAGAACACCCGTGAGCGTTTGTGGGTGCCATAGCACCCAAAAACACGCACGGGTGTTCTTCACTTACCGAAACGCTCGTCGCGATCCGCATAGCCGCGAACACGCCCCCGCCGCTTCCCGCCATGGCGCGGCCAGGCGTTGTTCGATAGCGCGGATTGCCCTGGTGAGTCTGGTTTTCTGGAGCGCCCAGGCACCGCAGGGATAACCGGTACTGGTCCTCGGATGCCCGGGTGATCGCACCAGCGCATTTTTGGGCGCGATAGAGGCCGTTCGGGAGCTCTCTCTGCGGCGGTGGTACATCTGCAAGCGACATGCACGTCGCTGGTGTGGAGCGAACGGACCGTCCACGACAATAGGCGCGACAAACGGGCCGTTCGCCTCATCCAGCCAGCCGCAGGCCTTGCCGCGGGTAAGTCGGGCACCCCGGCCCGCGTGAGGTCGCGCTGAGTGTCGCTGAGGGCCTCGGCGCTTCGAAGACACCAGCAGCAGCCCCACCGCGATGCCACACCCCACATCCCGGGCGGCATCTTTAGGGCCCAAATGCTAACCAGGGGTTTTGGGGCTCATGTTGGCTGTGAGCCTTGTGGGACGGTTGGTCGCGGACTGGTCTGGCGGTAGTGCTTCTGGTCGTTCGGGCCGTGAGGCGTTGGGGGTGCTGTCGGCGCCCCGGGTGCCTCGCGTGCGAGCCTGGGTGCCTCGCGTGTGAGCCCGGGTGGGGTTCGTGGTTCAGCGGGAGCGGCGGTCTCGGCGGAGGGCTCGGGTCAGGGCGAAGGCCGCCGTCAGGACTCCCGTCACCGTGCCGATCACCCGCGAGAGCTCGACGCTTCGGGTCACATCGCCCGCGTCCGCCGTGCGGCCTTCTCCCAGCACCGGGCGCTGCTCTACCACGTGGCCGTAAACCGTCCGGCCGCCCAGGCGGATCTGCAGGGCACCGGCGAACGCCGCCTCGACCTGCCCGGCGTTCGGGCTCGGGTGCGCCGAGGCGTCCTGCCGCCACGTCCGCCACGCCCCGCTCGCCGATCCGCCGACCACTGGCGCGCACGCCGAGGTCAGCACCGCCGCGAACCGGGACGGCACCAGGTTCAGCACGTCGTCCAGGCGCGCCGAGGCCCAACCGAAGTTGCGGTAGCGCGGCGAGCGGTGCCCGACCATGGCGTCGAGGGTGTTGGCCGCGCGGTAGCCGATCAGGCCTGGGACCCCGGCGATCGCTCCCCACACCAGCGGCGCGACCACCGCATCGGAGGTGTTCTCGGCGACGGATTCGACGGTGGCGCGGGCCAGGCCTTGCCCGTCCAGCACCGCCGAGTCCCGCCCGCACAGATTCCGCAGCCGCGCTCGCGCCGCGTCGATCTCCCCGGCGTCGAGCATCCGGGCCATCGCGGTGCCCTCGTCGGCCAGCGACGAGCCGCCGAGCACCGCCCAGGTGGCCAGGCCGGTGACTGCGGCTTCCAGCACGGGGCTGCGCCGCGACAGCCGCTGCGCGAGGACCCCGATCCCGACCGTGACGCCGACCAGCAGGCCGGTGTAGGCGACGCCGGCGATCCGCTGGTCCCGGTGCAGCGCCCGCTCGGCGGCCTGCGCGGCCTTGCCGAAGATCGCGACCGGGTGTCCGCGCTTCGGGTCGCCGATCGCCGCGTCCGCGGCCACTCCGAGTAGCAGTCCGACCGCCCGTCCCGCGCTCACCGGTGCCGTTCCTCCAAATCGATCTGGTGCGAGCGAGCCTCTCCGGAAGCCCGCGGCAACATCCCCATCAGATAGGCGTTCTCTCTGGTGATCGGCCGTGAGCCCGTCGAGCGGATACCACCGCCCGAGCGGCTCTCGGGTCCGGACGCACCAAGGGTTCGCAGGTGCCCCCCGCACCTCGCAAATCTTTCCGGAACGCTACCCGTGGGGCCGGTGGGACCGGACACCGCATGCCAGGTGACCGGACGTGTCGGCACGACCGGATATCGTGGCGGACCGTGACGGCCCCGGACCACGATGCCGACGTGCTGCGCGCGGGCGTCGCGGGAACCACCGCGACGGACGTGCCGGCCACGCAGGCTCCCGAGCAGCCCCGCGACGGCGGGCAGCGCCTGCAGCTCTTCGCCTACCTGCAGGCACCCGAGCACCGCACCTATCTCGCGATCATGCGGCTGTTCACCTCGACGCTGCTGGCCGACCTGTCCGCCGGCGAGGTCGGCGCGGCGCTGGCCGCGGCCGAGCGCGAGGGCCGGGTGGCGGCCGGCGAGTCCGATGTGGACACCGCCATCGACCGACTAAAGCAGCTGGTCAAGTGGGGCAACCTGGTGGTGGGCCGCCGCGAGACGATCGCGTCGAGCATCGCCGAGTTCCAGCACGGCAGCGTCCGCTACCAGGTCAGCAAGCTCGCGGTCCGGGTGCAGCGGGACGTCGACGCGCTGCTGCGGGTTCCCGAAGGCGCCCGCGAGGTCTCGCGCGAGTTGCTGCCCGCCATCGACCGCGGGCTGTCCGGGATCGGCGTGGCGCTTTCGGAGGCGTTGGCCGTGGAACGCCGCGACCCGAAGGCCAAACCCGCCCGGCAGGCCCGGGAACGGCTCGCCGAGCAGGTCACCACGGTGTTCCTGCAGCACGCCGAGCTCGCCGCCACCGTCCGCGACTTCTACGCGTACCTGGGCCAGGTCGTGACCCGCCACCAGCTGGCGCCCGACGAGATCTCCGGGTTCCGGAACCTGCTGGTCGAATACATCCAGATGGTCGTCGAGGACGTGCTGCGGCACACCACGACGATCGCCGGTTCGCTGGCAGGGTTGGCCGGGGTCCGCAGCGAGCTGCTCCGGCTGCTGGGTCCGGCCGACCAGTTGGGCATCGACGTGGAACGCGCCCGGGGCCGCACCGCCGCGGACTGGCAGGAGCTGACCGACTGGTTCGTCGACTCGCCGGGTCGGCCGAGCCAGGTGGCCGCGCTGCGCGAGGCCACCGCCCGCGCGATCGGCTCGCTGCTGGCCAGCGTCAAGCGCGCCACCTCCGGCGGTGGGCTGGTGCCGGGGCGCCGGGGCGAGCTGCTGAAGCTGGCGAAGTGGCTCGATGGGGCCGACGAAACCACCGCCCACCAGGTCTATTCGGCCGCTTTCGGCCTGCATTCGGCGCGGCACCTGCTGCCCGCACCGGATTACGACAGCGACAACGACAAGGTCGCGTGGCGCGATGGCCCGGTGCTCGACGTGACGGTCAGCGTGCGCAGCCGGGGTGATCGCGGGGCGCGCGGCCGGACTTCGCGGGTGCTCGACGACCCGATGACCGAGGAAACCCTGCTGGCGCAAGCACGTCAGGCCGACGAGCGGCGCTCCGCGGCGGTCGCCGAGCTGGCGGCGGCGAGTTCGCAGCTGGCCGAGCGGAAGCTTTCCGGCGATGCGCTCGGCGTGCTGTGCGAGCTGTTGACGCTGGCGATGGCGCAGCGCGAAGGTTCCGACGACTCCGGCACGGCGCTCGACCCGGTGCACCGGCTGCGCGTCACAGTGCGCCCCGAGGCCGGCCGGGAAACCCGGATCTCCAGCGCGGTAGGCACATTGACGCTGCGCGACACCGTGCTGGAGGTTTCCGGCGACGGAGCCATCCCCGAAACCCCGGAAACCCTGCGGGGAGCCGCGCGATGATCTCAACCTTCGAAGAACTTCCCGACATCGATGCGGCGAACGTGGTTCGCTGCGCCCGCGTGCTGCTGCGCCGGCCGCTGCTGCGCCCCGGCGGACCGGACGGCGACCTGCTGCCGATGATCTACCGCCAGCGAGTCGTGCTCCAGGAGGTGTTCTCCTCGCTGCTGGGCTACCGCCTGGTTGTGGAGCGGCGTTTCGCACGGCTCTACAAGTCCGGCCCGGGCGCGGACGCCACCCGCGGCGAGGCGTCGCTGTCGCCCCGCGGCTACGCGTACCTGGCGCTGACGCTGGCCGCGCTGACCGGCATCGGCCGCCAGGTCCTGCTGTCGCGGCTGGTGAGCGACGTCCGCGCAGCCGCCGTGGAGGCCGATGTCCAGGTGGTCGACGACCCGGCGGATCGGCGCGCGCTCACGGCGGCGCTGCGGCAGCTGGTGGCGCTCGGTGTGATCAACGAAACCGAGGGCTCGGTGACCGCCGAGTCCACCGCCGAGGCCCTGATCACCATCGACACCGATCTGCTAGGCCAGCTCATCGCCGGGCCGCTCGCCGAGGCCGGCAGCCCCGAGCAGCTGGTCGAGCTGGCCGCCGCGGCCGGGCCGCGGCACCTGGAGCACGCGGTGCGCCGTCGGCTCGTCGAGGACCCGGTCGTGCTCTACGACGACCTGCCGTCCGAGCAGGCCGCCTGGCTGCGCGAGCACGTGACGAACGAATCCCGCCTGCTGGAGCGGTTCTTCGGCTTGGTCGGCGAGTGCCGCGCGGAGGGCGTGGTGGTCTGCGATCCGGAGGACTACCTCACCGACCTGGTCTTCCCGGGCCCCGGCACGGTCGCGCGCATCGCGCTGCTGGCGCTGCCGGAACTGCTCGGCCGCGCGGAGCCGGACGGGTCCGGCAAGCACCCGGCGACCTGGCAGGACTTCACCGACGTCTGCCAGGAGCTGGTCGACTCCTATCCGGCCGCGTGGTCCCGGCAGGCCACCGAGAACCACCAGGACCTGGTGCACTCGGTCGTCGCGCTGCTTCGCCGGCTCGGCCTGCTGCAGGACCACGACGGCCGATGGCTGCTCAGCCCGGCGGCGCACCGCTGGCTGCCGCAGCCGGACGCCACCCCGGCCCCGGGCCGGGAACCGGAACCGGCCCCGGAGCCACCGGGCTGGTCGTTGTTCGACGAGATGACGGTGTTCGACGAGATGCAAGAGGACGGTCCACGGTGAGCGCAGACAGCACGGAATCGGTGCCCACCGCCAACCGCTGGCGGCTGCACCGCGGCGGGATCGTCAACATCTGGCAGTACGCCGAGACGACCTTCGACCTGGGCGGCGGCCGGGCGATCTTCCAGGGCACCAACGGTTCCGGCAAGTCCCGCACCCTGGAGCTGCTGCTGCCGCTGTGCCTGGACGGCGACCTGCGGCAGCTGGGTTCGAAGGGCTTCGACACGGTCAGCATCCGGCGCCTGATGCTCGACGAGTACCCGGGCGGGCCGAACCGGATCGGCTATGCCTGGATCGAGCTGCACCGCGAGACCCGGGGAGGCGGTGCGAACGGCGGGACTGAGGAATTTCTCACCTGCGGCATCGGGGTGAAGGCGTCCAAGACCTCGCAGTCGATCAGCGATTCGTGGCGGTTCATCACCGGCCGCCGGGTCGGCATCAACCTCCACCTGGTCGGCACGGACCGGGTGCCGCTGGGTTCGGCGCAGCTGCGCGAGCTGCTCGGCGCCGACTGCGTCCTCGACGACCAGGCGTTCCGCGCGAAGGTCGCCGCCTCGGTCTACGGCGTGCCCGCCGCGCGCTACGGCGACCTGCTGCACCTGCAGCGGACGCTGCGCAACCCCGACGTCGGGCTGAAGGTCCTGGAAGGGCAGCTGGAGCAGATCCTGTCGGACGCGCTGCCGCCGCTGGACCCGGGCCTGATCGAGCGGCTGGCGACCTCGTTCGACGACCTGGAGTCGATCCGGGAGAACATCGTCCGGTTGACCGGCGCGGACAAGGCGCTCACCGCGTTCCTGTCCACCTATTCCGGCTACGCGTTCGGCGCGCTGCGCGACCGCGCCGAGGCGATGCGCACCGCGCAGGAGAAGCTTCGGGCGCTGCGCAAAGAGCTGACCGGCCTGGAGAAGCAGGTGGCCGGCAAGCGGCACGACCGCGAGACCGCGCAGCAGACGATCGCCGAACTGGAGCAGCGCGAGGCCGAGCTGGAATCCAGCATCGACGCGTTGCGCTCCCACCCGGCGTACTCCGAACTGCAGAACCTGCGCGACCGCGAGCGGTTGGTGGAAAGCGCCCGCACCGCAGCGGTTTCCGCGCTAGGCACGGCGAACAAGCACCGCGCACAGGAGTACCGCTCGGCGGAGTCGGTGGTGGGCATGCTGCGCCGGTTGACCGGTGACACCGAGGCGGCCGGGCAGGCCGCGGCCCGCGCGGCGCAACAACTTTCCACGGCCGGGCTGGACGGGTCGCTGGTGCCGCGACCACCGGCGATTCCGGCCGCTGAGGTGCAGGCCGAGCAGGCGCGGGTGCGCACCTCGCCGGAACCGGACGCGGAGCCGGTGCCCGTGGAGCGCTACGCCGCGCCCCGACCGGACACCGATGCGCTCGCCGCGGAATTCCGCGCGGCGGTGCGGACTTCCGAGCAGGTCTCGTCGGTCGCCCGGCAGCGTTCGGCGTTGACGCTCGCGCTGCACCAGCAGTCCCGGGAGCTGGACGCCGAGCGGGACAAGGTCACCGAGCTCCAGCGGCAGGCGCGGCAGGCGCAGCTGACCTCGACGGAAGCGGCCGGGCGGCGCAACCAGGCGCAGCAGGAACTCTCCGACGCCGCGGCGGTGTGGGTGGAACGCGCGCAGAAGTGGGCCACCGAGTGGCCGTCCATTGTGGATGACCTGCCGCCGGAGCCGCCCGCCGCCGAGGACCTGGTCGGGGACCGCTCGGCGACCCGGCAGGCCCGCGAGCAGGCACGCCGCTGGGCGAAGCCGCAGCTGCACGAGGCGCGCCGGCAGGTGTCCGAGGTCGAGCAGGAAATCGCCGAGCTGCGCGAGCGATCCCGGTCCCGCGAACAGGAACTCGCCGAGCTCCGCGCCGGGCACGAGCAGACCCCGAGCCGCCCCGCCTGGGCCGATGCCGAGCGGGACGCCAGCCAGGGGCGGGCCTTCTACGAGCTGGTGGATTTCCAGCCGTCGCTGGGCGAAGCCGACCGGGCCGGGCTGGAGGCGGCGCTGCAGTCCAGCGGGCTGCTCAACGCCTGGGTCACCCCCGACGGCGCAGTGCCCGGCCTCGCCGACCTCCTGGCCGCCCCCGCCGAGTCCGGCTCCGGCGGCACGCTGGCCGAGCTGCTGTCCCCAGCCGCCGAGGCCGACTGCCCGGTACCGCCGGAGCGGGTCGCCGCCCTGCTGGGATCGGTGTCGATCGACGGCGGTGCCGGACTCTTGGTGTCGGTCACCGGTGCCTGGAGCGCCGGGGTGCTGTCCGGTGCCTGGCGCAAGGAGACGGCGGAGTACGTCGGAGCGGGGGCCCGCGAAGCGGCCCGAGCCCGGCGCATCGCGGAGCTGGAGGAGGACCTCGCGCGGCTGCGCGCCGAGATCGGCGAAGCCGAGCGGCGGCACCGCGAAGCGGGCGAGCACGCGGTGGCCCTCGATCAGCACCTCGAGTCGTACCCGGACGACAGCGACCTGCTGACTTCGCACGCCAAGCTGGCCACGGCGATCGAGGCCGCGGCGGATGCAGACCAGAAGGCCAGGCAGCTGCGCGAGCAACATGAGAGAGCCGCTCAGCGCTGGCAGGCGTCGCAGGCCGAGCTGGTGCGCGCCGCGGGCGAGGCCGGCCTGTCGGCCGAAACGCAGGCGCTCGACACCGCCCACCGGGCCGCCGTCGACGCCCGCGCTGGCATCGATGCGCTGCGCGAGGCGATCGAGTCGCGCTGCCTGCCGACCCTCACGGACCTGCGGGACCTCTCGTTGCACCACGACGCGGCGGTGGCCGACCGGATGGAGGCCGAGACGCAGGCCGAGCGGCGCTGCGCCGAGTACGCGGAGCAGGCCACCGGCCTCGCGGAGCTCACCTCCGCCGTCGGCGGCGAGGCGCAGCAGATCGCCGACAAGGTCGGCGCTTTCGAGCGGGAGCGCGCCGGGCTGCGCAAGCAGCTGCCGCAGGCGCGGGAGAAGATCAGCTCGCTACGGGAGTCCTCGGCGCGACTGGAAACCCAGCTGGAGCACAAACAGTCCCAGCTCGCCGGCCGGGAGCACGACACGACGGCTGCGACCGACACGTTCCGGCAGGTGCTGCGCATCCCGGGCCTGTGGTCGGCCGCGGGCATCGCCGGCACCACGCCGGAGAATCTCGACGAGGCGGCGGGCCTGCTCGCCGAGGCGGACCGCCGGGGCTCGACGGAATCCACGGTGCTCAACCGCCTGCAAACCCTGCAGCACTCGTTGAGCGGCAACTACGACATCACGGCCGCCGACCAGCACGGCCTGCTCACCGTGACCGTCACCGGCGAGGAAGGCCCGCAGCCGGTGGCCGAGGCCGCGCGCCGGGTCGGCGAACGGCTCGCCGAGCAGCGCGGTTACCTCAACGAGCGTTACCAGTCGATCTTCGCCGACTACCTGATCCGCGACCTCGCGGAGCGGCTGCGCGGCCAGGTCGGCATCGCCGAGGACCTGTGCAAGCGGATGAACGAGGTGCTCGACGGCGCCCGCTCCAGCCAGGGCGTGCACGTCCAGCTGGAATGGCAGCCGTCGGCGGCGCTCGGCGACGACATCAAGCAGGCCATCGAGCTGGTCCGCACCCCGTTTGCCAACCGCAGCGACGACCAGGACACGCTGCTGCGCCGGGTGTTCACGGATCTGATCGAGTCCGAGCGGGACAGCACCTCGGGCGGCTACGCGGAAATCCTGGCGCGGGCGCTGGACTACCGGTCGTGGTTCGCGTTCACCGTCCGGGTTCGCGACACCGGACCGGACGGCAAGCCCCGCGTGCGGCGCCTGCGGCAGCTGTCCTCCGGCGAGACGCGGCTGATCTCCTACGTGACGCTGTTCGCGGCGGCGGCAGCGTTCTACGACGCGGTCAGCGTGTCGTCGGACGGGCGCGGGCCGCTGCGGCTGGTGCTGCTGGACGAGGCGTTCGAGCGGCTGGACGATCCGACGATCGCGCGGATGCTCGGCCTGCTGGTGGACCTCGACATGGACTGGCTGATCACCTGGCCCAGCGGCTGGGGCGTGTCCCCGAAAATCCCGAAGATGCACATCTACGACGTGCTCCGGCCCCGCAGCGGCCACGGCATCGCCTGCACCCACACGACGTGGGACGGCGCCGCCCTCGACCGCGCCAACACGTGATCTATTAGGTGTGCGGGGCACCATTTGCCGACTACGTTGGTGGAAGGTGCCTTTCACGCCGCACACTTCTGAGCGAATGGGGGCGATCCGACGTGGGTGTCGAGGACGACGTCCGTGCCGTGTGGGGCGTTGAGCCGCTGCGCGGTTTGTGGGCGCAGGCGCGGGAAGCGCTGGAGGCCGCGAAGCCCCCGGCGACGTTCCGGTTGGAGCTGCCCGATGCCGAGACCCAACGAGCCGTCGGCGAGCTCTACGGCCGTCCGATGTGGGGGCAGGGTACACGGATCAGCGTGTCCAAATTGGACGAAGCAGTCCGACGCAGCCGGTTCGCGTTGGGGCTGGCGCGAAGCCCTCGACCGGGCCGCGGCAACCCGCACCGACCTGCCGGAACCTCGTCGGCACCCCGCTCGAAACCCCCTGGGATCCCCAGCTTGCGGAGCTGATGGCCACGACGGCCAGAGCCATCGAAGAGGAAGCGGTCCTCCCCACCCTGCTGACCGACCTCCGCACCGGTTTAAGTACATCAGGTACTTGACGTACTTAAACGGGAGCGGAACCGAGGGCACCATCGTGCCTAAGTCGCATTCGCCAGAGCCGACCGTAGGGCCGAAGCGAGATCACAAACGGTGTCCGGCGCGTTGCCGCGTTCGATTAGGTCGACTGCGCCAGCCAAGCGGTCAATTCCGCGCCTTGACTGGAAGACTCCGACATCACCTATCACGCCTCTAATTGACCTATCAAGGTCGCTCCACGATCTATTCAGGGCGTACGCGTAGAGCGCCCATGACCTGTATATGAAGTTCATTCTCGGCTCGGGAATCGCGTTTGCGGACAGCTCAAGAAATTCGACAGATTCGACTCGGTTTCCTAGATCTACGCGTATCGATCCTTCAAACCACCACAGCTGAGCGTCATTCACCCACCATGACCAATGCGGGTCGCTGCCACCTACCCCGCCTTCGAACAGAACGCGTGCCCGTTCCAATTGCTTCTTTGCTTCTATTTCCGCTTGAAGTCGTCCGTAAGACCGGGCAAGACGCAAGCGAAATAGCGCTTCGATCCGGGGGGACAAGTGGCTCGATTCCAAAACCAAGCGTGAAATGTTGATCGATTCTCGTGGGCGGCCGATCGTCTCTGCGTGCATGGCCATGTTTTGAAGTACGAACAACTCCATGTTTCGATCTCCGGCCATGCGAGCAAGACTGAGTGATTCAGTGTTCACGCGCTCGGTTAGCTCGTCATTTTCGGAGTCGTACAGACTCCATCCCGCTACTTCGGCGACTTCGGAAAGAGCCGAATACACGTCCCGATGCAAGCCGTTTCGGATCTCACTTGTGTTCACCCGGTGGCGCATTTGCTTGTACGCCTGCAAGATTACCGGAGATGCAGCGGCGCCACCGTATTGCTGATCAAGGTGAACAAAGTTCTTGATCTCTTTATGCAGGCCCTCTATGTAGCCGGAATCTATCGGCGCAGACTCAGCGCAGAGCGAAACGGAATTTGGATTGTAAACCGCAACGTCGTTTCGCTGTGTGCCGCTTTGCGTGATCGCTTGCGCTCGTACTCGGCGCTCGGCGTGTTGACACTCAAACTCGGCTCTTTTCAACTGTTCCTCTTGGTCACATACGTTGTCGTAATGTGCCACTAGCGCGCCACCCGCGCCGAGCGCCTTGTCCGCCTTCTCCCAAAAATCGCGTTCCGCGAACTGGCGGCCAGCCTGAATATGGGAAATGGACGTTCGGTGGTAGTTGGTCACGCGCGCTAGATCACCCTGACTCAACGGTGAGGCTTCAAGGTACAGGGCCAAGGCGGTGCCGATTTCGCGACGAAGTTTCATAACTGCCTCTGGCTGACGAGCCATGAGCGCTCCCGTTGGCTTGCAACAGCGTGTGTCCATTCCGCGTGCCAGCGTAGCCACCTGCCGCGAATGCTTGACACGTCCAGTTGGTGGGACCTGTGCCCACATGCTTTCCCACCACCCCGTCCACAGGGTTGCCTGCTGATTACGTAGCGCAACGGAGCCGCTACGAGCCCGGTATCGACGGAACCCCCGACCGCCGATGCTGGGGAACGGTCGGTGACCAGCCCACGGGCGGCCAGGGGCGAAGTTGGCTGCTCGAAACCCCGACAGGGCTGGTCGCCGGCCACATCAGGCGAATACGGCACGTGCGAGGGACGACATGGCGACGACGGGCAGCCCGGCCAACCCCGGTGGGCACGTGGACGCTCGGGCAAGGGCGCTCCGGGCGGCATCGAGCTACGCCGAACACGGCTGGTCTGTTCTACCCGGCTCGGCGTGGAATGGCAGACGGGGCCGGGTACTCGCTCCACGCCACGTTCGGCGCCGTGAAACGAACAGGGGTGGACTGGCTGTCATGGATCGCGGACCGGTCGCGGCAGGACGAGGCTTTCCGGCTTGACCTGGACCGGGACGGCAACGCCGACGCATTGGCCGCCTTGGTGCCGCAACTGGTCGCCCGCTACCCGCAGGACACGTACCTACTGGCGCGCAAGACCGAACGGCCGTCCAGGCGTCGGGTCATCACCCGGGACGTGTTCGGCGCGTTGACCGACGTTGTTTGCCTGACCGACTTCCCGCCGCACATCATCACCAACCCGGACGAAGTGACAGTGTGGACAGCCGGCAAAGAGCTGGTGTTCGCGGCGAAAGCCGAACCGGTCGTTCGCAAGCTGATGTCCGGTAACCCGGTCAACATCGAACAGGTGGCGGCCGAAACCGGCGTTCCTGCCGATGCCATCGCGCGCACGCTCGTAGACGAGGGTGTGTGCGCCGAGCTGACCCCGGAACTGGCCGCCGGCTTCCTACAACTCGGCAAGTAGCTGATCGGCCGCTGCCCGCGCGGGGCCTGACAAGGGAGTGGGCAAACCTCGTCGGGTGGCGGCCCTGACCGCGTTCGCCGCTTGAAGCAGCATGGCCAACTTCCCCGAACGCGTATCCAGATCGGCGGCGAATGCCTGCCGGACGCGCGCGGCCAGCTCCGGGCGGGGCAAGGACGCCTGCCACAAAACCCGGGGCGGTCCACCCAATCGATCAGATGCCCGTCGGTGGTCACGTTGTCCCAATGGACATCCGTATGCGCTGTGGCCCACTCGTCCACCGTCGTGTCCACAGCGTCACCGAACACCTCAGTGATGCGCCGCGTGACGTGATGCTGGCTCATGCCAACTCGCGTAGTCGAGTGCGCGGCGAGCTGATCAAGCGACAACCGTAGATCGGTCCACCACGATTCCGGCGGGGCCAGGGCGGTATCAAGGTCACTGACCGCCGGCGCCGTCATGAGCTGCACCTCATCCGCACGCCATACCACACCCCGCTCCTGGTCGGCCCACGTCGCCGATTGGCACCAGATCGGTTTGCGAACACCGGGGATGGTGGCTGCCTCCTCCAAGCCGATCCACGCTTGCCCGCCGGCACGCTCACGGCTGCGGCCCTCGATCCGTACCCAGGTACCGGCCGTGGTGCGGAAGCCCTCAGACACCCCGGACTCCCCATACACGACAGACGACCGATCGAGCTGGACGGCAAGGGCGCGTTCGGCGCGCTCCACCACATCGTCATGCACGGTGTGTCGCACATCAATCACAGCGAACATCGTAGGTCACCGTCCGTGGCGGTTGCTCCTTGCTCTTGCCAGCTACGTTGGTGGAAGGTGCCTTTCACGCTGCACACTTCTGAGCGAATGGGGGCGATCCGACGTGGGTGTCGAGGACGACGTCCGTGCCGTGTGGGGCGTTGAGCCGCTGCGCGGTTTGTGGGCGCAGGCGCGGGAAGCGCTGGAGGCCGCGAAGCCCCCGGCGACGTTCCGGTTGGAGCTGCCCGATGCCGAGACCCAACGAGCCGTCGGCGAGCTCTACGGCCGTCCGATGTGGGGGCAGGGTACACGGATCAGCGTGTCCAAATTGGACGAAGCAGTCCGACGCAGCCGGTTCGCGTTGGGGCTGGCGGAAGTTCTGGAGATCCTGTACGAGCGGCCGCTGGCGCGGCGCCAGACCGCGGAGCGGGACGAACGGCGCGAGCGGACCGCAGAGACGCTGCGAGCGGCGCTGGCCGAGCAAGGACTCGCGACGGCCGCATGGGCGGAGCCGTGGACGCAGTGGCTCCAGCAGTACGGGCGAGTCGGCGACGACGAGCTCCCGGACGTCGCGCGGCGCGCGGCGAAGGCGCTGAACACGCTAGCGCTGGCGGAGCCGCCGGAGGCGTGGACGTCGCGTGGCGAGCTAGCGGCGAGCGTTGGCGGAGCGCATCAGCTCGACAACGGCACGGCGTTGAGCCGGGTTGTGCTCAAGGCCGCGGCGCTGGCGCACGGGGCCGAGACACCAGGCAACGAGCGCGAGCGCCGGGCCTTGTGGGAGCGCTGCGGAGTCACGCTCGATGCCGTGTCCGCGACCGTTCTGTGCTGGGCCTTGCCACTGGTCGGCTCGGACGACTGGTCGCACGGCGTCCGCCAGCGCACCGCGCTGGGTCTGCCGACGCACCTGACCCACCTCGACCTGCGCGCCGCCCCGTCCGCGCTCGTCGAGGCGGGCACGACGATCGCCGTGTGCGAGAACCCGCGAGTCCTCGAATCGGCGGTGGAAGAACGCATCGCGCACCCCGTCGTGTGCGTGTCCGGCCATCCCACAACGGTTGCCGTGACACTGCTGCAGCGCCTCACCGACTGCGGCGCCACGCTGCACTACCACAGCGATTTCGACTGGCCCGGCATCGGCATCACCCGATCCCTCTTGACGCACCACAACGCGCGTCCATGGCGGATGTCCGCCGCCGACTACCGCGAAGCCCTCGACCGGGCCGCGGCAACCCGCACCGACCTGCCGAACCTCGTCGGCACCCCGCTCGAAACCCCCTGGGATCCCCAGCTTGCGGAGCTGATGGCCACGACGGCCAGAGCCATCGAAGAGGAAGCGGTCCTCCCCACCCTGCTGACCGACCTCCGCACCGGGCTGGACATTTTGAATCCAACAGGTCAGGACCCGTGAGCTTGTTCTGGTGCCAACGATGTGGGTTTGATCTTCGTCGTCGAAGCGGCATTGTGCTTAACCCGCCTAAGCAACTTGCTCAGACGTCGTCTGGCGAGCGACGCCGCGTTGGACATCCCGGAGTCCGGACGGCGTCTGAGGTTCCGCTATCCGCGCCGCCACGCAACCGAGTCTGGAAACAGGCTTCTCACCGGTCGCTAGCTGCTGAAACGCTGGTACATGACGTACAGGCCGACGTCGCCGTGGGTCGGGTTGTGGAATGCTTCCGGGAGGGTCGTCGCGATCTGCATGCCGAGGGAGCGCCACAGGGCCACCGCTGCGACGTTTGTCTCGACGACCGCGTTGAACTGCATCGCCCGGAAGCCGTCCGCTCGTGCTTGGTCCAGGACGCGGCGTCCCAGCGCTCGGCCCACGCCGCGCCCCGAGCTGTCCGGGGCGACCATGAAGCTGGCCGTCGCGACGTGCGCCGCCGGGCCCTCGTGGTGCGGGCCCGACACCGCCGTGCCCAGCACCCGCCCCTTCTCGTCGACGGCTACGACCGTGCGGCCCGGCCGGGGCAGGAATCAGCGCTGCCTGGCCCGCTGCTCGTCGATGTCGCGATCCCAGGAGAATGTTTCCCCCGCCGTCACGATCTCCTGCATGAACGGCCGGATCTCCGGCCAGTCGTCCTGGTGCGCATCGCAAATCCGCATGGGCCGGAAGCTACGACTACCGCCGGACAGTTCGCCACCTCGCCGTTGGCTGCCGAGGCGGAGTTGTGCGCACCCGTGGGGTGCCCGTACTTTCGCGGCATGGCATCGGTCGTCGTGGAGTTCTCGGCGCAGGAGCCGGAGCGGCTCGCGCGGTGGTGGGCCGACGTGCTCGGATGGCACCTCGACACGCGCGCCAGGACCGTCGTCCAGCCGACTGGCCCCGGGGTGCCGCTGCGGTTCGTCGGGAGCGCCCGCGCCAAGACCGGGAAGAACGGCGTGCACCTGGACCTGCGCAGCGAGTCGCACGACGAGCAGAACAGGATCGTGGAGCGGTTGTTCAACGCCGGCGCCCGGTTCGCCGACATCGACCAGAGTAGCGACGTGCCGTGGGTGGTGATGGCCGACGTCGAGGGCAACGAGCTGTGCGTGCTGGAACCCCGGAAGGTATACGCCGACACCGGGCCGGTCGCCGCAGTCGTGATCGACACCTCGGACCCGCGCTCGGACGCCCGGACCATTGCGACGGCGACCGGTATGGAACTGGCGGGCGAACGCTCCGAGTTCGCGTCGCTGCGCCCGCCGTCCGGCGAAGGGCCCTTCCTGGAGTTCCTGGAGAGCGAGTCCGGGCCGGAGGGCATGCTCCGCGTCCTCGTGGAGTGACCCCGCGGGGCCTCGGCTAGCAAGCCTCGTGCCGATACATGACTCCACAGTGGATGTTCCGATTCCACATTGCGGAGCCAGCCAGCAAAGCAGGTCGGTTCCGCCTCGAAAATGCACGCGCCAACCTCGGTTCTCGCCACACTCGTGCCATCCGGCGCCGTCGCCTCCGCGTACACCTCGACCCAGCTGCGGCAGGTCGGCAAGTCGCCGCATGGTGGTGATCAGGTGCGGGAGGTCTGCGGAACCTGGCGTGTAGTCCCTCGCGCTACTGGGTAATTACGCTTCTCGTCCCGCTGCGCAACCCTTTCACGAACACACGGCCCTGCGGCGTGTCCAGGGTCGCGGCTACGGCGGAGTTCTGGCCGGGGCCGACCGTCGTGGCCGACAGCACGGGGCCGGTCAAGGCTTCAACGACGCTACATGCGCGGGATGAGACCTGCTCCCAGGCAATACGCGGAATGGCCATCCATCTGTCCCTGTTTCGCACTCGGGCTGCACGGGCACTGAATGATCAGTTCAGCCCAAGATCATGGCTAGCACTCTCGGCTGTCCAGATTCGCGTTTCGTTGAGGAGTTCCTTTGCTCGCAGCGCCTCATCAAGGCTGATGCCAAGGCGGTTGGCGATTGCGCACACGTAGATCAGGACGTCGGCTAGCTCCTCGTCCACGGTCCCGGTGATCGAGCTGTGGTTCATCGAGAGGTGTTCCCGCTTGCGGATGGCCTTGAACAGCTCGCCCACCTCCTCACCAAGTTTGAGGGACTGCTCCAGCACGGTGCTGTGGGAGAACCCGCGCTCGGTCTCCATGTCGGCCACGTAGCGCTGAAGGTCGGCGAGGGTCGCGCCGGAACGGAGCGGCAGCATGCTGCTGGTCCTCCTGGACTCGGTGGGCGGATGGGGCACTGTACCCGGCTGGCTGTCTGAAGCATGGTCGGGTCACAACAACGCCAACTGGTCTTCCGCAGGTGTGTGCAGCGTGCTGGACCATCCCAGCCGGAGAGCGCCGCTCAACAGCGTCGCGTGGTCTGCGACTGCCTTCCGCTGCTGCGGAGTGGTTCGGCGTCGTGCGAGGGTGTACGCAACGGTCTTGGTGGCTCCTTGCCACGACCACGTGCCGATAACCTGGCCGTCCCAGATGATCGTGGGAAGTACCTCGCCGATCTGGTTGAACGCCTGCCGTGGAGGTAACGAACCGAGATAGCGGCTCCTGGTCTCGAAGTAGGCTTTGAGCGCCACGTCCTCGTGGGCCAAAAGTTGAGACCGGAGGATGATTGCTCGGGCGTGCTGGCCTGGAACTCTTCCCACCGTCGATGGGGCATGAACATCGGCGACGGACTCCACGGCGCGAGCACTCGCACCCATTCGTCACGTGCTTCCGTCATCGCGGAGAGGATCGCGGTCCGGCTGAGCCCGGACCACCACATCGCGTCCCTGAGCGTGGCCGGGCCATAGCGGTCGAAGTAGGTGGAGATCAGTTCGTTGGTCGCGGTGTCCCGTTCAGGAGTCATGTCGAGTCCGGGATGCCGCTTCGCGGTCACCGCGAACGTACGGTGTTCCCTGTTCCAGCACCCGGACGAGTTGACGTAGGTGAGGAGTCGATCTCGTCACGCTTCGTGCATTGTGGACGGTGTCAGCGGCGGGCCGGTTCGATGATCTTGACCCCGTGGAGGCGGCGGACGAAGTCCGCGCCGAACGCCGTGGAGGGGGTGTGAGCGCCGGGCGCCGGGGGTTCCGCGCTCAGGGAGTGGACCGCCCGGAGCACCGCGTCCGCAGTGAGGTCGTAGGTGTCCGGGCCGATCAGGGCCGCCGACACGCTCGCGCCGTCCGGTGCCGTCGCCTCCGCGTAGACCTCGACCCAGCTGCGCGAGCGGGTGGCCCGACCGGGGCCGCGCACGATTACGCCGATCGCCGCCTTGCCCAGCCGCTGCACGATGTGCGACCCCATCACGACCTGCGACAACCGGGTCGAACGGCGGCCGGTCCGGTCGAGTCCGGGCAGGTGGGCGAAGGCTGTGATGTTGCCGATCCCGGTGCTGCGGTAGGCCGTGCTGACATCACCCCAGGGCAGCGAGGTGACCCGCCGCGGCCCGGACGGGAACGGGATCTCACGTCGACGCCACGCCAGCGGCACGGTGCGCACCTCGCCGTCCACGCGCGCCCTGCCGCCCAGCGCGGCACCCTCCAGCGCGCTCTTCAACGTTCCGCCGCTGATCCCGCCGCTGGTGTGGAAGGCAAGGTCCAGATGGGTCGCGGTGGGCAGGTCGGCTGCAACCATCGCGGCCAGGCAGTCGGTGGGCACCACGTCGAAGCCCGAGCCCGGCAGGAGCACCACACCGGCGCGCCGAGCGTCCTCGTGGCGCGCGAAAACCGCCTCGAAAACGTCGATCTCGCCGGTGATGTCGAGGTAGTGCGCGCCGGCTCGCAGGCAGCCTTCGACCACCGGCGCCGACGTCGCGGAAAACGGACCGGCGCAGTGCGCGACTATGTCGATGCCCCGCAGCCCCTCGGCGACCGCGTCGGGGTCGCCGAGGTCGAAGACCCGGTACGGCAGGCCCCTGGGCGTGGCGAAGGCCGCGATCTTCGCCGGGGAGCGACCGGCCAGCACCGGCCGCTCCCCGCGGTCGAGCGCCCGGTCGGCGACCAGCCGACCGGTGTAGCCGCTCGCTCCGTAGATCATCCAGGTCATCGCGATCCTCCCGGGTAATACCGAACATCCTGGTAACGAACACCGCTGGGAACGGTCACGGGTTGCCCGGAGTTGTTCCGATCACCCGACATCGCGAACTAGGACGTGATTTATAAGCGGCGGCAGCCGCTTGCGGTGTGGGACTCAACTGGCACGCAACTTGGCACCGCCGCGGGTTCTCAGGGGCTGTGCCCGCCGGAGGGCTCTCGGCGAGGCCAGTCCCCGACGCGATGAATTGGCATTCATGATGTCGGGGAACACATGCGCGAGAAGGCCTCTGAGGTTCCGCTACCCGCACCGCTACGCAAACCACTTCCGAAACAGGCCTTAGGAAAGCCCCGGCCTCCTTCGGACCCGGCACACCCCGACCGGTGTTCAACCCGCCTGGTGGCCGAGGGCAACGGCGATCGCGGTGGCCGTGTCCCGGACCTGGCCGAGGAGGCTGCCGAGCTCGGGCAGATTTGTGTCGGCGCGCACCGTCGTCAGCGACACGGCCGCCAGGAGCTGCCCGGTGACGTCCGGGATCCGGACGCCGATGCAGTGCACCAGCGGCTCAAATTCGGCCTGGTCGGTGGCGTAGCCGAGCCGCGCGACCTCGACCAGGTGGTCCCGGAACTCGGCTTCGCCGGTGATGGTGCGCTCGGTGTAGCGGGTGAAGGCGTGCGCGGACAGCAGGCGATCCCGGTGGTCAGCCGGCAGGGCGGCAAGGATCACCTTGCTGGCGGCGGCGGTGTGCAGCGGCACTGCCCGTCCAATCCGCGACCAGGTGCGGATCGACGCGGCGCCCTCGATCTTGTCGACGTAGACGATCTGGTCGTCCACCAGTTGCGCCAGGTGCACCGTCGAGCGCGTGGCGTCCGCGAGCGAGATCAGGTGCGGCCTGGCGACCGCGCGCAGGTCCATCTCCTCCAGCACCTGCTGGCCGAGCTCGACCAGCCGGAACCCGAGGCGGTATCGGCCGTCCGGTCCGCGGGCGATCAGGCCGCCGTCGGCCAGCGGCTGCAGCATCCGCAGCGCGGTCGAGCCGTGCACCCCGAGCTCGCGCGCCAGCTCCGCGACGGTCTTGGGCGCTCCGGCAAGGGTTTCGAGCACGTGGACCGCCTTGGCGACCGTCTTCGACATCCACACCCCCTCGATCGGGCTTGCGATATTAACAGAGGCATTGCAAATATTGCAGGCGCGCGACGGCTGCCGTCCGAGATCACCCGGACGCCGCGAACCGGCCGCAAATCGCGTTCAGAAAAACGCCCAATCCGTCCTCCTCCCCTGGCGTCCGGCCAAGCCGGCCGGGCAAACCTCCATCCTCTGAACAACTACTAATGACTAGCCTCGCCCGGGTGAAAAACTGCGCTCCGACCAATTCCAAATTGACAGCCATCGTGGCGGGTGATCGACTCCGCCTTGTATCCGTCAGCAATTCGGTACACGGAAGAAGGCCCCGAATGCGACACTCGCCCGTCCTGTTCAGCGCCGCGTTGACGCTTGCGGCGTTCGCGGTCGCGCCCGCCGCCCCGGCGGTCGCCGCCGAGTCCGCCCCGGCGTGCGCACTGTTCGCCTACCAACCCACGCGCGAGGGCAACACCCTGACCGCCACCGGCGGGCGCACCGGTTGCCTGAACACCGCGACGGTCACCGTGCGGATCGTCGTTGAGCAGAAGGACGCGACGCCCAAGGTGCTCGGCGAGCTGGCGCAGAGCGGCACCGAGATCAACCTGGCCACGAAGGCACCATGCAACTCCGGCGCGACCGTCAAGGTGCACACCGAGACGATCAGCTCCACCGGCGCAATCGCCCACTCCCCGACGAGCACCTTCGAGAAGTGCTGACCCGGATCTGAACGGGACAGCCGAGGACGATACCCCGGCGACGATCCTGCAGATCCCCCATGCACCGCCTCGCACGGACCTCCCCGACAGCGTGCACTCGGGGCCCTCCGGCGAGGCGGTGCCTTCTTTTGCCGACTGGCGCGGGCGAAACAACTGCGATATCGGAACCACTCGCCTTCTCACCTCGCAAACCCTCCTCCCAATTTCCGCAGAATGGCAATTCCCCGATTCCCGCGACCGCGTATCGAGCGGGAATCGATTCCAGGTTCAACAATTCTTCGACGCCCGGCGAATGTCCGATTCGCCATTCCCACCGATCTCGACGCCGGGCCGCGGGTCAGGTCTCAGCGAGCATCCGTCCCGGGACGTCCGAGTCGCAGCCCAGTCGGGGCAGCTGTGCGCGGACCGCTCCGCGGGTGCGGCCGAACTCCTCGGCCAACTCCTCGATCAATCGGCTCGCGGGCTCACCCAGCGAACCCAGCCACCGCTCCCGGAGCCGCTCGCCGTCGGGCTCGGTCCACGGTCGACCGGCGTTGGGCGGGCGTGGTCGGCTCCGCCCGTGCCCGGCCGTCCAAGGCACGTGCAGCGCGGCCAGCCTGTCCAGGGTCTGGGCCAGGAACGCGTTCGCGTCGCCCAGCCCATCGACGGCGATCAGTAGGTTGCCTTCGGCGACGACGCGGCCGTCTGCATCCGCTCCGGTGAACTCCACCGCGACGGTGGCCGGCTGATCCGCACTGACCGGTTCGCGCTTGGCGGTGACTCCGTAGGTGTGTTGTCCGACTCGTACTTCGTTGCTGAAATCCATGCCTCGAAGCTACGAGCCGCGGTCGCCGAATCCCGGGAGTCAAGCATCGAACCGACGCGTGTCGGGACGACTTCTCGATCGAGTGAGGGGCGGCTCACACCGGAAGCCGGAACACCGCCTCGGGTCCGGCCGTTGAACGGTCCGGTCGGTGCGCCCGTGTCCCCCGGGCCTCAATCACCGCCTTCGCGGAACACCGTTCGGCTGGAGCCGCGTAGCGCCAATCGCCGCAGAGGCGACCGGCGCATCGGCCGCCAAGCGAAACAGACCGCGCTAAGGAGATTATCCCGGGGTCGAAGGCTCGATCGGGGTTTTCTCCCTAATCATCGTGTTGTCAACATGGAGGACAGCGGAGTTCGCCGCTGCCCTCCATGTTGTTGATGCGTGCTTGCTGGTGTCTCAGTCTCCGAGTCCTGGAGGCCTCTTACGGGACGAGAAAACGGCTGTCGCGGGCGTCGGTGATCGCCATGAAGCCGGGCGCGTGGCCGATGACGAACGGCAGCTTGGACTGCATCACGGCCGCCTGTGGCGTCACCCCGCAGGCCCAGAACACCGGGACCTCCCCGGGCCGGATCTCCACCGCGTCGCCGAAGTCCGGCCGGTCGATGTCCAGGATTCCCAACGCTTCCGGCGCGCCGACGTGCACCGGGGCACCGTGCACCGCCGGGTACCGGGAGGTCACGCGAACCGCGGTGGACACCAGCTCCGCCGGGATCGGCCGCATCGACACCACCATCGGTCCCGCCAACCGGCCCGCCGGGCGGCATTCCCGATTCGTCCGGTACATCGGCACGTTGCTGCCCGCCTCGACGTGGCGCACCGGGACCTCGGCCTCCAGCAGCGCCGCCTCGAAGGTGAAGCTGCAGCCGACCAGGAACGACACCAGGTCGTCCCGCCACAGGTCGGTGACCTCGGCGCGCTCCCCGGCCAGCTCGCCGTCCCGGTAGACCGTGTAGGCGGGCAGGTCGGTGCGCAGGTCGCCGGCGAAGACCGAAGCGCTGGTCTCGCCGGGCTCGGTCACGTCGAGCACCGGACACGAGCGCGGATTGCGCTGCGCGAACAGCAAGAAGTCGTAGGCGTACTCGCGGGGCAGCGCGATAAGGTTCGCCTGGGTCCAACCCGCGCTGTAGCCCGAGGTCGGTACGCGCAATCCGACGCGGAACGCCGCGCGGGCCTGCTCCGGCGACATCGCTTTCGGCTGCGTCATCGAAATCTCCCTACCTCTGCTGTTGAAGCCGATCTGATCTGCTGCCTTGAAGCGGCGGGGATCCGCGGACCGGGCGGCGTCTGAGGTCCTGCTATGCGGAACGAGGTTTGAAGCCGTTCCTCAACCGGAAGCGGATTCGCTGGCCTGGCCTGGCCTGCGCCGCATTGTCCACGTCCGCCGCGGTGACCACCGCGATCACCGGGTAGCCGCCGGTCACCGGGTGATCGGCGAGGAACAGCGTGGGGCGCGCCGACGGCGGCACCTGCAGCGCACCGGCGACCATGCCTTCGCTGGGCAGTTCCTCGGTGCGGCTGCGCTCCAACGCCGGTCCGTCCAGCCGCATGCCGATCCGGTTGCTGTCCGGGGTGACCTCGTACGGACGGCTGACCAGAGTCGCCAGGGCGTCGCCGGCGAACCAGTCGTGGCGCGGTCCGGGCTCCACGCGCAGCACGATCTCGCCGGCCGCGCACATCGCCACCGGGGCCACGTCCACCAGCGGAAACCGCGCGGGCGCCGGGCCGACCGGCAGCAGCGCGCCGGGGGTCAGCGGGTCCGGGCCAAGCCCGGCGAGCACGTCGGTGGCCCGGGAACCGAGCACCGGTGGCACGGCGATGCCGCCGCGCACCGCGAGATAGCTGCGCAGACCGCGGCCGGGCACGCCCATCCTCAGCTCGGCACCGGCCGGGATCCACAGCACCGAGTTCACCGCCACCACCCGACCATCCACAGTGGTCGGACAGGGGGCGCCGGTCACCGCGGCGGTGAGGTCGCGGGTCGCGCGGACCGCGAGCCCGCCCAGCGTGACCTCGATGGCCGCCGCTGTCTCGTCGTTGCCGACCAGCCGGTTGGCCAGCCGGAACGCGCCGCCGTCGGCCGCACCGGAGCGACCCACGCCGATCCCGGCCAGGCCCGGCCGGCCCAGGTCCTGGATCGTCGACAGCGGACCCGCGGCCAGGACTTCCAGGCAGCTCATGGGACCTCGCGGAACTGCACACGCACGCCGGGCCGCAGCAGCGCCGGCGGTTCCCGGTCGACCCGCCAGATCTCCAGGCCGGTGCGCCCGATCAGCTGCCAGCCCCCGGGCGATTCGCGCGGGTAGATGCCGCTGAACGCGCCGGCGAGGCCGACGGAGCCGGGCGGCACCTTGGTCCGCGACTCGGTGCGGCGCGGCACCACCAGCTCCGGCGGGCCGCCGGCGAGGTAGCCGAAACCGGGGGCGAACCCGCCGAAGGCGACCGTCCACTCCGCACTCGTGTGCCGGTGCACGACCTCCCACTCGGTCAGACCGGTCAGCTCCGCGACCTCAGCCAGATCCGCGCCGTCGTAGACCACCGGCACCTGCAGCAGGTCGCCGCTGGCGGGTGCGCCCTCGCGCGGCTCGACCGCACGCACCGCCGCCTCGACCGCCGCGGTATTGGCGCGCGGGTCCAAGTGCAGCAGCAACGTCCGGGCCGCCGGGACGAGGTCCGTGACGCCCTCCGGCGGATCCTCGACGAGCACCGCGTAAAGCGCTTGCACGGCTTCGAGATCGGCCAGCTCGATGAGCAGCCCCGAGTCGGCGCATCGCAGGAAACGCATCACCGGCCTCGCACGGTGAACGGCTCCAGCGCCACTCCGCCGGCCACCAGCCGGGCCCGCACGGCCTCGGCGATGGCCACCGCGCCCGGGCTGTCGCCGTGCACGCAGATCGAGTCGGCGCCGATCTTGATCTCGGACCCGTCGACGGCCTCGATCGGCTCCCCAGCGACCAGCTTCAGGCAGCGGTCAGCGATGACCTCCGGGTCGTGCAGCACCGCGCCGGGCTCGCGGCGCGACACCAGGGTGCCCTCCGGGGTGTAGGCGCGGTCGGCGAAGGCCTCGCGGAACACCTGCAGCCCGGCCCGCTCAGCCTGGGTCAGCCACTCCGAGCCCGGCAGCCCGAGCACGGCCAGCGACGGATCGTAGCTGCGCACCGCCTCGACCACGGCGGACGCCTGTTCGGCGTGGTGCACGATCGCGTTGTACAGCGCGCCGTGTGGCTTGACGTAACCGACCTCGGTGCCCGCGACGCGGGCGAACCCGGCCAGCGCGCCGATCTGGTAGATCACGTCGTTGGCCAACTCCACCGGCGGCACGTCGATGAACCGGCGGCCGAACCCGGCCAGGTCCCGGTAGCTGACCTGGGCGCCTACCACGACGCCCAGCTTCGTGGCCTGCTCGACGGCCTGACGGATCACCGTGGCGTCGCCCGCGTGGTAACCGCAGGCCACGTTGGCGCTTGTGACGATGCGCAGCAGCGCCCCGTCGTCGCTGAGCTCCCAGCGCCCGAAGCCCTCCGCAAGGTCCGAGTTGAGGTCCATGCCCACCTCACTTCCACAGCGCGGCGATGCCGCCGAGCGAGTTGTATCCCAAGTACAAGGTCAGCAGCCAGGCGACCACACCCACGATCAGCAACCAGCTCGGGTACCGGTATCCGCCGAGCAGGTCCCGCCGCTTGGCCGCCACGAACACCAGCACCCCGAAACCGACCGGCAGGATCAGGCCGTTGAGCGCGCCGGCCAGCACCAGCAGCGTCGTCGGGGCCTGGTCCATCAGCAGAAACGCCACGGCCGACACCGCCACGAAGCCGACGACCAGCCAGTTGCGGGCGCGGGCCAGCTTTGGCGAGAAGGTCACCAGGAAAGACACCGAGGTGTAGGCGGCGCCGACGACCGAGGTGATGCTGGCCGCCCAGAGGATCATGCCGAACAGCCGCAGGCCGACCTCGCCCGCCGCGTGCTGGAAGGCCTCCGCGGTCGGGTTCGACGAGGCCAGCGTGACGCCGCCAGCCACCACGCCGAGGACCGCGAGGAACAGCACCAGCCGCATCACGCCGGTTACCAGCAGCGAGATGACCGAGGTGCGGCTGACGTCGACGATCCGCTCTGGGCCGGTCACCCCGGCGTCGACCAGGCGGTGCGCGCCGGCGTAGGTGATGTAGCCGCCGACGGTGCCGCCGATCAGGGTCGTGATGGACAGGAAGTCGACCTCCTCCGGCCACACCGCCTGGACCAGGGCCTGCCCGACCGGCGGGTGCGAGGAGAACGCGACGAACGCGGTCAGCAGGATCATGACCACGCCGAGAACGACGACGATGCGGTCCATCGCCACCCCGGCCTTCTTGCTCAGGAAGATCCCGATGGCGATGACGGCCGAGACGGTGCCGCCGATCTTGGCGTCCAGACCGAACAGCGCGTCCAGGCCCAGCGAGGTACCGGCGATGTTTCCGACGTTGAACACCAGGCCGCCGAAGACCACCAGCGCGGCCATCAGGTAGCCCAGGCCGGGCACCACGCGGTTGCCCAGGTCCTGGGCCCGCATCCCGGAGACGCCGATGACCCGCCACACGTTCAGCTGCACGGCGACGTCGACCAGGATCGACACCAGGATGGCGAAGGCGAACGCCGCGCCGAGCTGGACGGTGAACTCCGTGGTCTGGGTGATGAAACCGGGGCCGATGGCGCTGGTGGCCATCAGGAAGACCGCACCCAGCAGCGTGCTGCGCTTGGCCGCCGAAGGCTTGTTCTCGGCCGTGGACGTCTGGGCCATGGCACTCCGATCAGCAGGTACACCGGTTCACCACCGGTATCGGGGATGTCGCGTGTCAGCCGCGCGAACCGCGGTTCCGGCCAACATAGTGAGTTGTTGAACAATTCTGCAATCCCCCGTGCGCACCTTTCTCGTTAGACTGCGATCAACTGCTGCACGTCGTTAGGAGCTCGATTGACCACCTCGGATCCGTGGGTGGACCTGCTCACGGCCGACCGGGCGCTGCTGGACCGCACGAGCACGGCCGAGCGCGTCGCCGATGTGCTGCGGCAGCGCGTCATTGATGGCGCACTCGCCCCCGGCACCCGGCTGTCCGAGGAAAGCGCGGGCAAGGCGTTGGCGGTCTCCCGCAACACGCTGCGCGAGGCGTTCCGGCTGCTGGTGCACGAGCGGCTGCTGGTGCACGAGTTCCACCGCGGCGTGTTCGTCCGGGTGCTCAGCGCCGACGACGTGATCGACCTCTACCGCATCCGCCGGCTTCTTGAGACCAGCGCGGTGCGCCGGGCAAGCGGGGCCGCGCCGGAGCTGGTGGCGGCCGTCGACGGCGCGGTGGCCGACGGCGAGCGCGCGGCCGAGAACGAGCGCTGGGGAGACGTCGGCACCGCGAACATGCGCTTCCACGAGGCGCTCGCGGCGCTGGCCGCCAGCCCCCGGGTGAACGAGACGATGCGGCAACTGCTGGCCGAGCTGCGCCTGGCGTTCCACGTGATGTCGCGCCCCCGGGAGTTCCACGAGCCGTACCTGGAGCTCAACCGGGAGATCGCGGACCTGATCACCGACGGCTCGATGGACGCGGCGGCCGAACGCCTCGACGAGTACTTCGACGCCGCCGAGACCCAGCTCGTCGCGGCGTACCGGAACCACAACACGGGTTGATCGGGCCGGATGGCGATTTCAATGGGCGTTTTCCATCCAGCCTCTTCTTGCGTTGCGTGCGGGTAGCGGAACCTCAGCGGCCTTCTCGACTCCGGAATCCGGGACTTGTGTATGACCAGCTGTCCTCGCGAGGAGACCGCTGAGAACCCGCGGCGGCGCGAACTGCGCGGGTGGGCCAAGGCGGCTACGCCACTTGCGGCAGCCCCGTGCCGCAGGACTTCAGGCGTTGCGGCAGCGGATCAGCCAGGATGAAAAGGCTCAACGGAAATTAACGTGCTGGTTCCATTGAAACCGCCGGAATCGGCATCCCGGGGTGGGGCCGGGTGGCGTGGGTCTAGGATCCTGGCGCGTGATGCCTCCGTTGAATGCTGTTGCGCAGGGCCATCGGCGACTTCTAGAGGTGCTCTCCGCCCTGACCGACGATCAGGTCGCCGAGCCGTCGCTGCTCCCCGGCTGGAGCCGGGGCCACGTGCTGGCTCACCTGACCGACAACGCCCGCGCCTTCGCCCGGATGTCTGCGCTCGCGTTGCGCGGCGAACTGGCCGACGCCTACGAAGGCGGGCAGACCGAGCGCGACGCGATCATCGAAGGGCTCGCCGACCGCAGCGCCGACGAGCACCGCGACTCCATCGCCCGGCACTCGGCCGCCCTGGAAGCGGTGTGGTCGCAGGCCGCGGCCGACGATTGGGAACGGCCGGTGCGGTTCCGCAACGGCGACCTGAGCGGGCTCGTGCACATGCGGTGGCGGGAGGTCTGGATCCACCTGGTGGACCTCGACCTGGGCGTCAGCCCGCAGGAGTGGAGCGACGAATTCTCCTGCCACGCCGTCGATTTCCTGCTGCCCCGGCTGCCGGGCGGCATCGCGCTGCGGCAGACCGACGGCCCGCGCCGGTGGCCGGCCGACGTCGACGGCGTCGAGATCACCGGCCGGGCCCGCGACCTAGCGGCCTGGCTCGCCGGCCGGACGCCGCAGCAGATCCCGACCGGTCCGCTCCCGGACCTCCTGCCCTGGCCCGCGCACCCCACGCCGATCCCAGCCGAACAGCGCCTGTCCACCCGGTGACCGGTCGGGTCAGTCGAGTCCCGCGAACAGGTCGGATTCCCAGTCGTGGGGGCCGGTTCCGGGGCCCCGGTCGCCGCGGACCAGCAGGTAGTGCTCCATCGCGAACTCCGGACGGGCCACCATCTGGGCGAAGAACCCGCCGTCATCTAGGTCGACCTGGCTGCGGTAGTGCCGCAGCGCGGCGATCTTGGCGGCGTGGAAGGCGCGGCCGTCGACCATCGCGGTCAGCTCCTCATCGGGCACCGTGTACGGCTCGAAGCCCTCGATACCCGCCCCCTCGATGCGCTTGAGGATCGAGCGCGGCAGGGTCGTCCAGTACACCTTCGGCACCTGCCACGGCTCGCCGAGTTCCGGCGCGTAGCCGGGGTCCGCCGCCGGGTCGAGGGAGGTCATCACCGCGCGGTGCGCGCCGATGTGGTCCGGGTGGCCGTAGCCGCCGAACTCGTCGTAGGTGATCATCACGTGGGGCCGTTCGGCGCGGAGGATCTCGACCATCGCACGGGTGACCTCGCCCGGGTCGGCCTTCGCGAAGGCCCCGTCCACGCCGTTGCCCGCCTCGCCTGCCATGCCGCTGTCCCGCCATCGCCCCGGGCCGCCGAGCCAGTGGTGCCGGACGTCGCCGTACTCGGCCAGCGCCGCGCGGATCTCCCCGCGCCGGTACTCGCCCAGCGCGTCGGGATTTCCGCGCAGGTGCGCCAGATCATCGGCGATGACCTCGCCGAGCTCCCCGCTGGTGCAGGTCACCAACGACACCGATGCGCCGTCCGCGCAATACCGGGCCATCGTTGCGCCGGTGGCGGTGGACTCATCATCGGGGTGGGCGTGGACCAGCAACAGACGACGATCGCTCATGGGAACCGAGCCTAGCCACGGGCACCGACACCGGGCCGCCTCCGCCGACCAGGTCACATTCGGCCCGTTGCGGAATTCCGGCAATGTTCGCCTAACGGTCAACCACTCCTGGGCTGCTGCGCGTGAGGATCTTGACACGTCAATCGAGGAGGCAGATGTGTCTGGATTTACCCGACGGGGAGTTCTCGGCATGGCCGGAGCCGCCGCAGCGGCCGGCGCGGTCGGTGTGTTCGGCACCGGTGCGGCGGCCGCGCGGCCCAGCGACAACGCGTTGATCGGGCCCGCGCGCGGCGATTCGCTGCACGTGATGACCTTCAACATCCGCTTCGACGCCAAGGCCACCCCGCCCAACCCCGACGCCTGGACCACCCGCCGCCCGATCCTCGCCGAGCTGTTAAACGCCGAGCAGCCCACCCTGCTCGGCGTGCAGGAAGCGCTGTACGGCCAGGTGAAGGAGGTGCTGTCGGACGTTCCGCGGCACTACGACTGGATCGGGCTAGGCCGGGAGGGCGGCGGTCGCGGCGAGTTCATGTCGGTTTACTACGACACCCGCCGGGTGGAGCCGCTGGACTACGACCACTTCTGGCTCTCCGACACGCCGAACGTGATCGGTTCGAAGAGCTGGGGCAACAACGTGGTCCGGATGGTCACCTGGGTGCGATTCCTGGACCGCCGGAGCGGCCGCGAATTCGTCCACGTCAACACGCACTTCGACCACCAGTCGGAGCCATCGCGGCAGCGCAGCGCCCAGTTGGTGCGCGACCGCATCGCCGGTTTCGACCCGGCGCTGCCGGTGGTGCTCACCGGCGACTTCAACACCGCGGCCGAGACGTCGGAGTCGTACCGGATCCTGACCAGCGGCGGCCTGGCCGACAGCTGGGCGACCGCCGCCGAGCGGCTCACCCCCGCGTGGGGCACCTTCGCCGGCTACAAGGAGCCGGTCGAGGGCAAGGAGCGGATCGACTGGCTGCTGCACAACGGTCGCGTCCGGGTGTTGAAGGCGGCGATCAACACCTACCGCAGGGACGGCTACTTCCCGTCCGACCACCTGCCGGTCCACGCGCTCCTCGAGCTCGCCTGATCCACAGGGGCTGTTTCCAGACTCGTTTCGGATGGCGGAGCGGGTAGCGGAACCTCAGGCGACGGCTGAGGTTCCGCGGCAGCGCAAGCTGCGAGGGTGGGCCAAGCGCCTCCGGCGTTTCAAAAACGAAGAACAACCCGTGAGCGTTTTTTGGTTGCTACAGAGGCTGTTTGAGACTCGTTACGCGTGCCAGTGAACGGCGGCTCTACGGCAGCGGATGGCGATTTCGCGCGAAATCGCCGCAGGCCCCTCATGGGCGCCGTCGATTTCGCGCGAAATCGCCGCGGCCCCCTCGTGGGCGCCGTCGATTTCGCGTGAAATCGCCATCCTTCTAACGGGTATCCCGAGTTGTCCACAGTGGGCCGACTTATCCACAGATTTACAGACCGGGGATGACAACACCGAACTGAGCCCGGATTCTAAGATGCATGACATCTTTGACACGTACCATCACACCAGCAGACCCCGGACTACTCACTCGCGCTCAGGCACTGGCCCAGGGGATCACCGACCGCCAGCTGCGGGAAAGCAGCGAATACCGACGAGTTATCCACGGCGTCTACTGCAGTAGCGCCATCGAGGCGACCCACGTACTTCGCTGCCATGCCGCGGCGCTTGTCCTGCCGACGCCCGCGATCATCACCGGTCGCTCAGCCGCCACCTTGTACGGGGTGCAGTTGGCGAGGGCTCATGACCGGGTCGAAGTTCTCGTAAGCGGCCAGAAGTACATGAACAGACGTTTCGGCCTGCGATGTTGGTCCGTCAGGAGCTGGGACTTCGAGCGGGTGGAGTGGGGACGAATCCACCTTGCCACCATCGAACGCACGATGCTGGACCTGCTCGCCCGGAACCCGTTACGGTCGGCGGTCGCGGCTGGGGATGCACTGATCCACGCTGGGCTGATCAACCAGGAGACGGTCTACGCTTTCCTCGCGAGACGCCATGACCACGGCATAGTCCGGGCACGTAGGGCCGCCGCGCTCTTGGACGGACGAGCGGAGTCACTGCCCGAATCCGAGCTGCGTGTCGTCCTGGTACAGGCAGGCTTTCGCCCCACACCACAGGTGGAAATCCGCGACGGCTACGGGTTCGTCGCTCGTGTGGACCTCGCGTTGGAAGAGGCGAAGATCGCTCTTGAGTATGACGGGGCATGGCATGCTGACCCTGCTCAACATGCACTCGATCAGGAACGGTTGCGGCGAATCCGGGCATGCGGCTGGCATGTCATCGTGGTGACAGCGGAACGCCTCTACCAGCGATTGCCCGACCTGCTCGCCGAGGTCCAGGCCGCTTTCACAGCCCGTCGCTGATTCTGGCGATTTCGCGCGAAATCGCCACTGGCCCCTCATGGGTGGCGGCGATTTCGCGCGAAATCGCCACGGCCCCCTCGTGGGTGGTGACGGTTTCGCGCGTTAATGGTGCTGGTCACCGGCCGGGGCGTTTGAGCAGTTCACGGTGTGTCCACACTGGGCACAACGTGCAGTGTGTGCGTACAACTTCCGCGCGCGCTTGGACGCCCCGCCGGGGCCGCTACCGTGCGACATGGCCCACGTGTGCGCCGACCCCCAACCGGGAGGGTCGACACGGTGGCCACCGCCAGCGCCCGCAAGCGCGCCCGCCGCACCCTCAGATACCGCCGACACGCCCACACCGCCCTACGCGGCTGGTGTCGAACGGCCTCATTTTCATCGCAAGACCGATCCAGACAAATCGCGCAGAGCTGAGATTGCCATAGGCGGCCGGAAAGACGGTCGCCGACCGAATCAGCCCACCCTGAGCCTCGAAGTTCGAGGCGCCTGCTTGACTTTCCCCGAAAAACACCAGCCACCTACTAGTAACCCGCACCGAGGGCGCACCGAGGGGCGTGTCCGTCTCGTATCGCTATGCCGCGAATTGGCCAGGAGCTCGGCTATCCCCGGACGAGGCCGGCCACATGATCAACCGAACCCTGCTGGCCGCACCCTCATCGTGGTGAGTTCGGCGTCCCCGGCATGACCGCCGTGTACCCGGATCGCCACGTAGCGCGCGGCACCGGCCAAGCGCACTGTCGTGCTCCGGCGGGAGGTCGGTGGAGGCGCTGGCGTGTACGTACGCCCGTCGGTACTCGTTTCGACGGTGACGGCGGGCGGCAACCCGTCGGTCCACGTCAGTTCGACCTCACCGAGCTGCCAGACCGCGCCGAGGTCGACGACCATCCGGCCGTTGGGGCCCGGGTGCCAGGAGGTCCGCTCGTCGCCGTCGACCGCTGCGCTCGGTGCGGACATCCCCGGGGGCAGCGGTTCGGTCGGGAACGTTGTGGCCCCCAGGGCGAGATCATCCAGTGGGTAGGGCCGGGTGGCGCGGGCCTTGATCGTCACCGTGCGGCGTCCCGGCACCGCCACGTGGCGCGGTGGCTCGCCGGCGGGCTGCACCTGGAGGCGCAGTGGCGGTCCGGCGGGTGCCGTGAGCCGGAGTGTCGCGCCGTCGGCGACGGTCGCCTGTAGGCCGGCGGGCAGCTGCGGCCCTGCGGCGGCGCGCACGGTAAACCAAGCCGGTTCGACCCGTCCTTCCGCTTCGGCCAACGACATCGCGAGTTCACTGCCGGCCTTCGTGATCACCTGAACGCCACGGTAGAGCGAGACGGCGCCCCCGGACTCGGGCAGTGCGACGGTCCCGCGCACCGCCGAGCCGGACAGATTGAGCATGACGAGGTATCCGTCGACCACGGAAGTGCGCACCGCGGCGACACTGGACGTCGGACGCGGCGCCGTCGCCGCAGTGGCCAGGGTGTGCGGATCCGGGTGGCATTCGACTTGCAGGGGTGCCGCGCTGCCGTCGGAGAGCAGGATCTGGTCACCGGCGACGATGATCGGGTTCGGGGAACCGGTCACGACGAACCCGGCACGCCCATCGACGTTGAGCCAGTTTCCGTTGGTGCTGACCGCCGGTCGCGGGTAGGTCGCCGCGGCGGTCCAGGTATCCCCGTCCTGCGAGGTCTCGATGCGGTACCACCGTCCGGCCGCAGCCTCCCAAACGATTCTGACGCGGTCGAACCGCTGTGCCGAGCCAAGATCGACGGCGAGCCAGCTGTCGGCGCGCGGGCGATCGGCCGTGGCGACCGCCCAGCGCGTGGTCGCATCGCCGTCGGTCGCGTACTTCGCTTCCTTGCCTGGCGATGCTGACGAGGCGAACGCGGTACCCGCGCGGGCAAGGTCGGTCCCGTCGGCGTCGTCGCGCAATTCGAAGGAGAACACGGAATAGCCGTACGCCGGATCCGGTAGCACGCCGAGCATCCGGACGTAGCGTGCCTTGACCGCAGGGAAAGCGACCTCGTCGGTCCGGCCGCCGCCGGGCGGGAGTACGGGAGCGGCCGGGACGGTCACGGTCCCCTCGGCGGTGTGGTAACTGCGTTTACCGTTCAGTCCCGGAATGCCAGGCATGTCGAGGTTGTAGACCGACACGACGCCCTCTCCCGAGGCCAAGCCGGTCGTCGCGTATACTGCGGCGCCCGAGGGCAGCGTGGCGAAACCGGCGTAGCCGTTGCCGAACTTCAGCACCGCTGCGGTCGCGTCGAAACCGTCCCGCACCTTCGTCCAGGTCGCGGCGTTCCGCTTCAGTGTCTTGAGCGCCGTCGACGGCAAGAGCATCGGCGTCGCGCCGCTTACGACGAACAGCCAGTCGTCGTGATGGGGCTGCCAGGCGAACTTGACGAAGCCCGGCTTGCTCACCGCCGCCGTCCACGCGGAAGACGTTCGGTGCGCCATCAATCCGGGCCCCTCACCGAAATCGCTCACGCCTATCGCGTACGCATCGAACTCGGCCTGGCTCACCGCCTGCACCGGGCCACCGTGACTCGCGCGCCATTCGTGCAGCAGGTAGCTGATCGCGATTTCCGCGCGGGCCTCTGGCTCGTACTTCGGCTCACCGGAGAACTTCGTGATGCGATCGGCCGGCGGGTACGCCTGGTAGGGCTCGAGCCGCTCGGCAAGCTGCACCTCGGCGCGTGCGGCGTAACGGTCGCCGAGGACTTGGGCGCGGAAGGCGAGCGGAAGGACATCGCGACCGTAAAGATGCTCGCGGTCCGCCACCATCGGCATCAACGGTTCGCCCGCGTCGCTGGCCATCAGCAGCATGGTGTGCCACAGCCGCTCGCCGTTCGGCTGTGCGGTGAGCACCTCCGGCAGCGGCTGCCCCGCGAGCAGGAAATGCATCGCGTTGCGCCCGGAGGTGCGCCACAGCTCCTCCTGATAGTGCGGGCCGAACGAACCGTGGTTCTCGACCAGGAACGTGTCGTACAGGTTCTCGGAGGTGTTGGCCGAGATCGGCACGCCGTCCACCACACACGGGTTGGCCAGGTCCGCGGCGGGCAGGCTCGTCTCGTTGCGGCTCCACTTACCAAACCACTCACGCCACGCCACGGCTTGCGGGTCGTCCGGCGCCCAAGCGATTCCCGGGGTCAGTGCCTGGGCGTAGACGCCCATCTCCTCTAACTTGGTGTCCCCGACGTGCCCACCGGACAATCCGAGTGGTGTCCAGCCACCCGACAGCGGGTCGTCACCCGAGCCCAGTCCCGCCGTATAGACTGCTTGGCCGATCGCGATCTTGTCTAGGTTCGCCCTTGTAGCATCGTCCAGATCGCTCCACAGTAGACGACCGGCGAGCTGGAAATAAGACTGGAACGTCGTGTCGAAGTACAGCCGGCGCCCCCACTCGGTGCCGCCGGTGATCACGTTCGATGCAGCGAAGTGGCGGATCGTGTCGACGGTGTGCCGGTGCAGCACCTCCTGCTCGACCCCAGCGACCGTCGCGTCGTAACCCTCCCTAGTCAGCAGGACGGCGTTGCCGAGAACCACGGCGAACGTGAAGTCCTTGGCAGGGTAGATTCCCGCGGCCCGGTCGAACCGTCGCTCGGCCCAGCGCGTGTGCCGCAGCAACACCCGCAGGTAAGTTGCCGCCACGTCGTCCGAGGCGCCCGGGCGCTGCGAAACGATCGGCTGCGCGGCCACGGCCCGAGCCCAGGCCATCGGCGTCACCAATCCGGCGGCCACGAGCGCGAGTCCACCTGCGCCGGACGCCTGGAGAATCCGCCGGCGAGAGTGCTCAATACTCAATGATCACCACCCCGTTGACAACGCTGTCAGCGACGATTACTTGATTCTGGTTCGTTCCGGCGCGGAGAGGCAATGCCGCAGGGCAAACCTGTCCATTTTCGGACAACCGCACTACCGGCCGGGGACGATCTGCGCGACCCGAACCCTGGCGCCGCCCATGGGCGATCCTGGCATTCCGCTGAGGTTCCAGCCAGATTCGTGCGCGAATCCTGGCGCTGACGCTGGCGAGCCCGCCGGATGAGACGGGCCTGTTCGCATTGGTCGAACCGGCGGATGGCCGGCTATATCAAGCGCACCGAGGACGTGGTCGTGTCTCACATCTATGTGGCGAAACTGTGGCGTGATAACCGAAGAAGTCCGCAGCGAGAACTTCCCTGCACCCGAGCACTGCTATGGAATCAAGCAGGCGGAATTGGACCAGTTCACGGCGGATGTGGAGCCGACGATCCCCACGCAGAGCTCCTTGTCTTCCAGGAACCCAGTCGCAGTGGGCGAGTACGCGGCGAATAGCCAGCGGTGAAAAAGCTAGTGTCCTGCGCTGGCAGTTCTACCACGTCCTGGAACGGCGAACCCGGCACCGGAACTTCCTGCAGCACAACAGTGCTCGCGGCGAGCCGGCCAGTGTCGGTCGCCGAGAACGGGAGCCCGTCCATCGACGCCAACCAGCTCCGCTCTCCCGGCGACCAGGCGAAACCGACGCGGGCGGCCCGGTAGGCAATCTCCTAACGGCCATCCGGCACGCCGCCGGGCGGGGCCGGGCCGAACAGTAGCGGCGCGTTCGCCGAGCACTGTTGGGCCTTACTCATGCAAAAGATCCGTGAGTGTTTTTGGGTGCTATGGCGCCCAAAAACACTCACGGATCTTCTCTCTGGAAACAGTATTTAGCGGCGGCCGCGTTGCCAGGAGTCGAGCGCTATCAGGGTCTTGGTGCTGGTGACCCGGTGGCTGCGGCGGATCTCGTCGATGGTGCGCTGCAGGTGCGCAATGTCGCGGACGCGCAGCCACACCAGCGCGTCGGGGTCGCCCGCGATGGTGAACACCGCCTGCGCCTCGGACATTCGGGTCGTCGTCTGGATGATCTCGTCGACTCCGCTGGTGCCCAGGAACCGCAGCTCGATGAACGCTTCCACGCCCGAACCGAGCTTCGCGTGATCCACCTGCACGGTGTAGCCGAGGATCACCCCGATCTCCTGCAGCCGGTCGATCCGCCGCTTCACGGCCGCCGTGGACAGCGTCACCCGGGTCGCGATGTCCGACAGCGTCCGCCGCGCGTCCTCGCGCAGCAGGGCCAGGATTTCGTGATCTGTCGCATCGAGCGTCGCTTCGGCCATGGACAGCGATGGTACGCAAAATTCGGGCGCGCAAAAGCCCCTGAACCGCCGATGTTTGCGTGTGGACCATCGTTTCGGGTCGCGGTGTTGTGCGCCACACCCACCTTCGGTTGAAGTGGCGTCGATCACGACCCGCGGGTCCGCGACAAAGGAGTTCGACATGGCCGCCTACACCCTGGACGACCGCTACCTCCAGGAATCGGGCACCGTCTACGTGACCGGGGTGCAGGCCCTGGTGCGGCTGTTGTTCGACCGGATCCGCCACGACCGCCGCGCCGGGCACAGCACCGCGGCGTTCGTCTCCGGCTACGAGGGCTCGCCGCTGGCCGGGTTCGACCTGGAGCTGGCCCGCCGCTCGAAGCTGCTCGCCGATCACGACGTGGTCCACCGGCCGGGCCTGAACGAGGAGCTGGCCGCGACGTCGGTGATGGGCAGCCAGCTCACCGAAGGCCTCGGTACGCAGCGCCCGGACGGGGTGGTGGGCGTCTGGTACGGCAAGGCACCGGGCCTGGACCGGGCCAGCGACGCCCTGCGCCACGCCAACCTCGCGGGCGCGAACCCGCGCGGCGGCGCGGTCGCGCTCGTCGGCGACGACCCGAACGCGAAGTCCTCGACGGTTCCGGCGGCCTCGGAGGCGGCGCTCGCGGACCTGGCGATGCCGGTGTTCTTCCCGGCGGACTCGCAGGACCTGCTCGATTTCGGGCTGCACGCGGTGGAGCTGTCGCGGGCCAGCGGATTGTGGACGTCGCTGAAGGTCGTCGCCAACGTGGCGGATGCGGCCGGAACAGCGGTTGTGGCGCCGACCTGGAACGCACCCGCGATCCCGGCCGAGTTGAAGCCGTACTCGCACCGCCCCAGCGCCCGCCTGCTCGGTGCCGAGCTCGCGGGGTTGGAGCACAGCCTGCACAACCTCCGCCTGCCGCTGGCGGTCGAGTACCTCCGGCGCAGCGGCGTCAACCACGTGGTGCGCTCGGGCCCGGCAGACCGGATCGGCATCGTGGCGGCTGGGAAGTCCTATTTGGACATCCGGCAGGCGCTGCGCGCGCTCGGCCTCGACGACGCGGACCTGGCCCGGTACGGCATCCGGCTGCTCAAGCTCGGCGCGATCTACCCGCTCGACCCGCAGCTGGTCCGGGACTTCGCGACCGGTTTGAGCGAGATCGTGGTGGTCGAGGAGAAGCGCTCGTTCCTCGAAACGGCGATCAAGGAGATCCTCTACGGCCGCCCAGACGCCCCGGCCGTCCACGGCAAGAAGGGGCCGGACGGCGGCACCCTGTTCACCGAGCTCGGCGAGCTCGACCCGGACCGCATCGCCAAGGGTCTGGCCGGGCGCCTGACCGCGCACGGCGAGGTGGAGCCGATCAACGCCTGGCGGCAGCGCCGCCGCCGCGAGCGCATCGCCGTGCCGCTGCTGGCGCGCACGCCGTACTTTTGCTCGGGCTGCCCGCACAACTCGTCGACGAAGGTGCCGGAAGGGACCGTGGTAGGCGCCGGGATCGGCTGCCACACGATGGCGCTGTTCATGGACGCCGACCAGGTCGGCGACGTCGTTGGCATCACGCAGATGGGCGGCGAGGGCACCCAGTGGATCGGCATGTCGCCGTTCGTCGGCACCGAGCACTTCGTGCAGAACATCGGCGACGGCACCTTCACGCACTCCGGCAGCCTTGCCGTCCGCGCGACCGTCGCCGCCGGGGTCAACATCACCTACAAGCTGTTGCACAACTCGGCGGTGGCGATGACCGGCGGCCAGGACGCGGTCGGGGCGCTTCCGCTGGCGCGGCTGGCGGAAACGCTGCTGCTGGAAGGCGTCGCCAAGGTCATCGTCACCAGCGACGCGCCCAAGCGGTTGAGCGGCAAGCTTCCCCGGGGCGTCGAGATCCGGCACCGCGATGATCTGCTGCGCGTGCAGGAAGAACTGGCCGCTGTCCCCGGCGTCACGGTGCTCATCCACGACCAGGAATGCGCGGCCGAGAAGCGCCGCAAGCGCCGCCGGGGCAAGCAGCCCACGCCGGCGCAGAAGGTGCTGATCAACGAGCGGGTGTGCGAGGGCTGCGGGGATTGCGGCGCCAAGTCCAACTGCCTTTCCGTGCAGCCCGTCGCCACCGAGTTCGGCCGCAAGACCCAGATCCACCAGTCCTCGTGCAACGTCGACTACTCCTGCCTGGCCGGCGACTGCCCGTCGTTCCTGACCGTGGTATCCAGCGGCCGCACGGCCCGCCGCAAGATCAGCGAGGTCAGCGCCGGCGAACTGCCCGAGCCGGAGCACGGCGCGGGCGACTTCACCGTCCGCATCACCGGCATCGGCGGCACCGGCGTCGTCACCGTCACGCAGATCCTCGCGACGGCGGCGGTGATCGACGGCCGGCAGGTCCGCACCCTCGACCAGATCGGCCTCGCGCAGAAGGGCGGCGCGGTCGTCTCCGACCTCAAGATCACCGCGGAACCCGTTGCGCAGGCACCGAAACTGGCCGCCGGCGAATGCGACCTCTACCTGGGTTGCGACCTGCTGGTGGCGGCCGACCCGGTGCACCTCGCCGCGGCCGACGCCGGCCGGACGACGGCGGTGGTGTCCACCACCGAGGTCCCGACCGGCCGGATGGTCGTGGACACCGCCGTCTCGTTCCCGGTGCAGTCGGGCATCCGGTCCGCCCTCGACGACGCGACCGCGCGGGCGTTCTACCTGGATGCGCGCGGCCTTGCCGAGAAGCTGTTCGACGACGACCAGTTCGCCAACATCCTGCAGCTCGGCGCGGCGTACCAGGCCGGTTCGCTGCAGCTGCCGGCGGAGAGCATCGAGCGGGCGATCGAGCTGAACGGGACGGCGGTGGCGGCCAACATCCAGGCGTTCCGCCGCGGCCGCCAGGCGATCGCGGACCCCGACGCGCTGCAGGCCGAGATCACCCCGCCGCCGGCGAAGCCCCGCGAGCCCAGCGCCGCGGCGCACCGGGTGCGGGCACTCGTCAGGGCCGCGGCGGGCTCGGAACTGGCGCGGCTGCTGGACATCCGGATCCCGGACCTCGTCGACTACCACGACGAGGACTACGCGCGGACGTACGCGGAGTTCGTCGAGGAGGTGCGCGGGCGCGGAGTCGATGCGGTGACCGAAGCGGTGGCCCGCAACCTCTACAAGCTGATGGCCTACAAGGACGAGTACGAGGTCGCCCGGCTCTCGCTCGACGAGAAGCTGCTGGCCGACGTCGAAGCCCAGTTCGGCGCGGGCTCCCGGTTCGCCTTCCGGCTGCACCCGCCGGTGCTGCGCGCGCTCGGCATGAACCGGAAGATCAGCCTCGGCCCCTGGTTCCGCCACGTGCTGCGCCTGCTGCGCGCGGCGCGGAAGGTCCGCGGCACCCGCTTGGACCCGTTCGGCTACGCCAAGGTCCGCCGCGTCGAACGAGAACTGATCGACGAGTACCGGAAGATGATCGCGGAGGCGCTGGCAACGCCGGACCACCCGGCGCTGCTGGAACTCGCGGAGCTCCCGGACATGGTCCGCGGCTACGAGGAGATCAAGCTCGCGAACGTCGCGGCCTACCGCGAACGCCAGTCGGAACTGCGGAAGTCCCTGGAGGCCAGGCCGGTAGGCGCCGCAACGTGAGAAGGGGAGTCTCCTGCCCGGCAGGCGACTCCCCCGATCTCCGCAGTGGCGCTGCCCAGCGCATCGGGCGCGCCGCTGCGGTGACGGAAGTCCACCCACGACTGTCCACAATGGCGAGTCGCGGAGCAGGTCAGCTCGGCGGCCGGATACTGATCACCTCGACCCGGTTTCGGCCTTCCGGGGTCGGGAAATCGACCGTCTCCCCCGGGTGGCTGCCGGCCAGCGCCAGCCCCAGCGGACTGTCGGAGGTCAGCGAGGTATCCTCCGCGCCCGATGGGATCTCCTCCGGGATGGCCACGACCCGGAAGTCCTGCGTCGTGCCGTCGGGCAGCCGCAGGCTCACTTCGGTACCGGGCGCCAGTCCTCCGACGTCGGGCTGCCCACCGGCCAGCAGCCCCTCCAGTCCGGCGATGCGGTCGTCGATCGCGACGAGCTCATCGCCGCCCTGCAGCTCCTGCGCGGCGTCGCCGCGGTCCCCGGGGTCGTCGGTCTGCCTCAACTCGTCGACCAGCTGCTGCCGCCGCGCGCGCAACGTGCGGATCTCCTCGGTCAACCGAGCCCGACCCACCGCCGATTCCTCGCCACCCATGACCCGATCCTTCCGCCCGGAGACGACCGCCTACCGACTGCCATCTTCAGCGGATGCCCGAGCCGGGGCGACACGAAACCGGCGGCTGGGCCGGTGGATCATTTCTTCATCTGGGCAACGACGGCGGCGAGCGCGGCGGTGATGCTGGCCTCAGCGGCGGCCTTGTCGATGCCGAGCCCGGAGAGAACGCCGTTGCCGTCCTCGTTTTCCAGCAGCGCGAGCAGGATGTGCTCGGTGCCGATGTAGTTGTGCCCGAGCCGCAGGGCCTCGCGGAAGGTGAGCTCCAGCGCCTTCCGCGCCGACCCGTCGAACGGGAGGATCTGCGGCGCCTCGTCGGCCGCCGGCGGCAGCGCGGCGGTCACGGCCTCCCGGACGGCCTCCAGCGTTACCCCTTGCGCGACGATCACCTGCGCGGCGATCCCATCGGGCTCGCCGAGCAGCCCCAGCACCAGGTGCTCGGGCAGGATCTCGACGTTGCCCGCGTCGCGCGCCGCGTTCTGCGCCAGCACCACGACGTTGCGGGCCCGAGGGGTGAACCGGCCGAATCCCTGGCTGGGGTCGAAACCCGCTGCGTCGCCCTTCGGCACGAACCGCTTCTGCGCGGCCTGCTTCGAGACGCCCATGCTCTTCCCGATCTCGGTCCAGGAAGCGCCCGAACGCCGGGCCTGGTCGACGAAGTGCCCGATCAGGTGATCGGCGACCTCCCCGAGGTGCTCGGCCGCGATGACGGCGTCGGTGAGCTGGTCGAGGGCGTCGCCGTGCGCCTTCTTGATGGACTGGATCAGGTCGTCGAGCCGAACCTGACCGGAGAACTCAACTGAATCAGCCATGCGTCAACCATAAGTTGACGACGCCGGATCGTCAACCTCGAGTTGACGATCATTGGGGTAGTCGCTGACGAAGAGCCCGAGCGAACGACAGGGCCGCCGCATCGATCTCCTCCTGCCCGGCGGCCGCCCGGAGCCACGCGGCGAGCGGCTCCACGAGAGCGGGCGAAAGAGCGGCGATCCACCGAGCACTACCGGCCCGAGCCTCGGCAACGTGCTCGGTAGCCCCACCCTCGAAGTGAGCGACGACCTCCGGCCGAGTGGCGAGCAACCCCTCGACCTGCCAATCGCCACGCGTCGAAACGGCGGCAAGCCGCTCAAGCGACTCGGCCACCCCCACCAGTTCATCCCGCTGACCCACATCCACGACTACATCATCCGGCCAACGCCCCGGGCCGCGGCAGCCGCACTCGCGGTCCCGCGTTCAGACCTCGTCGTCCGAACCGAGCGGAAGGGACAACGGCGGTCAGCCACTCGAACGACGAATCGGTGAAACCCGGGCTCAATGCAGCATCCCGAGAAGCCTCAACAGCAGCAGGCCCCCAGAACTACGCCGGCAACCAATGACGTGGTCAGCGCTTCCCACCACGAAAACGACAAAGAGAAATGCTCAGTCCGCGCGGTAGAAGCACGTAGCGGCGACGCGCCGCAGCGGGCTTCCCGGCGATCTCGTCCGTTCCCGAATCGGCCGATTAGAGGATGCCTGACGGCGGACCCGGAAGGGAATAGTTTCGTGCCCGCACGGGCAGATCCGTTCGCGCCCTGTTGCAGGGCCGAATCTCTCCGGCATAGTTTCACAACGCAATTCTCGTGTGCCCGCAGCAATAGTGGTTCGACGCAGAGACGCTGAAACGGAGAAAACATGCCCTTCGCGAACGCACTCAAGCGACCAAATTCTTCCGCCATCGCTGTCGGTATCCCAGCATCTGCCGCCGTGCTGGCTGCTACGACGCCCGCCTCAGACGCCACCAGTCAGCAGTGAACAGTGGTCAGTGCCAGAAGTTCACTGGTTTTGGGTCCGGCACCGCCGCCGAGCCGATCAACGACTTCGGCACCCGCAGCCCGTCCACGTTCTGGATCCAGAGCGGCAATTTCCGTCCAAGCCGCGGCGGAAACATCATCACATACGGATTCTCGGCCCACGCATGAGCGTCGACCCAGTGCCGACTCCGGCTGTCTGACCCATAGTGTCAACTGGGGAAGCAGGTCCACGAAATCCTGTGGCACACAACGTCACAGGATTTTGGATGCGCGCCCGCAAGAAGTGAGCGCTACTGGCATCACTTCGGCGGGCCGGTGGCTGTCACCTTTGGTGAGCACGGAACTGATCTCGGCATCGAAGTGCGGGCCGGTGATCGGCTCGCTCGGTGACAGGCCGGGCTGAGGGGCCGTTCTCGATGGCAGCGGATTTCGCGCAGGCGGACTCGCGTCGCCGTGCCAGGTGAGTATGTGCCGGGGTTGGCTTCGGGTTGCAGCGGAAGAACTCGTGGGGGCTGGCCGAGCAAGCCGGGGGCGTTACCTCCGACGGCCTGCAGCGGTTGCCGGACTTCTACCGCTGGAACGCCGGTGAGATGCGTGATGATCCCTGGAGTACGTACTCGGCAACCTTGGTGATCGCGGCGGGATCATGCTCGCTGATGAGACGGGTTTTCTGCAGAAAGGCACCAAATCCGTCGGTGTCCAGCGCCAGTACTCGGGTACGGCCGGGCGGATCGAGAACTGTCAGCCGGGCGTGTTCTTGACCAATGCGTCGGTCAAGGGGTCGGGCGTTGGTCGACCGGGAACTGTATTTGCCGGCGTCGTGGACGGGCGACCGTCAACGCCTGGCCGAGGCGGGGATCGACGATGACGTCGAGTTCGCGACCAAACCCCAACTGGCGCAGCGCATGCTGGACACCTGCTGGACTCCGATGCGGGTGCCGGCATCGGCTGGTTCACCACGGATGAGGCCTACGGCGACAATCCTGGATTGCGGACGTGGCCGCCAATCCCGCGACCTGTACGTCATGGCCATCTCCTGCGATCAGCGTTTCGACACCCCGCCCGGACGGATTCGACCCGACGAACTCGCACGGACCGCACCACCCAACCGCTCCGTGATGGGCGCGGCGTCGAGCGAGGCCGCGGCAAGTCCCGCTGCGGCGGACAGCAGGACGGCCTCACGGACCGGACCGCGTTCGCCCTCGAGGAACCGCAGCGTGATCTCCGCGTTGTGGGCTGATCCGCGCACCCGCTGCCGCGGCGACGATCGCCGACATGGTGGAGATGTTCACCGTGCCGGCTTGGTCTCCGCCGGTACCGACGATGTCCAGGAACGGTTCGTCGACACCGATCTTGACCGCGTGCGCGTCCATGGCGCGAACCAGCCCGTCGAGCTCAGCGACGGTCTCTCCCTTGGACCGCAGGCCAATCAGCAGACCGGCCAGCCTGGCATCGCCGGCCTCCGCCACGCATGACCTCGCCCATGGCCCACTCCGTATCGCTCTCGGTGAGGTCCTGGCCGTCCGTGAGCGCCGAAAGAATCTCCGCCCAACTTTTTTCCGAATCGTGTCGAGTACGGGTGCCTGGCCGGTCATCGCTGCTCCTCCGCTGTTATTTCGTGTTCAGCGTTCCAGTCTGCGGAGGCGCTGACCAAGACCATTAGATGCCGCTGCCGGCCGGGCCATTTCCGCGCTGAAGAGGGGAAGAATGTTACCGATCGCCATCGACCGGAAGTCGCCGTTGTCCTTGACCGTTCAGATTCGGTCAGTCATCCGCGAACGAATATGGGACGGCACCCTGCACCCGGGTGTCCGGTTGCCATCGAGCCGCGATCTCGCTGCAGACCTCGGGGTTTCGCGCAGCGTCGTGGTCCAAGCCTACGAACAGTTGATCGCCGAGGGCTACCTCAGGGCCACTCAGGGGTCGGGAACCAGGGTGGCGACACATCTGCCCCACCTCGGCCGGGTTGCGGTCGAGCAGCCGACCGGGACCGCGGACGCCCGCTTCGACCTGCGTGTCGACGCGACCAGCACGGAGTTCTTCCCCGCGCGTGAATGGCTGAAGGCATACCAGGGTGTGGTTCGATCGATCGGTGGGCCCGGCCCCTGGCGGCGCCCACTCGGTGTTCCGGAGCTCCGTTCCGAGCTCGCGGCGTACCTCGGCCGTTCGCGGGGGGTCCAGGCGACCGCCGCCGAGGTCGTCGTCACCGCGAATTTCGACCACACCTTCGGCGTGTTGTGCCACATCCTTCGCGAGCTCGGTGTCGACCACATCGCCGTGGAGAATCCCGGTGCACCCTGGCAGGTCAGGATCGCCCAGCGGGCGGGCCTGTGGGTCACCGGAGTGCCCGTGGACGATGAGGGCGTCGACGTCGAAGCGCTCGCGCGGACCAAGGCGCGCGCTGTCCTGGTCACGCCGGTGGCGCAGGTACCGACGGGGGCCGTGCTTTCGCCTAGCCGGCGGGAGGCGCTGTTGCGCTGGGCCGTTGACGTGGACGGCTGGGTGATAGAACACGACCGCGACAGTGACCTCTGGTTCGGCGCCAGCAGTGGCCCGCTCGCCCTGCAGCGGGGTGGGGCGGAACGGGTGATCTACGCGGGGTCGACCCGTGGCCTGCTCGGTCCGAGCTTGCAGCTCGGCTGGTCAGTGGCGCCCGAGGTAGTGACGCGTCGGCTGGGCCGGGCGCAGTTGGGCGCTCCGGACCCGCTCACCCAGCTGGCGTTCACCCACTTCGTCTCGTCCGGCTTGCTGGACCAGCACATCCGGCAGGTCCGGCGCACCTACCGGGCGCGGCGTTCAGTGCTGCAGGACGCCGTCGCAGAACACCTGCCGAGGGCCCGGCTGGCCGGCGTACCCGCCGGCACGCACGCCTACGTCCGGTTGCCTGCCGGAGTCGACGACGTCCGGCTGGCAACCGTCGCGCGGACGAGGTCGGTTCTCGTACATCCTGGCAGGCACTTCCATTTCGACGGCCGGCCGTCCGCGCCCGGGGTGATGCTCGGTTACGGCGCGGTGCGGCGTGGCCTGCTCGCGGAGGCCGTCGGTGTGCTCGCCGCCGTGATGGCTCAGGTCACCGGGCTGCTTGCGTCGTGACGCCGGCCAGGAAGTTCGCGACCATCGTCGTGCCATCGGGGTGGCGATGCTCTCCGGGTGGAACTGCGCACCCTCGACAGGCAGATTCCGGTGACGCAAACCCACCAGATAACCGTCGTCGATCGACCGTGCCGTGCAGACGAGTTCCGCCGGAAACGGCTCGGCGACGACGATCGAGTGATACCGGGTGACCGTGCACCGGTCGGGTAGGTCGGCGTATACGCCGAGGCCGCCAAGCCCGAGTCGCGGTTAGCCAGACCAATCGATGCCCTGCCAACCGGACCACTCGGTCAATTCATTGCACGCCAGGCGGAGTTTGTGGTGGTCTGCGATCATGACGAATTCCGAGTTACTCGCCTCGTGGCGTGACGCGCCCGAAGCGCACCAACCGGAGTCGCCGGACCGCGCTGCCCTGAACAACGTGCTCGCCAGGCTGGCCGCCGCGCCGGCATTGGTCACCCCAAGCGCATGCGACTATCTGCGGTCCAGACTTGCCGCGGTGGCAATCGGCCCGCGAATGACTCGTTTGCAGATTTTTACTACCACTCCTGCTGAAAAATGAGGACTACAGTGCCGAACGGTTCATTCCGAGAAGCAAACCGGTTCGCTCCTGACTTGAAGGAAGAAACGAAACGGTCACTTCAGGCTGCTGTGCGGTTTGCCTGCAGCACTCAGCACCGAGACGGGTATTGGGAGACTCCGTCTGATCCCAGAATATTCGACACCGCTATCGTTTCTCTCTGCCTGGCAAAGGCAGGGAGCGGAGCGTCCATAGCGGTCGAGCGCGCACGGAAATGGCTCATGAACGCGGTGCCGCAGTGCCACGACCCCGTTGTGACAGAGCTAGAGGAATGGCTGCGCGTGCTGGCGCTTGGCGCCGAAAAGAAGCCAGCTCCCAACCTGTCGAACACTAGCCGAACATGGTCGGGACGGGTTCTGTTGGTCGAATCGATCTCCGTAATCGAAAATTGCCCATATTCGGATGCGGCGCACCTCCTCGACATCGTCGGAGCCCTTCGCGGAAAAAGGGTCAAGCAATGGCAGAGGACCCTGCTGGCAGCGGCGGAGATTATTGCTGACGCCCGCCTGGGAAACTCGATCTCCAGGAATGCAGTGACCGATCTTGTCGCTGAACAACGGACTGATGGTGGATTTTGCCTCATGCCCGCGATATCCGCGGTTGCATGCATAGCGCTGCTCGCTGCGAACGAGCAGGAGGCGGCCCGGAATTGCCTTACAAATTTACTTGAAAACCAATGCACTGACGGAACATGGCGTTATCTTCCATTTGATATCTGGGATACCGCGCTCATGGTTCGCGCCCTGCGCGGGTGCCGACTATTCGATGAAAAATCCTTGGCCGCCGCGTTGAGCTTCGTTGAACGAACTCAATCCGATGATGGCGGCTGGGCATGCAAAAGGGGTCTTGAATCAGATAACGATACAACTGGCGCCGCGCTCCTGGCGCTAGCGGGAAGCGCAGCGGGGCGTCGAGTAACAAGCCGCGCTGTGGACTACTTACGTCGCGTTCAACGTGATGATGGATTGTGGATGACCTGGCAGTCCGCGGACGATGTCCCGTCTCCTGACGTGACGGCTCACGTCGTTTCTGCGGCGACCACCCACTCCATGACCTCCCTCGATACTTCGCGGGCTGTGCGATGGCTGGTTAAGCAGTACGAAGAAGCCGGGTGGTCCGCTCATTGGTATCCGACAAAAAGCTATGCGGTGCGGGAGATTAGCGTTGCTATCGGCATCGACCACAAGACCAGCCGTCGCGCGGCCCAAGATCTGATCACCCGACAGCGTGCCGACGGGGGATGGCCTGCCTTTGATCACGACTCCAGTTCGTCTGCGGCCGCGACTGGCCTTGCCCTCTCGGTACTTGCCAGATCGAAAGAAACACCAGACCAAGTGCTGCGCAACGCGGCAAGTTTTCTCATAGGCAATCAGAGCGATCAAGGCACCTGGGTTGGCTCTCCGTTTATGGCAGGCCCTCGGCCACTTCTGAACCATTATCCGTCACACACTCACGCGTTCGCCTCCACCGGACTCCACGATTTCTTAAAGTTCGCATTAGGGAACGGCAAGAGATGATGCGTTGAGGCAACTCTGACGATAGAATGCGATACTAGTAGCGATTTGACCAATAAGGGGCTACGGGTGCCTAAATCTGTCGATTTCGATCCCTTTTCTACTCACCGGGAGGATCCTTATCCTTATCTCTTGTCCGCTCAAGAGACGCGCCCGGTGTTCTATTCCGATCGCCTTGAAGCGTGGTGTGTCACCAGGCATTCGGACATTGAGCGGGCACTTCGGGATAGCGCTCTCTTCTCGTGTCGTGATCACAACCCTCGCCCGCCGAAAACACTGTCTCCTGATTTGCTTCACGCCTTGGAGACCTGGCGTGGCAACGCGCCTCCTATGGGGTCCATCGATGGTCCCGAACATGCCAGAATCCGCGCCGTGGCGGGCCGCGGCTTCACCGCGCGTATACTCAACTCCTACGAGCCCCAGATCATCCGGGTCGCCGACTCCTTAATTGAGCGCATGAGCAGCAGGTCGACTTTCAGCTTTATTTCAGAATTTGCGTATCCCTTTCCGTTGTCTGTGATCTTGTCCGTTCTCGGCGTTCCGGAAGAATACCATGATTCGTGCCGAGAATGGACGGAACTGCGTATTTCGGTACTACTCCCTCGGGAGACTCCCCCCGCCGAGGTGCAACAGAGATGTCTCAAGGGGTTGCGCGACTTTGTCGCTATGAGCCGTAGTATAGTGGCGGACCGTTTGAAGCATCCGCGCGAAGATCTCATCAGCTACATGCTGCACAGCGATATCCGCGGGAACAGGATGACGGCTGATGAAGTGGTGGCGCAGATTCCGACGTTTATTTCCGCGGGGCATGAGTCAACCGCACAGGCTCTCGCATCTATCACATATAGGCTGCTTACCACGCCAGCCGGCTGGCGTGAGTTGGCTGAGGGTTCCGTGAAGTCGCCAGCCTTGGTTGAGGAAGGTCTCCGGTTCGATGGCCCGATCAGCGGTTTTTTTCGGACCGCGAAAGCTGATTGCGAAATAGCCGGAACTCCTATCCCTAAGGGGTCTAGAATATTCTTGGCGTTCGGCGCAGGAAGCCGCGACAAAGAGGTTTTCCCCGAGGCCAATAAATTCCTGACCGAGCGGTCGAACGCTCGGTCCCACCTAGCCTTCGGTGGTGGCCCGCACCACTGCGTGGGTGCCGCACTCGCTCGACTGGAACTTTCCATCGCACTCGACAGGCTTGCACATAATTTTCCGAATCTCCGCTTGGTCTCCGGACAAAGCACTCATCATCTGCCTAGGTTTCCGTTGCGGGCTTTGAGTGATTTTCTGGTATCTACCGATGCCGAATTGCCGTAAGCCACTAGCCGGCATGACATTCGTTCGGGTTCACGCCTCCAAAAATGACAATATAGCAGCCAAGGGAGAGAAATGGCTCCGGGCGAACGGAATCTGAAATCAATGCTGCAGCACATCGAATCTGCTACAAACTGGCTGCAGCAGCTTGATGACGAACGGTCGGCGGCACGAAAGCTCTTCATGCTATTTTATTACCTCGTAGACGGCCATTCCGTCAGAAAAATTGACGACAGACTGGTGGTCAACGTCGATCTGGTGCGCAACATTGCAGACAGCATGCATCGTGCCGTTGAGTTCAAAACCCCAGCCTCATCACAAGGATCACCCGCCAAGGTTTTTGCTGATTTTTGGGAACGTTTGACATCTCTGACCCCGCCAAACGAGTGGCCTGTTCTTGCCGGTTCCTTTCGACGCATGGCTGATTCCACGGTGATCAAATACGAAGCTATCGACGACGGCGTCACGATGCCACTTGATAGATTTATCCAGGTACGCCGCCATGTTCCGGTAATGACCTTTCTTAGCGTCGAGCGCGCGTTGCGCGGAATTCCAGTTTCGACGTCCGGAGAAGACGCGGTTCTTGCCGGCCTGGTAGCCGATTACATCGGATGGACCAATGACCTTTTCTCCGCGAAAAGAGAGATCGAGGAAAATTTCAACCTCGTACTGGTCGGCCGTGAAGCGTGGCAGCTTCCGATGGACAAAGCGGCAGACCGTGTCGTTGGTATGCTCGAGGAGCGACGGCGTGAATATGCGAGGAGAACCGGGGATCTCGGTCGATTTTCTGAGTTGACAGCTTCGGGTGTAGTGCCGTTCTACGATGAACTCATCCACGCAGCCACGCAGATATATCGCTCCTCCGAATGGTATCGCGCAGCGAAGGAGATACCTGATGCGATTGTCAGGCCGCCGCGGTGACGGGTGGCGTGGCTTGGTGGCACTGCGGTCGCGGATGAGGCAGTCCTCGACACGTTTGACGCCGGCGCGGCGGATCGCGGCCGGTGTCTGGTAGCCGGTCAGCAGCAAGACCGGGCCCGGTCGGTCAGGTCCAGCGCGGGGAAGATATCCAGCAATTGGGCCCGCAGCCGGCTGACCCGATTTCCTTCAGCCATCCAACGGCACCGAACTGACAGCCACACCCGGAGCACCTGGTCCCTCCGGTCCCACGAATGACCAGATCACATCCACACCTGAGAGGTAGGGACGCGATGACGGCATCTGACCTATTGTCGTGGCGACGGCAGATCTTGGACGACGAGTTGCGTGCAGCCGTCGACCGCCTGCCTGGCATGCTTCGCCGGATCGCCGGATACCACTTCGGGTGGTGGGACGCCGACGGAACGCCGGTCGATGGCAATACAGGCAAGGCCGTGCGTCCTGCGCTGGTACTCCTGTCGGCCGAGGCGGTGGGCGGATCGGGCGTCGACGCGCTGTCAGCTGCGGTGGCGGTGGAGTTGGTGCACAACTTCTCCTTACTGCACGACGATGTGATGGATGCCGACCAGCTGCGCAGGCATCGACCGACTGCCTGGTCGGTGTTCGGCATCCCGCAGGCGATCCTGGCTGGGGACGCAATGGTCGCGCTGGCCAATAAAGTGTTGTCCGATCGGGACTTTCCGTGGACGGCGACGGCGCTGCGCTGGCTCAACGAATCCGTGATCGAGCTGTGTGCCGGACAGCTCGCCGACGTGGCCTTCGAACACCGTGCTCAGGTAGATCTGGCCGAGTGCATCAGCATGGTCGAAGGTAAGACCGCGTCCCTGCTAGGCACGTCGTGCGCCCTGGGCGCACTCACCGCCGGTGTTGACGCCGATCGGGTGGAGCTGCTTCGCCGATTCGGCATCCACCTCGGGATCGCGTTCCAGCTGGTGGACGACCTGTTGGGGATCTGGGGCGATCCACAGGTGACCGGCAAGCCGGTGGGATCGGATTTGGCGCGGCGAAAGAAGTCGCTGCCGGTCATTGCGGCACTGGCCTCCGGCACAGCTGCGGGCGCGGAGCTGGCCGCAGTTTATGCGGCCGAGGACCCGATCCGGGTCGATCGAGCTTGTGAGCTGGTGGAATTGGCCGGGGGCCGTGACTGGGCGCGTACCCGTGCGGACGAGGAAATGACGGCGGCCGTTGCTTGTCTGGACGCCGCGGACTGCGTACCCGCCGCCCGCGCTGGTCTGACCGGCCTTGCCAGCCTTGTCCTGCACCGCAACCACTGAGTAGATCATGTACCGGAACACCGGCGGCTCTGTGCAACAGCCGGTTGCCTCATCGGCATCCAGCTCACGCGCTCGCGCCCGCTCAGCCACATACCGCTCCAGCCTGTCGGACCATGATCAACAGGGCGCGCGCAGGCGGTCACGGCGCTGGCCGTGACTGCGTAGCCCTCGTAAGCTCGGTATCGAGGACTGCGATGAGTACTGTGCTCCAGACCCGTGTCGGGCAGCTTCCCACCGAACTGACGAGCTTTGTAGGTCGGCAGCGGCTGTCTGCTGAGGTGAAGAAGCGGCTGTCGGGGTCACGGTTGGTGACGTTGACCGGTCCGGCCGGGGTGGGCAAGACCCGGCTGGCACTGCACGTGGCCCGGGAGCTGCAACGGGCGTTCCCGGATGGCGTGCGGCTGGTGGAGCTGGCCCAGCTGCAGGACCCCGGGATACTGGTGAACGCGATGACGGCGGCCCTGGAGTTGCCGGATCAGTCGGCGCGGGAGCCGCTGACCGTCCTGGTGGAGTTCCTGGCGGACAAGCGATTGCTGATCCTGCTGGACAACTGTGAGCACGTGCTGGCGGCAGCTGCGGCGGTGCTGAGTGCGGTGTTGCGGTCGGCGCCGGGGGTTCAGGTGCTGGCTACGAGTCGGGAACGAGTGGGCGTTGCTGGGGAGCAGGTGCTTTCGGTGCCCCCGCTGACGGTACCCCGGCTGGAGCCGTCGAACGGTGGGCGACCGTTGCAGGACGACGGCGTCGGTCAGCATGAGGCAGTGACGCTGTTCGAGCAGCGGGCGGCGGCCGTGCAGCCGGCGTTCACGGTGGACCCGGACAACGAGGCCGAGGTGGCGCAGTTATGCCAACGGCTGGACGGGCTCCCGTTGGCGATTGAACTCGCCGCGGTGCGGCTGGGGGCCATGTCGGTTGGCCAGATCCTGCAACATTTGGAGGACCGGTTCCGGTTTCTCACCACCGGGCACCGGATGGCGCCCGCCCGACAGCAGACGTTGCGGGCAGCGGTGGAATGGAGTTTCGGCCTGTGCTCGCCGGCCGAGCAGGTGTTGTGGGCTCGGCTGTCGTTGTTCGCGGGTGAGTTCGATCTCGAGGCGGCCGAGCAGGTGTGTGCCGGTGCCGGACTGGCCGAGGAGGACATCCTCGACGCCGTGTCCGGACTGGTGGAAAAGTCAGTGGTGTCCCCGGTGCAGGGCGGTACCGCGACGCGGTACCGGATGCTGGAGACCATCCGCCAGTATGGGCGAGAGCAGCTGGCCGCCCGTGGCGAGGAGACGCTGCTGCGGCGTCGGCACCGGGACTACTACCTAGCGGTGGCCAAGCAGGCCGACGCGGAATGGTTCGGGCCGCAGCAGCGGAAATGGTGGCAGCGGTTCCAGAGCCAGAACCCGAACCTGTGGGCGGCGCTGGACTTCTGCTGCACCGAGCCCGGTCAGGCCAGGACAGGACTGCTGCTCACCGGTGCATTGTGGTTCCACTGGATCGGCAGCGGTTTCGTTCGGGACGGCCGGTACTGGCTGGACCGGCTGCTGGCGCTGTCGCGGGAACCGAGCCAGGAACGGGCGAGGGCCCTGTGGGTGCGCGGTTGGATCGCCATTGTCCAGGGAGACCTCCCTAATGCAGAGCGTGCATCGCAGGAGGGCATCGAGGTGGCCGACCACGTGGGCGATCGGGCGGCCAAGGCCCACGCTACCCATTTCCTGGGATGGCATGCATGGTTTTGCGATGATACGGCGCGGGCGTCCGAGCTGGCGGAGCAGGCGCTGGCCGGGTATCGCGCAACGGGGCAGCTCAGCACTTCCGCCCCCGCCCTGCTCTCCTTCAACCTTCTGGCCAGCGTGCATTTCGCACGTGGCGACTTCGAACGTGCCGGCGAGGCCTGTGCGGAAGGCCGGTCGATCTGTGAGCGGGCCGGCGAGGAGTGGATGCTGGCCTGGATGCGCTGGTACCTGGGGCATGCTCGGCGGCTCGCCGGCGACGTTCAGGCAGCAGAAGAGGAGGCACTGGCCGCCCTTCGCATAAAGCGCAACTTCAATGACCCGCTGGGCCTGGCGCTGTGCATCGAGCAGCTGGGTCTGGTGGCGATGGATCGCGGTGACGCGGGGCGGGCCGCTCGACTGTTCGGTGCCGTCGAGCCGCTGTGGAAGCTCCTGGGCAGCAGCCCCCTGCTCAACGCGAGTTATTGGTTGCGGTGGCACCGCGACGGTGAGCGCCACGCCAGGAAAGTCCTGGGTGATCAGGCGTACGAAAAGGCTTATCGGCAGGGCACGCAGCTAGGCAATGACCAGGCGGTGTCCTACGCGCTCGGTGAACAGGCTCCGGCGACTCCGACGCTAGCCCAGGTTCCTGCCGCGGATTCCGCTTTGCCAGTACTGACCCGGCGGGAGCAGGAGGTCGCCATGCTGGTCACGCAAGGGCTGTCGAACAAGGAGATTGCCCAAGCGTTGGTGATCTCGCAGCGCACCGCCGAAACGCATGTCGAGCACATTCTCTGCAAGCTCGGAGTCACCTCTCGGGTGCAGATCGTCACCTGGGTCAGGGATTGTCTGACGAAACGATCATCAACCTGATCGGCGCCACGATCACCGCCACCGACCCGACCGTCGCCCTGTTGCAGAGAGAACACGCAGCTCCGCGAAGCACTCACTGTTGTCCTTGGGGAACGGCGAGCGGCGGACCTTCATGGCAGCCCTGGCGACAGCCGGGGGAGCCCATCCTGGCGTGCGGAGAGCGGCAGAGCTCTACAGAGCCCCTTCAGTGACAGCCGGCGTCTCAACCCACTCACAACCCGCCTGCACCAGCCCGGTGGATCAAAGAAAAATTTGATGAGGCCAAAAGGCATTGTGATCATATCAATGTCCTGTTAGGTTTCCCGCCATGTCGAAGGCATATCCCGACGTCCGAGCGGGTACCGGTGCTCGCCTGCGTCGGCGTAGACGAGCTCTTCAGCTGACGCTGAGAGACGTGGCCAACCAGTCCGGTCTCACCGAGGGCTACCTGTCTCAGGTCGAGCGCGACCAGGTCAACGCGAGCGTACGCACCCTTCAGCGGCTGTGCGGGGTCCTGAAACTCACGGTCGGTGATCTCTTCGAGCAGGGCGAGTCCACGGCCAGCCCGGTGCTGCGGTTCCGCGACACCCACGGCATGTCATTCGGTGACGGCGCCACGAAGGTCAAGCTCACCCCAGGATCCTTCGATCACCTGGAGGTACTGCTCGGGCACTTCTGTCCTGGTGGTTCCACCGGCGTGGAGCCCTACACCCACGGCAGCTCCGAAGAACTGCTGCTGGTCCTGTCCGGTGAGGTGGAGGTGTGGGTCCGCGAGCAGCGCCACCAGCTTTCCGCCCTGGACTCGATTCACTATCACAGCAGCGACCCGCACCGGGTTGTCGAGGCCACCGGCTCACAAGAGGCTCGAATCCTGTGGGCTTTGGCACCCCCCACCTATTGAACCTCCCTACCTAGTCACTGGCGTGCCCTTGTTGGAGTTACTGATGTCCCCGTATCGCAACGGAGAGATTTCGCACTGGATGGCGACCGGTCGCACCGCGGATGCGTCGGCGGGCCCGGCGCGGGCTCAAGCCGACCTGCCCGACGAGGAGCAGAACCTCGTCGTTGTGGGCGGTGGCTTGACTGGGCTCTGGGCCGCGTATCACGCGGCGGTGGAGAACCCCGGGATGACCGTGACCGTTCTCGAGGCGGAGGAGGTCGGATACGGTGCCTCCGGCCGTAATGGCGGCTGGCTCTCGCCGCTCATCCCGGGCAATCGCGCCGTGTATGCCAAGGCTGCGCGCAAGCGGGGGCGCAATGGCGCCGCTGCCGTCGCCGCCTTCCAGCAAGAGATGGACGGCGCCGTCGACGAAATACTCCGCATCCTGGATCGGGAAGGCATCCAGGCGGACCAGCAGCGGGGTGGGCACCTGCGCGTGGCCACGACCCCGGCTGCGATGAAACGCCTCGAACAGACCTACGCCGCGGATCTCGCGAACGGCTACCGTGCCGAGGACCTCGAACTACTTGATGCTGACGCCGTGAAAAAGCGGATCACCATCCGGCCGGCGCTAGGCGGCGTGTTGACCCGCACCACGGCGCGCGTCGATCCAGCCAAGCTCGTTCACGGCCTTGCACAGGCAGCGGAAAGCAAGGGCGTACGCATCGTGGAGGGCACACGCGCCACCCGTATCGCGCCCGGTGTTGTGACCACGTCACGCGGGACCGTGCGGGCCAGGACCATTCTTGCTTGCCTGGAAGCCTATTCCGGGCAGGTTGACGGTGCCATCCGCGGTCTCGGCAAGCGCGAGGTCATCCCCGTCAACTCCTCCATGGTCGTCACCAACCAGCTCCCAACTCATGTGTGGGACAGGATCGGCTGGCAGGCACGGGAATGTCTGGGCGATGCCGCGCACACCTTCGTCTATGCGCAGCGCACCGCCGACGACCGCATCGCCATCGGCGGCCGCGGTACGCCTTACGCCTTCAACTCCGGCACTCCCGGCCGAGGCGAGGTGGACGCCCGCACCGTAAGAACCCTGCGTGAACGGCTCCAACTCTTCTTCCCAGATGTGCAGTTCAGCATTGAACACGCCTGGCGGGGCGCCATCGGCGTGACCCGCGACTGGTGCGCCGGGATCACGTTCGATCCAACCACCAGAATCGGCGTCGCGCGCGGTTTCGCCGGGCACGGCGTCACCGCCACCCATCTCGCGGCCAAGACCCTCTTGGACCGGGCGGCCGGGCGTGATACTGAGCTGACTCGGCTACCGTGGAACGATCACGACTCCGGGCGCTGGGAGCCTGAACCCATCCGCTGGATCGGGGTTCACGCCATGTACCGGCTCTTCGGCGTCGCCGACTGGTGGGAAGAACGCAGGCACTCCCAGGACACTTCTCTCATTGCTCGTTTCGGCTCGCGACTGGCAGGACTTAGCGAATGAGCACCACACCGCACCAGAACACGACGGCTGCAGGCGGCAATCCCGACAAGGCATCGCCCGAAACGTCAGGGCAGTCAGGGCATTCGCCCCGGCGCGGCCTGTGGAGTATGGCCTTCACTGAGTTGTGGGAGCGCTACTCCTTTTACGGCCTCCAGGGCATCCTTTCGTTCTACCTGCTTTACGCGCTGGCAGCCGGCGGTCTTGCCGTGGCCCCGGCCGTCGCGGCGGGCATCGTCGGTGCCTACGGCGGCGCCGTGTACCTGTCCCAGATCTTCGGGGCCTGGCTGGGCGATCGGCTCGTCAGCCCGCAGCACATGGTGCTGTCCGGCGCCATCGTCATCACCGCCGGGCACGTGGTGCTCGCCTTCGCGCCCGGCTTCGCCGGGCTGGGAATCGGTCTGGTGTGCATCGTTGTCGGCACCGGGGCGCTGAAGACGAACATCACCTCGATCGTCGGCTTCGTGCTGGATCAGAACCCCGACGGGCGTTATCGGGATGCCGGTTTCTCCTACTTCTACATGGCCATCAACATCGGTGCGGTGGTCGGTCCGCTCACCACCGGCCTCGCCCAGAACGAACTGGGTTTCCACTACGGATTCGGGCTGGCAGCTATCGGCATGGTGGTGGCGCTGGTCCAGTACCTCGTTTCGATGAAGCACCTGCCCGAGCGTGCCCGGATCGTCAACAACCCCCTGCCCCCGAACCGCCGCCCGCTCGTCGTCATCGTGGGCCTCGTCTTCGTCGCCGCCGTGGGCTCGGCGCTCGCCACCGGACTGCTCCGGGCGGAGAACCTGTCCACCGTGGTGACCGTCGCCGCGCTGCTGGCTGCGACCGCGTACTTCCTCACTATGACCACCTCGTCGGCCGTCACCAGCGACGAGCGCCGGCGCATCCTCGGCTATCTTCCCCTCTTCCTGGCCTCCGGCGTGTACTTCGGTTTCCTGTTCCAGAAGTTCACCGCGATATCGATCCTCATCACCGAACGCATCGACCTGCACATCGGCGGATGGACGTTCCCGGTCGCCTGGATCACGACCGTCAGCCCGCTGGCGGCCGTCCTCATCACCCCGCTCATCGCCCGGATGTGGAACACCATGGGACAGCGGCAACCCGGGCCGGTGACCAAGTTCGCCATCGGGCTGACCCAGATCGGCTGCGCCTACCTGTTCCTGCTCATCATCTCCGAGGCAACCGGAGACGCCGAGATCCCACTGGCCCTCATTCTCCTGTTCATGATCGCGGCCGGTTCCTCAGAAGTCTTCGTCGGCCCGATCGGGCTGTCCCTGGCCACGAAGATCGGCCCCAAGAAGTTCCGGTCACAAATGGTCGGCCTTAACTTCCTCACGCTCGCGTTGGGCTCGTCCCTGGCAGGCCTGCTCGGCCAGCTGTTCACCGCGATCAACAACGCCTCCTACTTCACCATCACCGCCGTGTGCGGCATCGGAATCGGCCTAGCACTCCTCGCCGGGCGCGGACCGCTGGGACGTCTCCTGGGCGCAGGGCTGGAACGCTGACCCGGTCCAAGAAGTGACAGCAGAACGCACTTGGATGACGCAACACCCTGCTGCGACCTTTTATACGCAAGTCATGTCCACAAGAGACAGTGAGCTGCAAGAACACCAGAAAAGAAGGGCTCTTGTGACGTTTCCGTGGGTGGTGTGAGCTGGGTTTTTGGGCCCAGAGACGGGGGCACGCCGTTGCTTGGTCTGGGTTTCTGGCTTGTCCAGAGTCAGGAACCGAAGGGACGTAGAACGGCGTGCCGAAGGCCAATGGCGTGCCGTGGTGGGCGTCCTCGGTGGCGGGCGCTGGATCTCGGGACCACCCGGGTGTTTTTGGAACGGAACAGTCACTCACGACGAGCATCCGTCCGGTCGTGAGTGACAATGCCGGCTCTTACCGGAACCACCACTCACGACCGATACCCGGCCCGTCGTGAGTGACAATGCCGGCTCTTACCGGAACCACCACTCACGACCGATACCCGGCCCGTCGTGAGTGACAATGCCGGTTCTTACCGGTGCCATGTCCCGGTAGACGTGTCAATCCCCGGACTCGCCTAGCCCACGGAAGAAGCAGAAGAGCCAAAAGGAAGGTCAAGTCCGTGTAGCTCGGTACCGTTCAACGCAGCACAACGCTGTTCAAGCCCACGCGGTCCTCATCGGGGGCTCCGGTGGGGATCGCAGCCCCCGTCGGCGTCGGTGGTTGCAGAAGGCGATCCAGCGAAAGACCTGCTGTCTGGCCTCGGCTTCACTACTCCACGCCAGATCGTCCATTGTGGAGTAGTTCGCGTTTGAGCGTCGCGAAGAATGCGTCCGTTAAGGCACTATCGTAACTGGAGCTAACCCGGCACATTGACCTTCGAACGCCATGATCGCCGCAGACGGCGGCGAAGGCCCGAATCGCCGAGACCGTCCCGCCCGCTGTCACACCGTCCACCACGGCGGCGGGGACCACGGTTCGGGCTCGGCGTGTTCCGATAAGTCATCGAGGCAGTCTCGGCTGGCCGCACTGGCCCCGCACTCTGCGAATCCGGGTCGACCACGCGCAACGAGCCGACCTCACAGCTGGACCCCGCGGGCAGCGTCCTGATCTTCGACATCGTCCGGGAACTGAAGGCTGCCGGGAAGACTGTCGTCCTCGTGGAGCACAAGATCGATCTGATCGCCGAGATCGCCGATGCCGTATCGGTCCTGGACGGTGGTCGCGTGGTCGCCTCTGGAGCCGTAGCGGAGGTCCTTGCGGATCCTGACCTGAGCACCTTCGGGGTCGCGCCGCCCAGCTACGCGCGGTTCGGACACCTGATGGCGGAGGCCGGCGGGCCGCTTTCCACCGTACCGACCACCCTCGAAGCTGCGGCAGACGCGCTGCACGACTGGCTGGAGACCGTCCGATTAGCCTGCTTACCGTCACCGGCGTGTCCTACGTCTACCCGAATGGCCATCCGGCCGTCGAAGGGGTCTCGCTCTCCGTCGAGCGCGGCGAGTCCGTGGCCGTGATCGGCCAGAACGGCGCCGGCAAGACCACGTTGGTCAAGATGATGAACGGCCTGCTCCGGCCGTCGACCGGGAGCATTGAGGTCGACGGCGTGCACACCCGGGGACGTTCCACGGCCGACGTCTCCCGGCAGGTGGGGTACGTCTTCCAGAATCCGGACGACCAGATCTTCCACGATGACGTCGCGAGCGAGATCGCGTTCGGGCCCAGGCGCCTCGGCTTCGACCGCGAGAAGGTGATCGCGCAGGTGCTGCGGGCCGCCAAGCTCTGCCGGATCGACGACCAACTGACCGAGAACCCGTACAACATCCCTTTCGGCCTGCGGAAGTTCGTCACGATTGCCTCGGTCATTGCGATGGACCCTGACGTCATCATCCTCGACGAGCCCACCGCAGGCCAGGATGCCGCGGCGACTGCCCTGCTGTCGGACCTGCTGCGCACCCTGACGAACGACGGTAAATCGGTCGTCACGATCACCCACGACAGGGAGTTCGTCGCGGAGAATTTCGCCCGGACTGTCGGGATGGCGGATCGGCGGGTGCTCGCGGACACCAAGACCGCGGAGGCATTCGCCGAGCCCGACCTTCTCCTCGCCGCGGGCCTGGCCGCCCCCGCCGCCCGCAAACTCGCTGACCGTATCGGCCTGGGCGGCTCCGCCCTGTCCATGCCCGAACTGGTTTCCCAGCTAATGGGGCGGTCGACGGCCGGAGTCTGAATGGCCGTGAGTGATTTTGGGTGCCATAGCACCGAAAAACGCTCACGGGCCTTGGTCCTGCACCGCGCACACCCCGGGCTCAGGACTCCTGATCCCCTTGCAGCACGCCGATCATCCCCTGCAGGTAGTCCTTATGGGTCGTCTCGGCAAGGCTCACCAGGGTTTCGACCCGAACCACACCGGGAATCTGCCAGATCGCCTCCAGCAGAACCTTGCGCAGGTGCGTTGGGTCTCGCACCCGCAGTCGCGCCAGCAGATCCATCGAGCCGGTGACCACGGACACCTGCTCGACCTCCCGGATCTCGTGCAGCGCCTTCAGCACGGTCGCCTGGTTGGAGGCAGCGATGATGGAGGCGAACACCTGCATCGGGAAGCCCAGCGCACCCCAGTCCACCTCCGCCCGGTAACCGCGGATCACGCCTTCGCGTTCGAGCCGCGCAATGCGCTCACCGACGGTTGGAGCAGAGATACGCAACTCCCGGGCGATCTTGCGCTGGCTGGCCCGGGCGTCATCGGCGAGCAGGTTCAGCAGCCGGAGATCGATCGCATCGAGATCGGCTTTCCGGGAGTCACCCAGCACGAACTCGGTCATGTCGTTTCGCTCCCGGTCACCAGCAGCGGAATCCCGGTTCGCCATACCAACCTCTCCCTCATGTCGCGCGGCATGCGGCTCGCAGCTGCGATCGTCCGCCGAGTATGCACTTGATCTCGTCGATCATGCATCGGCGAAGTGACACGCGGCCCAATGGCCTGGCCGAACCTCGCGCAGCGCGGGCTCTTCGACAGCACACACATCCCGAGCCTTCCAACAGCGAGTACGGAAACGGCAACCGCTCGGCGGGTCAAGCGGGCTGGGCAGACTTCCCGAGAGCACGATCCGCTCCCGGCCGCCGGCCTCGCCTGCCGGGATCGCGGAGAGCAACGCCTCCGTGTAGGGCATGCGCGGGTTCGCGTAGAGCGCCCCCGTCTCGGCCAACTCCACCAGTTTCCCGAGATACATCACCCCGACGCGGTTGCTCACATGCTCGACAACGGCGAGGTCGTGCGAGATGAACAGATACGCCAGACCCAGATCCCGTTGCAGGTCACTCATGAGATTGAGCACCTGCGCCTGGACCGACACGTCCAGCGCGGAGACTGCCTCGTCGGCGATCACCAGCTTCGGGTTCATCACCAGCGCGCGGGCGATCCCGATCCGCTGCCGCTGACCGCCGCTGAACTGCTGCGGATAACGCCGCATCTGGTCACGGCGTAGACCGACGCGTTCCAGCGCCTCGGCCACGCTCGCGGCCCGCTCCCGGCGGCCAACCCCTGGACGGCAAGGCCCTCGCCGACGATCCGCTCCATGCGCATCCGGGGGTCCAGGGATCTCATCGGGTCCTGGAAGATCATCTGCACCTGCGCGCGGGTCCGCTGAAGCGTACGGGGCCCGGCTCGGGTGATGTCCTGACCGGCCAGGCGGATCGAGCCGGAACTCGCCCGCTCCAGGTTCATGATCGTTCGCCCGAGCGTGCTCTTACCACAACCCGATTCGCCGACCAGGCCCAGCACCGCCACCGGCGGCAACACCCCACCCACCGACCGGCACGGCCGAGCGGCCACCCCGCTGCCGAGGGCAGCGGAATCCGTATCAGCCCCCACCCGCTCACCGTCACTGGTGGCGTTGTCCTCACCGGTAGCCTCGGGGACAGGCGGGTCGGTCTTGGTGTCGGTGACGTGGACACCGGCCGCAGCCGCCACTTCGGCGAAGGCGTCATGGACGGTGTGCCACGCCACCCCGAGCCCGGCGGCGACCCGGGACGCCGGCACCAGCCAGTCTCCCACCAGATGCCCCATCACCGTCCGGGCGTGCCCCGACACCCTCGCCCGCCGACCGGCCACCGGTCCCATCTCGGTGAAGCTCACCGTGTCACACTCGGTGTCCTCACACCAAAATCGGGACTTATGCCAGGTCAGCGCATCGCGACCAGCGTCGCATGGGCGAGGGTGTGGGTCGTGGACTCCTTGACCTGACTTGATGCTCCTCCGCAGCCCGGACAGCACGCCCGCCGTCCCGCCGCGGTCGTGACGTGCACCGTCCAGGAACCGTCGGCTTCCCGCTCGACGAGGTCGACCTCGACCCCCTCCAGCCCCAGCAACTCCGCCGACACCGTAGTCTGTGACACGCGCCCACCGCCCACCTGATGATCCTTGATCTTGGTCGAACAACGATCATCACAGGCCCGGTGGGCGCGCTTCGTCTCCGCCCTCGAGCGAACCGGCCACGGCTACCGAACGCAACACCCGGCTATCACCACACGTGATCACTCGGATACAGAATCCGCTCCACCACGAAGAGCCAGAAATGCCCCAACCCAAACCGGAAATCAAAGGACAATCAATGTCCACTATGGAATTGATTCCATGCGGCGCTGGCACATCTGTTGGCAGGCGGACACTCCATACTCCACCCCGATGTATGTGCTCGTCGCAGCATGTAACCACCCGAATGGGTCAATCTTTCATGCTTCTGCCAGAGCAAGGGCTGCCCACTCTTGCTCTAGGGTCGCACTGTGCTCATCGAACGCCCCGAGTGTTGCGGCTTTATCCCGCAGAAGGACTACACCACACCCGAATACGGGACGGCTCCCGACACCTCTGTTTGTCGGACCCGCCACTGTCATTCCGGGTTGCGATCCCCCTCAAGCGGCATGTGCCGGCTCTGACGAAGTCACTTCCTGCGGCCATATCGCGATCGCATGCGATCTTCACGCCACCGTTGCCATGATGCACCGAATGCGGACGGCGGTGGTGCCTCCCGAAGCTCCGCTGGGGACAAGCCGACAGTGCACAGCGCTGGTGTCGGCGCTTTGAGACATACCCGTGGGAGTTGCTCAGATGGAGGGCGCAAGTCCCTACGAGCTGATTGCCTTTCCCGAAGTGCAGCACGCGTCCGCGCGTGCGACCGAACCAGATTCAAGTGGAGGCGCCATCCATGCGTTTGTCCCCGAGAGATCGTGAAATGTTGCTGGTGCATGTTGCCGCCGACCTTGCCCGCACGCGGCGTTCCCAAGGAGTTCAGCTCAACTATCCCGAGGCGATGGCGATCATCACTGCCTACATTCTGGAAGAAGCCCGAGCCGGCCGTCAGGACGTTCCGCAACTCATGGACAGCGCCACCAAGGTGGTACGGCACAGCGAATGTATGGAAGGGGTGCCCGAGATGATGCGTGACCTCGCCGTCGAAGCGACATTTCCGGATGGCACCAAGATGGTTGTGCTGCAAAAGCCGATCCAGCAGGACGAGGTGTCGGTGTGAGCATGGTTCCCGGGCAAGTGATCCCCGGTGACGAGCCCGTTTCCTTCAACGACGAACCCGTCCCGCCTCCGCCCCTGCCGGAGGGTATGCCGTGGCGGCGCACGGTGTGGGTCAAGAACCTCGGAACCCGCGCCATTCAGGTAGGGTCACACTTCCACTTCTACGAGGCCAACTCCGGGTACGCCAACACCGAGTCCGACGCCTCGGCGAACGTCGGGCCGGCGGTAACCGGGCCAAAAGGTCTCGCGGTCCTTGCCGGCGCAGACGGGGATCCGGTCAGCGAGGAAGAAAAACGGAAACTGACCGCCGGATACCGACTGGATATCCGGGCGGGGACAGCGTGGCGGTTCGAGCCGGGATGCACCTACGAGGTGCCCCTCGTGGCGCTCGCCGGTGACGGGACGGTAACAGGGCTGAGCACGCGAGGAAACCTCAAGAACTGGGTCTGGTACCCAGAGCAGGAAAAAGACTCAGACGACGCCGAAACCTTTCAGTCGGCTTCGGTTGGTCAGGATGCCGTGCGTAGCTCGGACACCGCCAGGGGAGACGCGTGATGAGCGAGGAAACCGGGCGTGATTCGCGGGAGTTTCCCGCCTCCCTGAAGCGGCTTCACGGGACGGATCAACCCGTCCCGCTGCCCACCCCCGTCAGGACGATTGACCGACAGGCCTACTGCGAGAGCTTCGGCCCCACGAAGGGCGACCGAGTCCGGCTGGCCGACACTGACATCTGCATCGAGGTCGAGGAAGACTACAGCCGGGGCCAGCACGGCAGCGGCAACGAGGTGGTGTTCGGTGGCGGCAAGGTCATCCGCGAGTCGATGGGCCAAGCCTCCTCGTCCCGTGAGCAAGGCACCCCGGACACGGTCATCACCGGCGCGCTGATCCTGGACTGGTGGGGCATCGTCAAGGCGGACGTGGCGCTGCGGGACGGCAAGATTTACGCCATCGGCAAAGCAGGTAATCCCCAGTGCATGAGCGATGTGCGGGCCGCAGATCTTCCGATCAAGACCCACACAAATGACCCGGTGAACGATCTCGTGATCGGCCCGGAGACCGAGATCATCGCCGGCAACGGAAAGATCCTCACGGCCGGGGCGATCGACACGCACGTGCACTTCCTTCTGCCTGAGCTGGCCGCGCATGCGCTCAGCGGTGGTATCACCACCTGCGTTGGTGGCGGCACGGGAATGGCCACCGGCAGTCTGGCAACGACCGCAACCCCTGGCGCCTGGAACATTCAACAGGCGATCAAGGCAATGGACACCGTGCCGCTCAACATCGGTCTGCATGGCAAAGGCAGCGCAGGCGGCGGCCAACAAGCGTGGAAGGCGCTGGAAAGCCAGGCCAAGGCGGGTGCCTGCGGCCTGAAGATCCACGAAGACTGGGGGGCGACCCCGGTAGCCCTCAGAGACGCGCTCGCCGCAGCGAACGAGTTCGGGCTGCAGGTGTCACTGCATTCCGACACCCTCAACGAGGCCGGGTTCTACGAAAGCACAGCGCAGGTCATCAGAAACAGTGGCCGCAGCATTCACAGCTTTCATACCGAGGGATCCGGCGGCGGACACGCCCCCGATATCCTGCAGTTGGCATCGATGGACAAAGTTCTTCCGGCGTCGACAAATCCGACCCTGCCATTGACGAGGAACACCGCCGCGGAAGCCAAGTGGATGGTGATCCTTGCGCACCATCTGAACTCGCGAGACCCGAACGACATCGCCTTCGCCGAAAGCCGGGTCCGGCGGCACACCATCTTCGCGGAGAACGTGCTGCACGATCTCGGAGCGCTGTCCATCACCAGTTCCGACGCGCTGGCCATGGGACGTGTCGGGGAACTGGTGATGCGCACCTGGCAGACGGCTCACGTGATGAAGCAGTACTGGGCCGACACGATGCAGGGGCAGTTCCCGGACCGGGATCAGGCCGGCGACATGGACATGCGCCACGACAACGAGCGTGCCAAGCGCTACATCGCCAAGTACACCATCAATCCGGCGATCGCCCAAGGCATGGACGACGACATCGGGTCCATTGAGGTCGGCAAGTACGCGGACCTGGTGCTGTGGGATCCGCGGTTTTTCGGAGTCCGCGCCGAGATGGTGTTGCAGGCCGGAGTTCAGGTCTGGGCAGTGTGTGGTGACCCGAACGCATCCGTGTCACAGCCGGAGCCCTACTGGGGGCGCATCAACTGGGGCAGCTCGGGCAAGGCGGTGACCTCGTGCACGCGCGTGTTCGTGGCTCCCGTGGCGACGCCCAGCAAAGACGCCCTCGGAACCGAAACGCCGTGGGTGCCGATCAAACCGACCGGTCAACTGAACAAGACGAACATGAAGAAAAACGCTGCCCTGCCCACGATTCACGTCGGGAACAAGGAGGAGAACGCCGAGGACTCCTACGTCGTGACCATCCACGGCCAGGAGTATCCGGCGCCAGCATCACCACCGGAACGTATTCCGATGACGCAACGGTATTCCCTGTTCTAGGAGCGCTCGCATGCCCATCCTGCACGCAGCAGCGCTTCTGCTGGCTGATGGTCGACTGCCTACCGGTGGCCACGCGCACTCAGGCGGAGTCGAGACTGCGGTCGCGACCGGAGTGGTGCGCACCATTGACGAACTGCGGGAGTTCTGCCGGGGCCGGCTGCACACCACCGGCAGCACTGCGGCGGGACTGGCCGCGGCCGCCGCCAGCGGCGCTGACCTTGCGCACCTGGACGCCGAGGCGGATGCCCGCACGCCTTCGCCGGCGCTGCGGTCCATCTCCCGGCGGCTTGGCCGGCAGATGCTGCGCACAGCACGGCACCTGTGGTGGTCCCAGCGGCTGGCTGCCGCTGCAGAAACGCCAGACGGTCCGCACCACCCGGTGGTCCTGGGATGCCTGTCGGCTGCGGCCGAACTCACCCCGCGCGAGGCGGCGCTGCTGGCGGCAGTCGACTCCATCACCACTCCGGCCGCAGCCGCTCTCCGGCTCCTGGGCCTGGACCCGTTCCAAGTCTCCGGGGTGCTGGCGGAACTGTCGGGTGCGGCGGATGCCGTCGCCGACAACGCGGCCATGCTCGTCGCCGCCGGGACGCTGCCGTCTAGGGCCGCACCCTTGCTTGAGGTCTACGCCGAACAACACGCCGCCATGGAGGTGCATCTCTTTGCATCGTGACGACAACCATAATCTGCACTGGGGTGGTGGAACGGTCAGCGCCCCTGTCGCGGCCCCACCGGGAGACCCAGCCGAACGGGGCCTGTGGGTGGGCATCGGCGGCCCGGTCGGAGTCGGCAAGACCGCACTGGTGGCGGCGATCTGTGAACAGCTACGGGAACAGCTTCGACTGGGTGTCGTGACCAATGACATCTACACCACCGAGGACGCCGACTACCTCAAAAACCGGGGCGCACTCCCGCCCGAACGCATCGTCGCTGTGGAGACAGGAGCCTGCCCCCACAGCGCCGTACGCGACGACATTTCGGCCAACCTGGAAGCCGCCGAAGAGTTGGCAAGGAAGGCGCGGGCCCAAGACGGCGAGCCCCTGGACCTGCTGCTCATCGAAAGCGGCGGCGACAATCTCACCATGACCTTCAGCCGGGGGCTGGTGGACGCCTGGATCTTCGTACTCGATGTTGCCGGCGGCGACGACGTTCCCCGCAAAGGCGGTCTGGGGGTCACCAGCGCAGACCTCCTCGTCATCAACAAGGTCGACCTGGCGCCCTATGTGGGTGCCGACCCCGACCGCATGATCCATGACGGCCAAGCCAGAAGGGAAGGCCGACCCACGGTCATGAACTCCCTGCGGCAGGACCCGGCCGCCTCGCACGTGGTCGACTGGATTCGGCAACTGCTAGACGTGCGGCAACCGGCCCGTTCCGGACGATCATGACGCGCTCTGCCGCTCCCACCGTGGGGCGAACCGGCATTCGTGCGCGGGCCCGCCTCACCGTCCGGCAGGGAAAACGGGGCCTGACCGTGCCAACCCAGATGTTCGGAGAGCCCCCTTACCACCTCCAGCAGGTCGGCCGAGCCGACACCGCGCCACTCCGGGTGCTCATGAGCGGCTCCTGCGCCGGCCCGCTGGGCGGCGATCACTACACCGTCGACGTCGATGTGGGACGCGGTGCGGTCCTGGAATTCGGCAGTGCCGCGGCCGCCGTCGCGCTGCCCTCCTCCGACCAGTACCCCTCCCATATCGCAACGCACATCCATGTCGATACCGGCGGACGTCTCCTGTGGGCACCGCAACCCACCATCTACGGCGGAGGTAGTCGTCACCACACCACCACCAGCATTGAACTCCGCGATGGCGCCAGCCTCATCTACCGGGAGACCCTGGCGCTGGGCCTGCACGGCAGGCTCCCGGCCATGGCTCTCTCCCACATCAGGGTCACGCTCAACGGAAAACCGTTGTGGGACCAAGAAACCGCCATCGGAGACGAGGCCCCGGGCAGCATGGGGCCCGCCATCACCGCTGGAGCCCAAGTCCTGCAACAAACCCTGCTCGTCCGCCCCGACCTGTGGTGGCACAGCGCCACGCACGACGTACCAGCACAACTACTGGCCCCAGGTAGTTGCCTACTTCCCTTGGCAGGGGGCCCAGCACTGGTCATCAGCGTGCTAGCCAAGCACGTGGAGGAAGCAACCCGAATCTCGGCCAAAGGCTTGACCCTGGCTGGGCTCACCGACACGCCATAGCCGCGCCATAGCCCCGACCAACTTCGTCGCGCCTCCACCGACGTGCTCGACACGGCACAACCGGCAACGGAACAACCCGATCACGGGCCGTGGATGCGGGGGCGCCGACGCCAAAGTTGTCCACGTTCGGTGCAGCACGCCAGCTCACTGGCCCGGCGTGCTCCCGGACGTAACAGATGGCATTTTTTCGAGCTCGTGGGCAAGCTCTTCGAGCTCGGAACCACTGTTGTCAGGCGTTCTGGATAACGACGTGGAGCCCTGTCGGCGGCATTGACGGTGAGCACGCCCAAGAGCTTCGTCCCCGGCGGCAGAATGAACACCACGCGCGCCCGCCCAGCACAGGGCTGACCGCTCCTGATCCCTCATGTTCATCGTGACGGCAGCACATCGCCCGGCCGTCCGTCGACTGTGGACGATCCAGGACCACGATCAGCAACGCGAACTGGCCCCTGGACCGCCACAAGCGTGATAGGCATGCTGGACCACTGTGCGAGGAGCCCGCCGCCGTGATCATCGTGCTGGACGTCGAGCAGGCCGAGGTCGACCTGCACGCCGGTGCGCTGCGCTGTCCACACTGCTCGGCGGTGCTACGACCGTGGTCCTCCGCGTCGGCCCGACAGATCCGGCAGCTCGACGGTTCGCACCGCCTGGTGCGACCGCGCCGGGCACGCTGTTCGGGTTGCCGGGCCACCCAGGTGCTCATGCCGGCCTGGTGCCTGCCCCGGCGGGCGGACGCGGCCGAGGTCATCGGCGCGGCGCTGGTCGCGAAGGCGCGTGGGCAGGGTTACCGCTCGATCGCGCGTGAGCTGGGCCGCCCGGTCTCCACCGTGCGGCACTGGCTGCGCGGCGTCCGGGGCGATCAGGTGGAGTGGCTGCGGCGTCAAGGTGTGCAGCGGACGTTCGAGCTGGACCAGGACCTGCTGGTGGACCTCACGGTGCAGGCCACGGCGTTGGGCGACGCGCTGTGCGCGTTGGCTGCGGCCGTGCTGGCCTGGCGGCGCCGTTTCGCCCGACCTGTCCAGGCGTGGACGCTGATCGGGGTTTTCACCGCTGGCCGCCTGCTTTCTCCACCATGATCAACACGGACATGTCGTGGCATCAGTGTGTCCGCAGTTGGTCACCGGCACGGAGGGCGAGGTCCGACAGGATGAGCATGACGGCGTCACCGTGAGCACGAACGGTGCCCTGTTCGTGCTCATCTACAGCGCCGCCGCCATGTTCATTTTGAATGCCGGGCAACAAACCACCCGCCATCAGGTTCGTCAGTTCTTCCTGGGTGATCTCTTTCTTCGACCAAAAGCCCACGGGGCGCCCCCGCTTGAGGATCAAGAACCGGTCCCCGATAAGGTAGGCATGGTGCGGGTTGTGGGAGATGAAAATGACTCCCAAACCCTTTTCCCGTGCCTGAGCAACGTAGCGCAGTACCACGCCGGCCTGCTTGACGCCCAGCGCGGCAGTGGGCTCGTCAAGGATAAGCACCCGAGCGCCGAAGTACATCGCGCGGGCGATCGCCACGCACTGCCGCTCTCCTCCAGAAAGAGTACCGATCGGCTGTTCTACGTCGCGGAGGTCGATGCCCATCGCAAGCAGCTCTTGCTTGGTGATCCTGCGCATCAATTCGGAGTCGAGACGGGACACCGGGCCGAAGCGCTTTCGTATCTCGGAGCCGAGAAAGAAGTTCCGCCACACCGGCATCAAGGGCACCACCGCCAAATCCTGATAGACAGTGGCGATTCCTGCCTCCAGCGCCTCCAAAATTGTGCATATGACATATAGCACTACAGATCACCCGTTATGGCGCCCAGCGGCGCTGTTCAAGCAAAGAATTCATCAAGTCTCCGGCGAGCCTGACGCGATAGCCGAACTCACGTGGCGAATGCATGGCCGGAAGCTCCGCCGGGATATGGGGCGCATGACGAGGCCGAAGAATTCACAACGTTGTCCCAGGAATACCGCACAACTTCCTCCTCACATTCGTACGATCACCACACATGATGTTTCTCGAAACGACCCGAAGACCTCTATCCAGAACCTGGATAACCAGATGGGACGTCGGTCAAGGCGGGGTCATCGTTCAGGCCAAGCCGCTGTCGGCACGTCGCGGAGCGGTCTCGGGAAGCGTCAGAACGAAGATCGAGGCTGCGACCGCAATACATGTCATGTACGCCGCAGGCGCGATGGACCATCCGCTGCTGGCCACGAGCCATGTGGCCACCAGCGGCGCCGTGCCGCCGAAGACCAGGTAAGCCAGGTTGTAGGACACGGAAGCGGCGCTGTACCTGACCGTGGTCGGGAACATCTCCGCGATCACTACGGCAGTGATCGCGACACTCGCGGCCTGGCCGACGGCGATCAGCGCTAGCCCGAGGGCGACACCGGCGATGTTGCGTGTCTCGAAGAGCAGGAACGCCGGGATGGACGTCGTGGCGTAGAGGACTGTCGACGTCAGCATGATCGGACGTCGTCCGACCGCGTCCGACAGCCGACCGAACAGCGGCATGAGTATGCAGGCGAGAAGGAGCGCGCTCGCCTGCGCCAGGAGGAGGCCGCCTTCGTTCACGATGCCGACCGTCGTCCGCAGGTACGCCGGAAGGTAGGTGATCAGGAGGTAGGGCCCTACGGCGTTCGAGGTCAGGAAGCCGAAAAGCAGGAGAATGCGCTTGCCGTGGGTTCGCAGGGTAGTGCGCAGCGGCGACGACTCCAGGGACTCGTCGTTTTTGGCTCGTGCGAAATCGGGTGTATCGGCGACTCGCAGGCGAAGGTAGAGTCCGATGAGGCCGATCGGAGCGGCGAGCAGGAATGGGATCCGCCAGCCCCAGTCGTTCATCGCGTCGCCGCCGATGGCCGCACTGAGACCGAACGCGATCACAGTTCCCACGAAGAAGGCCAGGTAGGTACTGAGTCCGAGTAGCCCTCCGTAGTAGCCGCGCCTGCGCCTCGGGGAGAACTCGAAGATGAAGCTGGTGGCGCCTCCGTACTCACCGCCGGCGGCGAAGCCTTGTGCGCACCGGAGCAGTACGAGCAGGATCGGGGCCAGCCAACCGACCTGGTGATAGGTCGGCAGCAGCCCGAGGATCATCGTTGCGGCCGAGATGGTAAGGACCACCCACGCCAGGGTCGTTCGCCTGCCTATGCGGTCACCCAGCGGTCCGAGGATCAGACCACCCAGGGGGCGGAAGAAGAAAGCCACCCCGAACACGGCGAATGTGGCGAGCAACGGCCCCGCCCCGTCACCCGGGAAGAAGTTGTGGGCGAGCGGCAGGGCGAGAAATCCGTAGACCCCAAAGTCGTACCATTCGACGAAGTTCCCGATCATGCCCGCAGCGAGCGTCCGCAGCGGCGCTTTCTCGGAATCCAGCGGTGCGGGCGCCGACGCGGAGTTGTCCACGCCGACATTGGCCAGCGATTCCGTTGACTCAAACATTTACAGCTCCCCGTAGATGAGAGGTCTTCTAGGTGGCTGGTGTCGGACGGCCTCATTTTCATCGAAAGACCGATCCGAACAAATCATGCAGGGCTGAGATCGCCGTAGACGGCCCGAACGACGGTCGCCGATCGAATCCAGTCCACCCTGAGCCTCGAAGTTCGAGGCACCTGCCGGGCACTTCCCGAAAAACACCAGCCACCTAGGGTGGCTTGCCCTCCTACCCCAGCCCGTGTGGTTCCCGGGTAGGTGGGGCACTCGGATTCGGGTGCCAATGCACGACCGCTCCCACGTCTGCACTGCCGGGGCATTGACCCGTCTGGCTCGCCCGCTGCCGGTTGCCGATCACACGCACGCAGAGCACCGGTTTCAGCCCTTACTGGGCCAGGTAACCGCCATCCACAGGAACCGTGATGCCGGTGAGGTACGAAGCTTCGGGTGATGCCAGGAACGACACCACAGAAGCCACATCGGTGGGCGTGGCCAGACGGCCCAGCGGGACGTCCGCGATGACGTTGTCTTCCGCCGACGCCGGATCGGGCAGGCTGGCGAGCCACGCCTCGTATAGCGGGGTTCTCGTCATCCCTGGGGCGACGGAGTTGACCCGGATCGCCTGCGGCGCGAGTTCGACCGCCGCCGCCCTGGTGAGCGCTTCCATCGCACCTTTGGATGCGCTGTATATCCCCATCGTCGGCACGCCGATCAGTGCCAGTTTCGATGTGATGTTGATGATCGCGCCGCCGCGGCTGGAGGCGCCCATGGCGCGCGCCGGCCTGTAACAGTTCGATCGCGGCGAAGGTGTTGACGTCGAAGGTGTCCCGGATCTCGGCCGCCGGGGTCTCGGTCAACGTACCGGTGTGGTCCAGCGCGGCGTTGTTGACCACGACGTCGACCTGATCGTAGATCTCACACGCCTTCGTGACGACGTCGGTCGCCGCGCCCGGGACGGCCAGGTCCGCCTCAACGAACACCCCGTTTCCGTCCAGGATTTCCTCCAGCCGCTCGCCGCGGTCGACCGAGCGTCCCGTCGCAACGATCTGGTGCCCGGCCTGGCACAGCCGCATGGCGATCTCGTGCCCGATGCCGGAGGTTGCGCCGGTGACAATGGCGACGGAGCGGTTTCCCGTGCGACTCATCCGCCCCACACCTCCCGGAAGACGCGCAGGAAATTGCCGCCGAGGATCTTGCGGATGTCGTCGTTCCCGTAGCCGCGCTCCGCGACCCGCTGGGCGAACTCCACGGAGTTGGTGCCGTCCAGCGCCCACGGCCACGGCGGTCGCGGGTACTCCTCCGGGTCCCAGACGCCGAGATCGACATTGGTCTGCCAGCCGCTGTCGTCGAAGTAGTCGATGCCCAGACCGACGTGGTCGATCCCGATCAACTGCACGAAGTAGTCCAGGTGGTCGATCAGGTCATCGATGGTCGGCTTCTTCCCGTCGGCACTGACGAACGCGCAGAACGCGCACAGGCCGATGACACCGCCCTTCTGCCCGACCATCCGGATCTGGTCGTCGGTGAGGTTCCGGCAGTGGTCGACCACGCCGCGGGCGTTGGCGTGGGTGAACACGTCCGGTCGCTCGGAGACCTCCATCGCGTCCAGCGTGGTGCGCACCCCGGTGTGGGATAGGTCGACCAGGACGCGTTCCGAGTTCATTTTGCGGACCGCGTCACGGCCGAAGCGCGAGAGCCCAGCGTTCTCCGGCTCCATGCATCCATCACCGAGGTTGTTGCGGAAGTTGTAGGTCAGCTGGATGACCCGCACACCGAGCCGCCGGTAAACCTCGACCATCCACGGGTCGCGGCGCAACGGCGCGGCGTTCTGGAAGTGCGGCACGATCGCGATGCGGCCCTCCGCCTTTGCCTGCTCGATCCCGGCCACCGACGACGTAACGAGGATCGAATCGGCCTGCCGTTCCCCGAGCGCGTACCAGCCGGAAATCTTCTCGACGGTGTCGCCGACGTCGTCCCCGCTGGTGATCGTGGCCAGAGCGACGTCGATGCCGCCGTCCTTGTAGTGCCGCCAGCGGTTCGGGTCCTGCGCCAGCAGCGGCGCCGTCGCGTCCACCACGACGCTGTCGGCGACCAGTCGTTCGATCTCGTTCGTTGCCTGCGATGACATCGTTTCTCCTCCCGCAGTGGTTTCGGGGCGGATCAGGCCTGGAGCTGTGGGGTGATCGTTTCGGGGCTCGTGCTCTCGGCGGTCCGGCGCAGCGGAGCCAGGCAGAAGAGCGTGACCAGGGAGCTGACGATCACGAAGACTGCAACCGCCGCGGTCCCGCTGGTCGCGGCGAACAGCGCCGCGGCCACCGAGGGGGCGACTCCACCGCCGACCGCCGCGCCGATCTGGTAGCCGAGGGAGAATCCGCTGAGCCGGTGACCGGTGGCGAATTGCTCGGCGAAGAACACGATCAGCGGACCGAGCATCACGCCGAGCGCCAGCCCGGCAATCGTCATGCCCGAGACCACCGCGACCGCGCTGCCCTGCAGCAGCGAGAACACTGGGACGATCAGCGCGGCCATCGCGACCGCACCCGCGGCGATGATCGGTCGGCGCCCGAGGTGGTCGGAGAGCCACGCGGAGAGCACCACGGTGGCGACCATGGCGATGTTCGCCGCGAGGAGGCCGAGTGACACGACACCGGCCGAGGTGTCGAGCCCGTTCCGCAGGTAGCCCGGCATCCAGGTGATGACCAGGTAGTACGACCCGATGAAACCGGCGTTGACCCCGACCACGCAGAGAACCCGCGGCAGGTCGATCCGCAACGAGCGGGCCAGCGGGTAGTCGGCGATGTCGTCGTTCTTCCTGACCTTCTGGAACTCGGGCGACTCCGCTAGCCGGAACCGGGCGTAGGCTCCGACGGCGACCACGATCGCGCTCAGCAGGAACGGGATTCGCCAGCCCCACTCGAGGAGGGCGTCGCCGGTGCTCGTCTGCGCCACCGTCCAGACCAGGGTGGCGATGAGCGCCCCGAGCGGAGAGCTCATCCCCAGCACCGAGGTATAGAGCCCGCTGCGTTTGGGCGGGGCGTGTTCCATCAGCATGAGCGCGGCGGATCCCGTCTCGGCGCCCTGCGCGACACCCTGCAGCAGCCTCAGCACGACGAGAAGTACCGGAGCGGCGAGTCCGAGGACGGCATGACCGGGGAGCAGGCCAATGAGCACGGTCGCCCCGCCCATCAGGTACAGCGTCCAGATCAGGACGAGCTTGCGCCCGTACCGGTCTCCAAAGTGCCCGGCCAGCATGCCGCCGATCGGGCGCATCAGGAAGCCGACGCCGAAGGTCATGAAAGACAGCAGGGTACCCGTCGCGGGCGAGTTAGCTGGGAAGAACAGCTGGTTGAACACCAGAGCACTGGCCAAGCCGAAGATCGTCACATCGTAGAGTTCCAGCGTCGGTCCGATACCACAGCCAATCAACAGTCTGGGAACCGATGCGGGCTCCTCAGTAGACGGGCCGGCAGCGACGTTGCTGCTGGCGGTCCTCCTCATGACGGCGTTCCTTCCCTGAGGGGATATGAGCGCGACTCGTGGTCGCCGACCGCGACCACGAGACCGGGTCAGTCAGTCGGTACGACGAGCGGCGACGGCCTCGATCTCGAGCGCCACGCCGCCGATTAGCCGGCCGGCCTGGATCGTGGCCCGGGCGGGGAGGTGGCCGGTAAAGAACTCCGCGTAGGCTTTGTTGATCTCGGCGAAGTCGTCCAGGGACGTCGCATAGATCGTCACCTTCAGCAGGTGGTCGAAGTCCGAGTTGGCGGATTCCAGACTGACCCGCAGGTGCTCCATCGTGTTGGTGGTCTGCTCGCCGGGTGAAAGGTGGCTAAGCAGTTCGCCGTCCGGCCCCAGGGGCAGGTGACCGCCGAGGAAGACGAGGTCGCCGTAGGTGCAGACGGTGTTGTACGGGGCGAGAGGGGCTGGCTCGCCGTCGGGGGTAAAGGCGTGGACGGTGGACACGGCCGTTCTCCTCAGTAGGTGATGGGGTTGGTACGGCGGGGGCCGAGCACGCTGTCGACCTGCTCGGCAACGGTGCGACCCGCGATCGGACCCAGCGTCATGCCCTGGGTGTTGTGGCCGACCGCGGCGATAAGGTTCTCGGCGACCGGGCGCACGATCGGCACACCCGTGGGAGTCATCGGGCGCGCGCCGCGCCAGGACTCGCCGTCGCGGGGCAGGTCGCGCAGCCCGGGCACGGTGACCTCGGCAAGGTGACGCATCCGGGAGATCGCAGCGGGCAGCGGGCCGGGCGCGCCGTGCGCGCCGAACTCCATGCCGCTGGTGATCCGCACGTAGTTCGCGCCGGGCGAGATCACGACGTGCGCGTCACCGGCCATCAGCGCGCCGGTCAGGAGCTGCTGGTTCGGAGCCGAAAGAGTCAGGCTCAACCCGTGCCCGGCCTCGACCGGCAGGGACACGCCGAAACACCGGCCCACGGAGTGGCTGGCGGCGCCGGTGGCGAGGACGAAAGCACCGGCCCGCAGCTCACGGTGGTCGCTCCAGACCTTCGTGATCCGGCCGCCGTGCCGCTCGGCGCCGACCAGGCGTTCCTTAACGAAGCGTGCACCGTACTTCTCGGCGGCCTCGGCGACGACCCGGGTGGTGCGGCCGGGGTCCATGTTGCGGTCGTCGGGGTAGACGACCGCGCCGGCGACGTCGCGGGCGACGTTCGGCTCGCGCGCGGCGAGCGCATCGCGGTCGAGCAGCTCGTGCCGCACGCCGGCGTCCACCAGGCGCTCGGCGAACCGAATGTGGGCGTGGTACTCGCCCTCGTTGTGGAAGACGTAGGTCCAGCCGTGCGGCCGCAGCTCCAGGTCCAGCCCGTCTGCGATCATCTCGTCGTACAGCTCGACGCTGCGCGTCGTCAGGTCATGCAGCGAAGCTGCTTCGCGCCACGCCCGGCCGGGCCGGCAGGCCAACGCGAAGCGGGCCATCCACAGCAGAGTCCGCGCAGGGACCGGGCGGCGGAACGTGACGGGGCCGCGCCCGGTGAGAATGCTCAGCCCGGCCAGGAGGCTGTCCGGGTTCGCCATCGGCAGGCTGTAGCTCGGGCACAACATCCCCGCGTTGCCGTACGAGGCCCCCTCCCCCGGAGCGGGGTCCAGCACGACGACGTCACGTCCCTCGCGGGCGAGGTAGTAGGCGATGCAGGAGCCGATGATCCCGCCGCCGACGACGATAACGTCCGATGTGTCGAGTTCCATGTGAGCTCCTTACGGGCCACTGTTGGGGCAGTAACGACAATCACACACGCGGACACATACAAAAAGCGAAGTTTTCTGGCGCGGAAACGGTAGAGAAACTTCCGCGTGGCGGAGTGGACCCAGCGTCGCGCCGTGGACACGACTTCGTAGTACCGAGCCTGGGGTAGTCAGCTGCGCTCGAGCTCGGCGGCAGCTCCTGCACCGACAGTGTCCAAGGCGTCGATGACGGCGTGAACACTGGCTCGGTCAGCTGGGGGTCGCCACAAAGCGGAGATGGTGCGCTTGAGCGCGGGGCGTACCGGAATCAGGACGACTCCGGCCGGCACGCCGGACCGGCCCAGGCGAGGAACCAGGGCCGCCCCAATTCCCAGGGATACGAGCGACATCTGGGTGGCGAAGCTGCTGACCGCAGCACGAACCGTCGGGTCCAGGCCGCTCAACCGCAGGGTCTGGACCATCCACTCGGCACAGGTTGAGCCCTCTACCCAGGTCACCCATTCCACATCGTTGAGCTCACTCAGCTCGATCGACGACCTGTGTGCCAGGCGATGGCCTGCCGGGAGGGCGAGATCGGCCACGTCCTCGAAGAGCGTCCGGTTCGTGATTGACGAGGGGAGTCTGGTGGGTAGTTGGTCCCAGCTGTCGAACACTGCGATGTCGATGTCCCCGTGCACGACGCGGGGGATCGTGTCCTCGGACTCCCCGGCCAGCAGAGTTATCCGGAGTCGGGGATGACGCTCGACGAGCAGTTGCACCAGCCGCGGGAACAACCCGTCGACGACAGTCGGGAGGGCGCCGACACGCACTGTTCCGGTGACCTCGTCATGCAGCCTGTCCAGCTCGCTACGAGCCAGGGTCAGCCGGTCGAGAATCTCGGCCGCGTGCGCCACGAGTAATCGGCCAGCCGGAGTGAGTCGGACCCCCCGACCGTCCCTGACGAGCAAGGGTTGACCCGCTTCGCGTTCGAGCTTCGCGAGCTGCTGGGACAATCCGCTCGGTGTCACATGCAGAGCAGCCGCTGCTGCAGCGATGGACCCATGGAGAGCCACAGCATGAATCGCTCGCAGCCGATCGAGTCCGAACACGGCGCGATCCTACGGCGCGCCGCCAACCCGTGCACGAATATCCTGGCCGGGTCGCCACTGGTCTGCGGGCCACCACCGGCATGTTGGCGACGCAGTAGTGCCGACACCCTCCTCGACGTAGATGTGGTTCGCGTAGGTGGTGGGCCGGGACGACTCGAAAGCGCCACCCTGATCGATGGCGACGTCGATGACAGAGCAGAGAGCTTGAGCGGACCAAGGTCCGCTCGCCGCAGTACATTGGGCGCGACCCCGCCGGGCACTAGGACGGCGCCGATGACGATGTCGGCCTGGGCGAGTTCGCGGGCTAGGGACTCAAGGTCGGAGACGAGGTCTTGCGGGGCCTTTCTGCAGAGCAGTCGCCAGGTGTGGAATCGCGGGGCGCGCGCCCAGAGAGTCCAAGCGTGCTTCCAGGCGCGGGGCCGATGTCGTGCTCGTGCGAGGCAAGCTGCGACGCGACGGAATCGACAATCGAACTGACCAGATTCCTCAACGCTGCCATGTGGATTCGCGTCGCCGACGGACCTTAGAGTGATGCGTACCATGAACAAACGAAGACGTCGAGCCGCCCAACATCCTCAATGGACACATCGCCAAATCTCCACCTTGCCCCTATGATGACTGGTATTTGATCGCACGGGCTGCGCGATCCCGTGAAGCAATCGCCATGACCGTGCGCGGCGCTGGTCTCCTCACCACAGGTCAACTCTTGGTTCATCAAAAAATGCGACCAATGTGGACCGAGCGAATAGCAGTCTGCTGACCGCTTTCGGCCTGCGGTTCTGTTGGTGCAGTACGAACTCCTGGATTCGGAAAGCCACTGGGCGATCCGGCACGATGTGTGCCGACGACGGTTTGGCAATCACTGCTGGATGCCATGCTTCCGCTTGTCCTGGGTGTGAACAGCGGAGAGGGAGTGGTCAGCACTGTCCGGCAGCACCTGGGCATCGCGGCGTTGCAGGCTGCGGCGCACGAGCGGCCAGAAGACGGCGAGCACAGCCACCGAAATGAGGCTCGTCCAGACCTGGGTGCGCCCGTCACCGTCGGTGAGCAGCATTACCAAGACGATGCCCACCACACCACCAACTGTGAGGATGCCCAGCCACGGGTGCAGCCACATCTTGAGCTTCAGGGCAGCGCGCTCCTCGGGTGTCATCTTCTGCCGCATCCGCATCTGGGTGACCGCGATGAATGCGTACACGAACAGCGCCACCAGCCCCGCAGAGTTCATGATGAAGTCGAAGATGCCCGAATCCGGGGCGACGAAGTTGACGACGACTGCCGCGTAGCCGCCGAGGGTCGACGTCAGCACCGCAAAGGTCGGGACGCCCGACCTCGACTGCTTGGCCACGATGCGCGGGGCAAGGCCCCGTGTGGCGAGCGCCGAGAACATGCGGGCGGCCGAATACAGCCCGGAGTTGAGGACGGAACAGGCCGCGGTGAGAATGACCGCGCTCATCACCAGGCTGGCGCCGGGGAGACCGAAGAGACCGAAGATGTGGGCAAACGGCGCCTCTTTCTTGGGATTCGGAAGCTCGCTCCACGGGACGATCGTCACGATAAGCAGCACGCCACCGACGAAGAAGAGCAGGATGCGCCAGATGACCGTGCTCACCGCTTGCCGGATGCCCTTGGCCTGGTTTTCGGACTCTGCCGCCGCCATCACGGCGATCTCGGTGCCGAAGTACGAGAAGATCACGATCGCGACGCCGCTGATCACGGGCCACCAGCCATTGGGGGCGAAACCGCCGTGCGTCCAGATGTTCGGGATCGAGAAGGCAGAATTTGGCCAGAGCCCGAGAGCGAACAGAGTGCCGACCGCGAGGAACACGAGGATCGCGCAGACCTTCACGCTCGCGAGCCAATACTCGACCTCGCCGAAGGACCGGGCCGACACGAGGTTCGAGGCCGTGAAGAAGAGCAGCAGCACCACAGAGAAGAGCCACTGCGGAACGGCAGGGAACCAACCGGCGAGGATGGACCCGCCGACGACCGCCTCGAACGCGATGACGCCGATCCAGAAGTACCAGTAGAGCCAGCCGACGAAGTAGCCAGCCCACTCCCCTAGGCCGACACGGGCGTACTCCATGAACGAACCGATGGCGGGCCGTGCAGCTGCCATCTCGCCGAGCATCCTCATGGCGAGGAAGACGAGCAGGCCGCCGATCAGGTAGGACACCACCGCGGCCGGGCCGACGGAACGGACGACGTTGCCCGAGCCGACGAAAAGGCTCGCGCCGATGATGCCGCCCAGGGTGATCATCGTGATATGGCGCGACCGGAGCTTCTTGTACTCAAGGCGGGCCATCTTCGGGATCTCCGCAGAGGTATCGGGAGACACCGGCCTATGGCCGCCGTCCGGAATGCGCTCATTCATTGATGGATCTTCCTCTCGATTTCTGCTTGTGGTGTCCCTAGTGGACGCGATGGCGACGTGTAAGACCGTCCTTCGCGGGCGGTGTGTGGATTAGCCCCTGACCCCCTGCACGGACCGACGGCGGCTGCCGCCTGTCGGGACCCGGGCCGTGCGCTTCGGGGGCTAATAGTGTGGCCTGCGTCATCCGATTGTCAACAATCAGATTGATGTTCCGTGGCCGCAGCTCGCTGAAGTGTTGCCAACAAAGGACTCTGTCGTCTTCGGAAGGAGTTTTAGTGCCATTCCAGGACGGACTGCGGCCATCACACTGGAATCCACCCCGTCGCTGATCGCGGCGCAGCTCCGGAAGCTCGCAGGGCAGGGGTCTGTTCCCCGGTGGAAACCAAGTTGCTGCGGACAGGGGCACCACGGCGAGATTCATCCACTGCGGCCGGGTAATCCCGGCTCCACAGAGATTGTGGCGTGACCGGTCGCGGCGCTCCTCGTTCAAGATTCTCGGGCAGGAGGGAAAGCCGCCGCGGAGGACAGGCCACAGTGCCGTGGCCGAAGTCCTCCGAGGCGGCCCAGGTTCGGGCACCCGGACTTGAGCACAGTGCTCCGCCCAACCCGCGGCCCCCGAAGTGCAGGTTTGCGGAACACTCCGCAGCCGCAGAGCCCCAATTGCGTCTAGTTCTAGTGCTTCGGCGCGGTGGTGGGGATGGCCGTGTACTTGTACTCGAGGAATTCCTCGATGCCGACTCGACCGCCCTCGCGACCGATTCCGGACTGCTTGATGCCGCCGAATGGCGCAGCCGGGTTGGAGACCACCCCGGTGTTCACCCCGACCATGCCGACCTCGAGCTCCGCGGAGAACCGGGCAGCCACATCGAGGTCCTGGGTGAAGACGTAGCCCACGAGACCCCACGCGGTGTCGTTGGCCATCCGGATGACCTCGTCCTCGGCGTCGAAGACGGTGATCGGTGCGACGGGGCCGAAGATCTCCGTGCGGCTCATTTCGGCGTCCGCGGGCACGTCGACGAGCACCGTGGGCTTGTAGAAGTACCCAGGCTCCTGCGGCCGGAACCCCCCGGTGAGGACTTTCGCGCCACGAGTGACGGCGTCGTCAACGAGCTGCTGGACCTTGTCGAGCCCGTCCTGGTCGATCAATGGGCCGACCTCGGTGCCCGGAACCGCGCCGTCTCCGACGCGGAGGGCGTCCATGCGTTCAGCCAAGCGGCGGCTGAACTCCTCGGCGACGCCGCGCTGGACGTAGAGCCGGTTGGCGGCCGTGCAGGCCTCGCCCATGTTGCGCATCTTCGCAGCGATAGCGCCGTCGACCGCCCGATCGAGATCGGCGTCCTTCAACACGATGAAGGGGGCGTTGCCGCCGAGCTCCATGGAGGAGCGCATGACGTTCTCCGCTGCCTGCCGAAGGAGGATCTTCCCGACCTCCGTGGACCCGGTGAAGCTGACTTTCCGGGCGATGCCACTGGACATCCAGACACTGACCACCGAGGAGGGGTTGGAGGTCGTGACCACGTTGAGGACGCCGGCGGGCAAGCCTGCCTCGTGGAGGATCGCGGCGAGGGCCAGGGACGTAAGAGGGGCGAGCTCGGCAGGCTTGAAGACCATTGTGCACCCGGCGGCGATCGCGGTGCCGATCTTGCGCGTACCCATGGCAAGGGGGAAATTCCAGGGAGTGACGAGGACGCACGGGCCGACCGGCTCCTTGGTCACGAGGATGCGGTTGTTGCCGTCGACGGTGGTGGTGGAGTCGCCGTCGATACGCGCGGCCTCTTCGGAGAACCAGCGGAAGAACTCGGCGCCGTAGGCGACTTCGCCCTTGGCCTCCGCGAGGGGCTTGCCCATCTCAGCTGTCATGATGGCGGCGAGATCATCGGTGCGGCTGAGGATGATCTCGTAGGCCTTCCGCAGGATGTCGGCGCGGAAGCGCGGCGAAGTCCGACCCCATGATTCCTGCGCCGCACCGGCGGCCTCGATGGCCCGCTGGGCATCTTCCGGAGTCCCGTCGGCGACGTAGGCGATGGTCTCGAGAGTTGCGGGGTTCTCAACGCCGAACTGCTTCTCCGAGGACGCCAGGGTCCACTTTCCGTCTATGAACAGGTCAGTCTGGAGTTCTGGGAGGACTGGGGTGGCGATGCTCATGGGGATGTCCTTCAGTTCGTGGGGGTGTTGCGTGGGTCGACGAGTTCGGCGAGGTGCAGGCTCTTGCGGCTCGGGTCGAGCTGCCTGACCTGCATGGAGCAGCTGAATCCGTCGGCCAGGACCGGGGTGTCCGGGCGGGTCGTCGCGAGGGCTGGAGCGAGTGCCTGCTGTGCGACCTTCATGGAGATGTCGTAGTGCTGGGCTTCGAACCCGAAGTTCCCGGCTACGCCGCAGCATCCGGTCGCCTCCGTGACATCGGCGATGCCGAGGGCCGCGAGGGCCTTGCGCTGGATGGCGGCGCCGAAGGTCGAGTACTCGTGGCAGTGCGTCTGGACGGTGGCCGCGGAGGGCACCGACGCCGGCCTCCACCCGGCCTCCACCCAGTCGGTGACGGCTTCGGCGAAACTGCGGATCCTCGAGGCCACTCTTTGTGCCTTCTCGGTACCGAGGAGCTCGGGTGCTTCCTTCTTCATGGCTGCGGCACAGCTGGGCTCGATGACCACGATTGGAGCGTCGGTGCCGTCGTCGAGCTTCTCCACGGCCTTCGTCAGGGCCTTCTTGGCGGTGTCGAGCTGGCCGGTGGAGATCCAGGTGAGGCCGCAGCACGCATCGGTCTCGCAGGAGACGGTGCGGCCGGTGTCGGCCACGACCCGGGCGGCGGCACCGGCTACCTCCGGTCGGAAGCCCTTGGTGAAGGAGTCGACGAACAGGACGACGTCGGCCGGACTGACCGCGCTGTCGAACCCTTCCAGCTCTTTGCGGAGCATGGCTCGTGAGGCGAACCGCGGGAGAGCACGCTCGGTGGCCAGCCCCCCAATCTTGGCGATGACCTTGCGCAGCGGTGTGGCCAGGACGGCGTTGACGAACGGGCTGGCATGCGCGGTGAGTTTGAGCCAGAACGGCAGCCATCCAAGGGAGAAGTGCGACATCGGCCGCAATCGCCCCGCGTAGTAATGCGAGAAGAACTCGGACTTGTATGTCGCCATGTCCACCCCTGCGGGGCAGTCGTGCGAGCACGCCTTGCAGGCCAGGCACAGGTCGAGCGCCGCGCGCACGTCCTCGGAACGCCAGCCCTCGTCAATGCTGCGGGCCCGACGGACCATATCCTGCAAAACGCGGGAGCGGCCTCGGGTGGAGTCCTTCTCGTCACCAGTAGCCCGGAAGCTGGGGCACATCACGCCGCCAGCTTCCGAACGACACCGCCCCACGCCGATGCAGGCCTGCACCGCGTGGACCCAAGGATCCGTCCCTGCCTCTTGGGCGTCGAGGGGCCTCAGCTCGAAATGGGTCCGCCATTCGCGGTCGGGGATCCCCGCGAGCGCCAGATGAGCGTCGATCGGGTCCGGGTCGGTGATCGAGCCCGGGTTGAGGAGCCCGTAGCGGTCCCACGCCCGTCGGTACGCAGCGAACGCCGTGAGCACGGCCGGGGTGTACATGACCGGGAGGAACTCGCTTCTTGCGCGCCCGTCACCGTGCTCGCCCGAGAGCGAGCCTCCGTGGCGGACCACGAGTTCGGCGGCTTCCCGAGTAAACTCCCGAAAAACCTTCCGGCCCTTGTCGGTGCGCAGGTCGTAGGTGATCCGGATGTGCATGCACCCTGCCCCAAAATGCCCGTACATGATGCCGGTCAGTCCGTGCTCAGCAAGCAATTCCCGGAAATCGGCAAGATAGTCGGCGAGGTTCTCGGGCGCGACGGCAGAGTCCTCCCACCCCGGCCAGGACTCACCTCCACTTGCAGGCCGGGAAGACAGCCCGGCACCGTCCTCCCGTACCCGCCACAGCGCAGCCCGCTCGGAAGGATCAGGGACGGCACGGCCGTCTAAGATGCGCCCGTTGGCCCTGAGCCGTTCGACCAGTCGCTCAGCGTCCTCGGCTACCTGTTCCGGCCCCTCGCCGTCGAGGTCGACGTACAGGAAGGCTTTTCCCGCTGGAAGCCCGGTGATCGAGTCGGCGCCGCGACGCAGCCGCATCGTGTCGACGATCGCCTCGTCGATGCCTTCCACCGCTGCGGGTGAGAACTCGAGGATCGTCCCGATGTCTCGTGCGGCATCGACCACGTCCTCGTAGCCCAGGCACACCAGAAGGGCACTCGGGCTCTTGGGCACCAGCCCCATCCGCGCCCGCACGACGACGGCACAGGTCCCTTCGGATCCGGCGAGGGCCCGGGCGACGTTGAAGCCCTTCTCGGGCAGTAGATGCGAGAGGTGGTACCCGGAGACCTGCCGATGGATCCGCCCGAGCTCGGTGCGCAACGGCGCAAGATTCGCTCGCGTGAGCTCCTTAAGCTCTTCGTCGAGCTCGAAGGCCCGCGAAACGGAAAAAGCATCGGCCGGGTCGGTGGCACGCAACCCGCCGTCGAATGCGGTGAGGCGTGCCCCGTCGGAGGTGACGACGTCGAGCTCGACTACATGGTCCGAGGTTCGACCGAACCGCACGGAGTGATTGCCGCAGGCGTCGTTCCCGACAGCACCACCGACCGTCGCCCGGGTCTTCGAGGACGGGTCCGGGGCGAACGTCAGCGAACCTCCCGTGACACGCTCGGCCGCACGGGAGAGCACGGAGAGCACGACGCCCGGATCGACATCCGCGACACCCGCAACGTGATCGATCGAGTGTATGCGGTCCATGTGCCGGGAAAAGTCCAGAACAATGCCGGGGCCGATCGCGTTCCCGGCCATCGACGTCCCTCCGCCGCGGCTGACCACAGGCGTGCCCGTGGCGCGGCAGATATCCACGACAGCGACCACATCGTCGACGCCCCGCGGGAAGACGACAGCCACCGGAGGAACCCTGTAGTTGGAGGCGTCGAACGAGTACGCGGCAAGCCGATGGCCCGTCGTCTCCACCGGCACGCCAGCGGACTCGATCCTGGACAGTGCGGCTGCGACGTCCGCGACGGCGAGGATGTCTTCGGTCATCCGGTCAGGCTCCGACCGCGGCGGGGGCACTGACCACAGCACCCACGGCGGCCTCGAACCGCTCCAGCCCCGTGGCTATCTCAGCCTCAGTGACGACCAGAGCGGGGATGAGGCGGACGACATTGCCCTCAGGACCGCACGTGAGAGTCAGCAGCCCCTGCGGGATGGCAGCCTGCTGGACGGCCGCGGCCGTGGCCGCATCGGACGTCCCGTCCGGGCAAGTGAATTCGATGCCCGCCATGAGACCGATCCCGCGGACGTCGCCGATCGCAGGGAAGCGGCTCTGGATGTCCTTGAGACCGGCGAGCAGTTCGTTGCCGCGCACGCGGGCGTTGTCGACGAGCCCCTCTTCCTTGATGACCTCGAGTGTCGCGACACCGGCGGCGGCCGCGACCGCGTTGCCGCCATAGGTGCCCCCCTGCGAGCCCGGCCATGCCTTCGCCATCGTCTCGGTCGACGAGGCGATGGCAGAGATCGGAAACCCGGAAGCGATGCCCTTGGCCGTGATGATGATGTCGGGCGACGACTTCGAGTGCTGGTGGCCCCAGAACTTGCCGGTGCGGCCGACACCGGCCTGAACCTCGTCGAAGATGAGCTTGATGCCGTGACGATCCGCGCGCTCACGGAGACCGTCCATAAAGGCCGGAGGCGTCGGGAGATAGCCGCCGTCTCCCAAGGCCGGCTCGATGAGGAACGCTGCTGTGTCCTCGGGAGCAGTTCGCGTCTTGAGTAGGTAATCGAGTTCCTTCAAGGCGAACGCGACAGCAGTCGCCTCGTCCATGCCGTAGCGGTAGGCATATGGGAACGCGGACATGTGCACACCGGCCATGAGCGGGGCGAAGCCCGCCGAGAACTTCGTGCCGGCGGTCGTCAACGAGGCCGCCGCGACAGTGCGGCCGTGGAACCCGCCCTGGAAGACGACGATATTCGGCCGGCCCGTGGCCATGCGGGCGAGACGGACCGCCGCCTCAACCGCCTCCGATCCAGAGTTCGCGTAGAAGACCGAGTCCAGCCCCTCGGGCAAGACCTCCCCGAGCTTCTCGGTCAGTTCGAGCAACGGCTTGTGCATCACCGTCGTGTACTGAGCGTGGATAACCTTGCCGACCTGCTCACGGGCGGCCTCCACGACCTTGGGATGACAGTGACCGGTGCTGGTCGCACCGATGCCCGTCGTGAAGTCGAGGTACTGCTCACCATCGGTGCCGAAGACCCAGCTGCCAAGGGCATGGTCCACGACCACGGGAGTCGCCTGCTTGAGGATGGGGCTCAGAGAAGTCATCGTCCACTTTCACAATCGAGGTGCGGGCAGCACCTGAGAACGCACCGGCATGCCGGAATGAAGGCCGGTCGAGGAGGCCGATCCGGCGCCGTGCGCCCCAATACTGAAGCCGCGATTGCAGATTGTCAACAATCCTACAAAGAGACTGTCTGTTGGCGCCTCGCCTTGGATGCAGGCATGTTGCTCGCGATGATTTCCGATCGCCAGCGGCCATCGGCGTCCCGGCCGCGCGCCGTCACCGGAATGTTGAGCTCGTGACAGGCGCGAACCTGTCGGGTTCCAAAAGTCGGCCGCGCCCGTGACCTGCACTGATCGACACACAGCGGTGATCCAGGAATGATCGTGCGCCGTGCCGTTGCGCCTGCTCTACCTGATCTTCATCCGGCCTGTGGGCTGGCTGGCATTGCTCGGCCGTTCGTCGGCAGCCAAGGATGCGGAGTTGCTGGTCCTACGCCACGAGGTCACCGTGCTGCGCAGAACGACCCCCAAACCGCGCCCGGACTGGGCCGACCGGGCAGTCCTTTCCGCGCTCATACGGCTGCTGGCCGCGCCCCTGCGCGGATACCGGCTGATCACGCCAGGCACAGTCATGCGCTGGCACCGCCGCCTGGTCGCCAAAAAGTGGACCTACCCGCACCGATCCGGACGTCCACCCATCAACGAGACGCTCGCCGCGCTGATCGAGCGGATGGCCACGGAGAACGCGACCTGGGGACATCAACGAACCCAGGGCGAACTCCTCAAACTCGGCCATCGCGTTGGTGCTTCGACGATCCGCAGGATCCTCAGGCGACGGCAGATACCGCCGACGCCATGCCGAAACACCGACACGACCTGGCGGCAGTTTCTGCGCACCCAGGCCTCGACCATACTGGCAGCCGATTCCGGGCCGCCAAGTTCACCTTCCTCATCCGCGATAGGGCCGGTCAGTTCACGGCGTCGTTCGACACGGTCCTGGCTGACACCGGCATCCGTGTCGTGAAGATTCGTACCGGCTGCCCCGAGCGAACTGCTTCGCCGAGAGGTTCGTGCTTACCACTAGAACCGAACTCACCGATCGCATGCTGATCTTCGGTGAACGACACTTGCGAACCGTGCTGGCCCACTACGTTCAGCACTACAACGGTCGGCGACCGCACCGAGGTCACCAACCCCGGCCTCCGCAGGCGGACCACCCCATCCCCAACCTCAACCACGAACGAATCAGACGCAGATCAGTCCTGGGAGGCTTGATCAACGAATACGAACGCGCAGCATGAAACCGCAGGTCAGCCCCACAGACAGAGTATTGAAACCCCACAGGACACGTACACGCAGGTGGTTCACGAGATCCCCAAGCTCCAGGATGCAAAGAGCCTGGACGATGCCGCGTGGATCGCGACGATGAACGAGAAGGAGAAGGAGACCGGCGATAAGCTGCTCGCGGCCAACCATGCTTTCTTCAAGAAGATCAGGGATCGCGGCCTGAAGCACCCGGACGAGCGCCCGTTCCTGATGAAGATCGCAGACGGGTTCGACACCGTCGTCACCGCAGTCATCAACTTCGTGGAAAAGGCGGCCGATTGGCTGGCCAAGAAGGTCGAGTGGGTCTGGAACAAGATCAAGGAAGCAGCCGGCTTGGGTCTGGGACAAGATCACGTCCGCGGCGAAGGCCGTGGCGCACTTCTTTGGGCTCTGACCAGCGGACACAGGAAGGGAAGGCCACCGGCGAGCGCCGGGGGCCTTCTGCTGTTCCAGTCAGGTCCCCACGGAGCCGCTTGTGTGAGCTAACCGTTGCTTTCTCGGCGTGTACTGGCGGCACACTCAGCAACGCTGGCGCGGCCAACGGCGCCGCGTCAGAACTCGTCTCCCTCGAATACGTCGCTGTACCACTACGGCAGGGTGACCTGGCAGTTGCTTTTGGGCACCTCGCCTGCGTGGCGATCAGCGCCCGTGATCACGCGAATTACGTGCCCAGTACGCCTGTTCGGCCTCCAGCCGGGGGATCAGTTCCTCTCGGGTGAGATTGTCGAGATCGGCCCAGGTGAGCCGTTTGAACCGAGCCATCAGAGCGAGCCTATCCGCCGGTGCTGGGCGTCGATGGAGTCGTATACGGTCTGCTTGCGCTGCCGCAGGTCGGCCCACGGTGCGCGAGAGCTGATCACGATCGATCCCGGGCTGTTCATCGCGGACTCCGGCCGTAGGTGGTGCGGCGGGCCCGCGCGGCGCTGGCCTCGGCGTGGGCGGCTCGTCGATGAGGTCATCAGGCACCGCCGGGGGCAGGTCCGACTCATCTCCGCACTCCTCGCTCCGGTGCAGCGGCGTGATCTGCCACAGGTAGCGCCACGAGATCAAAGCCATGCCGAGCAGCAAACGCGCCCCCGCGAGCGCGCGGCGGACGAAAGAAACCTTGGACGCCACAACGGCACTCCTTTCGCACGGATCGCCCAGGCCGGGCATGCTCGTGTCATGCCCCGAAACGCCAGCGATGACACGGGGAGGACCAGTGGTCGTTCGGGCACTGCACCAGGTCGGGCTGCGCAGCACCCATCTGCAGGTGCTGTCGCTGGGGTCGGTTCTGCTGTGCTTGGGCCTGTGGGTCAGGGCCAAGACCGTCGACGAGGAACAGCGCGGCAACGCCGAACGCCGAGCCCTGTTCACCGGTTTGTGGCCACCAACGCTGTGGTTGATCGGTGCTTCACTGCACGAATTCGAACGAAGTCGCGATGCGCGCTCCACTGCTCCGGGGCGTTGACTACGTCTCAGCTCTGGGGAAATTGCGGCACCGCCAGGTGAATTTCACCGCTGAGCAAGTCCAACCGCCGGAATGGCACTTCGACACCTACCGCCAGTACCTCGCGCGCGAGCGACCAGGCCCGCCGGAGCCCGGCGGCGCCTGGGAGATCGCCTGCCAACTCGTCCGGGACTACGAGTTCTCGGTGCCCGAGATCGTCCGTGCCGTCTACGACGGCCGCAACCCGCTGCTGGGGCGGGACATGCTCCTCGAAGGGCGCTTCCACGGGTTGCGCTTCTACATGGGCGTGCGTGTGACCCATGTGGTCGACGAGACGCGTGGCGGCTCGCAGCAGGTGTGGGGCTGGGCTTACGCGACGCTCGAAGGCCACCTCGAGCGCGGCAGGATGAGCTACGAACTCGTCAAGGACCTGGCGTCCGGCGAGGTCGAGTTCGTGATCACCGGCTTCTCGCAACGCTCGCCCGCCCTGGGCCCGATCACCCGGCTGGGCTGGTTGCTGTTCGGTCGCCGCATCCAGCTGCGCTTCTACCGCCAGTGCGGCGCACGCCTGCGCAGGCTGGTGCAAGACCGTCTCGCAGGCGCCACCGCGCCGGCGACCGCGCTGCACGAGGGAGACCTGGTGCTTGCGCCCTCCGGCATCCACCCCACCGCTGGCGATCTGCTCACCGTACGGTGGCACCATCCGGGTACCTGAACATACGAATTGCCCGACCGGTCCAGCATTGCGAAGATCCCGTTGAGTTCCGACTTGTATGTAGCTACCAGTTGGACAGGTCGGATGATCACTGGCCGGTCTGCGCCCAAGCCCGGCAGAACGCCTCTCATCAGCAGGCGAGAACGGCAAACCCACCAGGTTTTGCCTTCGGAAGGAGGTGTGTGCGATGCCGGTGCTGCAGTTCGACCCGTTCCGCGATATCAGCCGGTTGGCCAACGAGGTGTTGACTGCGGCGCGCACGCCGCAGCCCATGCCGATGGATGCCTACCGCCGCGGCGAGGAATACGTCGTCGAGTTCGACCTGCCTGGCATCGACCCCGGGTCGCTGGAGGTCACCGCTGAGCACAACACGCTGACCGTGCGCGCGCAGCGCAGCGCGACCGAGTCCAGCAGTTCGGACGTGAGCTACCTGGTCACCGAGCGCCCCACCGGCACGTTCGCCCGGCAACTCCAACTCGGCGCCGCGCTGGATGCCGACCGCGTCCAGGCCGAGTACCGCAACGGGGTGCTGACCCTGCGCATCCCGGTAGCCGAGCAGGCCAAACCCCGCCGCATCAACGTCGCCCGAAGCGACGAAGCCCGCATGATCTCCGGGCCCACCACGGACCCCGATTAAACAGTCGACCTCTTCCAGCCCGCCGTTCATGCAGCCCGGAGGGCTGGCGCGTTCCTACTCCGGTTCCCGAGCGGGTGGATTTTCGAGGAAGGCGCGGAGCTGGTCGGCCGGGAGCGGGCGGGAGAACAGCCAGCCTTGGTAGAGATCGACTCCGAGGTCGCTGAGGACCCGGGCCGGCGTGCATCCGGGCGGCAGCCCGTCCACGAGACGCCGCGCCAACGCCGTGAGCAGTTCGTCGCCGGCCTCGTGGCCCAGCGCGTCGTTGGCGCGCTTGAAGTCTGTGCCGGACACCGCCTGGCCAATAAACGGGACTCCCGCCAGACTCATCCCGGGATTGCCGTCCCGGCGCAGGAGCCAGCCTTCGTCCACATGGCTGCCGAGCTCGGCGGCCTGAGCCAGCTGCCATTCCGCGTGGTCGGCGACGCCCGGTTCCGCCGGGGAGAACACCGAGAAGTGCTTCCCGATGATCTCCTCGCTGCGATAGCCCATGATGCGTTCTGCCCCGTCATCCCAGCCATCCACCCGACCGGCCGCATCGAGCGCGAAGATCGCGTACTCCTGCAGTCCCGCGGCCAGCAGACCGAGGCGCGCCTCAGCCTTCGACTGCAGCCGCGCAATCCCGCCGTGCCCACCCCGGGTCACGAACTCGGTATCACGTTCCTCGACCATCGGGCCCCGATGCGTTCGATCCTCACCCTGATTTTCGCACCGACGCAGCCGGACTACGACTACAGCTTGCCGTCGAGCAGCACCCCGGGTCGGCTCATCGAGCTCAGGCCTGGAGGTCGACGACGGCCTTCACCTCCTCGGGGCCCGTCTCGAAGACTTGGGCCCAGTCGCCCAGCGGGATCCGGCGGCTGATCAGGGCCCCCAGCCAGTTCCGGTCCGCGCCGGCCAGCGCCTGCACGGCCTGGTTGTAGTGGCGCAGGTTGGCGTTCACGCTGCCCAGAACGACGTCGTTGTCCAGCATCAACTCGTCGTCGATCGCCGCCGCTGGGAAGGGCACGGTGCGGTGGTGGCCCGTGCTGCCGGTCAGCACCGTGATGGAGTTGCGCGCGGTGTGCCGCAGCACCTCGAACACGACCTTCCCAGAACCGGTCGCCTCGATCACGACATCCGGTTCGCAGCCCAGATCGTCCAGCGACGTGTGATAGGTGGCGCCCAGCGCGCGCACCAGATCCGGTTTCGGCCCCTCGGTAGCGTGGTCGAGAACGTGCATGTCCAGGCCGCGCTGCGCGCCCAGCAGCGCACCGAGCAGGCCGATCGGTCCGGCGCCGGTCACCAGCGCGTGGCGGGGAGCGAAGTAGGCTCGTCTGCCGATCGTGTCGACCTGCTCCCACGCCTTGGCCACCGCCGATGCAGGCTCGGTCAGCACCCCCAGATCACCGAGCGCCGGGGTGACCTTGATCGCGAACTGGGGCTCGACCGTCCATTGCTGAGCACCGAATCCGTCCAGTTCCTTGATGCCGCGCTCGGTGTACTCGCCGTTGAGGCAGAAGTCCCACTGCCCGGCCGTACACGCCTCGCACGGCTGCGGGTCCGGACGCCGGACGACGCCCACCACGTAGTCGCCCTCCAAGAAACCACTGACCGCGGGCGCGTGGATCACCCGACCCACAGATTCATGAAAGAGAACCATCCGGTCCCGCCCCGGCGGCAAAAGACCACGCGCGCGTTCGGTGACATCACGATCAATGTCGCAGAACCCCACCAGCAGGCCACGCACCAGCAGCTCCCCTGGCTGCGGCACGGGATCGGGCAGTTCGGTGACCGCCGACAACTCCGGCCTGCCTGGAACCACGGTGGCGGCCTTCACCAGAAAACCCTCCCGTCCCGTCGGGTGCGCACCGACATACGACCAGAACGCGGCTACGAGGTGTTGTCCCTGATGGACGGGTGTCGCAACGGCATGCCGACCGCGTGCAGGTGCCGCAGCACCTGGGCGTAGGAGCTGAGCAATTCGCACTGGCTGTACGAAACTCCGCGACTGGTGCAGAACCGGCGCACCAGCCGCTGGGCATGTCGCAGGTTCGGCCGGGGCATGCTCGGGAAAAGGTGATGTTCGATCTGGTAGTTCAAACCTCCGAGCAGGAAATCCACGAACCGGCTCCCGCGAACGTTGCGGGAGGTGAGCACCTGCTTGCGCAGGTAGTCCAGCCTGTCTCCCTCGGACAGGGTCGGCATGCCCTTGTGGTTGGGCGCGAACGCGCACCCCATGTACACGCCCCACAAACCCTGGTGCACCGCGATGAACACCACCGCCTTCAGCGGCGACAACACCAGCAACACCACCACCAGATAACCCACCACGTGCGCGGCGAGCAGCACGGTTTCCACCCGGTGCGCTTTCACCTCCCGCCGCAGCACGGCCTGGATGCTGCGGACGTGCAGGCCGATCCCCTCAACCGTCAGCAGCGGGAAAAACAGGAAAGCCTGGTACTTCGCCATCCACCGGACGATGCCGCGCTTGGCGCGGGCCTGCTCGGTGGTGAACGCCAGAACCCGGATCTCGATATCGGGATCAGCGTCCTCATGATTCGGGTTGGCGTGGTGACGCCGGTGCTTGCCGACCCACCAGCCATAGCTGATCCCGGTGAGACACCCGTGAACATGCCCTACCAGATCGTTCGCCCGGCGCGTGCGGAAGATCTGGCGGTGCCCGGCATCATGTCCGATGAAAGCGAGTTGGGCGAACGCTCCCGCGAACGCCATTGCCGTGAGCACCTGCCACCAGGAGTCGCCAAGCACGATGAACGCTGCGCCGGCGGCCGCGAGCAACCCTCCGTTGATGGCCATCTTCGCCGCGTAGTAGGCGCGACGATGATCCAGCAGGCCGCGTTGCTTGATCAACCGAGCCAGCTCGGCGAAATCACTACCTCGCCCTGCGCTCCCGTCACCGACCGGGCACACCGCCGTCCGGCGGTGTTCACCCGAAGTCCCGACATCCCCCCGCGAGTTTTGCCGCGACGACCGCCTACCACCACCAGTGGGCGGCGCATCGGAAGTCATGATCGCCCGCCCCCCCTTACGACCGATCGACACCCGCCTTCCTGGGTGCGCTCGGGAGCCTAAACCCAACACGGAGTTGCCGCAGGCACATCATGCCCCTGCCCCCGCACTGGCGACGTCGCCGAGTCCGTCACCACACGGGTACCCATGCGCGCGGCCGTCACTCGAGTGATGCCGTTGCTCGGCGAAGGGCAACCACCAGCGTGCCGAACTACGCTCGGGAACAGCAGAGGACAGGAGCGTGCACTGGGGACCACGTCAGTGCGGACCGGATGAGGAGTGCGCGATGAAGCACCCCGAGGAGTACGCAAAGTCAGCTGAAGAGAGCCTGCAGCAGGCGAAGGACCACTCCACCGAGGAGACCCGAGAGGCTCGTCTGACCGAGGCCGCGGTGTGGGCGCAACTGGCGCAGGCGGCCGCTACGGTCTACGCCGCCGACCAGCAGAGGGCCAGCGAGCGGCCCTGACCCGGCCCGACCTGCCACAACGCCGCCTTCGAGCACGACCGTCTGCTGCCCGAGTCGTATCGGTGGCTCGTACATCAGATGTCTCCGGGTAGCCGCCCTCGTCGACGAGGCGGTTTACGCCAGCCACGGCCTTGTGTCGTCTGTCACTATGAATGCATGGTCGCGCTGGTGTGGTTGATCGCAGGCGTGGTCCTGATCGTGGCCGAGGTCATCTCGGGTGAACTCGTGTTGCTGATGCTCGGCCTCGCGGCCATGGGGGCTGCCGGAGCTGCGGCGTTGGGAGTGCCGCTAGGTGTCGATGCCGCCGTGTTCGCCGTGCTGGGACTGGGATTGATCTTCGTCGCTCGGCCCGCGCTGAAACGCCGGCTGAACCGCGGTATCGAGCTGAAGACCAACGTGGAAGCGCTGATCGGCAAGAAAGCGGTCGTCGAATCGACCGTGGATGCCACGAGCGGCCGGGTACGCATCAATGGCGACGTGTGGTCAGCCCGGGCGTTCGACGGGACCCAGGTGCTGGAGACCGGCCAGACGGTGATGGTCATGGACATCTCCGGGGCCACCGCCGTCGTGTGGGCCGAACCCTGAGGAGGCTGACGTGGACCCGTTCGGACTGATCGTCCTCGCTGTCATCGTGCTGCTGGTCCTCGTGATCGCGGTGAAGACCGTGCTGGTGGTGCCGCAGGCAACGGCTTCGGTGATCGAACGGCTCGGCCGGTTCCGCAACGTGGCCGAGCCGGGCCTGAGCTTCCTGGTGCCGTTCCTGGACCGGGTACGCGCCCGCGTCGACCTGCGCGAGCAGGTCGTGTCCTTCCCGCCGCAGCCGGTGATCACCCAGGACAACCTGACGGTGTCCATCGACACCGTCGTGTACTTCCAGGTCACCGACGCACGCTCGGCGGTGTACGAGATCTCCAACTACATCATCGGCGTCGAACAGCTCACTACCACCACGCTGCGCAACGTCGTCGGCGGCATGAGCCTGGAAGAAACCCTGACCTCCCGCGACGCCATCAACACCCAGCTGCGCGGCGTGCTGGATCAAGAGACCGGGCGCTGGGGCATCCGCGTCGCGCGGGTGGAACTCAAGGCCATCGACCCACCCCCGTCCATCAAGGACTCCATGGAGAAGCAGATGCGCGCCGACCGCGAGAAGCGCGCGACCATCCTCAACGCCGAAGGACAGCGGGAATCGTCGATCAAGACCGCCGAAGGCCAGAAGCAAGCCGCGATCCTCGCCGCCGAAGGCCAGAAGAAGGCGGCCATCCTTGGCGCGGAGGCCGACCGCCAGTCCAGCATCCTGCGGGCGCAAGGCGACCGGGCCAGCCGCTACCTGCAGGCACAAGGCCAGGCCAAAGCCGTCGAGAAGGTCTTCGCGGCCGTCAAACGCGGCAAACCGACCCCGGAACTGCTGGCCTACCAGTACCTGCAGACGCTGCCGCAGATGGCGCAGGGAAACGCCAACAAGGTATGGGTCGTGCCCAGCGACTTCGACAAAGCCCTGGAAGGCTTCGCACGGATGCTCGGCGCGCCCGGCGAGGACGGCGTATTCCGCTACGAGCCACCGACGGAAGAAATGCCCACCACTGCGCCCGAAGAAGAAGAGGAATCGGTCAAAGCCTGGTTCGATACCTCCACCGCCCCAGAGATCGCGGAAGCCGTGCGGGCGGCCGAAGAGGTCGCCCGTAAGGAAGTGCCCAGCCCGAGCAGCATCAGCGGCGGTCCGGTGCCCATTCAGCGTTCGAGCGTTCCGCAACGTGCACCGCAACCGTCGCCGAGTCCGCATCCAGGTTCAGCAGAATTGTCCGATGTGGAATCTTCTGAACGCGACCAACGCGACTGAGATCTTCCAGAACACGGCCAGACAAGAGCTCACCTCCTTGGCAGTGCGCCCGCGCCGGCGCATTTACCGGCTCTGGCGTGACGGCGCGCTCGCCGTCGGCGCCATCATCTCCAGCATTGTCGCCGACCTTTGCGCCTCCGCAGCGCGGTGTGGTCGTGGCCGCGATCATCAGCATCGTCGTCGCGGTCCGCAATTACATCGACCACCACATACGGGACAGGTCGCGGAAGAGGCGGACAGGCAGTAGAAATCGTCGGGCACCAGTCCTCCGGTGATGTGGCTGCTCTAGCCACCATCACGCTCAACCTGAGGGTTGTCCAGCCGGTGCAGCAACTCCGGCAGCGAGGGGTTGCCCAGCGAGATGGTGACCCCGCCGAGCCGATAGGTCGGCGTCCCAACGAGACACACCCCTCATTGCCAGACTGATGTGAGACACCTCGTGTAAGTGCGGGGTCCCTGACGGAGGGCGGGATCGGAGATCCTGGTGCACGTGTCCACACCATCTGACAAGCAGCCCAACCCGTCACCGCTGGCGGGTCTGGGCGACCCGGCACCGCGCCCTCGCGCCGGGTGTTCAGCCCGGAGTACAAGCTGGCGATCGTCACCGAGTACGAGAACGCTCCCAATGGCGAGAAAGGCGCGATCCTGCTGTCGGACTCCGGAGTCAGGGTCGAGGACATCGCCCGCTTGGTCGGCCACAGCGGTACGACCGTGACCGAGACCGTCTACAGGAAGCAGATCAGACCGGTGATCATCGAGGGTGCGCAGGCTATGGATCAGATCTTCGCGAGATCGAATCGAGAGTCATAGTCACTCAGTTAGTCACTCGGCAGGCCATCGGGGGAGCTTGAACCTGCGTTGCACCCCCGATGGCCTGGTGTTTCACGGTGGGCGCAGCAGGGTTCGAACCTGCGACCCCTTGCTTGTAAGGCAAGTGCTCTTCCGCTGAGCTATGCGCCCCGTTGGTGGCCGTCCGCTTCATCCGATCGGATCACCTTGGACACCCTACCGGTGTTTAGCGCCGCTCCCGGCACCCGGTCGGCCACCACGCCGCTTGCAGGCGTTCGTCACGCCACGAGCTCGGCCAGCGCCTTCTTCCAGACGTCCTGGTCGCGGGCCTCGCCCGGCTGGTTCACCTCGGCGAAGCGGACCTTGCCCTCGGTGTCGATCAGGAACGTGCCGCGGTTGGCCATCCCGGCCGCCTCGTTGAACACGCCGTAGGCCTTCGCGATCTCGCCGTGCGGCCAGAAGTCCGACAGCAGCGGGAAGGTGTAGCCCTCCTTCTCCGCCCAGGCCTTGAGCGCAAACGGGGAGTCAACCGAGACGCCGAGGACCTGAACCTTGTCGTTCTGGAACTCGCCGAGGTCATCCCGAACCTGGCACAGCTCGCCCTGGCAGATGCCGCTGAACGCGAACGGGTAGAAGACCAGCAGCACGTTCTTCTCACCGCCGAAGTCGGCCAGCGAGACCTTCTCGTTGTTGAAATCCGGCAGCGTGAAGCCCGGCGCCTGCGCACCGACCTCGACCGTCATGAGTGCATCCTCCTGATCGACGTGACCTTGTCATCGCCGAACCTACACCGAACCGACCGCCGTGGGCACCGATGGCGAACATCGGCGCCCACGGGGCGGAACGCTGCGCGCAGCGACTGGCGGCGGCCGATCAGCGCCGGGCTTTCGCCCTGCGGTAGGCCAACCTGGTGCCCATCCAGCCCTCGCCGAGGCTGACGTTCGCCGTTTGGGCGAGGTTCGCCGTCGATGCCGCCTCTGCGATGTCGGCCGGCTCGACGTAGCCTTCCCGGCCGGTCTTCGGGGTCAGCACCCAGATGACCCCATCGTCGGACAGTGGCGTCATGGCATCGAGAAGCGTGTCTGTCAGGTCGCCATCATCTTCGCGCCACCAAAGCAGCACGACATCGACCACTTCGTCGGCATCTTCGTCGAGCAGCTCGCTTCCGCAGCGCTCCTCGATCGCGGCACGGGCGTCATCATCGACGTCCTCGTCCCAGCCGAGCTCCTGGATAACCATCTCGGGCTCGATGTCGAGCCTCTCGGCGACGTCGGCTTCGCCTTTACCGGCGTCTCCCGCGGCGACCACGGTTTGCTCACTCCTCCAATGCACAGGTGCGGCGACCGTCCGACGCCGCACAACTTCCAGATCTGGCGGATAGCGAACACTGCCGACCACCACCCGCGCAACTGCTGACGGCACGACACGCCGTAGCAAATGCGTTGAGATTCGACTGTAGACCGACGAGCAACGCACCAACAGCCTGGTGCGGAATCCCCCGCCGCTGGTGTACGCACCAGTGGCCAAAATGGGGGAACATGAGAGTGTCGGACATCACTGTCAGACACCCTGCCACGTCCACGACGTAGTCGAGGAGATCCCTTGTCCCCGCTCAACCACGACGATGCCGCCGTCCCCGCCCAACGGGTGCGGGTCATCCGGGACGGTCTCGCCTCCCACTTGCCGGACATCGATCCGCAGGAGACCGAGGAGTGGCTGCAGTCCTTCGATTCGGTGCTGTCGGCCAACGGGCAGCAGCGTGCCCGGTACCTCATGCTGCGGCTCCTCCAGCGCGCCCGCGAGAGCGGCGTCGGTGTGCCGTCGCTGACCAGCACGGACTACGTCAACTCCATCCCCACCGAGAAGGAGCCGTGGTTCCCCGGCGACGAGGAGACCGAACGCCGCTACCGCGCCTGGATGCGGTGGAATGCGGCGATGATGGTGCACCGCGCGCAGCGACCAGGCATCGGCGTCGGCGGCCACATCTCGTCCTTCGCGTCTTCCGCCAGCCTCTACGAGGTCGGCTTCAACTGGTTCTTCCGCGGCAAGGACCACCCGGGCGGCGGGGACCACCTCTACATCCAGGGCCACGCCTCTCCCGGCATCTACGCCCGCGCGTTCCTGGAGGGCCGGCTGTCCGCCGACCAGCTCGACGGGTTCCGCCAGGAGTACTCGCACGCCGGTCCGGGCGGCGGCCTGCCGTCCTACCCGCACCCGCGGCTGATGCCGGCCTTCTGGGAGTTCCCCACGGTCTCCATGGGGCTGGGGCCGATGAACGCGATCTTCCAGGCGCGATTCAACCGCTACCTGCACGATCGCGGCATCAAGGACACCAGCCAGCAGCGCGTGTGGGCGTTCCTCGGCGACGGTGAGATGAACGAACCCGAATCGCGCGGGCTGCTTCAGGTCGCGGCCAACGACGGGCTGGACAACCTCACCTTCGTGATCAACTGCAACCTGCAGCAGCTCGACGGACCGGTCCGCGGCAACGGCAAGATCATCCAGGAGCTGGAGTCGTTCTTCCGCGGCGCCGGCTGGAACGTGATCAAGGTGATCTGGGGCCGCGAGTGGGACGCGCTGCTGCACGCCGACCGCGACGGCGCCCTGGTGAACCTGATGAACACCACCCCGGACGGCGACTACCAGACCTACAAGGCCAACGACGGCGCCTTCGTCCGGGAGCACTTCTTCGGCCGCGACCCGCGCACCAAGGAGATGGTCAAGCACCTCACCGACGACCAGATCTGGGGTCTGCGCCGCGGCGGCCACGACTACCGCAAGGTCTACGCGGCCTACAAAGCGGCCACCGAGCACCACGGCCAGCCGACCGTTATCCTCGCCAAGACGATCAAGGGCTACGGTCTCGGGCCGCACTTCGAGGGCCGCAACGCCACCCACCAGATGAAGAAGCTGACCCTGGACGACCTGAAGCTGTTCCGGGACAGCCTGCGGATCCCGATCAGCGACCAGGAGCTCGACCCCTACCTGCCGCCGTACTACCACCCCGGTCAGGAGTCGCCGGAGATCCAGTACCTGCACGAACGGCGCCGCCAGCTCGGCGGCTACCTGCCGGAGCGGCGGACGAAGGCGAAGCCGCTGGTGCTGCCCGGCGACAAGGTCTACGAGGTGATCCGGCGCGGCTCCGGCAAGCAGGAGGTCGCCACCACGATGGCGTTCGTCCGACTGATCAAGGACCTCGCCAAGGACCGCGAGATCGGGCCGCGGATCGTGCCGATCATCCCGGACGAGGCCCGCACGTTCGGCATGGACTCGATGTTCCCGTCGCAGAAGATCTACAACCCGCTCGGCCAGCTCTACACGCCGGTGGACTACCAGCTGATGCTGGCCTACCGGGAGAGCGAGCAGGGCCAGATCCTGCACGAGGGCATCAACGAGGCCGGGTCGGCCTCGTCGTTCACCGCGGCGGGCACCAGCTACGCCACGCATGGCGAGCCGATGATCCCGGTCTACATCTTCTACTCGATGTTCGGCTTCCAGCGCACCGGCGACAGCTTCTGGGCCGCGGCGGACCAGATGGCTCGCGGGTTCGTGCTAGGCGCGACCGCCGGGCGGACCACGCTGACCGGTGAGGGCCTGCAGCACGCCGACGGCCACTCGCAGCTGCTCGCCGCGACGAACCCTGCGGTGGTCGCCTACGACCCGGCGTGGGCGTTCGAGGTGGCGCACATCGTCAAGGACGGCCTGCGGCGGATGTTCGGCGAGGACGCCGAGAACGTCTTCTACTACCTGACCGTCTACAACGAGCCGTACCAGCAGCCGGCCGAACCGGAGGACCTGGACGTCGACGGGCTGCTGCGCGGCCTGTACCGGTACCAGACCGCGCCGGGCGGTTCCGGGCCGCGAGCGCAGATCCTCTCCTCGGGCGTGATCATGCCGCTGGCCTTGAAGGCTCAGCGGATGCTGGCCGAGGAGTGGGGCGTGCAGGCCGACGTGTGGTCGGCGACGTCCTGGTCGCAGCTGCGGCGCGAAGCGGAGGCCGCCGATCGGCACAACCTGCTGCACCCGGAGGCCGAGCCGCAGGTGCCGCACGTGACTCGGGTGCTGTCGCAGGCCGACGGCCCGGTGGTCGCGGTCAGCGACTGGATGCGCGCGGTACCGGACCTGATCCGGCCGTGGGTGCCAGGCGACATGATCAGCCTCGGCGCCGACGGGTTCGGGTTCTCCGACACCCGACCGGCCGCGCGGCGGGTGTTCCTGGTCGACGCGGAGTCCACAGTGGTCGCGACGCTGGCCGCGCTGGCCCGCACCGGCCAGGTGGACAAGTCCAAGGTGGTCGAGGCGACCCGCCGCTACCGCCTGGACGACGTCCAGGCCGCCGGCCCGCAGACCTCGGACCCCGGCGTGGCCTGATCAGGCGGTGCACGAAGAGCACCTCGGACTCCCCAGCCGGTCCGAGGTGCCCTTCACCTCGCCCTGCCGCTCGGGGGTCCGCAATTTCAATGGAAATCGAAGGCCCGATTTCCATTGAAATTGCGGAGACCCGCCCTGCCGCTCGGGGTCAGCTGCCGACCGGGACGCTTTCTCGGGTGCGCTGCGCGCGCGCCGCGCGGTTCCAGCTCCACCAGCCGTGGATGACCAGTGCCGCGAAGACCACGTAGATCGCCGCGCTGAAGTACAGCCCCGAAGCGATCTGCAGCGGCACGCCAACCGCGTCGACGGCCAGCCAGACCAGCCAGAACTCGACCAGGCCCCGGCCCTGCGCCCAGAACGCGACCAGGGTGCCGATGAAGATGTAGGCGTCCGGCCACGGGGCCCACGAGGCGTCCAGCGCGGACAGCAGCAGCGCGAACGCGGCGGTGCCCAGCGCCAGCGCGGCGATCAGCGCGAGCCGTTCCACGCCGCGGGCCTTGCGCACCACCACGCCGTAGACCGGATCGCTGCGCCGGTTCCAGGCCCACCAGCCGTAGACGGAGATAAGCAAGATCACCACCTGCCGGATGGCCAGCCCGCCCAGGTGGGCGGAGGCGTAGACGGCGAAGAGCAGCACCGTCGCGGCCACCTGCACCGGCCAGGTCGCCAGGGTTCTGCGTTGCGCGAGGAAGACCACGGCGAGCGCGCACAGCTGCCCGACCAGTTCAGCCCAGGAGATCTTCTGGCCCAGCACGGTGAATCCGTTGCCGAGCACCCATTCCGCGATTGCCTGCACGCCCGCTCCTCCCACCGGCTGCGAACGCACCGGGGGTACACGCGGGTAGCCGACGTCGACGGCCGCCGGCGTGGCACGCCGACGGCCGACCGCGGCCGCCCGTGCGCTGCCTCTCATCCGGACTTTCACCGTCGGTTCCGGAATTCCACCGGATCGGCCGACACCTCCGCGGGGAGGCGCTGGTTCGCGGACTTTCACCGCCGGTTCGGATTTTCACCGAGCCCCGGAGCGCACGACTTCGTTTGATCTATTCAACATCGTGCGCCCGTGGATCTGTTCCGAGACCGGTACGTGGTCTGGATCACAACATCGATCCGCCCAGACTCGCCCGGAAATCCGGTTGCACCCGGGCCCGCGCAACGATGATCGTTGCCCGCGTAATTCGGGTGGCTGGGCGCCTCGGTGCTCTTGACGCCCCTGGCGGGGCTTGCGCTGGCCCGCCACCTGATCCACCTGCGACGCGCCGTCGCCGCCCGTTCGCCGCGAGTGACATCGAAATTTCCGCGCAACAGACCGGGATGGCCGATCGAACACGCGTGCCCCCGTCGGTAGACTCGCTCGGCAGCACCGCCAGAGGGAGGGCACGCCGGATGAACGACACCGACCGCGCCATCCTCGCTTTCGAGCTGGAGCACTGGCATTACCAGGGCAACAAGGAACGGGTCATCCAGGAGCGCTTCGGTTTCTCCCCGAACCGCTACTACCAGCGGCTGAACCGCCTGCTGGACGAACCCGAAGCGCTGCAGCAGCAACCGGCCCTGGTCAAACGCCTCCAGAACCGGCGCGACCAACGGGCCCAGCGCCGCACAGCCAGGGATCGCTGACGCCCGGGACCTCGGCCGAATTGGTGATGCCGAGGCCCGGAACCTCTTGGTAAAGAACCGTTTCAGCTGCTCAAGACCCGCAGGTGGTTATGAGCGCTATAGCTATAGCTATAGCTATAGCGGCTGTTTCCAAACTCGTTCTGCGTGGCGATGCGGGTAACGGAGCCTCAGAGGCCGCTGGACTCCGGGATCTTCGACTTGGGTATGAAGCCGCCCTACCACATCCCGGACGACCACTTCCAAAACAGCCTCCATAACACCCAAACCCATTCACGGGTCTTCTGAAGCAGCGCTGGCGCCTACGACTGGGGGCGTTGGGCGTACTGCTCGGGGGTGAGCTGGCGGGCTTGCTGGATGCGGACCAGTTCCGCCAGCAGCGGCGCTGCCTGGTCCGGCGGCAGGGCCTGGAACGCGGCCTTGATCGCGTCCACGTTGGGGCCCGGCCCCTGCGCGGGTACGGCCGGCTGCTGCTTCGCCACCACCTCGTTGACCAGGTCGACGAGCATCGCGACGATCGTGCGCGGGCCGACCTCGGTCTGCCAGCCCTGGATCTCGCCTTTCGGCCCGCAGGGGCCGAGCAGTTCGTGTTCCAGGCGCCGCAGAATCGCGTCCTGCTCCGGAGTCATCACGTCCTCCTGGTCCTTCTTCCCGAGTTCGGCACGGAACCGGTCCATGTCCACGTGACCGGGGTCGATCTTGCCGGTGACGCTGGTCTCCTTGTGGCCGCGCGCGGCGTCCGTCGGGCGCCCGAGGTGGTTGAGCACCGCGGTGGTCGCCTTCAGCGCCGCCCGGTACTGCTCCGGGCTGGGCCCCTGGTTCACGCCCTGGTAGTCCCATTCGAACCCGACGTAAAGGGTGTTTCCGTCGCCCTCCGGGTTCGGCCCGGAGGCCTTCGCCTTCCCTGCGTGGTTGGCCCGCCCGGCGGCGATCAGGTGCACGACGCCGTCGAAGCCGATCACTGCGTGGCACAGCGGTCCCGCCAGGTCGGGTCGGCCGTCGATGCACAACTGCACGCTCGGCGCGGGGTTCTCGTAGGACGCTGGGGTCGCGGTGTGGTGCTCCAGCACGCCTACCGGTGCGGGCTGCGGTCCCGACGTCGCGGTCCGGTCCCGCCAACCGTCGGTCTCGACCACGGTCAACCCGGCCGCGCGCAACACGTCCGCTAGCCAGACGAGAGGCAAAGCCACTTCTGATCACTCTCCCGGCTTGATCCGTTCACTCATGGTGTCGTGATCGCACGCGCGCGACCACGGCCAAGTGCGTGAAAAAGGGGCGGGACCCACCCAACGGGTGAGTCCCAACCACCAGTCGGTACGACACGCGATCACGCGTGACCGCCCACACCGGCGTCACCGGTCTCGGGCTTCGCGCCGTTCTTGCTTGCCCTTCGAGTCGGCGCGAACGGGGCCTCGGCGCTGTTCAGCCACCGGCTCCAGCGCTGCCGCATCGGCCGGATCAGACCGCCACCGACCCCGGCGACGAGGAATATGGCCAGTTTCGGGACGAACGTCTCGACCGCAGCCCGGGCCCCGGCCAGTCCCTGTTGGAGGGCTCTCACTTTTCCTCCTCGACAAAACAGAAGCGAATTCGCGTGCGCCGGAGATCGTTTCGGGCGAATGGATTAACGGCAACCGCGACAGGCTCCCCGAAAGAGCGATTTTTTCCCTCGTTTGGGTATCTGAGCGAGGACGCGGCCACCGCCACCGTTTTCCTCGCGAACGCGTCGCTTCCCGAGGCCGATCAGGTCAAGGTCAGCCACCACGGTGCCGCGATTTCGGCAGGGTACGCATTGAGCGTTTCCAACTTCTTGGATTGCGGTGCGGATAGCTGAACCCAGCGGCGGTGCAAGCCGAGAGGGTGGGCCAAGTCGGCTACGCCGCTTGCGGCAGCCCGTGTCGAACTGCCGATCTGCTGGAGCGCCGGTGCGCTGTGAGCCTGCCCGCACAGGACGGCCGCTGCCCGCCGGGACTGATCGGCGGCGTGCGATTCTGAGGGCATGAGTACCGAACGCGCAGGTGAGCGGGATACCGGTACGCAGCGGCAGGTCTCCGCGGCCACCCTTCGCCGACTGGAACGGGGCACCGGCGGACTGGCCAGCGCCAGCGTCAGCGAGATGGAACAACGCCTCCCGTGGTTCCGGCGGCTGCCCGCCGACCAGCGGGCGAGCGTCCTGCTGGTCACCCAGACCGGGGCCAACAACTTCGTTGCGTGGCTGCAGGACCCGACCGAGGCGATCCGGCTGACCGCCGAAGCGTTCCGCACCGCGCCCCGGGACCTGTCCAGGTGGGTCAGCCTGCGGCAGACCCTGGAGCTGGTCCGGGTCGCCATCGACGTGTTCGAGCGGCAACTGCCCGAACTGGCGGCCGAGGTGCCCGACCGCACCCTCCTGACCGAATCGATCCTGCGCTACACGCGGGAGATCTCGTTCGCGGCAGCCACCTCATACGCCGCTGCGGCGGAGGCCCGCGGTGCGTGGGACGCGCGGCTGGAAGCGCTCGTCGTCGACGGCATCGTTCGCGGCGACGCCGAGGAGTCGCTGCTCTCCCGCGCCGCCGCGCTCGGCTGGGAGCCGTCGTCGGAGGCGACCGTGCTAGTCGGCAACGCACCGTCGGACGACCCGCCGACCATCATCTACCAGGTGCGCAGCCGGGCGGCGCGGCTCGGCTGCCCGGTGCTGCTCGGCGTGCAGGGCACCCGGCTCGTGGTGGTCTTCGGCGGGCCGGGCGACGCGCGCACCAACGATGAGGCGGCCAAGCGGCTGTCCGAAGCTTTCGACGAAGGCCCCGTCGTGGCCGGGCCGACCGTGCCGAGCCTCGCCGAGGCGCACCGGTCGGCCGGCGATGCGATGTCCGCGCTGCGGGCCGTGGTGGCCTGGCCGACCGCGCCGCGCCCGGTGCCCTCCGGCGACCTGCTGCCGGAACGTGCTCTGGCCGGCGACCCGGAGGCCGAACGGCAGCTGGTCGAGCGGATCGTGCTGCCGCTGGTGGACGCCGGCGGCGCGCTGATGGAGACCGTCGACACCTACCTGGAGGTCGGCGGTGTGCTGGAGAACTGCGCGCGGCAGCTCTACGTGCACCCGAACACCGTGCGGTACCGGCTGCGCAGAGTGGCGGAACTCACCGGCCACACGCCGTCCAACGCCCGCGACGCCCACGTCCTCCGGGTCGGCCTCGCGGTGGGTCGGCTCGCCAAGTCCCGCGGCCTGTGGTGACCGCACCGATCACCCGCCGCAGCAGGCATTTACCGATGTTCACGGTTCAGTCACCAACCGGGCACGGCCGACAACGATTCGGGGCCGGGCAGCGCCTGGTCACCCGCTCGCTTGTAGACACTCCACAACTTTGCGGTCCGGACTTCGTCACTCCCGTCATCACGTCGATCACCCCCGGACGTGTTCAGTAGCAAGAGTGATCGCGCTTCTAGCCCCCGGACAGGGGTCGCAGACCCCAGGGATGCTCAACCCGTGGCTTGAGCTGGATGGTGCCGCCGAACGCGTCGGCGCCTGGTCCGAGCTGACCGGCCTCGACCTGCACCGCCTCGGCACCACCGCCGACGCGGACGAGATCAAGGACACCGCGGTCACCCAGCCGCTGGTGGTGGCGCTGTCGCTGATCGCCGCCGTCGAACTGCGCCGCCGGGTGACGATCCCGGACGGCACCCCGGTCGCCGGGCACTCCGTCGGTGAGCTGGCCGCCGCCGCCATCGCGGGCGCCCTGACCTTCGACGACGCCGTTTCGCTGGCCGCCGTGCGCGGCCGCGAGATGGCTGCCGCCTGCGCGCTGGAGCCGACCGGCATGGCCGCCGTGCTCGGCGGCGAGGCGGACGACGTGGTCGCCCACCTCGAACAGCTCGGCCTGGACCCGGCCAACCGCAACGGCGCCGGCCAGATCGTGGCCGCCGGGCGGGTGCCCGCGCTCGAACAGCTCGCCGCCGAACCGCCGGTCGGTGCCCGGGTGCGCCCGCTGCCGGTGGCCGGTGCCTTCCACACCCGCTTCATGGCTCCCGCTCGGGAGACCCTGGCCCAGCACGCGGAGAAGGTGACCGCGACCGACGCCGCCCTGCCGCTGCTGTCCAACGCCGACGGCGCGGTCGTCACGGACGCCGCCGAGATCGTGCAGCGGCTCGTCTCCCAAGTCATCAGCCCGGTGCGCTGGGACACCTGCATGGCGGCGCTGGCCGAACACGGTGTCGAGGCGGTCGTGGAATTCCCGCCCGCCGGCGCTCTCAGCGGCCTGGTGCGCCGCGAGCTCAAGGGCGTCAAGACCGTCGCCCTGAAGACCCCTGCCGACCTGGACAAGGTCGCCGACCTGCTCGGGAGCGACGCGTGACGCGACCCCGCATTGCCCAGAACCCCATCCCGGCCGGCACCAAGCTGCTCGGCTTCGGCAGCACGCAGGGCAACCGGATCGTCACCAACGACGACCTGGCCAAGATCGTCGACACCAACGACGAGTGGATCCGGCAGCGCGTCGGCATCATCCACCGGCGGCTCGGCGACGACGACCAGACGGTGGTCGGCATGGCCGTCGAGGCCGGCGCGAAGGCGGTCGCCGACGCGGGCCTGACACCGTCCGATGTGGACCAGGTGATCGTCGCCACCTGCACCATGCAGGGCGGGATCCCGAACGCCGCGGCCCAGGTCGCCGACCAGATCGGCATCAAGGCCAAGAGCGCCTACGACCTCAATGCCGCCTGCGCCGGGTTCGTCTACGCGCTGTCCACCGCCTCGGACGCGGTGCGCGCCGGTTCGGCCCGCAACGTGCTGGTGATCGGCTCCGAGCGGTTCCAGGAATGGCTGGACTGGGAGGACCGCGGGAACTGCATCATCTTCGCCGACGGCGCCGGTGCCACGGTGGTCGGTCCGGCCGAGGAGCCGGAGCTCGGCCCGGGCGTGCTAGGCAGCGCCGGCGACCTGGCGGACACCATCTACCTGCGCGACGGCAAGTACATCTACCAGGAGGGCCAGGCGGTCTTCCGGTGGGCGACCACGCAGATCGCCCCGGTGGCCGTTCGCGCGGTCGAGGCGGCCGGCCTCCAGATGTCCGATGTGGACGTGCTGGTGCCGCACCAGGCGAACCTGCGGATCGTCGAGGCCATCGCCAAGAAGCTGCAGTCCCAGGGTGCCCGTGACGACCTCGTGCTCGCGCGTGACATCGTCTACTCCGGCAACACGTCGTCGGCGTCCATCCCGCTGGCCATCGACCACATGCGGGCCGCGGGGGAGATCCCCAGCGGTGCCGTGATGCTGCTCGTGGGCTTCGGCGCCGGGTTGTGCTACTCGGCCCAGGTCGCAATCTGCCCCTGAGCCACCCGAAAGCTGCCGCGGGTCACCGAGCCGCGGTGCGGAACGCAAGAACCAGGAAGGAACTACCCGTGTCGAACGAGGAAATCAGCACCGGTCTCGCCGCCATCGTCGAAGAGGTCGCCGGTGTCGACGCCGCCGACGTGACCATCGACAAGTCCTTCGTCGACGACCTGGACATCGACTCGCTGTCCATGGTGGAGATCGCCGTGCAGGCTGAGGACAAGTTCGGGGTCAAGATCCCGGACGACGAGCTGGCCAACCTCAAGACCGTCGGTGATGCGGTTGACTACATCACCAAGAACGCATGACAGCGGATGTCGTGATCACCGGGCTGGGCGCGACGACACCGCTGGGCGGTGACGTCGCGTCCACCTGGGACGGAATCGTCAACGGAGCCTCCGGCGTTCGCCGGCTGGAAGCCGAGTGGGTGGACCGGCTCGAACTCCCGGCCAAGATCGGCGCCCCGGTGGCGGTGGACCCGAGCGAGGTGCTGCCCCGCGTTCAGCTGCGGCGGATGGACCGCTGCGAGGCGATGGCCGTGATCGCCGCCCGCGAGGCCTGGGCCGACGCCGGTTTCGAGCTGCCCACCGACGACAACGAGCCGGTCGACCCAGACCGGCTGGGCGTGTCGCTGGGCACCGGCATCGGCGGACCGATCACGCTGCTGCAGCAGAACGACCTGCTGCAGCAGAGCGGGCTGCGCAAGGTTTCGCCGCTGACCGTGCCGATGCTGATGCCCAACGGCCCGGCCGCGATGGTCAGCCTGGACGTGCGGGCCCGCGCCGGAGTGCACTCCCCCGCGTCGGCCTGCGCCTCGGGCGCCGAGGGCCTGGCCAAGGGCTTCGACATGATCCAGCAGGGGCATGCGGACGTGGTGGTGGCCGGTGGCGCGGAGGCCTGCATCCACCCGATCACCATCGCCGGTTTCGCCCAGGCCCGGACCCTGAGCACCCGCAACGACGACCCGGAGCGCGCCTCGCGCCCGTTCGACGTCGACCGCGACGGGTTCGTGATGGGCGAGGGCGCCGGCGTGGTCATCCTGGAGAGCGCGGAGCACGCCAAGGCGCGCGGCGCTCGGATCTACGGCCGGCTGGCAGGCGTGGGCATCACCTCCGACGCTTACCACATCACCGGTAGTCCGCCGGACGGCCGGGGCCAGGTCGCCGCGATGCGCAAGGCGATGCAGACCGCGGGCCTGCAGCCTTCGGACATCGGGCACGTCAACGCGCACGCGACGTCCACTGCGGTCGGCGACGTGGGCGAGGCGAACTCGGTGCGCAAGGCGATCGGCGACCGCGCGGTGGTCACCGCGCCGAAGGGATCGCTGGGCCACCTGGTCGGCGGGGCCGGTGCGGTGGAGAGCATCATCACGATCCTCTCGCTGCGGCACGGCATCATCCCGGCCACCCGGAACCTGGAAACGATCGACCCGAAGGTCGAGCTCGACGTGGTGGCCGACAAGCCGCGGCACGTCGAGCAGACCGCAGCGATCAACAACGCCTTCGGCTTCGGTGGGCACAACGTCGCGCTCGCCTTCGCCAGGGCATGACCGTTCCCGTAAAGGACGGGCTGAGCCGTTGCTCAGCCCGTCCTTTCGCGCTCTGCGGTACGACGAAACCGCAGGCAGTCGGTCGCCCGTCGGCGAAGCCGAATCTCGTCGCCCGGCGGCCGTACCAACACCGACTTCCCGGAGGATCCGATGACCGCAGTGGCCAGCCGGCCGGAGAGCGTGCAGCAGCAGCGGGATCCGCGTGATCCCGAGGTGCGGCTGGATCAGCTGCTCGATCCGGAGTCGATCGAGCCCCTGCACCCGCGCGACAACAGCGGGATGTTCGCGGTGCGCGGCCGTGTCGATGGCACGAAGGTGGTCGTCTACTGCAGCGATGCCACCAAGATGGGTGGCGCGCTGGGTGCCGAGGGCTGCGGGCACATCGTGGACGCCATCGACGTGGCGGTGCGGGAGCGCTGCCCGGTGATCGGCGTGTGGCATTCCGGCGGCGCCCGCATCCCCGAGGGGGTGGAGTCGCTGGATGGCATGGGCCGGATGTTCGCGGCGATGATCCGCGCGTCCGGTCGGGTGCCGCAGATCTCGGTGGTGGTGGGCCCGGCCGCCGGTGGCGCCGCGTACGGCCCGGCGCTGACGGATGTGGTCATCATGTCCCCGGCCGGGCGCGTGTTCGTCACCGGACCGGATGTGGTCCGCAGCGTGACCGGCGAGCAGATCGACCAGGAGGGTCTGGGCGGTATCTCCGCGCACGGCGCGAAGTCCGGCGTGGTGCACGTGGTCGCCGACGACGAGACCGACGCGTACGTGCGGGCCCGGCGGCTGACGGGGTTGTTCGCCAGGCCGGGCGTGTTCGACCTGCATTCCGTGCAGGGCGCCGACGATCTGCGTGCGCTGCTGCCGGACCGCCCGCAGCGTGCCTATGACGTCAAGCCGGTGATCCGCGGCATCCTCGACGCCCGCGCCGACGGCGGTGCGGACTTCGAGGAGTTGCAGGCCAAGTGGGCTGCGAACATCGTGGTCGGCCTCGGTCGGCTCGGCGGCCGCAGCATCGGTGTGATCGCGAACAATCCGCTGCGCAAGGGTGGTTGCCTGGACTCGCTGTCGGCGGAGAAGGCCGCCCGGTTCGTGCGGATGTGCGACTCGTTCGGCGTGCCGCTGCTGGTGCTCGTCGACGTGCCCGGTTATCTGCCCGGGGTCGGCCAGGAATGGGGCGGAGTGGTGCGGCGTGGCGCGAAGCTGTTGCACGCTTTCGGTGAAGCCGTGGTGCCGCGGGTGACGCTGGTGACCCGCAAGTCTTACGGTGGCGCGTACATCGCGATGAACGCCCGCTCGCTGGGCGCGACCACCGTGTTCGCCTGGCCGGAGGCCGAGGTCGCGGTGATGGGGGCCAAGGCCGCGGTCGGCATCCTGCACCGCAAGACGCTGGCCGCCGCGCCCGAGGGGGAGCGCGAGGCGCTGCAGGCCAAGCTCACCGAGGAGCACGAGCGGGTCGCCGGCGGGGTGGTCCGGGCGATGTCGATCGGTGTGGTCGACGAGGTGATCGACCCGAAGACCACCCGCCGCCGGGTCGCCGAAGCACTGGCCGCTGCCCCCGCAGGCCGCGGTTGGCACGGCAACATCCCGCTGTGACCGGCTGCGGCTCGTGAGTGACAAATCCGGTTCTTACCGGAACGAACACTCACGACCCCTGACCGGTAAGAAGGCCGCCCCGCACCGAGAGGCGGCACTACTGAAGGACCGGGTTGTTGGTCTGGTCCGGCATGGGCGTTGCTTACGCTCCGGCGAATGCGACAGCCGAAACCAAGTTCGTCGCGTCGCTAGCCGCGCGCGGGGTGCGCTCAATTGCCAACGAACAGCGGGCCCGGTTGGGGCGCACGTTCGGGTGTGTGCGCCTGGTGTGGCACAAGACCCTCGAGGAACGCCACCGTACCTACCATGACGAAGGCCGCCGGATCTCGTACAAGGAAACCGACGCGGCCTTGACGCGGTGGAAGAAGACCGAGGAGCTGGCGTTCCTCGGTGAGGTGTCGAGCGCGCCGTTGCAGCAGACGCTCGGCACCAGCACACCCCGTCTTGAGAACTTCTTCGCCGGGCGTGCGCGGTATCCCCGGTTCAAGTCCCGCAACGGGCGCCAGTCGGCGCATTACACTCGCTCGGCGTTCCGGATGCGCGAGGGACAACTGTTCCTCGCCAAACAGGCCACGCCACTGCGGTTCGTGTGGTCCTGGGACGCCGGCACGTTCGCCGCGCTGGATCCCACGATGGTCGTGGTCTCCCGTGACGCGGACGGTCGTTGGTACGTGACAGTCAATGGTTGCAGTAGTCGAGCAGGGCGCTGTTGGGCAGTTTGCTGGTGTCCAGCCGGAAGCTCCTGCCCGCATCGTCCAACACCAGCGGGTACACCACGTTCCAGGCCACGCACGTCGCCTGGAGCTGCGGTGGCGCGTCTTCCAGGGCCTGCTCGCTCATGAAGGTCAGCATCACCAGCAGCGAGCCGTCCGCTCCCTGGTCGATCCGGTGCACCGTCCAGCCGAAGTCGCGAGTCGTCCCGTAGTTGTCGAACCACTTGTCCTTGGGCAGCTCCTGCCACTTCTCCGGGACCACTGTGGACTTCCACCGGTCGTAGTTCCGCTCGTTGATGGAGCTGAAGTGGCTGTCCAGCAGGGACCGCACGCCCGGCAGATCGGGGCTCGCCGCGGCATCCGGGGTGTAGACGATGCCGATCGGGGACTTGACCCACCCGGCCAACTGCGAGGCCTGGGAGTTCTGCTGAGTGAGCGCGCGCGGGTAGACGTTTTCGGCCAGCAGCACCCCACCGCCCGCCGCACCGAGCAGCACGACGACCGCCAGCGGAAGACCCCATTTGAACCAGGAACGCACGGTCTCAGCCTTTCACACCGAGATCGCTCGCGAGCGGTGGTTCCGGCAAGAACCGGAAATCATCCTCGCGAACCGCGCGTCAGCCCACCCGGTGCAGCCAGGTCACCGGAGCGCCGTCGCCGGCGCGGCGGAACGGTTCGAGGGCGTCGTCCCAGGCGGCACCGAGCAGCTGGTCCACGCGGTGGCCGAAGGCCTCGGGGCCCTTGGCGTTGGCCGCGAGGGTCCGCAGCTGGTCCTCGCTGACCATGATGTCGCCGTTGGCGCTGGTGCAGGCCCGCCACAGGCCCAGCCCGGGCGCATGGCAGAACCGCTGCCCGTCGACCCCGGGACTGGGGTCTTCGGTGACTTCGAAGCGCAGCATCGGCCACGCGCGCAGCGCGGTGACCAAGCGCGCTGCGGTACCCGGCTCGCCCGTCCAGTTGCACTCCGCGCGGAGTTGCCCTGGGGCTGCCGGTTGTGCCGTCCAGCGGAGTTCTGTCCGAATGCCGAGTGCGCCAGAGATCGCCCACTCGACGTGCGGGCAGACCGCAGACGGCGACGAGTGGACGTAGACCACACCAGATGTGCGGCCACGGTCGCTGCCACGGGTGCTCACTGCTGACCTCCGCTGTTCGACGAGGGACGTCTTCCCCTACGACCTCGCGTACTTGGCGATCAACAGGTGCGGCGCCATTCTGCATTGCGGATGGAGCGGTCCGCCACCAGAACGTCGTCATCCGTCTCGCGTCCGCGAGCGACCTGCACCGCTCGGCCCGGCCCGGCACCGACTGCGCCGAATAGCGGTAATCGCAGATCCGAGGCGTTGCCACGGGCTTTCCGGGTCGCTCGAAAGCACCAGTGCACGACAGGCCGGAGAGTGGTGGACACCACTCGATCGGACGAAAGTCGGAACTCGCGACAATACTTGGTCCCCCCGACTAACGTCTCAGCTTGAACAGCGGGTGATCGTCGGCGCGCGATGTCCGCCGGATCTTGGAGGTCGTCATGCGACTGGTGCGGCTCGGTGCGGAACCGTCCCAGGTCGGCGCCGACATCCGGGCGGCCATCTCCGCATGGGGCACCGGTTGCTCGGTGCTCGGCGGGGTCGCCGCCTTCGGCTGCCGCCCGCCCGGTAGCCCGCGCCCGCTAGACGCGGTGATCGTGCTGCCCCGCGGGGTGGTCGTGGTGCTCGGGCTCGATCTCCCCGAGCCCGCGCTGAAGGTCGACGCGCCGCTGCAAACCCCGTGGAGGGTCGACGGCTGGCCGCTGGTGCGCACCGAGGGCGCGGTCAACCCCGGGCTGGAGGGGCTCGAATCGGCGGCCGCGCTGGCGCGCAGCCTGCAGTCGCGCGGGCTGGAACCGTTGCCGGTGGCCGCGATCGTGGTGGTCGGCCCGTACGCCGGTCAGGTCACGCAGCCCACCACCGACCTGCACCGCGGGGTGCGGGTGGTTTCGCCGAACACGACCAGCATCCTCGCCGCCGCCCGCGAGCTGGCCACCTACGAACACCCCTGCCCCGTTGAACCCGCCCAGCGGCTGTTGCGGGTGCTCGACGAGAACTGCGAGCTCGGCCTCGCCGAGCTGGCCGGCGAGGGCTTCCCGGAATCCGGGGCCGTGGATCTGGCCACAGCGGACACCATGCTGATCCCGAAGTACACCGGCCAGCCAGCGGCAGCGGCGGCACGGCGATTCGCCCCGCGCGACAGGCTGATCGCGGTAGCGGCGGCGGCGCTGGTGCCGCTCTGCGTCGTCATCGGGATGTGGTTGACGCTCGGCAAACCCACCGCTAGCCCGCCGCCGCGGACCCCGCCTATCCAGCGGGCCGACGGCGTCGAGTTCGCGCAGATGGTGACCGCTCGCGACGCCTCGTGCGCCCAGCACTCGTTCGGCGATGTGCAGCGCTGGTTCGAGCAGCGGTCGTGCCGGAGCCTGACCCGCGCGGTGTTCGACACCCAGGTTTCGGGTCGGCCGGCCGCCGTATCGGTGGTCATTGTCGAACTGCCCGACCAAGGGGCGGCCAGCGAGCTGCGGGAACTCGCCGATGCCGCGGGCACCGGTGGCGTCACGGATCTGATCGCCGAGGGCTCCGGCTGGCCGGACGGCCCCGACGGGTTCGACAACGCGGCGCAGGCCGTGCAGCAGAACGGGAACCAGGTGCGGATCGTGCAAACCGTGTGGCGGCACCGATCCTCCAGCCCGGACGACGTGGGACTCCGCGCGCTGGCCGAACGCGGCCTCCGCCTGACGCCCCAGCCCTGACGCACCGCTCTCCCCGCTCCGGGTCCGCCGCAATTTCAATGGAAATCGGACCTTCGATTTCAATGGAAATCGGACCTTCGATTTCAATGGAAATTGCGGCGGGTTGCGCGGTCACGACTGCCCGGGTTCGCGAACTTCGTTCGGTTTTGGCTGTTCGGGGATCCGGGACGAGCCGCCCCGGGCCGGCGCGCGGTCCGCGGAGAGGATCTTCGGGGCCTTGGTCAGGTAGGGATTTCCCAGCCGGGCGAGGAACAACGCCGGTGCGAACAGCGGGACGACGGCCGACAGCGCTGCCGCCGTCACGCCCGCGCGCAACACGTCGCGCGGCAGCAACGTGGTCCGGCGGTCGACGAAGCGGTCGCTGGTCAGCGCCGCCAGCCACAGCACGAGCACGAACCCCGCCATGGTCGCCACCGCCAGCAGTATCGCCGGTTGGTAGCCGAGCCGTTCCGCGCCGAGCATCACCGAGATCCAGCCGAGCAGCGCCGGCAGCTGGCCGCGCTCGGTGGTGGCCGCCCAAAGCAGTCCGCCCAGCAGCGCGAAACCGCCGCCGCCGCTCTGCCAGGTCTCGGTGAGGCGCTCGGCCCACTCGCCTCCAGTGAGCCCGAAACGGGCGGCGAGCCGACCCAGCACGTCCAGCGCGGTCGGCCCGTCCTCCGGCACCAGGAACTGGCCGGCGATCCAGGCCAGCGTCCACAGCGACACCCCGAACGCGAGGACCTGCTGCCACCTCGGCCGGTCCAACGCGGCCTGGTAGAGCCGCGCCAGTTCCCGTTGTTGCGCCTGCACGTCCACCCCTGTCCTCGGGACCGGAAAGCCGCTGCCGATCGTCCGGGCCCGGCGACGATCAGGTCCGGCATTGATCAAATCGAGGGCGTGTCCGCGCTGCGGAGCGTGACCGGCTTCAGAAGACCCCGGGCCCTTCCGCGCAAGCACCGTCGTCGGTGCAGGCCGGTGGAATCGGGCGGATCACCGAGCCGTCCACGAGCCACTGCCCCTTCCCCTTGGTGGACACCAGGAAGCGGCCGAGCGGGTCCGTGGACAGCCGTGCCTGGCCCGCGGCCAGCGGCGGGGTCCGGAACGGCACCCCAGCGCCGATCTTGCGCCCGCTGTCCGCCGCGAACGTGGCCACCCGAGCCTGCTCGCCGCCGCAGTCCACCGGTTGCAGCGCCGCGACGTCGCGTCCGGACCAGGCAATCGCCACCGGGCCGCAGGTGGCGTCCGGCACCGCATCGACGTGCCCGGCCAGCGAGGTCGCGTCCGGCGCGAGCAGCAGCACCAGGGCCTGGCTGCCCTGATGCCCGGCCAGCACCGCGAGGCGGCCGTCATCGGCCAACGCCAGGTCGTCCACCCGCAGTTCCGGCGGGATCGCGATCCGCTGCTGCTGGCCGCCGTCGTGCACGACCACCACGGCCTTCCCGTCGAGGTAGGCGACGCGCCCACCGCCCGCGGTCAGCAACCGCCCGTCGCCGATGTCGCCGGGCAGCACCCGCTGCCCGCCGCGCAGCAGCACCTCGACGATCCGGCGACCGTCCGATGTGGACACCGTGGTGTAGACCCGGTCGCGGTCGGTGGCCAGGACACCTGCGTCGGCCCCGTCGACGCGGGCGACCTCCTGGTTCTCCCGGCCGGACCGCAAGTCGAAGGAGGCGATCACACCGGGAGCGGGCGCGGCGAGGTAGCTGTCCGGCTGGACGCTGACCGGCTCGGGTTCCTGCTGGCGGGGAATGCCCAGCGAGACCACGACGAACGCGGCCGCCGCAACGGCCACCGCGCCGACCAGGGCGAGCAGCGGGCGGCGCGGCGACCTCCGCCCGCGCGTGGCCGCCAGCAGCCGGGGCAACGCGTCCGGCTTGGGTTCCACGTCCTCGACCAGCCGGTGCAGCTGCGCTCGCAGCAGGTCCACGTCCCGTGTGCTGTTCCCGTCGTTCACACCCTCTCCCCCAGCAGATCCGACAGTCGCGAAACCCCACGCGAGCAGTACGACTTCACCGCACCCTGGCTGCAGCCCATGATCTCGGCGGTGCGGGCCTCGCTGAGATCCGCGTAGTAGCGCAGCACCACGGCCTCCCGCTGCCGGCGCGGCAGCTTCGCCAGCGCTGCGGCCAGCACCGCACGGTCCACCCCGCGTTCCGTGTCGTCCGGCTGGCTGTCCTCGATGGCGAGCTTCGGCTGGTACTTCTTGGCGATCAACCGGCGCCGCAGCATGGACCGGGCCCGGTTGAGCACCGCCTGGCGCAGGAAGGCGAGCGCCTTGTCCGGATCGCGCAGCCGCGAGCGGGAGTCGAAGACCCGCACGTAGGCGTCCTGCACGATGTCCTCCGCGGAGGCACGGTCGTCCACCAGCAGGATCGCGATGCGCAGCAGTTGCCGGTAGTGCTCCTGGTACAGGTCGGTCAGCTTGCTAGTCAGTTCATCCATTGCCGCCAGCCCGTCGCCCGGCCAGGCGGTCACGGGCAATGCGATCGACACCGTCACATATCTGCACGACGCCCAAGACCCCCTCCTTGGTTGTGGCCGGGTTTCACTCGTTATCAATTTGGCTGCGCCCAACGGCGGCGAAGTTTACCGGCGCACCGATCGATGATGATCTCCTGGCGGCTTCTGCGCACCCCGACCCAGATGGATCAGGTTTGGTCAGCCCCATGCACTTCCGCCCCGCGCGACTGGTGTATGGGGCCGCCTCCGGTGGGAAATCTTGCCGCCGGCCGTCCGCGGCGGTAGGTCTGTGGTGCTGACGCGGCGGGAGACTGCATTGGAAGTAGCTTCGAACCTCGCCTTCGAAGCGCCGAAGGGGCTCGGCCCAACCTATCGGGGGCTCTTGGCGAAGCCAGTCCCCAGCGCCGCGCATCGGACACGCACAACGCGGGGATTCCGGAGCCCAAGGTTCCGCCACCCGCACCGCCACGCAAACGAGTTCGGCAACAGCTTTCAGGAGGATGCGATGAAGTTCGGGATTTCCACGTTCATCACCGACGAGGGGATCGGCGCGGCGGATCTGGGCCGGGCCGTCGAGGAACGCGGGTTCGACTCGCTGTTCATCGCAGAGCACACGCACATCCCGGCCAGCCGGGAGTCGCCCTACCCGGCCGGCGGCGAGCTGCCCCGGATCTACTACCGCACGCTGGACCCGTTCGTCGCGCTAGCGGCGGTCGCCGCGGTCACGGAGCGGCTGTTGGTGGCCACCGGGATCGCGCTGGTCGTCGAGCGCGATCCGATCATCACTGCCAAGGAGGTCGCCAGCCTGGACCTGATCTCCGGCGGCCGGATGATCTTCGGCGTCGGGGCTGGCTGGAACCGCGAGGAGATGCGCAACCACGGCACTGACCCGGCGGCCCGCGGCGCGCTGATGGACGAGCGGATCCGGGCGATGCGGGAGATCTGGACCAAGGACGCGGCCGAGTTCCACGGCGAGCACGTCGACTTCGACCCGATCTACTCCTGGCCGAAGCCGGTGCAGCGGCCGCACCCGCCGATCTACGTCGGCGGGGAGAGCGAGCGGTCGTTCGCACGGGTCGCCGAGTACGGCGGCGGCTGGCTTCCGCGCGGCGGCACCGAAAACCTCGGAGAACTGGTGGCGAAGGTGCGCGACCGGGCGGGCTGGCGGGTGCCGGTCGCGGTCTACGCGGCGCCGCGCGATCCGGCGGTCCTGGAGTCCTACGCGGCGGCCGGGGTGGACCGCACGCTGTTCTACCTGCCGACCCGCCCGCGCGATGAATCCTCGCGCAGGCTGGACGAACTGGCCGAACTCGCCGAAAGCCTCGGCTGAACGGGCGGTCGCGAACCTCGCCGGACGCCGGTGACCGGAAGTCAGCCGTGTCTTACATCCTGGTTACTTCCAGGCAACGGGCTGGACATGCGGGGACATGCAAGTCGATCCTCGTGTCTGCTTTGCCAGTCGTATCCACACAGCACAACGGAGAAATGGGGTCTTGGGACGGTGGCTGAGATAACGGCACCGAGCACAGGGGCGGCTCGGAAGCGCAAGATGAGTCCCAAGGAAAGCGCCATCTGGGTGCTGGTGGCGGTCGTCGGCGCAATTTCGTGGGGCGTCATCGCACTGGTCCGCGGCGAGGAGATCTCCGCGGCCTGGCTGGTGTTCGCGGCGCTCGCCTCGTACGCCATCGCCTACCGCTTCTACGCGCGGTTCATCACCTACAAGGTCCTGAAGGTCGACGACACGCGCGCGACGCCGGCGGAGCGGCTGAACAACGGCACCGACTTCCAGCCGACCGACCGCCGGGTCCTCTTCGGCCACCACTTCGCGGCGATCGCCGGGGCCGGCCCGCTGGTGGGCCCGGTGCTGGCCGCGCAGATGGGTTATCTGCCGGGCACCATCTGGATCATCATCGGCGTCATCTTCGCCGGCGCGGTGCAGGACATGGTGGTGCTGTTCCTCTCCACCCGCCGCAACGGCCGCAGCCTCGGACAGATGGCCCGCGAGGAGATCGGCCCGGTGGGCGGCATCGCGGCGCTGATCGCGGTACTAGCGATCATGATCATCCTGCTGGCGGTACTGGCGCTGGTCGTGGTCGGCGCGCTGAAGGGCTCCCCGTGGGGCACCTTCTCCATCGGCATGACGATCCCGATCGCCCTGTTCATGGGCTTCTACCTGCGCTACCTGCGTCCAGGCAAGATCGTCGAGACCTCGGTGATAGGCGTGGCGCTGCTGCTGCTGAGCATCGTCGCCGGCAGCTGGGTCGCGGACTCGTCGCTGGCCGGGTTGTTCACGCTCTCCGGCAACGAGCTGACCTTCGCGCTGGTCGCCTACGGCTTCATCGCCTCGGTGCTGCCGGTGTGGATGCTGCTGGCGCCACGCGACTACCTGAGCACTTTCATGAAGGTCGGCGTCATCGTGCTGCTCGCGGTTTCGATCCTGATCGCGATGCCGATGATGAAGACCGAGGCGATCACCGACTTCGCGCTCAACGGTCAGGGCCCGGTGTTCCCCGGCTCGCTGTTCCCGTTCGTGTTCATCACCATCGCCTGCGGTGCGCTGTCCGGCTTCCACGCGCTGGTGTCTTCGGGCACCACGCCGAAGATGCTGGAGAAGGAATCGCAGGTCCGGGTCGTCGGCTACGGCGCGATGCTGACCGAGTCGTTCGTGGCGATCATGGCGCTGGCCGCGGCGTGCATCATCGATCCCGGCCTGTACTTCGCGATGAACATGCCGTCCGCGGTGCTCGGCGACACGCTGCAGTCGGCGTCGCAGGCGGTCGCCGGGATCGGCTTCCAGATCACACCGGACCAGCTGGCGGCGGCCGCCGCAGCCGTGGACGAGCACACGCTGGTCGGCCGCAGCGGCGGCGCACCGACCCTGGCCGTCGGGCTTTCCGAGGTGTTCTCGCAGGTCATCGGCGGGGACGAGATGAAGGCGTTCTGGTACCACTTCGCGGTGATGTTCGAGGCGCTGTTCATCCTGACCACTGTGGACGCCGGTACCCGGGTGGGCCGGTTCATGCTGCAGGACACCGTGGGCAACGTCTGGAAGCGCTTCGGCGACGTCAGCTGGAAGCCGGGCAACTGGATCGCCAGCGCGGTGATCGTCGGCGCCTGGGGCTACTTCCTGTGGGCCGGGGTCAACGACCCGCTGGGCGGCATCAACCAGCTGTTCCCGCTGTTCGGCATCGCCAACCAGTTGCTGGCGGCGGTGGCGCTGGCGGTGGCCACGACGATCCTGATCAAGTCCGGCCGCGCGAAGTACGCGTGGGTGACGCTGGTGCCGCTGGCCTGGGATGCGGCGGTGACGCTGGTCGCGAGCTGGCAGAAGATCTTCTCCGTCGACCCGAAGATCGGCTTCTTCGCGCAGCGCACGGCCTACCAGGCGGCGCTGGACGCCGGGCAGACCAGCAAGGGCTCGGCGCACACCGTCGAGGAGATGCAGAAGGTCGTAGTCAACTCCACCGTGGACGGTGTGCTCAGCATCCTGTTCGCGCTGCTGATCGTGATCGTGCTGGTGGACGCGGTCCGGATCTGGATCAAGGTGCTGCGCACGAGCGCGCCGCTGCCGAGCACCGAGGCGCCGCACGTGGAGTCGAAGATCTGGGCCCCATCCGGGCTGATCCCGACGGTTGAGGAGAAGCAGACTCAGAAGGAGCTGGCGGCGGCCGGGAAGGCCGAGGCCAGCACATGACCGGCACGCCGATCCTGGCCAGGCTGCGCGGGTCCGCCCGCACGGCCTGGCAGATCGTGCGCGGCGTGGTGGGTGAGAACGCCTACGAGCGCTACCTCGACCACCACCGCCGAAACCACTCGGACGAAGAACCGCTGACGGAGCGGGCGTTCTGGCGCCGCCATGTGGACCGCCAAGACGCCACCCCAGGCTCCCGCTGCTGCTGAACCAGCGGCAACCACGGTGAGGGGCACCCGTGACCCCGGTTACTCGGTCACGGGTGCCCCTCACTCATTTGGCGCACGCTGAAGATATGGCTGCCCCAGCTGAAGGCACGCTGGGCTTCCTTCGCAGATGTCAGGCTCATGCGGAGACTGCGGTCGGTGCTGATGACCTCGAACAGCGTGCCCGGGACTGTGGAGGTTGACGGTGGCCCAGGACAACGGCCTCGCTAACGCGACCGTGCGAAGGTGGCAGCTCACAGAAACGCTTCGTCGGCTTCGCGAGGAAGCGGGACTGACAGCAAGGCCCCCAAAGTCGGTGTTCTGCTCTTCACTCGCACCCAGGCCGACTCCTTGATGCAAGGCCTCAAGAACAACAAGTTCGGTCAGGCCAGCTGACTGTGCACTGGGAGTGTCGGCGGCCAGTTCTGATGCCCACTCGCAGCCAATAAGCGGGGAGCTATCCAGACCGCGAATGTGATGATGAGTGACCGTGGGGATCATGGCCACCTGCGCTGCCGCTTTCGCGCTCGCATTCGCTGCCGTCCTCCTTCGGGTCGGCCGTGCCCGCGACCAGCACTCCGCGGCTTGCAACGTTGCGCTGAGCGTCTCCAAGCTTTGCGCGCGAATCGACTTCGAGCGACAACGCCACCACCACGTCGAAACCTACGGTTGCCACGCACTCCGGACGTGCGCTCCAGCCCCACCCCAAGACCGACGCCTCCCCGACCTCCTCCCCGACCGCGGAAGTTCGCAATGTTAGGGAAAATCGGGCATCCGGGTTGAGTTCCGCATGGCGGATCGACGGGCACCTGTCGCTGTACGTCACGGGATCGGTACTATCCGGCGTCGTTCGTCGAAGCGCTTGGGGGCACCACGGCATGACGCTGTTCAAGAACACCACGTACTCGGTCGACGACCTTGTCGGGCGGGTCGGTAAGGGCGAGATCGCGCTGCCAGACCTGCAACGCCCGTTCGTCTGGGATACCAGTAAGGTGCGCGACCTCTTCGACTCGCTGTACCGAGGCTTCCCGGTCGGCAGCCTGCACCTGTGGGAAGCCCGAGCCGAGCAGGAATCCCGTCAGATCGGCACGGATGCGAAGCAGTCCGGACCACGCTTGTTCGTGGTCGACGGCCAACAGCGCATCACATCCCTGTTCGCGGCCCTGACCGGCGTACCCGTGCTGTCCGACGACTTCGAGGATGTGCACATCCGGATCGCCTTCCGGCCCGCCGACGGGGCCTTCAGGGTGCACGACGCGACGGTGGAGAAGAATCCCGAGTTCATCCCCGACATCGCGGCGGGTTGGGCTGACGGCACCTATCGGGTCATCGACGACTTCCTCACCCGGCTCCAGGAACACCGCGAACTCGACAACATCGACCGGGACAAGCTGGCCAACGCCATCGGACAGCTGCACGCCATCCGGAACTACACCTTCCACGCTGTCGAACTGTCCAGCGCGGCCGATCCGGAGGAGGTTTCGGACATTTTCGTGCGGATCAACAGCAAGGGCACCCCGCTCAACCAGTCCGACTTCATTCTCACCCTGATGTCGGTGTTCTGGGACGACGGACGACGCGAACTGGAGAAGTTCTCGCAGGAAAGCCGACAGCCCAGCATCAAAGCGAACACCTCGTTCAACTGGCATCTGCAGCCCAAGCCACCGCAGCTGCTGCGCGTGATCATCGCCGTGGCTTTTCGGCGGGCTGTGCTACGTGCGGTGTACTCGCTCCTGCGCGGGCACGACATGCGGGGCGGCAAGCTCGACTCCGCTGATCGGCAGGGCCAGTTCGCCCGCTTGCAGCAGGCCCAAGCGCAGGTCCTCGACCTGTCAAACTGGCACGAGTTCCTGCGCTGCCTGGACCACGCCGGTTTCAGCAGCGGCCGGATTATCTCCAGCCAGAACACGGTCATGTACAGCTACGCGCTCTGGCTGATCGGCCGCATCGAGTATGAAGTGCCGGTCCACCAACTGCGGGAAACGATCGCCCGCTGGTTCTTCATGGCCCAGATCACCAGCAGGTACACGGGTTCCTTCGAAAGCCGCGCGGAATCGGACCTATCCGCAATCGATGCTCTCGCGACCAAGGACGCGCAGTCCTTCCTCGACCGCTTGAACCGGACCATCGACGACACGCTCACCGGCGACTTCTGGACAATCACGCTGCCCAACGAGCTGAACACCTCGGCATCCGGATCGCCGGCACTCTACAGCTACCTCGCCGCGCTGAACGTCCTAGAAGCCGACGTGCTGCTGTCGACGAGCAAGGTGAGCAGCCACCTAAACCCGTCCGTGCTCGCCACCCGGAATGTCGAACGCCACCGACTGTTCCCCCGCGACTATCTAGAAAACGCGCTGGGCGTAAACAGCTCCAAGCAGTACAACCAGATCGCGAACATGACGATCGTCGACTGGGTCGATGACATCCGCATCTCCGACCGGGCTCCGAGCGCATTCTGGCCGGAGCAGCTGGCAGCCAAGAATATCGGCGAGAACCAGCTCCAAATGCAGTTGAGACACCACGCATTGCCGAACGGTTGGGAACAGATGGACTTCCAGGAGTTCCTTGCCGAACGTCGCAGTCGCATGGCGAAGGTCATCCGCGAGGCGTTCTTCAAAATCGGCGAGACTACCTACCAACCCACCTACCAGCCTCCGACGCGCAGTTACCTGGAAACTCCCGCAGAATCCGCCGACAAGCGTAGCAACGAAGCGACAGACCTGTTCGGCAGCGGTGTGCTCGCGGACGGCGTCCGGTTGTACTCCGCGTCCGGCGACAAGGTGGTTACCGTCCGATCTGATGGCTCATTCGAGTTCGACGGCGAGGTCTACTCCAGCCTGGCCACGCTGACCGTCTTCGCCGGGTCCTCCCTGGACGGGCAGGACTTCTGGCAGCTGGAGGCCGACAGCGGGATGGTCACTCTGCGCTGGGCACTCATCGAGCACCGACGGCAGCAGAAGAAGTCAGCGTGAACCACCGTCCAACGCCATGACGATGTACGCGGCGGTCTCTTCCAGGCGGGAGATGACCGCAGCGGCCTCCTCCGCGGATACCGGTTGCCGCCGATTTGGATCTGCCTGGTCCAAATCCGCCTGATGCACGATCTGGTTCCGTCGCTCCATGATCCGCTTGAGCCGAGCCTGCACTTCTTTGGCATCCACCTGATCGCCATGCGCATGAGCCCGCTTCGCCACCTCGGCCCAGAGCTTGACGTCGGAAACGTGCTTAAAGGCCTCCTGGATGTAGCGCGGGTTCTGGTACGACTCGTGCCCGAACTCCCGGTCCAGCATTTCCCCGAAGACCGCTTCGCGCGATTCCCCACCGTAGTGGATCCGGTCGAAGAGGTCGACGGGAATGCTCAGCTTGCGCAGCCCAGAGGGCTTCGGCCCATCCGGCTTCAGCAGCAGCGCCAAAGCCCGGTGGCGGATCTCCTCGAACACCCAGTGGTCGAGGGCAGCAACGGCCATCACCCAGGCCGAGCGATACAGGTCCGTCACGTCGAAGTCCTGGATGTCCTGCGCTTCCAAGCGACGCCCACCGTCCACCAGGCCCCGGGCGTACTTGAGGTTCTCGCACAAGCGCCGAAAGGCGTGCGTCGTCTCGTTCATCGAGCCCCCAATAATCGACTTCCGCGCCAATGATGCCGCACCCGGCATGCGCTGGTGTGTACCGGCCAGAAAGGCGTATGCGTCGTTGGTGTGCAGTCCGAGTAATCGGTGGAATCCTACGAGCGCACCGACCGGCGCCAAGGGCCTCAACCTCGCGGTGTCCGATATGGACAGGGTGACCGCCGTCGCCGACCACTACCGGACCGGCAGCGCCACGGGTCCAGCACTTCTCCTGGTGGACGACGTCGATGACACACCGCTTCGGTGGCCCGGCCGCGGCCTTCGACCGCCGCTTGCAACGCTCCCAGTCCGACTACCTCCGCACCTCCACCGCGGCAGCCACCACCTTCGCCGAGAACTACGCCGGCTTCCCCCTGCGCTGAACCGGCCGGTGGAAAATGTGTTTCGCGGCGGGAGCACCGGCGGAATAATCGGTGCAATGGAGTTCAGGGACTTCGACGCGCGGGGTTATCGCACCGTTGACGTGCGCACCGGGTACGGCGAGTGGGTCACCAACTACGAGCAGACCGTCGAGGACGTCATGGACCTCGCGCTGCTGGACCAGCTCCAGGAGCCGTCGTGGGCGACCGTCACCCGGGCCGCCGACCTCGGCTGCGGGACCGGCCGGACCGGGCAGTGGCTGCGGGGCAAGGGAGTTCCGGCGATCGACGGGGTGGATCTCACCCCCGAGATGCTCGCCGTAGCGCAGCGCCGCGGCGCCCACGACCGGCTGGTGGAGGCCGACGTCGCGGCCACCGGCCTGGCGGACTCCGCCTACGACCTGGTGATCTCCTCGCTGATCGACGAGCACCTCGACGACCTGAACCCGCTGTACCGAGAGGCGTGGCGGCTGGCCGCGCCGAAGGCCGCGTTCGTCCTGGTGACGTTCCACCCGCACTTCATCATGACCTCGGGCATGCCCACCCACTACACCAACAGCGCCGGCGAATCGGTGGCCATCACCACCAACGTGCACCTCGTCAGCGACCACGTCGCGGCGGCGCTGGCGGCGGGCTGGCGACTGGCGGAGCTGCACGAGGGCGTGATCGACGACGCGTGGGTCGCGGTGAAGCCGAAGTGGGAACGCTTCCGCAACCACCCGATCTCCGCCGCCTACGTCTGGCGCAAGGACGGCTGATCCTTCCGTGGCCTGTGAGTGCTTTTGGGCGCTATGGCACAATGCCGCTTAGCTTGAGTTGATCTTGTTGTTGGTGGCGGGGATGATCTCGGGTGTGGTGGATGATGGCGTGGTGGCTGGGGCCCGGTTGACGGATCTGGTTTCGCTGGGGGTGCTGGCCTCGTCGGTTCCTCGGGATGTGGTCGATGAAGTGATCGTCGCGGCGGGGCGGCAGGCCAAGCGCTCGGATGGGAAGCTTCCGCCGCACGTCATGGTGTATTTCGTGATGGCGATGGCGTTGTTCGCCACGGAGGATTATGAGGAAGTCGCGGCCCGGCTGACCGATACGCTGGCGGCGTGGGGCTGCTGGGATCAGCAGTGGAGTCTGCCTACTTCGGGTGGGATCACCCAGGCTCGTCAGCGGTTGGGGGCCGAGCCGCTTGCGGAGTTGTTCGCCCGGGTCGCGGTCCCGGTGGCCGGGGAGCTGACCCGGGGTGCGTTTCTCGGGCCGTGGCGGTTGATGGCCATCGACGGGTTCGAGTGGGATGCACCGGACACCAAGGCCAACGGCGCGGAGTTCGGATACGGCGGCTCGGGGGAGAGCCGGTCGGCGTTTCCGAAGGTCCGTGTGGTGTCGGTCAGCGAGTGCGGCTCGCATGCGATGGTGGACGCTGAAATCGGTGGGGTCACCGGCAAGGGCAGCGGGGAACAGACCCTGGCGAGGCGATTGTACGGGCGCCTGCAGCCTGGCTGGTTGCTGATCGCCGACCGCAACTTCTACACCTGGCAGGACTGGTGCACCGCGGCTGACACGGGTGCGGAGCTATTGTGGCGCGTCAAGTCCAACACGAGGCTGCCGGTGCTGGGATCGCTGTATGACGGCTCCTACCGCTCGGTGCTGATCGAGGCGAAAATCCGGGGCAGGGCACGGCAAGCGCTCATCGACGCCGCCGCCCGCGGCGAGGATCTCCCTCCTGATCAGGCCAGGATTGTGCGGGTCGTGGAATACACGGTGCCCGACCGCGACGGCAACGGCAAGGGCGAACTGATCCGGCTGATCACCACTATCACCGACCCCACCGCAGCGCCGGCGGCGGCGTTGGCCGAGAGCTACCACCACCGCTGGGAACACGAAACCGCCAACGGACAGATCAAAACCGTCCTGCGCGGACCGGGAAGAGTGCTGCGGTCGAAAAGCCCCGACATGGTCCGCCAGGAGCTCTACGGCTACCTGCTCACCCACTACGCGATCAGCGCGCTGATCTGCCGGGCGGCCACCGAAGCCGACATCGACCCCGACCGGGTCAAATTCACCCGCACCGTCCGCATCGTCCGCCGCCGGATCGCCGATCCGGCGGCTTTTTCCCCCTGAACACCAGAAACGATCTCTGGCCGCTATCACCTCCGACATCACCGCCGCCCGCAACCTCAATCCCCGCCGCCGCCACCGCAGCTACCCCCGCGTGATCAAACGCGGCCGCCACAACGCCTACCGAGTCAAAAAACCCACCGACACCGGAACCCGCCACGACAGCCCGCCCAGCATCCAACTCACCCACACAGCAGCATGATCAAAATAGGCTAAGCGGCATTGCGCTAGGACACCGAAAAACACTCACCGGCCCTTGGCCCCAACCACTACCGGACCAGCGCTCCCCGGCGGGCGTGATCGGAATGGCCGTCCTCACGGTCGTCGACGGCGGTCTGGCCGCAGTCATGAAGGCCCGCCGCCGGCAGTGACCCGGTCGGGCGACACCGGGAATGCCTGGCCGACCACCTCCGTTGGCCAGTGACATGACCGCAACCCTCGGCAAGCTCGGCATCTGGCGGATTTCCACGGCACTCGACCCCGAACTGGCGATCGAGGTCGAGAAACTCGGATACGGCACGATCTGGATCGGCGGCTCGCCGCCCGCGGACCTGGCGCTGGCGGAACGGCTGCTGGACGCCACCGACTCGATCACGGTCGCCACCGGGATCGTGAACATTTGGAACTCCGCCCCTCAGGCCGTCGCCGCGTCGTACCAGCGGATCGTCGCAAAGCACCCGGACAGGTTCGTCCTCGGCATCGGCGCCGGGCACCGCGAGATTACGGACACCTACACCAGGCCGTACCAGGCGCTGGTCGACTACCTCGACCAGCTAGACGCCGCCGGGGTGCCGAAGACCGACCGGGTGCTCGCCGCGCTCGGCCCGAAGGTGCTCGAGCTCGCCGGCGACCGGGCCGCGGGAGCGCACCCCTACCTGACGGTTCCCGCGCACACGAGGCGGGCCAGGGAGATCCTGGGCGACGCACCGCTGCTCGCCCCGGAGCAGAAGGTCGTGGTCGACACCGACCAGAACCGGGCCCGCGCCACCGGTCGCGCCTCGGTGGGCATGTACCTGAACCTGAACAACTACACCCGTAACCTGCGCCGCTTCGACTTCACCGACGACGATCTCGCGCCACCCGGCAGCGACCGCCTGATCGACGCTGTGGCCCTGCACGGCACCGCGGCCGAGATCGCCGAAGGCATCAACGCGCACCTGGATGCGGGCGCGAACCACGTGAGCATCCAAGCCCTCGGCGACGACCCGCTGCCGTCCTACCGCGCACTCGCCGAAGCGCTCCGCTGACTTCAGGACTCAACCCGGGACGCATCGGGGTTTCTCCCCGATGTGCGGGCCAAGGCACAGCAGGAGGATTCTCCCGTCCTGAGTAGAACGATCGGGGGAGTCTTGCGTGAGGACGTCCTGGTCGAGGTCGCCGTGGACGTTCTTCGCGCTGGTCTTCGTCCTCGGGGCCCCGTTCACGCTCCTCGGCGAGCTCTCCGACGTGCGGCTTCCGGCGAACATGCCGTTGAGCGCCCTGCAGTTCGTGTCCGCTGGTAGCGGCGGTGATCCTCGTTTACCGCAACGACGACAGCGGCGGGGTACGCAGGCTGCTCCGAAGTGCCTTCGACGCTTCGAGGATCAAGCGGGCCTGGTACGCGCCGATCCTGCTCATCGTGCCCGTGGTCACGTTGGTGTCGTACTGGCTGATGCGCATCGCCGGGGAGCCGCTCCCCGAACCGCACATCTCGTTGTCGGCGGTGCTGGTCTACTTCGCGCTCTACAACGTGATCGTCGATCAGCACATAGAGTGCGGTCAGGAGGGTGTCCAGGTTCTTTGCTCACACATTGATCTTGGACGCCCTCCGCTCATGCCCTCGACTCGGGGCCACGCCACTTCACATGATCTTCTTCACCGCGCCGCCCGAGCCGCCGGCGGAAGCGGTCGCGACATCTTGGTCAGCCGGTCGTGCGGTGTCCACATCGGACGGTTGGGTGTGCGCGGTGCAGGACCAAGGCCCGTGAGCGTTTTTCGGTGCTATGGCACCCAAAAGCACTCACGGCCAGGTGGCGACCTTCGCGGGCCGTGCCGCAACGGGTCGCGGGTCTGCTTCTCGTCGACACCAAGGCTGTCGCCGACAACGACGAGCAGCGTGCCCACCGCCTCAAGGTCGCGGATCGAGCGGAACGCGAGGGCACCGGCGGCCGGCTCGCGGAGAGCACCCTGCCGAACCTGCTGGAAGCACGACGCACGAAACGACGGCCAGAGGTCGTCGCCAGCGTCCGAGTCCCTGTGCGGGCGGGAACAACGTGGTCGTCGACGAGCACGTAGAGTGCGCTCAGGAGGGTGTTTAGTTCTTTATTCACACATTGAGCTTGGCGGCATGTTCGACGTAGCGACGTTGACCGGATTCTTCGCCGCAGCAGCGGCAATCGTGCTGCTGCCCGGACCTGGTCAGACGCTGGTGCTTGCCAGGGTCGCCAGCGGCGGTCGGCGAGCAGGCGTGGTCACCACGTTGGGCCTGAACACCGGGACACTGCTGCACGCGGCAGCCGCGGCGGCAGGATTGTCCGCGGTGCTGGCGACTTCTGCGACCGCGTTCACGACGGTGAAGATCGCGGGAGCGGTTTACCTGGTGTGGCTGGGAATCGCGGCCTGGCGATCCGGCGGCGAGGACGAGCACGTCGTTGCGGCCCGAGCGCGCCCGGGCCGGTTGTACCCCGGTGCCCTGGTCACCGGCGTGCTAAATCCCAAGGTCGCGGTGTTCTTCCTGGCTTTCCTCCCCCAGTTCGCCCACCCCGAGAACGGTTGGGTGTTCGGGCAATTCACAGTGTTGGGAGCGCTGCTCGCGACGCTGTCGGTGCTGTGGGACTGCGCCTTGAGCACCACGGCCGGAGCGATGTCGAAGAAGCTCGCGGGGAACGCCAGGTTCGCCCGGTGGCGCCAACGGATCACGGCGACCGTCCTCATCGGTCTCGGGATCCGTATGGCCCTGACCGAACAACGCTGACCGCGTCACGGGTCGGTCTGCTCAACCTCGTGCAGCCTGCGCCGCAGATGCGCGCGTTCGGGTTCGGTACCCACCAGTTCGAGCGCCTCCCGGTAGGCCGCACGACCCTGACCAGGAACAATCCGAGTTCTTCAATGCGGGCGCGCCTCGGTTCGCTCCGCCAGGTGCTCGGCCGAGGTGTCGAGGACGGCCAGGAAGGCCTTCGCCGCGGGTGTCAAGCCGACGTCGTTCCAGACCAGGTGCTCGACGCGGGCCGGTGCGTCGGACACCGGGATGGCGCGCACGCCGGCGAGCTGCGGCACGTAGGTGGACGGGAGCATGGAGATGCCCAGGCCCTGCCGGATGAGCTTCGCCATGAGATCGGGGGCCTGCACTTCAAAGGCGACATCGCGGTCAAGGCCCGCCGCCGAGAATGCCTGGTCGGATTGGGCACGGCCGGCGGTTCCGGCCGTGAAGTCCACGAACACCTCGGATGAAAGCCGGCGGAGGTCGACCTCCGGTTCCTCCGAGAGGGGATGCCCGGGCGCGACCACGGCAACGAGCCGATCTCGGGCGAGTTCCCGGCCGCGGACACCGCGGGGCCGGGCCGTGGTCGGCAGCCCGAGGCAGGCGACATCGATGGCTCCTTGCCTGACCTGCTCGACGAGCTTCTCGCTGCCGCCAACGCGCAGGCCGATGCGCACGTGCGGGTACCGGCTGCGGAACTCGCGCAGCGCGGCCGGGATGTCCACCGCGGCGACGGTGGGGATCACGCCAACGGTGAGCCGCCCGCGCACCTCGCCGAGGGCCGCTGCGACCTCGGCGGCCGCGCGCTCCGCAGCGTCCAGGCATTGGCGGGCGGCGGGGAGAAATGCTGCACCGGCAGGCGTGAGCCGCACCCGACGACTGTTGCGCTCGAAGAGCTTGCCGCCGAGTTCCCGTTCCAGGCGCGCGATCTGGTGGCTGAGCGCGGACTGGACGACCAGACACCGCTCGGCGGCGCGGGTGAAGCTGCTCGTCTCCGCGACCGCGACGACGTAGCGCATCTGCTGGAGCTCCATCCATCCATCGTGCATCGAGATGGATCAGTTGACAAACATGTATTGGACTCATTGATGCAGGTCGAATGAGACTTAGATCGTGATGAACCAGACGACCTCCGGCAGCGGGAGCACTGCAGCCCGCACAGCGCTGACGGCGCTCGCGCCCATGGTGTGGGGCACGACCTACGTGGTCACCACCGAGCTCCTACCCCCAGGAAATCCCATGTCCGCAGGGCTTCTGCGCGCGTTGCCCGCAGGGCTGATCGCTTTGGTGATCACGCGGACCCTGCCGAACGGGACGTGGTGGGCGAAGGCGGCGGTGCTCGGCGTGCTGAACATAGGGATGTTCTTCCCACTGCTGTTCGTGGCGGCCGAAAGCCTGCCAGGAGGCGTTGCCGCCACGCTGGCTGCGGCCCAGCCGCTCATCGTGGCAGTCCTGGCAGTGACCGTCCTCGGCGAGCATCCTTCGGCTTGGCGCTTCGGCTGGGGGGTGGTCGGTGTACTGGGCGTCGGCCTAGTGGTGATCGGTCCGGATGCGGCGTTCGACGTCCCCGGGATCCTGGCGGGCCTGGCGGGCGCGGCATCGATGGCGCTGGGGGTAACGCTAACCAAGCGGTGGGGTCGTCCTGCGGAAGCCAGCCCCACCGCGTTCGCCGGCTGGCAACTCACCGCCGGCGGTCTTTTCCTCCTGCCCGTCACGTTCCTGTTCGAGGGGCCACCGCCCGCGATCGACGGGACGGCCGCGCTCGGCTACCTCTGGCTGGGCCTGGTCGGCGGTTTGGCCGCCTACGTCTTGTGGTTCCGCGGCATCACCACGTTGCCGGTCACCTCGGTCGCCCTCCTCGGCCTGTTGTCGCCGATGGCTGCTGCGCTACTCGGAGTCCTCCTGCTCGATCAGATGCTCGGCCCGATCCAACTGCTCGGCTTCGCGCTCTCGCTCGCCGCAATCGCCGCAGGCCAGTTCTCGCCGCGAACCCGCTCCCCACTTCCGAACCTCACCGCGCAAAGGACTGCTCGATGAAGATCGCCGTAATCGGAGCCACCGGCATGGTCGGCTGAGGAGGGCGCGTCCCGAATCTCGGCAGAAGACCTCGCGGTAGCGGTCCTCGACGAACTGGAGAACCCCCGCAACGAGCAACACTTCACCGTCGCCTACTGAGAAAAAGCGCTGAGCCCGCAGCCCCTCGGGCAACAGCCTGCAAGGGTCTACCGGCGCGCTGCCGAAAGACCCACGAGGACGACACCTCGACCGGTACTGCCCGACGGACCATTGGCCGGCTCAGCCGGTCACGGGGTGGTTCATGGGAACCGGCGCGGGCGATGGCGCCGAGTGAACCCGGGGGGCGAACACCTGCGGCGTTGAGAATGAGATCCGCCATCGCTTCGGGGTGCGACAGATCGGCAGGTGGCTGGAGTCGAGTTCTATGGTCGTCGCCCCCATGCGCGCAGCGAGGAACCTTTCAAGATCAGGCGTCGTGATTCTGTCATTCTTCGACACCGCGTACCAGGTCGGTTTGTGCCTTCACGCCGCGACGCTCGTCTTCGACGAGAACAGCGAACTCGATATGGGGCGCTGCACGGCGTAAAGGCCGAGCGCGCGACTTCTGGGCACGTCGCCGGCGAAATCGCGCAGGAGGATTCCTGGCTCAGTTGTTCGAAGTCGGCGAATTTGACGATCCCGGATTTCGCAAGCGGCTGCGGGAACCGTGCCGCGAGGGCGGCGTAGTCCTCGCCGGCGTCCGGTGCACGAGCTGCGACGTAAACCATACCGGTGACATTCGGGGAAGGTCCCGCATCCGAGATGACCGTTCCTCCCCAGGAATGAGCGGCCAGGACCGTCGAAGTGCTTGCGAGACGCCGACAAGTTGGAGCTCGTCCTGCAGGCCCGGGAGTACCTGTGCGAGGACTACACGCAGCTGGACGAGTGGGTGCGATCGGGCGTGGAGGCAATGACGACGCCACGGGAAAGGCGTTGGCCCGGCGGCTTTGGAGGTGTCGCCGGGTTAGTGGTGGAGCTCGTTCGCTCGCGCTGTCGATCGAAGCTGAGTGGGACACAAAGAGCCGCCCCGCCGGTATTTCCGGGACGGCTCTTTTCATACATTCAAAGAGCTTAGCCATTGTCCGACACGAGGTCGGCGCGATCTAGATGGATCTAGATGACGCTACACCGAAGCGGCTACGCAAAAGACCGAAACTCAATCAGACGCAAGAGGTTCCTGACGCGTTGCCCTGGCTTCAGCCTCGGCGGCGTCCCACGTCTGCCGGTAGCTACGCAGCCTCGGCAACCGATCTTGCACACCCCACACGGCGCGCGCGGCAATGGTCTCCACGATGCCCTCATGCTCGATCAGAGGTTCATGGAGGTCCTGAACCACGTCGGCGATGCTGGCGGCCTGAACCGCTGGAGCCCAACGCGCTAGCAGATCCATCAGCGTCGGCAAGCTGCTGACCTTCAAGTACTCCGACGTCTGGTCCTGATTGCTGACCGCAATGAGGTACTCGCTGCGGCCATCCTGGTCGCGTTGCCAGGTGAGCAGATTCAGGCTCGCCCACTCCCCAGCGCCGAGCCTGAGGTATGGACTCCACCCTTGCGACTCCAGATAGTCCCCGACATCAGTCAGGTCAGAGGCACCGCCGGACACGTCGTATGGCTCCCACTTGCCGTCATCGGAGAGCTGCAAATCCCTAGGTGAGTTCACGGCGGTCACAGTACGACACCAGCTCGGCTCGTCACTCCTTGAACCCATCAGGCTGCCCTTTGGGTCAGCATTCGAGTGCCCGGACGAGCAGATCCTTGATCCCGGCGACTCGTGGTCGACGAAGTCCTTGATGGGTTGCAGGCGGGAGCGTTTGGCACCGGCGCACCAGCCGTGCAGGTACTCGGCGGCGTAGCTGGGGTCCTGGTCGTAGAAGGCTTGGAAGTCTTCCCGCCAGCGCAGGGCGCGCGCGGTGGCCAGTTGCGCCGACGGCCGCATCAGCTGTTGCAGCTCGCGACGCTGCGTGACCGAGAGGTTGGACCAGTTCTTCAGCCACAGCCAGCGGGTGTGCTTGAGCTCGGGACGGGTGGCGATCTCGGTCCGCCGTACCGCGTCAACGGCCTCGGACAGCTTGGCCGCCAGGTGATACCGGTCGAAGGTCAGCCGCGCGTGGGGTTTCGCCGATGCCGGCGATGAACGCCGCACTCATGTCCGAGCTGGTGGTGTGCACCTTCTTGGGGTCGCCACCGTGGGCGGCCAGATCCGCGGCGAACCGCTCGACCGTGGCGGCGTCGCGGCCTTCGGTGGCGAAGGGCGGGCACCCGGGCGGTGTCGAGATCGGCGAACAGGCTGATGTAGTCCTGCCCCGGCGAGCCGAGGTCTCATCCATCCCCACCCGCCGCACCGACGAGAAGTCCTCACCGGCCCGGGCAGTACGCACATGATGCTCCACAACCCGCCATACCCGGACTCGTTCGAACGTGTGGACTAACCGGCCGTTATCTGCTGAAACCACAGCGAGCTCGTGCTCCGTCTTGCCCGGTCTGACGTCGCGCCGGGGCAGATCATGACCGGTTCGCCTGTCGTAGTTCTAGGGTCCAGCCTCTCCGGGGATCGGCATCCTCGCGTACACCGTTGCCGTGATCGTGTCGGCTTCCAGCCCCTGGATGGCCAGCACCGCGAACCCGCCACCACGCTCCGCCGACCCGCCCGCTGGGTCGACCAAAGGAGGTGCCTTCACCGTCCCCAGGACGGTAGTAGCTCGTCAACGTGGGGCTCGGCGTTCCTCGATCTTTGACGAGTCGGCCGCTCAGGAAGGCGTGGAGATGATCTCTCTGCGCTTTCCCCACACGTGTTTCACCTGGGGTTTTGTGGGGCAGGTGGGACTTGAACCCACGACCTGACGGGTCATGAGACCACTCCCCCGTTGTCTGCCATCACCTGACATAGCCAGCAACTTTCACAATCGCACACGCCATAAGGGCACGTTGTTTGCCGACGTTCGACAGGGTTTTGTGCGGGTAAAGCATGGAGATGATCTTGAGTCGTCTTGGTGTTGTCGACCTCCTGCCGCAACAAACCAGGGCGGCCGAACCCTGAACCCGCGGATCTCGTTTCCGTGGTCAACAACGTCTGCCATTGCCTGCCAACACCTTTGACTACCTGCGCGAACGCAAGTTGCTCATCCCGTCTTGCCTGCTGTCGTTTGCTGTCGTTTGCGGAGGATTTTTGGCAATAGATTGGCAATCGCTTCCCTGCTCCCACGACCCGATGCGAAGCAAATTGCCCGGTGGCGGGCAAGGCCAAGAGGCCGAACTCCGGAGCACACACCGTGGTGCGCTTGCCCATAGTCGGCACCGCCGGGTCTTGTCGTGCTGCCGACCTAACCGAGTCACAAACTGATCACAATAAGTAACATTGTGCCCTCTGTCTGTGATCTAGCTGGCGATACGAGGATCTAGCTAGGGACAACAGGTGAGCACATCAAGTGAACGGGACCGTGCGAGCGTTCGCAAGACCAGCCGGACCCAGAATAGTTCAGTAAACGGAACAGTCACTTTAGCGTTAGCCGCACTTGAAGAGGCGCGAATTGCTATGCGGAGCCTCCGAAAGCAGCGAGAAACCAAATCGGACACAATTGAAATTTCGATTCTGCCTTCTTTTGCCGATTTCGGCGAAGCTCTTCGCAACGCCCAGGATGCGCTTGAGAGTTCGCGAACCATATCAATGGAATCCGACTCAGTCGCCACCATTATCGAATCTTGTAAAGTTGCAACAGAGCAGTTTATCTCGCTGTCTAAAATTAGCGATTTCTCATTTGAGGTAATTCACGTCCAGGTTTCGAAAATTCAAAGTTCTGCGCGCCGCATAAACTCTGCCACGCATGAGCTCTTGAAGAGCACCCTAGTAATGTCAGAGTCAGAGCGGGCGCGTATCCTGACTATTATCGACCGCGCTGAGTATCAATCGGCCGAGTTAAACCATTCTGCACGCACTGCCACAGAAAAGCTTCACGATTTCCAGTCTATGTTAAACGCCGAGACTGCCAGACTCGAACACCTCAGAACTTCTGCGGAAGAGCTTAGAAAAGAACAATCAGTCCACTTCAGAGCAGAGTTGAGCTCACTCACAGAGGAACGTGCTAGGGTATTAGCTGAAGCCAGAGAAGAACTAAACACAGCCGTGGGCGTGGCGCGCGAAGAGGAGCGCAAATCAGCTGAATTACACGTTCAGAAAATTGAGAAGCTGCTCGACCAATCGAAATTGGCGGCTTCGAAAGTGGCGAACGATACCATAGCTAGTTACTACACAAACTCCGCGAATAAGGAGGTGCGGAGCGCACGGCTTTGGTCAGCTACGGCAATAGTAACAGGCGTCATCATTTCGGTACTTGTTGTCACGGTTGTCATTATATCCATATTTAAACCCGTGGAGAATACATTTGCCGCAGTACTGCGAATACTCGCCCCACTAATTGGAAGTCCAATTTTCGTATATGCGACGTTAGAAGCGCGGCAACATCGAAAGCGATCATGGGATCTGGATGACGCTGCTATTACACACAGCACCATCGGTGCGATGATCTCGCCGCTCCCGCAGGAAATGCAACATAGCGTCCTTCTTCAAACCGCAACACGTATGTACGTGAACGGCAAACAATCTTCGGAGTTACCTGCGGACGCAAGGGCAGCAGCTGCAACTGCCGAATCCCAAGAGCAGCCATCCGCGTAGTCGTTCGACGAACCGAACTGGGGCAGTATGCATTTTAGATAAAGACCTTGTAATTAGCTACTATCTAAGATAGTAGCTAATCTTACTTCCGGCCCTTTGCGGACAGTTGCGGATAACGCCTCTTCCCTGCGCAGATTCCGATTGCAAACGCTGATAATTCGGCGTCGACTACGGTCATTTCCGATTGATCCTTGAGGATAAAGTGGGGTCTCTGATCGGGACCACAAGCAGGCAACCCCGTTCGGTACGCGATAGCTCGGCACCATGCTGGAGTGGTAAGGTGCCCAGCTTGGCGACGCGCCCAGCACCGTTCTGCGAAGGCTCGCCCAGGTGACCACGTACGGTTGGGAGCCTACGGTTCAAGATCTCCATCTCGGCGGCTTCTGCGGGGCCGCCTGCCTTCCGCTCGCGCCCGGACGAGGCCGCCGACCTTTCCGCTCGCGCCCGGTCGCCGCCGATGGCCGGCCGGGACCGGTGAGCGCAGCGAGCCGCACGCCCGGCCGGCCATCGGCGGCTTGACCGGGCTTGCATACAGGAAGGTCGGCGGCCTCGTCCGGGCTTGCATACAGCAGGCAGGCGGCCCCGCAGGGGCCGCCCTTGATGAAGTAGAGAAAGTTTAAACACACGTGGGCTGGGGCCTGGTGCAACAGCTGTGCGGCAGACAGCAGCCCTAGTCCCGAACAAGCCTGGAGACGTAGCCGACATCAATGAGTCGGCGGTACGAGGCATTGACTTCGACTGGAACTTCCTGGGGGATCGCGAAACCGCGTTCGGCATAGACCGTGATGCGCTGGGTGTCCCCCACGAGCATGTTGATCACGCGGTCGGCGTCTCCAATGGCGCGCACGTATTCGTCCAGCGGCAGGCGCTGCGAGCTACAGACGATCTCGACCTCTGGCCAAATCTTCTTCGCCGTAGCGAACGCTCGGCGTTGCTGATAGGGCCGCGACACCAGCAGGATCGAGCCGACTGCAATATCCTTTGCGGCCAACAGTCTCCGGGTGTACTCGATGTTTTCGGCTGTGTTGGTCGCTTGCGGTTCGACCAGGATTGCCGAGTCCGGAACCTCGCGTTCAAGGGCACGCTCGCGGTAGTGCACGGCTTCTCCCCGGGGAAACCGTCCTACGGTTGTCGGTGCGTTCGCGCCGGTGAAAACGATCAGCGGAAAGTTCCCGGCCTGGTAGAGGTCGACGATATGGTCGGCAACGCCAAGGTCATGGCTGCCCAGGCCGACGCCCACGTCGCAGTCTCGAAGTTCGTGATGAAGGTCGTGGTAGTTCCACAACCGCTCCACATCCGCCCGAACGTTTTCAGGGATGCCTACTGTCGGTGCGTTCATTGCGATTCTCGCGCTCTCGGTTCAGTCGGGGATCTTGAACGTGTACGACCAGGCGAACCGTGATGCCGAGTGCACACCACGGGCGAACTCGACCACACGGCCGCTCGCGGTGCACGTCGCCCGGTTCAAGATCATTACTGGTTCGCCTGCCGGAAGTTCTAGGGTCCCCGCCTCTTCGGGGGTCGGCATCCTCGCGTACACGGTTTCCGTGATCGTGTCGGGTTCTAGCCCCTGGATGGTCAGGACCGCGAATCCGCCGCCACGCCCCGCTGGCCCTTCCGCTGGGTCGACCAAGGGGGTGCCTTCAACGTCCTCAGGGCGGTAGTAGCTCGTCAAGGTGTGGGTCGGCGTTCCTCGATCTTTGACAAGTCGGGCCCGCTCGTACACGGGTGTTCCAGCCTCCACCCCGAGTGCGTCAGCCACTTCCTGATCTGCCTCGATCTTCCGGACCTTGTTGGTTTGATCCTGCGGCTTCCACCCACGACCTGAAGCTTCACGGTCCGCAGCAAACGCAACAACGTTGCCGAACTTCCATTTGCTCTTGGCATACCGATCTGCGCCAAGCCTCCGCATCGGCGGGCGTCTCCGGACGACAGTGCCGCGTCGACGCACTGGAGTGACAAGCCCCTCCGCCTCAAGGGCCGCGATGGCTTTGCGCACCGTGCCGAGGTTGACTTCATAGCGCTCGGCAAGCTCCTTCTGCTTGGGGAGGGTCGAGTCAGGTGGATACTCCCCTCCCTCGATCGCTTGCCGTAGCTCGGCAGCGACCTCCTTGTAACCGGTTCCCATGCCTGTGACCTCCCTTTGACCTGCGGCGATAACCGTACTCCTATCGCCAGCGCAGCGTCCAACAAGTCAATAGATGTACATCTATTGACAACCGTCGAGGCCTGATGTCTAATAGATGTAGACCTAATAGGTCGCGTAGGCCACCCAGAGCTACTCGGAGGCAGTGATGGCACTGAAGAACATCCCGGTGAACATGCAGGGTTACAAGCTGATGATCACGGAGGCCCCGACGGTGAAGATGCGGGAGAACGACAACGGGGTGGCGGAGGCTGTGACGGACCGTCAGGGCGTGCAGCAGTTCGTGGTGTCGCTGTTCGCGAAGAAGCGGCCGCAGCCCGGCGAGTTCGCGGAGAAGGGCGAAGAGATCAAGGTGACCCTGACCGTCGACCCTGGTGAGGGCTTCGAGGAGGGCACCTACGTCCAGCTCGTGGACGCGACGACGAGCCCGTGGCAGACCGAGCGCAACGGCCGGTACTCGTCGGGGATCTCGTTCAAGGCCCACGGCCTGACCCCCCTCGGTGGCTGAGATGCTGCAACAAGACATGCCGTGGTGGCCTGATCCACTGCCCGATGATTGCCCTGATCACTGGGGGCCGGACTGCGAGATCTGCGGGGGCGACGGCTGGGTGTTCAATTCCGCTGTCGAGTATGCCCCTAATCCGTACGAAAGCAATTCTGACTGAATTCGCTTGAGTCGAATTTAGTGAATTCCTGTTCTTTGAGAATTACATAGTGGGCCGAGCTATGCCTTTTTTCGGCGCGGATTCGCGTCGGGGAGGCCATATTGACCCCGGTCGATCAAGCAAGTAGCACCGGGGTCTTCATGGTCTCCAGCACTGAGGAAGGGGTGGCGTTGATGAGTGAACGTCCGGCGATTCCTGGCGAGTTGTGTACGTGTGGCCGTCAGGCGTTGGTGGTGTACGTGTTCGAGGACGAGGACAAGGTCCGGGAGATCGGTTGGTGCGGATTAAGCAACGTCTCGACGCTGCTGCCGTGCCGGTTCTGCGGTTCGGAGGTTCCGCACCGGAGTTCTTGGGGTGACTCGGAGAAGTGCCCTGATTATCAGCTGGTTCCGGCTGGGGAAAGGAAGGGTTAGATGTCGCTGAAGTACTGCCCGGCTTGCGACTGCGACAAGTGGCTTTACCCGCACTCGCAGGACGCGTTCTGCAAGCGATTCGTGAAGGTGAAGCGGTCCTAGTAAGGAGTGTCCTGGTGAACGGCTTCGACGGTTTCGGTTTTCACGGTTCGGGATGTATCGGAGAAGGTGGGAGCAAGTGAGGATCAACGTGAACACGGGTGCTGCGGAGTTCGGCGGCCGGTCCAGCAAGCGCCGGAAGCGGTGGTCACAGCCCGGTTCGACCAGGGCTGAGCGCGAGACTCCGGGCGTGGTCAATCTGAACTTTGGGCAGGTGGAGACGCACGTGGCGGTCCAGGGCGACATCCACGGGGACCTGAATTTCTCGTAGCCCGAACTGGGCACGGACACGACTACTGAGAAAAGGGGAATTGGTTCGTGAATGCGAATTTGCCGGTCGGGATGCGGAAGAACACGCCCGCTGTCGCCCGGCTGAAAAAGATCGGGGAGTTGCTGGATGCGTTGTTCCGGGAACTGTCGCGGGTGGAGTTCCTGGAAGACGACATCATGCAGAAGAAAGATCTCCAGGAAGTCGAGGATTTGGCGGGCGCGGCGCAGTCGTCCGTGTTCGGGGTTCGGGACGCGATCGCCGCAAAGGGCGGTCCGAATGTGGCGAAGGGATATCAAAAGTAATGGCACGTGGTGACGAGGTACACGCGACGGTCCGGCGTATCGATTCGACGATGCTGGCGCTGGTGAACCACTTGAAGAAGTTCGGGGTCCCGAAGGGTATGGGGACCTCGCTGAACAAGATGCGGAACTCGGTCGGCGACTTGGTCGCCAAGCTGGAGATGACCCAGCGCCGGAACTGATACCAGCTCGACTCGGCACAGGGGGCGTTGATCTCTGCGGAGAATCAGCGCCCCCCTTTTTCTGCTCGTAGAAAGGTAAGGCGGCAATGCGGGACACGCGAGTTGACACGGAAAGGACCCCGGTTCGGGCGGCGGCACGGTTCGTCGCGCGGCATCCGCGTTCGGTGGGCTCGGTGGTGGTCCTGGACGCAGCGGTGCTGTGGGTGGGGTACCAGACCGTGCTCATGGCGGCCGGGATTGCCGTGGTGGCCGGCGCTTCCTGGCGGCTGCTGGACCGGCCGACCTTCGACAGGTTCGCCGGTCGCCTGCTGCGGGCGTGGTGGAGACGGTGGTGGTCCTACCGGCGGCAATGGCTTCAGATCATGACCGCCTGCAACCTGACCACCATCGATCACAAGGGAAACACCCTCACGCCGCGCGTGACGCGGGTGAAAAGCACGTGGTCATGGGACACCGTGCACGTCCGAATGGCCAAGGGCCAAGAACCGGAGGATTTCATGAAAGTCATTAATCGGCTGGCGAACTCGTTTAGGGCGCGTTCGACCAACGTGCGGCAGCTCAAGCCCGGCCGGATCGCGTTGGACTTCCAGCGCCGGGAACCGTTCGATGACATGTTCGTGCCCCTGCCGGACCTGGCGGAGTCGGTTGAGGCGGTGGATCTGCGGCGGCTGCCGATCGGCCGGGACGAATACGGCCGGGACTTCACCCTCGACCTGCTCGGCCGGGACCTGCACATCCTTCTCGGTGGGGCGACCGGGGCGGGGAAGGGCTCGTTCATGTGGGCGCTTCTGCGCGCTCTGGCTCCGTTGATCCGGGCCGGTTACGTGCGGCTGTGGGTGATCGACCCCAAGGGCGGCATGGAGTTCGGCATCGGCGAGGACATGTATTACGAGTTCGCCGAAAGCGACCAGGCCGGGCAGAAGCTGATCACGAAGTACACCAGCATGCTCGACGCCCGGAAGCTGGAGCTCGGACGCCAAGGGGTCCGGACGTTCACGCCGTCGCTGGAGACGCCGCTGGAGTTGCTGATCTGCGATGAGCTGGCCGCGATGACCGCCTACGCGGACAAGGCGATCCGGGCACCCTTCGAGCTGGATCTCAGCAAGGCGCTCACGCAGTACCGGGCGGTGGGTGGCCGGACCGTGGCCGCGTCGCAGGAACCGACCAAGGACGTCATCCCGATGCGTGGTCTGTTCCCGACGAAAATCGCGCTGCGGCTGGATTCCGCGTCGTATGTGGACATGTGCCTCGGTGAGGGCATGCGCGATGCGGGCGCGTTCGCCGACAAGATCCCCGAGTACCTCGCGGGTGTCGCCTACGTGAAGAAAGACGGCCGACGGGAACCGCTTCGCGTCCGCGCCGCCTACACCACCGACGACGACATCACCGAGCTCGTCCGGTTCTGCACCGACCGGGGCGCGACGGTCACCCCGATCCGGCGCGAGGCCACCGACGACGAACACGCCGGGCAGACCGAAAAGGACATCTACAGCTTCGACTTCGAGTCGATCGAGGACGCCGAGGACGAGATCGAGGAGATCGGCTACTTCGAAGACGACGAGGGTGACGAAGAGATCGCCTGATCATTCCCTGTTTCAGACGGCCCGCCCGGGCTCCCAGGCAAGAGCAATCCGGGCGGGCCTACCCCTGTAGAGAGGCAGTTTCCATGTTGGCAAAAGTCGTGTTGGGTGTCACCACCGCCACGAGTGTGGCAGCCGGTACCTGCGCCTACCGGCTGTTCCGGCAGACCAGAACGGACCCGTTGACCGGGCTGGGCAACCGTGAGGCGCTGGAGGCCGCGTTCAACCGCGTTCGCTGGCATCGGCGGGGCCTGGTGGCCGTGGCGCTCGGGGACATGAACGGTTTCAAGGCGTTCAACGACACCTACGGGCACCGGTTCGGGGACCGGGTGCTGATCGAGGTCGGCGCGGTCCTGAGACACATGGCATTCCGCGGTGAGGTCCCGGTTCGCCTGCACGGCGACGAGTTCGCGGTCCTCCTCCCGTGGGTCGTCAGCGCCGACGACGCCGAACGACGGGCCCGGGAATTCCAGGCAGCGGTGGCCACGATCACCGAGATCGACGGTCAGCCGGTCGAGGTGTCGATGGCGCTCGGGGTGATGACCGCGCCGGCCGAAACCGCCCAGTTATCCGGGCTGCTCGCCTCAGCCGATGACCGCATGTACGGCGACAAGCACACCACCCGCACCCACACCGCCGCCGAATCGGTTTCCGTTTCCCAGTAAGGAGTTTCGAAGTGCAGAGCATCAACATTCACCTCACCGGCCGCAGCGTCCTGACCGGGCTGCTGCTACTCGCGGTCGTGCTCGGCGTGCTGGCGCTGGTGTGGCTGCTGGTCACCCCGGCCTGGGCGATCGGGATCGGGGCGGGCCTGGTCCTGCTCATCCGGGGCCTGGTCTGGCTGTTCAAGCCCCACAGCGAGTAGGAAGGAACGCAACGTGGGCCTGCTGCGCCGTAAACACGATGACAACACCCCCGCCAAGACGGGGAAGACCCGGCGGGTGCGCAAGCTCGGTGCCCGGATTTTCGAGGCTCGCCAACTGCGGGGCCTGGTGCGGGATCCGGACCTGCAGGCCGTGGAGATGGAACGGCAGACCCGCCGCACCCTGATCGGGCTGTGGTTCTTCCTGTCGCTTGGCCTGGTGTTCACCACGGCCGGTGTGCAGAAGTTCCTTGCGGGCGATGCGACCCGCACGGATCCGCTGTGGTGGGCCGCGTGGACGGTCGAGCCGATGTTCGCCGGGCTGTTGATCGTGATCCTGAACTTCGAGGCCGTGATCCTTTCCTACGGTCTCGACCCGGATCACGAGTGGTGGTACCGGCTGAAGAAGGTGCTGCTGGCCTCCACGCTGGCCATGAACGTCATCCCGCAGATCACGCCGCTGCTGCGGGGCCGCTGGCAGGAGTTCAACCTTGGCTCGGCGGCGGTACACGCGATCATCCCGGTCATCGTCTACGGCATCGCCGAAGTCATCCCGGTCATCCAGGCGAAACGGCGGGAGATCATGCTCCTGATCTACGAGACCGCCGACCAGGCCGACGACACCGAGGAACCCGAACCCGGATCTGAACCGGCGCGGCCGGCCACCGAACCGGCCCCGGCTCCGACCTCGGCACCGGTTCCCGAACCTGTACCGGCTCCGGTGATGCCTGCGGTCCGGCGGGCTCCACGGCTCCCGGCTCCGATCCTCCAAAAGGTCAAGGACGCCCGCTCCCAAGCCCTGGCCAACGGGCGGGAGTTCACCGCCGCCGACATCCAGCGGGTAGCCAAGCTCTCTGCGGACATCGCCGAACAGGTCGCGGCCGAGTTCACCACCCACAACGGCCACGCATTCAACTGAAAACCGTTGCGGGACAACTGAAAACAGAACCAACACAACCACGCTCGGCGGGCAGCACCGCGCGAGGGATGGACCTGGTGGTGATGCCCGCCGGGCTCTCTCCCTCGAAAGGTCACCACATGGTGTTGCCCACGCTCCCCGACGTCGACCGCATCAAACAGCGCACCCAAGCCCCCGATTACCGCGACTGGCGCAAGAAGGTCGAAGACGTCTACGGCTGCCTGCACCCGGTCCGGCTCTCCGGTAGCTGGCAGATCACCGACAAGACCACCGGCCAGGTACTCACCCGCCCCGACGGGCGCCCGGCCGAGACCAGCGGGCACATCCTGTCCCCCTGCGGCAACCGCCGCGAGAGCGTCTGCCCAGCCTGCTCCGACCGCTACGCCGCCGACGCCTTCCAGCTCATGCGCGCGGGCCTCTCCGGCGGCTCCAAGGGCGTCCCGGTCACCGTGTCCGACAAGCCCCGCCTGTTCGTGACCCTCACCGCCCCGTCATTCGGGCCGGTGCACAACCGGCGCACCACCACCACCGGCAAGCACGCTCCCTGCCGCTGCGGGCGCTACCACCACGAACACGACCCGCTGATCGGCCAAGCGATCGCCCCCGACGGCTACGACTACACCGGGCACGTCCTGTGGCAGGCACACAGCGGCAAGCTCTGGAACCGCTTCACCCAGAAGCTCCGGCGGCACCTCGCCCGCGCGGCCGGGCTCACCGTCCGGGACTTCAACGACCACGCCCGGCTGTCCTACGCCAAGGTCGCCGAGTTCCAGCGGCGCGGCATCATCCACTTCCATGCCGTGATCCGCCTCGACGGTCCCGACGGCGCGATCGACGCCACCCCAGCGTGGGGCACGGTCGATCTGCTGGCCGACGCTGTGCGGGCCGCTCATGCCGACACCACGGTCACCTCACCGAAGTTCAACGGCCAGGCGCTGACGTTCGTGTGGGGTGAACAGGTCGACATCCGGCCGATCCGCCCGGCTGAGGCGTCCCGGTTCGAGGACGAGCACGGCACGATCAGCGATGACCGGATCTCCTCCTACGTGGCCAAGTACGCCACCAAGGGCACCGGTAAGTCCGAAGCCGCGGACCGGCCGATCCGCTCCCGCACGGTGATCGAGCTCCTGCGCACCACCGAGCACCACAAACAGATCATGCGCACCGCCTGGGACCTCGGCGCACCCATCGTCTGCCCCGACTGCCACCCCGACGGCGAGCACCAAGCCGGCGGCTGCCCCTGCGCCTCCATCGACCACTGCGGCACCTGCGACAACGGCGGCTGGATCCCCGGGCCGCTCGACGAACTCAACCTCCGGCGCTGGACGCACATGCTCGCTTTCCGTGGGCACTTCCTGTCCAAGTCGCGGGCGTACTCGACCACGTTCAAGCAGCTCCGCGAAGACCGGCAGATCTGGCGCTTTGAGCAGAACCTCGCCGAACTCGGCGTCGAAGCCGACACCGTCGCCGTGGTCAACCACTGGGACATGACCAGCGTCGGCCACCGCACCGACGAAGAACGCGAACTCGCCGCCGCCATCGCCGAACGCACCCGCCAAGCACGCAAACACCGCTACGCCACCGAAAGGAAAGACTGACCATGATCCGCAACCTCTGGGGACCGAACGACGTTGCCAGCTACCTCGGCGTCCCCGTCGGCACCGTCTACCAGTGGCGAAGCCGTGGCGGCGGTCCTCCTGGTCGCCGGGTCGGAAAGTACGTCCGGTACAAGCCCGACGAAGTCGAGCAGTGGTTCGAGTCCCAGCCTGAGGGGATGATCTGATGCCGCGCCCGCCGTTACCTGTCGGCACCTACGGGAAGATCCGCTTCTACCAGACTGCGACCGGTTGGCGTGCGATGACGAAGTATCGCGACTACGACGGTGTGACACGTCCGGTTGAGCGCATGGGCGCCACGCGGGCCAAGGCGGAGAGGAACCTCAAGAGCGAGCTGCGGGAGCGGTTGACCCCGGTTCAGCAGGCTGGTCTTACGCCGGAGTCGAAGTTCGGCGAGGCTGCTGAGCTGTGGCTGAAGGAGTTCGAGGACGCCGTTGTTGAGGGCAACCGTTCACCAACGAGCTTGGACACCTATCGGGGACGGCTCAACAGCATTGTGCTTCCGGCGATGGCCGCGCTTCGGTTACGTGAGGTGACGGTTTTCCGCGCGCAACAGGTCTGCATGACTGTCAAGAAGAACCAGAGTGTTGACTCCGCCCGGACGGTGCGCAACATCCTCTCGGGAATCTGTGGCCTGGCGGTCCGGTACAAGGCCATGCAGGTCAATCCGGTTCGCGACATGGCACCACTCGAGGGCCGACGCAAGGCGTCTCGCTCACTCGAAGCTGAGGAGATGAAGGACCTGCTGCAGAAGCTCGACAGCAGCGAGGTAGCGATCCGTCATGATCTGCCGGACCTCGCTCGCTGGTATGCCGGGACAGGCTTCCGGACCGGGGAGGCTCTCGCTGTCCACTGGCATCACCTCGACCTTGACACGGGCACCGTCGACTGGGCCGGGAATCTGATCCGCGCGAAGGGAACCGGCAACATGATCAACGACGGGAAGACAGAGGTCTCCGAACGGGCTCTCGCCTTGCCGACTTGGCTGGTGGCCATGCTTCGAGAGCGGCATGTGAGGCTGGCTGAGCGGTTCGGTATCGAGCCGGACCAGCTGACCGGGCCGGTGTTTCCGAACACTCAGGGCGGTCTTCGCGACAAGCACAACACGCTAGCTCGGTGGCGGGACTTCCGTTCGGATGCCGGGTACCCGTGGGTGACCTTCCGGACCTTCCGCCGGTCGGTGGCGACGGTGTTGGACGATGCCGGGTTGACTGCTCGGGACATCGCCGATCAGCTCGGCCACTCCAAGGTATCGACGACTCAGGACGTATACATGGGGCGTCGGGTCAAGAGCCGCAAGGCGGCCGACGCGCTGAGCAGGGTTGAGTGGTTCGCCGAATAAAGTGTGGGGAAAGTGTGGAGATGATCTCTCTGCGCTTTCCCCACAGGCGTTTCACCTGGGGTTTTGTGGGGCAGGTGGGACTTGAACCCACGACCTGACGGATTATGAGTCCGCTGCTCTGACCTGCTGAGCTACTGCCCCCGGCGGCTTTCGCAACACCAGCGATCGTAGCGAGGTCGCGGGGGGGCGGAACTGGCGGGTGGATCGGCCGACTGGCCTACAAGGCGGTTGGTCGGACCGGTCGAATCAACAGCGTACGGCGTTACGCCGAGTGGACTACTCGGGTGCCGGCCGCACGAAAACGAGGGCCGGCGCACCCGTGCAGTGCGCCGGCCCCGGACCGTCAACTCAGCCGATGAAGCTGAAGACGTTGAAGGCTCCGCTGAGCTGGCCGATGACCACGATGGTGGCCAGCAGCGCGCCGATCGCCGCCACCGTGATCACCGACAGCATGATCAAGTAGACGATCGCCTTGATCGGCTTCGGCAGCTTGGCTACCGAGCCGAAGTCGGGCAGCGAGATCTGCGATTCCTTGCCGATCCCTGGTGCGGACATCCTGACTTCCCCCATCCTCTGTCAGTCCCCTTGGACGAAACACCACTACTAAAGAGACGAAGCGCAACGGGTTTCCGTTGCGCGCAACGCATCACGAGTTCGTTTCGGTCATCAATCGAGCGGATCAAACAGCACAGCCAAGCCATTCCAGCCCGCAGGTCGCGTGGCTTGCACAAATCATCCGTGCCGACACCGTCGACCGCGAGCCGAGCAAGGATGTAATCGCGCAACGATCCTGGATCGTTATCCAGCCCGACACCGGGCCACTCAGGCAGGTGACACGCACCGCCGCGACCACGGTGTCGCTACCGACAACTCTCCACCGAAATACCCACCACCGATCTTACCCAACGGATGCGCCACCACCGCCACCGGGCTTCGAGACCCCGCACGCCCCACATTCGACCCGTCACGGTGACCCGGGGCGAACAAGTCGTGACGCCCCGTCGCGTCTCGAACGATCGGCACATGGGATGCACATCGGGCGTATTCCGGCAACCTGTCGAGCGGGTGAACTCGTTCAAAATCCATTGTGGACACTTCTGTCGTGGTGGCTCGATCACGAAAACGCGCTCGACTTCCGCCGTGAGCACAAGGAAGATCAAACCCGTGCCGGACGTCTAGGTGTTGGTGCCCTGCGGGCCGGGAGGCGTCGGAAGTCCACAGCCCCCGCCTACGAGCCCATCCGGCAACTCGCCGAGCTCGACCTGGCCCACGCGTTGATCGACTCCGACCGGCTCCAGAGCACGAGCGCAGCTCAACCGGTCCGTGGACCACCTCGCGGCAATCGCCCGATTCGAACCAACGAGCGCGATCGACACGACCCACCAGGGGACGTCAGCGCGACCGCGACGCAGAACCTCGCTTCTGGCCGAATCCGGGAATTCGAAATACCGACCGTCACCATTCGGGATTACCGCAATCGGCTTCCGCTCGTTGTTCCGAACAGTACTGAGCGGTTGCTCGGCAGGTCCGGTTCAGCAATTTCGCTCGTACGGCGCAGGAATAATCCAAATCGGCGAACCTTCCCGGATCTGCTCCGCGACGATCGCCAATTCGCCGAACCAGCTCCGGCGACGTGTCGGCGCAGTCCGGTGATCGCCGTCTCGATCTCGTCGTCGCACTGCCCTTCGCGGGTATGTTTCGTCGTGCAGCAACCGGTGGATGCGAGCGATCACCCCGCCCAACACCCGATCGGCCGCTCCCGGATCGTCCACCACGGTGACTCCAAATTTGTGTCGCGCCGAGATCCACGACACCCGTAACATCACCGAGCACGCTCGCACGATCATGACAGGCTCCCTGCCAGTATCGAACGCATAGCGCGGCACCACGAGGAGATCGCATGACATCGACCGTCTCAATTGAGCAGTACACCGTCGCCGACGGCGAGAGCGGTCCGTACGCGATCGCCACCGGACCGGACGGCGCGTTGTGGTTCACCATGGTCCGCAGCGGCCGGATCGGTCGACTGGTGCCAGGGGGCGAACCCACCGGCCACCAGCTCGCTGCGGAGAGCGGACCGACAATCATCGTCAACGGCCCAGACGGTGCGCTCTGGTTCACCGAGTACCAGGCGCACCGGGTCGGACGCATCACCACCGGAGGAGAGATCGACGAGTTCGAACTCCCCACACCGGAATCGGGACCGTACGGCCTCGCCGCCGGACCGGACGGTGCGCTGTGGTTCACCGAGACGGCCGCCAACCAGATCGGCCGGATCACGCCAGACGGTCAGGTGCGGGAGTTCCCGCTGCCGCTCGCCGGCGCGTTCCCGTCCGCGATCATCGCCGGGGCCGATGGCGGGATGTGGTTCACCATGAACATGGCCAACGCGATCGGGCGGATCGACGGGGACGGCGAGGTCACCGTGCACCCGCTGCCGACCGAGGCCGCCGGGCCGGTGGGGATCGCGGCGGGCCCGGACGGCGCGATCTGCTTCGTCGAGATCGGCGCGGGCCAGATCGGCCGGATCAGCACCGACGGCAAGATCGAGGAATTCCCCCTGCCCGACCGCGCCGCCCGACCGCACGCCATCACCACCGGCCCGGACGGCGCGATGTGGTTCACCGAGTGGGGCGCCAACCGCGTCGGCTCGATCACCGCCGAAGGCGCCATCGAGGTCCACGACCTGCCCACCCCCAGCTCGGAACCGCACGGCATCGCCCTCGGCCCGGACGGAGCGCTGTGGACGGCGCTGGAGTTCGGCGCCCTCGCCCGGATCACCGTTCCCACGCCCGAGAACGACCGCTAGACGAGCAAGCCCCATCGCGAAACCAGCCGCAAAAGGACTTCATAACTGATCAGACGACCATCGGCGCGGGTGTCGAGTTCGACCAGCAGGTCCAGAACCTGATCGACTTCGGCTAGCCGGCGATGGCTGGCTTGGCGCCGCAGTTCGACGCCGTCGTCGCCCCGCTGCGCGACCGCGCTGCGGCAGTCGGGAAGTGCTTCTCGGTCGGCGGCTCGCGCTGCGGCGACCGCCGCGTCGCGGCGATCTGGATCAGCCAGAACGCGCCAAAACTCGGCTGGTGCTGGGAAGACAACCCGCACACGTGGCCCGGGACGGCCTCCCCGGCCGCCCGCCGCGCGGCCGGGTAAACCGAGCGTCGGAAGCCGCCTGGGCTTCCGACGCCATGATCCGGTGTGGACGCTCCTATTAGGCGACGGGCAGCTCCTCGGACACGGTGATCGCCTGCCGCTGCCGCACCTGCCGACGAATCCGGCCCCACGGCTTGAAAACCGACAGCAGGTAGGCGACCAGCAGCAGGGTGGGAGCTACCACGACCGGGTAAAGCAGATCGCTGGGCACCACGGCGGTGCGGTCACCGGCCAGCAGTCGCGCACCGACATCCGCCGCCGCACCAACGCCGGGCCGCAAAGCGAAGACGATCAGCGTCGACATGAGGACGTTCACGCCGAGTTTTACCGCGACCCACCAGTACCGGACCAATCCGTACTTGCTGCCCAACCCGAGCAATGCGCCGGTGGCCAGGCACACGATGCTGGCGCCGAACATCGGCCAGATTGCGAAGATCTCGACCGCCTGCAACGCAATCCCCGCGGTCTGCGGCACGTCGGTCAACAGCGCGGTGACCACGAGGATCCCGAGCGCGAGGTCGATCCCGAACCAAGCTGCGCTGGAGAGGATGTGCGCGGCCAGCAGGGTCTTGCGACTGCGGCCGCTGAGCCTGCGGATCGTCGTGGACATCGCCGGGCCTCCCTGAAAACGCTGGTCAGATCGCCCTTCAATGCTCTACCAACGCGCACACCCACTCATCTGCCCGCGAACGCATCTCCACCTACGCCCACCTGCGTACGCACGCCATGCCGGGGTGCCGCCGGAAGCGACGCGGCCGCAAGATCCAGGTACGAGCCCAGCCGAACACGTCACGCAAGTGCCGAAGCGATGGGATCACCCCCGCAAGAGGCGCTTGATCTTGGACACCAACCTCTGGTTCTACGTCGGCGAAACCATCCAAGCGGGCTGGGCACGCACCGTTCTCGCTGTCTTCCCGCAACTCACGAACCAAGCGATTGTCGCCATCGCAGCCGAGGCACGGTTCGAACGCCCAGAGCAGTACCAGCTACCCGCCGCTTGGTTCGCTGCGGAAGCGCCCGACGGTTTGCGAGGCGTCCAACACCCTGGAGCGTTGTGAGGGGAGCACGAACTCCACCATGGCTGATGTGTGGGGAGCGATCTGCACCATCCAGTCGGACCCGCCAATTCAGCGGGATCATCGACTGCGTGAACCTCCTAGGGCGCGGCCAAGCGGTCAAGCTTGGCGATGAATGACGTTTTGCGCTTGTGGCGCTCCCGCAGGTCGTCGAGGTATGTGTCGAAGCCGGTCGCGTAGTCGATGGCTCGGTAGGCGTCGCGGAGCCGTCGGAGCATCGTGATTGCCTTGCTGTAGCGATACTTGTCGGTGCTGGCATCCAGTCGGTGCTGGATCAGCCGCTGCCACGGCTCGATCACGTCGTTGGGGTGCGTGGGTTGGCGCAGATCGATGAGTTGCTGCCAGCGGGATTCGGGCAGGTCGTCGGGGTGATCGACCGTCACCCGCCACGCCTCGTCCTGTTCGCCTTCGTCGAGCAGCACTCCAACGAGGTGGTCGGCGAACGCGGGCTGTTTCGCAGCGGCGTGGTGCAGGCGCTTGAGCGCTTCGTCTCGCAGGCCGCTCCAGTCACCGGTGCGTTCTGCGGTGCAGCGTAGGTCTCGGTAGTGGGATGCGGTCGGGTGCTGGTCGAACAACTGCCACCGCAGGGCGAGTGCTTCATCGGCCGCGCCGCGCTCAAACAGCAAGTCCACGTAGAGATCGCGAAGCTTGTCCTGGTCGATCGGGTTACCGATTCCGAGCCCACGCTGCGCCCACTGCTCGGCGTCGGATGCACGCCCGGCGTTTCGGAATACGGTGGCGATCTTGAGGTACTGGGAGGCAGCGTAGAGATCTTCGGCCAGCACAGCAACGTAACGGTCGACATCTCCGGTCAGTTCGGCGAGTTGCTCGCGCAAGATGCGGATCCCGAACGGTGTCCTGCCGAATTCGGGCTGTGCTGTCTTGGCGCGTTCGTCGACGATCCGGGCCAGTTCGCCACGGCCCTTCTGGCCGAGCGCGGCAGCGTAGTCGCGCAGCTCGAAGTCCGGCCAGCCCGGCCCATCCAGACGAAGCGTGGCCAGCCACGCTGCCAGCCGCACCGGGTCGGGTGGTGCCGCCGCGCAGGCGCGCGCGTGCACCGCCATCAGCGCGTGGAGATCGTCACCGACGATGCCGGACGAGTCGTCCAGATACATCAGCGCCGTTGTGATCAGGTCGACCGTACGACGGGCGAGGGAAGGTACGGAGGCCGGCTCGGTTTCGATCAACGCTTCACACGCGGCAGCGACCTCCCGAACCCGCTGCGAATACTCCCGTCGCCCGTGCTGTGGGTGCGTCCGACGATTGCGCCGCAGTCCGTCGATCAACCGACGAACCCGCTCCACTTCTGCGCTGACCACGCCACCATTCAACACCGACAGACCCGGCGGCTCGCACAGTGACTACCCTGAGGCCGCGACAGCGCACATGGGAGGGAATAGGTACGAAAAAGATCGTCGCTCGCCTGGGCCCCGGCTGACTTAGGCACCGTTGGTGTTCAGCTTTCACTGAGGTCGTGTTCGCCGGGGTGGGCGCGTTGGATGTCCCGGTCGAGTCGGTTCTTCTCGCCGTCACCCGCGATGTTTCAGGCCCTGGCCGGTCGGGAACAACCGTACTGCCGGACCGCTGGCGGATGACGACAGGTAATGGCGCGTGTTGCCGGTCGAACGCGGTGTGCGGCGTCGGAAAGGTCGGCCTCGTGCATGGCAGTACTCCGGAAAAGAGCTCCCATCAGCTGGTTGTGTGGCGGCAGTTGGTCGATGCTCTCGATCAACTTGAGGTTGTCTGGAGGAACATCCGGGTTACCGTCCCGCGATCATCGGCGTCGTCGCAGCTTCCGGCCAACGTCGCCACAGCCTTGGCGAAGGCCACCGAGCGAGGAACGAGGACCATCGCCGAGGTGACCGACGTCCTTGTGACACAACTCGACAGCGGTGCTGCTTTCCGGCCGGTCGCGGTCGCCCTGCGGCAGGCGCTGGACGAATGGCCGGAGAGGTGACAAACCCTGCCTGGCACTACGGCAGGAGGGGAATACTCGGGATCCGAGGAGGGTGACGCTTCACGCCAGGAGGGATTCCCAAGCCGGCCGCGCCTCGGTGGGGCTCCTGGACACTCATCCACAATGGACGATGTGATCGAAACTCTCACGTGACGCTGGGAAGGGTCTTGACCTCCCCGCGTTCGCGCTTCGAGCGCGCTGACCTGATGCCCGCCGTGGTGCGAGGATACGTAACTCGCACCACGCACGGCACCACGCGGAGTAGTGATCAAGTAGAAAAAGGGCCTATGACCTGCGTGCACCCAACAAGGTAATATACGAACCTAAACCTGTTGGTCAGCGGGTTGCCGGTGGTGGTGAAGGCTTCCTACGCGAAGGTCCGTCGGGACGGGTACCGGCGGAGGCTTACCACGAGTGTGCCGTGGACGTCGACTCAAGCACCCGGGGTCAGACCCAGCCGATGCTGGGACTGAGCAGGCGACAGCGATAACAGGTGTTCCACGATGGCGTCGAGTATCCGCTCAGCGTCGGCATCGGTGAGCAGCCGCAAAGGATAAGCGAAATCGAACTGGTATCCGCCAGTGGCTGTACGACGGACAGTCATTCCGGGCTGGGCCAGCAACCAGCGTTTGGGCAGGTGGAGCGGCTTGGCTGGTGAACCACCGAAGGCCGCCGGAAAATGAGCCCCGGTGAGGTCGTTGAACCACACGTGACCCCCCGCCCCGACATAACCCGTTTCGGCCTGGAGTTGCTGCGCCACTTCGTCGAAGGCGATGCCGAGGTGCGCGACCGCCTCGACGAGAGTTTCCTGCACACCGGGCAGGATTCCCGCGAGTTCGGTTGCCGAGTCCAGCCGGATTCTGACCGGGGTCATCCGGATGAAGTGTCCAATCATCACGTGTGCCTCGGCCGGCTCGCGGACCGAGACCGGCACGCTCACCAGCAGATCGGACGTGCCGGCGTAGCTGGCCAGGACGATGGCCAACGCGGCAAGGAACGTCGCGGCAGCGGTGCAGCCAAGTTGCCTCATGCGCTCGTCCAGCAACTCACTTTCGGATCTGGTCAGTTCTCGTCGAGTCGCCGTGGCGGCGATGGTGGCAGGGTCCGGAACGACGAACGGCCAGACGGGCGGCTTCGGCGAGTCGGTCAACTGGGTGCGCCAGTAAGCCAGATCGTTTGACCGGCGATGCTCGTCCTGGTGCGTCGCCTGCCATTCGGCAAGGTCACCGGGCTGCATAGCCAGTGGTGTCAGCAGGGCGGGCTGCCCGGTAAGCCGTGCCAGGTAGAGCTCCGCCAGTTCGTCGAGGAAGATCTCGATCGAGATCTGGTCACCGATTCGATGGTCGAGGCTGATCACCAGGGACCACCGCTGATCGACGGTGGAGCTGAGCACGCCGACGGCGAACAATGGCAGTGCCCCGCAGTCGAACTCGATATCCCTGATCTGACAACCGAAATCGTTGATCGTGGTGCTGTCCAGCGGTTCCTGCGCCAGCCGGTGGCGGAGGGACACCGGGCACTCCGGCCAAATTCTCTGGTATGGCTCCCCATCCGGCGTTGCCTCGACCGTGCAACGCAGGGACTCGTGCCGGGACACCAAATCCGTCAGCGCGGTTTGCAAAGCTTCGGTGTCGGGCTTGCCGTCGATGATCAGGACCGCGTAATCGTTGACCATCGCTGCTGAGGGCAGAAGTCGCACCAGACGCCACATCGACCGCTGGTCAGCACCCAACGGTGCCACGGCCGGATCGGCACGGAGCGGTAGTGCGGTCAGCTCCGACCAGTTCCCTAACTGCGCACGCAATTCGCCCAGGGTCGGATCGGTGTGCAGCAGGTCCGCGAGAGAGATGCGTGGCCCGCCAAGCCGCTGGATTTCGCCGAGCAATCGGAGAGCGGCCAGACTGTGCCCGCCGGCCTGGCTGAACCGGACGGTCACGTCGGCAGTCGGCTGTCGTAACGCCACGCACCAGGCATGGGTCAGCGCATCGGTGCCGGAGGACGCGGCTGACGGCTGAGCCACGATTTGCTCTGCCTGTCGTCGCAACCGGGCGCGGTCCACTTTCCCGCTCGACAGACGCGGCAACGCGGGCAGGAACCGGAATTCGGCTGGCTGGAACGCCGCCGGCAGTCGGTCGGCCAGCCAAGCCGCGAGCGTGTCCCGCTCGAGCGGTCGGCCGACCAGGAAGGCCACCAGCCGGGGGTCGCCCGCCGATGTCGCGACGACCGCGGCGTCAATCAACGCGGGATGCGCCCTCAGCTGGTGTTCCACCTCCTGCGGTTCGATCCGGTGGCCGCGGATCTTGACCTGATCGTCGACTCGTCCCAGATACATCAATCCGTCGGCGTGCCGCCGCACGCGGTCGCCCGTCCGATACAGCCGCGGAACCGAGCACCATGATGGTGCCGGTACGAATTTCCGCGCGGTCAGTTCCGGTTGGTCCAGGTAGCCGATCGCCAGCGGCACGCCGCCGATGTACAGTTCGCCTTCCTCCGAGGGGCGCCCGTCGTCGTCCAAAACCGTCAGAACGCAGTTGTCGATGGGCAGGCCGATCAGGACGTCGCCAGGAACGCACCGCCAGTGCGTCACCTCAATGGCCGCTTCGGTGGGGCCATAGAGGTTGTGCAGCCGGGCGGGCAGCAGGTCGGTGAACTGTCGCACCAGCGTCGCGCTCAGCGATTCGCCGCTGGCGATCACGAGGCGCAGCGAGGCGCATCGCGCGGCTCTCGGCCAGGCGACGAACTCGGCGAGCAGCGACGGCACGAAATGGGCCACCGTGACCTGTTGCGCGACTATCGTCTCGATCAGTTCGGCGGGATCTCGGTGCGCGTCCGGCGCGGCCAGCACACAACAGCCGCCGGAAATCAGTGGGGTGAAGATTTCCCAGCCTGCCACGTCGAAGGTGAGTGGAGTCTTGTGCAGGATGCGGTCCGCGGGACCGATCCTGTAGTGCTCGCGCATCCACTGCAGCCGGTTGCACAATGCCCCACTGGGTAACACGACGCCCTTGGGCTCGCCGGTGGATCCGGACGTGAACAGCACGTACACCGGCAGGTCGGAAGCCACGGGAGCGAGCGGCGCCGGCTGGTCGTCGTGGTCGACGGTGAGCGTCACGTCCGCCTCGGTGACCACAAACGTCGGCCGGGCACGACGCAGGATCGCGTCACGGCGAACCGGTGGTCCATCCGGGGCGATCGGCAGGTAATACCGGCCCGCTTTGAGCACCGCAAGCAGCGCCACTACCAGTGCGCAACCGCGAGGCAGGCAAACCCCCACCGGACGTCCAGGATCCGGGCAACGTTCACCGATCCGGCGGGCCAACCGGTCGGAGGCCAGTTCCAGCTCGCGGTAGGTCAGCGTCTGATTCCCCTCGAGCACGGCAACCGCGTCCGGGGTGGCCGCCGACACGGTCCGGATCAGGCCGGGAAGGCCGTACGGTGCTGTATGATCGACGATTGGCCCAGCAATTTCGGCGCACTCCTCGATGAGCGTACGGGTCATCGTCAATGGCTCCCTGTACACGGTCAGCCAAATGGTACTGGCTTCATCACTGCCTTGGGCGAGTTATGCACTTGCCGATCGTCCGCGCGAGCATCCTCGGAGCGAGGTCGAGCACGGTCACGAACGCCTTGTACCGCAGACTCGGCACCGACACGACCTTTCCCTTGCGCAGGTCCGAGAGTCCTTCTCGGACCACCTGCTCCGCGGTGAGCCATAGGAACGGCGGCCTACGCTTGCCGGCCCGTTTGCCGCGACTCGGTGAGGGTGAGTCCAGGGCACAGCGCCATCACCCGCAGACCACTGCCGCGCACCTCGCTGGCCAAGCCTTCGGAAAACGACGTGACCCAATTCTTGCTCGCTGCGTAGCCGGTTTCGTATCCGGACAGGAATCCGGCCACGCTCGATACATTGATGATGTCGCCGCGCCGGCGCGCGATCATGCCCGGCAGCGCGGCGTGAGTAAGCCTGAGCACGGCGGTGACGTTGACCTCCAACTGGTGGTGCAGGAGGTCGATCGGGCTGTCGCGGAAGCCGGATCCGAGCGCCACGCCCGCGTTGTTGACCAGGAGGTCGGGCGGGCCGGACAGCAGGAGGTCTTCGACCGCGGAACGACCACTTGCAGTGGCAAGGTCGGCGACCATGAGGTCGGCGGTGATCGGGTGATTGCCAGCGAGTTCGGTCGCGAGGTCTTTCAGGCCGGCCCTGTCCCGCGCGACGAGGACCAGGTCGTATCCCTCCGCGGCGAGGGCGCGGGCGAACTGGGCGCCGATGCCCGTGCTCCCACCGGTAACAAGCGCGGTAGGCCGGGTCAGCCGTCACCACGCGACGGGAACGGCATCTGGTCCCGACCCCACCAGCCGATAGGTCCAGGTGATCTCCTCGGCGGGTACGGCCAACCGTAACCTGGGGAAACGGTCCAGTAGTGCTTCGAACGCGCATTCCATTTGGAGTCTCCCGAACGCGGCACCGATACAGAAAGCAGGGCCATACCCGAAGGCCAGGTGGCGGCTGGCGTCCGTACGCTGGATGTCGAACCGTTCCGGATCACTGATCCAGGCGCTGTCACGGTTCGCGGATTCCCTGGCCACCAGGACGGTTGCATGCCGGGGGATGACGACATCACCGATTTTGACCTCCTCGGTCGCGAACCGGCCGAGCGGGGTGTAAAGCGGTGTGGCTCGAAGAAGCTCCTCTACGGCGGCAGGAAGCAGGGCGCGGTCGGTACGGAGGGCGTCGAGGTACCCGGGACTGCTCAACAGCATGAACATTCCCTGCCCGATCTGGCGACCGGTGTTGCAGTTGTTCCCGACGATCAGCGCCATGATCGTCAGGATCAACTCGTCCTCGTTGAGGCGGTCGTCCTCGGTGTCATCGCGCACGGCGACGAGTCCGGTGATCAGGTCCTCGCCCGGTTGCTTCCGTTTCGTCTCGGCAAGAGCCAGTGCATAGTCACGCATCGCGATGCCCGCCGCGGTCCTTTTCCCTGCATCGTCTTCGCCCGTGGTGGTCACGATGTCGATCCACTCACGGACTTGGCGCTGCTCGATTGCCGGAATGCCGAGGAAATCACAGATGGCCCTGGCAGGCAGCGCGAAAGCGAACGTCTCCAGCAGATCCACCGGCGGCTTACGCCGTGCCATGTCGTCCGCCAGTTCGTTGGCGATCTCGCCGATCCTGCCGCGCACCGCGGCCATGCGTTGTGGGACGAACTCGCGAGCGAGGAGCTTTCGCCACCGCAGATGCCAGGCAGGGTCGTCGGCGTAGGGGAGGTTGAGGTTTCCGTCCTCACCCTCTCGCAATCGCGCCGCTTCGGGTCGGTTGAGGTTGGTGCTGAAACGGCGGTCGGACAGTACGAGTTGGGCGTCGGCGTAGCGGGTCACGAGATACGCGGTGTCTCCGCTGGGCAGCGTGACCACCGAGATCGGTTCGTTCGCACGAAGACCGGCATAGGTCGATGCCAGTCGGTCAAGGTCGTTCGCCGGAAACGGGTACGGGCACCGCTTCGTTTCGACACCCGCGATTTCGCTCGAGTCAATGGTCATGACTTACTCACTCCACTCGACGGGAAGGTTTTCGCACCCACGTAACAAGCCTGTCTTCCACACCAATTCATCGACCGGGACCGCGATCCGCAGCTCCGAGAACCGAGACAAAATGGTTTCGGCGGCGACCCGTATTTCGGTTCTGGCCAACTGAGCTCCGACGCAGTGGTGCACACCATGCCCGAAGGCAAGGTGGGACGAGGACTCGGTCCTGGAGAAATCCACCGTATCGGGATCGGGGTACTGGGCCTCGTCCCGGTTCGCCGACTGCAGGTCCGCGACCACGGTCTCGCCCGCCCGCACCAGAAATCCGCCCACTTCGACGTCCTGACGTGCGACCCGGGCCAGTGTCCCGCCCGCCCACCCGAGCGGGATGAAGCGCAAGAACTCCTCGATCGCCTGCGGGATTTCCTCGGGCGACGCGCGTAGTTGGCGTTGCAGGTCCGGTTCGGTGAGCAACAGGTAGAAGATGTTGACCAGCTGACTTGCCAGGCTGTCGTAGCCGGCGGCAAGCACCGTAATGCCGAGCATGAGCAGTTCCGGCTCGGTGAGCCGATCCTGCTCGTCCCGGGCGTGCACCATCGCACTCAACAGGTCGTGGGCCTCTTCCTGCCGACGCTGCGTGATCAGCCCGGACAGATAGTCCACCATCCGCGTTCGGGCCTCCATGACCTGTTCGACGGGCAACCGGGTCGCGGCGTTGGACAGCAGCGTGGTCACCCAGCCCCGGAAGTCGGTCTGGTCGGCGCTGGGGATCCCGAGGAGGTCGCAGAGCATCGTGATTGTCAGGGGAACGGCATAATCCTCGACCAGGTCGGCCGGAGGACCCACGTCTGCCATCTTGTCCAGCAACGTGTCCGCATTGGTCTTTACCTTGCCTGCCAAGGCACTGACTTTCCGCGCGGTAAAGGCAGGAATGATCACCCGCCGCAGCCGGGTGTGGTCCGGTGGATCCATCGCGGCGATCGCGGTGGGCAGGTTGACCCTGGGGAACATGCGCGGCTCGTCGTCGCCGGCCGCCACCGCGAGAGCGCGGCTGAAACGGTTGTCACCCAGGACGAGTTTGACGTCCTCATAGCGAGTGGCCAGCCATGCCGGACGGCCGTGCGGCAACTGGACCCGCACCAGACCGGGACGGGAACGGCAGTCACGGAGTCCCGCGTCCAGGCTGAGCCGATCCGGCCGCTCGAACGGGTAAGTCGTCGGTGGGAGAACCTCGGTCATGAAAGTTTCGTCCTCTGATAGGTCCTGGAGACCATGATGGTGCAACTCCTTGGGCCTGAAACACCGCTGTCTCGCCGGGCCTCGCGCCTGTCCCGGGGCCGCAGCATATCGATCGACGGACCGCACCCTATTGCGATTCGGAGATCGAGGCAACGACTGATCGGAGTATTTGGTCGACCCAGGATTTTCGTGTAGTGCGGCCACCCTAAGGAGCAAACGGTGAGCGAGTCGGCCCGGAGGGATTGCGCAGGTTTCGTGATTGCGCTAGAACATAAGCTGTCCGACAGGGTAACTTGGTCATGCCCACGACTTCGATGTCTCGATAACGTTGATTCGACCCCAGTCCGCCGAGCCAGGTTATGGTGAACGAGCTTGTTGAAGACGGATTCTACGGACGGCACCCGGCCGGACTCGACAGTGGTCGAGCACTTCGCTACGCTCGTCGAGCCGATTCGTAGCGAACTCGAACGGCGTTGGCGCGGCGACGTCGACAGCCTTGACAGCATGTGCCGATATGCGCTGGTCCCGCCGGGAAAACTCTTACGCCCGGCGCTGGTCGTGGTATCCGCGTTGGCCGTGGGCGGCGAAATCGAACAGGTTCTGCCAGTCGCGATCGGGACCGAATATGGTCACACAGCCAGTCTTGTTCACGACGACATCATCGACTCCGACAAATGGCGGAGGGGCCGGCCTTCGACGCATCACAAGTTCGGGACCGGGAACGCGATAGTAGTTGGTGACTCGCTAATTTTCCACCTTTTTCTCTGTCTCACCGAGAGCCATCGGTCCGGCGCCAGCGCCGAGCGTGTCGTGGCCGCGCTGGAAATTGCGGCGACAGCGGGCATAGATCTTTGTCGGGGTCAGACGATCGAGGCGGAGATCACCGAGAAAAGGAGCCACGAAATCGACCGTTATCTACACATGGTCGAACTGAAGTCCGCGGCATTGTTCAAGAGTGCCTGCCAATGCGGCGCGGTTCTGGGTGGCGGGTCCGAGGAATGGACCGAAAAACTCGGAGTCTACGGCATACATCTGGGGATCGCCTTCCAGATCATCGATGACCTGTTCGCATACGTGAGTGACACCAATGTCATCGGCAAGGAGGTGACCAGCGACATACGCAACCGGCGGCTCACACTCCCGGTACTCCTGGCTTACCGGAACGGAAACGCGGCCGACCGGAGCGTGCTCGATCGAGTTTTCTCCGGTGAAGGAGATCCCGCGAAGGCTCTTGACGAGGCCATCGGCGTCCTCACCCGAACCGGTGCTCTGGAAACCTCTCGCGATATCGCGTCACAACATATTGGATTGGCCAAGGAAGCGCTGTCCGCGCTGCCCGCCACGGCCAGCCGGGACCGGTTGGGCCTCTTCGCCGACTATGTGATCAACCGGGCGGCTTGAATGCCGATGTGGAAGGCGAGACGCGCACTGCTCGCCCACCTCGAGACCTGGCGGCCGTACACGTCGACCTATGTGGGCCTGGTCAGCCTTGCCGGCGCCGCTTTGAGCCCCGGTCATTCGACCGGATGGCGCTTGGCCGGTGCCTGGGCCGTGCCCACTCTCGGCTGGCTGGCGGGCCTGTATGGAGGAGACTATTTCGATCGGAAACTCGACGCGATCGCCAAACCGCACCGGCCCATCCCATCCGGTCGGATGCGAGCGCGGACCGCTTTGCTCTGCATGATACTCTGCGTCGCGACAGGAAGCACGCTCGGCTTGCTGTTGAACTGGCGTACAATCTTTCTAGTGGCAGTGGCGCTGGCTGTCGGGGTCTCGTATAACAGCTGGTTCAAGGCACGTGGGTTGTCAGGTAATCTCGTGCGCGGTTGCCTAACCGCCTTCGCGTTCTTCTTCGGCGTAATGGCGACATCGAACTATCCGCCATTGACGATGATCCCGCTCGCGGCGATGTTCTGGCTTCACGACAGCGGCTCGAACCTCGTCGGTGCACTGCGCGACGTGGACGGAGACAGGGCAGGCGGCTATCAGACGCTGCCCGTACGACACGGCGTCCCGGTCTCACTGGCCTGCGCGGCAAGCTTGTATGTGCTGTGGCTGGGTCTCGCGTTGTGCGCTCCTCTGTTGCTACCCCGGTCCGGCTATATGGCGGGTTACCTGGCATTCCTGGGTATCGCCGCGGTGCTGGGAGCCTTGGCGCTGTTGCTGATCCGGCGGGCGCCGCGTCCTATCACCCGTCGGGTGGCGTTGCGTGCGCACGAAATCCTGGTCATCGAGCGAGTGATCCTCGCGTGCGCGCTGCTGTTTCTTGGTACACAAGCCTCTTTGGCCGCGCTGTTGGGTGTGGTTGCTGTCGCCGTGACAGGGGTGGCCCAGCACCTGATGAGGCGCCGCTACGAGTTCGCGCCGTCTGACCTCGCGGTATCACCTGATCTGGGAGGAGTGGCACGACCATGACCGGCGTTGCCGATGATGTCGCGGACCGGGTACGGCACGGCGTCACTCTCGCGGTTGACGGACTACTCGCACGACAACGCGACGATGGGTCCTGGCAGGACACGCTGCCGTCAGCGGCCGTCGCGACCGCCTCCTCCGTGATCGCGCTCCATCTGGCCGATCCCGTCGGATCGGCTCACCTCGTCCGGGCCGGTGTGCAGTGGCTGCGGGACACGCAGAACGATGACGGTGGCTGGGGAGATGCCGTCGGAGCGCCGTCCACGTTGAACGTCACTCCCTATGCGGTGGGTGCCCTGCACTTCCTCGAGCCGGAGGAATCGGTCGAACACGTGCGCCGGGGGTTGGCCCGCATCGAGTCCTTCGGTGGCGAGGCGGCCATGAGTGACCGTGATCGCTGCAAACTTTTCGTTATGTGCCAACAGTTTCTCGCGTTCGCTGGGCTGTATGACGAAAAGCGGATCATGCGGTTGCCGATAGAGGTCATCCTATTGCCGCGGCGGCTACGGCAGAAGGTTTCGTTCACGGTGCCATTTCTGCTGTCGTGGGGGCTGATGCAGGCACACACCCGACGTTCCGGACCGCTGCGAAGGGCCATCAACCGATTCAGCAGTCCGCGCGCACTGTCGTATCTGGATCGTTTGCACGAGTTCGAGGGTCCCGACGGCGGCTATCAGGAGTCGCCGTTCATGGTCGCGCTGGTCTGCATCGGACTGGCCCGGGCGGGCATCCGGCCCGACATCGTCCGGCGTTGCGGGGACTATCTCCATACGACGGTCCGCGCCGATGGCTCCTGGCCGGTCAACCGTGACCTCGAATTCTCCGCGACGTCATTTGTCACGCACGGCCTGCAGGCGGCAGGCCGCTCCCGTGATCAAACTCTGCGGGCCACGGAACAGTGGATTCGGATGTGTCAACGTGACACACAGTTCGCGCCAACCGGTTGCCCTCCGGGCGGGTGGGGATGGTCACGGCACTGCGGCTGGCCGGATACCGACGACACGGCCAACGCGGTGATCTCGCTGGCGCGCTTCGGCCGTATTCGGACGGACGAGGCGATGCGGCTCGGCCTCGACTGGCTGCGGGCCATGCAGAACCGAAACGGTTCGTGGAGTTGCTTCTGCACCAACAGCCCCGTCGGTCTGGACGGCCCGTGCCCGGCGATGACCGCGCACGCCGTGACGGCGTTGTATGAGGCAGGTGGTCACGCCATTTCGGACGCACCGGTGGCAACGGCGCTCCGATGGTTCGCCAGGGCACAACGGTCCGACGGTTCATTCACCTGTCCGTGGTACCGCGGCCTCGTCGCGGGCACCGGATCGACACTGGAAGCTCTTGGCCGGATGGGACTCGCGGAGGGAACCACTGCGCGACGCTGCAGGCAGTGGCTCCTCGCGGCGCAGAATGACGACGGTGGTTGGGGTGACGGTCAGGGCGCCGAGTCGACGGCCGAGGAGACGGCATGGGCTCTGCTTGGCCTCCTCCACTCGGGACCGACCGATCATCCCGGTGTGCGCCGGGGCGCCGTCTGGCTTACCGAGCGCCAACGACCGGACGGCCTCTGGGATCCGGCGCTCGTCGGGGTGTACTTCCTCGATCTCATGTACTCCTGCGACCTGCTCGCGACCGGGTACGCGTTGCAGGCTCTCGGCCGATACTGGGAGATGGAGACCAGCCGTGACTGGCGACAAACCGCTCACGCCGATGTATGACGTTCTGATCTGCGGCGCGGGGGCGGGTGGGCTTACCCTGGCGCACTTGCTGGGCCGACAGGGTCGGCAGGTGTTGTTGGTGGACAAGCAGTCCGCGCCACGAGCGGTGCACAAGGGTGAACTTCTCCAGCCACGGTCGGTGCAGCTGCTGGACTCGGTGGGTCTGACCGATGCGCTGGCTCTGCGGGGGGCGAGAAGAGTCCGCCGCCTGAGCTGCCATACCGCTGAAGACGAAGAACTGGTCAACCTCGACTTCGCCATGCTGGACGGGCCGTTCAACTATGGACTGCTGCATTTCTACAAGGACTTCAGAGAGGTGGTGGGGGGTCAGCTCACCGCGAATGTCGAGTACTGGCAAAGTACTCGCGCCAAGGGCCTGCTGCGGGACACGGAGCGGCGGGTGATCGGTGCGCACCTGCAAACAGCGGATCGCACCACGGATATTCATGCCGCGCTTACCGTAGTCTGTGACGGCTACGGATCCCGGTTGCGTACCGCCGCCGGAATCGATACGCCCACGACGCGATACGGACACCAGTTGGTCGCCTTCGATCTTGTGGAGGTCCCGGAGCTGGGCGAGGACATGACCATGTATCTGACGTCCGGCGGATTGCGTGTGCTGTTCCAGATGCCCGGCAACCGAGCCCGGCTTTACGTGCAGATCCCGACCAACCGGTTCCGGGAGCTTAACCGGAAACAGCGGGGTGATTGGGTCACCGGCTTGCTACGCGAAGTCCCCGCGCTGGACAAGGTTGCGGCGCAGATTCGCGCAGGCATCGACGATATTCAGATTCTGTCCGCGTCGCGGTACAACTCGTCCAGGTGGACGGTCCCCGGCTTGGTACTCCTTGGCGACGCCGCGCACGGAGTACACCCTATGGTCGGACAGGGCATGAATGCCGCCATCGGTGATGCGTGGTCACTTGCCGAGCAGATGAGCGCGATGGACTCTTTCGCCGCGCGAGATATCGATGCGATGGCCGGACGTTACGAGATGGCGCGTCGGCCCGTCATGGACTACGTTACCCGGCTGAGTCATACGCTCGCCATGCTGTTCACCGCCACGTCAAAGGGTGCCCAGGCAGTACGACCGCGACTGTTGCGAAGCAACCGCGACAACGTCAGGCTCCAGAAGCGAATCGTATACAACATGGCCGGTTTCGGTTCGGAAAAATTCACCGCGTGGGCATTGCTTTCCGCATTCGGCCTGACGCGCCGCGTTTCACTCAGAGGCTGAGTTGAACAGGTCAGCGAACCCGCGGCCAGGATCAGCCGTCGCCCCAACGGTGAAGGAATTGGGTGGGTTGCGCAGCGAGGTGCCGGTGTGTCGGGTCCTTTTCCGCGCAACCTCCCACCGAACCCCGCGGACATCTTTCGATGTACGAGGCTCTCCAGTGATCTATGCCGTGTTGGCGGCTGGCTGGCTGTGGTGGATGGTCTCGTGGCAGGGGTGGCAGACGACGAGGGTCTTGCGGCGTTTCCGTGCCATGAGGGCCGCCCACGCGGGCTGGCCTGTTCCCGGGGTCTCCCAGGCTGGCGAGCTTGCGAAGCCGGTTGAACCGCCAGACGTCGATGGCAAGCGCGTAATACTGCTTCCAGATATCCGGCTTGGAGCATCTGTTTGATCAGCCGCAGGAACCGTCCGTCGTGGATCTTCTCCGACAGGATCTCGACCATGATCTCGACGAACCAGGTCGTTCCGGTCCAGGTGTTGGCCACCTCGCACAGCGCGGTGTGGCATCCCCGGCTAGGACGGAACCCGTGCGAGCGGCCAGAGAACTGAGGTTCGTAGTAGGCCTCCAGCAGCAGGCGCACCACCTCCCCGACCAGTTTGTCCGACCATGACGGCAGCCCCAGCGGACGCAACTTCCCATTCTTCTTGGGAATGTGGATCCGCCGCACCGGAGAAAATCGGTAGCGCTCGTGGCGCATCGCCACGATGATGGCACCGATCTTCTCCATGGACATGCCGTCCGCCGTTTCCAGCTTGGGACATGGCGACGAGGCACTCGCGGATGTAGCTGCGGGTCAGCGGGCGGTCCTCGGTGCCGAACCGCCGCTGGAACAGGTAGGGCATCGGTGGGCTCCAGGTCTGCTCGAACACGTCGTAGGCGGACACCAGCGGCAGGGCCGCGTTGCCGGCGCGGACCCGGAAGATGATCGCGGTCAAGACCTCCGCGAGCTCTGGCGAGACAAGGAGGAGCCTCTCGGCGTCGGTCTTGGACGGAGCGATCTGGAGCATCGGCACGACCTCGCCGGTGGTGGGCAGCGTGTAGGCGACGAAGCTGTGGTGGGTCAGTTCCAGCATCTCCTCGATGCGGATCCCGGTGTGCCGCAAGACTTTTACCGTTGCCCAGGACCAGAACGCGGCCTCCTCCTCGAAGGTCAGATCCCGTCGGCCACCAGTGGCCAAGTCGATGGCGAAGACGCGGCCGGAGTCCCCCTGTCGGCAGCGCTGGAACTGCTGGCCGACTGCGGTGAACCGGCCTTCGGAAGGTGTGGCGCGGGCGGCCTGAAACACGTTCTGTTGCCTCCTTGCGCTGCGCTTCGACGGCCCGCAGCAGGGCGGGCAGCAGCGGCAGCTGAGTGCGGGTCCGCTGGTCCATCCGGGCCTTGACCCGGGCCTGGGTCTTCTTCCGGGTCACTTCGCTGGCCTTGATCGGGCAGGGCGTGACCCAGTGAGCCCACCGGGCCGGATCGTCGGCGGCCCAACGGGCGATGTCCTCGTAGAAGGCCCGCACGAACACCAGCTCGCAGCGGTAGTTCACCCGCGGCCGCACGGGGTTGCCGTCACCGTCGCGGATGTGGGCCAGCCGCTCCTTCCACGCCTGCGCGACTCCGGGGGCAAGCCTCAGCGAGTCGATGCCCGGGTGGTGGATCTCCAGGTCACGCCAGAACAGCCGGCAGAGGTTGCGGGCGACCGACCGCAGCGAGGTGTGGTCCAGTTCGGGGGAACGCTCGGTGAGGTACTCGACCAGCAGATCCCGGATCGGTCGGGATTCGATCCCGTAGGCGTCGACAATCTGCTCGACGCTGCGGCGACCGTCCAGGCGCAGCTCCCGCAACCGGGACGGCGCCTTGGCGGGCAGAACGCCTGCTTCCTTGAGTAACGCGTAGAACAGCGGGCGACCGGCACCACGTGAGGGTCCCGGAGCATCCTCTTGGCGGCCGAGTGCCGTAAATCGTGCAAGGTCCAGTTCGCACCGACCGCGGCATTGGCCTTGGTGAACACCATCCGCGCCGCGTCGTAGGCCAGCGGCCGGAATGGCCGGCGCAGCGTCCACCACAACGGCTTGTCTGATCCTTCGGGACCAAGCCCAGCGTCTCCTGCTGGTAGAGCCGTAGCCAGACGAACGCGTCCGCGGAGGCTGGCAGCCGCTGCAACGCGCGGCTGCCCTTGCGGACCACGCCGATCACCTGCTCCTCCGGCACGCGCGGCGGGGCTGGCGCGCGGTCAAACGCACCCGAACTCGTCGCCTTGGTACGCGCCGGAGCACGCTTCGAGGGCGGCAAACTCGTCGAACGCCCCGACGACCACGCCCCACCCACCGCCGCCTAAACTATCTTGATCCACAGGTATTGACAATTCCTCATACCAACCGCAGGACATCCCAACGAACGCTGACAGACGCCCGCGCTTGACCGCACCACAGCGGCAGCCGAATGCAAACGATGACCTGCGTAGATATTCTGCACCGTCGGGGGACAAATCGGGCACATAAAGAAAAAGCCCAGGTCGTTGACCTGGGCTTTTGCTCCCCCGACTGGACTCGAACCAGTAACCCTTCGGTTAACAGCCGAATGCTCTGCCAATTGAGCTACGGAGGAATATTTCGTTCTCGTCAGCCCTCGTCGCGCTGACAGGAACCACTCTAGCCCATGCCCCCAGACCGCTTCACCGGACCCCCCTGTTGTTGATCCAGACGATGAACCCGCTGGTCAGCGGCGGTGGGCCACGACGAAGATGCGGCGGAACGGGAACCAGGTCGTACCGTCGGGTCGTCGCGGGTACGCCGCCACCAGGCGAGGTGCCAGCTCCGCGCGGAATTCCGCCCATTCCGCGTCGTCCAGCGCCGCCCGGACCGGGCGCAGCGCCGTGCCCGTGACCCACTCCAGCACCGGGTCGGCGCCGCTCAGCGCGTGGACGTACGTCGTCTCCCAGGCGTCCACCTCCGCGCCGAGGTCGGCGAGCGCGTTCGCGTAGCCGATCGGCGACAGCACCGCGTCGGATCCCAGCACCTCGCCCACCCGGTCCCGCCAGCGCGACTCCGCGACCAGTTCCCGGATCGCCACGTAGGACGGCGATTCGAAGTTGCCCGGCACCTGGAAGGCGAACCACGCCCCGGCGGGCAGCTGGGGCAGCCAGCTCTGCAGCAGCTCCAGGTGCTCCGGCACCCATTGCAGGACCGCGTTGCACAGCACGACATCGGTGTCCGGCAACGGTTTCCAGTCCCGGACGTCCTCTTGCCTCGCGGCCACCCCACGAACCTGGGCCGCATCGACCATTTCCGGCGACAAGTCCGTGGCCTCGACCGCCGCCTCTGGCCACCGATCGGTCAGCAGCGAGGTCAGGTTTCCCGCCCCGCAGCCGAGATCCACGACCCGGCGAGCCCTGGTCGCACCGACCCTGGCCAGCAGGTCGTGGGCCGGACGGTCGCGCTGGTCACTGAATGACAGGTACTTCTGCGGCTCCCACACGTCCACACCTCCGCAAACAGTACGCTGGTACTGTATATCCGGGGCTTCGGCGGTGTCGAGCGGAAATCAGTCCGGCTCCGGGCCTTTCGCCTCCCGCAGGCGCTCGGCGACGGTCGCGGCGAACTCGGCCACCGCCGCCTCGTCCGCGTCCTGGTCGGCCCGGACCTGCAGCATGATCCCGTCCTCGCCGGGCACCTTGCGCTGCACGAACCATGCTCCCCCGCCGGGCAGGTCCCGGTGGTGGCGGGAGCGGATGGACTGGTTGACGCGCTCGTGCACGACGTCGGGCAGCCGCCCCGGCTCGGTCAGTTCGAGCCGACGGCCCGGCTGGTCGCGCAGCAGCACCGCGCCGCCCGCCGAACCGGCTTCCTCGGCCTCGATCACGGTGAGCACGCCGTTCTTCCAGGTGGCCTTGCTGAGCAGGTGCCAGCCGACGCGGCGGCCTTCCGGCAGCCACAACCCCAGGTGCGTGGCGAGCAGCGCTCCGCCTGCCGTCTTCGCCACCGCCAGCACGTGCTCCTCGGCCTCCAGCGAGCCGGCGAACTCCGTCGGCACCTCGGCCGTGCCGCCCAGCCGCGCGACCAACCGCCGCAGCCAGGCGATCACAGCGTCCCCATCGCCTGGTCCAGCAACGCCTTGCGGTAGCCCTCCAACGCAACCATGTCGCCGAACAGCGCGTTGTACTCCTCAGCGTCCTCCAGCGGCGACATCCGCTGCACCCTGGACTTGATGTCCGCGATCTGCCTGCTGACCAGCCGCTCCTGCAACCGGGCGATCAAGGCCGCGACGTAGCGCGGGTCCTCCTCTGACTGGTTCTCCAACTGCTCCACTGAGAGCTCGGTGAGCAGGTGCCGCGCGACCTGGCTCGCGCACTGCTGCGACACCGCATCCACGAACGCCGCACCGGACAGGCCGGACACGGTGCCTCCCGCTGCCAGCAGCGCCCGGTGTAGCTCGGCGTAAGCGGGCTCGGTGAACGACTCCTCGGGCAGCGAGTCGTACAGCGGGCCCGCCAGCGCTGGTACCTGCAGCGCCGCCTTCAACGCCTCCCGCTGCAGGAAGCGCGGGTCGTGGCGGGGCGGGCGCTTCGGCAGGTCGATCTCCATGCCCAGCGACTGCTGCGACTGGTCCTGCCGCGGGCGGCGTCGCGACGGACGGGTGGGGGCGCCGGAGCTCTGCCGCACCCTGCGGACCACCTGGTTCTCGTCGTTCCAGCCCGCCCACCAGGCCAGCTTGGCGGCGTAGCCGTCCCGGCTGGCCGGGTCCTTGATCTGCGCGACCAACGGCACCGTGCGCTTCAGCGCCGCGACCCGGCCGTCGACGGAGTCCAGGTCGTACTCGGTGAGCAGGCTGCGGATGGCGAACTCGAACAGCGGCCGGCGGCGGGCGACCAGGTCGCGCACCGCCGCGTCGCCCTTGGCCTCCCGCAGCTCGCACGGGTCCATCCCGTCCGGGGTGATCGCCACGTAGGTCTGGCCGGCGAACTGCTGCTCACCGTCAAACGCCTTCAGCGCCGCCTTCTGGCCGGCCTCGTCGCCGTCGAAGGTGAAGATGACCTCGCCGCGGAACGCGTCGTCGTCCATCATCAGGCGCCGCAGCACGGAGATGTGGTCGTCGCCGAACGCCGTGCCGCAGGAGGCCACCGCCGTCGGCACTCCGGCCAGGTGCATCGCCATCACGTCGGTGTAGCCCTCGACCACCACCGCCTGGCGGCGCTTGGCGATATCCCGCTTGGCCAGGTCGATGCCGAAGAGCACCTGGGACTTGTTGAAGATCGGGGTGGCCGAGGTGTTGACGTACTTGGCCTCGATCGGGTCGTCGTCGAAGATCCGCCGCGCGCCGAATCCGACCACGTCGCCGCTGAGGTCCTTCAACGGCCACAGTAGGCGCCGGTGGAACCGGTCGATCGGGCCGCGGCGCCCCTCCTTGGACAGGCCGCACTTGATCAGCTCGTGGAGCTCGAAGCCCTTCATCAGCAGGATCTTGGTGAGCTTGTCCCAACCGGCCGGGGCGAAGCCGCAGCCGAAGCGCTCGGCCGCCGCCTCGTCGAAACCGCGCTTTGCCAGATACTCCCGGGCCTTCAGCGCTTCCGGCGAGCGGAGCTGCTCGGCGTAGAACTCGGCGGCGATGCGGTGCGCTTCGACCATCCGGGCGCGCGTGCCGCGGTCCCGCTTCGGCCCCGGGGTACCGCCCTCGTACTGCAGTTGGAGACCAACCCGGTCGGCCAGCCGCTCGACGGACTCGACGAAGCTGAGGTGCTCGATCTTCATCAGGAAGGCAATGACGTCGCCGCCCTCGCCGCAGCCGAAGCAGTGGAAGGTGCCGTGGCTGGGCCGGACGTTGAACGACGGCGTCTTTTCGTCGTGGAACGGGCACAGGCCCTTCTGCGCGCCGCCGCCGGCGTTGCGCAGGGCGACGTAGTCGGCGACCAGATCGTCGATCCGGTTGCGATCGCGCACCTCGGCGATGTCGCTTTCCCGGATCCTGCCTGCCACGCACCCAGTCTAGGGGCATTGTGATCGTCACGGTCTAGGTGGTTTGCCAGTGCGGCAGAATCGCGGCTGTGCCCGCCACGAACGCCACCCTCGCCGCAGAATTCGACCAGCACCGCAGCCGGTTGATCGGCATCGCCTACCGGCTCACCGGCCGCCTCGCCGACTCCGAGGACGCAGTCCAGGACGCCTGGCTACGGCTGGCGTCGACCGACCGCGAGAGCATCCGCGAGCTGGGCGGCTGGCTGACCACCGTGGTCAGCCGGCTGTGCCTGGACCAGATGCGTTCGGCCGCCGTCCGACGCGAGCAGTACGTCGGTCCGTGGCTGCCGGAACCGCTGGTGACCTCGCTCGACGAGGATCCGGGTGACATCGTCGCGGGCCGCGACGACCTGCGGATGGCTGCGCTGCGGGTGCTGCACGAACTGCCCCCGGACCAGCGGTTGGCGTTCGTGCTGCACGACGCGTTCGACGTGCCGTTCGCCGAGATCGCCGAGGTGTTGAGGTGCAGCGTGGCGGCGGCGCGGCAGTACGCGTCACGGGCGCGGCGGGCGATGGCCGACGCGGAACCGCCGGAGCGGGTGCCGCTGCCCGAGCAGCAGCGGGCGATGGAGGACTTCATCACCGCGGTGGCATCGAAGGACATCAACGCGATCACCCGCGTGCTGCACCCGGCGGTCGCAGTCTACGGCGACAGCGACGGCAAGGCCCGCACCGCGCGCCGTCCGGTGGTGGGCGTCGACAAGGTCGCCCGGTTCATCGTGGGGCTCATGGCGAAGTACGGCGACGGGCTGGTCGAGAACATCCGGCCGGTGCTGGTCAACGGCGATCTGGGGGTCGTGTTCAGCGGCTCCGAGGACGGCAAGGCGGCGCCCCGCGTGTTCAGCATGGCGGTGCGCGACGGCCGCCCGGCGCAGATCTTCGACATCGTCAACCCGGACAAGCTCACCCGCGTCCCCTGGTGAGAACCGGGGTCACACCCAGGAACCCGTGAGCACTATTGGGGGCGGTAGCAGCTGTTTTGCGGTGTGCTGGTTGAAGCGAACCTACCGTTCGTGCCGTCCTACCGAGGCGAACAGGCCGTTCGCTTCACGCCGGTTGGCGAGGCGGAACGAGAGCGCTCCCGTTGGGATCGCCACCGAAATCTCCAGGCAGAACGGGTTCTCCAACGGCCTCTACAGCACCCAAAGCGCTCACGGAGTTCTACCTGCGGTTCTAAGCAGGCCCCCGGGCTCAGCTGGGGTCGGTCACTCGGGCCAGGAAGTAGAGGGCTCCAGTGGTCTGGTGGCGCACCAGGAATAGGAACGGTCGGTCCACTTCGACGCGGATCGGGTCCGGCTCCCGGACGATCGCGGTCAGCCGCATCATCATCGCCGTCGCCGCCGCGCCTTCGAGGCCGCTCTCGTCCACTTCCAGCACCGACTGGTGCATGATCATCGAAACCCGCAGCGGCTGATCTGTCAGCGGCGAGAAATCCGCCGCTGGGGTGAACAGCGCACGCACCCCGAGCGCGCCGAGCGGGCTGCTCAGTTCGGCATCGCCCGTGACGTCGAACTTCGGCAGGAACAGCTCCACCCGCTGCTGCCCGACGGCGGCCAGCAGCCTGCCCAGCCGCGCCGCGTCGAGATCCGGTTCGGACGTCGCCAGGTCGCCGTCCGGCAGCAGCACCACGGCCTCGACACCGCCTGCTGCGGGTAGGCTGACGACCTGCCAACCTTCCGCTGCGGCGTAGCCGAGGCGGCGGGTGGCGTGCATGGTCTGAACTTCGCGGTCGCCGGCCGGGGCGTGGAATGGCCGTCGACCCGTGGCTTTCTCGTCGAACGCCTGCCGCCACGAAACCTTCAGGTAGAGGGCGTTGACCAGGGCCGCGACCGTTTCTGGGTCGACCGAACCGGCGGGCAGCAGCTCGGGGATCAGTTCACGCGTCGTCTCCGCGACGTCCGCGTTGATCAGCTGCCGGGCATCCTCCGGGGCCGCCCGGAACGGCGCGTTGCGCACCGCGCTGCCGGGCCAGTCCTCCAGCGTGGACAGGTAGGACTGCTCGACCGGGAGACCCGCGTGCGTCCACAGCGTGTTCGCCACCGCCAGCACGGGCGGCTCGGCGGCTCCACCGGCGGAGAGTTCGGCGGCGCCGCTTAGCAGTTTCAGCAGTCCGGCTGGGTCGTCCCGCAGCGCGGAGACCAGCTCGTCCCTGGTCTGACCGCTGGTCGCGGTCGCGGCCAGGCCGAGTGCGCTGGCCACCGAGTACGGCGACCAGCAGAACGGGGTGTCCACCGGCGGAGCGAGCCGCCGGTGGAGGGACAGGCTGAAGTCGAGGTGTTCGCTCACGGCCGCTGGGCTCCGTTCCGCGTCGGCTGACTCGGGCTGATCCCGAGTCTGCCAGCCGAGCGGCCCACACCGCTCGCACCGGCGCTGGCGGATTCTCGCCCACCCGAGCACCAGGGCGTGGGGCGCCGTGCCAGCGGTTCGACGGCTCAGGACGATGGTGTTGCGCCCGAAGTGGAGCGAGCGGCCATCACCGCACGAAATCGCCGACTGGAGCACCGTCGTCGACGTGAGCCCCAGTCGCCGTTGCCACCCGCACCGCCACGCGGAACGAGTCTGGAAACTCGCTCCTAGCGGATGGATTCCTCGACGTCGGAGAGGCCCATCAGGCGGAGCTCCTGGGCGATGTAGTCGGCCGCTTGCTGGGCCGCCGGGTCCTGCCAACGCAGGTCCCGGACCCAGTCGGCCAGGTTGTCGGTGTTCACGTACGGCTCGCCGCCGACGACGAGCTTCTGGATGTAGTGCCGGTTGCGCATCGGGGTCTCCTTGCGGCACGGGGCTTCGGGGCCGGGCCGCGGGCTGTCTCCGCGTCGGACAGCCGGGCGGGGATCGGGGGCCGTGCTGTCGGCGGTCGGGACCCGCCGATTAACACTCTGGGTAAGGATTCTGCAAGCAAATCCCAGATCAACTCTCCCCTTTCGGATTAACGTCACATCGGATTCGCCACATTCCGTACATGCTTTCGATGCCAGCCGATCGCCTGCGCGTCGGTCAACGACGAAACCTGGTCCAGCACGACGCGCAGCCGGGCCGCGTCGTCGCCCGCCCGGCTCCAGGCCGAGGCCATCGCCGGATCCAGCGAATCCGGGGCCCGCTCGGACAACGCCCACACCAGCTCGGCCAGCAGCGCCCGCTGCCGTTCCTGCATCCGCAACCGCTGCGGATCGCTCATCACGTACCGCAGCGCGACGGCCTTGAGCACCGCGACCTCGGCCACCACCGGTTCGGGCACGACCAGCTCCGCGCGGTACCTGGTCAGCGGCCCGGGCCCGAAGCGGTCGGCCGTCCCGGTCACCGCCGCGGCCACGAACCGCCCGACTAGTTCGCTGGTGAGCCGCTTCAGCGCGACCTGCGCGCGGAACGTGCCGTCGTAGTCCAGCACCGCGGCCACCACCGGCCACCGCACCAGCTCCGACGCCGCGTATTCGAGCTGCCCGGCGGTGTCCCCCGAACCGTCGCCCCAGAATTGCTTGGCCGCCATCCGGACGATCTCCGCCCGCTCATCGCCGCTGGTCAGCGAGCGCAGCGAGATCCGCCCCGACAGCACCCCGTCCTCGACGTCGTGCACCGAGTAGGCCACGTCGTCAGACCAGTCCATGATCTGGGCCTCCAGGCACCGACGCGCCGATGGCGCGGCTTCGCGCAGCCACTCGAACACCGCCAGGTCGTCCGGGTAGACCCCGAACTTGGCCTGGCCCGGGCGCTTCGGCCACGGGTACTTCGTCGCCGCGTCCAGACAAGCACGGGTCAGGTTCAGGCCGCGGCCAACGTCACCCGATTCGGCCAGCTTCGGCTCCAGCCTGGTGAGGATGCGCAGGGTCTGCGCGTTGCCCTCGAAACCGCCGCAGGCGCCGGCCAGGTCGTTCAGCGCCCGCTCGCCGTTGTGCCCGAACGGCGGGTGCCCGATGTCGTGCGCGAGCCCGGCGGTGTCCACCAGATCCGGATCGGCGCCCAACGCGGCAGCGATGCCCCGCCCGATCTGCGCGACCTCTAGCGAATGGGTCAACCGGGTGCGCGGCACATCGCCCTCTTCCGGGCCCACGACCTGCGTCTTCCCCGCCAACCGGCGCAACGCCGCCGAATGCAGCACCCGCGACCGGTCCCGCGCGAACGGACTCCGGTCGTCGGAACGGGCGCCGACGGGCACCGCGACCTTCGGCAGCTCGGGCAGCAGCCGCCGAAGGTCGTGCGCGTCGTAGCCGGGCATCGCGCCCGTCGGGTCTCCGGAGCTCATCGCGCTCAGATTACGGCCAGAACCCGACACATCACCGCAGCGCAGCGGGGCCTGTCGCGCGCCGCGCCTCAGCCCAGCCCGTCGCCGGAGATCTCGGACGGGGCGTGCGTCAAGCGGTAGTACACGAGTGCGCCGGTTTCCCGGACGATGTACTTGAACTGGACCTCGCGGGTCTGCACCACGGGCCCGGACCGGGCCGGGGACGCCCACGCCGTGAGCCCGAAGTCGCTGGCCATCGTCCGCGCCCGCAGCGAATGCCAGGGGTCGCTCACGATCAGCGCGCTCGTCCAACCGCGCTGCTGAGACAGCTCGGCGACGGCCTGGAGGCTGCCCAGCGTGTCACTGCCGACATCGACGTCCACGATCTTCCCGGAAGGCACTCCGTTACCCATCAACCACTTCTTGCCGGCCTGCGCCTCGGTGTAGGCGTCACCGGGCAACCGGCCGCCGACCGTGACGATGTACTTGGTCAGGCCATCCTGGTAGAGCTCCAAGGCCTGGTCGAGCCTGGCGGCCAGCACGTCCGAGGGCTTGCCGTGGTACTGGGCGGCACCGAGCACGATCACGATGTCGACCGGCCGCCGGTCGTCGGCGCGGGCCACCTGCCACACGCGGAACGCGGTGCCGCCGATCACCAGCAGCACCACCAGCAGGGCACCGACCACCGCACGCCCCAGCAGCCTACCGGCGGGTCGGCGCCGATGGGCGGCTCGATGAGGGCTCACGTTGGCATCCTCGCAGATCTTCGGGAACCGCCGACGGCGATCCGGGTACGGCCACACCGGCGGTTCGACAGGTCCGTAGCACCAACATTCTCAACCGCTCCCAGACGTCGGGCCGACAAGGTCCGAGGACGCCGCCGGCCCGGACCGGTGCACCAAGCTCAGCAGCCGAGCAGGCGGGCCGCCAGGTACTCCTCCAGCTTGTCGATCGCCACCCGCTCCTGCGACATCGTGTCGCGCTCGCGGACGGTGACCGCGAGGTCGGACAGCGAGTCGAAGTCGACCGTGACGCAGAACGGCGTGCCGATCTCGTCCTGCCGCCGGTAGCGGCGACCGATCGCACCGGCGTCGTCGAAGTCGACGTTCCAGTTGCGGCGCAGCTGCGCGGCGATGTCGCGGGCCTTCGGCGACAGCTCGGCGTTGCGCGACAACGGCAGCACCGCCACCTTCACCGGCGCCAACCGGCGGTCCAGCTTCAGCACGACGCGCTTGTCCACGCCGCCCTTGGCGTTCGGCGCCTCGTCCTCGTGGTAGGCGTCGATCAGGAACGCCATCATCGGCCGCCCCACGCCCGCAGCCGGCTCGATCACGTACGGCCGGTACCGGGAGTTGCTCGCCTGGTCGAAGTACGACAGGTCCACGCCCGAATGGTTCGAGTGCGTGGTGAGGTCGAAGTCCGTGCGGTTGGCGATGCCTTCCAGCTCACCCCACTCCTGACCGCCGAACCGGAACCGGTACTCGATGTCGACGGTGCGCTTCGCGTAGTGCGAGAGCTTTTCCTTGGGGTGCTCGTAGGTGCGCAGGTTCTCCGCGTCGATGCCCAGGTCCGAGTACCAGCGGGTGCGCTCGTCGATCCAGTACTGGTGCCACTGCTCGTCCTCGCCGGGCTCGACGAAGAACTCCATCTCCATCTGCTCGAACTCGCGGGTCCGGAAGATGAAGTTGCCGGGCGTGATCTCGTTGCGGAACGACTTGCCGATCTGGCCGATGCCGAACGGCGGCTTCTTACGCGCGGTGGTCATCACGTTCGCGAAGTTGACGAAGATGCCCTGCGCGGTCTCCGGCCGCAGGTAGTGCATCCCCTCCTCGCTCTCCACCGGGCCGAGGAAGGTCTTGAGCATCATGTTGAACTCACGCGGGTCGGTGTACTGGCCGCGGGTTCCGCAGTTCGGGCACGGGACATCGGAGAGGTCGTCCTCGGCGATCTCCTTGCCGGTGCGCTCGGCGTACTCCTCGGCAAGCTGGTCGGCGCGGAAGCGGTGGTGACAGGAGGTGCACTCCACGAGCGGGTCGTGGAACGCGGTGACGTGCCCGGAAGCCTCCCAGACCGGGCGGGGCAGGATCACCGACGAGTCCAGGCCGACGACGTCGTCGCGGCCCTGCACCATCGACTTCCACCACTGGCGCTTGATGTTGTCCTTGAGCTCGACGCCGAGCGGTCCGTAGTCCCAGGCCGACCGCGTACCGCCATAGATCTCGCCGGACGGGTAGACGAAACCACGGCGCTTGCAGAGATTGACGATCGTGTCGATCTGGTCGGCGGGCACGCTCACTCCGGAATCATCACTGGATATACGTCGAACCAGCTGGTCGGGCTGGAGTTTCCCAGCGTACCGATCCCGGACCGGGTGACGTTCGCCCGGGCTGGCCATCGGGTGGCACGAGGCCACCGGCCGGGCGTTTGATTTGAACCTTCACCCTCCCTTGAACACGAGGCGGATTCCTGGCTCCCAGTGCACGATCGCTCAGCGAATGATCGAGCCCTACGCGATCAGCACCAGCCGGGTTGGAACCAGCCCGGTTCACATCAAAGCCAACGGATGGTGCGTGCTTGGTTCTCGCAGCGCACTGACTGCACCTACCCGATCATCGGAGGCTTCAGGCGACAGGTCGGCTCAGGCGTACCCGTAGGATGGGTTCGTGGAGCGTCACTGCACTCAGCCGATGTCACCGCAGGCAGGCGACCCCGCGTCGAGGCTCGCCGGAAAGGAAACGATGCCCGCCGTCAGCCCGGATTCCGAGCCGGCCCGGTCGACTGCGGGCCCCGCCCTGGACAGCACCGCCGACCACGTGCACTCGCCGGAGCGAGCCGCGCACCCGGTGCCGCTGCGGGACCAGCGCGTCCTGGTCGAGGCCGGGGAGCTGCTGCGGGCCCTGGCAGCGCCGGTGCGCATCGCGATCGTCCTGCAGCTGCGGGAGGCGGAGCGCTGCGTGCACGAGCTGGTCGATGCGCTCGGCGTCGCCCAGCCGCTGATCAGCCAGCACCTGCGGGTGCTGAAGTCCGCCGGGGTCGTCCACGGCGAGCGGCACGGCCGGGAGGTCGTCTACCGGCTCGTGGACGAGCACCTGGCGCATATCGTGGTGGATGCCGCCGCGCACGCGGAGGAGATCTCCGGCACCCGGTCGCGCGGTCCGGCGCCACGTTCCATCGCAACCCGACAGGAGACGGAGACAGCGTGACCACCGGCGAGGGTCCCACGGTCGGCGTACCGGGACTGCGGGCCACCAAGCAACGAGCGGCCGTGTCGAACCTGCTGGACCAGGTCAACGATTTCCGCTCCGCCCAGGAACTGCACGAGGCGCTGCGGCGGCAGGGCGAGGGCATCGGCCTGACCACGGTCTACCGCACGCTGCAAACCCTGGTCGACGCGGGAGAGGTCGACGTGCTGCGCACCCCGTCCGGCGAGGCGGTGTACCGGCGGTGCTCCAGCCACCACCACCATCACCTGGTGTGCCGGCACTGCAGCCGGACCGTAGAGGTGGCCGACCCGCCGGTGGAGAACTGGGCCGAGCGGATCGGCCAGGAACACGGCTTCTCCGAAGTAAGCCACACGGTGGAGATCATCGGCACCTGCCCGGACTGCACCGCCCGAGGCTTCTGATACTGGCGGCGATTTTGCACCGGATGTGGCCTGGTCAGTACTCGTAGGTGTCCTGCGGGGTTGGGATCGGGCGGATCAGCACCGTTTCCAGCGTCGGGACGTAGTCGTTGGCTTCCGTGGCCGTTCCCGGTCGCAGCTTGCCCGTCACCTCGATCCAGGTGTCCGCCGGGAGCTCCGCCGCTTGCGCGGCGGCCGCGAGGTCGACCTTCACCGGGGCCGCGTCCGCGGCGCAGCAGCTGATGCGCATCCTCGCGAGCTGCGTCGTTCCCGGTGTCGGATGCACCACGAAGCCCTGGAGGCGCACTGCCCGGCCGTTCAGCGCACCGCTGTCGTCCCAGATGACGCGGGTGACGAACTCCGACATGCTCAGCAGCGGCGCCTGCTCGGGCGGCAGGTTCGGGAACAGGGATTCCTTCGGCGCCGCCGGTGCCGTCATACGGTCGCGGGTCACCGAGTCGGAGCCGAGGGCGGGCGGGGCGATCAGAAAGATCGCGAACACCGGCAGCAGCAGCATCCAGGGACTGCGCGAGTTGTGCTCGTGCCGTTCGGGCCCGCCGGCCCGGATGTCGCGGACGATCGCGAACGCCGACAGCGCGACCATGACCACCCCCGCGACGACCAGCCACGGGAACAGCGCGGGCTTGACGTAGCGGAGATAGCTGCCGCCCAAGGCGATCTTGAGCAGCGCGCCGCCCAGCAGGAACAGCAGCAGGTTCTGCGTTTCCCGGCGCATCACGCACCTCCCAGCAGCAGGGCGCCGACGGCAACCGCGCAGCCGACGGCGACGACGAACGTGGCGGGTGCGAACCGGGCGGCGAAGCGGCGGCCGAAGGCACCGGACTGCAGCGCGATCAGCTTGAGGTCCACGGCCGGCCCGACGACCAGGAACACCAGCTTCGGGATCAGCGGCAGGCCCGGCATCGAAGCCACTACGAACGCGTCGGCCTCGCTGCACAGCGCGAGGACCACCGCGAGCACCGCCATGACCAGCACACCCAGCACCAGCTGACCGCCGAGCGACTCCAGCCAGGCCGCAGGCACCAGGACATTGAACACCGCGGACGTCAGGCCGCCGAGCACCAGGAATCCGCCCGCCTCGACCAGATCGTGCCGAGCGGACTCGGCGAACACCATCCACCGGCTGCCGGATCCGCGGTGCGCCTCGACCCGCTGCAGCGCCCGCTCGGCGAGCCATTCCGCCTTGCCGAGCCGGGCCCAGAGCCAGCCCATCACGCACGCGGTCAGCAGTGACCCGAGGAATCGCGCCACCACCATCAGCGGCTCGTCCGGGAAGGCGACCGTGGTGGAGACCAGGACGATCGGGTTCACCGCCGGGGCGGCCAGCAGGAAGGCGAGCGCCGCGGCCGGTGCGACGCCCTGCTGCATCAGCCGTCGCGCCACCGGCACCGAAGCGCACTCACAGCCCGGCAACGCCACGCCCGCGACACCAGCCACCGGCACCGCGGCGGCGGGGTTGGCGGGCAGCAGCCGACGCAGCGCCTCCGGCGGGACGAACGCCGCGATCAACCCGCTGACCAGCACGCCGAGCACCAGGAACGGCATGGCCTGCACGCAGACGGCGACGAACACGGTCGAGCCGGTGCGGAGCGCAGGGACGTCGAGCAGTGCACTCAGCTGCTGCTGGAACACCGCCGCGACGACCAGCAGGCCGCAGAGCACCTCCAACGAGGTGATGCTGGGGCGCCGCGTGCGCGGCGGGTCGGCGATCTCGGTCACCGGATCATCGTGCCAGTTCGAACTGATAATCGTTCGCACTAGGGGGCGAAAACACCACCACGACCCCCGGTACCGACACCATCGCCCCTGCTTAAGCGGCGCGCTTGCCGCCGGACCGACACACCGGCGGATCCCCCGGTTCCGTGACGACCCGCAATTTCAATGGAAATCGAAGGTCCGATTTCCATTGAAATTGCGGTCCCCCGGTCTGGTGCCCGGGCCGTTAGTTGGTAGTGCCCTCGGATTCGGTCAGCAGCTCGGTGCGCAGTTGAGACGCCGTCGCGACCACCAGCATCAGCAGGGTGCCCAGCGGCGTCGCCGCCATCCCCTCCGCGGGGAAGGCGTAGCGCAGGGTCACGTCCATGCCGCGCTCGGTGCGGACCACCCCGAGCGTGCCGAACAGGCCCTGCCCCGCACGTTCCGCGACCGACTGCGCGAGCTCGTCGGTGGGCGGCAGGTCCCAGGCGACCACGCAGGTCAGGCTCAGCACCGTCAGCCCCTCGGCGAGCTGCATCGCCTGCACGGCGCACGGGACGTCGGAGTGCCGGAAGGTGAGCGCGCCGTCGTCGTCGACGTGCACGTCGTGGTAGTTCTCCAGCGCTTCCTTCGCCGCGGTCAACAACCGCGCGGTGGCGGCGGCTTCCTGGGTCATCAATTGCCCTCCCGAGCGGCATCGGCGGGCTCACCGGCCGCCGCCCTGTCGATGGCCCCGCCGAACCGCCGGTCCCGGCGCGCGTATGCCTCGCACGCGCTCCACAGGTGCCGGCGGTCCACGTCGGGGAACAGCGTGTCCTGGAAGACGAGCTCCGCGTAGGCGGCCTGCCAGAGCATGAAGTTCGAGGTCCGTTGCTCGCCGGACGGCCGGATGAACAGGTCCACGTCCGGCATCTCCGGCTGGTACAGGTACCGGGCGAGGGTGCGCTCGTCCACCCGCTCCGGGTTGATCTTGCCCGCCGCCGCCAACCTGGCGATCTCGCGTGCGGCATCGCCGATCTCGGCCCGGCCGCCGTAGTTGACGCACATGGTCAGGTTCATGACCTCGTTGTGCTGCGTGCGGACCTCAGCGGCCTGCAGCTCGTTCACCACGCTGCGCCACAGCCGTGGCTTGCGGCCCGCCCAGCGCACCCGCACGCCCATCTCGTCGAGTTCGTCGACGCGTCGCCGGATCACGTCGCGGTTGAACCCCATCAGGAACCGGACCTCGTCCGGGCTGCGCTTCCAGTTCTCGGTGGAGAAGGCGTACAGCGACAGCCACTTGACGCCGATCTCGATCGCGCCCCTGGCCAGCTCCAGCACGACCGCCTCGCCGCGCTTGTGCCCCTCGATGCGCGGCAGCCCGCGCTCGTTGGCCCAGCGGCCGTTGCCGTCCATCACGATGGCGACGTGCTTGGGCACGAATTCCGGCGGCAACGCCGGCGGCTTCGCGCCGGAGGCGTGCGGTTCCGGCGTCCGCACGGTCGGGTCGTCCTTGCCCCGCCCACGGCGTCGCAACATAACTGGGTTCTCCTTCGGACTGCTGGGCGTGCGTGCTCATTGTCCTCGCCCCGGTCGGTCATCGGTTCAGCGCCCGTCCTCGGCGGCGGCGACCAGCGTGGCATCGGCCGCGCGCTCCTGGATCAGCTCCGGCACCGTCCGCTCGACCAGCGGCAACGACCGCAACTGCCGTTCCATGTGCCACTGCAGGTGCGCCGCGATCAAGCCGCTGGCCTCCCTGCGGACCGAGTTCGAGGCAGTCTCCGCAGACGGCCAGTCACCGTGCAGCAGGCATTCCATCAGCGGCAAGGTTTGCACCGAGGGCCGCACCGAACCGGCCGGCCGGCACCGGACGCACACCGCGCCGCCGGCCTGCACGTTGAACGCGGCGTGCGGGCCCGCTTCACCGCAGCGCGCGCACTCGGCGAGCGCCGGCGCCCAGCCCGCGAAGGACATCGCGCGGAGCAAGAAGGCGTCCAGCACCTGCGAGGAATCGCGTTCCCGCCCGGCGAGCGCGCGCAGCGCGCCGATGGCGAGCAGGTAGAGCCGCAGCACCGGCTCGCCTTCTTCGGCGGCCAGCCGGTCGACGGTCTCCAGCACCGCGCAAGCCGCGGTGTAGCGCTGGTATTCATCGACGATGTGCACGCCGAACGCGTCCACGGTCTGCACCTGGGTGATCACGTCGAGCGTGCGACCGGTGTAGAGCTGCACGTCGATGTGGCAGAACGGCTCGACCCGCGCGCCGAAGCGCGACGTCGTCCGGCGCACGCCTTTGGCAACAGCCCTGACTTTCCCGTACCGCCGGGTGAGCAGGGTTATGATCCGGTCTGCCTCGCCCAGCTTCTGCACCCGCAGCACGACCGCGGTATCCCGGTAGAGGCTCACCTCCCCATCGTCGCACCTTCGTGCGGGTTCCCCGCCGCGAAGGCGGCGATTCGAGGGATCCGGCTCGCGTCCTGGAACGTCCCAGGTGTGCGCCGCCAATCGCTGAGAGGAAGAGATGACCTACCCGCACGACCCGCAGAACCCGTACCAGCAGCAGGTACCGATCGTCGTCGGGCCGGGTTATCCGATGATGCCGCGCAACAACGGCATGGCCATCGCCTCGATGTGCGTTTCGCTGGCGGCGATCTTCACCTGCTACGGCGCGATCCTCATCGGGCCGGTCGGTGCGATCCTGGGCCACGTCTCGATGCGCGAGATCAATCGGAATCCGCAGGCCTACACGAACCGCGCCATGGCGCTGACGGGCATCATCGTCGGGTGGGTCGTGCCCGCGCTCTGGGTGCTGTTCATCACGTTCATGATCCTGGCCGCGACCGGTGTCCTCGGCAGCGGCCTGCAGAGCTCGTTCAACGACTAAACGTAGAGCGCTGTGAACGGCGGGAACGGCAGGTTCCTGATCACCGCCCAGACGGCGATCAGGACCAGCCCCGCCATCGGGGACCAGCGCCACTGCTCCCAGGTCGGGATGCGCCGCCCCTGCCAGCGGCCCAGCACCCAGGCGCCCCAGGTCCACAGGAAGAACGGGATGAACGCGATCAGCGCCGCGTTGTAGTGCAGCGCCGACAGCACGTCGCCGTGCAGCAGGCTGTAGAACATGCGCGTCGCGCCGCAGCCCGGGCAGTCGAGCCCGGTCAGCCACTTGACCGGGCACGGCGGCAGCGGGAAACCCGCGTCGGACGTCGGGTCGGCGGCCAGCACGACACCGGCCGCCGCACAGCCGACGAGCACCGTCGCCGCCGGGAGCAGCATGGTGCGCAGCCGCGTCGCGGTCATTGCGTCGTTGCTACCAGGCTGCCGATGAGGACGGCGTAGACGATGAAGAAGACGACGTAGGCGAGGATCAGCAGCCCGTAGGCGCTGGCGCCTACGATGATGCCGATCTTGCCCCACTTCTTGGCCTCGGCCGCGGCGAGCTGAGCCTGGTCGAACTGGCCCTGGGCCCACAACGAGTTGACCGCCAGCGACTTGATCAACGACGGGATCCCGAAGGGCCAGCACACGAGGATGCCGCCGATGGCCCACCCCAGGTTGTTGTTCACCGGCACCGGGGTGTATCCGAACTGCGCCGCGTAGGGGCCCGGCCCCGGCTGAGGAGGTGGCGGTGGCGGTAGCGGCTGCTGCGCCGGCAAGCCGGCGGGGTCGGACGGTTCGGTCATGGCCTCACCAGGGGACTCGAGCATGCCGTTGCGGCCAGCGCTCGGCTGGCCGCAACCACACGACTTTGATCAGTACGAGGACGAGCTCACCGAAGCGGCGATGATGATGCCGAAGATCACGTAGAGCAGGATGATCAGGACCCACCAGGCGGCACCTGCGATGATCCCGATCTTGCCCCACTTCTTGGCGTCGTCCGCGGCCGCCTGAGCCTGCGCGTACTGGCCCTGGGCCCACAGGTTCTGCACCGAGGTGGCCTTGATCAGGGACGGGATCGCGAAGGGCCAGCACAGGAAGATCGAACCGATGCCCCAGCCGATGTTGTTGTTCGGTGGGGCACCACCCATTCCGGGCTGCGGCGCGTAGGGGTTCGCCTGACCGTACGGGTCGGGCTGGCCGTAGGGCTGCTGCGGCATCGGGCCCGACGGCGGACCGTATCCGCCCGGCTGCTGGCCGTACGGCTGCTGCGGGTTGGGCTCCGAGGGCGGGCCGCCATAGGGATTAGTCACGATTTTTCCTTTTAGTGGTCAACAAAAGAAGCCGATGTGTCCTTGCCGTGCGCAAAGACCGGCCAGCAACGTACCTGAGACGCACACGCATTTCGGCGGGTTCCCGGGAATCCGCCGCGAAGTTGTGATCAGAACCCCAGTTTGCGCAGCTGCTTCGGGTCGCGTTGCCAATCTTTGGCGACTTTCACGTGAAGATCAAGGTAGATCTTGGTGCCCAGCAGCGCCTGGATGTGCTTGCGCGCCTGGGTGCCGACCGCGCGCAGCCGCTCCCCGCCGCGGCCGATGACGATCGACTTCTGGCTGGAGCGCTCGACGTAGAGCACCGCGTGCACGTCGATCAGGTCGTCGCGGTCTTCGCGGGGGATCATCTCCTCGATGGTCACGGCCAGCGAGTGCGGCAGTTCGTCGCGCACCCCCTCCAGCGCCGCCTCCCGGATCAGCTCGGCGATGAGCGTCGTCTCCGGTTCGTCGGTCAGCTCGCCGTCCGGGTAGAGCTGCGGGCCCTCCGGCAGCTGTCCGACCAGCAGATCGGCCAGCACGTCGACCTGGAAGGAGTCCACTGCGGACACCGGCACCAGTTCGGCGAACTCCATCACCTGCTGCAGGTCGAGCAGCTGCTGCGCCACCTGGTCCTTGCCGACCAGGTCCGTCTTGGTGACGATGCCCAGTACCGGGGTGCGGCGGGACACCTTCTTCAGCTGCTCGGCGATGAACCGGTCCCCCGGGCCCACCTTCTGGTCGGCGGGCACGCAGAATCCCACCACGTCCACTTCGGACCACGTCTCGTAAACCAGGTCGTTGAGCCGCCGCCCAAGCAGCGTGCGCGGCCGGTGCAGGCCGGGGGTGTCCACGATGATCAGCTGCGCGTCGGGGCGGTGCACGATGCCGCGGATGGCGTGCCGGGTGGTCTGCGGCTTGCTCGAGGTGATCGCCACCTTGGAGCCGACCAGGCGGTTCGTCAGCGTCGACTTCCCCGCGTTGGGGCGGCCGACGAAGCAGGCGAATCCGGAGCGGTGCACATCTGCGGAGCTGGTCACCGCACCATTGTGACCGGCCCGCCCTGGCCGCAGCACAGTGGGCGTGCGACCCGGGCGCCTGCGGCCGGGGAGGCACCCGGTGCCGCAATTTCAATGGAAATCAGAGGTCCGATTTCCATTGAAATTGCGGAAGTTGTCCACAGCCTTCGGCGTGTCGGGGAACGACACGCCGAAAGTTCGCAACTTCCATTGAAATTGCGCCCAGGATCGGCGCTCCGACGACCCGGGACTGGGTTACGCCTGGAGAACGCCTGCGACGGTGCCCGTGGCGTCCGCGCGGAGGATCGTCGCCGTGCTGGTGAGGTCGCGGACCGCAGCCGCGGAGTCGGCGTCGACGGAGTCGGCGTCGGTGACGACCGCAGCCGCCTCCAGCCCCTCGGCGCCGCTGGCGACCGCCGCCGCCACCGCCGCCTGCAGGGCCGTCAGCCGCAGGGACGGGAGGACCACCGTGCACGCCGCGTAGGTCCGGCCGTCGGTGTCGCGCACCGCTGCTCCCTCGGCCGCTCCGGTGCGGGCCCGGGACGCCCGCGCGAGCGTGACGATCTTGGCGTCCTCCGGGTCGATCTCCTGCGGGGCCACCGATTCGACGTGCTCAGCCACGGGCGTTGCTTCCTTCCTGGTCGGCACCGCGCAGCGGTGCTTGATCTGCGTTCACCGGGCGGACGAGCAGCGCGTTGATGCGAATCCGCCCGCGGTGGTCCTTGCCGCCCTCGGCGCGCAGCCGCAGCCCGGCGATCTCGGTCTCCGCCCCGGGCAGTGGCACCCGGCCGAGGCGCTGCGCCAGCAGCCCGCCGACCGTCTCCACGTCGGAGTCGTCGAGCTCCACGCCGAACAGCTCGCCTAGGTCTTCGACCGGCAGCCGCGAGCTGACCCGGACGGTGCCGTCGTCGAGCCACTCGATGGGGCGGTGCTCCTCCAGGTCGGACTCGTCGGTGATCTCGCCGACGATCTCCTCGATGATGTCCTCGATGGTCAGCAGCCCGGCGGTACCGCCGTACTCGTCGACCGCGATGGCCAGGTGGCTGCGGGACAGCTGCATCTCACCGAGCAGCTCGTCCAACCGCTTGGTGTCCGGCACGAAGCTCGCCGGGCGCATCAGCTCCGCCACCGCCGGACCGGCCTCGTCGCGAGCATCCAGCACGGCGCGGGTCAGGTCTTTGAGGGTCACCACGCCGACGATGTCGTCGACGCTCTCGCCGATCACCGGGACGCGGGAGAACCCGGAGCGCAAGCACAGCGCCAGCGCCTGCCGGGCGGACTTGGTCTGCTCGATCCAGATGATCTCGGTGCGCGGCACCATCACCTCGCGGGCGAGGGTGTCGCCGAGCTCGAAGACCGAGTGGATCATCTCCCGCTCGCCCGCGGCCACCACGCCGCGCTCGCCGGCGAGGTCGACCAGCTCGCGCAGCTCCACCTCGGTGGAGAACGGGCCTTCCCGGAAGCCCTTGCCGGGGGTGATCATGTTCCCGATCAGGATCAGCAGCCTGGTCAGCGGGTTGAGCAGCCTGGCCAGCACCCGCACCGGCGCCGCCACCTTGAGCCCGATGCCGTAGGGGTGCTGCCGGCCGAGGGTGCGCGGGCCGACGCCGACCAGCACGTAGGACGCCACCAGCATGATCAGCCCGGCGATCACCACCGCCCAGGCCTCGGAGTTGGCCATCCGGATGGCGACCACGGTGACCAGCACCGTGGCGCCCATCTCGCACGCCAGCCGCAGCAACAGCAGCAGGTTGACGTGCCGGGGCCGGTCCGCGAGCAGCTGCGCGAGCTGCTTGGCGCCGCCGCGCCCCTCGCGGACCAGCTCGTCGACGCGGGCCCGGGAAGCCACGGCGATGGCGGACTCGGAGGCCGCGAAGACCCCGGCCGCCAGCACCAGCAGCACCGCGATGATCAGGAACGCAGTGGAACTGGTCGAGGCCACCGCCACTCCCCTAGTTGGTGGCGGCCGGGCCGCCCTGCGGCGGCTCCGGCTCGTCCAGCCCGACGGCACCCAGCACCCTGGCGTCCGCACTACGCTGCGCGGCCGCCCGCTCGGCCTCGCCGCGGGCTTCGCGGTACTCGGCCAGGATGCGGTTCTGCAGGCCGAACATCTCCCGCTCCTCCTCCGGCTCGGCGTGGTCGTAGCCGAGCAGGTGGAGCACGCCGTGCACGGTGAGCAGGTGCAACTCGTCCAGCAGGCTGTGCCCGGCCTTGCGGGCCTGGTCCTTGGCGAACGCCGGGCAGAGCACGATGTCGCCCAGCAGCGCCGGCCCGGAGCCGGCGGAGTCGGGGCGGCGGGCCGAGTCGTATTCGTCCATCGGGAACGACATCACGTCGGTGGGACCGGGCAGGTCCATCCACCGCTCGTGCAGGTCGGCCATCACGTCGAGCTCCACCAGCACGATGGACAGCTCGGCGAGCTGGCTGACGCTCATCTTGTCAAGGGCGAAGCGGGCGACCGAGACGATGGTCGCCTCGGGCACTGCGACGCCGGATTCGTTGGCGATCTCGATGCTCATGCACGTCCCCGTCGATGCCCGTTTCGCCGCTCCGACCGGTCGTGGTGGTCGGCGTCCTCCAGCGCGTGCCAGCGGTCGTAGGCGTTGACGATGTCGGTGACCAGCCGGTGCCGCACCACGTCGTGGCTGTCCAGCAGGGCGAAGTGCACGTCGTCGACGCCGTCCAGGATCTGCTGCACGATCTTCAGACCGCTGCGCTGCCCGCCGGGCAGGTCGATCTGCGTGACGTCCCCGGTCACCACGATCTTGGAGCCGAAGCCCAGCCTGGTCAGGAACATCTTCATCTGCTCGGGCGTGGTGTTCTGCGCCTCGTCGAGGATGATGAACGCGTCATTAAGAGTACGGCCACGCATGTAGGCCAGCGGCGCGATCTCGATCGTGCCCGCCTGCGTCAGCCGGGGCACCGACTCCGGGTCGACCATGTCGTGCAGCGCGTCGTACAGCGGCCGCAGGTAGGGGTCGATCTTCTCGTAGAGGGTTCCCGGCAGGAACCCGAGCCGCTCACCCGCCTCGACTGCGGGGCGGGTGAGGATGATCCGGTTGACCTGCTTGGCCTGCAGTGCCTGCACCGCCTTGGCCATCGCCAGGTACGTCTTGCCGGTACCGGCGGGGCCGATGCCGAACACCACGGTGTGGTCGTCGATGGCGTCGACGTAGCGCTTCTGGTTGAGGGTCTTGGGACGGATCGTCCGGCCGCGCCGGGACACGATGTCGAGGCTGAGTACATCGGCCGGCGACTCGTTGTGGTCGGACGAGAGCATCCCGACGCTGCGGCGGACAATGTCGGGCGTGAGCGGGCTGCCCTTGGCGATCAGCGCGATCAGCTCGGCGAACACCCGTTCGGCGAACGCGACCTCCGCGGGATCCCCGGACAGCGTCACCTCGTTGCCCCGGACATGGACATCGGCGGTGAGCAGATCCTCCACGACCCGGAGGTTCTCGTCCCTGGATCCGACCAGCGTCAGCACGACGTCGTCGGGAACGGTCACCTTCGACTGCGCTGTTGCCTGCTGCGCTGCGGTCTGGGAGTGCTCTCCGGACTGGGCGGCAGCTCCACCCGCTGCAATACCGGCCACGTGTGTTCGGGCCTGCTTTCTGCGCATTCGCGCGGGTCGTTCGGTCAGTTCTCCCTGGCGTCGATGGTAGTCCACCCGGCAATCAGATTGCCGCCGTCACCGCCACCTCGTCGACGCCGAGATCAGCCCTTGAGCGGGCGGCCGGTGAGTCCGCCGAGCGGTTCGCCGCCGAGCAGGTGCAGGTGCACGTGGAAGATCGTCTGCCCGGCGTCGGCGTTGGTGTTGAACAGCAGCCGGTAACCCGATTCGGCGATGCCTTCCCGCTCGGCGATCTCGCGGGCGACGGTGATCAGCTCGGCGAGCAGCTCCGGATCGGCGGCGGCGAGCTCGCCGACGTTGCGGTAGCGCTTCTTCGGCACGATGAGCACGTGGGTCGGGGCCTGGGGGTTGATGTCGCGGATCGCGATGACCCGGTCGTCCTCGCGCACCACGTCGGCCGGGACCTCGCGCGCGATGATCCGCAGGAACAGGGAGTCCATGTCGCTCATGCCCGGAAGATTAGAGGTTTCACCGTTCATCTTGCGAAGCGGTGCGGGTAGCGGAACCGCGGATGCCGCCTGGACTCCGGGATCTCCGACTCGTCCGATGCGGTTCGATCACCGCAAACCGGTCGCATCCCCGGCACGCTGCGCCGCAACCGGGTCTGGGGGTTGTCCCGGTTGCGGCGCAGCTCTCGCCGGACCGAGGGGGGAGGTGTCCGACGAGCGTTGGGGTCCGATGCCCCGTGCGGCACCGGTCGCGGCAAAACCCCGCCGCGATCTTTCGCACACCGAGCGTATCGCTGAGTCAACCGTTCGCGCTACGGATCGACCGAAGTTTTTGATCTTCTTAGCGGTATGTGACCACCTTGCGCGTAATGCGCCGATTTCGAATGAGATCGCCAGTCACCCAGCCGTGAGATCAGGTCGTTCAGACCCAGCGGTCGGTGCGAACGCCTAGGGCGCCGAGGGCGACCGCGGCGGCTGTCGAGGCCCGCAGGACCGTCGGGCCCAGGCGGACGACGTTCGCCCCCGCTTCGGCCAGCGCGGCAAGCTCATCGCTGGTCACGCCGCCCTCCGGGCCGACGACCAGGACGAGTTCGCCGGTCGCGGGCAGATCGACCGACGACAGCGGCGTGGCCGCCGACTCGTGCAGCACCAGCGCCGCGTCGGCACCGCGGACCAGCGCCGCGAGCTGCTTGGTGCTCACCGGCTCGTCCACCGGTGGCGTCCACGCCCGCCGCGCCTGCTTCGCCGCCTGCGCGGCCGTGCTCCGCCACCGCGCCAGCGCCTTCGCGCCGCGTGAGCCGTCGTCCCACTTCGCCACGCACCGGGCGGCGCGCCACGGCACCACCGCGTCCACGCCCGCCTCGGTCGCCAGCTCCACCGCGAGCTCCCCGCGGTCACCCTTGACCAGCGCCTGCGCCAGCCGCACCCGCAGTCCGGGCTGCGGGACATGCCAGGTCTCGGAGACGGCGAGCTGCAGCGAATCCTTCGCAGCGGCCGCCACTTCGCAGCGCGCCAAACCGCCCTGCCCGTCGGTGAGCAGCAGCTGCTCACCGACGCGCAGGCGGCGGACGGTGGCCGCGTGCTTGCCCTCCGGGCCGTCCAGGGTGGCCGCGCCGACTGCGGGCAACCGCTCGACAGAGAACACCGGCAGCGAGGATTCGGACACGTCCCGCCTCACCGTTCGGTCTGTTCTTCGCAAGCGGCGGGAGCCGCTTGCGGTGTGGGACTCAACAGGCACCGCCGCGGTTTCACGGTGCCCACCTCGCTGGGGTTCTCCCAGCGAGGACACCCCGACGTGGTGAATTGGCTGAGTCGGGGATCCCGCTGCGAGAGGGCCTCTGACGTTCCGCTGCCCGCACCGCCACGCAAACCACTTGGAAGCATCTTCCAGTTCAGCGGTTGCCGAAGGAGCGGAAGCGGGAGAACAGCCCGTGCCGGTTGCCGTTGCCGTTGGCGGTCACCGTCGGCTCCGGCTGCTCCTCGCCGCGCAGCGCGGCGAGCTGGCGCAGCAGGTCGGACTGCGACTCGTCGAGCCGGGTCGGCACCACGACGTCGAGGTGCACGTGCAGGTCGCCGTGGCCGCTGACTCTGCCGTTGGACCGCAGCTTGGGCAGGCCCCGACCGATTAGCACCTGCTCGGTGCCGGACTGCGTGCCAGGCTCGACCGTCAGCTCCTCCTGGCCGCCATCGAGGGTTTCCAGGGTAAGCACGGTGCCCAGCGCCGCGGCCGTCATCGGCAGCTCGACGGTGCAGTGCAGGTCCGCGCCGTCGCGGGTGAACCGCTCGTGCGGGAGCTCCTCGACCTCGACGAACAGGTCACCGGCCGGTCCCCCGCCGGGCCCGACCTCGCCTTCGCCCGCCAGCCGCACCCGCATTCCGTCGCCGACACCGGCCGGGATCTTGACGGTGATGGTGCGCCGCGCGCGGACCCGGCCGTCGCCGCCGCACTGCTGGCACGGGTCGGTGATGACCTCGCCGAAACCGCGGCAGACCGGGCACGGCCGGGACGTCATGACCTGCCCCAGGAACGACCGCTGCACGGACTGCACCTCGCCGCGACCACCGCAGGTGTCGCAGGTCGACGGGGCGCTGCCGGCGCGGGAACCGCCGCCGTCGCACGAGTCGCAGAGCACCGCAGTGTCGACGGTGATATCCCGGTTCATGCCGCTGGCGCACTCCTCCAGCGTCATCTCCAGCCGGAGCAGCGCGTCCGAGCCCGGCTGGACGCGGCTGCGCGGGCCCCGCCCGCCGCCACCGGCACCGCCGCCGAAGAAGGCGTCCATGATGTCGCCCAGACCGCCGAAGCCCGCGAACGGGTCGCCCATGCCGCCGCCGGCACCGCCGCCGTTGGACAGCGGGTCCCCGCCGAGGTCGACCACCTGCCGCTTCTTCGGGTCGGAAAGGACCTCGTAGGCGGTCGTCACCTCGCGGAACCGCTCCTGCGCGGCCTCATCTGGGTTGACGTCTGGGTGCAGTTCTCGGGCGAGCTTGCGGTATGCCCGCTTGATCTGCTCGGGTGTCGCTTCCCTGGCCACCCCGAGGGTCGCGTAGTAGTCCCTGGCCACCTTCTCCGTACTTCCTCTGCTCGATCAACGAGTACACGCCGGTCGGGCGCGGTGAACCGTCACCGACCGATCAGGATCTCACCCACGTACGCGGCTACGGCCCGCACCGCCGCCATGGTGCCCGGGTAGTCCATCCGAGTCGGTCCGACAACTCCCAGGCCGCCCAGTACCATGCCATCCGAACCGTATCCGGTGGAAATCACCGAGGTCGTCTGCATCTCCTTGGCCTCATTCTCCATCCCGATGCTGACCCGCACGGTGCCCGAATCGCGCGCCGCCGCGAGCAGCTTGAGTACCACGACCTGCTCTTCGAGCGCCTCCAGGACCTGGCGCAGCGAGTTGGGGAAGTCGGCGACGTTGCGGGTCAGGTTGGGCGTGCCGCCCAGCAGCATCCGCTCCTCCGGGTGCTCCACCAGCGACTCGATGAGCACGCTGCACACGCGGATCAGCGGGTCGCGCAGCTCCGACGGAGACTGGTCGGGCAGCTCGGCCACCGCGGCGGAGGCGTCGGCGAGCCGCTTCTCGACCATCGACGCGTTGAGCACGTTGCGCAGCCGGGCCACGTCGTCGTCGGTGATCACGTCGCCGAGGTCGACCATCCGCTGGTCGACGCGCCCGGTGTTGGTGATCAGCACCAGCATCAGCCGCGCCGGGGTGATGGTGACCACTTCGACGTGCCGGACGGTCGATCGGGTCAACGTGGGGTACTGCACCACGGCGACCTGCTGGGTGAGCTGCGCCAGCAGCCGGACGCTGCGGCGCATCACGTCGTCCAGGTCCAGCGCCCCTTCGAGGAACTTGTGGATGGCGCGACGCTCGGCCTGGGTCAGCGGCTTGACCTCGTGCAGCCGGTCCACGAACAGCCGGTAGCCCTTGTCGGTGGGCACCCGGCCGGCGCTGGTGTGCGGCTGAACGATAAAGCCCTCCTCCTCCAGGGCGGCCATGTCGTTGCGGACCGTGGCGCTGGACACACTGAGATTGTGGCGGTCGACGAGTGCCTTCGAACCCACCGGCTCCTTGGTCGACACGTAGTCGGCCACGATCGCCCGCAGCACCTCGAAACGGCGATCATCCGCGTTCACCACCGCCACCTCCTTCACCTCCAGCGGCACCCGCCCAGGCTCGATGCCCAGGCACAGCCCGGGTACCACCATCGAGTTTACGGTGTTCGTGCACCGGAGCCGAGGCGCACGGGCGGACGGCGGTAGCCTGCCGCGGGGCCGATGGGCCGGTACATCGAGCGGAGCAGATCGTTTCCGGCGGCGGTAGCCGCAGGCGGACCAACTGCGGCGTGCAACGCGTTCGGCCGTTCGCCAGGAGGTGCCAGCTGCCGTGATCTTCAAGGACGTCCGGGAGGGTCAGCCCTACCCCGACCACCGGATGGCGCTGCAGGACTGGGCGAAGGTGCCGCCGCGCCCGGTGCGGATGGAAGATCTGGTCACCACGACGAAGGTGCTGCACCTGGATCGGCTGCTGAGCCCGGACTCGACGTTCTTCGGGGACCTGTTCCCGCACGTGGTCCGCTGGCGCGGCGAGCTCTACCTGGAGGACGGCCTGCACCGGGCCCTCCGGTCGGCCCTGCACCAGCGCACGGTCCTGCACGCCAGAGTCCTCGACCTGGACGCAATCCGATAGCGATACCAATCATGGTATCGGAGTTGGTACCGTTGCGTCATGGCTCTGAGAGCCTGTCGGCGAATGCCGTCCGCGCCTTTGGAAGCGGCGTAGCCGCTTGCATTCACCTTGCCAGGACGACCATCGGCGGGTTCTGAGAGGTTTTCTGGCAAGGACGGCCCCTCCGCCGCGTATTGGACATACGTCAGGAGGGGCACCCGCAGTCCAGGGAACCTCTCAGGTTCCGCTAAGCGACCACCCACCCAGACCATTCACCAACAGGCTCTGAACCTGCGCCTTCGCGCCGAAGCAGAAAATGCCTTGCGGCCGAAGCGGAACGATCAGGTCGCTCTCAGCAGGAGATCCTCCGTGAAGCCGTAGACCGCTATCTCGGGCTCACTCGGCCGCGGAACCCAAGCACGAGTGGGACCACCTGATCACTTCGGGCAAGGTGCTCCTGCCGAGGAGCCCCTACCGCAAGGTCGTACCGACCAGAACGCTCCCGGCGGGCCAACGGACGATCGACCTGCTGGATCGCGAGGACCGTTTCTGATGCGCGTATACCTGGACAGCAGCGCGCTGATCAAGCGGGTAGTCCGCGAGCCGGAATCCTCCGCGCTCGTCGCGGAACTGGACGATCTCGCCCGCCGCCAGGCACTGTTGGTCTCGACCACGTTGGCCTGGACCGAAGTCGCCCGGGTGCTTCGAGCCAGCCGGGACACGACGTTCCGGGAAGTGGCTGACGAACTGCGGGACGCAATGAGCGGCATCGCCGAGCATCCGCTCGACTTCGAGATCGTGAACCTCTCCCGAAGGCTTGAGCCGAACCAACTGCGCTCGCTCGACGCGATTCACCTCGCTGCGGCAATTGCCCTCGACGTCGATCTGGTGATGACCTACGACAAGAGACTCGCTGAAGCTACCGCGCTGAACGGAATCCAGGTCAGCTCCCCTGCCTGATCACGCGATCAGGCGCTGAACCACTCCGTCGGCCAGGAGGCGGCCCCGGTCCGTCAGGACGCAGCGGCCCGCCGTCAGCGCTTCGGGCTGCAGCAGACCGTCGGCGGCTGCTTGCTTCGCCGCCAGAAGGCCCGGCTCGTCCAGTGCGTCCACCGGGAGACCCGTGGCCAGGCGTAGTCCGAGCATGATCCGCTCGACCCGCTGGTCCTCGTCGTCGAGGCGCTCCCGTCCCGCCGCCGGGGAGTTGCCCTCCGCCAGCACAGCCGCGTAGCGGGCCGGGTGCTTGACGTTCCACCAGCGGACGCCGCCGACGTGGCTGTGCGCGCCCGGGCCGGCGCCCCACCAGTCGCCGCCCTGCCAGTAGCCGAGGTTGTGGCGGCAGCGCGCCGCGTCGTCCCGCGCCCAGTTCGACACCTCGTACCAGCCCAGACCCGCCTCGCCGAGCGCGCCATCGATCAGTTCGTAGCGGTCGGCCAGCACGTCGTCGTCGGGCATCGGGAGTTCGCCTCGGCGGACCTTGCGGGCCATCGCGGTGCCGTCCTCGACGATCAGCGCGTACGCCGAGACGTGGTCGACCCCGGTGGACAGCACCGCGTCCAGCGAGGCCCGCAGGTCGTCGTCAGCCTCCCCCGGCGTGCCGTAAATCAGGTCCAGGTTGACGTGGTCGAAGCCGGCCGCGCGCGCCTCGCCGACCGCCGCGACCGCTCGGCCCGGCGTGTGCCGCCGCTCCAGCACCCGCAGCACGTGCTCCGCGGCGGACTGCATGCCCAGCGACACCCGGTTGAACCCGGCCTCGCGGATCCCGGCGAAAAACTCCGGCGACGTCGACTCAGGGTTGGATTCGGTGGTGATTTCCGCCGCACCGTCGAGCCCGAACGACTCGCGGATCGCGGCCAGCACCTCGCCCAACCGTCCCGCGCCGAGAAGCGACGGCGTGCCGCCGCCGACGAAGACCGTCTCCGCCGCAGGCACCGGCTGATCGCCCGCCGCCAGCACCCGCGCGCCCAGCTCCAGCTCCGCCCGCAGGCCGTCCAGCCAGCTGCCGAAACTCGCCGATGAGCCCAGCTCATCGGCGGTGTAGGTGTTGAAGTCGCAGTAGCCGCAGCGGGTGGCGCAGAACGGCACGTGGACGTACACCCCGAACGGCCGCGAACCCAGGCCCGTCAGGGCTTCGGGCGGGAGCGTTCCGTCGGCCGGGGCGGGTTCACCGACTGGCAGTTGAGCAGGCACTCCACCACTGTCTCACCATTCGGATAGGGATGGACCGGTCGGTGAGCACGTGGCACGCTGCCCCACATGGGTGCGACCTTGCCGAGGCTCTTGCTGGTCACCCGCCGCTACGTGGACCTGCGGCGCGTGTCCAGCGCGCTGTGCCGCGCCATGCGTTGAAACCCCGCCGCCGCGTTCTGCTGCTTTGTCCAGTCGGCGCCGGGAGCGCCGAGCAGTGAGAACCGTCACCGTCGACGGGAATTCCGCGCGGCGCTGCCGCGCCCGAATCCCGGAGGTCGGACATGGTCCCCCCGACGGAAGCCCCTGCTCGCCCCGCCCGCAAGCGCAAGACGCGCGGCGAGGGCCAGTGGGCGCTCGGTTATCGCGAGCCGCTCAACGCCAACGAGCGCTCGAAGAAGGACGACAACCCGCTGAACGTCAGGCAGCGCATCGAGACGATCTACGCCCACGGCGGCTTCGACTCGATCGACCCGGCCGACCTGCGTGGTCGTTTCCGCTGGTGGGGCCTCTACACCCAGCGCGCCCCGGGCATCCCCGGCGCGCGCACCGGCACGATCGAGCCCGAGGAGCTCGACGACCGCTACTTCATGCTGCGGGTCCGCATCGACGGCGGTGCGCTGACCACCGAGCAGCTGCGCACCATCGGTGAGGTCTCGCAGACCTACGCGCGCGACACCGCCGACATCACCGACCGGCAGAACATCCAGCTGCACTGGGTGCGGGTCGAGGACATGCCGACGATCTGGCAGAAGCTGGAGGGTGTCGGGCTGTCCACCACCGAGGCCTGCGGCGACTGCCCCCGCGTCGTGCTGGGATCGCCGGTCGCGGGCGTCGCCGCGGACGAGATCATCGACGCCACCCCGGCGATCGAGGAGATCGCCGAGCGGTTCATCGGCGACAAGTCGCTGTCCAACCTGCCGCGCAAGTTCAAGTCAGCGATCAGCGGCTCGCCGCGCTGGGACACCGTGCCGGAGATCAACGACATCTCGCTGGTCGGCGTCGTGCACCCGGAGCACGGGCCCGGCTTCGACCTGTGGGTCGGCGGCGGCCTGTCCACGAACCCGAAGCTCGCGGTGCGGCTGGGCGCCTGGGTGCCGCTCGGTGAGGTCGCCGAGGTATGGCAGGCCGTGGTGCAGATCTTCCGCGACTACGGCTACCGGCGGCTGCGGCACCGCGCCCGGTTGAAGTTCCTGCTCGCCGACTGGGGTGCGGAGAAGTTCCGGCAGGTGCTGGAGGACGAGTACCTGGGCCGCAAGCTGGTCGACGGCCCCGCGCCGGAGACGCCGACCGGTCACCGCGACCACGTCGGGGTGCACCCGCAGGTCGACGGCAACTTCTACGTCGGCGCGAAGTCCGCGGCGGGCCGGGTCAGCGGCTCCACGCTGGTGGAGGTCGCGAAGGCCGCCGAGCGGGTGGGTTCGCGGCGCGTGCGCACCACCGTTGAGCAGAACCTGCTGGTCCTCGACGTGCCGAAGTCCGAAGTGGACGGTCTGGTCGCGGACCTGGACGGGCTGGGTCTGCAGGCCGACCCGTCGCCGTGGCGGCGCAGCGTGCTGGCCTGCACCGGCATCGAGTTCTGCAAGCTGGCCATCGTGGAGACCAAGGAGCGGGCGATCGCGCTGGTCGACGAGCTGGAGCAGCGGCTGGCCGACATCCAGGGCGACGTCACCGACCCGGTGACGATCAACCTCAATGGCTGCCCGAACGCCTGCGCCCGCACCCAGGTCGCCGACATCGGCCTGAAAGGCCAGATGGTGCCGGACGGCGACGGCAACCAGGTCGAGGGCTTCCAGGTGCACCTCGGCGGCGGCCTCGGAGAGGACGCCGGGTTCGGCCGCAAGATCCGCGGTCACAAGGTCACCTCCGCCGAGCTCGGCGACTACGTGGAGCGGCTGGTCCGCCACTACCTGGCGCAACGCTCCACCGGCGAGCGCTTCGCGCAGTGGGTGGCGCGGGCCGAGGAAGACGACCTCAAGTGAGCCGAGCGGCGCCGTTCTACTGCCCGTACTGCGGGGACGAGGACCTCACGCCCGAGGCCGAGCCGGCCGGGGCGTGGCAGTGCGCGTCGTGCCTGCGGGTCTTCACAGTGCGGCTCATCGGGCTGTCCCTCGGCGAAAAGGCCGAAGACCCGGCCGTTGGAAACGGAGAAGCATGACTGCCGACACCACCACGAACATCGGCGCCCGGCGCAGCGACGACGAGCTGCGGGCGCTGGTCGAGGAGGCCGCGCCGCGGCTGGCCGAGGCCGACGCGGAGGAAGCCCTGCGCTGGGCCGTCGACAACTTCGGCGACGGCCTGATCGTCGCGTCGAACATGCAGGACGCGGTGCTGGTCGACTTGGCGGCCAAGGCGAGGCCGGGCGTGGACATCCTGTTCCTGGAGACCGGCTACCACTTCGCCGAGACCATCGGCACCCGCGACGCCATCGCGCAGGTCCACGACGTGAACATCGTCAACGCGATCCCCGCGCAGACCGTCGCGGAGCAGGACGCCAGCGAGGGCCCGCGGCTGTTCGAGCGGGACCCGAACCGCTGCTGCCTCCTGCGCAAGGTGGTGCCGCTGCGCAACACGCTGGCCCGCTACGAGGCGTGGGTGACCGGGGTGCGCCGGGTGGAGGCCCCGACGCGCGCGAACACGCCGATCGTGACCTGGGACGACCGCAACGCCCTGGTCAAGATCAACCCGCTGGCGGCCTGGTCCGACGACGACATGCAGCGCTACATCGACGAGCACGGCGTGCTGGTCAACCCGCTGGTGCCGGCCGGTTACCCGTCGATCGGGTGCCAGCCCTGCACCGCCAAGCCCGCGCCCGGTGCCGACCCGCGCAGCGGGCGCTGGGCGGGCAACGCCAAGACCGAGTGCGGACTGCACGGCTGAGGAACTCCGGAGGAGACATGACGACAGTCGAGTTGCCGATCGATCGGACCGACGTGCCGCCGCAGGTGGACAACCTGGACGCGCTGGAGTCCGAAGCGATCCACATCTTCCGCGAGGTGGCCGGTGAGTTCGACCGGCCGGTGATCCTGTTCTCCGGCGGCAAGGACTCCACGGTGCTGGTGCACCTAGCGCGGAAGGCGTTCTGGCCCGCGCCAGTGCCGTTCCCGCTGCTGCACGTCGACACCGGGCACAACTTCCCGGAGGTGCTGGCCTTCCGCGACGAGCTGGTGGAGCGGCACGACCTGCGGTTGGTGGTGGCGTCCGTGCAGGACTACATCGACGACGGCCGGCTGCAGGAGCGGGCCGACGGCACCCGCAACCCGCTGCAGACCACGCCGCTGCTGGACGGGATCAGCGAGAACCGGTTCGACGCGGTCTTCGGCGGCGGTCGGCGCGACGAGGAGCGGGCCCGCGCCAAGGAGCGCATCTTCAGCCTCCGCAACGCCTTCGGGCAGTGGGACCCGCGCCGCCAGCGCCCCGAGCTGTGGAACCTGTACAACGGCAAGCACCGGCCGGGCGAGCACGTCCGGGTGTTCCCGCTGTCGAACTGGACCGAGCTGGACATCTGGCGCTACATCCAGCGGGAGAAGATCGAGCTGCCGGAGATCTACTACGCGCACCGGCGCGAGGTGTTCCTGCGCGACGGCATGTGGCTGACCTCGGGTCCGTGGGGCGGGCCCCGCGACGGTGAGGTCGCGGCCACCAAGACCGTGCGCTACCGCACCGTCGGCGACGGTTCCTGCACCGGCGCGGTGGAATCCGAGGCGTACACAGTGGACGATGTGATCGCCGAGGTCGCCGCCAGCCGGCTCACCGAGCGCGGCGCGACGCGAGCCGACGACCGCATTTCCGAAGCAGCAATGGAAGACCGCAAGCGCGAGGGCTACTTCTGAGCCTGGAGCGGATAGGAGGCGGGGATGCTTTCGAAGACGCCTGTCGTCAGGCAAGTGGCGCAGCCACTTGTGGTGGTGGACCGCCACCGCGTCGCTCAACCGACCTGCGCCCGAGCCGCCGCGAGCGGCGAAGCCGCTTAGCCCACCCTCGCAACTTGCACCGCCGCGGGTTCTGAACAGTGTCCATGCGGGGACACCCCGCACCCCGGGCTATCTCGCGAGGACAGCCCCGACGCCGCGTATTGGACACATACATAAGTCGGGGATCCCGGAGTCGAGAAGGCCTCTCAGGTTCCGCTACCCGCACCGCCACGCAAAACGAGCCGAGCACTCCATGAAGCAGGAATGGGTTCTTCAATGACCGAGACGACTACTCGCACCGCGCCGGACAGCGGCACGGAGGTGACCCTGCCGGTGCACAGCGACCTGCTGCGGTTGGCCACCGCCGGCTCCGTCGACGACGGCAAGAGCACCCTGGTCGGGCGGCTGCTGCACGACACCAAGTCGGTGCTGGCCGACCAGCTCGACGCGGTGCACCGCGCCAGCGCGGACCGCGGCCTCGCCACCCCGGACCTGTCGCTGCTGGTGGACGGCCTGCGCGCGGAGCGTGAACAGGGCATCACCATCGACGTGGCCTACCGCTACTTCGCCACGCCCAAGCGCACTTTCGTCCTCGCCGACACCCCCGGTCACGTGCAGTACACCCGCAACACCGTCACCGGTGCCTCGACCGCGCAGCTGGCGGTTCTGCTGGTGGACGCGCGCAAGGGCGTCATCGAGCAGACCCGGCGGCATGCGGCGGTGCTGGCGCTGCTGGGCGTGCCGCAGCTGGTGCTGGCCGTCAACAAGATCGACATGGTCGGCTTCGACGAGGCGGTGTTCACCCGCATCGCCGCCGAGTTCACCGAGCACGCCCGTGCACTGGGCTACCGCGACGACACCGTGGTGACCATCCCGGTGTCCGCGCTGCTCGGCGACAACGTGGTGGAACGCTCCGCGAACACCCCCTGGTACAGCGGTCCTTCGCTGCTGGAGCACCTGGAAAGCGTGCCGGTGGCGCCGGACCCGCACGACGCGCCGTTCCGGATGCCGGTGCAGTACGTGATCCGGCCGCGCACCGCCGAATACCCGGACTACCGCGGCTACGCGGGCCAGGTGGCGGCCGGTGTCGTGGCGGAGGGCGACGAGGTGGTCGTGCTGCCTGCCGGGCTGCGCACCCGGGTGTCCAAGGTGGACAGCCCGGACGGGGCGAGGCCGCGCGCCGCGGCCGGGCACTCCGTCACCCTGCTGCTGGCCGACGACGTGGACATCTCGCGCGGCGACCTGATCGCCGCCGCGGACGCCCCGCCGCGGGTCACCGACGAGCTCGACGCCACGGTCTGCTGGCTGGCCGAGAAGCCGCTGAACCCGGGCGCCAAGGTGCTGGTCAAGCACGGCACCCGCACCGTGCAGGCCATCGTCACCGAGCTGGCGGCCCGCTTCGACGAACAGCAGCTGTCGAGTGTGGACAGTCCGGATTCGTTGCAGCTCAACGAGATCGGCCGGGTGCGGCTGCGCACGGCGGAGCCGCTGCCGATCGACGATTACGCCGCGAGCCGGCGCACCGGATCGTTCCTGGTGATCGACCCCGCCGACGGCACCACGCTGGCCGCCGGGCTGATCGGGGTGCCGTTGGCGCCGCTGGCCGCCGCGTCGGAATGAGCAGGAGATGACCGCTCCACTGGTGGCCGTCGCGCACGGCAGCCGGGATCCGCGTTCGGCCGCGACCATCCACGCCCTGATGGATGTGGTCCGCGCGATGCGCCCGGATCTCGATGTGCGCGTGGCGTTCCTGGACCTGTCGGCACCGCGCGTGGGCGACGTGCTCAGCGCGGCGCACGGCGACGGCCACGGCTCGGCGGTCGTCGTGCCGCTGCTGCTCGGCCGGGCCTTCCACGCCCGCGTCGACGTGCCCGCGGCGGTGGCCGACGCGGAGCGGCGCTATCCGCGGTTCCGGGTGCACGTGGCCGATGTGCTGGGCCCGGATCCGCGGCTGGACGAGGCGGCGTGGCGGCGGCTGGCCGAGGCCGGAGCGTCCGCCGAGGACCCGGAACTGGGGGTGCTGCTGGCCGGCGCGGGATCGTCGCACGCACCGGCGAACCGCCTGGTCGCCGACGTCGCGGCGCGCTGGCAATCGCGCACGTCATGGGGCGGCGCCGTCGCGACCTTCGCCGCAGCCGCCGAACCCGCTGTTCCGGCGGCGATCGAGGCCCTGCGCGCACGCGGTGCCCGCCGCATCGCGGTCGCCTCCTGGTTCCTGGCCCCGGGCCTGCTCCCGGACCGGATCATCGACCTGGCCCGCAAGCACGCGACAAACCCGCTGCTAGCGGCCCCGATGGCCGACGACGAGGGCGTGGCCGACCTGATCCTGAACCGCTACGCCGAGGCCCTCACCGCAGCTCCCCTCCAGCTGTCCGCAGCCCTGTGACGTGCGGTTCTGCCCGTGCTTGCCGCCACCCCCACGCGAGGCGTACAGTATCCTGTACAAGGAGGTGTTTCGGTGAAGACGATGAGCTACTCCGAGTCCCGTGCCAAGTACGCCGAGACGCTCGACTCCGTGGTGAACGACCGCGAGGAAGTCGTGATCACCCGAGCAGGGCACGAGCCCGTCGTGATGGTGTCATTGGATGACTACCAGTCCCTGAAGGAAACTGCCTACCTGCTCCGCAGCCCCGAGAACGCCCGCCGCCTGATCCTCGCGATCGAGCGACTGGAAGCCGGCGGCGGAGAACAACACGAGCTCGCCGAATGAAACTGGTCTGGGACGGGCTTGCCTGGGACGACTACGTCTGGTGGCAAGCCGAGGACCGCAAGATCCTCAAGCGAATCAACGCGCTGATCAAAGACATCTGCCGCAACGGGAACGAAGGAATCGGCAAACCCGAACCGCTCAAGCACGGTTTCCAGGGCTACTGGTCGCGTCGCATCTCTGACGAGCATCGTCTGGTCTACAAGGTTGCGGGAGACGAGATTCGAATCGCGGCTTGCCGCTACCACTACGGCAAATGACTTGGCTGACGGCCTGGTCATCCTCGCTGGCCAGCCTGTGCGCGACCTGAGCGAATACGCAGGATCCTTGCAGCTGTCCGCAGCCCTGTGACCCTAGGAGCCAGACGCCGCATTCATCCTGCGATCCCCTAGCCATAACCCTGACGTTATACTAGAGTCGTGAGCTGAGACGTCGAGTTGCACGAAGAGGTCAACACCTGGTTCTTCTCGTTGGTCCAGAACGACCCCGAGAGCGCCGACCTGGTCGAACAGGCACTCGACCTGTTAGCCCACCAGGGGCCGCGGCTCGGACGTCCACTCGTAGACAAGATTAAGGGGTCTCGATACCACAATCTCAAGGAACTACGTCCCGCTTCGGCGGGCAGGAGCGAGATCAGGATGTTGTTCGCCTTCGACCCACGACGTTGTGCCATTGTTCTGGTGGCGGGCGACAAGGCCGGGAACTGGCGGGGTTGGTACGAGACGAACATCCCGCTTGCCGAGAAGCGTTTCGAGGAACACCTGGCGGAGTTAGAGGAGGGCTGAGCGATGGGTCGTTCCTGGAAGGACGCTAAGAAGGACAAGGAAGCCCTGGACCGGGCGCGTGGCCGCGATGTGGAAGCCGCCAGGGAACAAGCCCGCATCCTCACCCAGGCCTACATTCTGGGCGACCGCCTCGCCCAGCTGCGCAAAGCGGCCGGACTGTCACAGTCGGAGGTCGCCGCGCGGATGCAGGTCAGCCAGCCCCGCGTGAGCAAACTCGAACAGGGGAACTTGGCGCAGATCGAGGTCGGCACGCTTGAGCGCTACGTCGCTGCCCTCGGGGGACGCCTCAAACTCGTAGCGGACTTCGAAGATCACGATGTCACCGTCTCGATGAACGAGCTCGACCACTCCGAAGACGAACTCGACTGCACCGAAAAGGCGGGCGTCTGAGCAAAAGTCGACAACTCTGTTGGTGGGCGCAACCTGCGGGGCATGATGTGGCCGTGTCATCCAGCTGGGTACACGAAGACCGGCAGCGGCCCGGACACCCCCGACAGCCCAGGCCGCTGCCGGACCCGGATTCACAGTGCACCGTGGGGGCCGGATGAACGCACGACCACACCTGATCGCACGCGTCCGAGCCGAGTTCGCGCGCAGCGAGCAGGACAAGTCCTGCCACTTCTTCCCGCTGCCGGACGACGGTGAGCTGCCCGCGATGCTCTACGCCTACTGCGGTTTCGGTATCGTCCCAGGTCAAGCGGAAGCTCTCGACAGACCGGCCGGCATGCCGTGCCTGCAGTGCCTGATGGCCGCCGCGCTCTCCGGCAGCAGCGTTTGATCGCGTCGCGACCAGCGACGACAGCAGAAATCCGCACCTAACGCTGAGTTGTTCTTTCGAACACTTAGCTTCACCCCATGTGGTCATGAGAGAGTTTGTTGCCAGCGTCTGGACGGGGAACCGGCCGCTCCTTGTGCTCGTCTCACCCGTCAGGCCGCGCTAACGAGTGACCGCGCCGTGTGTGGGGGCGATCAATGCAAGGCTGGACGAGGAGTCGGGGACAACAGCGCGAGATGAACACGCAGCAGCCGAATCGACCGGTCATCACGCCGACCATGCGGGAACAGGCCCAGAAGCAGCCCAACACCTGGCTGTACGTGGTCGACCCGATCTTCACCGACCCGAACGCCGAGGTGCCGCCGTGGGGCTTCATCGGCGGCTACCGGGTGGACGAGCAGGGCGAGATCACCGACGACTTCTCACCGAACCCGAACTACCGGCCGTCCCCGGTGGCGCTGCGGCTGCCCGCGCCGACCAACGACGTCGAACGCGCCCTGCAGCTCACCACCACCGGCTACGCGCAGGGGCATTCGCTGCTGACCGCGATGCTGGACGCCGAGCTGATCCTGTTCGCGCAGCCGCAGGGCAGCGGGCTGTTCACGATGGAGCACGAGTCGGGCCGCCGGCAGCTGCAGGTGTTCACCTCGGAGACCTTCCTGCCGCCCAACTGGACGACCTGGCAGCGGATGACCGGTCGGCAGCTGGCGACGCACCACCTCACCGGCATCGACGTGCAGGTCAACCCGACCAGCCCCGTCAAGGCCCGGCTCCCCGCCGAGGAGCTGGCCAAGGCCGCCGCCGTGCCACCGAAGGCCCCTGGCGTGCCGATCAACTCCCCCGCGAACGGAATGCCGGTGCAGGCCCCGCCGGGAGCCGCGCCGCAGCCCGGCGAGCAGGCCCCGAAGCCGACGGGCGGGCCGACCGCGCAGCCGCCGGGCGATCCACTGGAAACCGGGTTCGGCCGCCGGTTCCTCGGCTCGATGCTGGCCGGGGCGATCGGCGACGCCCTCGGCGCGCCGGTGGAGTTCTATCCGGTGGACCAGATCCGCAGCCGCTTCGGCGCGATGGGCGTCACGGAGTACGACCGCGCCGGTGAGCGCCCGGGCGAGTTCACCGACGACACCCAGATGGTGCTGTTCACCCTGGAAGGCCTGATCCGCGGGCACTTCGCGGCCCGCACCGCCGGGGCCGACAGCCCGCTGTCCGCGATCCAGCTGGCCTACCAGCGCTGGCTGCACACCCAGGGCTACGCGTGGATGCGGGCCGCCGGGCCGTTCACGATGAGCCATCCCAAGCCCAACGGCTGGCTGATCGAGCAGCGCGACCTGTTCGCCGTGCGCTCGCCGAACAGCAGCTGCATCGCCGCGCTGCGCGAGTTCGCCGCGGTGGGCGCGCCCGGCACCTTCGAGCGGCCGATCAACGATTCGCAGGACTGCGGCGGCGTGGTCCGGGCGGCACCGGTGGCGCTGTGGTCCGACGACCCCGAGCAGGTCTTCGAACTCGCCGCCGCGACCGCGGCCCTGACCTGCTCGCAGCCCAACGGCTACCTGCCCGCCGGGGCGCTTGCAGTGGTGGTGCACCGGTTGCTGCGCGAGGAGACGCTGGAAGACGCGGTGCGGGAGGCCCGCGAACTGCTCGTGCAGTACCAGGGCCACGAAGACACCGAGCGCGCGTTGCAGGCCGCCGAGGAGCTCGCCGAGCAGGGCAAGCCGAGCCCCGAACAGCTCAAGGACACGTTGGGCGGCGGCTGGGCCGGGCACGAGGCGCTGGCCATCGCGGTGTGCGCGGCGCTTAGCACCGACAGCATCGCGGCCGCGCTGATGGTGTCCGTCAACCACTCCGGCGACAGCGACTCCACCGCGGCCATCTGCGGGAACATCGTCGGCGCCCGCTACGGCGCGCCCGCGCTGCCGGGTGTGTGGCTGCGCGACCTCAAGCAGCGCGGGATCGTCGAGGCGCTGGCGAAGGACGCGCTGCTGGAGTTCGGCCCGACTCCGCCGAGCGGTGACGCGTGGACCTCGCGCTACCCGGCCGCGAAGGACATCTCGGACCTGGTGTTCACCTCCGCCCTGCCGCTGAGGGGCGCGGAGCCGGTCGCGAAGCCCTCGAAGGCGGCGCCGGTCGCCGACGACGCACCAGCCGAAGCGGTCGAGCCCGAAGCCGAACCAGACGCCCCCGCGGTTTCAATTGAAACTGCGGACCAGCAGGAGGCGGAGGCGGTCGAGGCGGTCGATGCGGTCGACGAACCTTGGCTGGCGCGCTACCCGATCGGCGAGGTCGCGCCCGCCGTGCCGCCGCTGGAGGACGTCGTCGCGCCAGCGGCCGAAGTGCCCGAAGGGCCTCGATACGCAGCAGGAACGCCGGAATCGGAGACCGCGCAGCCCGGCGAGGGACCGGTCGAGGACGACGCGGCGCCGGAAACCCCGGACCAGGAAGCGCCCGTCCAGGAAGCCGCAGCCGCGGAAGTTCCGGTCGCCGATTCTCCTGCCGCCGAGACGCCCGCTGCGGAACCTCCAGCTTCCGAAACCCCGGTTGCCGAGGCGGCAGTCGTCGAGGCTCCGGCTGCGGAAACCGCCGTCACGGAGGTGCCGACCGAGGCACGCGACGAAGCCGACGAAGGCCTGTCGGACGAGGAACTGCAGCTGCTCAGCGTGTGGCGCAAGTTCCGCGACAACGGCGACGGGAACTCCGCCGACCTGACGCAGGGACTGCAGAAGCTGCTCGTCGAGGCCTTCGGCCCCGAACGCGCGGCCCAGCTGATCGGCGAGGCCGCCGCCGGGGCGGAACCCGGGGCCGAGCTCGCCGCCGAAACCCGGGTGCAGCTCAGCCGCCGCGAGCGGCTCGAAGGCTGTGTGCTGGGCGCCGCCGTCGGCGACGCCCTCGGCGCGCCTTGGATGTTCTCCGACCTGCGCACGATCCTAAGCGTGAACCCGGAAGGCGTGCGGGAGCTCGCCGAGGCCTTCGGCCGCCGCGGCGCGGCTACCGCCTACTCGCAGCAGGCGGCATTCGTGCTCTACGGCCTGATCGGCGGGACCATCCGCTCGACGCTGCGCGGCGTCCCGGCGTTCCGGCCAGGCTTGGTCCGCACGGTGCTCCAGCAATGGCTGCTCACGCAGGGCGCCCGGGTCGGCGTGAACCTGCCGGCCGGGACGCTCGCCGAGAACGAAACGCTTCGCGTGCAGCGGTTCCCGGACGAGGCGTCGCTGACCTCATTGGCGCAGTGGAGCGACCGCCGGGAGCCCCCGACGCCAGGCAACCCGCCGAACGCCGCCCGCACGCCCGCGGCAACGGTCCGCGGTGCGGTGGTCGGCTTCGAGGTCCGCACCGTGCAGGACTCGATCTCCCTGGGTATCGAGATCGCCGCGGTCACCCACGGGCATCCGGACGGTTACCTGCCGGCCGGGGCGCTGTCGGGGCTGGTGTCCGCGTTGCAGGAGGGCCACACCCTCGCCGAAGCGGTGCATGCCGTACTGGCCGAGCTGGACCAGATGGAGGGTGCTGAGACCACTGCGCTGGGCTTGCGCTCCGCGATCGAGATCGCCTCGAACGGCCCGGTGTCGCCGGCCGGCCTGGAAACCCTGGGCCTCGGCTGGCAAGCGCCGGAAGCGCTGGCGATCGCCGTTGCGGCCGCGCTGGCGCACCCGAACTCGTTCGCCGACGCCGTGTCGCTGGCGGCTACCCACGCCGGTAACAGCGCGGCGACCGCGTCCATCTGCGGCAGCCTGCTGGGCACCGCCCGCGGCGCCGGGCCGATCCCCGCCGAGTGGACCACCGGCCTGGAGCTGCGCCCGGTCCTGGACCAGCTGCTGGAAGACGCGCACCGCGCAGGCACGGAGATCGACACCCACGAGCCAGTGCCCGGCTGGGCGCAGCGCTACCCCGGTTAATCCACAGTGGACGAATCCTGGTTGGACGAGACGGAACGGGCTCTGCTGGCGGCCTGGCGCGAGGCGCACGCGACCAGCCGCCGTGACCCGGCGGAGCAGCAGCTGCTGGACACCTGGCGGCAGTGGCAGCGGAAACCCGCCACCCGCCCGCTGTGGGCGACGGCCCTGCAACACTGGCTCAGCGCGGAACCCCCGCCGGCGCCTGCCACCGGCCTGGCCGACCGCAACGGCCCGCTGCCCGAAGCACCGGGACGGTTGCTCGGCATGCTGCTCGGCGGCGCGGTGGGCGAATTCGTCGCGCTAGGCCGGGTCGGGCAGCGCACCACCGCCGTGCTCTTCGTCCTGGAGGGCCTGATCCGCGCGCACACCCAAGCGCGGTCGGCGGGCGATGGAGATCCGGTCGGCTTCGCCCTCGGCGGACTCCAGCGCTGGCTGCACACCCGCGGCGTGCCTTGGCGAGACTGCGGGACCGACACCGCCCAGCCCAACGGCTGGCTGGTGACGGAACCCGCGCTGCACTCCGCCGACAGCGACGAGCCGACGATGCTCACCGCGCTCGCCCGGGTCGCCGCCGGGCACGCCGCCGGTTCCCGGCGGCTGCCCATCAACACCTCGGACACGGCCACCGCCGTGCCGCTCGGCGCACTCGCCGCGCTGTGGTCGGGCGACCCCGGCACGGTTTTCGCGCTCGGCGGCGACCTCGCCGCGCTCACCCACGGCCACCCGAAAGGCCACAGCCCGGCCAGCGTGCTCGGGGTGACGATGCTGTCGCTGCTGCGCGGCAACGCGCTGCAAACATCGCTGAGCCAAGGACTTTCCGGCTGGCAGTCGGGACGCACCCAGCTCAGGCGCGCCCTGCGGCTCGGCCAGCTCAGCCCCGCCGGGTTCCGGCCGCGCCGCACGAACCTCGACGCGACGCAACCCGGCCGCAGCGGCCTGGACGCGCTGGCGGTCGCGGTCAGGGTCTCATCGGCCTGCGAGGACGATTTCGCCGCCGCCATCGGCTCCGCCAGCGAGCACAGCGGAGACGCGGCGACGGCAGCCATGCTGTGCGGGCAGCTGCTCGGCGCGCTGCACGGCCCGACGGCGATTCCGGCGGAATGGCTGGAAGAACTCCCGATCAGCGCACTGGTCGAGCGGCTCTCCGCGGACGCAGCAAGGGAATTCGGCCCGTACCCGGACGAATCCGATCAGTGGGAGCGCCGCTACCCGACCACCGAATCCGCCGAGCCCCTGGAGCCGTCCACATCGGACTACCGCACCGGGCTGACCGCGGTCCCCCGCCTGGCGGCGTCCCGCGACCGGTTCCTCGGCGCGGTTCTCGGCTGCGCGGTCGGCGAGGCGCTCGGCATGCCCATCGCCGCCGACAGCTGGGACGAGATCCAGTCCCGGCACGGCGCGGGCGGCCTGACCGACTACATCTCGGCCGGGCACCCGTCCGGGCGGCTCGGCAGCGATACCCAGCTGCTGCTGTTCTCGCTGGAGGGCACGATACGGGCCAACATCAGCCGGCGCGCCACCGGCACCGACGACCCGGCACGGCACATCCAGCACGCCTACCAGCGCTGGCTGCACACGCAGCACCTGAGCTGGCCGCGCGCGGCGGGCGAGTTCCTGCACGGCACCCCCGAACCGGACGGCTGGCTGGTCGGCCAGCGGGCGCTGTTCCAGACCCGCAACCCCGGCCGCACCATGATGCGAACGCTCATCGCGTTCGCCAAGGGCCAGCAGCAGATGGGGTCCCCGGACCACCCGGTCAGCGACTCGCAGGGCAGCAGCGCGATCATGCGCGCGGTTCCGGCCGCGTTGTGGAGCAACGACCCGGCGGAGGTCTTCCACGTCGGCATGAGGACGGCGGCGCTGACCCACGGCCACCCGGCGGCCTGGCTGACCGCGGGAGCGCTGGCGTTCCTGGTGTCGCGCCTGATGAACGGCGAGCCGCTGGCCACGGCGGTCGATGCGGCACTGGAGCAGCTCACCCCGCACACCGGGCACGAGGAGGTGAGCCGCCGGATCACCGCGGCGGTCCGCCTGGCCCGCAGCGGCCGTATCGCGCCGGGCGTTCTGGAGCGCAACCTCGGCACGGGATCGACGGCGGCCGAAGCGCTGGGCATCGGGCTGTACGCGGCGCTGGTCTGCGACGGCGACTTCGACGCGGCGCTGCCGGTGGCGGTGAACCACTCGGGCAACAGCGCGACGACGGGCGCGGTCTGCGGCAGCCTGATCGGCGCGGAATGCGGGGCGGAGCAGATCCCGGAGCGCTGGAAGGCGGAGCTGGAGCTCTACGAGGTGATCGAGCGCCTCGCCCACGACGGGGTCCTGGAGTTCGGCCCCCGCCCACCGGACTGGTCCGACCGCTACCCCCCGACCTGACGCCCAAGGCTCGTGAGTGAAAATTCCGGCTCTTACCGGAACTTTCACTCACGAGCGGCATCGCAACTGGAGCACTACCGCTCAAGCACGACGATCACTGACGCCACCGACGTCAAGGACTACCAAACCGCGGCGGATAGCGTCCGCAAGGCCGCGTTGAGCGCAGACCTAACCAGGAGTCTCATCGCTGAGATCGCAGACGAGATGGAGCGACTGAAATGAGCATGATCCAAGGCTGGCGCAAGTCAGCTACAGCAACCCCAACGGCAACTGTGCGGAGGTCGGGCGGTTAGCCGGGGGCGCCGCGATCCGGGACACCAAGGACCGCGACGCCGGGTACATCACCGCCGACCAGGCCCAGTGGCGTTCGTTCCTCCCCGCCGTCAAGGCCGGGCGCTTCCAAGCCTGACCCGCACGCCGGAACCGGTACCACGTCTCTGCTGGCCAGCGCCCGTGAGCGCGTTGGGCCGCTACGGCGTGCTCACGGCCCGTGACCTGCGGTGGAGGCGCTCAGTCCGACCCGGAGTGGGATGTTGCTCACTGGCCCGGGGTGGCTAACGGCGGTTAACGTGCCTGTCATGGATGAACTCGTGCACCTCGCCGTGGCCAACGGCATTGCGACGATCACGCTGGACTCGCCCCACAACCGCAATGCGCTGTCCGCGCAGCTGCGGCGCGAACTGCGGGACCACCTGAACGCAGCGATCGCCGACGACGCGGTGCGCGTGATCGTCCTGGCCCACACCGGCACGGTGTTCTGCGCCGGGATGGACCTCAAGGAGTCGCGTTCGGCGGACTCCGAGAAGCAGGGCGTGAACGAGTTCCCAGCGATCCTGGAGCAGATCTGGACCAGCCCGAAGCCGGTGGTCGCCAAGCTCGCCGGGCCCGCCCGCGCCGGCGGCGTCGGCATCGTCACGGCCTGCGACATCGCGGTCGCGGCGGACACCGCGACCTTCGCTTTCTCCGAGGTGCGCATCGGCGTCGTGCCCGCGGTGATCTCGGTGACCGTGCTGCCCCGTCTCAACTCCCGCCAGGCGCACGAGCTGTTCCTGACCGGCGAGACCTTCGACGCTCGCCGCGCCGCCGAAATCGGCCTGCTGAACTCCGCGGTCGCGGCCGACGAGCTGGATGCGGAGGTCAAGCGTTACGCCGACATGCTCGCCCTTGGCGCCCCGAACGCCCTGGCGGCCACGAAGCAGATGCTCACCAGCCAGCGCCCGCCGAACATGGGCGAGGCGTTCGCGCAGATGCTAGGGCTGTCGGCCAAGCACTTCGCGGGCGAAGAAGGCCAGGAAGGCATGCGGGCCTTCGCCGAAAAGCGAAAGCCCGCATGGGTGCCCGAAAAGCTCAGGTGACCAGCCTGCTCAGTCGCCTTCGCCGCCGATCCGCTCGCGCCACGGTCCCTTGGCCAGAAGCCAGTGCGAAACCAGCTTGATCGGGAACGGGAAGTCGGTGACGAAGGTGTCCTCGCCGAGGACCTGCTGCACCTCCCGGTATTCGCCGTGCTCCAGCAGGAGTTCGACGATTCCCGGTTTCTCTTCATCCGGAGTGACGATCCAGTACGCCTGAATACCGAAGTCGGCGTACTCGCGAGGCTTGGTGTGATGGTCGCGGATGATGCTCTCCGGGGAAACAACCTCGATCGCGAGCAACGGTGGCCGGGTGAGGTACGGCTGCTCGAAATCGGTCTCGTTGAGCACGACTACGTCCGGGATGCGGTGGTGCGTCCGATTCGCGTTGAAGTTGATGCCAGCACCTTGCATCACCACGAAATCCGCCGGCGCGACTTCGAATCCGAGGTAGCCGCAGAGCCTTGCCTCAACGAGGGAGTGGATGCTTACTGGCGCAGGAGACACGTCAAGCCGCTCGTCGACCAACTCGTAGCGGCGCCCGTCGTCGGGAAGCCGCTCCAAGTCGTCGACGGTCATCGGCACGTGCTGCTCGTCCGCCTGCATGTTCACGACAGTCATACTGCCTCCTGTTCTGCACGGGAGCCAGTATTGCGAGACCGCCCCGGCCACTAAGGGGCGATCAAGGCCCGGTCAGGACTGCGGTGAACTCGCGGCCGCAGATGGGGTGCTCGGAGGCGTCGCGGAGGACCGCGTTGATCCGGCCGAAGGCCTTCGGGTCGTGCTCCGCCAGCGTCTGGAAGCCCGACCAGACCAGCACGTGCTCGCCCTCCGGCAGCCACGACAGGTCCGTCAGACAGTCATAGAGGGCGTCGAGGTTTCGGCCCGCCCACTCCGGGAAGTTCAGCACCGCGGCGATCCCGTCCAGCGTCGTCCGCTTGCTGAGCAGGTCTGAGCCGTCCAAGACGTGCGCGGTCGCGCCGCGCTGCTCGGCTTCCTGCACGGCCTCGCGCGCAGTGACGCCGCCGGACGGCTGCTCCAGCTCGCTCACCGCCGGCTCCTTCCGCACCCTGCTAGCCCACTTCGTCGCAAACATCGCACTCAACCTGCGGGGTCGACAACCACAAATGAATCGTAATGATCGCTCGTGTAGTAAAGCTCGGATTGGCCACCGGTGACCAGTCTCTGGGCTCCGCGATCCTTCGAGCCCGGGGTCGGCACGGTGTACTCGTGGTAGTAGCCGGAGGCTTTGTCCGGCAGGACGCCTTCCCGGTTGCCGAACGCCGAGCCGTCCTTGCCTGGGTAAGGGAACGGGCCGCCCTTGACGATCAGCTGCCAGGTCTTCCCGGCTTCCGGCGGCAGCGTGGACAGCTGCTTCACCGGCAGGCCGGACTCAGCCCCGGGCACGGCCCGCTGCTGCGTCGCCGCACCGGGCTCCAGGTCCACGTAGTCCCGGACGAACCAGCCGATGACGACCAGGGCGATCAGCCCGACCAGCGCCACCGAGATCCGTCTGCGCGACGTCACGCCGCCGTCCCCTTCCGCCCGGTCTCGCCGTCCCGGCGGCCGACCGGGGGTTCCGCGTCGCGGACCCTCGTCAGCTTCGCTCCTAGGCCGTCGATGCCGCGGTCGATCACGCGGGCGAGCGCCCAGCACAGCGGTAGCAGCACCGCGAGCACGAGGGTCACCTGCAGCGGGTAGACGAGCTGCACGAGCCACAGCTCGACGCCGTCGTACCACTCGACCAGCCACTCCAACACAGAGCGTCAGGGTACGCCCGGTCCGATGATGCCGTGCGGCGCCCCGGTCCCTCCCGCGACTACCCCACGTGTACCTGTCCCCGCAGGGCAGCACAATTTCGCGAGAAATTGACCGTCACCTGGGTGAACGTCAATTTCTCGCGAAATTGGCAATCGCCCGTCAGTGCTGCTCGGAGCGCTCCCGGACGGACTTGATGATCGCGCCGAAGTCGAGGCTGCCGCCGCCCTCGTCGTTGAACCGCTGGTAGAGCTCGGTGGCCAGGCGGCCGATCGCGGCGTCCGTGCCGCTCTGCTCCGCCGCCGAGGTCGCCAGCTTGAGGTCCTTGAGCATCAGCGCCGCGGCGAAGCCGGGCTCGTAGTCGTGGTTGGCCCGGCTGGTCTCCACCAGGTCCGGCACCGGGCAATTGGTGGTCAGCGCCCAGCACTGCCCGGTCGAGATCGACGCCACGTCGTAGAGCGCCTGGTGCGACAGCCCCAGCCGCTCCCCCAGCACGAACGCCTCGCTCACCGCGACCATGGACGCGCCGAGGATGAGGTTGTTGCACATCTTGGTGACCTGGCCGTTGCCGGGACCGCCGCAGTGGATCACCTTGCGCGCCATCGGTTCCAGCAGGGGCTCGGCGCGGTGGAAGTCCTCCTCCGACCCGCCCACCATGAACGTCAGGGTGCCCGCCTCGGCGCCGGCGGTGCCGCCGGAGACCGGGGCGTCGATCGAGCCGAACCCGGCCTCGGCGGCGCGCTCGTGCGCCCGGCGGGCATCCGCGACGTCCACCGTGGACGAGTCGATGAGCAGGGTGCCGGGCTTCGCCGCGGCCAGCACCTCGTCGTAGCAGGCCAGCACGTGCTTGCCGCTGGGCAGCATGGTGATCACCGCATCGGCGCCCGCGACGGCATCGGCGGCCGACGCCACGGTGGTCACGCCATGCCGGTCGGCGGCCTCCAGCGCCGCCGGCACCAGGTCGAAGCCCTGCACCGCGTGACCGGCCTTGACGAGGTTCGCCGACATCGGGCCGCCCATGTGGCCCAGCCCGATGAATCCGATGACAGCCATTGTCATTTTCCCCTTCTGCGCTGGAACTTCCGTCAAGGCCGAAGCGGCGTCAGCCGAGCAGTTTCGGCTCGTCCGCGACCGGCTCGAAGAACTTCTCCACCCGCGATTCGTCCACATCGGACAGCTGCGCCGGTGACCACTGCGGGTTGCGGTCCTTGTCCACCAGCGTCGCGCGCACACCCTCGACGAAGTCGCCGATCCGCACGCACGCCATCGCCAGCCGGTACTCCTGGAGGAGTGCGTCCTCCAGCGAGCCGTAGTCGCTGCGCAGGGCCTTCAGGGTGACCTTGAGGGAGGTCGGCGACTTGTGTTCGATCGCCTCGGCGGTCTCGCGGGCGGCTTCTTCCGGCCGCTCGCGCAGGCGCCGCAGGACCTCCTCCACGCTGTCGGCCGAGTACGCCGCGTCGATCCACTCCCGCTGCGCGGCCAGCGGCGCCTCGGGGGCGGGCTCGGAGAACTTCTGCAGCACCTCGTCCACCTCGCCACCTGACAGGGCCTCGACGAGCTCCGGCAGGTTCGCGCTGTTGACGTAGTAGTCGGCCACCCCGCAGTAGATCGCGTCGGCGCCGCCGATCGGTGCGCCGGTCAGCGCCAGGTGGGTGCCAAGCTCGCCGGGGGCGCGGGAGAGCAGGTAGGTGCCGCCAACGTCGGGGATGAAACCGATGCCGACCTCGGGCATGCCGACCTTGGAGCGCTCGGTGACCACCCGGTGCGAGCCGTGGGCGGAGATGCCCACGCCACCGCCCATGCAGATGCCGTCCATGATCCCGACGACCGGCTTCGGGTAGCCCGCGAGCGCCGAGTTGAGCTGGTACTCCTCGGTCCAGAACGCGGCGGGCAGCGACTCGTCACCGGCCTTCGCCGCGTCGTGCAGCGCGCGGACGTCGCCTCCCGCGCACAGCCCGCGCTCGCCCGCGCCGTCGATCAGGATCGCCCGGATGTGCTCGGCGGTGCGCCACTGCTCCACCGCCTGCGCCATCGCCCGCACCATCCCCAGCGTCAAGGAGTTGAGCGCCTTGGGTCGGTTGAGCGTGATCCGTCCGAGCGACCCCTGTTCGCGAACCAGGATCTCGGCCTCCGTCATGATGCGACTCCAAGTTCTCGCGCTGCCCACCCGGGCCGGCGGCGGTCAGGCCGCCAGCAGGCCCCGGGAGATGATCAATCGCATGATTTCGTTGGTACCTTCCAGGATCTGATGCACCCGCAGGTCGCGGACGATCTTCTCCAGGCCGTACTCGGCAAGGTAGCCGTATCCACCGTGGATCTGAAGTGCCTCGTTGGCCACCGCGAATCCCGTGTCGGTGGCCAGCCGCTTGGCCATCGCGCACAACCGGGTGGCAGCGGGGTCCTTGACGTCCAGCGCCCACGCCGCCCGCCACAGCAGCAGCCGGGCGGCCTCCAGGTCGGTGGCCATGTCGGCAAGCTTGAACTGCAGCACCTGAAACTCGCTGAGCTTGGCGCCGAAGGCGCTGCGTTCCCGCACGTAGGCGAGGCTCTTGTCGAGCGCGGCCTGCGCGCCGCCCAGCGAGCACGCGGCGATGCTCAGGCGGCCGCCGTCGAGGCCGGCCATGGCGATCCGGAAGCCGATGCCCTCCTCGCCGAGCCGCTGGTCGGCGGGCACCCGGACGCCGTCGAAGATCACCTGCCGGGTCGGCTGGGCGTTCCAGCCCATCTTCTTCTCGTTGGCCCCGAAGGACAGCCCTTCGGCGTCGCCTTCGACGATGAAGGTGGAGATGCCCTTCGCGCCCGGCTCGCCGGTGCGGGCCATCACCACGTAGACGTCCGAGCTGCCGCCGCCGGAGATGAACTGCTTGACGCCGGTGAGCACGTAGTCTCCCCCACTCTCGGCTTCGCTCGAGCGGGAGGTGCCCCCATCATCGCGGACCGCGCGGGTCTGCAGCGCAGCCGCGTCCGAGCCCGCGCCGGGTTCGGTGAGGCAGTAGCTGGCCAGCCGCTCCATCGAGCACAGGCGGGGCAGCCAGCGGGCGCGCTGCTCGGCGGTGCCGAAGCGGTCGATCATGCCCGCGCACATGTTGTGGATCGAGATGTAGGCGGCGATGGACGGGTCGCCGGTGGCCAGCGCCTCGAAGATCAGCACCGACTCGAACCGGCTCAGCCCGCTGCCGCCGACCGACTCGTCGACGTAGACCCCACCGATGCCGAGCTCCCCGGCGGCGCGCAGCGCCTCCACCGGGAAGTACTTGGCCTGGTCCCACTCGATGGCGTGCGGGGCGAGTTGTTCGGCGGCAAATTCCCGCGCGGTCTGCTGGATCGCGCGCTGGTCCTCGGTGAGCTCGAACGGCGACACCGGGCCGGCGACGGCTGCAACGGACACGTCCGCTCCCTTCCCCTGGGCGATTTCGCGCGAAATCGCCACTTCCAAAGGGGGTGCGGCGGCGATTTCGCGCGAAATCGCCGCCGCACCCACCGGTTCAGTGCATCGTCGGAATGGTGAAACTGGCGCCTTCCTTGAGGCCGGAGGGCCAGCGCGAGGTGACCGTCTTGGTCTTCGTGTAGAAGCGAATCGAGTCCGGCCCGTGCTGGTTAAGGTCGCCGAATCCGGACCGCTTCCAGCCGCCGAAGGTGTGGTAGGCGATCGGCACCGGGATCGGCACGTTGACGCCCACCATGCCGGTGTTGACGCGCGAGACGAACTCGCGGGCCGCGTCGCCGTCGCGGGTGAAGATCGCCACGCCGTTGCCGTACTCGTTCTCGCTGGGCAGCCGGACCGCGTCGTCGTAGTCGGCGGCGCGGACCACGGACAGCACCGGCCCGAAGATCTCCTCCTGGTAGATCCGCATGTCCGGGGTGACGTGGTCGAACAGCGAGGCACCCAGGAAGAACCCGTCCTCGTGCCCGGCCAGCCTGAAGTCCCGGCCGTCGACCAGCAGTTCGGCGCCTTCCTCGACGCCCGCGCCGATCAGGTCGCGGACCCGATGCCAGGCCTGCTTGGTCACCAGCGGGCCGAAGTCGGCGGACTTGTCGAAACTGGTGCCGATCTTGAGCTGGTGCACCCGCTCGATGAGCTTCTCGACCAGCGCGTCCGCGGTGGCCTCACCGACCGGCACCGCCACCGAGATCGCCATGCAGCGCTCCCCTGCGGAGCCGTAGCCAGCACCGATCAGCGCGTCGGTGGCCTGGTCGAGGTCGGCGTCGGGCATCACGATCAGGTGATTCTTGGCGCCACCGAAGCACTGCGCGCGCTTCCCGTGGGCCGCGGCCGTCGAGTAGATGTACTCGGCGATCGCCGACGAACCGACGAACCCGACGGCCTCGATGCGCGGCTCGGTCAGGATCGCGTCCACCGCGGTCTTGTCGCCGTTGACCACGTTGAAGATCCCCGGCGGCAGCCCGGCCTCGATGAACAGCTCGGCCAGCCGCAGCGGCACCGAGGGGTCGCGCTCGGAGGGCTTGAGCACGAAGGCGTTGCCGCAGGCGATGGCCGGCGCCGCCTTCCACAGCGGGATCATCGCCGGGAAGTTGAATGGGGTGATGCCGGCGACCACGCCCAGCGGTTGCCGCATCGAGTACACGTCGATGCCGGTGCCGACGCTCTCGCTGTACTCGCCCTTGAGCAGGTGCGGGATGCCGACGGCGAACTCGACGACCTCCAGGCCGCGCTGGATGTCGCCCTTGGCGTCGGCGACGGTCTTGCCGTGCTCGGAGGCGAGCAGGCGGGCCAGCGAGTCCATCTCGTCGTTGACCAGCTGGAGGAACCGCATCAGCACCCGCGCCCGCTTCTGCGGGTTCATCGCGGCCCACGCTGGCTGCGCCTCGGCGGCGTTGCCGACCGCCGCCGAGACCTCCTCCGCCGAGGCCAGCGGCACCCTGGCCTGTACCTGCCCGGTGTTGGGATCGAACACGTCACCGAAGGAACCGGACGTTCCCGCGACTCGCTTGCCGCCGATGAAGTGCTCCAGCTCGTTGGTCATGTCGCAACGCACCTTCCGCCGAACCGGCCGGTAATTACTAGGAAGCCAAACCTTTGGTACTCCAATCTTTCCCAGAAACCCGACGGATGCAACAGGGTGCTCTGCGTCACACCACTAATGGGGGCGGTCCGCCGTCTACGCGTTGCCATCCCGAGGGCGAACAGAACCGGCGGCGAAGGCGATCCGGCCGGGTCGGCAACCGTCCCGCCGAGGAACAGAGCAGGCACGCGGCGGGACGAAGCCCCTGCTCCAGCGCAAAACGGACGGGACACTCCGCTTATCGGCGTTAATGTTGCCGACACCGGCAATGTCCAACCACTTCCTCGCCGCCGAGAGTGACTTTCAACCCGGTCGGTGACCAGGGATCATTCCTGTCGCGCCGGGCTCGCCGATGGCGGATGCATGCAGACCAAGCAGTGGTTTCCACGGCGAGCCGTGGGCCGGCTCAATGCGCGTGTGCTCGCATTGCGGTCCTCGCCCCGGTGGGGCGATGGGTCAGTCGATACCTCACGGTCGTCACCTACACAGGACGACGCTCAGGGCGCACGTTCAGCACACCTGTCGTCCACTGCCGCACCGCCGGCGTCGTCAGGAGCAGAGTGCGCTTTCCCGACTCCAAGACGTGGTGGCGCAACTTCCTGGGTACGGGCGGCCCGATCTCGCTGCACCTGGACGACGAGGACCGCAGCGGACACGCAGTCGGCCACCGCGACGAACACGGCCGCGTCACCGTCACCGTGCGCCTCGACGACTGAAACCGCTCCGGCGCCGCATCTCTACGACCGAAACCGGCAGAATCGACGACTCGACGGCATCGGGTCGGCTCCGGCACTTCGGGCGAGCCAGCCGTCGGCGTTGAAGTCATGGATCACGCACCAAACATGATCCGCGCCGGTGCGTACGGTAGCGCAATCCGGTCCCGCCGCCAGGTCATCACCCGCCCCGAGCCCGGGTGCAGCTGGTCCACTAAGGACGATCAGCTTCGAGGTGCTTTTCAAGAATTTTCCGGAGGTCGGAGCCGAGCGGGATCTCGTCGACCGTCGAGACCCAGGCGTAGGCGTCGTGCTCGGTCAGCCGCACATTTTCGGTCGTGGCGACGGTGACCGACCAGGTGTGCTGTCGGTTGTACGTGCCGCTCCGCGTGGTGTAGTCGAACGCGCCGAGGTATCCGGTGATCTCGGCGATCCGGAGGTTGGTTTCCTCGACCACCTCGCGGTGCAGCGCGGTGTTCAGGTCTTCGCCCGGATCGACCTTGCCGCCGGGGAATTCCCATTCGCCGCCACGGGAATCCGCCGCGCGGCGCCGCACCAGCAGGACCTGCCCGCCGGCGTCGATGACGGCCGCGACGATCTGCTGCTGCACGCCGTCGGCAGCGTCTCGGCGGGCCAGATCGGCCACTTCGGCCAGGTGCATGCGGACCGTCCTCCCGGGCTTTTCGCCACCGTACCGGCCCACCCTGGCTACTACTCGCACACCCCTACCAGACCGGGACCAGCGAGGTGGATGGACATCCGCCGGACCACTTCCAGCGCTCCGGGTTCGAGCGAGTAGCAGATCTGGGTGCCGTCCCGCCGGGTTCGCACCAGCCCGGCCTCACGCAACGTCCGCAGGTGCCCGGAGATGGTCGGCTGGCTCACGCCGAAGTACTCGGTGAAGTCGCAGGCGCGGATCTCGCGCTCCCCGCGGAGCCGGTCGAGGACGCCGAGCCGGATGGGGTGCCCCATCGCCCGGAACAGGCTGGCGGATTGCGCGAGATCATCGTTGCCCACCCGATCATTCTCCTATATAGAGGATAGGAGTTTAACTATATAGGAGGATGGCAATGCCGTCCGGTGTGAACGAGCTGGTCCTGGAGGTGGCGGACCTGGCCGCCCCCGGAGCGCTTCTACACCGAAGTGCTCGGCTTCCTGGCCATCGCACGCCGGGAAGGCGAGCGCTGGCGCAACCGCGAAACGGTGTGGGTGCCGGTGGCACCAGGATCGGCCGGTAGAAGCCAGCGCTGGGCATCGCCCGCGCCCGGGGCGGCGTGCACGTCCACTACGCGCTGCCGGTGAGCGACAGCGAATACGACGCGGCCGTCGAACGGGTTCGCGCGCACGGCGTGCAGGTTGCCAAGTGGAGTTCAGCCCGGGCAATGCCCGCTCGGCGTACGTGGCCGACCCGGACCACAACATCGTCGAGTTCTGGACCTGGGACGTGCGGCAAGGCAACCCCGGAGCGCCGAGCGCGATCAGCGAAGGCGTCTTCGGGCTCTAGCGGATCTGCGAGTCCTTCAGGCCGCCACGGCGGCCCGAAGGACCCATATCGGCCGCACCTCGCGGATCGCAGGCTTTCCCTTCAAGACCAACGGTTTCGCGGCAGACGAGCTGCCTTCCACCGCGTGGCGGCGGTGAGCCGTCCACAAAGCACAGCCGGAACCGGCCGGAACCGCGTCCGAGCCCGGTCCGGATCGCGGCGCGCTGAGCAGGCGTCACGGGCTTACCCTGCAACGCATGCCCCCCGAGTCACCCGGCATCTGGGCAATGGCGGACCTGGCCACGCCGTTCGCAGTTCGAACCGCGGCCACCCTCCGGGTGCCCGATGTGGTCAAGGACGGGCCGCTCCCGCTCGCCGAGATCGCGCACCTCTGCAAGGCAGAGGCGGACCCGCTCGGGCGCGTGCTGCGATTCCTGGTGCACCACGGCATGTTCACCGAACCCGAGCCGGACGTCTTCGGCCCCAACGAGGCCTCGGACGCGCTGCGCAGCGACCTGGCCGACGGCCCACAACCTTGGCTGGACCTCGACGGCGCAGTCGGCCGCGCCGACCTCGCCTTCGTCGAGCTCATCGAACAGGTCCGGGGCCACCACCCCGCCTACCCGGCCGCGTTCGGCCGGTCCTTCTGGGAAGACCTCGCGCACAACCCGCAACTGTCGGACTCGTTCGACTCGCTGATGGAGACCAAGACGTACGGGATCGCTCCGCTGATCGCCACCGCGCACGACTGGAGCGCATACGCGCGGATCGCCGATGTCGGCGGCGGCAAGGGCGTGCTGCTCGCCGAGATCCTCCGGACGAGCCCGCAGTCGAGAGGCATCCTCGTCGACCTGATCGGCCCGGCCCGCAACGCCGCCGACTACCTGCAGGAACAGGGGGTCGCGGAACGCGCTGAGGTGGTCACCGCGAGCTTCTTCGACCCGCTGCCCATCCAGGCCGACGCCGCGGTGATCTGCGACGTCCTCGGCGACTGGGACGACGAGGACGCCATCCGGATCCTCGAACACTGCAGGCAGGCGGTGGAGCCGGACGGGCGGCTGCTGATCATCGAACTGCTGCCCGACAAGGACCGGATGGCGCTATTCACCGAGATGGACCTGCGGATGATGATCTACGTCGGCGGCCGGATGCGCGATCTCGACCGCACCCAGCAGGTAGCCGCGGCGGCCGGGCTGACCGTCGAGGACTTCACCCCGATGGACAACGGCTACGCCATCATCGAATGCCGCCCCGAACGGTAGGGCCGGCTTCGTTACGCGAAGGCGCGGGGAGCGGGCCTCGGACACCGCCTGGGCTCCCTCGACTTGCGCATGTCCAGCCGCCCTCGCCAGACGACGTCCGCGGCGGGCCCTTCGGCGCTTCAAAGGCGAAGAGCAGCCTCAACAGCGCTGCAGGCTGGCGGCAACGGACTTCCGCCATTTCTCCGGCAGGTCGTCCAGGCCACCGGCGACGTGCTCGGCCAGCTCGGCCCGGCCGTGCATCTGGAGGGCGAACACCTCGGCCACCTGCACCCCGTGCCCAGGCCGGGAGATCACCTCGACCGCGTCACCCGCCGCGATCTCACCCGGCTCCTCCACCGCCAGGTACCCGCCGGTCCGCCCGTGCTCGGTGAACCGCTTGACCAGCCCCTGGACATCCCAGAACCCGGCGAACACCCGGCACGGCCTGCGCGGGCCCGTCACCCGCAGCACCGCCCCACCGGCCCGCCACCGCTCGCCGATCACCGCGGAACTGCTGTCGCAACCCGCCAGGGTGAGGTCTCGCCGGCATTGCCGGGAACCAGATCGCGGCCCAGTTCCTTCGACCAGTACGCGAGCTCCTCGCGGTCGAACGCGTAAGCAGCCTGCTACCAGGCCCCGTGGTGCTTCGTGTCGCACACGGTGTCGCCACGCACCCCCGACCTGCCCGAATCGCGCCGGCTGCTCCGCCGGGCGCTTGTCGATGCCGCTGCGCCCGACCCGACCGGTCCAATCCCCGGTCCGCACCACCGCCAGGTTCACCGAAGGAATGTAGTGCGGAGCCCCCCGGATTTATTCGTGGGGAGCAAGCGCGTCAAGTCCAGCACGAGGCGCCCAGCGGTAACCCGCCCACGCTTACTTGTGACCGAGTTTCCACCCCGGCACCCTCGACAGCAGCGGCTCCCCGACCCCGCCCACGCATGCCTGACGCGTGCGGTCGCATACCGCCCAGCGAGCCAAACGCCGAGCAGCGCCACCACCTTTCGCCCGCTGCCGCGCGGGTTTCCTCGGGGCCCTCCCCCTCCCCCTCCCTCCCCATTGCTGCCGCGCGGCAGTGTTCGGTTGATCGCGTCCGGTTGTCCGCGGACGCGATCTCGGTCGTTTGCTACAGCCGGATGCTGGCCTGCTGCAGTGCTTGGCGTGCTTCTTCGGTCAGGCGACGCACCAGTTCCGCTGCCGGCAGCGGGCGCGCCTGGGCATAAGTTTGGCCCGCCCACAGCGACATCAGTTCTGGGTCGCCGGCCTTGCCCGCGGCACCGCGCATCGGCTTGGTCAGGTTGTTCAGCTGCGGGTACGCCGCCGGGGCGTCACCGTTGTCGGCCAGGAACCGGTTCACCAGCCCCCGCGCCGGGCGTCCGCTGAACGCGCGCGTCAGCTCGGTTTCCCGCTGCCCCGCGGCGATTTCTGCACGCTGGGTCGGCTGCGTGCCCGCCTCGTCGCACACCAGGAACGCAGTGCCCAACTGGGCCGCCACCGCACCCGCGGACAGCACCGCCGCGACATCAGCACCGTGCACCAGACCGCCCGCCGCAATGATCGGCAGGTCGACCTCCGCCTGGACCACGCGGATCGCCGCCAGCAGGCCGAACAGCGACCCGCCGCCCGGTAGCGCCGGGTCGTCGTTGAACACCGCACGGTGCCCACCAGCCTCCATGCCCTGCACGCACAGCAGGTCCGCCCCCGCATCCGCGGCAGCACGCGCCTCCTGCGGAGTCGTGACCGTGGCGACGACCTGGGACCCCACCTCGCGCAGCCGATCCACAATGGACCTGTCCGGAAGCCCGAAGGTGAACGACACGACCGGGATCCGCTCGGCGATCACCAACTCCACCTTGGCCGGGTAGTTGTCGTCGTCCCAGCTCGGCGAGCCCGCCTCGGCCCCGTGCCGCGCGGCCGCCGCCTCGACCCGCGTCCGGTAGTCGGAGAGATCGAGGTCCCGCCGCTCACCCGGGACGAAGAGGTTCACGCCGAAAGGCTCCGACGTGATCGCCCGCACCCCCGCGATCTGGTTGGCCAGTGCATCCGCCGTCAGGTAGCCGGCGGCCAGGAAACCGAAGGCCCCCGCAGCGCTCACCGCCGCGGTCAGCTCCGGTGTGGAGACGCCGCCCGCCATCGGCGCCGCGATCAGCGGAATTCGTCGCTCTGCGATCATGTTTCGACGGTAGCCCCAGCCCCACCGGGAGCGCATCAGAGCATCGCGCACGCCACAACCCCGGCCAGGTGATCGTTCGACCAGCTTGGGCAGTTCATCGTCTACAAGGCCAACATGGCTGGGGTGCCGGTGGTCTACGTCGATCCCGCGTACACATCACAGATGTGCGCCGAGTGCGGGTACACGGACCAGAAGAACCGTGTTTCGCAGGGGTCTTTCACTTGCCGATCGTGCGGCCACGCTCAGCACGCCGACCGGAACGCTTCCCGCAACATCGCCGAGCGGGGCAATGCTGTGTGGAACGCGGGGCGTGAGTCACGCGTCCCGGTCGGCGCATAGCCGATCAAGATGCGGCAGCCTCAGCTAGCCGCAAGCTCGGCCCTTCAGGGCCGAGAAGTTGACTTGTGCGTGATCCGGGACTCTTTCAACGGCATTCCTCCTTTCACCCGGGCATAACTGGAATTGAGGAGCTGATCGGAAAGGCACCCCCATGCGAACCACCACGCGCGATGACCTCGTGCTCCGCGCCGCCAGCGGCGAAGACACCGCAAAACTCACCGAGCTGCTCGGCACGGCATACCGCGACGAGCCCCGGATGGCCGGGCTGCTGCCGAACCAGGCGCAGCGAGAAACCAAGCTCCGTGCACTGTTCTCCCTTCTGCTCAAGCAAGACCACCTCGACCACGGCACCGAGATCGCCGCACTGAACGGACACCCGGCGGCAGTCGCGGTTTGGGACCGGCCGGGCAGCCGAACGGCTCCGCTCGGTCGACGCCTCGCGCACCTCCCGGCGCTGCTGTCGGTTTTCCGCTGGCGGCTTCCCGAAACCGCGCGGGCGATCGAGGCGTTCAACGCCACCGACAGCCACCGGCCGGACGAACCGCACTGGCACCTGGCCGCGATCGGCACGGCTCCGCAGGCCCGCGGCCGCGGGCTCGGCCGCGCCCTGCTGGAATCCGGTTTGGCGCGCGCCGACGCCCACGACACCCCGATCTACCTAGAAGCCACGACGCACTTCGGGGTCGCGCGTTTCGAGCGGCTCGGATTCCGCGTGATCCACGAGTACCCGATCACCGGTGGTCTCACCGTCCACGGCATGTGGCGGCCGGTCGACCGCTGACGACCCGAGTCAGAGCCGCAACCCCGCGACAAGGTCTACCGGGGCGAAGCGGAGCGGGAATGGTCGCTGCGGCTCGAACAGCTCGTCCCCGACGACCCGCGCCACCCGCTGGTACTCGCTGCCGCCGACCAGTTCCCAAGCCGTCACCGACGGCACCTCCAGATCCGGGTCGACCAGCCAGAAGTGCTGGGTGCCCAGCCTGGCGTGGGCAGCCTTCCGCAGGCTGATGTCGTTCAACCGGCTGCTCGGCGACGCCACCTCCACCGCGAGCACCGGTGCGGTCCGCAAGTTCTTCAGCGTCAGGTCTTCGTAGCGCGCGACCAGGATGTCAGGCCGCAACTCGGTCCACAGGTCCTGGCGCACCGCGAACGGCGCGGACAGCACCCGGTAATCGGGCGGGCTCGCCCGGTGCAGGCGGACGAACAAGGCACCGAGCGCCTCCTGGTGCGGCCAGCCCGGTGTCGGGCCCACCAGCAGCTCGCCGTCGACGAGTTCGTACCGTCGGCCGTCCTCCGGAAACGCCTCCAGGTCCTGGACCGTGAACCGGCGCCCGCCAAGATCGATCGACATCACTTGCTCCCTCCACTCGCTTGCGGGCCCCGAGGTTTTCGGAGTCCCGCAAATAAAGAGGAGCGAAGGGCCCGAACAGATACAGCCGCCGCCAATGATCACCGGAAAGGGGAACGAAAAAGTGGGCGGGAACCCGACGCCTGGGTTCCCGCCCACTCGCACCATCGCGATTTTCTGACACCCCGCCACAGGGCCGCTGGTGCGTCTGGGGCGTGGTCGGCGCGCTACCCACGCGCCGACCACGGATTCAGTTGGTCTGCGAGATCAGTGGAACTGGGCCGCCTCGGTCGAACCGGCCAGCGCGGTGGTCGAGGAGTCCGGGCTCACCGCGGTGCTGATCAGGTCGAAGTAGCCGGTGCCCGCTTCGCGCTGGTGGCGGGTCGCGGTGTAGCCGCGGTCCTCCGCCGCGAACTCGCGCTCCTGGAGGTCCACGTAGGACGTCATGCCGTCCTCCGCGTAGCCCTTGGCCAGGTCGAACATGCTGTAGTTCAGCGCGTGGAAACCGGCCAGCGTGATGAACTGGAACTTGTAGCCCATGTGGCCGAGTTCGCGCTGGAACTTGGCGATGGTGCTGTCGTCGAGGTTCTTCTTCCAGTTGAACGACGGCGAGCAGTTGTAGGCCAGCATCTGCTCCGGGAACTTGTCCTTGACTGCCTCGGCGAACCGGCGTGCGACCTCCAGGTCCGGGGTCGAGGTCTCCATCCAGATCAGGTCCGAGTGCGGCGCGTAGGCCAGGGCGCGGGTGATGCACGGCTCGATGCCGTTGCGCACCTTGTAGAAGCCCTCCGGGGTGCGCTCACCGGTGACGTACTGGTGGTCGCGCTCGTCGATGTCGCTGGTCAGCAACGTCGCGGCCTGCGCGTCGGTGCGGGCGATGACCAGGCTCGGGACGCCGGCGACGTCCGCGGCCAGGCGCGCGGCGTTGAGCGTCTTGACGTGCTGGCCGGTGGGGATGAGCACCTTGCCGCCGAGGTGGCCGCACTTCTTCTCGGAGGCCAGTTGGTCCTCCCAGTGCACACCTGCGGCGCCAGCGGCGATCATGCCCTTCATGAGCTCGTAGGCGTTGAGCACGCCACCGAAACCGGCCTCGGCGTCGGCGACGATCGGCGCCAGCCAGTGGATGTCCTCGCTCTCACCGCCGGCGCCCTGCGGGTCCAGCGCCTCGGACCAGTTGATCTGGTCGGCGCGCTTGAGGGCGTTGTTGATCCGCCGCACGACCGCCGGGACCGAGTTGGCCGGGTACAGGCTCTGGTCCGGGTAGGTCTCGCCGGCCAGGTTGGCGTCCGCGGCGACCTGCCAGCCGGACAGGTAGATGGCCTGCAGACCGGCGCGGGCCTGCTGGACCGCCTGGTTGCCGGTCAGGGCGCCGAGCGCGTTGACGTAGTCGGTCTCGTGCAGCAGCTTCCACAGCCGCTCGCTGCCCTGCCGGGCGAGGGTGTGCTCTTCGCGCACGGAACCGCGGAGGCGGATGACGGTCTCGGCCGAGTGCGTTCGCTCGATGCCCTGCCAACGCGGGTTGGTGTCCCAGTCACGCTGCAGCTCCTCGACGGCCTGCTTCGCCTGCTCGCGGATGCTCATGATGTTCCCCTTCCGAGATCGCCCTGCGGCCTGTTGATCCCAGTCTTGACCCCCATCCAGCGAAACACGACCAGTATTTCGAGGTAATTTTCGCATTTTTTCTGCTAGCATCAACGCCATGACGGAGTTTGCTACGGAAGAAGACCGTAGTTTTTCAACAGCACACGACCTTTTGGTCTTCGGTCAGCGGCTGCGGCACTTGCGCCGGGCAGCCGGGCTCACCCTCGTGGAACTGGGCGAACGGGTCGGGCGCGCGCCGTCGCAGCTGTCGCTGCTGGAGAACGGCCACCGCGAGCCGAAGCTGTCGTTGCTGCGCGCACTAGCGGATGCGCTGGGCAGCTCCGTCGACGAGCTGCTGTCCAAGAAGCCGCCGAACCGGCGCGCCGAGCTGGAGATCGCCGTGGAGAAGGCGCAGCTCGACCCGATCTACCAACGGCTGGGCGTGCCGCCGCTGAAGGCCGGCAAACGCGTCCCCACCGAAGCCCTCGAACACGTCCTCGCGCTCTACGAAGAACTCAAGCGCCGCGAGACCAAGCAGGTCGCCACCCCTGAAGAGGCCCGCAAGGCCAACGCCGAACTGCGCGGCATGATGCGCGAGCACGGCAACTACTTCCCCGAGATCGAGAAGGCTGCTGCCGGGATCCTCGACAAGGTCGGCTACCACGGCGGCCCGCTGTCCGAGGGCCTGATCCAGTCCATCGCCACGCACCTCGGCTACGGGCTGCGGTTCGTCACCGACCTGCCCCGCTCGGTGCGCTCGGTGACCGATCTGAAGAACCGGCGGATCTTCCTGCGCCGCGAATCGCTGGGCATGCACAGCCCGCGGACCATCCTGCTGCAGACCCTCGGCCACCTCAGCCTCGGCCATCGCCAGCCCCGCGACTTCGCCGACTTCCTCCGGCAGCGCGTCGAGGCGAACTACTTCGCCGCCGCGGTCCTGGTGCCCGAGCAGACGGCCGTGCCGTTCCTGCAGGACGCGAAGGCCGAGCGCGACCTCGCCGTCGAGGACCTGCGCGACGTGTTCTCCGTGTCCTACGAGATGGCCGCGCACCGGTTCACCAACCTCGCCACCCAGTACCTGGACCTCGTCTGCCACTTCGTGCGCAACGACGAGACCGGCATCATCTACAAGGCGTACGAGAACGACGGGCTGGTCTTCCCCACCGACCAGACCGGCGCCATCGAGGGGCAGCGGATGTGCCGGTACTGGGCGGGACGCCAGGTGTTCGCATCCCCGGACCGCTACTCGACCTACTACCAGTACACCGACAAGCCCGGTGCCACGCACTGGTGCGTCGCGCACGTCGACCCCGGCCGCGGGCGGGATTTCGCGATCACCCTAGGCGTGCCCTACACGGAGTCGCGGTGGTTCCGGGGCCGGGACACCAACAACCACTCCAAGTCGAAGTGCCCGAACGGCGAATGCTGCCAGCGCCCGCCCGCGGATCTCGCGAGCCGCTGGGAAGGCATGGTGTGGCCGTCGGCCCGAGCCCACTCGCACGTGCTCGCCGCACTGCCGTCGGACACCTTCCCCGGCGTGGATGAGGCCGACGTGTACGCGTTCGTCGAAGCACACCAGGGCTGAGTGCCGAGGGACATCCGCTGGTAGGTGGCGATTTCGCGCGAAATGGGCTACTAATCCAGCGACCCTACCTCGCGGGCCCCCTCGACTGTCCGGTGTGGACAAACAGAAGTAAACAATCGTCTCATGACGCACAGTGAGCACAAGCGTACCGTTGCGGCGGTTGCGGGGGTGTGTCGGCGTGGGGTGTCGTGGCGTGGTCAGCCCCCGGGCGTTGACGCCCGAGGGCTGACTCGATCGTCGCTCGACCGTGGCGGCGTCGCGGCCTTCGGTGGCGAACAGCACCCGGGCCGTGTCGAGATCGGCGAACAGGCTGATGTAGTCCTGCTCCCGGCGAGCCGAGGTCTCATCCATCCCCACCCGCCGCACCGACGAGAAGTCCTCACCGGCCCGGGCAGTACGCACATGATGCTCCACCACCCGCCATACCCGGGTGTCGTGCTCACGCACCGCCGCGGCGACCCGGGCCACCGGCATCGCCTTGGCGAAGGTCAGCACCAGCGCCTCGAACAGCATCGTGAACCCCGACCCCGGCCGCGCCCACGGCAGGGCCACCAGCCGCACCCCGTGCTCGCTGCAGCGCACCCTCGGCACCCGCGCGTGCAGAAACGCCTTGTGCTGAAAGAAATCCAGATGCCGCCACGTCTTGTCCACCGTGTCATGCACCCCGACACTGCTGCCGCGCGCAACCGGACTCCGGGCACACAAACCGCGCACCCCGCCGGTACGCGACATGCAGGTCCAGCCGCCCCTCCTACTCGGCGAACTCCGCGCCCGTCACCCGCCACGGCTCGCCCAAACCCAGCGCCGTGGTGAACAACTCCAGCCCGTCCATATCGACCTCATCAACCATCCGACCGTCACCGACGGTCACACAGCCAACGAAGCCGTGGGCCAACCAGTCAAAGCCGCCACGCCGATCAAACCCACACGATCTAGCGAGGAGCCTCGTAAAAGCATCAAACTCCAAGTTGCTCCGCAAAACTACTCAATTTAACGAACCCCCTTGCACAAGATCGGGAGTATTCGGTAGAACGTCATCTACCGCGTACCCCAGGCAGGTACTTGGCTCATATTCACTAGCGAGGGAGAACCCCACCTATGTCCCTTGAGATCAGCAACAGGAACGGCGAGATTCCACGTTCCAGACGCTCCGGGCTCGACATTCCAGCGGAGTTATTCCAGGCTGTTGACGACAGCCTGAAGAAAGGCAACAACAAACGCGTTGCCGTCAGCGACGACAAGGAAGCAGAACGGATTATCGCGTGCCTAAGGTCGCTGAAAAACCGACACGGCTATGCGTTCGAAACAGGCAAGGAACGCGACGACGACGGCCGTCGTGTTCCGCACAATCAGCAAAGACGAACAGCCGCGCCGCACCAAGACAGACAGCAAAAAGTAAAGAAACCGACCGACGGCCCAAACGTGATATGACGTTTGGGCCGTCACACTCAGAGGAGGCCACAGCAATGCAGAAACTCTATACGGCTGAAGTGAACAATGATGGTGATCAGTACACGCTGACCGTAACGGACCATCGACTTGCCACGACTGAAACCGCCGACGTTCCAAAGCACATGGTCGACCAAATCCCCATGCTTATCAGCATGATCAGGATGGCGACACGATGACACTCAACAAGGGACCGGCGGCAAGTGTCCAGCTTCAGTTCCGCCAATACCCGTTCAACCACGGACGGCTCTACCAAGACACAGCAACCGGACACACCCTGACACGCTCGAACCAGCGATGGAAGTGCAACCAATGCAGCTTCGACGTTGTTGAGCGCGACTACTCGACTTGGAGAGGCATAGTCGAGGATCATCGAAGATACAACGGCAGAAACTAACAATGACGCCCCGGTGCCACGCACCGGGGCGTCATACATTCAGCGATCGAAACGACCCTGCTGCACCGCACGAACGAGCGACGACACATCGATTGCGAGCGTCGGACCGTTCGGGTCTTTCGAATCACGGATTGCGTCTAATGTGGTGGCCAGTTCGACACAATCGCCGTTAGCGCCGGAATAACTAGACTTGATCCAGCGAATTTCTTTTTCCATTTTCACTCCATTCATTCACAATGAGTCGCGCGATGAATCCGTTTGAATCACGCGTACTCATGGCAAAGCTTGTCATCCTGTTTATTGCGTTTCGATACGCTTTTACGTCGTCCTCATCTTGATCGAACGCACCCGAACTGTGGTGCTCAAAATGCACAACGGAAGGCGAATCGGCAAAGTCATATAGGACAAATGGACCCATCAGGCCGGGATGCCATCCGATCCGTTGCGGAACTATCCTTATTGCAACGTTTGGCCGTTCCGCGATGGCGAGCAAGTGGCGTAGTTGGTCCACCATGACCGTAGGATCACCGATCGGTTCGCGCAGTGCAGTTTCGGCAACTAGGGCCTTAAACGTCACAGGGTCACGTTTGGTGAGAATTTCGCGCCTGGAAAGTTTGACCATCACGCGTGATTCAACTTCGTGTGTTTCCAGTCCGCTCGCTACGGCGATTGACCGCGCATAGTCTGTAGTTTGCAGCAACCCAGGTACGACGCAAGGATTCCACGCGGTAATCAATGACGCTGCGCGTTCGCACTCCCATGCCCCGGCTAGTTGATGCGGTATCCCTGGAATGCCGACAGTCAGCCAATTTGGTTCGCTTACGTTGCGAGCTAGATCGAGAATTCTTTCCCGGTCAGTGGCTGATAGGCGAAGCGCGCCGAGAATCGTCGCTGTAGTTTCGACATTTGGAACGCGCTTGCCGGTTTCCAGGTTCGATAGATACGAGTAGTTCAGTGATACGCGTTTCGCTAGGTCACGCAAGCTCAATCCTCGATCTTCGCGTGCTTTACGCAAAGCTGCTGATAGTGCACGTGCGCGCGGCGATCCTATCGCTGTAGCCATGCGATGCATCCTTCGTGTCATTCCGGCGTATCACCCGTTTAGGCTATTGCCGTTGTCGTTCTGGAGACTCCCAACCTGTTACCTGATCACCCGGTCTGTTCAGGCACAGCGTACTTGTCAGGTCAACACACGTGGGAGGCATCATGGCGGGTCACAGCGCCGTTCCTGGTCCACCTGGCCCAGCTGGTTCGCCCAATCAGACGCCCGAGGGTAGCGACGTGCGGTGGTTCCGCTACAAACAGGGCGTCGTACGTGAGTCGAAACGTGTCCTGCACTGCGCGGAAGAATCTCGGGATGGCACGGTGACGTCCGTGTCTGGGGAGAAGTTCCGACGCGTGCAGGTGGAGGTGTGCGAGGAGGGTGATGGGGCAGCGTGCGTTCCTTGCCTGCTAGTCGTCATTGGCAGAGCTGATCGACTGGCCGAGATGCCACCCGTGGTGAGTCAGGTTCCGGCCGACACGCTTGCTGTGATGCTTGCTGACGCCCAATAAGCAATCAGCGATGCACAGTTCAATATCGTGCGGGGGGACTACCCCCTAGAGAATCAGGTAGCGCTAGCGGACAAATTGCGGCGGCTCTCCCATGTACTTCACGTTCGGGCGCATGCCATGAGATCAGACGGGGGCAAAGAGTGAGCGGATCGGGCTTATTCACACCAGCGCCCGAGACAGAAGGGGACGCCGGACCGCCAGGGTTCCGGGTTGTCTGGACTGACCATCTCGGGTTCGTACACGATCGCAAGCCCGGCACCATCGCGACGTCGCGATGCGGGCTCAACATGGGCAAATCGAACACGCCACCGGCTGTGAGAGCCTGCTCCCGCTGCCTTGAAGGGGCATTGCGGGAAGAGTCACCGGCCGAGGTGATCAGCGGACGCCACAGGCGCACCGCTTAACCCCGGACACGGCCCATGTCGGTCTACCGCAACGACGCGGTACGCCCCCCGGCCCGGCATGGTCCGTTCGCGGCCGGTTGGCGTTCATTGGGCCTGTCACGTCAACCGGCCGCATCCACGTGATTCCTTCATTTTCAAACTAGTACGAACGGTTTTAATGTAGTGAGAACGTCTCCGCAAAGATTCAGCACAGACCAGTTGATAAATCTCACGAAGGAAGAGAGGGACGTCATATATTGAGCGTTATTCAGGCAGCGGGTGATCACCCCAAAATAGAGCAACGACCCCAACCAGGTAAGATCGTTTTCTCCCAAAGAAGACGACTTAAAGGTAGGGCCGTTGCGTTATCAGTCTACTACAGGGCTTGCTGCTGACCAGATCGAGGAGCTTGTCGTGCGTATCTGGCAGATCGTCCAGTGTCGCGGCAAGCAACCGTGGCCTCTGACGGTGGGACTGTATCGGGCTGTCGTGATCACTTTGGTGTATGTCCGACAGAATTTAAACCAGGCAGCTGTCGGCGATTTATTCGGTCTGAGCCAGCCGACTGTATCGCGGATCTATCGAGGGATTCTTCCCTTGATCGGGGAGGCATTATGTCTGCACATTCCAGATCTCAAGGATGCCATCCGTGGCCGACTCGTCCTGGTCGACGGAACCGATGTCCCGACCGGCAACCGCGCTGGTCACGAGGTCAACTACTCCGGCAAGCGCCGCCGCGCAGGCCTCAACATCCAGATCGCAGCAGATACCGATGGTGACCTGTTGGGAATATCCGCGCCGATGCGCGGCTCGATGCATGACCGCAAAGCATTCGACGAGTGCGGTTGGGAAGATCGCCTCTCGGACACCCCTACTATCGCCGACCCCGCATACCAAGGGACTCACGCGATCACTCCACGCAAGAAACCCAAGGGCGGTGAACTCTCCACAAACGACAAGTCGAACAACAAGACCATCTCCTCAATACGGTCTGCCGTCGAGCGATGCATCGCCCACGTAAAGAACTGGAAAATACTCGCCACCGGCTATCGGGGACGCCTCGCCGAACTGCCTACCATCATCCGCATTATCGCAGCGCTCGAATTCTACCGCCTTGGGTGGTAACGCTCGTGAATAACGCTCATTGTATCGCCTGCGAACTTACCGACAATGAAATTGGGATGCGGTTGTACATCTCGAAAGATACCGTAAAGTCCCGATTGGGTAGTATCTACCGCAAGTTTAATCTGCGCAACCGTGTCGGTGCTGTTATTCTGGGGTACGAGCTCGGAATCCTCAAGCCGTCACATTCCGAGCAATTCCGAAATCCCGAAGATTCGCCGATTGACCATACATCCCGCATATGTCCGGTCCGACAACAAGACATGAAAGCAATGGAAGCTTTAGCCCTGACTTTTCATGGCGGTCGGTGAGCGGGTGAGGGGGTTGGGTTTTGCTGTGGTGGGGCTGGTTTTCGCGGCCTGGGCGTGATGGTTGCCCGGCTGTCGGGCCGGGTGGCCGGGGGTTCCACGGGCCCCGGGGTCTTTCTTGGGTCGTAGGGGCGGGTTGGCGCTGGTTAGGGTGCTTGTGGCAGGGCGGTGATGCGCTGCCAGGCGCTCTCGATCTGGGTGGCCCAGGGCCAGGTGCGGGGAATTTTGAGTCGTCGTCGGCGGCCGCCGCGGACGAGGCGGGCCGCGGTGTGCAGGATGCGGTAGCGCAACGTTTTCGGCTCGGCTTTGGCCAGAGCGCCGTCGAGGGCGAGGAGTTTGAGCCAGGAGAGCAGGATGGCGGCGGTCATGGATGTGGTCAGCCAGGCGGTGTTGATCGCGAAGTCGCGGGAGGGGAATCGGCCCAGGCCGGTGTCCTTGCCGGTGCGGATGCAGTCCTCCACCCGGGCGTGCACCCGGTGCGCGGCGTCGATGTACTGCGACTGCCCCAGCCACCCCTTCGTGGTCTCGGGACGGTTGGTGACCCACAGCGTGTAGCGCCACCCGTCTTGGGTTTCGAACAGGGTCAGCTGCGCCCCAGGATGGGGACGTTCGCGACGCACGAACACCCGCATCTTCTCCGGCCAGGCGGAGAGTTGGTCGCCGCCTGGTCCCTGCCGCAGCAGCCCGGTCAGCTCGGCCACGTGGGCCTGCTCGACCCAGCAGCGGGCGTGTGTGCACCGGGGGTTGTCGCAGGCTTCCTCGGCGCGTCGCTCACGCAGCTGCCCGCGCGGCCCGATCGCCTGCACCCACGCCCGCTCGGGCACCAGCCGGATCGCGGTCTTCTCCCGCTCGGTCAGCGCCCACCCCACCGAGTAGATGAGCTGGTATCCGCGCCGGGACGCGAGCTTGTCCAGATGTGCGATGAGCTCGTGACTGGCGCCGGCACCGTCCACAGTGACCATCAACCGCCTCCGAAACTGTTGTGGCAGCGCGGCAATCGCACTATCGGTGATGGCGATGTGGTCCTCGGCTGTGTTGCTGCCGGCCGAACCGCGGCGCAGCATCCACGCCAGCGGCTCACCCCCGGTGTTGTCGCAGTAGGCCTGCAGCGGGTGATGGCCGAACCCCTTGAAGTTCGCCTCCGCCCACTCCTTGTCCGAATGCGCGTCAGTGACCGTCGCGTCGATGCGGACGCAGGTCACCCCCTCCAGGGTCTTGTCCGCGATGCGCACCCCGGGAAGCGTGCCGTGGCGTGTCACGATCTGGTCCCACGCATACCGGCGGGCAGTGTTCACTGCGGCGGTGATCTTCTTCGCCGTGCGGGTTCCGCCGTCGGCGATCTCTTCCAACGTCCGCCACGCGGTGGGCACCGACGCCACCGGCCCGAACAGCTCCCGCTGGTCACCCATCACCCGGAAATCGCTGATCGCCCGCGCCCCGTCGGCGATCGCGCACGCCACATCCGCTACCACCCGGCCCCGGTTATGCACCAGCAACCGGGTGCCGGCCAGCGCCTTCGACAAGCCTGCGGTCAAACCCGTCTTATCGGTCAACCCGCGCAGCAGCGCAAGCCCGGCGTGCGACACGATCCCCTCACCATCAGCGGTGACTTCCAAACCCCGCGACCACCCAGTAGCCTGCACCTCGAAAGTGCTCCTCACCTTGGTTGCGATACGGACGTCAGACACCCGTATCCTCCCAGGTCAGGAGCACTTTCTGTGTTCAGGCACGCCGCAACACAACCGACCCACATGAAAAGTCAGGGTTAGCGGATCTTCTTGCCAGGAGCATGAAAAAGTATCTCCTCACTGGGGTCATGAGCCGACAATGGGAACAAACGAGAAGCCGATCTTAGTCGCGACCCCGCCACCTGTACGGTGCCCCGCACCACGGGTGCGGGGCACCGTCATACCTCAGCAGCGCCGACGCCCCACGCCGACACACCCCCGCACCACCGCCGCAACGGCACGCTTGTGCTCACTGTGCGTCATGAGACGATTGTTTACTTCTGTTTGTCCACACCGGACTGTCGAGGGGTCCCGCGAGGTAGGGTCGCTGGATTAGTAGCCCATTTAGCGCGAAATCGCCACCTAGGCCGCTAGACCGGGCGACGGCGGCCCAGCAGCTCCGACGGCACGATGCGGACCCGGAACGGCTCCGCGTCGAACGCCTCTGGGCCGCTAGCCTTGGCAATCAACTGGTACGACCTCGTCACCGGTCCCGGCCACTTCGACGTGCTCGTCATGGAGAACTTCCCCGGCGACATCCTCAACGACGTCGGCGCGGCCACCATTGGCAGATTCGGCATGCGCCCGTCCGGCAACATCGGCAACCACGTTGCCTACTTCGAACCCATCCACGGCAGCGCGTCCACGATCGCGGGCGGGACGAGGCGAATCCGACCTCTCAAATCCTCGCGGCCGCCCTCATGCTGGGGAACGCCTCGGCGACCACGCGACGGCGGCTCGCATCAAGGACGCCATCACCCGGTAATACGCCGACCGGCAGATCCGCCTGCTCGCCAACGGCTGCCTTTCGGCGAGCTGTGCTCGACGCCGACCTCAACGCGCGACTACCTCGACGGCGCCGAGCAGTTCGACACGTGAGTGATCAGCGGCGTGCCGAAGCTTGCCGACTACAGCCCGGACACGTGGCAGCGCTTCGCCAACGTCGTAGACGTGTTGTGTGACAAGGACATCATTACGCACGTGCCTGCCGACCACAGGATCGCCGACACCCTGGCAAGCGGTGCCGATGTCGAACGCACCGCCAGCCGCCTCGCACTGCTGCGCCCGATTCCGCTCAGGAAAGCGGAAACCGGCAACTCGCCGTGCAACAAGGCGGTAGCTCCGCGGATCAGGCGCGCGGCGCGCGACCCCGCTTCTTGGTGTCGTAGTCATGGCGGGCCTTTTCGACCTTGTCCAGGTTGACCGACCATTCGGAGATCGCCGCGAAAAGCGGCGCCAGGCTGCGCCCGAGGTCGCTGATCTCGTACTCCACCCGCGGCGGGACCTCCGCGTAGTAGCTGCGCACTACGAGACCGTCCCGCTCCAGAGCCCGCAGCCGCTGGGTCAGCACCTTGGGCGTGATCGTGGCAATCCGGCGTTCCAGCTCCACGAACCGTAGGCGGCCGTACTCGTTGAGCGCCCACAAGATCGGGGTGGTCCACCGGCTGAAGACGATGTCGACCACCGGCGCGATCGGGCAGGCGTTCTCCGGAGCCACGCGACCCCGCTGGAGTGTGTCCTGACGCACACTTTCCCCTTTCGCCCATTACTTTCCTCTAGGTATCTACTAGTCCAACGATAGTAGCTTCGCCGAGTCAGCAGATGCACTCGGAAACGGAGCACAAAAATGATCGTGGTGACTGGAGCGACCGGGAACGTCGGGCGCCCGCTGGTGCAGGCCCTGGTCGCGGCGGGCGAGGAAGTGACGGCGGTTTCCCGGCGGATCTCCGCCCAGGACGTGCCGGCAGGCGTGCGCCACCAGCAGGTCGACATGGCAGAGCCGGCAAACCTCAAGCCGGCCATTGATGGCGCCGACGCCATTTTCCTGCTGACCTCCGGCGATTTCGCGGCGGCCGGTGGCGACCTCGACGCCGTCCTGGAAGTCGCGCGGGCCGGCGGTGTTCGGCGGGTCGTCCTGCTGTCCTCACAGGGCGTCGGCACGCGGCACCACTCGCCGGAATTCGAGGACGCGGTGACGCGCTCGGGCCTGGAATGGGCCATGCTGCGGCCAGGGAACTTCGCTTCCAACGCGTTGCAGTGGGCCGAAATGGTTCGCGCACAACGGACTGTCGCCGCACCGTTCGGCGACGTCGGCCTGCCCGCCATCGATCCGGTCGACATCGCCGAGGCCGCCGCCGCCGCGCTGCGCGACACCCGCCACGCCGGCCGCATCTACGATCTGACCGGGCCGGCACCGATCACTCCCCGGCAGCAGGTCACGGCGATCGGCGAGGCGCTGGGTGAGCCGGTGCGCTTCGTCGAGCAGAGCCGGGCGGAAGCCAAAACGCAGATGACGCGCTTCATGCCCGAACCGATCGTCGACCGCACCCTCGACATCTTGGGCTCGCCAGGTGCCCTGCAGCGGGTCAGCCCTGACGTCGAACGGCTGCTCGGCCGTCCGGCCCGCACCTTCGCCGAATGGGTGGCGCGCAACATCGCGGCCTTCGAGTGACCGCCAGCAACACGATCCGAACCTGCACGAAGAAAACCATGCCTGTCGCACACGTTCTCGACTCGACCATGTTCTACCGGGAAATCGGCGCCGGCGTGCCGATCGTCTTCCTGCACGGCAACCCCACGTCGTCGTACCTGTGGCGACGAGTCCTGCCTGCGGTGGGCGATCCCGGCCGACGCCTGGCACCGGACCTGATCGGCATGGGCGCCTCCGGCAAGCCGGACATCGACTACACCTTCGACGATCACGCCCGCTACCTCGACGCCTGGTTCGACGCGCTGCACCTGGACGCGATTGTCCTAATTGGACACGACTGGGGCGGCGCGCTGGCATTCGACTGGGCCGCGCGCCATCCCGGCCGGGGTGCGGGGCACGGCGTTCACCGAGACGATCGTGAAGACGATGTCCTGGGACGAGTTCCCGGCGGCGGGCCGCGACCTCTTCCGCGCGTTCAAGACCACAGGTGTCGGCGAAGCGATGGTTCTGGACTGCGACATTTTCGACGGGCTGCCGGGTACCGTTGCCACCCGGCTCGGCGCCGAGGACCTCGATGCCTACCGCAAGCCCTACCCCACCCGCGACAGCCGCCTGCCCCTGTTGCGCTGGACGCGGGCGATGCCACTCGGCGGGGACCCGGCCGACGTCACCGCAAGGGTCCACAACTACGACGAGTGGCTGACGACCAGTACCGACGTGCCCAAGCTGATGCTCACCTTCGAACCCGGCCCGGGAACGATGATGACCCCGCAGCTCATCGACTGGTGCACGGCGAACATCGCCAGCCTCGAAATCGCCGACCACGAACTCGTCGCGGGTCACCACACCCCGGAGGACCACCCCGAAGCGATCGCCACCGCGGTCGCATCCTGGATGGACAGCCACAACCTGCGCTCGTGAGTGCTTTGGGCAGCTTCCGGACTCTGTTGCCTAATTGATCGTCATGCGGCGAGGGTGAGGTCGAGTATGGCGAGGTGGCTGGTGCGTGTGGTGCCTGGTGAGGGCGGTGCGGTCGAAACCGCCCTGGGTGCGGTCCTGTGGGGAATGCCGACGCGCAACGGACTCAGCAGTGTGATATCGAAGTCGCGCTGGGCGCTGATCATCGGCTCAGCGGAGGTGTAGCCGGCATCCACAATGCGCTCGCCCGCAAGCACGTTGCGGCGGTCAGGGACAGAGACCGGCGGCACTGGATCACCGTCTACCAAAAACGATCAACACGCACCAGCCAGTACACGATCACTACACCCCCGAATTAACCAGCAGGATCCCTATGGCAGCCCAAAACACTCACGAACCGGCAGCTTCGCGTCAGGGGCGGGGCGCTACTTCTTGCCCTTGGCCTTGTCGTCCTTGGCTTCATCGGTGGACAGCGCGGCGACGAAGGCTTCCTGCGGGACCTCGACGCGGCCGATGGTCTTCATCCGCTTCTTGCCTTCCTTCTGCTTCTCCAGCAGCTTCCGCTTCCGGCTGATGTCACCGCCGTAGCACTTGGCGAGCACGTCCTTGCGGATCGCGCGAATCGTCTCGCGGGCGATGATCCGCGACCCGATCGCCGCCTGGATCGGCACCTCGAACTGCTGCCGCGGGATCAGCTCGCGCAGCTTCGAAGCCATCTTCGTGCCGTAGGCGTAGGCGGCGTCGCGGTGCACGATCGCGCTGAACGCGTCTACCGGCTCGCCCTGCAGCAGGATGTCGACCTTCACCAGGTTCGACGCCTGCATGCCGGACTCCTCGTAGTCCATCGAGGCGTAACCGCGGGTCCGGGACTTCAACTGGTCGAAGAAGTCGAAGACTATCTCCGCCAGCGGCAGCGTGTAGCGCAGCTCGACCCGGCTCTCCGAAAGGTAGTCCATGCCCGACAACTGCCCGCGCCGGCTCTGGCACAGCTCCATGATCGTGCCCACGAACTCCGACGGCGCGATGATCGTGCATCTCGCGACCGGTTCGAAGACGTCCTTGATCTTGCCCTCGGGCCAGTCGGACGGGTTGGTCACCACCAACCCCGAACCGTCCTCCATCTGCACCTCGTAGACCACGTTCGGCGCGGTGGAGATCAAGTTCAGGTTGAACTCGCGCTCCAGCCGGTCACGGGTGATCTCCAGGTGCAGCAGCCCGAGGAAACCGCAGCGGAAACCGAAGCCCAGCGCCCCGGAAGTCTCCGGCTCGTAGGTCAGCGCCGCGTCGTTGAGCTGCAGCTTGTCCAGCGCCTCGCGCAGTAGCGGGTAATCCGTGCCGTCCATCGGGTAGAGCCCGGAGTACACCATCGGCTTCGGCTCGCGGTAGCCGCTGAGCGGCTCCTCGGCGCCCTTGCGCTCGGCGGTGATCGTGTCGCCGACCTTGGACTGGCGGACGTCCTTCACCCCGGTGATCAGGTAGCCGACCTCGCCAACGCCGAGCCCCGCCGAAGGCTTGGGTTCCGGCGAGATGATGCCGACTTCCAGCAGCTCGTGGGTCGCGCCGGTGGACATCATCCGGATCCGCTGCCGCGGCGTGATCCTGCCGTCGACGACCCGGATGTAGGTGACCACACCGCGGTAGGTGTCGTAGACCGAGTCGAAGATCATCGCGCGCGGTGGCACGTCGACGGCGCCCTGCGGCGCCGGGATCTGCCGGACCACCTCGTCCAGCACGGCTGCGACGCCCTCACCGGTCTTCGCCGACACCCGCAGCACGTCCTCCGGCTCGCAGCCGATGATGTGCGCCAGCTCGGCGGCGTACTTGTCCGGCTCAGCGGCCGGCAGGTCGATCTTGTTGAGCACGGGGATGATTTGCAGGTCGTGCTCCATCGCGAGGTACAGGTTCGCCAGCGTCTGCGCCTCGATGCCCTGCGCGGCGTCGACCAGCAGCACCGCGCCCTCGCAGGCCGCCAGCGACCGGCTGACCTCGTAGGTGAAGTCGACGTGACCGGGGGTGTCGATCATGTGCAGCACGTGGTCGACGCCGTCGGAGGTCCACGGCAGGCGCACGTTCTGCGCCTTGATCGTGATGCCGCGCTCCCGCTCGATGTCCATCCGGTCGAGGTACTGGGCCCGGTACGCGCGTTCCTCCAGCACACCGGTCAGCTGCAGCATGCGGTCGGCCAGCGTCGACTTGCCGTGGTCGATGTGCGCGATGATGCAGAAATTCCGGATTCGCTCCGGGGGCGTGAACGTGGTGTCGGCGAAACTGCTCACTCAGTGTTCCTCGCGGATGTCGACTGGTGCGGGGGTTCACCCCATCGTCCCATGACACGCCCGGTACCCGGCGTCCAACTCCGGGACATCCCGGATGCGACCACCGGCTTCGGGCTGCTGAGCTGGTCGTATGAGCGGTTTCGTCGCCTTCGCCCTGGATCGTGCTTTCGGTCACCCGAGCGGACTGCTGGGCACCGTGGGCGGTGCGCTGATGGCGCGCGGCAACGCGGCGGTGGAGCAGCAGGTGGTGCGCCTGGCCCGGCTGTCCGGCGGCGAAGCGGTGCTGGTGATCGGGCCCGGTCCCGGCGTGGGATTGCTGGCGGCCGGCGAGCAGGCGGCGCGCGTCGTCGCGATCGAACCGTCGCCGCGGATGCGGCAGGCCGCCTCCCGGCGATGCGCGGCCATGAGCAATGTGACCGTCCAGGACGGCACCGCTGAGGAGACCGGCCAACCGGACGCGGCGTTCGACGTGGTGCTCAGCGTGAACAACGTCCAGCTGTGGCCGGACCGCGCCACCGCGCTGGCCGAACTGCACCGCGTGCTAAGCCCCGGCGGCGTTCTGCTGCTGTCGACCCACGAGCGCTGGCTGCCCGGCGGCCGCGCCGGGCTCCACGCCGACGTCCAAGCCGCCGGCTTCGCCGACGCGCAGACCTGGGCCTGGCAACCACCGGCCCGAGGCACCACCCAAGCCCAAACCCGAGCCATCCGGCCGTAGTCCGGACGTCGACCTCATCAGAGCCGCCCGGGACCGTTTCGGTTGCCGGCACGGCAAGTCCGGCAACGTTGGAGTGAAACCACCCGCCACATCGGAATGTTCGCTTCCGACGTCGAAGGATCGCGCCGGCATTCAGCCATGCAGAGGTCCACGCCCACCGTGCTCGACAACTCGGCGCCGAGCTGCGCAGGTCTCGCGCTGCCACCGGGCTCGGCGCGCCCCAAGTCGCCAAGCGCCCCGGATTGGCGCAAGAGCAGTCGTCGCGGTAACACCAACTGCCTCGAAGTGGCGCTAGGCCCGAAGAGCGCGGCGATTCGAGACTCCAAGGGCCCAACCGGACCGGTACTCGTCGTCTCGGCTGCTGCCTTCGGCGAATTCGTCGCTGGGCTCAGGTCGCGGCGACTCCTGGCTCGTGGGTGATATCCGGCTCTCGCTCACCCTCGAGCGCGGGGTGGCGTCATGCCTGGGGTGGGCGCACGTCGGTGCGGATCGGGTGGTCGGCCGGGATCTCGACCAGGACGATTCGCATGCCGTCCGGGTCGGCCACCCATGCCTCATCCAGCCCCCAGGGCTGGCGCTCGGGCTCGGCGAGGACCGTCACGCCGTGGTCCCGCAGCCGCTCGAACTCGGCTCGGACTTCGCGTACCTGGAGCCAGAGCACCTGGTCCGGGCTCGGTCCCGGGCCACCCCGGCCCGAGATCTCCAGGAATCCCTGCCCCAGGAAGAAGACCGTGCCGCCGGGGAATTCGCGTGCGATGGCCAGTCCGAGCACGTCCCGGTAGAACCGCAACGAGCGGTCCCAGTCCTGGGGACGAAGGATCAACCGGCTGTTCAAGACCTCCATGCCCCGTTTCTACCCGCGGGGACCACCGACCGCCGAACGGTCGGCGCTACTGGAGGAAGGTGACGCTCCGTCGGACCGGGCGTTCGTCGGCGCTGTCGACGAACAGGTCGGGTGCCGTCGCCCGGATCCGCTCCACGTCTCCGAAGACCGCTCGCAGGTGCGCGCGCAAGGCCGTCACGCTGGCCTCCAGGTCGCCCGCGGCGAGGGCGTCGATCCGGCGGCGGTGGTCGAACTGCTGGCGCGCGAGGACATCCGCGTCATCACGCTCACCGTGACGGAGAAGGGGTACCGGCACGATCCGGCGACCGGTGACCTCGACCTGGCCGACCACGAGGTGCTGGCCGACCTCACGGATCGTCCACCTAGGACGGTCGTGGGTCAGCTGGTGCGCGGGCTGCAGCGCCGCGCCGGAACCGGTGCCGGACCGGTCACCGTGGTCAGTTGCGACAACCTGCCCGCCAACGGCCGGACCCTGCGGCGGCTGGTGCAGCAGTTCATCGACGCAGCAGGGCTCGCCGAGCTGGCGGCGTGGGTGTCCGAGCACATGCGGTTCCCCGCCACGATGGTCGACCGGATCGTGCCCGCCACCACCGCCGACGACCTCACGGAGGTGCGGACGCGGACCGGGTTGCGGGACGAGGCGGCGGTGGTCGCCGAGCCGTTCCGGCAGTGGGTGATCGAGGACGACTTCGCCGCCGCCCGCCCACCGTGGGAGCTCGCCGGAGCGGTGCTGGTCGCCGACGTGGAGCCGTGGGAAGCACTCAAGCTGCGGGTGCTCAACGCGAGCCATTCCATGCTGGCCTACCTGAGTTTGGCGTGCAGGCACGCGACGATCGCGGAAGCCGTGGCCGAACCGCTGCTCGCTGGCGCCTGCCGCGGGCTGATCGGCTCGGAGGTCGCGCCGGTGCTCGCTGCACCCTCCGGCGTCGACGTGCGCGATTACGGCGAGTCCGTGCTGGCGCGGTTCGCGAACCCCGCTCTGCGGCACACCACCGCCCAGGTCGCCCAGGACGGCTCACAGAAAACTCGGGCCCCGCCTGCTGGACACGGCATCGGAACAGCTCGCCTCCGGCGGCGACCCGAGTTGGGTGGCGCTCGGGGTCGCGGCCTGGATGCGGCACGTCGCGACCACCGAAACGCTCGACGACCCGCTGGCGGGCGTGCTGCGCGACGCGCTCGGCGGAACCCCAGCCGACGAGGCGAGCCGTCTGCTCGGCGTCGAGCGGATCTTCGCGCCGGAACTCGCTTGGCACCCGGTTTTCCGCGACTCGGTGACGACGACGTACCGGCAACTCGCGGAACGCGGCGCGCGCGCTGTCCTCGCCGAGTGGCTCTGACTCAGGCGATGCCGAGGAGGACGGGCCACTCCGGCGAGGACGACGACCGCGCCCATCATGCGGCGGGCCGGTTGCGGTTCTGCCAGGAGGCGCCAGGCCATTAGATGATTGATTCCGTGAAGATCATGTGAAGGGGGCCGGTGTGACGGCCTGGGAGGAGGGTGTTCAAGATCAAACTGTGACGAAAGAACTGAACACCCTCCTGACCGCACTCTACGTGCTGATCGATGACCATGTCGTCCCGGCTCGGACCGGACGGGGACGGCGCCCGCTGTTCACCGACAGTGAGTTGCTGACGCTGGCGGTGGCTCAGGTTCTGCTGCGTTACAACGGTGAGCGTCGCTGGATGCGGCACGTGCATAGCAACCCCGAGCTGCTGGCGATGTTCCCGCACGTGCCTCGCCAGCCCGGATACAACAAGCGTTTGAGGAACGCGCAGCCCTTGCTGTGCAAGGCAATCATCACCCTGGCCGCGTGCTGCCCGTCCTGGTTCGACGACCTGTGGATCACCGACGCCACCCCGGTGCCATGCGGCATGTCCCGGGAGACGGTGAAACGCTCGGACCTGGCCGGCCACGCCAACTATGGTTACTGCGCGTCACACTCCAGGTGGTACTGGGGCCTGAAGCTCTACCTCGTGTGTACCGGGGACGGGATGCCGGTCATGTGGTGCCTGGCCGACCCCAAGATCGGCGAACGCGAGGTGCTGGCCGCGTTACTCGACAACAACCACTACCTGATCCGCAACGGCCAGATTCTGTTGGCCGACAAGGGTTTCTCCGGCAAGGAGTTCAAGAAACTCACCGAGTCGAAGCAACTGCGGCTACTGCGCCCGGACCGCAAGGACGAAACCTACGCATGCGGCAACCTCGGCGGTGTGCGCCAGTGGATCGAGTCGGTCAACCAGACCCTCAAAAGCCAACTCGGCCTCGAACAGCACGGCGGACGCACCCCGGCAGGCGTGTTCACCCGCGTCGCCCAGCGCTTGCTGGCCATGGCCGCAGGCATCTGGCACAACTGGGAAACCGGCGCGACCAGCAAACGCTCACTCATCGCGTTCGACCACTAACACCAACTTCACGGAATCAATCATTTAGGCCCGCCAGGACGATGCTCAGCTCCCGAGCCGCAGCGACCGGGCTCACCGGGGCGAGTCGCATGGCGAACAGGACCAGGATGTAGGCCAGCGGGGACAGCAGGGCGACCGCCAGGATCTCCCGTCGGTGCGCGTGCCACGCCCTCGCGATCTGCGATCGCCGCGTCGCCGCGTCGCGGCGTATGGGGCGTCGCGGCGTATGGGGCGTCGCGGCGTACGGGGCGTACGGGGCGTACGGGGCGTACGGGGCGTACGGGGCGAGCATCGCCGCGTGCGCGTCCCACAACGTGTAGCTCGCGAACAGCGACCCGGTCAGCAAGCCGAAACCTCCAGGCCCGTCAGATGTGTGACCGCGCTCATTTCGCGACCGCCGGCGCCGCTCGGACCGATCCTCCACGCCCCTGGTTGTCGGCTTTCGGTGGAGCGGGAGCGGAACCCTAGGCACAACCAGGACCAGGTGTTATGCCCTGCGATCCGCGGTGCCGCAAAGCCGTTTCCGCGCCCCGCGCTACGCGCCGGCCGCGAGCTTCCAACCGAGGCTGATGACGAGGCCCACCACCACGGTCAGGAAGACCTGGCGCACGAAGCCGGAGCCGCGTTTCGCGGCGATCATCGCGCCGAGGACGCTGCCCGCCATGTTGCTCGCGGCCATCACCAGCGCCAATCCCCACAGGACCTTGCCCGCCGGGATGAAGAACGCCAGCGCGCCGATGTTCGTGGCCACGTTGACGACCTTCGCTGTCGCCGACGCCGTGATGAACGCGAAGCCGACCAGGCCGACAAGCAGGAACACCAGGAACGAACCGGTGCCCGGGCCGGCGATGCCGTCCCAGAAGCCGATCACGGCGCCACCGACGAGCATCACCAGCAACTGGATGCGTCGCTCGAACCGCGGGACGTCTGCCGAGCCGAGCTCGGGCTTGCGCCAGGTGTAGACGCCGACGAGCGCCAATGCGACCAGCACGACCACGTTGAGCACGTGCGACGGCAGGGCATCGGCGAGCGCCGCGCCGCCGAGGGCCCCGAACAGGGCGACGAGCGCCATCGACAGCGCCGCCCGCCAGTCGATCGGCGTCCGCTTCGCGTAGGTCCGGGCCGCAGCGGCCGTACCGGCGATCGACGCGACCTTGGTGGTCGCCAGCGAATAGTTGACGTCCTTCCCACGGCTAAAGCCGGGGGATTCCAACCAGCGCTAACGCCGGTTGCGGTTCCTGCTTCACGGACCGCCTAACGGCGAGGTCTCCACAGGCTGTCACCGCCCGTCCGGCGGCGAGAATGTTCTTCGCCGCGTTCACGTCAGCGTGCGCCGTGTGGCCGCACTGGGTACACCGAAAAACCGCTTGGCTCTCACGGCTTTCCGGGTCCACAGCACGACACACCGCGCACGTCTGCGACGTGTACGCAGCAGGCACCTTCACGATCTCGCTGCCGGTATAGCGGGCAGCGTTACGCAGGGCCAGTTCAAACTTGTGCCAGCCTTTGTCGAGGATGGCGCGGTTCAGGCCGGACTTTTGGGCGACGTTCCGGCCGGGTTCTCCGGCGGTTCCGCTCGCCGACCGGGTCATGTTCCGGGTACGGAGGTCTTCCAGCACGACCAGCGCGTTGCGGTCGGTGAGCTCGGCCGCGACCTGCGAGCAGAAGTCCGCTCGCCGGTCGCGTTCGCGCCGCTTCAACCGGCGCATCTTGCCGAGCGTCTTCTTACGGTTTGCGCTGCCCCGCTTCTGCCGGGAAAGCTTCTGCCGCAACCCGCGGTAACGCTCATCCGCGCCAGGCGAGACGAAATCGCGGTCAATGAGCTTGCCGTCACTGGTAGCTACCGCTGCCGCGACTCCACGATCGACACCGACGCCGCTGTGGGGTGCGGCGTGCCGTTCTGGGGTGATGGCGCCGTCGTCGACGAGGAACGACACGAACCAGTCCCGGCCGTCGCGGGACACTGTCGCGGACCGCACGGCACCGCCGAGCTGGCGGGTCATGCGGAACTGCACCCACCCCAGCTTCGGGAGCTTCGCCCGTCCCCACCGCTTGTTCAGCCGCTCGACCTCGATGAGCTTGCCCATCGGGAACCGCAACGACGGGTTCCAACGCTGCTTGCCGCGCCACTTAACCCGGAACGTGCCGTGGTCGCGGCACGCCCGGTCCAGGTCCTTCAACGCCTGCTGGAGGATGTGCGACGGCACGGTCTGCAACCAGTCGTGCTCGGTTTTCGCGTCGGCGAGCTGTCCGGCTTGCTCGTTGTAGTTCATCCACGCCCCCCGCCGCCGGTACTCGCGGCGTTGTTCCAGGGCGGTGTTCCACACTGCCCGGCAGATATTGCCGAACTCCTCGCACTGGGCGGCCTGCGCGGTGCTGAGCTTCAAGCGGTAGCGACGTCCCGTCAGCATCGGCTCACCGGGCCTTCTGCTGTTCGACGTAGCGCTTGATGACCGACAGCGGTGCGCCGCCGACCGTCGCGACGAAGTAGCTGTTGGTCCACAGCGTCGGAAGCTTCGACCGCAACCACGGGAACTCTTCCCGCAACACCCGCGACGAACGTCCCTTAATCGCCTTGACCAGCTTGTGCACCCCGTACTGCGGGTCGACTTCGACGACAAGGTGAACGTGGTCCGGCATCGTTTCCAGCTCCACCAGCCACGCCCCCTTCTCCTCGACGACTTCCCGGATGAGCTGCTTCAAGCGTTCCTCCATCCGGCCACCGATGACCCGGCGCCGGTATTTCGGGCACCACACGACGCGGAACGCGCACTGAAAGGTGATGTTCGCGTTCGATCGCAGCGTGACGACCATACCCAGAACTATACAGCGCCGAACTATCTAACGTTGGCAGGGTTACCGCTGGGCACGTCAGGATCGGACTTGACGTGCTAACCCCACGGATAAATCCGGGGGTCTGCGCACTACGTCTACCTGATCACCTCGCCGCCGGGCAGGAGCAGCAGCATCGCGGGCAGCTGGATCAGGCCACCGCCGCCGACGATCGCGTCGACCGCCCCGGCCAGGAACGCGGCGCCGCAGAGGAACAGCAGTCCGGCGAGGGACAGATCGGCGAATCCGGGCCAGTTCAACGCATCGAGCACGAGGCTTGACCCTATGGTTCGGAAACGCCGGATCCGAGCCGATGTGATAGCCCTCGCCCGGCACCGCCCGCCCGAAATCTGCGCAGGTGGGCGCTGTTAAGATGGACGACCGTGCCGTGCGGCATTCCGCCGTGGAGGAAACCTGCCTGAGCGCAGCGCCGACAAAAGCGCGGCACGACCGGTTCGACAGACGAGGAAGAGGCGCCACAGTGGCCAACATCAAGTCCCAGATGAAGCGGATCAAGACCAACGAGCAGAACCGGCAGCGCAACAAGGCCGTGAAGTCCGCGGTCAAGACCGCCATCCGCAAGTTCCGCGAGGCCGCTGACGCCGGCGAGAAGGACAAGGCCATCGAGCTGCAGCAGGCCGCCAGCCGCGCGCTGGACAAGGCCGCCAGCAAGGGCGTCATCCACAAGAACCAGGCCGCGAACAAGAAGTCCGCGCTGGCGCAGCGCGCCAACCAGCTCTGAGCTGAGGCCTGAACTTCGAAAGGCCCCTTCCCCGCTGGCAAAACCCGGGTAAGGGGCCTTTCGCGCGGAGAAGGGGCCTTTCGCGATCTTCGGTGGAAACTGGTGCGATCACGAACGCTGGTTGCGGAGCTCCACGAGGCGCAGGACGGTCCGTTCCAAGGCGTAGGTGGCGTCGGCGGCCATGCCCTTGACCCCGGCGTTGACCTCCGCGACCGCCTGGAGCGCCTGCGCGAGGCTCGAAGCGTTCCAGCCCCGGGACTGCGCCAGCGCCTTCTTCACCTTCCACGCGGGCATGCCCAGCTCCCCTGCCAGCCGAAACGGATCGTTGCGACCGCCTGCGGCGGCGACGCGGCCGATGGTGCGGACCGAGTCCGCGAGTGCGTCGGCGATCAGCACATGCGGGACGCCGAGCTGCACAGCCCACCGCAAGGCCTCCAGGGCGGCCGCCCGGTCACCCGTCACCGCCTTCTCCGCTACCGCGAACCCGGTCACCTCGGCTCGCCCGCGGTGGTAGCGGCGCACGGCCGTCTCGTCGACCTTGCCGCCGGTGTCGGCGACCAGCTGCGTCGCCGCGGCCGACAGCTCCCGCAGGTCGGAACCGACCGTTTCGATCAGCGAAGCCACCCCGGCGGCATCGGTCTTGCCGCCGGCCCGGCGCACCTCGTCGCGGACGAACGCCTCCCGCTCGGCGGGCTTGGTGATCTTGTTGCACTCGGTGACCCGCGCGCCTAGTTTGCGCAGCGCATTGGGTAGTTCCTTAGAGTGCTTGGAGCGGCCGCCGCCGCTGTGCACGACGACGAGCATGACCCCGTCCGCCGGCTGCTTGGCGTGCATCAGCAGCGCCTCGGCGATCTCCTTGCCCGCGTCCTGGGCGGACTCCACCGCCAGCACCCGGCCCTCCGCGAACAGCGATGGGCTGAGCAGTTCGGTCAGCTCCGGAGGAGTGAGTTCGCTCACCTTCACGCGGCGCAGTTCGGCTGCCGGATCGGCCGCGCGGGCGGCCCCGACAGCAGCCCAAAGCGCGCGTTCCACCAGCAGTTCTTCGTCGCCGAGAACCAACTGCAGCGGATCGGGGACCACGGCCGGTGCGCTCATGCACGCATCGTCGCACGCACCCGTGACGTTCCCGCCATCTGGATCGTGCTGGCCAGACCCCGGCGCGGTCCACTAGCGTTGCTGGCACAACCGAATAGCTCATCCAGAGGGGCAGAGGGAACGGCCCGATGAAGCCCCGGCAACCGTTCGTCAGCGAATCGCGCTTTCACCCGCGAGGTCTCTGACGAAAGCGGTGCCAATTCCGACCCGTCCGCGGGACAGATGAGGAGAGGACCTCGCGATGACTGCTGCTGCCCATGCCCAGACGACCCCGAAGAAGACCTTCGACCTGGGCAATGCCGTCGAACTGGTATCCAAGGAAGAGGGCCACCGGCAGCCGTTGGCCCCGGAGTTCGTCTCGCTGGAGGACTTCTCCCCGCTAGAGGTCGCCTACGACTTCGGCAAGATCCGCCGCGAGGACATCGAATCCGGCCCGCGCTCCATCTGGCGCTACAAGCAGCTCCTCCCGGTTCCCACCAACGTCGAAGAGCACCCGAACACCGAGCCGGGCTGTACCCGGCTGGTCCGGGCCGACAAGCTCGCGAAGGCGTTGGGCGTCAAGCGGATCTGGATCAAGGACGACACCGGCAACCCCACCCACTCCTTCAAGGACCGCGTCGTCGCGGTGGCGCTGGCCGCCGCCCGCGAGTTCGGCTTCAAGGTGTTGGCCTGCCCCTCCACTGGCAACCTCGCCAACGCGGTGGCCGCCGCCGCGGCCCGCGCCGGCTGGGACTCGGTGGTGCTGGTGCCCAAGACCCTGGAGCGCGCCAAGATCCTGATGAGCGCGGTCTACGACGGGTCGCTGCTGGCCGTCGACGGCAACTACGACGACGTCAACCGGCTGGCCACCGAGCTCGCTGCGGAGCACGAGGACTGGGCGTTCGTCAACGTCAACGTGCGCCCCTACTACTCCGAGGGGTCGAAGACGCTGGCCTTCGAGGTCGCCGAGCAGCTCGGCTGGCGCATCCCCGAGCAGATCGTTGTGCCGATCGCCTCCGGCTCGCAGCTGACCAAGGTCTACAAGGGGTTCAACGAGCTCGGCCAGGTCGGCCTGGTGGAGCCGAGCCCGGTGCGGATCTTCGGTGCGCAGGCAACCGGCTGCTCCCCGGTGTCGACGGCGTACAAGAACGACCACGACGTGGTCCAGCCAGTACGACCGGACACCATCGTCCGTTCGCTGGCCATCGGCGCCCCCGCCGACGGCCCGTACGTGCTGGACATCGTGCGCAAGACCGGCGGCGCCATCGAGGACGTCAGCGACGACGAGGTCCGCGAGGGCATCCGGTTGCTGGCACGCACCGAAGGCATCTTCGCCGAGACGGCCGGCGGGGTCACCGTGGCCACGGCGAAGAAGCTCATCGAGGCGGGCAAGATCGACCCGGACGCCGAGACCGTGCTGCTGATCACCGGTGACGGGCTGAAGACCCTGGACGCGGTGCAGGACCAGATCGGCCCGAAGGCCACCGTCGCCCCGAGCACCGACGCGGTCAACCAGGCACTGGGGCTCTGAACCCGACCCGACTCGAGACGCGCGGCGTCACCGCACGACGGTGGCGCCGCGCCTTCGTCTACAAAGGACTTCCTCGAAGGCTCCCGGCACAGCCGCTGCCGTCCTACGACTCGCCCGCGCGCAAAGGGCCTCCCCTGGCGACATAGCGGGGCCCCTGCGGGCCGGGCAGGATGGCGATGTCTCCTTCCTGGTCGGTGCGCAGCACTTTCGTGCCCGCGCGGGTTAAGTCGTCGACGACGAACGGGCTCGGGTGACCGTAGGTGTTGCCGTCTCCCACACTGATCACAGCTAGTCGCGGACACACCGATCGCAGGAAAAGCGGTGTGGTGTAACGGGATCCATGGTGCGGCACCTTGAGCACGTCGGTGCCGGATGGACAGTCGAACGCCGCGCCGGGAACCTCCGCCGCCCGGTCCGCGACCAGGATGATCCACTCCAGCTCCGGCGCCGCCAGCGTCGTACTGTGATTCAGGCCAGATCAACGGCAAGGATATAATGATGCGGCCACTACCGTCCCCGCTCGAATTCGGCACGTGGGACACCCTGCCCGAGGACCCTCCCGAGCATCTGCTCGACCTGTCCGACGAGGACGTCAAGGACACGATCCGACGCCGCGACAACCTCAAACAAGAGTGGGCCGCGTACCTGCACTATCCACACGGATTCTGGCCAGACGCCTCGATCAAGCTGGACACCGCGGGGCATGGCGAGGCGTGGCGCAACTGGCTGCTCCGTCGCGCCTGGGACTCGGGAGCAACCCTGAACGCGCATCTGCGCCGCCAGGCCGGTATCTAATAGTCACCTGGGTCCACCGCCGACTGGCAACCGTCGCACAAATCTCCGTCGCGGTCGGCTGCCCCACCGCGCATTTTGCACGCCGCCATGTGATCACCTCCGGCAAGCAGTCTCCGCAAATGATCCTCGGCTCGCGCCTGCCGACAGAGTGAAAGGCCCCGGCGCGGTGGGGCCGGTTGCGGCGCGATGCCGCGCGTCGACCCCTTACGGCCGTCAAGCTGGGCCGTTCCGCGCCGGGGATCCGGGGTGGATGGTCAGCCGACGTCGGGGGGCCTGCGTCGCCTGACCACCCGAGTACCTGGCCGGCCTGTGAGCGAAGGCGCAGGTACGTTGGTTGCGGTGGGAGCACCGGCCGTATGTTGACGTCCTTCCCACGGCTAAAGCCGGGGGATTCCAACCAGCGCTAACGCCGGTTGCGGTTCCTGCTTCACGGACCGCCTAACGGCGAGGTCTCCACAGGCTGTCACCGCCCGTCCGGCGGCGAGAATGTTCTTCGCCGCGTTCACGTCAGCGTGCGCCGTGTGGCCGCACTGGGTACACCGAAAAACCGCTTGGCTCTCACGGCTTTCCGGGTCCACAGCACGACACACCGCGCACGTCTGCGACGTGTACGCAGCAGGCACCTTCACGATCTCGCTGCCGGTATAGCGGGCAGCGTTACGCAGGGCCAGTTCAAACTTGTGCCAGCCTTTGTCGAGGATGGCGCGGTTCAGGCCGGACTTTTGGGCGACGTTCCGGCCGGGTTCTCCGGCGGTTCCGCTCGCCGACCGGGTCATGTTCCGGGTACGGAGGTCTTCCAGCACGACCAGCGCGTTGCGGTCGGTGAGCTCGGCCGCGACCTGCGAGCAGAAGTCCGCTCGCCGGTCGCGTTCGCGCCGCTTCAACCGGCGCATCTTGCCGAGCGTCTTCTTACGGTTTGCGCTGCCCCGCTTCTGCCGGGAAAGCTTCTGCCGCAACCCGCGGTAACGCTCATCCGCGCCAGGCGAGACGAAATCGCGGTCAATGAGCTTGCCGTCACTGGTAGCTACCGCTGCCGCGACTCCACGATCGACACCGACGCCGCTGTGGGGTGCGGCGTGCCGTTCTGGGGTGATGGCGCCGTCGTCGACGAGGAACGACACGAACCAGTCCCGGCCGTCGCGGGACACTGTCGCGGACCGCACGGCACCGCCGAGCTGGCGGGTCATGCGGAACTGCACCCACCCCAGCTTCGGGAGCTTCGCCCGTCCCCACCGCTTGTTCAGCCGCTCGACCTCGATGAGCTTGCCCATCGGGAACCGCAACGACGGGTTCCAACGCTGCTTGCCGCGCCACTTAACCCGGAACGTGCCGTGGTCGCGGCACGCCCGGTCCAGGTCCTTCAACGCCTGCTGGAGGATGTGCGACGGCACGGTCTGCAACCAGTCGTGCTCGGTTTTCGCGTCGGCGAGCTGTCCGGCTTGCTCGTTGTAGTTCATCCACGCCCCCCGCCGCCGGTACTCGCGGCGTTGTTCCAGGGCGGTGTTCCACACTGCCCGGCAGATATTGCCGAACTCCTCGCACTGGGCGGCCTGCGCGGTGCTGAGCTTCAAGCGGTAGCGACGTCCCGTCAGCATCGGCTCACCGGGCCTTCTGCTGTTCGACGTAGCGCTTGATGACCGACAGCGGTGCGCCGCCGACCGTCGCGACGAAGTAGCTGTTGGTCCACAGCGTCGGAAGCTTCGACCGCAACCACGGGAACTCTTCCCGCAACACCCGCGACGAACGTCCCTTAATCGCCTTGACCAGCTTGTGCACCCCGTACTGCGGGTCGACTTCGACGACAAGGTGAACGTGGTCCGGCATCGTTTCCAGCTCCACCAGCCACGCCCCCTTCTCCTCGACGACTTCCCGGATGAGCTGCTTCAAGCGTTCCTCCATCCGGCCACCGATGACCCGGCGCCGGTATTTCGGGCACCACACGACGCGGAACGCGCACTGAAAGGTGATGTTCGCGTTCGATCGCAGCGTGACGACCATACCCAGAACTATACAGCACCGAACTATCTAACGTTGGCAGGGTTACCGCTGGGCACGTCAGGATCGGACTTGACGTGCTAACCCCACAGATAAATCCGGGGGTCTGCGCACTACGTCTACCTGATCAGCTGCGGTGTTCCCACCGGGCTACAGGGTCTGCAACGCGAACAGAAGTCGCCGCAGCATTCCGGGGTGTCGCGCCATCGCTTCCCGGTCATCGACCGGCAAACCTGACTTGACGAGCGGCAGCAGCCGGGTCTCGACCACTGCTAGGTCCTCGGCCAGGTCCCCGCGGATCGTGACTTCGCGGAGCCGATGCCGGCCGGTACCGCGCGCCTCGGCCTCCACCCGTGCGAGCAGGTAGGCGACCGTCAACGCGCCCTCCCCACCACCGGCGTGGCTCGCCGGGGCGTAGTAGAACGTCGCCCAGAGCGCGATGCTCGCCACAGCAGCGAGACCAATCGCACATCCCCAAATGATCATCGAGTTGCCTCATTCCCGATGGCGAACTTGGTCAGCGACGAAAGCTCGGGCGAAGATTGGACCGTCCCCGCGCCCGAGTAGACGCGAGACGCGGGGACGGCTGCCCGGTCCGGTGGGCGCGGCCCGTGATCCGCTCCGTTGCGGTCTCGGTACCACCGGCCGGGCGGTCTTAGAAGTCCCAAGTGCGGGACACGAGGCCCTGATCCAGGACAGCCTTTGCGCACTTCGGGCACTCATCTATGACGTGCGCGCACCGCGGCGTCGCCCCGTACGGCGTTGGCCACGGGATCTTCAGGTCGCATCCACCCAGCGCCGTGATCGTGCTGCCGTGCTGGAGAGCTCCCGGGCGCTGCGTCGTCGCGTGCCGAAATGCTTCTCGCGGCGGGCAAATCCAGTAGGCAATTTCGGGATCTTCGGATGGGGGCGTAGGCGTGTTGCGAACCAAGGCAGGGCCAGCCATAGGAAGCTCCACTCGTCAGTCGTCCTACTCGTCTGAGACGAGTGATACGATAAGCATGTCGATCGAGTTTCGACAAGAGGCCAACAAGTGATTTCATGGAGAGCCAGGCAAGACGACCCAGACGTGTGAGAGGTCCCGGATGAATGCGGCAGCCCGCTACAAGGAGATCGCCGAGATTCTTCGAGGCGAGATCGCTTCGGGTGCCTGGGCGGTCGGAGACAAGCTGCCCGCGGAACCCGAGCTAATCCAGCGGTTCGACGCCTCGCGCACGACGGTCCGCCAAGCACTCGCGGAGCTCCGGGACGCCGGGCTGGTGCGAATGCGGCACGGGGTTGGGGTGTTCGTGGCTTCCCCTCGGGTGGTCAAGAGGCTCGACTCGCGAGAGCGGTTGTCTCGAGCGAGGCGGGAGCGCAACGAAGGCGCGTTCCTGGCAGAGGCGCAGGTTCAGGGCTTTACGCCGTCGTCGAACGTGAAGATCTGGTTCGAGCCCGCGCAGGATTTCGCTGAGCTCTTCGACATCGATGAGACTGCGGAATTGTGTGTCCGAGACCGGGTCATGATCTCGGATGGTCAACCTGTGATGCTCTCTGTCTCCCGGTATCCGCGCGAGATCACCCGCGGAACCGCGATCGAAGAAGCCGATACCGGTACTGGTGGCGTGTTGGCCCGGCTGGAAGAACTCGGGTTCGGGCGGTTCAGGCACGAAGAGATCGTCGGCGCGAAGATGCCAGATGCGAACGAGAAGCAGGCTCTCGGCCTTGGTCGCGGGCCGGTTCTGACGGTTCAGCGGCACACGCACAGCAACGGACGTCTCGTCGAGGTCAACGACATGGTGATGCCTGCGGAAAGCTACGAGCTTCGGTACGCCTGGGACGCAGACTAATCAGCGTGTGCCCTCTGTCACACGATCACTACAGCGCGCTACGCTGCTGGGCGCGGCCCGTGATCACTGACAACGCGGAGGACAAGTCATGGATTTTGACAAGCTTGGCATACCTGCCGGCCGCGATCCGGAGTACCCGAGCCAGATTTGGGCACCTCCGCATCTGTGTTTGCATCCGTACGAGCACGTCAACCTGCAAGCCGCACACTTCCCAGCTGCGATCGAGCAAGCCGTCTTCCGGCTCGACTGCTTCGCCTGCGGTGCGTTTTGGGACCAAACCAACGCACCAGGATGGGCCTACGACTACATGGCGCGCATGATCGACGACAGGAAGTTTCACGTCGTGCATCGCGACAAGATGAGCATCGTCGGTGATGTTAAGTGGGAGCAGACGAAGTACGGCAAGATCTTCGACAAGATCGCGGGGGATTCGAACCCGATCTTGAGCAGCACTATCCAGCTGCGACGACCCGATTAGCCTATCGATCTCCGAGGCGTGCTCAGCTAGCGTGTTGTCTGCGGCTCGTGGTCCGGAAACGGAGCACGGAATGAAGATGATCATCGACGGCGCTGCGCTGGAGTTCGTCAAGGCCAGCAAGAGCCACCTCGAAGGTAACCAGTGCCTGCACGTCGCTGCCGACGGTGACAACGTTCACCTGGTGGAGAGCGACAACAAGGCCGTGATCCTGTCGACTACGCGGGTCAAGTTCGCGGCCTTCCTCGACGGCGCGAAGAAGGGCGAGTTCGACTTCGCCGGCTGACCCCAGAAACACGAAAAGCCCCTACCCGAGGATGGCGTACGGGGCGCGTTCGGCGTTTTCGGGTCAGTACCACTCGCCGGGCTGCCACTGCACGCACATCGGCCGCGCCCCGGTACGGCAGTATTCGGCGATGGCCTCGCGCACCCTCCCCAGTGGGAGTGACGCCGAGGCCGGGAACCACAGGTCACCCTCGGGGTCGAACAGTAGTGCCGGGGTGTCCTCGGTAACGTCTGGGTTGAGCGAGTCGACCAAAGCGCCGTCCGGAGCTCCGGCCCGCACTGCCGACCCGAGGATTCTCAGGTGGGGGCTGCTTAGCAACTATGAGATAAGACCCTGGACGCGGTGCAGGACCAGATCGGCCCGAAGGCCACGGTCGCCCCGAGCACCGACGCGGTCAACCAGGCGCTGGGGCTCTGAACCCGGCCCGATTCGAGACGCGCGGCGTCGCCGCACGACGGTGGCGCCGCGCCTTCGTCTACAAAGGACTTCCTCGAAGGCTCCCGGCACAGCCGCTGCCGTCCTACGACTCGCCCGCGCGCAAAGGGCCTCCCCTGGCGACATAGCGGGGCCCCTGCGGGCCGGGCAGGATGGCGATGTCTCCTTCCTGGTCGGTGCGCAGCACTTTCGTGCCCGCGCGGGTTAAGTCGTCGACGACGAACGGGCTCGGGTGACCGTAGGTGTTGCCGTCTCCCACACTGATCACAGCTAGTCGCGGACACACCGATCGCAGAAAAAGCGGTGTGGTGTAACGGGATCCATGGTGCGGCACCTTGAGCACGTCGGCTCGCAGATCCACACCGGACGACATGAGCCGCCCTTGACCGGGCAATTCGACGTCACCGGTGAGCAAGACCCGCCCGGCCGGAGTGGTCGCGAGCAGCACGATCGACGCGTCGTTGGCGTCCTCCGCCGTCTGCGCACGGGCCAGCACCGGATCTGGGCCGAGCACGTCGAGGACCAGTCCCGGCCAGACCACCCGCTGCCCGGACAGCAGCGGCACGACAGGAACCCGGTGTGCGCGGGCATCTCTGGTCACCTCGTCCATCGCCCACGCCGGTTCTCGCAGCGGGCCGATTGCGACCGCGCCAACCGGGACCTTGCCCATCAGCGCGGCGAGTCCGCTGACGTGGTCGGCATGCAGGTGGGTGAGCACCGCCAGCGCTACCCGGCGAATGCCCAGCCGCTGCAGGCATTCCGCGGCCCGCTGCGGATCCGGTCCGGTGTCGACCACCACGGCCTCGTCCGGGCCACCGGTGGCCAGCACCAGCCCGTCTCCCTGACCGACGTCGCAGGCCACCATGCTCCAACCCGGCACCGGCCAGCCCGGCAACATCGTGCGCACCGGCACCAGCACCAGCGCCGCGAGCAGCACCATGACCGCAACCGCCCAGCGAATCCGCTTGCCGCGCAGAGCGACCAGCCCGACCACCACGAGCGCCGCCAGCAACAACCCGCCGACGGTGCCGGATGGCCAGTCGAACGCCGCGCCGGGAACCGCCGCCGCCCGGTCCGCGACCAGGATGATCCACTCCAGCTCCGGCGCCGCCAGCCAGCCGAGCACACCGGCCAGCCAGGTCGAAACCGGCGCGGCCACGGTGGCCAGCACGCCGAACACCGTCGCCGGCGCGACAACAGGCCCGGCCAGCATGTTCGCCGGTACCGCCACCAGGCTGACCTCGCCGGAAATGGCCGCGATCAGCGGAGCCGTGACGACGTGCGCCGCCAGCGGAACGGCGATCGCTTCCGCTAATCCAATGGGCACTCCTCTCCTCCGCAATGCCGACGACCACACCGGTGCCAACACCACCAGTCCGGCGGTGGCCGCCACCGACAGCGCGAATCCCGCGTTCATCGCCAGGTCGGGCAGGAGCAGCAGCAAACCGATCACGCTCGCGGACAGCACCGGCAACGCCGACCGCTGCCTGCCAAGCACCAACGCCAGCAGCGTGATCGCACCCATCACCGCCGCGCGCAGCACGCTCGGTTCCTGCCCCGCCAGGACGACGAAACCGACGAGCGCCGCGCCCGCGCCGCCGGCCGACACGACCGGCCCCGCGCCGACCAGGTGCAGTAGCACGAGCACCGCGCCGCACACGATCGCGAGGTTGGCCCCCGAAACCGCCGTCAGGTGAGACAGACCGGCCGTCTCGAAGTTCTGCTCCACCTCCGGTGGCAGTCTCCCGGTGTCGCCGACCACCAACCCCGGCAGCAGTCCCGCCGCGGCCGGGCTGAGCACGTCGGCCGACACCCGCCGCAGGCCCTCCCGCAGGTCTTCCGCGACGCGCTGCCAGCCCGGAGCCGCCCCGACATCGGCCGGTTGGCCGAACACCTGGAGCGCGGCGACCGTGAGCTCGCCCGCACGCGGCGGTGAGAGCTTTCCCGTCGCGGTCACCTGTTGCCCGGCAATGAGGTCCCGCCATCCTGCAGTCGGCACCAGCAGCATCATCGCTCCGCCCGCCCGCACTCGACGCCCGGCGAGCTCACCGGACTGCAGCTCCGCGCGAACCAACGACCTGTCCGCCGCTCGTCGGGCACCGAACGCCGCGCCGCGCAACGGCCTTGGCGCGCTGGTCAACACGACCCGCAGTGTTGCCCGCTCGCCGTGCTCGGTTGCCAGTCGCACCGGGTGGTGCTCGACGCCGTAGGCGCGCACCGCAATTCCGGTCGCGGCAACGCCCGCCAGCAGCAGGACCGCGAGGGTGCCCCTGGCAGCCGGCCTGGTCGGCGCCGCCCTCCACACCAGTGGCGCGGCCAACGAGCAGAGCAACGCCAAGACCGCGGCCGGAAACCAGCCCACCAGCAATCCGGTCAACGTCACGGCCCAGACCGCGAGTGCGGTCGGCACCAGGCGCAGGTCGAGTCTTGCGATCACACCCGCACCACTTCCCGCAGCCGGGCGAACCGGGATTCGCCGATGCCGCCGACTTCACGCAGCTGCTCCACCGAGTCGAACCGGCCGTGTTCCGCCCGCCACTGCACGATCCGCTTGGCGGTGACCTCGCCGATGCCGGGTAGTTCATCGAGTTGATCCTCCGTTGCGGTGTTCAGGTCGACCTTGCCGTCGCCTCCGGGCTGGCCGGACGACGCCTGCGGCGGCGGCGGCACGGCGACGTAGAGCTGTTCGCCGTCGACCACCCGGCGGGCCAGGTTGAGACCTGTTAGATCGGTGTCGGGTAGCGGGCCACCGGCCGCCGCGACGGCGTCGGCCACCCGAGCGCCCGGCGACACGGTGACCAGCCCCGGGCGAGTCACCCGGCCGACGACGCTGACGACGAGTTCCGGTGGCGCCGCGGTCGTGACCGGTGGCGGTGGCGGCAAGATGGGCGGCGGCACGGATTCGGCGGCGGGCTGGTTCGCCCATGCCCCGACCACCACACCCACCAGGACCACCAACGCCACTAGGGCGAGCGCGAGCACACCGATCCGACCGGGGTCCGCTCTGGACCTCAGCAGGGATTCGGGAAGCCATCTCTCCGCCAGTCGCCGCCAAGGCGAACCGGATCCGGTATCCGGCGGCGTCACCGAGTAGTTCGGGCCGGCGCGCTCCGCCGGCTCGTCGAAGGACGCATGTCGCCGCAGGGTTTGCAGCCTGCTCCTCGGGTCGAGCTCCTCGGATTCGCCTGTACTGGAATGAAAACTCCGCGTCACAAACATGAGATCGACGGTAGGGGAGACGAAACACGTTGCGCAGCTTTATTTTTCTCCGCCCAGAGCACAGTGGAGGAGATCGCCCCCAGATTCAGCTCGAAGGTGTGGAATCCGCCCACCGAAAGGTTTTCAAGCTCCTGAACGCCACCCGTTCGGGAGCACCACGACACCCACCGCTCCGGGCCCGATGTGCGCACCGATGACCGCGCCGACCTCCGAAACGACGCAGTCGGCGGACTCCCCGAGTTCGGCCCGGATCCGTCCGGCGAGCCGCTCGGCTCGCTCCGGCGCGGCCAGGTGGTGCACCGCGATCGCGGCGGCGCCGGAACCCGCTGCCCCCAACGAAATGTCCAACAACCGAGCCATGGCCCGAGTGGTCGTGCGCACCTTCTCCAACGCGTCGATGCGCCCGTCATGAACGTGCAGCAGCGGCTTTATCGCCAACGCCGTCCCCAAGACCGCGGCGGCGGTTCCGATCCGGCCACCACGCCGCAGGTATTCCAAGGTCTGCACGGAGAACAAAGTCGTCGTGCGCTCGGCCGTCGAAACCGCGGCGCGCTCCACCTCGGCCAACTCTGCTCCCGACTTCGCCGCCTCGGCCGCCGCGAGCACCGAAAAACCCAGCCCCATGGCCGCAGATCGGGAATCCACGACCCGGACCCGCTCCGGATCCACCTCGCGCGCAGCCAGCCGCGCCGCATCCCAGGTGCCTGACAGCTGCCGGGACAGGTGGACCCCGACCACGCCGTCCGCGCCGCAGTCCAGCGCGTCCTGATACGCCTGCGCTAATTCCTGCGGCGTCGCGCCCGCGGTGGTGACCCGGTGCTTGCGGTCGAAGGCACGCGCGAGATCACCAGGACCGAAAACGGGTTCGTCGACCGCGGCGGCGCCATCAACGCTGACGTGCAACGGAACGGTCCGCACCGCGTACCGCTCGGCGTATCCCGCCGGCAGGTACGCCGTCGAGTCGGTGACGACTGCAATTGGCACGCCGCAACCCTACGATGTCGCGGTCGGAATGCGATCAGCCCTCGACCGGTACCCCGGCGTTATAAGCCATCAACCGCCAGCGGTGATCGCTGTTGCTCCGCCGCTTCAGCACAACCCAGTGGCAGTTGCTGATGCCGCCCAGCCCCGGCCACAGGTCCAGCGGCAGACCGACCAGCTTCGCCGTCAGCGCGGTGATCAACCCCCCGTGCGCGCACAGCAACGCGGTGGCGTGGTGCTGGGATTCGAGCTCCTCGACGACCTCCAGCGCGCGCTCGGCGACCTCGACGCGGGACTCGCCGCCCGGCGGCGCCCACGTCGGATCCGCCCGCCACGTGCCCATGGCTCCTGGCCAGCCGTGCTCGACCTCCGCGCCGCTGAGCCCCTGCCACTCCCCCAGGTGCGTCTCGCGCAACCGCTTGTCCAACCGCACCGAAGCCCCGCTGACCTCGGCGAACGCCGCTGCGGTGGTGCGCGCACGGTTCAGGTCGGAGCTGATGGCGGTGTCCGGGGCGAACCGGGCGATCGCCGGCGCCGTGCGCCGCGCCTGCTCCTGGCCGGTCTCGGTGAGCGCGCTGTCGAGGTGTCCTTGGAGACGGCCGGCGGCGTTGTAGTCGGTCTCGCCGTGCCGCCAGAGGATTAACCGGTCCAAGCTCACGATTCGGCGTCCGGCGAGTCGGCCTCGGCGGGCGCGTTCTGGTCCTCGAACTCGATCCGCGGGCAGTCCTTCCACAGCCGTTCCAGCTGGTAGAACGCGCGCTCCTCGGAGTGCTGGACGTGCACCACCACGTCGACGAAGTCGAGCAGGACCCACCGGCCCTCGCGCGCACCCTCCCGGCGCACCGGCTTGGTCCCGGCGGCGCGCAGCTTCTCCTCGACCGCATCGACGATCGCCTCGACCTGCCGTTCGTTGGGCGCCGAAGCGATCAGGAAGCAGTCTGTGATGACCAGCTGCTCGGAGACATCCAGCAGGACCACATCGGTGGCCTTCTTGTCCGCCGCGGCCTGCGCCGCGATCAGAGCCAGCCGGCGGGCGTTCTCGGTGGCTGCCACGTCACTCCTCTCGGGTGGGTCCGGTGTGCCCCACGCCGGGTAGAGGATAGCCAGCCCGCCTCGCACCAGGCCGAACCCGCCTCCACGTCCCTGGAGCCGCAGCCGCCCCAGGTGTCCTCGGGTTCGCCTGTGGTGTTCCCGCATGGGTGCCGCGCGGAGACCGAATCGCCCCTGGCCTTGCCCCCACCACGGTCCTTCACCCAGCGGTGGAACACGCAGGTCGCGCGACAGGGTGAGAGGAGCACCGGCCCATCCCGGCGGCGTTCGACGCCGTCTTGACCACGCCCACGGTCACCGGCGGCCTAACGATCTGCTTCCGACCGCGACGAGGTGCGGGGCGCGTCAGGAACCGGACGGGCCCCACTCCGCGCCGGATTCCTCCCGGTAAAGGCCTCGCTTCGTGATGTACTGCACGATTCCGTCCGGGACCAGGTACCAGACCGGCAGGCCCGCCCGGACCCTGTCCCGGCAGCCGGTGGAGGAGATCGCCATCGCCGGGATCTCCACCAGCGACACCGCCCCGGCGGGCAGGTGGGCCCCGTTGAGCGAGTAGCCGGGCCGCGTCACGCCGATAAAGTGCGCCAGGTCGAACAGCTCGTCGACCCGGTGCCAGGACAGGATCTGCTCCAGCGCGTCGGCCCCGGTGATGAAGTAGAGCTCCGCGTCCGGGTACTGCTGGTGCAGGTCGGTGAGGGTGTCGGCGGTGTAGGTCGGACCGCTGCGGTCGATATCGACGCGGCTGACCAGGAACCGCGGGTTGGACGCCGTGGCGATCACCGTCATCAGGTAGCGGTCCTCGGCGGGGCTGACCACCTCGTGACTCTTCTGCCACGGCTGGCCGGTGGGCACGAAGACGACCTGTTCCAGGCCGAACTGGGCCTGCACCTCGCTGGCTGCCACCAGGTGCCCGTGATGAATGGGATCGAAGGTGCCACCCATGACCCCGATCCTGCGACGAGACATAGCTGACAAGCCTAGAAAGCCGACGGCCCGCGTCGATCGGCGGGGCGTGCGTCGCGCGTCACGGCGGCCGTGGCGCCCGGCCCGGCCCACACTCCCCCCTATGAGCTGGGCCCCAGGCCACTATGAACTGGCCCCAGGCCGCTATGAACTGGCCCCAGGCCGCGCCGACCGTGGAACCCGGCCCACGCTCCCCCCTGAGCCGGGCCCCACGGCCCTGCGCAACCCTCGGCGGCTGGGGGCCTACCTCAGGTCGCGGGCGCTGCCATTTCTCAGGCGCGCACCGGTGTGACGCGCGCACCCGGGAAACCATGACGCGACTTCGAAAGTGGGCTGCATCACTCTGCTGGGGCGATCGCCGCGCCGGTTTCGGTGTCCTTGACCAGGATCGCCTCCACCGGGCACGACTCCGCCGCGTCGACCACCTCGTCGGCCGGCTCCACCGTCGCCTTCTTGGCGCAGGAGTAGCCGTCCACCAGCTCGAAGTGGTCCGGCGCTACACCGGCGCACATGCCGGAACCGATGCAGGTGTCCGCGTCGATCTCGATCGACCAGCTCATTCGCCACCTCTTCCAGTTATGCGCGAGTTGACGTCCTCCGGACGGCTGATAACTAAAGCCGCCGGATTCCAACCAGCAACACTAGTTGGCGGTCCCCCATCACTGAGGTTCCTGGTCCCTGCTTCGCGGACCCGCCCAACGGCTGGAGGTCTCCACAGGCTGTCACCGCTTGAAGCACGTCGGCTTCTTTCCGTCCAGCGGTGAGAATGTTGCGGGCCGCGTTCACGTCCGCGTGCTCGGAATGTCCGCAGGTGGTGCACCGGTGCATCGGCCCCACCGTTTCCCGACCCGTTCGCGGCCCGTGCCGTCGGAACAACGCCGACGCGGCCTGCAACAGCGCTACCTTGTGGTGGCCGAGTCACGCTTGCGGCGCGGCGCCTGGGGCAAGTCAGCTCCCCGGGCAGGAACTGGTGTTCGCCGGGGCGGAACCCGGCCGCACGTGCCCGTCGCCGAAGGCCAGCCACTTCGTTGAGGTCAGCTCCGGCAGCCCCATCGGGCCGCGGGCGTGCAGCTTCTGGGTGGAGATGCCGATCTCCGCGCCCATCCCGAACTCGGCGCCGTCGGTGAACGCGGTGGAGGCGTTGACCATCACCGCAGCCGCGTCCACCTGCACCGTGAACTGCCGGGCTGCGCGGACGTCGCTGGTCACGATGGCTTCGGTGTGCCCGGAGCCGTGGGATCGGATGTGCTCGACCGCGTCGGGCAGCGAATCCACTACCGCTGCCGCGATGTCCAGCGACAAGAACTCGGTGTCCCAGTCCTCATCGGTCGCGGGAACCACGTTGGAGCCCCCGACCTCGACGACTCGCTCATCGCCGTGCACGGTCACGCCCGCGCCGTGCAGCTCGGCGAGCGCGCGGGGCAGGAACTCCGCCGCGATGTCCTTGTGCACCAACACCGTTTCCGCCGCGTTGCACACGCTGGGGCGCCGGGCCTTGGAGTTGAGCAGGATACGCAGCGCGGTGTCGACGTCAGCGCTCGCGTCGACGTACACGTGGCAGTTGCCGACGCCGGTCTCGATGGCCGGCACCGTGGCGTTCTCCACGACTGCCGAGATCAGCCCCGCGCCGCCGCGCGGGATCACCACGTCGACCAACCCGCGCGCGGTGATCAAGTGCTGCACGGACGCCCGGTCGTGGCACGGCAGGAGCTGCACGGCGTCGGCCGGCAGGCCCTGCTCGCGGACCACGTCGGCGAGGATCGCCACAAGCGCGGTGTTGGAGTGCTCCGCCGAGGACGAACCCCGCAGCAGCACAGCGTTGCCGGCCTTCAGCGTCAGCCCCGCCGCATCCACCGTGACGTTGGGGCGCCCCTCGTAGACGATCCCGACCACGCCGAGCGGTACCCGGACCTGCTGCAACTGCAACCCGTTGGGCAGCACGCCGCCGCGCACCACCTCACCGACCGGGTCCGGCAGACCGACGACCGTGCGCAACCCGTCGGCCATCGCGGCGATGCGCTCGGTGCTCAGGCTCAGCCGGTCGATCAGGCTTTCCGGCATCCCCGACTCGCGGCCCGCGGCAACATCCCGGTCGTTGGCGGCGAGGATCTCCGGCGCGCGCTGCACCAGCGCGTCGGCCATCGCGTGCAGCAACGCGTCTTTGTCGCCACGGGTGGCCTGCGCCAGCTCCGCCGCCGCCCGCTTGGCCCGCCGTGCCGCGTCGCGGACCTGCTCCCGCAGCTCGTCTCCGGACACCTGGTCTGTCATCGTGGACTCGGTGGTGGTCACCTGCCCAGACTAGTCCGTTCGGCCCGCGCCCCGACATCGGATTTCACGCCCGGTCACCCCGGACGTGGCACGTCGCGGGCATCCGGTAGGAATCGGGTCGTGGACGAAAACGCGCTGCGCGAACTCGCCGACGACCGACTCCGTGCGCTGGCCGGCCCCGACGCCGCGCTGCGCGAGGACCAGTGGAGCGCGATCCGCGCACTGGTGCTGGAGCGTCGTCGAGCGCTCGTGGTGCAGCGCACCGGCTGGGGCAAGTCCGCCGTCTACTTCATCGCCACCGCGCTGCTGCGCGAACTCGGCGAAGGCCCGACCGTGATCGTTTCGCCGCTGCTCGCGCTGATGCGCAACCAGGTCGATGCGGCCGCGGCGGCCGGCGTGCGCGCCGCGACGATCAACTCCGCGAACCCAGACGAGTGGGCCGACATCGAGGAGGAGGTCGCCGCCGGCGAGGTCGACGTGCTGCTGGTCAGCCCGGAACGGCTGAACAACCCCGACTTCCGGGACACGATCCTGCCGGAGCTCACCCAAGCCGCGGGCCTGCTCGTGGTCGATGAGGCGCACTGCATCTCCGACTGGGGCCACGACTTCCGCCCGGACTACCGGCGGCTGCGGACGCTGCTCACCGAGCTGCCCGAGGGCGTCCCGGTGCTCGCGACCACGGCCACCGCGAACGACCGCGTCGTGCAGGACGTCGCCGACCAGCTCGGGGTGGGCGGCGAGTTCACCGATCCGCAGGAAACGCTGGTCCTGCGCGGCAGCCTGGACCGGGAGAGCCTGCGACTGGGCGTGGTCCGGTTGCCCACGGCGCAGGCCCGGCTGGGCTGGCTGGCGAGCCACCTGAAGGAACTGCCCGGCTCGGGGATCATCTACACGCTCACGGTGGCGGCGACCGACGAGATCGCGGCCTACCTGCGCGAGCAGGGCTACGAGGTGGCGTCCTATTCGGGCCGCACCGATCCCGCCGAGCGGCAGCAGGCCGAGGCCGACCTGCTGGCGAACCGGGTCAAGTCGCTGGTGGCGACCTCCGCGCTGGGCATGGGTTTTGACAAGCCCGACCTCGGATTCGTCGTTCACCTCGGCGCGCCGTCCTCGCCGATCGCCTACTACCAGCAGATCGGCCGCGCCGGGCGTGGTGTGCAGCGGGCCGAGGTGCTGCTGCTACCCGGCCCGGAGGACCGCGACATCTGGAGCTACTTCGCGTCGCTGGCCTTCCCGCCGGAACCGACGGTGCGCGCGGTTCTCGATGCGTTGGCGCACCAGGAACGCATGTCGACGGCCGCGCTCGAACCGTATGTCGAGCTCGGGCGCACCCGGTTGGAGATGGTGCTGAAGGTGCTGGACGTCGACGGGGCCGTCCGCCGGGTGAAGGGCGGCTGGGAGGCCACCGGCGCGCCGTGGCACTACGACGCCAAGCGCTACGAGCGCATCGCCGCGGAGCGGAGGTCCGAGCAGCAGGCGATGCTCGACTACCTCGGGACGTCGTCTTGCCGCATGGAATTCCTGCGGCGGCAACTCGACGATCCGGCGGCCGAGCCCTGCGGACGCTGCGACAACTGCACCGGCTCCGGCTATTCCAGCGACGTCGACGACCAGGCCGTGCAGCAGGCGGAGGAGCGACTGCGGCGACCCGGCGTGGAGGTTTCGCCCCGCAAGATGTGGCCGAGTGGCATGGATGCGCTCAGCATCCCGGTCTCCGGCAAGCTGCCCGCCGGCCAGCAGGCCACCACGGGCCGGGCGATCGGGCGGCTCACCGACATCGGCTGGGGCAACCGGCTGCGGGAACTGCTCGCCACCGGCGCGCCCGACCAGGAACTGCCGGACGACCTGTTCCAGGCCGGAATCAAGGTGCTGGCCGCGTGGGACTGGGCGCGGCGGCCGGTGGGCGTGGTCGCGCTCGGTTCGCGGACGCGTCCGCGGCTGGTGCGCAGCCTCGCTGAGCGGATCGCCACGATCGGCCGGTTGCCGCTGCTCGGCGAGGTGCTGACGAACCCGAACACGACGCCCCGGCGCGCCACGAACAGCGCCCAGCGGGTGGCGTCGCTTTGGCAGCAGTTCAAGGTGCCCGAGGACCTCGCCGCCAAGCTGTCCACGCTGGACGGACCGGTGCTGCTGATGGACGACTACGCCGACACCGGCTGGACCATCACGGTCGCCAGCCGCCTGCTCCGCCAAGCGGGCGCCCCGGCAGTCCTGCCGTTCACCCTCGCCACCACTTCGTGACCGGCCTCGAAACCAAGCCACAGCTCAGGACCCGTGACCGGCTCGAGACCCTGATCGCGGTCGGCGTGCTGACCCGGGAGGACTCGGGCGGGCACCCGGAGTACCTGCTCACCGAGGGTGGGCGGGCGCTGTGGCCCACGATCTTCGCCCTGTCCAAATGGGGCGAGCGGTACACGAGCGGACCACACCCTTCCCGGATCTTCAGCCACACGGCATGCGACACCGACATCGACGACTTCGGGCGATGCCGTGCGTGTGGGCAGATCCCGGGCCCGACGACCTCGTCGTCCGCCCTGGTCCCGGCACCAACGCGATGCACCGCAGCGATCGAGTCGCCCGCGCCCTTGAGAACCCCCACCGGATGCCGACCCCGATCAGCACTGCGGTCGCCCCTGCCGCTGAGTAAGCCTGCTGCGCGGGCGCGGCGAATCACCAAGGACTAACCACAGTGGACACAGCCGACTGGACTGTCTTATTCGGTCCACATCGTCGGCTACCGTCCCATCACAGCACGCAGAATTCGTTGCCTTCGGCGGATGCGTGCTGGGCTTGGCCGCTGGGGTTCGGGGTTTCGTTTTTCTCAGGGGTGGCGATGGTTTTCGGTGTGACCGCGGGCGAGCCGGAGTTGGGTGTGGTCTGCCAGTTCCGTCACCTTACGGAGTTGTCCGGCCATGACCGCGCGCCCGCCGATCCGCTCCCGGAGCGCATCAGCGCCAGCTTCTCGACCTCGCCGACCGGCTGGCCACGCATCACGGCGCGCGCGTAGCCAGAAGTCTGCAGCAGCCCCGGAATCAGCCCGGTGGCCACATTCGTTATGCGAGTGGCGGTGCGCTCGAACTCGATCAGCGCGGTCAGCTCCTGCGACACGACGGAGCGGTCCGAGGTGGGGTTCGGCGCATCGGCATCGCGGGCCATCTCGACGAGTCGATCACGTTGGGTAGCCGAAACGCCCAGAGCGGTCATGAAGGCGGCCACCACTTCCAGCGGCGGGACAGACTTCCCCGTTTCGTACCGCATCAGCCTGACTTGATCGGTGTCGGGCTCCGGTGCCAGTGCGCGCAGGCTCTTGCCGACCTCTTCCCTGGCTTCGCGCAGCTCAGCCCCGAGCGCGAGGGCCTTCGGCGTGCCACCAGTGGTACGGGTCATGAAACATTGCGAAACAGAATTCGGGTCATGGTAACTACTACCTGTTCAGGTAATTGGCCATCCGTTTCAGTACCACCAAAATGGTACGCGCGACGACGACCACCCCAGGAGCATCGCACCCCAGTGTCCGATACCGCGCTCCCGTCGGCGTCGTCCCGGAACCGGCTGCCGGACGCTACACGCGGCGGTCGCCTCAAGTCGAGTTGGAACAGACGGTGATCATGCATGCCACACCCGTTTCGCTGGCAACCGGGCAACGGACAGCGACACGCCACGCTGAAACCCCGGCCCCGCGGCGGCTTTCCGGTCAACTCGCAGGTCGAGACGTTGTGCGGCAAGCAGATCACCGTGGACAACTCCGACATCGCGTGGCTGTGGACGACCTGCCCCGAGTGCAACAAGACCGCGCACGAGTTGGCCGGTGCCCCCATCGCTCCCTGTAGTCCAGGTCCTCCCACTAGGTGAATTCGGACCTTCCGCACGGGCAACGCAGACCGTACTGTGTCGTCACCCGTACGAGGCCCGGAGGACAACAGCACACCTCCGGCGCGCACGGGCGTCCTGCCACGACACTGGAAGGATGCGATGACGCAAGCGACGACGGCAGAGGAATCCCGACTACCCCTTCGCACATTGGTCGCCGCCAGCATCGGCAACGCGGTCGAGTGGTACGACTGGACCATCTATACCGCCTTCAGCGTCTACTTCGCCGCTTCGTTCTTCCCCGGCGAACTCGCGCTGATCAACACACTCGCCACGTTCGCGCTGGCGTTCTTCTTCCGCCCGCTTGGCGGCTGGCTGCTCGGCCGGTTCGCCGACCTCCGGGGCCGCAAGACGGCGATGCTGCTGACCATCTCGCTGATGGCAGGCGGCTCGCTGATCATCGGATTGCTGCCGACCTTCCAGACCATCGGCTGGGCTGCGTCGATCCTGCTGATCCTGGCGCGGGTCGGGCAGGGACTCTCGCTGGGCGGCGAGGTGTCCAACGCGTCGGCCTACCTGGCGGAGATCGCGCCACCGGCCAAACGAGGCCGCTACTCGGCCTTCTTCTACATCTCGACCGGTTCCGCGCTGCTGGTCGCCTCGCTGCTCGGCTACGCGCTGACCGGGCTGCTTTCCGAGGACCAGCTCACCGACTACGGCTGGCGGATCCCGTTCCTGATCGGCGGTGTGCTCGGGGTGCTCGGCATCTGGCTGCGCCGCACCCTCGAGGAGACCGAGCAGTTCGAGGACAACCGCGCCAAGGCCAAGGCGCTGAAGAATCCACTGTGGATGACGCTGAAGCACCACCCCAAGGCGGTCGGCCAACTCGTCGGTTTCAGCATGCTGTCCACGTTGTGCTACTACACGTTCTTCAGCGCGCTGACCCCGTTCGCAGTGAAGAACCGCCACGCCGACGCCACCGACGTGTTCCTAGCGCTGTCGATCGCCACCGCGTTGTTCATCGTGCTGCAGTACCCGATGGGCGCGCTGTCGGACCGAATCGGCCGGAAGCCGCAGCTGCTGGTCTGGTCGGCGGCGACCGCGATCCTGATCGTTCCGCTGTCCACATTGGTCGGCCCCGGACTGGGCGGGCTGCTGGTGGTGTTCTGCGTCGGAGTCGCCTTGTACACGGCGATGACCTCGATCGCGCCGGCGATCATGTCCGAGCTGTTCCCCACCGAACTGCGCGGCCTGGGCATCGGCGCCTGGTACAACCTCACCGTCGCGATCTTCGGCGGCACGGCGCCGCTGGTGATCCAGGCGCTCGCCCGCTACGAGCTGTCAACGATGTTCTTCTGGTACATCGCCATCGGCGCGGCGGTCGCGTTCTTCGTGATCCGCACCCTCCCCGAAACCAAAGGAACCGAACTCCGCTGACCCCGACGGCCTGTGAGTGGAGGGCAACTTTGGCTGCAAGGTGCACAGCTGCAAGGTGCACAGCTGAACGGTGCACAGCTGAACGGTGCACAGCTGAATGGTCGCCCAAAGGTGCCCTTCGCCTCGAAAACCCGTTGCGGGCTGCTCAGCGCAGCGGGACGAGGTCGTCGGCGTGGACCACCTCTCGGCGTTGTTCCGCCGGAAGCTCGTGAGTCGAGCGGCCGATCAGGTCCGGGAGCTCCGTCGCGTCGTAGGCGACGACTCCGCGCGCCACCACCTTGCCCGCCGGGTTGACCAGCTCGACCACGTCGCCGCCGTCGAAGGCACCCTCCACCGCCGTGACGCCCGCCGCTAGCAGGGAACGGCGGCGCTTGACCACGGCCGCCACCGCACCGGCGTCCAACCACAGGCGGCCGTTGGCTCCGGCGGCGTGCGCCAGCCAGAAGCGGCGGGCCGACAGCCTGCTGCCGGTCGCCGCGAACGCCGTGCCGACGTCGGCCGGACCGAGCGCGCGGTCGGCCAGCGCTGCCGAGGTCAGCAGCACGGGAATCCCCGAGGAGCAGGCGACCCTCGCCGCCTCCACCTTCGACGCCATGCCGCCGGTGCCCAAGCCGGACGCGCCGGTTCGGCCCGCCCGCACGCCTTCCATGTCCGCGTCGCCGTTGACCTCGCGGATCGCCGAAGCGTCGCCGCGGCGCGGGTCCCCGTCGTACAGAGCGTCCACATCGGACAGCAGGACCAGCGCGTCCGCCCCCACCAGGTGGGACACCAACGCCGCCAGCCGGTCGTTGTCGCCGAAGCGGATCTCGTGCGTGGCGACCGTGTCGTTCTCGTTGACCACCGGCACCGCGCCGAGTCCGAGCAGCCGGTTCAGGGTGCGCTGCGCATTGCGGTAGTGGCCGCGGCGCACCACATCGTCCGCGGTAAGCAGCACCTGCCCGACCGTCAGGTCGTAACGCGTGAAGGACTCCGCGTACGCGTGCGCCAAGGCCTGCTGACCGACGCTCGCCGCGGCCTGCTGGGTCGCGAGATCCTTCGGCCTGCGGCGCAACCCTAGCGGCGCGATGCCCGCCGCGATCGCCCCGGAAGACACCAGCACAACCTGGCCACCAGCGGCGACGCGCCGGGCCACGGTATCGACCAGCGCCCCCAACCGCGCCGCGTCCAGGCCGCCCTTCGTGGTGGTCAGCGACGACGACCCGACCTTCACCACAACGCGCTGCGCCGCCGCGACTGCCTTCCTGGTCGTCGAGAGCTGATCGCTCACCGGCCTTCCTCCTCCTCGACGAACCGGCCGAACTCGTCCAGCGAGCTGCGGCGGGCTTTCTTCGCCGCCTTGCGGTCCGCGGCCGAGATCCGGTCGTCGTGGTCGATGCGCAGGTCGGTGCCGCGGCGGCCGAGCACACCCGCGACCCCGGCCGGCGTGGACGGCTCCCAGTCGAAGGTCATGTTGCCGATGGTCACCTGACTGCCGGGCTTCGCACCGCGCTTGGCCAGGGCTTCCTCCACACCGAGCTTCGCCAGCCGGTCGGCGAGGAAGCCGATCGCCTCGTTGTTGCCGAAGTCGGTCTGCCGCACCCAGCGCTCCGGCTTCTCGCCGCGCACCACGAACGCGTCCTCGAACTCGGGGTCGGGCTCGACGGTGAAGTTGCTGCTGTCCACGGCCGCTGGCCGGACCACCACGCGCGCCGGCTCCGGCGGCGGCAGCTCCGCGCGGTAACGCTCGACCTCGGCGGCCATCGCGAAGCTGAGCTCGCGCAGCCCTTCGCGGGAGGCGGTGGACACCTCGAACACCGGCCAGCCGCGCGTGACGAGGTCCGCCTTGACCAGTTCGGCCAGCTCCTTGGCTTCCGGCACGTCCATCTTGTTGAGCACGACCATGCGCGGGCGAGACGCCAGGTCCTGGCCGCCCTGCTCGGCCTTCAACGCCGGGGTGTACTGCGCCAGCTCGGTCTCCAGCGCGTCCACATCGGACAGCGGGTCGCGACCGGGTTCGAGCGTGGCGCAGTCCACCACGTGCACCAGGACCGCGCAGCGCTCGATGTGGCGCAGGAAGTCCAGGCCCAGCCCGCGGCCTTCGCTGGCACCCGGGATCAGGCCGGGCACGTCTGCCACGGTGAACACCGTCTCGCCCGCGGTGACCACACCGAGGTTGGGCACCAGCGTGGTGAACGGGTAGTCGGCGATCTTCGGCCGCGCCGCGGACAGCACCGAGATCAGCGACGACTTGCCCGCCGACGGGAATCCGACGAGGCCGACGTCGGCGACCGACTTCAGCTCCAGCACCAGCTCGGACTGCTCCCCCGGCTCGCCGAGGAGCGCGAAGCCCGGCGCCTTGCGGGCCTTGGACGCCAGCGCCGCGTTGCCCAGCCCACCGCGACCACCGGCGGAGGCGACGAACGTGGTGCCAGCGCCGACCAGGTCGGCCAGCACCTCACCGTCCGCGGTCAGCACCACTGTGCCGTCCGGGACCGGAAGGACCAGGTCTCCGCCCTGCGCGCCGTTGCGCATGCTGCCCTGGCCCGGCTTGCCGTTGGCCGCACGGGCGTTCGGGCGGTAGTGGAAGTCAAGCAGGGTGTGCACGTTGGGGTCCACGACGAGCTGGACGTCGCCGCCCTTGCCGCCGTTGCCGCCATCTGGACCGCCCAGCGGCTTGAACTTCTCCCGGTGCACCGAGGCGCAGCCATGCCCGCCGTCGCCTGCCGCGACGTGGATGGTCACGCGGTCAACGAACCGCGACACGAATGCCTCCAGGAAAACTCCGGCCGAGCCAGGCCCGGCGAAAACTGTCTTAGTGCTCCGCGCGTGCGAACCAGGGGCGCACGCAGCGTCACCTACCTCGATGGTGCCGCGCGGGGCGTGATGTTGCCGTGGGGCGTGACCACCCGCACAACGCAAACGACGAGGGGCGGGCCGGACTAGCCGGACCCGCCCCTCGTCGGGAAGTACTTCGCAGCCGAGAGCCGGGTCAGGCCTCGGCCGGCAGCACGCTGACGGCCTTGCGGCCGCGGTAACGTCCGAACTGGACGGTGCCAGCGGACAGCGCGAACAGGGTGTCGTCGTTACCCCGCCCGACGTTCAGGCCGGGGTGGAACTTGGTGCCCCGCTGCCGGATCAGAATCTCGCCGGCCTTGACGACCTGGCCGCCGTAGCGCTTCACCCCGAGGTACTTGGGGTTCGAGTCGCGGCCGTTCCGAGAGCTGGATGCGCCCTTCTTGTGTGCCATGACTACTCAGGTCCTCACTTCGTGATGCCGGTGACCTCAACGCGGGTCAGCTTCTGCCGGTGACCCTGGCGCTTGTGGTAGCCGGTCTTGTTCTTGAACTTGTGGATGCGGATCTTGGGGCCCTTGGTCTGCTCGACCAGCTTGCCGGTCACCGACACCTTGGCCAGCGCGTCGGCGTCGGTCGTGACCTCAGAGCCATCGACGACCAGAAGCGCCGGGAAACTGACCTCGGAGCCCAGCTCGCCCTCGAGCTTCTCGACCTCGACGACGTCCCCGACAGCCACCTTGTACTGCTTGCCGCCGGTCTTGACGATCGCGTACATGAGTCGGAAGTCTCCTGCTGCTCGGTTTCGCTACTTCACCAGGTCTGCGGCGGACGTCCACCTCGACCGCGCTGGGCGAGGATTCCTACCACGCCGCCGGTGCAGCGCCTCGGTGGGTTCCTGTCTCGGCAGCCGAGCCGCACGGGCGATCGCATTCGAAACAGGCGTTTTTTCTCTCCGCCCGTCCGGCGGCGAGAAGTTCTCATCCATCATACAGACCGCGTTCCCAACCCCGATCGACCGGGGCCGAACTGCGGGAGGGACCCGGCCGCGGGGGCCGGTGACGGACGAGCCGCGACAGCCTACGACCACCGGATCCGCGTGGTCAAATCCAGTCGCCCGACGTTGGAAGGTGCCGGGCCCTGACCTGCGCTTGCTAACGTGAGTCGCTTATTGATTCGGATCTGGGGACACAAAGCGTGACAGACATCGCATCCGAGACGGGCCGGGTCGAGCGCGTCACCCCCGAAGCCCCCGTTCCAGGCCTCGTGCAGCGGTTCGGCCCCCTGCTCCTCGGCCTGTCGGCGCTTGTGCCGCCGCTGATGATGCTTCGGGAAGTGCTGCGCTACCCGCAGATGCACTTCTACGACTACTGGTGGGTCCTGCTCGACATCACCAACGACGACGGGTCGCTGCGGCCGGAGGCGCTGTTCGGATTCCGCAACGAGCACCCGTTCGTGTTGCCCAGCCTGCTGTTCTGGCTCAGCGCCCGGTACGGGCACGGGCTCAACCAGCCGCTGGGGCTGCTGATCATCGCGTTCGGTGTCGTGTCCGTGCTGCTCGGATGGGCGATGCTGCCGAAGGCGCTGAACCCGTGGCAGCGGGCCGGGCTGGTGGCGGCCACCTCGACGCTGGTTTTCAACCCGCACGGCATCCACAACTACGTGCGCTCGATGAGCGGGGCGTCGTGGATCCTCGCGCTGATGCTGGTGCTCGCGGCGCTGCTGGCGATGCAGCGGGAGCGCCGGGTGCTGGCGATCGTGTTCGGGTTGCTGGCGTCGATCAGCTACGGCACGTCCTTCGCGGTGTGGCCGGCGCTGGCCCTGGTGGCCTGGCTGCGCGGCGACCGTCGCCGCTCGATCGCGGCTCCGATGGTGGTCGGGGTGCTCGTAGTGGCGTCTTGGCTGGTGCTGCGCGGTCCGCAGGGCGGGGGCGGCAGGTCGCCGACCGACGATCCGGCGCAGGCGCTGCTCGCCGGGCTGAGCATGCTCGGCATGGTGTGGACCGGGACCGAACCGGCGATCGCGCTGATCGCTGGCGTGGCGGGTCTCGCGGTGCTCGCGCTGCACGTCCGGCAGACCGCAGAAGAACGTCGCAGTGCCGCTCCTTGGTGGGGCCTGGCGATCTACGCGATGGGGTGCGCGGTGATGATCTCCGGTTCGCGCGCCGCGTTCGGCGAGGCAGCCGGGTTGCAGAGCCGGTACAACAGCATGACCGCCGCACTGTGGATCGCGGTGCTGGTGATCGTGGTCGCCTGGCCGCGTTGGCCGAAGATCCGCACCGTCGCCGTCGCGGGCACGGTGCTGGCCACCGTCGCCCTGGGCGCCCCGATGGCGCAGAGCGTGCGATCCGATGCGCCCAATCAGAACCTGCTGGCCATCGCCGCGCGCATCGGTCACCCCGACGCGTTCGAGGACCGGTTCCCCGAACCGGACCGGCTGCTGCCGCGGCTGCAGGCGCTCGGGCACTACCCGTTCTCCGGCGAGTTCACGCTGGGCTGCCCCGACGGCCTGGAGATCGGTGACCGGGTCAGCACCGTGGACTGGCGGACCCCCAGCGTTGGCGCGCTGCGCGAGCCGCGGCCGGACGGTCGCGACGTGGTGCTCAACGTGGAGACCGACCAGGTGCAGGGCGGCGCCCGGATGCTCAAGGGCTGGGCCATTTCCGGGATCGAACGCGCCGAATGCATCGCCGTGCTCGACGAGACCGGCACCGTCGTCGGCGGCGGGGTGGTCGACATCCCGCGCTCGGACGCGGAAGCCCGGACGCCCGGTATCGAGATCGGTTTGGGCTTCGAGGCGGTCGCCCCCGCGCAGCCCGGGCTGCTGCGCGTCGCCTTCCACTTCCCCGACGGCTGGTGGATCCGGCCCCTTACGGAAAGTCCGCAGGTCAAGCCATGACAGATGCCGCACCGGAAGTCGAGGTCTCGCTGCTCGCCCCGGCCAAGAACGAACGCGAGAACCTGCCCCGGCTGTTCGCCGAGATCCGCGATGCGATGCAGCAGCAGCACCGGTCGTGGGAGCTGCTGGTCGTCGACGACGGCAGCACCGACGACAGCTGGCAGGTGATCGCGGAGCAGGCCCGGCAGGACCCCCGGTTGCGCGGCATCCGGCTGCGGCGCAACTTCGGCAAGGCCGCCGCTCTGGCCGCCGGGGTCGCCGAGGTCCGCGGGGAGTTGTTGGTCACGCTGGACGCCGACCTGCAGGACGACCCCGCCGAGATCCCGCGGCTGCTCGCGGAGCTCGACAACGGGGCCGACCTCGTCAGCGGGCACAAGGCGCAACGGCAGGACCCGCTGGGCAAGCGCCTGCCGTCGAAGGTGTTCAACTCCGTCACCGGGCTGATCACCGGCCTGAAGCTGGCGGACCACAACTGCGGACTCAAGGCGGCGCGGACCGAGGTCTACCGGCGCGTGCCGCTGTACGGGGAGCTGCACCGCTACATCCCCGCGCTGGCGCACCAGCTCGGCTACCGGGTCCGCGAGCTGGCCGTGCATCACCGGCCGCGGGTGCACGGCAAGTCCAACTACGGGCTGGAGCGGTACGTGCGCGGCGCCCTGGATTTGCTCACGGTCGTCGCGCTCACCCGCTACGGGCGGCGCCCGGCGCACCTGTTCGGCGGGCTCGGGTCGCTGGCCGGGACGATCGGCACGCTGATCCTGCTCTACCTGAGTGGGGTGTGGCTGTTCACGGACCAGTCGATCGGCACCCGCCCGCTGCTGACGCTGGGGATCCTGCTGGAGATCTTCGCGGCGCAGATGATCTCCGTCGGCCTGCTCGCCGAGCTGGTGCTGCACCGGACCGGACGGGACCGGGACGTGGACGTGCTGGTGGCCGACCAGACGACGAACGCGAGCCCGGCTCAGTCCGGTAAGTCACCGTGAGTACTTCTCGGTGCTGGGGCACCCGGAAGTACTCACGGACTCTGACCAGCGGAAACACGCAGCTCTACGGGCATGCGGAAACGGCCCGGCGAACAGGCGAGGGGTGCGCACAACTACGGTCGATCACCGGCCGTATGGTCTCCCCGTGCACCCTGAGTCGGCGAAGAAACTTCGGCTGTACGCCTCGCTGCTCGGGCTCGTCGGCACAGTGCTGGCGTTGCTCGTGCCTTTTCTACCTGTCAACCACGATGTAGTCACATTACGGTGGCCAACCGCAAAAGGCACCAAATCGGTGTCCGCGCCGTTGGTCGCCTATTCACCGCTGTGGCTGGACGCGGCGGTGCCGTGCACGGCCGCGCACGGCCTGGACGCGCGCATCACGGGGCCCGCAATCCTGTTGAGCACCAACCCGCCGTCATCGGATTACGGCAAGCTGACCGGGCTGACGTTGCAGGTCGACAACGGCCAGGCCGCGCTTTACTCCAAGGGCCAGCAGGTGAGCACCGTGCCGCTGCCGACCGGTGACTGCACCATCAGCGTGCGCGCCGACGCCTCCGGCACCACCGCCGGGATCGGCAAGCAGGTGTGGGCGCGCGTCCTCGGCGACCAGCGCCCACAGCTGACCGGCATCTACTCGTCGCTGGACAACACCGTCGACGACGTGCGCGGCCTGTCCTTCGAGGCCCGCGTCGACAACCGGTTCAGCAGCTACGCAACGCCGCTCAAGCTCGTGGTGATCGCCCTGGCCATCGCGGCGTTCATCGGCTCGGTGATCTGCCTACGGCGGCTGGACGTGCGCGCCGGACGGCGTCCGCCGCGGCTGGCCCCGCGCGGCTGGTGGAAGCCGACCTTCCGCGATGCGGTGGTGTACGCGGCACTGGTCGTGTGGTGGCTGATCGGCGCGATGACCTCCGACGACGGCTATGTGCTGAGCATGGTGCGGTCGGAGCAGAGCGCCGGGTACGTCAGCAACTACTACCGCTGGTTCGCCAACCCAGAGTCGCCGTTCGGCTGGTTCTACGAGTTCTACGCGCAGTGGGTAAAGGTCTCGACAGCGACGCCATGGGTGCGGTTGCCCGCGCTGCTGATGGCTGTCATCAGCTGGCTGTTGATCAGCCGTGAGGTGCTGCCGCGGCTCGGCCAGCAGGTGCGGCGCAGCAACGCCGCCGGCTGGGCCGCCGCCGCGGTTTTCCTGGCGTTCTGGCTGCCGTACAACAACGGTCTCCGCGCCGAGCCGGTCGTGGTGCTCTTCTCGCTGCTGGCGCTGTGCGCCGTGGAGCGGGCCGTCGCGACCGGGCGTCTGATGCCCGCCGCGCTGGGCTTGGTCGGCGCCGCGTTGTCGGTGGGCGTCAACCCGCACGGCCTCGTCGCGGTGCTGCCCTACATCGCCGCGGTGAAGCCGCTGTTCCGGTTGGTGCGCAAGCGGGCGCAGGAGTTCGGCTGGGTGCCGGTGCTGGCACCGGTCTCCGCTTCCGGGTTCGTGATCCTGACGCTGGTGTTCTACGACCAAACGTGGCAGTCGGTCATGGACGCAATGGAGCTCAAGACCACCTTCGGTCCGAACGGCCGCTGGTACGAGGAGCTCAACCGCTACAGCCTGCTGTTCAGCCAGAGCCCGGACGGTTCGCTGACCCGCCGGTTCCCGGTGCTGCTGGTGATCCTGTGCCTGGCGACCTGCGCCGTTGTGCTGCTGCGGCGTGGCCGCATCCGCGGCGCCGCGCTTGGCCCGAGCCGACGGCTGCTCGCGATCACCGCGCTTGGCTTCGCCGTGCTGGCACTGACCCCCACCAAGCACACCCACCACTTCGGCATTTTCGCCGCGTTCGGCGGCGCGCTGGCCGCGCTGACCGCGCTGGCGACCAGCACCACCGTGCTGCGCTCCCGGCGCAACCGGGCGGCCTTCGTCGCCGGGCTGATGGTGATCCTGGCGTTCGCCTCCACCGGCCCGAACGCCTGGTGGTACGTCTCGGGCTGGGGCATCCCGTGGTTCGACAAACCGCCGTCGATCAGCGGGCACCAGTTCAGCACGCTGTTCCTGGTATTCGCCGGGATCGCGGGCGTCATCGCGCTGATCGAGCACCTGCGCATCGACGAGAACAACCCGAAGATCGTCGACGAGCGCTGGGACAGCCCGGAGAAGCGCAGCCGGGCGCTGCGGCTCGGGACCGCGCCGCTGTCGGTGCTATGCGCGCTGATGGTGTTCGGCGAGGTCTCGGCGTTCGGCAAGGCCATCCAGGAGCGCGGCGACAGCTACAGCCTGTCCACGGACAACATCAAGCAGCTCACCGGGACCAGCTGCGGGTTGTCGGACTACATCGGGGTGGAGACCGATCCGCAGGCCGGCGTCCTGACGGTGTCGCCCGAGCAGCCCGCCGTGGCCGCGCCGACCAAGAACTCCGACGTGCCGGTGCCGCCGCGCCGCTTGGCGGATCGGGAGACCGCCGAGCAGTACCTCCAGCCCAAGCAGGTCGGCTTCACCCGGCCGGGCGTGCCCCCGAGCGACGGTGCCGACCCGGATTCGCCGAACTGGAAGCCGCCGCACCAGTTCGGCGGCGACAACGCCCCGGCGTGGGGCAGCTTCGACGAGGCCGGCACGAACACCGGCGAGTTGCGCACCCCCTGGTACGACCTGCCGGAATCGGCCCGCAACGGCGAGGTGCCAGTTGCGGTGAGCCTGGCGGGCGCGGAGAGCGGGGCGAACTTCGTCGTCCTCGAATTCGGCAAGGACACCGACCGGGGCTTCCAGGTCACCGGCCGCTACACGGTGGAGCAGGGGCCGCCGCCCGGGTGGCGGGACCACCGCTACATGCTCGGCGCCGAAGCCGAGGGTGCGACGAAGATGCGGCTGATCGCGGTCGACCAGGCGCTGGGCCGGGAGGGCTGGCTCGCGGTGACCGCGCCGCGGGTGCCCAAGCTGACGAACATGACCGAGGTCATCGGCGACGGCGCGACGTTCGTCGAGTGGCCCGCCGCGCTGGTGCATCCCTGCCTGCGCATTTCCGGGCTGTATAACGGGATCGCGGAGATGCCGCAGTTCCGGGTGTCGGCAGGCGAGGAGGTCCGGGACGTCGGTGAGGGCTGGTCGTCGCCGGATGCCGGCGGGCCGTTCGGCTGGTTGACCGTGGCGTCGAGCGTCCGTGAGCTGCCGACCTACCTGCGCAACGATCCGCAGCAGGACTGGGGTTCGCTGTTCGTGGTGCACCCGTACGACGCGGATGCGCTGCCCGCGCAGGCGGCGATGGAGGTGCACTCCGAAACCCACTGGGGCACCTGGTCGCCGGGGCCGCTGACGCAGTCCGTGGAGCTGCCGGGTGACATGCCCAGCTCGGACGACCGCACCGACATCCCCACCTTCGACGACAAGCAGGACTGACCCGGGGTGGGCGTTTCGATCCGAGTGAGGGGCACTTCTGACCGAAAAATCGGACATCAGGTGCCCTCCCAGGTCAGGCCCGGTGTATTCGATCTTGATGCAGCGCTTGCTACTCGTAGCGCTACACAAGATCATCACCGGGCCTGATTCTGGGCTAGGCTCGCCGGTGCGCTGTGCTCATGACCGAAAGGGACATGAGCAATGGGCTACGCCCGATCACTCGCCTCGGGCAGCTGGGCTGCCTACTACCGGGAGCCGTTGGCCGATGCTTCCGGCCGGCGTCTGTGCGCTCGGGTGCCGGACTCGCCGGGTTACCCGACGAAGGCCACCGCCAAGGCGGCGGGGGATGCGTACGAAATCCATCTGAGGGCGCTTGCCTCCGGGCTGGACGCCAAGGTCGCACCCCAGCGTGGGGTGGTCACGCTGGACGCTACGCACCCGGTGCCATCGACCGGACTCCCGATCTCGCCAAGAGAACCCGCAACTCCTACCGGGGCGCGGTGCGCTGCGCCGTGCGGGAGCACTTCGGTGAGGGCTTCCCGGTGGACCGGCTGACTGCCGATGCGGTCGAGCGCTACTACTCCACCATCGGGCACCTCGCTGCGAAGACGAGGCAGACCCGGATCGTGGCCCTGGGGGTTGTGGCCCGGCGGGCCATCCGCGACGGCGTGCTGGCCCCTGAGCACCATCCGGCGCACTGGGGCATCACGGTGCGCGGGGACCAGCCCACCCGGCGACGCCTGCTGACGGACGCCGAGCTGACCCGGCTGGCCGCCGCGATGCCGTCGCATCTGTGGGCCGCAGTGATCATCGGCCATGACACGGGATTGCGAGTTTCGGAACTGGCAGCCCTGTCGGTCACCGATATTGAGTATTCCCCCGACGGGCGAGCGTACCTGTGGATTACGCGGACAACGAATCGCGATGGAAACGAACCGAGCCCCCACATGAAAAATGGGTGATCCGCCGCGTTCCGCTCAGCGCCCGTGCCTTGTCGGCGTGGAATTACCACGTCGCCCATTTCGTTCCCGAGGGACAGCAAAGAATCTTCTGGAAAGGCTCGTCGGGAAAGCGTCGTCTTGCCCCGGCGGGCACGGGATACCTCACCAGTGCAATGCAGCAGTGCCGCGATCGCGCACAAATTGAGCACATGGCGGATTCGGGTAAGCAGCCGCTTGCGGGATGGCACGATCTGCGCCGTGCCTGTGCGACGAAAATCTACCGGGCTACCCGCGATATCCGGGAGCTGCAGAGTGGCTCTGCAAGGGCACTACACGTTGCAGCCCGGCGATCGGCAGTCGTTCCGGCTGCCCGACTACGCCACCCAGGTGTCGATCGCCTACCAGGGCGACACCGAGATCTACGTCAGCTTCGAGTTCGACACCCAGTGGAAATAACCAGGAGAGGAATCCGATGGCACCTGACGAAATCGACCGCCGGTTCACCTTCCATACGCCGACATCGGATAAGGCCACCGAGCACCAGCACGTGCGCGGCCTGTTCCGGGGCCTGGTCGAGGAACTGAACGAACGACTGCCAGAGGGCAGGGAAAAGTCGCTGGCCATCACCAAACTCGAAGAGGGCCTGATGCGGTCCAACGCGGCTATCGCCCGCCCGCAAACCGAGGAGGCGTGATGGGCGAGCACACGTTGAACGAACCGGCTGGGAACGCTGGCCAGAGCTGGAAACCGCAGACGAAGGTCGCCGCATCCGGCATCGGCGGAGCACTGGCCATCATCGTGGTGTGGCTGATCGCCAGCCTCGGCGTTGAAATGCCCGAGGCTGTGGCTACGGCCATCGGTGCGCTGATCACGACCGGAGTTGGCTACCTGACCCCGCAGCGCTGACACGCCGAGGCGAGGACCGGATTTCCTAGACCCGGCAAGGGGATGCCCGACAGGAAAGCTGCCTGCCGGGCACGACAGAGCCCCCGCACCGATACGGGTACATCCCGGTCGGTGCGGGGGCTCTTTCGTGCCTCGTCCTAGGCGAGTAAGTCCAAATCCTGCGGGCATGAGGCGACGGCGTCCATGATCCGTTACCGATTGTCCCTGCGGCGCCTGGGTGCTCCAGAAAACCAGTCTCACCAGGGCAATCCGCGCTATCGAACAACGCCTGGCCGCGCCATGGCGGGAAGCAGTGGGGGCGTGTTCGCGGCTATGCGGTTCGCGACGAGCGTTTCGGTAAGCAGAGAACACCCGTGAGTGCTTTTGGGTGCTATGGCACCCAAAAACGCTCACGGGTGTTCTTCCGCCAGCTCACCCTAGGCTAGACGCCAAGGCCGTGTAGTTAAGGCGTGAGCCGGTTTGTCAACCCCCCCCGGGAACGGGCAACGGAGTCCCTGCTAGAACGGTGTCGACCAAGATCACCAGATAGCAGGAACTCCGTTGGATACCCAGTCTGTCATCACCCGCACGATCACCGTGTCCGGGGGCCGGTTCGCACCCGGCCACCTCGGTGAACTCACCCAGCACCTGCCCTTCGAGATGGTCGATGAGGCCCTGACCGCCACCCGCACCACGCAGTCCCGGCTGCGGGATCTGCCCTCACGGGTGGTGGTCTACCTGCTGCTGGCCGCGTGTCTGTTCCCCGAGATCGGCTATCCCGGCGTATGGCGCAAACTCACCGCCTCGCTCACTGGCCTGCCCCTGGTCACCCCCACCACCAGCGGACTCGCGCAAGCCCGCCGCAGGATCGGCGTCGCGCCCTTGCGATGGTTGTTCGACCTGCTCCGCGGACCGGCAGCCACGGTGGGGCAGCGCGGAACCTGGTGGCGTGGCCTGCTGGTCTGTGCGATCGACGGCACCACCCTGACCGTGCCCGACAACCCCAGAATGCTGGCCCGCTTCACCAAACACCGCGGCAACCACGGTGGCACCGGCTACCCCCAGATCCGGCTGGTGGCCCTGCTCGCCTGCGGCACACGCACCCTGATCGACGCGGTGTTCGGCCCCACCACCACCGGCGAGACCACCTACACACCACACCTGCTGCGCAGTCTGCGACCAGGGATGATCCTGCTGGCCGACCGCAACTTCGGCGCCAAAGACCTCATCACTGAGATCGCAGACACCGGCGCCGACGTCCTCGTCCGGCTGAAAAACGGCCGCAAGATGCCAGTCCTGGCCCGATACCCCGACGGGTCCTACCTGTCGATGCTGGGCCGGCTGCTGGTACGGGTCGTCGAGTGCGAGATCACCATCTCCACCACCGCCGGTCGGCACACCGGTGTCTACCGACTGGCCACCACACTGACCGATCACCAGCACTACCCGGCCGCCGAGTTGATCACCTTGTACCACCACCGGTGGGAGATCGAAACCGCCTACCTGGAACTGAAATCGTCCATCCTCGGCGGCCGGGTGCTACGCGCCCGCACCCCGGCCGGCGCCGAACAGGAGATCTACGCCCTGCTGGTCACCTACCACCTGCTGCGCACCGCGATGGCCGACGCCACCAACACCCAACCCGACATTGATCCCGACCGAGCCAGCTTCACCATCGCCTACCAGGCCGCCCGCGACCAACTCATCCAGGCCGCCAACGTCATCGCCGACACCGTCATCGATCTGGTCGGCACCATCGGCCGCCATATCCTGGCCGACCTGCTGCCCGCCCGACGACTACGGGTATGTCCCCGCATCGTCAAACGCGCCATCTCCAAATACCAGGCCCGAGGCCCGAACATCGACCGAACCAGCTACAAAGCCACTGTCGGCGTCGACATCCTCACACCCGCAGACCCTTGACGATCACTACAACAGCCAAACTTCACGGCCTTGAGACTAGACCCGCTACACCTTCTCGCGTAGGACCTTGATCATGCGCGTAGCAACCACAGGTAAAGCCTTGATCATGCGCGTAGCAGCCAGGTAGCCGTACAGACCTGACAGAGCCTTGCCCAGGCAATACCTGGGGCACCACAAGGTCATGCAAGTGATATCCTGGAACAGGCTTAACAGCCACCCTGACCAGGGATAACAGCAACAGCACAGCTCATCGAGTTGTAGTTCTGCGAGAAGGGCACCTCCGACCGACTGAGTGCGTCGGGGGTGCCCCTCACTCATGCCTGACCAGGTGAGAGGTTGCGGTGTTGGGTGCCTGCGGCGGCGTGGTTGCTCGCACCCGTCGCTGGTTCCGGTGTCGGGGCGGGTGGGCATCATGGGACCGTGAGTCGGTATCGCGAGCGGCCGCCGGTCGGAGCGCTGAGCACGGCGATCGCCTGCGTGTGGACGCACGGGGCTGGGGCGCTCGGCTACCTGCAGCGCGTGGTCCCGGATGGCTGCGTGGATCTGATCTGGATGGGCGACCGGCTCGACGTGGTCGGACCGGACACCACCGCCAGGCTCTCGGCGCTGCCGCCGGGCAGCCGCATCACCGGGATCCGCGCCAAGCCCGGTGCTGCCCGCCTGCTGCTGGGCGACATCCCCGCCACCGAGCTGCGCGATCTGCAGGTCGACAGCATCGACATCTGGGGCGCCTCGATGCGGGACGTCGTGGGCCGGCTCGGCGATGCGCCGGATCGGGCTGGGTGGATCCTGGAGGAGTTCGCGTGCTCGCGGTTGTCGGAGTACCGGCCCGATCCGGCGCTGACGCCTGTGGTGGCTGCCCTCGATGCCCCGGCCCCACCCACTATTCCGGCGCTCGCGGACAGCGTCGGGCTGTCCGTGCGCCAACTCCGACGGCGTGTCGCGGCTGCCGTCGGATACGGCCCGCAGACCCTCGCCGGAGTGCTCCGCTTCCAGCGGGCGACGCGGCTAGGCGTCGGCTCGGGCGGCCTCGCGGGGCTCGCCCACGCCAGCGGCTACGCCGACCAAGCGCACTTCACGCGCGAGTTCCGCCGCCTCGCCGGGGTGACCCCGCGCCAGTACTTCAGCCCGCTGCCGCCGGCTCGTGAGTGCTTTGGGCGCTATTGAGGCTGGTCGGGAACTCATTGTGCGGCGGTGATGCGTCTGGCGTCGCCGGCGTGAAGCGAACGGAACCTCCACCCCGATAGACGGCACAAACGGTCCGTTCGCCGCACCCATCACCGGCATTGCCCCGGATAGCCCGGCGCGCCCCGGCCTCGCGAGGGCGCGCCAAGAGCCTCGGCGCTTCAACGGCACCAGCGGCCCCGCAACAACTCCACACCACCACATCCCAAACAGCCGCCATAGCGACGCGAAACCATTCACGGCACCTGGCGATCAGGCGAGAGCGCTCCAGAAATCCAGGCGGTGTTCGGCGGCGAAGTCCGTTCCGGTGATCTGTTCCGGGTGCAGCGACTGCACGTGCGGATCGGCCGCCGAGAAGGTCTGCCAGCCGGGCAGATCCGGCCCGTTGGGGTCACCGCTGCGCGCGAAGTTCGCCCAATAGTGGTTCATCGTCGCCGCCAGCCGGCGCTGCGCTTCGGTCAGCGGCGCCGGGTCGCCGAGGTCGAATTGGTAGGCAACCTCGGCGGAGTGGTGGGCACCGGGCGGGAATCCCGGCGGGAACGGCACGACCGGCGGCGCCTCCCGGTCGGCGAATTCGTAGACGTACGTGGCGGTTTCCGCGCTCAGCGCGTGCGCGAAGTTCCATACCGAGCGTGCCCAAGCCGCGTCACCGATCACATCCGCCCAGGCCAGGCTCGGACTCGCATGCGCGTCAACGGGGTACCGCTCGGCCACCTCGTCGGCTGCGGCGTCGAAGCCGTCTGCGAGTAGCTTGTCGTAGCCGTCGGGCGTGATCGGTTGACCTGCGGCGTCCCAGAACAGCGCCGTGAACAGCCTGGCCTCGTCCCGGGTTCCACCGGTCAGCACCGGGACCCGGTGGAACCGCCCATCTGGCAACGCCTGTGCAGGGGACTCCGGTAGCACCGCGCCGCCGAAAGCTGGCCGGCTGAACACCGATGACACGTTGATCAGCTGTTCGACCGGGACGCGGCGCAACTGCTCGATCGCCGCCCCCTTCTTTCCCTGGCTGCACCCAGCCGAGCTGGCCGACCAGGTGCTCCGCCAACTCTTCGAGTTCCACTGTGGACAGCCACATGGCCGGCATCTCGGGTGATCCGGGCGCCCAGGCACCGGCCGGGGAACGCAGCAGCGCGAACCCGCTCTGCACGATCGCCCGGTGGAACAGCCCAGCCGAGCCCGGCGCGACCAGGTGCGCGCTGACGTTGAGCCCGCCGTAGGACTCGCCGAACAGCGTCACGTTGCCCGGGTCTCCGCCGAACGCGTCGATGTTTCGCTGCACCCAGCGCAGCACCGCCTGCTGGTCTTCAATCCCGAACCCGCCCCCGCCGGCCAGGCTCGGGTAGCCGAAGTTGCCGAAGATGCCCAGCCGCGAATTCGGCGTCACCACCACGACGTCCTCGGCGACGGCCAGCCGATGCGCATCGAAGATCGCGCCCTCGCCGTTGGCCCCGCCGCCGCCGTGCAGCCACACCATGACCGGCTTGGAGCCGCCGGTCCGGGGGGCGGTGACGTTGAGGAACAGGCAGTCCTCGTCCAGGCTGGCGATGTCGGCGAAGTCCTGCGGGAGCTGCGGGCAGGGGCTGCCCGGCTCGGTCGCGTCGCGCACCTGCGGCCACGGATCGACGGGTTGCGGCGAGCACCACCGCCGCTCGCCGACCGGTGGCGCGGCGTACGGAATACCCTGGAACAGCCGGTACTTCTCATAGGTCAGCCCGCGCACGCGGCCCGAATGCAGTTCCACGATGTTGTTCATGACACCTCCGTGTCGTTGCGGGACGCCCCGCACCCCAGTCGGCTCAACCCGCTCGGGTGGCCAGATCGAACGTCGTCGCGAGCTCGCGGGCGTAGAGGTCGGCGTCGGCATCGGGCTCTACCCCGAGGCGAAGCGCGACGCCGTCCAGCGCGTGGCGCAATGTCACCGCCATGACGTGCGGGTCGAAGTCCCGGAACTCCCCCGACCGCTGACCGGCGCGGAGCAGTTCTCGCAGACCTTCGAGTTCCCGTCGGTGCGGCAACGCCGCGTCGTCGCCGCGTTCGTTCAAGAAGATCTCGGTGAGCGCCCGGAGCTGCCGGTGGTTCGTTCGATAGAAGTCCACACTGGACTCGATGAACGCCCGGAGCTGGTCGCGCGCCGTGCCGGCCGCGTCGATGCGTGCTCCCACCAGCTCCTCGGCCGCCGCGTAGACATCGGTGAGGACCTGCTGCATCAGCTCGGCCTTGTTCTTGAAATGGTAGGAGATCATGCCCGTGCTGCTCAGCCCGGCCCGCTTGGCGATCTGCCCGAACGACGCGCGCGAGTAGCCGAGCTCGACGATCGCCTCGATGGCGGCCTCGACGATCTGCGCACGCCGACCCCGCTCGGTGAACGACCTGCCTTGCTCACCTGAGCTGTAATTTGCTCGCATGAGCAAAACCTAGCACAGGTGAGCAAAGGCTGGGCTACTCACGGCCCCGGTTCAGACTTGGTCGTAGGCGCGGAGGGTGCGCAGGGCTTCGATCGCCACCCGGGGGCGCCACTCCAGGCGGGTACCGGGGGCCCACGCGCGCCAGCGGATCGGCCAGCCGCCGTCGTCCTCCTGCAGGCCCGCGAGGTGGTCGAGGCCCTGTGTCATCTCTTCGTCGGAGAACCACGAACGCGCCAGGCTCGCCGGTTCCGGCGCGTAATCCCAGACGCAGTGCAGCTCGTCAGGGGCGTAGCCGGGAGGCACCTGGGCTCGTTCGGGGTGCTGCGGATCAATCAGTACCAACCCCTGTTCCCGCACGAACTCGCCCAGTCGCTTGGCCGCCGCACGCGCCCGATGCCGATCGGGAACCTGGTCGAGGAACGCCATCGCCGCCTGCACCTCGTACGGGTGACTCTCGGTCAGCCCATCGATCCGCTGCCAGCAGAACTCGGTGGCCCCGGCCAGCCACGGGTGCTCGATCCGGTTCTTGTGCAGCACACCGGCGAGCAGTCCGGTGGTGAGCAGGTTCCCGTCGGGTTCCTCGACCACCGGCATCCACGGCGCGTGCGGGTAATCCCGCAGCCGCGTATCACCGGCGGGCACACCGCCGTCCGGACGCGTGATCGACATCAGGTAGTCGCAGGCCCGCGCCACCGCAGCCCCGTCGCACGCGCCGACCTCGTCGAGGATCATCAGCGCCGTGTAGGTCTGCAGCGGCTGGCTGAACGGGCCACGCGCGTCGGGCTCCAGGGCGTAGCCGTAGCCGCCGTCGGCGCAGCGGTACGCATCGAGCGCTGCCAGCACCCCGTCCGCGCCGCCTTTGGCGAACAAGAACTCGAAACGGCGTTGTTCCAGCACTCGCGCGGTCAGCCAGACGAATTGCTCGACGGCGGTCACGCGCTCGGCGGTGCATCGAATCATGTGCCGACGATAAGAAGAATGGCCGATCCGTTCTTGAACGAATCGGCCATTCCGTCGAATCTGCTCAGCCCTCGGTCGTAGCCCCGGTGGGTTCGTCCTCCACCGGCGGACCGGCCGGACGCGACGCGGCCCGGCGAACCCGCCGCACCGGCGCGGCCGGGGCGACGCTCGGTAGTCCGTTGTCCGCGGACTGCTGCGGCTCCGCCGACTTGCTGACCACCAGCGGAGTCACCGGAGCACCGGCGCTCCCAGCGGCCCGCCTCGCCTTCCGCCGCGGTCGGCCGTTGGCCTCTGCACGGGCCGCCGCCACCGGCTCGGCCTTCAGTGGCTCCGCCGCTGGCTCCACCGCCTTCGGCTCGACAACCGGCTCCGCCGCCGCCTTCGGCTCGACGGCCGCCTTCGGCTCAACCGGCGCCTCCGGCTTCGCCATCTCCGGCTCGGACTCGACGGCCGCAGGCTTCACCGGCTCCGGCGGCTTGACGGGCTCCGGCTTGGGCTGCTCGACCTTGGCAGCCTCGGCCTTCGGCTCTTCGGCCTTGACGGCCTCCGTCTTGCCCTCGCTGCGCGGCTCCGGAGCGGTCTGCTCGTCGTGCTGCTTGCCGCGGTGCCGGTTGCGGCGAGCACCGTTGTTGGCGGCCTGGCCGTTCGGGTACGTGACCGGCTCCGTCGAAACCAGCAGGCCACGACCGCGGCAATGCTCGCAGGTGCTGCTGTAGGCCTCCAGCAGCCCGGTGCCGACGCGCTTGCGGGTCATCTGCACCAGACCGAGCGAGGTCACCTCGGCGACCTGGTGGCGGGTGCGGTCCCGGCCCAGGCACTCGGTGAGGCGGCGCAGCACCAGGTCGCGGTTGGACTCCAGCACCATGTCGATGAAGTCGATGACGATGATGCCACCGATGTCGCGCAGCCGAAGCTGGCGGACGATCTCCTCGGCCGCCTCCAGGTTGTTGCGGGTGACCGTCTCCTCCAGGTTGCCCCCGGAGCCGGTGAACTTGCCGGTGTTGACGTCGATCACCGTCATGGCTTCGGTGCGGTCGATCACCAGGTAGCCGCCGGAGGGCAGCCAGACCTTGCGGTCCAGGGCCTTGGCGATCTGCTCGTTGATCCGCTGCTCGGTGAACACGTCGTTCTTGCCGACGTGCTTGTACAGCCGCTGCGCCAGGTCGGGTGCGACGTGCTTGACGTAGGACTCGATGGTGTCCCAGGCGTCGTTGCCCTGGACCGTCATGGCCGAGAAGTCCTCGGTGAACAGGTCGCGGACGACCTTGATCAGCAGGTCCGGCTCCTCGTAGAGCAGCTGCGGGGCCTGCGCGCCAGGCGTCTCGGCCTTCTCCTTGATGACCTCCCACTGCGCCTGCAGGCGCCGCACGTCGCGGTCCAGCGCCTCTTCGCTGGTGCCCTCGGACGCGGTGCGGATGATCACCCCGGCGTTGTCCGGCACGATCCGCTTGAGGATCTCCTTGAGCCGCTTGCGCTCGGTGTCCGGCAGCTTGCGGCTGATGCCGGTGGCACCGCCGCCCGGCACGTACACCAGGAATCGGCCGGGCAGGCTGATCTGGGTGGTCAGGCGCGCGCCCTTGTGGCCGACCGGGTCCTTGGTGACCTGCACCAGCACGCTGTCGCCGGTCTGCAGGGCCTGCTCGATGCGGCGGGCCTTGCCGGCCAGCCCTGCGGCGTCCCAGTCGACCTCGCCGGCGTAGAGCACCGCGTTACGGCCCCGGCCGATGTCGACGAACGCCGCCTCCATGCTCGGCAGCACGTTCTGCACTCGGCCGAGGTAGACGTTGCCGACCAGCGAGCCAGAGCCCGACGAGGTCACGAAGTTCTCGACGAGGACGTTGTCCTCGAGCACCGCGATCTGGGTTTGGTCGCCGTTCTGCCGGACGACCATCTTGCGGTCCACCGACTCGCGGCGGGCCAGGAACTCGGCCTCGGAGAGCACCGGCGCCCGGCGGCGACCGGCCTCGCGGCCGTCCCGGCGGCGCTGCCGCTTGGCTTCCAGCCGGGTCGAGCCCTTGACCGCGCGGACCTCGTCGTCGCTGCTGTCCTGGCGGGTTTCCGCGGCCGCCGGCTCGCGCACGTGCACGACGGTGTTCGGCGGGTCATCCTCGCGGGCGCCGCTCTCGTCGTCCGCAGAGCCCTTGCGACGGCGGCGACGCCGACGGCGCCGGTTGGACTCGCCCGCACCTTCGGCCTCGGCCGACTGTTCCTCGGTGGCTTCCTCGGCGGCCGGTTCGGCGGCTTCGGCGCTGGTCTCCTCGGTGATCTCCGACTCTTCCTCGCCACCCGACTCGGACTCGGCGCCGCGACCCCGACCACGGCCCCGGCGGCCCCGCCTACGACGGCGGCGACCAGCGGGTTCGTCCTCGGCCTCGGCGTCCGCCCCGGGTTCTTCGGCCTCGACGGCCTCGGGCTCCGGCTGCGCCTCCGGCGGCACCGGCTCGGCCTTCGGCACGGGCCTCGCCTCCTGCTGCGGTGCCAGGAACATCGCCTCTGGCGCGGCGAAGAGCGGCGTCAGCCCGGGCGCGGACGCGCTGGCGCCCGGCTCGACTGCGGCGGGCGTGAAGTCAGCAGCAGGCACCACGGGCTCGACCGCGGACTGCGGTTCGCTCTTGGTTTCGGCCTCGTCCGGCGCCTCGGCTTCGGCCGGGTTGCCCGACTCCGCCACCAGCTCGGGGTGCAGGGCCTGCACCACCTGCAGGGCGACGTCGCGGGTGATGTTCGACTGCGCGCTGCGGACCGATTCACCGATCGATTCCAGCGTCGTGATGATCTCCCGGCTGCTGGCGCCCAGCAGCTTGGCCAGTGCGTGGACCCGGAGCTTGGCGGGCAGCTCGATCGTGCCCTGCCCTTCTCGGGTAGGTGTGGGCGATTGCCCGCTGGTGCTTCCAGCGGGCGTATTCATGTTCAACATCCAGCTCCTCCGCCCCCGGGCGCGTCCGGGTGGACGCGGCCGCACAGAGGCATGTGCGATCTTCGGTCTCCGCCGCCCGCAGGCGACGGCAATTCTTCGTGGTCCCTCCGCCCCGGGCCTTCAGGCCGGGAAGTCACACGGCGGGTCGACGACGTCCGCGCCGCCCGTCACCCCGCCGCGGGGCCTCCCGCCGGAATCCGGTCGCCGCCTGAGGCCCGGGCCAACGGGTCGACAATCCGTCCCCCGTCGTCGAGCCGACCCTGCTCCAGCCGGGTCGCGCTCGCGGCGGCCGACGGTGCCAGATCGGCGACGACACGCAGGGCGCTCAGTACGTCGTCGGGTCGTACGACCGGTGTTGTCTGCCGCACGACCGTTACAAGTATCCCATACGGTTCTGACGCCTCCGGCCAATCGTCCACCTGGGCGGTCGACGCGGAAACTTGATCACCCTGCGCGACGGTCCGGGGAGCGCCCTGGACCTCCGCGCTGACCAACGCCGCCCGCGCGTCGATGGTGCGGCGGCCGTCCTTGGTCATCCGCTCCACCAGCGCGGTGTCGGCCGCCATCAGCGCCGTTACGGCGTCGCGCAGCTCGGCGACGTCCGTGCCGGGAAGATCGATCCGCCACCGGCTGACCTGCAGCCGGTCGGCGAGCGCACCGGGCTCGGCGTCCGCCGCGTCCAGCACGTCGATCCCGTCGGGCAGCGCGGCGTTGAGCTCGTCGCGCAGCACCTCCGGGTCGAGCCGTTCGACGAGTTGGACCTCGGCGTACTCGGCCACGCTGGACACGCCGGTGGGCACGGCGCCCGCCCAGGACACCTTCGGGTGCGGGCTGAAGCCCTGGGAATACGCCATGGGTACCCCGGCCCTCCGCAGCGCGCGTTCGAAGGCGCGCGCGACGTCCCGGTGCGAGGTGAACCGCAGCCGCCCCCGTTTGGCGTAGCGCAGCCGCAGTTTCTGCACCGGTGGCGCCGAGGGATTGGGGTGATCTCGCCGACTCAGGATGCCCTCCCCGACCAATGATCGTCATCGGCGGTCGCCGTCGACCGCTCCGATGTCGATGCTTGCGTGCTCAACCGCAGTGTGACAACACCTGCGGGTCATGTTTCGAAGGACCGTACCCCGGGCGACCACCCCTGCACCGACAGCTCGGCTCACGGGCCCTGGTTGCTCCGGCACACATCCTTGGTTTCACCGAGGCGCAGCCGTTCCGCAATACCTGACCGGCGGAAACCGGGATCTGGTCCGAGTGGTCAGCCGCCGTTGAACGCCGGGTTGCGAACCGGGGAGCCCTGGCCGACCGGGGAGATCGGCAGCAGTTTTCGCCCGGTCGGGCCGACCTCGATGTCGGTGCCCATTGTCGGGCACACGCCGCAGTCGAAGCACGGCGTCCACCGGCAGTCGTCCTGCTCGCGGGCGTCCAGCGCGTCCTGCCAGTCGGCCCACAACCACTCCTTGTCCAGCCCGGAGTCGAGGTGGTCCCACGGCAGCACCTCGTGCTCGCCGCGCTCCCGAGTGGTGTACCAGTCCACGTCCACGCCCAACTGCTCGAGCTCGGCGGCGGCGCAGGACATCCAGCGCTCGAACGAGAAGTGCTCGTTCCAGCCATCGAACCGGCCGCCTTCGCGCCACACCCGCTCGATGACCCGGCCGAGGCGGCGGTCGCCGCGCGAGAGCAGGCCTTCGACCAGGGACGGTTTGCCGTCGTGGTAGCGCATGCCGATGTTCCGGCCCAGGCTGCGGTCGGCGTTGATCGCCTGGCGCAGCTTGCGCAGCCGGTCGTCGATGGTGTCCGGGTCGGTCTGCCCGGCCCACTGGAACGGGGTGTGCGGCTTGGGCACGAACCCGCCGATCGAGATCGTGCAGCGGATGTCCTTGCGGCCCGAAACCTCACGACCGGCCCGGATGACCTCCTTGGCCATCTCGGCGATCTGCAGCACGTCCTCGTCGGTCTCGGTCGGCAGGCCGCACATGAAGTACAGCTTGACCTGCCGCCAGCCGTTGGCGAACGCGGCGGAGACGGTGCGGATCAGGTCCTCCTCCGACACCATCTTGTTGATCACCCGGCGGATCCGCTCGCTGCCGCCCTCGGGCGCGAAGGTCAGGCCAGAGCGGCGGCCGTTTCGGGAAAGCTCGTTGGCCAGGTCGATGTTGAAGGCATCCACCCGGGTCGACGGTAGCGACAGCCCGGTGTTGGTGCCCTCGTAGCGGTCCGCCAGCCCCTTGGTGATCTCGGCGATTTCGGAGTGGTCGGCCGAGCTCAGCGACAGCAGGCCGACCTCTTCGAAGCCGGTGGCAGCCAGCCCGCGCTGCACCATCTCGCCGATGCCCTCGATGGACCGCTCCCGCACCGGTCGGGTGATCATCCCGGCCTGGCAAAACCGGCAGCCTCGGGTGCAGCCCCGGAAGATCTCCACGCTCATCCGCTCGTGCACGCTCTCGGCCAGCGGGACCAGCGGTTTCTTCGGGTACGGCCAGTCGTCGAGCTCCATGGTGGTGCGCTTGAAGACCCGGTACGGCACCCGGTCGCGGTTGGGCACGACTTCGTCGATCGCCCCGTCGGGGCGGTAGCTGACGTCGTAGAACTTCGGCACGTACACGCCGCCGGACTCCGCCAGCCGGAGCAGCAGCTCGTCCCGGCCGCCCGGCTGTCCTTCGGCCTTCCAGCGGCGGATGGCCGCGGTGATCTCCAGGACGGCTTCCTCGCCGTCGCCGAGCACCGCAGCGTCCAGGAAGTCGGCGATCGGCTCCGGGTTGAACGCCGCGTGCCCGCCGGCCAGCACGATCGGGTCGTCGTCGGTGCGGTCCACCGCGTGCAGCGGGATGCCCGCGAGGTCGAGCGCGCTGAGCAGGTTGGTGTAACCGAGTTCGGTGGCGAAGCTGAGACCCAGCACGTCGAACGCGCCGACCGGGCGGTGGCTGTCCACGGTGAACTGCGGGATGTCGTGCTCCCGCATCAGCTCTTCGAGGTCCGGCCACACCGCGTACGTGCGTTCGGCCAGGACATCCGGCTGTTCGTTGAGGATCTCGTAGAGGATCTGCACGCCCTGGTTGGGCAGGCCGACCTCGTAGGCGTCGGGGTACATGAGGCACCACCGGACGGCGACGTCGTCCCACGCCTTCGCCGTCGCGTTGAGCTCCCCACCCACGTATTGCACGGGTTTGGACACGCGCGGTAGCAGCGGTTCCAACCTGTCGAAAACGGACTCAACACGCACGCGACCAGGGTAGAGGTCCGCCCCGGGCAGGAGGACCGGGGGCGATTTCAATTGGACCTTGGACCTTGGACCTTGGACCTTGGACCTTGGACCTTGGACCTTGGACCTTGGACCTTGGACCTTGGACCTTGGACCTTGGACCTTGAATTCCATTGAAATCGCGCAGCATCGGAGTTCAGACGTACCGGGTGAACCCGATTTCGTCGCAGTCGTCGCCCGTGGCGCGACCCAGACCGCGCCCGGCCAGCGGCCTCAGATCTCGGGGAACCACAGCTTGAGCTCGCGCTCGGCGGACTCGGCGGAGTCGGAGCCGTGCACGAGGTTGTACTGGACTTCCAGGCCGAAGTCGCCGCGGATGCTGCCCGGCGCGGCCTTGTCGACCGGGTCGGTGCCGCCAGCCAGCTGCCGGAACGCCGAGATCGCACGCGGGCCCTCGACGCACGCGGCCACGACCGGACCGGAGGTGATGAACTCGATCAGGCTGCCGAAGAACGGTTTCCCGTCGTGCTCGGCGTAGTGCTGCTCGGCGAGCTGGCGGTCGACGTTCTTCAGCTCCAGCGCGACCAGCTTCAAGCCCTTGCGCTCGATGCGGCTGATCACCTCGCCGACCAGGCCACGCCCGACACCGTCGGGCTTGACCAGGACCAGGGTGCGCTCGCTCACGATTGACTCTCCTTCATTTCCGGTGGCGCCGGGTGCGAACACGCACCGCGCCCGATTTGCCCGCCAGGGTATCGATGCAGGTGACACCCCGAGCGGCGGGCCTGCTCAGTCCGGCGCGATCACCTCGACCGTCGGGAAGTAGGTGCGGTACCGGCGCGCATCGCGGGTCAGCAGGCGGAGTCGGCTGACCGCCGCGTGCGCACCGATGTAGAAATCGGGCAGGGGTGACCGCTTCTCCCCGCCTCGTTTCCGGTAGTCCAGGAAGCACTTCCCCGCGAGGAACGCCGCCGACCACGGCAGTGGCGCGCGGATGAAGAAGTCGTTCGGGAACGCTTCCTCGACTTCCTCGATCGTCGGGAAGCGGACCGACACCTCGGCGAAGATCAACGGGTTGATCACCAAGGGGCCCTCTTCCGCCGCCTTCTCCAACGCGTCCGATGACCAGCCGACCCATTCAGCCTCCTCGATGACCATGTCGAGCAGGATGTTGGAGTCGACCAACGTGGCCGGTGCGCGGGCGTGCTCACTCGCCACGGGTCAACGCCATGATCTCGTCGGTGGAAAGCCCCTCCCCGCTGACACGTCCGCGGAGATGCTCCACGATCCGCTGTCCCCGGCTGGGCACCGAATGCCCGCGGGTGAGGATCAGCGCGTTTCCCTCCAATCTGATCTCGATCTGATCCCCGGGGCGCAGTCCTAGTTCGCGGCGCAGGTCGACCGGGATGGTCACCTGCCCCTTCTCCGTCATCTTCATGGAAGTAAGAATACGACTTTTCCTACTTCCACTTCCACGGAATAACTCGATCGTGGCTGGTCAGCGAGTCGGGTCCAGCGTCTTGGCCCACAGCGAGCGGCCGGACTGGTCGCGGAGGTCCACGGTCAGCTGCTCGGTGCGGCCGTCGATGTTGACCTCGCCGAAGTGCTGGAAGCCCTCCCACGGCGAGGCACCCTGGCGGGTCGGGGCGTTGACGAACACCTGGTCCGGTCCGAAGGTCGGGTCGAGCTTGTTCGGCCCGAACGCGCCGGCGTGCAGCGGGCCGGAGACGAACTCCCAGAACGGGTCGAACCCGGCGAAGGCCGCGCGCTCCGGCGAGTAGTGGTTCGCGGCCGTGTAGTGCACGTCGGCCGTCAGCCAGACGGTGTTGCGCACCGACCGGCGGCTGATCTCCTGCAGCACCCACGCCAGCTCGGCCTCGCGCCCGTTGGGCGCCCCCGGCAGCCCGTTCGCGACGGCCTCGATCTTGTCGCCGTCGGGCACGACGATGCCGATTGGCATGTCCGAGGCGATCACCTTCCAGGTCGCCTGCGACCGGCTGAGCTCGTCGACGAGCCAACGCGCCTGGCGGTCGCCGAGGATCCGCTCCGGCGTGGTGCCCGCCGAGTTCGGGTCGCGGTAGCTGCGCATGTCGAGCACGAAGACGTCCAGCAGCGGGCCGTGCGAGACCTTCCGGAACACGCGGCCGTCCACCGCGTCCTGGCGCCGGACCGGCTGCCACTCGTGGAAGGCCTGGAAGGCGCGCTCGGCGAGCACGTCGACCCGCTTCTCGGTGTACTGGGTGAGGTCCAGGATCTCGTCCGGGTACCAGTTGTTGGTGACCTCGTGGTCGTCCCACTGCACCAACTGCGGGACCTGCGAGGCGAAGCGGCGCACGTTCTCGTCCAGCAGGTTGTAGGCGAACTGCCCGCGGTATTCGGCCAGCGTCTCGGCGACCTTGGACTTCTCCGGGGTCACGACGTTGCGCCACACCCGGCCGTCGGGCAGCGTGACGGACTCCTTCAACGGCCCGTCGGAGTACACCGTGTCGCCGCTGTGCAGGAAGAAGTCCGGGTTTCGGGCGGCCATCGCGTTGTAGATCGTCATACCGCCGAGGTCCGGGTTGATGCCCCAGCCCTGCCCCACGACGTCGCCGGACCACAGGAAGCGCACGTCCCGGCGGTTGCGCGGGGCGGTGCGGAAGGTGCCGGTCAGGGCCTCGCTCTCGACGCGCCCGTCGAGGTCCTCGGCGATGACGCGGTAGTAGGCCTGCTCCCCCGGCGGCAAACCGGTCACCTGCAGCTCGCCGGTGCCGTCCGTCTCGGGGGTCAGGACCGGACCGGGGATCCGCCGCGCGCCGCGGAAATCGGCGTGCCGGGAGATCTCCACGAACATCCGCGACGGCCGGTCGGCGCGAGTCCACACCACCGCCCCGTCTGGGCGCGGGTCGCCGAGCTGGACGCCGTGGGTCAGCACCGGGCGACCGCCGCGCGCGAACGCGGGGGCGCCGGAGAGGAACATGCCGGTGGCAGCGATTCCGGTGGCAGCGGCGCCGCGGAGCAGGGCGCGCCGGTTGAGCTGGGAGTGTTCGGGACTCATGCCGCTGGTTCTATCCAGGGCAGGAAGCTTCCGGATCACCGCTGGTCGACGCATAAGTGAAGTGTTCGTGCCGATCGGCCGCCGGTTCACCGACGGCACCTTCGCGCTCACACCTGGTGTCCGGCCGATCGGCGCGATAGCTTCACGGGCAAACCGACTGGCCGGTCTGACAAGGAGGTCCGGATGCGCGCCGCCGTGCACACCGCCGCGAACCAGCCGATGCGGATCGAGGAACTCGCCGATCCCCGACCGAAGGCCGGCGAGGTCGCCATCGACGTGCGATCCTGCGGCGCCTGCCACACGGACCTGCACGTGCTCAAGGGCGAACTGCCGTTCCCGACGCCGACCGTGCTCGGGCACGAGGTGGCCGGCGTGATCGCCGAGGTCGGGCCGGACGTCAGCGCGTTCGAGGTGGACGACCGGGTGGTAACCAGCTTCATCATGCCGTGCGGCCAGTGCGAGCAGTGCGCGCGCGGCAACGAGGAGATCTGCCAGCGGTTCTTCGAGTTCAACCGCGGCAAGGGGCGGCTCTACGACGACGAGACCCGGCTGTTCCGGCCGGACGGCGAGCCGGTCTGGATGTACTCGATGGGCGGCCTGGCGGAACGCTGCGTGACGCCCGCGACCTCGGTCTACCGCGTGCCGGACGGCGTGGAGCTCAGCGACGTCGCTTCGGTGGGCTGCTCGACGATGACCGCCTACGGCGCGCTGCGCCACGCGGCGAACGTGCACGTGGGCGACACCGTGGCGGTGGTCGCGGCGGGCGGCGTCGGTTCGGCGCTGATCCAGCTGGCGGCGGTGTTCGGCGCATCGGTGATCATCGCGGTGGACATCAGCGAGGAGAAGCTGGCTGGGGCGCGGCAACTCGGCGCGACGCACGCGGTCAACTCCGCAGAAGTCGACGCACCAGCGGCGATTCGCGAGCTGACCGGCGGGCGCGGCGTGGACGTCGCATTTGAGGCGCTGGGCGCGGTGCCGACCTTCAACATCGCCCGGGACTCGGTTGTCGAGGGCGGGCAGGTCGTGGTCGTCGGCATCGCCGCCAAGGGCACCACCGGGGAATTCGACCTGGCCACCATCGCCCGGCGGAAACTGCAGATCAAGGGCTCCTACGGCGCGAAGCCGCGGCGCGACATGCCGGTCCTGCTCGACCTGGTGGCCCGCGGCCTGCTCCGCCCCCAGGACGCGATCAGCCGCCACTATCCGTTCGCGCAGGTCCAAGAGGCCTACGACGCACTCAAGCGAGGCGAAACCGTCGGCCGAGCCGTCATCGATATTGGCTAGCGCTCATCCGCCCAGGTTCGGCGTCAGCGGGAGGTCCTGGCGAAGAGGACTCCGGCGATCACCAGGGCCCCGCCGAGCAGGGTGTTCCAGCCGACCGGTTCGGCGAGCAGGACCGCGCCCAGCGCCGTCGACCACAACGGTGTCACGTACGTGACAGTCGATGCGATGGTCGACCCGGCCGCGCGGATCACCCGCATGTTCAGCAGAAACGCGAGGCCGGTGCCCACCGCGCCCAGCAGCACCAGGGATCCGAACGCGGTCGCGCCAGGCCACGCGGGCACCGCCCCGACGACCGCGACCGCCAGCGCGAGTTGGGTCGTGGCGCAGGTGAGTTGCACGGCCGTCAGCGCGGTCGCCGACTCGGCGCGGCCGGAGAAAAACCGCCTGGTGTAGGCGAATCCGGCGCCGTAGCAGGTGGTCGCGGTCAGGCAGGCGAGGCTCCCGACCAGCACCCCGCCGCCGACACCGCGCCATACTCCGAGGACTACCAGCGCCCCGCCGAAGCCGATCAGCAGGCCCACCATCCGGCGCGCGGTCGGCTTCTCCTGCGGGACGAGGAGGAGGACGAAGACGAGCGTGGTCAACGGCGTCGTCGCGTTCCAGACCCCGGCCAGCACCGAGCTGACGTGCGTCTCGCCGTAGGCCAAGAGCGTGAACGGCACGGCGTTGAGCAACAACGCCACCACTGCGGCGTGCCCCCAGGTCCGGGGATCGCGCGGCACCGGAACCCGCTGCGCGGCGCATACCAGCCACAGCGCCACGGCGCCGAAGAGGCAGCGCGCCAGCGCCACCCAGACCGGTGCGACACCGGCGTCGACGGCGACCTTGATCAGCACGAAGCTGGATCCCCAGATCGCGGACAGCAGGACGAAGCCCGGTAACCACCGTTCGGTCCCGCGCTCCGCGGACTCAACCAGTCGCTCGGCCATGCCACCACCTTGTCTGTCGCCGCCGCCGTTCTCCGGCGGCTTTCCGCCATCGCACAAGAACGGGCATCATGAGTCAAACAAGCAGATCTGAGCCATCGATGAGGATTTCTCATGTCGATCAACATCGCGCAGCTCCGCGCGTTCCTCGCGGTGGCGGACGAGGGCGGGTTCAGCGCGGCGGCCGACGCGCTGCGGATCAGCCAGTCCGCGGTGTCCCACGCCGTGGCCGCGCTCGAGAAGTCGCTGGGCTGCCGGGTACTGGTGCGGCAGGGAAAACCCGGGCCGACGGCGTTCGGCGAAACCATCCTCGAACACGCCCGGACCGCCGTCGCCGCGACCGACGCCATCCGCGTGCTCGCGGAGCATCGGGACGGGCGTCCGACCGGCCCGCTCCGGCTGGCCGCGCCGCCGACCGTCTGCCAGGGGCTGCTGCCCGAGTTGCTGGCGCGCTGGCGGGACGAGTTCCCGCAGCTGACGATCCGCGTCTTCGAAGGCGAGGACGACGAGGTCGCCGACTGGCTGGCCTCGGCGACCGTCGAACTCGCGGTGCTCGTGGATCCGCCGCCGGGCGACGGGGTGCCGATCGGCGAGGACCGCTTCCACGCGCTGCTACCGCACGACCACCCGCTGGCCGACCAGGTCGAGATCGACCTCCGCGACCTCGACGACACCCCGTTCCTGCTGTCCTGCGGCGGCTGCGAGCGGCACGTCCGCGACGCCTACCGCCAGGCCGGGGCCCGGCTCGAACCCGCCCACCGCATCCGCGAGCTCGGCACGTTGTTCGCCATGGTCCGCGCCGGGGTGGGGATCTCGGTGGTCCCGGGCCTGGCCGAGCCGATGCTCGACGCCAGGCTCGTGCTGGTCCCCTTGCGCCAACGCGTAACCCGCAGTCTCGTCCTCACCGGGCCGCTGGCCAGGCCCTGGCACCCGGCCGCTTCGGCACTCGTCGAAGCGCTCCGCCGCTAGCTGCCCGTGAGTACTTTTCGGCGCTGTGACACCGAAAAGTACTCACGGGACGCGCAATGTTCAGTCGGCCTGTTCCGGCGGGTAGCCCGGCGGGTGGCCGAGCTGGTCGTAGAGCTGCCCCTCCCGCATGCGGCGGGCGACGTCGCGGCGCAGGTACAGGATGTAGCCCCACACCGCCGCGAAGACCGCACCCATGATCCCGACCGCCGGGTGCACGAAGGCGCACAGGATCATCGCGCCCTGCAGCGCGAGCGCGACGCCGAGTCCCCAGGGGCGGCGCTGCACGAACGCGACCGCCAGCATCAGCACCGAAAGCACCGTGACGATGACGAAGCCGATGCTGGAGACGCCACCACCGAGCTTCCCGACCACCGGCAGCGCGAGCATGAAGGTGATGAACTCCAGCACCAGCGTGCCCGCCATGATCCCGCGCAGGCCCTTCCACGGGTCGCGCACGCCGGCCGGTGCCTCGGGCAGGCCCTTTTCCGGTTCGGGTTTCGACTGATCGGTCACGACGGCTCCCGTTTCTTGCGGATGGCTCACGCCGGCTCCTTGCCGAACAGGGCGCGCGCCTCGCCCGCGGTCACCACGGACCCGGTGATCACCACGCCGCCGCCGGAGACCGACTCGCCCGGTTCCTCGGTCTCCTCGGCCAGCTGGATCGCGGTCTCGACCGCGTTGTCCAGCCGGGGTTCCACCACGATCCGGTCTGGTCCGAAGATGTCCTTGGCCACGCCCGCGAGTTCGTCGGGATCCATCGCGCGGGGCGAGGAGTTCTTGGTCAACACGATCTCCTCGACCACCGGTTCCAGTTCGGCGAGGATGCCGCGCGCGTCCTTGTCGCCGAGCACGCCGACCACGGCGACCAGTCGGCGGAAGGAGAACTCCGAGCTCAGTGCGTCGGCGAGGGCGCGAGCACCGTGCGGGTTGTGGGCCGCGTCGACGAGCACGGTCGGTGCCGCGCGGACCCGCTCCAGGCGTCCCGGGGTGACGACGCCGGCGAAGGCTTCGCGGACCCGCTCGACGTCGAGCTGCCGGTCCGCACCGGCACCGAAGAACGCCTCGACGGCCGCTAGCGCGAGCGCGGCGTTGCGCGCCTGGTGTTCGCCGTGCAGCGGCAGGAAGATCTCGTCGTACACGCCGCCCAGGCCTTGCAGCCGGAGCAGTTGGCCGCCCACCGCGACGGTCCGGGACAGCACCCCGAACTCCTGGCCTTCACGGGCCACGGTCGCGTCCACCTCGGCGACCCGCTCCATGATCGCCTTCTGCGCCTCGGCGGGCTGCGCCGCCACGACGGCGATCGAACCGGGCTTGATGATCCCGGCCTTCTCCTCGGCAATCCCGGCCAGGTCGGTGCCGAGGTACTCGGCGTGGTCAAGCGCGACCGGGCAGACGACCGCGATCTTCGCGTCGGCGACGTTGGTCGCGTCCCAGCTTCCGCCCAGCCCGACCTCGATCACCGCGGCTTCCACCGGGGCATCGGCGAAGGCCGCGAACGCCATGCCGGTGAGCACCTCGAACTTGCTCATCCGGACGTCGCTGCGCGAGTCCACGATGGACACATACGGGGCGACGTCCCGGTACGCCTCGACGTAGCCCTCGGGGCTGATGGGCGCGCCGTCGATGCTGATGCGCTCGGTGGCCAGCTGCAGATGCGGGCTGGTGTAACGGCCGGTGCGCAGCCCGAGGCCGCTCAGCAGCGCGTCCGTGATGCGCGAGGTCGACGACTTGCCGTTGGTGCCGGCGATGTGCACGACCGGATAGCTGTGCTGCGGGTCGGCGAGCAGCTCGGTGAGCGCCCTGATCCGGTCGAGCGACGGTTCGATCTTGGTTTCCGGCCAGCGTTCGTTGAGCTCGGCCTCCACCACGCGTAGTTCCTGCAGCGCGGCGGGATCGGTGCCGGACAAATGCTCACTCCCCTGCGATTTCTCGACTGGGCACGACGAATGTCGAGGTCAGTCTACGTCTCGACGTCGGGCGGGCCGTCGAAGACCCGTTCGGCGGCGGTGGTCGAGCGGCCCGGCGGGCGAGATCGGCGAGCGGCGGCCCCGTTCCGAGGGCCGCGTGCCCTATCGCGAGCCTCACTCAGGTTAGGCATGGCTAACTAATGCAACCGTTGAGCGTGGACGCACCAACCTGGCGACGCGCCCGGAAAGGGGTGCGGCGATTTCGCGCGAAATCGCCGCACCCCATGCGTGGTGGGTGGCGATTTCGCGCGAAATCGCCACCCACCACTCTCGTAACCGATCAGGCCTCCGGCAGCGCGGCCAAGCGCGCGTTGATGCGGGCGATGTCGGCCTGCGCCGTTTCGCGACGGGCCTTGATCTTGTCCACCACGTCGGCCGGGGCCTTGTCCAGGAAGGCCTGGTTGTTCAGCTTCTTGTCGGTGCCCGCGAGTTCCTTCTCCGCCGCGGCCAGGTCCTTGGCCAGCCGCTTGCGCTCGGCGACCACGTCGACGGCGCCGGAGAGGTCCAGCTCCACCGACACGTTGCCGCCGGTCAACCCGACCTCGATGGACGCCGACGAGGTGAACCCGTCGGCCGGCTCGGTGACCCGGGCCAGCGCCCGGACCGCGGGCACGTGGTCGGCCAGGCCCTGCTCCACGACGCCGCCAAGCTTGGCCGCCACCCGCTGACCCGGCTTTAGCCCCTGGTCGGACCGGAACCGCCGGATCTCGGTGATCAGTTTCTGCGCCGCGGCGATCCGCACCGCGGCCGCCTCGTCGGCAGCCGCCCCGGCCACCTCCGGCCACTCCGCGATCACCACGGACTCGCGGCCGGTCAACGCTGTCCACAGCGTCTCGGTGATGAACGGGATGGTCGGGTGCAGCAGTCGCAGCAGCACGTCGAGCACGTACCCGAGCACCTCGCGGGTGCGCTCCACCCGCTCGGCAGCGTCCTGCGGGACACCCGCACCCGGTCGCTGGTCATGGGCAGGCGAAGAATTATCGCCCATGCCAGCTCCAGAAGCGTTTAGCTGGACCTTGGACAGCTCCAGGTACCAGTCGCAGAACTCGTCCCAGGTGAAGTGGTAGAGCGCCTCGGTGGCCTTGGCGAACTGGAAGTCCTCCAGCAGCTCGTCCACATCGGACACCAACTGGTCGGCCCGGTCCAGGATCCACCGGTCCGCGTCGGTGAGTTCGCCGCGGTCGGCCAGCCGCTCCGGCACCCGCGCGCCGTTCATCATCGCGAACTTGGTGGCATTGAACAGCTTCGTGCAGAAGCTGCGGGATGCCGCCACCCACTCCTCGCTGATCGGCGAGTCGGTGCCGGGGTTCGCGCCGCGCGCCAGGGTGAACCGCAGCGCGTCGGTGCCGTAGGTGTCCATCCACACCAGCGGGTCGACGGTGTTGCCCGCGGACTTCGACATCTTCTTGCCGTGCGCGTCGCGGACCATGCCGTGCAGTGCAATGACCTTGAAGGGCTCCACGCCGTCCATCGCGTAGAGGCCGAACATCATCATCCGGGCGACCCAGAAGAACAAGATGTCGTAGCCCGTGACCAGGACGCTGGTCGGGTAGAACTTCCGCAGGTCCGTGGTGTCCGCCGGCCACCCCATCGTGGAGAACGGCCACAGGCCCGATGAGAACCAGGTGTCCAGCACGTCCTCGTCCTGGTGCCAGCCCTCGCCGGTCGGCGGCTCGTCGTCCGGTCCGACGCAGACGACCTCGCCGTTCGGCCCGTACCAGATCGGGATGCGGTGGCCCCACCAGAGCTGCCGCGAGATGGCCCAGTCGTGCAGGTTGTCGACCCAGTCGAAGTAACGCTTGGTCATCTCCGGCGGGTGCACCGCGACCCGGCCATCGCGCACCGCGTCGCCGGCGGCCTTGGCCAGCGGGCCGACCTTGACGAACCACTGCAGCGACAGCCGCGGCTCGATCGGCTCCTTCGACCGCGAGCTGTGCCCGACACTGTGCAGGTACGGGCGCTTCTCCGCGACGATGCGGCCCTGCTCACGCAGCGCCTCGCGGACGGCGACGCGGGCCTCGAAGCGGTCCATGCCGTCGAACTGCGTGCTGGTGTGGGCGATCCGGCCCTGCTCGTCCATGATCGTCAGCATCGGCAGGTCGTGCCGCTTGCCGATCTCGAAGTCGTTCGGGTCGTGCGCCGGGGTGACCTTGACGGCACCGGTGCCGAACTCCGGGTCGACGTGCTCGTCGGCGACGACCGGGATCTTGCGACCGGTCAGCGGCAGCTCGATCTCGGTGCCGACGAGGTGCTTGTAGCGCTCGTCGTCGGGGTGCACCGCGACGGCGGTGTCGCCGAGCATCGTCTCGATCCGGGTGGTGGCGACCACGATCGAGTCATCGCCGTCGCCGTACCGCATGGAGACGAGCTCGCCCTCGACCTCCTTGTGCTCCACCTCGATGTCGCTGATCGCCGAGCGCATCTCCGGCGACCAGTTGACCAGGCGCTCCGCCCGGTAGATCAGGCCGTCGTCGAAGAGCTTCTTGAAGATCGTCTGCACCGCACGGGAGAGCCCGGCGTCCATGGTGAAGCGCTCGCGGGTCCAGTCCACGCTGTCCCCGAGGCGGCGCATCTGGGACAGGATCGCCCCGCCGTGCTTCTCCTTCCACTGCCACACGCGCTCCAGGAACGCCTCGCGGCCCAGGTCGCGGTGGTCGACGCCCTCTTCGCGTAGCTGGCGCTCAACCAACGCCTGCACCGCGATGCTCGCGTGGTCCATGCCGGGCAGCCACAGCGCCTCGTAGCCCTGCATCCGGCGGCGCCGGGTGAGGATGTCCATCAGGGTGTGCTCGAAGGCATGCCCGATGTGCAGGCTGCCGGTGACGTTCGGCGGCGGGATGACGATCGAGAACGGCGGCTTGTCGCTGTTGGCGTCGGCGACGAAGTACCCGGCAGCTACCCAGCGCTCGTACAGCTCGGCCTCTACGTCGGCCGGATTCCAGGTCGACGGAAGTTCACGGGGCTGGGCAGCATGGGTCTGTGTCACGCACCGAATTCTACGAGTGTCTGTTCAGCGCGTTTTCCGGGCATTAGGCTGCGCCGCAACCAGCATCCGTTGTGACTCCCGACACCTCGGCGACGCCGGTCTGTGAATGGTGTCGCACGCTATTGCTATGTCGCGTGGAGCCCCAGAACAGGACATCGACGAGAACGCCCTCCGAGTCGGTCAGCCCGGCCACGCCGCGGCAGGCGTGAAGGGCGTGCTGGTCTCGCTGCAGCGCAGTTGGGAGCAGATGGGCCTGGCCCGGACCGCCCGGACGTTGCCGCTGCTGAACCAGCGCGCGGGCTTCGACTGCCCGGGCTGCGCGTGGCCGGACCCGCGCGAGGCCGAGGGTGACAAGCGCAAGATCGCAGAATTCTGCGAGAACGGCGCGAAGGCCGTGGCCGAGGAGGCGACGACGCGGCGGGTCGGGCCGGAGTTCTTCGCCCGCCACCCGGTCGCCGAGCTGGCCGGCAAGACCGACTACTGGCTGGGCCAGCAGGGTCGCCTGACGCAGCCGATGATCCTGCGCGACGGCGACAGCCACTACCGCCCGATCGGCTGGGGCGAGGCGTTCGAGGTGATCGCGGCGAACCTGCGCGGGCTGGCTTCGCCCGACGATGCCGCGTTCTACACCTCGGGCCGCACCAGCAACGAGGCGGCATTCCTCTACCAGCTGCTGGTGCGCAGCTTCGGCACGAACAACCTGCCGGACTGCTCGAACATGTGCCACGAGTCGTCGGGGTCGGCGTTGACCGAGACCATCGGCATCGGCAAGGGCTCGGTGTCGCTGTCCGATGTGGAGCACGCGGACCTGGTGCTGGTGGTGGGCCAGAACCCGGGCACCAACCACCCGCGGATGCTGTCGTCGCTGGAGAAGGTCAAGCGGCGCGGCGGGCGGATCATCGCGGTCAACCCGCTGCCGGAGACCGGCCTGATGCGGTTCAAGAACCCGCAGAACGTGCGCGGCGTGGTCGGCGACGGCACCCAACTCGCCGACGAGTTCGCACAGATCCGCATCGGCGGCGACCTGGCGCTGTTCAAGGCCCTCAACGCGCTGGTGATCAAGGCGGGGGCGGTGGACCAGGACTTCATCGACGCCCACACGCACGGCTTTGCCGAGTTCGCCGCCCAGGCCACCGACGTCGACTGGGCGGCCACCGCCGAGGCCACCGGGCTGGCCCGCGAGCAGATCGAGCGGATCGCGGAGATGCTGATCTCGTCGCAGCGCACGGTGGCGTGCTGGGCGATGGGGCTGACCCAGCACAAGCAGGGCGTCGCAACCATCCGAGAGGTGGTCAACCTACTGCTGCTGCGCGGAATGATCGGCAAGCCCGGCGCCGGGGTCTGCCCTGTCCGCGGCCACTCGAACGTGCAAGGCGACCGGACGATGGGCATCTGGGAGAAGATGCCGGAGAAGTTCCTGGACGCCCTGGAGCTCGAGTTCGGGGTGCCGGTGCCGCGCCACCACGGTCTGGACACAGTGGACACCATCCGGGCCATGCAGTCCGGCCGGGTCAAGGCGTTCCTGGGGATGGGCGGGAACTTCGTGTCCGCGACGCCGGACACCGACGCCACCGCGCAGGCGCTGCGCGGCTGCGAGCTGACGGTCCAGGTGTCCACGAAGCTCAACCGCTCGCACGCGACCCCGGGCCGGACCGCGCTGATCCTGCCCGCGCTCGGCCGCACGGAACGCGACGTGCAGGGCGGCGGGGAGCAGTTCGTGACGGTCGAGGACTCGATGTCGGTGGTACACGCCTCGCGTGGGCGGCTCGCCCCGGCGTCCGAGCACCTGCTCTCGGAGGTCGCGATCATCTGCCGGCTGGCCCGCGAGCTGCTCGGCCCGGACCATCCCGTGCGCTGGGAGTCCTTCGAGCGCGACTACGACGTGATCCGCGACCACATCGCGCAGGTGGTGCCCGGCTGCGCGGATTACAACCGCCGGGTCCGCGAACCGGACGGTTTCGTGCTGCCGCACCCGCCGCGCGACAGCCGCACCTTTCCGACTGCGACGGGCAAGGCGAACTTCACGGTGAACGTCCCGGAGCCGATCCGGGTGCCCGCCGGACGCCTGCTGCTGCAGACGCTGCGCAGCCACGACCAGTACAACACCACGATCTACGGCCTGTCGGACCGGTACCGCGGCGTCGAGGACGGCCGCCGCGTGGTGCTGGTCAACCCCGAGGACATCGCGGAACTCGGTTTCGCGGCGGGAGATCTGGTGAACCTGATCTCGGAGTGGACGGCGGCGGACGGCTCGCTCGAAGAGCGCCGCGCGGACCGCTTCCGGATCGTCGCTTACCCGACGGCCAAGGGTTGCGCGGCGGCCTACTACCCGGAGGCCAACCCCCTGGTCCCGCTGAACTCGGTGGCGGAGAAGTCCAACACCCCGGTCTCCAAGGCCGTCATCATCCGCCTGGAACGGACCTGACCTGTCGCTGGTGCCGACCGCTGTCGCCAACAGCGATCAGTTGAAGCACGACCAATCCCACGCCACGGGACAGTGTGTTATGTCGTAATCCCGAACCCCACCCCGAATGCAACCCGCGACCGGGATCATGCACACGAGCCACCGCAGCCCTTGGATCGATCTTGTTTCTCTCTCAAGAGCAATGACCAACCAAGGGCTGCACTCGTGATCAACTGGACTCCCGGCAACCACCTAGCAGCATTGCCAGAGGAAGCGGCCTTGGCCGGTTTTCTCGTCGAGGAAGGCGTAGGCGACACCCGCGTCGCCCAGGTTCATGTCGAACGGTTCGTCCGCGCTGTCCAACTGCGCCACGAAGCGCCAGGTGCCGGGTTCGTCCGGCCACTCCTCGCCCTGCAGCCAGCCCGGTTCGCCCCAGAGGCGGCTGCGCAGCAGGTCGTTTTCGTCGTCGATGGCGGCGTCGGGGTGGTGCGGGGTGAGTTCCGCTCGGTGGTCGGGGCCGAACGTCGGGCCGCGGCGGATGCTGGCCACCTGGTAGAAGTCCGCCGGTTCGCCGGGCTGGGCGAAGAAGGCGTTCTCGCCGCCGGCCGGGTCGTAGGTGCCGTCGACGAATTCGCCGGGATCGTCCTCGGTCATGAACAGGTAGCCGAGCCGGACCGCCTCGCCCGGCAGGCGGATCTGGCCGATGAACCGCATCGGCCGGCCGGTGCTCGCTGACAGCGGCCAGGTCGGTTCGGCCAGCCAAACCGGCTGGCCGCCGAACTTGGTGACCGGTTCGGTGATCGGCTCCGGCGCTTCCACGAAGCCCAGGTTCTGCCGATCGAGCGGGGTGCTGGTGGCCATCACATTCCTCACTGTGCGGGGTGCGCGACCGACGTTAGCGTCACCAACCACCCCCGCAGGCGCGGGGCCGTGAAGAGCCGAACAACCTCCTGGACCAGTTCGAAACCTGCGTAATTCGGTGGCGATTTAGTGCCTTGAGGTACTGCTGGTTCGACCGGGTGTCGTCCAGTAACCCGACAGGCTGTAACGAACACTGGCGCTACGGGCGATGCGTCACCGTTCTACCGGGCGGCCGGATCGACGACCTCGACGCGTACGGGTTGCAGAACAACGTCACGTCGATTCATCACGGCGACGAGTTCTCGTGCCCGAGCTGGGGATACATCGCCTCGTAGCGATCCGGCCCGGAGGTCCAGTCCCGCAGCGGACTGGACCTCCTGCTGCACGCGCGACCAGCGCGAGTCCAAAGAGGACAACCGCGCTTCGGATTTGCGCCGAGGGTCAGCCGGTGAAGAGCTGGGTGACCTTCTGGACGAGTTCGTACACGCCGTAGGCGAAGGGCACGCCGACCCACGCCCACGCGAAGAGGAGCAGTCCCCGGCGGTTCATCGCGCACCTCCCGTGGCCGGTTCGTGGAACCTGGGGTTGACCGGCCGCACCAGTTCGTTGGCCACGAACCCGACGACGAGCAGGCCGATCATGATGTACAGCGACGTCGTGTACAGGTCCGGCCCGGTGGCACCGGCCGCCTTGCGGACATCGGCGATCGCGTTGACGATCAGCGGCCCCAACACGCCGGCCACCGACCACGCGGTGAGCAGCCGACCGTGGATCGCGCCCACCTCGTAGCTGCCGAACAGGTCCTTCAGGTAGGCGGGGATCGTCGCGAAACCGCCGCCGTAGAACGAAAGGATCAGCATCGCGAACAGCACGAAGACCGGGACCCCGGTCGCCCCGAACAGCATGATGCCCAGGTACAGCAGCACCCCGCCTCCGAGGTAGAGCCGGTAGATGTTCTTGCGCCCGAGAATGTCCGATGTGGATGACCAGATGAAGCGCCCGGCCATGTTGGTCAGCGAAAGCAGCGCGACGAACCCGGCCGCGGCGCCGGTCGCAACCGGTGTCGAGCTCTCCGCGAAGAAGCTGACGATCATCGGCGAGGCCTTCTCCAGGATGCCGATCCCGGCCGTGACGTTGCAGCACAGGACAACCCACAGCAGCCAGAACTGCGGCGTGCGCACCGCGTTGCGGGCCGCCACGTTCGCCGTAGTGATCAGCGGGCGGGCCACCTGCTTCGGCGCCGCCGCGGGGCGCCAGTCCGGCGGCGGCACCCGCACCAGCGCCACGCCCAGCGACATGAACACCCCGTAGACCAGCCCGTGCACCAGGAAGGTCAGCGCGATCCCGGACCGACCGGTGCCGAAGGCCTCCAGCATCTGGGCCGACCACGGCGAGGCGATCAGCGCGCCCCCGCCGAAGCCCATGATGGCTATGCCGGTCGCCATGCCCGGCCGGTCCGGGAACCACTTGATCAGCGTCGACACCGGCGAGATGTAGCCGACGCCGAGCCCGATCCCGCCGACGAATCCATACCCGAGCACCACCAGCCAGTACTGGCCGAGCGAAACCCCGAGCGAGGACAGCAGGAATCCCAGCGAGAAGCAGGTGGTGGACACCGCCATGGCCCACCTCGGGCCACGGCGCTCCACCAGCGTCCCACCCAGCGCGGCGGACAGCCCGAGCATCACGATGCCCAGCTGGAACGGGAGCGCGCTAAGTGTTCCGGACAGGCCGAGGGCTCCTTCCAGCGGCGGCTTGAAGACGCTCCAGGCGTAGACCTGCCCGATGGACAGGTGCACCGCGAGGCCGGCGGGCGGAACCAGCCACCGGTTCCAGCCAGTGGGTGCGACGATTCGAGTGGGAGCGAGCAGGTCTGCGACCATGGGACCTCCCCGGCGCGGCGTTGATCACAGCGCGGCTGAGCATACTGTGTACAAGCCATCCGAATGAAGCGCGTTTCGCCGACGCAGCCTGGCAGGGAGGGCCCGATGGGACGCGTAACCATACGACGACCGGTGCTGAAGATCGCCGCCGACGGCGCCCGGACCAGGCCGGACACCCTGGCCGCCGAGGAGCCGCTGGAGATCCGGGTCAACGGCGCCCCGCTCTCGGTCACCATGCGCACGCCCGGCCACGACATCGAGCTCGCGCATGGGTTCCTGCTGACCGAGGGCGTCATCCACGACAAGGACCAGCTGTCCACGGCCCGCTACTGCGACAGCCCCGGCCCGGACGGCCGCAACACCTACAACGTGCTCGACATCCTGCTCGCGCCCGGCGTGCGGCCGCCGGACGCCTCGGTGACGCGCAACTTCTACACCACCTCGTCCTGCGGGGTGTGCGGCAAGGCCGCGCTGGACTCGGTCCGGCTGAGCACCCGCCACTCCCCCGCCGACGACCCGCTGACGCTGGAACCCGCCACCCTCATCGAGCTCCCCGGCCGGTTGCGGGCCGCCCAGCGCGTCTTCGACACCACCGGCGGGCTGCACGCGGCAGGCCTGTTCGATTCCGGCGGCGAGGTGCTCGTGGTGCGCGAGGACGTCGGCAGGCACAACGCGGTCGACAAGGTCCTGGGTTGGGCCCTGCTGGCGGACCGGGTGCCGTTGACCGGGTGCGTGTTGCTGGTGTCCGGCCGGGCTTCGTTCGAACTCGTGCAGAAGGCCGCGATGGCCGGGGTGCCCGCGCTCGCTGCGGTGTCCGCGCCATCGTCGCTGGCCGCGGACCTCGCGGCGGAGCAGGGCATGACGTTGATCGGGTTCCTCCGCGGCCAGTCCATGAACGTCTACACCGGAGCCGAACGCATCGTGACGAAGGACATCGCCTGATTGCGCCCCATCCGGTTGGTGGCGGCATATGCCGTTGGCACGATGAGAGCGGAACGGTCAAACGGGAGGGCGCATGGGCTACGGTGAATCGCGCGGCCGCATGCTGAGTCGGCGCAGCGTCCTCGCCTCCGGTGTCGCCGGGCTCGCCGCGCTGGGCGTCGGCCTGACCGCCGACCTCGACTCGCGCCCGGCGGTGCCGCTGGCCGACGCGTCGGACGTGTCCGTGGAGCAGGTGTACTCGCAGGCCCGCAACTGCCCCGTCCACCTCGTCACGATGTACCCGAAAGACGTTGCGCGCGAAGGACTTCCGGTCTGCCTGATGCTGCACGGGCGGTTCGGCGACGCGCGCAAGTCGGCGGGCGGGCTGCCGAACTGGCTGTCCGACTCGGTCGCGGCCGGCCGCATCCCGCCGTTCGCGTTCCTCGCCGTGGACGGCGGCGGGAACAGCTACTGGCACCGGTGGCCCGGCGATGATCCGATGTCGATGTTGCTCGACGAAGTGCCGCGCTGGCTGGCCGAACGCGGCCTCGGCGGCGAAGGCGGCCGACCGTTCGCGGCCGCCGGCATCTCGATGGGCGGGTTCGGCGCGCTGCTCTACGCCCGCCGCCGCCGCGAGCAGGGCAACCCCCTGTCGGCCGCCGCCGTGGTCTCCCCGGCGCTGATCACCAGCTGGCAGGAGATGAGCAAGCGGCGGGCCTTCGCAAACGAGGCGGAGTGGGCGGAGATGGACCCGCTCCGCCACATCGGCGCGCTCGGCGACGTCCCGCTGGGCGTGTGGTGCGGCACCGAGGACCGCTTCATCGACGGCACCCGCCGCTTCATCCGCGCCGCCCAGCCCGACTACGCCTCGACCACCCCGGGTGGCCACAACAGCCGCTACTACCGCAAGGCGCTGCCGGAGCTCGTCGACTTCGTCGGCACCCAGCTCGCCCGCTCAAGCGACAGGTGAAGGGCTCAGACCAGGCGTAGGCGTTCCTGGGACGGGCCCGCGGTGTAGGTGTCCGTGTCGAAGCGGTCGTTGAGCGGGACCGTGCCGTACAGGGACCACCCCAGCACCGCCGGCCACGGACCGTAGCCGCCGTCGGTGTTGAGATGCCCGCCGTCGAGGATCACGTCCACCTCGACCTGCAGGTCCTCGGCCAACGCGTGCGCCTGGTACATCGACAGGTAAGGGTCGCCGGTGCCCACCACGAGGCGGGTGATCCCGGCGGCCCGGCGCAGCGCCGAGGCGTCCGCCGGGTAGGGCGTGATGCCCTGGGCGCCCGGGTGTCGCCAGTCCCGGGCCGGCGGGGACACGAGCAGGACCCGGTCCGCGCGCCGGGACCGCCCGGCGATCGTCGCCGCGTGGTGCAGCCACAGCGCCACCCCGCAGGAATGGGCCGCGACGACCAGTTCGGCTTCCGGCGGCACGGCCTCCAGCCGTTCCCGAAGCACCGGCAGCCAGTTCTCGAGCATCGGCCGGTCGGGGTCGGGCAGGGCTGGCAGGTCCACCTGGACGCCCTGCTCACGGAGCTGCCCGGCGAGCCACTGCTGCCAATGCCAAGGGCCGGAACCGGTCATTCCGTGAACCAGCAGGACATGCATCTCGCTCATGGCACCGCTCCCGGAGAAACGTTGGTCTGGTCGCACCCAATGATCATCTAACCCTGATGGATCCACAGGCCGCGACCGGTATCCACCGATCCGGTAATGATCAAGACCAAGGGCGGCACCCACCCGAGAAGAAGCCCGAAGGGCACCGCCCTCGGCACCCTTCGCAACGACTCGTCAACCGCTGAACGCGCTCGCGACGCGCAGGCCCGGGCAGCAGACATCACCGCACGACCGACTGAGACACCGACCCAGCTGGCCTCAGGCGGACTTCTCGCGGCGCTCGCGACGAGTGGCCTGGCGGGCGACGATCGTCGGGTTGACGTTCTCACGCACCGTCTGCTCGGTGATCACGACCTTGGCCACGTCCGAACGGCTCGGGATGTCGTACATCACCGGCAGCAGGACCTCTTCCAGGATCGCGCGCAGCCCGCGGGCACCCGTACCCCGCAGGATCGCCTGGTCGGCGATGGCCTCCAGCGCGGTCTTGGTGAACTCCAGCTCCACGTTGTCCATCTCGAACAACCGCTTGTACTGCTTCACCAGCGCGTTGCGCGGCTCGGTGAGGATCTGCACCAGCGACGGCTTGTCCAGGTTGGTGACGCTGGCGACCGTGGGCAGCCGGCCGATGAACTCGGGGATCAAGCCGAACTTGATCAGGTCCTCGGGCATCACGTCGGCGAAATGGTCGGTGGTGTCGATCTGGTTCTTCGACCGCAGCTCCGCGCCGAACCCGACGCTGTGCTTGCCGACCCTGTCCTCGACGATCTTCTCCAGCCCGGCGAACGCGCCCGCCACGATGAACAGCACGTTCGTGGTGTCGATCTGGATGAACTCCTGGTGCGGGTGCTTGCGACCGCCCTGCGGCGGCACGCTCGCGGTGGTGCCTTCCAGGATCTTCAGCAGAGCCTGCTGCACGCCCTCGCCGGAGACGTCGCGGGTGATCGACGGGTTCTCGCTCTTGCGCGCGATCTTGTCGACCTCGTCGATGTAGATGATCCCGGTCTCGGCCCGCTTCACGTCGTAGTCGGCCGCCTGGATCAGCTTGAGCAGGATGTTCTCCACGTCCTCGCCCACGTAACCGGCCTCAGTGAGCGCGGTGGCGTCGGCGATCGCGAACGGGACGTTGAGCATCTTGGCCAGCGTCTGAGCCAGGTAAGTCTTGCCGCAGCCGGTGGGCCCGAGCATCAGGATGTTCGACTTGGCCAGTTCGACGGCCTCTTCACCGCGGCTCTCCCGGCGCTCACCGGCCTGGATGCGCTTGTAGTGGTTGTAGACCGCAACAGCCAGGTTCCGCTTCGCCGGGTCCTGCCCGATGACGTACTGGTCGAGGAACTCGTGGATCTCGGCCGGCTTCGGCAGCTCGTCGAGCTTGACCTCGCCCGCCTCGGCCAGTTCCTCCTCGATGATCTCGTTGCAGAGATCGATGCACTCATCGCAGATGTACACGCCGGGGCCGGCGATGAGTTTCTTCACCTGCTTCTGGCTCTTCCCGCAGAAGGAGCACTTCAGCAGGTCGCCGCCGTCACCGATACGTGCCATGACCGCTGACCCCGTCCCCTCCGGCGCGCCGTCCAGTAGCGCGCCTGACCGTATGTGCCTCCGACGGTACCTGTCGTTCCCCGTGTTCGGGGAGACTCACAGTGTCCGCCATGGCCGAGCGTGGTGTGACCAGCACCGCGTTCGGCGTGTCGTGGACAACGGACGGGCGTGGCGAGTCCGCCACTATCCGGCCGTCCGCCCACTTCTACCAGGTGCGCGACCGCGCACTGCGGTATCTGGCGGTTGCTTCATCCCGCAACCCGCATCGCGACGCTTGACGCGGCGTGCGCGGAAGCCGCCGCAAGCGGCGCAGCCGCTTGGCCCACCCTCGCAACCGGCACCGCCGCGGGTTCTCAGAGGCCTTCTCGCGAGGACAGCCCCGACGTGGCGTGTTGGGTCATACACGAGTCGGGGATCCCGGAGTCGAGAAAGCCTCTGAGGTTCCGCACTCGCACCGCTGCTCAGGACGAGCCGTGCATTCTTCTGAATCAGGACTTCTGCGCCGACAGCTTCCGGTAGGGCAGGACCTCGTCGATGATGCCGTACTCGGCGGCCTGCTCGGCCGTGAGGATCTTGTCCCGGTCGATGTCGTCGCGGACCTGCTCCTGAGACCGGTTGGTGTGCTTCGCCAACGTGGTCTCCAGCAGTTCGCGCATCCGCTGCACCTCGGCGGCCTGGATCTCCAGGTCGGAAACCTGGCCGTAGATGCCCTCGACCGACGGCTGGTGGATCAGGATCCGCGAGTTCGGCAGCGCCATCCGCTTGCCCTTGGTGCCGGCGGCCAGCAGCACCGCCGCGGCCGAGGCCGCCTGCCCGAGGCAGATGGTGCGCACGTCCGGCCGGACGTACTGGATGGTGTCATAGATGGCCATCAGCGCGGTGAACGAACCACCGGGCGAGTTGATGTACATCTGGATCTCGCGGTCCGGGTCGTCGGACTCCAGGAACAGCAGCTGCGCCATCACGTCGTTGGCCGACGCGTCGTCGACCTGGACGCCGAGGAAGATGATGCGTTCCTCGAACAGCTTGTTGTACGGGTTCGACTCCTTGACCCCGTACGCGGTGCGCTCGACGAACGAAGGCAGCACGTACCGGGACTGCAGTGACTGGTAAGGGTTCACGACAGGTGACTCCTCGTTGCTAGGTCCGGGCGGGATGATCAGCTGCTCGGAAGGTTCGCGGCACTCGCCACGTGGTCCACGAACCCGTACTCGCGGGCCTCCTCCGCGGTGAACCACCGGTCGCGGTCCGAGTCCTGAGTGATCTTCTCCACCGTCTGACCGGTCTGCGCCGCGATCAGCTCGGCCATCTCCTTCTTGTGCCTGGAGAACATCTTGGCCTGGATCTCGATGTCCGAAGCCGTACCGCCGAGACCGGCCGACGGCTGGTGCATCATGATCCGCGCGTGCGGCAGCGCGAACCGCTTGCCCTGGGCGCCCGCGGACAGCAGGAACTGTCCCATCGAGGCGGCCATGCCCATTGCCACGGTGGCCACGTCCGGCTTGATCAGCTGCATGGTGTCGTAGATCGCCATGCCCGCCGTCACCGAGCCACCCGGCGAGTTGATGTAGAGCGAAATGTCGCGGTCCGGGTCCTCCGCCGCCAGCAGCAGCAGCTGCGAGCAAATCTGGTTCGAGATCGAGTCCTCGACCTGGGAGCCGAGGACGATGATGCGCTCCCGCAGCAGCCGCTCGTAAACCGAGTCGTTGAGCGAGAGCCCGTTCGTCCCCGTCCGCATGGACGGCGACTGCGTGTCGGACGCCGGAACAGTCAGGTGCTGCGTCACGTCTCCCTGCCTTCTCCCACAATGGGCCGTTGTCCACCGGGGCCACTTCGGCCACTCCGCCCACTTCCACAGTGGACCGCGCCCCGGCGATGTCCTGCTTCCCTCTCGGGTGATCCGCTACAACCGACCCTAACGAACGTGGACGGCACCAGCTTCCCAGTACCGCCCACGTTCGCTTAGAGCATGCTATTCAATTGTCCGGTCGAGAGGCGGGTCACTCCGCCTTCGCGGCCTCGGCCTGCTCGGACTCCTGCGGGCCGAACAGCTCGTCGAGATCCAGCTCGTTGCCGGCCTCGTCGGTGACGGTGGCCTGGCGCACGACCGAGAACAGCGCCTTGCTGCGGCGCACGTCGGCGTACATCGCGCCGAGCTGGCCCGACTGCTGGGCCTGCTGGACGAACTGGTCCGGACTCATGCCGAAGCGCTGGGCTTGGTAGATGATCCGCTGGGTGAGCTCGTCGTCGGAGACGGACACGTCCTCGGCGTCGGCGATGGTGTCCAGCACGAGCTGAGTCTTGACCGCCTTCTCCGCCTCGGCGCGAGTCTCGGCGTCGAACTCCTCGCGGGTCTTCTCCTGCTGCTCAAGCCACTCTTCGAAGCGCGCCTCGTCGTGGTCGAACGGGTGCAACGCGTCGTGCTGGCGCGCCTCGATCTCCGACTCGACGATCTTCTCCGGCAGCGGCACCTCGACGGTCTCCAGCAGCGCGTCCAGGACGTTGTCCCGGGCCTCCATGCCCTGCTGCATCTTCTTGACCCGGCCCAGCCGCTCCCGCAGGTCGGCGACGAGCTCCTCGACGGTGTCGAACTCGCTGGCCAGCAGGGCGAACTCGTCGTCGGCCTCGGGCAGCTGGCGCTCCTTGACGGAGTTGAGCGTGACCGAAACCTCGGCGTCCTTGCCGGCGTACTCACCGCCCACCAGCTTGGTGGTGAACGTCTTGGTGTCGCCCTCGCTCGCGCCGATCAGCGCGTCGTCGATGCCCTCGATGAGCTGGCCGGAGCCGATCTCGTAGGACAGGCCGCTGGTCTTGGCGTCCTCGACCTCCTCGCCGTCGACGGTGGCCGACAGGTCGATGCTGACGAAGTCGCCCTCCTGCGCGGGGCGCTCCACCCCGGCGAGGGTGCCGAAGCGGGCGCGCAGCGAGTCGAGCTGCTCGGTCACCTCGTCCTCGGTGACGTCGACGTCGTCCACGCTGACCGACAGCTCGCCGAAGGCGGGCACGGTGATCTCGGGGCGGACGTCGACCTCGGCGGTGAACGCGATCTCCGCGCCGTCCTCGATCTTGGTCACCTCGATGTCCGGGGTACCGAGGGTGCGCACCTCGCTGCTGTTGACCGCCTCCAGGTACTTGGCCGGGACCGCTTCGTTGACGACCTCGTCGAGCACGGGGCCCCGACCGATGCGACTCTCCAGCACCCGCGCCGGGACCTTGCCCGGCCGGAAGCCGGGGATACGGACCTGCTGGGCGAGTGCCTTGTACGCGCGGTCGAAGTTCGGCTTGAGCTCGTCGAACGGCACCTCGACATTGATCCGGACGCGCGTCGGGCTCAGGTGCTCGACGGTGCTCTTCACGTGGTCTCCTAGTGCGAACGTGCTTGATTCCCGGCGCTGCCAACGGGCGCGGCATACCACCACGTCCAACGATGCCGGGCTGACCTCCGAGTCTATTGCTTCCCGCCGGGACACCCGGCCCGGGGTTGCAACTACCGGCGTTGGCAAGCCTCACCTAAGCCCGGATGCTCCGCCGAGCCGTTATCCGTGTTTGAGTGGAAACGTGCACCACACCGCAGCCGACGCCGCTACCTGCGCCGCACTGTCCGAAGCGCTCGCCGAGCCGATGCCCGGCACCGCAGCGGTGGCCGACAGCTGGCTGTGCCTGGAACAGCGCGGCCCCTGGGGCCACAACGCGCTGACCCAGAGCCACCTGGACCCCGAGCTCGGGCGGGCGCTATCCGCGCGGGCCGACCAGCACCGGGTGCGGATCCAGCTCATCCGGCACCCCGGGCGGCACGCGGACACCGCCGGTGACCAGCCGCGGCGGGTGTTCCTCGCGCACACCGCCCCCGGCACTGGCTGGCTGCGGACGGCGACCACCACGGACCCCGCCGAACTCCTCGAACTCGACTTCGCCCGGATCACGGCCGGCCACCACGATGGCTGGGGGCAGCCCGCCACCGAGCCGCTGCTGCTGGTTTGCACCAACGGCCGCCGCGACCGGTGCTGCGCCCTCCTCGGCCGCGAACTGATCACGGAACTCACCAGGCGGCACGACGGCATGATCTGGGAGTCCTCGCACACCGGCGGGCACCGCTTCGCGCCCGCCGCGGTCGTGCTGCCCAGCGGGTACACCTACGGGCGGCTGAACGCGCAAACCGCCGACGCGGTGCTGTCCTCAGCCGCGGCCGGGAAGGTCGTCCTCGACCACTGCCGAGGCCGATCCACGTGGAGCCGCGCCGGACAAGCCGCCGAACTCGCCCTCCGGGAGCGCCTCGGCGAATACCTCGCCGACGCCCTGCGCGTCACCGGCGAAGAAGCCCACCAGGTGCTGATCGACCACCAGGACGGCCGGAGCTGGCAGGTCGTGGTCCGGGAACGCGAACTCGACCCGCCCCGGCCCAACAGTTGCGGCAAGAAGGCGATCCGCCCCACCGCCTGCGCCGTCGAAACCATCAACCGCCGACCAGCGCCCCAACCGCCGAACCCAACTGAGTAGGCGTCACCGCGGTCACGATGCCCTCCGGCGGCGCCGACGCAGGCGAAACCGGCGGACCCGGCACGCATAGCGAAACGACGACCAGGAAAGCCACCGCAGCGCCCAGCACCGCGCACACCACCAAGGTCGGCAGCTGGATCCGGAAACCGGACAGACTCCAATCGCGCACGAAGGGAAGATCGGCCGCCCCCCACAGAGCGTTACCATCCGCGGCCGGCTGCTGCGACGCACATCACCACGCCGAACACGCCGACCGGCAAAAAGAAAACCGGCCACTCACCGATGGCGAGCGGCCGGCCGCGACGTCGGGGTGGCGGGATTTGAACCCACGACCCCTCGCACCCAAAGCGAGTGCGCTACCAAACTGCGCCACACCCCGTCCGACGTGCGGAGCACCCAGGAACCCCGGGTGCGTTGCGGAGAGCTTATCGCGACCCGCTAAGCTGTGACACGTAAGGTCGCCTAAACCCGCGAGGGCCAGGCGGAACCAGCACGCGGGCGTAGCTCAATGGTAGAGCCCCAGTCTTCCAAACTGGCTACGCGGGTTCGATTCCCGTCGCCCGCTCCGAGTTGGGTGCTTTGTGTCTAGTGGGCCTTCGGCCCACCTAGACCCTTACTCTTCGCCTTCGCTGTGGGGGGCCGAGCCCCCCACACCCCCCACCGCACGGGGGGCGCCTTTCGACCGCTTCTCGGCTTTCCGCGCTCCCGGCCCGGGCTTTGACCAGCCGCACCGTAGCGGCGACTTCGCGTGGCCCCAGACCTCCACACCTCGCCATGCTGCGGGGGCCGAGCCCCCCACACCCCCCACCGCACGGGGGGCGCCTTTCGACCGCTTCTCGGCTTTTCCGCGTTCCCGGCCTGGGCTTTGACCAGCCGCACCGTAGCGGCGACTTCGCGTGGCCCCAGACCTCCACACCTCGCCATGCTGCGGGGGCCGAGCCCCCCACACCCCCCACGGCGCGGAGGGCGCCTTTCGACCGCTTCTCAGCTTTTCCGCGCTCCCGGCCCGGGCTTTGACCAGCCGCACCGTAGCGGCGACTTCGCGTGGCCCCAGACCTCCACACCTCGCCATGCTGCGGGGGCCGAGCCCCCCACACCCCCCACCGCACGGGGGGCGCCTTTCGACCGCTTCTCAGCTTTTCCGCGCTCCCGGCCCGGGCTTTGACCAGCCGCACCGTAGCGGCGACTTCGCGCGAAATCGCCGCTCCCCATGCGTGCCGGGTGGCGACTTCGCGCGAAATCGCCGCTCCCCATGCGTGCCGGGTGGCGACTTCGCGCGAAATCGCCGCTTGCTCCTTCCCCGTTGAGGCGCGGTGTGTTCGTGAGCATCCGGTCTTGTCCTGCAGAGCGGCGCGCTGGGGCAGCGACCTTGCTCACAGTGTCCGTTGTGTCGCGCCTCCCGGGTGCGGCTTGCCGTTTGGGCGGTTCGTGCCGCTTCGCGGCTGTTGCGTTTTGGGTTGGGGTTCTGGGGAATAAAAAGGCTTTGGGTTTTGTCGGGGGGTTGGGCGAGGCTTGTGGTCGGGCTGACGGCGGCTCGGGCCCTTCTCGGCTCTTCTTGATCTCTTGGGGGTTTTGTGCGGCGGCTTGAGTACAAGTGGTTGGTCGGCATCACCTTTGTACTGGCGCTGATCATGCAGATCCTCGACGTGACCATCCTGAACGTCGCGCTGGCCACCTTGGGGCGGGAGTTCCGGGTCGACGCCGCCGCACTCCAGTGGGTGCTCACCGGGTACATGATCAGCCTCGCCGTGTTCATCCCATCGTCCGGCTGGATCGCCGATCGGTTCGGCAGCAAGCGGACCTTCCAGTCCGCCGTCGTCATCTTCACCCTCGCGTCCGTGCTGTGCGGGGTTTCCACCGAGATGTGGCAGCTCGTCGGCGCCCGGGTGCTGCAGGGCGTTGGCGGCGGGATGCTCGTGCCCGTTGGCCAGGCGATGCTGTTCCGGGCCTTCCCGCCCAACGAGCGCGCCAAGGCCGGGGCCGTGCTTTCCATCCCGATCACCGTTGCGCCCATGCTCGGGCCGGTGCTCGGCGGGTTGCTCGTCCAATACGCCAACTGGCGGTGGATCTTCTTCATCAACGTCCCCGTCGGGGCCTTGGCGCTGTTCTTCGCCGTGGTGTTCCTCCGGGAGGAACCGCGGCGCGATCCGGGGCGCTTCGACTTTCCCGGTTTCGTGCTCGCCGGAGCCGGTTTGGCGACGCTGCTCTACGGGCTCGAACAGGGTGCGCAGCTCGGCTGGGGCCAGCCCCAGGTCTGGTCGAGCCTCGTGGCCGCGGTGCTGCTCATCGGCGGATTGGTCTGGCGGGAGTTGAGAGTCACGCATCCGATGCTCGACCTGCGGCTGCTGACCGACCGGTTGTTCGGCACCGGCAACGTGCTGCTGCTGTGCCAGACCGGGGCGATGTTCGGGGTGCTCTTCCTAATCCCGCTGTACCTGCAGAACCTGCGTGGAGTATCGCCCATGCACGCCGGCCTCGTGCTGATGCCGCAGGCCATCAGCATGTTGCTGACCACCCAGGTAATCAGCCGGATCTACGGCCGGGTCGGGCCGAAGCGGCTGATCCTGGCCGGGTTCGCGGTGCAGGTCGCGATCGGCCTCGGGTTGCAACTGCAGGGCACCGACACCTCGTTGTGGCTCCTGGTCGCGTTGCTCGCGGTGCAGGGCGTGGCGATGGGGCTGCTGATGACTCCGGTGCAGACCGCGACATTCGCCCGGATCTCCGGTGCCGCCATGGGGCAGGCCAGCTCGATGTTCAACGTCAGCAGGCAGGTCGCCACCGCGCTGGGCACCGCGATCGTCGCGACCGTGCTGGTGGTGCTCACCGAGCACGGCATGTCCACAGTGGATCCCACCGCGGCCGGCCAGGTCGCGGAGGCGCAGCTGGGCGCCTACCACGGCGCGTTCCTGGTTTCGGTGGTCTTCGCCGGGCTCGGCCTGCTGCTGGGGCTGCGGGTGCGCGACTCCGACGCGGCGGCCAGCCTGGACACCCCGGCCGCGAAGGCACAGCCGAGTGAACGCGAGCCCTCGAAAACCGTGAGATAGCTCAAGCTCGCCCCACTCCCGGAGCCGCCCGGGCAGTATGTGAGGGGTGACCGACATGCCGCACGCCGACCAGGTCCGCAACCACGCCCGCTGGCGCTCGGGCTGGCACGCCGGGCGCACCGGCTACGCGTGGCTGCTGCCGCTGGCCGATCAGCCCGGGCTGCGCAAGCTGGTGAACGGCTACCAGTACGCGCTGCGCGATTTGCCCGGCTTCGACCTCGTCCCGCTGGAATGGATGCACATCCTGGTGCAGGAAATCGGTTTCACCGACGAGATCGACGAGTCGCGCATCGAACCGCTGGTGGCGGGCGCCCGTACCCGACTGGCGTCCGCGCTGCCCCTGACCCTGGCGTTCCACCACGCAGTGGTGCTGCCGGAGTCGCTGTCGCTGCCCGCCGAACCCCAGTCGACGGTGCTCGAACTCCGCGCCGCGGTGCGCGAAGTGACCGCCGAGGCACTCGGTGGAGCGACCCTCCCGGCGGAACCCGAAGACGTCGACAAGCACGTGAGCCTCGCCCACTCCACCACCGAAGGCCCGGCGATCTTCGCCGTCGCCACCCTCGGTGCCACGGTGGTCGAGCCGACCACGGCCAAGGTGTCCGCGCTGTCCCTGGTCAAGCTCAACCGGGACCACTCGTGCTCCGAGTGGGAGACCGTCGCCGAGGTCCCGCTCGGCGTCTGAAAGCACGGTTTCGCCGACTCCCGAGGACCGCCTGAAAATGAGTCGCACGCCGTTCCCGCGGGCGGTATGAACGTCACATGGCGGACCTCACCACGAGAAGTCTTTCGGCCGACGACCGCGATTTGTTCTTCGACGTCTTCACCGCTGCTTTCCTCGACGACAGCCGCGACTCGCCGATCGAGCGCTACCGCGAGCTCTTCGACCCGGCGCTGGCCCACGGAACGTTCGACGGCGACGAAGCGATCGGCGTCGCCGGGCGGTTCGAAACGGGCATTACGCTGCCGGGCCCGGTTCAGCACCCGGTCGCCGCCATCACGGCGGTCGGGGTCAAGCCCGGACACCGGCGACGCGGCGCGCTGACCTCGCTGATGCGCGCCCAGCTCGACGACCTGCGCGGCAACGGCTCCGGGCTCGCCGCGCTGTACGCCTCGGAAGCGTCCATCTACGGCCGGTTCGGCTTCGGCCTGGCCAGCTACGAGAGCCACCTGACCCTGCCGCGCGGCGCGGCTTTCTTGTCCACTGTGGACGTCGATGGGAGGCGGGTCAGCGAGGTCGACCGGGAAACCGCGCTGGAATTCGTGCACCAGCGATACCCGGCGGTGGCCGCGACCCGGACCGGCTGGCTGTCCAGGGCCGACGGCTCCTGGGAGGTCCGGATGATCGACGACCGCAGCGAGCGCGGCGACCTGGGCAAGACCCGGTTCGCGCTGCACCCCGACGGCTACGTCATCTACCGGCCCAAGCCCAATTGGACGAACCAGGGCCCCGCCTACCACCTGCGGGTGCTAGAGCTCGTCGCGTCGACCCCGCAGGCCTACGCCGCGCTCTGGCGGTACCTGCTCGACTTCGACCTGGTCGGCGAGGTGCACTGGGGCAAGGCCGCGGTCGACGAACCGGTGGTGGGCATGCTCGCCAACTCGCGCCTCGCGGAGCGGAACATCATCGACGGGCTGTGGGTCCGGCTGGTCGATCTCGACCACGCGCTGGAAGCACGCCGGTACAGCGCCGCGGTGGACGTCGTGTTCGACGTCACCGACTCGTTCTGTCCGTGGAACGCGGGCCGGTGGCGGCTGACCACAGGTGCCGACGGGGTCGCGAGCGTCGCCCGCACCGACGACCCGGGCCAGATGGCATTGGACGTCAGCGACCTGGCCGCGGCGTACCTGGGCGGCAACACGCTGTCCGGGCTGGCCCGGTCCGGGCGGGTAGCCGAGCTCGCGCCGGGTGCGCTGTTCGAAGCCTCTCGCGCGTTCGCCACCGACGACGCCCCGCACTGCCCGGAGGGTTTCTGATCGACCAGCGCCCCTGCTGAGCGGCGTACCGTCGGAACCAACGGGTGTTCCGCCGGGTCAGGAGGCAGGGGTGACCGCAATCGTCATCATCGTGATCGCCCTCGTGGTGATCGTCGCCGCGGTCTGGTGGTCCCGGCAGAAGGTCGTGGCGCACCAACGTAACCAGCTCGAAGACGCCAAGGCGGAAGCGCGACGCTGGGTGGAGCGGTTGGGCGGTCAGGTGCTCAACCTGGTCGGCACCAACGAAGCGGCCAAGCAGGCGCTCGCCGATGCGGCTGAACGGCACGGCGCGGCGGTCTCCCAGCTCGACCAGGCGCGCACCGGCGCGCAAGCCCGCCTGACCACGGAGTCCGCGCTGGAAGGCCTGTACTACGTGCGGGCCGCGCGGATCGCGATGGACATGGATCCGGGCCCCGAGCTCCCCGACCTCGCCGGCCAGCGCGGCGCGGGCAAGGTGACCGAGTACCGCGAGGTCGAGGTCGAAGGCCACCCGCAGGTGGCGTCGCCGAACCCGACCGAGCAGACCCCGCACTACTACCCGGGCGGCACGGTCGCCGGGCGACCGGTGCCGCAGGGCTGGTACAGCGAGCCGTGGTGGAAGCCGGCGCTCGTCGCGGGCGCCTGGGGCGTGGGCTCGTTCGTGCTGATGAGCGCCCTGTTCGGCGGCATGGCCGGGATCCCGGCAGAGGCGGCCTACGCGGACGGCTTCCAGGACGGCCTGGGCGCCAGCGGCGACCCAGGTATCGACGCCGCGAACGCGGGCGGCGACGACGGACTCGACCAGAGCGGTTTCGACCAGGGCGGTTTCGACCAGGGCGGTTTCGACCAGGGCGGATTCGACCAAGGCGGAATCGACCAAGGCGGATTCGACCAAGGCGGAATCGACGTGGGCGGTTTCGACCTCTGACGGTTCCGATGTCGCTGGCGACAACCCGCAATTTCAATAGAAACTAGACCAGCTATGCACATCGAGACCGACTACGGTGCTTCACGGGCCTGCAGGTTTGGCCGCCGGGCCACGGTGTCGCCATCGGCAGGGCTCATCCGCCAGCACGCGTCGGCTCGCCATGACCCAAACACCTGCGGAAGTCAGAATTCGAAGCGGCGGGACTGCGGCCCGAGGGTCGCTGACTTAGCCCGCACGCCCCAGACTGCTTCCAGTTCTTCCGCTACCGTCGCGAGTAGGCGGGTGACGTCCTCGCCTGCCGAGTCGTGCAGTGCCTCCACGACGATCAATACCTTGCCGGTGGACGGTTGCACTGCGGAGTAGCGGCTCTGCCGGTTGGTCCATCGCCGGGCGTGTGCCCGGTGCTGCTCATCCGCGAAGATCACCTCACCCGGCTCCGGGTTCTCCGTCTCCCCGCCGAAGGTCAGATATGTCTCTTCGCCCGAGGCCCGGCGGACCTCCAGGTGTCCGGCCACCTCGGCGATGTCGAAGACCGCGATCGGGATCGCGAAGGCGATCGACATCGCGTTGCACACATCGACGAGCGGGTGCAGCTGCGGCAGGGACTTGTCCTTGCGGAACCGGCGCAGCATCGCCTCCGACGCACACCGGTACTGGGTCGGCTTGAGCCCCATCCGGGAGAATGTGCGCCGCCACGCCTGAATCTCCGGGAACTCGCTCTCGGCGGCGGTGGCCAGCCGCTCGGTGGCGATGCCGGTGAACCGGTCGATGCGCGCCACCGTCGAGTTCTCGGCGTTCACGCCGTCGGCGACCAGCACCCCGGCGACGAGTTCGGGAAAGTCGTTCCAGATGTCGGTGGAATGCTCGAAATACATGATTCCTCAGCAGATCGGGTTGGCAGCGTCGGTCGGAGTCAGTTGTCGAAGACGAGGCGGGCGGCGAGCGCGATGAACGCGATGCCGAAGACCCGGCGCAGCCACGCCAGGATCTGCGGCTTGCTGATCACCCGCCAGCGGATGATCGCCGCGAACTTCCCGTAGAGCACGAACACCACGAACGTCGCCAGCATGAAGACCGCGCTCAGCTCCACCATGTAGAGCAGTGCGTTGGGCGCGTTGGTGTCGACGAACTGCGGCAGGAACGCGAAGAAGAACAGCGTCAGCTTCGGGTTGAGAATGTTGATCAGGATCCCGTGCACGATCACCCGGAGCGGCGACTGGGGCTCCACGTCATCTTCGATCTTGAGTCCGCCCCTTTCCCGTAGCACCCCCCACGCCATGTAGAGCAGATAGGCGACGCCGAGATACCGCAGCACCTCGAACGCCACCGAGCTGGCACTGAGCAGGGCGGCTAGACCGGAGATCGCCGCGATCATGTGCGGGACGATGCCCAGCGTGCAGCCGACGGCGGCGACCACGCCGGCGGCCATCCCCCGGGAGAGTGCGGCGGCCATCGTGTAGAGAACCCCCGTTCCCGGCGTGATCACGACGATGAGCATGGTCAGCAGAAACTCGACGGACACTGCTCTTCCTCTCGGCAAACAGAGGCTCAGGCTTCCCACCCGTAACGTTACCCAAGGTAGTATCCGGCTCGCTCAGTGTGTCGCCCGTGGCGTTACCGGACGGGACACTGCGGGTGGCCCCAGGTATGTTGGTGATCATGTTCGTGAAGCTGTGCGGGCTTCGCACCAGCGCCGACGTAGCCGCTGCGGTCGACGCCGGCTGTGACGCGGTCGGCTTCGTCTTCGGCCCCAGCCCTCGCCGGATCGACGCCGAGACGGCGCGGGCGTTGGTGGCGGGACTACCCGATTCCGTGCTCGCCGTAGGAGTGTTCGGCAAGGTGCAGATCGAGCAAGTCGCACCGCTGGCCGAGGCATCCGGCGTCGGCGCGATTCAGCTGCACGGCGAGTACCCACCGGCCGCGTTCGACTCGCTGGCCCCACACCGGCTCTGGCGCGCCACCACACTCACCCCGGAGACCGAGGTACGGGTCGGGGCCTTCGGGGAGGAAGTCCTGCTGCTGGACTCGCCGGTGGCGGGCTCGGGCCGCCGCTGGGATCTCGCCGGGCTGGCCGGCGCCCGTCCGCAGGGGCATTGGCTGCTGGCAGGCGGCCTGACGCCGGACAACGTCGCGCGGGCGATCGCCGAGGCGCGTCCGTGGGGTGTGGATGTTTCCAGCGGCATCGAATCCCGCCGCGGCGTGAAGGACCACGGCCGCATGCGGGAATTCGTCGCCGCGGCCCGCGAGACGGCAGCCTGAATCAGCGCACCAGTTCCGCTGTCGCGCGTTCCACGTCGGGGGCCCGCATCAGGCTTTCGCCGATGAGGAAGGTGCATACGCCGGCTTTTGCGAGCCGGTCGAGGTCCGCCCGGGTACTCAGTCCGCTTTCGCCCACCACGACGCGGTCCGGCGGGAAACCTGGAGCGAGCGTTTCCGTTGTGCTCAGCGAGGTTTCGAACGTCCGGAGGTCCTTGTTGTTGATGCCGACCAGCCGTGAACGCATCCCGACCGCACGGGCCAGTTCGGCCTCGTTGTGAATCTCCACCAGGGCGTCCATGCCGAGCGAAAATGCCGCTTCCTCCAGCTCTTGCGCCTCCGTGTCCGACACCGTGGCGAGGGTGATCAAGATGCAGTCGGCGCCCCACGCCCGGGCCTGGAACACCTGGTATACGTCGTACATGAAGTCCTTACGCAGTACGGGAAGTGAGGTGGCCGCGCGAGCTGCGGTGAGATGTTCGGGGCCGCCCTGAAACGACTTGACGTCGGTGAGCACCGACAGACAGGTCGCGCCACCTCGCTCGTAATCGCGGGCCAGCGCCGGCGGGTCGAAGTCGGTGCGGATGAGCCCCTTTGACGGGCTCGCCTTCTTCAGCTCGGTGATCAGCGCGTATCCGCCAGCGGTGAGCCGCTTTTCGATTGCGGCAAGAAACCCCCTCGGCGCCTCGGCATCGCTTGCTCGTCGCTCGAGTTCGGCCAGCGGCGTCCGCTGTTTCGCCGCTGCGATCTCTGCTCGCTTGTATTGCTCGATTCTGGTGAGGAAGTTGGCCATTTCGGGTCCTAATCAGGCGTTGTTGGACACGTGAATGAGTCGTTCGAGGCGGGCGAGTGCTTCTCCGGAATCCAACGATTTCGCCGCGATTTCCATGCCTTCGACCAGGTTTTGCGCCCGGTCACTGATGACCAGCGCGGCGGCGGCGTTGAAGGCCGCGATATCGCGGTAGGGTCCAGTGGCTCCTTCCAGTACGGCACGCAACGCTTCGGCGTTGGCCGCGGGGTCGCCGCCCTTCAGCTGGTTGGCGCGTACCGTAGGCAGCCCGGCGTCGCCGGGGCTGAGTTCGTAGACGCGGACCCGGCCGGCTCGGAGCTCCGCGACGGTCGTCGGCCCGGACGTGGTGATCTCATCGAGTCCATCACTGCCGTGGACCACCAACGCTCGCTCCGAGCCGAGTTCGCCGAGCACGGTTGCCAAGGGCTCGACCCATTCCCGGGAGTAGACACCGACCAGGTGCCTGCGCACGCCCGCCGGATTCAGCAGCGGACCGAGCAGATTGAAGATCGTCCGGGTGCCGAGTTCGACACGGGTGGCGGCTACGTGCCTGAGCGCAGGGTGATGATTCGGGGCGAACATGAACCCGATGCCGGCCTCGGCGATACAACGACCGATCGCCGCCGCCCCCAGGTCGATCCGGACGCCGAGTGCCGTGAGCACGTCGGATGCGCCGCTTCGCGACGAAAGCGCCCGGTTGCCGTGCTTGGCCACCGGAGGGCCCGCTCCAGCCACGATGAACGCCGCGCAGGTCGACACGTTGTAAGAGCCCGATTCGTCGCCGCCGGTTCCCACCACGTCGACGGCCGAGGCGGGCGCGTCGACGCGGAGCATCTTGCGGCGCAACGTACTTGCCGCTGCGGTCAGCTCGGCGACGGTTTCCCCGCGCATCCGCAGCGCCATCAGAAAGGCGCCCATCTGCGATTGGGTGGCCGTACCCGAGGTCAGGTGGTCGAACGCCTCGGACGCCGCATCGAAATCCAGGTCCGAACCGGTCGCCACCCGGCCGACGTATTCCCTGAAATCAGCCATTCCGGTCTCCAGCCGGGTCATTCGAGCTTTCGGTGGGGAAACGCTGGTCCCAGTCGAGTTCAGTCGTCGGTGTCGCGGGGCGGGATGTACTCCGGGTGCCAGCCGCGCCGCCACTCCTCGCCCATGGTTGATGTCGAAACCGGCCCGCTTCGCGTTGACCGCAGCCGCGCGATGCCAGCGGCGGAACGCGCGGATGTCCGCGGAGTCCATTTCCCTCGCTGTGACGGGGAAAATCCCTCTGGTGGCCGTGACACTGGGGGCGATCGGGGTCGCGCGGGACTCCAAGTTGGGCACGTGATGGCCGTTGTGCACCAGCTCGACCGCCGCGAGCGCGCCATGCCGGTGGATCTCGTCCGTCGCCCTGGCCAGGTAGGGCACGTCGCGGGCGTCCCAAATCCGCAGCTCCCGCAGATGGTTTCCGGAGTAGTGCACGTCGCACTGCTCGGTGCTGACCACTCCCCAGCCGCCCTCGGCCTTCACCCCGCGCATGGCGGCCATTGCGCTGCGGAAGGAGCGACCCATGCCGTTGCAGTGCGGGACCTGGTAGAAGCGGTTCTTCGCGGTGACCGGGCTGATGCGTACCGGCTCGAACAGCACGTCGTAGCGGGCAGGCCGGGTGACGGGAAGCCGCGCTGTCATGCCGGTCTTATCGGCGGGCGGGCGCCGAAGATCGCGCTTCCCACCCGCACGTGCGTCGCGCCGTATTCGACGGCGAGCTCATAATCGCCGCTCATGCCCATCGACATCGAAGACAGCCCGCTGCGTTCGGCGAGGCCGGCCAGCAGCTCGAAGTGCGGCGCCGGCGGCCGGTCATGCGGCGGGATGCACATCAGACCCGTCACATTGAGCCCGAAGTCCTGCCGGCATGACTTGACGAAGGCGTCGGCGTCCTCCGGAGCGACACCGGCCTTCTGCGCCTCCATACCGGTGTTGACCTGGACGAACAGCTCCGGCCACCGGCTTTTCAGTTCGCATTGGCGGGCGAGCGCGGCGCACAGGCTGACGCGGTCGACGGAATGGATGACGTCGAACAGCTCCACGGCCTGGCCCGCCTTGTTGCTCTGCAGCGGGCCGATCAGGTGCAACTCGACGTCCGGGTGCGCGGCGCGCAGCTCAGGCCACTTGCCGTTGGCCTCCTGCACCCGATTCTCACCGAAGACTCGGTGGCCGGCCATGATGGCCTCGGTAAGGACCTCGGCCGGGACGGTCTTGGACGCCGCGACCAGTTCGACGGAGCCGGGATCGCGGCCGGACCGGGCGCAGGCGTTCGCGATGGCCTCGGTGACCCGCGCCAGGCCATCCGACGGGTGGCGGGACATGCGTGTCCCCTTTCTTGGACGTACCCCGGCCTGCCCACACGTCGTCGGCGGGGCCGGACCGTTGACCAGTGGGCTCAGCTGAGCTTCTTACGGCCGAAAAGCAGGTTCCGCCACTTATCGAGGTCGTCGCCGCGGGAAGTGATCAGGTGGGCGGCGCCGTCGACGTCGACCAGCACTTCGGCCGGCGGCGGGACGTTGAGGAACTCCATGTGCTGAGTTGCGCAGTAGGCGCCAACGTCGAAGATCGCCACGTAGCTGCGCGCATCCACACCTGCGGGAACGGGGTATTCGCCGGGCAGTATGTAGTCGTTGCGGAGAATGGTCCGGCCGCGGAGCGCGGCACTGGTCGAGCTCTCGCCGGTCAGCTCGGCCATGTCGGCGTCGAAGAACACGATGTTGTGCCGGCGGTCGCGCAGCTGCGCCGAAGGCATGAGCATCCGGGAACCGTCGGTAGGTACCAGGCTCGATACGGGGTTGCTGATCACTTCGCGCTTCACACCGAGCAGCAGCACCGCGGTGTCGGCCAGCACGTCACGGGCCGGTTCGAACAGGAAACGCACGTGCGGCGGTATATCCTTTCGCCGCGCGGTCTCCGCAAGCGCCTGGAAATATTCGTGCCAGTCGAAATGTTTCGCCGATTCGTCCCATTCTTCGTACGCGAAACCGTGACCACCGGCGAAATTTACCGACCGCGCGGACGGAAAGTGGTCGTTGAAGATCCGGAACATCGTCTCGATGATGCCGATCATCTCGTCGCGCGAGTTCCCGCTACCGCAGTAGACCTCGAAGCATTCCAGCTCGCGATCGTATTCCCGCAGCAACCGCGTCAGCCGTTCGAGCTCGCCGATTTTGACGCCGGGCTTGCCGGAGTCGAGGCTGTCGACGCGGACACTGATCGTAGGCGCCTTGCTGCGCAATGCGTACTCGACCTCGCCGACACTGGAAAGAAACGTCGGGTGGCCGGTGCGGGACCAGAAGGTGATCTCCTCGTCGGCGACGTGGCCCGGCGAGACGATGAAGCGGTCGAAGCCGAACTGACGCAGGATCTCGTATTCGCCGGGCAGCTGAAGCAGCAGCCCGACGCCCAGTTCCTGCAGCGGGCGCAGCACGTGGGGATTGGAGTTGGGGAAGAATGGCACGTAGAGCTCGACGCGTTCGCCGAGGCCCGCGGCTTGCGCCGCCGAGCGCACGCGGCCGAGGTTGCGCCGCAGCTGTGCCTCGCTGTAAATGAACACCGGCGTGCCGACCTGGTCGGCAATCATCTTCAGATCTACGTTTTTCAACCAAGAATTAAAACTTCGCCCTTTTGGTGACGTCGGCTTTCTGCTTGGATCGGCGGATGCGAGCATGCCCTCACTCAACTTATCCGAACAGTAATTACGCAAAGCGAACCCGAACCGGGGTCCAGGGCCGGCGCGGCGATGTCGTGCCAAGAATCGGCAACATTCGTTGCCGGAAGTTCGACTCTCGAGTCGAACTCGCACTTGACTGGAAACCCCCATTTAACAGAACGTTCGACTGTATGAGTCGACACTATCCAGTCCGCGCTCCGTTGCTCAAGTGCAGGAAGGCGGAGATCACCTGATCGGAGTCGCCGGAAACGGCTCCTTACACAGGATGGCCGGTCCTACCCCGCGCGGCGGCACCACAACAATCCGCCACATGCCACCGCGTTGCTAATTTTGTCAACTCGCTGCGGTGCAGGTGAGGTTGCCGACGCGGAAGTAATTGCTCAGCGCCGCGTCGATCTTCTCGGGCGGGTAGACGTTGCCGTGGACCATGCGGCGGCGCAGGACTTCGGCGGTCATGTCGACGAGTTCGACCTGTTCGGCGCGGCGGACCACCTCGTCGGAGACCATCGATTTCCATTGAAATCGTGCGAGTTATCCACACCCTCCGGCGTGTCGTGACCCGACACGCCGGAGAACCGCAATTTCCATTGAAATCGGACCTTCGATTTCCATTGAAATCGCACACCTCCTGGGGAGGTGGGGACGTTCGTCAGTCTGTTTGGCAGGCGGGGCACCAGTAGAGGTTCCGGGCGGCGAGGGCTGCCGTGGCCACCGGGGTTCCGCAGATCAGGCAAGGCATTCCCGCCCGCCGGTAGACGTAGACCTCTCCGCCGTGCCGGTCTTGGCGCGGCGCCCGACCGGTGACCTCCGGCAGGTGCTCCGGCCGCACCGTGTCGATGCGACCCGCGCGCACCCCGTCGGCCATCAGCTCGACCAGGTCCGCCCAGATCGTCTCCCACTGCGTCCGGTCCAGCGACCGGCCCGGAGTGTAGGGCGGGATGCCGTGCCGGAACAGCACTTCGGCGCGGTAGACGTTGCCGACACCCGCCAGCACCTTCTGGTCCATCAGCAGCGCGGCGATGCTCGTGCGGGACCGCGAGATCCGCTGCCAGGCCTGCTCGGGGTCGGCGTCCCGGCGCAGCGGATCGGGGCCCAGCCGCCCGCGCAGCGCGGCGACCTCCTCGCCGGTCAGCAGCTCGCACGCGGTGGGACCGCGCAGGTCCGTCCAATGTGTACGGCCGATGATGCGCATCCGCACCTGGCCGCGCGGTTCGGCCAGCGGGAGCTCGGATTCCGTGAACGTGCCGTACAACCCCAGGTGCACGTGGACGACCCGATCCGGGCCGTAGAAGTGGAAGAGGTGCTTGCCGTGCGCTTCAGCCCGCTGCAACACCGAGCCGTTCAGCAGCGAAGCGCTGGTGGCGAATCTCCCCTGCGGGCTGCCCACCTGGACCTCCGTGCCGGCGAACAGCTCGCCGTGCAACCCGGCGAGCCGGTGCAGGGTGTGGCCTTCAGGCATGTCAACAGTCCGTCCGCGTCAAGCGAGAATCCACAGCACGACCGACTCCACGAGGTACGCTGCCACGCACCAAAGCGCGATCAGCAGACCGCGCCGAACCGGTCGATCGGGATGCCGGAACACCGTCCCGGCCAGCAGCGAGGCGCACAGCGCGATGACGCCGCCCACGATCAGCCACAGGCCCACCCCGAGCACGCAGTCGGGTTCGGTGCAGGCCGCACCTGGGCCACCGGCGAGGACGGGTGCGAGCGCGCGCTGCCCGAAGAAAAGCACCAGCACGCCAGCAGCGGTGCCCGCTGCCGCCACCAGAGGTGTCAGCAGCGCCGCGGTCCGGCGTGCCGGTGCCATCGATCAGCTGCCGGGCAGGGCCGGGGGCTGGCCGGACTTCTCGTAGTCGGTGAGCAGGTCGATCCGGCGCTGGTGCCGACCACCCTCGAAGTCGGTGGTCAGGAACGCCTCGACGATCTGCTCGGCCTCCTCGACGGTATGCATCCGCGCACCGATGCCGGCCAGCAGCGCGTTGTTGTGCTGCCGGGCGAGCTTCGCGGTTTCAACGCTCCAGGCCAGCGCGGCGCGGGCGCCGGGGACCTTGTTCGCGGCGATCTGCTCGCCGTTGCCGGACCCGCCGAGGACCAGCCCGAGGCTGCCCTCGTCGGCGACGACGCGGCGGGCGGTCTCGACGCAGAACGGCGGGTAGTCGTCCTGGGCGTCGTATTCCGCCGGACCGATGTCGGTCACGTCGTGACCCTTGTCGGTCAGCCACTTGACGAGGTGGTTCTTCAGTTCGTAGCCGGCATGGTCGGAGCCGATGTAGACGCGCACGCGGGCAGTCTGCCAAATGGCCCCCGCCCCCGCTCACCCCGGTTACGCTACCCGCTGTGACCAGCGCGAACCCCGACGTGCACCTCGACTGGGCGCTGCCCGGCCTGCGAGCCCTGGCGGACTGCCCGGTGCTGGTGGTGGTCGACGTGCTGTCGTTCTCGACGGCCGTGGACGTCGCCACGACCACCGGGGCCCGGGTGCTGCCGCTGCGCTGGCAGGACGCCTCGATACCCGCAGGTGCGGTGCTCGCGCAGCCCCGCAGCCTGGACGAGTGGTCCCTGAGCCCGTCGTCGCTGCGCACTCTCAACCCGAACGTGCTGCTGGGATTGCCGTCACCGAATGGCGCGACGCTCTGCGCTGAGGCGTCAGCCACCGGGGCCACCGTGTTCGTGGGCTGTCTGCGCAACGCGGAGGCGGTGGCGCACGCAGCAGCGCAGGAAGGTGGGCCGATCGGCGTCATCGCCGCAGGGGAACGCCGGGACGACCAGCTGCGGCCCGCGATCGAGGATCAGCTCGGTGCGGGCGCGATCATCTCCGCCCTGCCCGGCCGCCGTTCTCCCGAGGCAGAGCTGGCCGCGGCCGCGTTCCGGGCCGTGACCGGCGAGATCGGCTCTCTGCTCGCCGACTGCGAATCGGGTCGGGAGCTCGCGGAGCTGGGGTTCGCGCACGATGTCGCGCTGGCCGCCGAGGTGAACAGCAGCCGACAGGCGCCCGTGCTGCGAGACGGGGTCCTAGAGGCCCGGTGAGGTCACTGGAAGTCGGGCGGGCGGTAAGGCGAACGGCAGCTCTCCGTCGAGCGCCGATGAGCGACACGAACAGGATCAGCCCGGATCACCTGAACCCAGCAATTCCAATTAGTCCGTCCGTCGCAACGAAATGGGCCGTTGAGCCGTTTTGTGCGACTGAGGGGCACCGATTCCAATCGCGGCGCGTCATCCTTTCCCGAACAGGGGTTTCGCCCGGGGGAGGACGTGTGTCCGAGGATTTCGGCAGGGATATCGGCGCGGCCGAGCGGATGGTTCAGCAATGGCAGGAACGTGCTGCCGAGAAGGCCGAGAAGTTCGGTCGGATGCAGCAGGAGATCGAGCAGATCTCGGCCACTGAAACGTCCCGCGACGGCTCGATCCAGGTGACCGTCGGGTCGAACGGCATCCTGCAGAACATCCAGCTCACCGAGAACGCCAACAACCGCCCGATGGCGAAGCTGGGCACCGAGATCATGCGCGCCGTCCAGGCGGCACAGGCGAAGATTCCCGAACTGATGCAGCAGGCGGTGGCCAGCACCGTCGGGCTGGATGACTCCGCCGCGCAGCACGTGCTCGGCGAGGCCCGCAAGAACTTCCCCGAACCCCCGGCAGCCGAGGAAGAGGCGCAGCAACGCGGGTCCGGCGTGCCGGAGATGCAGTTCGGCGTCGAGGACGACTACGAGGAATCGCGGCAGCAGCAGCCCCCGCAGCGACCGGCCGCGCCACCGCCGCCACCACCACCGCGGCCCGTTCGCCGCCGCCCGGACGACTTCGACGACGACGACTTCAGCGACCGCTCTTTCCTGCGCTGATCACCGAGGGAGCAAACGATGGCAGACGAGATGAACGTCGTCACCGAGAACTTGCGCGCCCATTCCTCCAGAGTGGACGGGGTGGTGGATCAGCTGAACACCGCATTGGACGCGTCGCAGCAGGTGACTATGGACAACGAGGCGTACGGCATCCTCTGCCAGCCGTTCGCCATGATGCTGGAGCCCGTTGAGCGCAACGGCGTCGAGGCGCTGCAGAAGGCGATCTCGGCGATGGAGGAAATCGCCGAGAACGTCCGCGGCGCGGCCGAGGACTACCAGTCCATGGACGACGACAACAGCGCGCTGATCAACAAGGTGCAATGATGGCCAAAAACAACCTGGTCGTCACCGAAGACACCCTGCAGAAGGACCCGAACGAGACTCCCGACGGCATCAAGGGCATCGGGATCCTGGAATCCGCCCACGACATCAAGAGCCTGGAAGACGGCTCCAGCTGGGTGGAAGCCGGCTTGGCCTACGGCGGCATGGCGATGGAAGTCGTCAGCATGGCCGTGGACCCGATCGGAACCCTGCTCTCCTACGGCCTGTCGTGGCTGATCGAGCACGTCCAACCCCTCAAGGAGGCGCTGGACTGGTTCGCAGGCGACCCGGACGGGGTCAAGGCGTACGGGCAGACGTGGGGGAAGGTGTCCGAGGCGGTCAAGGCGGCCGTCGAGCAGTACAACAACGCGGTCAAGGCCGATACGGCGGAGTGGACCGGCGCGGCGGGCGACGCGTATCGCAAGCATGCCACGGAGAAGGCCGAGGCCGTTGCGGGCGCCGGCGAACTGGCGGGCACGCTGAGCTCCGTCGTGACGATCATGGGCGAGGTCGTCTCGTTCGTGCGCGAGTTCGTGCGCGATCTGGTGGCCGAGTGCATCGCGGCGATCATCACGTACGCGCTGGAAGCGGTGTGCACCCTCGGGCTGGGCACCCCGGTCATCGTCGCGCAGGTGACCGCGAAGATCGCCAAGGTCACCTCGAAGATCGGCGACGTCGTCAAGAAGCTGATCAAGACGATCAGCAACGTGGCGCCGAAGATCAGCAAGATGGTCGAGGTCCTCGGCAAGGTCATCAAGAAGCTCGGCAGCGCGCCGGACAAGATCGCCGAGGGCGTGTGGAAGAAGTTCGACGACGTCTTCGGCACGAACGTCGTGGGCAAGCACAACGCCAAGGTCGGCGGCCTGGGCGGCGGAACCGACGGCAACGGGTCCGGGGACAACGGCAGCAACGGCTCCGGTAACGACTCTGGTAGCGGGTCGGATTCGGGCTCCGGAAACAACTCCGGCAATGGGTCGGATTCGAGCTCCGGAAACAACTCCGGCAACGGCAACAACTCCGGCAGCGGATCTGATTCCAACACCGGCAGCGGCAACGATTCCGGTTCCGGTTCGGACGGCGGAACGGGCTCGCCCGGCAGTGGCACGGATTCCGGTTCGGGTTCGCCGAACTCCAGCAACGGGCCGAACTCTGGCAACGGGTCGTCGAGCTCCGGCGCCGACAGCGGATCCCCGAGGTCCACTTCGGACAGTGGCAGCGCAGACTCCTCCCCGAGCAGCTCCGGGAACGGCTCCGACTCCCCGAACAGCAGCTCGACGCCCGACAACGGCCCCCGAACCGATGCGCCTTCGGACCCGCCGAGCTCCCCGAACTCCCCGAGCTCGCCCGACACCAACCGTCCCACGACGTTCTCCGGCGACCTGTCCAGCAGCCCGAACGCCAGCGGAGCACCGAGCGGTGGCAGCCCGGACGCCCCGAGCAGTTCGCCCAGCAGTCCAGACGCGAGCACCTCAAGCAGTCCAAGCAGCCCCGGCAACGGCAGTTCGCCAAGCAGCCCGGACACCCCAAGCAGTCCCGGCAACGCCCCGAGCAACGGCGGCGGTCACAGCCCGGACGCCGGCAATTCGCCGAGCAGCCCCAGCTCGCAAAGCCCTGGCGGTTCGCCCGGCGGAAGCCCGGCCGGTGGTGGCGCCCCAGGCGGTGGCCCGTCGCTCGGCGGCGGCCCGTCGGCGCCGAGCAGCGGGCATTCGCCGTCCACATCGCACCCGAACACCCCATCAAGCACCAGTTCGTCCAATGTGGACGCTCCGACGGCGCCATCACCTACCGCCCCGTCTCCCAGCGCACCCCGTGCAGACCAGCCGGGCAGTGCTCCGGCCGGCGGCCCTATGGGTGGCCCGATGGGCAGCCCTGGCGGGCATAGCCCGGGCGGCGCGAGCCCGAGCAGCGGCGGAAGCCGTCCCGGCAGCGGCCCTGGCGGCGGCTGGACCGGCACACCGGGCAGTCCCGGCGCCGCCGGACGCCCGCCGTCGACCCCGGACGGACCACCACGGCCCCGCGGCCCGGAGGGCAGCAGCACGCACCCGAGCGCTGCTCCGCGAGGGAGACCAGACGCGCCATCCCGCCCCAGCGGTCCGGGCGGCCCCCACAGCCCGACGCGACCCCACGGCGGCCCAGATGGCCCGACACGTCCGGGCGGACCCGGCGGTTCGACACGGCCCCAGGGCGAACCAGACACGCCGCGTCCTGGCGGACCCGGCGACATGCCCCGGCCCCGGCATCCCGACGGCAGCGTTCCGAACACACCGGGCCGCAGCCCCGACGGTCCGTCGCGCCCAGGCCCCGACGGCCGAGGCCCGGGCGGCACCCAACCGCGCACCGACACCCCAGGCACCAGCACGGACACGCCAAGCACCCAACGCCCAACGGGCACGAACGGCCCGGGCCAGCGGCCGGACACCAACGGACCAGGGTCGACGAAGTCTCCGGACGCAACGAAGTCCCAGGACACGACCAAGTCGCCCGACACCGACAAGGCGCCGGACACGACGAAGCAGTCGGATGCCAACGACGCACCCGACAAGCCGAAGAACGAGACCGAGTCGCAGTCCAAACCGGATGGCCCGGACAACCCGAAGGACGGCGACAAGCCGAACGACCCGGACGCGGACGCCGACAAGCCGGAGCCGGGCACGCCGGAGTACGACCAGAAGATCGACGACGGCGTCAACAACCTGCACCAGACCGACGCTGGCGCGTCGGGCCACACCGACCCGAACATGCAGGACTTGGCCAACAGGGTCCCCAACGACGGCAAGCACTTCACGGTCGACGCCCATCACGGCCCGGACGGCCTCCAGATCGGCGGCCGGAACTACTCTCCTGACGAGCTCGCTGACGTGCTGCGCCGCTCCGGCTGGGACGGCGAAAGCCCCATCCGCCTGCTCAGCTGCGACTCGGGCGACTTTGCCAGCGACCTGGCCAAGAAGCTCGGCGTGGATGTGACGGCGCCGAACGGCAAAGCCTGGTCCGACGGCAACGGTAACGTCTTCGCAAGCAGCACGGCCCCGGACAGCGGCCCCACCTGGCCCCCGGACGGAGGCTGGGAAACCCACAGCCCCGACGGGTCGAAGTCGCCCGCCAGCGACGACGCCTTCCACCCATCTAAGGACGGCGAAGACCCCGGCGACCGCCCCACCGACGCCGAAGCCCGGGGGAACGACGAGTTCGACGAACCGCCGGAACGCCGCGTCGTAGAAACGATCGTCCATGACGACCTTCCATCACACTACGGTGATGCGGCCCAACAGGACGCGTTCCCCGACCCAATTACCGACTGGAACCGACCGGACGACGCCAGGTTCGAGCGAGGGCCAGGCGAAAACGATCCGGGAAGCCCCGTTCAGATCCCGGATTCGTCGAATCCGAAGCCACTGGACTCACTCGGTCCCAGAACGTCGCTGAGCTCGCTGTCGGAAAAGGGACAGCTCGAGCCTTGGACGCGTTACGAGATCGAAGGGCGAGGCGCCTTCTTCACCGACGACTCCGGCAGGATCAAATGGGCCGAGGTCGATACCACGGCCGACGGTTATGTCCGGCCGAACATCGAGCTTCGTCAACCGGCGGGCAACGCCCAATACCGGGTCGACGACAACTGGACCTTCAATACCAACGAGCATGGACAGACCGAACGCATGTCTGGTACCCCGCATTACAAGGGTGCTTCCGACTCACTGGAGAGCGACCGCTACTACCGCGACGAATACTCGCAGAACAAGGCTGGCGACGAGGGGCGCGCGGTCTACCCGAACCGCCACTGGGCAGGTGGTCATGCTGCGGCCCACGAGGCAGGCGCCCCAGGCGAGTACATCAACATGTTCCCGCAGATGGCGACGTCCAACAGCGGGCACAACATGGAGGGCATGAGCAACGAAGCGTCCTGGCGCAACCTCGAACAACACCTGTCCGATCATGCGCAGCGACCGGGCTGCAGTGTCGATCGAATCGAGGTGGAGGCTGTTCGAGACCCGGACGGCATCCCGACCGAGGTACGGTACCGCTGGATTGAGACCGAGAACGGTGTCTCGAAAGTCATGGAGGCGTGGTTCCCCAACCGGCCGGAATTCAATTACCGCGAATGGGAGGACTACAACTGATGTCGAACGGCCCTTCGCAACCAGCGACTGCTACCGGCGAACTCACCAACGCAATCGCCGACTCACTTATCTCGGATGCACCGTCCGATTGGGCGGAGCTGCGCATGACATTTCGTGGCAGCAGCACCATCTGCCAGGTGGAGCTCAGTGGGTCCAGGGCAGGCGGTGCTCAGCTACTGCTCGCCCCACCCCGGGCCCTGCCCCTCCTATTGCGTAAGCTCCGCGAAGATATGTATCAGCCTGATTTCGGAACCTGGCTTTCCGTGCAGGCGACCGTTCAACGGAACTCCGAGCCGAACTTCCAGTTCAACTACACGGATGATCCGCAGTGGTCACCCCCGGTAGCGCCGACGGTTTTTGCACTGGATCAGCAGGCTTTTCCACGCTCTCCCGAGTATATTCCCAGTTGGCTGAACGAACGCTTGACAGATGCAGCCACGTTTGCGGAGCGGTACCGTTACGGGGCGTCCGATCCAAGTACAGGCTGAAGATCGCCGTTTGCGGCACCGGTAGGCTGATGCACTCGCCGAGTTCAATGTGACAGGAGTATTGATGACACAGCCCGGCGGTTTGGGGCCGGAAGAACAGAAAGAGCTGGTGGACTCGCTGGCCACCTTGGTTCGCGAGACCGCCCCGGAGGCATGGCAGCGAATCTCCATCGAGTACAAGTGCATCGGCCGACACGTAGAGCTTGGGGTTGGGTGCAAGAACGCTGCTGGCGAGCAGATCGCCTGGGAGCTGCCGACCGAAACAGACACGATCTTCTGGCGGCTGCGGGTCGGCATGTACCGGGAAGGGCTCGGTACCTGGTTCTCCGCTTTCTTCCGGATGCGCCAACCAGGCGAGTACGAGATCTTCTACAACCACGACAACGAACCGCCGTGGGGCGCCGAGCCGGGGAGCTTCATCAAGGAGCAGGACCTGTTCCCGCGCGATGATGAACACACACCGGACTGGTTCCGCCGGCGTCTGGCAGAAGCCAGCAGCACCTGATCGCCAGGGCAGCGGAGCACTAGCCCGTCCATACGCACGGGCGGCAAGATCGCCGCGATGATCGCCGCCGCCCCGGCGACCTTCGGCGCGTCCACCGCGGGCATCGGTGCCGCGTAAGTGGATTTCTCCGACGGCGGCCGAATTACCAGGCGGCGTTTTTTGATGATGCTGGGAACAGGATTCGGCAAGAAGTCTCTTGAGCTCGCTGGAAGGGTCGTCGGGTGCCCTCCCGCTCAGTCAGTCCCGGGTTCGGCCCAGGTGGTCCGCCGCCCGGGTCGTCTCCGGGAGGCGGTACTTCGGGGCTAGGCGGAGGGTGAGGTCGCTGGCCCCGTCGAGGGTGTAGCGGTGGCCCACCGAGACGAACACCGGCTTCACCCCGCGCTGCGTGCGCAGCGCCCGGCCGACGACTTCGTCGTCCATCCGCAGCGGCGACCACTCCCCCCGCTTCTCACCTGGCGGCTCGTAGCGGCCCATCGCGGTCTTGCCGACACCGATGCTCGGGATCTCGTGTTACCGAACGACAACGGTCTTTCCCATTTCTGCGGGAACGCCCGCCGATCGCCTCGCCGAGCGCGCTGGGAAGGTGCCGGCCCGACACCTTCCCAGCCGGAAACGTCAGTCGAACTGCGGCGACTCGGTGCGGGTGCGCTTGAGCTCGAAGAAGTACGGGTAGCTGGCCAACGCGAGGGCGCCGTCGAACAGCTTCGCCGCCTCCTCGCCGCGCGGGATGCGGGTGATCACCGGGCCGAAGAACGCCACCCCGTCGACGTGGATGGTCGGCGTGCCCACCTCGTCGCCGACCGGGTCCATGCCCGCGTGGTGGCTGGCCCGCAGCTCCTCGTCGTACTCGGTGCTGCCGGCCGCCTCGGCCAGCGATGCGGGCAGGCCCACCTCGGCCAGCGACTCGCTGATCACCTGCTCGAAGTCCTTGTTGCCTTGGTCGTGCAGGCGGGTGCCCATCGCGGTGTAGAGCGGCGACAGCACGTCGTTGCCGTGGTGCTTGGCAGCGGCGATGGCCACCCGCACCGGACCCCACGCCTTCTCCAGCAGCTCCTGGTATTCGGCGGGCAGGTCGCGGCCCTGGTTGAGCACCGACAAGCTCATCACGCGGAAGTTCAGGTCGATGTCGCGGACCTTCGCGACCTCCAGGATCCAGCGCGAGGAAACCCACGCGAACGGGCACGCCGGGTCGAAGTAGAAGTCGACCTTGGGTCGGGCTGCGGCGCTCATCAAGCCTCCAGTGTTCTCCGGGACGGGCGTGGATCGCCCGGCGCCCCGGTGTTCGAGAAGTCCGGTCGCGGACGCGTTCCGGAACGCGTCGTCATGGGTACCAACCCCGGTAGAACCGAATGTCTTCCCACCCGACCCGACACGCCGACGACGAAGGCGGACCCGCCCGGCAGCACGCCCGCACGCGGACGTGATTTGATGCCTGCGCCAGGTGCGCCAGGCGCCCCTGGCCTGACGAGTCCCCGACGAGTAACGAGGTGATCCGTGGCCCCGCCGAACCTCACCCGCGAACAGGCCGAGCAGCGCGCGGCCCTGCTAGAGGTCCAGTCGTACGTGATCGAACTGGATCTCAGTGCCGGCGCGGGTGGCCCGGACGTGGAGACGTTCGGTTCCACCACCACGGTGCGGTTCCGCAGCAACGAGGCAGGCGCCGACAGCTGGATCGACCTGGTCGCCGACCGGGTGCACAGCGCCGTGCTCAACGGAGTCGAGCTCGACGTCGCCGACTACGACGAGTCCACCGGCATCCGGCTGCCGAATCTGGCCGCCGACAACGAGCTCGTGGTGCGCGCCGACTGCGCCTACACCAACACCGGCGAGGGCCTGCACCGCTTCGTCGACCCGGTCGACGGCGGCGTGTACCTCTACAGCCAGTTCGAGACCGCCGACGCGAAGCGGATGTTCACCTGCTTCGACCAACCCGACCTGAAGGCCACCTACCAGATCACGGTGGACGCCCCGGAGTCGTGGAAGGTCATCTCCAACGCCACCGCCGAGGTCACCGACTCGGCGAACGGCAAGCGGCACGAATTCGCCACCACCAAGCCGATGTCCACCTACCTGGTAGCGCTGGTGGCCGGGCCGTACGCCGAGTGGCGCGACGTCTTCCCCGGCGAGGACGGCCAGGACGAGATCCCGCTGGGCATCTACTGCCGCGCTTCGCTTGCCGAGCACCTCGACGCGGAGCGGCTGTTCACCGAGACCAAGCAGGGTTTCGGCTTCTACCACAAGGCGTTCGGGGTGCCCTACCCGTTCGGCAAGTACGACCAGTGCTTCGTGCCGGAGTTCAACGCGGGAGCGATGGAGAACGCCGGTTGCGTCACGTTCCTGGAGGACTACGTCTTCCGGTCAAAGGTCACCGGCTACCTCTACGAGCGGCGCTGCGAGACGGTGCTGCACGAGATGGCGCACATGTGGTTCGGCGACCTGGTGACCATGCGCTGGTGGGACGACCTGTGGCTCAACGAGTCGTTCGCGACCTGGGCCAGCGTGCTCGCGCAGGTCGGCGCCACCCAGTACGGCCACGCGTGGACGACGTTCGCCAGCGTGGAGAAGTCCTGGGCGTACCGACAGGACCAGCTGCCGTCCACCCACCCGGTGGCCGCCGACATCCAGGACCTGCAGGCCGTCGAAGTCAACTTCGACGGCATCACCTACGCCAAGGGCGCCTCAGTCCTCAAGCAGCTGGTCGCCTACGTGGGCCTGGACAACTTCCTGGCCGGGCTGCGGATCTACTTCAACCGGCACGCCTGGGGCAACGCCACCCTCAACGACCTGCTGCAGGCGCTGGAGGAGGCCTCCGGTCGCGACCTGTCGTGGTGGAGCGCGCAGTGGCTGGAGACCACGGGCCTGAACATGCTGCGGCCGCGGTTCGCCACCGACGACGAGGGCCGGTTCACCTCGTTCGAGGTGGTGCAGAACGGCGCCCGGCCCGGCGCGGGCGAGCTGCGCACGCACCGGCTGGCGATCGGCATCTACGACGACGAGGGCGGCAAGCTGGTGCGCAAGCACCGCGTCGAGCTCGACGTCACCGGCGAGCGCACCGAGGTGCCCGATCTGGTCGGCGTGCATCGGGGCAAGCTCGTGCTGGTCAACGACGACGACCTGACCTATTGTTCGCTGCGCTTCGACCCCGAGTCACTGGCCGCGCTGATCGACCGGATCGGCGACATCGACGAGTCGTTGCCGCGGGCGCTGTGCTGGTCCACCGCGTGGGAGATGACCCGCGAGGCCGAGCTCAAGGCGCGCGACTTCGTGACGCTGGTGCTGGGTGCGTCGGCGGAGGGTGGCATCGGTGCCGAGAGCGAGATCGGCGTGGTGCAGCGGGTGCTGCTGCAGACCCAGACCGCGCTTGCGTCCTATGTGGACCCGTCGTGGCAGGCGGAGGGCTGGCGGCGGTTCACCGGTCGGCTCTTCGAGCTCGCTCGCGCCGCCGAGCCCGGTTCGGACCACCAGCTCGCGTTCGTCAATTCGCTGGCCGGATCGGTGTTCTCCGCCGAGCAGGTCGCCGAGTTGCGCGGCTGGCTGGACGGGTCGGCGCCGCTGGCCGGGCTGACCGTCGACACCGACCTGCGCTGGCAGCTGCTGCAGGCGCTGGTCGCGCACGGCGCGGCCGGCGAGTCCGAGATCGACGCCGAGCTGGAGAAGGACCAGACCGCAACCGGTCGGCGGCGCGCGGAGCGGGCGCGGGCGCTGATCCCGACTCCGGAGTCCAAGGAGAAGGCCTGGCAGCGGGCGGTGCACGACGACCAGCTGCCGAACGCGGTCAGCGACTCGATCATCGCGGGCTTCCAGCACCCGGTCCAGCGCGAACTGCTCACGCCGTACGTGCGCCGCTACTTCGAGGAGATCGACGAGGTCTGGCAGCGCCGTTCCAGCGAGCGGGCACAGCCGACCGTGATCGGGCTGTTCCCGTCGTGGGCGGTCACCGACGACACGGTGGCGGAATCGGACGCGTGGCTGGCCGACGAGCACCCGTCGGCGCTGCGCCGCTTGGTGTCGGAGGGGCGCGCGGGCATCGTGCGCGCCCTCGCGGCCCGGGAGTTCGACCGCTCCTGACGCCCGTGCGGGCGAGAGGTGGAGGGCAGTTTCGAGCAACTCAACTTGCTCGAAACTGTCCTCCACCGCGTTTCCCGGGCAGGTGAACACGAATCGTGTCGTGGCGGATACGACGAGTAAGATTCCGTTGATCTGCCCGATGCGAGGGGTGGGAGCGTCGATGCCCGAACTGATCTCCGCCATCTCCGAGCTGCTGTGGCCGTTGATCGCGCTGATGGCGATCTTCGTGTTCCGCCGCGCCATCTGGCGGGTGTTGCGCACCGCCGAGAAGCGGGAGCTGGAGTTCGAGATCGGTGGCCAACGGCTCACCATGCACCAGCTCAACGATCAGCAGAACGACATGATCCAGGACCTGCAGCGGCAGCTGAGCCTGCTCAGCAAGCAGCTGGAGGAACGTGACCGGGCCGGCACCCCGGCGGAGGCGCCGGTGCCCGTTCCGGCGCTACCCGAAGCACCCGAGATCGTCGGCAACGGCGACGGGAGGCACGAGGCAGAGGTCCAACTGCCGCCGGTGCACTCGCCGGCCGGGCCGGAGCCGCTCGCGGTGCTGTGGGTCGCGGAGAAGCCGGAGGCGCACGCAATCCTGGCGGAGCAACTCCGGGACAACGGCGTGCGGGTGACGATGACGACGACCAACGATGCGGCGCTGGCGGAGCTGTCCCAACGCCAGTACCGGCTGATCGTGGAGGACATGGGCCGCAAGGAGAACGGCCGGTGGCGCCCCGACGCCGGGCTCGCGCTGCTGCGCGAACTGCGCGATCTGGGCGTGGACACCCCGGTGATCGTCTACAGCAGCCAGCAGGCCCAGCAGCAGTACGGCGAACAAGCGCGACAGCTGGGCGCGGTCGGCACGACGTCGTCGGCCTACGAGATGTTCCAGAACCTCCAGAGCTTCGACCTGCTCTGATCTTGGGCCGCTGCTGGAGAACTCTGAGAGCCTGTCGGCGAATGCCGTCCGCGCCTTTGGAAGCGGCGTAGCCGCTTGCATTCACCTTGCCAAGACGACCATCGGCGGGTTCTGAGAGGTTTTCTGGCGAGGACGGCCCCTCCGCCGCGTATTGGACATACATCAGGAGGGGCACCCGCAGTCCAGGGAACCTCTCAGGTTCCGCTAAGCGACCACCCACCCAGACCATTCACCAACAGGCTCTGAGGTTCCGCCACCCGCACCGCCTCGCAAAACGAGCCGACGGTCAGATCAGTGGCGGGAGCGGGACTGCTGGTAGCTGGTGCCGGCTGTGTCGGCGAGCATCCGCAGGGCCCCGATAAGGCCGTCGATCAGCTCGCCCTCCTTGAAGGACGCGACCATGCTCATCGCGGCGAGCTGGCAGCTGCGGTCCGGGATGCGCCGGTGCGCTTCTTCGCCGGTGACGATCTCGAACTTCTGCTGGCCTGGCGAAACCGCGATCAGCACGCCGTCGGAGGCGATCGGCCCGAGGTTCGCGTGCAGCTCCTCGGCCTGCTTGCGGGTGTCCTCGCCGAGATCGCCGAGGTAGATCGCGAACTCAAGCCCGGTGCTGCGGCTGGACAGCGCCAACGCCTCGTCCAGTCGCGCGAGCTGGCCGGGGCCGAACGGCAACTGCGGCCGGTCGGGTTCGACGTGGCGGGCGACAGACAGCCGACCGGTGGCCATAATCGCTTCGCCGATGCCGAGCTCACCGGCGTCCGCGGCGGGCCGCCCCGCGATCTCACCAGTTGCCACGTGCGCCTCCCCGAGCAGTGCTGGGCCGCGCATCGTCCTGCACAGCCACCGAATCCACGTCTGCCACCGGTGAAGCGGTGTTCACGCCCGCCGGGTTGGACACCCAGAACACCGGCGCGAAATCCCACTCCTGCCCCGCTCGATAACGCGGACGGGTGAGCCGAGGCCACATCGCGATGAGCACGATCAGGCCGTAGATGGCCGCGGGGATCACCGCCAGGAAGAGAACAGTCTCCAGGACAGTCACGCGAATACGGTATCCGATGCGCCCTGCTTCGTGCGCTCGACCTGTGCGGCGCGTGATCGAAGCCGTAGTTAACGCCGAGCCACCGTCGCAACACGTTCGAGTGGTTCGACGACGAGCAAAGTCGCTCGCAACGCGATTCCCGCTGGTCGGAACCTGAATACAGGAGCCCGGAACTACTCACGGTTACTAGTCAAGAGTGTTCTACATCACTTAAGATAACTCGTTCAGAGTAATCGCTGCCCCCGAATGGGGCCCAACCAGACGGTTGCAATGCGCGGCGACTTGGCGGCTTGTTCCTGAGGGCTCCTGCTCCTAGTTTTTCACCTGTATGGGTCTTGCATATTTGATCATATGCGTTCAAAGCGTCCTTTGGATGCGGGAGGCACACAATGTCGATCATCGAAACCGCCACTCAGAGCAGCGCCCTCACTCTTCCGGCGATTAACCGGCCACTGCTTGAACACGGCGTCCGGATCAGCGGCCGCAACCACGGTGTGCGCATCAGCGGACAGCACGGCGTCCGGATCAGTGGTCGGCAAGGCGTGCGGATCAGCGGCGAGCAAGGCGTGCGGATCAGCGGACAGCACGGCGTCCGCACCAGCTGGCGTCAGGGTGTGCGGATCAGCGGGCGTCAGGGCGTACGGATTTCCAGCGGTGCGCGGATCAGTGGGCAGCACGGCGTCCGCATCAGCGGACAGCACGGCGTCCGGATCAGCTGATCAGCCCACGTGGCATTGGACCCACGCCAACCCGGCGCGCGGCGGTTCTCCGGTCGCCCGAACCAGCACTTTAGGCCGCGGGCTCACCGAGGTATGGCAGCCACAGCGGGTCCGTTTCAGAAAGCCCAGCCAGCAACCGCCAGTGCCGCCCGCGCGGCGCGTGCGGTGCCACCGGGAGGCGCCAGCCCAGCTCGCTGAGCGTCTTGTCCGCCTTGCGGTGGTTGCACTTCGTGCAGCAGGCGACGCAGTTCTCCCAAGTGTGCGGCCCGCCGCGGCTTCGCGGCACGACATGATCTATCGTTTCAGCGCGAGCACCGCAGTACACGCACCGGTAGTTGTCCCGCAGCATCAACGCGGCTCGGGTCAACGGCACTCGGCCGCGGTACGGCACTCGCACGAAGTTGCTCAACCTGATCACCGACGGGACTTCGACGCTGGCAGTCGCGGAATGCAGCACCCCGCCGGCCGAATCGCCGTGCACGACCTCGGCCTTGCCGCAGACGAGCAGCACGATCGCTCGACGCAGCGGGAGCGCGGTCAACGGCTCGAACGTGGTGTTGAGCAGGAGCACCCGGCGTTTTCGCCAGGACGGTGCGTGACCGGGAGGCCGGTCCGACTGAGGCGGCGAAGTGCCAGCGCGGCTAGGCGGGCACAGCGGGGCTCGCGACGCGAGGCCGGTGGCCTTCAGCGCCGGTTGTCGGATCGGTTGTCGGTCGGGCACGCGACCACCTCCACCGGTGTCGGGCCTAGTCGAACACACAACCCTGCCCGAACGCACGTGTGATTCGACACGCCACGCCTGGTCACCGTCGAACGCACACCAAATCATTCCCGATCATGGACCGCGCCCCGACAATGATCATTCCGGGTGAATCGGGTCGGGTTCCGGCGAAATGATCACGCCGAGGTCAAGGGTCGACCACGGGATGCACGTATCGTCGCTGCCGTGAACGACGTGCAAGCAGCGCATCTGACCTACCCCCGCGCCGACCGCGACGACATCGTCGAAGACCTGCACGGCCACCAGGTGGCCGATCCGTACCGGTGGCTGGAGGACCCGGCCGAGCCGCGCACCGAGGCGTGGTCGACGGCGCAGGACGAGCTCGCCCGCACCTGGCTGGACGCGTTGCCCGGCCGCGAAGCGGTCGCGGAGCGGATGCGATCGCTGCTGGCCGCCGGTTCCGTCTCGGCCCCGGCCTGGCGCGTGGGGCGGGCGTTCTTCACCCGCCGGGAGCCCGGGCAGGAGTTCCCCGTGCTTTACGTGCGCGAGCCCGACGGCGCCGAGCGGGTGCTGCTGAACGTCACCGAACTGGACCCGTCCGGGCTGACCACGCTGGACAGCTGGACGCCGAGCCTGGAGGGCGACCGGCTGGCCTACCAGATCTCCGTCGGCGGCGACGAGGAGTCGCTGCTGCACGTGCTGGACGTCGCCACCGGCGACCTCGTCGAGGGTCCGATCGACCGGTGCCGCTATTCGACGATCTCGTGGCTGCCCGGCGGCGAGGAGTACTTCTACATCCGGCGGCTGGCACCGGAGCTGGTGCCCGACGGCGAGGAGCAGTTTCACCGCCGGGTGTGGCGGCACCGGGTGGGGGCCGACCCCGACCAGGACCTGCTGGTGCACGGCGAGGGCCTGGACCACACCTACTACTACGGAACCCGGGTGTCGCGGGATGGCCGTTGGCTGGTCGTCGAGGGCAGCCCGGGCACCGCGCGGCGGGATTCGGTGTGGATCGCCGACCTCTCCGAGGGCGGCGACGTGCCGGACCTCCGGCAGGTCGTGGACACCTCCGACGGGTACCGGGTCGGCGCCTGGGTGGAGCGCGATGGCCGGCTGTACGTGATGACGACGCTGGACGCCCCGCGTTGGCGGCTGTGCGTGACAGACCCGACCAACCCGGAGCCGGCGAACTGGACCGAGCTGATCGCCGAGGAACCCGACTCGGTGCTGGAGGCCGTGCGCTGGTTCGACACCGGTGACGGCGACCCGCAGCTGGTGGTGCTGCGGACCCGGCACGCGGTGTCCGAGGTGACGCTGCACGATCCGGCTACCGGCCGGCGGACCGCGGAGGTCCCGCTGCCGAGCACCGGACAGGTCACCGCGCTGACCACCGTGGACGAGGCCACCGAAGGCGACCGCGACCGGCTGTGGATCGGCTGGACCGACTTCGCCACCCCGTCGTGCGTGCACGCCTACTCCCGCCGCACCGGGCAGACCGCGCTGGACCAGCAGGCGCCGGGCACCGTCGAGCTGCCCACGGTGCACACCCAGCAGGTCACCTACCGCTCGCTGGACGGCACCCCGGTGCGGATGTTCCTGCTGAGCCCGGCGGCCGAACCCGACCGCCCCCGGCCGGTGTTCATGACCGGCTACGGCGGTTTCTCCCTGTCCCGCGAGCCCGGCTACACGCCGTCCGCGCTGGCGTGGGTCGCCGCCGGCGGCGTCTGGGCGTTGCCCTCGTTGCGCGGTGGCGGGGAGGAAGGCGAGGAGTGGCACGTCGCGGGCATGCGCGAGCAGAAGCAGCACACCTTCGACGACTTCCACGCGGCGGCGCAGCACCTGATCGACGAGGGCTGGACGACCGCCGAGCAGCTGGCGATCTCCGGTGGCTCGAACGGCGGCCTGCTGGTCGGGGCGGCGCTGACGCAGCGCCCGGACCTCTACCGGGCGGTGGTGTGCTCGGCGCCGCTGCTGGACATGGTCCGCTACGAGCAGTTCCTGCTCGGCCGCACGTGGAACGACGAGTACGGCACCGCCGACGATGCGGAGGAGCTGGGCTGGCTGCTGTCCTATTCGCCGTACCACAACGTGACCGACCAGACGGACTACCCGTCGGTGCTGTTCACCGTCTTCGAATCGGACTCCCGGGTCGACCCGAACCACGCCCGCAAGATGTGCGCGGCGTTGCAGCACGCCACCAGCTCCGACCCTGCGAAACGTCCGGTTCTGCTGCGCCGGGAGACCGAGGTCGGGCATGCCGCGCGTTCGGTGTCCCGTACGGTGGGTCTGGCGACCGACCAGCTCGCCTTCCTCTCGGAGGCCACCGGACTCGCCCTGGACTGAGCCCCAACTCGGTCCCGGCGGTCAGCTGTTCGAGACTCGTGCGCGGCGGGGCGCGCACGATGCTCGGTTGGCCGGTTGCCGACCCGGTGATGTGCCCCAACGCATCCGGCGCCGCCGTGCCGGTCACCACCGCGGGCCCTGGACGACAGCATGGAGAACCCCGACCCATGGATCTGCCGCTTTTAACCCAACCGAACTGTGCCGTGGACTCGGTCTGGTGCCGGACCATCTCCGATTGGACCGGCAACCGGTGGCTGGCGTCCTACGCCGACCTCCTCATCGCCAAGCCGGTGAACATCCTGCTCATCCTGGTCGTCGCATTCATCGTGCGATGGCTGGTGCACCGCACGATCAACCGCCTCACCCGCGGCAACGGCAAACCCCCGAAACTGCTGACTTCGCTGAGGGAACGCCGGGCGGACACGATGACGGCCGAGTTGCTGTCGGAGCGGCGCGTCCAGCGCGCGCGCACGATCGGCTCGGTGCTCAAGTCGATGGCCTCGTTCGTGATCTTCGGCCTTGGCGCGATCTACGTGCTGCAGGTGCTGAGCATCCAGATCGCCCCGGTACTGGCCTCTGCCGGTGTGCTGGGTGTCGCGGTCGCCTTCGGCGCCCAGAACCTCGTCCGGGACTTCCTGTCCGGCATGTTCATGCTGGTCGAGGACCAGTACGGCGTCGGTGACGTGGTCGACCTCGGCGAGGCCAGCGGCACCGTCGAGTCCGTCGGCCTGCGGGTCACCACGCTGCGCGACATCAACGGCACCGTCTGGTACGTCCGCAACGGCGAGATCCTGCGGGTCGGCAACTCCAGCCAGGGCTTCGCCGTGGCCGTGGTGGACTTCCCGATCTCGCACACCAGTGACGTGCAGAAGGCCATCGAGGTGGCGGCCAAGGTCGCCACCGCGGCGGCCTCGCGCGAGCCGCTGACCAAGGACGTGCTTAACCCGCCGGAAATGCTGGGCGTGGACCAGATCACCGCGGACACCATCACCCTGCGCATGACCACCAAGGTCCGCCCCGGCAGGCAGTGGGCGGTGCAGCGGCGGTTACGCGCGGAGATCAAGCGCGCCTACGACGAGGAGGACATCGAGCCGCCGTACCCGTACGGTCGGCCGCTGCATTCCGGCCCGGTTGCATAGCCGCTGGTCACGCCGGTCGTGAGTCCTTCGGGTCGCCATCCCTGCCCGGGGGCTCGCGGTCGGCGTGAGCGCAGGTGTGAGGCGTTCGTCGGCCATGCCGTCCAAAATCCACCGCGCCCCTGAGAGGATGGAGCCGTGACTTCCGTGGAGACCTTCTACCAGCAGGTCGGCGGCGAGGCGACCTTCCACCGGATCGTGGCGCGCTTTTACGAGGAGGTGGCCGAGGACGAGCTGCTGCGGCCGCTCTACCCGGAGGAGGACCTCGGGCCCGCCGAGGAGCGGCTGCGGCTGTTCCTGATCCAGTACTGGGGCGGCCCGCACACGTACTCCGACCGGCGTGGCCACCCCCGGCTGCGGATGCGGCACGCCCCGTTCAAAATCGGCCCGGCGGAGCGGGACGCATGGCTGCGCTGCATGCGGATCGCGATCGACGAGGTCGACCTCAAACCGGAGCACCGCGACCAGCTGTGGCAGTACATGGAGATGGCCGCCAACAGCATGATCAACTCCTGGTTCTGACGAGCTCGTCCTGCGCGGCGGCGCCGGTCGCGACCCCTGCGGGAGTTACCGTCATCGCCTCGCTGGCGACTCGTGCACGACGGCTGCACCGCTTCAGGGACAAGACCGGCAGAATTCGAAGACAGCCACTGAAACGAAGGACCTGGTGATGCGACGGGCGGACGCGCGGACACGCCACGGCGAACTGCCGTGGTGGTGGGACGCGGTGTGCTACCAGGTCGACGTCGGCTCGTTCGCCGACGGCGACGGTGACGGGGTCGGTGACCTCGCCGGGCTGACCGGCCGGCTCGGCTACCTGGAACTGCTCGGCGTCGACGCGGTCGTGCTGGCGGGGGTAGCCGGGCTCGATCCGTCGGCAGCGCCGTTCGCCGAATTGCTCGGCGAGGCGCACGAAGCCGGCATGCGCGTGATGGTCTCGCTCGATGTGGATCCCGCGCGCAGCGACCCCGAACCGGTGCTGCTGCCCTGGCTGGAGCACGGCGCCGATGGGTTCCACCTGGCGCCGCGACCCGACCCGACCGGTGCCATCGGCGCAGCGCTTGCCGGCTACCCGGATCGCGTGGTGATCGGCAGCGGACCGGGCGATTGGCACCTGTCGTTCAACCTCGACCTGGCCGTCGCCGGTTTCGACGCCGAACGGGTCCGCAAGGCGATCACGGAGGTGTTCGCCTACCCCGGGGCGCGCCAGGCGTGGGCGATGGCCAGCCGCGACACCGAGCAGAGCCGGGACGACGCCGCGCTGACCCCGGTCCGCGCGATGGCCCTGGTGCAGCTGGCGCTGCCCGGCGCGGTGTGCCTGCGGCACGGCGAGGAGCTCGGCCTGCCCGGGACCCAGCGCGTCCGGATGCCGTGGGAGGGCGACCGGCCGCCGTTCGGCTTCTCCACCGCCGAGGCCGACTGGTCGTCGATCCCGGCGGACTGGGTCACGTTCACCGCCGAGGCTCAGCTGGAGGACGAGACGTCCACGCTGTCGCTGTACCGGCACGCGCTGGAGACCCGGAGCACGCATCCGGCGTTCACCGGCGACGACGTCGAGTGGTTCGGGGCGCCGGACGGGTGCTTAGCGTTCCGGCGCACCGGCACGACCCTGATCTGCGCGTTGAACACCTCACCAGCCCCGGTGCCGCTGCCTCCCGGCGAGGTGCTGCTGACCTCGCGACCGCTGGAATCCGGGGAGTTGCCGCCGGGCACCGCCGCTTGGTTGGTGTGAGCCTGACCTCGCCTAGGCGACCGGGCGCGAGTGGGCCGGAGCCGGTGCCGGTAAATTTTGGTAGGACCGCCGCCTGACGACCCGCTGGATGCTATGTCTGCCCGTGCGCCCGAGCTGAGCCTTCCTCGGACGACGGAACGCACCCGCCGGTTGGTCGGCGTCGACATCGCCCGGTTCGTCGCGGTGTTCGGCATGTTCTGTATCCACTTCGGCGTGCCGTTCGCGCAGGGCGACGTTGAGGTTTGGATCGCGCAGTTCTCCAGCGGCCGGTCCACCGCGCTGTTCACCCTGCTGGCCGGGGTCTCGCTGGCGATGATGACAGGGCGCAGCGAGCCGCCGACCGATAGCGCGCTCCGCGAGTCCCGCGTCCGGGTCGCGGTGCGCGCGGTGCTGCTGCTGGTGGTCGGCCTCGCGCTGGCGCGGGCGACCAGCGCGACGGGCTTCCTGCTCACCGTGATCATCCCGTTCTACGGGCTCTACTTCTTGCTGGCGGTGCCGTTCATCCGGTTGCGGGCGCGCGGGCTGTTGATCGCCGCGGTCGTCGCGGCCGCGGTGGGTCCCCAGCTGTCGTTCGTGCTGCGGACCTGGATCGCCGGGGACACGCCGCTGCGCGCGGTCGTCGACTCGATCGACCTGATCGATCCGGGGCATCTGATCGCCGACGAGGGGCTGTTCGACCTGCTGCTGCTCGGCTTCTACCCGGCGGCGTCGTACCTGCCGCTGGTGCTGGCCGGGATGGCCGTCGGGCGGTTGGACCTGCGGTCGACCAAGGTGCGGATCTGGCTCGGCGCGACCGGGCTGGCCGTGTCGTACGCGGGGTACGAGCTGTCGAGCTGGCTGGTGGAGGCCACCGGCACGGCACTGCCGCCGGGGCCGAGCGAGGGCACCGTCCCGATCGACCACCCGGAGTGGCTACTGACCGCCTCCGCGCACAGCGGCAGCACGTTCGAACTGCTCGACTCCGGGGGCATCGCGTTGGTGATCCTCGCGATCTGCCTGGAACTGGCCGACCGGACCGGGCGGTCGCTCAAGCCACTGGCCACGGCCGGCTCGATGGCGCTGACGCTGTACGCGATCCACGCGCTGACGCTGGCCTGGCAGATCGTCGTCGGCGGCTGGCCGCTGAGCGGCGTGCCGGACACCCTGGCCCAGCTGGCCAGCATGGGCCCGGCGCTGCCGACGGACGTCCCGGACATGCCGGCGTTCCCGCGCGACGGCCACCACCCCGAGGGCGTGGTGGCGTTCGTCAACACCTACATGCCCGAGCTTTTCCTGATCTTCTCGATCGTGTTCCCGCTGATCTGGAAGCGGTTCTTCCGCCGCGGGCCGCTGGAGGCGGCCATCAGCGAGACCGTCCGGTGGGTGACCGAGCGTTCCCGCCAGCGCTGAGCAGGCAGAACGCCGGGGCTTCAGAACCGGTGGGACTTTCGCCTCTTAACAACCACGCGCCGGAAGTCGTTGCGTTGGGGATGGCGTCGCCCATCCGGAGGTGATCTTGATGAGTTTCCGGCACCGGCCCGACGACCCACCGGACGCAGTCGGAATCCCACCCGCCCTCGGCAAGGCCATGGCCAGCTACCGGTCGCTGCTCGACGAGCTGGAGGCGGGCAGCATCAACGACGCAACCTTCCGCCGCCGCGCTCTCGGCGTCGGGCTGATCGTGCGCGAGCGCGACGCCTGGATCCTGGACCTCTCGACCGAGCGGTGGTGGCGCTACGACGGCGTCGCGCTGTCGAGCCTGCGGTTCCGGGAAGTCGAGGGCTGAGCGGTGCCGGCCCCGACCGACCCGGCGATCCTCCGGGAACGCCTCGACGGCCTCGCCGACCTGCTCCGCGACGCAGAACCGGGCCCGTCCGGGCTGGGTGGTCCCCTCTCGGCGAGTCCGCTCCCGGTGGCCGCGCTGCAGGACCACCTGGGCAACGCGACAAGTTGGCTCGGCCGGGCTTGGGCCGGGTTCGCGCGGGACGGCGCGGCGGTGCGGCGGTGGCTGGTGAGCGAGCCGCTGGGCTCGCCCATCCCGCCCCAGGAACCGACAGCCCTGCCGCTGCGGAAGCAGTTCCGCCTCTCGCTGGCGACGGCGGCGCTCGGTGCCGGCATCGCCGCGGCCGCCTACACCTTGACGGCGCCGCTCGCGGATCCCTTCTTCGGCCTGATCCCACCGGGCATCTTCAGCCGGCTCCCGCCGTTCGCCGAGAACACGGTGCCCGCGCCGGATGGCGAGGCGCCCCTGCTCAACACCAATCCGCCCCACGACGTGGTGGCCCCCGGGCTGCCGCTCGTGGCGCGGACTCCGGGGCCGCCCCAACCACCCCCTCCGCCGCCAAGCGCGGCCGCCATCTCAGCCCCGCTGCTGAGCACGACTGTCACCCCTGCCCCGCCACCAAGCACGGCCGCCACCCCAGCCCCGCCGCCAAGCACGGCCGCCACCCCAGCCCCGCTGCTGAGCACGGCCACCACCCCAGCCCCGCCACCAAGCACGGCCGCCACCCCAGCCCCGCCGCCAAGCGCGACTGTCGCCCCGGCCCCGCCGGAGACGGGGGCTTCTTCGGACGGGACGTCGGGTTCGCCGGACGTCAGCACCAGGCGGCAGGACTCGACCGAGTCTGGAGCGGCGCCCATCCGGGCCCCGGAGCCGGCCGGGCAGCACGGTGCTCCGGCGAAGCCGGCCGAGTCGCCACCTGCCCCGCCACGGGAGATCTCCAACGGCCCGACCGCGGTGCCGCCCACTCACCCGCAAACCACGCCGACCCACCAACCACCACAGACCACGACTACCGACCCGTCGACGCAAACCACGCCCACCCCTCAACAGACGCGAACCACGACGACCGACCAGCCGACGCGCACTACACCGGCCAATCAACCGACACAGACCAAGGCTGCAAACCAGCCGACGCAGACCCAACAACCGACACAGACCATGCCTACCGACCCGTCGACGCAGACCACGCCGACTCACCAACCACCACAAACGCCGGAACCCACGCCGACGACGACCGCGACGAAACCCACCACTGATCCCACGACGACTCACAACCCCAGTACGACCGCGCCGGCCTACACACCGGATCGCGGCACGTCCTGAAGGCATCCGGTGCCGCAATTTCCATTGAAATCAGAGGGCCGATTTCCATTGAAATTGCGGGATGGACCTGGCGAAGGACTGCACAGCTGACCGCAGATGGCGTGGACCGGATTTCGCGGCGGCGATGAAAGTCCTCCACCGCCTGGCTGGCACGATCAGGACACCACCGGCCCGGTCCTTCGTGTCCCGCACCCCGGTGCGCTCACTCCCGACAGCCACCTCGACGCAGTCGCCCTTACCAATCCAATTCTTGTCGCACAACATCGGCTTCGGCGATGTGGCGGCGAAGCGCATCGAACGGGCACGACGCAGGAGGAATCTCACCGCGCGGTGTTCGTCACGGTGGACTGGTGCGATCACCCGGGCATCCGAGGGCCAGTACCGGTTGTCCCTGCGGTGCCTGGGTGCTCCAGAAAACCAGTCTCAACAGGGCAATCCGCGCTATCGGACAACGTCTGGCCGCGCCATGGCAGGAAGCGGCGGGGGCGTGTTCGCGGTTATGCGGATCGCGACGAGCGTTTCGGTAAGCAGGACGCCGTGAGTGTTTTTGGGTGCTATGGCACCCAAAAACGCTCACGGGTGTTCTTCCGCCACTTGCGCATGCCCGGGAGAGCGGACCAGCGGCTCCCGACCAAACACGCCGGGACACTACCCCCCATCCGGGCGTGACGGATGCGCCGAAGGACTCTACTGTCTGCGACTACTGCTGAGCATCGCTTTTCGGGAGGCAAAGGTGGCGACCGAGCAGCTGTCCTACGACTCGGGTGTTTCCGAGGTGCCGTTGTTGGGGGAAACGATCGGCGCCAACCTCGATCGATCGGTGGCGACGTTCGGGGACCGGGACGCGCTGGTGGAATGCGCCTCGGGGCGGCGGTGGACGTACCGGGAGTTCGGCGCGGCGGTGGACTCGCTGGCCGTGGGACTGCTGGATGCCGGGATCGGCAAGGGCGACCGGGTAGGGATCTGGTCGCCGAACCGGGCGGAGTGGACGCTGATCCAGTACGCCACGGCGAAGATCGGCGCGATCCTGGTCAACATCAACCCGGCGTACCGGGTGCACGAGCTGGAGTACGTGCTGAACCAGGCCGGGGTCCGGTTGCTGGTCTCCGCCCAGTCGTTCAAATCCTCCGACTACGCCGCGATGGTGGCGGAGGTCCGCCCGAAGTGCCCCGGCCTGGAGCAGGTGGTCTTCCTCGACACCCCGGAATGGACTGCTCTCACGGCCAGCCCGGCAGATCCGGTCCGGCTGGGCGGGATCGGGCTGTCCACCGACGACCCGATCAACATCCAGTACACCTCCGGCACCACCGGATTCCCCAAGGGCGCGACGCTGTCGCACCACAACATCCTCAACAACGGTTTCTTCGTCGGTGAGCTCTGCGGCTACACCGAGGACGACCGGATCTGCATCCCGGTGCCCTTCTACCACTGCTTCGGCATGGTCATGGGCAACCTCGCCGCCACCAGCCACGCCGCCGCCATGATCATCCCCGCCGCGGGCTTCGACCCCGCCGCGTCACTGGCGGCGGTCGCGGTGGAGCGGTGCACGTCGCTGTACGGGGTACCGACGATGTTCATCGCCGAGCTCGACCACCCGGACTTCGACTCCTTCGACCTATCATCGCTGCGCACCGGGATCATGGCCGGCTCGCCCTGCCCGGTGGAGGTGATGAAGCAGGTCATCGACCGGATGGGCATGGCGGAGGTCTCGATCTGCTACGGCATGACCGAAACATCGCCGGTGTCGATGCAGACCCGCGCCGACGACTCCCTGGAGCGCCGGGTTTCGACGGTCGGCCGGGTCGGGCCGCACCTGGAGGTCAAGATCACCGACCCGGCCACCGGACTGACCGTGCCGCGCGGCATGCCGGGCGAGTTCTGCACCCGCGGGTACTCGGTGATGCTCGGCTACTGGCAGCAAGACGACAAGACCGCGGAGGCCATCGACGCGGCCCGCTGGATGCACACCGGCGACCTTGCGGTGATGGACGCGGACGGCTACGTCAGCATCACCGGCCGGATCAAGGACATGGTGATCCGAGGTGGCGAGAACATCTACCCCCGCGAGATCGAGGAATTCCTCTACACCCACCCGGACATCCTCGACGCCCAGGTCATCGGGGTCCCCGACCAGCGCTACGGCGAGGAGCTAATGGCCTGGATCCGCATGCGCGAGGGCGCCGAGACCCTGACCGCGGAGGCCCTGCGGGAGTTCTGCACCGGCAAGCTCGCGCACTACAAGATCCCCCGCTACGTCCACATCGTGGCCGAGTTCCCCATGACGGTGACTGGGAAGATCCGCAAGGTCGAAATGCGCCAGACCGCCGAAAAACTCCTCAACCTCGACGAACAGCAATGAGCGAACGGCAGGAGCCGGTCGTCAGTTCCGGCTGACGCATGGCTTCTCCCTCGGATCCGTCGTCGCCTCGGCCCTCGCCTCGGTCCGGTCGGCAGGCCGAGCAGACGGAAAAGACGGGCCGCCTCGGTTGAAAGTAAGCGGTAGGACCAGGAGAAACCGAGCGCACGCCTGTTACCCCGCCCGCATCCAAGGCATCGAGTCGCTCCCGCTCGTCCTGCAACTGCGAGACCAGTTCGATCAGTGGAAAGCTCGGGTTCTCGCCTGCTCGGGCCGCAACGATGCCGAGCGCAAGAGGAAGGCCGGCGCAGTGCCGGATGAGCTCCCGCACCGCCTCGTGCTCTGCTGCCACCCGCTGATCGCCGAGGTAGCAAGCCAGCAGTAGCTCTGCTTCGTCCATTGTTAGGACGTACAGTGAAATACGACTCGCGCCTTCTCGAACGACCAACTCGTGCAACCGGTTCCGGCTGGTAACCAGCGCCAAGCAGCTTGAGCTGCCAGGCAGCAGCGGCCGGACCTGGTCGGCTCTGCGGGCATTGTCGAGCAGGATGAGCATCTGCTTGCCGTGCACCAGACTGCGGAACAGCGCCGCACGACCTTTAACATGATCAACATCAGGGTTCCGGCTGATCAGAGGGAACGTTTCATGATCCCCGGCGTATTACCCAACTCGCTCGATCACCGCTGCGGCGGGCTCGCAGGTCACCGACGTGAGGCCGCGGAAACTCGATTTACGCCATGGGCCGTCGGGACTGGCCGCTGCCGTACTGGGTAATACAGTGGGCCGGGTCGAAACCTAAGCGCCCCAAGGGAAATGCTGTCGAGCAATCAGCTAACGGGGAAACTCAGGCTAGTCGGACGCGCCGCACCCTCGCGCAGCATCACCGGGGAAGGGTGGCGAGTGAGGGGTGCCTTGACCGACATATCGGTCAAGGCATCCTTCGCACATCAGACCAGCGCTTCAGAGCTCGTAGTAGTCGGACTTCACAGCAGCGATGAAGCACCGCCACTGACGTGCCGACACGACCAGGGCGCCACCAGCCCGATCCTTCGTGTCCCGCACCCCGGTCCAGTCAGCCCCCGCGGCCACCTCAACGCAGTTGCCGTTACCGCCGCTGTAGCTACTCGTGATCCAACGCGCCTCAGCTAAGTCATCCACTGACATGGCTTTCCCTCTCCCGATCAGTCGTGCACCAGCGACTCGATGAACCTCACCGATTCAGGAGGCGACAGCGCGACGTCCCGCAGGTTCTCCGCTGCCATGCTATATCCGCGCATCCGCTCTTGATCGTGAATGTAGACGGCGTCGTCTTGGAGTTCGACATACCCGACCGAGTGCGCATAGTCGAAGCCAAGGATCGCGAAGGCACCGGTAAATCCACTGTGGATGCCGTCTTCAGGGCGCAAGACCTGCAGTTCGACATTCGGCAACGCCGCCAAACGAATCAGGTGCCGGTACTGATCTTGCAGGATGGCAGGGTCACCGACATCAAGGCGAAGCGCTGTTTCTCCGACGACAACAGCAAGCTCCAGCGGCTCCGAATCTGTCAGCACAGCCGCCCTGACCTGCCGGAAGGCCACGAACCGGTCGACATGATCTGGCCGTACCCGAGGCGTGGCCGACGTGACAGCGCGTGCATACGCTGGCTCACCACCTATCGTCTGATCCGCAGGCTCACCGGGGCATGCGCGGTGCGATCACCTGCGCCACCTTCAGCGCCTCAGCGCACTCGTCCAGCCCCTGGTCCATGACCTCGCTGACGTCGATGACGATGACTCCGCCACCCGCGTCGAACATCGCCGAGCAGATCCGCGCAGCCTGCCCGCTCTCGCTGGTGGCACTTGCCGCCGCCCGACCATCAATCTGCAACCGGTCGAACTTCGACCAGTTCTCCTTGTGACTGTAAGCCTCGACCGTCTTCTCCTGGTACTTGTAGAACGTCGCTCCGAGCGGTCTTCCGCTGAACGAGCAGCCAGGTTCCGAGGAAATAGTGGTTTCGGGCTCGCCGGGGCCTTTGAAGCCGAAGGACTTCAGCTCATCGGGAGTCAGCAGCGTGCACGGATCAACCGAAGCCAGACCTTGCGGCTGCGTGTCAGCAGGCTCCCGCTTCGCAGCCGGCCCACCGCAGCCCGCGATCATCAACGCGGCTACCCCGGCACACACAGCAGCCACGGTTCGAGACGGTGCATTCATTCCTGATTACCCCTCTGCAAGTCCTGGGCGATCTGCTCGTCAGCCCCGCCGCCAAGCGCGACTGTCGCCCCAGCCCCACCGCCAAGCACGGCCGCCACCCCAACGCCGCCGCCAAGCGCGACTGTCGCCCCGGCCCCGCCGGAGACGGGGGCTTCTTCGGACGGGACGTCGGGTTCGCCGGACGTCAGCACCAGGCGGCAGGACTCGACCGAGTCTGGAGCGGCGCCCATCCGGGCCCCGGAAACCGGCGGACAGCAGGGCGGTACTGCTTCGGCGAAGCCGGCCGAACCGCCACCAGCCCCGCCACGGGAGATCTCCAACGGTCCGACCGCGGTGCGGCCCACTCACCCGGAAACCACGCCGACCCACCAACCACAAAAGACCACGGCTGCCGACCCGTCGACGCAGACCACGCCGACTCACGAACCGACGCAAGCGACGGAACCCACGCCGACCACGACGGCGACGGAACCCACTGCTGATCCCACGACGACCGCTCACAACCCGACCACGACCGCGCCGACCTACACCCCGGATCGCGGCACGTCCTGAGGGCATCCGGTGCGCAATTTCCATTGAAATCAGAGGTCCAATTTCCATTGAAATTGCGGGATGGACTGGTGAAGGTGCCGTTCACCTCGAAAGATCGGGTCCAGCTCCGGCGACGGCCAGCGCGGCAGCACGCCCACCTGGCGAAGGACTGCACAGATCAGCGGTGGTACCGACCGGACTTCGCGGCGGCGATGAAAATCCCCCACTGCCTGGCTGGCACGATCAGGACACCACCGGCCCGGTCCTTCGTGTCCCGCACCCCGGTGCACTCGCCTCCGGCAGCCACCTCGACGCAGTTGCCGCCGCCGTTGCTGTAGCTGCTCTTACGCCATCGGGTCTGCGCGGGTAGCACATTGATCTCCCTGAGTGCGGCTATGTTTCCCGGGCCACCTTGCCGAGCAGCTTCGCCGAGTCTCGCGGATCCAACGCCGTTGCTCTCAGGTGGTCGAAGTTCAGCGTATACCGCTCGATTTCCTCCGCTTCCTCCAAATAGAGGCTGCCGGTGAGATACTCCAGGTAGACGACGTCTGGATCGACCGGGTCCGGGAACGACAGGATCGAGAATCCAGTGCCCAGAGACGCATGTGCCCCGGCCTGGAACGGCAGAACTTGAACGGTCACGTTCGGAAGCTTGGATCTTGAAAGCAAATGCTTCAGTTGTTCTCGCATGACGTCCGCGCCGCCGACCTGCTGGCGGATCGCTGCTTCCGAGATGATTGCCCAGAACTTCAGCGGCTCAGCACCTTCGGTCAGGCGCGCCTGTCTGGCCTTCCTGAGTTGTGTGCGCTGCTCATTGTCGTGATCCGGTTCGTCCGGAGCCCAGGACCCGATGATCGCGCGGGCGTACTGCTCTGTCTGGAGCAGTCCGGGGATCAGGTCGATCTCGAAGTTGCGGACAGCAGCGGCCTCCGATTCGAGTCCGATGTAGACCTCAAACCAGTCCGACATCACTCTGGAGTAGGGATGCCACCAGCCCTTCTTCTTGGCTTGCTTGGCCAGCTCAAGCAAGTTCTCCAACTCGGACCCGACCACACCGTAAAGGCCGCACATGGCTCGCGTGTCGTTGACGGTCACACCCGAACGCGCCGTCTCGATCCGACTCAGCTTGGACCGTGAGAAATCGAGTTCGGAGATCGCCTGCTCCCAACTGACGTCGGCGGATTCTCGAAGCCTCCGCAGCTCCGCCGCAAGTCGGCGACGCCGAACCGTTGGTCCACCGTGGACAACCATTACCCACCTCCATCGCGTCGACACCAGACACCTTGCCGCTAACGGCGCCAACACGAAAGGCTTTCTGCAGATCGTCACTCGAATCGGTTGCATTCTCCCTTTTAGCAAAGTGACCATTGCATTTTTACCGTTGCAGCGGGCACTCTGATCAAGTCAGTTGATCGATGGAAGGAGTTGGGATGTTGCCTGGTAGCGCGAAAATCGGGCGGTGGCAGCCGGTCAGCGGTGGTCGACACGCCTTCGATTCAGCCGCGCGGAGCGCCGAGCCGGGGCTGGTCGTCAAGGCCTTGTGCGGCGTTGAGGTCAGCACCGACGAACTGCAGCGCATCGCGTCGGAGATCGCCTGGATACGCGAGACCACCTGCATTGCGTGCTGGCAGGTCCTCGCATCCCGCCAGTAGCGCTCAACCACAACCGGATTCGACAGCGAAGGAAACCACGATGTTCTGGCTCCAGGTCGCGACGCTCGTGCTGATTAACGTCATCATCTTCGGCATGGTGTTCTCGCGCTTACCGCAAGCGCGGCACAGCGGCGGTGGCGAAGGCGATTACACGGTCTGGCATCTGATCGCCCAGATCGAGGCGGAACGCCAAGCGGCGCAAGAGGAATCCGGCACTGGACGACATCGTCTGCGCGAGCCGACCTGACGCCAACGACCCCGAAGCCGGACCGGTGCGGACTTCCCCGACCCCGCACCGGCCCACCCGGTGGCCGGGCGCACCGCCCCCTTTCCGCGCCCGGCCACCCAGAACGGCAACGGCACCTGATGAGGCGCTGAGGCGCCGCTGGCGTTGCAGCCGCCTTCGACCGCACCCCTGACCAGGTCTGGTGCCCGACCCCCGACCTCGTGGGCGCCAGACCTCCCAGGTGGGCCGGGCAGTCCCCTCCCCCTGCCCGGCCCACCACCTATCGTCTGATCCGCAGGCTCACCGGGGCATGCGCGGTGCGATCACCTGCGCCACCTTCACCGCCTCGGCACACTCGTCCAGCCCCTGGTCCAGGAACTCGCTGACGTCGACGAGGATCACGCCGCCACCCGCGTCGAACATCGCGGAGCAGATCCGCGCAGCCTTGCCACTCTCGCTGGTGGCACTCGCCGCCGCACGCCCATCGATCTGCAGCCGGTCGAACTTCGACCAATTCTTCTGGTGGCTGTAGGCCTCGACCGTCTTTTCCTGGTTCTTGTAGAACGTCACGGTCAGCGGCCTTCCGCTGAACGAACAGCCTGGTTCTGAGGAAATGGTGGTTTCGGGCTCGCCGGGACTATTGAAGCCGAAGGACTTCAGCTCGTCCGGGGTCAGCAACGTGCACGGGTCAACCGCGGCGAGACCTTGCGGCTGCACGGCGGGGTCCTGCTTCGTAGTCGGCCCACCACAGCCCGTTATCGCGAGGACGGCTGCCCCGGCACACCCGACGGCCACGGTACGAGACAGTGCGTTCATTCCTGATTACCCCTCCGCAAGTCCTGGGCGATCTGCTCGTCGCTAGCAACGTAGTCCCTGGCCGCCTCACGAAAGAGGTCCGCCTTCCGAAGCAGCTCATCACGAAGCTGCCCCAACAGTTCCGCAGCACCGTTGACCCCGTTGGTCGCCTTCTGGCCGAACTTGATCGCAAGCTCCTGCGCCGAGCGGTATTCCCCCAATCCCTCGACCCGCTCAAGCTGGAATGCCTTCTTCGCGAGCCTGTCAACCTCTTCGGCTTCGCGTTCGTAAACTGCGGCCGCCTTGTTGGCGCTGTCGGGATTCATCCGCAGCTTGCCTTCGGACAACTGTTGTGTCAGGTGGTCGTTCTGTTGCCTGATCGCACCCAGCTGGGCTCCAGCACCGGCGAAGCCCGCCGCCAGGTCACCCGATAAGAAGCTCTCCGCCATCATGCCCCTCCCGTTCCAGCCCCTGGGACGACCCTGGCGAGTCCGGACACCCGCCCACAGGCAAATCCGAAGAAAGATCACATCAGCCGAACTGCGTCATTGCGTTTGTGGCCAAGTTGCAAACGGCTCAATCGGGCCGGCGGTACGGTAATGAACTCAGGCAGAACGAGGAGTTCGCTGCGATGACCAACCGGCACCCAGAAGTTCCCGACGACGCGGACCGCGACCACAGCCTGCTGATCACGGAAGCACAACAGCGCGAATTGCTGGAGTTCTTTACTACGACCGAGTTCGAGTTGCGGGAGGTGACACTTCAGGCGCTGGCCGAAACCCCGATTGGCCGGGACGTCGCGGAACAACATCTTGCCGGACTAACCGAGCTCACCAGGCAGGCATGCGACGTCATAGCCAATGCTGTCACCGTCGAGGAACGGATCGCACACCTCGACTTTGTCCCTGGAGATCCCGACTAGCGGGAACGCTTTGCGACGATCAGATCAGTAGCGGGAGCAGGGCGTGGCGGCGGCGGACCACCGCGCCGTAGCGGGAGTCGAGGCGCAGCCAGGCGTCCGTGGCGCTCACCCGGACGATCTCCGACTCCGCCGGCTTGGGCACTAGGAAACCCATGCCGGACAACACGAACAGGCAGCGCAGCGGAACCTTCACCTCGAAACCCGAACCGCTGACCGTGAAGACCTCCTGGTCCAGCAAGGACGCCGGCGGTGTCCCCTTTGGACCGACGTTGTCCTTGGCCACGTCGATGCCGCGCTCCGCGACCTCCCCGACGAGCTTCGCAGGCAGATCGTCCACCCGGTGCCAGCCCTCGAATGGCGGCAGTTCGGAGCGCCACATCAGGTCCCGCGGCGGTCCGGGATCCATCACCGGGGCGCCCGCCACCGTCAACGCGGCCAGCAGTCCGCTGCCGGACACCGTCACGTCCGACGGCTCTACCTCGCCCTCGACCGACCTGGTGGATAGCGCGTCGAACGGCGTCGCCGCCCACACGTCGACGCGGCCTGCGCCAGGCCTGTTGCGCAAGCGCACCAGCGCCTGGCCGTCCAGCCGCACCGCGCGAGCCACGAACGCTCCGAGGTCCTCGCGCTCGACCGGGTCGGGCATCCGCAGCTCAGGCACGGCCCAACTCCGACTTCGCCGGTTCGAGCTGCCACTCAGCGAGGAAGTCCCGCTCCTCCGAGGTCAGCCGCCGCGGCCGTCCCGCCCGCAGGTCGTAGGGCACCATCAGGGTTTCCGCGGTGGCCACCGCCTCCTGCGCGTAGGCCGTGTAGTCGACGATGAACGACGCGGCCTTCAGCTCCCGCACCGACATCCGCACCTGCAACGACCTCGCCCGGTACAGCAGCGGACTGTGGTAGTCGACCACGACCCGGGCGACCACCATGCCCTCCGCCATCCCGAGCAGGCCCTGCCGTTCCGCCTCGGTGAACAGCAGCTCGGCCCGCGCCTCCTCCAGCAGCGTGATCGTCCTTGCATGGTTGACGTGCCCGAACGCGTCCATGTCGGACCAGCGCAGGGCCACCTCGGCTACGAACGCGCCCACAGGCGAGCTTCCTTTCTGCCGTTCGGGTGGCTCGCGGCCGGCACGACCGCAAGCCACCCGACGTTCACCGGACCATGCTGCGCAGCTGGCGGGCCGCCACCGACAGCGTGGCCAGATCCAGCCGACCGGAGTTCTTGATCTGCTCGAGCGACGAGTTGGCCCGCGCCAGTCGCGACTCGTTGGTCGACTCCCAACGAGCGATCTTCTCCTCCGGATTGTCCTCAGGATCGCTGGTCCGCAGGACGTCGATGGTGATCGCACGCAGCGTCGCGTAGAAATCATCCCGCAACGCCAACCGGGCCAGCGAGTGCCACCGGTTCCCGCGCTCCAGCTCGTTGACCGCCAGCAGCATCCGCTCGACGTCGAGGTGCTCCGCGAGCGAGTAGTACAGGTCCGCGCTTTCCCGCGGACTGCGCTCCGCCGCGACCCCCGCGTCGCGTTCCGCGAGCTCGGCGATCTCCCGGATGTCCAGCAGCGCGAACGAATCCAGCAGCACGCCTACGCGTTCCGCCAGGTCCTCCGGGACGCCGGCGGCCACGCAGTGGTCGATCATCTCGGTGGCGCCTTCGGCCGCCCGGCCGCGAAGCAGGCCGCGGACGGAGTCGGACAGCTCCGCCACCACCGGCTGGAACCGGCTGATCTCGGCACCGATCGCCAGCGGCTGCGGCCGGTTCGTCAGCATCCAGCGCGCCGCCCGGTCCAGCAGTCGGCGGCTTTCCAGCACCAGCTCGTCGGCCACCGAACTCGGCATCGAACCACCCAGCGCGTCGATCTGCGCCCACAGCTCGCGCAGCCCGAAGACGTTAGTGACCACCGCGAACGCCCGCACCGCGTCGGTCGTCGAAGCGCTGATCTCCTCCGACAGGCGGTAGGCGTAGGAGATGCCCGCTCCATCGACCATCTCGTTCACCAGCAGAGTCGTGATGATCTCCCGGCGCAGCGGGTGCGCCGCGATCGCGTCGCCGTATTGCTCCCGCAGGGGCTTCGGGAAGTACTCCGGGAGCCGACCGCTGAACGCCTCGGCGTCCGGCAGGCCGCTGGCCAGCACATCGCGCTTCAGCGACAGCTTGACGTGCGCCATCAGCGTCGCCAGCTCCGGCGAGCTCAGCCCCTCCCCGGCCTTCTCTCGGTCGCGGAACTCCTTCGACGTCGGCAACGCCTCCAGCTTGCGGTCCAGCCCCGTGGTCTTCTCCAGGGCGGTCACCTGGCGGGCGTGCACCGACACCATCGGGGCGGCGTGCGCCCGCGAGATGCCCAGCACCGCGTTCTGCGAGTGGTTGTCGGCCAGCACCAGCTCGCCGACCTCGTCCGTCATGTCCGCGAGCAGCTCGTTGCGCTGCTCACCGGTCAACTTCCCGTCGGCCACCAGGTGGTCGAGCAGGATCTTGATGTTGACCTCGTGGTCGGAGCAGTCCACACCGGCGGAGTTGTCCAGCGCATCGGTGTTGACCTTGCCGCCGGCGCGGGCGAACTCGATGCGCCCGAGCTGCGTCAGCCCGAGGTTGCCGCCCTCGCCGACGACCTTCACCCGCAGGTCGGCTCCGTTGACCCGGACCGGGTCGTTGGCCTTGTCGCCGACCTCGGCGTGTGTCTCGGTCGCAGCCTTGACGTAGGTGCCGATGCCGCCGTTCCACAGCAGGTCGGTCGGGGCTAGCAGGATCCTCTTGATCAGCTCGGCCGGGGCCAGCTGGCGCACCGACTCGTCGATGCCCAGCGCCTGCCGGATCTGCGGGTTCAGCGGGATCGACTTCAGCGACCGCGACCACACGCCACCACCGGCGCTGATCTTGGTGCGGTCGTAGTCGTCCCAGGTCGACCGCGGCAGCTCGAACAGCCTGCGGCGCTCGGCGAAGGACACCGCCGGGTCCGGGGCTGGGTCGATGAACACGTGCATGTGGTTGAACGCGGCCACCAGCTTGATGTGCTCGGACAGCAGCATCCCGTTGCCGAAGACGTCCCCGGCCATGTCGCCGATGCCGACCACGGTGAAGTCCTCGGACTGCGTGTCCACGTCGAGCTCGCAGAAGTGCCGCTTGACGCTCTCCCACGCGCCCTTCGCGGTGATGCCCATCGCCTTGTGGTCGTAACCCACCGAGCCACCGGAGGCGAACGCGTCGCCCAGCCAGAACCCGTAGGACTTGGCCACGTCGTTGGCGATGTCGGAGAACTTTGCGGTGCCCTTATCGGCCGCCACCACCAGGTAGGTGTCGTCGCCGTCGTGGCGCACCACGTCCCGCGGCGGGGCCACCTCGCCGCCGACCAGGTTGTCGGTCAGGTCCAGCAGCCCGGAGATGAACATCCGGTAGCAGGCGATGCCCTCGTCGAGGGTGGCCTTGCGGTCCACCGCCGGGTCGCCGGTGGGCGTCGGCGGCCGCTTCACCACGAAGCCGCCCTTCGCGCCGACCGGCACGATCACCGCGTTCTTCACCGCCTGCGCCTTGACCAGGCCCAGGATCTCGGTGCGGAAGTCCTCTCGCCGGTCCGACCAGCGCAAACCGCCGCGGGCCACCGAACCGAACCGCAGGTGCACGCCCTCCACCCATGGCGAGTACACGAAGATCTCGAACTGCGGGCGCGGCTCCGGCAGCCCCGGGATCTCCCTGGGCTCCAGCTTCAACGCCAGGTAAGAGCGCTCGCGCTGCTCGTCCCCGGCGAAGTAGTTGGTCCGCAGCGTGGCGCGGATCAGGCGCAGGTAGCTGCGCAGGATCCGGTCCGCGTCGAGGCTGGTGACCTCGTCGATCAGCTTGGTGACATCTTCGGTCAGGTCCGCCTCGCGGGACGCCCTGTCGTCCGCGCCCAGCGCCGGGTCGAAGCGCGTCTCGAACAGCCTGACCAGCGTCGTCGTGGTGGTGCGGTGCGCCAGGATCGCGTCCTCGATGTAGTCCTGGCTGTAGGCGATGCCGACCTGCCGCAGGTATTTGGCGTAGGCGCGCAGCACCGAGGCCTGCCGCCAGTTCAGCCCGGCGCGCAGCACGAGCGCGTTGAACCGGTCGACCTCGGCGTCACCGAGCCAGGCGGCCCGGAAGGCGTCCTCGAAGCGCTGCCGCAGGGTGTCCAGCAGGCCCCCGCTGGTCGCGCTGTCCAGCAAGCTCGGGTCCAGCCGCAGCCCGAAGTCGTAGATCCAGTACTGCTGGTCGGTGTCGCCGACGATCACCTCGTAGGGACGCTCGTCAACGACCTCGACGCCCATGCTCTGCAGCACCGGCAGCACCCGGGACAGCGTGACCCGGCCGCCGACGTAGAGCTTGAAGCGGCGCTGGCCCGCGCTGGCGTCGCGCGGCGCGTAGAACGACATCTTCAGGTCGCGGGGATCCGATAGCGACTCCAGCCGCCGCAGGTCCGCCAGGCCCTCGGCTGCGGTGAAGTCCTCCTTGTAGGACTCCGGGAAGCTCGACGCGCAGCTCTGACCGATCTGGCTGATCGCTTCCGACAGGCTGCGGGTCGCGTGCCCGTCGCGGCCGGCGCCGGACTGCTCGGCGTCGACCTCCTCGATCATCTGGTCGTCCCAGGTGTGGATGGCCTCGTCGAGCCGCCGCTGGATGCGCGCCAGGTCCGGCTCGACCTGGTTCTCCGGGTCGGTGTGCACCACGAAGTGCACCCGCGCCAGGGTGGATTCGCCGACCCGCGTGCTGTACTCCAGGCCGGTGCCGTGGAGCTCCTCCAGCAGCACCTCCTGCATCGCCAGCCGCGAACTGGTCGTGTAGCGGTCCCGCGGCAGGTACACCAGGCAGGAGTAGAAGCGGCCGTACGGGTCGCGGCGCAGGAACGGCTTGAGCTTGCGCCGCTCGGCCAGCGCCAGCACGCCGGTGATGGTTTCCTGCAGCGTGTCCGGGTCAGTGGAGAACAGCTCGGTGCGCGGGTAGTTCTGGATTTCCTCCAGCATCCGCTGGCCCGAGTAGGACTCCATCGGGAACCCGGCGCGGTGGATGATCTCCCGCACCCGGCGTTGGATGAACGGGATGTCGAGCACGTCTTCGTGAAGCGCGGCGGTGTTGAACAGCCCGAGGAACCGGTGTTCCCCGTTGACCTGCCCGGACTCGTCGAAAGTCTTGACACCGACGTAGAACGGGTGCACCGGACGGTGCACTGTGGACGGTGCGCTGGCCTGCGTGAGCACCAGCAGGTCCTTGGACAGCGCATTGGCGCGGCCGTCCGGCCCGGCGGTCAGGCTGCGCGCCGCGACGCTGTCGCTGCGCAGCACGCCCAGCCCGGAGGCCAGCACGGCCTGCAGCGCGGGTCCGGAACCGTCGACCAGCTCGTAGTGCCGGTAGCCGAGGAACGTGAAGTGGCCTTCGGCCAGCCAGCGCAGCAGCTCGACCCCGTCGTGGACGTCCTCGCCCGGCAGGCGCGGCGGGGTCCGCTCCAGCTCGTCGGCCAACGCCTTGGCGGTGGCGTGCATCCGCTCGGTGTCCTCGACGACCTCGCGCACGTCGTTGAGCACGTCGGTCAGGCCGTGCTGGAGGACGCTCAGCCGCTCTTCGTCGACGACCCGGTCGACCTCGACGAACATCCAGCTCTCGGCGATCGCGTCGGCGGGCGGTTCCGCCGGGTCCGCACCGGGCAGCACTTCCTGCAACTCGCCGGCCACGTCGCGGCGGACCACGAAGATGGGGTGGATGATGCGCTGGACCTCGGCGCCATCGCGACCAAGCTCGGCGATCACCGAATCCACCAGGAAGGGCATGTCGTCGGTGACGATCTGCACCACCGTCGCCTGGCTCTGCCAGCCGTCATCGGTCCGCTCCGGATTGGAGATCTGCACCAGCGGGCGTCCGGCGACGCGCGTCGAGGCGAGTCGGTAGTGCGACCGCAGGGCTCCGACGAGGTCGGTGGGTTCGTCGTCGACGAGCTCCTCGGCGGGCACATGCCGGTAGTAGGCGTGCAACAGCTCGGCGAGTTCCGGGGCGAACTCGACCGCTCTGTCCAGGAGGCGGCGCTTGGCCAGTTCGGGGTTCTCGGAGCGCTCGCCGGCCGCGTCATCCCCATCGGCTCGCGGGCGTTCTCCGGTCTTCAACTGTCCGGGGTTCGAGGTCATCTTCAGGCAGCTCCACGCTTGACGGCACCTCATTGTGCCAACAGGTTCCACCTTAAGACTGCCAGTTCCGGGAGCAGGCGGTGGGCGGCAACGGAGTCGAACACGTGAAAAGCGGCACAATGATCGATGTCTTTGACGTTTCAGAACAACGATCTTGAATCCTGTTCGCGACGAACCCTTGTCACGAACCGCTCCGGAAGGAATGTGGGATCGCCGACAGCGCGCTGTCCTCCTCGTACCGCGCAGCCGGAGATCGCGAAGTGCTCATTGGACAAGTCGGCCGCGAGGCTTCGGAAAAAGCCTTCAGAACAGCGGATCCACCGCCGTGGAGTCGATCGCGGGGCGGCGGTGTCGGGCAGCCAAGCCCGAACCTCGATCGTCCGATGTGGACAAATGTGTCGCGTGGGAAACCTGGGGAAGACCGGTGATTCCGGACACACGCGCTTCGCTGTGCCGACCGGACGGTGCGGTTTCCTCGGCTTCCGGCTGCGCGCGCCGACCGCTCTCGTAGGCCATCAGCGCCTCGGTCAGCAGCTCGGCGAGCCCGATCTTCCCCTGCGGACCCGCATCCTCTCCCGCCGACTCGGCTGCGGGCTCGGCGGCCGGTGCCTCTTCCCCCGGCTGTTCTGCGGTGGCTAACTCCGCAGCAAGCGGCACTACGATCGACGCCTCGACAGCTGGCGGCTCAGCAGCTGGCGGCTCAGCAGCTGGCGGCTCAGCAGCTGGCGGCTCAGCAGCTGGCGGCTCAGCAGCTGACGGCTCGGCAGCTGGCGGCTCGGCAGCTTCCCCGTCGCCGACAAGTTCCTCCGTTCGATGCCGCTCGACCACCAAGAGGTTCGGTTCGGTCGCCCAGTCCTGGCGGTGCCGGCCCAGCACTTCTGCGGCTGGAGTTGGTGGTGCGACCGCAGGGTCGGACGTTTCTCGTGCGTCGGATGACTCGACCGGTTCGGCCAGATCGGCGTGCCGTGCGCGGCGACGGCTGCGCGGCTCCGCGGACAGTTGGAGGCTGGCGCGGATCTCGGCCAGCGATTTGCCGCGCGACCGGCGTCCGCCCTGGCGCCGCTGCGTCCCGCCCGGCGGAGCCTCCGACACCGAAGTCCCGCTCGCCGGGGTCACCTCCGCCGCCGGAGTCCCACCCGTTGGTGTCTCCGCTGCCGGTTCGGTTTCGCGGCTGCCGTGCGCCGGTTCGTCCTGCGGTGCGTCGTGGACCTGGTAGTTACCCGGCTGTTCGATGGCGGGGAGGTCGTTGCCCGGCAGGTCTCGGCCGTACTGCGAAAGCCCGTACCGCGATTCCCGGGGGTGCAGGCCTTCCGGCGACGATTCCTCCGGTCGGTTGCGCGCCGCCGATCCGGTTCCCGGCAGATCAACCGGTTCGGCCGAGCCGGCCGGGCCGCCGATCACCGGCAGGATCGCCGTGGCGTCCATCGCACCATGATCGTCATCAGCGGCGGGCACCGGCCGGTAAATGTCGTCCGCCGCTGCGGCGAGCACTGCCGTGCTTGGCAGCGGCTCGACCGACGGAGACTCGGCAGGCCGGAACTCCACCGACAGCCGCTGCTGCGACTCGGCGGGCTGGGGTTCGTGCGTCACCGGCACTTCGGGGACAGTGCGCTCGGCGTTCTGCGGCTGTTCCGGATTCTCCGATGGCCACCAGCTCGCCTGCGCCGTCGTAGCGACCGGTTCGGCATGCTCCTCTGAAACCGGTTCGTGGCTCGGAAAACCTTGGTCGGCCGGCTCCGCGAAGGCGACCGCCTCGACCTCGGGCACCTGGATTGTCCGGGCGTTTTGGGCGTCCGCGGGTTCGGCGGCCGCCTGCCAGTCCTGCTGCCCGATCCCGGCCGCCTGGGACTCCAACGCCCACGAGTCGAACACGACCGTCTGCGACGCCGCCCCTTCGGTGGCTTCCGGCTCCTCGGCGGTCCGGGGTTCGGGCGGCTCCTGCCGTCGGTGTCCGCCTTCGCGCAGCTCAGCGGCCCGATTGGTGAGCGTCTCCATCAACCGGCGTGCCGCGTCGTGCGTTTCCTCGTACCCCGACCGGTGCCTGGACGTCGCCTGCTCCGGCTCGGAAGGCTCGGGAAAGCCCTGCTCGGGAAAGCCCTGCTCGCGAAGGCCCTTTTCGGGTCGCCGAGGTTGTGGCGCCGCGGGCTCCGGCTGCTCGGGTTCGGCCGCCCGGGTCCCGACCAGTCCAAGGACCGCCGCCTCCGGCCCGGCCGGTCCCGGATCGGGTGATGCGCTCGATTGCCGAGGCACCTCGACACCGCCCGAGTGCACCGGGTACTCCGCGAGCAACCGGACTCGTGCGGTGTGCACGGTCGCGCGCCAGCGCCGGTCGGCGGAATACGCGCCCCGGAGCGCGCGAAGCGCTTCGGGGAACTCCGCGCCGCGTTCGTGCACGTGGGACAGGGTGTTCAGGGTTTCGGCGAGCAGTCCGTCCAGCTTGTGCCGCTCGGAGATCGCCGCGGTGTCGTTCAGCGTCCGCACCGCCGCACCGTGGTTGCCGTCCGGCAGGTGCACGCGGGTGGCCATCGCGAGCCCCAACCAGCCGACCGGCCCGGCCGCCGCGGCGCGAACCGGCTGCGCCAGCACGGATTCCGTCGCTTGGACGGCCTCCGGGCGGCGCCCCAGTTCCAGCAGCGACAGCACCCGCTCTAGCACCAGCCGAGCGCGCATCTCCCCGCTGTCCGCAGCCGGGTCGCCGAGCTGCCCGAGCAGCGCCAGTCCGGCGTCGGCCACCGCGATGGCTTCGTCGAACTCGCCCAGCCTGCGGCGATGCGCCGCACGCGCAGCGCGGACTCGCGCGTTGAGCAGCCGGGCGGTGTCCCGGCTGAGCCCGCACGCCTCGTACAGCCACTCGGCCTCGTCGAGCGCCTCGGAGCGGTCCCCGTCCTGCCCGTGCGCGGGCAGCGACGCCGCCAACGCGAGCAGGGCATGCGCCCGCACCTCGGGCGCGATCCGATCCTGCTCCAGCACCGGGTTCAGCACGCGAACGGCGACCTCGCCGCTGCCCGCGCTGCTGGCACACCACGCCAGCTCGACCCGTAGCTCCGCCTCGACCTCGGCGTCGCCCGCCGCCACCGCGTCGCGAACCGCCGCGAGCGCCCGACCGCTGGCCGCGACCCCGCGGCCCAGCCGGTTCGAGGCGAACAACGCGAGGGCCTCGGCGCGCAGCCGAATCGCCCGATCACCCGCATGCCTGGCGAGCGCAACCGCGCGATCACTGAGCACCAATGCCAACTCGGGGACTCGCCACCGCATCTGCCGTGCGGGTTCGAGCAGTCCCTGTGCCGAGCTTGTGTTCGGTGAAGCGGGCACGCTCGCCAAGGCGCCTCCGTTCAGCCCCGGGTCAGTTTTCGGTGCGTCACGCGGTGCGGGCGGGCCGCGTCCGGACCCAGTCTCTCGAGCTTGTTCTCCTCATAGCCACCGAAGTTGCCCTCGAACCAGAACCACTTCGCTGGGTCCTCGTCGTCGCCTTCCCACGCGAGGATATGGGTGGCGACGCGGTCCAGGAACCACCGGTCGTGGGAAATCACCACGGCGCAGCCGGGGAACTGTTCGAGCGCGTTTTCCAGCGAGCTCAGCGTCTCCACGTCGAGGTCGTTCGTCGGCTCGTCCAGCAGGATCAGGTTGCCGCCCTCCTTGAGCGTCAACGCCAAGTTCAGGCGGTTGCGCTCACCACCGGAGAGCACCCCGGCCGGCTTCTGCTGGTCCGGGCCCTTGAACCCGAAGGCACTGACGTAGGCGCGCGAAGGCATCTCGACCTGGCCGACCTGGATGTAGTCCAGCCCGTCGGACACGACCTGCCAAACGTTCTTGTTCGGGTCGATGTTCGCGCGGTTCTGGTCCACATAGGACAGCTTGACGGTGTCGCCGACCTTGACCGTGCCGGAATCCGGCTGCTCCAGGCCCACGATGGTCTTGAACAGCGTCGTCTTGCCGACGCCGTTCGGCCCGATGACGCCCACGATGCCGTTGCGCGGCAGCGTGAACGACAGCCCGTCGATGAGGAGGTTGTCGTCGAAGCCCTTCTTCAGGTTCTCGACGTCGACCACGACGTTGCCCAGGCGGGGGCCCGGCGGGATCTGGATCTCCTCGAAGTCGAGCTTGCGGGTCTTCTCCGCCTCGGCGGCCATCTCCTCGTAGCGCGACAGACGGGAACGCGACTTGGTCTGGCGGGCCTTGGCGTTGGAGCGGACCCACTCCAGCTCGTCCTTGAGGCGCTTCTGCAGTTTCGCGTCGCGCTTGCCCTGCACGGCCAGCCGCTCGGCCTTCTTCTCCAGATAGGTCGAGTAGTTGCCCTCGTAGGGGAAGGTGCGGCCGCGGTCCAGCTCCAGGATCCAGCCAGCGACGTTGTCCAGGAAGTACCGGTCGTGGGTAACGGCGAGCACGGCGCCCGGGTAGGTGGCGAGGTGCTGTTCCAGCCAGAGCACGCTCTCGGCGTCGAGGTGGTTGGTCGGCTCGTCGAGCAGCAACAGGTCGGGCTTGCTCAGCAGCAGCTTGCAGAGGGCGACCCGGCGGCGCTCGCCACCGGAGAGGTTCTTGACCTCCGCGTCCGGCGGCGGACACCGCAGGGCGTCCATCGCCTGCTCCAGCTGGGAGTCCAGTTCCCACGCGTCGGCGTGATCCAGGTCCTCCTGGAGCTTGCCCATCTCCTCCATGAGCTCGTCGGAGTAGTCGGTCGCGAGCAGTTCGGCGATCTCGTTGAAGCGGTTGAGCTTCTGCTTGATCTCCCCGACGCCCTCCTCGACATTGCCGAGGACCGTCTTCTCCTCGTTTAGCGGAGGCTCCTGCTGCTGGATGCCGACGGTGTAACCCGGCGTGAGGAACGCTTCACCGTTGTTCGGCTGGTCGAGTCCCGCCATGATGCGCAGCACGGTCGACTTGCCAGCCCCGTTCGGACCGACGACGCCGATCTTGGCGCCGGGGTAGAACTGGATGGTCGCGTTGTCGAGGATGACCTTGTCACCATGCGTCTTGCGCACGTTTTTCATGGTGTAAATGAACTCGGCCATGACATGAATCGTAGTTGCGCCCCGTGTCGCACCGCGCACGCGGTCCCCCAGCCCCTCGCCGTCGGCCTCAATACGCCTCGTACCGGCACCTATCACCTCCTCCGGATCGAAGTTGTCGCTGGCCGGCGGCGAAGATCGCGGTCAACCGCCAGGCACGGAAACCAGCCCGCGCTCGCTTCCCGGACGTGGTCTTGACATGCCAGGCACCTCCGGTGGCGCGCCCCGCGCCAGGTCCAGCCCGATCGCGTTGGCCTCCAACTCGACGACGGTGCGCCACTGCCCGCCCGACTCGTAATCGCGGGTGCGCAGCCGCCCGGTCGCCACCACCGGATCGCCTTTGCCCAACGCGCTGGCGACCCCGTCGGCCAGCCGCTTCCAGCAGTTCACCGTGGCGTAGAACCGGTCGCCATCCACCCATTCCCCGGTGTCCCGGTCGAGCCGGCGGGAGGCGGCCACCACCCGGAAGTTGACCACCCGGTGGCCGTTCTGCGTCTCCCGCACGACGGGGTCGGTGAGGACGTAGCCCACCACCGTCACCTGCGTCTCGAACATCTGCCGCTCCTCTCGGTCCCGCGGGGCCGAACTCCGGCCCCTGACCAAGAGATTGCCCGAGCGATGTCACGCAGCGCGACAGATTTACCACGTTTCGTGCACATTCCGGCCGATCGGCCAGGTCACTTGCGACGAGGGGTGTCCTTCTCGGCCAGTTGCCTCAGCATTTCGTTGTACGCGGCCAGGTCCGCGCCGCCGTCCGCATCGGCCTTCCGGTCGATCCTCCGGGCCACCCGGGAATCCGCTCTGGACCACTGGATCAGGAGCGCCAGCATCACCACGACCAGCGGCACCTCGCCCGACGCCCACGCCAGGCCGCCGCCGAGCCGCTGGTCGGCGAGCAGGTCGGTCATCCAGGGCAGGTCGAGGCCGCGGTAGAAGGACGCCCCGATCACCGTCTGCGACATCATCAGCACGATTCCGAAGAACGCGTGGAACGGCATGGAGGCGAAAACCAGGCCGACCTTGCCCAGCGACGGCAGCGGGCGCGGCGCCGGGTCGATGCCGATCACCGGCCAGTAGAAGATGTAGCCGACCAGCAGGAAGTGCGCGTTCATCGCCAGGTGCGCCCAGTGCTGGGTCAGCGCAACGTCGAACAGGCCGGAGAAGTACAGCGCGTAGAAGGAGCCGACGAACAGTGCCAACGCCACGAACGGATTGGTCAGCACGCGCGCCACCGGCGAGTGCACGAACGCCAGCAGCCATTCGCGCGGTCCCGGCGGCTGCGTCTTCCCGGCGGGCTTGAACACGCGCAGCGCCAGCGAAGTCGGACCGGCCAGCACCAGGAAGACCGGTGCCAGCATGGACATCAGCATGTGCTGGCCCATGTGCACACTGAACATGGCGGGCGCGTACTTGCCGATGCCCGACGAGGTGGCCATGAAGATCGTCGCGCACCCGCACAACCAGGCGATGGTCCGCCCGACCGGCCAGGCGTCACCGCGCTTGCGCAGCCGGTAAACGCCCCACAGGTACAGCCCGGCCAGCGCGATCGCGAACGTGCCGTAGATCAGGTCGAACCGCATGTCGAACAGCAGCCGGAACAGCGTCGGCGGGGCGTCCAGCGGGTAGCCGATCAGCAGCTCCGTCCGGCCCGGCACCGCCTTGCTCCCCTCCGGCGGAGGGGTGCGTCCGAGGGCGACGGCGACGCCGATCGTGGCGAACATGATCAGCACCTCCGCCGCGCCCAGCCGCAGCAGCGCGGCCGCACCGGGCCCGTCGTCCAACCGCCGGACGACGCCGCGGCGCTGGAAGTACCCGAACGCGCCGAGCGCCACCAGGCCGACGACCTTGAGCACCAGCAGGAAGCCGTAGGTGGAGGTGAACAAGTCCGCCGGCGACACCCGGACCAGCGAGTTGATCACGCCGGAAAGCGCCATCGCGATCCAGCACACCAGGGCGATCTGCGAGAAGCGCCGGGCCACCAGGGGGAGGTGCGCACCCCGGCGGGCGGCGTGCGCCAGCAGCGCCACCAGGCCACCCACCCACAGGACCGCGCCGAACAGGTGGACGAGCAGGCTGTTGGTCGCGATGTCGTGCGCGCCGCCGCTGGCGGAGTGGCCGGTGGCGATCACCGGGAACAACCCGGCCAGCCCCAGGACGAAGGCCACCACGGTCCAGCCCCAGGACAGCACCACCCGGCAGACCAGGGCGACCACGAACGCGATCAGCGCGGTCAGCGCCCACGCCTTGGCTTCTTCCAACGCGTCGACCAGGCCGAAGAGCACGTCGACGCTGAGCACGTCCCCCACCGGGCGCCCAGCGGCCTCGGCGGCGATGAACGGCACCATCAGCGCCGCACCCACGCACCACACCGCGGCCGCCCAGCTGGCGGTCCGCACGGTGGCGTAACCGTCGGCGGCCAGCGGACCCGAACGCTTCGCCGGAATCCCGAACGCGGCCAGCAGCAGCGAGCCGATGCACACCACCGCACCGGATTCGGCCACCACCCGGACCACCGGCAGGCCGTACTGCGTGATCGGCCCGGGGTCCGGCAAGCCGAGCAGCACGTAGGAGGCGCCGGCGGAAAGCGCGGTCAGGACGGCGGCGATCAGCGCCGCCAGCACCCCGGCGGTGATGACCAGCACGCCGACCGTGCTCGACGTGCGCCGTTCCGGTGCTGGCGCGGGGGTCTCGGATGGCACATACCGAGCGTAACGGCCGATCCTGGGCGGCCACCTTGCAGGATGGCGGCCGGGAGCGTGGTTTGCCGCACGTGCGGGCCGCTACGGTTGCGGAGTGACCACTGTCCGTCGCTGTGCATTCATGTTGCCGATGTTGCTGCTGTGCACGGTGACCGGCTGCGCCTCGAAGATCCCGGGCGAGCCGATCCCTGCGGCGGGGTTCCACGAGAACCACCCGGCAGAGCCCGCCCAGCCGAGATCGACCGTCGCCGCACAGGCACGCATCGCGATCCCGCGTAACTTTGACGGGATCGATCCGTGCACACTGCTGACACCCGCAGACCTCGCGGTCGTCGGCGGTCCGGCCGGGCCGCCACACCCGGACAACCCGATCGCCGGGACCTGCTCCCAGGCGTTGGCCAGCGGCCCGGAGAACACCGCCGCGGCCGGCTTCTACGAGCCCTACGAGGTCGCGTCCGGCCGCCAACCGCGCGGCGTGCAGCTCGACATCGAGGGGCATTCAGCCTGGTTGTACTGCGAACTGGTGGACAGCCACCAGACCTGCACCGCGGCCACCGCGATCCGGTCCGACCGGACGCTGCTGACCATGCTCTCGATGCACGGGGCGGCCGCGGCCGACACCGCTGAGCAGCTGGGCAAGCTAACGGCCGCCGCCTTGCACAAGCTGCCACCGACCTGATCGGGGGCGGCGTCTGGTTGTCGATCAGCTTGCCGTTCGGTACCGGCTTGGCAACAGTGCGGCGTCAGTCCCACACCTGCGGGCGGCGGCGGCTACCCTGCTTGCTGCGGCTAAGGCGAGCCGCGCTCCGATCGGCCCCCATAGCTCAGCTGGATAGAGCAAAGGACTTCTAATCCTTAGGTCGCAGGTTCGAGTCCTGCTGGGGGCGCCACCAGGCAAGACGTAGGACTGACCCGCACAGCGTCTGGCGAGCAAAGGACTCGGCGACCGGAATCTCGGGTTATGCCGACTACTCAGGGCGCGCCCCGCGCTCCGCAGACCGCCGCGCTCGACGACCTCGGCGAGCTGCTGACGGACCGGCGGCGCCACCTGCGCGCCACGAATACCGCGCCGAGCATGATCGTGTCCTACCCCACGGTCGTCGACCGAGGTGCGCGATCACCCGCGAGCACGTCGAGCACTACATCGTCCACCTTCAGGAGCGGCCGAACCAGCGCACCGGCAAGCTGCTGTCGCCCGCGACGGTGGCCAGGCAGTACAGGTCGTTGCAGCAGCTGTTCCGGTGGCTGCGTGACGTCGAGGAAGAGATTCCGTCCAGCCCGTTCGAGCGGATGCAGGCACCGAAGGTGCCCGAGCAGGGGTGCCGCTGCTGCTCAGGTCGCCCCGTTCAACCTGTTGGCGCAACGTCGAAGCTGATCCCCATCGCGGCCAGTTCTTCGCCAAACTCGGCCACCACCGGCACGGCTGGATGCCGGTGAAGGCGCTTGGCGAAGTCCTGCAAGTAGAGCCGGGTACGCGCTGACTGCAACTTGCGGCCGAGGCGTAGGGCGTCACGGCCAACTGCGCATGCCTCGTCAATCTCCCGCAGTCGGCGAGAATGGACGCGAGCAAGACGGTGTTGAACAATACCCTGCACTCATTTCGAGGGACCGTCGGGCGAAACGCTCCGCCGCCCGCAGGTCGCCGAGTTCCCCCGCATCCAGTGGGCCGTCTTAGCGGCGAGGTAGGCGGCGTCGTAGTAACTGAGCCAAGACGGGTGCTTCACCTGGTCCGCTCGGCTGAACGCGTCCTCAGCGGCCCGGAGCGCCACATGCTGCCGCGTTTGTCGCGCACCAGGGCCAGGCCATGAGCTTCCATGACCGCGGTCTCGGATTCCAGAGCGGCGAACCCGGTTCCGGCGGCCGTGTCACGGGCCGCTCGCGCCAGCCCCACCGACACCGCTCCGTCGTGGGCGTGTGCGGCCTGGTGGCTCACGCCCGCGAGCATTTCGGCCGAAAGCGCGTTGTCGCCGACCCGTTGGCACAGCTGCAATGCCTTCTGGCGACGGTCGGGGTGTCGGTCGGCCGGATGTCGTCGGCTTCGTCCGTAATCCAGCGGGCGAGGGCGGTGAGGCTGTCGACGATGCTGCGCACGCGACGAAGCTCAACAAAGCGACTTTCGAGCAGAGACCTGACTTCCAGTATGTGCGGCGGGCTCGGCGTGTGGCGTTGACTGGGAAGCTGCACCGCTACCGCGAAGTCGATTTCTTCATACAGGTAGCCGTCATCTTGATCCGCGAGTTGGTCGCCGACCGCCGTCGGAATCGACGATCCGTCGTGTACTGCAACGACTTCCCGGGGATGTTGTCAGCTGCCACGAGCTAGGGACCACCCGATGGGGTTTCTTGCCACGGTCACTCATGGCAAATGACACCCGACGACCCTGCCCTGGCCCAGTACTGGGCCGACCGGCGAGGCAAACGCAGACCCGCGTAGCTGGCCGAATCCTGGGAACGCGACCTGCGGATCCAAAAAGGACGCTGCCCGCTCTGCGGGGAGCCGCTGCTCTACGCCGACCGCCCACCAGACCCCCCACCCAGTGGGAGACCTGGTATCGCGGGATACGCAAGGCAATAGCCCACAAGGCCATCGCCGAACACGGCAGCGGCCGGACGACCCGCCGCCTCGTGCACGTCCACTGCGCCCGACGCCACCCCGGCGATCAGGCACACGACACCGACCAGTAGACGCATGATGTCTGCCCGCCCACGCGGGCTGCTTGAGCCGTGTGCCGCGACGAGTGGCACGCACGGCCTGAGTGCCCTCTGAGGGGGGATCGGCGGGGCAACCCGCCGATCCTACCCGACAACGGGCTGCACTGGTTCCGCGACGTAACCCACGACGAAGACCGCAGCCAGATCCGCACCGGGTACGCACCCCAGGGGATGGCCAGCCTCCGCAACACCGCCATCAGCCTGCTCCGACTCGCCGGCCACACCAACATCGCCGCCGCCCGCCGACATCACGCCCGCGATTTCAACCGGCCCATCGAACTGCTCCTGACATGCTAAAACCCGACTTTGCCGGGACCCTGCTCGCCCCCGCCTATCGCCTGCGCCTCCTTCGCCCGGCCAGCGACGTGTCGCAACTTCCCCTCCGCCGCCCGCACCGCAGCCAACCCCGACCGAACCGTCTGCAACTGATCTGGAGTCCACTGCCCCTGGCTCACCCACTGCTTCGCCCGTTCGACCCGCTCACGCACACCGCCCGGGTTGTACTCCGGCGGCATCGCCTGCAAATGCTGCTCCATCCGATCCGTCAGCCCGGCCAACGCCGCAATCTCAGCCGGCACGGACGCCGCAACCCGCTGCTCTCCCCTCTCACCCAGGTGTTGCCCGGCCGGTTCACCCTCGCCGTTCACCATCTCGGCCAACTCCGCCCGCAACTGCTCGATACGCCGCTGCGCCTTTTCCCAGTGCTCCCGCAAACCCCCATCCAACCCCGGCAACACCGCCAACTCCGCCCGCTGACTCCCGTCCCAGCCCGCCAACGCCTCCAACGAAGCCAGCTCAGACTCGGCCTGCTTCAGCGACTCCCGCAGCCACGCAACCCGCACGTCCGGCTCCTCATCGCCGGTCGCATCCCCCCGCTCCTCCTCAACCAACCCCTCCCACGTCTCCGCCTGCTCCGCCCGCACAACCGCATCCGACTCCCACTCCGCCCCCGTCTGCTGGTCCTCGTCCCGGCCGGACAACGATGCCGCAGCCCGCTCCGGCCCGGCTGGATTCCCCATCACCTCCCCAACCCACGCACCAGAATCAACGCCGCTACCCAACCCCGCACCCCATACAACGCCACCCCGCTCCGCCGAACCCGCATCCCCCGACCCAGCCCCCTCCTCATCCGCCCAATCAAGCCACGCAACGAGATCTTCGCTTCCCCCCGACCCCGCGTCCTGATCAAAATGTTCGCCCCGATCAGCCCCAGCCCGCTCCCATACCCCGCTGGGCGGCATCGCATCCCACTGATCCTGCTGCCCACTTGCCCCCGCACCCACCCTCCCCCCAGCCTCATCCACCCCCTCAGCCAGCATCCTCTCCAGCGCCGCCTTATCTTCCTTCAGCCTTTCCCTCACCGCTTTCAAATCCTTCACAGAATCAGCCCGCTTAGCCCTCTGGTCCGCCAGCCTGTTCCGCTGAGCCCCGGTCGGTTCCGGCAGCGCCTGCAACGCCTCGATCTCTTTTTTCAGCCTCGACACTTGGGGCGCCAGCCGATTTTCCCCCTCTTGGCCCTTTTGTATTTTCTTGCGCAAATCGAGCTCGGCCCGCTGCGTCGGAGTCAGCTGCTCCTTCTCCTCCAACCACGCAATCGCGGCGGCGGCTTTGTTCTTTCTCGACTGGCGAGCGTTCTCTGCAGTTTTCCTCTTTTCCTCCTCCTTCATCAGCCGCTCCGCCAACTCCCCCTTCTGCCGCGCATTCAGCTTGTTCTGCCTCTCCAACTCCTGCAACTCCGCAATCCGGTCCTTATTATTCCGGCGCTGGTCCGCAACGCTTTCCGCGTTTTTCCGTCTCCGCTCCGCCACCTCCGGCCCAAACCGGGCCAGATCCTCCCTTTCCTTCTGCGTCAACGCCTCCCGCGGCTTCCCCTGCAACTTCTTAACCAGAGCGGCTTGGTCCTTTACCTTCTGGCGCCGCGTCGCGTCGTATACCTTTTTTTTCTGTTTCCGCTCCGTCACCTCCGGCCCAAACCGCTCCAGGTCCTCCCTTTCCTTCTGCGTCAACGCCTCCCGCGGCTTCCCCTGCAACTTCTTAACCAGAGCGGCTTGGTCCTTTACCTTCTGGCGCCGCGTCGCGTCGTATACTTTGTTTTTCTGTTTCCGCTCTTGCTCCGCACTCGGGTCCTGCTGTGCTGCCGGATTGGTCGGCGCGGGCCCGTCGCCCTCGCCGCCGTGATTCCCGGAACCAGCCTCCACAGCGGGTCCTGGCACCTTCGGCCGCTTGGGTGCCCGGGAACTCCCGCCGGCCTCCTTCCGTTTCCTCGTCGTGCCGGCCACCGGCCCACCGGGACGCTGACGCTGGGGACCTGCCACCTCGGCGGGCAGCCCAGCCCCCCAGCCCAGGCGCCGCAGCCCGGAACCACTGGGCGGCACCACCTCCCGATCCGATGCCACCTCCGACACCGGAACCACCCACACCCCTATCGCCGCGGAAACATCATCTTTGTCAGCAGCCTCCCCCTTCTGCGGATCCACCAGCACGACCCGCCCTTGCCCATCTACGTCGCCGGTATTCACCGCAGCGATCACATGCGCACTACCGTCCGCCCGCAGGTAAATCACCGGCACAGCCACACCCACCGGCACAGCCACCCCCACCAGCCCACCCCGCACATACCACTCAACCCCAGCAACACCAGCCACCCACCAGGCCCTCGCCCCCAACGCCGCCTCCAACCGAGCCGGATCCCGGTCACCCCCAGCCGGCCCCGCCACGAACTGCCGACCGAACCTCAGAGAATTATGGAACGCCACAAACGCCTCCAGGCAATTCACCCGGAAACGCTTCTCCCCGGAGAAATAATTGGCCCGGTTCACCCCCACCAGGAACCGATACCCGCCCCCCAGCTCGCCCCCGCCTATCGCCTGCGCCTCCTTCGCCCGGCCAGCCTCGCCTCGCAACTTCCTCTCCGCCGCCCGCACCGCAGCCAACCCCGACCGAACCGTCTGCAACTGACCTGGAGTCCACTGCCCCTGGCTCACCCACTGCTTCGCCCATTCGACCCGCTCACGCACACCGCCCGGGTTGTACTCCGGCGGCATCGCCTGCAAATGCCGCTCCATCCGATCCGTCAGCCCGGCCAACGCCGCAATCTCAGCCGGCACGGACGCCGCAACCCGCTGCTCTCCCGTCTCACCCAGGTGTTGCCCGGCCGGTTCACCCTCGTCGTTCACCATCTCGGCCAACTCCGCCCGCAACTCCTCGATACGCCGCTGCGCCTTTTCCCAGTACTCCCGCAAACCCCCATCGAACCCCGGCAACACCGCCAACTCCCCCCGCTGACTCCCGTCCCAGCCCGGCAACGCCTCGAACGAAGCCAGGCCAGACTCGGCCTGCTTCAGCGACTCCCGCAGCCGCGCAACCCGCACATCCGGCTCCTCATCGCGGGTCGCATCCCCCTGCACCTCCTCAACCAACCCCTCCCACGTCTCCGCCTGCTCCGCCGAACCCGCATCCCCCAACCCAGCCCCCTCCTCATCCGCCCGAGCAAGCCACGCAACGAGATCGTCGCTTCCCTCCGACCCCGCGTCCTGACCAAAATGTTCGCCCCGATCAGCCCCAGCCCGCTCCCAGACCCCGCTGGGCACCAGCGCATCCCACTGATCCTGCTGCCCACTTGCCCCCGCACCCACCCTCCCCCCAGCCTCATCCACCCCCCCAGCCAGCATCCTCTCCAGCGCCGCCTTATCTTCCTTCAGCCTCTTCCTCACCGCTTCCAAATCCTTCACAGAAACAGCCCACTTAGCCCTCTGGACCCGCAGCCTGTTCCGCTCAGCCCCGGTCAGCTCCCGCAGCTTCTGCAGCTCCTGCAACACTTCGATCTCTTTTTTCAGCTTCGACACTCGGGGCGCCAGCCGACTTCTTTTCTCCTTTTCGCCCTTTTGTATTTTCTTGCGCAAATCACGCTCGGCCCGCTGCGTCGGACTCGCAGCGAGATCGTCGCTTCCCTCCTCCGACCCCGCGTCCCGATCAAGATGGTCCGGATCAGCCCCAGCCTGCTCCCATACCCCGTTGGGCACCATCGCATCCCACTGATCCTGCTGCCCATTTGCCCCCGCACCCACTCTCCCCCCAGCCTCATCCTCCCCCTCAGCCAGCATCCTCTCCAGCGCCGCCTTGTCTTCCTTCAGCATTTTCCTCACCGCTTTCAAATCCTTCACAGAAACAGCCCACTGAGCCCTCTTGTCCGCCAGCCTGTTCCGCTCATCCCCGGTCAGCTCCCGCAGCTTCTGCAGCTCCTGCAGCTCCTGCAACACTTCGATCTCTTTTTTCAGGTTCGGCACTCGGGTCGACAGCCGCTTTTCCTCCTTTTCGCCCTCTTGTATTTTCTTGCGCAAATCGAGTTCGGCCCGCTGCGTCGGAGTCAGCTGCTCCTGCTTCTCCAACCACGCAATCGCGGCGACAGATTCGTCTTTTTTATTCCGGCGCCAGTTCGCAACCTTTTCCGTGTTTTTCCGTTTCCGGTCCGTCACCTTCGGCCCGAACCGGGCCAGGTCCTCCCTTTCCTTCTGCGTCAACGCCGCCCGCGGCTTCCCCTCCAACTTCTTAACCAGAGCGGCTTCGGCCTTTTCCTTCTTGCGCCGCATCGCGGCGTATACCTTGTTTTTCTGTTTCCGCTCCTGCTCCGCACTCGGGTCCTGCTGTGCTGCCGGATTGGTCGGCGCGGGCCCGTCGCCCTCGCCGCCGTGATTCCCGGAACCAGCCTCCACAGCGGGTCCTGGCACCTTCGGCCGCTTGGGTGCCCGGGAACCCCCGCCAGCCTCCTCCCGTTTCCTCGTCGTGCCGGCCACCGGCCCACCGGGACGCTGACGCTTCGGACCTGCCACCTCGGCGGGCAGCCCAGCCCCCCAGCCCAGGCGCCGCAGCCCAGACCCACTGGGCGGCACCACCTCCCGATCCGATGCCACCTCCGACACCGGAACCACCCACACCCCGATCGCCGCGGAAACATCATCTTTGTCAGCAGCCTCCCCCTTCTGCGGATCCACCAGCACGACCCGCCCTCGCCCACCTGCGTCTCCGGTATTCACCGCAGCGATCACATGCGCACTACCGTCCGCCCGCAGATAAATCACCGGCACAGCCACACCCACCGGTACAGCCACCCCCACCAGTCCACCCCGCACATACCACTCAACCCCGGCAACACCAGCCACCCACCAGGCCCTCGCCCCCAACGCCGCCTCCAACCGAGCCGGATCCCGGTCACCCCCAGCCGGCCCCGCCACGAACTGCCGGCCGAACCTCAGAGAATTATGGAACGCCACAAACGCCTCCAGGCAATTCACCCGGAAACCCGCCTCACCGGAGAAATAGTTGGCCCGGTTCACCCCCACCAGGAACCGATACCCGCCCCCCAGCTCGCCCCCGCCTATCGCCTGCGCCTCCTTCGCCCGGCCAGCCTCGCCTCGCAACTTCCTCTCCGCCGCCCGCACCGCAGCCAACCCCGACCGAACCGTCTGCAACTGACCTGGAGTCCACTGCCCCTGGCTCACCCACTGCTTCGCCCATTCGACCCGCTCACGCACACCGCCCGGGTTGTACTCCAGCGGCATCGCCTGCAAATGCCGCTCCATCCGATCCGTCAGCCCGGCCAACGCCGCAATCTCAGCCGGCACGGACACCGCAACCCGCTCCTCTCCCCTCTCACCCAGATGTTGCCCGGCCGGTTCACCCTCGCCGTTCACCATCACGGCCAACTCCGCCCGCAACTCCTCGATACGCCACTGCCCCTTTTCCCAGTACTCCCGCAAACCCCCATCCAACCCCGGCAACACCGCCAACTCCCCCCGCTGAATCCCGTCCCAGCCCGGCAACGCCTCGAACGAAGCCAGGCCAGACTCAGCCTGCTTCAGCGACTCCCGCAGCCGCGCAACCCGCACATCCGGCTCCTCATCGCCGGTCGCATCCCCCTGCACCTCCTCAACCAACCCCTCCCACGTCTCCGCCTGCTCCACCCGCACAACCGCATCCGACTCCCACTCCGCCCCCGACCCCGTCTGCTGGTCCTCGTCCCGGCCGGACAACGATGCCGCAGCCCGCTCCTGCCCGGCTGGATTCCCCATCACCTCCCCAACCCACCCACCAGAATCAACGCCGCTATCCAACCCCGCGTCCCATTCAGCGCCACCCTGCTCCGCCGAACCCGCATCCCCCGACCCAGCCCACTCGTCATTCGCCCGATCAAGCCACGCAACGAGATCGCTTCCCTCCGACCCCGCGTCCTGACCAAAATGGCCCCGATCAGCCCCAGCCCGCTCCCATACCCCGCTGGGCACCAGCGCATCCCACTCATCCTGCTGCCCACTTGCCCCCGCACCCACCCTCCCCCCAGCCTCATCCACCCCCTCAGCCAGCATCCTCTCCAGCGCCGCCTTATCTTCCTTCAGCCTCTTCCTCACCGCTTCCAAATCCTCCACAGAAACAGCCCACTGAGCCCTCTGGTCCGCCAGCCTGTTCCGCTCAGCCCCGGTCAGCTCCCGCAGCGCCTGCAACGCCTGCAACACTTCGATCTCTTTTTTCAGCTTCGACACTCGGGGCGCCAGCCGATTTTGCTCCTTTTCGCCCTTTTGTATTTTCTTGCGCAAATCGAGCTCGGCCCGCTGCCTCGGAGTCAGCTGCCCCTGCTCCTCCAACCACGCAATCGCGGCGGCGTCTTTGTCCTTTCTCGACTGGCGAGTGTTCGCGGCAGTTTTCCTCTTTTCCTCCTCCTTCATCAGCCGCTCCGCCAACTCCCCCTTCTGCCGCGCATTCAGCTTGTTCTGCCTCTCCCACTCCTGCAACTTCGCAATCCGGCCCTTTTTATTCCGGCGCCAGTTCGCAGCCTTTTCCGTGTTTTCCCGTCTCCGCTTCTCCACCTTCGGCCCAAACCGGGCCAGATCCTCCCTTTCCTCTTGCGTCAACTCCTCCCGCGGCTTCCCCTCCAACTTCTTAACCTGAGCGGCTTCGGCCTTTACCTTCTGGAGCCGCCTCGCGTTGTTTACCTTGTATTTCTGTTTCTGCTCCTCCACCTTCGGCCCAAACCGGGCCAGGTCCTCCCTTTCCTCTTGCGTCAACTCCTCCCGCGGTTTCCCTTCCAACTTCTTAACCAGGGCGGCTTCGGCCTTCTTCTTCTTCTGGTACGTCGCGTCGTATACCTTGCGTTTCTGTTTCCGCTCCTGCTCCGCACTCGGGTCCTGCTGTGCTGCCGGATTGGTCGGCGCGGGCCCGTCGCCCTTGCCGCCGTGATTCCCGGAACCAGCCTCACCAACGGGTTCTTGCACCTTCGGCCGCTTGGGTGCCCGGGAACTCCCGCCGGTCTCCTCCCGCGAACCCTGGGCAGCCGTCCCCCGCGTCCTCTTCGTGCCCTTCGTGCTCTTCGTGCCGGCTTTGCCCGCCACCGGCCCGGACGCACCACCCCGACGCTTCGGACCCGTCACCACGGCGGGCAGCCCGGCCCCCCCGTCCTGGCCTCGCCACCGGGAACCACTGGGCGGCAACACCACCTCCTCTTCTACTTCCACCCCCGACACCGCGATCACCCACATCCCGGTCGCAGCCAGGAGCTCAGCGGCCTCGGCTGCCTCCCCCTTCTGCGGATTCAGCAGAGCCACCCGCCCTTGCCCATCGCGGTCTTCGGCATGCACCGCAGCGATCACATGAGCGCTACCATCCTGTCGCCGGTAAATCACTGGCACAGCCACGCCCACCGACACACCCTGCACATACCGCTCAACCCCAGCCACACCAGCCATCGGCCGGGCCCTCGCCCCGAACGCCGCCTCCAGCCGAGCCGGGTTCCGGTCACCCCCAGCCGGCCCCGCCACGTACTGCCGGCCGAACTTCAGAGAATTATGGAACGCCACAAACGCTTCCAGGCAATTCACCCGGAAACGCTTCTCCCCGAAGAAATAATTGGCCTGATTCACCCCCCGCAGGAACCGATACCCGGCCCCCACCGGCCCACCCTCCGCTACCGGAGCTGAAACCGCCCACACCCCAGAATCCCGCCTCACCGCATCCGGCCCTGGCGCATCCGGCCCTAGCGCATCCTCCGGCGCTCGTTTCGGGCCCGCACCACCGGGTTCGTTGCCACCGGGCCTGGCCTGGTTCGCGCTCACACCACTAGGCCAGGCCCGGCGACGTGGTACACCAGCGGCGGGATCGGCGGAAGTGCGTCGGGCCCCCTCACCGGTCGCTTCTCCTTCCCGGGACGCCAGCCCGGGCTGTTCCGACACGCGGGAAACACCGCGCCTGGGCCCTACTACCGCCCCGCCCGAACCAGCATCACGGGACCAGGCAGCATCACCCTTTGGACTCGACCGCTGGAGCTGTCCCGCCATCGATTCCAGGCCGCGTTCCACAACACCAGCAGAATCAGCACCGCTGGACATGCCGGCCGCCTGGGCCACCGCCACGGGATCAGCCGACCACGGCACCGCGCCAGAATCCCCGAACTCCTCCCCCGCAGCGGTTGCATCAACCCGGCGCAGGTCCTGTTCCCGCCACGACGCCGACCGGGGGCCGGGAAGCCCTGTGCCCGCCTGGCCAGCGTGTGTGGTGGCCCCGGGCCGTGGGTACCCAGCCGCCGACCTCGCCTGGGCAGACGCCGTCTGGGTAGCCGATGCCTCACCCCCGGCCACCGTCTTGCCACCGGCGGCGGCCGGGACCGTTGCCGAGCCGTCCGCCAGACCGGCCACGCCCCCACTCCGCCCGCCGGCCAGCACCGCGGCACCAGGCCCGGCCAGCGGCTTGGGACGAGAACCATTCGCGGGGAACACCGTCCATCGCGGCTCGCGCCCGGCCTGTTCCGGCGTCGTCATCGCGACAACGTGGCGGCCCAAATCCCGCGCCAGTGCCGACCCCTGACCCCGCGTCACCACCACACCCGCAGTCGGATCGCTGGGGGACACCAGCAGCACAGGCCCGCCCGTGGAATCCGCGACACCGTCCGGCATGAAATCCGCCAACCTGCCACCAGCAGCCACATCCGCGGTCACCGGCACCCGCACCATGTCCGCCGGCAACACCGCCGGCAACACCGCCGGCGACACCGCCGCCGGATCCCGATGCAGGGACGGCGCCGCCTGCGACCCGTCCCCCGGCAGCGTCGCCGAATCCGCCGACACCACCGCCTCATCTTGGCGGTGCGAATCCCCACGCCCCGCAACCGAGTCCACACCGGGATCCCCATCGCGGCCGGTCACCCCACCCGGCGACCCCGGATACCCCCCGGCCACACGACCATCGGAATCCACGACAGACCCGGACCCGACAGTCTCCGATGCCGGATGCCCCGCAGGCACACGATCGTCGGGGCCCACGACAGACCCAGGCCTGCCGGTCTCCGGGCGCGGGGTGTCCGCGGGCACATCGGAAGCATGTGGGGTCACCGTCGGGGAGTCCGGTGTCTTCGAGGCAGACACCTCCAGCGGCCGTTTCCCGGGCACGGCCTGATCGTCACCGGGACCCGGACTGTACGGCGGTGGCGGTGTGCCCGGCCGGTCCGGGTCAACACCCGGTACCCCACCGGGATATGCCGGTGGTGGTGTGCCCGGCCGGTGCTGGCCGGCACCGGGCACCACCGGAACGTCACGAGCCGGGGTCCCGCCCGGCACACCGCCATCGGCACCCCGCTTACCGTCCGTGCCGTCCTTACCGTCTGTGCCGTCCTTACCGTCTGTGCCGCCCACAACAACGGCAGACACCACAGCGGAACCGGGCACCACCAGGTCATCACCAGAAGACACCGACACCGCAGCCGAATCCACCGACCCGGTATCCGAGAACACAGAGTCCACATCAGACACACTCGGGGAATCCGAGCCGGCCTCGGAATCCGAGTCGGCCCAGCGATCCGATCGCGAGGCATCCGATCGCGAGCCATCCGAGGCATCGGAGGCATCCGATCGCGAGGAATCGGAGGAATCGGAGGCATCGGAGGCATCGGATGGGATGAACGTGCTGTCTTTGTCTGGGGAGCCAGGGATGTCCCCTGTCTGCGACCCGGACCCTGCCCCCGGCAGCGGGGTCTTCTCCCCACCGGACCCGCCACCATCGTCGCTGCCGTCCCCGCCCCCGCCGGTGCCCTCGAGGTACGGGCTCGGGCCTTGCGGGTGCAGCTTGCCCCGCAACGCCAAACCCGCCAGAGTGCCCACACCGCTGAACACCGTCTCGAACCCACCCGCCGACAACGAATACGGGTTCCAGGTCAACGGCCCACCCTGCAACAACTGATACAACGCTTCCCCGAAAAACTCCGACAACGAGCCCGCCACCGCGTCCCCGAACCCGCTGCCCATCTTCACCAACCACATCGTCCCCACCTGCATCCCCGCATAGTTATCCAGACTCTTGCCCACCGCGTCCGCGAACTTCGCCATCGCCGATACCGGATACAACTCCGCGTGCTCGGCCACCGCTTTCTTCACCGCCGCCTCCAGAATCGCCGCATCCACGTCATCGCCCAGGCCCTTCACCAGGACCTTCGTCAACGTGTTGCTGACCAGACCGCCCACCGCCGAAAACGGCAGCGCCACCAGCACCGAGAACGCCCCCATCCCCGCCGCCTGCTCGGTCAGCGTCCCATCCCACTTCTGAGCCGATTTCTCACCCAGCATCTGCACCTGGGCCTGCAGATCCGGCACCACGTTGAACGCCACACCACCAGCCGCCATCCTCGCCAACCGCATGAACAACTGCCCCCACCACGTCGTCAACCGAAGCCGCATCGCCGCCATCCGCGCCGCCAGCCACAACAGCGACGCGCCACCGGTCGCCCCCGCAAACTGCATCGCCCACGCCATCTCTAACCACAGCAATTCCAGGCTATAAATTGTCATCAACTTCACATACCGCACCTGCTGCGACGTCTTCCGCACGAACACCGCTAAATCCAGTAACGCCGCCTGCCCCGAGGACAACAACCCATCAAAAATCCCCAACCCGTCCGCGAACCGGTCCACCGCTTTCCCCGAAAACCCCGTCCGCACCTTTCCCACCAGCTCCGCCACCAACGCCCGCACCTCGCCCAGCTCTGCCGCACCCGACTCCAACACGTCCGCCACCGCGAACAACGCACCCTCATCCGCATCCGTCATATCCTCACCGGTCAATACCTGAAAAAGCCGCCGCACCCCCTCCGGCACCATGATCGACGAAAACATCACACCCACCCCACCCCAACGCCACCACAACCCAAGGCAGCAACGAGGTATGCGGCAAGCAGCCCTTCCGCCCCGCTGAGCGCCGGCCCTGTGACCCGCGAGCGCGGTGAAGCACCAAAAACCCGGTAGCCGGGCGGCCTCAGCCGACCGGCTACCCGAACCACAACACGCCTCTCACAATGAGACCACGGCTCCTTCAAGCAGCAGCATGCACCCACGCCACTCGAACGTACAAAGATATCACTCTTAACGGATACACCTCTGCTGGTGGCAGGGGCTGTCAAGTTTTCGGTGTAACTGTTGATTTCCGTTCGATCTGCGTCTGGCGGACAGGCGTCCGTCGAAGGTGATCTCGAAGGCGTCGAGGGCCTTCTTCCAGGTGTGGTGATGAAGTGCTGCACGGCGTCGCTCCGAAGGCATGGGCGATCCGCAGGTGTAGCCGCCATCGGCGGATGTCTCTGTTGATCTTCTTCTGGGCGTCCTTGCTAATCGCAGGCAGAAACACGGTGAATCTCTGCCGTCGCCTTCACATCCCCGCCGAACAGGCGCCCGAACGGATCGCCGGTCTCCGCGGCAGTCTCCCCGGCGGCGTAGCGCTCGGGGTCAGTGGCGACCAGTTCGCCGCAGCCGGTCTCAACGGAGGCGCCGACCTTTGGTTCAGCGTCATCGGCGGACTGCTGCCCGAACTCTGCCTGGCCATCACCCGCGTTGCAGCCAAACGGCGATCCCAACCAGGCCGCGGCCCTGTCGGACCGCATGCAACCGTTGTGGGAGTTGTTCCGCCGCCACCACGGAGCCTGCGCGTTATGTCCGCAGCCGAACACCTGGTACTCATCGACCGCCCAACCTGCCCGGCCGCCGCGCGGTCTCGATCCGGACGTGCGACAGGAGGTCGCGGCAGCACTCGAAGCCCTCGACGTCTGGGCGTGAGCAGACTTGCAGCACTCGACTACGCGCCGTCGGCCGCCACGTGTCACGTGGAGCTCTCGTCACGGCTTCCGCGCTGCTTTTCGGCGTAGCGGTGGCGTAGCTGGTGTTCCTACTTCGTGGTGAACAGGGATCGCATTTGCTTCCCGTTGGCGAGGACGACGGCTCCGAGGAGAAGCAGGCCGCACGTTCCTTGCTCGAACTTCATCCACATCGGGGCCCATGCCGGGCAGCGAGATGATCATCACTATCGCCACCAGGATGATCGCCGAGACGGGTTCGTGTCATGAGTTGCCCGGCGACGGCCTCGGCCAACGGTGATCCTCCGCATCGCCCGCCAGATTGAGAACGCTCCGAGGTGGAAACACCTAGTGGTGTCGCGAAGAACCCGACCGGTTTTTTGGGGGTGGGCGGGTGTGACTCAAGAATATCCTGATCGACTGGGCGGCATCGCGCTGTCCGTGACGCGCATTGTCGTGTCGTTCCTGTTCATCCAGCACGGCGTGGCCGGCCTGTTCGGCGTTCTGGGCGCCCCGTACCCCGTCCCGCTGTTCGCGTGGCCGAGCTGGTGGGCGGGGTTGATCCAGGTCGTCGGCGGGGCCTTGGTCCTCCTCGGACTTTTCACCAGGCCGGCCGCACTAGTGTGCTCCGGCGCGATGGCCTTCGCGTACTTCACCGTGCACCAGCCCCGGGGACTGCTCCCGATCCTCAACGGCGGGGTTCCGGCCGTGCTGTACAGCTGGTTCTTCCTGCTGTTAGCGATCCTGGGGGCCGGACCGTTCGCGCTCGACGCGCTGCTCCGCCAAGCCCGGCAGGCCCCCGCGCCCACCCAGGCAGGCTGAGTCAGGCGTTGACGCCGGTGAGGGCGAAGAACTCCTGCCTCGACCGCGCGTCCTGTCGCAGGGTGCCCAGCAGCGTCGAGGTCACGGTGTTGGAGCCGGTGGCCTGCACGCCTCGCAGGGTCATACAGGTGTGCTCCGCTTCGATCACGACGCCGACGCCTTTGGGCTTCAGCTGTTCGCACAGCCAGTCGGCGACCTGCTTGGTCAGCCGCTCCTGAACCTGCGGACGGCAGGCGAAGTGCTCGACAACCCGGGCCAGCTTCGACAGCCCGAGGATCCGGTCGCCGGGCAGGTAGCCGACGTGCGCGGTGCCGACGAACGGCAGCAGGTGGTGTTCGCAGACCGAGCGGACCGGGATAGCCCGGGCGAGCACCAGCTCGTCGTACTGCTCCTCATTCGGGAAGGTCGTCAGGTCGAACGGCCGCGGCGTGAACAGCTCCGCGTAGGCGCGGGCCATCCGTCCCGGCGTGCCGCTCAGGCTCTCGGAATCGGTGGATATCCCCAACGCCCGCAGCAGATCACCGGCCGCTTTCTCGGCGGCTGCGAGGTCGATCTCGCCGTCGGGCTGGTGGGCGACGTGCAGGGCAGGTGCGGACATCAGGCGATCCTCTGGGTCGGTTGCGCCAGGCCACCTGGCTCGGCCACCCGGACTAGTTTCACCAATGAACGCTAGTATTTTTCACGCCAACGGGTCAATGCAGCAGTATGTGACCTCTCCATGCCAATTTCGGACACCACATTGGGCGCGAGAGGCGTTACCGTGGAGGCATGGTGTCCAGCGACGAATCGGCCGCGGGCTCGATGGCGGCGGTCGCAGTACTGGCGGACGACCTGCGGCGCGGGATGTTCGAGTTCATCCGCCGCGCCCGTCGGCCCGTCGGCCGGGACGAGGCAGCCGCCGCGGTCGGCATTTCCCGCAAGCTCGCCGCCTTCCACCTGGACAAGCTCGTCGACGCCGGGTTGCTGTGCGCGCGGTTCGAACCGGTGGGCGGCATCCGCAAGGTCGGCCGCACGCCGAAGGTCTACGAACCCACCGACGCCCACATCAGGGTGAGCATCCCGCCGAGGCGTCCCGACCTGCTGGCCGACATCCTGCTCGACGCGGTGCTCACCGAGGGCGAACGCGAGACCGCGATCGAGTCGGCGATGCGCACCGCGCGCGAACGTGGACACCTCCTCGGCGCCGAAGAACGCCTCCGCAGCCGCCCCGGCCGCCTCGGCGCCGAACGCGCGCTGACCAGGACCGAAGAGGTGCTCACCCGCTACGGATTCGAACCCGACCGGGAGACCCCGACCTGCGTCCGGCTGCGCAACTGCCCATTCCACCCGTTGACCGCCAGGTCGCCGGAGCTGGTTTGCGGGCTCAACCACGCCTTTCTGCAGGGCTTCCTGGCCGGGCTGCAGGCATGGTCCGTGGAGGCCGCCCTGGACCCGCGGCCCGGGGAGTGCTGCGTCGCCCTGCGCAGCACGTGAAGGCTGCTCACCAGCGGGCGCGAAACTGGGGGTGCGCCCGCTGATGGACAGCCGTTCGATCAGCGGACGGCGCTTGTAGGTTCGCGCGCTGCCGTGCTGTCGTCGCCTTGGCGCCGAAAGGGCGCGGCGAGGGTGGGCAGGATGTGGTGGCGGTTGCGGATGAGCGCGGCGATCGCGATCACGGCGTAGCTGCCGCACAGGACGTAGCGGGCGGTCTGGCCGGGCAGCGCGAACTGCGCCGCGAACAGCCCGAGCAGCGTCCACGCCGTCCAGCGCGGGAAGCGCAGCGCCAGCACAGCGGCCACCCCGAGCACCGTTTGGGTCGCGGTGAGCAGGAACTCCTCCACCTGGCGGGCGTCGAGTTGCAGCGCCGTCCCGCCACCGCCGAGCAGGTAGGCCACCGGCAGGCTGCCCACGAGCAGCGTCCACTGGTTGACCTTGGCGGAGATCAGGGTGCCGATCGCGTCGGCACCCTTGCCCCGGACGGCGAACAGGATCGCGACGATGAACTCGGGCGCTTCCGAGGCCAGCGGCGCGAGCCACTGCACGAGCAGGAACTGGTCGATGCCCAGCTGCGTGCCCGTTTCGATCAGCGAGTGGGCGAAGGGTTCGGCGCAGACGACGATTACCGCTGCGGCGAAGACGAACAGTGCGATCACCAGCGGTCGGCGGACGTGCTTGGGTAGCCCGCCGATGGTGGCGGCGGTGCCGACCAGGTCGGGTTCTTCCGCCTCGGCGCGCGAGACCTTCCACAGGTAGAACACGAAGAACCCGAGCAGCACGAACCCGAGCAGCAGCGAGATCTGACCGGTCGCGGGCACCAGGAACGCGATCATCGAGGCGATCGCGAGGAACCCGAGCTCCACCCGGTTGCCGGACTCCAGGGTCAACTCACGCACCGACTTCCCGGTGCGCCGCTTGACCAGCGCGAGCGCGACGACCACCACCAGCGACCAGCCCAGGCCGAGCAGGAGCCTGTTGGAGCCGGTCATGTTCGCCGCGGCGTAGGCGACGTACTCGGGATTGCTGCCCGCGGTGTAGGCGAAGTAGAGGTCGACCGCGTACTCAGGCAGCACGGCGATCACCGCGAGGATCGCGATCGCCAGCCCGCCGGAGATGTCGACCTGCGCCGCTTCCGCGGCCCAGGCCAGCACGAACGACGAGGCCACCACGGCCATCCCGGACAACAGCAATCCCAGCACCGGGCTCGGCGCGAGACCGGAGAACCGGAGGACCAACGCGGGAACCGCCAGCGCTCCGCAGAGCGCGAGCGGTCGCAGCAGCTTGGTGGACATCGAACACCTTCCCGGGCCGTGGCCTGCCTCGGCCGGGACGTCCAGGGGTCTCGGCCAGGCGCAGATCAGCTGGCCGAAGGTCTCGTCCACCCGCGTCGCGGGCGCCACCGCCGGAGAAGGATCTCAGCGTGTCGAACGGTGGGCTTGCGGACTACTCCCCTTCGGAACGAGATCACCCTGGCATTCATTTCGTAGTTTTCGCAACCAACGAAGCATTTCCGCGGCTTCCACCCGGGGGTTGCGCGATCAGGAACAATCGAGCTCGCCATGCCGAAAAATCGCACGCCGCACGCCGCAGAATCCGACCTGTCCAGGCGGGACGCCGAACCGACCGGGGCCCAGCTGACCGCTGCCGCGGCGACGTTCGCGCTGCTCGCCAGCCCACCACGACTACACCTCGTGTGGTTGATCACACACGGTTCCTACGACGTGGGCACGCTGGCCAAGCGGGTCGGCATCAGCATCGCGACGGTCAGCCAGCACTTGAGCAAGCTCCGGTTGGCGGGTGTCATCACCGCCCGCCGCGACGGCCGCCGCCACCTCTACTCCGTCGACGACCCGCACGTGGTGGCGCTGGTCGAGCAGATCTTCGAGCACATCGCCCCGGACGGCACCCTCGCTCCGGACCCGCCACAGACCCGCTGACGCCAGCGCCGCGGGCTTCGACGCAGCCCGCAGTGGGCGGCGGGAAGTGGGTGCGGACGCCCATTACGCCCGCAGCCTGGTCGCCAGCCTCCTGCGCGCGCCGGCGCAGGCGCGTTTCGGCAGCCGAGCCATAAGCGCGGCTTATGCCCACCTCGGGAATCGGCCCCTACTCGCGGCCTGGAGGTGGGGGGTTTGATGCCTGCTATCCCTACGAGGAGGTAGCGAGATGGCATCACCCCCGGACGCGGTATCGGCGGAGCAAGTGGCTCCCACCGAACAACCCCGGTCCTTCTGGTCGGTTCGGATCGGTGTCATCCCGCTGCCGTTCTACGCGCTGCTTGTCGTCGTGCTCGCGGTGCTCGCCTGGCAGGACGACCTGGCGGCCGACATCCCGACGATGGCCGCGCTGCTCGGCGTCTGCAGCTACACCTGCTACGAGGTCGGGCGGCGCATCCCGGGCTTCCGCTCGATCGGCGGGCCGGTCATCCTGGTGACCTTCCTGCCCGCGTTCCTGGTCGCCGCGCAGTGGATCCCCGCCGACTTGGCCAAGCACATCTCGACGTTCTACAAGTCCACGAACTTCCTGTACGTGTTCATCGCCGGGATCATCGTCGGCTCCATCCTGAGCATGAACCGCACGGTGCTGATCAGGGGCTTCCTCAAGATCTTCGGGCCGCTGGCCGCGGGTTCGGCGGCAGCGCTGGTCGTCGGCTCGCTGGTCGGCTGGGCGATCACCGGCGACCTGCACCGGACCGTGTTCTTCATCGTCGTGCCGGTGATGGGCGGCGGCCTCGGCGAGGGCGCCATCCCGCTGACCCTCGGCTACGCGCAGTCCGGCGCCGGCCAGGCGGAAACACTGCTGGCGCAGGTGCTTCCGGTGGTGCTGCTGGCCAACGTCTGCGCGATCGTGTTCTCCAGCGTGCTGTCCATGATCGGGCAGCGCTTCCCGCAGACCACCGGCTTCGGCAAGATCCAGCCCGCCGAGGACGAAGAGCTCGGCCTCGCCGATCGCGGGCACGTCGCCTTCGACATCCGCCAGCTGGCCGCCGCCGGGTTCATGGCCGTCGCGCTGTACCTGCTGGGCGAGGCCACGCACGCGCTGTTCGGCTGGCCGGCGCCGATCGTGATGCTGGTGGCCGCGATCCTGCTGAAGCTGAGCCGCTGGCTGCCGCGCAGCCTGGAGCACCACTCGGGCCTGGTCTACGACTTCATGTCGACGGCCGTGACCTACCCGCTGCTGTTCGCCATCGGGGTGTCGTCCACGCCGTGGAACGAGCTGTTCAAGGCATTCACCGTCGGCACCGTGATCACCATCGTCGCCACCGTTGTCACCATGATGGCCACCGCGTTCGTGGTGGGTCGCTGGATGGGCATGTACCCCGTCGACACCGCGATCGTCGTCGGCACGCACACCGGCATGGGCGGCACCGGCGACGTCGCCATCCTCAGCGCCACCCGGCGCATGGCGCTGATGCCGTTCGCGCAGATCGCGACGCGCATCGGCGGCGCGATCACGGTGACCATCGCGCTCATCGCCCACGCCAACCTGTACTGAGAGGTGGAAAGCAAGTGCGACCGCTCCGCGGCGTGACCGTAGTGGCCCTCGAACAGGCCATCGCCGCGCCTTATGCCACCCGGCAGCTCGCCGACCTCGGCGCGCGGGTGATCAAGGTGGAACGGCCGGGCGCGGGCGACTTCGCGCGCCAGTACGACTCCCGCGTCAACGGGTTGAGCTCGCACTTCGTGTGGGTCAACCGCAGCAAGGAATCGCTGACGCTCGACATCAAGGACCCGCGCGGCATGGCCGTGCTACGCCAGCTGCTCGGCACGGCGGACGTGTTCATCCAGAACCTCGCGCCGGGAGCCGCGGCCCGCATGGGGCTCGGTGCCGAGGAGCTGCAGGCCGGCAACCCCGGGCTGGTCGTGTGCGACATCTCCGGCTACGGCCGGGGCGGCCCGTACGAGTCGATGAAGGCCTACGACCTGATGGTGCAGAGCGAAGCCGGGCTGCTGTCGGTCACCGGCTCCGGCGACGACATGGCCAAGGTCGGCATCTCGGTATCGGACATCTCTGCCGGGATGTACGCCTACAGCTCGATCCTCGCGGCGCTGCTGGAACGGGCGAACACCGGCAAGGGCGCGCACATCGACGTCTCGATGCTGGAATCCACTGTGGAGTGGATGGGGTTCCCGCTCTACTACACCTACGACGGCGCCGAGCCGCCGCCGCGCGCAGGTGCGGCGCACGCGACGATCTACCCGTACGGCCCGTTCACCGCGGGCGACGGCAAGGTCATCATGATGAGCATCCAGAACGAGCGGGAATGGCGGGCGTTCTGCGACCGGTTCCTCGGGCAGCCGGAGCTCGCCGAGCATCCCGACTATGCGGGCAACGCCAACCGGAACGCCAACCGCGAGGTGTTGGGCCGGATCATCGCCGCCCGCTTCGCTGACCTGACCGGCGACGAAGCGACCGCGCTGCTGACCTCCGTGCCGGTCGCCTGCGCCCGCGTCAACACCCTCGCCGACGTGTGGGAACACCCGCAGCTGGCGGCGCGCGGCCGGTGGCACGAGGTGCAGACGCCGCGCGGCCCGGTGCCCGCCTTGGCACCTCCCGGGCCGGTCAACCCCGAGCCGCGGATGGATCCGGTCCCGGACGTCGGCGAGCACACCAGGAAGATCCTGGCGGAGCTCGGCCGCGGGGAGTCCGATGTGGACGATTTGATTCGTGACGGAGTGGTGTGATGCAGAACGCGGTCACCTGGCTGTTCGTGCCGGGCTCACGTCCTGAGCGGTTCGCTAAGGCCGCCGGGGCGGGCGCCGATGTCGTCATCGTCGACCTGGAGGATGCCGTCCCGGCGGATGCCAAGGCCGCGGCACGGAAGAACCTGCGCTCCGCGTGGCCGATCGGCTCCAGCGTGGCGGTGCGCATCAACGGGCGCAGCAGCCCGGAGTTCGACGACGACGTGGCGCTCTGCCGGAAACTCGGCCCTGCCGCAGTCGTCCTGCCGAAGACCGAAAGCGCGCAGGACGTCGCGGTAACCGCCGAAGCCACCGGAAGCCCGGTGCTCGGCCTCGTCGAAACGGCGCGCGGATTCATCAACCTCGGCGAGATCTGCACTGCCCCGGGGCTCGTCAGGCTGGTGTTCGGCAGCATCGACCTGGCCCTGGACCTCGGCGTCACGGTCGACGCGGCGTTGGACACGTCGCGCAGCGACCTGGTCCGGTGGTCCGCGGCGTGCGGGCTGCCCGCGCCGCTCGACGGTGTCACACCGTCGATCAACGACACCGAAGCCGTCGAACGGGATTCGCGCCGCGCCAAGGACTGGGGTTTCGGCGGGAAGCTGTGCATCCACCCCGCGCAGCTGCCGGTCGTCCGCGACGCCATGCGACCGAGCCCCGAGGAGCTCGCGTGGGCGCGGCGCGTGGTCGAAGCGGACGAGCAGGCGCTCGGAGCTGCGGTGTCGCTGGACGGTGCGATGATTGACCGGCCCGTGGTCGAACGCGCACGGCGGTTGCTGCGGGCGGCGGAATAGGGTCGCGTCGAGCGGCGCGGTGGTTTGGCGATTTCGCGCGAAATCGGCGTCTCCCACGCCCACCAAACGACGATTTCGCGCGAAACCGGCGTCGCCGAAGGCTCCGGACGATGCGTGATCGAATCCGGCTCGAGGTTCGTGGACGAGGCGCTGGAACGGGGGTCAACGTGGACATCGCCCACCTGCGCGACTTCATCGCCGTCGTCGACTCCGGCAGCCTGACCCGCGCCGCCGCCCAGCTCTACGTGTCGCAGCCGGCCCTGAGCCAGCGGATCGCCCACCTGGAATCCGGGCTCGGGGTCCGGCTGCTCGAACGTGGGCCGCGCGGCGTGACGCCCACCGCGGCGGGCCGCGCCCTCTACCGCGACGCGCAGCAGCTGGTGCGGCAGTTCGACCGCATCGCGGGCGATGTGCTCAGCGGCGACCGCATCCACGGACCGGTCGCCGTCGGGCTGCCGACGACCGTCTCGGTGCGCCTGGCCCCGGCACTGTTCTCGTGGACGAAGGCCCACCACCCCGGCATCCACCTCCAGCTGTTCGAGTCGATGAGCGGCTACATCCAGGAGCTGCTGGCCCTCGGCCGCCTCGACCTGGCCGTGCTGTACCGCGACGACGACACCGTCCGCCCCGCCGAGACCCTGCTGTACTCGGAGGACCTTTTCCTCATCGGGCAGCCGAAACCGCCCGCTGCCGACGAGGACGAGATCGGGTTGGTGGACCTGCAGAACACGCCGCTGGTGGTGCCCGGCGGCCGCAGCAACCTGCGGGAGCTGATCGACCGGGCCTTCACCGCGCAGGGGCTGGTGCCGTCCATCGTCGCGGACGTGGACTCGCTGGGCGCCATGATCCGCATCGCGGCCGGCGGCGAGGCGTGCACGATCCTGCCGCTGTCGAGCGTCGCGGACCAGGCGAACCACCGGGAGCTCGGGGTGCGGCGGATCCGCAATCCGGTCATCTCGCGGAGCGTCGCGGTCTGCAACGCCGTCGAGTACTACCCGGCCCGGGACGCCGTTGCGGCCGTGCGGGAGGGCATCTCGGTGGTGACGCGGCAGATGTCCGCAGCCGGGGAATGGCCGGGAATCCGGCTGGCCTAGCGCTTTTCCGGGGGTGTTCTGGCAATCTGTTCGGGTGCTGGAGATCGCGGACAAGCTGGGCTCGGTGCTGTCGGCCCTGATCGGGCTCGTCGGGCTGGCCCTGACGGTGTACGGCCTCCGACTACAACGCCGCGCGACGCGGGCCGCCTCGAGTCCACCGATGCCAACCGCTCTCGCCGAGTCCGATCAGGCCCGGCTGGAGGTCCCGGAACGCACGGACTGGGTGCCGCCCTCGAAATACCTCCCGCCCGCAGGCTGGTCGGGCGAGCAGATGATGCGCGGGGAGCCCCCATCGTCGGCATCGCCGCGCCGAATGGTCCTGGTCACCGGGCTGGTGCTGCTCGCCATGGCCGTCGTGCTCGGCGCCGCCTCCTGGCTCTGGTAGCGACGCGTATTCCTTCGTCGACGGGTGCTGCGACACCACCAGCTACAGCGGGTTCGACGTCGCCGTGAGTGGTTTTGGGGGCTATAGCGCCGAAAACCACTCACGGGCCGGGAGCGGCGAAAACGGAGTGCACATCGCACGGCCGCTCCGTGAGCGACTTCTGCGAACAGCTGACCGGCCTCACCCAGGCCGAAGTCGACCGGGGCGTCGACTTCCGCGAGGCGTGCGCGCTCCTCGCCGAGCGCCACCGGGCGGGACGGGACGCGGCGATGATCGGGGCGGTGTTGTCAGGACGCATCGGCCGACGTCTCCCTGCTGGTGTTGGCTTCGCCGTTCTCGAGCGTTGTGATGATCTTTGCGAGGTTGTCGGCAACGTGGCGAATCATCTCCACCATGCGGGTCTGGCCCCGCGCCTCGGCCGCGGTGATGATCTGCAACACCTGCTGTTGGTGGTGCCGGTGCTGGGGGAGGAACTCCCACAAATACACGTAGTCCACTTCGGACAGATTGCGTTCGGTGAACACGCGGTGTTCGGTCTTTCACTGCTCGGTCAGTTTCGTGATCACTGCGGCGGATAATCCCTTGCTGCTGCTCAGGAACTGCCCGAGTGCGGGCACGAAGTCCCCGCTGGACAGGCCGTGCAGGTACGGCAGCGGCAGTATCTCGGTGATCTTCGGGGTCTTGCGCACCCACGGTGGCAGGATCGCGGAGGAAAACCGCATCGCCGGTGGCCGGGTCGGTTCGCTTGTCGTTGACCCGTGGCGCGGTGACCTCCACGGCGCCAGCGCTGGTGAGGACTTCGCGGGGCTGTGCGGGCACCCCGCCGAGGAAGTGGACCTCCGCCGGCTTCCGCATGTCCCCGAGCTCGAAGTGCATGTACTCGTTGTCGACCAGCAGCGCTCAGCCGTGCGCGACGACCGACGGGTCGATGTCGAAGTAGACCACCCGCGCCTCGGGGTTGATGCGCTGCGCCTTCTGGTGGGTGTTCACCGCGCTCGGCAGGCCCGAGCCCAGGTCGAGAAATTGGTCGATGCCGGCCTGCCCCGCGAGGTCGCGGACCACGCGGAGCAGCCAGTCCCGGCACTGCCGCCCGACCTGCACCGCGTCCGGGGCGATCTTCTGGACCCCGCGCAGCACCTCACGCTCCGCCTCGAACTTGTCCTTGCCGGCAATGAAAGCGTCGTACACCCGCGCCATGCTCGGTTTGGAGGTATCGATCTGGGCGGCGGCCGGTCAGCCGTCGTGGCGGGGACGCCGGTCGATGGGGTCTGCGTACGTGCTGTGGGAGACAGGATCGAAAAGGGCGGCGTGGCGCAGGTGTTCAGCGAGCGCGGCGACTGCCGTCGAGGCGGCGTGGTCCTTGACGCCCCAGGCCAGCAAATGGTGGCGGCGAGCCCAGGGGTCTTGCAGTTCACACACCTCGAGTGGCTGGTGGGGGTCGAGGACGGGACGCGGTACGACGGCGAGTCCGACTCCGGCGGCGGCGAGGGCGACGAGGACGTTGAGATTGGCGACGGTAGTGCGGTAGCGCACCACCGGAGCGTGTGACACGAGGTGCTTCTCGATCCAACGGCGCAGCGAGGAATCGGCGTTGAGCCCGACGAGAGGGTGCTCGGCGACCTCGCTGTAGGTCAGCGCGGTCCGCCCGGCGAGGATTCCTCCGGCCTGGCCGATCACGACGAGGGAGTCGTCGCCGAGGGGCTCCATGTGCAGGCCGCAGTCGCGGGTCTCGTCGTCGAGGACCACCCCGAGGTCCGCCTCGCCGTCGGCGAGCATCCGCACGGTCTCGGGGGTGCGGCTCTCGGACACCGTGACGTCGACGTCCGGATGTGCTCGGAGGAACGAGACCAGGGCCCTCGGCACGAGCCGGTGCATCGCGGAGCCTCCGCCCAGCAGGGTCAGCGGAGCGGTGGCGGGCCGGGTATAGCTCGCGACGGCGCTTTCGAGCCGCGCGGTCTGGGCGAGCACGTCCCGTGCGTGGCGGGCCAGGGTCGTCCCGGCTGGTGTCGGCCGCACGCCCCGCCGGCCGCGGATCAGCAGTGCCACGCCGACCTGGCCTTCCAGCGAGCGCACCCTGGTACTGGCCGAAGGCAGGCTCAGGTGCATCCGGCGAGCACCCGCCGTGATCGACCCCTCGGTCACGACGTGGAGAAAGAGCCGCAGGTCGTCCAGGTCGTAGCGCATCGCCTCAGCCTAAGGCCCAGCCTTAGGCTGGGTACGTCGATTACGCATTGTGGACCCGCTGGTCACGGGACGATGCTCGGGCTGTGATCGAGACATTGCTCGTTTTGCTGACCGGTATCGCTGCCGGGGCGCTGAACGCCATCGGTGGTGGGGGTACGTTCGTCGCGCTGCCCGCTCTCGTCGCGTTCGGCCTGCCGCCGGTGACCGCGAACGCGTTATCGCGGGTCGCCCTCGTGCCCGGGGCCGTGGCCAGCGCGTGGGTCTACCGACGCGAGCTCACCCCGGTCGGGGAGACGTCCACGAAGGCGCTGACGGCGATCAGCATGGTCGGCGGCGGGATCGGTGCCGGCCTGCTGGTGGCACTGCCGGCATCGTCGTTCGACGCCGCGGCGCCCTGGCTGCTCGCCGCCGCCACGCTGATCCTCGCTTTCGGGCGCCGCCTCTCCCAGGCGTTGCGCAACGCACTGGGCCGCTCGGTCAGCATGAGTCCCCGAGCCGTCTTGATCGGTCAGTTCTTCCTCGCCATATACGGCGGATACTTCGGCGGTGCCGTAGGAATCACGATGATGGCGCTGTGGAGCATCGGGCTCGGACTCGACGCCGCGGCCAGCAACCCGATGCGGGTCGTGCAGCTCGCGGCCGTCTTTCTCAGCGCGGCCGTGCTGTTCCTCTTCGCTTCGGACGTACTGAGCGCTCCGCTCGTTCTCGCAGCCATGCTGGTCGGCGCGGTGGCCGGCGGCTGGGCCGGCGCCCACCTCGCCCGCCGTCTCCCCGCCTCGCTGCTGCGGGGCAGCATCATGGCCATCGCTGTGACCATGACTGTCATGTATTTCTTGCGCGGCTGAACATTCGGAGCGCCAGCTACCACGCCGCGCACGGATGCGGCAGGCGCGATGCGGGTGATGGCCTGCGAGGGGTGAGCGCCGGCCGTCCCGCGCGTAATGCCGGTCCGATCGGTGAGCACGAGCCGAAGCCCGACGGCACCACCTGTTCGCCCTGGCACCGCGCCGATTTTCACGGCCTGGTCCCAAATTGACGACATACCGAGAAGCACTCCCGGCCCGCTCGGAGGAGAGAGATGGTCACACCATCGTCCGGCACACCGTCCGATGTTTCCCGGCTGCAGCGACAGTTCGCCGTGCGCGCTTTGGCCCTCGCGCTCCTCCTCGGCATCACGGGCCAAATGCTGCTGACCATTCTCGTCGCGCTCATAGGTCTCGGACTTCTCGTGCTATCGGCCGAGTGACGGCGGTTCCGGCCCGGGAGGTTCCCGGACCGGATCTCACACCGTTGCGCGGGGCACGCTGTAGAGCACGCGTTTGCCCGGGTGCTCCGTGACCGTCCAGACCTCGTTCTTGCCCGGCCAGTACGACAGGTCCTCCACGCCGATCGCCACGTCGCGCTCCGGACCGTCCACTGTGAGCACTCCCGGCCCGGTCGCCTTGTCCGGCAACGCAGCCTGGAAGTGGCCCGGACCGGTCGTTCCTCCGCCGGTGCTGCTGAGGTACCAGCGGCCGTCCGTGGCCGTCGCGCCCTGAACGCGGGGCTTCGCCAGCCGGTACGCCGACTTCGCGCGCCAGACGCCGTCACCGTCCGGCTTCGGTAGGCCCGTCGCTGCGTCCAGGTCCCAGCGCGCCACTCGGCCGTTGAGGTTCGGATCGCCCTGGTCCGCGCAGTATTCGCCGGTCAGCAGGGTGTCCGGCGTCGTGCTGCGGTCCAGCGACACGTACGAGTAGCGCTGCCTGCCCGCGGCCGTGCACTTGTACTCGCCCGGCAGGTCGATCACGCCCTCCGGGTTCGACCAGCCCGCGACCTGCGGCATCACGTACCGGTAGCCGAAGCCGTAGTAGACGTTGTTCTGGCGGCCGACCTGGTTCTGGTCGGCGGTGTCGCCGTTGCTCGCCGACTTCAGGTCGAAGATGTAGCGCATGTCGAAAACCCGGATGCCGCGGGCGGTGTCGACGAGGTAGAGGTAGTTGCCGTACCAGACGATCCCGCCGGAGTGGACGCTTCCGCCGTTGCCCGCCTGCGGCGTGGTCACCGCCTCGTAGGACGGGTTCCCGTTGCTGTTGATGTACGGGTAGACCAGCAGCACGTGCTGGTACTTGCTGGTCGCCGGGTCAAGGAAGGAGACCCGCACACCCTTGACCGGGCTGGTGTCCTTGTTGTACCAGCTGACCAGCAGCGCCTGCTTCGTTCCCCACTGCTGGTCGTCCTGCGCGTCGGCGACGGTGGTGATGCCCTGCGGCATCCACACGGTCGTGTCGGTGTCCCCGGCGTTGAAGCAGAACTTCCGCAGCGTCGGTTCCTGCATCGTGTCCAGCGCGGGCGAGGTGCATGCACTTCCGGTGCTGCCCTTGCGGTTGGCCTGGTCCAGGATGTTCTGCACGCCGAGCTTCGGCAGTTGGGCGTCCAGCTTGTCGACCCTCGACTGCAGGTCACCGCTGGTGTTGTTGAGCACGAAATCGTTGAGGTTGGGCGCTTCGTCCGGGGCCGCAACGGCGGGCAGCGCGGCCAGCGTCGCCGTCACCACGGCCGCCGACAACGCCGCGGCCAACAGGTTTCGTCTGCCCACCGGTGTCTCCTTCGGGTCGGGAACGGCGAACATCGGGAGGTTACGCGGACAACCGATGCGGCAGAACGGAATTCACCTGTTCGCCCGCCGCCGTTCGGCCGGCTGCGGAAACCGCACCGGCCCGAAACGCCCAACCCTGGCGCGCCGCAGTCCCGGGGCGGCGATTTCGCGCGAAATCGACACCGGCCACACGTGCGGAGCGGCGATTTCGCGCGAAATCGGCGCTTGGACCGGTGGGGGTCCAGCTGTGCTGGCTTTAAGCTGGGGCGGGGTTCTTGATCATCTCGGGAGGTGCTCGATGACTGCCGATCCGGCGGAGCTCGACGAGGCCATCGCGCAGCGGTATGCCCAGCTCGCCGGGGAACTCGACGACGAAACCGCCTACCAGATCCTGGTGGAGCTGGCCGACCTGCTGCTGCACCGCGCCCAGACCACCGGCGCGGACGTCGACGAAGTCATCGAGGTCGCCGGGAACCTGCTGCACCACCTCGCCGAGGACTCTCCCGCCCGCGCCGCGCCGCTCTACCAGCTCGGCCTCGCGCACGCTTTGCTCGCCGAGCGCGGGGACAAGGAGGAATTCCGCACCGCCGTCGGCTATCTGCGGCAGCTGCGGCCGCTGCTGTCCGACGACGCGGCCGAGATCGTGGGCCGGATCGGCCTGATCACCGGCCAGATGGTCGTCAACCTGGGTGCCCTGGAGGAGTCCGACGCGGCACTGGCCGACCTGAACACGGCGTGCGCCCTGCTGCCGGATTCGCCGCTGCGGAACCAGCTCCGCCTCACGCGTGGGCTGATCCACACCGTCCGGTTCCTGTCGATGGGCGGCGACGAAACCGATCATCGGAGCGCGACCGAAGATCTCACCGACGCGCTGGAACACCCGCTCGACACCAGCATGTCGGATGCCTGCCACATCGGCCTGGCCTTCCTCATCGTGGCCAGGGACGTGCCCGCCGAGGTGCGCCACGGCCGCCTCGACGCGAACATCGGCGACCGGATGTCACTCCCCACCGATGAGCTCCCCGAGGTTCGCCGTCACCTGGACGCGCTTTCCCCGGACGCCGCCGCCGAGAGCTCCGTGACCACCTGGAAGGTCCTCGTCCAAGCCGCGGGCAACCTGGACAACTCGTCCCGCGAGGACTGGGAGACGGCGATCGGCGAGCTCGACGACGCGGCGCGCAGCTGGCCCGAGGGCGAGCCGGGCAAGCAAGAACTCGCCGGGCTGCAAGCAGGTCTGGCCGCCAAGCTCGCAGAGGTCACGGGCAGCTCCGAGGACACCGACGCCGCGACTGCCCAGATCGCCGCGGCCGCCGCGGCCTTACCGGCCGACCACCCCATGCGCCCATTGCTGCTCAGCGGTTTGCGCACTTCCTTGGTCACGCCCGGCAAGGAGCCCTCCGATTTCGACCGGGCCGAGCATGCCGCCATCATCCAGCGGCTGGAACACGCGTTGGAGTATTTCGCGGACGACGATCCGGATCGCGCCTCGGTGCTCACCCAGCTGACGATGGCGCTGCTGGGCTCGGTCGTGGTCGACCGTGCGCAGTCGCCGAAATCACTGGCCAGGGTTCGGGAAATGTGCGAGCGGGCAATCCGCCGCGGCTTGGCCGATCCGGTCAACACCGGCGTCAACCACTTTCTGCTGGGCTCCGCCGACGGCCTCCAAGCCATCACCGATCGCACCGATGAACTGCTCGACACCGCGGTGGAGAACATGCAGCGCGCCGACGAGCTGCTGCCCGCGGACCACCAGCTGCGGCCGTTGATGATGCCGTGGCTGAGCGCCCTGCTCACCCAGCGGTTCATGGCCCTTGGCGCCCGGGAGGACCTCGACGCCGCGCGCTACTACGCGGAAAGCGTCGGCGGGGACGACGTGCTCGCGCGGTTCACCTCCGCGGTGAGCCGGATTTCCCCGAGCCGCACCGATCCCGACGCGTTGGACCAGGCAAGCGCGGAACTCGGGCAACTGCTGTCGGAACTTCCGCCGGACAGCGTGCTGCGGCCCCGGTTCGCGAGTGCGCTGGGTTCGATCCGGCTGCTTCGGAGCATGATCAACGGCGGCGAGTTCCGCCTGGACGCCATCGACAAGGACGAGGTGCGCAGCGCGACGGACGCCATTCTCGATGCGCTCGACCAGGTGCCTGATCACCACTTCGACCAGCCGAACGAGGCGCTCGGTGCCGCGGTGGCTTGCGTCGGCCAGGCGATGGCAACCCGGGATCTCGGGATGCTCAACCGGGGCATCGGCATGATGGTGGAGATCTGCGCCAAACCCGACGTGTACCCGCAGAACCGCTGGCAGGCGCTTTACATGTTGGCGACCGCGTTGCGGACCCGCTTCGAATTCACCCGCGCACCACGTGATCTCAGCAACGCCATCGACCGGTTCGAGCAGGTGCTTCGCGAGTTCGAGCTGGAACCCGGCGCGTTCGACACCGCGAACCTGCTGCACTCGCTGGCGGACTGCTACTTCACCCGCGGCGACGGCGTGCGTCGCGATCCGCAGCGATCCGTGACCACCGGGCTGGATGCGTTGCGCGAGCGGGCCCGCAGCGTGCTGCTGCAGTCCAGCGCGCGCCGGGCGTTGGAGACGGCGAGCACCGCGGCCGGCGAAGCAGCCGACGTGAGCCGTTGGTGTCTCGCCGCCGGACAACCGGAGGCTGCGGTGCAGGCGTTGGAGTTGGGGCGCGGCATGGTGTTGCACGCTGCGACGGTCGACGCGAACATGCCGGCCCTGCTGCGGGAGAACGGGCACGCGGACCTCGCCGACCGGTGGGAATCCGAGGTTGGGCAACAACAACCTTGGGACAACGGCGCTTCCGGCACCGCGAGCGTGGCCGATGCCGCGCTGCCCAGCGACCTTCGTTCCCGGGTCCTCCGTGCCTTCGAAGGAACGAACGTCGAAGCCCAGCTGCTGGCCCCGCCGCCGGTGGCGGAGATCGCCGCCGGGCTGCGCGCCGCGCGCACCCGGGCTCTGGTCTACCTGCTGCCCGGCGTCGCGGTGCTGGTCACCGCCGACGGGCGGGTCGAGCGGGTGGAATCGGCGCAGCTCACCGAGGACGGCCCGGTCGCCCGGTTCGACCGGATGCAGCGCGAACGCTCCCGCGAGGTCGAGGACCAGTGGCGGGCGGCGTTGGAGAACGTCTGCGACTGGGCTTGGACCGCGGCGTTGAACCCGGTGCTGGACCTGGTCGCCGCCGGGTCGCGCGAGCGCCCGCTGCGAATGGTGCTGGTACCCGTGGGAAAGCTGGGCACGGTGCCGTGGCACGCCGCACGGCGGCGAGTGCCCGGCGGTAAGGTCCGCTACGCCTGCCAGGACGCGATCATCTGCTACGCGGCGTCGGCACGGCAGTTCGTCGAGGCCGGCCGGCGCGAAACCCGTTCCTGGGCCAGCGAACCCATGCTGGTGCGGATGCCGGAGCTGCACTTCAGCCGGCACGAACTCGGCCATATCCACGACACGCACTACGCGCACGGCGCCTACCTGGGGAAACCGTCCGATCCGAGGCGGCGCAACCGGAGCCGCAAACCGCCGAAACCGGCCGAGGTGCTCGCCCAGTTGCCCACCGCCTCGCTGCTGCACCTGGCCTGCCACGCCACCCCGGCGGAGCTGCCGACCGAATCGGCCCTGCTGCTCGGCTCCGAAGAAGTGCTGCCGGTGCAGGACATCCTGCGCCAGGCGCGGGACCGGCCGCGCGACGCCGCCGGGGCGCTGGTCGTGCTCGCGGCCTGCGCCAGCGACCTCACCGACCGGGAGCACGACGAGGTGCTGACGCTGTCCACCGCGTTCCTCGCCGCGGGTGCCGCCGGGGTGGTCGGCACCCGCTGGGAAGTCGAGGACATTCCCACGGCCATGTTCATGATCGTGTTCCACCACTACCTCAACTCCGGCTATGCCGACCCGGCGAGCGCGCTGCGGGCCGCGCAGCAGTGGATGCTCGACCCGCGCCGCCGCCCGCTTTCCGGTATTCCCGAAGAACTGGCGGCGTTTTTCGCCGACATCGACCCCACCGGGCTCGCCCACTGGGCAGGATTCACCTACCAAGGCCGCTAGCACCGGCACGACGAAGGGAGCTCCATGGCGCCGGCCACGTTCGGCATCGACCTCGGCACCACGCATTCCTGCATCGCGCACATCGACGAGGCGGCACGCCCGGTGATCGCCAAGAGCGCGGTCGGCGAGGACACCACGCCCTCGGTGGTGTACTTCGAGCGGCCTGGCGTGGCGCTGGTGGGCACGGCGGCGAAGAACTCCGCGCTGCTCGCGCCGCACCTGGTGGCGCAGCTGGTCAAGCGCGACATGGGGCGCAGGAAAACCGAGTTCACCTACCACGGCAACCGCTACACCCCGGAGAAGATCTCCGCGCTGATCCTGCGCGAACTCGCCCGCGCCGCCGAGGAGAACACCGGGCACACCGTGCGGGACGTGGTGATCACGGTGCCCGCCTATTTCGGCATCGCCGAACGCGACGCCACCCGCAAGGCCGGGGCGATCGCCGGGCTGAACGTGCTCGACGTGCTGGACGAGCCGGTCGCCGCGGCGCTGCACCACCATGCGCTGGACGACTCGCCGCAGGCCCGGCACGTACTGGTATACGACCTGGGCGGCGGCACCTTCGACACCACCGTGATCCGGGTGTCGGGGCACGACATCCAGGTGGTGTGCACCGACGGGGACGGCGAGCTCGGCGGCGCGGACTGGGACCAGCGGATCGTCGACCACCTGCTGGCCGCGTTCCGGGACGCGCACCCGAACCTGGATCCCAGCGCCGACGAGCAGGCCATGCAGGAGTTCACCGACCGCGCCGAGGACGTCAAGAAGGCGTTGAGCGCCACCATGTCCCGCAACGTCGCGTTGCGGGCCGGGGGCGCCGCGGTCACCGTGCCGGTCACCCGGCAGCAGCTGGAGGACCTCACCGCCGACCTGCTCGACCGGACGATGTCGATCACTGAGCGGATCATCGAAACCGCCCGGCGCAAGGGCGTCGAGCGGTTCGACGAGGTGCTGCTGGCGGGCGGGATGACCCGGATGCCCGCCGTGGCGGGCGGGCTCAAGCAGCGCTTCGGGCTCGACGCCCGGCTTTCCGAACCGGACCTCGCGGTCGCCAAGGGCGCGGCCCTGTTCGCGCTGATCAGGCAGGCCAAGAAGGTTCAGGGCGCGCCGGCCGAACGGCAGTTGGGGATCAGCGCGGCCGACGTCGACGCGATGGCCAAGAAGCGGGTCGCCACCGTGGTGCCGCGGGCGTTCGGGGTCAAGGCGGTGGACCCGCGTGATCCGCTGGCGCTCACCGATCCGATGCGGGCGCGGCAGATGGTGGCGCACCTGCTGCACGCCAACACCGAGCTGCCCGCCGACACCGGTCCGTATCCGTTCCAGACGGCCGTCGACAACCAGCGGATGGTCGAGATCGAGGTGTGGGAGCAGGCCGGTCCGCTCGCGTCGGACGAACCGGCCGACAACACCAAGGTCGGGACCGGCATGCTCACCGGCATCCCGGCGCGCCCGGCCGGTTGCCGCATCGAGATCACCTTCAACATGTCCGAAACCGGTGAACTGACGGTGCACGCCAAGGAGCTGGAGGGCGGCAACGATGTGCGCTTCGAGCTCAAGATTGGCGGCATGGACCAGAAGGCGGTGGCCAAGGCCCGCACCGACATCGCCGGGCACCAGGTGAGCGGTTAGCGGGGCAGGACATTGACGGCAGGTCAGGGCAGGGCAGTCGCTGGCCTGGTTTCGAGACCCCTACTCTGCGGCGAGGCTGCGTAGCGCGAGATCTACCTGGTGTCCGATCACGCTGGGTTCGGGGTCGGGGATCAGCTGCGCGATGCGGATGAGACCGAGGAGCTGGTAGGCGATGTCGTGAGCGGTCACATCGGTGCCGAGGGTGTGATCGGTCCGGGCGCGATCGACAGCCTGCTGGCCAATCTTGGTGAGGTGCGAGAGGCATCGTTCGAGATCCTCGTTCGACGGTGATCCGACGGCGAGCAGATCGACCATCGCCTTGTTGCCGGCGAGTTGAGCCATCGTCGAGGCGAAGAACTCGCGGAGTCCGGCAATCGCGGGTACTCCTTTGGGAAGGGCTGCCTTGGCGAGGTCGGCGAGGTCGGTCCCTGTCACGGCCTGCACGAGGTGCTCGCGTGTGGGGAAGTGCCGGTAGAGGGTGCCGATGCCGACACCGGCCGCTGCGGCGATGGCGCGCATGTCCACGGCCATGCCGTTGTCCCGGAAGGCCTTTCCCGCGGCCACCAAGATCCGCTCCCTGTTGGCGACGGCGTCTCGTCGCTGCTTCCGATCCTCGGCCATCCCCTCACTATAGCGATTCGGAACATCTGTTCCGTCGATGCTAGTTTGATCCGGAACACCGGTTCCGAAACAAGGAGGAAAGGGCATGCGGACGATCGTGATCACCGGAGGCACCGACGGCATGGGAGCAGCGCTGGCGCGTCACTTCCTGAGAACGGGTGACCGCGTCGTGGTGATCGGGCGAAGCCGTGCCAAGTTCGACGCGCTGCTCACGACCGTGACGGGCAACGACAAGTCAGCGGCGTCACGAGCGGATTTCGTCGCGGCTGATCTGTCATTGGTCGCTGACAGCCGCCGCGTGGTCGAACACTTGCAGGCGAACCACGCGCGAATCGACGCACTGGTTCTTGCGGCCTCGTTCATCCGGCAACGTCGACACGCCACGGTCGAGGGGCATGAGGCGTCCTGGGTGCTGTTCTTCATCTCCAAGTACCTGTTCGTCACGGGACTCGCCGCGCTCCTCCATGCGGCCGAGCGGCCGGTCATCGTGAACATGGCCGTTCCGGGTGCGCGAGATGATGCGATCGACTTCGACGATCTCGAGATGCGCGAGGGGTTCACCTTCGCGAGGTCCAACGCGCAGCAGCGTCGAGCCAACGAGTTGCTCGGCATCCTTGCCACCAATGAGAATCCGGACCTCGCTTACGTGACCTGGGGCCCGGCTCGGCTCGTCCGTTCCAGCTTCGCCGGCGAAGCTGGGAAGGTCATGAAAGCCGCTGCCGCAGTTCTCGGGACGCTGCTGGGCCAACGCCCGGATGCTGCGGTCAGCCCGATCATCGGCATCATCGGCACCCCGGCCTCAGGAAGGGCCGCCTACCGCGGCGCTAAGAAGCTCACGCTCACCGTCGGCAACCACGACGACGAGGACGCCGCGCGCCTGGCAACGGCGGTCGGGGACTCGTTCTGACGCCACGCCGCACCGCTGCGCTACACCGAGCCGCAACCGGGCAAGTCAAGCGCTACCAGCGAATCCTCGCCGAAGAAACCCGCTACGCCCGCGAGTACCGATCCGGGGAACAACGTTCAGGAGCACCAACCTCCAACCTCCGACACCTAGCGGCTCAGTCCAGCAGCGCGGCCGGCTCCGCCACCACGGCGGTGACGCGGCTTTCCGCCTTCGGCAGCGAATAACCCTCCGGGTGGTGCGTGAGCACCACAACCAGGTAGCGGTCCCCGCTGCCGACGAGGCCGCTGGTGTGCGCGTCGACGCCGCCGCGCCCGGCGGCCCAGGCTTGTCTGACCGCCCACTGCTCACCGGGCAGCCGAGAACGGGATCCTGACCGTTCAGTTGCCGGTGCCGCCAAGCACTTTGTCCGGGCTCGCTGTCACGCAGCTGGCCTGCACGGGCGTCGGGGTCGGCGCGATGGCCGGGCGAACGCCCGGAAGCTCATGGCGCGGCTCAACGGCGCGGGAGAGGCCGGGAAACCCTGTTCTGCCCGGCCAACGGCTAGGGTGCGGCACCGGAGTTCCGCAATCCCGGCTTTCTCGCCCCGGTTCGATGGATCTTGGTGTTGACTGGGCAGGTGTCGGGTTCGTGGATCTCGTCGGGTCGCGCGGACGAACGGGAACCGTGGGCACCACCGGAAAGGAGGTCGGCGGTTGAGTCAACAGCGGATGCTGGACGCGCTGGCGACCGAGTGGGACGACGTGGCCGACCGGCTCGATCCCGAGACGTTCACCCGGCTGGTCGCGCTGGTCGCCGAGTTGCAGGACGCGGCGGATTCGGAGACCTCGGCGCTGATCGCCGAGGACATCGCCTCGCTGCTGGGTGATGCGCTGCCGATGACCCACCCGGTCCGGCAGGCGCTGGCCGAGCCCCAGTCGCGGTTCCGGCGGCCGACGGTGGACTGGCAGCGGCTGAGCGCGGACCTGCGCGTCCAGCTGACGAGCTCCGCGCCGCACCCCGACCTGGACCGGCTGCGCGCGGCGGATTCGTTGGACGAGCAGCAGGTCGAGGCCGCCGGGGCGGATCCGGCCGACCCCGACCTGATCCGGCTGCCTTCGGAAGACGGCCCGAGCCGGTGGCCCGCGTTCCAGTTCGACGCCGCCGGTGCCCCCCGCGAGCTGGTGCGGACCGTGAACCGCTACCTGCACGCCGCGGAGGACCCGTGGGGCGCGGCGGACTGGTGGCTCGGGCCGAACGACTGGCTCGGCGGGGTGCCCGCCGAGCTGATCGGGCAGGTCGCCGACCGGGCGCTGATCGACGCCGCCCGCGAAGACTCGGCGGAGGTGTGAGCATGCCGGAGGCCACACCACCACCGGAGTTCGAAGCCGCCCCGAACAAGTACGTGCTGCCCGCCGACACCACGCTGTTCCGGCTGCATTTCCGCACGCGGCACGCGGCCGAGTTCAAGCCCGCGCAAGCGGGCAACGGGTCGTCGGGCGGCCGGTTCGACGGAACCGCGGCCGACCCGTTTCCCACCTACTACGCGGGCTTGCACGTGACGACGGCGTTGGCGGAGGTGCTGTTGCGCAACCTCGGGTTCGGCGGCAACGGGCAGCGGCTGGTCCGCCGGGCTCAGATCGCCGAGCGGCGGCTCAGCGCGGTGCGCACCGCCCGGGAGCTGAACCTGGTCAGCCTGCTGACGGCACCGGATCTTGCCGCGGTTGCACAGGATTCATGGCTGGTCGACGCCGAGGGCGAGGACGCCTACGCGCGAACCCAGGCGTGGGCGGCCTGGATCCGATCGCAGGCGGAATGGGCGGACGGCTTGATCTGGCCGTCCAAAAGGGACACCGGGAACCCGGCGCTGGTGCTGTTCGGCGACCGCTGCGGCGCGGACGGCCTGGACGGCGACGAACCGGAGCTGCAGATCGACCTGGACACCCCGATCGGCGAGGCCTGGCTGGGCAAGATGCTCGCCCCCTACCGCGCAGCGGTAGCCCCCCGACCGAACTGACGTTCCCGCTGGTCCGGGGCCGTGAGCGTTTTCGGGTCGCGACAGAGGCTGTTTGGGAACTCGTTCTGGGTGGGGGCTCCGCCGGCCGCCCCGGCGGGAGCGACCTGGTTCCGCCTCGCCAACCGCGGTGAAGCGAACGGCCTGTTCACCTCGGTAGGCGGCACGAACGTTCGCTTCAACCAGAACCATCCAAACTTGTCCTGCCTGGCGGAACGTCAGGAGGATTCCGTCATGCCAGTGGGGATTTGCCCTTCTTGACGGCGCCCCTGTTCGGTTGCAACGCAGGACGAGGCTGGAAACAGTATCCAGAACGGGAAATTTACCGTTGGGACCAGGTGCCGCCGTGCTGGAGGAACGCCCATTCGCGTTCCCACGCCCGCATGGACATGCGGCGGGCGAAATTCTGGGTTCCGGCGATCAGGGCGATGCAGGCCAGCTCGATCACCAGCAGCACGAGTATCGCGGCGAAGATCGCCGAGATCGTGATCGAGCCAGCGCTCGCCGGCGGCGGCACGCGGTTGCCCGCCTGGTCGATCCACACCGTCAACGTGTCGCCCGGCGAGCTGTCGGCCGGTACTTGGAGGGTCGTGGAGTGCGGCTGCAGCCCGGTGCGCCATTCGACGACCGCCGTGGAGCTGAGGGCATCCTGGCTGTAGGCCTCGGAGACCGGCACGCTGAGCGTGGGACGGGTGGTCAGCGTTGCGGTCACCGGCTGGGTGGTGGCCGCCGACTCCGCCGCCCGCTGCGTCAGGTCGGCGTGCAGTGACGCACCGAACAGACCCGATGCGGGGATCGCGATCAGCGCGATCATGAGTAGCAGTACCGTGATGCCGGCCGCCAGTCGATCGATGGGCCTGCGCAGCGGATTCCGGTTCACCCCCAGCGCGTTCACCAACCATGCTGCGTGCGCTTTCAGCGCCGCGACCATCGCCAACCTCCAAGACCCTCGGTGCACCATGAGCCGCGTAACGACCGTCGTGTGGTTTTGCGTCGATGGTTGTGCGCGGCAACCGCCAATACGAGTATCCCCCCGATCCAATCTGCCGTTATCACAACGTGACCAGTCATACACCATTGGTGTAATGGGTCACGTTGTTCGCAGCTCCGCACTCCCAAATAACGGGAAACCAAATATTCGGCCGAATGCACCTGTTCCGGCATTCGAAACGGTAGTGGCGGGCCTCCGCGACCGCTGGCCGCAGCGATCCGTCAGATCAACCTTCAGTCCTTAGTGGACGGAAGAAGGGCCGCAACTCGCCGGCCACCTGCGCCGGCTCCTCGCGCGCCATGAAGTGCCCGCCGCGTCGCGGCGTGCTCCAGTGGCGCGGGTCTCGGTAAACGCGCTCGGCGAGGCTCTTCGGGAAGTCCACGAACGCGGGTTCGTGGCTCGACGTGACCGCCCCGGGCACCGCGATCGCCAGTACCGGGTCGTTGCGGTGGTAGTCGTACTGCCGGAACGACGAGCCGATGGTGCCGGTGGCCCAGTACGGGACCGTCACCGTGCGCGGCGGTATCGGTCAGCGGCCCAGCGACGAGCAGCATCGCCACGAAGCTGCTCGGCCAGCCGTGCGTCAGGACCAGCGGCATCGGCTCGGGCGCGCCTTGCGCGCTTGCCCCGCAGATGCACGAAATGCACCTGCCACCCGACCTGCCACCCGACCTGCCACCCGACCTGCCACCCGGCGACCTGCACCCGGCGACCTCGGCGACGCGCTCAACGCCTACCCGCACTACGGGTTCGCGCCAAGCGTGCGCGCGGGTCGTCGAGGACTTCGCCGGAAACGGAAATGCGAAAAGGCTGAATCATTCTTCCTTCGTCCAGGCACGTTCGTGGAACGGCCCTCCTGGACGACGGTCAGACAGCCACCGCAGCAAGGTACGCCCAGCGGGAACCGGTCGTGGTCATCGGGCTCACTTCCTCGCGTCGCGGTCGGCAGCACCCTACTGCAGTGATCGCCGTGCACGAATATCGCTCGTGAGTGCTGGTTCCGGTAAGAACCGGAACCAGCACTCACGAGCGCAGCCCGGTCAGCCGCCGCGCACCGACAGGCCGGTAGCCATCGAGGCGATGCCGGACGCGACACCGGCCGCATCGTCGATCTGCTGGTCGTCGTCCCGCACGCCGGGGCAGGCGAGATCGGCGAGCGCCGAGGCCGCCTTTCGCCCGAGGCCGCGAACGATGATGCGGATACCCATCGAGCAGGCCTTCTGCGCCAGCGCACTGGCCTTCTCGTGGTCCGCCAGCGCCCCGTCGCTGAAGATGCACAGCACGCGGTCGCCCGGGTATTCCGGCAGCACGTCGATGCCGAGCTGCAGCGCGTGTGACAGCACGGTGCCGCCGGCCGCTTTTGCCTTTCGGAGCACGGAGATCACGTCGTGCAGCTGGGCCTCCGGCGGCACGTACTCCTGCACCCCATCGGACCAGAGCACCAGCCCGCTCTCGTAATGCGCGCCTCCGGCCTCGGCGAGGAACTGCTCACCGCCGGCGATGGCCTGGGACAGCAGGCCGCCGCTCATCGAGCCGCTCACGTCGATGCACAGCAGCACGTGCCCGCCGTACCGTTCCTGCAGCCTCGGCAGGTGTGGGCCCGGTGGGGACTGCGTCAGGCCGATCCCGCCGAAGTTCCGGCGAATCCACGAACTCATCGCTTCCCCTTCAGCACCGCACCGACAGACCGGCGATGGTCTTGGCGAGCTGGTCGGTCTCCGCGCCGTCGACGACACCGTCCACATAGGCCTCCAGGTCCAGCGCGGCGCCGCCGAGCGGTTCCCGCGCGGTCACCGCGAGCAGGCCGTCCGCGCTGACCCGCAGCGTCACCTCGATCACCGAACCCGCGGGGAGCGGCGGCAATCCGGCGAACTCGCCGTCCAGCACCCGCCGGTTGTGCTCGACCTCCGGCGACGGCACGTCGCCGGACTGCTCGAACACCTGGATCCGTACTGATCGCTGCCGGTCCACGATGGTGGCGAACCGGGCCGTCGCGACGGCGGGCAGCGGTTCGTTGCGGTGCACGAGGTGTTCGGTGAAGCTCCGCAGCTTCTCGTCGTGGCTGTCCTCGATCAGCACGCCAAAGCTGCGCGGTACCACTGCGGCCGTGGTCCGGGCACCGGCCTGCGACGAGGCGAGCCGACGCGCGCGAACGGCTGCGCCGGAGACGACCGCCAGGTCCGGGTCGACGATCTTCGGGGCGCGGCCGAGATGTGCTTGCAGCGCCGTCCGAATCGCCGGCATCTTGGTGGCTCCGCCGACCAGCAGCACCTCGTCGATCCGGGACACTCCCTTCTCCGCGGCAGCGGCCAGCGCCCGGTCCACGATCCGCAGGGTGCGGTCCACCAGGTCGGCTCCGAGGTCTTCCAGCGTCTTCCGGTCGATGTCGAAGCTCGCCGCATCAGCTCCGCAGCGCAGCCCCACCCTGCGCCCGGTGACCGTGCTCAGCTGACGTTTGACCTGCTCGGTGACGTCCCGGAGCTGCTGCTGGAAGTCCTCGTCATCCGGGTCCGCGTCCGGAAACTCGCGGGCGAACGCGTCCGCCAGGTGCTCGGCGATGCGCTCGTTCCAGTCGGTGCCGCCCAGCCTGCTGTCGCCGTCGGTGGCCACCACGTGCACCTCGCCGACGGCCACTCGCAGCACGGTCGTGTCGAAGGTGCCGCCGCCGAGGTCGTAGACGAGCGCGGCGCCCGACTCAGCCTGGGTGGCGTAGTGCAGCGCCGCCGCGGCGGGCTCGCTCAGCACCTCCAGCACGTCGATCCCGGCCAGCCGGGCCGCTTGCAGCGTGGCCTCGCGTTCCCGGATCCCGAAATACGCCGGGACGGTGATCACCGCCCGGACCGTCTCATGTGGACCGAAGCGGGCGATGGCGTCGTCGACGAGGCTGCGCAGGATCAGCGCCGACACCGATTCCGGCGTGTGCCTCGCGCCGTGGAACATCAGCTCGAATACGGTGCCCATCCGGCGTTTGATCAGCTCGACGGTGTTCTCCGGGTCCAGGCTGTCCCGCGCCGCCGCGCCGACCACGGCCGTGCCGGCGGACGCGAAGTGCACCACCGAGGGCGTGGTGAGCTCGCCCAACCGATTGCGGACCACCTCGACATCACCGTCCACGATGCACGCCACCGCGGAGTAGGTGGTGCCGAGGTCGATGCCGAGCACCAGCTCGTCAGCCATTGTTCAGCACCGAGGTCACGACGTCGGCGCAGCTGGTCGCCGAAAACAGGATGCTGGCCAGCATCGCGATCGCCAAGACCACGACCAGCAACCAGCGGGACACCCGGTAGTTCGCCGGGGGACGAATGCTCATACCGCCTCCGTGGTCGGTTTCTCGTCGCGACCGAGGGCGAAACCGCCGCGCCCCAGCAGCCAGCGGAACGGCGCGGCCGGGGTGAGCCGGTGGCCGGGCTTGGTCCCGGTGACCGACGAGACCACGAAGTAGCGGACCTCGGCGAAGTCCCGCTCCGCGGCCAGCACGAGGTTGTCCAGGCCCGCGGTGTTCAGCCAACCTCGCACCGCACCGGCGCACAGGTCGGCGGCCCACGGCAGGTCGGTCAGCAGGTCCGCCTTGACCACGGCGATCGCCAGGGCACGCCGTTCGGTCTCGACCCCGTAGTCGCGCAGCCGCCGGGCCGTCACGTGGTAGACCTGCTCGGGGTCGCCGTTGGCCGGGTGCGCCTCGACGAGGCGGGATTCCAGCGCGCCGCCGAGCTGGTCGCGCACCCAGCCGATGGCGAACGGGTCGACCACGAAAACCAGTCCCCCGGCGTGGTCCAGGAATTCCAGCTCGCTGTTGTCGTCCCGGTCGAGGTAGAACTCGCCGGCCGCGTCGAAGAGGTGCACCAGCGCCTGGCCCCGGGACTTCCCCGAACCGCCGCGGGTGAACCGGACCGTGATCGCCGGGGGCAGCTGCCCGGCCGGGGTCTTCGCGGTGTCGCCGCCGCTGGCGATCAGCTGCTCGCCGTGCTGGAAGGCCTGCCTGCTGGTGTCGTCGACGAAGTCCAGCACCACGCCTTCGGCGGCGGCCACGTCCCGGAGCGTGACCAGACCCGCGTGCACGAGCCGGGTCTTGCCCGCCGACACCGGGCCGAAGACCGGCACCCGGATGTCGGTGACCGCGCCCGAGCCGCCGCGCAGCGGCCGGTCGCACCGCTGGCAAAGCGCCTCCAGCTGCCGGGACGCCCGCAGCACTGTCGTCGGGAGCTTCGCGCCGCACCCGCAGGTGCGCGACGCCGCGCCCAGCACGCCGGGCCGGATGTCGTGGTGCACCACCTGGCACGCGCTGCACCGGTAGGCGGGGACTGCCATCACGTGGTAGCACACCGGGCAACTCCCGCTGGCCTTCCGCATCCGCCGCACGACGTGGTCGTAGCCGCGCAGGGCGCCGACCACCGCGGCCCACCCGAGCCAACCGAGGCCCAGCGCGATCGCGCAGATGACCACCACCTCGACCGCGCCCAGCACCGCACCCAGCGTGACACCGGACCAGACCAGGATGGTCAGGCCGATGCTCACCCACTTGAGCTTGCTGCCGTTGCCGTAGTTGAAGCCCCACCGCCAGCCGCGCACGATGAAGCCGGAACCGTTGTGCCAGGCGGCGATCAGGTCGCGGCGCCACTGGGCGGCGAGGTAGCTCGGCCAGGCCCAGTCGCGCGGAAACGGCCCCTTCGGCTCGTGCAGCCCGGCGGTGCCGTTGACCACGTCGTTGGGCGTGACCAGCACCGGAACCCGGGAACCGCGCCCCAGCAGCACCTGGCAGGTCGCGACGAACGCCCAGGAGCTGCCGATCAGCATGAACACCGGGAACAGCCAGGCGACGATGGTGATCACAACCGAGGCGATCCAGAGCCCCAAGCACAGCAGCAGGATGCCGCCGATGATGTACGGCATCACTTCTCCCGTCTGTGGAACAGCCGCCGAGCGAGCTCACGGGTGCGGGTCGGTTTGGGCTTCTGCTGCGAGTACTCCTGCAACCACTCGTGCCAGGCGGCGGCGTCCTCGGCCGCCACGCCGCGCAGTAGCTTGCTGATCCGCCGGTAGTCGGACTGCTTGTGTTTGCCGGCCCAGCGTTCCAGGGCCTTGTCGAAAGCTTTCCGCACCTCTTCGGAGGTGGTGTCGTGCCAGGCGGTCAGGAACGCCAGCACGACCGCCTGGTCCCGCCGCGACGGCTCGGCCTGCTCGTCGTTCCACACCGCGGGCAGCGCGTGGACCAGTATCGTCTGCAGCTGTTCGCCGCCCTGCTCGGTGGCGTCCAGCGTGGCTTGCGGCGAGGCGCCGATCAGCGCCGCGATGATCTGTTCCGCGCGGGCGGTGAAGACCTCTTCGGAGACGTCTTTCAGTGCCGCGGCATCGGTTGCGGCACCCTTGCGGGTGACGGTGCTCAGCCAGGACCGCAGCCGGCTGTCCTCCTCCCACAGCTTGCGCAGGTTCTCCCGGTCGCCGATGTGGTGCCCCAGCATCCGCAGGACGTCCAGGTAGCGACCGGACACTTTGGACTTATCGAGTGCCGCGAATGCCTTCTGCGCCAAGGAATCCGAAACAGCCGTAGAAGGAAGAACGGTGAGAAAGTCCTTCACCTCGGCCATGGTGGGCGCCGAGTTCCGGAACAACGCCTCCCACACCGCTTCGCCGGTACCCGGCCGGTCCGGTGCGCGCAGCTGCTCGCGGAAGCGCTCGATAGTCTCCTGGCGGGCCGGACCGCCCGCGGCCACCGCCGCTGCGCCGATCGCCGCATCCAGCGGAATGAAGGGGTCGCTGAGGGTCGGGGCGAGCAGCCGCCACCAGCGGTCATTGATCGCCTCGACGACCGCGGCCGAGTCCGGGCCGGTCAGGCGGCGGGTCAGCGCGTCGCGTAGCAAGTCGGTCATCTCCGGGCCGCACGTCCAGCGCGCCGGGTCGAAACCGGCGTGCGGGTGCTCGGCCCACCACTCGACGAACCGCCCGGCGGCCTCGCCGAACCTCCCGACCCGGGGCCGCACGTCGAACCTGGTCGCGGTCCGCAGCAGCAGGTCCATCCGTTCCGGGGCGACAGCGCCGACGGCTGCCTCGACCAGGGCGCAGGTCTCCTCCGCCTCGTCCGGGCTCCACGGCCACGGCGCGAGTGGCGGCCGGGCGTCGGCCGGGGTGCCGCGCACGATCTCGTCTATCTCCGCGCGCAGCAACGCGGTCCGCACCCGACCGGCCTGGGCCGTGTTGGTCTCCGCCATTTTCGCCAGTACCGGCAGACCGGGTGAGGCGGCCAGCACGGCATCCAGCACCGGCTCTACGACGTCCGTCGCGGACACCGACGGCAGGGCGACCAGCCACTCGGCCAGCGCCAGCGCGGAATCCTGCCCGGAAACGGTCTCGTCGAGCATCAGCACCCCGGCGGCCAGCCGATCCGCCACGATCGGCGGCTTCCCGCCCCGGCCTCGTGCGAACTGGTGCGACAGCTCGATGGCGTCGACCACGTCGTAGGGGTCGGCGCCGAGGAAGCGCGGCACCCAATGCCGGGCGGCGGCGGTCGGCTCGGCCTTCCGGTGCTCGCCGCTGACCAGGTTGAACACCGCGTAGTCGGAGTTGCGGTCCGGGTCGGCCAGCGATCCGGCCCAGTCCGGGTGCACCGCCAGCACCTCGTGGCCGCTGTACTGCGGATTGGTCGCGAATACCCGGAAGCCCACCCGCAGCGCCCGTTCCTGCGGCAGCAGGAGCGTTCCGGCCGCGATCCAGCGCACCGCGGTCTCCGCGTCCTCGCTGACGAATACCAGCCGGGGCGCGCCCTCGTCGTGCACCCGGTCCATCGCGGAATGCACGGCGAGCAACCAGGATTCGCCGTCCTGCCGGCCCAGCACCCAGTCCCGCAGCGCCTCTACGCCGAGCGGGCCGGCCTCGGGTTCGGCGGGCACCGCCTCGCACTCGGTTGTCTCCGCAGGTTCCTCGACCCACCACCGCGCGCCCCACAGCTGCGCGGGCCGGATCGGCCCGTACAACTGCGGGTCGGCGGTGGCCAGCGCATGGGTGAACTGGTTGCCCTCCCGCACGCCGCCGGTCTCCGCGCCCAGGTAGATCCCGCGGGCGGTCGCGTAAACGGCGCCGTGCACGTGGACCAGCGAAGGCGGGTATTCGGAGACCTCGCGTTTCTCGCGCATCCAGCCGACCGGGGCCTCGTAGAGCGCCGAGCGCTGCACCGCGGTCATCATCTCGTCGGTGGTGCCCGGGGTGACGGCCTGGAACTGGAATCCCGCGCCGCCGCGCAGTCCCTGGCCCGGTCGGCAGTCGGTGTAGTACAGCGACTGGAACTCGCGCCCGCTCATCGTCGGCTCCGTTCGATGATCCCGAAGTGGCTGAGCAGCCACAGCAGTGGTTCGTCCACGCGGAACGGCCGCACCCCGGCCGGGTCGATCTGCTTGCGGTCATAGTCCGGCTCCGCACCCAGCGAGGAAACCGCGAAATAGCGGAATGCCTGGTAATGCGCCCGCAGATGCCCGTCGAGGTCGTCGGCGCCGAGCTCGGCCAGCAGCGCCCGCAGGTGCTCGTCGGCGTCCTGACCGCCCGCCTCGTCGTATTCGGGCCCGGTGGCTGGCGGGCGCAGCAGCGGGTGGTTGTCGCCGAGCATCCCGAAGAACGCGTCGATCTTGGAGAACACCACGGCGATCGGGGTGGCGATCTTCTTGCGGTCGCTGAGCCCGACGCTGGAGCGCAGCATCTCGGTGACCCGGTTGAGCACGTTGATCGGCGGCTCGGCGTCGCGGCGGCCGACGTCCGGCACCGCGATGCGGTCCTGCGCACCGGGCAGCTGGAACGGGTCGAGGAGCACGATCAGCCCGTCCGCCGCGGTCAGGTAGGCCTGGCTGTTGACGAACTCCTGGGTCGTCATGTCCTCGCCGGCGGCGTCGTAGAACGACAGCGTCGTGGTGTTGTGCACCTGGCGGCCGAACTGCACGCGCGGCTGCCGCCACTGCATGACCAGCGGGATGCGGATGCCGTCGGCGGAGCTGGCGGTGGACTCGAACAGCGCCCGGTCGCCGAACAGCGCCTGTTCGTAGCGTTCCAGCCACTGGGCGGTGCCGACCCCGGCCTGCTCCCCGGCGAAGGAGATGTCGGCGTCGAAGCGGCGCCGGATGTTGTGCCGCAGTTCGTGCACCAGCACCGTGGTGTAGACGGTCTTGCCGGCGTTCTTGCCGCCCACCACCCCGATCAGCGGGCTGCGGCTGTCGGCGAAGTTGGCGGGCAGCGGCGTGTGGCACACCGGGCAGGCTCGGATGCCGCTGACCGTGCCGCAGTCCGGGCACGGCGCCCGGCGCGGCGTGCGCCCGAGCAGGGCCTTCGCCGCGGCGAAGGCCGGCCAGGAAGCGGGGGCGTAGCCGGTGAGCCGCTGCCGTTCGGGGTCGACGACCTTCCGGCACTTCTCCTTGCCGGGTGCGGGCCGACCGGTGCACTGGAACCACAGGTTGCTCGCGGGAAACCGGTGGTAGCAGTAGGGACATGCGAGTTTGGCCATCAGGAGCCTTCCCCGGACTCGTTCCACGCGGCAAACCGACCGACCACCCCGTTCCACCGCAATTTCAATGGAAATCGGAGGTCCGATTTCCATTGAAATCGCGGACCTCCGGAGTGTCGGTCCGTCGACACGCCGGAGGTTGTGGAGAACTTCCGCAATTTCCATTGAAATTGCGGACCTCTCCACGTCGAGACGGCGACGGGCTTCGGGGTCGGTTGTGCCGCATCGAGGATGTGCATCAGGACACCTTCAGCTGGGAGATCGGCGGATCGATCAGCTCGATACCGGCGGCGTGCACGAAGCACCGCAGCCAGAACGGTTTCCGGCGCGGCAGTTCGACGGTCAGCTCCAGCGGTTCGCGGAGATCGTGGACACCGCGGTGCAGGACGTGGCCGTCGTCGGGTTTGAGCGGCATGACGCGGCCGGGCGCGACGACCACCAGCACCGTGCAGTCCGGCACCGGCTGGTCGGCGGTCAGCACGATTCGCGCGGTGCTCGTGCCGAACAACCGGTTCTGCCGTTCCACCCGGTAGCTGACCTGCGGCGGCGCCCCGGGCACCTCCAGCGCGGCGGGCAGCGACCGGCTTTCGCCGTTGTCGGCGGTCGCGATCGCCGACACCTGCGCGCGCACGGTGCCGGGCCCGGCGCCGATGCGGCAACCGCCGTCGGCCTGGTACTGCTGCCGGGTCAACCGCAGCTGCCCGCCTCCGGTGCCGGCCAACGCGTTCGTCCAGGTCACTTCGGCCATCCGAACGTCTTCCGGCCACACCCACGACAGCACCAGCTCGCCGCCGAAGCGCCGCGCGTCCAACGAGGTGACCGGCGGCAGCGTCGCCGCGACCCGCGCGGTGTGCCGCACCGGCACGGCCTCGGCCGAGACCTCGGTGCCGTCCGGTCGGCGGTACCGAGCGGTCAGCAGGTAGGTGCAGTCACCATCGGTGTCCACTGTGGAATCGCGAAAGGCCGTGCCACCGCTGGTCGGCACCGGAACGTCCGCGGATTCCCCGTCGCGACGCCGGCGCACGTCCACGCCGACGGCGTCCCGGTGAACGACCCAACTCCCCTCGACCGCCCCGCCGCGAACGGCCAACCGCACCTTGTGCACGGGCGGCAGCACGTCGATGGTCGCCCCGACCGGCCGGGACCAGACGCCACCGTCCCCGGCGGCGAAAACCGCGTACCCGACGCGCCCGCCGGCCGCCACGGCCGCGTCCACCACCGCCGTCGCCCCGCCTTCGGCGACTACGTCGCCGTCGTCGGCGTCGCCGGGCATCCGCCCGGCTCGGCGCACCACCCGGTACCGGGTGCCGTCGTCGTGGTCGGGCTTTGCCCGCCACGACACCCGCACCCCGACGCCTTCCGGCTGCGCAGTCACGGCGTCGACCGGGCTCAGCGGGATCCGCCGCAGCTCCGCCGCTATCGCGTCGTCGTCGGCGGCGAGTCGCGCGGCTTCGCCGAGCTGCCGCCTGGCTTCGCCTTCGGCTCCGCCGCGCAGCGCACGGTGCGCGGCTTCGCGCAGCTGCCGTACTTGCTCCGCGTGCCGGTCGACGGCCGCTTTCGCGGCGGTCGCCTCGTCGGTGTCGGTGATCGCTGCCAGGGTCTGCTGGGCGGCGATGAGCTGGCCGTCGGCCAGCAGATCGGTGACCTTCTGCAGGCCGGTGACCGGTGGCGCGGTGGTGCCGGTTTCGCTGAGGACGCTCACCACGACCTGCCGGACCTCGCCCGCGTCCAGCCCGCTTCGGCCGAGCACCTTCAGCAACGCGCTGGCGGGTGCGCCGTTCTCGCGGAGCCGGCGCACGTCGTCGAGGAGGTGGTAGAGCGCCAGCAGCCGGAGGTCCGCGCCGTCCTTGCCGACCACCGTGTTGAGGATGCCGAGCGCCTCGCGGGCGGCCTGGTTTCCGGAGCGCCGGTTCTCCCGGTCGATGGCCTGCTGGATGGCTTTCGCGGTGAGTCCGGTCGGGAAGGACGGAGTGCTGTCGAAGTCCACCAGGAGCCGGTAGTTCTTGAGCTTGCCGTGCAGGAGTTCGGGAATTCCGGTGACTTCAGCGTCGCCCAGCAGGGCTTTCAGCCGCCGGAACAGGGTCTCGGACAGGCCGCTGATCTTCGGCAGTTCCCGCGGTGTCGCGGTCTGCACGCCGGCCTTGTCCAGGGCCTGGTCGACCTCGGCGGGCGCCAGCTGGCCGAACGTCTCGCGCATCGCCGCCAGCTGCCCGGGCGTGATCAGGCCGAGTTCGCCGAAGCTCGCCTTCAGCATCCCGACGAGTTCGTCGATCTGTTCCTTGCTGGCGCCGGCCCTGTCGATGTTCCGGTTGCGCCACCAGGACATGCCGGACATCGCATCGCCGTGCGCGCGCCGCAGCTCCTCGTCCTCACGCAGGAACGCCTTGTAGACGCTGGTGGTGAAGCTGGACTTCGCGGTGGACTGGGCGCTCTTGTTCCAGTGCGAACGGACCTGGGTGAGCCGCTGCGCCAGCTCAGCGTCGGAGCAGCCCGGCTCGACCGCGTACCTGGTCAGCAGGTCGTCGGGTAATCGGCCGCTGCGTCCCCGCAGCGGCCGCACCACTTCGCGCTCATAGGCCTTGGGATCGAAGGGTTGCATCGGATCCTGCCTTTGACCTTTGTTCGATCTTCATCTCGGACACGGCGCAGCCGCCGCCGCAGGTTCTCGACTGTGTCCTGCGGGGACACCCCGCACCCCGGACAACCTCGCGGCGGATTCTCAGCCGGAGACCGTGATCCCGGCGACCACCTTCTTGGCCTCGGCGACCTCCTCGTCGCTGCGCACGCTCACCCGGACCTTGATGTCCAGCGACTTGCCGGTGGACGGTTCGGCGGCGGTCAGCTCCAGCAGGCCCTCGTCGTCGACCGTCATGCGGATGTTCACCGGCGATCCGGCGGGCAGCTGCGGCAACCCGTCGATGAGCCCCTTGCCCTCGTTGATCGGCTTGTTCTCGTCCAGGTCCGGCCCGGCGACCACCCCGGATTGCTCGAACAGCTCGATCATCACGCTGGTCTGGCCGTCTTCGACGGTGACCGCCTCCAGCACGCGCTCGTCGGTGGGCAGCGAGTCGTTGGCGTGCACGAGGTGCTTGACGAAGTGCTTCGTCGGCTTCTGCTGCCAGTCCCGGTCGCTGGTGTCGACCAGCTTCACGCCGAAGGCCTTGGGCAGCACGTTGCGGGTCTGTTTGGCGGCGAGGTTCTCCAGCGCCTTGACCGAGATCCCGGTCTGCTGCGCCACGTTCTGCACCGCTTCCGCGACACCGGTGGTGCCCTGCTCGGCGGCCTCGGTCATCTCGCGGTGCACCACGCGGCCCAGCGCGTACAGCGCGGCGCCCTTGGCCACCGCCAGGTCCGGGTCGTGCAGCTTCGGGTCCCAGCCGAAGTCCGCGCGCAGCCGCTCGGCGACCGCGGGCATCTTGGTGGACCCGCCGACCAGCAGCACGTCGTCGATCTGCGCGCCGGGCTGCTTGTTCTGCAGGGTCGCCAGCGTGCGCTTGACGATGTCGACGGTCTTGTCCAGCAGGTCCTGGGTTTCGGTCTCGAACTGGGCGCGGGTCACCTCGACGCGGGCGCTGACCCCGGCGCCGCGCAGCGCCACCGCGCGGGATTCCGCCTTGGACAGCTGCTTCTTGGTCTCCTCGGCGGTGGTGGCCAGCGACTGCATGAACTCTTCGTCGTCGTCGGCCTCGGTGCCTTCCGGCGCCTGCTCCAGGAACTTCGCCAGCAGGTGGTTGCGCAGCCGCGTGTCCCAGTCCGCGCCGCCGAGGTTGTCGTCGCCGTCGGTACAGATCACCACGATCTCGTCGGAGGACACCCGGATCACCGTGGTGTCGAAGGTGCCGCCGCCGAGGTCGTAGACCAGGATCGTCTTGTCCTCGGCGTCGGTGGTCGCCTCGTAGTGCAGCGCCGCCGCCACCGGCTCCGGCACGATGCCGATCACGTCCAGCCCGGCGATCTGACCGGCGTTCTTGGTCGCGCTGCGCTCCAGCATGCCGAAGTAGGCGGGCACGGTGATCACGGCGCGAGTCGCCTCGCCACCTGTGTGCGCGGCGGCGTCCTGGGCGAGCTGCTTGAGGATCAGCGCCGAGATCGACTCCGGGGTGTAGGTGGTGCCGTCGAACTGGAACTCGGCGTCGCTGCCCATCTGCCGCTTGATCAGCGACACCACCCGGTCCGGGTCGATGATCGCGGAGTTCTTCGCCACCGACCCGACGACCACGTTGGACTCGTTCTCGAAGAACACCACCGAGGGCGTGGTCTCGTTGCTGTCAGTGTTGCGGCAAACCGCAGGTCGGCCGGTCTCGTCGACGTACGAGATGGCCGAATAGGTGGTGCCCAGGTCGATGCCGAACACCCTCAGGTCGCCGTCAGACATCTGCGCTCATCCCCTCTGCTCGCGGGTCGTTCTCGGTGGCCACGGTTTCGGCGCTCCAGCGGTACACGTGCACCCGCGCGGGGACGGTCACGCGATCGGTAGTGGTGTCCAGGTATCCGTCGGAGACGACGACGGCGATCCGCTCGTGCTGGGCGGGGTCGTCGGCCGGGAGGACCTTGATGGCGCGGTGCTCGCGCGGCGCGAACTCGGCGCCGATCTCCGGTCGGATCGGGGCGCTGCCGCAGCGCTCCAACGCCTGCTCCGCGCTCAGCGCGAAGGATTCGAGCAGGTCAACAACCTGCTGGCGGCCGATTTCGGCGGGCAGCAGGCGGGCTTGGTGCAGCAGGTCCTTGCGGAGGTTCTGCAGATCCTTGGTGATCGGGCGCAGCACAAGGTTCTGCTCCCCGGCGCGCAGCCGCTCCACCTCGGCGTGCAGCTTGTCGATGACGCCTTCGCGGGCGGCGGCGCGCTCGTGGTGTTCGCGGACCTGTTCGGTGAGCGCCGCGACCGCCTCGGCCAGCTGCGCGACCGGGTCCGGCGGTGCGTCGGGTAACGGCTCGCCGGATTCCTCAGGCTGCTCGCCGGATTCCTGGGGCTGCTCGCCGGATTCCTCAGGCTGCTCGCCGGATTCCTGTTCGACCGCCGAATCAGCGTGGTCGTCCCCGAGCTCAGCTGGGTTTTCCGGCGGCCCGACCAGTTTTCTCGCCGCCTCGGCCGACCCTTTCGCAGGCTCAACCGGGTCATTCTCCGATCGGGCCGATCCAGCCGGTTTCCCTGTCGATTCGCCCGCCGATTCGCCCGCCGGTTCGCCCGCCGGCACCGCCGGTTCCCGCGCGGCGCCAACCGGCTCGCCGGTTTCCGGCTGCCGCTCGTCGTGCCCTGGCTCGTCGCGCATGACCTCGCCCGCCTCGCTGCTCTCCGCTGTCGCGGAGTGACCCGTTGATGATCACCAAGCCTAGTACCGCCAAACCCCGTTCAAGCGGGGTTCACGGAGTTTGACGGCGGCGCAGCGAAAGCGGTTCCCGGCACCGTTTACTCCGAACCGGTGAGGCAGGGCCCGTGAGTGCTTTTGGGGGTTATCGCACAATGCCGCTTAGCCTATTTTGATCATGCTGCTGTGTGGGTGAGTTGGATGCTGGGCGGGCTGTCGTGGCGGGTTCCGGTGTCGGTGGGTTTTTTGACTCGGTAGGCGTTGTGGCGGCCGCGTTTGATCACGCGGGGGTAGCTGCGGTGGCGGCGGCGGGGATTGAGGTTGCGGGCGGCGGTGATGTCGGAGGTGATAGCGGCCAGAGATCGTTTCTGGTGTTCAGGGGGAAAAAGCCGCCGGATCGGCGATCCGGCGGCGGACGATGCGGACGGTGCGGGTGAATTTGACCCGGTCGGGGTCGATGTCGGCTTCGGTGGCCGCCCGGCAGATCAGCGCGCTGATCGCGTAGTGGGTGAGCAGGTAGCCGTAGAGCTCCTGGCGGACCATGTCGGGGCTTTTCGACCGCAGCACTCTTCCCGGTCCGCGCAGGACGGTTTTGATCTGTCCGTTGGCGGTTTCGTGTTCCCAGCGGTGGTGGTAGCTCTCGGCCAACGCCGCCGCCGGCGCTGCGGTGGGGTCGGTGATAGTGGTGATCAGCCGGATCAGTTCGCCCTTGCCGTTGCCGTCGCGGTCGGGCACCGTGTATTCCACGACCCGCACAATCCTGGCCTGATCAGGAGGGAGATCCTCGCCGCGGGCGGCGGCGTCGATGAGCGCTTGCCGTGCCCTGCCCCGGATTTTCGCCTCGATCAGCACCGAGCGGTAGGAGCCGTCATACAGCGATCCCAGCACCGGCAGCCTCGTGTTGGACTTGACGCGCCACAATAGCTCCGCACCCGTGTCAGCCGCGGTGCACCAGTCCTGCCAGGTGTAGAAGTTGCGGTCGGCGATCAGCAACCAGCCAGGCTGCAGGCGCCGGTACAACCGTCTCGCCAGGGTCTGTTCCCCGCTGCCCTTGCCGGTGACCCCACCGATTTCAGCGTCCACCATCGCATGCGAGCCGCACTCGCTGACCGACACCACACGGACCTTCGGAAACGCCGACCGGCTCTCCCCCGAGCCGCCGTATCCGAACTCCGCGCCGTTGGCCTTGGTGTCCGGTGCATCCCACTCGAACCCGTCGATGGCCATCAACCGCCACGGCCCGAGAAACGCACCCCGGGTCAGCTCCCCGGCCACCGGGACCGCGACCCGGGCGAACAACTCCGCAAGCGGCTCGGCCCCCAACCGCTGACGAGCCTGGGTGATCCCACCCGAAGTAGGCAGACTCCACTGCTGATCCCAGCAGCCCCACGCCGCCAGCGTATCGGTCAGCCGGGCCGCGACTTCCTCATAATCCTCCGTGGCGAACAACGCCATCGCCATCACGAAATACACCATGACGTGCGGCGGAAGCTTCCCATCCGAGCGCTTGGCCTGCCGCCCCGCCGCGACGATCACTTCATCGACCACATCCCGAGGAACCGACGAGGCCAGCACCCCCAGCGAAACCAGATCCGTCAACCGGGCCCCAGCCACCACGCCATCATCCACCACACCCGAGATCATCCCCGCCACCAACAACAAGATCAACTCAAGCTAAGCGGCATTGGGTTATCGCACCCAAAAGCACTCACGGGCCCTGAACAGCGGAAACAGCAAGTTCTACCGGGTGGCGGCGCATCGGGGCGAAGACCGCCGCCGCCCGCGTGCTCACCGCGCGGCGAGCACGTCCTCGCGGAACACCTGCGGGGCGATCCGCACGCCGCCGGCGAAGTTGCGCTCCACCTCGGCGATCTCGTCCGGGTTCGGCTTCGCGTTGTCGCAGTCCGGCCCGGCGCTCACGCCCGACATCAGGTCCTCGCACTCCCCGGTGCGGTTGTCCGGCAGGCCGAGGATGTGGCCGAGCTAGTGCGCCGCGATGCGGATGGCGCCGTGGCCCTCGTTCACCGCCTGGCGACCCATCCAGACCCGGCCCTGCCCGAGCCCGATCACCTCGGCGCGCGGCCAGCCGTCGTCGGCGAGCACCACGGCGTCGGCCGCGCCGCCGGTGGCGGGCTCCAGCCGGAGATTCCGCACGTTTTCTTTCCAGACGTTCGCACCGGCATCCACCGCGTCGCGGAATTCGGCCGCCTGGCGGGCGTCGTAGGTGACGACCGGGACGTTCTCCGGGGCCGCCGCCGCGGCTGCGGCCGGGATGCCCAACGCGACGAGAAATGCGATGAGCAGACCGACAACGGGTCTTGACGTCCGAGGCAGTTTCATCTGCTGAGCTGACCTCCTCGCGAACCGGATCACCTTCCCCCCGAACGTATTGGCCCCGACCAACCCGACGCAGTTGCCTAGCGTAGATGTGCCACAACGCGAATTTCCCGGAATAGAAGAAAGTTGTTGAGGGAGGAGCTGGTTCGCGAGGCCGTGCGGGTAGCAGAACCCCGGACGACGTCCGAGAACCCGCGGCGCGAGCTGCGCAGGTGAGCAAGCGCCTCCGGCGCTTGCTCACCTGCGTATGCGTTCGGATATAGCGGTTGCGGTTGGCCGCGGGACGGAAAAGGGACTCCACCAAAGCGATGATTCCTGCGGAGGACGGGAAATTGCGTGGCAAGTTGTTCCGCGCAACCCCAGAATGAACTATTAGCAACGGGACTTTGGGAGGATGACTCGATGGCCGACGACCTCAAGCCCATGCCGCAGGACTGGCACCGCGCGCTGGCCATCGTCGCCCACCCCGACGACCTCGAGTACGGCTGCTCAGGCGCGGTGGCGGCCTGGACCGCGAGCGGCCGGGAGGTCGCCTACCTGCTGGTGACTCGCGGCGAGGCGGGCATCGACGGGGTCACACCGGAGGACGCCGCGCCGCTGCGCGAAGCCGAGCAAATCGCCAGCGCGGCCGAGGTCGGCGTGCGGTCGGTGGAGTTCCTCGATCACCGCGACGGCGTGATCGAGCACGGCCTGCCGCTGCGGCAGGACCTGGCTCGCGCCATCCGCAAGCACCGGCCGGAACTGGTGATCACGCTCAACCACCACGACGACTGGGGGCCGGGCAACTGGAACAGCGCCGACCACCGCGCGGTCGGCCGGGCGGTGCTGGACGCGGTGGCCGATGCGGGGAACCGCTGGATCTTCCCGGAACTGGTCGAGCAGGGCTACGAGCCGTGGCGAGGCGTGCGCTGGATCGGTATCGCCGCCTCGCCGCACCCGACGCACGCCGAGGACATCACCGGCACCCTGGACCGGGCGGTGGCCTCGCTGGCGGCGCACCGGACCTACCTGGAGGCGTTGAGCGACGAACCCGCCGAGGAGCACGCCCGTGGTTTCCTCGAAGCAGCCGTCCACGAGCACGCCGACCGCTTCGGCGGCCGGGCGTGCGTGACCTTCGAACTGATCGGAGAAGCATGATCATCGACGCCCTGGATCAAGCGTGGCGGGCGTGGGCCGAGCTGGGCAGCAGCCTCGACGAGACCCGGTGGCAGCGGCCGACCCGGCTGCCTGGCTGGACGATCAAGGACGTCTACGCCCACCACAGCGGATTCCCGGCCGCGACCGGCGCGGCCTTGGACGCGCCGGAAGCCGAGGGACAGGTGACTCATAACAACGCCGCCGAACTGCTCGCGTTCATGCAGCAGTCCGGCGGCGTCGCCGAGCAGACGGCCGACCTCCTCCGCGACCAGGCGACCGAGCAGGCCGCAGCGACCTCGACCGGCGAGCTGGTCGCCCAGTTCACCGAGGTGGCCCCGAAGGTCGTCGCCGCGTTGCGGGGCGCCGATCTGAACCGCCGCGTCGACTACGGCGGCGTTGCCGTGGTGCCGGCGGGCGAGGCGCTGCGGATCTTCGTGATGGAGGCGGTGGTGCACTACTTCGACATGGCCACCGCGCTGGACCTCCCGGTGCCCGGGCCGATGGTGGGCGAACCGCTGCGCGAGACGGTGCACCTGCTCACCGACACCGCGGATCCGGTCGCCTTCGTCGACGCGGCCACCGGGCGCGGCGCACCAGGCATCTTCCCGATCATGCGCTGAACGTTTCCGCTGGTCAGGTCCCGTGAGTGGTTTCGGGTGCCATGGCGCCGCAAAACGCTCACGGGCATCTACCAGGCAAAACAGCGGTATGACCGCGGGTGGTAGCGCGGGTAGCATCGCGGTATGAAGGTGAGTGTGAGCCTGACCGACGAAGACGTCACCTTCGTCGACGAGTACGCCCAGCAGATCGGCGCGCCATCGCGGTCGGCAGTAATCCATCAGGCGATCAACCTGCTGCGCAACGCCGGCCTGGAAGACGCCTACGCCAGCGCCTGGGAGGAGTGGGACGGCAGCGCCGACGCGCAACTGTGGGACGCGACTGCCGCCGACGGAATCGCCGATGCGCCGCGGTGACCTCTACTGGGTCGACTTCGAACCCATCCGCGGCTCGGAAGCCAACAAGACCCGCCCCGCGGTCGTCATCAGCAACGACGCCGCGAACCGCGGCGCCCAGCGGGCCGGGCGAGGAGTGATCACCGTCGTGCCGGTGACCTCCAACATCGACCGCGTGCACCCGTTCCAGGTGCTCCTGCGGGCCGCCGAATGCGGCCTGCCCAACGACTCGAAAGCCCAGGCCGAGCAGGTCCGGGCGGTCGCGGTCAACCGCATCGGCAACCGCATCGGAACCTTGCCGCAGAACACCCTCGCCAAGCTCGAGAGCGCCCTCCGACTCCACCTCCGCCTATAGTCGACGGCGATGGGTGCCGTTTCAGCCCAGCACGGGCAGACCGACGGCGGCGTCCACCGCGATGGCCACGAACAGCAGCGCCAGGTACGAGTTCGACAGGTGGAAGAGCTTCATCGGGTTGAAGGCCTGGCCGTTGCGCACCGCCGCGTGCAGCCGCTGCGCGACGATCAGGAACGCCGCCCCGCCGAGCACCGCGAACGCCACGTACACCCAGCTCGTCACCGGCACCAGCAGCAACGTGCAGCCCACGGTGGCCCAGCTGTAGGCCAGGATCCGCGCCGACACCTGCCGCGCGGTGGCGACCACCGGCAGCATCGGCACCCCGGCACGCGCGTAGTCGTCCTTGTACTTCATGGCCAGCGACCAGAAGTGCGGCGGCGTCCACAGGAACACCACACCGAACATCACCAGCGCGGGCCACTCCACCTTGCCGGTGACGGCGGCCCACCCGACCACCACGGGCATGCAGCCGGCCGCGCCGCCCCACACGATGTTCTGCGAGGTCCGGCGCTTGAGCACCAGCGTGTAGACGAAGACGTAGAACAGCAGCGCGGCCGTGGCGAGGATCGCAGCCAGCAGGTTCGCGCCCAGCCACAGCACGGCGAACGACACCACGCCGAGCACGATGCCGAAGACCAGCGCGTTGCGGCGCGGCACCTCGTAGCGCACCAGCGGGCGCTTCTTGGTCCGGTTCATCACCGCGTCGATGTCGGAGTCCGCGACGCAGTTGAGGGCGTTGGCGCTACCGGCGGACATGGCACCGCCGACCAGCGTCACGATGACCAGCCACAACGATGGGACACCGCGCTGCGCGAGGAACATCGCGGGAATCGTGGTGACAAGCAGCAGCTCGATGACGCGCGGCTTGGTCAAGGCCAGGTAGGCGGCCACCACGCCGCGACGACGACCGGCGGCCGGCGCGGGCTGCGAAGTGGCGGATTCCGGAGCTGCTGTCATTAGGCGTGCGATTCCTCCGACTTCGCGACGCTGCGCGGCGCGGTGATCGGCTTGCCCGCCAATCGCAGCTCGTGCCAGTGCGTCACCTTGCGCTCGGCGACGAACGCGCCGAACGGGATCGTGCCGGCCAGCAGCACCAGCAGCATCCGGCCGATCGGTGCGCGGAGCTGGGTGGTGGCGACCACTGCGACGAGCAGGTACACCATGTACAACCACCCGTGCGCCACGCCGATCCGGAAGGTCCACGTCTCACCGAGTTGCTGGGTCGAGGAACCCTCCGACCACAAACCGACGTAGTGGCCGTACTTGAGCACCATCGCGGCGCACAGGAGGATCAACAGCACCGCGGTGACGTACGCCATGATCCGGTAGAAGGCCAGCACACCAGGCTTCACGCCAATCCCTCAATCCCGCCTCGTGCCTAGAAAGACCGGTGTCAATAGACCGTACGCCACGGGTCCGAGCGCCTGCGCCGGACCTCGGCCAAGAGTGGCGGCGCACACCTTGAGAACTTGTTCTAGTGACCAATTTGCGTAGGTGGTCCCGTAGCGGAACCTCAGACGCCCCCTCGGTCCGGCAATCCCCGACTCATGCATGCCCAAACGCCACGCTGGGGGCTGTGTTCCCGAGACTACCCCCGAAAACCCGCGGGTGGTCACCTCGCATGCGCGGGCCAGGCGGCTTCGCCAGTTCAAGAACAACTGGCGAGCGGCTAGATCATCCGGTACGCCTTGGCGATCAGTTCGAACGAGTGCAGCTTGCTGTCCCGGTCCGGCACATTCGCGGTGAGCATCAGCTCGTCGACTCCGGTGCGTTCGCGCAGCTCGTCGAGCCCGGCCCGGACGGACTCCGGAGCGCCGTAGACGGCGTCTGCCAGCCAGCTGTCTACGAAGCTCTGCTCCAGCTCGGTGTACGGGTACTCGCGGGCCTCCCGGCGGGTCGGCTGCTTGCCGGGCATACCCCGCCGCAGCCGCAGCATGCTCAGCGCGACGGGCCGGATGATGTCCAGCGCTTCCTCGTCGGTGTCGGCCGCGACGGCCTGCACACCGATCAGCGCGTACGGCTCGGCCAGCACTTCCGAGGGCTGGAAGGACTGCCGGTAGAGCTGCAGCGCGGGCAGCGTGTTCTGCGCGCTGAAGTGGTGCGCGAAAGCGAATGGCAGGCCGAGGGCGCCGGCCAGTTGCGCGCTGAAGCCGCTGGAACCGAGCAGCCACACCGGCGGCATGGGGCCGTGCGGCACGGACTGGATCGCGGCGTACGGGTGGTCGACCGGGAAGTCGTCGTCGAGGAAGGCGATCAGTTCGCCGAGCTGCTGCGGGAAGTCGTCGGCGGACAGCAGCCCGGTGGTGCGCCGCAGGGCCCGGGCGGTGGCCTGGTCGGTGCCGGGTGCGCGGCCGACGCCGAGGTCGATGCGGCCGGGGTGCAGCGCCTGCAGGGTGCCGAACTGCTCGGCGACGACGAGCGGCGCGTGGTTCGGCAGCATCACGCCGCCGGAGCCCAGGCGCAGGGTGGTGGTGTGCGCGGCGAGGTGCGCGATCACCACGGCGGGCGCGGAGCTGGCGATGCCGGGCATGCCGTGGTGCTCGGCGACCCACAGCCGGTGGAACCCCCACCGCTCGACGCTGCGGGCGAGCTCGGTGGTGGTGCGCAGGGCGTCCGAAGGGCTGTGCTCGACGCCGACGGTGGACAGGTCGAGCACCGACAACGCCACGGGCGAGTCGCCACGGGCCAGGCCCTTGATCGGGTCGTCCTGCTCTGCAGTCGCGCTGCCCGACTCGGTGTGCTCCGGGGACGCATCAGTTTCCATCGGTGCCTACAACCGCACCCGGCCGTACATCATTCCCGCTGTGCCCGCGATTACAAGACCCGCGGTTTCAGTTTCTCATTTGTAGCCGACGTCGACCGCCGAGGTGGCGCTTGGCGGCACGGCGGACTCGGCGCCGATGGCCGGCAGCGCCACGTTGACGATCGTGGCATCCATGCCGTTCATGAACATCGCCGCACGTAGCAGACGCACACGGCCGCCTGCGGGCGCACGCCGCGGAGCAACACCACCATCAGCACGCGGGCCGCATGTCGGTCCAGTTCACCTCGATGTGGTCCACGCAGGACTCCCGGTCGGCCGGGCCGTGCGCGATGGTCCACCCGGCGGGCACGGCGATCGCGGCGGGCCACAGCGAGTACTGGTCCTGCTCGTTGATCAGCGCGTAGTACTCCGCGGCCGGATCTTCGAACGGGTTCGTCATCGTCGTGCTCCTTCATTGTTCGCCCAACACCCACCGTGTCCCCCAACCCGGAAGGGGCGCAATTTCGCGAGAAATTGACGTTCACCCGGGTGACGGTCAATTTCTCGCGAAATTGGCACCCCGGTCACCGGGCGGCCCCGGTCACCGGGCGGCCCCGGTCAAGGCCGGGTCGACGATCGCGGCGATCTCGGCGAGCGGGCCGCATTGCGTCATGTCCTTGTGCTCGCAGGCGATGTCGTGGTTGTGCACCGTGCCGTCGACGTACGGCTGCCACATGTGCGCGGTCAGCGAGGGCTTGGCCGGGTTGACCGTGGCGGTGAAGAACAGCACGTCGCCCTGGAACTTGTCGTGGACCGCCTCGTTCTCCAGCACCGCGCAGTTGGCGAAGTTGTCGATGATCGCCGTGATGCTGTGCTCTTCGAGGTTCGCCAGCGCGGTGCCCTCGGCAGACAGGATCTCCATCACGTCGGCCCTGGTCAGCGTCCCCTCCCCGAGCTCCGCGAGGTCGTAGCCGGCCATGTAGAGCAGCGCCTTCAGCGCCTCCTCCTTGGCCGGCAACACGTCCCACACGTCGTTCGGGTAGGAGTCGAGCATGCACAGGAACCGCACTTCCTCGCCCTGCGCCTGCAGCTGGGTGCTCATCTCGTGGGCGACGACGCCGCCGAAGGACCAGCCGAGGAAGTAGTACGGCCCGTACGGCTGCACCTGCCGGATGTGCTCCAGGTATTCGGCGGCCATCTCGGGCAGGCTCCCCGCGACGGGCTTCGGCTCCGCGAGCCCGCGCGACTGGATGCCGTAGATCGGCCGCGCGGCGTCGATGTGCTTGAGCAGCCCGGAGAACGGCCACGCCAGCCCCGCCGCCGGGTGCACGCAGAACAGCGGTTCCTTGCTGCCCTCGGTGCGCAGCGGCAGCAAGATTTCCAGAGCGTCGCGCGAACCGTAGGACGGCAGCCGGTCCGCCAGGTGCGCACGCAGTTCGCTCGGCTCTGCCGCACCGACGGGGTAACCGATCAGTCGCTTGTCGCCGGGCTGGTCCTCGCGCACCACGACGGCGGCCTGCCGCACCTGCGGATGCGCCGCCAGGTTCGTCTCGATCTCGCCGAGCTCGATGCGGAACCCGCGCACCTTGACCTGCTGGCCGGCGCGGCCGACGAACTCGATGCCGCCGTCCGCCCGCCACCGGCCCAGGTCGCCGGAGCGGTACATCCGGGTCCCCGGCGCGCCGTGCGGGTCCGCGACGAACCGCTGCGCGGTCAGCCCGCGCTTCCCCAGGTAGCCCCGGGCCAGGCCTTCGCCTGCCACGTACAGCTCCCCGACCACGCCTGGCGGCACCGGCTGCAGCAGTCCGTCGAGCAGGTACACCCGCAGGTCGGGAATGCCGCGGCCGATCAGGCTGCCGTCGCGGCGGGCGACCGCCTCGCGGTCGAGCTCCACATAGGACACGTGCACGGTGGCCTCGGTGATCCCGTACATGTTGATCAACTTCGGCGTCTCGGGGTGCCGGTCGTACCAGTCGTCCAACCTGTACAGTTCCAGCGCTTCGCCGCCGAAGATGACGTACCGCAGCGCCAGCTCGGTGCCCGGCGCCTCCCGATCGGCCTGGCTGAGCTGGTAGAACGCCGAAGGCGTCTGGTTGAGCACGGTCACGCGCTCGCGGGCGAGCAGCCGCAGGAACTCCTGCGGCGACCGGCTGACCTCGTGCGACACCACCACCAACCGGCCGCCGTGCAGCAGCGCGCCCCATAGCTCCCACACCGAGAAGTCGAACGCGTGGGAGTGGAACAACGTCCAGACGTCGTTGCCGTCGAAGGAGAACCACGGTTCGGTCGCGCTGAACAGCCGGACCACGTTGTGGTGCGGGATCGACACGCCCCTGGGCTGCCCTGTCGAGGTAGACGTGTAGATCACGTAGGCGGCGTGCTCGGAGGTCAGCGGTCCCCGCTCGCCGGCCTTCGGATCGCGTTGCGAGTGCCGGGAGATCTCCTCGGCCTCGACCGGATCGTCCAGCAGGATGCGGGTGATCCCGTCCGGCAGCCGGGCCGCGTGCTCGGCGTCGCTGATCAGCAAGGCCGGCTGCGCGTCCCCGATCACATAGTTCCGCTCGGCCGGATGCCCCGGGTCCAGCGGCAGGTACGCGGCACCGGCCTTCAGCACCGCCAGCAGCGCCACCACCAGTTCTACGGATCTCGGCAGCGCCAGCGCGACCAGTTGCTCCGGCCCGACGCCGTGGTCGATCAGGTGGTGCGCGAGCTGGTTGGCCCGCGCGTCGAGCTCGGCGTAGGTGAGGTTCTGCTCGCCGAAGGTGACCGCGACTGAATCCGGGGTGCGCTGGGCCTGCTCCTCGAACAGTTGCGGCAGCGGCGCCGCCGGGGGCGCGCCGACATCGGCGATCGGCGCGTTCCACTCGTTCAGGATCCGGTCGCGCTCTTCGGCCGAGAGCAGGTCGATCCGGCCGACCGGGGTGTCCCCGGCGCAGTCCGAGAACTCCTGGAGGAACCGCAGGAACCGCTCGCGGTGCGCGGTCAGCTCGGCCTCGCCGTAGCGCTCGGGGTTGGCGTCGAACTCGAAGCGCAGGTCGCCGCCGGAGTTGTGCACCTCGATGGTCAGGTCGTCGACCGGCCCGGCCGCGAGCTTGTGCACGGTCGCCGGGCTGTCGCCGAAGGTGAGCTCGTGGTCGAGGGACCTGATGTTGATCACCGGCCCGGACAGCGGCCGGTCCGAGCTCAGCAGCTTCGGGTCGCGGCGCAGGTCTTCGCTGCGGTAGTTCTGCTGCCTGCGCACCTGCCGCATAGCCTTGACGACCTGCGTGATCAGCTCCGCGCGCGTGGTGTCCGGGGCGATCCGCAGCCGCAGCGGCAGCACGTTGACGACCATGCCGGGCACCCGCGGCGCAGCCGACCCGAGCGGGCCCATCACCGGCAGTCCGAGCACGACGTCGGTGGCCCCGGTCAACCGGTGCAGGTAGGCGCCCAAGGCGGCGATGAGCGCGTCGGACCAGATCGCCCGGCTTCCGGTCGCGGTGAGGGCCAGGGCATCGGCCGCGCCGGAGGCGTCGGCCTGGCGGTGGAAGGTGGGCGCGGTGGCGCTCGAATCTCCGGCCAGCGACGCGACATCCGGCCGCGCGGCGGACAACGGCAACTGCTCGTCAGCACGACCCGGCATCGTTCTCCCCACGATCAACAAGATAAGTAAGGCTTACCTTACTTATGATCCGATCCGGAGTACAGCTGCTGACCGCATCGACCGACGTGGGACTACTCACCCGGCGCGGAGCGGCCAAACAGCATCAGCGCGGAATTCTTGTTCGGCAACCCCACTTCCGCAGCTCGCCCGGACCCCGCCTTGCCGAACACGCCCACCGAAGATCCATTGTGGACGCCGGGCTCAGCGACGCCCCGGCCGCAGTCCGGAACCGTTGAGCGCGGCGAATCGGTCAGCCTCGGGCTGATCAACCAGTGCCGCACCAGCCATTCCGCGTCCGGATACGCCTCGGCGATGGGCCGCAGCCGATCTGTGAGGTCGGCGATCAGGTCCGTGTCCGTGAGCGGAGCCTAACCTAACCACTCGATCTCGTGACAGTGCTTCACACCACTGCCGTACCCGCCCCGATCGGCCCGGGTGTCACCCGGCGAACGAAACGAGCACAGTGGACGAACCCGTGTCACGATCGCTGAGCGCAAGGCGACTGTTTGATCGCCTGGTCATCAGCACCTGATCCGGTGATGATCGTTGTTTTCCGCTGGGCGAACCCGCACCATCGCCCCTACTCTCCGACCTATCGAATCGGCCCAGACCGTCCGGAGAGGAGTTCACCAATGGAAGACGCCGACTCCATCGTGCCGCTCCGGCCGGGATTCGACATCCAGGTGCGCGGCTTCAACCGCCACCAGGTCATCGAACACCTGGAACTGCTGGAGGACCAGCTGCGCCTGGTCACCATCGACCGCAACGAGGCCGCGCAGCTCAACTCCGACCTCCGCAAGCTCTGCGACGACACCCGCCGCAACCTCGACGCCGCCGAGCAGCGGCTCAAGCAGATCGAGTCCTCCGACACCGGGCTGCCCGCCGCCTCCCAGCGGGTGCAGAACATGCTCTCGATCGCCGAAGAAGAGGTGCAGACCCTGCGCGACCAGGCGAGGAGGCAGGCCGAGATCATCCGGGGCACGGCGGAAACCGAGGCGCGCGAGCTGCTCAACGAGGCCCAGCGAGCCGCCACCGAGCTGCGCAACGAGTGCGGCGAGCTGGTCACCGACGTCGAGGAGCGACGCGCGCGGCTGCACCGCGAGCACGACCAGAAGGTCAGCGACCTGCGCTCCCGGGAACAGCGGCTGCGGCAGGACATCCGCAACGAGTACAAGCGGACCATGTCGGCCGCCCAGGACGAAGCCGACCAGCTGATCGACCAGACCCGGCGGCAGTGCGGCCAGTGGGACGCCGAGACCGAGCAGCAGCGGTTGGAAGCCCTGGAAGAGATCCGCACCAAGCAGCTCCGGCTGGAGGAGCTGCGCAGTTCGGTCCTGTCCGCAATGGACAAGGCTCAGCACCTGCTGGACCAGTCCGTCGCGGAACTGCGCGACCCGGTTCCGGACATCGCCGACGACATCGACCAGATCACGCGGGACCGGCATGTCGAGCAGGTGGAGCGGATCAAGCAGGTCGAACAGCAGCCGGTGCGGCTGCCCGAACAGCGCGACGACGCGCAGACCTACACCATTCCCATCGAGCGGCCGCACACCAACGGCGCCGCCCCGCAGACAGGCCCCGCCAGACAGAACTGATCGGAGCTACTCGTGGATCTGCTCGTGCTGATGTTCGTCACCGGTTTCGCATTGGCCACGCTGATCTTCTGGCCGCTGCTCAACCGCGCGAACCGACGCCTCGCCGAGAGCGGCATCGCCGAACCAGCGACCGCCCCGAAGGGCAGGCACGCGCTGCGCACCCCGGCCGCCCCGGTCAAGCCGGCGACGCCGACGGTCATCCCCCGGCGGCCGAGCACCGACAACCAGCCATCGGCGACCGAACACGAACCCGAAACCGGGTCCGACGCAGAAACCAGGCCCGAGGCCGAGCCGGAGGCATCCCGGCCGGCGCCGGTCGCACCGCGGCAGCGTCCGGCGGAGCCGGCGGAGGTCCCGCAGCTGCCCACGGACCTGTTCGAGAAGCACTTCGAGGCCAAGTTCAACCGCTCCCGCCAGCGTCTGGCCCGCATCCGCGACGAGATCAGCAAGGAATAGCGAATTCCGGGTCGTTGTGCGAGCCGTGTAGTGGAACCTCAGCTGCCTTCTCGGTCCAGGGTCCCCGACTCATGCATGACGACGCATGAGAACCTGCGGTGGCGCGAGCTGCGCTGGTGGCAGGAAGCGGCTGATGCCGATCGCCAACCTCTGCATGATCATCGCGACTGTTAATACTCAGTCGTTCGACCAGTTGACCTTGAGCTCGTCGCGCTGACCGAAGCGCTCGAGGTGGCGGCCGAGCACGTCCTGCACGCGGTCGAGCACCTCGGCGTTCTCCGCCTCGGCGCGCAGGGCGAGCACATCCGAGTCGTTGACCAGCAGGCAGCTGCCCACGCCGCTGCCGGTAAAGTTAGCCACCCTAATTGGTACGAGCGGTGGCGGTGGGGTGCGAGACGTCACCAAGCACGGCGGTCGGGGCTTCGTCGTTGCTACGTTCGAAAGGGACTCGGCACCCCGAAGGCTGGAGCCCCACCGTTGACGAAGCCCCCCACCATCTACCTCGTCGCCACCACCGGGCACCCGAACTACGGGGACGAACTGATCGCCGCCGCCTGGTTGAAGCACCTGGCACGCGTCGCGCCGGACAGCGAGATCTGGGTGGACTGCCCCAACCCGGGACCGAGCGACGTCCTGCTCGGCCACCTGCATCCGCGGGTCCGGTTCACCGACACCTTATGGCGGCTGTGCTGGGAGGCCCCGTCGGACGGGCCGTGGGAGGTCGCGTCGTTCGTGCAGCACGCGTTCAACAACCCGGGGCTGGCGCCGCGATGGGTGGCCGGCATCGAACTGGCGGCCCGCGCCGACCTGGTGCACATCGTCGGCGGCGGATTCGTCAACGGCATCTGGCCGCGGCACATCGGCCTGCTCGCGGCCGCGGTCGCGGCGACGCGCCGTTCCGGCGGCCGGGCGGTGATGACCGGCCAAGGGCTGTCGCCGGTCGCCGACGAAGCGGAACCGCTGCTGCGCAACCTCGCCGCGCAGTTCGAGGTCGTCGACGTGCGCGACGAGCCGTCGGCGGCGCTGTCCAGCGCCACCTCGCACACCGGCGACGACATGTTCTTCGGGGTCGAACCCGGGATGTACCGGGACGACGACCTGCGCGAGGTCATGGTGTGCCTGCAGTCGGACCTGCTCGACGATTCGGTGCCCGCGCTCGCCGGATTCCTGTTGGACACGCTGGGCGAATGGGGCGTGCGCCCCGAGCAAGTCGGCTTCGTCGAAGGCATCCCACGCGTGGACCGCGAGGTCTTCGCGCTGGTGGAACACGACCTACCGGGCGCCCGCTTCTACCCGTTCTCCGAGATCATGGCCGACGGGCTGCCCGCGGCGGCCGGGCAGCGCTGGCTGTCCAGCCGGTTCCACGTGCACCTGATGGCGGCCGCGGCCGGAGCGCACGGGGTCGCGGTGTCGATCAACTCCGGCTACTACACCAACAAGCACCGGTCGCTGATCGACTGCGGCTCCGGCTGGACGCTCAGCGAAGGCCTGCGGATCCCGGCCATGCCGACCAGCCGTGGATTCGCCGCCAATACGTTGCAGGAACTCAAGCGGGGCAAGGAAGAACTCGCGAAGAAGATCTACGGGGGCTGACCTATTCATCGCCCTCGACGGCATCCTGCTGCTCCCGACGGCGGTCGGCGAGGTAGAACGGCGCAGCCGCTAACACGGGCACCAGCATGCCCATCAGAACAATCAGAATAGAATTGCCCACTGTCGTCGAAACTCCGTCTACGGTGGGAAGAACCCACATCCAAGTCCCCGCCCGGACGGGCGTCTCGCTGGGAGAATCGCTTCGGCTCGCGATTCGTTACGGCCCCGTTCGTGCACCGGATCACACTGGGCCGAAGTGCGTTCCTGCCCACCTTGCAAGGGGTTTCGCGATTAGTTCAGGAATCGCGAAGTCTGCCACTCCTCCTTGATCCAAGCGCTGTTCCAGAACAGCCACTCGTACTCAGTCGCTCGGGTGAACGCGTCGAGCATCCGCTGCCGGGTCTCGGCGTCGGCTCCCTTGGCGACCCGGTCGGTGAGGTCGCGCGCGGTCAGCACCGCCTCGGCGAACTCGTCGTCGGCATAGGTCTGGATCCACGCCCGGTACGGATGATCTTCGGCACCACCGGTGGCTTCCAGGATCGCGGTGCCCACGTGCTGGTACACCCAGAAGCACGGCAGGATCGCCGCCAGCAGCACCGGATACGGCTCGGTCAGCGCGGTCGCCCGCAGGTACGAGGTGTAGGCCAGGCAGGACGGGGACGTGTCGACCCCGGCAATCTCGGCGTCGGTAAGGCCGAACTCCGCGACGTAACCGGCGTGCAGCCGGCGCTCCTCGACCAGTGCGCCCTGGGACGCACCGGCCAAGAACGCCGCGTCCTCGGCGTTGTCGGCCCGCGTCGCGGCGGCCGCCAGCGCCTGCGCGAAACCGACCAGGTAGCGCGCGTCCTGCACGATGTAGAACGCGAACCGGTCGCGGTCCAGGGTGCCGTCGGTGAGCGCGGCGTTGAACGGGTGCTCGACGATCGCCTGCTGCAGATCGGCGGTGTGCGCCCAAGCCTCGGCGCAGAAACCGTCGGCGGGCGGAGCGGGCAGCTTGCTCATCAGAACCTCTCGTAGCTGTCTCGACCTGTGGTGCGGGGCCCCCGTGAGCACTTTTCGGCGCTATGGCAACCAAAAGCGCTCACGACACCGGGGAGCGTCGATCACCACCAGTGGTGGAAGTGGTGCACCGGGCCGTGGCCGTGGCCCACGTCGAGCCGGTCGGAAGCGCGCAGCGCCTCCGTCAGGTACTCCTTGGCCTCGCGCACCGCGTCGAGCCAGTCTGCGCGCTGCGGACGCAGCGCCGCGATCGCGGCCGACAGCGTGCAGCCGGTGCCGTGGTCGTTGGTGGTCACGACGCGCTCGCTGGACAGGAACTCGGCGATCCCTTCGCCGTAGAGCAGGTCCACGCTGGACCGGCCGTCGAGGTGACCGCCCTTTAGCAGCACCTGCTTCGCGCCCAGCCTGGCCAGCCGCTCGGCCTGCGCGGGCATGTCGTTGGGGTCGGTGATCTCCGGCTCGCCCAGCAGATCGGCGGTCTCGGGCAGGTTCGGGGTGATCAGGTCCACGCGCGGCAACAGCTCGTCGCGCAGCACGCTGACCGCCTCCGGCGCGAGCAGCCGGTCACCGCTCTTGGCGACCATCACCGGGTCCAGCACGACGTGCGGCGGCGAGTAGCGGTCGAGGACCCCGATCACCGCGCGGATCACCTCGGCGTTGGCCAGCATGCCGATCTTGACCGCGTCCACCCGCACGTCGTCGAGCAGCGTTACCAGCTGCGCGGTGATGAACTCCGGCGGCACCTCGTGGACCTCGGAAACACCGGTGGTGGTCTGCGCGACCAGCGCGGTGATCACGGACATGCCGTAGGCGCCGTGCGCGGAGAAGGTCTTCAGATCGGCTTGCACACCGGCGCCGCCGCTGGGGTCGGTGCCTGCGATGGTCAGCACATTGGGAACCATGACGTCCCTCCGCTAGTACGAGCTAGGTCAGGTTCAACGGGTCTGTTCTCAGCCCGGCAGCCCAGGCACCCCGCGTCACTGCCACCAACCTAACAACCGGGACCGCCGCGCGACCACGCCCTCGGCGCCCTCAGTCGATCAGGCGCACGGCCGCTCGCCCGGCGCCCGACCCGGCACAGCGATCGAATTCACACCGTGAAGGTCACCACCGGCAGGCCAGGCAACCCTTCGCCGCGGACTAAAGTGGTTGATGATGGAAACCACGACCGATGCCCCGAGTTTCGCCCGTTCCCGCCGGCAGCCCCGGCCGGAGGATCCCGCCCGGATCTGGGCCCCGCTGGCGGACCTGACCGAAGCCGCCGTGGCGGCCGCCGGTTCGGGGACGGTGGCGATCACCCGCGGATTCGACCGCAACAGCAGGCAGCGCGCGAAGGCGCTGCGCGAGTTGCTGAACCGGCGCGACGTCGCCGCGGTCGAAGTGACTCCGGCTCCCGGCAGCGACCGGCTGCTGGCCGACGTCGAGATCACCGCGGTGGTCAACCTGATCGGCGCCGGATCGTGGCAGCCCTACCGGGTGGCCGCCGAACTGCGCGCCCCGGTGCTCGCGCCGAAGCCCGGGGACGGCCCCGCCGAGGAGGTCAAGCGGGACGTGATCGCGCTGGCCGGCGACTCCGGCCAGCGCGACGTCGCGATCTCGCACGTCGCCGTGCGCGCCGAGAACCCCGGTGCCAGCCGGCTGGTCCTGACCTCCGACGGTGAGCAGCTGACGGTGCCCGGCGGTTGGCTGACCATGACGGTGCAGGGCGGCGAGCTGCAGGTCCAGGTCGGCGGCGCGGACTTCCCGGAGCGGACGCTGACCACCCGCGAGATCCGGGTCGAGGCCTTCGACGCGCCGCACCGGCTGGTGCGCGATGAGCTGCCGATCGCCGACTTCGAGGAAGCCGCGGTCACCTTCACCGCCGAACCGAACGGCCTGGTGGTCCGCCCGGTCTGAAGACCGGCCGACCCCGCCCGTGTCCGCAGTTTCAATTGAAATTGCGGACACTCTGCGTATCGGTTCCCCTTACCAGGGGTAAACCTGAAGTTTTCGGGTGGCTTATGCGCAGAACCGCCGTCACGGTGCGCGTCCAGCTGCGTCCCTCGATCAACAACCGCGCGCGGGAGGCAGAGCGCGCGGACTGCAACAGGGAGGCTGGGAACGTGGAGCCCGCCAGGCAGTGGCACGTGAGCTGCCGCGATGTCGCCGGCAGACGTCGTGACATGTCGGTGTTGATCAACCAGGGGAACGTGGTGGTGATCGCTCCAGCGGGCGAGACCGCGGTGCTTTCCCCGCTGGAGGTCGGCAGACTTCGCGCTGCCCTGCGCGACGCGATCGTGGTGGCCGCCGCAATGGAATGAATCCCCTCGTGAGCGCGGTGGCTGGCGGTCCGTCCGCCGCCGCGCTCACGATCGCAGTCTTCCCCCGCAAGTCCGCTCGCGGCATCATCCACTCCCGGTAGCCTGGCAACCGAGAGGTGACTGCGTGAGCACGTTCTGGCAACGATCAGTCGCGCTGCTCCGGCGCGGGACGTCGGGCCTGCACACGGTGTCCGTCCTGACCAAGCAGGGCGTGATCAGCCCGCTTCGGCCGGACAAGCTGCTGCGCATCGTCCTCGCCTGGCGCCGCTGGGGCATCACCCCGCCGCTGGGCTTCGCCGTCGGCGCGGTGCGCCACGCCGACCGCCCGGCCGTGATCGACGAGCGTGGCGCGCTCAGCTACGCCGAGCTCTCGCAACGCACCACCCGGCTCGCCAACGGCCTGCGCAACCGGGTTCCCCGAGGCACCCGGATCGGCGTGCTGTGCCACAACCACCACGGGCCGATCGAGACGATCGTCGCCGCCGCCAAGCTCGGCATAGACGTGGTTCTGCTCAACACGGGCCTGAGCACCCCGCTGCTCGCCAACGTGATCGCCGAGCAGCGGGTCGGCCTGCTGGTCCTGGACGCCGAATACCGCGCCCACCTGCCGGACCTGCCCGAAGACGTCGAAGCCGTGCTGGCGTGGACCGAAGGCACCACCCGGCACGACACGCTGGAGCACCTGATCGCCACGTCCTCGGCCAAGCACTTGCCCCGGCCGAAGCGGCACTCCCGGATGATCGTGCTCACCTCCGGCACCACCGGAACCCCGAAGGGCGCCCGCCGCCCCGATCCGCCGGGGCTCGCGCCCGCGGCGTCGATCCTGTCCCGCGTGCCGCTGCGCAACGGGGACCGGATCTTGGTCAGCGCACCGCTGTTCCACACCTGGGGCCTCGCCGCGTTCCAGCTCGGCTCCGTGCTCGGCGCGACGCTGGTGCTGCGCCGCCGGTTCGACCCCGAGCAGTCGCTCGGCGCGGTGCAGCGCAACCGGTGCACATCGATGTTCATGGTGCCGGTGATGCTCCAGCGCATCCTCGAGCTCCCCGAACGGGTCCGCGACGATTACGACCACAGCACGTTGCGCGTCGTGGCGAGCAGCGGCTCTGCGCTGCCCGCCGACCTGGCCACCAGGTTCCAGCGCGCCTTCGGGCCGGTGCTCTACAACCTCTACGGCTCCACCGAGGTGTCCTGGGTCAGCATCGCGACACCGCACGACCTGCGCGCCGCCCCGGGCACGGCGGGCCGACCGCCGCGCGGGACGACGGTGCGCATCCTCGGCGATGACGGAACCCCGGTGCGCCGCGGTGCGACCGGGCGGATCTTCGCCGGCAACGACATGCTCTTCGAGGGCTACACCAACGGCAGCAGCCGGGAGACCCACGACGGCCTGATGTCGACCGGAGACCTCGGGCGGTTCGACGCCGCCGCGCGGTTGTTCGTCGTCGGCCGCGAAGACGACATGATCATCGCTGGCGGCGAGAACGTCTACCCCAAGGAGACCGAGGACGTCATCGCCGGCCTGCCGGAGGTGTCCGAGGCCGCCGTCATCGGAGTCGACGACGCCGAGTTCGGGCAGCGGCTAGCGGCGTTCGTGGTGCTCCGAGCCGACGGCCGCCTAGACGCCGAGCAGCTGCGTGAGCGGGTCCGTGGCCGGTTGCCGAAATTCGCCATGCCCCGCGATGTGGTGTTCCTCGACGAGCTGCCGCGCAACGCCACCGGCAAGGTCGTGCCTCGCGAACTGCTCGCCCGCTTGGACGCCTGACCGGCAGGGCCGCACGATCACCCCTCGTGTCGAGTTAGGCTGCCTCGGGTGAACGACCGTCTAGTGTGGATCGACTGCGAAATGACCGGTCTCGATCTCGGCAAGGACGCGCTGATCGAGATCGCCGCCCTGGTCACCGATGCCGACCTCAACATCCTCGGCGAAGGCGTGGACATCGTTATCCACGCCGACGAGGAGAAGCTCGCCGGAATGCCCGACGTGGTCCGCGAGATGCACGACCGCTCCGGGCTTACCGAAGAGGTACGCCGCTCCACGGTGACGCTCGAAGAGGCCGAACAGCGCGTGCTGGACTACATCCGCCAGTACGTGCCCGACGGCCGGTCCGCGCCGCTGGCCGGCAACTCGATCGCCACCGACCGTGGCTTCATCTCCCGCGACATGCCGCGGCTGGACGCCCACCTGCACTACCGGATGGTCGACGTGTCGTCCATCAAGGAGCTGTGCCGCCGCTGGTACCCGCGCATCTACTACGCGCAGCCGGAGAAGGGCCTCGCCCACCGCGCGCTCGCCGACATCCGGGAGTCCATCCGCGAGCTCGCCTACTACCGGCGGACCGCGTTCGTCCCGCAGCCGGGGCCGACCAGCGAACAGGCCCAGGCGGTGGCGGCCGAACTGCTCGACGGCGATGGCGTCGGCGGCACTGAGAAGGCCCGCGAGGAGTCCGGCCAGAACCCGGAATCCGGCCGCTGACCAGCGCGCTCCGGATAAACCGGAGCCGGTGGAAAACCGGGTGACGGCGCACGCTACGATATGAGCGTTGCTCCGGCAAGGGTGCCCGAGAGGGTTAGTCTGAGCGGCCACGGTGGGTGTAGCTCAGTCGGTAGAGCACTGGGTTGTGGTCCCAGGTGTCGCGGGTTCGATTCCCGTCACTCACCCGATGAAGAAAGGCCCCGTTCCAGTTGGAACGGGGCCTTTCTTCATCATCGTCCTGGTGGCCGCGGGTGGTCGTTCCGGCCGGAACGACCACCGGCGGCTTCAACTCACTTGTTGCCCTGCACCCACTGGGCCCACGGGACCTGCCAGTCTCCGAAACCGTCCCAGGCGCGCAGGTTCGGCCCGCCTGAGTTGGTGATCTGCACGACATCGCCCTTCTTCAGCAGGTCGAAGACCCACTTGGCGTCGGCCATGCTCATGTTGATGCAGCCGTGGCTGACGTTGCGCCGCCCCTGATCGCCCACCGACCACGGCGCGGCGTGCAGGAACTCACCGCCGTTGGAGATCCGGACCGCCCACTGGACCTCGGTGCGGTAACCGCCCGCCTCGACAGGCAGGCCGTAGGTGGAGGAGTCCATCATCTTCGTAGCGTGGTGCTCGGTGACCACGTGCACACCGTTGTTGGACGGGAACGACGGTTTGCCCAGCGACACCGGCATGGTCCGCAGCAGCTTGCCGTTCTTCTCGATGGTCATCTTGTGGGTGGCGCCATCGGCCTTCAGCACGACCGCGTCGCCGATGGTGATGGTCGCCTTGCGGTCCTCCTCGCCCCAGGCGCCGTTGCCGAGGTCCCTTCCGTACACGTCGATGTCGATCGACACCTTGGTGCCCGGCTTCCAGTACTCCTTCGGCCGCCAGTGCACCTCGCGGCTGTTGAACCAGTAGAAAGCGCCCTCCACCGCCGGCTCGGTGCGGATCTTGATCGCTTCCTCGGCCTTCGCCTTGTCCGGCGCCGGGACCTTCGCGCTGAAGTAGAACGCCAGCGGCTGACCGACGCCGACGGTCTGCCCGTCCAGCGGGTTCATCGACACGAAGGTCTGATTGCCGGGTGAAATGGTGCTGAAGGTGGACTGCTGGGTGATCGCCGGCCCGTTCGCCCCCTGCGCGGTCACGGACAGCGTGTAGGTCGTGCCGTAACCGAGCTTCTCGGTGGTTGCCCAGCCGGCCCCGTCCGGCGCGATGGAGCCGGCCATCGCGTCGCCTTCCGCGTTGGTCAGCACCGCCTCGACGATCTTGCCGTTGATCGCCTTCGCGCTGATCGGGCCGGTCGGCGAAATGTCCTTGGCCCCGTTCTGCGGTGCCAGCTCCAACGTCGGCGCGGACGCCACCTCGCCGGACGCCGTGGAACCGGACCCGCTGCAGCCGGCGACGAGCAACGCCGCCAAACCGAAGATCAACATAGTCAGCAGTCGTGACACCCGTACGGGCACCCCGACCGAATTACTCCACTCCCTCATGGGCAACTGTCCGTCCGCTCCGATGCGCCGCTACGCCTGAGAACAGTGTGCAGCAATGCCCCGACAGTGAGTGAAGGGACCAGGTTGCACACATAGGGTGATCTCCCCTGCGAGATCACCCTCCATGAGACGCAACACCCCACCCCGGGGTTGCGTCCCCACCCCCGACAACCTCGCCCGCCCCAAAACCGACCCCCTCTTCGGCACCCCCCAGGGCCGTGCTAATGTTTTCCACGTCGCCAGGGAGACCGGGGCGGAACCGAAAAGGAACCGAGCCGATCAAAACCTGGCGGACAGCCAGCGCCAATAGCTCAACTGGCAGAGCAGCTGACTCTTAATCAGCGGGTTCGGGGTTCGAGTCCCTGTTGGCGCACTCGATATGCGAGACGCCCTGCTTACGCGGGGCGTTTCGCGTTTTCATATCTCGTCATTGTATTGGGGGTCGAACCCCCCAAACCCCCCACGGTGCGGCGGCTTGGTTTCGGGGTTCCGCATCCCGTGGAGACGCTTCCGGGTAGCGCTGTGCCTTGAGAGCATCCTTTTGGAGCAGGTGGCTTTCTTGTTGCTTGGGTGAGCGGCGTCACTATTTTTGTGGGCGTGCGCATTTGGTGCGGCTTCGCCGACGCATGGGTTTGGTCGTGGTCTTCGTTGCTTCGGGTTGGTGTTTGAAAGCACCGACTGGACCTAGACCTCGGGTGGAGGGGCGCGAACAATCGGGTACCTCGGGTTGCCGATCGGACGCCGGGGGTTGTTGGTGGTCGACCAGGTGTTGGGCGGGGCGGTCATCGCGGTGACCTTGGCGTGCTTGGTTCGGCTGGTGGTCCGCCGTTGGCGGCTTCCGGAGGCTTGGGGTGGCTGCAGGAGCGTGGACGTTGCTCATGTCTTGATGGGCATCGGGATGTCCGCGATGTTCCTGCCCCAGGTGATTCCGCCCGGCGCGTGGGCTGCGCTGTTCGTCGCGAACGCCGTTTGGATGGGCGTGCTGGCGCTGCGTCGGCGTGCGGCCCTGACCTACCTGCACCACTTGGTCAGCGGGTTGGCCATGGCGTACATGTTCGCCGCCGCTCGGCCGCACGGGCCCAGTTCAGGCCTGTTGTCGTTGTCCACCGCACATTCGTCCGGCCACTCGCACGGCAGCGCGCTGGCCGTCGTCGGCGCACAGCCTGCGGGCTTCGCTTTTCCGCTCCTGGCCTGGGTACTGATGACCTACTGCCTGCTCAGCGCCGGCTTCGCCGGAACCGACCTGATCCGCCCGCCCCGAGAGCACCCCAGGCTGACGGCCACCACCGAACTGGTCCTCTCCCTGAGTATGGGCTACATGTTCCTGACCACGCTCTGACGAGGGGTCGCGGCTGGTCAGTGGCCGTGAGCGGTTTGGGGTGCTATAGCACCGCAAAGTACTCACGGGCGTTGACCTTCAGTCCATTCCGGACACTCGGAGGGTCATGTTCAGGCGGCCTGCCGTCATGCCTGTGTTCGGTCCCGTTCCCGGGTGCGTCTTCGGGACTCCGTGGTACGCCAGGCGGGATTCGCCGCCGAAGACGAACAGGTCTCCCGAGCACAGTTCCACGTCCGTCCACGGCCGGTTCCGGTTCTCCGTGTTGCCGAACCTGAAGACGCACGTGTCGCCGAGGCTCAGCGACACCACCGGCTCCCGGCTCTGCTCGTCGCGATCCTGGTGCATTCCCATCCGCGCCGTGTCGTCGTAGAAGTTAACCAGCGCGACGTCCGGGCGGTAGTCGTCGGCGGCGCGGCCGTAGACGTCGGCGAGCGCCCTGCGCCCCAAGTCACCGAGCCAGTCCGGGAACGGCGTCACCGGCGAGCCGTCTCCGTCGTCGACAGTTCGCGAGTACCGGTAGGGGTACCAGTGCCAGCCGAGGCACACGGTGCGCACCGACATCACTCCCCCGCTCGGCAACCGCGCGGAGCGCATGCCCGCCGGGGAGCGCGCCCACTCCCGGCACGCGACGACCAGTTCGCGCTGCTGGCCGAGGTCGAGCCAGTCGGGCAGGTGCACCGCACCCGGCGCTATCTCGGCGCGCTCCCGCGGGATCAACGACTCCATGTCCGCCCCTCTACCACGTCATGATCACCTTCGCGGCCGCTCACCCGTGACAACCCTCTCAAAGCTGGTTTCCATCCCCCGGCCAGGTTAGGCTTACCAAACTTTTGAGCCAACCAAAAATGCAGGGAGCACCATGTTCCGTCCCCGTCGACTGCTCGCGGCCGTTACCGCAATGCTCGCGCTCGGCACCGTCGCCGCGTGCGGCTCGTCGACTCCCGAGCAGCCCGCCGCGCCCCAGGGCGACGAGCGAATCGTCACGCACGCCAAGGGGCAGACCAAGATCGCCGCCAACCCGCAGCGCGTCGTCGTGCTCGACACCGGGGAGCTCGACGCGGTGCTGGCGCTGGGAATCAAGCCCGTCGGCACCGTGCTGCCGGACGCCAACAAGGCCCTGCAGCCGTACCTGGCCGAGAAGGCCGGCAACATCGAGATCGTCGGCACCATCGGCTCGCCGAACCTGGAGAAGATCGCCGCGCTCAAGCCCGACCTGATCCTCTCCAGCAAGGTGCGCGACGACCAGAACTACGACGCGCTGAGCAAGATCGCGCCGACGGTGTTCGCCGAGAAGGTCGGCAAGACCTGGAAGCAGAACTTCCTGCTCGACGCCGATGCGCTGGGCAAGAAGGCCGAGGCACAGCAGATCCTCGACGCCTACCAGCAACGCGCCGCCGACATCGGTAAGCAGGCCGGCGACCCCGCCGCCCGCAAGATCAGCATGCTGCGGTTCATCCCCGGCGACATCCGCCTGTACGGCAAGGACTCGTTCATCGGCACGATCCTGGCCGACGCGGGCTTCGGCCGCCCCGACAACCAGCAGACCGACCAGACCTTCACCAAGATCAGCCGCGAGCAGATCTCCCAGGCCGACGGCGACCAGCTGTTCTACGCCGCCTACGGCGAAAGCGCCAAGCAGCAGCTGGCCGACGTGGTCAACTCCGTGCAGTGGACGACGCTCGGCGTCGTGAAGAACGGCAAGGCCGTCGAGGTGCACGACGACACCTGGTTCCTCGGCCTCGGCCCCATCGCGGCCAACCTGGTCCTGGACGACCTGCAGAAGGCCTTCCCGCAGCAGTGACCGAGCGAAGAGCCCGTGGGTCCGCCGGACTCACGGGCTCTTCGCTGCGCGAATCCGCAGGTCCCCGGCGCTGCGCCCCACCGCGAACTCACCGCCCGGCTCGACGTCCACCACCACCGACACCTCGGCTCCCGCCTCGGCCTCGGCGACGGCGAACCCCGCCAGCCGCAACGGCTCCGCCGTGTACACCTGCACGACCTCGCGTCCCGCTCGGTCGCCGGTGTTGCGAAGCTTCACCCGCACGACCTCGCCTTCGGCGACGGCCGCCAGGTACTCCCAGGCCGTGTACCCGAGCCCGTGTCCGAAGTGGAACGCCGGATTGACGCCCCGATCCTGGTAAGCGCGGTAGCCGACCAGGGTTCCCTCGGTGTAGTGCAGTTCGCCGTCCACCGGCTGCACGCCGGGCAGCGGCACCGGGACGTCGCCCAGTTCGGCCGGGAAGGTGGTCGGCAACCTGCCGCCGGGTTCTGCCCGGCCCAGCAGCACGTCGGCCAGCGCGTCCCCGTACTCCTGGCTGCCGAACCACGTCCACAGCACCGCGCGGACGTCGGACGCCCAGGGCATCAGCACCGGCGACCCGGCGTTGACCACCACGACCGTGTTCGGGTTCACCGCGGCAACCTTGCGTACCAGCTCGTTCTGGGCGCCCGGCAGGTCCAGCGAGACGCGATCGCGGCCCTCGGTCTCGACCTCGTCGTTGGTGCCAACCACGACGACCGCGACGTCGGAGTCGCGGGCGATCGCCAGCGCGGCGGCGAGTTCGCTCGCGTCGTCCCACTCCTGCGCTCGGTGCCCGATCCCGACCGCCACCAGCGCGTCGGGGCGCTGCGGGGTGAACTCGACGGTCATGTTTGCCCGGCCGTCGGCGTCCAAGTCCGACTCGACGAGCACGACGTTGAACCGCTGCTCGGGCGGTTCCAGCATGCCGCCCAGCGGGTCGTCGATCCCGTTGGTGCGCACCACGTCCGCAGCCAGCACCTCCCGGCCGGAGAGCTCGACGCGGAAGCGCCCGGTGCCGTTCACCCCGAACACGTGCTCGCCGAGATCGAGTTGGAGCTTCCCCTGCAACCGCAACGCCTTCGCCCCGGGCGGCAGGCCGCCGAGCCACATCAGCCGCTCGGTTCCGCGCAGCTCGCTGTCGAGGACTTCTCCCTTGTCACCGAGGTATTCGACCCGGATACCGGTGCCCTCGCCGGCCGGGTCAGCAACCTCCTCGCGCGGGATCACGTCCAGCAACCGCCGATGCCGCACACCGCGCTGGTAAACCACATCCGCGTCGGGCAGCGCCGCGCGCAATCCATCCAGCGGAGTCACCACGTGCGGCGGGCTAACGTGCGACGACCCGCCTCCCTGCACCACCGGGATGGTGGCGTTCTCACCGATCACCGCGACCTTGGCGACCATCGGGCCGATCGGCAGCAGCGGCGCATCATCGACGATCTCGTTGCGCAACAACACGAATCCCTGCGTCGCGAGCCGCCGGATGACCGGCCTGGCCTCCCCCGAAGGCCCGCCGCCGGGTTCGGAATCTTCGAAAGCACCTACCCGATCGGCCAACCGCAGCACCCGCAGGACCTTGTCGTCGAGAACTTCTTCCGGGACCTTGCGCCGCGCCACGGCCGCTGCGAGTTTCCCGTCGCTCCACGGGCTTTTCGGGCCGGGCATGGCCAGGTCGAGGCCGCCGAGCGCCGCCGCCTCCAGCGAGCGGGTGGCAAACCAGTCCGACATGAGCATCCCGTCCCACGCCCACTCGCCCTTGAGGACATCGTTCACCAGAGCGGAATTCTCGGTCATCGTGCGCCCGTTCACCGAGTTGTAGGCGGCCATCATCGCCCACGGCGAAGCCTTCGCCACGATCCGCTCGAACGGCTTGAGGTAGATCTCGCGCAGCGCCTGCTCGTCGACCACCGCGTCGTAGCTCAGCCGCTCGGTTTCGCTGTCGTTGGCGACGTAGTGCTTCGGAGTCGCGGCCACCCCGCGCGACTGGATGCCCGCGACGACCTCGGCACCGATCTCGGCGATCAGCAGCGGATCCTCCGAGAAGTTCTCGAAATTCCTGCCCCCGAAAGGACTTCGGTGCACGTTGATCGTCGGCGCCAGCACCACGTGCACACCCCTGCGGCGCGCCTCGTCGCCGAACACCTCACCCGCGGTGCGCGCCGCCGCCCGATCCCAGGTCGCCGCCAGCGCGGACGCCACCGGGAACAGCAACGACGTGTCGCGCTCGTCCCATGCCGTGCCGCGCACCCCGTTCGGCCCGTCGGAGAGCACCAACGACCGCAGCCCGATCTTCGGCATCGGGTGCAGGGTCCAGAGGTCGGCACCGGTCAGCAACCGCGCCTTCTCTGCCGCTGTCAACTCCGAAACCAACGACAGGAGTTTCGCCTCGTCCACCGCTACCCCTTTTCGCCGACCTCCGGCCGCCAAGTCTCGACCACCTCGCCCGCACTGTCGACCAGGACCACGACACTCCGTTATCTGCCCATCCGATCACTCCCCGAACCCAACATGTAGTGTGTCGCTCGCTGGTGGTTCACCGGAGGCGTCCGGTGAGGCAAGAGGGAACCCGGTGCGAATCCGGGACTGCCCCGCAGCGGTGAACGGGAACGAACGTCGTGACCCGGCTGCCTGACGGCAGCGGGTAGAGCACTGGGCGAGCAGCCTGGGAAGCCACGACCAGTAGGCCGCCCGTGAGTCCGAAGACCTGCCGCCGGTGCACGCTGCGAAGCGTGCTGTCCGGGACTTCGAGGGCGGGTCCGCGTGGACGACCAGCGGCTCCTGCCGCCGTGTCTCCTCGCGCGCCGTCGTGGTCCGCCGAGCTCGCGAGGGAGAGAGCCCGTGACGGCGACACTCAACGACTGGACCCGCGTGTCCACTGTGGTCCACCACGCCTGCGCCGGACTGCCCGGCGTGTCGGCCGATGCCGTGCTCGAAGAGGTGCGGCGCACCGGCTACGCCGGTATCAGCGACGACGAGCTCTCGCTGGCCCAGGTCATGGCGGCACGCACGCTCATCGAGACCGAGCCGAACTATTCGCAGGTCACGGCCCGCCTCTTGCTGGACCGGATGCGCCGCGAGGCGCTGAGCTTCCTGGGCGAGCCGCAGGAGGCCGACCAGGAGCAGATGCGCGACCACTACCCGGCGTACTTCGCCGACTACGTGCGCCGCGGTGTCGAGCTGGAGCGGCTCGACCCGGAACTGGGCTCCTTCGACCTCGACCGGCTGGGCCGCGCCCTGGTGCCGGAACGCGACCTGACCTTCGGCTTTCTCGGCCTGCAGACTCTCTACGACCGCTACTTCCTGCACGAAGACGGCGCCCGCTTCGAGCTGCCGCAGGCGTTCTTCATGCGGGTCGCGATGGGCCTGGCGCTGCGCGAGGACGACCGCGAGGCGCGGGCGATCGAGTTCTACCACCTGCTGTCGACGTTCGACTTCATGTGCTCGACCCCGACCCTGTTCAACGCCGGCACCACCCGGCCGCAGCTGTCCTCCTGCTTCCTGACCACTGTGGACGACGACCTGTCCGGGATCTTCCACTCCATCAGCAACAACGCGCGGCTGTCGAAGTACGCGGGCGGACTGGGCAACGACTGGACGCCGGTGCGTGGCATCGGCGCCCACATCAACGGCACCAACGGCAAGTCCCAGGGTGTGGTGCCATTCCTGAAGATCGCCAACGACACCGCCGTGGCGGTCAACCAGGGCGGCCGGCGCAAGGGCGCGGTGTGCGCATACCTGGAGACCTGGCACATCGACGTCGAGGAGTTCCTCGACCTGCGCAAGAACACCGGCGACGACCGCCGCCGCACCCACGACATGAACACCGCGAACTGGGTGCCCGACGAGTTCCTGCGCCGCGTCGAGGCCGATGAGCAGTGGACGCTGTTCTCCCCGGATGAGACGCCTGACCTGCACGACCTCTACGGCAAGGCGTTCGCCGAGCGCTACCGCGCCTACGAGCAGGCCGCCGACCGCGGCGAGATCCGCGTGTTCCGCCGGGTGCGCGCGGTGGAGCTGTGGCGGCGGATGCTGACGATGCTCTTCGAGACCGGCCACCCCTGGATCACCTTCAAGGACCCGTGCAACCTGCGGTCGCCGCAGCAGCACAGCGGGGTCGTGCACTCCTCCAACCTGTGCACCGAGATCACCCTGAACACCAGCACCGACGAGGTGGCGGTGTGCAACCTCGGGTCGATCAACCTGGCCCGGCACGTCGACGCCGACGGCATCGACGCCGCGAAGCTGGAGCGCACCACGCGCACCGCCGTGCGAATGCTGGACAACGTCATCGACATCAACTTCTACACGATCCCCGAGGCACGCCGGTCCAACCTGCGGCACCGGCCGATCGGGCTGGGCCTCATGGGCTTCGCGGACGCGCTGTTCGCGCAGCGCATCCCGGTTTCGTCGGAGGCCGCCGTCGAGTTCGCCGACCGCAGCATGGAGCAGATCAGCTACCACGCGATCGCCGCGTCCAGCGAGCTCGCGGCCGATCGGGGTCGGTACGAGTCCTTCGACGGATCGCTGTGGAACCAGGGAGTCCTGCCCATCGACTCGCTCGACCTGCTCGCCGACGCCCGCGGCGGCGACGTCGACCTGGACCGCTCGTCCACCCTGGACTGGGAGGCGCTGCGTGAGCGGGTGCGCACCGTCGGGATGCGCAACTCCAACGTGATGGCCATCGCCCCGACCGCCACGATCTCCAACATCTGCGGCGTGAACCAGTCCATCGAGCCGGTCTACCGCAACCTGTACGTCAAGGCGAACATGTCCGGCGACTTCACCGTGGTCAACCCGCACCTGGTCGCCGACCTGAAGCAGGCCGGGCTGTGGGACGAGGCGATGATCGCCGACCTCAAGTTCCACGACGGCAGCCTGCTGCCGATCGAGCGGATCCCACAGCAGTTCAAGGAGCTCTACGCCACCGCGTTCGAGATCGAGCCGCGCTGGCTGGTGGAGGCGGCGGCACGCCGGCAGAAATGGATCGACCAGGCGCAGTCGCTGAACCTCTACGTCTCCCGGCCCAGCGGCCGAACGCTCGACGAGCTCTACCGCCTCGCCTGGCGGAAGGGCCTCAAGACCACGTACTACCTGCGCTCCACGAGCGCGACCCACGTGGAGAAGAGCACCCTGCGCGGCACCGACGGCAAGCTCAACGCCGTCCCGACGGCGCCGACCGCCACCGGCGCTGCTTGCTCGGTCGAAGACCCCGACTGCGAAGCCTGCCAGTAACACCCCACCCGGGTCACGCCGCAATTTCAATGGAAATCGAATCGCCGATTTCCATTGAAATTGCGGCACCCCGAGGCCGGGTCCCAGTCAAGTCCTGTTCGACGCGCGGACTCGACCTGCGCGATTTCCCTTGGAGCAACACAGCATGACGTCCCTGCAGTCCCCATCCTCGGCCGCCGGGCTCGGCGAGATCGACCGCGCCGGTGGGCGCGTCGACGTCGGAGACAAGGCGATGATCAACGCCCGTGCCGACGTCAACCAACTGCTCCCCCTCAAGTACGGGTGGGCCTGGGAGAAGTACCTCGCGGGCTGCAACAACCACTGGATGCCCACCGAGATCTCGATGCAGGCCGACATCGCGCTGTGGAAGTCCACCGACGGCCTCAGCGACGACGAACGCCTGCTGCTCAAACGCAACCTCGGCTTCTTCGCCACCGCCGAATCCCTGGTGGCCAACAACATCGTCCTCGCCGTCTACCGGCACATCACCAACCCCGAATGCCGCCAGTACCTGCTGCGGCAGGCCTTCGAGGAGGCCGTGCACACCCACACCTTCCAGTACATCTGTGAAAGCCTCGGCCTCGACGAGGGCGAGCTGTTCAACATGTACCGGGAGATCCCGTCGATCGCCGATAAGGACGCCTGGGCGCTGCAGTACACGCGCAGCCTGGAAGACCCGGACTTCACCACCGGCAGCACCGAAACCGACCAGGCCTTCCTCCGCGACCTCGTCGCCTTCTACGTGATCTTCGAAGGCATGTGGTTCTACACCGGGTTCGCGCAGATCCTCGCGCTGGGCCGGCGGAACAAGATGGTCGGCATCGCCGAGCAGTACCAGTACATCCTGCGTGACGAATCGATCCACCTGAACTTCGGCATCGACTGCATCAACCAGATCAAGCTGGAAAACCCGCACCTGTGGACCGAGGAATTCCAGGCCGAGATCCGGCAGATGCTCACCGAAGCCTGTGAGCTGGAAATCGCCTACGGTCGCGACACGATGCCCCGCGGCATCCTCGGCATCAACGCCGGCCTCTGCGCCCAGTACATGCACTTCATCACCAACCGGCGCTGCGCCCAGCTCGGCCTGGAACCGGTCTTCCCGGAAGCCGACAACCCCTTCCCGTGGATGTCGGAGGCCATGGACCTGAAGAAGGAGAAGAACTTCTTCGAAACCCGGGTCATCGAATACCAGTCCGGCGGCTCCCTCCAGTGGGACTGACTCCCCGACCGACCAGGTGAAGCGAACGGCCTGTTCACGCCATTAGGGGCGGAGTGAACAGGCCGTTCGCTTCAATTGTGATCACTCCCACCCGTCGACGATGTAGCAACCCGCCGCATTCAGGCCCCCGCCCCGCCGGCACGTGGCCTAACGTCGGGTGATGATCACACCGGCTGAGGGGAGGGAAATGTGATCATCTGAGGATTCCGGAGCACCGTCCAACGGCTGGCCGGCCTGCTGCTCGTCTGCCCGGGCTGCCGCGGGACGGACGCGACGACCCTCAACAAGGGTGTCCCGAAGTTCACGCTGTCCTTCGTCCCGCTATTCCCGGCCAGCACCCGGTACACGCTGACCTACACATGGTGCGGCACGATGTCTCCGATCAGCAAGGATGAGGCGGAACAGCTCCAGGCCCAGGCACCGCCGCAACCCAGCAGGGCCTGCGGTCTTGATCACGAGCAAACCGCTCCTTCCGACGCGGAGCCGACCAGCTTCGCATACTTGCCGAGCACGCCTTTGCGGAGAAGCGGCGCCGGTGGGGACCAGTGCTCGCGGCGCCGCACGAGTTCATCGCCGTCGACGAGCAGGTCCAGGGTGCGGTTGGTGAGGTCGAGGCGGATCGGGTCGCCGTCCTGCACCAACGCGATAGGTCCGCCATCGGTCGCTTCCGGCGCGACGTGCCCGATGCACAGCCCGGTGGTGCCGCCGGAGAATCGGCCATCGGTGACCAGCAGGACGTCCTTGCCGAGGCCGGCGCCCTTGATCGCGCCGGTCACGGCGAGCATCTCCCGCATCCCCGGCCCGCCGCGCGGCCCCTCGTAGCGGATGATGACGACGTCACCGGGCTTCAGCGAGCCGTCCTCCACGGCGTCCATGGCACCCTGCTCGCCGTCGAAAACCCTTGCCGTACCTTCGAAACTCGTCGAATCGAAGCCCGCGCTCTTGACCACCGCGCCGTCGGGCGCCAACGATCCGCGCAGGATGGTGAGACCGCCGGTGGGGTGGATCGGGTTCGACAGCTGGTGCAGCACCTCGCCGTCCAGCTCCGGAGGGTCGAGCTCGGCGAGGTTCTCCGCAACGGTGCGACCGGTCACCGTCATGCAGTCGCCGTGCAACAGGCCCGCGTCCAGCAGGGCCTTCATGACCACCGGCACTCCACCGATCCGGTCCACCGCAGGCATCACGTACCGGCCGAACGGCTTGACGTCCGCCAGGTGTGGCACCCGGTCGCCGATCCGGTTGAAGTCGTCCAGCCGCAGATCGACCTCGGCTTCCCGCGCGATCGCGAGCAGGTGCAGCACGGCATTGGTCGACCCGCCGAAGGCCATGGTCACGGCGATCGCGTTCTCGAACGCCTCCTTGGTGAGGATCTGCCGAGCGGTCAGCTGCCGGGCCAGCAGGCCGACCACCACGCGGCCGGCTTCGCGGGCGCTCGCGTCGCGACGCCGATCCACCGATGGCGGACTGGCCGAACCCGGGACCGACATGCCGAGCGCTTCGGCCGCGCAGGCCATGGTGTTAGCGGTGTACATCCCGCCGCAAGCGCCCTCACCAGGACAGATCGCGCGCTCGATGCGGTCGACCTCCTCGCGCGTGATCAGGCCGCGCGCGCACGCACCGACCGCTTCGAAAGCATCGATGATGGTGACCTCGCGGTCGTCGACGTGCCCAGGCAGGATCGAACCGGCGTAGACGAACACCGAGGCCAGGTCGAGTCGGGCCGCGGCCATCAACATGCCCGGCAGGCTCTTGTCGCAGCCGGCGAGCAGCACAGAGCCGTCCAGCCGTTCGGCCTCCATCACGGTCTCGACGGAATCGGCGATGATCTCCCGCGACACCAGGGAGTAGTGCATGCCGACGTGCCCCATCGAGATGCCGTCGGAGACCGAGATGGTGCCGAACTCCATCGGATAGCCGCCGGCCGCGTGCACGCCTTCTTTCGCCGCCTGGGCCAGGCGCTGCAGCGAGAGGTTGCACGGGGTGATCTCGTTCCAGGATGACGCGACCCCGATCTGCGGCTTCGCGAAGTCGGCGTCCTGCATGCCGACGGCGCGCAGCATGCCGCGCGCCGCGGCCCGTTCCATACCTTCGGTGACCTCGCTGCTGCGAGGCTTCAGCGTGCGCTGGTCGTTGCTGAGCTTGGCATCGTCCACGCTCCGACTGTAGTTCGCGTCACACCACCAGCGCTGCTCCGAACCGCCTTAGAAATGAGAAGGGGCCCCTTCTTCCGTTCCGGAAGAAGGGGCCCCTTCAAATAGTGTGTCGGCGGTGTCTTACTCTCCCACACCCTGTCGAGTGCAGTACCATCAGCGCTGGGGAGCTTAGCTACCGGGTTCGGAATGGGACCGGGCGGACCCTCCCCGCCATCGCCACCGACAACCCTCACCCCGCCGTAAACGACGGGAAACCAGGCGTCAGAACACGAATGACACATGTTCAATTATCAAAAGGTTCTGGTTGTTGCCCCAGAACCGTATAGTGGGTGCGTAGCAATCTTTGTGAGCAAGTCCTCGGCCTATCAGCACCAGTCAACTCCACACGTTACCGTGCTTCCATATCTGGCCTGTCAACCCAATCATCTCTTGGGGGCCTTAACCCACAACGGGTGGGAGACCTCATCTAGGAACAGGCTTCCCGCTTAGATGCTTTCAGCGGTTATCCCTCCCGAACATAGCCAACCAGCCACGCCCTTGGCAGAACGACTGGCACACCAGAGGTTCGTCCGTCCCGGTCCTCTCGTACTAGGGACAGCCTTCCGCAAGTCTCCTACGCGCGCGGCGGATAGGGACCGAACTGTCTCACGACGTTCTAAACCCAGCTCGCGTGCCGCTTTAATGGGCGAACAGCCCAACCCTTGGGACCAACTCCAGCCCCAGGATGCGACGAGCCGACATCGAGGTGCCAAACCATGCCGTCGATATGGACTCTTGGGCAAGATCAGCCTGTTATCCCCGGGGTACCTTTTATCCGTTGAGCGACACCGCTTCCACCAGCCAGTGCCGGATCACTAGTCCCTGCTTTCGCACCTGCTCGACCCGTCAGTCTCACAGTCAAGCTCCCTTATACACTTACACTCAACACCTGATTGCCAACCAGGCTGAGGGAACCTTTGGGCGCCTCCGTTACCCTTTAGGAGGCAACCGCCCCAGTTAAACTACCCACCAGGCACTGTCCCCGATCCGGATCACGGACCCGAGTTAGATGCCCGGAACGACCAGAGTGGTATTTCACCAACGACTCCACACCCACTAGCGTGAATGCTTCACAGTCTCCCACCTATCCTACACAAGCCGAACCAAACACCAATACCAAGCTATAGTAAAGGTCCCGGGGTCTTTCCGTCCTGCCGCGCGAAACGAGCATCTTTACTCGTACTGCAATTTCACCGGGCCTGTGGTCGAGACAGCGGAGAAGTCGTTACGCCATTCGTGCAGGTCGGAACTTACCCGACAAGGAATTTCGCTACCTTAGGATGGTTATAGTTACCACCGCCGTTTACTGGCGCTTAAATTCTCCGCTACACCCCAAAGGGTTCACGGGTCCTCTTAACGTTCCAGCACCGGGCAGGCGTCAGTCCATATACATCGCCTTACGGCTTCGCATGGACCTGTGTTTTTAGTAAACAGTCGCTTCTCCCTGGCCTCTGCGACCACCACCAGCTCCCCAAGCACGTCGGTTCACCAGCAGTGGCCCCCCTTCTCCCAAAGTTACGGGGGCAATTTGCCGAATTCCTTAACCACAGTTCACCCGACCGCCTCGGTATTCTCTACCTGACCACCTGTGTCGGTTTCGGGTACGGGCCGTGAAGACACTCGCTAGAGGCTTTTCTCGACAGCATGGGATCACTCACATCGCCACAACGGCTACGCATCACCCCTCACCCACAAGGCATGCGGATTTACCTACACACCGGGCTACAGGCTTACACCAGTACAACCACTCACTGGCAGAGCTACCCTCCTGCGTCACCCCATCACTTAACTACCGCCCCATCAGGTCCCATGCCAGCACGCATATCACCCAAAGGATCAACACACACCAAGATGGTTAGTATCAAAGGTTTCGCTATGGACGCATCAACACGGGTACGGGAATATCAACCCGTTATCCATCGACTACGCCTGTCGGCCTCGCCTTAGGCCCCGACTCACCCTGGGCGGACGAACCTTCCCCAGGAACCCTTGGTCATCCGGCGGCAGAGATTCTCACTCTGCACTCGCTACTCATGCCTGCATTCTCACTCCCACACACTCCACACCAGGATCACTCCGGCGCTTCACCGCATGCAGGACGCTCCCCTACCCAACAACACCACAGTGTCATTGGCATGGCTTCGGCGGTGCGCTTCAGCCCCGCTACATTGTCGGCGCAGGACCACTTGACCAGTGAGCTATTACGCACTCTTTCAAGGATGGCTGCTTCTAAGCCAACCTCCTGGTTGTCTCGGCGATCCCACATCCTTTCCCACTAAGCGCACACTTAGGGGCCTTAGCCGATGCTCTGGGCTGTTTCCCTCTCGACGACGAAGCTTCTCCCCCGCCGTCTCACTGCCACGCTCAACTCAGGCGTATTCGGAGTTTGGCTGATCTCAGTAACCCGCGAAGGCCCATCAACCAACCAGTGCTCTACCCCACCCAAGCAAACACGCAACGCTGCACCTAAATGCATTTCGGGGAGAACCAGCTATCACGGAGTTTGATTGGCCTTTCACCCCTACCCACAACTCATCCCCCAGGTTTTCAACCCTGGTGGGTTCGGGCCTCCACACGGTCTTACCCGCGCTTCACCCTGGCCATGGGTAGATCACTCCGCTTCGGGTCTACACCACGCGACTCAAAACGCCCTATTCAGACTCGCTTTCGCTCCGGCTCCCCCACACACGGGTTAACCTCGCCACGCAGCAGTAACTCGCAGGCTCATTCTTCAAAAGGCACGCCATCACCCAAAGGCTCTGACGGTTTGCAGGCACACGGTTTCAGGAACTCTTTCACTCCCCTCCCGGGGTACTTTTCACCATTCCCTCACGGTACTATCCACTATCGGTCACCAGGAAGTATTTAGGCTTAGCGAGTGGTCCCGCCAGATTCACAGCACCCTCCACGAAAGCGCTGCTACTCGGGAACACCACCACACGCACCGATCGCATTTTCGCCTACCGGACTCTCACCGTCTACGGTCAGGTTTCCCAACCTATTCGACTAACACGACACAGCAACGCTGGCAGACTGGTAGATCTGCCCAGTAGCGTCCCACAACCCCGCACACGCAACCCCTACCAGGTATCCCACGCGCACGGTTTAGCCTCCTCCGCTTTCGCTCGCCACTACTCACGGAATCACCAGTGTTTTCTCTTCCTACGGGTACTAAGATGTTTCACTTCCCCGCGTTCCCCCCAACACCCTATATATTCAGGCGCTGGTAACCCGACATCACTCGGGCTGGGTTACCCCATTCGGACACCCTCGGATCACAGCT
>NZ_CP040605.1:2022500-3757500 GCF_012277335.1 Saccharopolyspora sp. ASAGF58 | reverse complement strand
CCTCCCAGACGATCGCCAGGACGGGGGTAGCAGTGGACTCCACACCGATCTATACCGAGCTGCGAAAGACTCTGATGGACCCGGAAGACCGGAACTGGGGACCCAGCGCCCCGCCGGAGTTCGCCGCTTCGCTGGCGGATCGGGTCGAACGGCCGAAAACCGAAGCCAAGAAGTCCGCGCGCACCGGCTCCGGGGCCCGCGGCAGGGCCCGCCGACACCGCGCCGAAGACTGAACTGAGTCACACCCGCACCGCGCCCGCGCCGAGGGGCCCGGTGCGGTTTCGCGTCGTTCGGGCCACGGGCCTAGGACGCAAGTCATCTCGCGCGCTGACGGAGCGGGTCCGGCATGGGGCCGTCGCCAGGATCCGTTGCGTGTACGCGTGCTGCGGGACGCACGGGATCGCGACGACGTCGAGCAGCCCGAGCGCGGACATCGCGATGACGCTCTTGCCGGAGCCGGACTCGCCGACCACGGCGAGGGTCTCGCCGGGCGCGACGCCGAAGCTGACGCCCCGGACAGCTTCCGCGACATCGCCGGCATCTGCGTCCAACATGGACGATCGGATCTGCGGCCTGCACGGAGGAGCGCACCTGGGCGTCGGCCTGCTCGATGTCGACCAGCGGGGCGCAGCCGGTCGCCGCGATCGCCATGACCAGCACCACCGGCATGCACTACCGAACCTCACTGCCACGCGCGCCTCCCGCCTTCCGCGGGTAAGGGGGTGATCGTCGCGTGCACCGCATTTGGGCGGACACGACGTGTCCACATCCGTGATCATTCCGGCATCGGCCGGGATTCGGGGAGACCGCGGTCCCTGCCGGTGGAAGCCGTTCAGCTCCCCGTTGCTCCGGCGCCAGCTCTCCGTCGTCAGCTCGTGAATGACGGCCCAGCACGTGCCTTTTCGCGGGCACGCATCCGACGGCCATCGCAGAATTCGGGCCAAACGACCGAATCTCAGTCGACTGCGGAAGAGAACTGCGGCATCGAAACCGCCGGGACGCGGGCCGCTCCCGGCTTCGGCTCTTCGGCCGGAGTCGTGTTGAACAGCGTTTCCTCGACGGGCTCGGGCTGCTTGACCGGCTCCGGCTTGACCGGCTCCGGCTTGACCGGCTCGGCGGCCTTCTTGCTGAGGTGCTCGCGGGTGCGCTGCGCGGCGCCGCGGATCTGCTCGGTCAACTGCTTGTTGACCTGCCGGACCTGCTCCTCCTCGCGCTCCTGCTGGCGCGTACTGCGCGCCGGCTCGGGCTTCGGGGCGCGCGCGGCCTTGATGTAGCGGTCGAGGACGGCCCGGAGTCTTTGGGCGTGCTCGTCGTTCAGGTCGATTTCATACGTCACACCATCCAGCGCGAAGGTGACGGTGTGGTTGGCTAGGGACCCGTCGATGTCATCGACGAGTTCGACCTGAATCCGCTCGGCCATGATCACCTGTCTCGGGAACGTGCCCCGCCTCGATCCGCGACACTTGCAGGTAAGACTACTGCGAGCCTTGACCACGTTGTAGCACGCGGCAGCGCCGTTGTCTCGTACTCAACCATAGAACAGCTCGATGCCCAGCCGATAACCGCCGGGCGGGTCACGTACCGCCCGCGCACGGCGACGATCAGTGGCCACCAACGGACAGTAACCGCTGCGGGGCAATCCGGGAAAGTAATCCAGCGCACATCACAGAAAATTCCGGTGGCGGCTGGATCATTCTTGGAGCGATCGTTTATTGTTCGCTCGCTCTTCTCTGCACCGGCGGTGCGGAGAAGACGGGGAATCGAGCCGGAATCGAGGGTTACCGTGGCGCAGAAAGTCACCGTTCAGCTCGTCGACGACGTCGACGGCACACCAGCCGACAGCACCGTGGAGTTCGCCTTGGACGGGGTGAGCTACTCAATTGACCTGTCCTCCGATAATGCCGTCAAACTCCGCGACTCACTGGCGTCTTTCGTGGCCAGCGCGCGCAAGACCGGTGGCCGCAAGCGCGCCGTCGCCAAGGCCGACAAGCCCTCGGCGACGCCGACCGCGGCCGACCGCGAACGCAACCAGGCCATTCGGGAATGGGCCCGGAATCAGGGGATGCAGGTTTCCGACCGGGGTCGCATTCCGGCCGAGGTCGTAGAGGCTTACGACAACGCTCAGTGAGCACCGGACACGGGCGGCCGGTTCGAACCCGAGGCAAATCCGGCCGCCCGTGAAACTCGCGCAATGACTCCTCGTAGTGCGGTTGTGGACCAGCAGTAATTGGCCGGGGTGAATCCCTTATCTCGTCGCCAAGAAATCCGTGATTTCCTGACGAGTCGGCATCGAGCTGCTGGCCCCACTGCGCTGCACCGACACGGCCGCTCCAGCGGAGGCCAGCCGCAGCGCCTCGGGCACCCCGGCGCCTTCGCCCATCGCCGTGCTCAGCACGCCGAGGAAGGTGTCGCCCGCGGCCGTCGTGTCCACGGCGTCCACCGGGAAGCTGGGCACCTCCACGCGAACGCCGTCGCGGTTGCCGTACAACGAGCCGCGGTCCCCGAGGGTGATCACCACCTCGGGGACCAGTTGGAGCAGCGCTGCCAGCGCGCGGTGCGGGTCGTCGTCGCCCGCCAGGATCGCCGCCTCGTGTTCGTTCGGCACCAGCAGATCCACATTCGAAAGGACGTCGGCGGGCAGTGGCACCGCCGGGGCCGGGGTGAGCACCACGCGCACCCCGTTGCGCCGTCCCGCCACCGCAGCCGCGGCCACGCCGGCGAGCGGAATTTCCAGCTGCAGCAGCAAACTCCGCGATCCGGCGATCAGTTCTTCGTCGCCGTCGACGAGTCCGTCGACCGTCTCGTTCGCACCCGGCACCGCGACGATCGAGTTGCCGCCTTCGTCGTCCACCACGATGTGCGCGGTGCCGCTGCGCCCCGGCACCGTCCGCAGGCCCATCACATCCACAGTGGACCTACGCAGGGTCTCGCGGATCTGGGTGCCGAAGTCGTCCTCGCCCACCGCGCCGATCATGCGCACCGCCGCGCCCGCCTTGGCGGCGGCGATCGCCTGGTTGGCGCCCTTGCCGCCGGGCACCGTGTGAAACTCCCGCCCGAGCACCGTCTCGCCCCGCTTCGGCGCCGTTCCGACGTAGGCCACCAAGTCCATGTTGCAGCTGCCGAATACGGCCACAGTCGTTGTCACGTGGTTCATCATGGCCGATGCGGGGGGCCCCGAACGCTTGACGGGTCTTGGCCAGTTCGACGACGTACCATGCCGACCAACCGTCGAGGAGAAGGCGAGACGCGGTGGATTACGCGGTGACAGCCGAGCTCGAGCCGCCGGCCGAGGTCGTTGGGCTCGACGCGCTGCAGCAGGAGGGGATCGCGGCCGTGCTCGACCGCCACCTCGCGCTGGTCGAGGGGGTCTCGGGCCCTGGGGACGCCGACATAGACGTCCTGGACTACCGCATCACGGTGCACCCGACCGGCGCGAACGTGGTTCTCGCGCTCGACGCGCCGTCGCTGCTGGCGGCCGAGGACGCCGCCGCATCGGTGCTCGACGAGCTGATCCGCGAGAGCGAGGTGCTCGGCGGCTGGTCGGTGTCGCACTCGGAGGTGCAGATCACCGAGGACGAGTTCAACCAGCGGCTGGCCGCGGTCGACGACGTCAACGAGGAGCTGGAGGCCGCGGTCGAGGAGGCGTTGGAGACCTCCGCTGAGCCCGCGATGGACGCCGAGCACTGGCGCGCCCGGCTCACCGAGCTGGCTCCGCAGCTGCGAGGGTTCGAGGCGAGCGCGTTCGGCGTCGAGCCGGATGCGCACGTCCTGCCCGCCGGGGCGCTCATCCATGCGGTGCGGGTGGTCACCGACGAGATCTTCTACGACGAGCTGGCTCTGGCGGTGAACAACGCGACGGTGGCCGACGCGGTCGGGCTGCTGGTGTTGGAGGAGCTCCCGCCCTGCTACGACCACCGCTACGACGCGTTCTTCGCCCGCGGCTTCGTGCTGTCGTCGGCGGCCGTCGCGGTGCGGCTTACCGAGTCGTCCTGGACGCCGCCGCGCACGGTGGCCGAGGCGCTGGCGTTGCGGCTGATCATCAACGAGGCGCGCGTGGTGCTGGAGGCCGCTGAGCTGATGAGCTGGGAAGAGAGCGAGCCGGTGTTCGCCGGGTTCGCCGGGCGGGCCTTCGGCGACACCGAGCACGAGGAGCTGTACGAGGTGGACCTGCCGCTGACCGCCGACGCCGAGCCGGAGGTGGTGGAGCAGATCACCAAGGTCGAGGACGAGCTGCGCGCCCGGGGCCTGGCCTTCGACCAGTGGTTCGTCCCCCGCGACGGCGACCCGGCCCGCCACCCCTACCTCGGCTCCCTCTAGGCGGCGCGATTTCGCTGAGCTGAGAGCCTGTAGGTGGATGGTCTGGGTGGGTGGTCGCTTAGCGGAACCTGAGCGGGTCCCTGGACTGCGGGCGCCCCTCCTGATGTATGTCCAATACGCGGCGGAGGGGCCATCCTCGCCAGAAAACCGCTCAGAACCCGCCGATGGTCGCCTTGGCAAGTGAATGCAAGCGGCTACGCCGCTTCCAAGGCGCGGACGGCATTCGCCGACAGGCTCTGAGCGTTTTCCGGCCGCTTCTTGCGTTGCGGTGCGGATGGCGGAACCTCAGCGGCGGCGCAAGCCGCGAGAGTGGGCCAAGGCGGCTACGCCGCTTGCGGCAGCCCCGCACCACGGGGCTTCTAGCGCTGCGGCTGCGGATCGACCAGGGAGAAAAGGGCTCAATGGAAATCAGCGCTCCGATTTCCATTGAAATCAGAGCTCCAATTTCCATTGAAATCGCTCACTCTGGAACCGGGGTTCCGCGTTGCGGAAGGTTCAGGCCTGGTTTCGGACGGAGTACGGGGGGACCGTGCAGCCGATGATGCTGGCCTCGTCGATCGTCTCCGGCTGGTAGGCCGACTTCGAGAACGCCTCGAGCATCACGTTGGTCGGGTCGTCGATCTGCTCGACCCGGCCGAACAGGAACGCCCACTCGTGCTCGTCCGAGCCGAAGTAGGCGACCGTGTCGAACACCGACCGGAACCGGTTGTAGGAGCGGATCAGCGTCTCGTTGCGCCACACCGTCGGGCAACCCGCTTGGAACGCGACCACGCCACCAGCCGCTAGCACCGCCTGGCAGCGCTGGATGAACTCCAGGCCGTACAGCCGGTTGTGCTGGCCGTCGGCGTCGTCGGCCCGCTCGTCGGGCAGGTCGACGACCACGATGTCGTAGCCCTCCGGCGGCGCCTGGTCGAGGAAGCCCCACCCGTCGGCGTAGTGCAGCTTGATCGGACCGTCACCCCGCTCGACGCGGGCGAGCTCCTCGGTGCTGTAGCCGTACGGCAGGTGCTCGGCGCAGACGCGCACGCACTGCTCGTCGATGTCCACGTGGTCGACCCGGCTGGCCCCGGCCGCGACCGCCATCTGGCTGGCGACGCCCTCGCTGGAACCGATGATCAGCACCCGCTCGACCCGCGCGGCGAGCAGGAACGCCGGCACCATCATCGCCTCGTGGTAGACCAGCTGGGAGAACTCGGTGCTCTGCCGGTCGTCGTCGCAGAACAGCGAGACGCCCTGCCCGGTGCGGCCGATGACCACGTGCTGGTAGGCGGTGTCGCCCTCCCACAGCACCTCGTCGACCCGCCACAGGCGCTGCAGGTCCGCGCCCATCGGTTCCTTGATCCACCGGTGCCCGTCGAGTTCGATCAACGATGCTCCTCCTTGATTCACGTTGCCAGGTAAGGCGAATTCACGAGGCGAGGTTTGCGTAGTCGTGGCCGCGTTGAATGGTCTGGACGTTCTGCGAGGCCGGCTTCAGCGCCTCGGCGAGCAGTTGTACCGCGCGCTCCGGTTGGGCGGTGTGCCCGCAGGTGAAGACGTCGATGAAGATCGAGCCGTCCTCCGGATACGTGTGCAGCGAAGCGTGGGACTCCGACAGCAACGCCAACACGGTGACACCTTGCGGCTCGAACCGCTTGGCGATCATCTGACACACGGTGGCGTGCGACTGGCTCAGCGCGTTGTGCAGGGTGTCACGCAGGAACTGCTCGTCGTCGAGCAGTTCCGGATCAACGCCCTCCAGCTCGGCTAGGACATGCTGGCCGGTGAACAACCCGACCGGCGGCGTTCCGGTGTCAACGGACATCTATCGACCTCCCATCATTTCGCAGAATTCCAGTACCAAGTCGGCACTGCTTCGGTGTCGGCTCCTCGAAGTCGCCGAGGCGATCACGGCTGCTCGTCGCCGTCGACGCAGTACGTGGGCAGCGGGGTGAATCCGTTGAAGCCCACGGATGAATAGCTGGCGGTGTACGCGCCGGCGCTGAGCAGGTCGACCCAGTCGCCGCCGCGCAGCGTTCGCGGCAGCTCGTACCGGGTGCGCTGGTAGAGCACGTCGTCGCCGTCGCAGGTCGGCCCGGCCAGCACGACCGGGCCGAGCGGGTCGCCGTCGCGCGAGGTGCGCAACCGGTAGGTGATGGCTTCGCCTTCGGTTTCGGCGAGCCCGTTGTAGCGGCCGATGTCCAGGTAGACCCAGCTGCGTTCGCCGTCGCTGGAGTCCGAGACGAGCACGACCTCGCTGCGCAGCACGCCCGCGTCACCGACGATGAAGCGCCCCGGCTCGATGAGCAGTTCCGGCCGCTGGGCGCCGAAGTTGCGGTCCAGCGATTCCTCGATGCGGCGCACGTAGTCGGCCAGCGGGGGGGCGGCTTCGGTGTAGCCGGCGGGCAATCCGCCACCGAGGTTCACCATCCGCAGCCGCACGCCGTGCGCGGCGCAGTCCTCGAAAACTCGCCGGGCGGCGCTGATCCCGTGCTCCCACGCGACGGGTTCCAGCTGCTGCGATCCAATATGGAACGACACGCCGTAGGCGTCCAGGCCGAGTTCCTGCGCGCGCCGCAGCAGTTGCGCGGCGGTCTCCGGCGGGCAGCCGAACTTGCGGCCGAACGGGGTGCGGGATCCCTTGTTGTCCACGAGGACCCGGCAGAACACCTGTGAGCCCGGCGCGACCTCGGCGATGTTGATCAGGTCCGCGGCGCTGTCGGTGACGAACAGGCGGACGCCCTGCTCGTAGGCGCGGGCGATGTCGCGGCGCTTCTTGATGGTGTTGCCGTAGGAGATCGATTCCGGCGCCGCGCCCTTGGCCAGGCACAGGTCGATCTCGCCGGGGCTGGCGACGTCGAAGGACGCCCCCAGGGCAACCAGTTCACCGACCACTTCGGGGGTGGGATTGGCCTTGACCGCGTAGCAGATCCGGGCGTCCGGCAGGGCGGTTCGCAACTGCCGGTAGCGGTCGCGGACCTGGGCCAGATCCATGACCAGGCAGGGGGTTTCGGGTTGCTGCCGGTCGAGGAACTGCAGAATCGGGTCCGGCGCGGCCGATTCGGTCTGCTGCGCGGTGCCGCTCGGGCGGTCCGTCACACCGGTGGCGGCGGACAGATCGGTCAATCCCGGTACCTCCGTCTCGGCTGGTGGGGTTGGGTTTTCCCCGGGTTCGTCCCGCCAGGGGCATGCGCTCTTAAAGCGCAACTGCGACCAAGCACAGTACCGCGCTCACTTGCGGATTTCGAACTGCGCCCACCTCTTCCCCCGGACAGCGGACCCCAGTGTGAGCACCCCCACGGGACCTCGCCGAGGTCGTCGCGTTGCGTGGCCGGATTCCGACTTCCCGTGATCGGCGGGCCACCTGGGAGCGGGAGCTCCGCGGGCACAAGTTTCCCCTGGTCTAGACCATGAGTTGCGTCGGGTGCCATAGCGGCACAACGCACTCACCTGGAGGAGCGTCCGTTCAGAGCGGATCGATCCGCTAGCCGGCGGGTTCGCGGTACAGTTCGAGGGCGAGGTAGAAGTCCACTCGGGACGGAAACTCGGCGAGGGCTCGCCCCGTGATCTCCTCGATCCGCTGGATCCGGTAGCGCAGCGTGTTCGCGTGCACGTGGAGCCGCTTGGCGCAGCGCGACCACGAGCCGGAGCAGTCGAGGAAGACCCGCAGGGTTCGCAGCAGGTCCGAGTTGTGCGCCGAGTCGTACTCGATCAGGTCCGCGAGCAGCCGCTGCCGGTAGGAGCGGCGCAGCTCGTCGGGCGCCGACGCCAGCTGCACCTCGTGCGAGGCGAGCTCCGCCGCCACCACGACCTCGGCGCGCCCCCGGCGCTGCTGCGCGAGCCGACGCGCGTAGCCCGCCTCCTCAAGCGCTCCGCGCAGCGCCGTCGCCGGGCTGATGTCGCTGACGCCGACCGCCAGCCGCCGCTGGCCCAGCCCCGTCGGCGAGCGGGCAGCCCCCGAATTTGGAGAAATATACAACTCCGGTCCGGCTACCGGAAGACTTTTTCGGGCCTTCCACCGCTAGCGGTCGGACAGCCCCGGTTGTGTACTGACTCACATCAATTCAGACGGCCGTGACAAGGAGTGCAACCGTGGAATTCCTCCGCCCCGCCTCGTGGCGGGAGGCTCTCGAAGCCAAAGTCGCGCATCCGGATGCGACGCCGATCGCCGGCGGCACCGACGTGATGGTCGAGATCAACTTCGGCCACCGCCGCCCCAGCACGCTGCTCGACCTCACCGGCGTCCCCAAGCTGACCGGCTGGTCAGAGGCGGACGGGACGCTGCGCATCGGCGCGGGCCTGCCCTACACCCGGCTGATCAACGAGCTCGGCGACCGGGTGCCGGGCCTGGCGATCGCCAGCCGCACCGTCGGCTCGCCGCAGATCCGCAACTTCGGCACGCTCGGCGGCAACCTCGGCTCCGCCTCCCCCGCCGGCGACGGTCACCCGCCGCTGCTGGCCTCCGACGCGCTGATCGAGGTCGACTCGGTGCGCGGCAAGCGGCTGATCCCGGCGACCGAGTTCTTCACCGGCGTAAAGCGCAACGCGCTGGCCGAGGACGAGCTGATCGCCGCCGTGCACATCGCCCCGGCGACCGGCCCGCAGCAGTTCTCCAAGGTCGGCACCCGCAACGCGATGGTCATCGCGGTGTGCACCTTCGCGATCTCGCTGCACCCCGACCGCAGGCAGGTCGGCACCGGGATCGGCTCGGCCGCGCCGACGCCGCTGCGCGCGCGGGCCGCAGAGGAGTTCCTGAGCGCCGAGCTCGACTGGGAGCAACGGCGGCCGTTGGAGGACTCGGTGGCCCGCCGCTTCGGCGAGCTGGTCGCGCAGGCCGCGTCGCCGATCGACGACGTGCGCGGCACCGCCGGCTACCGCCGCCACGCGCTGGCCGTGATGGCTCGCCGGACCCTGTCCTGGGTCTGGCACGACCACTGTTCCGGGAGGCAGGAATGCGCCTGAAGTTCACCGTCAACGGACAGCCGCACGAGGCCGACGACGTGTGGGAGGGCGAGAGCCTGCTGTACGTGCTGCGCGAGCGGCTGGGCCTCGCGGGTTCGAAGAACGCTTGCGAGCAGGGCGAATGCGGTTCCTGCACGGTCTACCTCGACGGCGTGCCGGCCTGCTCGTGCCTGGTGGCCGCGGGGCAGGCCGAGGGCCGCGAGGTGCGCACCGTGGAGGGCCTCGCCGACGGCGAGAAGCTCGACGAGGTGCAGGAGGCGTTCGTCGAGGCCGGTGCCGTGCAGTGCGGCTTCTGCACGCCGGGCCTGGTCGTGCAGACGCACGACCTGTTGGAGCGCAAGCCGAATCCGTCCGACGCGGAGATCCGCGAGTCGCTGGCCGGGAACCTGTGCCGCTGCACCGGCTACGAGAAGATCATGGATGCCGTTCGGCTCGCCGCCCAGCGGAAGTCGACACAGGGGAAGGCGTACGCATGAGCAGCCACGCGCCTGCTCGCAGTCCGCAGGAGCTCAACGACGCCATCGGCGGCGGCATCGGCGAATCCCCGCTGCGCCCGGACGGCGCGATCAAGGTGCGCGGCGAGTTCGCCTACTCCTCGGACCTGTGGGCCGAGGACATGCTGTGGGGCGCGACGCTGCGCAGCCCGCACCCGTACGCCCGGATCCGCTCGATCGACATCGGGCCGGCAATGGCGATGGCCGGGGTGCAGACCGTGCTCACCGCCGATGACGTGCCCGGCGACAACTGCTTCGGCCTGAAGTACGCCGACCAGCCGGTGCTGGCCGCCGATGTGGTGCGCTACAAGGGCGAGGCCGTCGCGCTGGTCGCGGCCGACCACCCGGAGGCGGCTCGGCGCGCGCTGGAGAAGATCGTCGTCGACTACGAGGTGCTGGAGCCGGTGCTCGACGCCGAGCGGGTCGCGCACGACGAGACGCTGCCGAAGCTGCACCCGGACGGCAACGTCGTGCGGCACCAGAAGATCGTCAAGTGCGACCCGAACGCGACGGCCGAGGTCGTGGTCTCCGGGGTGTACACCGTCGGGATGCAGGACCAGGCGTTCCTGGGTCCCGAGTCGGGGCTGGCGATCCCCGCCGAGGACGGCGGCGTCGACCTGTACCTGGCGACCCAGGACCTGCACTCCGACCTCCGGCAGACCGCGCGGGCGCTCGGCCTGCCGCCAGAGAAGGTGCGGATGACCATGTCCGGCGTCGGCGGCGCGTTCGGCGGCCGGGAAGACCTGTCCATCCAGGTGCACGTTTGCATGCTGGCGCTGCGCTTGGGCAAACCGGTCAAGATGGTCTACAACCGCGAGGAGTCGTTCTACGGCCACGTGCACCGGCACCCGGCCAAGATGTACTACGAGCACGGCGCGACGCGCGACGGCAAGCTCGTGTACGTCAAGGCGCGGCAGTACTTCGACGGCGGCGCGTACGCGTCGAAGACGCCGGTCGTGGTCGGCAACGGCACCACGCTCGGCGCCGGGCCGTACAAGGTGCCGAACGTCGAAATCGAGGGTTGGGGCCTCTACACGAACAACCCGCCGTGCGGCGCGATGCGCGGGCTCGGTGCCGTGCAGCCGACTTTCGCGTACGAGTCCCAGATGGACAAGCTCGCCGCCGCGCTGAACGTGGACCCGGTCGACCTGCGCATCGCCAACGCGATCGAGCAGGGCGACTCGATCCCGACCGGCCAGGTGCTGGACTTCCCGGCTCCGGTGGCCGAACTGCTGGAGCGCGTGCGGGCCCTGCCGATGCCCGGCGAGCGCACCGGTCCGGTGGACATCCGGGACATGCCTGGCGGGGCGTCCAACACCACCCACGGCGAAGGCGTGGTGCGCGGCGTCGGCTACGGCGTGACGATCAAGAACATCTGCTACGCCGAAGGCGCCGACGACTTCTCGACCGCGCGGGTGCGGTTGCAGGTCATCGGCGGGGAGCCGGCGGCCATGGTGCACACCGCCGCGGCCGAGGTCGGGCAGGGCCTGGTGACGGTGCAGCAGCAGATCGCGCGCTCCGAACTCGGCGTCGAGCGGGTGACCATCCACCCGAACGACACCAGCGTAGGCCCGGCCGGCTCCAGCTCCGCCTCGCGGCAGACGCTGATCACCGGCAGTGCCGTCAAGGCGGCCTGCGACGCGGTGCGGGAGGCGCTATTCGCGCGGGTCGCCGAGCGCTACGCCGTCGAACCGGCGCTGCTGTCCCTGCAGGGCGGCAAGGTCGTGTCGGAGGCCCACGGCGTGCTGGCCGGCCTCGTGGAGGTGCTCGGCGACGACGTCATCGAGGAAACCCGCGAATACCACCACCGGGAGACCTTCCCGATGGACGAGAACGGCCGCAGCGAACGGGTTCACGTGCAGCACGCGTTCTCCGCGCACCGCGCGGTGGTCGACGTCGACCTGGACCTCGGCCTGGTCAAGGTCGTGCAGCTGGCCTGCTCCCAGGACGTCGGCAAGGCGATCAACCCGGACGCGGTGATCGGGCAGATCCAGGGCGGCACCACTCAGGGCATGGGGCTCGCCGTGATGGAGGAGATCAAGGTCGTGGACGGGCACATCCGCAACCCCTCCTTCACCGACTACCTGATCCCCACGATCCTCGACACGCCGCCGATGGAAATCGACATCATCGAACGCGCCGACCCCAACGCGGTCTACGGGCAGCGCGGGGTCGGCGAGCCGCCGACGATCTCCACCACCCCGGCCGTAGTGGCCGCCATCCGCGCCGCCACCGGCAAGGAACTCCCGCACACGCCGGTGGCTCCCGAGCACATCGTGTGACCAGACCCGCTGGTCGGCGGTGCCGGGCCGCCGCCCCAGCATCCCCAACAACTGCCGGAAACCCATAGGAGGGGTTCGAAAGTGGTTTGCGTGGCGGTGCGGGTAGGAACCTCAGGCGCCTTCTCGCCGTGGGATCCCCGACATCATGAATGCCAGTTCACCACGTAGCTCGCGAGATGGCTCGGGGTGCGGGGCGTCCCGCATAGCACTGCTGAGACCCCGCGGCGGTCCGAGCCGAGTCCCACACAGCAAGCAGCTACCGCCGCTTGCTGAGCAGACCCTAGGAGGAAGCAATGTCCGTGGACGTCGCGACGGGCGCCGAGCAGGACTGGATGGCCAAGGCCATCGAACTCGCCACGACCAATGTGGACAGTGGCGGCGGCCCCTTCGGCGCGTTGATCGTCCGGGACGGCGAGATCATCGCGACGGGCACCAACAAGGTGACCGTCGACCTCGACCCGACCGCGCACGCCGAAGTCACCGCGATCCGCAACGCTTGCCGGGCGTTGGGCACCTTCAAGCTGGACGGCTGCGTGCTGGTGACCTCGTGCGAGCCGTGCCCGATGTGCCTGGCCTCGGCGCTGTGGGCGCGGGTCGACCGGGTGCTGTTCGCCGCCGACCGGGACGACGCCGCCGACGCCGGCTTCGACGACCGCGCCTTCTACGACGCGTTCAAGGACCCGGAGACGAAGTGCCCGATCCCCGTCCACCAGGTGGAGATGGCCAACCGCAACGCGGCTTTCGACGCCTGGCGCGGCAAGACCGACCGCGTGGACTACTAACCCCAGCGGGTCTTGCGGGCGCCTTCAGCAGCTCCAAGCGCTCACGGTCCTGGACGCCCTGGTCCGGGACCCGAATTCCCCCAGCACCACGACCACCCCGAGAAGCGGCATCGGCCGCGACGACCGGGTTGCCCGTTGCCTGCGGACGGGCCGCACCGACGGTTCCGCGATTCCACCAGCGGACCCTGATCCGGTCCGCCAGCGACCGCACTGCCGATGACTCGCCACCCGGCGGACGGTCGAGAAGCGAATGCGTCAGCTCGCGTGCCTAGCCGTTGAACCGGGCCGTTTCCGGCGCGGTCCGCTCCGCTTGGTCGAGCATCGCAAATACCGCCGCCTGATCACCCTGCAAGGCGTGCACGCGGGCGACCTCGATCATGTGTCGCGCCCGGCGCGGCACCGACGCAATATCCGCCGGATCGAAGTCCGCCCCCTGCATCGCTTCTCCGCCGCGCCGTAGGTCCACGCCTAGCGTGACCGCGTTCGCTTTCATCACCGGCAGACCGAAACTCGTTTGTACGTGCCGATATCCGGGGCCGAGCTTCCGAGCAATGCCGTAAGCCGACTCCCAATGCCGCCACGCTTCGCCGTGCCTGCCCGGGCAGGCATAGGTCGATGCATTCTCGGCCCGGAGTGCGCCGACCATACCGCTCCAGTCGTCCGGCGTGTCCGCGTCGCGGCCCACATCGTCTGTGAGCGAGGTGGTGCCTACGCCCTCACCGTGAAAGGCAACCAGCCCGCGCTGCTCGCGGCAATCACCACCGTTTTGCCACCCGCCAAGCCGGGCAGCGAGCACCACGTCGAGACCGACCGCAGCAACGGCAAGATCGTCCGGCGCGCGATCTGGGCCGCTCCCGCCGACGGGATCGAGTTTCCTGTTGCGGCACAAGTGTTTCGGATAGACGTTCTCCTGGGGAGAGCGGTGGCATCTAGTACCGCCACGATGATCCGCCGACGCTGGTTGATGGAGCAGCTTGGACGTCTGCGGACGTCAGTCGTCTGGCCCAAGCGAGCTGAGCCTGTCGGCCAGTTTCTTCATTGATTCGGGCGTGATGGGCTCGAAGAGCATCGGGTTGGCAATCTCGGCCACGAGATCGGTCATCTTCTCCGGAGCGAAGTCAATATCATCGCGCCCCTCGACTGCGTTAGCCCAGTCCTCAAGCTCCTGTGCGGATAGTGCTCCGGCCAGGAACTTCTCGATCGCAGTGCGGAGCTCGGTGGGGCCCAGTGTGATGAGTTCCTCGTCGCAGTCCCAGGGGTACTTGCGCATCTCAGTGATCGCGTCGGGCACGGTCTTGCGTAGGAGCACCAGGTCGCTGACGGCCTGTCGGCGGGTTTCGAGGTCCATCACTTCACCTTGCTGTGGACGATTGAGCCGTCTGGAGCATAAGTGTTCTTCACGTACTGGACGGTGTTGCCGTTGCGGTCGATGATCTTGACATAGTCGGCGTAGGAGCCGGGGATGTTGTTCGAAGGCACCTTCGCGCTCATGCGTGCCCCTCCGTCTTCCAGGATTTCGATCTGCACGGGGTCACTCTTGGCGGGCAGTTTCTTGACGTACCCCTTGTAGTTGGCCGCCTGCTCTGGAGTGAGGTCCTCCACCGAGCCGGGACGGCCACGGGGTGTGGGGACTTCGCCTGGTGCCGTCGATCCCGGGACGTCTGCTGCCGGCCTAGTTGACTCGTCACCTCCGATGCCGTGGTCTGGGCGACATTGGGGTCGGGGGTGTTGTTGATGGCCATGGCTAGCGCAGCGGTCGCCTCGACTGCTGCGGCTATCGCGACCGCGCCGCTGATGGCGAGGACGAACTCGGCGGCGACGGCGGCGATGCGAACACCGGCCGCGTCCAGCACGGCCGCACCCGCACCGCCCTCCACCACCGCGCCACCGACAGGCGTGGTCAGCAGCGAGGCAACGAAGGCGATGCCGGTGACGGCGGCGAGTTCCAGGCTGGTTTCCTCGACGATGTCGCCGATCTTGTTGCGGATGTGCTCGACCGACGAGGCGTACTCGCTGCAGGCGTTGGCCACGGCATCACATGCGGCCGGTAATTCCGCTAACAAGGCACCGTCGTTGACCGCGACACGTCGCCAGAACTCATCCAGCGCGTCCAGATCTTCAGAGGTGTTGTTGCCGACCAGCGCCTGCACTACGGACTGCAGCTCGCCTGCGACGGCGGTGAGGCCGTCTCGGGCCGCGGCGAAGGCCGCGGCGACGTCGTGCATCTTGGTGACTTGCCCGTTCGGGTAGTACGGGTTTACCCAGTCCGAGATCACAGCCAGCAGGTTGGTGTCGCCGTCACCCAAGATCGACGGTGGTTCCGTTGCCGCCGGACACTTGTCCGCCCATAACGGGGGTAACCCCGCGCCAGGATCAGTACCGGCGGCGTTCGCATCGGCCAAGCGGTGGGCCTCGGCGGACTCAACCAGCCCGCGGGAGATGCCGCCCAAGAGCTCATGCAGGCGCACAAGCCCACCGGCAATATTGCGGACCGCCGGCATGTACGACTCAGCGAACTTCTCGGCGGGATCGTCGTTACCCGCAGCGCCGCTAAGCCCGCGGAGACTCCCGGTGAGCGTCTCGTAGACACTCATGACGCCGTTCTTGCCCATCGACGAATTCCTGAGCGACCCGGTGGTAGTCCTCCGGGCGCACATCGACCGGCGTTGCAGGCCCGGGCTCGGGTGCGGGCGCCAACGGCGGCGGGGAATGGGAGACGACACCAGCATCAGACCTTCCAGATCCGGGCGTTCGAGCGCACCGCCGAGGCCTGGTTGCCGTGCGCGGTCACCAGTAGCTGGTGCATCTCGCGGACGTTCTCGCGCATCCCGGCCACGGCTTGATCCCACTCCTCTTGCGCGGCCTGATACGCCTCGGCAGCCTCTCCGGACCAGGAACCCAGTAACCGGCTCACCACGGCTTCCAGCTCGGTCAGCTGGATATCGATCTCATCGACCGCCCGCCGCAGCGCCTGTTCACCAGCCTCCAGAGCGCGGAAATCGACCGCGATCTGATCCACCTGCTACTCCCCCAGTTCATCGTCCAACCGACCGGCCGCCGAATCTCACATACCCAGCACAGCGCCGCAACCGATTCAGCCAAGGTCACACCCAAGATCGCAAGATCGCACCAATTGCCGTCGGCCCAGTCCAGGCGGCCGCTTGATACGGCCGAAGTGGTGCCGCGCTCAAGTCCAAACGTGCTCTCGGCGCAGCTGCACTGTCAGTCCGACGTGCGACCGAATCGCCGACATCTCATGCCCGCGTAGCATCCCGTCGGCTACCAGCATCGCGTCGCTACCAAGAGGTCGTCGACGCTTACGTCCTCTGCCATTCCGACAGAGGTCCACCACGCCGGAGCGTTTGTTCTCGCGGGAAGAGCTCTTGTGACCTGGACACGTCCGCGCACGGGCGGAGCAATGCCGCGGCCGTGGGGCAACCCGTGATCAAAGGCGTGGGGCAAACGTGGGCCCAAATCCGTCACACAGCGCACTAACTACAGGTCAGCTACGTCTTGACTGCGTATGACCAAACCGCCGGTCACACCACCCGTGACCAGTGTTTTCCCAGGTCAGCGCCAAGCCACGGAGAAAAGGGCACCCTTGAGCGGCTGTGCCGGCGGCTGTGCAAGCGGCTGTGCCGGCCAAGGGTGCCCCTCACCTCGCCGAGAGCTCGGATCGGTGCGCTCCTCCGCCTCTTGTTCGGAGTGGGTATTTTGCGGTGGTGGTAGTTGCCGGAGTCGTGTTGGCCGCCGGTGCCGGTCGTCGGTTCGGGATGCCGAAGGCGCTGGTGGAGTACCGCGGGACGTTGCTGGTCGACCGGGCCGCGCAGGTGCTCGCCGCAGGCGGCTGCGCGCCGATCGTGGTGGTCGTCGGCGCCGCCGCGGACGAGGTCCGCGAACGCGCTGATCTGACCGGCGCGACGGTCGTGTTCAACCCGGACTGGGCCACCGGCATGGGCTCGTCGCTGCGCACCGCGCTCGACGCGCTCGCGCCGACCGATGCCGACGCCGCCCTCGTGCTGCCGGTGGACATGCCCGGCATCTGCCCGGAAGCCGTGCGGCGCGTCGCGGCGCTCGCGAAACCAAGCGCCCTCGCCGCCGCCGCTCACGACGGCGTCCGCAGCCACCCCGTGCTGCTGGGGCGCGACCACTGGGCCGGAGCCCGCGCGGCGGCCACCGGGGACGCCGGTGCCCGCGGCTACCTCAAGGGCCGCAAAGTCACGCTGGTGGCGTGCGACGACGTGTCGGAAGGGTTCGACATTGACCTTCCCGAAGACCTCGGCCGGGGCAACCCGTAGAGTCGGCGGCCACGCGTGACCGGCCCGGAACGGCCGCGCAGCACCGACACCGGTCGATGCCGCGCGCAACTCCGCGAATGCGTGCACAGTGGACGAATCCGGCCAGCACCTTAGGATGTCGGCCGTGAAAACGGCGAGCAGTGCACGCGAGGAGGAAGCAGCGTTGGCCAGCGTCGAATCGAACCAACCGGCCACCGGCCGGGGTCGCCCGCGGGATGCCACCCGCGACGCCGCGCTGCGCCAAGCCGCGATGGAGGTGCTCGCCCAGGTCGGCTACCGGGCGTTGACCATGGACGCCGTCGCGGCCCACGCGCGAGCCGGCAAGGCCACCATTTACCGCCGCTGGGACTCCAAGCTCGACCTGGTCATCGACACCTGCACCCAGCTGGTGCAGCGCAGCGTCCCGGAACCCGACCAGGGCAGCATCGAGGCCGACCTCGGCGAGTTCCTCCGCGGCTTCGCCTCGTTCCTCACCGGCCCGGTCGGCAAGGCGGCCCAGGCGCTGGTCGGCGAACTCCCGCACGAACCCGAACTGGCCGCGGCCTTCCGCGAATCCTTCCTGCGGCCGCAGCGGGACATGCTGCGCCGCATCATCGAACGCGGCGTGCGGCGCGGCGAGATCCGCGCCGACGCGCCGATCGACACGGTCGTCGAACTCGCCGGCGCCGGCCTGATCTACCGCCTGATGCTCACGGACGAGCCGCTCGACACCGGTTTCGTCGACCGGCTCCTCCGCGAAGGCCTGCTGCCACTGCTGCACACCGCCACACCGTCGGCGTAGTCCGGCCTGGAAAACCAGGCGCTAGGGTGGTGCCACGTGGTGGATGGAGGTCGGCGTGGCGCACGGATCGGTGACGGACCTAAGCCGCTGGCCGGTGAAGTCGCTGCGCGGTGAGCGCGTCGACGCGGCCCGCTTCGACGACCGCGGAATGGCCGGTGACCGCGCGTACGCGCTGCTCGACGAGCGCGCCACCCGAACCGGTAACGTGCTGACCGTCCGGCAGAACCCGACGATGCTCGGCTGGGCGGCGAGCTACGGCGACGTCGCCGACCCGACCGAACCGCCGACGCTTCGCGGCCCGGACGGTGTGGACTGGTCCTGGACGGACCCCGAGCTCACCGACGTCCTCACCGGCTCGCTGGACATCCCGCTCAGCCTGCGCGCTGCCGACGGGCAGCAGGACCGCGGGCCCACCGTGCTCGTCACCTTCGAAGCCTCCCGCGCCGGTCTGTCCGACGAACTGGGCGCCGACGTCGACCTGCGCCGCTTCCGCACGAACCTGCACGTGACCGCCGACCTGCCGGCCTTCGCCGAAGAGGGCTGGGAACCCGGCACGACGCTCACGGCGGGCGAAGTGGAGCTGGCGGTGACCGGGGACAACGCCGGGCCGTGCATCCGCTGCGCGGTGCCCAGCTGGGACGCCGACGGCCGCGAGCGCTGGCGGGACCTGCAAACCCACCTGATCGGGCGCCACGACAACAAGTTCGGTGTGATCATGCGCGTCACCAAGCCCGGCGAAATCCGCCTCGGCGACGCGGTGCGGCATGAGCCGTGAGCCTTTTGGGCTGCGGCTGCCGCTGCGGCCCAAAAGACCCACGGGCATTCACCGGAAGAGCTTGCGCACCACCGCAACGGTGATGAGAGCGCCGACACCGATCAGCACGTAGCGCACCCTCGGGTCGTTGAGCTTCTGCTGCAGGCTGGACTTGCCGTACTCGATGAAACGCTTCGGGTCCGCCTTGACGCTCAGTTGGTCCAGCGTGGCGGCCAGCGCTTCACGCGCCTGCTCGATGTCGCGCTCGATGGTGTCTGGATCACGGGCCACGTGTCCTCCTCGCGTTCACCTGGCTGCTGACACCGTAGAGCACTGCCGAACCCGCCACGCACCAGCGGTTCGCGTGTCGCGCCCCGAGCCCCCGTCCGGGAACTCCCCTCCCGCCAAGATCACCGCACGCGCTAGGCTGTGTCGAGCGGGGCCGTAGCCCAATTGGCAGAGGCACTAGGTTTAGGTCCTAGCCAGTGAGAGTTCGAGTCTCTCCGGCCCCACCACGCTCTCCTGGCCCCGAACGGCAGTCGGGGCCCGTCCGCATCACGGTGGAAGACCCGCCGACCTGGTCCCGGGTGACGGCTTCGAGGCCCCGGTCAGACCCCGCGAGAAGCCCTTCGGCACCGGCCCGGTCGAGCGGCCGCACGCCTGGATGTCCGGAACCGCGATGTCGCCATCTCCGGCGGCGCGGCCACGATCAACCAGTACCTCCGCGGCGGACTCATCGACGAATTGCGCACCCACATCGCCCCGGTCACACTCGGTGCCGGAGAGCGGCTGTTCGAAGGCGCGCCCGCGCTGGACCTGAAACTGGTCTCCGCGCGTCCCGCCTCCCTCCTCACCACGTCACCTGCTTGGTCCGCCGCTGAACCAGTGGTAGCCGGGATGAGCGGAGGGCCCACCGGGAGCACGGGAACCCGAATCCGCCTCCACCGGGCAACCAAAGCCCAGGACCGCGCGTCTACGCCGCAGAACGGGTTTCGGCTGCGATCGGAGGCGTGATGACCGGGAGAACCGCGATTTTCGTGGCGGCGGGCGCGCTGGCGCTGCTGGGGACGACGGTGCCGGCGGTGGCCCAACCGGCGACCGGGACCGTGCGCGGGATGCACTTCTTCGACCGCAACGTCGACGGCGCTTGGCAGCCCGGCGAGCCGGGCGGCGGCAGCGCCGTCGGGCTGTACGACCTGGACGGCAGCTGGGTGGCGACGGTTGGGACGAATCCCGATGCCACGTACGAAATTCCCGACGTGCCACCCGGCCAGTACCGGGTCGGCATCAACCCGATCGGCTATCAGCCGACCACTCCCAGCGAGGTGGTCGTCGATGTGCGTCCCGGCGGCACCAGCCGCGCCGACTTCGGCAAGCTGGGCAGCGACATCACCGGCGTAACCTGGCACGACGTGAACGCCGACGGGCAACGCCAGGCGGACGAGCCGCTGCTGCCCGCCATCCAGTTCTGGATCGGCAGGTGGGGCAGCGGTACCGACGGCACCGGGCACTACGCGATGCCCAACCAGGGAACCAGCACCTACGTCCTGCGTTTCGTCCCGCCCGAGGGCATGGGGTTCTCGCCGCAGCACGTCGGCGCGCCGGAGACCGACTCCGACGCCGACCCGGCCGACGGCACGGCAACCGCCGTCGTCGCGCTGACCGGCTGCAGGATCAACCAGGTCCCGAACCTCGACATCGGCCTGGTCACGAAGTAGGCCGACCACGGCAGTTGCCGTGCATGCTTGGGCGTTCACGTCCAATTAGGACTCCCGCGAGGGAAACCGCCAAACCACGCGCCCGGATGGTTCTCGAAGAAACCGCCGTCGATCATCGCCCGCGCCCCCGCCCCGATCTCCTCGGCGTGTATTCGTTGATCCCGTCCACATAGGTCTTGGCGTCTTCGAGGGCGAGGCGGCCGTACTTGGCGAGCTGGTCGTCGGAGTGCGGCGGCCGGGTGCCCAGCAGCATGTGCGCGACGAGCTCGATAAAAACGAAAGGCTTTCACGTTAATCTTGACCCGAATGTTCCATGCGAAAACCCAGGCAGACCAACGAAAACCGGCATCACGACTTACAGACTGCGGACAACCCCCACAACCTGTGGAAAACCCCGACAACCTGTGGGCAACCCCTAGAATCTGTGGGCAATTTTCCCAACTTGTGGATAACGCCCCAAACTGTGGATAACTTCCGCAATTTCAATGGAAATCAGAGGTCCGATTTCCATTGAAATTGCGGACCGTCAGGATGCTTTGGCGGGGACCACCTCGCCGCTCTTCCACTTGGCGTTCTCCAGCTCCAGCGCCGTCCACAGTAGATTAAGGGGGTGCTCGGCGTAGTAGCCCTGCCGCTCGCCTCGGCGCGTGAACGCACCCACCAGCACCTGCATCTTCGGCCCGACGTCGTTCACCAGCTCGATGGTGCGCAGGCCCTGGCCCTCCGGCAGCCGACCGTCGCCGGCCGCCTCACCCACCCCCTGCGTGACGATCATGCAGCCGTGCAGCAGCTCCGAACGCAGCAGGTCGAACCCGTAGCGGACGTCGTCGATCTCGGCGGCGATGTCGAGCTTGTCGCGGAAGTCGGTGCCGAACCAGCCGTGCAGGAATCCGGAGATCAGTCCGCTCGCCGGCACCACCAGCGGCACCGCGTGCAGTTCACTCGCGCGCATCACGCGGTTCGGCAACTGTTCGCCGGATAAGTTCGTGACCAGGCTCAGACCGCTGCGCCGCCACTCCATCACGTCGAATTCGGCCAGCACCGAGTCGTCCTCCGCGATCAGCACGCTACCGCAGACTAGATCCGCTTGCTTCGTGCGCAATGCGTCCAGCAACTCGCGGGTCCGCAAGTGCGTGACGCGCAAATCGATTCCGCGTTCCTGGAATTCCTCGGCCACGTGTTCTCCCGCATTGGCGAGGAAACCGAGAGTGAAGCGAGTGGTGCCGACCGTAACCGTTTCACCGCGAAGTCGTCTCGATTCGCGAACGCCGTCCAACCAGTCCGCCAAGGTGTCCCGCGCGATCTCCACGAAGGCTTCACCGGTGGCTGTGAACAACACCTTCTTTCCGCGCCCCTGCTTTACGACGAGTGGTTCTCCGCACAGCTGTTTGAAGTTCCGGTTCAGCGTGTCCAACTGCTTCTGCACGCTGGACTGCTCCCGCCCGAGCGATCGCGCCGCGGCCAGCGCGGTTCCCACCTCGTGCACCAGGACCAACGTCCGCAATTGGTCCATTGTGGTGTCCAGCAGCGCAGCCGGTGATTGCAGCAGGCGGCTGCGCAGGTCGGTCGCGGGCAAGCTTGCGGTTCCGGCTAACGGCACGGCTGCTTCCTTCTCTCTTCCCTTTCTCGCCGGAGTGTAGTGTGCCGAACTGATCTGCGTGTTAGAACTAATGATCTGCGGAATTTTTCCGGAAAGTGCTGGAAACCCGTGCGGCGCGGTGTAATGATCTGCCTCGCCCGAGTAGCGGTCCATCGTCGACCGCCCGGTGAACTCGGGGCAATTCGCACGGACGCGGGCTGCGGTGGCGTGGGCACCGCAGCCCGCCTGGAGAGGATTCGCGAAGCATCATGCGCACCACCACCGCTGCGTCCTGCCCGGGCGCGGCGTCGGACGACGTCTGTTCCCGCAGCGCGTGGGCCCGCGCAAGCTGGCCGCCTGATCTGGAATCGGCAGCGCCGCACTGGGGGTCGGCGCAGCGGAATTCCACAACGACGGAGGCCCGGCACCGAGAGGGGTCGGTGCCGGGCCTCCGTCTTCTCTGCTGCGAACGAGCCCAGGAACAGGCGTTTCTCAGGCGGACTTGAGTTGTTGGCGTTGGCGGCCGAGGCCGTCGATCTCCAGCTCCATCACGTCGGCGGCCGCCAGGTACGGGAACCGCCCGGACATCGCCATGCCCTCCGGCGTCCCGGTGTTGACCAGGTCGCCCGGCTCCAACGTCAGGTACTGCGACAGGTGCCGGACGATCTCCGCGACACCGAAGATCATGTCCGCTGTGTTGGAGTCCTGCCGCGCCTCGCCGTTGACGAACGAGCGCAGCTGCAGCGCCTGCGGGTCGGCGATCTCGTCGGCCGGGACCAGCCACGGGCCGACCCACGCGACTTCCTCCGGCATGCCGTCACGGCTGGTCGGCCGGGTGGGATGCGGGTGCACCCCGAGACCAGGTCGCAACGGCAACCCTCCGACCTTCCACGGAACCGGCCCGGAAGGCAATACCTCACGGGCGGAGCCGGACCTCACGGGCGGAGCCGGACCTCACGGGCGGAGCCGGACCTCACGGGCGGAGCCGGACCTCACGGGCGGAGCCGGACCTCACGGGCGGAGCCGGACCTCACGGGCGGAGCCGGACCTCACGGGCGGAGCCGGACCTCACGGGCGGAGCCGGCCGTCAAGCTCGGAGCGCGCGGGTCACCGCGCCGAGCCCTTCCGCGATGGCGCGCAACTGGTCGCGGTCGAGCACGTCGATTAGGTTCGCGCGGACCAGTTCCACGTGACCGGGCGCGGTCGCGCGCAGCTTCTCCCGGCCCGCTCCGGTGAGCCCGGCGACGACGCCCCGGTCGTCGGTGTCGCACGTCCGGCGGCGCACCAGCCCTGCCTTCTCCAGCTGGGTGACCTGGTAGGTCAGGCCGCTCTTCGAGGTCACCACCCGCTGGGCGAGCTCGGTCATGCGCATCTCGCCGTCGGGCTCGGCGGCAAGCCGGACCAGGATCTCGTACTGCGGGTGGGACAGCCCCGCCTGCTCGCGCAGTTGCTGCTCGACCCGCCGGGCGATCAGGTTGCTCGCCTCCACGAAGGCGTTCCAGGCGGCCATCTCGTCGGCGTCCAGCCAGCGCGGTTCCGTCATGCCACCACCCTAGCTTGTTCAAATTCGAACGACAGCGTAACTTGGGGTGTGGTTCAAATTCGAACTAGGAGGATCGCCATGACCGCACCGGCGGCGGACCGGATGCCCGCTCTCTACCTCAGCCACGGCGCGCCGCCGCTGGCCCACGACCCGCAGTGGCCCGACCAGCTCGCGGCCTGGTCCCGCGACCTGCCAAAGCCGAAGGCCATCCTGATCGTCTCGGCACACTGGGAGGAGGCGCCGCTGGCGATCGGAGCCACCACGACCGTGCCGCTGGTGTACGACTTCTGGGGTTTCCCCGAGCACTACTACTCGGTCCAGTACGCCGCGCCCGGCGCGCCGGAACTCGCCGCCCGGGTGCGCTCGCTGGTGCGCAGCCCGGACACGCCGGTGCAGGACTTCCCGGAACGCGGCCTCGACCACGGCGCGTACGTGCCGTTGAAGGAGATGTACCCGGACGCCGACGTGCCGGTGCTGCAGATCTCCATGCCGACGCTGGAGCCGGAGCGGCTGATGCGCATCGGGCGGGCGCTGGAACCGCTGCGCGACGAAGGCGTGCTCATCGTGGGCAGCGGCTTCTTCACGCACAACCTCGCCGCACTGCGCGCCGAGACCACGCCGAGCTGGTCGACGGAGTTCGACGACTGGGGCGCGCGGGCCCTCGAAGCGCGCGACGTGGACGCGCTGCTCGACTTCCAGCACAAGGCCCCGGCGGGCGCCCTGGCGCACCCCCGCACCGAGCACTTCGCGCCGCTGTTCGTGGCGCTGGGCGCGGCGGGCAAGGACCTCGACCAGCAGAAGATCGCCATCGACGGCTTCTGGTGGGGCCTGGCCAAGCGCTCCATCCAGTTCGGTTCGTGAGTGCCAAAACCGGTTCTTACCGGCTTTGGCACTCACGAAGCCTGATCAGCGGCGGAGCTGGTGCTCGACGGAGGCGACCACATTGGACAGTGGCGTGCGGGTCTCATCGGCCCAGTCCGGCCCGCAGCGCGGCGTCGGCGCGGAGACCGACATGGCCGCCACGACCTCGCCCGAGTGGTCGCGGATCGGCATCGCGACGCAGCGGCAGCCGACGATGTACTCCTCGTCGTCGACGGCGAAACCGCGCACCCGGGCCTGCTCGATCTCGGCGTGCAGCTCGGTCGGATCGGTCACGGTGTGCTCGGTGAAGGGCGCCAGCTCCACGTCGCGGTAGCGGCGCTCCAGTTCGTCGTCGGACAGCCCGGCCAGCAGCGCCTTGCCCAGCCCGACGGCGTGCGCGGGCAGCCGCATGCCGACCGCGGATACCAGCTTCATCGGCTGCGGCGATTCGGCGATGGCGATGTAGACGTTCTCGATGCCGTCCAGCCGGGACAGCTGCACGGTCTCGCCGGTCTCCTGCGCGAGCCGCTCCATCAGCGGCAGCGCCAGGCCGACGATGTCGCGGTGCCCGGTGTAGCCCTGTCCGACGGTCCAGGCCTTCAGCCCCAGCCCGTAGGTGCGGGTGGTCTGGTCGAACTCGGCGAAGCCGCGGTGCACCAGGGTGCCGAGCAGGCCGTGCACGCTGGACAGTGGCAGCCGGAGGGTTTCGGCGATGTCGCTGAGCCGGTGCCGGCCCCGGGAGAGCAGCTCGAGGATGACCAGCGCGCGGTCGGCGGATTTGACCACGTTCTGGCCGCTGCCCGCCTGCTCAGCGGTGGCCGGTTCCGCCTTCACGCCGAAGTTCCTCCTGCTCCGTTGCCGCCGCGCTCCCCCGCACGACCTACTGAACAGTACAGCGGGCGAGCCGGGCCCGCGCAGCTCGTCCAGGAGACGCAGGCAGGGCTGCTCCAACAAGCCCGTGAGTGCTTCTGGGGCCTACGGCGCCCAATATCGCTCACGGGACTTGACCTGTGGAAACGAACACCAAGTCGGCACGCTGCGATCGCCGCGCGAGTCGATCCCCCCGGGCTTTACCCGGCCAGGGCGGTGGCTATTTCGGTGGCCAGGGCGATGTTGTTGCGGTACACCGCGATGTTGACCGCCAGGCTCCGGCCGCCCGTTGCGGTGCGCATCCGGTCGAGCAGGAACGGCGTGATGTCGTGGCCGCTGACGCCCTGCTCCCGGGCCTGCTCCCAGGCCTCGGCCAGCGCCCGGTCGTGCAGCGCCGGGTCCAGCTGCTCGTCCGCCGGCACTGGATTGGCCACCAGCACCGCCGAACGCAGGCCCAGCTCGTCGCGGGCCGTCACCACCGCCGCGACCTCGGCCGGTGCGCCGGCGGAATGCTCGATCACGTGGCCGGAATCGGCGACGTAGAAACCCGGGAAGCGCAGCGTCCGGTAGCCGAGCACCGGGATGTTCAGCGTCTCCAACCGCTCCAGCGTCGCGGCGACATCCAAGATGGATTTCGCCCCGGCGCTGACGACCACCAGCGGCGTCGCGGCCAGGGTCACCAGGTCGGCGGATTCGTCGAAGCTGGTCGCCGCGCCGTGGTGCACCCCGCCGAGCCCGCCGGTGGCGAAGACCCGGATTCCGGCACGGTGCGCCAGGAACGACGTCGCCGCGACGGTGGTCCCGGCGTTGCGCCCCTTGGCGGCGGCGATCGGCAGGTCCCGGACGCTCGCCTTCACCGCGGCACGGTCGCCGGCCAGCCGGTCGAGCTGCGCGCCGGTCAGGCCGACCGTCGCGACCCCGTCGATGACGCCGATCGTCGCGGGCACCGCGCCGGCGGCCCGGACCTGCTGCTCGGCGACCCGGGCGACCTCGCCGTTGTCCGGGCGCGGCAGCCCGTGGGTGATGATCGTCGACTCCAGCGCCACGACCGGGCGCCGCTGCGCGACGGCGCGCCGGACTTCCTCGGACACCACCGGCAACGCCATTCGCACCTCCACCGCGGCCGGGCCCGGACGCAGCGTCGCGGGAAACTCCTTGGGTCCGAACGCCCCGAAGATGTGAGCATATAGGGATGCACCAGCCGGGTACGCCGTTTCGGCCAGTCGCACCCACGATCGAACTGCCCGCGATGGAGCGGCAGATCATCGAGTGGTGGCGCGCCCGCGAGGTGTTCGAGCGCAGCCTCGCCCAGTCGGCGGGCGGTCCGCGCTGGGTGTTCTACGAGGGCCCGCCGACGGCGAACGGGACCCCCGGCACGCACCACGTCGAGGCGCGGGCGTTCAAGGACGTCTTCCCGCGGTTCAAGACGATGAAGGGCTTCTCCGTCCCGCGCCGCGCGGGCTGGGACTGCCACGGGCTGCCGGTGGAACTTGCCGTGGAGAAGGAACTCGGCATCAGCGGCAAGCCGGACATCGAGCGCATCGGCGTCGCCGAGTTCAACGCCCGCTGCCGGGAGTCGGTGCAGCGCTACGTCGGCGAGTTCGAGGCCGTGACGAGGCGGATGGGTTACTGGATCGACCTGTCCGAGGCGTACTGGACGATGTCGCCGGGCTACGTGGACAGCGTGTGGTGGGCGCTAAAGCAGATCTTCACCGTCGGCCTGCTGGTCGAGGACTACCGGGTGGCCCCGTACTGCCCGCGGGACGAGACGACGCTGTCCGACCACGAGGTCGCGCAGGGCTACGAGAACGTGCACGACCCGTCGGTTTACGTGCGGTTCCCGGTCGACGGTCCGGTCGCCGGGCACCACAACGTCGAGCTGCTGATCTGGACGACCACGCCGTGGACGCTGGTGTCCAACACTGCGGTCGCGGTGCACCCGGCGGTCGACTACCAGGTGGTGCGCACCGTGCGCGGCACCTTCGTGGTGGCCGAACCGCTGGTCGAGGCGGTGCTGGGCGAGGACGGCGAGGTGCTCGCGACGCTACCGGGCACCGAGCTGGCCGGATTGCGGTACCGGCGGCCGTTCGACCTGATCGACATCCCGGACGCGCACCGCGTCGTGCTCGCCGAGTACGTGTCCACAGAGGACGGTACCGGCCTGGTGCACCAGGCGCCGGCCTTCGGGGCCGACGACCTCGCCGTCTGCCGCGAGAACGACCTCCCGGTGGTGAACCCGATCGGCGGCAACGGCCGGTTCTCCGAGGCCGTCCCGCTGGTCGGTGGCATGTTCTTCAAGGACGCCGACGGGGTCCTCGTCGAAGACCTCCAGCACCGCGATTTGCTGCTGCGCTACAGCACTTTCGAGCACCCATACCCGCACTGCTGGCGTTGCCACACGCCGCTGATGTATTACGCGCAGCTGTCCTGGTACATCCGGACCACGGCTATCCGGGAGGCGCTGCAACGCGAGAACGAGCGCACGAACTGGTTCCCGGAGAACGTCAAGCACGGCCGCTACGGAAACTGGCTGGACAACAACGTCGACTGGGCGCTGTCGCGCAGCCGCTACTGGGGCACGCCGCTGCCGCTGTGGCGGTGCCCGGAGAACCACGTCACCGCGGTCGGTTCCCGCGCCGAGCTCGGCGAGCTGACCGGCCAGGACTTCACCGAGCTGGACCCGCACCGGCCCTACCTCGACGAGATCGAGTTCCCCTGCCCGGCCTGCGGGCGTTCGGCCGCGCGGGTGCCGGAGGTCATCGACGCGTGGTTCGACTCGGGCTCGATGTCTTTCGCCCAGCTCGGCTACCCGCACGCCCCGGGCAGCGCCGCGGAGCTGGCGACGAGCTACCCGGCGCAGTACATCTGCGAGGCGATCGACCAGACCCGCGGCTGGTTTTACACGCTGATGGCGGTCGGGACGCTGCTGTTCGACCGCTCGGCGTACGAGAACGTGGTGTGCCTGGGGCACATCATGGCCGAGGACGGCCGGAAGATGAGCAAGCACCTCGGCAACGTGCTGGAGCCGCTGCCGCTGATGGAGGCCCACGGCGCCGATGCCCTGCGGTGGTTCATGCTCTGCACCGGTTCGCCCTGGTCGGCACGGCGGGTGGGGCACGGGCCGCTGCAGGAGATCGTCCGCAAGGTGCTCATGACGTACTGGAACACCGCGTTGTTCTTCACCCGCTACGCCTCGCTCGCCGACTGGATCCCGGCGGATGCCGATCCGCCCGCCGAGCGCCCGATCCTCGACCGCTGGGTGCTCGCCAAGCTCAACCGGCTCGCCGGGCAGGTCGACGTGCGGTTGGAGGCCTACGACACCGCGGGCGCCGGTCGGGCGCTGGCGGAGTTCGTCGACGACCTGTCGAACTGGTACGTCCGCCGCTCGCGGCAGCGGTTCTGGGACGGCGACGTCAACGCCCTGAGCACGCTGTACGACTGCCTGGACGTGCTCACGAGGCTGCTCGCGCCGTTCGTGCCCTTCATCACCGAGCGGGTGTGGCAGGACGTCGTCCGCCCCGGGGCACCCGAGGCGCCGGAGTCGGTGCACCTGGCGGCCTGGCCACTCCCGGATCTGGCGCTGGTCGACGGCGCCCTGCTGTCCCAAGTGGACACCGAGCGCCAGCTCGCCGAAGCCGGCCGCGCGGCGCGCAAGAGCAGCGGCATCAAGGTGCGCCAGCCGCTGGGCCGCGCGCTGGTCAGCGCCGCGTTGCCGCCGGAGCTGCTCGCCGACCTCGCCGAGGAGCTGAACGTGCGGCGCATCGAGCCGCTCGACGCAGCGGGCGAAGTGCTGGACGTGTCGGTGAAGCCGGACTTCCGGGCCTTGGGCAAGCGATTCGGCAACCGCACCCAGCAGGCCGCGGCGGCGGTCAACGCGGCGGATCCGGCCGCGCTGGCCCGGGAACTGCGCTCGACGGGGCGCGCCGCGATCGAAGTCGACGGCAAGACCGAGCCGCTCACCAGCGATGACGTGATCATCAGCGAGGTTCCGCGCACCGGCTGGGTGGTGGAGTCGCAGCGCGGGATGATCATCGCGCTGGACACCTCGATCACCCCGGAACTCAAGCGCGCGGGGCTGGCCCGCGAGGCGATCCGCTTCGTGCAGGACTGCCGAAAGCAGGACGGGCTCGACATCGCGGACCGGATCGCGCTGCGCTGGCGGGCGACCGGCGAACTCCGCGAGGCGCTGCTGGCGCACGTCGACGAGATCGCCGCCGCCGTCCTGGCCGTCGACGTCGCCGAATCCGCCAGCGCCCCCAAGGAATTCGTCGAGCACGCCGAACCCGAGCTCGACCTGGCGGTGTGGTTGCGCAAAGCGCAGTGAAGGCCGTGGGCGGCGAACCACCCACGGCCTTCGGCCGGTGCTGGCCGGTCAGGAACCGATCTGCGCCTGGATGTCGTCGTGGTACGTGCCGACGCGGGCGTACACACCCGGCTTGCCCGGGCGGGCGCAGCCCTCGCCCCACGAGGTGACGCCGATCAGCTTGTTCTCCACGACCATCGGGCCGCCCGAGTCGCCCTGGCAGGTGTCCACGCCGCCTTCCGGCACCCCGGCACACACCATGGCGTCCGGGTTGTACACGCCGTACGCGCCCTTGCAGGTGTCGTCGGAGGTCACCGGCGCGGTGGCCTTCTGCAGGTTGTCGGCCTGCTGGCCGCCCTCGGAGGTGTTGCCCCAGCCCAGGATGGTCGCCGGGGTGTCCGGCGCGTAGCCCGGGTCATCGGCCTTGGCGAGCTCGATCGGGGCCTCCTGCACCGGTGCTTCGAGGGTGAGCACCGAGACGTCGAAGCCCCGCGAGGCGCCCTGGAATCCGGGGTGCACCCAGACGTCGGTCACCTTCGAAACGGTGCCCTCGTCCGAGCTGATCACGGTGCGGCCGCTGACCACGTTGATGTCGGCCGGCTGCGAGCCGACGGTGCAGTGCGCGGCGGTGAGCACCTTGTTCGGGGCCACCAGCGAGCCACCGCAGAACTGCTGACCGCTCGGGGTCACCAGCGCGACGGTGAACGGGTGGTCGGCGATGTTGGCGTCTTCGCCGCCGACGATGTACGGGATGACGTCCGACGGCTGCGCTTGCGCGACGGATGCAGTGGTAAGCGCGGCGACGGCGATCGCGGTGACTCCGGCGAGCCGGGCCAGGTGACGTGGGGCATCGACCATCGTTGCTTCTCCTTGTCCCAAGGGTCGCTGCGCATCAGGCCCGGCGGCCTGCCTTTCCCTCGGGTCCGTTACGCACAGCGACGAACCTGATCGAAACGATAACGGCGCCCGCACCCACCGGGATAGCCTCCGATTTTGCCGGTTTAACCAGTCTGCGCAACCACTTTCCACAACTCGAAGGCCGGCGACGACCGCTTCCTGTTTCCCACGAGCAGATCCCGCACGGTCAAGGCACCCGCCGAAGCCCAATCGCCCGCACGGCCCAGAGTTCAGAGGCCCCGGCTACAACGCACCCACCGCAAAACCAAGCAAAGACAAGCAGAGCATGTGGCGTCACCGAGTCCGCTAACGCCGCACGAACTCAAACCACAGCAAGACCGAAGCCGCAACGCCCACTGCGCAACCGGCCAACGTCGGGCAAACGGCGCAGCCGCTTTCTCTTTGCCACCCGAGAAACAGCACTTCGAACTCCGGTGCGGCCGGTGTCGGGTGCCGTTGCCGCAGGTCAGGTGTCGTGAGTGCGAAATCCGGCTCTTACCGGTTTTCGCACTCACGACTGGTGACCAGGCACGATGGCTCCTCTGCGTGGGTTCGAAGACGGGCTCTGAGGTTCCGCTGCCTGCACTGCCAAGCAAGCCAAGGCTGGAACACCAACCAACGAAGATGTCCCCGGTGCACCCCGATTTGCACCGGGGACACCTCAACCTCGGCCGGACGCCTCCGACCGGTGTTCGCCATCGATCCCCGAACCGATGGCAAGCACGCTCCAAGGCCCCGACCGCCTTGACCGGAACGTGCTACGTCATGGTTTACACAATCTTCGGCGGAATTTTCCAGAGCCAATCGGCGCAGCCCGCTCGGTTGAACGTTGAACCTCTCGGCGTAACCGCTGCTGGGACCGGGCGGATTACCTCGGCACCAGGCCCGCGTCGTATGCGAGCAGCCCGGCCTGGAGCCGGTTCGCGCAGGACAGCTTCACCAGCATCCGCGACACGTAGCTCTTCACCGTCGCCTCCGACAGGTAGAGGCGTTCGGCGATCTGCGCGTTGGACAGGCCCTGCCCCAGGCAGGTGAGCACCTCGATCTCGCGATTGGTGAGGTCCCGCACCAGTTCCACGGCCCGCTGCCGGGTGTTCTGCTCGTCGGCGGACGCCGCGAGCAGCCGCTTCTTCGCCTCCTGGGAGAGCACCGTGTGCCCGTCGGCGGCGACCCGCACCAGCCCGATCAGGTCCTCCGGTGGCGTCGACTTGACCAGGAACCCGGCCGCCCCGGCCCGCAGCGCGCGCAGCACATACTTGTCGGCGTCGAAGGTCGTCAGCGCGACCACGGCCGGCGGGTCCGGCAGCTTGCAGATGCGTTCGATGCCGGTCAGTCCGTCCACGCCGGGCATCCGCAGGTCCATCAGCACCACGTTGGGCCGGTGCCGCACCACGCATTCGACGGCCGCCGCGCCGTCCTGCGCGTCGTCGACCACCTCGATGTCGTCCGCGGAGCCGAGGATGGTGCGCAGGTGCGCGCAGACCATCGGCTCGTCGTCCACCACGACGACCCGGATCGGATCACTCATCGCCGACCGCCTCCCCAGTGGGCACGTACGCAGGAAGCACCACGTCCAGCTCGAAGCCGCCGTCGGCACCGCGCCCGGCGTGGAACGTACCGCCGACCAGTTCCACCCGCTGTTGCAGCCCCAGCAGCCCGGACCCCGATCCGCTGCCCGCCAGGTCCGCGGCGGCGCGGCCCGGCGGCTCGGTGTTGCGGATGACCAACCGCAACCGGTCGTCGCTGTAGATCACGTGCACGCTCACCCGGGCCCCGAACGCGTGCTTGTGGACGTTCGTCAGCGCCTCCTGCACGACGCGGTAGGCGGTCCGCCCGACCGCCGCCGAGACCATCGCCGCAGCACCGTCCACAGTGAACTCCACCGGCACGCCGACGGCCTCGGACTGCCCGATCAGCTCCGTCAGGTCGGGCACCTCGGTCGGCGGGGTCGCGTCCGGCAGGCCGTCCTCGTCCGCCACGCCGCGCCGCAGCACGCCGACGAGGTCCCGCAGCTCCTCCAACGCCGCGCAGCCGCTGGTGCGCAGCTCCTCCGCCGCCCGCCTGGTCTCCGGGTCGTTCGCCGCGATCCCCAGCGCGCCCGCCTGCAGCACCATGAGGCTGACCCGGTGCGTGACGACGTCGTGCATCTCGGTCGCCAGCCGGGTCCGCTCGTCGGCCCGGGCCTGCTCGGTGAGCAGTTCCTGCTCGTACTCGACCCGCTCGACGCGTTCCTGCCACGCCAGCACCAGGCGGCGCCGAGCGCCGATGTAGAGGCCCAGGACGGCCGGGAGGATCGTCCAGACGACCCCCACGACGATGACGTCGCCGTTCAACTGCTCCCAGGGGCGGACCGCGAGCACGGTGGTGATGGCCACCATGTCCCAGGCGAAGAACTGCCTGACGCGGCCCCGCGCGTAGGCCGCGACGGCGTAGATGACCCACGGCGTGAGGCCCGGGATCCACGGATCGCTGTTCTGGTTGATCGCGAGCAGCGGCCCCGGCCCGGCCTCGATCAGCAGCACCTGCGCAATCGACAGCGCCGTGTTGAATGCCATGACCGACACCGGGAAGCGCCGCCTGACCAGCAACGACAGCAATAACCCTGTCATCAGCAGGTCGTTCGGCCAAAGCCCGCCGACCCAGTCGTACGCCTCGGGCGGGGTTTCCGAGGGGAAGAGGGCTTCGAGGACGCGGCCGAGCAGGTGCAATCCGATCACGAGGCCGACGTCGAACGCGGCTTCCCGCTTGGAGTTCCACAGCAGCCGCCACAACGGGCGCTTCACGTGGACCACCGTAGTTAACCGCGTCTTGGGAATCGGCGAAGTACCCACTCGCGGCCACGAGGCAGATACGAAAGTTGCGCCTGCCACCGGGCGGCACAACTTTCGGCCCGTGGAACCGCTACCAAGCGCGGTGTCGCCGAGATGATCAATCCGGGTTCAATGGGTGCACAATCCAACCGAGACCTGGGGGAACGATGCGCGCCGAGCTGCTAAGCCCGCAGCCAGCACCGCCTGCCGAACCCGGACTGCCGCCGCTCGCGAAGTGGCCGGTGTTCACCATCGCCGGCCTCGTCGCGGCCGCCCAGCTGGCGTTCAGCCCGTTCGGCGGCTTCTGGATCGACGAGGCGTACATGCTCGCGGCCGGGAAGCACCACCTGGACTGGGGCTACGTCGACCAGCCGCCGCTGGCACCGCTGATCGCCGCGGCGATGGACTGGATCGCACCGGGGTCGATGCTCGTGCTCCGGTTGCCCGCGGTGCTCGCGACCGCCGCGCTGGTCGTGCTGACCGCGCTGCTCGCCCGCGAGTTCGGCGGCGACCGGCGGGCCCAGGCGCTGGCCGCCGGGGCCGGCGCCACCGGCCTGTGGACCGCGCTGGTCGGGCACTGGATCACGCCCTACACGTTCGAACCGCTGCTGTGGCTGCTGCTCACGTGGACGCTGGTGCGCTGGGTTCGGCTGCGCGATCTGGGCCACCCCGATGATCGGCTGCTGCTGCTTTTCGGCGTGCTGCTCGGCATCAACATGCAGTTGAAGTTCCAGGTCGCGATCCTGTGCGTGGCGCTGCTGAGCAGCGTTCTCCTGGTCGGCCCGAGGGACGTCCTGCGCCGACCGAAGTTCTGGGGCGGCGTCGGCATCGCGGCGGTGATCGCCGTGCCGACGGTGCTCTGGCAGGCGCTGCACGGTTGGCCGCAGCTGCAGATGGGCGCGGTCGTCGCGGAAGAGTCGCCGATGCTGTCCGGGGGCCGCAGCGGAACCGCCGTGACCATGGTGCTCTACGCCGGCGTCGCAGGCGCCGCGCTGTTCCTGTTCGGGCTGTGGCGGCTCCTGCGCAACCCCGAGCTGCGCTCGTACCGGTTCCTCGCCATCACGACCTTGCTGCTGTACGTCTTCTTCGTCGCGACCGCCGCGCGGCCGTACTACCTGATCGGCCTCTACGGCGTGTCGATCGCCGCCGGGGCCGTGGGGTTCCAGCGGCGCCGGGAGTCCCGGCGCACCCGGTTCGGCTGGACGGCTTGGCCGGTGTACGCGCTTTCGGCCGCGGCGGCAGGATACATGCTGTCGGTGTCCGTCGCGCTTTCGGCCGCGGCGGCGGGATACATGATGTCGGTGTCCGTGATGACGACGTCGATGTTCGGGGTTCCGACGGCCGATTCGCTGGCCCGCGCTGCCTCTGCCGCCTACGCTGCGCTGCCGCCGGCACAGCGCTCGCGCACCGCGGTCGTGGGCGACAGCTACGTCATCGCCGCGATGCTCGAAGCCGGTGGGGCGCAACACGAATTGCCGGAGGTCTTCAGCCCGCACCGCGGTTACGGCTACTTCCCGCCGCCGACCGAGCGGATCGAGACCGTGCTCGTCGTCGGCGACTCGACGGCGCTGCGGCAGCAGTTCGCCGAGGTGCGGCAGGTGGGCAACGGCGAGGTCCCGATCTGGCTCTGCACCGGAAAACGCGGAACCTGGGCGGAGATCTGGCCACAGCTCAAGTCCCTTTGAGCCGCGGCTGGCGATTCCCGGGGCCGCCCGCTGCGACAATGGCGTCAGTGCGTGTGCGTGTGCGTGTGCGTGTGCGTGTGCGTGTGTGGGTGCGTGTGCGTGTGTGGGTGCGTGTGCGTGTGCGTGTGCGTGTGCGTGTGCGGTGTGGGAAGGGGGCCGCAATTTCCATTGAAATCGAAGGTCCGATTTCAATGGAACTTGCGTAGGACGGAGATCAGCCGGCGTCGGAGGTCCGCTACCCGCACCGCCACCCAAGACACGGTCGGAGACAGGTTCTTGACCGATGCGAAACAGAGAGGGGCCGACAGTGGCCACCCCGACGAATCCGAACTCCCCCGGGCTGCGGCTGCGGCCGCCGCGCAACCGGGTCGAGCGCCGCGCCATCGGCTGGTGGACGGTGCAAGCCCTGGTCCTCGTCGTCCCGCCGCTGGTCGCGCTGGCGATCACGGCGGTGCTCATCCCACCCGCGCGGTTCTGGCTGGTGCTCGCGCTGGTCGTGGTCGCCGCGCTGGGGGTGCCCTACACGCTGGTGATGCCGCAGTGGCGGTACCGCGTGCACCGCTGGGAAACCACCGAGGACGCCGTCTACACCGCAGCGGGCTGGCTGCGCCAGGAATGGCGCATCGCGCCGATGTCGCGGATCCAGACGGTGGACACCGTGCGGGGCCCGATCCAGCAGCTGTTCAACCTGTCCAGCGTCACGGTCACCACCGCGTCCGCCGCCGGCCCGCTGACGATCGACGGCCTGGACCGGGAGGTCGCGGCGGCGCTCGTCGAGCAGTTGACGGCCACCACGCAGGTCACCCCGGGGGATGCCACATGAGCAGCGTCATCGACGGGCAGTGGCGGCGCCTGGACCCGAAGACCATCGCGGCGGCCGCCACCCTGGTGCTGGCGCCGCTGGTGCCGACCGCGGCGGTCATGCTCCTGTCCAACGCCAAGCCGGCAACCTTGCTGATCACCACGCTGATCTGGGTCGGCATCGCGGTATTGATCGCCGGGTACGCCGCGGCCGAGTGGTGGCTCACCTGGTACCGGATCACCGAGGAGCGCTTCGAGCTGCGCCACGGGGTGCTGACCCGCAACCACCGCTGGATCCCGCGCGAGCGGATCCGCAGCGTGGACCTCACGGCGGACCCGGGCCACCGGCTGTTCCGGGTCACCACCGTCAAGATCGGCACCGGCGGCCAGGCGAGCGAGGGCAATGATCTCAAGCTCGACGCGATCTCCCGTCACCACGCCGAATCCCTGCGCCAGGAACTGCTGTTCGGCGGATCGTCCACTTCGGACACCGCGCCGCACGGCGATCCGGTCACCGTGCCGAACATCGCGGCGGGCACCGCTGCGGCGAGCGCCGAGCCGGGCGAGGCCGTGCTCGCCCGCCTCAACCCCGCATGGTTCCGCTACTCCGCGCTGACCTTCTCGTTCGTGCTGATCGTCTGGGGCGCGATCGGCTCGGCCGTCGGATCGTTCAGCGAACTGCTGAAGGCCTTCGGCTTCTTCGACTCCGTCGCACACGCCGTGCTGGTGTCGTCGCTGTGGCTGGTGATCGCGGCCGGACTCGTCATCGCCCTGGTGGTGGGCGCGTTAGGCGCCATCGCGTTGTCGGTGGAGATGTGGTGGGGCTTCCGGCTGACCCGGGAGCGGGGCGACACGCTGCGGGTGAAGCGCGGCCTGCTCACCACCCGGTCGATCTCGCTGGAGGAACGCCGCCTGCGCGGCGTCGAGCTCGCGGAACCGCTGCTGCTGCGCTGGGCCCGCGGGGCGCGGCTGCACGCCGTGGCCACCGGGCTGAACCAGAAGCAGGAAGAGCACCAGCCGGACAACAAGACGCTGCTGCCGCCGGCTCCCCGCGCGGAAGCGCAACGGGTGGCTGCCGAGGTCCTGCGGGAGGGAGGGCCGCCCACCGAAGGCGAATTGCGGCGGCATCCGCGGGCCGCGCTGCGGCGGCGCATTACCTGGGCTCTCGTGGCGGCGGTGCCGTTCATCGCGGCGGCCGCGGTGGCCGCGATGATCGGCTGGGTGCCGGCAGCCGTGCCCGCGGCAGTGGGGGTGGTCGCTGTAGCGGTGGCGCTCGGTTTCGCGGTGGACGCCTACCGGAGCCTCGGCCACCGGGTCGACGATCGCTACCTGATCGCGCGGTCCGGCACCGGAATTCGCCGCACGGTCGCCCTGCAACGCGACGGGATCATCGGCTGGCGCATCACCCGGACCGTTTTCCAACGGCGCTCGAACCTGATGAGCATCGGGGCAACGACTGCCGCCGGGAACAGCATCTACGAGGTGCACGACGTCGGCACCGGAGCTGGCCTGGCGATGGCGGAGGAAGCGGTGCCGGGGCTGCTGGCGCCGTTCCTCCAGCCGGGCTGACCCGTCGAGCGGTTCCGGTTGTTGGTGGCTCCGCTCCGGTGGTGAGCGGAGCCACTACCCGTCAGGAGCCGAAGCTGCCGTGCTTCAGGCCGCGGACGAACTCGTGCCAGCGTGGCACTGCAACGGTTATCTGACCGGCGGCTCGGTTCTTGGTGTCGCGAACCCCGACGCAGTCAGCCCCGAAGCCGACTTCGACGCACTGGCCCTGGCCCTGGGTCCGGGTGCTGGTGCGCCAGTCGGTGATGTTTGCCATCTACAGCTCTCCTATGCGTTGTTGGATGAGTTGAACGGAACCTTCCGGATCTACCGCATGCGCCCGTAAATGGTCCATCATGATGACGTAGTTAGACAGCTCGATCTCCCTTTCGAGGTAAAGCCCGCCCACATGGGTTTCCAGATAAACCACATCGGGATCGATGTGATTCGAGTAGCGGAGGATAACGAACGGGCCGGCCTGGGCCGGATGGGCACCCGCGTCCAGCGGCATCACCTGCAGCGTTACGTGCGGCATTTCCACCAGCTTGAGCACGTGCTCTAGCTGCCGGCGCAGCACCCCGTTGCCCCCGACGCAGCGCCGCAAGGCCGATTCCCCCACGACCGCCCACAACTCTACTAGCGGGTTCGGGCCGACGACCCGCTGCTGGCGCTGAATCCGCAGATCGACCCTCCGGGTAATTTCGGAATCGTCCGCTCGAATGAGCGTCGCTTTGGTCAACGCATGCGCATATTCACGTGTTTGGAGCAATCCCGGGATGGCCTCGGACTCGTACGTATGAATTGAAGACGCTTCGGCTTCCAACCCGACGTAGGTTTCGTACCACTCCGGCAGGACGTCGCTGTAGGAATGCCACCAGCCCCGCTTCCGGGCGTCCCGCACCAGGTTGATCAGCTGGTCCCGCTCGGCACCGTCCACCCCGTAGAAATCCAGCAAAGCGGATACGTCGCCGACCGATGGGGACCGCTTCGCGGTTTCGAACCGTCCGATTTTCGCTTGCGTGCAGCCGAGGTGGGTGGCGGCCTGCTGCTGGGTGACCTCGGCCTGCGCCCGCAGGCGGCGCAACTCGGCGGCAAGGCGACGACGACGCACCGTGGGACTGACTGTCATGATCTACATCCTCCACGGCTCTCCACGTTGCGTCACCACCCCATCACCCGTACAGAAATCGACCACCCGACTATTCCGGTGAATAGGGCGAATGGCTGAATGCACTCCGCAGAACGCGGCTCACCGGCGGAACGGGTCGCCGCGGGCTCGTTCCGCGCCGCATTGGACGGTGCCCGCGTTGTGCTGGCGGGCAAGCGAAACCGACGCGCGACGCCGCCGGTTCATGGGCGGCGACCAGCCGGCGCCCCAGGTTGAGGCGCCGCCCCGGCCGCGAACGCCGGCTTACGGCCGCGAACGTCGGCTTACGGCCGCGGCACGTTGCGCAGGTTGCTGCGCGCGAGCTGCACCATCTTGCCCACGCCGCCGGAGAGGACCGTGCGGCTGACCGCGAGCGCGAAGCCCTTCACCTGGTCACCGGTGATCCGCGGCGGGATCGACAGCGCATTGGGGTCGGTCACCACGTCCACAAGCGCCGGCCCCGGGCTGCGCAACGCGTCGGCCAGGGCATCGCGCACCTCGCCGGGCTTCTCCACCCGCACCGAGTGCATCCCGGCGGCGGCCGCAAGCGCGGCGAAGTCGACGTGGTCGTAGTCGGTGCCGAAGTCGGGCAGCCCGTCGACCAGCATCTCCAGCTTCACCATGCCCAGCGATGAGTTGTTGAACACCACGACCTTCACCGGCAGCCGATGGGTGCGCAGCGTCAGCAGGTCGCCGAGCAGCATCGACAGCCCGCCGTCCCCGGACATCGAGATCACCTGACGTCCCGGCTCGGCGATCTGCGCCCCGATGGCCTGCGGCAACGCGTTGGCCATCGAACCGTGCACGAAGGAGCCGAGCACCCGCCGCCGCCCGTTCGGCGTGATGTAGCGGGCCGCCCACACGTTGCACATCCCGGTGTCCACTGTGAACACCGCGTCGTCTGCGGCGAGGTCGTCGAGCACGTCCGCGACGTACTCCGGATGGATCGGCACCTGCGTCTCGACGTTGCGCGTGTAGGCGTCCACGACGCGCTCCAACTGGCCGGCGTGCTCGCGCAGCATCCGGTCCAGGAAGGACCGGTCCGACTTCTGCGGAACGCGCGGCAGGACGGCGCGGATGGTCTCCCCGACATCACCGTGCACGGCCAGGTCCAGCACCGTGCGCCGCCCGAGGTGGGCGGGCTCGATGTCGACCTGCACGGTGTTGGCCTGCGGCAGGAAGTTGTCGTAGGGGAAGTCGGTGCCCAGCAGCACGACCAGGTCCGCGCGGTGCATCGCGTCGTAGCAGGCGCCGTAGCCGAGCAGGCCGCTCATCCCGACGTCGAAGGGGTTGTCGTACTGGATCCACTCCTTGCCGCGCAGCGCATGCCCGACCGGAGCGTTCAACCGCCCGGCGAGTTCCATGACTTCCCGGTGCGCGCCGCGGGTTCCCGCGCCGCAGAAGAACATCGGCCGCTCCGCCCCGTTCAGCTTGCCGGCGAACGCGGCCACCTGGTCCTCGGACGGCACCACCACCGGTGGTTCGCACTCGACGATCCCGTGGCCGGTGGGACGGACCGCGGACTTCTGCGCGACGTCACCGGGCAGCACCAGCACGGAAACGCCGCGCCGACCGGCAGCGGTCTGGATCGCGGTGCGCAGCAGGCGCGGCATCTGCTCGGGCTGCGACAGCAGCTCGCAGAAGTGGCTGCACTCGTCGAACAGTTCCTCGGGGTGGGTTTCCTGGAAGAACCCGGTCCCGATCTGCTCGGACGGGATGTGCGACGCGAGCGCCAGCACCGGAGCCCCGCTGCGGTGCGCGTCGAACAAGCCGTTGATCAGGTGCAGGTTGCCCGGTCCGCAACTGCCCGCGCACACCGCGAGCCGCCCGGTCAGCTGCGCTTCCGCCCCGGCGGCGAAGGCCGCTGCCTCCTCGTGGCGCACGTGGACCCACTCGATGCCCTCGGTGCGGCGGACCGCATCGACCACCGGGTTGAGGCTGTCCCCGACTATGCCGTAGATCCGCCGGACCCCGGCTTGCACGAGCACTTCGATGAACTGGTCGGCGACGGTGGGCATGGTGATCCTCCGGCAGTCGGTGGGGGGCACGGCCACTCCCGTCTACGCGGGGTGCTCACGGCCCGCAACTCGAAATCCGTGATCACCCTTTCGAGGGACGCCGGTAACGAACCGGGCGAAAAAGTCGATCAGGTCCACGCCGGCTTCGATCGCCGGAATCCCAGCCACCCGAAGGGAATCGCGGTGTCCATCCGCCTATACACCACCTGCGCGCTGGCAGTGACCGCCTCGGCGGTCGCCGGACTGCTCGTCGGCGGATTCATCGCGACAGCGGACCGAGCCCCCGCCCAACCGCGGATCACCCAGGTCTCCCAGCTGATCCCCGCCAGCGGCGAGCTCCGGTCGGAGTGATCGTCGCTTTACCGCCCACGAACGGGTCGGGAGCATCGGCTAGCGTCGGGAGCATGAGCGAACAGAACCGACTCTCGACAGGCGACAAGGCACCCGAGTTCTCCCTGCAGGACGCCGACGGCAACACCGTGTCGCTAAGCGACTACCGGGGCCGGTCCGTGGTGGTCTACTTCTACCCGGCGGCGAGCACGCCCGGCTGCACCAAACAGGCCTGCGACTTCCGCGACAGCCTGGCGGTGCTGGGCGACGCGGGCTTCGACGTCCTCGGCATCTCCCCGGACAAGCCGGCCAAGCTGGCGAGCTTCCGCGACGCCGAGGGCCTGACGTTCCCGCTGCTGGCCGACGAGGACAGGTCCGTCATGACGGCGTGGGGTGCGTTCGGCGAGAAGCAGAACTACGGCAAGACCGTGCAGGGCGTGATCCGGTCGACCTTCGTGGTGGACCCGGAGGGCAAAATCGCCAAGGCGCTGTACAACGTCAAGGCCACCGGCCATGTGGACCGGCTCCGCAAGGATCTCGGAGTCTGACCGAACGGGCACCGACTCGGCCGGTGCCCCTCCCAACCGGACCTCCGCTGCGCTAGTCAAGCGCCATGTAGATCGCCACCCCGGCGGCGATCACGACGACCAGGTAGCGCAGCAGGTTCGACGGCAACTTCTGGGCGAGCTTGCCGCCGACGAAACCACCCAGCACCGTGGTCGGCACCAGCATCAGCACGGCGATCCAGTCGACCGGCGCGATCAGCGCATAGACGATCAGCGTGACCGCGCTGCCGATCATGCCCAGCCAGCTCTTCAGCGCGTTCAACCGGCGCATGCTGTCGGTGGCGGCGAGCACCAGGATCGCGATCAGGATGACGCTGCGCGCGCCGCCGAAGTAGCCGCCGTAGATCGAGGCGAGGAAGATCCCGACGGTCAGCAGCACGGTGCGGTCCGGAGCGTCCTCGCCGGGCGTCCCCAGCCACTTGCGGATGGTGTTCTGGAACGCCATCAGCACGGCGGACAGCCCCACCAGCACGGGCACGACGGCGTCGAAGACCTTGCCCGGCAGGACCATCAGCAGCACGCAGCCCAGCGCCGATCCGACGGCCGCGGCCACCGTGGTCAGCCACACCCGCCGCGGCGTTCCGGTGAGGTCCTTGCGTTGGCTGATCGCGGCCCCGACGAATCCGGGGCCCTGCGCCACCGAGTTGGTCACGTTGGCCACCAGCGGCGACATTCCGGTCGCCAGCAGAGCCGGGAAGACCAGCAGCGAGCCGCCCCCGGCCACGGCGTTGATCGCGCCGGACAGGAAGCCGACGACGACGAGCAGCGCCAGTTCGAGCCAATCTGTTAACACGACCTCTGAAGTTAGCTTCTGGAACTACTCAGGTTCACTCCGGGGCGAGGGGCATCACACCGCGCCGGTGCGGCGACCAGATCCGAGAGGACCATTGCCCCGGTCGGTAACGCCGTTATCGGTTCATAGCGCCGTTATCGAACCTCGCATGCCGACCACCTGGAGGCTCCAGGATTCGCTAGTGGAGGGCGCTACCGGCCTTCCACTTGTCCCAGGACAGCGACCAGTCGCCGTAGGTGTCCCACACCGGCAACGCCGGACCACCGGAGTTGGTGACCTCGACGACGTCGCCGAGCCCGAAGTGGTCGAAGAACCACTGCGCGTTGGCCTGGTCAAGGTTGATGCAACCGTGCGAGACGTTGGAACTGCCCTGCTGGGCAACGCTGGCCGGGTTCTCGTGGACGAACTCGCCGTCGTTGGAGATGCGTTCGGCGAAGAACTCGTCGGACCGGTACGCGTTCGGATCGGGCGGGCACACCCCGTAGGAGCAAGAGTCCATCGTGTACTTCTGCTGCTTGTCCGAGATCACGTGCGCACCGAGGTGCGTCGGGGTGACGTCCTTGCCCATGCTGATGGGCATCGTGTTGACGAGCTGACCGTTGTGGAAGATCTGCATCTGCTCGGTGTTGCCGTCCGCCTTCGCGATCCAGGAGTCGTGCACCGCGAAGTCGATGCTACGGTCGGTCTGCCCGTACACCCCGCCGCCCAGGTCGACGCCGTAGAGGTTGATCTTCAGCGAGACCTTCGTGCCCGGCTGCCAGTAGTTCTGCGGCCGGTAGTGCACTTCCTTGTCGGAAAGCCAGTACCAGCCCCCGGGCTGGTTGGGGGTGCTGCTGATCTGCAGCGCCTTCTCCGCGGCGGCGCGATCCTTGATGGAGTGGTCGAACCGGACGACGATGGGTTGACCGACACCCACGTCGTGGGTCGACGGCGCCGGGACGACGCTCGGGTACGCCTGCGCCGCGGGAGCGAGCGTGTGGATCGCCTTGTGCTGCGTGCTGGTCTTCCCGTCGCCGTCGACGACCGTCGCGGTCACGTCGTAGACCTTGGCGTAGGCGAGCACCTCGGTGGTGCGCCAGCTCGCCTGACCGTCCGCCATCTGCCCGGCGACCTGCTTGCCGTCGGGATTGGTCACGGTGACGGCCGTGAGCTTGCCGTTGTGGACCGACACGTCGATCGGCGTAGTCGGGTTCACCTGGTCGCCCCCGGCGGCCGTGATGTCGACGACCGGCGCGGGCTTGGGAGGCGCCTCGGCGCCCTGCCCGCCGCCTCCGGCCGGAGAGCACGCGGCCACCCCGATCAACGTCCCGAGAACAACACCTGCAACACACACCCGAAAGCGGACGAATTGCCTCATATTGCCTTGTCTCATTTGCTCACCCCACCTACAAGCGTAGTTTCACCTGCCACGAACGGATTACGGGGTGCGACAAGACAAGAGCGGCGGGATATCGCATGGGGGCAATAAATCCGAATTGAATGGAATTGCCCCGTATTGAATTACCGAGAGTTTTTCGATCACGACCTTTCGTCACGCCCCGCGCCCACCGCGACGACTCGCTGGACCGTGGGAGCCGCCCCGCCCGTCTGGGCCGACCGATCTGTCGCCGACCACCCGGGCACTGCTTTCTTGCCGGGACAACTACCCATCGTAGTTGACCAGCACATTTGTCCGGAATCGGCGATCCCGAGAAGATCGGCAGCGGAGTCTACCTGAGGGGGTCTCGTGTCCGGACTCGAAACAGCCTTCCTGCGTGTCGGCGGCGCGGTCGTCAAGCAAGTCGCCACGACCTGGCTGAGCAGGAAGAAGACGGAGAACCGCAGGATGCGGAGCTCACCGACGTGCGCTGCATCGGTTGGCGGCTCACGTGGCGGACGCCCGCCCCGCAGTCCAAAGAGAGCTTTGCTCCGCTTGGGATCTCTTCGACCCCGAAGTGTACGCCCGCACCGTTCTCAAGGACGCTGCCTTGGACAACGGTCACGTCGTGGCACGCAGCGTCGACCAAGTCGCGAACACCGAACACTTGCGATGCTTGCGCAACCTCGAAGTCGATATCACCAAGGACCGAGTAGCAGACCTGAAATTCCTTGAATCCGTCAGGGATCTCACCCGTCTCGCACTCTTCCCCAATGGAACGGTCTCCGCCGCTCCGCTGGCCGAACACCTGCAACTGCAAGAGCTCTACCTCCGTCGCGGCGGCAGGTGGACCGAACTGAAGGTGATTCGACGCCTGAGCAAGCTGCGAATTCTGGGCATTTACCAGCAACCGCACATGCGCAGCTTGACCTTCCTCGCGGACCTTCGATCGCTGGAGGGCATCGGGCTGTTCGGCATGGATCGGATCACTGACTACCAGCCGATCACGACGATGAGTTCACTGCGCTCGTTGACCATTACCGGTTTTCGCCGAGCCGACGCTCTTGCGCCGATCGCCGAACTGAGCGAGCTGCGAGGGCTGGCGCTGCACAACAGTAATGCAGCCGACTTTGAGCACGTACTTCCACGATTCAACAACGTGCAGAGGTGCAGAGGTTGGAAATCCGGAACTGCGCGATTTCGAGTCTGCAGGCTTTGTGCGATTTGTCTGCCCTCCGACATCTGTTGCTGTCGGCTTGCCCAGCGATCGCGGACTTGCGGCCTGTGCGGGAAATGGCGAGCCTGCACACCCTTGCGCTGCGGAACTTCGACAACATCGACCTCACGCCGCTGGCCGACCTGCAGCTGCAACTGTTCCTCAGCCGGGCAAGCACCTTCCGAGGTGTAGATCGCCTCGGCCCAGGCGTGCGGGTCAAGTGGTTCTGAACGCTCAGCCCGCCAGTTCGCGCAGCGCTGGGAGCAGCAGCCGGAGCGCTCGGCCCCGGTGGGAGTCGGCGTCCTTCTCCTCCGGGGAGAGCTCTGCGCTGGTTCGGGTTTCGCCTGCCGGGACGAAGACCGGGTCGTAGCCGAAGCCGTTGGCTCCGCGCTCCTCCCGGATCACCGTTCCTCGCCATTCGCCACGCACCACGGTTTCCGTGCCGTTCGGCAGCACCAGCGCCGACGCCGAGACGAATGCCGCGCCGCGGCGCTCGTCGGGGACGTCCGCGAGCTGGCCCAGCAGGAGGTCCAGGTTCGCCTGGTCATCGCCGTGCTTGCCGGACCAGCGGGCCGACAGGACGCCCGGCATGCCGTTGAGCGCGTCGACCGCGATGCCCGAGTCGTCGGCGACCGCGGGCAGGCCGGTGGCCTTCGCCGCGTCGGCGGCCTTCGCCACCGCGTTCTCCTCGAACGTCGCGCCCGTTTCCGGGGCTTCCGGGAAGTCCGGGACGTCGGCCAGCCCGACGACCTCCACGCCCGTCACGCCCTCGGCTTCCAGGATTCGGCGCAGTTCCACCAGCTTCTTTTGGTTGCGGGTGGCCAGCAGGACGCGGGTCATGCGGCGCTCCCCGGCAGCTCGCCCGGGTAGGGCTCGGCAAGCGCCGCGGCCTGCAGCTGGGCGAGCTTGGCGCAGCCGTCCAGCGCGAAGTCGATCATCTTGTCCATCGTGGACCGCGTGTAGGTGGCGCCCTCGCCGGTGCCCTGCACCTCCACCAGGGTGCCGTGGTCGGTGGCCACCACGTTCATGTCGACCTCGGCGCGGGAGTCTTCCTCGTAGGGCAGGTCCAGCCGCACCCGGCCATCCACCACGCCGACGCTGACCGCGGCGACCGAGCAGGACAGCGGCTTCGGGTCGGACAGCCGACCGGCCGCGCCCAGCCACGTCACCGCGTCCGCCAGCGCCACGTAGGCACCGGTGATCGCGGCGGTGCGGGTGCCGCCGTCGGCCTGGATCACGTCGCAGTCCAGCGTGATGGTGTTCTCGCCCAGCGCCGCCATGTCGATGCAGGCCCGCAGCGAGCGGCCGATCAGCCGGCTGATCTCGTGGGTGCGACCGCCGATGCGGCCCTTCACCGACTCGCGGGCGCTGCGGGTGTTCGTCGAGGACGGCAGCATCGCGTACTCGGCGGTCACCCAACCCAGCCCGGAACCGGTCCGCCAGCGCGGCACGCCATCCTGGACGCTGGCCGCGCACAACACCCGGGTCTTGCCGAATTCCACCAGCACCGACCCGGCCGGCCAGTCCTGGTATCCGCGGGTGATCCGCACCTCTCGGAGCGCGTCGTCGCTCCGCCCATCAGCTCGTGCCACGCCCCAACCCTAAGCCCGCCCTGTCCCCGCCCCGCCGACCACCCCTGGCACCCGGCCGGACGAACCGGGCACGCCGCGTCGGCGCGGGACGCCGCACGCAGGACGCCGCACGCGGGACGCCGCACGCAGGACGCCGCACGCAGGACGCCGCACGCAGGACGCCGCACGCAGGACGCCGCACGCAGGACGCCGCACGCAGGACGCCGCACGCAGGACGCCGCACGCGGGATGGCGATTTCGCGCGAAATCGCCGCCTGGCACGCGTGGCGAGCGGCGATTTCGCGCGAAATCGCCGCTCCCAGGTGGGGGCGCCATTCCGCGCGCCAGCTCTACGGTCGCCAGGCGTACCGGATGTCCGGTTCTCGTTCCTCGTTTCGCCGCCCGTCGGTCCGTTCGACCTCGACGAAGCCATGCCGCTCGTAGAACCGCTGCGCCGGGGCGTTGACCTGGAACGTCCACAGGTCCGGTCCGCCGGGTCGGCGCCGCTTGGCCAGGTCCACGAACCTGCCACCCAGGCCACGGCCGCGCCACAACGGTTCGAGGTAGAGCTGGTCCAGCTCCGCGCCGTCGAGCACCAGGAGCCCAACAACCGAGCCCGCGTCGACGGCCACCCAGCATTCGCGTTGCGGCACGACGACACGCGAGAACCAGCGCCGCACCACGTCATCGCCGTGCGCCCGGCGCACGGCCAGCAGCGCTGCGGCAACGGAACGCGGCCACCCGTCGGCCATGTCGAGCGCATCGGCGTCACCGGCACGCCGGAGCACGAGGTGATCGTCCACGACGGCCGAGTCGTCGCAGCGGAGGCGTCGCGACGCAGCCGAATATCCCTCAGATGTCGTACATTCGGTCGGCGACGACGAGCTCGGCGGGGCCGTCGAAGGCGGCCTTCGCCTCGGCGAGGATCGCGTCGCGATCCGCCCACGGCACGATGTGCGTGAGCAGCAGACGGCGGGCCCGGGCCGTCTTCGCCACCTCCGCCGCTTGGCGCCCGGACAGGTGTACGCCGTCCGGCGCGTCCGGGAAGTCCGCCCAGGACGCCTCCGACAGCAGCACGTCGGCGTCCGCGGCGAGTTGGGTCAGCTGCGGGCACGGCCCGGTATCGCCGGTGTAGGCCAGCACCTTGCCCTCGGCCGCCACGCGGAAACCCCACGCCGGGCACAGGTGCGCCATCGGCACCGCCTGCACCTCGAACGGCCCGATGCGCACCGGCTCCGCGGAAATCGGGACGAACTCGAACACATCCGACAGATCGGTCCGGGCGAGCTCGGCGGCGTTCGGCGCGTAGAGGGCGGCGAGCCGCTCCGGCGCGTTCTCGGGAGCGATCACCGGCAACGGGCGCTCGGTCCCGTCGTACGGGGGCTTCGGGTGGTAGCGGCGCAGCACCGCCAGCGCACCGAAATCCGCGCAGTGGTCGGGGTGCAGGTGGCTGAGGAACACCGCGTCGAGCTGGAACGGGTCGATGAACCGCTGCATCGCGCCGAGCGTGCCGTTGCCGAGGTCGAGCGCGATTCGCGTGCCGCCGGACTCCAGCAGGTACCCGGACGACGGCGAATCAGGGCCGGGAAAGCTGCCGGAACAACCGAGGATCGTCAGCTTCATGCGATCGAGCTTGACACGGTCAGCGGCCGAACGGCATCGGCCACGAGTGCCGGGCCGAGGAACCGGGCCGCCATCCGGGCAAACCGGTCCGGTGCGCCGGTGGCGCGGAACTCGTGCTCGGGCACCGCTTCCGGGGCTGCGAGCAGGTCGTTCTCGGTGAGCACCCGCAGCACGTCCTTGGCCGTCTCCTCCGCGCTGGAGACAAGCGTCACCTGATCACCCATCGCGAGCTGCAGCACCCCGGTGAGCATCGGGTAGTGCGTGCAGCCGAGCACCAGGGTGTCGACGTCGGCCTGCTGCAGCGGGTCCAGGTAGCTCTGCGCCAGGCCCAGGATCTGGCGGCCGCTGGTGATGCCGCGCTCGACGAAGTCCACGAAGCGCGGGCATGCCACCGTGGTGACCGTGATGCCCGGGGCGACGTTGAAAGCGTCGTCGTAGGCGCGGGACGTGATGGTGGCCTTGGTGCCGATCACGCCGATCCGCCCATTGCGGGTGGTCGCCACCGCTCGCCGCGCCGCGGGCAGGACCACTTCGACCACCGGGATCTGGTAGCGCTCCCGGGCGTCGCGCAGGCACGCCGCCGACGCGGAGTTGCAGGCGAGCACCAGCATCTTCACGCCCTCGTCCACCAGCGAGTCGGTGATCGCGAGGGTTCGCGCGCGGATCTCCGCCAGCGGCATCGGACCGTACGGCGCGTTGGCCGTGTCGCCGACGTAATGCAGCCTTTCGGCAGGCAGTTGGTCCATGATCGCGCGGGTCACGGTCAGCCCGCCGACGCCGGAGTCGAAGATCCCGATCGGTGCGTCAGTCACCCGGCCAGTTTGCCAGTCTCGGATCCCGCGGCCTGCCCGCGCGTGCTGCGCGCCACCAGCCAGGCCGCGAGCACCCCGCCCAGCGCGCCGAACAGGTGCCCCTCCCAGGAGATCCCGACCTGGCCGGGCAGCACCCCCCACAACATGCCGCCCCAGTAGAAGAACAGCACGACAGCGACCAGGATCTGCGCGAAGCTGCGCTGGAAGAAGCCGCGCAGCAGCAGGAACACCATCCAGCCGAAGATCACCCCGGACGCGCCTATGTGCACGCCGGGCGCCCCGATCAGCCAGGTGCCGACGCCGCCGACGATCCAGACCGTCGCGGTCACCGCGACGAACTGCCGCAGCCCACCGGCCAGCACCAACCAGCCGAGCACCAGCAGCGGCAGCGTGTTGGCCCATAGGTGCCCCCAGCCGGCGTGCAGCAGCGGCGCCCACAGGATGCCGTCCAGGCCGCTGACGTCGCGCGGCGCGATGCCGTTGGCCTCGAGATCCGCCGCGGGGTCGGCGACGTCGAAGAGCTCGATGCCGTAGAGCACCGCGACGGCGACCAGCATGCCCACCGCGGCGCCTAGCGGATTCTGGGGCATCACTCGCGCCCGGCGGCGTTCAGGCAGTCGGTTCACACCAATGAGGCTACGCGGCGGAGACCCCGCTGGTCTCCGGGATGACCCTGAGTTTCGCCTCCGCCAGCACTTCATTCGGGGCGAACCATGATCAACATCGGCTTCCCCGGTAAGGTTCCCGATCGTTGTGCTTCTTACCCGGAAAGGTGACCTGTGAAGGTCGACATCGCGGTACCGGCGGAGGCTCGGTCCGGACAGGCACCAACCTGGGACGTCGGAACCGACACGCTGCTCTGGACCGATGCGCCCGCCCACACCGCGCACCGCTACGTCCCCGGGCACACCGATCACGTGATGGGGCTGCCGCAGCAGGTCGGCGCCGCGAAACCGCGCAGCCGCGGCGGGCTGCTGCTGCACCTGGCCGAAGGCATCGCCCTGTTCGACGCCGGCGGTGCGCAGCGCACGTGGCTGGTCTACTGGGCCCGCGACGACATCCGGGCCGGAGCGACCATGATCGACCGCAAGGGCCGGTTGTGGGCGACGACGGTGGGCGAAGGCGGCTGGCTGGCCCGCGTGACCGCGGACGGCGCGGCGAACATCGCGGTGCCGGGCCTGGTCGCCGGATACGGCATCGGTTGGAGCCCGGACGACACCCGGATGTACCTGTCGGACGGCGCGGCGCGGCGCATCGACGTGCTGGACTTCGACCTCGTCGCCGGTGCGGCCGGCAACCGCCGGGCGCTCGTCGACGTCGACGGCGAACCGGGCGGGCTGTGCATCGACGACGCGGGCCGGGTCTGGGTCGCGGTGCGCGACCGGGGCGAAATCCGCTGCTACACCCCGGAAGGCGAGCTGGAGCAGACGATCCCGCTGCCGGCCCGATGCCCGACGGACTGCTGCTTCGGCGGCCCGGACCTGACGGACCTGTACGTCACCACGGCCCGCGACGGCCTACTGGACCCGACCGAAGCGGACGGAGCCCTGCTGGTCCTCCCCAACATCGGCACCGGAAACCGCCCTTACTCCTTCACCGGCTGACGCCCCCGCCCGACTTCGTGCACCGCAATTTCCATTGAAATGGAAGGACCGATTTCCATTATTGAAATTGCGGAATTTCCACAGGGTCCGGTGTGTCGTGACCCGACATGCCGGTGGATGTGGACAACTTCTTCAATTTCAATGAGGTGATCTCAGTAAGAAGTCTCTGGAGGGCGGCCTGCCGGAATGGGTGTGTGATCGGGTAGGGCTGGCCCGGGGAGAGTGGGACGTGGGGTCCCTGGTAGAAGAAGTTCGACCAAGAAAGGATCTTCGACCAGGGAGGGCCCCACGTGGTCACGTATTCTGCCAAACTCGATGTTCCCCGTGAACTGGTGGTCTTCCTCAGCCGGCTGTTGGCCGGTGAACGCCGCCGGAAAGGGACCCGCAAGGGGCGCCGGGCGTTGACCACGTTCTGGCAGGCTGTGCTGGTCCTGCGGTGGTTCCGGGACGATACCGACATCACCAAACTGGCTCGCGATCACGGTGTCGCCCGTGCCACCGGCTACCGGTATGTCGACGAGGGCATCAAGGCACTGGCCGCGCAGGCCCCGGATCTGCACGACGCCCTGCAACGGGCCAAAGACAACGGCGACGCCTATCTGATCCTGGACGGCAAAAACTTCTCCTCCGACCGTCTCGGCGAAAAGACCACCAGCGCCAAAGGCGCCGAGATCGACCTGTGGTACTCCGGGAAAACCCGCGAACAAGCCGGCAACATCCAAGCACTGACAGACCCGGACGGGTTCCCGCTGTGGGCCTCCGACGTCGAGCCCGGGTCCATCCACGACATCACCGCCGCTGAAAACCACGTCCTCGGCGCCCTGTACTGGGCTTACTCCCAGCTCAACCTACCCACCCTGGCCGACGGCGGCTACCAGGGTGCCGGAGCCGGGGTCCTCACCCCGATCAAACGCCCCAAAACCAGCAAAGGCCGCCCACTCGACGTCGACAACCAGACCTACAACAAACTGCTGCGCGGCCTGCGCGCCCTCGGCGAACGTGGATTCGCCCTGCTCACCGGCCGTTGGCGCGTCCTACGACACTTCACCACCAGCCCCCGCAAAATCGGCCTCATCGTCAAAGCCGCACTCGTACTCACCCAATTCGAACACGGCCGACTCGCATAACCCCCTACTGAGATCAATTCAATGGAAATCAGAGGTCTGATTTCCATTGAAATTGCGGACCGGGAGGTGCCCTTCAGGCGTCAGCGCTCGGTGTCGCCGGGGCCGGGTCACGCCCAGAGTTGGCCTTCGAGGCGTTGGGCCGCTTCGTCGATGGTGCCGCTGTAGGCACCCGTCGACAGGTACTTCCAGCCCGCGTCCGCCACGATGAACGCGATGTCGGCCGACTCACCGTCCGCCGCCGCCTTCTCCGCGATGGTCAGCGCCGCGTGCAGCACGCCGCCGGTGGAGATGCCTGCGAAGATGCCTTCGCTCTCCAGCAGCTGGCGGGTCCGGCGCAACGCGTCGTAGGAACCGACGGAGAACCGGCGGGTCAGCACGTCCGGGTCGTAAAGCTCCGGCACGAACCCCTCGTCGAGGTTGCGCAGGCCGTAGACCAGCTCGCCGTAGCGCGGTTCGGCCGCCACCACCTGCACGCCCGGCTTCTGCTGGCGCAGGTAGCGGCCCACCCCGACCAGGGTGCCGGTGGTGCCCAGCCCGGCCACGAAGTGCGTGACGGTCGGCAGGTCCCGCAGGATCTCCGGGCCGGTCGTGCGGAAGTGCGCGTCGGCGTTGGCCGGGTTGCCGTACTGGTAGAGCATCACCCAGTCCGGGTTCTGCTGGGCCAGTTCCTTGGCCACCGCGACCGCCTGGTTCGACCCACCAGCCGCGGGCGAGGAGATGATCCGCGCCCCGTAGGCCTGCAGCAGCTGCCGGCGCTCCTCCGAGGTGTTCTCCGGCATCACGCAGACCAGGCCGTAGCCCTTGAGCTTGGCGGCCATGGCCAGCGAGATCCCGGTGTTGCCGGAGGTCGGCTCCAGGATCGTGCAGCCGTGGGTGAGCCGGCCTTCCTTCTCGGCCGCCTCGATCATGGCCAGCGCCGCCCGGTCCTTGATCGAACCGGTCGGGTTGCGGTCCTCCAGCTTGGCCCACAGCCGGACGTCCGGTGCCGGCGACAGGTGCGGCAACCCCACCAGCGGGGTGTCACCGAGCGCGTCCAGCAACGAGTCGTAACGAGCCACGGTGCGCCTCCTCCTTGCCCTCTACCTGCAGAGGATGTCTTCTGTTTTTCAAGCGGCTGTTTCCAAGCGGCGCAGTTTTCCAAGCGGCGCTTGGCCCACCTCGCGATCGGCACCGCCACGTATCCGGCATGCCGCCCGGAATCGAGAAGGCGTCTGAGGTTCCGCCACCGGCCCCGCTTCGCGAAGCGGGGGCGCGGAGGGCGCTTAGCGCATGCCGCCGGCGACGGCGGGCAGGATCGTGACGCTGTCGCCGTCGGCGACCTTGGCTTCCAGACCGCCGGCGAAGCGGACGTCCTCGTCGTTGACGTAGACGTTGACGAAGCGGTGCAGATTGCCTTCCTTGACCAGTCGGTCCTTCAAGCCGTTGAAGTTGGTGTCGAGGTCGTTGATCACCTCGGCCACGGTGTTGCCCGAGGCCTCGACGGACTTCTGGCCACCGGTGTGGGTGCGCAGGATGGTCGGGATCGAAACGTTGATTGCCATGGGGAACCTCCTGTCCACGAAGGACTTTCGTTGGGAACGGGACGCGAACACGGGTGGGCGAGCCGCGGCTCAGTCGAGGTCTGGAACCTCGTCGGCACCGGTGTGGGCGAACATGTACGACTCCACGACCTCCACCGGCTCTTCGGTCACCTGACCGTCGAGGATCCGGTAGGAACGCAGCTCATGGGTCTTCGGGTCCCGGGTAGACACGAGCACGTAGTGCGCGTTGGGCTCCGAGGCGTAGGAGACGTCGGTGCGCGATGGGTAGGCCTCGGTCGAGGTGTGCGAGTGGTAGATGACCACCGGTTCCTCGCCGCCTGCGTCCATCTCGCGCCACACCTTCAGCTGTTCACCGGAGTCGAACCGGTAGAAGGTGGGCGAGCGCTCGGCGTTGATCATCTCGATCAGGCGCGTCGGGCGGTCCGACCCTTCCGGGCCGGCAATCACGCCGCACGCCTCGTCCGGGTGGTCCCGTCGGGCATGCGCGACCATCGCATCGACCAGGTCGCGTCGGATCACCAGCACAGCAACCATCCTAGTAGGTGAGGCACCGGTCTCCCACGATGTGGAAAATTCTTGCACCGGTGCGGCTTCGTCGGCCGAAACGCAGGTACACGATGATTCATTCCCGCGCCGAGGGGTAGAGCCGCGTGTAGGAAGTCACCTCATCGACCGGATCCGCGGCCAGCACGCCGCGCACGATCGCCCGCGCCACGACATCCGCGGCGACCGCGCACACCGCGTCCAGTCGCGCCGCCCAGTCCTGCTCCCCCGGCGCGGGCAGGGCGGCTCCGGTGCCGGTGGCCAGCGCGAACATCGTGTCGCCGTCGACCAGCAGGTGCGCGGGCCGGACCGCGCGGGCCAGCCCGTCCTGCGCGGCGACCGCCAGCCGCCGGCACTCGGCCTTGGACAGCTCCAGGTCGGTGGCGACCACGCCGATCGTGGTGTTGAGCGGCCGGTCGGTCGGGCCGTGCCGGCCCGGGCGCTTGCCGAACAGCCGCCGACCCGCCTCGACCTCGGCGGGGTCGGGCGCGCGGAGCCCGGGCGTCGGGATCCACGGCAGCCCGGTGTCCGGATCGATCGCCGACCCCGCGGCGTTGACCGCCACCAGGGCGCCGACGGTGGTGCCGTCGTCCAGCACGGCGCTGGCCGTGCCGATGCCGCCCTTGACGGTCCCGACCACGGCGCCGGTGCCCGCGCCGACGTTGCCCTCCCGGGTCTCGGTGCGGCTCGCGTTCTCGCAGGCCCGGTGGCCGAAGCCGGCGTCGGGCCGGTTGCCCCAGTCGCCCATCGGGACGTCGAAGATCACCGCGCCCGGCACCACCGGGACCACGTGCTTCGGGTCGGGACCGACCCGCACGCCGTGCCCCCGATCGCCGAGCCAGCGCATCACCCCGTCGGCCGCCGCGAGGCCGTAGGCGCTGCCGCCGCTGAGGACGATGCCGTGCACCTTCTGCACCAGGTGGCTCGGTTCGAGCACGTCCGTTTCCCTGGTTCCCGGGCCGCCGCCGCGGACGTCCACCGCCGCCGTCGCCCCGTCCGGCACCAGGACCACGCTGGTGCCGGTCGCCCAGTGCTCGTCGAGCCGCTGCTCGTGCCCGACCCGCACACCGTCGACGTCGACGATCGCATCGAGCGCTCCCGACCGGGTCATCCGGCAGGCTCCTCTCCTTCGGGGTCGTGGGTGTTTCGGGCAGCCGTGACAGCCCAAAAGTACTCACGAGGCACGTACCAACCGCACATCGTCGTCATTCACGCTGGCATCACGTTAACCAGACGTAAAGGAAGCGCCGCCGTTCTTGTTGTCGCCCCGCCGCGTCCGCACTGTGAGTCCGTTCACTATGAGGAGGATGGATGTCAACTGAGGTGCACAGCCGCGACGATGCGGCTCGCTCCGGCGGCGAGCGCAGGGTGGTCGCCAACGTCATTCGCGGCTCGATCGGCAACTTGATCGAGTGGTACGACTGGTACGCCTACACCGCGTTCAGCGTGTACTTCGCGGCGGCGTTCTTCCCGAAGGGCGACCTGACCGCCCAACTGCTCAACACTGCGGCCGTGTTCGCCGTCGGCTTCCTGATGCGCCCCCTCGGCGGCTGGCTGCTCGGCCGCTACGCGGACCGCTTCGGCCGCCGTGCCGCGCTGACCTTCTCGGTAACGCTGATGGCCTGCGGCTCGCTGCTGATCGCGCTGACCCCGGGCTACAACACCATCGGCCTCGCCGCCCCGCTGATGCTGGTGCTCGCCCGGTTGGTGCAGGGACTCTCCGTCGGCGGCGAGTACGCGACGTCGGCGACGTACCTGTCCGAGGTCGCCTCCGCGGGCAAGCGCGGCTTCTACTCCAGCTTCCAGTATGTGACGCTCGTCGCCGGACAGCTCACCGCGCTGGGCGTGCAGATCGTGCTGCTCCAGGTGCTCAGCAATGACCAGATGGAGTCGTGGGGCTGGCGGATCCCGTTCGTGATCGGCGCGGTCGGCGCGTTGATCGTGATGTGGCTGCGCCGGGGCATGGACGAAACCGATAGCTACAAGGCCGCCGCAGGGGGCACCGAGTCGCGCGGCACCTTGAAGGCGCTGCTGCAGTACCCCAAGGAGTGCCTGCTCGTCGTCGGGCTGACCCTCGGCGGCACCGTGGCGTTCTACACCTACACGACGTACCTGCAGAAGTACATGGTGGCCACCTCGGGCATCGAGAAGGGCACCGTCGCCTGGATCAACTTCCTGGCGCTGCTGGTGTTCCTGTGCCTGCAGCCGCTGGCGGGCGCGCTGTCGGACCGCATCGGCCGCCGCTCGCTGCTGCTGGCCTTCGGGGTCGGTGGCACCGTGCTGACCGTGCCGATCATGACGCTGCTCGGCTCGACCAAGAACCCGGTGGCTGCGTTCGGGCTGATGTTGGCCGGTCTGGTGATCGTCACCGGCTACACCTCGATCAACGCGATCGTGAAGGCAGAACTGTTCCCGGCCAACATCCGCGCGCTCGGCGTCGGCCTGCCGTACGCGCTGACGGTGGCGATCTTCGGCGGCTGGTCGGAGCCCCTCGCGCTGTGGCTGAAGCAGGCTGGCGTGGAGCAGGCGTACTTCTGGTACGTCTCGGGCTGCGTGCTGATCTCGCTTCTGGTGTACCTGCGGATGCGCGAGACCTCGAAGGACTCCCACCTCGACCGGTGACCCGGCGCATGGCCGTACTCTGAGCGGGGTTTCGGAGGTGGCCGGTGCGCGTGCTTCTCGTCGAGGACGACGACGGCGTCGCGAACGCGCTCGTCGAAGTCCTCGCCGCGCACGGCCACCGGCCCACCCGGGTGTCCCGCGGCGCCGACGCGCTGACCCGCCACCGGGAGCACGACCTGGTGCTGCTCGACCTGGGCCTGCCGGACGCCGACGGCCTCGACGTGCTGCGGAAGCTCCGCCGGATCGGGCCGATCCCGGTGGTGGTGCTGACCGCTCGCGGCGAGGAGCGCATGATCGTCCGCGGCCTGCGCTCCGGCGCGGACGACTACCTGGTCAAGCCGGTGCGGATGGCGGAGCTGCTGGCCCGGATCGAGGCGGTGGCCCGGCGCGCTCGCCTGCCGGGCGCGGCCGCCGACGAGGTCCAGGTCGGCGACGTTTACGTCGAACTGCGGACCCGCCGGGTGCGGGTCGACGGCCGCGATGTGGAGCTGACGCCGAAGGAGTTCGACGTGCTCGCGGTGCTGGCGGGCGAGGCGGGCAGCGCGGTCAGCAGGCAACGCCTGATGGACGAGGTCTGGGGCGACGCCTACCTGGCGGTTTCCCGATCCCTGGACGTGCACATCGCGCAGCTGCGCGCCAAACTCGCCCGCCCCGAACTGCTGGTGACGATCCGCGGATTCGGCTACCGCTTCGGGGACTGAAACCGCTGCTCACAAGGGCCGTGAGACTTTTGGGCAGCGATGGCGACCCAACAGACTCACGGCCCGGACCTGCGGAAATCGCGGCTCGGTCCAGTCGGCACGGAAAGTACGGTTGACCAAGTGGAATCTCCTGGACGGCGTGGGGGCTGATGCGCAAGCGACTGTTGTTGGTGCTGCTCACCTTCTCGGTCCTCGCGGTCGCCGGGTTCGCCGCTCCGCTGCTGCGCGCCACCGCCGCGGAGCGGACGCAGCAGCTGGTGCTGGCCCGCACCGCCGACCTGGACCGGTTCGCCGCGCTCGCCGACCACGCCTTCAGCGCCGGCGACACCACCCAGCTGATCGCCGAGGCCGGCCGCTACACCGAGCTCTACGGCGAGCCGCTCGTGGTGGTCGACGCGAACCGCGCGCCGGTGGTGGAAACCGGCGGGATGCGCGCCGCCGAGGTGGCCGATTCGATCGACAAGGCGCTGCGTAACGAGCTGGCGGGGCCGGTGCCGTGGCTCCGGCCGTGGTCCGGGGGGGAGCTGGTGCGGTACCGGCCGGTCGGCGACGGCATGCGAGTGACCGGTGCGATCGTCCTGCGCGCCTCGGTGCAGCACGCGACGCAGGACATCGCCGGGCGGTGGGCGCTGATCGCGGCGGGCGCGCTGAGCGCGCTGGCGGTGTGCGGGGTGCTGGCGCTGGTGCTGGGCCGGTGGATCCTGCGGCCGCTGGCGGAGCTGCGGGCCGGGGTGCGCGCGGTGGGCGCCGGTTCGCGCCGCTCGCGGGTGCCGGAGGACGCCGGCCCGCCGGAGCTGCGGGGACTGGCGGTGTCGTTCAACCGGATGTCGGAGGCGGTCGCGGACGCCGAGGAGCAGCAGCGGCGGCTCGTCGCGGACGCGTCGCACCAGCTGCGCAACCCGATGGCCGCGCTGCGCCTGCGGGTCGACGCGCTGGAACGGCGGATCATGCCGGAAGGTACCCAGACCTACCGGTCGACGCTGGACGAGGTGGACCGCTTGGAGTCGCTGTTGGACCGGCTGCTGGACCTGGCCACCGCCGACCGCGAACCCGCGGAGTCCGCAGTGGAACCCTGCGAGGCGGACATCGTGGTGGCCGACCGGATCGAGGCGTGGCGATCCGCCGCCGAGGCGGCCGGGATCCGGTTAGCAGAGGCCCGGCTGGACCCAACCGAGGCGGACCTCCCGGCGGACGACCTCGCCCAAGTCCTCGACATCCTGCTGGACAACGCCATCAAGTACGCCGGACAGGGGGCGACCGTGTCGGTGACCTGCGAGGCCGGCCCCGGCAGCTGCGCGCTCACCGTCAGCGACACCGGCCCGGGGCTGTCCGGCAAGGAGATATCCCTCGCCGCGCGGCGCTTCTGGCGCGCCGGACGGCATCGCGGCAGTCGCGGTTCCGGGCTCGGGCTGGCGATCGCCGACCGCCTGGTGACGGCTCGCGGTGGCTCGCTGCGCATCGAACCCGCCCAGCCGCACGGCCTGTCGGTTCGACTGGAACTGCCGTCTCGGGAGGACGCGTGATGCGCCGCCGAACCCTGCTCGCGCTCGCCGGCACCGGGCTGCTCAGCGCCTGCACCGGGCAGACGCCCGAGCGAACGCTCCGCATCGCCGCCGGCGAGCCCGGCGGGTTCTACACCGCCTTCGCCAGGCAGCTGGCCGCCGAGGTGCCGGCAACCGTGCCGGGCCTGCGGATGACGGTGTCGAGCAGCCAGGGCAGCGTCGCGAACGTCGAATTGTTGCGCGACGGGCAGGCCGATCTCGGCATGGTGCTCTCCCACACCGCCGCGGCGGCGCAGAACGGAGACCTCGGCCCGCGGATTCCGCTGCGCGCCTTGGGCCGGGTTTACGAGAACTACACGCAGCTGGTCGTGCTGGCCGACAGCCCCGTGCACAGCATCGATGAGCTGGCCGGACGCAGGGTTTCGATCGGTGCCCCGAAGTCCGGTACCGCGATGCTCGGGGCCCACCTGCTCGCGAAGCACCGCGGGGTGCACAGCGAAGCGCTGCCGCTCGAAGACGCGATCGCGGCGTTGGAGCGCAGGCGGATCGACGCGATGCTGTGGTCCGGCGGCCTGCCGACGCCGGTGCTCAAGACGCTCGACGACCGGGTCGGTATCCGCCTGCTGCCGCTGGACACGACGGCGGCCGGCTGCGGTCCGATGTGCGAGCCGGTCGTGGTGCCGCCCCGCGCTTACCGGCACACCGCCGGAGTCCCCACGGTCGGGGTGCCCAACATCCTGGCTTGCACCCCGGAACTTCCCGTGGACCTGGCCGAAGCGGTGGTCCGGATCCTGGTGCTCCGCGCGCCGTTCCTGGTCCCGCAGGAAACGGTGGGCACCCAGTTCCTGGACGTCCGCAACCTGATCGGTACCGGCGCGGTACCGCTGCACCCCGGCGCCGAACGCGCCTACCGCGACCTCCACGGCTGAATGCTGGTGTTCCAAACTCGTTTTCCGTGGCGGCGCGGGTAGCGCCCACGTCGAGCGGAAGGAGCGAACGGACCGTTCGTGCCGTCTCTATCGGCGTGAACAGTCCGTTCGCTCCGCCCCGCAATTTGAGAGCCTGTCGGCGAATGCCGTCCGCGCCTTTGGAAGCGGCGCAGCCGCTTGCATTCACCTTGCCAAGACGACCATCGGCGGGTTCTGAGAGGTTTTCTGGCGATTGGACATACATCAGGAGGGGCACCCGCAGTCCAGGGAACCTCTCAGGTTCCGCTAAGCGACCACCCACCCAGACCATCCACCAACAGGCTCTAAGTCTGGATTACCTTTTCAGGCCACCAAAGCGCCGACGAGGCTGTCTTGGACCCAGGTGAGCCACTGGTACACGCCCAGGTGCTCGCGGCGCATGTCGTCGTCGGGCGGCTCGTCCGGCATGTCCTCCGCCACGTCCAGCGCCGTGCCCAGCGCCAGCCGGACGTCATTGAGCGCCGCCAGCCAGCCATCGGCCTGCTCGCCGGTCAGCTTGATCCGGCCGCCCTGAGGTGGGCAGGTCTCCAGCACCAGCGCGGCCACCCCGGTCTTGGCCTCCAGCAGCCCCGGCTCGTGCAGCGACCGCATCGCCCCGGCCGCGTCCGACTCTTCCTCGTCGGTCTCGCCGGTGATCGGGTCGCGCCGGTAGAAGTCCGGTAGGAGCCGCGCCAGCACGCGGTCCTCGGGCGGCGTCGTCGGCCCGGTGCGGATGCCGGTCAGCTCTGCCAGCTCGTCCTTCGGCGCCTCGTCGGACCGGGCGGCGAGCATGTCCTTGATCTGCCCCACCAGACCCCGGATGACCGCGGCTTCCTGCTGCGACAGCTCGGCCTGCACGTGACCGTTCTTGCGGGTCCAGCCTTCCACTCAGGAATCCTTCTGCATCGTCGCCCACAGGCCGGCGGCGTGCAGCTTCGCCACGTCGCCCTCGACCTTCTCCTTGGAGCCCGAGGACACCACCGCCTTGCCCTTGTGGTGCACGTCCAGCATCAACTTCGTCGCGTGATCCCGGGTGTAGCCGAAGATCTTCTGGAGCACATAGGTCACGTAGGACATCAGGTTGACCGGGTCGTTCCACACCACGGTCACCCACGGCTTGTCCTCGGTACCGAATGCGTCCGGTTCGAGTTGCGCGCGCTCGATTTCAGCGGGCGAGGTCATGCCTCCATCGTCGCACGCTGCCGTCACAGCAGTGTCGACCGCACGGGCAAACCCGACACACGCACTGGATTTGCGCCACTTCCGCCACCCGGCACCCGTGCGTCCGGCGAGCGGCATTCGACCACGCGCGACTCCGGGAACCCCGAATCCGGTGTTCCTCCAGGTGACCACCCAAGCGCACCCCGGCCGGCACTATTTAGTCTCAGCGGCATGAGCTCTCCGACGGGCAGCACCGCGCTGCTGACGGACCAGTACGAGCTGACGATGCTCGCCAGTGCGCTGCGGGACGGCACCGCGCTCCGCCCGTGCACCTTCGAGGTGTTCACCCGGCGCCTGCCGGACGGCCGGCGCTACGGGGTCACCGGCGGCACCGGCCGGATGCTGGACGCGATCGAGAACTTCCGCTTCGGCGAGCCGGAACTCGAACAGCTTGCCGCCACCCGCGTCGTGGACGACGCGACCCTGGAGTGGCTGCGCGGCTACCAGTTCCAGGGGCAGGTCGACGGCTACCCCGAGGGCGAGCTGTTCTTCCCCGGCTCGCCGCTGCTGACCGTGCGCGGCACGTTCGCCGAGGCCGTGGTGCTGGAGACGCTGATCCTGTCGATCCTCAACCACGACAGCGCGATCGCGGCCGCGGCGGCGCGGATGGTGTCGGCGGCCAACGGTCGCCGGATGATCGAGATGGGCTCGCGGCGCACCCACGAGGAGTCGGCCGTGGCGGCGGCGCGGATCGCCTACCTCGCCGGTTTCACCGCCACCTCGAACCTGGAGGCGGGCCGCCGCTTCGGCATCCCGACCGCGGGCACCGTGGCGCACGCGTTCACCCTGCTGCACGACTCCGAGCGGGCCGCCTTCGAATCCCAGATCGCCTCGCTCGGCACCGACACGACGCTGCTGGTCGACACCTACGACATCACCCGCGGCATCGAGCTGGCGGTGGAGGTCGCCGGGACCGGCCTTGGCGCGGTCCGGATCGACTCCGGCGACGTCGGCGTGCTCGCCCGGCAGGCCCGCGACCAGCTCGACCGGCTCGGCGCGACGGGTACCCGGATCGTCGTCTCCGGCGACCTCGACGAGTACGCCATCGCCTCGCTGCGCGCCGAACCGGTCGACGGCTACGGGGTGGGCACCGCGCTGGTCACCGGCTCCGGCGCGCCAACCGCCGAGATGGTCTACAAGCTGGTGGAGGTCGAGGGCCGCCCGGTCGCGAAGCGGAGCTCACACAAGACGTCGCGCGGCGGCCGCAAGGCGGCGGTGCGGCGGCACAAGGAAACCGGTACGGCAGTGGAGGAGGTCATCTTCCAGATCGCACCGGGCGCCGCCGAGCCGGTGCTCGGGCCGCACGACCGCTTCCTGCAGATCCCGCTGATCCGCGACGGGAAGCGGGTCGACGACGTGCCGACGCTGGAGGACGACCGGCAGCGGCTGCGGCACGCGCTGGTGACCCTGCCGTGGGAGGGGCTCAAGCTCTCGCACGGCGAACCGGCCATTCCGACGGTCTTCCACGAGGCCTGAGCCCGGCGCTTCCCGCGGGGCCCGGTGGCGCTTCAGAATTGCGGTAACGGCGGCGAGGGGGTCGTGATGACCAAGGCTTTGATCATCGTGGACGTGCAGAACGACTTCTGCGAGGGCGGATCGCTCGCGGTGGCCGGCGGCGCGGGCGTGGCGACGGAGATCTCGCGGTACCTCGCGGGGTTCGACCACGACCATGTGGTGGCAACCCGCGACTACCACATCGATCCCGGTGCCCACTTCAGCGACGAGCCGGACTTCGTCCGCTCCTGGCCGCGGCACTGCGTGGCGGGCACCCCCGGCGCGGCGTTCCACCCCGAGCTGGACGTGGGCCCGGTGGAGGCGGTGTTCTCGAAGGGCCAGTACAGCGACGGCTATTCCGGTTTCGAGGGCATCGACTTCCGGGACCGGCCGCTGCGCGACTGGCTCGCCGACCACGGCGTCCGCCGGGTCGACGTCGTGGGCATCGCCACCGACCACTGCGTCCGCGCCACGGCGCTCGACGCGGTCCGATCCGGCCTGGAGACCACGGTGCTGCTGGAGCTGACGGCAGGTGTGTCCCGCGAAACGGTCGACGCGGCGCTGTCGGAGCTGGACTCCGAGGGCGTGAACCTCATCGGCGAACCGGTGGTCCGGTAGCCGCGTTTCCGCTGGCCAGGGACCAGGCGTCGCCATCGGGGAGACCGAGCGAGGGCATGGCCTGGCCGAGCACGCGCTACCTCGGCGTGCGGGGTCACCGGCAGTCGAGGTGCTTGAGGACGAGGCGGGGCAGTTGGTACAGGGCCTGCGGCGAAATCCCGAGGGTCTTCGAAAAAGTCGCGCGACGCTACGAACTTCGCGGAATTGCCTCACCACGATGCTGCAGTCTTTCCCAGACCACGACTGCCCGCCGCGCCCAGGGCGAACCGCGCATGCAGCAGCGCGCGGTTCGCCGGGGCATCGGTGCTCGTGGACAGGGGTGCGCGGTAGTTTCTTCTCGTGCCCACCTCTGTCCCGCGATGGTCCGACCCGGTTGCGTTCGAGCCCGACGAAGCCGACGAGCTGCCACCGGAGATCGCCGCCGACCTCGCCAAGGTGGGCAAGCGGGACGCGCCGGAACTCCCGCTGACCGCCAAGCCCAAAGAGGACATCCCGGACCTCGCGACCCTGATGGAGATCGCGATCGGGGCGGTCGGCGGCGTGCCTCGCGAGGGCCAGGCCCGGATGGCCCAAGCCGTCGAGCACTCCATCGGCTCCGGCGAACACCTGGCCGTGCAGGCCGGCACCGGCACCGGGAAATCGCTGGCGTACCTGGTACCGGCGATCCGGCACGCCGTCGCCGAAGGCGCCTCCGTCGTCGTCTCGACCGCGACCATCGCCCTGCAGCGCCAGCTCGTCGACCGGGATCTCCCCCGGCTGTCCGCCGCGCTCGCCGACGCGATCGGCCGGCCGCCGACGTTCGCGATCCTCAAGGGCCGCCGCAACTACCTGTGCCTGAACCGCGTGCACGGCAACGCTCCCGAAGAGCCCGACGACGGCGCGCTGTTCGACGCCTTCGCCGCGTCCGCGCTGGAGCGGCAGGTCAAGCGGATCCGGGAGTGGGCCACCGAAACCGAGACCGGCGACCGCGACGAGCTCGTGCCCGGCGTCACCGACCAGGCGTGGCGGCAGATGTCGGTCACGGCCAAGGAATGCCTCGGCGTGCACCGCTGCCCAGTGGGCATCGACTGCTTCGCCGAACGCGCCAGGGCCGAGGCCGGGCGCGCGGACATCGTCGTGACGAACCACGCGCTGCTGGCCATCGACGCCCTGGACGACCGGCCGGTGCTTCCCGAGCACGACGTCGTCCTGGTCGACGAGGCGCACGACCTGGTGGACCGGGTTACCTCGGCGGCCACCAGCGAGCTGACGGCGGGCGCGGTGCGGATCGCCGCGCGACGCTGCGGGCGGGCCATCGACGAAGAGGTCGCCGACCGGCTCAACGAGGCCGCCGAGGGGCTCGATCTGGTGCTGCAGTCGGCGAATCCCGGTCGGCTGGAAGAACTCCCGCAGGACCTCGGCGGCGCCCTGACGGTGACCCGCGACGCCGCGTGGGCCTGCATCAACGCCCTCGGCCCGGAACGAAAGGAAGACGCCGAGGGCATTACGGCGCGCAAGCTCGCGCACGCGGTCACCGAAGAGGTCCACGACACCGCGGTCCGGCTGCTGGAGTCCTTCGACGACGAGAAGCAGTTCGACGTCGTGTGGGTGTCGGCTGAGCCGAACCGCCCACCGACCGTGCGGGTCGCGCCGCTGGGGGTCGGCGCGCTGCTGCGAGAACGGCTCTTCGGGCAGCGCACCACGGTCCTGACGTCGGCGACGCTCGCGCTCGGCGGCTCGTTCGACACGCTGGCCCGGCAGTGGGGCCTGCCGCCACAGCAGCAGTCCCAGCCTGTCTCCGGGATGGCCACCGCGAAGGAGGTGCCCTCCGACACCAGCGATCCCAAGTGGACCGGGCTGGACGTGGGTTCTCCGTTCGAACACCAGCGCAGCGGCATCCTCTACATCGCCAAGCACCTGCCGCCGCCGGGCCGCGACGGGCTGCCATCGCAGTACCTGGACGAGCTGACCGAGCTGGTGCAGGCAGCCGGCGGGCGCACGCTCGGGCTGTTCTCGTCGATGCGCGCGGCCAAGCAGGCGTCGGAAGAGCTGCGCGAGCGGCTCAGCACTCCGGTGCTGTGCCAGGGGGACGATTCGACCGCGCTCTTGGTCCGCAGGTTCGCCGAAGACCCGGAGACCTCGCTGTTCGGCACCCTGTCGCTGTGGCAGGGCGTGGACGTGCCCGGCGACTCGCTGCAGCTGGTCGTGATGGACCGGATCCCGTTCCCGCGCCCTGACGATCCGCTCGCCTCGGCCCGGCAGAAAGCGGTGTCCGAACGCGGCGGGAACGGGTTCATCACGGTTGCGGGCACGCACGCCGCCCTGCTGCTGGCGCAGGGCGCCGGCCGGCTGCTGCGCGCGCCGAACGATCGCGGCGTGATCGCGGTGCTGGACCCCAGGCTGGCCACCGCCCGCTACGGCGGTTTCCTGCGCGCCTCGCTGCCGCCGTTCTGGACCACCCACGACCCGGAGGTCGTCCGCGGGGCCCTGCGGCGGCTGTCCTCCGACGCCGCGGAGGTCTAGCGGCGGTCTAGCGGCGCCGCAATTTCCATGGAAATCGGAGGTCGGGAATCGCCGGCCGTCGCTGTCGACATGGTGCGCGACGTGCTGCGCTGGCGCCGCGACGAGGTCATCGCATCGGACTGGACGCCGCGGAGCCCAGCAGACCAGCGGACTCCCACCCCGGCGAAACGCCGAGCCGCCCTGGGCAGCCGGGATCGAGGTGGCTGGTTTGTAGGTGATCGACAACTTGGCGCTGGGCTTTATGTTTCGGCGGGGTTGGCGGGTAGGTTGAGCTCGCCGCGCCGATCGGGTCGCGCCGAGGGCGCCCGATTCGACGAGAACCGCTGGTCGCGGAGGCTTTCCGACAGGCCAGAAGCGGTCTCGTCGGGCGCGGCACGGGTCGCCGGTCCGGCAATGCCACCGACCGACCACGTTGTCGATCTACCGCTAGGGAGACGCTGTGTCCGCACCACGCCAAGCTGCGCCGGCCGCGAACCTGGCCAGGACTGTGGTCTTCGCCGCATTCATCGCCGTACTCGGGATCTTCCCCGGCCTCTACCTCGGGGGCGCGGCGGTACCGGTTGTGCTGCAGAACGCCGGACCGCTGCTGGCCGGCAGCATCCTGGGCGCCCGCCGAGGCGGTGCGGCCACGCTCCTGTTCGTCGCCCTGGTCGCGATCGGCCTGCCCCTGCTCTCCGGTGGCCGCGGCGGCATTGCGCCGTTCATCGGGCCCAGCGGTGGGTTCGTGGTGGGTTGGGTGGCGGCGGCTGTCGTCGTCGGCCTGATCGTGCAGCGCAGCCTGCCCAAGCCGGGACTGTTCGTGCTGCTCGCGGCCAACGTCGCCGGTGTCGCCGTGGACTACCTGATCGGCATCCCGTACTGGGGCCTGGTCATCGGTGACCTGCGCGCTGCCGCGGTGCAGTCGCTGGTGTTCCTCCCCGGCGACGCCGTGAAGCTTGTCGCCGTCTCGCTCGTCGCCGTCGCGGTGCACCGCGCCGTCCCGGCAACCCTGACCGGCTCGGCGCGCCGCGCCACCGCCGAGGGCTGAGCGTGCTACCGATCCTCGGCCGCTCCCCCGCTTCGCGCGTCTTGCACGCCGGAACCGCGGTGGATCCCCAGGAGCTGCTCGCGCGGGCCACCCACGCTGCGCAACTCCTACCGCCCGGCTCCCGGGTCGCCTTCGAGGGCGGCAACGCGCTTACGCGCTTGATCCACTTCCTGGGTGCTGATCTCGCGGGCTGCGCGACCCTGCTCCTCGAACCCGCCTGGACCGACGGCGACCGCGCGGCGGTCCTCGCCGACGCCCGCCCAGACCTGGTGCTGAGACTGGACGAGTGGCCCGGACACGCCGCCGACGAGGGCGAACGGACCATTCGCGCCACCTATCGAGACGAACAGGCCGTTCACCCCATCCCCGATCTCCGCACTACGGAACAACGCGATCAGGCCCCTCACCGCAGTGAACGGACCGTTCGCGCCGCATGCTCAATGCCCGTCGGCAGCGAGCTCACGCACTTCTACCTGCCCACCACCTCCGGGACCAGCGGCGCTCCGAAGGTGCTGATCCGGTCGCGACGGTCGTGGCTTCGCAGCTTCGCCGCGCTCGACCTGCCGTTGGCCGCTCGGGATCGCGTGTTGGTGCCCGGGCCGCTGGGTTCGTCGTTGTTCCTCTTCGGCGCGCTGCACGCGCTGCATTCGGGTGCCGAGGTGGAGCTGTTGGACAAGTGGTCTGCGGCCGACGCCGCCGACGCTTCGCGGCGGGCCACCGCCGTCCACCTCGTGCCGGCGATGCTGTCGGCGCTTCTGTCCACTTTGGAACACGATCCGGTCTTGCGGGCCGAATGTGGTTTGCGAACAGTGGTTTGCGGTGGGGCGAAGGTCGACGAAGCGTTGGAGGAACGGCTCGACAAGGTGCTTCCCGGGTGCGAGCTCGTCGAGTACTACGGGTCGGCAGAGCACTCGCTGATCGCGGTTCGGCGGGGTGGTCCGCTACGGCCTGTGGTCGACGTGGAAGTGCGCGATCCCGTTGACGGCGTCGGGGAACTGTGGGTGCGCTCCGAGCTAATCTTCGACGGCTACCTCCGCGGCGGCGAGATCGTGCCAGCGGCGACGGAGGACGGCTGGTCGACGGTCGGCGACCGCGCGGCACTGCACTCCGACGGTTCGCTGGACGTTCTCGGTCGCGCCGGATCGGCGATCAACACCGGTGCCCGGATCGTCGGCGCGGAGGAGGTCGAGTCGGTGCTGCGCGGTGCCGAAGGCGTGTTTGACGTGCTGGTTTGCGCAACCCCGCATCCGAGGTTCGGCGAGCTCGTCACGGCGGTCGTCGAGATCGACCCGGTCGCCCCGCCGTCTCTGCGCGAGCTGCGGGCGAGGGTCCGAGGAGCGCTGGACCCGGCGAAGCGCCCCCGGCGCTGGCTGGCAGTGCGCGACCTGCCCCGAACGGCGTCCGGCAAACCGGCGCGCGCCGTGATCGCGGAGCGCCTGCGCGCGGGAACCCTTCGCACGGAGTCGTTGTGAACCGCACTCCTGTCGTGATCGCGGCGCGTCGCACTCCGATCGGCGAGGCTGGTGGGCTGCTGCGCCACGTGCCCGTCGACCGGCTCGCCGCGCCCGTGTTGCGCGCTGTCCTCGACGATGCCGGTGTGGACACAGTGGACGATGTGCTGCTCGGCAACGTCCTCGGCCCCGGTGGGAATCCTGCTCGGGTGGCGGCGTTGCGCGCCGGGTTGGGCGAGGTCACACCGGGCATGACGATCGATCGGCAGTGCGCGAGCGGGCTGACCGCGATCACCACCGCTGCGGCGATGATCCGCGGCGGAGCCGGGGACTGGTTCATCGCCGGTGGTGTCGAGAGCCCGTCGACCGCGCCGTGGCGGGCATGGCGACCGCGCTCGGCGACCGAACCGCCCCGCTTCTACAGCCGTGCGCCGTTCGCACCGGCCGAGATCGGCGACCCGGACATGGGCTCGGCGGCGGACCTCGTGGCGTCCGAAGCCGGGATTTCGCGGCAACGCCAAGACGTTTTCGCCGCCCGCAGCCACGACCGCGCCATCGCCGCGCAACGGGCGGGGCGCTTCGACGCTGAGCTGGCGCAGATCGGGAGCGCCGCAGCGGATGAGCGGCCGCGCGAGGGTTTCACGGCCGAACGCCTGGCCCGTTTCCGGCCCGCGTTCACCCCGGACGGGACCACGACCGCAGCGAACTCGTGCGGGATCAACGACGCGGCGGCCGCCGTGCTGATCACCACCGAGGAGCAGCGCCGCCGACTCGGCGTTCCGGGGCTGCGGCTGCTGGACTGGCGCACCTCGGGAGTCGATCCGAACCGCCTCGGCCTGGGCGCGGTGCCCGCCATGCAGGAGCTGCTCAAGCGGCACACCCCGGGAGTCGTCGAGTTCAACGAGGCCTTCGCCGGGCAGACCCTTGCCTGCCTGGACGCCGCGGGCATCGACGAGCAGCTGGTCAGCCCCGACGGCGGCGCCATTGCGCTCGGCCACCCCTGGGGTGCCTCCGGCGCGGTGCTGGTGGTGCGGTTGTTCAGCCGGATGGTGCGGGCGGACGGGCCGCGCATCGGCCTGGCGGCGCTGTCCTCGGGCGGCGGGCTGGGCGTGGCCACGATGTGGGAGCGAGTGGGTTGATCGAGTTCGAGGAAGTCGGGCACAGCTACGACGAACGCACCGTGCTGGACGGGGTGGACCTGCGGCTGGTCGAGCGGCGCGTCGCGTTCGTCGGGGCGAACGGCTCGGGCAAGTCCACCCTGGCCCGGATGATCAACGGTCTGGTGCACCCCAGCCGCGGCCGGGTGCTGGTCGACGGGGTGGATCCGGTGCGCGACGGCCGGGCGGTGCGACGACGCGTGGGGTTCATCTTCACCAACCCGGACAGCCAGATCGTGATGCCCACCGCGGGCGAAGACGTCGCGTTTTCGCTGCGCAGGCAAGGTCTTTCCAAGGCGGAGCGGCAGCGCCGGGCCGCGGAGGTGCTGGCGCAGCACGGGCTGGAGGGCTACGCCGACCACCCGGCGCACCAGCTTTCGGGCGGACAGAAGCAACTGCTGGCGCTGTGCTCGATGCTGGTGCTGGAGCCGGACGTGCTGGTCTGCGACGAGCCGACGACGCTGCTCGACCTGCGCAACAAGCGGCACTTCGTCGACGTCCTCGGCGGGCTGCGGCAGCAGGTCGTGCTGGTCACCCACGACCTGGACCTGCTGGACGACTTCGACCGGGTGGTGGTGCTCGACGCGGGCAAGGTCGTCGCCGACGACGAACCGGCCGCGGCCATCCCGTACTACCGGGAGCTGATCAAGTGAGCCCGCTCGGCCTGTACGAACCTGGGAGCAGTCCCCTGCACCGGCTCGGGGCCGGCTGGAAGTTCTTGGCACTGTTGGTTTTCGCAGTGACGACGTTCGTGCTGCACTCGCCGCTCGCGCTGGCCGGGTGCGTGCTCGGCGTAGCGGTCGCGTACCTGGTCGGCCGGATCCCACCGCGCCGCTGCTGGCATGGGGTGCGGTTGCTGGTCCCGCTGCTGCTGGTGGTTTTCCTGCTGCAATGGTGGATGCTCGGCCTCGACAGCGCCGCGGTGGTGTGCCTACGGCTGCTCGGCGCGCTCGCCGCCGCGAACCTCTTCACCCTGACCACCAGGGTCGACGACCTGGTCACGGCCGTCGAGCGCGGGCTGGGCCCGCTGCGGCGCTTCGGCGTCCGGCCGGAACGGATCGGTCTGCTGGTGGGCCTGACGCTCCAAGCGGTGGCGGCGCTCTCGACGATCGCGACGCAGGTGCGCGACGCGCAACGAGCCCGAAACGCGGAGCGCTCCTTCCCGGCCTTCGCGGTGCCGTTCCTGGTCCGCACCCTGCGCCACTCCGACGAACTCGGCGAAGCCCTCGCGGCCCGCGGCGTCGGCGACGACTGACTTCGTTCGGCTACCCGTGACGACACAGGACCCGTGAGTACTTTTGGGCGCTATGGCACCCAGAAACGCTCACGGGTCCTGTGCTGCCCTGCTGGATCCCTGCCCAGCGGACGCCTGCGGGACGCGACGAAACCGGGACTTTAGGCCCTGGTATCGATCCCGCCGCAGTGGCCAAATTGATGGTTACCGGGGAAACCCGGCGACCGGCCCGAGGATGCAGTGGCCTTGACGACCAATCAGGCCGCCAGAGACCTAGCAATCGAAAGATTGCAAAACATTCTCGGGCCCGGCCTATGTCTGGGCCCGTTCTCGGCCCTGCTCCCAGTTCCCGCTGCTCTGCGGTCGTGAGCATTTTGCACGACGAGGTCGGAAACAGCCGCTACAGCGACCCGAAGCAACTCCCGACCAGCTAGCTGCCTGCGGCCACGGTCAGGGTCAGGGTCAGGGTCACGGTCAAGGTCAAGGTCAGGGCCACTGCGCCAGGACCGTGACGGTGCCCGGGTCGACCTCGGTGAAACCGGCGTCGCGGACCATCGCCACCCGTGCCTGCCGCCAAGCCGTTTCCGGGTCGTCGCGCGGGTGCAAGCGCGCCCAGGTCGCCGCGCCTGCCTGCCGCACCGAGCAGCGGAACCCGTCGGCCGCCCAACCCTCCAGTTCGGCGTCCAGGCCCGCCCCGTGCAGCTGCGCCGCCAGGATCATCGTCGCGTGCCCGACCTGCGCCGCGGACTTCCCAGCGCTCATCGGCACATCGGGGTTCAGCCACAGCGTCGGGGCATCCGGTGCCGGCGCGCCCGGCTCGTCGGCGGCCAACTCGCTGCCGGAGATCTGCAACCGGGTGAGCTCCTTGGGCATGTCCGCCACGCGCATCGGCAGGAACGCCCGCACCTCGGCGTTGCCCACCCGAACGGTGTGCCCGGGCAACGACTGGACCGCTTCCCAGTGCGCGCCGCGCGCCCGCCGCGCCACCTTGCGGATGCGCCCGGAGATCCAGTTGTGCATCGCCTCGTGCCACTCACCGCCCGGCTTGCAGCGCTCGTCGAGGCACACCGCGATCGCCGCCGCCGCGGCCGCCTCCAGCAGCGCCGTGCGGTCCGGCGGCTCGCGGCGCTCGATCCTCAGCACCATCGGCATCAGGACCACGTTCTCCGGGTCCTCGTCCGAGGTGTCCGCAGTGGCCTCCCGCGGCAGCGCCAGCCACGAGGCGTACCGGGCGATCAGCGGGTCGAGGACGGAGAGGGCAGCGGAATCAGGCACACCACGATTATCCGATCCCTGGCCACCGATATTCCGCCCCACCGCTATTCCGCCCCACCGCGGACGTCACACGTCCAGCGGCACTCGCCGCAGCACACCGTCCTCGGCGTCCGCCGTCTCGATCTCGGCACGCGTCACGCCGAGCACGAACAGCACGGTGTCCAGGAACGGGTACGACAGCGCGGTGTCGGCGACCTCCCGCAGCGCGGGCTTGGCGTTGAACGCCACCCCGAGCCCGGCGGCCGTGAGCATGTCGATGTCGTTGGCCCCGTCGCCGACCGCGACGCACTGCGCCGCCGGCACCCCGAACAGCTCGGCGAACCGCCGCAGCGCCTTGGCCTTGCCGGGGCGGTCCACGATCTCCCCGACGACCCGGCCGGTCAGCTTGCCGTCCACGATCTCCAGCTCGTTCGCGGCGCTGAAGTCCAGCCCGAGCTCGTCCACCAGCTGGTCGATGATCTGGGTGAACCCGCCGGAGACGACGCCCGTGTGGAAGCCCAGGCGGCGCAGCGTGCGGATGGTGGTCCGGGCGCCGGGGGTGAGTTCGAGCTCCGAGGCGACGTCGTCGAGCACCGAGGCGGGTAGGCCCTCCAGCACGGCGACCCGCCGCCGCAGCGACTCGGCGAAGTCCAGCTCGCCGCGCATGGCCCGCTCGGTGACCTCGCGGACCTCCTGTTCGCAGCCGGCCCGCGCGGCCAGCATCTCGATGACCTCGCCCTGGATGAGCGTGGAGTCCACGTCGAAGACCACCAGCCGCTTGGCGCGGCGGGCCAGCCCGGTGCGCTCGACGGCCAGGTCCACGCCGATGCGCGCGGCCAGGTCGGCCATCGCCGAGGTCAGCGCATCGTCCGAGCCCTCCCCGTCGTCCGGGACGCTGACCTGCAGTTCCAGCCCGGTCACCGGGTAGTCGGCGACGCGGCGGATGGAGTCGATGTTCACGCCGATCTCGGCCAGGCCGCGGGCGACCTCGCTGAAGCTGCGGGCGGTGACCGGCTGCCCGAGCACCACGACGACGTGCGTCGAGCCGAGCTTGGCCGCGCCGCCGTCCTCGGTGCCGATCGCCACGTCGACGGTCATGCCGACGGTGGCCATCGCCTGCTCGACGGCCTCCTGCAGCTGCTCCGGGTCCCGTTCGGTGGACACCAGCACGCCGAGCACCAGCCGACCGCGGATCACCACCTGTTCCACGTCGACGATGTCCACCCCGTGCCGGGTCAGCGCGGCGAACAGCACGGAGGTGACCCCCGGCTTGTCCTTCCCGGTCACGGTGATCAACACGGTAGTCGCGTTCACGACAGCGGTATTCCTCTCTAGACCCCAGACAAACGATGAGCCCCGGCGGGACACAGCCCGCCGGGGCTCATCGTCGAGCTAACTCCACCCTGGCACAGTTCTGCCGTGCGGGGCTAGCGCCCAAATCACTTCTCGGAGCCCTCCGAGACACCGACCGCCGGGTTCGCCTCGTGCTTGTGCGCGAGGGTCTTGCCGGTGAGGCTGAGGTGCCCCTCCAGCCGCATCCGCTCGGAGATGTGCGGGTAGTGCAGCTCGAAGGCCGGCCGCTCGGAACGGATCCGGGGCAGCTCGGTGAAGTTGTGCCGCGGCGGCGGGCAGGAGGTTGCCCACTCCAGGGAGTTGCCGTAGCCCCACGGGTCGTCGACCGTGACGACCTCGCCGTAGCGGTAGCTCTTGAAGATGTTGTAGAGGAACGGCAGCATCGAGGCGCCCAGGATGAACGCGCCGATCGTGGAGACCGTGTTCAGCGCGGTGAACCCGTCGGACTCCAGGTAGTCGGCGTACCGGCGCGGCATGCCCTCGTTGCCCAGCCAGTGCTGCACCAGGAATGTGCCGTGGAAGCCGATGAAGGTCAGCCAGAAGTGCAGCTTGCCCAGCCGCTCGTCGAGCATCCGCCCGGTCATCTTCGGGAACCAGAAGTAGATGCCGGCGAAGGTCGCGAACACGATCGTGCCGTAGAGCACGTAGTGGAAGTGCGCCACCACGAAGTAGGTGTCCGAGACGTGGAAGTCGACCGGCGGCATGGCCAGCAGGACACCGGTGAGACCGCCGAAGAGGAACGTGACCAGGAAGCCGACGCTGAAGATCATCGGTGTCTCGAAGGTCAGCTGCCCCTTCCACATGGTGCCGATCCAGTTGAAGAACTTCACACCGGTCGGGATCGCGATCAGGAACGTGGTGAACGCGAAGAACGGCAGCAGCACGGCGCCGGTGGCGTACATGTGGTGCGCCCACACCACGACCGACAGGGCCGCGATGCCCAGCGTCGCGAGGACCAGACCCGTGTAGCCGAACAGCGGCTTGCGGCTGAAGACCGGGAAGATCTCCGACACGATGCCGAAGAACGGCAGCGCGACGATGTAGACCTCGGGGTGGCCGAAGAACCAGAACAGGTGCTGCCAGAGGATCACGCCGCCGTTGGCCGGGTCGAACACGTGCGCACCGAGGTGACGGTCGGCCATCAGGCCCAGCAGCGCGGCGGTCAGGATCGGGAACGCCATCAGGATCAGCAGGCTCGTGACCATGATGTTCCAGGTGAAGATCGGCAACCGGAACATCGTCATGCCCGGGGCGCGCAGGCAGACCACGGTGGTCAGCATGTTGACCGCACCGAGGATGGTGCCCAGACCGGAGACCGCCAGACCGGCGATCCACATGTCCGCGCCGTGGCCCGGCGAGTGCAGGGCGTCCGACAGCGGGGTGTAGGCGAACCAGCCGAAGTCGGCGGCGCCACCCGGCAGCAGGAAGCCACTGACGACCATCAGGCCGCCGAACAGGTACAGCCAGTAACCCAGGGCGTTCAACCGCGGGAACGCGACGTCCGGGGAACCGATCTGCAGCGGCAGGATGTAGTTCGCGAAGCCGAACAGGATCGGCGTCGCGTACAGCAGCAGCATGACCGTGCCGTGCATGGTGAACAGCTGGTTGTACTGCTCCTGCGACAGGAACTGCAGCCCTGGAACGGCCAGCTCCCCGCGGATCAGCATCGCCATCAGGCCGCCGACCAGGAAGAACGCCATCGACGTGACCAGGTAGAGGATGCCGATTTGCTTGTGGTCCGTGGTGCGGAACATCCGCGCCAGGAATGACCCCTTGACCGTTTTGCGCACCGGATAGGGGCGCGTGGCGATCGGCTGTGGCGCGACGGCCGTCACGGTGCCTCCTGCACTCCCTTTTGAAGCCTTATCGAACCCGACTGGGTCCGCCCCGACCCGGTTGGGCCGGTTGACAGCACGCGACACCCTGCAGGACCCCTGCAGCACAAGCCAGTCGCGATGCCTGCCGACTGCGGATACTAGTCCGGGACTCCGGCCGTACTTCGGCCGGGCCGTAGCCACCCTATTCATTGGGACGGGCACCGTCACCCACAGTGAGATCCACCCGACAGCGCGCGCACGCGGCGACGTCGCCCGCACGCGCCCGCGGGGCGCCGGTTAGCCTACGGGGCAAGAGGTCCGGCAGCCCACCTGCGATCAGCCGCTACCGATCAACGGGCCGCCCTGGGACGACGTCCACCAGATCCTGGAGGGGAAGCACGTGCGGAGGAGCACGATCATCGGCGCCGTGCTGGCCGGCGGTCTCGCACTCGCGGGCTGCACGCCGAGCGAGGCACCCAGCGACCAGCCCCCGGCCCCCGGCACGCCGCCGCCCGCGACAGCGCAGCAGCACGCCGAGCACGGCACCGGGTCGACCGGCGAGCACACCGCGACGGACCGCGAGTTCGCACAGCAACTGCTGGCCAACCGTCAGCAGGTGTCGAAGCTGGCCGACCTGGCCGCCACCAACGCGCAGAGCGCCGAGGTCAAGTCGCTCGCTGCGGAGCTCAAGCAGTCGGTGCAGCCGCAGGTCGAGCAGCTGAACGGGTTCCTGAACTCCGCCGCCGGCCAGCAGTCGGGCAGCGCCCCGGAGGACGAGGCCGAGAACTCCGCCGACGCGGGCCTGCAGACCGACCAGCAGCTGCAGCAGCTCTCGAAGGCCTCGGGCGCGCAGTTCGACCAGCAGTGGAAGCAGGCGATGCTGTCGCTGCAGCAGGGCGCCGGGAAGCTGGCCCGCACCGAGCAGGAGGAAGGCTCGGCGCAGGTGATGCGCAAGCTGGCCGAGGAACTCGTGGCCGGCGAGCAGCAGACGACGACCAAGCTCAACTCGCTCTGAGCTGACACGGTTTCAACAGATGAAGGGCGCCTTCTGCCAACTCGGCAGAAGGTGCCCTTCACCGTTACTGCGGTCGGGGCTCGAGCCGAGATCGAGTTCGCCGAGCGCACGGCCGCGACTACCGCTACGCCGGCTATGTCCTGCGCCCGAGAACGAGGAGAGCACCGAGATGTGGACCACCCGCCCGGAGACCAACGCCGACATCCCAGCGATCCGCGCAGTCAACCTCGACGCCTTCCCGACCGCCCTGGAGGCGGACTTGATCGAGGCACTGCGCGAGAATCCGGCGTGGATCGACGGACTGTCCATTGTGGCCGAGGACGCGAACGGTGAGGTCGTCGGCCACTCGCTGCTCACGCGCAACCACGTCGACGGCTTCCCGGCGCTGACCCTCGGGCCGTGCGCGGTGCTGCGGCGTTACCAGCGCTCCGGAGCAGGTTCGGCGGCGATCCGGGCCGGGCTGGAAGCGGCGCGCGGGATGGGTGAGAAACTGGTCCTGGTGCTCGGGCATCCCGAGTACTACCCGCGCTTCGGGTTCAAGAGGGCGTCGGAGTTCGGGATCGGCTTGACGATCGAGGTCCCGGACGAGGCCATGATGGCTCTCCCCCTCGACCCGGAAGCCGAAATCCCCAGCGGCAAGGTCGAGTACCCGGCCCCGTTCGGCATCTGACCCACCACGGGGTCGTGAGTGCGTAATCGGGCTAGAGCCCTGCTGCGCACTCACGACCGCGCACTACGCGGCGTCGAAGGCCCCGGCCTTGATGCGCCCGACGAACGAACCCCAGCCGGACGCCCCGACCCACAACGCGGGCCCGCCCCGGTCCTTCGAGTCCCGAACGCCCACGGCGCCACGCCCGAGCCGAACCTCGACGCAGTGATCATTGCCGCCACCGCTGTAGCTGCTCTTTAACCACTCGTCACCAGCGACGATCCGAACCTCAACACAGTTGTCACTGTCGTTCGAGCTGTCACTACTCTTAAACCATCCGGTGCCCACCATGCTCAGCTCAGCTTCCCTTCCGCAGTCTCTGCTCAAGGAAGTCAAGCTCACCTGGCGGAGCCGGGCGGGCGGGACTCTCGGGTTGACGTCGTCGCGCTCAGTCCTTCTTGCGGCGGAAGAGGCGGAGGATCGGGTCGTAGCGGCGGTCCGCCACCCGCTCCTTCAGCGGGATCAGCGCGTTGTCGGTGATCTGGATGTTCTCCGGGCAGACATCCGTGCAGCACTTGGTGATGTTGCACAGGCCCAGGCCGTGTTCGCCGCGTGCTTCCTCCGGGCGGTTCTCCGCCGCGTCCAGCGGATGCATTTCAAGTTCCGCCACCCGCATCAGGAAGCGGGGCCCGGAGAACGCCTGCTTGTTGTCGTCGTGGTCGCGGATGACGTGGCAGGTGTTCTGGCACAGGAAGCACTCGATGCACTTGCGGAACTCCTGCGACCGCTGCACGTCCACCTGCTGCATCCGGTACTCGCCCGGCTCCAGCCCCTCCGGAGGCTTGAACGACGGCACCTCGCGGGCCTTCACGTAGTTATAGGAGACGTCCGTGACGAGGTCCTTGACCAGCGGGAACGTCCGCATCGGCGTGACCGTGATCGTCTCGGCCGGCTCGAACGTCGACATCCGGGTCATGCACATCAGCCGGGGGCGGCCGTTGATCTCCGCCGAGCACGAGCCGCACTTGCCCGCCTTGCAGTTCCACCGCACCGCCATGTCCGGGCACTGGGTGGCCTGCAACCGGTGGATGATGTCGAGCACCACCTCGCCCTCGTTGACCTCCACGGTGTAGTCGCGGAGCTCGCCGTCGTCCGAACCGCGCCACACCCGGAAGTGCGCCTGGTATCCCATCAGAGCCCCTTCACCTCGACGTCCGCCAGTTCTTCCTCGGTGTAGTACTTGCGCAGTTCCTCGACCTTGAACAGCTCCAGCAGGTCCCCGCGCATCGGATCCTGCGACTGCTCGAGGACCTCGACCTGCTCGTCGCCGATGCCGCACACGAGCAGCTTGCGCCGCCACTTCGACTCCATCACCGGGTGGTCGTCGCGGGTGTGGCCGCCACGGCTCTCGGTGCGCAGCAGCGCCGCCCGCGCCACGCATTCGCTGACCAGCAGCATGTTGCGCAGGTCCAGGGCCAGGTGCCAGCCCGGGTTGAACTGCCGGTTGCCCTCCACCGCGAGGTGTTCGGCGCGGGCCTTGAGGTCCCGCAGCCTCTCCAGCGCCTGCCGCATCTCCTCGCCCTTGCGGATGATGCCGACCAGGTCGTTCATCACCTGCTGCAGCTCGGCGTGCAGCGCGTAGGGGTTCTCCGCGTTCGGCGCGGCAGCGGACTCGAACGGGTCCTGCGCGCGACGGGCCGCAGCGTCCACATCGGACTGGCCGATGTCCGGCCGCGCCCCGAGCCCCGCGACGTACTCGGCGGCACCGGCGCCCGCGCGGCGGCCGAAGACCAGCAGGTCGGACAGCGAGTTGCCGCCCAGCCGGTTGGACCCGTGCATCCCGCCGGCCACCTCGCCGGCCGCGAACAGCCCAGGCACCCGGGACGCTGCGGTGTCCGGGTCCACCTCAACGCCGCCCATCACGTAGTGGCAGGTCGGGCCGACCTCCATGGACTCCGCGGTGATGTCGACGTCGGCCAGTTCCTTGAACTGGTGGTACATCGACGGCAGCCGCTTGGTGATCTGCTCCGCGGGCAACCGGGTCGCCACGTCGAGGAACACCCCGCCGTGCTGCGAACCCCGGCCTTCCTTCACCTCGTTGTTGATCGCGCGCGCCACCTCGTCGCGCGGCAGCAGCTCCGGCGGGCGGCGGTTGTTGTCCGGGTCGTCGTACCAGCGGTCGGCTTCGTCCTCGTTGTCCGCGTAGTTGTCCTTGAAGACCTCGGGGATGTAGTCGAACATGAACCGGCGGCCCTCGGTGTTGCGCAGCACGCCGCCGTCGCCGCGCACCGACTCGGTGACCAGGATGCCCTTCACGCTCGGCGGCCACACCATGCCGGTCGGGTGGAACTGCACGAACTCCATGTTGATCAGCGACGCCCCGGCTCGCAGCGCCAGCGCGTGTCCGTCGCCGGTGTACTCCCACGAGTTCGAGGTCACCTTGAACGACTTGCCGATCCCGCCGGTGGCGAGGATGACCACCGGCGCCTGGAACAACACGAACCGCCCGGACTCCCGCCAGTACCCGAACGCCCCGGCGATCCGGCCGTCGTCCTTGAGCAACTCGGTGACCGTGCACTCCTGGAAGACCTTGATCCGGGCCTCGTAGTCGCCGTGCTCGGCGTGGTCTTCCTGTTGCAGCGACACGATCTTCTGCTGCAACGTGCGGATCAGCTCCAGCCCGGTGCGGTCGCCGACGTGCGCCAGCCGCGGGTACTCGTGACCACCGAAGTTGCGCTGGCTGATCCGGCCGTCCGGGGTTCGGTCGAACAGCGCGCCGTAGGTCTCCAGCTCCCACACCCGCTGCGGCGCCTCCTTCGCGTGCAGCTCCGCCATCCGCCAGTTGTTCAGGAACTTCCCGCCGCGCATGGTGTCGCGGAAGTGCACCTGCCAGTTGTCGCGGGAGTTGACGTTGCCCATCGACGCGGCGATGCCGCCCTCGGCCATCACCGTGTGGGCCTTGCCGAACAACGACTTGCACACCACTGCCGTGCGCAAGCCCTGGGACCGCGTCTCGATCGCCGCGCGCAGGCCCGCACCACCGGCGCCGATCACGACGACGTCGTACTCGTGCCGTTCGATCTCCACCATCAACGTCCTTCTAGTTGAACAGTCTCGGATCCGGGAACGCGCCGCTGGCCACCAGCAGCACGTAGAGGTCCACCAGCGCCACCGACACCAGCGACGACCAGGCCAGCAGCATGTGCTTGCCGTTGAGCCAGGTCACCTTGGTCCAGAACCAGTAGCGCACCGGGTGCTTCGAGAAGTGGCTGAGCCTGCCGCCGATCAGGTGCCGGCAGGAGTGGCAGGACAGCGTGTACGACCACAGCAGCACGACGTTGACCACCATCAGCAGGGTGCCCAGCCCGATGCCGAAGCCGCCATCGGCGCCCCGGAAGGCGATCACCGTGTCGTAGGTCAGCACCGCCGCCACGATCAGCGCCGCGTAGAAGAAGTAGCGGTGCACGTTCTGCATGATCAGCGGGAACCGGGTCTCGCCGGTGTAGCGGCGGTGCGGTTCGGTGACCGCGCAGGCCGGTGGCGACGCCCAGAACGACCGGTAGTAGGCCTTCCGGTAGTAGTAGCAGGTCAGCCGGAAGCCGAGGACGAACGGCAGCACGAAGATCGGCGGCGGCACGAACGGCCCCAGATCCGGTGCCGGTTGCCCCCAATGGCTGGAGCCCGGCACGCAGGCGGTGGACAGGCACGGCGAGTAGAACGGTGCCAGGTAGTGGTACTCGGGAACCCAGTACCACTGGTTCATGAAGGTGCGGATCAGGCCGTAGACCACGAAGGCCAACAACCCGAGGAAAGTGACCAGCGGCGGCAGCCACCACCGGTCGGTTCGCAGGGTTCGCACGGAGATCCGTGCCCGGCCGGTGGCGGTTGGTGGTGCGGACATTTCGCAGACCTCGTTGTCTTGGTCGTCCGGCAGTGCTCACCTGAGGCCGCTCATTGTGGATCAATGGTCCCGGTGCAGGTAGTCCCCCAACCGGCGCAACAGCCGGGGGCTTACCCCGATCAAGCGAAATGCGGGGGAACGCATCCCCCGCATCCGGACCCGTCCACGGCGGACAGGCGGGCGGCTGCCGGCTGGCGGCGAGCGGTACCTGACGGCGGCCCTACTGCGGGGCCCGCCCGCCCAACCCCTCGTCGTCGGCGTCGCGCCACAGCGACGGGTCGTAGGGGGTGTCGGGCACTATCACCACGTCCTCGGTCGACTCGGTGCTGCGCCGCTGGATGGGGAGGGTGCCGGAGAGTTCTGCGACGTCGATGTCCAGCCGCTCCACGTCGTTGTGGATCCGGCGCACGGCCGGGGCGTCGCCGTAGCGGGATCGCAGCGCGCCGACGCTGCTGCGGAGCTGTGCCAGGACCCGCTGGAGTTCGGCCAGTTCGGTCGTCGTCGAGGCCATTGGCGAACACCTCTTCCGCCTAGTGGTGGGATTACCGCACCGACTCTGCCCCTAACGAAGGAATGTGACAAGTGCCACACTGTAGATCTTGAACGAATTCCCCCACCGGGGTCAGTCGCTGCTGCGCGGTTCCGCGAAGCGCCCCACGAGCTCGGCCCCGAGAGCACGCGCGAGCCGCTCCAGAACGGCGATCGTCGGGACGGTGCCTCCCGCCTCGAACCGAGCGACCGCCGGCTGCGTCATCCCAGCGGCGGCGGCGAGCTGCGCCTGCGTCCAGTTCCGCGCCTCCCGCATCATCTCCCTCGTGGACCTGCCGAATTCCAAGGCGATGGAAGCAGCCTCGTAAGCCTCGGCAGCACCGGGCTCGGCAAGCAGCTCGTGTCCGACGCTGGCGGTCCGCGGGACCGAGCACGAGCGGCTCGTCCGCTCCATTTTGGACAGTTGCGAGCGGAACGGGGCGGTGGCGGGCATCCATTGTGACAGCGTCCAAACCGTGCAACGCTGGCAAGACCTGGGCTTCGGCATGACGACGCCGGCCTCCGACGCGGTCCTGCTCCGCGGGGCGGCCTCCGCCGGAGTGCGCCAGCTGACGGGGCAAGCAGAGGAGGCTGGGGGCGCGAACAACTACGCCTGACCTGTCGCGCGGCGGACGGCCGCGAGGACGACCACCACCAAACACCAGTGAGTCTTGTGGCCCGACATGGCATCGCACCCGACTCACCGGTCGGTTCCCGATTCTGATCGTGCTTACTGCGAGGCATCATTGAGCATTCTCGGCACCCGGGTCGAACGCCGTGAGGACCCGCGCCTCCTCACCGCCGGCGGCACCTACGTGGACGACCTGCGAGACCCAGCGCTGGACGGAGCCCTGCACGTCACCTACGTGCGCAGCCCGCTGGCGCACGCCAAGATCACCGAGATCGACACCTCGGCGGCCCGCGAGCTGCCCGGCGTGGTCGGCGTATTCACCGCCGCCGACGTCGACCTCCCGCCCTTCCCGCCGAACGCCGGCATCAGCGGGCCCCCACCTGCGGCGATGGCGCGTCCGCACCTGGCCAGCGGAACGGTCCGCTACGTCGGTGAACCGGTGGCCGTGGTGCTTACCGAGACCCGGGCCCTGGGCGAGGACGCCGCCGAACTCGTCTCCGTCGACTACGAACCGCTGGACCCGGTGGTCGACGTCGGCGACGCGCTGCGCGACGAGGTCCTGCTGTTCCCGGAAGCGGGCACCAACGTCACCGGCACCAGCGGCGAACTGGACGACTCGTTGTTCGAGGGCTGCGAGGTCGTGGTCACTAAGCAGATCGAGAACCAGCGCGTCGCCGCCGCGCCGCTGGAGGTGCGCACCGCCGCCTGCGCGTGGGACGGCGACAAGGTCACCCTGTGGTTGTCCAACCAGAACGCGCAGAGCTGCCGGGACGAGCTGATGGCGAACCTGGGGCTGCCGCAGGAGCAGATCAGGGTGATCACCCCCGACGTCGGCGGCGGCTTCGGCGCCAAGATCGGCGTCGAGCAGGAGGCCGCGCTGCTGGCTTTCCTGGCCAAGCGGGCCGGCCGCCCGGTGAAGTGGGTGGAGAGCCGCAGCGAGAACCTGGTCGCGATGACGCACGGCCGCGCGCAGCGGCAGGTGGTGACCATCGGCGGGCGCCGCGACGGCACCGTGCTCGCCTACCGGCTGGAGATCGTCCAGGACGTCGGGGCCTACCCGCGAATGGGCGCGTTCCTGCCGCTGCTCACCCGGTTCATGGCCAGCGGCGTCTACGACATCCCGAAGGCGGAGTCGATCGCCCGCGCGGTGGTCACCAACACCACCCCGATCGGCGCCTACCGGGGCGCGGGGCGGCCCGAAGCGACCGCGGCTGTGGAGCGCGCGATCGACCTGTTCGCCGCCGAGACCGGCGTCGACCCGGCCGAGGTGCGCCGCCGCAACCTGGTGCGCCCCGAGCAGTTCCCGTACAGCACGCCGGGCGGCATGACCTACGACACCGGCGAGTACCTCAAGGGCCTGGACGCGGTGCTGGACGCCGCCGACTACCGGGCGCTGCGCGAGGAGCAGGCCAAGCGCCGCGCCGAAGGCGCCACGCACCAGCTGGGCATCGGGCTGGCCAGCTACGTGGAGATCACCGCGCCGAACAACACCGAGGGCGAGACCGGGCGCGTCGAGATCCGCCCGGACGGCAGCGTCCTGGTGCTCACCGGCAGCTCCCCGCACGGGCAGGGCCACTGGACCTCCTACGCGATGCTGGTGTCCGACCAACTGGGCATCGACCTCGACAAGATCGAGGTCGTGCACGGCGACACCGACCTGATCCCCAAGGGGGTGGGCACCATGGGCTCCCGCTCGCTGCAGCTGGGCGGGTCGGCGGTGCACCGGGCCGCGGTGGACGTCAAGGAGAAGGCCCGCAAGCTGGCCGCGGAGCTGATCGAGATCGACGAGGCCGACGTCGAACTCACCGACGGCTCGTGGCAGGTGCGCGGCACGCCGAACGTCTCGCTGTCCTGGGCGGAGCTGGCCCAGCGCGCCGAGGAAGGGCTGGCCGCCGACGTGCACTTCACCGAGGACCGGCCGACGTTCCCGTTCGGCTCGCACCTCGCGGTGGTCGAAGTGGATACCGAAACCGGCAAGGTGAACTATCTTCGGCACGTGACCGTCGACGACGCCGGAGTGATCATCAACCCGGTCCTCACCGAGGGGCAACGGCACGGGGGCATCGCGCAGGGCGCCGCCCAAGCCCTGCTGGAGGAGGTCTCCTACGACGCCGACGGAAACCCGCAGAACGCCAGCCTCGCCGACTACGCCTTCATCACGGCGGCCGAACTGCCCAGCTTCGAGCTGCTCACGATGGAAACGCCGACCACGCTCAACCCGCTGGGCGTCAAGGGGATCGGCGAGGCCGGCACCATCGGCGCCACCCCGGCGGTGCACAACGCCGTGGTCGACGCCGTGTCCCACCTCGGGGTCAGGCACATCGACATGCCCACCACGCCAGAACGGGTGTGGAAAGCGATCCAAGCCCATTCATGAACTCAATTGCCGTAGGTGGTCCGGTAGCGGAACCTCAGACGCCGTGGTCACCCTGCGTGCATGGGCCAAGCGGCTACGCCGACTTCAAGGACAGGACGACAACGCGGCATAGGAAGCCCGCAGAGTTGGTTCAGGTGAGTGGATCACCGCTGACCTGACAAGTGCTTAGGAGTTCTTTTCGTGCAAGTTTCGATCAACGTCAACGGCGAGCAGCGCAGCCACGAGGTCGAGGACCGCACGCTGCTCGTCCAGTACCTGCGGGACGACTGCGGCCTGACCGGCACCAACATCGGCTGCGACACCACGTCGTGCGGGGCGTGCACGGTGCTGCTGGACGGCGAGTCGGTGAAGTCGTGCACCGTGCTGGCGGCCCAGGCCGACGGCCACGAGGTCACCACCATCGAGGGCCTGGCCGACGGCGAGGAGCTGCACCCGATGCAGCGCGCCTTCCAGCAGAAGCACGGGCTGCAGTGCGGGTTCTGCACGCCGGGTATGGTGATGGCTTCGGTGTCCCTCGTCGAGCAGAACCCGAACCTGACCGAGGCCGAGGTACGCGCCGGGCTGGAGGGCAACCTCTGCCGGTGCACCGGCTACCACAACATCGTCGAAGCCGTGCTGACCGCGGCCAAGGAGAAGTCGGGGGCCGCGGAATGATCCCTGCCGCGTTCACCTACAAGAAGGCCAACACCGTCGAGGAGGCGCTGAGCCTGCTCGCCGAGCACGGCGACGACGCGAAGCTGCTCGCCGGAGGGCATTCGCTGCTGCCGCTGATGAAGCTGCGGCTGTCTGTGCCGGAGGTGCTGATCGACCTCGGCGGGCTGCGCGACCTGTCCTACATCCGCGAGGAGGGCTCGGAGATCCGGATCGGGGCGCTGACCCGGCACCACGACCTGGAGCACTCCGAGCTGCTGACCCGCGAGGTCCCGCTGCTGGCGCACGCCGCAGGCACCATCGGCGACCCGCAGGTCCGCCACCGCGGCACCATCGGCGGCTCGCTGGTGCACGGCGACCCGGCCTCCGACCTGCCCGCGGTGGCGCTCGCGCTGGACGCGGTGCTGGTCGCGCAGGGCCCGTCGGGCACCCGCGAGATCCCGGCGACGGAGTTCTTCACCGACTTCTTCGAAACCGCGCTCGGCGAAGACGAGCTGCTGCTGGAGATCCGGGTCGCGAAGAACCCGTCGCAGGGCTGGGACTTCCAGAAGTTCACCAAGCGCGCCATCGACTGGGCGGTGGTCGGCGTAGCCGTCGCCGGTCAGCGCGTAGCGCTGGTGAACATGGGCCCGACGCCGATGCGGGCGCGCGGGGTGGAGGAGACGCTGGCGAGCGGGGCGAGCGCCGCCGAAGCCGCGGAGCGGGCGGCGGAGGACACGTCGCCGCCGGACCAGGCCAGCGCCAGCGCCGACTACCGGAGGCACCTGGCGAAGGTGCTGGTGCGCCGGGCGCTGGAAGCCGCCGCGGCACGCGGCGCGTAGCGGTTCAGTCCAGGTGAGGGGCACTCTTGGGTTTCATAGCCGCTTCTTCAGGTGGCATAGCCGCTCAAGGGTGTCCCTCACCTCGTTTCTCTGATGAGTGAGGAGTCCACTGTGGAGGCACTGGAGCCGAACGTCCTAGCGGCGTTGCGACGCTACGACACCCCGACGATGGCCAACGCGATCGAAACCTTCGACATCCGCCCGCGCGACACCGGCTACGCCGGCCACGAGATCCGCTGCATCTTCCCCGACCTGCCGGTGATGGTCGGCTACGCCGCCACCGGCACCATCCGCGCCCGGGGTGACGAGCCCGGCCACGGCCCGGACCTGGTGTGGAACCACGTGCGCCAGATCCCCGGGCCGCGCGTGGTGGTGCTCCAGGACCTCGACGACCCGCCGGGGCACGGCGCGTTCTGGGGCGAGGTCATGGCCACCACCTTCGACGCGCTGGGCTGCGAGGGCGTGGTGACCAACGGCTGCGTCCGCGACCTCGACGAGGCGCACGCCGTCGGCTTCCGCTTCTTCGCCGGTTCCGTCGGCGTCTCGCACGGTTACGTACGCACCGAGGAGGTCGGCATCCCGGTGTCCGTCGGCGGCCTGCAGGTCTCCCCCGGCGACCTCCTGCACGCCGACAAGCACGGCGTCCTGCTCATCCCGCGTGAAATCGCGGCGGACCTCCCGGCCGCGGCGGATCGGGTCATCGCCCGCGAGCAGAAGTTCCTGGTCTGGGTCAAATCCCCCGAATTCGACCCGGACGACAACATGATCGGCCGCCTCCGCCACTGAGGCGTTCCGCCGGGCAAAGGGCCTGCAGGCAGCCGGCGGCGATGCCCGCCCTCGCGATCACCGCCGCCGTGCCCAGGCCGTACGTGCTGGTTGCGCGCCCCTGATCACTCCGCGCTGCGGGTGGGGCTCAGCCGCGGATGGTGGTGGCGAGTTCTTCAGCCAGTTCCGGGGTTGCCGCTACGACTCCGGACCAGCGGCGGCGGAGGTCCGGGTGACTTCCAATGCGGAACTCCGCTCCCCGACCGCTGACCGCGTGCCAGCACCGGCCGGTGCCCAGCCAGCGGTCAGCGCCTCGGTCGGCACCCCGTCGACCGCGATCGCCCCGGCGAAGGCCGAAAGCGGCACGCCCGCGGCCGCGTTCGCCGTGCCCGTCCACCGTGCCGTCCACCGGGTCGGCCACCGGGTCGGCCACAAGGGTCACCGGGTCGGCCACCAGGGTCACCGGGTCGGCCACCAGGTCACCGCGGAACCGTTCCGCAATTTCCATTGAAATCGAACCTTCGATTTCAATGGAAATTGCGGGGAGAAGCAGGAAGCGGTCCTTCACGACTGGTTCCCGGTCCTGCACCGAATTACGCGGAGCCGAACGCTCGCGAACGTCGCGCCGCATATGCCCTGACAACTCGCGTAGCTTCGACACCGTGATCGAGATCAACTCCGCATTCGTCACCGAACCCCGAGCCACCTACGCCCGGCTCCGCTCGCAGGGCCCCGTGCACCGCGCCACGGCCCCGGACGGCACCTCGATCTGGCTGGTCACCCGCTACGCGGACGTGCGCGCGGCGCTGGCCGATCCGCGGCTGTCGCTGGACAAGAAGAACTCCGGCGGCGGCTACCGAGGCTTCTCGCTGCCGCCCGCGCTGGACGCGAACCTGCTCAACATGGATGCGCCGGAGCACGCGAGGCTGCGCCGCATCATCGGCAAGGCGTTCGCCCCGCGCCGGATCGAGCCGCTGCGGCCCCGGGTCCAGCAGATCGCCGACGAGCTGCTGGACGCCCTGACCGGGCAGGACGAGGCGGACCTGCTGCCGACCTATTGCGCGCCGCTGCCGATCACGGTGATCTGCGAACTGCTCGGCGTGGATGCGGCCGACCGGCCGGACTTCCGGTCCTGGACGGACGGCATGCTCGCGCCCGAAACGCTCGGCCAAGCGCGCGACGCGCTGCGCGCGCTGTACCGCTACCTGCTCGACCTGATCGCGGCGAAACGCGCGAACCCCGGCGCCGATTTCCTCAGCACGCTGATCGAGCTTCGCGACGAGGAAGACCGGCTCAGCGAGGACGAGCTGACCTCGGCAGCGTTCCTGATGCTATTCGCCGGGTACGAGAACACCGTGAACCTGCTGGGCAACGGGCTCGCGGCGCTGCTGACCCGTCCCTCGGCCCTCGCCCGGGCACGCCGGGGGATTTCACCGACCACTGTGGACGAACTGCTGCGGTTCGACCCACCGCCGCAGCTGGCGATCCGCCGGTTCCCAGTGGCCGACGTCGAAATCGGCGGCGTGACCATCCCGGCCGGGGAGACGGTGCTGCTCTCGCTGGTGTCGGCGCACCACGACCCGGACCGCTACGCGGAGCCGGACCACCTCGACCTGGGCCGCGAGGACAACCCGCACCTGGCGTTCGGCCACGGCCCGCACTACTGCCTGGGTGCCTCGCTGGCGCGGATGGAGGGGGAGATCGGCTTCGGTGCCCTGCTGAGCCGGTTCCCGAACCTCACGTTGACCGTGTCCGAGGAGGAGCTCCAATGGCGGAACTCCTTCCGCAACCGCGGCCTGCGCACCCTCCCGGTAGCTCTGGGCTGAGACGGTTCGCAACCACTCGCTTCTGGTGCCGGGGCGAGTACCGTCGATGACGTCATGCGAGCTCGCTCCGCGTCGCGCAAGATCAGGATCGGCACGTCCGGCTGGGTGTACGGGCCCTGGCACGGTCCGTTCTACCCGCGCGATCTGCGCCGCGGCGCGGAGCTGGAGTACCTGTCACGTCGGCTCGGCTCCGCCGAGGTCAACGCGTCGTTCTACTCCCTGCAGCGCCCGGACACGTACCGCCGCTGGGTGGAGCAGACGCCGGACGACTTCCTGTTCGCGGTGAAGGGCAGCCGCTACATCACCCACATGAAGAGGCTTCACGACGTCGAAACGCCGCTGGCGAACTTCTTCGCCTCCGGCGTTCTCGCCCTCGGCTCGAAGCTCGGGCCGCTGCTCTGGCAGCTCCCGCCGTCGCTGGGCTTCGACGTCGAACGCCTGACGGCGTTCTTCCGCCTCCTGCCCCGCAGCACCGCCGCGGCCGCTGCGCTGGCCGCTCGGCACGACGACCGGCTCGCCGGCCGCTCGCTCACCGAGACCGACACGGATCGCCCGCTGCGCCACGCGCTGGAGATCCGCCACCCCGGCTTCGCATGCACCGATGCCGTCGAGCTGCTCCGCAGCCACGACGTCGGCCTGGTGGTGGCGGATGCGGCTGGCGAATGGCCGCACTTGGAGGATGTGACGAGCGATTTCGTGTACCTCCGCTTCCACGGCGCGGAGGAGCTCTACGCCAGCGGTTACACGGCGAAGGACCTGGACCGCTGGGCGAAGCTGATCCGCGCCTGGCACGGGGGCAAGTGCCCCAAGACGAAGTACACGGTCGCCGACCCGGCTCCCACGACCAAGGGCCGCGACGTCTACGCGTACTTCGACAACGACGTGAAGGCGCACGCCCCCAACGACGCGATGTCCCTCGCCGAACGCTGCTCTTAATCGGATACCGTTCGGGACGCTCCAGACCCGACCGGCCCGAAGCGTCCCATCGCCATGCATAGGCCCTGCCCTAGAGCGGCCGTTCCGCGTCCGTGCGGGTGACTCCGTGCTCCTGTGAACCCCCAGTCGACGACGAAGTATCCGAGCTCCCGATTGACTGCCGGAGCGGTTCGCGCTCCTCCTCGCTAATCACGACACCGTCCGAATCCTGCGAATTGGCCGCGTCAAGCGGCTCATCCGGCCGCTTGGTGGCGTCCCTACCCAAGAAACCGGGCATCGCAGCCGGGCCGAAAGCACTGCTCTCCTCGCTGTGCCGATCAGCGTTCTGCTCCGTGTCCGAGACCGGCGGTGCATCAAAGCGGTGTCGCACCTTTTCCGCCGCCTCAGGATGCCCCTGAGCTTCGAGCAGGTCAGCCAGGCGGCGGGCGAACATCGCCCGCTCCGGACCGTCAGGCAGCTCTTCGACAAGCCCAGCCGCGTGATCGTCAAGGCACCTTCGCGAGTTGTCGGGCAGGCCACCGCCGCTATCTTCCGGTTGCGCTGCCAGCACGAAAGGCAGCTGTTGCAGGCCAGCGGGTGAGAAAGGGCGGTCGTCGACCGCACTCAAACCCGCACTCAGCGAGGCACCGAAGCCGAAAAGCTCTGCCGTGTTGGTGGGCAACTCGGTCATGGCCGCAGCGGAGGTGAGCTTCTGCAGATTGGAGAACTTCTGCACGGCGTCGTCCACTCGCTGCTTCTCGTCAGTGCGTGGTCCGGCTAACCACCACACCACCGCACTACCAGGGCTGGTCAGCACATCCTCAGCAAGGTACGTGCGCACGTTTCGCTCGTAGCTGCGCTCATGCTCCCAGACTTCCTCGTCCTTACGTACCTCCGCAAGGCGCGTGAGCCGTTTGGCGTCCTCGTCCGACAGCGAAAGCGCGATACCGTCCGCCCAGACCTCGACCCGGCCCGTCGAATCCACCCTCGCCGATCCGAGTACGTTCATCATCCGGTAACGAGCGCGGCTGTCTTCGTCAGGTGGAATCGAGGCCGCCAGGTTCGCCGCTTCGGCCACGATCAGGTCGGCTGCCAGCGCACCGGGGTTCGGATGCGGAAGTCCTGGCGCGTGGGGCAGTAGACGCCAGAACACCGTGCAAGCAAAGGCAAACCGATAGTCCTGGTGAGCACTGCGCAACAGCACATCCCGCACCTCGTACCGCTGCAGGCTGGGAGGTTCCGGCATCGGTGCCGGTTCCTCCGCCGCCTCTTCGCCCGAGAACTCGCGGGCTCCTACGCTCCGCTTGCGCAGGTTCCACTCCACGATCCCGTAGGCGATCAACGACGGAGCCAACAGCGATACGATCGCCAGCCCGATCCACAACCACAGCGGCCACTGGTAGAGGAGACCAAGCGCCACCCAGATCGCGGCTACGACCACTGAGAGCGCACGAAGCCTGGTTTTCTGTTCACTGCTCAACATATTCATGTCCCCTTGAGGTCGGTAAGCCGCAACCCCTGTGCGGCGTCGATCTTGCGAGCGAGTTCTCGGCAGATCCGTTGCCGCGCGGCACGTTCCTCGGAGTCGGCGCCGGCGGCAGCCCAGTCTCGGCTCGCCACGTGAAGCATCCCGAACTTCGCCAGTTCCCCGTGAGTTGGCTCGACCAGCACGTTCAGTAGATGCCGGCCAGATGCGCCGGAGTTGCTGGCCACGAGCCACTCCTTGAACTTCTCCAACCACCCGTCAACCCCGCGCATGGCCACCACTCGCCAACCCGCTGCCAGTTGGCGCCGGACCCCGCTGTTTGTGATCAACGCTGCGGAGCGCGAGCTCGCATCTTCCAGGTGCGCCTTCAAACTTGCCCGGTCCAGGTCCTGCTCGGCGAATTCGACGTGCTCCACCTTGAGACACTCGGACAGCACTGCCTTCCCGGATGGACGCGTCATCGGCACTTGCAGCCGGCTGAACTCCGGCCACAATAGGTGGTCCGGATCGGGCAGCAGGACCACGACCAGCGCGCCTTCATTCGCCACAACAGCGCCTCGAAGCGCATCCCGACGAGCTCAGCCCGATCAGCGCCCATCGCCTTCTTCCCTGCCCTTGTTGACCTGGTGCCTGATCATGTTCGACCGGGGCGAGAAGTTCGAGCTCATCGGCGTCCGGGAGCCGCACGAGTACGAGATCGTCAAGATCGAGGGCTCCAATCTGATCCCGAAGGACCGCATCCTCTCCGGCGAGGCGCTGGCCGAGTTGCCGCAGGACCGCAAGAACCGCCAACTCCGCAACGAGCTGCACAAATGCTCCGTCGCCACCCGGGTGGGGCGCAATTTCGCGAGAAATTGACGTTCACCCGGGTGACCGCACAATTCTCGCGAAATTGTGCACCCACCGGGTGAGCGGGCCTGGTGGACGGCGACGGTGGATCTGGTACGCAACGGTCTCCGACAACTTCGCCACGAGGTAATCGGCAAACTCTGCATGCACCTCCTGTTCCAGGAGGAACCGGTCGAAATCCGCCTGCGGCAAGAACCGGGTAGTGCAGTGGTCCAACGCCGGAACGGTTGCGGTCCGCCGGCTGTCACGCTTGACCGCCATCTCCCGTCCGCTTCCCGCCAGCACAGCCCAACGCTGTTCGCCCAGCAAACCACGAAAGCCTCGTAGCGAGTTGCCTGCTCGGTAGTGCACGCAATGTCCGTACCGGTTCAGCAGGCCGAACCGCGAGCAGTTCGGCAAATTTCCGCTCAAACAGAGCAGGCACAGCACGGATCGTCACCATCGTCTCACTCGAATGGCGTTGGCGTTGCGGGTAAAGCACCGCGGACTAGGTGCCATGACCGCCACCGAAGATGCGTGGAAGGCACTCCAGCACAGCAATGACTTGATCAAGGTTGCGGACACCAAGGCTGCGACGATGTTCGCCGCAGGCGGTGTACTCGGCGGAATTTTGCTTCGCGCGCTGCCCACACAGCAACTCTGGCTCGCTGACTGGCTGCACGTCGGGCTGCTGCTCATCAGCACCGGATCAGTCAGCGCTAGCATCTTGTTCGCGCTTTGGGTCTTCGTACCCCGGCTTCGCACTGAAGCATCGCGTTCCGTCCTCTTCTTCGACAACGTCGCCAGGCAGTACTCGAAAGCCGTGGACTTTGTGCCGACTTACCGAACGACACTTGGCGACGCAGCAAGGCTGGAAGAATCCCTGGCTGCGCAGTTTTGGGCCACCAGTCGCATCGCACAACGCAAGTTCCGGAACGTGACACCGGCTATCTGGCTGTTTGGGATCGCCTTGATCACCGCCCTGTTGGCGGGCATAGTTATGCGCTGAACCGCAAGAACACCGCTGTGGCGTCGTCCTGGGGTTTTCCCCGGTGGCGGCGGCGTTCGTCCGGGGTTTCGGCGGCTTCCGCCGCTCGCACGCGGCGCAGCAGTTCGGCGGGGCCCGTGTGCTCGACGAGATCCAGCAGATCGGACCAGTCGCCCAGGCCGAACCGCTCCACGTAGCGGGACGCGCCGTCGGTGAGCAGCACCGCCCGGCCGACATCCGCCGCCGGGACCACGCCGTGCACCGCCTCGTGCGCCGCTTCGGGCTTCGTGCTGGCGACCCAGAAGCCGCCCGGCCGGTTCCGCTGGTCGCGGACCGCTTCGACCGTGTAGCTGGGCAGGTGTTCGAGCCGGTCGTCGATGATCGGCCGGGTCTCGCCCGCCACGTCGAGCACGATCGGGCTGTCGGCGAGCACCAGGTACTCCAGGTCGTCGCCGCGCAGCCGCAGCAGCGCCGCGGTCGCCGAGGGGCTCGAAGGGTTCTGCAGGTCGCAGGTGTCCGCATGCGCCGCGCAGGTCGCCTGGATCGCGTCGGCGAGGACGTCCGCAGCGGTTCCGCCCGACACCGCGAGCCGCAGCGCCAGTTCACCGCCGAGGCGACGCACCAACCAGGGCACGTCGTGCGCGCAACCACTGTCCACACCGGACGGTTGGGTCGCGCCGTCGAGGACGAGCGCCCAATCCGGTCCGGTCGCCAGGTAATCCTCGTTCGCCCGCCCCGGCGTGGCGATCGTCGCGTGGTTCACTTGCACGATCGGTCAGCCACCGGGACGCTGCGGGAGGTTGTGCAACGCCGCCACCAGCGGCGTCAGTTCCGGGACCTGCTCGGCTTCGGCCAGCGCCTTCTCCAGCGCTTCGTCGTAGGTTGGCCGGGCCTTCTCCAGCAGGGCGCGGCCGGACCCGGTCAGCTCGGTGTAGATGCCGCGGCGGTCGTCCTTGCAAAGGACGCGGGTCAGCAGCTGGCGGTCGTCCAAGCGGTTGACCAGCCGGGTCGTCGCGCTGCCGCTGAGCTCCGTGGCGCGGGCGAGTTGCTGCGTCCGCATGTGCCGGCCGTCCTGCCTGCCCAGCGCGTCGAGCGTGGTGTATTCGACGACCGACAGCCCGTGCTCGGCCTGCAGCGCCTTCTCCAGCGTGGTTTCGAGCGTGCCGTGCAGTGCGGCGAGCGTGCGCCGTCCGTGGGCCCGAATCTCGACGGCGTCGTCGACGCTCCCCACCACACCTCCCGTGACGTGTATTGCCCCGTTTATAGCAGCTTGCGCAGATATGACGCGCATGCAAGTTTTCAGTCAGCGCATGCAACTACCTACTCGGGACTGCTGGTCAGGCAAACCCCAAAGCGCGCGAACAGCACGAAACGGGTCAGTAATCGTCGTTGCGGAAGAAGACTTCCTCCAGATGGTCCGCTGTTTCGGCGACGAAGTTCAGCGGATCGGTGAACTCGTTGATGTCGAGGTTGAGCAACGGCAGCGAATGCCGGAGCACGACGTGCTCGCCGATGATCACCGCGCCGCACACCACGGAAGTCTGCCCGAGCTCCTCCAGCAGTTTCCGCAGGTCAACACCCTCGGCCCGGCCGATCACCGAAACGACCTGCACCCAGTCCTCGCGGCCGTCGAGCAGCTCGCGGCAGACGATGACGATCTGGCTGCGGTCGTCGTCGTATTCGACGAGGATCCGGACCTCGTCCCCGCTGTCCTCGATGATCTGGTATTCGGGCTCGCCGTCTTCCACCTCGCCGATGACGAGCCGGTATTCGTTCCGGACAAAAGCGATGAGATCTTCCCAAGTCGCCACGATTCCTCCATAACTCCCAGTCATTCGAAGCGCGATCCTGCCACGCGGACTCGTCGCGCCAGGCCGTTTTCCGAAAGGAAGCAACCGAAGGCGTTGTTCAGGCGAGCAGCCTCTCCGAAGGGGTCCGAGTCGGCCGGTCAGCTGCGGAAGACCCAAACCAGCGGCTTCCCGGCGGCGGGGCTTTCCCCATCTACGCCCGCGATCATCCAATATGGACTATCCCGCCACGCGCTTGTCTGGTAGCGAGAATCCCCACTCGTCAGCCAAAAGATGCTCTGGGAACGCAAGCACCAGAGGTCGCCGCGCCGGGCTAATGCCTCAGTCGGCCAGGAGGTGCTCACGGCCGAACATGGTTGCGGCGGCCCGCGCGGTGGGCGTGCCCGCGTCGAGGTCGGCTCCCGCCTTGCGGAGCGCTGCCACGACCTTGTCCGCGCCCTTGAACAACGCACCGGCGATGGGCGCCTGGTCGCGTTCGTTACGCAGGTCGGGATTCGCGCCGCGGTCGAGCAGCGCGCGCACCGTCTCGGCGTGCCCGTGGTAGGCCGCGAGCATGAGCAGGGTGTTCCCGCCCTGATCGGCCACGTCGACCGGGAGTCCGTGATCGACGAACTCCGCCAACTGCACGGTTTCGCCTTCCCGGGCCAGGTCCATGGCAAGCGCCACGACGCGCTCGGTCTGCTCCGGAGTCAGTCCACCGTGGCTCATCAGCAATTCTTCCTGATCGAATCTTGCGAATCGTCTTGCCGGGACGGCGCGGCGGCCACGGGCATTCCCGTGGCCGCCGCGCCTGCGAACAGCGAAGTCCGTGCCCCAGCGGGTCTCAGCCCTTGCTCGCGGCCAGCGCCTCGATCGCCTTGCGGACACCCTCGCCGTAGGCGGGGTCGGCCTTGGTGCAGTTGGCGAGGTGCCGCTCGATGGTCGCCTGGGAGGCGCCGTCGATCGCGCGCGCGGTGTTCTCGAAGAGGACCTGCTGCTGCTCCGGCGACATGTTCCGAAACAGGATCCCGGGCTGCTCGAAGTAGTTGTCGTCGTCCTCGCGGTAGTTGAACCGGTCGGCGACGGCACCCACGGCCTGGGCCGGGTCGCGGTAGGCGGGCTGCTCCTGCCAGCGGCCGTACGAGTTCGGCTCGATGCCCGGGGTGGCTCCCTGGTTGCCGTCGACGCGCATGGCACCGTCGCGGTGGTACGAGTTCACCGGGTTCTTCGGCTTGTTGACCGGGATCTGGTGGTGGTTCACACCCAGGCGGTACCGCTGGGCGTCACCGTAGGAGAACAGCCGGCCCTGCAGCATCTTGTCGGGCGAGAAGCTGATGCCCGGCACCACGTTGGCCGGGGTGAAGGCGGCCTGCTCCACGTCAGCGAAGTAGTTGTCGGGGTTGCGGTTCAGTTCCCACTCGCCGACCTCGATCAGCGGGTAGTCCTTCTTCGACCACACCTTGGTGAGGTCGAACGGGTGGTACTTGTAGGTGTCGGCGTCGGCCTCCGGCATGATCTGGACGTACAGCTTCCACTTCGGGAAGTCGCCGTTCTCGATCGCCTCGAAGAGGTCGCGCTGGTGCGACTCGCGGTCCTTGCCGACCAGGGCCTCGGCCTCGGCATCGGTCAGGTTCTTGATGCCCTGCTGGGTGCGGTGGTGGAACTTGACCCAGAACCGCTCGCCCTCGGCGTTGATGAAGCTGTAGGTGTGCGAGCCGAAGCCGTGCATGTGGCGGTAGGACGCCGGGATGCCGCGGTCGGACATCACGATCGTGACCTGGTGCAGCGCCTCGGGCAGGTTGGTCCAGAAGTCCCAGTTGTTCTCGGGGTTGCGCAGGTTGGTGCGCGGGTCGCGCTTCACCGCGTGGTTGAGGTCCGGGAACTTCAGCGGGTCGCGGAAGAAGAACACCGGGGTGTTGTTACCAACGATGTCCCAGTTGCCTTCGTCGGTGTAGAACTTCAACGCGAAGCCGCGGATGTCGCGCTCGGCGTCGGCCGCGCCACGCTCACCGGCGACGGTCGAAAACCGGACGAAAAGGTCGGTCTTCTTGCCAACCTCGGAGAAGATCTTCGCGCTGGTGTACTGGGTGATGTCGTTGGTGACCGTGAAGGTGCCGAACGCGCCCGAACCCTTCGCGTGCATCCGGCGCTCCGGGATGACCTCGCGGTCGAAGTGCGCCAGCTTCTCCAGGAACCACACGTCCTGCAACAGCATCGGACCGCGAGCGCCGGCGGTCAGGGAGTTCTGGTTGTCAGGGACCGGCGCACCGGCCACCGTGGTCAACGGTTTCTGGTTGTTCTCAGGCAAAACTCGCTCCTCGGTGGAATGTTCTCATGCGTGCTCACTCGGCACCGGAGAGGCAATCCGGGCAGCTGCCCCAGAAAGTCACCTCGGCCTCGTCGAGCACGAATCCGTGCGGGTCCTCGGCGTGGAGGCATGGAGCCTCTCCCACCGCACAGTTGACGTCGGCGATGGCACCGCAGTCGCGGCACACCAGATGGTGGTGGTTGTCGCCCACGCGCGTCTCGAACCGGGCGGGGGAACCAGCCGGTTCGATGCGGCGGACCAAGCCCGCCTCCGTGAGCGCGCGCAGGACGTCATAGACCGCCTGGGTCGACACCGAACCCAGCTCGCGGCGGACGGCCGTCGCAATGGTGTCGGTGTCCGCGTGGGGATTGTCCGAGACCATCGTGAGCACGGCAGCCCGCGGACGGGTCACCCGCAGCGCCGCCCCCCTCAGAATGGCTGCGGCATCGATGGACGGCATGGCTCCATGACTACCAGCGTTTCTGGAATGAGTCAAATAAAGCGAACACCAACAGGTGAACACGAGCGTCCGCATCGCCTGACCGAGCCGCACCACGCGAAGAGTCCCGCCGACGAATTCCGCCGACGGGGCTCTTCCACTCCTGGCCTGAGCACGGCGGGGCTGGACGCGTCCCGCACACCCCGGCTATTCGGCCTCGGGCCGCCAGCGGGCGATGTCGGCTTCGGTGATCTCGGCGGGCTGCGCCGCGAGCTGGGTGATCCTGATGTGGTTGCCGAACGGGTCGCGCAGGGCGCAGTCGATGCCGTAGGGCTGCCGCGTGGGCACCTCGGTGAACTCGACGCCCTTCGCGCTGAGGGTCTCGTAGGTCTGCTGGCAGTCGTCGGTGGTGAGGATCGCCGCGACGCCCATCGCGCCCTTGGTCACCAGGTCGCGGACCTGCGCGGCGACCGCTTCGCTCAGCGACGGCGGTCCCGGCACCTCCAGCAGCAGCTGCCGTTCCGGATCCGACGGCAGCGCAATCGTGAGCCAGCGCATGAATCCCATGTCGACGTCGGAGACCACCTCGAAGCCCAGCTTGCCGACGTAGAAGTCGAGGGCTTCCTGCTGGTCGAGGACTGTGACGGAGTGGATGCTGATGCGAGTGAACATGCCGAGAACGCTACGGGCAGCAGGGGCGTTGTGGCTTATCCGAAACGACTCGGTCTGGCCCACGCCTTGACGAAGCAGACCGGCACGCCGAGCGGCCGCGCGCTGGTCCGGTACTCGGTCGGCGAGACACCGACGATCGCGCGAAACGTGCGGCTGAACGTCCCCAAGCTCCCGAAGCCGACCTGCCCGGCCACCTCGGTCACGGTGACCGAAGGCGAGCGCAACAGCGCCATGGCGCGTTCGATCCGGCGTCGCTGCAGGTAGCGGTGCGGTGTCTCGCCGAACGTCGACCGGAACGAGCGCGTGAAGTGGGTGGGGGACATCAGGGCGATCCCCGCAAGCGCGGCCACGTCGAGGGGACGGGCGAAATCCCGGTCCATCGCGTCCCTGGCACGCAGGAGCCGCCGGTTCTGGTCCTCCTGCGGGCTCATGGAAGCGGCTGCCACACACCGATCGTAGAGCCGAACTTCCTGAAGGAGGGAGAACGCGGTGAACTGGCTGCTCGACCAACTCGCCGAGTCGCCCGAATCCCGGCCTCCGACGAGGACGGCTACCGCGTCCGAGGGCTGTTCCTCGCGAGCCACGAGGTCGACGGCGTGAACGAACGGCAACTCCGCGAAGGCCGAGTCCGCGTCGCACCGGCTGACGCCAGGTACCGGTACCTCGACGCGTAGCCGTCTTGGCTGCCGGGAGTTCTCGTTCATCCGCCCCGAGAAGCGGTGCTCTGGAGCATGATGCGCCCATGACGGAAACCAGCAGCGACGAGATCGCCACTGACAGCGAATCCGGTTCGGAGAAGCTCCAGGACCTGCTCAAGGAAGAGCTGAGCCGAGGAGACGCAGCACTTGGACGAACTGAGACCAAGACAGGCATCCTGCTTGCGGTTTTCAGCCCCATCCTCACCATTGGCGTTGCGGTGCTGCCCCGAGCCGCGACGTCGTTGGCGGCCATCCTCCTGTTCTGGTCCGCGCTGACACTGCTAGCGGTCGCCCTGCTGCTGCTCCTGTGGAACGTACGACCCCGCCTGCGGGGAAGCGGCTTCGTAGCCATCGAATCGATGACCGACGCCGAACTGGCGCAACACCTCGCAAGCGCGGCGAACGATCCGCTGCGCTGGCGTCGCGAACAGCTGCTGGTAATAGCCCGCCTCGGAGCGAAGAAGTTCAGGATCCTGCGAGCAGCAACCACACTCGTAATGACGGCCCTGCTGCTGGCGATAGCCGCAGCGATCGCCTCAACGGTCGCCACCTGATTAGCAATGCTGCCCCCTGCGGCGTTACAACAGCCGGGGAATGCCTGGATGAGGCGGGTACGATGCTATATCCGCTCGCCGAGGAGACCAACGACGCCGAACTGGCGCGGCCTGGCATGGCAGCTGTGCACCCGCATCCGCGATATCTGCCAGCACTATCTCGTCAGCATCGGTGCGGTCGGCGATCCGTCGAAAACGGGGACCACCCGGATGTTTTTGCGGGCGGCCGTGCGTGCTCTCGCACGGACGGGTGTCCGTGGGGTCGTGAGTGACAATGCCGGTTCTTACCGGAACAACCACTCACGACCGATGCCCGTCCGGTCGTGAGTGACAATGCCGGTTCTTACCGGTGTCATGGCTCGGTAGATGTGTCAATCCCCGGACACGCCTAACCCACGGAAGAAGCAGAAGAGCCCAAAAAGGTCACCCGTGCGTTCGCCACCGGCAGCGGTGGAGAAGCGGCGAAGCCGATCGCGGTCGCCGAGGACCGCGACTCACTCGCCGGCGGCTGGCCCTGCTCGAAGCCGATGCCGGCTACAACGTCGCCGACCCGAACGTGTTGCGCGGCGACACCGACTCCCAAATCGGATCGTTCGACGTCGGCGCCGACGTCCGCGTCGTGCTGCCGCCCAGCGAATTCCACCGGCGCGGCATCGACACTCGAATGCGGCAGATCAACCTCGCCCTCGAACCCGGCGAAGACACGGAGAAAACCACCGGCACCCTCGCCGGGTTCCCCGACGTCGCCTAGCGGCCGGTCAGGATTCGCATGCGACCCCGTCGCCGTCTCGGTCCAGCTTCGACGAATAACCGGGATCTCCCCGATACAGCGGTGCCGCACCGGCAGCTTTCGCGGCCTTGCAGGTCGGGTAGTAGGCCACCGGGGACTGCCTACTGTCGCTGTCCGGCGAAGGCTCCGGCTCCGGCTCCGGCTCCGGTTGCGGCTCCGGTTGCGGCTCCGGTTGCGGCTCGGGCGCCGGCGGCGGAGGTGGCGGCGCGAGTCGAGTCGCTCCGAAACACGGGGCTCCCCACAGTCCCACCTGCGCATTCCGCGCGTTAGTTTCCGCTTGGGAGAGCTCGCCGATCAGCGCGGCAGGCGCATCCACGGACAAGCGGGCAAAGCCCTGTTCCAGCGCGAGACGCGAGTAGTTCGCTCCGCCAGAAAGGAAGATTGCCGACGCTTGCTCATCCGGCGTGCCAGGTTGCCACGCCGCGTCAAGCTGGACACGCACGGTCTGCCCCAAGAGCGTCTTCTCAGTAAAGGCTTTCGCTTCCGTGCCCCAGCATTCGGGGTCAGCACCCGCGGCCGGGCTGTCAACTCCGACGATCCGAATTTCCTGAGCGGCTTGTCCCGTGATCTGGACTCTGATTCGGTCGGCATCGAGAACTCCGAGCACGACCGCTTCCGGCGGAAGCTGCGCGCGTGGGGTCTGCGATGTCGCTGGATGCGGTTGCGATGTTGAAGGCGGCACCGTGCTGCGTGCGGGCGTCGCCTGGTTCGTTTGCGCCGGTGCTGGCGGGACGAGTGCGCTGAACACCACGATCGTGATCAGCGACCCGAGAACGCACGCCACGGAGATCAAGGGCCCCCGAGCTCCCCGCCGGACCGGTGGCGCCTGCCCCGGGACGACTTGCGGGTAAGGGCCCGCAGCAGGCAGTACAGGTGTACCCCGCCAGTACCACCACAGCCCGATCGCAACCCACAAAGAGATCGGCCACAGACACATCGTCAACAAGCCGACCACTAACCAGGGCCACATGCTGCGTCCCGGTGCTTTCTGCTGCCACAAGATAATGCTCATGGCGACGGTTGCCGCCATCCCGACCAGCATGATGATGCCCGCGATCACCAAGAGCCCCCTGTTTCGTAATTGCCATCAAGCAACAGATCGCGCCTTCCCGAATTTTGTTACCCAAGGAACACGGTTGATCACCCTATGACGCCATCGCTCGCGGCACGACCGAAACCGGAAGGTAGATCATGTTTTCCCCGCCCGACAACCGTGCTCAAACAGATCACCGCACTGAGGCACGAGATCGCCACCATTCGCAGGCACAACGGCACTGTCGCTGGCGCAATCTCCGAGGGATCGTTGAACGGTGTGTGAACTCGTCGGGGTCGTCGTCGCCGACGGCGACGCCGGCTCGCAGGATGTAGTCCGGCGACCCTGGCGTGACCCGGTAGCCGGCGAGCTCGCCGGGGAGCAGGGCGAGTCCGGTGTCGCGGCGCTCGCGGCCGTAGTTCAGGCAGACCGCCAGAGCGTGGACGTGCTGCGGAGTGAGGCAGCACATATGCCGGGTTCCCGTGGTGGCGCCGGTTGTGTTCCAGTACCGCCGCCGCGATCCCGCGCGCACGCGACTCCGTGAGCACCTTGCCATCGACTGGTTGCGCGGGTGCCGTGAGCGTTTCTGGGCGCTATGGCACCCAAAAACGCTCACGGGTCCTCTCGCAACGTTGTTCACCAGCGGTGCATAGATCACCCCGGCACGTAGTAGCCGGCCGGAGCGAGCACCCGCCCGGGCATCCGGTGCACCTTCTCGTTCTCGTGGCGGCACATCACCGCCGCGAGCATCGCCATTATGCCGCCCTTAGCGCCACCGCAGCACACCAAAACCTCCTGCGGCGAAGCGGGAATACCGGTGCTGCGAAAATGCGCGGCGGCGAAAGACCGGGCCTCGTCATCAAACCCGGACGACCCGCCCCGGTACCGGCCGAGGTCATGCTTCCGCGACACGACCCACCTGTAATATCCCTCGACCGTCTCACCGTCGCGGCGCGAACACTCGGCCAGCAGCCCGAACGCGGCGCGAGAGGCGATGCGGGGGCGGCGCGCCACGTCGTAGGCTGCCAGCGCGTTCAGATTCGCGTTCTGCGCGCCCATCGCATAATGCAGGAACGCGAATATTCCCTTGCTCTCTTGAAAGAAGTACGCCCCCAAGTCCTGCACGACCCGATGCGGATTCGCGGCCCCGTGACTTCCTTTATGCAGCTTGACCAGGCCATGGCGGCGCCTGGCATCGTCGATCAGGTCATAGACGGCCGTGTAGAGATCAGAGAACCCGCTTTGCGCGGCCTGGTCGCTTCGGCAACCATACTGCTCCCTCAGTCTCCCCCCCTGGTGAACATTCCAACGACATGGATCGAGCCTCGCCCGCCCCCTGGTGTGCGGTGCCTTCCCTACCGGGGGCCGGCCGGCACGACGTTGTGCCGGCCGGCCGTCCGCTCGATGCCGAAAGTCGGGGAAGCGACATCGAGCGGAGTCTTCTGGTCACGCAGGGCGCCGCTGCGATTGGGCTCGGGTGTTCAGCCAGCTGCGTGCTTGCGCGGCGACGTCGCTCTCATCCACCCAGTCACGAACAATGTGAACGGTTTCGACAAGTCTCTCGTTGCCGTGAGAGCTGCCGATATCGCCGCGATGCACCGTGAAATACCCGGCGCCCCGGCCCCAGCGGAACGTGTACACCTCGTCAGGCGCCACGCGTTCGACACGCCAGGCCATCGGCAGGAACCGATCACGCTTGCGCTTCTTCGCGGTCATAGCGCGGTACGGGAAAGAACCGGCGGCGCAGGGCGTTCCGGCTTGCGCTGCACTCCGCAGGGGCGCAGCTGTGCACCGGCCTCGCACAACAAGCGACGCACGGCCCCGAACGACCGCCCGGACTGCTCGCGGAGTTGCCGGATGCTGGCTCCTTGCTCGTACCGCGTTTTCAGGGCAAGAGCGAGGTTTTCCCTCGTCAATCCTGCGATTCGTGCCCCTCGCGGGATCTTCTGCATCGCCATAACTCCTTGGGACAGCTTGGAATTGAAGTAAGAACACCTGCGTGCCAGGCGCCAGCACGGGCTGTCGTAGTCGTCCAAGACGTAACGGCCGGTCTGGCTGAACGACCCCGGATCGACAGGGCGCAGGACATCGAGCTCGGCCCGGGTCGGCAGCCACGGGCCAGTCACGACCGTTCCCGTGCGGCAACAAGCTCGCTGAGCCGCTCGTCGAGAAGCGTTTGCAATTCACCGGGGCTACGGCGCTCCAACACGTACTCCAGATGCGTTCGCGACGGAGACCCCAGCTGCGCCCTCTCCACACCCGAGCACGTGCCATAAACCGCCATGACCCCGGCCGACAGATCCGCGCGCACAGCCACGACGCCATGCCGACGGCAATCCCACAACTCCGGCGCCACGCTGTCGACGGCGAACACGACCGCGAACTCGTCACCCCTGGGACAAACGTATCGCTCGACGAAACGCTCAACCGGTTCGTAGTCCTCCGGCCGCTGGTAACTGGTTGGGATACGCGGCACCGAACGCCCCGGAACGTATGCCTCCACGCCTATACCCCCACGATTGCCGCGATCCTCGCCGCAACGTCCTCGCGCAACGCATGCCGACCGGTGCTCTCGGCTCCGCTGGCCTCTCGCTCGACCCGGTCGCGGAGATGCGCGACCGTCAACGCACCCTCGCCCGCGCCGGCATGCTGACCGGCCGGCTCGGCGAGGTGCATCCGCCAACCAACGAGCACCAACAGCACGAGCCCCGGCATGAAGCCTGCGAGGAACATCAGTAAAGAAGACACCCCAGCTCAATCCTTTCCGAAACATCGAGGACACCTCGACAGGCGCCCAACCACAGACGGATGCGGCGGCGTACACACCGCCCCGCACACAGCGAGCCCCAGCCACACCTGGCCGAACGGCACGCGCCTGGCATTCCCGCGCGAGACCCGATGCAGGCGGGCGGTGAACAGCCCCGGCCACCCCTCGTCCGCCCAATCGGTCATGACATTGCATTGCCTGGAACCCACAACAGATCCAGGGAGCGCGCCCGCGCCAGCTTCGGCGCGTTCGGGGCACCGTGCGGGGGAAGGGCGACCAGCTCCATCACTACGTCGGCCACTGCGCCCCGCCTTTCCCACAACGCTGGCGACGGTCCCTCGAAACGCATCTCCTCGACACGAACCCGCGCCGCTACCGCGTCAAAGGCGGAATGGGCGATAAACATGTCGATCGCGCTGTCGCGGATCCGAAAGCCCTGCACTGCGAGAAGGCTGTCGACCTTCCGCGGATGCACGAACCGGAACCCCGCGAGCACGGCCGCCTCCAACGCCGCCAAGTGAGGCCGCAGCCACGGCTCGGCATCTGCGCTGGCACCCTGCACCGCTGCACGAGCGAACATCTCCCCACCGCCTTTGACCGCCGCGGCTGGAGCGGCAGAACGTACTCACGAAGGCAGACGCTCCAGAGGTCACGGCGGTCCTATCCGAGTCCGGTCTTCGACGGATGGTTGGAAGCGCCAAGATCATGCGGTGCCAGCTTGAACACCTTGCGAAGTTGGCCGAGCAGCCGAACATCCACCTGCATGTGGCTCCGTTCCGGTGTCGAGCAGTCGCGGCGTTGGCCTACCCGTTCATCAGATTCCGAGTGCCAGCAGCCAACGCCAACACGCCCGCACTGGAGTTCGTGTTCGTCGAGCAGCTCACGAACGGTGACTACCTCGATAGCCCGAACGAGGTAGAGGAATACAGTGTGCTGTGGAGCGGGCTGTTGGGAGCTGCCCTCGATCCGGTGGAGTCGCGGGAGCTCCTGCTCTTCATAGCAGCCGAGTTCGAATGATCCGCGCCCCAAAGGAGAAAGACCAATGACCCCGACTAGGAGATTCAACGGCTGGCACAAGGCGCAGGCCAGCTCAGGAACCGGCAACGGCTGCGTGGAGGTCGGCTACGCGCCTGGCTATCGTGGCGTGCGCGACTCCAAGCTCGGCGAGGCCAGCCCGGTTATGGCCTTCGACCACCGAAACTGGTCGGCCTTCCTGACAGCGGTCAAGGCCGGCGAGCTTGACGGCTGACGAATGAGCCGAGCGCCAGGTCCGGCAGGTGCCTGACGGGGCGCTCATCATTCCGAGGTATCGCTCCGAGTCTTCTCGCCGAGCTTGGACCTCGCCGGCGTGCCTTGGCGCTCTTGAGCGCCATCGCTGAGAAGTGCGCCTTGCGAGCCGACTCCGCTCGTCGGGCGCGCTCCTCGGGGGCAAGATGCCGTCGGGGTCGACTTCGCGCTCGAACCGGTCGTGAGCCGCTCGACGGGCTGCCGCGGTTCGTGCCGCTCGATCTTCCGTGTGTGCCCAGGATCGGTGTGCGGCAACATTGGCGCTGCTGCAAGCACTTGAATTCACCGCCGAGCTTGCCGACCGTGTCTCGATCATCCACCCGAGGTAAGTCGACCACGTCTCGTTGGCAGGTCGCGGTAGATCCGGTTTAGTCAAACGTTGAGCCGCGCTTGTGCGCTTGCTCCCCATGTCGATCATGCTCCAGTCAAGGTGTCACCGAACTCAGTGCAACACCTGGTGAAGCCGCAACCCGAGCACAAAAAGGGAGAAACACCGTCTTACCCGGTGTTTCTCCCTGCGATGTGGAGCTGACGGGATTCGAACCCGTGACCCCTTGACTGCCAGTTCTTTTCGGTTTCCGCGACCTGGAAGAACAGGCTCGATCGGCCTTCGCGTCCGTTGCGTCGACCTGCACGTTTCGCACCCGTCGCCAGGTTCGCGGTCCCCCGATGGTCCCCAAGTTGCCCCTCGTGAACCACGTCCGTCTTTCGACAACCGAAGGCTGCAACATTGGGGATCGGACAAATCCCCCAATGTTGCAGCCTTCTTTGTCGCCACTCCCCCACTCAAACCCTTGCGCCCCCTGAAAAGCGCTCACAGGCTGTCTCAGCGGCTCATGAGAAGCCCTGAGATGGCACTGATTAGCCGGAGTCCTCGAAGACCGAACGCCGCCCTGCGGAAGGCCACGGTCCTCATCAGGCTCAGAATGACCTGACACATCTTCCAAGCGGCGGGATGGACTGGGCTACCCCCGCTGTGATGGCAACGATGAGCGGCAGCGGTGACACCCTCCGTGGAGGGTGTCACCGCCAAAACCGCAGTTCAACGTACCTTTAGTGACAAAGTGACAACGGTGACACTGCCCGCATACATGGAGCCATCACTTGCACCGAACCAAGCGAGAGGCGGGCTCCCAGATGGCCCCTCAATCACCGTGGATCCGCCGGTTGTAGGCCGAGTGGTTCTCGTCGATGGCGTCTTCATAACGCATCAGAGGTTCGATTCCGAGTCCTCGTAGCAGCATGCATGCGCCCTGCACACGGAGCCCCGGCTCGTCAGGAAGTGTGACGTGCTCGGGCCACAGACCTCTCTCGACTAGAAGTGCCTCGACATCGCGGATTAGCGCGTAAGGGTCGTAGGATTGACGCTTACCTGACATCGCTCAACTCACCTCGCTCGGCGCCCATCGAAGACCAGTAATGCGTTCATACACCTCGGTGTAGCGGCTACGGGTTGCCGCGACAATATCCGCAGGGATTGCCGGGCCCGGCTCGGTCTTGTCCCAACCAGTCGTTAGCGACCAGTCGCGGACGAACTGCTTGTCAAAGGCGTGCTGAGTTTTACCCGGACTCCAGGCGTCGGCTGGCCAAAACCGCGACGAATCCGAGGTAAGAGCTTCGTCGCCAAGGGTCAGTGTTCCGTTCTCATCCCAGCCGAACTCGAACTTGGTGTCAGCGATGATGATGCCTCGCTCGGCCGCGTGCGCAGCGCCTCGTGAATACAACTCGATCGTGAGATCCCTAAGCTGTTCAGCGACCTCGCGCCCCTCCTGGTACACAACATCGTCGAAGTTGATGAACTCGTCGTGCCCGGTGTCGGACTCCTTGGTAGTCGGGGTAAAGATTGGCTCAGGAAGACGGTCCCCTTCGACAAGCCCCGCAGGCAATGGCACCCCGGAAACGGTGCCCTGCTTCTGATACTCACGTAGGCCGAGTCCTGCCAAGTAGCCGCGAGCAATGCATTCAACCTTGACCATCTTAAGCGGCTTACAACGCATGCTTCGACGCTCAAACCCGCTGGGCACATCGGTAGCCGAAATCATGTGGTTCGGCACAACGTCCTTGAGCTGCTCAAACCACCATGCTGACAGCTGATTAAGCAACGCTCCCTTGTCCGGGATGGGAGTAGGAAGCGACACGTCATAGACCGACACACGATCGCTTGCGACAAACAGAATCTCGCCATTGTCTAGTTCGAATAGATCGCGAACTTTGCCCGTGTGGATGTGCTTCATTACCGTTCCTCATTGGTGTATTCGTAGAAGACCCAGTGTCCGGGAAGTGCCGTTGATTCGCCGTACTCGATGACGACACCCTCCGCATCCAGGAAGCGATTGCGGCTCATCAGCACTGCAGAGCTGACATCAATGCCAAGCTCTCCCGCTTCTTCTTCAGAGGCAAGGCCTGCCGCGTGCTGCACGTACGTGGCGGCGACGGCATGGCCCGTCCGCTCCTCCACATACTTGGCAGTGCCCTGCACGATGCGACCAGTCTCAAGCAGGAGGGGCGCCTGCCGAGCGAACTCGCTGGTAAACCACGACACCGAGGTCGAGACCGGTGTGTCTTCGGCCGTAAACGTTGTCCGCTGACGCCGGACCGCGGGCGCGCCGGCCTCGATGCCAAGGGCGTCGGCAACCATCTCGGGGGCAGGCACCAGTTCGGCACTGCGAATCTTTGCGTAGTGCCCTGGCGGGTAAATCTTGCCCGTTCGATGGATCGAAACCACCCGATCACGGGCGGAGTGATGCAGGGAGCCCTTCGACTGCACGACCGACCCAACTCCCGGCTTGGAGCGGATCAGTCCATCAGCCCGCAGCGTGGCAAGCGCCTTGGCCGCAGTCGCCATAGCGACGTTCCACGTGCTCATGATCTTTCGAGCAGAGGGAACGGGGTCCCCGTCCTTCAGGTGGCCCGCGAGGATCTCACCCTGGATGTGCTTAGCAATCTGCACATAGGGCGGATCCGGACGCTCGATCGTTGGCACGGTTCTCTCCTCACAGAGGTTCTGACTGCGTTCTAGCACGCACACACATCAGGTCCAAAACACCAGGTTACAGCCTTGCCAATAGCCGTACTAGAGCACCATGTTGACGGCGCTCTAGAACACCTGCTAGCTTCTCCTCCGTCGCACTTTTCGCAGGAGTCGCAGACAGCAAGAAGCCCCGGTCGGTGCGGCAACACCAACCGGGGCACACATCGAAACCTCTGGAGAAACGATGCAGGTCAACGGTACTGCGGCCCGGATGTTCCGGGTCAAGGCAGTCGCCCAGATGCTCGACGTTCACGTCTCGACGGTCTACCGGCTGGCGGATTCGGGGCGGCTGCACTCGGTCCGGGTGGGTTTCGGCAAGGGAGGGTTGCGCATCCCGGCCGACTCGCTGAACGCCTACCTCAAGAGCTTGGGCATGGCCCCGGTCGAGACGCCCGTGACCGACGGCGACTCGGCCGCCGAGGCCACCAACGACGCGCAGGTTGGGGAGGTGGCCTGAGATGGCTGCCTTGAAGAAGATCTCCGTGGCGAAGGACCTGCTCACAGGGGACCTTGAGCGTGCCTACGCCGAGTTCATGCGGGTGTCGATTTCGGACGCCCCGGCGCGGGCGGTAGCTGCTCGCCGTGACCTGGCGCGGCTCTACAAGAGGCTGATCGGGTCGTTGGCCGGGCAGTCGATGCCGCTGGCTTACGCGGTGCTTGCCGCTGCGGACGAGCTGCTGTGCGAGGCCAAGGAGATCGAGGCTCGTCACGTCGGGGGTGCGGCGTGATGGCCGGGGCGTCGTTGTTCTTCCCGTCCTGGCTGGGTGAAGCGATCCTCGCGGTGCTGGATCGACTGGATGACCAGTTGTCCGAGCTGATGAGGGTGGACCCGCCGCCGTCGGCGGAGCGGCTTGACCGGGTGGCAGCGCTGTATGAACGGCAGGCGCGGTGCTGGAACGTTCTGGCCGCGCACGTCACCGGCGAGCGGGTCGTGTAGGTCGCGATGTTCAGAGCGCGAGCGCGTGCGGAGTCCTACGCCGAGAAGTACCGGGGTTTCGCCGAGTCACGCCGCGAGTTCGAGGCGGCCAAGGCGCAGCGCGGGGCCGGGTGATCAGGGATGGCCGGGGCGACCGTGCGGCTTGTCGATGTGATCTGCAATGACTGCCAGCACGACATCATGAAGCAGGGATGGGGGCAGCGGTTTCTTCCGCTGATCGAGCGGGATTTCAGTCAGTGCGACCGGTGTGCCGAGACCGTCGACGCGACGTGCCAGCGGTTCGGGACGTCTGAGTTGGTGCTGGCCAAGCCGTTGCCGTTCCTGACCGAGGATGAGCGACGCGAATACATCGCGGTGCACGAGGCGGCGCATGCCGTCGTCGGCGAGCACCTCGGGATGGTCGTCGAGTCGGTCGTCGTGGAGAAGCATGAATCCGTAGCCGCAGGCCGCGTCATTCCAGCCGCCGGGGTTACGGAGTGGGCCATCGACAGCCTCCGGGCGTCGACGCTCGGTGACTACGCCGCGATGACGGTGGCGGGCATGCAGGCCAATCAGCGCTGGTTGGCGTCGCGTGGCCAGGACACCCACCCCAATCGTCTTGAGGTCGCCGCCGGCGGCAATGGCGACATCTTGTCCCTGGAACACGCCGTTGACGGACGTTTCCCGATGCGGCAGGTGATGAAAGAAGCCCGCGCCAGCGCCGACACGGTGATCTCCGGCCAGTGGGACCAGATCACCGCGGTGGCCCGCGCGGTGCTCGCCAACGGGCGGATGGACCGCGATCAGGTCCGCGACGTCATGCACACCGCCGGCCACCAAGGCCGCATATCGAAACCGGTGCCGAGGAACGAATCGGCGACCGACAGCACCCGCCACACCCCCAACCCAAGCAAGCACGCCACAACCACGGGAGGAACCAGCATGGCCGGTATCGAGGAAATCATTGCCGCGATCTCCAACACCAGCAGCAAGAGCGAGCAGATCCAGGGCGCGTTGGCGCAGGTCCAGCAGTGGGCGACAGAGATCGCAGGGCACCTGCACATGGCGCTTGGCGAGTCCGGGCAGCACGAAGTTCAGCAGGTCATCGGCCTGTTCCAGGAGCTGGCCGAGCAGCGCATCACCGAGCTGCACCAGCCAGCGGCTCTAAGGGGGCAGGAATGTGGTTCCTGAACAAGCAGCAGCGGGAGTACCTGGTCGGGGACTCGTCCAAGGGGGGTCGGCGGCGCGCGGAGCTGACCTGCCCGGGACATAAACCGCACTACGGCGAGCAGCTCACGGGCATGACGGTGCGCTGGCACTGCGAGTGCGGCGCCTACCGGGACGAGATCGACGCGCCCCCTCCGCAGGGCAATGACCGGCCTTCCGGGGACTACCTGGAAATGAAAGTCAGGGACCTGCAAGGCGACACCGGCCCGTGGCGTTCCCAGGTCACCGGCAAGCCCTTGCCGGTCAAACGTGAGCCGGTCCCGCCGGCCGGTTCCACCCACCACGACACCACTCCGGTGGCCGCGCCCGCGGGCACCACGACTGCAGGAGGTTCTGGCATGGCCGGTATCGAGGAAATCATTGCCGCGATCTCGACGACGAGCAGCAAGAGCGAGCAGATCCAGGGCGCGTTGGCGCAGGTCCAGCAGTGGGCGACCGAGATCGCCGGGCAGCTGTACGACGCGTTGGGCGGTAGCCACCAGGCCGGGGTTCAGCACGCCATCGAGGTGTTCAGCGAGCTGTCCGAGGGCGGGCAGCGGATCACCGAGCTGCAGCAGCTCGTCTCGGGCGCGGTTTCCGAGGTTGAGCAGTACGGCCAGCGGCTCTGAATCTGACCATGATGGAGGACACCACCATGAAGCCCGTTCGCGTCGTGGCCATCAGCTTCGGCTACGGCCACGCCCCGGCCCCGCGCGCTGACATCACGCTTGACGTCCGCAGGCACTTCCGTAACCCGCACCACGACCCCGCGATGCGGTACCTGACCGGGCAGGACCAGGCGGTGCGGGATCACGTGCTCGACACCCCCGGCGTCCTGCGGTTGATCGAGGACACCGCCGATCTGGTGCGCAACCTCCTCAACGCCTCCGCCGCCACCAACCAAGTTCTGGTCGCGGTCGGCTGTGTCGGCGGCCGACACCGCAGCGTGGCCATCGCCGAAGGCATCGCGGCCGCTCTGGTCATCGGAGGGATCAACGCCGCCGTCAGCCACCGCGACATCGACCGCGAGGTCCTGCCCGCAGGAACCCACCAGCGGTTGGACAAGGGCAGCAACTGATTCCGCCCCGGCCCGGCAGCTATTCCGCCAAGAACCGCCTGCCGGGCCGGGCTCCCAACCACCTATTAACCGTTAGGAGAAGTTCGATGCTACGCACTCTGTCGTGCCTGGCCCTGGTGCTGGTCGGCACCGTGGGGTTGGCCGCGTGCGAACCCCGCCACCGCACCGGGACCGGCACGAAGACATCCGGGGATGTCGTGATCGCGACGGGAATGTCGCGTGAGGGCAGCGTGGAGACGCACTTCGTTGAGTGCGCCGCCGACCCGAACGCCGAGCTCGGTGACTACCAGGTCGTGGTCTCAGCGGAGGTCGGTTACGGCATACCGGAGGGCGCGCCATGCCCGGCTGGGCCGCGCGAACCCATGGCACACCAGGAGAACCCCGAGCTGTACGCCGAGCTGTCGCGTGCGGTGTCCGAGCCGCTGCCCTACGGCGGCGGAGACATCCACTCCGACTGCGGCGCATGGGAGACCGACGACAAGGCCAACGCCCGGGAACTGGCCGTGGAGTGCCCACCGCTGAAGTGGGGAGACCTGCGATGAAAACGGTGCTGATCTGGACGGCGTCCCGGCTGGTCGAGCTCATCGCGCTGGTGATCCTGCCGCTGACGCTGCTGGCGTTGCTGGTGCTGGGCCGGTTCACGGTCGCCACGGTGTTGCCCGCGCTGCTGCTGGTGACGCTGGCGGTGGTCTCCGGTGTGGTGCGCACCACCAGCCTGCTGGCCTTCGGCCTGATCGCAGTCCTGCGGGGCGTGATGGTCGGCGTCGATCGGCTCGGCGAGTACGCCCCCGCCCCGCGGTTCCTTCCGGAGGTGAACAGCCGATGACCATGATCTACGACCCGCGTGCGGCGCGGACCATCGCCAAGGCCGAAGCTGCCAAGACGAATGCCCAGACCGAGGCGCTGCGAGAGCAGACCCGCCAGGACCGCGAGGACCGGCAGGCCGAGACCGCCCGCCAGGAGCGGAAGGAAAGGCGGCAGGAGCGCCGGGAGCGGTGGGAGCGGTGGCGCAAGGCCGCCCCGGACACGGCCCTGTCGGGGTTGTGGGCGGCGCTGATCGTCGCTCCGCTGCTGCTGGCCTGGGACGCCCAAGCGGCGTTCGCAGCGAAGGTCCTGCACATCCCGGCAGGAATGTCGTGGTTGTTCCCACTGGCGATCGAGGCCGGGGCGTGGGTGTGCGCGTTCGAAGCGCACCGCCGCGCCAGCCGGGGTGCCCCGGTGGGGTCGCTACCGCGGTGGATGTGGGTTTTGGCCGGCATCGCCGCCACGATCAACGCCGCCCACGGCACCGCCGACTACGGCATCGCCGCCGGGCTCGCGCTGGGAACCCTGTCGCTACTCGGTGTGCTGCTACACCACATCCGGCAGAACCTCAACGCCGCCGAAGCCACCGGCGTCCCGACCGGGTCGCGGCTCGCGCGGTGGCTGCACTTCCCGCTCCTGGCCCTCGCCGCGGCGAGGATCGCGACCCGCGCCAGGGTCGACCAATCGACGGCGTGGGAAGCGGCGTGGATCGACCGGCACGGGGTCGGCCCGGCTGCCAGCAAGCGGGACCGGAAGCTAGCCAAGGTGATCGTCAAGCGGCAGATGACCGCCGATCGTAAGGCCGCCGAAAACGGTGGGTTCGTGATCGTCAACGGCGTCATCCTCCGCACCACCCTGCCCCCGCTGGACGCCCCCACCGAGCAGCCTGCGGCGGAGGTTTCTACCCCGATCGAACAGCAGAAACTCTCCGACCGCGCCGCCTCCCTGCTCGATCAGGCGCTTGCGGCGATCGAGGCCGGGGAGCTTCCCGAAAGGCCGTCGGCGAACGCCCTCCGCAAGCGCTTCGGCGGTGCGATGGAGACCGCCCAAGAGGTCCGCGACGCCCTGTCCGACATGCACCCGGTCGACACCGAAAGCGAGGCCGCGTGATGACCGCCGTCCACGACCACGACGACACCAACCACGAGGCTGAGGTGATCCCGTTGCCGGTGCGGGCCACAGCCGAACGTCTAGGCGACGACCCGGCAAACGACGAGCCCATCGAGGGCGAACTCGTGCCCGACACGACCAGCCGCGCGCTGGCCCGTATCAAGCGCGGGCCGGTGATTCCGCCAGCACTGGCCGGTAAGGCCAAGCGGGCCGCCGAGGTGGCGCTGCCCGCCGGGGCGCAGGCCGTCAAGTTCACCGGCCGCCACCTGTACTACGTGGGTGGCGGGGCGTGGGACACCCTCGCCAGCGGCTACGGCCGCTGGACTGGGCGCGATATCGACGCCCGGATCGCCGCTGCTCAGGCTGCCGGGGATCACGGTGTCGCCGCGCAGCTCTCGGCGCAGCGCAACGAGTCCCGCAGGCTGTTCCTGGAACGCATCAAGGTGTTCGGGCAGCTGATGATGCAGGCCCCGAAGTTCATCGCGGCTACCGGCCTGCTGACCACAGCCATCACGCTGATCGTTTCCATCGCGGCATGGGCAACGCCCGGCGGAATGGGCTTCGCCGACGTGTGGTCGGCCCTGATCAACGCCCTGGTCGGCGGCTTCGACTTCGTCGTGTGGGCCGCCTCGTGGGCGCCCTGGGCCGGGATCGCGCTGCTGGTCGGGCTGCTGATCAAGGGCTACAACCACCGCCGGCGCCGCCAAGACGTCCCCGCGTTCCTGGCCACGCCAGGCACCGGCAGCACCGAGGTGGAGATCACGCCGAGTGTGGTGGTCTCGGCGTTGCAGCGCTCGGGGATTCCCGCGCTGCGGCGCGCGATCGACCGCATGGACGAGCACCAGCGGGCCGCGATGCTCTCACCGATCAAGCTCGCCGGGTGCGGGGTCGAGGTGGACGTCACCCTGCCGTCCAGCGGTGATACCACGGTCACGACCGAGCAGGTGCGGGCCAAGCGGCAGGCCGTCGCCGAGGGGTTGGGCCGTCACGAGCACGAGGTGTTCATCACTAAGGCCCCGGCGGCGCGCACGGTGCGGTTGTGGGTCGCCGACTCCGGGGCGCTCGACGAACCGATCGGCCCTTCTCCGCTGGTCAACGACGGGTTCGACGCCGCCGACATCTTCTCCGGCCGCGCACCGTGGGGCGTGACGCTGCGCGGGGACGCGTTCCTGCTCAAGCTCTGGCAGTGCCACCTGCTGATCACCGGCTTGTCCAACCAGGGCAAAACGGTGGCGTTGCGGTCGCTGCTGCTGTGGCTGCTGCTGGACCCCTCGGTCGAGGTCCACCTGGCCGACCTCAAGGGCGTCGGCGACTACAACATGCTCAAACCGCTGGTCAGCACCTACATCGCCGGGCCGACGGATGAGCACGTGGCCGACGCGACGGACATGGTCGAGTGGGCGGGGGAGGAGATGAACCGCCGGATCACCGAGCTCGAAGGCAACGCCGACCGCTACCCCAACGGCGTCACCTCGGAGCTCTCCCGCGACCCCCACAGCGGGTTCCACCCGATCGTCCTGGTCGTCGATGAAGCGCAGGTCGCCTACGAGTGCACCGCCAAGGACGAGCAGGGCATCCCCTACGGCGGTGCGAAGGCCAACAGCCGGTTCTTCAACGCGGTCCGCAAGATCCAGAACCAGGGGCGGGCGGTGAACGTGACGTTCTGGCAGGGCACCCAGGACCCCACCAACGAGAACCTGCCGATCCGGGCCCGCAACGGCGCACACATCCGCGCCTCGCTGGTGGTGGCCACCGAGTCGCAGTCCCGCATGGGAATGGGTGATGCCGCCGTGGACGCCGGCGGTGCCGCACCGCACGAGCTGCGGCAGGGCCTTGATAAGGGCGTGCTGGTGGTCAAGGACGCCAGCAACACCATCGAGACCGTCCGTACCCACTTCATCGATGGCAACGCCGCCGAGATCATCGCCGAACGCGCCCGCCAGGCCCGCCACCACATTCGCACCCGCGTCAAGGAAACCGAGCAGCGCGATCTGCTCGCCGACGTCGCCGAAGTCCTCGCCGACGATGGCAAGGTCAAGGCCACCGATGTGGTCGCGCGGCTGCGCACCTTCGCCCCGAACTACCGGCCCTACGAGCAGCTCAACGCCGACAAGCTCAAAGCCCAGCTCGACGCCGAAGGCGCGCAGGTGACCAAAGCAGGCGTGCTCATGGTGTATGCGGAGCGTGTTCACCAGGCCCTCGCCGCCCGTGAGGGAGGGAACGACGCCGGGTAGCCGAAAACCCGCCCACAGCCGGGCTTTCACGGCCTCCCGCTCGTCGTTCCCTCATTCCCTCCGCAGAGCCTTTCCGCAGCTCAACCCGAGGGAGCGGGCACAGGGAACGGGATAGGGAATTTTCCCTCGCCCTCCCGGAATTCCCTGTCCCGTTCCCTCACCATTCCCTTCCCAACTTGTGACTCTTCGTGTCCAAAAGAGGTTCCGCTGATGCCGTCGTACACGCTTCTCAACGCTGCTCTGGCCGTCGCACGGCGCGGCTGGCCGGTGTTCCCGCTCAGACCACGAGGCAGCTTTCCCGCCCTGCACGGGCACGCCGAGTGCCCCGGCACCGGGGTGTGTGCCGACGGCCACCTCAAGCCCGAACAGCGCGCCACCATCGACGCCGACCGGATCCGCGACTGCTGGAACCACGACGACTACAACATTGGCATCCCCCCGGGCCGAGCGGGCAACGTCGTCCTGGACTTCGACATGCCCAAGCCCGGCAAGCCCGTCCCACCGAAGTGGGGCGAGCAGGGCGCGGCCAACGGCATGGACGTGTTCCTGCTCCTGTGTGCCGAGGCCGGGCAGCAGCCGCCGCTGGAGACCTTCACCGTGCGCACACCATCCGGTGGAACGCACCTGTACTTCACCGCTCCGGACGGCATTGAGCTGCGCAACACCCAGGGCGAGCGCGGCAACGGCCTGGGGTGGGGCATCGACACCCGCGCCCACGGCGGCTACGTCGTCGGCCCCGGCTCGATCCGCCGCGACGGCCGCTACACCATCACCCACGACCGGCCGCTGCTACCGCTGCCCGCCTGGCTGTGCGAACGCCTCACCCCCGCACCGCTGCCACCGCAGCAGCCGACCCCGATCACCACCGGCCACGGCCGACGGGCCCGCTACCTCGACGCTGCGATCTGCGCCGAAACCGAGCGCGTGCGCACGGCAGGAGGCGGAGAGCGGAACTTCTCCCTGTACTGCGCCGCGAACGCTCTCGGCCAGCTGGTCGCCGGGGGCGAACTCGGCGAGCAGGAAGTCACCGAGCTGCTGTTGCACGCCGCCCACGACCACGTCACCGCCGGTGCCTACAGCTGGAACCAGGCACACAAGACCATCGCCTCCGGCCTGCGCGCCGGGGCCGCCCGTCCCCGAAAGGTCGCCGCGTGAACAATCCGCAACCATCCGGGGCCGACAACGTGCGCCCGCTGCGCCCCGAACTCGCCGACACCTTCGCCACCGCCTGGACCGCCGACAGGCTCATGGCCGCCGAGTTCCCCGAACCCCGGTGGGCCGTGCCCGGAATCTTCTCCGAAGGCGTCAACGTCCTGGCCGGGCCGCCCAAGGTCGGTAAGTCCTGGATGTCTCTCGGCCTGGCGCTGTCCGTCGCGGCCGGAGGCCAGGCGCTGGAGTCGATCGACGTGCAGCCCGGCCCCGTGCTCTACCTCGCGTTGGAAGACACCCCACGCCGGTTGCAGACCCGCATGGGCAAGCTCCTCGGCGGCAAGCCCGCCCCACCGGGTCTCACCCTGGCCACCGAGAGCCCCGCGTTGCCCGCCGGGGGCGATCAGGCCATCGCCGGATGGCTGGAACGCAGCCGGGACGCACGGATGGTCGTGCTCGACGTGTTCGCCAAGATCCGGGGCGTCCCGCCTGCGGGCATGTCCGCCTACGACGCCGACTACGCCGCCGTGTCCCGCGCGAAACGCATCGCCGATCACTACGGCGTCGCGATGGTCCTGGTCCACCACGTCCGCAAGATGGGCTCTGAGGACTTTCTCGCCGAAGTGTCCGGCACCAACGGCATCGCCGGAGCCGCAGACGCCGTCCTGGTCCTCAAGCGCGGCCGGAACCAGGCCGACGGCGTTCTCAACGTCACCGGCCGCGACGTCGACGAAGCCGAATACGCCCTGTCCTTCCAAGCCACGACGGGAAGTTGGCAGCTGCTCGACGGCCCCGCCAGCGACCACACCCTGAACGACACCCGCGCGACCATCCTGCGATTCCTCCGCGACAACCCCGGAAACGGACCAACGGCCATCGCCGCAGGAACCGGAATCAAGCTCGACTCGGTGAAGCAAACCTGCCGACGCATGGTCGAATCCGGCCAACTGCGCGTCGCGACCGGCGGCAAATACAGCCCCGCCAACGACGGCCCCACGTCGCCAGTGTCACCACTGTCACCCAGTCACCAAATCCCCTTTGACCAGCCCGAATAACGGTGACAACCCCGAAGCCCCGGTGTCACCGCACAACAAAAGGAAGTCCACTGTGAACAGCCCCAAGCGACCCCCGATCGGCGTTTCCCTCTCCGCCGACGTCGAACACCGGCCTAACCGCACACTGCCGTTTCGTGCACGTGTCCGTTGGGTTGACCCCGAAACGAAAACGAGGCGCTCGATTTCCGAAAGCTGCCTGGACGAAGAACAAGCAGCAGAGTGGATCGACCGCATGCAACGTGCAGCATCAGCGGGGATCGACCCGCTGACCGTCAATATGAGCCTCGGAGAATACGGCGACGCGAACATGACGCTTGCTCTTCGGGGTATCGAGATGAAAACCACCGATCCGTACTTGGCCGGGTGGCGAAAGCGAGTTGTTCCGACGCTTGGCCACATCCCGGTTCGGATGATTACCAACGGCGCGGTCGATCGGGCCGTTCACGGTTGGATCGCCGACGAGCACAGCCTTTCCACTATCAAAAACACCCTCGCCGTGCTCGTCCGAGTCATGGAACAAGCCGTGCGCGACGGCATCATCGACATCAACCCGGCTCGCGTCACGGGCTGGCAACACGAATTCCGCCAGGCTGAAGACGAACTCGATGACCCGCGTTCCCTCGCGCTTCCGGACTGGAAGTCGCTGAAGCGCCTTGCCGACGCGCTTGTCGCCCGCTCGTCCAATGAGTACGCGGGCTGGGGGGACGTGGTGCTCTTCGCCGCCTGCACGGCCGCCCGCATCGGTGAGGTGTCCGGCTGCCGGGTCAAAGACCTCGACACCACCGAGTGGAAGTGGAAGATCCGGCGGCAGACCACCACAGCGCCCGGCGGGCTCGTCGACAAGGGCACCAAAGGCAAGCGCGCTCGGACAGTGCCACTCATCGAAGAGATTCACGAGCTTGTCAGTAGGCGCATCGCCGCGACGGATGGAAGTCCTGACTCGCGCCTCTTCACCGGACCGCGCGGCGGTCGGATCACCACCGCCGTGCTGCGCGACGCAACGCACTGGGATGAGGTGGTGAACAAGCTCGGGTTCGAGCACCTGCGGCGGCACGACCTACGGCACACGGGGCTGACGTGGCTCGCCGACGCTGGGGTGAAGGTGCACGACCTCCGGAAGATCGCCGGTCACGCCTCACTCACCACCACACAGCGGTACCTGCACAGCAACGAGCAATCGGTCACCGATGCCGGCGCTTTGCTCTCCAAACACCTGCGTCGGTCCCCAAGTGGTCCCCAGCTCCGAGCCGTTTAGTTCAGCGACGCGATCATCGATCGAGCATCAAGAAGGCCGGTTACCTGGGATTTCTCCCTGGTAACCGGCCCTCTGAATTGCGTGGAGCTGACGGGATTCGAACCCGTGACCCCTTGACTGCCAGTCAAGTGCGCTACCAACTGCGCCACAGCCCCTTGTTCTATTTTCCCGAAGTGTTCGGTTCGTTCGGTGTGCTTTCCCGAACCGCTCATCTCGTTGTGTGAATACAGTACAACAGGCATCCGGAGGGGTTTTCAGGGGGGTCCCCCTCTTGGATCTACCCAGGGCTCCTGTCGAGCTGCTACACCCGGGGTCGTGGCGACAGCACAGCGCGTGCGTCCTTCGCTGGTGGCTCCCGAGGCCGAGGGGGCTGATCCCGAGCGACGCCGTGAACTGCAGGAACATTGGTTGCGCAGGTTGGTCGACCGGCTGCTGGCCGCCGGCGGCGTGCAGGCCGGGCGGCTTCGGGACTGCGGCGTCTCGGCGGGTTCCGACGTGCGGCTCGCCGATTTGCACCGGTTGCCGTTCGTCTCCAAGCAGGACTTCTGGGATCACTACCCGTTCGGGCTGCGCACCGCCGCCGACGAGGACGTTGTCTGCGTGCACGGCACGTCCGGCACGTGGGGGCGGGCGACGCTGGTGCCGTACACCGCGCGTGACGTCGCCGTGTGGGCGGAGGTGATGGCGCGGGCATTGGGCGGGGCAGGCGTGACGCGGCGCAGCTTCGTGCACTGCGCCTACGGGTACGGCCTGTTCACCGGTGGGCTCGGCGTGCACCACGGGGCGACGCGGATCGGCGCGACCGTGCTGCCGGTGTCCAGCGGTGCCACCGACCGGCAGCTCCGGTTGTTGCTCGATCTGCGCCCCGATACGTTGTGCTGCACACCGTCGTACGCGATCTACCTCGGCGAGGCGTTCGCGTCGACCGGGATCACCGCCGAGCAGTTGTCACTCCGGGTGGGGCTGTTCGGGGCCGAGCCTTGGACCGAAGAGATGCGGTTGAGCATCGAGGGGCTGCTGGGGTTGCGGGCGCTCAACATCTATGGGCTCACCGAGGTGATCGGCCCGGGTGTGGCGTGCGAGTCGTTGGACTCCGAGGGACTGCTGAACATCGCCGAGGACCACTTCTACCCCGAGGTGGTCGATGCGGACGGCGAGCCGCTGCCGGACGGCGAGGTCGGCGAGTTGGTGTTCACGACGTTGACGAAGACCGGCGCTCCGCTGCTGCGCTACCGGACCGGCGACGTGGCCGCGCTGGCCGGGCCCGTGCCGGGCTCGGCGCGGACGCTGCGCCGGATGAGCCGGGTGCTGGGCCGCACCGACGACATGCTGGTCGTTCGCGGCGTCAACGTGTTCCCGTCGGAGATCGAAGCCGTGCTGCTGGCCGATCGGCGGGTGGCACCGCACTACCTGATCGTCGAGGACCTCCGCGACCGGTCGCGGCCGGAGCTGCGGATTGCCGTCGAGCCGCAGGACCCGCACGACGACACCGACCTCCTGGCGGACCAGCTCACGGGCGCGCTGCAGGCGCGGCTCGGCATCACGTGCATTGTCCGGGTCCTACCGCCTGACCACATCCCACGCGCCGAATCGGGCAAGGCCCGGCGGTTGGTGCGCTGGGAGCACGACGGCGTCGTGCCGCTACCCGGCCTGGAGTGATCGCAAGGCTTGCGCCGCCACCTGCAGGTCCGCGACGAACCCCTGATACACCGCCTCCCGGTCATCGGAGCGGAGGATCGCCGACGGGTGGATCGTCGCCACCACCTGGGCTTCGTGATCCGGCAGGTCCAGCACGGTGCCGCGTTCCTTGGTGATCCGGAACGACGTGCCCAGCATCCCCTGGGCCGCGGTCGCGCCGAGGCAGATCACCAGGTGCGGCTTGACCACGCGCAGTTCGGCGTCCAGCCAGGGGCGGCACGCGTTCACCTCGGTGCGGGACGGTTTCTGGTGGATGCGCCGCTTCCCGCTCACGCGCTCGAACTTGAAGTGCTTGGTGGTGTTGGTGAGGTACACCTCGCTTCGCCGGATGCCGGCCTCCGCCAACGCGCGGTCCAGCATCCGGCCGGCGGGTCCGACGAAGGGCTCGCCCTTCCGGTCCTCCTGGTCGCCCGGCTGTTCGCCGATCATCACGACCCAAGCGGTCTCCGGGCCCGCGCCGAAGACCGCTTGGGTCGCGTCGCGGTAGAGACCGCAGCCCCGGCAGTCCTGCACCGCCTTGCGCAGGCCCGGCAACCGGGCCTGCGGTGGGACGAACTCCTCGGCGCCGGACATGGCTCAACCGGCGGCGCGGCCGTTCGGCCTGGGCAGGCCGCGGGTGTTGGCGGCCTTGACGAACTCGGCTCGGGGGTCGTGCAGTTCGCCGAGCGCGACGACCTGGCGGGGGAACGGCAGTTCCATCAGCCAGTCGCCGAGGATTCGGGCCTTGTGGGATGCGGTCGGCATCCTCATCAGGTGGTAGCCGCGGTGCAGCAGCCACGCCGGGAAGCCCTTGAGCTTGACCCCGTAGACCTCGGCGGCGCCCTGGAACAGGCCGAGCCCCGCCACCGACCCCGCGTACTTGTGCTTGTAGTTCAGAAGTTGTTCGCCGCGCAGCATCGCGAGGATGTTGTCGGCCAGCACCTTGGCCTGCCGGATCGCGTGCTGCGCCGACGGGCTGCACAGGGCGTCCGGGTCGCTGCTGGTCAGGTCCGGGACCGCAGCGCAGTCACCGGCCGAGAACACGTTGTGGGTGCCGCGGACCTGGAGCCTCGCCGTGCATTCGACGCGGCCCTTGGCGTCCCTCGGCAGGTCGCTGTCCTCCAGCATCGGGTGTGGCTTTACCCCGGCCGTCCACACCACGGTGTCGGCGTTGAACTCGTCGCCGTCGGAGAGCACCACATGACCGTCCACAAAGGACTTCGCGGTAGTGGTCAGCTTCACCTCGATGCCGCGTTCCTCCAGCCGCCCCTTGGTGTACTCGCTCATCGGCGGGCTGACCTCGGGCATGATCCGGCCCATGGCCTCGACCAGCACCCAGCGCATTTCCTGGGCCGAGACCTGCGGGTAGCTGCGGATCGCGTAGCGCGCCATGCTCTCCAGCTCGGCCATCGCCTCGATGCCCGCGTAGCCGCCGCCGACGAACACGAACGTCAGCAGCCTGCGGCGGAGCCGTTCGTCGGTGGTGCTGGCGGCGATGTCCAATCTGGACAGAACGTGGTTGCGCAGGTAGATCGCCTCGCCGATGGTCTTGAACCCGACGCCCTGTTCGGCCAGGCCCGGGATGGGCAGCGCCCGCGAGATCGAGCCGGGAACGACCACCAGCATGTCGTAGCCGAAGTGCTCGACCTTACCGTCGCCGAGGGTCGCGGTCAGCCGCTGCTGGGCGTGGTCGATGCCGGAGACCTGCGCGGTCAGTACCTCGCAGTTGCGCAGTGCCTCCCGCAGCGGCACCACCACGTGCCGCGGTTCGAGCGAGCCGGCCGCGGCCTCCGGCAGGAACGGCTGGTAGGTCATGTGCGGTTGGGTGTCGATCACCGTGACCTTGGCTTCGCCGGGCTTCATCTTCCGCTGCAGGCGCAGCGCGAGGGTCAGGCCGACGTGTCCGCCGCCGATGATCACGACGCGAGGCTCAGGCATGTTGCGGCTCTCCTCTCGCACCGGAGCGGGTGCGGCGGGGATCCACCGCACGTTCCGGGTGGCGCCGCAGGTACTCCTGTTCGAGTTCGAACGTGCGCGCCGTGTGCTCCCGCAGCGCATCCGGCGAGCCGTGCAGGAAGGTCTCGTTGCGGGTCTGGTGCAGGTGGCGCAGCTCCCGCAGCAGAAGTTCCTCGGCCAGCTCGTTGCCGGGAATTCCGGTGGTCGTGCTCATGTCGTCCTCCCGCATCGGCAGGCGGGCAGATCACGACGCCGCGGGGTCACGACGTCAGTGCCGGGATACCCGACGATCCGCGACCGGACACCTGCCCCTCGTGCGTCCAGCCTGTGGGGCGGCGGGCCGTTCGGCGACTCGATCGAGTTCGCCTGATCCGGACCGGGACCGGCGCGCGGTCGAGGGTGGCGATTTCGCGCGAAATCGGCGTTCGCCACGCCTGGCAGGTGGCGATTTCGCGCGAAATCGCCACCCCCTCGTCACCTGGGAAGGATCTCGGGGCTCAAGCCGCCCCGGTGGTGGGTTCGGCGCGGGGGCGGGGTGGCCGGGCGGGTCTCCGGGGTGCCGATCCAGGCCAGCAGGCCGAGCACCGCGGTGAAGCCGGTGACGGCGAACGCCGCGCCGTAGGACATCGTGTCGGCGAGCACACCGGCGATCAGCGGGCCGAGGATCGCGCCGAAGTCGGCGGACATCTGGAACGCGGCCAGCACCGGACCGCCCTTGCCCTTCCCGCCGATGATGTCGGCGACCGCGGCGCTCTGGGCGGGGTTGAGAATTCCGGCGCCCATGCCCGCGACCAGCGACGCGGCGAGGAACCACGGGACGGTGTCGGTGACGCCGAGCAACGCGGTGGCCAGACCGGAGACCGCGAGCCCGATGAGCGCCAGCGGCTTGCGGCCGCGCTTGTCCGCGATCCGGCCCGACAGTAGCAACACCGCGGCGTTGCCCAGCGCGAACACTGACAACGCGATGCCGGCCATTGACTGGGTGGAGCGCAGGACTTCGACCACGAACAGCGGGACCAGCGCGATGCGGACGCCAAAAACGGCCCAGCCGTTGCTGAAGTTCGACAGCATCGCCGCCCGGTAGGCGCGGTGGCGCAGCGCTTGGCCGACCGTCATCGTCGGCACGCCGGTGTCGGTCCGCGGCGCGGCCAGCGTGGACTTCCGCAGCATCAGCCAACCGATGAAGGCCGCGACGAACAACGCGATCCCGTAGGTGACGAACGGCAGGCGCAACGAGTAGCCGACCATGATGCCGCCGATGATCGGCCCGGAGACGTTGCCCAGCAGGAAACTCGTCGCCCACACGCCGGACGCGCGACCGCGCAGGTGCGGCGGGGCGAGGCGGACCAGCAGCGCCACGGCCGACACCGTGAACATCGTCGATCCCGTGCCGCCGAGGGCGCGGAAGATCAGCAACTGCCAGTAGGAACCCGCGAACGCGCAGGCGGCGGTGCTGATACCGACGATGCTGATGCCCCACACGTAGATGGAGCGCTCGCCGAAGAACGACACCAGGCGACCGCTGACCGGCGCGAATGCCAGCCGCATCAGGGCGAACGCGCTGATCACGAGGGAGGCCCCGGTGACACCGACGTCGAAGCTGGTGGCGAACGTCGGCAGCGCGGGCGCCACGATGCCCATTCCGACGGCGACGATGAAGCTGCCGACGACGAGGACCCAGATCTCGCGGGGAAGGGAACCGATGCCGGAATCGCCGGCGTTCTCGACGGGTTCGGTGGTCTCGTCCGCCGTTGCCGAACTGCCCGACACCGCTCCTCCAATGTATTTAGGCAAACTAAGCAAAACATGCGGCTGCGGCGCGGTAATCGAGCAACCGCGCCGCAGCGAATGTTTCGCGAGTGTTAACCGCCCTCTTCTCGCCGCTATTCCGGCTGACGTTCTGTTTCTGAAGCGGCGCAGCCGCTCTGCCCACGCTCGCAACGGCACCGGCGCGGATGCTCAACAGTGTCCTGCGGGGACACCCGCACCCCGGGGACCTGCGGGGACACCCCGCACCCCGAGGTCTGCGGCACCCCGCTATCTCGCGCCAACCACGTCGGGGCTGCATGATGTCGGGGATTTAACAGCGAGACGGCCCCTGAAGTTCCGTCACCCGCACCGCCACACAAACCGGGTCGAGAACAAGGTCCAAGCGGTCTTCGTCACAGCAGATCGTCGATCCGGCGCGCATAGGCGGTCACCGCGTAGACCACCTCGAAGCCGCAGGCCTCCGCGAACCGCTCCGCCGTCCCGCCCTCTTCGGTGTGCGCCGCGATCAGCAGCGCTCCGCGCCCGTGCAGTTCGTCAACGACGTCCGCGACCAGTTCCCGCCCGACGCCGCGACGCCGCCGGCCGGGCCGCACGACCACCTGCTCGACCAGGCCGATGCCGCGCTCGATGAAGCCCTGGGCGAATCCGGCGATGCGATCGGCGCCGGGGTCGTCGACGACGCGCAGCACGCAGCGCGGGTCGTCGATCCGGTGTCCGAAGTTGCGCAGCAGCAGCCGCTCGTCCGGGTCGGAGAGCCCGGCGTCGTCGGCGATCAGGTCCACGATCTGTGGCAAATCACGATCCACGGCTGGACGCGCCCCTCCCCTGGTGTCCTGGCGGAACCGGTGCAGCAGCGCCACGAGTTCTTCCACCGCGCGCCAACCGGCGTCGTCGGCGATGCCCTCGATCTCCGCGACCGTGGTCGGCGAGGCGTAGACGACGGCCTCGGCGCGGCCCGCCTCGGCGAAGACCTGCTCCAGTTCCAGCAGGGTTCCGGCGATCCCCGCGAGGGTTCCCCACAGGGCGCACGCGTGGTTCGCGGCGGGCAAGGGGTTGTCCTGGTTGAGCACCACCGTCGCCGCGCCAACCCGGGTGCGCAGCCCGTAGCGCACGACGGCCGATGCCAGTCGCGCGGTCTCGACCAGCCCTGCGAGGTCGCGGGCCTGCCTGGGGTGCAGCAGGGCTTCGTCGTCGGGGTCGTGCAGCGGATCCACCCGTTCATTGTCCCCGCCCCGTGCAACCCAGCGGTCAGCCGGACCGTTGAGGCAGGATGGAACGCTGTGAGCACGCCCGCACAACTCGCCGAGGAACTGCTGGCCGTCCTGTTCGACGCAGACCCGGTCGGCGCGACGCTCTACGGCATCCGGGACCGCGACGACCGGCTGGCGGACATATCCGCTGGGACCGAGCTCGCGCTGCGGGAACGCGCGGAGAACATCCGGGTCCGGGCGATGGCGGTGGACACCGCGCACGCCGATCTGGAGCAGCGGCTGACCATCGCGGTGGTCGTGCAGCAGGCGCAGGCGCTGGTCGACCAGTTCGACGCCCGCTTCCCCGAGTACACCGTGATCGGGAACCTGTTCGCGCCGGTCGCGGGCGTGCTGTTCCAGCTGGGCCAGGTGCCCGTCGCCGACGCGCAGCAGGCCGAGGACTTCTTGCTGCGGCTGCGGCAGATCCCCGAGTTCACCGCTGCGGCCGCGCAGCGGCACCGCGAAGGAGTCGCCGCCGGACGGGTCCCGGTTCGACCGCTCGTCGACAACGCGATCGAGCACCTCGACGGCTACCTCGCCGCGCCCGACGCCGACCCGCTGCTCACCCCGGAACTACCCGGCGCGGCGCTCGAGGAGGAGCGAAAGCGGCTGCTGGTCGACGTGGTGCATCCGGCGCTGCGAGAGTACCGGAACGTGCTCGCCGCCGAGATCGCCCAGCACTCGCGCCCCGCCGAGCAGCCCGGGCTGTGCTGGATCAACGGCGGCCGCGAGATCTACCGGCGACTGGTGCACAGCCAGACCACTACGGAGCACACCCCGGAAGAGTTGCACGAGATCGGGCGGACCCACCTCTCGTCGCTGCGCGGCGAGATCGGCGAACTCGGCGCGAAGATCTGGGGCGAATCCGATCCCGATGCGGTGCTGCGCAGGCTGCGGGCGGACCCGGCGTTGTACTGGCGGGACGGCGAAGAGCTGCTGACCGCCGCGCGCAGCGCGATCACCAGGGCCGAAGCCGTGGCGCCGCGGTGGTTCGGGCGGCTGCCGAGCCGGCCGTGCGAGGTGCGCCCGGTGCCCGGCACCGCGTCGGCCAGCACACCGATCGGCGTCTACCTGGCGCCGGCGCTGGACGGTTCGCGGCCCGGCGTGTACTTCGCCAACACCGAGCAGGCCGAGCAGCGGCCTCGGTTCGCCTCCGAGGTGATCGCCTTCCACGAGGTCGTGCCCGGTCACCACCTGCAGTTCAGCCTGGCCCAGGACCGCACCGACCTGCCGCTGCTGCGCAGGCTGATCAGCATCACCGCCTACACCGAGGGCTGGGGCCTCTACACCGAGCGGCTGGCCGACGAGATGGGGCTGTACTCCGACGACCTGGCGCGGCTGGGTATGGTGGTGCAGGACCTGCTGCGGGCCGCGCGGCTGGTCGTCGACACCGGACTGCACGAGTTCGGTTGGGGCCGGCAGCAGGCGCTGGACTACCTGCTCACGCACACCACGCTGTCCCGGCTGGAGGCCGCGTCCGAGATCGACCGCTACATCAGCATTCCCGGCCAGGCGTTGTCGTACCTGGTGGGACGCTTGGAGATCGAGCGGATCCGGCGCACGGCCCGCGACCGGCTCGGCGCCGCCTTCGACATCCGCCGGTTCCACGACGCGATCCTGGGGCACGGCGCACTGCCACTGTCCACATTGGACGTGCTTGTCCGTGAGGAACTCGCCTGACTCCTGCGACATCCAGGTGATCCGATCCGAGGCCGCCCGAAAACGACACGCAACGCATTAATGTCGATACCGAGCGTGCTCGAACCGTGGTCAACCACGCGGCGGCTGCGGCCGCCGACTTGAGCGGGTTTCCCACCGGATCCCGAGAGGCGTCATGAGCCGCGATTTCGACCCCCTCGCTCAGGTGCGCCGACCGGATGTGGGCGCCCCACGAGATACGGAGGCGCCGTGACCGGGACCTTCCACCGCCGCCAGGAAAGACTGCGCCGCGAAGCCGAGGAGGAGCTGCGCGACCGGCTGCTGCCGACGTGGCAGAACCGCGTGCTGCAGCGATTCGTGGCAGAGCGCGACAGCGGCTGGTACACGCTGCTCAACCAATTCGCGCCGCACACCCCGGGCAACCGCCCCGACGCCGTGCTCGTCGGGCCGCTCGGGGTACTGGTGGTCCTGCTGCGCGAAAGCGAACCCGAGTGGGAGGCCGCGCGGGCGGCGTTCAGGTGGACCGCAGAGCTGTTGGCCGGCGCGTCGATCGGATCGGGCAGGTTGACCGAATCGGTGGCCCGGACCGTGGTCGTGCATCCCGCCGACTTCAAGGGCCGGCGCGGGCACACCGGCGAGCACCTCACCGTTACCGAGGCCGAACTGGACCGGCTCCTGCGGCGCGGCGACCAGGTGCTGACGGGCGAAAAGGCGCTGGCCGTCGCCCGCCACCTGGACACCCTCACCTTCGACCTGACGCCGATCATGTGGAATCCGCAGCGGATCCCGCAGCAGCGCGCCCCCGCCCAGCGGGGGCGCCCAGCCGGGCCGTTCGGCGTCCACGACCTGCGCCGCGAGCAGGTCGAGCACGCCTTGGACCGGCCGTTCCGGGACTGGCGGATCTTCCTGGACGACGCCCAGCTCGCCGCGGTCCGGCGGCACTACTCCGGTCCGGCGCGGATCACCGGCCCGGCGGGCACCGGCAAGTCCGTGCTGGCCCTGCACCGGTTGGCCCACCTGGCACGGCGGTCCACCGGGAAGCTGCTGTTCACCACGCACCTGCGCAATCTGCCGTTGATCGCCGAGGCGCAGTTCCGGTCGCTGGCGCCGCAGCTCGCGGCGCGCATCGAGTTCACCCACCTGCACTCCTGGGCGTGGGACTTCCTGGCCGGGCGCGGGCGGGCCGCCGAGGTCGACGAGCAGCAGGTGGAGCAGGCCTTCGACGCGGTGTGGCAGCGCAGCGAGCTGACCGCGCCGCTGCGGAAATTCCGCGGTGCGCGCGGCTATTGGAAGGACGAGATCAACCGGGTGATCAAGGGGCGCGGGATCCGCTCGCTGGAGATCTACCGGACGGTTCCGCGCAAGGGTCGCGGCGTGAACCTGCCGGCCGAGTTCCGGGCCCACGTCTGGCAGTTCTACTGCGAGTACGAGCGCGCGCTGTCCGAGCGGGGCGTGTTCGACCACAACGACGTGCTGATGCGGGCGCTGGCGGAGCTCGAACGCCATCCGCTGCCCCGGCAGTACACCGCGGTGGTCGTCGACGAGGTCCAGGACCTGACGCTGATCGGGCTGCGGCTGGTGCACGCGATCAGCGGCGACGGGCCGAACCAGCTGCTGCTCGTCGGCGACGGCCAGCAGCAGGTGTACGCCGGTGGCTGGCGGCTGTCCGAAGCGGGGATCTCGTTGCAGGGGCGCGGGGAGATCCTGCGGCGCAACTACCGGAACCGGACCGCGATCGTCGAGCAGGCCGGGGAGCTCGACGCGATCAACCGGTTCGACGACCTCGACGGTGGTCGGGCGGTCCCGCTGCGCTCGGCGCTGCCGGTGCTGCGCGGCGGGCGGGTCGTCGAGTGGCAGGGCGACGACCAGGACGAGGCGCTGGTATCCGCGCTGCGGCGGCTCGACGACGGCAATGCGGCGGCGGTGCTCACCCGCACCAACGGCGCGGCCGAGCACTGGGAGAAGGTGCTTCGCGCAGCGGGTTTCGCGGTTCGGCCGCTAGACCGCTGGGATGGGCGAGATTCCGAGCCGATCCACGTCGGGACCGTGCACCGCGCCAAGGGCACCGAGTTCCGCAGCGTGTTCCTGCCCGACGAACCGCTGTTGTCCGGCGGCCACCGGGAAGAACGCGAAGCGCTGCACCGGCAACGCCTGGTCGCGGTAACCCGAGCCCGCGACTTCCTCTGGATGGGCGCCGTCGTCACTTCGTGAGTGCTGGAGCCGATTCTTACCGGAATGTCCACTCACGAGCTCCACCAGCAGTTCGTGAGTGCTGGATCCGGTTCTTGCCGGACTCAGCACTCACGAGTTTTCTTGCGCCAGGCGCACGAGAGCCGCGGCGTCCTCCGGGGGCAGGGAGCCCCAGCGCTCGGCGACCTGCGCGTTGAAGGCTTCGCGAAGCTTGCCCCCCAGGGCCATGCCCTCGTCGGTCAGGCTGAGCCGGCTGATCCGGCGGTCGTTGCGATCCGTCACGCGGGCCAGCAGGCCGCGTCGTTCCAGGCGGTCGACCATGCCGGTGATGTTGGTCTTGTCGCAGCCAAGCAACGCCGCGAGCTCGCCGGAGGACGGGGCGCGGTCCTTGAGCAGGCACAGCAGCTCGACCTGTTGCGCCGTCAGCCCGAAGTGGCGGGCGATGGCCGCGTAGAGCCCGCGTAGTTCGCGGTGCAACGCCATCAGGGAGCGCGAAAAGTCCGGGTCCATCGCCGCAGGTTACCTCGACGGTTGACATTCTCGACAAATTTAGTCGAGCATTTCGACTGATGATGACATCGACCAGCGGAGGCGGACTTGAGCAAGGTTGCCCTGGTGACGGGAAGCTCGCGCGGCATCGGCCGGGCCATCGCCGAGCGGCTCGGCGCCGACGGCATGAGCGTGGTCGTCAACTACCGAGCCGACCGGGCCGCCGCTGACGAGGTCGTCGCCAAGATCGAGGCCAGTAGCGGGCGAGCGACAGCGGTGCAGGCCGACGTCACCGACCCCGCGCAGCTGCGCGACCTGTTCGACGCTGCACAACGGCATTTCGGCGGCCTCGACGTGCTGGTGAACAACGTCGGCACCGCCCGCTTCTCGCCCGTCGCCGAGGCCTCCGACGAGGACTTCGACGTGCTGTTCGACACCAACGCCCGCGCCACCTTCACGGCCCTGCGAGAGGCGGCGAACCGGCTGCGCGACGGCGGCCGGATCGTGGTCATCTCCAGCGGTGTCACGGCGGCGAACCGGCCCGGCACCGGCCTCTACGGCGCGGCCAAGGCCGCTGGCGACCAGCTGGTGCGAGTGCTGGCGAAGGAACTCGGACCGCGCCGGATCACCGTGAACAGCGTGCGACCCGGCGCAACCCGCACCGATGCCCTGGCCGAACTGCAGCCCGAATCGGTCCTCGAGCAGATGGCCGCGCAGACCCCGCTGGGCCGCATCGCCGAGCCCGCCGACATCGCCGACATCGCGGCGTTCCTGGCCTCCGAAGACAGCCGGTGGGTCACCGGCCAGATGATCCACGCCGGCGGCGGCACCTTCTGAACACCTGGCCTGGACGATTTCTTTGAGCGTTTCCAACCTCTTCTTGCGTTGCGGTGCGGTGCGGTGCCGGTTGCGAGGGTGGGCCAAGGCAGCTACGCCGCTTACGGCAGCCCCTGTATCGCGGGACTTCAGGTGTCGCGGCGGCAGATCGACCAGGATGAAAATGCTCAAAGACAAACCAGGAGCTTGAATGTCAAGCAGCAGCCTTCTCGGTCCGGTGCGACCACGCGGTCGCCTCGTCGTAGAGGGTGCGGGTCCCGACCAGCATGTGGGATCGGCGCCAGAACGGGAATTCTCCTTCGCCGCAAGGCGTCTCCCACGAGTCGATCCCAGAACCCGCGCAGGTTGGGTGTCCTGACTGGCGCTCACCCCGTTCCCGGCGACGTGCGCGACCACTTAGGAGAAACCTTGACCGCTGTCCCGCATGCTCCCCAGGTCAGCGCGCCTGACCAGCCCGGGCGCTTATCGCGCGCCGCCGCGTTCTGGACCCTCGCCGCCACACTGCTGACGTTCATGTGCGCTGCCGCGGCCCCGTCCCCTCTCTACTCCGTCTACCAGGCCGAATGGCGCTTCTCCGCGATCACGCTGACGGTGATCTTCGCGGTCTACGCGATCGCGCTGCTCGCCGCGCTCGTCACCGTCGGCGCTCTCTCCGACCACGTCGGTCGCCGCCCGGCGCTGCTCGCCGCGCTCGCCATCACCGTCGCCATGGTCGCGTTCATCGCCGCCGACGGCAGCGGCTGGCTGCTGGCCGCACGCATCTTGCAAGGAACCGCAACGGGTTTGGCGACGGGCGCGACCAGTGCCTGCCTGGTGGACCTCCGCCCGCAACTCGCCCCGCTGATCAACACCGCCACCCCGGGCATCGGCCTCGGGGCCGGCGCGATCGGCTCGGGCCTGCTCGTCGAGTACGCGCCCGCCCCGACCACCCTGGTCTACGTGCTGCTCCTCGCGGCGTGCGCGGCGGGGGCCGTTGGCGTCGCGCTGATGCCCGAGACGTCGCCGCGGCGGCCCGGCGCCCTGGCCTCGCTACGGCCGGAGTTCGGCGTCCCGGGCAACGCCCACGGCCGATTCCTCGCCGTGGTGCCGATTCTCATCACCACCTGGTCCATGACCGGTTTCTACATGTCGCTCGGCCCGTCCCTGGCCATCGAACTGCTCGGCATCAACAACCACCTGGTGGGCGGGTTCGTGGTCTGCTGCCTGATGGGGACGAGCGCGATCGGCTCGCTGGTGTTCCGCCGGCGGAACCCGCGCGCCGCGATCATCGCGGGCTCGCCGCTCCTGCTGGTCGGGCTGCTCGGCACCCTCGCCGCGCTGGCCGCGACTTCGGCGCCGTTGTTCTTCGCCAGCACGATGATCACCGGGTTCGGCTTTGGCGGCGCGTTCCTGGGCGCCTTCGGCAGCGTGTCCCGGCTCGCCGAACCGAACCGGCGCGCAGCCCTGTTCGCGACGGTCTACACGGTCAACTACTCGGCCTTCAGCCTTCCCACGGTGGCGGCGGGAGTCGCCGTGACGCAGGTCGGTCTGGGCGTGACGGCCAACGCATACGCGATCGCGGTGGCGGTGGTGGCCGCCGTCGGTTTCCTCGCCGCGGTGCGGCTGCTGCCCAAGCACTGACCCCGGGCGCCTGGACCAAATCCACCCGGCTAAGGGGCCGGATCAGGGTGATTCCCGGGGTGCCACCGGATGTCCGCGGGCTAGGCGACCCGCAACCCTGGTGTCCGTGTCGAAAGGAACCTCGCAGCGTTGGCGGCAGGCCGTCGTTTGGCTGCACGTGATCACCTCGGTGGGCTGGATGGCGCAGGCGCTGGCGCTTTTCACCCTGCTGGCAACGAGTTTCACCAGTGACGACCTCGCGGTCCGGATCGGCGCGACCTCGATGGCGCACGTGGTGGACACGCACCTGCTCGCCCCGTTCGCGAACGCCGCGGCGTTCACCGGCTTCATGCTCGCGGCGTCCACGGCCTGGGGCTTCTTCCGGAACTGGTGGGTCCTGGTGAAGTTCGCGATCACCGTCGTCCAGCTCTACGCCGGGATCTTCATCCTCTCCGACGCGTTGGAAGGCTCGGCCGAAGCCGCCCGGGCAGGCCTGGCCACCCCGCCGCCAGCGCTGCTCGTCGGCACCGCGCTGATGGTCTCGGCGATCGCCTTCCAGGCGTGGTTGTCCATCGCCAAGCCCTGGCGCCGCACCTCCTGGGCCCCGAAGGCGAAGCTGCCGACCGCCTCGAACCGGGTCTTCGCGGCGGCGGTGGCGGCGCCGCTGATCGACATCGCCACCGGTCTGGTCCTAGGCTTCCCGTCACCGCTGTGCCAGCTCCTCGTACTGACCGCCCGCCTGATCTCCAGGCACCGGCAGGTCCGGCCTCATCTCGCCGGGAGCCGGTTGGCGTAGATCGCGAGGCTGCCGATCAGCAGCAGCGACCATCGAGAGCAGGCCCACCACCATGCTTCCGTTGGCGTCCTTGACGAAACCGATCGGCGTCGGGCTGAGGAAACCGCCGAGCGGCCGATGCTGTGATCAGCGCGATCCCACCGGCCGCGGCCGTGCCCTTCAGGTACGTCGACGGCATCGCCCAGAACACCGTGTACGACGCCACATGCACGCCGTCGCGACGACGATGGCGATCAGCGAAACCGCGAAGCTGCTGGCCGTGAAGGCCGCAACCGCGAGCGCGACGACGCTGATCAGCGCCGTGATCGAGCTGTGCAGGCGGCGTTCACCGGTGCGGTCGAGCGCCGCCCCAGCACGACCATCAGCACGATCGCGAACGCGTACGGCAGCGCCGAGTACAGGCCGATCCTGACGGTGTCGGTGAGCCCGTTCTCCTTCAGGATCATCGGCAGCCAGAAGCTCACCGCGTACAGGCCGCTGATCAGGCAGAAGTACCCGATCGCCAGGGCGTACACCCGCGGGTCGCGGAGCACCTCCCGGAAGCTGCGCGTCCCCTCGTCCCGGTCCACCGCGAGGTCCCGGCGCAGCAGTTCCTTCTCCTCGGCGCTGAGCCACTTCGCCTGGTCAGGGTGTCGGCCAGCGTCTTCCAGACGACGAACGCGAGCATCACGCACCCGGTTTCCGGGTCGATCACCCGCACGCCCGCCAGGACCAGTTCAAATTGCTGCTCGCCGCCAACCATGCGAAGCAGCGTCGGAGAAACCTCATCACAAGAATCGCATAACGATGGATATCCGTGCCTGTCCCGGTTTGAATGTTGGAAAACGACGCAGCCGTCACACGGCCGTCATGAGCGAGGAGGGTGCCGGGTGCTGGACGAAGTGGATCTCGCGCTGGTAGACGCCCTGCAGATCAACCCGCGAGCGAGCTGGACCGCGCTTGCCGAGGTGCTGGAGCTGGCGCCCATCACGCTGGCCCGCCGCTGGCAGCGGCTGACCGACGCCGGTGCCGCCTGGATCACCGTGGCGCTGGGCAACAGCTCCTCGAAGGGCGCGACCGTCGAGTTCGCCTGCGCACCGGGTAGTGCGGTGCAGGTCGCCGAGCGGCTCGCGGAGTTGCCGCACGTGATCACCGTCGGCGTGACCACCGGCGAGTACCAGGTGTTCGCGCTCGTCATGGCGCCGACGCTGGGTGCGATCTCCAACGTGCTGCTGCGGACCCTGCCGCTGCCGAAGGAGGTCACCAAGGTCCGCAGCCACGTCTTCGGAAGCACCTTCGGCGGCATCATCTGGCGGCTGGGCGTGATGAACCACAGCCAGGCCGAGCAGGTCCGGGAGTCCGTGGGTCCGCCGCCGCGGGACATCCGGCCGTTCGGCGCCGCCGACCGCGCCCTGTTCCTGGCGCTCGGCCACGACGGCCGCCGCAGCTACGCAAGTTTGGCAAGCGAGCTGAACGCCTCGCCACAGGCTGTGAAGCGCCGCCTCGACCGGCTCCGCCGGCACGGCAACATAACATTCCGCTGCGACGTGGCCCGCCCGCTGGCGGGCTGGCACACGATGGCGCTGCTGTGGCTGACGGTTCCCGACACCGAGGTGCAACGCATCGGCAAATCCCTGGGCAGCTGGCCGGAAACCCGGCACTGCGCGGCGGTGACGAGCCCGACGAACCTGGGCCTGATCGTGGGCCTGCGCTCCCTGAACCACCTGGACGAACTGCTGATCCGAATCGCCCACGAACACCCCGACGCCAAGGTGGTGGACCGCAAATTGGTCCTGCGGACGACGAAGGTCCACGGACGCATCCTCGACGACCAGGGCCGAAGCACCCGAGTCGTCCCGGTAGACCCCTGGGCAGCCCTCCTGACCTGACGGGCCCGCGAGCCCTTTGGGCACCTATGGCAACCCAAAGACTTCGGGCCTACCGGCAGCGTCACCCCGTTGCCGAAGGCTCGGCCAAGTGGGGCCCGTGAGTACTTTTAGGCGCTATAGCAACCAAAAACGCTCACGGGCCCTGAAACGCGACCCCCCAGGCCCCCAGGCCCCCAGCCCCCAGGCGCCTCAGGACTCGTCCTCGACGCCGTGACGAGGGCTGGTCGCCAACCAGGCCCGGAACGGCCCCCAACGCAAGAAACCCACGCAACCCCACCACCGCGCCGTGGGGGACGGAGACTCGCCCCCAAAAAGGATGCGGAAGAGAAATAGCCAAGCGCCCCACGCAAGCAGCGCACCTCACTCACGCAGAGGTGCCGGGAATCAAACGGAAGGCTGGTCCGAGAGCAGACCGGGAACGCTCCGCAACGCAAGAAGCCGACGCAACCCCACCACCGCACCGTGGGGGGTCTCGGGGGGCTCGGCCCCCCGGCCAACACAACGAAGAGAGCCCCGTCTGCGCTTTCCGCAGACAGGGCTCTCCTAGCTCTCGAAGTGGAGGTGCCGGGAATCGAACCCGGGTCCTCCGTCGCCTCACCAAGACTTCTCCGTGCGCAGTCCGCTGTGTCTCTGCTCGGCTTCACCGGTCTCGCGAACTAGCCGGTGTGACAAGCCCAGTCGCTGTTAGATGTCCCGCCAGGTCCCGCGACCGGACCTGGCGGTAAGAGCCTCCTAGCTGATGCCGGATCCCGGGTCGGAGGCAATCCCGGTCCGACAGAGTCGCTCCTCGCTCAGGCGGCGAGGGCGAACTCGCGCTGACTCTTGTCGGCGCTTATTCAATTGCGGCGACGCTCACGGTGGTCTTCCGCCTGCACCGGCACGCTTCCCTTGGATCAACGTACGGAGTCGAAACCGTTCACCCCCTTGCCGCCGGCTCGGCCTTCGAACCGGTGTACACCAGCATAACGCTTCGCTTCCCGGCGATCATTCCCATATCCCTCAAACGATCAAGTTCCTAGCCCGAGCAGCCTGGACGGCGTGCCATGCAGCACGGCGCGCAGGAAGTCCGCGCCGAGCCGGTCGTCGGCTTCGGCCCAGCTCGCGATGGCCGCGAGCTGCTCGGCGTACGGATAGGGGATATTCGGGAAGTCGGTGCCCAGCACGATCCGGTCAGCGTGCGCGGCCAGCCTGGCCGACCAGTCCGCGGGCAGCGGAGCGATTCGCTCGGTGAAGGCGACGCCAACCATCGTGGTGTCGAGGTGCACGCCGGGATAGCGGTCCACGAGGTCCAGCGCCGCCGCGTAGTCGGGCATTCCCGCGTGCGCCAGCACCGCGACCAGTCGCGGGTGGCGCCGGAGTACGCCCTCGAACACGTCGAGCCCGGTGTGCTCGCCCTTCCGCGGACCGTCGCCGCAATGCACCACGACCGGCACACCCGCCTCAGCCAGCAACCCCCACGCGGGATCGAGCAATGCGTCGCGCGGGTCGAAAGCACCGACCTGGACGTGCGCCTTCACGCACCGCGCACCGGCATCGACCGCTTTGGCCAGGTAGTCCGCGACCGAGGGTTCCGGGAAGATCGTCGCCGTCGGCACCGCGTCAGGGGTGCGGTCGGCGAAGTCGAGCGCCCAGTCGGTCAGCCAGGCCGCCATGCCCGGCCGGTGCGCGTAGACCAGCGGCGCGAAAGTCGTCACCCCGAGATCGCGGAGCGCCTGGATCCGGGCTTCCTCGGTGTGCCGGTAGTGGATCGGCCACTCGAAGCCGTAATGCGTGGTCCCCTCGTCGAAGTAGGCCCAGACCTTGCGCAGCACCCGCTCCGGCAGGAAGTGCGTGTGGATGTCGACCAGCCCGCGCAGCCCCAACTCGGCCGTCCAGGCCGGCACCTCCGCATCGTTGCGCGGCGGCACTACCGCATGCCCTTGCGCGCGCGCCCGATGGCCTTCTGCATCTCCCTGTCCGCGTCGCGCTTGGCCAGGTCCTGCCGCTTGTCGTGGGCCTTCTTGCCTCGCGCGAGGGCGAGTTCGACCTTCGCCTTGCCGTCGCTGAAGTACAGCGACATCGGGATCAGGCTCAGCCCGCTCTCCTTGATCTTGCCGATCAGCCGGAGGATCTCGTGCTTATGCAGCAGCAGTTTGCGGGACCGGCGCGGCTCGTGGTTGGTCCACGTCCCCTCGGTGTACTCGGGGATGTGCACGTTGCGCAGCCAGACCTCGCCGTCGTCGACGGTGGCGAATCCGTCGACCAGCTGCGCCTTGCCCTGCCGCAGGCTCTTGACCTCGGTGCCGGTCAGCACGATGCCGGTCTCGTAGGTGTCCAGCACCGCCCAGTCGTGCCGCGCCTTGCGGTTCTGCGCGATGACCTTGCGGCCGCGTTCCTTCACCATACGAACAACTCTAGCTTTCGTGTCACGTGACTTTCGGTACCGCCGTTCGCAACTCGAACCGCGGTACCGGTAATCCCGCTACAGCCGCTGATCTTTGTCGGGATCCCGGAGACCAGGCGGCGTCTGAGGTCCCGCTCGCTACCCGCACCGCAACGCAGGACGAGCCTGGAAACAGCCTCTACAGCCGGACGTAGAGGCGGAGGGTGACGTAGCCGGTGACTGCCGAGACGGCCGCCGCGACGAGCAGCAGGATCGGCGAGACCAGGGCGATGTCGCCCCATTCCACGCGGGGGATGATGCCGGTGCCGAACACCGGCGACAGGGCCCGGTCGAGGAATGCCACCTTGATGATGACGAGGCCGATGATCCCCAGGAACGCACCGATCAGACCGGAGACCACCGCCTCCAGCAAGAACGGCAACTGCGTGTACCAGCGAGTGGCACCCACCAAGCGCATGATGCCGGTCTCAGTGCGCCGGGTGAACGCCGAAAGCTGGATCGTGTTGGAAATCAGCAGCAGCGCGGCGAGCGCCTGGACCAGCGCGATGAAGAACGCGCCATTGCGGACGACATTGAGCCCGTCGAACAGCCGGTTGAGATAATCGGCCTGGTTGACGACGCTGTCCACACCGGGACGCCCGCTGAACTGCTGCTGAAGCGCCGGGAAGCGCTCCTGGTCGGACAGCTTGACGCGCAGCGAGGCCGGCATCGCCTCGGCACGGGCGACGTCGCGCAGCTCAGGCTGCGACTCGAAGACCTTGTTGAAGTTCTCGAACGCCTTCTGCCGGTTCTCGAAGGCCACCGACTCCACGCCGGGCACGCGCTTGAGGTCGGCCATGATGTTCGCGCAGGGCTGCTGGGTGCAGTCGTTGTCGTTGGCGCTGACGTCGTCGGTCATGAACACCACGACCTCGACGCGGTCCTGGTAGGTCTCCTGCATCTTGTCGATCATCCGGACCACGAGGAGACCGCCGCCGAGCAGACCGACCGAGATGGCGGTCGTCAGGATCATCGCGATGGTCATCGTCACGTTGCGCCGAAGGCCGTTGACGACCTCGCTGAATACGAAGCTCGCGCGCATCTTGTGTCAGCTTTCCTGCCGGTCGGGGGTTTTGTCCTCGGGTGCGGGTCGGGTGCCGTCGGGGCTAGGTCGTGTCTTATAAGCGGCGGTAGCCGCTTGCGGTGTGGGAATCAACTCGCACCGCCGCGGGTTCTCAGATGTCTCCTCGCGAGGACAGCCCCGACGTGGTGAATGGCATTCATGATGCCGGGGATCCCAAAGCGAGGTGGCCTCTGAGGTTCCGCCACCCGCACCGCTACGCAAACCAATTTCGAAACACTCCCTAGCGGCCGACGCCGTAGACGCCGCGGGCATCGTCGCGGACGACCCGGCCGAGGCTGAGCTCGACGACGCGGCGCCGCATCGAGTCGACGATGGAGTGGTCGTGCGTGGCCATGACCACCGTGGTGCCGGTGCGGTTGATCCGCTCCAGCAGCAACATGATGTCCTGGCTGGTGTCGGGGTCGAGGTTTCCGGTCGGCTCGTCGCAGAGCAGCACCAGCGGCCGGTTGACGAAGGCCCGCGCGATCGCGACGCGCTGCTGCTCACCACCGGAGAGCTCGTGGGGCATCCGGTCGGCCTTGCCCTCCAGGCCGACCAGCTGCAGCACCTGGGGCACCACGCGGCGGATGTCGTTGCGGGGCTTGCCGATCACTTCCAGCGCGAACGCGACGTTCTCCGCGACGGTCTTGTTGTTCAGGAGCCGGAAGTCCTGGAACACGCAGCCGATGCGCTGGCGCAGCCGCGGGACGCGGCGCCGCGGCAGTTTCGCGACGTTCCAGTCGGCGACGAAGACCCGTCCGCGGGTGGGCACGTCCTCGCGCAGCAGCAGCCGCATGAACGTCGACTTGCCGGACCCGGAAGGCCCGATGAGGAACACGAACTCGCCCTTTTCGATGCCCACCGAGACATCGTCGAGAGCGGGCCTGGTCGACGTCTTGTACGTCTTGGACACGTGCTCAAGGCGGATCACGGGGCGTGAGTTTACCTGCGACCGTTAGGGGGACATCACTCACCCAGACCGGCGGCTGTACCGGCGATCACCTGCGGGTTCGTCGCCGGTCAGGGCCCTGCGCGCGGTACTGGTCAGGCCACGCTCTGTTGCTGGCGGCGCCAGCGGATGCCGGCCTCCAGGAATCCGTCGATGTCGCCGTCTAGCACCGCGTCGGGGTTGCCGACCTCGTGCTCGGTGCGCAGGTCCTTGACCATCTGGTACGGGTGCAGCACGTAGGAGCGCATCTGGTTGCCCCAGCTCGACCCGCTGTCCTTGAGGGCGTCCAGCTCGGCGCGCTCCTCCTCCTTCTTGCGGGCCAGCAGCTTGGACTGCAGGACGCGCATCGCGGCGGCCTTGTTCTGCAGCTGCGACTTCTCGTTCTGGCAGGACACCACGATGCCGGTCGGGATGTGCGTGATGCGCACGGCGGAGTCGGTGGTGTTCACACTCTGCCCGCCGGGGCCCGAGGAGCGGAAGACGTCGACCCGGATGTCCTTCTCCGGGATGTCGACGTGGTCGGTCTCCTCCACGGCCGGCAGCACCTCGACGCCGGCGAAGGAGGTCTGCCGCCGGCCCTGGTTGTCGAACGGCGAGATCCGCACCAGCCGGTGGGTGCCCTGCTCGACCGAGAGAGTGCCGTAGGCGTAGGGGGCGTTGACCCGGAACGTGGCCGACTTCAGGCCAGCTTCTTCGGCGTAGGAGGTGTCGTAGACCTCCGCCGGGTAGGAGTGCCGTTCGGCCCAGCGCAGGTACATCCGCATCAGCATCTCGGCGAAGTCGGCCGCGTCGACGCCGCCGGCCTCGGCGCGGATGGTCACCATCGCCTCGCGCTGGTCGTACTCGCCGGAGAGCAGCGTGCGCACCTCGAGGGCTTCGAGGTCCTTCTTGAGGCGGTCCCGCTCCTCGTCGGCCTCGGACAGCCCGGCCGAATCGCCTTCGTCTTCGCTGAGCTCGTAGAGCACTTCGAGGTCTTCGAGGCGCTGCCGCAGCTCGGTGATCTTGCGCAGTTCGGCCTGGCGGTGCACGAGCTGGCTGCTGACCCGCTGCGCGTGCTCGACGTCGTCCCACAGATCCGGCTTGGCGGCCTCGGCCTCGAGCTCACCGATCTTCGCGCGCAGCGCGGCCAGATCCATCACGCTCTCGATGCCTTCGAGGGTGTTGGCCAGTTCTTTGAGCGAGGCAGCGACGTCGGGATTCACAGTGCTCAGCGTACTTCACCGAGCACGGGCCGCCCACGAGGACGGCCCGTTTCCGCCGTGAGTGGTTCTGGCCATCGAGGTGACCCCCGCCACTCACGACGGTTCGGCCCGGGAACTCAGTCCGGAATCGAGTCCAGCAGCTTGATGATCGCCCGGTTGTAGGACACGGTGAAGTCCGCGGCCGCCTTCTCGTACGGGTCGGTCACGGCCTTGGCCGCGTTCTTCGCCTCGTCCATCTTCACCGCGTACTGGGCTCGGGCCGACTCGACCAGCCCGGATCGCTGCTTCGGCGTCAGGGAACCCGAGTAGACGAGCCGGAGGATCAGCGGGCTGCGGACGTTGTCCGGCCCCGGCTCGGTGTTCAGCCACGACTTGAAGGCGCGCTTGCCGGCGGCCGTGATCGCGTACTGCTGGCTGGAGCGCGGCCCCTGCTTGCCGAGGCGCAGCAGGCCGGCGTCGGTCAGCGCGGGCAGCTCGCGGTATACCTGGCTGCGGGTCACGCTGAAGAACCCTCCGAAGCGCTCGGTGGCGGCAGCAACCAGCTGGCCACCGGTCTTCGGACCTTCGTGCAGTAGTCCCAACAGGGCAGCGGATGTCGCATTCAGCTCGGTCACAACTTCCACGGTGCCATGCCTTCGCGTCGCTGTCCACAGTGGTCCCCAGTTCTGTCCACAGTGGTTGCAATGGACTGGTCCAAGTGGACGAACGATTGCGCCATTGGCGCGCGCTCCAGACGACTGGCGGGGCGGCGGCACCGGACACGGGGCGCACACGTTCGCGGTCGCATGTCTGCACGTATTGCGACGAGGATTCGCCCGGTTCGCCTGGATGGGGGGTCTTCGCGGCGCAATGAGGTGCTATCACGTTGCGGAGCCGCACCACTACGGCAAGTCACTAGCAATCTGCATTTGGCCGACAAGTTGGCGGCCGATGAGCGGCCGATTCAGGAGGTGCTGGGCGTGCATCGCAGCTGGTTGCGCACCAAGGTCAACGAGAGCAAGACGAAGATGACCAACAAGGTCACCGAACAAGCCAAACGAGCCAGGTCACTGGTACCCGTGCAGAGAGAAGGCGAAACAGACGCCTGCATGGTGTGCGGACGAGCGATGCGCCCGTCAGGAGTGGTGCGGGGAGAAGGAAGGGTCTGCTCCCCGACCTGCGCCCGCCAATGGGCCGAAGGCCTCAAATAACCGGAAGACCCAAGCAAACGGTAAAGCCCCCGACCTAAGTCGGGGGCTTTACCATTAGTAGCGGGGACAGGATTCGAACCTGCGACCTCTGGGTTATGAGCCCAGCGAGCTACCGAGCTGCTCCACCCCGCGCCGTCTGCGTTTTTCTCTTGTACGGAGTACTCTACACACCCCCAAAACTCCCGGAACAAGGGGGTCCCCCAAACCTCGAAACCTCACCCCACCAGCAAAAATCCAAAAACCAAGCCGACAACGACCACCCAACAGGCCCAAGCGCCGAAAACCACCCAACGCAAAGTCCACCGCAAGCCGCCACCCCAGCCCGAACACACCGAACGAAAAGGCTGGTCCAGAACCCAGGCCGGGAACGCTCCCCAAAGCGGGAAGCCAACGAAGAGCGACCACCGCACCGTGGGGGCCTACGGGGGCTCGGCCCCCGTAAAGAAATAAGGACAACGGGAAAAGCCCCCGACAAAGTCGGGGGCTTGAACACCGGAATGGTAGCGGGGACAGGATTCGAACCTGCGACCTCTGGGTTATGAGCCCAGCGAGCTACCGAGCTGCTCCACCCCGCGTCGTTGTGTACCCAACCTTACGGGGCGATGAAGCGTATTGCAAATCGCCTGGCCACAGAAGTGACGCACGGCATTCGCACTCGATCGGTACCCCGGAAAAGCGACGGGGCGGGGACCGCCTGCACGATCCCCGCCCCGGTCGTCGGCGTCGATCAGCCGCCGCTGCCCTGCGCCTGCTCGAACCGCTTGACCGCGTCGTCGAGCTGCTGGTAAGCCGCGCCGAGGTCGGCGAAGTTGCCGGACTGCTGGGCCGCCCGGACGTGCTCCAGGGCCGCCCGGATGTCCGTCACCGCCTGGGACAGCTGGGGGGTGCTGCCGGGCATCGGCGGCTGCTGGTTCTGCGCCGACGGCGGCTGCTGGCCGTTCTGGCCCGGGTTGGTGGCCTGCCCCGCCCCGGAACCGAACACCTGCTCCAGCGCTCCGGCCAGGGTCTCGGAGAACCCGACCTTGCCGCCGAAGGACACCAGCACCCGCGCCAGCTGAGGGTAGGAGTTCTGCTCGTTGCGCTGGATGTAGATCGGTTCGACGTAGAGCAGACCGCCCGCGACCGGGAGGGTCAGCAGGTTGCCGAAGATCGCGGTCACGTTCGGGTTGTTGAACAGCGTCCGGTTCTCGGTGACCGCGGGCGTCGACTCCATCTGGTTCTGGACCTGGTTCGGGCCCGGTGTCGAGTTGTTGGTCGGCAGCCGCAGCACCGTGAGCTTGCCGTAGCTGTTGGGCTCGGAGGACGCCGAGACCCAGGCCGCCAGGTTTTCGCGGCGCAGCGCGGTGAGCGCGCTGGTCAGCTGGAACTCGGGCCTGTCCTGGCCCTGGACCTGGGCGAGCACGTAGTACGGGGGCTGCTGCCCCGCGGTCGTGGCGGCGTTACCGCGGCCGGTCGGGTCGGACGGCACCTGCCAGAAGGTCTGGCTGGAGAAGAAGTCGCCCGGGTTGTCGACGTGGTACTGGGTGAGCAGCGTCCGCTGCACCTTGAAGATGTCCTCCGGGTACCGGAAGTGGTCGCGCAGCTCGGGGCTGATCGCGCTCTGCGGCTTGACCACACCCGGGAAGACGCCTTCCCAGGCCTTGAGGACCGGGTCCCTGTCGTCGACCGAGTAGAGGTCGACGGTGCCGTCGTAGGCATCGACGGTCGCCTTCACCGAGTTGCGGATGTAGTTGATCTGCTGGTTGGGCTGCCGCTCGACACCGGTGAGGGTGTCGTTGGTGGCCGCACCGAGCTCGGTTAGCTCCGAGTACGGGTAGTTGTTCAGCGTCGTGTAGCCGTCGACGATCCACTTGACCTTGCCGTCGACCACGGCCGGGTACGGGTCGCCGTCGAGCTTGAGCCACGGCGCAACCTTCTGCACCCGGTCCCGCGGGTTCCGCTCGTAGATGATCTTGGAGTTGTCCCCGATCGCACCGCTGAACAGGAAGTTCCGCTCGCCGTAGTTGGCGGCGAACACCATGCGCTGGAACAGGCTGCCGACGGGGACACCGCCCGCGCCCGTGTAGGTGTACTGCTGCTGGTCGGTGTCGTACTCGCGCGGCGCCTCACCGGGGCTGCCGCCGACGATCGCGTAGTCGTTGCGCCCCACCAGCTCGCCGTAGTACACCCGCGGCTGCTTGACCGGGATCGCGCCCTGGCCGTTGTTGGCCACGTCGCTGATCTGGAAGACCGGGTAGCCACCCTGGGTGGCGCCCTCCTTGAACGTCGAGTCCACCCGGTCGGCCGGCGCGGCGACGAAGCCGTTGCCGTGCGTGTAGACAGTGTGCCGGTTGATCCAGTTCTGCTGGTTCACGGCCAGGCCGTCGGTGTTGATCTCGCGCAGCGCGACGAGATAATCCCGCAGGTTGCCGTTGGTGTCCCGGTACCGGTCGACGTCCAGCTTGTCGGTGAACCCGTAGAAGTTGTACTGCTGGGTCAGCTGGGTGAACGTCGGGGCCAGCACGTTCGGGTCGAGCAACCGGATGTTCGGGATCGTGCCCTTGTCCGCGGCCACATCGCTGGGCTGCAGCTGGGTCCGGCCCGGGTAGTCGACGAACTCGACGTTGGGCTCGCCGATGTTGAACGCCGCCTTCGTCGCCGCCAGGTTGCGCTCGATCGACTGCGCCTCCCGCTGGTTCGCGTTGGGGCGCACCGAGAACTGCTCCATCAGCGCCGGCCAGACCGCGCCGACCACCACGCTGGAGAGCACCAGCAGCACCGTTGCCAGCGCCGGGATCTGCAGGTTCTTCAGGAAGATCACGGCGAAGAACGCGATGGCGCAGAACACCGCGATGCACATCAGGATCAGCTTCGCGGGCATCACCGCGTTCAGGTCGGTGTAGCTGGCACCGGTGAACAGCGGGTTGCGCGAGGACAGCAGCAGGTCGTAGCGGTCCAGGAAGTAGTCGACCGCCTTGAACAGCACGAACAGGCCCGCCAGCACGGCCAGCTGGACGCGCGCGGGCATGGACAGCTGCCCGGAGCGGCCCGCCAGCCGAATGCCGCCGAAGATGTAGTGCGTGATCAGCGCGCCGATGAAGGACACGGTGACCGCGATGAATCCCCACGACAGCAGGAACCGCCAGAACGGCAGCTCGAAGGCGTAGAAGCTGATGTCCTTGCCGAACTCGGGATCGACCTGCCCGAACGGAACGCTGTTGAGGAACAGCTGCAAGGTCTGCCAGTCGGCCTGCGCGGCGAGTCCGCCGATTACGCCCACCACGATCGGCACCCCGAGCCCGAAGAGGCGGGAGCGCTCGGTGGCGACGGTGCGGTACCGGGCCAGCGGATCGTCCGGCCCGCTGACCGGCACGAACACCGGCCGGTTGCGGAAGGCCAGCCAGAGGTTCAGGGCCAGCACGCCGCCGAGGAAGACGGCCGCGGCCACCCCCAGTCCGGCCCGGGACGCCAGTTGAGTGGTGAAGACCTGTCGGTAGCCGACCTCACCGAACCACAGCCAGTCCACGTAGGTGCCCAGCAATCGCGATCCGGCGATCAGGGCGACCAGCACGATGCCGCCCAGGATCAGCAGGATCCGGCTACGCCGGGATAGTTTCGGCATTCCTACCGGGGGCCGCATGGCCACAACGCACGCTCCTGGTGACGATCAGCAGGCCTTGGGCGATACCGGCGGACGGCCGCCCTCGTGATGTTCAACTCTACGTCCCCATCGAGAAGTTCCTGGAAGCGGCTTCGCGAACTGGATTAAGCGGACATCTTTCGCAGGTCATCGGTTCGGCCGACGGGAGGCGCCGACCCCGGCGGTGCGACCATGTCGGCATGCCACCGGAGACCCCCGAAGACCTGGCCGCGGCGCTGACGTCGGCCGCCCGCGAGATCGAGGAGTTCGTCGACGCCGCGGGCTGGGACCAGCCCGCCCAGGTGTTCGCCCTCGTGTCCACCGGCCGCCTGCTGGCCGCCGAACCAGGGCTGGCCGACCAGCTCGACCCGAACGCGCCGCTGACCCCGATCGCGCAGGAGGCGCTGCCCGCCGAAGACCTCGCCGAGGCGCTGGGCCGCATCGAGTGGCCGGAGCAGGTGTCCGGCTGCGCGCTCGTGCAGGAGATCGTGGTGCTCCCGCCGGAAGCGGAAGCGGAGCTGCCGGGCGACGCCGAGGAGGCTCGGCAGATCGCCGCGGAGCACCCGGAGCGCCGCGAGGCGCGACTGGTCGCGGCGGTACTGCGAGACGGCGGCGAAGCGTGCGTGATGCGCCTGCGCGCGCCCAGCGCGGAATCCGGCGGCGAGGTCATCCAAGACCCGTCGCTCGCCCCGAACCTGCTCACAGCCCTCCACGCCACATTCGCGGAGTGACCCTTCCGGCTTCAACGGGGGCCAGCGCGCTGATCCCCGTTGAAACCGGTCAGCAGCTGGCCGGGACCTGCCCGTTGCGCACTTCTTCGAGGGCCTTGGTCGCGTCGTCGAGGGTGGCGACCTTGGCGAGCTGCAGCCCCTCCGGGGCCTGCGACTTGGCCTCGGCGCAGTTGTCCGCCGGCACCAGGAAGGTCGTCGCGCCCGCTTCGCGTGCCTTGACCATCTTGAACGGGATGCCGCCGATCGCCCCGACCTGACCGGTCGGGCTGATCTCCCCGGTGCCCGCGACGAACTTGCCGCCGTTGAGCTCGCCCGGGGTCAGCTTGTCGATGATCGCCAGGCTGAACATCAGCCCCGCCGACGGGCCGCCCACGTCGGCCAGGCTGATCTTGATGTCGAAGTTGACATCCGGCCGCTCGATCGCGGCGACCCCCAGGAAGCCCTGCGGGTCGCCGCCCGGGTTCGCGCCCAGCTGCACGTCCGCGACCTGTTCGGGCTGGTCCGCGTGCCGGAACCGGATCTCCGCCCGGTCACCGGGCTTGGTGCCGACGAGCGCCGCCCGCAGCGCCGCCGGGTCGGTCACCGGCTTGCCGTTGGCCGACAGCAGGTGATCGCCGGGTTCCAGCACGCCGTCCGCCGGGCTCCCCTTGACGATCTCGCCGGCCAGCACCTTCGTCGGATAACCGAGGTAGCGCAGGGCTGCGGTCTCGGCCGTGGTCTGCGAGTCGTTGAACGCCTTGGTGTTCTCCTGCTCGATCTGCTGCTCGCTCTTGTCCGGCGGGAAGTACAGCTCGCGCGGCGCCAGCGCGTACCGGCCGCTCACCCACAGCCCCAGCGCGCCGAACAACGACAGCTGATCGGTCACCGACACCGTCGTCATGTTCAGATGGCCACCGGTCGGGAAGGTCTGCTGACCGTCGATGCTGATGACCGGAACGTTCCCGTCGAGCCCGAGGGTGTCGTAGGTCGGCCCCGGCCCGAGCGCCACGTAGGGCACCCGGACGAACGCGCCGAGCAAGCCGAAGACGACTACCAGTACGACGCTTGTCAGCAGCGTCCACGTGCGGCGGTTCACGAGGTGACAGCGTACGTGTTCGCCTCCACGGCGTGTTCAGACCGCACGGCCCGCAGGCCCTGACCAGCGAAAACCGGCCACGGCCTCCGGTGGTCAGAGCCGGCAGTGTTCTTCCCACCCCCGCACGCCGCATCGCGTCGGCATGCCACCCGTGAACCTTTTAGGTGTTCGCGGCGAGCGAGCTTCGGACACCTTCTGTGAGGCGGCGCTTGCCGCGTACGGTGGAACTATGACCAACTTGCCGTTCGGGTTCAGCTCGCAGGACCCCGACGATCCTGACAAGGGCGACTCGTCGCAAGGCCGCTCTGAGGGCGGCGCCGGAAACCCCGGAGACTTCCCCGGTTTCGGTTTCGGCGGCATGCCCGGACCGGGCGGCATGCCGAACTTCGACATCGGCCAGCTCGGCCAGATGCTGACCCAACTCGGCCAGGCGCTCAGCCACTCCGGCAGCGGTGGCTCCGGCCCGGTGAACTACGAGCTCGCCAAGCAACTCGCGGTGCAGCAACTGCACAACAACCAGCGCACCGAGCGCCCCAGCCAGGACCAGGTGAAGGCGATCGAGGACGCGGTCCGGCTAGCCGAGCTGTGGCTGGACGCCACCACCTCGCTGCCCGCCGGAGTCCGCTCGGTGCAGACCTGGTCGTCGGTGGACTGGGTGGAGAAGACCCTGCCCACCTGGCAGCGGCTGTGCGACCCGGTCGCGCAGCGGATGTCCAGCGCCTGGCTGGAGGCGCTGCCCGAGGAGGCGAAGCAGGCCGCCGGCCCGCTGCTGTCGATGCTCGGGCAGATGGGCGGAATGACCTTCGGCTCGCAGCTGGGCAACGGCTTGGCCCAACTCGGCGGCGAGGTGCTGACGTCCACCGACGTCGGCCTGCCGCTGGGCCCCGCCGGTACCGCCGCCCTGCTGCCCGCCAACATCGAGCGCTTCATCGAAGGCCTGGACCGGCCGATCAGCGAGGCGACCGTGTTCCTCGCCGCCCGCGAGGCCGCGCACCACCGCCTGTTCAGCCACGTCCCGTGGCTCGGCCAGCGGCTGCTGGCGACCGTGGAGGAGTACTCCCGCGGCATCCACATCGACACCGCGGCGCTGGAGGACCTGGCCGGGAAGATCGATCCAGCCAACCCGAGCTCGATGGAGGAGCTGATGGGCTCCGGTGTCCTCGAGCCGAAGACCACCCCCGAGCAGCAGGCCGCGTTGAACCGGCTGGAGACGTTGCTGGCGCTGGTCGAGGGCTGGGTCGACGTGGTCGTCGCGTACGCCGTCAGCGAGCGGCTGCCGGGCGCCGGCGCGCTGGGCGAAACCGTCCGGCGGCGGCGGGCCAGCGGCGGACCGGCGGAGCAGACCTTCGCCACGCTCATCGGCCTGGAACTGCGGCCCCGCCGGATGCGGGACGCCGCGAACCTGTGGCGGCTGATGACGGAGCGGCACGGCATCGACAGCCGGGACCGGGTCTGGGACCACCCTGACCTGCTGCCGGACAGCTCGGACCTGGACGAGCCGCTGGACTTCGCCGACCGCTGGGGCGCGGGTTCGGCAGACCTGGACGACCCGATCGCCGCGATCCGCCGCGCCGAGGCGGACGAGGCGGCGAAGTCCGACGACGAGGGCGACGACGGGGGCGACGACTCGTCGAAGCGCGACGGGAGCTGAGCCCCGGCACGCTGCGAGCGGATGGGCACCTCCGGAAGTCCGGAGGTGCCCCTGTCCTGCACAGATCGGCTCGGCTTCAACTCGGCTAGCGGTGCAGGGTGGCAGAACCTCAGGCGCCTCACGGCTGACCCACCCGCGGTGAAGCCGCGTGACGTGCCGAAGCTGCGCGGGCCCTCAGCAGCCCACCGGCGCTTCGGCGTCGTCGTCCGCGTCGTCGTCCAGACCGATGCCGAGCTGGGCGGCCGCCGAGAGGCCTTCGAGGTAGCCGATGGCCCGTTCGGTCTTCGGGTACCGGCGCACCCACTTCCAGAAGTCGGCGCCGTGGCCAGGCACCAGCAGGTGCGCCAGCTCGTGCACAAGCACGTAATCGAGCACCCATCCAGGTACATCTCGGAGGCGCTGACTTACCCGAATGGTGGCATCGGCCGGCGTGCAGGAAGCCCACCTCGTGCGCATCGGTGGCACCCACCGGACACCCTGCGGTTGCGCGCGGCCGTCGAGGTACTTCGCGGACAGCTCGCCGCACCGCTCGAACAGCGCCTCGTCGGATTCCCGCGCGGGCGAGCGCCGACGCGTCTCACTGCGCTGCAGGCGGCTGAGCATGTCCGCCACCCAGCGCTTTTCCTCCGCTCGGCTCATCCGCGCCGGAAGCAGCACCACGATCTTGTCGCCGTCGCGATACGCGCTCACCGTCTGCCGGCGGCGCTTGCTGCGGCGCACCTCGACCTGGGGTTCAGCCACGGGAGTGGACCTTAGCGAGTGGCCCCGACAAACGGTTCCCCCTGTGAGCCGATCCTCAGCGTCTACGCATCGTAAACCCCCCGAGGGATTACTCCGTTAAGTCGAACATGCGATGCTCTTAATGCATGCATGTCGAATGATCCACATGTACCGTTCCCCCAGCCGCCCGGAGGAGGGCCGCAGACGACCCAGCGACGACGCTGGATCACGAGATGAAGGAGGGGAGCCGTGGCCGAGACGTACAACGGCTACTGCGTGAAGTGCCGGGAGAAGCGCGACTTTTCCGGTGAGGTCTCGGAGACCAACGGTCGCCGGATGGCCAAGGGCACCTGCCCGGTCTGCGGTACCAAGATGACCCGCATCCTCGGTAAGGCGTGACCGGGCACGGGTGGGCCGCCGCGAGGCCGCCCACCCGCCCGTACCGCCGACGCGCTTCGCCCCAGCGTTCGACACGCACCGGCCACGCGCCGGGACGTTGCAGGGATACACGCGTGTTCAGCGCGAATCGGCGGTTCCAGGGCTCGAAGTGCTAGCTCGCTCCCTCTTGTTCGGTGGAACGACGACTGCGCCCGGTGGCGCAAACATGGCGTCCAACGCGTCGATCACGGTCCAAGGCGCCGCAGGAAACCTCTAGCATGTGACTGGGCTTCTCGATTTCGAATGAGTCTTCGGACATCGAGAGGGTTTTCCTGCGCGCACCAAAGGAGAATTCGTGGCCGACATCCCCCGCCGGGCAGCACACCGCACCGCGAAACTCGCCAGTCTGCCGCTCGGTGTCGCAGGCCGCCTGGCCGCTGGTTGGGGGAAACGGCTTACCGGGCAGAACCCCGCGGAGATCAGCGCCGACTTGTCGGCGAAGACCGCGGAGCAATTGTTCGCGGTCTTGGGCCAGCTCAAGGGTGGCGCGATGAAGTTCGGCCAGGCCCTGAGCGTGTTCGAGGCGGCCGTGCCGGACGAGATGGCCGGCCCGTACCGCGAGGCGCTGACCAAGCTGCAGTCGGCGGCCCCGCCGATGCCCGCCAGCAGCGTGCACCGGGTGCTTGACGAGCAGCTCGGGCGCGCGTGGCGGAAGCGCTTCGCCGAGTTCGACGACACCCCGGCCGCGGCCGCGAGCATCGGGCAGGTGCACCGCGCAACCTGGCATGACGGACGCGAGGTTGCCGTCAAGGTGCAGTACCCCGGCGCGGACGAGGCGCTGCGCTCCGATCTGCGCCAGCTGATGCGCTTCTCCCGGCTCTTCCAGTCCTTGGCACCAGGCGCCGAGGTCAAGCCGCTGCTGGCGGAGCTGCAGGACCGCATGGTCGAGGAACTCGACTACCGCACCGAGGCCGACAACCAGCGGGCGTTTGCCAAGGTGTTCCACGGCGATGACGACGTCCGGGTGCCGGCCGTGGTCGCCAGCGCCCCGAAGGTGGTCGTCACGGAGTGGGTGACGGGCAAGCCGTACGCGCGGATCATCGCCGACGGCGATCGCGCGGAACGCGATGCGGCGGGTCGGCTGCTCGCCGAGTTCCACTACTCCGCGCCAGCCCGGGTGGGCCTGCTGCACGCCGACCCACATCCCGGCAACTTCATGCTGCTGCCGGACGGCAAGCTCGGCGTGATCGACTTCGGTGCGGTCTCCCGGCTGCCCGACGGCCTGCCCGCGACGTTCGGCCGCATGATCCGGCTCGCGCTGGAGGACAGGCCCGCGGAGCTGCTGGACCTGCTGAGAGCGGAGCGGTTCGTGCAGGGCGACCGGGAGATCCAGGCCGAGGACGTGCTGGCCTACCTGGCGCCGTTCGTGGACCCGGCCCGGACGCCGACGTTCCACTTCACCCGGCGCTGGTTGCAGCGCCAGGCGGAGCGGGTCGGCGACCTGCGCAGCCCGGACTTCCGGACCGGGCGCTCGCTGAACCTGCCGCCGGACTACCTGCTGATCCACCGGGTCACGCTCGGCGCGACCGGAATCCTCTGCCAGCTCGACGCAGAGGTCGGGGCCCGCGACATCATCGCCCGTTGGCAGCCGGGCTTCAGCGACTGACCCCGGCGCTGAATCTTCCGAAGGGAAATTGCGGCCACTGGTCGGCCTCAGTCCTAAGCGCCTGTCGGCGAATGCCGTCCGCGCCTTGGAAGCGGCGTAGCCGCTTGCATTCACTTGCCAAGGCGACCATCGGCGGGTTCTGAGAGGTTTTCTGGCGAGGACGGCCCCTCCGCCGCGTATTGGACATACATCAGGAGGGGCGCCCGCAGTCCAGGGAACCGCTCAGGTTCCGCTAAGCGACCACCCACCCAGACCATTCACCAACAGGCGCTAAATCTAAGGTCGGGTGCCGAGGTGGACCGTGTTGGCCGTGAGGTAGTACACGTCGTCGCGGTTCCCGGCGTAGTCCTCGCCCGACTCGTCGAGCAGCTGGTCGAGCGCAGCCAGATCCGCCGCTCCGACGCGGTTCTCGGCGTCCCGGCGGAGGAACTGCAACCGGCGCAGCACAGCCTGGCGGGCGGCTCCGGAGACCGGAGCCGGACGGTCCACGAGGTAGCTCCACGACCGCACCTCGGCCAGGCCGACCTCGGACAGGGCCTTCCCCCACCCGATCGGCAGCCGGACCGAGCCGGTCATCTCCGCCCGCATCTGCCGGAACCAGTCCTCGCGACCGGCGATCAACCGGGCCTCCAGACCGGGCTCGCCGAGGCCGACGTCCGGCGGCAGCACCCTCGTTTCGAGCCCGAACTCGACGACCGCCAGCCGCCCGCCCGGGCGCACCAGCTTCGCCAGGCGGCGCAGCCCGGTTAGCTGGTCGGGCAGGTGGTGCACCACGAACGCCGCGAAGACCAGGTCGGCTTGGACCGGAGCACCGGCCCGTTCGAGGGCTTCGACCAGCGAGTCCTCGGCGGCGTCCGCCTGGACGGCATGGACCGCCACCCGGTCGGAAACCCGCCTGACGCGGTCACCGGCCGCCGCGAGCAGGTGCGGTGCCGTGTCCACGACGGTCAGCTCGCCGCCCGAGTCCGCCAGCGCCGCCGCGAACGCCGCCGCCGTCCCGCCCGCCCCGGCACCGACCTCGATCACGGTGCGATCGGCCGGGCGCAGCAACTGGGCGACGAGTCCGGCGATCTCCGGCGCGTTCAGCTCGTCGCCGTCGCGGAGTCGCTGCAGGTGCTCGTCCCAGTCGATGTTGTCATGCGAATGTCCGGCCACGGGGCATCACGATACGGTCAATACCCCGGCAGGTGCTTGGAGTTTTCAAGGTGCGCGAACCGTCGAGCACGCAGCGAGGTTCGTTCGGCGGAGCTGATTCCCAGCCGCCGCCACGACCGTGGGGTTCCCGACCGGTGTGCCCGGCCGGGAACCGTCCGAATGAGACGGCGACTGGAAATCCGTTTGGTGCGGGATGGTTCAGCGTCGCGCGACTACCTTCGCCCGCCGAGCCGATCCCGGCTTCGGCGGGCTCAAGAACATCGGGCTGCGCGTTCCGCGCGCCGACCGGCGTAATCGGCGAGCCAACGCCACCAGCGGCCGGCGGATATCTGCCGCGCCAGCCGTTGTCGGTGCGCTTCGTCCATCAGCTCGTTACTTCGTATCCGTGACAAGTCCTCGGGCATCAACATTCGTACCTCGTCCTTCATCCGGGTGTCGGTGATGGGTTCGGGAATTCGGTTGTAGGTCATGCCGCCTGCTCCTGACGCCGTCGCTCGGCCGCGGCGGCGGCCGGTGCCTCGGTCGGCAGCGGGTGCTTGCGTGGGCGGCCGCGGGGGCGCTTGCGGGCGACCACCGCGCCCCGCTCGAAGATCTCGCCGCCCCAGACCCCCCACGGCTCGCCGCGCGACAGCGCACCGGCCAGGCATTTGGTCTTGATCGGGCAGTCGGCGCACAGCGACTTGGCCTGGTCCAGCTCCCTCGGGTTCTCGGCGAACCACAGGTCCGGGTCCTGACGGCAGGGCAGGTGGCTGTCCAGCGCCGTCGCGGGGCTGTCGAAGAGGCCGGCCACGGTGTCCCCGTCCGGCAGCAAGCCCTCGCCCGCGCTTGCTATCGGCACACTCGCGGTCAACATGAAACTTCCTCCTGTAGTCGGTCGGCAGCAGTTTGTGGTTGTGGATGGCGGAAAACCAGGAACAACAAGAAGGCCGCGGACCCGATGCGGGGTCCGCGGCCTTCGAGAAGCCTGGGGAGATTCCTAGATCAGTGGATCAAGGAATCGCCAAAAAGCGGACCGCCGTGGGTCGACCACGGTCAGCGGCAGCGCGCGGAACCAACGCGGGTTGAGCTTTCGGCCATAGCCGGCATCGTGTTCGGCAACAGCTGGGAACGGCGCGAAAGTAACGCGGAACAGCGCGATTGCCCCGGCCATGAGGCGGCTCGGGGTGCTCGACATCAGAATCGTGGACACCAAGGCCACCTCCCTTCGGGCTTCAGGCCGGGGTTTCTTCCAACCACGGCTCGCGCTCTTGCAGGTTATTGGCACACCCGTGCCGGTCGCAACGTATTTTTCGAAGAAACCGCTCGATCGTCTGAAAAACCTGCGTCACCAGGCATTTCAGGGCGTGTCGCGGCGCTCACCCTGGATCAGCGCGAGCACGTCGGAGCCGAACTTCTGCAACTTCGACGCCCCGATCCCGGAGATACCCACCAGTGCGGTCTCGTCCAACGGCCGCTGCTCCGCGATCGCGGTCAGCGTCGCGTCGGTGAACACCACGTAAGCGGGGACCTTCAGCTGCCGGGCGCGTTCGCTGCGCCACGCCTTCAGCTGCGACAGCAGGTCTTCGTCCACATCGGACGGACAGTCGGCGCAGCGGCCGAGCTTGATGTCCATCGTGCCCGCCAGCGTGGCGTTGCAAATGCGGCAACGCGGCTTCGCGGACTTCGCCGGTCGCGACAGCAGCTCGCGCTGCTTGACCTTGTTGGGCAGCGCCGCCGGGTGCTCGTCCGGCACCAGGCTGTACAGGAAGCGGCTGCGTCGCCGGTAACGGCGCCCACCCGCGCGCGCCAGCGCCCACGACAGGTAGAGGTGCTCGCGGGCGCGGGTGACCCCGACGTAGAGCAGGCGGCGTTCCTCCTCGACGCCGGCGTCGGTGTCGGCGTGCTGGATGGGCAACGTGCCTTCGACCAGCCCCACCAGGAAAACCGCGTCCCACTCGAGGCCCTTGGCGGCGTGCAGCGAGGCGAGGGTGACGCCTTCGACGGTCGGCGGGTGCTGGGACTCGGCTCGCGCGTCCAGCTCCGCGACATAGCGGGACAGGCCCGCGTCGGGCACCGTCGTGGCGAGCTCCTCCGCGAGCTCCACCAGCGCGATCAACAACTCCCACCGCTCGCGCGCGGCACCACCGGCAGGCGGCTCGTCGGTCAGCCCGACCTCGCGCAGCACCGAGCGGACCGTCGCGGGCAGGTCCTCCGCTTCGGCGCCGTGCGCGACTGCGGCGCGCAGCGTGACCATGGCCTGCCGCACCTCCGGGCGCGCGAAGAACCGCTCACCACCACGCACCTGGTAGGGGATCTCGGCGTCGGAGAGCGCCTTCTCGTAGACCTCCGACTGCGCGTTGACCCGGAACAGCACCGCGATCTCCGACAACGCAACACCGCGCTTGGCCAGCTGCGCGATCTTGCGGGCGATCGCCTCGGCCTCGTCGGTCTCGTCGTCGTACTCGGCGAAATCCGGGCGCGGCCCGTCCGGGCGCTGCCCGACCAGCTTCAGCCGCGTGCCGGCCGGCCGCTCCCGCGCGGCACCGATGACCTGGTTGGCCAGGCCCACCACCTGCGGTGTGGACCGGTAGTCCCGTTCCAGGCGCACCACGGTCGCTTCCGGGTACTTGCGCGGGAAGCCGATCAACCACTTCGGCGAGGCACCCGCGAACGAGTAGATCGTCTGGTTCGCGTCGCCCACCACCGTGAGGTCGTCGCGGTTGCCCACCCAGGATTCGAGCACCCGCTGCTGCAGCGGGTTGACGTCCTGGTACTCGTCCACGACGAACGACCGGTACCGGCTGCGGAACTCCTCGGTGATCTCCGGCTGGTCCTCCAGGATCGCCACGATGTGCAGCAGCAAGTCGTCGAAGTCCAGCACCTGCGCCCGGTTCTTCAGCTGCTCGTAGGCCGCGAACGCCTTGCTGAGCTGCTCCGGCAGCACCGGCACGTCCCGCCCGGCGGCGGCCGCGGCGGCCGGGTACTGCTCGGGGCCGACCAGCGACGACTTGGCCCATTCGATCTCGCCGGCCAGGTCACGGACGTCCTCCCGCTCGGTGGACAGGCCGAGCTTGTTCGCGGCCTGCATGACCAGCCGGAACTTGTTGTCGGTCAGCTGCCACATCTGGGTCTCGTGCACCCGCGGCCAGAAGTAGCGCAGCTGCCGGAAGGCCGCCGCGTGGAAGGTTTGCGCCTGCACCCCCGCCGCGCCGAGCGCGCCCAACCGGGTGCGCATCTCCCCCGCCGCCCGGGCCGTGAAGGTCACCGCCAGCACCTGGTTCGGGGCGACGAGCCCGCGCTGCACGAGGAAGGCGATGCGATGGGTGATCGTGCGGGTCTTGCCGGTGCCCGCACCCGCCAGCACGCACACGGGGCCGCGTGGTGCGATGACCGCCTGCCGCTGCTCCGGATCCAACCCTTCCAGAAGTCGCGGCTGCTCGGTCATGCCCGGCATCTTCGCAGACCGCCTCCCCCGACCGGGGGCACACCCCAGCACCCTGCGCCGCGTGTCGGAGGCCTCCAACGAGTGATTCGCACTCGTTCACCCGGGTGGCGGTCAATTTCTCGCGAAATTGACACCCCCGGGTGATCACAACATTCGAGCGATGATCGGGCTGCGGGTGCCCGAAACCGCGGCATAGAAATCCTCACCGCCGTGCCCGGATACCGTCGGAGGGCTGGCCGGGGAGGCGCCCCGACCAGCCCTTCCGCGTCAGTCGTTCCAGGTGGCCCAGCCCTTGATCATGCGGTAGGCGATGGACACCCCGGGCGGGAGCCGCAGCCCGTCGACCGCCGCGCCCGCCGACTCCAGGGCCGCCCGGACCGTGTCGCGGTGCACCCAGCGGGCGTCCTCGATCTCGCCGTCGGCCGGCGTAAGCGGCGCGGACCGGTCCGCGATCGCGGCGAAGCCCAGCATCAGCGACCGCGGGAACGGCCACGGCTGGCTGCCGAGGTAGCGGACGTCCGAGACCGCGACACCCACCTCCTCCGCGATTTCGCGCGAGACGCAGGCTTCCAGCGACTCGCCGGCCTCGACGAACCCGGCCAGCACCGAGTACCGCTCCGGCGGCCAGATCGGCTGGCGGGCCAGCAGCACATGGTCCGCACCGTCGTGCACCAGGCAGATCACGGCCGGATCGGTGCGCGGGTACTCCTCGCGGTCGCAACCCGTGCAACGCCGCGCCCAACCGGCGCGGACCCGCGTGGTCGCCGCCCCGCACACCGCGCAGTAGCGGGCGCTGTCGTGCCAGCCGAGGAGGCCGACCGCGGTGGTGAACAACCCGGCGTCGGTGTCGTTGAGCAGACCACCGCCGGCGCGCAGGTCCCGCCAGTCGTCCTGGGAACCGTCGTGCTCGCTGCGCAGCGCCCAGTAGCTGATCTCGCCCTCAGCGCCGAGCAGCACCGCATTCGGGGCCGGACGTTCGCCGAAGTCGCTCGCGGGGTGCACCACCAGCCGCGAATCCGGGCCGATCCGGGTTCGTCCCTTGGCGTCCACCAGCACGACCCGACCGGTCGACCACAGCTCCGCCCCGCCGTCTGGGGTCTCCCGCAGCGTCTCCCGGCGATCCACGGTGGACCTGGACAGCAGGGGCGCGGAGTCCAGCTGGAAACCCGCCCCGGCGACCACGTCGGAAATCATTTGCCCGCCTCACCGTCCAACCACGTCATGGCAACACCACACCCCCGAGCAGTCGAAGCTGGTCGGCGAGCTTGTCCGCGTTGCCGACGACAACGCCGGTGAACGCGGTCGGGCTGAAGCGCCGCGCCGCCTCGCCCACCTGCTCGACCGTGATCGCCCGCAACCGCTCGGGGTGCGCGAGCAGCCAGTCCTGCCCCAGGCCCGCCGCGGCCAGCGCGACGAGCGTGGACGCCATCCCGGACTGCGAAGCGGTCGAGGTGAGCAGGCTCCCGATGGCGTACTGCCGGGCCGACTCGACCTCCGATTCGGTCGGTGGCACTAGCGCCAACCTGGCCAGCTCGTACCGGGTCTCCAGCAACGCGGCCGCGGTTACCTCACTGGCGGTGTCGGCGTCGACGAGGACCGTGCCGTTGCCCCGGGTGAACTCGAACGACGAGTGCGCGCCGTAGGTGTAGCCCTTGTCCTCGCGGATGTTCTCCACCAGCCGTGAGGAGAAGTAGCCGCCGAAGACCAGGTTCGCGATCTGCAGAGCCGGGTACTGCGGGTCGGTGCGCGGCAACGCCTGGGCTGAGAACCGCAGCTGCGACTGCACCGCGCCGGCCCGGTGCACCAGCCGGACGTCGCCGCCGCGAACCGCCGGCAGCGACGGGAGTTCGCGCGCGGTGTCCTCGGACTGCCAGCCTGCCAGGTTGCGCTCGACGGCAGCCACCGCCTGGTCCGGGTCGATGTCGCCGACCAGCGCCAGCACCGAGCCCCGCGGCAGCACTGCTTCGCGGTGCAGCGTGCGGACCTCCTCGACGCTGACCTCGGCGACGTCCTCGGCCTGCGGCACCTCGCGGACGAACGGGTGGTCGCCGTAGCGGTGCCGCTGCAGCTCCTCCCGCGCGATCACCCGCGGCTGCGAGCGCGCGACGGTGATCCGCTCGACCAGCCGGGCGCGCTCCCCCTCGACCTCCGCATCGCGGTACACCGCGCCGGTCAGCGCATCCGCGAGCACGTCGAGCAGGGTGTCCAAGCCGGTGGCCAGCGCGTCGCCGGTGATGCTGAGCCGCTCCGGATCGACGGTCGCGTGCAGGTCGCCGCCCACCGCTGCCAGGTCCGTGTCCACCTGCACGCGGCTGCGGCGCTCGGTGCCGGTCAACAGCGCCTCGGCCAGCAGCTCGGCGCGGGCCGGGTGCTTCTGTTCCGCACCGGCGAACGGGATCCGCAGCCGCAGCTCGACCATCGGGACCACGCCGTGCCGGACGGCGATCACCCGCAGCCCGTTGTCCAGCACGGTGTCCACGGCGGCCGGTGCGCGGCCGATGCGGGGCTCGCCGAGCGGCGGCAGCGGCCGCGGGCCGAGCTCGGTGCGGCCGATCTCCTCGGCACTCCGGTGCGTTGCGCGGGTCATGCCGCACCTCCTGTCGCGTTCTCGTCGCCTGCGGGTTCGATCTCCAGCACCGCGCGCGCATCGGGCCGCAGCGCCTTCGCCGCCGACGCGACACCCTCCGCGCTGACCTTGCCGATCAGCTTCGGCAGCTCGGAGATCAGCTCGGCGCGACCGTGCAGCAGCTCGGCGCTGCCCAGGTCGAGGGTCCGCGTGACCACCCGGTCGTGCTCCCGGTACAGGCTGGCGGCCCAGCGTGCCGTGACGCGGGACAACTCGTCCGCGCTCGGGCCATCGGTGGCCAGCTTCTCCAGCTCCTCGTCGATCGCGCCGACCACCCGGTCGAGCTCGACCTCCGGGGTGTGGATGGCGGTGACGGTGAACGTATCCGGGTCGCGGGCGTCCAGCGGGGCTCCCATCAGGCCGCAGCCGGCGTGCACGTCCACCACGAGAGTGTCCTGGTAGACCAGGCGCTGCTGCAGGCGAGAGGCATCGCCGTCGGACAAGATCGCCGCGAGAACCACGTTCGCCAGGTAGGCATCGAGTTCGGAGACCGGGTCGGGCAGGCGGTGACCCAGCGCGACGGCGGGCAGTGGCGCGTGCGGGTCGGCGTGCTTGCCGCGCAGCTCGCCGGCGGGGAACGGCTCGCCGAAGGACGGCCGCGGCGGGAGGTCGCGCGCCGGCACGTCGCCGAAGTGCTTGTTGACCAGGTCGATGGTCTGCTCGACGTCGATGTCACCGACGATGGTCAGCACCGCGTTGCCCGGCGCGTAGAAGGTGTCGAAGAACGCGGCGCAGTCGTCGACGGTCGCCTGTTCCAGGTCGGTGAAGTCGCCGTAGCCGTTGTGCGCGTTGGCGAAGGTCGAGTAGAGCACCGGCGGCAGCAGGATCCACGGGAACCCGCCGTAGGGGCGGTTGAGGACGTTGAGGCGAATCTCCTCCTTCACCACGTCCACCTGGTTGCGCAGGTTCTCCTCGGTGATCTTCGGCGCCCGCATCCGGTCCGCTTCGAGGAACAACGCCCGCTCCAGCGCCGCCGACGGCAGCACCTGGTAGTAGTCGGTGTAGTCCTGGTGCGTCGAACCGTTGAACGTGCCACCGGAACCCTGCACGTGCCGGAAGTGCGCGAGTTTTTCCAGGCTCTCGCTGCCTTGGAACATCAAATGCTCGAAGAGGTGCGCGAAACCGGTGCGCCCCTCCGGTTCCGAGCGAAAGCCCACGTCGTAGTGCACGCTGACACCGACCACAGGGGCCTGCCCTGACGATGCTCGGCCCGCTGCCGAGTCCGGTGCCAACACCACGCGCAGCCCATTGGGCAAGGTAACGCGATGCAGCTGGGGTTCGACCATGCCATGCAGCCTACGTGCGGACTGTCAAGCCGTGCGTTCCCCCTTCGCCACTCTTCGTCGTTTCGTGATGACCCGGCGTAGGTGGCGAATTTCCTCCGCGCAGCATCCAGCGGCGGTAGAGCGTTCGGGCGCGGTCAGCGGACCTGGGCGATGAGGGATTCGATCTCGGCGCCGATCGTGCGCGCTTCGGCCGGCAGGATCGCGAAGACCTGCTCGCCGGAGCTGCCGCGCTCGACCCGGTTCAGGTAGCGGCCGTCCGGCTCGTTGTCGAACCAGGACACCACCTGGGAACGCTTCCGGCGGCCGTATTGGTCGCGGGTGCTCGCCGACATCTGGCCGATGCGCGCGTGCGGCGCCTTCCCGATCGCCTCGTAGAGCGCGACCTGCTGGTCGCCGCTGCTGCCGCGGCTCGGGGTGGCCGACTGCATCACGCTCATCTGGTCGTAGTCGTCCGGCTGCGGCTGCCGCACCAGCGAACTCTGCGGGACGCGCACCGGCCCCTGGCCGCCCGGCTTGGTGGGTGGCAACGTGGCCAGCAGGACCTGCGGCAGCGGGGCGTTCTCGTGGACCTCGACGGTCAGCATGCCGCCGCGCTGCGGATCCTCGCTCGGTGTCTGCACGCCGAGCACGACCCGGTTGCCTTCGGTGAACACCGCGAGCGCCCGCCAGCAGTGATCGGAGCCGACCTGCGGGAACCACAGCGAGTCGACCCACAGGTACGGGTTGGCCAGCGTCTTGAGCGCGGTGACCAACGGCGGCGCGACCTCGTCGTTGATCACGACTCCGGCGGCGTCCATCCGGTCCAGCTCACCGATCGCGATCTGGCTGAACTGATCGGCGGTGTACCCAAAAGAACGGCTGCTCAACGGCAAGGTCAAACCGTCGATCTTCAGGTACTTGAGCACGATGTCCAAGTGCACCGGCTGAAGCTGCCACCGCCCCAACACGCCCACTGTTGTTTCTCCCCTTGTGAGTTCGCCCGCTGCAAGCGTGACCGACCGGTGGTGCCGAAGCCGGCGCCACCGGTCAGCACCGGATCATTCGCCGAGCACCGGCGGGGCGGTCTTCGGCATGTCGTTCATCCAGATGTCGTCCTGCTCCTCGAGCCAGGACGGGCGCTCGTGCTCCTCGTCCTCGCCGCCCTTGCCGCGCTGACCAGCACCACCCATGCCGCCCATCGCGCCTCGTCCGGCACCGGCACCTCGAGCACCTGCACCGCCGACCGCACCCGCGCCGGCGCCGAGTCCACCGACACCGGCCCGGCCACCGGCGCCCAGGCCACCGGCTCCGGCGCCCAGCCCGCCGGCCATGCCACCGACCATCCCGGCACCACCGGCGCCGCCGCCGGGGAGACCACCACCGGCGCCACCGCCGGGGAGCCCGGTTCCGCCACCGCCGGGGAGCCCGGGCTGATCGGCCCACTGGCTACCGGTTCCGGAAGGCGTGGTGTAGCCGCCACCGGGGATACGGCTACCGAGATTGTTGGGGTCGTATGCACCGACGGGGAGCCCGCGGTCGGGAATGCCACTGCCGGGAATACCACCGACGGGAACACCGGTACCGATGCCACCGCCGGGAAGCTTCCCGGTCCCGCCGCCCGGCGTCCCGCCGCCGGTTCCACCACCGGGATCGCCGGGACCACCACCGCCCCATTCCGTGGGGGGCGGGGGCGGCACCGGCGGCGGCTCCTTGATGTTGCCGTCCGGCCCCTTGTACTGCGGCATCTTCGCGTCGACCTGGGTAAGCGTGGGGCTGTAGACGCGCGCCATCGTCTCCTGCGCGGCCTTCTCCGCCTGCTCCTGCTCCTCCATCTGGCTGAGCGCGTTGATGCCACCGCCGGCGATACCGAACGGAATCGAAGCGGAAGCGGCCTCACCCCAACTGAAGCCCTGGGGCTTCTCGACCATCTTGCTGGCCTGACCGGCGGCCTCACCCGCGGCGTGCAGGTTGTTCCCGGTCATCTCGAAGGCATCGGCGCTGGCCTTCATCCAGTCGGAAGCGGGCTTGCCGACCTCACGAGCGTTGCTCGCGGCCTCGCCTTCCCAGCCCCCATCGACGATCTTGGCGAGGTCCGTGGCGTAGTTGTTCCCGCGCTCGCGCAGTCCCGTGGCCAGCTTCTTCCACGCCTCGGCGACCTCACCGACCTTGCCCTGGTCGATCGACTCCTGGTTGGTCTGGTAAATCTGCGCGTGGCTGAAGCCAGACCAGTTGAGGCACTGCGTGATAGCCGGCGAGTCGTAACTCGTGACGTTGAGGCCGGAGTTCTGCTGCGCCAGCTGGTTCTGCTGCTGCTGGGCGACGCGGCTGGCCTCTTCGCCGTGCTTCTTGCGTTCCTCCTCGGCAGCGCTCTCCCAGCCGAAGACCCGGGAACCCGCGTTGTCGAGGGTTCTGAGAAGTCCCATCACTCCCCCTGTCTCGTCACTTCGGCAGCCGAGAAGCCGTTTGGTCGACGATCTTCTCCGCTTCGGCGCACGCATTCACGGAATCGGCCATGCGTCCAGAAACTCCGTAAATCACAACTCCACCGCCAGCGTCCACTAGCACGTTGCAACCACCTGTGCTTCCACCACCAGGAACAGTCGCGATCGCGGCAGAACGCCCGCCTATGGTCTTCTTGTCGAACCGCTCCCAGTTACCGCTCTGCTCATAGGACGCCACAGTCTCGTCCACGTTCTTCTGGAAGGTGAGCGACATCTTCTCACCCTGCCAGCGACACCCCGGCTCGAAGCTCACAGGTGAGAAATCCTTGCCCTGCTCCGGTAGCCCCCACGAAGTCAAGTCAGCAGACTGAAAGAAGGTGCACGGGTCGAACTTCTCCAGTGCAGCGCCGCCCGTCTTCGTGGTCGGCGCCTGCGTGGTATCGCCGTTGCCATTGCCACCAGTTCCACACGCGGACAGCCCGACGAGAGCAACGCCGGCAGTTGCAACGACAAGGGACCGGACAAGCTTGTTCACTGAATACCTCGCCTCAGATCATCAGCGTTCTGTTCGTCTGTGGCACGGTAGTCCTTGGCGGCGTCACGGAAGGCTTGCGCCTGCTTCGCCAGTTCCTTCTGCAGCTCACGAATCAACGGCAGAGCGCCCGCACTCCCGTCCGTAGCCTTGTCCTGGAACCGCTGCGCCAACTGCTTGCCGTCAGGCCAGTTACCGAGTCCGGTGACGCGCTGCAACGCAGCAGCATTGTCGTACAGCTCGTTCAGCGCATCGATCTCTTCGTCGCATCGCTTCGCAGCCTTCTCCGCGACCTCGGGATCGAGCATCAGCTTGCCCGCACCGACCTGCTGATTGATCCACTGCGTCTGGCCACCGATCGCCTTCAGCCCTTCCTTGGCTGCGGCGAAGCCACCTGTGTCTGCGCTTGTCATCCCAGACCCCTCTGGACTCTGCGATCTCCCCCGGAAACGATGAACACTTTAACCTGACGCAGAGGCGTCCGTAGCGGTTCCCAACAAACCTAAAGCAGCTCTGGCATCACCCGTTCAGCCGCAGGTCACGACCTTGTCACGATCTGGCTCGATACGGTTGCAGACAGCGATCGCGCGAGATGTGAGAGTCGAGCACATCTGGGACTAGTCAACTTCTCGGCCCTGAAGGGCCGAGCTTGCGGCTAGCTGAGGCTGCCGCATCTTGATCGGCTATGCGCCGACCGGGACGCGTGACTCACGCCCCGCGTTCCACACAGCATTGCCCCGCTGGGCGATGTTGCGGGAAGCGTTGCGGTCGGCGTGCTGAGCGTGGCCGCACGACCGGCAAGTGAAAGACCCCCGCGACACACGGTTCTTCTTGTCCGTGTACCCGCAATCCGCACACATCTGTGATGTGTACGCGGGATCGACGTAGACCACCGGCACCCCAGCCATGTTGGCCTTGTAGACGATGAACTGCCCAAGCTGGTCGAACGACCAGGAGTGCAGCGTGACCCGCTCAGGCTTACGGAGCCGTACCCGCTCGCGGATCCCCTGGAGTTCTTCCAGGGAAATACCGCGTCCGGTGCGCTTGGCCTCGGTCACGATCGTCTTCGAGATGCAGTGGTTGATGTTCTTGACGTGCCGCGCTTCCTTGCGGGCACGGGCCTTGAGCCGCCGCTTGGCGGCCTTGGTCTGCTTGGCTTGAAGCTTGGCGCGCAGGGCGATCTGGCGTTTGCGGTACCGGTTGAGGCCACGCCCCGCCGCTTGGTAACCGCTGCTGGCGGTGGCAATGTTGACGATGCCGAGATCCACACCGATGAACCCGGTCGGCTCGTACCGTTCGGCCTCGGGGATGTCCACAGTGACGGCAAGCAACCACATGCCGTCACGGCGCATCAGGTCACACTCGCCCCGCTTGAACCGGGCGAGCCTCGCAAGATCCTTTTCGGAGCCGGTGAAGGGGATGTTTTTCATCCGCCCTTCAACGGTCCACAGGGAGATGGTTTTTTTCTCCAGCGCGAAGGACAGATTCCGCGCGTCGTAGGGGTGCGCGCTGTCCAGGCGGAAGGAGATGGGCTTCGACTCCGCTTTGACGCGGCGCTCGGACCCTTGTTTGCCGAGGTTCCCGGCCTTGATGTTCGCCTTCAAGGTTACGTAGGCGTCGCACACCTTCTTGATGATGTGCTGCGCAGCCTGGGATCCGATCCCGGCTTCGCGGAGGTCGTTGTAGGTCAGTTTGCGCAGGTCGTAGTTGCGCTTCACGTCGCGGTCGAAAGCGACCTCGGAGACCTTGTTCGCTTGCTTGTTGAGTGCGCACAGGGTCGACTCCAGCACGGATACCTGCCTGGCATCCGGCTCAAGCTTCACCTGCACGACAATGTTCATACGACACACGCTACCACGTAGATCGTTTGAAAAATGCCGGTCGTGTTCCGCGATTCCTCCCCGCCCTGAAGGACCAGGGTTCCTCGCTTGAAGATGCTGAAAGGATCGACATGTGGTGGCTCGGGTGGGCAGCGCGCTGCGGCGAAGGTGGAATGCCATTCCGGAGCGGCGTTTTTCGTCGTCGGGCTGGTGCGCGACTGCTCCGGGCAGCATGCCGGGAGCGGTCGGGGCAGTCTCACCGTCGCGCAGGTCATGGTCGCCGTCGAGCGGGCGCGGTGTGCCGAGTACGTCGGTCGGCACCGGTTGCGCGAGTGGGTCAGCGCTTGACGGTCTCGTTCAGCTTTCCGACCAGCACCGGGAAACTCCGCCGGAAGTTCTGCAGGTTCGGGGTTTCGGCCGGGCTTCCGTACCAGTACAGGCCCGGCGTTCCGTCCGCTCCCGGGTCAAGTTCCGCGAACTCCTCCAGCCAGCGGTCCGTTTCGCCCAGCACCACCGCGTACGGCAATGAACGGGAGAACACCGTCTCGCGGTCCTGCGTCGGCAGGGAGCTCGCCGAGACGTCGTGCAGGTAGCCGCGCAAGCCGCGCACCTGCACCACGAGCGCGCTGCCGCGGCGCGTTCGGGCGGGCATCAGGCGTGCGCTGAACATCATCGCGATGCCGCCGATCACCACCCCGATCCCGAGCAGCGCGAGGGAGCTCGTCAGCGCCAGTACCGCCGTCAGCGCCGCGCCGCCGATGATCACGCCGAGCCCCGTCCACCAGAACCGGTTCCGGTCGGCGTCCGGCCGCCGCGCGAACCACTGCTTGTCAACGACCTCCACGTACAGCGCCGTTCGGACCGGGTTGGCGTCCAGGTCGCGGAGTTGGGACAGCTGCACCTCCGCGGCTTCGCCGACGAGCAGGTCGTAGACCGCTCGCTCGAACGGCCGCAGCGACTCGTCCGCCGGGTTGAGCCGCACGATTCGCCAGTCCTGCTCGGGAAGTTCCTCGATCCACAGGTAGTTGCGGACCGCCAGGTCGATGATCGTCGCGGTGATGTCGACCGGATCGACCCGCTCGTCGATGACCGTGCCGATCTGGCCGGGCAGCACGCCGTCCGGGGAAGCGAACGTGATCGCGCCCCGTGAGTCGGTCATCAGCAACTCGACCTGGCCCGCGTCCTCGGCGAACGCTTGCACGTCGCGGCCGCGGGCGTACCAGACGAGGCCGAGGCCGCCGATCAGCAGCAGGCCGATCCCGGCCAGGCCCGCGGCCGTCGCCGGCGTCAGCGAGAACGCCCGCGCCAGGCTGAAGTACTCCTCGGTCACCGCGTTCGCCGGCACGGTGCCGGCCGGGACCTTGAAGGCGATGTCCATCCGGTCGCCGGGCTTCAGCCCGTACGTCAGCGCGTGCATCGACTGGGTGTGGGTGATCTCGAACTGGGCGCAGCGGTCCGCGCTGCCCAGCGGGCCGGCCAGGCACATGATCTCCTGCGGCACCTTCGGCGACAGCAGCGACACCTCGACGCGGTCCACCGGCACGTTCCAGCCGCCGGACACCTGCCAGCGGACGGCTTGCAGATCACCGGCGTCGGCCACGGCGCCGCGGACCGAGTACTTCAGCGTCGAGACCCCCGGCTGCAGCGTCAGGTGCGCGTTGTCGGAGTCCACCTGAACCGCGCCGCCGCCGTCCACCACCGCATCGGAGACGGTGAACACGCGGTCCGCGCCGGGCCCTGCGGACTGCCGCAGCGGCATCGTGCGTTCCACGTGCTGACCTGGGGGAACGTTGATCTGCTCGGTGACCGATACCTGGCCGTCGCGCTCCAGCTTCAGGTGCACGCTGCTGGAAACCGCGCCGGGCAGCGCATCGACCGGCTGCTCCTGCGCCGCGGCTGTGCCGGGCGCGCCCAACAGCATTCCGGCCAGTGCGACGGCCAGTCCCCATTTGGTCAACACGGCACGAACGATAGCGGCCCATCGCTAAGCTCTGGTCCGCAACGGTGGGATTGATATGAGGAAGCCGGGGGGAAATGACTGCTCCGTGGCGGCCCGCTGAACCTGGACCGATCGTCCACACTCGACACTCCGCGAGGAAGACCGCATGACGCAGCCCAGGCCACCGCGCGGCCCGCAGCAGCCGCCCCGCCAGCCCTGGCCGCCGCAGCAACCTCGCGGCCCGCAACAACCGCCGAACCCACAGCAACCTCGTGGCCCGCAGCCGCCCCCGACCTCTCGGCCGCAGCCGCCGAGCCCCCAGCCGCCACGTGGCCCCCAGCCGCCGAACCCACAGCCGCAACGCGGCCCGCAGCCGCCCCCGCCCCTCCGACCGCACGCGCAGCAGCCGCCTCGGCCGCCGCAACGCGGTCCGTTACCGCCGCCCCACCCGCAACCGCCGCGACAGCAGCAGATGCCGCCGCTCGGTCCGGTTTCCCGGCCGCCGACGCGCCAGGTCGCGCCGCCCCCGGTCGCGCGCCCGCTACCGCCGTCGATGGTCGGGCGGACCATGCCGCTGCCCAGACCGCAACGGCCGATGCCGCCACCGATGCCGCACCTGGGCCCACCGAAGCGCAAAAGCAACACCGGTGTCGTCGTCGCGCTGGTGCTGGTCGGCGTGGGGTTGTTCGGCATCGGCACCATCGGCGCGATGGCCGCCTCGATCACCTCGAACCGCGCTTCGGACTACAGCTCCACGAGCAGCCGGACCACCACGACTGGTTCCAGCGAGACCTCCAGCAGCAATAGCACCAGCAGCGAGGACGCGACGACCACGGAGACCAGCAGCTACGACGACGGTGCCAAACCGGTGGCAGAGCTGGGCGACAACCCGGTCAACATCCCGGGCAACGGCGCGATGAACACCCCGTGCAACCTGCCCCGCTTCAACACCGATGTCGCTTCGCAGGACCGCTTCTACCAGGCCGCGCTGCCCTGCCTGATGGAGGCGTGGACCCCAGCCCTGGAGAACGCGAACCTGCCTGCCCGCACGCCAACCGTGATCACCACCGGAGAGAACATCGAAACCCCCTGCGGAACGCGGCGCTGGAACCAGACCGCGATGTACTGCCCGGGCAACCACACGATCTACATGACCGCGCGCTACTACGCCCAGATGGAGAAGCGCACCAAAGCCGGGGCGTACCTCGGCCAGTTCGCGCACGAGTTCGGCCACGCGCTGCAGGGCATGACCGGGATCAACAGCGCCTACGGCGATGCCTCTTACGACGCGGGCGGCAGCTCCACCGCGGCGGGGTTGGAGCTGACCCGCCGTTCGGAGCTGCAGGCGACCTGTTTCGAAGGGATGACGCTGGCCGCGCTGCAGAACGGCGGCGTCAGCAACGACTACATCTTCCCCGCGCTGGAGGACTCGTCCGGCCGCGGCGACGAGCACAGCGACGTGCCCGATCACGGCAGCATGGCGACCAACGCGGCCTGGGTCGAGCAGGGGTTCCGCAAGAACCGGATCACGGAGTGCAACACCTGGCTGGCGGCATCATCCGATGTCGACTGACGTTTCCGCTCAGCGACGGCGGAGCATCAGGCCGTAGCCCCCGCCGGCGACGGCGGCGAGGGTCAGCAGGACCCAATTGGCGCGCTGCGTCTGGGCTTTCAGGTCGGAGTCGGATCCCGCGGGGCGGACCACGAAGTCCTGGACCGGGTCGGCAGGCACCAGCACCGGCAGCTGTTGGCCGCGGGCGTGGCCGCAGCCGTCGAACGGTGCTTGCCGCGTCACGCCGTCGACCCGGACCTCGACGAGATCCCGCGCCGAGTCCGCGCCGCACGGCCGGGACTCGACGACGGTCGCCGTGGCCGCGCGCATCGCAGTCCGGTCCTCGCCGGCCGCAGTCACCAGTGGCCACAACGTCACGGCAGCCACCGCGATGCCCAGCAATCCCAGGACAAGCAGGATCGGCGCCACCGACGCCGAACCTCGTTGCCTTCCCACGACACCGATATTGGCAGAAGCCGGCCAGCGGCAGCAGGTCACTCCCCGCAGCATCCGAAACACCGTCGGTGATACGGCTTCCGTGCGTTCACAGGCGGTTTGCCGGCCTCAGGCGTCCGCGGGCGTGACCTTCTTGACGTAGAGCAGGCGGTCGCCTTCCTCGATCGCGTCGGCCTCCGGCGCGTCCACCCGGTACAGCTGACCGTCGCGCACCACGCCGAGCACGATGTCCGAGAGGTGCCGCGGCGAGCCGCCGATCTCCTGGGGCTCGACCTCCCGCTCGGCGATCGCCAGACCGGCGTCCGGGGTCAGCAGGTCCTCGAACATCTCCACCACGGACGGCGTCGAGGTCGCCATGCCCAGCAGGCGGCCCGCCGTCTCGCTGGACACCACCACCGAATCCGCGCCGGACTGGCGCAGCAGGTGGACGTTCTCGGCTTCCCGCACCGCCGCGACGATCTGCGCCTTCGGGGCGAGCTCCCGTGCGGTCAGGGTGACCAGCACGGCCGTGTCGTCGCGGGCAGGTGCCACCACGATCGCCCGCGCGCGCGGCACGCCCGCCACCCGCAGCACGTCCGAGCGGGTGCCGGAACCGTTGACGGTGACCAGGCCTTGCGCGGAGGCTGTTTCGAGCGCGCGCTGGTCGGTGTCGACGACCACGATGCGACCGGACTCGGCACCGTCGCCGAGCAGCGCGGTGACGGCCGAACGGCCCTTGGTTCCGTATCCGATGACGACCACGTGGTCGCGCACCTTGGACCTCCAGAGTTGGATCTTGAAAGCCTGCCGGGAGCGCTCGGTGAGCACTTCCAGTGTGGTACCAACCAGCACGATCAGGAACAGCACCCGCAGCGGGGTGATGACCAGCACGTTCACCAGTCGTGCCTGCGGGGTGACCGGGGTGATGTCGCCGTAGCCCGTGGTGGACAGCGAAACCGTGGCGTAGTAGACCGCGTCCAGCAGGTCCAGCTCGCCGCCCGCGGAGTCCCGGTAGCCGTGCCTGCCGATGAACACGATGAACACCGTGGCGGCCAGCGCGAGCATCGCGCCGATGATCCGGCGGATGATGGACCGTACCGGGCTGATCGTGCTGCCCGGCATCCGGATCACGCCCACGAGCGCGTGGTCGGGCCGCTTGGTCAGCTCCTCCTCGTCGGAGCGCCCGCGGATGAAGGGGTGCGCCAACTGCTTCGGACTGCGCCGCATCATGCCCCCGCCGGCCACGCCGCCGCGCAGGACGACACGCGCAAGTTCTTTCCACTCACGGCGGAGAACAGTAACCGTTGCCCGGGCGTCTGATGCGATGCGGCACCTGTGGTTTCGACGACGACATCTCCTGCAGGCCGGAAGACCTTGTCTGGACATCGCGGCGCGGCGGCATACCATGCAGCGGTGCAGCAACTTCAGCACGCGGCTCGTGCCCTGGGGTGGGACGGCCAGTTGATCCCGGACGTCGAGGTCCTCGGTGCGCGCTTCGCCGCCGTGGCCCGGATCCGGCGCGACGTCCACGAGTGGCGCAGCCACCACGGCTGGGGGCCGGAGCTCAACCCGACCTGGTTCCGCTCCTGGTCCGAGCCCTGCATGCACGATCACGTGCCAGTGGCCGCGGTCGACCTGCTCGGGATCCTGGTGCCGGTGTCGCGCGCCCGCCACGCCTTGCACGCGTGCGGGACGCTGCTGACGCTGGCCCCCTGCGCCGTCGTGCTGCCCCCGGACACCGCGTACAAGCCGTTGCGGATGCTGGAGCTGGACTACTACGGCGTCGGTGTGGTCAACGCCGGCTTCGAGGGGCCGGCCGAGCTGGTGGTCGCGCCGGAGGACCGGACCGCGGAGTTCGGGTCGTCCATGTTCGGCCGCTGGTTGCTCGAAGTCCTGTACTCGCGGATCCTCGAACTCCGCCAACTCACGGAGAACGCCTGACGCCCCGCAGCTCGGGACGTCAGGCAAGCGGCGTCAGCCACTTTCTCTTTCTCCATACACCGAAACAGCCACCGCGACACGCAACCTCGTACGTCGCGAGTCGCCGCAAGCGGCGCAGCCGCTTGGACCACCCTCTCAACCTGCACCGCTGCGGGTTCTCGGATGCCGTGCCCGCCCGAAGGGCTCTCGGCGAGGCCAGTCCCCGGCGTGGCGTATTGGACATACCTTGAGTCGGGGATCCCGGAGTCGAGGCGGCCTCTGAGGTTCCGCTACCCGCACCGCCACGCAAGACGGGCCTGGAAACAGTCCCTCAGGCGAGGACGTACTCGTGCCAGTTGAGGTTCTCCGGGTTCCAGCGCATGCCGCGGCTCTCCTTGAGCGCGCGCAGGGCCTGCATCGTGTGCGGCCAGCGGCGTATCACGTTCGCCAGCGCGACCGGGGTCATTAGGTCGGCGGTGCGCCGGTGACCACCGGGGCCGAGCAGCGCGATGCCGCCGGGCGTGGAGATGATGTCGGTCAGCGGGGCCTGGCCGGACAGCGCGGCCTGCTCGACGCTGAGGATGCTTTGCGGCTGCAGTTCGGTCGGCCAGCTGTTGCGGTCGATGTCGGCGGCGACCGGCTGTTCGCAGCTGCCGCACCGGCACTGAACCTCGCTTGCCCAGCCGTGCTGCTTCCACGACCACACCGCGGCACCGCCGGTGTCCAGATCGGACAGCGCGGCGACGTGCGGCCAGGCCCCGACGACGGCGCTGAGCGCCGTCCTCTTCGACGGTCTCGGGTTCCGGCCGGGCCCGTCGAAGGACCAGGTGCCTTCGTCGTCGCGGTGCACCCGCACCAGCGGGGCGCGCATCGCCAGGACGTCGGTGTCGACGTTCACTTCGGATTCCGGTGGCGTCTTTAGCTTCCAGTCCATGTTCATCGCGGGCATAGTCGGCCGCCGCGAACCGCGATCTCAAGCCCCGCCACCCGAACGTGTAGTCATGCCGGTGCGGCAGGTGATCCCGACGACGCTGCCAATTCCGCTGGTCAAGGTCCGTGAGTGTTTTTGGGTGCCAGAGCACCGAAAAGTACTCACGGGCCCTGACCAGGCCAAACCGTTACCGCGCGGCGGGGACCGAGGTGATGAGCTTCCGGAGGCCGTCGGCGTCGAGGAGGTCGGCCGGGCGGAGCGTGTAGTCGTGGCGGACGTAGTGGAACGCCGCGCGGACCTTCGACAGCGGCGTTCCGGACAGTTCCGCCCAGGCCAGCCGGTACGCGGCGAGCTGCACCGACAGCGCCGGGACCTGGTCGCCTCCCGGCACCGCGCCGGTCTTCCAGTCGAGGACCGTCCAGCCTCCGTCGGCGTCGGCGAACACCGCGTCCATCCGGCCGCGCAGCACCACGCCCTCGACCTGTGTCTCGAACGGCACCTCGACGCGGTGGGGCGTGCGGTCGGCCCAGGATCCGGCGAGGAACGCCCGCTGCAGCTCGGCCAGGTCCTCGTGCACCGGCGCGGATTCGTCGGCTGCGCCGGGCAGTTCGTCGAAGTCCAGCAGCGCGGTCGAGGTGAACCGGTGCTCCAGCCAGGCGTGGAACGCGGTGCCACGGCGGGTCATCGGGTTCGGCGGGAACGGCAGCGGTCGGCGCAGCCGCCGGGCGAGGCTGTCGGAATCACCGGCGAGTTCGACGAGTTGGCTCACCGACAGGTGGTCCGGCAGCCGCACCTGCTCCCGCCGCTGCGCCGCCGCCGCGCGCTCGGCCAGCAGCACGTCGACGTCCCGCGACCACCCGTCCTCGTCGTCCTCCGGCTCCGCATCATCCACAGTGGACATCGCGGCCCGCACGAGCCCCGCGCCTTCGGCCACCGCCGCGCGGCGCGGACCCAGCGGGTCCACCGGCCACTCCGCGCACCGCATGGCGTCGGCGAGCGGGTTCGTCGCGTCTTCGTCGGGTTCCGGCGTCCACAGGTCGATGTCCCCGGTCCCGGACCCGCGGAGCACCTCGGCCAGCTGCCGCAGGAAGCCCGACGGCCCCTTGGGCCGGTCGCCGTTCTCGCCCCACCAGTGCCCGGACAGCAGCAACGTCCGCTCCGAGCGCGTCACCGCGACGTAGAGCAGCCGCCGCTCCTCGGCGAGCCGGCGCTCCTCGAACTCCTCGTCGTGGATCCCGAGCGCCTCGGTGAGTTCCTTGCGGTCAAGCCCGGACAGCCGGTCGACGTCGAGCCGGGGCAGGTCTTCGGCGTCGCCGCGCAGTTCGGCGGGCAGTTCGGTGACCGAGCGCAGCCACGACGAGGACTTCCGCTTGCCGGGGAAGACGTCGTTGACGAGGTGCGGCACGGCGACGACCTGCCACTCCAGGCCCTTGGCCGCGTGCACGGTGAGCACTTGGACACGGTCATCGGCGACCTCGACCTCGCCTGGTTCCAGGCCGTCTTCGGCGCGTTCGGCCGCTTCCAGGTAGTCCAGCAGCGCGGGCAGCGTGGCCGACGGGCTGGCGGTGGCGAAGGCGGTGACCGCGTCGGCGAACGCGTCGAGGTGTATCCGCCCCGCGCCGACCGGCCGCGCCATGCTCTCGATGTCCAGCAGCAACGTCCGCTCGACGTCCGCGACGAGCTCCGGCAGCGGCTGGTCGAGACGGCGCCGCAAGGTGGCGAGCTCGCGTCCCAGGCGTCGGATGCGCCGGTAGCCGTCGCCGGAATAGCGCTGCGCATCGCCGGGATCGTCAAGCGCGTCCACCAGCCCGGCCTGCTCCGCGTTCTCGCCCGGCAGCGCCGCGGTGACCACAGCAGCGGGATCGGCGGTCTCCGGTGTCCCGAAGGCCTGCGCGCCGAGCTCCCGCGCGCGATCCCACAGCGCCGCGATGTCGGCCGCCCCGAGGCGCCAGCGCGAGCCGGTGAGCAGCCGCATCGCTGCCGTCCCGGCGAGCGGGTCCACCAGCATCCGCAGTGCGCTGACCAGGTCGCGCACCTCGGGCTCGTCGAGCAGCCCGCCGAGCCCGACGACCTCGACCGGCAGACCGCGTTCCCGCAGCGCCGCCGCGATGTCGGTCATGTCGGCGCGGCGGCGCACCAGCACCGCCGCGGTCGGCGGCCGTCCCGTCTCGTCCAGCGTCGCCTGCCACTGCGCGGTGACCTGGTCGGCGACCCAGTCGCGTTCGGCCCGCACGTGTTCGCTCAGCGCCAGCCGGATATCGCCGGCCTCGGCGCCGTCCCTGGCGCGCAGCTCGTCGACTTCCAGGCCGGTTTCGCGCAGCGGCCCCGAAACCGCGTTGGCGGCGTGCAGGACTTCCGCCGGGTTGCGGAAGCTCGTCAACAGCCCGTACCGGTGCGCCGGAGCCTTTCGGCCTTCCTCGATGCGCGGGAAGTCGGTGGTGAAGCGCGGGAGGTTCGCCGCGCTCGCGCCGCGCCAGCCGTAGATGGCCTGCGCCGGGTCGCCGACCGCGGTGACCGGCAGCGGACGCTCGCGCCCGAACAGCGAGCGCAGCAGAACCCGTTGCGCGTGGCCGGTGTCCTGGTACTCGTCCAGCAGCACCGCGCCGTACCGGGCGCGTTCGCCGTCGACGACTTCGGGGTGTTCGGCGGCCAGCAGCGCGGCCCGCGACATCTGGTCGGCGAAGTCCATCGCGCCTTCGCGCCGCTTGCGCTGCGCGTACTCCTCGACCAGCGGCATCAGCGCGACCCGCAAGCGTTGCGCGGCAACGACTTTCACCAGGTCCTGCGGAAGGTTCGCGCGCTGCCCCTTGGCCCGCGGCGCGTTCTCGACCGCGTGGCAGAGCTTTTCGGCGTGCGTACGCAGGTCGTCTGGGCTCACCAGGTGTTCGGCGAGCTCGCCGGCCAGCGACAGCAGGTAACCGGTCACAGTGGACGGAACCTTGTCGGTGTCGATGTCCTGGGTCCAGGTCGCGACCACGTTGTGCGCGAGCTGCCAGGACGCCGTCTCGCTCAGCAGTCGCGCGCCCGGCTCGACCGGTACCCGCAGCCCGTGCTCGCCGACGAGCCGCCCCGCGTAGGCATGGTAGGTCAGCACCGTGGGCTCCTCGGTGAGCACCGCGGAACGCAGCTGCCCGCTGGGATCGACCTCGTCGAGCAGCCCGGACCCGGCGAGCCGGCGCAGCCGGGCGCGTACCCGGTCGGCGAGCTGCCGCGCGGCCTTGCGGGTGAACGTCAGGCCGAGGATGCGCTCCGGCGTCACCAGCTGGTTGGCGACCAGCCAGACCACGCGGGCGGCCATCGTCTCCGTCTTCCCAGCGCCCGCACCCGCCACGACCAGCGCCGGTTCGGCGGGCGCGGCGATCACGGCTGCCTGCTCGGGGGTCGGCGGGTGCAGCCCGAGCGCCTGCGCGATCCGATGTGGACTGATTTCCGTTCCAGTCACTGCGCGACCTGTCTTCCGGCCGGGTGGACCGGGCAGCAGGTGCGGGCCGGACAACGAGCGCAGTCCGAGTTCTCGCTGGCCACATAGGCAGGTCCGAGGCTCGAAGCGGCGGCGGTGTGCACCACGCCAAGCCACACCTCGATCCGCTCGGCGTCCAGCGCCTGCTGGACGCGTTCGGTGGCCGCGCCCTTGCGGTCCGACTTCGCGACGTACAGCAGCCGCGCCCCGCCGGGTTCCTCGCCCGCGCCGAACGCGCCCAGCGCGGCAGCCAGCTGGTACACCGCCAGCTGCGGGTGCTCCTCCGCATCGCCCTTGCTGACCGGTGTCTTCCCGGTCTTGACGTCGACCACCACAGGGCGGCCGTCGGCATCGGTCTCCAGCCGGTCCACGCGTCCGCGCAGTCGCAGCCACGGACCGCCCGCCCGGCCCGGAACCGTGACGTCCAGGTCCTTCTCCACGCCGACCTGCGTGAGTTCGGCCCGGGACTGGACCAGCCAGGTCAGGAACGCGTCGAGCATGCCCTCCACGCGCTTGCGCTCCTTGCGGGAGAACCACGGCGCACCGGCGTCAACGGAATCCCAGGCCTCGTCCAGGGCCTTGTGCAGCTGGTCGGTGTCCGCGCCGTCGGCGGCGGCCTGCACGAGCGCGTGCACGAGGGTGCCGGTGACGGAGGCTAGTTCGGCCGTGTCCTGGCCGCCGTGCCGCTCGACCATCCAGCGCAGCGGGCACTTCGCCAAGATGTCCACAGTAGACGGCGACACCTTGACCGGATCATCACCGGTCACCAGCGGCGTCGAACTGGAGCTCTCCGGCAACCCGTACCAGGCCTCCGGGCTGGCTCCCGGAACCCCGGCGTTGGCCAGCCGCGCGAGCTGCGCCGCCGCCCGCTGCCGCCGCTGCGGCTCCGCCTCCGCATCGCACACCACCCGCCGCAGCTCGCCGACCAGATCCCCGAGCGCCAGGCCGCGTTCCGGGCGCGCGATCGGCCGCTCCACAGCATCGGGGTCGCTGACCACGCCCTCCAGCTCGTCCAAGAACCGCGAGGGCTGCTCGTCCTCCCCGCGCACCGCGCTGACCAGCAGGTTCCGCCGCGCCCGGCTCGCCGCGACGAGCAGCAGCCGCCGCTCCTCGGCCAGCAGCGGCGCGGTGGCCGACACCCGCTCGGCGTCCACCCCGGACAGCACGTCGACCAGCCGCTCCACGCCGAGCAGCGATCCGCGCAGCCGCAGGTCGGGCCAAATGCCTTCCTGCACACCGGGAATCGCCACGACTTCCCACTCCCGGCCGCTCGCGGCATGCGCCGTCAGCACCGACACGGAGTTGTCCCGGGGGGCGGTGGGCGCCAGCGAGCTACCCGCGATCTGCTGGCTGGTCAGGTAATCCGCGAAACTGGCGACGTCCGCACCCGGCAACCTGTCGACGTACTGGGCGGCCGCGTCGAACAGCGACACCACGGCGTCGAGATCGCGGTCGGCCTGCACCCCGACCGCGCCGTGCCGCTCCGACTGCGCCACCCACCGCTTCTCCAGACCGCTGGCCTTCCACGCCCGCCACAGCGTTTCTTCCACGGTGTGCCCGGCGGCGACGGAGTCGGCCGCGTTGCGCAGCAGCGCCGCGACGCGGCGAGCAGGCTCGGCGGCGGAATCTTCCAGAGCACCAAGGCGGTCGCCGTCCTGCAGCACCTCCACCAGCAGCTCGCCGCTGGCCCGGCTCCCGCCTGCGGCGAGCTCCAGGCGGCGCAGTCCCCGGCGAAGCCGCCGCAGCGCGAGCGGATCGGCGCCGCCGAGCGACGAGGCGAGCAGCTCAGCGGCAGCGTCCGCGTCGAGCGCCTGCGGGCGCGCAGCGCAGCGCAGCAGCGTCAGCAGCGGCCGGACGGCATTGCGCTGCGCTAGCGGAAGGTCGTCGACCGGCAGCGCGATGGGCACACCGGCGGCCAGCAATGCGCGGCGAAGCACCGGAAGCGACAGGCCGGTCGACCGGACCACGACGGCCATGTCCGACCAGGCGATCTCGTCGAGCAGGTGGGCTCGGCGGAGCTGATCCGCCACCCACGCGGCCTCCTGCGCCTGGGTGGCCAGCAGGCGCACCTGGATCGAACCACCTCGCTCGTTCTCGGGCTCGACCAGCTCGCGCTGGGGGCCCGCCCCCGGCAACCGCGAGGCCAGCCGCTGCACCGCCTCCCGGACCGCCTTGGACATGCGGTGGTCGACGGTAAGGACCTCGGTGTTCGTGCCGTCCGGGTCGGCGTCCAGCAGGCAGCGCGGGTCGGCGCCGCGGAAGGAGTACACGGCCTGGTCGGGGTCGCCGGCCAGCACGAACTCGGTGGCCGTATCCCCGAGCCGCCGGATCAGCCAGTACTGCTGGGGGTCCAGGTGCTGCGCGTCGTCAACGAGCACGTAGCGCACCCGGTCCTGCTCGGCCGCCAGCAGCCTGGGATCGGTGTCGAACGCCAGCAGCGCCGAGCCGACCAGCTCTGCGGCGTCCAGCGCGGGGGCTTGCGCGCCGCCCGCCCCGCGCAGCAGCGTGACCTGCTCGTACTGCCGCGCGAACCGACCGGCGGCGATCCATTCCGGACGGTTGTGCCGGCGGCCGAGGTTGACCAGCTGCTCGGGCCCGACGCCGCGCTCCGCAGCGCGCAGCAGCAGATCCCGCAGTTCCTCGGCGAAGCCGGGCACGGTCAACGCCGGTCGCAGCGTCTCCGGCCAGTCCTTCGCACCGGTCTCGACATCTCCGGCCAGCAGGTCTCGCACGAGCGCGTCCTGGTCCGGGCCGTTGAGCAGCTGCGGGGGCGGTAGCTGGTCACGCACCGCCTGCAACCGCAACACCGCAAAGGCGTACGAGTGGACGGTCCGGACCAGCGGTTCGGGCGCGGTGCGCAATTCTTCCGAAGAACCGGTGAGCAACCTGGTGATCTCGGTGCGCATCCAGGCAGCAGCGCGCCGGCTCCCGGTCAGGACCAGGACGTTCTCCGGCGACACCTCGTGGTTGCGGATGCGGTCGGCGGCCAGCTGCGCGATCAGCGTGCTCTTGCCGGTGCCTGGTCCACCGAGGAGCCGGAGGAGGCCGTAGCGATGCGCCAACGCCCGCTGCCCGGCTGCGTCCCAGTTCGTCCGCCGACGAGTGGTTTCAGCTCGGCGAACGAGGACGGGCGTGGTCGGGGATGGCACGCATCGATGGAATCACGCGCCGACGACAAGGTCGCGCAGGGCTCGCGGATAGCTGCCGCTCAACGGGAAATTAACTGAACCTTTTGGTGGTACAAACCAATTTCCGCCTCTGGCAATGTGATGATCGTCACATCGTTTTTCCGGCTGTGACCAGCGGAATCGTGCCCCGGGCGCGATCGAACCCCCGAATGGAGGAACCGTGAGCAAGGTCCGCAAAAGCCTGCTCGGCTGCGCCGCGGTCGCCGGTGCGTTGACCATCGGCGCGGTGCCCGCACTCAGCACGGAGACCCCGGCCCAGTCGACGTGTGGACGCAGATGCCGTTCAACTTCGGCGGTTCGGACATGGCGGCCGACACGATCAACGCCACTGAAGGCCTGAAGGCGGTGCTCAAGAGCACCTTCGGCTACCGCGACGCGGAGGCCTACTCGCACGCGGGGATCTCGTCGATGAACGGCAAGACCGACGCCGGCGAGACCGTCGACCAGGCCGCGTTCCAGAAGATGGCCGACTACGCCAAGGAGAAGGGCCTCGGCCGCTTCACCTTCTGGTCACTCAACCGGGACCGCCCGTGCGACGGGGGCGGCGCGGACTCCTGCAGCGGCGTCGACCAGCAGCCGTGGGAGTTCACCAAGATCGTGGCGGGGCTGGGGTGATGTCACCCTGCTTCCAGGGCTGATCGCCTCCGAGGACCGACGTTCCCACTGGTCAGGGCCGGGTCAGGGCCCGTGAGTGTTTCTGGGTGCTATAGCACCGCAAAGTGCTCACGGGCACCCACCTGCACAAACGCCGTCTTCGCAGGGCCAGTGCGGCTTGTCCCGCACCCCCGCCGCTGGAGTACCTTCGGGCTCGTGGACGAGGAGACGGTGGAGCAGGTGCGGGCCGTGGTGGCGTCGATTCCGCCCGGATCGGTGCTGTCCTACGGCGACGTGGCCGAGCTCTCGGGCCTGCGGTCGGCGCGACTGGTGGGCCGCATCCTCGCCGAGGACGGCGGCGATCTGCCATGGCACCGCGTCCTGCGCTCCAACGGCACGGTCGCCGACCACCTGCGCCGCCGCCAGCTGGAACTCCTGCGAGCCGAAGGCGTTCTCGCCGACGGAGCCCGCATCGACATGCGCCACTACCGCTGGGGCGCCTGACCCCGAACGACAAGCACAGAACTGTCCTGATTGGACGAACTACTTCCCCGTGTGCTTCGGCAATTCGTCGGCCACTAGCCGCACCAGGGACGCAGTGCGGGCGCGGTCCGGCATCGTGTACGGCAGGCCCGCGGCGTCGATCGGCGCCGCCGTGACCGGTCCGACGCAGGCGATGAACACCTTGTTGCGCAACGCTTCTCGGAACGGCTCGCCCCGCCCGGTGCGATCCGCACGTGCCAGCAGGTTCGTCGCGGCCGGAGCGCTGGTGAACGGCAGCGCGTCCACCTCGCCCCGCACCACCGCGTCGATCAACCGGTCCAGCGCGGGCAGATCCACCGGATCCGTCCACCGGTAGACGGTCACCGGCACCACCTCGGCACCGGCCGCCCGCAAGGCATCGCGGAACCGCAACATCGGATCGCCGTGCACCTGGAGCACAACCCGCTTCCCGCTGAGATCGCGTGCCAGCAAGTGCTCCAAGACCTCGGCCGACTCCTCCGACGGCGAGGTCCACGACTCCACCAAACCTGCGCCGCGAACCGCGCCCCGCGCCTTCGCACCACGCGCCAGGATCTCCGCCGAGCGCAGCTGAGCCAACAACCTGTCACCGACGCCGTTGGCCTGCGCCGCCTCGATCCAGCCCCGGAACCCGACCCCGGTGACCGCGACGACGTGATCGACCGGCGCGGCCATGACTTCCTCGGTCGCCGCGGCCAACTCGCCGTCCTCGGGCAACGGCACCGTGTGCATCGCCGCCCCGAAGAGCACGCGGGCACCGCGCCGGGTGAACAACGCCCCGATCTCAGCGGCCTTGCGCTCCGCCGTCACGCCGACGGTGAAGCCGCTCAACACTCCCTGCACGCCCTAATACTCACACGGCGCGAGAAGAGCCGGGGGTCAGAGAACTTCGAGAACCATCTGGGAAGCACGCTCGAGCCCGGTGAGGGTCTGCGAGGACGAGCGCGGGTGCAGGGCGTGCACCGCGAGCCGGAACAGCAGGGCGCGCAGCAACGCCTGCGGCCAATCGGAGAGGTGCGACCAGCGCTCCACTATGGCCGGGTCGGCACCACCCCACGCCAAGGCGTCGATCACCACCACCGCCGCGGCCCACTCGGCGGACCGCCAGTACGGGTTGAAGTCGATGATGCCGGGCGGCGCGTCCTCCGTGAACAGCACGTTGCCGAACAGGTCCCCGTGCACCACCTGCGGCCGTAGCTGGACCTCCCGCCGAGACCCGGCGAGCACGTCGTAGAGCCGGCCGCCCTTCTCCTGCGGCAGCGCGTATTCCTCTTCGCCCCAGGCCATCCGGTCGGCCAAGGAGTAGATGTCCTGCCGCGCCTGCAGGAACCGCGGCCGGGCCAGGAACCGGCTTGCCGAGTGCAGCCGCAGCGACATGGCCACCACGTCGTCGTGCCGGGGCTCCGCCTGCCCTGCGAGGTTCCGGCTGGCCGACCAGCCGGACACCACCCAGCGCCCGTCGGTGGACCGCACCGGGCGGGACACCCGCACCTCGTCGGGCTCCAGCAGGTCCAGCGTTTGCGCCACCCATGCGGCCTCGGCCGTGTTGGCGGCGGACTTGAGCACGATCTCGCCGCACCGCCAGGCGACCGCACCATCCAGCGGCTCGGGTTCTTCGACGCGCGCGCCGAATGCCGCGCGCACGTGCGGCGGTGGCGGCTCCGGCGTATGACTCACGAGCGAAACGCTACCTCGGTGATCGCGATTTCCGCAGCAGGCCACTCCGTGCGCCACGAACACGACATGCCGACATACCACGGGCCGGCGGGCGGAAACACCGCCCACCGGCCCGCGAAAACCCGATCAACGACCGGAGATCAGTACGTCGGCAGACTCGGGTCGACCTGGTTGGCCCAGCCCAGGACGCCGCCGCCGACGTGCACCGCGTCGGCGAAGCCCGCCCGGTGCAGCGCCGCCAGCGCCTCCGCGGAACGGCCACCGGACTTGCAGTGCAGGACGATCTTGCGGTCCTGCGGCAACTCGGCCAGCGCCTCGCCGGAGAGGATGCGGTCCTTCGGGATCAGCTTGGAGCCCTCGATCTTGACGATCTCGTACTCGTGCGGTTCCCGGACGTCGATGAGCTCGAACTTCTCGCCCCGGTCGAACATCTCCTTCAGCTCGCGCGGGGTGATCGTGCTGTTCACCGCCGCCTGCTGGGCTTCGTCGGAGACCACGCCGCAGAACGCCTCGTAGTCGATCAGCTCGGTGATCGGCGTCGGGTTCGGGTCCTTGCGGATCTTGACCGTGCGGTAGGTCATCTCCAGCGCGTCGTAGATCATCAGGCGGCCCAGCAGGGTCTCCCCGATGCCGGTGATCAGCTTGATGGCCTCGTTGACCATGATCGAACCGATCGACGCGCACAGCACGCCCAGGACGCCGCCCTCGGCGCAGGACGGCACCATGCCGGGCGGCGGCGGCTCCGGGTACAGGTCGCGGTAGTTCGGTCCGTGCTGGTCCCAGAAGACGCTGGCCTGGCCCTCGAAGCGGAAGATCGAGCCCCACACGTACGGCTTGCCGAGCAGCACCGCGGCGTCGTTCACCAGGTACCGGGTGGCGAAGTTGTCCGTGCCGTCCAGGATCAGGTCGTAGTCGCGGAAGATGTCGAGCGCGTTCTCCGAGGTCAGGTGCGTCTGGTGCAGGTTGACCTTGACGAACGGGTTGACCTCAGCGATGGAGTCGCGGGCCGATTCCGCCTTGGGCCGCCCAAGGTCGGACTGGCCGTGGATGACCTGGCGGTGCAGGTTGGACTCGTCGACCTCATCGAACTCCACGATGCCGAGCGTGCCCACCCCGGCCGCGGCCAGGTACAGCAGCGCCGGGCTGCCGAGCCCGCCCGCGCCGACCACCAGCACCTTGGCGTTCTTCAGCCGCTTCTGCCCCTCCATCCCGACATCCGGGATGATCAGGTGGCGGCTGTAGCGCGCGACCTCTTCCTTGGTCAGCTCCGACGCCGGTTCGACCAGCGGCGGCAGCGACGATGCGCCGGACATGCCCAGCTCCTCCTCAATGGTCGGTGCCGGCTGCGCTCGGAGCGTGGCAGCGGCACCTCAAGCGTCCCCGGAGGACACCCGAACGGGACCTCACGGAATCTGCAACGCAAGACTCCCCGATGGGCTTCCGCAACCCAAACTACTCCCACGATCCGGGACGGAGAGGCGCCTCGAAATCACGAGCCGCCAGCCCCGGCCGTGGGGAACGGCCAGGCGTTGTACTTGCAGACGAAGCCATCGGCCGGGATCTCGGTCCCCTGGTCGGCGATCTTGTTCAGCTCGTGCAGCTCGTTGTTCGACACGCTGAAGGACTGCTGCATCATCACCGGCGCCAGCCCGCCCTGCGAGGGGCAGCCGACGTGCTTGTTGCCGAAGACGTGCCCGACCTCGTGGTTGATCGCGTAGCGCTGGTAGTTGCCGATGTCACCTTGGAACGACACCGCGCCGCGAACCCAGCGGGCCCCGTTCAGGTAGACCATGTCGCCCTTGCGGCACGAGCTGTCGTAGGGCACGCCGTTGCGGTAGTCGCAGGCTTCGCGGGCGGTCTGCTGGCTGACCAGGATGACCCGGAAGTCCGGGCGCGGGCCGCTGGCGTCCACCCGCTGCAGCGAGATCCCGCCGGCCTGCGGGTTCGTCCAGCTGCGCGGATCGGACAGCGTGGCCTGCACGAGGTTGCCGAACTCGGTGTTCGGGTTTCCGATCTGGGCCTCGATCCCGACCTCGACCTCGACGGTGTACCGGTACAGCTGGCCGGAGCCGATCACCGGGGAGGTGCCGGGCAGCACTTGATAGGTGCGCGCGCCGGTCTCCGGGATCTGCCCACCGGGCGGCAGGTCGGCGGAGAAGAGCGCGGGCCCGAAGGTCTGCCCGGGCGGCGCCTCAGTGACGATCGGCTCCACCGGGGCATCCGAGGCGATCGGGTCGAGGAGTCCGCTGGCCGAGCTGCGTTCGGAGGGGCGAAAGGTCTGGAAGACGGCGAGAGCGCTGACCACGATCAGCAGCGGCACCGCGTAGATCCGCCAGCCGTAGCGGTAGTGCGCCCCCCGGCGCCGGCGCGGCCAGGGCTCGACCTCCTCGCCGGATTCCGCGGCATCGCCGACGTGCTCGGGCTCCGGCGACTCGGAAACCGGGTGCCACGACGCGGCCAGCGGCTCGCCTCGGCGGCGATCTCCGGAGCCTGCGCGGGCACTCGTCCGCCCCGCCGGTCGGCGGTCGGACGCAGACGCAGACGCAGACGCAGACGCAGACGCAGACGCAGACGCAGACGCAGACGCACGAGATCGCAACGGCGGGCGGTTCACGCCCTAAGCGTGCCATAGGGCCCACGGCACCCTAGGCCACCACTGGCCACTCCGGGTGACCGAAGCACCGAGGACCACACGAAGTGACGCAAACCAGCCACTACCAGGTGTCGGCCTGGACCAGTCCGAGCAGCGCCCGGGCGACCACCCGTGGCCTTTCCATCTGGGCAACATGCCCCGTTCGGGGCAGCACGAGCAGTCGGCCACGCGGCAGCAGCATCGCGGTGCGCGGCGCCTTGCGGACCGTCACCACCCGGTCTTCGCTGCCCCACACGACCAGGGACGGCGCGGCGATCTCGGGAAGCCGGCGCCAGAGCGAGCGCGCGGGCGGGACGAGCCAGGAACGCACCAACTCCGTCGTGGTCCGCCCCAGCGCCGGACCGGACCATGGCAGCCGGCTGCGTTCCTCGAACTCCGCGACCGCCGCGGCGAGCCGGTGCGACGGCACCGCGTCCGGCTCGGCGAAACACAACCGGAGCAGCTGCTCGGCCCGGGCGGCCGGCGGCACCGCCGCCAGCCCCCGCCGCGTGCGGGCCCCGAGGACCGGCACCATGGCCACCGCGATCCGCGGATCGGAAAGCCGCCGCGGGTTCAGCCGTAGGTCCGGCATGGCAGGCGAGATCAGCGTCAGCGACGCGATCAGGTCCGGGCGCAGCGCCGCCACCTCGATGGCCACCGCGGCGCCGAAGGAGTTCCCGGACAGGTGCACCGGCGCGGCGTCGAGCTGTTCCAGGACGGAGATCACCACGTCGGCGTTGGCCTGCCGGGTAAAGCCGAACCCGGGCGGCGGCTCGGAACGCCCGAAGCCCGGCAGGTCCAGGGCGATGCTGCGCAGGTGCCCGGCGAGCAGCCCGGCCAGATCGGTCCAGTTCGTCGACGACCCGGCCAGCCCGTGCAGGTGCACGGCGGTCGCGGCCGTCGGCGACGGCCCCGGCGTCTCGCGCAGGTGCACGCGCATCGGCCCCCAGCGAGTGCACAGTTCAACGTGCCGACCGGGTGGCGGCATCGCCGTTAGGTCGATCGGCGGGATGCCGTCCGCCACCAGCGGCACCCTCGTCAGGTCGTACCGGTCCGAAAGGGCTCGCCGGTGCGGCCAGGCGGCCGGTGTTGTCGTGGTCACACCTACAGCATGGCGGTCCGCCCGAGCCCGGATTGCGCTACCTACCTCTACCGGCGAGTAGAGTCAGGCCCCACTGGGTGGCCGGAAGGCCGCCTAGCGAGTGGAAGGAATCGGGTGGAGGCGAGGATGACCGAGACCGCGCAGCCGAGCCGAGGCGTCCGGTTGCCCCGTGACGCACGCCGGGCACAGCTGCTCGAAGCGGCTCAGTACGTTTTCGTGCACAACGGCTACCACGCGGCGGCGATGGACGACATCGCGGAGCGCGCGGGGGTCAGCAAGCCGGTCCTCTACCAGCACTTCCCGGGCAAGCTGGAGCTCTATCTCGCGCTATTGGAGACGCACGGCAACGAGCTGGTGCGCCGGGTCCGCGAGGCCATCGAGTCCACCCCGGACAACAAGCTGCGGGTGCGGGCCGCGATCGGTGCGCTGTACGAGTTCGTGGCCGGCGAGGGGCAGGCGTTCCGGCTGGTCTTCGAATCGGACCTGCGCGGCGAACCGGCCGTGGAGAAGGCCGTGGAGGGCGCCCTGTCCGGGTGCATTAACGCGATCACCGAGGCGGTCACGGCGGACGCGGGGCTGGACGCGGAGCGCGCGCGGCTGCTGGCGGTGGGCCTGGTCGGCCTCAGCCAGGTGACCGCGCGCTACTGGCTGGACGCGAGGGAGACGATCTCCCGCGACGAAGCGGTGAACCTGATGTCCACCCTCGCCTGGAAGGGCCTGGCGGGCTTCCCCCTGCAGAACCCCTGACCCCGGCGGACCGCAATTTCAATGGAAATCAGAGGTTCGATTTCCATTGAAATCGAAGAAGTTGTCCACAGCCACCGGCGTGTCGTGGCCCGACACGCGGGTCAGCGGAGGGCGCGGGTTGACGAGTTCTGCGAGGCCGTCTGGTAACCGTCGCGCGGCCGGATCCCGACCGAACTGGACTGAACGGCGAAGGGCATCTTCGAGCGACTACGCCGCCCGAAGATGCCCTCCACCGCCGGTCAGGTGAAGCGTGCGGGCACCCTCGGCCGAGGAACCCGCACGCGGAAAGAACCAGGTCAGCTGACGCCGAAGCCGACGCGCGGCAGCGCCGCCGGGCCGATCTCGACGTAGGCGACCTTGGTAGACGGGACGATGATGCGACGCCCCTTCTCATCGGTCAGCGCCAGCACGCCGTCAGCGTTCTTCAGCGCGTCGGCGACCAGCGACTCGATCTCTTCCTGGGACTGTCCGCTGGCGACCGTCAGCTCGCGCGGGCTGTCCACGACGCCGATCTTGACCTCCACGCCGAACCTCCGTTGAGCACTCGTATCCAATGGGATGCGGCAAGGCTATCCCAGGTCCCATCGCGATCGGGCAACGAAGCCCGGCGAGCAGATATTCCGCTGGCGGCGTCTGGCGAGGACAGCCCCGAAGCCGCGTACTGGTCCCGGGGATCCCGGAGAACAGACGGCGTCCGCAGTTCCGTCACCCGCACGCCACGCAAGGCGAGCCTGGAAGTGGGGTTCGTCAGCCCAGGCCGAGCCGAGCCATCCGCTTGGTGTGGTTGTTCTGCAACCGCCGGAACATCGCCGCTATGCCCGTGAGGTCCCCGGATCCCTTGATGATCAGCTCAGCCAGCGCGTCGCGCTCCGCGACCACCCGCTGCGCCTGCGTCATGGCCTCGCCCAGCAGCCGCCGCCCCCACAGGGTCAGCTTGTCCCGCAGCTTGCGGTCCTCCTCGCAGGCCGCCTGAACCTCGCGCTCGGCGAACGCCGAGTGACCGGTGTCGGCGAGCACCGTCAGCACCAGCCCCCGCGAGGTCGGGTCCAGCCACTCCGCGACCTCCCGGTAGAAATCGGCCGCCAAGCCGTCCCCGACGTAGGCCTTGACCAGTGATTCCAACCACGAATGCGGTGCGGTCGACTCGTTGAACGCCTCGAACGGCGCCGCGAACGGCTGCATCACCTCGTCGATCGCGACGCCGCGCCCGGCCAGGTGCTCTTCGAGCAGCCGGTAGTGGCCGATCTCCGCGGCGGCCATGCTGGCCAGCGCCGCGCGGCCGGTCAGCGTGGGCGCGGTGCGCGCGTCCTCGGCAAGGCGGTCGAAGGCCGACAGCTCTCCGTAGGCCAGCGCCGCGAGCAGATCCACGACGCCTTCCTCGTAACGCTCGTCACTTTCACCGTGCAACGTGGCGCGCTGGTCAGCCTCATTCATGGCTGCGAGCCTAACCGGCGGCACGCCCGAGTAATACGCACCACGGCGAGAACGGCCGGCGAACAGGTATCCTCGGGTCTCGGAGGAGCTTCGGCGTCCGGCGGCGCGGTCGACGATCTGGTCGTACACCGTGGGGCTGGCTCCCCGAACGTCACGATCTGGGCGACTCTCGCCCGAGCGGGACGGCCCCCGGACCACTGCCGGCGCGAACGCGGCCCGAGCGATCCGCTCGTCGGCTTTGGCGCGCATGCGACGCCGAGAGAAACGAACCAACAGCGGATCAACCGCTGAGCGAACAGGGGCGCGCACCATCACGTCGGTGACCACGAGCACGAAGAGCGGCCGCGACCAGCGAGCCGCCGTGCCGGGAGGACGTCGCCACGGATCGGCCCGGACCGGGACGCGTGCGCGCAGGTACCGAGAGAGGCGATCATTCTGACGTTCACCAACAGCCAGGCCCCCGACGGCCTCGAAGATCACAGCGGGGGCGGCAGCCCCGACATCACGGACCTCGAGCACCGCGAGTCCGGGGCTCCCGAAACCGGAGATGCCGCACCCCTGAAGGCCGGGACCGCCGGCGACCCTGACGCCCCGACCTTCGCCGAGCTGGACGTGCACCCGGACATCGTCCGCGCGCTGCGCGAAGCCGGCATCGAGCGAACCTTCGCCATCCAGGAGCTGACCCTGCCGCTGGCGATGCAGGGCGAAGACCTGATCGGCCAGGCTCGCACGGGCACCGGCAAGACCCTGGGCTTCGGCGTCCCGCTGCTGCACCGCCTGCAGCTGCCCGGCGACGGCACCCCGCAGGCGCTCATCGTGGTGCCGACCCGCGAGCTTTGCCTGCAGGTCACCCGCGACCTCACCGACGCTGGCAAGCACCTGGGCGTGCGCACCGTCGCCGTCTACGGCGGCCGCCCCTACGAGGAGCAGATCTCCGCGCTGCGCGACGGCGTCGACGTGGTCGTTGGCACCCCGGGCCGCCTGCTCGACCTGGCCGAACAGCGCCACCTGGTGCTCGGCAAGGTCCGCGGACTGGTGCTCGACGAGGCCGACGAGATGCTCGACCTCGGGTTCCTGCCGGACATCGAGCGCATCCTGCGCATGGTCCCCGATCAGCGGCAGACGATGCTGTTCTCGGCCACCATGCCGGGCCCGATCCTGACCCTGGCCCGCACGTTCATGACGCAGCCCACGCACATCCGGGCCGAGCAGGCCGACGAGAGCGCGGTGCACGAGCGCACCCGGCAGTTCATCTACCGGGCGCACGCCATGGACAAGACCGAGCTGATCGCGAAGGCCCTGCAGGCCACCGATCGCGGCCTGGCGATGATCTTCAGCCGGACCAAGCGGACCGCCCAAAAGCTCGCCGACGAACTCACCGAGCGCGGCTTCGCTGCCGGCGCGGTGCACGGCGACCTCGGGCAGGGCGCGCGCGAGAAGGCACTGCGCGCGTTCCGCTCCGGCAAGGTCGACATCCTGGTGGCCACCGACGTCGCGGCCCGCGGCATCGACGTCGCCGGCGTGACCCACGTGATCAACCTGCAGTGCCCGGACGACGAGAAGACCTACGTGCACCGCATCGGCCGCACCGGCCGCGCCGGGCGCGAAGGCGTCGCGATCACGCTGGTCGACTGGGACGACGAGCCCCGCTGGAAGCTGATCAGCGACACGCTCGGCCTCGACAAGCCCGAGCCCGTCGAGACCTACTCGACCTCGCCGCACCTGTTCAGCGACCTCGACATCCCGGCGGACGTCACCGGCCGACTGCCGCTGGCCAAGCGCACCCGCGCGGGCCTGGACGCCGAACCCGAAACGCAGGGCGAAGCCAAGCGGCCCCGCCGCACCCGGCGCCGCACCCGCGGCGGAGCGGACCAGCGCACCGGCGACGCCGAAACGGGTGCCCGCCAGGACAGCGACGCCGAAACCCGGCCCGCCCGGCGGCGGCAGCGACGCCGCACCCGCAGCGGTGCCGACCCGCAGCCGGCGGAAGCGCCCGCCCCAGGAGGCGAAGCCGACGCCGGCGAACGCCCCCGCCGCAGGCGCCGCAGGCGCCGCCCGGGCGAGCCGACCGGAGAAGCCGGCAACGCCGCGCGCAGTGGAAACACCGAGGGCGGCGCCGCGTAGCGCGAATCGAGACCCGTGAGCCGGATGAGGCGCGAAGCGCTCCGACGGCTCGCGGGTCGAGCTTTGAGCGGAAGCCCTCGAAGCGGCGCGGAACCAGCGACGTCTGAGCTTCCGCCACCCGCACCGCCACGCAAGACGAGTTTGGGAACAGCCTCTAGGCTCGGCGCAGTAACAGCCAGGCGATCGAGGAGTGCTTTTGGTCCGGCCGGAGCGGCGCACGAGAACCGACCTCGCCGTGGTGGCGTTGATCGCCGTGGCCGTGCTCACCGGAAGTGCCGTGCTCTGGTTCAACAGCGATGCGCGCGCCACCGTTTCCGAAACGGCTGCCCAGCCGATCCCGGAACCTCCCGCGGCCCCCGGGGTTCCGCCGACGCTGACCGAGGCTTGGCGCGCTACCAGCCCCGCCACACCGATCCCGGTGGTCGCCGGGCCCGCCGTGGTCACCGGATCCGGCAACGAGGTGCTCGGCCACGACCCGCTGACCGGCCAGGTCGCCTGGCGCTACGCCCGCGACATTCCGCTGTGCACGGTCGGCGCCGAGTGGGGCCGCGCGATCGCGGTCTTCCGCAAGCCGGAGAACTGCAGCGAGGTCACCTCGCTGCGCGGGCCGACCGGAGTCCGCGGGCCGCAGCGCAATTCGGACGCCGAGTTCGGCACGCAGCTGCTCGCCGACGGCACCTACGTGACGGCCACCGGAGGGCGCTCCTTCGAGTCCTGGCGCTCGGACCTGGTGCGCACCCAGCAGTTCGGCATGCCGCCCGCGGTGAAGAACCCGGGCAACAACCTGACCCGCCCGGAATGCACCTACTCCTCGATCGGGGTCGGCGACGAGCGAATCGGGGCCGTCGAGTCCTGCCCTGGCGAGCAGGGCCGGATCACCGTCCTGAAGACCCACCCCGAGGACGACGAGAAGCCCGAGGAGGTCTTCAGCGTGATCCTCGGCAGCACGTCCGCCGGGATCGTCGCGGTCAACGACAAGCACGTCGCCGTGGTTCTCCGAGACCGCTCACAGGTCGTGGTCTACAACAACAACGGCTCGGTGGTGACCACCTTCCCGGTGCGCGTCGGCACCCCCGACCTCCGAGCGAACGTGCAGGTCGAGTCGACCGCGAAGGGCCGCCGCACCTACTGGCACACCGGCGTCGACACGATCGCGCTGGACCCGGGCACCCTCACTCCACTGTGGACCGCACCGGACACGCTCGGCCCGGGCGTCGGTTTCGACGGGAAGCTGCTGGTGCCGGTGCCGGGGGGCCTCGCGGTCCTGGATGCCGTCACCGGGAGCCCCGAGCGGGTGATCCCGGTGGACCGCGGCGGCTACACCGGCCCGATCCAGCTCGCGACGGTCGGCCCGATGCTCCTGGAGCAACGCGGCGACACCCTGGTCGCCCTCCGCTGAAACCCCGGGGCCAGCAGGTCTCGATGCGAATTCCCGGTTCCAGCCGAGAACTCGTGGATCAGGCCCACCACCAGAACCACAGCGAGCCGATCACGACCACGAACGCACCCAAGGCCGCCAGGCCTCCCCGCGCGTCGCGGCGGCGGTCCGCGACCGACTGTAGTGCCAGGGCCACCAGCGACGCCACCAGCTGAGCGATCACCGCCGCCAGCCCGGGGCCTTGCTGCCCCTGGCCCGTCGCCCAGAACTGCACGGCCACCAGCCCGAGCGCGAGCAGCAGCAAGCCGACCGCCAAAGCGCCGGTGAGGCCCCGGAAAGCGGATCCGGCCTGGCTGGCCGGCTTCGGCCGGCTCAGCGCGTGACGGCGGCTCCGCTGCCGCGGAAGATCACCCGCTGCCGGCAGCCGCCGCGTGCGGGGTGGCCGCGCTCGTTGCGAAGCGGGCGTGCGCATCGGCGTGTCCTCCGGTCGCATGTCGTCACTCTCCCAGCAAGGCCCAAGGCGGCAGGCTCGGCGCGGCCTGCCGGCCTTCTTCGCAGTGAGCCCGGAAGTCGCACCACGAGCAGTGCCGCCCGGTCCTCGTCGGGAACGTCGCCTGCGGGTCGGCCCCGAGATCGAACGCGTCCGTCGCGGCCTGGAGGTCCCCGGCGAGCTGCTCGGCGCGATCCTGCAGCTCCGCAAGCGATTCCGCGGTGTGGTCCCAGCCCGCGACCGTCCCGGTCGGCAGGTGGTGCAGCTCGACCCGACGACACGGCCGACGCAGGTGCTTGCGCACTGCCAACGCGTACAGCCCGAGCGCCAGGGACTGCCGCGCATCGTCCACGCGCAGTCCGTGCCGCCCGGTCTTGTAGTCGACGACGATGAGTTCGCCGTGCCGTTCGTCGATCCGGTCCACCCGCCCTTCGGCGATGATCGATCCCATCGGCGCCGACACCCACCGCTCGACGGCGAGCGGCACGACGCCGGGCGCCAACTGCTCGACGTAAGAGCCCACCCACTCCTGCGCCCGGCGCCGGTAGTCACCGGCCTGCTCCGGACTCGCGAAACCGTCGGCCTTCCAGTACTCCCGCACCAACGCGGCAGCGCGTTCCGGGGTGCGCTGACCGGCTCGCAACTCGAAGTACGCGCGCAGCGCGTTGTGCACCACGGCGCCCAAGGTGGCGTTCGCCCAGGCACCACCGCGCGTCGGTGCCGGCCGGTCCAGGTACGTCATGCGGTACTTCCGGGGGCACTGCGCCCAGGTGGCGAGTCTGGCCGGCGTGACCCTCACCAGCTTGCTGGGAATACCTTCTAGACCGAGCTGCCCCTGCACGCCCCTACAGTACGCAGTTTTCCCGTTGCCAAGATGATCCGCCCCGTCAGCCGATGACCTTGCTGCCGCTGCACCGCGCCATCAGGCGATCCAGCGAATCGGGAGGGGTGGTTTCCTGGCCGATCCGGATCGTCTTGTTGGTGCCGTGGTAGTCGCTGCTGCCGGTGGGGATCAGGTCCAGTTCCGCGGCTAGCCCGCGCAACCGCACCCGTGTCGCCGGGTCGTGGTCGGGGTGGTCGATCTCGATCCCGGCCAGCCCGTGCCCGGTGAGCTCGGCGACGTCGTCGGCGGTGACCACCGGGCCGCGCGCGGTCGCGAAGGGGTGCGCCAGCACGGTCGCACCGCCGGCCTCGGTGATCATTTCGATCGCACGGCGGACGGGAGTGTCGGTGCGCGGCAGGTAGTAGCGACCGCTGCCACCGAGGTACCTGGCGAACGCCTCGTCGACGCTGACCACCGTGCCGGCGTTGACGAGCGCGCGGGCCAGGTGCGGACGACCGCCGGGCGAATCCGGCGGCAGTCCCGCCATGATCTGGTCCGGGTCGACCGGGAACCCGTCCGCGGCCATGTGTCGCGCCATCTCGTAGAGCCGCTCCCGCCGCTCCGCGCGCAGCCGTGACTGCTCCTGCGCGAGGGCGGCGGAGTTGGGGTCGAAGAGGTACGCCAGCAGGTGCACGGTGATGTTCCGGCCGTTGCCGTCCGGGCACGCGCAGGACAGCTCCGCGCCCGGCACCAGCCGGAACCGACCAGGCTCCGCGAGATCGTGCACGGCCCGCTCGGCCGCCGCCCATCCAGCGGTGGTGTCGTGATCCGTGATCGCTATCGCGTCCAGGCCGGCCGCGACCGCGGTCGCCACCAGCTCGGCCGGTGTGTCAGTCCCGTCGGACTCGGTGGAATGCGTGTGCAGGTCGATTCGCACACCCACCAGTGTGACCGATGGTCCGGAACCGGGCCGAAGCAACACCCGACCGGTCTGCCCGGGTACGCCTGCACACCCGGGCCGACCAGCCCGGTCAGAGCTTGGCGGCCTTCCTCTTGCCCACCGCGGCACGCCGCGCCTTGAGCATCGAGAAGCGGTCCTGCTGCTGCCCCTTCTTGTCCCCGAAGACGAGCGCCGAGATCGCGTCCTCGACCTCGGTCGGGTTCGGCACGTACTCGATGCGGTTGAGCGCCTGGATCTGTCCAGCCGACTCGACCACGAGCGTGCCGTACCCGAAGATGCGGCCCATCATCGTGCGGGCGAACGTCAGGTCCGTGACCTTGGTAATCGGCATCATCGCCACGTTGGTGGTGAAGATGCCGGAGGTGATCAGGAACCGCTTGTCGGTCACGACGACGCGTTCCACGTACCAGTCCAGGACCTGGTAGGCGAAGCGGATCAGGATGATCAGCCCCGCGTACCAGAGGATGTTCTGGACCAGCCCACCGGCGCCCTCGGGCACCAGGTAGGACACCATCACCAGACCCACGAGCAAGCCGGTCGCCTCGAAGAGGTCCCACACCAGGGTCGCCCAGTGCCGCCGAACGCGGATCACCCGGCGTTCGGTGTCCAGCAAGTACTCATCGGGATCCCTCGGAGCAAACAAGGCACCCGCCTCCCGCGGCTCGCGCTTTACTGGAAGAGGTTCTGCATGAAGGTGATGACGGCCTCGGCTGCTCCCCGCAGACTCTCCAGGATGCCATTGATGACACCGCTGGCTTCCACTGGCGCGGAAAACAGGAAGAACAGGAGGAACGCAACCCCGGCCCACGTGAGGATTTTCTTCATGTTCACTGTGACGCACCCCGTCCAAATGCCCTTGAGTAGCGCAGGCGCCTGCTGATCCGTTGTACCGCACTCCGCCGCTTTACGGCAGCTTTGTACCGCACTTGGGTCAGTCGTTTCCGGGCAGCCCCGGATCAACTACCCTCCGTGTCGATGATCGTATCGGAGAATCCCGTGATCCGCTGCGTCGGCGCGATAATTCACGACCCCAGTGGCCGGTTGCTACTGGTCAAACGCGCACATGAACCCGGAAAGGGGAAGTGGTCCCTACCGGGTGGCCGGGTCGAGCCCGGCGAGACCGACCATTCGGCGGTACAACGCGAAGTGCGCGAAGAAACGGGACTCTCCGTCACCGTCGGCGCCCTCGTCGGCCGCCTCTTCCGCCCCGCACCGCTCGGTACCTACGAGATCCTGGATTACTCCTGTCGGAGTACTGAACAGAATCTTTCCGCTGGTGACGACGCCGCGGACGCAATCTGGGCCGATCATGCGACTTTCGCCACACTTGAGCGAAATGGCGCGCTAACCGAAGGCTTGGCGGAGACCTTGCGCTCCTGGGGTAGTTTACCCCGCAACGAGTGACGGCGAAAAAAGCGCTCGGGACAATCCGTCAAGACCCGGTCGACGGCTCGGACCGGGCCCCGTTCGGATGCCCGGTCCGAGCCGAACGCGAATCCCGACTCGATTCGGCCAATCCGCCCAATTCGCCCATTTCATGCAGCATGTTCCGTCGGGTTGTGACGTCGAATGCGAGCCGTTGCCAACGATCCACTCGGACGGAGTATCGTTTCGGGTTGGCTGACTCAAGGACCACCACATCGGTGGATGACCTTCGGGAGGTGAGGGATCGTGGACAGCAGTGCCGATAGCGCGCTTCCGTGCAGTACCACCCGCATCCCCGCCGGAAGGGCCAGCCGCTAGGCACCGTCCGCCAGGCCCGGCCGGGATGCGCGAGCAGCGAGCAAAGTCCGCTCAGCACGCCATCCGCGCGGCGTTCACCCGGATCTTCCACCCCCGGGGTGCTGCGCCCAGGACCTTGGAGGTCGCCGTGCCCAACCTGCCCTCGCTCGGCCTGCGCAACCGGAACGGTCGCGGGCCGCGATCGGTCAGCCACACCCCGGCACCGGTTTCAACGTACGTCGTCGACTGCGCCATCTACGTCGACGGGCACCGCGTCGAAGGCTCGTGGAACCACGTCGACGCCATCGAAGAGGTGCGGCGGCGCGGCTCCGGCTTCGTCTGGATCGGGCTGCACGAACCCACCGAGGAGCAGATCAACGGCATCGCCGACACCTTCGGTCTGCACGAGCTGGCCGTCGAGGACGCCGTGCACGCGCACCAGCGCCCGAAGCTGGAGCGCTACGACAACACGCTGTTCATGGTGCTGAAGACGGTCCGCTACACCGATACCGAGACGCGGTCGGCGACCAGCGAGATCGTCGACACCGGCGAGCTGATGGTGTTCCTCGGGCGCGACTTCGTCATCACGGTGCGGCACGGGAAGCACGCGGGACTGGGAGATGTGCGCAGCCAGCTGGAGACCGACCCGGAGCAGCTCGCGCTGGGACCGTCGGCGGTGCTGCACGGCGTCGCCGACCACGTGGTGGACACCTACCTGGAGGTCACCGAGGCCATCCAGGACGACATCGACGAGATCGAGGCCGAGGTCTTCGAGCCGCGCACCAAGATCGACGCCGAGCAGATCTACCTGATGAAGCGCGAGGTCATGGAGCTGCGGCGGGCGGTGCTGCCGCTGCACAAGCCGATGCAGCGGCTCGCGGAGGGCTACACGCCGATGGTGGCCGACGAGGTTCGGTCCTACTTCCGCAACGTCGAGGACCACCTGGCAAAGGTCGCCGAAATGGTCGGTTCCTTCGACGAGCTGCTGACCACGCTGGTGGACGCCACGCTGGCCAAGATCACGCTCCAGCAGAACACCGACATGCGAAAGATCTCGGCGTGGGTCGCGATCGTCTCGACGCCGACCATGATCGCCGGGATCTACGGCATGAACTTCAAGCACATGCCCGAGTTGGATTGGACATTCGGGTATCCCCTGGCCCTCATGGTGATGCTCGGTGCCTGCATCGTCCTGTTCAAGATCTTCCGGCGGAACAAATGGCTGTGATCGCGCGCTGTAACGATTCCCGCGCAGTCGGCGATATGCCGTCCGGGGTTGCTTCGCACCCGGCCGTCAGCCGGGCGCCATTCCACTTGTCATCGACCACCGCCCTTTCCCTTCGGGCGGCGCGAGCGTGTGAGGAGGTTGTCATGCACCGTCTTCCGCAGCACCAGGGGCGGATCCGGCATCGGCTCCTCACCGGTCCGGCCTTCCCGCGGCAAAGTCCCGTGACGCGCCGGGAGATCGCCGAGCAGTTGTTCCGGCACACTGCGTGGGTGCAGCGAAAACCCGGCGCGATGTGGGACGCGGTTCCCGCCGCGCCGCGCGCCGTCGCGCGCTGACGCCTGCCGGGAAGCACCGCGGGCCACGTCGTGAAAGCGAATCTCTCTTAGATCTTCGTTTCTTTCACGTTGGGAGGCACCGCCATGACTCGCTTGGCCGCCAACAAGCACGCCCTGCTCGTCGCGCTGATCATGGGGTGGATCGTCACCCTGTTCGTGCTCATCGCGAACCAGATCTGACTCGGAACGCCGCCGTTTCCGAACCGTCCACTTCGGCTGAATCCGGTACGCCTGGCCGGTAACCGGTTCCGGCGACGCCGCCGTGTGTCGCCGCCGCGACGCCGTTACAAACTCCCCAGCCAATCGTCACGATGCTGGGAAGTGATCACAGATGTCGCTTGCCGAACGGATGATGTTGTGCGGGATGGCCGTCCCGCTGGCGCTGCTCTGCGCTGGGTCGCCGCTCCTGGCGGCCCAGAAGCCTTCGCCGGAGCAGCGGATACTCGAACTGACCAATGCCGAACGCGCCCGCGCGGGATGCCCGGCGTTGCGCCTCAACCGTGACCTGAGCGAGGCGGCCGCCGGGCACAGCGCGGACATGGCGCACCAAGACTTCTTCGAGCACAGCGGAAGCGATGGTCGCACCCCCGCGGAGCGCGCCCGGTCTGCGGGATTCCCGAGCGACTACGTCGGCGAGAACATCGCTGCGGGCGGCGAAACCGCCGACGAAACGTTCCGTCAGTGGATGGCAGCGGAGCCGCACCGGGACAACATCCTCGACTGCGCCTTCACCGACCTCGGCGTCGGGCACGCGGCCACCCCGTACAGCCACTACCGCCACTACTGGACCCAGGAGCTCGGCCGCCCCTGATCCCCTTCACCTCGGCTCGATCGGTCGGTCAGGTGAGGGTTCGGCCGGTGGTGGGGTCGAAGAGGTGGATCTTGTCCGGGTCGAACCAGACCGTGAGGGACTGGTTCTCGCGGGCCGCCGATTCGACCGAGAGGCGGGTGACGACCTGGCCCTCGTCGGTCGGGACCTCCGCGCTGCCGCTGTCGGCCGCGAGCTCGTCGAGTTCCGCCGTGCTCGCCCGTCCACCGTGGAGGGTGAAGTACACGTACTTGTCCGAGCCCATCTCCTCCACCACGTCAACCTCGCCGGTGAACGTCGCGCCCGCCGCGCGGGCGGTGTCGTCGAGCAGCGCCGCGTCCTCGAAGTGCTCCGGGCGGATGCCGAGCACCAGTTCGCGCGGTGCATCCGCAGACTCCAGCGCGGTGCGGATCCGGTCGCCCAGCGGCACGTCGCCCAGCGCGCTGCGCAGGGCGCCGTCGGCGAGCTCGACCGGGACGAAGTTCATCGCCGGCGAACCGATGAAGCCCGCGACGAACAGGTTCGCCGGGTGCTCGTAGAGGTGCTGCGGGGCGCCGACCTGCTGTACCACCCCGCCGCGCAGGACCACCACGCGGTCGCCGAGGGTCATCGCCTCGGTCTGGTCGTGCGTGACGTAGACCGTCGTGGTGCCCAGCCGCTTCTGCAGCTTCGACACCGAGGTCCGCATCTGCACCCGCAGTTTTGCGTCCAAATTGGACAGCGGCTCGTCCATCAGGAACGCCTTGGGACTGCGGACGATCGCCCGCCCCATCGCCACCCGCTGCCGCTGGCCGCCGGAGAGGTTGGCGGGCTTGCGGTCCAGGTGCTGCGAGAGGTCGAGGATCTTCGCCGCCTCCTCGACCTTCGACTTCACCGCCGCCGGATCGACCTTGGCCAGCCGCAGCGGGAAAGCCACGTTCTCGAACACCGTCATATGCGGGTACAGCGCGTAGGACTGGAACACCATCGCGATGTCGCGGTCCTTGGGCGCGCGCTCGTTCATCCGCTCCCCGCCGATGCGCAGCTCGCCGCCGCTGATGTCCTCCAGCCCCGCGATCATGTTCAGCGTGGTGGACTTCCCGCAGCCGGAAGGGCCGACCAGGATCACGAACTCGCCGTCCGCGATCTCCAGGTTCACCTCGTTGACCGCCAGCGCCCCGTCCGGGTATCGCTTGGTCACCTTGTCCAGCACGATCTCGGCCACTTCGGTTACCCCTTCACTGCGCCGGAGGTCAGCCCGGACACGATGCGTCGCTGGAAGAACAGCACGAACAGGATGATCGGAATGGTGATCAACACTGCGGCCGCGGAGATCGATCCCGTCGGATCCTCGAACTGCGAATCGCCGGTGAAGAACTGCAGCGCCACCGGCACGGTGCGGGAGTTCTCCGTCGAGGTCAGCGATATCGCGAAGAGGAAGTCGTTCCAGCAGAAGATGAACACCAGGATGGCGGTGGTGAACACGCCCGGCGCGGCCAGCGGCGCGATCACCTTCGCGAAGGCCTGCCCGGGCGTGGCGCCGTCCATCTTGGCCGCCTTCTCCAGTTCCCACGGGATCTCCCGGAAGAACGCCGACAGCGTGTAGATCGCCAGCGGCAGCGAGAAGGTGATGTACGGCAGGATCAGCCCGGGCCAGGTGTCGAACAGGCCCAGTGTCCGCTCGATCTCGAACAGCGGGGACACCAGCGACACCTGCGGGAACATGGCGATCAGCAGCGATGCGCCGACCAGCAGCCGCTTGCCGGGGAAGTCCAACCGGGCGATCGCGTAGGCGGCCATGGTGCCCAGTACCACGGCGATCGCGGTGGCGATCAGCGCGATGCCGATCGAGTTCAGCAGCGCGCGGGTGAACTCGGTGGTGCGGAAGATCGCCGCGTAGTTCTCCAGGGTCCATTCGCGCGGGATCAGGTTGCCGTCCGAGAGCGTCGCCGGGCTCTTGAACGACAGCGACAGGATCCACAGCACGGGCACCAGCGCGTACACCATCACGATGATGTTGAGCAGCGCCCACTTGGTCTTCCGCGCGGGGGTCTCCGCCCCGCCGACGCCGGCCATCAGCGCCTCCCCTTGTCATCGCTACCGGGTGCGGCCGCGCCGAAGAGCTTGACGAAAATCCACGCGATGAGCGCGACCGCGATGAAGATCAGCACCGACATGGTCGAGCCGATGCCGAGGTTCAGCCCCTTGATCAGGTTGTTGTAGGCGAGCACGGACACCGACGAGGTGTCCTGCGCGCCGGAGGTGAGCACCACGATGTTGTCGAAGACGCGGAACGCGTCGAGGGTGCGGAACAGCAGCGCGACGAGGATGGCCGGCTTCATCATCGGCAGCATCACCTTCACGAACCGCTGCCACGGTCCGGCGCCGTCCATCGCCGCCGCCTTGAGCAGGTCGTCGGGCACCAGCGCCAGGCCCGCCATCAGCAGCAGCGCCATGAACGGCGTCGTCTTCCAGATCTCGGCCACGATCACGATGGCCAGCGCGCTGGCGTGCTCGGTCAGCGGCGCGCCGTCCGGGGTGATCGCGTTGGCCAGGTAGCCGGTGTCCGGCGTCCAGGCGTAGCGCCAGCTGAAAGCCGCGACGACGGTGACGATGCCGTACGGGATCAGGCTGACGGTGCGCACGAGGCCGCGGCCGACCAGCGCCCGGTGCATGATCAGCGCCAGCCCCATGCCGAGTGCGAACTCGATCGCCACGGAGACCACGGTGACCAGCACCGTCACCCAGAACGCGCTCCACCAGTAGCCGTTGCCCAGGACGGTGAGGTAGTTGTCCAGCCCGACGAACTCGCGCTGGTCCGGGTACTTCAGGTCGAAACGCTGGAACGACAGCCACAGCGCGTAGAGGATCGGCCAGCCGGTGACGGCGATCATCACCAGCGCGGCCGGGGCGCACAGCAGCCAGCCGAGCTTGCGTTCGGCCTTCTTGCCCTCGCTGATCGCCCCCTTGCCGTCGGACACCGCTACCGGTTCCGCTTGGCTCGTCTGCACCATCACGGCATCACTCCCTTGGAGTCCAAGGCGTTCTGCACCTCGGTGCGCATCCGATCCGCAGTTGTCTGCGGGTCGATCTCCGCGATCGGGGACAGCATGTTGGACAGCACCGTGGAGACGTTTTGCGCGGCCGGCGTCACCGATCGCACGCCCGGGTCCTTGAGCGCTTCCAGGATGGTGTCCCGCATCGGGTACTCGGCGGCGACCTCGGGATCCGAGTAGACGGACTCGATCGTGGGCGGCACGCCGTCCTTGATGGCGGAGAACTTCTGGTTCTCCGGGCTGCGCAGGCATTTGGCCGCGTCGAAGGCCAGGTCCGGCTTGGTCGAATAACTGCTGATCGCGTAGTTGGCGCCGCCGATGGTGGACTTGCTCGGCACCCCCGGCAGCAGGCCGGGCAACCGCGCCCAGCCGACGTTGCGGGCGAGGTCGGGCTTCTTCTCCTGCATCGACGGGTAGACGAACGGCCAGTTCAGCTCGAACGCGGACTGCCCGGTCTCGAACTCCTGCCGGGCGTCGTCCTCCTTGGCGTTGTTCATCGACGCGCTGGTGACGCCCGCCGTGCCGAGGTCACGCAACGCCTGCAGCGCCCGCACCGCGCTGGCGTCGACCACCGCGCGCTTGCCGTCATCGGAGATGAGCTGCCCGCCCGCCGACTGCACGAGCGTGTTGAAGTGCACGTACAGGCCCTCGTACTGCGCGCCGGTGAACGAGATCCAGTGCGGCTTGCCTTCCTGCTTGAGCCGCTGGGCGGTCGAGATCATCTCGGCCCAGGTCTTCGGCGGCTCGGGCACCAGGTCCTTGCGGTACCACAGCAGCTGCACGTTGGTGTTCTTCGGCGCGGCGTAGAGCTTGCCCTGCCAGGTGGCCGTTTCGAGCGGCCCCTGCAGGGTGCCCCGCTCCGCCTCGGCCTTGTTCTCCCCCGTCCACTCCCGGATCCAGTTCGCCTCGGCGAACTCGCCCGTCCAGGTGACGTCCAGGTAGAGGATGTCCATGCCGGTGTCCCCGGCGGCCAGTCTGCGCACCATCTGCTCCCGCTGGCCGTCGGCGTCGCGGGGCAGCTTGTGGTAGACGATCTGGTATTGCCCACCTGCCTGGGCGTTGCAGCGGTCCACGTTCTGCTGCAGATTCTCCTCGGGCGCGCTGTAGAGGTTCACGGTGTTCGCGCCGGAGGCCGGTGCGCAGGCGGTCAGCACGGACGCGCACATCAGCGACGCGCCCAGCACTGCCGCTCTACGAGTGCGGCGAACTCTCACGGTCGGTCCTCCCAATTGCTGGTCACAGCCACGACCAAGCATTGGGGTGCCCACGCTTCGTCGCCTGCCACCACCGGCGGTGAGCCGGTGGTGGAAAGCTAGGCCTCTTGATCAGTCAAGGCAAGGCCGGTGCGCCCCTTGTTGCAAACACGTGAATGTGGGTCAAACCGGACGTCCGCGAGCTCCGCCGAAGGCCCCACCGCGCTGCGCCGATCGCCGCATATCGCCTGGTCGACGCGTCCTTCCGACTGGTCGACGCGTCCTTCCGACGCGCGGACCCCGGCAGCGCGAATTCCGGCAGCGCGAATTCCGGCAGCGCGAATTCCGGGAAACGCGAAGCGGACCCGGGCTCCTGCTGGTTCCCGGGTCCGCATCTCGGTCGTCGGCTCACTGCGCCGGCGGCGGGCGCATGGCTAGTTTGGCGAGCAGGTCCCTGCCCTGTTCGGCGTGGCGGGGTTGGGCCAGCACGTCGTAGCGGCCCGCGACCAGCTGGCTGGCCGAGGAGAAGTCCCGGCGACCGCGGGTGGAGGCGTAGCCGACCGCCGCGAAGACCAGGCCGAACACGATGCCAGCGCCCAGGCCCACCAGCACCGGGCCGAACCAGTTGCCCTGCGGAGTGAACAGCCCCAGGATCAGGCCCACGAACAGGCCGAACCAGGCCCCGGACGCCGCGCCGCCACCTAGCACCCTGCTCCAGGTGAGCCGTCCGGTCACCCGTTCGACGAGCATCAGGTCGACGCCGACGATGGTCACCTCCTGGACCGGGAAGTCGCTGTCCGCCAGGTGGTCGACCGCGCGCTGCGCCTCTTCGTAGGTGCCGTAGGAGCCGATCGGCCAGCCGCTCGGCGGGGTGGGCAGGTTGGGTGTACCCGGCGCCTGCCGGCCGGAGCCGGTGAACGGATTGGACACCGCTGACACCTCCGTTGATTGCTGTCATGGCGGGGACCGTGGGGAGGCGGGCGAGCCCGATTCCGGCATATTGTCCCCTGCCCCATCAGGCTACCCCGTGGGTTCGCCCGGAGATCATGTCCGTCCGCGCGATCGCGCGCATCCGAAGTCCGGGAAGTCACTCGGCCGCTTCCCGGCGGACGACTGCGAACGTCAGCGCCGCGCAGCGGACCGGCGGCTTTTCGCGGATCCGCCCAGCCCAACGCCCGTGAGCGTTTTCCGGTGCTATGGCACCCAAAATCACTCACGGCCAGGTGGCGACCTTCGCCGCGGCGCCGCCGTGGGGTCGGTAGCGGAAAGTCCGGCCGCGAGCGTCCACGACGGCGCCCGGCCGCTGCTGGACCGGTCGGAGGCTGCCGCAGGCCGTCCTGGGCGGATGCTCGATGGGCGGCTCCGTCGCGATGGCGGTGCTGCGGGCCGCGCCGCAACGGGTCGCGGGTCTGCTTCTCGTCGACACCAAGGCTGTCGCCGACAACGACGAGCAGCGTGCCAACCGCCTCACACATTGATCTTGAACACCTAGAGCCCGTTTTCGCGTCCTGCGGCAACGGAGCCCGGAAACAGGCACTCAGGCGAGATCGGAAAGCTCCGCTTTGGGCGTAATCGTCCGTGGCGGCGCCTTCGGCGCGAAATCGGCACGTCGCCTGGGCCTCGGCGCGAGGACGTCGACGGTGCCTACCAAGACCATGTGGGCGTAGGCAGTGAAGCCCGTCGCCAGGACGATCCAGCCCCCGCCACTGAAGGCGTTCGGCTCGCACAGCCACAGGACGCCGACGAACACCAGCAGCGTCAGCACCGATGCACCGACGCGCGCGGCGCTGCGGTAGGCCACCGCTGCGGGCCAGGTCAGCAGCGCTGCGACCAGCGCCAGCCCGAGGGGGCCGAGCCGGAATCCGGTGGTGAACAGCCAGAACTCGGCCACCAGCAGCGCCACCGCGATGAACGCCGAGGGCAGCCAGCGCGCCAAGCCGCGGCCGAAGCGGTGCGCCAGGCGCCACCCCGACCACACGGCGAAGACCACGGTGAACAGCATCGCCAGCAGTGCGCCGGCGCCGAAGGATGTACCGGAGAAGTCGGCCACGACGAGCCAGTTCCCGGGCACTCCGCCGAACCAACCGAAGCTGTCCGCGCACGCGACATCCGAGCCGGTACCGGATTCCGGACAGGCGACGGCCGGGGCGAGCATCGGCGCTTCCGCCGCACCTGGCGCGAACGGACCGGCTGATACGACGAACGAGCTCTGGAACGCCGACTCGTGCTGCTCGGCGGAAAGGATCTGCGTCCCGGGCAGCGACCCCAGCCCGATGCCGGTGAACGTCACGGCGCTCGCCGCCAGGAAGCCCAGCAGCGCCGCGCGGCGCGGGGCGGCGAAGGCGTACAAGATCGCCATCAGCAGCGGCTTGATCAGCGTCATCGCCCGACGCCCGAACCACGGCAGCACGCCGCGCCCGGAGGGGCGGGCGGCGCGGTAGGCGAGCAGTCCGAAGCGCGTCGCCATCGACAGCGCCCGCGGCTCGCCGAGGTCGGCGAACCGCTGGCGGCCGACGTCGTAGCGCTCCACCTGGCTGGACAGCTGCGCAGGCGCGGGCAACGGCGGCTTGCGACCGCCGTCCGGGTCGGCACCGGGCGAAACACTTGCCACGAAAGGGACTTCCGCTGCGGCGATCGTCCACTGCAGACGCTCGGTGAGCAGCCGCCGGGTCTCGGTCAGCCCGTGCTCGTCGTCCGGGTTGGCGAACAGCGCGTCGAGTTCGGCGCGCACCTCCTCCGCGTGCCTCGCCCACACCTCGGCCAGGAACCCGCGCCACTGCTTGGCCTGCTCCTCACCAAGCTCCCCGAGTTCCGCCACCGTCGGGCGGGAGACGATCGCCTGCAGCGCGTCGCCGAGCTCCTCCGAGCCGCCGTGGCGCTGCGCCAACCGCGTCGGGTCGGCGAGCAACCGGACCAGCGCGGCGGCGGAGTCCATCCGCCCCCACATCCAGTCGTTCGCCCGCCACTTCGCGGACAGGAACGCGCCGAAGTTGCCCACGTCCAGGCCGCGGATCTTGTCCGCGATCCGCAGCGGCGCAGCTTCGTCGCGCCGGAGCGCGGTGAACGGCAGCGGGCTCTGCTCGTCGCTGACCACGCGCAGCAGGTTGATCCGCGTTCCCGGGACCCGGCCGACGTCCAGCGGAGCGGTGAGGACCACCAGCTGCCGCAACGTCGCCGGTCGCCGGTCGCTGCGCTCCAGCAGCGAGTAGCCGATCTGCTGGGGTTCGTCGACGTGCTCGCGCGGCGGTGCCGCGGCGGCCAGCCGGTCCGCGACCCGGTGCAGCACCGCTCGAGCCTGGGCGACCGCGTCCACCCCGGCGTCATCCGGCACCGCGTCCGCGCCCGAAGATTCGACGATGGACATCAGCTCGCCCGCGAACTCCGCGAGTTCCCGCTGGAAGTCCTCGCCTTCCTCGACGGCGCGCAGGAGCGCGCCCAGCAGCGGCTGGATCGGGGACGGCAACCGGTGCTGCAGCCTGGCCCGGCGGAGCAGCACGCGCTGCACCCACTCGTCGAGTTCGGCGGTCTCGACGAGTGGTTCCAGCTTCGCGCCGTTGATCCAGTACCGGTCGGCGTGCGCCTCCAGCACCTCGCCGAAGCTCCGCAGCCGGTACAGCACGGACTTACAGCGCCCGATCTCGCGGCTTTCCGGCGCCCAGCGTTCGATGTCCCACGCCCAGCCGAGGCATTCCTGGACCGCGGTGAGCAGGCCGCGCGCGTCGTCGAAGACGCGCGCGGTGGCACCGCTGCCGAGCCCGGCCGAAAGGCGTCGCGCGAGCTGCGTCCTCGCCTGCGCCGACCACTCCGCGAGCGGATCGCCGACCACCGGCGGGAGCAGCTTGCCGTCCTCGGTGCCCGCGGGCTCGGTGAGCAGCCGGTACACCGCCTGGGCGTCCAGTTCCGCGCGCACCACCGCGTTGTCCGGCGCAACCGCGTCGACGTGCTGCGCCAGCACCGACGCCCGCTCGTCGTCCGGCGCGGCGCGCAACGGGGCGAACAACGCCTTGCGACGCAGGGCTGTTCGCTCGACTACGCGGTTGTGCTCGTCCAGCGCGTCGAGGTCGGCGAGCAACGATTCCTGGGACAGCCGGGCCTTCAGGGCCGCCGCGGTCACCGGCACGGCCAGCCCGGGCTCGCGGCGTTGGCCGTGCGAGGCGACGGGGTCCGGGTTCAGGTAGAGCAGCCACCGGTGCGTCGGCCGGTCCGCGGGCGCGGCCGTGATCGCATCGATCGCCGCCGTCACCGGGATGTTGTCCAGCACGCCGCCGTCGATGACCCGGAACGGCGGGAGCATCGGATCGGCGACGGTTTCGGAGAACAGCCCGACCATGTTCGGCTCACCGTCCGGCGGCTCGCCGAGCGACGAGCGCACCTGCGCGGGCTCGAAGGCGAACGGGAACGACGACGTCGAGCGGGCGGCGTGGGCGAGCCGCAGCACCGTGGCCGCGAAGTCGTCGCCCGCGCCGAAATCCGACAGCGGATCGCCGGCTTTCCCCCGATGGTGGAACCGGAACGACGCCGTGCGCCGCTCCTGCAGCATCGGCCCGGAGCGGCCGTCGAAGCGCTGCTCCAGCAGCGGGTCCAGCAGCGTGGCGGTCAGCAGCAGATCGGCTTGGTTGCCGGGGCGCTCCGCCGCCACCGGCACGTTGTCGGTGATGACGTCGGCGAGCTCGGCGCGGAAGTAGCGATCGCCCTCCAGCAGCGACGGCGGGCGGCGCTGCCAGAACTTCGGGACCGGCCGGGACATGGCCTCCACGTCACCCAGCCGCACCCACACCTCGCGCATCCGGTCGAAGGGCATGCCGTAGACCAGCGTCGCCGACAGCAGCGTCGCGTTGAGGCCACCGGCCGAGGCCCCGGCCAGCACGTCGACCGCGACGGAGTCGTAGCCGGATAGCTTCGCCAGCGCCGCCCACGGATGGGTACCAGTCGAACCGCCGTCCGCCGGTGCCCGGGAGTCCGCCACCGCCTCGCGCACCCGGTTGATCTCGGCGACCGCGCCGCCGATCCACACTGCCATGCTCGCGCCGCCGCGCATCGCCAGCGCCAAGCGCAGTTCCTGCTCGTTCTCCGCTCCTGCCGCGGTGGCCACCTCGGAGCCCGCCCTCTCGATCGACGTCTGAGGATCATCCGAAACCTACCGCGCGGATCGGCGGTACCGAGCCGCAACAGGGTGAACTCAACCCTTCCGCCACCGAACCGAACCCCGACGGTGCAACGCCACCACGCGAACGGCCGCACCGGGAACTCTGTTTCCACAGGCACAAGGCCGTGAGTGTTTGCCGGCGCGGTAGAAGCTGGTTGGGAGGGTGCTGCAGGTGTGGAGCGAACGGACCATTCGCGCCGCCTACCGACGCGAACAGGCCATTCGCCCCACACCGGTTGGCGAGGCGGAACCAGGCGACTCCCGTTGGGGGAAGCCACCAGAACCGCCGTGCAGAACGAGCCTGGAAACCGGCTCAGGATTCCGGTGGGGTCCAGCGGTCCGTTCTGGTCATGCCCGCCGCGCGGCCCTTGCCCGCGATCACCAGCGCCATCTTGCGGGACGCCTCGTCGATCATCTCGTCGCCGAGCATCGCCGCACCCCGCTTGCCACCGGCTGCCGAGGTGTGCCACTCGTAGGCGTCCAGGATGTTCTCCGCGTGGTCGTAATCCTCCTGGCGCGGCGAGAAGAGCTCGTTGACCGCGTCCACCTGCGCCGGGTGCAGCACCCACTTGCCGTCGAAGCCCAGCGCCGCCGACCGGCCACCCACCCGGCGCAGTCCCTCGACGTCCTTGATCTGCAGGTACGGCCCGTCGATCGCCTGCACCCCGGCCGCGCGGGCCGCGGTCAGGATGCGCATCAGGATGTAGTGGTAGGCGTCGCCAACGTCGTAGCCCGGCGGCTGGTGCCCGACGACCAGCGACCGCATGTTGATCGAGGCCATGAAGTCGGCGGGCCCGTAGACCAGTGCCGCCACCCGCGGCGAAGCGGCGGCGATGGCGTCCGCCTCGACCAGGCCGCGGGCGTCCTCGATCTGCGGCTCGATGCCGATCCCGCCGGCCTCCAGCCCGATGGCCCGCTCGATCTGGGTCAGCGTCAGGTCCAGCCAGCGCACGTGCTCGGGGGTACTCACCTTCGGCAGGATGACCGTGTCGAGCTCGGCGCCCGCACCCTCCACGACGGTCACCACGTCCCGGTAGGTCCACTCGGTGTCCAGCGCGTTGACCCGAACCGAGCGGATCTTCTCGCCCCAGCCGCCCTCGTTGAGGGCGCCGACGATCCGATCACGCGCCTCGGCCTTCGCCAGCGGCGCCACCGCGTCCTCCAGGTCCAGGAAGAACTGGTCGACGGCCAGCCCGCGCGCCTTGTCGATCATCTTCGCGCTGGAACCCGGCACCGCCAGGCAGCTCCGCCGGGCACGTCGACCGTCCACGTTGTCCTCCTCTGGCATCGCGAGTCGCTGCGTGTGTACCACGCACGCCGCCGCTTGGGCCGGACAAGTGCCCGGCGGCACAGTCCCGTTCCCGAGCGGCGGCGCCGCGCCGTTCCCGAGCGGCGGCGCCGCGCCGTTCCCGAGCGGCGGCGCCGCGCCGTTCCGCCCGGGCAGCGGATGGCACGGAGAGTGCATAGCCTGATCCACGTGGCAGCCGCGACCAGGGTTTTCGCGGCCCGGATGGCCGGCCTGTCGGTGTTCGGGCCGGACGGCGAATCGATCGGTCGGGTGCGCGACGTCGTCGCCGGGCTCAGCGTCCGGCGGCAGCCGCCGCGCGTCCTCGGCCTGGTCGTCGAGCTGCCAACCCGGCGCCGGATCTTCGTGCCGATGCTGCGGGTCACCCGAATCGAATCCAGCGCCGTGACGCTGGCGACCGGCACGGTGAACCTCCGCCATTTCCACCAGCGCCCCAACGAACTGCTGGTGCTCGGCCAACTGCTCGACGCCCGGGTCGTCATCGACTCCACCGGGGCGCCCGCGGTCCTGGTCGACGTCGCAATGGAGCAGATCCGCACCCGCGACTGGCAGCTGGCCAAGCTCGCGGTTCGGGAGCGCACCGGGCGGCTCGGCCGCCGCGGCCCGACCCAGGTGCTGGACTGGGACCAGGTCACCGGGCTGGCGGTCGCGGAGCTGACCGGTCAGCCGCAGGGCGTGCAGCAGCTGCTCGCCATGTTCGACACGATGCGCGCGGTCGACGTCGCGAGCACCCTGCACGAGCTGCCGACCAAGCGCCGCTACGAAGTCGCGGAGGCGCTGGACGACGAGCGGCTCGCCGACGTCGTCGAGGAACTGCCCGACGAGGACCAGAAGGACCTGCTGGCGTACCTGGACGACGAGCGAGCGGCGGACGTGCTGGAGGCGATGAACCCCGACGACGCGGCCGACCTGCTCGCCGAGCTGTCCGAAGTGGACAAGGAACGGCTGCTCGGGCTGATGGCGCCGGAGGAATCGGCACCGGTCAAGCGGCTGATGGCGTACTCCTTCGACACCGCAGGCGGCCTGATGACACCGGAACCGATCGTGGTCGGACCGGACGCGACCATCGCCGAGGCGCTGGCGATGGTGCGCAACCCGGACCTGCCGGTGGCGCTCGCCAGCCTGGTGTTCGTCTGCCGCCCGCCATCGGCCACCCCGACCGGCCGCTACCTGGGTTGCGTACACATCCAGCGGCTGCTCCGCGAACCACCGTCCACTTTGGTCGCCGGCGCGCTGGACACCGATCTCGCGAGCCTCCCGGCCGGGGCGTCGCTGGCCGACGTCACCCGCTACTTCGCCGCCTACAACCTGGTGTGCGGGCCGGTGCTCGACGACGAGGAGCACCTCATCGGCGCGGTCACCGTCGACGACGTGCTCGACCACCTGCTGCCGGAGAACTGGCGGGAGAGCGGACTTCCCGAACCGGAGACCGGCCCGACGGACCAGGAGGCGCTTTGATGCCCGAACTGCTGACCCACCGCCGACTCGACCAACCCCGCCCGCCGCACCGGTTCACCGTCTCGTTCGACCCGGAGCTGTTCGGGCAGATCTCGGAGCGGATCGCCAGGTTCCTCGGCACCGGCAAGTTCCTGTTCTGGATGACGGTGTTCGTGATCGTCTGGATCGCGGTCAACCTGTTCGCGGTCAGCCTGCAGTGGGACCCCTACCCGTTCATCTTGCTCAACCTTGCCTTCTCCACCCAGGCCTCCTACGCCGCCCCGCTGATCCTGCTCGCGCAGAACCGGCAGGACGACCGGGACCGGGTATCGCTGGAAGAGGACCGAGTGCGGGCGGCGCAGACCAAGGCGGACACGGACTACCTCGCCCGCGAACTCGCCGCGCTGCGGCTGGCGATCGGCGAGGTCACCACCCGCGACTACCTGCGCACCGAGTTGGATCGGCTGCGCGAGGAAGTCCCCGGCCTGCGGAGCGAAGTGGAGAAACGGCGAATCCGCACCAGCTTCCGAGACGCCGACGACATCTGAACCCAGTGCGATTTCGAACCCAGTGCGACTCTGAACCCAGTGCGATTCCGATTGAGCGTTTTTCGTCCTGGCCGGTCGCAGCCGCGACGCTGGAAGTCGCACCAGGCTGCCGCAAGCGGCATAGCCGCCTTGGCCCACCGTCGCAGCGTGCACCGTCGATTGGTACCCGGAGTCGAGAAGGCCGCTGAGGTTTCCCCGCACCGCAACGCAAGAAGAGGTTGGAAAACGCTCAATGGGAACCAGCGCGATGTTCTCCATTGGAACCGCCGTCGAGGTCGGCGAAGAGCGCAACGATCGCCGGGGCCGTGACCTCGTGGGCCACGTACTCCTCGCGGGTGCACCAGGCGAGTTCGGCGATCTCGGCGGCCGGCTCGGGGGCCCCGTCGAGTTCGCCCGTGTAGCAGCTGAGCTCGACCTGCACGCCGTCTCCCTGACCGACGGCGTCGGTGACGTAGCGGCCGAAGAAGTCCGCCCCCACCAGCCCGACGCCGAGCTCCTCCCGCACTTCCCGGTGCAGGGCCTGCACCTCGGTCTCGCCGGCGTCGATCTTTCCGCCGGGCAGGTAGAACGCGGCCTGGTAGCCGGCGCGGACCAGCAGCAATCGCCGGTCCACGAACCGGACCAGGCCGACTGCCCGGATCAGCTGTTCGGGAGCGGTGGAGTTCGCATCGTGCACGACCTCATGCTTGCGCACGCTGCCCCGGCGGCGACGGCACACCCCCGTCGGCCAGCCGCTCGCAGGTGCGCATCAGCGCCTCCAGCTCGCCCGCGGTCGCGGACAGGAAGTACCGCGCCACCCCGGTGCGGTGCGTCGACGCCGCGAGCTGCAACCGCGCTTCGCCACGTTCGGTGATCACGGCCTGCACACCGCGCCCGTCCGAATCGACCCGGACCCGGCGCACCAGCCCGAGCCTTTCGAGACGGTCGACCAACCGGGTCACCCCCGAGCGGGACAGCAGCACGACGTCCGCGAGTTCGGTCATCCGCAGCCGCTGTTCGGGGGCTTCTGCCAGCGCCTCGAGGACGTCGTAGGCGGCGAGCGTGAGCCGTTGCTCGGCGATCAGGTCGCCTTCCAGGCAGCGCGTGACCCTGGCGTGCGCGCGGAGGAAACTGCGGTACGCCAGCAATTCACTTCGAGTCGGTAATCGATCAAAAGCCGTCTCGGCCACGAAGATTGATATTACGGAACGCGTTCACTCGACTGCGCAGCGCCCCCGAACAAGAATCGCGTTCGGCTCGGCGAGTCCCGCCGACCAGCGCGGGCGACCCTGTTCCCGGCGGGCTACCGGTCCGTAGCATTGGGATTGCCCACCGCGCGGTGTGAGAGCCTTCGAGGTCGGCGCATGGCGTCGTCCGAAGCGACCACCGACCACGTCCGCAACTCCAGCTTGCCGAGGTAACCGTGACCAGTACGCAGTCCGCGCCCACCGAGGACGCCGTCCGGAAGGCTCTCAGCCAGGTCGAGGACCCGGAGATCCGCCGGCCGATCACCGACCTGGGCATGGTGAAAAGCGTGTCCATCGGCGCCGTCGGCGCCGTGACGGTCGAGGTGTACCTGACGGTCCAGGGCTGCCCGATGCGGGAGACGATCACGCAGCGGGTCACCAGCGCCGTGTCCGCCGTCGAGGGCGTCAGCTCGGTCCAGGTCGAGCTCGACGTGATGAGCGACGAGCAGCGCACTGAGCTGCGCAAGATGCTGCGCGGCAGCGCCGAGGAACCGCGCATCCCGTTCGCCGAGCCCGGCTCGATGACCCGGGTGTACTGCGTGGCCTCGGGCAAGGGCGGGGTCGGCAAGTCCAGCGTGACGGTCAACCTCGCGGCCGCGATGGCCAAGCGCGGCCTGTCGGTCGGCGTGGTCGACGCCGACATCTACGGCCACTCGGTGCCGCGAATGCTGGGTGCGGGCGGCAAGCCCACCCAGGTGGAGAAGATGATCATGCCGCCGCAGGCGCACGGCGTGAAGGTCATCTCCATCGGCATGTTCACCCCCGGCAACACGCCGGTGGTCTGGCGCGGGCCGATGCTGCACCGGGCGCTGCAGCAGTTCCTGTCCGACGTCTTCTGGGGCGACCTCGACGTCCTGCTGCTCGACCTGCCGCCCGGCACCGGCGACGTGGCGCTGTCCACCGCCCAGCTCATCCCGAACGCGGAGATCCTGGTGGTCACGACCCCGCAACAGGCGGCGGCCGAGGTCGCGGAGCGGGCTGGGGCAATCGCCATGCAGACCCGGCAGCGGCTGGCCGGCGTGGTGGAGAACATGTCCTGGATGGAGTTGCCGGACGGCCAGCGGATGGAGGTCTTCGGCTCGGGCGGCGGCCAGCGGGTGGCGGAGTCTCTGAGCCGCTCGATGGGCTCGGACGTGCCGCTGCTCGGCCAGGTGCCGCTGGACCCGCGGCTGCGCGAAGCTGGCGACAACGGCACCCCGCTGGTACTGGAGGCCCCGGACTCGCCGGCGGCGGTGGTCCTCAACGACATCGCAAAGCGCCTGTCCACCCGAGCGCGCGGCCTCGCGGGCAAGCTCCTCAGCGTCTCCCCCGCCTGATCACCACGCTTCCGGGTGAGAGGTGGGGGGCACCATTTTGTTGGCACAGCCGTTGGCACAGCCGCTCAAGGGTGCCCCTCACCTCGAAAAAATCACGTGTGCTTCGCGACTGCGAGGAGGCCCGGGCCGGTCGGGAGGGTGACGGGCACCAGGTTTTCGTCCTCCTGGATGGCCCGGACCAGGTCTCGCAGGGCCAGGGCCAGGGCGCTCCGGGTGTCCGGGCTGGCCAGCTGAACGCCCGCGAACACGATCACCCCGCCCGGGCGCAGCAGCCGGACGCCGAGCTCCAGGTACCTCGGGTAGTCCGTGGTCGCGATGCCCACCGACACCAGGTCGTAGCCGCCTTCGGTCAGCCGCGGCATCAGATCGACCGCCCGGCCGGCGATCAGCCGGGTCCGGCCCGTCGGCACGCCTGCCTCCCGTAGCGTGCTGCGGGCCGCTCGCTGGGCGGCCCCGTCGGCGTCGATCGAGGTCAGCACGCCGTCCGGGAGCATGCCCTGGAGCAGCCACAACGCGCTCTCGCCCGACCCGGTGCCGACCTCCACCACGGCCTTGGCCCGCAACGCCGCCGCCAGGAACCGCAGCACGTGCAGCGGCGACGCCCCGACCGAGGTGTCCGTCGGACCGCCGGTCGGCGCGCCGGACAAGCGGTATCGCGCCTGCTCGCGGCCCACGGGCCCGGCACCCACCGGCGTCTCGGGTATCACAACGCGAAAGGTTATCGGCGTTGCCCACGTCGGTGTTCCGCGCGCCCGAATTCGTTAGTGGGCCGTTTTCCTGCGGGCCGGAATGAGATCCGGATCACATCAGGTTCTCAGCCAGTTCTCAGGCGCCTTTAATCGCTACCTCACCAGGGCATACGAGAGTAAGCACGTCATAACCGACCCCATCGGCGTCTCCTAGACGACAACGCCGGGAACAACGGAGGCGACATGTCCGTTCTTGGAGATGAAACCGCACAGGAGGTGGCTTTTCGCCCGATGGCAACACAGCCGATGAGTGTGGCCCCCAGTGTCCAACACAGCACCGTCTCACCCGCCGCGGAAGAGGTCGCCTGGGCCCCGCCGACGTGGGACGAGGTGGTCCGGCAGCACGCCGACCGGGTCTACCGGCTGGCGTACCGCCTGACCGGCAACCAGCACGACGCCGAAGACCTGACCCAGGAGACCTTCATCCGGGTGTTCCGGTCGCTCGCGTCGTACAAGCCGGGAACGTTCGAGGGGTGGCTGCACCGGATCACCACGAACCTGTTCCTGGACATGGCCCGCCGCAGGTCCCGCCTGCGCATGGAGGGCCTGCCCGAGGACACCGACCGGCTGCCCGGCGGTGGCCCGAGTCCGGAGCAGGTCTTCAACGACACCCACCTCGACCCCGACCTGCAGGCGGCGCTGGACGAGCTGCCGCCGGAGTTCCGGGCGGCGGTCGTGCTCTGCGACGTCGAGGGGCTCTCCTACGAGGAGATCGGCGCCACCTTGGGCGTGAAGCTGGGTACTGTGCGAAGCAGGATCCACCGCGGGCGCCAGATGTTGAAGGCCACCTTGGAAGCTCGCCGCGAGCATCCCCGGGAGGTTTGACGAATGACGGTTTTGCGTGGGTGGGGGCTGCCGGAGCAGCACCTCGCGCTGGACGCGATCGTCGCATTGGTAGATGGGGAGCTCAGCCCGAGCGCCCAGGATCGCGCCGTAGCCCACTTGGCCCACTGCCCCGCGTGCACCGCGGACGCCGCCGCCCAGCGGCAGGCCCGCGCCGCGGTCCAGGCGGCCCAGACGCCGTCGATCTCACCGAAGCTCCTGCGGGCCTTGCAGGCCATTCCCGCGCACGCGGACCTGCCGAGCCAGCCGGACGGCTTGGCGCTGACCGCCGACGGCCAACTGGTCGCCGTGGCCCGCCCGGACCGGGCGAAGCGATTCGGCGACGGGGCCACGCTCGGGTCCAGCAGGCCGTTGGGCGGCACCCAGCAGCCCTTTGGCAGCGTGTCCCCTTTTGCACGTGACGCCGACGCCGCCCCGTCGCGGCGGGTCAGCCGCCGCACCCGGCAGGGCGCCGGCGTGGTGTTCTCCGGCCTGGTGCTGGGCGCCCTCGCCTTCATGAACCTGCCGACCGACGAAGAGGGGCGGCCGGTCCCGAGCGCACCGGATCCCGGCGAGGCGTTCACGAATGCCGTCGTACCGGCTTCGTCGCGCGAATCGCTGCCCGCCGAGCCGAGCGTCGGCCATCCGACATCTCCGCACGTCGCCGCGGGCCAGCCGCCCTCGTCCGCACCCCCGGCACCGACGACCTCGGCTTCCGCCCCATCGGGAAACTGAGCGTTCCTCCCGGCGAGGACCGCGAGACTTCGCCCGCTCCCACACGAACTTCACCGGTCGCCCGGCAAAATGGGCGTGCTGGCAGTGCGCCCACATGCCGGTGGCATGGGCACACCGCCCGTGTGATCCACTCGAACGGACGAGTCCCGACCGCATGCCCGGGGAGCGATGAGCGACCAGCCAGGAAGGCCCGCGCAGGGCCCCGACGCCGACCAGGGACGTCGGGACCAACCCCACGCAGGCCAGCAGGAGCCCAACGGGCGACCCGCCCAACCCGTGCATCCGTGGCAGGGCGCGGCGAACCCCACCCGGGGAGTGCCCGCCGGACCGGTCACCCCGCCCCCAGCCGCGCAGAACGGGCAGGCCGAACCACCCCACGCCGCTCACGGCGAGCAAGCCGACCCGGACAGCACCGCCGTGCACGGCAGGCCGGCCGAACCACCGCATCGAGCGCAGCACGCCTCCCCGCCCCGCCTCGCCCCGCGCCCGCTGCGTCGACCCCCGGTCGACCCGTCGCAGAGCTCGGTGTTCGGCCGTCCGAAGGGCGTGACCGGCAGCTTCGACTCGAACCGGCGCGACCTGCCGGTGCGCGGCATCGAGCAGACCCCGCCCCCGCCGGAAGCCCTGGCCCAGGCGTTCAGCCGCCCGCCGCGCAGCGGCGAACGCCTCCAGCGGGCGCCGGGCGAGGAGCCGATGACACCCGAGCCGGCCGACGAGCCGGCGCTGTGGAACTCCGGCGAGCGCGATCCGTGGCGTGACCCGGCCGCGGCCGCGATGATCGGCCCGCCCGCCCTCGTCGAAGAACCCGAGGAGAAGCCTGACCGCACCGAAACCGGTCCGCTGCTGAGCGCCCGCGAGATCCTGTTCGGTCGCCGGGTTCACCCACGCGGCCTTGCGATCCTCGCCGCGGTCGCCCTGCTCGTCGGCGTGGCCGGCGGGCTCCTCGGCCGGATCACCGCCGAGGAGGGCAACCCGCTCACCAACCCCGACGTCACCCTCGCCGAGGTGGAGCAGGGCAAGGACCGGCCGAAGGGCACCGTCGCCGCGGTCGCGCAACGCGTCGTCCCGGCCGTCGTGTCGATCGAGGTACGCGTCGGCGCGCAGGGCGGCAGCGGATCCGGGGTGGTCATCGACGGCAACGGCTACGTGGTCACCAACAACCACGTCATCTCGATGGCCGCCGACACCCCGAACGCGCAGGTCTCCACGGTCTTCCACGACGGCACCCGGGCCCCGGCGCGGATCGTCGGACGGGACGTGAAGACCGACCTGGCGGTGATCAAGGTAGAGGTGTCCAACCCGACGGTCGCCCAGCTCGGCAGCTCCGACGGGCTGGCGGTCGGCGACGAGGTAATCGCCATCGGCTCGCCGCTGGGCCTGGCAGGCACCGTGACCACCGGCATCGTCAGCTCGGTGCACCGCCCGATGCGGCTGGCCGGTGAGGGCACCGACACCAACGCGGTCATCGACGCGATCCAGACCGATGCCGCGATCAACCCCGGCAACTCCGGCGGTGCCCTGGTCGACGGCAACGGCGCGGTGGTCGGCATCAACAGCGCGATCCGCACCCTCGGTGCCGGCGGTGCGGGCGGTTCGATCGGGCTGGGCTTCGCGATCCCGATCGACGACGTCCGGCGCATCGCCCAGGAGCTGATCCGCACCGGCAACGTGCAGCACGCCAACCTCGGCGTCAACGCCAAGTCGGTCAGCGACGGGCTGGCCGACGGCGCCCAGGTGCAGAACGTGCAGGACGGCAGCGCCGCGGCGGCGGCCGGGATCGCCGAAGGCGACGTGATCATCAAGATCGGCGAGCGCAAAGTAGCCAGCGCCGACGACCTGATCGTGGCCGTCGACCGGCACCCAGTCGGCGAGCGCGTGCCGGTGACCGTGGTCCGGCAGGGCCGCGAACTGGTCCTGGCCGTGACCCTGAAGTGAGCGCACGGGTCGCCCGGTTCCCGGATGGGCGCCCGGCGCGCGGGACCCGCGCGCAAGTTGGGCGCCAGGGGGCGATTTCGCGCGAAATCGCCACCCGCCAGGCGTGGAAAACGGCGATTTCGCGCGAAATCGCCACACCCGCGCCCCTGCCACCGCCCCGCGGGTCCCGGACGGTGGCCACCCTCGAGGCGAATACCGCAGGCTGGACGACCTCCGAGGTGCCGGCCTCCGGCGCTGGTTTCCCGCCGAACGTGCAGCTAACAGTTCGTGAAGGCCACGTGCTGGGTTAATTCCCCCTCCTGCGGCTATCACCCGGTCGGTACTCTGGGGGCGTTGCCAGCTCATGCGGTGCTGGTCCGCGAGCCGCGAAGCCCCGGAGGTAGTCGAGAGGTGTTCGATAGCATCGGCTGGCCCGAACTCCTGGTTCTCGTCGTGGTCGGGCTGTTCATCCTCGGCCCGGAGCGCCTGCCGCAGGGCGCGGCGTGGCTGGGCAAGACGGTTCGCCAGGTCAAGGAGTACGCGACCGGCGCACGCGAGCAGATCAAGTCCGAGCTCGGCCCGGAGTTCGACGAGCTGCGCAAGCCGCTGGAGGACCTGCGCGGCATCCGCAATTTCAACCCGCGCACGGCGGTGACCAAGCACCTCTTCGACGGGGAGAACCCGCTCGACGGCATCACCAACACCAACGGCAGCACGAACGGCAACAGCTACCAGCCGAAGCCGGCGGACCCGCCGAAGCCCGAGCAGCGACCGCTCGCCCCAGGCGAACGCCCCCCGTACGACTCCGACGCGACCTGACCGGGCAGCCCTTCGCGTTTCGCCGGTCGTGTCGCGTTTCGCCGGTCGTGGCGTCACGAAGCCTGCGCGACGGCGACGCGCCCGCGCGCGGGAACCGCGAGGCCGACGGCGAGCGCGGCCACCGCCAGCCAGCAGCACAGCAAGACCGTCATGCCGGACCAGCCCCACGCGCCGTAGGCGGCGCCGCCCACCACGCCTCCCACGCTGCTGCCGCCGTAGTAGGCGAACTGGTACAGCGCGGACACCTGGCCCCGGGCCGACGCCGATGCCCGCGCCCCGACCCAGCCGCTGGCCACCGAGTGCGCGGCGAAGAACCCGCCGGTGAACACGACGAGGCCCACCACGATCACGAGCAGGTTGCCGGCGAGCATCAGCAGCAATCCGACCGCAGTCACCGCCAAGCTGGTGAACAGCGCCTGCATGCGTCCCCAGCGATCCGCGGCGCGACCGGTGATCGTCGAGGTGACCGTTCCGGCCGCATAGGAGAGGAACGCGAGCGCAGCGAGCGCCGGAGGCACTAGCAGCGGCGGAGCGGTGAGGCGGAAGCCGAGCACGTTGTAGACGGTGACGAAGGCGCCCATGCCGAGCGCAGCGACCAGGTACGGCACGTAGAGCACCGGGTCGCTGAGCGCGGCGCGCAAGCCGCCGAGCAGCGGTCGCCAGCGCAACGGCTGCCGGTGGTGGTTGCGTTCGGCGGGGAGCAGCACCACGAACAGCACCGTGCCCACCCCGGCGAGCAGCGCCACCGCGAACATCCCGCCGTGCCAGCCGGCGAAGTCGCCGACCACTCCGCCCAACAGGCGACCGGACATGCCGCCGACGGTGGTGCCAGCGACGTAGAGGCCCATCGTCGTGCCCAGGTGCTGGCCGCCGGTCTCGTCGGCCAGGTAGGCGACCGCTACCGCGGCCAGGCCCGCGATCGCCGCGCCCTGGACCAGCCGGACGGCCACCAGCACCGGGAAGAACGGCACCCATGGCAGCAGCAGGCCCAGGACTTCGGCGATCAGCAGCGCCACGATCATGGTGCGGCGGCGGCCGACCGCTTCCGACAGCGTGCCGAGCGGGATCGCCGCGACCGCCAGCCCGAGCGTGCTCGCCGAAACCAGCAGGGCCGCCGTGCCCGGGTCCAGCGCGAAGACGTCGGCCAGCTGCGGGAGCACCGGTTGCGGCGCGTAGAGCAGGGCGAACATCGCCAGTGCGCCGAGCAGCAGGGCGATGCGGATCTTGCGGATTCGGGCCGGATCGACGGGGTTCACGAGCTCGAACGTAAGCAGGCCTAATTAATGCGTCCAATTCAGCTTTGCAGCATCATTGATGCGATGATGAATCAATCAGCCGTGCCGGACGACGCGCCGCAGCTCGCGGCCCATCTCGCCCCGGCGCTCGCCCTGCTGCGGGCGGTCGCCACCGAGGGCCATCTCACACGAGCGGCCGAGTCCCTGGGCGTCCCGCAGCCGACGGTCAGCCGCATGCTGGCGAAGCTGGGAGATCGACTCGGCACCCCGGTGATCGTGCGGCAGGGTCGCGGCATCCACCTGACCCGCGCTGGCGCGCTACTCGCGGAGGCCGCCGAAGACGCGATGCGCGGGCTGGAGGCGGGCTGCCGCGCCGTGATCGAAGAGGTCGACCCCGATCGCGGGCACGTCACCTTCGGGTTCCAGCACACGATGGGGAGCACCCTGGTGCCGCCGCTGCTGCGCGGCTTCCGCGACGAGCACCCGCACGTGCGGTTCGGGCTCGTGCAGGGGCCGCGGGACGCCATGCTCACGCGGGCCTGGTCGGGCGAGGTCGACCTCTGCCTCATTTCTCCGCTACCGGATCGCGATCCGCGCTGGGAAACCGCACCGCTGTGGGAGGAACCGCTGGTCTCGGTGCTGTTCACGCGGCACCGGCTGGCCCGGCGGAGCAAGCTGCGGCTGGCCGAACTCGCCGGTGACGACTTCGTCGCGACCCGCCCGGGCTACGGCTTGCGGCAGATCTTCGCGGGCCTCGCCGAGCGCGCCGGCTTCGAGCCGCGGCTCGCCTTCGAGAGCGAAGAGGTCGACACGGTGCGGGGCTTGGTCGCCGCCGGGCTCGGCGTGGCGCTGCTGCCGCCGGGCGACAACGGCCCGGCACCGGGCACCGTCGAGGTGCCGCTGGAACCGCCGGCGCACCGCACGATCGGGCTCGCCTGGCCGGCCGGCCGAACCCTGCCCCCAGCGGTCCGCACGTTCCGCGACTTCACCCTGTCCCGACGCAATTTCAATGGAAATCGAAGATCCGATTTCCATTGAAATTGAAGAAGTTGTCCACAGCCGTCGGCGTGTCACGACTCGACACGCCGACGTTCCCGCAATTTCCATTGAAATTGCGCCTCAACTCGCCGGGGTCACTCCGAGAGGTTCGCGGCCAGCTCGACGAGGCTGCGGGCCGCGAAACCGGTCCCGCCCGACACCACCTCGGCGTAGTCCTTGTCGGCCCGGGCCGGGCCCGCGATGTCCAGGTGCGCCCACCGCAGACCACCGGTGAACTCGCGCAGGAACAGCGCAGCGGTGATTCCGCCGGGCCCAGGCGGGGTCTGCTTCACGTCGGCCAGCTGGCCCTTCACGTCCTCGGCGTGGTCCTCCAGCAGCGGCATCCGCCACCAGGCCTCCCCGACCCGCTCCCCGGCCTCGCGGATGCGGTCGGCCAGCTCGTCGTCCGTGGCGAACAGCCCTCCGGTGCGCAGCCCCAGGGCGACCTTCATCGCCCCGGTCAGCGTCGCGACGTCCACCAACAGGTCGGGTTCGAGCCGGTCCACGGCGTAGGCCATCGCGTCGGCGAGCACCATCCGGCCTTCGGCATCGGTGTTGCTGACCTCCGTGGTGGTGCCGCCGTAGTGCCGGACGACGTCGCCGGGCCGGTAGGCGCTGCCGGACACGTGGTTCTCCGCCGATGGCACCAGGCCGGTCACCCGGACCGGCAACCCCAGCCGCGCGATGGTCAGCAGCGCGCTGATCACCGCGGCGCCGCCGGACATGTCGGTACGCATCAGGTGCATGCCCTCGGCGGGCTTGATCGAGATGCCGCCGGTGTCGAAGGTGATGCCCTTGCCCACCAGCACCAGGTGCGGGCCTCGGGCGTCCTGGGGCCGGTAGGTCAGCTCCAGCAGCCTGGGCGGCCGCGACGAGCCGCCGCCGACCGCGAGGATTCCGCCGAAACCGTTGTCGGCGAGCCACTTCTCGTCGTGCACCGCGGCGGTCAGGTTCTCGACGTCGGCGACCAGTTCGGCGGCGACCCCGGTGAACCAGGCCGGGTCCTTGATGTTCGAGGGCGCGTTGGCGAGGTCGCGGGCCAGCGCGGTGGCCGCCGCCAGCTCGCGGGTCCGCCGGACCTGCTCGCCCAGCGCAGCCTGGTCGGCATCCTCTGGCGCCACGAGCAAGATCTTCCGCAGGCGCGGCGGCGTCGGCTTGGCGGTTACCCGGAACCGGTATCCGCCCAGCGCCAGCCCCAGCGTCAGCGCCGACACCACGTCGCCGTCGACGTTGTCGGGCAGCCGGATCTGGAGGTAGTCCGCGTCGGAGGCGTCCCCGAAGTCGCCGATCTCGTCCTCGGACTCCGCTGCCTCGCCCAGCCTCTCGCGCAACGCGCGCGCCAGCGCCGCCCCGGCGCTGCGCCACTTCACGGGCTCCCCGGAGCCGACGCCCACGACCCAGCCGACGCCGCCCGTCGGCAGCGGAAGCGCGCGGACATCACCGGCGGCGGCCGTCGCATTGACGGCCTGCAGCACCGCGATGTCCACATCGAACGGTTCGGCCGCGGCGGCCAGGTCCGGCCCCGCCTCGCCGTCGAAGACGGGAACCGCGCCGGGCACGCCGTCCTGCCACCGCTGCACGACGTCCACTTCGACCAGTGACGTCGGGATCACGGGCAGTGCCGGGTCCGCGTCGCGGGCCGGCTGGGCGGAACGGAACACTGAAGCACCGGACACGAGAAGACCTTCCTGCACGGCTCGCCGCGCGCACTCGACTGTCTGTCCTTAAAACGGCGGGGCGGCTCGGGCGGCCCGCAGAACGGGTTCAACGACAGCTCCGAAGCTACCGTTCTTTCTCGCAGGCCCGGGCACGATGCGCACCCGGTCCGGGCCGCAGGGGCGGCATGCCGGGTGATCACGGGCGGTCCAAGGACTTACCTATTGCCGACGACGGCCCCGGCGCCACCACGGCACCGGGGCCCGACCGCGGCGAAGAACGCTCGCCACTCGCCGTCGACTTGATTGCGTTGTCGCCTCGGGCGCTGGGTGCACCGGCTCGCGGCGCTTCCCCGATCGCCAGCCGGCGGCCTCAGCCGGTGGCCGACTCCAGGGCGTCGCCCAGGTTCTTGGCCTCCTCGACCGACATCTCGACGACGAGCCGCCCACCACCCTCAAGCGGGACGCGCATCACGATGCCGCGTCCCTCCTTAGTCACCTCGAGGGGACCGTCACCGGTCCGGGGCTTCATGGCCGCCATAGCGTGCTCCCTCCGTGAACTCATCCCCCGCTGATCGCCACAACCAGCTCGGGTCCTCCCCATTCTCCCCTATCCCGAGGCATGGACGAAACCGAGCCGATCAACTCGTGTCGCCCGTGCGCTGGTCGAATGCCCGCGAGGGCTGGCAGACTCACCGCCCGTACGGGCTGTTTCGGTGCGTTCCGGCGCGAGCGCCGACGACCCGGCAGCGGCCCCGCGGCGGGCCGGGATCGGCGGGCCCTCCGTGGTCGCCGACCGGTCCCGGTGGCGCTCGACCACAACCCGGACGACCAGCCAGAACACTGTCTACTCGGGACTTCGCGAGATCCGCGGCGTCCACTTTGGAAACATCGAGTAGCGGTCCGGCGGCCCGCCACAACGGACCCCAAGGCAAGGAGTGCGAAGTGACCGACGTACTGCTGACCCAGGACACCAATGGTGTGCGCCTGCTCACGCTGAACCGGCCGGAGTCGTTCAACTCGCTCGACGTCGCCCTCAAGCAGGCGCTGATCGCCGCGCTGCGGGAGGCTGCCGCCGACGACTCGGTGCGGGCGGTGGTGATCACCGGTGCGGGGAAGGCGTTCTGCGCGGGGCAGGACCTCAAGGAGCACGTCGCGCTGCTGAACTCCGGCGACCCGGCGCCGCTGAACACGGTCGAGGAGCACTACAACCCGATCATCCGCGCCGTGACGAGCATGCCGAAGCCGGTGATCGCCGCGGTCAACGGCACGGCTGCCGGGGCGGGCGCATCGCTGGCCTACGCGTGCGACCTGCGGGTGGCCGCGACGAACGCGAAGTTCCTGATGGCCTTCGCCAACGTCGGGCTGTCCACCGACTCAGGCGCGTCCTGGACGCTGCCGCGGTTGATCGGCTACGGCCGGGCGATGGAGATGCTGCTCCTGGCCGAGCCGGTGGCCGCCGAGGACGCGCTGCGGATCGGCATGGTGAACCGGGTCGTCGACGCCGGCGAAACCGTTGCGGCGGCCACCGAGCTGGCCACCCGGATGGCAGCCGGGCCGACCAGCGCCTACGCCCGCATCAAGGAGGCGATGCTGGCGGCGGCGGCCGAAGGCCTGGCCGAGGCGCTGGCGGTGGAGGCCGGCGCGCAGGCGGAGGCTGGGGCGACGGCCGACCACCGGGAGGCGGTCGCGGCCTTCGTCGAGAAGCGCACCCCTCACTTCACCGGCCGCTGATCCAGCCATTTCCGCAGGCCAGGGCTCGTGAGTACGTTGGGTGGGTTAAGTGACTGTTGGCGAAGGTACTTTGTCTTCATCTTTGAAGCGGCGCCGCCGCTTAGCCCACTCAAGCAACCGGCACCGCCGCGGGTTCTCAATAGTGCTATGCGGGGACACCCCACACCCCGAGCTATCTCGCGAGGACAGCCCCGACGTGGTGAATTGGCAGTCATGATGTCGGGGATCCCACAGCGAGAAGGCCCCTGAGGTTCCGCCACCCGCACCGCCACGCAAAAAGACCACGGACACTAATTGCAGTTCGCGCGCCAGCAGTCGGCCAAGTGGTCGTCGACCATGCCCGTGGCCTGCATCAGCGCATAGCACGTGGTGGGGCCTACGAAGGCGAAGCCGCGGCGCTTGAGCTCCTTCGCCATCGCCCTCGACTCCGAAGTGGTGGCCGGGATGTCGCCGACCGTAGCCGGGCGCCGCTCGCGGCGTTCGGGGGCGAACGACCAGAGCAGCTCGTCCAGCGAACGGTCCAAGCGGAGCACCGCGCCGGCGTTGCGGATCGCCGCGTCGATCTTCGCCCGGTTCCGGACGATGCCCGCGTCGGCCAGCAACCGCTGCCGGTCGGCTTCGCCGAAGGCCGCCACCCGCTCCGGGTCGAACCCGGCGAACGCCAGCCGGAACGCCGCCCGCTTGCGCAGGATCGTCAGCCAGGAAAGCCCGGACTGGAACGCCTCCAGCGTGATCCGCTCGAACAGCTCCGGAACGCCCCGCAGCGGGACTCCCCACTCGCGGTCGTGGTACTCGGTGTAGTCCGCGGGCCCCGCGCCCCACGGGCAGCGCGCCCGGCCGTCCGCGCCGACGACCGCACCAGACTCAGCCACGCTCCCCACCTCCCGCGTAGTCGCGGCAGAACTCCGCGAAGGCGCTCAGCGAACGGCGCATGCCCCAGACGAAGAGCGGTCGCACCACCGGCCAGACCAGCGCGCCCCCGAGCGGCAGGGTCAGCCGTTCCCACCACAGGAACTCCGATGCCTCGTTCCCGCAGCGGACCACGTCGAACCCGCCATCCCCGACGATCAGCTGCCCGTGGTGACGCACCCGGCAGCTCTCCGGCGGCCGCCATTCAACGATCTCCATCCGGTCCACGACGCCGGCCCCGCGGAACCCGGTCACCGCCACCAGCTGCGCCCCTGGCCCGTCGGGGCCGCCGAGCGCGTGCACCTCGGTGCCCAGCATCCACTCGCCCTGCCGCGCCCAGTCCGTCGCCGCAGCCCACACCACCTCGGGCGGCGCCTCGACCGGCACGCTCAACCGCAGCTCGACCGGGCGCACCGGTCAGTCCTCCGGCTCGCCGGGACGCCCGGCGCGGGCTTCCCGCAGCTGCTCGCCGGCCGCGTCGAGCTGCCGCTCCAGCACCGCGATCCGGCCGTGCAGTTCGTCGAGCTCCCCGGCGAGGCGCTCCAACGCCCAGTCCACCTCCGACGCCTTGTAGCCGCGGAGGACCTGCTGGAAGCGCAGCGCGCGCACGTCGGAGCCCTCGACGTCGGCCGGGGGCAGGCGGGTCGGGGTCGAGCCCGGCGGCAGCGGCGCGAGCTGCTCGCCGCGTCCGAAGACCAGCGAGGCCAGCAGGTAGATCACCGCAGCGATCGCGAGCACCACGAACAGGTAGATGAGCGCACTAGCCACGGTCGTCAATCGTGGCACGAACGGCGAACCGCCGCGGCCACGGTCACGTCTTGGCGGGCGCCGCTTCGAGCACGCCCTCGATGGCGGACGTGAACTCGCGCCACGCGCGGCGCTCGGCGTGCAGCGTCTGCACACCCGTCTGGGTCAAGCGGTAGGTGCGGCGCTGCCGGCCGCCGACGGTGCTCCACGTGCTCTGCACGTACCCGGCGCGCTCCAATCTGCGCAGCGCCGGATACACGGTCCCGGTGGGGAGATCAAGGGCGCCGCCACTGCGTTCCTGCAGCGCCTCGATGATCGCGTAACCATGCAGGGCCCTGCCGTCGAGCGTGGCCAGCAGCAGGGCGTCCAGGTGGCCGCGGAGCGCATCAGCCTTCACAACTAGCGACTCTACGGTCATTTACGACCACTGTCACCGACCTTGCACAAGAGGACCTAAGTCCTTTCGCGATCCGGACCACCAATGATGTCCATCACACCTCCGGAGAGTGCACCGTTCGGGTGGCGCAAAGCCGAAAGCCCGTTGACATCGCCGGGATCCGTCACACTGCGGAGTCGGACGTGCCGGGCCAGTGATCAGGAGTCGTCTGCCGTGCCCAAAGACAGTTCCCAGGCCGCGACCACCGGTTCCTCGAGACTCGACGCCGCGACGACCTTCACTCCGCGGCAGGAGGCTCTCGACCAGCTGCGCTCCTACCTCGTGGTGCTCATCGACGTGATCGAGCAGCACCCGGAGGCGACCTTGGAGCGCGACGAGGCGCAGTGGCGTCTGGAGGAGCTCGTCGAGGAGCTGGCCCGAACGCCCCCGAGCGCGCCGCGGGTCCAGTCCCGGTGGCTGCGCCTGGCACCGGTGCTCAGCGAGGTGCGACCAGACGTGCCGGTAGCGATCCTCACCCAGCTCGTGAAGCAGTCCATCGGGCACCTCTGACAGTTTCAATTAAAACTGCGGTCAGCACCCGGTGGTGAAAAGTCAATCGAAACTGCGCGGTGGCTCAGGCCAGGGCTCGCAGGACCCGTTCCGGCGGATGGGTGCCAGCTATGGCCGCGACCATCTCCACCGTCCGGCGGGTTTCCACCACGTGGTGCGCGCGGAAGACCCGGGCGCCGCCCCAGGCCGCGATCGCGGTGGCCGCCAGCGTGCCCTCCAGCCGCTCCGTGACCTCCGCGCCCAGGGTCTCGCCGATGAAGTCCTTGTTCGACAACGCCATCAGCACCGGCCAACCGGTCGCCACCAGCTCGCCGACCCGCCGCAGCAGCGCCAGGCCGTGCCAGGTGTTCTTGCCGAAGTCGTGGGTCGGGTCGATCAGCACGCCGTGCGCGGGCACTCCGAGGCGAACCATCCGCTCGGCCCGCTCGACGAGTTCGGCGGTCACCTCGGTGACCACGTCGGCGAAGCGGGGCCGGTACGGATCGGTACGCGGCGGCAGGCCGCCGGTGTGCGAGCACACGACGCCGACGCCGAACTCGGCGGCCACCTCGGCGAGCTTCGGGTCGGCGCCCGCCCAGGTGTCGTTGAGCAGATCCGCCCCCGCCTCGCACACCTGGCGAGCCACGTCGTGGCGCCAGGTGTCGACGCTGATCACCAGGTTCGGGTGGCGTTCCCGGACCGCGGCGACGAACGGCGCCACCCGCCGGACCTCCTCGCCGGCGTCCACCACCTCGCCCTGGGCCCCGGCGCGGACCCCGCCGATGTCGACGATGTCCGCGCCGTCGGCGACGGCCCGGTCCACGGCGGCGGTGGCCGCGTCGGTCTCGAAGGTGCGACCCCGGTCGAAGAACGAGTCGCGGGTGCGGTTGACGATCGCCATCACCAGCGGTCGGTCCTGGGGCATGTCCTTGTCGCGGAACCGGAGTGGCTGCACAACTGCAGATCCTGGCACGTGGCCAGGACCGAGCGGTATGTGGATCGGCTTGCGCAGCGGTGCAGGTAGCGGAACACCAGCGGCCGCCTCGACCCGACTCGTGCATGACCGATACGCGGCATCGGGGCTGTCCTCGCGAGAAGCTCGGGGTGCGGGTGTCCCCGCAAAGCACCGCTGAGAGCCTGTCGGCGAATGCCGTCCGCGCCTTTGGAAGCGGCGTAGCCGCTTGCATTCACCTTGCCAAGACGACCATCGGCGGGTTCTGAGAGGTTTTCTGGCGAGGACGGCCCCTCCGCCGCGTATTGGACATACATCAGGAGGGGCACCCGCAGTCCAGGGAACCTCTCAGGTTCCGCTAAGCGACCACCCACCCAGACCATCCACCAACAGGCTCTGAGAAGCCGCGGCGGCGCAAGTTGCTTACATGGCGAAAGAAAAAGCGGCTAACGCCGCTTGCCTGACGCCCACGGGCAGTTCCGTGCGCCGCGCCGCCCCTGGCTTTGGTCCGGGAGGGTCATGGGGCGCAGGCGTCCAAGGCTTCGTCGACGTTGGTGGCCACCGTGAGCACGTCCAGCGAGTGCTGGGTCGCGAAACCGGTGTCCACCAGGTCGTGCAGCCAGTCCATCAGCCCGCGGTAGTGCCCGTCGGGGTCCAGCAGCACGACCGGCTTGGCGTGCATGCCGATGTAGCGGGCTGTCCAGATCTCGAACAGCTCCTCGCAGGTGCCGATGCCGCCGGGCAGCGCCAGAAACGCCGTCGAGTGCGCGTCCATCAGGCCCTTGCGCTCCCGCATCGTGTCCACGACCAGCAGCTCGTCGGCCTCGGTGTCGGCTACCTCGCGGTCCACCAGGGCGCGCGGGATGACTCCGACGGTCCGGCCGCCTCCGGCCCGCGTCGCCCGGGCGACCTCGCCCATCATCGACACCCGGCCGCCGCCGGAGACCAGCGTCCAGCCGCGCTTGGCGATCTTGGTGCCCACCTCGGCGGCCAGGTCCAGGTGGTGCTGCGGCACCGGGCGCGACGCGCAGTAGACGCAGACCGCAACGTCCACAGTGGCCTCCCCGGCGATTTCCCCCAGTCCGGGTTCAGCGCTGCTCAATGAGTGGCCTCCCACGCCTCGTACGCCTCCTGCACGATGCCGACCGCGTCGTCGATGTCGTCGGTGAGGTGCAGCAGCGCGAGATCCTTGTCGCCGATCTTGCCCGCGCCGTGCATGCTGTCCCGGATCCAGTCGTACAAGCCCTGCCAGTAGGACTTGCCGAACAGCACCACCGGGAACTTCGTGACCTTCTTCGTCTGCACCAGGGTCAGCGACTCGAACAGCTCGTCCATGGTGCCGAAGCCGCCGGGCAGGCAGACGAAGGCTTGCGCGTACTTGATGAACATCGTCTTGCGGACGAAGAAGTAGCGGAAGTTGACGCCGAGGTCCACCCACGGGTTGAGCCCCTGCTCGAACGGCAGCTCGATGCCGAGCCCGATGGACAGCCCGCCGGCCTCCGACGCGCCGCGGTTGACGGCCTCCATCGCCCCCGGTCCGCCGCCGGTGATCACCGCGCAACCGGTCCTGGCCAGCGCAGCGCCGAGCTCGACGCCGACGGCGTACTCCGGGTGTTCCCGGGGGGTCCGCGCCGAACCGAACACGGTCACCGCGCGCGGCACCTCGGCGAGCGCGCCGAAGCCCTCCACGAACTCGGACTGGATACGCATCACCCGCCACGGATCGGTGTGCACCCAGTCCGACGGGCCGCGCGAGTCCAGCAGCCGCTGGTCGGTGGTGGTGGGCTCGCTCAACCTCGCCCGGCGCAGCACCACGGGTCCGCGTTGCTTCTCCTGGGGGCGTTCCGAGCCGTTCGGCTCGCCCCACACGCCTTCGATTGTCATGCGGTCGAGAGTACGCACGGGCGATCGTCGGCCGACGCCTGCCTGCCCCGAGAAATCCCTGTTCACGAGGGATTCACACGAGCGTGCAGCGGCGTACGATACGAAGAAAAGATCTAGTGGCGCCGGCGACGCCGGCCGCGCACACCACGCAGATCCGCCTCGATCTACGCAGGCGCCGGAGCGGGTCGCCGGGCACGACCGGAATCGAGCCCGGGAGCCAGCCATGCTCATCGAACTGCTGATCCTCATCATCGCCCTCGGTGTTATCTACGTAGCCGCCAGCATCAAGGTCATCAAGCAGTACGAGCGCGGCGTGGTGTTCCGCTTCGGTCGCCTGCAGGAGCTCACCCGCGGACCAGGGCTGACGACGATCGTCCCGGTGATGGACCGGATGCGGAAGGTCAACCTGCAGATCGTCACCATGCCGGTGCCGGCCCAGGAGGGCATCACCCGCGACAACGTGACCGTCCGGGTGGACGCGGTCGTGTACTTCAAGGTCGAGGACCCGGCGCGCGCGATCGTCAACGTCGAGGACTACCTGTTCGCCGTCGGCCAGGTCGCGCAGACTTCGCTGCGCTCGATCATCGGCAAGAGCGACCTGGACGACCTGCTGTCCAACCGCGAACGGCTCAACCAGGGTCTGGAGCTGATGATCGACAACCCGGCGCTGGGCTGGGGCGTGCACATCGACCGGGTGGAGATCAAGGACGTCTCGCTGCCGGAGTCCATGAAGCGCTCGATCGCCCGCCAGGCCGAAGCGGAACGCGAAAGGCGTTCGCGAGTCATCTCGGCGGACGGCGAGTTCCAGGCCTCCCGCAGGCTCGCCGACGCGGCGCACGTCATGGCCGACACCCCGGCCGCGCTCCAACTGCGCCTACTGGAAACGGTCGTCGAAGTGGCCGCGGAGAAGAACTCCACGCTGGTGCTGCCCTTCCCGGTCGAGCTCCTGCAGTTCGTCGACACCGCGAAGCACGCCGGCGCCGCGATGAGCGGCGGCGCAGCCGCGAGCGAGAAGCCCGCGGAGCAGCCGATGGAGCTCACCGACGCGGAGCGGGAGGTGGCGGAGCTGCCCACGGCGGGGCCGGAGGCAGCGGAGCTGCCGCAGCAACGCGAAGAAACCGACGGCCGGAGCGCGAGCACGGCGAAGCCGGCAGAGCGCGCGGAGAGCTCGGGGAGCGCGGGGAGCGCGGGGAGCGGCGAGGAGTCGATGCTCGGCATCGCCTGATCCCGCGCGTTGGGCGGAGTGGGGGCACCCGTGAATTAATCACGGGCACCCCTCAGCATCACGAGAGGAAGCGGTGGAGGACCTCGGCGCAGTGGCGGATCTCCGCCGTGGCCACGTGCTCCTGCTTGGTATGGGCCAGGGTCGGCGAGCCCGGGCCGAAGTTCACCGCAGGGAGGCCGCGGGCCGCGAAGCGGGCCACGTCGGTCCAGCCGAGCTTCGCGACCGGCTGCGCGCCGGAGGCCTCGACTAGCTGCGCCGCCGCCGGGGCGGTCAGGCCAGGCAGCGCGCCCGGGGCCCCGTCGACCACCGCGACCTCGAAGCCGTCGAAGACCTCGCGCAGGTGCGTTTCGGCTTCGGCCGGCGACTTGTCCGGGGCGAACCGGTGGTTGACCGACACCACGCACTCGTCCGGCACCACGTTCCCCGCGACACCGCCGTCGATCCGCACCGCCTGCAGGCCCTCCCGGAATTGCAGGCCGTCGATCACCGGGTTGCGCGGCGTGTAGTCGACCAGCCGCTGCAGCACCGGGTGCGCCGCGTGGATCGCGTTGACCCCCATCCACGCGCGAGCCGTGTGTGCGCGGGTGCCCGTGGTACGGACCTCCACCCGCATGGTGCCCTGACAGCCTGCCTCGATCGCGGCGTTCGACGGCTCGCACACCACCGCGAGGTCGCCGGCCAGCCAGTCCGGCAGCTCCCCCTCGAGGCGGTTCAGGCCGTTGCGCTCGGCTTCCACTTCCTCGCAGTCGTAGAACACGAAAGTCAGGTCGTGGCGCGGTTCGGTTAGGGTCGCGGCAAGGTGCAGCATGACCGCGTCGCCGCCCTTCATGTCGACCGTGCCGCAGCCGTGCAGTACCTCGTCGGCGCCCGACCCGGTGCGCCGCAGCGGGAGGTTGTCGTTGATCGGCACGGTGTCCAGGTGTCCGGCCAGCACCACCCGCGAGTCCCGGCCGAGGTTCGTCCGCGCCAGCACCGCGTCGCCGTTGCGCACCACTTCGAGGTGCGGCGCTTGGGCGCGCAACGCCTGCTCCACCGCATCGGCGATGGCTTTCTCCCCGCCGGAAACGCTGGGGATGTCCACCAGCGCGGCGGTGAGCTCGACGGGGTCAGCGGTGATATCGAACGACGCAGTCACGCCCCGGAGGCTACCCGGGAGGGCTCCGTTTGCGCTGGTAGCGGCCCGTGAGCGCTTTTGGGCGCTATCGCACCGGAAAGCACTCACGGGACCTCACCAGCAGAAACGGAGTTCGCCAGGAGTCGGGAACGGATGGGAACCGGATCCGCGCAACCACCGTCCAACGCGTGATCATCACGCTAGGCAGCCGCCGCTGGAGGTGGGCATGGATTACACCGCAAATCCCGACGCGCTCAGGAAGGCTGGGGCGAGCGCGAAATCGGCCGGCGAGCAGGCCGGGCAGGTCAAGCTCGGACCCCCGACCGAGGACATCGCCGAGGCGATGCCCGGCGGCAAGTCCGAGGGCGCGGCGAAACAGGTCGCGCAGAGCTGGGAGAAGGCGATCAAGTCCTGGAGCGAGGCCGCCATCCAGCACGGCGATTCGCTGAACGCGACCGCCGACGAGTACCAGAACTCCGACGAGTCCAGCGCGGCCGGCATAGGCCGCCTCGAAGCACCGGCCGGAAGGTAGGCAGCGAGATGGTGTCCTTCGCCGATGTGCGTCGCTGGAAACCGGAGGGCCTCGACGCCGTCCACAACGACCTCGGCAAGCGCCGCGACGACCTGATCAACCTGCAGGACGAGCTGGACGGCGCCAAGATCCCCGAGGGCTGGACCGGAAAAGCCGCCGACGGCTCGGCCAAGCAGCACGAGAAGCTGATGTCGGACATGCGCTCGCTGGTGGCCGAGGTCGCCACCGTGCGGGTCGCGGTCGCCGCGGCGGCCGACGACGTCGCCAGGATCAAGCAGCAGATCCAGCAGGCCGACCACGAGGCACAGGCCAACGGCTTCGAGATCACCGAAGAGGGCGGCGTCAAGGACGTCAAGCCGCCGCAGGACGTGCCGGAAGACCAGCTGGAGCAGGTCAAGCAGCAGCGGATCCAGGTCCGCGACAAGCTGGTCGAGACGATCGAGAAGATCCTCGACGAGGCCGAACGCACCGACGCCGAACTCGTCAAGGCGCTGACCTCGGCGGAGAAGGACGAGATCACGCCCGGCAAGGGCAATTCCCTGGCCGACGCCGCGAACACCGACGACATCAAGGCCCTCGCGGAGTCCGCCGGGAAACCGGAGGGCAACTCGCCGAAGGCCGCGGCGGAGTGGTGGAAGTCGCTGTCCGACGAGCAGCGCGCGGCGCTGCGCGAGAACCCGCCCGAATGGCTGGGCAACCGCGACGGCCTCCCCGCGGAGGTCCGCGACGAGGCCAACCGCGGCCGGATCGACGACATGCGCGGCGACCTGCAGGCGGAGAAGGCGCGGCTGGAGCAGGGCGGCGTTTCCGAGGACGAGAAGGAAAAGCTCCAGCAGGTCAACGACAAGCTCAAGTCCCTCGATGAGGTCGAGAAGACCATCGCCAAGGAGAACCCGCCGCGCCAGTTGCTGGTGCTCGACAGCAGCGGCGAGCGGATGAAGGCAGCCGTGGCGGTGGGCGATGTGGACACCGCCGACCACGTCTCGGTGTTCACCCCCGGCTACACGACGACGGTCCAGGGCAGCCTCGGCGACTACGACTCGAAGATGCAGGAACTGGTCAATGAATCGAAGGCCGAGCTCAACCGGAACGGCAAGGACGACAGCGTCGCCGCGGTGGCCTGGCTGGGCTACGAGGCCCCGCAGAAGTCCGAGGACACGGACGTTTTCGGCGATTCGGTGGTGAGCTCCAACTCCGCGCAGGAAGGCGGGGAGAAGCTGAACAACTTCTACAAAGGCATCAACGAGTCCCGCGACACCGACCCGCACCTGACCGCGATCGGGCACTCCTACGGCTCCACCACCACCGGCTACGCCCTGCAGGGCGGCGGCCACGGCGTCGATGACGCGATCATCTTCGGCTCCCCCGGCGTCGGCACCAACGACATCGAGGACCTGCACGTCCCGGACGGGCACGCCTACCGGCTGGAAGCCAAGGACGACCCGGTCGCGGACTTCGCCCGGTTCGGCGGCGACCCGTCCCACATGGATGGGTTCAAGGACCTGTCCACCGAGAAATCGGCCGAGGGCAAGGGCGTCGAGGGCCACAGCGATTACCTGGATCCCGACACCACCAGCCAGCACAACATGGCTTCAGTGGTCGCGGGCTTGCCGGACAACACCGTGGAGGGCAAGACCGACGGCGTCGGCGATGTGATCTCCTACGTACCGCACCAGGCCCAGGAAGCAGGCTCCGCGGTCTACGACTTCGGCGAGAAGACGGTATCCGGCGCCAAGGACCTGGGCGAGAAGACGGTATCCGGCATCAAGGACTTCTTCTCATGAGAAAACTCATCCTGTTCGTCCTCTGCGGTCTGCTCGCCACCGGGTGTGCGAGCGGGCCCGAACCGTCCGACGGGGGAAACGTGTCAGACGCACTCAGCATGTTGCGGCAGCGACCATCCATGGAAGAGATCACCGCGCGCTACGAGGAGATGCAGCAGAAGCTGCGGGATCGGCTGTCCGCCGATCCCGGCCTCGCGGCGCCGTGGATCAACAAGGGCGACCCCGGTCAGGCTGCCTGCCAGGGCGAAGAGCTCTCGCACGTCGACGGCGCCGAAGAGCACAGCCTGGACACCTGGGTCTACGAGGGCAACATCCCGGACGGCCAGTGGGACCGGGCTCAGCAGATCGCCATCGACGTCACCAAGGAGTACGGCTTCAAGGAGCTGGAGATCGTGGTGAACCGGCCTGGTGACCACAAGGTCGAGATGCGGGACGACTTCGGCGCGAAGCTGCAGTTCGGCACCAAGGTGAACACGATCTTGAGCCTCCGCACCGGCTGTCACCTGCTCCAGTCCGCCAAGGGCTGACGCTGGTAGCGGCCGCCGGCCGTGAGTCCTTCGGGTTGCTGCGGCCAGTACAACATGAGCGCAGTGGTGGCCAGAGTGCCGGATCGGGCGGTCAAGGACAATGGCCGCGACATCGGCGACATGATCTCCGGCATCATCTCCTGAGGCGACCGCCGCCAGCACCGGACCCGACGGGGGAATCGTGAAAGACCCGCGCAGCCTGCTCCGCCAGCGCCCCAGCATCGAGGAGATCAGCGAGCGCTACGAACAGATGCAGCAGCGACTGCTGGACCGCCTCAACACCGAGGTCGGGCCGCTGTCGTGGGCGGTGTCGGACCCGGTCAGCCGGGCCGTCTGCACCGAGTTCCCGGACGTCTTCGACGCGGAGAGCCGGGTGCTGGAGTCGTGGCGGGCGCCCGGCAACCTGCCGGACGCGGATTGGCCACTGGCCGTGGAGATCGTCCAGGAGATCACCATCGAGTACGGCTTCGGCGAGCCCGAGATCATCATCAACCGCAGCGGCGACCACGAAATCATCGGCAACGATCAGTTCGGCGCGGTCTACCAGTTCGGCACCGCCGCAAACACGGTGCTGATGATCACCACCGGCTGTCACTTGCTCACCGCAGCGAAGGGCTGAACGCCTTCGGCCCGCCCGGTGGGGCCCACCCCTGCGGGCCGCCGCCACCTGCGCCGATTACCGTTTCCGGTATGAGTGCACAGTCTCCCGACCCGCAGACCACGGGTGCCCACGGCGTGGGCCTGGCCACCGTGACCGACGACGGCACGGTGCTGGACACCTGGTTCCCCACCGTCAAGCTCGGCGAGCCGGGGCAGTCCGGAACCACGCGGCTGACCGCCGTGCAGGCGGCCGAGTCCCTCGGCGAGGCCGGGGCGGCCCTGATCGGGCGGGACGAGGCCCGCGGGGTCGAGGTCGTCGCGGTGCGCACCGAGATCGGTCGGCTCTCCGACGAGCCGGTCGACGCGCACGACATCTACCTGCGCCTGCACCTGCTGTCGCACCGCCTGGTCCGCCCGCACGGGCAGAACCTCGACGGGATGTTCGGCCTGCTTGCCAACGTTGTGTGGACCAACCACGGCCCGTGCCCGGTGGAGGGCTTCGAGGCGACCAGGCTGCGGCTGCGGGCGCGCGGCGCGGTCACCGTCTACAGCGTCGACAAGTTCCCGCGCATGGTCGACTACGTCGTGCCGTCCGGGGTCCGCATCGGCGACGCAGACCGGGTCCGGCTGGGTGCGCACCTCGCCAGCGGCACCACCGTGATGCACGAGGGCTTCGTCAACTTCAACGCTGGCACGCTGGGCGCGTCGATGGTGGAGGGCCGGATCTCGGCCGGGGTCGTCGTCGGCGACGGCTCCGACGTCGGGGGCGGCGGCTCGATCATGGGCACCCTCTCCGGCGGCGGCAAGGAGGTCATCTCCATCGGCGAGCGCTGCCTGATCGGCGCCAACGGCGGCGTGGGCATCTCGCTGGGCGACGACTGCGTCGTGGAAGCGGGCCTGTACATCACGGCAGGCACGAAGGTGACACTGCCGGACGGCACCATCACCAAGGCCCTGGAGCTGTCCGGCTCAGACGGCCTGCTGTACCGCCGCAACTCCACCACCGGAACGATCGAGGTCACCGCCCGCACCGGCGGCAAAGTGGAGCTGAACGCGGCGCTCCACGCCAACGACTGATCCGAACGGGCTTCCGACACCGCGAAGGGCCACTTCGACCGACCTTGGGTTATAGCCGGTCGAAGGGGCCCTTCACCCATAATCCGGGCGGTTTTCACTGGATGGACGAGGCATCGCGCGGGGCAGTCGGTTTTATCATTGGCAATGGCCACCAGCTGGCAGCAACGAGACCTGACGAGCGTCGTCGAACTGCCCGCCGAGCCCTTGGCGGCCGATCGGCGGGCACCCCTCGCCGAGCACATCCGGGCGGGGTTGGACGCCCGCCTGCGCGCCCTGATCGCGCACGATCCGGGCACCAGGCGAGGCGAGGATCCCGAAGAACTGCACCAGATGCGGGTATCGGTGCGCCGGATGCGCGCGATGCTGCTGTCCGGCCGACCGTTCCTCGATCAGGACTGGTCGGAGCCGCTGCGCGCGGAGCTGGGCTGGCTGGGCAAGGCGCTGGGCCCGGTCCGCGATCTCGACGTTCTGCTGGAGCGGCTCCGCGAAGAGAGCGCCGACCTCCCGGCCGACGAGCGCGCCGCGGCGGACCGGCTGATTTCCGGGCTGGAGGCCGAGCACGGCCTCGCGCGGGTCGCGATGCTCAGCGCGCTGGACAGCGACCGGTACCTGGCCTTGCTCCGTTCGGTCGCCGACGCGCTCCGCTCCGGACTGCCGACTCCGGAGTCCGATGTGGACGCAGAGCGCGAGTTGCGCAGGCTGGTGGTCGGCCAGTTCCGCAAACTCCGGAAATCCGTTGCACAGCTACCGGAAGTGCCCGCCGACGACGAGCTGCACGCGCTGCGCATCCGGGGCAAGCGGGTGCGCTACACCGCGGAGCTGGCGCAGCCGGCGTTCGGGAAACCAATGCAGCAGCTGATCAAGGCGGCGCGGCAGTTCCAGGACGTGCTCGGGGAACACCAGGACGCCTGCGTCGCGGAGGAACGCGTCCGCGGGCTGCTCAGCGACCTGGGCGAGGACGTCGACGCCGCGGTCGCCTTCGTGGCGGGGCGCCTGGTCGAGCGCGAACAGACGCGCAAGGCAGCCCGCCGTACCCAGTGGAAATCGGCTTGGGAAGCCCTGGACACCGCAGCCGCGGCGATCTGACAGGCGCCCGTGAGTGCTTTTAGGCGCTACAGCACCCAAAAGCACTCACGGTCCTGCGCGACTCAGGTCATTCGCCCAGGCGCTTGGCGACTGCGGCGATGCGCTCATCCGTCGCCGTCAGGGCGATGCGGACGTGTCGGTCGCCCGCCGGACCGTAGAAGGTGCCCGGCGCGACGAGAATTCCCCGCTGCGCCAACCAATCCACCGTCTGCCAAGCATCGTCACCGCGAGTCGCCCACAGGTACAGGCCCGCCTGCGAGTGCTCGATGCGGAACCCCGCCGCCTCCAGCGCGGGCCGCAGCACCGCTCGCCGCGCCGCGTAGAGCTCGCGCTGCGCGCTCACATGCGCGTCGTCGCTCAGCGCCGCGCTGATCGCCTCCTGCACCGGGCGCGGGACGATCATGCCCGCGTGCTTGCGCAGCTCCAGCACGCGCGCCACCAGATCCGGATCGCCGGCGATGAACCCGGCGCGATATCCCGCCAGGTTGGAGGACTTCGACAGCGAATGCACGGCGAGCACGCCGCGGAAGTCGGAGCTGACCGAGGGGTGCAGCACCGACACCGGTTCGGCTTCCCACCCGAGCGCGAGGTAGCACTCGTCGGAGGCCACCACCGCGCCGAGCTCCCGCGCCGCCCGCACCGAGTCGGCGAGCTGCTGCGCGCCCAGCACCCGCCCGGTCGGGTTGGCCGGGGAATTCAGCCACAGCAAAGCGGTTCCGGCCGGGGGCAGCTCGCCGGGCGCGAGCCGGACCACCTCGGCGCCGACGATCTTCGCGCCCACCTCGTAGGTCGGGTAGGCCAGGTCCGGGATCGCGACGATGTCACCGGGCCGGACGCCGAGCAGCGTCGGCAGCCAGGCCACCAGCTCCTTCGAGCCGATGGTCGGCATCACCGCGTCCGGCACCAGGCCGGATACCCCGTGGCGCCGGTGCAGCGCGGCGACGGCGGCCTCGCGGAGCTCTGGGGTGCCGTGCGTGGCCGGGTAGCCCGGCTGGTCGGCCACCGCCGACAACGCCCGCTGCAGGTTCTCCGGCACCGGGTCGACCGGCGTGCCGACCGAGAGGTTGACGATGCCGTCCGGGTGCGACCGGGCCGTGGCTGTCTGGGCCGCCAGCGAGTCCCATGGGAAGTCCGGCAGCCACGGGCCCCGGGGTCCGGGCGCTGTCGCGCCCGGACCGGTTTCGGAGCTCATTCGCCCTGCGGGGGCAGGCTCTTGATGGGCTCGACGTCCTTGTCGACCTTGCCCACCTTCGCGGCACCGCCCGGCGAGCCCAGCTCGTCGAAGAAGTCCACGTTCGCCTTGGTGTAGGCGGCCCACTCCTCTGGCACGTCGTCCTCGTAGTAGATGGCCTCCACCGGGCAGACCGGTTCGCAGGCACCGCAGTCGACGCACTCATCGGGGTGGATGTAGAGCATCCGCCCGCCCTCGTAGATGCAATCGACAGGGCATTCCTCGATGCATGCCTTGTCGAGCACGTCGACGCAGGGCTCGGCGATCACGTAGGTCACGGTTGCTCTCCTGCTCGAAGCGTTGTACTGCTCGCGCTCAGGAACCTCCTGAGGCGACTGCTGACAGTATCTCTCGTACCCATCCTGGACACGTAACTGGTCCCACAGCGCGGGAGCCGGACCGACTCTACGACCCCGGGTTAACGGCGTAAACCATTGCGCCCCGAGCCGCCCGACCTTGCGCAGAGCCGATCTTTCGCCCAGGTAGCCACCCACGACGCCGACGACCGGGACGCTGCCGAGCAACTCGTGGGAGAAGCGGCCCTGCGGTCGCTTATCGAGTTCCGAATCGATCTCCCACAGCGCACGTGCCATTCGCCACACCGTGCGCGCGACCGCCTTCGGCGTCGCCCGGCCGTGCTCGCGGCGCGAAGCCTCGATGTCCTCGGTGAGTTCCGAGACCCGTTCGTCCTGCTCCGCGTGCCCCGCCGCCAGCTCGGCCGATCTTCGGTCCGGCCGCGCAGCCGCAGCGGATCCGGCTCGCGCAAGGCATCAAGCACCGGCGCGGTCGCTCGCACGAACGGCCCCAGCACGGCCGCGATCCGCTCGTCGGTCAACACCTCGGTCATCGCCGCTCCCAGACCTCACGTCCCGGGGTTCTTCCCCATCACGATTCCGAGCATCAGCGCGCTCGGCAATGCGCCACCGCCGATCAGCAGCAAGGCACGCCAATCGTTGAGCAGCACAATGTCGCCGCCCGACCCAAAGACTCCGAACACGAACACCGTCGCGAACCACACCAGCAGGGGCGCACCGGCCACCCGGCGCCTCGGCGAGAGCCTCGCGGCCTCGGCCACCAGCAACGGCGTGGTCACCACCGCCAGCGCGGCCGTGATCGGGAACTGGACGGAGCCGATGTACGACGGGAGGAACAGCAGCTCGATCAGGGCCAGCAGGACGGCATCGAGCAGCAGGAAGCCGAGCAGCACGCGGTCACCTGCGGTCAACGGTCGCCCACCGGCTCGGTTCCGCTCACCCCAAGCCCGCCGAACACATCCGTATGGCAGCCCTGCGGATCACCCGTCGCCAACACGTAGTGCTCGGTCGTCACGATCGGCTGCGCGACGCCGTTGGACAACGCGTAGGCCGCGACGCCTTCGCCGTTGTGCCACTGGTCCAGCCACACCTTGACCTGGGTGCCGTGCGCGCGCAGGGCGCTGATCTTGGCTGGCAGGTGCTCGGACACGTCGACGACCGTGGTGATGGACTCGTCGTCGACGCTGGCCAACTCGTGCGGCTGGGGCAGCTCGAACGGCAGGTCCTCGGCCTGCGCCAACGCTGCGAGCCCCTTCGCTACCACGTCGCGGGACGGAACCGCGTAGAACACCCGCTGCACGTCGGAGACCTTCGCAGCCGCCGCGACCGTCACCTCGTGGGCCCGGATGTGGTCCGGGTGGCCGTAGCCGCCGTCGGCCGCGTAGCTGACGACCACCTGCGGTTTCACCTCGCGCAGCACGGCTTCCAACGCATCGGTCTGCTCCTGCGGGTCACCGGTGGCGAAGGCCCGCGGATGCGCGTTCGGCAGCGCGGCCGCCTGACCCGGCTGCTCCCAGCGCATCCCGGAATCGCGCCAGCGCCCCACGCCGCCGAGGAACCGGTGGTCGGCCACGCGCAGCGCGGCACAGGCCGAGCGCAGCTCGCCGACCCGGTAACCGCCGAGCTGGTCGGCCTGGTCCGAGGCCAAGCCCCGCAGGCTCTCGGGGATGACCTCGCCTTCCTCGCCGAGAGTGCAGGTCACCACCACCACCTGCACGCCGCGGGCAGCGTAGCGGGCGATCGTCCCGCCGGTCCAGAGGGTTTCGTCGTCTGGGTGCGCGTGTACCAGCAGCAACCTCGGTGGGACCGTCAGCGTCACCGGACCAGATTAATCTGCGGCGCACACCACACAGCGCACGGTAGCCGCATTCCCCCGAATGTCCGTGTCAGCATGTCGCGAACAGCCCACCGGGTCACGTCACCCGCGGCGGAAACGATACGCCCCACAAGCCGAAGGCATCGGCGTCTCCGCAGTTCGCAGGCTTCGAGTCCGCTGAGTAGCCGCGCGAGCCGGTCACGGGCGCTGAAGGGCACCCCTGGCGAGACGGGAGAGGCGGCGATTTCGCGCGAAATCGCCACCCGCCAGGCGTGGGGAACGGCGATTTCGCGCGAAATCGCCACCCGCCAGGCGTGGGGAACGGCGATTTCGCGCGAAATCGCCGCCCCGCGGCCTGCTCCGTGCGGGCTTAGTAACCGTCGCTGTCGGCGTGCGTCCCGACCCATCGGGCAGCGGTGGAGAACGGCCCGGCCAAACCGTTGCCCGCCTCGACGCCGGTGACTTCCCGGCGCAGCGCCATCACCTGGGCCTGCTGGTACAGCGGCAGCGCCACCGCGTCGCGCCACAGCACGGGCTCGACGGCCGCCGACGCCCCGGAGAACGGCACCTGACCGGTCAACGCCGCGTCGATCGTCGGCTGCAGCAGCTGGTCGCAGAATCCGGCGTCGTTGTACGGGAACGGCTTCTCGCTGTCCTTTGCCACGCCCGGGCAGCCGTACGAAGACGCCAACATCGCAGCCGGGTCGCCCCCCGCCGGACGCGGCGCGATGGCCATGTCCACCGAGCCCGACCCACCGGACTCGCCGGACTGCGGATTGGCCGACAGCATCTCGCCGAACAGCTGATCACCGGTAGGCGTCACCACGGTCGCCTGGAACCCCTGGTCCCGAAGCCGCCGCGCGGCCGCCTCGGCGATCCTGATGTACGACTCGTGCTCGAACGGAGCCGCGATGACCAGGTTCAACGGCCGCCCGTCCCGCAACCAGGCTCCACCGCTGCGGTGGTACCCGGCCTCGTTGAGCAGTCGCTCGACCTGCGCGGGGTCCGGCCGGTTCGGCAGCCCCGGTTCGGTCGGCGTGTAGCCGCGCTCGGACGGCGCGAGCACCTGGGCGTGCGCCTGGAGCTGCTCAGCAGGCCCGCCACCGGTGCCGGCCTCGATCAACGCGGGCCGGTCGAGCGCGGCGAGGACCGCTCGGCGCACCTTGACGTCCGCCAGCGCCCGGCTGTCGTGCCGCAGCAGCACCTCCATGGTGGCCGGGCGGGGCACGGTGATCAGTTGCACCGCATCGCCGAGGTCCTGCAGCGCCTGCATGGTGCCCCGGTCCGCGCCGAACACCGCCAGGTGGCTGTCGCCGCTGCGCAGTGCCTCGACCTGGCGGGCCCTGTCGGTCGCGCGCAGCACGATCCGGTCCGACTGCGCGGGCGGGCCCCAGTACCGGTCGTTGCGCTCCAGGATGATCTCGCCGCGGTCGAGGTCGATCTGCCGGATCGCGAACGGCCCACCGGAAGCCGGGTAGCCGTCGTCGAGCACCGTCGCCCAACCGCGCGGCGCGTCCCGCAGCAAGTGCGCGGGCAGCAGGTTGTTGAAGAGCGTCTGCCAGCCGGGGAACGGCTTGGCGAAGGTGACGTCGACGGTCTTGCCGCCCTGCCGCGACGCCACGTCGTCGATCAACTGGTAACCGGCCGGGTCGGCCACCCCGGGCTGGGAGCGCAGCTGTTCCCACAGGTAGACGAAGTCCTCGGCGGCGATCGGTGCGCCGTCGGACCAGTTGGCCTCGCGCCGGATCCGGTAGCGCACGGTGAACTTCTCTGCGTCCGGCACCACCTCGGCCGATTCCATCAGCGTGCCGTCCAGCTGCAGGTTGCCGTCCGGCGCCGGGCGGAACACCGACGGCAGCATCAGGCTGGCCAGCGCCGAACTCGTCGACGACAGGTCGGCGAGCGTGTGCGGGTTGAACCCACCTTCGAGCTCGTCGACACCGACGACGACCTCCACCGGCATCGGCTGCGTCGGCGGAGCGCTGGTCGTCGGCGACTGCGTCGGGGGTTGCGGTGGCACCAGCGGCGGCGGGGGGGCATTCGTGCAGGCAGCCACCACGCTGACGGTTGTCACCACCAGGCAGACAGCGGCCAGTGGGCGGCGTCGACCCAAGGACACGCCGAACCTCCCCTCACGTCTGCTCCCCCGAACACCCCGGCCCACCCGGGGCGGCTCGCACGTGCGGAAGACGCGCGAGAGCCCTCCATGGTTCCTGCCGCCGACGAAATGATCGACACCGGGGGTCGAAGCCCAGTGTCCTCGCCGCCCGCCCACGCCGCGTGCGGATCGGCGAAATCCCGGCGGCCTCGACGACGTAGGAGCTCAGCAGGCAAGGAACGGCGATTTCGCGCGAAACCGGCGCTCCCAGCGCGTGCTCGGTGGCGATTTCGCGCGAAATCGCCACCGAGCACACCTCAGTTGGCGTTGTTGTCGCGGGCCTTGGCGCGGGAACGCTCGCGGGCGCGGGTCGTGCCGTCCAGGACCAATTTGCGCACCCGGATCGCCGCCGGGCCGACCTCGACGCACTCGTCACCGGAGCAGAACTCCAGCGCCTCCTCCAGCGCGAGCGTCCGCGGCTTGGCCAGCCGCTCCAGCTCGTCCGCGGTGGAGGACCGCATGTTGGTGAGCTTCTTCTCCTTGGTGATGTTGACGTCGAGGTCCTCGGCGCGCGGGTTCTCCCCGACCACCATGCCCTCGTAAACCTCGTTGCCCGGCTCCACGAAGAAGCTGCCGCGGTCGGCCAACTGCAGCAGCGCGTAGGTGGTCGCCGAGCCGGCCCGGTCGGCCACCAGCGAACCGGTGTGCCGGGTGCGCAGCTCGCCCACCCACGGGAAGTAGCCCTCGAAGACGTGGTTGGCAATGCCGGTGCCGCGGGTCTCGGTGAGGAACTCGGTGCGGAAGCCGATCAGGCCGCGGGCGGGCACCACATACTCCAGCTTGATGCGGCCGGTGCCGTGCCCGTCCATGGTCTCCATCCGGCCCTTGCGCCCGGCCAGCAGCTGGGTGACCGCGCCGAGGTGCTCCTCGGGGGCGTCGATGGTCAGCCGCTCGAACGGCTCGCACAGCTGGCCGTCGATGGTCCGGGTGACCACCTGCGGCTTGCCGACGGTGAGCTCGAAGCCCTCCCGGCGCATGGTCTCCACCAGGATGGCCAGCGCCAGCTCGCCGCGGCCCTGCACCTCCCAGGCGTCCGGCCGCTCGGTGGGCAGCACCTTCATGCTGACGTTGCCGATCAGCTCGGCGTCCAACCGGTTCTTCACCAGCCGCGCGGTGACCTTGGTGCCGCCGTTGCGGCCGGTCAGCGGAGAGGTGTTAACGCCGATGGTCATCGAGATCGCCGGGTCGTCGACGGTGATCCGGGGCAGCGGCTCGGGGGCGTCGGGGTCGGCGAGGGTGTCGCCGATGGTGATGTCCGGGATACCAGCGATGGCCACCAGGTCGCCCGCGGACGCCTCGTTGCACGGCACCCGGTCGAGGTTCTCGGTGATCAGCAGCTCGGTGAGCCGGACCTTCGCGACGGTGCCATCGGCGCGGCACCAGCCCACCGTCTGGCCCTTGCGCAAGGTGCCGGAGTGGATCCGGCACAGCGCGATGCGGCCGAGGAAGGAGGACGCGTCGAGGTTCGTCACCAGCGCGCGCAGCGGCGCCTCGGTGTCCGCGGTCGGCGCGGGCACATGCTTGAGCAGCACGTCGAACAGCGCGGTGAGGTCCTCTTCGGCGGGCAGCTCGCCGTCCACCGGCTGGGCCAGCGAGGCCCGGCCGGCGCGGGCGGAGGCGTAGACGACCGGCAGGTCCAGGATCGCCTCCATGTCGAGCTCGACCTCGCCGTCGAGCTCGCTGGCCAGCTCCAGCAGCAGGTCATGGGTCTCCTCGACGACCTCGGCGCAGCGGGCGTCCGGGCGGTCGACCTTGTTCACCACGAGGATCACCGGCAGTCCGGCAGCCAGCGTCTTGCGCAGCACGAACCGGGTCTGCGGCAGCGGGCCTTCGCTGGCATCCACCAGCAGCAGCACGCCGTCCACCATCGACAGGGCGCGCTCGACCTCACCGCCGAAGTCGGCGTGGCCGGGGGTGTCCACCACGTTGATGGTCACCGGGCCGGCGTCGGTCTCCCGCCGGACCGCGGTGTTCTTGGCGAGGATCGTGATGCCCTTCTCCCGCTCCAGGTCGTTGGAGTCCATCACGCGGTCGACGAGCTCCGCGCGTTCGGAGAAGGCCCCGGACTGCCGCAACATGGCATCCACCAGGGTGGTCTTGCCGTGATCGACGTGGGCAACGATGGCGACGTTGCGCAGATCACTGCGAATGAGGGCGGCGACGCTGGTGGCGGACACGCGGGTACTCCTGGATCGGCGCGGGTGGGCGGCGGGGTTGGTCGACTTCGTCCGGGTGCGGGATGATCCGCAAGGCACCGAGCCGCGGCTCCACTGCGCCGCTGCTGCGGAGCTGATGGGCGCCACCCCCGCCGAGCGGAGGCGCACGCACGTCGACGCGCGGCTCTCCCCAGGGTAGTGCAACCTGATGCGGGACCGGCCGTCGCGTGCCCAGCGCAACACCCGACGCCCGGCTCCCAACATCAAGTTCGCCAACCGAGGTTAGGTTCGCCTAGCCTGTGCCCAACCCCGTCTCGGCATCGAAAGAACAAACCGTGGGCAAAGGCACCATCAAGGTCAAGAAAAAATGTTGTCGATCTCGACCACCCTGCAAGAGCTGCCCGGTCGTGGTACTGCGCGACTTGCTGCGCGAGGCCAAGGCGGACGAGGTCAAGAAAGCGCAAAAGAAGGTCAAGAAAGAGGCAAAGAAAAAGGGGACGAAATGATCTGACCGCGGCACCTGCCGTGGTTCGCGGATAGCTCTGGGACTACTTGCGGGCGGCCGGGGACAGCGGGTCGGCGTACTTTGCCAGCTCGGGGATCGTCCGCAACGCGGTGAACTCGATGACCTCGTAGCGTGCGAGTTTGTGCAGCGCGAACGGGTCGGTCGCGAGGATCGCGTCGAGCCGGCCGCGGGACATCGCCCGGGCGATGATCACCCCGCCGCTGCGCGGATGGCGGTGGCCGGCGGCGATGAAGTCGCCGGCGTCGTAATGCTGGGTAACCCATTCGTAGTGATCTACCAGTTGACCGTCGATATCCGATTCTGGCGCGGTGTATTGCAGCAGCACTACAAACATTCTTTCACGGTAGCCCTTCTCCTTGACCGCTGCCGATCACCAAGCGGTAACATTGCGGCGTGCGCGCAATGTCGAACATGTGGTGGGCCGTCCGAGGGCGGCCCAGCGACGTCGTGCACTGACACGCAGATCATCGGCCGCTCCGCCGGGCGGCCGAGCGGCATGAGGTCGATCCTGGCGGGCAGCGGCCCAAGACCCGGGAGAGACCAATGACCCGCCTGTCCGGCATCACCCCGTCCGGCCACGTCCAGCTGGGCAACTACCTCGGCGCCGTGCGGCGGTGGGCCACCGAGCGCGAACCCGCAGACCTGTTCTTCGTCTCCGACCTGCACGCCATGACCATGCCGCACCGTCCGCAGCGGCTGCGCTCGCTGACCCGGGAGCAGTTCGCGGTGCTGATCGCGGCGGGCATCGACCCCGATTCGCTGTTCGTGCAGTCGGATCTGGTCGGCGAGCTGGGGACGCTGAACTGGATCCTGGAATGCACCTGCTCCTACGGCGAGGCCGCCCGGATGGTCCAGTTCAAGGAGCGGGGTGCCGGGCAGGAGTCGGTCCGGGTCGGCCTGCTGACGTATCCGGTGCTGATGGCCGCCGACATCCTGCTGCAGGGTGCCACCCAGGTGCCGGTCGGCAGCGACCAGGACCAGCACGTGGAGCTGGCCCGCACGCTGGCCCGCCGGTTCAACGCCAATTACGGCGACGTCTTCGCCGTCCCGGAGGCCGTGGTGCCCAAGACCGCGGCGCGAATCCGGGATCTCGCCGACCCGACGCGCAAGATGGAGAAATCCAACCAGCAGAGCCCCGGCGTGGTCTTCGTACTCGACGAGCCGGACGCCATCCGGCGCAAGTTCCGCCGCGCGGTCACCGACGGCCTCGACGAGGTGCGGTACGACCCGGACGGTCGGCCGGGCGTGGCGAACCTCCTGGAGATCCTCGCCGCCTGCAACGACACGAGCCCTTACGCCGCAACGGAATCTGCGAGCACCTACGCGGAGCTCAAGGAGGCGGTGGCCGAGGCGGTGATCGAGGAGCTGCGACCGGTGCGCGAACGCGCCCGGGAGCTGCTGGACGCTCCGATGGAACTGGACCGCATCCGGGCACACGGGGCGAAGCGAGCGAGCGAGCGGGCGCAGCCCCGCCTGCAAGCCGCCCTCCGCGTCACCGGCCTCCGCTGATCCGCTCCAGCGGGGGGCGCCCGCGACCCGGCTACGGGCCACGGGCGCCCCCGCCCAGCACCACCTGCGCATTCGTTCACTAGTTCGAGTGGATCACCTGGCGAACACCTGATCAGTATCGGCAGCCTGGGCTCATGGGTACCGTGAAGAAAGGCAACACCGCGTTCTTGGTCGAGAGGAGTGCCGCCGTGGCTGCACCATCGTTCGACCCACACGCCCCGTTCGATCCGCTCGTTGACCTGGACGGCCTGTGGACGCCCGAGCTTGCCGAAAGGTACCTACCGATCCCGGGGATGCCCCCGGCCAAGTACGAGTGCCTGGGCGGGAAGCTGATAGTGAGCCCCTACGAAGGTTCGGCGAATGTCTACGCAGCGGACGAGCTCTACCTCCGGATGCGCGCGCCTGCACGTCGTCTCGGCGGCAATGCCTACACCACGCTGAACGTCGAGATGCCAAAGATCTCGTCGATGCGATGGGCACAACCCGACTTCGCGGTGCTCCGCGAGCCAGCGCGCGGACGTGTCTGGATCTCAGCCGAAGCCGTCCTGCTCATCGGCGAGTGCGTGTCGAAGTCGAGTCGCCGGAACGACTTCGTGGACAAACCCGCTGAATACGCCAAAGCCGGGATTCCGTATTGCATGCGGGTTGACATCGCCAGGGAACGCGAGCGCGTTTCGGTGGAGCTCCTGCGCTTGGAAGATGGCACCTACCGCGATCATGCCAAAGCGCTGGACGGCCAGACCTTCGAGACCGAACTGCCGTTCCCGCTGTCATTCGACCCAGCCGAGCTGCTGGAGCTCTAGGCCTCGGCCAGCAGGTCGCGGAGGGAGTGGACCAGGACCCGATCGGCGTCGAGCCAGTCGAGTTCGGCCAGTTCGTCCGCCGACACCCAGCGGACTTCGTTGTGCTCCACCGCTTTCGGTGTGGCCGTGGGGTCCGCGAGTTCGGCCGCGTGGATGCGCAGGAGCATTCCGTTGCTGAGCGGAACGTCGGTGCCGACGCGGCCGGTCGGGCGGACCTCGACGGCGAGTTCCTCCTGACATTCCCGGATGACGGCGGCGGGTTCGTCCTCGTATGGCTCGACCCGGCCGCCGGGCAGTTCCCAGCGACCCGCGTCCGGCGCCGGGTAGCGGCGTTGCTGCGCCAGCAATTGTCCCTTGTGGACGATAGCGGTGCCGACGACGATCGGCCGGGACGCCCAGGATTCGGCGAGCTCGCGCACGGCGGCGATGCGCGCGGCGAGCACGTCCAGCACGAACCGGCGGACGACGGTGATGTCGGCGAGCCGGCCCAGCGGGCCGAACGGCGTCGTCCAGTGCAACGAGTCGGTGAGCAGCGTCCGGGGTCCGGCCTCGGCGAGCACCGACTCGTGGCGCAACTCCGGCAGCGGGCCGGAGATCAGCACGGAACTCATCGCGTCGGCATCGGCGCGCACGATCCGAGTGGTCAGATCCGCAGGGAGGCGGGCGATTCTGGTGTGGAAGACGATCTCGTCACCGGGGACGAGCAGCGCGGCCGGACGGGTCGCGGCGCGGCCGTTGACGCCGAGGGCGGCGAGTCCGACCTCGGCGGTGCGGGTGTGCCGCAGCGCGGCCCCCACCGTGGCCCGGGGTGCCTCGATCAGTCCGGTGCTCCGCAAAACCGACACGTGCAGACATTTTGCCCCACCCGACCGGGTCACCCGCCACCGCCTGCTCGGAGGCCACGCTGCTTGGGCGCGCCTCGCGCTCGACCGCGCCTCGCCGCCAGGCGAGCGGCAGCCGTTCCCGCAACCGGCACCGCCGCAGGACGCGGGCACTCAGCTGCCTGCCGCGTGCCGGGGCCAGCGAACCTCGACGCGGGCGCCACCGTCCGGCGATGTCGAGGCCCGGACCGCGCCTCCTCGACGGCGCACCGCCTCGGCCGAAAGGGCGAGCCCGAGCCCGGCACCGCCGGTGCTGCGCGCCCGGTCCGGTTCCACCCGGTGGAACCGGTCGAAGACCCGCTCGCGGTGCGCCATCGGAATCCCGGGCCCGTCGTCGTCGACCACCAACCGCACCCAATACGCTCCGGAGGAGCCTATGCCATCAGCGAAAACGGAGACCCGCACCAGCGTCCGGGTGTAGCGCAACGCGTTGCCGACGAGGTTGTCGAGCACCGTCGACACCTCCGCCGGGTCGGCCAGCACCAGCACCGGCCTGGCCGGGACCTCCACCTCGATCCGGGGGCCGGTCCCGGGCGCGCCCGGCGGTTCGAGCCGATCGGCGGCGGCCCGCACCGCCGTCACGAGGTCGACCGGCTGCCCGGGGGCGGCCGTGTCGCGCTCGGCCCGCGCCAACGCGAGCAGGCTCTCCACCAGGGCCGACAGGCGCTGCGCTTCATGCGCGATGTCCTGCAGGGTCTCGTGGGCGAGCTCCGGGTCCGGATGCATCACGGCGACCTCGGCCTGGGCGCGGATGGACGCGACGGGGTTGCGCAGTTCGTGCGCGGCATCGCCGGTGAACCGCCGTAACCGCTCGGTATCGGCGTCGCGCCGGGCGAGCATGATGTTGAGCTCTTCGGCGAGCGCACGGATCTCGTCGGCGGCCTCGGGCACCGGCAGCCGCTGGCCTTCGGGGAGCCCGGCGGCGGCCACCCGCATCCGTTCCACCGGTCGCAGCGAACGGCGCACCACCAGCCAGGTGGCCAGCCCCACCAGCGCGGCGGCGAGGATCGACCCGAAGCTGAGCAAGCGGCCGGTCTTGCCTGCGGTGTCGGTGAACCCGACCAGCCTCGCGCCGGTGGCGACGAGCAGCGGTCGGCCGGTCGGGTCGGGCACGACGACGCCGCGCCACCGGTGCACTTCGGCGGGCGGCTCGAAGTCGATCACGCCGTCGCCGGAGCGCAGCTCGTCGATCTGCCAGTGGTGCAGGCTCGTCTCGGGCAGCCCGTCCAGCGGCGCGCCAGAGGTGTCCAGCACCCGGATCTCGGGCGTGGCCACGGCGGAGGGCGCGGTCCCGCCGGCGAGGCGGCTCGCGGTCATGGTGGCGGTGCGCTGCAGGTCGGCGTCGACCGAGTCGATCAGCAGCCAGCTGACGACCCCGGTGCTCACGTGCGCGATCACGCCGAGTCCGATCAGCGCGACGGCGGCGGCCACGATGCTGGTCCGGAACTGGATGGTGCGTCGGTGCCACCACCGGCGCAGGCTCGCGGTCATGCCGTTTCGACGCAGACCCGGTAGCCCTGGCCGCGCACGGTCTGCACCAGTTCCCCGGCGCCAGCCGCGGCAAGCTTGCGGCGCAGGTAACCGACGTAGACCTCGACGACGTTGCGGGTGACGAACTGCTCCTCGCCCCACACCATGCGCAGCAGGTCGTCCTTGGGCACCACCGCCTCCGGGTGGCTGGCCAGCGCGACCAGCAGCCCGTACTCGCGCGGCGAGAGCGCGATCACCTCGCCAGCCCAGCGCACCTCGCGGGTGGCCCGGTCGATCTCCAGCTCGCCGACCCGCAGGCTCGCCTGCCGCCCGGCGGTGTCGCGGCGCCGCAGCAACGCGCGCACCTGCGCGACCAGCACCAGGAAGGAGAAGGGTTTGACCAGGTAACCGTCCGCGCCGAGATCCAACCCGTCGGCCTGATCGACCTCGCCGTTCTTCGCCGAGATCAACAACACCGGGGTGTTCACGTCGCCGGCGCGCATCCGCTCCAGCACCCGGTAGCCGGACAGGCCGGGCAGCATGACGTCCAGCACGACGACGTCGAAGGCGCCGGTCAAGGCCAGGCGCAGGGCATCGGTGCCGTCGGCCGCGACGGTCACGTCCATGCTCTCGGCGGACAACCCGCGGCGCAGCGCAGCGCGAACTCCCGGCTCGTCGTCCACCACCAACACCCGCGGAACCATGGCCCAAGCATGCCGATCCGGCAACCCCGGCGGCAGGGAAATCTCAGCATGATCTCAGCTCCGAGCCCCATTCTCAGGCTGATCTCAGCCTTGGCAACCGCTCCGGGTTCGCACGCGCCGCAGTACCGGTGGGGCACACGACCAGCGGCTGCGCCGCTTCGACGCCGGACATCGAGGCCGGTGCCCGGCATCGACCTGGCCGAAATGCGCGGAAAACCCGTTCCCTGCGGTTACCGTCCGAAGTGGATCAGCGCCATGCGGTGACACCTGCGATCCGGCCCGCTGTGATGCGCCTCGCCATCGGATCGGGCGGTTAACGCCGGACGAACCAGCTACCGAAACGCATGGCCAAGCACGGTTCGAAGAGGCGATCAAGCGTTGCGAAAGTAGCAAGAGAAGACAGCGGTTGAGCCGTTGCTCCAAGGCGTGGCTTGACATATCTACCCTGCACATGGCGGCTTGACAGCTTCCATCGCGTCCGCGAAAGTCGATGCGATCGATTGACTGATCAATCAGTCGCAGGTCGAAAACGCAACGCCAGCGGGGTGCTGTCGAAACGTTCCGGCACCGCTTGAAAGACCACGTCACCGGCGCTCGTCCGAAGCGACGGGTGCGGCACCCCGCAAGACACAGGAGGTTCCGCCGGATGCCGAGCAGAGGCCGTCGAACGCCGGCCCCAGTCGTCGCGCCGTCCTCCAGTACGTCGCGGTGGGCGCCGGCGCGGTGGGCGCGGGTGCCGTGATCAGCGGATGCGCGGGCGGCGCGGTGCGCAAGGCGCCGATCCCGTCCCGGCCACCGCAGTACGGCGGCCGGCTGCGGGTCGGCATAGTCGGCGGGTCCAGCAAGGACACCCTGGACGCCCACGCCGCCGTGACCCACCCGGACCAGGCCCGCAACTTCCAGCTCTACGACACGCTGCTCAAGTTCAACTCCGACTACCAGATCGACGGCAGCTGGAGTCGCAGACCGGTTCGTGGGTGCCGTTCACCATGCGGGTGGACCGGCCGCCGTTCGACGACGTCCGGGTGCGGCAGGCGTTCCGGCTCGTCGTGGACCGGGAGCAGATGATCAAGCAGGTGCTCGGCGGGCACGGCACCGCCAGCAACGACATCTACACGATTCCTCCACAGTGGACAGACGTTGGAGTCGCTGAACCCGCGCCGCCGGGTTCGCGACCTGGTGGCCCAGCCGATCTCGGCGCTCGGTGGGGATTCCGGCCGCAAGAGCACCTCGGAGCGGGTGGCCGAAGCGCTGCGGCTCGCCGCGCTCCGGCCGGACATCGCCGAGCGCTACCCGGACCAGCTCAGCGGCGGCGAGCGGCTGCGCGTGGCGATCACGCGTGCCCTGGTCACCCGGCCCGAGGTGCTGATCTGCGACGAGATCACCTCCGCGCTGGCCGAGAGGACGCCATCGCACTGCGGCGGTGTATTCGGCGCTGGTGACGGGGAAGCTCGTCAGCGGCCGGACGATCGACCGGATTCGCCGGGAGGAGAGCCGGGGCACCGACCCCGGCACGGGCCGGCCGCTGGCCTTCGGCCTGGGCTACGAGCTACAGGATTCGATCGAGACGTACGGCCCGGAGGCCACCGGTTTCGGCCCCAGCGGAGCGGGTGGTTCGCTGTTCGGCTGCTGGCCCCGCCTGGGCGTGGCGTTCGCCTTCAGCCCGTGCCTGATGCGTACCGAAGGCCTCGACAACCGCTCCCACCTCCTCCTCACGGCCCTCCACACCTGCCTGTAGATCCTGCTCAGGAGCGTTTTGCGTGCCGGTGCGGGTAGCGGAACCTCAGCTCTGCGTACCCCGTTCCTGCTGCGCGGTTTCGCCGGCGAAATCCGGTCGCGTGGGCCGTTAGGCTCGGTGCATGGACTTCGAAGTGGACGACTCGCGGGCTCGGACCGATCGCGACGTGGTGTGGGAATTCCTTTCCACGCAGGCGTATTGGGGTCAGTGGCGCAAGCGGGAGGACTTCGAACGGCAGATCGACCTCGCTTGGCGGGTGGTCGGCGCCTACCGGAAGCCGGACGGTCGGCTGATCGGCTTCGCCCGGGCGTTCTCCGACGGGGTAGGCACGGCGTACCTGGCCGACGTGTTCGTCGCCCCGGAGGCGCGCGGCCACGGCATCGGCAAGGCGCTGGTCCAGGGCATGATCGACGACGGCCCCGGCCGGGACTTCCGCTGGATGCTGCACACCGACGACGCGCACGACCTCTACCGCGCGTACGGCTTCGTCAACCCCGACCACACCTACCTGGAACGCCCCAGCCGCCTCTCGTGATCGGGGTGCTCGCCGGGTGGAGATCGGCGCGCCGAACCTCCACCATGTTGGTATGACCGAACTGCTCACCGACACCCAGGTCTCCGACGCGCTCCAGCACCTGCCGGAGTGGCGCCAGGACGGCGTCAATCTGACCCGCACGGTCGAATTCGGCGGCTTCCCGCAAGCCATCCAGGCGGTGACCCGGATCGCCGAGATCGCCGAGAACGAGAACCACCACCCGGACATCGACATCCGCTGGCGCACCGTGACGTTCTACTGCACCACCCATTCCAAGGGCGGCATCACGGCCAACGACACCTCGCTAGCGCAAGAGATCGACAGCGTCGTAGAGCAATTCCAACAATGACAGGCCGACTGCCCCCACCCGTGAGTGTTTTTGGGTGCCATAGCACCCGGAAGCGCTCACGGGGCTGACCAGGCGAAACCCAGGGGTTCAGGCGATCCCTTCGACGAGGTCCACGGCTTCGAAGGCGCATCCCCAGGACAGCGCCACGCCGCAGCCACCGTGCCCGTAGTTGTGGATGATGCGCCCGCCTTCGTACTCCTCGACCTCCACCCGCACGGCCTCCCGGCCGGGCCTCAGCCCGACCAGTTCCGCGAGCACTTCGGCGTCGGCCAGCCGCGGTTCCACCTCGGCGCAGCGACGCCGGATGCCTTCGCTGACCTCGCGGCGCGGCACCACGTTCCAGTCGTGCTCGACCGCCACGCCGCCGAGCACCACCCGGTCGCCGTGCGGCATGTACGCGGCGAACTCGCCGGAGTCGGACAGCTCGATGAAGTACTCGTCGATCCCCGGGTTGCGCACCACGACGTGCTGGCCGCGCACCGGGTGGACGCCAGGGTCGCCGACCAGCTCACGCGCTCCGACGCCGGTGCAGTTGACCACCGTCGGGGATTCGGCGACCGCGTCGGCCAGCGACGGCACGGGGCTGAGCTGCAGTTCGCCGCCAGCGGCCTGGAACCTGGCGACCAGGTAGTCGAGGTAGCGCGGCATGTCGATCAGCGGCACGGTCGCGTGGTAGCCGCTGACGAACCCTTCCGGCAGTTGCTCCGGCGTGCAGGGACGCAGGTCGGGGATCAGCTTGGCCTCGGACGGGACCGCATCGCCGAGGTCGAACCGGGCCGCCATCCGCCCGGCGGCGAGGTGCACCCCTGAATTCTCGTCGCGGGCCAGCGCGGTGAACTCGGCGTGCGAGCGGGTCACCCAGTACAACACTCGTTCGGCGGGTCGCAGCATCGCCGGACCCCACATCGCGCCCGCGACCGCGGAAGTCGTGTCCTGCGGCCGATCGGCGGTCCGGATGCGCACGCGTTGGCCTGCTTCGGCGAGGACGACCCCGGTTGTGAGGCCTTGCACGCCCGCGCCGATCACGAGCACCGGGGCTGCGGATGCGGTCATCTTCGACACGCTAGCAGTGAACCGGCGATGGAGTTCAGCGCAAGCGGCCCGAAGCAGTTCAGCAGCACGAACCGCGCGAGCGCCTCCCGGTCCGGGCCGTCGAGCAGGTGCTGCCAGAGGTCCAGGGTGAGCCGGAAGTGCCGGTCTGCGCGGGCGAACCCGGTAGTGATCATCAGCGAGGTGACGCGCTCCGGATACCGCGCGGCAGCCCGGACGGCGACCGTCGTGCCCACCGAATGGCCCAGCACCGCGAAAGGTTTCCACCCCGAAGCCGACCGCCGTGGCGGCGACGTCGTCGACGAGCCGGTCCAGTTTCGAGCGGCTGCTCGGCATTCGGCGTCTTACCCGCGCCGGGTAGTACGGCGCGACCACCGTGTGCTTCTCGGCGAGCTCGTCGATGAACGGGGAAGTTCGCGGCCGCCGAGCCACCCTCGCCGTAAGCCAGCGGCAGACCGGGCCCGGACCCGCGCACGTCGAACGACAGGGACATCAGGATTTCCTAATGACGACAAGACATTCCCGAGCACCAACCGCAGCGCCCAAGCACTCCGCTGACCTCTCGTGCCGAAGACGCTAAAGGCTGACAGTGATGTCAGAGTCAACGATGCGTGAGCCGGATCGCATGAAGATCCGTGAGCTGTCCCACCGAACCGGGGTCAGCCAACGCCTGCAGCGCTACTACGAACAGCAGGGCCTGCTCACTTCCGAACGGGCGCGGAGCGGGTACCGGGTACTACCGGGACGAAGCGGCTGATCAGAGGCGATCTCAACCAAACATCCACGCCTGGTCCAGCCGCCGAACAAACCTCAACGGATTTCGTCACCAGGTACGCGAAGGGGTCGTGGTCCAGGCTCACTTCCCGCCCCCAGAGGTCAGACGTTGAACCTGAACTCCACGACGTCGCCGTCGGCCATGATGTAGTCCTTGCCTTCCATCCGGACCTTGCCCGCCGCCTTGGCCTCCGCCATCGAGCCGGCCGCGATCAGGTCTTCGAAGGAGACGATTTCCGCCTTGATGAAGCCCCGCTCGAAGTCGGTGTGGATCACCCCGGCCGCCTGCGGCGCCGTCCAGCCCTGGCGGATCGTCCAGGCCCGCGCCTCCTTCGGCCCGGCCGTCAAGTAGGTCTGCAGGCCCAGCGTGTGGAAGCCCGCTCGGGCCAGCGCGTTCAGGCCCGGCTCCGCCTGGCCGATCGACTCCAGCAGCTCGCGCTGGGACTCCTCGTCCAGCTCCTTGAGCTCCGCCTCGACCTTGGCGTCCAGGAATACCGCGTCGCCGGGCGCGACCAGGTCGCGCAGCTCCTTCTGCTTCGCCTCGTCGGCCAGCACGCCCTCGTCGGCGTTGAACACGTAGAGGAACGGCTTGGTGGTGAGCAGGTTGAGTTCGCGCAGGTCCGGGGTGTCCTTGCCGAGTCCCGCCGCGAACAGGGTCTTGCCGGAGTCGAGGATCTCCTTGGCCTGCTGCGCGATCTCCAGCGCCGGGCGCTTGTCCTTGTGGGTGCGCGCTTCCTTCTCCAGCCGCGGCAGCGCCTTCTCCAGCGTCTGCAAGTCGGCCAGGATCAGCTCGGTGTTGATCGTCTCGATGTCGCTGGAGGGGTCCACCCGGCCGTCGACGTGCACCACGTCGGGGTCGTCGAAGACCCGGATGACCTGGCAGATCGCGTCCGCCTCGCGGATGTTGGCGAGGAACTTGTTGCCCAGTCCCTGCCCCTCGGAGGCGCCCTTGACCAGGCCCGCGATGTCGACGAACGACACCGTGGCGGGCATCGTCTTCGCCGAGTTGAAGACCTCGGCGAGCTTGTCCAGCCGCTCGTCCGGCAGCGGCACCACGCCCACGTTCGGCTCGATGGTGGCGAACGGATAGTTCGCCGCGAGAGCGTCGTTGCTGGTCAGCGCGTTGAACAGGGTGGACTTGCCGACGTTGGGCAGCCCGACGATTCCGAGGGTGAGACTCACACCCCGAAGTCTAGGTGCTCGCTCACCAAGGCATCGGGGCCGGTCGCGCGGGGGGTGCGCGGATGCACAGCCGAACCCGCCCGGATACGTACCCGCGCCCCGCGAGGTCAGCCGCCGTCCAGGTCACCGCCCTCCAGGTCACCGTCCTCCTGCTCCTGCTCCTGCTCCTGCTCCTGCTCCGGAGCGGGTGCCGGGTCGTTGCACCCCGCCGCGACCACCAGGGCGAACGCCGCGCCGGACGCGGCGCCGAGGATCCGGAAGCCGCGCCTAGTACTGATCTTCGATCGGGTCATGCCGCGACGATAGGGATGAAACGCGCAAAATGCACCCACCTCGATCGAATTCCCCCGCGGGAGGGAGGCGGTCCCCGCCGCAGCGGGAGGTCCGCGGGCAGCGAGATCCCGAGCATTACCGGTGAGTTCAGCCGAACCACCAGGAGTTCCATGCTCAACCTGAGTCGGATGGCGTTGATCGCGTCGGCCCTCACCTTCCTCGCCTTCGAATCGCGACACGTCCTGCCGCGCGGGGTCGTCCTCTTCGAGCTCCCGGGGTGGACGACACCCCTGGCCGCAGCGACCGGCGTGCTCGGCGCCACGCTGCTGACGTCGTCGTTGCGAGCTCGCCGCATACTCCTCGCGATCAACGGCGCGGCCGTATTGCTGCTGTTCTTGGCCGCAAGCGGCATCCTTTTCGACCTGTTGCGGGTGTTCGGTCTGATGGGCTTTCCCCCGGACTGGCCGATGTTCACCACCCGCTCCTTCGCGTTTATGAGCGCGATCCTGCTAGTCCGGGCGACGGTCCTGCGGGTCCGGGAGATCACCGGGGCCTGCGAACTCTGCGGCGGGCCGGCCGCGCCACCGCCGCGCTGGCTCGGATACCTCGGTGTCCTGTTCGCGCTGCCCTATCCCGTGATCAAGACCAACTGGGCGCTGGGCGGCACCCTCGGGCTGGACTACCCGGATCCGGCGCGGGACGGCTTCACCAGCGGTTGGCTGGTCGTGCCCGCCGCGCTGATCGGCATCGTGCTGTCGCTGGCCCTCGTCCACCGGTGGGGGCGGATCTGGCCGCGTTGGGTTCCCGGTCTGGCGGGCCGTCCGACGCCACGCGGGCTGCTGCTCTTCGGCGGCTGGTTCGGCACCGCGCTGCTGTTCACCATGGGCCCGGCCGGCGCCGCCACGGTGGTCTCCGACCTTGTATCCGGCACGCCGTTGAGCACGATCGCCGGGATGCACTACTGGCCCGGGGCGCTGTTCTACCTGAGCTGGATGTGCTGGGCGCCGGTGTTCGGGCCGTCGGTCTACCTGTACCAGCGGGCGACGCGCCGCAAGCCGTGCGGAACCTGCGATCGCGTGCCGGTCCCGCAGGGATGATGTGGCCATGCCGTCCCGCCTGATCAGACCGTTCACCGCGCGCGCCACTTACCGGCAGTGGGTGCACTTGATCCTCGGGGCCGTGCTGGCGGTGCCGTACCTCGCGGTAGCCGGGCTCGTGCTTGGGCCATTGCTGGGCCTCGGATTCGGGCTCCGCCTGCCGCCTGTCGCGGTCGGCCTCGTTCAAGGCGCGTTCGTCGTGCTCGCCGTGGTGGCCACTGGGTTGCTGCCGGCGACCCGGTCGCTGTCGGGCGCTGCGGCGAAATCCCTGCTCGGACTGCCGGAATCCGGCGACGCCGATACCTGGCCGGATCGGTGGCGGACCGTCTGCTGGCTCGTCGTGCACCTCGCGCTCGGCTCCGGCATCGGCCTGCTGACGCTGATCGTGCCGCCATTCATCCTGCTGCTGTTCGCCGATCCGCTGCTGGCGTTGTCGCCCGAGCTGGCCGGAATCTCGCTGTACCGGGCTTTCGACATCGGGCAGTGGTGGGCGCCGCTGGTCGGCCTGGGCTTGATCGTCGCGGGTTTCCACCTGGTCGCGGTTGTTGGCGCGTTGTTGGCGCGGCTCGCCCCGACGCTGCTGGGACCGTCCGAGCACGAGCGGCTGCGGCGGCAGGTCGAGGAGCTGTCCGAGCGGAACCGGCTCGCCTCCGAACTGCACGACTCGGTCGGGCATGTGCTGAATGTCGCTGCACTGCAAGCAAGTGCAGCGAACCGAGTGCTGGACAGCGACCCCACATTCGCGCGGGAGGCGCTCGCCGCGATCGCGGATTCGACCCGGGCCGCCCTGGCCGACCTGGACAACGCACTGGGCGCTCTGCGGTCCTCCACTTTGGACGAATCGTCCCTGGCCGATCTCGACGACCTGATCCGCTCCACCGAGCTGGCCGGACTCGAGGTGCGGCTCGACCTCCAGGGCAACCCGGGTTCGGTCCCGCCCCAGGTGAGCCGCGAGGGATACCGCGTGGTGCGCGAGGGCCTGACCAACACCCTGCGCCATGCGGGCCGGGTGAGGGTCGCGGTGCGGATCGCCATCAGCCCGCGCACGTTGGACATGGACATGACAAATCCCCTGGGCTCGTCGACTTCCCGCCGAGGGTTGGGCCTGGACGGCATCAAGCGCCGCGCACAAGCTCTGGGCGGCCACGCCGAGGGCGCCGCGAAGGGCGACAACTGGCAGCTGCAGGTGCATCTCCCCTGGTAGAGACGGGCACGGGTCGTGAGTCTTTTGGGTTGCCATGACGAACCGCTATTTGTGTCCCTATCGTTACCCTCGGTTTTGCGCTGTGTCGTTGGCGGGTGGATGTCTCCACCTACAAGGGAAGGGCTTGTGTCCTATTCCCGCCGACCTGGCATAGCCCAGTCAGATAGTGTCAAAAGGCACCCTACGGCCTTCGGTGAGGGTTGATGGAATTCTGCCCCTTGATGCTGTCTGATAGCCCTTGTGGAGGTCGCTGGGCTTCCGCCGTACTGCTGTGATCTCTCGGGGCGGTTAGCTAGTCCACGGGTACGTAGCGGAGGAGGACCTGGCCGGAGGGAAAGGTGCGGTTCTCCACCAGTTCGAGCTTGACCCACTTCTCCAGCGCGGGGAAGAACGGTGTGCCGCCGCCGACCGCGACTGTAGTGACCACCACCAGGAACTCGTCCACCAGGCCGGCCCTGACCAGCGGCGCGGCCAGCGTGGCACCGGCAACGTCCATCATGCCGTCGGTCTCGGCCTTGAGCTTCTTCGCGACCTCGACCACGTCACCTCGTTCCAGGCGTGAATTCCAGTCGACCGACTCGAGGGTCTTCGAGAAGACTACTTTCGGCATCGCCCGCCACAATCGGGCGAACTCCGCTGCCACCGGAGAGATGTCGGGGGCCTGGTCGGCCGTTGGCCAGTACGCCGACATCAGCTCGTACAAGTTGCGCCCGTACAGCGACACTGCGGTGTCGCGGACCCGGTCGTTCCAGAACTGGTGCACCTCGTCGTCCGGGCCAGCCCACGGGAGCTCGCCCTTCCCGTCGACCGTGTAGCCGTCCACCGAGATGTTCATGCCGTATGTCAGTTTGCCCATGGCAGTACAGACTGCCGGGCTTGCCGAAACTCATCACGACCCGGTGACCTCTCTTATCTCCACGTCAGCGCGGGGCACCCGCCGACCCCACTCGGCGGCCTCCGCGCGGGAGTCGACCTCCAGCAGCCAGAAGCCGGCAGCCAGGTCACCGGCGAGTAGCACGCCCGCCTGGACCAGTTCGTCGTGGTAGTGGGACAGGTCGAGGTCGTCTCCGGCTGTCACCGCCGAGACTGGTATGCCCGGGACCCTCAATACGGAACGGGCCATCACCGCCGAAAACCATCACAACCACTTCTCCGGATAGCTCTTCGGATTCGAACGATGCGATGAAGTGCGTTTCTAGGTTTTCCGCCCTGATGCTAAGAATTGTTGTGCATTCGCGTACGAAGTGCCAGAGGACTTCGTCTTCTTGACGCCAGACAAACTGGACTGACCGCTGTATAGCGTCGTAGCTCGGTTCGATCGAACCGTTTCTGTGGCGATCCGAACACCTTGAATCCAAGTTCATCGAGAACTTCGGGGGCTTCTCCGAATTGGTCGAGGAACTCTTGCCCCTTGGGGATGGTCATCGTTTCGGTCATTTTTCCCCTTCTTTGGGATCATTGTTACAGCAGCTGACCAGCGGAAACGTCGACCCTCGCGCCTCGCCTAGCGTGGGCGCAATAGGCTCGGCTGGGTGAGCGAAGCCATGAGCGTGCTGGTCGTCGATGACGAGCCGCTGATCCGGTCCGGGCTGCGCGCCCTCATCGATGCCGAACCCGACCTGACCGTCGTCGGGGAGGCCGCCGACGGCGCCGAGGTCGTCCCCCTGGTGCGGCGGCTGCGGCCGGACGTCGTGCTGATGGACGTCCGGATGCCCGGCGTGGACGGCATCCAGGCGACCACCGCGATCCTGGATTCGGTGCCCCGGCCGCCGCGCATCGTCGTGATCACCACCTTCGAACACGACGACCACGTCTACGGCGCGCTGCGCGCCGGCGCCACCGGCTTCCTGCTGAAGCGCTGCCAACCGGAGGAACTCGCCCAGGCCATCAGGATTGCGGCGCGCGGCGAATCGCTGCTGTTCCCGGCCGCGATCCGCCGGTTGGCCGCGCCGCAACGCGCGAGCCGCCCGCAGGTCGAACTCACCGAGCGGGAAGCCGACGTCCTCCGCCTGGTGGCGCGCGGGATGTCCAACAGCGAGATCGCCGCCGAGCTGTTCATCGGCGTGCAGACCGTCAAGACCCACGTCGGTAACGTGCTGGCCAAGCTCCAGGCCCGGGACCGCACGCAGGCCGTCGTGTTCGCCTACGAATCGGGTTTCATCAGCGTGTCCGATTCCCGCTAGTGGGTGCCTCCGGGTGCTGGCACCATCGGGGGCATGTTGGTGGGAACCGAGGAAGCGCTCCGGGCCGTCGCCTCGCGCGACGCGCGTTTCGACGGATGCTTCATCCACGCCGTGCGCACCACTGGTATCTACTGCCGCCCGTCGTGCCCGGCGCGCACGCCCAAGCCGGACAACAGCCTGTTCTTCCCGACCGCTGCGGCGGCGCAGGCCGCCGGGTTCCGCGCGTGCCGCCGGTGCCTGCCGGACGCCGTTCCGGGGTCGCCGGAGTGGGACCTGCGCGCCGATCTCGCCGGTCGCGCCATGCGGCTGATCGCCGACGGGGTCGTGGACCGCTGCGGGGTGCGCGGGCTGGCCGACCAGCTCGGCTACTCGGAACGCCACCTGACCAGGGTGCTCACCGCGGAACTCGGTGCCGGGCCCCTCGGGCTGGCGCGGGCGCACCGGGCGCACTCGGCGCGGACCCTGATCGAAACGACCGCGATCCCGTTCGGCGACGTCGCATTCGCGGCCGGGTTCTCCAGCCTGCGCCAGTTCAACGACACGCTGCGCGAGGTCTTCGGGGTGACCCCGACGGCGATGCGCAGCCGCGCGCAGCGCAGCGCCAAGGTTCCCGGCGGCAGCGCCGGGGCCGTCCAGCTCCGCCTACCGTTCCGTGCTCCCTGCGATGTGGCCGGCGTACTGCGGTTCCTCGGCGAGCGGGCGCTGGCCGGGCTCGAAGACGCCGGACCTGACCACTACACGCGCGCCCTGCGCCTGCCGTACGGCACCGGGATCGCCACGCTCCGCCCGCACGAGAAGTACGTCGCCTGCACGCTGCGGCTCACCGACCTGCGCGATCTCGGTAGCGCAGTATCGCGGCTGCGCCGCCTGCTCGACCTCGATGCCGATCCGGTCGCGATCAACGAGGCGCTCGGCGCGGACCCCGCGCTGCGGTCGGCGGTCGCGCAAACGCCCGGGGTGCGGGTGCCGGGCAGCGTCGATGGCGCGGAGATCCTGATCCGCGCCGTGATCGGCCAGCAGATCTCGGTGGCGGCAGCCCGCAAGACGACCGAACGGCTCGTCACCGCGCTGGGCGAACCGCTGGCCCACCCAGACGGTGCGGTGACCACGCTGTTCCCGACCCCGGAAGTGCTTGCGGAGCGGGCGCTGGAGGCCCTGCCGGGGCCGCGTCGGCGGGTGGAAACCGTGCGCGCGGTTGCGGAGGCCGTCGCCGGCGAACGCCTGGCGCTGCACACCGGGAGGGACGAAGCCGAACTGCGGCAGGATCTGGAGAGCATCAGCGGCATCGGCCCGTGGACGTCGAGTTACGTCGCCATGCGGGTGCTGGGTGCGCCGGACGTGCTGCTGACCGGTGATCTCGCGTTGCGGCGCGGCGCCGGGATGCTCGGGCTGTCCGAAGACCCGGCCAAGATCCAGGCGCACGCGCGGCGCTGGAGCCCGTGGCGCTCCTACGCCGGGGTGCTCCTGTGGGAAGCAGCCGCCAGCGGCACGCCGCAACTGCGACTCGCCTCGTGACCCTGCCGCGCGTCACAACGATCTCCACGCAGCGCACTGAAGCGACCCGCCGGGAGCGGGAACACGGCGATTTCGCGCGAAATCGCCGCTCCCCCCGCGTGCGGGTTGGCGATTTCGCGCGAAATCGCCAACCCGGGACGCCTCGAAAAAATCGTCCACTGTGGATCATCAGGTTCGGATTTCGAGGGTGGAACCGTCGCGGGACTTGCGGACTCGGAGGCGGACCGAGATCCGTTGGCGCATCTCCTCGACGTGGGAGACGAGGCCGACGACCCGGCCGCCAGCGCGCAGGTCGTCGAGGGTGTCCATCACGAGGTCCAGGGTGTCGGCGTCGAGCGTGCCGAAGCCCTCGTCGATGAACAGCGTGTCCAGCAGCGCGCCGCCGGTCTCGGCGGCCACGACATCGGCCAGTCCGAGAGCCAGCGAAAGCGAAGCGAGGAACGACTCGCCGCCGGAGAGCGTCTTGGCGGGGCGAACCTTGCCGGAGTAGTCGTCGAGCACGTCCAACCCGAGGCCACCGCGCGTGCCCCGCGCCCCGGCCGCGTCGGAATGCACGAACGAGTACCGCCCGCCGCTCATCCGCTGCAGTCGCCGAGTGGCCGCGATCGCGACCTCCTCCAACCGGGCGGCCAACACGTACGCGCGCAACGACATCTTTCGCGCGTTCTGCCCGCGCCCGTTGACCACGTCCGCCAAGGCCTCCAGTTCGGCGTGCTCCGCCAACGCCGGCCCGAGCTTCGCCCACGCTGCGCGCAGCCGCTCCGCGAGCTGCGCGATGTCGCGCTGCCGCTGCTCGGCGCGATGCGCCAGCGCAGCTGTGCGCTCCGCCGCTTCGCGCGCGACGACTGCCTCCTCGGTGGCCCTTTCGAGGCCGACCTCGGCGTCGGCGTCGACGCCGGACAGCTCCGCGCTGGCCAGCGCTGCGCGCGCGCCCGCGGCGCGTTCTTCGACCTCGGCGAGCGCCTCGGTGAGCTGCGTGAGCCGTTCCTCGCTTCGCTCGGCGGCGAGCGAAGCGGCCACGTCGTCGAAGCCTGCCGTGGTGGCGGCTTCGGCCAGGGCGGTTTCGTGTTCGGCGAGGCGCTTTTCGGCGTCGTCCCGGGTTGTCCGGGCGGCGGCGAGTTGTTCGAGGCGAGTTGCGATGTCGAGCAGGTGCTTCCGGCGATCGGCGATGCTCGGGAAGTCGGCCCGTCCGTCGCGGAGCCTCGCCTCGCGTTCGTCCACTGTGGTCACGAGGGTGGCGTGTTCGCTGCGGGTCGCCGCGATTCGAGTGCGAACCTCGGACAGCTGCTCGCCCAGGCGCTCGGTGGATTCCTCGAGCTCGGCGAGCTGCTTGGTGCGTTGCGGCAGCTGTGCTGCGGTGTTCTGCAGCGCGTCGCGTTCGGCCCTGAGTTCGGCGAGATCGGCGGCGAGGTCCGTCTCGGTGTGTTCGCCCAGTCGTTCCGCCAGGTTCTCGACGTGCTGCTGGGCTCGTTGTGCTTCCGCGGCGGCCTTTTCGCGACGGGTTGCCGCGCGCTGCTCGGCGGTTTGGGCCTTGTCCTCGTCCTCGGCGCGCACCGGGTCGTCGATCGGTTTGCCGGGCTCGGGGTGTTCCGGCGAGCCGCAGACCGGGCACGGCTGGCCGGGCGAGAGCCGGGCCGCGAGTTCGGCGGCCATCCCGGCGAGCCTGCGGGCGCGGAGGTCTTGCAGCAGGTCGCGGGCTTGCTGGTGGGCGTCGATCGCCTGTTGCGCTCGGGCTGTGGCCGCCGCGAGTTCCTTCTGGGCATCGGGGAGTTCCCGTGCGGTCCGCAGCAGCGCCGCCACCTCGGTGCCGCGTGCTTGCACGGTTTCCAACCGCAGCTCGGCGTGTTTCGCCTCGTCGACCTGCTGCCGCGCGGTGCCGATGCGGTCGGGCAACGTGGCCTGTTGCCCGACGAGCTCCGTTTCCAGGCCCTCGTCCGCGGAAATCCGCCCGGCGAGTGACGTCAGCTTCTTCCGGTCGGTTTCCTGTTGCCGCGCCTCGGGAATCAGGTGTGCGAGGCCGCCTGCTTCCTCCCGCTTGGCACCTGCGAGCGAACGAAGTCCGGTCAGCGGCGTTTCGGCGTCCAACTCGCAGCTAGCTGCCGCGGCGACGACCTCGGCTCGTGCTTTGTCGCGTTCTTGCTCCGCCCGCAACGCGGCACTGCTGGCAGCGAGCACCGGAACCGCGCGTTGCGCGGCTTCCCTTTCCGCCCGCCAGGTGTCGTGCTGGTCCTGCTGTTCGCCGATCTCGGCGAGGGTCGCGTTGGCCTGCCGGACGCGGCGAACCTTCTGGGCCAGCTCGCGGCGCTCGGTCAGCTTCGTCTCGGCGGCCTCCCGCTCGCGCCGCAGGCGGGAGTGCTCCGCCTGCGCGCTCTCCATCTCGCGGACGGACCGCTTTTCGATGTCCTCCAACCAGTTCTGCTCGTCCGCGCCGGCCTCCGGCTCCGTGCCCGAGACCTGCGAAACGCGCGCGAGCAGCTCGCGGACCTGCTGGGTCTGCTCCTCGACGTCCCGGGCGCGCTCGCGGCGGCGGTCGACGAACCAGCGCTCGACCTCGCCGAACCGCTGGGTGCCGAACAGCTTCTCCAGCAGCTTCTCGCGTTCCGCGGTGTCCGAACGCAGGAACTTGGCGAACTCGCCCTGTGGCAGCATCACGACCTGGAAGAACTGGTCGACCGTCATGCCCAGCAGGCGTTGCACCGTGCGGCCGACCTCGTCGATGCGCGTCAGGCCATCCGGCGGCTGCTCGGTGGGCGCGCCATCGACCCAGGTCAGCGAGGCCTTCGCCGGCTGCGTGGTGTAGCCGTCGCCGCGCTTCTTCGGCCGCTGATACTCGGGGCTGCGCTCCAGCCGGAGCCGCTGCCCCTGCACCGTCAGCTCCAGCACGACCTTGGTGACGGTGTCGGGCTCGGCCGTGTCGCAGCGCAGCCGCTTGACCTCACCGCGAGCGCCGGGGACCGTGCCGTAGAGGGCGAAGGCGACCGCGTCCAGCAGCGTCGTCTTGCCCGCGCCTGTGTCGCCGTGCAGGAGGAAGAGGCCGTCGGCGCCGAGCCGGTCGAAGTCCACCCGCTGGTGGTCGCGGTACGGGCCGAACGCGGTGATTTCCAGGCTGTGCAGCCTCATTTCGCACCCTCCGCCGAGGCTACGGCGCGCAGCGCCTCGTCGAGCAGCGCGCGTTCGGATTCGTTGGGTTCCGCGCCCCGGCAGTCGGCGACGAACCGGGCGGCCAGGTCGTGGTCGTCGCGACCGCGCACGATCTCGGCGTAGCGCAGCGGCGCCGTCGCGCGACCGATCGCGGGCCTCCACTCCAGGTGCACGGCGTACGGGAAGCGCTGCTGCAGCCGCCGCATCGCCTCCAGCGGGCGCACCTCATCGGTGAGGGTCGCCGAGACGTAGCACTCCGCCAGCTCGGCGTGCTCCGGCTCGTTGAGCAGGTCCTCCAGCAGCCCCTGGACCGTCGCGAGCCGCCGCGGCACCGGCAGCTCGCGCCGTTCGACACCGGCCAGGCCGGCGGCGTCCAGTTCGACCAGCCACACCGACTTGCGGTGCGCCGCTTCGGAGAACGAATACGCCAGCGGGCTGCCGGAATAGCGCAGGTGCTCGGCAAGCCGCTGCGGGCCGTGCAGGTGGCCCAACGCGACGTAGTCGACGCCGTCGAACACCGAGCCCGGCACCTGCTCGACGCCGCCGACCGCGATGGTTCGCTCCGAATCGCTGCTGTCACCTCCCGTGACGAAGGCGTGCGCCAGCACCACCGAACGAGTCCCTAGTGGACGTTCGGCCAGTTCGGCGCGCACCCGGTTCATCGCCTCGGTGAGCACCGCCGTGTGGCCGCGCGATTCGATCCCGGCGCTGGCCCCGGGCACGTCGGCGCTGGCCTGCAGGGTGTGCCGAGCCGGGTCCGGTTCGAGGTACGGGATGCCGTAGAAGGCGACCGGGCCGTGCCGGTCGTCGATCACCACCGGCTCATGCAGCCGCGCGATCTGGGTGCGCAGGTGCAGTCCCCCGGCCGCGGCGAACTCGGCGAAAGCACCGACGCGGGCGGCGGAGTCGTGGTTGCCCGAGGTGACCACCAGCTGGGCGCCCGCCTCGCGGATCCGGCCGAGCACCCGCACGCAGGTCTGCACCGCCTCTCCCGAGGGCACCGCGCGATCGTAGAGATCGCCGGCGATCACCACGACGTCGATCTGCTCCTCGACGACCAGGTCGGCCAGCCCACCCAGGACGGCTTCCTGATCTCCAAGCAGGTCCCGGCCGTGGAACGTCCGCCCCACGTGCCAGTCGGAGGTGTGCAGCACTCGCATGGGCCCAAAACTATCGGCGCCCCCGCCGGACATCACGGACCCCCCGCACCACTTCGGCGTGTCGCCCACCAGGAGCCCGTTTCCGCAGGTCGTCACCCGCGACCGCGTTGGACTGCCGCAACAACCCAACGGACCCACACCCACACCCACACCCACATCCCCGACCAGCGGAAACACCCGAACTAGCCGCAATTTCCATTGAAATCGAATGTCCAATTTCAATGGAAATTGCGGTCCAACCTGGCGGATCGGACGGATCCGGCATCCGGTGTCGTGTTCGCGGCGTGGCTGTGCGTGATGTTGTCAGGTGCGTCGGCCATCATTTGAGCTGCCACGGCCACTACCGGACGGAGCTCGTGTTGGGTACCGGCGTCCTGATCACCATCGTCGTCGTGCTGACGCTGCTGTTCGCGGCTGCGCTGATGCTGATCTGGCGACTGTACGCGGACAGCGCACGTCGCACCGACGAAGCGCTGCGCATGGTCGAGACCGAACGCTCCCGCACCGCTGAGCAGCAGGCGGCTCTGCGGCGCTACGAAGTGGCGTTCGCCTCCATCACCGGTCGCGGCGAGCTCGGCGAGCAGGTCCTCGTGGAGACCGCGCGGTCGCTGGGGCTGCGCGAAGGCATCCACTTCACGCTGCAGACCGACCTCGCCGGCGGCGGCTCCGCGCGCCCGGACATGGTGCTGGCCGTCGGCGGCGGCCGGCAGGTCCCGGTGGACGCCAAGGCGAGCCTCGCCGTGTGGGCCGAGGCGATGGAGACCGACGACCCGGACGAACGCACCGACGCGCTGCGGGTGCACGTCCGAAACATCCGCTCCCGCGCCACCGAGCTCGCGGGCAAGGGCTACCAGAAGTGGGCCGACGCGATCTACGGGTCGATCATGTTCGTGCCGTCCGACGCCGCCGTGATCGCCGCCCTGGACACCGACCCGCAGCTGCTCACCTGGCTGCTCGGCAAGCGGGTTTTCCTTTGCGGACCAACGGGATTCGCCGTTCTTGCGTCGGCGTCGATGTTCGCCGCGACGGAACGCACGATCGCCGAGGACATCGAGCAGGTGCGCTCTCAGGCGGTCCGCGCCCAGCGCGCCGCGTCCAACGCGGTGGAAGCGGTGAACCTCTCCAGCACACACCTGCAGCGCTTCGTCTCGGCCCGCCGCCGCGAACTCGACGCGCTGGAGTCCTTCCGGAGCACGGTGCAGCCGCTGGCCGAGGCCGCGGGCTCGGGCGACGTCGGCGCCATCCGGCACGACGAAGAAGGGCTGGTCAACGGCGTCCCCGAACACACTCCCAACGGGGCGTGACGGACCGCCGCTGGTGGTTCAGACGTGGGTTTCGACGAAGGCCGCGACGGTGTCGACTATCAGGGTGTTGTGCGGGCCCTTGCCGAAGCCGTGGTCCAGGCCCTCGTAGGGGTGCAGTTCCGCCGGCACCCCCAGCCTGCGCAGGTCCCGGGCCAGGTCGAGGCTCTGGTCGATCGGGACCAGCGAGTCCGCCGTGCCCTGCTGGATGAGGAACGGCGGCTCGTCACCGGAGATGTTCTTGATCGGACTCGCCGACTCGGCCTTCCCCGGGCACTCCACCGGCATGCACCCGAGCAGTTGCCGGACGACCTTGCTCGCGTACTCCTGCATCTGCGGGTGCGCCACCTGCGCCTCGGCGCTCATGTCAACCGGCCCGAACCAATCCACCACCGCCCGGATCCCGGTCAGCCCGCCGCCCGGCTTCTCCGGATCTCCGGCCTCCGCGCCCAGCTGCGACACCAGGTGACCGCCCGCCGAGGCGCCCCACAGCCCGATCCGGTCGGCGTCCAACCGCCACCGCCCGGCGCGCTGCTGCAGCCAGCGCACGGCGTCGGCGACGTCGACCACCTGCGCCGGGTACTGCGCCACACCGGTCAGCCGGTAGTCCACTGTGGCCACTGCGTAGCCGCGTTCCAAGAGGCGCTGGGCGGTCAACGATTCCGGCGCGCCGGAGTCGGCGTCCAGCGTGCGAACCCCGGCGTCCCAGCCGCCGCCGTGCACGTACACGATCAGCGGGGTCGGCGTCTCGCGCTGCTCGGGGAGGTACAGGTCGAGCTTCAGCGCGCCGGTATCGTGCTCCGCGTAGACCAGGTCACGCTGCACGCTGGCCGCGCCGAGATCGCGGGTGGCGACATCGGACGGTCGCGCTTCGTCGGCATCCGATTCGCGCGAGCACCCGGCCGCGACCACCGCCACCAGGGCGAGACAGACCGCTAAGACACGCCGAGTCACCGCCATCGGCCCCGCGCCTCCCCGATCTCGTTACGGCTCACCCGAATGCCTGAGCTTAACAAGGTCAGTGGCACTGCATTCAGTGATCAGTCGCGGTCCGCGGCGCGCTGCTCACCTGCCAGGAAGTGCGCGATCCGCACCGTGGAGTCGTAGAGGTCCCGGTAGTGCCGGAAGAACTCGTCGTAACGCTCCGTGTGCTCGGGGTTCGGCCGGACGGTCCGCGTCACCGGGTTCCAGGCCTCCGGCTCGACGGCCGTGCCGGTGCCGAGGCCCGCAAGCAGCGCGTTGCCGTACGCCGCACCGACCGTCTCGGCCGGGATCTGCTGCTCCTGACCGGTGATGTCGGAGACGATCTGGGTCCACAGCCCGCCCTGGGTGCCGCCGCCGACGGCGACCAGCCGCCGGGCCGTGCCGCCCGCTTCGGCCATCGCCGCGAGGTTGTGGCGGACCCCGAAGCCGATGCCCTCCAGCGCGGCCCGGTACAGCTCGGCCCGGCCGTGGCTGGTGGTGAGCCCGGCGAGGACGCCGCGCGCGTCCGGGTCGAAGATCGGCGTCCGCTCGCCCGCGAAGTACGGCAGCAGCAACAACCCGCGGCTGCCCGCCGGCACCTTGCTCGCCTCCTCGACGAGCTGGGCGAAATCTCCGTCGACGAGGCCCCGCAGCCACTGGGTGACCGCGCCCGACGTCGCCATCCCGGCGGCCAGCGTGTACGTGTCCGGGAACGCCCCGCAGGTGCCCCAGAGCGCCGGGTGCGGTCGCACGTCCGTCAGCACCTGGACGAAGAACATCGTGCTGCCGTACATCAACATCACGTCGCCCGGCTCCCGCACGCCGACGCTGGTCGCCTCGGCCCACGCGTCCACGGTGCCCGCGGTGACGGGGAGACCTTCCGGCAGCCCGGTTTCGGCCGCTGCCTGCGTGGTGACCCGCCCGACGACCTCGGTCGGCCAGGCCAGCTCCGGCAGCGGCAGCCCCGGCGCGACCCGCTGCGCCCAGTCCGCCGACCAGTCGCGGGCCTGCAGGTCGTAGAGCGGATCGCATTGGCTGGCCGAGTGGTGGTCGAGCACGTACCGGCCGGTCAGCCGGTGCACCAGGTAGGAGCTGCACATCAGCAGCATCTCGGTGCGCTGGTAGACCTCCGGCTCGTGCTTGGCCAGCCAGCGGATCTTCGGCCCGACGGCCTGGCTGGACAGCGCCGAGCCGCCCCGGCGCAGGATCTCGTCCGCCCCGAACTCCCCGGTGAGCTCCGCGATCTCCTCGGTCGCGCGGGTGTCCACGCCGTAGAGGATGGCCGGCCGGAGGGGTTTGCCATCGCCGTCGGCGGGCAGCAGCACGGGGCCGATGCCGCTGACACCGAGCCCGGCGATCTCCCGGCCCTCGGCGGCGGGCACCAACTCCCGGGTCAGTTCCACGAAGTCCGCCCACCATACCGATTCCGCGTCGTGCTCCACCCAGCCAGGATGCGGGTAGGAGGTCTCGTGCGGCCGGCTGGCGCGGGCGAGGATCCGCCCGTCGGTGCTGACCAGCACCCCCTTCGAACTCGCCGTGCCGATGTCGATCCCGAGCAACACCTTCTCGGCCACCTGCGCGATCCTCCTCACCAACTCGAAACCCGGAACACCAGCGATCGCCGACCGCACCACGCCCGAGGTGTCCCGACGCGGTCGGGTATGCGATTTCAATGGAAATCGAAGGTCCGATTTCCATTGAAATTGCGGAAGTTGTCCACAACCTCCGGCGTGTCGTGGTCAGACACGCCGGAGATCCGCAACTTCCATTGAAATCGCACTGGACCGGACCGGGATGCTGTCAGCCCCTGGTCCACTCGTCGAGGCGGACGTTCAGCTGGTCCGCCACGGCGCGCAGGGCGGCGCGGTGGTCTCCCGGGACCGCGTGGATGTGGTTAGCGCCGAACTTCGACAGGAACAGCTCTCCCGGCGCATCCAGCCGTGCGAAGGCGTGCGGCCACTCCGGCGTGGACTGGTCAATCAGCTTCTGGTTGGTCGCGTCGTCGTAGCTCTCGAACTCGCCGAGCATCAGCTGCAGCCGGTACTCGCCGTCCTCGCGGGTCAACCGGCCCAGCGTCATCTTCCCCGGCGCCGCGATGTGCTGCACCGACGCGCCCCCGGCCGGGAAGAAGAACACCTCCGGGTAGAAGTTGACCTTCGCCAGGTTCTCCGCCGGGTCGTCGCTGCGGGCGGCGTACCAGGTGGCGTGCTGGCCGGAGTTGCACAGGTCCCAGATGTCCCGGTCACCGTGGTAGTGCCGCACGTCGGCGAACAGCACCGGGGTGCCGGCCACCGCCTTGAACAGCTGCATGGTGAGCGCGCCGTCCATGTCCGCCTCGGTGGCGCAGACGTGCGTTTCCTTCGGCCCGTTCCAGTCGTACGGGTCGTTCAGGAACGCCTCGGTGACGTCCATCGTCGCGAAGTTCTCGGTCAGCTCCGGCTGCGCCTTGATGCCGGAGAAGTCCAGGTTGCGTTCCGCGATGATGTCCCGGATCGCCAGATAGGACCGGATCTGCCGCTCCAGCAGCTCCGGCGTCAGCTTCTTGCCGTCGTAGTGCACCCCGGCGGCGTGCTGCTCGATCCACTCGCGCGCTTTCTTGGCCTCGGCGGCGTCCGCCTTCTCGGCGCGCAGGACCAGCTCGTACTGGTCGATCTCCTCAACGTCGATGCCGAACTTGCGCATCCACTGATCGGTGTTAGCGACTGCGGTGTTCATGCCCATCGGCCGCCCGCCGAACCGGCCGAACGTCGAACCGTGCAGCGACTGCACCGCGGCGGCGGCCTTGGCGTGCACGCCGATCTTCCCGACCAGTTCGGCGTCGTCCGGGGCCCCCCAGGCCCGCGTGTGGCGGCGGCCGATCTGGTCCAGCGCACCGCCTGCGGCGAGCATGCCGACGAGCCCCGGTTCGGTCGGGTCGGTGCTGGCCACCAGTACCAGCGGGCTGCGGGTGGCGTCGGCGGCGAGCATGGTGAAGTGCGGGAACGCCCACACCGAGTAGTAGAAGACGGTGACGTCCACGTCCGCCGCGGCCACCCTTCGGGAGACCGAGGTGGCGAGCACGTTGGTGGCGACCAGGTCGTCACCGACCACCACGTCGTGCCCGGCCGCGCGCAGCGACCGGACCAGCGAGTCCTGTTTGGACTGGATGAAGTCCGCGTTCCGGGCGTGGACGTGGTCACGACCGTCGGAAATGCTGACGACACCGATGCGAGCCACAGTTCCTCCCAAGTTCACTGACAGGCGGTGTTGACTGCTGCGGAACCGGTGGTGGGGGGCGCGTCGGTGGCGCCGTCCGGTGCGCCACCGGTGAACTCCCTGCGGATCGCCTGACCGGGAAAGCTCGTCACCCAGTTGCCGATGAGACCGGTGAGCAATCGTTTACCCGGACGCTATTCTGGCGGGACGCGGACTGTCAAGGCAGGTGGACCGCCATCACTCGGGTAGAGGGCACGAGGAGGAAACCGTGGCGACGATCAGCGATGTGGCGACCCGCGCCGGGGTGTCCACTGCGACGGTTTCGCGTGCGCTCAACGGCAAGAGCACCGTCGATCCGGCGCTGGCCGCGCGGGTGCTCGCCGCCGCGGCCGCGCTCGGGTACCGGCCCAACGGCCCGGCCCGCAACCTGCGCAAACAGAAGACCGCGGTGCTGGCCTTGATCATCTCCGACGTGGAGAACCCGTTCTTCACCGCGATCGCCCGCGGCGTCGAGGACGTGGCGCACGCCGCGGGCTACTCGGTGGTTCTGTGCAACTCCGACGACGAGCCGGACAAGGAGCGCGAGTACATCGACGTCGCCCTGCAGGAACGGGTGGCCGGGGTGCTGCTGTCGCCGACCGGCCGCGGAGACAGCGCCGAACTGCTCAGCCGCAACAGCACGCCGGTGGTGGCGGTGGACCGTCCGCTGCCGAACTCCCCCGGCGACACGGTGCTGGTCGACAGCAGGCTCGCCGCCAAGGAAGCGACGCTGCACCTGGCCGCGCAGGGCTACCAGCGGATCGGCTGCCTCACCGGCCCCAGCGGCGTGCTGACCGCGGACGACCGCCTCACCGGATACCGCGACGGCCTGCGCGCGGCGAAGCTCCCGGCACCGGCGGGGCTGGCGCGGCGCTCGGAGTTCAAGGCCGCCGGGGCGAAGCAAGCCGCGCGACCGCTGCTGACCCAGGACGACCCGCCGGACGCGGTCCTGGTCGCCAACAGCATGATGGCGGTCGGCGTGCTGGAGACGTGCGCCGAGCTGGGCCTGCGGCCCGGCCGGGACATCGGCGTGGTGGCCTTCGACGACGCGCCCTGGGCGACGCTGCTCGACCCGCCGCTGACGGTCGTCGCCCAGCCCGCCTACGACATGGGCGCGGTGGCCGCCCAACTGCTGCTGGACCGGATCAGCGGGGAACACACCGATACGACCATCACCACGCTGTCGGCCCACCTCGTCATCCGAGGCAGCAGCACCCGCCCCTGACGGCGCGAAGCGGACGGCCCGTTCACCTCACTAGACGGCACGAACAGGCCGTTCGCCTCGACCAGACGGAGGGGTGAATGGTCCGTTCGCTCACGTGGTCGGGATCAGTCGTTGCGCTGGTGCTGGCGGATGACGCCGTCTACCACCTGCTGGATGTCCGACGGCTGCTCGCCGTCGTCCTGCCCGGTGGTGTCCGGGGTGCCCGCCTCCGACGTGCCGGACTCCGACGGGGCGGTCGAGGCCGGCGGGGCGCTGGGTCGGGTTTCCGGCGCCGACGGCGGGGCGCTGGGTCGGGTTTCCGGCACCGACGGCGGGGCGCTGGGTCGGGTTTCCGGTGGCTGCGTCGGCAGCGGCGAGGCGGTGGGCAGCTGACGTCCCTGGACGCGCCCGCCGTACCAGTACGTCGTCGAACTGTAGATGCCCGGCTCGTCGTTGACCGGCCCGTGTTCGATCCCCGCGCGCAAGCCGGTGCGGAACGGCACCGCGTCGTTGACCATGATCCGGTACGCACCGGTGCAGTCGTACTGGCAGCCGTCGTTGCCGATCTCGTGCGACGGGTTGCCGTTCTGCGGCATCGAGAACGTCGTGCCGTCCCGGAAGTACCACCCTGACTCGTAGAAGTCCTCGGTGCCGGTCCCGTGCCACGCCGGTTCCGCGGACCCGTCGACGTAGAACCGCTCGTCGCCCTCCAGGTAGTTGCGCTGGTTGACCGCAAGGGTCTGGAGGGAGTGCGGCTGGTTGTTGCGCGGCGCCGCGCCCGGTGGGATCAGGCCGCGCATGGTGTGCGTGACCCCGTAGAAGGTGCCCGCGCCCTGGGCGTCCAGGAACGTCCAGTCCTGGCCCGGCACGGTTTGCGCCTGGCGGTGGGTGGCGTGGAAGTACCCGGTGTTGCCGTCCACCTGCGCCGGCGCGCTGGTCACCTCGGCGATCGCCCCGGTGATCGGCACACCGCCGCTGTTGACCACCTCGACCACGGCGTTCTTCGCGAACGGCATCGGCCACCAGGACGTGTACCAGCCGTCGAGCCCGGGGTCGACCGAGCTCATCAGGGTGCGCACGTCGTACTCGCCGAGGCCGGTGCCGAAGAACTCGCCGATCGGGGCGTCCACAGTGGTCTGTCCGTCGAAGCTGATGCGGAGCCGGGCGGTGGCCAGCAGCTTGTCGGAGGCCGCGACCCGGCCGGGGTCGCTGGGGTAGCGGCCGGTGAGCTTGGACCGGGCGAAGACCTGGTTGTCGATGCGGTAGCCGTGCGCGCGCTGTTCGCCGGGGTGCGCCGGACCGAGGTCGAGCACGTCGGTGCGCACCCACTCGCCGCCCACCCGGCTGTGCACGTCGTAGCGGAACTCGTTGACGTCCAGCGAGGACGACACGAAGCGGTTGGCGATCTCCACCTGCGACTTCCCGGCGGTCACCGCGGCAGGCACCTCGATGATCTCCACGCCCCACTGGCCGGGGCGGGCCGGCCCGCTGCGCCACTGGCCGACCGGCCGGCCGTCCACGAAGACGTCGGCGACCTGGTCGGCGATCTGCGCGTCGTGCCGCCGGATCAGCCGGATGCCCTGGTTGTTCGGGTCGACCCGCATGGTGAACCGGCTGCCGCCGGCCTGCCCGTACGCGTAGCCGTCGTCGACCACCTGCGGGCTGGCCGCCACCTGGGGCAGCCGCACCCGGAGCTGGGAGATCTGCTGCGGCCCGGCGAGTTCGGCGATCGTGGTCGAGGCGCCGGGTGCGAGGTCGAACTCCCGGCGGGTCGGGGTGGCACCGGCGGCGGCGGGCTTCGGGTCGGCGACGCCGAAGCGGTGCAGCCGGTCGAGCACGTCGGTGGCGGGGTCGTTGCGCTTGAAGGTCTGCACGCCGTCCGCGTTGGGGAAGACGCGGTAGTCGACGTGGTAGAAGTACGGGTTGTGCTGCACCGTCACCCGCATCCCCTTGCGGTACGGCATCGGCACCTTGATGGAAACCCCGCCGGACGCGTCGTCGGCGTTGGCCACCAGCGGCCATGAGAACGGTGCGCCGATCCGCCCGCTGACCACGTCGATCAGCGGCGCGTCCAGCACCACCCGGCCGTCGAGTTCGACCACGATGTTGCCCGTCGCGGTCACATCGCCCCAGGGTTCGCGGGTGGACCAGATGGACGAGATCTCACCGGCACCGTCGTGTTCGGCGATCACGCAACCGCGGTCGCTGATCCGGATGCACGAGTAGGTGCCATGGAACCCGTCGTTGTTCCCGCCGGTCCGGTCGTAGCTGGAGAACTGGAACGACTGCTCGGCCCCGCGTAGTTGCGCCATCGCGCCGAGGTTGCGGTAGGTGTCCCAACCGACCGGTCCCCTGGATGCCGTCGGCGGCTGCGCGCTCGCGCGAACGGAACTGAAACCGGCGTCCGCGACGACGGCGGCGGCCGCCAGCGAAGCGATTCCGAGGTAGGCACCGAGCCGGCGGGCGCGCCAACGACCATTTCCCGGCGGCGTTGCAGAGCGGTCTCTCATCGTGCTCGCCCCTCTCCGCACACCACTGTCCGTTGTGGACTGTGGTGGCGCTGTATCCGATGGTGATGCGCGATTGGATGGTTTCGTCCGGCTCCGGGTGAAAGATCACTCGCGCAACGAGCGGAGCGTAAGAAAGAGCTCCCCGGGAAGCCAACCAATAGGAGTGGTGTCTAAGAATCCGCGACGTGAATTCACTCAATAAGATGGTTGCCGGGCCAGCGGGCTCCGACAACCACCATCCAGGTGTATTGGGTCTTTTCGGCCAAACGAGGCGACAGCAACAGAAACGGTCCGGGAACGCAACTATCCACAATAGATGCGAAAACTCATCATTATTTGCATGCATGGGACAGCGAGTGGTCGTGGCCGCTCGAAGCGACCACGACCACTCGCTAAGTGCCGGCGAATTCGGTTCAGCCCTGGTTCAACCGGGCGTAGACCTCCGCGGCGTTGTCCTTGGTGACCAGCGCGGTCTCCAGGGTCTGCGTCTTGGGCACCGGCTGGCAGTCGATCAGCAGCTTCTTGGCCGCCTCGACCGCTTCCGCACCGCCGGTCGGGTAGAGGTTGGTGGCCTGCAACCGGCCGTCTTCGACCGCCTTGATGCCGCCGGACGGGATGGGCAGCCCGTCGATGCCGACGAACTTCAGGTCGTTGCGGCCCGCCGCCTGGGCGGCCAGGTAAGCGCCCTCGGCCATCGGGTCGTTCTGCGCGTAGACCGCCTTGATGTCGGGGTTCGCCTTGAGCAGCGCGTCCATCTTCTGCTGGCCGACCGACCGCTCCCACTCGCCGTCGGCGGTGGCCGCGATCTCGATCTTCGAGCCTTGGATGCCTTCCTTGAAGCCCTGTTCCCGCTCCGCGGCCGGGGTCGAGCCGGACAGGCCCTTGATCTGCACGATCTTTCCGCCATCCGGCAGCAGCGCGTTCTTGAAGTACTCGCCCGCCTGCCGACCGATCTGCACGTTGTCCGCGCCGACGTAGGTGGTGAAGGCCTCCCCGTCGACCTTCCGGTCCAGCACCACGACCGGGATTCCCTTGTTGTAAGCCTTCTTCACCACGTCGGTCAGCGGCGCCGCCTCGTTCGGCGAGATCATCAGCAGGTCGACCTGCTTGGTCAGGAAGTTCTCCACGTCGCTGATCTGCTTGGAATTGTCCTTGGCCGCGTCCGAGAACTGGACGTCGAACTGCGGCACCTTCGCCGCGGCCTTGCGGATGTCGTCGTCCATCCGGACCCGGTACGGCTCGGCGAGGTTGGCCTGGCTCATGCCGATGGCGTACTTCTCGTTCGGGCCCTTGCAGTTCTTGGTCGGGTCCTGGTTCTGCACCTGCCCGGTGTTCTCGCTGGTCGTACCGCAACCGGCGGCTGCGAAGGCGGCCGTGGCGCACGTGACCGCGATCAAGGACTTCGTCGTCTTGCGCATCGTGCTTCCTCCTGACTGAAGGTTTCAGGACGTGGGACGCAGGCGCTGCAACGCCGCCGCGGCGACGATGACCAGGCCCTTGATCAGGAGTTGCAGGTCGGTGTTGACGCTGTTAAGGCTGAGGATGTTGTTGAGGATGCCGAGCAGCAGGGCGCCGGCGATGGTGCCGATCACCGAGCCCCGGCCCCCGGCCAGGCTGGTGCCGCCGACCACCACCGCGGCGATTCCGTCGAGCTCGTAGGCGATTCCGTCGTTCGGGCTCCCCGCGTTCAGCTGACCGGCGTGCACGATGCCCGCCAGCGCGGCGCAGAACCCGGCGATGCCGAAGGCGATGATCTTGACCCGGTTCACCGGCACGCCGGACAACCGCGCGGCCTTCTCGTTGCCTCCGATGGCGTAGAGATGCCGGGAATAGGCGCTCCCGCGCAGGAACAGGATCGCGACGATCGCGACCACGGCGAAGATCAGGGCCGGAATCGGCACCACACCACCGAAAGTCCGCTCCCCGAGCAGGGAGAACAGCATCGGCGCCTGGCCGGGCCCGTCGCCGTAGGAGATCTGCACCGTCTCGCCGCCGGACCACATGCGCGCCAGGCCGCGCGCGATCTGCAACCCCGCCAAGGTGACGATGAAGGCCTGCACGCCGAGCAGCGCGACGGCGGTGCCCTGCAGCAGGCCGAAGGCGATGCCCGCGAGCAGCACCAGCGCGACCGTGGTCCACACGCCGAAGCCGTCCTCGACCATCAGCACGGCCGACCCCACCGCGGCCAACCCGAGCACCGAGCCGACCGACAGGTCGATGCCGCCGATCAGGATCACGAAGGTCAGACCGACCGCGATGATCCCGATCTCCGACACCGCGCGCACGATGTTGAACAGGTTGTCGCTGGTGAGGAACAGGATCTGGCCGTCGTTGCGGGGCGAGAAGATCACCGCCGCCATGAACACCGTGACCAGCCCGAAGAAGCTCTGGAACCGGAACAGCGTCTCGACGACGTTCGCCCGCTTCGCCGGAGCCGCCACTCCCCCACCGGATTCCGCGGGCCGTTGCTCCGTCTGGTTGCTCACCGCGCACCTCCCCCAGTGCTCTGCCGCCCGGTACCGACCACTGGCCCGGACCCGCCGGCCGCCACGCTCTCGCCCATGGCTGCCGCCAGCAATTCCGCTTCACCGACCTCGGTGGTGTCGAATTCGGCCACGCTGCGCCCGGCGCGCAGCACCACCACGCGGTGGCACACGCCGACCAGCTCGGGCAGTTCCGAGGACGCCAGCAGCACCCCGATGCCGCGCCCGGCGATCTCGCCGAGCAGCTGGTAGATCTCGGACTTCGCGCCGATGTCCACGCCTCGGGTTGGATCGTCCAGCAGCAGCAAACGCGGCTCCGTCAACAACATCCGGCCGAAGACGACCTTCTGCTGGTTGCCGCCGGAGAGGGTGCCCACCGGGTCGAGGATCCGGCCGAGCTTGACCTTGAGCTGCTGCACGCTGCGCTCGGTGGCGGATACCTCGGCGCGGCGGCGCACCAGCCCGGCCACGCCGAGCCGGTCCAGCACCGAGAGAACCGTGTTGGCCAGCACCGAATGGTCGAGCACCAGCCCCGAACTCCTGCGGTCCTCCGGCACGAAGGCGATGCCCGCTCGCAGCGCCCGGTGCGGACCCCTCGGCCGCACCGGATGCCCGCCCAGCGACACCTCCCCCTCCCACGTGCCGGAGGACCCCGCCCCGAACAGCGATTCCAGCAGTTCGGTGCGACCTGAGCCGAGCAACCCGCACAGCCCGACGATCTCCCCGCTGCGCACGGTCAGATCGATCCCATCGGGTTCCCGGCGCCCCACCCGCGGCCGGCGCGGGCGGACAGCGAATCCGGACACGGTCAGCAGCTCGTCGCCGACGGCACCTCGCTCGGCCCGGAACATCGTCTGCACCGACCGGCCCACCATCGCCTCCGCGGCCTGCTCCGCGGTCAGCTTCCGGGCGTCGAACTCGGCAGCCTTGCGGCCATTGCGCAGCACGGTGGCGCGGTCGGCGACCTGGCCGATCTCGTCCATCCGGTGCGAGATGTAGACGATCCCGGTGCCGCCACGGCGCAACTCGGTGATCACCGCGAACAACCGCTCCACCTCGGTGCTGGACAGCGCCGACGTCGGCTCGTCCATGATCAGCACCTTCGCGTCCAACGAAAGGGCGCGGGCGATGGTCACCAGCTGCTGCTCGCCGATGCGCAGCTCGCCGACCGGCCGCAGCGGATCCAGGTCGATTCCGGTGCGCCGCAGCAGTTCCCGGGTGCGCGAGGCCATCTTCCGGCGGTCCACCACGCCGAACCGGTTGCGCAGCTCGCGACCCAGGTAGAGGTTCTCGGCGACGCTCAGCCCGGGCACGAGGTCCAGCTCCTGGTGGATCATCGCGATCCCGGCGTGCTGCGCGTCGGCCGGCTTGCCGAACTGCACCGGACGACCCTCGATCGAGATCGACCCGGAGTGATCGACGACGTCCCCGGAGAGCACCTTCATCAGCGTGCTCTTGCCCGCGCCGTTCTCCCCGAGCAACGCGTGCACCTCACCGGCGCGGATCGTCAGGTCCACGCCGTCGCACGCCAGCACACCCCCGTAACGCTTCGTGACGCCGGTCATCTCGACCAGCGGTGGCGCCGTGCTCATAGGACCCCCGTCACGCCGCTTCGAGAATCGTGAGAAAACGATTGCCCGGACGCTAAAATGGTCACGCTACTTGTGTCAAGGTTCACACCCCTGGCCAAGTGACAGGGCATCCATTCGGCTGCAGGAACGTCACACAGCGATCACGCCTTCCGGCCGCAGCGGTAACCCAACGTGCAGTAACCGGCAAGTTCCGGAAGAGGCTCTCGGCCCGGGGTACTGGACCGTTACCGTTGGGACTCGTGACCGCGATCCGCGATAGCCAGAGCGCCCCACCCCCCAGCAACGGCGCCTCCCAGTGGTCGACACGCTCCGCCTTCGGAGGCAACGGCATGCCGCTCTGGGGAGCCGTGCTGCTGGCTGCCGTCCCGACCGCGATCGGAACAGTCGTCGACATCCTGATCTGGACGCAGCCCGACATCCTGTTCAAGGCCTGCTTCTTCGTCGGGTGCGTGCTGGCCGTGCTGCTGGTGAAACGTCGGAGCGTGTTCGGGCCGATGGTCCAACCGCCGCTCGTGCTCACGATCGTCATGCCGCTGCTGGTGCTGATCACCGGCAGCGGGGTGGCCGCCGGTGGTGGGATCACCGCCAAGGCGCTCGCCATCGCCCGACCGCTGATCAGCAGCTTCCCGATTATGGCGGGTGCAACCATCGTCGCCCTGGGCATCGGCCTGGTCCGCATGTTCGTTATCCAGAAGGCCCGGCCCCGCCCCGAGATCTCCGACAGCGACGAGGCCGCCAAGAAGCGCCGCCGCCCCACCCCGCCCCGCAAGACGCCGGCGGAGGACGCCGCCAAAAAGCGGCGACCGGAGGAGCGGGATCGGGAGCGCGGTAGGAAACCCCGCGTCGAACCCGCAGGACGCCCGCAGCGAGCCCAAGCGGAGCGCGGGCGGGCCCAAGCTCCCGGGAGGGCGCGCAGCGGCGACACGCCCAACAAGGCGAGGGGCGACGCGCCCGGCAGGGCGCGCGGAGCAGCCGAGCCGCGGCCGGAGCGAGACGGCCGCGCGGTGCCGCCGCGGCGGGGCTCAGCCCCGCGGCAGGCGCCCGGGCGGCCGCGAGCGGCGGAGCCGCCGCAGGGAGAGCCGCCCCGGCGACCCCGTCGGCCGCGACGGGACGAGCGGTTCGGGTAGGCGCAGCCTGGCGCGACGGGCGGGCCGTGAGCGTTTTCAGGCGTTATCGCACCCAGAAGCACTCACGGCTTTTCCGTCAGTCGCTCAGCGGACGCCCTTGGGCTTGTCCGGGTTGTCGTCGAGGTCCTTGCGGAGCTCTCGCGGCAGCGCGAAAGAGATCTTCTCGTTGGCCGTGGTGACCTCGTCCACCTGGTTCCAGCCGCGCTCGGCGAGGTGGTCCAGCACCTGCAGCACCAGCACGTCCGGCACCGACGCGCCGCTGGTCACGCCCACGGTCGTGACTCCGTCCAGCCAGACCTCATCGATCTGGTTCGCGTAGTCCACGAGGTGCGCGTCGGACGCGCCCGCCTGCAGCGCGACCTCGACCAGCCGCTTGGAGTTCGAGGAGTTCTGCGAGCCGACGACGATCACCAGATCGCATTCCGGTGCCATCGCCTTCACCGCGTACTGCCGGTTGGAGGTCGCGTAGCAGATGTCGTCGCTCGGCGGCGCCTGCAGATCCGGGAAGCGCTCCTTGAGCTGGTCCACCCGCTCCATCGTCTCGTCCACGCTGAGCGTGGTCTGCGACAGCCACACGACCTTGCTCGGGTCGCGGACCTCGACCTTGCCGACGTCCTCCGCCTTGTCGACCAGCTGCACCCGGTCCGGGGCCTCCCCGGCCGTGCCCTCGACCTCCTCGTGGCCCTCGTGGCCGATCAGCAGGATGTCGTAGTCCTCGCGGGCGAACCGGTTGACCTCCTTGTGCACCTTGGTGACCAGGGGGCAGGTCGCGTCGATGGTGCGCAGGTTCCGCTGCGCCGCCTCCTCGTGCACCGCCGGGGACACGCCGTGCGCGGAGAACACCACGAGCGCGCCCTCCGGCACCTCGTCGGTCTCGTCCACGAAGATCACGCCGCGCTCGGACAGCGTGTCCACCACGTGCCGGTTGTGCACGATCTCCTTGCGCACGTAGATCGGCGGACCGTAGGTCTCCAGGGCCTTCTCGACGGTGATGACCGCGCGGTCGACACCTGCGCAGTACCCACGCGGCTTGGCCAGCAGGACCCGCTTGGTCGGCCCGGCGTCCTGGTCAACGAGGTCAGTGGCCTCGGGCGAGGTCGTCATGCCACCAAGGGTACGGACCCGGCCACGCACGCTCAGAACCTGTCGTCGGACTCCACCTCGCGCAGCGATGCGACTGGCGGACCTGCGCGAGTTAGAGCCTGTTGGTGAATGGTCTGGGTGGGTGGTCGCTTAGCGGAACCTGAGAGGTCTCCTGGACTGCGGGTGCCCCTCCTGATGTATGTCCAATACGCGCGGAGGGGCCGTCCTCGCCAGAAAACCCCTCAGAACCCGCCGATGGTCGTCTTGGCAAGGTGAATGCAAGCGGCTACGCCGCTTCCAAAGGCGCGGACGGCATTCGCCGACAGGCTCTTACAGACTCCGTCCGGATTTCGGCTGCTTCGGATCACAGTCGTGTGGCGGGGCGATGGCTTCGACGGCCGGAGTGCGGCAGGCTGGGGCCATGTCATCGTTTCCCCTGCCGGTGCGGGTCGCCGCCGGACTCGCGGCCACCGCCATCGAGCAGGCGCGCCAGCTCCCGGCCACCCTGCTCGGCCTGCCGGTCACCGTCGCCAGCCAGGCGTTGCAGGCGTCGATGCGGATCCAGCAGCAGATCACCGAGTTGGCGATCAAGGGCGACGAGGCCCTCGCGGGGCTGCGCACCCCGGAGGAGCAGCCCGCCTGGGCGACCTTTGACGAGGACGAGCCGACCGAGCCCGAGGTGCTGCCCGAGGTGCTGTCCGAGGACCTAACGGTGCTGTCGGACTACGATCATCTGACGCTGCCGCAGCTGCGGGGCAGGCTCCGCTCGTTCACCGAGGCCGAACTGGCCGAACTGCTCGCCCACGAGCAGCAGCACGGTCGGCGCCCGGAGTTCCTCCGGATGCTGCAGAACCGCCTGGACCGCCTGCGGCACCAGTGACCCCAGACGACATCCGCAGTTTCAATTGAGACTGCCGTCCCGAGATCCTCGGTGAGCAGTTTCAATTGAGACTGCGGACCGGACCGGGGCCGTGAAGCACCGAGGAGTGACCGCTGAGTTCTCCGACCAGCCCCGAGGAGCCCTGGCCGGTACGGACCGTCGCACGCAAGATCGCCGACTGGATCAACCGGCTGGGCACGATCTGGGTGGAAGGGCAGATCACCCAGATCTCCCTGCGCCCCGGCGCGGCCACCGCGTTCCTGACGCTGCGCGACCCGTCCGCCGACGTATCACTGACGCTCACCTGCGCGGCTGCGATGCTGCGCAAGATGGAGCCGCCGCTGACCGACGGCAGCCGGGTCGTGGTGCACGGCAAGCCGACGTTCTTCGTCGGCCGGGGCACGCTGAGCCTGCGGGTCGACGAGATCCGCGCGGTCGGCATCGGCGAGCTGCTGGCGCGCATCGAACGGCTCCGCCAGCTGCTGAAGGCCGAGGGCCTGTTCGACCCGGCGCGCAAGCGGCCGCTGCCGTTCCTGCCGAACCGGGTCGGACTGATCACCGGCCGTGCCTCGGCCGCCGAGCACGACGTGCTGACCAACGCGCAGCTGCGCTGGCCCGCGGTGCAGTTCGAGGTCCGCAACGTCGCCGTGCAGGGTTCGACCGCGGTGCCGCAGATCCTGACGGCCCTGCAGGAACTGGACCGGATGCCCGAGGTCGACGTGATCGTGCTGGCGCGCGGCGGCGGCAGCGTCGAGGACCTGCTGCCGTTCTCCGACGAGGCGTTGTGCCGCGCGGTCTCCGCCTGCCGGACACCGGTGGTCAGCGCCATCGGGCACGAGCCGGACTCACCGCTGGTCGACCACGTCGCCGACGTGCGCTGCTCGACCCCGACAGGTGCCGGCAAGCGGGTGGTTCCCGATGTGGCGGAGGAGACGCAGCGGATCCACCAGCTGCGCGACCGCGCCCGCCGCGCGCTGCACGGCTGGGTCGACCGCGAGCGCCGGCTGCTCGACGCGCTGCGCAGCCGACCGGTGCTGGCCGACCCGTTCGGGCCCCTGGAACGGCGCGCCGAGCAGGTCGGGCAACTGCGGGACCGCGCCCGCCGCGCGGTGACCGCCGCGTTGAACACCGAACGACACGCATTGACCGCCACTCGATCTCGCTTGACGACCTTGGGGCCAGCGGCCACCCTGGCTCGTGGATACGCAATCGTGCAGCGAGTCGAGGACGGCGTGGATGGCGTCCTCCGGTCGGTCGACGAGGCGCCGCCGGGAACTCGTTTGCGGGTCCGGGTCGTTGACGGTGCGATCCAGGCAGTCGTACCGGACCGAGCAGGTTGAACAGGACAAGAACGTGCACCCGAAGCAGGAACCATCGTTCCTCCCCTTGACCGTTGGCGTCGCGCAGTCGGCGGCCACCGGTTCAGCACTGCTGCGGGAACGGGTCGGCGAGGTGCGCCGCTGCGCCGAGGCGGCCGATTCCGCTGCGGCCGGATGCTGGGCCGCGCTGCTGGGCGGATGCCAATCCGCCGAGCGCAAGGACCTGCCGTCCCGGCTGCGTGCGCTCGTCGAGGCCACTTCCGGATATGTGGGGGCCGGGTGTTGGGCGGTGTCCCCGCATCGACGTAGGGTCGCGGAGGCGCAGTTGCGCATCAACGACGCGGTGCGCGAAGGCGACGGTGCCGAGTTCGCCGAGGCGTTCGTCGGCTACGACCAGGCGATCGCCACTGCGGTGGTGTCCGTGCAGAGCAACGTGGAGAGTCCGACCCCGTGACCGCGAACGAGCAGCAGGACGAGCACTTCGACCCGGTGGCAGAGCACCCCGAGGTCGCCGAGCTCGGCTACGAGCAGGCCCGCGACCAGCTGGCCGAGGTGGTCAAGCAGTTGGAGGCAGGCGGGCTTTCCCTGGAGGACTCGCTGGCGCTGTGGGAGCGCGGCGAGGCCCTGGCGGCGGTCTGCGAGCGGCACCTCGCGGGCGCCCGCGAGCGCGTCGAGCGGGCACTCGCCGCCGTCGAGCAGGACTGACCCGCCGACTGCACCCCGCGCCCTCCCGGTGCACAGTGCCGATTGAAACTTCAACCTTGGATGCACCACGGGGGAACAGTTTCAATTTGGAACGGCGACCGGTCAGGTGCCGGGTGGGGCGGCGATGGCGGCTTCGGCGAGGGTTCGGAATTCGGCCTCATCGGAGTTGCCGGTGATCAGCAGCCGGGCTCCGTCGCGTTCCGCCACCCAGGCCTGCTCGCCGCGCACGCTGTCGTAGACCACCCACTGCCGCCCCGCGGCGTCGATGGTGCCCCGGGCGTGCGGCGCCCGCCGCGTCTCGCTCTCGACCAGCTCGTCCTCGGCCGCCGTCGACTGCGCCAACCGCAGGTACCGTCCCCCGCCGGTCAACCACCCCACGCGCACGACCTGCGCGTGGGAGGCGAGCGTGGTCACGTTCGCCGCGTTGGCCCGCCAGTTCGCCGGCAGGCTCGGCTCGGTGACCGGGAAGTCCACCCTCGCTGCCGCCCGCTTCAGCTCGGCCGGAACGTCGACGGTCGGCACCGGGCCGCCCTGGATCGACGGACCACCGGGGTTGAACGAGCACTGCCCCGCCATCCCGGCGATCCCGAATGCCACCAGGACCATCGGCAGGAGGGCGAACACCATCGCCGACACGGTCCGGGGCGGACGGGACGCCGGGGGCTGCTGGTTGCGGGGTTCGGCCACGACGCCCATGCTCTCACCGCCAGGCCAGGGGCCCGCCGGGCGGTGAGAGCAGGAGTGGGCTGCCCCACGGGAGAGCTCCGGCAGACTCGCCGATCTGCGAAGATCGGGGCAACGAGCCTGAGCGCGGGCCTGGATCCCGCCGGTCTCGGGCAGTGCAACCTGAAGAACGCTCACCACCGGGAGGCGCGATGAGCACCGAACGACACCGCGAAGCACCGGACCGCAACCTGGCGATGGAACTGGTCCGCGTGACCGAGGCCGCCGCGATGGCCGCCGGCCGCTGGGTCGGCCGCGGCGACAAGAACGCCGGCGACGGAGCCGCAGTGGACGCAATGCGCAAGCTGATCGGGACCGTGTCGATGCGGGGCGTCGTGGTCATCGGCGAGGGCGAGAAGGACGAAGCCCCGATGCTCTACAACGGGGAACAGGTCGGCAACGGCGAAGGCCCGGAGTGCGACGTCGCGGTCGACCCGATCGACGGGACCACGCTGCTCAGCAAGGGCATGCCGAACGCGCTGGCGGTGCTGGCGGTGTCCGAGCGCGGCACCATGTTCGACCCGTCCGCGGTGTTCTACATGGAGAAGATGGCCGTCGGCCCGGAGGCCGCCGAGGTCGTGGACCTCGGCGCCCCGATCGCGGAGAACGTCCGCCGGGTCGCCAAGGCCAAGCACATCGACGTCTCCGACGTCACGGTGTGCATCCTGGACCGCCCGCGGCACGAGCAGATCGTCAAGGACGTCCGCGCGGCGGGCGCGCGCATCCAGTTCATCTCCGACGGCGACGTCGCCGGGGCGATCGCGGCGGCGCGGCCGGACAGCGGCGTCGACATGCTGCTGGGCATCGGCGGCACCCCGGAGGGCATCATCGCCGCGTGCGCGTTGAAGTGCCTCGGCGGCGAGATCCAGGCGCGGCTGTGGCCTCGCGACGACGCCGAGCGGGCGAAGCTGCGCGACGCCGGGCACGACGCCAACCAGGTGCTGACCACTTCGGACCTGGTGCGCGGCGACAACATGTTCTTCTGCGCCACCGGGATCACCGACGGCGCGCTGCTCAAGGGCGTGCACTACCGCGCAAACCGGTGCACCACGCAGTCGATCGTGATGCGCTCAAAGTCCGGCACGGTCCGGGTGATCGAGGCCCAGCACAAGCTGTCGAAGCTGCGCGAATACGCCGATGTGGACTTCGGCGAGAACGACACCGCGCCGCACGGCCTGCTGCCCTGACCGGAGCGGTTCGACCGGGATATTGCGAAATACGGGCCCATTGACCCGTTCGATGCCGTTTTCCGGGCGGTGACCTGCTGATTCGTAGCGGGTCACCGCCGCGCACTGCGTGCGGAGGAACCCCCGATCAAGGTCGCCGCCGACTCGGGCACCGCGACCGGATCACCGGCTGGGGCCAGACCTGCGCCACCGGCCCGTCGATCTACGCGGACTGGGGCAACCAGAACACCGGCGGCTGAACCCCTTCCGGGTGACCGGTGGGCGTCCTCCGGCAGCACTGGCAGTCACCGAGGAGGCTTCGCGGAAGCCGGTTCCGGGCGGTTCCAGTGCGGTTCCAGTGCGGTGCCGCCGACCAAACCACCCGACCCGGCGACCAGGATCCAGCCGGGCCGGCGCGATTTTCCCGAAACCGCGCCGGGCCGGCTGATTCGTCAGCTCATGTTCGAGGAGTGGCCGGGGAACAGGTGTGCGTCCGGGTTGAGCGCCACGGCGATGTTGTTGACCGCCGTCGCCGCCTCGCCGAACCCGGTGGCGATCAGCTTGACCTTGCCCGGATATGCCGCGACGTCCCCCGCCGCGTACACCCGCGGCCGGCTGGTCCGCATCGTGCTGTCCACCAGGATCGCGCGCTTCTCCAGGTCCAGGCCCCACTTCTCGATCGGCCCCAGATCGGCGGTGAACCCGAGCGCGGCCACCACCGTCTGCGCCGGCAGCACCCGCCGCTGCTCGCCGCCGAGCTCGATCTCCACCTCGCGTACCCCGGTCTCGTCGCCGCGGATCTCCACGACCTCGGCCGGGGTGATCAGCGGAACGCCCAGGTCTTCGACCTTGCTGACCAGTCCCGGGTGCGCGCGGAACCGGGTGCGGCGGTGCACCAGGGTCACGCTGCGGGCCACCGGGTGCAGCGCCAGCGCCCAGTCGAACGCGGAGTCGCCGCCGCCGACGACCACCACGTCGTGTCCACTGTGCACGGCCAGTTCCGGGATGAAGTGCACGACGCCGCGGCCGACCCAGTCGCCACCGGCGGGCAGCGGCCGCGGGGTGAACTCGCCGATCCCGGCGGTGACCAGCACCGCGCCGGCCCGGACCGCGCCGCCGCCGACCTCGACGAACAGCCCGCCATCCACATCGGACAGTTCGGTGGCGGGCCTGCCGAGCAGGTAGGCGGGATCGTACTGACCGGCCTGCTTCACCAGCGCGGCAACCAGATCGCGGCCGCGGACCTCGGGGAACCCGGCCACGTCGAAGATCATCTTCTCCGGGTACATCGCGGTCACCTGGCCGCCGGGCTCGGGCAGCGCGTCGACCACCGCCACGGACATCCCGCGGAATCCCGCGTAGTAGGCGGCGAACAAACCGGTCGGACCCGCGCCCACGATCAGCAGATCGACCTCATGCGACACCGCGGTCATGCCCACCACCTCGTCGTCGACCGTGTGGACACACCCAGGCTAGCGGGACAGGTCCGCGATGTCCGCATCATCGGCGCGCGCTGCGCCAGAACGCTGAATTCGCTGCCGCAGTTGGCGGTACCCGTCCAAGCACCCCCCGCTTACGTTCACCGGAAAGGGGATCACGTCGGGGAGGATTTCGTGAAGAGGACAGCCATGCTGGTCGGGGCCGTCGCGGCCGCAGCGCTGAGCATGGGGACGCTGCCCGCGACCGCGAACGCGGTCGACAACCCGGGCGCGCTGATTGTCGGCGGGCACGACGCCACCGAGCAGTACGACTGGATGGCATCGCTGCAGCGTTCCGGGAACCACAGCTGCGGGGCTTCCCTGATCGACCAGCAGTGGGTGCTCACCGCCGCGCACTGCGTCCAGGACGCCGCGCCGACCGACCTCGGCCTGCGGATCGGCAGCCCGGACCACACCACCGGCGGCACCGAGGCCGGCGTGTCCGAGATCGTGGTGCACCCGGACTACGCCACCAAGAACCCCAACGGCGACATCGCGCTGCTGAAGCTGGACCACGCGGTGTCGCAGACGCCCGTCGAGATCGCCGACGCCTCCGGGGAGGCCGGCACCCCGTCGCGGATCATCGGCTGGGGCCTGACCTGCCCGGTCCGCGGCTGCGGTGAACCGCCCGCGCAGCTGCAGGAGCTGGAGACCAAGGTGGTCCCCGGTGGCCAGTGCTCGCTGGGCCTGATCGACGGCGCGACCGAGATCTGCACCGGCAGCAACGAGCTGCTGGCCAACGCGTGCTTCGGCGACTCGGGCGGCCCGCAGCTGGAGGGCCGGCCGGGCGACTGGAAACTGACCGGCGTCACCAGCCGCCTCGGCAGCCTGATCCCGGTCTGCGGCACGGCTCCGTCGATCTACACCGACGCAACGGCCTACAAGGACTGGATCAACGCCAACATTGGCTGATCATTTCCACGTGCGGGGTGCCCTTTGCCAAGTTGCTTGGCTGCCAAGTTGCTTGGCAAAGGGCGCTCTCGCGCTTCACCCGCCGTTGATCGCCGGGGGTGCGAGATCGGGCATCTTCATCGGTCCAGTGCGGACTTCTCGCGTGCGCCGGGCCACAGATCCACCGCCGAGTGGGGCGGGCCACGCTGACCGCGAGCACCTTTCGGCGGGACACTTTCGACATGGCTGAATACCGGATCGAACACGACACGATGGGCGAGGTGCGGGTGCCCGCCGACGCCCTGTACCGGGCGCAGACCCAGCGGGCCGTGGAGAACTTCCCGATCTCCGGCCGGGGCTTGGAGCGCGCGCAGATCCGCGCGCTAGGTCTGCTGAAGGCGGCGGCGGCTCGGGTCAACGGCCGGCTCGGGGTGCTGGACGCCGACGTGACCGAGGCGATCGCCGCGGCGGCCGACGAGGTCGCCGAGGGCGCCCACGACGAGCACTTCCCGATCGACGTGTTCCAGACCGGCTCCGGCACGTCGTCGAACATGAACGCCAACGAGGTCATCGCGACCCTGGCATCCCGGCGCCTCGGCCGCGACGTGCACCCCAACGACCACGTCAACGCCTCGCAGTCGTCCAACGACACCTTCCCGACGACCATCCACGTCGCGGCCACCGAGGCGGTGCTCACCGACGTCATCCCGGCGCTGGAGCATCTCGCGACGACCATCGAGGGCCGCGCCGCGCAGTGGACCGAGGTGGTCAAGTCCGGCCGCACGCACCTGATGGACGCCGTGCCGATCACGCTGGCCCAGGAGGCCGGCGCGTGGGCCTCGCAGGTGCGCTACGGGGTCGAGCGGCTGCGGGGCGGCCTGCCGCGGCTCGGCGAACTGCCGATCGGCGGCACCGCGGTCGGATCGGGCCTCAACGCGCCCACCGGCTTCGGCGCGGCGGTCGCCGCGGAACTGGCGGAGGTCACCGGCCTGCCGCTGACCGAAGCCCGCGACCACTTCGAGGCGCAGGCCGCGCAGGACTCGGTGGTGGAGATCTCCGGCGACCTGCGCACCGTCGCGGTGAGCCTGACCAAGATCGCCAACGACCTGCGCTGGCTGGGCTCCGGCCCGCGCACCGGGCTGGCCGAGCTGGCGCTGCCGGACCTGCAGCCGGGCTCGTCGATCATGCCGGGCAAGGTCAACCCGGTCATCCCGGAGGCCACCCTGCAGGTGGTGGCGCAGGTGATCGGCAACGACGCGGCGGTGGCGTTCGCCGGTTCGCAGGGCAACTTCCAGCTCAACGTGATGCTGCCGGTGATCGCGCGCAACGTGCTGGAATCCGCGCGGCTGCTGGCCGCGGTGTCGCGGCTGCTGGCCGACAAGGTGTTCGCCGGCGTGCAGGTCAACGTCGAGCAGGCCCGCGCCTACGCCGAGGGTTCGCCGTCGATCGTCACGCCGCTGAACCGCTACATCGGCTACGAGGAGGCGGCCGCCGTCGCCAAGCAGGCCCTCAAGGAGCGCAAGACGATCCGCGAGGTGGTCCTGGAACGCGGCCACGTCGACTCGGGCAAGCTCACCCTTGAGCAGCTGGACGAGGCACTCGACGTGCTCCGCATGGCCAAGGGCAAGTAACCGGTGGAGGGCACCTTTGGACGCCGAAGGTGCCCTCCGCTCATGACCGGACGGTGTGGTTCGAGCCGGTCGGCCTTGATCGCGGCTAAGAAACTCGACCATGCGGCCGGGTCGACAACGAACGCAGGTCCGTCCGGGTCCTTCGAATCGCGGATTGCGTCACGCCGGGGACGTTCAGAGCGACCTCGACGCACTCACCGCCGCTGGCCGAGCGGCTGGACTTTCGCCATTGGGCACGGGACAGCTCGCGCACGTCCTAACCTCACGACTTTGGTCGTGAGTGCGTACCGGCGCTCCAGCACGGTTACGCACTCACGACCGGAGACACCCGTGTTCTAGCTGCAGGTGACCAAGTTGGCGTTGATCAACGTGATGATCCTCGGCGCGCTGTTCGCCCCGCACCCGCGCGGGCAGCACGGCGACGCGGGCGATGGCGCGTTGAACGTTTGGCAGCGGATCGACTAGGTCGAGGTCCAACGCCGACTCGAGGACATGCCCACCGGTCGACATCACCTGCGCCCACACCCCTGAACCAGATCTGGCACCCATCCCCGACACGCGAGGTGCCAGACCACCACGGTGGGCCGGGCCGCCCCTCCCCGCCCGGCCCACCACCAAGCTGACGCGCGCCGATACTCCAATGTCGGGCACTTGACGCACCATGAGCGCATGGTGCTGCTCGCGGATTTGGTGGCGACCTCGCGAGAGGTCTCGGCGACGCGTTCCCGCAAGGCGAAGACCGCGGCGATCGCCGGGCTGCTCGCGCGGCTCGACGCCGAGGAGGTCCGCCCGGCGACGGCGCTGCTGGCCGGTGAGCTGCCCGGCGGCCGGGCCGGGGTGGGCTGGTCGACGCTGGCCGCGCTGGACGTCGAACCCGCACCCGAGCCCGCGCTGACGATCATCGATGTCGACTCGGCGATCGACGCCGTGCGGCTAATCAGGGGCGCCGGTTCGGGACAGCGCCGGGCCGAGGCGTTGACCGGCCTGCTCGGCAAGGCGACCGGCGGCGAGCAGGAGTTCCTGGTGCGGCTCTTCGGCGGCGAACTCCGGCAGGGCGCGCTGGAAGGCGTCATGGTCGAGGCCATCGCCGCGGCGGGCAAGGTCCCGACCGAGGCCGTGCGGCGGGCTTTCATGCTCTCCGGCCGGCTGCCCGCGACCGCCGAGGCCGCGCTGCGCGGCGGTGAACCGGCGCTCGCCGAATTCCGCCTGGAGGTGGGGCGGCCCGTCCGTCCGATGCTGGCTTCGCCCGCCGAATCCCTGGGCACGGCGCTCGACGAACTCGGCGAAGTCAGCGTCGAGTACAAATTGGACGGTGCGCGCATCCAGGTGCACCGCGACGGCGAAGAGGTGCGCATCTACACCCGCACGCTCCGCGAGATCACCCGCAACGTGCCGGAACTCGTCGAGCTGGTGCGAGGCCTGAACTGCCGGGTGGTGGTGCTGGACGGCGAGACGCTCGCGCTCGACGCCACCGGGCGCCCGCGGCCGTTCCAGGAGACCATGGGCCGGTTCGGCGCCCAGGACTCGCGCGATCTCCTGCTGCACCCGTACTTCTTCGACTGCCTGCACGTCGACGGCGAAGACCTGCTAGACCGGCCGCTGCAGCACCGCATCGACGCGCTTGAAAAAGTCGCACCGCAGCACCGGATTCCGGCGGTCCTGTCGCCGTCGGCGGAACGCGCGGCGGAATTGTTCGACGAAGCGCTGGACGCCGGGCACGAAGGCGTCATGGTCAAGGCGCTGGACTCGGTGTACGCGGCGGGGCGGCGCGGCCGGTCCTGGCGGAAGGTCAAGCCCGAGCACACCCTCGACCTGGTCGTGCTCGCCGCCGAGTGGGGCCACGGCCGCCGTCGCGGGTACCTGTCGAACCTCCACCTGGGCGCGCGAGACCCCGACGGCGGCCCGCCGATCATGGTCGGCAAGACGTTCAAGGGCCTCACCGACGAGCTGCTGGCCTGGCAGACCGCGGAGTTCCAGCGCCGCCAGACCCACCGCGACGACTGGACCGTCCACGTCGTGCCCGAACTCGTCGTGGAGATCGAACTGGACGGCGTGCAGACCAGCACCCGCTACCCCGGCGGCGTCGCGCTGCGCTTCGCCCGCGTCCTGCGCTACCGGCCCGACAAGGACGCCGCGTCGGCCGACAGCATCGAGGCGGTTCGCGCCATGCTGCCGGGCGGGTGAGATCCTGACGCCATGAGCGGCAACGACTTCGACGCGATCGGCTCGATCAACATCGGACCGGGCACCATCGACCCGCGCGAGTACCAGGCGGACAAGAGATCGATCGAGCTGGACTACTACGTCGCGGTCCTGGTCCTGGAGGCCACTTCGGACGCGGCCGACCACAAGCCGCTCTACGAAGAATCCTTCGTGCTGCTCAAGGCGGAATCCGAAGAAGAGGCGAAGGAAAAGGCTGCCGAGCACGGCAAGCAGCAGGAAACCAGCTACCAGAACGAGAACCACGAACTGATCACCTGGAAGCTGAAGCAGATCATCGAGGTGAAACCCCTCGAAGATGCCACCTTCGACGACGGCACGGAACTCTACAGCCGATTCTTCCGCAATTACCAGGCCTACAGCTCCTCCGAACCCCTGACGGAAGAAGCCTGAAAACGCAGCGGCCGGGGTCCCACAATACAGCGGGAGGTCCCAGCGTACTTCCACGCCCCAACAGAGCGTGACCGAAAAGAACATAGCAGCGCCGAAATCGCGATCACCACCGGGTGTATCGATTTGATCTCGAACTGCAGTTCCCGCTTCACTACGCCACGTGTTCGTCCACGCCTACGTCGATGAGTCGTACGACCTGACCATCGGCGTCTACATCCTCACCGCCAGCATCGTCGACCTCACGGACGCCGAGGACATCCGTTGCATGCTGAATGGCCTTCAGCAAGGCGGCGGAAAGCTTCACTGGAGCAAGGAACCTCCGCATCGACGGGCAGAAATCGTTAAAGCCGTAAGCGCTCAAACCGTGCGCAGCGTGGCTGTCGTCGGCGCTTCGAGGCCGCTCTTCGCGGAACGCGGGCGCCGGAAGTGTCTCGAAAGGCTGCTCCCAGAAATTGAAATGCTCGGCGCGGACATCGTGACATTCGAAACGCGCCAGGAACGAAATAACAAGCTCGACACTGACATGGTTGACGCATGCCGGCAGAAACGTCTCATCACGAATCGCATTCGCGTCACATTCGCGCCAGGCGGGAGTGAACCCCTGCTGTGGATCCCCGACGTCGCCTGTGGAGCCGCCCTGGCTGCCGAACGAGGCGACCGCAGCTACTTGGAACAGCTTGGGTGCAACGCACGAATAATCCGAGTCAGCACTGCGTGAAGCACGGAATGCCCCGAAAAACGCAGAGGCCGGGGTCCCGCCTCCGGCGGGGGGTCCCGGCTTACTTCCACACCCCAACAGAGCATGGCTGCTGCCAGTATAACAACGGGGCGGCCGCTGACATCAACTCCAAACCTACAACCGATCTGGTGATCTTGAATCACGGTCCAGAAACTCAGAGGCCGGTACCCGGCCGGTACCCTGGCGGGTCCGGGGAGGCGCCTGGGGGTGTTCGACCCCGTAGGGTGGTGAGACGTGCAGTTCTTGAACGGGCAGGAGCCCTCCACCGATCTGACCTACGACGACGTCTTCCTGGCGCCTCGGCGCTCCGGCGTCGAGTCCCGCTTCGACGTGGACCTGGCCACCAGCGACGGCACCGGGGCGACCCTGCCGATCGTGGTCGCCAACATGACCGCCGTGGCCGGCCGCCGGATGGCCGAGACCGTCGCCAGGCGCGGTGGCCTGGTCGTGCTGCCGCAAGACGTCGATCCCAGCGCGGTCGCCGAGATCGCCTCCTGGGTCAAGGCGCGGCACCCCGTGTGGGACACCCCGCTGGTGTTGCACGCCGATGACGCCGTCGCCGACGCCCTCAACCTCCTGCCCAAGCGCGCCCACGGCGCCGTTGTCATCGTCGACGACGACAACCGGCCGCTCGGCGTCGTCGACGAGGCGGCTTGCACCGGGGTCGACCGGTTCGCGCGGGTCGGGGAGGTCGCCGACCGGCACCCGGTCGTGCTGCCGCTGGAGACCAAGCCCCGCGAGGTGTTCGAGCAGCTGGACCAGCACGCCCGCAACGTGGCGATCGCCATCGACGCCGACGGCCGCCTGGCCGGGATCATGACCAGCCGCGGCGCGCTGCGCGCCGAGATCTACACCCCGGCGCTGGACGACTCCGGCCGGCTGCGGGTGGCCGCGGCGGTCGGGGTCAACGGCGATGTCGCGGCCAAGGCGTCCGCGCTGCTGGAGGCCGGGGTCGACACGCTGGTCGTGGACACCGCGCACGGCCACCAGGAGAAGATGATCGCCGCGCTGGGCGCGGTCCGGTCGGCGAGCCCGAACGTTCCGGTGGTGGCCGGGAACGTGGTGACCGCCGAGGGCGTGCGCGACCTCGTCGAGGCGGGCGCCGACGTGATCAAGGTCGGTGTCGGGCCGGGCGCCATGTGCACGACGCGGATGATGACCGGTGTCGGCCGGCCGCAGTTCTCGGCGGTCGCCGAATGCGCCGCGGAGGCGCGCAAGCTCGGCAAGCACGTCTGGGCCGACGGCGGTGTCCGGCACCCGCGCGACGTGGCGCTGGCGCTGGCCGCCGGTGCGGCGTCGGTGATGGTCGGCTCGTGGTTCGCGGGCACCTACGAGTCGCCCGGTGACCTGCAGCGCGACGAGCACGGCCGGGCCTACAAGGAGTCCTTCGGCATGGCGTCCAAGCGCGCCGTGTCCGCCCGGACCCGCACCGACAGCGCGTTCGACCAGGCCCGCAAGGCGCTGTTCGAGGAGGGGATCTCCAGCTCCCGGATGCGTCTGGACCCGCAGCGGCCGAGCGTCGAGGACCTGCTGGACCAGATCACGTCCGGTCTCCGCTCGTCCTGCACCTACGCCGGCGCCCGCAGCCTGGAGGAGTTCTACGAGCGCGCCTTGGTCGGCATCCAGTCCGCGGCCGGCTTCGCCGAGGGCCGCCCGCTGCCCACCGGCTGGTGACCTCGAACCCGCTGTGGTGAGGCGTGCGGGGCACCCGTGCCCGAGTCGCTTGGTCACGGGTGTCCCGCACCTCATCTTCTACGGGGTGAAATCGCCTTCCAGGAGTTCGGTCACGAGGGCCGCGATCGGCGAGCGTTCCGAGCGGGTGAGGGTGACGTGGGCGAACAGCGGGTGGCCCTTGAGCTTCTCGATCACCGCCGCCACCCCGTCGTGACGGCCCACCCGGAGGTTGTCGCGCTGGGCGACGTCGTGGGTGAGCACCACCCTGGAGTTCGCGCCCAGCCTGGACAGCACCGTGAGCAGCACGTTGCGCTCCAGCGACTGCGCCTCGTCGACGATCACGAACGAGTCGTGCAGCGACCGGCCCCGGATGTGGGTCAGCGGCAGGACCTCCAGCATCCCGCGGTCCATCACCTCGTCCAGCACGTTCTCGCTGGCCAGCGCGCCGAGGGTGTCGAACACCGCCTGCGCCCACGGCGCCATCTTCTCGTTCTCGGTCCCCGGCAGGTAGCCGAGTTCCTGACCGCCGACGGCGTACACCGGCCGGAACACCACGACCTTGCGGTGCTGCTGCCGCTCCAGCACCGACTCCAGGCCCGCGCACAGCGCGAGCGCGGACTTGCCCGTACCGGCCCGACCGCCCAGCGAAACGATCCCGATGCCGGGGTCGAGCAAGAGCTCCAACGCGATCCGCTGCTCGGCGGAGCGGCCGTGCAGGCCGAACGCCTCCCGGTCGCCGCGCACCAACCTGACCTGTTTGTCCGCGGTCACTCGGCCCAGCGCGCTCTGCGAGCCGGACAGCAGCCGCACCCCGGTGTTCGGCGGCAGATCCCGGGCCTCGTCGAGGTCGGCGATCCCGTCCTTGAATAGGACGTCCATCGAATTCGGCGGCACCTCGACGTCGGCCATTCCGGTCCACCCCGACGGCACCACGTCCTGCGCGCGGTACTCCTCGGCGTCCAGGGCCACGGCTGCGGCCTTGACCCGCAGCGGCATGTCCTTGGTGACCAGCGTGACCCGGTGCCCTTCGGCGGCCAGGTTCAACGAGCAGGCCAGGATGCGGGCGTCGTTGGAGTCCGTGCGGAACCCCGGCGGCAGCACCCGCGGGTCGGAGTGGTTGAGCTCGACGTGCAGGCTGCCCCCGTTCTCGCCGACGGGAACCGGTTTGTCCAGCTGCCCGTGCTGGATCCGCAGGTCGTCGAGGGCGCGGAGGGCTTCTCTGGCAAACCAGCCGAGTTCGGGGTGGTGGCGTTTGCCCTCCAGCTCGCTGATGACCACCACCGGGAGCACGACGTTGTGCTCGGCGAAGCGGGACATCGCCCACGGATCGGACAGCAGCACCGAGGTGTCCAGGACGTAGGTCCGGATCTCGCTGCCGCCGGCTTGCGCGGTGCTCGCGGACTCGCCGCTACGGGCTGGGATCTCCGCTGGAGGCTGGGAACGTCGTGCGGTCACGGCTACTCCCTCGCGGGCGTGGCATGCACACCCGCTCGTCGGCGGGCCGGGCCTGGCCCCGTCGCGCCCCGGCCGGACCGGATCGTCCGCCGTGGCCGCAGGGGCCAGGTACCGGCCCTTCGCGACCAAGGTGGACGTGGTAACCGTCCGCTCCAGCCAACAGCCACGATCAGGGCCTCCCGGACGGGCCACGTACGGACTTGCGATTGGAACGGCCCGTCAACAGCGCACGCTACCTGCGAGATTGCGTCTCGGCAGGCAGCCACACAGGTGATTCGCCGAATCGTCGATTTCTCTTCATGTGCCTCGGAATCCGTGCAGGTCACGGACTTGCCGACGGCGTCGAACGGGCGCGGAACACCGTTCGGCGGCAGGTCAGACCAGCTTCGGCGGCCGCCGCGGAGCACCTCCCATTAAGGCACTCCACGTGATCAACACTCCACCGGATGGGTGATCTTCGTCGGGTGAACGGATCAGACTCTGGCCGCCAGCTCCGCCCGGACGGACTCCGGAACCAGCGGTTCGTCAAGCAGCCGGCGAAAACGATCGGTGCTCGAAGTGCCCGCCGGCCGGTTCTCCAGCCACCGGCGCAGCAGCCGGTAGCCCTCGACGTAAGTGGTGGTGTAGGCGCGCCACAGCGGATCCCGCATGAACCGCACCAGGTGCCGGGCCCGCTGGTCCGGCATCAGCAACCAGCGTTGCAGGTAGGCAGCCACCTCGGCGTCGTCCGCGCCGCCGTCATACAGCATCAGCAGGGCGTCCTGGCGGACCGTCAGCAGGCGGCTCATCGCGATCTCCATCCGCTCCGCCAGCTCGCCGTCCATCCAGATGCCCAGGTCCGCGAAGATCTCCGCCGCCCACGGCCCCCAGCCCGGTCCCACCGCGGCGTGCAGCCCGAGGTCGGCCAGGCCCTCGGCCATCAGGCACTGCGGCGTGTTGACCAGGAAGATCGTGTGCTCGTCCTGTGCGTCCCGGATCGCCAGCCCGGCCTCCTTGCGGCAGTGCTCCGTGTGGTGACCCGGGTAGGACTCGTGCGCCACGAGCTGCGGCAGGTTCGCGGCCCGGTGCCCGACGTCGGCGTTCACGGCCACCCGCGACCGGTACTCGCCGAGGTAGTGGTTGAAGCCGCTCCACGGCTTGTCGGTGACGATCTGGTACTCGACGACCTCCTGGACCGGCAGGCCGAACTCGCGCCGAACGCGGTCGCGCAGCGCGCTGGAAAGCGCTTGGACGCAGACCGTGAGCCGCGTGGCCGGCACCGCATCCCGGCTTCGGACGGCGTTCAGGCGCGCGGGCAGCGGGCCCCGGCCCGGCAGCACCTCGGCCAGCTCGCGGTGCGCCTCGCGGTACTCGTCCTGATCACCGAGCACCGGCGTGACCTGGAAATAGGCCTCGACCTCGGCCGGGAACGGCAGCTGCTCGCCGGCCAGCCCGCGCCCGGAGCACTCCAGCGCCGTCAGCTGCGCGGCGAGGAACCGGCGGCGCGGCTCGGCCAGTCCGGACTCCGGCAGCGCGGCGCGCAGCCGCTGCGCGTCGGCGGTCAGCCGCGCCGGGTCGGGACGCGACTCGTCCTGCACCCGCCGGCGCAGCGCCGGGTCCCCGGTGAAGGAATCCACGAATCCCGGGACGAGCCGATCGAATCTGAGCCCGAGGAGCACGTATTCGGTCACGAGCGCTTCGGAGTCCATATCGGGACACTACGCCGGGCACTTGCGCGCGCGGACCACTGGGCTCGTTTCCCGGGCAACCGAAACCACACACAATTTGCCGTCGCAACGAAAACTGTGCGACATGACACAAGTGATCACACGATGGTGTTAACGAGGTGTTTTTTCTTCGGTTTGCCTGGATATCTTTCACGCCGAGTGCGCCCCCTCCCGGCTGAACTTATGGGGTGCGCGGCCGGGGAAGGAGCGCACTCTTCATCCCATCCAACAAGGAGCAACAAAGTGCTTAAGAAGGCTGCGATCGTCGCCGGTGCCGCCGCCGGGCTGCTGGCCCTGGCCCCCGTCGCCAACGCCGACAGCGCCGACAACGACGGCATCAACATCGCGAACGACAACAACATCAGCGTCCTGCCGGTTCAGGCCTGCGGCAACAACATCGCCGTGGCCGGCGCGGTCGTGCCGATCGCGTCGCCGCAGCTCAGCAACTGCGTCAACGCCCCGATCGTCGACCACGCCAAGGTCAGCTGACCGAAGCCGAAACAGCTGCATCCGGTACGCGGAATCAGACGCCGAAAAGGGGCGTCGGGGCTACCCCCGACGCTCCTTTTTGCGCGCAATCGCCGGGCCGGGAGGTTCTCGCCGCGCAATTGCACGTCGCCACGTGCGAATACGAGATTCGCGTTCACACAATAGTGTTAGCGAGTTTGGGCATCCGGCACGTCGCAGGTAGCTTTTCAGCCGGAACAAGCCAGACTCCATTGCCACCTCGCGGACTTTCCCGAAGTTCGCCGGGGTGTGAACTCCGAATAGCGCGGTTAACAGAGGAGAGTGAACCAAGTGTTCAAGCAGGCAGCGATCGTCGCCGGTGCCGCCGCCGGGCTGCTGGCCCTGGCCCCCGTCGCCAACGCCGACAGCGCCGACAACGACGGCATCAACATCGCGAACGACAACAACATCAGCGTCCTGCCGGTTCAGGCCTGCGGCAACAACATCGCCGTGGCCGGCGCGGTCGTGCCGATCGCGTCGCCGCAGCTCAACAACTGCATCAACGCCCCGATCGTCGACCACCCCAAGGTCAGCTGACCGAGAGCAGCGCACGGGAAAGGCCAGGTCTCTACGACCTGGCCTTTCCGCTTGTCGGGGTCAGCCGCCGAAGCGGCGGTGCCGGACCGCGTAGTCGCGGAGCGCGCGGAGGAAGTCGACCCGGCGGAAGGCGGGCCAGTACGCCTCGGTGAACCAGAACTCGGAGTGCGCCGACTGCCACAGCATGAACCCGGACAGGCGCTGCTCCCCCGAGGTGCGGATCAGCAGGTCGGGGTCGGGTTGCCCGGAGGTGTAGAGGTGCTCGGCGATGTGGTCGACGGTGAGGACCTCCGCCAGCTCCTCGATCGTGGTGCCGACTTCGGCGTGCTTCTGCAGCAGCTTGCGCACCGCGTCGGCGATCTCCCGGCGCCCTCCGTAGCCGACCGCGACGTTGACCTGCATGCCCGTGCGGCCCTTGGTCCGCAGTGCGGCGGCGGACAGCCGCGCGGCGGTCTCGGTGGGCAGCACGTCGAGGGCGCCGACGATCCGCACCCGCCACGGCGTGGCCGGGTCGGTGAGCCGGTCCACCACCCCGGCGATGATCTCCATCAGAGCGTTCAGCTCGTCGGGGGTGCGGTTGAGGTTGTCGGTGGACAGCAGCCACAGCGTGACGACCTCGACCTCGGCCTCTTCGCACCAGCCGAGCAGTTCGGCGATCTTGCGGGCGCCGGCACGGTGGCCGTGGGCGGCGTCCAGGCCGGCCTCCTTGGCCCACCTACGGTTGCCGTCCAGGATGACGCCGACGTGCCTGGGATGTTGCAACCCGTCGAGCTTCCGGCGTAGCCGCCGCTCGTACAGGTCGTAGATGAGTTCTTTCAACCGAACCTTGAGCGCCACGCCCGATGAGCCTACGCGGATCCCGAAGCCGCGCGGCCCCCCACCTCAGTCCGAAGTGCCGCAGTCCGAAGTGCCGCGCGGATCACGCCGGGAACGCACCGCGGCCCGCTCGGCTGCGGAACCCCAGGTGGCCGACTTGCACGCACGGCGGAGCGCCGGTGCTGTTGACCACGTCGCCCGTGCGACCCCTGGCCGCGAACCTACGGTCCCGTAACCTCGATGTGTGACTAGCGCCCTCTCCGCTCGCCGCTCGACCGCATTCGTGAAACCGCGGATGCGCGGCTGGATCCACTTCTGGTCGCTGGTGGTGTCAGTTGCCGCCGGTGCCACGTTGATCGCCCTCGCAGCCTCGACCGTGTCGGCCGCCGCCGCCGTGGGCACCTCCATTTACGTCGCGACCGTGCTGGGCCTGTTCGGCGTCAGCGCTCTCTACCACCGCAAGACCTGGAAGACGATCGGGGCGCGCACCTGGATGCGGCGGCTCGACCACTCGATGATCTTCCTGTTCATCGCGGGCACCTACACGCCGTTCGCGATGGTGGCCATGCGGCCCACGACGGGTGCGGTGGTGCTCGCCGTCGTCTGGGGTGGCGCGCTGGGCGGCGTGATCCTGAAGCTCGCCTGGCCCAACGCACCGCGCTGGGTGGGCGTGCCGGTCTACATCGCGCTGGGGTGGGTCGCGGTGTTCGTGTTCCCCGACCTGCTGCACAACGCCGGGATCGCGGTGCTTGTGTTGCTGATCGCCGGCGGGCTGATGTACACGGCGGGCGCGATCTTTTACGCGACCCGGTGGCCAGACCTGTGGCCGAAGACCTTCGGCTACCACGAGTTCTTCCACGCGGCGGTGTCGCTGGCCGCGATCTGCCACCACATCGCGATCTGGCTCGCGCTCTACGCATAGGGGCTCGCGCTTTACGCATAGGAATGTCGCCGGGGTCGTTTTGCGTGGCGGTGCGGGTGGCTGGAAGTCGTGAGTGCGAAAACGGGTCAGAGCCGGTTTTCGCACTCACGAACCGGCTCCGGGCCGCGGTTGCGCAGTTCGTCGACCTTGGACAGGGCTTCGCGGAGTTCGCCCAGCCAGTCCTCGGTGTGCTGGCCGACCAGCCGCACCGCCCAGGCCAACGCCTCGGAGCGGGACCGGGCCACCCCCGCGTCCACGAGCGTGTCCAGCACCATGCGCTCGGGCTGGTGGAGCCGGGTCATCACCGGCACGGATAGCGTGGTGAACAGCTCCTCGGTGTCGCCGAGCCGGGCACCCCAGGCGACCTTGCGGCCGTAGCGGTGCTCCGCTTGACGGGCGATCTCGATCCGCTCGTCGCGGGTCTCCTCGCGGAAGCGCGCGATCCGGCCGTTCTCCGCGGCGGCGCGCTCGGCGTCGTCGGCGAATTCGCCGCCCACCGGCGGCAGTTCGCCGACCACCAGGATCTCCTCGCGGTCCACGGTGACGGCCGGGCCACCGCTGAACCACCCCTCGGGCAGCCGCCCGGTGAACCACGCCTTGGCGTCCTCGGCCGTCGGCGGCTCGCTGCGCCGCCCGCCACCCGCAGACGGCGGACCTCCCCGACCTCGACCGCGAGCCGTTCGACCAAACCTCGAATACATGACTCCCACCTCCCGATTACATAATTACACAGTTACATCGCAGGTGGGAGGGTTGCCGTTTGGCCCGCAGCGAAACCGGCCGGCGCGGCGCCGTGAGTCCTTGGGCAGCTAGAGCGACACAGAAGACTCACGGCGCCCTCAGCGGGTCAGGGAATCGATGAGGTCTTCGGCCGTGGTGACCGGGCGGTCGCAAACGTAGCCGCGGCACACGTACGCCGCGGCGGCTCCGCCGACCAGCGGCCGCCCCGCCAGCAGCGGCACCCGGCTCGCCTCCGGCTTTCCGGCCAGCGCCACGGCTCCGCCCGGGACGCTCCGCCGCGCCGCGGCGAGCAGCGCCGCCCGGTCGGCGTCGTCGGCTTCGCCGACCACCGCGACCTGGAGCGGGCCGTGGGCGCGAGCCTCGGCGACGCTGAGCCAGTGACCCGCGAAGCGGGGAGCGCGCTGCGCGAGGAGCCCGGCACGGGCGAGCGCCCGCTCCGCCGCGGCGCGGTAGCGCGCGGTGGCGTCCGGGCCGGCGAGCGCGGCAGCGGTGAGCAGGGCCGAGGCGATAGCCGAGGCCCCGGCGGGGCTGGCGTTGTCGGTGGGGTCGGAGGGGCGGCGGACGAGGGATTCGGCGTCGGCCGCGGTGTCGTGAAACATGCCCGGGTGGTCGGCGTCGGCGAACTGCTCCAGGGCCGTGTCCAGCAGCGAGCACGCCGCTTCGAGCCAGCGCGGCTCGCCGGTCGCCTGGTGCAACGCGAGTAGTCCGTCGGCGAAGCAGCCGTAGTCGTCCAGCACTCCGGCGGCCGTTCCGACCACGCCGTCTCGGGATGTGCGCCGCAACCGGTCGTCGATCAGGTGCCGCTCCAGCAACAGCTCCGCCGCCTTCGCCGCCGCGTCGAGCCAGCGCGGTTCGTCGAGCACCTCGGCCGCCTCGGCCAGCGCGGTGATCGCCATGCCGTTCCAGGCGGTGACGACCTTGTCGTCCTTGCCCGGCTGCGGGCGCTGGTCGCGGGCTTCGCGGAGGCTGTCGCGCACCCGCCGCCAGCGGGCCGGGTCGTCGGGGTCGTGCTTGAGCTGCAGCGTCGACGCGCCGTTCTCGAAGGTGCCCGCCTCGGTGACCTCGAACAGCTGCGCCGCCCATTCCCCGTCGACCGGGCCGAGGACCTCCCGCAACTGGTCCGGCGTCCACACGTAGGTCAGCCCTTCGACCCCTTCGGTGTCGGCGTCCAGCGAAGCCGCGAAGCCGCCTTCCGGCGTCCGCAGGTCGTGCAGCAGGAACTCGGCCGTCTCGCGGGCCACCCGCTCGCCGAGCGAGTCGCCGAGCCGGGCGAGGTGCACGTACGTCCGGAGCAGCAAGGCGTTGTCGTACAACATCTTCTCGAAGTGGGGCACCACCCACGCGGAGTCGACGCTGTAGCGCGCGAAGCCACCCGCCAGCTGGTCGTAGATGCCGCCGCGGGCCATCGCCGAGCAGGTGGCTTCGGCGAGCTCCAGCGCGGAGTGACCGTCCTCCGGAATGCCGACCCGCTCGTGGTGGCGCAGCAGGAACTCCAGCACCATCGACGGCGGGAACTTCGGCGCACCGCCAAATCCGCCATGGACCGCGTCGAATTCCGCGTGCAGCCGGGAAACCGCACCGGCCAGCACATCTTCGTCCAAAATGGACTCCGGGAGCGGGGCGCGCTGCGCGGCCAGCTGCGCCACCACCCGCGTGGCGGCCTTCCGGACATCCTCGCCGCGACCGCTCCATGCCTGCGCCACGGCGTGCAGCAGTTGACCGAACGACGGCATGCCGGACATCGGCTGCGCCGGGTAGTAGGTGCCGCAGTGGAAGGGTTCGCCGTCCGGGGTGAGGAAGCAGGTCATCGGCCAGCCGCCCTGCCCGGTCATCGCCTGGGTGGCCTCCATGTAGACGGAGTCGATGTCCGGCCGCTCCTCGCGGTCCACCTTGACGTTCACGAAGTTCTCGTTCATCACCCGCGCGATTTCCGCGTCCTCGAACGATTCGTGCGCCATCACGTGGCACCAGTGGCAGGCCGCGTAGCCGACGGACAGCAGCACCGGCACGTCCCGCCGCCGCGCCTCGGTGAACGCCTCGGGCGACCAGGGCCACCAGTCGACCGGGTTGTCGGCGTGCTGGAGCAGGTAGGGGCTGGTCGCGTTCGCAAGCCGGTTCGCCATGTCTCCGACAGTAGTCCGGGGTTCCCGCACCCGTCATCGGCAGCCGTGACAACACCCACGACCGAGAAGACGCCTACTCACTTGACCCGCGTTGCGAGGTCGCTCAGTTCAGCAACGCGCTCGACTCACGATCGCTATGCGACGGGCCTGCGGCCCGCCCTTGACCCCGGAGCCGCGCGTTAGGGGCCGTAGCGAGTCTCTGGCGGATGTTCCGCACGACCGAGCCTGGGTCTTTCTCACGACAACGTGTTACACAAATAACCTCATCTCGGCCAGGACTAATCGTCACCAAGAAACGCCGGGAGCAACGACGAGGGAAGAGGTTTCCACTGTGGACAACGTAGGGGCGGCGCGATGACCCTGGTCGCCGGAATCGACTCCTCCACCCAGTCCACCAAGGTCGTGATCTGCGACGCCACGACCGGAACCGTGCTGAGGGAGGGCCGCGCACCGCACCCGGACGGCACGGTCGCCGACCCGGAGAGCTGGTGGCAGGCGCTGACCAACGCCACCGAAGGCCTCCTCGACGGCGTCGCCGCCATCGGCGTCGCCGCCCAGCAGCACGGCATGGTGGCGCTGGACGAGCAGGGCACGCCGGTCCGCCCCGCCCTGTTGTGGAACGACAACCGCTCCGCGCAGGCCGCGATCGACCTGACCCGGGAGCTCGGCGGGCCGCAGGCGTGCGCCGAGGCGATCGGCACCCTACCTGTCGCCAGCCTCACCGCCAGCAAGCTGAGGTGGCTGGCCGAGCACGAGCCGCACCTGGCCGACCGGGTGACCGACGTGCTGCTGCCGCACGACTGGTTGATCTGGCGGCTGACCGGCGAATTCGTCACGGACCGCGGTGACGCGTCCGGCACCGGCTACTGGTCACCGCGAGAAGGCCGGTACCGGCAGGACGTGCTGGCCACCGCCTTCGGCGGCCGGACGCCCCGCACGCCCCGGGTGCTCGCCCCGGCCGAACCAGCCGGGCGCACCCGGGACGGCATGCTGGTTTCGGCCGGCACGGGCGACAACATGGGCGCCGCGCTGGGCTTGGACGTCCGGCCCGGCGACGTCGTGGTGTCGCTGGGCACCAGCGGGACCGTGTTCGCCTCGGTCGACAAGCCGAGCGCGGACCCGACCGGCCAGATCGCCGGATTCGCCGATGCGACGGGCAGATTCCTGCCGCTGGTGTGCACGCTCAACGCGGCCCGGGTGCTCACCGCGACGGCGGCGATGATCGGCGTCGAGATGGCCGAGTTCGACCGGCTGGCCTGCGGGGCCGAGCCCGGTGCCGGCGGGCTCGCGCTGCTGCCGTACCTCGACGGCGAGCGGACCCCGATCCTGCCGGACGCCAGCGGCACCCTCCTGGGCCTCCGGCGCGACAACATGACACCCGAGAACCTTGCGCGGGCCGCCGTCGAGGGGATGCTGTGCGGACTCGCTGCCGGTGTCGATGCGCTGCGCGCGGACGGCGTCGAGGTGGCCCGGGTGCTGCTCATCGGCGGCGCAGCCCAATCGCGGGCGGTACAGGTCGCGGCGCCGCTGATCTTCGGCGTGCCGGTGACGGTGCCCGCGCCCGCGGAGTACGTCGCCCGGGGAGCCGCCCGGCAGGCGGCGTGGGCGCTGGCGGGAACGGCGCGGCCGCCGGAATGGGCGCTGCCGGGAGCAGCGGAGCTCGAAGTCGTCGATTCGGAGGCGGGCGCCCGCATCCGCGAACTCCACCACGGGGCGTTCGCCCAGGTGCACGGCGAAACCGCCTGAGCCGGAAGGGCCGTGAGCGCTCTTGGGTGTCATGGCACCCGGGGGTTTCTGGGCTTCGTCGGGCGACTCGTCGCGAGCAGGAGTTCAGCACGTGGCTACGAGGACTGGTCACCGAACTCACCGACGTGTGGGGCCGTCCCGTCGGGCGTCGTGGGTGGCGATTTCGCGCGAAATCGCCACCCGCTCCGTCCCGTCTTCCGCCGCGATCGACTCGGGCAGGAAGTCGGATTCGACTTCCGCGTCGATCACCACCTGATCGTGCCTGACCCGGAAAGCAGTCGGGGTCATCCGGCGCTCCGGATGACCCCGATTCGGCTTCGCCCCCGCTACTAGGGGGCTTCTTCCTTGTCCGGCTTCGCCTCGCCCTGCTCCGCTTCCGGCTCTTCGCCGTGCTTCGCCTCCGCTTGCTTCACCCTCGCCGGGGCCGCTGCCGCGGCCTTCTGCTCGTCGAAGACCACCGGGAGCTTCTTCAGGTGCTTGGTCATCGAGCGGACCAGGAGCACCACCGCGATGGCGAAGACGATCAGCAGCACCAGGCCGACCGGGGAGGACTTGCCGAAGTCCTCGCCCTGGCCACCCGGGTCGTTCGGCGGAGCGGGGGCCTGCGCCAGCACGTGGGCGACAGTCTCCCAGGCAGTCATGCGCACACCTTCTCCTGCACGCCGGAGAACAGGTCGTCCTCCGGCAACGTGGTGTCGACCAGCGAGCGCACCAGCTCGTAGTCCTCAGTCGGCCACAGCTCGCGCTGAATGTCGAGCGGGACCGCGAACCAGCGGCTGTCCGGGTCGATCTGGGTCGCGTGGGCTCGCAGCGCGTCGTCGCGCTGCTCGAAGTACTCCCCGCACTCGACCCGCGTGGTGACCCGCTCGTCCGGGTCCGGTCGGGTGGAGTCCCACTTCTCCAGCCACTCGCCGTACGGCGACTCCAGGCCGTTGGCCAGCAGCGCCTCGTGGAACAGCTGCATGCGCTTGCGGGAGAAGCCGTGCGAGTAGTACAGCTTCAGCGGCTGCCACGGCTCGCCCGCGTCCTGGTGCAGGTCGGGGTCGCCGGCCGCGTCGAAGGCCGCCACCGAGATCTCGTGGCACCGGATGTGGTCCGGGTGCGGGTAGCCGCCGTTCTCGTCGTAGGTGATAACCACGTGCGGGCGGAATTCCCGCATCGCCTTCACCAGCTCGCGGGTCGAGACCTCCATCGGCACGGTGGCGAAGACGCCCTCCGGCAATGGCGGCAGCGGGTCGCCCTCCGGCAACCCGGAGTCGACGAAGCCCAGCCACCGGTGCTGCACCCCGAGGATCTCGGCCGCTGCGGCCATCTCCGCGCGGCGGACCTCCGTCAGGTTCTCGACGACCTCGGGCCGGTCCATGGCCGGGTTGAGGATGCTGCCCGCCTCACCGCCCGTGCAGGTGACCACCATCACCTCGTGACCTTCGGCCACGTAGCGCGCGGTCGTCGCGGCTCCCTTGCTGGACTCGTCGTCCGGGTGCGCGTGCACCGTCATCAGCCGCAGCTTGTCCGCCATCGCCCGGTAGCCCTCCCGCTTTGCAGCATCTCTCGTGAACGCGGCCCCGCTGACAGGCCGTGGGACACCCCAGGGATACTTAACGTGGATGTCGGGTCCCATTGTTCCCGGTGGGTCCGACGTTCCTGGCGCCAGCCCCCGCATGACCCGTCCGCGGGCGGTGGCGAAGCCCGTAGTCGAAAGGCCTCCCAGCCCGGTGACGAACCAGCAGATCCCGCAGGACCGGTACGGTTCGCGTGCCCGCTCGCGGACGCGCCCGGGCCTCCGCTGGGCGCTGATAGCGGTCGTGCTGGTCGCCCTGGTGGGCGTGGCGATCGTGGGCTACCGCAACCTCGGCAGCGCGCCGATCGAGGGCAAGCAGGTCGCGTTCGAGATCCTCGACGACCACTCGGTGCAGATCATCCTCGAAGTCCAGCGCGACGAGCCCCAGCGGCCCGCCGACTGCGTGGTGCGCGCCCGCGCCGAGTCCGGTGCGGAAGTCGGTCGCAAAGAGGTCCTGATCCAACCTGCGGACGGCATCACCAGGCAGGAGACTGTCTTGCGGACCTCCGCCCGGGCGACCATCGGGGAGGTGTACGGCTGCACTTACAACGTTCCTGAATATTTGTCCACCCACCTACGGCCGACTGGGTGAACACCGGCGTACCGCGCCGGGTGCTGGGAAAATCCCGCCCCGGGTCGTGGTGCTTCGTGCTATTGTCGACTTCAGCACGGTCCCGCGCGGGCCGTGTTTTTCCGTTACTTGGCTATCGCCAAGGAATAAAGCGCGGAAATGCAATTCGCCCGTGGGGAAACGCGGGCCGCAGTCGACGAGGAGTGGTGACCGTGAGCGAGACCCAGGTGACCTGGCTGACCCAGGATGCTTACGACCGGCTCAAGGGAGAGCTGGACGAGCTCGTGGCCAACCGCCCGGCTATCGCCGCGAAGATCAACGAGGCCCGCGAGGAAGGCGACCTGCGGGAGAACGGCGGCTACCACGCCGCACGCGAGGAGCAGGGCCAGATCGAGGCCCGCATCCGCCAGCTGCAGGAGCTGCTGCGCACCGCCAAGGTCGGCGACGTGCCCACGGAGTCGGGCGTCGCCCGCCCGGGCTCGGTGCTGACCGTCCGCTACGACGGCGAGGACGAGACCGAGAAGTTCCTGCTGGCCACCCGCGAAGAAGGCGCGCATGGCGACCTGGAGGTCTACTCGCCGAGCTCCCCGCTGGGCAAGGCGCTGCTGGACGCCAAGGAAGGCGAGATCCGGGAGTACGAGCTGCCCAACGGCGGCACGATGACGGTCACCCTGGTCAAGGCCGAGCCCTTCTCCGGCTGAGCCGACCTGATTCTTCCCGCGGGCGTCCCCGGCAGAGGGGGACGCCCGCTGTTCTTTGCGCCAGATCAGGACTCCGGGCGCGCGCCATCGGCCGCTAGGCGTTCGAGCAGCGGGCGCACCCTCGGAGCCACCGGCGTGGACAGGGCGATCGACGTCGAGGTGCGCCGAACCCCGGACACCCCGACGATCTCATCGATGACCCGTTGCAGGTCGGCGTTGGAGCGGGCGACCATCCGCACGAACAGGTCCCCTTGCCCGGTCGTCGCGTGCACCTCGCACACCTCGTCGATCGCCGCCAGCTGCTCCGCCACCAGGCCCCGGTGCCCCTGCGCGATCTCCAGCACCGCGAAGGCGGTCAGGCCGTAACCCATCGCCGCCAGGTCCAGCTCCGGCGGGAAGCCCAGCAGGACGCCGCGCTGCACCAGCCGATCCATCCGCGCCTGCACGGTGCCGCGCGCGACGCCGAGCCGACGCGAGCACTCCAGCACCCCGAGCCGGGGCTCGTCGGAGAGCAACAGCAGCAACCGGGCGTCCAACGCGTCGAGCCCCTCAACACTGGGAGCCATTTCATATCCCTTGTTCAGGTTGACCAATAAAGCCAGCGATTCGGATCAAATACTTGTCAATTTGTGCAGCGAAATCAACGGCTGTTGCTCAGGATGACCTGTCAGGCGCACGCTGGCGCCGTCACCGCTTCGGCGAAACACGGGGAGGACATCGTGACCGGCACCGTCAACCACGGCAGCCAGACCAGGCAGCTCGACGACGTCACGTTCGACCAGATGCAGCGCCTCGTCGGCCTAGTCGAACACGACGACTCGAAGGACCCGTTCCCGGTCAAGGCGCTCGACGCAGTGGTGTTCGTCGTCGGCAACGCCACCCAGAGCGCGCTGTTCTACCAGGTCGCGTTCGGCATGGAGCTGATCGCGTGCTCCGGTCCCGAGCACGGCAACCGGGACCACAAGGCCTTCGTGCTGAAGTCCGGGTCGGGCCGGTTCGTGCTGAAGGGCGCGGTGGACCCGGACAGCCCGCTCGCCGACCACCACCGCCGGCACGGCGACGGCGTCGTCGACCTCGCCCTCGAGGTGCTCGACGTCGACAAGTGCGTCGAGCACGCCCGCGCGCAGGGCGCCACGGTGCTCGAAGAACCGCACGACGTCTCCGACGAGCACGGCACGATCCGGACGGCGGCGATCGCCACCTACGGCGAGACCCGGCACACGCTGCTGGACCGCAGCCGCTACACCGGTCCCTACCTGCCCGGATACGTCGCACAGCAGGGCAGTTACGTCAAGCCGGCCGACGCCCCCAAGCGGCTGTTCCAGGCCGTGGACCACTGCGTGGGCAACGTCGAGCTCGGTCAGATGGACCGCTGGGTCGAGTTCTACAACCGCGTCATGGGCTTCGTGAACATGGCCGAGTTCGTCGGCGACGACATCGCCACCGACTACTCGGCGCTGATGAGCAAGGTGGTGGCCAACGGCAACCACCGGGTCAAGTTCCCGCTCAACGAGCCGGCCGTCGGCAAGCGGAAGTCGCAGATCGACGAGTACCTGGAGTTCTACCGGGGCTCGGGCTGCCAGCACATCGCGCTGGCCACCGGCGACATCATCAAGACCGTCACCGCGATGCGGGCCGCCGGCGTGGAGTTCCTGAACACGCCGGACGCCTACTACGCCGACCCGGCGCTGCGGGCCCGGATCGGCGAGGTGCGAGTGCCGATCGAGACGCTGAAGGAGCACGGCATCCTGGTCGACCGCGACGAGGACGGCTACCTGCTGCAGATCTTCACCAAGCCGATCGGCGACCGGCCGACCGTGTTCTACGAGCTGATCGAGCGGCACGGTTCGCTGGGCTTCGGCAAGGGCAACTTCAAGGCCCTTTTCGAGGCGATCGAACGCGAGCAGGAGCGCCGCGGAAATCTTTGAACATCCACGGTCCGATGGGATCAGCCTTCGGACACGAGGGTGAAGCCCGCGGCTTCTAGTTCGTCGACGACGTCCTGGCGATGCTCGGGGCCGCGGGTTTCCAACGAGATCTCGACGTCGACCTCGCCAAGCGCGAGCGCACCGGAGATCCGGGAGTGCTCGATGTCGAGGACGTTCGCGGAGAGCTCGCCCAGCTTCGCCAGCAGGCCCGCCAGCGAGCCGGGCCGGTCCGGCAGCCGCACCCGCAGCGAGAGGTAGCGGCCTGCCGAGCTCATGCCGTGCCGGATCAGCTGGAGCAGCAGCAACGGGTCGATGTTGCCGCCGGAGAGCACCGCAACGGTCGGCGATGTGACCTGCTCGGGGTGTTCCAGCAGCGCCGCGACGGCGGCTCCCCCGGCCGGTTCGACCACGAGCTTCGCCCGCTCCAAGCACAGCAGCAGGGCCCGCGACAGGGCCTCCTCGCTGACCGTCAGCACGCCGTCGACCAGCGCCGCCACGTGCGCGAACGGGACCGGACCCGGCTCGCCGACAGCGATCCCGTCGGCCATCGTCTGGGTATCGGCCAGCCGCACCGGCTTGCCCGCGGCCAGCGAAACCGGCCACGCCGCGGCCTGCTCGGCCTGCACCGCGAGCACCTTGACGTGCGGGTGTTCGGCCTTGACCGCCGCGGCGATACCCGCGACCAACCCACCGCCGCCGGTGGGCACCACGATGCTGCGGACTTCGGGGAGCTGGGCCAGGATCTCCAGCCCGACAGTGCCCTGACCTGCGACGATGTCGGGATGGTCGTAAGGGTGGATGAACTCCGCCCCGGTCTGTCGCGCGTACTCCCGCGCCGCCGCGAGCGTTTCCCCCAGCGCAACGCCGTGCAACCTGACGTCGGCGCCGTAGGACTTGGTGGCCGCTAGCTTCGGCAGCGGCACCAGCTCCGGCATGAACACCGTGGCGTGGATGCCGAGCAGCGACGCGGCCAGCGCCACACCCTGCGCGTGGTTCCCGGCGCTTGCGGCGACCACCCCGGCGGCACGGTGTGCCTCGTCCAGCGCGAGCAGCCGCGTGTAGGCGCCGCGGAGCTTGAACGAGCCGGTGCGCTGGAGGTTCTCGCACTTGAAGAAGACTTCGCCGCCGCAGTACTCGCCGAGCACCCGGGAATGCTCGACGGGGGTGCGCCGCGCGATCCCGGCGAGCTGCTCGTCGGCGGCCCGGATTCGGTCCAGATCGACCAGCGGCATGGGCCAATCGTGCCACCGCGCAACGCGGGCCACCTGCGGCACTTTCGGTACCCTCGAACGAGCGGCCGGTCGCCCGGACCGCACCGTGAGGAACGCTTGGCAGCCGACGAGGGCTGTGGCGGGGCAAGCTGTCGCGGAGGGGGCATTGCGCAGTCATCGAGCACCCGTGAACACCGGCCCCGGTGTCGCGCATGCCGCTCGTCCGACGTTGGTGCCGGGGCCGAACATAGGAGGAAGCATGACGCGGCTGACCCCTATGAACAGCGCGTTCCCGCTGGTCACCGGCCTTGCCACGGCGGCGGCCCTGTCCGGCGTAGCGGTGTTCGCGGTGCTGCAATCCGGATGCGACGAGCCGGGCTCCTACCGTTCGCAAGACGGCGTGGTGGAGCTGATCGGCGGCTGCCTGAAGCCCGACGACCTCCCGGTCAATCCCCGGTACCCGACCGGCACCCGCCCGCTCGGCAGCAGCGACCCGTCCCTTGAACGCTGATCCCCGAGCCGCCATCCCAGAATCGGGGGCGCAATTTCGCGAGAAATTGGCGTTCACCCGGGTGATGGTCAATTTCTCGCGAAATTGGCGCCTGCACACGGCGCTGGGCCGTGACGGTCACGGTACGTTGCTGGCTCCGTCACCCGGGGGTGGCGCAATTTCGCGAGAAATTGCGCCGCCCCTGGGTGAAGGGGGTCAGCCGAGGGCGGTGAGGAGGTCCTCGACCAGGTCGTCGGCTTCTTCGATGCCGACCGACAGCCGCACCAGGTCGGACGGGACCTGCAGCATCGAGCCCGCGGTGCTGGCGTGCGTCATACGACCCGGATGCTCGATCAGCGACTCCACCCCGCCCAGCGATTCGGCCAGCGTGAACAGCCGGGTGCGCGAGCAGGCCTCCAGCGCCGCTTCCTCGCCGTCGGCGTGGAGGAAGGAGACCATCCCGCCGAAATGGCGCATCTGCTTCGCCGCCACCTCGTGGCCGGGGTGCTCCGGCAGGCCCGGGTAGAGCACCTTCGCGACCTTCGGGTGGCCGACCAGCGCGGCGACGATGCGCTCGGCGTTGGCGCTGTGCCGCTCCATCCGCACGGCGAGGGTCTTGATGCCACGCAGCGTCAGGAACGCGTCGAACGGCCCAGGCACCGCGCCCGCCCCGTTCTGCAAGAACGCGACCTGCTCGGCGAGCTCGTCGTCGGAGGTGACCACCGCGCCACCCACCACGTCGGAATGCCCGCCCAGGTACTTGGTGGTCGAGTGCACCACGACGTTCGCGCCGAGCTCCAGCGGCTGTTGCAGGTACGGCGAGGCGAAGGTGTTGTCCACGACCAGCTTCGTGCCCGCATCGCGGGAGACCTGCGCCAGGGCGGCGATGTCGCCGACGTTGAGCAGCGGGTTGGTGGGCGTCTCGACCCAGATCACCTTGGTGTTCGGGCGGATTGCCGCCCGAACTGCGTCCACATCGGACACCGGGGCGGGGGTGTACTCGATGCCCCAGCCGCTGAGCACCTTGTCCACCAGCCGGAACGTGCCGCCGTAGGCGTCGTCCGGGATGACCAGGTGGTCTCCGGGCCGCAGGGTGGCGCGCAGCACCGCGTCGGTTGCCGCCATGCCCGAGGCGAACGCGCGCCCGTGCCGGCCGCCTTCCAGCTCGGCCAGGCATTCCTCCAGCGCGGTGCGGGTGGGGTTGCCGGTGCGGGAGTACTCGTAGCCGCCGCGCATGCCGCCCACCCCGTCCTGGGCGTAGGTCGACGTGGCGTGGATCGGCACGATCACCGAACCGGTCGTCGGGTCTGCCTCCTGGCCCGCGTGAATGGCGCGGGTGGCGAAGCCGTAGCCGTCACTCATGTGGAGCAGCGTACGACCCGGCCATCGCAGCGGCGCACCGGGCAGAGGAACGCCCGGCCGCAACGGCCTGCTTGGGCGAGCGCGCCTCAACAACAGGATTAGCCCCGCCGCATCAACAGCCAGCTTCCGTGCCGCCGAATAGAGCAATTTACATTCATCTGCACGACCTGGAGGGAACTGGTTCCTCCAGGAGTAAATTTGCGCAATTGTCGCAAAAAGTCGCCATTTTGGACCCCCCCATTAGCATCAGCGCCGCAATCAGACGTAAGTGTGGGGTGGGGAGTCAATCTGAGATGAAACAGAAGAAAGCGATAACTTCTGCCCTGAAGCGTTTTTCACTCGCAACGCTCGCAACGTTCGCAAGTATGACACTGATCACGCTTTGCAAATGCCGCAGCGGAACTATCGGACTCAACCGCACCGACCTCGTCACCCACCGCGGTAATCAATGAGGCCAGGCCAACCGCATCATGCGGCTCGACGCCGGCCAATTCATGCGGGAACCCGGGAATCCTCCGTTCGACTGGTCGACGGATGGATGCTCCGCTCCCATCCCCGGGAGCGAGAGCTGGAACATACGTTTCTACACCGCATGTGCGCAGCACGACTTTGGCTACCGCAACTACGGGGACCAAGTAATTGAAGAAGCGTGGCCCCGGACTTCAAGTCCGGGGCCACGCTCTTTGACTCATCATCAGCAATTTACCACTGCGGGGGCTGCGGCGGCTGTTGCCCGCCAGCAGGCGGGAAACCACCGGGCTGCTGGCCCGGCTGGCCGAACTGCTGCGGCGGCGCCTGCTGACCGAACTGCTGCGGCTGACCGAACTGCTGCGGCTGACCGAACTGCTGCGCTTGGCCGAACTGCTGCGGCTGGGCTGGCTGGCCGAAGCCGCCCTGCGGCGGCTGGCCGTAACCACCCGCGGCCGGCGCTGGCGCACCGGCCTTCACCTTCATCCCTTGCGTGGTGGACGGCAGCCACCACAACACCAGAATCGCGGCACCGATCAACAATGTGATGATCCCGGAGAGGACGGCCCCCTGCACGATGTTGACGATGGCGCCGACGACTGCCAGGCCGGACATCACCGTGACCAGGATCCGTCCCCACTGCTTGCCCTTGCCGCCGAACAAGGAACCCGTGATCCACAGGCCACCCATGACCAGAACCAACAGGATAATGATGATCCCGTATACCGGAATGAACGCCAGTGCGGCAATGCCGCCGATAAAACCGAAGATCACGGAAAGCGCAGCGAGACCGATGGTGACCCACTGCGCCACCGGCAGCGTGCCAAGACTTCCCTGGCCCGACGGGGCGGGCTGGCCGTAGGCGGCCTGGGGCGCCGGGGCGCCGAAGCCGGCCTGTGCCTGCGGGGCCGGGAAGCCGCCGCTCGGCGGGCCCGACTGCTGCGGCTGCGCCGGGAAACCGCCGGGCTGGCTCTGGGTGCCCGGCTGCTGGTACATGGGCTGCGGCGGCTGCATCGACGGCGGCACCATCGCGGTCGCCTCCGCACCGCCGCCCTGACCGGCCAGGCCTGGCTGCTGGTACATGGGCTGCGGCGGCTGCATCGACGGCGGCACAACCTGCGTCGAGTCGGACGGCGGCTGCTGGCCCTGCGCCTGCACAGGTCGGACGACCTGGGTCGCGTCGCTGCCAGCCTGGTTGGGGTCCTGCGGGTCCATCCGGTTCGAAATGGGGTCCGAACCCTGCTGACCGCCGTCCGGCGGCTGCGGAGAGCTCATCGGGTGTCCTACTCCTCGAGGCTTAAAGCAAAAATCCTGGGCATGCGATCACACACGCTAGCTGATCGACCAGCAGCGTAGTGCCGTTCCGCAACAAGTCGTCATCGGCCAGCGATGAAACCGAGCACATCCTGTCGGGTCACCACGCCCGCGGGCTTCCCGTCGATCAGCACCATGGCCCCATCGGCCCCGGCCAGCGCGGCCATCGCGGCGCTGATCTCCTCGCCCGCGCCGATGGTCGGCAGCGGCGGCGACATGTGCAGCTCGACCCGGTCCGCGAGGTTCGCGCGGCCGGCGAACAGCGCGTCGAGCAGGTCCCGCTCGTTGACCGCGCCGACTACCTCGGCGGCCATGATCGGCGGCTCCGCGCTGACCACCGGCATCTGCGAGACACCGAACTCGCGCAGGATCGCGACCGCCTCGGCGACGGTCTCGTTCGGGTGAACGTGCACCAGGTCTGGGATGGTGCCGTCCTTGCGGCGCAGCACGTCGCCGACCGACCCGCCGCCGTGGTCCGGGGACAGGAAGCCGTAGGAGGCCATCCACGAGTCGTTGAAGACCTTCGTCAGGTAGCCGCGGCCGCCGTCGGGCAGCAGCACGACGATCACGTCGTCCGGGCCGGTCCTCTCGGCGATCTTCAGGGCCGCCGCGACCGCCATCCCGCAGGAGCCGCCGACCAGGAGCGCCTCCTCGCGGGCCAGGCGGCGGGTCATCTCGAAGGAGTCGGCGTCGGAGACCGCCACGATCTCGTCGCAGATGTCCCGGTCGTAGGTGGTCGGCCAGAAGTCCTCGCCGACGCCTTCCACCAGGTAGGGCCGCCCGTTGCCGCCGGAGTAGACCGAGCCCTCCGGGTCGGCGCCGATGACCTGCACCCGGCCGTCGGAGACCTTCTTGAGGTAGTCGCCGGTGCCGGAGATGGTGCCACCGGTGCCGATGCCGGCCACGAAGTGCGTCACCTTGCCGCCGGTCTGTTCCCAGATCTCCGGGCCGGTGGAGTGCACGTGCGATTCCGGGTTGGCCGGGTTCGCGTACTGGTTCGGCTTCCAGGCGCCCTCGATCTCCTGGACCAGGCGGTCGGAGACGTTGTAGTAGGAGTCCGGGTGCTCCGGCGGCACGGCCGTCGGGCACACCACGACCTCCGCGCCGTAGGCCTTGAGGACGTTGCGCTTGTCCTCGCTGACCTTGTCCGGGCAGACGAACACGCAGCGATAGCCCTTGCGCTGGGCGACCATCGCCAGCCCCACCCCGGTGTTGCCGGAGGTCGGCTCCACGATGGTGCCGCCCGGGCGCAGTTCGCCGGACGCCTCCGCGGCCTCGATCATGCGCAGCGCGATGCGGTCCTTCACGCTGCCGCCGGGGTTCAGGTACTCAACCTTGGCAAGCACCGGGGTTTGCCCGGTGGCCACCGCGTTAAGCCGCACCAGCGGTGTGTTGCCCACCAGTTCGGTGACGTGCTCGACGTAGTCCACGTCCGGTCCTCGATCCTTCGTAACTGCTGCTCGCCGGGTGTGTGACGTCGAGCCTAATCGGCTGGTCACCGGCTAACTCAAGGGACCTGGAACGCGACATATGGTCAAGGGAACGATTTCGGTCCGCGCCGCGTCTTGCCTAGTGACGGGGGTGAACGCCCGCACGGACCCCGGGTGGTGTGAATATTTCCCGTCCCCGTGGTGCGGCCGCCGACCCGGCCGCAGGACTGGTGAGGGAGGGCCGAATGATCGCGGCGAAGGCGTTCCGGCTCGCACTGCTGGCGGCGGGCACCGCCGGCGGACTTTCCGGCGCGGCGTACGGGCTGCTCAACGGGCAGTCCCGATACGCACGGCGGGTGATCGGCCCACCGGCCAACGATCCCGTGCGCGCCGACGGCATTCACCTGCCCAGCGGCGTCGGCCCGGTGCCGCGCCGAGAGCTGTCCGACGACGTCGAACCGCTGGAGCTCGCCGTGCTGGGCGACTCCGCCGCGGCCGGGCTCGGCGTCGACTTCCCGGCCGACTTGCCCGGGGTGCGCCTGGCCCGTGGCCTCGCCGAGGAGCTCGGCAGGCCGGTCGCGCTGACCACGCGCGCGATCGTCGGCACCACCTCGCAGGAACTGGCAGCGCAGGTGGACGCCGCGCTGATCCGCCCGCCGGAGCTGGTGATGATCATCATCGGGGCCAACGATGTTACCTCGCGGCTGCCGGTGTCGGCCTGCGCGGAACTGCTCGGCGACGCGGTGCGGCGGCTGGTCGACGCGGGTGTCGCGGTGGTCGTCGGCACCTGCCCGGATCTGGGCGCCATCCGGCCGATCCCGCAGCCGCTGCGCTCCGTCGCGCGACACTGGAGCCTCGCGCTCGGTCGCGCGCAGCGGCGCGTGGTGGAGGCGTCCGGCGGGCGCGCGGTGCCGCTGGCGGACCTGCTGTCGCCGGAGTTCCTGGCACGGCCGGGCGAGTTCTTCAGCCCGGACCGGTTCCACCCGTCGGCGGCGGGCTACGAGGCGGCGGCGACGATCCTGCTCCCGGCGATGTGCGCAGCCCTCGGCGAGTGGGAGGGCGGCCCGCTGCCACCCGCCCCGACCAGGTCGAAGGCGGCCGAGGCACGCCGTCCGACCAGCCGGATCGTGGCCCGGCTCAACCAGCGGCTGCACCGCCGCGCGGACTCCTGACCTCACCCGAAGCGACGTACTGACCGGTCGGTTTGCCTCTTGTCCGGTGACCGCCCGCACCGCCAGGATGGGGGCACCGGCCTTAAAGTGACCGATCGGTAGGTCATGTCGCCCTGAGGCGGTCGCGAGCGCGGCGTCCCGCCCGCCCGCGACCGCGGACAAAGGAGTTCCCATGCCCGAAGCAGTCATCGTCGCCACCGCGCGATCCCCCATCGGCCGAGCCGGCAAGGGGTCGCTGAAGGACCTCCGGCCCGACGACCTCACCGCGCAGATCATCCGCGCCGCGCTGGACAAGGTGCCCGAGCTGGACCCGGCCGACATCGACGACCTGATGCTGGGCTGCGGGCTGCCCGGCGGCGAGCAGGGCTACAACATGGCACGCGTGGTCGCCGTGCTGCTCGGCTACGACCAGCTGCCCGGCACCACCGTCACCCGCTACTGCTCGTCGAGCCTGCAGACCACGCGGATGGCCCTGCACGCGATCAAGGCCGGCGAGGGCGACGTGTTCATCAGCGCCGGGGTCGAGATGGTGTCCCGGTTCGCCAAGGGCAGCTCCGACTCGCTCGAGGACACGAAGAACCCGCTGTTCGCCGACGCGCAGGCGCGCACCCAGCAGACCGCCGAGCAGGGCGCGGACTCCTGGACCGACCCGCGCACCTTCGACGAGATCCCGGACGTCTACATCCCGATGGGGCAGACTGCCGAGAACCTCGCCCGGCTCAAGGGCGTCAGCCGCGACGAGATGGACGACTTCGGCGTCCGCTCGCAGAACCTGGCCGAGAAGGCGATCGCCAACGGCTTCTGGAGCCGCGAGATCACCCCGGTCGCCACCCCCGGCGGCAAGGTCGTCGACGCCGACGACGGGCCGCGCGCGGGCGTGACCAAGGAGGGCGTCTCCGGACTCAAGCCGGTGTTCCGCCCCGACGGCCGGATCACCGCGGGCAACTGCTGCCCGCTCAACGACGGCGCCGCCGCCCTGGTGATCATGAGCGACACCAAGGCCAACCAGCTCGGCCTGACCCCGCTGGCGCGGGTCGTGTCGACCGGCGTTTCCGGCCTGTCGCCGGAGATCATGGGTCTCGGCCCGGTGGAGGCGTCCAAGCAGGCCCTGAAGCGGGCCGGACTGGGCATTGACGACATCGACCTGGTGGAGATCAACGAGGCGTTCGCCGCCCAGGTGATCCCGTCCTACCAGGACCTGGGCATCCCGCTGGAGAAGCTGAACGTCAACGGCGGCGCGATCGCGGTGGGGCACCCGTTCGGCATGACCGGCGCCCGGATCACGACGACGCTGATCAACTCGCTGCAGTGGCACGACAAGCAGTTCGGCCTGGAGACCATGTGCGTCGGCGGAGGGCAAGGCATGGCAATGGTCCTGGAACGCCTCAGCTGATCTCGTTTCAGTTCCAGACTCGTTCTTTGGGCGGCTAAGCAGCTGCGCCGCTTGCGACGGCTTGGGCACGTCTCTGGCGACTCGTCGCGGTGGCGGCTTACCGCCGGAAGCGGCTTCGCCGCGTGCCTTGACGCCATCCGGTCCGCCTGCCGGGTCACCGCCAATCTGCACCACGAAGACCGGGAAGCCAGGCACGAAACGGGGCACCACCGTCCGCCGTGGACGATGGTGCCCCGTTCTCAGGTCAGGAGCCTGGGATCAGTCGCTGCTCTGGAAGTAGGAGATCAGGCGGAGGATCTCCAGGTAGAGCCAGACCAGGGTGGTCATCAGACCGAAGGCGATGTACCAGGCGAACTTGGCGTCCACGCCGCCCTTGATCGCCTTGTCTGCGGCGTCGAAGTCGAGCAGGAAGCTGAACGCCGCGATCCCGATGCACAGCAGGCTGAACGCGATGGCGAGCCCGCCGCCGTCGCGCAGCCCCAGACCGCCGGGGGTGAAGAAGCTGGCGATCAGGTTGACCACCATCAGCACCGCGGCACCGGCCACCGCACCGATGATCCACTTGGTCAGCTTCGGGGTGACGCGGATCGCACCCGTCTTGTAGACCACCAGCATGGCCGCGAAGACACCGATGGTGCCCGCGATGGCCTGGATGATGATCCCCGGCGAGAACCACGCGCCGAACACGTAGCTGATCCCGCCGAGGAACACGCCCTCGACGGCCGAATAGGCGATGACCAGCGCCGGGCTCACCTTCTTCTTGAAGATGATGACCAGCGAGATCACCAGGCCGACGATCGCAGCCGGCAGCGCCAGCGCGACGGCCGGCGGCCCGACCAGGTAGGTCAGCGTGCCGGTGATCACCGCCAGGCCGAGGGTGATCGCGGTCTTGGTGACCACGTCGTCGATCGTCATCGGTCGCACGGTCTGCGGCGGCACGACCGGCGCTTGGCCGAAGGGCGCGGTTTGCCCCTGACCGTAGTTGAAGTTCGCGTAACCGCCGGTCGTCGGCAGGTTGCGGAACGCTGGGTTGCTCGTTGTGCGCAACTCATCCTCCTGGGGCGTGCTTGCGCCGTCACTCGGAACAACGATCGGGGGCGTTGACCGGTTCCCGTTTCGGTAAAGCTGACTTTACCGTTCTATCTCGCCGGCCCCCACCGCGGTGGAGCACTACTCGATATCGATTTCGCGAACAGTCACGATCACCTGGCCTTACCAGCCGCTCACCGGCAGGCTCAACGGGTGATCGAAGCGAACGATGCGTGCGCGATCTTAGGCGTTGCGTAACCGTAACCGAGAAGGTCCATCTAATGGCCTCGTGAGATCTGCCGGCCCGGGCCCGCGAGCCGTTCGGCCAGGGCGGTGCGCACCGGCTGGTGCAGGTGACCTGCGGCGGTCGCCACATGGGCGGCGACCTCGGCTACGACGAGAAACCGCACGTCGTCGCCACCCCGCCGTAAGCCGCAGCCGAACACGCGAAAGGGCCGGTGGGAGTTTCCCTCCCGCCGACCCTCCGCCACTTCTTCCGAATCACGGAACCCGAGTTCCGTTGACGCAATTTCAATGGAAATCAGACCTTCGATTTCCATTGAAATTGCGGACTCAGCGGCGCTTCTTGCCCTTCTTCGACGCCGCCTGCTTGCCCGGCCGGTTCTTCGGCTGGTTCTTCTTGCCGGCCGGACGCTGGCCGTTGCTGCTGCTCTTGGTCGCCTGCTGGCCGCCCGCTGTCGCGGCGGCAGGTTCCGCCTCCGACTCCCCGTCGGCCGCCTTGGCCTCCGGGCGCACCGGCTTCTGGCCCGGCTTCGGCCGCGGCGCGGACTTCTTGGCCTCGATCTCCTTTGCCTTCTCCCGCTCCTGCTCGCGGTCGATCTTCTTGGTGAGGAAGTGCTGCTGGCCCAGCGTCCAGACGTTGTTGGCCAGCCAGTACAGCAGCACCGCGATCGGCAGGAACCAGCCGGAGATGATCGCGCCGACCGGCGCGATGTACATCATGAACTTGGCCATCATGGCCGACTGCGGGTTGGCCATCGCGGCGTCGGTCTGCTTCTTGACCGAGAGCCGCATGGTGAAGAAGGTGGCCACCGAGGCGATGAGCATCAGCGGGATGCCGACGATCATCATGGACGTCCGGTCGGTGCCGAACAGCGCGAGCTGGTCCGCGGGCTGGGTGATCCAGTTCGACAGCTTGGCGCCGAAGATGTTGGCGTTGACGAACGACTCGACGCCGGCCCGGTCGAAGACGAAGTTGCTCTGCGCGGTCGGCGTGAAGTTCCGCAGGACGTGGAACAGGCTCAGGAACACCGGGATCTGCAGCAGCGCGGGCAGGCAGCCGCCGAGCGGGTTCACCCCGTGCTCGGACTGCAACTTCTGCATCTCCTGCGCCATGCGCTGGCGATCGCCCTTGTATTTCTCGCGCAGCTTCTGGATCTGCGGCGCGAACTTCGCCATCTTGCGCCCCGCGCGCAGCTGGCTGATCGCCGGTTTCAGCAGCACCACGCGCAGCGAGAACACCAGGAAGAACACCGAAAGCGCCCAGGCGAAGCCGTTGTCCGGCCCGAGCACGGCACCGAAGACCTTGTGCCAGAACCACAAGATCGCCGACACCGGGTAGAGAATGAAGGAGAAGAAACTTTCCACTCAAGCCACTCCTGGTCATCGCCCGGCTATCCGGCGCAACCGGGGCGTACATGCGAAGCCGTACCCGTCGCGAAATGCAGGAACAGCCATACCAAGGGTGCCATGCCCAGCCATCGCCCGGCCGTCGCCCCTGGAAATGTGGCGCGGCTCAAGCCGCCCGCGCGCCGGGCTCGACCCCCGTTTCACCTGCTCACCCGGTCAGGCGTGGCCAGCGACCAACCGAGGCTGCCGTCCGGGTCGAACCGCCGCTTCGCGCCGCCGACAGCCCCCTGCTCCGGTCGTCCGGCATCGTGTTGGCGGCGACCATGCCGCCGGCCGACGGGCTCGAACCGACCTCGGCCGGCGGTTGCAGCGGATGCTCCGCCAACCGCTCGTTCACCTCGTCCAGCTGCCACCCGGCCGTGTTGCCCGAAGGTGCCCTTCACCGCCTTTACCGCTTCAAGGCGCGGGCAATGATCCGGCCCGCGAACAGGTAGATCAGCGCCGCGAGGCCGTAGTTCAGGATCACGCCTATCGTGGCGTCGCCCGGGGTGAACACGTCGCCGAGCCCGAGCACGAAGAACTTCGCGGTCCCGTAGGTGAATGCGACGAAGTCGTTTGCCTGGTTGGCCCCGGTCACCACGAATACGATGTGCAGCACGAAGACCAGTGAGATCAGCGCCGTCAGCACCTGGATGAGGCGACCGATCGTGTCGGCGCTGGGGCCCCGGAACCGATCGCCCCGGCTCCGGCGGTCGTCATAGTCCCGCTCCGCATACCGGCGGTCGTCGTAGTCGCAATCCCGGTGCCGGTCCGGGTACGGGTCCCGGTCGCGGTAGCGATCCCGCTCCCGGTAGCCGTCGTCGTACGGATCGTCCCGGTACCGGTCGTCATAGGGCTCGGGATCCCGGTAGCGGTCCTGGTACGAGTCGCGGTAGCGATCGTCGTACGGATCGTCGCGGTAGCGGTCCGCGTCCTGGTCGCGGAAGGGCTCGGGCTGCTCGACGTCCGGGCGCCGCTGGACGCGCGTCGCCGGGTACTGGTTGGCGAGAGGCTGCTGAGCCGGGTGCTGTCCGACCGGCGTCGACTGGCCCATCGGCGTGGTCCCGGCCGGTGCGCCACCTTGCTGGAAGCCCTGCGGGCCGCCAGGCATCATCGGCGACCCCGGTTGCCCGGGTTGCTGCATTCCCTGCTGCCCCAGTTGCCCCGGCCCTTGCTGGCCAGGCGGACCGGGCTGCGGGGAACCTGGCGGACCGCCTTGCGGCGGGCCCGGGGGTACGCCCAGCTGTCCCGGCGACGGACCTTGCTGACCACCATGCGGACCGGGCGGCGGCGTGCCCGGCTGGCCCGGCGGCGGCGGTCCGGGGCAGCCCGGCGGCGTGCCCGGCTGGCCGCCCATCGGCGGGCCCTGCTGTCCTCCCGGTCGAGGGCCGGGTGGCATCGGCTGGCCCGGTTCCTGGTGAGGAGGACCGGGTTGTCCCGGCGGCAGGCCGCCCTGCGGTGGCGGCCCTGGTGGAATCTGCGGTCCTCCCGGCGCCGGTCCTCCCGGCGGCGGGCCGCCTGGCGGTGGGCCGGGTGGCGGTGGGCCGGGTGGCGGTCCCGGTCGGTCGGGCCCTGCTTGTCCGGGGCCCGACCGACCCGGGTCACCGGCTCGGGGATCTACACGCTCATAGGCCATGGCCGCGCATTGTCCCGGGGTTTCGCCCCGGGGCGAAACCCCCTCCGCGCCTGCGCGCCCGATGACACGCACCACAGCCACCCTGAACAGGCAAAACTTGAACTGGCTCGGCAATCTGGCGCAAGGTTGTTCCCGGGACGCTGGTCGTTTCCCGGCCAGAGCGGAAACTGCTGGCCAGGAGAAGTTCACGCGGGAGGCTTCGGCAGGCGTCCTTCGGTGACTCCCCAAGCCAGCGCCTCCCCCAGGACGTGCTCCATCGCCTCAGTGGTCTTGCCGTAGCCCAGCAGTTCTCGCGCCGTCCGATAGAGCTGCTTGGTGTCGTTGGCAGATCCGGTGTCGAGAGCGTGGCGCATCGCGTTGACGATCTCCTCTGGTGCGATTTCGTTGAACTTCCGGCCGTTCTGCTTGGAGTTGCGCCGGAAGCCGCGCCAGGTCGCCGAATCGCAGTGGTCGGGCCAGACGAACCTGGTGTTGAAACGACCAGTGACGCGGTACCGATCCGGTAGAAACCGCTGCATCAAATGACTGCGGTCAGCACGTAGTCTCTGCAGTTCAAAGCACTTGCCGACCAGCCTCATCAGTCGGTCGATCTCGATCGGTCCCTCGCACGCGATCACCTTGTCCATGCATTCCTGCACCAGCAGTTGCACGGATTTGTCGTGCGCCAAATCGTCAAGCTGCTCGCGGGTACCGACCGAAGTCGGTTCGAATGGAACGAATTCCTCGACCGCCGTGCCGGGACTGGGTTCGGTGGCGTCGGGAGTCGTCACAGCGTCGCGCAGTACCGGTCGATCCGCTTCGACCTCTATGATCGGTACAGCCTCAACAGTCGGCTCTATAACTGGTTCCTCGGTCTGAGTGGGCCATTGCATGTCCAGCACCGGGGAGTCCTCGACCGGCGCTGGCTCAGGCGGCACCGACGAGGCGGCCACGGCCTGATCGATCTGGTCGAGAACGCCGTCCCGATCGGTCATCCACTGCGGCAACCAGACCCGCACCACTTCGGACCAGTTCATCACGTCAGTGAGCAGTCGCGGTGCTGCGTCGCGGTCGGCCAACGCCGGGCGTGCGGCCCACTCCGGGCTGTCGAGCAGGACCGCCACCTGCCAGCTCCGCTGGCCAGGCGAGCGCACCGCGATGTCCACCGTGAAGTGCGACAGCCCGTAATGTGCTTCCACCTCGTGACCGCGGGCCCGGATGGCGGCGGCGATCTCCTCGGTGATCCGGTCGAGGTTCGCGCGACCCGAGCGGCCGGTGAGATCGCCGGAAGTGTGCAAGCCCCGGGCTGCTACCTCCAGGTAGGCGCGCAGGTGGTGGATACCTGCGGCCTTGGTGGCCGTGAGGTCGATGTGCTCCGGGTCGAACGAGCTGAACACGATCACCTGCGTGCGTGCCCTGGTCACCGCGACGTTGAGGCGCCGCTCGCCGCCGGTGTTGATCAGCGGACCGAGCTGCAACCGGACTCGACCGGTCTTGGGGTCGGGGGAGAACGCCAGCGAGAACAGAATCACGTCCCGTTCGTCACCCTGCACGTTCTCCAGGTTCTTGACGAACAGCTCCTCGTTGCCGCCGCGGGATAGCGCCTGCTGGATTCGCACGTCATCGCTGCCCTCCAGCAGGTTCAGGACCAGGTCCCGCTGCTGGATGTTGAACGTGACGACCCCGATCGACCGGTCGGCGGTGCGCGGGTCGGCGAGGATCCGGGAGATCTCCGCAACGATCGCCCTGGCCTCGATGACGTTGGTCCGGCTACCGCCCGACTCGAAGTGCCCGTCCACCCGCCGCCAGACGATCCCCACGGACTCGTCCCCGCCCGGCGCGGGCAGGCTGGCAAGTTTGCCGTCGTAATAATGCCGGTTGGAGAAGGCGATGAGCGACTCGTCGGTGCTGCGGTAGTGCCAGGTCAGCAACTCCCGGGGCAACCCGGACTCGATGCACTCGGAGAGGATGCTGTCGAGGTCCTCCGGCACTGTGGGATCTGCCGACTCCTCGGCATTGCTGGCCTGCATGACGCTGGTGGGCGGCATCTGCTTGGAGTCACCGACCACGACGACCGACTTCCCGCGCCCCATCGCACCGATGGCCTGCGCAACGCGGATCTGCGAAGCCTCGTCGAACACGACTATGTCGAAGTCGATGTCCCCTGGCTCCAGGAAAGCTGCCACCGACGCCGGGCTCATCAGCAGGCACGGGGTCAACCGGCTGATGACATCGAAGTACTGGACGACGGCTTCCCGGAACGAAAGCCGATCATTGCGGGCGGCCAAGCGCCGCAGCAGCTCTCCAACGCGATCCCGGAACGCAAGATCCCGCTGCGATGCGTTGACGAGCCTGGCAGCGATCTGCTGGGGAAGGCGATCGCGGATCTCGTCGCCGAGTTCGAGGTAGTCGGCTACCTGCTGCTGGTGGGTCTCCGCGTCGAAGTACTCCAGCTCGCTGGTGTGCAGACGTTCGGCAACTGCGGACGCAGCGATGCCGCGGAGGACTGCCATCTCGATCTCCGCGGACGGGACTTCGCCGGCGAGGATCCGAGCGCGGAATTCGGACAGCCCGGCGTCCTTGAGCACATCGGTGTGCGCGAGTACAACGCCCCACCGCTGAATCGCGACCAGGCCGCCGCCAAGTTCGGAAACCCAGCCGTGGCCGTCACGCTCCCAGGAAGCCGCCCAGCCGGAATCCGTCGCCCAGCGGGAGAATTCCTCGTCGGTGGTGTTGAGCAGCTGCATCCAGCGCTGCCAAGCGCCGATGAATCGCGCCAACTCCTCGGCCGGGACGTGCGCGCCGAGCCTACTCAGTGCCTCCCACACTCCTGGAAGTCGGTGACGGGCCTCTCGCGACACCTGCAGTGCGCGGTGTTCAGACTGCACCGCTGCCGCTGCGTCAGGGCGGGTCGGCAACCACGACGGCGGCAACAACAGCCCAGTTACCGCACGGGTGTTGTGTGCGACTTCAGCTGCGGCCTGCCTCGCTTGAGCCGCGACTTGAAGTTTCGCGAGAACGGTCGCTTCGTCGAGCTCCGCGTGCGGAGCCAGGTGTCCCCGCAGGGCATCGACCAAGGCCACGCGGCGCTTCTTCTTGCCGAAAAGCCCGCGATCAGCTTCCGCGGCCTGGGCTTGGAGGCCGTCGAAGGCGGGATGCACGAAAAACTCCGGCCGGAACGTCGCGAGTGCTTCCCGGTGCTGCTGCTGGAAAAGGCTGATCGCCCGCACCGCACCCTGCACGACGCCGTCCCATCCGGGTTGCGCGGCCGCCGCGGTCCGGCCGGCGTCCGGGAGCCTTCCTGCCCTGGCGAGCCGGGCTGCCTCGATAACCTGCCCTAGCTGCAGCGGATTCGGCAGCGCACTGATCTGGTGCCGCAACGTCTCCGGTAGCCGTGCGAAACACTGCCGCACGTCCTCAAGCTCCCGTGCGGCGGCAAGGACAGCCTGAGCGTCCGATCCCGCCACGTCGCGACGCCCGCTGATCGCCCACGGGTGCTGCGGCCTCAGCCGCGCGGAGCGCGTTGCACCGGGCAGGTCGCGCGCGGCGGCCTCAACAGCCCGGCGCTGCTGCTCGGGAAGCGAGAAGTAGCTCGGCGGAACGTACGCCGCGGGGCCATCCTCGTGCGCCAACTTCGCCTGATAACCGGACCATACCGAGAATCCAGCGCCGTTGGTGTCGTGCAGCTGCTCGGGGTACTGCTGCAACGCGGTGGCCTTGGACCGGAACTTGGCGGTCAGCGCGCTCCACTCGTGGGGATCTGCCGGTACCTGCCGCTCTTTCGCGGCCTTGAGCTGCTGGTGGATGCTGCGCTGGGACTGTTTGCGGCCGTGCACGTCCAGGCAGAAGGTGTCGAGTCGGAGTGCGGCGAGCCGCCGCTTTACCACGTCCAGCGCGGCTTGTTTCTCGGCGACGAACAGCACTGTCTTGCCAGCGGCCATGGCATGGGCGATCAGGTTAGTGATCGTCTGGGACTTCCCGGTGCCGGGCGGTCCTTCCAGCACGAAGGAGTGGCCTTGCTCGGCGAGTGCGACAGCCCGCAGTTGCGAGCCGTCCGCAGCGATCGGCAGGAAGAGCTCGGTCTCGTCGATGTCCACCACGGCTGGCGTGGCAGCACCCATCGGCCGACCAGGGTTCTCCACCAGGTGCCGAACCACCGGGTTCCGCATGAAAGTCTCCCAGTGCTGCGTCAGATCACGCCACATCTGGAACGTGGAGAACTCCAGCAGCCGCAGGCTCGCCGTCTCGTCAATCCGGAAGTTGAGGTTGTTGTCGACGAGGCCCTGCCGTATCGCGCGCAGCGATGCGCCGATGTCGATGCCGGCTTCGTCGAGGATCGGGTTTTGCAGCACGGGAATCTCGACACCGTGCTTCTGCCGCAGCCACTGCACCAGGCAGTGGTTAGGCGCTGCGATTTCGTCACCGTCGACGACCAGCGTGTAGGGCCGGCGTCCGGTGCCGCCCTCGATGCGCACCGGTAGCACGAACAGCGGTGCGTGCGCCTCACCGCTCGGAGTTGGGTGCACCATCGAACCGAGGGTGAGGTACAGGTAGTTGCTGCCGGTTTCCTGCTCCACGGTCCGCGCCGCGCGCTGCAACTCCCGCATGCGGTCGACGTAGCGCGCCTGGGTCACCGAGGCGTAGACGCGGCAATCGGCGACGAGTTCGTTTGCCACGATCTCGTCCGGGAGCTCCTGCGCGCGCCGCACACCCTGCAGCTCCTGTACACCGCCGAGGATGTCTTGCGCCACGATGTCGAGTGGCTTTCCCGTGTGCACCAAATCATCAAGGTCTTTGAGCGACCCGGCAGGTACGTGCAGGTCCAATCCTTTGCCGCGCTTGGGGAGCTTTAGCAGAGGGTTGCGCAGGCTCAGATCGAGCAATGCACGCCGCCAAGCTCCGATCCGCGGTGGGGTATCGCTGGTGGTGGCCTGCTGTTCGAGGTTTTCCTCATCATTTAGCGCACCACTGGCGATCAGCTCGTCCGGAAGGGCGAGACGGCTCTGCCCCGCTGCTGCCGGCGCCTCCTGGGCGACCTCCGGGGCCACGGGATCCGCCGAAGGCATCGGCCGGATGTCACAGCGGTGCGCGAGATGAACGTCGACCATGCCGTGGAGGTCGCGCGGACCACGCAGGTGGGCGCGGCCCAGCCGAACTGCCTCGGCGAAGTCAACGGAGTCCGCACCGGGGCCGATCCCGGTGAGCTCGACGGCGACCGCCTTCGCGGATTCGACCACGTTGATCATCTGAGCCGGTTCCAGGGATACGCTCTCCGGTAGCCGTTCCTCGTTGAGGAAGAACCCGGCGAACGCATGCCCCCGCACGATCCAGATCAACGGGTGCAGCCCAGCTGCTTCCAGACAGGCCGCGTAGGTGACCGACAGGTCGATGCAGTTGCCCACGCGGTCGCGCAGCACCTCAGCAGTGGTGCGGACCTTCTGCCCGGTGTCTTCGAAGGATGCCGGCATCCCGACGTAGGTGATCGCGTGCTCGCGCAGCGCCTCGTAGATGGCGGCACCGATCTGCACCGCGCGCTTCGGACCGGCCTGGTAGCCCTGCAGCGAGCTGGAACCGGTCTCTCGCTGGAGCAGCGCTCCAGCTGCCCGCAGCACCTGCTGCACCGCGGCGGTGTTGGGCTGCACGAAAGCGGAAATCGACTCGTAGAGCGCCGGAGCGCTCAGCCACTCGTTGTGGGCGAGCACCCTTGACGGAACCGACAGTTCGAGGTCAGCCCCATCCCCGATTCGCACGGCGACGCGATAGGTGACTGGAAACGCTTCGTCGGCGCTCTTCAACGCCGATGCGTCCGGGGCGAACTCGCGGAAGTCGTCCCAGCTCACCACGCCATCAGCGGGCACGGTCACCGCAGCTCGGGTCCACGGCTCGGCGAGCGGTCCGTCCGGCCCGGTGAGCTCCAGCATGACTTCGACCTGTTCGATCGCGACGTCGCCGCGGTTCTCGACCCGGAGATGGTGCACCACCGGAACCCTGTTGTGCACCAACGCGTAGTACATCGCGGGAGGGTGCAACAGCTCGACCCGCAACCGCTCGTTCTCACCGCTGGACGAGTGGAAGACCGAATGGCTCATTGCGCTCGCAATCGGAATAGGCAACGTACTCCCCCAGATGGCAGCACGTCGACATGACTGAACATTAGTTCGGCAAGCCGGACACACCCGTTACCAACCGCGCCGGAAGCCACGTCCCGGCGCGGCCAAAGACATGGTTGAAAAGCAGCAGCGCCCCGGAGAGCTCGTGACGGCAAGTCAGACAAGTTGACCCCAACTCCGTAGGAGCTCAGCGGCCTGGCAACGGTGGTGCCGTCCCGCCTAAGTAAATCCAAGTGTCGATCATCGCGCGGACCAGCCACGCGCGAGACGCCGACCGCACCCGCCACGTCGTCAGCCACGTCGTCAGCCACGTCGTAGTGCCGGGCACCCCCGGCGCGACCGCCGCCGGAGAAGGCGACTGACCGCGAACTCCCTGGCCGAAATCGAGCGCGTCGGCGCGGGTGGCCGGTCTGCGTGGTCGTGGAAGACTCGGAAGCAGGAACACGAGGAGGCTGGCGCGCGGCCTCCCCGGGCCCCGGAGGATGCGGATGTCCGATTCGGCCGGCACCGACCGAATGAGCGTCGCGAAGGCGACGTACGGGCGCCTGCGCGCCGGCCATCTCAGTGCGGTGCAAGCGGCGCTAGAGGACCACGTCGCACGCCTGGATTGGCCCCGGGAACGGATTGACCGCTACCGCGACCAGCGGCTGCGTGCTCTGCTCGCATATGCGCGCGAGCGTTCGCCCTTTCACGCGGCCCGGATGCGTGGCCTCGATCTTTCCTCGGTCACGGTGGCAGACCTGGCGAGGCTTCCGGTGATGACCAAGCGGGAGGCGCAGGAGGAGTGGGACGCCATCGTGACGGTTCCCGACCTCGACCGGGCAGCAGCCGAGCGCATCCTCGCCGGACAACCGTGGTTCTCGTACGCACCGGGCGGTCAGCAGATCTTCAGTTCCGGCGGGTCGACCGGCGTACGAGGCGTGTACGCGTGGGATTGGGAACTGTTCGTAACGCTGGCTTGTCTCGCCTGGCGGATGCAGGCGCGAGAGGAGCGGCGTGGGCCGCGGCGCCCAGCCCGGCTCGCGGTGTTGGAGGCAGGGGTGCCACCGCACGCCAGCACGCCGCTGTTCGACGTACCGAGCGCAGCGGGCATGGAGACGGTCGTGATCCCGGCCAGCGAGCCGTTCGACGAGGTCCTCGCAGCGGTGGCGGCTGCCCGCCCCACCCATCTCGTCGGGTACGCGACGGTGATCGGGCGGCTTGCCCGCGCCGCCTTGGCAGGAGCGCTGGAGATCCGCCCCGTGCGGGTGAGCACGAACTCCGAGCCCCTGTTCGACGAGGATCGACGGGCGATCCGCGACGCCTGGAACGTGCCGGTCCACAACCTCTGGGGCTCGACCGAGATCGGTGTGCAGGCGGTCGGGTGCGGACGCGCTGAGGGACTGCACGTGTGCGAGGACGAGGTCGTGCTGGAACGGGTCGACGAGGACGGAACGCCGGTCGCCCCGGACGAGCCCGCCGCGCGAACGCTCGCCACCGGACTCGCCAATCGGACGTTCCCGTTCATCCGCTACGACCTCGGGGACGAGATCACACCCCTGCCCGGCAGGTGCGAATGCGGAAGTTCGTTCGTGCGGCTGGCAGATATCGCCGGACGGCACGACGATGACTTCCACTACCCGGCGTGCACGGTGCCGGCGAGCGTCTTCCGCCACGTCCTCGGCACGGATCCGCACATCGCCGAATACCAGGTCCGCCAGACTCCGGCCGGAGCCGATATCCTCGCCGTCGGCTCGCCCGACGCGGCCAAGCTGACCGCATCGGTCGCGGCCGCGCTGAGTCGCCACGGCCTGCCGAACCCGGAGGTCCGACTCCAGAAGGTCGACCGGCTCCCCCGCCACGAATCGACCGGAAAGCTACGACGATTCATCGCCATGCGATAAGCAACGCATTCACCCGCACACGTACCCATCGCAAGTCCGTGCTCAAGCCGCTGGGCTGCCTTCGCTAGCGCTGGCGAAAAGCGCCACCCGCTCCGGAGTGCTGAAAACTCTGACGCATCGCTCACCATCGTCGAGCTCGGCCACGAACACCCCAGTCCACTCGGGACGCTGCACGTAGCCCACTACATCCTCCGGGACTTGCGAAACGGCCGTGGCGTCTGGATTCGGCAAACTCTGGAAGGCAGTCGGAACAGGCGGGCCGGTGGCCGGGCGTGGGAGGGGGAAGACGCCCGGCCACCGGGTGGGCCGGTGCAGTGGTCGGGGAGGCAGCTGCACCGGCCCGGCTCGGGGGCTGGCTAGGGAGCTGGCTCGGGGGCTGGCTAGGGCTCAAATACGCAAGTGGTGTCGACCGGTGGGCTCACCATCAGGGTCTTAGTCGGGGAACTGCGGTCCAGAGGGCCAAGACGGCCGCACTATTGCCCGGTCCTGCTCGTCTTTGCGTTCGGCTTCGACCTGGGCGATGAGATCCCAGACGTTGTAGGCGCCCGCCCCTGCCCCGCGTGCTGCGCGCGAGTGAGCAGCGCCGGCCCGGCCGAGGTTCTCGCGCTGGCAGCAGTCTATGGCGTTCCCGACGCGGAACGAGACCAGTATGTCGCGCTTGCCTTGCAAGCCAGGCAGAAGGGCTGGTGGCAGCGGTACGGACAGGACACGCTGGCGTCGAACTTCGAGGAGTACGTCGGACTGGAGTCCGAGGCCGCCGAAGTGCGCGAGTTCGCGGCTGAGCTGATTCCAGGGTTGTTGCAGACCGAGCGTTACGCCACCGAACTCATCCAGGCGTGGATACCGCAAGCTGATGAGGTCGTCATGAAGGAGCGTGCCGATCTTCGCGCACAGCGGCAGGCACGGCTGCACGAGACAAACCCGCTCACGTTGGGAACCGTCATCCACGAGTCGGCACTGCGACAACTCGTCGGCGGCCCCGAGGTCATGCGTGAACAGCTCAAACACCTCGTGGCCAGCGCCAAGCTCCCCAACGTGACCCTTCAGGTACGGGGGCGATACCCGCGCTTGGTGCACCGTTCATCCTGCTGTCCTTCCCCGACCAGGAAGATCCGGACGTCGCGTTCGCGGAACACCTCACGAGCAGCGTCTATATGGAGGATCCAGCCGAAGTTGAGATCTATACCCCGAACTACAGCGCCTTGCGGTCCAAGGCGCTGAGCCAGAAGGAATCGATCACCGTCCTGAACCGGCTCGCTCGGGAGTTGTAAGCACGGCAAGGGAGCGCGGCATGTTAACTTCGGTCTTCGCCCAGGCGCACTGGCGGAAGAGTAGCCATAGTCACGGCGGCGGGGGTGCCTGCGTCATGGTGGCTTACCTACCGGGCGCTGCTGGTGTAAAGGACAGCAAGCTCGGATCCGCCAGCCCAGTTCTCCCCTTCGCGTCCTCGGCATGGTCGGCGTTTCTACGCGACGTGAAGACCGGGAAGCACGACGTGCGCTGACTGAGCATGGCAAGAGCTCAGCCTAATCGTGATCGTTCGGAGCTCTTGGTTTGAGTGTGATACCGGACTGCTTGCGGCCGTGCACATCCATGCAGGACATGTCGAGTTCGAGCACTCGCTACCTCTGATGGCCGCGATCCCGTGCAGCACTCGCCGAATCCGCGCAGCGGCAGTCGCCGGCAAGGCCATATGCGCCGAACTGGCGTGGGGACAGTGCTGTCACAGACAGTGCGTCTGGCCGCTTGGTCGGTGGCCGCCGGGGCGCTCTATCCTCGCCCGGTGGGCAGTGACGATCTAGTTGATGATCTTGCTCGTTCGGTGCGCGAGTGTGATGCGTTTCGGGACGCGGTTGTCCTGGCGGGTTGGGTTGGCACGGGCCGGGCGGTGACGGCCAACCATGTGCTGCGGCGGGCGGACGTGCCGGCGGCAGGCCGTGCGCTGGGCATCGAGTTGCCGGAGTCTGTGCGCAGCGCGGCGGACGTGCCCGCGCTGCACTGGCGATGGACGGTGGCGCTCGGCGCGGGACTGATTTCCATCGAGGGCGGTCGAGCCGTGGCGGCGCCGGCCCTGGCGGGCTGGCAGTCCGCCAGCCCCGACGAGCTGCTCGAGCTCTGGGCCCGATGTTTCGCGGCCGCCCTGACCGGCCTGTTCGACGGTGAGGAGGCATCGGAAGAACTGGAGATCGGCAGGCTCGCCCTGACCGTCTTGGCTGGCAAACCGGTGCCGACCCGCGCCGAACTGGCGAGAGCGATCAGTCACGTCATCATACATGCGGGGTACGAGTTGTACCAGACCTTCACTCGGGGGTTCGGCGTGCGCGATCCGGCGGAGGTGACGTTGGAGTTGCTGGCCGCCTTCGGCGCCATCACCGACGCGCCGGTGCGGCGGATCACTCCTCTTGGCCGCTGGGCCCTGTCGATGATCGGCACCCGAGGCGTGTCGTTGCTCGGCTCGTCCGACGACGCGAAAGAAGACGGGACGTACCAGGTCAAGATCGTTCTGCAGCATGTGCGGCCGGCGTGCTGGCGCCGTGTGCTCATGCCGGCATCCGCCACGTTGGGCGATTTGCACGAGGTCATTCAGATCGCCTTCGCCTGGGACGGCGACCATCTCCACGGGTTCACCGTCGGACGGCGTCAGTACGGCGACCCGAACTTCGACTTCGACTTCGACGAACATGGGATCACCCTGGCCGCCGCGTTCGCCCGTGCCCGCAAGCCCATCACCTACACCTATGACTTCGGTGACGACTGGCGGCACGAGATCACCCTGGAGGAGGTCGTCGAGCCGACACCAGCCGCCACCCTTCCGATCTGCGTGGGCGGCCGTGGTGACGCACCGGTTGAGGACTGTGTCGATGATGAGCTCGCGTGGATCGCCTTTGACAAGGCCGGAATCAACACCCGCCTCGCCCAGCTAGGCAGCGGAGCAGGAGGCCGAAGCACGACTTCGTGACGACATCGAAGTCATACTCACCGACGCCTACGGCGAAGCCGAACAGATGGCCGCGTTCCAGACCGTGCTGGCCGAGGAGATCGACTTCCCGGTTCCGTGCTCGAACGGGCGCTCGGTGCCTCGTCACCTGATCGGGAGGTCGCTACGCTCGCGGGTATCTCTTCGGGAGGTATGCCCCCGGTCGACGGGCCGGGGGTTTCGCGAGCAGGCGCCCCTTCCGCGAAGAGGTGATCCGTTGTGACGGACGAGCTTGCAGGCAGGACGATCGGCGAACGCATTCAGATCATCCGGGAACGACGCGGCAAGTCGCGGCCGGTTGTGGCCGGCCTCGTTGGCCGGTCGGCCGAGTGGCTCAAGGCGGTCGAGAAGGGCGGGCTTCATCCGCCCCGCTGGGAGAAGCTCGTGCAGCTTGCCGACGCGCTCGGTGTGCAGGACTTGAGCGAACTGACTGGCGAGAAGCCGTCGACGACGATGGTCGGCCGGGGTTCGCAGAGGTGGTTCCGGCCATAAGATGAGCGTCGACAAGCACACGCCGCGCTGTCGGCTGCCTATGCTCTGGCGGAGCAGGCGCTCGCGTGGGTGTCGGATTGGGCGTTGCTGTGGTTGTCGGCCGACCGCTGCATGGCCTCGGCTGAACAAGCCGATGACCCTGCCGCGCTGGCTGGTGCGGCGTGGGTGGTCGGCAATGTGTGGCGAGCGACCGGCCGTGAAGATGATGCCTACCGCTTGGTCAGAACATCTACGTCGACTACACCTCTGGTGCGAAATCCTCCCGGCCGCAGTAGGACGTGGTGAACAAGGTGCTGCGCGCCGGGGACGTGCTCGTGTGCACCCGCCTGACCGGGTCGGACGCTCAACCGCGCATCTGGTCTCACTCCTGGACGAGTTCCGGCACCGCGACGTCGCGTTCCGGTTCCTGGAGCAGGGAATCGACACCACCACCGCCGAAGGCCGGGGCGGGTCAGTCCGAGTGCTGCCCACTGGCGTGGCGCCGGTATTGGTGGGGATTTCAGCAAGCCGTCCAGGCGCCGTCGACGGGCAGAATCGCGCCGGTGACGAAGGAGGACTGGTCCGAGCAGAGCCATGCGGCGGCTTGCGCTATCTCCTCTGGTTGGGCCGCCCGTTTGACGGGTTGGTGGTCGAGGAGTTGCTCCTCGACCACCCAGCCCTTCTTGATGGCTTGGTCGTACATCTCGGTGCGGGTGACTCCAGGGCAGATGGCGTTCACACGGATTCCGGTAGTGGCCACTTCCAGCGCCGCGTCGCGGGTCAGGCCGACGACTCCGTGTTTGGACGCGGTGTAGGCGGGCAGTCCAACATTTACGCCGACCAGGCCGGCGACGGAAGCCACGTTCACAATCGCGCCGTGCCCCTGGTCGAGCATGTGGGCGAGCTCGTACTTGAGGCAGAGCCAGACGCCTTTGAGGTTGACGGCGAGTACGCGGTCGAAGTTCTCTTCAGTGCATTGGTGGGTTGGAGCATAGTCCCCGTCGATGCCGGCGTTGTTGAACGCGCAGTCCAGGGCCCCGAAGTGAGAGACAGCCGCAGCAACCATAGCCGATACGTCGTCCGCCCGCGACACGTCGGCCTGGATGAACAAGGTCTTCGCCCCATCGCGCTGGAGGCGATCGGCGACGGCACGTCCTGCTTCATCGTTGATGTCCGCCAGGGCGAGGCGAGCGCCCATGTTTGCGAAGAACGTGGCGGTGGCGGCTCCGATTCCTGAGCCGGCTCCGGTGATCAGGGCCACTTTTCCGGTGAGCGGGGTCTCGGTCATTGAGTACCATCCTTGGTTTCGTACCACGAAGGTCATGTGCTCACGTGCTTAGATTCGGGAGGGCTTGTCCGGCACCTGCTCCGCCGTCGTGGCCACCGTGATGCGTAAAGGCAGCCCCAAATCCGGCATTCACTGCGGCAGGTGGCTGCCCTCACCCGGTGATGTGGGCCTCGGCTGTCACCGCGTCGTACGACCAGAACTCTCCGCCGGCTGCGTAGAAGCCGGTGATGTAGTCCGCTTGGCGCTGTAGATACTGCACGTTGTGCGGGCAGGTAGCGCCCAGGTGCGCCAGTGGCTGCTGAATGCTTCTGGAGAGATGGCCGATGGTCTGCTCGACCTCCGGCCGATCGGCTAGCATCAGCGCGTTGAGGTCGTGCCAGTCCACATCGCGTTGATAGGTACCCAGGTCGTTGCGCAGCCGCATGATTTGTTGGGTTACGCGGCTGATGTGCAGGAGCTCGTCCAGGTGCGCAAGCGTGGCGCGGTGACCGTTGTGGATCCAGTGGGTGAGGTTGATCCAGACGGTGCCGTAGTTGTCGGCGTTGTCGAGATAGTCGGACAGGCTGGGCCTGGTGGCTCCCGAGGCGCCTGCCGCGGCGGTCTTCCACCTCCATTCCTGGGCCATCGCCGCAAGCATGCGTTGCAGCTCCGCCAACCACAGTCCTTCCAGTGCGGGGAACGCGTCGGCGGTGCGCAGGTCGTTGCGGAGCGCCGAGAGGAATCGCGCCCCCGGATGTTCGTGCGGATCGGCTGTCCCGCCTGCGGCGCTCAGGCATGCGGCGATGAGCTGGTCCACTTCGGTCTGCTCGGTGGCACGGTGGTCGATCAGCAGGTCGATGGCAAAGACCCATGACGCGGCGCGATTGAGCAGGCGCAATTCGGCGCTGGTGCTCCAGGGCGAGATGAACGCGTTGGTGACCGCGATGCCCGAGTAGACCTGTGGGCCGATCGGGGGGTCCGGAAAGAAGGCCGCGTACTCGGTGGCGGTTGCGGCGGCGTGCAGGTCGATCTGTGCGCGGAGTGCCAGTGCACAGATCCGGCCTGCCTCAGCAGCATCGGCTGCCGCCCGACTGGTTATTGGTGCGGGCACGAAACGTTCATGCATTGCTGCCTCCCTGATTCCAGTGGGCGTGGCTACCAGGTGACGGGCAGCTCGATGATGTCCGGCGAGAGTGCTTGCTGGTCCAGCTGTACCTCTGCTTCGGGGAGGGCAAGCCGCAATCCCGGCAGCCGTTCGGCCAGTGCGGCAAAGGCGACTTCGAGTTCCATTCGGGCCAGGGATGACCCGAAACAGTAATTGTTGCCCAAGCCGAAGGAGAGATGCGGCGTGGTGCCGCGGTCCAGGCGGATGTGATCGGGGTCGGTGAAGTGCTGCGGGTCTCGGTTTGCCGCTTCCAGGGAGGCGATGACGATGCTGCCTTTGGGGATGGTCCCGCAGGGAAACTCTGCGTCGTCGGTGGCCAGTCGGGGCAGTGTCGCGGGGATGGGCGTGGACAGGCGGATCAGCTCTTCCGTCACGGGCTTGGTGAGGTGGGGATGGCGGCCCAGCGCGGAGAAGATCTCGGGCTGACGCAGGAGAAGAATGGCGCTCTTGCCGATCGCGGCGTGCACCGCGTGCATGCTGGCCATGCAGATGCGTACGCAGAGCGCGATGATCCTGGAAGGCTCCAAAGCGAGTTGCGGCGAGAGTTGTCCGGTGGCCATGGAGCTCATCAGGTCGTCGGCCGGGCTGTTCCGCTTGGTCTCAAAGAGGTCGCGGAAGTAGGCGAACAGTTCGGACCCGGCGGTTTCGGACTGTGTGGACGGAGTGCTGGGTGTGGCCAGCGGAATTTGAGCATCCACCCAGGCCCGGTCCGATGCCGGGATTCCCATAATTTCGCCGATGACGGTTTCGGCCAGCGGCTTGGCCACATGCTTGATCAGGTCCGCGGGCGGCTGCTGCGCGAGCAGCTCGTCGAGGAGCGTGTCAGTCAACTTCCGGGTGCGCGGGCGAAGATGATCGACATGCTTCGCATGGAATGAGCTGCCGGTCTGCCGGTAGGGCAGGCCGTGCCCGTATTCGCTGGGCGGCACGATGCTGGTCGGCTCGTAGGGGATGATTTCGGTATCGGAGGGCTTGGAGAGTGCTTCCCGGCTCAGCCGATGATCCGTCAGGACCGCCTTCGTGTCCTCCCAGCGTGTCACCAGGAGCGCGGGGGTCCCTGTCGGTAGCCGGACCGGGACGAGCGGATGGTCTTCCCTCAGGTGGGCGAGGATCGGCGGGGGATCCACAACATGCCGCGCTTGAAAGGGAAACCCGAGGGGTTTGCCTTCTCGGAGGGAAGCTGTGGTCTCGTCGGTGTGCAGCGTTTCTTCGTCTGGCGGCTCGGTCAAGGAAGGAACCTCGCTCTCGGGTATGAGGAATGCGGCGTCGCTGATGCCGTGGGATCTCTTCGGCGCGTGTATGTGCCTGGCGGTCGATGAGGTGCGGGTGACCGGTCAGAGCGCGACTGCGGCGGAGGCGACCACGAGGATGTACCAGTACTCGAAGAAGCGATAGGTGCGGTGATCGTGAGCCGCACCGTGTCGGCGGGCGACGCGCCAGGCAATGGTCCAGCACAGCGCGGCGGTTGCCGCCTCGGCCAGCCAGGCCGGCAGGTCGCCTCCTGATGCCCGGATCAGGAAGAAGTGGTCGATCAGCGGTAGCAGGACGAAACCCGCGAGCAGAAACCTCCGCGCGAAGGTCTCGCCGAAGACGGTGGGGAAGGTCGCCCGCCGACTAGCCTTGTCTCCACGGATGTCCCGAAGATCCTGGACCGGGATCAAGAAGAAGATCGGGATGGCCAGGGCCCAGATCCACCGCCAGGTGTCCGCGGTGAGCGGCGCCACCATCTGCCAGGCCGGGCCGAGCATCAACGGCACACCGCTGGCGATGACGAAGTCCTTCACCACCCAATTGCGCGCACCGCCTGCCACGTTGTGCAGCAACGTCAGCGCCTGCCAGATCAACGCCCACGGCCACACTCCCAAGAGGACACCGACCACGAGGAATGCGATGTTGGCCACGATGGCTCGGACGACCGTACCCCGAGCGGCGGCCGCACCCGAGACCAGCGGCCGGAACGGTTTGTTGAGACGGTCCTCGTTCCTGCCGGCGAGCTGGTTGGTCAGACAGAATGTATAGAGGTAGAGCCAGAAGTAGACCAGCGAGCCCGCGGCGGTCAAGGCAAAGTCGCCCGGAGAAAGCCGGTAGTTGTAGCTCACCGCAATGGTGAACAGGATGCCGGGATAGAACCCGACCGGGTCATTTTCGATGAACTTCCAGCTCAGCCGCAGCTCTTTGGCGAGCCGACGAGGCAGCTCGACAGCGGACGCCGTGCAACGCTGCAGCGTGCCGGCGGAGGATTCAGGACGGGACACGCCAGTATCGGTGTGCTGGGCAACCATGGTTTGCTCTCCTTCACTCACCACGGTGGTTTCGACACAACCCCGACTCAGCCCGCCGCTCCCGGTACATCCGCCGCACATCATCTGTGACACCCCTCGTCGAGGCGGCAGCGCGTGGCCGGAGCCACCGCGCGTCACAAGCGATCCGGGCGCACGTCCGGACGGCAGCGAACGGGCCACGAGTGGGTTGAGAGGCGGTAGTGCGCAGGCGCACACGGCGGCGGCAGTGTCGTCTGTTGCAGGCGGAAGTCCGGGGTCTTGGGGCGCCATGCCCGCAAGGGCTGCCAGGTTGACGAGCAGGTCCGAGGTCCCTGGGGACACAGCATGGGGCAGGTCCGTACCAGCGAACGAGCACGGCGGCCCGGCCCATGCGAAGGGCCGCCGACAGGAGGCGATTTCCCGGCGTGTTCATGCCGTCCTCCGGGTAGCGATGTCCGCCAAGCGGCGCAGGTGCGGCACGGCTTGCGGGGCAAAAGGGGTGGTGTCCAGGAGTCTCATCACGTTGGTGCGGCGCTGGGTGATGAGGTCCTCGACCTGCGTGTGGACCCCGGGTGACGGTGAGGATGCTGCGAATCTGGGCGGCTTCGGCCTCGGACAGGTCGGGCCGGCCGAGCAGGCCGCGCAGCAGCTCCTTGTGGTGGGGCGCCGCGTCGCGCAGGGCAAGGGCGATCGTGGAGCCGGTGCAGCGCCGTCGGCGGCGTGTCAGCCCAGGACACCCAGCACCGGCCTCAGCCGCTTGCCGCCGGCGGCAAGGAAATCACACAGGACATAGACGACCTCGGTCGGCATACGACCATCGGCACCGGTGCGGGCCTTGTGCTCAAGGAACTCCTCCAGCACCGCCTCGACTTGCCGACACAGGTCCGGCACGTCGAGGCGCACTTCAGTCACGGGCACGGCGGTCACGATCACCCTCCTGGTTAGGCAGGGACAGGCTCACGGCATCGCCGTCACTCCGAGCACTGCCACACCTACTGGATCAATCATCCCAGCTTAAGAGGGCATCTCACCTTCTTACCACCGAACCGTTACCCAAAACCAACGGTGGATCGAGGCTTAGCGGAAGATCCTGTACGGGATGCCAGGCTCACGCCCCGAAAAGTGTTGCGCCCGAAGGGAACCGCGATTAACGAGAACAACTCCGCCTCCACCGCAGGACGACCTGGTCGCCCGCCGGCGTGCCCGGACTGCGACTGCTGCACCCAGCGCCTGTGCATCATCGCGCGGAAACAAGGCGTGCCCTGCCGCCAACCGCTCGACCCCGCCGACCCCGGCTGTCCTTGTACCGAACGAGAAACCCAGCGGTACTGGCCGACCGGCAGGTGATCAGGCGGCAGGCGGGGCTTGTGTGGATGCTGTACGTGCCCCCGGTCGGTTCGAACCGGCACTTGGACGAATTTGAGGAGTTTTGGTGGCAGAGCTTGCGGACTCGATCGAATCGATGGAACAGCTCGCCGTGGTCTGGCGCGCCATGGTGCTCGACCGGGATCCGGGTGCCGATGTGCGAGACCTCCCGGGCATCGCCGTTCGCTGGGCCGACTGCCGGTTCCTCTTTTGGAACTGCATCACGTTGACCGACGTCGGCGCGGACGCGGGACTCGTCGGCCGACGCCTGGGCCAGGCAGCGGACATCATGCGCTCGAAGAAGCATCCGGGCTTTCTGTGGATCTTCGGGGACCTCCTCACCGATGACGCACGCGCGGCGCTGAGCGAAGCAGCCGACCGAGCGGGCCTGGAGCACGCCTTCCCCGGAACCGGCATGGCCGGAGACATGCTCCCCATCCCCGAGCCCGGCCACCCCGACCTGACATTCGTGCGCGTGACCACCGACGAACAGCTGCGCACCTACGCAGACCTCAACTCGCGCGCCTACGGATTCCCCTTGGAAGACGGCCGCGACGGGCTCGTCGGCTCCACGCTGTGGAAGAACCGGGTGCACGCCTACCTGGGCCTGCGAGACGGGGTGCCGGTAACGTGCGCTGCGACCGTGGAAGCAGCAGGTCGCCTCTTCGTCGTGCTCGTCGCCACCGCCCCGGAGTGGGAGCGCAGGGGATACGGCGAGGCGGTGACGCGGAAGGCGCTGTACGAGGGCGGCCGGGCCACCGGACTGACCCGCGCCACCCTGCACGCGACCGTCGCCGGGGCGCCTGTGTACCCGCGGATCGGCTTCAATCCGAACTCACCGATGCACTTCTACAGCCTGAGAAACTGACGCCAGCACCGTGGCAGCGCCGCAGTCGCCGCTGATCAGGTCGTGTCCGAGCCTGCCAGCAGTGCAGGCGGGGATCTCCCGGATCGTGTCCGTAGTGGCAGCGTCGGCTTCGGGGGCGGTTGGTGGCCGGAAACCGGGATGCTCGAGACGCCGGAAATCCCGGCTATGTAGCGGGAATCCCTGCTGTCGTGGACACGCGGCCAGCACGGTTCTGGTCGCGGGTGCGTCGGAGGAACGCCAGCAGTCCCATGCAGGTGAGCAGGGCGCACCAGGACAGCTGCAGCAACAGGTGGGCGACGGGGGTAACGGTGGAAAATCCAGCGGTGGTCGCGGCTTGCATCGCTCCGTAGGACGGCAAGACGCGGAGGAAATCGCTGTCCGCGGCGGGGTTAGGGATCGGGTTCTGCAGTGAGATGTCAATGATGCTGATCATGACGATGAGGAACATGCCCTCGAGTTCGCCACGCAGCAACGCGCCCAGCATCACGCCGAGCGCGCCGTAGGTCAGCGCGTCGGTGAACACACTCACCGCGAGCAGCAACGGCTGCTGGGGATGCCAGAAGCACCACGTGATCGCGGTGGCGTAGCAGGAGAGCACGGCCGAGACCAGCACGAGGGCGACCACCTTGGCGGCGAGCAGGTGGCCACGCGGGTATCCCGCCATCGCAAGCCGCCGGTCGAACGTGCTCGATTTGAACGTGACGGTGAACATCATGAAGCCGACGATCTGGGTGACGGCGTTGAGCGCGCCCGAGATCTGGGTCAGCTCGTTGCCTTGCGCAAGCACGGTTTGGTCCGTGGCGCGCAGGTAGAAACGGACGGGCATGTTCCCGACTATCGTGTAGGCCAGGGTCAGCCAGATCGGCACATAGAGCGCCACCAGCCACATGGCGAGGCGATTGCGAAGGTGTTCGAGCAACGCCATCCGGGTGGCAGTACCGAAGCGCGTCCACCACATTACCGGCCTCCGTGGGAAGTAGTGCCTTCGCACAGGACGCCGGCCGCGAGGCGGTGCAGCGTGTCGAGGCGGTCGGCGTCGTAGGCGAGGTGGGAGATCACCAGCACCGAACGGCCGCGGTCGCGCAACCGCTGGGCAAGTTCCCAGAACCGCAGGTAGGTCTCCCAGTCGAAGCCCTGGTAGGGCTCGTCCAGCAGTAGCACGTCCGGGTCATGCATGAGCGCGATGGTCAGGTTCAGCTTCTGCCGCGTGCCGCCGCTGAGCACACCGACGCGCTCATCGAGAAAGTCCGCGAACTGCAGTACGTCAATCAACTCGTGGGCGTAGCTGAGGTCGGGAAGTCCGTACGCCACCTGGAAGAAGGCGAGGTGCTGGGCGACGGTGAAAGCGTCGTTGAGCACCACATGCTGAGGACAGTAGCCGAGCCGTCCGCTCACCGAGGCCGTTCCGGTGGTGGGGGTCAGCTCGCCGCACAGGATGCGCAGCAACGTCGTCTTGCCCGCTCCGTTCTCGCCGACGACCCCGACGAGGCTGCCGGGCAAAACGTCGAAGGTGACGCCACGCAAGACCTGACGCTTGCCGTAGCGGTGGTACAGCTCGTTCACGCGAAGGACCATCGTTCACTGTCCACTGTTGACGTATTCGCCCGCTGCGGCCTCGTGGTGGCCCGCTGCGGTTCCGCGTTCGCCGGCTGCGGCCTCGTGGTCGCCCACTGCAGGCTCATGTTCGCGCAGCGAGGCGTAGAAGCCGAGGGCGCGCACCATGGCCTTGGCGAAACTCTTGGGCAGCAACGGGTCCAGCGGGGCCCACGCCGCGTCGACCTGCGCCTTGGCGTCGTCGTAGCAGGCCTGCACCGCGCCGCACTCCACCAGTGCGGCAGCGACCTCTCGCACGGTCACGTCGTCGGCGTTGCCGTCACGCACGGCCGTCCAGATCGCGGCCATCCGGTCGTGCGGCAACCGTCCCACCGCCTGCGCCAGCGGCATCGTCACCTTGCCCGCGCGCAAGTCCTCACCGATGTGCTTGGTAGCGCGGACCTCGCCAGACGGCAGGCGGTTGGTGACACCGTCGAGGTCCATCACGTCGTCGGTGATCTGGTACGCCAGCCCGACAGCCTCGAAGTAGTTGCCCATGGCGGTAATTTGCTCGTCGCTCGCCCCGGCGGTCAGTGCGCCGATCTCGGCCAGCGTACGGGAGTAGGCACCGGTCTTGAGCCGCTGCGCCCAGCGCAGACCAGCTAGCAACGCGGTCGGATCACCGGACGCGACCGCGAGGTTCATGGCGTCGTGGTGTCCAGTGATGTCGATGCCCTGCCCCACGTGAGCACCCCGCATTGCCCGCAGGTAGCTCTCGTAAGCGCGTAAGCGGCGCCGCTCGTCCGGCAGGATCTCGGCCAGGACGCGGTCAAGCACGAAGTAGGAAGCGGTACCCGCGTTGATGGCCGTCGGTGCGCCGAACACCAAATGCGCAGTCGGCTCGCCCCGCCGCATCGGCGAGTCGTCTTCCACGTCATCGACCATGAGGTATCCCGAGTGGATCAGCTCGGTCACGGCGAGCAGCTGCCGGTACTGCTCGGCCCGCACACCGAACAGTTCGAGCGCGGCGCAGGTGACGAACGACCGCCATCCCCGGCCGGATGTGTCCGAGACGTAGCGCAGGGGCCGGACCATGGCGTCGTACACGACCGCGTGGGGTGCGCCGGATGCCTCCCGCGCGGCGAGTGCCATGGTGAGCGCTTCGCTCGGGGAATCTGGGTAAAGCTTGCGCACCTCGTCGTGCGTGACGTCCCGAAGACGCCCGAGAAACTCCTCGATCCGCGCGACCCTGTTGGCAGGCATCACTTCGATGAACGCGCGGCCTGACACCGGTTCGCCCCGCATGGTGCCGCGCACGTTCGCGCAAGCCTCCAGGTAGGAGCCGTGGGTGACCATCGTGAGGATTTCCTGCTGCGGGAGCTCGGCTTCGACGACGACGTCCAGTTCCAGCGCGGGCGCGGACAGGGTCCATCGCGTGGGGTAGGTGTTCAACGAGGACAGTGATGTCCACGGCCGGTCACCGACCAGCTCGACATCGCAGGACACCCGCTCGCAGTCCGGCGAGTACGCGGTGGCGAACCGCTGGGCGAACACGCTTTGGCGGGAGTTGACGTCGATGTGGTCGATCGTCGCCGCGCTGATCTCCCAGCCGTTGTCCAGCTGGATCCCCGTCCAGTTCCAAGTACCGTCGGGGTAACGCTGGTCCCCGTCCGGCCGCAGGTACTCCGCGCCGAAGGTGTGCTCGTACCAGCCGCTGCCGGACACTGTGGCGTTCCCGATGCGGCCTTGCACCGCCATGCGTGGGGCGAAGTAGGAGAACGCCTGCGACTCCGGGCCCTGAAACCTGACCTGAAACGCATCATCGTGCTGGATGATGGGCGGCTTGACAGGCGTGAAGACCAGATCGCACGACTGCGTTTCGTCGTCAAACGTGACGTGATACGAGCCGTCCGCCAGCTTGCGCAATGCCGCGACATCGCCGTAACGCAAGTCGAGCTCCTGCTCGGCGATCATCACCTCGCCGCCCATGAGCAGGTCGGGAGCGACCGGGGTGCCGTCGTCGAAGAGTTCGACAAGCGCCTGCCGCACACCGGGATCCATGACCCCGTCGTTCGTGATGGTGGTGCGCACGGTGTCGATCCAGCCTCGATCAACCCACACCGCACTGGTGTGCCTTCCGGCCGTGTGATCGGTGCGTCCGATCATGGCGAAATGCGCGCGCAGCGGCTCCCCCTCAGCACGCGTCGCAAGATGGCGGGTGAACACAAGGAACAGGCCGACGTCGTCACCATGCTCGGTCGTGAGGTGGGTGTGGAAGTACCACCACTCCATGCCGCAATCCAGGTGCGGCAAATCATCCACCACGGGGTCGATCGTGGCTCCCGGCAGGTACCGCACCATCTACCAAACCTCCCACTCACAGTAACTGTGCGTGCGCATTATGTACCACAGATCGATGATTCTGGATCAATCGGGTAGTCCACTGAACACCCTTCGTGGTCGTGACATAAAGGACGCCCCTCGATCGTTTGGTGGGTTCTCTCCGCAGAGCCGGAACGCGACGCCGTGCTATTCGGCGACCACATCACGAACGTTCCCGGCGCCGCGCTCTTGATCCTCACCACGCACCGGCTGGCCGTCGTGGTAAAGGAAAAACAGCTCGAAGCGGCAGAACCGGAAGGGCCCGCCGCCGGCGGATTCTTCGGGCGAGCCAAAGCAGTCGTCCACCAGGTGCAGCGCGCAGCCGAAGGCATCTCGGCCTCCGAAAACGGCCCAGTCTGCTACGTCGAGGCCCCGTTGGCGCGGATCGCCGGTATGCATGCCGTCCGGCTGGGACGCAGCTTCCGGGATCTTCGGCGCGCTGAATCGCGGCTGCGGCGGCTCGCCTGGACGCCCCGGGCACCATTACCGTACCGGTGCAGCCTCCGACAGGGACGAACGGTCACTTCTTAATGTCCGATCGAGCATCAATGGCGGTCGTACACAGAGCCCTGATGCGACAGTGAACCCGCAGAACATCGCCAGGACACCAGCAAGCGCAGGGAGACCGGCCGCATGGCTCTCGGGTGGTTGATCGACAGTCTCCGATCCCGGCTCGCTGATGCTGCCCGGAACCCGCCACCGGTCTGGATCAGCGGCGGTGCCGGGCTGCAGCACTAACAGGACATGAGGAGCGTGTGCCGTGCACGGATTGGCCTGGTCCGATGAGAGACGGAGCTTGACGGACTCCGTCGAATCCGACCCGCTTCTGACGACAACCAGTTCGCACACGGTTGACGAGGCCCCGCTTTCGCTGGGATCGCATGAACCAGCAACGCACGCCGCCGTGCGGTCGCTTTACACGGATCGGCCCACCTCACACCGGCCCACCTCAGTCGTGGCAGCGGTGCGTGCACTGCTCTCCAAAGGCTGGATCGAATCTGCGGTCATGTTGGCCGAGGCGACCCTGAATGACGGCGTGCCGGAAGAGTTAGCGGCAGAGCTTCGATGCGCCCTGATCGCTCCGCTGATCACCAGCGGGCACACCGACGAAGCGATCGCCATCGCCGACCAGGTGCTTGCTGTCCCCGACCTGTCGACCACTACGTTCGACGACACCGCAGCAGGTCGAATGCTGGCGTTGGTGCTGCAAGGGGACTTCGCCAGTGACCACGCCTCGAAAGTGTTGCAGGAGCCGGACGGGACATGCCACGGCCAGGCACGGACTGCGATCGCCTTGACCGGATTGGCACATCTCGAGTGGTCGGCCGGCAATGTCGCTGAGGCGCTGTGTTGGGGGAGGCGGGCAGCGACCTGCGCGGCGTCCGTGAAATCTGCGGATTGGCGCTGGTATCCGCCGCTGATGATGGCCGAGATGTTGGGCGAGTTGGGCGAGTTCGACGACGCCGAGGAGATGCTGCGCCAGGCCCGCGCGGAAATCGACCAGTTCGGGTTGACCATGCACGCAGCACAAGCCGACCTGATCCGTGCGCGCTTGCTGCTGCGGGCGGGACGGCAGACGGCGGCACGGTTGACTGCCGAGGCATGTTTGTCCAGCGCACTCGAATTGGGGACGTTGCGAGTGGTTCCTTCAGCGGAGTCTGTTCTCGCGCTGATCGCATTCCGTTCCGGCGACGTGGCGTTGGCTCGTTCCTATCTGCGACGCTGCCGGGAAACCTCGACATACGAACAGGGTTCCGCCGCGCGGTCGGCGCGCGACGAGTGGATTCAGCTGCTGGTGCACACCTCGAAGGAAGATCCGTCGAGCATCGAAGCGCTGCTGCATACCAACCTGCTGCACAGACCCGCCCTGTTCGTGGAGGAACCGGGTGCTGCCGCGTGGTTCGTACGTGTCGCGATGGACGTGGGCGACGAGAAGATTGCGATCAAGGCGATCGAAGCTGCGCACGCCGTAGCCAACGCGAACATCGGTACGCCTGCGGTTGCCACTGGCGCGCTGCATGCTCGCAGCCTTTTCGAACCGAATCTGGATGGACTGCTGCAAGTCATCTCCGAATATGGAGACGCTTGGGCCAGGGAAACCGCGATAAAAGATCTACGAGCCTTGTTGGGCGGTGGCGTTCTGTCCAGCGACCGGCGCGACTCCAGAAACGTTGCCGAAAGCGGACGAAACGACTCGACCAACGCTAAGAATACTGATAGGCCGCACGGCGACGCAGAATCAATTCCGCCGGACCTGACGAAAACCGAACGTGCCATTGCCGAGTTGGTCGGCCAAGGATTGACCAATCGTCAGATTGCACACCGCATTTTCCTCTCCCCGCACACCGTCAACTACCACCTGAGGCGGATTTTCCGAAAACTCGGGATCAATTCCCGCGTGGAACTCGCGAGCCGGGAGCGCTACGCGGTGCGACGCGAAATCCGGTCATCCGGTCGGTACGGAAGCAGTTGAGGTGAGCGCAGCAAGTACCTGATCTGTCGTCGGAACAGCCGCACAACGTTGTGCGGCGTACGACACCGCCATTCGATGGTCCTCCGGGGAGAAGTCGGCTACCGCATCGCAGACCAGAAACGGTTGGATGTCGTGAGAGAACGCGTCGCAGCTTGTGATTAGGCAACCGACGTGAGCGTACACGCCGCAGACGATGAGCTGGTCGCGCCCGCAGTCACGAAGATAATCCAGTAACCCGGAATCGTGAAATGCGCTGTACCGCCACTTCGTGAATACGCGCTCGTGCTCGGCTGGCGCCAGTTCGGCCACGATTTCACGGTCGGCCGGATTCGCCGCCATTCCCGGCCCCCAGAAGTCTTTGAGCAGGCCGCGCTGCTTGCTGTTCATCCCGCCGGGCTGCGCCGTATACGCTACGGGAATGCCCAGGTCCGCACAACATTCGCGCAGGCGCGCGATGTTTCGCACCAAGTCCAAGACTGGAGAATCGCCGGGGAACTTTGCCAAGAAATAGTTCTGCATGTCGTGGATCAGCAACACTGCTCGATACTGGCTAACGGTCCAGTCGACACTGCTGCGCGGCACATCATCAGCTGTTGGCATGGGGTACGCGCCGATCGGCGGTATGCTCACGGAAGCCTCCCTCAACGGCGGGTTTCCCGTCTCCGTCGTGCACGTGCCGAGGATGTTCGGCGCCGTTTTTTCGATTTGCCCGGTCAGCAGTTCTCAATGTGAAACCTCGCTGCGAACATAGTTCATCTACGGGTGCTCGCAGTACCCGTTCCGGTTGCGCTACTCGAACGGGTAGTCGCGTCTTGGTGTTCGACGGGTCGCGATAGCTGCGAGCCTCGCAACACCGCTAAAACGAGTAGTTGTTTTTTCGCCGCTGGTTCCGGTCGCCCAGCAATGTAGAGTCAGGGTGCCGAAATCTTGCATGCTGTCAACGGAAGAGTTGGATGCGGTAAGCAGTCGCTGGCTGTTCTAGATGCCTGGGTGCACGGTGCGAGTACTTGCCGCGCGCCGTTTCGCGTGGGACCGTAGTCAAGGAGTTTTCATGGCCAAACGCGTAGTCGCCGGGTTGAAAGAACTGCTCGTTTCGAACCCGCCCCCCTTCGCCGTGCTACACCGGCCGGAAATGGGGAATAGGCTCGAGATTCTGCTTGGCGAGGTCACCGAGGTCTGTTCGATCGAAGACTTGATGATCCCACCATCTTCCACCGGGCCAGCGCGCCAGGAATTGCTCGTGCTCGTTCCGTACCGACAGCTAACCGAACGCGGCTTCGAATGCGTCGATGATGGCGCGCCCATGCTGCAGATGATGGTCCGGTCGCAAGGAACGGTCAACGTCACCGAAGCGTTGGGCGCACTACCTGACGAGCCGGTGGAGTTGAAGGACGCCCGCTTCGACACCGACGACGAGACTTACGCAGAGGTCGTCCGGAGCGTCCTGCGCGACGAGATCGGCAGCGGCGCTGGCTCGAACTTCGTCATTAGGCGGTCGTTCACGGCCACTCTCGCCGACTTCTCGCCACGCGACGCGTTGAGTCTGTTCAGGCGGTTGCTCGTTGCGGAGCAGGGTACGTACTGGACTTTCGTGGTCCACACGGGTTCCCGCACGTTCGTCGGAGCAAGCCCCGAAAAGCACGTCAGCCTGGATCGGGGCACGGTGGTGATGAATCCGATCAGCGGCACCTACCGGTATCCGCCGGAGGGACCGTCGACGCAGGACGTGCTGCGTTTCCTGGCGGATCGCAAGGAAGAAGACGAACTGCACATGGTTCTCGATGAAGAACTGAAGATGATGGCCAGGATTTGCGACCGGGGCGGCACCGTGGTCGGCCCGCGGTTGCGGGAGATGGCCCGTCTGGCGCACACCGAATACCTGATCGAGGGCCAGACGAAGCTAGATGTTCGGGACATTCTTCGGGAAACGTTGTTCGCGCCAACCGTCACCGGAAGTCCGCTGGAAAGTGCCTGCCGGGTGATCAAGCGGTACGAGCCGTCGGGACGCGGTTACTACAGCGGGGCAATCGCACTGATCGGTCACGATGCAGCGGGCTACCAGACACTGGACTCGGCGATCCTCATTCGCACCGCGGAGATCGAACGCGATGGTCGGCTGAGGGCTGGCGTCGGCGCGACGCTCGTCCGGCACTCCGACCCGGGTTCCGAAGTCGCTGAGACCCGAGCGAAGTTGGCCGGAATGCTCGCGGCGTTCGAAGGCGGAGTCGACGCGCCGCATCAGCGGGAACGCGGATTGTCCCTTGACGCGAATCCGTTGGTTCGAGAAGCGCTGGACGGACGCAACAAGAGCTTGGCGCGGTTCTGGTTGAGAGCGGATCGCGGTCACGTGCCCACGGTGCCGGGACTGGTCGGCCGTCGCGTGCTCGTGATCGATGGCGAGGACACATTCACCGCTATGCTGGGTCACCAGCTGACCGCTCTGGGGCTGACCGTCTCCATCCGCGGCTATGACGAGTCTTTCGAGATGGACGACGACGAGTTCATCGTGCTCGGCCCCGGGCCAGGCGATCCCCGGGTGCTCGATGACCCGAAGATCGCCACGCTGCGCCGGATCGCCCGGCGGCTCCTTCACGATCGACGTCGATTTCTCGCGGTGTGCCTAGGGCACCAGGTCCTCTGCGGACTGCTGGGCTTGGAAGTGGTCCCCGAGGTAGTTCCGAACCAGGGTGAGCAGATCGACATCGACCTTCTCGGGGAACGAAGAACTGTCGCTTTCTACAACACATTCGTTGCCAGGTCCAGTAGCGACCGCCTGTATCACCGGGATCTTCCGGGGCCGGTTGTCATCAGCCGGGAGCCCGATTCAGGGCGGGTGCATGCGTTGTCCGGGCCGGGTTTCCGGTCGATTCAGTTCCACCCGGAATCGGTGTTGACCATCGACGGAATGAGTATTCTCGGCGATCTTCTCGGCTCCCTGGTGCCGGCTACCGAGTCTTTGCCCGCGCAACGTGGCTCGTCGGGCGTTTCTGGTCCTGCGCGGACCGGCGTGCGGACAAGCACGGGCTGAGAGGACGCGCAGCATGCGGTTGGAATCACGTCTCGGAGGTCGGTCGTGCGTCCTGGCGTCATCGTGATCGGTTCCGGCGCGGCCGGCCTGTCCGCGGCCCTCGCCGCGCGGGCGGCCGGTGCCGACGTCACCGTCCTGGAGGCGACGTCGACCTTGGGCGGGACGACGGCGCTCTCCAGCGGTGCGGTGTGGGTACCGAACAACCATGTAGAAGCAGCAGGGCGAGGCCGCGACTGCGCGGAGAAGGCGCACAGGTATCTGCGCTCACTCGCGGTCGGCGACGTCGACCCCCTCCTCGTCAACCGGTTCCTCGACGCGGGACCACGAATACTGCGGTGGTTGGAAGGCACGTCCCCGCTGCAATGGAGCCCGCTGCCATATCCGGATTGCCATTCCGAGCTGCCTGGCGGCATGGAAGGCGGTCGCTCCCTCGAACCGTGCGCGCTGCAGATCGAGCCCATCCTCACTCACCAACTGCGGCCGCCGCTGCCGTGGCGCCTGCCTGCGATGCTCGCCGAATTGGCCACTGGTCAGGTTTCGCTGGATGTGGTCAACCAACGGCGGCGAACCGGTACGGTCACCGGAGGGCAGGCACTCGTGGCCGCACTGCTGATCGCGGCCCGCACGGCGGGTGTCAGCTTTCGGACTGCTGCGAGGGCTACCAGACTCGTCAGCGACGATGGCACGGTGACCGGTGTCGACACCCGTGGTCAGCAGCTGCGTGGTCGGGTGTTGCTGGCAAGCGGTGGTTTCGAGCGGGACACCGGACTCGTCAACGCGTTCTTGCGGATGCCGGTGCTTCGCTGTGTGGGCGCACCCGGTGCGCGTGGTGACGGCCTGCGAATGGCGATGTCGATGGGGGCCGCGCTCGGCAACATGTCCGAGGCATGGTGGTGTCCAACGACGCCTGACCCCGACGCGGAGATCGACGGGGAACCGCTGGACCGGATGCTGTTCGCCGAACGTGCGCGCCCTGGCACGCTCATGGTAGATCGGCGTGGCCGCAGGTTCATCAACGAAGCCCAGAACTACAACGACGTCGGCCGGGCGCTGCACGCGTTCGAGCCAACGGAATTCTGCTTCGAGCGGGCCCCGTCATGGCTGATCTTCGACGGGATTCACCGGCGCGACTACACCGTCGGCCCGGTCCGGCGAGATGCTAGTGTCCCGGACTGGCTTCCGTGCGGAGGCACTCTCGCCGAACTCGCCGATCTCATCGACGTCCACGCCGAGACGCTGATCCAGACCGTGGAACGGTTCAATGCGGCGGCCAAGGACGGACTCGACCCGGAGTTCGGGCGCGGCACCAACGCGTACGACCGGGCGATGGGAGATCCACAGGCGACGCATCCCACCCTGCGGCCGCTCACCGAACCGCCTTTCTCCGCCCTGCCGGTACATGCCGGGCTTGGCGGGACGAAAGGCGGTCCCCGCACCGACCCGCACGGGCGGGTACTGCACGTCGAAGGCGGTGTGATTCGCGGGCTCTACGCTGCGGGCAATGTCGCGGCCAGTCCGTTCGGGTTCGCTTACCCGGGTACCGGTGGCACTCTCGGGCAAGCACTCGTTTTCGGCGCGCTGGCTGGCGAAGCCGCCGCGGGCGACTGAGGCATTGATGCGCAACTTCCGGACAACGCACGACGAGGAGAACGGTGCCGAACCACGCTTACGTAATCACCGACGTCTTTACCGCAACTCCGCTGGAGGGCAATCCGCTGGCTGTTTTCATCGACGCCGCCAGCCTGTCCGCAGAGCAGATGCAACGCATCGCCAGGGAGATGAATCTGTCGGAAACCACGTTCGTGCTTCCCGCCCGTGAGGTTGCCGACGCGCGAGTCCGGATCTTCACACCGGTGAACGAGCTGCCCTTCGCCGGGCACCCCACGCTTGGGACTGCCATCGTGCTTGGTGCGGAGCTGAACCAGGACACGATCCGGCTGGAGACCGAAGTCGGGGTGATCACCTTTTCGTTCGAGCGCGCGAACGGGAAGATCGTCGCCGCCAGGATGCTGCAGCCGATCCCGAGCTGGCAACCGTACGAGCATGCTGACGAACTGCTGGAAGGTCTTGGCGTCGCGGCTTCCGAGCTACCGGTCGATGCCTACCGGAACGGGCCTCGGCACGTCTACGTCGGGCTCGGCAGCGTGGCGGCGCTGGAGGCGATCCACCCGGACCTCCGGGTGCTCGCCAAGTTCCCCGACATGGCCGCGCTCTGCTTCGCCGGCGCGGGCACCAATTGGCGGTTGCGGATGTTCTCACCCGCGTACGGGGTCGCCGAAGACCCGGCCACCGGCTCGGCCGCAGGTCCGCTGGCGGTCCACCTCGCCCGGTATGGCCGGATCGCGTTCGGCAGCCAGATCACGATTCGCCAGGGTGTCGAAATCGGCCGGCCCTCGACCATGTACGCGACGGTCGAGGGCGCGGGCGAGCGGATCGATCAGGTGGAGGTGGTCGGTGCGGCGGTAGTGGTCGCACACGGCACCCTCGTGTTGTAACCGCGATGTGGACGTCTCATGCGGGTATACCACCTCGTTTGATCACCGGTACCTCGATCCCCAGCGCGCGCATCTGCTGGCACGGGTTCATGAATTCGCGGATCTCTTTGATCTTGCCGTTTTCCAGCAGGAACGAATGGATGAAATGGTTCTTGTAATGCCCTGGCGAGTAATCGGGGAAGAGAATTTTCCCCTCGCCGTCGCATTCTACCCAGAATCGGTTCGGATCCTGCGTCTCGTAGATCTCCACATTGATCCACTTCCAGTCCGGGAAGCACTCCAACGACCAGGCGGCCATGGAATACAGGTTGTCCTTCCCGGTCGCGAATACCGGCTCGCCGGTGTCCGTCGTCCACAGGCCACCGCGCTCGGTGCCGTCATCGGTGAACAAATGATGACGTTGCAAGCGGGACTCACCTTCGGTAACCCGCAGATATTCTTCGACGGTGGCCCGATTACGTCGCCTGAGCTCCGCTTCGTTGCCGAATGCTACTGCATCCTGAGGCGCTTCTGTCATTTGTTGAACCTCTCCATCCGTGGTGATGCGGACGCATCCGTCGATGACCACATCCAGTGGCGGCAATCCTCGTGCCCCAACGTCCATGCGAAGACGTCGAAAGTTGCGCGAACGAGCTTCCACGGGAAAGCTTCCGCCAGTCTCATTACGAATGCAACTACCCTTCCGAGTAGCCGGTCGGGGTAGGCGGGTTCGTCAACCTGGTGACACCCACTTGAATGAGTAGGTGCCACATCATGACGGCAAGAGTCTTGTTGGTGCCGCTACGACCATTTGACCGCGCCAGTTCATTGGTGCCGAGATTGAATTGTTAGAGTTAGGTTGATTTCCGACTTGGTAGCGTCAGCCACCAGAGAATCGATCGCCTCCGGCGACAACAACTCTGCCACCCGCTGCGCCGCAGCCTGCGAAGCGATCCTCGGTCACCCGTAGATGCCGCCAGACCCCGCCCCAAGCCTGACCCCGCACCCCTCCGGCAACCCCGCGGCACGGCGGGCAGTTCGGCATGCCCTCACGACCAGAAACCGCACCTCAAACCCGCCCCTGAATGTTTACGTCTCCGGATCAGCGAGCGCGTCGACCACAGCCCAAGCATCTTCGATAGCCATACCCGCAACCGCAGCCACCCAAGATCACCTTCAGCACGGAGACCAGCCGCTCAACCCTCACGAACCCGCTGAATGTTTACCTCGCGGCGACGTCCTTTCCCAGCTTGCGATAATTCGCGTTATTTTTCTGCTTTTTCTTCTTTCGCTGCTCCACCTTCCGCTGGAGCGTCGCCAGCTCATCCTTCTCCTTCTCGTTCAGCTGCCCCTCCCCCTTCCCCTTCAACTCCTCAACTCGGGCGGCTTCGACCTTTCTCGCCTCGCGATTCGCCGCCTGGCTATCCCTGTTTTCCGGTTTCTTCTCCGCACTCGGGTCCTGCTGAGCTGCCGGATTGGTCGGCGCGGGCCCGTCGCCCTTGCCGCCGTGATTCCCGGAACCAGCCTCAACAGCGGGTCCTTGCACCTTCGGCCGCTTGGGTGCCCGGGAACCCTCGCCGGCCTCCTCCCGCGTCCTCGTCGTGCCGGCCACCGGCCCACCGGGACGCTGACGCTGGGGAGGACCTGCCACCTCGGCGGGCAGCCCAGCCCCCCAGCCCAGCAACTCCTCGAACGAAGCCAGGTCAGACTCGGCCTGCTTCAGCGACTCCCGCAGCCGCGCAACCCGCACGTCCGGCTCCTCATCGCCGGTCGCATCCCCCTACTCCTCCTCAACCAACGCCTCCCACGTCTCCGCCTGCTCCACCCGCACAACCGCATCCGACTCCCACTCCGCCCCCGTCTGCTGGTCCCCGTCCCGGCCGGACAACGATGCCGCACCCCGCTCCGGCCCGGCTGGATTCCCCATCACCTCCCCAACCCACGCACCAGAATCAACGCCGCTATCCAACCCATCCCATACAGCGCCACCCTGCTCCGCCGAACCCGCATCCCCCGACCCAGCCCACTCCTCATCCGCCCGAGCAAGCCACGCAACGAAATCTTCGATTCCCTCCCACTCCACGTCCTGATCAAAATGTTCGTCCCGCACAGCCGCATCCGACTCCCACTCCGCCCCCGTCTGCTGGTCCCCGTCCCGGCCGGACAACGATGCCGCAGCCCGCTCCGGCCCGGCTGGATTCCCCATCACCTCCCCAACCCACGCACCAGAATCAACGCCGCTATCCAACCCATCCCATACAGCGCCACCCTGCTCCGCCGAACCCGCATCCCCCGACCCAGCCCACTCCTCATTCGCCCGAGCAAGCCACGCAACGAGATCTTCGATTCCCTCCCACTCCACGTCCTGATCAAGATGGTCCGGATCAGCCTCAGCCCGCTCCGATACCCCGCTGGGCACCATTGCATCCCAGTCATCCAGCTGCCCATTCGCCCCCACACCCACTCTCCCCCCAGCCTCATCCTCCCCCTCAGCCAGCATCCTCTCCAGCGCCGCCTTGTCTTTCTTCAGCCTCTCCCTCACCGCTTCCAAATCCTTCACAGAATCAGCCCGCTTAGCCCTCTGGTCCCCCAGCCTGTTCCGCTGAGCCCCGGTCGGCTCCGGCAGCGCCTGCAACGCCTCGATCCCTTTTTTCAGATTCGACACTCGGCTCGACAGCCGTCTTTGCTCCTTTTCGTCCTTTTGTATTTTCTTGCGCAAATCGAGCTCGGCCCGCTGCGTCGGAGTCAGCTGCTCCTGCTCCTCCAACCACGCAATCGTGGCGACGGCTTTGTTCTTTCTCGACCGGCGAGTGTTCGCTTCAGTTTTCCTCTTTTCCTCCTCCTTCATCAGCCGCTCCGCCAACTCCTCCGCCTGCGCTACATTCAGCTTGTTCAGCCTCTCCAACTCCTGCAACTCCGCAATCCGGTCCTTTTTATCCCTGCGCGAGTTCACAACGCTTTCCGCTTTTTTCCGTCTCCGCTCCTCCACCTTCGGCCCAAACCGCTCCAGATCCTCCCGTTGCCTCTGCGTCAACGCCTCCTGCGGCTTCTCCTCCAACTTCTTAACCAGAGCGGCTTCGGCCTTTACCTTCTGGCGCCGCCTCCCGCACTTTTCCGTTTCTTTCCGTCTCCGCTCCTCCACCTTCGGCCCAAGCCGGGCCAGATCCTCCCTTTCCTTCTGAGTCAACGCCTCCCGCGGCTTCCCCTGCAACTTCTCAACCAGGGCGGCTTGGTCCTTTACCTTCTTGCGCCGCGTCGCGTCGTATACTTTGTTTTTCTGTTTCCGCTCCTGCTCCGTACTCGGGTCCTGCTGTGCTGCCGGATTGGTCGGCGCGGGCCCGTCGCCCTCACCGCCGTGATTCCCGGAACCAGCCTCCACAACGGGTCCTGGCACCTTCCGCCGCTTGGGTGCCCGGGAACTCCCGCCGGCCTCCTCCCGTTTCCTCGTCGTGCCGGCCACCGGCCTACCGGGACGCTGACGCTGGGGACCTGCCACCTCGGCGGGCAGCCCAGCCCCCCAGCCCAGGCGCCGCAGCCCGAAACCACCGGGCACCACCACCTCCCGATCCGGTGCCACCTCCGACACCGGAACCACCCACACCCCGATCGCCGCGGAAACATCATCTTTGTCAGCAGCCTCCCCCTTCTGCGGATCCACCAGCACGACCCGCCCTTGCCCATCGCGGTCTTCGGTATTCACCGCAGCGATCACATGCGCACTACCGTCCGCTCGCAGGTAAATCACCGGCACAGCCACACCCACCGGTACAGCCACCCCCACCAGCCCACCCCGCACATACCACTCAACCCCGGCAACACCAGCCACCCACCAGGCCCTCGCCCCCAACGCCGCCTCCAACCGAGCCGGATCCCGGTCACCCCCAGCCGGCCCCGCCACGAACTGCCGGCCGAACCTCAGAGAATTATGGAACGCCACAAACGCCTCCAGGCAATTCACCCGGAAACCCGCCTCACCGGAGAGATAGTTGGCCCGGTTCACCCCCACCAGGAACCGATACCCGCCCCCCCGCTCGCCCCCGCCTATCGCCTGCGCCTCCTTCGCCCGGCCAGCCTCGCCTCGCAACTTCCTCTCCGCCGCCCGCACCGCAGCCAACCCCGACCGAACCGTCTGCAACTGACCTGGAGTCCACTGCCCCTGGCTCACCCACTGCTTCGCCCATTCGACCCGCTCACGCACACCGCCCGGGTTGTACTCCGGCGGCATCGCCTGCAAATGCTGCTCCATCCGATCCGTCAGCCCGGCCAACGCCGCAATCTCAGCCGGCACGGACGCCGCAACCCGCTGCTCTCCCGTCTCACCCAGGTGTTGCCCGGCCGGTTCACCCTCGTCGTTCACCATCTCGGCCAACTCCGCCCGCAACTGCTCGATACGCCGCTGCGCCTTTTCCCAGTACTCCCGCCAACCCCCATCGAACCCCGGCAACACCGCCGACTCCGCCCGCTGACTCCCGTCCCAGCCCGGCAACGCCTCGAACGAAGCCAGGCCAGACTCGGCCTGCTTCAGCGACTCCCGCAGCCGCGCGACCCGCACATCCGGCTCCTCATCGCGGGTCGCATCCCCCTGCTCCTCCTCAACCAACCCCTCCCACGTCTCCGCCTGCTCCACCCGCACAGCCGCATCCGACTCCCACTCCGCCCCCGACCCCGTCTGCTGGTCCTCGTCCCGGCCGGACAACGATGCCGCAGCCCGCTCCTGCCCGGCTGGATTCCCCATCACCTCCCCAACCCACCACCCACCAGAATCAACGCCGCTATCCAACCCCGCACCCCATACAGCACCACCCCGCTCCGCCGAACCCGCATCCCCCGACCCAGCCCACTCCTCATCCGCCCGAGCAAACCACGCAACGAGATCGCTTCCCTCCGACCCCGCGTCCTGACCAAAATGGTCGCCCCGATCAGCCCCAGCCCGCCCCGATACCCCGCTGGGCACCATCGCATCCCACTCATCCTGCTGCCCACTTGCCCCCGCACCCACCCTCCCCCCAGCCTCATCCACCCCCTCAGCCAGCATCCTCTCCAGCGCCGCCTTATCTTCCTTCAGCCTCTCCCTCACCGCTTCCAAATCCTCCACAGAAACAGCCCACTGAGCCCTCTGGCCCGCCAGCCTGTTCCGCTCAGCCCCGGTCAGCTCCCGCAGCGCCTGCAGCTCCTGCAACGGCTCGATCTCTTTTTTCAGCCTCGACACTCGGGTCGACAGCCGTTTTTTCTCCTTTTCGCCCTCTTGTATTTTCCTGCGCAAATCGAGCTCGGCCCGCTGCGTCGGAGTCATCTGCCCCTGCTCCTCCAACCCCGCAATCCGGTCCTTTTTATTCCGGCGCGAGTTCGCAGCCCTTTCCATCTCCAGCGCCGTCTTGTCTTTCTTCAGCCTTTCCCTCACCGCTTCCAAATCCTTCACAGAAACAGCCCACTCAGCCTTCTTGTCCTCCAGTCCGTTCCGCTCAGCCTCGGTCGGCTCCCGCAGCGCCCGCAACGCCTCGATATCTTTTTTCAGCCACGACACTCGGGTCGACAGCCGTTTTTGCTCCTTTTCGCCCTCTTGTATTTTCCTGCGCAAATCGAGCTCGGCCCGCTTCGTCGGACTCGCAGCGAGGTCGTCGCTTCCCTCCGACCCCACGTCCTGACCAAAATGTTCGCCCCGATCAGCCCCAGCCCGCTCCAATACCCCGCTGGACACCATCGCATCCCACTCATCCTGCTGCCCACTTGCCCCCGCACCCACCCTCCCCCCAACCTCATCCACCCCCTCAGCCAGCATCCTCTCCAACGCCGCCTTATCTTCCTTCAGCCCTGCCCTCACCGCTTCCAAATCCTTCACAGAAACAGCCCACTGAGCCCTCTGGTCCGCCAGCCTTTTCCGCTCAGCCCCGGTCAGCTCCCGCAGCGCCTGCAGCTCCTGCAACGGCTCAATCTCTTTTTTCAGCCACGACACTCGGGCCACCAGCCGATTTTGCTCCTTTTCGTCCTTTTGTATTTTCTTGCGCAAATCGAGTTCGGCCCGCTGCGTCGGAGTCAGCTGCTCCTGCTTCTCCAACCCCACAATCCGGTTCTTTTTATTCCGGCGCTGGTTCGCAGCCTTTTCCGTGTTTTTCCGTCTCCGCTTCGCCACCTCCGGTCCGAACCGGGCCAGGTCCTCGCTTTCCTTCTGCGTCAACGTCTCCGGCGGCTTCGCCTCCAACTTCTTAACCAGAGCGGCTTCGGCCTTTTCCTTCTTGCGCCGCGTCGCGTCGTATACCTTTTGTTTCTGTTTCTGCTCCTGCTCCGCACTCGGGTCCTGCTGTGCTGCCGGATTGGTCGGCGCGGGCCCGTCGCCCTCGCCGCCGTGATTCCCGGAACCAGCCTCCACAACGGGTCCTTGCACCTTCGGCCGCTTGGGTGCCCGGGAACCCCCGCCGGCCTGCTCCCGTTTCCTCGTCGTGCCGGCCACCGGCCCACCGGGACGCTGACGCTTCGGACCTGCCACCTCGGCGGGCAGCCCAGCCCCCCAGCCCAGGCGCCGCAGCCCAGACCCACTGGGCAGCACCACCTCCCGATCCGATGCCACCTCCGACACCGGAACCACCCACACCCCGATCGCCGCGGAAACATCATCTTTGTCAGCAGCCTCCCCCGTCTGCGGATCCACCAGCACGACCCGCCCTTGCCCATCTGCGTCGCCGGTATTCACCGCAGCGATCACATGCGCACTACCGTCCGCTCGCAGGTAAATCACCGGCACAGCCACACCCACCGGTACAGCCACCCCCACCAGCCCACCCCGCACATACCACTCAACCCCAGCCACACCAGCCACCCACCAGGCCCTCGCCCCCAACGCCGCCTCCAACCGAGCCGGATCCCGGTCACCCCCAGCCGGCCCCGCCACGAACTGCCGACCGAACCTCAGAGAATTATGGAACGCCACAAACGCCTCCAGGCAATTCACCTGGAAACCCGCCTCACCGGAGAAATAGTTGGCCCGGTTCACCCCCACCAGCAACCGATACCCGCCCCCCTGCTCGCCCCCGCCTATCGCCTGCACCTCCTTCGCCCGGCCAGCGACGTGTCGTAACTTCCCCTCCGCCGCCCGCACCGCAGCCAACCCCGACCGAACCGTCTGCAACTGACCTGGAGTCCACTGCCCCTGGCTCACCCACTGCTTCGCCCATTCGACCCGCTCACGCACACCGCCCGGGTTGTACTCCGGCGGCATCGCCTGCAAATGCTGCTCCATCCGATCCGTCAGCCCGGCCAACGCCGCAATCTCAGCCGGCACGGACACCGCAACCCGCTGCTCTCCCCTCTCACCCAGGTGTTGCCCGGCCGGTTCACCCTCGCCGTTCACCATCACGGCCAACTCCGCCCGCAACTGCTCGATACGCCGCTGCGCCTTTTCCCAGTACTCCCGCCAACCCCCATCCAACCCCGGCAACACCGCCGACTCCGCCCGCTGACTCCCGTCCCAGCCCGGCAACGCCTCCAACGAAGCCAGGTCAGCCTCGGCGTGCTTCAGCGACTCCCGCAGCCACGCAACCCGCACGTCCGGCTCCTCATCGCCGGTCGCATCCCCCCGCTCCTCCTCAACCAACCCCTCCCACGTCTCCGCCTGCTCCACCCGCACAACCGCATCCGACTCCCACTCCGCCTCCGCCCCCGTCTGCTGGTCCTCGTCCCGGCCGGACAACGATGCCGCAGCCCGCTCCGGCCCGGCTGGATTCCCCATCACCTCCCCAACCCACCACCCAGAATCAACGCCGCTAACCAACCCCGCACCCCATACAGCACCACCCCGCTCCGCCGAACCCGCATCCCCCGACCCAGCCCCCTCCTCATCCGCCCAATCAAGCCACGCAACGAGATCTTCGCTTCCCTCCGACCCCGCGTCCCGATCAAAATGGTCCGGATCAGCCCCAGCCCGCTCCAATACCCCGCTGGGCACCAGCGCATCCCACTCATCCTGCTGCCCACTTGCCCCCACACCCACCCTCCCCCCAGCCTCATCCAGCCCCTCAACCAGCATCCTCTTCAGCGCCGCCTTATCTTCCTTCAGCCTCTCCCTCACCGCTTTCAAAACCTTCACAGAAACAGCCCACTGAGCCCTCTGGTCCGCCAGCCTGTTCCGCTCATCCCCGGTCAGCTCCCGCAGCGCCTGCAGCCCCTGCAACGCTTCGATCTCTTTTTTCCGCCTCGACACTCGGTTCCTCAGCCGATTTTGCTCCTTTTCGTCCTTTTGTATTTTCTTGCGGAAATCGCGCTCGGCCCGCTGCCTCGGACTCGCAGCGAGATCTTCGCTTCCCTCCCACCCCGCGTCCTGATCAAGATGGTCCGGATCAGCCCCAGCCCGCTCCAATACCCCGCTGGGCGGCATCGCATCCCACTCATCCTGCTGCCCACTTGCCCCCACACCCACCCTCCCCCCAACCTCATCCACCCCCTCAGCCAGCATCCTCTCCAACGCCGCCTTATCTTCCTTCAGCCTTTCCCTCACCGCTTCCAAAACCTTCACAGAATCAGCCCGCTTAGCCCTCTGGTCCGCCAGCCTGTTCCGCTCAGCCTCGGTCAGCTCCCGCAGCTTCTGCAGCTCCTGCAACGCTTCGATCTCTTTTTTCCGCCTCGACACTCGGTTCTTCAGCGGATTTTGCTCCTTTTCGTCCTTTTGTATTTTCTTGCGCAAATAGAGCTCGGCCCGCTGCGTCGGAGTCAGCTGCTCCTTCTCCTCCAACCACGCAATCGCGGCGGCGGCTTTGTTCTTTCTCGACCGGAAATCGTTCGCGGCAGTTTTCCTCTTTTCCTCCTCCTGCATCAGCCGCTCCGCCAACTCCTCCGCCTGCGCCACATTCAGCTTGTTCAGCCTCTCCAACTCCTGCAACTCCGCAATCCGGTTCTTTTTATTCCGGAGCCAGTTCGCAACCTTTTCCGTGTTTTTCCGTCTCCGCTTCGCCACCTTTGGCCCAAACCGGGCCAGATCCTCCCTTTCCTTCTGCGTCAACGCCTCCCGCGGCTTCGCCTCCAACTTCTTAACCAGAGCGGCTTCGGCCTTTTCCTTCTGGAGCCGCGTCGCGGCGCGTACCTTGTTTTTCTGTTTCCGCTCCTGCTCCGTACTTGGGTCCTGCTGCGCTGCCGGATTGGTCGGCGCGGGCCCGTCGCCCTCACCGCCGTGATTCCCGGAACCAGCCTCAACAACGGGTCCTTGCACCTTCCGCCGCTTGGGTGCCCGGGAACTCCCGCCGGCCTCCTCCCGCGAACCCTGGTCAGCCTTCCCCCGCGTCCTCTTCGTGCCCTTCGTGCTCTTCGTGCCGGCTTTGCCCGCCACCGGCCCGGACGCACCACCCCGACGCTTCGGACCCGTCACCACGGCGGGCAGCCCGGACCCCCCGTCCTGGCCTCGCCACCGGGAACCACTGGGCGGCAACACCACCTCCTCTTCTACTTCCACCCCCGACACCGCGATCACCCACATCCCGGTCGCAGCCAGGACCTCAGCGGCCTCGGCTGCCTCCCCCTTCTGCGGATTCAGCAGAGCCACCCGCCCTTGCCCATCGCGGTCTTCGGCATGCACCGCAGCGATCACATGAGCGCTACCATCCTGTCGCCGGTAAATCACTGGCACAGCCACGCCCACCGACACACCCTGCACATACCGCTCAACCCCAGCCACACCAGCCATCGGCCGGGCCCTCGCCCCGAACGCCGCCTCCAACCGAGCCGGATCCCGGTCGCCCCCAGCCGGCCCCGCCACGAACTGCCGGCCGAACTTCAGAGAATTATGGAACGCCACAAACGCTTCCAGGCAATTCACCCGGAAACCCGCCTCACCGGAGAAATAGTTGGCCTGATTCACCCCCCGCAGGAACAGATATCCAGACCCCACCGGCCCACCCTCCGCTACCGGAGCTGAAACCGCCCACACCCCAGAATCCCGCCTCACCGCATCCGGCCCTAGCGCATCCTCCGGCGCTCGTTTCGGGCCCGCACCACCGGGTTCGTTGCCAGCGGGCCTGGCCTGGTTCGCGCTCACACCACTAGGCCAGGCCCGGCGACGTCCTACACCAGCAGCGGGATCGGCGGAAGTGCGTCGCGCCCCCTCACCGGTCGCCTCTCCTTCCCGGGACGCCAGCCCGGGCTGTTCCGACACGCGGGAAACACCGCGCCTGGGCCGTACTACCGCCCCGCCCGAACCAGCATCACGGGACCAGCCAGCACCACCACGATCCGGACTCGACCGCTGGAGCTGTCCCGCCATCGATTCCAGGCCGCGTTCCACAACACCAGCAGAATCAGCACCGCTGGACATGCCGGCCGCCTGAGCCACCGCCACGGGATCAGCCGACCACGGCACCGCGCCAGAATCCCCGGACTCCTCCTCCGCAGCGGTTGCATCAACCCGGCGCAGGTCCTGTTCCGGCCACTGCGCCGACCGGGGGCCGGAAAGCCGCGTGCCCGCCTGGTCATCGTGTGTGGTGGCCGCGGACCGTGGGTCCCCGGCCACCGACCTCGCCTGGGCAGATGCCCTCTGGGCAGCCGATGCCTCACCCCGGGCCACCGTCTTGCCACCGGCGGCGGCCGGGACCGTTGCCGAGGCGTCCGCCAGACCGGCCACGCCCCCACTCCGCCCGCCGGCCAGCACCGCGGCACCAGGCCCGGCCAGCGGCTTGGGACGAGAACCATTCGCGGGGAACACCGTCCATCGCGGCTCGCGCCCGGCCTGTTCCGGCGTCGTCATCGCGACAACGTGGCGGCCCAAATCCTGCGCCAGTGCCGACCCCTGACCCCGCGTCACCACCACACCCGCAGTCGGATCGCCTTGGGATACCAGCAGCACAGGCCCGCCCGTGGAATCCGCGACACCGTCCGGCATGAAATCCGCCAACCTGCCACCAGCAGCCACCTCCGCGGTCACCGGCACCCGCACCGTGTCCGCCGGCAACACCGCCGGCGACACCGCCGCCGGATCCCGATGCAGGGACGACGCCGCCAGCGACCCGTCCCCCGGCAGCGTCGCCGAATCCGCCGACACCACCGCCTCATCTTGGCGGTGCGAATCCCCACGCCCCGCAACCGAGTCCACACCGGGATCCCCATCGCGGCCGGTCACCCCACCCGGCGACCCCGGATACCCCCCGGCCACACGACCATCGGAATCCACGACAGACCCGGACCCGACAGTTCCCGATGCCGGATGCCCCGCAGGCACACGATCGTCGGACTCCACAACAGACCCAGGCCTGCCGGTCTCCGGGCGCGGGGTGTCCGCGGGCACATCAGAAGCATGTGGGGTCACCGTCGGGGAGTCCGCTGTCTTCGAGACAGACACCTCCAGCGGCCGCTTCCCGGGCACGGCCTGCTCGCCACCGGGACCCGGACTGTACGGCGGTGGCGGTGTGCCCGGCCGGTCCGGACCAACACCCGGTACCCCACCGGGATATGCCGGTGGTGGTGTGCCCGGCCGGTACTGGCCGGCACCGGGCACCACGGGAACATCACGAGCCGGGGTCCCGCCCGGCACACCGCCATCGGCACCCCGCTTACCGTCCGTACCGTCCGTGCCGTCTGTGCCGCCCACAACAACGGCAGACACCGGAGCGGAACCGCGCACCACCAGGTCATCACCAGAAGACACCGACACCGCAGCCGAATCCACCGACCCGGTATCCGAGAACACAGTGTCCACATCAGACACACTCGGGGAATCCGAGCCGGCCCAGCGATCCGATCGCGAACCATCCGATTGCGAGCCATCCGAGGCATCCAAGCCATCCGATCGCGAGGTATCGGAGGCATCGGATGGGATGAACGTGCTGTCTTTGTCTGGGGAGCCAGGGATGTTCCCTGTCTGCGACCCGGACCCTGCCCCCGGCAGCGGGGTCTTCTCCCCACCGGACCCGCCACCATCGTCGCTGCCGCCCCCGCCCCGGCCGGTGCCCTCGAGGTACGGGCTCGGGCCTCGCGGGTGCAGCTTGCCCCGCAACGCCAAACCCGCCAGAGTGCCCACACCGCTGAACACCGTCTCGAACCCACCCGCCGACAACGAATACGGGTTCCACGTCACCGGCAGACCCGCCGCCGCCGCATACGCCACCTCCCCGAACAACTCCGACAACGAGCCCGCCAACGCCTCCCCGAGCCCGCTGCCGAACCGCGCCAGCCACATCGCCCGCACCGACATCCCCGCATAGTCATCCAGATGCTCCGCCACGACGTCCGCGAACTTCGCCATCGCCGACACCGGATACAACTCCGCGTGCTCGGCCACCGCTTTCTTCGCCGCCGCCTCCAGGATCGCCGCGTCCACGTCATCGCCCAGGCCCTTCACCAGGACCTTCGTCAACGTGTTGCTGACCAGACCGCCCACCGCCGACATCGGCAGCGCCACCAACGCCGAGAACGCCCCCATCCCCGCCGCCTGCTCGGTCAACGTCCCATCCCACTTCGCAGCCGATTTCTCACCCAGCATCTGCACCTGGGCCTGCAGATCCGGCACCACGTTGAACGCCACACCACCAGCCGCCATCATCGCCAACCGCATGAACAACTGGCCCCACCACGTCGTTAACCACAGCCGCATCGCCGCCATCCGCGCCGCGAGCCACAAAAGCGTCGCACCACCGGTCGCCCCCGCAAACTGCATCGCCCACGCCATCTCTAACCACAGCAATTCCAGGCTATAAATTGTCATCAACTTCAGATACCGCACCTGCTGCGACGTCTTCCGCACGAACACCGCTAAATCCAGTAACCCCGCCTGCCCCGAGGACAACAACCCATCAAAAATCCCCAACCCGTCCGCGAACCGGTCCGCCGCTTTCCCCGAAAACTCCGTCCGCACCTTTCCCACCAGCTCCGCCACCAACGCCCGCACCTCGCCCAGCTCCGCCGCACCCGACTCCAACACGTCCGCCACCGCGAACAACACACCCTCATCCGCATCCGTCATATCCTCACCGGTCAACACCTGAAAAAGCCGCCGCACCCCCTCCGGCACCATGATCGACGAAAACATCACACCCACCCCACCCCAACGCCACCACAACCCAAGGCAGCAACGAGGGACGCGGGAACCAGCCCTTCCGCCCCGCTGGGCGCCGGCCCTGTGACCCGCGAGCGCGGTGACGCACCAAAAACCCGGTAGCCGGGCGGCCTCAGCCGCCCGGCTACCCGAACCACAACACACCTCTCACAACGAGAACATCGCTCCTACCAGCAGGAACATGCACCACTCCACTCAAATCCATGAAGATATCACTTGCCAGCGGACACGCTCACGAGCGAACGGGGGAACTACAACACGTATTCGTACTAACGAGCCAAAGCGCATGACACGGAACTCGACAAGCCCACCTCGCCGTCACAGCGGTACACCAACCACGCCTCCACCTTTTCAACAGCCCCAGCGAATTCGTCCACCGCGACCTCCCACGGCAACAGCCCACCGACCGAATCACCTTGCCGACGGCGGAAACGCGCCACCACAAGCTCAGCCACCTCGGCGTCATTCTGCTCAGCGACGGTCCCGCGTAGACCGTCGAGAAAGACCACAGCGTCATCCACATAATCCGCATACAGCAAGTGACCAGCCAGTTCACGCCCGCCAAACTGGCGACGCAACCACACCACGGCCCGAGTCCCCACGCCCCCGTCCACAATGGTACTGCTCGCATCCGCCCACGTAGCGCAGGTCACAACCTCGGCATCGGGGAAATACGTCGCCAGCATCCGATCCCACCAGCCCGGCGTCTCACCGGCCGGATCCCACGGCAGCGCCGAGGCAAGCCGGCAATTCACCGCAGCATCGGTCGCGATCACACAGTTCCGTGCGTTGACCCGCCAACGCCGCACCCCCGGCTCGGACCGTCACACATTGAGAGCCTCATCCAGCGGACCGGCATGAGACGCGGGAAACGGATCCGCCCCATCCAGCGGCACACAGTCCGTCGCCGCCAACATCGGCTCATCAGACTCCACATAGCGGCAACCGAAGAACGCCATCCGCTCCGTCGAGAAGATCGCCTCCTCATCCCTCAGCGCCACACGCTGCCCATAGGTATCGTGCAACCAGGAGCGTGCCCGCTCCGCGAGCCCGCTCCCGCCACTCCGCCCCTCACCCGCCAAACCATCGAAGGGCCTGTGGGACAACGGTGTAATCGCTCATCAGATCAGAGCCAGCCCTTCGATTCCTCGGGTTCGCGAAGCCGGCTAGCGGCTAGCCTGCTCCTGTTGCAGCGCCTCATAACGACTTCGGCCAGGTGTCGTCCGTCGGCGTTCCGAAGCTCGTCGGCCCTCAGCCGCACGTCGACAACCTGTCCGTACGCGGTCAGCACGAGCTGACCGAGTTCGTCTTCGAGGTCGACCACTACTTGCTTCTCGCCCAGCTCCTGCGACTGCTGCACCGCCTGGTTGTAGCGGTCCTGCGCGCGGACCAGCTCTTCAGCAATGCGTTCTGATGCGTACTTTGGCACGGTCTCTCAGCTCCCAAAGCCCGGAAGGGCCTCGATCATCTTCGCGTTGGAGTCATCGACCGCCTGCGCGCGTGCAGAATTGATCGCCTCCAGGATCTTTCCTCCCAAAGCCGATGGGTGATTGGAGCGAAGCTCCGCGTCAGGTATCGACAAATCCTGAATCGCCCCAAGCCCGTCGACCCGTGCGACCACGGCCTGGTCCGCCGACGAGCCCGTGTAGGTGCTTGCTACGGCCTCATCCCGCAGCGCCTGCACAGTGTTCATCTTCTCGTCCAACTCCGCCAACATCGCCTCGATGTCGGGAATTTCTGACACGACAACCTCCAGTTCCTGCGAGCTCGCTACGAGCGCCTACGCGATGTCGTCCTCGTTAGGCGTCTCATCGGAATCTGCGTCCGCATCGCCAATCACCGGAGGTGCGACGGCATGACCGGTGTTCGGGTCGATCTCACCGCTGAACCCGAAGTGCTCGTCGGTGTTGCGGATGTATTTGCGCTCGTGTTCCTGGTCTTCGTCACTCTGGCCGCGCTGGCCGGCTCCGGCCGTGCCCACTGCGCCCGATCCGCCGCGCGCACCGCCGGACCCGGTACCGCCAGTGCTACCGAGCGCCGCGCCGACGAACCGCCGGGACCGAAACCGCCACGCCCGCCGACTCCAGGTCCGCTACGGACACCTGGGCCGCTGCCACCGCGGTTGCCAGAGCCGATTCCGCCGGCACCACGGCCGGTTCCCGTTCCTGGTGTTGCTCCCGTTCCGGGAACGATGCCGATTCCAATGCCACCAGGAGTCGGCGTTCCGGCAGCTGGCGGTGCAGGAATTCCAGGCGTTGGAGACGTGGGCTTTGCCCAGGCAGAGCCAGACTCGGAAGGCGCATCCGGCTGAACTGGCTGCAACGATTCCCCTGGGTTTCCAGGCGAAGTTTGGCCTGCCCCATCGCCACTGGTGACGGAAGAGCTGGAACCAACTGGAGAGGTCTTGCCGGTGCCGGTATAGCTGGTGCTCAGGTCAACCGAGTTCAGCCGATGCGTTTCCGCGACGCCGATATCGGCCACGGAGGCCGGAACGGCATGGTACGGCTGTAGTGACTGCACGGTGCTGTTGGACGACGTCCGGTACGCGGTGTAGTCCTCGCGCGCCTTCTGCTCGGCCTCGTTGTGCTTGGCCTCGTGAATCTCCTGGCCGGCCAGTTTCATCCCGAGGTTGGTCGGTGCCAGGTCGCTGAATCCGAGATCCAGCGGTGGCACGTTGTGGGGTGCCGGCATCGTGTTCTTCGTGCGACTGAAGTGCCCGCCTTGGTCTTCCACGCCTTTGGCCAGCGCTGCCGAGAGCTCTTCGGACTGCTGCACGACATTCCGGAACGGCGAGGACTCCTGCGTCATCGCCTCCGACGCACTGCCGGTCCACGACTTGTTGCAGCGGCCGATCGCTCCTTGAACAAGCTCGTCAACGCGCCGCAGGTGCGGTGAACTGGCCGGACAGGTTGCCCGCAGCGATCGACGACCTTGCGCGCATGTTCACCAGAGAGGCGCCATCCCGATTGGGCCGGCTGGACGAACATCAAGAAAGAGCGCCCAGCGATCATGGTCGTCCACTACCGTGACCCGTATCTCCTGGGTTTCACAGTGCGGAATGGCTATAGGACAAGAATGGGCCAAGTCATCAGAACACCTCGTACATGGTTGGCGGTGCTGGTGATCGTCGCGGCGCTTCTGGAACTGTATTTCGCGCCGGCACAGTGGCTTTACCGGCTCGTGGTCGACGCGCTGGCGCTGCCGGGTGCGATCATGGGCGGCCTGGTTCTGTGGGGCGAACCGGGAGAAGTCCCAAAATCCCCGGAAATCGTGGTGCGCGAGCGGATTCCTCCGCGACCGGCAGCCCCGGTGCGCGAGCGGCCACCGGTGCGGGTCGAGGGCGTCCCGGTCCCGCCGAGGTTCGGTAGAGGCTCGAAGGCACAGGCGCTGCCGTGGTTGTTGTCCGCCCACACGGTCTATCCCGGGATCGCCGCGGACGAGGCCCAACTCGGCGACCTCGCGGTGCGCGCGGCGTCCGTCGTCGGTCCGGGGCATCGCTGTGAGGAGCCCGTCGTGCCCCGCCAGGACGCCTACCGGCTCGGGCGGGACGACAACGGGCGGTACCTCATCGTCGCGGTCGCGGACGGCGTGTCCAGCAGCAGGTTCGCGGAGCTTGGTGCGACCGTAGCGGTCAGCGCGGCTACCAACGTGCTGCGGGATTGGCTGAACGCCGCGCCGGACCTTAAAAACCTCGCCGCGACAGAGATTTTCAGCGGGGTTGCCGCGCAGATGGCGGACACCGCCACGTCCCGGCACCTGCGTGATTCCGACATCTGCGCCGCCCTGGTCACCGCCGTGATCCCGGCTTGCCCGGCTCCCGGCGAGCGGGAGATGTGGGTCGCGTGGGTCGGGGACGCATCGGTGTGGACGTTGCGGGACGGCACGTGGACCTTCGTGGCAGGCGACGACAAACGCACCAAGGAGGGGATGGAGTCGAACGCGGTGGCCCACGTGCTCCCGGACAGCCCGCTGGCGGTCACCAGCAGGAGCATCCGGCTGCAGAACGGCACCATGGTGGGCCTGATGACCGACGGCGTCGGCGACGCGCTGGCCACGCTCGGCGAAGCGAACGGGTACTTCGCAAGGAAATGGGCCAATCCGCCGCCGTCCACCTCGTTCGTCAACGACGTCAGCTACGACGCGGAAAGGTTCATCGACGACCGCACCGCGGTGGCCATCTGGGTGGGCGCGGACTCCCGGGAGGCGAGATGGCCGAGATGACGGGCACCTGGCCGCTGCCCGCTGTGGTCACACTGGACGATCTGGAGCCGTTGAAGAAAACGATCAGCGCCGGAGCGGGCCAGAGCACGGGCATCCACCCCATCGAAGACCGCCCCGGTTGGCTCGCCAAGCTTTACAGAACACCCGGCGACCACAGCGAGGCGACCCGGCTGGACGAGCTGATCGCGCTGCCTGGCGGCATCACCGCCGATGACTCCACAACGCTGGGCACCAGCACATCCTGGCCGGTGGCCCGCATCACCAAGGGGGACAACCCGGCGCACGGGTGCGTGATCCCGGCCGCCCCGGACAGATTCCGCCAGGACAGCGCGGAGGGGTTCCGCGAAATCGACACGCTCGCGAGGACAACCGACTCGTTCGCGCGGCAAAAGCTCCGGGTGCCAAGCAGATCTGACCGGCTGCGGATCTGCCGGAACCTGGTGCTCGTGGCGGAGGTCCTGGAGCGCCACAAGCTCGTCTACTCCGACTGGTCCTACTCCAACGCCTTCTGGTGCCATGACGACGCATCGGTGTTCGTGATCGACATCGACGGGTGCGGTCCCGGCCCTGTCCCGAACATCGTCCAGCCCAACTGGGACGACCCGCTCACCCAGCGGCCGAACAAGGCCGACGCCTGCACCGACCGGTTCCGTGTCGCCCTGCTCGTCACCCGTTGTCTTACCGGGCAACGGGATCTGGCCGTCGCCCTCAACGACCTGGCCGAGTCGGACGGGCTGGGCAACCGCGGGCTGCGGGAGGTTCTGCTCGACATCCTGCTCAGCGAGGACCGCGAGCGGCGTCCCTCGATGGCCGAACTCGGCACCGTCCTCGCGGGCGGCCTGTACGCCCGCTTCGGATCGCCTCCGGCGAGAAGCCCGATCCCGGCCCGACCGCCGTCGGTGCCCTCGACCAGCGTCGTGGGCGGCACCCCGGGAAAGAACGTCAACTGGAACACGCCCGCCACGACATCGAGCGCAGGCAACGGCGAACCGGGCGGACCCCAGCGGGAAACCGTGTTCATCGTGGCCTTCTTCGTCATAGTGGTGCTGTTGATCACGATCGTGCTTATCGCGAACAATGTGTAAGAGCCTGTCGGCGAATGCCGTCCGCGCCTTGGAAGCGGCGGAGCCGCTTGCATTCACCTTGCCAAGACGACCATCGGCGGGTTCTGAGAGGTTTTCTGGCGAGGACGGCCCCTCCGCGCGTATTGGACATACATCAGGAGGGGCACCCGCAGTCCAGGAAACCTCTCAGGTTCCGCTAAGCGACCAAACACCCAGTCCATTCACCAACAGGCTCTAAAAGGAGACGCCCGTGGCCGATGGCCAATCCCCCTACACGATGAAGCAGAAGTGCCTGCCGACCTACGTCGTGATCGACGCCTCCTACTCGATGACCCCGTACCAGGAGACGCTGAACCAGACGCTCGCGCAGCTGCACCGGAAGCTGGCCGGAAGTCCCAGAGTGTCCGAGTTCGCCCTGATGTCGATCATCGCGTTCTCCTCATCGGCGCAGGTCGTGATCGAGATGACGGACATGGAGAAGATCCCGGTCATGCCCGACGTGGTGTGCAACGGCCAGACCGACTACCGCGCGGCGTTCGACCTCGTACGTCAGCGGATCGACGTGGACGTCCCCGCGCTCAACGCACAGGGCAAGGCGGTGCTGCGGCCCGCGATGTTCTTCCTCACCGACGGGCAGCCCACCGAACCGGGATGGGAAGCCGCCTTCCGCAGGCTCGTGGACCCGGCCTGGAACCGGCATCCGCATGTGATCACCTACGGATTCGGCTCGGTGCAGAGCGAGGTGCTGAGCAAGGTCGCCACCAAGGCGGCCTTCTACGCCGAGCCGGGGACGAGGAATGACGAAGCCCTCAGCCAGGCGATCAACAGCCTGCTGAACTCGCTCGTGGCCTCCTCTCGCAGCGAGGAGATGCAGATCCCGACCGTGGCCGAGGGATACCGGACTATCCCCGTCGAGTACATGGACTGATGCCGATGACGTCAAAGCGCTGGGACCGTTCCGCCGTGTTGCTCGGCGCGGCATCGCTCTGTGTCGTGGCCGCCGCCGTCGCGTCGATCGCCGCGCGGGTGCCCGGGACCGAAGAGCGACCGCCCGTGCCCGGTCACGAGGTGCGGCAGCACCCGCCGGAGACTCCCGTCGACCCGCGAACATCACCGAACGGTCCGGAGGTGACCAGATGAATTGCCATCACTGCGGCTTCGACAACGAGGCCAACTTCGTGCTGTGCGCGCACTGCGGTCGCAAGCGGGTCATCGACCTCTCCGGCGGCGCCCAGACGACCATCACGCAGCCGACGCCGACCGCCACCGGACTGGGAACAGCGCCGCGCGTCGCTCCCGGGACGGGCTTCGCCCGCGACGCGACGCGCTACCTCTGTGCCGCGCTGCAGCTGGATCCGGGGCTCAACGACAAGGCCCTCCAGAACATCCTCGATGAGGACTACCGGGCGGTCGCGTCCTCCCCGGGAGTCGACCTCGTCACGGTGCTCAAATACGGGCTGGCCGCACGGCGAAGACAACTGACCCGCGATGTGCTGATCGTGCTCCTCGGGCTGATCGGCCTCGGGGTTCTGGCGAGCCCGCAGCCGGGGTGGGCCCTGCTGGTGCTCTTCGCCGGGTGGGCGGTCATGTTCATCGAAACCCTGTCGACCCACTATGGAATTCTCTCGGCACAGCTGCGGCGCAACGCTTTCGATCCGGCGAACGCCCCCGCACCGACCCGCGGACGCACCGCGGCGCGGCTGGCCGACATCGCGGCCAGAGACCGGGGAAATCTCACGGTCTTCGCCGACTACGCGCCGTTCGCCGGCTACGGAATCACCTTCGGCAACTGGTCGTTCACCCTGAACGTGGCCAAGGCGGAGGAAGGCAAGGACATCGTCGAGTTCACCGTGCAGGAGTTACGCGACTTCGTCGCGGACTCGGTCCGCGGGATCGGTTTGCCCGGCGTCCTGGTCGAGGACCGGGTGTTCGTCAGCGGCCTCGACCTACTGCACGGATTCGAGCCCTCGGTGCAACAGGCGATCCTGCCCAACGAACTGGCCGCCCCGGCATCGCGCGTCGACGAGGCCGTGCTCGGACGACTGCACGACGATCCTAATAGCAGGGCGCGTCCCTATCTGACCGTGCGCGTGACCGGCTGGAGCGGCGAGCTCGTGGTGACGATGTTCCTGCGGTTCGCGCTGTCGCCGCAGAAGGATCTGCTGTTCGTCGAGGCGAACTACTCGCTGCTGCCGCCGGTGAAACGGCGCTACCAGGAGGTGGACCGGCTGCTGAGCAGCCCGACCTTCAGGCAGTTGGGCCGGCTCGCTGCGATGAGCCTGATCAGGCTCGTTCCCGCTGTCTTCGGGGGTGGGCAACGCGTTTGGGCGGGTCTCGTCTCGCCACTGACGCGGGTTTTGAAGTCGCGGCGCGAGGCTCGTGAGATCACGCAGGACCGGACCTTCAACTACGGGGCCACGATGAGTCTGCGCGAGGAGGCCGCCGATAACCGCTACCACCGGTACTTCCAGCAGCTCGATAAGGAGATGTACGCCAAGCTCGCCGAGCGCCGGGTCATGGACGCGCTGGAGGAGTTCCTGGCCGACCACAACGTCGAAACCAGCGATCTCAGCGAGCGGCAGACCACGATTCTGAATAACGGCATTTACGTGACAGGACACGGAAAGCTGGACGCGATGAGCGTCGCTGCGGGCACCAACGCGATCGCCAGGACGGTCACCCGCGCCGCCCGGACGGCGACGCCGACCAAGAGGCAGGGATGACCTATGAGGGACAACTACGGAATCAACATCAGCGGTTCGGGCAGCTTCAACGCGGACGCGGTGGCCGTCGGGATCGGGGCGCAGGCCGTCTCCGCGGGCGGCTCGCAAGAACTGCGGGACCTTCAGGAACAGGTCCGTGAACTGCTCGCGGCACTGCGGACGGCGCGCAACGGCGGCGAGATCGACAGCGACGACGTGGTGGCCGACGCCGAGCAACTCGAGGAGGAGATCAACAACGACAGCCCCGACAAGTCGAGGATTCTGGGGTTGCTGAGGAAAATCTCGTCCGCCGTGACACAGGTGGGCGACCTTGCCACCGCGGTGCAGAACGCGCAGGACGCCGTGGGCTCGCTGCTGTCCTGATCGGGAAGAGGCCGGAAGAACATGGCGCACCAGGCGGAGTCAGGCGAGCTCATCGGCGGACGCTACCGGCTTGTGCTCGGCTCCGGGCACCGCTGGCGGGCGCGCGACGAGGACAGCGGCACGGACGTGTCCCTCGAGTGGACCCGGTTGCCCTCGGCGCAGGAAGCGGCCGAGTACGCCACGCGGTTCGATCGGGAGCGCACCGAACGCGAGCGGCGCCAGACCGCCGCGCTGCGTGCCTGCCCGAACCTCGTCTTCGTCGATGACGTGGTCGCCGCCGACGACGTCCTGTGGTCCGCGACCCGGCTGGTCGAGGGCCGCACGCTCGCCGAAGACGTATCGACCTACGGGCCGCTGGCCACCGAGACCGTCAGGCCGGTGGCCACTGATCTCCTCAAGGCGCTGGCCGCCGCGCACGGGGCAGGGATCACGCACGGCGCCCTCTCGCCCGCCACCGTGCGGCTGGCAGGCGACGGCGAGGCCCTGCTCACCGGTTTCGGCGCACCCGCCGACGAGCAGGCCTACCGCGCACCAGAGCGGAACCACGAGCAGCAGGCGCTGGCTCCCGGTGACCTTTTCTCGCTCGGCACGACGCTGCATTTCGCGCTCAAGGGCGCCCCACCGTCATCTCCCGGCTTCGCGGCGGGGGACGCCGGTGAGCTCGGGCCACTGATCGCGCGGTTGCGCGCCACGGATCCCGCCCAGCGGCCCACCGCGCCCGAGGCACTGGCGCTGCTCGAACCTCCCGCGGCACCGGTCACGCAGGTCACGCCGCCGCAGCCGAGCCAGGCCCCGGACGATCCGAGCCCGTTCCGGATGGCGGCCGTGGTCGGAGCGGTCCTGGCCATCGGCGTACTCCTCGCGCTCATCATCGGCGTCGGCCAGCAAGAGTCGTCCACCGGATCGTCAGCCGAGTCGAGTACCGAAACCACCGACACCACAACGAAAAGCACCTACACGCGCGACAAAACCACGGATACCGACGAGGACGAAACCAGCTACCCAGAAGAGCCTACGAGGACAGCCGACCCCACGGAGGAAGCCTTCCAGGCGGTCCCGAAGGGAAGTTGCCTGCCCATTTACCAGACGGGAAACGGCAACAGGTGGAACCGGTCGGTGCCGCCCGACACTGTTCCCTGCAACTCCGATTACGCCGGGGTATTCAAGGTCATCAGTACCACCCTCAGCAGGGATCAGTGCTACAGCGCCTCCAGCGATTACGTTCCGTGGAGCTACACCGGCAGCTCAGGAGAAACTGCCACGCTCTGCCTCGACCGTGTATGGGTGCCGCGGTACTGCATCCTCGCCGAGAAAGACGACAGTGACCGCATGTCCATAGGGACGAACACCGCGGTGGACTGTTACGCGACCAGCATCCCCAGCTCTTACAACACCATCCTCGTCGTCTCCAGCGTCGAAGAAAACCCAAGCACGTCATGTTCGCAGAGTTCCTCCGATCCCAACACCTACTGGTCCATGCTGGCCGACGAGGGCTCCTCCCGGGTCTGCTTCACCTACCCCACCTGATGCAGCAACGCCCTTCCACCGGACCAGGACGCTGGGGGAGACGTCCCCACCACACAACGATTCTGGGCCGTCCGGCTGCCGTGTCCGCCGGTGCGCGCGGCGGAGGGTGCTCCGCCACGGACGTCGATCCCGCTGGTGGCGAAGGGGATTGCCGCTTCCGATCCGCGGGGACCGGTCGGGGATTCGGCGGTTCGGCGAACAACGCGCTCCCGCCCGGTGTACTCTTTCACTAGATAACTGGTGAAAGAGTCATTTGACTGGGAAGGGCGATCATGAGCGCAGGAGAGGTGCCCGCGGTTCGGACGCACCAGCTGGCCAAGAGATACCGCCGCAGGTGGGCACTGCGCGGTTGTTCGCTGTCGTTGCCCCCGAACCGGGTGGTCGCGCTGGTCGGCCACAACGGGGCGGGCAAGAGCACTCTGATGGGTCTGACCGCCGGTCTGCTCAAGCCGACCGAGGGCGACATCGAGGTGTTCGGGCGGCGGCCCAGCGGAACCGGTGCGCCTGAGGAAGTGGCCTACGTGACCCAGCAGAAGCCGCTCTACCCCGGCCTGACCGTGTCGGAGACGCTGCGCTTCGCCGCGCGGCTGAACACCCGCTGGGACCAGGCGTACGCGGAGCAGCTCGTCCGCGCGGCGGAGGTGCCGTTCGACGCCAAGGTCGGCAAGCTCTCCGGCGGGCAGCGCACCAGGGTGGCGCTCGTGCTGGCGCTGGGCAAGCGCCCCGGTCTGCTGATGCTCGATGAGCCCCTGGCCGAGCTGGACCCGCTCGCCCGGCAGGCGACTCTGCGCACGCTGCAGGAGGAATCCCGGCAGCACGGCATCGGGATCCTGCTGTCCTCGCACGTGCTGGAAGAACTCGAAGCGGTCTGCGACCACCTGGTGCTGCTGGGCAACGGCCGGGTGCGATTGGACGGGCCGGTCGCCGATCTCGTGGCGGGGCACCGCGTTCTGCGGGGAGCCGGACAGCTGCCCGTTGCGCCGGGTGAGGTCGTCGACAGCGCGCACTCCGGGCAGGAGCAGGTCCTGATCACCAAGCGGAGCGGGCCGGTGACAGCATCTGGGTGGCGCGAGCACGCGCCCCGGCTCAACGACATCGCGCTGGCCTACATGCGCAACAACGAGGACAACGCGGAGGTGGCGGCGTGATCTGGGTGGCCTGGCGGCAACATCGCGCACAGCTGATAACCCTGGCAGCCCTGCTGCTGCTCGGTAGTGCGACCGTGCTGGTGCTGCATGCCAGCATGACCGGTGACATCGAGGAGTACGGCCTGCAGGCGTGCATGTCGGTCCGCGAGAGGACCGCCGACTGCGCTCAAGCGCGGGTGGAGTTCCAGGAGGAATGGTTCGATCTGCTCAAGGTCGGACAGGGGGTGGTCTTCGCGTTCCCGGTGCTGCTGGGTGTGTTCTGCGCCGCGCCGCTGTTCGCCCGGGAGATCGAGCACGGCACGCACGTGCTCGCCTTCACCCAGTCCGTCAGCCGGCTCCGCTGGATGATCACCAAGGTGGCGATCTTGCTGCTGCCGTCTGCCGTCGTGCTGGTGGTGCTCCAGTTGCTGGTCGACCGGTGGGTGGCGGCCGCCGGAATGCTGGGCCCGTTGCGGAGCAGCCCGTTCTACTGGCTGCCCTTCGGCACCACCGGGCCGATGCCGGTCGCGCACCTGCTGTTCAGCTTCGCGGTGGGTGCGTTGCTGGGCGCGGTCATGCGGCGTTCGGTGATGGCCGCGTGCACCACGCTCGGCACGCTGGTCGCGTTGCGCGTCGCGGTGAGCAGCGTCCACCTGAACTTCTTGCCGGTGCAGCGCTTCACCACGTCCGACCTGTCGGGCAGCGCCAATCCCGATGTGAACGGGATCATGGTGGTGAACAGTGGCTACCTCGGGTCGGCCGGGCAGGAGGTGCCCTACACCGCGGTGAACCAGGTGCCCTGCGGATCGAACGTCTGTTACCCGGGCGGTGTGGTCGGGCAGTTCACCGACGTGATCCACGAGTCCGCGGCACCGGGGCTGCAGCTGGCCGAGTTCGCCGTGTTCGGCCTCGCCGCGGTCTTGCTGCTGGTGGGAACCGCGTGGACGCTGCAACGGCAGCACTGATCCGGCGGCGCCGGGTTCCGCGCTCGGATGAGCGGGGAGGATTATGCTGGGCCGTATGATCGAGTTCCGGATCGACCGTCGTTCCGGGGTCTCCACGTACGTCCAGATCATCCAGCAGGTCAAACAGGCCATGCGGTTGGGCCTGCTGGGGCCCGGTGATCGGCTGCCCACGGCGCGTGAGGTGGTGGAGGCGACGGCGGTCAATCCGAACACGGTGCTCAAGGCGTACCGCGAACTCGAACGCGAGGGACTGGTCGAGGCCAGGCGCGGGGTGGGAACCTTCGTGACGCGTTCGCTGGCGAGCGAGCTGACCGCCGTCGAAGCACCGTTGCGACGCGATCTGGAGGACTGGATGAGCCGCGCGAAGAGCGGTGGTCTCGCCGTTGAGGCCATCGACGCGGTCTATGTTGCCGTCCGAGACGAGCATTTCCACGTCGAGGGGCCGAACGCATCATGAGCGTGTTGCGCACCACCGGGTTGTCCAAAAGCTACGGCCGGAAGCAGGCGCTCCGGGACTGCACCGTCGAACTGCCCGAGGGAAAGGTCATCGGGCTGGTCGGCGCGAACAGCGGGGGCAAAAGCACCTTTCTCGGGCTGGCAGCCGGACTGATCCGGCCGTCGGCCGGGCAGGTGCGGGTGTTCGGTGACGAGGTGCGCGGGCGCCTGCACCCGGACGCGGCGTACCTGCCGCAGCATCGCCCGCTGTACAAGGACTTCACCATCGCGGAGATGATCCGGACGGTGGGCGCCGTGAACCAGCGGTGGTCGCCGGAACGGGTGGAGGAGGCCCTGGCCGCGCACCCGGAGATGGATCGCAGCAGCCGCGTCAGTTCGTTGTCGCAGGGCATGCGCACCCAGCTCGCGCTCGCGCTCAGCCTCGGCCGGCTGCCGAAGCTGCTGCTGCTCGACGAGCCGATGTCGGATCTAGATCCGCTCGCCCGGGAGGACTTTCTCCGGCTGGTGATGACCGATGTCGCCGAGCGCGGGATGACGGTGGTGCTGTCCTCGCACTCGCTCGGCGAACTGCGCGACGTGTGCGATCACCTCATGCTGCTGCACGCCGGGCAGGTGCTGCTCAACGGTGATATCGAGGAGATCCTCGACGACCACCTCGACGTCATCGGCCCGGCCGACGACGGATCCTCGGTCACCGGCACGATGATCCACACGAGGCGAACGGGCCGGCAGCAGCGCTCGCTTGTGCGCACCCCCGGCTCGCTCGCGGCGGGCTGGGAGGGGCAGCGGCCGGAGCTCGAAGGGCTCGTGACGGACTACCTACGGGCTCGGCAGGGCAGTCGCTGATCACCGCGCCGGTCGGGCGTTCCCGTTCTGAGCGCCCGGCCGTGCTGCCGATGGACAGCCCGACGATCATGGCGGCCCAGATCAGCACGGTGCTCCGGGTGTCCAGCAACAAGAAGAACGGAAAGGCGAACGCGCCGGTGGCGCCCACCCCGCCGAGGTAGAGCCGCTTGCGCCCGAGCCGGTCAGAGAACCTGCGGATCCGGAGGGGCGGTCGCCGAGCTGGCCACGCGGTTGTTGCTGGATTTCGGCGGAGTCGAAGGGCTCGCTCGCGCCGAGGCCGACGAGCTGTCGAGACACACCGGAATCGGTCTCGCCAAGGCGTGCCGTCTGGTCACCGCCTTCGCGCTGGCAAATCGGGTTCGAACGAGCGGAGATCTCCCCGAGGTGCGAACGTCCGCCGATATCGCCGCGGTCGCCGCTCCGCGCATCGGACGGGCGAGAACCGAGCAGGTGCTGCTGATCCTCGACGACCGCCACCGGATACATCGAGTACTGACAGTCGCCACCGGTAGCGCGACGTCCAGCATCGTGCCGGTGCCCGAAGTTCTTTCGCTCGCACTCCGGCACGACGCCGTGGCGTTTGCCCTCGCCCACAACCACCCCAGCGGATCACCGGAACCGAGCCGGGAAGACATCGCCGTGACCGACCGGATCCGGCGCGCCGCCGCCGAAGTGGGGCTTCGCTTCCTGGACCACGTAGTCGTTTCGGGCGACCAGTGGCGCAGCATCACCGCATCGAGCTGAAGACCTCGTTGCGAGCGGCGGGGAGGAGAGCCTCCGACAGGACAGAAATCCTATTTGCAAGACCTCGAACCGAATCGATCTTATCCAGGCGCGTAGCGATGCGGCGCTGCTCGGCGATGTCGGGAAGCTCGCTGAAACTCAACCAAATTTGTAGTTCTGCGCTCCTGCGCTACGTCAAGATACAAATTCGCGCAGTCGGATCTCGCTGGAGCAGTCGGGTAATGTGCCTCGCCGCCAAGCCCGTCCTGGCGAGAAGCCGGACGATACGTTCGAAATCCCTTGTACTGTACCGGCCCTCCGGAATCGCCCTGCCGAAGCGGTCAAGCTGCCCCGGATCCGGTTCCCACCCGTCCGCATCCGGGCTGAGCACGACTCTCCTGAGCCGATAGGGCGCAAGGTAGCCGTCTTCTACACCCTGCCGCAGAAAAAAGGATGGCCGCGTTACCGCCCCGGTCAGTTCCCCCGCGCCGAACACCTCCACCGCCACACCCTTAAACTTCCTGTCCCCCACGACAATGACGACCTCGCAGACCTCTACCTTCAGGCGTTCGCGAAAGTGATCAGCAACTACCGCGACCTCAAGGAGGCCCACCCGGCATGAGCCTGCCCGACGTCAATGACCTCACCCGCCAAGACATCGCTGACGGCATCCAGCAGCAAGTCGTCGGTGCCGTCATCGACCACAACGGACAGATCCTCCTCCTACAGCGACCGCGCAACGACTTCCGCGGCGGCACCTGGGAACTTCCCTCCGGCAAAACCGAACCTGGCGAAGACCTCACCACCGCCCTGCACCGCGAAGTTCTCGAGGAAACCGGACTTACCATCAAAGCCATCACCGGCTACCTCGGTGCCTTCGACTACACCTCCGGCAGCGGCAAACGAACCCGTCAGCACGCCTGGTCCGTCACCGTCACCCACGACAACGAGGTGCGGCTGAGCGAACACGACGCCCACACCTGGGCCATCCCGACCGATACTCTTCCGGTCAGCGTCGCCACCGTGATCACCCAGCACACTCACCGGACGAACACCTGACAAATCCTTCTGGTCGGCTCGGACCAACTCCGGTTCGAGCCGACCAGACAGCGAGATGAGCCACGAGTAGCACTGCGCAGCATGACCTGCAACGGATGCGGTTTTCGGCAAGGGCAGCGTTGGTAGGGTGCGTAGCGTGAGGTCAGGTGCTTGGCGACGATCCCTTCCAGGTAATGCTGTGCCGCGATCTCTAAGGGACTGGAGATTATTAACACGCAATCTTCAGCGTTCGCGGGTGAATCCGGTTGCACCGGAGATGAATTCGTGTATGTCTGCGGCGGTGGTGAGGGTGGTTGCTGTCGGTTCGGGCAGGTGGTCGGTGTCGTCGAGGAGCGCGTGGGTGCGTTTGATGGCTTTGGCTATGGCGGCTGGGCTGATTCCGATGAGTTCGGCGAGGACGGTCAGGGGTGTGGAAAAGCGTTGTTTCTGCAGGGTGATGGCGATCCGGTCGGCGAGGGAGGTGGCGGGGTGGCGGCCGTTTGCCCGGGCACGGCGGCCGGCTTGGTCTTTGGGGGTGAGCGCGGTGACGAGCTGGTCGAGTCGGCCGGGTGGGAGGCCGGTCAGTTCGGGGGCGTGGAGCCAGAGAAGGTCGTCGCGTTGCCGCCCGGTCGAGGTGGTGGTGGTGTCGCTGGTGCCCGATTCTGGCGTGGAGGTGAGGGGTTCGGGGCTGATGGTGTAGTTCCATTCGCCGTGCCAGTCATGACGGGTGATCGGCACGGCGGCGAGTTGTTCGTCGCTGACGGTGACGCCGGTCGGGTAAGTGCCGGTATCGAGGTGCGCTGCCACGCTCAGCCCGGTGCGGGTGGTGGTCGCGGCGATCGTGTTGATGATGACGTCGTGGCTGATCAAGGGACGTCCGCGCCAGTTGGTGGAGATATGGGAGAACAAGCGGTGCTCGATGGCGTTCCATTTGCTGGTGCCTGGCGGGAAATGACAGACGGTGATCTGCAGGCCGATCTCGGCGGCGAGCGCGGCGAGCTCGGTTTTCCAGGCGCGGGTGCGGTAGCTGTTGGATCCGCCTGCATCGGCGGTGATCAGCAGGTGCGTCGCCTCGGGGTAGGCGGTTACGCCGCTGCTGACCCACCAGCGGCGCAGCGATGCCACGGCGAACGTGGCGGTGTCGTGGTCGGTGCCGACGTTGACCCACCCGGCGTTGCTGGTGGGGTCATAGATCCCGTACGGAATCGCCTTGCCCACCGCCGAACTGGGGAAATCATGGGTGTTGACCTGTACCGGGTCACCCTTGCGGCACCATTCGCGCCCGGCGTTGGCGAACTGACCGATGAGTTCCTTTTTCTTGGTATCGACGCTGACCACCGGTTCACCGGCGTCCTGATGAGTTTTGACCTGGTCGTTGATGTACCGGAACTGAGCATCGCGATCCGGGTTCTGTTTGCCCTCCAGGGTTTTCGCATTCGCCTGCAAACTGAACCCCTGCTCGCGCAGCAGGTCGGCCACCACATCGGCGGAGACTTGGTGACCCTGGTCGCACAACGCCGCGGCGAGGTTACGGGTCGAGCGCGTCGTCCACCGCAACGGCGACTCCGGATCACCACGCTCGTCGGGTTCGACCAGCGCCAACAACGCCGGGACCAGCCCGGGATCGATCTCGGCCACCCGCTTACGGCCACCACCGGGCCGGCGGACCCGACCCACCGGCGGCGCACCCGATTCCAGCTCGGTCACCCCGCGAGACACCGTCGCTTCACGCACACCCGCTGCCCGCGCCACCACCCTGCCACCACCGTGGCCCAGCATCCGCGCCTCGGCCCCCAACACCAACCGACGCTGCCGCTCATCCAGATGCGGCAGCACCACCGAGAACTTCGCCGCAAGCTCCGCCTCGGTCACCACAAAATCGCCCATACCACAATATATTTCAAAAACCCGGGATGTTACGTCTTGTTCCCCGGCAGTCCCTTAGCATCACACCAGTCTTTCCAGACCTGGAAATCAGGGTGCGGCCCCATGTCGGACGGTCCAGTACTCCTGTCCCCAGAGCCACAAGTTCGCGGTGCCGTTCTCCGGCGACGCTGACGTGCCGCCGACCTGGGAGTGTCGCATGCACGGCACCGCGTCCACGAAGCTGCTGCGGTTGCGCTTGTTGCCCAGACGCGCCGCGATCAACGCCCACGCCTGTTCGGGCGAGGCCGGCTCGTCGTCCTCGACGTCGTTGTCCTCCTCGTCGACGGTCAGCAGTGCCGAGGCGATGGACGGGAAGTAGTCCAGCTCCGCGACGGCCTCGCGCCAGGCGTCGTCGATGGAGTCGGCAGCGGGAATCTCGTGGGTCACGTTCTCGACGGCGCCGTTGTTCGACGAGACCACCGCGATCTCGAACCCGGTCAGTTCCGGTATCCACTCGTGGACCACCCGAGTCCAGTCACCGGTCTTCCACGTGTACTTCTGGTCGGTGAAAGCGTCCTCGGGACGCGTCAGGTCAGCGAGGCGGCAGGCGCGCTGCACCACGAGTGCAGCGATGAGATCGCGCAACATCGTGGTCTTCCCGGTTCCCGGTGAGCCGTTGACCCCGAAAAGCGCCGCGTGGCCCTGCATGCTCAGAGCCGAGCCGACTGCGAGCTGGAACAGGGTGGGCTGCACGTGAGGTGCCGGGTTCGCGGTGAGCCTGGTCCTTTTCGTGCAGCCTCCCTCCGAACCACGCGGGCATCTTTCGATGCACGTGGCTCTCCAGTGACTATGCCGCGGTCGGGCTAGGAGTGGCGTGGATGGCGTCATGGCAGAGTTGGCAGACTACGAGGGTCTTCCGTCGTTTGGTTGCCATGATCGCCGCCCATGCTGGTTGGTCGGGTCCGGGTTGGCCGAGCCGGGCGAGTTTGGCGACGTGGTGAACCACCACGGGGCCAGTAGTCTCACACAGCTCGCACCTGCTCCGCACGAGCCGGTTGACGATCTCCTTGCGCGGGTAGGGAACCCGGGCTGGGGCACGGTCGACGATGACCGCGCTTTTGTTCCGTGTGAGCGGTATCCCGCCGAACCGTGCTACCAGGTCTTGCTTGCCGTCACGGTGAAGCCGAGCTTCGAAGCACGTGCGTAGCCCATATGGTGTCACGATCTTGGCCCGGTGCCGGGCCGCCATCTTCATGACCGTGGACTTGTGCTTGGCCGCCAGGGTCTTCAGCATGGACGTCTGCGCGTTCCAGTGCAGCGTGTGGAGTCGCCAGACGTCGAGGGCAAGAAGGTAGTAGTTGACTACTCCCCGATATTCGGCCGCATAGGTTCGCACGATGTCGTAGTCGTGCAGGTTCTGCATGGCCGGGCGGTGCCAGGGTTTGCCGTGGCGCCGGTAGGGGGCGCAGTGGGCCTTGATCACATCGCGGGGCACGCGCAGCGCGATCGCTCCGTTGGCCGATCGTCGGCCGTTGGTGAGCTTGCTGTCGGAGTGCTGGACGGTGATCTCGTAGCCGAGGAATCGTGCCGCGTGGGTGCGGGCATGGGTGATGAGCGTCTTGTCGGCGTTGAGGTCCAACGCGAGGTCGTCGCGCAGGAACCTGGCCAGCTCGTCTTTGATGGCCTCGGCTTCGGCCTTCGGTCCGATGAACCCCAGGATGTGGTCGTCGGCGTAGCGGCAATACCGTAGCCGCCGGTATCCGGGGTCCAGAGGATCACCCGAGGGTAAGGTGCGCAGTTGCTTGGTCAGTTCCCGCGTTGTGTCACGGTCGCCGCGCGTGCGCGCCTCTTGCCGTTGGAGCTTTACCCGCGAGTATTCAGGGTTGCGCCGTCGGCGTTGTCCTCGGGTGTACTGCGGGATAAGGATTTTCTCGACGAACTCGTCCAGTTTGTTCAGGTAGATATTCGAGAGGACGGGAGATGCCACACCACCTTGCGGAACTCCGCTTAGGTTGTCGTGGTGTTCCCAGTCTTCAAGGTACCCGGCTTTGAGCATGTTACGAACAAGCCGGAGAAACCGGTTATCGTGGAGCTTCTCCGCAAGGATCTTGATCATTATTTCGTGATCCAAACTGCCGAAACAGTCAGCGATGTCGCCCTCGATGAACCACACGGTGCCGGTCCAGGTGTGTTCCACTTCGCGTAGCGCGGTGTGGCATCCCCGTTTCCGGCGGAATCCGTGTGAGCGGTCGGAGAACGTCGGCTCGTAGTAGGCTTCCAGCAGGAGACGCACCACTTCGCCAACGAGTTTGTCCGACCATGTCGGCAGTCCCAACGGGCGCAACTTCCCGTTCTTCTTCGGGATGAAAACCCGTCGGGCGGGAGCGAATCGATAGCGCTCGTGGCGCATCGCCTCGATGATGGCGTCGATTTTCTCCCCGGACATGCCGTCCACGGTCTCGTCCGTGGCCCCGGATGTCATCGCGCCCTGGTTGGCGTAGATGTTCCCGTAGGCCAGCAAGTACAGTTCCTTGTTGAACATCTGGCGATACAGTTCATCGCACGGCAGACCTCTCCTGCCACGATCGTGGAGGACGTCCAGCACCGTTGCGGCGGTTTGCATTACGCATGCCTTTCGGTGTTGTTGATGTCCGATCACCTGGAACCCTTCGCCCTGTGGACGGGCCTTCCCCGCCCTCCCTGGCAGGTCGTTACTCCTGCGACTACTACGGCTCCTCTGTCACCATAGGACTCGCGTCCCTTAGGCGATCCCACGTTTGTCAGTGCCATACGTTCTAGCGCGACTTAGGTGCCCCACTCATCTCCTTGAATACCGTTATCCGGCATCGCCCCGTGCCCCAGAGGATTACGACAGGCCATTCCTCATCCTGCTGTAGGGGGCGGCGTTGGTTTCAGGCGTCTTTCCAACGGGTGTTCCAATTGCACCTTCTGGAGATTGGGATTCAGGCAGTCTAGCTTTCACCGTATCGCGCGGATCCCTCGGCGCGTCATCCCATACGCCTGGGCATGACCGCCGGTTTTCTGCCATGCTACTGTCCCCGTCTTTCCTTTCGGATCAAGGTTAGGCATCAGATCCAGAGATATACCTCCAATCTCTGCCCGCTGCGCGGGCGATACGACACTGCACCTCGTGGCGCAGGGAATGCTGGAGACCTGTGGATCGGCTGGGAAGGGGCGTACCTTCCCAGTGATCGGATGAAGGTTCCAAGCATGGCCGACGTTGGCGCGTCGGTCGGGAAGGTACGACCCGATGCTCAGCGTAGCCCCTGACCCCGACTCCCGTGATGACCGCCCTTCCACGGATTCCGCGTCGTTGATCGACGAGATCGTGCGCGAGGGTGCCCGCCGGATGCTGGCCGAGGCGTTACAGGCCGAGGTAGACGCCTACCTCGCGCAGTTCGCCGAGGCCCGCGACGAGCGTGGCCACCGGCTGGTGGTCCGCAACGGCTCTCACCAGCCCCGCGAAGTCCTCACCAGCGCTGGCGCCGTGGAGGTCACCGCGCCACGGGTCAACGACAAGCGAACCGACCCGGCCACCGGCGAGCGGATGCGGTTTTCCTCCGCGATCCTGCCACCGTGGGCGCGCAAGACCCCGAAGATCACCGAAGTGCTGCCGCTGCTGTACCTGCACGGCCTGTCCAGCGGGGACTTCGTGCCCGCACTCGGGCAGTTCCTCGGCAGCAGCAAGGGCTTATCCGCCGCAGTGATCACGAAACTGACCGAGCAGTGGAAGACCGAACACCGCGTGTTCACCGAACGCAATCTGTCCGAAGTGGACTACGTGTATTTGTGGGCGGACGGAATCCACATCAACATCCGCTTGGAAGAACACAAACTCTGCCTGCTGGTCATGATCGGCGTGCGTGCTGACGGCCGGAAAGAACTCGTCGCGCTGGCCGACGGCTACCGCGAGTCCACCGAGTCCTGGGCCGATCTGCTGCGTGACTGCAAACGCCGCGGGATGCGCGCGCCGGTGCTGGCCGTCGGCGACGGAGCGCTGGGGTTCTGGGGCGCGCTGCGCGAGGTCTTCCCCGGCACCCGGGAGCAGCGCTGCTGGTTTCACAAGATCGGCAACGTGCTTGCCGCGTTGCCGAAATCGGCGCATCCCGGGGCGAAGAAGGCCCTGGCGGAGATCTGGAACGCCGAGGACCGCCGGCACGCCCTGGACGCGGTGAAGGCGTTCGAGGCTGCCTACGGGGCGAAGTTCCCCAAAGCCGTCGCCAAGATCACCGACGATGTCGACGAGCTGCTGGCCTTCTATGACTTTCCCGCGCAGCATTGGGTGCATTTGCGCACGACAAATCCCATCGAATCGACGTTCGCGACGGTGCGTCACCGGACCAAGATCACCAAAGGGCCGGGCTCGCGGGCGGCTGGCCTGGCGATGGCGTTCAAACTGATCGAGTCAGCCCAGGCCCGCTGGCGCGCGGTCAACGCACCCGAACTCGTCGCCCTGGTACGCGCCGGAGCACGCTTCGAGGGCGGCAAACTCGTCGAACGCCCCGACGACCACGCCCCACCCACCGCCGCCTAAACAATCTTGATCCACAGGTATTGACAATTCCTCGCGCCAACGGGTACTTGGACTTTTTCCGGCCATCGGCCGAGTGGTACCTGATCCGGTGCCGTGGCCCGCTGGACTGTGTCTAGGTTCTTCTGCACGTCGACGCGGCGCGAGGTATCCAGCGCGGCGTCCGGTCGCAAGTATTTCTCGAGTGCGCCGCCGATGGCGCCGGTTTCGGCTCGTTCCGCCACTTTCGCCAGGTCGTCGACGATGAAGCTGCTCAGGAAATCGTGCCCGTCGACGCCGTACGCCTTGCGCTTGGTTACCGCCTGGCTTTGAACCCTGATCTCCACCGGCTGCAGCGCCGTCTCGACCCCGTTGAGCTCGGCCGCGAGATCCCGGCATTTCTCCAGTTCGTCGGTGAAGATCGGCCGTCCGACTTCGTGGCCGCGGCGACGGAGCCGTTTTGCCCATTCGTCGTCTTCGTCGGCTGCCATGAGGTCTTCGAAGTCGGCGCTGAACTCGGTCCCGACAACCATCCCGGCGTTCCGGGACCGGGATGCAGCACGCGGTCCGTCGCCCATGCACAACTGGACAGCACTTCAGAGCCGATCAACGGACGCCCCTCGCCTGAGACCACGAACGCCGCGAGCGCGCTCTCCCCGTTGGGACGTTCGTCGAAGCTGTCCGCATCCGGGGTGAACACCCGCGACAGCACCTCGAACACCGACTCCATGGGGTACACGCCCACGTAGACCACGTGCCGCCATGCCTGGTCAGGGCGCAGTCGTATACGACACAGCTCATGATCAGGTTCCCACGGCAGCGGCTGTCCCGGCTTGACCTTGAATACCCGGCGTTCCCGGCTGACCGCTTTCACCGACTGCGGGCTGAACGCTCCACGGCACGCCAGAACCGGATGATCTCCGCCCGCTCCGAGTCCTCCGCAACCACTCAGCGCCCCAATCCGAGAAGACCCCCGCGACGAAACGTGATCGCCCACTATGCGACCAGTGACCTTCGGAGAAGCCATCACCTGGCAATAATTGCGACCTGGATCACTTCTGTGTGAGTTCGTCGATCGTCACGCCTTCGTCGCGCCGGGTTCGATCACCTCGAGCGGAGGCAGAGCGTCGACGATCTTCATCGTCTCGACCGACACCGTGACCACGCGTGCCACCAGATCGAGGATGTAGCGCGGGTTGCTTACCTCTCGGGACCAGTCATTGGGGTCGTTGACGATGCCGGACGCCTTGTCGGTCTTGATGTAGTAGCGGTCGATGATCCACTCGATTGCCGAGCGGCTGCCGAGCATGTAGCGGTGTGCCTCGTCCGGGATGCCTCGCAGGGTGATCCGGTCGTTGTAGTACAGCGTGCTCTTATCCTGCTTCTCACCGGCGGCCTTCTGCTCCGGCGTGGGCTTGCCCCACTTCATCTTCTTGCTACCGACCGCGAAGAATTCGTACGGATCGCCTGTCGGCCCGACGTCGAGTCCATCGAGCGGGTACGGCTCCACCGACTCGTAGCCGATGTGCAGCTCGCTGAGCTTCCGGCCCGCCTCCACGTATCCGACGAAGTCACGGACGAATGGTATACGCGGCAAGGACTTCTTCAGATCGGCCGCGTAGGTCTCGCGATACTCCGGCGAGTGCAGCAGCCCGTAGACGTAGAAGAAGATGTCGTCCTTCGTCACCTTTTCGCCGGGGTAGATCGCCTGGAATCGCTTCTGAGCCCCATCGGTGATGTTGTCAATCCGGCGGTAGCCGTCTATTGCCTCGCCGTCGCCGAAGTCGAGCATTCCTGAATCCTCAACCTGCTCGTAGCGGTATCGACTGAGGATCCGGACAGCGCCGAGCCCTGCCATACCTGAATCCACTGCGTCGCGCAGCGCGACAGCCATGAATGGCGGCGCCATCGAGCCAGGCATGGGAATCACGATCCCTATGTTCGCGGCGCCGTTTGGGAAAATCTGGCGAAGTGCGCCTGGCCTGTCGATCCAACGCTCATCAGCGTACGTCCACAGCCTCTGGAAAGGCCGATACGTGCACGACCGGACCAATTCACTTCGGAAGCTCATTGGAGTTCGTCTCGCGAGGCGGGCTTCCAGCCCTGACGACCACTTTATCCGTTTCTCGTCGTTGGATCGTTCACCGCATAGCGCGTCTGTGTAGGTTTCAACGGCTCGAGCCATTGCGGCAGTCAAAGCTACCTTTCCGAAGTTGAAGATCCAGGCGTCGCGGTTCGACTTGATACCTGCTCCACCGGAGGAGAACACTGACTCGTCGGCATCGTTAATAGCAAAGAATGAATCGAAGTCGCCGCGCCGCTGGTTAATCCAATCACCATGCTCGTTCGGCGCGATCGACCGCGATTCAAGACCAAGTATGCTCTTCATGTTAGCAACTTTAGCTAGTTTTTGAGCGCGGGTGAGGTAGTCGCCTACATCGGTGTAGTGGATCACCGCTCGACCAGTCTTCATGGGATCCTTGACAAGGAGCGTGATCGCAACCGTCGCTCGGCTGCCGCCGCCGAAGATCTTGCCGCCTTCTTTGCGAGACTGCTCGCCAACGGTGCGCTGGTTACCGCGAAGATTGTAGACGTATATGGAAGAGAACTCCTCAATGAGCGTCTTTCTCATGCCCTCGAATGCGTTCGAGTCAAGGAATCCACCATTCGTGACGTACGCGATCACGCCACGGTCCTTGATTCGCAAGGTCGCCCACTTAATAGCGCGGATATAAGAGTCGTATAGAGAATTCTTCAGTGTCGCGCTCGAACGCTCGACATACGTGCGGCGAATCTCTTCGTCAAGGCTCGGGTACTTTTCGTTGGCGTTGTCATCGTTCGCGGAATCCTGCCAAGCCGAGTAGGGCGGGTTGCCGACAATGACAGTGATAGGTAGGGACTTGAGGTGTTCGAGACGTTCGTTGTTCTCGACAAAGATGCCGAGGTCAGGGACGTCGTCGGGCTCCCAGGACTGGAACGTATCGGTGAGGATGAGCCCGGGGAAGCCCTGCGGGTCGCCGGTGAGGTCGGCGTAGGTGGTTTCTATGTTGACGGCGGCGATGTAGTAGGCCAGCAACAGGATCTCGTTAGCGTGGAGTTCCTCGGTGTACTTGCGAGCCAAGTCGTGTGGCGTGATCAGCCCGGACTGGAGCAGTCGGACGATGAACGTTCCGGTGCCGGTAAATCCGTCGAGGATGTGCACGCCCTCATCGGTGAGACCCTGTGCGAACTCGGCGCGGAGGACTTCGTCGGCGGAGCGGAGGATGAAGTCGACGATCTCGACGGGGGTGTAGACGATGCCGAGCTTGTCGACAGTCTTCTTGAAGGCGGTGGCGAAGAACTTGTCGTAGAGCTCGACGATGATCCGCTGTTTGCCTTCGGCATCTGTGACGCCTTCGACGCGGCGGCGCACGGACTTGTAGAAGCCCTCCAGCGCGGTGTTCTCGGCGTCCAAGCTCGTCTCGTCGAGGACGGCGAGCATCTTCTCCATCGACTGCGCGACCGGGTTGGTGGCGGCGAAGTCGTAGCCGGTGAACAAGGCCTCGAAGATCGGGCGCGTGATGAGGTGCTGCGCCAGCATCTCCACCGCCTGGACCTCGGTGATCGAGTCGTTGAGGTTCCTGCGCAGGCCGGTCAGGAACTCGTCGAACTCGCGGGCCTGCGGCGAGGACTTGTCGGTCAGTAGTCCGTTGATGCGGGTGATGTGGGTCTGGGCGATCTCGGCGACGTCCTTGGCCCAGGACTCCCAGTACTTACGTTCGCCGACTTTCTGCACGATCCGGGCGAACATCGCGTCGCGGAATGCCTCGAAGTCGAGAGCCAGTTCGAGCTGCGGGCTGTCCTCGCCCGGTGTGCCTTCGCCGGGTTCGCGTTCCCGGCCGGGGGTTCCGTCGTCGATGATCAGCTTGTCGGGCCTGGTCTTGTTCAGCTCGATCGAGTTGATCATGGCGTGGAACCGGTCGTCGTGCGACCGCAGCGCCTGCAGCACCTGCCAGACGACCGTGTAGCGCTCGTTGTCCCGTAGCGCTTCCTCGGGCGCGACGCCGGAGGGCACGACGATCGGCAGGATGATGTAGCCGAGCTCCTTGCCAGGGGCTTTGCGCATCACGCGGCCAACGGACTGGACGACATCGACCTGTGAGGAACGCGGGGTCAGGAACAGCACCGCGTCCAGCGACGGGACGTCGACACCTTCGGAGAGGCACTTGGCGTTGGTGAGGATCCGGCACAGGTTCGGCTCGGGTTCCTTCTTGAGCCAGGCGAGTTTCTCGTTGCGCTCGTGGATGCCCATCTTGCCGTCGACATGCCGGGACTCGATCCGCAGCATGTTGCGGCCCTCGGCGTCGGGGTCCTCGTCTTCGAGCAATCGGTCGACCAGGATCGGGAAACCACTGGTCGCGCGTTCGGATGCCTTGATGTCGCGCGCGAACGCGACCGCGGTGTGCATCGGGGTCCGGTCGGTGACCTGCTCGTCGCTGCCGAAGTGCTTGGCCAAGCCGTTCCAGCAGCCAATCAGCTTGGCGGCCTCATCCAGGTTGATCTGGCCGGACTGAGCCATCGCGTTCTGGAAGTTCTCCGAAATGTGCTTCTCGTCGACCGCGAGAACCAGCACCTTGTAGTCGGTCAGCAGGTTCTCCTCGACCGCCTCACCGAATCCGAGCTGGTGGAACTCCGGGCCGTAGGTGTTCTCGTCACCCATGTCGGCCAGCACGGCCTCGGCGTCGTCGGCCTTTCGCTTGACCTCCTCGCCGAACACCTTCGGCGTGGCCGTCATGTACAGCCGCCGACGAGCCTTTAAGAAGTCACCGTCGTGCACGCGGACGAACGCCGACTCGTCCTGCCGGGCAAGGGTGACACCCGTCGTGCGGTGGGCCTCATCGCAAATCACCAGATCGAAATCCGGTGCCCCAAGTTGCTGGGCCTTCGCGACGACGTCGATCGACTGATACGTCGCGAACACGACCGTCATTCGCTTGCCGATCGTCGAGCCCACGTGCATCCGTGTTGCCAGCACCGTCGCGTCGGTGGTCGCGGGCTCGGGAAGATCGACGGTCGTCATGCCTGAGTCGTCGTCGGCGGTCTTGCGGCCTACCCGCACGTCAGAGCAGACCGCGAACGGGCGGATCCCGACCTCGGTGTTGGCGGTCCACTCCCGCAACGTCTGCGACAACAGTTGGATCGAGGGCACGAGGAGGAGCACGCTGCCGCCCGCGCCGACCAGGTCTTCGGCGATCTTCAATGAGGTGTAGGTCTTGCCGGTGCCGCAGGCCATGACTAGCTTGCCCCGGTCCCGCTCGGTGAACCCGTCGCGGACCGCGTCGAGCGCCTTGCGCTGATGCGGCCGCAACTCCTTCTTGCCCGTGGCGACGACGACCTCCGGCGTGGACCACGAGAACTGCGACCAGTCGATATTGGCGTCATTCAGGTAACTGATGTCGATGCGCTGCACCGGCACCGACAGCCCGTCGAGGGTGTCGCTCGCGTTCTTCGTCCAGCCCTTCGCCGTGTCGATGATGTAGCGCGCGGAGAACTCGGCCTTGCTCGACGTCGCCACGAACGAGTCGATGTCGCCCTTGGCGATCGTGGTGTCCGAGTCGTAGAACTTGCACTGGATCGCCGCATAGTCGCCGGTTTCCCGATGCTTGGCGACCAGGTCGATACCCGTGTCCGGCTTGTTGTCGCGGCCCGGCCACTCCGACCACAGCCAGACGTCGGAGAACTTCTCCGTCCACTGCTGGTCTGTTCTCAGATACGCCGCGATCAACCGCTCGAACTTGTCCCCCTTGTCCCGCTCATCCAACGACGTAGTGCGGAGGCCATCGAGGAGATCAGTGATCGTGGTCGGCATGATCTAAGTGTGTCTCACGATGCGTAGCCGCGGGGTCGAGGGCCGGAAATCGGCGAGCCGGCGTTCTTGTCGGCGGGTGCGGCCTCGAAGACGGGACATCAACTTCCCCCGTCGTTCCCTGATGGCAACAGAGCAGAGCTGGGAGGAAAACGGAGGTTTCGCTGCTCACACAACGTAACCGATGGCCCCCAGCGGCAGCTGGGGGCCATCGGATTTTCAGTGGTCCAGCTCGCCATGCTTGATCTTTGTGACGAAGCCTGTCCAGATCTCGGGCGCGACGATGAGCGTGCCGCCGTCGCGGTTCTTGGTGTCCCGGACTCCTACGATGTTGCTTGTCAGGGCAACCTCAACGCACTGGCCTTGTCCGCCGCTGCGGGACGAGACGCGCCATGTAGCGCGCGTTAACTCCTCCACGTCGTGCTCCTAGCGTGTGTCTCTCACAGGTCATGCGCCAGGTTAGCGATGAGCTGGGAGGTCTCTTCCGGAGACAACGCGAGGCTGCAGATGCGGTCGAAGACGTCGATGTACCGCGCCCGGTCCGCGGGACGTTCCAGCCAGAGGGCGCCTCGCTCGTTCTCGATGTAGACGGCGTCCATGTCGTAGCCCTCGGGGAACTTGAACAGCGTGAACGGCGCAGTCATCCCCGGATGCGGGCCAGCGGAGAACGGCAATAGCCGGAGCGTGACGTTGTCGCGTTCGCCGGCAGCCACGAGGTATTCCAGCTGTTCCTTCCATACCTCGGCCTCGCCGACCTGCCGGCGCAGTACCGCTTCGTTGAGAACGACCTTCAGGACCGGCGGATTCGGTGTCCGAAGCTGCTGCTGACGCGCTTGACGCAGGTCCGCGGACCGCTGGAGTTCATCGTCGGAGATTTGCGGCCAGTACGTCCGAACGATGGCCTGTGCGTAACGCGGGGTCTGCAGCAGCCCGTCGATCAGCTCGGGCGTGTAGGTGCGCAGCTCCTCTGCGTCTGCCTCAAGGCCGAGGAAGGTTTCGAACCACTCCGGGATCGTGTCGCTGTAGCTGGCCCACCAGCCACGTTCGTTCGACTCTCGCGCAAGCCGGATGTAGGTGTCGGCTTCAGGCGCGCCGATATCGAACAGCTGCATCAGCAAGCGCACATGGCTTGGCTTGATCGCCTGTTTGCCGAGCTCGATCTTGCTGAGGTTCGACGTGGTGGTGTCCAGCCAGTCAGCGGCGCCTTTCAGCGTGATCTTGCGATTCTCCCGCTCGCGCCGAAGCGCCTTCCCGAGCTGCCTACGCCGGATTGTCGGGCTTGGTGTGTTCGCCATCCGCACCTCCACATGATCACTGACGCGACAAGTCTGCCTGCTGGTCGATGTCGTGCCTACATGTTCCCCCTGTCGGACGATGTCCTCACGACATCAACTGAGATAACTTGATGTCGCCAGTTGATGTCGTGGAGATACTTCTGGCGCCTGCCCTGCCGCTCTCTCACAGGTCAAGGCGGCAGGGCAGGTCACGACAGGAAAAGCGTGGAAGGTACAGCGGAATGTTGGTGCTGATCGGGGCCGCCGTAGCTGTGTGGTCGCTGGCCTGCAGCGCGGCCATGGCCAGCTGGTGGGCCGACCACCGAGCACGGTCGGCAAGTCGACGCCGCCAAATCCGACGTGAGGAGACGGGATGCTGACCCAGACGTACGCCCTCTGGATTGTGCCGCCGGCGGGGAAAGTGCGGCATGCGACGACGTCCCGTCCCGGCGCCTGGATTCAAGGGGATGTCGTGCAGGTCCTATGCGAAAAGAAGGTCAAGGCGCCGTTCGCCACGCCCTACGGAAAGACCCCACGCAGCAACGGAATCGACGAACGCTGCCCCGAATGTCTGCAGGCTCTGGTGGACGAGACCTCGCGGAACTGGGACGCCTGATGGCCGCCGTCGTCACGCCAGAAACGGTCACCGTGTACGCCATGGAGCTGCGCGGCATGCCGACCTGGCACTTCGTTCCCGAGCGGAATCCGTTGACCTGCGTGCTGGGTGGCGAGCCGGTGGTGGTTGCTCTCTGCGGAGAACTCAGCCGTCACCTCATCGGCGAACCCTCGCCAGACCTGGACCTGTGTTCCCACTGCCGAAGCCTCTATGAGCTCGGCTACCGATAACCATGAACTTGGCGCTTCTCCCTGCCCCGGCACAACGACGTCCTTGGGTAAGCGCCGAGACCGGTGGCCAGGTGCGCGCTACTTCCGACACTCCCGACGCACCTGGCCACCACCCTTAGGAGAAGCCAATGGGCATTAATGGAGAAGACCGAGCCGAGCGAAAGCTCTGCCGCTGGACCGCCTACGCGCTGCAAAACCACCTCGTCCTGGTTGACCAGGGCGATTCCGAGACATCGACAATCATGGCACTCTGCGGACTGCTCGGTATCCCATCCGACGCGCCGACACAGGACAGCTCGTTGCCCAAGTGCGCGTGGTGCGCCTACGCGGAACTCGACGGGGCTATCGAGGCAGAAGGCTAACGAGCCACATAGCTCATGTTGGCGACTTTGTTCAGGATCCAGAGACTTTCTTAGCGATCTCGCTGGCCAGGGCCTGAGCCTGTTGGTTGGTTTGCGGGGGAGGCGCGGTTTGGTTCTCTGCCCGAAGATCCACATTCTCGTAGCTCAGCTGCAGGTTGAGGTTGCCGATCACAATGATGTAATCGACGGTTTTTCGGGTCTGTCCCTTGATCGCCCGCTCACCGATCCCTGGGCTTTGCTCCAGCTTCGTAGGCGAGTCTCGTTGGATGCGTTCGAGCTCGTGAAAGGCTTTGTCGGCACCCGAGGTGCTGCCATCGCCCCGGAATAGGCTGCCGTTCAGTGAGATGATCCGGTGGTAGGAGCCGTCGGGGGTCAACTCGTTGTTGGTGTAGGACCATGCGCAAGATCCGACTTGGCCGCCGCCCGACGGTTTGACCTCGGGTTGGCCACCGAGGGTGTCGGTCACGATCTGCTCAGAGAGCAGGCTGCACATGTCCGGCATCGCTTTGAAGCGATCGTACTCGGGATCAAGACCTGCGTTATTGCCACAGCTGACTGCAGCGATGCCGAGCACGCCGACCGCAGCCATACGCCCGAACTGCGCAGAGTACTTTTTCACGCCACTGCTCACTTTGCTCTGACCTTCCAATCGGTTGACTCTGCGGCAGCAGTCGGGAGTGTTTCGGGAATCTTGAGGCCAGCTGCGGCTTGTGCGATCTCAACAGCATTGCGCTGGAAGTTCGTCATGATCTGGGTCACTTGCGAGGCCGTCGAAGTGAGTTGCCGCATGAAGTTCGCGAGTGCCTGGAGAACCGCATCCGCTACTCCGAACCAGGATTCCTTGATGGACGCGATGACGCCGCCTGTCATGCTGATGATTTCAGCGCCTGTATTGCCGATGAGGAGGATGGCTTCCTTGTAGGCATTGGTGATCTGGTCGCGAACGTCAAGGAGTTTCTGTCCGAGCTGATCGAACAGGTCGGAGGTGTCCTGCATGACCTTCGAGACGTGGTCCAGGTAAGCCAGGTAGGCGTCAGCGGCCGCCCCACTCCAGTTCGCCGTGATGGAGGTGCGGGCTTCGAGAATCGTGTCATCGGCCTTGACGAGCTCAGCCTTGGCACCGGGTGACCAGCTCTTCGCTAAGTCGATAACCACTTCGGGATGCCCGAGCCAGTCTCGAACCTCGTGCACTAGCGCGGCAATCATGGCTTGGCCCGTCTTTACCGCGTACTCGTTGATCTTTGCGGCTGCTTCGTCGGGGAACGGTGCGACCCCGAATGTCGTTGACGTCATTTGTTAGTCAGCTCCAGGAAATCACTGGGTCTTCTTAAGCTGCGCGGTGATCTCTTCTTCGCGCCTGACCCGGTCTTCGGCAACGGCCTTCAGCGAGTCTGCGGCCTTCTGAAGGTTCTCCACGCCTCGTTTGAGACCTTCCGCCAGCTTCGCTGATGCGTCGTTGCAGTCCTGGATCACGCCGTTCTGCTTGCCGAGCAGACCAAGGTCGTCGGGGCCGAGAAGCTTCCCGTCGATCTTCCCGAGCGCAGCTGCCCAGCTGTCTTCGGCTTGGTGGAGGAAACGGACGTTTTTGTGGAGTGCTTCGATGACGACTTCGAAACCAGACATGGGTCACCGCCAGGAATTCTGTGCTTGTTGCTGGACGGCCGTAGCACGTTCCTCGGCGCGCTGGAGAGTTTGGACGATCTGCTGGCCAAGAGCGCTTTCGTTGGTGTAGCGAAGGTTGGCTCGTTCCAGCGTGATGTCGACCAGCTGCCCATAGCCGTTGACCACGATAGCCCCCAGATCTCCGTCGAGAGCTTCAGTGATGCGCTCCGAAACGAGGCTCTGGCCGCGTTCTTTGGCTACGGTCAGCTTCTGCTCGATCTCTTCGAGCACGAGCTCGATTTCGTCCATCGACGACATGGTCACTCTCCTGCCAGTTCCGGGGCGACAGCGCGGAACGCTTCCATCGCACTCGCCGATGCCTGGGCGCGGGCGTTCAGGATCGCTTCCTTGACCTCGGCAGCGATCGTTTCGGGGCGACTTCCGTTAAGCGCGCCATCCTTGATGGCAACGCCGGTGACCGTGCCGTTGCCACGGCACGTCGCCGTCACCTGGCCGGCCTCCGACGACGCTCGGAACATCATGTGATCGTGCTCCTCCCGCGCCGCGCGAATGACGTGCGCTTGGCGTTCGAGAGCGTCAGCTGCCTGATGCAGCGCTTCGAAGTCCAACGTCCTCCCCCTGTCTGTCAACTTGAGCTCGGATCGAGCCGCTACTCGTCCTTGTCCGGCGAAGTATCTGGACGTTCGTCGCCGAGTACTGCTGGCGCAATGACCTGACCGGTGGCAGCGTCGATCTCGGGTTCGAACACGAAGTGTTCGTCGGTGTTCTTGACGTACTTGCGCTCGTGCTCCTGGTCGTCTTCGCTCCGCCCGCGCTGGCCAGGCCCTGCTGCGCCACCGAGCGCACCTGCCCCACTACGAGCACCAGCAGCACTAGTGCCTGGGCCTCCGGAAGTGGAGGGACCGCTCAGACCAAGAGCGCCACGTCCGCCACCAACACCGGGGCCACCACGGGTGCCAACACCAGAGCCACCGCGGCCGATGCCACGACCAGTCCCGGAGCCCGGCGTACCTCCGGTTCCAGGAACCATGCCGACCCCGATGCCTCCGGCCGGCGGCACGTTGGTCCCCGCGCTCGGCGGCTGGACGGTCCCCGGCGTTGGGGATGCGGGATTTGCCCAGGCCGAGCCGGATTCAGCTGGCGCACTTGGCCGTTCGGGCTGGACGGCCCCGGGCTCATTGCCGGATGGGATGGGCGCCGTGCTGTCGCTGCGCGGTGTTCTCGCCCCAGAGACCGCTGTGGATGAGCTGGTGCCCGAATAGTTGGTGCTCGGGTCGACCGAGTTCGGTCGCTGTGTTTCGGCGACGCCGACATCGGCTACGGATGCGGGCACAGCCGGGTACGGCTGTAGTGACTGCACGGTGCTGTTGGACGACGTCCGGTACGCGGTGTAGTCCTCGCGCGCCTTCTGCTCAGCCTCGTTGTGCTTGGACTCGTGAATCTCCTGACCTGCCAGCTTCATCCCGAGGTTGGTCGGTGCCAGGTCGCTGAAACTCAGATCCAGCGGCGGCACGTTGTGGGGTGCCGGCATCGTGTTCTTCGTGCGACTGAAGTGCCCGCCTTGGTCTTCCACGCCTTTGGCCAGCGCTGCCGAGAGCTCTTCGGACTGCTGCACAACATTCCGGAACGGCGAGGACTCCTGCGTCATCGCCTCCGACGCACTGCCGGTCCACGACTTGTTGCACCGGCCGATCGCTCCTTGAACAAGCTCGTCAACGCGCCGCAGCCGCGCCGTGAACTGGCCGGACAAGTTGCCCGCCGCAATCGACAGCGGCGAAACCCCCACGCCGCCATTGAGTTCCCGGTGGATCTTCGGGTGATCGAACGCCGCCTGCGCCTGTCCTTCGATCTTCTTCGGTTGGCTGAACGGCCACACAGTCTTACCCCCTCAGTTTTTGGCTGGAAGATTCGACAGCACCATGCTCGCCACCTGTTTCGCCACGGCACACGTGTCCCGGTGCTCAGGTCGATGGCTTTCTGTCGCGTCGACGTCAACGACAAAGGTGTCCTGTGACGTTGCGGAGATGTAGATGCCGCAGCTGGTGCTCAACGGCTGCGTTGTCACCATGGGATATCCGTCGACCTGTTCGTCCGGAGCTTCCTTACGGACGCTACGCAACGCGCTCTTCAACCCGTGATCCATCGTCGTCGACGGGCTGAGCTTCACGCGAAGCACGCGGTTATCCCAGGTACATGTGTCTTGTCCCCAGGGCGAAGGGCGGTGGCTTGGTTCGCCTCCTGTGCCCAGTTGGTTCAACTGCTCGCTGGTGAGGAGCTGGCACGGATCTGCGACTGCGTCGAGGTTCTTCGGGTTCGAGACCGCTGGCATGGCCGGGTCAGAAGGCGGCGGCGGAGGGGACGCAGTACCGGGCTCGTCTTGCGACAGACCTCCAGAAGTGCAGCCGGCAGCCGCGAATGCAGCGGTAATGAGGATGACCAGACCAGTCTTGGTTCGTTTCATGACTTCTGAATCTCGTTTTCTTGGTCGATACGCTCGTACTCGCGTTGTGCGGCCTCGATCTTGTCGCGGAAGTCCTTCACCCAGCGGGCCATGTCGTCAACGGTTTGCAGTGCGGAGCCAGGACCTGATGTCAGGTGATCAATGATCTTGTTGGTCGTATCGACACTGACTTCGTCATCCCCCGGAGGCAGGATGTCTCGGAAGGCGTTCGCGTCTTCGCGTGCGAGCTTGAGCTCTTCGTGCGCGGCATCGAGATCTGCTTTGACGGCGTTGAGCTCTTCAGGTGCCACTTCGAAGCCGCTTGCCGCTGCGCCGGTGCCGGAGGCCATGATCAGGGGAATCTGGAACATCCCTGTCACGGAGTTCAGGGCAACAGCCTGGGCAATTTGGGCCTGTGCCATCGGATCGTTCGGTGCTGTCATGGCTCCCCTCTCTTGTGGCTCAGTGGCGAAGTCCGTCGGTGATCGTCGCTGCCTAGCCGCGTCATCGCCGTAGTTTCTGGGTGAGCTCGGAAAGCGTGCGCGCCACCAGTGGTGGGTCGGCTGGTGCGGTCACGAGAAACTCGCCGCGCAGGTACTGCAGGTACGAGCCCTGGCTGGTCCCGGTGAGCAGCACGACACTGCCGGGAGTCCGCAGTTTGCCCCAGCTATCACGAACTGCGACCGAGAATTCCCCGTCATGGACGCGCTCTCCAGAGACCATGCGGGCGTACTCATGAGCATCGTCGCTGCGCACCTTGCGGGCGCGTAGCTCACGAATCGTCGCCCTGACCTGCTCCTGGCCTTGGTGCTCGGCTGCTGCTTTGCTGGCGGCCTCGGCGTCTTCGAGCCGGATGCTCACGGCTGAGCCAGTTACGGGAGTGATCTCCGGCCACAGACCGACCAAGGCGCTGTATACCGAGGTCGACCACACAGGATCAATGCAGACCTTGCGGCCTTCTACTCGCGTCCGGATGGCGCGATCGCCTGTGATCGACACCAGTCCGCGGATGTGTTTGCCGCGCTTGGGCGCGAACCTCGTGTCGGCCTCGGTCGAGGCATGCGCCAGCAGCTGCATCGTGTCGGCAACCCACGGAACCGCCTCGCCGGCCCGGTTGATCCATCCTCGTGATCGAGCCTTGCTCTGGGCTTTCTCCCATTCGGCGGTCGGATCATCGGGCTCGCCAAGATCGGGGAAGTACTGGAGCAGCCGTGGTGGCGGAACCAGTCGTTCTTCGCCGCCTTCCTGGCGGGCGAGTCCAGCGCCGTACCAGAGTGGCCCGAACAGGCTGGCGTCGAACTCCAGCGCCCCAGACACGCACTTCCCCCATACGTCGTTATGCTTGATCTTCGGTGGCCAAGGGTATCCAGCCGTCTTCCCACCGTGGGCGAGTCGAACGTCTACCTCGCTCTAAGCGGACGATCTCACTCGAATGGTCCAACCACCAGGTCCTCTTTTGTGCGCCGTGCCACGTTTTCCGCCGACGTAGCGCTGTCGAGCTCGACATCAAGTGAAGCTCGTCAGTGGATCGAAGCTCGAACAATATTCCTGGTCATACGGCTGAGGAATCGGGAGTGTTCGTGCCCCAGTCCTGACATAATGAGGCTACGACCGTTTGACCCCGCCCCACCATCAACGACGGGGACGTATGTGGGTTGAGGCAATGGTGGTCGGAGCAGCGGTGCACCGGGTTCTTCTGGAACAGCACGGTGAAGCTGCATCCGGACGGATACGGCTGCTGGGCCGAACACGGTCAGTGGGTGCGGTTCTTCCTCGAATACGACAAGGGCACCGAGGCGCTGTCGAAGGTCACGCGCAAGATCGCCGACTACGGCGCGTTCCCGACCGATTCCTTCGGCATCCTGCTGTTCTCGGTTCACTCGGCGAAGCGGGAATGGGCGCTGCGGCAAGCACTCCGGCCCGCGGTCGGCACCGCGCGTCCGCCGCTGGTAATCGCCTCCACCCCGCGCGATCAGGCGCACCCTCCTAGCCGCCGACCTCGACGGCATCGACGACCGCGCCACCCGACAACGCCAAGCCGAACGCGAACGCCTCCAGCGGGTGCTCGCCGACATCGCCCGCCGACAAAACTCGATCCTGCGGCGAGCCCAGGACAGCGACCCCGACGACCCCTTCACCACGGGCCTGCGCGGTACCTACAACGAACTGGAGGCCCAGAAGAGGGCCACACTTGCCACCGTGGCCGAGCTGGACGCCGCCGATGAAGCCGAACCAGGCAGGCCCAGCGCCGACGACGCCGCGCTACTCGACACACTGCCTACCTGGCGCTCAACCTGTCCCACGCGCCCGAGGCGCTGCTTAGACGGCTGTTCGAGGTCACCCTGCTCGCCGTCCGTCTGCATGACGACAGCGACGAGGTAACCATCACGATCAACTCCCTGCCGACGACCTACCCCAGATCGCCCACGCGGCAGAATGGATCAACGAAACGACGCCATCTACACAGGAAACGCCTGCTCAGCGAGCAGGCGGGGCTTGTGTAGATGCTGTACGTGCCCCCGGTCGGGTTCGAACCGACACTTGGACGATTTTAAGTCGTCTGCCTCTGCCAATTGGGCTACGGGGGCCTTCGGCCGCGCGCACGCGCGCCGCACTAGTTACGACGCAGCCGCGGCTCGCTCGGTTCCCAGGAACCGCCGAACGTGTTGTCCTGTTGGCCCCCTCACCAGCTCCCCCGCCCGCTCGTCGCGGCCGACAGGTCCGCGAAGCGACCTCGCACCCAGTCGTGCACAGCGGTCGAGACGTCCGCGCAGTCGGCCCGGTGTTCGAACCAGCGCCAGTCGCAGTTGACGTTCACCTCGAGGAACACCCACTCGTCGCCGACCCCGAGTAAGTCGAAGGCCGCGACGTCGAGCCGCCACTGGCGACACAGCGCCAGCAGTCGCTGGAGCAGGTCCTCGGGCACCTCGACGCGCTCCACCGCGACCGAATCCGGGTCGACCCACAGCTGCGCCGGGTCGAGCTTCCGCACCCGGAAGCCGATCGCCTGGTCGCCGATGACGAACACGCGCAGCTCCCGGTCCGCGTCCAGGTACTGCTGGACGAGCACCGGTGCCGGTTCGCGCGCTTCGCCCGTGCGCCGGATGTCCAACGGCTGCGGGAATAGGCCGCGCAACGCACCCGGTTTGGGTTCGAGCAGGTGGTGGCCGGCCGTCTTGACGATGCACCGGCCGCCGCCCGGGCGGCTGCGCCCGGGCATGGTGGTCACCGCGGTCCGCGGCACCCGCAGGCCGGCCGCCGACGCGCCTTGCAGCTGCGTCAGCCGGTCGAGGTGCTCGGTGGAGCGCACCGAGTTCACCTGCTCCCAGTCGTCGCGGCAGGCCAGCCAGTTCGCCACCGCTTGCCACTGCTCGCGGACGTACGCGCCGTGCACCGTGGCCGGATCAACCGGGATGGCGGTTATGTCGAAGTGCCGCCGCCACACCAGGACCGGGCGCAGCAGCCAGCGCTGGAACTCGATCAGCGGCGTGTCGGTGTAGATGGTGAGGGGCAGGTCGAGGCAGCGGTCGGCGTCGATGCGCAAGAGGCGGATGTCGTGGTCCGCCAACGCCAGCGACAGCTCATTCATCTCCATGTCGGCGGCGCGAGCCAGCACCAGCACGCACGGCACCGGGTCGCCCGGCTCGTCGGCGACCAGGTCGGCCCGGAACATCCGCTCCTGGAAGTCCAGCGGGGTGTCGGGCGATCGGAAGAAGTAGTCCTGGCCCTGCAACAACATCGGAGTTGGGCGAAGGGACGGCTGGTCGGTCGCCCCGGACGGGTTTCCGAGACCTGAGGGCAGCCCCTCGGCCACATCCATGCTCAGTCGTCCTTCTTCCGGAAGACCCGAGATGCTTCCTGGTAGTCCACCGCGAAGTCAGCGAGCGGTCCTTCCTCGACCTCACCGCTGCGCAGCAGGGCGGCTAGCTCCTTCAGCGTCAAGGGATTCACCCCTTCCCCCGTTGACCCATCCTTTCAGGTGAAGACCTTGCCACAGTCTTCGATTTCCCACTACGGATTGTCAAGGATAGTCGGCCCCCATGTAGCCCGCACGGAGCATGCATTGGGAACAAAAAGGCCGCGTGCCCAGTGCGGCACGCGGCCTGGTTGCTGCGAATGCCCGGCGCTCGGCCGGTCAGCTCGCGGCGGCGCGCTCGAAGGCTGCCCTCGGGTTCTGGATCTGACCCATGGACACCACCTCGCGCTTGAACAGGAACGCCAGCGTCCAGTCGATGATGATCCGCAGCTTGCGGTTGAACGTGGGCATCCGGCTCACGTGGTAGGAGCGGTGCATGAACCAAGCGATAAAGCCCTTGGCCTTGAAGCCGTAGACGTCGGCGACGCCCTTGTACAGCCCCATGCCGGCGACCGAGCCAGCGTAGGCGTGGCAGTACTCCTTGGTCGACTTGCCACGCAGCGAGGCCAGCAGGTTCCTGGCCAGCTGGTTGGCCTGCCGCACCGCGTGCTGCGCGGACGGCGCGCAGGTGGCGCCGGGGTTCTCCTCGGTCTTGGACAGGTCCGGGACCGCGGCGCAGTCACCGGCCGCCCACACGCCGGGCAGACCCTCGACCTGCAGGTGCGCGGTTGCCTTGACCCGGCCGCGCTCGTCCAGCGGCAGATCGCTGTTCTTCAGCACCGGGTTGGCCTTCACGCCCGCGTTCCACACCAGCGTGTCGGTGTCGAACTCGGTGCCGTCCGAGAGCACGGCGTGGCCGCCCTCGACGGACTTCAGGAAGGTGTTCAGGTAGACCTTGATGCCGCGCTCTTCGAGTGCCTTGACGACGTAGACGCCCATCTTCTCGCTGACCTCGGGCATCACCCGGCCAGCGGCCTCGACCAGCGCCCAGGACATGTCGTCGGGCTTGACGTTGTCGTAGTAGCGCGTGGCGTAGCGGGCCATGTCCTCCAACTCCGCCAGCGCCTCGACGCCCGCGAAGCCGCCGCCGACGAAGGTGAAGGTCAGCAGCCGGTTGCGCAGTTCGGGGTCGCCGGTGTTGGCCGCGGCGTCCATCTTGCCCAGCACGTGGTTGCGCAGGTAGGTGGCCTCACCAACGGTCTTGAGGGAGATGCCCTCTTCGGCGAGGCCGGGGATCGGCAGCAACCGGGAGACCGAGCCGAGGGCCACGACCAGCACGTCGTAGGCGATGGTCTCCGCACCCGTCTGCGGGTTCTCGACCGTGACGACCTTCTCGTCGTGCTTGATCTCGGTGACAGCGGCGGTGATCACGTTGCACCGCTTCAACACTCGTCGCAGTGGCGCTACCACGTGGCGGGGTTCGACCGAACCCGCGGCCGCTTCCGGAAGGAAGGGCTGGTAGGTCATGTGCGGCTGAGGATCGACGACCGTCACGGAGGCCTCGCGGCGACCCAGCTTCTTCTGCAGCTGAAGTGCCGTGTACATGCCGACGTAACCGCCGCCGAGGATGAGAATCCGCGTGGGATCGGATTTACCAGCCATGCGCTCATGGTCGCACCACTGCCCGCATTCGCGCTGCGCCGACCCCCCTTAATGTGACGCCAGTCGCGGATGGCATCGATCACGATCAACGCGCTGTGCACGGACAAACGCGCTGCGTACGCGCCCGGAATGGGCGGCGGGGGATGACGTCAGGGTGACATCACCGAGGTGTCATGGAGGCTGGTTTTCGCCACCCTACCGAATCTTGAACCCGGATGCCCACGCCCGAGCAATTTCTTCCGGGAGATCGGCGCCGTTGTCGCGCTCTACGACCTGACCATCGAGCAGGCGCCCGGTCAGGAGTCGATAACGCGGCTGTCCGACCAGAGCAGTTGAAGGCGTTCCGTTGCACCCCCACGCGAGTGGGGAGACTGACCTGATGGTCTGACTCTCGAGCTGGCACCCGCAGCCGAGCAAATGCACGACCTGGAGACCGTGACCGCGATCCGGCGGGTGGTCGAGCGTCACGGTGGCGGGCCGTACCCGCCGGACGAACTGGCCGGCGTCGCAGGCATGGAGGACCTCGCCGAGCTGCAACGAGTGTCACGGGCGGCGTGGCGGCTGGAGCAGGCCGAACGGGAACGGGTGTGGGCGCTGGTCTCGGCTCGGGCCGAGGGCGTCTCGATCCGGACGCTGGCGAAAGCGGCGGGGCTCTCGTCGCCGGGGCCGACGTGGAGGCGGCTGTGGAGGCGGCTGTGGAGGCGGCTAACGGATAACAGCCGCTGCCAGCGGCGACACCCACGAAAGCCGAGGGGCCTCAGGGCGAGGCAGGGCAGCTCAGCTGCTGGTCACTGCGACGCACAACCAGCCATCCGGGACAACCCGTTCCGTCCCCGCTGAGCACGCGCCGATTTTCGCAGCTCAGACGGCTCGATTCATTGACTTATGCTCCGAACGGGCGTGTACTAAAAGTGCGGTGAATCGATTGAGAGGGTCGGTGAACCGAAGGGGCGAGTCGCGACAGCCCCGAAGGAATGCAAGGTCAACTCAAGGACCGTTTCGTAGTCCTGAGCCCTGCCGGAAGTTCTGGAGCAGGCGGAGTTCAGTAGTACGAAAGACGCTCGTCAAACTCGATCGAGCTGGCGTTCCGGTAAGGGCCTCCGCAGCTGGGGAGGCATATGAAAAGGCTTCCGCAGCGCTGCGGAAGCCTTTTCATATGCTCAAAAGCGCCGCCTGCTTGGCGATCAGCGCCCGTGATCACGCGATTTTGCGGCCTGAGAAGCCCGGTTCCGTACCGCGCATAATTCCACGCGGACCTCCGCGACGCGCTGCGCCTCGTCCCCTCGGAGCGCCGCAACCTCGACCTCATGGAGCGCGAGCTCATCGAGGCGTACATGGACTGTGACGGGACCTGGCAGGCGCTGGCCGAGGCGACCGGCCAGCGTTCCGGCGACGCGGTACGCCTGCGGTACCGCCGCCTCGGTGGCACGCGTATCTGGCCCGCCGGCCGCCCCGCGACCAGCAACACCACCGCCAGCAGCGCCGCCGAGCAGCAGAGCAACGACGAGACGGAGGGGCGATGACCAGCACCGATGAGGTTGCCGTCGACGTCAGGACCGAGCTGCGGCAGTGGCAGGAGCAGCTGCAGGCCATGATCAGGCACGCGGACACCAAGGCGCAGGCCCTGGTCGGCGTGCACAGCCTCGCGATGGCCGGCGCCGTGGCGCTGGTGAAGACCTCCGCTGATGCGTCGCCGTGGTTGACCGGCGCGGCCGTCCTGGTGGGTGTGGCGCTGGTCGTGACGTTGTCGGCGCTGCTGCCCCGGCTGGGGCACGGCGGGACCAGCATCACCGCGTGGTCGCGGATGTCGGCGGCCGCCGTGCTCGCGAGCGTGGCCGACGGCGGCGCGCCGAACGCCTCGCCGAGCACGTCACGCGGCTGGCGAGGATCGCCACGCGGAAGATGCGCGCCGTCCAGCTCGCCATCTGGCTGCTGATCGCGGGCGTGGTCGGAGTGGCGCTCGGCCTGGTGTGACCAGCAGGCCAGGCCGCCCATGACCGGTGGGCCAAACTCGCCGCCGACACCCCCGACGTCACCCGAAGCACAACCGCCTGACCAACCCCTGAAGTTTTCCGCGCGGGGCGGGCGCCGCCAAGCACTCCCGCCCCGCTCTCCAACTCCCGTCAGACAGAGAACCGGAGAACACCATCATGAACGAAACACACCGTGCCCCGGACCAAGGGCGGCTTCGCACCGGCCCGCGACGTGCAGACATATCGTCCACCGCCTCCTGCGTTTTCTGTGCCATCGCCGCAGAACAGGCACCGGCCACCGTGGTGCGCCGCTGGGACACCGTGATCGCGATCCGGCCCCGGCACCCGGTCACCAGCGGGCACGTCCTCGTCATCCCTCATACCCATGTCGCCGACGTCGGTGTTGATCCCACAGTGTCGGCGCACACGATGGCGTGCGCAGCGGAACTGGCCGCCGAGCTGGCGGCGTGCAACGTCATCACCAGCCGCGGCTCGGCGGCGACGCAATCCGTCTTCCATCTGCACGTCCACGTCGTTCCCCGCGCCGGCGGCGACGGCCTGCCGCTGCCGTGGACACCGCAGCAAGCCGCCCAGCAAGCCGTCGCCTCGCCAGCTGGGGCGCGGTCATGAGCGTCACCGTCGTCTGGGCGCGCGAGCCGATCCCGGCGCAGCCGAGCGTGTTCCTCGCCGGGCCGACCCCGAAAGACGGGGAGGTCGCGTCCTGGCGGCCGAAGGCGGTCGAGCTGATCGAGGCCGCCTGGCGCCGACCGGACCGGTTGACCGTGCTCACCCCAGAATCCCGGGGCAACCTGCGCGCCGAGCGCTACGCCGATCAGTTCGCCTGGGAGAACGACGCCCGCGCCGCCGCCACCGCGATCCTGTTCTGGATTCCCCGCGACCTGAAGACGCTGCCGGGGTTCACCACCAACGTCGAGTTCGGCCATGACGTCAGCACCGGCCGGGCGGTGCTCGGATGCCCGCCGGAGTGCCCGAATCCCGAGCGCAACAGGTACCTGATCCACCTAGCCCGCCGCTACGGCGTGCCGGTCTGCGACACCCTCACCGACACCATCGCTACCGCACTTGCCCTAGTCGAGACCCGCTCGGTCACGGTTTCACGGAATTCCGCTAGGTAAATAGGCATTCACCGAACCCGTGAAATGCGTTTCACGGCAAAGGCAGAGGGCCCGGCAGTCCACGAAGACTGCCGGGCCCTCTGTGCCACCCCCTTACAGCCCCCATCGCCTCCATCGCGGGTTGTGCCTGATTAGCGATTCCGGGCGCGAACAGGGGTTCGGGATCATGCGTGGGTGCGCGCCTTGATCGCTTTCACTGTGGCCACCGTCGTCAGCACCGCGCCCGCAGCCAATGCAAAGCGCCCGATGCTCCGAAGCCTGCCGGGATGGACACGGTGTGCATTGTTGATTCTGATCTCAAGCCGCAGTACCCCCACAAATCTCGTGGCGAGGAACGCAAGGGAAAAGCACCTTCGATCGATGCCAAAGCACGCGGCTACTGCAGTGGCGGTGAAAACGTCACCGAACTGTGGGTAGATGTCCAGGTTGAACGCCTCATCAAGGGCCGCTGGACGGACACGGGTAGCTCGGTGAAGACCCCGGAACCATGCCGAGGTGATGAGATCACGCAAGGGTGTATGCGTATGGCGTTTGTGCCGTGGTGTGAGGACGGCACCTACCGTACGAAAGCTAGGCTCCGAATCACACTGGTGTCGGGACGAAACGCGTCCGGGGACTGGAAGTATGCCCCTGCTACGGGAGGGTACGACATCACATGTTGACCAAGTTGTGCCCCATGACCCACACCGTGGTCCGGTCTGGTCACGTCGAACTGAGTGAGCTGGACGAGTCGGCGCTTGACGAGCTTGCTGATCTTGTCCTCGTCCATCGTGCCGGTGCGGCGATCCCTGTGGCGTACAGCCGCCGGGTAAAGGGCTCCACGCATCGCGAGGTCCGGGCGAGTCTGAAAGCGATGGCCGAAGATGACAGTCTCGGGTTCATTCCCCCGGCTTGGGAGATCACCTTTGTAGCCCGAGCGGATGGCCGTGTTGCAGGGGTCGTGAAGTTGAACGGCCAGCGCGACGACTGCGGACCCGACCTAGACATCGAGGTCATGACCTGGTTTCCACCAAACCATCAGGAAACCGAAGCAGTGGCGGTCAACGCCATGACAGCGATGATTTTCGATCATCTCGCGCCCATGGTGGTACCCATCCACGTACGCACCGTGACGGCCGGTGATCATGCGCAGATCGCTGCCGACCAGGTCAGTGCGACGGAATCGGTTCGGGTGTCGGGTGTTGACGACTTCGCGTCGATGATCCCCTGCGATGACGAAGGACACTTCTAGACCATCCAACCCGCGTGATCGTCGGCGCACTGGATGGTTCCGAGGAAGTCCGCGCGCATCGCCTGGCCCAGCTCGCGCACCGACCCGCTGGGGCGCCGTCACCCGTGGATTGAACGCCGATCCTGCTGAGGCGTCGTCGTAGAACACCGAACAATCCGCATCCCGTACCTCAGGTACCCCTTGCAGACTCGGACCGCACAGGCGATCTCAGCCCGTTTAGCTCTGTGACCAGCAATTTTGAGCCACGTATGATCACGGGTATGGCCGCTCCGCTTCCCCAACCGCACACCAGGGACGACGCCGAACGGATCGCCGACTCGGCTCACGAGGCTTTCGGCGGCTGCACCGGCCTGACCATCGGGAACTCCAGGGTCGTGCACGGCGTTACCTGGCGGGATTGGCTGCCTGGACTGCAGCTGCCCGCGCCGCGGTGCCGGCAGGGCTTCTCCGGGCACGGCGTGCTTGGAGAACTGCGGCCGACGTCGTGGACGGTCACCTGCAAACGCTGCTGCAAGCTGCTGGACGAGCAGCCCGCGCTGGGGCTTGTATTTCCCGCGGACGCCCCGATCCAGCCGGTGCTGTGGACTCCGTGAGTTTGCGTTGGGGCTGGAAACTCCACCAGGACCCGGTGGACTGCTCGGGGCGGCTCGCTATTCTTGATCGTGACCGCACCTGCAGGCCGTCTCAGTGAGGACCTGCCGGCCATGACGGGGCAGCACCCCGGCCGGATCGAACGAGATGTGCTGTGCAGGACGTTCTGCAGGGGGTCGCTCGGGTCGGGGAAGTCACCGAGCGCCCTGCGAGAGCACGTTTGTACCGACACACGCCACGTGTTGCGCGTTCGATCGCGACACCCACGTGGGGTGAGTCGTGTCCGCTCTCGCGCTGCTGTTCCTACCCGTTCCGGCCGTGGCCGCCTCGCTGTGCATGTACCTGCACGTTCGGCATCGCCGACGCCTTGCCCGGAAAACGGCCGATGGCGGAGACCCGGCCACTCGAGAGCAGTCCCCTACCGTGCCCGACGAGGCCCTGCGGGACTGGATGCTGTTCGTAACCGCGTTGGTGCGCTCACCGGAAACGGTGCGGGCACTCGGACAATCACTGCAGCGCGATCGAGGCCAGGAACGAGCGGAGCCAAAGGCGCTCCCACCATCGCCCGAGCTGCGGGCGAACGAGTCCGACGAACCACAAGGCCCAGAACGATGACACTCCACGGGCTACTTCGTTCCCGAGATAATCGGGCATTATCTCTGATAGATTGGATCACGAGCTGGACCAACACCTCAGCCACCGAGGTATCCGGCGACGGATTATCTCGGATAGCACGGGGAGGTGCCGGTGGGCACGGTGACCGAACTCCGCTCGACGCCCGCGGGCGTGACCGTCGGGGAGGCGGTGCGGGCCTTCGAGACCCACCTGCGCACCACTCCGATCAACCGTGCCGGCGACCGCTACGCCAGCGCGCACACCGTGCGCGCCTACACCACCGCCGTCGGCTTGGTGCTGCCCGCCGCGATGCCGGTCGCCGAGCTGGCCACCGGTGACGGCGCCCTGCGGCTGCGCACCGCCTTCACCGACCGGTGGGGCACCGCCGCGGTGGCCACCCGCAACGCCAAGCGCGCCGCCCTGCTCAAGTTCGTCGACTACTGCCAGGGCGCGGGCCTGCTCGATGGTGATGCCGACCCGATGGCCGGCATCGATCCGGCGGGCACCGCCGCCTCCCAGCCCCGGACCCGGCCGCGCACCGGTATCGACGCGCTGCTCGCCGATACCGGCCACGGGCTGCGCGAGCGCGCGCTGTGGGCGCTGGCCTACGAGTCCTACGCCCGCGCCGAGGAACTCCTGCAGCTCAACGTCGAGAACCTGAACCTGCGCAACCGATCAGCCCGCACCGTCGGCAAGGGCGGTGACGAGGCGGTGATCATGTGGGACGTCGGCGCCGCCCGGCTGCTGGCCCGGCTCGTCCGCGGCCGCGCCAGCGGGCCGGTGTTCCTCACCGAGCGGCGTGGCAAGGGCGAAGCCACCGGGCAGATCGAGCGCGGCAACCTCGCCGGCGACGGCCGTAAGCGGCTGTCCTACGACCGGGCCCTGCAGCTGCTCAAGGCTGCCAGCGGTGGCTGGACCCTGCACGACCTGCGCCACTCCGGCATCTCGCACGCCCTGGAAGACGGCGTGCCGATGCCCGTGGTCATGGCGAAGAGCCGGCACCGCGACCTCGCGAGCTTCCGTCGCTACGCCAACCCGTCCCTCGAGTACGCCCAGCGCCAGGTTGAGCAGGCCCGCCGCCGCAGCCAGCGCGGCGGCCCACGCTGAGCTCCTCCTTCCCAATCCCGACTGGAAAGGACCCCCACAAAAGGCGGCCGACCTCCTGGAAGACGGCCGCCGGTGTCGCTCTGGATGAAGATCAGTGTCGGTACAAACCATTACTGTGCTGTTCGTGACCGATGAGGTGCAATCGCACTCTGACCCGCTGGCACCGTATCCGACGCTCGCGGAGCGCGACGCCGGACAGATGCCCGAGCCGGAGCTCTACGAGGACGTTCCCCCACACTTGGATGTTCATCTCCAGAGCTGGGTCACCCGCGCGCTTAAAGAGCAGGAAAGTCTCGCGCGCTCAGTCGCCAATCGATGTCGGATGACGTGGCCGGCGGCGGTTCCGACCAAGCCGTCGGGCACATTTCGTCGGATCGCCAGTGGGGAGGCGATCGCCCGCTTCTTTCGCGGCGACGAGAGCGTCGCATCTACCAGGATGCTGGACCGGCTGACCGTCCTCGATGCGATCATCAACCTGCACCCGGCTTGGGAAGAACGCCACGATCCCACGGATATCTGGTTCGAGCGAGACCGATACCGGGAGTGGATCAACCTGCTTGCAGAGCTGAACGACCTGCTCCGGGACTGTGGCTCAGCGTGGTACGTCGACGGAGAATTCCGCGGCCTGTACCGGCGGGTTGACCCCACCGCAACGCAGGCATGGCGGCAGGCACGCCAGTGCGCAGACGACGCTGGCCGGAACTTGGCTTCGCGGCGCAGGCGTGGCAGGAGATCTACGGACAGCATCCAGATCCCAGCGCTGGCTACTCCGCCGCAGTGAAGGCAGTCGAGGCCGCTGTGCTGCCCGTCGTTTTCCCTGACCGCAAGGAGAAAGGGAAAAAGCCGACGGTTCACCAGGCGCGGACCGAGTTGATCAAGCATGGCCCGCGATGGCGGTTCGTGCTCGCGGAGTCCGACCAGGTCGCTCAAGGTGAGGGCTCGGTCGATGTTGTGGCTTCGATGCTGGACCGCCTCCTGAAGGGAGAGACAGAACGACACGCCGACGACGACAACCGTCCGAGTGAGAAGGCCGAGGCCGAGGCAGCCGTCCATCTGGCAGTGCTGCTGGTTCAGTGGTTTGTAACCAGCACTGTCCGTCCCCGCGATTGAGCTGCCCCAGCCCGTCCAGCGCCGCCCAACAGCCGGACCGCGTCGATGGCGGCCACGGTTGGGCGCTCGACGTCGCCCCGGATGGACGCATCGCGACCGTCCGCGCCCCTGCCACGCTCCGGATCATCGCCCTCGACGGTGGCGCCGCCACGCTCGAGCTCGCGAAAGGCGAGCACCGCTGAGTTCGAGGCGATCGTGGCCGAGCGCGCCCTGAAGCCGGGCCAGTTCGGGCGGTTCGCACTCAGCGATTGCGCACCCATCGGTGGCTGGCGTTGGGCGGCGGGCACCGCGCACTCGTGGACTGCCACGCGGCACTGGAAGTGCTGCGGGCAATGACCGCGCCACGCGGGCAGCGATCCTGATCGTTCGCGCCCGGGCATACTGAAGATCACTGTCCGTTATCGGTAGTTGACTGAAAGGTTCGGTGCTGCATGGTGCAGTCGCGTGGGGACGATCAGCTTTTCCAGATCCCGGCCGATACCCCGGAGGAGGTGCGTGAGTTCCTGGATCGGGGGCACCATCGCGCGAGCCTTGTTGAGGACGGCCGGATCATGATGGATCCGGGCCAGGTGCTGACCAACATCGAGAACACGATGCGGCGGATCGACGCCGACATCAACGTGCAGGTCAGCATTGCCGACGACATCGCCACCGAGAAAGAGCTCATGGTGATGATGGACGACTTTCGGATGGCCGAGCCGCTGATCGTCTTCCTAGTCAACACCGGGATGCAGATCATGAAGGCCGATGGCTACCCGGCCGAGCTGGTGACCAAGCCGCTACCGGATCACTACGACATCACCGTGCTGGTGCCCGCGCTGACGGTCAACAAGCGCCAGCACCAGATCGCGAAAGCGATCTTCGATCGACGCAGCACCAGCCCAGCCGACCTGACCGAGGACGACGTCGCCGGCGAGATCGAGCCGCTCGACCTCGCCGGGAAGATCGAAGTCTTCATCATCTTGTTCTACATGTGGGGCACCAAGATCGGCGCGATGAAGCACCGCGCCGACACCGAGTAGACGCCGGACCCATTACGCCCTCCTACCGAGGGTGTTCACCCGTTCCCGGCGCTGTCCTGAGCAGGCCGAGAGCGGGGTGGCTCGCTCACCACCGCATTCGGCCACGGTTCACCGCACTCCTGCACGACGAGGTCCGCGGACTTCGCGCAGCCCTCCGGTCCGGGCAGCTTTCGACCTACGAGGTCGAAAGCAGTTCCTCGGCCACCCCTGGCCGGGACGGCGCCATTCGTCCCCGTGAGTGGTTTGAGGTGCTGTAGCACCTAAAACCACTCACGGGCCTCAGGTGAAGGAGAGCGAGTGGTCCGCCGAGCACATCGCCCGCCCGCGACATGACGCCAGCAAGAAGAAGACCTTCACGAGGAAGGCGCAGTGTGACCATGCAGACCAAGAAGAAGACCGAAAATCTCCCCAGACCGGCCGAAGAACTCGAAGAGCTGGCCGCGTACTACGACGAGCACGACAACGCACCCGGTAAAGGGCGAAGATCTGACACAAATCAACGAACGCCTCGCCCGAATCGAGGCCGCCCTGACCGGACAACCAAAAGTAACGGCGCTGATCGAGCGTAGCCCGGTCATGGCTCATCCGATCCCCGCCAGGTCCTTCGCCTGTTCCAGCACGCCGCGCAGCATCGCCGGGGCCAGCTTGCCCGTGAAGGTGTTCTGCTGCCTCAACGTTCCGTATTTATTGGCGCCCGGCCCTCTGGCAGTCGCTGGAGCGAACATGGAGGCTCAACGCGCCTCGATCGCATGACTGATGTGGTCGCCGATGGCAGAGACATCATCCAGGTCACCAGTGGCCACAGCGATAATGAAGTCATATGCCTCGTCGTTGGAGAAGGTCAGCCGCCTTCCGTTTACACCGAGAAAGGCAATCATCGCAGCCAAAGCCAGTCGTTTGTTTCCGTCGACAAGAGGATGGTTGCGGGCAAGGGAATGCAGCAACGCCGCAGTCTTCGCTTCGAGACTGGTATACGCATCGCCACCGAACACCGATGCGCGTGGCCGCGCCAACGCCGCCTCAAGCAACCCGTAGTCTCGGACCTCAACCTTGCCGTCCAGCGTTCGCTCAGCGACGTGGATCAGTTCATCCAGCGTCAGGTAAATCACTGACCGAGTCGCTCCAGCGCCTCCGAGTAACGCGGCAGCTCATCGTCAAGAACCCGGTCCAGCAGGTCGGCTCTGCTGTGGCCCTCTACGTACTCCCGAATGGCCTGCCGCACGACATCCTGCATCGAGCGGTGCTCATACTCGGCGCGACGGCGCAGAGCCTCGGCTTCGCCATCTGAAAGGCGCAGAGTCATCGGCATGGAGGCATGGTATCACGAGTGATACCGCTTTGCCTGTCGTGGCAATCCTGCCAGCCCCTTCGCCTGTTCCAACACCTCCCGCAACATCTCCGGGGTCAGCTTTCCCGTGAAGGTGTTCTGCTGGCTGACGTGGTAGCAGCCGAGGAGGTGGAGGGGGTTCCCGCCGTCCGCCGGCGGGAGCTCTACGTGGGCGTTGTGGCCGAACTTCGGTCGGGGTGTGGGGACTTCCCAGGCCGCGTCCGCCAGGACCGGGAGCAGGGCTTGCCAGCCGAACGCACCCAGCACCACGACCGCGTGCAGCGTCGGGCGCAGCAGGTCGAGTTCGCGGACCAGCCACGGGCGGCAGGTGTCGCGTTCGGTCGGCGTCGGTTTGTTGGCTGGCGGGGCGCAGTGCACCGGCGCCGTGATCCTGGTGTGGCGCAACGTCAAACCGTCGTCGATGTGCCGGGCCGCCGGCTGCGAAGCCAGGCCGACGTCGTAGAGCGCCTGGAACAGCACATCGCCGGAGCGGTCGCCGGTGAAGATCCGGCCCGTCCGGTTCCCGCCGTGCGCCGCCGGGGCAAGTCCGACGATCGCGATCTCCGCGTCCGGCGGGCCGAAGCCGGGCACCGGCCGGCCCCAGTACTCCTCGTCGCGGAACGCCGCGCGCTTGACCCGCGCCACCTCTTCCCGCCACTCGACCAGCCGCGGGCAGGCGGTGCAGTGGGTGACCAGCTCGTCGAGTTCGGCGATCCGGTTCGCGTTCGGGGCTGCGGCGGCGGGGTCGCCGACCGGGTCGGCGATCAGCCTGGAGGGCGTGTCGGGCACCTCCCAAAAATGGCAGAAAACCCGTTCGACGGCACGTAATGTGGGCGGCATGGCAGCCAGCGAGGAGAAATCCGACGAGGTCAAGGAATCGACCACCCCGGCCGAACCGGTCGATGATCTGGTCAGCACCCACCACACGATCACCGCGGACGGCGCGGAACTGGCCTACACCGCGACGACCGGCCGGATCGTGTTGCGCGAAGAGGTCCACACCGACGGCAAGTTCGAGGGCTACAAGCCCAAGGCCGAGGTGTTCCTGACCTCCTACGTGGCCGACGCCGAACCCGGCACCAGACCGGTGACGTTCGCGTTCAACGGCGGCCCGGGCTCCTCCAGCGTGTGGCTGCACCTCGGGCTGCTCGGCCCGCGCCGGGTCGTCTCCGGCGACGCCGGAGATCTCGCGCCGCCGCCGTACGGACTGGTCGACAACCCGGAAACCCTGCTGCGGCACAGCGATCTGGTGTTCATCGACCCGGTGTCCACCGGGTACTCGCGGGCGGTCGAGGGCGGCACGCCGGGCGATTTCCACGGCTACCAGCGGGACATCGAGTCGATCGCCGAGGTCATCCGGCTGTGGACCACCCGCAACGGCCGCTGGATGTCGCCGAAGTACCTCGCCGGCGAGTCCTACGGCACGCTGCGCGCCGCCGCGCTCGCCGAGCACCTGCAGTCGCGGCACGGGCTCTACCCGAACGGCCTGCTGCTGATCTCCTCGGTGCTGGACATGGGCACGATCCGGTTCACCGAAGGTAACGACCTGCCGTACTCGCTGTTCCTGCCGACGTACGCGGCGATCGCGCACTACCACGGCAAGCACGGCGACCGGCCGCTGCGCGAGGTCCTGGACGAGGCGGAGAAGTTCGCCGCCGAGGACTACCCGTGGGCGCTGGCTCGCGGCGCGCGGTTGAGCTCGTCCGAGCGCGAGGACATCGTTCGGCGGGTCGCCGCGTTGTCCGGGCTGTCCGAGGAATATGTCGACCGCGCCAACCTGCGCATCGAACACATCCGGTTCTTCACCGAGTTGCTGCGCGACCAGCGGGCGACGGTCGGCCGGATGGACGGCCGGTTCACCGGCTGGGAGCCGGATGCCGCCGGGGAGCACTTCAGCGACGACCCGAGCATCTCCGGCATCCGCGGCGCCTACGCGGCGGCGATCAACCACTACCTGCGCGAAGAGCTCGACTACGCCAGCGACCTGCCGTACGAGACGCTGTCCAGCCGGGTGCAGCCCTGGTCCTACAAGGAGTTCGAGGGCGCGAGCGTGTCCGTTGTGGACAAGCTCGGTGCGGCGTTCCAGGCCAACCAGCACCTGCGGATCCACGTCGGCTGCGGCTACACCGACGGCGCGACCCCGTACTTCGCGGCCGAGCACGTGCTGGCGCAGCTGCCGATTCCGGAGCGGCTGCGGGAGAACGTCGACGTCCGCTACTACCCCGCAGGCCACATGATGTACGTCCACGAGGAGTCCCGGATCCAGCAGTCCGCCGACCTGGCGGAGTTCGTGGCACAACGCGTGTAGCGGATCCCCCGAACAGCGGCCCTCGCGCACATCTGATCAGCTGGTCAGCTGGTCAGCTGGTCAGCTGGTCAGCTCCGCGGATCGCCGGAACTTACTCGCGAACCGAGTGATCACCGCGGAAACCAGCCGGGACCTGCGGTTCGGGCCGCTGGCCTACCACTGGCTGATCACCGGCGAGCCGCTGGACCGGGCCACCGCCGAGACGCTGATCGCGGCCGCCCGCAGGGCCGTCTCGCACGGTGCTGCGGCGCCGCAGTGGGCTGGAACCACCAGCAGGCCCCGCTCCTGGCGAACGGGAGCGGGGCCTGCTGGCGCGGAAATCAGTGCTTGCCGACCACCTGGGCCTGGGTGTTGTCCTGCCAGTCCCCGGCCTGGGTCTGGTTGGCGTTGTTGGTCTGGTTCGAGCCGGTGTTGGCGATCTGCTCCTTGCCGCCGATCTGGACGACCGTCGAGGGCGAAACGTTCGTGTTCGTCGGCTTGCTCACCTGGATCTCGTTCTGGTTCTGCACCTGCGTCGGGGACCCGTCGTCCTTGACCAGCTGCGCCTGGGCGTTGCCGTCCCAGTCGCCGTCCTGGTCCTGGTCGGCGTTGTTGGTCTGAGTCGAGCCGGTGTTCGCGACCTGCTTGTGACCGCCGATCTGGACCACGGTCGAGGGCGAAACGTTCGTGTTCGTCGGCTTGCTCACCTGGACTTCGTCCTGGTTCTGCACCTGCGTCGGGGAGCCATCGTGGTGGCCGTCGGCCATCGCCACGGCCGTCGCTCCGAGCAGCATCGGGAGGCTCACAGCGGCAACCGTCAGCACGCGCTTCGCAGTACGCATCAAAGCACTTCCTTCCAAGAGAACCGGGACTTGCGGCGCCGAGTTCCGCGCCGACCAATTCGGACGAGGCGAACCGGTTCCAACACTTCTCCGTCAGCCTCGCACGGAATACCGTATCGCCATCGGCACAAAGGTCGGCAACTCGGAACAACAGGGCTCACCTCATGCGGTGACACCGCATTCGAAAATCGCAACCACGGATCGGTGAACGGCACGAGGATCGACATTTTCCCAACTCAACACGATGTAAGAGGCCTTTTCGAGGCACATTCCACCCTTTTTCGCGACGCGCGGCGAGCCAGATTCGATCAATTACAAAAGATCAATTGAATCCGTGCGCCATAAACAAATCCGGAGACCAGCCCGGAACATCACCCGAAAAATACGAAAACGATTCCACCCAAGGCGACACCGCGTGGATTCACCGACGGCGGCGGCGAATCCAGCCCGCCCAACCACCCGTTCGGATTCATCCCAATTGTCCGAAACTCGGGCACAACCTCCGCTCCGTCCGATGCATTTGATCGGTCTGCATGTAGCATCTCTGCTACAAGCAGACCTATCCTTGCTATGGAAGGCAACGGGGTTATGACAGTCGCGAACGAATCGGCGGCACCACTGCCGCCGGTGCGGTTACCCGACGATGACGCCGCGCTCGACGTCCGCGACCTGCGGATGCGGTACGGCACGACCGACGTCCTCAAGGGCGTCGACTTCACCACGCGCCGGGGCGAGGTGGTGGCGCTGCTGGGGCCGAACGGGGCGGGCAAGACCACGACGATCGAGGTCCTGGAAGGCTTCCGGATGCGCTCCGGCGGTGATGTCCAAGTCCTCGGCACCGACCCGGCGCGCGGCGACGAAAACTGGCGGGCCCGGCTCGGCGTCGTGCTGCAGTCATGGCGCGACCACAGCAAGTGGCGCGTCCGGGAGCTTCTGACACACCTGGGGACCTACTACTCGCCGTACTCCACGGCGCAGATCACCCGGCCCTGGGACGTCGACGAACTCATCGCGGCGGTCGGCCTGACCGAGCACGCGAACAAGCGGGCCGGGCAGCTCTCCGGCGGTCAGCGCCGCCGGCTCGACGTCGCGATCGGCATCGTCGGCCGCCCGGAACTGCTGTTCCTGGACGAGCCCACGGTCGGCTTCGACCCGCAGGCCCGCCGGGAGTTCCACGACCTCGTGCACCGGCTCGCCGACGACAACACCGGCATCCTGCTGACCACGCACGACCTGGACGAGGCGGAGAAGCTGGCCGACCGCATCCTGATCCTGGCCGGCGGCCGGATCGTCGCCGACGGCTCCGCCGACGAGCTGTCCCGGCAGGTGGCCGCCGAGTCGGAGGTCAAGTGGACCCGCGACGGCCAGCGCTACGTGCACTCGGCCGCCGACGCCACCAAGTTCGTCCGGGACCTGTTCGCGCAGCACGGCGACGAAATCACCGAACTGGAGGTGCGCCGGGCCACCCTGGAGGACACCTACATGGCGATGGTGCGCGCGCACGAATCCGGGCACGGTGACGACGCCGCGCTGCCCTTCAACGCCGAGGAGGTCAACCGGTGAAGGCCAACGCCGCACGCGCCGGCCTGCAGCGCGGTTGGATCGAGTTCCGCCAGACCCTGACCACCCCGCAGGACCTGTGGGGCTACCTGTTCCCCACCGTGATCCTGCTGGTCGTGATGTCGTTCCAGCGCGGGTCCACAGTGGCCGGTTTCTCGCTGGGCGCGATGACGCTGCCCGGCGCGCTCGGCATGGGCATCGGGTTCTCCGGGCTGATCACCATCGCGCAACAGCTGACGGTCGAGCGCGAGGACGGCACCCTGCTGCGCGCCAAGGCCACCCCGGACGGGATGTTCGGCTACCTGATCGGCAAGATCACGCTGATCGGGTGCATGTCGCTGGTCAGCCTGGTGATCCTGCTGGTGCCCGGCCTGGTGCTGTTCGACGGCCTGGCCACCGGTGTCGACACCTGGCTGACGCTGGTTTGGGTGCTGGTGCTGGGGCTCGTCGCGACGATGCCGATCGGCGCGATCATCGGCTCGCTGTTCGCCAACCCGCGGAGTCTGGGCCTGATCATGCTGCCGATGATGGGGCTGATCGCGATCTCCGGGATCTTCTACCCGATCACCGGGTACCCGGAGTGGTTGCAGTGGATCGCGCAGGTCTTCCCGATGTACTGGCTCGGGCTCGGCATGCGGTCGGCGCTGCTGCCGGACGGGATGGCGGCGGCCGAGATCGGCGAGTCCTGGCGGCACCTGGAGACTGTCGGGGTGCTCGGCCTGTGGGCCGTGGTCGGCCTGGTGGTGGCCCCGGTGGTGCTGCGCCGGATGGCGCGGCGCGAGTCGGGGTCGAGCGTGGCCGCGCGGCGCGAGAAGGCCATGCAGCGCGTGCGGTGACGCCGGCGGAGGGGACCATGAGCGAGACGATCTACAACCGCATCGCGATGCTGCGGGCCGAACGCGGGATCTCCCGCCGGCAGCTCTCCGAGGCGCTCGGCGTGCACTACCAGACGATCGGCTACCTGGAGCGCGGCGAGTACAGCCCGAGCCTGCACCTGGCGCTGCGCATAGCGGAGCACTTCGAGGTCCCGGTCGAGGTGGTGTTCTCCATCCACCCGTTCCCCCGCATCGGCAGCGGCGAACGCTCCGCCTGACCGATCCGAAGAGGCGTGCAGGGCATCTTTGCCGACTTGCTCGGCAAAGATGCCCTTCGTATCAGGCACTTGGCGGGATCTGGCAGCATTGCTCACACCTACAGCCGTATTCGTTGTAGGCGTAGATGGTCCCGTGTTTGCCGGCCGGGACTTCCATCTGCGACTTTCGTTGTCTTGTCTCCCCCTGTATCTGGCGTGTTCCTCTCTTCTGCATTGGGCGCATCTACACTTGTGGGCTTGATATCTGCTGTAGGTGCCGTGAGGCGGCAGGGTTTTCGACCCCTGGCCCGGGGCTGGCATGGGAAAGCAAGAACTACCGAAGATCTGGCGTCCCGCGTTCACCACGGCCGGACTGGACTACCGCACCCGCATTGACGGCATGCACGCACTCCGCCACACCTTCGCTTCCACCATGCTCGCTGGCGGGGTCACCATCCGGGAGCTAGCCGAGTACCTCGGCCACAAAGTCCCGGGCTTCACGCTCCGCGTCTACACACACATGCTGCCCTCGTCCCACAACCGGGCACGGGCCGCGAACGACGACTTCACGGCCCTACTCACGGCCAACGATCCGCTTGCAGCCTGATACGGCCTCCACACGGCCCGACAAGATCCACAAACCATAAAACCGCTGGTCAGAGCGCATACGCTCCCAGATGGCCCCTTCGTCTTGAAAGGACCGCCGCCGCCGTGGGGCAGCCGATCCAGCCGTCTGTCCAAAATGGATAAAGAAGTGCCGTTCGAGGACGCGTCGGCCGCGCTCGCGAAGAGCACCGTAGCGCCCAGTAACGCCATCGCGACCGAGCGCGTTTGCGCCGACATCGTTGGTTTGCCCGATTCTTCGGTTTCTCCTCTAGTAGATGGGCGCTGCGCTGCTTAAGATTCGATCTCGGCACTGTACCGTTACGCGAATCGGAGGGACGTGACTCCACCTACCACTGAAGTGGCGGGTTTCCCCCGGTGCTGGCTATGCAGTATCGGAGAGGACCAGCCCGGCCCTGGAAAGGATGTTGACCGAGCCGACGACGTCCGCGTTCGCTGTGTGACCACAGCGTTGGCACGCGCCCGGCTGGTCGGGGTCGGGTTGAGGTTTGGGTGCGCGGGTCATGCCCGCGATGTTGAGGTCTTCCACCGCTATCACGTCGTGCGCACGCACCAGCACGAGCGCTGTCTTGTGGTGGTGATCCAACCGCTGACGCCGGGTCTTTCCGTGCAGCCGAGCGACCTTGTGGGCGGCTGCACCGTGCTTCTTGCTGCGGTTCGCGGCACGAACACGTTTGGGGAAGTGGTCCAGTTCGCGTTGCGCTTCGGCAAGTTCATCAGCAGCTTCGCGTGCGTAACGAGGGTTCGGGAAGTGTTCCCCGTCGCTGGTGGTAGCGAAGTGCGCCACCCCCATGTCGATGCCAACCATGCGGCCGGTGGCGGGCAGCGGTTGCGCTGGTACGTCGTCGCAGGACAGCACGACGAACCACCGATCGCCCACACGTTTGACGCTGATCGTTTTCACGCGGCCCTGAACTGGGCGGTGCTGGTGTACCCGGATGTGCCCGATTCCTTGCAGGCGGACACGGGTTTGGGTGTCATGCGGCGTGGAGTCCCACCGGCACCCGTCACCGTCCTTAGGGAACTCAACACTGTCGAATCGGCCAGCACCTTTGAACCGGGGATACCCGGGTTCTTGGCCTGCTTTGACGCGACGGAAGAACGCGGCGAACGCTTTATCCAGGCGCCGCAGGGTGGCCTGCTGCGACGAGAACGACCAGCGCCCCTGACGTTCGGGGGCGAACGCGCGGATCGCTTTGAGTTGGCTGGACTGGTCGCCGTAGCGGATTCGGGTCTGCGAGGTATGTCGGTAGGCGTCTCGGCGTTCCTGCAACGCGGCGTTGTAGAGCGCACGATGATCGGCCAGCATTTCCCGCAACGCTTGTTGTTGCTTGCTGGTCGGCCGGAGCAAGAACTTGTAGGCGCGTCTCACATGCGCTCCCACTGGGTGTCGATGTACCGACGTACCGTATCGGCGCTCACCGCACCCACCGACGCCGCGAAATACGACGACGACCACAACGTGGGCAGACGCGACCGCAAATGCGGGAACTCTTCCCGCAGCACACGGGATGTGAAGCCTTTGAACTGGTTCGCTAGATACGACGCCGACGACTTGGGGTCGTGCTTGACGAACAGGTGCACGTGGTCCGGCATCACTTCCAGTGCCACGATCTCCCACCCCCGTTCCTCAGCCTTCACGCGGATCAGTTCTTCCAGTCGTGCCGCGACCCGACCACCAAGGACTGGACGGCGGTACTTCGGGCACCACACCACGTGCAGCTCAAGGTCGTACACACCACCGGAAAACCGGCGAACCTTCCTAGCCACAGACACACCAAAAGTATACAAACGACACACGTATAACGAGAGGAGGCTGGCGAATAGGACCCGAAACCTGCGAAACGTAGCGGCGATTCACCCCGCAGCTAAAGCAGCGGGTCCCCTCGCCGAATACTGATGGAGGGGAACATCCTCGATCCGGACAGCGCTCACGAGCGTTTGGCCGCTTGGAAGGACCGGATCGACAAGCTGGCCGCCGACACCCAAGCGATGAGCGAGCGGCTGCAGGAAGTGCGGGTCACCGCGAGCGATCCGAACGGGCTGACCGAGGTCACGATCGACTCGACCGGCGCGTTGGTGGACCTGCGGCTGACCGAGCGGATGCAGCGGACGAGCCCGGAGGTCGTCGCTCGCACGATCATGGCGACTCTCGGCGAGGCCAAGAACAAGCTCGCCGACCGCTCGCAGGAGATCATCGCGGACACGGTGGGCACCCAATCCCCGGCGGCGCGGGCGATCGCGGACAGCGTCGGGCAGCACCTGCGGAGCGGTCCGGCTCCGGAAAGCGCCGCCGCTCCCGGCGTTGACGACCAGGACTACGAGACGCACTCCTACCTCGACGAGCGGCGGTGGTGACATGGGCGACGGATTCAGCGTCGACGCCGAGCAGTTGCGCGCCCACGCGAGCAAGGTGTCGGAGATCCAGGCGCGGTTCGGCGCGGTGAAATCCGCCAGCTCGCACATCACGCAGGACGACCAGGCGTACGGGCCGCTGTGCGGGTGGATTTCCGGCTTGCTGGAGGAACGGCACGCCGACCAGGACGAGCTGATCGCGTACGTGGCGGAGAACCTCGAACTCGCCGCGGCGGCGCTGCGCGACACCGCCGACTACTACGAATCCCTCGACAAGGACCACGCCGACCTGATCCGCTCCGCAGGCGAGGGCATGCCATGACCGACAAGTCACTGGTCGCCCCCGTCGAGTCGTCCCGCGAGGCGTGGACCGGCGCCGGGCTGGCCGAAAGCATCGAGGGCCTGGTCGATGCGATCAAGAGCGAGGGCTGGGTCGACGACCTGCTGGCCGGCACGGGCCTGGCGATCGAGGTCGCGGCGAGCGCGCTGGACCCGTTCAGCGCACTGCTGTCCAACGGCCTGGGCTGGGCCATGGAGTACTTCGAGCCGCTGCGCGAGATGCTGGACGAGCTGACCGGCAAGCCGGACGTGGTCATGTCGCACGCGTCGACGTGGAACAACATGGCCCAGGAACTCGGTTCCATGGCCGAGGACCTGCGCGCGAGCGTCGAGGCGGACGTGTCCGGTTGGCACGGCGGGGCCGCGGACGCCTACCGCCGCCTGATGGGCAACAACGTGGAGGCCGTCGGGGGGCTGGCCGCGATCTCCGCGGCGATGGCGGAAGCCACCCAGGGCGCGGGCGGTTTGGTGGAGCAGACCCGCGAAATCGTTCGCGACCTGATCGCCGACCTGGTGGCCAGGGTGATCGTGTGGGCGGTCGAGGCGATCTTCGTGGTCACCATCCCGGTGGTCGCCGCGCAGATCGCCGCCGCGGTGGTCAAGTGGGCCGCGCGCATCTTCACCTACACCACGGCCCTGATCACCAGCCTGACCAACCTCAACAAGCTCCTCAACGATTAGGCGGGCGCGATGCGATTCCTCACGTTCCTCGCCCTCGCCGTTTGGTTCGGGCTGCACAGCACCAAAACCCCGGACGGCCCCGGCGGAACCCACAGCGGCAAGAAGAACCAGCCGACGAAGGTCGGCAACGTCGACGCCGGCAAGGGCGCCAAGAGCGCCATCAGGGCCACCAAGGAATACGCCGACAAGGGCCGGGCCGATCAGGGCGACCAATCCACCAACCCGACGGATCCCTCCGACCCCTCGAAGACCGATCCCAAGGCCCAGCAGAAGCAGGCCCTCATCGAGGAGGCCCAGGCGCAGGGGATCAAGATCAGCGCGGACCGGGTCGTGGAGATCGGCAAAGACCCCAACGGGAAGATCGTCTTCCTCGAAGAGGGCAAGGGCGGCAAGCGCGGGGCCGGACTGGAGCACATCTACGAAGAGCACGGGAGCCAGTTCGAGCAAGCCGGGATCCCGAAGGAAGAAGTGCCGGATTTCGTTCACAAAGCGGCCACGGAAGGCGAGTACACCGGGTACACCCAGGGAAAGGAACCCGGCCGCCCGATTTACGAGGTCGAGCACAACGGCCAGAAGCAGTACGTCGCGGTGAGCGTCGGCAGCAATGGATTCATCGTCGGAGCCAACATGAGAGGTGCCGATGATCCGTTCAAGGGCGCCCAGAAAGATCCCAAATCAGAGACCGATCCGAAACACCGGGGGTATTAGCGATGGACCAAGCGGAAACCCTGCTCTCGGTGCGTATCTCGGCGGAATGGCGAACGGGGCCGCTCTGGGTCACCACCAGCGGGGATCGCTTCGAGGACAACGCCGAACCCGAAGACCTGGCGGAGAAGTTCGGCGTATCCGTGGAACTGGTCGCCGAACTGAACGAGTGGGATGACGAATTCCAGCAGATCTGGGATCCGGCCGACCCCGCTTCAGCGGAATTCCCTAGCGAAGAAGCGGAAGTTCGTTGGGAAGAGCGCGGCAGGCGACTGGCGGAAAAACTGGCCGCCGAACTCGGACCGACCGTCCGGGTAAGCTATTACAAGGAAATCATCCAGGCCGGCGCGACGGACAGAGAACGGGAAGATGACTGAATCAGGCGCGGATTTGATCAGGAACCGCCACGGCGCGGACTTCGCGCGGTGCGGCGTCAGCGGCGACCTGATCAACAAGCTGGTCATGCACGTCGCGACCAGCCGAACCGAGGCGGTGCGGGTCGTCGGCCACAACCGTCCGACCTACGTCGTCGAATTCGGCGGCAAGCGGATTCCCGTCGCGCTCAGCATCGCCGCCAGCGGTTACGTGATCTCCGCGCATCCCGAGCCGCTGGCCCGCGTGGACGGTTCGCAGTGGCCTCCGGCGGGAAACCGTCCGACCAGCGTCCGGCTCGGCGCCGAATGGGGAGCCGGGCCGTTCTGGGTCCGCTTCGGGCCCGGCTTCGGCCCCGGGGAGGCGGTCGCCGCGAACTACCTGCCGGACGAGATCCGGAACGTGCTCGACCTCCCGGCCGACCTGCTGCTGGACATCGCCCGCTGGGACCACGACTACCAGGGCATCCTTGACCAGAACTACCCGCCCGACTCGGCGTTCCCCTCCGAGGAGGCCGCGCTGAACTTCCGGCGCACCGGGCTCACCCTGGCCAAGCGCCTCGCCGCCGCGCTGCCGCCGGGGCTCGTCGTCGAGTACGCGGAGAACTTCAGCGACCGCATCCTCACCATGTGAGCACGTGTGACGGGCACCGCTGAGCGAGCAACTGGTCGGCAGATCGGGCGCGTCACCTCCAGGGGGCGTCGCGGCGATTTCGCGCGAAATCGTCACTTTCCACGCGTGCCGAGGGGCGATTTCGCGCGAAATCGCCCCTCCTGGGCGCGCCCGGTCCGCGCACCTCCAAGCCGCCCGAGGGCGCCCTTCGCCTCGGAAGATCAGTTCAGGACTTCTTGGCGAGCCAGGTTTCGAAGGTCATCAGGTCCGGGTGGACTCGGCGCAGGGCCGGGAGGTCCACCGACAGGTCCAGTTCGTTGATCGCGGAGTAGGCGCGGTAGAGGACGGGGTTCTGTTCGCGCAGGGGCTCCAGCGGCAGTTCGACGTGGCGGAGTTCCCGGCCGGTCGCCCGGGACAGCGCGGCGGCGATCTCCGGCGGCGTCAACGAATCCCCGGCGATCTCCACCGCCCGACCGACGTACTCGTCGGGGTTCTCGAAGGCCAGCGCGGCGAACGTGCCGATGTCCTCCAGCGCGATCAGGGGCTGCGACACGTCGGCCCGGACCGCGCTCACCAGCTCGCCGTCCGTGGCGGCCTGCCCCGGCATCATCGCGAGGTAGTTCTCCATGAACGACACCGGCCGCAGCATCGTGGCGGGTACGCCCAGCGCGCGGATGTGCTCCTCGATCGCCCACTTGTTGTCCAGGGTCGGGGATCCGATCCGCCGCTCCGCGTTGGTCGCCGAGGCGTAGACGAGGTGCCGCACCCCGGCGGCCTTCGCCGCGTCTGCGACGTTCTTGCCCCACCCGATCTCCTTCTCGTTCGTCAGGTCGGGAGTCAGCTCGGGCGTGATGAAGGTCGGCTGGACGCTGAAAGCGCCATACACGCCCCGCATCGCGTCCTCCAGCGTCGCCCGGTCGCCCATGTCTCCCTCGACCAGTTCCGCACCGGCGTCGGCGAGCCGCCGCGCGGCGGCGCTGGACGCGCTGCGGGTGAATGCCCGAACCCGCCAGCCCCGCTTGAGCAGCTGTGCGGCGGTGGCGCCGCCCTGCTGCCCGGTGGCTCCGACGACCAGTACGACCTTGTCTGCTGTGGACACTTCTGCCTCCGCATCAACGGGCACAACCGGAACGTGCGCCCCGATTTCGCAATATACGGAACGTCCGCCCCGCTTGTCCACGGCAGCGGTAGGCTCGACTCGTGACGACCAAGAACGCCTCAGGAAAGCGGCTGCGCGCGGACGCCCAGCGCAACCGGGAACGGGTCCTGGCCGCGGCCCAGGAGCTGTTCGCCGCCGAAGGCCTGGCCGTCCCCCTGGACGACATCGCCCGCCGGGCCGGCGTCGGCCCCGGCACCGTCTACCGCCACTTCCCCACCAAGGAAGCGCTCTTCGAGGCGGTCGTGGTGGAGCGGATCCAACGGATGGTCGAGGAGGCCCGCGACCACGCGACGGCCGACGACCCCGGCCGGGCGTTCTACGACTACTTCCAGCGGGTGATCGAGCACGCCGCGCTGAACAAGGACATCTGCGACGCCCTGGAATCGACGGGCCAGCAACCGAGAACGGCCTGCCCGGAAAACGACTTCAACAACGCCATCGGCACGCTGCTGGAACGCGCGCAACAGGCAGGAGCGGTCCGCGCCGACGTGACGACGGCCGAGTTGCGATCGCTGATCGTGGGAGCCCTGACCATGTACCGCCGCGCCGTGGCCGAACAACGCCCGGCGCACGAACTAGCGGTCCTCTACGCGGGCCTCCGCCCGGCCCGATGACCCCCGGGTGCCGTGAGCACTTTGGGTTGCCGTAGCAGCAGCCGTCGCAGCCCAAAGCACTCACGAGCGGAGCCGGGCGCAGCGGTCCCTCCCGGGGGGTGGCCGGGCGCCGGATCGGGGGCGGAGCGCCCGGCCACCATGAGGTCCGGCGAGGGAGGGGATGCGCCGGACCAGGTCTCGCGGTCAGATGCGCAAGCGCGCAAGGGTCTCGGTATCGAGGTGGTGTCGGCCGGTAGCCACGGCTTCCCGTTGTCGCTCCGCCTCGATGTCCTCGATCAGCTGCCACACATTCAAAGCACCCTCACCGGCACCGCCGTGCTGTGCGCGCGGAAGCCGGACGAGCAGCATGCTCGCGATCAGCACGTTGACCAGGACAAGAGTGCTCACCTGAAGCCAGAACATGATTTCTCCTCATTGCTGTGGGTTGCTTTTGTGCCGGTCAGGGGTCGTGAGTGCGAAAACCGGTAAGAACCGGATCTCGCACTCACGACCCCGTGGCCCACGCGAGCTGATGCGGCGCCAGCAGTCCATGCAGGTGTCCTCGTCGATCCACTCCGCCTCGGGAGGCAACCGCTGCACCTGCCACGCCTCCACCTCAACCCCGCAGAAAGACGTCACGCGCGCATGCGGCTCGGCCCGCTTCGCGGTCACACCGAAGGCGTGCCGCCCAACCCCCACAGGCCGCCAAAACCAGTCCACAGAAGCCTTTTCAAACATTGCATCTCCCGACTTGTTGCAATCCCACTTTACTGTGATTGATGCGTCTCATGAGGCGCAAGCTAAACGATCAAGAACCATGCGAACGGGTTACGCTGCGGGACACAGATCAAATGCGATGCTCTACGGCATGCCAACACCGACTGTCCGGCGACTGCTCGTAGGTCATCTCTTGCGTCACGCGCGGGAGCAGACCGGTCTCGACCTCGATGCCGCGGGCAAGCTCATCGGGAAGACCAACAGCACGATGAGCAGGATCGAACGCGGCCACACCGCGCTGCCGCAGCATGTGCTGAAGAAGCTCGCGAACGCGTACGAGCAGCACGCACCGAACGCCATCGACCTGGACGAGCTGCTCGATCTGGCACGCGGGAGCCAGGATCGTGGTCGATGGTCCGGCTATCGGTCCGTGTACTCCAAGTACTTCCGCATGGCAGTGGATCTCGAAGCAGACGCCGCTGCGATCTTCCAATACCAGACCGAGATCGTGCCAGGCTTGCTTCAAACGGAGCAGTACATCCGCGCGCTGTTCACCACGTCTCAGGTGCAACCCAGCGATCAGTCCACAGAGGATGCGGTGGAAGCACGGCTGGAACGCCAATCCGTCTTGACCAAGCCGAAAGCGCCGCAGGTCAGCTTCGTCCTTTCTGAGTCGTCACTTCGCCGCCTCGTAGGTGATCGGGAGCTGATGGAAAATCAGCTCCGCCACACGGCCGAGATCGCGCGACTTCGAAACGTCCAAATTCAGGTTCTTCCCTTTGACGCAGCGACAGCACCGCGTGCGACGCACGACTTCAAGCTTTTCCGCGTACCGTCGCCCGGCAACGCCGGTCCGCTTGAGTTCCTCTACGTCGAGGACTTCACTGACGGCCGCTACCTGGACAGACACGACGATGTACACGCATACACTCTGCTGTGGCAACAGCTCGTGGCGGCTGCGCTGGACCCGGTGGAGTCCGAGAAGTTCATCCTGCGCGTCGCGGACGAGTTCGCGCGATGACGTTTGGAGACTACGGATGCAGCGCGATGAAGCGATTCTCTGGCGGAAGTCCTCGTACTCGCAGGGGCAAGGCACCTGCGTTGAGGTCGGATGGCGGAAGTCCAGTTATAGCCCCCACAACGACAACTGCGTCGAGGTCGGTGTTGGTTTCGACGCCGTCGGGATTCGGGACACCAAAGATCGAGATGGCGGGCACTTAGCCGTCACTCCTGCCCGATGGCAGGCGTTCCTGCGGGCCGTCAAGGACGGCGCGCTCGACGCCTGAACCACCGGATCGGGTGAGAGGTGAGGGGACCCTTGGGTGGCTGTACCGCCCAAGGGTGCCCCTCACCTCGAAAAAATCGCCCGTCAGGAGATTACGCGGGGGCGTTCCTCGGCGAAGTGGCATGCCGAGGGGTGGTCGCCCAGGCGGACTTCCAGCTCCGGGACCTTCTCCGCGCAGATGTCCTGCGCCTTCCAGCAGCGGGTGCGGAAGCGGCAGCCCGACGGCGGGTTCGCCGGGCTCGGCACGTCGCCCGTCAGCCGGATGATCTCGCGCTTGCCGCGCAGCGTCGGGTCCGGCACCGGCACCGACGACAGCAGCGCCTGCGTGTACGGGTGCTGCGGGTGCTCGTAGATCTGCTCGTCGGAGCCGATCTCCACGATCTTGCCCAGGTACATCACCGCCACCCGGTCCGACAGGTGACGGACCACCCCGAGGTCGTGGGCGATGAACACGTACGACAGCCCGAACTCGTGCTGCAGGTCGCCGAGCAGGTTCATCACCTGCGCCTGGATGGAGACGTCTAGCGCGGACACCGGCTCGTCGCAGATGATCACCTTCGGCCGCAGCGCCAGCGCCCGCGCGATGCCGATGCGCTGCCGCTGTCCGCCGGAGAACTGATGCGGGTAGCGCTGGATGTGCTCCGGGTTGAGCCCCACCACCTCCAGCAGTTCCTGCACCTTCCGCCGCCGCTCGCCCTTCGGCGCCACCTCGGGGTGGATCTCGAAGGGCTCCCCGATGATGTCGCCCACGGTGCGCCGCGGGTTCAGCGAGGTGTACGGGTCCTGCAGCACGATCTGCAGGTCGCGGCGCAGCTTGCGCAGCTCGGCGCCGCGCATCTTGAACATGTCGCGGCCCTCGAACAGGGCGGTGCCGCTGGTCGGCTTCTCCAGCCGCATCAGCACCTGCGCCAGGGTCGACTTGCCGCAGCCGGACTCGCCCACCACGCCGAGCGTTTCGCCCCGGTTGAGGTCGAACGACACGCCATCAACGGCCCGCACGTGGCCGATGGTGCGCTTGAACAGCACGCCCTGGGTGACCGGGAAGTGCTTGACCAGGTCCCGCACCTGGAGGATCGGCTCAGCCACGGGTCATCAACTCCTCCGCGAAGTGGCAGGCGCTGGCCCGCCCCAGACCCAACTGGTGGTAGGTCGGCACCTCCTGGCGGCAGCGTTCCTGGGCGCGCGGGCAGCGCGGGTGGAACGGGCAGCCCGGCGGCACCGCGAGCAGGTTCGGCGGCAGGCCCTTGATGGTCTCCAGCTCCTGCCCCTTGAGGTCCAGGCGCGGGATCGACCGCATCAGGCCCTCGGTGTACGGGTGGCCCGGCTGCTTGTACAGCGAGTAGGCGTCCGCAGACTCCACGATCCGCCCCGCGTACATCACCACGATCCGGTCCGCGACCTCGGCGACCACGCCCAGGTCGTGGGTGATCAGGATGAGCCCCATGCCGAGTTCCCGGCGCAGCTCGTCGAGCAGGTCCATGATCTGGGCCTGCACCGTGACGTCCAGTGCGGTGGTGGGCTCGTCGGCGATTAGCAGTTCCGGGTCCAGCGCCAGCGACATCGCGATCATCGCGCGCTGCCGCATGCCGCCGGAGAACTGGTGCGGGTACTCCTTCACGCGCTGCTTGGCGTTCGGGATCTTCACCTGGTCCAGCAGCTCGACGGTCCTGGCCATGGCGGCCTTGCGGGACATGCCGCGGCGCATCCGCAGCTGCTCGGCGATCTGGAACCCGACGGTGTAGACCGGGTTCAGCGCGGACAGCGCGTCCTGGAAGATCATCGCCATCGAGTCGCCGCGCAACTCCCGGCGACGGCTGTCCGACGCCGTGAGCAGGTCCTCGCCCTGGTACCGGATCGCCCCGCCGGTGATCGCACCGGGCGGGATGTCGAGGATGCCCATGATGGTCTGCGCGGTGACGCTCTTGCCGGAGCCGGATTCGCCGAGCACGGCGAGGGTTTCGCCGGCGTCGACGTGGTAGCTCACCCCGTTAAGGACCTTGGCCACGCCGTCCCGTGTGCGGAACTCCACGTGCAGGTCTTCGACCTCCAGCAGCCGCTCCGCCGGAGCCTTATTGTCCACAGTAGACAAATCGGTTTCTCCTACCTCTGCTTCGGGTCGAGCGCGTCGCGCACGGCGTCACCGAGCATCACGAACGCCAGCACCGTGATCACCAGGAACCCGGCCGGGAAGAACAGCAGGTGCGGCGCCGCCTGGATGTAGAAGCGCGACTCGGCGATCATCACGCCCCACGACACGACCGGGTCGCGCAACCCGATGCCCAGGAACGACAGCGTCGCCTCGGCACCGATGAAGCCGCCCAACGCGATCGTCGAGTACACCAGCACCGGTGCGAGGCAGTTCGGCAGCATGTGCCGCAGGATGATCCGCGGCGCGCTGGCGCCGAGCGCCCGCGCCGCCTTCACGTAGTCCTGCTGCTTCGCCGAGATCGCCGCCGAGCGCATGATGCGCATCGAGATCGGCCAGGACAGCACCGCGATCGTCAGCACGACCTGGGCGACGATCCGCGTCGCGCTGGGAATGGCCACCTCGGCGTTGAAGGTGGTAAGGATGACGATCGCACCCAGCACGAACGGCAGGCCCAGGAAGATCTCGGAGAACCGGGACAGCAGGTTGTCCACCCAACCGCCGAAGAAGCCGGCGATGATGCCGACGGCACCGCCGAACAGCACGGTCAGCAGCGTCGCCAGCACACCCACCGCGATTGATGCGCGGGTGCCGTAGATCGCGCGGGCGAAGATGTCCCGTCCGAGGTTGTCGTAGCCGAACCAGGCCTCGGCGGAAGGCGGCTGCCTGGACTTGGAGAGGTTCGTCCACGACGGGTCTACCGACGTGAACACGCCCGGGAACGCCGTGATGAACAGCAGCGCCAGGATGATCAGGGACGCCGCGATGAACAGCGGGCGGCGCCGCAGTTCCAGCCACGCGTCGCCCCAGAGGCCGCGGGGCTTCTGGGACTTGCCCCCTGTAGTCGAGGGGACCGGGTCCTCCGGTCCCACGGCCGGGCCGGTGACCAGGCTGGAAACACTTTGGTCAGTCATATCGGATCCTCGGGTCGAGAACCGCGTAGAGGATGTCCACGAGCAGGTTCATCAGCAGGTAAACCAGCACCAGCAGGGTGACGATCCCGGTCACCGTGGCGCCTTCCTTGGTCAGGATCGACTTGAAGACCAGGCCTCCGATGCCGTGGATGTTGAACACGCCCTCGGTCACGATCGCGCCACCCATCAGCGTGCCGAGGTCGGTGCCCAGGAAGGTGATCACCGGGATCAACGAGTTCCGCAGCAGGTGCACGCCGACCACGCGCTTGGGTTCCAGCCCCTTGGCGACCGCGGTCCGGACGAAGTCCGCGTGGCGGTTCTCCATCATGGCGGTCCTGGTCAGCCGCGCCACGTAGGCCATGGACAGCGAGCCGAGCACGAAGCCGGGCACGATCAGTTCCCCGATCGACGGGTTCGCGCTGACCGTTGGCTTGATGATGCCGAGTTCGCTGCCCAAGGTGATCTGCAGCACGAAACCGGTGACGAACACCGGCAGCGAGATCAGGAACAGGGTGGACACCAGGACCAGGTTGTCCAGGAATCCGCGGCCGCGCAGGCCGGTCAGGATGCCGGCCGCCAGGCCGATGACGCCCTCGATGACCAGCGCGACGACGGCGAGCTTGATGGTGGTCGGGTAGGCGTTCTGGATCAGCGTGCTGATCTGGATGCCCGCGTAGGTCTCCCCGAAATCACCCGTTAGGAGCTTCCCGAGGTACTTGAAGTATTGAACGATCAACGGATCGTCAAGGTTGTACTTCTCGTGCATCTCGGCGATATAGGCGGGCGGACAGCCGCGGTCGCCGCACTTTCCCGCGAACGGGTCACCCGGGATCGCCCAGACGAGCAAGTAGATGATCAGAGTTGTCCCGATGAAGACCGGGATCAGTTGCAGCAGCCGCCGCAACAAGTAGCGACCCATTCGGGCCTCCTAATCACAGCCAATGCAGGGCCCGGCCCGCCGGATCACGGCGGGCCGGGCTCCGGCTCGGTTCTTACTGCTTCAGGCGCACCGTGGTCAGGTCAAGTTCACGGTAAGCCTTGACCTCACCTTCAGCGATCCGCTCCGAGAAGCCGTACTGCACCGGCTGCGTCCACAGCGGGATCAGCGGCAGGTCGTCGGCGAGCAGCTTCTCCGCATCGGCGTAGGCAGCGGTGGCCGCCTCGATGGTGGGAGCCGCGTTCGCCTTGTCGAGGGCCGCGTCGAACGCCGGGTTGCTGTACTTGTAGTCGTTCGACGACGCGTTCGTGCGGTACAGCTGGGTCAGGAAGGTCTCGATGTTCGGGTAGTCGGCCTTCCAACCGGTCCGGAACAGGCCGCTGAACTTGTATCCGTTGGCCTTCTGCCGGAACTCGCCGAACGTCGGGGTCGGGACGAACTGCGTCTCGATGCCGAGGTTCTGCTTGATGCTCGCGGCCACCGCCTGCACCCACTCGTTGTGGCCGCCGTCGCCATTGGTCTCGACGGTCAGCACGCCCTGGAAGCCACCCGCCTGCTGCAGGTACTGCTTGGCCTTCTCCGGGTTGAACTCGCAGGCCTCACCGCACTGGTTAGGGTGGTAGCCGTCGACCGCCGCGGTGGCGAAGCCGTCCGCCGGGTCACGACCACCGGCGAACACCTGCTGGGTGATCGTCTTGCGGTCGATGGACATCGAGATCGCCTTGCGCAGCAAGGGGTTCTTGAACTTCGGGTCGTAGAGCGGGAAGCCCAGCGTCTGGGTCAGCAGACCCGGCTTCTGGTGGGCGTGCTCGCCGAGGTCCTGCTTCCACTTGTCACCGATCAGCGCGGAGACCGGGATCGCCCGCAGGAAGTCCAGGTTGCCCGCGGTCAGGTCCTGGTAGGCGCTGTCGAGCTGCTCGTAGACCTTGAACTTGGCGCCCTTGATGGCCGGCTTGTTGGCGCCCGCGTAGTTCTCGTACGCGGTGACGTTCAGCTCCTGGTTCGGAACGCGGGACTCGAACTTGAACGGCCCGTTTCCGATCGGGTGTTCCTCGAAGGCCTTCGGGTCCTTGAAGAACGAGTCCGGCAGCGGCATGTAGGCGGAGTAGCCCAGCACGACCGGGAAGATCGTAAACGGCGCCTTCAGCCTGACGGTGAAGGTGTTGTCGTCGACGACCTTGAGGCCGGACAGCTCCTTGGCCGCCGGCGGCGGGGCCTGCTGCGGCCCGTCCTTGCCGTCCGGGTCCTCGGACTGCATCTGGTCGTAGCCGTCGATCTGCTCGAAGAAGCTGGCGCCCTGGAGGCCGTTCGGACCGTATGCGTTGTAGTTCCAGGCATCCACGAAGTTCTTGGCCTTGACCGGGGTCCCGTCGTGGAACGTCCAGCCCGGCTTCAGCTTGATCGTGTAGTTCTGGTGGTCGGTGGACTCGATCGAGTCCGCGACCGCGTTCTCCACCTTCAGATCACTGGCCCGGTAGTCGACCAGGCCGGTGAACAGGGCATTGACGACGAAGCCGCCGTTTTCCTCGGTGGTGTTCGCCGGGACCAGAGGGTTCTCCGGCTCGCCCCAGTCGAGGGTGACGATGCCGTCGTCTCCGGAGCCGCTGCCGCCTCCACCGCAGCCGGTGGCGATCATCGCCACCGCCAGCGGGGCGGCGACCATTGCGGCCAAGCGTCCCTTTCGCATGTAGGTCCTCCCGCTTCCACGCGTGCCCCAAGTGTTCATTTCCGGGGTCACCACGCGCGGCGGATCATTCACCGCCGCGTCAGATGAGCGTAAACATAAGTGAGAACCTTTTCACAGCAATGCCCTGTCACAAAGCCGTCACCTTCTGAATCGTTCTAGTAAATTTGTCACCCAAAAGGCGGAATATAGCGTCCACATCCTGAGAACTAGCTGATAGACAGTGCTATCCCGTCCAGGATGTCGTGCTCACTGACAGTCATGACGGAAATGCCAGCGCGCTCCGCCAATTCGTCTGCCAACACCTTCACGACCAGCGCACCGCCGCCGATCACGTCCACTCGACCTGGGTGCATGGCGCCGATCGCGGCGCGTTCGTCATGCGTCATACGAAAAAGATCGTCGCTGATCTGTTCGACTCGAATCTGGGAAATATGGGAAAGATGAATTGCCGCCGGATCGTATTCGGGCAGTCGCTGTGCGATTGCGGACAAGGTGGTCACCGTGCCGGCCACCCCGACCCAGGTGCGCGCGCCCGAACAGTCCACCGCCGCGAACGCGTCGTCGAGGATCTGCCGGGCCACCTTCTCGGCCTCCCGGACCTCCTCGTCGGTGGGCGGGTCGCTGTGCAGGCAGCGCTCCGTCAGCCGCACGCAACCGACGTCGGCGGAGTACGCGGCGGTGATGTCGGCGCGCACACCGTCCCAGGTGCCCACGACTAGCTCGGTGGAGCCGCCGCCGATGTCGGTGACGACGAACGGCCCGTCCTCCGGGTCGAGGTCGCCGACCGCGCCGGTGAACGACAGCCGCGCCTCCTCGTCGCCGGTGATCACCTCGGCGTCGACCCCCAACGTTTCCCGCACCATGGCGAAGAAATCCTCGCGGTTGGACGCGTCCCGGGTGGCCGAGGTCGCCACCATGCGGACGCGCTCGACCCCCTTGCGAACGGCGATCGCGGCGTACTCCGCCAGCGCCGCCTGGGTGCGCTCCAGCGCCTCGTCGGCAAGCCGGCCGGTGGCGTCCACGCCCTGCCCGAGCCGGACGATCCGCATGCCGCGGTAGACGTCGCGCAGATCGCGCCGACCGTCGTCGTGCGCGGTCACGTCGGCCACCAGCAGGCGGATCGAATTCGTCCCGCAGTCGATCGCCGCGACCCGTGACATCTGCGTCCTCCTCGTTCGTCGGGTAGCGCCCACCGCGCCCCCACCGTTCACGCTACCGGCCAGGCACGAGCCGCCCAGCAGACCCGGAAACGCGAGACGCGCAGCGCCAGCCGGCGGTGGTAGCAGGTGATCGGCTTCAGCAGAACGCCGACCGTGAGCCTTTCGGGTTGCTATGAATTACCCGAATGGCTCACGGCCGGCGTGACTCACCGGATCGGCAAGAATCCCTCCGGGACGACGCAGGGCGCGAGCAGGCCTTGCGTTCCCGATTCGACGTAGACGGTCTGGCCCGGCACCGCGGCGTGCGGATCGCTCGCCCCCGGTTTCAGGACCGTGCCCGGCGACTGCTCTGAGGTGGCGAACTCCCCGCTGCTGAGCACTCCCGGGGCGCAGGACGTCGGCGCCTCGTCCGGCGTCGAGGACGGCGGCCTCGCCTCCACCGGCGGCGCGGGCGTGGACGGCGGCGGAACCGAAGCCCCAGTCGGAGCCACATCGGGCGGCACAGGCGCAGCAACCGGCGGGCTCGGCTGGCCTGAACCCGGCGGCGGCCCTGGCGGTGCCGAACCCGCTGGCGGACCGGGCTGCGTCGAGCCCGGCGGTAGATCCGGTTGGCCTGAGCTGGGCGGCGGTGCAGGCTGCGCCGAACCCGGCGGCAGGCCGGGCTGGGCAGAATCCGGCGACACGCCGGGCTGCGCCGAGTTCTGCGGTGGCGCAGGCTGATCCGAAATCGGCGGTGGACCTGGTTGGCTTGAGCTCTGCGGTGGCGCAGGCTGGCCCAAGCTTGGTGGCAGGCCCGGTTGGCCCGAACTCGACGGCGGCGCAGGCTGAACCGAACCCGGCGGCAGACCCGGTTGGGGCACGGTCGGTGTCGGGTTCGGTGGGGTGAGTTCCGGCGAGGACGGTTCCGGGATCTCCAGCGGCGGGACCCCGATCGTCGGCGGCTCCGCCGGGCGGGGCGTCGCATCGGGCGGCGGGCCGGTCGGTGCGGGCGTGGCCGGGGTGGGCTGCGGCGCAGGCGCTCCGGTCGGCGCTGGAGGCGCGGGCGGAACCATTGCCAGCACCTGCGGGCCGTCCGGCAGGCGCTCGCCTTCGAGCACGTCGCCGACCTCCGGCGCCAGCTCGGAAGGCGTCGGCGTGACTCCGTGCGCATATGCGGCCGCCCAGATCAGCACCGTCCGCACGTAGCTGTCGGAGTGGTTGTAGCGGAACACCGCCGCCGCGAGGTTCTGCGGACTGCGCAAGTCGCCGCCGCTGCACAGATACCGCGCAGCCGCGACGCTGGCGTCGTAGATGTTGTGCGGGCTCGCGACCCCGTCGTCGTTGCCGTCGACGGCGTACTTCTGCCAGGTCGACGGGATGAACTGCATGGGCCCGACCGCCCTGTCCCACACCGGGTCACCGTCGTAGCGGCCCGCGTCGGTGTCCGGGATCGCCGCGATGCCCGGGTCGCCGGACAGCCGAGGGCCGAGGATCGCCCGCACCGTCGTGCCGAGCACGTCGACGTTGCCGGAGCGAGCGTGGCCGGACTCGATCCGGCCGATCGAGGCCAGCACCGACCAGTGCAAACCGCAGTCCTGCCCACCGCGATCCATCTGGTTCGCGGCCCGCACGTAGGCGTTCAGCACCTCTCCCGGGATGCCCAGCGACCCGGTCGGCAGTTCCACCTGCGGCCCCGCGCCGGTGGCGAGTTGCCGCGGGTCGGCCGCCCGCGCCAGCACCTCGGGGCTGAGCAGCGGTACCTGCGGGAGGTTCCCGCTCACGCCGAGTTCGCGCGGATCGGGCTCCTCGCCGACAGGCTGCCGAGGATCGGTCAGGAACGAACTCGACGCCGCCAGCGTCGTCGGCAGCAGCAGCACCGGAGCCATCGCGGTCACGGCAACCCACTTGCGCGCCTTCCGCCGAGCCACCGCGCCGAGCCGCGGAGCCGATTTCCACTCGTGCTTGCCGCGGCGCTTGTTGCGAGCCGTCACTAGCTTCCATCCCCAGACGAACATCACCGGAAAAACCGAGATGGCTCCTTGGATACACCACCGGTTCGAGGAACGCCGGATGGCGAGCGGGCACGTCACCCGTCCGACTGGTGATCGAATGGGCTGGCCGGTCCGGTTGCTCCGAACAGGCGGCGCAATCACCGGAATCCCAGCTATTCGGGTGAGGTTAGCGCCTACCCTCCGAACATGGCGCTCATCGACGCGCCGCCCTCATTCAGCACCCACCCGGGTAGCCGAAAGCCGCCTCCGCTGGCCAGGTTCGATCCGCTCGCTACGGCAACCGGGTCGATGAAGGCCCCCACGGTGGTGGCGGAAGCGCTGGAATGCCTGGGTGGCAACGGATACGTCGAGGAATCCGGAATGATGCTGTACCGGGAAGCGCCGCTGAGCTCGATCCGAGAAGGCTCGGGCAACGTCACCGCGCTGGACCTGTTGCGCGCACTGGACCCGCCGACGCAATTTCCATTGAAATCGAAGGCCCAATTTCAATGAGGTGATCTCAGTAAGAAGTCTCTGGAGGGCGGCCTGCCGGAATGGGTGTGTGATCGGGTAGGGCTGGCCCGGGGAGAGTGGGACGTGGGGTCCCTGGTAGAAGAAGTTCGACCAAGAAAGGATCTTCGACCAGGGAGGGCCCCACGTGGTCACGTATTCTGCCAAACTCGATGTTCCCCGTGAACTGGTGGTCTTCCTCAGCCGGCTGTTGGCCGGTGAACGCCGCCGGAAAGGGACCCGCAAGGGGCGCCGGGCGTTGACCACGTTCTGGCAGGCTGTGCTGGTCCTGCGGTGGTTCCGGGACGATACCGACATCACCAAACTGGCTCGCGATCACGGTGTCGCCCGTGCCACCGGCTACCGGTATGTCGACGAGGGCATCAAGGCACTGGCCGCGCAGGCCCCGGATCTGCACGACGCCCTGCAACGGGCCAAAGACAACGGCGACGCCTATCTGATCCTGGACGGCAAAAACTTCTCCTCCGACCGTCTCGGCGAAAAGACCACCAGCGCCAAAGGCGCCGAGATCGACCTGTGGTACTCCGGGAAAACCCGCGAACAAGCCGGCAACATCCAAGCACTGACAGACCCGGACGGGTTCCCGCTGTGGGCCTCCGACGTCGAGCCCGGGTCCATCCACGACATCACCGCCGCTGAAAACCACGTCCTCGGCGCCCTGTACTGGGCTTACTCCCAGCTCAACCTACCCACCCTGGCCGACGGCGGCTACCAGGGTGCCGGAGCCGGGGTCCTCACCCCGATCAAACGCCCCAAAACCAGCAAAGGCCGCCCACTCGACGTCGACAACCAGACCTACAACAAACTGCTGCGCGGCCTGCGCGCCCTCGGCGAACGTGGATTCGCCCTGCTCACCGGCCGTTGGCGCGTCCTACGACACTTCACCACCAGCCCCCGCAAAATCGGCCTCATCGTCAAAGCCGCACTCGTACTCACCCAATTCGAACACGGCCGACTCGCATAACCCCCTACTGAGATCAATTCAATGGAAATCGCAGATCATCGGCGTGTCGCACTCCGACACGCCGATGGCTGTGGACAACTTCCGCAATTTCAATGGAAATCAGAGGTCCGATTTCCATTGAAATTGCGCCCCTCCCGGCGGGTCAGCGGTTGAGCAGGTAACGGTGCTCGGGCCAGCGTTCGGCGATCAGGTCGATCGCCTCGTCCCCGAACGGGTTGACTCCCGGCCCCTTGGCCAGGGCATGGGCGATGTGCACGTGGAGGCACTTGACCCGGTCCGGCATGCCGCCGGCGCTGACCTGGGTGCCCAGCGATTCGAGCGCGTCGCGTTCCGCGAGGTACGACTCGTGCGCGTGGCGGTAGCGCTCCGCAAGGTCCGGGTCGGTGGTCAGCCGCTCGGCCATCTCCCGCATCAGGCCCTCCGCCTCGAAGGTGGAGGCGTGCGCCACCAGCTGCGGGGCGGTCAAGTAGTACAGCGTCGGGAAGGGGGTGCCGTCCTCCAGCCGCGGCCAGGTCTGGACCACCGTGGGTTCTCCGGCCGCATCCCGCGCCGCGATCGCGTGCAGACCGCGCGGCGGCCGACCGAGCTGCCGGCGGATGCATTCCCGATCCGCGTCGCTGACCGTCGGCACGCCCAAGTTCACCGTCAAGATCCCTTTCCCATCACCGAATTCCAGAGGTCTTCGTACCACGGCGCGCCGTCTTCGGCGGGGGCGACCGGGGGCGGCGGCGCGGCCGGTTCGGTCGGCACCTCCACGATGTAGGGCGTCTCGCCTGGGCGCACGTAGCCCAGCCGGGCCCGCGCTTCCGCTTCCACCTGCGCCGGATCGGAGAGCTCCGCCTTGCGCTGTTCCAGCTCCCTGACCTGCTGGGTCAGCTCCGCTTGCTGCTGTTCCTGCTGGGCCAGCTCGGCGCGTTGGCTCAGGTAGGTGCGCAGCGGCACCGACACGCTCAGCGCCATCACGCAGACCAGCATCGCCAGGCCCGCGGCCCGCCTGGTCGAGGAGAGCTTGAACGCTCCCCCCGTGCTGGACCGCGGGCGGGACCGGGTCGACGCCTGCCGACCCGGTCTCCGGCCCGAGGTCCTGGTCCCGTCCCGGCGGACGCGCTCACCACGGCGCTCCGCCGGGGACTCGCCCCGGCGGTTGCGCCGCTGTGGATCCGATGCGCGCCCGACCGGCATGGCTCAGCTCTCCGGCGTGAACCGCGGGAAGGCCAGCTCGCCCGCGTAGCGGGCGGCGTCACCGAGGCCCTCCTCGATGCGCAGCAGCTGGTTGTACTTGGCGACGCGCTCGCTGCGGGCCGGGGCACCGGTCTTGATCTGGCCGCAGCCGGTGGCCACCGCCAGGTCGGCAATCGTGGTGTCCTCGGTCTCGCCGGAGCGGTGGCTCATCATGCTCTTGTAGCCGCACGAGGTGGCCAGGCTGACCGCGTCCAGGGTCTCCGACAGCGTGCCGATCTGGTTGACCTTGACCAGCAGCGCGTTGGCCGCGCCCCGGCTGATGCCGTCCTCCAACCGCTCCGGGTTGGTGACGAACAGGTCGTCGCCGACCAGCTGCACCTGGTCGCCGACCTGCTCGGTCAGGCTGGTCCAGCCGTCCCAGTCGTCCTCGGCCAGCGGGTCCTCGATGGACACCAGCGGATAGGCGCCGAGGAGTTCCTGGTAGTACGCCGCCATCTGGTCGGCGGTGCGCTTGGAGCCCTCGAAGTTGTAGGCACCCTCGGAGAAGAACTCGGTCGCGGCGACGTCCAGCGCCAGCACGATGTCGCGGCCCAGCTTGTAACCGGCCTTCTCCACCGCCGAGGCGATCAGGTCCAGGGCCTCGCGGTTGTTCGGCAGGTCCGGGGCGAACCCGCCCTCGTCGCCCAGGCCGGTGGCCAGGCCCTTGGCCTTGAGCACCGTCTTCAGCGCGTGGTAGGTCTCGGTGCCCCAGCGCAGCGCCTCGGAGAAGGTGTCCGCGCCGATCGGCGCGATCATGAACTCCTGGATGTCGACGCCGGTGTCGGCGTGTGCGCCGCCGTTGAGGATGTTCATCATCGGCACCGGCAGCACGTGCGCGTTCGGTCCGCCGACGTAGCGGAACAGCTCCAGCCCGGAGGTCTCCGCAGCGGCCTTGGCTACCGCCAGCGAGACGCCGAGGATGGCGTTGGCGCCCAGCCGGGACTTGTCCGGCGTGCCGTCCAGGTCGACCAGCTTCTGGTCGACGACGCGCTGCTCGGTGGCGTCCAACCCGGTCAGCTCCGGGCCGATCTCGTCCAATACCGCCGCGACCGCGTTCTCGACACCCTTGCCGCCGTAGCGGGCGGCGTCACCGTCGCGCAGCTCGACGGCCTCGTGCTCGCCGGTCGAGGCACCTGAGGGGACCGCAGCGCGGCTGAGCGTGCCGTCCTCCAATGCCACTTCGACCTCGACGGTGGGGTTCCCGCGCGAGTCGAGGATCTCGCGGGCTCCGACCTGTTCGATGATCGCCACGTGTGCTCCTAACCAGCCTTTGAACTATGGACGAAGCGGGCCGTCCCGGCGTTCCCGCGCGCGGCGAACCGGCCGAACGCCCGACGACCGACTACGAGCCTAACGGGGCCGGTGAGGCCGCCGCCGCAGGCTCGTGCGCTGCCGACGGGCCCGGGTTTTTCGACCCCGATCGGCAAGCCCCCGTCCGGCCGGTGTTCGAATCACGGACACCAGCTGGAAGACCATCCGGACGGAGGTCTCGGAACAGTCGATCGGCACGTAACGTTGTCCACGCCATGACGACCGAAGGCACCGTCGAAGCGTTCCGCCGGGCAGAAGAACTGCTCGCGCAGCGCCGCCCCCTGGAAGCCATCCGTGTCTTAGAACCGGTCCTCGACATCGCCGCCGACAAGCCGAGCGTGCAACTGCTGCTCGGGCGGGCTTACTTCTTCTCGGCCCAGCTGCGCCGCGCCGAGCGGGCGTTCCTGCGCGTGCTGGAGTTCGACCCGTCGGACCACTACGCGCGCCTGGTGCTGGGCCGCACCCTGCAGCGCCTGGGCCGCTTGAACGAGGCGCGCGCCCAGATCAGGCTGGCCGCGACGATGCACCCGGTGCCCGCGTACCAAGAAGCGCTGGGCGAGATCAACGCCCACATCGCCACCCGCGACATCTGACCCGGCGCTGCCCTGGGGGCTGGAACCGCGCTCCGTCGCCCTCCGGCCCGCGATTTCGATGCGAAATCAGCGTTCGCCGGGCGGCGGTTCGGCCACCGGCGCGGTCGGGGGCTTGCCGAACACGCTGACCAACCCGACGCCGACGACCATCGCGGCCAGCGACGCAACGGCGACCACGAGCCGCCCGAAGGCGGCCGACAGCGGCGACGTGGTCTTGATCACGCCACTCAGGCTACTCGCTAGCAGCTCCGGCCCCCAGCGGCCGATCAGTCGAGTCGAGAGCAACCGCCCCCGATCACTCCACCAGTGCGAAGGTCCCCGCAGGCAAGATCCCCGCAGGCAGGTCCCCAACACCGGGTACCGGCCGCAATTTCAATGGAAGTTGCGGTTCTCCGGCGTGTCGGACCACGACACGCCGGAGGGTGTGGACAATTCCCGCAATTTCAATGGAAATCGGACCTCTGATTTCCATTGAAATTGCGGACGACGTCAGCCTTCGACCCCGAGGGCGCGGCTGGCCTTGCCGTAGTAGTCGGCGTAGTCCAGGACTTCCTGGCCGTAGCTGCGGCTCTTGTTGTAGGCCAGCAGCGCCGCCCAGAACCGCTCCGGATCGTTCAGGTCACCGCCCACGCTGCACAGGTAGTTGCCCGCAGCCAGGGCAGCATCGTCGATGTCCTGCGGATCCCGGACCCCGTCGCCGTCGGCGTCGATCGCCCAGGCGCGCCAGGTGCTCGGGATGAACTGCAGCGGCCCCACCGCGCGGTCCCACACCGTGTCGCCGTCGAACTCGCCGTCGTCGGTGTCCGGAATGCGCTTGACGCCGGAGCTGCCGTCCAGAGGTAGCCCGATGATCGGCTTGCTCGGCCGCCCGGTCTCGTCCAGCCGCGCCCCGCCGAACCGGCCGTGGCTGGACTCCACGGCACCGATCCCCGCGAGCAGCGACCAGCTGAGCCCGCAGGTCGGCGACTTCGCCTCGATGGCCTGCTGCGCGTAGCCGTAGGCCTGGAGCGCGGCGCGCGGGATGTTGAGCTCGTCGGCCATCGACTCGGCCCAGCCGGCGAGCTGCCGCTGCGGCCGGGCGCTCGGCGGTATCGGCGGACCGCCCGGCGCGAGCAGCTCCACCATCGGCGGGGCGACGCCGGGATCGGGCGGCGCGACCGCCGACGGCGGCGTGAACTCGGTGCTTCCTCGCGACGACGAGACCGGCGGTGCGCAAGACGCCAGCAACGTGAGCACCGGGGCCAACAGCAGCCATAACCGACGCGGCAAGAGCATCCTCCCTACTACACCCCCAGATGCACAGGGGCGCCGATTTCAGCAGAGCGTGCCCCCGTGGAGAAATATCGCCGCGAGACGTGTTTCGTCAGCCGATGCCCGCGACCAGTGTGCGCCACTACTCCGAACGCACACCCGCCGGGTCCGGCAAATCGGACACCAGCTCCCGCCAGTCGGCCGCCGAGAGCTCCGCCGGCTCCCGGCCGGACTCGCGGGCCCGCCGTTCGGCCGAACGGATGCGCTCGGCGAATGCCAGCGCGACCGCGCGCAGCTGGTCCTCCGGGTCGTGACCGGCCAGCTTCGCCTGCGCGGCGCTGTCGAACAGCACCTCACCAGGGGTCTCGCCGCGCGGCATCGCGTCCGCAGGAATCCCGGCGCGGTTCGCGCGCTGCACCAGCTTGGCGGCCAAGGCCACCGCCGGCTGCCCCAGCGCGACACCATCCACAATGGACTCCCGCTGCTTCTCCTGCTGCTTCAGCTCCTCCCAGCGGGCGTGCTGCGACTCGGCGTCCAGCAGCGCCGGTCCGTCGGCGAAGACGTGCGGGTGCCGCGACACGAGCTTGCTGACAAGGCCCGCGGCGACCGCGTCGATGTCGAACGGATCGGCCGGATCCTCCGTCGCGACCCGCGCGTGGAACAGGACCTGCAGCAGCACGTCCCCCAGCTCCTCGCGCAGCGCCTCCCGGTCGCGGTGCTCGATCGCGTCGAGCAGCTCGTAGGTCTCCTCGACGAGATACTTGCGCAGCGTGTCGTGGTCCTGCTCGGCGTCCCACGGGCAGCCGCCGGGCGAACGCAGCCGGTCCATCACCGTCACCGCGTCCAGCAGCTCGATCCCGGCCGGCGCCGGGGCGGCGATCAGCCGCGCACCCGCGGCGCGGAGCGCGTCGGCGTCGGCGCAGCCGAGTGCGCCGACGATCAGCACGACAGGCTCCCGAGCCGCCTGCGCCAGCAGATCTGCGGCCGCAGGCGGCGCGGGGGCATCGAGCGCCGCGCGCGTAGCGGGCGCGAGGCCGGGTTCGGCGTAGACGGCGGCAGCGCTGCGCAGCAGCGGTAGCGCCGCTGCCGGTAGAACGTCGCCAAGCCGGTCGTCGACCACGACGACCGCGGAACCTTCCTGCACCCGGACCTCGCTCATGCTGCGATTGTCCCAACCCGCAACACCCGCCGTGGCCCCGGGCGCGGAGTCGTTGGTCACGTCGACAGCAGTTTCAATTGAAACCGCAGCGGAACCACAGGTGTCCGCAGTTTCAAATTGAAACTGTCAGCTCGCCGGTCAGCCAGCCGCCGGGGCTGGGACTGGGGCTGGGGCTGGGGCTGGGGCTGGGGCCGACAAGCGGAAGCCGGCGGTTTCGCCCTCGCTCGGGACCGCCACCAGGTTCACGCGGTCCCAGACGCCGTAGCGCGGGCTGAGCCGCACCCCGACGCGGTCCGCCGTGATGCCAAGCAGGCCGATGCCGAGGCTTTGCAGCATCTGGTCGCCCATCCCACCCGAGGATGCCGTCGGGGGCGCATCGGTGCGGCGCTCCTTGATCCGCGCGATCAACCACTGGCCGGAGTTCGTTTCCGGCTCGAACGCCAGCACCGTGCCGGGCTGCGCGCCGAACAACGGCGCGAGCTTCGGATCGTCGCTGGGGCGCAGCTTCTGGTCGAGCACCGCCAGAACGCCGGCCTTGGCGTCCTCCTGGACGAGCGCGGCGGCCTCCGCCGGGCCCTGCGCCATGCGCTTGGCCTTCTCCTCCGCCTCGCCGCGCGTGCTCGCCCGGCTGTAGTCGAAGGTGATCGCCAGCCGGTCGACGTACTTGCGCCCGAGTTCCGTTTCCAGCAGGTAGGTTCTGACCACGTCGCGGAGGCCCTCCGGGGTGTTGATCCCACCCTCGGTCGCCGTCTGCGGCCCGCCTACCTGGTTGATCAGGTCGGCGACCTGCTGGTCGGTGACGGTCAGCCCCTCGTCGCGGGCCGCCTGCGCGACCAGCTCCTGCAGGACCAGCTGCGAGGCCAGTTTCCTACCGAGGTCGTCGAGTTGCCCCTGCTGCTGCCACTTCTCCCTGAGGCCCGGTTCCTTCGCAAGCACCTCACCGAACCAGGACTGGACATCGGAGACCGGGATGCGGTTGTCGCCGACGATCGCGGCTGCGCCGACCTGGCTGGGGCCGGAACCGCAACCGGCGAGCAGCAGCCCGGCTGCGGCGATCGATGCGAGAAGGCGCCCGTGGCGCGGCATGCGGAACCTCACAGCGGGCACCCTCTCACGAAGACACGTTCCGGTGAAGCATCGGCGCCGTCCGAAGTCGACCCCCGCGACACCAGTTCGGCTCAACGGCCCAACGAACCCTGAGCCATGTTGACAATCACCTTCTCGCCTTCGACCAACACCTCGTAGTCGACACCCTCGGACAGCCCGATGGTCAGCTCGCCGGTGCCGTGCGAGTTGTCGTTGACGACCGCGCTCTGCGCCAGCTCCTGGCCGAACTGCTCGGGTCCGGCGGTGCTGCGGTCCTGGTCGGCGATCTCCACGTAGACGTGCAGGAGCACCTTGCCGGTCATGCCTTCGACCGGCTCGCCGGAGCCGCCCCAGACCGGCGCCGTCTCGTTCAGCTCGTGCTTCATCACCTTCAGCCCGCTCGCGTTCGGCAGCTTGCTGAAGTCGAACACGACCCGCTCCTCGCTGCCGTGCACGCCGGCACGGATTTCCGGCTCGGCGGCGGAGGAGGTCAGGTTCGACGCGGCCCCGGACTGCACGGCGCCACCGGCCGAGGGGGCGGGAGCCGGCGCCGGGCCGCCCGTGGCGCATCCGGTCAGCGCCAGCGCGGACAGCGCGATCGAGCTGGTCGCCAAAATCAGCTTGGTGCGCATGGACATCGGTAGAACCTCTCGCCAGGGGAGCCTTTACCCCTAAAGACGCACTGCGCCGCACGAGGTTCCGAACCGCATCAAACTGATCTTCCGGACAGCTCACACCCGATCGCCAACCCGGAGATCACCAACGACAAATCCACTGTGGAGGATCCGGGTCGGCAGTCACGAATCCACAGTGGATAGTTCAGTACGGCTTCAAATCCCCTGCGGTCGGGCCGACTTCCAGTTGGAAGTCCCCGCCGTGGCGGTCGGTACCGGCGATTACCGCCCGCTCCAGCACCTGCGCGCCCTTCTCGCCGCGCTGCATCAGCGGGTCCTCGCGCAGGTCCTTCATCAGCGCCACGCACAGCAGCACCATCACCACCGCGAACGGCGCCGACGCCAGGAAGGTCAGGTTCTGGATGCCGCTGAGCGCGTTCTCCCCACCGATGATGAGCATGATCGCGGCCACCGCACCCGTCGCCGCGCCCCAGAACACCACCATCCACCGCTTCGGCTCGATCGAACCACGCTGCGACAGCGTGCCCATCACCACCGACGCCGCGTCCGCGCCGGAGACGAAGAAGATCGCGACCAGGACCATCACCAGCACCGTGGTGATCACCGACAGCGGCAGCGTCTCCAGCACCCGGAAGGTCTGCGCCTCCTCGCCGCCGCTGCGGAACACGTCGACGCCGCTCTGCTGCACCCGGATCGAGCTGCCGCCGAAGATCGCGAACCACACCAGGCTCACCGCGCTGGGCACCAGGATCACGCCGGCGACGAACTGCCGGATCGTGCGGCCGCGGCTGATCCGCGCGATGAACATGCCGACGAACGGCGTCCACGAGATCCACCACGCCCAGTAGAAGATCGTCCAGCTGGACAACCAGTCGTTCATCGCCGCACCGCCGGTGGCGCCGGACCGGGAGGCCATCTCGCCGAAGTCCCTCAGGTAGGCGCCGATCGAGGTGGGCAGCAGGTTGAGGACGAACACCGTCGGGCCGACCACGAACACGAAGATCGCCAGCAGCGCGGCCAGCACCATGTTGATGTTGGACATCCACTGGATGCCCTTGGCCACGCCCGACACCGCCGAGAAGATGAAGCAGATCGTCAGCACCAAGATGATCAGCACCAGCACCGTGTTTCCGGCGCCGTTGATCCAGCCGGCCGACTGCATGCCGCTCTGGATCTGCAGCGTCCCCAGCCCAAGCGAGGCCGCCGAGCCGAACAGCGTCGCGAACAACGCGAGGATGTCGATCAGCTTACCGATCGGGCCCTCCGCGCCGCGCTTGCCGATCAGCGGCGTGAACACCGCGCTGATCAGCTGCTTGCGACCGCGCCGGAAGCTGCAGTACGCGATGGACAGCCCCACGACGGCGTAGATCGACCACGGGTGCAGCGTCCAGTGGAACAGCGACGTCGCCATCGCGGTCTCCACCGCCGCCTCGCTCAGCGGTTCCACGGTGCCGGGCGGCGGTTCGGCGAAGTGGGCCAGCGGTTCTGCGACGCCGAAGAACATCAGGCCGATGCCCATGCCGGCGCTGAACATCATCGCGATCCACGACACGGTGCGGAATTCCGGCTGCTCGCCGTCCTGCCCAAGCGGGATCGCGCCGTAGCGGCTGATCGCCAGCCACAGCGCGAACACCACGAACCCGGTCGCGGCGAGCACGAAGCCCCAGCCGATGTTGGTCACCAGCCAGGACAGCGCGGCGGACGAGACCCGCGCCAGCGAATCGGTGGAAAACACGCCCCAGCAGACGAAGAAGATCGTGATCGCGGCGGTGACCCCGAAGATCACGAAGTCGGTGCGGGCCGAGTGCTCGGCGGCGAACGCGGCGGGCGACTGCGGTATGCCCGCCTTCTCAGGTTCCGAGGCCTTCCTGTTCATGGTCCTCCGCCTCCTCGTCACGCACTGCGAAGCCGGGTTAACGGTCACGCCGGGTCGGTATCTCGGCAACTCAGAAGCACGACGTCCCGGCTGGTCAGCCCCCGTGAGCACTTTCAGGTGCTATGACACCCAAAAGCGCTCACGGTTTCACGGGAGCGGTGGTGAGGTCCTCCAGGAACTTGGCGCACCAGTCCAGCAGCGCCTCGTCGCGCAGCGGCGGTGCGCCCATCCGGCCTCCTGCCGCGCCTTCCGTCGGGCGCGGCACCGACACCGTGCGGACCGCGGGCTTGTACAACGCCTTCGGATACAGGCGCTTGAGCCGGACCTGCTTCGAGTCCGGCAGCTCCAGCGGCGCCACCCGCAACGAAGCGCCCTGCAACGTCGCCTCCCTGACCCCGTGCTCCCGGCAGACCTGCCGGAACCGGGCCACCTTCAGCAGCCGCTCCACCGGCTCCGGCAATGGCCCGTAGCGGTCGACGAGCTCGGCGCGCACCGCGTCCAGCGCCTCGACGTCGACGGCCGCCGCGAGCTTGCGGTATGCCTCCAGCCGCAGCCGCTCCCCCGGCACGTAGTCGTGCGGGATGTGCGCGTCGATTGGCAGGTCGACCCGGACCTCGGTGAGCTCCTCCTCGGTCTCCCCCGGCTCCGCGCCCGCGTGCCGCCGGAACGCATCGACCGCCTCGCCGACCAACCGCACGTACAGGTCGAAGCCGACGCCCGCGATGTGCCCGGACTGCTCGGCGCCGAGGATGTTGCCCGCGCCGCGGATCTCCAGGTCCTTCATCGCGACCGCCATGCCCGCGCCGAGCTCGGAGTTCTGCGCGATGGTCGCCAGCCGGTCGTGCGCCATGTCGGTCAGCGGCTTCTCCGGCGGGTAGAGGAAGTAGGCGTAGCCGCGCTCGCGGGCCCGCCCGACGCGGCCGCGCAGCTGGTGCAGCTGGGCGAGGCCGAGCAGGTCGGAGCGATCCACGATCAGCGTGTTGGCGTTGGAGATGTCCAACCCGGTCTCGACGATCGTGGTGCACACCAGCACGTCGTGCTCGCGCTCCCAGAACCCCTGGATGATCTTCTCCAGCCGGTCCTCGTTCATCTGCCCGTGCGCGGTGACGATCCGCGCCTCCGGCACCAGTTCCCGCAGCTGGCGCGCGACCTTCTCGATGTCGTGCACCCGGTTGTGCACGAAGAACACCTGGCCGTCGCGCAGCAGCTCGCGCCGGATCGCGGCGGCGACCTGCTTCTGGTCGTACGCGCCGACGTAGGTCAGGATCGGGTGTCGCTCCTCCGGCGGGGTGAGGATCGTCGACATCTCCCGGATGCCGGCCATGCTCATCTCCAGCGTCCGCGGGATCGGCGTCGCGGACATCGTCAGCACGTCCACGTGCGTGCGCAGGGCCTTGATGTGTTCCTTGTGCTCGACGCCGAAGCGCTGCTCCTCGTCGACGATCACCAGGCCCAGGTCCTTGTACCGGATCCCGGTCTGCAGCAGCCGGTGCGTGCCGATCACGATGTCGACCGAGCCGTCGGCCAGGCCCTGGATGGTCTCCTCGGACTCCATCTGGTCGGTGAACCGGGACAGCCCCTTCACGGTCACCGGGAACGACCGCATCCGGTCGGTGAAGGTGTTCAGGTGCTGCTGGGCGAGCAGCGTGGTCGGCACCAGCACGGCGACCTGCTTGCCGTCCTGCACCGCCTTGAACGCCGCGCGCACCGCGATCTCGGTCTTGCCGTAGCCGACGTCGCCGCAGATCACCCGGTCCATCGGCACCGGGCGCTGCATGTCGGCCTTCACCTCGTCGATGGCGGCCATCTGGTCGCCGGTCTCGGTGTAGGGGAAGGCGTCCTCCAGCTCCCGCTGCCACGGGGTGTCCGCGCCGAAGGCGTGCCCGGGCGAGGACTGCCGGGCCGCGTACAGCTGCACCAGCTCGGCGGCGATCTCCTTGACCGCCTTGCGGGCCTTGGCCTTGGTGTTCTTCCAGTCCGAGCCGCCGAGCTTGTTCAGCGTCGGCACCTCGCCACCGACGTAGCGGGTGACCTCGTCGAGCTGGTCGGTCGGCACGAACAGCCGGTCTCCGGGCTGGCCGCGCTTGCTCGCCGCGTACTCCAGCACCAGGTACTCACGGGTCGCGCCGCCGACAGTGCGCTGCACCATCTCGACGTACTTACCGATGCCGTGCTGCTCGTGCACCACGAAGTCGCCGGTCTTGAGCGCCAGCGGGTCGACCGCGTTACGCCGCCGCGACGGCATCCGGCGCATGTCCTTCGTGGACGTTCCGCCCCGGCCGCCGGTCAGGTCGGCCTCGGTGAGCACCACCAGTGCGACCTCGGGCGCGGCGAAGCCGTCCTCCAGGCCGCCGCGGACCACCGTCACAACGCCGGATTCCGGCTCCGCCGCCAGCCCGTCCTCCGCCAACCGCGCGGGCAGCTCCGCTTCGCGCAGCTGCTGCACGGCGCGCTGCGCGGTGCCCGCACCGGCCACCACCAGCACCGCCGCACCGCCTGCGGCGGTGTGCGCGCGCAGGTCGGCGAAGGCGCGCTCGATTTCGCCGTGGTAGGCGTCAACCGGCTTGAGAACGAGCCGGATAACCTCGTCGTCCTCGCCTTCCTCGCTGGTCAGCTGGGTCAGCGGCCACCACGGCAGGCCGATCGAGACGGTGTGCTCGGCGACCTCGGCCAGCCTGCGGTAGGCCGACGCGCCCAGATCGATGGGTGCTTTGCCGCCGTCGGCGGCGACCATCCAGGAGGCCTCCAGGAACTCCTGGCCGGTGCGCACCAGGTCGGCGGCCCGCGCGTGGATCTTCTCCGGGTCGGCGAGCAGCACGTGCGTGCCCGCCGGGACCAGATCGGTCAGCAGCCGCATCTCTCCTTCGCACAGCGCTGGGATCAGCGCCTCCATGCCTTCGACCGGCGCGCCCGAGGCGATCTTCTCCAGCATCTCGGCGAGGTGGGTGTCGGTCTGGTGCTGCTCGGCGAGCTTCGCGGCGCGCTCGGCGACCTGCTCGGTGATCAGCAACTCCCGGCAGGCCGGGGCGAACAGCTCGGTGCTCGGCGCGTCCGGTAGCGAGCGCTGGTCGGCGACGGCGAACGGGCGGATCTCGGTGACCTCGTCGCCCCAGAATTCGACCCGCAGCGGGTGTTCCTCGGTCGGCGGGAACACGTCGACGATGCCGCCGCGCACCGCGAACTCGCCGCGCTTCTCGACCATGTCGACGCGGTCGTAGGCCAACTCCGCGAGCCGCTCGACCAGTTCCTGGAAGTCGTGCTCGATGCCGACCGCGAGCCGCACCGGGGCCAGCTCGCCCAACCCGGGCGCGATCGGCTGGATCAGGCTGCGCACCGTCGTCACCAGCACCTGGATGGCGCCGTGCGCATGCTCCTCGGGGTGCGCGAGGCGGCGCAGCACCGACAGCCGCCGGCCGACGGTGTCGGCGCGGGGCGAAAGCCGTTCGTGCGGCAGGGTTTCCCAGGACGGGAACACCTCGATTCGGGCCGGACCCAGCAGGTCCGACAGCGCCGCCGCGGCTTCTTCCGCTTCCCGGCCGGTGGCGGTTACCAGCAGCACCGGCCGCCCGCCGCCGCCCTCGGCGGCCAGCGACCCCGCGGTCAGCGACCGGGCCGCCGGGGGGCCTTCCAGCACCAGGCGCGGCCGCCCGGCCGCCGCCACGACCCGCCGGATGGCTGGATCGCGCAGCACGATTTCGAGCAGTCCGCGCAGGGGACCGGCCTGGCTCATGGAGCTACCTCGCAGCAAGACATGGCGAATGCGGGCACACCCCTGCCCGGGACCAACGCCAACACCGGGAGGGGCATCGGGTTCCAGACTACGACCCGGGTGCGACACGAACGCGATGGCCCGAACGGACCACAGGCGGATGTCACACTGTGCGCATGCTGCCGCGCCGGTCCGCCGCGTTCGCCCTGCTGCTGCCGCTGATCAGCGGCTTGATCGGGTGCACCGGCGCGGACAGCACCGATCGGCCCGCACCGGCGAGCACGGCGGCCCCGGCACCGTCGGCGCTGCGCGTCGAGATCGTCGCGGCCGGGCTGGAACACCCCTGGGACATCGGGTTCCTGCCGGACGGCACCACGCTGGTCAGCCAGCGCCCCGGCAGGCTCGCGCTGCTCGCCGATCACCGACCGGGCGCGCTGGTGCGGCCGGTGCGGGCGGACTTCGGCGACGTGCTCGCGGAAGGCGAGGGCGGACTGATGGGCCTGCTGGTGCACCCGTCGTTCGCCGCCAACCGGCGGTTCCTCACCTGCCAGACGCACCAGGAGAACGGCACGCCCGTGGACATCCGGCTGATCACCTGGCGGCTGTCCGAGGACGGCTCGCGCGCGGATCGGGTCGGGAATCTGCTCACCGGACTGCCGGTGAACCGCAGCGGACGGCACTCCGGCTGCCGGCTGGCGCTGGCCGAAGACGGAGCGCTGCTGGTGAGCACCGGGGACACGGCGCGGCCCGCGATCGCGCAGGACCGCGGCTCGCTCGGCGGCAAGGTGCTGCGGGTGAACATCGACACCGGCGCTCCCCTGCCGGACAACCCGTTCATCGCCTCGCCGAACCCGAGCGAGCGGTTGCTCTACACCTACGGGCACCGCAACCCGCAGGGCGTCGCGCCGCGGCCCGGTGGTCAGGTGTTCGTCGCGGAGCACGGGCCGGACGTCGACGACGAGATCAACCTGCTGCGGCCGGGCGGGAACTACGGCTGGGACCCGTCGCGCGGCGGCACCGAATCCTCTTACGACGAGTCGGTGCCGATGACCGATCTGCGCCGGTTCCCGGACGCCGTCAAAGCGGTCTGGTCGTCGGGAGACCGAACGGAAGCCGTTTGTGCCGCGACGTTCCTGATCGGTCCGCAGTGGAAGCGCTTCGACGGGATGCTGGCGGTCACGGCGCTGAAGGGCCGCAAGCTGCTGCTGTTCGGGGTCCAGCCGGACGGCTCGGTCCACCAGGTCGAGATCCCGCCCGAACTCGACGACACCCACGGCCGGCTCCGAGCCGCCCGCCAAGGCCCCGACGGTGCCCTCTACATCACCACGTCCAACGGCACCGACGACAAGGTCCTCCGCATCACGGCATCCTGAACGCAAGTTCCCGGCGTCCTGAACCGCAAGTTCCATGGAAATCGGACCTTCGATTTCAATGGAACTTGCGGCCCTCCGGCGCGTCAGCCCCCGACACGCCGGCAGCTGTGGACAACTTCCGCAATTTCAAATGGAAATCGGACCTTCGATTTCAATGGAACTTGCGGGAGAACAAGCGCACCGGGGCGTCTGGGTGGGGTCGGTGGTGGGTCACTTCGTCGAGAGGCGGGGTTTGTGCTCCAGGTGGGACAGGCCGTTCCAGGCGAGGTTCACCAGGTGCGCGGCGACCTCTTCCTTCTTCGGCTTGCGCGCCTCCAGCCACCACTGGCCGGTCAGCGCCACCATGCCCACCAGCGCCTGGCTGTACAGCGGGGCGAGCTTCGAGTCGTAGCCCCGCGCGCTGAACTGCAGGGCGAGGATGTGCTCGACCTGGCTCGCGATGTCGTTGAGCAGGCTGGAGAACGTGCCGCTGTTGCTGGCCACCGGCGAATCCCGCACCAGCACCCGGAAACCGTCGGTGTTGTTGTCGATGTAGTCCAGCAGCGCCCGCGCCGCTTGCTCCAGCAGCTTCCGGGGATGTCCCGCGGACAGGGCGGAGACGACCAGGTCCAGCAGGTTGCGCATCTCGCGGTCGACCACCACCGCGTAGACGCCTTCCTTGCCGCCGAAGTGCTCGTAGACGACCGGCTTGGACACCCCGGCGCGGTGCGCGATCTCCTCGATCGACGTGCCGTCGAAGCCCTTCTCCGCGAACAAGGCCCGGGCCACGTCCAGCAGCTGCTGCCGGCGTTCCTTGCCCGTCATCCTGACCCGTGCGGTGCGTCCCTTCGGTCGCGCCTCCGGTTCGGGCGCAGTCCGCCCGCGTCGCCGTGATACCACTCACACAACCCTAAGGTGCGGGGCCGGCACCGAACTGCTGGCCCGATGAAAAGTGCCCGCGCGACCACCGCCGCGCGGGCACTGCTGAAGCCGGGCGGTCAGCCCTTGTACTCGGTGACCGAGATGCGGGCCAGCCGCTTCTCGTTGGACCAGCGGACGTTCCAGGCCCAGCCGAGCTTCTCGAAGATCCAGATCACCCGCGCCGAGATGTCGATCTGGCCGCGCAGCACTCCGTGCCGGGCGCAGGTCGGGTCGGCGTGGTGCAGGTTGTGCCACGACTCGCCGAAGGACAGGATCGCCAGCGGCCAGAAGTTCGCCGCCTTGTCCCGGCTCTTGAACGGCCGCTCGCCGATCATGTGGCAGATCGAGTTCACCGACCAGGTCACGTGGTGCAGGAAGGACACCCGGACCAGCCCGGCCCAGAAGAACGCGGTGAACGCGCCCCACAGCGACCAGGTGAACAGCCCGCCCAGCACACCGGGAAGCACGAGGCTGAGGGCCGTCCACAGCGGGAACAGCCGGTTGACCTTCACCAGCGCTTCGTCCTTGAGCAGGTCCGGCGCGAAGCGGTCCTCGTTGGTCAGGTCGCGCTCGAACAGCCAACCCATGTGCGCATGCCAGAAGCCCTTCGCCAGCGCGGCGGGCGAGCTGCCGAAGCGCCACGGCGAGTGTGGGTCGCCCTCGCGGTCGGAGAAGGCGTGGTGCCGGCGGTGGTCGGCGACCCAGGTGATCGCCGGGCCCTGCACGGCAATCATGCCGAAGATCGCCAACGCGATCTTGACGCCGTGCTTGGCCTTGAACGACCCGTGCGTGAAGTACCGGTGGAAACCGACCGTCACACCAAGTCCCGACGCAACGTAGAAGACCAGCGCCAAGCCGATGTCGACCCAGCCGAGGCCCCAGCCCCAGGCCGCCGGCACCGCCAGCACGAGAGCAAGGAACGGCACCAGGACGAACACGTACACCGCCAGCTGCGCCACCCAGGGTCGGGTGCCCGCGGTCAGCGGCTTCGGCCCGGACTCCGCGCGGGCCTCTGTAGGGGCAACGCGCTCGGTTGCTGCGGTCATACTCAATACCTCGAATGGCGTTGGGGAGGTGGGAAAACTGCGGTCAGCGCCGGGCATCACGGCCCCGCAACACCTCCACCCTACGGGACCGTAACCTACGCAAGCGTAAGTTCTTTGATGCCGAATCGTCACCCCCCAGCGCCAAAATTGCGGCGTGTCGCACCCGCCCGGGCGTGTCCGAATCGCCTTGTTCACCCGAACAGCGGTGATCTTGAACGCAACCCGGCGACAGCTCGGTGCGTCACATACACGTGCCTGCCCTCGACGAAACCCGCGAGCCGACCAGCCCGACGCCGACCCGGCAGCCGGGGCATGCCACGATGTCGGCGGGGTACAACCGCCTGTCAGCCCGGGCCGGTAAGCTCGGGCAGCGGTGCCAGGAGTCACATGCCGGCACTGCGGGACAACAGCACCCGATCCGCCGTGGTGTAAAGGCAGCACCTCGGATTTTGGTTCCGATGGTCCAGGTTCGAATCCTGGCGGCGGAGCGAGCGGTCCCCCCAGGTCCGATGCGGCGCGCGGCCGGCAACACCGCGCAGCGCGCCGCGCGGGCTGCCGGGGTGGAATGGTGAACAGGGGGTGTGCGCCGCTGCGCGACGACACGACCGCCGTGCGCGATGACCCGGTGGCCACGCTGAGCGAGGTGTCCGACGCGTGGCTGGTGGGACGCGCACGCGAACTCAACGCAGTCGGCCAGCACAGCGACACTGCCAGTCAGCGCGGCACCATCCGCGAAGCCGACAACCTGCTCGCCGAGGCCCAGCGACGCGGCGAACCGCGCATCGTCGGCCAACTCCTGCGGCACTGTGCCTCGATGCGGCTGGTGACGCCCGGCCTCGTCGACAGCGCCGACCCACTGCTCGACGAGCTTCTCACGCACACCCGGCGACACGGACTGGATGTCCTGCTGGCCGATGCGCACGCGCTGCGCAGCCGACGCGCGCTGCTCGGCGGCAGCGAGGACAACGCACTCACCGAGGTCGCGCACGGCCTGGCGATGCTCGACGACGAGCTGGTCCCGGACCGCACGCTGGGCCGCCGGTCGTGGGAGCGACTGCTGGCCACCTCGCTGATCGACATCGGCCTGGTCCTCACCCAGCTCGGCGTCTACGAGACGGCCGACGAGGTGATGACCCGCGCCCACCAGCGGATCCGGGAGAGCGGCGGCCCGCACGAGATCGCGGTGCACATGATCAACCGGTGCCGGATGCTGCTGGGCTGGGGGCTGCGGCTGGAGCGCATCGGCCAGCACGCGGAGGCGACCGCTCGGTTCACCACCGCGTCGGCGATCGCGGTCGCGGTGGAGGGCCCGTGGCGCGAGTCGCTGTTCCCCCGGGTGTCCGACCGCCCCGCCGCCGAGCAGGTGCCGGTGCTCGGCGCCGCCCACGCGCTGGCGCAGCCGCACGTGGAGCACATCAAGCGGCTCGAGGTGCTGCGCGCCCTGGACCGGGCGATCCACCCGCGGGAGAAGATCATCGTCGCGATCGCGCTGTCCCGGTGCCTGACCCGCGCGGACCTCGGCGAAGAAGCGGTGCGTGTGCTGTCGGACACCCGTGAGGAAACGGCCAGCGACACGTCGGAGCCGACACTGCGCATCTCGCTGGCCCGCGAGTACGCGCAGCTGATCGAAGTCGGCACCGGAGGTGCCCACGACGCGCTGCGGGACTACGCGCTGGAGCTGGAAACCGAGCTGTGGACGATGCGCCAGGCCCGACTGTCCACTTTGGTCACCAGGTTGGAGAACTCCCGGCTGATCCACAGGCACGACGCGATCACCAGGCAGGCCCTGCAGGACCCGCTCACCGGCCTGTCGAACCGCCGCGCACTGGACGACCGGCTGGAGACGCTGCTCAACGCGCCCGATGCGCAGCCGCTGGCGGTGGCGCTGGTCGACCTCGATGGGTTCAAGGGCGTCAACGACCGCTGCTCGCACGCGGAGGGCGACGACGTGCTGCGCACCGTCGCGATGACCCTGCGCGACACCCTGCGCACCGATGACTTCGTGGCCCGCTACGGCGGTGACGAGTTCGTCGTGCTGCTGCCTGGCGCGGCCCTCGGCGCCGCGGAGGCTGCGCTGCAGCGCACCGCCGAGGCGGTCGACCGGCTGCCCGGCGAGCGCTCGCGCGGCGTGACCCTGTCGATCGGCGTCGTCGCGATGCGCCCGCAGGAATCGGCCGCGCAGGTGCTGGCGCGCGCGGATGCCGCGATGTACCAGGCGAAGCGCGACGGCGGCAACCGCGTCTGGGCGTTCTCCGGCGTGACCAACGACCCACCGGACACACCGGCCGAAGATCACTCGGTGTGGATCCCCCCGGACGCCGTCTGACTCGTTCGAATGGTGAGTGAGGGCCCCTTCAACCGGCGTAGTCGACCGGAGGGTCCCTCGCCCATGTCAGATTCCCTGGTTCATCAGGCGTGTGATCGGCCACAACGGGCAGCGCCGCGGGGGCTCCGCAAGTGCAGGGAAGATCACAAAGCCGCAGCTAGAGGGCTGACTCCGCACACGGAATACCGCCGGTCAGCGGTACCATCACACCCGCCGGACAGGCGCGCAGGGGCACCGGAGCCGAGGGGGCGGCGGGCCGGTTACCCTTCACCCGCTTGGACGCAACAGGCATTGTCGGCCCGACGGCTGATCGACGCCGCCGAGCCGCTTCTAGAGATCAAGGGAGAGCGCTGATGCTCCAGGGCGACACCGCCCAGCCCTCCTCCCGCAGCGATGCGTCTCCGGAAATCGTCAGCACGATCGTGCTCGCCGCTGGCGAGGGCACCAGGATGCGATCGGCGACGCCGAAGGTGCTGCACCGGCTCGCGGGCAGGCCCCTGGTCGAACACGCCGTGCGCGCTGCGGCCGGTGTCGACCCCGATGCGTTGGTGGTCGTGCTGGGGCACGGCCGCGACGCCGTCGCTGAGCACCTGAAAGGCCTGGCCGGCGTTCTCGACCGCCCGATCGGCACCGCGGTGCAGGAAGAGCAGCTCGGCACCGGGCACGCGGTCTCGTGCGGACTCTCCGACCTGGCCGACGGCCTCACCGGCACGGTGCTGGTCAGCTACGGCGACGTGCCGCTGCTCGACAGCGACACCCTGCGCGCCCTGCTCGCCGAGCACCGCGACTCCGGCAACGCCGTCACCGTGCTGACCGCGGTGGTCGACGAGCCGACCGGCTACGGCCGGATGCTGCGCGACGCCGACGGCCGGGTGACCGGCATCGTCGAGCAGAAGGACGCCACTCCCGAGCAGACGGAGATCACCGAGATCAACTCCGGGGTCTACGCCTTCGACGCGGAAGTGCTCACCGACGCGCTCAAGCGGCTGTCCACCGACAACGCCCAGGGCGAGCTCTACTTGACCGACGTCCTGTCGATCGCGCGCGACGACGGCCGCCCGGTCGGCGCCCTGGTCTGCGCCGACCCGTGGCTGGTGGAAGGCATCAACGACCGGGTGCAGCTGGCCCGCCTCGGCGCCGAGCTCAACCGCAGGCTGCTGCTGCGCTGGATGCGCGCGGGCGTCACGATCATCGACCCGAACTCGGTGTGGCTGGACTGCGACGTGGTGCTGGAGCGCGACGTCCTGCTGGAGCCGGGAGTGCAGCTGCGCGGCGGCACCACCGTCGGCGAGGGCGCGACCGTCGGCCCCGACACCACGCTCACCGGCTGCGTGATCCACCCCGGCGCCTCCGTGGTGCGCACCCAGGGCGAGGGCGCCGAGATCGGACCGGACGCCAAGGTCGGGCCGTTTGCCTTCCTGCGCCCCGGCACCCGGCTCGGCACGAACGGCAAGATCGGCACCTTCGTCGAGACCAAGAACGCCGCGATCGGCGACGGCACCAAGGTGCCGCACCTGAGCTACGTGGGCGACGCGACGATCGGCGAGCAAAGCAACATCGGCGCCGCCACGGTCTTCGTCAACTACGACGGGGTGGCCAAGCACCACACCGTGATCGGATCACACGCCCGGACCGGCGCGGACAACATGTTCGTCGCCCCGGTCGAGATCGGCGACGGCGCCTACACCGCCGCCGGCTCCGTGATCACCCAAGATGTCCCGCCAGGGGCGATGGCGGTCGCCCGCGGGAAGCAACGCAACGTCGAAGGCTGGGTCGCCAGACGCCGCCCCGGCACCGCCGCAGACCAGGCCTCGCAACAGGCTTTGTCGAAAGCAGAACCAACCACCAATCCGACGAACGACGCCCGATGATGGACGTCTTACGGGGAGGGACGATGACCGTGAGTGCCATGTCTGCGACCCCGAAGAAGAGCCTCAAGCTCTTCTCCGGTAGCAGTCACCCGGAACTGGCCGAGGAGGTGGCCAAGCAGCTTGACGTAACGGTCACGCCCCAGAGTGCCTACAAGTTCGCCAACGGCGAGATCTTCGTGCGCTACGACGAGTCGGTGCGCGGCTGCGACGCCTTCGTCATCCAGTCGCACTGCAACCCGCTCAACGACGCCATCATGGAACAGCTGATCATGGTGGACGCGCTCAAGCGGGCCAGCGCCAAGCGCATCACCGTGGTCATGCCGTTCTACGGCTACGCGCGCCAGGACAAGAAGCACAAGGGTCGCGAGCCGATCTCGGCGCGGCTGATGGCAGACCTGTTCAAGACCGCCGGCGCGGACCGGATCATGGCGGTGGACCTGCACACCGACCAGATCCAGGGCTTCTTCGACGGCCCGGTGGACCACCTGATGGCCCAGAAGCTGCTGGCCAGCTACATCCGCGACACCTACGCGGGCGACCAGATCACCGTGGTTTCCCCCGACTCCGGCCGGGTCCGGGTGGCGGAGAAGTGGGCCGATGACCTCGGCGGCACGCCGCTGGCGTTCATCCACAAGACCCGCGATCCCAGCAAGCCCAACCAGGTGGTCGCCAACCGCGTCGTCGGTGACGTCGAGGGCCGGCTGTGCGTGCTGGTCGACGACATGATCGACACCGGCGGCACCATCACCAAGGCCACCGAGCAGCTGCTGGCGGCCGGCGCGAAGGACGTCATCATCGCCGCCACCCATGCCGTGCTGTCCGGCCCGGCGGTGGAGCGGCTGTCGTCCTGCGGCGCGAAGGAGGTCGTGCTGACCAACACGCTGCCGATCCCGGAGGAGCGCCGGTTCCCGAACCTCACGGTCCTGTCGATCGCCCCGCTGGTCGCGGAGGCCATTCACCAGGTCTTCGAGGACGGCTCCGTCACCAGCCTCTTCGACGGCCGCGCCTGACCGAGCGAGGTCGAACGGCCACGAACCACGAGCGGCCCCGGTCCACTTCGGACCGGGGCCGCTCGCTGCCTCAAGGCGCCGCAATTTCCATTGAAATTGGACCTTCGATTTCAATGGAAATTGCGTGGGGATCCGATGGAAATTGCGTGGGGTCAGATGGTAATGACGACCTCGTCGTAGTCGAGGCGGGGCAGGCGGTCGAACCAGGGGTTCTCGCCCGGCTTGCCGATGTTCACGACCACCAGCGACTGCCGCTTGCCCTCCGGGAAGAACTCCGCGTTGATCCCGGCCGCGTCGAACCCGGTCATCGGGCCCGCGGCCAGCCCCGCGGCGCGCACGCCGAGGATGAAGTACGCGATCTGCAGGCTCGCGTTGAGGTTCGCGTGGTTCAGGCGGAGCTCGTCGTTGGCCGCGAACATGTCCTTCACGCCTTCCGCGTGCGGGAACACCTGCGGCAGTTTCTCGTGGAAGTCGGTGTCGGCGGCCAGGATCGCCACCAGCGGGGCCTTCTCGGTCTTGGCCCGGTTGCCCTCCATCAGGTGCGGCAGCAGCCGCTGCCGGCTCTCCTCGGAGCGCACCAGCACGATCCGCAGCGGCTGCTGGTTCATCGACGTCGGGGCCCACTTGACCAGGTCGTAGATTGCCTGGACCTGCTCGTCGGTGACGGGCTCGTCGCTGAAGCTGTTGGCTGTGCGGGCGTCGCGGAACAGCAGGTCCTGGGCGTCCGCGCCGAGCACCAACTGCTCGGTCTGGTCGATCGCGGTCATGAACTAACTCCTGGAGCCGTCGGGTGGGATCGGGGGGCTCGCACCGGACGGCGCGAGCCCCCAATCTCAACATTATTGATCCTTCAAGTATTTCAGTACCGGCTTTCTGTGACTGGAATCACCGATCCCGAGGCTGCTCAGTAGCCGACCGTGAAGCGCTGCCGCCGGTGCGTGGGCCTCTCCAGCTCGTCGACGAACGCGATCGCGTAGTCGTCGCCGCTGATCGAGGAGTCGCCGTCCGCATCGGTCACCAGCACGTCGCCGCCGAGCCGGTAGGACCCGGTCCGCTCGCCCGGAGCGTGGGCACCGAAGTTCGCCGCAGGACTGACGTAGAACCAGTCCACCCCGGCGGGCGCCTCCTGGAGCGCCGCGAGCACCTCCGCGTGCGCGCCCGCCTCCGGCTTGAACTCCTCCGGGAATTCCGGGGTGTCGATCAACCGCGGGCCGCCATCGACGACCCTCAGGCTGCCGGCACCGCCGACCACGCCGATCCGCAGGCCGCGCCGCGCGGCCGCGGCGAACAGCGTTGGCACCGCGTCGAACAGCTTCGTGCCGTCGGGCATCGGCCGCCCCGGGATCGCCACGATCAGCGCGTCCGCACCCGCAGTCGCGTCGAGCACGAACTTCTCGTCGTGCAGCGAGCCCGCCTCCTTCGGCTCGGCCAACGACTCGACGTGCCGCGCCACGCCGACCACCTCGTGCCCGCGCTGCCGCGCTTCCCGCAGGATCTTGCCGCCGGCGAAGCCGGTGGCGCCGAACAGGACCAGTCTCATCGCATCCTCCTTCTGTGCTGGTCACCGACGCTAACCATTAGTTACTGGTGACTTCAACGTGCGCTGAGTTCCTGGCGGTAACCATCGAGCTCGGACGCCCGCACCGAAACCCGGGAGCGACCTGAACCGGGTGGGGTCACCCATGCGAAAACGACTGTGCAAGCACCGTTTAGACTATTCAGGTTGCCTCGGCGAGGTCGGGACGTTCGCCCGGCGTGATCGGCGCGGTGGCACGGTGGTCGCCGACCATTCGGTTGGCGCACTGATGTCGCTCACACCCCGGGTGCCCGTTCGGCACCGCGTCGTAATCACGCCAGTAGCGCGCCCCACCGCCGCAGGCCAGCGACCAATTCACGTTCCGCCCGACGTCATGAGGAGTGCACCACCGTGTCCGAGGTACGTATCGCCGTCGAGCAGCGCACCGAGTTCGGCAAGGGGGCGGCCCGCCGCACCCGCCGCGCCGGCAAGATCCCCGCGGTGCTCTACGGTCATGGCTCCGACCCGAAGCACCTGTCCCTGCCCTCCGTGGAATTCGCCCGCGCGATCCGCGAGAACGGGCACAACGCGGTGCTGACGCTTGATGTGTCCGGTGGCGACAGCGAGCTCGCGCTCACCAAGACCATCACCACGCACCCGATCAAGAACTACATCGAGCACGTCGACCTGCTGCTGGTCAAGCGCGGCGAGAAGGTCACCGTCGCGGTTCCGGTCGTGCTCTCCGGCGAGGCCGGCCCCGGCGGCCTGGTCAGCCAGGAGATCACCGTGGTCGAGATCGAGGCCGAGGCGCTGCACATCCCCGAGCAGCTTGAGCTGTCGATCGCCGGTGCCGAAATCGGCACCCAGTTCCACGCCTCCGACATCCAGCTGCCCGCGGGCGTGACCCTGCAGGCAGACCCCGAGGCCCTGGTCGTCAACGTCACCGAAGCCGCCGCGGCGATGGCCGAAGAGGCCCCCGCCGAGGCCGCCGAGGGCGAGGCCGAAGGGGCCTGAGCCCCCGACGTCGGGCGCACCGCGCGCTGTCCCCCGAACTGAGCGGGACAGCGCGCCGCGTGCCATCTAGAGCAGGAGACTTCTTCCCGTGAGCACTCCGGACTCGGTCGCGCTGATCGTCGGGCTCGGCAATCCCGGTCCGCGCTACGCCGGAAACCGGCACAACATCGGTTTCCTTGTCGCCGACGAGCTCGCCGACCGGATCGGCGGGAAGTTCAAGGCGCACAAGGCCGGTGCCGAGGTCGTCGAGGGACGGCTGGCTGGCGCGCGCGCCGTGCTGGTCAAGCCGCGCTCGTTCATGAACCTCTCCGGCGGCCCGGTGGCCGGCGCGGTGAAGTTCTACAAGGCGCCGCCGGAATCCCTGACCGTGATCCACGACGAGCTCGACCTGCCGTTCGGCACCATCCGGCTCAAGCGCGGTGGCGGCGAGAACGGCCACAACGGGCTGCGCTCGATCAGCAAGTCCCTGGGCACCCGCGACTACGTGCGGGTCCGCTTCGGCATCGGTCGCCCGCCCGGCCGGATGGACCCTGCCGACTATGTCCTGAAGGACTTCTCCGGGACGGAGCGCAAGGAGCTCGCCTACTTCATCGACGTCTGCGCGGACGCGGTGGAAGCTGTGGTCACCAAGGGCCTCGAAGCCGCCCAGAACCAGTTCCACTAACACCCGGAACGGCGATTTCACACGAAAACGCCGCCCCCCTGCCTGCTCCCAGATCACTGCGCCCCGCTTCAATGGGTGGATCTTTCCGCATGAAGGGCACCTTCGTCCCGCGCGGAGGTGCTGGCGCGCCACGGTATCCTAGATGATTGATTCCGTGAAGATCACGTGAAGGGAGGGGTCGGTAAGTGGGTAGCGGAGAAGGGTGTTCAAGATCAATGTGTGAATAAAGAACTAAACACCCTCCCGACTGCACTCTACGTGCTCGTCGACGACCACGTTGTTCCCGCCCGCACAGGGACTCGGACGCTCGCGACGACCTCTGGGCGTCGTTCGTGCGTCGGGCTTCCCAGCAGATTCGGCAGGGTGCTCTCCGCGAGCCAGCGCGCGGTGCCCTCGCGTCCCGCTCGATCCGCGACCGTGAGGCGGTTGGCACGCTGCACGTCGTTGTCGGCGACAGCCCTGGTGTCGACGAGAAACAGACCCGCGACCCGTTGCGGCGCGGCCCGCAGCACCGCCATCGCGACGGAGCCGCCCATCGAGCATCCGACCCGACCAGGACGACCTGCGGCAGCTCCAACCGGTTCAGCAGGGCCAGGATGTCGGCGGCCGCGACTTTCCGCTACCAACCCCGCGTGCCGCCGGGGCGAAGGTCGCCACCTGGCCGTGAGTGATTTTGGGCGCCATAGCACCGAAAAACGCTCACGGGCCTTGGTCCTGCACCGCGCACACCCAACCATCCGATGTGGACCGCACGACCGGCTGCCCAAGACGTCGCGACCGCTTCCGCCGGCGGTGCGGCGCGGAGCCCGGAATCAATCATCTAGATGATTGATTCCGTGAAGATCATGTGAAGTGGCCCCGAGTCGAGGGCATGAGCGGAGCGAGTCAAAGATCAATGTGTGATAGCAAAGAACTGGACACCCTCCTGACCGCACTCTATGTGCTGATCGACGATCACGTTGTCCCGCCCCGAGCGGGACGCGGCCGCCGCCCCTTACTCACTGACAGTGAGCTGCTGACCTTGGCGGTTGCCCAAGTGTGTCGCCTGCCAGGTTGATGGGACCGCCCTGAGCGGATTTCTGCCAAGGGGATGGGGCCACCCTGGTTGCCAATAGTGGGACCACCCGGCGTGTCGTCGGGGGTGGTCACCCGACGTCCATTTTGGATCATTTCAAGTCGGTCGACTTGGAGGTCCGTTGGCATGGCATTCCGGGAGGCCAGAGTGATCGAAGTACGCGAGGTGCTGCGGGCGTGGCTGTCGGGGGCGGGTCTGCGGGTGGTGGCCGAGCGGGCCGGCGTGGACCGGAAAACGGCCCGACGCTATGTGGAGGCCGCCCAAGAGGCGGGGCTGACCCGCGATGGCGGGGACGACCAGTTGACCGACGGGCTACTCGGCGAGGTGGTCGAGCGGGTCCGTCCGGTCCGCCCCAGCGGGCGCGGGGGCTCCTGGCAGGTTCTGGAGGCCCAGCGCGAACAGATCACCGAGTGGGTCGCCGCCGGGCTGTCGGTGGTCAAGGTCGGGGTGAAGCTGGAGCGGATCGGCGTGGTGGTGCCGTATCGGACGCTGCACCGGTTCTGCGTTGAGCGTTGCGGATTCGGCCGCACGGCAACGACAACGCGACTGGCCGATGGTGAGCCCGGCGCTGAGCTGCAGATCGACTTCGCCCGTATGGGGCTGGTCAACGACGCGGCGCGGGGCCGTCGTCGGGTCTGCCACGCGCTGATCCTCACCGCCGTGTTCTCCCGGCACATGTTCGTGTGGTTGACCTTCTCCCTGAAGCTGGACGCGGTGATCTCGGGCTGTGAGGCCGCATGGGCCTACTTCGGCGGGGTGTTCAAGGTCGTCATCCCGGACAACATGGCCGCGATCGTCGCCGACGCCGACCCGGTCAATCCGCGCTTCACCGCTGGGTGGCTGGACTACGCCCAGCATTGCGGCTTCGGAACAGACGCCACCCGTGTTCGCCATCCTCGTGACAAGCCGAGGGTCGAGCGGATGGTTCAGTACGTGCGCGGGAATTTCTTTGCGGGAGAGTCGTTTCTGGACCTGGCCGACGCCCAAACCCGCGCTCGATCGTGGTGTTCGACCACGGCCGGGCAACGCATGCACGGCACCATCCAGGCCCGCCCGCTGGAAGTGTTCACCGAGGCTGAGGCGCCGGCATTGCTCGCGTTGCCCGACAAGGCCTACGACGTCCCGATCTTCACGAAAGTCAAAGTGCACAAGGACTTCCACGTCGAGATAGCCAAGGCTCTCTACTCCGCCCCGTCGCAACTGGTGGGGCAGCGGCTGGAGGTGCGCGCGGACTCCGTGCTGGTCAAGCTGTTCCACCACGGCCGGCTGGTGAAAGTCCATCCTCGGCAGCGGCCCGGTGGGCGGTGGACCGATCCGGCCGACCTGCCCTCGCAGACCTCCGGCTACGCGATGCGCGATCTCGACTCGCTGGTGCGCGCCGCCCGCCGCCACGGCCACCACGTCGGCATCTACGCCGAACGGCTACTGCGGGTCGATCTGCCGTGGACCAGGATGCGGCAGGCCTACCGGTTGTTGGGCCTGGTGCGCCGCTACGGGCCCGGCCCGGTCGAGACGGCCTGCGCCAAGGCCCTGGAGGTTGACGTGGTGTCGGTGTCCAAGATCGCCTCGATGCTGGAAAAGGCCATCGAGACCACCCCGACGCTCAGTCCGCGCCAGGCGGCCGGAGGCCCGACCCGGTTCGCCCGTGACCCGTCCGAGTTCTCCAACCGGCGGCTGATCGTGCTGCGCGGCGGCCAGGACCCCGATCTCCCCGGCGTCGCCGGGGGTTGTGAACACGACAGCAGCGAACAGGACGGAGAACCCCAGTGACCACACCAAAAACCAACGGAAGGGCCACCTCCAAGGCGGCCCCGGCCGCGCCGGCGGTGATCGGCCCGGAACTCAAGCAGGCCCTGCGGACCCTCAAGCTCGGCCGGATGCTCGACACCCTTCCCGACCGGCTTTCCCTGGCCCGCCAACAACAATTCACCCACGTTGACTTCCTCGAACTCGTCCTGGCCGACGAGGTGGCACGGCGAGAGAACACCTCCGCCGGGCTGCGCGCCCGCGCCGCCGGTTTGGACCCGTCGATGCGCCTGGACACCTGGGAGGAGACCGGGGCGGTCCGCTACGACCGGCAGCTGTGGAACGAGCTGGTCAGCCTGCGGTTCCTCGACGGCCCGCACGGCGCCCTGGTCCTGGGAGCGGTGGGCGTTGGAAAGACGCACCTGGCCACCGCGCTCGGGCATATCGCCGTCCGCCGGCGCCGCTCGGTGCACATGGCGCGGGCGGACAAGCTGTTCAAGCGGCTCAAGGCCGCCCGACTGGACAACTCCCTGGACGCCGAGATCCGCAAGCTGGCCGCCGTTGAGCTGCTGATCATCGACGACTTCGCCCTCAAACGACTGGACGCTACCGAGACCACCGACTTCTACGAGCTCTGCGTCGAGCGCCACCAGAAGGCATCGACGGTGATCACCAGCAACCGGGACGCCAGCGAGTGGCTGGCCATGATGGATGACCCCCTGCTGGCGCAGTCCGCGGTCGACCGGCTGACCTCCACCTGCCACGAACTCGTCGTCGAAGGCGAGTCCTACCGGCAGCGCCAACGCCCCCGGGCCAGCGGCGGCGACCACGCCTGAGTTGACGATCAGGGCATCGACACCGATGCTCGATGACAGCCACGGGTGGTCCCTTGCTCTTGGCAACTCGGTGGTCCCATCACGTCGGCAAGCGACACAAGTGCTGTTGCGATATCACGATGAGCGTCGCTGGATTCGGCATATCCACAGTGATCAGCAATGGCGTGCCCTGTTCCCGTATCTGCCACAGCAGTCCGCCAGGATACGAGTTCTACCCCCAGAGATGGAGCGTCATGGCCGGCCGCAACACAGAACTAGCGCCACCGACGCAACATCCGATGTCTTCCGTCCGACGCGACACGTCGACAGGCGACCGCGTGGCGCGCGGCGGAACGGTGGGGCCGGTTCGTTCCCCGGCCACGAAGACCGGCCCCGCCCCTAGGCGTGCATGAGAGTTTCGAATGACGGGAGTTCTTATGCCCGAGACACAGGCACAGCAGCGCTACTTCTGGCTGCCAGTACCGGACGAGTCCAGCGACTACGGCCTTGTACGGCATGCCTTCGCCGGTACCCGTCTACACGCGGGCCCAGCCGATGACTCGTTCTGCGGCAACACCTTCGCCTTGGCCAACTCATCCGAAATGGACCGGATTCACGCCAAAACGTGCCAGGAATGCAACGCGCTGCTCAAGGAAATGAAGGGGTGGCCGATATGACCTTTCCCCTGAGATGGCCGGACGGCACACCCGTCGGCCCCGGACCCGACAACGCGCCGACTCCTGAAGAGCACCTCCGGCTGTTCAACGAGTCGATCATCTGGACACGGATCAACCCACAGCTCAAAGACCGGATCCTCCAGCAGGCGAAACCCGATCCATAATCGAAAGACGCGTGGAGGAACTAGATGTTTAAGTGGCGCAAGTCTTCGCGCAGCGGTTCTCAGGAGTGCGTCGAAGTGGCGACGAATGTAGAGAACGTACGCGCTATCCGCGATAGCAAGGAACCCGGCGGGGCGCACTTGCGGTTTGATCCGGATAAATTCGCGGAATTCATGATGAACGTGAAGCGCGGACGATTCGACGCGTGATCAGATCCGATGCCCCGGCGCTCCCGCCGGGGCATCGTAGAGCGAGCCGACTCTCTCGGTCTAAAGATCCGGGCTTCACGCTCCGCGTGCACACCCATATGCTGCCGTTCTCGCCCAACCGGGCACGTGCCGGATCGACGACTTCTGCGCACAATTCACCGCCAACGATCAGCTCGCAGCCTGACACAGTCTCCACGCGACCGGACAAGATCCACAAACTTTAAACCCACTGGTCAGGGCTCAGATTCTCCCAGACGGTGCCCTTCACCCATCGCACGAACGGGTTCCGCTTGTCCACATTGGTCAGTTGCTGGGGACCAGGGACACGGTCGCGGCTCGCTTGAGCTTCCCGGACGGGGTTTTCGGCAGCGAACCCGGAGCCAGCACCACGACCGCCGACGGGCGGACGCCCACGGCGTCGACGATGCGGGCCGCGACCTCCTTGCGCAGCGCCTTCTCCGCGTTCTCGTCGCCCGCCAAGCGCGACTCCAGCACCACCGCGAAGCGTTCGCGGCGGCTCCCGGCGTCCTGCCGGACCGCGGCGGCGTTGCCCGCGCGCACCCCCTCGACCTGGCAAGCGGCCCGCTCGATGTCCACCGGGTAGATGTTGCGGCCGCCCATGATGATCACGTCCTTGCGGCGCCCGCAGATCACCACCTGCCCGTCGACCAGGTACCCCTCGTCCCCGGTGTCCAGCCAGCCGTTTTCGTCCTGTGTGGACAGAGGCCCGTCGACGGTGAGGTAGCCCGGCGTCACCGCCGCGCCCCGGATCCGCAGCCGCCCCACCTGCCGCTCCCCCAGCTGCTGCCCGGCGTCGTCGACGACGTCGACCTCCAGCCCCGGCAGCGGGTGGCCCAGCAGCGCGAACTTCCGCGCCCGCTTGGCATCCGGCGATACAGGCTCCGCCCGGTGCTGCTGCTCCAGCGCGTCCGCATCGATGACGTCGACCTCCAAACCCCGGTCCAGCGGGGCAAAGGACACCGCGAGCGTTGCCTCGGCCATCCCGAAGGCGCACACCATGCAGTTCGGGCGGAGTCCGAACCGCGCGCCCTCGTCGGTGAACGACTGCGCCGCCGACGGATCGATGGGTTCGGCGCCGTTGAGCGTGAACCGCAGGCTCGACAGGTCGAAGTCGCCGTCGTCGGCGCGAGCCATCCGGCGGGCCACGATGGCGTAGGCGAAGTTCGGCGCGGCGGTCACGGTCGCGCGGTATCGGCTGATCAGCTCGGGCCACAGCAGCGGCCGGGCCAGGAAGTCCGCCGGGGTGACCTTGACCGCCGACATCCCGATGGCCATCGGGACCGTCAGGCAACCGACCATCCCCATGTCGTGGAACAGCGGCAGCCAGGACACCGCGACGTCGCGCTCGGGAGTGAGACCGACGGCCTCGACCATCGCCCGCAGGTTCACGTAGAGGTTGCCGTGCGTGATCCGCACCGCCTTGGGCTCGGCGGTGGAGCCGCTGGTCAGCTGCAGCAGGGCCGTCGCGTCCTCGTCGACCGCGACCGGCTCGGCGAGCGGTTCGCCGCCGGTGAGGCCGCCCAGGTCCCGGTAGACGATCGCGCTCTCCTCGAGCACCCCGGCCAACTGCTCGAAAGGAGCGCCCAGCAGCACCAGCCGCGCACCGATCATCTTGAGGACCCGAACGGTGTCCTCGGCCCAGTGCGCGAGGTCCGTGCGCGGCGTGGGCTGGTGCAGCATGGTCACGCTGCCGCCGCCGAGCCACACGGCTTGCACGGCGGGCGCGATCAGCCCCGGATCTGCGGCGAGGATCGCGACGACCCGCCCGGGCCCGAGGTCGTCGCCCAGCGCCCCGGCCATCCGCAGCGCATCGGCGTGCACCTCAGCCCACGTCCGGAACCATGGTTGTTCGGGCTCGCCCGTCGTGAGCCCCCGCGCCTGCGCACCGGAGTTCTCCCGGGCGGACGCCACCAGTGTCTCCACGAACCGACTCATGTGACGCAGCTTACGAGCACCGTGATCGGCCGCACAGCGTCCGCCACTCGGGTGGGTGCCGGTCTGACGACTTCCGGTCAGCCGAGCTGGTCGGCGAGTTCCATCCAGCGGGTCTCGATGTCGTCCTTCTCCTGGTGCAGCGCCCGCAGCTCCACGTTCAGCTCAGCCAGCCGCTCCGGCTCCGTCGCGGCCTCCGCGAGCTTCTCGTGCAGGCCCGCCTCGCGCTCCGAGAGCTTGTCGAGCTGACGCTCGCACCGCGCGAGCTCCTTGCGCGCCGCGTGCTCCTCCGCGCCGGAGAGCCCTCGCGGCTTCGCCGCATCGGTCGCCTGCTTGCCGACGCTGTCTTCGGCGGCGTCCAGCAGCGACTGCCGCCGCTCCAGGTACTCGTCGATACCGCCCGGCAGGTGGGTGAGCCGACCGTCGCCGAACAGCGCGCGCACGCTGTCGCACACCCGCTCCACCAGGTAGCGGTCGTGAGAGACGACCACCAGCGTGCCCGGCCAGCTGTCCAGCAGGTCTTCGAGCTGCTGGAGCGTGTCGATGTCGAGGTCGTTCGTGGGTTCGTCGAGGATCAGCACGTTCGGCTCTGCCATCAGCAGCCTCGCGAGCTGCAGGCGGCGGCGCTCCCCGCCGGAGAGGTCCTCGACGGGCGTCCACTGCCGCCCCTTGCCGAACCCGAAGCGCTCGCCGAGCTGCGACGCGGACAGCTCGTACTTGCCGAGGGTGACCCGCTCGGCGACGTCCTCGATCGCTTCCAGCACCCGCCATTGCCCGGGCAGGTCATGCAGTTCCTGGGTCAGGTGCGCCAGCCGCACCGTCTTGCCCTCGACGCGCTTGCCCGCGTCGGGTTCGCGTTCCCCGGCGAGCAGCTTGAGCAGCGTGGTCTTGCCGGAGCCGTTGACGCCGACCAGGCCGATCCGGTCGCCCGGGCCGATGCGCCAGGTGACGGCGTCCAGCAGCGCGCGGTCCGCGATCCGGAGGTCGACATCCTCCAGCTCCAGCACCGTCTTGCCGAGGCGCCGCTTGGCGAACGCGACCAGCTCGACGGTGTCGCGAGGGTCCGGCACGTCGGCGATCAGCGCCTCGGCGGCCTCCATCCGGTACCGGGGCTTCGAGGTGCGGGCCTTCGCACCGCGCTGCAGCCACGCGAGTTCCTTGCGGGCGAGGTTCTGTCGCTTCTCCTCGGCCTGCTGGGCGATGCGGGCACGTTCGGCGCGGGCGAAGATCCAGTCGGCGTATCCACCCTCGTACTGCTCGACACGGCCCTGGACGACCTCCCAGGTGCGGTTGCAGACGGTGTCCAGGAACCAGCGGTCGTGGGTGACGATCACCAGCGCACACTTGCGCTCCAGCAGGTGGTCGGCCAGCCAGTGCACGCCTTCGATGTCCAGGTGGTTGGTCGGCTCGTCGAGCACCAGCAGGTCAAGGTCGCGCACCAGCGCGGCGGCCAGCGCGACGCGGCGGCGCTCACCGCCGGAGAAGTCGGTGACCGGGGTGTCCAGGCCGAGGCGGGTCATGCCGAGGCCGGTGAGCACCGACCGCACGCGCGGGTCGGCGGCCCATTCGTGTTCGGCGCTGAAGCCGTGCGGGTCGAGCACCGCGTTGCGCACGGTCGAGTCCGCGGGCAGCTCGGTGCGCTGCGTGACCACCGCCATCCGCAGGTCGCGGGACTGGCTGACCCGGCCGCTGTCGGGTTCGGTGATGCCGGAGAGGACCTCCAGCAGCGTCGTCTTGCCGCCGCCGTTGAGCCCGACGACCCCGATGCGCTCGCCCGCCGAGAGGCCCAGCGAAACTCCGTCCAGCAGAGGGCGCACGCCGTAGCTCTTGCTGACCGACTCCAGATTGACCAGGTTCACCATCGGGTGCTCGTCTACTCCATCAACTGCGTTGCGTGATCACGGGCTGGGGTCGTCCCGGCGCAGTTTCAATTTGAAACTGCGTCACCGGATGTCCTAGGCGTCCAGTTTCAGCGTCCAGCTTCAATTGAAACTGGACTTCAGGCGTGGACCTGAGGCGGGGTCGGGCGGTGCGCGGGTTCCTCGGAAACGATCCGCGCGCCCGGGACCGGGCCGTGCGCGACGCGGACCGTGCGGCACACCCCCGCGCCGGAGAGCTCGGCCGCCACGTGGACCGCCGCGTCCGCGTCGGTGCAGAGGAAGGCGCAGGTCGGGCCCGAGCCGGACACGATTCCCGCGAGCGCTCCCGCCTGCACGCCCGCGCGCAGCGTGCGCCGCAGCCCGGGCCGCAGCGAGACAGCCGCTGCCTGCAGATCGTTGCCCAGCAGCAAGGCAAGCTGCCGCGGGTCGCCGGACGACAGCGCCTCCAGCAGCGGCTCGACCTCCCCGACCCGGTTCGGCCTCGACTCCGCCCGCAGCCGGTCGAGCTCGGTGTAGACGCCGGGCGTGCCCAAGCCACGGCGATCCAGCGCGATCACCCAGTGGAAGGTGTGCCGGGCCAGCACCGGCACGAGCCGCTCGCCGCGGCCGGTGCCCAGCGCCGTGCCGCCCTGCAGCGAGAACGGGACGTCGCTACCCAGCTTCGCGGCGATCTCGCTGAGCTCATCGCGGCCCAGCTCCAGCCGCCACAGGTGGTTCAGCGCCAGCAGCGTCGCCGCCGCGTCGGCGCTGCCCCCGGCCATCCCGCCGGCGACCGGGATGCCCTTGCTGATCGACAGCCGCACCCCGGGTTCCTCCGGATCCCGCCCGCTGTGCTCGGCGAGCAGCTGCACGGCCTTCCACGCGAGGTTGCTGGGCCCGGTGGGCACCGAATCCGCGCCCTCGCCGTGCACGTCGATGCCCGGTTCCCCGGCGACCAGCACGGTGACCTCGTCGGTCATCGACAGCGCCTGGAAGACGGTGACCAGCTCGTGGTAGCCGTCCGGGCGCGGGTCACCGACCGACAGGTGCAGGTTCACCTTGGCCGGGACGCGAACGGTGATGGGGGTAGGAACCACGGAGAGCACTCTTAGAGCGTACGTGTCCGCGAACGCCCACCGCTTGCTTCCCTGCGCCTTTTGGAGCTTTCCAGGCTCGTTTTCCGTAGCGGTGCGGGTGGCGGCTCTCCTGCGGGATTACGGTCGCCGCCTGGACTGCGGGATCCCCCTCCAGCTGGCCACAGAAACGGTGAGGGGCACCCGTGCCCCAGAACTGGGTCATGGGTGCCCCTCGCTTCGGGGAAACTCCGGTCAGGACGCCGGGATGACGGCGACGCCGCCGTACTTCTGGTTGATGAAGTCCTTGACCTGCTGGGAACGCAGCAGCTCGGCGAGCTTCAGGATCCGCGGGTCCTTGGCCAGCGCCGGGGTGGTCACCAAGCCGTTGGCGTACGGGTTGTTCTCCGGGCTCTCCACGGCGATCGGGTTCTGCAGGTTCGCCTTGATCGCGTAGTTGCCGTTGACAACTGCGGCGGCGGCGTCATCGACCGAGCGCGGCAGCTGGTCCGGCGACAGGTCCTTGAGCTGGATGTTCTTGGGGTTCTCGGCGATCGCCGACTCCAGCCGGGTGCCCACCGCCGCCTCCGGCTTGAGCTTGAGCAGGCCGCCCTGCTCCAGCAGCTTCAGCCCGCGGAACTGGTTGGCCGGGTCGTTGGACAGCGTGACCGTCGCGCCGTTCGGGATCTCCTGCAGCGACTTGAACTGCTTGGAGTACACCGCCAGCGGCTCCAGGTGCACCGCCTGGATCCAGACGAAGGAGCCACCGCGCTGCTTGGTGTACTCCTCCAGGTACGGCTGGTGCTGGAAGTAGTTCGCGTCCAGCTCACCGTGCGCGACGGCTTCGTTCGGCCGGTTGTAGTCGTCGAACTTCGTGATCTCGATGCCGATCCCGGCCTGCTGCGCCAAGTTGTCCTTGACGTACTGCAGGATCTCGCCGTGCGGGGTCGGGCTGACCGCGATCCGCAGCGGGGCGTTCGGGTCCTCGGCGGCCGAACTGCCGCCGCTCCCGCACGCGGCCAGCGCCAGGCCGGCCGCGGCCACCAGGGCAGCAAAACGCAAACGCATCAGGGTTTGTCCTTTCTGGACAGAGTGGAAAGGTCCCCAGGCAAGGGGTGGTTTCAGGGGTGTCAGCTGGTCGCGGTTCGCCGTCGGTCGACCAGCTTCGCGGTGCGGTCGGTGATCAGCTGCATCGCGAAGGCCAGCACGCCGAGCACGACCACGGATCCCCACAGGATCCGGTCGTCGTAGCCCTGGTAGCCGTCCTGGATCGCGGTCGTGCCCAGCCCGCCGCCGCCGATCGCGCCGGCCATCGCGGCGTAGCCGATCAGCGCCACGGCGGTGACGCCGACCGCGCCGACCAGCGCGGCCCGCGCCTCGCCGAGCAGCACCGTCCACACGATCCGCAGCCGGCTCGATCCAGTCGTGATCGCGGCCTCGACCACGGTGAAGCTGACCTCGCGCAACGCGTTCTGCGTCAGCCGCGCGAAGAACGGGACGGCGCCGATGGTCAGCGGCACGATCACCGCGGTGCTGCCGATCGAGGTGCCGATCAGCAGCCGGGTGAACGACGCCAGGACCACCAGCAGCACGACGAACGGCACGGACCGCACCACGTCGACGACCGCGCCGAGCACCCGGTACAGCGCGGGTTTCGGGCTCAGGCCGACCGGCGAGGTCAGATGCAGCAGCACCCCGAGCGGCAGGCCTCCCAGCACCGCCAGCAGGGTCGACACCAACACCATGTAGAGCGTGTCGATCGTCGCTTCACCAAGTATTCCAAGGACCTCCGACCAGGGGGTCACATCGCTCACGCAGCAGCTCCGTCAACGCAAACCGGGGCACGTCGCACATGCGCGTCCCGCTCGACCATCCACTTCAGGGCCGCCTCGGCGCGCTCGCCGCTCAGGCCGACCTTGAATTTCGCTACCGGCGTGTCCCCCAGCCGGGTCAGCCCGCCGCCCAGGATCGCGAGGTCGACCCCGAACTGGCTGGCGGCCTCCGGCAGCAGCGCGCCGACCGCGGCGAAGCCGACCAGCACAACCTCGGCGACGACGTCGTGCCGACGGCCGCCGGCCGGCCGGAACGACTCGGCCTGGTCGGTGTCCGGCAGCAGCGTGGCGCCCACCCGGCTGCCGGGCTCGGCGACCAGGTCGATGACCTTGCCGTGCTCGACGACCCGGCCGTTCTCCAGCACCGCGACATCATCGGCGATCTTGCGCACCACGGCCATGTCGTGGGTGACCACCAGCACGGTGACACCCAATTCAGCGCGGGCACGGTCCAGCACGGTGAGCACCGAGTCCGTGGTGCCCGGGTCGAGCGCCGAGGTCGGCTCGTCGGCCAGCAGCACCGAAGGCTTGGCGGCCAGCGCACGCGCCACCGCGATCCGCTGGCGCTGCCCGCCGGAGAGCTGGTCGGGGTAGACCGAGGCCTTGTCGGTCAGGCCCACGAGATCCAGCAGCTCGCCGACGCGGGTGCGCCGCTGCGGGCCGCTGATACCGGCCGCTTCCAGCGGCAACGCGACGTTGCCCGCGGCAGTGCGCTGCCGCAGCAGCGAATCTCCTTGCGGCACAACGCCGATCTGCCGGCGCGCGGCGCGAAGGGACTTGCCGCCGAGGGAAACCAGGTCGGTGCCGTCGACGCGGATGGCGCCGCTGTCCGGCTTCTCCAGCAGCGCGATGCACCGGGCCAGGGTGGACTTGCCGGCCCCGCTCGGACCGACCACACCGCACACCGCGCCGGCCGAAACCTCCATCGTCACGCCGTCGAGGGCGCGGACGGTTCCGTTGTTGTACTGGAAAGACTTGGTCAGGTTCTCGACTGTGATCACGATCGGCTCCACATCAGCTCGCGACGGCCGCGCACGCGAAAGGGCGACAGGCCAAGGAACTTCGGAAAGGGAGGAAGGGCTGGGTCACATCTCGCGACGACAGGCGGTGGTGGTGCGGCGCCCGTGGTCGATGACGCGACGCTGCGTCAGCAGCCTCCGGATGTGGTTTCGCCGGGGTCGGACCAGCTGGGTCCGGGTCTGACCCGCAAGCGGGCTGGCCGGCAGCGCGTTGGATTCCACAGCAACTCCATCGGTCCTGGCGTTAGCACCTGCCCACCGGGTGGTTGCTGCGGCTTCGCGGAGCCAGGTCTCTCGGCCGCTCGGGATGGATTTCCCGAATAGTAGACCCCACTGGCGGATTCCAGCGCAAGTTGATAGTCGTCACTTTCCGAAATCGTTTGCCAAATCACACACCCGGACGAGAGGGAATTTTCCCGCCACACCAGGTGTTATCGGTGACTCCGCGTAGCGGGCCGATCTCGGGATGGCAAGCGTCCGGACGGGTGGTTCAGCGACCGCTCTCGGTAGCCGCGGCCGCTGCGATGCGCGCGAAATCGCCGATCTCCAACTGCTCGCCGCGGACGGCCGGATCCACCCCAGCGGCGCGGAGAACCTCCTCCGCCCGGGCCGCGGACCCGGCCCAGCCGGACAGCGCGGCGCGCAACGTCTTGCGCCGCTGGGCGAACGCCGCGTCCACCACGCGGAAGACGTCCTGGCGCGGCTCGGTCGACGGCGGCTCGATGCGCCGGAACGACACCAAGCCGGAGTCCACATTGGGCACCGGCCAGAAGACCTTGCGCGGCACCGGACCCGCGCGGCGCACGTCGGCGAACCACGCGGCCTTGGCGCTCGGCACGCCGTAGACGCGGCTGCCCGGCTTGGCGGCCATCCGGTCGGCGACCTCGGACTGCACCATGACCAGGCCGTGCGCCAGGCTCGGCAACTCGGCCAGCAGGTGCAGCACCACCGGCACGGCGACGTTGTACGGCAGGTTCGCGACGAGCGCGGTCGGCGGCGCCGGGAAGTCCTCGGCGCGGACCCGCAGCGCGTCGCCCTCGATCACGGTGAGGCGATCGGCCAGGGCCGGGGCGAACTCGGCGGCGGTGCGCGGCAGCCGCGTCGCGAGCACCGGATCGATCTCGACCGCCGTCACGGCGCCCGCAGCGGGCAGCAGCGCGAGGGTCAGCGAGCCCAGGCCGGGGCCGACCTCCAGCACGACATCGTCGGCGGAGACCGACGCGCCGGCCACGATCCGGCGCACGGTGTTCGGGTCGTGCACGAAATTCTGGCCGAGCTTCTTCGTCGGTCGGATGTCGAGTTCCCCGGCCAGCCGGCGCACATCGGCCGGGCCGAGCAGCGTCGCCTGCTGGTCGTCCACACCGAAAAAACTACCCGCGCCCTAACTCATCACCCCGACCAGGTGACGAGGGAGGGGCACCCGTGGCGTCCACGGGTGCCCCTCACCTGACGAAATGGGCTTGGTAAACCCTGCTAGGTCAGCTCACAGGCCGAGCTTCGAGGAGCAACCCGGCCAGGCGCCGTAGCCCCCGCCCCGGGCCGCGCGGACCTTCTCCGCCACCGCGATCTGCTGCTCGCGGCTGGCCTGGTGCGGGTACGGCGCGTACTGGTCGCCGCCGTAGGCGTCCCAGGTCGACTTGTTGAACTGCAGGCCGCCGTAGTAGCCGTTGCCGGTGTTGGCCGCCCAGTTCCCGGTGGCCTCGCACTGCGCCAGCTTGTCCCAGACCCCGGAGGTCGGGGGCTGCTTGCCGCCGACCCGCACGACCTTGGGCTGGGCTTCCTTGATGATCTTCTCGCCGACGGCTTCCCGGCCGGTCTCCTCGCCGTTGCGGGTGTTGACCCGGGTGAACACGATCTTCTCGCCGGGCATGCCGGGGAACTCGACCCGCTCCTCGCCCTTGAACATCGTGTTGTCGACGACCTCCTGCACCGGGGGCGGGACCGGCACGGTCATGTTGATCACCGTGCTGCCCGTGCGGTCGATGCGCACCTCGGCACCGCTGGCGAGCCGCTGGTCGCCGCCGGGGGTGATCGCGTCCTCGGGGCCGAGTTCGAGCTGCTGCTCCCGGACCAGCTCGTCGATGTCGACGGCGGTGGTGGTCAGCTGCCGCGGCTCGTTCGCCCCGTCGATGATGGTGATGTTCTTGCTGGTCTTGACGACCAGGTCCATGCCCTGCTCGGGCACGGCCATGGTGCGGTCGGCGGAGACCCACGCGCCGTCGGCCTGAACGCCTAGCTGGCGCAGCGCCTGGTCCACCGTGACCGAGCGGACCCATTCCTCGCGCTGCTCGCCATCGACGGTCAGCTTCAGCAGCCGTCCGCGGTCGAGGGTGATGGTGTCGCCGTGGCTGACCTTGGCCTGCGGGGAGGGGCTGAGCGCGTCGTGCTGGCCGACGGTGATGCCCTCGTCCTCCAGGACTTCACCGACGGTGCCCTCGTAGGTGCTGATGGTGCGCTCGTGCCCGTCGATCTCGACGGTCACCGACTTGTCCATCGCGGCAGCCGCGCCGCCGGTGCCGGTGAGGGTGAGCAGCACGCCGGCCACCGTGCCCTTGAGAAAGCGCCGCTTCCAGGTGGTGATCGCCTCGACGACTTCCTGCGGCGGGGCGTCGCTCTCCGCGCCCTCCGGCAGCGCGTCCGGGAGGACCAGCGGCGGCAAGACGGTGGTCTCGGCGCTGATCAGCCGGATGACCTCGTCGACGTCGATCTCGGCGGTCGCGAGCATGTCCTCGGCGTCCGGGCCGAGCACCTCGTAGATGTCCGCCGGCGTGATCTCGAGCGCGCCCGGCGGGAAGCTCGGGTGGTCCTCGGCCGGGTAGCGCTGCGGCTCCGGGCGGTCCAGGAGTCCGACAGCGGTGTGCTGGTCGGCCGGAACCGGGGTGAACCAGTCCGTCGCAGGTTCGAAGGATTCGGCCCAGTAGCCGTCGTCGTCCGGCCGATGGGCATGGCCGGGATAGCTGGGCTCGCCGCGTCCGTTCACAGGGTCGTTACCTCCCGAAGGCGGAAGTCGCGCTCGCACGGTGCGGAACGGGGGCGGCGTCGGGCGAGACCCATGTCGTCGCTCAACTCCCTCGGTCCTTGCGGGCACACAACCTTCGTGCTTCGTGTCTGTATCCGACTCCCGTAGCCAAGCGCCGCCCTCGCCGACCGCGAGCACCGCTGCCCGTGGCCCGCTTCCCCGACGTACACCGGCGAGACTAACGGGTGTTCCCCATGACTGGTTGTCATCGGTTACGAGGCCGAGACTCTAGCGTGATCAATGGCGGGAGCCAAGAACCCCGATCACGCATGTGATCTGCGTTACGACGCCTTGCCGCGCAACCGAGCACGATCAGTAAGCGAAATCGCCCCACTTTGACCCATTCGGGGGTACCGCCGACGGTCCGTTTACTGAGCCACCGCGCGCCCTGGTGACATATCACACGTCCCCGACACCAGCGGTTTCCATGATCGGCTCGGGCCGGAACATGAGTCCGGCCCGAGCACGCAACGCGCTCGGGCCGGTCCCGCCCTCCCCTCGCCCGTGGGGTCGGGCCCCCGAGTCGAGTTGATCACCTCACCTCGGCAAGCCCAACTTACGCGCGCACGCGGGCCAGGCGCCGAATCCGCCGCGGGTGCTGCGCAGCGCTTCCGCGACGACGATCTGCTGCTCCCGCGAGGCCCGGTGCGGATATCGGTTGTACTTCTCGCCGCCGTGGGCCGCCCACGTTCGGCGGTTGAACTGCAGGCCGCCGAAGTAGCCGTTGCCGGTGTTGGCGGCCCAGTTCCCGCCCGACTCGCACCTCGCCAGCCGGTCCCAAACGCCCGCTCGTGCGGCTGGCGGCACACTTGGAGACGCCACCACCATCGGCGCGCCACCGCAGACCACGATGCTCGCCACTACCGTCGCCTTCGCGAACAAACCGAACTTCATCGCAATCCTGACTGCCGTGCCTCCGGGCAGGAGGACCTCCGTCCAGCGGGCGAAGTTTCGGGGTTGTCCCCATCCCGGCTTCCAAAGTGGACGGTAGGGACGGCGTCACGGACCGCAAGCGGGCGCGGCTCAGCACCCGATATCAAAAGACAGCGGGTGAGAACCGGCGGGGCGGGATTACGCCTGATCGAGTCGGAAGACTCGCTCGGCAGTGGCCGTTGTCGCTACGACCAGTTCTTCGAGCGTCATGCCACGGAGTTCGGCGAGATCCCGGAGGACGTAATTGACGCAGTACGGCTCGTTCGGGCGCCCCCGGAACGGGTGCGGGGTCAGGAACGGCGCGTCGGTCTCCACCACGAACTGCTCCAGCGGCACCAGCTGCGCGGCCTCCCGGAGCGCCTTGGCGTTGCGGAAGGTCGCCGTCCCGGCGAAGGACAGCACGTAGCCGGCGTCCACGCAGGCCCGGGCGAACTCCGCGTCCCCGGAGAAGCAGTGGAAGACCACCGTTTCCGGGGCGCCCTCCGCGGCCAGGATCCGCAGAATGTCCTGGTGCGCCTCGCGGTCGTGGATCATCAGCGGCTTGCCGGCGCGCTTGGCCAGGTCGATGTGCCAGCGGAAAGCTTCCTGCTGCGGCGCCGGCGGCGAGTAGTCCCAGTAGTAGTCGAGCCCGGTCTCACCGACCGCTACGACCCGCGGGTGCTCGACGAGCTGCTCCAGGACCTCGCGATCGGCGTCGTCGAAGTCCTTGGTCCGGGTGGGGTGCAGCGCCACCGCGGCGAACACCCGGTCATCCCAAGTGGACGCCTCGACGGCCCACTGCGCGGAGGCGATGTCGTCGGCGACGGTCACCACCCGGCCGACCCCGGCGGCCTGCGCGCGATCGACGATCGCGCGCACCTCATCGGGCGTCTTCGCACCGCACGCGTCGAGGTGGGTGTGCGCATCGACCGCCGAGGCGGGCAGCGCCTCCGGCACCGGCGGCAACTCCCGCTTCTTGTCACGCTTGCTCATCACACCTCCCACGTGCCTGCGCAATTTCCATTGAAATCAGGGCTTCGATTTCAATGGAAATCGGGGCTTCGATTTCCATTGAAATTGCAAACCACCTCGGTGGGTCAGCTTTCGATCGGGGCCCACTCGGGGCCGGTCTCGCCGAGCTTCGGGTCCAGCTTGGCGAACAGCGGCGTCGGCTTCTGCAGCGGCCGCCCGGCCTCGATCTCGGTGGACCGCCACGACGCCTGCTCGGCGGCGTAGTCGCCCATCAGCACCGGGTACTCGATGCTCGCGTCGTCCAGGTCGGTGACCTCGCGGATCTCCGGCTGCGCCGACCATACCCCGGTGCCGCCGAGCAGCTCGTGCACCTTCTGCGCCGAGTGCGGCAGGAAGGGGGTGAGCAGCGTGTTCGCGTCGGAAACCACCTGCAGCGCCGTGTGCAGCACGGCGTCCCGGCGGTCCGGGTCCTCCTTGAGCTTCCACGGCTCCTGGTCGGACAGGTACTTGTTCGCCGCCGACACGACCCGCATGGCCTCCTGCGCGGCGGCCTTGAACCGGGACCGCTGCAGGTGCCCGCCGACGGTGTCGAAAGCGTTGCGGGACAACGCCTTCAGCTCCTCGTCGGCGGCCTGCGGCGCGGCCGGCGCGGGCACCGCACCGTTGTTCTTCGCGGCCATCGAGATGGACCGGTTGACCAGGTTGCCCCACTCGTTGGCCAGCTCGAAGTTGGTGCGCCGAACGAACTCGTCCCACGTGAAGTCGGTGTCCTGGTTCTCCGGCCCGGCGACCGAGATGAAGTACCGCAGGGTGTCCGGGCCGAAGTCGCGCAGGAAGTCCCGCACGTAGATCACGGTGCCGCGGGAAGTGGAGAACTTCGACCCGCTCATGGTGAGGAACTCGCTGGAGACGATCTCGTCCGGCAGGTTCAGCTCGCCGTACGGGCCGACCTCGCCACCGCGGTCGCCCTGGCCGTTGTGGCCCATCAGCAGGGTCGGCCAGATCTGGGCGTGGAAGGTGATGTTGTCCTTGCCCATGAAGTAGTAGCCCTGGGCGGCCGGGTCGGTCCACCACTGCTTCCAGGCGTCCGCGTCACCGGTCCGGCGGGCCCACTCGACGCTGGCCGACAGGTAGCCGATAACCGCGTCGAACCAGACGTAGAACCGCTTCATCGGCTGGTCGCGCCAGCCGTCCAGCGGGATCGGCACACCCCAGTCGAGGTCCCGGCTGATCGCCCGTGGCCGCATGTCCTCGACCAGGTTCTGGGCGAACTTCAGGACGTTGGGCCGCCAGCCGGTGCGGGTGGACAGCCACTTGCCCAGCGACTCGGTGAACGCCGGCAGGTCCAGGAACAGGTGCTCGGTCTCGACGAACTCCGGCTTCTCGCCGTTGATCCGGGACACCGGGTTGATCAGGTCGGCCGGGTCGAGCTGGTTGCCGCAGTTGTCGCACTGGTCGCCGCGCGCGCCGTCGTAACCGCAGATCGGGCAGGTGCCCTCGATGTAGCGGTCGGGCAGCGTGCGGCCGGTGGACGGGCTGATCGCGCCGGTGGTGGTCTTTGGCACGATATAGCCGTTGCGGTGCAGCGCCAGGAAGATCTGCTGGACCACCTGGTAGTGGTTGCCGGTGGTGGTGCGGGTGAACAGGTCGTAGGACAAGCCGAGGCCTTGCAGGTCCTCGGCGATCACCCGGTTGTACTTGTCGGCGAGCTGGCGGGTGGTCAGGCCCTCCTTCTCGGCCTGGACCGAGATCGGGGTGCCATGCTCGTCGGTACCGGACACCATGAGCACCCGGTTGCCCGCCATTCGCTGGTAGCGCGAGAAGACGTCCGAGGGCACACCGAAACCGGAAACGTGGCCGATGTGCCGCGGGCCGTTCGCATAGGGCCAGGCCACAGCGGTCAACACAGAGGCACTCATAGTGGTTAGCCTACGGTTCCGGAGGACCTGATCTCGAACGGGTTCTGGTTAGTGGAGATGTTCGCGCAACGGTGCCGTGACCAGGCGTCGAACAACCGGCCCGCCGCGGTAGCCGAACCCTAGAGACATCTCGGCTGCGGGGTCCCCTGGTTGATCTGTGAGTGTTTTTGGGCGCTGCGGCACCCGAAAACGCTCACGGACGTATCACGCCAAATCAGCACGAAAAAAGGCAACGTTGTACGGACCCCACTGGGTCAGGGTGAAGTAGATCGCCGGCCGGTCCGCGGCCCACGGATGCTGGAAGCCCCCGTAGAGCGCCGGGTAGTCGGCGCCGGACACGATGACCTCGCCGTCGGTCCACGGCCCGGTGAGATCCGGCGCGGTGCGCAGCACGATCGCCGCCCGGTGCTCGTCGAGGTGCACGGCGAACCACAGGCCGAAGTGCCGGTTGTACTGCACCGAGAGCTCGGCGACCGGGCCCGGTAGCACCGGTTCGGCGGCGAGCGGGTCGGCGCCCCAGCCCGCCCCGGTCCAGTACTGGTAGGCCGCCGGCTCGAGCAGGTCATCGGCGCCGACGCGGGCGAGGTGCCCCGCGCCGAACCGGCCGCTCGGGGTGCCGAGCAGGTACACGCGGCGGTCCAGGACGCCCGCGAAACCGATCATCTGGAACGGGTGCCCGCCCTGGTCGCGCCGCCGGAACCGGCTCAGCCAGGACTGCCGCCGGTTCGGCCACACCGCCGTCTCGGACTTCGTCCAGGTGGTTCCGCCGTCGTCGGAGTGCGCGAGCGCGCCGTAGTTGGTGTGCCACACGCCCGGCGTCCCCCAGTGCCGGACCGACATGTAGTGCAGGTAGTTCCGGCCACCCACCGAGATACCGGAGGTGGGAATCACGGTGTGTTCGGGCACCCCGGTCCGGTCGCCGGGCAGCACCTGCCCTGCCATGCCATCCTCGCGCTGCAGTACCGAGTCGAACTTCAGGCCGGCGTCGAGATCGGTGTTGGTGGACCGGGCGATCACGTTGTACCGCCAGTCGGCATGCCCGGGGCCTGCGCCGTGCCCGCCCCAACCATCGCCGTAGGTGTCGCCGAACGCCGCCAGCACGCCGCCCCGGCGGTCGTCCCACATGATCCCGAGGTCGGTCGCGCGGATGCCGAACCGGCTGGCCGTGCGGTTGCAGGAGTCCTCGCCGGTGATCCTCGTGAGCCTGGTCGCAGAGAGCACGCGCACCATGCCGCCACCGTACAGAACGGCGCCCGGCGGCAGCTTCGGGCGGACGGCTCTGATCAGGAGGAACAGCTGGCCAGGGCGGGGGCGCGCGTGATGGGGCGCGTCCCCGGCAACGCGGATGCCGGTCCGGAGCAGGCGTTGGGCGTGGTCATACTGTCGGCGTGCCGGTCTTCACCCGACCGATTGACGGCGACGCGAGCGCGGCCCAGGTGCTGCGCCGCCTCGCGGCTCGCGCGCGTCGCCGCGGGCTACCGCCGCCGGCGGCACTGACCGGCGACTGGTTCGGCGGCTCCGCCGTCCTCGCCCCATCTGTGCAGATCGCCGCGACCCCGCCAGAGCTGGCCTTCACCACCCCGGACCTGCCAGGCCCCTCCGGCGACGCGAGCGGCTCGGGCCCGCCAAACGGCCCTGGCCAGGCGGAGCCGGGGGCGGTCGGCGGCGGGTGGATCGGCTACCTCGGCTACGGCCTCACCGACCCCGGGCAGCACACCCGCCCCCGACGCCTGCCGCCGGCCGCGTGGGGCTGGGCCGATCACGTGCTCCGCCTCGACTCCGACGGGCAGTGGTGGTTCGAGGCGCTCCGCGCCGCAGAACCGGACCTGGTCGCAGAGCTCGCGAGGGTGGTCGCCGCAGGCGATCCGCCGACGGCGACCTGGGAGGCGGGTCCGGTCGGCAGACCGGACGCCGACCAGCACGGCAAAGCCGTGCGCGGCTGCGTGGAGGAGATCGCCGCAGGCGAGATCTTCCAGGCCAACATCTGCAGCCGGTTCGAGGTGCCGTTCCGGGGCGATCCGCTGGAGGTTTTCGCCGCCGGTAGTGCGCGGTTGCGGCCCGCGCGGGCCGCTTACGTCGCCGGATCGTGGGGCGCGATCGCGTCGTTGTCGCCGGAGTTGTTCCTGGCCCGGCACGGTCGGGTGGTGCGCTCTAGCCCGATCAAGGGCACGTTGCCGCGCCGGGGTCCGCACGAGGACGGCAACGCCGAGCTGCTGCGGTCGTCCACCAAGGACATCGCGGAGAACGTGATGATCGTGGACATGGCGCGCAATGATCTCGGGCGGGTCGCCGAGGTCGGCCGGGTGACGGTGCCCCGGCTGCTGGACGTGCAGCCGCACCCCGGCGTGTGGCACCTGGTGTCGGACGTGCGGGCGGAGGTCCCCGCCGGCCTGCCGCACTCGGCGCTGCTGTCGGCGGCGTTCCCACCCGCCTCGGTGACCGGTGCGCCGAAGGTGCGGGCGCTGGAGCTGATCGCGGAGCTGGAGTCGCAGCCGCGCGACGCGTACTGCGGCGCGGTCGGCATGGTCTCGCCCGTCGCGGGCATGGAGCTCAACGTGGCCATCCGCACCTTGGAGTACGCCGACGGCGTGCTGCACCTGGGTGTCGGCGGCGGGATCACCGCGGATTCCGACCCGGACCGGGAGTGGCAGGAAGTGCTCACCAAGGCCGCCCCGGTGCTGTCGCTGCTCGAATAGATCCCCGCTGGTGAGTCTTCTGGGCTGCTATCGCTGAAGCCCTCGGGCTCGATCACGTTGACCTGCCGATGCAGGCCCAGCACGGCACCACGCATCTCGCGATCTAGCCCCGAAACCCGCGCGGACCGCTACCTCCGGGCGGCGAGCACCGCGTCGTACAACTCCTTCTTCCGCACGCCCGCGAGCTCCGCGACCTCCGCTACCGCGTCCTTCAACCGCACGCCTTCGGCGGCGCGCTCCTCGACCTGCGGCACCAGCTCCGCCGGATCGGCGGCTGCCGCCGGCTCGGCTCCGCCGAGCACCACGGTGATCTCGCCGCGCACGCCTTCGGCGGCCCAGGCGGCGAGCTCCGCGAGGCTGCCGCGGCGGATCTCCTCGTAGGTCTTGGTCAGCTCGCGGCACACCGCCGCCCGCCGTTCGCCGCCGAGCACCGAGACGGCGTCAGCCAGGGTGTCGGCGAGCCGGTGCGGTGCTTCGAAGAGCACGCAGGTGCGTTCCTCGGCGACCAAACGGCCGAACCAGCGGCGCCGCTCCCCCTGCTTGCGGGGCGGGAAGCCTTCGAAGCAGAACCGGTCCGAAGGCAGCCCGGACACCGCGAGCGCGGTGGTCACCGCGGACGGCCCGGGCAGGCAGGTCACCGGGAGTTGTTCGGCGACGCAGGCCGACACGAGCCGGTATCCGGGGTCGGACACGCTCGGCATCCCGGCGTCGGTGACCAGCAGGACGGTGCGGCCCTCGCGCAGCGCGTCCAGCAGCATCGGCGTCCGCGACGATTCGACCGCCTCGTAGTAGCTGACCACCTTGCCGCCGGGGTTGACGCCCAGCGCGCTGGCGAGTGCGCGCACCCGCCTGGTGTCTTCGGCGGCGATGACGTCTGCCGAGCCGAGCGCGTCGACGAGGCGCGCCGAGGCGTCGCGGGCGTCGCCGAGCGGGGTGGCGGCGAGCAGGAGCGTGCCGGTGTCCATAACCGCACAGCGTATTTCCGCAAGCCGTCGAGGTGTGGGCCACCCGGGGCGGCGGGCCACCCGCTTCGCGGCTGGTCTCCTACGATCGGGGGCTGTGAGCGTCCTCGTCCCCAATCCCGGTGGCCGCAGCGCCGACGAACTCGTCAACGTCGGCCGCAGGCCTCCGGCCCGGCAACCGGGCGAGAGCGATCCGCGTCCGCTGCTCGACGTGACGATGCCCACCGACCGGCTGCGCGGCTGGCTGGTCACGATCACGATCACGATCGTCGCAGGTCTCGTGCGGCTTTGGGATCTCGGGCACGCCACCAACGAGGGCACCCCGGTCTTCGACGAGAAGCACTACGTGCCGCAGGCGTGGCAGATGCTGCGCAACGGCGGCTACGAGGACAACCCCGGGTACGAACTGGTCGCACACCCGCCAGTGGGCAAGCAGCTGATCGCGGCCGGCGAGTGGCTGTTGGGCTACAACCCGTGGGGCTGGCGGATCATGGCCGCGCTGTCCGGCACGCTGATGGTGCTGCTCATCGTCCGGATCGCCCGCCGGATGACCAGGTCCACGCTGCTGGGCGCGATCGCCGGCGTGCTGCTGATCTGCGACGGGCTCAGCCACGTGCAGTCCCGGGTCGGGATGCTCGACATCTTCCAGGCGATGTTCCTGCTCGCCGCGTTCGGCTGCCTGCTGGTCGACCGTGACGAGGTGCGCAGCCGGATGTGGCAGGTCTGCGTCGACGGCCGGTTGGACGCGAGCAAGTGGGGTCCGCGGCTGGGGTTCCGCTGGTGGCGCTTCGGCGCCGGGCTGATGCTCGGGCTGGCCTGCGGCGTGAAGTGGAACGGCATCTACTACATCATGGCGTTCGGCCTGCTCAGCGTGATCTGGGATGCGCTGGCGCGACGCGCGGCGGGGGTCCGGTACCCGTGGCGGGGCGCGCTGGTGCGCGACACCGCGCCGGCGTTGTGGTCGCTGGTGTCGATCCCGCTGCTGGTCTACTTCGCGACGTGGGCGGGCTGGTTCGCCAGCGAGACGGCGACGGATCGGCACGCGACGCTGGTCTCCGAGGACGTGGGCTTCGGGTTCCTGCCCGACCCGCTGCGCTCGCTGCTGTACTACCAGCTCAACGTGCTGGACTTCCATACCCACCTGGTCACGCCGAAGAACCCGCACCCGTGGGAGTCGAAGCCGTGGGCGTGGCCGATGGGCATGCGCCCGATGCTCTACTACTACGAGTCCGGGGTGACTGGCTGCGGCCGGGCGAGCTGCGTCGAGGCGACGATGCTGATCGGCACCCCGGCGATGTGGTGGCTGGCGCTGCCCGTCGCGGGCTGGGCCGTGTGGCGGGCGACCAGCAGGATGGACTGGCGCTACGCGGCGGTCCTGGTCGGCTACGGCGCGGGCTACCTGCCGTGGTTCACCAACCTGGACCGGCAGATGTACTACTTCTATGCGACGCCGCTGGCGCCGTTCCTGGTGCTGGGGATCGTGCTGGTGCTGGGAGAGGTCCTCGGCACGGCGCGGGACCACTTCGAGCGGCGCCAGACGGGGCTGCTCGCGGTGGCGCTGTACGTGGGGCTCGTGGTGGCGAACTTCGTGTGGCTGTGGCCGATCCTCAACGGGGAGCCGATCACCCAAGAGCACTGGCAAGCAGAGCTCTGGCTCCCCTCCTGGCGTTGAGGGTGGAGCGCATACGGCAGAAAAAAGGCTGTGAGCGGTTTTGGGGGCTATGGCACCCAAAACCGCTCACGGGCCTTTTACTGCGGGAACTGTCAGACGCGGGGTTCCCAGCGGAACCAGGCTCGGGCCAGCAGCGTCCCACAGACACCCGTCGTGAGTGACTGTTCCGGTAAGAACCGGCAACACCACTCACGAGTCCTTCCCTCAGCCCAGGTCGGCCAGGGTCTTGCGGAGCGCCGCCACAGCGTCGACGATCTCCTCCGGTCGGGCCGAAAGCGGCGGGCGGCAGCGCAGCGAGTCCGGTCCCGAGGGCAGGAACAGCGTGCGGTAGCTGTCGCGGGCGACGGCCAGCGCCAGGTCGCGCTTGGCTGGGTCGTTGAAAGTGATCGCGCACATCAGGCCGCGGCCGCGCGGGTCGCGGATCACCGACGGAAATTCCGCCGTCAGGTCGCGGAGCTCACCCAGCAGCAGTTCGCCCATCTGCCGGCTGTGCTCGAACAGGCCCTCGCACTCGACGACCTCCAGGATCCTGGTCGCGCGCACCATGTCGACCAGCGAACCACCCCAGGTGGAGCTGATCCGGCTGGCCTCGCGGAAGGCGTTGTCGGCGACCTCCAGTACGCGGCGACCGCCCATCACACCGCACACCTGCAGCCGCTTGCCGAACGCCACCAGGTCCGGTTCCAGCCCGAGCGCCTGGTGCGCCCAGGCCCGGCCGGTCAGCGCGCCGGTCTGCACCTCGTCGGCGACGGTGAGCACGTCGTTGTCCCTGCAGAGCTCCTGCACGGCCTGCAGGAACTGCGGCCTCAGGTGCCGGTCGCCGCCCTCGCCCTGGATCGGCTCGTACACGAAACAGGCGATCTCCGCGCCGTACCGGCGCATCGCCGCGCGGGCGGCGTCGAGCGCGACGGTCTCCTCCGGCAGCAGCTTGGCGCTGTCCCACCGCTCGCCCGGTTCGATCGCGGGGCTGGGGATGCGCGGCCAGTCGAACATCGGGTAGTCGCGGATCTTCGCCGGATCGGTGTTGGTCAGCGAGAGCGTGTAGCCGCTGCGGCCGTGGAAGGCTCGCTCCAGGTGCAGCACGCGGCTGCCGCGCAAGGCGATCCCGTTGCGCGCGTTGACCTTGGTCTTCCAGTCGAACGCGACCTTCAACGCGTTCTCCACCGCGAGGGTGCCGCCGTCGATGAAGAACAGCAGCGGCAGCTCGGGCACGCCGACCACGCGCCGGAAGGTCTCGGCGAAGTGGGCCTGCTCGGTGGTCGCGAAGTCCGGGTTGGACGGCTTGACCCGCCCGGCGCGCACCAGCGCGGCCTCGAACTCGGCGGTGCGCAGGCCGGGGTGGCCGTGCCCGAGCGGCGCCGAGCTGAAGAACATCGTCATGTCCAGGTACTCGGTGCCGTCCCGGGCGTCGCGGAGCCGGCATCCGTCGCCGGCGTCAAGGTCCACGACGATGTCCAGCAGATCACCGGTGACGTGGGCTTTCAGCGCCGCGACGGCGTCGGTGGCCGCCTCGCGCGGGCTTGGAACGTCGGTCGGTACCACTTCGCGAACGGTCTCGTGCTGAGCGGTCATGTTCGGCCTCCCGGCGCCGCGTGGTGCGGTGTCGCGCATCACTTGTCAAGAAGAATTACATCAGGAATCCGCGAATAAGCAACATCTTTCCGTCATAACTGCGTATAGGCGAAAGATTTTTTCTCCCGCGGGCAGGGGGAGGCCCGCGAGAACCGCAGCGCGTGGATGCGTCAGGCGAATCGGGAGCCGTCGCCCTGGCCACGACAGCCGGGATGCGGACGCATATCTCGAGACGGCGCTCACCGAGTTTCGCGCGCTCGGTGAACGGTGGCGGATTTCGTTCGCCCTGACCGAGCTGGCGAACCGAATCGCGATGCGCGGCGAGTTCGCCAGTGCGTGCGAGCACTATGAGCAGGCGATCGCGGTCGTCACCGAGGTTGGTGCCACCGACGATGTCGTGCCGATGCGGTCGCGGCAGGCCCAGTTGTATTGGTTGTTGGGCGATGAGGAGGCGAGCGCGGCCGCCATGGCCGAGGCGCAGCGGTCCGCGGAACGAGTCGCCTGGCCGAATGCGCTGGCCGAGCTGGCGCTGGCGAAGGCGGAGCTCGCGCGCTGGAGCGGCAAGCCGAGCAGGCACACCGACAACTCGACGTCGCCATAGCGATGCTGGGCGACGACGCCGAGCGGGAAACGTCCGCGCGGTGATACAAGACCTGCTCGGCTACCTTGCCGAGGCTCTCGACGAGGCCCGCGAACACCGCATCGCGGCCTTCCAGGCGGCGTCCGAGGCGGGGTATGCGCCCTCGATCGCGCAGGCACTCGTCGGGATCGCGGACCTGGCGCTGCGCCAGGAACAGTTCGAGCAAGCCGCGCGGCTGCTCGCGGCGAGCACAGGCGTGCGCGGCCTGCAGGATCGTTCGCAACCGGATGCGGCCCGGATCGAGCAGGCCACGCGACGTCACCTCGGCGACTCGCGGTTCACCGAGGCGACGCGGGCGGGGGCGCAGGCGAGCTGGCGTGAGTTGGTCGCGGTCACGCTCGCTTCTTAAGTCGCGGTCACGCACCGCTTCTTGAGTCGCGGTCACGCTCGCTTCTTTAGTCGCGGTCACGCTCGCTTCTTGAACGTGGCGGACGCCCTGCAGATACCCGACGAGCGCGATCCCGGCGCAGATACCCGACGGGCGCGATCCCGGCGCACCAGGCGAGGGCGGCGATGCTCGATCTCGCCGACCGCGCCCTTCACGCCGGGGAAACCTGGGTACAGGCCAGGCCCGGGCAACGGTACGCACCGCAGGACGTGCCTTATGTTCGCGCTGATACGTCATCCAACGTCGAGATCAACCACTTCAGGTCGGTCTCGGCGGTGTGCCGCGCGGTCTTGGCGCGCGTGAACAGCTCGTCGGTTTTCGTCAGCACGAGCGTGTATGGCCGGCCCTTTCGTCGAGTCTGGTGCCGAACCGGCAGCCCGGCCGAGTCGATCTGGGTGTGCACGTGCTGGCGTCCGTTCTTCACCAGCGGCCACTCGAAGATCCGCCGCGACCGGGACTCGAGAAACGTTCTCAACGTGTCACACAGGTCACACCTGCACCCGGTCCACGCGATTGACCAGTCGTCGTCTTCCCGCGGCGGCCGCGCGACGATCGTGCCAAGCCGCTGCGCGCAGTCCCGCGCGATTTTGTCGAACCCAGCCGCCCGCCGCGACGCCACCGAGCGCAATGCCGGCATCAGACATTCCAGCACCGTGTCCTCGTATCCGCGCAGCGCTGTGGTGATCTCCTCGCGCAACGTGTCGTCGGCCGCCTCGATGAGCTGTGTCAGCGGTGAACTGAGCATCTCCAGACTCGGCCGGCGGGCATCGGTGCGCGCGGTCGTGGTCCAGGTCCGCAACTCATCGTCCAGCCAGTGCCACGTTCGGGCGGCCAGCAGCCGCACCACCTCCGGTCTTCCGGCAACACGTAGCGCCTCGCACAGACCTGGGAGTCCCTCGACCCACTCGTGCCGGTCGGTTCCGTAGTGGTGCCTCCGTTCGAACCACCCGTTGATGACGTCCCGCGTCCACTCCTGGCCGTACCGCCCGGCCGCTGCCGCCAGCCCGCCCGCGTGCTCCCGTGCGAGCGTCTCCACACGGAACGGCTTCAGCAGCATCGCCGACGTCCCGGCAACACCCAGGCCCGCTGCCACGTCCAGCGCGTCGCCGAGCAATCCCGCGCGCGACGCGGTCCTGTTCCAGAACGGCGCGAGCGACTCCGCCGCGGCCCGTGCCCACGCCAGGTCGCCGGCCTGGATGCGATCGCGAAGCTCGTGCAGCGCCCACTGCGATCCGGCCTCGGCACGCGCCGCGAAAGCCCGGTCCCGGGGCCACACGACGACCGCGGCCCGCCGGTACCACCGGTCCAGCGTGTTGCCGTAGTTACCCATGTAGCCCTCGTACTCGGACTGGTAGGGCTCCATAGCCGCATTCGGGGTGGTGGTGCACACCTCATAGTCGCGGACGTACAGCGAGATCGGCTCGCCGCCGGTGCCGTCTGGGCCGGTCCACCAGCCGAGGGTGATCTCGTCGTTGATCAGGTCGGTGAGCTGATCGTCGCCGGGGTCCTCGTCATAGTCCTCGTCCCACCCGTAGTCGTCGGACGGCTGGACGTCCCAGGTCTCCTTCACCTCGGCGAGCGCCAGCACTGCCTCGCATCCAGCCCGCTCCGCGGCTGCGCGCATCAGCGCGGCACGTTCCGCGTCGTCGCCCTTGAGCCGACGCCAGGTCAGGCCCCGCTGGGTGTATTCGTGGTCTAGCAGGAAGACCAGCCGGTTCGGTGGGTCAAGGTCGCGGCCGCCGTACCGCGGGGTGGCCGGCGTGGCGAAATGCTCGGTCAGGCAGTGCGCCAGCTCGGTGACCGGGCCTGCCTCCGGGGCCGCGGTCTCGGCACCGGCAAGCAGGTTGAACGTGAGCGTCACCCGGTACCCGGACCTGACCGGCGTGACCTCATGACGGCAGTTCGAGTAGAACGCGACGAGGGTCAGCTCCTTTTTCGACGCGCGGTAGGTCCTGCTCTCCCCGGCGTGGTCGATGACCAGTTCCCCGCCGGTGTGCGCCGACGGCAGTGACACCACAAGGGTGCCCACCATCTCGTCGTGCTTCTCCGAGTCCTGGTGAGGCAGGAAGAACTGTCCCTTGCCGTAGACCAGCATCGCGTGCGGCTCCGCCCGCAGCCGTGCCGTCCGCGGGAGCCCGAGCTCGTCACGGAAGTGGTCCAGCGCGCCGTCCAGCACCGCCGTCCAGTCGGGCCCTCCGAGCGTGATCTGATCCGGGGTCAGCTCCCACGTGTCGCGGACCCCGGTGTCGGTCAGCGTCTCCTCGCCCCGGCCGAACATCGCCGGCCGCGCCACCGCGATCAGTTTCTTCGCCATGGGTGCGCGGATCGGCAGGCGTACCGGCCCGACACCGGACACCTCAAGCTCGAGCATGTGCGCCGGTGCCAGCAGTTGAGCGCTGAACGACCCTGTCGGCTCGACGTCGTCGAACAGTTGTGCAAGCCGTTCCCGTGCCGTTTTCGTCATGTGTCCCCTCATATGCTCGCCGGACGTTGCCGATGTGCAGCCGGCTCAGTCTTCGCCGCTGAGCCCGTTAGCCTTGGGTGGTAACCAGTGAGTGCGGTAGGCGCGCTCGATGCCCGGGTCTCCCGATTTGGAGAACCGCAGTCGGCGGCGATCCCTGGTCCAACTGACGTATACCGTCTCGCTGGGGCGCATGCCTTCGCTCTCGGCCCAGCTTCGGAAGATCCGCATCGCAGTACTGATCTTGGGCAGGCTGGCGACCATTACCCGCTCCAGGTATGGCACACGGCAACGCCGCCAGTCCTCAACTCTCTCAGGCCGAAGCCAGCCGGTGGCGAGCAACGCGTCGATCGCGGTGACGTAGCCGTTCCTGGCGACGGCGGCAGTGCCGGCTGCGGCGATCCCGCGCCGGAGTTTCGCCTGATTCTGGGAATTCATCGACCACTGGACCTTCAGTCGAGGGAGCCCAGGCCGTGTGGTCGGCAGCATTGCTTGTACTTGCGCCCCGAGCCACACCAGCAGGTCGCGCCTCGTGCCGGTGGCCAGGGGATCATGGCGGGTCCGGTCCGCAGGTCCGGGTAGGCGAGCAGGTCTTCCGCCGACGGCTTGCGGACTCCGTTGTCTCGCAGGAAGGCCTCAAAATCGGCGACGTTGCCGGGCGTCTGGTTGACGCCGTGGCCGGCTCGCGTGACGAGTGCGCAGTGCCGCTCGACCAGCTGCCGGTGCTCGTCCCAGGTCGCGCCCACCTCGGCGACCAGGTGTGGCCACCGGGCGACCAGCTTCGCGTGCTCGGCCGGTGGCCAGAAGACGGACAGCGTCATGGTCGAGTAGTAGTACGTACGGTCCCGGCCGGCCGGGCTCCAGTTCGGGGTCACGCGGACTGGGATTGTCACTCTGCGTCCTCTTTACCAGTCGGTGGTGTCGCTGAGGTGCAGGCATTTTTGCAGGAGGGGGTGGCCTTGCGGATGGCGGCCTGCTCGGCGGGGAACGCCTCGGCGACCTCCGGGCAGGTGGCCTGCGCGGCACGGGACCAGTAGCGGACGGCGCGGTCGACGAAGGCGGCGAGTACGCGAACGGCTGGAAGGCCAGCAGCGGCAACGACAACAACGTGTCGAAACCTGGGCGGCGCAGCACCGCGACAGCCCGGTCCACCAGTGCCGACGCCGCCGGATCGACCACCGGAGCCGGCACCGGCCAACCGGCTGAGCCGCCCCCGCAGCGCCGCGGGCGATTCCTGTTGGACGGAAAATGGCTCGTGCCCGACATCGAGCACACCGCAGCGGAGCCGGCTACCCGACGAGCCCGCGCCGGCACGACATGAGAACCTGTTTTCGTGAGCCCAGTAAGCAAGGGGCGCAGGCGCAAGCCCAAGAAGTCCGGTCGAAGTAGGCGTGCCTCCCGGTCTCCTGGGTACGCCTCGCCGCCAGGACCGCCGGTAGAAGGCAATGTCGAGCCGGCGGCATATCTGGACGACGTTCCGCCGTCGGCGGACAAGGCCGAGGTCGAGAGCATCCTGGACCGGCGGATGTTCACCGTGGCTCACCAGAGCACCGTCATCGACGGCGAGCGGTTCGACCGGCTCAACCCCGCCGACCCGGATGAGCGAGCGATGCTCATCGAGAGTGAGCATCCCGAATACCACGATTCGTTGGCCGATCCGGTCTTCGAGGGCGAACTCGACGGGCGCTCCCCCCGGCTGCACCTGGCGATGCACGAGGTGATCGCCAACCAGTTGTGGGACGACGACCCACCCGAGGTGTGGCAGGCCGCCCGACGGCTCCGCGACCAGGGCATGAACCGGCACGACATCCTGCACAGGCTCGCCGCGGTCCTCTCCGAGCACATGTACCCCGTCCTGGCCAAACATGAGCAGTTTGATGCCGAGGCGTACCGGCGGGCCCTCAACGACCTGTAGCGCGAGTAACCTCCGCACGGTGAACGACGTCCTTGAACATCAGGTGCGGCCGACCGAGCAGGAGGCCCAGCTGAACCTGCGGGCGGTACTGGAGTTGTGCGCGGCCGGCGAGGTGCGGTGCAGCGAGAAGACCGGCCGGCCGTCGGCGGCGACCATTCGTACGGTGCGTTCGCGCCTGGCGAGCGGCGATTTCTATCCGGACGAGCCGATCGCGGCGTTCGCGTGGCCCTTGTTGCTGCAGGCGGGCGGGTTGGCCAGGATCGACGGTGGGCGGCTGCGGTTGACCCCGAAAGGCCGTGCCGCGTTGGCCGCTCCCGCGGCTGAGGTCATTCGGGCGTTGTGGCAGCGGTGGTTGACGCACGCGGTGATCGACGAGTTCAGCCGGATCGACGAGATCAAGGGCCAGCGGATCAAGAACGTGATCAGTGCCGCCAAGCCTCGCCGGCAGGTCGTCGCCAGGGCGCTGGCCGGCTGCCCGGTGGACGAGTGGATCGGTGTGGACGGCCTGTTCGCCTCGATGCGGCGGGCACGCCTGAATCCCGCCGTCGCCCGCAGTGACATGGCGTTGTGGAAGCTGTACCTCGTCGATCCGCAGTACGGCAGCCTCGGCTACGACGGCTTCCACCGATGGGAGATCCTGGAAGGCCGCTACACGCTGGCCGTACTGTTCGAGTACGCGGGCACGCTGGGCCTGATCGATGTCGAGTACGTGCATCCCGACGGCGAGCGGGACGACTTCCGGGACAACTGGGGCGCGGACGAGTTGGATGCCCTGAGCCGTTACGACGGCCTACAGGCGATCCGGCTCAACGCCTTGGGCTGCTTCGCCCTGGGCCTCGCGGATAGCTACCAGCCGCCGGCCGCCACCGGTCAGGAACGCGGCCTGAAGGTCCTACCGAACCTTGACGTGGTGGTCACCGGCTCGCTGCCGCCGGGTGACGAGCTGTTGCTGTCGGCGTATGCCGAGCAGACCGCGGATCGGGTGTGGACGATCTCGTCCACGAGCCTGCTGACCGCCCTCGACACCGGGCGTGAACTAGCTGAGTTCACCGGCTTCCTGGCCAGCCGTGCCGAGAATGAGGTACCCGGCACGCTGGATACCCTCGTCGACGACATCAGCCGTCGTGCCGGACAGTTGACCGACCTCGGGCACGTCCGCATGATCGAGTGCGCCGACTCGGCGTTGGCGACGCTCATCGCCCGCGACCGGGCAACGCGCTCCCTCTGCCGGCTCGTCGGTGATCGCCATCTCGCCATTCCGCTCGACAGGGAGTCGAAGTTCCGCGTGGCCGTGCGGAAGCTTGGCTATGTCATGCCCACATCATCCTGACCTAGCGTGGAGGGCGATGTCGACTACGTCATCGTCATAGCCGAGTTACGCAGGCGCTGCGTCACGCACAACAAGGTGGGACAGAAAGCCCGCGCTGGCGGGATTCTCGGCCGAGCCCAAGATCGGGTACCTCAACCACACCGACCTCCTACTCCACGGCCTTCAATCGGGCGCGTGTCTTAGTAGTACCTCTAAGTAAGGTGGAGCTGAGGGAACTTACTCGATTACCACCGAAGTGCTGGAGCCTGTCGCGTTTTCGGCGAAAACGGCTGAACCGAAGTACCAAATCAGTTTCGATCGCCGTTCCTCCGCCAGTGGCCGCCTCAGCCGTCATCGATCGATCACGGTACGTGATGGGCGCGATTCTGCGACCGGCTCGCTGGTCCGTGAACAGACCGGGAACACTGCCCAACGCAAGGAGCCGACGAGACGAATCCACCGCACCGTGGGGGGCATGGGGGGCTCGGCCCCCCAATGTCATAACGCGAAGAGCCCCGCCGACGCATTCCGTCGATCACGGTACGTGATGGGCGCGATTCTGCGACCGGCTCGCTGGTCCGTGAACAGACCGGGAACACTGCCCAACGCAAGGAGCCGACGAGACGAATCCACCGCACCGTGGGGGGCATGGGGGGCTCGGCCCCCCAATGTCATAACGCGAAGAGCCCCGCCGACGCATTCCGTCGATCACGGTACGTGATGGGCGCGATTCTGCGACCGGCTCGCTGGTCCGTGAACAGACCGGGAACACTGCCCAACGCAAGGAGCCGACGAAACGAATCCACCGCACCGTGGGGGGCATGGGGGGCTCGGCCCCCCAATGTCATAACGCGAAGAGCCCCGCCGACGCATTCCGTCGACGGGGCTCTCCCAATCTTCGCGTGGAGCTGAGGGGAATCGAACCCCTGACCTTCTCGATGCGAACGAGACGCGCTACCAACTGCGCTACAGCCCCTTGTTGAGTGCTGACGAAAGCTTAGCAAGGCCCGAAATCAGCTTTCGCAGCACCCCCTCTTAGGGGCCCTGGGCTATTCGCCGGAGGCTCGCCGGTAAGGCTCCCAGGTGCGTTCGTCCAGCTCATCGAACATGGGGTCCTCGTCGTCGATCTCCACGCGTACGGCGCGCGCGGCCGGCCGGCGGTCGTCGGGCCGCCCGGTTTCGCGGTCACGGTCCTCGTCGTGCTCGTCGACCGGCTCGTCGATGTCGACGTCGTCGTCGTAGTCGTCGATCTCGTCGCGCTCGCCGGACATCCGGGCCAGCCGACGGCTGCGGATGTCCTCTTCGATGCGGACCTGGCGGCGCAGGTATGCGAGGTAGCCCACGACGACCAGGTCGGTGGCGCCGTGCAGCCACCATATGACCGGCCATACCAGGGCACCCAGCAGCGCCGTGGTCACCGCCACGAGCAGCATGACGAGCACGATGCGCTGCCGTCGGGCGTACTTTGCGCGTGCGGCCAGCGCCGCGGCTTCCGGGTCGAATCCGCCGCGGCCGGGCCGGTAGCGGCGGCCGGCGCGGACGTCATCGCTGTGCACCCGTCGCCACGAGCCGTCCGCCTCGTACTCTTCGATGGCGTCGTCAAGGTCGGTGTCAGGCATCCCGAGCGCCTCCTCCACCTCGTCGGTTGTCGCGGCTCCGGGGGTCGCCGGGCGCCGTCCGCTGCCTCGCCGCACGACTCGTGCGGCCAACGCGGAGTCGGTGGTCTTGGAAACTTCCTGGCGGCGGCGGGCGAACATTGGAACCAGTACCACCAGCCACGCCGCTGCCAGCGCAGCGAAGATCAATGAACTGGGCATGCCTCGCCACCTCCCCCTGGCCACCGGCAGCACACAAGTCTGCGATCGCCACGCTAACCACGTCAGCCACTTCTGTCTCGAAACACGCCGAGTCACCTTGGTCCCCGGAAACAAGAGAACCGCACGTTCAGAGCAGTCGGCGGCAACATCGACATCGGCGTGTCCGTCCCCGTACCGCCGAATGGCGAGACATCTGCCGCCGTTCGGTGCATTTTTCGGTCGATCCCGCCCGGTCGGCGGTGACGGTGCGTGATCAATATCTCGGCGTCATGGCCGGCTCGCGCCGCCGGTCCTGATCAGCCTGCTCACCGCGCCGTCGGGGACCTCCTCGACCGTCAGGGCGTACACGTAGTGGTCCCGCCAGGCGCCGGCCACATCCAGATAGCGGTGGAACAGCCCTTCGCGGCGGAAGCCGGACTTCTCCAGCACCCGCACGCTCGGCTGGTTTTCGGGCCGCACGGTGGCCTCCAGCCGGTGCAGCCCGACGGGGCCGAAGCAGTGGTCCACCGCCATCGCGACGGCCGCCGTGGCGACCCCGCCGCCGGCCAGGCGCGCGGCCACCCAGTAGCCGATCCACCCGGAGCGCAGCGCGCCGCGCACGATGTTGCCGACGGTCAGCTGCCCGGCGAACTCGCCGCCGATGGTGATGGTGAACGGCAGCGCCTGGCCGCGTCGGGCCATGCCGCGCAGCGCGCTCCACTGCGCGGGCCAGGCCATCAGCGCGTTGCGCTCCTGCCAGCCTCCGACCGCGGTGGGCTCCCACTTCTGCAGGTAGGTGCGATCTTGCAGCCTCGTCCGGCTCCAGGCCGAGCCGTCGCGCAGCCGCGGCGGGCGCAGCGCGACGGGGCCGCGCGCCGTGATCAGCGGGCCGAGGCGCGCCGGCCAGCCGGGGTGGCGGCCGATCGGGAACCCATCGGCGTCGGCGGGCTGCATCGGTGGCTCACGCGCGCTGCGAGAGGAACCGGACCTGCACGTCCTCCCCGGCCGCGACGTCGGTGGTGTCCTCATCGACCACCACCAGGCAGTTGGCCTCGGCCAACGACGCCAGCAGGTGCGATCCCGAGGTGCCCAGCGGTTGCACCAGGTAGGAGCCGTTCTTCGGGTCGCGCAGCAGCTGGCCGCGGAGGAAGCCGCGACGCCCCTTGACGGAGGCGACCGGGGCGAGCAGTTCGGCCGCCACGGTGCGCCGGTGCGGGTTGAGCTTGCCGAGCGCGGCGCGGACCAGCGGCCGCACCAGCACCTCGAAGACGACCAGCGCGCTCACCGGGTTGCTGGGCAGCACGAAAGTGGGGATCTCGTCCGGGCCGAGCCGCCCGAAGCCCTGCACCGAGCCGGGCTGCATGGCCACCCGGGTCAAGTCGAGCTCCCCAAGGTCGGCGAGGGCCGCCCGGACCTCGTTGCCCGACGCGCCGCCGGCACCGCCGGCGATCACCACGACCTCGGACAGCAGCAGCCGCCCCTCGACGATCTCGCGCAGCCGGCGCGGGTCGCTGTTGACGATGCCGACGCGGGTGACCTCGGCCCCGGCGTCCCGCGCTGCGGCGGCCAGCGCGTAGGAGTTGACGTCGTAGACCTGACCCTGGCTGGGAGCGCGGTCGACGTCCACGAGTTCGTCGCCCACCGAGATCACCGACACCCGCGGCCGCGGATGCACCAGGACCTTGTTCCGGCCCACCGCCGCCAGCAGTCCGACCTGCGCCGCACCGATGGGTGCGCCGCGGCGCACCGCCACGTCGCCGGTCTGCACGTCCTCGCCGGTGCGGCGGACGAACGCCGCCGACGGCACCGGCTGCCGGACCGTGACCTTGGCGGGGTGCTCGTCGGTGTAGGCCAGCGGCACGACCGCGTCGGCCAGCGTCGGCAGCGGCGCACCGGCGACCACCCGCACCGCCTGCCCCGGTTGCAACCGGCGCGGCTGCCGCGATCCGGCCTGAATCTCCCCGACGACCGGCAGCACCGTCGACTCGTCGACGGCCGTCTGCACGTCGACGCTGCGCACCGCGTAACCGTCCACCGCGGCCTGGTCGAATCCGGGCAGCGCCTGTTCGGCGACGACCTCTTCGGCGCACAGCAGGCCCTGAGCCTCGGAGATCGCCACCCGCACGGGCGCGGGCCGGACGGCGGCTGTGAGTACGCGCGCGAGCTGCTCCTCCACTGATCTCATGGCTGTCGACCTCATTCCCGCGTGCCCGAGCCGTGGCCGGCGCGGCGTTAGCTCCTGCTGATCCGTTCGACGAGCCAGTTTCGCAGTTCCGGCCCGTATTCGGGATCCTCCAGCGCGAAGTCCACCGCAGCTTTGAGGAAACCGCCAGGATTTCCGAGGTCGTGTCGCCCACCTCGATGGACCACTACGTGCACCGGGTGTCCTTCGGAGATCAACAACGCTACGGCATCGGTGAGCTGGAGTTCACCTCCGGCACCGGGCTCGATGCGCTTGAGCGCGCCGAAGACGGCGCGATCCAGCAGGTAGCGACCGGCGGCGGCCAGGGTGGACGGGGCCTCGTCCGGCGCGGGTTTCTCGACCATGCCGCGGACCTGCTTGACATCGTCGTCATCGGTGTCGGTGACGTCGAAGACACCGTAGGCGGAGATCTGCTCGCGCGGCACGTCGAACGCGCACAGCACGCTGCCGCCGTAGCGGGCGCGCACCTCGGCCATCCGCGTGAGCACGCCGTGCGGCAGCACCAGGTCGTCGGGCAGCAGCACGGCGACCGCGTCGTCGGCGTCGGTCAGGTTCGGTTCGGCGCAGCCCACGGCGTGCCCCAGTCCGAGGGCGCGCTCCTGCAGCGCGGTCTCCGCGGCGATCAGGGCGGGCCCGCGGCGGACCTTTTCGAGCAGTGCGTCCTTGCCGCGGTCCTTGAGCGTCTGCTCCAGCCCGGGTTGCGGCCGGAAATACTCGATGATCGCCCGCTTGTCCGGCGAGGTCACGATGATCAGGCGCTGCGCGCCCGCTTCGGCGGCCTCGGTGGCCACCAGTTCGATCCCGGGGGTGTCGACGACCGGGAGCAACTCCTTCGGCACCGCCTTCGTGGTCGGCAGGAATCGGGTTCCCAGGCCTGCGGCGGGCACGATGGCGGTCCGGAACGCTGTGGGCGTGCTCGTCGGGCTGCTCATGGCCAGGGAGCCTATCGGGCATCCCTAGAGTGGACCTGTGAGCTCACTGGACGAATCGTTTACGACCAAGTCCGAGTGGCGCCGCGTGCTGCTGGAACAGCGCGGGGGCGTCGCCGACGACACGCGGTCTGCCGAGGCCAGGGCGCTGCAGGAGGCGTTGCTGAGGTGGCTGGACGGCCGACCGGTGCGGACGGTGGCGGCGTACGTCCCGGTGGGCGGCGAGCCGGGGTCGCCAGGTTTGCTCGACGCGCTGCTCGACGCCGGGCTGCGGGTGCTGCTGCCGGTCGTGGTCCGCGGCGGCCCCCTGGAATGGGCGGAGTTCACCGGCCCGGACTCGCTGCGCCCCGCCGGGTTCGGCCTGCTCGAACCGGTCGGCGACCGGCTGGGGACCGCAGCGATCGAGCAGGCCGACGCGCTGCTGGTGCCCGCGCTGGCCGTGGACCACAGGGGGGTTCGGTTGGGGCGCGGTGCCGGTTACTACGACCGGTCGCTGCCGATGGCCGCGCCGAACGCGCCGCGGATCGGTGTCGTCCGGGACGGCGAATTTGTCGCCGAGCTACCCGGGGAGCCGCACGATGTGCGGATGACCGGGGTACTGACACCCGGTCGTGGGGTGGTTGGCCTACCGGTGTGACATAGGAGTGTTTGCACCGGACACCCTACGTGACGCATTATCGTATTTAGCACTCCTGCAGTTCGAGTGCCAAGACGAGATGTCGGAGGTTCACGGCCGTGCCCACATACCAGTACGCCTGCACCGAATGTGATCACCAGTTCGAGACGGTGCAGTCGTTCAGTGAGGACTCCCTCACCGAGTGCCCGAAGTGCACCGGCCGGCTCCGCAAGCTGTTCAACGCCGTGGGCATCGTGTTCAAGGGCTCGGGCTTCTACCGCACCGACAACCGGTCCTCGAACTCGTCGGCCAGCTCGACCAGCAGCAGCTCCTCCTCGTCGAACAGCGGTAGCTCGTCCTCGTCGAACAGCAGTAGCTCGTCGTCCGAGTCGAGCTCGTCCTCTTCGAGCAGCAGCTCCTCGACCACCAAGGCCGCCGCTTCCTGATCTCCGCCCCAGTTCGCCGACCGCAGCTGACGCGGTCGGCGATTTTCGTGTGCACGCCCAGTGATCCTCCCCGTCCGAGGGAAATTCGTCCGGGGGAGCCGAGTTATCCACAAGGGACCGGTCTGTCCACAGATTTCCGCTACCCCCTCCCGCCCCGGCGCGCAACTCCCTAACTTCGGAGGTCATCAACGACCGCTACCGGGGAGTGGACCATGGCTTCGGAGGACCGCCTCAACTCGACAGCGCTGCACCGGATCGGCGCGCTTTTCCTCGCCAGACGGGGTTTTCGCCTGCACGCCCTGCGCAGGCTGACCGCCGTGGCGCTGCTACTGCTCGCCGCCGGGCTCGCAGTGCAGCCAGGCCACGGGCCGCCGGACTCACGCGTCGGGGTGCTCGTCGCCGCGCGCGATCTGCCGCCCGGTCGGGTCCTGTCGAAGGCCGATGTGGCGCGCCGCGAGCTGCCGGCGGACCTGGTGCCGGACGGCGCGTTGCGGGACGTTGCGGCCGCCGAGGGGCGGGTGCTCGGCACCGCCGCGCGCAGCGGGGAGCCGCTGACCGACGTCCGGTTCGACGGTCCGCTGGTGGCATCCGGGGATGCCGGGACCGCGTCCGCGCCGGTCCGCCTCGCCGACCCGGAAGTGGCCGACTTCCTGGTGCCCGGCAGACGAGTGGACCTTGTCACAACTACCACTCGATCGGGTCACGCTTCGGTGCTCGCCGAAAACGTCCGAGTGGTCGCCGTGCAAGTCCCGAAGGACCGCAACGACAAGGGCAGACTCATCTTCGTGGGACTACCCGAGGACACCGCTGCGGCGGTTGCCGCGGCGTCCCTGCTTCAGCCGGTCACCGTTACGCTCCGCTGAGTGCGCCTAGCGCGCCGCCCTCTGTGATTCGGCGCGTCATCCATCTGGCATTCGCGCGCGCGTCCTGGCATTCGCGCGTCGCACCCATCGATCGATCCGGGCTCGTCCGGACCACCCATGATTCGGAGAGGAGCTCCCAGCGTGCTCAAGGGCTTCAAGGACTTCCTGATGCGCGGGAACGTCATCGACCTCGCAGTCGCCGTGGTCGTCGGCAGCGCGTTCACCGGGCTGGTCACGTCGTTCACCACCAGCATCATCAAGCCGATCATCGCCGCCACCGGGGGCGGCAACGTCACCGGCCTGAGCATCCAGCTGCGCGACGGCAACGGGGCCTCGATCATCGACTTCGCCGCGGTGATCAACGCGGTGATCACGTTCTTAATCACGGCGGCGGTCGTCTACTTCCTGTTCGTGCTGCCGATGAAGAAGATCTCGGAACGCCGCAAGAAGGGCAAGGAAGAAGGTCAGGCCGAGCCGACCGACGTCGAGCTGCTACTGGAAATCCGCGACCTGCTGCGCCGGGAGCAAGGCCTCCCACAGGTCAAGGGCCTCGCCGTCGAAGCCGAGAAGGCGAGCGCGCGCAACGGCCAGCGGAATTGAACATCGCCGCCTGCTGAGGCCGCCGAGCGTCAGCGGGCGTCGTGGTGCGGTGGGCGGTTCTCCCGGTACCAGCGTTCGCCGTCACCCGCGGTAGTCCGGTCCGGGCGGTCGTCGGAAGTGGTCTCGGGCAGGACGTCGCCGAAGATCTCGGCGAGCCTACGCCGCCGCTCCCGTTCTGCGGGGTCGGTGGTTCTGCCTGGGTCGTTCGCGGTCACACCTCCATCGTGCCCCATCGCGATGAGCGGTTAGGAGCGCCGCGCGGCCATCGCTGTGATGTCGGCTACAGTGAATGTTGTTGCAGGTCAATGCCTGCGGGAGCGGCGCCGGGCGTGGCTCACCGGGTGTCGAAGCCACGGGAGGCAAGAGATGAGTTTCCTGGACAAGGCCAAGGAACTGGCGAACCAGGCCAAGGACAAGGCCGAAGAACTCGCCGAGAAGGCAGGCCCCAGCGCGGCGAAGGGACTCGACGCCGCCAAGTCGAGCCTGGACAAGGCCACCGGCGGCAAGTACCACGACAAGATCGAGAACGTCAGCCACAAGGTCGAGGGCATCCTCAAGCGGGACGGCCACGGCCCCGGTGACAAGGGACCGGGGGAAAAGGGCGGCCCGACCGAACCTGGCCCGAAAACCCCCTGACGCCAACCGGAACCCGAAGAGAACAGGCGGTGGCGGCTCCGCTCGGAGCCGCCACCGCTTCGTCTTCAGGTCAGGTCGTTTCCAGGCCCGAGAGCTGTTCGATCACGTGGGTCACCAGGGGGGTCAGGGTCGCCATGCCGTCCCGGACCGAGGCCCGGGAACCCGCCAGGTTCACCACCAGCGTGCTGCCGGAGACCCCGACCAGGCCTCGCGACACCCCGGCCTCGACCGCGCCCGCCGCCAGCCCGGAGGCCCGCAGGGCTTCCGCGATGCCCGGGACCGGGCGGTCCAGGACCCCCGCCGTCGCATCCGGCGTGACATCCCGGGGCGACACACCGGTGCCGCCGACGGTGATCACCACGTCGACCCCGCCGATCACCGCGGTGTTCAGCGCGTTGCGGATGTCGACGGTCTCCCCGGCCACCGCGACGGTACCGTCGACGATGAAACCGGCTTCCTCCAGCAACTCGGTCACCAACGGACCGATGTTGTCTTCCTGCTCGCCCTGGGCGACCCGATCGTCCACCACGACCACGAGGGCCCGCCCCAGCCGCTGCGCGCTGCGTTCCATGCCGGTAACCGTAGTGCCAAGGGTCTCCTCGGTCAGATCCAACGAGTTGGTGAGATCGACAATCCTCACCGGCCTGCGCGGAACCACGGTGCCTGTTTCGTCGGACATGTTCCTCCAAGTCCTGCGATGTCCCCGAGTTGATTTTTGACCGTTGTGCGATGCCGAGCCGTCGACCGCGCCGGGCGGCTCGGAGGGGGCAGGGCAGCCCGGCGCGGTCGACGCGGCACACGGCCGGCGAACCGGCCGTGCGTTCTGATCACCCCTTCTGGCCGGTCAGGGTGGCGTCCACGGTGCGATCGCCGCCCGTGCCGGTGATGGAGATCCGCACCCGGTCCCCGGGGCTGTGCGAGCGGACCGCGGCCACCAGGGAGTCGGAGTCCACGATCGCCCGGTCGTCGATCTTGGTGATGACGTCGCCGGACTGGACCCCGGCCTGCTGGGCGGGTCCGCCCGCGGTGACGTCGCGGACCTGCGCGCCGGGTTGCTGAGCGTTGCTGATCCGGACGCCCAGGGTCGTCTGGGTGGCCGAGCCGGTGTCCTTCAGCTCGGTGGCGATGCGCCTGGCCTGGTCGATCGGGATCGCGAAGCCGAGCCCGACCGAACCGGCCTGCTGCTGGCCCGAACCCGGGCTGTAGATCGCCGAGTTGATGCCCACCACGTTGCCGTCCATGTCGACCAGCGGGCCGCCGGAGTTGCCGGGGTTGATCGCGGCGTCGGTCTGCAGCGCGTTGAGCACGGTGTCCTCGCTGCCGGACTCCCCACCGGCGCGCACCGGGCGGTCCTTGGCGCTGATGATGCCGCTGGTCACGGTTCCGGAGAGGCCGAACGGCGAACCAATGGCCACCACTGGCGCACCGACCGGCAGGTCGTCGCTGCGGCCGAGCCCGACCGGGGTGAGGCCGGTGATGTCGGCCTTCACCACCGCGAGGTCGGACGACGGGTCGGTGCCGACGACCCGCACCGAAGCCGAGCGGTTGTCGTGGAACAGCGCGGTCAGCTGGCCGCGCTGCCCGCCGCCGTCGACGACGTGGTTGTTGGTGAGGATGTAGCCGTCGCTGCTGAGCACGATCCCGGAGCCCTCGCCGGCGCCGCGCGCGGTCACCAGCTGCAGCTGGACGACGCTGGGCAGCACCTTCTCGGCGACCTGCTGCACCGAGCCCTGCGGCGCGGTGCTCGCACTGCGCGCCGGCCGCGGTTGCTCCAGCGAGGTCACGGCGCCCTTGTCACCGCCGAGCTGGTACCCGACGTACCCGCCGACGCCGCCGCCGACCAGGCCCGCGACCAGCGCTAGCGCCGCCGCACCTGCGATCAGCCCGCCGTGCCGGTTTCGCTGCTGGGGCGGCTGGACCGGCGCGCCGTAGCCCCCCGAAGGCCACGGCTGCGAATGCGGGAACTGCTGCGTCGAGTGCGGCGGCTGCGCCGCCCCAGCCTGGTGATGGGAATGTTGCTGCTGGGGCTGAGTTTGCTGGTGATGGGCATGCTGCTGTTGAGCGTGCTCGGCTTGGGGCTGGGGTTGCTGATAATGGGCTTGCTGCTGTTGAGCGTGCTGCTGTTGAGCGTGCTGCTGTTGAGGGTGCTGCTGTTGAGGGTGCTGCTGTTGAGCGTGCTCAGCTTGGTGCTGCGCCTGCTGGGGTTGCTGGGACTGGGCCTGGTGCTGCGCCTGCGGCTGAGCCGGAGCTTGGGGCTGCTGGGGCTGTTGCTGCTGGGGCTGCAGCGGCACCCCGGCTGGTGGCGTGTCGCCGGTGCCCGCGGCGGGCCCATTCGCCTGCGGCTTCGGTTCTTCCGGCTGATTGCCGGAGTCGCCCGGGGTGTGTTCGGTCATGGCTCCACCTTGCTCCAGATGGCTGAGAAGTGTCTGAGACCAGGCTGAGGGTCTGCCTGATAACCGTTGGCGCGGCCTGTGATCTCCGACGCGCCCCGTGAGCGCTTTTGGGCGTTGGAGCCCCCAAAAGTACTCACGGCCCCTCCGGCACGGCGCTTCGGACGTCGAGGGGCGGATTACCGCAGCCGGGCGGCGATCTGCTCAGGGGTGACGTCGTTGATCCACACCGCCATGCCAGACTCCGAGCCCGCGAGGTACTTCAGCTTGTCCGCCGAGCGCAGCACCGAGAAGACCTCCAGGTGCAGCCAGGAAAGCTCCCGGCCGGTGCGCACCGGCGCCTGGTGCCAGGCCGCGATGTAGGGCAGCGGGCGGTCGTAGAGCCCGTCGAGGCGGCGCAGGATGTCCAGGTACGTCACCGCGAAGTCGTCGCGTTCGGCGTCGGTGAGCGCCACGATGTCCGGCACCTGGCGGTGCGGCACGAGGTGCACCCCGACCGGCCACCGCGCGGCCGCGGGCACGAAGGCGGTCCAGTGCTCGGAGTCGACGATCACCCGCTCCCCCGCCGCGCGCTCGGCGGCGAGCACGTCGCCCTGCAGGTGCCGACCGTGCTGCGCGAGGTACTTCTCGGCGACCTGCAGCATCTTCTCCGTCTTGGGCGTCACGAACGGATATCCGTAGATCTGGCCGTGCGGGTGGTGCAGGGTGACGCCGATCTCCTCACCGCGGTTCTCGAAGCAGAACACCTGCTCGACGCCGGGCGTCTCGGCCAGGCCGGCGGTCCGGTCGGCCCAGACGTCCACCACAGTCCGCGCCTGCGGTGGGCTGAGCTCACCGAACGACGAGTTGTGGTCGGAGGTGAAGCACACCACCTCGCAGCGGCCGCTCGCGGGCGCGACCGGCACCATCGGCATTCCCTCCACAGTGGACTCGGCGCCGGGAATGCCCTGGGCGAACGACGGGAACTGGTTCTCGAACACGACGACGTCGTAGTCGGGCTCCGGGATCTCGGTGGGCCTCCCGGGGGCGCTCGGGCACAGCGGGCACAGCTTGGCTGGCGGCTTGTAGGTCCGCGCCTGCCGGTGCGCGGCGATCGCGACCCACTCGCCGGTCAGCGGGTCCCGTCGCATCTCCGAAGCCGGGGCCTGCGGCGGCAGGTCCCTGGTGTCGTCGGCATCCCGGGTACGCGCCGGGTCGGCGTCGAAGTAGATGATCTCCCGGCCGTCGGCCAGGCATCGCGCCGTCCGCTTCACCGCTCCTCCTCCACGCCCTGCTGATCGGCCAGCAGCAGCTCGACGTGCTCGGTCAGCAACTGGCGCGCGTCGCCCGGCAGGCCCTGGTCGCTGATCAGCAGATCGACCTCGTCGAAGTCGACGATCGTGGAGATCCCGACCGTCGACCACTTGGAGCTGTCGGCGACCACGACCAACCGGCCTGCCGCCTCGGCCAGCGCCCGGTTCGTTTCGCTCTCGTTCAGGTTCGGGGTGGTGAAACCGGCCCGCGGCGCCATCCCATGCACCCCGAGGAACACCAGGTCCAGGTGCAGGGAGCGCAGCGCCTGCACCGCGACGGGCCCGACCAGCGCATCCGACGGGGTGCGGACGCCCCCGGTGAGCACCACGGTGCGGTCGGTGCGGCCGCGCTGCTCCAGGGCGTCGGCTATTCGCACGGAGTTGGTCACCACCGTCAGGTCGGCGACCTCGTCGAGGTGCCGCGCGAGCGTCCAGGTGGTCGTTCCCGCGGACAGGCCGATCGCGGTGCCCGGGCGGACCTGTTCGGCGGCCAACCGCGCGATCGCCTCCTTCTCGGCGAGCTGCCGCACCGACTTCGCCTCGAAGCCCGGCTCGTCGGTGCTGCGGCCGATCATCGAGGTTGCGCCGCCGTAGACCTTCTCCACCAGACCACGGCGGGACAGCGCGTCGAGGTCGCGGCGGATCGTCATGTCCGACACGCCCAGCCGCTGCACCAGGTCGCCGACCTGCACCGCCCCGGTGCGCCGCACCTCGTCGAGGATCACTTCCTGGCGTTGCCGCGCGAGCACTCCACCCGTCCCCTCAGCCCGTCGGGGCCGCGTAGGGCTCGTGAGTGTTCGTTCCGGTTCTTACCGGCACCAACACTCACGAGCCTACCCACGCAGCCCAAGCAAACAAGAACCAACATTACCCGAACCGGCGACTCGCGAATGGCACAGCAATCCGACACAGCGGACGAAGCAGAGTGTTCATTGATGTTCGATGTACGGCGGGCTGCCCGGCAGCGCCATGCGCAGGAGCGCCCCGCCCTCGGGCGCCTCACCGGCCCAGACCGTCCCGCCGTGGCGCTCCGCGACCTGCTTGACGATCGACAGGCCGAGCCCGGAGCCCGGCAGGGTCCGCGCGTCGGAAGACCGGTAGAAGCGCTCGAACACGTACGGCCGGTCCGCCGCGGCGATGCCGGGCCCGCTGTCGGCGACCTCCAGCTCGGTGGTCGCGCCGTTCGCGGCCGGATGCAGGTCCACCCGCACCCGGCCGCCGTCCGGGCTCCACTTCGCGGCGTTGTCCAGCAGGTTCAGCACCGCCCGCTCCAGCGCGGTCGCGTCGCCCATCATCACCCACGGCTCCAGGCGGACGTCGAACTCGATGCGCGGCGCCCGGCGCCTCGCGCGGCTCAACGCGCGCTCCACGACTTCGACCAGGTCCACCGGCTCATGCACGGCCTGCGGGGTGTCCTCCCTGGCCAGCTCGACGAGGTCGCCGACCAGCGCGGACAGCTCCATCACCTGCGCCTGGACGTCGGTGAACATCTCCGCCCGGTCCTGCTCGGACAGCTTCGGCGCGTCCGGCCGGGCCGAGGCCATCAGCAGCTCCAGGTTGGTGCGCAGCGAGGTCAGCGGGGTGCGCAGCTCGTGACCGGCGTCGGCAACCAAACGCCGCTGCCGTTCCTGCGACTCGGCCAGGGCGCCGAGCATCTTATTGAAACTCGTGGTCAGGCGGGCCAGCTCGTCGTCGCCGCCGACCGGGATCGGGCGCAGGTCACCGGTGAGCGCGACGCGCTCGGTGGCCGCGGTCAGCCGCTGCACCGGCCGCAGCCCGGCGCGGGCCACCGCGGTCCCGGCGGCCGCCGCGAGCAAGATCCCGGCACCGCCCATCACCACCAGCACCACGCTCAGCTGCGCGAGCGTCCGCTGCGTGGGTTGCAGCGACGTGGACATCACCAGCGCGGCGTTCTGCCCGGTCGGGACCGCCACCACGCGGCTGTTGGTGCGCTGATCGGTGCGCAGCGACTCGCCGGTCTGGCCCTTGGCGACCGCCAGCTCGTCGAGGCTGATCGGCGGCCGGTCGTTCGGGCCGACCACGACGCCGTCCGCGGACAGCACGCTGATCTTGAAGTTCTGCGCCACGAAGAACGCCACCGGCACCTGCTGCAGGTCCGAGGTACGCACCAGCGGGCCATCGGCCGCTTCCACCGCGCGCTCGGTGAGGTTGTCGTCCAACTGCTGGTAGAGGCTGTCGCGCACGGTGATGAAGGCCGCGACCGACACCAGCGCGACCGCGCCGGCCACGCAGATCGCGGCCAGCCAGGTGACCCGGTTGCGCAGCGAGACGCGCTGGAACCGGCCTTTCGGGCGCTCTTGCGGGTCGAGGTCGGGCGGAGGTGGTGCGGGGACTGTCACGGCGGCGTCTCGCGGAGCACGTAGCCGACGCCGCGGACCGTGTGAATCAACCGCGGCTCACCCTCGGCCTCGGTCTTGCGGCGCAGGTATCCGATGTAGACCTCCAGGGCGTTGCCCGAGGTCGGGAAGTCGTAGCCCCACACGTCCTCCAGCAGGCGGCTGCGGGTCAGCACCTGCTTGGGGTGCGCCATCAGCAGTTCCAGCAGGGCGAACTCGGTGCGGGTCAGGCTGATCGGGCGCTCCCCGCGGCGGACATCGCGGGTGCCCGGGTCCAGCTCCAGGTCGGCGAAGTGCAGCGCGGCCGGCTGCGCGTCCTGCCCGGCCTCCGGCGGGGTGGCGCGGCGCAGCAGCGCGCGCAGCCGGGCGAGGAGCTCTTCGAGCGCGAACGGCTTTGGCAGGTAGTCGTCGGCGCCCGCGTCGAGCCCGGCGACCCGGTCGGACACGGCGTCGCGAGCGGTGAGCACCAGGATCGGCAGGTCGTCCCCGGTGCTACGGAGGCGCCGCGCGACCTCCAAGCCGTCCAGGCGGGGCATCATCACGTCGAGCACCATGGCGTCCGGACGGTTGCCGGCCAGGAAGTCCAGTGCCTGTTGACCGTCCGCAGCGAGCTCGACCTGGTACCCGTTGAACTGCAACGACCTTCGCAGCGATTCCCGCACGGCACGATCGTCGTCGACGACGAGGATGCGCATGGGAACAGTCTTACCCCTAGCCCTGAGAAGCAGCTGAGAACCCGCCGTGCGTCGCGACACCTCGTGACATCCGTCTCCACTTCGGCGTGATCCCGGCGCGCGCCGTCACCCGGGGTGATCGCGCGCGCCGGATCGGTCACCGCTGCTGGAAGTGCCTGATGAGCGCGCGCGGCACCAGCTTGCGCTGCCCGTCGACGACGATCGGCACCAGATCGGGTGCCGTCGCCTTCCACTGCGATCGGCGGTGGCGGGTGTTGCTGCGGGACATCTTCCGCTTCGGAACGGCCATGGCGGTCCTCTCGTCGTTGCATTGATGGGCGGAGCGCTCGGCCTGTCCGCCTCCTCTGACGAGGCAAACAGGCCGTTCGCTCCAAAAACTCGCGAGCAGATCCGGTCGCGTCGCCGCTGTCAGCGGATCCGGTCGCCGTAGCGGCGGCGGAACTTCTCGACCCGGCCCTGGGTGTCCAGGACCCGCTGGTTGCCGGTCCAGAACGGGTGCGAGTAGGCGGTCACGTCGATCACGATCAGCGGGTAGGTGTTGCCGTCCTCCCACTCCGTCCGCGTGTCGGACGTGGCGGTGGAGCGGGACAGGAACCGGTCCCCGGTCGTGCGGTCCTGGAACACGACGGGCCGGTACTCGGGATGGATTCCTGGCTTCATGACTTCTCCTCGTAGGTTTTCGGCGCGGAGCCGCTGGCGGGAGCGCGGCGATTTCGCGCGAAATCGCCGCCCGGCACGCGTGGAAAGTGCCGATTTCGCGCGAAATCGCCGCCCGGCGACGCGCTACCGGATGCCGGTCTCGCCGGTGGCGTCCGCGGTGGTCTCCGCCGGGTCGTCGCCGCACGGGTCGGTGTGCCACTCGCCGAACGGGTCCTCGTAGCTCGCCCACGCGCGCTCGCCCCCGGCGAGCTCGTCGTCGGTGAGCAGGGCGTGGCGCAGGGCGTGGGCGATGTCCTCCGGGTTGGCCTCGTGGACGATCACGACCAGCTCCTGCATCCGGTCGCCGTAGTAGTCGTCCCAGGTCAGCGAGGCCCTCACCTGCCGTTCCGGCGAAACGTCGGCCCACTGGTCCGGCTCCAGCGCGGCCAGCCACGGCCCGGCGTGCGCGACGCCGAGTCCACCGCCCGCGGACTCCAGCCACAGCGCGACGCCCGGCTGGCTGGCGACCCAGACGCGGCCGCGGGTGCGCACCACGCCGTCCAGCAGCACGTCGATCGCCTGGTGCAGCCGCTCCGGGTGGAACGGCCGGCGCTCCTCGAAGAGCACCACCGACACCCCGGCATCGGTTTCCAGCGACGGCTGCCCGCGCAGCAATCGCCCCTGCGGCCCGTCGACTTCGCCGCGGCGCGCGTCGGCGGGCACCTTGGCCAGCAACGCGGAAACGTCCAGGTCGTCGAGGTGCATGCCGGGCGCGTTGGGCGTGAGCCGGGCGATCACGGCCTCGGTGCGCACCTGGTTCCACCGGTCGTCGGCACGTCCGGCGAGCACGATCGCGTCGGCGAATTCGACCTGCCCCACCGCGACCTGGGCGACGGTGCGCTCGTCGTCCGCGCTGCCGCCGAGCCCTCGCTCGACGAGCTCCTCCTCGCCGGTCGCATCGGCGAACCAGGTCGCCAGGTCGACGGTGGTGACCACGGCCTGGACGTCGACGTCGCTGGCGAGGGGGCGGTCGTCCACCAGGACGTGCTGCAGCGCCCAGCAGATGGTTTCCGGCTCCAGCGCCGGATCGAGCTGCACGACGATCCGCGTCACATCGGGCGCGGCGGACAGCCTCCGCAGCAGCGGCAGCATGTCCAGGCGCAGCGTGCAGGACACGCAGCCGTGCGCGAGCTCCAGGATCTCGGTGCTCTCGCTGTCGCCGTGACGGACCAGGCGCCGAACGACGCCCTGGGCGACTTGGCGCAGGTCGTGGTGCACGAGCGCGGTGCCCGCCGGGTCTTCCCGCCGGGCCGTTTCGGCTGCCGCCGCGACCTGCCCCGCGCGGATCCCGGCCACCATGATCAGCGGAATCCGCCGGTTCGCGGACGACTCGGTTCCCATCCCCACCTCAATCGACAACGGTTTTCATCTGATGCGGACACACGCTACCCTCGACAGCGGCGAAATGAAAACGAATGTCATTATCGAGAGGAAGGTCATGTCCATCCGCTGCCAGGTGACCGGGAAGAAACCCGGCTACGGCAACCAGGTCTCCCACTCCAACCACCGCACTCGCCGCCGCTGGCTGCCCAACGTGCAACGGCGGCGCTACTGGCTGCCGTCCGAGAACCGCTGGGTCCGGCTGCGCGTGTCGACGAAGGGCATGAAGACGATCGAGAAGCGGGGCATCGAGGCCGTGGTGGCCGAGATGCGAGCGCGAGGGGAGCGCATCTGATGGCCAAGAGCACCGACGTCCGCCCGGTGATCAAGCTGCGGTCCACGGCCGGCACCGGCTTCACCTACGTGACCACCAAGAACCGCCGGAACGACCCGGACCGCCTGGTCCTCCGCAAGTACGACCCGGTCGCCCGCAAGCACGTCGAATTCCGCGAAGAACGCTAGACGGTGATTCCCGGCTCTTGACCAGTGAGCATTCGCGAGCCCGGAGAGTTGAAAGGAACGGCCAAGTGGCCAAGAAGTCCAAGATCGCGCGCAACGAGCAGCGCCGCGAGATCGTCGCCCGCTACGCCGAGCGGCGGGCCGAGCTGAAGAAGATCATCGTCGCCCCCGGGAGCAGCCCGGAGGAACGCGAGGCCGCACAGCGTGAACTGCAGCGCCAGCCGCGCAACGCGAGCCGGGTGCGGCTGCGCAACCGCGACGCCGTCGACGGGAGGCCGCGCGGCTACTTCCGCAAGTTCGGCGTCTCCCGGGTGCGGCTGCGCGAGCTCGCGCACTCCGGCGAGCTGCCCGGCGTGACGAAGTCGAGTTGGTGAGCCGTGCGCAACAACGATCGGCCCAGCGGCCGCCGCAAGCCCAACCTCCTCCAGCGCGAAGGCGTCGTCCAGGTGGACTGGAAGGACACCTCGCTGCTGCGCAAGTTCATCTCCGACCGGGGCAAGATCCGCTCTCACCGCGTCACCGGCCTGACCGCGCAGGAGCAGCGCGAGGTGGCGAAGGCGATCAAGAACGCCCGCGAGATGGCGCTCCTCCCCTACCCGTCGAACGGCCGCAAATGAGGCGTTCGCCCAGGTGAAGGGCCGTGAGTGCTTTGGGGTGCTATGGCGCCCCAAAGCACTCACGGGTCCTGACCGGGCATAACTCGTCCCCCTGCCCCGTCCGGTAGCAGGTGTTGCGGGCGGCCAGGCACGGGTGCCCCTTACCCCCTTGCCCCAGCGGCGCGGCAGGATGGGCGGCGATGACGATTGCCCGCCGAGCCCCGAAGCTGACCGAAACCGCCCCCGCCGCCGACCTCTACGACGTGATCAACCGCCGCCGCGACGTGCGCCGGGAGTTCACCGGCGGCGAACTCCCCGACCCCGTGCTGCGCCGCGTGCTGACCGCCGCGCACAGCGCGCCCAGCGTCGGCCTGTCCCAACCGTGGGACTTCGTCCTGGTCCGCGACGACGTCATCCGCCGCTCCTTCCGCGAGCACGTGCTGGCCGAACGCAGCGTGTTCGCCGCCCAGCTCGACGGGGAACGCGCCGAGACCTTCGCCAAGATCAAGGTCGAGGGCATCGTGGAGTCCTCGCTGGGCATCGCCGTCACCTACGACCCGAACCGCGGCGCACCCCAGGTGCTCGGCCGCCACGCGATCGCCGACGCCGGCCTGTACTCGGTGTGCCTGGCCATCCAGAACCTGTGGCTGGCCGCCACCGCCGAAGGCCTGGGCGTCGGTTGGGTCAGCTTCTACCGCGAGGAGTTCCTCCGCCGCCTGCTGGGCATTCCGCAGGGGGTGCGTCCGGTGGCATGGTTGTGCGTTGGACCGGTGCGGGCCCTGGCGGACACACCTGACCTGGAACGTCAAGGCTGGCGGCAGCGGTTGCCGCTGGAGCAGGTTGTCCACTACGACAAGTACGGCCACGGTCGCAACCGGTAGCCTGTAGGCCACGAAAACCGCTCCGGCACGCGGTTCCATTACTAGGTGCGCTCCAGCGAGGACGCGGTGCAGCAGGATGATCCGCTGATGGTCGGCCACCTGCCGGCCCAAGACCGCCACGTGCGGTTGTTGCTGGACTCCGGCCGTTTCGCAGAGGCCAACGCGGCGTTCGACGAGCTGCTCGCGGCCGGGGCGAACCACGTCGACGAGCAGTGGAACCGGCCCACCGTGCTGGTGCACCGGGCCTCGGTGGCGTGGCGCTTGGAGCGCATCCCGCTCGCCCTGGAGCTGATCGCCGAGGGCTGGACCGACCTGGACGTGGACCGCCCCGAGGGCGCGGCGGCCGCCCACACCATCAGCATGCTCGGCTACCTGTTGGAGACGATCGGCCACCGCGGCCCGGCGCTGAACCTGATGGCGCTCTCGGTGCAGATCGCCCGCGACTCCGGCGACCAGGCGGCGCTGGCGCACTGCCTGAACAGGGAGGGCAACGCGCGGGTGTTCCGCGCCATCACGCGCCCGGACGAATCGGGGGCGACGCAGTTCACGTTGGCCCGCGACCTCTTCGACGAGTCGCAGGCGCTGTCCAAGCCGGGTCAGGTGAAGCGCTCGGCGCTGGCAGGTTTCGCGCGGGCGCTGGCCGGTGTCGGCGACACGGCAGCCGCGGAACAGGCCGCCCTGGAGTCGCTGGCGCTGGGGCGGGCCGCCGACGACTGGTTCACGACGTCGGTGGCGAACTGGGTGCTGGCGGTGGTGCGCCGCGACCAGGGCCGCCTGGGGGAGGCCCGGACGTTCGCCAGCCGCGCCCTGGACGGCGCCGAAACGATCCGCGACACCATGCTGATGATGCAGTTCTCCCTCGACCTGGCGGCGATCTGCGAGGAGCTGTCCGACCCGGTCGGTGAATCCGCCGCGCTGCGGCGAACGGTCGCCGCGGGCAGCACGGCCGTGGACGTGCTGCAGGAGGGCTTGGGGCAGGCCTTGGAGCAGCGCCGCGTGGCGGTGCAGGCGCAGCGCATGGCGGTGGCCGCGCAGGAAGCCGCGCTACGCGACCCGCTGACCGGTCTGACCAACCGACTCGGTCTGGAGCGGCGCGCGCCCATACTGCTCGAGAGCACCGCCGCGGCCGGGCGGGTGCCGTGGCTGTTGCTGCTGGACGTGGACTGGTTCAAGGACGTCAACGACCTCGCGGGCCACACCGCGGGCGACGTCGTGCTCCAGGAAGTCGCGCAGCTGCTGCGCCGCGAATGCCGCGCCGACGACCTGCTCTGCCGGTGGGCCGGCGACGAGTTCGTGGTGCTGCTCGTCGACGCCTCCGAGGAATCCCGCGACGCCGGGCCGATCGTCGCCGAACGGATCCGCGCCGCGGTGCACCGGCACGACTGGCAGCTGGTGCTCGGGCGGACGACGAGGCCGAAGACGGTGAGCATCGGGGTCGCGGCTGGCCCGGCGAACCTAGAGCACCTGTTCGCCGCCGCCGACATCGCGCTGTACCGGGCGAAGCGGGGCGGGCGCAACCGCTGGGAGATCGACGGCGACCGGTCGGCCGCGGACCGGTCGACCGCGGGTTGAGGCGGATCCGGCTCCGGTTAGGATCGGTCGCCGTGCCCACCACGCTGCGCCCCGATGGCGGCGGATTTCCCTTGCGCAGCAAGGTAGAATCGATGATTGACGCCGGAAGCCCGGAAGCCCGGAAGCCCGGAAGCCCGGAAGCCCGGAAGCCCGGAAGCCCGGAAGCCCGGAAGCCCGGAAGCCCGGAAGCCCGGAAGCCCGGAAGCCCGCTGGTGGCGGCGATGTCCGCTGGGCGGGACCGGGCTGGGCGCTGGGACTCCGCGCCGGTGCAGCGCCGGATCCTCTGTCTCGTGAGAACTCTGGCCACGCTGGACCGCCTGCTGGACGTGCTCCCGGTGCTCGCGGACGACATGCGGGTGGAGACCCGCTTCGCGGTGGCCAAGGGATCGGAGTTCGCCGCGAACCTCGCCGACGAGCTGCACCGCTCGCAGGCGCAGGTCGTGGACTGGGAGCAGGCCATCGGCAAGGACTTCGACTTCGCGATCTCGCCGAGCGGCAACGGCCCGCTGCACGAGCTGGAGGTCCCGGTGCTGACGCTGCCGCACGGCGCCGGACACCACAAGCTCCGCGCCACGGAAACCGGTGTGGCACAGGAAATTTCGGGCCTGTCCACCGCCCAGCTGATGCACGAGGGCCGGGTGGTCCCGGCGGTCGTCGGCCTCTCGCACCCGAACCAACTGGCCGAGCTGCGGCGCAGCTGCCCGGAAGCGGTCCCCCGCGCCGAGGTGATCGGCGACCCCTGCTTCGCGCGCCTGCAGGTCAGCCTGCCGATGCGCGGGCAGTACCGCGCGGCCCTCGGCACCGGCCCGCGAAAACTGGTGGTCCTGGCCTCGACCTGGGGCCCGCATTCGCTGTTCCGCCAACAAGGCGGGCTGGCGCAACAGTTGGTCGCCGCGCTACCCGCCGACTACCAGGTGGCGCTGGTGCTGCACCCGAACGTCTGGAGCAGGCATGGCGGCCTGCAGCTCGAAACCTGGCTGCGGACGGCCCTGCGCAACGGGCTCGTCCTGGTTCCAAAGCTACGCAAGTGGCAGGCCGCGCTGGTCGCCGCGGACGTGGTCGTCTCCGATCACGGGTCGCTGTCGTTTTACGCTGCCGCGCTGGGAAAACCGCTGCTACTGGCGGCTTTCGGCACCGGCGAGGTGGTGCCCGGCTCCCCGATGGCGCTGCTGAGAGGACGGGCGGAACGCCTGGACCCGGCCGGGGACGTGCGGGCGCAGATCGATGCGGCGCGGCCGATCCCGGATCATCGGCAGCTCGCCGACCTGGCCTTCCACGACGGCCCCTACCAGCGCCTTCGCGAGCTGATCTACCGGCGGCTGGAACTCCCGGAGCCGCCGTGGCCTGCCCGTCCGGAGCCGGTGGACCTGTTCCACTCGTGAGTGACCGTTCCGGTAAGAGCCGGAACGATCACTCACGATCGAGCTTGCGCTGCACCCGCTCCGCCTTCGGGCTCTGCGCCTGCTCGTAGATCGCCAGCGCCTCATTCAGGCAGTCCCGCGAGCCCGGCTGCCCGGTCGCGGCGAGCGAGTCGGCGAGCAGTTCCAACGGCTCGGCGAGGTCGAAGGATGCCTGCCGCTCCCGCGTCGTGGTAATGGCGTCCTGGAGCAGCGCGATGGCCTGCTCGTGCTGGCCGAGCGACTGGTGCGCCCGAGCCGCGGCGACCCTGATCTTTCCAGGAGTCCGCTTGTCCTCGGGGAATTCCGCGATCCGCTCCAGGGCGGCCCGCAACACCTCCAGGGCCTCGTCGTGGCGGCCGAGCCCGGAAAACGACTTGCCCATCAGGTATTCCTGCAGCGCCATGCCGCGACGGCGCCCCAACTCCTCGTTGAGCCGCCGCGACCGCTCGAAATTCCCGACTGCTCCGTCGAATTCGCCGAGCGCGTGCATCACCTTGCCCTGGAATTCCAGTGCGGAAGCCAGGATCCGCCGATGCCCGGCTCGCTCCGCCACGGCGACGGCCTGCGCGCATTCCTCCTGCGCTTCGGCGAGCTCGTCGCACTCCATCAGCAGCTGCCCGCGAAGGCTCCGCATCCGGGACTCCGCGACGGGATCCTCGATCTCCCGTGCGCACCTGATGGCCAGTTCCAAAGCCCCCAACGTGTCGGAATAGTGCTTATGCTGGTTGTGCAGCGCCCACAATGGACCGTCGCAGAGCGCGATCACGTCGACGCGCAAACCACTTTCTTCTGCCAACCGAACTATGCCGAGCAGGTTGACCCGCTCCCGCTCCAGCCACTCCAGCGCTTCTTCCCGAGTGGCGAAGGGATTTTCCCCGGCGACGTCGTCGTCCACGACGCGGAGGCGGCTCGGCTCCATCACCATCCGGTCGGCGAAGGCGCCCTGCAACCGATACCAACCGACGAGGCGCCGCAGCGCGTCGTCGCGCTTCGCGGCGCCGAGCGCCCGGACGGCTTCGGAGGAGGCGTGCTCGTCCACGAGGTCGTGGAGCAGGTACTGCTCTTGATCGTTCTCTTCCACCAGACACGTCCTGTGCAGCTCAGCGAGACGGGATTCGGCGTCGATCTCGGCGAGATCGGCTAACGCCGCCACCGCCCGGGTCGAGAACACGGGGCCCGGGAACACACCCAGCCACGCGTACAGTTCCTTCTCGGTCGCCTGGAGCTCCCCGACCGCGAGGTCCAGGGCCGAGAAGACCTTGTGGAAGTGCCTCCGCCGCCGGCCCGAGAGCTCCCGAACCGCCCGCGCGATGCTCCAAGACGCCCGCCGCTGCAAAAGACCGGCGACGACGCGCAACGCGATCGGCAACCCGCCGCACTGATCCACGAGCTCCGCCGCAGCGGCGGGCTCGGCGTCGACCCGCGCCCGCAGCCCGTTCCGCCGCAGGTAGTCGAGGGCATGCGGCGGATCGAGCGCGGTCAGCCGAATCGGGCGAACCCCGTCCGGAACCAGGTCGGCGGCATCTTCTCGGGCTGTGCACAGCACGAGGCTGTCCTCCGAGGCGGGCAGCAACTTCTCGATCTCCCCCAGGTCGGCCACGTCGTCGAAGAAGAACAGCAGCTTCCGGCCCTTGGTCCTGCTGCGCAGCAGGACGATCTTGTCGTCCGTCGCCAGCGGGATCCGGTCACCGTCAACGCCCAGCGAACGCAAGCAGTGCTCGGCGGCCTCGTCGAGACTCCGCCGCCCGAGGTCGAAGTCGAACACCACCTGCCCGTCCTCGAACGCCCCGATCACCCGGTGCGACCAGTAAGTGCACAGCGCGCTCTTGCCGACCCCGTTGATCCCGCTGATCACCACGCACGCGGCCCGAGCACCGCGCCGCTCGGCCAACAGCGCGTCGAGTGCTTCGCACACCGGCACCCGATCGACGAAGTTGACCGGCTCCGCAGACAGCTGCCCCGGCGGCACATGCTCCTCGCGGAAGTGCACGCCGCCGTGAACGGCCCCGATCTGCACGAGGTTGCGCACCGAACCGCTGTTCTCGTTGCCCATACCCACCCCAGTGGCGCCGAACGGTAACGATCATCTGACGATACGCGACGGAAGCCTGCGACCGGTGGGACGTGCGGGACGCCAACCGGGTGTCGGCAGCGAACGGCGGTGCAGGTAGGCTGCGAGACGGGTCGAAGACCAAGCCCTCGTAGCTCAGGGGATAGAGCACCGCTCTCCTAAAGCGGGTGTCGCAGGTTCGAATCCTGCCGGGGGCGCAAGTTGCAACCTGGCCCAAACGCTCCCTGACCTGCCAGAAGAGGCCAGGGAGCAGGCGGGACATTGTCCGGCTGTGTCCGGTCGTGATCCCCATTGTCCGGGTGTTCGTGCCAAATACGTGCCCACGAAAATCGTGAGCAGCTCAACCACTCGGGCGGTGGCCGAGCGCCGGATCCGGGAGCTTCAGGAAGGGCTTACGAAGGTCAACCGCCTCCTCCGGGCGAAGAGCGCCGAAGTACATGCACCCATCCAGTTCGTGATCGATGTCGTCTACAACAACGGCATCCGTCCAGTATGGAACGGAATCGCCGGGGTGTTCGGGCTCGGCAAGCTCGACGAGGTTCGCCTTGCCGGTGGCGGCGTGCTCCCGGGTTACGCCCCGGGTGTCGACTCCGTACCCGCGATGCTCTCGCCCGGCGAGGCGGTGCTGACCCCAGAGGCCACGCGGTTCCTCGGTCCGGCGAACATCCTGGGGGAACTATCCGGCTGGCCCCGGGCGCCGTCCCGAGTAGCGGGGGCCGGGCCACCGAGGGCGGGGCACGGCCGATCGAGATCAAGGTCTACCCGCGGGCTGACCAGTCCGAACAGTCCATCGCCACCGCGGTCCGCCGCGAGATGGCCCTGAACCTGCGGATGGGGTGACCCCACGTGGCGTTGGGCCGCATGCTCAACCAGGCATTCCCGCAACCGGCGACGTGGACCGTTGACGGCCTGGTGCTCGGCGACGTCGACGCCGAGGGCCGCGAATGGCTCGTCACCGGCGACACCGGGTGGTTCGACGGGCCCGCGCCCCGGACCGACCGCACCGCGCGCAGCGGTGACGGCTCGTTCCGCGGCCGGGCCCACCGCGGCGAACGGATCCATCACCCTCGAGGGCGTGTGCGCGTGCGCGTCGGTGGAATCGCGGCGGGCGGCGCAACGCCTCATCACTGGAATCTGCGCCGATGGTGGGCGGCTCTACGAACTGGCCGACGTCGAGGACGGGCACCGTCTGGCCGCCGACGTCGAACTGGACGCCGCACAGTCCGCGGCGCCGATCAGCGACACCGTGTTCCGCTGGTCGATCCAGCTCGCCGCGCCGGATCCGCGGCTGTATGCGCCGTGGGAATCCACCTCCACCGGCATGCCGCTACCCGGCACCGGCGGGGTCGACGCCACCGACCCGGGCGTCAACGCCACCGAACCCGGGGTAGACGCGGGGGAGCCGACCAACACTGGTGTGGCCCGGGTCTACAACGGCGGCAACGCCCCCACATCCCCACTGCTGACCATCCGCGGCCCCGTGGTCCGCCCGGTGGTGTGGGCTGTGGACTCGAGCACGACGTTGTCCTACTCCGGCACCCTCGGCCCCGCCGATTTCCTGGTCATCAACACCGGCGCGTTCACCGCCCAGGGCTACCCCGGGTATCAACCGCTGCTCGGCGGCACCGCCAACCGCCGCTCGCTGCTGACCCGCGACGGCCCGTGGCCCGAAGTCTCGCCCGGCGGCACCGAAGGGTTCGCCCTGTCCGCCGATGGCGTGAATCCCGATGCGCTGCTGATCGTCGAGCACCGTCAAGCCTGGTACTAAGTGGTCGGTTTCGTAAGAATTCAGGAACGGTCTTACCGAGCCTCGCCAGAAAAATTCCGAAGCATGCCTGGGGCGAGGTCCAGGGATAGCACGGCCGTGTTCGCCGAATCAAGCCTCCAACCGACGGCCCCGGGACCGCACTTTACCGCGGTGTCACGCGTGTCCGAGACGTTCGTCCCGGTGTTGAAAGGCGTGTTGGGCGTGTTGGATAGGACGTTTGTGTAAAGGAAACTACCGTTGCTGTACACGCACTGATGAAGATTTAGGTACCGGCGGCTGGCTAGATCCAGGGATTGCACGGCCACGTTCGCCGAATCAAGTCTCCAACCGACGACCGCAGGACCGCAGTTCACCGCGGAATCAGGCGTGTAAGAGATATTTGTTCCGGTGTTGAAGGGCGTGTTGGGTGTGTTGGATAGCACGTTGGTGTAGAGGAATCGATCATTGGTGTACACGCACTGATGCAGATTCAGATACCGGCCGCGGACCCTATCCAGGGATTGCACGGCCACGTTCGGTGAATCAAGCCTCCAACCGGTGGTTGCGGGACCGCACTTTACCGCGGTGTCACGCGTGTCCGAGACGTTCGTCCCGGTGTTGAAAGGCGTGTTGGGCGTGTTGGATAGGACGTTTGTGTAAAGGAAACTACCGTTGCTGTACACGCACTGATGCAGGTTCACATAACGGTCTCCTGATGCCATCGCAGGCGTTGCCGTGAGCGTGAGCGCACTCAAGCTCAGCACTGCCACGACGGCGGATCTCCACGACTTCAGGGCTCTTATAACGGGCACGCTAAGTCCTCCTCCTGCTTTTCGACCGAGCCACACCGGGTGTCGACCACGACCCCGGTCATCGCCGCCACCGAGCGTCCATTCTGCAACGCAGAGTGTTGGTACGTCAGATACCTTTCCTCTGCTCAAATGATGCCGTGATCAATCGGATTTCACCGTAGCGCCGAATTACCTACAATGGCGATAGGCCAACTGCATGAGAGGCTTGCGCTTTAGCGTGACTCACCACCGTCACCAAAAGTAATGAAGGTTGAGGCATGCTTGAGCGGGCGACTTTGCGGTTAGTTTCGTAATTTCTTCGGGACGATCACGCGGGCTGTGGGAAGCTCGGAGGCGGCGTCCCGTTGTTCGTGCTGGCTGACCAGGACCAGCAGGACAGATAGGTCCTCCTGGGTGAACTTCCACTGGAAGGGCCTCGCGGTCGCGTTGTAGCGCTTCTCGAATTCGGCAAGTCGTTGTTCTACCTCGACCAGATCCGTGAAGTCGTTGGGAGACACGACTTTGCGTTGTACTGCTGAGAAGTAGATCTCCACCTCGTTCCACCAGGCTTCACCGATCACGCGAAATAAGATGACCGCAAAGGAGATTCGCCGATGCCTACTGTCCTCGAAGGACTATCGCCCTGGTTCGTCAACAAGCGGCTCGACCCCCGCGACATGCGCGCCGGGCTCGCCGCCGCATTCGCCGGCGGCTACGACACCACGCCCGGCAACCTCACCGGCGAAGCCGGAGTGCTCCCCGGAGGTGGAGGCTCCAACGGGCAACTCGGCGTCGTCGCCCTCGACCAACCGGGCATGGGTGTCCAGGTCATCGCCGGGCAGTGCGTGATCCCGGTGGCCGGGGAGCTGGGCTACGTCGGAACCCTGCCCACATCCGGGACGCTCGATATCGCCCCGGCCGACCAGACCAACCCGCGCATCGACCTCATCGTGGCCCGCGTCGTCGACTCCGCGGAGGGCACCGGCGACCGCAAGTTCACCGTTGAAGTGGTGCAAGGGGTGGCGTCGGCGACCCCGTCCGAGCCGTCGCTGTCCGGCATGAACTGCGTGGTGGTGTCCGCGGTGCGCGTCAAGGCCTCCGCCACGTCGATCACGGTGTTCCTACGTCGCTGTCCCTGGCGACGGGCAGGAGAACGCCAAGACCTTCGGCACCGCGTTCAGCAACGAACTTGTGGATGCCGGGTGGCCTGCGCTGGAAGACGCCAACAGCGACCACTCATCCAGCACCAACCGCGACGAGCTCAACGCCTACGCCGCCGCGTACCTGGCCGCTTACAAGCGCCCGTTGGTCGCCCGCAGCGCCACCGTCGCCCCCGCGCGCGTCCGGGCCGAATCCCGCCGGCGACGGGAACACGCTCTACGTCGGGTTTGAGTGGGACTACCACGGCGTCAACAGTCGCCCAGTCCCGAGCAGTACGACGCTGCGGTGCGAGCGACGCGGGCTGTCCGACCAGCTCACCGCGTGGCTGCACACGATCGTTCCCGCCGCCTGGTCCGCGCCGATCGCCTGGCTGATCACCGCCGGCGCCCCGGCCTGGCTCACGGATCCGCTCGGCGACGCCGGGCCGACACTGGTCGTGCCCATCGTGCTCGCGGCGGTCTGCTGCGCCGACTCGAGTCGCGGTTGCCCGCCTGGCTGGCCCGGCTACTGCTGGGCTCGGCCACGCCGCCGACCTACATGGACTCGCGCTCGACCGTCGAGTAACGTCGCCAATGCCCGGCCGCCACACCACCCCCTGGTCGCGGCCGGGAACCAAACACGATCGCCACCGCATCCTTCCGGTTCGCCGGTCGGGTGCGGGGACGCGTTCGTCGTTTCCAGGTCAGGTGTGGATCGGCCAGCGGTGCGTGCCGTGGGGTTCATCGAGCCAAACGTACTGCGTAGTCGGTGTCACGGTGAGCCCGAACCGTTCCCATCCGGGCCGTTCGCGCTGTACCCACGTGGCATGTGCGTTTTCGACGGTCTTCCACAGCGACCGCGGTCCGGCTTCACGGACTCGGTACGCTCCGCCGTCGGGTTCCAGATCGATCTCCGCCCAGGACCGGTCGGCCGTCGCGATCCACGCGGCGGTCGGGGCCCGCGTCGGATCGCTTCCGGTGTAGCCGCAGGACACGCCGGCCCCGATTTCGAGCGCCACGAGAAACCAGACGACGAGGTTCTGCAAGGTCTCCGGTGAGACGGTGGTTTTGCGCTCCGCAGCATCCGAGCGGTCACGCGGCCGGGAAACGCTGGTGTATGCCTCACCCTGCTTCCGCAACCCCATGAACGCCGCATAGGTTCGGTCGAATCGTCCTTCGGCACCCTCATCCGTTCGCCGCAGCAACGCGAGGCTTCCCGCGTTGACCGCACGTTTCACGTCCGTGAGGATCAGACCGCCGGGCCGGGTCTGCTCGACCCACGCCCACAGTTGCAGCGGCTTGTACATCGCATCGGCCGCCCGGTTCGGGTGGTTGACCCACAGCACCGGCAGCGCGGACAGCACACCGCCGAAGCCGAACTTCGCTTCCCGCGCCGCGTGGGTTCGCCATTGCGGGCGCCATTCCAGGCGGAAACTGGAATGGCGTCGGCGAGCAGTACCAGATCGAGCGGATGTCCTCCAGCGCCACGCTGCGGTGCTCTGTGGCCAGATTCCCTACCCAACGGGAAGCGCGGAGTTCCGCGTCAAGCACGAGCCGGTCCGGGAACCAGCTCGTGTTGGCGCGGAACACCGTCCCCCCTCGCTGTGTGAGGGTTTGCACAACGGCGTCCACCGGGGCGTCTGTAGGCGACCGTCAGCGCACCCTCGCCGCTACCGGCGTGTTGTGCCGGGGCGTAGTAAAATCTCGCCCACAGCGCGAGCCCGCCAACGCCGAGCAGGGACATTGCGACCAAAGCGGCAATCATCGCTTTGCCTCCGATAGGTCGATAACAAGCGGTTGCGGCGCGGCCCCTTCGCCGCGCAATGCGGCGGCTACCGTCGCGAGCTGGTCGCCGAGCTGTCCGATTTCGTCGTCACTCCACAGGCCGCGCTCAACGTCGTCGGCGGCGTAACCCAGCATCAACACCGTTGCGCGGATCATGCGCCCGATGTAAGCGAGCTCGGCGCTCATCGCGCACCCACCGCCGGCGGCATCGGGACCTCGGCGAGCACGTGCGCCGCCGCGTTGCAGTCCGGGCACGTTTCCCAAAGCAACGCCAGCGTCGTGTTTTCCACGGCCAACTGGTAGCCGCACAGGGTGGCCACCACGCGAAGGTCGGCGCGTCCGCTGAACAGCGGGAACAGCTTGTCAATCTGGCCCGTGACCCGGACGGGTCGCACTGGCTTTCTGTGGGCATGCCAGAGCAGCAGCGCCAGCTCGCTGCACTGCTGGAGATCGAACGTGAGGCGACGTGCATCACGACCGTGCCACCGCTGCTGATCCCCGGCCTGCTGCAGACCGCCGAATACGCGCGGGAGATCATGAAGACGGGCGGCGTGCCAGTCTCCGAGATCGACACTCGGGTGGCCGTTCGTCTTGGGCGACGCGACGCGATCACCCGCAAGGACCCCGCCAAGCTGCGCGCCTTCATCGGCGAATCGGTGCTCTACCAATTGATCGGCAGCTCGGGAATCATGATCGATCAGCTGGAAGCGCTGGTGAAGTACTCGGAGCTGGACAACGTCGAGCTTCGGATCATCCCAACCCGGTGTGGCTGGCATCCAGGCCTCGAGGGTCCGTTCTCGCTGGCCGAGTTCGACGATCAACGCAGAACACCGGTGGTGCACTTGGAAAACCGAATCTCTGCGCTATTCCTGCACGAGCCAGACGAGGTGAATGCATACCAGACAGCCCTCGATAGGGTGAAGGAAGTTGCGATGAGCCTGGACGCCTCTTCCAGGCTCATCGCTGATGTCATCGGAACGGAGACAACATAATGAGCGTATCTCACGCCACCCCCAGCGGCTGGCGTAAATCGAGCCGCAGCACAAACACTGACAACTGTGTCGAGGTCGGCCACGTCGGTGACGGCGTCGCCGTGCGCGACACGAAGAACCGCGCCGCCGGATACTTCACGACGACCAGCGCGCAGTGGGCCGCGTTCGTCGCGGCGGTGAAGGCAGACAAGTTCGGAGCCTGACCCTGCGCCAGCACAACACCCCCGCTCGATCCGTGCGGGGGTGTTCGCGTTTCTGCCAGCAGTCAGAGGGCGGCACGTCAACCCTCAACGTTCGTCCATTGTGGTCACAAATGGGAGCAAAATGGGAGCAGCGGCGACTAGACGACGCTATGAGCCGCTAGCCGCCACGTACCCAAAAACCACCTCCTACCTGCCCATATGTCAATCTGACTATTCGGGGCTAAGTCTTGCTATGCCCCCGAAACCGCTCTTCTAAAGCGGGTGTCGCAGGTTCGAATCCTGCCGGGGGCGCTACCAGCATTAGCCCGCTGACCCGTGGCGGGACGCCAGATCGATGATCTTTTTGGAGCAGAAATCGGAGCCGCCTCCCCGTCGAGGGCTGCGGCGACCGCCGCCCACCGCCAGGGTTCCGCCTCGGCCACTACGCGCACGGCCTCGGCGATCGCATCGGAACTCAGCTCGGTCGTGGACGTTTCCGGACTACCGATGATGTCGCGCACCTGCGTCCAACGGGCATCCGCCAGTGCTCGTACCGCATCGTCGTCGTCCACCCGCAGTAACCGTCTCCAGCTGCGCTCCGCTGCTGGCCGCCGACGCCGAGTGGCTTCGCGGATACATCGACTGGTGCACCACGCAGCCGTGGGCCGACGATCTCGCCGAGGATCTGCGCGAGCTGCACGCCCAAGCCCGACAGCTCGCCGGATACACGCCCCCGCGGCCCGTCGCCCCGTGCCCGGACTGCGGCGGCCCGCTGTGGCCGCTCGGCGACACCGACACCGGTCGCGGTCTGCTGCGGCGACTGCCGGGCCACACTCTGTGGCTTCGACCTACTGCGTCTCGGAGCTGCACTTGCGTTGCAGAGGACGGCATAGCACTGATGGTCAGTTTCCAGAAGCACCAAGCTAAACGGGTGTGATGGCGTCCCGTCTGGCGGGACAGCACCACACCCGCGATCACTCACAAGACCAGCGATCATTCACAGAGAACTACGCCTCGAATCGACGACTCGCCGTAGTGCCAGTCATTATCCTGATCAACGAACCTGAAGGGATCCACGCGCACACACGCCGTGTCCGGCGCATAGGCAATGTCTAGGCGCACCGTGTACGGCACCAGACAGTCGTTCTGGATGCGGAAGGTCGTGTAGAGAGGCGGAACCTCTTTGACCACGCGCCACGTAACACAGCTAGGAGCGGGTGGCGAAGCGACGTCAACGTCGTCGCCTTCTGCGGTCGCTGCTTCAGGAACCCCCAGCAACATCATCGCAACCGCGGTCGCACCTACCAGTGTTCTTCTCAATTTTCATTCCCCCTGAATTGACGTGGGTCAGCGCTCGCCATGTAGCCATGTCTCGCACTAACTCGTTCGAGCTACTCAAACAACGACACCGGGAAGTAATGACCCCAATTGGCCATATACCCGGCAGCGTCGGTTTCTTCCTTTCGGAGGAGCTGAAGCTCTCGCGTAACGTTGACGACGAATTGAGAGAACGGAACTCTTGCCTCGACGACACAGTCCGCTCGACGCGGTGTCCACATGGTCGTTGTTGTTCAGAGAACTCCGCGTAGCTGACGTACTGAAGGTGAACTCACCAGCATCCGTCTCTGCAAGCATGACGCCGCCGTGCACGCCTGACAGGCGAACCTCGAACGTCTCCGACACCGCGCGCTGCTGATCTTCACTCATGGGCTGTAACGATCTCGCTCATCGAGCGCCAGCGCAACGTTGCCACTCGTTCCCCGGCGCCACGCCAGTGGTGTATAAGGTGATCCCTTCGCCGTTAGCGCTTTCATACACGAACTCTGCGGCGTCGCCCCGGCCTGGACCGAACTGCCAGCGCCAGACTGAAAGACTAGGGTTAGTGCCGGGACGGTTGTACCCGCCAAATTGCATAGTGTCCGACAGGCAGTTCTGGAAAGCATCGGCGGTCTGTTCTGTAATTTCGTGGTCAAGGTCCACATGGACCACACCCTTAGTGGGGTCACCGCACCGCATCTTCAGGGATTGCCCCGAAGGGGACCCGTACTCGGCGACGATGGAACTCGGGAGGGCAGATCAGGGCTAAGGCAAGATCGCGCGGAGTGATCAACTCGGCTCGTAGGGTAGCCGGCCGGGTTGGCGTGCTGGGCCGGGAGATGGAGGATGGCCTCCTTCTGGGATCATGGAAATTGCGAAAAACCAAACTCCAGAAGAAGGCCATCCGTTGTCATTTTCTCATGGCTCGTCATGGGCGTCGTTTCCGGGTAGCGCCGACGGTGATGATGCCGATCTGGCGGAACTGATGAAGTTGCTCGGCAAGGTGCCGGATCGCCGTAAGCGGAAGGGCCGTGTGTACAGTTTGGCGTTCCTTCTCGCGGCGTCGTTGATCGCAGTGCTGGCGGGCGCGTCGAATTTTCGGCAGATTGCCGACCAGGTCGCCGATCTGCCGGCGTCGTTACTGCGGAAAATAGGTGGACGATGGTGCTGGTTCCGCGGGTTTTTCCGTGTCCCGGATACGTCCACGATCCGGCGCGCACTGGAAAATGTCGATGTAGCGAAGCTGGAAGGACTGATCGGGCCGTGGCTGCTGCGTCATGCCCGGCCTATCCCGGGCGGCACGTTGCGACTGGCTATCGACGGCAAAGTGCTGCGCGGTTCGTGGATCGGGGATCACGAGTCGTTCACGCTGTTCTCCGCGATGATCCACTGCGATGGTGTCACCGTCGCCCAAGTGGCCGTTCCCTCGGGAACCAACGAGATCACCCAGGTCAAGACCCTGCTCGACGGTGTCTCCCGCGGTGTGGACGGCCGTGTGGTGGTCACCATGGACGCCGTGCACACCCAGCGAGAGACCGCCGAATACATCGCCGGCGAACGCGGATTCGACTACGTCATGACAGTAAAGGGAAATCAAGCGGCGCTTAAGAAAAAGATATACGACCACACTCTTCCGTTCTTGCGGAAAGCCCCGCATCATGTCGTCGTCGATGACACCCACGGCCGGATACGCCGTTGGACTACCTGGATTACCGACGCCGACGGAATCGATTTCCCACACGCTCGCTCCGTAGCCTGCGTCAAACGAGAAGAAAAAACCCTTTCCGGAGAACTCGTGAGCAAAGAGCACGCCTGGATCATCACCAGCCAGAACACCACCACAGTCACCGCCGAAGTCCTACACGACCAAGTCCGCGACCATTGGGGAATAGAAAACAAAAGCCATCACGTCCGTGACACAACATACCGGGAAGACGCACAACAAATCTATACCGGCACCGGCGCCCATATACTGGCAACATTACGGAATACCGCAATATCGATGCTTCGCATAACCGGACACAACGACATCCGCCGGACAACCGAATGGATCAGCAGGGACCGTACACGAACACTCCCCGTCCTGTCACTCCAAGTTGCGGGGCGCAACACACAGTGATCTTGCCTTTGCCCTGGAGGGCAGATCCATCAAAACACGCCCAGGCGCGCACAGCCTTTATTCACGTCGGCCGCATTCTGCACCGCAGCGTCACGAGTAGCGGAGGTAGCCGAAGCCGGAACCGACCCCAGCAGGAAACCAGCGACTACGCAGGAAACAGCGCCAGCACGTTGTAGTGATGTCATGCGGTCCACGCTAACCAGATGAGCACCGTGCACCCGCAAAATCCGCTTCAATCACTCGAAAAGCGCAACGCAAACCATCGTCGTGATCTTTCTTCATTTTCTTAGAATTCCCGCATTAGCCCTGACTTTTCATGTGGGTCGGTTGTGTTGCGGCGTGCCTGAACACAGAAAGTGCTCCTGACCTGGGAGGATACGGGTGTCTGACGTCCGTATCGCAACCAAGGTGAGGAGCACTTTCGAGGTGCAGGCTACTGGGTGGTCGCGGGGTTTGGAAGTCACCGCTGATGGTGAGGGGATCGTGTCGCACGCCGGGCTTGCGCTGCTGCGCGGGTTGACCGATAAGACGGGTTTGACCGCAGGCTTGTCGAAGGCGCTGGCCGGCACCCGGTTGCTGGTGCATAACCGGGGCCGGGTGGTAGCGGATGTGGCGTGCGCGATCGCCGACGGGGCGCGGGCGATCAGCGATTTCCGGGTGATGGGTGACCAGCGGGAGCTGTTCGGGCCGGTGGCGTCGGTGCCCACCGCGTGGCGGACGTTGGAAGAGATCGCCGACGGCGGAACCCGCACGGCGAAGAAGATCACCGCCGCAGTGAACACTGCCCGCCGGTATGCGTGGGACCAGATCGTGACACGCCACGGCACGCTTCCCGGGGTGCGCATCGCGGACAAGACCCTGGAGGGGGTGACCTGCGTCCGCATCGACGCGACGGTCACTGACGCGCATTCGGACAAGGAGTGGGCGGAGGCGAACTTCAAGGGGTTCGGCCATCACCCGCTGCAGGCCTACTGCGACAACACCGGGGGTGAGCCGCTGGCGTGGATGCTGCGCCGCGGTTCGGCCGGCAGCAACACAGCCGAGGACCACATCGCCATCACCGATAGTGCGATTGCCGCGCTGCCACAACAGTTTCGGAGGCGGTTGATGGTCACTGTGGACGGTGCCGGCGCCAGTCACGAGCTCATCGCACATCTGGACAAGCTCGCGTCCCGGCGCGGATACCAGCTCATCTACTCGGTGGGGTGGGCGCTGACCGAGCGGGAGAAGACCGCGATCCGGCTGGTGCCCGAGCGGGCGTGGGTGCAGGCGATCGGGCCGCGCGGGCAGCTGCGTGAGCGACGCGCCGAGGAAGCCTGCGACAACCCCCGGTGCACACACGCCCGCTGCTGGGTCGAGCAGGCCCACGTGGCCGAGCTGACCGGGCTGCTGCGGCAGGGACCAGGCGGCGACCAACTCTCCGCCTGGCCGGAGAAGATGCGGGTGTTCGTGCGTCGCGAACGTCCCCATCCTGGGGCGCAGCTGACCCTGTTCGAAACCCAAGACGGGTGGCGCTACACGCTGTGGGTCACCAACCGTCCCGAGACCACGAAGGGGTGGCTGGGGCAGTCGCAGTACATCGACGCCGCGCACCGGGTGCACGCCCGGGTGGAGGACTGCATCCGCACCGGCAAGGACACCGGCCTGGGCCGATTCCCCTCCCGCGACTTCGCGATCAACACCGCCTGGCTGACCACATCCATGACCGCCGCCATCCTGCTCTCCTGGCTCAAACTCCTCGCCCTCGACGGCGCTCTGGCCAAAGCCGAGCCGAAAACGTTGCGCTACCGCATCCTGCACACCGCGGCCCGCCTCGTCCGCGGCGGCCGCCGACGACGACTCAAAATTCCCCGCACCTGGCCCTGGGCCACCCAGATCGAGAGCGCCTGGCAGCGCATCACCGCCCTGCCACAAGCACCCTAACCAGCGCCAACCCGCCCCTACGACCCAAGAAAGACCCCGGGGCCCGTGGAACCCCCGGCCACCCGGCCCGACAGCCGGGCAACCATCACGCCCAGGCCGCGAAAACCAGCCCCACCACAGCAAAACCCAACCCCCTCACCCGCTCACCGACCGCCATGAAAAGTCAGGGTTAGCGCTTCAGTCGAGCAACAGAAGGGATTCCGCCACATGACCCGCTCTCCGATCGTCCGCTACCGCGACGGCAGCACCCTGGTTGACCGGGCGAGAGCGCCCGCGTCCCGGCCAGACGGGAAGGCAGGCGGCCCCGCACCGCCAGAAGGGGCGCTCTGAAGAGCACAGAGATGTCCTCGCCGGACGGGCAGGCCAACGGGGTGAGGGGTCGCGCTCGAACGCTGCGGTTCGGTCGTGGCTGCGCTGCCCCACCCGACCAACTACCGCCGCAAGGGCTATCAGGCCGTGTCAAGGGGGTAACACTTGCGCACAAGGCGTACCGTGACCAGCAGCGGTTGCCCCTTGACACGACCTGATCGGGCTTCGCCGGGTCGACGACGTGAGGGCAGAGGCCCTCCCTTTCGGGGCGCGCCCAAGGACCTCCGAGCGCGCTTAGTTCGGCCCAAAAGCTCCGGAATGCTTTCGAGGGAGGAGCCCCATGCCCGCCGTCCACATTCCTAGCCGCGACGAGCTCGCTTTCGCGGTCAACACTGCGCGAACTTGTCTGCCCTCACCTCCGAGACTGGCCTACTACAGCGGCCTCGGCTTGCTGGCCGTGTTTGATGTGCTGGAGTGGCCAGTTGCGGTGGCCATCGGGATCGGGGCGGTGGTCGCACAGCGAGCCGCCCGCCGAGTCCAGACAAGATCGTGAACTAGGCGTGGCGGCCGGAAGGCTCTCCTAAAGCGGGTGTCGCAGGTTCGAATCCTGCCGGGGCGCAAAACCGCTGGTAAAAGCCGTGGGGGCTGATCTAGTTCAAGATCAGCCCCCACTTTATCCCCGGCTACGTCCCCAACTCCTGCATCACCTTCACCGAAACCAACTGACCCACACCACCGAGCGGAGAACGAAGCACGCTCCCGCACCCTTCGTCGAGTGCGGGGGCGCGTTCGTCGTTTCCGGGGGGATTACACAGGCGGGACAAGACCCGGCAGGTAGCCCTTGCCGTCGCATTGCGGGCAGGTGCGCCATTCGGCCATCGTCATGCCGGTCTGCATGTCCTCGGTGGCCTGCACGACGTAGATCCGCGGTTCGCTGATCTTCCGCATCCCACCGCAGGTGAAGCACAGTGCGTTCGGACCGCCAGCGCGCATCTGCTCGTCGTCGTCGTTGTTGCCCACCATGCCCCTACCTCATCATGCGGGCGGCCCGAAGCCGCGTTGGCGGCCCGGTGTTTCGCGGCAGTGCCGACATCTCGACTGCGCCATCACCGTGCCCATCTCACCCGTGGTCATTGACATGATCGCGCGCGGCAGCGTCACGTACCGGCTGCCATCACAGCCGCGGCAGCGCGACGTCGTCTCGCCGGTGTCGCTCATCGCTACCTCCTACACCGCGGGCGGACTCTCCAGCTGGCCGGAGCCGTCGCACGTGTTGCAGTTGTCATCGCAGTCGACCTGTTCGGCTTCTTCGCCTTCGCTCTTGCGCCGCGATTGGCTACGTACCTCTGTGTATCCCGTGCCATTACACGAGGGCCGCATGAACAGCATCGTAGTGATCCTCCCCCTGTCGGTAATCATCTGTCGAGGTACCCGGCGCGCGGGGAAACGGTTGCGGCACCTGCCGCGCGCCGATTCCCACCAGCCACCAATGCGAGTCGGCCGTGCCGCTGTCGCGCGCCGGGGCGCGAGCGCGCGCAGCCGCTTCGCGTCGACGGTGACCATCCGCAGTTCTCGTCCGTAGTCCGCGACGCCGCCAAGGCGCGGTCAGGACTGCTGCCTCGAGTTCCGCGAGCGGTGGGCCGCTGCGATTGCGGCGATGAGACCGGGGAGTGCGTGCTCGGCGAACCGTCCGTAGCCGAGCACGAACGCGGGTGCGGCCCGGTCGGGGTCGGCCCAGTGCTGGGCGGCGCCCTCCACCAGCGCACCTCGTGCGCGCGCGTCGTCGAGCAACCCGTTCTCGTCGGTGCCTGGCGGCAGGCGGACGTAGACGTGCAGACCCGCCGCCGCACCGGTCGGGGTGGCTTCGGGAAAGTGCGCTGCAAGAGCCTTGAGCGCCGCATCCCGCCGGCCGCGGTAGATCGGGCGGACCCGCCGCAGGTGCCGGGTGAATCCGCCGTCCTCGACCAACCGCGCGAGCGCGAGCTGCTCCAGCAGCCCCGACCCCATGTCGTCGAAGAACTTCTCCTGGACGAGATCACCCACCAGGGATTTGGGCGCGGCGACCCAACCGAGCCGCAGCGCGGGACTCAACGTCTTGCTTGCCCCACCTGCGTAAACGACGTGTTCGGGGTCGAGCCCCTGGACCGCGCCTGCTGGAGCGCGGTCGTAGCGGAACTCCGCGTCGTAGTCGTCCTCGATGACCAGGACGTCGTGGCGCTGGGCCCACCGCACCAGTTCCCCGCGCCGCTGCGGGCTCAGGACCGCACCTGTCGGGTAGGAGTGCGCCGGTGCGACGAGCACCGCAGCGACCTGCTGCTCGCGCAGCCGGGCCACGTCGATGCCGTCGTCGTCGACGGGCACGGGGACCACGTGGATGCCCGTCCTTTCGACTGCCCTGCGGTGGAAGGCGAAGCACGGGTCCTCGACCGCGATCCGCTCGGCCCCGCGGGCGCGCAGGAGGCGGCAGAGGAGCACGAGCGCCTGTGTGAATCCGGTCGTGATGACCATCGTCTCGGGTGCCGTGCGGACTCCTCGCACGCGACCGAGATAACCGGCCAGCGCGGCCCGGAGCTCGGGCGCGCCTTGCGGACCCGGGTAGGTGAGCCTGCAATCCGGTGTGCCGGCGAGTGCGGCCCGGTAGTGCCGGTACCACTCCCGCCTGGGGAATGTCTCGGTGTCGGGCAGTCCGCCGACGAACCGAGCCGCCGCCGTCGGTGCCGAAAGCGGCTCGATGCTGTCGGCAGGCGCGACGTCGCGGACCCGCGTGCCCGATCCGCGACGCGCCACCAGGTAGCCATCGGCGATCAGGTTCCGGTATGCCTCGACGATCACGGTGCGGGAGACCCCGAGATCGCCGGCCAACGCGCGGGACGGCGGCAGCAGCGTGCCGGCCGCCAGGCGCCCGTCCTGGACCGCCGCGCGCAACCCGTGCTCGACCTGCTCCCGAAGCCGACGCGGAGCGGATCGATCCAACGGCACCAACACGTCCGCCGGGAACTCCGAATGCGTTGAATTGGTTTGCTTGTTCATGATTAGATTGGATCTTGTAGCAACCCAATCGGCGCCGCAAGATCGGGGCATGGACCGATTCCACTCCCCGCTGTTCACCCGCTTCGAGCCCGGGCCCGCCCTGAATCCGGCCGGGCCGGTGCTGGTGAGCGGCACCGAACTCACCCTGCACCGCCGCCGCGATCTGGTCGGCGTGGCGCGCGCCGGGATCCGCCTGCGCCGGGGTTGGTACGCGATGCCCGGCGCGGTCGGGTTGTGGCTCTGGGTCTCGCCGCTGGAGGGCAAGAGCGGGGCGCTCTCGGTTTGGACCGGCGAGCACGACCTGCAGCGGTTCGTCGGCCTGCCCGCGCACGTCGAGATCATGCGCCGCTTCCGCGACCGGGGCACGGTCCGATCCACCACCTGGACCGCGGACGTCCTCGACGCGCGGAGCACGCTGGGCGGCATGCGACGGTGGATCGACACCAGCCCGGAGCCTGTCGTCGGAAAACCCGCACACTGATCGGCCGGAACTGCTCCGAATGTTGTAGCCGTGCGGCAGGAACCCGCGTCCTGTATGCACCCGTTCCACGGCGAAGATCGACGCTCGCGTTCTCGCACATCGAGCTTGGCCGAGCACCCTCGCTGGCGAGCCTCGCCGACGTGCTACCAACGACGTGACGAACGGAGAGCCAATGCTGATCACCAACGTCCGCCCGTGGGGCGGCCAGGCCTCGGACATCGAGCTCCAGGACGGCCGGATCAGCGCCATCACCCCGCACTTGACGCAGGCCACGAGCGCCGACTCGGTCGACGGCCGCGGGCGGCTCGCCCTGCCCTCGTTCTCCGACGTCCACTGCCACCTCGACTCGACCCGGCTGGGCCTGCCGTTCCGGCCGCACACCGGCAGCCCGGGGATCTGGCCGATGGTCATGAACGACCGCGAGAACTGGCGCGACGCCGAGTGGAGCGTCGCCGAACGGGCCACCTACACGCTCCGCCGCATGATCGAGCAGGGCACGACCCGGGTGCGCAGCTACGCCCAGATCGACGCGGACTGCGGGCTGGAGCGCTTCGAAGGGGTGCTGGCCGCGAAGGAGGCGCACCGCGACCGCTGTGACGTCGAGATCATCGCGTTCCCGCAGGCAGGCCTGCTGCGGGAGGACGGCGTCCCGCCGCTGATCGACGAGGCGCTGGCCTCGGGGGCTGCCGTGGTCGGCGGCATCGACCCCTGCACGCTCGACCGCGACCCGGTGCGCCACCTGGATGTCCTGTTCGGACTGGCGGAGAAGCACCAGGCGCCGATCGACGTCCACCTGCACGAGCCCGGCGAGCTCGGGGTGTTCTCGGTCGACCTGATCCTGGAGCGCACGCGCGCGCTCGGCATGGCGGGGCAGGTCACCATCTCCCACGCCTACAGCCTCGGCAGCGTCTCGGAAGCCACCACCCGGCGGCTGATCGCGGAGTTCGCCGAGCTGGACATCTCGATGGCCACCGTCGCGCCCGCGCGGCACCACTCGCTGCCGCTCACCGAGCTCACCGCCGCCGGGATCCGGGTCGGGCTGGGCGAGGACGGCCAGCGCGACTACTGGTCGCCGTACGGCAACGCCGACATGCTCGACCGCACGTGGCAGCTCTCGTTCACCAACCAGTTCCGCGCCGACGAGCTCATCGAGCACTGCTACGCGGTGGCCTCCCGCGGCGGTGCGTCGATCCTCGACCGCTCTCTGCCGCGGCTGGCGTCGGTCGCCGACCGCCCCGGGCTCGCCGTCGGTGACCAGGCCGACCTGCTGCTGGTCGATGGCGAAACCGTTGCCTCCGCCGTGATGGACCGCGGCCGCGACCGGACGGTGATCCACAACGGCCGCGTGGTCGCCGACGGCGGGGCGTTGACCGCGTAAGGCGACACCGCCCCGATTGGCGGTTCCCCAGGGAGATCCACTTTCGTTAGAAACGGATCATCGGCGCTGGGGAGGGCTTGATGTCAGGCACGATCGTCTGGACCGGTACCGCTGCGCAACGCCGCCTTCAAGAGCTTGGGCTCAATATCGCTCAGGTTGATGAGGCCATCCGGGCCGGAGTGAACGCTAGGCGTTCCAACAACGACTTCGAGCCCCGATCCGCCCCCGGCCTCAAGGACTGGATCGCACGAGTAGGTGAGCTCCGTCGCCGCGTAGTGGCTGAGGCCGGCTGGCGATACGCGGATCCACGGAACGTGCCGTTGGTGTACGAAGCCCACAAGAGCAGGGCATTGGGTGTCTTGTTGGGTGACCAGAACACGGGCGACGCTCGCTCGAAGACGGGCCCCCGGAGCAAGTACCCGAAGGGCGCGGTGATTGCTGAGGCTACGGCGCAAGGTACCGGGCAGCCGACACTCGATCTCGACCTGACGCAGTCGAGCAACCGCGGGCATCTTGACATCGAAGACCTCGCTGCGATGGACGTGTGGTTCCTCGTGACCTATCCCCTCGATGTCGGCGACGAGTTCATGGTGCGCAGAGAGGTCTCATTGGCAGACCCGATCTCTCCCGACAGGCACATCACGTCCTGGAGACAACGACTGGTCTTTCCACCGCTGCGGTTCGCCCCCATCGTGATGCCAGGAGGACCCGAGGACCCGGACCAGATCGATGTCTACGTTCGAGCTCTTCAGCCCGGTGCTGAGTTGGGCTGACCGAGACGGGTGGACAATGGCGGAGTCATGTTCTCGCCAGGCCGCCTCGTACTTGCCCGCCGACGTCGTGGGCTGACTCAGGCTGAACTGGCCAGACGGGCAGGAGTTACCGCAAGGCGCATCGGCGACTACGAACGCGGCCGGCTGGAACCCGACCGCGCGGCATTGGGTTCCCTCGCCGAGCAACTCAGGTTCCCGCTGAACTTCTTCGCAGCACCTGAACCCGATGAGATCGCATCGGGTGCGCCTTCCTTCAGGGCGCGCAAGAAGACCACAGCGATCAAACGCGATGCCGCGACGAGCTCGGCCGTTTTCGCAGTGGAGTTCAACCGTTGGCTTGAAAGCCGTTTCGACCTGCCGGAAGCCGCGGTGCCGATCATCGATCGGGTGGACCCGGAGATCGCAGCGGAGATGGTGCAGGCGTCATGGGGCATCGAGCTCAAACCGACGACGAACATGGTGCACCTCCTGGAGTCACGCGGGGTTCGACTGTTCGCCGTGTCACCGGAAGATGCCGAGGTCGACGCTTTTTCACTTTGGCATCGAGGGCGGCCGTTCATCTTCCTCAACACCCTCACTTCGGGGGAACGCGGCCGGTTCGATGTCGCACACGAACTCGGGCACCTGGTGCTCCACTCAGGGGCTGCGGAGCTACCGTCGCAGGAAGCGGAAGATGAAGCCAACGCTTTTGCGAGCGCTTTCCTCATGCCGCGCACGAGCGTGCTCACTCATATGCCAAGAGAACCGCTGACAAGTCAGATCATCGAAGGCAGGGCCATTTGGCGAGTGTCAGCCATGGCGCTAACGCACCGGCTTCGTGACCTCGGGCTTCTCACGGGTGATCACTATCGGTCCGCATGCGTGGAACTCAGCCAGCAGGGGTTCCGCGGGGCCGAATCCGGCGGGATTCCCCGGGAAAATTCTCAACTGTTGACGAAGGTCTTGCGTGCGCTTCGCGGACAGCGGATCAGCCTTGCAGACGTCGCCGATGAACTCTGCCTCCCACTAGAGGATCTGACCAATCTCATGCTCGGGCTCAGCATCACCGCGGTACCGGGTACCGGCGCGGGTCGAGGTTTTGATGCCAGGAGAACGGCCCGCCGGCCGCGACTAACCCCGATTACACCTAGCTGATCACACGCGGCGGTGACGGGCTCCCGATCGCCCGGGAGGGCACGGACCGGCCACTGCTCGTGCTCAGCTTCTCCCCCGTGCACCTGTCCCGATGACCACCGCAATTTCAATGGAAATTGCGTTCCTCCGGCGTGTCGGACCACGACACGCCGGAGGCTGTGGACAACTCACGCAATTTCAATGGAAATCGAAGGGGACCGGCCGACCTCGGCATCGACCTCGGCATCGGCATCGACCTCGGCATCGGCATCGGCATCGGCATCGGCATCGGCATCGGCATCGGCATCGGCATCGGCATCGGCATCGGCATCGGCATCGGCATCGGCATCGGCATCGGCATCGGACAGGATCCTCGGGGGCACCGGCCGCAACCCAGCCTGGACGCCCTGAAGCCCGAGGGCCGTGAGGTCTTCTGAGCTGCGCTGGTTTGTGCTGGTTTGCGCTGGTTCAAAAGACTCCCGGCCCACTGCCAGCGAAATCGTGTCCGGCCCCGCCCCAGAACAGGCGCTAGAAGTCGAGCGCCGCCTGCATGCCAGCGGTGTTGCGCCGCTCGAAGTCGAGCAGGTGCTGCTTCCGGTCCAGCCCGCCGCCGTAACCGGTGAGGTTGCCGGTGGATCCGACGACGCGGTGGCAGGGCACGATGATGCCGATCGGGTTCTTGCCATTGGCGAGCCCGACGGCCCGCGAGGCACTGGGCTTTCCGATCCGCTCGGCCAGCTCGCCGTAGGAAATGGTTTCGCCGTAGGGGATTTCGCACAACCCCGACCAGACCGTGCGCTGGAACGGGGTGCCGACCAGCGTCATGGGCAGGTCGAACTCGTTGCGCTGCCCCGAGAAGTACTCCTCCAACTGCTCGATCACCGGCCCGAAGGGCGCGGTGTCCGGCTCGCCGAAGTTCTCCTCCGGCGGGCGGTGTCGCTGATGCTCCATGTAGAGACCGGTCAGGGCGCCGTCGACGGCGACGAGCGTCAGCGGGCCGACGGGGCTGTCGATGACGGTGTTCACCGGGTGCACTGGAATCCTCTCCTCAGGCCGGTAGCCGGTTGATCGCGTGGTCGCCGGTCGCCCACAGATACTGCACGGCGTACGCGCGCCAGGGACGCCATGCAGCGGCATGACCGGTCAGTGCCGCAGGCGTCGAGGGCAGCCCCAGGCTACTTGCGGCGTACCGGATTCCCAGGTCGGTGGGCACGAACGCATCGGGATCGCCCAGGGCGCGCATGGCGATCGTCTCGACGGTCCACGGGCCGAATCCGGGCAGCTCAGCGAGCTGGGCACGAGCCCGATGCCAGTCGCTGCCGACGCTCAGATCGATACCACCACCCGCCAAGGACTCGACCAACGTGGTGATGGTCTTGCGGCGAGCCTTCGGGAAGGCGAGCGTGTCCGGATCCAGCGACGCCAAGGCACTCGCATCCGGGAACAAGTGGGTCAACCCACCGGCGGGATCGTCGACCGGCTCGCCGTGAGCCGTCACCAACCGAGCGGCATGCGTGCGTGCCGCAGCAGTCGAAACCTGCTGCCCGAGCACGGCGCGCACCGCGAACTCCGCAGCGTCGACGGTGCGGGGCACCCGACGCCCCGGCTCCTTGTCGACCAACGGCGTGAGCACCGGGTCGGTGCGCAACAGGTCGTCGACGGCGACCGGATCGGCGTCGAGGTCAAGAAGCCAACGGCAGCGGGTGATCGCGGCCGACAGGTCCCGAAGATCGGTCAGGGTCAACCGGCAGTCGATGTACTCGGGCTGCGGCCGGAGCGCGAGGACGCCGTGCCCGTGCGGCAGGCGCAAGGTCCGCCGATAGGCCCCGTCAAGCCATTCCTCAACCCCGGGCACTGCGGTCGCGGCGAGGTGCCCGAAAAGGTTGTCCGGGCACAACGGAGCCCGGAAAGGCAACCGCAACGCGAGTGATCCGGCTGCGACCGGCTGCTGCCGGGAAGCCCGCGCTCGCAACTCGGTGGGCGCGAGGTCGAAGATCTCGCGCACGGTGTCGTTGAACGTCCGCACGCTGGCAAACCCAGCGGCGAAAGCGACATCGCTCATGGGCACGGTCGTGGTCTCGATCAGCAGTCTCGCGGTCTGCGCGCGCTGCGCCCTGGCCAGGGCAAGCGGTCCGGCCCCAAGTTCGGCCAGCAAGTGCCGCTGGATCTGCCGCACGCTGTACCCCAACCGAGAGGCGAGCCCGGGTACGCCGTCCCGATCGACGACCCCGTCGGCGATCAGCCGCATGGCCCGCCCAACGAGGTCGGAGCGCTCGTTCCACTGCGGAGACCCGGGGCTGGCGTCGGGTCGGCACCGCTTGCAAGCCCGAAACCCGGCCTGCTGAGCAGCGGCGGCGCTCGGGTAGAACCGCATGTTCTCCACCTTGGGAGGAACAACGGGGCAGCTGGGCCGACAGTAGATCCCGGTGCTGACGACGGCGGTGAAGAACCACCCGTCAAACCGAGCGTCCTTGGACTGAACCGCCCGCACACACCGAGCCACATCCTCGTGCATACCCACCAGCATCACCGGGGTCCGGGCCGCAAGCTAGCGAAAAAACGACATCAACGTGCGCAGGGCCGACAAACCCCTCGTGAGCACTTCTGGGGGCTATAGCACCCCAAACCACTCACGGGCCCTGAGCAGCAGAAACGGCCGCTACGAACTGCCTGCCGATGGCTGCTGCGAATTGCCTGCCGATGGCCGCTGGCTCCGTCACAAGCCGTGTTCGGCGAGGATCGACAGGAAGTTCCGCTTGCGCCGGTGGGTTTCCTTCAGCCGCCTAACGTCTGCCGCGAAAGCCTCCCTTTCTCCAACACGGGAATGCAGGCCCCGCAACGTCGTCAACAACTGAGCTGCGCGGAGGTAGCCCTGGCGGCTGGTTTCCGCGATGGCCGTGTCGACCTGCGGCCGGTAGATGGCGATGGCATCGGCCGGGTGGGTCTCCGCCCGGCGCTCCGCGACGGCCATTCGGGTCGACGGGTCGCAGTCATACTGCTGCACCACCTGCCAGGACGCATCGATGTCGTCTTCCGCCAGCAGAATCCGCGCCAGTGTTGCGGCCGCGAAGGATTTCCCGGCCTCGACTCGCTTGCGCAGCACCTGGTGCGCCCGCTCGCGCAGCTGCGACCATTGTCCGGTACGCTCGGCGGCCCCGCGCAATCGCCGGTAGGTGTCCTCGTTGGGATCATCGGCGAATCCGGCTTCCAGGAGCTCCACCGCGTCGGGCCCACGGCCTTCCGCCTGGTAGAGGTCGACGAGCAGGTCCACAAGCCGCGGATCCCGCCGACCCATGTCCCGAAGACCGCGCTGCAACCAGTCGATCGCCTCATCAACGCGACCGGCCTCGCGCAGCACATCGGCGATTCGCACGTAGGAGTAAGGATTGGAGAGGTCCTCGGCAAAGGTCTTGATCAGCGTGTCGGTGTCCTCGGTTTCCCGGACGAACTCCTCGCGCAGCCAGCGTAGCCGCCACACCGGGCATCGGCTTCCGGGCTGATCCAGGCCGAGCCGATAAGCCGCGAGCCCCTCCGAACCGAGCAGTTCGATGACTTCACACAGTTCGATGCTGGGCCAATCCGAACCGTTGAGCCGGAAGGACGCCAGCCAGTTCCCCAGCTCCTCCGGATCGGGCGGATCGACCTGGCAGGCATCCAGATAGAGCTGCCAAGCCGCATCAGCGACCTCCTCCACCTCACCCTCGCCGCAACCGGCGGCGGCGCCGACGTGAGCCATCACCTCACGCAGCAAGGACTGCACGTCAGTCGCGTGATCGGGCAACAGGCGGCGAAACGCATCCAGCGTGCCGTAGGCGCGGTCGGCATAGGCGACCGCTTCGTCGTAATCGAGCCAATCTGTCTGCAGCAGATCGATCTGATCACGCAGTGCCGAAAAATCTGGCTGGTCCGACGTGGTGGCCGCCAGCAACCGCAAGCGTTGGTAGAGCGCGGGATCGTCCTGCGCCTGCTGCCAGATCAGATCAATGAGTTCACTCTGGTCCAGGGTCTCCAGGAAAGCCCGAACATCGGAACCCGGCGCAAGCTTGGCGTCTCGTGGTGCGACAGCAAGCATCCGCAACCCGACGGCGACGCAGTGCTTGCAGAAAGCGCCCTCGCGCCCATAGGGACAGCTGCAGTCCCCACCCAGCCTGCCGCCGAGGTCACGCAACCGAACCCGATAGCTGTCGGTGCCGGCCACGCTCGCCACGACGCCATCGGGCAACTCGGCGACGCTGCCCACGGCGTCCTGGTAACCCAATCCCCGATCAAAGGACCGCTCTCCAGCAAGCCGCCGCAAGTCACTTTCGGTAAACCACGCCATGCCCCACAACTACCGCACCCGCGGACAAACCCCCGGGCGGGGGGCTGTTCGCAGTGATCCGTTTGCGACCGGCTACTGCCGGGACTGAACGGCCCCCACACACCGAGCCACATCCTCGTGCATACCCACCAGCATCACCGCAGGACGGAGGCGTCGCTAGCGAAAAAGCGACAGCAACGCCGGCGGACAGGGGTCACGAACGGTGGTCACGAACGGCGGTCACGAACGGCGGTCACGAACGGCGGTCACGAACGGCGGTCACAAACGGTGATCACATCATCACGATGTGATCGAAGTTGGGTGGCGGGCCCACCGTGCGGTGCAGAGTGTCAATCACCCGGCGAGGGTTGTCATACGGGCCCGAGATGTAGCACGGCTTGCCCTCGTTGCCAAAGGTGATGCCGGACGGGCCTTCCCAGGTACCGAGGTGGTCGGCGGCCTTCAAGAAATCGGCGTGGGGTTCGAAACCGAGGCCGCGCGCGTACTCGACGGCGCCGAACACGATCTCCTGTGCGAGTCCGATCGGAGCCTCCTTCCAACCGTTCCGGAAGGTCCTGAAGTACTCCGGCACGAACCGCCGCAGGGCGACGTCGTCGGTGATGTCCGGCCCGAGCGCGTTCTTGACTCCCAGGCAATAGACGTCCACCAGGTATCCGCACACCGACACCTTGTCCCAGCGGTGCCTGCGCGCGATCAGCACGCTCACCAGCCCGCCGGGGCCGTCCTGTGCTGGTTCAATCCAGTCGGGTCGGCCGACAACGGAAAGTCCCTGGCTCCAACCCACGTTGAGCCAGCAGCCAACGAGTTCCGGCAACTCGGCCGTGGCGCGATCTTGCGCCGCGACGGCCCGCACCAGAGGAGCCACCGCGGACGGACGTACATCAAGAGCACGGGCGATTTCCTTCGGCGACTTGCCTTCACTACGTAGCCGGCGCACTTGTTCGAGAAGCTCGGTCTTTTCCACGAGACAGGACCTTATACCCGATACCCGGTAGTTCGGGCTCTGGCCAGTTGCCACGGCACCCGTCGGGTACCCCGGCGATGTCGCCAACCGTGCCCGTATTCCAACCAAACAAAGGACCGACCCCCGGCAAGTCAGCGCAAATCATGTTCCGCAAACGATGCCGCGCTCCAAACAGCCACGGAGAGCATTACTACCAGTGGCAGACATGGGCTCTTCCCGTGACGGACGGGCTGGGAGCCCCCGGCTACACCAGCCACAGCTTCCCAGCCCCCGCCGCGTCCAATGATCAACGAGCCACGGGAAGGTCTTCGGCGTGGACTGCCACGACGGTTCCCGTGGTGCGGTTGACGGCTTTCCGGGCTCCGCCAAAGGCTTGCAGAAATCTCAAAGCCCTGCGACGTCGAAACGTTGCATCAGGCTCGGCTTGCGGCGGTGATCGTCCCGAAGTCGTTCATAGCGTTTGGCGAACTTCGGCTCGTCACCGCTCCGTGCACTGAGAGCCTTGAGATCGATAAGGAGACTGACGGCCGCGTCGTATTCGCGCTGGTTCTTGGTGGCGATCAGTTCGTCCACCCGCTGCCAAGCGGCTTCCTCGTCAGCGGCGAGCGCATCAAGCCGCTTCTCGCGAACGGCAGCGGCCTCGCGATCACGGCGGGCGCGCAACTCTTCGGCGCGGCGAGTCTCCTCCTGCTGCCTCACCGCTTCACCGCTTCCCGCCCCGACGCAGCATCCAACAACTCACCGACCGTGCGGGAGCCCGTCAAAGGCGCAGTCGCGTGCAGACTCCGATAGCGCCGTCGGAGATCGGCAATGCCACTACCATCGCCATTGGCAGCGCGGACGAGGAGCGCGTCTTTTTCGTTCTGCGGCAAGCTTTCCACGAACTTGGCGAGCCCATCATCCGAAGGCCTGGCGCCGAGCGGCGCGCTGGCTTGTGCCGCAACGGCCAGCAGGTCTTCATCGATCCGGAGAAACTCAACCAGTGCGCGCTGGGGGCCAGTCAGCTTCGAAAGCCCAGCGGGAACCGGAGGTTCGACCTCTTCGACATCGATGTCCTCCCAATCAAGGTAAAGGCCGATCGTCGTCAGCCAAGCGAGATAAAGAGCACGGTAGTCGCCACCGGCCACCTCCTCGCGGATCGGAAGCAGTACACCCAACTTCGGATCGCTGGTGTATTCCCACTCGCCGCTTTCGTCGCGGTACGTGAAACTGAGAATGACGTGGTCACCATGCTGCCAAGCACTGGTCAGATCGTCATCGACGCAGTACCGCTGCGCCGTCTCGAGATCAAGCAGCCCTGCGGGCAACCGAAGCATCAGCTGCCGGTCTCCCCAGTTCGCGAAGTAGAGGAAAGCGTCGAAGTAACGCTCCATCAATACGCGCGGACGGCCCCGGAAGTCGCTCCAGTGGTACTCGTTGACGAACCTGGTCGCAGAAATGTCAGCCCGACTCGAAAGATCCCGAAGTTCGAGCTGCTGCTGTTCATCGAGCGGCTGATCAATAGCCAAGAACTCGTAGTACTGGTACTCGCTCACCGGTGCCCCGCGCTGGAAGGTTGATCGTTCGTCGCCCGTGCAGGCTACGCGCCGCCAGCCCAACCAAGTCACCTGGCCAAGCCTCCGGCGCAGGCAGCCAAGCATGACGTCCGCGCGGATCAGGTTTCCAGGGACCGGCCGACCGACTTGCCACGAGCGACAACGACGGTGCCCCGGTGAAACCGCCGGGGCACGTCGAAGCCTCAGGAAGCAACAACCATGCCGCGCTCTGCAGTTCAGCCGAAGCGCTCCGCCTTGACGGCGACCAAGAAGGACGCCCAGGCCTGCGGCTGGAAGACCAACGTCCCGCCATCCCGGTCCTTGGTGTCCCGCACCCCGATCACGTCGGTCCCGGTGCCGACCTCGACACAGTCAGACTGGCTCGCGCTATGGCTCGACTTCCACCAGGTCTGGAACGCCATGGTTTTCACCCCTCTAGCTCGTCAGCCCGCGTTGCGATCAACTTCGCCGAATCCTCAGGACTCAACGTCACCCGTTGGAGTGTATCCAGCACTTTCGCGTAATCGGCAACGTCAGCGGGCTCGTCCAGGAACGCGCCCAGCCTGCGCTGCTCCAGGTGGACGATCGAGCGAGCCTTCGGGAACTCAAGCAGGACGAAGGATCCTTCGAGGCCAGGATGCGTTGCGACTTCTTCCGGGATGACCTGGACAGTCACGTTTCGACGCCGGGCCATCTTCAAGATGTGGCGCAACTGTTCCGCCATCACGCGCGTCCCTCCGACAACGCGCCGAAGCACACTTGCGTCAATGAAGGCACGGAACCCTGCAGGAGTGGGCTTGGTGAGACTCTCCTGTCGTCCGAGGCGAATCGCAACACGCGCTTCGATATCAACGGCGTCAACGTCGCTGCCATGCATAACGGCCCGCGCGTAGTCACTCGTTTGCAGCAGTCCTGGAACCAGGACCATGCCGAGGCAGCTGATCTGGCTCGCGTCTCGCTCGAACTCCAGCAAACCGGTGAGCTGCTTCGGCAAGCCTGGAACGCCGGTCTCCCACCAGCCGGGCTGATCCTGTTCGCGAGCGAGCTTCAGTAGGCGGTTACGGTCCTCGCCTGTCACGCCGAGTATGGCGAGGATCGCGGACACGTCGGCTTCGGTGACCGCCTTCGTGCCGTTCTCGATCCGACTCATCGTCGCTTTCGACAAGCCGAGTCGCTTCGCAACGTCTTCCTGCTTGTAGCCGCTCTGGCTCCGGAACTGCCGCAGTTCAGCTCCCAAACCCCGCGCACGAGCACTGCCATTCATGTTGAGCAGCCTAGATCGTCCGCTCGGGGATCTGGTTCACCCAAACCGGAACTAGATCAGTTTCAGAAACTGCCGATAGATTCTGAGAGAACAAGGAGGCATCGATGACCGACTACTTGACCTACGTCTGGCGCCCCGTCACGGGAGGCCGCCACGCGTTTCCCATCGCAGCAACGAAAGCTCCGCACGAGGAGCAGGTGAAGTCGTTCTGCGGAGCAGAAGCGGGCGCGACGGAGCTGCACGGCAGGTCCGAAGTGGACTGGATCCGCGAGGACACCTGCATGCGCTGCTGGCACACCCTCACCACCCGCCTGTGATCACCCGGGGGGGGTGTCAATTTCACGAGAAATTGACCGTCACCTGGGTGAACGCCAATTTCTCGCGAAATTGACACCCCCCGCCCAGCCAAAGGAGAACCACCGATGTTCTGGATCCAGCTCAGCACGTTCGTCCTGTTCAACCTGCTGATCCTCGCCATGCTCACCACCCAGCTACCCGCAAGAGCCATCGCGTTCTCAACGGGCCAGCACGCCGGAGGCGGTGACGGTGCCTACACGGTCTGGCACCTCATAGCCGACATCGAAGCCGAAACCCGCACCGCCGAAGAACCCGACACCAGGCACGAACATCCCCACATACCACCAGGATTCCCCACCACAGACCCCGACGAACCCACCGGGCGCCACCACCTGCGCGCCTGAACGCTCGTGAGTGATCCTTCCGGTTCTTACCGGAAGGATCACTCACGAGACCTGGCCTCCCCAGCCGGGCCGGTGCGGTACCTCCCCGACCTCGGCCGCACCGGCCCACCCCGGTGACCGGGCGCGAATGCCCCCTCCCCCACGCGCCCGGTCACCGACCCAACCGGACACACCTGAGTCCGCTACGACTGTCGCCTTTCAGATGGCCTGGATGCCTCACGAGACCTGGCGTCGCATGCAGCGTCGGCCCTCTTCAGGGTTTTCAGAAACCTGTCGACCGCAGCGAAATTAATGACGGTGCCCCCGACAAAACTGCCGACAGCACCGTATACCCCCTCAGTGATCGAACCGGCCAGACTTCACCGCCTCTACGAACGCGATCAGCCTGCCCGGCTCCATCAACAAGAATTCACCGGTCGAGTTCTTGCTATCACGAATTGCCCAGACTCCGGGAACATTCGAGGCTACTTCTACGCACGTGCCACTGCCACCGCCACTGTAGCTGCTTTTGCGAAACTCAAACTTCATTTTCGTATTGCTCCAGGTAGGTTGATATCAGCTGTCGCGACTCGGAAGGATCGAGTGCGACGTTGTCCAGATTCTCAAGTACGCTCTTGTAGACGCTGGCAGACTGGTCATCGATGAAAACTCCGCTGCCCTGGTTTTCCTGATAGACAACATTGTGATCCTCTCCCAGCTCATAGAGCGTGAACGCACCTTCACATCCCCAGTAAGCACCAACGGAGAAAGGAATCACGCGGACCGACTTACTGGCGCCCTCCCCGACAGTGATCAGGTGACTTAGCTGTGTCGCCATCATTTTTGGATCGCCACTCGCCCTGCGCCGGAGCGCAGCCTCATCGATGAACGCAGAGTAACGACGCAAGCCTGGACGCGTCAGCACAGCCTGCCGTCCAACTCGCGTAAAGACGGCTCGCTCACGCTCAGCGGATCCAAGTGGCGATGTGCTGATCAGCACACGCGCGTATTCAGCAGTCTGCAACAATCCCGGGAGAACAGATACCTGAAACTCATAAATCCCCTGCGCCTCCGCTTCGTAAGCCGAAATGGCACTGAGTTGCTGCGCGATTCCAGAACCAATTCCCACCCACGCGCCAGATGCGGCGCCGGCAAGGTTAATGAGCCGATCTTTTGGGGAGCCCGTGACCGACAGCGCGGTCAAGATAGAGGCGACCTCGTCAACGCCCGCCTTACGTACGCCCGTCTCGATCCGGGAGAGCGTGGAACGTGAAATGTCCGTCGCTTCTGCCAGCTTCTCAAGAGTCCATCCGAGTGAATCTCGATACTTCCTGATCTCAGCCCCGATGGCGCGAGCTTGAGAGCCTGCAAACTTCACCACGCCTGACCTCCTCAAACATCGTAACCGCTTGTGCAACCCCTGAACGTGTTACGCCTACCTGCTACTTCTCAGATATCCCTGGTGATTGATACGGTTCCCAACATCAGAAACATCTGAGAAACGATCATAGTTGCTGTGGCCTCAGAACCGGACATGTAAGCGTGTAGACGTTTGAGCGGAGCGCGGCCATGCCTGGTCAGGGCGTTGCTGAATAGCTCGTGCCATGCCTCCGTCGCGGACTGCCAACCGCACCTCGACGCAGGTGCATCTGACGTTGCCGCTCCGGCAGGCACGGATACGGCCGCGAGTTAGGAGATGAGCACCATCCATGGAAACCGAACGCACCATGCACCGAACGACCGGAGTTCCGATGGCTGATTACTTGACCTATGTCTGGCGCCCGGTCACGGGTGGACGTCACGCTTTCCCCATCGCAGCAACGAAAGTGCCCGCTGCGGAGTCGGTGAAGGCGTTCTGCGGCGCGGAGACGGATGCGGAGCAGCTGCACGACAGGTCCGAAGTGGACTGGATCCGCGAGGACACCTGCATGCGCTGCTGGCACACCCTCACCACCCGCCTGTGACACCCCACCCAACGAAAGGAATCCCTACCGATGTTCTGGATCCAGCTCAGCACGTTCGTCCTGTTCAACCTGCTGATCCTCGCCATACTCACCACCCAGCTACCCGCGAGAACCATCGCGTTCTCAACGGGCCAGCACGCCGGAAGCGGCGAAGGCGCCTACACGGTCTGGCACCTCATAGCCGACATCGAAGCCGAAACCCGCACTGAAGAAGAACATCGTGTGGAACAAGAACATCCCCACATACCACCGGGATTCCCCACCACCGACCCCGACGAGCCCACCGGGCGGCACCACCTGCGTGCCTAAACGCTCGTGAGTGCTATGGCGGTTCTAGCAGGCGATTTCTAGCGGCCACAGCCACTCCCGGGACCGACCTCCCCAGCCGGGCCGGTGCGGCGCCTCCCCCGACCTCCGCCGCACCGGCCCACCCCGGTGACCGGGCGCGAATGCCCCCTCCCCACGCGCCCGGTCACCGACCAAACCGCCCGGGCTAGCGCGGAACTTGCTTCTATCGCTTTCAAGGCTGCTTGGATCCGTTCGAAGCGTTCGAGCGTCGCCTCATAGACACAGCTCACGCCGTACGACGCGGGTAGGCTACGTGGTAGTGGCAGCACAAGGCAGACCGCGGACTGCCTGCCACTACGGATCCATCAGAATTGAGTTCGCGAATTCTTCGGTGCGTTTTCCAATGAGATTCCTGGTCCAGCTGAATTCGTTTAGAACCTGGACGCTGCGAGGGAAGTCGGTCACCCGCGGACGAAGATAGGTGGACTTCTTATCTTCAAAATCCTTGTTCTGCGCCGAAGAGTTCTTTCCTTTGCTCAGCAACACCAGATTGCCGGCGCTGTGGACCACTGCGTCGATATCGTCTTGCGTGAACTCTTTGCGCCACTCGCTACCGCTGGCCGGATGCTGGGGTAGCACGTGTTCCACCGACCTTACCGTGAACTTTCGAGGTTCTGTCAGCTCGCTGGCGCAGATTTCAGCCCGCAGAAGGAGGTACTTGGCATAGCCGGCCGTGTAGAACTTCGGAGACCTGCAAGCCTTCTTTATCGCATCCGAATCATAACCCCGCTTCATTGATTCGATCACTTCTTCACCGCCCGAAGCGTTATCGATGTTCTTCAAAATTGCAGTGAGCGTTATTCAGGCAGCGGGTGATCACCCCAAAATAGAGCAACGACCCCAACCAGGTAAGATCGTTTTCTCCCAAAGAAGACGACTTAAAGGTAGGGCCGTTGCGTTATCAGTCTACTACAGGGCTTGCTGCTGACCAGATCGAGGAGCTTGTCGTGCGTATCTGGCAGATCGTCCAGTGTCGCGGCAAGCAACCGTGGCCTCTGACGGTGGGACTGTATCGGGCTGTCGTGATCACTTTGGTGTATGTCCGACAGAATTTAAACCAGGCAGCTGTCGGCGATTTATTCGGTCTGAGCCAGCCGACTGTATCGCGGATCTATCGAGGGATTCTTCCCTTGATCGGGGAGGCATTATGTCTGCACATTCCAGATCTCAAGGATGCCATCCGTGGCCGACTCGTCCTGGTCGACGGAACCGATGTCCCGACCGGCAACCGCGCTGGTCACGAGGTCAACTACTCCGGCAAGCGCCGCCGCGCAGGCCTCAACATCCAGATCGCAGCAGATACCGATGGTGACCTGTTGGGAATATCCGCGCCGATGCGCGGCTCGATGCATGACCGCAAAGCATTCGACGAGTGCGGTTGGGAAGATCGCCTCTCGGACACCCCTACTATCGCCGACCCCGCATACCAAGGGACTCACGCGATCACTCCACGCAAGAAACCCAAGGGCGGTGAACTCTCCACAAACGACAAGTCGAACAACAAGACCATCTCCTCAATACGGTCTGCCGTCGAGCGATGCATCGCCCACGTAAAGAACTGGAAAATACTCGCCACCGGCTATCGGGGACGCCTCGCCGAACTGCCTACCATCATCCGCATTATCGCAGCGCTCGAATTCTACCGCCTTGGGTGGTAACGCTCGTGAATAACGCTCAGTATAGGTCGAATATCTTTCGTCTTTTCGCACACCTTGGACCCAGTGCGTCAAGAAGATCTTCTCAATCGCCAACAGGAACTTATACAGTGTCGACTTGCCAAATTTTTCAGCAAATCGAAGCACGGCCGCACGCCACTCGTTGGCATTGAATTCCGCCACCATGGCGCTCATCAGCGTTTCGAATTTGGCAGAGCAATTCGGATCATCCGCGAGGTAGTCAATCGATATGAATAGCGAATCGTACAGATCGACAAAATCATTTAGCTTTCTGATGAAATCTTCACCCGGACTAGGCGCTCCAGTTTTACCCAAGATTCTGTTCTCGAACTCCTTGAGCAGGTCACCCTGAGGCTTCTCCTGGACGTAGACAAGCCGCATAGAACGGAAGATCTCTTCGAACGACTTCTCCCCCACCTTCTCTTCCATCGCTTCCCATTTTTCTGCGTAATGGCGGCGATCTTCGTCGTCGGGTATGACATGGGGAGCAAGATTGTTGGCTTTCAGCACATCGATTCGCCTCAGTTGCCGACCGCGATCATTGACCACCGTGAAGAGCCGAAAGGCTTCTTCGAAGCTACTCGCCGCCAGATAAACTACGACGCAACGCTGAACGATGAATTCCGCCAAATTGACAACTTCCGGATGTGAAAGACTGTCGAGACGGCGATGGAACAGTTCCACTGCTGTGCGGTACTTCTGTTCCCCATTTCCAATTGCGCGCTCGATCTCAGTGTTATCACGAGTCCCGCCGGGCGTTATAACAACCTTGTCGAATGCAGCCAGGTCCCTGACGCGCAGCCGGTTGCGCGCAGGAATGCCAGAAAGCGACTGCTTCTCCTGCTGAATCTTCTCCTGTATCTGTCGTCGCACGTCCGAAGAATCGGTAAATGCATGCGAATCGCGAAGACATGCGAGCAATATACACAAAGAAGTGAGACGCTGCTGCCCATCGACGACGTCGTAGACATGTACTCCCCTCTCAGTGCTAACCGTGTGCAGCACCAGCGTGCCCAGAAAGTAGTCAGCATCACGAGGTGCAGTGATCAAGTCATCGATCAGATCAGAAAGATTGTCGATATCCCACGAGAAGGGCCGTTGATAGTCCGGTATTTTAAAGAAGTTTTGCTTGTCGAATAGCTTGTCAATGTTGACAGTATTGCTTGTGAGATTGGAAGCCAAAGCATTCTCCAAATTTCGAAAATAGAAGTCTTTTTAACATTTTCGCGAGGTTTTAGAGCCAGGGCTAAGGCAAGATCGCGCGGAGTGATCAACTCGGCTCGTAGGGTAGCCGGCCGGGTTGGCGTGCTGGGCCGGGAGATGGAGGATGGCCTCCTTCTGGGATCATGGAAATTGCGAAAAACCAAACTCCAGAAGAAGGCCATCCGTTGTCATTTTCTCATGGCTCGTCATGGGCGTCGTTTCCGGGTAGCGCCGACGGTGATGATGCCGATCTGGCGGAACTGATGAAGTTGCTCGGCAAGGTGCCGGATCGCCGTAAGCGGAAGGGCCGTGTGTACAGTTTGGCGTTCCTTCTCGCGGCGTCGTTGATCGCAGTGCTGGCGGGCGCGTCGAATTTTCGGCAGATTGCCGACCAGGTCGCCGATCTGCCGGCGTCGTTACTGCGGAAAATAGGTGGACGATGGTGCTGGTTCCGCGGGTTTTTCCGTGTCCCGGATACGTCCACGATCCGGCGCGCACTGGAAAATGTCGATGTAGCGAAGCTGGAAGGACTGATCGGGCCGTGGCTGCTGCGTCATGCCCGGCCTATCCCGGGCGGCACGTTGCGACTGGCTATCGACGGCAAAGTGCTGCGCGGTTCGTGGATCGGGGATCACGAGTCGTTCACGCTGTTCTCCGCGATGATCCACTGCGATGGTGTCACCGTCGCCCAAGTGGCCGTTCCCTCGGGAACCAACGAGATCACCCAGGTCAAGACCCTGCTCGACGGTGTCTCCCGCGGTGTGGACGGCCGTGTGGTGGTCACCATGGACGCCGTGCACACCCAGCGAGAGACCGCCGAATACATCGCCGGCGAACGCGGATTCGACTACGTCATGACAGTAAAGGGAAATCAAGCGGCGCTTAAGAAAAAGATATACGACCACACTCTTCCGTTCTTGCGGAAAGCCCCGCATCATGTCGTCGTCGATGACACCCACGGCCGGATACGCCGTTGGACTACCTGGATTACCGACGCCGACGGAATCGATTTCCCACACGCTCGCTCCGTAGCCTGCGTCAAACGAGAAGAAAAAACCCTTTCCGGAGAACTCGTGAGCAAAGAGCACGCCTGGATCATCACCAGCCAGAACACCACCACAGTCACCGCCGAAGTCCTACACGACCAAGTCCGCGACCATTGGGGAATAGAAAACAAAAGCCATCACGTCCGTGACACAACATACCGGGAAGACGCACAACAAATCTATACCGGCACCGGCGCCCATATACTGGCAACATTACGGAATACCGCAATATCGATGCTTCGCATAACCGGACACAACGACATCCGCCGGACAACCGAATGGATCAGCAGGGACCGTACACGAACACTCCCCGTCCTGTCACTCCAAGTTGCGGGGCGCAACACACAGTGATCTTGCCTTTGCCCTGGTTTTAGAGCGGCGACCTTATTTAGCTGTCACCGCAGCCCATCTAGCACCGTTGCATTTGTTAAACCCACTACGCAGAACCAGATTCGCTGCGCAGCCGAGCAGCCTGGATTCGTTCGAAATATCCTTGTGTTGACTCGTAAATGCAGCTCACACCGTAGGACGTGAGCAGGTCAACCAGGTCAACCGCCGGGCAAACAGGCACCAAGATGGCGAGCTGGTCGTGTTCGACGTAGCGCCCGTAATCGAGAACCTGGCCAAGGGCCAGCCGCACATCGCTTCTCGATGTTGCTCCCTTGGCTTCAATCAGCTCGCGGAGCCCTTCATCGAACAAGTCCGTGAACAGCTGGCCAGCCTGCCCCGGCAGGCGGATCGAACGGCGCGTCGTCGGTCTCCCCTGCCCATGAAGCCACTCGGTGTACCGCTTCACCAGCGCCGCTTCACGACGTTTCGCGACGACCGAACCGTCCTTGGGAGTCGCTGAATACTCTTCCGCTTCGTTCGACTCGACGGGAATGGACTGCACTTCTGGCCCCGTCGACTCGCTTGCCGCCGGAGCTGGAGGAGCGGAATCAGTAGGCCAGAGGCGGAATACAACGACGCTGCGAAGCACCCCGTCCTTGTCAGGCGCATCGGCTCGGTAGTGAGATTCCACCGGGTCCAAGGTGAACTCGCCGATGTACCGGACGTGGCTTCGCCGCTCTTCTTCGAACAGCCGCAGGGCACGATCAGGCGCTAGCACTGCCTTGTTCCCGCGCACCAAACGCTGATCGCCTTCTTGGCCTTCACCGGTGTAGTGGTAAGAGCCATCTTCACGCCAGCCGTCGTAGTCGTAGCCGTACTGCGCGCCCTGCGCGGAGCTGAACAAGAGCACGCTGCCCGACCTAGGCGCCGATGCGATGCCGCCCTGCCCAGAACCACCGAACCTCTTGTGAACCTCGGTGCGTCGCAACACATCTCCGACTTGGAGATCCCACTCGACCAGACCGTTGCTACTTTCAGTCACCTGATCACCCCAAGTGACTATAACCCGATCAAGCGAAAGACGCGCTCAGAGTTGACCAACAAGGATGTTGACGATCACGGAGAAGACTTGGCGGTCACGTTCGCGTGCGCCACCACCGGATGACATAGCCCGATTCAGACCTTCTCTGCCCAGCCCACCTTGCCTGGCAAGGCGAACGACGCCACCAGGGTTCGATGCCGAGATTGCCGTTGCCACTACCAGGGCCGTGGTGAAGCCCGCTGGGTCGCCCGCGCTCCTTCGGGGGTGCCTTGGGACACCAGGCCTGCCAGGACTCCGATGCCCACGGACGCTCCGAGGTTGAACATTGTTGCGTTTAGGCCTGGGAGGAGTCCTGGGGACTTCGCTGGGGCGTAGATCACTCCCATTCCGTTCAGGGCCGTTGCTGCGCACGCCGCGCACGACACAGCCATCAGGGCCACCAGGATGAACAGGAGCCACGTGAAGTTCACCACGAACACCGTCGCTGCGATCAGGGCCAGGATCCAGCCCACCAGGCCGATCCGCAGCATGTTTCGGTAGCCGATCTTCGGGGCCAGCCAGCCCGCCAGAGGCGCTAGGATCCAGCCCGCCAGGGCGTAGGGCATCAGGAACATCAGGGCCGTTGTCGTTCCGTCGTAGCCGAAGCCCGCCGTCGCGTTCTGCGCCAGCGTCGGGTACACGAACGTCAGGACCGCGAAGATCAACGCCATCGTGCAGAACACCACCAGCAGCACCAGGCTTGCCGCCAGGCATGCCAGGGCACCGGGGTGAACGATCCCGCCGTCGGGCCGAGCGTCAGCCAGGCGTTCAGGCCCAGCAGGGCCAGGCAGATCGCCGCCGCGCCCGTCCAGTCCATTCGGGTGCCCGTGCGCGCCGAGTCCGGGACTCAGGGCCGTGATCACCTCCAGGACGAAGGTGAAACCGAAGATGCCGCGGAAGCCGGTCGTGTCCGTGATGACTCCGCCCAGCAGCGTGTCCACGCCCGTCGCGCCGCTGTTGACCGCCGTCAGGATTCCCAGGTAGCGGCCGAATTGCTTGGTCGGCAGGATGTCGCGCAGCTTCAGGATGCCGAGGGAAATCTTTGCGCCGCAGGCACCTTGCAGCGCCCGGCCGACCATCAGCACCTCGACGTGCGGCGCGAACGTGGCGATCAGGCTCCCCGGGCCATCACCGCGATCGAGCCGAACATGGCGCGGCGGCGGCCCGATGATGTCGCTGTAGCGCGGCGGATCACGCCCGCCAGGCCCGCGACGAACAGGAACACCGTTGTGCTCAGGCCGATCGTGCCGACGTCCGTTTTCAGCGCCGTGCTCATGTTGTCGATGGCTGGCGACAGCATGGTCGCGTTCATCAGGAAGCTAGCCACCGCCACCAGCAGTGCCGTGAGCACCAGCGGTGGGCGGGCCGCGACACGCAGCGGGGCAGTTGCAGTCATCTCAGCGCTCTCGCTCTTGCAGCCCGGGCACTCAGGCGATTTCGCGGGCCGGGGTGGTTTTCGTGGCAAGCAGGCCCTTGATGTAGTCGAAGAATGCTTCGGCGTCGATCTCCTCGATGACCGTCGCGTTGGCTTCCAGGTCGTGGACTCCCCAGGACATCGCTGCGTAGCCGCGGGTCAGTTCGCCCGCCGTCTCGACGTCCACGTGGTAGCGGGCGCTGCGGCGGATCAGCTCGGGGTGCAGCAGGACCGCCGCCGTCAGCGAGTCGGGGTGGGTGGTGCCGTCGATGCCGACGCTGCGGTCGAATTCCAGCGTCGCCGCGCAGACGCGGGTGAAGAAGTCCGACAGCGGCGTGCCAAGCGCCGCGATCTCGTCGAGCGCGGGCTGCGCGAACACCGCCTGGTCCAGGGTGAGCGGCGCCCACGGGACCACCACGATCTCGAAGCCCGCCGCGAACACCGTCTTCGCCGCCTCGGGGTCCACATAGAAATTGAACTCGGCGGCTGCGGTGATGTTGCCGCGGGCGTTGTTGGAACCACCCATCACGTAAAGGGTTTTGACGTTCCCGACGAAGTCCGGGTCCTTCACCACCGCGGTCGCGATGTTTGTCAGCGGGCCGATCGCGACGATCGACAGCTCGCCGGGGCTCTCCGCGGCCAGCCGGATCAGCGCGTCCACCGCGTGCTCGGGTTCCGGCACGCAGCCCGTCAGGTCCACCGTCAGGCCGCCCGCGCCGTCGCCGTGCACGTTCTCCGCGCTCTCCCACGTCCGGACCATCGGGCGGCGGCATCCCAGGAAGATCGGGACGTCGCCGAGGCGATCGGCGACGTTGCAGGTCAGGTACGCGTTGTGGACCTGGTGGCCGAAGTCGACGTTGCCGGCGACCATCGTCACGGCGCGCAGGTCGGCTCGGGGGTCGAGCAGGCCCGCGAGCAGGGCGATGCAGTCGTCCTGCGCCGTGTCGGTGTCGATCACCAGTGGGATGCGCTCAAGCATGACGTCTCCAGTGCGGCCATTGTTCACATCTTCGTTGACTCGGCAAAGCCGGATGTACTGTAAATCTGCCCTGTGCCGGCCGACGACGCTTCGCGCATCTCGCGCGATGCACCCGCGCCGCTGCACGTGCGGATCGCTGCGGCGTTCCGCGATGACGTCCTCAGTGGACAGTGGCCGGAGCACTACCAGCTGCCGCCGGAGCCCGCGCTCGCGGAGCCGCCCGGGGTCAGCCGCGGGACGTTGCGGAAGGCACTGGCCATTCTCAGCGAGGAAGGGCTGCTCACCCAGACCCGCGGCCGCCGATCGCGCAGCTGCCGCATTCGCTGTCCGAGGACCTCCGCGCGCAGGGCACCGCTACGCAAAACGATTTCAGAGACAGTCGCTGAGAGACCTAGATCACACTCGTCCGTGTCACAGGGCGTCGGACTACCCCGTCTCAAGGTGTGTAGCCACTGACGACCGCAGAGGAGCACACCATGGACGCGCGACTGGACTACTTCGCCGACCCGACCGCTGGCAAAGTCCTCAAGCACTTCATGTCGACGGGCAAGGCGCTCAAGGACTCGCCGCTGCCGGCCGCAACACAAGAGCTGGTGGCGCTTCGCGTGAGTCAGATCAACGGCTGCGCCGTCTGCATCGACATGCACACCAAGGAGGCCGCCGCTGCCGGCGAGACCTCGGTGCGGCTGAACCTGGTCGCGGCGTGGCGGGAGGCCACGGTCTTCACCGAGGCGGAGCGCGCCGCGCTGGAGCTGGCGGAGGAGGGGACCCGGGTCGCGGATGCGGCCAGCGGGGTCAGCGACGAGGTGTGGGCCCGCGCCGCCAAGCACTACGACGAGGGGCAGCTCACCGCCCTGGTGATCCTGGTGTCCTTCATGAACTCGGTGAACCGGCTGAACATCATCGCCCAGCAGCCCGCCGGCGACTACGAGCCCGGGCAGTTCCACTGAACGGCATCAGCTGGTTCGGGGCCCGGCTGCGGGCCCCGGACTCGGGTGGTGCGCTGGCCTGGCAGCGGTCCGGATGATCACGCGAGCATGGCCGGGTGGAGCACTTCGAAGAGAGTGGAGTCGGCGTGAGCAAGGTCGAGGAGTTCGAGGAGCTGCGGCCGCTGCTGTTCTCGATCGCCTATCGGATTCTGGGCAGCGTCGGTGAGGCCGAGGATGCAGTGCAGGAGACGTGGCTGCGCTTTGACGGCTCGTCGACCCGGCCCACGTCGACCAAGGCTTTTCTATCGGCCGCGGTCACGCGGATCTCGATCGATGTGCTGCGCTCCGCGCGGGTGCGGCGCGAGGAGTACGTGGGCCCGTGGTTCCCCGAGCCGCTGCTCAGCGATCCGTACCAGGATCCGGGCCGGTCGGCGGAGCTGGCCGACTCGGTGTCCATGGCGGCACTGCTGCTGCTTGAGCGGCTCAGTCCGCTGGAGCGTGCGGTCTTCGTGCTGCGGGAGGTGTTCGCCTTCGGGTTCGACGAGGTCGCCGCGGCGGTGGGGCGGTCGGAGGCGGCGTGCCGGCAGCTGCTGGTGCGGGCGCGGCGGCACATGGAGGCCGGGCGGCCGCGGTTCGAAGCGGACCGGCAGGTGCGGCAGGAGCTGGCGACGCGATTCTTCGACGCACTGAAGGACGGCGATGTGGGCGGGCTGCAGGATCTGCTGGCAGCCGATGTGCAGCTGGTCGGGGACGGCGGCGGCAAGAGCCCGCAGCTGGCCAGGGCCATCGTGGGCGCGCAGAACGTGGCCCGGGTGCTGGGCACGATCTTCCCCTTGATGAGCCGGATCGATGTGTCGTTCGAGCCGCACGAGGTCAACGGCCAGCCCGGCGCGATCTTCCGCGACCGGGACGGCAAGGTGCTCCACACCATGGTCCTCGATGTGCTCGACGGGCAGATTCAGAACATCCGCACGGTGATCAATCCCGACAAGCTCGGCCACATCGGGCCGGTCGCCGACGCCTGGGCCATCGACCGCGAGGTAAAGCAGGCCCGTCGGCAGCAGAACTGACCGGATCGACCGGCTGCACGCCGAGCTGGCTGTGCAAGGACACCCCGACGTGCGCCCGGCGCACGGATTCGCCATGCAGGCGACCGGACGCGACGGCGCGACGGCCAGTGAGCTGGGACGTCGGCACGGGATCTCCAAACGGGCCGCGGGCAAGACCGTGGACCGCCGCAGGCAAGACCGTGGACCGCCTGGCGAGCCTCGGGTACGTCGAGCGGGTCGACGACGCCGCCGATGCACGGCGGAAGCTGATCCGGCTTACCGACCGGGGCGTCGACGTGCTCGCCCGCTCGGCCGCCATCTTCGAGAAGCTCAGGTCGCAGTGGGCGAAGGTCCTCGGTGCGAAGCGGCTGCGCGAACTGGAGGCGAACCTGCGCACCATGGCGTCGGCGGAGACGTTCCGCCCGACGTACCGGGGTGGTTCGGCACGTCGTCGTGAGTGCTCGTTCCGGCAAGAACCGGCTTGAGCACTCACGAGCCTGGGTCGGCGAACCCGCCTTGTGGAGCGAACGGCCCGTTTGCGCCGTCTATCGAGGCGAGCGGGCCGTTCGCTCCACCTCGCTCGCACCCGGACCCACCGGATCCCCAACAAGGGAATCCGCTTGTGGACGGGAACTGTCCTAAACGGCTCCTACGGTTGGTGTCACGACGACCTCGAAGGAGACGGACATGGCGACCTACGTGCTGGTTCCCGGTGCCTGCCACGGCGGATGGTGGTACGAGCCGCTGGCGGCCGAGCTGCGCGAAGAGGGACACGCGGCGCTCCCGGTGACGTTGCCGGGACTGGGTCCGCGGGACGCGCCGACCGGCGGGATCAACCTGGACACGCACATCGACGACGTGGTGCGCCTGCTGGAGGAGCAGGACCTGCGCGATGTCGTCCTCTGCGGACACAGCTATGCCGGGATGGTCATCACCGGCGTCGCGGACCGGGTTCCGCAGCGGATCGCATCCCTGGTCTACGTCGACGCTTTCGTGCCTCAGGACGGAGATTCGGTGTTCTCCCTGACCAGCGGCGTCTGGCACGACTGGTACCTGAACGGGTCGAAGGCCGACGGCTTCTCGGTGGCGCCGCTGCCGGTGCTGAGCCCGCGGGCGACGCCGCATCCGCTCGCCACGCTGGTGCAGGGGATCCGGCTCACCGGTGCGCTCGACCGGGTTCCGCGCCGCGAGTACGTCTACCTCGCCAACTTCGAGAACACCCCGTTCACCGCGACCTACGAGCGCCTGCGGGAGGACCCGGCGTGGCACGTCCGGTCGCTGCCGATCGGACACAACATCGTGGCCGACGCCCCGGACGACTTCCGCAAGATCCTCCTCGACGCCGCCTGACCACCCGGACCGGTGACAGGTGACAGGTGAGGGGCACCCTTGGGCGGCACAACCGACGGCACAACCGCTCAAGGGTGCCCCTCACCTCGAGGAAATCACTCGGCTGGGGTGATTTTGAAGGACGTCTTGCGGGCGGCCTTGGCGATCTTCTTGTCCGGGTGCTGTTCGCCGATCAGCATCAGGACGTCGCGGACGGCCGGGTGGTCCAGGCGCCACATCTCCTCGAAGATCGTCGGCTCCTGCCCGGCGGGCACCGTTTCCGTGAGCAATTCGGGCAGCTCCTCGGGGTCAACCGAGTCGAGCGCGGCCGCGAGCATGTCGGTGAGCAACCGTGCCGCGTCGGTCACCGTCGATTCGAGCTCCTCGGACGGATCCAGTTGGCGGAGCGTCACTTTCGCGTAAGGCCGCAGCATCGGTTCGTCCAGCGCCTGCCGCCACCGCTGCGTCGCGGTTTCGGCGAGCGGCGCGGCGATGGCGACCGCGATCATCCGGTCTTCCGCTTCGGCCTCGGCCGCAGCGGTTAGCAGGTCGTTGGTGCCGGCGGCGGCTCCGCGGACCGCGAACCAGGCCTCGGTCTCGGCGGCCAGTTCTTCGTCGGTCGCGCCCTTGGCGAAGTCCACCAGGTCGAAGGCGCTCATCTCCTCGACCGGCGGCAGCAGCGGAACCTCGACGCCGCCGTCGGTCAACGCGCCCCCGAAGGTGTACTGGCCGAGCGGGGTGAGGCGCGCGACGCCCTGGTCGACCTGCGTGGCTCCCAGGTCGACCAGGGTCGCGAGCAGCCGCTCCGCCGGATCGCCGCACCGCTGGACCCAGGAGTCCCACGCGCCGTCCGAAGTGGTTTCGTCCACGGCGATCTCGCGGATCACGTCCCGCAACTCCGCCACGGGCACGCCCTCGCTGCGGACCAGGAACAACGACACCATCGCATAGAAGGCGACGTCGTCGAGATCGAGGTCGGAGCACTCGTCCTGGAAGATCTCCTCCAGCAGCAGGCCCAGCGCGTCCGCCCAGACGTCCAGCACCGCTTCGTCGTCGCCGTCCGGCCAGTCTTCAATGGTCGGACCGAACTCGACCACTTCCGTTCCGGGGCCGATGAATTCCAGCTCGGCCGCCCATTCCCACAGCTTCGCCAGCTCCGGAATGTCCGCCATTCCTTCCACCGCGTCCGGAACCGGGAAGCCGAGTTCCCCGGCGACGTCGACGGCGTCGCCGGCACCCAGCTCACCGGCGTTGACCGGGCAGGCGACCGTGCGCAGCGCCAGCCGCCGGGCGCGGTCGAGCAACGGGCTTTGCCGCGCTGCGGCGGCGAGTTCTTCGTCCGACGGCAACCGCAGCGGCGGCAACCGGTCGGGCAGCCCGAGCTCCTCCCGGAGGTCGTAGGGCTGCGCCTCGGCGAGGGACTCGGCGGCCTCGTCGACCCAGCGGGCCACTGCGGCCTCGTCGGTCGGGTCGACGCCCTCTGCCAGGAGGGCCTCTTCGAGGGCGCGGGCACCTCCCCAGTTCGCCGGGTGCATCACGGTCTCGGCGAACCGCGGCTCGATCTCGTCGACCTTCTGCCGCAGACCGTCGAGCTGCTCCCTCGCGATCCGGCCCGTGTCCCCAGCGAAGCTCAGCAGCTCGCGGAGCGTCGCGATCACCTCGGCGAGGTCCTCGTCCGGTTCGACGGCCACCTTGACGGGGAACAACTCCAGCAGCAGTTCGTCGAGATCCGCTGGTCGCAGCTCCGCGAGATCGGCCAGCCCCACGTGCTCGAACAGCAGCCGGAGCAAGATCTCGGCGTCGTGGCTGTTCCCGTGCACCGGTTGTTCCTGCTTCTCAGCCCACGCCGCCAGTTCGGGCAGCAGGCTGTTGACCGGGTCGCGCTCCATACCCGAAGCGTACGGCCCCAACCCGGGAGGAGGGTGCAGGGCCCGACGGCCGGTTCCGCACTTGATCACCCGTGACTGATTTAAGACGCTGCAGCGCCTGTTTCCGAACTCAATTTTGCGTGGCCGTGCGGGTAGCGGAACCTCGGACGACCTGGCGGACACCACAGCTAAGCGGCTGGCGTCGCTGCGGGTTCTCAGGCCATGCCACCCCGTCGGGGTTCTTGGGGCGAGGCCAGTCCCCGGCGTGGTGGATTGGCATTCATGAGTCGGCGATCCCGGTCGGGGAGGTCGTCCTGGGTTTGATCGCGTGACACACGGTCGTGAATGACGGCATGGGGAAGGCCTCCGGTTGTGAGTGGAGATGTCCGGTAACCACTTCACGACCAGGAGGCGTTCGTGCCCACGCTAACGCTGCGCTGACTTGGCGTGCACGTCTGCGGTTGGGTGTCTGATCGTCGAGCAGTGCTGGACCGTCGCCTCGGGGGCCAGGATGTTCATGGTCTCGCCCAAGACCGCCGGGAAATGGGCTGCGCACTACCGGGCCGGGGGTGCGGCAGGGATGGCCAATCGCAGCTCACGTCCGCATCACAGCCCGACGCGCACGCCCGTGCGCGTGGTGCGCCGGATTGTGGGGTTGCGGATCTACGGCGACCCGGTCCCCGGCTATCAGGCCTCGGCGGCGGGCCCGCCGCCGAGGCCGAGCACCCGGGCTTGCGCGGGCCTCACCAGCTTGGTGGCCGCCGCCTGGCACCCGCCAGGCCGACGGCGGCCACGACTGGCCGGACTTCGAACCGCGCCTGGCCGACGAGGTCCGCGAGTCGTTCCCCGAACTGCCGCTGGCCGCCGTCGCGCTCTCACTGCACGCCTGGGGTCGCACGCACGGAGTGGGGTCGCTGGAGATCTACGGCGCCTGGGCCCCCTGACCAGGGAACCGGCCAAGCTCTACCGGGCCGAGATCCACGACTTGATCAAGTCTCTGGGCCTGACGCGTCGCGGCCGGCCGCTCGTGGTCGTCGGTGTGAAGGGCTACAGCAGCGCGCGAACTCCTGGAATCGGCGGGCGACGCGCACCTCGGCCGCACCGTGGTCAACCTGACGGCTGGCACCTCGGCCGAGGCCGAGCCGTCGCGGAATGGGCCACCGCAGCGGGCGCGGCGTACCTGCACGGCAGACCACAATTCCGGCTGGCTGAACGACCGCTTCGGAGTCTCCTGGCGGCTCAACCTGCCCTGATGCGGACCCCTAGGTCAGGGCGGCTACTCCGTCGAGGATCCGGTCCAGGCCGAAGGTGAAGTCCCGGTCTTCCGCCGGGTCCTCGCCCGGCCCCGGGGATGCCTCGAAGAGACCGGCGGCCAGCATTTCGGCGACTTCCGGGAACGTTTCCGGGTCGATCAGCTTCGTCAGGCTCGCGCCGTAGCGGCGGGTGGCCTCGGGTTCGTCGATGTCGCCGCGACCGGTCTCGAGCTCTTCCGACAGCACCGTCGAATGCCGGACGTAGCCGCTGAGCAGCATGATCACGCCGATCTTCTGCGGCCAGTCGAGCTTGGTGGGGCGCAGGACGCGCAGGGCGGCTTCCAGCCACGCGATCTGGTTCGGCCCGGTCGGCGGCTCCGAAACGGGCAGCTGGGCCATCCACGGGTGCCGGTGGGTGATGCGGCGTTCGGCCTTGGCCCACTCCCGCAGGCCGTCGCACCAGTCGTCCGCCGCGATCTCCGGGGGCGCGCCGATCGCGAAGTCCTGCATGAGGACGAATAACTCATCCTTCGAGCCGACGTAGCGGTAGAGGGACATTGTGGTGAAGCCGAGTTCCTTGGCGGTCTTCGGCAGCGTGACCCCGAGTAGCCCGTGCTGGTCCGCCAGGTCGACGGCGGCATGCACCACCTGGTCCACGTCGAGCTCCGCAGGTCGCCCCAGCCGCGAGGTGACCGGAACGCGCCAGAGCCGACGCAGCCGTGCGGGCACCGCGTCGCCGTCCATGCTTCTCCCTTGGTGCTCCCACGTGCCGACGCAATCATGGCACCAAGGCAGTCGTGGCTGCTCCGACGGCCGCGGCCCCCGGCGAGGTGGGCACGATCATGGCCGGGTCCGCGCAGTGGAAAACTATTGTGGGAGAAGCCGTTCTAGCTGGATTGGATGCTTATGACGACTGTCGTCAGCGAGCGCGTCAGCCGAACCGAGGAGGCATTGGCCGCGCTCCGGCCGGACGTGCGCGAGCTCACCGCGAGCGTTGATGCCGCCGTGCTGCGCCCGTCGGACGAGTCCGTGCTCAGCCACGCCGACCGCGCTCGGATCGCGTTGCGCGTCGCGTTGGTGAACGAGCGCTGGGAATACGCCGATGAGTTGGCCGACCAGCTCGATTCGCTGGCCGGTGACGGCGCTGCCGACGCGGTCCGGGACGTCGAGCGCTGGTCCGGGCTTCCGGATTCGTTGCAGGCGCTGCTCGCGCACTGCGAGCAAGTTGCGCTCGATCCGGCCGATGCGGGATTCGACGAGATCGCCGAGTTGCGGGCGCAGGGATTCAGCCCCGCCCAGGTCGTCGCCGCCTCGCAGGTCGTCGCGTACGTGAGCTACCGGGTCCGGTTACTGCTCGGGTTGTCACTAGTCGAGCAGGCCGGGGACGGGCCGGTTCCGGCCGGGCCGGTGAACGCCATCGAGGCCGGGGCCACCGCCGACGGTTGCGAGCTGCCGACTCCGGCCGAGGCGTTCCCGGTGCTGCGCTGGGTTCCGTGGGTCGATCCGGCGGCCGAGCCGCCGGAGTCCGAGGCCGAGTCGACCCCGTTCCACCTGACCCTGCTACACGATCCGCAGGTGCTGGCCGAGCGGACCGCGCTCCACAACGCGATAACCACCGGGACCAGCGCGTTGGACCGTGCAGACCGCGAGCTCGCCGCGCTCGCCACATCGCTGATCAACGGTTGCGAATACTGCGCCGCGGTGCACGGCCGCCGTCAGGTCCAGTTGTCCGGTGACCAGATCACCGCGGTCGCGTTGGCGACGGCCGGTCCGGCCGCCGTGACGGATCCGCGGCAGCGCGCTGTCGTCGACGCCGCGAGCGCCCTGGCCCGAACCCCGGCGGCGCTGGCGGCCGCCGACATCCGGCGGCTGCACTCCGCCGGGCTCAACGTCGACGACGTCCGCGACCTGGTCGCGGTCTCGGCGATGTTCGCCTGGAACAACCGGCTGCTGATGACCCTCGGCAACGCGGCCGCCTGAAACCCCGCAATTTCAATGGAAATCGCACGCCTCCGGCGTGTCGGTGGCACGACACGCCGGAGGCTGTGGACAACCACCGCAATTTCCATTGAAATCGAAGGCCCACGGTCCGATTTCAATGGAAATCGAAGGCCCGATTTCCATTGAAATTGCGGAAAACCGGGTGCGGGGACGTTCAGCCTGAAGCGATCGGCGGGGTTCGGGTTCGCAGCGGTGGCAGTGGTGCCTGGTGGGGCCGGACTTCTACCCTGGTCAGCTGCCCAGTGCAGCCCTGGGCCAGGCGGGATGTTCCGATGTCCCGGGTCACGGCGTTCGGGTTGCCGTGGATGCAGGTCGCGACCTCGGGGGCGCTCGGGTCGAACCAGGCGCCGGTCGCGAGCTGGACCACGCCCGGGCGGACATCGTCGCTGATCACGACCGCCGCGAGGGCACTGCCCGTGGCGCTGCTGATCCGGACGATGTCCCCTGTGGACAGTCCTCGGCCGTCAGCATCGGCGGGATGGATGCGCAGCGGTTCTCGGTCGTGGAGCTTGGATTCCGCGCTGGTCGCGCCGTGGTCGAGTTGGCTGTGCAAGCGGGTCCCCGGGTTGTTCGCGACCAGGAACAGCGGGAACTCGCCGGTGCCCGGCGGGACCTCCAGCTCCTCCGCGGCCAACCAGGTCGGGTGCCCGGGGCAGTCGGCGTAGCCGAAGGAGTCGATCTGCTGCGAGAACAGCTCGATCCGTCCGCTCGGCGTCGGCAGCGGGTGCGCCTCCGGGGCCGCGCGGAATTGGTCGTAGAGGACCTGGTCGTCCGGCCCGCCGGGCAACTCGATCCGGCCAGCCTCCCAGAACTGCTGGAAGTCCAGGCCGGGGTCGAACCTCTGCCGCCACTGCTCGTACAGGTGCTCCAGCCAGGCCCACTCGTCGCGGCCCTCGGCGAACTCCTCGCCCAGCCCCAGTTCTTCGGCCAGCGCGGCGAAGATCTCGAAGTCCGACCGGGACTCCCCGAGCGGGGGAACCACCTGCCGCATGGCGATCAGCGCCCGGTCCTCCCGGGCGCAGCCCAGGTCGTTGCGCTCCAGCGTGGTCGTGGCCGGGAACACGATGTCGGCGTGCCGGACCGTCGCCGTCCAGAACGGGTCGTGCACGATTACCGCCTCCGGTCGGCGGAACGCCTCGGTCAGCCGCGCCAGGTCCTGGTGGTGGTGGAACGGGTTCCCGCCCGCCCAGTACACCAGCCGGATGTCCGGGTACCGGCGCCGCTCGCCGTCGTACTCGTACTCCTGGCCAGGGTTGAGCAGCATGTCCGCGACTCGCGCGACCGGGATGTACTCGCGCACCGGGTTCTCGCCCTGCGGCAACGTCGGCAGCCGGTACGGAAGCGGGTGTGTCCCGATCCCTGCCATCGAGCCGTAGCCGTGGCCGAATCCGCCGCCGGGCAGGCCGACCTGCCCGAGCACGCAGGCCAGCGCGATGCCCGCCCAAAGCGCCTGCTCGCCGTAGCGGGCCCGCTGCAGCGACCAGCTCAGCGTCACCATCGTGCGCCGCGTCGCCATGGACTCGGCTAGCTCGACGATGGTGGCCGAGTCGATGCCGCAGATCTCCTCCGCCCACTGTGGACTCTTCGGGACGCCGTCCGCCTTGCCCGACAGGTACTTCCAGAACTCGTCGAACCCTGCGCAGCGCGTGCGCAGGAATTCCTCGGCGTACCAACCGCGTTCTACCAGCACGTGGCTCAGCGCCAGCATCAGCGCGGTGTCGGTGCCCGGCACCGGCGCAAGCCACCTGGCCCCGAGCTCCGGGGCGAGGTCGTCACGCAGCGGGCTGATCAACGTGAACCGGGCACCGCGCTCCCGCGCCCGGCGCAGGTGCCCGGCCACCGCGTGCTTGCTGATGCCACCCGAGTTGACCTGCGAGTTCTTCGCCGGGATGCCGCCGAAGCAGACGAAGTGCTCGGTGTGCTCGGCCAGCACCGGCCACGCCGTCGGGCGGCTGATCGGGTCGTCGCTGCCGACGACGTGCCGCAGCAGCGGCGTGGAGGCGCCGAGGCTGTAGGAGTTCACCGAACGGGTGTAGCCGCCGATGACGTTCAGGAAGCGGTGGACCTGGCTCTGCGCGTGGTGGAACCGGCCCGCGCTACCCCAACCGTAGGAGCCGCCGTAGATCGCCTCGTTTCCGTAGGTACGGCGGACCCGGTCCAGCTCGCCTGCCGCCAGTTCGACCGCCTCCGCCCAGCTGACCGGTACGTACTCGTCCCGGCCGCGCTCGCCCCGGCCCTCCAGCCAGCCCTTCCGCACGTGCGGCGCGAGCACTCGCACCCGCTCGTCGAGCGCGGCGGGCACGTTGCGCAGCAACGGTGCCGGGTCCGGATCGCCCGGGTCGGCGACCACGTCGAGGCCGTCCGGCGTGGTCGCCGCGGTGAACGAGCCCCAGTGCGAGAGTTGCTGTCGGTACCTGGTCACACCCCACCCGTTCCAAGCCTGGCGCCTCCGGTTTCCACCACCCGGACGCGATGCATCGTCAGCAGCATCGTCGCAAACCAACGCCGCGTACCGAAGCCCTGCGCCGGGCGGAGCAACGGGGTCAGCGGAGGAGGCGGGCGGCGCTGACCCCGCGGACGTGGACCACGAGGACCAGCCATTCCGCCAGGGAACCGCCGGAGAGGTTGTAGGCGGCATCGTCGTCCGGGTCGTAGTACGGGCCGATCAGCCTCGTCCGCGTCGGGGCGTCGAGCCAGGCGCGCACGTCCTCCGGGGCGTCGGCGCGCAGGTCGAGCACGTAGGCGTCCGGCTCTCGCGGATCGCCCCGCCCCGTCCGCAGGTAGGCGTCGAGCTCGGCGCTCGCTGCGTCGTCGTCCTCCAACGACAACGACCGGAACCCCAACTCCTGCACCAAGAACCGCAACATGCGGTGCACGACGGCCACCAGCGCAACAGCGCCGATCCGGTTGGTCAGCGGTGGTTCACACCACCAAAACTGTCTCCGCGATGTCCGCAAAAACGTACTGGTCCACCAGTTGGCCGGTGAGCGTGTCGATCTCCGCGGACCGGTCGAGTTCGCTGTGCACCGGCCGGACGCAGTGCCCGGCACCGACAGGGATCGATCCTCTCGCGGGCGTGTTCGGAGAGGGGACAGTGGGCGACCGTGCAGGCGTGTCGCCGCCCGCGCGGCGGGGTAGCCGGAGCTTGCGGAACTGGAGGAGGCTCACATGGTTCAAGTCGCAACCGAGCCGGTGATCGTCAAGACCCCCAAGGGAAACCTGGAAGGGGATCTCGTCGTGCCACCGCCAGCCCGGGCGGTGGTCTTGTTCGCACACGGTTCCGGGAGTTCCCGGCACAGCCCCCGCAACCGCGCGGTTGCGGAGTCGTTGCAGGACCGCGGGTTCGGCACCCTGCTGCTGGACCTGCTCACCCCGGAAGAGGCGAAGTTCGACCAGCGGACCCACGAACTGCGCTTCGACATCGATCTGCTCGCCGAGCGGCTGGTGCCCGCCATCGACCAGCTCGCCGAGTGGTCGGCCACCAGGAAGATGCCGGTCGGGCTGTTCGGCGCCAGCACCGGCGCGGCCGCCGCGCTGAAGGCCGCTGCCCGGCGCCCCGACCGCGTCTCCGCCGTGGTGTCGCGCGGCGGACGCCCGGACCTCGGCGGCGAGGGGCTGGCCTCGGTGCAGGCCCCGACGCTGCTGATCGTCGGCGGCAACGACCGCGAGGTGCTCAATCTCAACCGGCAGGCGGCGGAATTGCTCACGTCGCTGCCGCTGACCGACGTCAAGATCGAGATCGTGCCGCACGCCGGTCACCTCTTCGAAGAGCCCGGCGCGCTGGAGCGGGTCGAAGAACTCGCCGCGGAGTGGTTCCGCACCTACATCGGAGCCGGGGTCGAGCGCTGGACCGGACCGGACGGAGGTCACTGGAAGCCGCCGGAACCCCGCCGACGGCCACCACCGATCGCGTAGTCCTGCACAGTCGAATAATCGGGGATGCCGACCGCCACGGCCGCACCCGCGCGGATGTCGCGCGTCGTGGCGACAGCGGGTGCAGCGCGGGCGCGGTAGAGCAGCGAGCCCATGCTGATGCGCCGAACGCCGAGCTCTGCCAGGTGCTCGATGCGTTGGCCTGGCTGATAGAGGATGTTGATCGGCACGTCGATCGCGTCCCGCAGCGCGCGGATGTCGCCGTCGGTGGCCATGCCGGGTACGAAGATGCCGTCCGCGCCGGCAGCGGCGTAGCGCTCGGCGCGGTCGATCGTGTCGGCGAGCGACTTGGCGCCTAGCCAATAGGTGTCCGTACGCGCGTTGAGGAAGAGTTCCGGCACGCGCTCCTTCACCGCGCTGATCAGCTCTTGGTGGCGTGCGGGATCGCCGAGCTCGTCTTCGAGGTTGATCCCGGCGATGCCGAACCCGGCCAGTTCCGCCGCCAGCTCCGCGACCTCGTCGGCGCCGCCGCCGAAACCCGATTCGACGTCGACGGTGATCGGGCGCGGCAGGTCCGCCAACCGTCGGGCCAGTTCGATCGTCTGCGTCCGGGTGCACCCCGCGGCGTCCGGCAGCCCGTGGGACGCCGCGACACCGAGGCTCGTCGTGCCGATCGCCTCGAAACCAGCCTCGACCAGCGCCGCGGCGGAGGCGAAGTCCCAGGCGTTTGGCAGCAGCAACGGCGTATCCACGTGGTGCAGCGCAGAACCTCCTTCTTACGCGACGGCCGCAGCAACGTGATGCCCTGTTCGGACAGTGACCGTTCGAAGGCCTTCGAGGCGAACCCCTTGTCACTGATCAGCACCAGACCAGCCCGATCCTTGATCATCTCAGCGTGTCACCTCGGTCCAGCATGGTCTTGTCACCACGGTGTGGTGTGCCCGCTGTCCTTGGTGCTGGTGTTGCCCGGGTGCCCGTCAGCGCGGGTGCGGTCTGGCCGGTAGCTCTCCCGCCACGATCCTCTGGTCATGTCCGGTCACACCTGGCCGACGCCGCTGTCCGCCGCCGCAAACCGATGCTGGTGGGCACATCTGCCGATGGCCACCTTCGCGTGGCGGAGGAACACCCGTGAGCGTTTTTGGGTGCCATAGCACCCAAAAACACTCACGGGTGTTCTTCGCTTTACCGAAACGCTCGTCGCGATCCGCATAGCCGCGAACACGCCCCCGCCGCTTCCCGCCATGGCGCGGCCGGATGCCCGGGTGATCGCAGGAGCCCACCGTGACGAACACCGGACGGTGAAATTCCTCAACTCGGAGTGGCTGAGCTTGGGTGGCCGACCTGGCAGCTGCGCTAAACCGGCCAGGTCATCGTCGATTTTGACAATGTAGAGTGCGATCAAGAGGGTGTCCAGGTCAGTCTTCACAAACGGATCATGGAAGCCGTCGCCTCTGCCCGCAGGAATTTGGACTTACTCGTCCTAGCGTGAAGGGCACATCTCCACGGCTCAGAGCCCGCGCGTACTTCGCGGCGCCACACCACCACATAAAGCGCTCACGGCCGACGACCTGCGGATACAACCCCGACACCGTGCGCTGGCCGCGGGAGAACCGCGACCCGCACTCGTCTCGCGGGACCGCGCCTTGAAATCGCCACGGCACGTGACCAGCGGGAACTTCAGCGGGGCAGGCGGCGCCAGATCGGCTGCGGGACCAGGCGCATCGCCGCGAACACCCAGCGCAGGATCGGTGGCACCCACACCACGCGACGTCCCCGCCGCAGCGCGTTGACCGTCGCATCCGCGACCTGGTCAGGGGTGCTCGACCACGGCGCGGGGCTCATGCCCTCGGTCATCCGCCCGATGACGAACCCGGGCCGCACGATCAGCAGCTCCACGCCGCTGCCGACCAGCGCGTCGGAAAGACCGTTGGCGAATCCGTCGAGCCCGGCCTTCGCCGACCCATAGACGTAGTTCGCCCGCCGCACCCGCATCCCCGCGACCGAGGAGAACACGACGATCTTGCCGCTGCCCTGCTCGCGCAGCAGGTTCGCCAGGTGCGTCAGCACACTGATATGCGCGACGTAGTCGACGTGCACGATGTCGATCGCGTGCGCCGCATCCCGTTCGGCCCGCTCCTGGTCGCCGAGCACGCCGAAGGCGGTCACCGCGACGTCGATCGGGCCGTGCCGGTCGACGATGCCGCGGAGCAGTTCGGCGTGGCTGCGGACGTCCGCGGCGTCGAACTCCACCCGCACCACGTCGGTGGCCCCGGCCTCGCGGAGCACGGCCTCCTCGGCGTCCAGGTTCGCCGACCGCCGCGCCGCCAGCACCACGGTGCCGTGTCCGCGCTTGACGAGGCGCACCGCCACCTCGACGCCGATCTCACTGCGGCCCCCGAGGACCAGTACCGCTCCGCTCATCGCCGCAAGTCTGCCACCGGCCCGTCGGCCGGGTTCGCTCCGGCGTGAGGTGAAGCCAACGGCCTGTTCGCGCCGCCTATCGAGGCGAACGGTCCTTTCGCGCCAAAAGAACCCGACGGCCCGCCCAGCCGAATAGGGTTCGCCCGGCGAAGGGAGAAGGATGACCGTGCTCGGCCTGCGCGAGCTCAACCGCGCGACCCCGGAGCGGCAGCGGACTCTCCGCGACGAGAACGGCCGCAAACGCCTGTTCAGCACGAAGAACGCCGTGCTCCCCGGCACGATCCTCGTCGACGGCTTCCGGCACGGCACCTGGCGGCTCGTCCGCCGGAAGCACACCGCGACGCTGCTGATCGAGCCGTACCGGAAGCCGTCCGAAGAGGAGGCCGACGCCGTGGCTGGAGGGCCGCCGGTTGCTGCAGTTCGCCGAGCCGAACGCCCCGACCACGACGTGCGGATTACCTCGGTCGCCGTGTGACAGGTGTTTACCTGTCGCCCTTGCCGGAATTACCCTGCTCGTGATCGTTTCTACCCCGGACCGAGCGGACCCTTCTCATGGCAAGTGCTGACAGGCCGCAGATCGACCCCACGAAGCCCAGCATCGCGCGGGTCTACGACGCGTTCGTCGGCGGCAAGGACAACTTCGAGGTGGACCGCGAGGTCCTGCAGCAGATCCTGAAGATCGCCCCGGAGGCAGTGCAGGTCGGCAGGCAGTGCCGGGCGTGGCTGATCCGCGTGGTCCGGTTCCTGGCCGGCCAGGCCGGCATCGGCCAGTTCCTCGACCTGGGTTCGGGGCTGCCGACCGCGGAAAACACCCACCAGGCGGTGCAGCGGCTCAACGCCGAGGCCACGGTGGTCTACGTCGACAACGACCCGTCGGTCGCAGCGCACGGCCGCGCGCTGCTGGAGGAGAACGAGTACACCCACTTCGTGGTCGGGGACTTGCGCTACCCCGCGGAGATCCTGGCGAACCCGAAGGTGACCAAGTACCTGGACCTGAGCCGCCCGGTGGCGTTGATCCAGTGCAACACCCTGCACCACGTCACCAACGACGAGGACCCGAAGGCGATCATGTCCGCCTACACCTCGGCCATGGCCCCCGGCTCGTACCTCGCGATCTCGCACCTGCACAACCCGGCCGACGGCAGCTCGCGGGCCAAGCTCGCGGACGAGTCCCAAGTGCGGTTCAACTCGATGATGGGCAGCTGCTACTACCGCACGCGGGAGGAGATCCAGGCGCTGTTCTGCGGCCTCGAGATGGTCGAACCCGGCCTGACCTACCTGTTCGACTGGTGGCCCGACGGCCCGCGCTTCACCGAGCCGTCCGACGCCGAGTACAACCTCGTCGGCGGAGTCGCCCGCAAGGCATGAGAAGGGCCGTGCGTCTTCTTGGCAGAAGACGCACGGCCCGTACGACCTGGCCCCTCCGGGATCAGCCGGGCTGGCGGGTCGTCCAGTGCCGCATCGCGTGCTCGACCAGCGCGATCAGGGTGCGCTTGGTGGACTCCCGGTCCCGGGCGTCGCATGGCCCGATCGGCACGTTGGGGCCGATCGCCATCGCCTCGCGGACCTGTTCGATCGAGTGCACCATCTGGCCGTCGAAGCAGTTCACCCCGACCAGGTACGGCAGCCCGCGGTCCTCGAAGAAATCGATCGCCGAGAACGAGTCGGCCAGCCGCCGGGTGTCCACCAGCACGACCGCGCCGATGGCACCGCGCACCAGGTCGTCCCACATGAACCAGAACCGCTGCTGGCCCGGGGTGCCGAACAGGTACAGGATCAGGTTGGAGGCCAGCGAGATCCGGCCGAAGTCCATCGCGACCGTGGTGGTGGTCTTGTTCGGCGTTGCGCCGAGATCGTCGACGCCCCGGCTGGCCTCCGTCATCACCGCCTCGGTGGTCAAGGGCACGATTTCCGACACCGAGCCGACGAAGGTCGTCTTGCCGACGCCGAATCCGCCCGCGACCACGATCTTCGCCGAGGTCGACGCGGTGCCGCCCCGATTGGCGGCCTGCGGCGGCGCGGAGCCGAGCTGGGGCGCGCTATAGCCGACGGAGTCCACTCAAAACCCTTTCCATCAACACCATGTGTGGTGCGCTACCGCTTTCGCTCACCGTCTGGTGCACGGTGATCAACCCCAGATCGGACATGTCGGCCAGCAGCACTCGGGCCACCCCGATCGGCACCGACAACAGCGCCCCGACTTCGGCCACCGATCTGGGGTGTTGGCACAACTCGGCGATCGACTGGTGCTCCAGCCGAACCGCCACGCCCGGCTGGTACATCTCGCCGGTGGAGACCAGGGTTTCCAGCTCCAGCTGGAGGTTCGACCTGGTACGCCCGCCGGTCCAGGTGTAGGACCGGATGCTGGACGCGGCCGGTGCCTCCGGCTCGACCGGATCCTCTGGGTAGGCCACCTCATTCCGATCGTCGTCATCGTCGTACTGGTCCTCGTACTGGTCCTCGTACTGGTCCTCGTAATGCTCGGCGTACTGCTCCTGCGGCTCGTCCCGCCCGCGCTTGCGCTTGCGACCGCTGCCGAAGGTGAACCCGTTGACGACGTGGGCGAAGCTGTCGTCCCCCGAATTGCCCCGTCTTCGGCCCCGCCGTGGATATTCCGAGCGTCTACTCATCGCATCCTCACACCAGTTGGCCGGTGAACGCGTTCGGCGCTCCCTGCAGCTGCGACCGGATCTCCGGCGTGAGCATCTGGCCGACGCGCTCCACGAGCATGGTCATCTCGTAGGCGACCAGCCCCATGTCGCACTGCGGGGCGGCGAGCACGGTCAGGCAGGAGCCGTCGCTGATGCCCATCTGCAGCAGCGTGCCGCGCTGCATCTCAACAATGGTCTGCACCACCCGCCCTGCCTCGAAGCACTTCGCCGAGCCCTGGGTGAGGCTCAGCAGCCCGGAGGCGACCGCGGCCAGCTGATCGGCCCGGTCCCTGGGCAGCGTCGCTGAGGCGGTCAGCACCAGGCCGTCGGCGGACACCACGATCGCGTGCGCCACACCGGCCACGCGCTCGGTGAAGTCGGTGATCAGCCAGCCGAACCTGTGGGAAATCATTTCCTGAGCAGTCATGCAACCTCCTGTTCGTCGCCGAGGTGATCACGCCTTAGCGCTGCGGACTTCATGTCAGCCCTCATCGGTTGCTCGATGCCGCCCACGACTGACACCGCTCTGGAAGTCGGCCAGCCGCCCGCGGAGTTGATCCGCGTCGCGCTGGAACGCCGCGGCTTCCTGGGGCCCGGAATCCGCCACGCTGCCAGGAACCAGATGCTCCTTCGGGGTCCGGCGCGGCAGGCCCGCCTGGGTGAACGAAGTCGGCTGCGGGTTCACCGCGGCCTCCGCCGCTTCGCGCGCGCTATCGGCGGCGAAGCTCCAAGTGTCTCCGGAAGTGTCCGGGACCCACTGCTGGGGCTCGACGGGTGCCGAGCCCCAGTCGTCCGATCCCTCCGGTTCCGACGCCCACGCGTCCTGCCCGGTGGGCTCCTGCATCCATGAGCCCGCCCCGGAGGTCTCCGCCGGGTGCCCGAAGTGGACGCCGTTGTGGGCAAGCTTCCGGCTGATGTCCTCCGGAATGCGGGCGGGCATGTCGGCAGCCGATTCCGCCGCCGGTACCGGTGCCGGTTCCGCCGTCTGCTGGCCGCGCGGCACGCGGCGCGGCAGCCCGGACGAGGTGAACGACGGCTCCTCCGCCTGCCGGTCGCCCGCCAGGAAGTCCGAGTTCTGCGGGAAACTCACGCCCGCGGCCGGTTCGTTCTCCGCGCCGGGCCAGCTGACCTCGCCGGATTCGTTCCGCGACGTCAGGTACGGGTTCTCGCTGGCCGGCTGGAACCACCGGGTGGAGGCCTCGGTGAAGACCGGCGACTCCGCCGACGGCCGCTCCGCAGGCGGCTCGGCCTCCGGCCAGTCCACACCCAGGTCCGACGGCACCGCGCGCGGCTGCTGCGGGATGTCGATCGGCGCGTCGAACAGGTGCGCCGTCGGCCAGTCCTCGCTATCGGGGACGCTGGACTCGGAGAGGCTCGCCGAAGCGGGCTCCTGCCAGGGCGAACTGTCCTGTGCGACCGCGGGCCGCTCGCCGCGGCGCGGCAGCACGCCGGAGGTCGGCAGGTCGGTGTGCGCGTGCCCGTTGCGCTGGCCAGGCGCCGCCGCCGGGGGCGCCAGGGCAGGCCCGGACTCGACCGGGACCACGTGATCGGCCGGGATCATCACCGTCGCCCGGATGCCCTCGACGTCCGGCCCGCCGTGCAGCTCGACGCCGACACCGTGGCGAACCGCTAGGCGCCCGGCGACGAACAGCCCCATCCGGCGCGAGGTGGCCAGGTCGTCCTCGTCCACGTGGGCCAGCCGTTCGTTGGCCCGGGCAAGTTCCTGGTGGCCCATGCCGATGCCCTGGTCCAGCACGTCTAGCACCACCGTGCCGTCACCGGCCTGGTAGCTGGACACCGTGACGGTCGTGTCCGGGGCGGAGAAGTTCGCCGCGTTGTCCAACAGCTCGGCGACCAGCCGCACCAGGTCGCTGGCGCTGTGCCCACGCAGCTTGACCGACGGCGGCGGCTGCACCACGACCCGCGGGTACTGCTCGATCTCGGAAACCGCGGCGCGCAGCACGTCCGCCAGGTCGGTCGGTTGGGTGAAGCGGCGCGCCAGGTCGCTGCCGGAGAGGACCATCAGGTTCTCGTTGTTGCGCCGCATCCGGGTGGCCAGGTGGTCCAGCTGGAACAACCGCGCGAGCTGGTCCGGGTCCTCCTCGTCCTGCTCCAGCTGCTCGAACAGCCGCAGCTGGCGTTCCAGGAGGCTCTGGCTGCGCCGGGAGATGCTGACGAACACCTCGCCGTAGCCGCGGCGCAGGTCCGCCTGCTCCACCGCGAGCCGCAGCGCCTGCTGGTTCACCTCGTCGAAGGCGCGGGCCAGCTGCCCGACCTCGTCGGTGGTGTCGACGGGGAACGGCTCGACGACCGCGTCCGCGACATTGCCCTCCCGGATGCTGGCCACCGCCGCCGGCAGCTCGTACTCCGCGGCGTCCAGCGCGCTGCTGCGCAGGACGCGCAGCGAACCGAGCAGCTGTCGCGCGATCACCATGATGATCGCGGCGGCTGCGATCAGCGCGGACAGCAGCAGCACCGAATCCCAGCCGGCGGCGCTGCTGGCCTCGTCCTCCAGCCGCGAAGCGGTGGCGCGGACGTCGGCCGCCAGATCGCCGCGCCCCTGGTCGATCAGCGCGACCGAGGCTTCGGTGCCGGAATTCCACGCGTCGCGCTTCACCGAGAACCCACCGGAGTAGACGTTGTCGGTGCTCTCGGTCATGATCGCGCGGAGCATGCTGTTCCGGTCCGCGATCGCCGGAGCCGCGAATGTCTGGTCCAGCCGCTGCTGCCAGTTCGCGACAACGGTGGCACGAGCATCGGTGATCTTGCTCTGCAACCGGGCGCGAGAGCCGTTCAGGCTCTCCAGCGCGGCCGGCTTGAGCTCGCCCTCGGACAGCCCGGTCAGCACCCAGGCCTGCTGCAACCGCACTTCCTCGGTCAGGCCCATCATGTCCTGCAGCGCGGTCGCCGTGCTGGACAGGCTGCGGTCGGCGAGGCTGCTGCTCAGCGCGCGGTCCAGAGCCAGCACCGAGGCGATTACGCGGGTGTACTCGTCGATCGCCTTGGCCTCGCCGATCCGGTGGTCGCGGACCTGCTGGCGGAGCTGACCGAGCCCGTCCAGCAGCGGCCGGAGTTCGCCGTAGCGGTCGGCGACGACTCCCGTGGCGACGTCGGACGAGGAGAGGTGCTGCCCGACGTCGGCGGCAGCCCGGTCCACCACGGCCGCCTGCTCCTCGATCGGGCCGAACTCGCCGTCGCCGACCAGGAACTCCACCGCGCGGGTTCGTTCTTGCTGGATGCTGACGACCAGCGGGTCGACCCGGCCGACCGTGTTCAGCACTTGCTCGACGAGGTCGTACTCGGCCGCCTTGTCGACCTGCCACCGGATCTGTCCGATACCGAGCGTGATCGCGAAGATGACCGGTACCAGCACGACCGCGGCCAACTTCGTCGGCAGCGACCAGTTGCGCCACTGCACCACGGCGTCGCGGGTGCGCCCTAACCGGCCCGCCGTCACGACCGCGCTCCCGGCTGCGAGCCAGGGCTCTCGTGCAGGTCAGTCGCGGTCTGGACCTCGGGCGAACAATGCGTTGGAGAACGGCGCATGCGTGCGGTCCCGCAATCGTCGTCTGGGCTGTCTAGGGTGAAATCCAGCCGTGGTCGAGCAGCACCCGGCAACCGGAAACGCCTTACGATACTGCATCGTACCAATGCAGATTCGGATGCACTCTGCGTAACCACGCGCGCCCCCGGTTGGCGCATTACGAACACTGGTACCGAACCGTGACCTTTCGGATCGCGCGACTGTCTTTCAGTGCCTCAGCACTATAAGCCCCGTAACCCGTGATAGTACCGGGGGCTTTTTCGCATTCCGCTACGACAAACAGGCGATGTCACGCCGAGTGGTCAACCCCACTTCACCCGCTGCGCTTTTTCACTCGTTCAGCCTAAAGAGGGTATTCAATCTCGGACCCGATCCCCCCATAAGGCCTGGTCAGGAAGATCGCTGCCGCGAGGCCGGACCGCTGACCTGGCAATACCGGACCGCAATCAAGGAGCGTCGCCTCTCCGCAGCCCGCGGACCGCCGACCGGTACTCTCGGAATCCGATACCAGGTGGCGATCACCACACTGTTGATCACCTGCGCCGAGTGGTTAGAATTCCCCGCCGCTGCCAGGACTCGGCCCAGCGGGCCAACCGCGAAGTTCCAGGAAGGATGCATGAGCAACGCAACGCAATCCGCGCTGCGCGGCAGTCAGCGCGACCAGCCCGGAAATCCGGGGGCAGCCTTCGGCGGAATCGGCAAGAGCTCCGTTCGCGCGACTAACGAACCCCCCGATTTCATCGCTATCCAGGAGAGCGCGGAATTCCGTGCCCTGCGCCGCCGGCTGAAATGGTTCGTTTTTCCGGCTACGGCGTTTTTCCTGATCTGGTACCTCGGGTACGTGGCGATCGCCGCCTACGCCCGGGAATTCATGGCCCGACCGTTGGTCGGCGAGATCAACGTCGGGCTGGTCATGGGCATCGGCCAGTTCATCACCACGGTGGGCCTGACCGGGCTTTACGTCCGCTTCGCCCGCCGCCGCATCGACCCCGATGTCGACCGGATCCGAGATGACGCGGGAGAGTACGACCAGTGAATGAGCCGCAGCTGATCCCGGCCGACAGCGCGATCATCAACACCAGCGTCTTCGCGGTGTTCGTACTGATCACGCTTTTCATCGTGTACCGGGTGAGCAACCGTGGCACCTCCAGCGACTACTTCGTCGCGGGTAGTTCGTTCACGGGTGCGCAGAACGGCATCGCGCTCTCCGGCGATTACCTGTCCGCCGCGTCGTTCCTGGGCATCGCCGGGGCGATCGCGACCTACGGCTACGACGGCTTCCTGTACTCCATCGGCTTCCTGGTCGCCTGGCTGATCAACCTGCTGCTGCTCGCCGAGCGCACCCGCAACACCGGCCGCTTCACCATGGGCGACGTGCTCAGCTTCCGGATGCGCCAGCGCCCGGTGCGGGCCGCGGCGGCCGCCTCGACGCTGGCCATCACGATCATCTACATGATCGCCCAGATCGCCGGTGCGGGCGGTCTGGTCGCCCTGCTGCTCAACGTGCACGGCACGTTCGGCCAAGCGTTGGTGATCGCCGCGGTCGGCGCGATCATGATCACCTACGTGCTGGTGGGCGGCATGAAGGGCACCACCTGGGTACAGATCATCAAGGCCGCCTTGCTGCTGCTGTCCGTCGCGATGATCACAATCTTCCTGCTCGGCAAGTTCGGCTACAGCTTCACGAACCTGCTGCAGCACGCCGCCGACAACAACCCGCACGGCCGCGACATCTTCGCCCCCGGCGTGCAGTACGGGAAGTCTGAGCTGACCAAGCTGGACTTCGTGTCGCTGTCGCTGGCCCTGGTGCTCGGCATCGGCGGCCTGCCGCACGTGCTGATGCGGTTCTACACCGTGCCCAACGCCCGCGAGGCCCGCCGCTCGGTCGTCTGGGCGACCTGGGTGGTGGCGGTGTTCTACATCTGCACCCTGGTCGTCGGCTACGGCGCCGCCGCGCTGGTGGGCACCGACGCGATCCTGAGCGCACCAGGTGCGGAGAACTCCGCGGCCCCGCTGCTGGCCTACCGCATCGGCGGCACGGTACTGCTGGGCATCATCGCGGCGGTCGCCTTCGCCACGATCCTGGCGGTGGTGGCCGGGTTGACGCTGACCGCATCGGCGTCGTTCGCGCATGACGTCTACGCCAACGTGATCCGCCGCGGCGACATCGACTCGGACTCCGTGGTGAGGGTAGCCCGGTTGACCGCGCTGGTGATCGGCATCGCCTCCATCCTCGGCGGCATCCTCGTCATCGGGCAGAACATCGCGTTCCTGGTCGGCCTGGCGTTCGCGTTCGCCGCCTCGGCGAACCTGTCCACGCTGCTGTACTCGCTGTTCTGGAAGCGGTTCAACACCACGGGCACGCTGTGGAGCATCTACAGCGGGCTCGGCTCCTGCCTGCTGCTGGTGATCTTCTCCCCGGTGGTTTCCGGCTCGCCGGACTCGATTCTCCCGAGCATGGACTTCGCCTTCTTCCCGTTGAAGAACCCTGGCATCGTGTCCATCCCGGTATCGTTCATCTGCGGAATCATCGGAACCTTCGTGGGCCGCGACTCGGTCGACGAGGAGCGCCAGGCCGAGATGGAGGTCCGCTCCCTGACCGGCATCGGCTCCCGCGCCGGCTGACGTTTCTGGATTCCAGGCTCGTTCTCTGCGTGGCGGTGCACGTAGGCGGCCCCTCAGACGCCGTCTGGACTCCGGGATCCCCGACTTGCGGCCAATACGCGGATTCGGGGCTGTCCCCGCCAGACAACGCCTGAGAACCCGCGGCGGCGCAAGCTGCGTGCGTGGGCTGAGCGCCTGCGGCGCTTGCGGCAGCTTCGGCCGGTCAAGCTGAGCTTCGCGACGGCGGTTGGGGCGGCGGTTGGGGCGGCGGTTGGAAGCGGCTGCGGCACTTCGCAGACGAATGTTGAGACGTTCTCGTCGGCACGCACCGCATCGGCGCCGCTGCTCCGCTAACCCACAGGTGGGTTTCGCCGTTCACCCCGATCGCCGCGAGTCACCGGCCGCTCACAATTGCGCTCTACCCAATCGGATACTGCCGGTCGACCGCAATTCTCCATAAACTGGAGTTGCCCGCCAAAAGGACGCTTCAGCAATAGCAGGGGGCAATGGGGAGCGACCTGGCGGGCGTATCGGGGGGTATTCCATGCGAACGGTTCGAAATGCACTGCTCGCTGCGGTCACCGCCGCCGTCCTGCCCGTGTCCGGGCTGGGCGTCCAGGCCGCCACCATCGCGGCCGAAATCAAGAACGGCCTGGTCGAACTGGCCGAAAAGGCCTCGCACGGCCGGGCCGGCGACTTCCGTGGGCCCGGCGTCCGGATCCGCTCGGCACCCAATACCGCCGCCGCCGCGCGCGGCGTGGGAAATCCCGGGGACAACGCCACCATCCGCGAGGCGGTCGGCGGGGAATCCGTCCGCTGCCCGGACGGATCGGCGAATTCGGAATGGTTCGACATCACAAATCGCCGCACCCGCGTCAGCGGATTCGTCAGCGGTTGCTACCTCTGATGGAATCGCATTCGGACGCCGGGTCAGAAATCCTGGTCCGATCCCCGGAGGCCGACCGGCCGCAACCGTCGCAGGCGCACGTGCCAGGCGAGCTTGATCACCGGCCGGACCGCGAGCTCGCAGCTGCCCAGCAGAAACGGCCAGGTGCCCGCGGTAGCCGTGTCCTCGTGGAAGAACAGCAGACTGCCGACGATGAACCAGATCGCGATCAGGAAGTCGTTGACGATGCTGATGAACTCGTACCGCTTCCGGATCAGCAGCTCCTCGTGCCCGTTCCGCAGCACCCACGGGCTCGACCCGGCCGGATCCCGCATGATCCGATTGTCCGCACATCCGGCGGATTCCGCAGGTCACAAGGGCTATTCCAGCGCGGCGGCGGCCGCTCGCCCGGCCTGCCGACCGGAGAACAGACAGCCGCCGAGAAAGGTTCCCTCCAAGGACCGGTACCCGTGCACGCCGCCACCGCCGAATCCCGCGACCTCGCCGGCCGCGTAGAGGCCGGGCAGCGGCTCGCTCGAATCCTGCAGGACCCGTCCGGACAGGTCGGTTTCCAGCCCGCCCAGGGTCTTGCGGGTCAGGATGGACAGCCGCACCGCGATCAGCGGCCCGGCGGCCGGGTCCAGCAGCCGGTGCGGCTCGGCGACCCGGATCATCCGGTCGACCACGTAGCGGCGGGCCGCGCGGATGGCGATGACCTGCTCGTCCTTGCCCAGCCCCGACTCCACCTGGCGGTCGCGGGCGACGATCTCACGCTCCAGCGCGGCAGCGTCGATCAGCTGGTCTCCGACCAGGTCATTCATCCCGCGCGCCAGCTCCGCAACGGTGCGCCGGACGACGAAGTCGGGGCCGCGGCGGACGAATTCGGCGACCGGGCCCGGGGTGCCACCGCCGCCTCGCTGCAGCAGCTTGCGGAGGCTGCGCTCGGTCAAGTCCGGGTTCTGCTCGGAGCCGGACAGCGCGAACTCGCGGCTGATAATGCGCCGGTCGAGCACGAACCACGTGTACTCGTGTCCGGTCTTCGCGATGTGCTCCAACGTGCCGAGGGTGTCGAAGCCCGGGAACAGCGGCGCGGGCAGCCGCCGCCCTTCCGCGTCCAGCCACAGCGACGACGGGCCGGGCAGGATCCGGATGCCGTGCTTGCTCCAGATCGGCGCGTAGTTGCGGATTCCCTCGGTGTAGTGCCACATCCGGTCCGGGTTGATGATGTGCCCGCCGCTGCGGGACACCACTTCGAGCATCCGCCCGTCCACGTGGTCGGGCACCCCGGCGATCATCTCTTTCGGCGGTTGGCCGTAGCGCTCGGGCCAATTCCGCCGCACCAGGTCGAGGTTCCCGCCGATGCCGCCCGATGCGACGACGACGGCCTGCGCGTGCAGCTCGAAATCTCCTGCCACGTCGCGAGAACTCGGCTGTCCGCGTTCCGCCGAGCTCGGCGCGAGCACCTCGCCGCGCACCCCCGTCACCGCGCCGCCGCTGGTGATCAGCTCGCTGACGCGGTGCCGGAACCGGAACGACACCAGGCCTCGTTCGGCCGCCTGCCGTACCCTGCGGATGAACGGCGCGAGCACCCCGGGGCCGGTGCCCCAGGTGATGTGGAACCTCGGCACGGAATTGCCGTGCCCGGTGGCCAGGTAGCCGCCGCGCTCGGCCCACTGCACCAGCGGGAAGAACCGCACGCCCTGCGCGGTCAGCCAAGCCCGCTTCTCCCCGGCGGCGAAGTCCACGTAGGCCTCCGCCCACTGCCGGGGCCAGTGGTCCTCGGGCCGGTCGAAACCGGCGGAGCCGAGCCAGTCCTGGAGCGCCAGTTCGCGGGAGTCCCGGACGCCCAACCGGCGCTGTTCCGGGGAATCGACCAGGAAGAGACCGCCGAACGACCAGTGCGCCTGGCCGCCCAGGGCGGCCTCGGGTTCTTGGTCCACCAGCACCACCCAGCGGCCCGCGTCGGCCAGTTCCGCGGTGGCGACCAGGCCGGCCAGGCCGGCGCCAACCACGATGACATCAGCGTCCAACGTCATTACCGACCTCCGCTCTACCGAGTGGTAACCGGATGTCTGTATACCGCAGCCGCAGGCGCTTCGACAGCTCACCGGGCCGTTCCGCTGCGGCACCGCAACATTTCCCCACACACGGAAATCCACCCGGTCGGGGTGTATCCAGCAAATTCGCTGGCATTCCGATCCGGGATTCGGGAATCCTGTTTCCAGTGCGCCGATTCCGGCCGCTAGCCACTCATTATCCGCTCACGAAGGGGTTTTCGCATGTCCAAGTTCGCTTCCGCCGCGCCGTTGCGCGTCGGCACCCGGTCGTCCTCCTGGCGTCGGACCGGGCGGACCGGCGTCTGGCGCATATTCGTCCCCGCGCTGTTCGCCCTCGCCGCGGTCTCCGTCGGTTCCGGAGGCGCGTACGCCGTACCGCCGGAAAAGCCTTGCGCAGCAGGAACTTTCTGCAGCTACCCGGAGGAGGAGTACGCCGGGCAGGTGCACGAGGTCGGCCTCCAGACGACCACGTTGGAGCAGTGTGTCCAGCTCCGGCAAGACGTGGAGGTGCGGTCCTTCGTGAACAACACCGGTCATCCGGTGACGGTCTACCAGGACCCCTACTGCGACAGCGGTGCGGAATTCGCCACGTACCCAACGGGTTCCCAAACACCGCGGGCGACATACGTCGCCCGGGCGATCAAGATCTGGTCGCACTGACCGCCGAGAAACCGTCCTGAACCGATTGCGCGCGCCTCCGGGGGAATCCCAGCCCCCGGGCTCGCCCGGAATCCCCGACTCAGGTGTCCGGCCTACCGGGACGGCACCTGAGAGCCTGTCGGCGAATGCCGTCCGCGCCTTTGGAAGCGGCGTAGCCGCTTGCATTCACCTTGCCAAGACGACCATCGGCGGGTTCTGAGAGGTTTTCTGGCGAGGACGGCCCCTCCGCCGCGTATTGGACACATACATCAGGAGGGGCACCCGCAGTCCAGGGAACCTCTCAGGTTCCGCTAAGCGACCACCCACCCACACCATTCACCAACAAGCTCTGAGAACCCCCGGGCAAAGCCAGGCACGTCGGACGCAACCACCAGGACAACAACTCAGCGGACCAGATCCCGCATCAGCTCAAGCAGGCGCTCGGCGGAGTTGGCCCAGGTGAACTTCGCCGCCTGACCACGAGCCGCGGCGACCTGCTCCGCACGCGTACGGGAATCCTCCACGGCGCGCACCGCGGTGGCGAAGTCCTTCGACGACCCCGGGTCGAAGAACCTCGCGTGTCCCCCGGTCACCTCGTGGAAGATCTCCAGATCGCTGCAGACCACCGGCGTCCCCGCGTTCATCGCCTCGATGATCGGCAGCCCGAAACCCTCGTCCCGAGAAGCGGTGACCAGCGCGCTCGCCCTCCCCAGCAGCGCCTGGTAATCGCATTCACTGATTCCTCGCCAGAAAACGACATCGACATCAGGAGGTATCTGTCCGCGCAATTCCGCTTCGCGCGCAGGCGCGACTCGACTGACCAGGTGCAGGCGATACCCAGGAAGGAGAGCCATGCCCGCGATCAACGCTTCCACGTTCTTGTACGGCATGAACGAACCCATGTACACGAGCTCCCGCGGCCCACCCGGTTGTTCTTGAGCCGCACCGGTTTCGACCCCCTCGAGCACGTCGTCCTCCGGCGGCGGGGACGGTGCATTGTGGACGACCGTCACCGGGCGCCGGGTGAGCCGGTGCTCCGCGATCAGCTTCCTGGTCGTCTCGCTGACCGTGACCACCGCGTCAGCCCGGTTGAGCATCACCCGCTGCGGCCAGAATGCCTTGTGGTAGAGCCGCCAGGCGGCGCGCACCGGCCGCGGGAGGAACCCCGGCGGCTGCGGATGCCGGTAGTAGATCAGGTCGTGCAGCGTGAGGACGAGCCGGTAGTCGCGCCGGAAACCGCCGATCACCTGCAGCGGGCTGAACACGACGTCCGCACCGAGCCGGTTCAGGGTGCGCGACAGCCACAGCTCCCGCGGCGAGAACGGGCTGTTGACCTTCACGTGCGGAACACCGGACGGCAGCAGCCGCAGCTGCCGCTCGTCATGGATCAACATCGTCACCGGATGGAGGTGGTGCAATGCCTCGATCAAGCTCGCGCCGTAGCGGCTGATCCCATCGTGCTGATCGGTCCGCGTCCAGCGCGCATCGACGACGACGTTCATCGTCCTCGACCCGGCCGCACTCGGACTCGGGTCGGCGGTACCGCTCCCTTGCGGCCGCGGGCCGTTCATGGCGCTCCGAGGAAGTGTCGGATCGCTTCGGCCGCCGGCCCCGGCGTCTCGTAGTGCACCAGGTGGCCGACGTTCGGGATCACCACGAGCTCGGCGTCGGCGAGCCGACCCGCCAGCGCGCGCTGGCCCTCCAGGGGCGCGATCTCGTCCGACTCCCCCGCGATCAGCAGGGTCGGCATCCGGAGCGCGTCGGCGTGGTCGGCCACGGTGTGCGTCACCGAAGCCTCGAAGGTCTCGCTGAGCAGGGCGGGGCTGTGGAAGCGGCTGAAGTACCGCAGGTGGTTGGCGTCGATGAACCCGCGAAGCTGCTTGTCTTTCGTCCGCGTCATCGCCCGGCTCGCCGCCAGCACCACCCACCTGTTGCTCAGCAGCGAATGCCCGGCCCGCAACGGCAACCGCTTGCCCAGCGTGTAGTAGGCGGACGTGAGCCCGGACAGCACCACGCGCGGTCCGCGCAGCGCCGGAGTCGCGATCGGGTTGATCAGCACGAGGCGTCGCACGAGTTCGGGCGACGTGGCGGCGACCTGGGCGGCCACGATCGAGCCGAAGGAGTGCCCGAGCAGCGCGATCGGCCGGGTCCGGCCGCCGAGCCGCTCGATGAGCTCGGTGATGACCTGCGCGTAGCCGGCGACGTCGTGCCGCCGCCCACTCATCGGCCCGGAGTCCCCGAACCCGGGCAGGTCCGGGATCACGACGCGCTGGTCCGGCAATCCAGCCGCGACGAGCTCCAGACCGTGGTGGGTACCGCGCAGGCCGTGCACCATCAGCACCGTGTCGGCAGGTTCGACCGGGTCGATCGGGACGACCGAACCGACCTGGGTGACTGCGGGGCCCGCCGCGGTGACCAGGTCGCTGGTCTCGGCGAGGTGCTCGCGGTAGACCCAGTAGTGCAGCTCGGCGCCGCCGATGTGCTCCACCCGCTCCGCGGGGTGGAGTTCCGGGGTGGTCATGCCGGATCAGCTCGCCAGCTCGGTGCGGATCTCGTCGAGCTCGACGGCGCCGGCCGGGTCGATCGCGTGGCGGTAGATCGCTTCGAACCGGCCCAGGATCTCGTCGATGTCGTGCCGGGACACGAGCCGCTCGCTGGCCGCGCCCATCCGGTCGATCGTCACGCGGTCGCTGATCACGTCGTCGATCGCGCTGGCCAGGGCGTGCACGTCCCGCGGCGGGTACAGCCAGCCGTTCTGGCCCGGTTGCACGAGGTGCGGCAGGGCCATGGCGTTGGCCAGCACCACCGGGGTGCCCGCCGACATGGCTTCCATGGTGGCCAGGCTCTGCAGCTCGGCGATGCTGGGCATGCAGAACAGGTCGGCGCGGGCGTAGGCGTCGAGCAGCTCGCTGTCGCTGAGGAACCCGTGGAAGTGCACCCGGTCGGCGATGCCGAGTTCCACCGCGAGCTGCTCGAAGGCGGCGCGGCGGCTGCCGTTGCCGACGATCTCCAGCCGCGTCGGCGTCTTGGTGCGCAACAGCGCCATGGCCCGGAGCAGGTCGTCGATGTGCTTCTCCTCGTCGAGCCGTCCGACGAACAGCACGGTGCGGGTGCCCGGATCCGGGTGCTGCTTGCGGTAGCTCCGGGCCCGACGCCGGTACCGCTCGACGTCGATGCCGCAGGAGACGGGCAGCGCCAGCTCGGCGAACCCGTTCTCCTGCAACAGCTGGACGGCTCGCGGCGTCGGAGCGGTCACCAGCTGCGCCTTGCGGTAGTGCTTGACCAGGTTGTGCCACAGCAGGCGGCCCGCCGCGTGCTGGAGGACCTGCGGCACCTTGAAGTAGCCGAAGATGTTCTCCGGCATGAAGTGGTTGGTGGCCACCAGCCCGATGTCCCGGCGGCGCGCCGAGTTGATCAGGCCGCGGCAGATGAAGAAGTGCGACTGCACGTGGACGACGTCGGGCTGGATCTCGGCGATCAGCCGGTCGGCCTGGGCGGCCTGCCACGGCAGAAGCCCCCGGATCGACGGGTGGAACGGCGAGCCGTACGAGGCGACGCGGTGCACCGTCACGCCGTCCTCGACGTCGGTGCGCGACTCCCGGTCCGTCGAGTGGCAGACGACGTGCACGTCGTGGCCGCGACCGGACAGCCCGGTCGCCAGGCGGTGGCCGAAGTTCGCCGCCCCGTTCACGTCGGGGGGATACGTGGTCGCGCCGACCACGATCCGCAGCGGGCGCCTACTGAACGGTTGCGAAGTCAAGTGGAACTCCCGTCAGGACGATCTGTCGAACTCGGTCCGGCAAGATCACTGCTGCCGGTCGCAGTGGCGGTCGTGGAGGTCGTCGGGGGCACAGCGGTCGAATGCACGGTGGTCGAATGCACGGTGGTCGCAGAAGGCAGACCAACAGCGGAGGACACGGTGGCCGCAGCGGTGGCGGGAGCCCGTTGCGCCTGGGTGTCGGGGTGGTAGCGGGCCAGCGCGAAGACGCCGGCGCAGGCCACCACGGCGCAAAGGGCTTCGCCGACGGCCGTCCACGTGCTGACGTGGTCGGCTTCGCCGAGCAGTCCAATGCCCAGGCCCACGGCCACCAGCGGGTCGATCACGGTCAGGCAGGCCACCACGAGGTCCGGCGGGCCGCTGGCGTACCCGTGTTGCAGCAGCCAACCGCCCACCACCATCGCGACGACGATGCCGAGCAGCGGCAGCGGGTTGATGTCCAGCAGTTCGGTCGTGCCGAGCTGCTGCGCCACCGCCCGCATCAGCACCGAGACGTACCCGTACGCCACCGCGCAGCCAGCGGCGAAGAGCACGCAACGCGCCTTCGACCGGGTCAGCACGGCCAGCACGCCGAGCATCAGGATCGCTCCAGCCACCAGCTGGGTGGCCAGCAGCTGCTCGCCGCCCGCGATCGGAGTGGCGGTGGCGCTGCCAGCAGCGAGGAACACGAAGGCGCCGACGCCGCCGGTGGCCGCGACCACCGAGAGCGCGACGCTGGGTTTGAGGTCGCGCGCGTGGATGCCCTGCTGCCGGAGGTTCAGCAGCACGGTGATCGGCAGCGCCAGCACGCCGACCGGCTGCACCACGCTCAGCGGTGCCAGGCCGAGCGCGCAGGCGTGCAGCACCGTGCCGCTGCCGAGCGCCGCCAAGCCCCCCAACCAGCGGGGGTTGCGGAGGAGCTGGGCCTGGCTGCGGAGGCCGAGCCCGCCGCCGTCCATCGTGTCGTGCACCGCGGCGTGCTGCAGTCGTGCTCCCACGGCGTACCCGCAGGCCCCCAGCGCGGCGAGCAGCACCGCGAGTGCAGTCATCGCGGACCACTCCCCGTGGGCGTGGTCGGATGGTGGTGCACGACCGGGTCAGTCCTCTTCAGCAGGCTGCGGGAACGTTCGACTACCGAACACCCTAGTGCGCGATCCATGCCACGTCCCACTGTCGAGCCCCGCGGCGTCCGCCGCGTCGGCCTACTACCAGTGCCAGGTTCCGAACCCGCCGATTCCTGCCTTCGCTGTTCGTCCACACCGCTCAATCTCGCGTCTCGCGAGTCCGACTCACATCCGGGGCCGGACCCCCAATTTCCCTGAGACGTGCCAGGTTCGCACCCTGGGACGCCCGCCGGACCGCTGGGTCACGACGCCCCTGGATCGACCCCGAAACCCGTCCTAGACTGCGGAAACGCGGTTCGGCACCGCCCCGGTCAAGCCTCCAGGAAACCCGCATGCCGACCTCGGTCCGCCCACCGGGCATTACAGCAAAGCACGTAATTGCGGCGGCCCGTGAAACGCCAGACGAATATGTGCGAACCGATCCGGTGAACGAAAGTCGACTGTTCGACGAAACGTGCGGAAAGAACCCAGCAACTTTCGGAATCGTTGCACCCGCGCACGACCGAGGCGCGCCGGACGCACCCCCCGCATGCGCCTCTGCACTGTCCGCCGGATACACATGCACGACTGTAGAACAACGTTGCTGAGGACTTTGTCAGCAACACTTCCCACCCAAGCCGGACCGGAACGGCACTGCCCGGTGGACAAACCCGTGGATTATCGATATCCGGGTGAAGACACCCCGCCAGCAGGGAAATCGCATTGGGAGAAGATCAACTATTCGGTGCGGAAACGGTGACGAATGCGACACCACGACAACATCACGCCCGCGAAACTGTTCGCGCACCGAAACAATTCGGTCACGACCAGTGATGAAATCCGGCGCTTCCTCCGGACCGAACGGCAATGCTTGCTCATCCGGGTGAGACGATGCACTTGTGGCTGCCGACTCCGACGTCTCCCAGCACAGCCGGTCCGCGAAGCCGGCGCACCCCGCCGACACGGACGAACGCAATGTGGTCGGCGCCAAGGCCGCCGTGGTGGCGGCACTCCTGGGCGGTGCGCTGCTGACCGCGCTGGCCGCGACCGCCTACACGGCCGTCGGCACCATCCCGGGCCTCCCCGACCTGCCGCCGCTCGTGCACTTCGGGTTGCCGGCCGTGCGAGCCCTGCTCGACGTCGCGGCGCTGGCGACCGTCGGTCTGAGCCTGCTGCCGAAGCTGCTGGGCTTCGACCGCCCCAAGCACACCGAGCCGGTCATGGCGCTTGCCAGGCAGTTCACGGTGGTCACCGCGCTGGTCTGGATGCTCAGCGCCCTGCTGTCACTGGTACTGCAGACCGCGGAGCTCAGCCCGGACCGCCCCCTCACAACCGGGCTGCTGATCGACTACGTAGCGGACGTCCCGGCAGGTCCCGGCCTGCTCGCCAGCGCCGGCGCCGGGCTCCTGTGCGCGGCGCTGGGCCTGGTCGCGGTCCGGGTCGGCGAGAAGGTCCCGGCGGAACTGCGCACCATCATCGCGCTGCTCGGCCTGCTCCCGATGCCGCTGACCGGTCACGCCACGGACTGGCAGTACCACGACTTCAGCATGATCTCGATGGAGTTGCACGTGATCGGCGCAGCGATGTGGACGGGCGGCCTGGCCGCCGTCGCGCTGTTCGTGGCGCCGCGCCGCGGGCTGCTCGCCGAGGCCCTGCCGCGCTTCTCGAAGCTCGCCACCATCGCGATCTTCGTCGTGGGGATTTCCGGGCTGTTCAACGGCCTGATGGAGCTGATCATCACGCCGGCCGTCGGCCTGCCCGGCCTGATCAACACCGGCTACGGCCAGATCATCCTGGCCAAAGCCGGGTGCCTGGTGGTGCTCGGTGCGGTGGCGTCGCAGATGCGCTTCCGCCTGCTGCCCCGCATCGCGCGCCACCAGCGCACCGCGCTGATCGGCTGGGCCGCTGCCGAGGTCGGCGTGATGGGCATCGCCTACGGCCTGGGGGTCGTGCTCTCCCGCGCCCCGGTCATCGTCTGACCGCGCGACACCACCCGCCGCCAGCTCCGGCGACCGCTCTCGGTGTCGAGCAGGTACGAGACGAGCCACCACACCGCGGCGAACAAGACCACCGCGTACAGCGCCGACCAGTAGTCGACCGGCGGCGAAGCGAGGTAGGTCTGCTGCATCCACAACGCCAGGTAGGTCACCGCCGTCACGACCGGCGCGCCGGCGAACGGCCGGATCGCCGGCGCCAGACGGAACGAGAGGTCGACCGCCACGGCCCCGGCGAGCAGGAAGAACGGCACGGCCGAGATCGGGAAGCCCGCCGTCCCGAGCAATGCCCAAGCCACGCAACGGAAAATGAGGTAACCCGCGGCGATGGTGGTCGCCGTCCACTGGCGCCCGGCCAGCCGCCGGGCGAGCACCAGCGTGCCGAGTCCGGTGACCGTCGCCCACGTCGGGTACACCCAGTCCGGCACCGGCAGCGTGAACGACTTGACCGCGATCCAGTCCAGGGGCCGCCCGAGGTCGTCGGCGGCGAACTGCAGCAGGGTGTCCTCGGCGTACGGAGTACCGCGCTCCCAGGCCGCCAACCCGAGCACGCCGTACTCCTGATGCTGGTTGAGGAACAGGAAGTTGTCGAGCACCGTGAACCACAGGAAGCAGGTGACCGGGTAGAAATAGCGGCCACCGCCGCCGTAGCGGGCCCACCCGCGGAGCAGGCCGACGCTCAGCAGCCCGGTGCCGAGGTAGAGCAACGCGTGCGAAGGGCTCCACGCGGTGATGTCCAGCCCGTTGATCCGGTGGTTGATCACGTCCAGCGGCGCGGCGACCAGGAAGATGCCGAGCCCCCACTGCATCCAGCGAAGCGTGGCGCGGTCGACGCCGATCCCGGTGTAGGTGTGGAAGACCACCAGGCCGATCACGATCACGGTGCCGACCGTGTTGATCAGGTGCGGTGGCGCGAAATCGTCGCGCAGCCACCGAAAGTGCCAGCAGATGTCCCAGGTGGCACCCGCGATCTTGAGCACCATCGCGGCCACCCACCAGCGGTAGAGCGCGACCACGAGTTCCCGGGGAGCCTCCCGACCCGGTTCACCACGCGTCCAGTGGCAACGGAGCAGCTCCGCTGTACTCGCCATCGCGTTCACCTCCGCACTTCGCGATGTTCACCCGAAAAACGGTAGTCGGTACTGATCGCGAGCGGGGCGCAACGACATACTCGGCGGTAATTTTTGGCGGTGCGCCCGGTCCGTGCACGACAGGCCGGAATAGCCGGAATCCCGTTCACTCCCGGAACGAACGGGATTCTGCGACGAACGACGGCTAGGTCAGCGCGGGATCTTCAGCACCTGGCCGACGTAGATCAGGTCCGGGTCGGTGATGCCGTTGACCCGGGCGATCTCCCGCCAACCGACGCCCAATCGCTGCCCGATCTCGGGAAGCGTGTCGCCGGGCTGCACGACGTAGGTCTCCTGCGGTGGCGGCGGAGTCGGCCCACCGGCCCCGGTGAGCACCTCCAACGGAACCATCGACACGTTCAGGTCGGTGTTGCCGCCGACCCCCGGAACCTGCCCGTCCGAGGCGTGCTGGTGCATCGCCACCCGGTCCGTGAGGTAACCGGGTTCGCCCGGTGGGCGGCCGTAGTGCGCGACCCACAGGAACACCCCGGGGTCGACCCAGGTCTCCGGCGCGAGCTTGCCCTGGAACCAGGACGTCGAGGCGTAGACCACGACCTCGTGCCGGCCCGTGTGCCCGCGGATCGCGTCGATGAACCCCTTGACCCAGCCGCCCAGGTTCGGCGCATCCGTTTCGATGTCCAAGCACGGCGGCAGGTTGCCCGCCGCGCTGGAGTTCAACCGCCCGAGCGCAGCGGCGAAATCGGCCGCGTCCTGCTGCGGGGAATTCGTGTCCGGGCGGGCGAAGTGGTACAGCCCGGTGACCAGCCCGGCACCGCGCGCACCGGCCAGCTGGGAGTCCAGCGTCGGACTCACGTATCCGACGCCTTCGGTCGCTTTGATGTAGGTGAACGCGTATCCAGCTCCCCGAACCGCTCCCCAGTCGGGTTCCCCCTGATATCGCGAGACGTCAATACCGGGAATTCGCTCGGCCATGATCAACCCCCTGACTACGGCCTCATGCCGGTGCCAAACTATCGAAGTCCAGCATTCGGGCAGTCCCGCCGTTCAGGTCAAGATCACCACCCGATTGGTCGATACCAGAGCGAGATGCTGCGAAATCGCGGTGCGGGAAATTACCCAGGTCGGGTTTGTTCTCGGCCGCAATACGACCTTTTCGGTGCAGTGGACCGTCACTCGATCCACTGGTCGCGGGCGCCGATTGCGGCACGTGGAGCAGGCGGACCGAACGGTCGCGGACGGCGGGAAAATCGGTGGCGGAGGCAACCACACCGACAGCCGGACGTCTTCAGCGCAGTAGAGCAATTACCGACGGCCCCGCCGCGAGGACGGGGACGGGAGGTGGTCATCGTGATCCCGCAACGATTCCGGAGTTTCGGCCCGCGGGCGCTCCAGGCGTCCGGAGCACTGCTGATCGCCGGGCTGATGGCGGGCTGCGGCGCCCAGAGCGCCCAGAGCGGCCAAGCCATCACGGCACCGGCGCAAAACGTCCGACCGACACCACCGGCCGCCAGTCCGGCAGAACAGCCGGCGCCCCAACCCGGGACCGACGGCAACACCAACACGAACGCCGGCAACGCCAGCAGCACCGGCAGCCGGGCGACGCCCACGACGGCCGAGGCGCGTCACCAACCGAGCAAGGTGGAGCGCTGCCACACCTCGATGCTCACGGGTTCGCTGCAGAACTCCGAGGCCGGGGCAGGCCAGCGCTACGCGCAGCTGGTGCTGCAGAACACCAGCAAGGAGACCTGCACCCTCTACGGCTACGGCGGTATGCAGCTGGTCGACGGGTCCGGCAAGCCGCTGCCGACCACCATGGAGCGGACGCCGAACCCCGGACCGAACCTGATCACGCTCGCGCCAGGCCGGTCGGCCAGCGCCACGCTGCACTGGACGGCGGTCCCGCACGAGGGCGAGCCGACGGACGGCCCGTGCCAGCCGACTCCGGTCGGCGCGCAGGTCATCCCGCCGGACGAGACCGATGCCCTCGCCGTCACCTGGAACTTGGGCCCGGTGTGCGGCTTCGGCGCCATCAACAACAGCGCGTACCACCAGTGACGCCGGTCAGGCCGGTTTCCCGCGGAACCGGCCTCCGCCCCGGTCGCTCCACTGCTGAGCTGCGACGACACCGGCGCGGCGGAAGACCGAACGGCGAATAACCCAGGGGGGCTGGCCCGGCCGTATGAGGTGTGCTGGGGTGGCGGCATGATCGAGCCAACGGATCGAGTGGTCAGCGGACGGCACGGCGAGCTGGCGGTGCGGGAGTGGTCGGGGACCAACCCGGGCTGGATCGCGCTGATCGCGCACGGCTACGGCGAGCACTCTGGCCGGTACCAGTGGGTGGCCGAGCAGCTGGTGGGCGCCCGCGCGCTGGCCTACGCCCCGGACCACGTGGGGCACGGCCGCTCGCCCGGCGATCGGGTCTACTTCGAGGACGCCGAGACGATCGTGGCCGATCTGGAAACCCTGCGCCGGGAGGTCGCCGCCGGGCATCCGGAACTGCCCGTCGTCCTCATCGGACACTCGATAGGCGGGATGCTCGCCGCCCGCTACGCCCAGGAACACCAGGAGCACTTGGCGGCGGTCGTGCTGTCCGCTCCGGTGCTGGGCACCTGGCACGTGCTGGACCTCCTGGAGCACGACGTGATCCCGGACACCCCGATCGACCCGGCGACGCTGTCCCGCGACCCCGATGTCGGTGCGGCCTACGTCACCGACCCGCTGGTCTGGCACGGCCCGTTCAAGCGCGCCACTCTGCAGGCGATCGACGACTGCCTGCTGGCCATCAACGACGGGCCGATGCTGGACAAGCCGACCTTGTGGGTGCACGGCGAGGACGACGAGCTGGTGCCGGAGGCCGACACCCGCACCGGCATCGACCGCATCCGCGGCAGCGAGTTCCACGAGCACATCTACCCGGGCGGCCGCCACGAGCTGCTCAACGAGACCAACAAGGCCGAGGTGATGAACGACATCCTCACCTTCATCGGCCGCGAGCTGAACTCGTAGGGCCCCGCTTTCCGGCTCGTCTTGCGTGGCGGTTGGGGCAGCTCCTGCCGAAAACCGAAGATTGTTAGTAGCGGGCGGAAATAATCACGATCAATACCTGTTCGGGTGAGGCGTGTCGCTTGCGCGGTTGCAGCTCAGGTCCACCGCATGCAGCTTGAGGAGGCCGACGGGGGTCGGCCTCCAGGCGGGGCGGAGCGAGCGAGGTGGCCATGAACGTCGAGCGCGCACAGGACCTGATCGGCACTCCGGTGTTCGACAGCAACGGCGACCGGGTCGGCCGGGTCGGCAACGTCTACGTCGACGACGTCACGCACCAGCCGGAGTGGGTCACCGTCCGGATCGGCATCTTCGGCGTCAAGGAGACCTTCGTGCCGCTTAACGGCGCGACCACCGAGGAGAACCGCCTGGAGCTGGGCGTCTCCAGGGACCGGGTGAAGAACGCCCCGCGCGTCGAGGCCGAGCACGGCCACCTCTCCGACCAGGAGGGCCGCGACCTCTACCACTACTACGGCCTCGGCCAGGGCGAACCGACCGGGCCTGACGAGGGCGAAGCCTGAGCACCGCGCCGGTTCGCGCGACTTCACCCGATCATCCGTTCGACGTTCCGGGCCCGTGCGGGAGAATGCGTCTCGCGATGGCTGAGAACACCGAGCTCGAACTGCTGATCACCGTCGTCGTCGCGGCCGACGACGAGCCGTCTGCACGCGCCGCGTGCCGCGGCCTGGTGCAACGAATCGGCGGCCGGATCGTGGCCTCCGGGGACTGTTCCGACGAGGAGCCCGGCTGCTGGTCGGTCACGATCAGCAGGGGCAGCGCGGAAACCGGGCAGCACGTGGCCGGGCTGTCCCGCGCGGTGCGCAACTTCCTCCGCGCGCTCGGTCCCGACTACGCCCGGCACCGGGTGTCCTGCGAACCGCCGACGGCCTGGGCCGTGGTGGACCACCCGGACCTGGTGGGCGACCTGGTCGGCGGCGGGGAGCGAATGCTGGTCGAGGCGTGGTCCGGCGGGTCGATCCTGTTCGGCAGGTCTGATCTCGCAGATCCGGACGAGCCGCCCGCGCAGGTCTCGCAGGGCATCGGCGACGTGGACGAGCACGGGAACTTGAGGCCGCGGCTGCGCCTGCTGGTGGAAGTGGTCACGGAGCGGCGAGCGGGCGCGGAATGGCCCGCCCGGGCGGTGGCCAGCCGCCTGTCCCGGACGGCCACGATCACCGAGTACGCGATCGATCCGCCGCTGGTGCGGGTCGCGATGGACCTCGGGCCGGCGCTCGGCGACCTGCCGGAGATCGTGCTCGGCGCGATGTCGACGCTCGGCGGTACCGGCTGGTCCCGGCTGCGCGTCGACGAGCACCGCGCCACCACCCGGTGGACGGCCGCCCCGACGCCGCCGTCGGGGGTGGCGTCGATCGAGATCTCGGCGATCGATCCGGAAACGGACAAATAGAAATCCTAAGTGGCCACCGCCGGCCGCGACCGACTCCCTCGACACCCGGCACGGCGCCCACCCACCCGGGGGCATACCGGTCCGGTGATCAATTCCGCTGGTCGTCACGCACCGCGATCAACCCGTGATCACCTGCACCCACCTGCTTGCGCCGTCGGCGACGCCGAACGCTAACTTGTGGACCGGTACAGCGTTGGGCACCACGGAGGTCCTGAGTCCAGATGGCGGGCGTCGAAGAAGTTCGCGCGGGCATTGCCTTGGCAAACCAGAAGATGCAGGAGGCCATCGCCGCCCTGCAACAGGGCAACCTCGCACTGGAAGAGGCGCAAGCCGCACTGGTGGCCGCGACCCAGGGCAGCACCCAGGAAGAGATGCAGCACGCGCACGGCATGCTCGCCGAGGTGATGCAGACGATCAACGGAGTGCAGGGCACGCTCAGCGCCACGATCAACTCCACCGAGGGCTACGCGGGCCGCCTGTAGGCTCCCGGCCGTTCTGCGAGGCGGCGATTTCGCGCGAAATCGCCGCCCCCCACGCGTGCCTTATGGCGATTTCGCGCGAAATCGCCATACTGCGGCCGCAACGACAGAAGATCGACCCGACTCGAAGACAGGCTCGGTGGCCCCGTGTCGACTCTCGACGAACTGATCCAGACCCTGCGCACCGCGGAGGAACGCCTGGAGGACGCGGGTGCCCACCTCGCCACCTGCCGCACCGCGCTGGCCCAGGCACAGCAGGCGCTGGCGAAACTCGACCCGGAGCACCCCGCATCCGCGATCCCTCCGGGCCTTCCCCGCGCAGATGACCAGATCGAGGGAACGCAGGCGGCAATCGAGCGCATCCTCGATACGGTCCGCGACTTCGCCACCCGCCTGTAGTACGCGGCGGCTTTCCGTGTTCGGTGCTCAACTGCGCCGCATTCGGCCTTGTGAATGGGCACCCCAGGGGCCTGCCCGGTTTCTCGTCGAGTGGTATTTTGATCACAGTCTGTAACACGGGTTCCGAGGTGAGGTGTGGGTAAACGCAACGAGCGGCGGAGTCGGATCGAAGCAGCCTTCGAACGCCTGCGCACCAGCATCGCCTCGGCGCTCGGCGCTGCCGAGAAGGAACACGACCGCGTCCTCGCCGAATGCGCGCAGCAGGAGTTCGCGCTGCGCATCGCGCAGGTCGGGGTGGCCGCTGCGGAACGCCGACCGGCGGAGATCGCCGATCCCGCGGACCCGGTGTTCCAGGCCGCGATGCGGGAAGCGCAGCGGATGCGCGCGGAGATCTACGCGGAGTGGACCGAGCGGGGGCCGGAGCAGCTCGGCAGGCTCGCGGCGGAGGCCGCTCCCGGGTCCGCCGGGCTCCCGTGGCCGGAGTGGCTCGGCGAGATCGGCACCCGGGACGCGGCCGCGCCGCCGCCCGAGCTGTGGCGGATCGGCACCGCGACCGTCCCGGATTCGCCCGCCCCGCAACCGTTTCCGGCCGCCATCCCGCTGCTGGACGAGTCGCACCTGCGGATCATCACCGACTACAACCCCGACTCCGCCGAAGCGCTGGTGCAGAACCTGCTGCTGCGGCTGCTCAGCCATTTCCAGCCCGGCCAGGTGCGCATCCACGTCTGGGACGTCGCGCAGCTGACCGGGACCCTGCCGGGGCTGTACCCGCTGGCCCGCGCGGGCCTGCTCACCGCGCACGATCCGACCCGGCTGGACGAGATGCTCGAAGCGCTCTCCGACCACATCCGGCGGATCCACACCGATTCGCTGGTCGGCGGCCACACCTCGCTGCGCTCGCTGGCCGCGGACACCGGGCACCGCTCGGAGCCGTGGCGCATCGCGGTGCTCTTCGGCAACGGCGAGCCGCTGCGCGAGGAGCAGCAGCAACAGTTGCAGCGGATCGCCCGCAACGGCCTGGCCTGCGGCATCCAGTTGATCGTCGTGGACCTCTCGCTGACCGTGAACAGCGCGATCGAATCCATTACGCTGCTCCGCAGCAACCGGGCTCGCACCAGCATGACCGGCCCGGAAGCCGTTGTGCAGCTGGACGAGTCCCCGTCGCGCAACGAGGCCACCAAGGCGTGCTCGATGATCGCGGAGGCGTTCCTCGCCCGGCGGGCCCGGGTGCGGACCTTCGACGACCTGGTGCCCGAGCAGCTCTGGACGCAGCGTTCGACGGCCGGGCTGCACGCGCCGGTCGGCTTCGACGAGGGCGAACCGGTGTCGATCACCCTCGGTGACGGCAGCCCGCACACCCTGATCGGTGGCCCCAGCGGTTCGGGCAAGACGAACTTTCTCTACGGCATGCTCGGCGGGCTCACCGCCCGCTATTCGCCGGACGAGCTGGAGCTGTACCTGCTGGACTTCAAGGAGGGCGTGTCGTTCGCCCAGTTCACCCCCGGCCGCCGGGATCCGAGCTGGCTGCCGCACGCCAAGCTGGTCGGGGTGAACGTCAACACCGACCGCGAGTTCGGGCTGGCGCTGCTGCGCTTCCTGGCCGACGAGATGCGACGGCGCGCGGAGTCCGCCAAGCAGCACGAGGTCACCAAGCTGGAGGAGCTGCGCGCCGTGGACCCGACCGGCCGGTGGCCGCGGATCGTCGCCGTGATCGACGAGTTCCAGTACCTCTTCGCCGAGCGCGACCCGGTGACCGCGCAGGCCGCCTCGCTGCTGGAGGACGTCGCGCGGCGCGGCCGTTCGCAGGGCATCCACCTGGTGCTGGCCAGCCAGGACGTGTCCGGGATCGAGGCGTTCTGGGGCAAGCCGGCGATCTTCGAGCAGTTCATCCTGCGGATCGCGCTGCCCAAGGCCCGGCGGGTGCTGGCCGACCAGAACAACGCGGCGATTGAGCTGCCCCGGTGGCACGCGGTCGTCAACCACGAGTCGGGCGTCAAGTACGGCAACAAGATCGCGCGCATCCCGGACGCGACCGCGAAGAACACCTTCGACGCGCTGCAGCTGGCGCTCTGCAAGAAGCTCGACGACGACGCCCCGCAGCCGAGGTTGTTCGACGGCTCGAACCTGCCGGAACTGTCCACATTGGATGATTACGCGAAGTTGAGCGCACCGGTGGCGGTGCCGAAGGTGCTGCTCGGGCAGATCATCGACGTCAACGGCACGGCCGCCGCGGTGCGGCTCGCGCGATCGCCGGGGCGCAACGTCGCGGTGATCGGCTCGGTGCTCGCGGACGCGATCAGCGTGCTCGGCACGGCGACGCTTTCCCTTGCCCGGCAATACGATCCGGGCACCATCAAGTTCACCATCGCCGCCCTGCTGGACGATGTGGAAGACGATGCCTGCGGCGTCGCCAAAACCCTTCGCAACGACGGCCACGACGTGGAACTGGTCGGTTTGGACGGCATCGAGGCCGCACTGGCGGCCGCGGCCGAGACGATCGACCACCGCTCCGGCGCCGACGTGCCGCACTGCCTGGTGCTCTACGCCGCCGACGCGGCGCACACCACGCTCGAGCGCAAGGACCCGACCACCAGGGTCAGCGGGCTGGATCACCTGCGGAAAATCCTCAAGCAGGGCCCGGAACTGCGGGTGCACGTGATCGGCTGGTGGCGCAGCGCGCAGCGGGTGAAGAACACCCTCGGCATGGGGCCGGTCGACGACATCGGCGCGTGGGTCGCCTTCGACGTGCACGGCCAGGAGCTGGCCGCGTTCGCGGCCGGGCAGATGGTCAACTGGTCGCCGCGGGCGCGGCGCGGCCTGTTCTTCGACCGCGCGGTGCACTCCCGGCCCGAGGTGATCCTGCCCTTCGACCTCGGCGACCAGGCCAAACCAGTGCTGACGGTGCCCGCGCAGCGGGCGGCGGACGAGCCGTGCGAGATCCGGGAGGAAGCTGGTGACTGAGCAGGTTCCGGCCGCGGACCGGTACAAGGAGATCACCGCCCTGGCCACCACCGCCGCGCAGCAGCTGCGCCGGCACGAGCGGGAGCGTGCCGGCGAGCTCGGCGAGGCGGTCGCCGCGGGGCGGCAGCGCCGGGAGGCGGCTGACGAGCAGCGCGAGCAGGTCGTCGAAGACGTGCGCAAGCGATGGAACGCCGCGATGGAGGCGCTGTGGGACGAGCGGTGGATGCAGGTCAAGAGCATGCCTGACCCCGACCCCGCGGCGCGGGCGTCCAACCCGGACGATTCCCGCCGCGAAGTCCAGGCGGCCTACATGGCGCTCCACAGCGCCCTCGAAAAGCCACGCTTCGCCGCGAGCCTCCGCCCCCGCCGCAAGAAGGAGTCCTGATGCAGCTTCTCCTGTGCGGATCGAGCGGAGTGAGTACAGGCACCTCGCTGCCAAGTCGACCGGCAGAAGGCGCCCTTCACGCCTAAGCCGCTAGCCTGAGTTTCCCCCTGACTGATTGCTCGACAGCATTTCCTTGGGGCGCTTAGGTTTCGAGTCGTGCGCGCAGCGCGGTGACGTTGGCGCCGTCGACCAGCAGCAGGAACTGCTCGGCCAGCTCCCGGTGGCGACGGCGGCCCGCCTCCCGCAGCAGGCCGTCCACGTAGTCGGTGACGTCTTCCTTGTGCTCGGCCGCAACACGGTGCACCGCGCTGTCCGGGTCGGCCAAGTCGACCATCGTGTTGATCGAGGCACAGGCGCGGAAATCCGGCCCCGCGAACCGTTTCCGCGAGCGCGTCGAACACCGCCAGCGGGTCGCCGCCGCACGTGGCGACAGCGGATGGAGCGAACGGACGTTCACTTCACCTACCGGGACGGACGGTCCGTTCACCCCACACCCAGCCAGCGAGGACGCACCAATGCGCAAGCGAACCTGGGAACAGCCGCTACAGCGCTGCGCCGTCGGCTCCCGGCGTTGAAGTTCGCGATCAGCGTGCCCGCTCACCGGGGCCGCAGGTCGGTGTGCCGGTAGGCGAGCCCGCGCGGCTCGACGGCGGCGCCCAGGGCCTGGTGGCTGTCAGCGCGCGCGTCGTCATCTCGGCCAGGCCGGTTCGCTGCCGCAACTAGCGCAGCGAACGTGCCGACAGCGGTGCGGCCGACGCACCTGATGGGGCCCAGCTGCCGCGGAGGGTGTGTTCGAGCAGGCCGTTCACCAGTACAGTGTTACACATGACGTCGCAATGTCACAGCACGTCGCAATGTCACAGCACCGCGGCGGGGCCGACCGCGGCAGCGGACCGACCGACCCGCCCGGCGACGAACCGGGTCGGCGACGCCGAACTGCTGCGGGCCGCCCGGGAATGCGTGCTCGCCAACGGCGTCCGGCGCACCACCCTGACCGAGATCGCGCGCCGCGCCGGGGTCAGCCGGATGACGCTGTACCGGCGCTTCCCCGACGTAAACAGCCTCGTCACCGCGCTGATGACGATGGAGTTCGGCGAAATCCTGCAGCTGGCCAGCACCGGGGACGCGACCGGAAGCGGCCGGCAGCGCCTGGTCGCCGCGACGGTCCACGGCGTTCGCCTGCTGCAATCGGCGCCGCTGCCGCAGCGGGTCCTGGAGACCGATGCCGAGCTCCTGCTGCCCTATCTGGTCGAACGGCTCGGCAGCACGCAGCTCGCCGCCGAGGGATTCATCCGCGAATACCTCGTGCGGGGTCACGAGGACGGGTCGATCCGACGCGCCGACCCGGCCGTGCAGGCCCGTGCCCTGCTGTTGCTGGTGCAGTCGTTCGTAGTCTCCGCCGGCCCTGCCACCAGCGGCATCGACCCGACGGCCCTGACCGACGAGCTCACGTACCTCCTCGACGGCGCCCTGGGCCCGCCGCCCGCCGATCCCCGACCGAACCGGTTTTCGACCGTTTCAACTGGAACTGCGGGAAACCGTTGACCGTGCGCAGTTTCAGTTGAAACTGCGGTCCCCGGTACCCCACCGAGCCGCCCGGAGGTCCGATGATCACCACCCCGCTGCCAGCCGGTTCGCTGCGCGCCACCTCGCTGAACGCCGCGCGCCGCACCGCCGACCTGTCCGCAGTGGCTGACGACCAGGTGGACGTGCTGGTGGTCGGCGGCGGCGTCACCGGCGCCGGGGCCGCCCTGGACGCGGCCGCCCGCGGGCTCTCCGTCGCGCTCGTGGAAGCCGAGGACCTCGCCTGGGGAACGTCGCGCTGGTCCAGCAAGCTCGTGCATGGCGGCCTCCGCTACCTCGCCCACGGCGACGTCGCCACGGCCCGCGAAAGCGCCGTCGAGCGCAACGTGCTGATGACGCGCACCGCTCCGCACCTGGTGCGCACGCTGCCGCAGCTCATCCCGCTGCACGGCAGCGTGTCGCGCCGCTCCGAGCTGGTGCTCGCCGCCTGGCTCCACGCCGGCGACGCGCTGCGCCGCACGGCTCGCACCCCGTCGAGCGTGCTCCCGCCTCCCCGGCGGATTCCCGCCGCGGAGGCGCTCGCCCTCGTGCCGGGCGTGCGCGCCGCCGACCTGCGCGGTGGCCTGCTCGCCTTCGACGGTCAGCTCGTCGACGATGCGCGCCTGGTCGTCGCGCTGGCGCGCACCGCGGCCGGTTTCGGCGCGCGCATCCTCACCCACGTTCGCGCGCGCCGGATCGACGGCGGCGGGGCCGACGTGGTGGACCAGCGCACCGGCGAGTCGCTGCGGATCAAGGCCCGCTCGGTGGTCAACGCGGCCGGGGTGTGGGCCGGGGAGCTCTCGCCGGACGTCCAGCTGCGGTCGTCGCGCGGGTCGCACCTGCTGGTCGACGCGGATGCCGCCGGGATCGCCGGGACCTCGCTGGTCGTCCCGATGCCGGGCGAGTCGGGCCGGTTCGTCCTGTTGCTGCCGCAGCCCGACGGCCGCGCCCTGCTCGGGCTGACCGACGAGCCGGTGCCAGGGCCGATCCCGTCCGTGCCCGAGGTACCAGAGTCCGATGTGGACTTTCTCCTCGCGGCGGTGCGCGATGCGCTGGGGCAGCCGTTGGAGCGCGAGCACGTGCTCGGTTCGTTCGCGGGGCTGCGTCCGCTGCTGGAGCAGCCGGGCCACAAGGAGGCGGCCGACCTGTCGCGCAAGCATGCGGTGCTGACCTCGCCGGAGGGCGTGGTGACCGTGGTGGGCGGGAAGCTCACCACCTACCGGAAAATGGGCGCCGACGCCGTCGACGCGGCGGTCCGCGCCGGCGGGCTGTCCGCCGGGCCGTCGCGCACCGCGGTTGTGGCACTGGTCGGCGCCGCGCCGCGCCGCCACCTGACGAACGTCGAAGCGGCCGCACCGCTGGTCGCGAAGTACGGCACCGAGGCCGCGCGCGTCGCGGCGCTGGCCGAGTTCGACCCGGGCCTCGCGGAACCGGTCTCGCCGGGCCTGCGGCTCACGGCCGCCGAGGTGCTGTGGGCGGTCCGCCACGAAGGAGCCCTCGACGCGGCGGATGTCCTCGACCGGCGCAGCCGGATCGGCCTGAACCCCGCGGAACGCGCATCGGCCCTCCCCGTGGTCGAAGAACTCGTCGAACGCGCACTGCCCGGAGTTTCCGACTGAGCGAACGCAGGCCGTGAGTCTTTTGGGCTATAGAGGCTGTTTGGGAAGTGGTCGTCCGGGGTGTGGCAGGGCGGGCTTCTGTCTTTGAAGCGGCGCCAGCCGCTTGGCCCACGCAGCTTGCACCGCCGCGGGTTCTCAGCTCAGAGCCTGTTGGCGAACGGAGTGGGTGGGTGGTCGCTTAGCGGAACCTGAGAGGTTCCCTGGACTGCGGGTGCCCCTCCTTGTCAGCGGACACGGAAAAATCTGGGTGGGTGGACAGTTTGGTCCGGATCGGCGGACATGAGATTTCCGGGTGTGCGGACGTGTGATCTCCGGGAGCCCGGTGATCATGGTGCTGGTCGTGCCGTTCGTCATCGGCGTCTCGATGCTGCCGAGCTCGCCGGACAGCACGTTCGCGGCGGTGCTCTCCCTGGTCCCGGGCTTTTCGCCGACGCTGATGCCGATGCGCATCGCGCTCGGCGTCGCCGCCCCCTGGGAGATCGCGGTGGCCACCGTCCTGAGCATCGCGGCCATCGCCGTCCTGCTCCGCCTCGGCGGCCGGATCTACTCCAACGCGGTGCTGCGCACCGGCTCCCGAGTGAAGGTCCGCGACGCCCTCCGCGCGTCCTGAACCGCAATTTCCATTGAAATCGAACCTCTGATTTCCATTGAAATCGCACTGCGACCGGCAGGTCGAGCCGTTGTCCAGACACGGATCGGCCCCGGGGACCGGCCGAGAGGCCGGTGTCCGGGGCCGCTGGTGGGTCGGTCGCGTCGGCTACCGACTGGATTCAGGTTTCGATTCAGCGCTGGTTGATCGGCTGGTAGGCGCGTTCCGGCGAACCGGTGTACACCTGCCGCGGACGGCTGATCTTGCGGGCCGGGTCCTCCAGCATCTCGCGCCAGTGCGCGATCCAGCCGGGCAGCCGACCGAGCGCGAACAGCACGGTGAAGTACTTCGTCGGGAAACCCATCGCCTTGTAGATCAGGCCGGTGTAGAAGTCGACGTTCGGGTACAGCTTGCGCTCGATGAAGTAGTCGTCGGCGAGCGCCTTCTCCTCGAGCTTCAGGGCGATGTCCAGCAGCGGGTCGTTGGCCCCGAGCTTGCCGAGCACCTCGTCGGCGGTCTTCTTGATGATCGCCGCGCGCGGGTCGTAGTTCTTGTAGACCCGGTGGCCGAAGCCCATCAGCCGGACGCCGGGCTCCTTGTTCTTCACCCGGTTGACGAACGAGTCGACGTCGCCACCGTTGGCCTGGATGCCCTCCAGCATCTCCAGTACCGCGCTGTTCGCGCCGCCGTGCAGCGGGCCGAACAGGGCGTTGATGCCGGCCGAGATGCTGGCGAACAGGTTCGTCTCGGCGGAGCCGACCATCCGGACCGTCGACGTGGAGCAGTTCTGCTCGTGGTCGGCGTGCAGGATGAACAGCAGGTCGAGGGCGCGGGCCAGCACCGGGTCGACCTCGTAGGGCTCGGCGGGGAAACCGAAGGTCATCCGGAGGAAGTTCTCCACCAGGCCCAGCGAGTTGTCCGGGTAAAGGAATGGCTGTCCGACCGACTTCTTGTAGGCGTAGGCCGCGATGGTGGGCAGCTTGGCCAGCAGGCGGACGGTGGACAGCTCCACCTGGTTCTTGTCGAACGGGTTGAGGCTGTCCTGGTAGAAGGTGGACAGCGCGGAGACCGCGGAGGACAGCACCGGCATCGGGTGCGCGTCCCGCGGGAAGCCGTCGAAGAACTGCTTGAGGTCTTCGTGCAGCAGGGTGTGTCGCCGGATCCGCTCGGCGAACTCGTCGTACTGCTGCTGGGTCGGCAGCTCACCGTAGATCAGCAGGTAGCTGACCTCGATGAAGTTCGACTTGGCCGCGAGCTCCTCGATCGGGTAGCCGCGGTAGCGCAGGATGCCTGCGTCACCGTCGATGTAGGTGATGTCGGAGAGGCAGGCCGCCGTATTGACGAAGCCCGGATCCAACGTCACCAAACCGGTCTGAGCCAGCAACTTGCCGAGGTCCACCCCGGGGGCGCCCTCGGTGGGCTGCTTCACCTGCATTTCGTGCTCGCCGGCGTCATAGCGCAGCGCGACGGTACGTTTGGCGGTCACGTCGTCGGGCATTCGGGAACCTCTCGCGCTCGTCGGGGTGCGCTATCAAGACGACCAGCGCTGCCCGGCCAAGCGGCAGGGCTGCGTCGTCGCCTGCGCGCCGGTCGGGGTATCCGAACCGCCGCAGCACCACCCCGTTGGGGTCCTGTCAGTAGTCACGCTAGACCGCAGTGGGGCCCCTGCGCAGCTATCGCGTTTCGGCTTTTTGCAGGTGGGACCACGATCACATCACATCGGGCCCATCGCGGCGGATGATTTTCGTCCCTCTGGAGCCGAGCGGTCCGTTCATTGTGACCAACAAGCCCGTCCGATCGGGCTAACCATATTTGGACCGTTCGGTCTCGCGCGGTTTACCTCACAAGGTGGCTTCGCGCACGTCGTAGCCGGTTTCGGTCAATCAGGACAGCTCGGCTGCCCACGGCGGTTCGGCACCAGGCCGGGACACGGTGACCGCAGCCGCGGCCGCGGCGAACCGCAGCGCCCGTTCCCACTGCGCCCGGTCGAGCGCCCGTACGGCGTCCGCCGACAGGGCGTCGTTGCGGTGCAGCCAGGCCAGCAGGGCGGCCTGCACGGTGTCGCCCGCGCCGATGGTGTCGACGACCTCGGCGCGCACGCTCGGCACCGTCACCTCACCCTCGCCGGTCACCGCCGTCAGCCCGTCGGCTCCCCTGGTCAGCACCACTGCGGCCGGACCCTGCTGCCGCCATTCGCGGGCCGCCGCGAGCACGTCCTGGCCGCCCGCCAGCCATCCGGCGTCGTCGTCCGAGACCTTCAGCAGCCCCACCGACGGCAACCAGGAGGCGAACCGCGCGCGGTAGGCGTCGGGGTCGGCAATCAGGTCGGCGCGGATGTTCGGGTCCAACGCGATGAACCGGCCGCGCGCGGCCTCCCGGAACAGCACCTCCTCGTACACCGAGGCGCCGGGTTCGAGCACCATGCCGAGAGTACCCAGGCAGACCGTGGTGGTCCGCTCCGGCAGCGGCCGGGCGGCGACGAAGCGCGCGGCGGTGCCTTCGGTGTGGAAGCTGTAGCGGGCCGAACCGTTCTCGGCCAGCCCGACCACGGCCAGCGTCGTCGGCTCCGGGCCGCGCTCCACCAGCTCGACGTCCACATTGGAGAGACGCAGCCGCTCGAAGAGCTTGTCCCCGAACTGGTCGGTGGACAACCGGGCGAAGAACCCGGACGGAATCCCCAGCCGCCCCAACGCGATCGCGACGTTGTACGGGCCACCGCCGAGCCGGGGGTGCAGCGGTCCGAGCTCGCCGTCCGCGGTGGACGGATCCGGGACGAGGTCGACGAGCGCCTCACCGCCGATGACGATCACATTTCCTCCACTGTGTACTAGACCTCCGGGCCGGCGGTCAGCCCGCCGAGCAGGAACTGCGACAGCGCGGCGAAGGCCGCCGCGTCCGACAGGCCGGTGCGCTCGCCGATCTCCCCGCGCTGGATGCCGACGATGGTGCGGCCGACCATCTCACCGACGAACCCTGCGTGTACCTCCCGGAACACGCCCTGGCGCACACCCTCGCGGATGAAGCCGCGGATCCGGTCGGCGGCCGCGTGCGCGTTGGCCTCGTAGGTCGCGCGGGTCGCGATGTTGGCGGCCATGTCGTCGATGAACTCGCGGGACGCTGGCCGCAGTGCCTCGGCCGCCGCCTCCAGGTACAGCCGCACCTCATCCCGCACGTCGTCGCTGGCCGCGACCCGCTGCTCGACCTGCCGCGTGGCGCCCTTGAAATAGTGCGCGACGACGCGGACCGCGAGCTGCTCCTTGCTGCCCGCCAGGGTGTACAGCGTCGACTTGGAGCAGTGCAGCCGGCCGGCGAGGTCGTCCAGCGTGAAGTGCGCGAACCCCTCCGCGAGGAAAAGGTCGCGCAGCCGATCCAGCAGCTCGGCCCGCCGCGCGTTCACCGGCCGACGACGGCCTTCGGAGGTGGTCATCGGTGGAAGCCTGCCACAGCTCTCGCGAACAGTAGCTCGAAGTTTCCGCTCCGAACTTTCACAGTACTCATGAACGCCCTACAGTACTGGCAATAGTACTGGCAACAGTACTGGCAACAGTACTACCGACAGCTGTCACAATGGCCTCAGGAGCGCGAACCGCCATGCCCGTTCAACGCCTGCTTCCCACTTCCGAAGCCACCGACCTGCTAGCGCTGACCCGCGAAATCGCCCGCGCCGAGCTCGCCCCGCGGGCCGTCGGCGATGAAGCCGCGGAGAAGTTCCCGCGCGACGCCTTCCGCCTGCTCGGCGAGTCCGGCTTCCTCGGCCTGCCGTACTCCGAGGAGCACGGCGGCGGCGGCCAGCCGTACGAGGTGTACCTGCAGGTCCTCGAGGAGCTCAGCAGCGCCTGGATGACCGTCGGCGTCGGGCTCTCGGTGCACACCATGAGCTGCTACCCGCTGGCGAACTTCGGCAGCGCGGAGCAGCAGTCCCGGTGGCTGCCGGGGATGATCGGCGGCGAACTGCTCGGCGCGTACGCGCTGTCCGAGCCGCACGCCGGCTCCGACGCGGCGGCGCTGAACACCCGGGCCGTGCGCCAGGACGACTCGTACGCCGTCAACGGGGCCAAGGCCTGGATCACCCACGGCGGGATCGCGGACTTCTACACGCTCATGGCCCGGACCTCGGACGACGGGCCACTCGGCATCAGCTGCCTGCTCGTCGACGCCGCCACGCCGGGGCTTTCCGCGGGCCCACCCGAGCACAAGATGGGGCTCACCGGCTCGCCGACCACGCCGCTCTACTTCGAGGACGCGCGGGTGCCCGCCGAGCGGCTCGTCGGATCCGAAGGTCAGGGGCTGAAGATCGCGCTGTCGGCGCTGGACTCCGGTCGGCTCGGCATTGCAGCGTGCGCGGTCGGGTTGGCGCAGGCGGCGCTGGACCTCGCGGTTGACTACGCCAAGCAGCGGCAGCAGTTCGGGCGGCCGATCATCGAATTCCAGGGGTTGGAGTTCCTGCTCGCGGACATGGCCGCGGCCGTGCACTCGGCGCGAGCAACGTACCTCGACGGCGCGCGGCGCCGGGACGCCGGGCTGCCGTTCGGGCAGCAGGCGTCGGTGGCGAAGCTCGTCGCGACGGACGCGGCGATGAAGGTGACCACCGACGCGGTTCAGGTGCTCGGCGGCGCGGGCTACACCCGGGATTTCCCGGCGGAGCGCTACATGCGCGAAGCGAAAGTCCTGCAGATCTTCGAAGGCACCAACCAGATCCAACGCATGCTGATCGCCCGCCACCTCGCGAAGCCCTGACCTCTCGTCCGCAATTTCAATGGAAATTGCGGAAGTTATCCACAACCTCCGGTGTGTCGGAGGTGTGTCGGGCACCCGACACACCGGAGGTCCGCAATTTCCATTGAAATCGAAGGTCCGATTTCCATTGAAATTGCGGACAGGGGAACCGGGATTCCGCGTTGCGGAAAGGGGTTGGTGTCAGGTTGCGGAAGGGGTCGGTGTCAGAACGGGTTGAGGCCCCAGTGGCCGATCCAGTTCTCGCCGGGTTGCAGGACCAAGAGGTCTTCGCCGGAGTTGAACGCGTTCGGGGGGCAGGTCATCGGCTCTATCGCGATCGCCCTGCCCCGGCCCGGGAAGTCGTCCGCCGTGTAGACCTGCACCCACTTGAACACCGGGTCGGCCCAGAGTTGGACGCCGTGCCCGCTCGGATCGGTGAGCGTGTGCCGCACGAACTCGTCGCCCGGCGCCGGGGTCGCGCCGCCGAAAGCCGTGTCGAGCAGCACACCAGCCAGCCTGCGCCCGGTGCGGAAGTCCATCTCGTCGCCCTGCAGGGCACGCGGCGGTCGCGCCGGGAGCAGCCGCTGCGCGTCCACCGGCAGCACCGTCGACGCCGCCAGCCGGAGCGTGCAGTCGTCGGTTTCGGCGTTGCCGGCGCGCGGGTAGGGATGCACGCCGACCCCGAACGGAACCGCCCGCGAGCCCAGGTTCTCCACGGTGTGCGTCACCGTCAGGCCGTCCGCGTCCAGGGCGTACCCGATGGACGTCAGCAGCGGCACCGGCCAACCCGGCTGCGCGGGCACCATCGCGTGCAGGACCACCGTCGACTCGGCATGCTCGACGAGGGTCCACGCGGTGTGCCGCAACAGGCCGTGGATCGCGTTGTGCCGCGCGGGCTCGGTCAGCGCCAACTGCTGCGGCTCGCCGTCGAACCGCCAGCGCCCGTCGGCGACCCGGTTCGGCCACGGCACCATAACTCCGCCGGCACCGGCTGGCGGCAACCGGTCCGCGTCATAGGTCTCCGCGTACGGCACGCCGTCGACCTCGAAGACCCGAAGCGCCGCACCGACTTCTGTGATCACGGCGCGCGAAGCTCCGGACGCGATCTCGAACTGCCGTCCGGTAGCGGGAACAGGATCATTCACCTGCCAACTGTACGGCCGGTGCGGCGATCGGGTCACCGCGAACGGTGACCCGATCGGGACTCACTTGTTCAACGCCTCGGCATCGAACTTCGTCTGGCCCTTGATGAAGTAGTTGATCAGCCAGAAGATCACGCCGATCCCCAGCAGCGCCCCTGCGATGTAGTACTCGGTCGCCGGACGGCCCGACAGCGGACTGGCGAAGAACGCGCAGAGGATCGCGCCCAGCACCGGGACCCAGGTGGGCGCCTTGAAGTGCTGGTGCTCCACCTTGTCCTTGCGCAGCACCAGAACCGCCACGTTGACCACCGTGAACACCGCCAGCAACAGCAGTGACGTGGTGCTGCCCAGCGAACCGATGTCCAGGAGGCTCACCAGGATCAACGCGATGATGCTGGTGAACAGGATCGACACCCACGGGGTCCGCCGGGCCCGGTGCACCTTGCCGAACACCGCCGGGACGATGCCCTCGTTCGCCATGCCGTAGACCAGGCGGCTGGCCATCAGCATGTTGATCAGCGCGCTGTTCGTCACCGCGAACAGCGCGATGATGGAGAAGACGACCGGCGGGAACCACGGCGCCGCGGCCTGCACCACGAGCAGCAACGGCCCGCTCGACCCGGCCAACTCGTCGGTGGGCACCAGCGTGGAGGTGATCAGCGCGATCACTAGGTAGATCGACGCCGTGATGGTCAGACCGAGCAGCAGGGCGCGCGGGAAGTTCTTGGTGGGGTTGCGGGTCTCCTCGGCCATGTTCACCGAGTCCTCGAAGCCCACCATCGCGAAGAACGCCAGCGCGGTAGCCGACGTGATCGCCAGCAGCGGAGTGGTCTCGGTGTTGAGCTGGCCCAACCGGCTCGGGTCCGGAACCAGGTCCGGGTTGCTGTTGCCGACGAAGATCGCCCACAGGCCGCACCCGATCACGATCAGCAGGCCGGTGAGCTCGATGCAGGTCAGCACCACGTTCATCTTCACCGACTCGCCGACGCCGCGGAAGTTGACCGCCGCCAGCAGCAGCACGAAGCCCAACGCCACCAGCAAGGACGGCACGCCCTCGCCGAAGATCGCGTCCAGGTAATCACCGCTGAACGCTTGTGCGGCCGACGAGGCGGACGTGATGCCCGAGCACATCACCGCGAACGCGATGAGGAACGTCAGGAAGTGGATGCCGAACGCCTTGTGGACGTAGAGCGGCGCGCCGCCCGCCTTCGGGTACTTGCCGACCAGTTCCAGGTAGCTGAACGCGGTCAGGAAGGCGACCACGAACGAGACCAGGAACGGGATCCACAGCGCCCCGCCGACCAGGCCGGCGACCTTGCCGGTCAGGGAGTAGATCGTGGTGCCGAGGATGTCTCCGACCACGAAGAAGAGCAACAGTTTCGGGCCCATCACCTTCTTGAGGCCAGGCTCCTGCGCACCGCCGGGCGCAGCGTCGTTCACGGTCTGTTCGTTGGCCATAGCAGAGAAGTGTGCAGGGTGGTTCGTCCGGTTGTCTGCCCACCCCTGGTCGAACCGCGCTGCTGCGGCCGGATCAAACGGGGCAAGATGCCGATTCCGGCGCCGTCATGCCTGCCCGGCGGCCGGGGCTCGGTAGCGCCAGAACGCGGGCAGCAGGACGGCCGCGACCACCGCGCCGACGACGACCAGGGCCCCGCCCGCGATGATGGCGGTCGAGGTGCCGACCGCCGCGCCCGCCAAGCCGTGCACCGTGTCGGCCAGCCGCGGCCCACCGGCGACGACGACGGTGAACACGCCCTGGATGCGGCCGCGCATCTCGTCCGTGGCTGCCGCCTGCATGATCGAACTCCGGTAGACCATGCTCACCAGGTCCGCCCCGCCGCCCAGGGCCAGGAACAGCACCGCCAGCCACAGCGAGTCGGCCCAGCCGAACCCGATCACCGCGATGCCCCACGCGACGACGCTGGCGGTGACGCCGACGCCGTGCCGCGTGATCCGGTGCAGCCAGCCGGAGAACATCCCGAACGCGAACGCGCCCAGCGGGATCGCCGCGAATAGCCAGCCCAGCGCCGCGCCGCCGCCAGGCGGATCGCCGAAGGTGCGCTCCGCCATCTCCGGGAACAGCGCGCGCGGCATGCCGAACACCATCGCGATGATGTCCATCAGGAACGACGCCAGCAGCACGGAATGCATTGCCAGGTAGCGGAATCCATCCAGCACCGCGCGCAGCCCGGCGCGCTTCGGGGCGCCTTCCTGCGGCGGCAGCGGCGGCAACCGGAACACCACCCACAGCGCCGCGCACAACGCCACCGCGTCGACCAGGTACAGCACCGAAAGCCCCAGCATCGGCAGCAACATGCCGGCCAGCAGCGGCCCGATGATCGAACCGAACTGGAAAACGGTGGCGCCGAGCGCCTGCGCCGACGGCAGCAGGTGCACCGGGATCAGCCGGGCGATCGCGGCGCCGCGAGTCGGCATGTTCACGGCGAAGAAAGTCTGCTGCGCGGCGAAGAGCACCAGCACGAGCCAGACCGACCGGACGTCCGCCGCGGCCACCAACCACAGCAGCACGGCGCTGCCTGCCAGGCCGCCGTTGGTGATCAGCAGCAGCTTGCGGCGGTCGACGGTGTCCGCGATCGCGCCGCCCCACAGGCCGAACACCAGCAGCGGCACCAAGCCGAAGATCCCGGCTAGGCCGACGTAGGCGGAGGAGCCGGTGATGTCGTAGAGCTGCTTGGGCACCGCGACCGCGGAGAACTGCGCGCCGACGGCGGTGACGATGTTGGACACCCACAGGCGGCGGTACGCCGGGTACCGCAGCGGCCTGGTGTCGAGGAAGACCTTGCTCAGCAGGGACCTGATGGATCGACGGGACTTGGTCGGGGCTCCGCTGCTGGGTTGCACAGATGCAAAATCCTAGTGATTAGACCGGCTAACGGCATGCCATTTCCGGGCCCGTGTGACCGATGTCTAACGGGTTTCCGCCGAACCGGACAAAACCCGCCCAAAACTGGCCGGGACCAACACGGCCTCGACCACTTGCGAAAACACCGGCCTAGCCGATGCAGGGCGCGATTTCCCGAGAAATCACGCCAGCCCCTCGCCTGGCCGCCACCCCCGAGGTGACGCTTCGCGCCGCTGTCTTTTAGACCCGGGTGGTGCGCATTTCCTCGCGAGAATTGCGCACCGCCCGGGTGACCAGCTCCGGGGGCCCAGCTCCGGGGTCCAGCTCAGGGGTCCAGCTCAGGGGGCCCCAGCTCAGGGTCCAGCTCCGGGGTCCAGCTCAGGGGGCGAGGCGTTCGACAGTCCAGAGGTCGTTGGAGCGGCGGAAGCGCAGGCGGTCGTGCAGGCGGTCCGCGCGGCCCTGCCAGAACTCCACGTAATCCGGGCGGATCCGCCAGCCGCCCCAGTGCGGCGGCACCGGCACCTTCTCGGCGTCGGCGAAGCGTCGCTGGATGCCGCTCAGCGACGACTGCAGCGCATCGCGGCCGGCGACCACCTGCGACTGCGGTGACGCCCAGGCACCCAACTGGGAGCCGCGCGGGCGCTCCGCCCAGTACTCGGCGGTCTCGGCGGACGACACCTTCTCCACCGTGCCGCGCACGTTGACCTGGCGCTGCAGGCCCAGCCACGGGAAGGTCGCGGCGGCCACCTGGGTGGCCTTGAGGTCGTGGCTCTTCGCCGAGGTGTAGTTGGTGAAGAACACCACGCCGCGCTGGTCGAAGCCCTTGCAGAGCACGGTGCGCGAGGACGGGATGCCGTCGGGGTTGGCCGTGGCCAGCACCATCGCGTTCGGCTCGATGAGGTCGGCCTGCACCGCTTCGTCGAACCACAGCTGGAGCTGCTCATGCCAGGTGGCGGCGAGCGACGACTCTTCCAGCGCCCCGGCCTCGTAGGACACCCGCATGGACGGCAACGCGACGTTTGCCTCCGACATGCTTTTCCTCCCTGACTCGCCCGGCAGCGGCACGACTCGACTTCTCCGGCTGTTCGCCGGACGGTACGGGTTGAAGGGCCGACGCGACACGATTGGTGGCGCCAACCACGCCTACGACGGTAAACGGGATCCGAACGGACGCCGAATCAGTGGTGCTACACGATCGATTCCGCAACCGATGCAGTGATCGTTCCCACACCCGTTCGGACGCACGGCGCGCAGCAAGGTCTACGCGCCGTGTGCCGCGGGTGCCGTTGCCCGCTCCGTGGCATTCATCAGGTGTGAACCTCTAGATCCTTCGCAGGGTGACCGGATCGCCGCTGCGAGCCGGGCGCTCGGCGGCCACGGCGTTCTCGGCTAGCGCGGTGGGCAACTCCTCGCGCATGTCGATTCGAGATCAGTGACCGGCCGGGCCGCCGCATCAGGTGACCGGGTCGTGCACCGTGACCAGTTTCGTGCGCCCAGGAAGGTCGCCTCGCCCCGCCTCGACCTGCACGTCGTGGATCACCTCGGGCACTCCGTCGAGCGCCTGGTCGGCGCGCAGCACCTGGCGGCCGCTCTGCATCAGCTCCACGGCGGTCCGGCCGTCCCGAGCACCCTCCGCGACGTGGTCGGCGATCACGGACACCGCCTCGGGGTAGTTCGGCTTCAGTCCGCGGTCCAGCCACTCGCACGCTAGGCGGGCCGCAACGTAGACGAGCAACTTGTCGCGCCCTTGAGGAGGGTATCTATTTAACCCACGCGCACCGGCAACACCCGGCGCTGTACTGCAGCTTTACCAGCGGATAGACAATTGAACCAGGACAACCTATTTCCCAAAATTTTGCGCCGCTAACTAAATTATTTCCGGATCGTGTGATCTAGCTCATTCCGGAGTTTTCACCAGGTGAATCCGATTGCTTTCACCTCGCGGGCGGGTGCACTGTGTTCACGACGCCCCGCCACGTCCCCCGAGCCGCGCACGCGCGGCACCGAACACCGAGGAGACGAGGCAGCCATGAGCAACGCGGGCCAGTCCGAATTCCGCCCTGGTCTGGAGGGCGTGGTCGCCTTCCAGACCGAGATCGCCGAACCCGACCGCGACGGCGGAGCGCTGCGCTACCGCGGCGTGGACATCGAGGACCTGGTGGGCACGGTGTCCTTCGGCGACGTCTGGGCGCTGCTGGTGGACGGTCGCTTCGGCGACGGCCTGCCGGCTGCCGATGACGCAGTCCTGCCGGTCCGCACCGGCGACGTGCGGGCAGACGTCCAAGCCGCACTGGCGATGATCGCGCCGACCGCCGGTTTTCCGCCGCTGCTGGACATCGACGAGCAACAGGCCCGTGCGCAGCTGGCGCGTTCCAGTGCGCTCGGGTTGTCGTTCGTGGCGCAGTCCGCGCGCGGCGACCAGCCGCCGGTTCCGCACGCCCGTATCGCAGAAGCCGCGACGGCCACCGAGCAGTTCCTGGTCCGGTGGCGCGGCGAACCGGACCCCGAACACGTGCAGGCGCTCGACGCCTACTGGGTATCGGCGGCCGAGCACGGGCTGAACGCCTCCACGTTCACCGCCCGGGTCATCGCCTCAACCGGCGCCGACGTCGCCGCCTGTCTGTCCGGGGCGGTCGGCGCGATGTCCGGCCCGCTGCACGGCGGCGCCCCGGCCCGGGTGCTGCCGATGATCGAGGAAGCCGAGCGCACCGGCAACGCGCGCGCAGTGGTGACGTCGATCCTGGACCGCGGCGGGCGGCTGATGGGCTTTGGCCACCGCGTCTACCGCGCCGAGGACCCGCGGGCCAGGGTGCTGCGCAACACCTGCGACCAGCTCCGCGCGCCGCGCTTCGAGGTGGCCCGGGAGCTGGAGCAGGCCGCGCTGGCGGTCCTGCGGGAGCGCCGACCGGACCGGCAGATCGAGACCAACGTGGAGTTCTGGGCCGCGGTGGTGCTCGACTTCGCCCAGGTCCCGACGGCGATGATGCCGGCGATGTTCACCTGCGCCCGGCTCGCGGGCTGGTCGGCGCACATCCTGGAGCAGCAGCGCACCGGCCGCCTGGTGCGCCCGTCGGCGCAGTACGTCGGCCCGAACCCGCGCTCCCCGCAGGACGTCCCGGGATGGGACTCCATCAACCAGCTGATCGCCCCGGTGTGATCGCGGCGTGCTCCGTCTCCGATGGCGGAGGTGAAGCGGACGGACCGTTCGCGCCGTCTACCGACGCGGACGGACCGTTCGCCCCGAACCGCTCCCCCGAAGAACCTCCCAGCAGCGGTAGCGTGGAGTGGTGACGGTCACATCCACCGATGCGCAGCGGCGGTTGCACGTCGAGTACGCCGAAGCGCTGGAGGCCGACGCGGAGACCAGCGGCGAGCAGTGCAACGACCTCGTCGAAGCGGCGGATTACTGGCATTTCGCGGGCGAGCACGAGCGCGAAGAACGGGCCCTACGCGCCGCGGCCGAGGTCGACGACGACAACAACGTGCTCAACGGCGCCGCCGCGTACGCGAAGTTCCTGCTGACCCACGGGCGGCGCGCGGAGGCCGAGGAACGCTTCGCGCAGCTGCTCCGCGAGGGCTCGAACTGCGAGTGGGCCTACGCGACGGCGTCGATCGCTTACCAGCTCGTCGACGCACCCCAGGAGGCTCTGCGCTGGCTCAACGTCGGCGTCAACCGGTTCATCCCGAGCCTGGACGTCGAACTGGAGAAGGGCGATGCCGGTTCCGAGCTGCTGCGCCAGCGCAGCCTCCTGCGCCGCGAGCTGGGCCTGCCGAAGGACGGGTTCGACGACCTCCTCGACCGCCTGACCGACCACGGCCGCCAGATCGGCGAGCAGATCCGCGAGATCCGGCGGCACGACGAGACCGAACGGCTCGCGGTCCTCTACTGGCCGCCGGAGGAATTCGCCGAGCTCCAACGAGGACGCCCGACCTGGTACCCGGGCACCACACACCTGGAGCACCGCCGGGAGGTCCAGCGGGCCCTGCGGCAGCACCCGGCACCTGCCGTGGTCATCGGCTCGATCGGGGCGCTGGTGGACTTCGCCGCGTCCTGCGGAATAGCCCCTGGCGAGCGGTCCGCCCGCGAGGAGTTCGCCGCCGAAACCGCCCGTCGCGGACTGGCGAGCGCCTGGCCGCCGGGCCGCAACGACGCCTGCTGGTGCGGCTCCGACCGCAAGTACAAGAAGTGCTGCGGAGCCCCCGGCTTCGCCTGAGCCACGCGCCGCGGGGCCGACCGCCGCCGCAGGGCCGACCGCCGGGCCGACCGCCGGGCCGACCGCCGCCGCAGGGCCGACCAAGATCAGGTGATGTTGCCCGGCGGGATGTTGGCCAACTGCGATGGTCCGCAGTAAGTTGCGGTGCGGCTGTTCGCAGCACCGGGGTCACCCCTCGGAAACCCTGCTGCAACACTTGAGCCGAGCCGGCAAAGGCGCCGGTCATCAGGCCACTGGCGCGCGGGAGGCACGCCCCGCCACCTGCACTGTCACCACAACAACGCCCGGAGGCGCCGGCATGACGCAGGCCGAGACCATTGATCCGACGACCCTGAAGCTGCCCGAGGAACTCAAGCCCGCCGACGGCCGGTTCGGCTGCGGTCCGTCCAAGGTGCGCGACGAGCAGCTCGCCCACCTGGCCGACGCGGGCGCCGCGCTGATGGGCACCTCGCACCGGCAGAAGCCGGTGAAGTCCCTGGTCGGGCGGGTCCGGGAAGGACTGCAGGAGCTGTTCTCGCTGCCCGACGGCTACGAGGTCGTGCTGGGTGTCGGCGGCACCACGGCGTTCTGGGACGCCGCGACGTTCGGCCTGGTCCGCGAGCGGTCGCTGCACCTCACCTACGGCGAGTTCTCCTCGAAGTTCGCCAAGGCCGCCAAGACAGCGCCGTTCCTGGCCGACCCGGTGGTGGTCGCCGCCGAGCCGGGCGACGCGCCGGAGCCGGTGTCGGACCCGTCCGTCGACCTGATCGGCTGGGCGCACAACGAAACCTCCACCGGCGTGATGCTCGCGCCGAGCCGCCCGGAGGGCTCGGAGAACGCGCTGATCGCGATCGACGCCACCTCGGGCGCGGGCGGGCTGCCCTTCGACGCGGCCGACATCGACGTCTACTACTTCGCGCCGCAGAAGTGCTTCGCCGCCGACGGCGGGCTGTGGCTGGCCGCGATGAGCCCGGCCGCGATCGAGCGGATCGGCGAGATCGGCGCGTCCGACCGCTGGATGCCGGAGTTCTTGTCGCTGCCCACCGCGCTGGACAACTCCCGCAAGGACCAGACCTACAACACCCCGGCGGTCGCCACCCTGTTCCTGCTCGCCGACCAGATCGAGTGGATGAACGGCCAGGGCGGGCTGGACTGGTGCGTGCAGCGCACCCGCGAGTCGTCCCAGCGGCTGTACTCCTGGGCCGAGGCGTCGGAGTTCGCCACCCCGTTCGTCGCCGACCCGGCGAAGCGCTCCCAGGTGGTCGGCACGGTCGACTTCGCCGACTCCGTCGACGCTGCGGCGGTCGCGAAGGCGTTGCGCGCCAACGGGATCGTGGACACCGAGCCGTACCGCAAACTGGGCCGCAACCAGCTGCGGGTCGGCATGTTCCCGGCGATCGCCCCGGACGACGTCACCGCACTGACGAAGTCCATCGATTGGGTGGTTTCGCAGCTCTCCTGACACGCATAGCCGCCGGGATCGAGGCCGATCTCGGCGGCTTTTGCCCGAACGCCACTCCACTAAGTGAACAGTTGGCCACTATTGGTGACATTCACCGAAAATGAGTGATTTTACCCGTTCGCTCAAGCACCACCTTTCCGGCAAGATCGAGGCCGGAGAGAGCGACCAATGCGGATACGACGTGCCCGGCGTGCCTCCCGCGTCAAGGCGGCGCGCCGGGTTACTGTCACAGCTTGGTGACATGTAGGTCGGCGGGAGGCTGGCGTATGCGAGCGCTGCGAGTGGTCGGGCTCGACGAGGACGGTGAATCCGTCATCTGCGAGGACCCGGAGAACGGCGAGCGCTTCACCGTGCCCGCCGACGAACGACTGCGTGCCGCAGCCCGCGGCGACCTCACCAGGCTCGGCCAGGTCCAGATCGAGATGGAAGCCCAGATGCGGCCCCGGGAGATCCAGTCCCGCATCCGCTCCGGCGCGTCCGTGGCGCAGATCGCGGAGGCGTCCGGCATCCCGGAACACCGGGTCGAGCGCTACGCCTACCCCGTGCTGCTCGAACGCGCCCAGATCGCCGAGATGGCGCAGCGCGCGCACCCGGTCCGCGAAGACGGCCCGGACGTCCAGACGCTCGGCGAGGTCGTCGCGCACACCTTCGGGATGCGCGGCCACGAGTACTCCGAAGCCAACTGGGGCTCCTGGCGCGGCGAAGACGGCAAGTGGGTCGTGCAGCTGACCTGGCAGGCCGGGCGCTCGGAAAACCGCGCGCACTGGGTCTTCCACCCGGGCGCGCACGGCGGCACCGTCGCCGCGCTCGACGATCACGCCGCCGACCTGCTCGACCCATCCCCGAACCGCCCACTGCGGACTGTCCGGCCGGTCACCGAGCTGGCGCGCGAAGCGCTGCAGCTCGACCAGCAGGCACAGCCGGTGCAGGAGCGGGCGGAGGAGCCGGTGGCCGCGGCGCGGCCGGAGGCTCCGAGCCTCGATCTGGACACCGGCCCGCCGACGGAGCTGGCGGAAGAGCCGGTGGCGGAGGAAAGCGCCGAAGGCGCGACCGCCGAGGCGGCGGAGGACGACGCGCAGCGCAAGGCGGAGCCGCGGCGCGGGCGCAAGAGTCATCCGATCGTGCCGTCGTGGGAGGACGTCCTGCTCGGCGTCCGGTCCCACCGCTGACGACAGAAACCCAACGGGGCCGGGCGAGCACCAAGCTCACCCGGCCCCGTTGGCGTGTCCACGGTCACTTCGATTTCGATGGAAATTGCACTCTGTCGGCGTGTCGGACCAAAACACGCCGACAGATGTGGACAACTCCCCCGATTCAATGGAATCAGAGTTCGGATTTCCATTGAGCCTTTTTCATCTGAACCTTTGTCATCCTGGTCGATCCGCAGCCGCGACGCCTGAAGCCCACGGTCCGGGGCGGCCGCAAGCGGCGTAGCCGCCTTGGCCCACCTTCGCAGCCTGCATCGCCGCGGGTTCTCAGCGGTCTTCTCGCGAGGACAGCCCGGCGCCGCGTACTGGTCGGTCATACACAAGTCCCGGGATCCCACAGCCGAGAAGACCGCTGAGGTTCCGCTACCCGCACCAGAACGCAAGAAGAGATTGGAAAACGCTCATTGAAATTGCGTGGTCGGCCGCGGTCCGGTGTCAGCCGAGGAGGCTGAGGATCAGCGCTATCCAGGCGGCGACTATGCCCGCCGCCGTTCCGTAGGCCACCCAGCGCCAGACCGGAACGTATCGGCCCAGCCAGATCGACGGCGTGAACCCGGCCGCGACCGCGAGGTTGACCACCGCCGCGAGGATTCCGCTCACGTCCGCCAGCCCCTGCGTCACCACCACCAGGGTCACCGCCACGATCGCTCCGATGATCGCGCTGATCACCAGGCCCGGACCCCACGGCGTTGGCGGCACCGGGGCGAGCGTTCCGCCACGTCGTCCAGGTATCGCGTGCGCCGAGCGCGGCCGGCCGATGCGGTCCAGTTCGCCGCTGAGCGGGTCGACGTAGCCGATCTGCCCGCCGGTCTCCGCCGCGAGCCGCATCGCCAACTGGCGACCGCGCTGCGACACCAGCTCCGCGTCGTTGTCCGCGGTTTCCTCGGCCTGCACGGCCTCCACCACATGCGCCCACTCGTGCAGCGCAGCGACAAGCGCACCCGGCAGCCTCAGCCGGGCCGGGTCGACCTCGCGACCGACGCCGCGTACCAGCACCGCGCGACCGGATCGTGCGTGCAGCTCCCAGCCGGATTCCCGGGCGTCCATCACGCTCCGCTCATCGCGTGGAAGGTGATCGCCGCGGCGGTGGCGACGTTGAGCGAATCCACCCCGCTGACCATCGGGATCCGGACCGCGACGTCCGCGGCCTCGATGGCCTCGTCGGTGAGCCCCGGGCCTTCCGAGCCAAGCAGCACCGCCACTGAACCCCGGTCCAGCTCCGCGTCGCGAAGGGATTTCGAATCCGCTCGGGGGGTGAGCGCGGCGATCCGGAAGCCGTTGTCGTGCAACAGCTTGAGGTCTTCTGGCCAGGAGGTGAGGTGGGCGAACGGGACCCGGAGCACGTGCCCCATCGACACCCGGACGCTGCGCCGGTACAGCGGGTCCGAACATCCCGCGCCGAGCAGCACGCCGTCGATGCCGAGCGCGGCGGCGTTGCGGAACAGCGCGCCGAGGTTCTCGTGGTCGCCGATGCCTTCCAGCACCGCCAGGCGGCGGGACCGGCCGATGAGCTCCGCCGGCTCGATGACCGGGGCTCGGTCGGCGACCGCCAGCACGCCGCGATTCAGGTGGAAGCCGACCACGCTCGCCATCACGTCGGCATCGGTGACGTAGGCGGGCACGTCGAGGGCGGCGGTGGCCTCGGCCAGTTCCTCGATCCGGCGGCGCACCCCGAATAGCGCCCGCACCGGGTACGGCGAGGCGAGCAGTCGCTCGACCACCACGACGCCTTCGGCGATCACCAGCCCGCGCCCGCCCGGGCGATCCGGGCGGCGGTCCGCGCGGGACAGATCGCGGAAGTCGTCGACCCTCGGGTCGTCGGCATCGCTGACCTCCACAATGTGCGCCACGCGCGCATTCTCGCACCCGCCGCCAATCGGGCTGGCCGCCCCGGCTGGCGCGTTGCGGGTGAACCGCGTTGTCGTTCTCGGTCAGTGGGATCGGCGGTGTCGGAGATGCCGGTGTGTCCGTTGACCTGATCCGGATTCGCCTGGGATTCCGGGCAAAACGTGCGAAGATCGACGACTGTGCCGTCCGCCACCGGATCGGCCGACCACAGGAGGAGTAGGTTCGCGACATGGCTCGACTCGGCAACACTGAACTCGACGTCTTCCCCATTTGCCTCGGTGGCAACGTGTTCGGCTGGACGGCCGACCGCGACGAGACCTTCGACGTCCTGGACCGCTACTCCGCCGCGGGCGGCAACTTCATAGACACCGCCGACAGCTATTCCTCTTTCGCTCCGGGCAATTCGGGCGGCGAGTCGGAAACGCTGATCGGCGAGTGGCTGCGCGCCCGGGGCAACCGCGACGACATCGTGATCGCCACCAAGGTCGGCAGGTGGCAGGACCGCCCCGGCCTGTCGGCGGCGAACATCAAGGCCGCGGCCGAAGATTCGTTGCGACGCCTGGGAGTCGATCACATCGACCTGTACTACGCGCACAGCGACGACCAGGCCACGCCGCTGGCCGAGACGCTGGGCGCGTTCGACGAACTGGTGCGGGACGGCAAGGTCCGCTACATCGCGGCGTCGAACTACACCGCACCACGTCTGGCCGAGGCGCTGGAGATCTCGCGCCGCGAGGGCCTTGCCCGCTTCGACGCCTTACAGCCGCACTACAACCTGGTGCAGCGCGGCCACTTCGAGGGCGAACTCGCCGAACTCTGCGTTCGCGAGAATCTGGCGGTGCTGCCGTACTACGCGCTGGCCAAGGGATTCCTGACGGGCAAGTACCGGCCGGGCGGCGACAGCTCGGAGAGCCCGCGGGCCGAGGGTGCCCGCACCTACTTGGACGAGCGCGGCGTGAAAGTACTCGCTGGATTGGACGAAATCGCGACACTCCGTAACGTGCCTATCCCTTCGGTCGCACTGGCGTGGCTGTTGGGACAACGCAGCGTTACTGCGCCGATCGCCAGCGCCCGCAACACCGAACAGCTAGCGGATCTGCTCCCGGCGGCCCAACTCACGCTCACTTCCGCCGAGCTGGAGCGGCTTGCGGACGCCTCCCGTTGATCATTCTGCGGACCTTCCGGTGACACCGTTTTGGCCGCTGGTCCCCCGGGTACCGATGTGTCACGGTGGTTTCCCCAGCGCTGCGCGCTGACGTGCTGCCGATCAAGCGGGGAGACGGCATGGGAAGGCACGTGGACGATCAACCCTTCAAGCCAGTGGACCGGCAGCGGTATCGGAGCAAGATGCAGCGCGGCCTGGACGCCCTGGCCCGGATGCTCGCCGAAGGCAATTTCTCCTTCCCTCACCAGCAGATGGGGCTGGAGATGGAGCTGTGCCTGGTGGACGACCAGATGGAGCCGTCCATGTCCAACGCGGTGGTGCTGGAGAAGATCAGCGAGCCGGTGTTCACCACCGAGCTCGGCCAGCAGAACATCGAGCTCAACGTCGAGCCCCAGGTGCTGGCCGGGGACAGCGCCCTGGAGCTGGAGGCCCGGATGCGCGCCGCGCTGCTGCGCGCGGACAGCGGGGCGCACGACGCCGGGGCGAAGATCGTCATGATCGGCACGCTGCCGACGCTGCGCAGCGCGCACTTCGACCCGAACTGGCTGTCGCGCAACCCGCGGTACTCGCTGCTCAATGAGCAGATCTTCCTGGCACGCGGCGAAGAAATGCTGCTGGACATGGAGGGCGTGCCGCTCGACGAGGCGCAGTCCGAGAAGCTGCGCTCCTACGCGGACTCGATCCTGCCGGAGTCGGCGTGCACCTCCGTCCAGCTGCACCTGCAGGTGGCGCCGGAGGACTTCGCGGCGCACTGGAACGCCGCGCAGTGCCTGGCCGGGGTGCAGGTGGCCATCGGCGCGAATTCCCCGTTCCTGCTGGGCAAGGCGTTGTGGCACGAGACGCGGATCCCGCTGTTCCTGCAGGCCACCGACACGCGTCCGGTGGAGTTGAAGAACCAGGGCGTGCGGCCGCGGGTGTGGTTCGGGGAGCGTTGGATCACGTCGATCTTCGACCTGTTCGAGGAGAACGTCCGCTACTTCCCGGCGTTGCTGCCGGAGCCGGAGGAAGAGGACCCGGTGGCCGCGCTGGAAGCCGGCCGGGCGCCGACGCTGGCCGAGCTGCGGCTGCACAACGGCACCATCTGGCGCTGGAACCGGCCGGTTTACGACCTGGTGGGTGGGGTTCCGCACCTGCGGGTGGAGAACCGCGTGCTGCCGTCGGGGCCGTCGGTGGTGGACATCGTCGCCAACGCCGCGTTCTTCTACGGCGCCCAGCGGGCGCTCACCGAACAAGATCGTCCATTGTGGACGCAGATGTCGTTCGCGGCAGCGGAGGAGAACTTCTACGCCGGGGCGCGGCACGGCTTCGACGCGCACCTCTACTGGCCGAGCATCGGCTGGGTAAAGCCGGATGAGCTCGTGTTGCGACGCCTGCTGCCGATGGCGCACGACGGCCTGCGGGCGTGCGGGGTGTCGGACGCCGCGTGCGAGCGCTACCTGGGCGTGATCGAGAAGCGCTGCCTGGCGAAGCGCAACGGTTCGACCTGGCAGCGGGAAACCGTTGCGCTGCTGGAAGACCGCGGCGCGGACCGGCACGGCGCCCTGGCCGGCATGCTGCGCCGCTACATCGACCTCGCCGACAACGGAGACCCGGTCCACGCCTGGCCGGTGGGGTGATTTCCCCGGAATCGGGCGATCCCCCCAACGTCCAGATCGCAGCTCCCACCTGGTACCCCGCAATTTCAATGGAAATCGGATCTCCGATTTCCATTGAAATTGCGGGATCAGGGCCATCAGAGGGGTCCGTCGACCTCGAGGACCGGGCGGTCGTTGTGGCTGGTGAGATCCACCGGCGCCGTGCCCGCCAGTCGCTGCTTGACCGCGCGTACCCGGCCTTCGATGTAGGCCGCGACCGCCGAGCGTTCTCCGGCAGGCCCAGCACCTCGCCGAACATCGCGATGTCGGTCAGCAGCGTGTCCATCCCGGACGGGCCCGCGGCGCAGGACTCCGAGAGCAGCAGCGTTCTAATCCCGCTGACCTCCAGCGTTTTCCGGTCCCGCCGGTCGTGTCGTCGAAGGCGCTGGCGTAGCCGCCGACGACCAGGTCGGGCTCGGCTTCGAGGATGCGCTCGTAGGACGGGTACTGGTCGGCGAGCAGCGGCGCCTGGGCGTAGGCGGCGGCCACCGACGGTGGCGGCCACCGACGGTGGCGGCGCGTGGCCGTCCGGGTAGGCGGTGCCGACCAGCCGATCGCCCAAGCCCAGCGCCAACAGGATCTCGGTGGCGTGCTGGTTGGGGCTCACCACGCGCTTCTGCGGCTCCGGGAACGTCTCTGTGCGACCGCAGTTCTCGATTCGCAACCCGTCACTCTGCGGTTCGGCGGCGGTGCAGCCAGTGATGGAGAGCGTGACGAGGACGAGGGCGAGCAGGAGCCGGTCGGGCCGTCGCGGGTGGCGATTTCGCGCGAAATCGCCATTGCCCACGCGTGCCGGGTGGCGATTTCGCGCGAAATCGCCGCTCCCCGTGACGCGCCCGATCTGCGCGACGAGCAAGCGGCGCATCGTGCGTTCCAGGGTCTAGCCGGCCTGCAGGAATGCGGGAAGACCGGGACCGCACGGGAGGCTGCGAGCCCCAAATCCCGACCGCAGGCCACGGCGGTCGTTGGAGTCATCCCTCGCGAACGGGCGATCGGGCTCGCCGCGCGGTGCGCGGCCTACCGTTGCGGGTCAGCGCCGGGCTTCGACCGGCTTCTCCCGCTCGCGGGGTCTGCCGAGGATGCTGCCCGCCCCCTCGAACCGGGCCGACCGGGTCAACCAGGCAAATTCCCCCACGCCGCAGGGTTTTCGCAGATCACCGGGGCTGTTGGCGCAACTCGTCCGACAGGTGAGATCAACACCTCCATGCGGACTAGTTGCCATAACGTGGCAGTAGCTAGAAACTGTCGATAGCGAAGGGAGATGCTCAATGGCGCAGTACGTGTTGCCGGAGTTGGACTACGACTACGCGGCGTTGGAGCCGGCGATCGCCGGCGAGATCAACGAGTTGCACCACAGCAAGCACCACGCGGCGTACGTCAAGGGCACCAACGACACGGTGGAGAAGATCGCCGAGGCGCGGGAGAAGGGCGATTTCTCCTCCATCGTGGGTCTGGAGACCACGCTGGCGTTCAACCTGGCGGGGCACTCGCTGCACCTGGTGTGGTGGAAGATCCTCTCGCCGGGCGGCGGGGACAAGCCGACCGGCGAGCTGGCGGCGGCCATCGACGAGGACTTCGGTTCCTTCGACAAGTTCCGCGCTCAGATGGAGGCGGTGTCGACCACGATCCACGGCAACGGCTGGGGCGTGCTGGCCTGGGACCCGGTGGGCCGGCGGTTGATCACGCAGCAGCTGCGGGACCACCACTCGAACCTGTCGATCGCCACGACTCCGCTGCTGGTTTTCGACATCTGGGAGCACGCGTACTACCTGCAGTACCGCAACGCGAAGGCCGACTACGTCAAGCACCTGTGGAACGTGGTCGACTGGGACGAGGTCGCCGCGCGCTTCGCCGACGCCTGCGCCGGCTACAACGGCCTCCGCCTCCCCAACGCCTGACGGGCAGAACCACCGCGCCGACGGTTCTCGCCGGTCAGAAGTCGTGAGTGTTTTGGGCTAGCAGCCCAAGCGTTCACGAGCCCAGGACTCGGCGGTGAGTGCTCCGACAAGCCCGCTGCCGACGCTTCGGGGCCTTCCTCCGGGAGGGCCCCGAAGTCCTTTCCGGCCCCGCAAACGATCGGGCCCCGGTCTCCCGAAGGAGGCCGGGGCCCGATCCGTTCCCGAACTGACTACCGCTCCCACCACGAAGCGGACGAGATTTAGGTTAGCCTAACCTCCGCGATCGGGCAACTCCTCCGCCCACCGAACCAGCACCGCGCTGACGCCATGCCAGCACCGCGACCCCGCCGAGCGCGGCGGCCAACGACGCCAGCCCGCCCAGCAGGATCGGCCAGCGCGGCCCGAGCACCTCGGCGATCCACCCGGAAGCCAGCCCACCCAGCGGTTTTCCACCCAGGAACAGCAGCATGTACAGGCCCATGACCCGGCCGCGCATGGTCGGCTCCACGGCCAGCTGGACGGTCGAGTTCGCGCTGGTGGTGAACGTCATGACGGCGACCCCGACCGGGATCAGCGCCACCGCGAACAGCTCGTAGGTCGGCATCAGCGACGCCGCCGCCTCCAGCACGCCGAAAACCGCGGCGCCCAGCAGCATCAGCCGCAGCCGCGGCACTCCGCGCCCACTTCGGCGGGCCGCCAGCGCCGCCCCGGTCAACGTCCCGATCGCGAGCATGGTGATCAGCAGGCCGTAACCGTCGGCGTCCCGCTCGAAGGTGTTGCGCGCGATCACCGCGAACGTGCTCTCGAAGTTCATGCCGAAGGTGCCGAGGCAGAACACCAGCACCATCACCACGATCAGATCCGGACGCCCGCGCACGTAGCGCAGCCCGGCGCGCAGTTGGCCGCGTTGCTTCGGCGGCGGCTTGACCCGGTGCAGCGCCGCCTGATCCATCAGCGCCAGCCCGGCGACCACGGCGACCGAGCTCAACCCGTTGGCCAGGAACACCCAGCCGGTGCCGATCGCGGTGATCAGCACCCCGGCGATGGCCGGGCCGACGATGCGGGCCAGGTTGAAGGTCATCGAGTTCAGCGCGACGGCGTTGGTGAGCTGCGCTTGCCCGACCATCTCGACGACGAACGACTGCCGCACGGGCGCGTCCACCGCCGCGAAGCACCCGAGCACGAAGCACAGCACGAAGACGTGCCAGAGTTGCACGAGGCCGGTGACGTTGAGCAGCCCCAGCGCCAGCCCGCACGCGCCGAGCGCACTCTGGGTGCCGATGAGCATGCGCCGCTTGTCAAAGCGATCCGCGACGACTCCGGCCCACAGCGTCAGCAGCAACGTCGGGATGAACTGCAGGGCGACCGCCACGCCGAGCGCGGCGGGGCTGCCGCCGGAAAGCTCCAGCACAAGCCAGTCCTGCGCCGCGCGCTGCATCCACGTGCCGGTCAGCGACACGACCTGACCGGAGGCGTAGTAGCGGTAGTTGCGCTCCCGCAGCGAGCGGAACATGCCGCCGCCGGAGTCGGTGGAGGCGGCCGGTTCGTCCGATGTGGACGACGATGTGAGGTTGCCCGGATCCTCGCTCGGGCCTGCTCCCGCGCGCGATGCGGATCGGTCAACCACGCTCGTGCTTACCGCCTCTCACTGACGTTCTGTCATCGGCTGGCCAGTCGGTCGATGATCTCGACCGCCTGGGACAGCACCCGGCGTTCCTCTTCGGACAGGTCCACGAGCTGCTGGTCCAGCCAGCGCTCCCGGATCGAGACCTCTTCGTCTATGCGGGCCCGACCGGCCTCGGTCAGCTCCACGATGGCCTGCCGACCGTCGGTCGGGTGGGCTCGACGGGCGACCAGCCCGGCGTCTTCCAGGGCGGCGATCACCCTGGTCATCGACGGCGGCTGGACACCTTCCCTCGCTGCCAGCTCGCCCGGCGTCATCGCGCCGGTCTTGTGCAGGCAGGACAGCGCCGACAGCTGGGACAGCGTGATCTTCAAGTCGGCGCTCTGCGCGCGCAGCCGCCGATTCAGGCGAACGACCGCGAGCCGCAGTCGACTCGCCAGGGTGCGCTCTCGCTCCGCGATATCGGACACGTCGTTAGTCTACCAAACTATTTCGGGGAATCGGACAAACTGATCACGCAGATCAGTGGCCGCCCACAATAGCCATGCCCGCGACCCCGGACCTGGATCGCAACCCAATCGACGCACTACTCCGATCGGCCCATCCGAGCGCCGCCGAAACCCAGCGGGTGCGGGTTCCGTTTGGTCAGGACCCGTGCGCACTTTGTGGTGCCATAGCGCCACAAAGTGCGCACGAGGGCGAATGCCGAGCCGAGCAGCCGCTCAGATGCCGAAGAGCGCGCTGAACGGACCGGAGCAGAAGTAGAGCACGAACGCCGCCGAGACGACCCACATCAGCGGGTGCACGGTGCGGACGCGGCCGGTGAACACCTGCAGCTGCACGTAGCTGATGAAGCCCGCGCCGATGCCGTTGGCGATCGAGTAGGTGAACGGCATCACCACGATCGTCAGGAACGCGGGCAGCGCGATGCTGAAGTCCGACAGGTCGATCTGCCGGATCTGGGTCAGCATCATCGCCCCGACCACCACCAGCCGGAGCCGCCGCCTCCACCGGAATGACCTGGTAGAGCGGGGTGAAGAACATCGCAGCCAGGAACAGCAGACCGGTGATCACGTTCGCCAGCCCGGTCCGCGCCCCCTCCGCGATGCCGGACGCGGACTCCACGAACACGGTGTTGGAGCTCGCCGAGCCCAAGCCGCCCGCGACCGCGCCGACGCCCTCAACGGCCAGCGCCTTGCCGATGCCCGGCAGGTTGCCGTCCTTGTCGGCGAGCCCGCCTTCCTTGCCGAGGCCGGTCATGGTGCCCATGGCGTCGAAGAAGTTCGCGAGCACCAGCGTGAACACCAGCATCGCGGCGGCCAGCGCGGGCAGCCGGGTCCACGCGCCGAAGGAGATGTCGCCGACCAGCGACAGGTCCGGCAGCCCGACGACCTGCCCCGGGATCGCCGGATAGCCGAGGTTCCAGCCGTAGGGGTTGGTGCCCTTCGACGGGCCCGCGTGGAAGACCGACTCGACGATGATCGCCAGCACCGTGGTGACGGCCACGCTGATCAGGATCGAGCCCCGCACCTCGCGCGCCACCAGCACCGAGGTCAGCACCAGGCCGAAGACGAACACCGCGGTCGGCCACGAGGCGATCGAACCGTCGATGCCCAGCCCGACCGGCACCGTCGTGTTGGCCGCGTCCGGCAGCCGCCGCACGAACCCGGAGTCGACCAGGCCGACGAACGTAATGAACACGCCGACGCCGACCGCGATCGCGGCCTTGAGCTCGGGTGGCACCGCGTTGAACACCGCGGTCCGGAAGCCGGTGGCGACCAGGATCAGGATGATGATGCCGTCCACCACCACCAGGCCCATGGCCTCCGGCCACGTCACCTGCGGCGCGATGGTCACCGCCAGCAGCGTGTTGATGCCGAGCCCGGCGGCGATCGCGAACGGGTAGTTGGCGACGAGTCCGAACAGGATCGTCATCACACCCGCGACCAGCGCCGTGGTCGCGGCGACCTGCGACACCGGCAAGATGTTGCCGAGCACGTCGCGCTTGGCGCCGGCGTCCTCGGCGGAGTAGCTGCCGAGGATCAGCGGGTTGAGCACGATGATGTAGGCGACCGTGACGAAGGTGACCACGCCGCCGCGAACTTCCCGCCCGACGCTGGACCCACGGTCGGTGATCTCGAAATACCTGTCCAGCAGCGACCTCTTGGAAACGTCTCGATCCACCATCAGTACTTCCCGATCACCGCACCTGCGCGCGCGTTCATTACCGGGGGTAGCCTGCCTGACGTGGCAAAAGACAGCGAACCCACCCCCTCGGCGCCGGGCCACCGACCGGTCCCGCCGCTGCCGCGGAGGCTGGCGGACCCGACCCCGGTGGTGCTGTTCGGTACCGCGCTGTGGTTCGCCGGGGCGATCGTGTTCGGCATCCGCGACTGGACCGGTGGCTCCTGGGAAATCCAGTTCTGGACCTGCCTGGCCGGCGGCGCGCTCGGCATCATCGGCTACGGGGTGTTCCGCTGGCAGCGCTCGGCGGCGCGCCGCGGCTCCCGCGGAGCCTGGAAGGGCCTGTCCGGACTCGACGGCTGAGCCTGCACAATTCCTGCTCCGAACTGCCCCGCAACCGGTTAGTCTGCACAGTCGTCACCAGATCCGACGCGCAACTCTGACCTAACGCGGGAGCGCAGTACCAGTGCCCAAGCTCGACGTCGACCGACTCGAATTCGCGATCCTGGCCGAACGCGCCGGACTCACCCGAATCCCGATGATCGCGTCGTACAGCAACTACGGGACGACCGTCAAAGACATACCGCGCGAGTTCGACGCAGCCGAGCAGCGGGTCCGCGACCGCGGCCTGATCAACCCGGGCGGCGTGAACGACCGGGTCATGGAACTGCTGGGCATCTACGCGCACACGACGGTCGAGTACGACCTGCGGTTCTCGTCCAAGAAGGAAAGCGAGCTGCGGACGGCGGTGTCCAAGGCGAACAAGACGGCGGTACGCACGGTCGTCGACGGAGACCGGATCATCCTGGAGCCGGTGCACCCCAACGACCTGATCCCAGCCCTGGTGTCGGCGCTGCCGGCACACCCGCCGGCGCGGATCCGCCCGCCGCTGAGCGTCGACCTGGCGGAGATGCGCGCGGCGATGAACGAGGTGCGCCGCCGCGGCGACGAGGACCCGCAGGCGATCGAGCAAAGCCTGCGCGCCCGCGGCGTGAACGTGGCGAGCTTCCGCAAGATGACGCAGCTGCTGGACGGACCGCGCCTGGGCCTCGGTGAGATCGGCGTCACGATCTGGGGCGACCGCCGCAAGGAGTACCGCGGGGACCAGACGCTCCGCATCATCGACCTGCAGCAAGGCCGCACGGCGGTCTACAACAGCGGAACGCAGCGGATGTTCGCGGGGGCGGACATGAGCACGTTCACGCGCGTGCTCGGCGAGCTGACGACGAGGACCCAGCGCGAAGCGGCCGCGGCCTGGTAGCGACCAAGGTCACGCTCACTTCTAGCGGCTATCAGGCTCCCAGATGGGACGTCAAGTTAGGGGTGTGAAGGCCGGTTGTCGGGTCCGGGGCCGTATTTGCGTAGAAGCCCTCGTGCTGGGCGGAGCAGCCGCCAGCCGATGATCATGTTGAGGGTTGAGAGCAGGCATGGCACCACGAGCAGCACCAGGTAGGCGACGACCGGCGGGCTGTAGTCGAGCTGCATGTCGGCTGGCCAGCGTTTCGATGCGTTGACGGTGCCGGTGAAGATAAAGACGGAGATACCCGTCGTGACGACAGTGCCGCTCCACAGCGTGACGAGCACTCGGCGCGCGTTGGTGGCGAAGGTCGCGTTCAGGTACCCGTCTTTCACGAAGGAGCGGCCCGTGGTCAGGGTGATGCAGGAGAAGAAATAGAAGAATGCGGCGAGGCCGCCCATGACTACGGTGAAGAGCGTCGTTCCTACCGTAGCCGCGGGAAGCCGGTAGCGGCTCCAGACGGTCAGGATTCCGATGATGATGCTCAAAGGCATCGACAACGATCCGATCAAGGTGCAGGTGAACCGGATCTTTCGCGCGAGTCGTGGCGGCAGCACCATCAACAGGTGGTGACGAGGGGGGACGGGCCGGTAGTGATACTGCGGTGGTGGTCCGCCAGCGTTCATTGGTTGACTCGCCAATCTGAGCCGTCACCGTCGCTGACGCTGCCGTCGGAGAGGTCGCGGTCCGAGCGCGACCAGGTCTTGCCCACATCGTGGATCTTCTGCTTGAGGGCGGTCTGCTCGACCTCGATGACATCCAGGAAGGTGTTCATCGACATGATCGTGGTGGTGATCAGGCCGATGGAGACGCTGGCGGCCGTTGCGATCGCAGCGATTGCGGCGGGCGTGCCGACTACGGTGCATGCTGCCGCAACAGCCCCGATGGCACCGACCACGAACACGCCAACTGCGATTCCCATCGCCATGTAGAAGGCATCGAGCGCGTTCGCCAGGCTGTTCAGCGAGTTGCGGATTTGCAGGGCGAGGTCCTTGACGCCCGTGAGCCCGTCTGCTTGTGCCGGAACGATCGCTTTGTAGGCTTCGGCGGCACGGCCTGTCCACTCCACGTTCGCGTCCAGATTGGGCAGGGCAACATCGCCCGCGATGTCACCGACCGGGTTCGCGACAGCGCTCGCCCACTGCTCACTCTTGTTCCTCAGCTCTTGTGCGTCGCCGGGCTGATCGACCCACTGCTGGATTTTGTCCCAGAACTCCTGGACTTTCTGCTTGACGACCTCCATGCCGCGTTGAATCGGCAGGGCCAGCCGTGCCATCCTCAGCGCCGGTAGGTGGATCCGTACCAGGTGTCGGATCGTCCAGCTCCCCAGGGTTCTCGAACTCCGACAGCGGGTCGTACTCGAACTCCCAATCCTCCGCGCCACGCCTGCCGTAGCTCATCCGACCGTCCTCCCCAGGTTGCCGAGTGCCGCGCCAGTCTGCCCCGCGAACCGCGACCCCCGTGCAAGGGGCTGCGAAATGTGTCTTGCTACACGGCTAGACGGGTGGCGCAATCGGCCGGGGCGAACGTCCCGGGCGCGAAGCGGCGCGGTAGCGACCAAGGTCACTCCGCCAAATGGACCAATTCGGCAACGAGTTGGGAACCGATCTCGACTGAGGATCGTCACACCCGTGCACGGATGAGCAGAGACCTGGCAAGCTAAGCGTGACGTGTACCTGTGTCAGGGGACAAAGGGGGTAGTGAGAGGTGTCATTCTTCGACGGGGTCGGCAACGCTGTCGTCACGGCGGGGCAGAAGGCTGTGCGGTCAGCGACGATTCACACCGCGATCAACGCGGGCGGCACTGCGAAGGCAGCGTCGTTCCAGGTCGACATCGAGCAGATCCCGGGGCTGATCACGGAGTACGAGAAGGCCCGAGACGGGCTCGATGAAATCCTGGAACAGGCTCAACGGCTGCGGCACATCAACGGCCCTGGCACGGACGAAATCAGCCAGAGACTCGCGACCGCCCTCGGCGACATGGCAGGCGATGACGAAGGCTGCCTTTCCTGGGCTGTCAACGACGCCCGTGGCCGCATCCAGACAATGATCGACCAGCTGAAGGCCGCTAAGGGCACATACCAGAACACCGACGAAGCCGCCTCGATCCGTCAGGTTTAAGGAAGACTCACGTGCTACGCCGCGCAACTCTGACCGCCGCGTCACTACTCGCCGTCCTTGGAGCATCGGCATGCTCTCCAAGCGGAGCGACCAACCCGCCGAAGACCACGACCGAATCGGCTTCTTCGACCGCTGCTACCCCGAAGGTCGAAAATCCGAAGAACCTCAAGGCAGTCACCGACGCGTGCAAGTTGTTGGCCGAGGAACAGGTCGCGCGGCTTGGCGGCGATGCCGGGGCAAAGCCCCCGGAGGGGAGCAACTCCGAGGAGTACGGCGAGCCTCAGTGCAAGTGGCGAAACGATGCCTTCAACGCCACGATCGCAATCAACACCAAGCACGGCGGACTCGCAGAAATCCAAAGCTTCATCGAGTCGAGCGACAGCTTCAAACCGACGCAGGTGGGCGGCTACCAGGGAGCACGAGTCGACGAGCAGAGCACACTGTGCCGAATCGAGCTCGCGGTTGCCGATGACCAGTCACTTGAAGTCAACTACTTCAAGAACGCTGGGGGGACCCCGGAGATGAATGACCCGTGCGGCTTCGCAGAAAAGATCACCAGCGAAGCCTTGACGAACGTACCGGGCGCCTGATCGCGTCTGCATTACCACGACCAGTTTCTGACAAGGGGGTGTGATCATGGTTTTACCGATCATCGTCGGTGGCTACCTACTCACACGTGAATCGGACCGTGGTAACACGGACGAGATCATGCAGAAGGTGGGCTTCAACCACCCGGAGAAGTACAAGCAGATCCACGAGGGTAAAGGTCCGAGCGACCTGTCCGGCGCCGTCCTCTCCTGGGAAAAGGGCGTCGGCGGCAAGTTCGACGCGGTCCACTTGATCCTCGACGCAGCCAACAAGAAGGCCAACCTGGCGTGGACCGGTCAAGCCGCAGAAGAGCACGGCGCCTCGCTGCAGCCCATGTCGCAGTTCATCGAGGACGCCAAGAACGTCTCGACGTCGGTTAGCAGATCAGCCGATCAGCAGGTGGGGCACTTCTTCACCGTCAAGAACAGCATGCCCAAGCCGGTGGAGGTCACTGCGACCGACAACCTGCTTGAGAAGGGTGGCGCTTGGCTGATCGGTGGCGAGACGGACCTGCAGAAGCAGGAGCGCGAAGCTACTGAGAAGGCTCAGGAAGCCAAGCAGCACTACGACAACTACAGCCAGAGCACCACGAACGTCTCGCAGAACCTCGCGTTCTACCCGAAGGCCCCGGAGATGGCGTACGACCAGGGCGGGGATAGCACTGGTACGAACCCGGCGGTCGGCAGGATACCGAACGGCTCCGGCATCCCCGGTGGCGGCGGCACTCCGGGCGGCGGCGGTGGTGGTGGCAGCTGGGTCAGCGGCACCGGTGGCAGCGGTCACAGCGGCAGCGGTAGCGGCACCGGCGACTACATCACGACTCCGTCGCAGAGCAATTCGCAGTGGTCTTCTCCGCCTGTTCCCAATGGTCCCGGCTTGCCCGTGAACACCGGCCCCGGCCTCGGTTCGGGTCCGAACACCGGCGGTCCCGGGTTCGGGATGGTGCCCGGCGGACCCGGCCTCGGCGGCGGCTCCGGCGCTGGAGCTGGCGCTGGTCGTGGGCTCGGTGCCGGTGGCGCCGGCGGCCGTGGCGCGGGTCTGGGCGCCGGTGGGCGCGCCGGCCTCGGGGGGCTCGGCTCTGGTGCTGGCGGTGCCGGTGGCGCTGCCGGCGCGGCCGGTCGTGGTGGCGCGGGCGGCATGGGCGCCGGTGCTGGTGGCCGCGGCCGGGGCAAGGAGGGCGAGGAAGACATGGAGCACGAGGACAAGTACTGGGTCGACACGGACGAGGCTTGGGAAGACCTGGGCCTCCCCAAGGTCGCCCCGCCGGTCTTCGGCGAGTGACCAACACCCGCTGAAGTCGACCGACGCAAGCTGGCCGCGCACCGAGTCCGGTGCGCGGCCAGTTCCGCTATTCGGAGGCTTTGCGGTAGATCTCACCCAGCGCAGCTATCGCCCGGTCTGCTTTAGTTTGATCACCTGGAATGAACCCGGTGCGGGCGATTCCGGGCATTTGCTTGTAGTCCAGCACGAGTACCTTGTTCGGTGCGTCGGGGATCTCCATGATCCAGCTGCGGAAGGCGTCGTACTCCCCCTCAACGTGGTGGTCGACGATCAGACGACGACCGTTGAAGTCTGTGACCTCCGCTTCTGGGCTGATGTCGGTCCAGCTGTCGAAGCTCCCCGACCCGACGTAGACGTCGAACGTGATCTGCATGTCCGGACTCGGCGTTTCGTACGAGCAGATGAAACCGTTCATGACGATCTTCCGGAAATCAGAACCCATGAACTGCGCCATCAGCTCGTCCGGCGGGTAGGAGCACAAGTAGAGCGGCAACCATTTCGACTCGGGCGGCTGCTGCGGGAGACCCTCCAGCTGCAGAACCTCCTTGAACGATCGAGGTTCAGGGCGTGCCCATTCGGAACAACTGAAGGCCATCCGGTCTACCGAAGCGCATACGTTCGTCGTCGCCGTGGTAATTGGTGGCGGCGCAGTTTCCTGGTCTCGATCGAGGCTCGGACCGCTTCTTATGTCGATCAACAACGCAAGCACCGATACGCCGACTACGAATACAGATGCAAGCACGGAGGCGACCACCGCAATCCAAACACGCGACTTCCGGGGTGGCGTTGGCTGAGGTCCGAGTGGATATTGCGTTGCGTGCGGCGGCTGTGGGCAAGGTTGCCCGTCCTGGTTTCTTGGCCAGCCTTGGTAAATCACTTGAGCATGCTCCTGTCAGCATGAACGTGCTCTCGCGGAACGCGGAGCACTCCCCCAGACGGCCTGCGATCAGGCCAGACGCCATTATGCAGGGCCTCAATTCCGGAAAAACGGCCTTTCATTCGAAGGTCACGAGCCGGACGTCGATTCGTCCACTTCGGACTTCTGCAGCGCAAACGGAGCAGGTAGGGCGCTGATCCCTGCCACCGATGTCCTCGGGAGCCGTCATGACGCCACACACCGCGATCAGCGCTGGCCCATCACGCCGCGAGTCATCGTCCGGAATCACGTGGTTCTGGTAGCCGAAGGCGACCCAGCGCCCGCTGCTGGCGTTCGCCTCGTTTTCTGAAGGTGTCATCGCGTTCTTCCTGAAGCGCAGGGTGGTCGGTGACCGGGCGCGTGGGGGAGGGGACATTCGCGCCCGGTCACCGGGGGTGGGCCGGTGCGGCCGAGGTCGGGGAGGTACCGCACCGGCCCGGCTGGGGAGGTCAGGCCTCGTGAGTGTCTGTTCCGGTAAGAACCGGAAGGAACACTCACGAGCTGTTCAGGCACGCAGGTGGTGCCGCCCGATCGGCTCGCCGGGCTCGTCGGGGTCTGTGGTGGGGAATCCCGGCGGTATGTGGGGATGTTCGCGCCTGGTGTCGGGTTCTTCGGTGGCGCGGGTTTCGGATTCGATGTCGGCTATGAGGTGCCAGACCGTGTAGGCGCCTTCGCCGCCTCCGGCGTGCTGGCCCGTTGAGAACGCGATGGCTCTCGCCGGTAGCTGGGTGGTGAGCATGGCGAGGATCAGCAGGTTGAACAGGACGAACGTGCTGAGCTGGATCCAGAACATGGTGGGGTTCCTTCCGAGGTGCGAGCGGGTCGATTTCGCGCGAAATCGGCACTTGCCAGGCGTGGGGAACGGCGATTTCGCGCGAAATCGCCCGTCCCTGGGGTGTCACAGGCGGGTGGTGAGGGTGTTCCAGCAGCGCATGCAGGTGTCTTCGCGGATCCAGTCCACTTCGGACCTGTCGTGCAGCTCCGCTGCATTCGCTTCTGCTCCGCAGAACGCCTTCACTCGCTCCTCGCGCGGAGCTTTCGTTGTAGCGATGGGAAATGCGTGGCGGCCGCCGGTGACCGGGCGCCAGACGTAGGTCAAGTAATCAGCCATGGGGATTCCTTCCGGGTTGCTGTGTCAATGAGACCGTCCCAAAACATTCCATGCAATCTTGTTCACCGAATTGTGTAATGGCGCTGTCTCAGCGCCTGAAATAGCGTGGTCATATGACAACTGCACGTTCTCGCGGACTCGGCGCCGAAGTACGCAATCTACGCAAGAACGCTGGCCTGCGACTTGAGGAATTGGCCGAACTCTGCGGCTGGTCAAGGGCAACGTTCGGGCGGATCGAATCGGGCGACAAGATTCCGACCGACACTGAGATAGCCATCATCCTGGGAACCCTTGGCATCAAAGGTGATGAACGAAAGCGCCTGCTGGAGCTGGCTCATGATGCGCACCAGCCGAACTGGTGGGAGATCGGCTACAGCGGGCTGCCGTCTCAGCTAGCTTCACTGCTCGAGTTCGAACGCGCCGCCACCAAGATCACGGACGTTGCACTCGGGTTCGTCCCCGGGCTGCTGCAAACGGCCGACTACGCGCGAGGAGTCATCCGCAACGGCGGACTGTCCGAGAGCGAAGTGGAGTCACGAGTTTCACTGCGCCTCGGCAGGCAAAGCATCCTGACCCGGTCGAAGCCGGTCGCGCTGCACGCCCTCATCGATGAGTCGATACTTCACCGCCCGGTAGGCGGAGGTGCTGTGATGGCAGAACAGCTTCGCCACGTTGCGCGCATGAGTGAGCGGACACACATCACCGTCCAGGTCGTCCCCTACTCCGCAGGTGAGCATCACGGGATGAACGGCAGCAACCTGATCCTGGAGTTCCAACGGCAGCGACCGATAGTTCATCTGGAGCATCGCCGCGCTGGAGTCTTCATCGATGACCCCGCAGACACCTTCCTCTACCTCGAAGCCGCATCTACTGTTGAGAAAGCGGCTTTGAGCCCAGCAGATTCTGCAGACCTCATCTTGGCTTGCGCGAATGCGCTGGAAGGACACGATTCGAGATGATCTTTGAGTGGCGAAAGTCCAGCTACAGCGGAGTGGAAAGCAACTGCGTTGAGGTTGGTTGGCGGAAGTCCAACTACAGCGGTGAAGAAGGCGACTGCGTTGAGGTTTGGGCTGGGCCCGACGTTGTCGGGGTTCGGGACACCAAGGATCGGGATGGCGGAACCTTGGTGTTCGGGCAGCCGACCTGGGGGCGGTTCTTAGCCGCTGTGAAGGCTGAGCGGTTCTGCTGAGCCGCTCAGCGCAGGAGGGTTGCCGCTTCCGGGTCGGCTAGCAGGGCCGTCAGGGCGAACCTCTCGTGCCAGGCTCCCGATGCCCAGGCCAGGGCTCGGGCCAGGCCGTCCGGGGTTCGCTCCGCGTGGACCTTTCCCGTGCTCTCGACCCACCAGTGGACGCGCTGCTCTCCGGCCGAGGACCGGACCTTCAGCACGTCGTGGAGGGTCACCTCGCCCGTTGGCACCGTGATTCCGAGGAGTTCGCAGGCCGCCGGGACTCGCGCCACCTCCGGCCAGCGCTGGAGGCGGCCCGGACCCACCACCTGCATCGTGTTCTCCTCGGACGCCAGCGGCAGGTCCAGGAGTTCCGCCAGCGCCTCCGCGTCGAACTGGTCCGGGCTGCCGCCCGCGATCACCAGCGGCGCTTCCAGCACGCCGAGCATCCACGGCTCGTCGAGCACCACCGCTCGCCCCGTGCTGACCACCGCACCCGACACCGAACGCACCATCTCCGGCGGGTCGAACTCGCCCGGATCCACGACGCCACCCGCAACCGCGTCCGTTAGCGCTTGGTGCGCCCGCAACGCCGTTCCGGCGCGCACCGCGCGGTCCGGGTCACCGAGCCGTTCCAGCAGGTCTTCGGCATCATCGGCGTCCTCGATGACGAGTTCGCCGCGCACACCCGCGATCCGCAGGTGCTCGTCGTCGAGCCCGACATCGGGCACCGCGTCGTACAGGCCCGCGAGTTCTTCGGCCCCGGCAAGGCGCCAGTGCTTGGGCGGGTGTCCTTCGATCAGCGCGTAGCGCGCGATCCACCAGGCCGAGTAGCTGTTCGGTTCGCGCAGGGCCCGCAGCGTGTCCGGGTTCCGCACCAGCAGCCGGATCGCCGCCGGCCAGGCGTCGTCGGCGACCAGGTCGAGGTCGCGGATGCCCATGAACCTGGCGGGCGGCCAGTTCTCGGGCTGCGCGGCTTCCTGCTCCGCCCACCAGTGGTGCGAGTCGGGGAAGTCGTCGTCGGCTTCGACCGGGTCTTCCTCGACGTGCACCGCGAAGCCGTCCAGCACGCCGATGGACCGCAGCAGGTCCGCCGGCCGGTCGGCCGCGAAGTCCTCGTCCAGCACCGCCAGCGGCGCGTCCTCGCCGATGTACTCGGGGTCGAGGACGTCCAGCAGCGCCGCATCGGGCAGCATGAGCTCGTCCGCCCGGCGGAAGTCACCGTCCGCGTCGGGCAGCGCCAACGCGCCCAGCCAGTGGCGCGGCTGCGCGCTCGCGACCAGCCGCAACACCGCCTCCGCCAAGGGCTGCACGTCCGCCCCGGACCGCGCGTCGGAGACGCTGCTGCGCACCGCCTCCTCCAGCGACGGGGCGTCGAGCAGCTCCGCCGGGCCGGCCGGGTGCGCGCCGAGCTTCTCCAGCAGCGGGTGCGTCGCTTCGGGGTGCGCGATGCGCAGACCCGAAATGTCCAGTGTGGACAGGAGCGCCGCCGGGTCTGGGTCCGCATCCCGGTGACTCAGCAGGACATCCCGCACACCGGTGACCGTGCGACCGTCCGCCAGCGGCACCGGCAGCGCGGAGAACTCCTCGCGCGCCACAGGATCCGCGCCTTCGATCGGGGTCAGCGCGTCGTAGAGGCGGTACCACCAGTGCGGCGGGCGCTGCAGACCCGTGACCGCTTCGACGATCTCCGCCGCGGCGAGCCGCCGGACCTCCAGCACATGCAGCGACCTGCGGTGGTGGGCATCGGCCAGATCCGCCGTGAGCAGGCCGGGAACCACGTCCTTCAGCAGCTCCACGAGCTCCGGCGAGACGTATTCGAGGACCCGGGATTCCAGCGGCGCCAACAGTTTCCCGTTGGCGGCAGGCAGCCACGCCGCGACGCGCAGCCGGTCGTTCACGCCCTGTCGCAGCTTGTCGTCCACATCGGACAGCGGGAAGCCGGGCAGCGGCACCAGCGCCGTGCGGTGCTCCGCGGCAATCTTGCCGACCAGCGTGGGATAGCACTCGGCGGCGAACGTCAGCACCGAGTCCGTGGCGGCCGACGCCGCAACCCGGCGGCGGTCCGGCTCCACCGGCACGCTCGCCAGCAGCCGCGCGGGCAGCGACAGCCGCTCTTCCGTCGGGGTCGGGGCGTGCAGCACGTCCTCGGCCAGCGGGATCGGCATGCCGTACTCGTCCAGCGGAACCGCCCAGGTCACGTGCCACTGCGTGGCATGCCGGGCCTCGACGCCCAGACCGGCCAGCGCCACCTCGCTCAACGTGCCCGCTGCGCGGTGCACGAGCCACCGATCGCTGCGCACCGGGCCGCGCACGACGAACCGGTCATCGGCCTCGTCGTCGCGCCGCCAGGTCTTCTCGCCGATCCGGATCTCGGTCAACCCGGGCAACGAGATCAGCAGATCAGGGGCCTGGTCGGTCAACGCCGCCAGCAGCGCCTCCGCGTCCACCTCGGGACGCAGCGGCAGCCGCACCTCGGTGTCGAAACCCGTCGGCGGCTCGTCGGCGACCGCCCACGGCAGCCGCAGGATCGGCACCACGCCCTCGCGCGCCGCCAACTCCTCGGCCCGGCCCGACAGCTCCGCCACCGCTTCCCTGGTCCGCTCCGCGGAAAACGCCACACCACCGGACGTCGACACGATCCGCGGCTCGTCGGACACCGCCAGCACCGCGGCGAACCCGACGCCGAACCGGCCGACCGACACGCCCTCGCGCTTGGCCGACGCGCGCAGCGAAGCCAGACCCGCCACGCCATCCACGGTCAGCGGCGCACCCGTATTGGCCACCCGCAGCTCGCGGCCGACGAACTCGACCCGCAGCACACCGCTGGTGCCCGCCGCGTCCGCCGCGTTCTGGGCCAACTCGACCAGCAGCCGGTCGCGGTAACCGCCGAGCCGGAGGTCTTCCTCGGCGTTGGCGTCCTCGCGGAACCTGGTCGGCGAAGCCTCCCAGGACTGCAGCACGGCCTGCCGGAGCTCGGCCGCGCCGAACGGGTCCGCTCTGCTCACCCGCGCGGCTCGAAGTCCAGGGTGGCGTCGTCGTAGACGACCTCGGCCACCGGAACCGTCGACGAGGCGTCCACCTCGACCTCGGAATGCGCGCCGCAACCAAACTCGACGCTGACCACGCGGCCGTCCGCGGGCGCGAGCTCGTTGGCGCAGACGCCGAACGCACCGCCCATCGAACCCGCCAGCTTCAGGAAGAAACCGCAGGTACCGCAGGCCCCCGGGGCGGACCGGGCGATCTCGGAGCGCGGCCCGAAGTCGCCGTTGTGCCAGCGGTCGGCGGCCTCGAGCCGCCCCTCCAGGCTTAGCACCCGCTTGCGGCCGAGGCCCACCTCGTGGACGACCTCCTCCACCGCCGGGTCGTCGCTGGCCAGGTAGCCGGGCGCCAGGCGCGGGTCGTCCGCGGTGGTCGGCAGCAGGTCACCCGCGCCGAGGTCACCCGGGCGCACCCGCTGGTTCCACGGCACCCAGTCCGGCGCGGTCAACGCGTCCGGACCCGGCAGCAGCACGACTTCGCTGACCGTCACCGGTTCGCCTGGTCCGACGCTGGCGACCGTGACCGCCCAGCGCCACCCGACGTAGCCCGGGTAGTACGACTCGAAGTAGTGCGTGACCGCGTGCGGGCCCTCCGGCTCGACACCGACGTGCGCCCCGACCGGGGCGGAGACCTCGGTGTCCAGGGTCAGCACCGGCGAACCGATCGGGTCGTCCCCGGGCCGCGCCTCGTCCTCCGCCGCAGCTCGGGCGACGTCCTCCGCGGCGGCGAGCTCCGGGTTCGGCGGCACGGGCGCAGGCGGCCCGGCATCCTCGAACGGGGCACCCGCGCCTGGGCTGGTCATCGGAGCAGGCATAGGCGTCACATGCTCGATTGTGCCGTACGTGGTCGTCGCCGCCGTCGGCCGTGTCAGGCTTTCGGGGTGCGACTCCTCCTGACCCGTCGTGTGCTGTGCGGCTGGGTGCTCACCATCGGGCTGGGGTTGCTGGCGTGCGCACCGCAGGTACCAGCGCAGCACGACGGCCAGGACAACCGCGAGCAAACCGATCAGGGCGTTGGGCACTCGGGAAGCCTGCCACACCTTCGAGCGGAGGTGATCTCCGTGCTCCCGCACGACCACTCCTCATTCACTCAGGGCCTCGAACTCGTCGCCGGCACCCTCTACGAAGGGACCGGCCTCCACGGCGAGTCGCTGCTGCGCGCCACCGACCTCGCCACCGGCGAAGTACGCCGCGAGACCCGGCTCCCGGCCGACCTCTTCGGTGAGGGCATCACCGTCACCGGTGACCGTATCTGGCAGCTCACCTGGCAGGAAGGGGTTGCGCTGGAGCGGGATCGGGAGTCGCTGGCGGAGCTGCGCCGCGTGGAGTACTCCGGTGAGGGCTGGGGCCTGTGCTTCGACGGGGCGCGGCTGGTGATGAGCGACGGCAGCGACCGGTTGACCTTCCGGGACCCGGTGACCTTCGCGCCGATCGGCGGGGTCGGCGTGCGGCTCGGAGGGTCCGCGGCCGACGAGCTGAACGAGCTGGAGTGCGTCGGTGGGCAGGTCTGGGCGAACGTGTGGGGCAGCGACGAGATCCTGCACATCGACCCGTTGAACGGGCAGGTGACCGCCGTGGTGGACGCGTCCGGGCTGCTGAGCCCCCGGCAGCGGGCGGGCACCGACGTGCTCAACGGCATCGCCGCCGTGCCCGGCACCGACGAGTTCCTGCTGACCGGGAAGTACTGGCCGTCGATTTTCCGAGTTCGCTTCATACCAACGTGATCATTAGTACGGTCGGCGCATGGATGATCAAGAGGACTTGGTGGAGCCGCTGCACGTGCTCTGCGTGCTCGGTACCGGCATGGATTTCGACGCGATCGAGCGAGTCGTCGGCGCCGTGGGCGGACCGCAGTTCTCGCTGGACCGGGAGTTCTCGATGCAGGAGCACGACCCGCGGATGCTTGACGCGTTCGAGGCCTGCCTGGCGTGGTTGACCTTCACCGACGCCGACTGGGACGCGGTCGCCGAGCACGATTCGGTCGCCTACGTGCTCGCGAAGGGCGGGCAGGAGCACGCCCCCTACATCTCCGAGCGGATGCTGGCGGTGGTCGCGGAGCTGTTCGAGCGCTGGGGCGCTACCGCCATCAAGAGCGAGAGCAGCGGTCTCGCACACGGTCGGGAGACGTGGCTGGCGCTGGCCGAAGCTGCCGCCCAGCCCGACGCGCTCCGCCGGGCCTGGGTGAAGCGGCCGATCCACAGCGGCGAGGTGCTGCACAGCTGCGGCATGCACCTGCTCGGGGTCCCCGACGTGGAGTTGGAGACCGAGGGGCTGCTCGACGAGAGCCGGCTCGGCGAGTGGGTGGAGCTGATCGACGGCCTCGCGGGGTACCTGCTGACCGAGACGCGGGCGGCGGCGATCCAGGACGGCGAGGGGTTCCGGCTCGCCGAGGACGCGCCGCGCTGGCTGCTACACCAGCACGCGTGCGACCGCTACGACGACGAGGACATCTTCTTCAACCCCTACGGCTACTGGCGTCTGACCCCGGCCTGAGGTTCTGCCTGCTCAGGTGCCCGTGCGCTTTTTTGGGGGCGCAACTATTCGCGGTGCTGGGTAAAGATGCGTCATTTCGGGTTAGTTTGGTTGCCGCGAAGGAACCTGGGTCCCGCTGTGTGGCCGCAATTTCCATTGAAATCGAAGGTCAAAGGTCCGGTTCAATGGAAATTGCGCCAGTGCACGGCGTCGAGGCTGTATCTGCGGGTCACTGGCCGTGAGCGTTTTTGGGTGCTATGACCCCGAAAAATACTCACGGGGCTCCGGGGTTGCTTTGGACCACCCGGTCGGGGGTGGTTTCGGGGTGTTGATGTCGCTCGATGGTGTCCGGGTGTATCTGGCGGGCGGGTTCCTTCCTCTTTAACCGTGGGACCGCCGAAATCCGGCGGAGACCCGATCGGTCGGAGGCGGGTGAGGCAGGATGAACGGTATGGGTTTGCGACGCCATGACCAGCGGTCGGACGCCTCGCGCGGCCGATCGGGCTGGGGTGCCGGGCAGCGCCGCAAGCGCGGTTGGTATACCGAAGGCGGCCGGGAGGCCGAGCACGGCTCGGCGCAGCGCGCCGAGCACCGGTTCGAGGCGTCGAGCAGGGGCGAGCCCGACCGGGGCGAGCGGCGGGGTTCCGGCGCGAGTTCGCGGGGGGACGAGCGGTCCGATCGGCGGTATCCGTGGGAAGAGGATCCGGATTACGAGCGTCCGCGCAGCAGTGCTCGGCGGTTGCCGCCGCTGCCCGGAGACCGCTCCGGCCGCGCGGAAGACCCCGAACAGCCCGAACCGGAGAAACCCCGCGGCACCGCGCCGCCCCAGAAGCTGACCGTCACCCGTGTTGCCGCTTGGCGCAGCCGGGACCTGACGCAACGCGCGATGCGGATGTTCTTCTCGCTCGCGCACGCCGACGGCGCCGACCGGTCCGGGCTCGCGAAGTTCACCTACGCCGTGATGGGCAACTACGCGGTGGACGCCGCGATGGCGGTCGCGCTGGCCAACACGCTTTTCTTCTCCGCCGCCACCGGCGAGAGCAAGGACAAGGTCGCGCTCTACCTGCTGATCACGGTCGCTCCGTTCGCGGTGATCGCCCCAGTGTTCGGCCCGGCACTGGACCGGCTGCAGCAGGGCCGCCGCATCGCGCTCGCCGCGTCGTTCGCGGTCCGGGTGCTGCTCGCGGCCGTGATGGCGCTGAACTTCAACAGCTGGTTGCTGTACCCGGCGGCGCTGGGCTGCATGGTGCTGTCGAAGTCCTTTGGCGTGCTCAAGGCTGCGATGACGCCGCGGGTGCTGCCGTCGCAGATCACGCTGACCAAGGCCAACTCCCGGCTGACCGCGTTCGGCATGGCCGCGGGCGGGATCTTCGGCGCGATCGCCTCCGGCTTCGCCTGGATGCTGGGTTCCGAGGGCGCGCTGTGGTTCATGGCCGCGATGGCCGTCGGCGGCGTGTGGCTGTGCCTGCGGATTCCCGGCTGGGTGGAGAGCACCGAAGGCGAGGTCCCGACGTCGATCGGCGCGCACCCGGAGCAGACCAAGAAGGTCCCGGTGAGCGGGCACGTGGTCGTGGCGCTGTGGGGCAACGGCGGCATCCGGGTGCTGACCGGGTTCCTGACGCTGTTCGCCGCGTTCGTGATCAAGCAGAGCACCCAGCACGAGCCGTTCATGCAGCTCGTGCTGTTTGGCCTGGTCGGCGGCGCGGCCGGGGTCGGCAGCTTCCTCGGCAACGGGCTGGGTTCGAAGATGCACTTCGGCAAGCCGGACCGGGTGATCATCGCCTGCCTGGGCAGCGCGCTGGCCGTCGCCGTGTGCGCGGCCGTGCTGGCCGGGCTGCCGCTCGCGGTGGTGGTCGGCCTGGTGGGTGCGACGGTGAGCGCGCTGGCCAAGGTCTGCCTGGACGCGGTGATTCAGCACGACATGCCAGAGGCCTCGCGGGCCTCGGCGTTCGGCCGGTCTGAGACGATCTTGCAGCTCAGCTGGGTCTTCGGCGGCGCGCTGGGCGTCCTGCTGCCACCGGACTACTGGATCGGGTTCGTCGTCGTCTCCGCCGTGCTGGCGCTGATGCTGGCGCAGACGATCGTCGCCGGGCGCGGCGGCACGCTGCTGCCCCGCATCCGCCGCCGGGCCGCACCGGCCACCGAACGACCAGGGGCCAAGTCGTAGGCTCGAACCGTGCATCGTGGACTGAAGCCGCTGCTGGCGGCGGCGGGCATCGCGCTCGTCGCCGGTTGTGCCGCACCCAGCGAACCGCAGGTCACCTTCTACTCGCACGGGAACTCGGTGGCCGTCAACCCCGCCCAGCTCTGCGACGCGACGGGGCAGAACTGCAAGACGCCGTCGGAGAACACCGTCGGCGACCTGCGCGTGCCGGACAACGATCCGCTGCAGATCTCGGTGCCCGGCGAGGTCGCCGCCACGCCGTGGCAGGTGGTGTTCATCTACCGCGGCACGAACGGCCAGGAACTGGACGGCCGCAGCGCCGTCTTCCGCCCCAACGAGCGCCACGCCTACACGCTGCAGGTGCCGCCGGACGGCACCCGGTTGGAGCACGTGGAGGTCCAGCAGTTCTCGGCGGTGCTGACCCAGGGCACGGACGGCGGTGTCGACTTCGGCATCGGCGGCACCTGGATCCTGAACGTCCACGAGTGACGGCCGGCTTCAGCCGCCGACCAGCCCGGCCTCGTAGGCGGTGATCGCGGCCTGGACGCGGTTGTTCGCGGACAGGCTGCTGCAGGATCGTCCGGACGTGCGCCTTGACGCTGCCTTCGGCCAGGAACAGCCGCTGCGCGACGTCCTGATGGGACAGTCCCGCGCCGACCAGCGCCGGCACCTCGCGTTCCCGCATGTCGCTTGCCGACGTGATGGGACCACCGAGTTGCCAAGAGCAAGGGACCACCCGTGGCTGTCATCGAGCATCGGTGTCGATGCCCTGATCGTCAACTCAGGCGTGGTCGCCGCCGCTGGCCCGGGGGCGTTGGCGCTGCCGGTAGGACTCGCCTTCGACGACGAGTTCGTGGCAGGTGGAGGTCAGCCGGTCGACCGCGGACTGCGCCAGCAGGGGGTCATCCATCATGGCCAGCCACTCGCTGGCGTCCCGGTTGCTGGTGATCACCGTCGATGCCTTCTGGTGGCGCTCGACGCAGAGCTCGTAGAAGTCGGTGGTCTCGGTAGCGTCCAGTCGTTTGAGGGCGAAGTCGTCGATGATCAGCAGCTCAACGGCGGCCAGCTTGCGGATCTCGGCGTCCAGGGAGTTGTCCAGTCGGGCGGCCTTGAGCCGCTTGAACAGCTTGTCCGCCCGCGCCATGTGCACCGAGCGGCGCCGGCGGACGGCGATATGCCCGAGCGCGGTGGCCAGGTGCGTCTTTCCAACGCCCACCGCTCCCAGGACCAGGGCGCCGTGCGGGCCGTCGAGGAACCGCAGGCTGACCAGCTCGTTCCACAGCTGCCGGTCGTAGCGGACCGCCCCGGTCTCCTCCCAGGTGTCCAGGCGCATCGACGGGTCCAAACCGGCGGCGCGGGCGCGCAGCCCGGCGGAGGTGTTCTCTCGCCGTGCCACCTCGTCGGCCAGGACGAGTTCGAGGAAGTCAACGTGGGTGAATTGTTGTTGGCGGGCCAGGGAAAGCCGGTCGGGAAGGGTGTCGAGCATCCGGCCGAGCTTGAGGGTCCGCAGGGCCTGCTTGAGTTCCGGGCCGATCACCGCCGGCGCGGCCGGGGCCGCCTTGGAGGTGGCCCTTCCGTTGGTTTTTGGTGTGGTCACTGGGGTTCTCCGTCCTGTTCGCTGCTGTCGTGTTCACAACCCCCGGCGACGCCGGGGAGATCGGGGTCCTGGCCGCCGCGCAGCACGATCAGCCGCCGGTTGGAGAACTCGGACGGGTCACGGGCGAACCGGGTCGGGCCTCCGGCCGCCTGGCGCGGACTGAGCGTCGGGGTGGTCTCGATGGCCTTTTCCAGCATCGAGGCGATCTTGGACACCGACACCACGTCAACCTCCAGGGCCTTGGCGCAGGCCGTCTCGACCGGGCCGGGCCCGTAGCGGCGCACCAGGCCCAACAACCGGTAGGCCTGCCGCATCCTGGTCCACGGCAGATCGACCCGCAGTAGCCGTTCGGCGTAGATGCCGACGTGGTGGCCGTGGCGGCGGGCGGCGCGCACCAGCGAGTCGAGATCGCGCATCGCGTAGCCGGAGGTCTGCGAGGGCAGGTCGGCCGGATCGGTCCACCGCCCACCGGGCCGCTGCCGAGGATGGACTTTCACCAGCCGGCCGTGGTGGAACAGCTTGACCAGCACGGAGTCCGCGCGCACCTCCAGCCGCTGCCCCACCAGTTGCGACGGGGCGGAGTAGAGAGCCTTGGCTATCTCGACGTGGAAGTCCTTGTGCACTTTGACTTTCGTGAAGATCGGGACGTCGTAGGCCTTGTCGGGCAACGCGAGCAATGCCGGCGCCTCAGCCTCGGTGAACACTTCCAGCGGGCGGGCCTGGATGGTGCCGTGCATGCGTTGCCCGGCCGTGGTCGAACACCACGATCGAGCGCGGGTTTGGGCGTCGGCCAGGTCCAGAAACGACTCTCCCGCAAAGAAATTCCCGCGCACGTACTGAACCATCCGCTCGACCCTCGGCTTGTCACGAGGATGGCGAACACGGGTGGCGTCTGTTCCGAAGCCGCAATGCTGGGCGTAGTCCAGCCACCCAGCGGTGAAGCGCGGATTGACCGGGTCGGCGTCGGCGACGATCGCGGCCATGTTGTCCGGGATGACGACCTTGAACACCCCGCCGAAGTAGGCCCACGCGGCCTCACAGCCCGAGATCACCGCGTCCAGTGTCTGGGAGAAGGTCAACCACACGAACATGTGCCGGGAGAACACGGCGGTGAGGATCAGTGCGTGGCAGACCCGACGACGGCCCCGCGCCGCGTCGTTGACCAGCCCCATACGGGCGAAGTCGATCTGCAGCTCAGCGCCGGGCTCACCATCGGCCAGTCGCGTTGTCGTTGCCGTGCGGCCGAATCCGCAACGCTCAACGCAGAACCGGTGCAGCGTCCGATACGGCACCACCACGCCGATCCGCTCCAGCTTCACCCCGACCTTGACCACCGACAGCCCGGCGGCGACCCACTCGGTGATCTGTTCGCGCTGGGCCTCCAGAGCCTGCCAGGAGCCCCCGCGCCCGCTGGGGCGGACCGGACGGACCCGCTCGACCACCTCGCCGAGTAGCCCGTCGGTCAACTGGTCGTCCCCGCCATCGCGGGTCAGCCCCGCCTCTTGGGCGGCCTCCACATAGCGTCGGCACGACCCCGTCGCCCTTGGTGACCACGACCGAGAATCCGGGTACGCCGGTGGATTCCAGCGCGTTGGTCAGGTACTCGTCGATGGCGGGCGCGGTCGGCTCGGGCGCGTCGTGCGCATTGGCCGGGCCGAGCGAGATCCCGAGCGCCACCGCGAGCGCGATGGTCTTGGCTGTCGCGCAGGTGAATCTGGGAATCCGGGCGCCCTCGCCGGATCTGCCGACCGACCACACCGCCCCTGCCGCGAGGCATAAAGAAGCCGGGCGCACCGCGATGCGCCCGGCCTCCGCGACGTTCGTCAGTTACCCGGATCGAGCTCGCGGGCGACCGCGCGCACGACCTCGCCGATGCGCTTGGCCATTTTGCGGTCCGGGTAGCGACCGCGGCGCAGGTCGGGCTGGATCTTCAGCTCCAGGAGCTTGATCATGTCCTCGACCATGCCGTGCAGTTCGTCGGCGGAGCGGCGGTGCGCCTCCGCCACCGACGGCAGCGGGTCCAGCAGCTTAACCTTGAGCGCCTGCGGACCGCGGCGCCCCTGCGCCATGTCGAAGTCGACGCGCTGGCCGTTTTTGAGTGCATCCACGCCGGACGGCAGCGCGGAGGATCGCACATAAACGTCCTCCCCACCGTCCTGGGTCAGGAAGCCGAAGCCTTTTTCCGCGTCGAACCACTTGACCCTGCCGGTAGGCACTGTCCTCACCGTTCCCTGTCGAATGCGCTGGCCCGGTCTCCGGGTCCTCGGTCGTCCTTGTCTTCTCCGCCGAGTGGGGCCGAACGACCCCGGCACGACGAAAGCGCCCCGAATACGCCACGCAGTTGGGCGCGCCGGGACGCGTCACGACTAGCGTACCGCGTAACCATCCGACAACACCCGGCCTTATTGACCAAGGCCCGCTGCGGCACCGGGCTCAGTCCGTGAATACCCTGCTCAGCATGGCTAGTGCAACGTCCAGGTCCGCAGTGCTCCCGGTATCGATGGCCCTGTTCGGGCTGGGCCTGCTGGCGATCGTCATGATCTTCGGGCTGGCCGCCGCCGGCTACCAGAACCTGCCGATCTGGCTGAACCTCGCCACCCTGCTGTGCCCGGCGGGCCTGATCTTCGGCGTGGTCGCAACCATCTTCCGCAACCGCAGGCGCTGAATCCGCCAAGCGGGACCACGCCCGACACAGGGGTTCCGCGTCGGCGATTTCGCGCGAAATCGCCACCTGGCACGCGTGGGGAGCGGCGATTTCGCGCGAAATCGCCGCCGTACTCCGCCAGGCGCCCCAGCACGATCAGGCGTGCTGCGCGAGCCACTCCGGGAACTCCGTGAGGTCGCGCAGCGCGACGTCGGCACCGGCTTCCACCAGCTCGTCGACGCCGTAGGGGCCGGTGGCCACGCCGACGGCGACCGCTCCCGCGGTCTTCGCGCCGACGATGTCGCCGAGGTGGTCGCCGACGTAGATCGTCGCGCCCTCCTCGCGCAGCACCTCGCCCTTCGCCGCGGCGAAGACGTCGCCGGCGAGCAGGTCGACGTCCCAGCCGAACGCCTTGAGGTGCAGGGCCGCGTTCGGCTCGAACTTCCCGGTGATCACCAGCGTGCGCCCGCCGGCTTCGCGGACCGCGTCCAGCGCCAGCGCGGCGCCCGGCATCGGCTCGGTCGCCCCGACCACCACTGACGGGTAGATCTCGCGGAAGTGGTTCACCAGCCGCTCAACCATCGGCTCGTCGAAGCCGTATCCGCGCATCGTGTCGGCCAGCGGCGGCCCCAGGTGCGCGGCGAAGGCCTCGCCGTCCAGCGACAACGCGAACTCCGCGTTCAGTGCTTCGATGGCGCGCACCATGCCGGGGCGCGGGTCGATCAGGGTCATGTCCAGGTCGAAACCGACGGTCAGGGCGCTGCGCTGTTCTGCCACGCGCCTCACCCTACGTGCGAGCGGACTCGCCGCCCGACCCCCAAAACCTTGATTCAGAACTGTGCAGTACCGAAAATCATGTCGTAATATTTCTCACATTCCGGCGAGCTGGAGTCGTTCAAATGACGAGCACCACCGCGCACCCCGCCCATCGCGCAGGCTTCCACTCCCTGCGGGCCAGCGGCCTGAACTGGGACTCGCTGCCGCTGCGCCTCTTCAACAAGGGCAACGCCAAGTTCTGGAACCCCGCCGACATCGGCTTCAGCAAGGACACCGAGGACTGGCAGCGGCTCAACGAGGCCGAGCAACGCAGCGTGGCCAGCCTCTGCGCCCAGTTCATCGCCGGCGAAGAGGCCGTGACCCAAGACCTCCAGCCGTTCGTGGCCGCGATGGCCGCCGAGGGTCGGTTCGGCGACGAGATGTACCTGACGCAGTTCGTGTTCGAAGAGGCCAAGCACACCCAGGTGTTCCGGCTGTGGCTGGACGCCATCGGACTCACCGAAGACCTGCACGGGCTCGTCGAGGAGAACCCCGGCTACCGCGAGATCTTCTACCGTGCGCTGCCCGAGTCGCTGCATGCGCTGCACGACGACCCCAGCCCGGAGAACCAGGTGCGCGCGTCGGTCACCTACAACCACATCGTGGAGGGCACGCTGGCCCTGACCGGCTACTACGCCTGGCACAAGATCTGCGTCAGCCGCCGCATCCTGCCCGGCATGCAGGAGGTCATCCGGCGCATCGGCGACGACGAGCGCCGCCACATGGCGTGGGGCACGTTCACCTGCCGCCGCCACGTCGCCGCCGACGAGCGCAACTGGGACGTCGTGCAGGACCAGATGGCCCGGCTGCTGCCGCACGCTATCGCCCAGGTCCAGTGGAAGCCGGAGGACGCGCCCGAGGTGCTGCCCTTCGAGCTGGACATGGATGAACTCACGGCCTACGCCTCGGACCGCGCGACCCGCCGCCTCGGCGCGATCTCCAGCGCCCGCGGCGTGCCGCTGGCCCAGATCGATGTCGACGCCTCCCCGGAGCAGCTGGAGGACCAGTTCGGCGCCGAAGACGCCGCCGAACTCGCCAAGCTCGACGCCAAGGGCTGATCCCGGACTGCAGCGCAACTTCTCGCTTATGCGCCAAGCGGCCGAGTGTCGCGTGAACCCCAATCCGCGCGGCCGGTTCGCCCGGCGGAAGGCACCCTTAACCTGCAACTTCCCGGCAGCTGCTCAGGAGTTGAGGCGGGTCAGCGCCCGAGGGAGTTGAGGCGGGTCAGCGCCCGAGGGAGTTGAGGCGGGTCAGCGTCCGAGCGGCTTCGGCCTCGATCTCGGCGGCGATGTCAGCGGCCGCCTGGGTCACGGCGTGCCGGTAGGAGCTCGCGGTGGCGGCCTCGTCGGCTAGCAGGAACCGCGTGCGGATCCAGACGGCCAGGCGAGGGTGTGGCAGATCAGGACATCGCCGAGTTCGGCAGCAACCGCCGGGTGCTCCGACCACCTGCGGGTCGGCCAGCTCGCCTTCGACTGCGTCCAGCTTGCCACGATGGACACATCGGGCACGAAGCTGTTCGCCCGCACGCCACCGACGCCGCCGCTGCTGCCGCCGCTACTGCTACTGCTACTGCTACTGCTACTGCTACTGCTACTGCTACTGCTACTGCCGAAGCTCACCCACGATTAGCGGTGACCCGCCGTCGGGATTCCCTTGGCCGGGCAAGCGAGATGACGACGCCGCCTGCGGTTGCATAGGGTTCAGGGGGTGCGTGCCTTCGTCGTGGACTCCTTCACCGGCAGCGCGTTCTCCGGAAACCCCGCCGGGGTCGTGCTGTTGGACGCCCCTGCCGAGGTCGAGTGGATGCGATCGGTCGCCGCCGAGCTGCAGCACTCCGAGACCGCGTTCGTCGTGGTCGGCGGCCCGGGCGACGAGCCGAAACCACTGCGCTGGTTCACCCCCACCGCCGAGGTACCGCTGTGCGGGCACGCCACCCTCGCCACCGCGCACGTGCTCGGCGGCGACCAGCGCTTCGACACCCGCAGCGGGGTGCTCACCTGCACCGCGCAGGCCGACGGCTGGATCGAGATGGACTTCCCCGTCGACCGCGCCGAGCCGGTGGAGCCGCCCGGGGCGCTGGCCGCTGGGCTGCCCGGCATCACCATCGAAGAGGCCGCGCAGGGCGAGACCAAGGTGCTCGCGCTCGCCGCGTCCGCCGCCGAAGTCCGGGCGGTGCGGCCGGATTTCGAGGCGTTGGCGGAAATCCCGTCGGGCGGGGTGATCGTCACCGCGCCCGCCGACCGGCCCGGCATCGACTTCGTCAGCCGCGTGTTCGCCCCGCAGGTCGGCATCCCGGAGGACCCGGTGACCGGTTCGGCGCACTGCCTGCTGGCGAACTGGTGGGCGGTGCAGCTCGGGCGCGACGAGCACGACACGATGTTCGTCGGCGAGCAGGCGTCCCGGCGCGGCGGCATCGTCCAGATGGCCCTGCGCGGGCACCGCGTCGGGCTCCGCGGCCGGGCCGTCACGGTCCTCCGCGGCGAACTCCTCGCCTGAAGCCTGAACCACACCGTTCCACCTGGTCAGGACCCATGAGCACGTTGGGTTGCCTATCGGAGCTGTTTCCAAACTCGTCCTGCGTGGCGGTGCGGGTAGCGGGGTCGGCGGGGCGGGCGCCGGGCTGGCACCGTATAGGCATGCGGTTGTTGCTGAACATCATCTGGTTGGTGCTGTGCGGGTTCTGGATGGCGGTGGGCTACGCGTTCGCCGGAGTCCTGCTGGCGATCACGATCATCGGCATCCCGTTCGCCATCGCGTCCTTCCGGATGGCCAACTTCGCGCTGTGGCCGTTCGGCCGGCGGCTGGTGGACGAGCCGGCCTCGGGCGCGTTCGCCGCCATCGGCAACATCATCTGGCTGGTGCTGGCCGGCTGGTGGCTGGCGCTCGGGCACATCTTCACCGGCCTCGCCCTCTGCGTCACGATCATCGGCATCCCGCTGGGCATCGCGAACTTCAAGCTCGTACCCGTCTCGCTGATGCCGCTGGGCAAGCGCATCGTCGACGCCGACGATCCGTACGCGTTCATGCGCGTCCGGTGACCTCCGGAGCACCGGCGTACCACCGACCACCGGATCGCAGCGCCGCTGTTCCGGCTCACCGAGCCGCCGCGCGGAGCCCGTGCGCGACGCCGCCGAACGCCTGGCCGAGGACCCGAACCAGGTCACCAGCGCGATCGACCTGCCGAAACCCGCTTCACCGTCCTGAAAGCACCGGGCACCCGCGCCCGCCCGGCCACGGGTGCCCGCCGCCTCAGGCCTTGAACGGGTCGAGGACGTGGCCGGTGAGGTCGGCAATCGAGTTGACCACCTTCGTCGGCCGGTACGGAAACAGCTCCGCGGTGTTCTCGGTGGAGATCCCGGACAGCACCAGGATCGTCTGCAGACCCGACTCCAGCCCAGAGCGGACGTCGGTGTCCATCCGGTCCCCGATCATCAGGGTGTTCTCCGAATGCACGCCCAGGTGGCGGAGCGCGGACCGCATCATCAGCGGGTTCGGCTTGCCCACGTAGTAGGGCGCGCGGCCGGTCACCCGCTCGATCAGCGCGGCGACGGCGCCGGTGGCGGGCAGCGTGCCCTCCCGGCTCGGCCCCTTCTCGTCGGGGTTGGTGGCGATGAACCGCGAACCCGCCTCGACCAGCCGGATCGCCTTGGTGATCGCCTCGAAGCTGTAGGTGCGGGTCTCGCCGAGGATGACGTAGTCCGGATCGCGGTCGGTCAGCACGTAGCCGATGTTGTGCAGCGCCGTGGTCAGCCCCGACTCGCCGACCACGTAGGCCGAGCCGCCGGGCCGCTGCTTCTCCAGGAACTGCGCGGTCGCCAGCGCGGAGGTCCAGATCGCACCCTCGGGGACGTCGAGCCCGGTGCGCTGCAGGCGGGCGCGCAGGTCACGCGGGGTGTAGATCGAGTTGTTGGTGAAGACCATGAACGGGATGTCGTTGTTGTGCAGGGCCGCCAGGAAGGCGTCCGCGCCCGGCACCATGTGCTCCTCGTGCACGAGCACGCCGTCCATGTCCATCAGGTACGTCCAGGGGGATGGCTCAGTCACGCCCCCGATGATCCACCGGAGGTGGGGTGGATGGCTACTTCGGCGGCCTTCACCACAAACCAGACCTCGTCGTCCGGAATGAGCCGCAGATCGGCGACGGCCGCTGGGGTCACGTCGGCGGCCAGCGAGCAGTTCCGCGCCACGCCGCGCACCCGCACGACGTCGCCGCGCGGTTCGAGCGCCGCCAACCGCACCGGGATCGCGTTGCGCGGGCTGCCGTGGGGCCGCTCGCGGTGCACCGCGACGGCCGACGGCGAGAACACCGCAGCGGCGGATTCGCCCTGCTCCAGCTCCTCGACGATCCGGCCGCTGATCGCGCCGTCCCCGAACGCGATACCGTCCGCCGCGGCCACCCCGGGCACCAGGTTGAGCCCGGCCACCCGCGCCGTGAAGGCCTCCTTCGGCCGGGCCAGCACCTCGCGGGTCGGGCCCTGCTCGACGATGCAGCCGTCGAGCAGCACAAGCAGCCGGTCGGCCAGCACGACCGCGTCCAGCACGTCGTGGGTGACCAACACGGTCGGTTTCTCCTGCCGGCGCAGCACTTGGTGCAGCAGCCCGCGCATGGCTGGGGCCGCGTCGACGTCGAGCGCCGCCAGCGGCTCGTCGAGCAGCAGCAGCTGCGGGTTGGCCGCCAGCGCCCGGGCCAGCGCCACGCGCTGCGCCTGACCGCCCGACAGCTGCCCGGGCTTGCGCGCAGCCAGTCCCGAAACGTCCACTCCGGACAGCCAGCGACCGGCGAGTTCCCGGGCCTCCGCCTTGCGGACGCCGGCCGCGCGCGGGCCGAAGGCGACGTTCTCCAGGGCCGTCAGGTTCGGGAACAGCAGGGCGTTCTGCGCGAGCAGCCCGACGCCACGGCGGTGCGTCGGCACGTTGATCCCGCGCTCGGTGTCCAGCCACGACGCGCCGTCCAGTTCGACCCGCCCGCGATTCGGCACCAGCTGCCCTGCCAGCACGGACAGCAGCGTGGACTTGCCCGCCCCGTTCGGCCCGAGCACGGCGAGGACCTCGCCCGGCGCCACCTCGAACTTCGCGCGCAGCGTGAAACCGGCGCGCCGGAACTCGATGTCGGCCCGCAATCCGCTCACAGCCGTCCTTCCACCGCCTTGGGCCGGGCCACCACGATGACCAGCAGCGCGACCACCACCAGCAGCAACGACATTGCCACCGCAGCGTCCACATCGGACTGGGCCGTGTTGTAGATGGCCAGCGGCAGGGTCCGGGTGGTGCCCTGCAAACTACCTGCGAAGGTGATCGTCGCGCCGAACTCCCCCAACGCCCGCGCGAAGGTCAGCACCAAGCTCGACCCGAGCGCGGGCAACAGCAGCGGCACGGTGACCCGCCGGAACGTCAACCAGGGCCCGGCGCCGAGCGTCGCGGCGACCTGTTCGTAGCGCCCGCCCGCGGTCCGCAGCGCGCCTTCCAGGCCGATCACGAGGAAAGGCATCGCGACGAACGTCTGCGCCAGCACCACGGCCGCCGTCGTGTACGGCAGGCGAATGCCCACGGTTTCGAGCAGCTGCCCGAGCGGGCCGGTGCGCCCCAGCAGGTAAAGCAGCGCGAGGCCGCCGACGACCGGTGGAAGCACCAGCGGTAGCAGCACGAAAGCTCGCACCATGCGCAGTCCGCGCATCCGGGACCGCGCCAGCACCAGCGCCAGCGGTCCGCCCAGCACGAGGGACAGCCCGGTCGAGATCAGCCCGGTGATCACCGACAGCCACAGGGCGTCGAGCGCGGCGGGGCTGAGCAGCAGCGCCGGCAGGCGTGCCGGGTCGACGCGGGTCAGCAGCCCCAGGACCGGCAGGACCACGAGCGCCAGCGCGAGCGCCGCGGGCACCCAAAGCACCACCGGCACCTGGGTCGTCCGCAATTTCAATGGAAATCGAAGGTCCGATTTCCATTGAAATTGCGGTGATCGCCTGGTCACGGGGTGCCGAAACCGTGCTGACCGAGGACCTCGCGGCCGACCGGACCTCGCACGAACGCCATGAACTCCGCGGCCAGCTGCTTCTCCGGCGCGGCCCCGATCGTCGCGATCGGATAGGTGTTGACCGCCTGCTGCGTCTCCGGGAAGTCAACCGCCTGCACCTGGGCCCCGGCCGCCTTCGCGTCGGTGACGTACACGAGCCCGGCATCCGCCTCCCCCGCAACGACCTTCTGCAGCACCGACTTCACGTCGTTCTCCTCGCTGGCCGGCGTCAGCTGCACGCCGGAAGCCTGCGCCACCTTCTGCGTGGCCGAGCCGCACGGCACCTGCGGCGCGCAGACCACGACGGTCCGGCCGGGCGCGGCGAGATCGGCGAGCGAGGCGATGTGGGCCGGGTTGCCCGGCGGGACCACGATCGTCAGCTGGTTCGTCGCGAACGTCTCCGGCTGGCCGACCAGGTCGCGCACCTTGTCCATGTTCTTCGTGTCCGCCGAGGCGAAGACGTCCGCGGCGCGGCCCTGCTTGATCTGCTCGGCCAGCGTCGACGAGCCCTGGTAGTCGAACTGCACCCGCACGTCGGGGTGCTGCCGCGTGAACCGCGTGCCGAGATCGTCGAAGGACTCGGTGAGGGACGCCGCCGCGAGCACTGTCACCGTGCGCTGCGGCTGGGACTGCTGCCCGGCCTGCCCGCACCCGGCCAGCAGCACGAGCGCAACCAGCGCACCGACGATCATCCTGAGCTTCGCCATCATCCCTCTCCCGGTGTTTCCACCACGACGTTGGTCGACTTGACCACGGCAACCGCCAGCGCCCCGGGCACCAGCCCGAGCTCGTGCACCGCCTCGGTGCTCATCAGCGAGACGATCCGGTGCGGGCCGCACTGGATCTCCACCTGTGACATGACCCGGTCCGAGACCACCTCGGTGACCAGCCCGACGAACCGGTTCCGCGCCGACCGGCCGATGCCGGAGGGATCCGGCGTCGAGCGCGCCTGGGCTCGGGCGAACTCGGCGAGCGCGGCGCCGTCGACGGTGCGCCGACCGGCGGAGTCCCGATCCGAGGGCAGCTGCCCGCCCTCGATCCACCGGCGCACCGTGTCGTCGCTGACACCGAGCAGCCCGGCGGCCTCTGAAATCCGATAGTGCGGCACAGCCGGAACAATACTTCCGCAGATGCGGGAAAAACCAGGGAATATGCCCGCCGATCAGGATCCCGCAACGGGTTTGTGCCTTCCTGCGCCCCCGTCGAACTCCCAGGCGGGTCCGCACAAAACCGCTCGCGCGATCGAAATACCCCGCCGCTACGCGCTAGGGTCGTGGTGTGACCGCGGTGGACCTGGGAATCCCGCTCGTGCGCCGCACGACCGATACGTCCGCACGTCCGGACACGCCGCAACTGGTGGACCGGTTCGGTCGCGTGGCCACCGATTTGCGCGTCTCCCTGATCGACAAGTGCAACCTGCGCTGCACCTACTGCATGCCCGCCGAGGGCCTGCCGTGGTTGAAGCGCGCGGAGTTGCTCGACACCGACGAGATGAACCGGCTGATCCGCATCGCCGTCGAGGAACTCGGCGTCAATACGGTGCGCTTCACCGGTGGCGAACCGCTGCTGCGGCAGGACCTGGTGGACATCATCGCGGCGACCGCTGCCCTGCCCGGCCACCCGACAACATCGCTGACCACCAACGGGATCAACCTCGGCGGCTACGCCGAACCGCTGGTGCGCGCCGGGCTGAACCGGGTCAACGTCTCGCTGGACACCCTCGACCGCGACGTGTTCAAGCGACTCGCCCGCCGCGACCGCCTCGACGACGTGCTCGCCGGGCTCGCGGCGGCGAAGACGATGCGGCTGGAACCGGTCAAGGTCAACGCGGTGCTGATGCGCGGGATCAACGACCACGAGACCTGCGACCTGCTGCGGTTCTGCATCGAGCGCGGCTACCAGCTGCGGTTCATCGAGCAGATGCCGCTGGACGCCCAGCACGACTGGGACCGCGAGCAGATGATCACCGCCGAGGAGATCCTGGACCGGCTCAGCGCCGAGTTCGACCTCACCCCGGACGTCGCCGAGCGGGGCTCCGCCCCCGCTGAGCGCTGGCTGGTCGACGGCGGGCCAGCCACGGTCGGCGTGATCGCCTCGGTGACCAGGCCGTTCTGCTCGGCGTGCGACCGCACCCGGCTGACCGCCGACGGCCAGTTGCGCTCGTGCCTGTTCTCGACGACCGAGACGGACCTGCGCGGGCCGATGCGCGCCGGGGCGGACGACACCGAACTGATCCGGTTGTGGCAGGAGACGATGTGGGCGAAAGCCGCGGGGCACGGCATGGACTCGGGCGAGTTCGCCCAGCCGGCCCGGCCGATGAGCGCTATCGGGGGTTGAGCGGATGACGGCGCTGCCGGACCAGGCCAGGATCGTCGCGGTGCAGGTGAGGTACTTCGCGGGCGCCCGCGCGGCCGCCGGAGTCCAGGAGGAGACGGTGCGCGTCGCGCGGCCGGACGGTGCCGCGGTGACCGCTGCGGACGTCATCGCCGCCGCGCTGAACCTGCACGACGAGAAGCTGTCGAAGGTGCTGCCGGCGTGCAGCTTCCTGCTCGACGGCGTCGCCGTCCGGGACCGCACCGTCGAGGTCTCCGACGACGCGACGCTGGACGTCCTCCCGCCGTTCGCGGGCGGCTGAACCGCACCCTCTTGGCCCTTCCGGACCGACGCTGAATTACTGCGCGCGCGGGCGTGCGCGCGCACGCGAATACAACATGCGCCGGCGTGTCGTACACGCTCACTCGGGTGACATTTTGATATCGCTCCAGACCATGTCGATCTTGATTCGCGAGCCGCGTCCTTCGGCAGCCTTAACGGCCCCTGATATAGCGACATAGATCGCTACTCTGCGCACTGATGCGAACCCTCTTCGTGATCGTCTCGGCGGTGTCCCGGCACGCCCGGGCGAGAGTGAAGAGGAGTCGACGGCGCGGTGAACCACCGCGACGAGCGTTGCTCGGAGGAAGTAACGAGGTGACCCATGACTCACTGTCGGTGATCGATATCGGCCCGGAAACGACTTGATAACAACGTCCTGATCAGCACAAATACCCCGGATCGAAGCACCTACCCCCGCTGTTACTGTGATCAGCGTCACATGATCTCAGGTTTCCGATCTCCGCGTTGGTTACGTAGTGTCGCTCCTCGGTCGGCCCCGAACCGATCAGCAAGGAGCGGAAGCCCGCAGCGCCGAGCCCTGTCCGGCGGGCTTCCAGACCCCGAAACGAAGAACACCGGACAGGGGCGGGGGACCCAACACCCGGGCTCCCCGAAGCCCTAGGGGTGAAGCCGGTTCCCCGAACCGGCCGGGCTGCCTCTCAGCCCGAACCCGACAGCTCACCTCGCAGGCGCGGCAGGAGAGAGGAAACATGGCTCGCTACCAAGGCAAGCACCGCAGGCCTTCCAATACCAGCCGCACCATCGCGCGCGTCGCCGTCGCCGGCGCTGTGGTCGCCACCCCGATCGCGATCGCAGCCCCCGCCAACGCGGCGTACGCCCCGAACTGGGACAAGCTTGCCCAGTGCGAGAGCAGCGGCAACTGGAGCATCAACACCGGCAACGGCTACTACGGCGGGCTCCAGTTCAGCTCGTCGACCTGGGTGGCCTTCGGCGGCACACAGTACGCCGGCAGCGCCCACCAGGCGACCCGCGAGCAGCAGATCGCCGTCGCCGAGAAGGTCCTCGCCGCGCAGGGCCCCAACGCGTGGCCCGGCTGCACCGCCAAGCTCAACTGGACCACCGGCGGTACCCAGGTCAGCGTCAAGACCACCACGCCCGCCAAGACCACCGCGCCGAAGCAGACCGAGACCAAGGTCAAGCCTCAGACGACCACGCCCAAGCCGGCGGTTAAGACCAGCGGCGCGGACTACACGGTCCAGATCGGCGACACCCTGAGCGAGATCGGCGAGAAGTTCGGCGTCGCCTTCCAGGAAATCGCCCAGCGCAACTCGAGCATCATCAGCGACCCGGACCTGATCTTCCCCGGTCAGCGGCTCGACATCAAATGATCTGGTCGACCGGCCGGTCCGGTCGGCGAGGAGTACGTGTCGTACCCCCCGACACGGCACGTGCTCCGCGCCTCTCGGAACCCCCACCGCAAACCCCCGGCGGCGGGGGTTCCGGCATTCCCGGGGTTCCTCGCTCGTCCGCGATGCGGGCGGCGGAACATCAGACCCCGCCTGTCCCCCGGGAATCCTAGGGACCGTTCAGTGGGCTCGGCTCAGCTCACCGCCTGCCGCACGAGGGCGCCGATGCGCGCCTCCACCTCGGGCGTCACCTCGATCAGGGCGAAGCTCGTCGCCCACATCGCGCCCTCGTCCAGCTTCGCCTGGTCGTTGAACCCGAGCGTCGCGTAACGCGCCTTGAACTTGTCCGCGCCCTGAAAGAAGCAGACGACTTTGCCGTCCAACGCGTAGGCGGGCATCCCGTACCAGAGCTTCGGCGCGAGCATCGGAGCGTTGGCCGTGACGATGGCGTGCACGCGCTCGGCCATGACCCGGTCGGAGTCGGGCATCTCGGCGATCTTCGCGACCACGTCCCGCACCGCCTCTGCCGCTTTGTCCGCGCGCGAACTGCGGCGCGCTTCCTTCTTCACCTCTTGGGCGTGCTCCTTCATCGCGGCCCGCTCCTCGGCCGTGAATCCTTCGTAGGCGGTGGTCTTGGTACGGCTCATAGCGGATTCCCCTCGAGGATCGTGGTGTGCGGGACCTCAACCCGGCTTCTCGTGCTGACCAGGTGTTCTTCGGCAGGTGGAAAGGTGGTGCCGTCAACGTCAGGTCGCCGACCGGCGGGCGCTTCGGCTGGGCACACGGCGCTGTCCCGGGCGAGCGCGGCGACCACTTCCGGCGGGCGGTAGTGGCACATCAGGCCAGGGCTTCCACTGAGGTGGTTCTGCGGGAGCATTCGGCGGCCGCAGGGCCGGCCACCTCGGAGGTGATCGTGTCGATGGAGGTCATGGCAGGAACGGTAGGTGCGGCCCGGTGACCGGCGCTTCTTGATTCCTGATCGGTCTTGGCGCACCGCACGGCTCGCCGAGCAGTCCGCGCTCGAGCGCCTCGCAGCGCTTGGTCCGCTGGCTCGCTTGATGGACGCGTTGGTTTCGCCGTCCCGCCGCGTTGATTCCCGCCGCGCTGACCGCGATCGATCAGCGCGGCGCAGCGGCGCTGCACTCACTGGGCCTGTCGGCTATCGAAGTGAATGCCTACAGCAGGATCAAGGGCAGTTGACCCATTCTTCGGTGTTGTCGTCGAAGACCTGGCGCTTCCAGATCGGCAGGCGCCGCTTGACCTCGTCGACCAGCTCCGAACAGGCGCTGAACGCCTGCTTGCGGTGTTCCGCCGCCACCGCGCACCCGAGCGCCACATCGCCGATCTTGAGCAGGCCGATGCGGTGCGACACCGCGATGGCGCGCACCCCCTCGAAGCGCGCCGCGATGTCCTGCGCCACCTCGGCGATCACATCGGACGCGCTGGGATGCCCGGCGTATTCGAGCTCGCGTACGCCGCGCCCGCCGTCGTGGTCGCGGACCACCCCGCCGAAGGTCACCACCGCGCCTGCCGCACTGTGCTCCACCGAGCGGGCAAGGCCCTCGACGTCGATCACCTTCTCGGTCACGTCGGCCCGCAGGACCGCCGCGACCACGCGGTTCGGCACCGCGTGATCGCCGCCGTGCAGCTGGTCGACGGCGTGCTCCAGGACTCCGTCCAGCACGCCGAGCCCGTCCTTGACGCCGCCGCGCGAGCCCGGCAGGTTCACGATCAACGTCCGGCCGCTGACCCCGGCCAGCCCACGGGAAAGCACCGCCGTCGGGACCTCCGGCAGGCCTGCCGAGCGGATCGCCTCGGCCAGCCCCGGGATCGGGTAGTCGAGCACCGCCGCCGTGACCTCGGGCGTGCGGTCGGTCGGGCTGATGCCGGTGCCGCCGGTGGTGATCACGACGTCCGCGCCGTCGGCGACCGCGCGGCGCAGCTCCTCCCCCACCGGGTCTCCGTCGGGCACCACGACGGGGGCAGGGGTCTCGTAGCCGCGCCCGCGCAGCCATTCGACGATCACCGGACCGGTGCGGTCGGGGTAAACGCCGGCCGCGGCGCGGTTGGACGCGGCGATCACTCGCGCTGTCCTCGTCATGGAGACCTCCTGTGTGTTTCATGCCCCGTCCGATCGGCCGCCGCAGGGGCCATCCTCCGTGACCTACCGATACGGCCTCAACCCCGCCCGCTCCGCGGCACGCGGCACCGGTGCCGTTCCCGCAATTTCAAAGTGGAAATCAGACCTTCGACTTCCATGAACCTTTTTCATGCTGGCCGATCCGGCGCCGCGACGCTTGGAGTCTTACGACGCGAGCATGCGCCGGAGACGCAAGGCCCACCCTCGCAACCGGCACCGCCGCGGGTTCTCAGCGGTCTTCTCGCGAGGACAGCCTGGACGCCGCTTATTGGTCATACCCAAGTCTGGGGTCCCACAGCCGATAAGACCGCTGAGGTTCCGCTACCCGCGCCGCAACGCAAGAAGAAACTGGAGAACGCTCAATGGAAATCGCGGACCCCTGGATCAGGCGTCGCGGTTCCAGGTGCCGGTCTTGCCGCCCTCCTTGCGCTCCACCTGGACGGCGTCGAGCACGGCGGCCGGGTCGACGGCCTTGATCATGTCGTGCAGCGTCAGCCCCGCCCCGGCGACCGCGGTCAGCGCCTCCATCTCGACGCCGGTGCGGTCGGTGGTCTTCACCGTCGCGGTGATCCGCACCTCGGCCTCGCCGAGCACGAGTTCAACCTTGGCGCCGGAGATCGCGATCGGGTGGCACAGCGGGATCAGGTCCGGGGTCCGCTTCGCGGCCATGATCCCGGCGATCCGGGCGGTGGCGATCGCGTCGCCCTTCGGCAGCCCGTCGCGGCGCAGCAGGGCGATCACCTCGGCAGTCGTGCGCACCACGCCGCTCGCGACAGCGGTGCGGGCGGTGGGCTGCTTTCCGGAGACGTCGACCATGCGAGCCGCGCCCGCCTCGTCGACATGCGTGAGCTCGTCCTGCGCCATGCCCCGAGCCTAGACCTGCCGGGGATTGCGGAAATCACCGCGGCACGGCTTCCCGGACTGCGCGTTCGAGCTGTTCACGGGGCCGTGAGTCTTGTCGTCACAGCTGCCCAACAAGCTCACGGCCCCGTTCGATCAGTACTCGATGTCCTCGGCCATGGACCAGGGCAGGGAAGAGCCGCCCTGCGGGGCCGGGTCGTCTTCCTTCGACGCGATCGCGGCCTTCTTCACCGCCTCCGCGACCGCCGGGGCCACCGCCGAGTCGAACACGCTCGGCACGATGAACGACGCGTTGATCCGCTCCCCGTCCGCGACGTCGGCGATCGCGTTCGACGCCGCCAGCATCATCTCGTCGGTGATCTTGTGCGCGTGCGCGTCCAGCAGACCGCGGAACACGCCCGGGAAGGCCAGCACGTTGTTGATCTGGTTCGGGTAGTCGCTGCGGCCGGTCGCCACGATGGTGGCGTGCTTCTGCGCCTCCAGCGGGTCGATCTCCGGGTCGGGGTTGGCCAGCGCGAACACGATCGCGTCGGAGTTCATGGACGCCACGTCGTCCGCGCTGAGCAGGTTCGGCGCGGACACGCCGATGAACACGTCCGCCTCGCGCACCGCGTCGGACAGCGTGCCGCCGCGGCCGTCCTTGTTGGTGGACGCCGCGATGGACTGCAGGTTCGGGTCGCTGTCGCCGCGACCGGCGTGGACGATGCCGTCGATGTCGACGGCGATGATGTCGGCCGGTTTCTTGTGCTGCAGCAGGCGGATGATGGCCGAACCGGCGGCGCCGACGCCGCACACCACGATGCGGCAGTCGGTGATGTCCTTGTTCACCACGCGCAGCGCGTTGCGCAGCGCGCCCAGCACCACGATCGCAGTGCCGTGCTGGTCGTCGTGGAAGACGGGGATGTTCAGCTTCTCCCGCAGCCGGGCCTCGATCTCGAAGCAACGCGGGGCGGCGATGTCCTCCAGGTTGATGCCGCCGTAGACCGGGGCCATCAGCTCGACGGCGCGGATGATCTCCTCGGTGTCCTGGGTGTCCAGGCAGACCGGCCAGGCGTTGACGCCGGCGAACTTCTTGAACAGCGCGGCCTTGCCCTCCATGACCGGCAGCGCGGCCGCCGGGCCGATGTTGCCCAGCCCGAGCACGGCGGAACCGTCGGTGACCACCGCGACCGCGTTGCGCTTGATGGTCAGCCGGCGGGCGTCCTCGGGGTTGTCCGCGATCGCGGTGCACACACGGGCCACGCCGGGGGTGTACGCGCGGGAGAGGTCGTCGCGGTTGTTGAGCGCGACCCGCGAGTTGACCTCGATCTTGCCGCCGAGGTGTACCAGGAAGGTCCGGTCGGAGATCTTGCGCACCCGGACGCCGGGCAGGGCACCGAGGACCTCGGCGAGGTCGTTGGCGTGGTCGGCCGACAGCGCGTTGCAGGTGATGTCGACGACGATGCGGTCGGCGTGCGACTCGACGACGTCGAACGCCGTGATGACGCCGCCCGCGCGACCGACCGCGCTCGTCAGGTCACCCGCAGCGGTCGTCGACGGCGGGGCCTCGACGCGAACGGTGATCGAATAACCCGGACCTGGAACCGGCATGGCACACCCCTGTCGAGCTGATCGGCTATGGACTTGGTGGGTGCGGTCCTCCGGCGGCCCGCGGGCCGCCGGAGGCAGATCGCCCATCCGGGATGCAAGCCCTTCGGGCCGGCTAAGCGACCAGAACTTCACCCAGCACGAAAAAGCCTAAAACTTTCCCGACTGTGAGCGACGTCCGGTCCCGTTACCGACCGGTTCCCCTTGACAGGAGGGTCACTTGTTGATTCGGGTGACCGGGTGGACGTAGGAAACGGCGTCCTGCCCGAGCGGGAAAGCGGTGTCCCCGAACGGCGACAACGCGCCCTGCTTGTCGGCCAGGAACTCGCTCACCGGGTGATCGCCGTCCGAGACCTTCGGCCAAGACGGGTCAATGCGGTCCTTTTTGGTCTTGCCGGCCACGTCGTTCCTCCTGTGCATTCCGGCTACGGTGCACTTCCAGTTTGCCGGATCCGGGCCCGGACCTCACCCAAGGGTGCGCAGCGCAACTAGTGCCGCGTCAAGCAACGTTGATCGGGTGTTGAGGGTGCTGCCGATTTCGCGCGAAATCGCCGCTCCCCACGCGTGCCAGGTGGCGATTTCGCGCGAAATCGACACCTCTCCCGTACGGCCCGGATGGCGGGTGGCTGCGTGATGATCAATAGGCCGATCAAGGTTCGTAGCCGCGGCACTAGGACCGGCGCGCGGACCTCGGTCCGGTGCGATGCATCTCACCAGGCGGCGACGGAGAACGTCGGCGCAGCGCAGCCGCTGAGTATCGTGGAGAGGATGTCATCACTGGCGGATTGGCTCCGGGCACGCAGCGACGAACAGCTCGTCGCCCTGCTGCGCGCGCGGCCCGATCTCGCGACCCCACCGCCGGCCGACAACTCGGTGCTGGCGACACGCGTCGGAGTGCGCTCGTCCGTCGCACGGGCCTGCGAGGACCTCGATTCCTTCGCCCACGCCACGCTCGAGGCGCTGGTGCTGCTCGACGCCGACGTCGTCCCGGTGCCGTTGGACGCCGTCGCCGGGCTGCTCGGCCGCGACGTCACGGTCGAACGCGTCCGCCGATCCGTCACGCAGCTGCGTGACCTCGCGCTGGCCTGGGGCGAGGACGCCGAGCTATCGGTGTCCACGGCGGCGCGGGAGGCGCTCCCGACCTTCCCCGCCGGACTCGGGCGCCCCGCCGAGCGCCTCACCGAGGCGGCAGCGAAGGCCGCGCTGACCGACCTCGACGAGGAGGAGCGGCGGCTGGTCGGCAAGCTCGCCGAAGGCGCGCCGATCGGCCGTACCAAGGACGCCGCCAGACATGTCCCGCTGGAGCAGGCGGCCAATCCGGTGCAACGGCTGCTCGCCAAGGGGCTGCTGCTGCGGCGCGATGCCGAGACCGTCGAGCTGCCGCGCCAGCTCGCGTTGGCCGTGCGCGGCGACCACCCGATGGGCCCGGTGGAGCCCGAGGAGCCGATCCCGGACCTGACCGGCACCGGTCAGTCCAATGTGGACAACACCGGTGGCGGCGCGGCGCTGGAGCTGCTGCGGCACGTCGAAGAGCTGCTCGCCGCCTGGGGCGAGGAACCACCGGACGTGCTGCGCTCCGGCGGCGTCGGCGTGCGCGACCTGCGCCGCACCGCCAAGGCCATCGAGATCGACGAAAACCAGCTGGGCCTGCTCGTGGAGGTCGCGGTCGCGGCCAACCTCCTCGCCAACAGCGAGGGCTCGGAACCCCAGTGGGTGCCCACCATCCAGTCCGACACCTGGCTGGCCTCCCCACCCGGGCAGCGCTGGGCAACCCTGGCCCAGGCCTGGCTGGACCTGCCCCGGCTGCCGGGCCTCATCGGCGCCCGCGACGAGAAGGACCGGCTGCTCAACCCGCTGTCCGAAGACCTGCGCCGGCCGCTCGCGCCGAAGGACCGCCGCCGCATCCTCGACTACCTCGACGAACTGCCGGGCGGACACGGCGCCCGGCCGGACGACGTCGCCGCCGTGCTCGGCTGGCGCGCCCCGCGCCGCGGCGGACGGCTGCGCGACGACCTGGTGCGCTGGACCCTCGCCGAGGCGACCGCCCTCGGCGTCGTCGCGCTGCACGCGCTGACCACCGCCGGACGCGTCCTGCTCGTCGACGGCGCCGCCGAGGCGGCCCGGCAACTCGCCGACGCGCTCCCCGAACCACTGGACCACGTCCTGGTGCAGGCCGACCTCACCGTCGTCGCGCCGGGCCGCCTCGAACCCGACCTCGCCATCGAGATGAAACTCGTCGCAGACGTCGAATCCGCGGGCAGCGCAACGGTTTACCGGATCAGCGAAGGCAGCATCCGGCGCGCGCTCGACGCCGGCCACACCGCCGACGACCTGCACTCGCTGTTCCGCACCCGCTCCCGCACCCCGATCCCGCAGTCGCTGACCTACCTCATCGACGACGTCGCCCGCCGTCACGGCCGGCTCCGCGCGGGCACCGCCGCAGCCTTCCTGCGCTGCGACGATCCGCTGCTGCTGGCCGAAATCCTGGCCAAACCCGGGAGCGAAGAACTCGAACTCCGCCGCATCGCCCCAACCGTCCTGGTCAGCCCCCTGCCACTGGCCGACGTCGTCGCCGTCCTCCGCGTCGCCGGATTCGCCCCGGTGGCCGAAGGCCCCGACGGCAACGTGCTCGACCTCCGGGAGAGCGGTCGGCGAGTGCGCGGCAAGAGCCGCCCGGCGCAGCCGGTTGCGATCGCCGCGCCGAGCCCGGAGCAGCTCGGCGAGCTCGTAGCGCAGCTGCGAGCCGGCGACCGGGCGGGGGCGGCGCGGCGCGGCAGCGCCGTGAGCCCCGAGCGCGGGCGGCCGAGCGCCGAGGCGACGCTGCAGCTGCTGCGCGACGCGGCGCGGCAGCGCCGGAGCGTGTGGCTGGGGTTCGTCGACACGCACGGAGTGCGGAGCCAGCGCGTGGTGCGTCCGGTGAGCGTCGGCGGCGGAATCCTGCAGGGCTTCGACACCAGCAGCGAGGAGCTGGGCAACTTCCCGCTGCACCGGATCATGTCCGTCGCACTCGTCGAGGACTGACCGCCCGGCACTAGGCCGTAAGCTTCACGCTCCGCAGGTCCGGGGCCCGCCTCCACCCCCGGAGCGCCGTCACGCTGGTGTCGGCGCCAGCCTGCTGGAGCCAAGACCCGGCGCCAACGGCTACCGCGAGTACCTCGACGATGCCGTCCCGACCATGATCCAGATCAGGAAGCGGCTCGAAGCCGGACTGTCGACCCAGGAAATCGGATACCTGCAGCCCAGCGTCACCGGATCCGCACCCGACTTCGAACCCTGCCCGGAACTCCTGGACGCCCTGCGAGCACGCCTGCGCGGGCTAGACGAACACATCAACACGCTCGTCCGCTCCCGGAAGGTCCTCCACGACTACATCGAAGCGACGGAACGGCGTGCTCCACGGCAGGATTGCGACTCCACAACGCAGTTTTCGAGGCAGCGCTGGATCGCTCCCGTTGGGCCGCCAGCGGGAACTCCAGGCTGCGAGACCCCGAACAAGCGTCATACCCCCGAGAAACGCTCACTGGCATCCAGCAGCAGGAAACCTTGCTTTCGCAGTTTCGCCGAGAAACGCACGTTAGCGCCGAAATCCAGGGACTGGCCACTGTGGACCATCTTGGCCGCGTCAGGGCAGGGTGCCACCTGCACCGCTACGAAGGGACCTGGAAATCCGGCCTCAAAGCGTCGTGGCCATGCGTTGGCGCATTGCGTGTTCGACCAGGGCGATCAGGGCCTGCTTGGTGGACTCGCGGTTCCGGGCGTCCACCGTGATCATCGGGACCGAGGCGGCGATGGTCAGCGCCTCGCGGATGTCCTCCTGGTCGTGGTGCAGCACGCCGTCGAAGGTGTTCACCGCGATGATGTACGGCAGGCCCCGGTCGTCGAAGAAGTCGATCGAGGCGAACGCGTCCGCCAGCCGCCGGGTGTCGACCAGCACCACCGCGCCGATCGCGCCGCGCACCAGGTCGTCCCACATGAACCAGAACCGGTGCTGGCCCGGGGTGCCGAACAGGTACAGAATCACGTCCGAGTCCAGCGAGACCCGGCCGAAGTCCATCGCGACCGTGGTGGTGACCTTGTCCGGCGTCGCGCTGAGGTCGTCGACCCCGACGCTGGCCTCGGTCATGACCGCCTCGGTGGTCAACGGCACGATCTCGGACACCGAGCCGACGAAAGTCGTCTTCCCGACACCGAAACCACCGGCTACCACGATCTTCGTCGAGGTCTTCTGGCCGGCCGCATTCGATCGGGGATCAGAGCCTGCGAAGCCCACTGAGCACCCTTTCCAAGAACTCCATGGACGGCCGGCCACCGACGACCATGCCACTGTCGTGAATCAGAACCAGACCGGTGTCGGCCATGTCGCCGATCAGCACCCGGACGACCCCCAGCGGGAGGCGCAGGTGCGCGGCCACCTCGGCCACCGAGCGGGCCTCCAGGCACAGCTCGGAGATCGAGCGGTGCTCGGCCCTGGTCTGGGTCGCCTGGGAGCGACCGCGTTCGCTGGTGGTCACCAGCGTTTCGATAGCAAGATCATAATCGGTGCGGGTGCGCCCGCGCGTGCGGGCGTAGGGCCGCACCAGGGAACCGCCGTCGAGGCTGTCGGACTCCGGCTGGTCGATGCTGGGGATCGCCGGCATCGATCCGGAGATCGACGGCATGGACTGGGAAATCGGCGGCATCGACTGCGAGATCGACGGCATCGACTGGGAAATCGGCGACATCGACTGTGAGATCGACGGCATCGACACCGACGGCGGGCCGCTGTCGTTCGGCCGGGGACCGGCGGCAACCTCGGGCACCGAGTCGTAGCTGGAGCCGAACAGGTCCGCGCCCGGGCCGCCGAACAGCGCCCGGTCGTAGCCGCCCATCGACTCCGATCCGTGGCCGGCCGAACCGTCGTTGTCGACGAAGTCGTCCTGCCAGGACTCGGCGCTCAGCCGCTTGTTGTAGAGGCGGAAGAGGTCTCCGTCCCAGCTGGGCTCGGAACCGGTGTTCATGGCGAACTCCCCTCAGCGTTCCCCAGCCGAACTCACCGACGCCCCAAGCCCTGCAGCTGCGCCCGCAGTTCCGGGGTGAGCTGTTTTCCGACCCGCTCCACCAGCAAGGTCATCTCGTAGGCGACCAAACCGATGTCGGCGTTCGGCGCGGCCAGCACCGCCAAGCAGGAACCGTCGCTGATGGACATCAGGAACAGGTAGCCCTGCTCCATCTCCACGACGGTCTGCGTGACCTCACCGGCTTCGAAACAACGCGCGGCGCCCTGGGTGAGGCTGACCAGCCCGGAGGCCACCGCGGACAGTTGCTCGGCGCGGTCCCGCGGCAAACCCTGGGACCCAGCGAGCAGCAGGCCATCGGCGGACACCACGACCGAGTGCGCCACGCCGGGGACGCGACGCACGAAGTCGGTGATCAGCCAGCTGAAGCTGTTGCTGCTCGTCGGTTGCTGCACGGACCCGTTCACTCCTGCTCCTCGGGACGGCTCGGATTCGAGCGGGGTGGTTCACTGGAAACCGGTTCGGCCTTGGAATGCCTACCCCGTTTGACACCCTGCTGGAAGTTCGCCATCCGCCCGCGGACGGCGTCTGCCGAGCGGGTGGCGGCGGGTTTGCGGCGGGGGGGCTGCGGGGCGGCCGAGCCGGGCACCAGGTTCGTCTTGGGCACGCGCTTGGGCAGACCGGCCGCGGTGGTTTCCTGGACCTGCTGGGTCTGCAGCAGCGCCTCGGCGGCCCGCCAGCCGTCGTCGGCCGTGCCCCAGCCGGGATCCGGTGTCATGGTGCGCGGCACCTCGTCGACGACGGGCTCTTCCGGGATGCGCAGTTGTTCGGTCAGTCGCCTAGGCTCGATCGGCGCTTCGGCCGCCGCCGGGGTGGCCGGCGCGGCCGGGGCATCGTCCACATCGGACTCGCGGAACCACTGCGAAAGCACGGCTTCGTAGATCGGCAGTCGTTGGGTCGGCGCATCGTCCATGTCCCAGGCGGCCCCCTCCGGCTCATCGTCGGCGAACGCCGGCGATCGGCCGTCGGTGCCCTCGACCGGGCCTTCCCCTTGCGCCCAGGCTTCCGACGCCGGGTCCTGCCGGGTTCCGTTGTTCGCGGCGCCCTCGGAGTCCGCGGTGCCGAAGAGGCCACCGTCCGACCCGGATCCGTTCAGTCCAAAGCCGTTGTGTCCGGCCCCTTCCGGCCCGGCCGGGAACTCCATCGAAGCGGTCTTCGCTGCCTCGAACGGGCTGCGGAAGAGGTCCGCCGACCCGACGAGCTCTCCCGGTGCCCCGCACTGCCCTTCGAACTCGTCCGAGAAGTGGTTCCCGGCGGTCTCCTCGCTCGGCCACTCGTCGGCTCGGACCTCGTCGTCCGCGGGCGCCTTCGACACATCCTCCCACTCCGGAACGTCTGTGGCGCCGAACGAATCGCCGTTGGAAACGGTCACCGAGTACTGGGTCGACAGCTCGGTGTCCTCGACTTCCGGTTCTTCCTGCTGGAGTTGCGGGGTGAACGCGGTGGCCTGCTCGATGCCGACCAGTGACGGCAGCGGTGCGCGCTCGGTGGGCTGGTCGACGCCGCGGTCGGGGCTCGTGGCGGCGCGACCGCCGAACGCGGCGGCCAGGCCGAGGTGCGTGCCGGTCTCGCTGAACGCTTCGCGCCGTTCCTCGGCGAGCGCGGCGCGCGGCACGTCGGGCATCGGCCGCGGGCCGTCCGGCGTCAGCTGGACGACGAACTCGCCGGCCAGGTGCACCGTCGCGGTGACGCCGCCTTCCAAGTTGTCGTTGTTGTGCAGCTCGACCCGGATGTCGTGGCGCCGGGCCAGCTGCCCGACCACGAACAGGCCCATCCGGCGGGACACGGCGACGTCGATCTCCGGCGGCCGGGTGAGCCGGTCGTTGATCTCGTCGATCTCGCTGGCGTCGATGCCCACGCCGCGGTCCCGGATCTCGATTACGAGTTCCTGCCTGCGGTAGGCGGTGCGGACGGTGACCTCGGTGTCCGGATTGGAGAAGACCGTCGCGTTCTCCAGCAGCTCGGCGACCAGGTGCACGAAGTCGTTGACGACCCGGCCCTGGATGGCCAGGTCGGGCGCGTCGACCACGGCGATCCGCGCGTACTGCTCCACTTCGGACACCGCCGCGCCGAGGACCTCGTTGAGCGGCACCGGCCGCATCATCCGGCGGGTCAGGTCGGTGCCGCCGAGGATCAGCAGGTTCTCGTTGTTCCGGCGCATGCGGGTGGCCAGGTGGTCCAGCTCGAACAGGCTGCTCAGCTGGTCCGGGTCCTGCTCGTCCTGCTCCAGCCGGTCAATGAGGGCCAGCTGCCGCTGCACCAGGGTCTGGCTGCGGCGCGCCAGGTTGACGAACAGGTCGTTGACGTTGTTGCGCAGCAGCGCCTGCTCGGCGGCCAGCCGCAGCGCCTGCTGGTGCACCGCGTCGAAGGTGCGGGCCACCTGCCCGATCTCCTCGCCGGAGTGCACCGGCACCGGCTGCACCGTGATCTGGTTGGCGCTGCCCGGGTTCTCGTTGACCTTGCTGATCGCTTCCGGAAGGCCCTTCTGCGCGATCTCCAGGGCCCCGTAGCGGAGGATGCGCAGCGGGCGCAGCATCGAGCGCGCGATGTAGGCCGCGACGCCGAAGGCGACCACCAGCAGCAGCAACAGCAGCGCGGAGTCGCGGATCAGCGACCACCAGGCGGAGTCGGCGAGTGCCTCTGCGTCGTCGTGGAAGCCGGTGAGCAGCGACTCCTCCACCGAGCGGACCAGGTCGGTGCGTTTGCCCGACTGGGTGCCCCACTCGAGGGGGTTGATGCGCACCGCTTCCTTGCGGTCGGCCGCGATCAGCGCGGCCTGCTCGACTTGCTCCGAATCGTCCACCTCGGCACCGGCGACGCGCGACGCGAAGAGGGCGCGCTGCTCCGGGGTGGCGGCGGTCTCGAACTCCGCGAAAGCGGCCTCGTAGCGCGCGTTGGCGGCGCGGACCGCGTCGGCCTGCCCGGTGAGGAAACCGTTGAGCATCCCGGCACTGAGCAGGATCGAGCGCTGCTGGGCGAGCTGTTCCTTGGCCCGGCCGAGCGCTTCGGCGGCCCGGGCGGTCTGGCTGACCTGCGTGTTGACCGCGGAGGTGGCGACCATCCGGTTGATCTGCAGCAGCTCTTCGAGCACCGAGTTGTAGGCGACCAGCGTCTGCGGGCCGGTGAAGCGGTTGTTGATGGTGGCGCGCAGGGCGCCGAGGCTGCCGAGGCGGTTGACTGCGCGCTCGTAGGCGTCGCGGACCTCCGGCGAGAAGGTCGCGACCTGCTGGTCGAAGCCGTGCAGCTGCTGCACCGCCGTGTCGACCCGTTGGCTCTGCGCGACGTAGTCGGTGCCCGCGCTGCCGCCGTTGGCGGTGGTGAAGACGATCGCGAAGTCGCGTTCGCGCTGCAGCTCGTGGGTCAGGTTCGCGGCCTGCTCGCCGAGTTCGACCTGCTCGACGATGGTGTTCAGCCGCGACTGGGTGGCGAGGCCGTCGTAGACCCGGATTCCGCCGACACCGAGCGCGGCCAGGGTCGGGACGAGCAGGACGGCGGCCATCTTGTACCGGAGGCGCCAGTTGCGCAGCCACCACGTCTTGGACCGACCGGCAGCCGGTTCGGTGGCCGCGCCGGTTCCGGTAGCGGGGTCGTTGTTGAGCATCCCTGTTTCCTGCGCTGCGGCGGACATGTGCGACACCGCCACGGCTAGTTGCCTCTCCAGGCTGCGGCAGTGCTGATCATCGTGTCGGGAACGTGCCCGCGATCCGACGCGGCGGCGCCAGGTACCCACGAGCGGGTCGACGGTCCCACGACTCGCACCGTGCCCCCGCAGACCCTGACTCTGTCAGCCGGGCTTGCCATCACACTCCCTGGTCACAACGTGCATCCCCCGAAGCAGAGGCCAAGTCACCTCGACGGGCGAGACTATACTTAACCGGGCGTCACAAGTCAGGCCCCCAACACTAGAGTTCACCACCCCATAGGGTGGCATGGACAACACTGGGCCATCCGTGTGACCTCTACCTAGTTACACCTAGTTGTCGGGTTTTGTTCAACGTTCTACAGTTCAGGGGCACCCGCACCCCGCCGCACCACGGAAGACGCAGAACTTCGTACAAGGGTCGAGACGCCGCGGCGCGTGTGGCCGACGAGGGCCCTTCCCTGCTCGTGGCTCAGTCCACAGCGCATCAGCGCATCTCCCGTACCGCTCGCGGGGTACACCTGCGCCGTCATCGGCACGGCTGCGCCACAGACACACCTCCGCCGCAGCCCACCGTTCCACGTCGCACCCAATGCAAGGAGGAACAGATGAGCCCCGCCCTCGCCCACCGCTGCCTGCCCCGCAGGAGTCTATTCAAGCTCGCAGGTGGTGCCGTCACCGCCGGTGCGCTGCTGGGCACGAGCGGCTGCGGGCTCCTCGGTGGCTCGCAGGCGGAAAGCGGCGGCAACGGCCAGGTGGAGAAGGCGAACCTGCGCGTCGGCGCGCTGCCGATCAACGACCTGGCCCCACTGCACCTGGCCGTCCGCAACGGCTACTTCCAGCAGGAGGGCCTGACCATCGAGATCGTCAACGCCCCGGACGGCAGCGCCGCGCTGAACAGCACCATCGGCGGCGACTACGACATCACCTACAGCAGCTACGTGCCGTTCTTCGCCGCCCAGGCCAGCGGTGCGGCGTTGCTGAAGATCGTCGCGGACTGCGCGGCGGCCGCGCCGAACGCCACGATGATCATGACCTCGCCGAACTCCGGGGTGCGTACCCCGCAGGACCTCGAAGGCAAGACGATCGCCATCAGCGGCCCCAACACCATCACCGAACTGCTGGTCAAGGCCACCCTGAACGCCTACGGCGTGAACTACTCCAAGGTGAAGCTCTCGCCGACCCCGTTCATCACCATGCCCGCCGCGCTGCAGCAGCGCCGGGTCGACGCCGCGATCGTCACCGAGCCGTTCCTCACCCTGGCCGCCCGCGACGGCGGCGCGGTGCCGGTCGTCGACACCGCCACCGGACCGCTGGAGGACCTGCCGCTGACCGGCTACGGGGCGACCGCGAAGTTCTGCGAGGAGCACCCCAAGACCATCGCGGCGTTCCAACGGGTAATGGACCGCGCCGTCGCCGAGGCGCAGGACCGCAGCAAGATCGAGCCGCTGCTGCCGGAGTTCGCCAAGATCGACAAGGAGACCGCGGCGATCATCACGCTGCTGAAGTTCAACTCCCGGGCCGACGCCACCCGGTTGCAGCGGGTGCCGCGCCTGATGAAGGAGTTCGGGTTCATCAACACCGACATCGACGTCGCGAGCATGATCGTGGCCCCGCCACAGGCCTGACGTTTCCGCTGATCACGAGGCCGCGATCCCCTGGGGTCGCCATACTCCGTGATCCCCTGGGGTCGCCATACCCGGAGGACTCGCGGTCCCGCTCGGGCATGGCACCGGCGCGCTGGTGCAGACGACATTCGGTGTTCCCTCGAATTGTCCAGCAGAATTCGACTCTCCGTCACGATTCTGTCCGGACATTGGTCCGCGTGTCGTGAATCACGCGGCTCATCGTGGGACGAGTGGCAACGAGCTATTTACGCCTGGTTGTCGCGTGTGATCCGAGCTTCTACAGTTCGGGGGCACCAAACCCCGCCACCGCACCGGGAGGAAAGACGCAGCGCCGCCGAGTCCCCGCACCACCGGCCCGGCGTCGTTGCACGCCCCGCTAGTCCGCCGCTAGTCCTCCCGGGTCAACACCGCGACGACGCCGTCCACCCGCAGGCACGACCCGCGACGGCCGCCATCGCACGACCCGCACTCCGCTCCCGGCGCACGGCACAACGGAAAACGCGCACCCGCACGCACCCCGATGCCAGGAGGATCCACATGAGTCCCCGTCCCCGCGCCCTTCCCCGCCGAGGTCTGTTGAAACTGGCCGGCGGGATGGTCACGGCAGGCGCCCTGATGGGCACCAGCGGTTGCGGACTCCTAGGTGGATCGGAGGACAGGCAGGGCGGCAACGCCCAGGTCGAGAAGGCGAACCTGCGGATCGGCGGGCTGCCCACCAGCGAACTCGCACCGCTGCACCTGGCGGTGCGCAGCGGCCACTTCCAGCGCGAGGGCCTCACCGTCGAGATCATCAACGCGCCAGACGGCGGCACCGCGCTGACCAGCACCATCGGCGGCGACTACGACATCACCTTCAGCAGCTACGTGCCCATATTCGCCGCCCAGGCCAAGGGTGGCACCAAACTGAAGATCGTCGCGGACTGCGCGTCGAGCACGCCGAACACCTGCATGATCATGGCTTCGCCGGCCGGCGGCGTGCACAGCCCGCAGGACCTCGCGGGGAAGAAGATCGCGATCAGCGGCGCCGGGACCATCTCCGAGCTGATGGTGAAGGCCTCGATGAAGGCCAACGGCGTGGACTACAGCAAGGTCCAGTGGATGCCGCTCGGCTTCCCCAACATGCCCAACGCGCTGAAGACCGACCAGGCCGACGCGGCGTTCGTCGTCGAACCATTCCTGACGCTCTCCGCCCGCGACGCCGGCGCCATCCCGGTGGTGGACACCGCGACCGGTCCGCTGGAGGACCTGCCGCTGGGCGGCTACGTCTCGACCGCCAAGTTCGCCGACGAGAACCCGAAGACCGTGGCAGCTTTCCAGCGGGCCATGGACAGCGCGGTGGCCGAGGCCCAGGACCGCAGCAAGATCGAGCCGCTGCTGCCGCAATTCGCCAAGATCGACAAGGAGACCGCGGCGATCATCACCCTGCTGAAGATGAACTCCCGCGCCGACGCAACCCGCCTCCAGCGGATTCCGCGTCTGATGCTGGAATTCGGCTATATCCGCAACGACGTCGACGTGGCGAGCATGATCGTTGCTCCGCCGCAGAGCTGACTCGGGGAAATGACCAGAACACTCCGGGGATTGGTCGGTCTGCTGGGCTTCCTCATCGTGTGGGAAGCCTTCAGCCGATCAGGAATCGTCCCCCAGCAATACTTCCCACCACCGTCCACAGTGCTCGCCCAGTTCGCCGAACTGCTCGGCGACCGCTCCTTCCTGCTCGACCTGATCGCCACCGTGCTGGCGTGGGCGATCGCGCTGAGCATCTCGATCGCCATCGCGGTGCCCGCCGGGCTGCTGCTCGGCAGCGTCCGCTGGGTCCGGGTGGCCACCCGGGCGATCATCGAGTTCCTCCGGCCGATCCCTTCGGTGGCGCTGATCCCGCTGGCAATCGTGCTGGTCGGAGCTGGTCCGGAAACCAAGATCACGCTCGCGGTGTACGCCTCGGTGTGGCCGATCCTGTTCAACACCATCTACGCGCTGGACGAGATCGACCCGGTCATGGTGGATACCGCGCGCTCCTTCGGGTTGGGCCGCGGTCGGGTGATGTTCACCGTGGCGCTGCCGAACGCGGCGCCGTTCGTGCTCACCGGCATCCGGATGTCCGCTGCGGTGGCGCTGATCCTGGTGGTCAGCACCGAGTTCCTGGCCGGCGGCGCCAGCGGCCTCGGCACCTTCGTGCTCGGCGCGAGCACCGGCGCGGGCCGGATGGACCTGGTGCTGGCGGGCACGCTGGTCGCCGGGATCGTCGGCTACCTCATCAACGAGGCACTGGAACTGGTGCACAAGCGCGGCTTCCGGTGGAGCGCGGTCGATCGGGAGGCGGCATGATCAGGATGCGCGGATTCCTGCAGCGCTGGGTGGTCTTCATCATCGCGATCGTGGTGTGGGAACTGCTCACCCGCGTCGCGCAGAGCGCGTTCTTCCCGCCCCCGACGCAGATCGTCGGCACCGCGGTGGAGAAGTGGTTCAGCGGACCGGCTTCGTCGCTGTTCCTGACCGACGAGGCTTTCTCGGACATGCTGGCCAGCCTCGGGCGGATCGCCGTGGGCTGGCTCATCGCGGTGGTGCTCGGCGTCGCGCTCGGCACCCTCCTCGGCCGGTCCCGCACCGCGCTGGACTACTTCGGACCGCTGATGGCGTTCATGCGGGCCATCCCGCCGCCGGTGCTGGTGCCGGTCTTCCTGGTGCTGCTGGGCATCGGCGCGCAGATGCAGATCACCGTGATCGTCTTCGGCGTGATTTGGCCGATCCTGCTGAACACCGTCGACGGCGTCCGCTCCGTGGACCAGGTCAAGGTGGACACCATCCGGTCGTTCCGCATCCCCCGCTCGCACTGGGTGTTCGGGGTGGTGCTGCCCGCGGCGACACCGAAGATCTTCGCCGGACTGCGGGTGAGCCTGTCGCTGGCGCTGGTGCTGATGGTCGTCTCCGAACTCGTCGGCTCCACCGACGGCATCGGCTACCGGCTGGTCTTCGACCAGCGGCAGTTCGACTTCCCCGCCATGTGGGCGGGCATCGTGCTGCTGGGCATCCTCGGATACGTCCTCAACACCCTGCTGCTCGTGGTGGAGCGCCGCGCGCTGAGCTGGCAACCGCCGCAGGCGCACCAAGTAGTCGGAGGCTGAATTCCAATGACCGAAACCAAGACCATGCTCGAAGTCTCCGGGCTCGGACACCGCTACGGCGGCGGAGAAGGTCACCAGGCCATCGCCGACCTGACGTTCCAGGTGCGCACCGGTGAACTGGCCTGCATCGTCGGCCCGTCCGGCTGCGGCAAGTCGACCATGCTGCGCTCCATCTCCGGGCTGATCAAGCCCACCGCAGGCGACGTCCGGCTGGACGGCACCCCCGTGAACGGCGTGCCGGCCGACCTGGCCGTGGTGTTCCAGGACTACAGCCGATCGCTGTTCCCCTGGCTCTCGGTGCGGTCCAACGTCGAATTCCCGTTGCGCTCCAGGGGTTTGAGCAAGGCCGAGCGGCGCAGCCGGGCCGATGAGGTGCTGGAGTGGGTGGGCTTGGGCGCCGCCGCGAAGAAGTACCCGTGGCAGCTCTCCGGCGGCATGCAGCAGCGGGTGTCGATCGCCCGCGCGCTGGCCTGCCGGCCGTCGCTGCTGCTGATGGACGAGCCGTTCGCCTCGGTGGACGCCCAGACCCGCTTCGAGCTGGAGGACCTGCTGCTGCGGGTCCGCAAGCAGTTCGACAGCACGGTCCTGCTGGTCACCCACGACATCGACGAAAGCATCTACCTGGCGGACCGGGTGTTCGTGCTGTCGAAGTCCCCGGCGTCGATCGTGGCGGACCTGGAGATCCCGCTCGGCGACGAGCGGGACCAGATCACCACCCGCGAGTCGGAGACCTTCGTCTATCTCCGCAGCGAGGTGGCCCGCCTCCTCGACGTCCGCAGCGCCCAAGTTTCGGTGGCGGCAGCGGCGGAGAAGTCCGACGAGTCCACTGTGGACGGTTCGGCGAAGTCCACGGCGAAGCAGTGGACGGAGCCCGAGAAGGCGGAGGCCGAGAAGGCCGACGCCCACAACTGACGCAATCCGGCTGAAGGGCACCTTTGACCGGCAAAGTCGGCAACCGACAAAGTCGGCCGGAGGTGCCCTTCACTTCAAAGCGACCGGGCAATCCCATGGCGCTGTTCTCCCTCGCAAAGATCCTCAACGACTCGTCCATTCCGGACGAGCTACGCAAGCTGACCACCCACGAGGCGGACAAGCTGATCGCCGACCTCCAGCGATGACGCCCTTCAAGCCTTGATCAGCTTTCGGCAGCGGCGAATCGCCGAGTCGCTGAGGGCCGGCTCAGTCGCGGCGGCGAGGTCGCGTAGATGATCGGCGCTGCTGGTGCCGACGGCCACGAGTCGAGCCGCCGTTGCCGCCTCGCAGTAACTGATGCCGCCTCGGCGTTGCGCGCGTTTGCGGGCACTGGCGTAGGTAGCGGCCTTGCAGTAATGGCACCCCTGGTTCCATGCGGTAATTTCGTGGTGTGTTCGCGGTTTGGGAAGCGGCCGGACGGTGCGTCGGGGGGCTTTCACTCCGCCCGGCCGCACGACTCGATGCCGCCGCGAGTGGGGGAGGTCGCGGCATCGAGCCGGGTCTTTAGATCTCGCGAAGGCGCTGGATGATTCGGTCTCTGAGCTGTTGGTCGATCGGGGGCCTGGTGATCGGCTCGTTGAACCAATACGCGCGGTTCTCGGTTGTCAGGGTGTTGTCGGGCTCGCATACGACAGGTGTGCCGTCTGGCCAGTACATCGGTGAGGTCATGTCGGCCAGCCCTTCATTTCTTTGAGCAGTGTGTTGCAGTCCTGGCATGTCTTTGCATTTATCCAGTCCATTTCGGACGGTTGGGCAAGGGAGAAAATGTTGCCGCAGAACGCATCACCGGCCGTGCCTGAGTCGAGGCGGGTACCGGCAAAGGCGTGGCGTGTAAGGCCGTAGTCGCTGGACTCGTCGGGTACTGGCAGCCAGAAGTAGCGCTGTGAAGTTCCTGCTTCAAACATGAGAGTTCCTGTCATCCCTCGCCGCTATCAGGACGCCCGAGGGTGGGGCCGGTCTTCGCGGGAGGAACGAACCGGCCTCACCATGCCGCCGCGCGCCACGTCGAACACCAAAGGCGTGTCGCGTCGGGCAGAGGTAACTCGATGCCGTAGGTCGCAGACCACAAGAGGACGTCAATGGTGGTGCCAGGCATGCGAATCCCCTTCAAGCTCGTGGACCGGAAGGTCCGCACCGGGGTCATACGCCTGGGTGTGCGCTGGTACTGCGATGATCACGCGATCCCTATCCGACACGGCACGCTCCAGATGTAAACGTTATCTAGTGCGTAGGATGTCCAATACGTGCCTGTAAACGGAACAGTAACACCCTTAGTCACATCGGGTGATCTACACGACTACGAGCAACGTTAGGATGTGTGCCATGTCTGTTAACGCAGGTAGGCCTTGCGCAAGGGCTCTTTGCGCCGCCCTGCGTGCTGCGCGCGAGGCAAGCAGCCTCGGGGTTCGCGAGCTGGCGAGAGCGGTTGACCTGTCACCAGTGCAGATATCGCAATATGAACGCGGTGAGCGTATTCCCGGCGAAGCGCGAACCGGAGTAATTCTTGGTGCACTAAAGGTTTCATCGAGCGAGCAAAATCGGATTCTCGCATTGGTGCGCGCCGCGAAAGAACCGAACTGGCTCACTGTTGGCGTTAATGGCGTTCCACAACAGTTGGATATGCTGACGGAACACGAGCGGGCGGCATCCGGGATTACTCATTGGGAACCGTTGGTCATTCCCGGACTGCTGCAAACTCCTGACTACACGCGCTCAATCAAGGAAGCGGGCGGTTTGCAGCATGAGGAAATCGGCGTCCGTTTGGTGGTCAATGCTGGCAGGCGCGATGTAGTTACAACGGTGTCCAAGCCTGTCAACTATGAGGCTATCATTGGCGAAGCGGCGCTGCTGTCCCCAATCGCATGTAACGCCGTCATGGCAGACCAACTTCGGCACATTATCGACGACGCAAAACGGTCTAACGTTGCAGTCCGGGTCATGCCCGAAAAAACATCATGGCATCCCGGCTTGTCAGGTCCGTTTGTTTTCTTCACGTATCCTGATGCGCCCCCGCTTGTATATCTCGAACACCACAGTTCAGGCGCATGGGTTAGCCAGGACTACGACATCGAAGAATACGCCAAGGCTATCGATTGGATGCGTAGGACCACGCTCGATCCAGAAAAGTCGCTCGAACGTATTGAAAAATTGGCGGAAGTATGGGAGGTCTCACCGTGATCGAGTATCATTGGCGGAAATCTAGCTACTCGCACCAAAATGGCGCATGTGTTGAATTAGCGACCACGTTAGACCGCGTCCGAGATTCCAAAGACCCGAATGGTCCGATGCTGAACGTTGATGTGCCAAGTTTCGTTCGTGCGGTAAAGGACGGGCGTTTCGATCGCTGAATAGAACAATGATGCCCCGGTATCTGGTACCGGGGCATCATTGTGTCGGCTTCGCTGCGGCAGTAGTACGCGTACGGCAGTAACGATAGCTTGGTGGTGCGTTCAGCTTCCAGTGGGAGCGCCGTCGTTTCGTGCAGCCTGGCATGGGCGTGTCAACGAGACTCATCCGCATCCTGACAGTGTCATAGATCGCAAACTTCGCGCGCAGCCTGTACTTCCGACACCTCTCAGTGTTTACCATGAGATTAGCTCCACCCGAACCAATCTGTCTACAATGGACTTGTTCCTGCGTTTCTGCTACACAGAAGATCACAGACATGGACGCCTCGATCAAAATGGCAGCCTCGGCGTTGGGCTGCAAGGCTTGCAAAATATCGATCAAGGAATCCCCATGGCTGACTACTTGACCTACGTCTGGCGCCCGGTCACGGGCGCCCGTCACGCGTTTCCCATCGCAGCAACGAAAGCTCCGCGCGAGGAGCGGGTGTAGGCGTTCTGTGGGGCGGAAGCGGGCGCGGCGGAGCTGCACAACAGGTCCGAAGTGGACTGGCTTCGGGAGGACACCTGCATGCGCTGCTGGCACACCCTCACCGCCCGCCTGTGATCACCCGGGGACGGCGCAATTTCGCGAGAAATTGACCGTCACCCGGGTGAACGTCAATTTCTCGCGAAATTGACACCCCTCGCCCAACCGAAGGAGAACCACCGATGTTCTGGATCCAGCTCAGCACGTTCGTCCTGTTCAACCTGCTGGTCCTCGCCATGCTCGCCACCCAGTTGACCACTAGAACCATCGCGTTCTCCACGGCCCAGCAAGCCGGAGGCGGCGAAGGCGCTTACACGGTCTGGCACCTCAGAGCCGACATCGAAGCCGAGAACCGCAACGAAGAACACCGGGCGGAACAAGAACATCTCCACATACCACCGGGATTCCCCACCACAGACCCCGACGCCCCGACGACTTCGACGAGCCCACGACCATCAGGCGTGAACGGCCTGGGCAGGTGGAACGCCAAGTCAGTACAGGTAGCGCTGGCCCGGGTCGACCCTGACGTGCAGGAGGGTCGGTCCGGCCCGGCCCGCGAACTCCTCCACGAGGGCCGCGTCCAGCTCCGCCGGGGACTGGACCAGCTTGGTCCGGCAGCCCAGGCCGGTGGCCAGCGCGGCGAAGTCGATGCCGCCGAGATCCACGCCGGGTAGCTTGCTGCCGCCCGCCGCCTCGCCCAGCACCGCCACCGCCGCGTACCGCGAGTTGTCCATGATCACGAACGTGACGGGAGCGTGCTCCCGGACCGCGGTCCACACCGACTGGATCCCATACATGCTGGAACCGTCGCCGATCAGCGCGACCGTGCGCCGCGTCGGGTCCGCCATCGCCACCCCGACGGCCGCGCCGATGCCGTAGCCGAGCGCGCCGGAGAATCCGGTGAAGAACCCGCCATCGGTGGACCGGATCGGGAAGTGCTCGTGCAGGTCGTTGCGGTGGCTGGGGGTTTCCTCCACCACAGCCGCGTCCGCGGGCAGCGCCCCGGCGATCGTGTCGAAGACGTAGGCGGCGGTCATCGGCGTGGACGCGGCCGGTTTCGGCGGCCGCCGGTAGGTCGTCGGCGCGCTTCGCTGCTGCGCCTCGACCTTCTCGTTGACTTGCCGCACAGAATGCGCCAGCGTGCCCAGCACGCCGCGCCCCTCCCGGGCCCGGCCGAGCACCTGCGGATCGTCATGCACCAGGAAGAGCTCGGGCAGCTCGACTTCGCTCTCGCCGCGGTACACGTGGTAGGTGAACGCTGGCGCGCCCCACACCACGACGAGGTCGTGCCCGGCGAGCTCAGCGGTCAGCAACCGCTGCTCGGGCTGCAGGAAACCGGCGAACTGCGGGTGGTCCTCGGGGAACGAGCAGCGCGGCGACATCGGCGCCACGTAAACAGCCGCCTGCGCCTTCTCCGCCAGGTCGACGAGGTCCTCGACGACGCCGTCGGCGTCCACCGCCGGGCCGACGACGAACGCCGGGCGCTCGCAGCTCCGCAGCGCCTCGGCGAGGTCGGCGACGACGGCCGGGTCCGGGGCGGAACCGGGGGTGCGCGGCCGGGCCGTCACCGGCACGCCCGGCTCGTCCCAGTCGTCGGCCGGGATCGACACGAAAACCGGGCCGTACGGCGGGGTCGTCGCCAGCTGGTAGGCGCGCACCAGGGCCGCGGGGACGTCCGCCGCGCGGGCCGGCTCGTAGCTCCATTTCACGTACGGCTTGGGGAAATCGGCGGCGTCGGTGGCACCGAGAAACGGCTCGTCGAACATCAGGGTGCGGGTCTGCTGCCCGGCCGTCACGATCATCGGCGTCCGGTTGCGGTACGCGGTGAAGATCGCGCCGAGCGCGTGCCCCACGCCGCCGGCGGAGTGCAGGTTGACCAGCACCGGCTCCCGGCGGGACTGCGCGTAACCGTCGGCCATCGCGACGACCACTGACTCCTGCAGGCCGAGCACGTAGCGGAAATCGTCCGGCCACCCGGTCAGGAACGGCACCTCGGTCGTACCCGGGTTACCGAACACCGTGGTCAGCCCGAGTTCTCGCATCAGACCCCGGGTGATGTCACGGATCGTGTGGTCTTCGCTGCGCATCGAAGCCCTCCCTCATCGTGCGAGCACCCCCGTTCACCTGCGGGGTTGCCCAGACACGACATCACATCGAGGGCAGCGGAACCAGATCGCGTTGGTCACTGAGCGGACGGCACGGTGCACACCGTTCGCGCCGGATCGGGGTAGATCGCCGTCCGGCTCGTCCCGGGCGGGCAAACCGCCGCGCCGCCGGTGTTCGACGTCACCCCGGTGACCCGCTCGTTTCGCGCCCGGTTCGTCGCAGCGCACCCTGGTCTCGATACCGGCCACCGGGACGCGCAGGCAGTCGCCGACCTCCGGAAACGATCTAGGTCGGGCAAACCTAGTCGAGACGACGGGCCCGCCACGGCCGATCAGCGGAAATGGCCCGATTTACCGGAAATCCGGGGTCGTGAGTGCGACCGGGCACGGGGACAGGGCCCGGGTACAGGGGTGCCGGGCCCGGTCGCACACTCACGACCGCTCAGGCACCCTGGACGTCACCGAAGCAGACGGTGCGGTCCGCGAAGACGTAGTAGCCCTCGCCCTGCGCACAGGCGATCTTCGGGTCGGTGCTGTTGGCTACCTCGGTCACCTGGTCGTCTGCCGTGCTGCAGTCGATCTTCAGCGGCAGGACGTCGACGGAGTCGTTGAACCCCGTGAGGCAGTCGCCCGCCTTGACGTCCAAGACGATGCAGTAGGTCTTGCTGCCGGTGACGTTGCTGTAGTTGTCCCCGCACACCGAGTGGTCGGTGCCGCGCTGGACGTCGACGATCTCGTAGTCCGAGTCCGCGGAACCGCAGGTCGCGGCGTTCATGTCGCCGCCCTTCTCGCTGAGCAGGTCGACGCAGTTGCCGACCGCGAACTGGCTGCTGGAGCTGGTGCTCGTGCTGGAGCTCGTGCTGCCGGTGCCGGTCGGACTGCTGCTGGTCGTGCTGCCGGCGTTGTGGCTGGTGTTGCTGCCGCCGTTGCTGTTCACGACCACCAGGATGATCGTCACCACGATGCCGATGACCACCACCGCACCGGCGCCGGCCAGGGCGACGATGAGCCCGGTGCGGCTCTTCTTCGGCGGCATCGGGGGCTGGTTTCCCGCGACGTGGCGCCAGAAGTCGTCCGAGCCGTTCTGCGGCGGGTACTGGCCCGACGGGTACGACCCCGAGGGGTACTGGCCCGACTGCCCACCGTACGGTCCGGACTGCGCTCCGTACGGATCTTGCGGTGGATAACTCACTGCTCCTCCGGTTTTCTGTTCGCAACGAGCAATTTAGCCGAGTTACCCCCACCAACAGTGCCCGATCGGGTGATCGCGGCAATGGTGGAACACGCAGCGGAAGCACGCGATCACCGTTCGCAGCACGCCCGCGTCCCCGCGCCGGTTGCCCGGTGCTTTCCAAAGTTCTTCCCAGAAACGCGGTCGAGACTCGGCGACGTGCGATCGATTCGGCGCGGGACACGGGCGGGCGACGCGCAGTGGTGGCTCCTGGCCCTGCTGGCGCTCAACGCGATGTGGGTGGTCGACCTCTTCATGCTCGGCGGCGAGGCGGGCGTGCTGGCCGGTCCGCAGGGCCTGGTGCTGGCGCTGGGCCGGTTGACCGGTCTCGGCGGTGCGTTGGTGCTGGTGCTGCAGCTGGTGCTCATCGCGCGGGTGCCCTGGCTGGAACGACGGCTGGGCATGGACCGGCTCACGAGCTGGCACCGGTGGACGGGCAGCTGGGTCCTCTGGCTGGTGCTCGCGCACGTCATGCTGATCACGGTCGGGTACGCCGAGCAGGACGGCAGCCCGGTGCTCCCGGAGTTCGCATCGCTGGTGCTCGAAACCCGGGACGTGCTGCTGGCCGCGGCGGGCACGCTCCTGCTCGTCGTGGTCGGCGCCACCTCCGCGCAGGCCGCTCGACGGCGGATGCGGTACGAGACCTGGCACCTCCTGCACCTCGGGGCCTACCTGGCCGTCGTGCTCGGCTTCCTACACCAGGTGACGATCGGCAACGACTTCGCCGCCAACCCGATCGGCCGGGCCTACTGGTGGACCCTCTACGGCGCGGCCCTCGGCGCGGTGCTGGTGTTCCGGTTCCTGCTGCCGATCTGGCGGATGGTGCGGCACGACACCCGGGTGGTGGCGGTGGTCCCGGAAGGCCCGGACGTGGTGTCGGTCCACATCGGCGGTCGTCGGCTGGACCGGCTGCCCGCGCGGGCCGGCCAGTTCTTCCTGTGGCGGTTCGTCGCCAAAGGCCTTTGGACGCAAGCCCATCCGTACTCGCTGTCGGCCATGCCGAACGGGAAGACGCTGCGCATCACGGTGAAAGCGCTCGGCGACGGCAGCGCCGCGCTGCGCAACCTGCGGGTGGGAACGCGGGTCCTCGCCGAAGGCCCCTACGGCGCGTTCACCGCCGAGCAGTGCACCCATCGCGGTGTCCTGCTGATCGGCGGCGGGGTCGGGGTGACGCCGATCCGCGCGCTGCTGGAGGAATTCTCCCGAACCCGCAACGACGTCGTGGTGCTCTACCGCGTCCGCGATCGGCAGGACGCGGTGCTGGTCTCGGAGTTGCAGTGGCTGGCGAAGCGGGTCGGGGCCCGGCTGCACGTCGTGATCGGTCCCGCGACCGCGGTCGGCCGCCATGGACCGATCATGGGCCCGCAGCACATCGCCGCCCTGGTGCCGGGTGTCCAGCACCGAGACGTCTTCCTCTGCGGTCCGCCCGGCATGACCGACACGGTCCTCGGCGCCCTGCGCGACCTCGAAGTACCCCGGGACCAGTGCCACACCGAACGATTCGCCTTCGCGGCCTGAGGAGTGATGACATGCGACGTTTCGTCGTGATCCTGGCCCTCGCGATCGCGGGTTCGCTCCCGCTGTTGCGCTACCAGCCGGACACCGGCGCGGCGACGCGCGCGGCGCCCGCCCCGCAGCCCGCCGCACCTTCGACTCCACCCCAGGCAGGGACCGCTCCCCCGGGACCGGGCAAGTCCGTCGACGGCTCGCTGGTGCGGACCGAGTACGGGCCCTACCAGGTGCGGGTGGTGTTCACCGGCACCACGATCACCGACGTCCAGCTGATCACCGAGCCCGCCGACCGGCGCAGCAGGCGGATCGCCGGCGGCGCCGCTCCGACGCTGCGGCAGGAGGCGCTGCGGGCGCAGAGCGCGAAGCTCGACGCGGTGTCCGGTGCCACCACCACCAGCGAGGCCTACGCCGAGTCCCTGCAGGCCGCGATCGACTCCCAGGGCGGGTAGCCGTGGCGAGCGGAACGGGTTCCCACATCCGGCGCGTGGAGCACGTCATGGGCCTGCCGATTTCGATGGACGTGCGGTCGGCCCCGCCACCGGCGCTCGCCGCCGCGTCGCGGGCCTTCGACTGGCTGCGGGAGGTGGACCGCCGGTTCAGCCCCTTCCGGGAGGGCAGCGAGGTCCGGCGGTGCAGCGGCGACCGGACGCTGCCAGAGCACGCCAGCCCGGAACTCGCCGAGATCATCGATCTCTGCCTGCGCTACGAGCGGGACAGCGGCGGGGCGTTCCGCGCCTGGCTGCCGGGGCGTCCCTTCGACCCCTGCGGCGTGGTCAAGGGATGGGCGGTGCAACGGGCCGGGCTGCTGCTGCACGCGGCGGGGGCCGGCCGCTTCTGCCTCAACGCCGGCGGGGACGTCCTCGCCGTCGGCGAGCCCGAACCCGGCCGCGCTTGGCGGGTCGGCATCCGCCATCCCGAGCTCGCCCACCAGGTGTGCGCGGTGTTCGACGTGCGCGACTGCGCGGTCGCCACCTCCGGCAGCTACGAGCGCGGCGCCCACGTCGTCGATGGCCGCACCGGCCGCCCCGCGCGCGAGCTGGTGAGCCTGACCGTGCTGGCCCCCGACCTCACCACGGCCGACGCCGTCTCGACCGCCGCGTTCGCGATGGGCGTCGAGGGCATCGCGTGGGCCGCGGCCCAGCCCGGCTGCCTGGTGTTCGCCGTCGACGCCGAGCGCCGGGTGCACCGGTCTCCCCTGCTCGACGAGCCGGTGGTGACCCCGGAGCTGCTGGCGGCCTGCCGGGGCGCGACCGCTGCGCCGCGGTCGCAGCAGGAAGAATGGCCTCATGGATCCGGCCGCTGACGCACCACCGCGGCTGCTGCTGGTCGAGGACGACCCGGAGCTCGCCGAGATGCTGGCCTCGCTGCTGGGCGAGGAGGGCTACTCCGTCGACGGCGCAGCAGACGGTCAGCGCGGACTGCACCTCGGGCTCACCCGCGACTACGACCTGATCGTGCTCGATCGAGGGCTGCCCGCCCTCGAAGGCCTAGACCTGCTCACCCGCTTGCGGGCGCGGGGTGTGGCCACGCCCGCGCTGGTGCTGTCCGCGCTGGGCAACCCGGCGGACCGGGTGGCCGGGCTGGACGCGGGGGCGGAGGACTACCTGCCGAAGCCCTTCGACGTCGACGAGCTGCTCGCGCGCCTGCGGGCCCTGCGGCGCAGGCACCTCGACACCGCCCGATCCTTGCCCCTGCCGGACGGCCGCCTCGACCTCGACAGCCGGACGGTCACCGGCTCAGCGCGCCAACCGGTGCGGTTGTCGGAGCGGGAGTGCGCACTGCTCGCCCTGCTGGCGGCCCGGCCGCGACAGGTGTTCGGCCGCGACGACCTGCTGCGGCTGGTCTTCGACGGGGCCGGGAGCCCGGTCGTCGTGGACACCTACGTGCACTACCTGCGACGCAAGCTCGGCAAGCGCATCGTGGACACGGTGCGCGGCCGCGGGTACCAACTGGGGCGATCCGGGTGACGGCCCGGCAGGCGCGGTCCCCGGACGCCGCGATGCTCCGCCGGGCCCAGCTGCGCCTCGGCCTGCAAACGGCCGCGGCGGTGGCTGTCGCGATGTTGCTGCTCGCCGCGGTCACGCTCCTGGCAGTGGTGCACAACCAGCACCGGGCGCAGGACGAGCTGCTGAGCACCGCCACCGCTCGCATCGACGACGTGAGCGACCCGCCGGCCGGCGTGTGGCTGGTGGTGCGCTCGGGTGACCGCGAGCAGGTGTCCCCGGGGATGCCGCGAGGGTTGCCCGATGAAGAAACGCTGCGGCGAACCTCCCAGGACCGCGCCACGCGGTCGGCGGACGTCGTGGTGGAGGGGCGCGAGTTCTACGTCCGCACCCAGCCGCACGGGGCGGACGTCGTGCAAGCGGTGCTGAGCTTGCGCGACGCGCACGCCGAACGCATCCGCATCATCCAGGCGCTGGTCATCGCCGGAGGCGCGGGCCTGGTGCTCGCGGGCCTGGCCGGAGCGTGGCTGGGGCGGCGCGCGGTGGCACCGCTGGCGGAAGCACTAGCGCTGCAACGGCGTTTCGTCGCCGATGCGAGCCACGAGTTGCGCACCCCGTTGACGCTGTTGAGCACCCGGGCCCAGTTGGTCCGCCGTAGGCTCGGCCGAGACGCCGGCCCGGACCGCATCCGGTCCGATGTGGACGGTCTGGTCGCGGATGCCGACCGGCTCGCGACGATCCTCGAAGACCTGCTGCTGACCGCCGACCCGCGCGGCGAGATGCCCCTGCGCCCGGTGGCGCTCACCGAGCTCGCCGAGCAGGCGGTGTCCGCCGCCCGCCCGGCAGCCGAGCGGCAGGGCGTTTCGGTGCGGCTCGAAGCGCCCGGCCCGATCGAGGTCATCGGCTTCGACGCGGGCCTGCTGCGCGCGCTGAACGCGCTGTTGGACAACGCGGTCCGGCACGCGCGAGTGGACGTGCGGGTGGAGCTCAGCACCGACACGCGCTCGACGATGGTCGAGGTGGTCGACGACGGGCCCGGCATCGACCCGGCGATCTTGCCGACGTTGTTCAAGCGGTTCTCCTCGGCCCCCGGCGGCACCGAGCGCGGGACCCGGCGCTACGGCCTCGGGCTGGCGCTGGTCAGCGAGATCGCGGCACGGCACGGCGGGTCCGTCTCGGCCCGGCGCCCGGATGCCGGGGGAACCGCCCTGCGGTTGGTCCTGCCGGCCCGCTGAGCCCGCAACCGCAACCGGCGAAGCACCCCGCCACCAGTGCCCGGACGGGTGGTAGCGGCGACGGTGGAATACTGGGTGCGGAGTCCGACAGATGCCCCCGGCATCGCTGATCACCTGCGAAGAAACCGTCCGACCCGAGGGAACTGCACACCCCGCGATCGACGGCCCCCTGATCGTCCACACGGTCAATTCGGATGCACATACGAGCCCTGGTCTAGAGACCAGACAGGTCGGGGCTCCGACGGTCTCGCCGCATTACCTTTTCCGTCAGTTCGCAGCCGTATGTCGATCTCAGGCCGTTGTACGGCTGGGTCCAGCAGTTCTTGCGCCTCGCCCAGTGTCAAGTGGCATGCGAAACAGCACCCCGCACGGAACCGCGTGCACTTCACATTGCCTGAGCAGCGGCTGGGCGGACGTATTCTCATCGGAATCTTCGTCGATCATTTGGATGTTTCGACTTCGCCGGCGGTGGCGCCTTCCCCAGATCATCGTCCTTGGACGGAGGCGACGACGAGTTCGACGAGTTCCGTGACAGGAGATACTCCAGCTTGGCCAGCCTGTCACCCAGCACCTCGTTGGCCTCCACCAACTCTGAGATCTGGGTGGCCATCGCAGCGATCTGCCCATCCTGAGTAGCGATCCGGCTCGCCTGCTCACCGACGAGCACGATCAACTCGTCGCGAGACAACTCATCCGGCACCGGCACTTCACGATCACACCGCATCCGATCAACGCCGTGATCACCGGCCCCCACTTGATCACCGACTGTCAGCTCAACACTAGAACCCACACTCTCCGCGCACCCGGTGAATGTTTACGGTAAGACTCGTCGCCTGCCGTAGGCGGCACCCGGGCCGGGGAGTGCGGTCCGCGATGGTGGAATACTGGGTGCGGAGTCCGACAGGTGTCCCCGACACCGCTGATCACCTGCGAAGAAGCCGTCCGACCCGAGGGAGCTGCGCACCCGTGACCGACGGACCCCTGATCGTCCAGTCTGACAAGACCCTGCTGCTCGAGGTCGACCACGACCTCGCCGACGAGACCCGTACCGCCATCGCACCGTTCGCGGAGCTGGAGCGCGCCCCGGAGCACGTGCACACCTACCGCATCACGCCGCTCGCGCTGTGGAACGCTCGCGCCGCCGGGCACGACGCGGAGCAGGTGGTGGACGGGCTGGTGCGCTACTCGCGCTACCCCGTGCCGCAGCCGCTGCTGGTGGACATCGTCGAGACGATGGGCCGCTTCGGCCGCCTGCAGCTGGCCAACGACCCGGCGCATGGCCTCGTGCTGAACTCGCTGGACCGCGCGGTGCTGGAAGAGATCCTGCGGAACAAGAAGATCAACCCGATGCTGGGCGCCCGCATCGACGACGACACCGTGGTCGTGCACCCCAGCGAACGCGGGCGGCTCAAGCAGCTACTGCTGAAGGTCGGCTGGCCCGCCGAGGACCTCGCCGGTTACGTCGACGGCGAGGCGCATCCAATCATGCTGCAGCAGGACGGCTGGCAGCTGCGCGACTACCAGGCGCAGGCCGTGCAGTCGTTCTGGGCCGGCGGCTCGGGCGTCGTGGTGCTGCCCTGCGGCGCGGGCAAGACACTGGTCGGCGCGGCGGCGATGGCCGAGGCGCAGGCCACCACGTTGATCCTGGTCACCAACACCGTCGCCGGGCGGCAGTGGAAGCGGGAGCTGATCGAGCGGACGTCGCTGACCGAAACCGAGATCGGCGAGTACTCCGGCGAGAAGAAGGAGATCCGGCCGGTCACCATCGCGACCTACCAGGTGATCACTCGCCGCTCCAAGGGCGAGTACAAGCACCTGGAGCTGTTCGACTCCCGCGACTGGGGGCTGGTGGTCTACGACGAGGTGCACCTGCTGCCCGCGCCGGTGTTCCGGATGACCGCCGACCTGCAGTCCCGGCGGCGCCTCGGGCTCACCGCGACCCTGGTCCGCGAGGACGGCCGGGAAGGCGACGTGTTCTCGCTTATCGGGCCCAAGCGCTACGACGCGCCGTGGAAGGACATCGAGGCGCAGGGCTGGATCGCGCCCGCCGAGTGCATCGAGGTCCGGGTGACGCTGACCGACAACGAGCGGCTGGAGTACGCCACGGCCGAGGCCGACGAGCGCTACAAGATGTGCTCCACGGCGCGCACCAAGGCCCCGGTGGTCAAGGCGATCCTGGACCGGCACCCGGGCGAGCCCGCCCTGGTCATCGGCGCGTACCTGGAGCAGCTGCACGAGCTGGGCGAGGCGCTGAACGCGCCTATCGTGGAGGGTTCGACGAAGAACAAGGAGCGCGAGGCACTGTTCGACGCCTTCCGGCGCGGCGAGATCAAGCGGCTCGTGGTGTCGAAGGTGGCGAACTTCTCGATCGACCTGCCGGAGGCCTCGGTCGCGGTGCAGGTGTCCGGGACGTTCGGGTCGCGGCAGGAGGAGGCGCAGCGGCTCGGTCGGCTGCTGCGGCCGAAGGCCAAGCGCAAGCAGGCGCACTTCTACTCGGTCGTCTCGCGGGACACCCTGGACACCGACTACGCGGCGCACCGGCAGCGGTTCCTCGCCGAGCAGGGCTACGCGTACCGGATCGTCGACGCCGACGACCTGCTCGGGCCCGCCATCCCGGACGTCGGGTGACGACTTTTGGGGACGGTCAGCTGTCATCCAAAAGTGTCCGAGTTGGGTCCTGCGGCGGCTACCGTTGCGATGAACGCGCGCAACACCCGATGAGCTGCGCAGGCTCGCCGACTCGGGTGCGGCGTCCGCGGGCTCAGGCTGGGGGCGGGCTCGGGTTTGGGCGCCGGAATGAACACGGGGTGCGGGCGTCCCGCAAGACACTGGAGATCGGATGGCCACCGAGCAGGAACGTGCGGCACTGGGCGGAGCGCACCGGTTCGTCGGACTCGCGGAAAGCCTCGAACGCCACGCGGGGGCGCCGACCGGGGCCGAGCCCCCGAACGTGCACGGCACCAACCGCGGCTACGGGCTGGTGTTCTTCCACCTGGAGCAGTACCACCTGACCACGGTGATCAGCACCGGGCTGCGCTTCCAGCCGCTGGGCGCCGAACCCGCCCAGGAGCTCGCCTGCACGGTCTACAAGGAGCAGACCGAAGCCGCCCGGCACCTAGTCGACCTCACCGCCGGAGTGCTGGTGCAGCAGCGAACCCACCTGGTGCCGGACCAGATCGTGCCGAACGAGCAGCCGCTGCTGCCGGGCACCGAGTTCCACGGGGTGCTCGCCAGCGGCCACCCGCTGTTCCCGCCGGAGTTCACCAGGTTCACCGATCCGGACGGCGTGGAGCAGCTCCAGGTGTTCACGCTGCTGCCGGTGACCCTCGGCGAGCTGAACTACATCCTGGACAACGGCGTCACCGCGCTGCGCCAGCAGTGGGCGCGGTTCGAGGTGGACGTCTTCGACCTCGGCCGCCCCGGCGTGGTGTAGGTGGGAGTGCGATTTCAATGGAAATCGGACCTTCGATTTCAATGGAAATCGCACTCCGTCGGCGTGTCGTGGCCCGACACGCCGACGGATGTGGACAACTCCTTCGATTTCAATGGAAATCGGATCTCTGATTTCCATTGAAATCGCGGCGACAGCGGCCGTCGGTCGTTGCGTGCTCTTGACGCGCCGTGGCGGCTGCGTGCTCATTAGGATCGGGTCATGGCCCCTGCGACGATCGACTTGGCGGAGTTGGGCGCGGTGCGGGTGTACGCGCTGCCGATGCGCAACAAGTTCCGGGGCGTCACGGTCCGGCGAGGAGTCCTGCTGAGCGGACCGGCCGGGTGGGGTGAGTTCTGCCCGTTCGAGGACTACGACGACGCCCAGTCGGTGCCGTGGCTGCGGGCGGCGCTGGAGGCGTGCACCGAGGAATGGCCGGAGCCGGTGCGCGACCGCATCCCGGTCAACTGCACGGTGCCCGCCGTGCCGGCGGAGAAGGCCGCGGCAATCGTCGCGGCGTCCGGCTGCGGCACGGCGAAGGTCAAGATCGCCGAGCCCGGCCAGTCCCCCGGTGACGACGTCGAACGCGTAGCCGCGGTCCGCGACGCGCTTGGCCCGGACGGCGCGATCCGGGTCGACGCCAACGCCGCCTGGGACGTCGAAACGGCGATCACCCGCATCCACGAGCTGGACAAGGCGGCCGGAGGCCTGGAGTACGCGGAACAACCGTGCCCGACGATCGACGAACTCGCCGCGGTCCGCCGCCGGGTGGACGTCCGGATCGCGGCCGACGAGAGCATCCGCCGCGCCGAGGACCCGCTGCGCGTGGCGGTCGCCGGAGCGGCCGACGTCGCGATCATCAAGGCCACGCCGCTGGGCGGCGTCCGCCGCGCGCTGCGCGTCGCCGAGGCCTGCGGCCTGCCCTGCGTCGTGTCCTCCGCAGTGGAGAGCAGCGTCGGCCTCGCCGCGCAGCTCGCCCTGGCGGGCTCGCTACCCGAGCTCCCCTTCGCCTGCGGCCTCGGCACGGTGGCGCTGCTCGACGGCGACGTCGTCGCCGACTCGCTGCTGCCCGTGGACGGCCACCTGCCGGTGCTCCGCCGTCCGCCGGTGCCGGATCCTGCTCTGGTCGCGGCGGCTACGCCGCCTGCCGATGTGCAGCGGTACTGGCTCGACCGGCTCCGCCGGGTGCACGGCCTGCTCGCGGAGTCGTGAGTCCTGCGGGCCGTTACGGCTGTCTGCGGGCCGTTACGGCTGCTTGAAGGACTCACGACTCCGTTTGGAATCGGTCCGGGTGACGGCCGGGCGGTCAGGCGCGGCGGCGCCGGCGGCGCCGGATGATGCGGAACGCGAGGCCGAGGACCACGACGGCCACCGCGACCGGGGCCAGGCGCTTGAGGACCGGGGCTCCCGCCGTGCCGAGGAGGTCGATCGCCTCGTCCGACGGCGCCGCTGCGCCGGTCACCACCGCGTCCGCCTTGCGCGTGGGCTCCTCCTTGGCGGTGCTGGCGAACGTGTCGTGGCTGCCCGCCGGGGTAACCCGCCAGCTCGCCTTGCCCGCCGCGACCTTATCCTCCGCAGGCGCCGACGCCGCGGCCTTCTCCCCTGCAGGCGCCGACGCCGCGGCCTTCTCCGCGCCGCCGGATGCCGGGGCCGCAGCCTCCTTGGCCGGCGCCTCCGCCGGTTCCTCCTCGGTGAGGCGCTTCGCGAGGTTCGCCGCGAACTGATTCAGGATCTTGCCGCCGACCTCGGAGATCAGGCCGCGGCCGAGCTGCGCCGGCTTGCCGGTGACCTTCAGGTCGGTGTCCACCGTGACCGCGGTGGTGTCGCCTTCCGGCTGGAGCACAGCGGCTACCGTCGCGGCGGCGGTGCCGCTGCCGCGCGAGTCCTTGCCGCTGGCATCGATGACCACCCGGCGGGCGGCCTCGTCGACCTCCTTGAAGGTGCCGGTGCCCTTGTAGAGCAGGGTGACCGGGCCGAGCTTGACCTTGACCGAGCCGGCGAAGTCGTTGCCCTCGGCCTTGGTGAGCGTGGCGCCGGGCATGCACGGGGCGACACGCTCCGGGTCGAGCAGCGCCTTCCACGCCACGTCGACCGGCACCGGAACGCTGAACTGGTGCTGCATCTGCACTGGAGGGTCCTCCTGGTTCGACCGAGCTCGGCTCGAAAGAGCCGTCCTTCCTGAAGAAGCTGTCTCGAAGACCGCGCCAGACCTCGGGCGCCGCCTCAGCTGCGGGATACCCCGTCCATACCCGGCCGCCTCCCTGGCCCGCGCGACCTCGTCACAATTCACTACCAGCTTCCCAGCCCGCGCGGCTGGTGCCTACCCCATTTGGATCATTGCGGTTGACGCATCCGTACGGCCTGCGCGACCGCCCGTGAGTCTTTCGGGTTGCCGGGGCGGCTCGAAAGACTCACGGGCGGCTTCGCCTCGGGTCTAGCCGCCCGCCGCGGCGAGCACGGCGCGGCCGGTGAGGACCTCGGCGAGGTGCTCGCGGTAGTCGACGTCCGCGCTGGCGTCGGACGCCGGGCTGGTGCCCTCGGTGGCGTGCCGGGCGGCCGCCCGGATCGCGTCCGCCGTGGCGGGCTGACCGACCAGGGCTTGCTCGACGCCGCGGGCCCGGATCGGCGTCGGGCCCATGTTGGTCAGGCCGATTCGGGCCTCGGCGATCGTCCCCTCGGACAGCCGCACCACAGCGGCCACGCCGACGATCGACCAGGCCTGGGCGACGCAGTTGAACTTCTCGTAGTGCGCGCTCCACCCCGTCCACTTCGGCATCCGCACCTCGACCAGCAGCTCATCAGGTTCCAGCGCGGTGGTGAAGTAGTCGACGAAGAAGTCCGCCGCGGGCACGGTGCGCCGCCCGGACGGCCCGGCCAGCACCATTTCGGCGTCCAGCACCAGCGCTGGGGCCGGCAGGTCGCCCGCCGGGTCGGCGTGCGCCAGCGAGCCGCCGAAGGTGCCGAGGTGACGCACCTGCGGGTCGGCGACCGTGCGGGTGGTCAGCGCGAGCAGCTGCGCGTGCTGCTGCACCAGCGGATCGCGCATGACGTCGTGGTGCGTGGTCATCGCGCCGATGACCAGCGCGTCGCCTTCCTCGCGCACGCCGCGCAGGGCGGGGATGCGGCCGAGGTCGATGATCATCTGCGGATCGGCCAGCCGCATCCGCAGCACCGGCAGAAGGCTCTGCCCCCCGGCCAGCACCTTGGCGTCCTCCCCGGCCTCGGCGAGCGCGGCGACCGCTTCCTCCACTGTGGAGGGCGAGACGTAGTCGAACTGGGCGGGAATCACCGGTTACCTCCTTGGACGTCCATCGAGCCGAGTCCGCCGCCGGCTTCCGGCGCGGTGACGCTGCTTTCGCGGGCACCGGTCACGGCCCGCCACACCCGCTGCGGCGAGCACGGCATCTGCACGTCGTTGACGCCCATCGGCCGCAGGGCGTCGACGACCGCGTTCACCACCGCCGGGGTCGAGGCGATGGTGCCCGCCTCACCGACGCCCTTGACGCCGAGCACGTTCGACGTCGCGCGGGTTTCGGTGCGGTCGGTGATGAACTCCGGCAGGTCGGCGGCCGACGGGATCAGGTAGTCGGCCAACGTCCCGGTCGTCAGCGTGCCGGTCTCGTCGTAGACGGCCTCCTCGAACAGGGCCTGCGCGATGCCCTGCGCCAGCCCGCCGTGCACCTGGCCCTCCACGATCAGCGGATTGATCACGGTGCCGATGTCGTCGACGCAGACGTACTTGCGGATCTTGACCTCGCCGGTCTCGGTGTCCACTTCGGTCGCGCACAGGTGGGTGCCGTGCGGGAAAGAGAAGTTCTCCGGGTCGAACGTCGCGTCGGCGTCCAGGTTCGGCTCCACCCCTTCCGGCAGGTCGTGCGCGGCGAACGTGGCGAGCGCGACCTCGGCGAGCGCGGTGCCGCGGTCGGTGCCTCGGACCCCGAACCGCCCCGAGGCGAACTCGACGTCGTCCTCGGCGCATTCCAGCAGGTGCGCCGCGATCTTCTTGGCCTTCTCGACGACCTTGTCGGCGGCGCTGACCACCGCCATGCCGCCGACGGCCAGCGACCGCGACCCGTAGGTGTCCATGCCTTTCGGCGAGATCTGAGTGTCGCCGTGCAGCACCTCGACGTCCTCGAACGGGACGCCGAGCCGGTCGGCCACGATCTGGCTCCACGCCGTCACATGCCCCTGCCCGTGCGGCGAAGTTCCCGTTACGACCTCGACCTTCCCGGTCGGCAGCACCCGAATCGAGGCGTGCTCCCAACCGCCCGCGCCGTAGGACAGCGAGCCCAGCACCCGCGACGGCGCCAGCCCACACATCTCGGTGAACGTCGAGATGCCGATGCCCAGCTGCACGGGATCGCCGGAGCGCCGCCGCTCCTCCTGCTCCTCGCGAAGCGCCTGGTAACCGAACAACTCCACGGCCTTGTCGGTGGCGGCCTCGTAGTTTCCGGAGTCGTAGGTCAGCCCGGCGACCGTGTCGAAGGGGAACTCGTCGTGCGTGATCCAGTTCTTGCGCCGCAGCTCCATCGGGTCCACGCCGAGTTCGGCGGCGAGCTCGTCCATCATCCGCTCGATGGCGAACGTCGCCTCCGGCCGGCCCGCGCCGCGGTAGGCGTCGGTCGGGGTCTTGTTGGTGAACACGTTGGTACAGCTGAAGTGGTAGGCGGGGATCTTGTAGATCGCGTTGAACATGAACGCGCCCAGGATCGGGACGCCCGGCGTGACCAGCCGCAGGTAGGCGCCCATGTCGGCGAGCAGCTCGACCTTCAGCCCGGTGATCTTGCCGTCGCGGGTCGCCGACATCGACAGCTTCTGGATCTGGTCGCGACCGTGGTGCCCGGAGACCATCGTCTCGGAGCGCGTTTCGGTCCACTTCACCGGTCGGCCGAGCCTGCGGGCCAGCACGAAGGCGATGACCTCCTCCGGCGTCACCTGCAGCTTGCCGCCGAACCCGCCGCCCACGTCCGGCGCGATGACCCGGATCTTCTGCTCCGGCACGCCGAGCGACATGGACAGCATCAGCCGCAGGATGTGCGGCACCTGGGTGGCCGACCACATGGTGATCTGCTCGCCGATCGGGTCGACGACCACGGAGCGCGGCTCCATGAACGCCGGGATCAGCCGCTGCTGCCGGAAGGTCCGGTCGACGCGGACTTCCGCACTGCTCAGCGCCTGTTCGACGTCGCCGCCGGTGCCCGCCTCGGCCGAGTCGAACGTCCAGGTCGCGTTGCGGTTGGTGCCCAGGTCGTCGTGCACCAGCGGCGAATCCGGCTGCAGCGCCGCTGCCATGTCGAGCACGACCGGCAGGTCCTCGTAGTCGACGTCGATGGCGTCCAGCGCGTCGCGCGCCTCGGCCGCGCTGCGCGCCGCCACCACGGCCACCGCTTCTCCGGCGAAGCACACCTCGTCCACGGCCAGCGGCGGCGCCGCCGGGGCCTTCATGTCCTCCGTGATCGGCCACGCGCACGGTAGGCTGCCCTGCTCGTCGGCGATGTCGCGGCCGGTGAAGACCGCTGAAACGCCGGGCATCCGCCGCGCCTCGTCGGTGTTGATCGACGTGATCCGGGCGTGCGCGACCGGACTACGCAGGATCGCCAGGTGCAACGTGCCCATCGGGGTCAGGTTGTCGGTCCAGCGGGTGCGGCCGGTGATCAGCCGCGCGTCCTCCTTGCGTTTGCGGGCGCGCCCGAGCTCGGGTTCCAGGACCGATGTCATGACTGTCGACCTCCCGTCACCCTCGTCTCGACGTGCTCGTCAGCCGGCGTTCGCGGGACGGGAGCTTGTGACTGTGCTTCTCCGGGGGCGTGCTCCACCGCGGGGCCGGCGCCCGGCTGCATGCGCTGCGACGCGTCGCGGACCGCGCGGACGATGTTCTGGTATCCGGTGCAGCGACAGAGGTTTCCCTCCATGCCCTCCCGGATCTGCTGGTCGTCGGGTTCGTGCACCTCGGCGAGCAGGTCCAGGGCCTGCATGATCATCCCGGGCGTGCAGAACCCACACTGGAGGGCGTGGTTGTCGTGGAACGCCTGCTGCAAGGGGTGCAGCCGGCCGTCTTGGGCGAGCCCCTCGACGGTGGTGACGTCGTGCCCGTCGGCCTGCACCGCAAGCACCGAGCACGATTTCACGCTGTGGCCGTCCAGGTGGACGGTGCACGCGCCGCAGTTGCTTGTGTCGCAACCGACGACGGTGCCGACTTTGCCTAGGCGTTCGCGGAGGTATTGGACGAGCAGCATGCGCGGCTCGACCTCATCGGAGTATTTGGTGCCGTCGACGTTGACGGTGATGCGCGGCATTTGGGCGGCCTCCTCGGAGGAACTGGCCCGCGGTGCGCGGACGGTCGGGAACGGACTGCTCCGCCTGGGTGACGGGCGTCACCCGTGAGCCTGCTACGCCGACCGATCGCGAGCAAGCGCGCTCACGAGTGATGGTGAACAAGCCCGTCGACTTCGGAGAGTCGCATGCCGCGACCGCGGCCACTACGGGAGCCGCAGCCACTACGGGAGCCGCAGCCGCTGCCTCGCCCGGCGGCTCGGTCCGTCCGCAATTTCCATGGAAATCGAAGGTCCGATTTCAATGGAACTTGCGGAAGTTGTCCACAGCCGTAGGAAGTTGTCCACAGCCGTCGGAGGTTGTCCACAGCCGTCGGCGTGTCGTGACGTCGAAGACGAATGCTCACGAGTGGTGGTGGATGGGCCCCTCGACATCGGAGAGCCGCACACCGCGACCGCCCCAGCGCAGCGCGATCAGCTCGGCCGCGATGGACACTGCGGTCTCCTCCGGGGTCCGCGCGCCCAGGTCCAGGCCGATCGGCGAGGACAACTTGGCGAGCTCGTCCCCGGTCAGGCCCTGCTCGCGCAGCCGTCGCAGGCGGTCCTCGTGGGTGCGGCGGGAACCCATCGCCCCGACGTAGCCCAGGTTCTGCCGCAGCGCGGCCTCCAGCACCGGCACGTCGAACTTCGGGTCGTGGGTGAGCACCATGACTGCGGTCCGCTCGTCCAGGCGCCCGGCCTCCGCCTCGGCGGCCAGGTAGCGGTGCGGCCAGTCGACGACCACGTCGTCCACGCCGGGGAACCGGCTGTGCGTGGCGAACACCGGCCGCGCATCGCAGACCGTGACCCGGTAGCCGAGGAAGGCGCCCATCCGGGCCATCGCGGAGGCGAAGTCGATCGCGCCGAACACCAGCATCCGCGGCGGCGGCTCGAAGGAGTTCACGAACACCCGCAGCCCTTCGCCGCGGCGCTGCCCTTCCGGGCCGTACTCGATGACGCCGCTGCGGCCGCTGGCCAGCATGCCGCGCGCATCGTCGACGACCGCGTCGTCTATCCGCGCCGATCCCAGGCTGCCGCTGGTGCGCTCGCGCCACACCAGCAGGTGTGACCCGACCTTGCTCTCGTCCGGGTGCTCCAAGACGGTCGTGACCGCGACCGGCTCCTCGGCCCGGACCGAGGCCGCGACGGAATCGAGCTCCGGGAAGGTCTCGCGGTCCACCCGCTCCACGAAGACGTCGAGGATCCCGCCGCAGGTCAGGCCGACGGCGAAGGCGTCGTCGTCGCTGACTCCGTAGCGCTGCAGGACCGGATCGGCGCCTTCCAGCACGCCGGTGGCCTCCTCGTAGACCGCGCCCTCGACGCAGCCGCCGGAGACGCTGCCGACGGCCTCGCCACCGCTGGTCACCAGCATCGACGCCCCGGGCGGCCGCGGCGCCGACCGGAACGTCGCGACCACGGTGCCCAGCCCGACGGCCTCGCCCGCTTCCCACCGCTTGCTCAACTCGTCCAGCACGTCACGCACAGCGCACCTCCGCTTCCGCAACGCCTCCCGGCGCAGCGCCATTTCCGCCGGACCGCAACTCCGGCGCGTCGCCGGGCTTGGGGGGTGGGGCGAACGGCCTGTTTACCTCGCCTATTGAGGCGAACGGTCCGTTCGCCCCACCGCGCCGTGCCGGAATGCGTGCCCCGGCTACCCGGTCAGTTCTGCCCAAGTCCGACACTTCGCTCCTCCATCCCCGGCTGGGACAACCGGCGTACCCACGACCACACGTCCTCCAGCGAACGCAGGCTGTGTCCCGCCACCATCCGGTCAACGTGCGGCATGGCCGCGACAATCCCGGACTGCACCGGCTGGTAACCGTCGTGCCCGGCGTGCGGATTCGCCCAGATCACCGCCCGAGCCAACCGCCGCAACCGCCGCATCTGGTCGCCCAGCTCGGCCGAGTCGCCGCGCTCCCAGCCATCGGAGAACAGCACGACGACCGAACCGCGCGCGATGCCCCGCTGCCCCCACCGGTCCAGGAACACCCGGAGCGTCTCGCCGAGCCTGGTGCCACCGGAGAAGTCCGGCACGGCACGGGAAGCCGCCAGCAGCGCGGCCTCCGGATCGCGCTGCCGGAGCTGCCGGCTCACCCGCGTCATCCGGGTGCCCAACGTGAAAACCTCGGTGCTGGCGGGCGAACGCCGAACCACAACGTGCGCGAACCGCATCAGCGCATCCGCATACGGGCTCATCGACCCCGAGACGTCAATCAGCAGCACCACCCGGCGCGGTCGCCGAGAACGCTTCTGGCGCTGCAACCGCAACGGCTCGCCACCGGAACGCAGCAGCTCGCGGAGCGTCGCGCGCGGGCTGAGCGGGCCGCGCTTGCTGCGGCGATGCCGCAACGCGGGGCGAGACGGCGGTTCCGGGCGCAGCACCGCGAGCATGCGCCGCAGGTGCTCGCGCTCCGCCGCACCGAGCTCCGCGAGGTCGCGACGGCGGAGCACCTCGGCTTCGCTGGCGGCGGCGGCAAGCGGCTTGTCCGCGTCGCCGTCCTGGTCGCCGCCAGCAGCCGCGGAGAGCGCAGCGATCCGCGCCGGACGCGGCAGCGGACGGCCCGGCGACTCGGCGGGCAGCGGAGCGCCGCCGAACCAGCAGCCGAAGGCTGCGTCGTAGCGCGGAACGTCGTCCGGTTCGGAGCACAGCGTGATGCGACCGGCCCAGTAGACCGCGGAGCGGTCGTCGAGGCCGACGTGCTCGGTGGCGGCGAGGAAGGCCTGGACGCGGGTGGGGCCGCAGGCCATCCCGGAGTGCCGCAGGGCGCGGGCGAACCCGACCAGACCGGTCGCGGTGTGCTCCATCAGCCCCCTCCTGAACGTTCCGCTTCGATGGTCCGCAAGTTCCATTGAAATCGAAGATTCGATTCCAATGGAACTTGCGGACGGTCAGGGCGCCACGATGCCCGCGGCGCGGACCCTTTCGGTGTCCTCCCGGTATTTCAGCACCGCGCCCAGCGTGGTCGCGGCGATCTCGGTGTCCAGTTCGTTCTGGTCCAGCGCTTGCAGCGCCTGCGCCCAGTCCAGCGCCTCCGCCACCCCGGGCGGCTTCAGCAGCTCCATCTGCCGCATCCGCTGCACCGCCGCGGCCACCTGCTCCGCCAGCCGGGCTTCCAGACCCGGCAGGCGGCGTCGCAGAATCGCCACCTCCCGCTCCAGGTCCGGGTGCTCCAGCCAGTGGTAGAGGCAGCGACGCTTCAGCGCGTCATGCACTTCGCGGGTCCGGTTGGACGTCAGGATCACGATCGGTGGCTGCGGCGCCCGCACCACTCCGAACTCCGGAATGGTCACCGCGTATTCCGACAGCACCTCCAGCAGGAACGCCTCGAACTCGTCGTCGGCGCGGTCGATCTCGTCGACCAGCAGCACGCAGGGTGACTCCTGCAACGCGCGCAACAGCGGCCGCGCCAGCAGGAACCTCGGTGTGTACAGCGAAGATTCCGCGGCGTCGGCGTCCATCTCGCCCCCGGAAGCCGCCTCCAGGGTGCGCAGGTGCAGCAGTTGGCGCGGGAAGTCCCAGTCGTAGAGCGCTTGCGCGGCGTCGATGCCCTCGTGGCACTGCAACCGGATCAGGTCCACCCCGAGCGCCGTGGCCAGCGCCAGCGCCAGCGCCGTCTTGCCGGTGCCGGGTTCACCCTCGCACAGCAGCGGGCGGCGCATCCGCATCGCCAGGAAGGCCGCCGTCGCAATGCCATCGTCGGGCAGGTAACCGGTCTCGTCCAACGCCGTCGCGACCTCGGCCGGGGATTTCATGTCGAGCGTGTCATCCACCGCCATGCCGCCGAGCGTATGCGAACAACCGGCCCCAAGGCGATCATTCGATCATCCGGCAAGCAGGTCCCGGACCGCGTCGCCCACTGTGCCAACCTCCAAGGCGGGGATCGGCTCGCCGCGCACCAGGTACCGCCGGACCACGGCGTAGGGCAGGTCGATCACCGCGAGCCGAACGCGGGACCGCCCGCGTTCGTCGGCCTTCCCGAGCCGCCGAGCCAGGTCGGCCAGGGCCTTCTCCAGCCGCGCGTTGCCCGCGGTCAAGCGTTCGCGGGCCCCGGAGGGCCATTCGGCCAGGCCGAAGTCCCCAGGCCCGGCGAGCAGCACCCTCGCCTCGTCGGGGTGCTCGCGGCACCATTCGACCGCATGCCGCGCCATCGTGACGGCGGCGTCCTGGGGCGAGCCGCCGAGCGCCGCGAAGACGCCTTCCTGGAACCGGGTCACGGTGCGCAGCCACAGCGCCGACAGCAGCGCGGCCCGATCCGGGAAGCGGTGGTAGACCGAGCCGCTCGGGGCGCCAGCTGCCCGCGCTACCGCGGCCATCGTCACGCCTCGCGGCCCGGTTTCGGCGGCGAGCGCGACGGCGGCGTCAAGGAGTCGGTCGGCATCGTGCCGGGGAGGCCTTCCCATGTATTGGAGGATATGCTCCAATATCATTATTGAGAGAAACCTCTAAAACGGGAGGACCGCGATGGCCATCCGGAACCTGCACGTCAGGCGGCTACCGGTCGACGAGGTCACCGCCGGGTGCGCGCACCGGCCCGCTGGTCGTGGTGGGTGCGCTTGCTCGTTTCCGTAAGATCACGGGGGTTTCGGAGGTTGGTGCATGAGCCGGTTCAGCGGGTTCCCCGCGCACGTTGAGACGCACATCGGCCGGGTCCGCGGTGCCGACAGCCGGGACGCCAACGGCCGCGATCGGGGTTACTACCTCGTCTACTGCGACCACCCGGACGGCGCGCACGTCTCGGTGCTGACCAGCGGCCTGCGCGACCGCACCGCGGGCGCGCCGCTGCCGCAGGAGCTCGTGTGCACGTTGCAGGCGGGCCAGGAGCTCTACGCACGGCACCTGACCGGCGTGATCGCCGAGCTGCTGGTGGAGAGCAACAGCAGGGTCGGCTACGGCGCGCTCATCATGAACGACCGGATCCTGTTGCCGGACACGGAGATCTGCGGCGCGCTCGCCGCACCCCACCCCTACCTCGGCGACTCGTTCGACGTCCTGCTGAGCGAAGCCGGCGAACCGGTCCTCCAGCTGATCACGCTGGTCCCGATCACCCGGGACGAGGCGCAGCTGGTGGCCCGCTACGGCCGAGACGCGCTGTACGACCGCTGGGAGCGGGAGAGCTCCAACCTCCTCGACATCCACCGCCGCTCCGTTACTTGACTTGTTCGAGGACTCGTTTTGCATGTGGGCGCAAGTGGCGGAATCTGGCCGTGCGCGGTTTTGGGCGCTATAGCACCGAAAAGCGCGCACGGGACCTACAGCGACGTCACCGGATGCCGGGCGCCTGTTCGACGAACTTGTCCAGGACGCCGTCGCCGACCAGAACCTGCCCCTGGGGGCGGACCTCGCCGGGCGGGGTGCGGATCTGCTTGGCCCGATCCGCGAACTGCCGAGCCGCGGCGAAGCGATCGAAGGTGCGCCCCTCGTCGCCGTCTGCCCGCGCCTGGAGGCCGTCCATGGTGGCAACCAGCGCGTCGCCCCAGAGTTGGGTGGCCGTCAGCCATTGCTTCACGTCGCCGGCGAAGTCCGCCGGCGCGCCCTTGCCGATCTGCTCCGGGGCGTCCGCGATCGCCTGCGCGTAGCCGCGCAGCTCCCGCACCGCGCCCGCGCGATCGCCGCGCTGCCAGCCGGCGCGGAACTCCTCGATCCGCCGCGCCAACTCCGGCGCCTGCGGCAGCCACGGCCGGCCGCTGGGCAGCGGCGCCATGTGCTCCAGGTCGAAGAACACCATCAGCGCATCGACGGTCGCCGGGTCGGCGGCCAGCCCGGGCTGGCCGGCCACCCGCTTCCCCGCCAGGTACTCGGCCGCCGCCCGCCAGGCCCGCTGCGGGTCGAAGGCCGCGTCGTTCCAAGCGAAATCGGCCGCGCCGAGCTCCACGACCTTGCTCGCCGCCGCCAGGTTCATCGGGTTGGACACGTCGCCGACGAGCTGCCCGCTCAACCCCTGCTCCCGCTTGTCGTACGGGCCGAGCAGCACCCGCCCGACGGAGCCGTCGAAGTCGTTGACCGGGTAGTTGTCCCACAGGAAGAGCTTGCGCCCCCAGACCTTCTCGGCCTGCTGCGCATCGGAAACGGTGATCTGGCGCGGGATCACGCCGTCGCCGGTCCACATCACCACCACCCGCGGGTCGAGCGCCGAGCGGATCGCGGTCTTGTACGCCGAATCCTCCACGTCGGAGTACTCGGTCGGCACGAACTGCAGCGGCGCCACACCGGGATGCGCGTCGACGAACTCGCGCTGCACGCGGTTGAGCAGCTCCACCTGCGCCTTCCCGGCCGCGCCCTCGGACGGCTGGCCGTACTTCGCCTGGTCGCCCGGGCAGTTCCAGCGGGTGTAGGAGATGTCGTCCAGCGGCACGGAGAAGTCGCGGATGCCCTCGTCATACACCGCTTGCAGCTTCGCCAGCAGCGCGCGGAAGTCCGCGTCGTCGCTGTAGCAGATGGACGTGCCCGGCGAGAGGGCGAAGGTGAACTTCACGTGGTGCGCCTGGGCCTGCCGGATCAGCTCCTGCACCTGGGCGAGCTCGTCCGCCGGGTACGGCTCGCGCCATTTCTCCCGGTGGTACGGGTCGTCCTTGGGCGCGTAGATGTAGGTGTTCATCTTGACGTCGCCGTAGAAGGCCAACTGGTCCATGCGCTCGGCGTGCGTCCAAGGTGGACCGTAGAAGCCTTCGACGGCGCCGCGCAGCGGCATCGACGGGTGGTCCACGATGCCGACCCCGGAGATCCGGCCCGGCGAGGCGATCTGGCGCAGCGTCTGCACGCCGTAGTAGGCGCCGGCCGCGTCGGATGCGCCGATGAACAGGATCGGGCGGTTGCCGCCTCGCCCGGCCAGCACGTAACCCTCGGGCGGCAGCGGCGCGGGTGCGGCGTAGCCCAGCTCTTGCAGGCCCTTCACCACCGACGGCGAGTTCCGGTCGCCGATGCGGATGCTCAGGACGCTGTCGTCGGCGGGCGTGCCGGGCTCGCGCACCGTCACCCCGCTCGCCCCGGCGAGCGTCAGCACCTGGACCGCGAGGTCGCGGGTGGGCTGGTCGACGAGCGGATCGACGACCACTTCGGCCCTGCCCCGCACCGGGATGTCGTCGCCGAGCCGCTTCATCTCCTGCGGCTGCGGCGTGACCTGCGGCAGGCCGGTCGCGGGTAGCGACTGCGGCGGCGGCGCGGTCGGCGGCGGCGCCTGCGGCGCGGTGTTCGTGCAACCCGCCAGCACCGCGCTCGTGAGCGCCACGACGAGCGCCGACCACCGGACCTTTCGACCGAACATGTCCCCTACCTCAACCTGGACTCCCACCGGTCCCCCAGGACATCACACGCCGATTACGCCCGCCGACGCACCCGAAACTAGACACGCCGAAATAATTCGTGATAAAAATGATTTCATAAACGAACGACATATCTGAAGGCGGAGATCACCATGACCACCCAACAGGCCCCATCCCGGCAGGTCGGCCCGCCGCTGCTGATCGTCGGCATCGTCTTTGTCGCGCTGTTCCTGGCCGGGCTGGTCATCTCGACCGCGATGGCGGGCGGCGCGACCTACCCGAGTCCCTTCGAAGCGCCAGAGATCGTCGAGCGCTACCTGACGGCGCACGGCGGGGCGGCGGCGGTCGCCGGGTTCTTCCAGCTCGCCTCGGCCTTCCCGCTGCTGGTGTTCACCGCGACTGCGGTGCACCGCCTGCGCGCCACCGGCGCGTCCGTGCCCGGCACCTACATCGCGCTGGTGGGCGGCGTGCTCAGCGCCGGATTCACGATCCTCAGCGGACTGTTCCAGTGGGCCGTCTCCCGGCCGGTCGTGCTGAGCAGTCCCGACGCGATGCACCTGGCCCACCAGGTGTCCTTCGCCCTCGGCGGGCCGGCCTACGCGGCATCCTTCGGCCTGCTGGCGGCCGGGCTCTCGGTGCCGGTGCTCGTCATGCGGCGCGGGCCCCGCTGGGTTGGCTGGCTCGGCCTGGCCGTCGCCGCCGTCGGCATGCTGTCCACGCTGACGCTGATCGTCCCGGCCTTCTCCTACCTGATCCCGCTGACCCGGTTCCCCGGTTTCATCTGGCTGATCGCGATGGCCGCGACGCTCAGGCGATGAGGTCCCGCCAGCTCCGCACCCGATCCGCCCGCACCGACCCGTCGGCGCGGGCACCGGTGCCGATGTGGAAGGCGCGCGCCCCGGCGGCCCGCAGGTCGGCGACGTGCTCCTGTCGCAGGCCGCCGCCGACGAGCAGCGTCACGCCGTCGATGTCCTGCCGCGCGGCGAGTTCGCGCAGGTCGGCAAGGCCCTCGTCGACCCCGCCGGGGGAGCCGGCGGTGAGCACGGTGTCCGGGCCGAGCGACACCGCGTGGTCCCAGGCGAGCCGGTACTGGGAAGGACGAGCCTGGAAACAGCCGCGAACGCCCGAAGGGCCGCCCCCGAGCGGGGACGGCCCTTCGAAAACGCGGCAGCAGCGTGGATCAGAAGTCCATGCCGCCCATGCCACCGGTCGGGTCCGGAGCGCCGGCCTTCTCCTTCTCCGGCTTGTCCGCGACCACGGCTTCGGTGGTCAGGAACAGCGCGGCGATGGAAGCGGCGTTCTGCAGCGCCGAGCGGGTGACCTTGGCCGGGTCGAGAACGCCGGCCTGGACCAGGTCCTCGTACTCGCCGGTCGCGGCGTTGAGGCCGTGACCGGAGGTGAGGCCCTTGACCTTCTCCGCGACGACGCCGCCCTCGAGGCCGGCGTTGATGGCGATCTGCTTCAGCGGAGCCTCGACGGCGATCTTCACGCTGTTGGCGCCGGTCGCCTCGTCACCGGTCAGGTTGAGGCCGTCGAAGGCAGCCTGCGCGGCCTGCAGCAGCGCGACGCCGCCACCGGCGACGATGCCCTCCTCGACCGCAGCCTTGGCGTTGCGGACCGCGTCCTCGATGCGGTGCTTGCGCTCCTTGAGCTCGACCTCGGTCGCCGCACCGGCCTTGATGACGGCCACGCCGCCGGCCAGCTTGGCCAGCCGCTCCTGCAGCTTCTCGCGGTCGTAGTCGGAGTCCGAGCGCTCGATCTCGGCGCGGATCTCGTTGACCCGACCGGCGATCTGCTCGTCGTCGCCGGCACCCTCGACGATTGTGGTCTCGTCCTTGGTGACGACGATCTTGCGGGCGCGGCCCAGCAGGTTCAGGTCCGCGTTCTCCAGCTTGAGGCCGACCTCTTCGCTGATGACCTGGCCACCGGTCAGGATCGCCATGTCCTGCAGCATCGCCTTGCGGCGGTCACCGAAGCCTGGGGCCTTGACCGCGACCGACTTGAAGGTGCCGCGAATCTTGTTGACGACCAGGGTGGCCAGCGCCTCGCCCTCGACATCCTCGGAGATGATCAGCAGCGGCTTGTTCGCCTGCATGACCTTCTCCAGCAGCGGGAGCATGTCCTTGACGTTGGAGACCTTGGAGCTCAGCAGCAGGATGTACGGGTCCTCCAGGACCGCCTCCATCCGCTCCGAGTCGGTGACGAAATAGGGCGAGATGTAGCCCTTGTCGAAGCGCATGCCCTCGGTGAGCTCCAGCTCCAGACCGAAGGTGTTGCTCTCCTCGACGGTGATGACGCCTTCCTTGCCGACCTTGTCCATCGCCTCGGCGATCAGCTCGCCGATCTGACGGTCGCCGGCCGAGATCGCGGCGGTGGCGGCGATCTGATCCTTGGTCTCGATCTCCTTGGCGTTCTTGAGCAGCTGCTCGGCGATCGCCTCGGTGGCCTTCTCGATGCCCCTCTTCAGGGCGATCGGGTTGGCGCCGGCCGCGACGTTGCGCAGACCCTCGCGCACCAGCGCCTGGGCCAGCACGGTGGCGGTGGTGGTGCCGTCACCCGCGACGTCGTCGGTCTTCTTCGCGACCTCCTTGACCAGCTCGGCCCCGATCTTCTCCCACGGGTCCTCGAGCTCGATCTCCTTGGCGATAGAGACACCGTCGTTGGTGATGGTCGGCGCGCCCCACTTCTTCTCGAGCACGACGTTGCGGCCCTTCGGCCCGAGCGTCACCTTGACGGCGTCAGCGAGGGTGTTCATGCCGCGCTCAAGACCGCGGCGGGCGTCCTCGTCAAACGCGATCATCTTGGCCATTGCGGTGTGGTCCTCCACCTGTCTGGACGCCGCGGTGGTGGGTTTGCGCACCCCACGGCAGGACTCGTGCTCGGCCAGGCTCGGTGCCCGCGACGGACGACCGTGCGGCGGCGCCGTCGGGTGGCACCGCCGGAGACGGCCTCACCGTCCCGGCCTGGCACTCAACCTTGCTGAGTGCCAATACCGTGTTTAGCACTCTCACCGGTCGAGTGCAAGCGCGACTGTCAGCGGGTCGGCACCGAAGTCGGCAGGTGGTTGTTGTTGTAAGAGGAGGTTTTCGACGTCGTCGAGTCTGTGCCACTGCCGCCGGAACCGCCGATGGAGTTGGCCATCACAACGAAGATGACCACGATGACCACCAGCGCGACACCGGCGAGCACCGGCACGATCCACTTCGCCGAACCGCCCGACTTGGTCGCGAACGCCGCCGAACCGGCCGGGATCGGCGGGCGCAGCCGAACCGGGTCGTTGCCCGGCGGCGGCAGCGGACGCGGCGGCGGCTGGTACCGCGGGTAGCCGGGCGGCGCGGGCGGGCCGGGCGGCGCGGGCGGGCCGTACTGGATCGGCTGCGGGCCGGACATCGGAGCCACTGGAGCAACCGGAGCCGCCGGAGCCGCCGGAGCCGCCGGAGCCGCCTGGCGGGACGGTGGCGGCGTGTCCCCGGACGCCGGACCGAGCGCGGCGCGGGCCGCCGCGACCAGCTCCTTGCAGTTGCCGAAGCGCTGGTCGGGGCTCTTCGACATGCCGCGGCGCAGCACCTCGTCGATGCTGCCGGGCAGCACCACCAGCGCGGTCGCGGGCGGCGGCTCGGCGCCTAGGTGCCCCTGGATGACCTCCTGCACCTGCCCCCGGAACGGCGACCGTCCCGTCAGGCAGGCGAACAGCATGCAGCTCAGCGCGTACTGGTCGGTGCGGCCGTCCACCGGCTCGCCGCGCAGGTGCTCGGGGGCCGCGTAGGTCGGCGAGCCCAGGAAGTCGCCGCTGGCGGTGCGGTGCCCGGTCGCGCCGCGCCGGGTGAGCCCGAAGTCGGCCAGGTAGACGTGCTCGTGGACGGATTCGCGCGAGGTCACCAGCACGTTGGCCGGCTTCAGGTCGAGGTGCACCAGGCCGCGCTCGTGCAGCATGTCCAGCGCCTCGGCGACCTGGGAGAGCAGTTCCAAGGCGCGCTTGGGCGAGATCGGCCCGTCCTTGATCAGGCTGGCCAGGTCGGACCCGTCGACCAGCCGCATCGCGATGTAGAGCATGCCGTTGACCTCGCCGAAGTCATACAGCGGCACGATGTTCGCGTGGTCGATGGCGGAAGTGTTACGCGCCTCGTCGACGAACCGCTCGCGGAACTCCGCGTCACCGGTGATGTGCTCGCCCATGACCTTGAGCGCGACCTTGCGGCCCAGACGGGTATCGGTGGCGCGGTACATCACGCTCATCCCGCCGCGGCCGAGCACTCCGTCGATCTTGTAGTGGCCGAGGCGCCGCCCGGTGAGGTCTTCCGACACGCGAAGCAGCCTAACGTTTCGAGATCACGCCCGTCTTTCGGTTCGGCAACACCGTCTCGGGTTCGCCCACACCATGACCAGTCCGATCCCGGACCAGCCGAACGCGCCGCGGCCCGGCTCCCCATCCAGAGGAACCGGGCCGTGCGCATGATGTTCTTTCGCGAAGCGGCGGCAGCCGATCGCGGTGCGGACTCGGCTCGCACGCCGCGCGTGCCGAGCCCCCTTTCTAGACCTTGCGGACTCCGTCTGCTTGGGTGCGGCCGTCACGTCCCGCTTTCACTTCGAATTCCACCCGATCCCCTTCGGAAAGGGTTCGGAAACCAGACATGTTGATCGCGGAGTAATGGACGAACACATCAGATCCACCGTCCGTTGCGATGAATCCGTAGCCCTTCTCCGAGTTGAACCATTTGACCGTGCCGACCGCCACGGCGTCCTCCTCATAAATGTGATGCACGACGCGGAAAGCGTCGCTGGAGCAACGGCCACGCTACCCGAGAAATGGGGCCTCGTCGCGGGTTCGACAATGCGACTTTTCCGTTAAACACTGGGCCAAACGGGTGTCATCGGCGGCCACGTTCAGTTATCGGAGTCGAAGCGACCTCGCGAATTCGTCCGAACGAACGAGCCCATTTGCGCTCTCGGCGAAATTCAGGAACGAGCGCCTAGTCCATTCGCCTGCAACCAGGTGACGAGTCCTCGGGGATTGCGGGTTTGGGTCAACACCCGGCCGGGACCCGCGAAATCGAACACCAGACCTTCACCGCTCTTGAGCGACTGCACCACGCCCTGGTTCATCTGCCGTAACCGGCTCTGCACGGTATCGGCGTAGGCCACCACGTGACCGGTGTCGATCGTGACGTACTCGCCTGGCTGCAGCGTCACCACGTCCAGCGCGCCGTAGCAGGACACCACCACCGCGCCCTGGCCGACGACGTGCGTCATGAAGCCGCCCTCGCCACCGAAGAGGTTCTGGAAGCCGCCCCACTGCGTCTCCAGCTGCACGGTGCTCGCGGAGGCGAGCCAGCAGCCCTTGGTCACGCACCAGCCGACCCGGCCGTCGAGCTCCAGCACGTTCAGGTCGCCGGGCAGGTTCGGCGCCACGTCCACCCAGCCGCCCTGCTGCGGGGCCGTGTAGGTCGACACGAAGAACGACTCGCCGCCGAGCGCCGCGCGGGCCAGCGACTTGAGGAAGCCGCCCTGAGCGCGCGCCTCGACGGTCACGCCGTAGCTGGTGGCGAGCATCGCGCCGGACTCGACCCGCACCGGCTCGCCCGGGGCGAGCATCAGCCGGGCCACCCCGAACGACGGCGTGTGACGGGTGCGAACCTGCACCGGAACCTCCTATCTTTGGCATCGCACGGGCCGGACGCGCCGGCTCGGGCTGGCCACCCACCATCGGGCAAGCGATGCCGGCCGCTTTCCACCACGCGAGCGAGGTGACCACCCGCGGGCACCCAGACGTCTTCTCGCGAGGGCAGCCCCGACGTGGCGCACCGGAGACGAGTCGGGGATCCCGGAGTCGAGAAGGCGTCTGAAGTTCCGCTGCGGGACCACCTACGCAGAACGACCCACGCTCTCCCCGAGAGTCTGCCACGCACGATCATTGCGACGATTCGCACGCCGGTAGGGACAGTAGGGGTGTCGATGACCGATGATCTGGGCGTGTCGCACGGAACCGGAACCCCCGCCCTGACCGCGGTCGCCGACCACCAGTCGAAGATCACCGCCCTGCTCGCCCCGACACCGGTGGCAGCGAAACCGCTGGCGGACTGCCTGGGCCTGGCCCTCGCCGCGGACCTGGCCGCGCCGATCTCGCTGCCGCCGTTCGACAACTCCGCGATGGACGGCTACGCCGTCCGCTCCGTCGACCTGGCCGGTGCGACCCGGGAGCAACCGGTGCGGCTGCCGGTCCACGAGGACATCCCGGCGGGCCGGGTCGACGCGCCGGCGCTGCAGCCCGGCACCGCGCACCGGATCATGACCGGCGCCCAGATGCCGCCGGGCGCGGACGCGGTGATCCCGGTGGAACGCACCGATGGCGGAATCGAGCAGATGCAGGCGTTCGTCTCGGTGCAGCCGGGAACGCACGTGCGGCGCGCGGGCGAGGACGTCTCGGCCGGCGCCACGGTGCTCACGGCAGGCACGACGCTGGCGCCCGCGCAGCTGGGCGTCGCGGCCGCCGTCGGGATTTCCGAGCTGCCCGTGCACCGGCCGGTCCGGGTGCTGGTGCTGTCCACCGGTTCGGAGCTGGTCGCCCCGGGGACCGAGCTGCAGCCGGGACAGATCTACGAGTCCAACGGCTTGATGCTGGCCTCCGCGGTGCGCGAAGCGGGCGGCGAGGCGACGCTGCTGCGGTTCGTGCCGGACGACGTCGACGCCTTCCACGCCGCGCTCGCCCCGCACCTGGCCACCACTGATCTGCTGATCACCTCCGGCGGCGTCAGCGCCGGGGCTTACGAGGTCGTCAAGGACGCGCTCACCGGCACCGGTGTCGAGTTCACCAAGGTCGCGATGCAGCCCGGGATGCCGCAGGGCTGCGGCCGCTACCACGACGGCGTGGCAGTGGTGACGCTGCCGGGCAACCCGGTCAGCGCGATGGTTTCGTTCGAGGTCTTCGTGCGGCCCGCGCTGCGCGCCGCGGCCGGGCACCACGCCACCCGCCGCCCGGTGCGGCAGGCGACGCTCGTCGAGCCGCTGTCCGCGCCGGCCGGCAAGCGGCAGTACCTCAGGGGCCGGTTCGACCCGGCCACCGGCACCGTCACGCTGCAGGGCGCGCCCGGCTCGCACCTGCTGGCGGGCCTGGCCAAGGCGAACTGCCTGCTGGAGATCCCCGAGGACGTGACCGAACTCGCCGCGGAGTCCGCAGTAGACGTGATGCTGCTGGATTGAATGGGAACGCGGCGAGCCCGAAGATCACCTTGTTGACGGATCGCCGTGCTTCCCCGAGACTGCACCACCGTCCCGACCCACCCCTCCGGAGTTCTGCACCGTGCGTGGCCCCTGGCGCGCCGCCCTGGCGCTGGCGTTGCACATTGGCTTCTTCCTCGCGCCGATCGCGCTGGTCCTCGGACTGCTCGCGATCGCGGCGCTCACCTTCCGATACGACCAGGGCAGCGGGGCGAAGGCCGCGCTCGCGGCGGTCGCGGTCGGCGCGATCTGCGCGATCGGCCTGCGCGCCGTGTTGCGCAACCGGGTGCGGCCGCGCGGCGTCCAGCTGACCCGGACCGAGCAGCCGCAGCTGTGGCGGATGGCGGAGTCGATCGCCGCCGACGCCGACGCCCCGGTGCCCGACGAAATCCGCATCACCTCCGAGCCGAACGCGACCATCCTCGAGGACACCGCGCTGCTCGGCCTGCGCACCCGCACCCGGTACCTGGAGCTCGGGCTGCCGCTGCTGGCCGCGCTCAACGCCAGCGAGCTGCGGGCCGTGGTGGCGCACGAGCTCGGCCGGTTGACCGGCGGCAACCGACTGACCGTGACGGCCTACCGCGCGTCGGCGAGCGTCGAACGCACCGTCGCGCACCTCACCGGCGGCCCCGTCAAGTGGCTGTTCACCGGCTACGCCCGGCTGTTCACCGCGATCGCCGCCACCACCGGCTCCGAGCTGGAGCTGGCCGCCGACGCCATCGCCGTCCGGGAAGCCGGTACCCGCACAGCCGTCACCGCGCTGCGCAAGGCGATCGCCATCGAGATCGGCTGGCAGGAGTACGCCGACGACTACCTCAGCATGGCCAAGTCGGTCGGCCACGCGCCGGACGTGCTGCTGGGCTTCCGGTCTTTCATGGAGCACCCGGTGCGCAAGCGGCAGCTCGCCGAGCGCGTCAAGCGGACCATCGCCGGGGAGGCCGACGGCAGCCGCACGCGCCCGCCCGCACGCAAGCGCATTGAGGCGATGAAGCGGATCAAGGTGGGCAACAAGGAGCTCGACGACCGGCCCGCGTTCGCCATGCTGCGCAACCCGCGCAAGAGCGTGCCCGAGCTCGAAGACCGCCTGCTGATCGACGGCCTCAAGCGGCGGCTCGCGTGGCCGGAGCTGGCCCGGCTGGCCGGCGCCGCGCACGTCGCCGAGCGGGCCGCGCTGCTGAGCTCCGCCGCGGCGCAGAGCGGCCTGCCGGTGGAGCCGACGATCGTCGGCATCCTGCCCGCCATACACCGCGGCCAAGGCCACGACCTGGTCAACCCGGTGCTCAACCCGGGCCTGTGCCCGGAACGCATCGAGGAGGCGGCGGTCGACACGCTGACCGAACTGCTCGGCTGCGCCGTTGTGGACGCGCTGATCTGCGCCCGGCGGGCGCACCACGAACTGGACTGGGGCGGCCCGTCGACGGTGCGGCTGGCCAACGGGCAGCCGCTGGACCCCGATCGGCTGGTCCGCCCGGCGGTCTCCGACCCCCGGCTGGTCCCGGGGCTGCATCGGGCGCTGGTCGACCTCAAGGTGCCGCTGACCCACGCGCGCCGACCCGCCGCCGAGCCCGAGCCGGCGCTGGCCGGGATCGTCAGCCCGGTGCAGTGCGCCGACGGCAACTACGACCTGCTGGTGACCGACCGGGGCCTGGTGCTGCTGCCCAGTTCCGCCAGCACCACGAAGCGCCTGCTGGCGGGCACCCTCGCCCGGTTCCGCAAGGCCGAGCAGGAGCAGCTCGCCGAGCTGGCCGCGACGCCGGTCGGCGAGCTCCGGGAGCAGCCCGGCGCGCAGTGGGTGGACAGCCGGGACGTGGCCAGCGCCCGGCTGGACCAGGACCGCGGCGGCTGGTCCCTGTTGTTGGAGCTGTACCTCGACGAGTACGCGGTGTCCGAGCTGGACGACGTCGGCGTGCGCGACGGCGAGGACGGCATGTCCGAGCTTGAGCTGCGCAGCACCGCCGACGGCGTGGAGCACGGCGACCCGTATCGGGGCCTCGGCGAGTTGATGGGGGCGCGGATGAACCTCGACGAACCGGCCTACGCGGACGAGTGAAAATTGTCCGAACCTCGGTAACTCCCCGTTATGTAACGGCCCGCTCAGGTCCTCCAAAAGCGGCTACGGACTTTTTGTGAACTCAATTACACTGGAAACCGCGTCACGAACCGTCGATCAAATATCTTTCAAGACGTCCGCATGAACCCGCTGCTGCTTGCCGGTGGGGCGGACACGCCGAGGACCGTGCGCCGTCGGGGGGTGCACGGACCCGCACCGGGGAGGCCGTTCGACGTCTACGGGGAGACGTCGAACGGCCTCGTCGCCGGTTGCGCGACGTTCGTGGTCCGCCAACGCCCCACTCACCCGAGCGGATGACATGGGAATGGTCTTGACGGTAGCATCCCCGGATCGAATTAACGCAGGTCAGCAAGGCAGTTCTTGATCAACTGCGCCCCCTGGCGTCGGTTGACCCGAGGCGTCCGCGATGCTGTACCGACGACGGCACCGGTCGACACCCCCGTTCGCTCGGGGACACCCGGCCGAACCGCCGCACCATGACCGCCGACGCAGGGGCGTAGCACCTCGATGAGCACCGCGAAAGAACCGAAGAAGAACCCGCTGGCACACCTCGCCGCGCTGGCCCGCGACACCATCCCGCCGATGCACCCGGCAGGCCGCCCGTTCGTGCTCGGCGCCGTCATCGCGACCCTCCTGCTGCGCCGCCGGTGGCGTCCGGCGGGCGTGCTCGGCGGCATCGTCACCGCGTGGTGCGCGTGGTTCTTCCGCGAGCCGGCCCGCACCACGCCCAGCCGCGAGGGGCTCGCCGTCGCCCCCGCCGACGGCACGATCTCGCACATCGAGCCCGCGGTGCCCCCGGCCGAGCTCGGCCTCGGCGACGAGCCGATGACCCGCATCAGCGCCTTCCTCACGATCTTCGACGTGCACGTCCAGCGGATCCCGCTGAGCGGCAAGATCGAGACCATCGCCTACCGGCCCGGCAAGTTCCTCTCCGCCGACCTGGACAAGGCCAGCGAGGACAACGAGCGCAACTCGATGGTCATCCGCGCCGACGACGGCACCCAGGTCGCGGTGGTGCAGATCGCCGGCCTCGTCGCCCGGCGCATCGTTTGCTCCGTCTCTGAAGGCGACGTGCTCCAGGCCGGCAGCACCTACGGCCTGATCCGCTTCGGCTCCCGGGTGGACCTCTACGTGCCCACCGGTAGCCGGATCCTGGTCGAGCCCGGCCAGCGCACCATCGGCGGGGAAACCGCCCTCGCCGAGCTACCGCGGGGGAAGCACGCCTCATGAGCATGCACACCGCGCCCGGCGTCCGGTTGCTGCCCAACGCGATCACCGTGCTGGCGATGTGCGCCGGGCTGTCCGCGGTCCAGTTCGCGCTCAACGGCCAGCTCACCGCCGCGATCGCGGCCGTCGCGGTCGCGGCCGTGCTCGACGGCCTGGACGGGCGGATCGCCCGGCTGCTCGACGCCACCTCCAAGATGGGCGCCGAACTCGACTCGCTGTCCGACGCGATGTCGTTCGGAGTCGCCCCGGCGTTGACGCTGTACGCGTGGCAGCTGCAGGACAACCGGGCCGGCTGGATCGTCGCGCTGATCTTCGCGGTGTGCATGGTGCTTCGTCTGGCGCGGTTCAACACCCTGCTCGACGACACCGACCAGCCCCCCTACACCAAAGAGTTCTTCGTCGGGGTGCCCGCCCCGGCCGCCGGGCTGCTCGGGCTGCTCCCACTCGTCCTGACCGCGCACTTCGGCTACCCGGGTTGGTGGGCGAACCAGAACGTGGTGATGGTCTGGATGGTGCTGATCGCGGCGCTGATGGTCAGCCGCGTTCCAACGCTGTCGCTGAAGACCGTCAAGGTGCCGCCGCGGGCCGCCGCGCCGCTGCTGGTGCTGGTGGCGCTGCTGGCGGCGGCGATCATCATGTTCCCGCTGATCTCGCTGGCCATCGCCATGGTGCTCTACCTGCTGCACGTGCCCTACGCCGTCTACCGGCACAACTGGCTGGCCAAGCACCCGGAGGCCTGGAGCGCGCCGCCGCGGGAGCGACGCGCGATCCGGCGCCGCACCCAGCGGAGGCTCGGCCTGCGGCCGCCGCTGCGGCGACGCGTAGCGGGAGCCGCGAGGCGGGTGCGCCTGCCGCGGCGGCACAGCCACCCGGACGGCCCGCGGCGGAGCTGGCGCCGTCTGGAGTTGCGGCGCAGCCGCAACGACGGCGCCCCGCGCTAGCGGGCACGGAGCCCCGGTGCACCGGGGTTCCCGCAATTTCAATGGAAATCGGACCTCCGATTTCCATTGAAATTGCGGAAGTTGTCCACAGCCATCCTGGGTTGTCCACAGCCATCGGTGTGTCGGGCTCACGACACACCCTCACGGCACACCCTCACGACATACCCACGGCACCCTCACAAATACCGATGGTCCGCAGTTTCAATTTCAATTGAATTGAAACTGCGGATCCCCACCGCCAGCCCGGAACTCGCCCGGAACTCCGCGTCGAAGGCGGAAGGCCGGCGGAAGGCACCGGTGCCGGGGCGGCGGCGCGGTTAAGCTCGCGGCGTGCCGTCGATAACGTTGACCGCCCGTCTCTCCCCGTCCGCCAAGGACACCCGGCGCGGGGTCGTGCGCCTGCACCCCGAGGTCCTCGACGCCCTGGGGTTGCGGCCGTGGAACGCCGTCCAGCTGACCGGTGCTCGGGTCACCGTCGCGCTGGCCGCCGCAGCCGAGGTCGGCAGCCCGACCGGGATCCTGCTGCTCGATGACGTGGCGTTGATGAACCTTGGCCTCACCGAAGGCTCCGAGGTCGGCGTCTCGCCCGTGCAGGTCGCGGCGGCGAAGCGAGTGAGCATCGCGGGCTCGCGGCTGGCCCGCGCCACCGTCGCCCCCGAGACCCTGCGGTTGGCGTTGACCGGCAAGGTCTTCGGCACCGGCGACGCGGTGTCGCTGCTGCCGCAGGACGTCGCGCCGGCGACCACCGCGAACGCCGGCGAGGTGCGCCGGAAGCTCTCCACGGCCATCGGCATGACCTGGACCAACGAGCTGATCACCATCGCCGCCACCGAACCGCCCGGCGCGGTGGCCGTACAACCGTCCACAGTGGTCGAATGGCGGGACGGCGCGACGCCAGGGACCACCCCGGCCCCGCAAGCGGCACCGCAGCCCGAACCGGCACCGGTCGAGCCGACCGAGCCGACCGAGCCGGTGGTCCCGGTCGCCGACCTCGTCGGCTCCCGCGACACGGCGAAGCGCCTCACCGAATGGCTGCGACTGGCCTTCGAACAGCCCGAGCTGCTGCGCCGCCTCGGCGCCGAACCGCACCTCGGCGTGCTGCTCAGCGGCCCAGCCGGGGTGGGCAAGGCCACCCTCGCCCGCGCCGTGACGAGCGCGATCGGCGCGGACCTCGTCGAACTAGCCGCGCCCAGCGTCGCCGCGCTCGAACCGCGCGCCGCCGCCCAACGCCTGCAGGACGCGATCAACCGCGCCACCACCTCGGAGGGCGACTGCGTGCTGCTGCTGACGGACGTCGAGAGCCTGCTGCCGGGCACCGAGCCGCCGCCGCTAGCTACCGTGGCACTCGACGCGATCCGCGGCGCGATCGGCACCGACCGGCTCGCCGTGATCGTCACCAGCTCGCAGCCGCAGGCGATCGACCCCAGGCTGCGCGAACCCGGCCTGGTGGACCGGGAGCTCACCCTCAGCCTCCCCGCCGACGCCACCCGCGCGGACCTGCTGCGGGTGCTGCTCCGCAACGCGCCGCTGGCCGACGACGTGCGGCTCGCCGAGGTCGCCGAGCGCGCCCCGGGATTCGTCGTCGCCGACCTGGTGGCGCTGTGCCGGGAAGCCGCCGTCGGCGCCGCACTGCGGCACCAGTACGACGCCGCGGATCCCCGCATCCGGCAGCAGGACCTGCTGGACGCGCTGTCGTCGGTCCGGCCGATCTCGATGTCCACATCGGACAACCTGCAGACCGGCGGGCTGACGCTGGACGACGTCGGCGACATGGCCGAGGTGAAGCAGTCCCTCACCGAGACGGTGCTCTGGCCGTTGCAGTACCCGGACTCGTTCACCCGGCTCGGCGTCGAGCCGCCGCGCGGCGTGCTGCTGTACGGGCCGCCTGGCTGCGGCAAGACGTTCCTGGTGCGGGCCCTGGCGGGCAGCGGGCGGCTGAACGTGCTCGCGGTCAAGGGCGCGGAGCTGATGGACAAGTGGGTCGGCGAGTCCGAGCGAGCGGTCCGCGAGCTGTTCCTGCGGGCCGCGAACGCCGCGCCGACGCTGGTGTTCCTCGACGAGGTGGACGCGCTGGCGCCCCGCCGCGGCCAGTCCTCGGACTCCGGGGTGGCGGACCGGGTGGTCGCCGCGCTGCTGACCGAGCTCGACGGCGTGGAGCCGATGCGCGACGTGGTCGTCCTCGGCGCCACGAACCGCCCGGAGCTGGTCGACCCGGCCCTGCTGCGACCCGGCCGGCTGGAGCGCCTCGTCTACGTCCCGCCGCCCGACGTAGCAGCCCGCGAGGCGATCTTGCGATCCGCGGCGAAGAACACTCCGCTGGCGTCCGATGTAGACCTGGCTGCCCTCGCCGAGGAACTCGACGGCTACTCCGCCGCCGACTGCGCGGCCCTGATCCGCGAAGCGGCCCTGACGGCGATGCGCGAATCCCTGTCCGCAGCGGAGGTTTCCGCAGAGCACCTCGCCACGGCCCGCAAGGCGGTCCGCCCCTCGCTCGACCCGGCCCAGCTCGCGTCCCTGGAGGCTTACGCCAACCGCCCCTAACCCGGACGGATGTCAATTTCTCGCGAAATCGACCGGTGACCGGGTGACGCGGTCGCCGGAAGTGACGCAACGCAACCGCCACCCTGGAAACCCGCCGCCCCGTCACCCTCGGGGTGCACAATTTCGTGAGAAATCGACGTTCACCCGGGCGACGGTCAATTTCTCGCGAAATTGGCACGACCCCGGGTGAACGAATGGGACCGTCACTTGGTGTTGGCGTGGCCCTTGTAGTCGTTGGTGATGATGGCGATCAAGCCCGGCGTGGCGTCCTGGATGCCTTCGAAGCGGGGCTCCGCGCGCGCTCCGAAGCGGACCGCCATCTCCTGTGCCTGCTGCTCCTCGACGGTGCCGGGCCGGAAGTAGATCGTCGTGGTGGGGATCAGCCCCGCCGAGTAGTTGCCGACCTCCGGCACCTCGTAACCCGAGCTCCGGAAGTCCTCCGCGGCCCGGTGCGCCAATCCGCTGATCGTGCTGTTGTTGTAGACCCGCACCAGGATCTTGGTCGTCGTGTTACCGGAACCGACGGGTACGTCCTGGTTCTGCGTGCCCTGAGGCGGCGCGGGCGGCGGGCTGTCCTGTGTGGCCGGTGACGGCGCGACCTGCGACGTGGCGGGCGGCACCACGGCGGACTCGGCGGGCGGATTCTGGGTCAGCGACATGACCGGCGGGTTGTTGCCCGGTTCCGGGGGCAGCGGCTGGGCGGAATTCGACGCGCCGCCGCCGGAAACCAGCGTGACGATGCCGACGACGCCCGCGATCGCACCGACCCCGATCAGACCGAAGCCGATGATCTTGGCCTTGGCGGGTCCGGTGGACGGTTCCCCTGAAGTCATCAGTGCAACTCGATTCCCAGTCGTTGGGCGGCCCGTGCGCGCTGCCTACCCGCCCTTGCCTTGCGCAGCCTCTTGATCAGCATAAGGTCTTCTTGCGCGGCGGCCGGACTGTCCAGCAACGCGTTCAGCAATTGGTAGTACCGCGACGCGGACATGTCGAACAGCTCGCGGATCGCGCGCTCCTTCTTCACGCCCTCGCGCTTCCACCACTGCGACTCGAAGGCGAGGATGCCCCTCGCCCGATCGTCGAGTTCGTCGTCCGGCGCCGACGGCTGGGGCGGCACCGGCTGGGGCGGCGGTTCCACGATCCGCTCGATCGGCTGAGTGATCGGCTCGGCGAGTCGCAACGGCCGACCGGGTGCCGGATCAGATGTTCCCTGCCGTTGTTGCAGGCGCGCCAACTGTTCGCACTGACGGGCGATCTCCTGCGCAGTCAGCATTTGGGCGGCGTCCATCTGGCTCCTCGCCTCGCGATTCGGGACTTCCCGCGTTCGCAGGAATCACACGGCTGTGATTCCCCCTCAATTACACCATGCTCGGATTCGCGGCGGGAGCGGATCACACTGCCAGCAACGCGCGGGAGCACCCCGGCGCAACAGGCACCGGAAGCGCTAAAGTCCCGCTCATGGCTGTTCACCCGATCTGCGTCGTCGGCGACCCGGTGCTGCACAACCCCACCCGTCCGGTGGAGCGGTTCGACGACGCGCTGCGCACCCTCGTCGACGACATGTTCGAGACGATGGCCGCCGCCAACGGGGTCGGGCTGGCGGCCAACCAGATCGGCATCGACCTGCGGTTGTTCGTTTACGACTGCCCCGACGACGCGGGCGTCCAGCACCGCGGCGTGGTGGTCAACCCCGAACTGATGACCGCCGAGATCCCGCAGACCATGCCCGACCCGGACGACGACTGGGAGGGCTGCCTGTCGGTCCCCGGCGAGTCCTACCCGACCAGCCGGGCGAGCTGGGCGAAGGTCACCGGGTCCGATGTGGACGGAAAGCCGATCGAGGTCGAGGGGACCGGTTTCTTCGCCCGCTGCCTGCAGCACGAGACCGACCACCTGGACGGCCACCTCTACCTGGAACGCCTGGTCGGCCGCCACGCCCGAGCTGCGAAGAAGATGGTGCGGCGCAACGGCTGGGGCATCCCCGGCCTGACTTGGGACCCGGCCGAACACGGCGACCCCTTCGCCGAGGACGACTGATCAGAACTGACTTGTGTCAAGCGTGATGCCGAACGGCTCGGGCAACTCGACAGGCTCACCGAAAACTACGCGGTGTTGATGGAGATAACGCCCGCCGGTCGGCTGCGAGAACAACGTCACCGTCGGCCCGTCCGACGCGAACCTGTCGATCAATAGATACAAAGGAATTCCTGCATGCCCATAACCCCAAAGCTTCCTCGTGCGATCGTCATCGGCGTTGCCTCGAGATGTGATCTCCACAACCAGCAACGCCTTGTCTGCGAGGATTGAGCTCTTGCCCGCCGGAACATCACTCCTGGGAATCACCACGAGATCAGGCGTGCACAAACTCTTGCGCTCCGGAATCTTGATCCCGGATGTCTGAAAAATTGCCCACTCCTTCGAAATCGAATCGCGCAGTTCTCCGTGCACGACATCCGCAATCAGGTTATGCGCGTTTTCTGGCGGCGGCGTCATCACAACCCTTCCTTCGATGATCTCCGCGCGCCAAGCCGCGTTGGGAAGGTCGAGGTTCTGCCAGATTTCGACCAACTCTTCCCAGGTAGCGGTTTCGAACGCTGGGGCAGCAGTCACAGCTGGGTCACCTCCTGTATCGATGTCGCCACGCACCGTACTCACCATCCCTGACAACGTTGCGATCGCCCTGGTCATGAGCCTAACGGCAATCCGCGCTGCCGTCATCGGAGTGACCGGGGGTTGGCAGGTTCGACGGGTCCGGCTAGCCTCGGGCCGCGACAAACCAAAACCGCGGGAGCTCGTACCAACAGCGGGCTGAGAGGGCGGCTGGAGAACTCCGGGGCCGCCGACCGCACGAACCTGACCGGGTAATGCCGGCGTAGGGAGTGGATGGCAGTGGCCGACGTGCGTCCGAACGCGTCCGAGAACGGGACCAAGATCACCACCGGGCCGATCAGCGGCTCGCGGAAGGTGTTCCGGGACTCCGAATCCGGCCTGCAAGTGCCATTCCGCCGCATCGAGTTGACCAACGGCGAGCACCTCGACGTGTACGACACCTCCGGGCCGTACACCGACGAGAACGCCAACGTTGACGTCCACAGTGGACTTCACCGGATGCGGGCGGGGTGGACCGACGGCCGGGAACACCGGACCCAGCTCGGCTGGGCCAGGGCCGGCGTCATCACGCGGGAGATGGAGTACATCGCGACCCGCGAAGGCGTCCCGGCCGAACTGGTCCGGGACGAGGTGGCCAGCGGCCGGGCGGTGATCCCCGCCAACCGCTGCCACCCGGAGAGCGAGCCGATGATCATCGGCAAGAAGTTCCTGGTGAAGGTCAACGCCAACATCGGCAACTCCGCGGTGACCTCCTCGGTCGAGGAGGAGGTGGAGAAGATGGTGTGGGCCACCAGGTGGGGCGCCGACACCGTCATGGACCTGTCCACCGGGAAGCGGATCCACGAGACCCGCGAGCGGATCCTGCGCAACTCGCCGGTACCGATCGGCACCGTGCCGATCTACCAGGCGCTGGAGAAGGTCAACGGCGATCCGGCCGAGCTGACCTGGGAAATCTACCGCGACACCGTCATCGAGCAGTGCGAGCAGGGCGTGGACTACATGACCGTGCACGCCGGGGTGCTGCTGCGCTATGTGCCGCTGACCGCGAACCGGGTCACCGGCATCGTGTCCCGCGGCGGCTCGATCATGGCCGCGTGGTGCCTGGCGCACCACCGGGAGAGCTTCCTCTACACGCACTTCAGCGAGCTCTGCGAGATCCTGCGCGACTACGACGTCACGTTCTCCCTCGGCGACGGCCTGCGGCCCGGCTCCATCGCGGACGCCAACGACCGCGCGCAGTTCGCCGAACTGGAGACCCTCGGCGAACTCACCCACATCGCCCGGGAGCACGACGTGCAGGTGATGATCGAGGGTCCGGGGCACGTCCCGATGCACAAGATCGCCGAGAACGTGCGGCTGGAAGAGGAGCTGTGCGGCGAGGCGCCGTTCTACACGCTCGGGCCGCTGACCACCGACATCGCCCCCGCCTACGACCACATCACGTCCGGCATCGGCGCGGCGATGATCGCCCAGGCGGGCACCGCGATGCTCTGCTACGTCACCCCGAAGGAGCACCTGGGGCTGCCCAACCGGGACGACGTGAAGACCGGCGTGATCACCTACAAGATCGCCGCGCACGCCGCCGACCTGGCCAAGGGCCACCCGCGCGCGCAGGAGCGGGACGACGCGCTGTCCACGGCGCGGTTCGAGTTCCGCTGGACGGACCAGTTCAACCTGTCGCTGGACCCGGACACCGCGCGCGAGTTCCACGACGAGACGCTGCCCGCCGAACCGGCCAAGACGGCGCACTTCTGCTCGATGTGCGGGCCGAAGTTCTGCTCGATGAAGATCACCCAGGACATCCGCAGGTTCGCCGAGGAGCGAGGCCTGACGAGCGTCGAGGCGATCGAAGCGGGCATGCAGGAGAAGTCCGAGGAGTTCGCGGGCGCCGGCGGCAAGGTCTACCTCCCGCTCGCCGACTAGATCCCGACTAGATCCCCCATCGCCCCCCCGCAGGGGGTTTCAGGGGATTGCCAAGGGGGGACTGCGCGATTTCCATTGAAGTTGCGGAGGTTGTCCACAGCCTCCGGCGTGTCGGGTACCGACACGCCGGAGATCCGCAAGTTCCATTGAAATCGAAGGTCCGATTTCCATTGAAATCGTGTCCACGGAGGGGGCGCGCACCCTGGAAGATTCGTAGGAGCCGGGCCGTAACATGAGGTGGATGCACGAGATCTCGGCCGGGCACCAAGTTCGGCCCGTGAACGACACCGCCCCTCCGACCGCGTTGACCATCGCCGGATCGGATTCCGGCGGCAGCGCCGGGATGCACGCGGACCTGCGCACCTTTTTCGCCTGTGGCGTGCACGGCATGACCGCGGTCACCGCGGTGACCGTGCAGAACACCGTCGGCGTCACCGGCCTGGTGGAGATCCCGCCGGAGACCGTCGCCGCGCAGATCGACGCGGTCGCTTCGGACATCGGTGTGGACGCGGCAAAGACCGGGGTGCTCGCCTCGGCCGCCACCATCGAGGCCGTGCTGGACGCCTGCGACAAGCACGGCATCGGCCGCGAAGGCCGCACGCCGTTCGTCGTGGACCCGGTCGCGTCCTCCCGCAGCGGCGAGCCGCTGCTGCGCGAGGACGCGCTGGATGCCTTGCGGTACAAGGCTTTTCCGCGCGCCACGCTGGTCACCCCGAACCTCGACGAGGTCCGGCTGCTGACCGGGATCGACGCCCGCACCCGCGCGGACCTGCTGGACGCCGCGAAGGCCATCTTCGACTTCGGTCCGCAGTGGGTGCTGGTCAAGAGCGGCCACCTGGCCGACGACCCGGAGTGCGTCGACGTGCTCTTCGACGGCAACGAGGCGATCCCGCTGCCCGGCCCCCGCTACGCGACGGTGCACACCCACGGCGCGGGTGACGTGTTCGCCTCGGCGATCACGGCCGCTTTGGCGAAGGGCGCCTCGATGCCGGACGCGGTGCGCAGCGGGAAGCGGTTCGTCACCCGCAGCGTCTCGCGCGCGTACCCGCTCGGGGCCGGGGTGGGCCCGGTGTCGACGTTCTGGCGCGTCAGCCCCCGCTCCATCTGAAACCCCCATCTGTCCCCCTAATAGAGTGATTTTTGTCCCGGATCTGTAACCCGAATGGCGTGCCCCATCGACACAGTGGTTGAGAAACGCGTATTTCCCGAGACTGCGGGCCATCGGCGGTTGCGGTCTGCTGCGCCTTGGGCGCACGACGACGACAGGGGTTTGCAACAGCGTGGCTAAATCGGTGTGGACACGAGTGCGGGGACTGCTGGCCACCGAGGCAGGAGCACCGGACCCCCGGCAGCGCCAGTACGCCGTGCTGGTGCTCGTCGCCGTGGTGGCCGGCACCGCCATCGGATGGATCTTCAACCTGCAGACCCCGGCACTGATCGCCGGGTTAACCGCGGTGCTGGCGCTGGTCGCCACCGGCGGCCAGTCGCTGCGCTCCGACCTGCGCCGGTTCGTCTGGTTCACCCCGGCGCTGGTGCTCGTGATGACCGTCGGCCCGCTGCTGGTGAACATCCCGGTGCTGGCCGGGCTCGCGGTGGCGCTGGTGGTCTTCGGCAGCGGGATGCTGCCCGCGCTGGGCGAGCACTACCGCATCGGCGGGCAGACCTTCGCCGCCGCGACGCTGGTGTCCACCACCACCGGGATCGGCTCCGACCAGCCGGCGCTGGTGCTGCTGGCCTCGACCGCCGCTGGCGCGCTGTTCGCGCTGGTCCTGCGGGTGATCATCGGCCTCGGCGACCCGACTCGGGCGACTCGCGTGGCGGTCGCCCGGACGCTGCTCGAACCCGGGCCGGGCGTGGTCGAATCGGCCGCCGCCGCGTGGCGCGCCGACGGTTCGGCCACCTGGCTCGGCCAGGTGCTGGCCGGCGCGGCTCGCTTCCGCGCGGCGCGCGAAACCCTGCTCGCGCAGGCCCAGCAGAGCGACCGGGCGGAAGCCGCCCGCCTGGAGCAGATCGTCGCGGAGGCCGACCAGGTCGCCGCCGAACTCGCCCGTGCGGTGCGCTCCCGCGCCTGCACCGGACTGCCGGCCGCGGCTCGCCGGGACCCGGCGCAGGCCGTGGTGGCCCGCGGCGGACGGCAGGACCTGCCGGACGCGGTCCAGGGCCTCAACCAGGGGCTGGACCGGATCCGCGCCACGGTGATGCGCCGCGTCGAGACCCCGCTGCCGCCGCCGGCTCCCGGCGCGCGCCGGGAGCGGGTCATGGGCGCGGTCCGGGCGCACCTCTCGTTCCGCTCTTCGCTGTTCCGGCACGCGCTGCGCTGCACCCTCGCGGTCGCCTTCGGCATGGTGATCGTCCTGCTGCTGCGCGACCCCTCGGCGTCCAGCCTGCTGCTCGCGCTGTACGTGGTGCTGCAGCCGGCGGCGCGGGACAGCATGACCGGCGCGTTGGAGCGGACCGGTGGCGCGGTGCTCGGCGTGACCGCGCTGGCCGTGCTGATCACCCTGCTGCCGGGGACATTCCTGCTGGTGCCGCTGGTGATCGGCGGCATGCTGCTGAACATGACGCGGCTGCGCGCGGACTACCAGGCGCTGCTCGGCTGCCTGATCGTGGTGACCGTCGTCGACCAGGCGATGCGGCTGGACCGACCGCTGGTGAACGTGGGCATCAGCTTCGCGGCGAACACCGCGGTCGGAGCGGCCATCGCGCTGAGCGTCGGCTACGTCAGCTACCTGGTCCTGCCCAGCAGCATCCTGCCGGACGTGCGCGGCGCGGTGCGGTCCACGGTGTGGGCGGTGTCCGAGCTGCTGCGTAGCGTGCGAGCGGCCGGGCAGGGCGTCGACCTGCCCGTGGCGCTGCAGGCGGCGAACGTGCTGGCGCTGCGGCGCACCCAGGACCTGCTGGGCATGCCGGCAATGCTCGACGGGACCGGTGAGGAGACCGACGACGACCGCGCGACGCGTGCGGCGGCCATCGCGCTCGACGCGTTGCGACAGGACGTCGCGACGCTCGCGTTCCGGCCGGAGGCCGAGCAGGCGGTCGCGGTTCCGGCGCTGCGCGCGGTGGACGACCTGCTGGGCGGCAAGCCGACCGCGAAGATCCCGGACGTGCCGACGGGCAGCGCCCCGGCGACGGAGCTGCTGGCGAGCTCGCTGGTGGAGAACGCCCTGCACGCCCGCCAGGCGATCGACCGGACCTTCGGCTACGACAGCCCGTGGAAGAGCTACACGATCAGCTTCGTCCGCCCCGAACGCCTCCACATCCGCTGACCCGGGTACCGAACCCGGGTCGTGCGTGTCGTGGTGCCTGCACCTCGCGCGCGACGTCTCCCCCTGCGGGGGAGGCGTTTCCAACTCGGACGGGATTGATCCCCGGCTTGCGGTTCCTACCGTCGCAGCATGGGATCTGATCGCCCGCGATGCCGGCCCGCGTACGCGGTGGCGGTGCTTTTCCTCGGTTATGCGGCGGGGAAGGCGGTTTTCGCCTGGCAGGCCCGGCTCGGTTTCCCGGGCGGCCCGGCCCTGGCCGGAACCGGTGAGCCGGTCCCGGCCAGCCAGCGCCTCCCGCTCACTCCAGGGGTCGGCCGGGACTGGAGGCCTGGGCCCAGAAGCGCTTCGGGATTCGGCCCGCCAGGGACGCCAGGCGGCCGCCCTCGACCGCCGCTCGCATCGCCGCCGCCATGCGCTCCGGGTCCTGGGCGCGGGTCACCGCCGTGGCCAGGAGGACCGCGGAGCAGCCGAGCTCCATCGCCAGCGCCGCGTCCGAGGCCGTGCCGATGCCCGCGTCCAGCACGATCGGCACCGACGCGCGGGAGACGATCATCTCGATGTTGTGCGGGTTCCGGATGCCAAGGCCGGTGCCGATCGGCGAACCGAGCGGCATAACCGCCGCGCAGCCGGCCTCCTCCAGCTTCAGCGCCAGCACCGGGTCGTCGTTGGTGTAGGCGAGCACCACGAAGCCCTGGTCGACCAGCTGTTCCGCGGCGTCGAGCAGCTCCACCGGATCGGGCAGCAGGGTGTCCTCGTCGGCGACGACCTCCAGCTTGACCCAGTTCGTCTCCAGCGCCTCCCGCGCCAGCTGCGCGGTCAGCACGGCCTCAGCCGCCGTCCGGCAGCCCGCCGTGTTCGGCAATGCTTCGATGCCGAGCTTGCGCAGCAGGTCGAGCACCCCGGTGCCGCCGCCGGCGTCGGCGCGGCGCATCGCCACGGTCGTCAGCTCGGTTCCGGACGCGATCAGCGCGCGCTCCAGGACCGCGAGGTTCGTCGCCCCTCCGGTCCCGGTGATCAGCCGCGAACCGAACTCGCGGCCGGCGATCACCAACGGGTCGTCCATGACTCTCCTAACGACGGGTTCGGGTGGCGCGGGAACCGATGCCCGGTTCGATGCGCTTCTTCTGCTTCGCAAGGGGTCGGTTCGGGTTGGACCGCAACCTTTCCGGCTTTCCGGTTGGACGCCCCTCCTCCGGGTGGGGCGGAGCCACGTCACCCTCCTTGCACTGCGGTGAGGACCTCGATGGTGGCATCGGGGCTCAGCGTGGTGTCCGGCCACACGGCACGCGGCACCACCGAACCGTCCAGCGCCACGGCCACGCCCCGGTGGGGCACCCCGAATTCCTGCAGCACCGCCGCGAGCGTTGCGTCGGCGGCTACCTGCCGGGTCTCCCCATTGATCACGACGTGCACTGCTGTCCTCCCCATCGGCTCGGATCGGCGGCCTTGATCTCGGTGGCGGGCTCCTCGCCGTGCAGCAGCGCGAGCACCGCCTCGACGGTGACCGGGGCGAGCAGGAAGCCGCCGCGGTGATGCCCGGTGGCCGCCAGCACACCGGGTTCCAGCCAGCCGAGCACCGGCAGGTTGTCGTCGGTGCTCGGGCGCAGCCCGGCCGCGGCCTCGACGAGCTGGTACTCGGCGATGCCCGGCATCAGCCGCTCGGCGTCGGCGATCAGGTCTCGCACCCCGCCCACGGTGACCTCGGTGTCGAACCCGACCTCGTACTGGGTGGCGCCGAGCACCAGCCCGCCGCCGTCGCGCGGCACCAGGTAGGTCTGCCGGCCGCGCACCGGGCCGCGGATCGTGCGGCTGGGCGGCGGCAGCGCCGTGGGCCGCGCGCGCAGGCGGAGGATTTCGCCCTTCACCGGCCGGATCCGGTCCTTCAGCGCGGGGTGCAGCGCGCCCGAGTGGACGCCCGCCGCGATCACCACGACATCGCAGTCCACAGTGGAATCTTCGAGCTCCACCGCGCCGGGCCGGACCCGCTTCGCGTTCGCCGCGACGAAATCGACGCCCGCCGCAGCGGCGGCCGCGCGCAGCGCAGCCAGCGCGAGGCGGTTGTCGACCGCGAGGTCGCCCGGCACCTCAAGCCCACCGCGCACCGCCGGCCCCAGGGACGGCTCCAGGCGTCGCACATCCCGGCTGGTCAGGCGGGTGACGGTGCGGCCGAGCCGGGCGAGGTAGTCGACGAGGCTGTCCAGCTCGGCCCGGTCGGCGCTGTCCACGCCGACGACCAGGGTTCCCTCGCGGCGCAATCCGGAAGGCAGGCCGGAGGCTTGACCGAGTTCGCCGGCGAAAGCCGGCCACAGCCGCAGCGACGCCTCGCCCAGTTCCAGCAGTTCCTCTTCGCCGGGCCACGCCTCGGCGATCGGCGCCAGCATCCCGCCGGCCACGTTGGACGCCCCGGACGCCGGTTCGGCGTCGACGAGCTGCACCCGGTGTCCCGCGGCGGCTGCGCGCCAGGCCACGGACATGCCGATCACGCCGCCTCCTACGACGACGACGTGCTTCTTCCGTTCTTCAGACACTCCACGCTCCCTGCGCCGGCATGACCCGGATCAGGTTCGACGGTCGGGGCCAACGCCCCCTCTCAGCCCGGTACCCGGACTCCCGTGCTCACCGAGGACCACCGTACCGGGCGAGGATTGCGACGTCAGGGCGAGGTCGAGCAATTTTCACGATGCCCGGGGCGTGAGCGCCGAAAGCGCGTACGGCGGCCGCGCCGCAGGGGGCTACCCTGTGGAACATGCCTGGATTGGACGGCTTCGGCATCCGCGCCCGCCTCGACGAGTCGCGGCTGTACCTGTGCACCGACGCGCGCACCGAGCGCGGTGATCTCGCGGAGTTCGCGGACGCGGCCTTGGCCGGCGGGGTCGACATCATCCAGCTGCGGGACAAGCAACCGAACGGCGCTCCGCTGGAGGCCCGCCACGAGCTGGCGGCGCTGGAGGTGCTGGCCGAGGCCTGCGTGCGGCACGGCGCGCTGCTCGCGGTGAACGACCGCGCGGACGTGGCGATGGCCGCCGAGGCCGACATCCTGCACCTCGGGCAGGACGACCTGCCGGTGGAGATCGCCCGGCGCATCGTCGGCGAGCACGTCGCGATCGGCCGGTCCACGCACGACGTGGTGCAGGCCGATGCCGCGGCCATCGAACCCGGCGTGGACTACTTCTGCACCGGTCCAGTGTGGACGACCCCGACCAAGCCGGGGCGCCAGGCGGCCGGGCTCGGCCTGGTGGAGCACGCCGCGGAGCACCGCGGGCACGGTCGGCCGTGGTTCGCGATCGGCGGCATCGGCCCGGACAACCTCGACGAGGCCCTCAAGGCCGGGGCGGAGCGGATCGTCGTGGTCCGCGCGATCACCCGAGCCGAGGACCCAAGGGCGGCGGCCCGCGAACTCCGCGACCACCTGGGCTGAGACCCGCCGATCACGCGGTCCGCACCGGACGTCCACCTGGGAGTACCCCGGACATGACGCGGCCCCCGGCCGATCGCCGGGGGCCGGTCGGGGGCGTTACTGGGTGAGCAAGCTCAGGCCGTAGGCCTGGAGGATCTCGTTCACCGGCTGGAAGTAGGTCGTGCCGCCGGAGCTGCAGTTGCCCGAACCGCCGGAGGTCACGCCCTGGGCCTGGTTGCCGGACAGCCACGAACCACCGGAGTCACCTGGCTCGGCGCAGACGTCGGTGCGAGTCAGGCCGGTCACGGTGCCCTGCGGGTACTGCACGGTCTGGTTCTTGGCCTGCACCGAACCGCAGTGCCAGCCCGTGGTGGAACCGGAGCGGCAGATGGACGCGCCCACGGCGGACTCGGTGGAGCCGGCCACGCTGACGTTGCTGCCGTTGTACTGGTTCACCAGCGGCTGCGGGGTCTCGCCGGATCCGACCCGGACCCAGCCGTAGTCGTTGTCCGGGAACGACGAGCCCTCGAACTGGCCGGTGGGCTGCGACGTGGTGTCGCCCTCGTTGCCGCAGTGCCCGGCGGTCACGAAGCCGCCCTGCACCGAGAACCCGACCGAACAGCGGGCGCTGCCGATGTAGTAGGCGTTGCCACCAATGACGTCGGCCAGGGTGCGCGGGTTCTCCGTCGACTCCACGACCCGCACCGCGTCAACGAGGACGCCGGTGGACTGCACGAACTGCGCCGCCTGGACGGCGCTGCCCGGCCTGGTGGTGACGACGACAGAGTTCGCGCGGCTGTCGGCGTACCAGCCGGAAACCGGCTTGGGGGCTGCGGTGCTGCGGAGATTCAGGCCCTCGACGACCCCGTTGAGCTCCTCGATGGAGTAGTCGACCAGCGTGGGCTCGGCACCGGCGGCCCGCACCGCGTCGAAGGCGGCCGGGTCGGTGACGCCGACGACGAGCTTGCCGCTCGCCGGGTCGAAGTAGGCCCCGCCGAAGGTGCCGCCCAGCGAGCCGCGGAGCTGCTGCTCCGCGCGGTTGGCGGCGGCTTCCTGGTCGAGCCGCTGGCGGGCCTCGTCCCGGTTGAGGCCCAGGTCGCGCTGCATCGCGTCGAGCAGGGTCGCCGCTTCGCTCGCGGGCGGCGCGGTTTCGGTGGTGGTGGCGGTGGCCGGCATGGTCAGCGCGGCCACCGTCCCCGCCGCCAACATCACGGTCCCGGCCACCCGGGCCGCGAGTCTGCGCTTCATCTGATGTCTCCCTCTTCGTGAGCTGGATCTCAGAACCCCCGCCGCCGATCCAGTATCAGAGGAGCTCACCAGTCCCACATTTTCCCTTTCGCCCCATCTCACCCAAAACGCCCCCTGCGCAACTCGATCGAGTTGCACAGGGGGCGCCTGAACTGGGGTTTTTAACGCCCAGAAGTGGACTGCTGCAGCTCCCCCGTCCTAGCGGCGGGGTCGCGCGGGTCGACGACGCCCGAGGCCGGCGCCTGGCTCGGCTGCTCGGTCGAGGCCGGAGCCTGCGTCGGCTGCTGGGTGGGTGCCGGGGCCTCCGTGGTGGGTTGCTCCGCCGGCTGCTGGGTGGGTTTCACCTCCGTCGACGGCTGCGGCTGCTCGCTCGGGGCCTCCCGCGGCTTGGCCGGCTTGGCCGGGGTGCTGGGCGTTGGCTGCGGATCGCGATGCAGCACCTGGCCGAGCGTCGTTCCGCCGTCGCCGCCGGAGAGCGGCTTGCCGGTCACCCCTTCGACGCCGGTGACGATCAGCATGCTCAGCACGAAAGCCGCCGCGCAGCTAGCGGCCACCACGACCCACCGGGTCCGGAGCTTGCGCCGATCGGGGCTCGGCTGCGTCTCGACGACCTCGCTCGCCTGCTCCGTTCCGGACCAGCTCAGCATGCGGGTGGCGGCCTCGGCGTCGATCTTCGCCGTGCGGTCCTCGTCCACCACCGTTTCCCCGCCCGGCCAGTGCATGTCGGGCGTCAGGTGGATGTGCCGCGTCGCCTCGACCTTCTCGCCCGCCTTGGACACGAAGCGCGCGACGGTGGTCCGCTTGAGCCGCTTCTCCGAGGCCTTCGCGGCGGCGTACACCGCCTTCTCCTTCGCGCTGTCGAACGACCGCTGGTAGAACGCGCCGCCCACGGTGATGACCACGCTCGTCAGCGCGGCGCCGAGCATCGTGCCCGCCACCCCGAGCCGGGATCCCAGGAAGGCCGCGGTCACCGAGGCCAGCGCCGCTCCCGCGACCTGGGTCGGTGACAGGTCGAGCTTCTTCTTGGACTTCTCCCCCTCCTCGGCCGATTCCTGCTCGCTGGACTCCTCTTTCTGCCTGACCATGGCTCCCACGCTCTTGATGCACTCTCTCCAGAACGTTCTAACGGGTGAGCACAAGCGATTTCTCCATAACGTTGCCGAACCGTGAGGACTCCCACTTAGAGCCTGTCGGCGAATGCCGTCCGCGCCTTTGGAAGCGGCGTAGCCGCTTGCATTCACCTTGCCAAGAAGACCATCGGCGGGTTCTGAGAGGTTTTCTGGCGAGGACGGCCCCTCCGCCGCGTATTGGACATACATCAGGAGGGGCACCCGCAGTCCAGGGAACCTCTCAGGTTCCGCTAAGCGACCACCCACCCAGACCATTCACCAACAGGCTCTTACTTACGCGTAACGCCGCGGCCCGCAACGACGAAGGGCACCCCGACCGGGGTGCCCTTCAAGCGGAAAACACCGTTTTAGCGCAAAACCGGCGCCAGCTCAGTTGGGCGGGTTGAGCCTCGCGACGAACTTGTAGCGGTCGCCGCGGTAGATCGACCGCACCCATTCCACCGGGCACCCCTCGGTGTCGAACGAGTGCCGGGACAGCAGCAGCATCGGCAGCCCGACGTCGGAGCCGAGCAGCTCGGCCTCCTCCGGGCTGGCGAGTGCGGTCTCTATCGTCTCCTCGGCGTGCCCGAGCTCGACGTCGAAGTTCTCGCGCAGCACCTGGTAGAGGGAGCCGCCGGATTCCAGCTGGCCGGTCAGCCCGCGGAACCGGGTCAGCGGCAGGTGGGTGGTCTCGATGGCCATCGGCTCGCCGTCAGCCAACCGCAGCCGGCGCAGCCGCAGCACGGTCGAACTCGGCTTGGTCCCGAGCAGCGCGGCCAGCTCCTCCGCGGCCGGTTCCTCGGCGACCTCCAGCAGGCGCGAGGCGGGCTGACGCCCCTGGGCGCGCATGTCCTCGGTGTAGCTGCTCAGCTGCAGCCGTTGGGCGACCTTCGGCTTGGCCGCGAAGGTGCCCTTGCCCTGCACCCGCAGCAACCGCCCTTCCACGGTCAGCTCGGCCAGCGCCTGGCGCACCGTCGTGCGGGAGACGTCGAACTCGGCGGCCAGCGAGCGCTCGGTAGGAATCGGCGCACCGGGCGGCAGGGATCGGAGCATGTCCAGCAGGTGTTGCTTGAGTCCCCAGTACTTCGGTTCGCGTTGTGCGCGTCCGGGCGAGTCTGCCCCGCCGGTCACGGACGTTTCGAGCATCGTTCCTCCTACCGCAATTTTGCCGCCGTTCCGCTCCCCGAGGCGTCGAGCCGCCTTGCCGAGTCCTAATACCTCAGCATGCCCGAAAGCCGGCCGCGCGAGCGTCGCGGACGACGGGGTTGCCGTCGCGATGCACGAGCGCCCGAAGCTAGATGATTGATTCCGTGAAGATCATGTGAAGGGGGCCGGTGTGACGGCCTGGGAGGAGGGTGTTCAAGATCAAACTGTGACGAAAGAACTGAACACCCTCCTGACCGCACTCTACGTGCTGATCGATGACCATGTCGTCCCGGCTCGGACCGGACGGGGACGGCGCCCGCTGTTCACCGACAGTGAGTTGCTGACGCTGGCGGTGGCTCAGGTTCTGCTGCGTTACAACGGTGAGCGTCGCTGGATGCGGCACGTGCATAGCAACCCCGAGCTGCTGGCGATGTTCCCGCACGTGCCTCGCCAGCCCGGATACAACAAGCGTTTGAGGAACGCGCAGCCCTTGCTGTGCAAGGCAATCATCACCCTGGCCGCGTGCTGCCCGTCCTGGTTCGACGACCTGTGGATCACCGACGCCACCCCGGTGCCATGCGGCATGTCCCGGGAGACGGTGAAACGCTCGGACCTGGCCGGCCACGCCAACTATGGTTACTGCGCGTCACACTCCAGGTGGTACTGGGGCCTGAAGCTCTACCTCGTGTGTACCGGGGACGGGATGCCGGTCATGTGGTGCCTGGCCGACCCCAAGATCGGCGAACGCGAGGTGCTGGCCGCGTTACTCGACAACAACCACTACCTGATCCGCAACGGCCAGATTCTGTTGGCCGACAAGGGTTTCTCCGGCAAGGAGTTCAAGAAACTCACCGAGTCGAAGCAACTGCGGCTACTGCGCCCGGACCGCAAGGACGAAACCTACGCATGCGGCAACCTCGGCGGTGTGCGCCAGTGGATCGAGTCGGTCAACCAGACCCTCAAAAGCCAACTCGGCCTCGAACAGCACGGCGGACGCACCCCGGCAGGCGTGTTCACCCGCGTCGCCCAGCGCTTGCTGGCCATGGCCGCAGGCATCTGGCACAACTGGGAAACCGGCGCGACCAGCAAACGCTCACTCATCGCGTTCGACCACTAACACCAACTTCACGGAATCAATCATCTAGGGGCCAGCCTTATGCGTGCATGACAGTAGCGCCGAAAAGTCTTGACATCGTGTGCCCCGGACCACAATCTTGATCACATTGGTCTACACCAAAGAGGGCGGGTGCCCCGCACCCGCGGCTCCGCACTGGCGCGGAGGAAGGGGCGAACATTGAAGACCTGGAGAGCGCTCGTAGCGGCAGCCGCGCTGTCGTTGACACTCGCCGGCTGCGGCGGCGGTGCTGGCGAGAGCGACAACAAGCTGACCGTCTGGTTGATGGACGGCTCAGCGCCCGACGTGCTGATCGACGAGCTCAACAAGGAGTTCGAGCAGACCCACCCGGGCCTGGAGGTCGACTACCAGATTCAGCAGTGGAACGGCATCCAGGACCGCCTGACCACCGCGCTGACCAGCAACGACCCGCCGGACGTGATCGAGCTCGGGAACAGCCAGACGGCGCAGTTCTCCTCCGAGGGCACGCTGCTGGACCTCACCGCCGATGCCGAGGGCATGAACAAGTCGCAGTGGGTGCCGGCGCTGGCCGAGTCCGGCGCGTGGGAGGGCAGGCAGTACGCCGTGCCGTTCTACGCCGCCAACCGCGTCTTCGTCTACAACAAGGAGCTGTTCCAGCAGGCCGGCATCACCCAGCCGCCCACCAACCGTGACGAGCTGCTCGCCACGATCACCAAGCTGGAGCAGAAGCACGGCGGGGACCCCGACTTCCAGTCGCTCTACCTGCCGGGCCAGTCCTGGTACGCGCTGCTGTCGTTCATCTGGGACTCCGGCGGCGACCTCGCCGTCCGCGACGGCGCCAATTACCAGGGCGCCCTGGACACCGCCGGGGCCCGCGAGGGCGTCGAGTTCTACCAGCAGCTGGTCAAGACCTCGGCGACGTCCGCCCCGGCCGACACCGACGAGGCCGAGCCGCAGCAGGCCGAGGTGTACGCCAAGGGCAAAGTCGCGATGATGATCGCGCTGCCCTGGGAGGTGCAGACCGCGGCGAAGACGAACCCGCGGATCGCCGAGCTCTCCGGCGCCTTCCCGATCCCGTCGAAGCACCCGGGCAAGACCGCCCCGGTGTTCCTCGGCGGCTCCACCCTGGCGATCCCGGCGGGCAGTGCCGACGCCGCGGCCGCCAAGGACTGGCTGAGGCTGCTGACCAGCCAGAAATACCAGACCGAGATCGCCGACAGCGGCGTCGTGCCGGGCGCCTCGCAGGACACCAGCTCGCTGGCGAAGAGCCCGGTCAGCGCGGCCATGGCCGTTGCGTCGAGGGACGGCAAGGTGCCGCCGGCGGTCCCGCAGTGGGCGGCCATCGAGTCCGGGCAGAACCCGCTGAAGGACATGATGACGGCGGTGCTGACCGGCCAGAAGTCGGTCGTCGACGCCACGATGGAGGCGAACGACAAGATCACCAAGGCGCTGGCGGGCAACAACTGACCATGACCGCCACGCATACCCGCCCGGCGCCGGGCACTGCGGGCTCGCCCGTGGTGCCCGGCGCCCGGCGCCGCCCGCGAGTCGGGGAAGCGATGCCGTACCTGCTGCTCGCTCCCGCGGTGCTCGCCCTGATCACCCTGCTCGGCTGGCCCGCGGTGAACGTCGTCGTGACCAGCTTCCGCAAGCTCGACCTCGGCGAGCTCACCCGCGGTGAGTTCACCTGGACCGGCTTCGGCAACTACGCCAAGATCCTCTCCAACCCCGAGTTCTGGACCGTCACGGTCCGGACCGTGGTGTTCACCGCGTGCATCGTGGCGGCCACGGTGGTCGGCGCCCTGCTGCTGGCGTTGCTGATGAAGCACGTGCCGGCGGTCCCGCGGGTGGTGCTGCAAATCAGCCTGCTGCTGGCCTGGGCGGTGCCGCAGCTGGCCGCGACCACGGTATTCCAGTGGATCTTCGACCAGCAGTACGGGATCTTGAACAAGACGCTGGTGCTGCTCGGCTTCGACTCGTTCGCCGGGAACTCCTGGTTCGCCAGCGGCACCAGCACGCTGATCGTGGTGGGCATCCTGATCGTCTGGCAGGCCGTGCCGTTCGTGGCGATGACGCTGTACGCCGCGCTGCTCGGGGTGCCCAACGACCTTTACGAATCGGCCGGGATCGACGGCGCGGGCGGCTGGCAGACGTTCACCTCGATCACCTGGCCGCACCTCAAGCCGGTGCTGATGATCGTGACGTTCCTGTCGATCCTGTGGGACTTCAAGGTGTTCTCGCAGGTGTGGGCGATGCGCGAGGGCGGCCCGGACGGCGGGAGCACCACGCTGCCGGTCATGCAGTACCTCGAAGGCATCGCGGGCAAGCACTTCGGCGTGGCCGCCGCGGTCAGCGTGCTGATGGTGCTCGTGCTCGTCGTCGTCTGCGCCCAGTACCTGCGGCTGCTGCTGCGCTCTCAGGAGGTGGAGCTGTGAGGACCCGCCGGATCGGGTTGTCGGTGCTGGCAGTGGCCATCGCGCTGGTGTTCGCGTTCCCGACGTACTGGATGTTCGCCAGCTCGCTCAAGCCACGCGGCGAGGTGCTGTCGGCGTCCTACGACCTGGTGCCGACCTCGGTCACGCTGCAGAACTACGCGACCGCGCTGCTGGGCTCGGGCTTCCTCCGCTACCTGGGCAACAGCCTGCTGGTCACGCTCACCGCGGTCGCGTGCTCGCTGGTCGCGGGCGCGTTGGCGGCGCTGGCGATGAGCCGGTTCCGGTTCCGCGGGCGCAAGGGCTTCCTGATGCTCGTGCTGATCGCGCAGATGGTGCCGTTCGAGGCGCTGATGGTGCCGATGTTCCTGTTCATGCGGGATCTGGGGCTGCTGAACAAGCTGCCCTCGCTGATCCTCGTCTACTGGATCACGACCCTGCCGTTCACCATCTGGTCGCTGCGCGGGTTCATCGACGGGATCCCGATGGACCTGGAGGAGGCCGCGATGGTGGACGGCTGCGGCCGGGCCGGGGCGTTCCGGCGGGTCACCCTGCCGCTGCTGGGGCCGGGCCTGGTGGCCACCTCGGTGTTCGCGTTCATCACGGCGTGGAACGAGTTCCTGTACGCGCTGATCTTCATGCGCTCCGAGGACCTCCAGACGCTGCCGGTGTTCCTGAAGACCTTCCAGAACGCGTTCGGCACGGACTGGGGCGCGACGATGGCCTCGGCCACCCTGTTCACGCTGCCGGTCCTGGTGTTCTTCCTGGCGGTGCAGCGCAAGATGGTGTCGGGCGTCACGGCGGGAGCGCTGAAGGGCTAGCGGTGGCTAGCGGTGGCTAGCGGTGCTTCACGCCTGACAATCCGTGGCACCCCCAAGTAGGATTGGTCTAGACCTCAACGGAAGGGATGGGCCTGATGACCGCCACCCCCGGTCGGCACATGACCGACGAGATCTCCCAGCAGCCCGCGATCTTTGCCGACCTGCTGGCCGGCCGGGAGGCGATCGCCGAGGTCGCCGCGACGATCGCGGAGCGCCGACCGCGCTTCGCGCTGCTGGCCGCGCGCGGCTCCAGCGACCACGCCGCGCTCTACGCGAAGTACCTGATCGAAGTCCTGCTCGAACTGCCTGTCGGGCTGACATCGCCGTCGACGACCACGCTCTACGGCGCACAACCGAACCTGACCGACGTGCTGCTGATGTCGGTCAGCCAGAGCGGCGGGTCCCCCGACCTGCTGGAGGTCACCGAGTCCGGCCGCAACCGCGGCGCACTGACGGTCGCGGTCACCAACACCGCAGACTCCCCGCTGAACTCCGCCGCAGAGCTATCGGTGGACATCCGGGCGGGCCGCGAGCAGGCAGTGGCCGCGACCAAGACGTACAGCGCGACGTTGCTTGCCCTGTACCTGCTCGTCGACGCGGTGCGGGGCGGGACCGGCGCGACCGCGGAGCCGATCCCCGAGCTGGCCGCGACCGCCCTTGACGCCGGCCAGAAGGTGGTGGACGAGGCGGTGCGCCGGTACCGCTTCGCGGAGCGGATGGTCACCACCGGCCGCGGCTTCTCGCTGGCCACCGCCTCCGAAGCGGCGCTGAAGCTTGCCGAGACCAGCTACCTCTCGGCCCGCGCCTACAGCGGCGCCGACCTGCTGCACGGCCCGGTCGCGGCGGTCGACGAGGACACCGCGGTGCTCGCGTTGTGCAGCAAGGGGCGCGGCGGCGACGCGATGCGCGAGGTGCTCGACGTGGTCCACGAGCGCGGCGCGGACGTCTGCGCCATCGGCTCGGCGGCCTCGGACGTGCGTGCCTCGCACCGGATCCCGGTGCCGGACTGCGCCGAGGAGCTGGCGCCGGTGCTGGAGGTCCTGCCGGTCCAGCAGCTGGCCCTCGGGCTGGCGCTGGCCCGCGGCTTCGACCCCGACAAGCCGCGAGGCCTGAAGAAGGTCACCCGCACCCGTTGACGGTTGCGGGAGGAGGAGCGAACGGCCCACTCACTCCGCCTATCGGCACGAACGGTCCGTTCGCCCCACTCCGGCGATGCTCAGCGCGGCGGCGATGCTCAGCGCGGCGGCGATGCTCAGCGCGGCGGCGATGCTCAGCGCGGCGGCGATGCTCAGCGCGGCGGCGATGCTCAGCGCGGCGGCTGGCCGGCGGGCCTTTCCGCTGCGGGGCAAGTAAAAGCCCGCCTCACCGAGGGGGCGGGGTGAGACGGGCATCGCCAGACTACGCCGAACGGAGCAGGCCGCGAGCCTCGGGGCACGGCGTTCGGTAGAGCCGAAACTCCCTAAATGTCGTACACCTCGCGAGCCGTGGCGTCGAACACCGCCGACCTCTGCCGGTCGCCGAGGCCCGCGGTCAGCTGCCGGGCCAAGTCCACGACCTGCCCGTAATCGGCGGCCAGCAGGCACACCGGCCAATCGGAGCCGAACATCAGCCGCCCCGGCCCGAACGCCTCCAGCACCACGTCCGCATAGGGCGCCAGCCGCACCGGATCAGGTTGCCGGGCCCAGTCGTCTTGTGTGACCAGACCGGACAGCTTGCACACCACGTTCGGGAACGCGGCCAGCTCCCGGATCCGGCTCGCCCACGGCTCCAGCTCACCGGTGGCCACCGGCGGCTTCGCGCAGTGGTCCAGCACGAAGGTCTGCTGCGGGAACTGGCCGACCGCCTTGATCGCGGCCGGCAGCTGGTGCGGGCGGACCAGCAGTTCGTACACCAGCCCGGCGTCCTCGACCGCCGCCAGCCCGTTGAGCACGTCCGGGCGGATCAGCCAGTCCGGGTCGGGCTCGTTCTCGACCTGGTGCCGGATGCCCTTCAGCCAGCCGCCGGACGGGTGGGCCTGCAGGCGACCAATCCGCTCGCGGGCGTCCCGGGCGGTCAGGTCGACCCAGCCGACCACCGCCGCGATGCGGTCCACGCTGTCGGCCAGCACCAGCATCTCGGGCGTCTCGTCCGGGTCGGCGGCGGTCTGCACCAGAACCATGGCGTCCACCGTGGAGCCCTTCAACGCCGCCTGCAGGTCGGCCGGCCGGAAGTCGCGGCGCAGCGACTCCATCTCCGGCCCGACGATCCACGGCTGGTCCCGGACGTCGAGGTCCCACAGGTGGTGGTGGGTGTCGACGGTCATCGAGCTCCCCCGCAACGGCCCGCGGTTCCGGCAGCTACCGCACCCGAACCATCCAAATAGGACAGTTCGGCGCATGACCCGGCAAGGTCGTCCATTTCCAGCTCCCCGACTGATCAGCAACGTCTCGATGTATAGCCGCTCGCCACTCCAGACGCCAGGGATCTGCGGGAACGGTCGTGACCGGTTTTGATCGTGCCCCCATGCCCGGTCGCGGCGGGTAGAAAGAGTGCATGCACGGCGACGAAGCGGCCCTCGTACTCGGCATGGACATCGGCGGCACCACCAGCCGGGCCCTGGTAAGCGACCTGTCGGGGCGGGTGCTGGGCCGCGGCGAAGCGGCCGGCGGCAACCCGAACTCACACCCGGCCGACCAAGCGATGCGGCAGATCGCCGACGCCGCGCGGTCCGCGCTCGCCGAGATCGACCCGGCGGCGGTGCGCAACTGCGTGATCGGCATGGCCGGGGTCAGCAAGATGGCCGATCCGGAGTTCAGCGCGCTGTTCGACCACACGTGGTCCCGGCTCGGCCTGCACTGCGCCAGGCGAGCGATCAGCGACAGCGAGGTGGCCTTCGCGGCGGGCACGCCGGAACCCGGCGGAACGGTGCTGATCGCGGGAACGGGGGCCATCGCGGCCCGGATCGAGCAGCACCGGATGGTCGCGACCATCGGCGGCCACGGTTGGCTGCTCGGCGACGAGGGGTCGGCGTTCTGGCTGGGCCGCGAAGCGGTGCGAGCAGCGCTGCGAGCGCTAGACCGCGACGAACCGCTGCAGGGGCTCACGGCAGCCGTGCGCGATCGACTCCTGCCCAATGCACCGGACGCACCGGCGGCGCAGCGGAAGCAGCTGATCAGCACGGTGAACGCGGCCCCGCCGATCCGCTTGGCGGAGCTCGCACCCCTGGTCACGGCGGCCGCGGACGAAACGGCAGCCGACATCGTCCTGCGCGCCGCCCGCGCCCTGGCCGACACCGCTGCGGCCACCCGCACCCACGGGGAAACCAGGACGATCGTGCTGGCCGGCGGGCTGATGGCACCGGGCAACCCGGTCCGCGAGGCCCTGCGCGGCACGCTGTCAAAGCGCGGCTTCCAGGACCAGCGCACCGCAGGCCCCGGTGAAGCGGGCGCGGCCTGGCTGGCGGCTCTGGACCTCACCGCGGCCCCGGAAACCCTCCACAAACGCCTGCTCGGCTAACACCGGAGGCGGCTTCCCGCGAGCGCCGCGGACAGGTCGCCGTTCCTGCCTGACCTGTCTGCGGACGCCGGATCCAGCGGTGCGGCGACGGTGGCAACAAGTCGAGCGACGGGCACGGAATCCGCCGGCATGGGGCAGGAACCTGAGCGCGTTCACCCTACGGCGGGCGTTCTGCGCGCTTGAGCGTCCACGGCCGGGGAAGCGCCTGCCGAGGGGCGTTCGGTACTGCGGCGTCCAGAACCGGCGGCATCCTGCTGATCGCTGGAGCGGCTTTCTCGATCTCCTCGCCGCGCTGCGCTGATCAGCCGGGACCGCAGGTCTTCTGGGCGGCTCCAGCTCAGAAGACCCGCGGCTCCATCACAACCCGACTTCCCGCAAGCCCTTGCGGATGACGGCCAGTTCCGACTCGTCCGCTTCGACCAGCGGGAGGCGGACGCCTCCGACCCGGTGGCCGGTCAGGTTGAGCGCCGCCTTGACCGGGATCGGGTTGGTCGTCACCGACAACGCCGCGTACAGCGGCTTCAGCGCGGCGTCGATCTCCGCGCGGTGCTCCGGCTCGTCGACCATCCGCCGCATCTGCGGGCCCACCAGGTGGCTGGCCACCAGGATGCCGCCGAGTCCCCCGATGTCGAGGGCCGTCGCGAGGCCGTCGTCGTTGCCCGCGTACAGGCCGAGGCCGTCGATCTGGGCGAGCGCGGCGTTGTCCGCCTGCTTGACGTAGTCGATGTGCTCGACCTGGGCGAGCTCGGCGAGCAGGTCGTGCGGCAGCGACAGGCCGATCCGGGACGGCACGTTGTAGAGCACCACCGGCTTGTCCGTGGCCCGAGCGATCTCGGTGAAGTGCCGGACCAGGCCGCGCCGGTTCGGGCGGTTGTAGTACGGGGTCACCGAGAGCACCGCGTCAGCACCGAGCTCGGTCGCCCGCTCCGTCATTTCGCAGGCGTGCACGGTGTTGTTCGACCCGGTCGAGGCGATCACCGTGGCACCCGCCGGACGTTCCGCGCAGGCCAGCTCGATAAGCCGCAGGTGTTCCGCGTCGGTGAGCGTGGGCGCCTCGCCGGTCGTCCCGCAGACCACGATGCCGTCGGAGCCGTGGTCGATCAGGTGGCGGAACAGGGCGAGGAAGGCGGATTCGTCGACGCGCATCTCGTCGTCGAACGGGGTGACTATCGCGGTGATCACGCTGCCGAGAGACATGGCAACATTCTGCTCCTCGAGCCGCGCGGTCACGACCGCGGATGCCGCAGCCCGGGGTGCTCCGGCGGCAGCGACCGCCGCACCACCCACCAGCTCGCCGCCATGCAGACCGCCACCAGCGGCCAGGTCAGCACGACCTGCGCGATGGTCAGCGCACCGGTGGCGCCCAGCAGCCACAGCGGGATGAACACGACCAGCCGCACCATGTACTGCCCGACCCAGACCCAGCTCGCCCGGCTGTAGGCGCGCAGCAGCACCGGATCGCGGCGCCACCGCCGGGCCTGGCCGAGCGCCGCCCCGACGACCACGCCGAGCAGCGGCCAGCGGATCACGATGCTGATCATCCAGACGAGCGCGCTGAGGACGTTGGACGCCAGCCGGGGCAGGAAGAAGTCCGCGGCGTCGCCGGTATATAGCGCGATCAGGGCACCGACCAGGACCGCGAGCAGGCTGATCAGCACCGCCAGCGGACGGGCACCCCGCTGCAGCCGCCAGCCCGCGATCAGCGCGCCCACCACCACGGCCGCGCCGCCGCCGATGGCGATCGACTCGCCACCGAGGAACCACCCGAGGCCGAACGCGATCGGCGGCAGGCTCGCGTCGACCGCGCTGCCGCGGCCACCGAGCAGCCGGATGAACGAGTCGCGGTCGTCGCGGTCCGCTGCGATCTCCACCTGCCGGTCCTGGGTCACGGAACCCAGCCTGCCCGAACCAAGGCCCCGCTCGCACCCACCCGTGGCGGGCACCTCGCCCAGTTCCGGGATTCCCCCGCTCGTCGGAGCGGCTCACGCCGACCGCGGTATCCCGCGACCTCGGAGCCCGAGGCACGTACGGGCAGCGCTGTCCTGCGATGCGCCGGAACGTGCTGGGACATGCCCCCTCGCCAAGCTGCGCCTGGCCTTGCCAGAGCCATGCCGGGCTTGCTGGGACATGCCGGCCTCGCCGAGACGTGCCGGACTTGCTGGGTGTCGATCTTGGTGCCGCGGAAAGGATGTGGATAACTCCGGACGGCTGTGGATAACTTCCGCAATTTCAATGGAAATCGGACCTCTGATTTCCATTGAAATTGCGGAAAACCGGTTGAAATTGCGGAAAACTGGTGCTTCGTCCCGAGCCGGTCGGTCAGGGGCGGCGGGCGCGGGCGAGGAGGGCCGCCAGCTGGCGAGCGATGCGGGGCTTGTCCGCCGGGCGGCAGGTGACGACGTCCTGGCCGTCGGCGCGCTCGCCTTGCAGGGCGTAGCGGCCCCGGTCGTTGTCGAACCAGATCAGGTTCGGGATCCGGCCTTGCGGCCCGCCCCGACGGGCGCCGCCGACCACGAAGTGCCCGAGCCGGTACTTCTGCCCCGACGTGATCGCGCGCAGCTCCGCCAGCCCGTCGATGTCGGCATCGGTCGGGCGGCCGTGGCTGCGGTCGGCCACCGCGCGCACCTCACCGCCACCGCCGGGCGGCGCGTCGGGCAGCAGGTCGGCGCACACCCTCGGCAGGGTGTCCGGGGCGAGGAATCTCATCCGCAACCCCCTGCCGTCGAGCACACCGACCACGCCGACCTCACCCGTCGCCACCACCCGCGCGGTGAGCCGCTGCCCGGCGCGCACGTCGAGCAGCCCGGCGGCGGCGATCGACACCTCGGAGCTGCACAGCAGGTACAGCGCGTCCTCGACCTCGGGCTCCGGTCGGCCGTTGCGAGCCAGACCGGTCGACTCCAGCTCCTGCCACACCTGGGCGGCCAGCCGGTTGCGGTCCTCCGCCTCGCCCATTCGCGGGAGATCGAACGGGTACTGGCGCACGGCGAGGTTCAGCTGCTCACCGAGCAGGTCGACGGCGGGGATCGACAGGGTGATCGTCTCGACCATCACAGCTCATTTCGAGTCGGGGTGCGCCGACCGGCACCCCGGTCAGCGCGCCAACCGGGGCACCGGCCGTGCCCGCAGAGATCATTCCCGCAAACGGCTGGAGCCGCTCGCGGCCTGCACCGGCGCGGGGTCGCACCGGGAGAAGACGCCCGAGGTTCCCGCACCGCTGCGCATGCCACTTCGAAGCAGTCCTCAGAAGTCCCGGAAGCTCGACGGGGCCTCGCCCAGCACTGGCGGGGCCACCAGCCGACCGCCGCCGTCTTCCTCTTCGAAGAGTTCGTCGGCCTCGACCAGGAACTGCGGCACCGCCCCGCTACCGCTCTCCCCCGGCTTGTAGCCGGAGCCGGCGCGCAGGTCGTCGTCCCGCCGTTCCTCCTTGAAGTCGTCGGCCGACCAGGTCATGTTCCGGCCGTAACCGGACCGACCCGACGCCGACGCACCCCAGGTGCCCGACGACCCCATCGGCCCGAACCCGCCGTCGGCGCGTTGCGCGAGCTTCGGCGCCCGCGCCGGTCGTGGCACCGGCCGGTCCGCCGGGGGCTGCTGTTCCGGCGGACGCAGTGGTTCCTGGCGCGGCGGTGCCGGCGGAGCAGGCGGCGGTGGCCCGGCGTTGACCGGCATCGGACCGCTCGGCGGGCCGTCCGGCCGCGCTGGCGGCGGACCGACCAGGCGCCCGGCCTGCGGCATGGGCCCGCTCGGCGGCCCCTCGGGCGGCGGCCCGGGAGCCGCCGGAGGCCGCGGCGGCGGGCCACCCAGCGGAAGCACCGGGTTCCCCACCGCAGGCGACGGCGAACCCTGCGGAGCAGGGGAACGCGGCGGTTCCGCCATCGGCGGACCGTCGACGGGCGGAGGCCCGGCGAGCCGAGGCCCGGAGGGCGGACCGGCGTGCGGCGCGGGAACGTCGCGACGCGACTCGGACGGAGCCCCTTCGTGCCGGGGCGGGCCGAGCTGCGGCAACTGGCCGCTCGGCGGACCGACCTGAGGCAGCGGACCACTCGACGGACCCGTCGGCCCAGCGTCACGCCGCGGCGGACCATCCGGCCCGGGCAGCGCAGCGTCCTGCCGGGGCGCGCCTGCCTGCGGCGGCGGACCACCCAACAGATCGTCGTGCGCCTGCGGTGGCTGGCCGCCTTGCAGCATCGGGGCGTCAGGCCGCAGCAGCTTGTCCGGCTCGGGCACCAGCGGGCCGTCCAACGGCTGCGGGCCTACCTGAGGCGGTTGGCCGCTCGACAGACCACCCGTCGGCCCGGCGTCGTGCCGCATCGGTCCGTTCGGCCCGGGCGGCGGAACGCCGCGGCGCGGCGGGCCAGCTTGCGGCAAGGGACCGCTCGGCGGACCGACCTGCGGCGGCAGGCCACCCAGCAGGCCGTCCTGCACCTGCGGCGGCAGCGGACCACTCGATGGCCCGGTTTCGCGCTGCTGCGGCGGGCCATCGGGCCCCGGCGGCGGGACGTCGCGGCGCGGCGGACCGGCCTGCGGCGGGAGGGCACCCAGCAGGCCGTCCTGCACCTGCGGCGGCAGGCCGTCCTGGAGCGGCGGCGGCGGACCGCCCAGCAGACCGTCGTGCGCCTGCGGCGGCGGACCGTCCTGCACCTGCGGCGGCGGGCCCTCCTGGAGCGGCGGCTGCGGCGGCAGGCCGTCCTGGAGCGGCGGCTGCGGCGGCAGGCCATCCTGCGGCGGCAGGCCACCCAGCAGACCGTCCTGCACCTGCGGCGGCAGGCCGTCCTGGAGCGGCGGCTGAGGCGGCGGACCTTCTCGCGGCGGCGCGGGCGGGAGCGAGCCGCTGAGACCGCCGACGAATCCGGTGAGGCGCTGCGGCACCGGTTCCGGTTCCGGTTCCGGTTCCGGTTCGAGCGAACCGGACGGTTCGGCCGCCGGTTCCGGCCGCGCCGGGGGTTCATCGAGCCCGCCGAGGTCTCCGGAGAGCGCCATCCCGCCGCTCGGTGTCTTCGGTGCTTCGGGCCTGTCGGACGCTGGCGCCGGTCGGCTGTCCCTGCGCTGCTCGTGCTCGAAGCGATCGGTCAGCTGTTCGGTTCGCTCCCAGAGCGCGAACGGGTGCGGTTCTGCTGCAAGCGCAGCGAACTCACCCCTCAAGTCCAAGCGCTGCGGACGCGGGGCGGGTCGTGGCCCGCCTGGCGCGGGCGGTCCGGCGGGCGGCACCTCACCGCCGAGCGAGCCGCGCATCGGCGCGTCCGCTCGGCGTCGTCCTACCGGGCCACTGGCCCGCTGCTGCGCGTCGAAGCCCGCTGGCCCCGGCGCGGACGCCGGATTCTGCGGTGACGTCACGGTTCCCCCAGGTATTCGGGACGGCTGGAGCGGCGCGCGGCATCCGGGCGGACCCGGGCGGCGGGTGCACTGGAACCGACGCGGTGGAGCATGCGGCAGTTCCCCAACTCAACCGACCGCGATGACGCGAAAGGGGGGACGACGCTGCGTCTCCCCGAACGCACACCGACCTGCCACCTGCATAGATCGCGACATCGCGGGCCCCCTCGTTGCTTCTGTTACCGCCGAAGGACAGTAGCAGCTGCCGTTCACCCGTACCGGTGTTTCGAGGAATAGCCACCCAGTTACCGCCGGGACGCTGGAAAGGTGCGGTGCGCCAACGGAAAACGCAACGGACGTGCCATACCCGGACAAATCGGACCGAATTACTGGACCATTTCGTGCCGTTAATCACTAGAGCGAACCGAAGGTGGCGTACGTAGCTGTTCGAGCGCCAATGTGGTCCCGGATCACCGCGCGTGCGGGATGAATGACCAGGAAGGACATCGTCAATGGAATCGCAGCGCAGCGTCGGCTCGGCACGCTGGGACAGCTTTGTCGCGGTGGGAGACAGCCTCACCGAGGGGATCGGCGACGCCGATCCCGCCGGGGGCTACCGGGGCTGGGCCGACCGGCTGGCCGAGCACCTGACCGGCCAGAACCCGGAGCTGCGCTACGCCAACCTGGCGGTGCGCGGCAAGCTGATCCGCCAGATCGTCGCCGACCAGGTGCCGCAGGCCATCGAGCTGCGGCCCGCGCTGGTCGCCTTCACCGCCGGCGGCAACGACCTCATCCGCCCCGGCAGCGACCCCGACGCGGTCGCGGAGCTCTTCGACGCCGGGGTCGGCAAGCTGCGCGCCGCCGGCGCCGACGTGCTGATCGGCACCGGCTTCGACACCCGCGAAATCCCGGTGCTGCGCCACGTCCGGGGCAAGATCGGGACCTACAACTCGCACCTGCGGGCGATCGCCGACAAGCACGGCTGCTACGTGCTCGACCAGTGGTCGATGCGGGTGCTGCGGGACGCCCGGGCCTGGAGCGAGGACCGGCTGCACCTGTCCGCGGCGGGCCACCGCCGGGTCGCGCTGCGGGCCTGCGAGGCGCTGGGCGTGCCGGTCGCCGCCGACTGGAACGAGCCCTGGCCGGTCACCCCCGGCACGCCGTGGCGGGCCCAGCGCGCCCAGGACATCCGGTGGGCCCGCGAGTACCTGGCACCGTGGATCGGCCGCCGCTTGCGGGGCGTGTCCAGCGGCGACGGCCGCCCCGCGAAGCGCCCCCAACTGGAGAAGCTCACCGCGGGACACCCCTCGACCTGAGGTCACGGTGATTGATTCCGGGCTAGATGATTGATTCCGGGCTCCGCGCCGCCCGAGCCGCCGGCGGAAGCGGTCGCGACGTCTTGGGCAGCCGGTCGTGCGGTCCACATCGGATGGTTGGGTGTGCGCGGTGCAGGACCAAGGCCCGTGAGCGTTTTTCGGTGCTATGGCGCCCAAAATCACTCACGGCCAGGTGGCGACCTTCGCCCCGGCGGCACGCGGGGTTGGTAGCGGAAAGTCGCGGCCGCCGACATCCTGGCCCTGCTGAACCGGTTGGAGCTGCCGCAGGCAGTCCTGGGCGGATGCTCGATGGGCGGCTCCGTCACGATGGCGGTGCCGCGGGCCGCGCCGCAACGGGTCGCGGGTCTGCTTCTCGTCGACACCAGGGCTGTCGCCGACAACGACGAGCAGCGTGCCAACCGCCACACGGTCGCGGATCGAGCGGAACGCGAGGGCACCGCGCGCTGGCTCGCGGAGAGCACCCTGCCGAACCTGCTGGGAAACCCGACGCACGAACGACAGCCAGAGGTCGTCGCCAGCGTCCGAGTCCCTGTGCGGGCGGGAACAACGTGGTCGTCGACGAGCACGTAGAGTGCAGTCGGGAGGGTGTTTAGTTCTTTATTCACACATTGATCTTGAACACCCTTCTCCGCTACCCACTCACCGACCCCTCCCCTTCACGTGATCTTCACGGAATCAATCATCTAGGCCTAGGGCTCTCGGCGGGGACAGCCACCACGACGTGGTGATTAGGATTCATGATGTCGGGGATCCCGCAGCGCGAAGGCGTCTGAGGTTCCGCTACCCGCCCCGCCACGCAAACCGACCGCGGACACCGGCCACAAGACGAAGTGCGGACCTTCGGCCAGGATCACCCACTCCCGCGGCCGAAAGCCCGCACTCACCCCCAAACGTCCATTCGGGAGAACCATCCCGAATGTCAAACCCCCCTACGGCCGCCCCGGCCGGCCACGAGTGCCGACCGGGACGACCGGGCGACAATCCCCCCTTGGACTCCCCCCAGAGCCGCCCGTTCGTGCGAACCATGCACGGCTTGATCCGCACACAGATCAAGTTCTCAGCGCGCGCTACACACCCGCTAAACGTCGGCTAAACGCCCCTCAGCAGGCGGCCACGGAGAGATCTTCCAGCCGCGCGCGGACCTCCGCCGCGCGCGGCGAGCCCTCGGCCTCGAAGATCGCCAGCGCGGTGTCCCAGCGGGTCCGGGCCACCTGCTGGTCACCGCGGGACCGGGCGGCGTCGCCGAGACCTAGGTACGCCGACGCCTGCCGCATCGCGGAGCCGCACTTCAGCGCCACGTCCAGGGCCTCGTGGTGGAAGCGCTCGCCGTCGGCGATCCGGCCCAGCTCGATGCTCACTTCGCCGCAGTTGTTCAGCACCATCGCCAACGTCTCCAGATCGTCGGCGTCCCGGTACAGCGCTTCTGCCTCGCGCAGGTGCGCCAGTGCCTCCTCCAGCTCGCCGTTGACCTGCTCCACCATGGCCAGGTTGTTCAGCGCACCGGCCACGAAGTACCGGTCGCCCAGCGAACGGTAGACCCGGAGCGCGTCCTGGCAGTGCACTTTCGCTTCTTCGTAGCGCTTCAGGCGGAACAGCACGCTGCCCATGTTGACCTGGGTCATCGCCAACCGGGCGGAATCGCCGGTCTGCACCGCGACCCGGTACGACTCGTCGTAGTGCGCCAGCGCCGCGTCCAGCTGGCCCGACCGCGAGCACGCCACCCCGAGCCCTGCCGACATCAGCACCTTGCCCGCCCGGTCGTCCACCGCGCGGGCCGAGTCGAGCCCGTCGGTGTAGATCCGGATCCAGTCCTCCCAGGGGCAGCGCACCATCAGGTAGTTGAACTGCAGGCGCACCAGCGGCCAGGCGAGGTCGTGCATGCCTTCCGCGTTGGCCGCCCGGATCGCGGCGACCAGGTTCGGCCATTCCGCGTCGAACCACTCCAGCGCCTGGGCGCGGTCGGTGATCTGCGGCCTGGGCACCTCGGTGCCGCTGGAGAAGTCCAGGTCGTCCCGGGCGGGGCGGAGGAAGCGGCGCGCGTGGTCGGCCGTGACGAGGTAGTGGTTCAGCAACCGGCGCAGCGCCTCGGTGGCGATCGAGCTCGGCGCGGCGAGCAGGTCTCGGGCGTAGACGCGCAGCAGGTCGTGCATGCCGAACCGGTCCGGCTCGGGCTCGGTGACCAGGTGTGCCAGCGCCAAGGCCCGTAATCTCCGCTGCGCGCTGGGCGGATCGGTGTCGCACAGGGCGGCGACCGCGTGCGCGGTGAAGGTATGGCCGGGCACGAGCCCGAGCAGCCGGAAGGTGTCGGCGTGCACCGGGTGCAGGCTCCGGTAGGAGATGTCGAAAGCGCGGCGGACGCTCGTATCAGCATCGTCGATGTCCAGCGCGTGTAGCCGGTTCCGCTCATCGGTCAGCTCGTGCACCAAGTCGGACACGCCGCGCGCCGGATTCGCCGCGAGCCGCGCGGCGGCGATTCGCAACGCCAGCGGCAGCCCGCCGCACAAGTCCGCCAGCTGGGCCGCGGCGGCCGGTTCGGAGGCTGATTTGCCGGGCACGCCCGCCCGGTCGAGCAATTCGATCGCGGTCTCGGTCGGCAGCGTTTCCAGCGGCAGCACCCGAGCTCCGCTGCGCACCACCAGCCCGTCCAGCCGCCGTCTGCTGGTGATCAGCACCAGCGATTCGGCGCTGCCCGGCAGCAGCGGCCGCACCTGCTCCGAGTCGCGCGCGTTGTCGAGCAGCACCAGAACCCGGCGCTTCGCCAACAACGACCGGTAGAGCGCCGTGCGGTCGTCCAGCTCGACGGGGATCGCATTCGCTGCGACACCAAGCGCTTTCAGCATGCTGGTCAGCACTTCGCCGGGCGTCAGGGGCTCGCGTTCCGAGTCGAAGCCGCGCAGCGACGCGTAGAGCTGACCGTCCGGGAACTCATGCTCGACGCGGTGCGCCCAGGTCAGCGCGAGGGCGCTCTTGCCGACGCCGGCGGTGCCGGTCACCACGGCGAGCAGGCTGGAGCCTTGTTCGCGCTCGGTCAGCATCGTGTCGAGCGCGGCGAGTTCGCGCTGGCGGCCGACGAACCCGGCTGGGGCCGGGGGCAGCTCCGCCGGGATCGGGCGCCGGATGCCGAACCCGGATTCCGGCCGGCGCTGCGGATGGCGCAGTGCTGGGTCGTCGCGGAGCAGCCGCTCGTAGAGTTCGCGCAGCTCGGGCCCGGGATCGAGGCCGAGCTCGTGGGACAGCCGGCGGCGCAGGTCGTGGTAGCGGGACTGCGCCTCGGCGCGGTGCCCCGCGCGGTAGTGGGCGAGCATCAGCTGGCCGGTGAGCCGCTCCCGCAGCGGTTGGCGGTCGACCAGGGTGGACAGCTCCAGCACCAACTGGTGGTGGAGGCCGAGGTCCAGGTCGGCGGCGATCCGCTCCTCCAGCGCCAGCAGCCGCAGCTCGTCCAGGTTGGGCGCGACCATCCGGTACAGCCGGCTGCTCGCGATGTCCGAGAGCACCGGGCCCCGCCACAGCATCAGCGCTTCGGCCAGCACCTGCGACCGCGCCGCGGGTTCCATGCCGTGCGCGCGGTTGATCAGGGTTCTCGCGCGGTGGGCATCGATCCGGTCGCTGTCGACCCGCAGCAGGTAGCCGGGCGGGCGGGTGACGATCTCGGCCTGTTCTGCCGCGGCCCCGAAGAGCTTGCGCAGCCTGGAGACGTAGCCGTGGATGATGGTGCGGGCGCTGGCCGGCGGCTCGTTCTCCCACAGCGTGTCGATCAGCCGGTCCATCGATACGACCTGGTTCGGCTCCAGCAGCAGGCAGGCCAGCAGGGCGCGAACCGGGGCGCCGCCCAGCGGCTGCGCGACGCCGTCGGCGCGCACCTCAAGAGGACCGAGCAGGCGGAATTCCAATCCCGCGCCCGGCACCTCGGTCGAGCTGTCGTGCCCCGCCATCATCCCCAAATCCGACTTTCGCTCATGTTTTGGTTGAGCCTTCAGGCAGTCAGTCTCGACCAAGGCGCACACCGAGTCCACACCCCCGGAGAACCCGTCCGGCGGCGCGCTCACCTCCCCAAAACCGGACACACCGTAACGATCACCGGCCGAGCGGAGACCGATCGCCGGCCCGCGGTTCACCCCAATGGAGCCATGCCCGATTCCTCCCGGGACGTCCCACGCGCGCCCATTCTTGCGGTGAACGCCTGCCGACGAGCCAACACGCCAAGTAAAGTCGGGACACGCCGATCACTCGTATGAGGACACTGTGGAAGGAGAGCCCACCCCGTGCCCACGCCGTCCACAGTGGTCGATCGCGCGGTGGCCTGCCTGCTCGGCGGGGCGCTAGGCGATGCGCTCGGCAGCCCGGTCGAGTACGCGCAGCTGGACGACATCCGCGCCGAATTCGGCCAAGCAGGCGTCGCCGAACCACCACCTCAGGCCCTGCTGGGCGACGCCACGCAGATGTCGCTGTTCACCGGCGAGGGCTACCTGCACGCCTGGACAACAGGCAACAACGGCGGCAACTGGCGTCCGGTCGAGTCGACCGCCGCCGCATACCGCCGGTGGTTGACCACCCAGCAGGAGAACAAGCCGCAGCCCGGTGCGACCGGCCTGATGGCCGAGCCCGAGCTGTACGCTGGCCGGGCCCCCGGCCTGACCAGCCTGCGCGCGCTGCAAGAACCCGAACTCGGCACCCCGGACCGGCCGCGGAACAGCTCCAAGGGCTGCGGCGGCGTGGACCGCAGCGCGCCGCTCGGCTTCTCGCCGACCGCCGAGATGGCCTACCAGCTGGCCTGCCAATGCGCGGCGCTCACCCACGGCGGCGTCGGCGGTTGGGCCTCGGCCGGGGCGCTGGCGCTGATCGTGCACCTCGTCGCGGTGCAGCAGCGGAAGCTGCCGGCAGCTGTCGATCAGGCGGCTGGCCGCGTGTTGCGCGAAGACGCCGAGACGGCCACGGCCCTCGCGGAGGCTTCGACGCTGGCGCGGCTCGGCGCGAGCGTCGGACACATCGAGCGGCTAGGACAGGGCTGGATCGGCCCGGAGGCGCTGTCCATCGGCGTCTACTGCGCGCTCGCGCTGCCGAAGCCCGACCAGTTCACCGACGCCCTGCGGCTGGCCGTCAACCACTCCGGGCACAGCGACTCCACCGCGGCCGTGACCGGCAGCATCCTCGGCGCCCGCCACGGCACGGCGGTCCTGCCCCGCTCGTGGCTGGCCCGGCTGGAACTGGCGGACGTGATCGAGCGCATCGGCCACGACCTCGGAGCCTCCTGCACGGGCGAGAAGTTCAACGAACGCCGCTACCTCGGCCTCGCCTGACCGGCGGGCCCGGGCCCTCCTCGCCGACCGGTTCGCGGCGAACAGACAGTTCACCGCATAGGCGCGAGGCGGAACTCACCGTTCAAGTGCCGTTGGGGCGGCCCGCCTTGGCCCTGACGACAGCGACCGCCGCGGCCAGGAACCCGATGTTGAAGGTCATGTGCACTGCGGCGACCGCGCGGGCGAACTCGGATACCGCGTGCACGTCGCCGAAACCGACGGTGCTGGTGATCGACAGCGAGAAGTAGAGCGCGTCGGTTTTCGTGCGCAGCGCCGCGATCGAGCCGGGATCTTGAGCGGCCAGTCCGAAGTAGACGGCCGCGAAGAACAGCACTGCCAGGTACAACGCCGCCACGACCCCGGCCATCGAGCTGCCGTGGCGCGCGCCCTCGATCCGGAAGCGGCGCACCTGGAACATGATCAGCGCGGAGATGGCTATCAGCCCGACGGCGAAGATCACGACCGCGTTCACGGTGCCGAAGAGCCCGAACCTGCCGATCGGCAGCAGGTAGTAGACGACGGTGCACGCCACCACCGCAACCAGCGACGTCGCCAGGTTGATCAGGACCCTCTTCTGGCCGCTCCCAGCCACGAGCGCCAGCTTCGGCCAACACCAGGCCCGTCGCCATTCGGGTCCGTGCCCGGCGCACCGGCCCAACCCGCAGTCCCAATGGAAACTGCCACCACCCACCACGTGACCGCAGTCTCAATGGAAACGCCGTCAGGCGGCGGCCGGGGTTCGGGACAGGCGGCGGAGGCGGCGGTTGCCGACCACCCGGCACACCAGGTAGATCACGAACGAGATGATCGTGACGAAGGCGCTCACCGGGGCCCCGGGCGCCAGCGACAGGACGATGCCGCCGAGCACCGCTACCTCGGCGAACACCACGGCCAGCACCGTCGCCTTGAGCGGGCTCGCGGTAATCCGCGCCGCCGCGGCCCCCGGCGTCACCATCAGGGCTAGCACCAGCAGTGCGCCGACGGTGTAGACGCCCAGCGCCGTCGCCACGCCGACCAGCACCGCGAACAGCGGGGTCAGCACGCGCGCCGGAACGCCGCGGGCTGCCGCGACATCCGGGTCGACGCTGGCGAACAGCAACGGCCGGTACACGAAGGCCAGGACGACCAGGACGAGCGCCGCGCAGCAGGCCAGCAGCAACACGTCCGCGGAATCGACGCCGACGATCTGCCCCACCAGCAGGCTGAACTTGTTCGCGGTCCGCTCCGGGTTGAGCCACAGCAGCAGCACGCCGATGCCGAGCCCGAAGGACAGGATCGCGCCGATCACCGAGTCGCGTTCGGTCCCGCGCTGGCCCAGCAAGCCGAGCAGCAGCGCGGCGACCACGGCTCCGGCCAGCGCCCCGACGCCGACACCGACGCCGATCAGCAGCGCCGCGGCGGCACCGGTGAACGCGAGCTCGGCGGTGCCGTGCACGGCGAAGGACATCTTCCGCGCGACGACGAGCGGCGCCAGGCAGCCGGACACCAGGCCGAGCGCCGCCGCGGCCAGCAGCGCCTGCTGGACGAACGGGTAGCCGAGCAGGTCGACCGTGGTGGAGAAGTGCAGGACCTTGCCCAGCGCGTCGATGAATGCGTTCACGCCTCTTCCGCCTCTTGCACGTGGTGGTCGTGGTCATCGGTGCCGGCGACCACCAGCCGCCCGCCGACGCGGGCGACCTCGACGTCGGTGCGGTACAGCTCGGACAACGTGGCGGAGTTCATCACCTCGTCCGGCGGGCCGATCCGGAACCGGCCGTCCACCAGGTAGAGGACCCGGTCGACCAGCGGCAGCACCGGGTTGATCTCGTGCGTGACGAACAGGACCGCCGCGCCGGTCTGCCGGGCCTGGTTCGCGATCAGCCTGCTGACCTTGCGCTGGTGCGCGATGTCCAGGGACAGCAGCGGCTCGTCGCACAGCAGCACCGACGGGTCGCTGACCAGCGCCTGCGCCACGCGGAGCCGCTGCTGCTCGCCGCCGGAGAGCAGGCCCAGCGGCATCCGGGCGTACTCGGTCGCCTCGACCGCGCGCAGCGCCGCGGCCACCCGCCGCTTGCGCTCGCGGCGGCCGCGGAAACCCGTGCCCCAGTGGTGACCGTCCAACCCGAGACCGACCAGGTCGCTGCCCCGCACCATCACGGTGGCGTCCAGCGCTCGCTGCTGCGGGATGTAGCCGATCTGGTTGCTGCCGCGACGTGCCGGCGCGCTCGCGATCTCGACGCTGCCCGCGGAGAGCTGCTGCAAGCCCAGCAGCACCCGCAGGAGGCTTGTCTTGCCGGAACCGTTCGGCCCGAGCACGGCGAGGAACTCGCCCGGCGCGACGTCGAGGTCCAGGCCGGACCACAGGACACGCGAGCCGTACGAGAGCTCCGCGCCGCGCAACCGCACGGCTGGGGCTGTGCTGGTGGGCGCGAGGACGGGCTCGGTCTCGGATCTGGCGGTCATATCTCAGCGATTCTGGTTCAGGGCGGTCTGCAACGCCGTGATCTGGGCGTCCATCCACTGCACGTAGGTCTTGTCCTGCGGCAGCGTCTCGGTCATCTCGACGACCGGGATCTGATTCTGCTCCGCGGCGGTGCGCACGTTGCGGGTGACGGGCGATTCGGTCTGCGGGTTGTAGATGACCGCCGCGGCCTGCTTGGCGTTCACCGCGTTCTGGATCGCGGCCACCGCGGCCGCGGACGGGTCGGTCTCGGCCTCGATGGCGTTGACGAACTCGGGCGGCGTGATGTCCTGCAGGTTCGCGGCTTCGATCAGGTAGTGCGCGACGGGCTCGGTGACGATCACCTGCTTGCCCCGGTTCTGGTCTCCCAGCTCGCCGACCCGGCCTTGCAGCTTGCCGATCTCCTCCGCGAACCGGCCCGCGGCCTGGCCGAACTGCTCGGCCTTGGCCGGCCTGAGCTTGCTCAGCTCGGCGTTGACCTGGGCAGCCACCTGCTCCACGACGTGCAGGTCGTACCAGACGTGCTCGTTTACCGAGTGGTCGTGGCCTTCGTGCCCGCCGTGTTCCTCGTGCCCGCTCGCGGGTTCGCCCTCGTGCCCGCTCGCGGGTTCGCCGTGTTCCTCGTGCTCGCTCGCGGGTTCGCCCTCGTGCTCGTCCTTGACTGCCTCGACGGTGGGCTTGCCCTGGCCGCTGTTGCCGAGGATCCGCTCCATGAACTCGTCGTATCCGCCGCCGTTGAACACCACCAGGTCCGCGTCGGTGACCTTCGCGGCGTCCTGCGGGGTGCTCTCGTAGGAGTGCGGGTCGGCGTTGGGGTCGCTGATGACCGGCTCCACCTCGACTGCATCGCCGCCGACCGCCTGCACCACGCTGGCCCACACGGTGGTGGACGCGACCACCTTGATCTTGTCGCCGGCGCCCGGGCCCGCCTGCTCGCCGGTGCCGCATGCGGTCAGGGCGAGGGCGGTTGCGGCGAATCCGGCTAAGGCGGCGGCAGAGCGACTGCGGATGGTCATCGGATGCACTCCTCGGAGGTCGGCCCTTTGCGCAGCAGGCTGACGGCTATCTGCGAACGGTAACGGAAACCGTTGTCAACTACAGTCTAAGCACGGTTCCGCACGACACTCCACCGACCGGGTTATTTCTGTTGCGCACGCAACGACGCCCCCGCCAGGACCAGCGGGGGCGTCGATCAACCGATCGCCCGCGACTAAGCCGCCAGGCGGGCTCCGGTCTCGGGGTGGAAGAGGTGGATCTCGCTGTGGTCGCGCAGCGCCACGGTCACCTTCTGGCCGAGCGCGGGCGGGGTCCGGCCGTCGGCACGGACGACGAAGCGCTCCTGCGAGCCGTTGACGTCGATGGCGCCGTGGATCAGCGCGTCGGCGCCGAGTTCCTCGACCAGCTCGACGGTCATCGACATCCCCGCGTCGTCGCTGGAGGTCAGCGACAGCGCTTCGGGGCGGACGCCGAAGGTGACCTCCTTGAGGTCCCCGGCGGCGGCGACGGCCTCGCGCGGCAGCGGGATCGTGGCCCCGTCCAGCACCGCTCCGTCACGGGTCAGCGGCACCGTCTTCAGATTCATCGCCGGCGACCCGATGAAGCTCGCGACGAACGCGTTGGCCGGGTTCTCGTACAGCTCGCGCGGGGTGGCGACCTGCTGCAGCAGCCCGTCCTTGAGCACCGCGACGCGGTGCCCCATGGTCATCGCCTCGACCTGGTCGTGGGTGACGTAGATGGTGGTGGTGCCCAGCCGCTTCTGCAGCGCGGCGATGTTGGCGCGGGTCTCCACGCGCAGCTTGGCGTCGAGGTTGGACAGCGGCTCGTCCATCAGGAACACGCTGGGCTCACGGACGATCGCGCGGCCCATCGCCACCCGCTGCCGCTGCCCGCCCGAGAGCGCCTTGGGCTTGCGGTCCAGGTACTTCTCGAGGTCGAGCATCTTCGCCGCCTCGGTGACCTTCTGCTTGATGACGTCCTTGGGCGTCTTGCGCAGCTTGAGCGCGAAGCCCATGTTCTCCGCGACCGTCATGTGCGGGTAGAGGGCATAGGACTGGAACACCATGGCGATGTCCCGCGACTTCGGCGGGGTGTTGGTGACATCGTTGCCACCGATGGTGATGGCGCCCTCGTCGACGTCCTCCAGGCCCGCGAGCATCCGCAGCGCCGTCGACTTACCGGACCCGGACGGGCCGACCAGCACCAGGAACTCACCGTCGGCGATGTCCAAGGCAAGCTTGTCGACGGCCCGGACCGGCGGGCTCCCCTGGTAAACGCGCGAGGCGTTGACGTACGCAACCTCTGCCATCTGTGACACCTTTCACGGATTTGGTCACGAAAAAAGTAACCGCAAAAACGCTCGGGGTCAGCCCCTCGAATGAACCAACTCGGAGAGTGATCACTTTACGTCGCTCCGTGTTCACGGTCGAACGTGAGTGGGATATGCATCATGCTCACTTCACCGAGGGGTACTGAACCGTTACGGTTCCTCCATGGCGCGGTCAACGAATGCCCGGAGGCCTGCGACGCTCGCCTCGCTCGCTGCCGAACTTGGGGTCTCCCGGACCACGGTTTCGAATGCGTACAACCGTCCGGACCAGCTGTCCCCGGAGCTGCGCAAGCGGGTCCTGGAGACCGCTCGCCGGCTGGGTTACCCGGGACCGGACCCGGTGGCGAGGTCGTTGCGGACCAGGAAGGCGGGCGCGGTCGGCCTGCTGCTCACCGAGAACCTCTCGTACGCCTTCCGCGACCCGGGCGCCGTGGGCTTCCTCGAAGGACTCGCGCTGGCCTGCGAAGACGCCAGCCAGGGCCTGCTGCTGATCCCGGCGAGCCCGGAGCGCGAGGACGTCGCCTCGGTGCACCGCGCCGGGGTGGACGGGTTCGTCGTCTACTCGGTCCCCGAGGACGACCCGCACCTGGCCGCGGTGCTCGAACGGCCGGTGCCGGTGGTGGTCTGCGACCAGCCGCGCCTGGACAACCTGGACTGGGTCGGCCCGGACGACGGGAAGGCCATCAAGACCGTCGCCGACCACCTGATCAAGCTCGGGCATCGCCGCATCGGCGTGCTCTGCATGCGCCTGGCCCGGGGCCGCAACGACGGCCCCGCGTCGGTGCAGCGGCAGGCCAACGCCAGCTTCCACGTGCAGAAGGCCCGGTTGACCGCGCTGGCCGAGGTGTTCAGCGAGGCTGGGGTGGACTGGACGAAGGTGCCGGTGGTGGAGCGCTTCGACCACACCACGGCGTCCGGAGCCTCGGCGGCGGCGCAGCTGCTGGAGATCGACCCGGAGATCACCGCGATCGTCTGCACCTCCGACATACTGGCGCTTGGTGCGCTCAGCGAGGCCCGCAACCGCGGCCTGCGGGTTCCGGAGGACCTGACCATCACGGGCTTCGACGGCATCCCGGACGCGGAGCGGGCGGGCCTGACGACGGTGCGCCAGCCGTGGCTGGAGAAGGGCCGGGCGGCCGGGCGGCTGCTGCTGGAGACCAGCGAGCCGGGCCGCCCCCGCCACATCCAGCTGGAGACCCAGCTGATCACCGGAACCACCTCGGCGCCGCCCCGCTCCGCCGAAGAACGCTGGTTCGGCCCGTAAACCCACGGGTCCCCGCAGCTCTGGCCCCACGAGCACGTTTCGGTGCCGTAGAGGCTGTTCAGTGCGTAGAGGCTGTTCGGCGCTGTAGAGGGCTGTTCAGCGCCGTAGAGGGCTGTTCGGCGCTGTAGAGGCTGTTCGGCGCGTAGAGGGCTGTTCGGCGCTGTAGAGGCTGTTCGGCGCGTAGAGGGCTGTTCGGTGCGTAGAGGGCTGTTCGAGAACGCGTTCCGCGTGCCAGTGCATCGGCGGCCCTACGGCAGTGGCGGCGATTTCGCGCGAAATCGCCGCTCGCCACGCTGGCAAGGTGGCGATTTCGCGCGAAATCGCCCCCAGCCACGCGACCGTCACGCCGTTTCTCCGCCTCGACAGCACCAGTTCCCCCAAGCACACATCCCGGCGCCACCACATCCAAGGCAGCCGCTACAACAGCACAAAGCACTCACGGGCAACGACGTGCGGAAACACCGCCCCTGGCCGATCGATCGGTGCTGCGGGGGCGGCGAGCTGCAACTTCTGCCGGCAACGGCTGGAGGGGTCAGCAGGCCGGTAGTTCTTGGAGGTCAGCGGGTCAGTAGTTCTTGGAGGTCAGCGGGTCAGTAGTTGACCCATTCGTCCTGGGCGTACTGGAGGATCGTCGGGTGCATCAGCGTCGACGACTCCATGCCGGGGATTCGGGTGCGGTCCGGCGGGAACGTCGCCGACGCTTGCAGGGTTGCCTCGTCCAGCGAGCGCAGCGGCGGGACATCCGCGGGCAGCCGGAGTGGCGGCGCGCCTGGTGAGGCGAGCGGGTTTCCGTCCGCCTGGTGGGTTTCCGCAATTTCCATTGAAATCGACGGGCCGATTTCCATTGAAGTTGCGGTGCCCGTCGCGACGGGCGTCGGGTCGGGCTTCGCGCTGGCCAGGTGGAAGCCCCACTCCCCGAAGCTGGGGACCGTGATCTCGTACGGCACCGTGCTCAGGCCCGCCGCTCGCATCGTCGACTCGATGCACCAGAACGCCTTCGGCGCGAAGAACGGCGACCCCGACTGCACGACCATCCGCGCATCGTCCGACATCGCCTGCCGGGCCAGCCCGTAGAACTCCGTCGAGTACAGCTTCGCCGTCGCCGTCGAATCCGCGTCGGGCATGTCCACAAGCACCACGTCGTAGCGGTCGCGGTTGTCCCGCAGCCAGCTGAAGGCGTCCGCTGCGACCGCCCGCACTCGCGGATCGGCGAAGGCGTCCTTGTTCAAAGTGGACACTCGCGGGTCGGTGCGCGCCAGCTCCAGCACCGCCGGGTCCAGTTCCACCAGCGTGACCTCGCGGACGTCCGGGTACCGCAGCAGCTCCCGCAGCGCCAGGCCGTCGCCACCACCCAGCACGAGCACCCGCTCGTGGGGCCCGGCCATCGCCGGATGCACCATCGCCTCGTGGTACCGGTACTCGTCCATCGAGCTGAACTGCAGGTCCCCGTTGAGGTACAGCCGGGTGTCGCGGTTCCCGCCCAGCGACACCGACTCGGTCAGCACGATGTCCTGGTACTGGGTGCGTTCCGAATGCAGCACCGGGTCCGCGAACAGCGCCTGGCGCGCGGTGACCTCGAAGTCGTCGGCGAACGCGTAAGCCCCGAGGAGCAGGCCGCCGACCAGCGCGGATGCACCGGTCAACAGCAAGGTGGCGCGCTTGGACAGCTCCCGGCGGAAGACGGTCAGCACCAGCCCGAGCCCGGCGGCGGCGTTGACCATGCCGACCAGCAGCGCGCCCTGCACCTGCCCGAACAGCGGCAACAGCAGGAAGGGGAACGCCAACCCGCCGACGAGTCCGCCGACGTAGTCGGCCGCGAACAGGTCGGCGACCGCGGAACCCGCGTCCTGCCGCCGAATCCGCTGCAACAGCACCATCAGCAGCGGGATCTCCGCACCGATCAGCACACCGAGCACCAGCGCCATCGCGATCAGCGCCGGCGTGTAGAGGCTCAGCCACGCGAACGCGGCGTATAGCCCGAGCACGCTGAGCCCGCCGAGCAGCGCGAGCAGCAGCTCGATGCCCGCGAACGCCGGAGCAGCCCAGCGCTGCAGGGGTTTCGCGGCGAGCGCGCCGACGCCCATCGCGAACACCATCAGCGACAGCACGATCGAGGCCTGCCCGACGGTGTCGCCGATCAGGTAGCTGCCGAGCGCGACCAGCGCCAGCTCGTAGACCAGGCCACAAGCGGCGCAGATGAAAACCGCCACCAGCACCGCGGTCCGGGCGATCCGACCGCGCGGCTTGCCGGTCTCGGCCGGTTCGGCAGCGGGCTCGGCGCTCACCGACACGCGCTGCTCACCAGATCGAGGCGGCGATGATCACGGCGATCACGACGTGCGTGGTCGCGGACACCCACGTCGCCGGGTGCATGTCCGGGGAGGCTAGTTCGTCGCCCAGCTTGCCGGGGGTGACCGCGTCGATCAGCAGGAACGACAGGCTCATCAGGACTAGCCCGAGGATGCCGTAGGCGAGGGTGCCGATCAGCCCGGCGATCAGGTCGTTGGCGCTGCCCATGATCGCGGTGGTCAGGATGATGCCGACCCCCAGCAGTCCCGAGACCAGCAGCAAAGCCGCATTCGGGTTGCGGCTGACCCAGATCAGGTCGCGGAGCTTGCCCGGCGTGGCCAGGTCGACGAGCACGTAACCGAGTGCCATCATCGCCACGCCGATCACCCCGTAGGCGACCGCGGCGAGCATTCCGGTGAGCATGTTCTGGAGCAAGGTGAGGCCTTTCTGGTGTCGTGGTCGGTGCGATCTAGCGTCGGGGGCCCGCCGGCGGCGGCCCCTGCGGTGGAAGTGGCGGCCACGGACCACCCGGCGGCCCGGGCGGTGCCGGCCAGCCCGGCTGCGGCCCCGGTCCGGGCGGGCCCGGCCAAGTCGGCGGCCCTTGCGGGGCGGGCGGCCCTTGCGGGGCGGGTGGTCCCTGCAGCAGTCGCGGCGGCTGCTGCGGTCCTGCCGACGACGGCCCCTGCGGAGGCAGCGGTCCGACTGGCGACGATCCCGGCCCGACCGACGGCCCCTGCGGAGGCAGCGGTCCGGCTGGCGACGATCCCGGCCCGACCGACGGCCCCTGCGGAGGCAGCGGTCCGACTGGCGACGATCCCGGCCCGACCGACGGCCCCTGCGGAGGCAGCGGTCCGACTGGCGACGGCCCCTGCGCCCCCTGTTGCTGCGTCGGCCTGGGCTGCGGCGCGGCCGGAGCGTTCGGGGCATCCGGAGTGTCCGATGTGGACTTCTGCTTGGCGCGGGCCCGGAAGCCCAGGAGCAGGGCGAGAACCACGACGACGCCCAGGCCCCCGAGCCACGCCCAGGTCATCCAGTTCGAGCCAGAGCCGTCGCCGCGCGGCAACGGCGGAGCCGAGGCGTTGCCCGACGCGTCGTCCGCCACCGGCGGGGCCTTCAGCGCGCCGGTTTCCACCAGCAGCAACGGCAATCCGAGCGCGGCCTGCCCGGCCACGGTGACCGGCTCCTCGGCCAGCGAGTCGGCGGTGACGCCGAGGTTGACGAAGTCGCCGATGCCCGGCAGCGAGGCGAGGTCGTCCGACGCCGCCACCTTGACGTCGGCCGCGTCCGGATCGTCTTCGGTGGATCCGGCGGCGACAAAAACCCGGACCTCGGCCCAGCGCGGACAGGTCTCGGCCGGGATGTTCGGTCCCCGGCTGGATCCCTGGTCGAACTGCTTCGTCGACGCGTCCACGAGCTTCCAGCCGAAGCACACCCCGTGCGCCGCCTCGGCCGCGGCGAGCCCCTGCGCCAGTTGCTGTGCCTCGGCCGGGGTGAACCGCTGGATCGGCGGCCCCGAGTACCGCTGGCCCTCGGAGTAGCGGGTGGACTCCTCCGAGGTGAAGGTGGTCTGCGCGGGGTCGCGGCCGAGCACGCCGATGAGCGACCCCACGACGCCGACGGCCACGAAGAAGCCGACCACGGCCAGCACGAGTCCCCGGCGGCGGGCGGGTTTCTTGATGGTGGTGCTCATTTGCCCGCCCCCGGACCTCTGCCGCGGAAGCTCTCGCCGTGCGGGCTGCTCCAGCCCCAGACCCCGCCGACATGGCTGTGGTAGCGACGGTAGGCGCGGTCGGCGTCCATCACGTGGATCACCGAGCCGGGCGAGTGCGGCCTGATGATCACCGCATCGCTGGAATACCGCAGGTAGATGCCCGACGAGTCGGTGTACTGCGACTGCGGGCGCCACTTCGACGTGATCTCGGCGGCCACGGCGGTCGGCGGCTTCGGGCTGGTGTAGGCCCGGTTGTCGGAGTCACCGGAGAGGTCCAGGTGGGCGGCGCGGGTGTAGTTGTTCGCGACGTAGCCGCGTGGCCCGGTGCCGGTGGCGAAGATCGCCACCAGCCCGATGATCAGAGCCAACACCGCCGCGGCGGCGGCCAGCACGAACCAGAACTTGGGTTTCACCGGTCAGTCCGCCGTCGGGTAGATGAGCACGTCGTAGCGGCTGAGCGCCTCGCCGGCGCTGGCCTCCCAGTCGGCTCCGCCGTAGGACTCGAAGCCCAGCATCGAACCGTCCGAGGCCTCGTAGTCGTGGTAGCGGACGGTGCCCTGCTCGGCGAGGCCGGTGGTGGCCTCGCTGCGGAACTCGGCGCTGCCAGACTCCTCGGAGTGGTAGGTGCGCCCGGCGAAGTCGATCGTCTTCGGGCCCGGCCCGCCGGCGTCGGCGACCGGCGTCCACAACGACAGGACGAGGTCCGGGTCCTCTTCCACGGCCAGCCACACCTGCCCGCCTTTGGCGTCGTCGAGCAGATGTTCCGCCCAGTTCCAGCCGCCTTCGGAGAGCCGGATGGTGCCGCGGACGGTGTAGGAGAGGCCGCGCATCTCGACGATGTCGCCGGCCTTCAGCGCCCGCGGGTCACCGCGCAGCGAGTCCTGATCACCGGTGTGGAACGGGTCAGCGGGCCGGCTTTCCGGCTTCGCTGCGCCGCGCTTGGCGCGCACGCCCATGACCACGGCGACCACCGCGACGATGATCAACACGATGACCACGACGATCAGCGTTGCGACCAGTCCGTTCACCCGTCCGCCTTCCCTCGCGCGAGCGTCCGGCACAGAGGGTATTAGTCGTTCCCCGACGGTATGAACCCATTCGTCCAAATCGTGACAAGTAGAACGGGGGAAGCGAACGGCTTATTCACCCCGCAAGACGGCACAAACGGACCATTCACCGCACCGAACAACGCGAACGGCCCGTCGACGACACCAAACCTCGCTGAGCGAACGGAGCGTTCACCTCGCAGGAAGTGCGAGGTGAACGGTCCGTCAATACATGGCACGAAAGGTCCGTTCGCCTCGCGCCTTGGCTGGCTGGGGCGAACGGACCGCTCGTGCCGTAGGGGGTGGCGAACAGGCCGTTCGCTCCCCGCCGACCGCCCTACGCCGACAGCAGCTGGGCGCAGCGGATCAGTCCGAGGTGGGAGTAGGCCTGCGGGTGATTGCCGAGGGAGCGCTCCGCGATCGGGTCGTACTCCTCGGACAGCAGCCCCGTCGGGCCCGCCGTGTCGACGATCTGCTGGAACAGCTCCTCCGCCTCGGTGCGCCGGCCGATCAGCAGGTACGCCTCGATCAGCCAGGCGGCGCACAGGTGGAAGCCGCCCTCGTCGCCGGGCAGCCCGTCGTCGCGGCGGTAGCGGTACACGGTGGACCCGCTGCGCAGCTCCGCCTCGATCGCCGTGACGGTCGCCTGGAACCGCTCGTCGGACGGGTCGATCAGCCCGGACAGGCCGACGTGCAGCGACGCCGCGTCCAGGTCCGATCCCTCGTAGGCGGTGGTGAACGCCTGCACGTCCGGGTGCCAGCCGTTCTTGACCACGTCCTGGGCGATCTGGTCGCGCAGCGGTTCCCACGACGGGTCGGCCTCGCGGCCGTACGCGGTGGCCAGCTTCAGCGCCCGGTCCAGCGTCACCCAGCACATGACCTTGGAGTACACGTGGTGGCGCGGCACGTCGCGCTCTTCCCAGATGCCGTGGTCGGGCTCGGCCCAGCGGTGCGAAACGGCCTCGGCCATCGCCATGACCAGCTCCCAGTCCACGTCCCGGACCCGGCTGGTGGCCTGCGCGAGGTGCGCGACCAGCTCCACCACGGGGCCGAACACGTCGAGCTGCACCTGCTGGTCGGCGAGGTTGCCGACGCGGACCGGCCGCGAACCAGCGTAGCCGGGCAGGCTGTCGATGACGGCTTCCGGCCCGAGCCCGGTGCCCTGCAGCGTGTACAGCGGGTGCAGCCGCTCCGGGCCGGGCAGCGTCTCCAGCACCCGGTGCAGCCAGTTCAGGAACGCCTCGGCCTCGGCCGTGGAGCCGAGCGTGACCAGCGCCTGCGCGGTCATCGCGCCGTCCCGCAGCCAGCAGTACCGGTAGTCCCAGTTGCGGACGCCGCCGATCTCCTCCGGCAGCGAGGTGGTGGCGGCGGCCATGATCCCGCCGGTGTCGGAGTTGCACAGCCCGCGCAGGGTCAGCGCGGAGCGGGCGACCAGGTCGCGCTCCACCTCGGGCAGCGACAGGGTCTTCATCCATTCCGACCAGTACTGGTCGGCCTCCAGCCGGCGGTCCACCTCGGCGTGCGTCGGCGACAGGTCGTCGGTGCCGCAGCGCAGCTCCAGCACGAGCGGGCTGTCCTCGGTCGGGTCGACGACCGCGTGCGCGGACTCGTGCATGCCGTCGGAGGTGATCGCCCACTGCACGCCGGGCGAGTAAAGGACCATCGGCTCCGAGGTGCCGAGCACCCGCAGCCCGCCCGCCTCGGCGGTCAGCCGCACCGGCACCTGCCCGAACTCCGGGCGCGGCGCGAACTCCACGGCCGCGCGGGTGCTGCCGCTGATCACCCGGACCAGATCGGTGCGGTGGCTGTCGGTGCCGTGCGCGAGATAGTCCGTGACGAGTAGCCGCGACCAGCGGGTTTCCACGATCATGGTGTTCGGCACGTACCGCTGGCCAAGCGGCAGCGGGCTGCGCTGGGCACCGTTGCCGCCCTGCGGGCGGATCGTGAAGTGGCCCGCGCCGGGGCCGCCCAGCAGGTCGGCGAACACCGCCGCCGAGTCCGGGCCTGGGTGGCACATCCAGGTCAGCCGCGCGTCCGGGGTGAGCAGGCCGACGGTGCGCTCGTTGGACAGCATCGTCAGCCGCTCGATCGGCGGGGCCTGCTCGCCGTACAGCCAGGTGCGCCGCTCCTCCATCAGGAACGCCAGCACGGTGGCGACCTCGGTGGTGCTGCCGATCCGGTACGGCGCCAGCGTGTCCCCGTCACCGACCTTGATGCCCAGGTCGGGGCCGTGCAGCCGGGCGAAGGCCTTCTCGTCGGTGACGTCGTCGCCGAGGAAGACCGCCGCGGTGGCACCGACCTGGTGGCGCAGCGCGTCCAGCGCGTTGCCCTTGTCGGTCTGCACCACGGCGAGCTCGACGACCGCCTTGCCCTCGGTGACCTGCACGCCTTCCCAGGACGCCGGGCCGTTTCGGACGGTCTCCAGCACCTCCTCGGCCAAGGCGGGCTCGGCGCGCCGGACGTGCACGGCGACGCTGGCGGGTTTGTTCTCCAGCGTGACGCCGGGCTTGCCGCGCACGATGTCCTGCAGCGCGGTCTGCAGTTCGGTGCGCAGCTGGGTGGCCTCGGGTTCGAGCTCGTGCACGAACCCGATGTCGAACTCGGAACCGTGGCTGCCGACCAGGTAAACCTCGGCGGGCAGGCGGGACAGGGTGGCTAGGTCGCGCAGCGCGCGGCCGGAGATCACCGCCGTGGTGGTCGCCGGCAGCGCGGCCAGCGACCGCAGGGCGTGCACCGATTCGGGTAGCGGTTTGGCCTGGGTCGGGTCCGCCACGATGGGGGCTAGGGTGCCGTCGTAGTCGCATGCGACCAGAAGTCGAGGCGTCCGCGCGAGCTGCACGATCACTCGGCGCAGCTCGGCAGGCAGGGCTTCGGCGGTCAACGCCATACTCCTCAGGGGGGCGCGGTCAAGTCTGGGGTGGATCGATCCGGTTCGAGCCGCGGATGGTGACCGTCGACGTCGACCGGGTTCGACAAGTATCGCTGACGCGGTGCTGTCCGTGTTGTGGACCGCTTACCCGCAGCTACTCCGCGAGCGGTGTGCCCAGTGCTTCGAGGAACGACCGGGCCCAGCGGTCGACATCGTGCGTGAGCACTTGCCTACGGAGTGCGCGCATCCTACGGCGTCCCTCGGCCTCGTCGATGTCGAGGGCCGCGAGCAGCGCATCCTTCACACCGTCCAGGTTATGCGGATTCACCAGAAATGCACTCGTGAGTTCTGCCGCAGCACCGGCGAACTCGCTCAACACCAGTGCACCGCCCAGGTCGTACCGGCAGGCCACGTATTCCTTGCACACCAGATTCATGCCGTCCCGCACCGGCGTCACCACCATGACGTCGGCGGCGCAGTAGAAGGCCACCAGGTCCTTGCGGGCCACCGAGGTGTGCAGGTAGTGCACCGCGGGGTGGCCGACGCGGCCGAACTCGCCGTTGATCCGCCCGACCTCGCGCTCGATGTCCTCGCGCATTTGCTTGTAGTGCTCGACGCGTTCCCGGCTGGGCGTGGCGATCTGGATCATCGTCACGTCCTCGGCCTTGATGTGGCCCTCGGCGAGCAGCTCGTGCATCGCGTGCAGCCGCACGTCGATGCCCTTGGTGTAGTCGAGGCGGTCGACGCCGAGCATGATCTTCTTCGGGTTGCCTAGCTCGGCGCGCAGCGTCTTGACGCGCTGCTGGATCTCCTTGGTGCGTGCCAGCCGGTCGAGTCCGGTGGCGGCGATGGAGATCGGGAACGCCCCGACCCGCACGGTGCGGTCGCCGACCTGCACCACGCCGGTGCGAGACCGGACCCCGACCTGGCCGCGGCTGGGTTCGAAGCCGGCCAACCGGCGGGCCAGCCACAGGAAGTTCTGCGCACCGCCGGGCCGGTGGAAGCCCACCAGGTCGGCGCCAAGCAGCCCGCGCACGATCTCGGTGCGCCACGGCAGCTGCATGAACAGCTCGACCGGCGGGAACGGGATGTGCAGGAAGAACCCGATCCGCAGGTCGGGCCGGAGTTCGCGGAGCATCGCCGGGACGAGCTGCAGCTGGTAGTCCTGCACCCAGACTGTCGCGCCCTCGGCGCTGACCTCGGCGGCGGCCTCGGCGAAGCGCCGGTTCACCCGCCGGTAGGCGTTCCACCAGGAGCGGTTGTACGCCGGTGGCACGACCACGTCGTGGTACAGCGGCCACAGCGTGGCGTTGGAGAATCCCTCGTAGTACTCGGCGAATTCGGCCGCCGACAGACGCACCGGGTGCAGCTGCAGGTCGTCGTCGGCGAACGGTTCGACCTCGATGTCGGCGACCCCGGGCCAGCCGACCCACGCGCCGCGCCGGGCGCGCAGGAACGGCTCCAGCGCGGTGACCAGCCCGCCGGGGCTGTGCTTCCAGCGCTCCGTGCCGTCCTCGAGGCGTTCCAGATCCACCGGCAGCCGATTCGCGACCACGACGAAATCCGCTCGAACGGGCGTGCTGCCCTTGCTCACCGGTAATCCTCCCGCCGTATAGGCCACCTGTCGCGAGGCTAGCTAATCCAGCCAGTTGCTGCGTGCTGCGTGTGGTGCAAACGGGACGTGCGGGCCTGTGAGTCGTTTGGGCTGCTGCGGCGGCGCAAAAGACTCACGGCCGATCAGTCCAGCCGCCGTTTCGCGGGACGCAGCGGACCGGACATCCGCGGCCCGGAGAAACGGCGCTCCAACCTACCGAGCCCGGTACGGACCGGCTGTGCGAGGTACTCACCGAGCACCACCCCGGCGCCGAGCGCGAGGCCGGTCGCGACGGCGAGCATCAGCGTGGCGACGCCGGTCGGGCTGCCCAGCACGGACAGCTCGTACAGCCCGCGGTAGGTCGCCAGCCCGGGCAGCAGCGGCGCAACGCCGGAAACGGCGATCACCAGCACGGGAATTCGCAGCCGCCGTGCGATGATCCCGCCGATGAAACCGACCACGGTGGTGGCCACCGCGCCAGCCAGCACGGTATGCACGTCGGCCAGCGTCAGCAGCGCGTGCACCGCGGCGGCCGCGGCACCGCCGATTCCGGCCGCGAGCAGCGGCCGCGGCGGCGCGTAGCTGGCGAGCGCGAAGCAGGCCGACGTGGAAGCACCGGCGAGCATCTGCACCGGCAGGTGCAGGGCCGGTGCCAGCACTTCGGCACGCCCCAGGGCTTGCGCGTCGAGGCTGCCGACAGTGTCCCCGCCGATCCGCACTCCGATGTACAGCGACAGCACCACCCCGGCGATCAACCCGGCCGACATCAGGGCCAGCTCGGCTATCCGGCCCGCCGCGGTCACGTTGTAGCCGGTGATGGCGTCCTGCGTCGAGCCGACCACGGTCATCCCGGACAGCAACACGATGATGCTGGCGGCGATCGCCAGCGCCGCGTTGTCGAGCAGGCCGGTGGCGTAGCAGCCCAGCGCGACGGCGGTGGCGATCGCCCCGCCGGCGACTTGTTGGAAGAAGAACGGCAGCGCGCGTTTGTTCAGCAGCCGCCCGACGCGGTCCACCAGCGCGGTGGCGCCGGCGGCTACCAGCGGCAGCAGCGGGGTGGAGCCGCCGCCGAGCAGCACGGCCAGCGAGGCGGCCATGCCCGCCCAGGACAGTGTTGCGACCCAGCGCGGGAAAGGGTGCGGCGCCGTGGTGATCCGGTCCAGCTCGGCGTAGGCCTCGGCGGCGGTCAGCTCGTTGGCGGTGATCCGCCGCAGTAGCGCTTCGACGTCCGTGAGGCGCGTGTAGTCGAGGGAGCGGTTGCGGACCACCCGCAGCGACGTGATCGGCGGCAGGTCGGTGCCCCGGTAGCTCGACACCGTGATCGACGTGTAGACCACGTCGACCTCGGTGTGCGGCAGACCGTAGGCGGTGACCACGGCGATGATCGTCGCGGTCACGTCCGAGGCACCTGCCCCGCTGGCCATCTGCACCTCGCCGATGCGAAGCCCGAGGTCCAGAACGAGGTGGACGGTGGATTCGTTGGGCAGTGCCGGCCCATAGACGACGTTGCGAGACCCCGGCGGGATGGTGAGCTCCGGGTCGCGCCGCCGCAGCACACCGCGGGCGCGCTGCGTGATTCCCACTGCTGGTCTTCCTTCCTGCCGGGCCGCCTTGCGGGCGGTTCGCTTTGCCTGATCTTCCCCTCGGGCATCGCCTGTCATGAGCAGACCGTTGCACCCACAATCTGTGGCGTCCATCACCGATTTCGGCCGGACTTCGCCGCGGTCGCCGGCCATCGTCCGGCAGCGTCGACGCGGCCGCTTTCCACCCCGGGCGGATCGCCGCTTACGATGTCCCCGCACGACGGAAGTGCATGCCGCTGTAGCTCAGTTGGTAGAGCGCCCGCCTTGTAAGCGGACGGTCAGGGGTTCGAGTCCCCTCAGCGGCTCCGACGGTACCAGCGGAAACGCGCCTGCCCACCCGGTGACCAGGCGCGATCCGTCTCACTTTCGGTCTCAGTTGGGGTTACAGAAGTACCCGTTCAACTGGTCGGCGACGTCGCGGCGCAGCTCCTCGGTGACGTGCATATACCGCTCCTTCAGCCGGATCGACGACCAACCCATGGGGTCCTGGACGGCCCGGTCCGACACGCGGAGCAGCATGCAAACGGTCAAGCTCGCCGGACGGCACAACGTCGGCGACATGCTGACCGTGCGCGATGACCGTGCACGATCTCGCCGTGTTCGGCGCGCCGCACGGCGTCGCTCCAGGACGCCGGGACATCGCCTACCGCGCCGGCGGACACGCTCGCTGGCCGCTCGCTCATCGTCTCCATTCTGCTGTCCAGTAACGAAAGGCCCCCTCCCGATCGGGAGGGGGCTTTCGTTAGCGACTGAGCTCCAGCCGCCAATAGGCATACCTGGCGAATCCACTCGGACTGTGTAAGAGACTTTTGGGTAACCAACTGATCACGTAGCGCTATCAGCAAATGGGCAGGTCGCGTACCTTTCGGGCAGCGATCGAGTATTCGGCAATCCGGGGTCCGGTGAGGAGTCCCGCTGGCCGCACCCCGGTTTACCTGCGCAATCGACGGCGCCTTTGCGTAGTCATCCGATTACCCAACAGTCTCTAAGACCAGACTTCTTCACAGCCTCGCGTAGCGTGGAAGCCTCATCAGTCGACATGCGGAACGAGGTCGTCACGCTCAGAGGCTTGACGACCTCGACCTCCACTTCCTCAGCGTTCTCCAGGTCTTCGTCCAACTCGTCCCTGTGCGCGTACTGCCAATCGGCAATCTCCGCGTCCGTCATGTTCTCGAAGTCGGGTTCGTTGTTCGCCATCCGTCACAGCTCCCATGCACTAATCGGCCGAGCGGACTTCGCGTCAGGGCTGTACAGGAAGTTGACCCGCACGCGGCTGCCGCCGTTAGTAGTGATCGCTACAAAGTCTGCGGCTCGCCCTTTCTTCTTGTTCTTCTTGATGATCGGTCCGTTCTTGAACACTTGCTCAATCTCGTCGGCAGAAACCCCGTGTCGCGTGATCGGCCGCTGGAGTACCGATACCTGCTCGGCGATCCCATTGCCAGGTCCGGGTTATCTGGGAAGGTATGCGCACTTCCCAGCCATCCACAGGAGTGTTTTTGACGAAGCCACCCGATCTGTCGAATGCAGTACACCGCCCCGCCCGGCAGCGGCCGAGCGGGGCGGTCCGGTTCGGGCGGTCAACGGCCCTGGAGCGCCTTCGCGTTGTCGCCGAAGGTCCAGGACTTGGAGCCGTCCCAGTTGATCGACCAGGTCATCAGGCCCTTCAGGCTGCCGTTGTAGTGGTTCCAGGCCTGGGCGACCAGGTTGGGCGACAGGTGACCGCCACCCGCGCCCGGCTGGGCCGGCAACCCAGGAACCTGCTTGTCGTAGGGGACCCGGATCGTGGTGCCCTGGACGACCAGCCCCTTGTCCAGGCAATCCGTCTGCGCCGTGAATCCCTGCACCGTGCCGGCCTGGTACGAATCACCCGAACAGCCGTACATGCTTCCGTTGTAGTACTGCATGTTCAGCCACCAGAGTCGGCCGTTGTCCGCGTACTTCTTCACGATCGGCAGGTATGCGCCCCAGATCGATCCGTAGGTCACGCTGCCGCCGGTGACGTACGCGGTTTCCGGCGCCATCGTCAACCCGAATTCTGGGGGCATCTTGGCGAGCACGCCGTCGATGATGCGGATCAGGTTGCCCTGCGACGGCGAGAGCTCGTTGATGTTGCCGCTGCCGCTGAGGCCGGTCTCGATGTCGATGTCGATGCCGTCGAAGTTGTACTGCTGCAGGATCGGCACCACGGTCTCGACGAACCGGTCGGCAACGGCGCTGGAAGACAGGTCGATCCCCGCCGCCGCGCCGCCGATGGACATCAGGATCGTGAGCCCGTCCGCCTTGGCCTGGCACATCTCGGCCGGCGTGGCCACCTTCACCGTGCTGTCCATCCCGTCCTCCCACAGGACGGTGCCGTCCGAGCGGATTACCGGGAAAGCCGCGTTGATCACGTTGTAGCCGTGCTCGCGAATGGCCGGATCCGTGATCGGGGTCCAGCCGAACGGCGGGTGCACCCCGTTTACCGCGCCGTCCCAGTTTTCCCAGTACCCGTGGAGCACCTTGCCCGCCGGTTTCGATTTCACCGGACAGATTTCCGCCGCCGGGGCCGGGTTCGAGGCGTTCGCCGCCCGCGGCGCCTCGTAGCCCGCGGCGACCTGGGAGAACGACACAGCGGCGACGAACGACGCCACCAATCCGGTTCTCAGCAGGCGTTTCTTCCGACCAACCATTCCCGGCTCCCTCCGCGACGGGACCAATTTCGGAATTGGCCCGGATCCGATGAGGCTCGCTCGTCGTCCACCAAGAACTTTTATGACAAATTTCGCGACCGGAAACAAGATTTGAAGAAAAGTGGTATTTACCAATTTGCCCTGTCGTTCACCGAACTCTTCTCGATCATCGGCCGGGAAGCCGCACGATCCGATTCGCGGACCTGCCGGTCGAGGAGCGGGCGGCCCGGATGCGGGCCGCCGGTGGCTGGCAACGCGCAAGATCGCTGGTCCGGGATTCAGCGCGCATCATGGCTTCATGGCTGCCGAAACCACGATGACGGACAAGCTGTTCCGCGTCGCCGTGCTGCTCAAGGGACTGGACGGCGCGGTGCAGCTGATCGGCGGGGTGCTGCTGATCTTCTTGCCCCCCGACATCGTCACCCGGTTCGCGCACGCCGTCGTCACGCGGGACCTGCTGGGCCCGCCGGCCGGATCCCTGGCCGGGCACTTCGAGGAAGCTGCGCAGCACTTCGCCAGCGGCGGCAGCACGTTCGTAATCGCCTACCTGATCGCCCACGGCGTGATCAAGATCGGCCTGGTGATTGGCCTGCTGCTCAAGATCATGCCGCTGTACCCGGTGGCACTGACCGCCCTGGGCCTGTTCGTGATCTTCGAGGTGCTACGCGCGGTGCAGACGAGGTCGATCGCGCTGCCGTTCTTCGCGGCGCTGGATGTGGTGATCATCATCCTCGTGCTCCGGGAATACCTCGAATTGCGCCGCCGATCCTCGTGACCTTCGGCCTCTCGACCAAGATCATCGGTGGCCGGTAGGCGGACAGCGCACGTCTTGTTACCGGGGGCAGTTCGGCCGGCGGTGGTTACACCTCTGGTTCCAGTCGACCATTCATGGTAGATAGGGCAGTTTCCGAGGGACGAATAGCCTCTTCACGTTGGGATTCTTGTCCGGCTGCCAGGAGCTCTGTTTCAAACGTCTTTACGTTACAACCCAAAGGAGAATATAATGAAGTCATCTTTCCGTTCGGTCGTTCGCGGAGTGGCTATCTCTAGCGCGCTCGGTGCCGCTCTTGTCCTCGGGCAGGCTGGCATCGCCCATGCCGCCACGCCTGAAGTCTTTAAGTTGTGCTCCGGGGGCAACTTCGACTCTTTCGCGACATTTACCGAGCGGGGCGGGTTCTCGACTTTCGTCGTCAGGCGTGGGACCTGCCAGTCGTTCAAGTATGGCGGCACCCATGCTGAACGAGTTGACCTTAAGGTGGCGAACACCGGCAAGTACATCGGCTCTCTCGCCTACGATGGGCGCGTGGGCGCGAACGTGCGCACCGTCAACGACCCCAGCTTTACGTTCTGACCACACCGGAATTGCATGCCCCAACCGAGTAAGCCTCAGTGACAGTGTCACTTCTCTTGCTATACGACACCATTTCTTATTGAGATCACCTCAGTGCATTCAACCCGCGTCCAGTTGATCCATCGGTCCAGGGCCTGTTCCCGCGTCGGTCTATTGTGGCGATTTAGGCCTGGCTTTCGGTGGGATCTTCGGGACTTTCCACAACGCGCAACCGCGCGTTTCTCAGCTTCGTGGCCCGCTCGTGTCCCGGACGTGCCGGCAACGCCGCCCGGGTCGCGGCGGGCGGCTTTGCCGCTCCGTGCCGCCGGCATCAGGCCGATGCGGTAGCCGAACCCGACGCCGTGTGCGGCGCTTCATCCACGCCATCTTCGCTGCGAACTCGCCGACCGACCTGACCGCCGCCGGAAGGCGGCCCGCCGTCCGCGTACGACCGTCCCACTCCTCCCTGGGGCACCATATCGTCCCCCTCAAATGACGTGCCCAGCACACATGCGCCGCCAGCCGACTGGGCCGACAACTGAGCCGCAGACGAGCCCAAAGCTTGCAGATTGTTCAGCGGGTCCAGCTCCATATAATAACCCGCTTTGATCTCGTAGCCCCCGTTGGTCGGTATGGCGTCAACGTCGACGATTACGCCGTCCACCCCAATGTCCCCGCGCACGTGTTCGACGAATTTGCGCACGTGCTTCAATGCGTCGCTGTTGCCGCCATTCGTTCGTTTCCACTCCTGAATTACGCGCTCGTCTTGGGCTTTCCTTTTCTCCATTCTCTCGCGCTCGCTCCAGCTGTCGGGTTCTGCCATATGGTTCACGGAACCAGTCCTCCCGTTGCGCTCCGACCTGTCAGTCGGTACACGTGTATCGAGGCGCACATGGTTCAAACGCGCCTGGCTGCTACGCAGGGGCGTCGCCAGGCCAGCACCGCCGCTGACCCACTGCCGGACGACCTCGTCTGAACTCGAAGGTTCGATTTCAATGGAACTTGCGGACCGTCGGCGTGTCGCACCCCGACACGCCGATGCCTGTGGACAACCTCCGCAATTTCAATGGAAATCGTGGGCGGGCACGGACGTGCCAGGGCCCGCAGCCTGGAAGATCCTTGTTCTGGACGGAAACCTGCGAACCGATCTGCTCGGGGCCCGGCAGGGCATCCGGATATGGCGCTGGCGCCGCCCGAACGGCAAAGCCGCCGGTATCGAAACGGTCCACCACCTGGCCAACCTGCCACCCACCTCCCTAGCCGAAACTACCTAAACCGGACAGGTCAACCTTGCACACGCCCTGGACAGCGCACCCTGGACGGCCCGGCTGTTCGCCTACCCCGACGTCACCGGGCACCGCGATTGGATCCAGTCCATGGCGGGCGTGTAGCAGCTCACGGGAGGCGGCCTGCCCGGGCGCGTGCAAGCCTGGGGCAGCCGCCTCTTCTCATGTTCACCTGAATATCGGAGTTTGAATTTTCGAAAAAGGGGTAAGGTTCACTTCGGGAATCTTTAGAAACGTCGTTTCCGCAGGTCAGGGAGCCGACAAATGATCAAATTCATAATCGACAACAGGCTCCGTAGCATCAACTTCAAGCAAATTGCAACGCTTCTGTAGTGCTTCTCACGTGTAAAATTGCGTCTCGCCTGGTAGATCGATAGTTATCGCGCCGACAGCCTGGCGCGTTACGGATGTTCTGTTAAGTTGGCAAAGCATGACCGGCGATAAACCGAGCCATAACATCGACAACGGGAATGGCAGAAGCGGTTCAGCCGGACGGTTGGAGATCGACACTCCGGTCGTCTCGGACGGCCCTGAGCTCTACCGAATCACTCGCGATTCGGCAGTGCTGGATGTGAACTCGTCCTACGCATATTTGTTGTGGTGCCGGGACTTCGCGCAAACCTCCGCGGTGGCACGCATCGACGGTGCGGTCGTGGGATTCGTGACCGGGTATGTCCGGCCCGACGCCCCCGACACGCTCGTCGTGTGGCAGATCGCCGTCGATGCATCCCAGCGCGGTGGTGGCGTGGCAGGTCGGCTCTTGGGCCACCTGGTGGATCGCGTGCTGCCGCACGGGGTTCGCTACCTGGAGACGACGATCACTGCGGACAACGCCGCGTCGATCAGCCTGTTCACCGCGCTGGCGCGCAAGCGCGCGGCGAACCTGGAGCGCAGCGAGCTGTTCACCGCCGACCTGTTCCCGGATGCGCACCTGGGGGAGGACCTGTACCGCATCGGGCCGTTCGAGCCCGTCCCGGCCGCCGCGGCCGGATCCTGACCGCTGCCGCCGTCCGTACCGGCACGCAATCTTGTTCTTGAGGGTGCCGGGGCGCGCGAAGCGCGCGCTGCCCGGCCGAACGGAGGATCGTGAACGACATCTTCGCAACCCTGGAATCGGAAGTCCGCAGCTACAGCCGAACCTGGCCGACGGTCTTCGACCGCGCCGGCGGCAGCTACCTCTATGACGAAGACGGCACCGCCTACCTGGACTTCTTCGCCGGTGCCGGCGCGCTCAACTACGGGCACAACAACCCGTTGCTGAAACGAAAACTGATCGAGTACATCGAGCGCGACGGGGTGACCCACAGCCTCGACCAGTCCACTGTGGCCAAACGTGCGTTCCTGGAAACCTTCCGGGACAATGTGCTCAAGCCGCGCGGGTACAACTACAAGGTCCAGTTCCCCGGCCCGACGGGCACCAACTCGGTGGAGTCGGCGCTGAAACTCGTCCGCAAGATCACCGGGCGGGAATCGATCATCAGCTTCACCAACGCCTTCCACGGCATGACGCTGGGCTCGCTTTCGGTCACCGGCAACTCGATGAAGCGCGGCGGTGCCGGCATCCCGCTGGTGCATGCCACCCCGATGCCCTACGACGACTACTTCGACGGCCAGGTCCCCGACTTCCTCTACTTCGAGAAGATGCTGGAGGACAGCGGCAGCGGCCTCAACGAGCCCGCCGCGGTGATCGTCGAGACGCTGCAGGGCGAGGGCGGCATCAACTCGTCGCGGCCGGAGTGGCTGCGCGGGCTCTACGACCTGTGCCAGAAGCACGGCATGCTGATGATCGTCGACGACGTGCAGATGGGCTGCGGCCGCACCGGCCCGTTCTTCAGCTTCGAGGAAGCGGGAATCCAGCCCGACATCGTCTGCCTGTCCAAGTCCATCGGGGGCTACGGGCTGCCGATGGCGCTGACGCTGATCAAGCCGGAGCACGACGTCTGGGAACCGGGCGAGCACAACGGCACCTTCCGCGGCAACAACCCGGCGTTCATCACCGCCACGGAGGCCTTGAAGCAGTACTGGGCCGACGACGCGCTGGAGAAGTCCACCCTCGCCAAGGGCGAGCGGGTCGGCGAGGTGCTCGAAGAGATCGCCGCCAAGTACGGCGGCGCGGTGGCCAAGGGCCGCGGCCTGGCGCGCGGGCTCGGCTTCGAGGACACCAACGTCGCGGGCAAGGTCTCCAAGGCTGCGTTCGACCGCAAGCTGCTGCTGGAGACCTCAGGACCCAGCAGCGAGGTCCTGAAGATCATGCCGCCGTTGACCGTGTCGGATGACGAACTGGAGCAGGGGCTACAGATCGTCCGGGAATCGGTGCAGGCTGTCCTGGCCTGACTCGGCAACCGCATCGCAGCGATCGGACCGTTCACCGCGCCAGACGGCGTGAACAGGCCGATCGCTGCAATGCGGCAGAGCAGAACGAAGATCCACTGGAGGAAATGTGATCGTCCGGCACCTCTCGGACATCGAGGACACCGACGCCGACATCAAGACCGAGAACTGGCGCAGCAAGCGCATCGTGCTGGCCAAGGAGAAGGTCGGCTTCTCGGTGCACGAAACCACCCTCTACGCCGGTACGGTGAACGACTTCTGGTACGCCAACCACATCGAGGCGGTGTTCATCACCGAAGGCGAGGGTGAGATCGAGGACAAGGCGACCGGCGAGGTGCACCAGCTCAAGCCGGGTTCGCTGTACCTGCTGAACAACCACGACAAGCACCAGGTCCGGCCCCGCACGACCATGCGCACGGTGTGCGTGTTCAACCCGCCCGTGACCGGGCGCGAGGTGCACGACGAGGACGGCGTGTACCCGCTGGTCGTCGAGGACGACGAGACGCCGGTCGCAGGCTGATCCGGGCGACCGAGCTTGTTGACCGCGCGTGGCGGGTAACCGGAAACGGTTGCCTGCCACGCGCGTTGACGGGTCTTCCCCACGCGCGGACGTGGGGAATTGCGGGCGCATCCAGAATGCGCCGCTTCTAACCGAGGAACCGAGAAAAGGCGGCGGTGCCACCGGCACCAGCCGCTCCGGCGGGAATTCGCGAAGGAGGCGCAAACCATGACCGTCGCTGATCTGAGCACCCAGGACCGCTACCCGACCCGGGTGGACGCCGAGTCGGCAATGATCCGGCGCTCCGATCCCACAGTCTGGCCCGGCGTGACGGCCGGCCCGGCCACCGCGGAGGAGCTCGCGGGGCACGAGGCCAAAGGCTTCCACGTCGTAGAGGGCTTGTTGTCCCCGGCCGAGGTGCAGACCTACTGGCAGGAACTGGAGCGGCTCACCCGGGATCCGGAGGTGCGGGCCGACGAACGCACCATCGTGGAGCGCAGCTCCGACGAGGTCCGCTCGATCTTCGAGGTGCACCGGATGAGCGAGCTGATCGCCGAGCTGGTGCGGGACCCGCGAGTCCTGGACCGGGCCCGTCAGATCCTCGGATCTGACGTGTACGTGCACCAGAGCCGGATCAACTACATGCCCGGATACCGGGGCACCGGCTTCTACTGGCACTCCGATTTCGAGACCTGGCACGCCGAGGACGGCATGCCGGCGATGCGCGCGGTGAGCATCTCGATCGCGCTGACCGACAACTACCCCTTCAACGGCGGCCTGATGATCATGCCCGGCTCGCACCGGACCTTCGTGTCCTGCGTGGGCGAGACGCCGGACGACAACTACAAGTCGTCGCTGAAGGAGCAGCGGGTCGGGGTGCCGACGGAGGACGACATCACCAAGCTCGCCTACGAGCACGGCATCGAGCAGTTCACCGGCCAAGCGGGGTCGGCGCTGTGGTTCGACTCGAACTGCATGCACGGATCTGGCAACAACATCACGCCGTTCCCGCGCTCGAACATCTTCGTGGTGTTCAACAGCGTGGAGAACGCCCTGGTGAACCCGTTCGCGGCGGGCCACCCGCGCCCGGGCTTCATCGCATCCCGCAACCCGACACCGATCCTGCGCTGACGAACCCGGGGCGAGGGGCACCCGCGACCCAGTTACTTTGGTCGCGGGTGCCCCTCGCCCGTTCGCTTCGCGCCGTGACATGGATTCGGTTGCCAATCCGCGACTCAGATCACAAATAGTTTTGTAGCTCTGCGTGATCAGTCAATTTCGGAATCGTTCGATTACCCCATTTTGACTAATCCAGCCGAGAAACCATCGAAGCCCAGCGGGTTTACTCGACGGTAAGTAATTATCTTCGGAATATTCCAACCAGAAAAGAGTATCCGACACACCCATAGGGGTGGCGACGGTTACGCGCCGTGGCCTATGGTGTCCGTTATCAAAATTCCCGTCATCGTCGGGAAGTTTCCAACCTGGGGTTCAGAAGGGAGGCCTGCGGTACCACCTGGCATGGGTCCTGTCGCAGCGCCTCAACAGGACTCGTCCTGTTGTTGTCAGGCCCGGCACCAGTCGGGCCGCGTTCGGCGCACGCCGAACGTTGGGATCAACAACGAAAGGAACATGCAGGTGAACCGCAAGAAGGCCCGGAAGGCACGTCAGGCTCGTCGTCGGCGGGGCGCAGCAAAGCGCCCGGCCCGGCCGCGTCGGACGACCCGGGCGCTCCTGCTGCTGATACTGCGGGTCTCGTTGTGGTGGCTCGTCACTCGGTTCGACGACCACAGCTGATCCCCTTCCGGGGCGGGTTGAAGTGCCAGCTTCGGCCCGCCCCATCCCAGCCGACGCACCGCCAGGGCGCATCGTGCACGTGCAGCTACGGACAGTTGATCCGCAATCGCAATGCGCGGGCAGACTATCGGATACCGGTCTCGCACGACACGGCGATCGGCAAAAATAGTACGTGTGTCCGGCTACAAAAACTGCCGAGTTGCGCTGAAGCTGACCGGACGTTCCGCATTGCGAATTTCGATGGAAGCTCGCCGAAATCCCGGAAGGATCAGCGCACGGGGTGGGCGGCGAGGACTGCGCCGACCTGGTCGGCTACCGCCGGGTCAAGCATCGGGTAGCGGCCGCCGGCGACGAAACGTTCGGACAGTTCGAACGTGACCACCTCGCCTTCGGCGAGCAGTTCGCCCGCCGCCACCGGGTCATCCGCGACGTTGTCCGGGTGCGTGATGGTGATGTTCGCGAACGTCGCCGCCAGGTACGGGCTGGCGAACTGGGTGAACGAGTCGCCGACCATCCGCACCGGCTGGGCGATCATGCCCGGCTTCGGCCGCGACTCCAGGTGCAGCGGCTGGCGGAAGTCGCTGGGCTTGAACTGCGTGTTGTCCGCGGCTCCGCCGTCGGGCGCCAGCGAGTACGCCTGGATCGGCACGGTCCGGTCCTGTCCGAGCAGGTCCGGGATGTCGGCGCTGTGCGGGTACTGGCGGGACGGCAGGACCTTCCAGCTGCTTGTCACGCCCGGCTGCAGGCGCTCGGCGAGCTGGTACGTCATGGTGATGGCGCCCTCGTGGGTCCAGTGCGTGTCGATGTCGTGGTAGATCGGCCGCTGGTTGCGCGCCGCGACCTCGCGCAGCTGGGCACGCAGGTCGACCGCGCCGGTCGCGGCCGGCACGCGGCGCCAGAACTCCTCGCGGGCCTTCGTCGAGCAGTCCTTCCCGGCGTAGTCGTCCGGCATGTTCTCCGGGTACTCGGTGGACTTGTCAGGGGCGATGACCAGCTGGAACTTCCGGCCCGATGCCTCCACCACGGACCGCCAGCGGCGCAGTCCGGCGATCACCTGGTCCGTGGTCCGCTTCGGCACGCACCGGTAGGACACGTCGTGGCCGAGGTACAGCCAGCCGTTCTTGCCCTCGATGACGTCGGGGAACACGTTCTCGTCGATCGGCGGCTTCTCGTCCACCTGCCCGGCGCCGACCGGCGAGGTGTGCGAGCCGCCGGCCAACCGGGCGGGCTCGCCGAACACGCCGCGGCTGAGCGCGTCCACCGACTGCACGGCATCCTTGCGGAACGGCAGGTTGTCGGTGGCCCAGGCGTTCAGCCCGGTGAAGAACCCCCAACCGTCGGTGATGCTGGGGAAAGCGGCCAGCGGGCGGTTCTCCAGCTGCTCGGCGCGCGCCCCGAAGACCCAGGTCACCACCGGCGCGGTGAAGAACAGCACGGCGCAAAGGAGCGCGGCCAGCTGGCGCCTGCCGTGCCGGGGCCGGTGCAGCGGATGCTCCCGCGGCAACCACGCCTCGTGGACCGGGGGAAGAAGATCGGAGTGCTCCTGCCGCGACACGGAACCCACGTTAACCGGGCACGCAGCGCGACCGGCCCAGAACTCGCGGATCTCCTGCACAGCGGCGCGCGAGCGGGTCCGGCGGTAGCGTCCGCGCGTAGTCGTCGTAGTCCCCCATGCACAGCGGCGCGGGGCGCCAACCGACGACGTCCGATCGGCGGGTATGTGATCGGGTGCCGAGATGACCCTTTTGCGGGTCCCTCAATAGCGTGTTACTCCTGACCTGCAACAACTCGTAGCAGCGGTCTGGGGAAGGCGTACGGCAATGCATGAACATCCTTATGCGGCAACGCTTTCCGCGATCAAGTCACTACACGTCCAGTGGTCCGAAGAAGCAGAACTGACGTCCGATGCCGCGCATGCCGCTGTGCTATACCGTCGCCTGCTCGAACTCGCCGACACCGTAGCCCGGCTGTTCGTCTACGAACAGTTCCACCTCGAACAAGCGAGCAACACGATCCCGCCGCAACAACTTGTTTTGATCACTGGAACGGAACCAGGAGCAGGCAACCCCGTACGTGACGAAACGGGTTCGGTGCCAGCCGGAGCGGCAAGCTGATCACTTCGGCGACCTGCCCAGCGCCGTTCTTCGACGGCTCACCCAGGTTCAGTGGAGTCAGGTCTCCGCGGCCCAGATCTCCATCACGGCGGCTCCTGCGGGGTCGCCCTTACATGCTGGCGCGTGGCGGCGACTGAGCGTATCCGTCTTGGGCTCGCTTCGTCCGCTACCGTGGGTCTATGAACGGCCAGCGAGTGCCCGGTGGGGTGGTCCACGAGTTACCCGCAGACCTGCGCAAGGCGCTGATAGCCAACACCACGGCATTCGATGCCTGGAAGGACATCACGCCCCTGGCCCGCAACGAGTTCATCTGCTGGGTCGAGGATGCCAAGCAGGTGATAACCCGAGAGCGCCGTATTCGCCGGACCCAGGAGGAGCTGGCGGAAGGCAAACGTCGGCCCTGCTGTTGGCCCGGATGCAAACACCGCGAGCGCACCGGCAAGTAGTTACCGCAGCTTGAGTTTGTCCAGCGCACGTGGGTTTGTCTTGGCGCTGCCGCGTTGGACTGAGTAGCGGATGCCGTTGTAGACGAGGTCCCAGAGCGCCTGGTTTGCCTGGAGTTCTTTGGCGTCGAGCCAGAGCTCGGTGGCTTTTTTGTCAGTCAGCTCGATATCCCACGACAGCCCACCACTTGTGCCTTCGACCTTGACTTCGGTGAGTTCGTAGAGGTCGACGTAGCCGCTCTTGATCGCGAGCCAGTCGGCTCCTGCTGAGATGCCCCAGCGGTTGCGGGAGATGATCCAGAGGCCCCAGAGGGGGGCAACTGCCACGACGATCATCCACAGCCAGGGTGCTGTCCAGATCCAGTCGAAGCCCCAGTCCATGACGCACAAAATCACGAACACGATCGCCGAAACGATCAGCCCGGACAGGAAGGCTCCTTCGTTGGAGCGGTGGTACCACTCCAACACTGGCCCCCGTCCTTCTGGCGCCGGCGGGAAACGCGCGAACCGCGGTGACCGTGACGGTAGATCTCCCCAAACGGTTAGCCTTGGCGCTTGGGGTGGCCGTGGTTCGCCGGTTTTCGGGTTCGGACGTGGCGGTGTGGCAGTCACAGCAGTCCTTACCGGGTCATCTTCGGGTTGATCTCTTCGAGCTTCTTCCCGATGTTGCTCATGTCGTCGCCGAATTCGTCGATCGCGAAGCCGACGCCGATGCCGGCGACGCCGCCGATAATCGCGCCCGGTGGACCTCCGATCGCCGCGCCGACGACCGCACCAGAGAGCAGGCTGCCCGTGCCGCTGGCGACGGCGATGGTTGGGTCTTTGCCTTGGTTGAGGTCGTAGCCCACGCCCACTGCCGTGGCGACGAAGCCGATTCCTGGGATGATCTTGGCCATCTTGGTTGCACCGATGAGGAACGGGCTAGGCGCTTTGACGCTCTTGGGCAGGAGTTTGGCGTCGAGGAAGCCAAGAGCATTGCGTACCCGCGGTGGGAAGCGGCTGATCACGTTCGCCGCGCGTGTGGAAATCGCCTGGTCAATGGCGTCTTTGGCGCGCAGATCGTTCGTAATCTGAATCGCTGCCGCCTTGGTGCGGTTGGCAAGGCTGAGACTTTGACTTGTAGTCAGCCTCGCTGCCCGCTCGGCCTTTTCCAGCGCATCGTCCGCGAACCGGTGGAACTTGCTAACCCGCACCGCTGTCGCTCCGATGAAACCACCGGATATGTCGGCAAGCGTCAGTGACAGCTTTACCGGGTCCAACACGCCGGTAAGAAAGCGCACGAGGACGTGCTGGGACTGCGACTCCTTGTCCCGTGCTTCCTTCACGATCTGTGCTGCCTCGGCATAGGCCCGGGCGTAGGATTCGTTCTGGTCGACCTCGCTTCCGACTCCAGTCGCCACGGGGTCGGTTTCAATGGGTGTCAGAATCGGCGGCCCGGTCACTTCGGGCTGATCGTCACGCGGAATGTGCATGCGGTGGCTCCTTTCGCACACAGTTTGAATGGGTGGCCGGTCGGCGCCCTGGGAGGGAGAAGCCCGCACCGACCGGCCGAGCTCGATGCCAACGATCGGGGACATCGACATAGAGCAGTCTTGGAAACTCAGGCACCACGGCGGCGCGGACCGATCCGCGAGCGCAACCACGACCGCGCTTGCGAAGCGACGTCCGACTCATCAACCCAGCTGCGTCCAATATGGATGGTGTCGATGAGGTGATCGTCCTCATGCGAGCTGCCGATATCACCGCGATGCACGGTGAAAAAGCCAGCACCCCTACCCCAGCGGAACGTGTAGACCTCGGTCGGCGAGACCCGTTCGACACGCCACGCCATCGGCAGGAACCGCTTCGGCCCGGTCGTACTCATAGCGCGGTGCGAGAAAGGATCGGCGCGGAGCGCTGGTCAAACCGCGGCGCGGCCTCTTCGGCGGCTTTGCCGGCTACGCCGCGAGGCCGGAACTGGACACCGGCCTCGGCGAGCATGCGGTGCACGATCCCGTAAGACCGCCCGGACTCCTTGCAGAGTTGCCGAATACTCGCGCCTTTCTCGTACTTATTTTTGAGGACGCGCGCGAGCCTTTCGCGCGCAGCAGGCTTGAGCCGGGTGCCAGGTTTGATCTTCCGCATAGCAAGACTTCCTCCTGATCGCTTGAGAACATGAACGCGGTAGCGTTGAAAGGCGGAGCACTCGCATCCAGCAACGCCAGCAAAACCCGTGATCGTCGTCGTAGTCGCCGAGGACGTAACGACGGTTCCCGCTCGACGACAATGGATTCGGCGGATGCGACGAATCATGTTCGGCCCACGTCGGCAGTCGCGGACCGTGCAGCGGGCTCGTCATGCCCCATCCCGTGCCGCTGCGAGCTCGCCGAGCCGCTCGTCGACGAGATCCTGCAACTCCCTGGGACTGCGGCGCTCCAGCACGTGCTCCAGGTGCGTTTTCCACGGCTGCCCCTGCGGCGCCCTTCCAAAACTCCAGCGAGCGCGGGCGTGCATGTCGGCAACAGAGGCGGCCAAGTCGACACGCAGCGCATACAGCCCGTGCTGCCGGCATTCCCAGGTCTCCGGCACCGCACTATCGGCGGCGAACGTCACCGTGAAAGCCTCACCGCGGGGACAGCGGTACGCCTCCACGAGTCGCTCGGCCGGTTCGTAATCCTCGGGACGCTGATTACTCGGCTGCATCCGAGGAACCGCGCGCCCAAGAAGTCGAGTCGACACAGCTACACCGCCCCCACGATCGCCGCGATCCTGGCCGCAACGTCCTCGCGCAACGCATGCCGCCCCGCGCTCTCGACTTCGCTGCGCTCGCGCTCGACCCGGCTGAGGAGATGGGCGACCGTCAACGCGCCCTCACCGGCACCCGTGTGCTGGCCCGCAGGCTCGGCGGCGTACATCCGCCAGGCAACAAGCACGAGCAACGCGAGAGCGGGCACCATGCCCGCGAGGAACAGCAGTAAATGAGACACCCCAGTTCAATCCCTTCCGAAACAATGCGGACACCTCGGCAGGCGTCCAACCACAGACGGATGCGGCGGCGTACACGCTGCACCGCAATCAGCAAGCCCGAGCCGAACCCGCTTCGGCCCGAACGACAACCGCTGCGCATTCCCGGGTGAAACCCGGTGCAACAGGGCGGTGAACAGCCCTGGCCACGCCGAGCCCGACGGTCCGGTCACGACAAGACATCGCCAGGAACCCACAGATCGCTCGGCCGCGAGCATGTGACCGTCGGCGCGCCCGGCGAACCGTGCGGCGGGAGACCGAGCAACTCCATCACCACGTCAGCAACGGCGCCCCGGGCGTGCCACAACGGCGAAGGCGAGGCGTGGAACTCCAGGTCTTCGACCCGAACCCGCGCCGCCAAGGCGTCGAATGCCGACCGCGCCAGGAACATGTCCATCGCCCCCTCGCGGACCCGGAAACCCTGCACCGCGAGCACGCTGTCGACCTTCGGCAGGTGGGTGAAGCGAAACCCCGACCGCACGCTTGCCTCCAGCGCCGCCAGATGCGGACGCAGCCACGGCTCGATGTCGGACTGTGCTGGACGAACACCCACGTCTGGGACTCCTCTCGCCGGGACATGATCAGAGTGTCGCGGGATTCCCAAAAATACAAGAACGACAACCCGGGAAACCCATGTCACCACTCTAATGGATCATTGCCTGGGAAGCTCAGGCTCGTAAACTGCCGACACACGGCCCGCTACAGAGGAGGTACTGGTGTCAGACGACGAACGGGTCAGCCCGACAGTTCGACTGCGGAAGCTGGCCCGGGGCTTGCGTCGTTGGCGCAATGAATCGCGACTCTCGCTTGACGAGTTGGCTCCGCGCCTTGACTGGTCCAAGTCGAAGCTCGGACGATTCGAGACAGGCGACGGGGCTCCGGGACCAGCCGATGTCATCGCGATCGCGACCGTCCTCGGAATCCCGGACGAAGAGCGAGAACGCTACGTCGCGCTGGCCTTCCAAGCACGACAGAAGGGCTGGTGGCAGCGCTACGGCAAGGGAACACTCAAGGAGGACTTCGACGAGTACGTTGGTTTGGAGTCCGAAGCCAGCCATGTCCGCGAGTTCACGCACCAGTTGATCCCTGGGCTTCTTCAGACGTCGCGTTATGCGACAGAGATCATGCGTGCATCGCCGGGCATCGACGATGTTGCCGAACGTGCGGACCTACGGATGCAGAGGCAGGCACGTCTTCACGAAGCTGATCCGCTCCGACTCAGCACGATCATCCACGAGGCCGCGCTACGAAACCTCGTGGGCGGTCCGGAAGTCATGCGTGAACAACTCACCTTGCTGATCGAGATGGCGAAGCTCGACCAGGTGACCGTTCGGGCACTCCCGTTCAGCGCCGGCGCCTACCCCTCGATGGAGGCTCCCTTCATCATCCTGAGCTTCCTGGAGCCGGAAGATCCGGATGTGCCCTTCGCGGAGTACCTCACGGGCTGCGTCTACATCGAGGACCCGGATGAAATTGCTTCATATAATCTGTACTACAGCGCTCTTGAAGAGCAGGCGCTGAGCCCGGCAGAGTCGGTTGAGCTCATCAGCAAGATCGCCGGGGAGCTGTGACCACAACGAGGGAGCTACGATGCGCGCCCCAGACTTCAGCCAGGCGCACTGGCGCAAGAGCAGACGCAGCGGCGGCACCGGAGGTGCTTGCGTCGAGGTCGCGCGAGTGGTGAACGCGGCAGGCGTCCGGGATAGCAAGCTGGGTGACGCAAGTCCGATCCTGCCGTTCACCAACAGGGCCTGGGCAGCGTTCCTGTCTGACGTCAAGGCCGGAGAGTTCGACCCGCGCTGAACAGCGTTCTCCAAGCGACGCGGACACCTACAAATCATGAGCGGGGCTGTCCAACCGACAGCCCCCGCCATGTGCCTGCCGCCAGCCTCCCCGTCCGGCCAACAGCGCAAGCTGCGGTGATCAAGCCATGCCATGTGCCCACTGTGGACATTGCTGGGGCACATGTGGGGCACACGGCACCCCTCACACACAGACCGTCAACAACAGTCAGCGACCGGCGCCGTCTTTGCTGGTAGATGGCATGCCCGGCGGCGATCCGCTGGTGACGAACCCCGTTGCTCAGAACTGGTAATACAGGAAAGGGCTGAAGGAGCCGGTGGCGACGAGGAGGCCCGCGTAGCCGAGGCCGAGGGTCAGGACTCCGATCCGGAGGGCGTCGGCCTGCGGGGTTCGGACCGCTTCCAGGAACGGGCCGGTGCCCGAGTTCGCCGGGAGCGCCACGACCACCAGCGCCAGCAGCAGGAACACGAGGCGCTGGTTCGTCACCGACGCCGACACGATGTCCGTCAGGCCCGCGAAATCCGGCACCAGCATGTGGCCCAGCATCACGAACGCGCTGCCCAAGTCCGGCGACCGGAAGAACACCCAGCCGACCACCACCAGCAGCAGCGTCAGCGCGCGGCGACCGAGGCGGGCCCGGATGCCGCTCGGCGCGTGCGACCAGCCGAAGGCGCGCTCGACCACCAGCAGCGCGCCGTGGAAAAGCCCCCACACCAGGTACGTCCACGCCGCGCCGTGCCAGAAACCGGTCAGTACGAAGATGATCGCCAGGTTCCGGTAGGTGCGCGCGGTGCCCCGGCGGTTGCCGCCCAGCGGGATGTAGACATAGTCCCGGAACCAGCGCGACAGCGACATGTGCCAGCGCCGCCAGAACTCCGTGATCGTCACCGACGAGTACGGCCGGGCGAAGTTCTCCGGCAGCCGGAACCCGAGCATCCGGCCCAGCCCGATCGCCATGTCCGAGTAGCCGGAGAAGTCGAAGTACAGCTGCATCGCGTAGCCGATCGCGCCGAGCCAGGCGATCGCGAAGGTCATGTCCTGGTTCGGGGTGGCGAAGCAGGCGTCCACCATCGGCGCCAGCGTGTCGGCGATGATGACCTTCTTCGTCAGGCCCCACGCGAACCGGGGGAAGCCCGCCGCGATGTCGTCGAGCCGGTGGGTGCGCCACTGCGGCAACTGGTCGGCGATCTCCCGGTAGCGCACGATCGGACCGGCCACCAGCTGCGGGAACATCGCGATGTAGGTGACGAACGAGACCGGGTCGCGCAGCGCCGGGCGCTCCCCGCGGTAGGTGTCCACCACGTAGGAGATGTGGTGGAACGTGTAGAAAGAGATCCCGATCGGCAGCGCCAGGTGCAGCACCGGGAAGTCGCCGCCGAACCACTGGCTCAGCACCGCCAGCTGCGCGGTGGCGAACCCGGCGTACTTCCACACCGCCAGGATCGTCAGGTTGAACGCGACGGCGCCGATCAGCAACCACTTCCGCCGGTTCCGCTCGACGCCCCACTCGTCGGGTTCCAGGTGCCGCCCGGCGAAGTAGTTCACCACGATGCAGGCCAGCAGCAGCAGCGTCGTCCCGCCCGCGCCGCTGGCGTAGAACAGCAGGCTGGCGACTGCGATCACGGCGTTGCGTCCGCTGCGGGGTGCGATCACCACGGCCGCGAGCACGGCCGGCAGGAAGTACCAGAGGAACAGCGGACTTGCGAACGACATCGGGGGCCTCGGGGTGCGGGAGGCCCGCGCCTCCCCTTCTGAGCGGGGTTCAGCTTTCTTGCTCGTCGGACTCTAGCCGAGCCCCGAACGTCACCGGCCCGGAATGCGACGGGTACGAATCCCGGACAGCCGGTCCCGCGATCACCTAGCCTGGGGTTCATGAGCGCTCCGCCGCCGCCCGGTTGGTACCCGGACCAGACAGATCAGCGTTATGTGCGCTGGTGGGACGGCAGGCAGTGGACTCAGCACGTCCAGCCCGCCCAGCAGCCTGCTCAGCAGCACCCGCAGCAATACGTCCAGCAGCACCCGGCAGCGCAGCAGAACGACGCGTCCGCCATCGAGCTCGCGATGGGCGGCACCGGCGACGCCGCGTCCATCCAGCACCAGGTGCAGCAGCGGGCCGCCGTCGGAGGCGAGGTCGCAGGCGGCGGTGGCACGCTGTTCACCGAGCCGGTTCTGGTGATCAACCAGAAGGCGAAGCTGATCGAGGTGGCGAACGAGTACGCGGTCTACGACCAGCATGGGCGCCAGCTCGGCTCGGTCATGCAGGTCGGCCAGAGCGGCGCGCAGAAGGCGCTGCGGATGCTCACCAAGCTCGACTCGCTGATGACCGTGACGCTGGAGATCCGCGACATCACCGGCCGCCCGGTCCTGGTGCTGACCCGCCCGGCGACCATGTGGAAGGGCACGGTCCACGTGCAGCGACCGGACCAGTCGCCGGTCGGGGACATCAAGCTGACGAACGTCTGGGGAAAGGCCCGATTCGACTTCGAGGTCAACGGGCAGCGCATCGGCGGCCTGCACGCCGAGAACTTGCGCGCCTGGGACATCAAGGTGCTCGACCACGCCGACGCGGAGATCGGGCGGATCACCAAGACCTGGCAGGGCCTGGCGAAGGCCGCGTTCACCACGGCAGACAACTACGTCCTGCAGATCCACCGGCCGCTGGCGGACCCGCTGCTGAGCATGGTCGTCGCATCAGCCCTGACGGTCGACACGATCCTCAGCCAGAACCAACGGTAACCCGCAATTTCAATGGAAATCGAAGGTCCGATTTCCATTGAAATTGCAGTCCTCCGGCGTGTCGGCGCACGACACACCGAAGGATGTGGACAACGGCCGCAATTTCCGGCTCTTCTGCTTCTTCCGTGGGTTATGTGTGTCCCGGGGATTGACACATCTACCGAGACACGACCCCGGTAAGAACCGGCATCGCCACTCACGACCCCGCCCACACCCCTCGTGAGTGATTGTTCCGGTAAGAACCGGCATCGCCACTCACGACCCCACCCACACCCCTCGTGAGTGATTGTTCCGGTAAGAACCGGCATCGCCACTCACGACCCCACGGACACTCGTGCCTACGCACACGCACGTGCACCACCACCGCGGCGGTCTCGTCGAACTCGACATCCTCGGACCGTGCGCCGGTCGACGCCCACCACAACACGCCATAAAGCGGCCCTCGGCACGCCGTTCTCCGCTCCTCGCTTCCTGACTCTGGACAAGGCCAGAAACCTAGACGAAGCAACGGCGTGCCCCCGTCTCCGGACCCAAAAAACCAGCTCAAACCACCCACAGAAACGTCGCAAGAGCCCAATTTCCATTGAAATCGACGGTTCGATTTCAATGGAAATTGCGGTTTGGTGGGGCCTGGTGATCAGGACGCCGACGGCGGCGGGCGACCTCGGCGAGGACCACGCCCGCGGCGACCGAGGCATTTAGCGACTCCACGCCGCCCGCCATCGGGATCGAGACCGTCTGGTCGCAGGTCTCCCGGACCAGCCGCGACAACCCGCGCCCCTCCGAGCCGACGACGACCACCAGCGGCTCCGTGGCCAGCTCCAGTTCGTCCGAGGTGATGTCGGCGTCGGCGTCCAGACCGATGACCATCAGCCCGGCGTCCTTCAGGTCCTTCAACGTGCGGGTGAGGTTGACCGCCTTGGCCACCGGCAGCTTCGCGGCCGTGCCCGCGCTGGTGCGCCAGGCGACCGCCGTGATCCCGGCGCTGCGCCGCTGCGGCACGATCACGCCGTGCGCGCCGAACGCCGCCGCGGACCGGATCACCGCGCCGAGGTTGCGCGGGTCGGTCACGCCGTCGAGCGCGACGATCAGCGGCGGCATCCCGGAATGGCCGGCCGCCGTCAGCACGTCCTCCGGGTGCGCGTAGCTGAACTGCGGCACCTGCAGCGCAAGTCCTTGGTGCAGCGCGTTGTTCGTCATCCGGTCGAGCTCGATGCGCGGCACGTCGACCACGGAGATCCCGCGCGACTTCGCCTCCCGCACCGCCTCGGTGACTCGGTCGTCGATGTCGATGCCCTGCGCCACGTACAGCCCGGTCGCCGGCACGCCGGCCCGGATGCACTCCACCACCGGGTTGCGCCCGGCCACCAGTTCCGGCTGCGCGTCCTGCTGCGCCCGGCGCTTCGCGCGCTGCTGCTCCGTCTTGCTCCGGGAATCGGCGCGCTTCTTCGCGGGGTGGCTGACCCGGTCCTCCGCCTTCGGCGTCGGGCCCTTGCCGCGCAGCCCCCGACGGCGCTGCCCGCCGGATCCGACGACCATGCCCTTCTTGTTACTCTTGCGCATGCCGCCGCGGCGTTTGTCGTTGCCGGCCACGTGTTACCCGTCTTTCAATGTCCACATCGGACCGTCGGGGGTGTCCTCGACGGCAATCCCGCTGTCCTGCAACCGATCGCGCAGCAGGTCGGCGGTGGCGAAATCGCGCTCCTTGCGGGCCTGCTGGCGTTGTTCCAGGAGTGCCTCGACAAGGTCGGACAACGCGCGGTGCGCGGCGTCGTCCGCGCCGGAGTCGTCGGCCCACTGCTCGGACAGCGGGTCCAACCCAAGCACGTCCGTCATGGCCCGCACCGACGCTGCCGCGTCCCGGGCCGCCTCGTCGCCGCCGCGGTCCAGGGCGGCATTGCCTTCCCGGATCGCGTTGTGCACCGCCGCGATCGCCTGCGGCGTCGCCAGGTCGTCGTCCATCGCCGCGGTGAACTCCGCGGCCAGCGCGCCGTGTTCGACGCTGCCGGCGCGCTGGCCGACGCGGCGGACGAACGACTCGATGCGGCGGTACGCGGCGACCGCTTCGGCCAGCCCCGCCTCGGAGAACTCGATCGTGGACCGGTAGTGCGGGGTGACCAGGTAGTAGCGCAGCTCGGCCGCGCGGGCGCGCTGGAGCACGGCCGGGATGGACAGGGTGTTGCCGAGCGACTTCGACATCTTCTCGCCGCTCATGGTCACCCAGGCGTTGTGCATCCAGTACTGCGCGAAGCCGTCCCCGGCCGCGTTCGACTGCGCCAGCTCGTTCTCGTGGTGCGGGAACACCAGGTCCAGGCCGCCGCCGTGGATGTCGAACTCGCTGCCGAGGTAGAAGGTGGCCATCGCCGAGCACTCCAGGTGCCAGCCCGGCCGGCCGTAGCCCCACGGCGTCGGCCAGCTCGGCTCGCCCGGCTTGGCGCCTTTCCACAGCGTGAAGTCGCGCGGGTCGCGCTTGCCGCTGGCCAGGGTCTCGCCCTGCTGCACCTCTTCGAGGCGCTGCCCGGAGAGCTTGCCGTAGTGGTCGGCGTAGGAGGTCACCGAGAAGTAGACGTCGCCGCCCGCCGCGTACGCGTGTCCCTTGTCGATCAGCCGCTGGATCAGGTCGACCATCTGCGTGACGTGCCCGGTCGCGCGCGGCAGCACCGACGGCGGCTGGCAGCCGAGCTGGTCGTAGGCCCGCTCGAAGGCGCGCTCGTGCGTCGCGGCCCACTCCCACCACGGGCGACCGGCCTGGGCCGCCTTGGTGAGGATCTTGTCGTCGATGTCGGTGACGTTGCGGACCAGGCGCACGTCTTGGCCGGTGTGCTGCAGCCAGCGGCGCAGCACATCGAAGTTCAGGCCGCTGCGGACGTGTCCTACGTGAGGAATGCCCTGCACGGTGGCACCACAGACGTAGATCGACGCCACTCCGTCGCAGCGCGGGTGGAATTCGCGCGTCGTGCGGGTCGCGGTGTCATGCAGGTGCAGGCTCACGTCCCTGATGGTACGGGGGCAGGTCGACCCCCAATCACGACAGGGCCTGGCGAGTCAAGGGGTAGTGATCGTCAGCGCAGCACGTCGCGGACGGCGGTCAGCAGTCCGTCCGGCCGCTCGGTGGTGGACACCGGGTCGACGATCGCGACCTGGCATCCGACCGCGGCCGCGCCGCCGTCGGCCTCCTCGCTGTCGCCGACCATCAGCGCCTCGCCGGGCGCGACGTCGAGCCGCTCGCAGGCCCGCAGGAAGATCTTCGAATCCGGCTTGATCACGCCTTCGAGGTAGGAGAGCAGGAATTCATCGACGTACCGGGTGACACCGATCCGCTCGAACGCAGGGCGGATGTCGAACGCGATGTTGCTGATCACGCCGATCTTGATGCCCGCCTCGTGCACCCGGCGCAGCACGTCCGCGGCGTCCGGGTACGGCGTCCAGAAGTCGGTATCGATCAGCCGCTCGTAGAGGCCCTCGGCCTGGCCGTCCAGCACGCCGGAGCTGCGCAGCACCTCCAGGTAGACCTTGCGGTGCAGGGCGGGGTCCAGGTCGCGGTTCTCCCAGGCGTCCTGGAACTCGGGGCCGAGCTGCACGACCTGGCCGACCGGCGCGGTCATCCGGCGCATGACCTCGGCCTGCGCCGCAAGGTCGAAGAGGGTGCCGTCGGCGTCGGCGAGGTCGGAGAACCAGGACTCGTCCTCCTCCAGCCGGAAGAGCGTGCCGGAGAAGTCGAAGAGCACCGCGCGCAGAGTCACGGGGTCCACGGTAAGTGGACTGAACCGGGCCGAGCACCGACATGCGTCCAAGCTCACGACGCCGCCCCGGCCCGATGGTTCGCGGTTTCGATTGAAAACCGCGGTGCGGTCAGCAGCGCGGGGTCTGGTGGTTTCGCATCGGGACGACGATGCCCGCGATGCAGATCGCCGCGCTTGCCCACAACAGGACCACGGCCGCCGCCAGCCCGAGGCCGTCGCCCTCGGACCACAACACGAACGACATCGGCCACGCCAGCACCGGCTGCACTATGAGCAGCCGACGCACCCACCGGTTCCGCTCGATCTCCATGTGTCGAGCATGGCGCGCACCGACCCTGGCATTCCAGACCGCGAGCCCTGAGTTTTCCCCGACTCCGCCTACCCGTTACACCCCGGTACCTGTCCGTTACTCCAGAAGCCGCTGATCAGCGCCCGTGAGTGCTTTTCGGTGCTGTAGCGCCGAAAAGCACTCACGGGCACCGACTCAGGCCGTCGGGACGACCAGGGCGGTGGCGACGGCGGCGACGCCTTCGCCGCGACCGGTGAGGCCCAGGCCGTCGGAGGTCGTGCCGGACACCGAGACCGGCGCGCCGATCGCCGCCGAGAGCACCTGCTGCGCTTCCTCGCGGCGCCTGCCGATGCGCGGCGCGTTGCCGATCACCTGCACGGTCGCGTTGCCGATCCGAAAACCCGCCGCAGCGACCTGGTCTCGCACCTCGCCCAGGAAGTCCACCCCATGGGCGCCCGCCCAGCGGTCGTCATCGGTGCCGAACACCGCGCCAAGATCGCCGAGCCCAGCCGCCGACAGCAGCGCGTCGCACAGCGCGTGCGCCGCGACGTCGCCGTCAGAATGCCCGGCGCAGCCGTCCACGCCCGGCCAGAGCAGGCCCGCGATCCAGCAGTCGCGCCCGGCTTCGACGGGGTGGACGTCGACGCCTTGGCCGACGCGGGGCAGCAGCTCGGTCACTCGAGTTCTCCAGTGTCGTTCGCAACACCCGCATCCGAAGTCACGCCGACCACGGCCAGCACCGACTCGGCGATGGCCAGATCGAAGGCGGTGGTGATCTTCAAGGCGTGCGGGTGCCCGTCGACGGTGTGCACCTTGCCCCCGACCCGCTCCACGAGCCCGGCGTCGTCGGTGGCCACATCACCGGCCGCGGCGTAGGCCTCCCGCAGCACGTCGATGGCGAAGCCCTGCGGGGTCTGCACCGCCCGCAGCCGGGAGCGGTCCACGGTCGAAACGACGTCACCTGCCTCGTCGACCTGCTTGATCGTGTCTGTGACCGGCAGCACCGGGATCACCGCGGGAGCACCCCGCTCGACCGCGGCCACGACGTCCCGGATCATCGAAGCTGGGGTGAAGGCCCGCGCCGCGTCGTGCACCAGCACCACCCGCGCGTCCGGGGCCACCCGCTCGACCGCCTCCAGCGCGCGCCGCACGGAGTCGGTCCGCTCCGCTCCCCCCGGGACCACGTGCGCGGACGGCAGCGCGGCCAGCTCCGCGGCCACGACCTCGACCTGATCGGCCGGTGCCGCGACCACGACGTGGTGCACGCGGCCCGAGGCCAACAAGCCGCGGACCGCGCGCAACAACAACGATTCACCGTTCACCGGGACCAGCGCCTTCGGCATCCCGGCACCCAAGCGCACCCCGCGACCCGCCGCGGGGACCAGCGCAACTACGCTCACGCTCGTCTGTTCCCGATGATCACACTGCGGTGGCGAGGACTTCGTCCAGCAGGGTTTCCGCTTTGCCTTCGTCGGTACCCTCGGCCAATGCCAGCTCGCTGACCAGGATCTGCCGCGCTTTCGCCAACATCCGCTTCTCTCCTGCGGACAGTCCGCGATCCTTCTCGCGTCGCCAGAGGTCGCGCACCACTTCGGCCACCTTGTTCACATCGCCGGAGGCGAGCTTCTCCAGGTTGGCCTTGTACCGCCGAGACCAGTTCGTGGGCTCTTCGGTGTGCGGGGCCCGCAGCACGTCGAAGACCCGATCGAGTCCCTCCTGGCCGACAACGTCCCGGACGCCGACGAACTCGGCGTTGTCCGCGGGAACGCGCACGGTCAGGTCGCCCTGCGCGACCTTGAGGACGAGGTACTGCTTCTCCTCGCCCTTGATCACACGAGTCTCGATTGCTTCGATGAGCGCGGCACCGTGATGCGGGTAGACGACGGTCTCTCCGACCTTGAAAACCATGTGTCCTCTGCCCCTTTCGCTACGCCCACTTTAACACGTGGGGCAACTGGACCTCGACCACCTCACCATCCGTAATCGCAGGTCAGGCCGTGAACAGGGGTTGACAACAATGCCCCGGACGTGCAAGGACGCACCTTTCGGCCCACTGAAACCGTCCACTATGGACACTCCGATGGGGTTGTCGCGGCGGCGCCCGGTGACCCCGAAATAGGTAGTTCGGCTAGCCCCTGGAACGCCACGTGCAGGCGGGGATTAAGCTTCCCCCGGTTGTCCGGCAATCAGGAAGGACGCTGCAACCGTGAGCCGCCCTCAGCATCTCAAGGCCGTCCGCCTGCGGTTGATCCCGGCCGCTATCGGGCTCGGCGCCGTCGTCGCCCTCGCTGGGTGCAGTGCCGGTCAGGTGACCGAGACCGACACCCAGGTCGCCGCCGTCAACGGTGGCAGCGGCGATCTCAAGCAGATCGCGATCCGCAACGCCACGTTCACCTTCCCGACCTCCGGCGCCCGCTACCCGGCCGGTTCCTCCGCGCCGGTCCAGCTGGTGATTACCAACGAGGGCCCGGACGACAAGCTGGTCCAGGTCACCAGCCCCTACGCCGCGTCGGCCATCCTCGGCGGGATCACCGACGTGCCGAGCCGGACCGCGCTGCACGCCGTCGGCCAGTCCGCGGCGGTCCAGCACGGCGAGACGTCCGCGGACCGCGAGGTGCAAATCACGCTGAACGGCTTCAAGCAGGACATCACGCCGGGCGTGACGGTCCCGGTGACCTTCGTCTTCGAGAAGGCCGGCTCGGTCACCGTGCAGGTCCCGGTGGGCCCAGACCACACGCCGCGCCCCGAGCACGGCAGCCCGCTGCCGGGTGCCGAGCAGGGCGGCGGTCACTGACTGCAGGCTTCACCGGAATCGGGCCGTCCCCGCTCAGGGGCGGCCCGATTTCGCACCTCAGATGCCCTGCGCGAGATGCCCTGCGCGCCGCGACTCGCGGGACTGATACCGGCGCGCCCGGCTGAGTGGCGCAATTTCAATGGAAATCGAATGTCCGATTTCCATTGAAATTGCGTCGGCCACGGGACCTGCCCGCCGCTTTATCCACTCGAAGGTGGGGAATCCGCGAGGTTGCCGCGATGCCGGTGATCGGGCCTGTCGTCGCGGGCGGATAGCCTCGCGGCGTGCCCCCGAAGAACGCCCGCGCCGCCCGCCCCGCATACCGCTGCGCCGACTGCGGCCACGAGGTCGCCAAGTGGGTCGGCCGCTGCCCGAGCTGCCAGGCGTGGGGCACCATCGACGAGATGGCCGCAGCCCGCCCGGTGCTGACGAAGGTCGCGGCGGGCGCACCCGCCACCCCGGCCCGCCCCATCGCCGAGGTCGACCTCGACTCCGCCCGCGCCGTATCCACCGGCATCGCGGAGCTGGACCGGGTGCTGGGCGGCGGCATCGTGCCGGGCGCGGTCGTGCTGCTGGCCGGCGAGCCAGGTGTGGGCAAGTCCACACTGCTGCTGGAGGTCGCGCACCGGTGGGCCGCAGGCGCCTCACCCGGCCCGTCGCTCTACGTCACCGGTGAGGAATCCGCAGGTCAGGTGCGCCTTCGCGCGGAGCGCACCAGCTCGGTGCACCCGGAGCTCTTCCTCGGCGCCGAGAGCAACCTCTCCGCCGTGCTCGGGCACGTCGACGCGGTGAAACCGGGCCTGCTGATCGTCGACTCGGTGCAGACCGTGCAGTCGCCCGAGGCCGACGGCAGCCCCGGCGGCGTCACGCAGGTCCGCGCGGTGACCACCGCGCTGGTGGCGCTCGCCAAGGAGCGCGGCCTGCCGGTGGTGCTGGTGGGGCATGTCACGAAGGACGGCGCGGTGGCCGGTCCGCGCGTGCTGGAGCACCTGGTCGACGTCGTGCTGCACTTCGAGGGCGACCGGCACTCGGCGCTGCGGATGCTGCGCGGCGTGAAGAACCGGTTCGGCCCCGCCGACGAGGTCGGCTGCTTCGAGCAGCGCGACGACGGCATCGCCGAGGTCCCGGACCCCTCCGGGCTGTTCATCAACCGCCAGGAGACGCAGGTCGACGGCACCGCGGTGACCGTGATGGTGGAGGGCAAGCGCCCGCTACTGGTGGAGGTCCAGTCGCTGGTGATGAAGACCCAGATGGCCATGCCGCGGCGCTCGGTCAGCGGCCTGGACTCGGCGCGGGTGTCGATGATGCTCGCGGTGCTGGGCAAGCACGGCCAGGTGCACACCGGCGACTGCGACGTGTTCGCCGCGACGGTCGGCGGCACGAAGGTGCACGAACCCGCCGCGGACCTCGCGATCGCGCTGGCCATCGCCTCTTCGAAGAAGGGCAAGGCGCTCCCGTCGAACCTGATCGCGGTCGGTGAGGTGGGGCTGGCCGGGGAGATCCGGCGGGTCAGCGGCGTCGGGCGGCGGCTGGCGGAAGCGGCCAGACTCGGCTTCGACCGGGCGCTGGTGCCGCCGGACGCGGGCCCGCTGCCGAAGGGCGTGCGCGCCACGGTGGTATCGAACCTCAGCGAGGCGCTCACGATCGTGAGGTGCAAATGAGCCACGAGCAGCTGCGCGGCACGCTCGCCCGGCTGGCTCCCGGAACCGCGCTGCGGGACGGGCTCGAGCGCATCCTTCGCGGGCGCACCGGCGGCCTGATCGTGCTCGGTTACGACCCGGCGGTCGAGGCGCTCTGCGACGGCGGGTTCCACCTGGACATCGAGTTCAGCGCTACCCGGCTGCGCGAACTGTCCAAGATGGACGGCGCGGTGGCGCTGTCCACGGACGCCAAACGGATCATGCGGGCGAACGTGCACCTGGTGCCCGATGCCAGCACCCCCACCGAGGAGTCCGGCACCCGGCACCGCACGGCGGAGCGCACCGCGATCCAGACCGGCTACCCGGTGGTGTCCGTCAGCCAGTCGATGAGCATCATCAGCGTCTACACGCAGGGCCACCGGCACGTGCTGATCGGCTCGCCGGAGATCCTGTCCCGCGCGAACCAGGCGCTGGCGACCCTGGAGCGCTACACCGCGCGGCTGGCCGAGGTCGCGCAGACGCTGTCGGCGCTGGAGATCGAGGACTACGTGACGTTGCGCGACGCGATGACCGTCGTGCAACGGATGGAGATGGTGCGGCGGATCGCCGACGAGATCGAGGGCGACGTCGTCGAGCTGGGCAAGGACGGCCGGCTCATCGAGCTGCAGCTGGACGAGCTGGTCGGCTCCTCGCGGGAGGCGCGCGACCGCCGGGGCCACGCCCGCGACGGCATCGACCTGGACCGGGAGCTGATCGTGCAGGAGTACCTGCCGACCAGCGGCGCGATGCCGACCTCGGAGCAGGTCGAGACGGCGCTGCGCAAGCTCGACGGCACGGAGCTGCTGGACCTGACCGCGATCGCCGGCGCCTTCGGCTACCCGGACACGCCGGAGGCGCTGGACCAGCACCTGACCCCGCGCGGCTACCGGCTGCTCGCCAGGGTGCCGCGGCTGCCCGCCACCATCCGCCGGCAGCTGGTGGAGCACTTCGGCTCGCTGCAACGGCTGCTCGCGGCGACGGTGGACGAGCTGCGCGCGGTGGAGTCGATCGGCGACACGCGGGCGAGCCTGGTCCGGGAAGGCCTCTCCCGGCTCGCCGAATCATCCATAGTGGACCGATTCCCCTAAAGCCGTTGCAGTCTCTCCGATTTCGCCATGGCTCCGCCGGTCAGGATGTGCCGGTCAGGATGTGCCGGTCAGGGTGCGGCGGTCAGGCGGAACGGGGTGGGCGAGCTGTTGAGCGCCGCGACCCTGGCCAACACCTGGTAGGCGCCCGCCGGTGCGCGCCCCGGCTCGTCCCGGCAGTCCGCTGTGGACATCTGGCCGGACCACTGGACGTCGTTGCGCACCGACTGCCCCGGCTGCAGCAGCGGCTGCTCGTTGGTCGACTCCGAGTAGCAGTCGTTGCTGGACCACACGTGCTTGCCGCCCGGGGTCGACACGGTCAGCTCGCGCAGCATTCGGTTGACGTCCCGCACGCACGCCCGGTCGCCCGCGTTGGTCACCACGATGCTCATGCCGATCCGCTCGCCCACCTTGAACTCCGGGCGGGCCACCTCGGCGACGACGCGCATCGCCTGGTCCGCGCACGGCGGCGGCGGGGCGTCGGCCGCCACCGCGACCGGCGGACCCGGCGGCGGTGCCTGGGCCGCCTGAGGCTCCGAGGCGCCGCCGATCAAGGCGATCGCACCCCAGCCGATGAGGACCGCTGCGAGCACGGCCGCACCAATCGCCACCGCGCGGCGACGCCAGTACACCGCGGGCGGAAGCGGCCCGGTCGGATCAAGCACGGCACGACAGTAACTCGATGACTACTCCGAACAGCGTTACCATCGATCACCCAATTGGGCGTATCGCATTCGATCATGCCTACAGCACCCGATTCCGCGACCCGCCGACCACCGATCCCGGGCCTCGCACCCGAGCACGCGGTTTCGCGGCGGCGCGGCGTGCCCGGTGGTTCCTCGCGAAACCGCGCCCCCGCAGCGCGCGAGGGGCGTTTTTGCAGGTAGCCAAGGCCGTTCGGTTCCAGTCGAGTGGAACTCCGTACGGCGGGCGGGGCGGGCGCCAGGTGACGGGCTCGGACGCGGTTCCGCGAGGGTTCGGGGACCTGGCAGGATCGGTCGTGTCATGAAGACCACCGCCGCGCATCCCACCGTCCCGCCCCTGGACCCGGTCGACTTGATCGACTGGTTCGCCGCGACCGCCCGACCGCTGCCGTGGCGCGCGCCCGGCACGACGGGTTGGGGCGTGCTGGTCAGCGAGACGATGCTGCAGCAGACCCCGGTCAACCGGGTCCAGCCGATCTGGGAGGAGTGGATGCGCCGCTGGCCGCGTCCCTCCGACCTCGCCGCCGAGTCGCAGGGCGAGGTGCTGCGCGCCTGGGGGAAGCTCGGCTACCCGCGCCGGGCGCTGCGGCTGTACGAGGCGGCCGCGACCATCGCCGCCGAGCACGGCGATGTCGTCCCGTCCGACGTCGACACCCTGCTGGCGCTGCCGGGCATCGGCGCCTACACCGCCCGGGCCGTGGCGGCCTTCGCCTACGGCAAGCGGGCGCCGGTGGTCGACACGAACGTCCGGCGGGTGGTGGCGCGCGCCGTGCACGGCGCCGGTGATGCCGGTCCGCCGTCGACCAAGCGCGATCTCGACGACGTCGACGTCCTGCTCCCGGCCGACGACGCCAGCGCCGCGAAGCTGTCGGCGGCGTTGATGGAGCTCGGCCAGGTGGTGTGCACCGTCCGGTCGCCGCGGTGCGAGGCCTGCCCGATCGCGCACGACTGCGCGTGGCAGCACGCGGGCCGACCTGCCTACGCCGGGCCGCCTAAGAAGGTGCAGAAGTTCGCCGGCACCGATCGCCAGGTTCGCGGCAAGCTGCTGGACGTGCTGCGCGGTTCGACCGGCCCGGTGCTGCGCGAGCAGCTGGACGCGGTGTGGTCGGACGCCGGGCAGCGGGACCGGTGCCTGGACTCCCTGCTGGTGGATGGGCTCGTCGAGCAGACCGACGACGGCCGCTTCGCGCTCCCCGGCGAGCACTGATGGCGCAGGCGTTGGTGTCGTTCTTCGACGACGCAGCGGAATCCGGGATCCAGGCGTTGTGGCGCCGCTTGGACGACGCCGGGGTGCCGAGCATCGCCACCCGATCCGGCGGCAAGCACCGTCCGCACGTGACCTTCGCGGCGGCAGCCGGGATCCCCACCGCCGCGCGCAAGGCGCTGCGCACCGAGCTGGAGCTGCTGTCCATTCCGGACCTCTGGCTGCACACCCTGGGGACGTTCCCCGGCGAGGACCGGGTCCTGCTGCTGGGAGCGGTCGTGGACACCGAGCTGCTGGCGGTTCACTCGGCGGTGCACGACGCACTGGCCGGGCGCGTGCAGCACCCGTCCGCCTACTACTTCCCCGGCGCCTGGATCCCGCACTGCACGCTCGCCCAGGGCATCACGGACGACCAGCTGGCGGTGGGCTTCCGGGCCCTGCAACCGCCGGAGCCGGTACGAGCCGGGATCAGCGAGATCGCCATCGTCGACACGCGAACCGGCGACACCGAAACCATCATCACCCGCTGATCGCAGGTTCCGCGTAGCCCGCTGCCGCGGACCGGACACGCCGAAGGTGCGGTTTTCCGGCAAGACCGATCCACCTGGCACGAGGCGCAACGTCGACCTCGCTCCACTTTGGACATGAGTTGCCGAGATCCGCGCGAGCCGCCACTTTGGACACAGTCATGCGCTCAGGAGGGTGAATGGACGTCGACGGTGTGGCCATCCTCGCCCGCGGAATCGCCGCCAGGGGCCCCGAGGGCATCATCTTCGCCGACCTGGACCTGCGCGTCGAACCCGGCGCGCTCGCCGTGGTGGCCGGGCCCTCCGGCACGGGCCGCACCTCGCTGCTGCTCGCCCTGTCCGGCCGCCTCCCGCTGATCACCGGGCACCTGGACGTCTCCGGGCATGTGCTGCCCGCGCAGGCCAAGGCGGTGCGGCAGCTGATCCGCCCGGCCCGGCTGCGCCCGGGCTACGAGTTGGAGGCCAAGCACCGGGTCCGCGAGGCGATCGTGGAACGCCGCCTGATCAGCGGCGTCTCCGAGCGCTCCATCGATGCCGCGCTCGACAAGGTGCGGATCGCCCCGGACCGCACCGCGCTGATCGACGAGCTGCACCCCGCCGAGCGGCTGCTGCTCGCGGTGGCCCTGACGGTCGCCTCCGAGCCCGCCGGGATCCTCGTCGACGACGTGGACGCCGGTCTCCCCACGTCCGGGCGGGCGCAGGTGTGGGCGGGGCTGCGCGAGGTGGCCCGCACCGGGATGACAGTGCTGGCCAGCGCCACCGATCCGCCGTCCGGCGACGTCGACGTGATCCCGCTGCCCGCGCGCGAACCCGACCGCCCCACGAAGGTGCTCGACCTGCAGGAAGAGGTCACCCGGTGAAAGCGTTCAAGCTCGCCTGGCTGGAGGTGCGGCGCTTCCGCGGGCCGCTGCGCCGCTTCGTGCCGCTCGTCCTGGTCCTAGTCCCGCTGCTGTACGGGTCGCTGTACCTGTGGTCGAACTGGGACCCCTACGGCCGGTTGAACCGGGTACCGGTCGCGGTGGTCAACTCGGACCAGCCGGTGGACAGCCGCGGCGAGCACATCAACGCCGGCGAGCAGTTCGTCCAGCAGCTCAAGGCCACCGACATCTTCGACTGGAACTTCGTGGACTCCGCCGAGGCCCGGCACGGGCTGCAGGAGGGCCGGTACTACTTCACGATCGAGGTCCCGTCGGACTTCAGCACGAAGCTGGCGACCGCGGCCGACCGCGGCCCGGAGCGCGCCTCGCTGCAGTTCGTCAAGAACGACGCCAACGGCTACATCGCCGGGATCATGGCCGACACGGTGCAGACCGAGCTGCAGAACCAGATCAACGCCGCCGCGCACGCCACCTACGCCCGCGCGCTCTACGGCGAGCTCGACCAGGCGCGCGGGAAGCTGCAGCTCGCTTCGGAAGCGTCGAAGCAGCTCGTCGAGGGCACTGATCTGAGCAAGCAGGGCACCGCGGCGCTTTCCAAGGGCCTCAACGGGGTTCGCGACGGCACCGGCGAGGTTTCGCGCGGCGTGCAGAGCATCTCCGACGCGACCGCGCAGCTGGATCAGCAGCTGCGCACGATCAGCAACTTCACCGCCGAACGGCTGCCGGGCGCGGTCAACGCCCTGGTCAACGCCAGCAACGTGGCGGTCAACAGCCTGAGCACGATCAAGGCCACCACCGGTTTCCTCAGCCAGCGCGCGGCAGAAGGCCGCGCGGCCATCGAGGAACTCGGCCAGAAGCATTCCGAGATCGCGCAGGATTCCGCGTACCAGCGAGCGCTGGACAACGTCCGCAAGATCGCCGACTCGGCGGCCGCCGCCGAAAAGGACGCCCAGCAGGCCCTGACGACCGCGCAGGACGCCAACGGCCAAGCGCTGGCCCTGCAGAACAACGTCGGTCCGCTGCAGAACCAGATCCGCGCGATCACGGCCCCGGCGGACACGCTGCGCGCGGGCGCCGCGGAGCTCGCCGGTGGTTCCAACGGCATCACCAACGGCCTCAACACGCTGGCCGCTAGCAGCGGGGTGCTGGAGACCGGCGCCGGGCAGCTCAACGACGGCGCGAAGAACCTGCTGGGACTGGTCGACGACACGCTGGGCAAGATCCCGCCGACGAACCCCACCGAGGTCGCCAACGCCGCCGACGTCCTCGGGTCGCCGACCGAGATCCACACCGAGAACCTCAACCCGGCCAACGTTTACGGGCGCGGGCTGGCGCCGTTCTTCTTCGCGATCGCCCTCTGGGTGTTCGGCCTGTTCGCGTACCTGCTGCTCAAGCCGGTGAACCTGCGCGCGCTCGCGGACCGCGTCGGGCCGTGCACGATCGCGTTCGCCGGGTTCCTGCCTGCGGCGGTGCTGAGCGTGCTCGGCGGGCTCGTGCTGTACGCGGTGGTCGACTTCGGGCTCGGGCTCGACCCCTTGCACGTTTGGTGGACGATCGGACTGGTGACCCTCGCCGCGGTCGCGTTCGTGGCGATCGACCACTTCCTGCGCACGGCGTTCGGCACGGTCGGCGGCCTGTTGTCGCTGGTGCTGCTGATAATCCAGCTCACCGCCTCCGGCGGCCTGTACCCGATGGAGACGACTCCGGTGCCGTTCCAGGCGATCCACCCGTTCCTGCCGATGAGCTACCTGGTGGACGGGCTGCGGGTGACGATCTCCGGCGGCATGACGGAGCACCTGCTGCGCGACGTCGCCGTGCTGACCGGATTCCTGGTGGTCTTCCTGGCCCTGACGACGCTGGCGGTGCAACGCCAGCGGTCCTGGACGATCGCCCGCCTGCACCCGCAAATCGAGTTGTAGCGCTCGCCTGTGACCTCTTGCCACGCGGTCGCAGGCCACCCCTTCAGGCTCGTAGGCTGGCTACATGGCTGTTGTGAAGATCAATGCTATCGAGGTTCCCGAGGGCTCCGGTCCGGAGTTGGAGAAGCGGTTCGCTTCGCGGCACGGCTCCGTGGACAGCGCTCCCGGCTTCCTCGGCTTCGAGCTGCTGCGCCCGGTCAAGGGCGAGAACCGGTACTTCGTCTACACGAAGTGGGAGTCCGAGGAGGCGTTCCAGGCGTGGGCTAGCGGCCCGGCCAAGGCGGCGCACGCCGGTGAGGCCAAGAACCCGGTGGCAACCGGCTCCAGCCTTCTGGAGTTCGAGGTCGTCCAGGAGTCCCACCCGGGCGCCTGACCCAGCGAACGCTGATCCTGCTGGTTGCGTCAGCGCGTCAGCGCGTCAGCGCGTCAGCGCGTCAGCGCGTCAGCGCGTCAGCGCGTCAGCGCGTCAGCGCGTCAGCGCGTCAGCGCGTCAGCGGCGTCAGCGCGTCAGCGCGTCAGCGCGTCAGCGCGTCAGCGCGTCAGCGCGTCAGCGCGTCAGCGCGTCAGCGCGTCAGCGCGTCAGCGCGTCAGCGCGTCAGCGCGTCAGCGCGTCAGCGCGTCAGCGCGTCAGCGCGTCAGCGCGTCAGCGCGTCAGCGCGTCAGCGCGTCAGCGCGTCAGCGCGTCAGCGCGTCAGCGCGTCAGCGCGTCAGCGCGTCAGCGCGTCAGCGCGTCAGCGCGTCAGCGCGTCAGCGCGTCAGCGCGTCAGCGCGTCAGCGCGTCAGCGCGTCAGCGGCGCGGTCAGCGCGTCAGCGCGTCAGCGCGTCAGCGCGTCAGCGCGTCAGCGCGTCAGCGCGTCAGCGCGTCAGGCGGCGGTCAGCGCGTCAGCGCGTCAGCGCGTCAGCGCGTCAGCGCGTCAGCGCGTCAGCGCGTCAGCGCGTCAGCGCGTCAGGACGAGCGTGGCGAGGATCGCGCGATGGTCGGCGCCCGCCACGTCGAAGGTCCGGTAGGACTGCGCGGCGATGCCCTTGGTGGTGAGCACGTGGTCGATCGTGACCGGCGGCGGGAACCAGGAGCCCGGACCCGGCCAGGTCGGGTGCAGGCCGGCACCGGTGACCTCGGCGGCGTCGGTGTAGCCCTGGTTGAGCAGGTACTTGAGGCGGGTGTGGTCGAGGGTCGCGTTGAAGTCGCCCGCCAGCATCCGTGGCGTGCCGTCGGCGGCCGGGCCCGGTAGCGCGCGCAGGTCGCTGGCCCAGAGCTCGGCTGTGTCGCGACCCATCGGGTACAGCGGGTGCACCGCCACGATCTCGAAGTCCCGCGCCCCCGGCACCTGCACCCGCGCCGAAGGCTGGGCCAGCGTCGTCTGCGGCACCAGCGCCGTTTCCTGCACCGGATAGCGGGAGGCGATCCCGGTGCCGTCCGCCTTCGGCCCCGGTTGGTACACCCGGTGCGGCAACACTTCGGCGAGTCCGGCGGCGTCCAGCGCGGCCACCATCTCGGGCGTGAGTTCCTGCAGGCTGAGCACGTCGACCTGGTTCTGCCGCACCAGGCCGACGACCTGCGCGGCGTCCGCGCCGCCGAAGTAGGTGTTCAGCGACAGCACCCGCAGCGCCACGCCCTGTGCCGGGGTCGTGTTGGGAATCGCCCGGGGCACGACCGACAGCGCCAGGGACGCGGTGACCAGGCCGACGACGAGCGCGGTCAACCAGCGCCGCAGCATCAAGCCGAGCAACGCCAGCACGATGCCGGCCAGCAACGCGTACTGAGTGAGCGCCACCAGCGCGACCGTGTACCGGTCGCCATCCAATCCGGCCAGCGGCAGCGCCGCCCACGCCGTGAATCCCAGTGCTGCCAGCAACAACAGCGCCGTGATCGCACGCCCGCCAGGTTTGCGGCGCGGCTGCTCCTCCTGCTCCGGCGCGGCCAACAACGTCTGATCCATGTGACACCCCTTATCGTCCGCGCCATCCAGCCTGTCAGCGAGCTGTGCGCGGCCTGTCAGGACCCTCGTCGACGTTGGTGGGTGCAAGCCGGAGGAGGTTGGCATGTCATTCCCGCCGCTCAAGCCCCGTGAGTGGTTTTAGGCGCTATAGCGCCTAAAACCACTCACGGGCACCTACCAGCCGAAACCCTGCTCCACCTTGCTCAGGAACCCGCACCAAGCCGCGTGGCTGACCACGATCTGCCCATCCCCAGGCGCCTTCGAATCCCGCACGCGACAGCCTGGTCGGTTAATCGAACCTCGACGCAGGCGTTGCTCTCTCGGGCGGTCCTGATCACGGCGATCCTGACGGTCGCGGCGTTCGTGGTGATCCGCATCCGCTGAGCGGCGATCAGGACTTGAAGTCGAGATGCCCAATGCGCTCCTCCACAGTGACGATATTGCGCAGTGCCTCGCGGGTGCAGGTGAGGAAGGAACGCCACGCCGCAGCCTGTTGATCGAGGAGCGACCGGGTAAGGGCGTTCCCAGCCTGGGCTTCGTGGAGTGCCTGGCACAGCTTGTATTCGATCTCGGTGAGCACCCCCAGTGTCCGGGCCTGCTCCGCCTCAGTCATCAGCAGGCTGTAATCACGCGTTGCTGGGTCCGGAACCTCCGGATGCTGACCACCGTCCGCTGAAGACATCGAAACTCCGCTTCTACTTCGGAAGATGCGCAAGCACCAAAGGTGCGGCCTGCTGCGCCAGCTTGCACCCAGCTTCGACATCCCCGCCGATGTTCCCATCGGTGCTCAATGATTCCGTCGGCGACACAGCGATTGCCACCGTGCAGATGTCACCAGTTGCGCCCCGAACGATCTTCGCCGTTTTCCCCGACACCTCGGTGTCTTCGACTGAACCACCGGAGAAGTTCAACTGGTCCAAAGCTCGGTCCGGGTTCAACGAGATCCCAAGTTGACCAGGACCTTCGCTCACGTTGAAGCGGCAACCAGGTGCTCCTGCCACGTCCCGACGAACACCCTGATCAACTCCGAGCTGCTGTGGTTCGTCGTCCGTCAGCAGCTGGCAAGGATCAACCCCGGCCAACACACCTCCAGACGGCGCTTCTGAACTCACGGACGAGTTGTCGGCCGTCTCCGATGGCTCGGTGCTGCACCCGCCGCAGCTTCTCCAGGCTTCGCGACGCCGTCGCCGAGGCCAACCGGGAAATGATCACCCGATCGGTTTGAACCCAATCCAGAAGGCCCCGCCTCCCGGGCGCGGGAAGCGGGGCCTTCTGGTGGTGCATCAGGCGGACTCGGTGTCCGTGCCCTCCTGCTTGTCGTCGGAGCTCGCCGAGACCGCGACCGGCGGGGCGTCCGGGACCAGCGACGGCTTCTGCTCGCCGCGGAAGGTGAAGTGCGCCTTGTCGTCGGCTCCTTCGCCGTCCCAGCCCTCGACGTCGACGATCACGATCTGGCCCGGCTGGACCTCGCCGAAGAGGATCTTCTCGGAAAGCTTGTCCTCGATCTCCCGCTGGATCGTCCGGCGCAGCGGCCGCGCACCCAGCACCGGGTCGAACCCGCGCTTGGCCAGCAACTTCTTCGCCTTGTCCGTCAGCTCCAAGCCCATGTCCTTGGCCTTGAGCGCCTTCTCCACCCGGCCCGAGAGCAGATCAACCATCTGGATGATCTGGGCCTCGGTGAGCTGGTGGAACACGATCACATCATCGATGCGGTTGAGGAACTCCGGCCGGAAATGCTTCTTCATTTCCTCGTTGACCTTGTTCTTCATCCGCTCGTAGTTGGAATCGGCGCCCTGACCACTGGAGAAGCCCAGACCAACAGCCTTGGAGATGTCCTGCGTACCGAGGTTCGAGGTGAAGATCAGCACCGTGTTCTTGAAGTCCACCGTCCGGCCCTGACCGTCGGTCAGCCGACCGTCCTCCAACACCTGCAACAGCGTGTTGTAGATCTCTTGGTGGGCCTTCTCGATCTCGTCGAAGAGCACCACCGAGAACGGCTTGCGCCGCACCTTCTCGGTGAGCTGACCACCCTCCTCGTAACCGACGTACCCGGGCGGGGCACCGAAGAGCCGCGACGCGGTGTAGCGGTCGTGGAACTCGCCCATGTCGATCTGCACCAGCGCGTCGTCGTCACCGAAGAGGAACTCCGCCAACGCCTTGGACAGCTCCGTCTTCCCGACACCCGAGGGACCGGCGAAGATGAACGACCCCGACGGACGCTTCGGGTCCTTCAGGCCCGCACGGGTACGGCGGATCGCCTGCGACACGGCCTTGACCGCGTCGTCCTGGCCGATGATGCGCTTGTGGAGCTCGTCCTCCATGCGCAGCAGCCGGGTCGTCTCCTCCTCGGTGAGCTTGAACACCGGGATACCCGTCCAGTTCGCCAGCACCTCGGCGATCTGCTCGTCGTCGACCTCGGCGACCACGTCCAGGTCACCGGCCTTCCACTGCTTCTCCCGCTCCTCCTTCTGGCCGAGGAGCTGCTTCTCCTCGTCCCGCAGGCGGGCGGCCCGCTCGAAGTCCTGCGCGTCGATCGCGGACTCCTTCTCCCGACGCACATCAGCGATCTTCTCGTCGAACTCCCGCAGGTCCGGCGGCGCGGTCATCCGGCGGATCCGCATCCGGGCACCGGCCTCATCGATCAAGTCGATCGCCTTGTCCGGCAGGAACCGGTCGTTGATGTAGCGGTCGGCCAGACTCGCCGCCGCCACCAGCGCCGAATCCGTGATCGACACCCGGTGGTGCGCCTCGTAGCGGTCCCGCAGACCCTTGAGGATCTCCACCGTGTGCTGCAACGACGGCTCACCGACCTGGATCGGCTGGAACCGGCGCTCCAACGCCGGGTCCTTCTCCACGTACTTGCGGTACTCCTCCAGCGTGGTGGCACCAATGGTCTGCAACTCACCACGGGCCAGCATCGGCTTGAGGATGCTCGCGGCATCAATCGCGCCCTCGGCGGCACCCGCACCCACCAGAGTGTGGATCTCGTCGATGAACAAGATGATGTCGCCGCGGGTCTTGATCTCCTTGAGCACCTTCTTCAAGCGCTCTTCGAAATCACCGCGGTAACGCGAACCAGCGACCAGCGACCCCAGATCCAGGGTGTAGAGCTGCTTGTCCTTCAGCGTCTCGGGCACCTCGCCCTTGACGACCTTCTGCGCCAAGCCCTCCACGACCGCCGTCTTACCGACACCGGCCTCCCCGATGAGCACCGGGTTGTTCTTGGTGCGCCGCGAGAGGACCTGCATGATCCGCTCGATTTCCTTCTCCCGGCCGATCACCGGGTCCAGCTTGCCCTCGCGGGCGCTCTGCGTCAGGTTCCGCCCGAACTGGTCCAGCACCAGCGACGACGACGGCGTGCCCTCACCGCGGCCACCGGCCTCAGCAGGCTCCTTGCCCTGGTAACCCGACAGCAACTGCAGCACCTGCTGACGCACCCGGTTCAAATCCGCACCAAGCTTGACGAGCACCTGCGCGGCCACGCCTTCGCCCTCGCGGATCAGCCCGAGCAGGATGTGCTCCGTGCCGATGTAGTTGTGGCCGAGCTGCAGCGCCTCGCGCAGCGACAGCTCCAGCACCTTCTTGGCCCGTGGGGTGAACGGGATGTGTCCGCTGGGGGCCTGCTGCCCCTGGCCGATGATCTCCTCGACCTGTTGGCGCACGCCCTCAAGCGCGATACCCAGCGACTCCAACGCCTTGGCGGCGACACCCTCACCCTCGTGGATCAAGCCCAGGAGAATGTGCTCGGTGCCGATGTAATTGTGGTTGAGCATCCGGGCCTCTTCCTGGGCCAGGACGACCACCCGCCTCGCGCGGTCGGTGAACCTCTCGAACATTCGCACTCCCTGACTGCTGCGCCGGCGGTCTCGTTCCGGGACACGGCTCCTGCATCGCCGATGCCCACGACGGGTTCAGCACTCTTGGGGACCACTGTAGTAGCCCCACCCGGTCGCGGTCCGTGCCCGCTACGGCCTACTGCCCACATTCTTGTCCGGCACCCTGGCCAACGACCCGCTGGCCTGCGGGATTCCGGATTTCGACCGATCGGATGGCCCTGTCCGCTCAGCGCGAACAAACCCTACGAGCCGGACTGATCGGCGGACGCACCACGTCGGCCGCCGATCGGGACCACCATCGGGGTACCCGCCACGGGATCAGCAATCACCCGCGCGTTCAGCTCGAAAACCTCGGCCAACAACTCCTCGGTTAGCACGTCACCCGGCTCGCCCTCGGCGACGATCGCGCCGCCCTTCATCGCCACCAAGCGGTCGGCGTATCGGGCGGCCAGGTTCAGGTCGTGCAGCACCATCACGACCGTACGGCCGCTCTCGTCGTGCAGCCGCCCGACGAGCTCCAGCACGTCCACCTGGTGGGACAGGTCGAGGTAGGTCGTCGGCTCGTCGAGCAGCAGCAGGTCGGTGCCCTGCGCCAACGCCATGGACAGCCAGGCGCGCTGCCGCTGGCCGCCGGAAAGCTCGTCCAGGGTGCGGTCGGCGAGGTCCTCGATGCCGGTCATGCCCAGCGCCTCGGCCACCGCCGACTCGTCGTCCGAGGACCACTGCCGGTACCAGGACTGGTGCGGGTGCCGACCGCGGGCGACCAGGTCGGCAACGGTCAGGCCCTCGGGCGCCACCGGCGACTGCGGCAGCACCCCGAGCACCTTGGCGACCTCCTTGGTGGACAGCTTGTGGATCTGCTTGCCGTCCAGCAGCACGCTGCCGCGCTTCGGGTGCAGCAGGCGCCCCAGCGCGCGCAGCAGCGTCGACTTGCCACAGCCGTTCGGGCCGATCACCGCGGTGATGGTGCCGTCCACGACGTCGAAGTCCAGGCCGTCGACGATGACGCGGTCGCCGTAGGCCAGCTGCAGGTCGCTGGCGTGCAGCCGCTGCCGTTCCCCGTTGGTCGACACGGCGCGCTGGTCCTCGGCCTTCTCGCTGGACGTGGCGGATGCGGTCATGCGCGGACCTCCCGATACCGACGGACGAGCAGGTAGATCAGGTACGGAGCGCCGAGGATGGCGGTGATGATGCCGACCGGAAGCTCCATGCCGCCGAAGGCGGTCCGGGAGATCACGTCGGAGCCGACGACCAGCGCGGCGCCCAGCACCGCCGAGGTGAGCAGCGGCGGGCGCGAGGTGCGCGCGACGCGCAGCGCGATCTGCGGGGTGGCCAGCGCGACGAACTGGATCGGCCCGGCCGCGGCGGTGGCGATCGACGCGAGCGCGACCGAGGCCAGCAGCAGCGCGCCGCGCGAGAAGTCCATCCGGACGCCCAGCCCGCGCACCGTGTCGTCGTCGAACTGCAGCGCCCCGAGCACGTGCGTGCCGATCAGCGTCGGCGGGATCAGCACGACGAGTGCGATAGCCACCGGGATTGCGTGTTCCCAGCCGCGCGCGTTGAGGCTGCCCGTCAGCCACACCATGGCCCGGCTCGCGTCGGTGACGTCGCCGACGGTCAGCAGCCAGTAGGTCGCGTTGCCCGCCAGCGCGCTGACACCGACGCCGACCAGCACCAGCCGGAAGGAGTCCACGCCGCGGCGGTAGGCCAGCGCGTAAACCGCGATGCCGGTGATCAGCCCGCCCGCCAGCGCCACCAGCGGCAGGCCGTAGTTCGCCAGCGCGCCCGCGAGGCTGCCCGCCGTGCCGCCGAGCACGATCACCAGGGTCGCGGCGGTGCCCGCGCCCCAGGTGATGCCGAGCATGTCCGGGCTGGCCAGCGGGTTGCGGGCGAGCGCCTGCATGATCGCCCCGGAGAGGCCGAGCGCGGCGCCGACCAGCAGACCGGTCAGCGACCTCGGCAAGCGCAGCTCCCAGATGATGATCTGCTGCGCCCGGTCGCCGCCGCCGACCAGCGTGTTGAGCACCTCCGGCGGGCTGATCTGGTACTCGCCGAGACCGACGTTGAGCACGAAGGCCGCGAGCAGCACGACCAGGCCGCCCAGTAGCGCCACCAGGGGCCGCCAGCGCAGCACCCCGGAGAACGGGCCGAGCCGGACCGGTCGGCGACCGGCGATGCCTGACTGCTCGTTGTCGAGAACCCGGGTCACAACCGCACCAACTTCCGGCGGCGCACGAGCGCTATGAAGAACGGCGCGCCGACCATCGCCAGCATCACCCCGACCTGCACCTCGGACGGCCGCGCCACGATCCGGCCGAGCACGTCGGCGAGCAGCACCAGCGACGCGCCCAGCAGCCCGGCGAATGGGAGCAGCCAGCGGTAGTCGGCACCGGTGAAGAAGCGGGCCACGTGCGGCACGATCAGACCGACGAACCCGATCGGCCCGCAGATCGCGACCGCCCCGCCCACCAGGATCGCGATCCCGGCGATGCCCGCCCGGCGCGCCCACTCGACGCGGTGGCCGAGCGAGCGGGCCACGTCGTCGCCCAGCGACAGGGCGTTGAGGCTGGACGCGTTGGTCAGCGCCAGCCCGACGCCCACCACCAGGAACGGCAGCACCTGGGGGATCACCGTGGTGTCGGTGATCGCGATGGATCCGACCTTCCAGAACCGGTAGGTGTCCATGGTCTGCTGGTCGGAGATCACCAGCGCCGAGGCGATGGCCTGCAGCAGGTGGCTGATCGCGGTGCCGGCCAGCGCCAGCGCCACCGGTGTCGGGCCGCCGCGGCCGAGGGAGCCGATCGCGAACACCGCGAGCGCGCCCAGCAGCGCGCCGGCGAAGCCGAACCAGATGAAGCCGAGCAGCGTGGTGACGCCGAAGGTGTAGACCGCGAGGACGACGGCCAGCGCCGCGCCCTGCGTGATGCCGAGGATGCCGGGGTCGGCGATCGGGTTGCGGGTGTGGCCCTGCATCAGCGCGCCCGCCAGGCCCAGCGCCGCGCCCGCGAGGACGCCGACGATCGTGCGCGGCACCCGCAGCTCGCGGATGATCAGGTCGTTCTCGGTACCGGTCGGCGCGAACAGCCCGGCCCACACGTCCTGCAGCGGGATCGTCTTGGCCCCGATCACCACGCTGAGCACGCAGGCGACCACCAGCACGACCAGCAGGACCGCGATGCCGATGACCCGGCGGCGCCGGCGTTGTCGCAGGCGGGTGCCGCCGGCGGACGTGGGTGCCGCACCGTGCCCGGATGCGCGAGGGCTGCCGACGGCCACGCTGCGACTCACGTCCCACTCCCTCTGCCACTCCTCCGGACCGCACTTAGGTTAGGCCCACCTAAGGATGAACCAACAGGGTGGTGCGGATTGTCCGATGTCACATTTCGGCGCCCGACCGACGCCGACCGACGCCGACCGACGCCGACCGACGCCGGGAGCATCCGGGAAAAAGTGCAACGGAGGCGACAATCGGACAGGATCTCGCGCGCTTTTCCGCCCGCTAAGCGGTGAATAGAGTTATCCGAACGCAACGAGGGGCGTTTGCCGGCTGGTGAGCCCGGCAAACGCCCCTCGGCGGTTACTTCAGTTCGCCTGGTGGTACTGCTCCACGATGTCGGCGGGGATACGACCCCGGTCCGACACCTTCAGGCCGCGCTTGCGAGCCCATTCCCGAATGGCCTGGTTCTGCTCGCGATCGGCACTCGTGGAACCGCTGGCGGAACGCACCGCCGCGGCACCCGGGCGCGGACCCGGCTTCTTGCGGCCGCCGGCCCGACGCGCGTTGGTGACGTAGTTCGCCAGGGCATCCCGCAACTCGCCGGCATTGTCGACGGAAAGGTCGATCTGGTAGGCGACGCCGTCCAATCCGAACTCAACGGTTTCGTCGGCCTGCCCGCCGTCCAGATCGTCGACAAGAGTGACAGTGACCTTCTGCGCCATCTTCGAAGTCCTCCCCGGAGCCAAAATTGTGCAATAGCGGGACGGCGACCATCCGCCAGGAGCGCAACTCCCTTGCGAGTACGTCAATAGCCGTCACCGGAACATTCTGAGCTCAGGTTAGCGCAGTAACTGCCTTATTGCACTCACCCGGGCCAGAAAATTCACCGGTGTCCGCCCTGATCGGGTCATTCCGGGCGGACCAGCGGGAAGAGGATCGTCTCCCGGATACCCAGCCCGGTCAACGCCATCAACAACCGGTCGATACCCATTCCGACCCCACCGCTGGGTGGCATTCCGTACTCCAGCGCGCGGAGAAAGTCCTCGTCGATCGGCATAGCCTCGTCATCACCCGCGGCCGCGAGAGCGGCCTGCTCCTCGAGCCGGGCGCGTTCCACGACCGGGTCGACGAGTTCGGAGTATCCGGTGGCCAGCTCGAACCCGCGAACGTACAGGTCCCATTTCTCCGCCAACCCCGGCTCGCTGCGGTGTTGCCGGGTCAACGGCGAGGTCTCCACCGGGAAGTCGCGAACGAAGGTGGGCGCGGTCAAATGATCCCCTACCAGGTGTTCCCACAGCTCCTCGACGAGCTTTCCGTGACCGTGCGCGGGATCGGTCTGCAATCCGTAGGAGTCCGCGTGCTTGCGCAACGCCTCGACCGAAGTTTCCGGAGTGATCTCCGAATCCAGCGCTTCCGACAAGGAGTCGTACATCCTGATCGACGCCCACTCGCCGGACAAGTCGTACTCGGTCCCGTCGAACCAGGTGACCACCTGCGAACCCGCGACCACTTCGGCAGCTTCCTGGATCAGCGACGTGGTGAGCGCGGCCATGTCGTCGTAATCCGCATAGGCCTGGTAGAACTCCAACATCGCGAACTCGGGTGAGTGGGAAGAATCACTACCCTCGTTGCGAAAGTTCCGGTTGATCTCGAAAACCTTCTCGATCCCGCCGACGACGCATCGCTTCAGATACAACTCCGGCGCGATCCGCAGGAACAAGTCCATGTCGAAGGCGTTGGAATGCGTCGTGAACGGACGCGCGGCGGCACCGCCTTGCAACGTCTGCAACATCGGGGTTTCCACCTCGACAAAACCGCGCCGATTGAACGAATCGCGCAGCGAACGCTGCATCGCGGCGCGAGTGCGCACCGTGTCGGCGGCCTGCTTGCGGACGATCAGGTCGACGTAGCGCTGCCGGACCCGCGTCTCCTCGCCGAGGTCCTTGTGCATCACCGGCAGCGGGCGCAGCGTCTTGGCCGCCATCCGCCACTCGTCGGCCATCACGGACAGCTCGCCGCGCCGGGAGGTGATCACCTCGCCGTGCACGAAGACGTGGTCGCCGAGGTCCACGTCGCTCTTCCAGGACGCCAGGGCATCCTCGCCGATCTGCTTGAGGCTGAGCATCGCCTGCAGCTCGGTGCCGTCGCCGGCGCGCAGCGTGGCGAAGCAGAGCTTTCCGGTGTTGCGCAAGAACATCACGCGGCCCGCGACGCCGACCTGCTCGCCGGTGGCGGTGTCGGACGCCAGGTCCTGGTGGGCGGCGCGCACCTGGGACAGACTGTGCGTGATCGGCAGGTTGACCGGGTACGGGTCGACTCCGGCGGCGAGCAGGCGCTCCCGCTTCTCCCGCCGGATCCGCATCTGTTCCGGCAGGTCGTCGACGCCGTCAGCGCTGGTTGCCGGGGAGGTGGGAAGGTCCTGGTCAGTCACGGCCTCCAAGGGTACGTTTCGCCCTCCCACCACCCGCCACCAGGAGCCCTTTCAGCAGTTGACCTGTTCCCGCTCGGCCCCGCTGCGGTGCGAGCGCTGGAACCTCGGACGCCTTCCCGGCTCCGGGCTCCCCGATTCGCGCACGACCAGTCCTCGCGGATCCCGACGAGTCGGGACCTCCGGTGTCAGCGGAAGTTCCGGTCGAAGACGAGGCGGAGGCCGAGGAGGGTCAGGTCCGGAACGTGGTGGGTGATCGTCGTCGACTCGGTCACCACCAGCGGGGCCAGGCCGCCGGTGGCGATGACAGTGGTGGGGCCGCCGTGGGTGGACTCCAGCTCCGCGACGATGCGGCGCACCAGGCCGTCGACCTGACCCGCGAAGCCGAACAGGATGCCGGACTGCAGGCACTCCACGGTGTTCTTGCCGATCACCGATCGCGGCCGGACCAACTCGACCTTGCGCAGCTGCGCGGCCCGCGAGGCCAGCGCGTCCAGCGAGATCTCGATGCCCGGGGCGAACGCGCCACCCAGGAACTCGCCCTTGGCCGAGATGACGTCGATGTTCGTGGAAGTGCCGAAGTCGACCACCGCGCAGTTGGTGGCGTGCAGGTGGTGCGCCGCCAGGGTATTGATCACCCGGTCCGCACCGACCTCCTTCGGGTTGTCCACCAGCAGCGGCACCCCGGTGCGCACGCCCGGCTCGACGACCACGCGCGGCACGTCACCCCAGTAGCGGCCCAGCATGACGCGGAGTTCGCGCAGCAGGGCGGGCACTGTGGACAGCGCCGCGATGCCGGTGATCTCGTCCGCGTAGTCCCCGAGCAGCCCGCGCATCGTCAGCGCCATCTCGTCGGCGGTCATCCGCGGCTCGGTACGCATCCGCCAGTCCCGCACCAGCGTGGTGGCGACGTCGGCGTCCGCGACCTCGGGGCGGTCGGCGTAGAGGCCGAGCACGATGTTGGTGTTTCCGACGTCGATGGCGAGCAGCACCGTCGTTGGTCCCTTCGGTTGTCAGCGATCACGCGGGCGGCGGCCCTGCCGCGCTCGGCTGGGCTCTGACGTCAGGCAAGCGCCGCTTTCTCCTTCACCGCGCACTCAACTCGGGTTCTCAGACATCGCGAGGACACCCCACACCCCGAGCTCTTCTCGCGAGGACAGCCCCGAAGCCGCGTTATTGGACACCGGGGATCCCGCAGTCGAGAGGGCGTCCGCGGTTCCCCTACCCCGCCACGCAAACCGACCACGAACCCTCCCCGCAAAGCTCAGTGCTCCGGCTGTTGCAGGAGGGCGTCGAGCTTCGCGGCGTCGTCCGTCTCGGCCGTCGGGTCGGCGAGCACCGCCGCGCTGGTAAGACCCGAACCCGCCGGGGCGCTGCCCGGGTCCTCGCCCCGCTCCAGGATCCGGTTGTCCGCGTCGACGAAGATCACCTTCGGTCGCACCGAACGCGCCTCCATCGCGTCCATCACGCCGTAGGACAGCAGGATCACGATGTCGCCGGGCTCGATCAGGTGCGCGGCCGCGCCGTTGATGCCGATCACCCCCGAGCCACGCTCGCCGGTGATCACGTAGGTCTCCAGCCGCGCGCCGTTGGTGACGTCGACGATGGCGACCTGCTCGCCTTCCAGCAGGTCCGCGGCATCCATCAGGTCAGCGTCGACGGTCACCGAACCGACGTAGTGCAGATCGGCCTGGGTCACCGTGGCGCGGTGGATCTTGGACTTCAGCATGGTGCGGAACATCGCAGACCTCCTACTGCTGATACCGCGGTTTGCCGGCGTATCTTGCGCGACGCCCGATCCGTCTCGACGGGCACCCGCGCGTTCGCCGCTTCACCTCTGTTCGGACACGCCGGGGCTGCCCAGCAGCACCAGCGCGTTGTCGATCAACCTCGTCGATCCGACCTTGGCCGCCACCAGCAGCCGCGCCTCACCCTCTGCCGGGACCGGGCCCAGCTCGGTGTCGCGCAGCTCCAGGTAGTCGACATCCACCGACGGCTCCGTGGCCAGCACCGCACCGGCGGCCTTGAGTGCCGCATCCGCTCCCGCCGCCGCGGCGTGCGCCGCGGCCGTCAGCGACGCGGAGAGCACCAGCGCCGCCTCGCGCTGCTCGGCGTTGAGGTAGGCGTTGCGGGAGGACAGCGCCAAGCCGTCCGCTTCCCGCACGGTGGGGATGCCCTGGATCCGGGCGTCCAGGTTCAGCTCCCGCGCCATCCGGCGGAGCAGCACGAGCTGCTGGTAGTCCTTCTCGCCGAAGAACGCCAGGTCCGGCCGCACGATGTTGAGCAGCTTCAGGACCACGGTGAGCATCCCGTCGAAGTGCCCCTGCCGGGAGGCGCCCTCCAGCTGCACGCCCAGCGGTCCGGAGTGGACGGTGATCTGCGGGTCGGGGCCGTACATCGTATCGACCGACGGCGCGAAGACCAGCTCCACCCCGGCTGCCCGGCACGCTTCCAGATCGGCCTCGAAGGTGCGCGGGTAGCGGTCGAAGTCCTCGTTCGGCCCGAACTGCAGCGGGTTCACGAAGATCGACACGACGGTGACGGCGTTGATGTCCCGGGCCCGGCGGATCAGCTCCAGGTGGCCGCGGTGCAGCGCGCCCATCGTCGGCACCAGGTGGATCCGGCGGCCGGTGGCCCGCAGGGCGCGGGTGACCCTGGCCAGTTCGGTGGGCTCGCGGTGCACGGTCAGCTCGCCCCGCGCGAAACCCGGGCTTTCGCTCATGACCGGTCCGCCTCTCCGCGATTTGCAGTGGTGGTTACGTCCAGCCCGAACCTCGCGTTTCGTGGTTTCTTGTGGCTGGCTTGCGTCACGGTCCCCTTGGGTGCGGTTGAGGAGGACCTTGGTTGCACAGGGCTGCTCACGCGGGCTCCTCGTCCAGCGCTTCGCGGACCGCCGCGGCCCCGTCCGCACGCAGGATCCCGGCCTGCTCGGCTCGCTCCGCGGTCCGCTTCGCCAGCTCGCGGTAGCTGGCCACGGTCTCGGGGTTCTCCCCGCTCAGCGCGGCCAGGTGCGCGCGGACCGTGCCGGCGTCGCCGCGCATCACCGGACCGGTGATGGCGCGGTCTCCGAGGCGCAGCGCGTTGTCCAGCGAGGCGGACAGGATCGGTGCCATGACCCGGTCGGGGATTTCGATGCCCGCGCCGCGCAGCAGCTCGGCGCACTCGTTGACCAGGGTGATCAGGTGGTTGGCGCCGTGGGTGAGCGCGGCGTGGTAGAGGCGGCGGGACTCCGCCGGCACCCGTACCGGCTCCATCCCGAGCTCCAGCGCCAGCGCCTCCGCGACGTGCCAACCCGCGTCGTCCACACCGGACGCCGTGACGGCCATGCAAGCGTTGGCGAGGCGTTCGACGTCTTCCGCGCGGCCGGTGAAGGTCATGGCTGGGTGCAGCGCCATGGTCAGCACGCCGACGTCGGCGGCCGGGGCGAGGACGTCCACGCCGTGCGCGCCGCAGGTGTGCGCGAGGATCTGCCCGGCGCGCAGGGATCCGGTGGCGACCAGACCGCGGGCCAGTCCGGCGATCGCGTCGTCCGGCACCGCCAGCAGCACCAGGTCGGCCTGCAGGGCCACCTCGTCGGGCGGCAGCACGGCGACCCCGGGGAGCAGTTCCCCGGCCCGGCGCAGCGATGCCTCGGAGACCGCGGAGACCGCGACGACCTGGTGACCCGCGCGTTGCAGCGCCGCACCCAGGACGGCACCGACCCGGCCGGCCGAGATGACTCCGACCCGCAGCCGAGGGCCCGTGCGACCAGCAGCCATTACCACCTCGTCCTCCCCTACCGTTCCAGTCCCAACCACCGGGTACCAGACAGCAGCGCGAGACTAGCCCGCCGATCCCGCCGCCGTGCCCCCCAGGTGGCGAGAACCACGCAATCCAGGTCCTGACACACCCCTGGGTCCGCAATTTCCATTGAAATCGAAGATCCAATTTCCATTGAAATCGCACGGAGTTGTCCACATCCTCCGGCGTGTCGCGGCCCGACACGCCGGAGGACCGCGATTTCAATGGAAATCGAAGGTCCGATTTCCATTGAAATCGCGTTCAGTCCCGGGAGCGTTGGATCGGCGGCCTCGGGTTCCTGGGGCCTGGCGGGCGCCGGAGGTTGTGCTTGGTCAGCTCCGTGAGCTTGATACGGGCCGTCTGGATCGCCTGGTGGGTGCCCGCCGCCGACCGCCGCGCCTGCTTCAGGTCCTCGATCAACTTCTCGCGACGAGCCCGGCGCGCCGCGCTGGTGGTCTGCCCCTGCGCGGCCCGGTGCTGCAGGAACGCCAGCTCGGTGACCGCGATCTGGTAGTCCCGCACCGCCTTCGCCGCCTCGTTCCCGGCGCTGCGCCGCACCTTGCGCAGCCAGCCGCGCCGACCCGCGAGCGTCGCGAGCATCTCCATCTCGCTGCGCACGATCAGCCCGGCCCGCTCCAGCACCGGCAGCTGCTGGATGACGATCCGCTGCTCCCGCTTGCGCTGCCACACCACCAGCCAGAAGGTGCCCAGGAAGATCGGCACCATGATCAGGAAGTAGACGTTCAGGAACTCCGTGCCGCCGAGCAGCGTCGACGTGTTCCACACCGCGTGCAGCAGCACCGCGCCGGCGAACCCGACCAGCAGGTACAGCAGCCGCAGCCGCTTGCTGTCGGTCCGCGAGGCCAACCCGGCGCCGATGCCGAACATCGAGCTGAACAGCGGGTGCGAGAACGGCGCGAGCACCCCGCGCAGGATGAACACCGCCACGACACCGCCGCCTACGCTGCCCAGCCCGCCGGCGGCGAAAGCCTTGCCGAAGTACAGGATGTTCTCGGTGAAGGCGAAGCCCGCCGCGGTCAGCGACGCGTAGACGATGCCGTCGACCAGCCCGTTGAACTCCGACCGGCGGCGGAACCACAGCGCCACGACGAACAGCGCCTTCGCCGCCTCCTCCACCAGCGGGCCCGCCACCGCCGTGAGGAAAAACCGGTTGTCCGGGCCGAACAGGACGTTGCCGAGGTCGGTGATGGCGTCGTTGAGCAGCAGCGAACACGCGGTCGCCCCGCCGGCGCCCCACAGGAACGCGCCGAGCAGCAGCATCGGCGGTTCCGGCTCCCAGCGGTCGATCCAGATGATCGCGGCGAACACCACGCCCACCGGCAGCAGGGCGGCCACCGCCCCGACCAGCGCCGGCGCCACCCCGACCTTCGAGGTGGTGACGCCGACCATCACCAACCCGCAGATTCCGAGCACGATCAGGCCCGCGACGGGCCATCCGACGGCGTGGTGCTTGCGGCTCTGGAGCCTGCGCGCGCCGGACAGATCGGCGGGCTGTCTCTGGAGATCAGGACTCGACACGGACAAAACCCTAGATAACGGCTCGGACCGGTGCCCGGATAGTCACCTTCTCAGGCGCGTCGGCGGCGTCGGCGTTGCGCATCGGAGGTACCCCCGTACGCGGCTAGCAAGTCGTTCACCGAGGTCCCCTCGGCGTGCGCGCCCGCCGGATCGGGCTCCGGCAGCGGGGCGACCGGTTCGGGCTCGGCCTTCGACGGCGCCGACGGCTCGGCGCGACGTGGCGCCTCCGCGCGCTCGTAGTGCGCCTTGTCCGGCCGCTTGTCCGGGCGCTTGGCCGCGGCGGGGCGGGCCGGGTGCACCTGGGCCGGCTGCACTTGGGCCGGCTGCGGCTTGGGCCGCTGCCGCTGCTTGGGCCGGCGCTCCGGCTGCTCCCCGGACAACCTGGTGATCAGCTCGGTGTTGGGCTGGGCACCGTTGGAAGGCGTTGGTGCGGCGGGAAGTTCGCGCGCCGGCGGCGGCACGAGCTGGCCCTCCACCTTGCCGCGGTCGGGCAGCGAGCGGACCCGGGTGGATTCGGCGCGCAGCGCGACCCGCTCGAACAGCACGTCGCCGCCGAGCACCTTCTCCAGGCTCTCGCGCAGTCGGCGCAGCTCCGCCTGCAGCGCCTGCATCTCGCTCTCGGACTCCTCGGCGGCCTTGCGCCGCGCCTCGGCCTCGGCCTCCAGCTCGAACTCCCTGCGGGCCGCGATCTCCCGCTCCAGTTCGAGCTCGTAGATGCGCTGGCTGTCCGCGGCATGCTGCTCGCCCTCCACCATGCGGTTGCGCAACTTGGCGACCGCGAAGGCCCCGATCAGCGCCGACCACAGCGCAGCAACGAGCCCGAGGCGCAGCAGGCGGGCGTCGTTGGTGAGCACGAGGACCGCCGTGGCGGCCGCGGCGAGCACTAGCACGAGCACCCACAAAGCTGTCGATCGCCCCCTGCGGGATCCGGATTCGGTGCTGCCGCGTTCGGACATAGCCACCACGGTACCGGGCGGTTATCAAGTCGAGACCTCAAGGGAAGAGACCGGTCTCCACTTTGGTCGGTGTGGCGCAGCGCACCGCCGACCGAACGGCCGAACGACTCGGCTCATTCCTCGTCGTCATAAGGCTCTTCCGGCTCGTCCGGATTGCGCAGGCAGCTCTCCAGCCAGAGCCCGGCCGCGATCAACGCGCCCGCGCTGATCGCCCCGATCACCGCGGCGAAGGTGTCCGCCCGGGCGGCCTCGACGATGCCGAGCCGCGGCAGCAGGAAGGCGATCAGCCCCACCCACGCACCGGCCATGATCGCGCCGGCCAGCGACGACGCCTTGGCCAACGCGACCGCGCGCGCGGCGGTCAGCCCGTCGACCGGTTCGGTGCCCGGCTCGCGCTTGACCCGCGGCCGCATGTTCAACGCCAGGAGCAGGTCGATGAGCGCGATCACCAGCAGCGTCGCCCCGGCCAGCAGCGGCAGCGGCGGCAGCTCGCCGTACACCAGCCTGGCGAGCACGTAGACCACGACGGCCGCGGCCAAGCCGCCCACGATGAGCTGCCGGGGCTTGGTGAAGGTCAGGTGCTCTGCGTGTCGTGGTGCCACGGTCCCAGCATGGCACCTCACCCCGCCCGGACCATCCGCGGGCGAAAATGCCCTTGAGTCTCCACCGACTGGAGGGTCGAAGGTGAATCTCGTGGACGACACCGTGCTCTACACGATCGGCGAGCTGGCCCGGCGAACCGGGCTGAGCGTTAAGACGATCCGGTTCTACTCCGACAGCGGCGTGGTGCCGCCCACCGACCGAACCGCAGCCGGCTACCGGCGCTACGACGTGACGGCCATCGGCCGGCTGGAACTGGTGCGCACCCTGCGCGAGCTGGGCGCCGGGCTGGACGAGGTGCAACGGTTCCTCGCCAACGAGACCACGCTCTCGAACCTGGCCAAGACGCACCTGGAGCTGCTGGAGGAGCAGATCCGCGTGCTGCAGACCCGGCGGGCGGTGCTGCGGGCGGTCGTGAAGCTCGACCGATCGACCGAGGAGGTACGACTCATGCACAAGCTGGCGCAGATGTCCGACGAGGAGCGCAACCGGCTGATCGACGAGTTCTGGGACGAGGTCAGCGGGGACGACCTCAACATCACCCCGGGATTCACCGAATGGCTGCGCCAGGCCAAACCGAACCTGCCCGCCGACCCGACGGCCGAGCAGCTGGAGGCCTGGATCGAGCTGGCCGAACTGGTGCGGGAACCCGACTTCCGGCGCGCCGTCCGGGCGCTGTACCAGGAGCACTCCGACCGCCGCGACGCCGGCGAAGCGCTGGTGGCGGACCAGGAAGAAGCGCAGAAGTGGTGGGCGGTCACCGACGAGGCGCGGGTGCTCGTCGAGTCGGGGACGCCACCGGAGGGCGCCGAGGCGCAGGCCCTGGCCACGCGGATGATGGCGCTGTGGGGCCGGGCCGACACCGCGGAGTCCCGCCGCGAGCTCGCGGAGGACTACGAGAACCGCACCGACGAGCGGATGTCGCGCTACTGGGAACTGCTGGCGACCATCAACAACTGGCCGAAGCACCCGGTCACGGCGGCCACCGCCCGATGGCTGGCCGCCGCCCTCCGCGTGTCGAACGATTAAGCGGCGCATCACCCGGGCCGGGCGCAATTTCTCGCGAAATCACGCCCTGCCCGGGTGACGCGCAAATCGCGCGCCACCAGAAATTCCTCGTGGACGATCAGCGAAGCGCCAGGTCCGCGCGGAGGTGGACGTCGTCGACCTCGTTGCGGGGCAAGGCTTCCAGGAGGTCCGCGACGCGGCCGTGGCCGGGCAGTTCGGCGTTCGGGTCGATCGCCAGCCACGGGATCAGCACGGTGGCGCGGCTCGGCGTGCCGGGGTGCGGCAGCAGCAGCTCGGGGTCCTCGCTGCGGACACCGTCCACAGTGACCACATCGACGTCCAACGTCCTAGGGCCCCAACGCTGTTCGCGGCGGCGTTCCGCCTGCTGCTCCAGCGCTTGGCCCCGGCGCAACCAGCCCCACTCGTCGAGCTCCGGTGATTCCACGATGAGCACCGCGTTGAGGAAGTCCGGCTGGTCGGTGACCCCCCACGGCGCCGTCTCGTACACCGGGGACGCCGCGACCAGCACGTCCGAGACGCCTTCGACGGCGAGCCGGAGGTACGCCAGCCTGTCCCCGAGGTTCGACCCGAGCGAAAGCACCGCCCTGCTCATCGCAGCCTCCCGATATCGCGCACCCTTTGTTGAAAAGACCCGTGAGTGCTTTTCGGCGCTATAGCACCCAAAAGCACTCACGGCACCCGACCTGCGGAACCCGGACCCGACGGCTCACGCCGGGACGACGTTGCCGCGACCGCCGCGGCGGGAGCGGCGGATGGTCACCGCCACGTCCGCGAAGGTCAGCGGGATCGGCGCGCTCGGCTTGTGGATGGTGACCTCTGCGGCGTGCACCCGCTCGTCGGACATGATGTCGTCCGCGATCTCGCCGGCCACCGCCTCGATCAGGTCCTTCGGCGGCCCGGCGACGATCGCCGCGGCCCGCTCGGCCAGCTCGCCGTAGTGCAGTGTCTTCGCCAGGTCGTCGCTCGTGGCGGCGTCCCCGAGGTCGAGCCAAACCGTGATGTCGACGAAGAAGTCCTGCCCGTCGCGCTTCTCGTGGTCGAAGACGCCGTGGTTGCCGCGCACCTTCAGGCCGGTCAACGTGATCCGGTCAGCCACCGAGTTCCCCTCCATTGCGCCACGCGGCGGTCACCGCGACCGCGTCCAAGGATTGCCGGACGTCATGCACCCGCACGCCCCAGGCCCCGCGATCCGCCGCCAGCGCCGACACCACGGCCGTCGCCGTTTCCCGCCCGGCGGGCGGTCGGGGCTTGCCATCGGCGTCGGCCAGCAGCCGCCCGAGGAACCGCTTGCGCGAGGCCCCGACCAGCACCGGAAAACCCAGGTCCACGAAGACGTCGAGCCGCTGCAGCAGCTGCCAGTCGTGCGACCCGCTCTTGGCGAACCCGAGCCCCGGGTCCAGCACAATCGCGTCCTCGGCCACGCCGGCGGTCAGCGCCGTGTCGACCTGCTGCAGCAGCTCATCGCGCACCTCCGCGACGACGTCCTGGTACACCGCGAGGCTGTTCATGTCCTTGCTGTGGCCGCGCCAGTGCATCAGCACCCACGGCAGCCCGGTGTCCGCCGCGACGTGCACCATGTCCGGGTCGGCCAGGCCGCCCGAGATGTCGTTGATCATCACCGCGCCGGCCTCTGCGGTCACCGCCGCGACCTTGGCGCGGGTGGTGTCCACGCTCACCGGAACACCGGCGGCGACCAGCTCGCGCACAACCGGCAGCACGCGCTCGATCTCGGTGGCGGCGTCGACGCGTTCCGAGCCGGGCCGGGTCGACTCACCGCCCACGTCGATGATGTCCGCGCCCAGCCGGTGCATCTCGATGCCGTGCGCGACGGCCGCGGCCCGGTCCAGGTAGCGCCCGCCGTCGGAGAAAGAATCCGGGGTCACGTTGAGCACGCCCATCACCGCGCAGCGCGGCGGGTGCGGCAACAGCGAATGCATCATCGACCCCTGATCAGCGACAACGCCTCGGAGCGCGAGGAAGCCGAGCTGCGGAACTGACCGCGCACCGCGGAGGTCGTGGTCGTCGAACCGGCCTTGCGAACCCCGCGCATGCCCATGCACAGGTGCTCGGCGTCGATCACCACGATCACCCCGCGAGGCTCCAACCGGCGCACCAACGCATCGGCGACCTGCGAGGTCAACCGCTCCTGCACCTGCGGGCGCTTGGCGTAGAGATCGACGAGCCTGGCCAGCTTGGACAGCCCGGTCACCCGGCCCAGTTCATTAGGAATATATCCAACGTGAGCAACTCCATGAAATGGCAAAAGATGATGCTCGCAATTGTGAGTCAAATGTCCATTAATTAGAAACGTCGGATGCGGATCGCATTTATAACTATAAACCGTGTACGGCTTCGCACCGGTTGCCTCCAGGTGCCGGACCGACTCGACCTTGACCCACTGCGACTCGATCAGGTCGGTCCGATGCGATTCCTGGCTGAAGCCGTGTCGCAAGAACCAGTCATCGGCGATCCACAGCCGGGAGATCGCGGGAGTCTTCGACGTGAACCGTGCGCCGATCACCTGGGCAACGTCTTCCAGGAAGCCAGCGTTCATGCTCGCGATCGTCCGACCGCGACTGGTCTTGGACCGGAACCCGTCCCCGTCGGCATAGGCATCCAGGAAACCGCGGAACGTGATCTCGTTCGACATCACGACTCGCGGGAACCGCTGCCGCTGATCGTGCGCGTCCCCTCCCACGTACTGGCGCACCAGGTCCGCCAGGTAGGAAGAAACGACTCGCACGCGGAAGCCTTCGACCTGGCGTTGCAGGTAACCGGACGGCCGCTCGATCTCTTCGATCTCGGCATCGACGCCGAAGGCCTGGTCGAGCGCGTAGGCGAACTTCTTCGCGAAGTCGCGATCGTTCACCACCAACGACACGTACCGGTCGCCGACCGTGCCGTCGGAGCAAAGGGCTCCCAGCGCGTAACCGAATTCGTAACCGATGTTCGGTTGCCAGCGCTGGCGACACAGCTTCTGCTGCGGCGTCCACTCGATGTAAGTACCGGCCACATCCTTGGCTTCCTGCCATCCCTGCGGCGTTGCCAGCGGATGGTCAGGAGTGACCTGGAATCGGCCCTGCTCTGTGACGACCTCGACGAGTTCGCGCTTCTGGTGCGAACTGACCTCGACGACCTCGGTCTGCTCTACCTTGCCGTCGACGAGGGTCCAGAAACGATCCCCGATCCGGACATCCCGAGCGGGCTTCGCACCATCAACCAGGTTGACGGTCTGCTTGCTCGGCACGCACTGGGAGTACACCGGGATGTCGCGAACCAGGACGAGTTCCTCGTGTGCCTCGTCGAAGGTCTTGTCCAGGACCTCGTCGGGGTTCGTGTACAGCCCCGCGAACAGCTCGCGGTAGGCGCGGGCGACGCGGGCCGGGGTGTCCCGCAGGCCCTCCCGGTCCGGGTCCTCACCGGCCGCGAGCAGCAACTCCCGGACAGCCGCCTCGGCGCGGGCCTGGTCGAACTGGGGAATGTGGAAAGAGCCGTCGGGACGGGAGTCGCCCCCCGCCCCGATCGGCTCGTCGACCGTGCTGGTCAATTTGTCTTTCCTCCACCGGCTGAGGCGCCCGGAGGCACCGAGTGCACCGGAGTGGTCAGCGGCTGGAGTTGCCGCTGCCGTTGTCCTGAGCCGAGTCCTGGCTCGTCTCGGGGTTGGGCCGCGGGGCTTCCTCCGCCTTCGGCTCACCCTGCTGCGGTGCCGGGTGCTCGGCCGGAGCCTGCTGCCCGCGCTCCCAGGACGGGGTCCAGTTGTACTGGCCGCCGCCCCCACCGGGGTAGCTCGAACCGGACGGGTTGGTCGCCGGGGTCCACCCGGGCGGCGCGCCGTAGTTCGGCGGAACCCCCTGCGGCACCTGGCCGTGCTGGCCCGACTGCTGCTGCCCCTGGTTCGGGTTCTGGAACTGCACCGTGCCCTGGTGCGCCCCCGCACCGGCACCGGCCGGGGTCGGCTGCTCGTGGTGCGGCGGAGCACCGTTCTGGTTGCCCGCTGCACCCGCCGGGGACGGCGTCGGAGTCGGCTCCTCCTTGACCGGGGGCCACGGCTCGCCGCGCTCCTTGGCCAGCTCGCCGGGGGTCTTGACCGGCGGCTTGTCCGACGGCGTGCGACCGGCGAAGTCGTTGAACGCGGTGATCCGGGGGCGCTTCTGCACTCGGGAGAAGATGCGCTCCAGGTCCTTGCGGACCAGCGTCTCCTTGTCGATGAGCTCCAGCACGAGGTCGTCGAGCACGTCGCGGTAGGTGTTGAGCACCTCCCAGGCCTCGGTGTGCGCGGCCTCGATCAGCCGGCGCACCTCCTCGTCGATCTCGTGCGCGACCTCCAGCGAGTAGTTCGGCTGCTGACCGGCGGTGCGGCCAAGGAAGGGGTCGCCCTCTTCCTTGCCGTACTTGACCGCGCCCAGCCGGGCGGTCATGCCGTACTCGGTGACCATCGCGCGGGCGATCTTGGTGGCCTGCTCGATGTCGCTGGACGCACCCGTGGTCGGCTCGTGGAAGACCAGCTCCTCGGCGGAGCGGCCACCGAGCGCGAACACCAGGCGGGCGATCATCTCCGAGCGGGTCATCATGTCCTTGTCGTCCTCGGGGACGACGAGGGCGTGCCCGCCAGTGCGACCGCGCGGCAAGATCGTCAGCTTGTACACCGGCTCGAGGTCGGGCATCGCCCAGGCGGCCAGCGCGTGCCCACCCTCGTGGTAGGCGGTGATCTTCTTGTCCCGCTCCGAAATGATCTTGCTCTTCCGGCGCGGGCCGCCGATCACGCGGTCGACCGCTTCCTCCAGCGCGGCGGCCGTGATCAACTGGCCGTTCTCCCGCGCGGTGAGCAAGGCGGCCTCGTTGACCACGTTCTCCAGGTCGGCACCGGAGAACCCGACGGTGCGCTTGGCCAGGCTGTCCAGGTCGGCGTCCTGCGCCAACGGCTTGCCCTTGGAGTGCACGTTCAGGATCGCGCGGCGACCGCGCAGATCAGGCGCGGACACCGGGATCTGCCGGTCGAAGCGGCCCGGGCGCAGCAGCGCCGGGTCCAGGATGTCCGGCCGGTTCGTCGCGGCGATCAGGATGATGCCGCCGCGCGAGTCGAAGCCGTCCATCTCGACGAGCAGCTGGTTGAGGGTCTGCTCCCGCTCGTCGTGCCCACCGCCGAGGCCGGCACCACGCTGGCGGCCGACCGCGTCGATCTCGTCGACGAAGATGATGCACGGCGCGTTCTGCTTGGCCTGTTCGAACAGGTCGCGGACGCGGGAGGCACCGACACCGACGAACATCTCGACGAAGTCGGAACCGGAGATCGAATAGAACGGCACGCCGGCCTCACCGGCGACGGCTCGGGCGAGCAGCGTCTTACCGGTGCCGGGCGGGCCATAGAGCAGGACGCCCTTCGGGATCTTGGCACCGAGGGCCTGGTAGCGGCCGGGGTTCTGCAGGAAGTCCTTGATCTCGTGCAGTTCCTCGACGGCCTCGTCGGCACCCGCGACATCTGAGAACATCGTCTTGGGCATGTCCTTGGTGAGCTGCTTGGCCTTGGACTTGCCGAAGTTCAGGACGCGGTTGCCGCCGCCCTGGACGTTGTTCATCATCCACATCAGCAGCAGCACGAGCAGGCCGATCGGGACGAGGTAGAACAGCATCTGCACCCAGAACGAGTCCTGGGTGACCTTGGTGTTCCACGTCGGCACGTGCGCATTGCGGATCTCGGCGACCACCTGGTCGGTGGCACCGGCCGGGTACTGCGCGATCAGCTGTTCGCTGCCTTGGAAGCCTTGGCCGGGGTTGAGGGTCAGCCGAACCCGCTGCTCCTTGTCCTCGATGGTCGCTTCCTTGACCTTGCCCTGGGCGATCTGTTCCAGGGCCTGCGAGGTGGAGACCTCGCGGTAGGAGCGAGTCTCGTCAAAGAGCACGCTGAACGCGTAGATCAGCAGAAACGCTGTCAGGATCCACAGCAGCGGGTTGCGGAGCAGGCGCTTTCGGTCCATTCACTTGCGGCCGTCGGGCGGCCTCGACCCTCCCTGACTGTCACTTCGGGCAACGGCTGTTGGTAGACACACTTCGTCATTGCCGTCAACCCCTTCAGACCAGCGTACCGGCCGATGCGAGGGCACGACCATGCCGAGCTGACGCAGGACGCCCAGCGTACTCGGCCACCGGGGCGCATTGGGGCGGGAGGGCCGAACCGGACACGCCTGCCCGGCCGCTCCCGGCTCACACGCCGGACGTGTAGACCTTCGGATCGAGCGTGCCGATGTAAGGCAGATCACGATAGCGCTCGGCGTAGTCCAGCCCGTACCCGACCACGAACTCGTTCGGGATGTCGAAGCCCACGTACTTCACCGGGACATCCACCTGCACCGCGTCGGGCTTGCGCAGCAGGGTGCACACCTCCAGCGAGGCGGGGTTGCGCGAGCTCAGGTTCTTCAACAGCCAGGACAGCGTCAGCCCGGAGTCGATGATGTCCTCGACGATCAGCACGTCCCGGTTGGCGATGTCCCGGTCGAGGTCCTTGAGGATGCGCACCACGCCGGACGAAGAGGTGGACGAGCCGTAGGAGCTGACCGCCATGAACTCCAGCTGGGCCGGCTGGGGCAGCGCCCGCGCGAAGTCGGTCATGAACATGACCGCGCCCTTGAGCACGCCGACCAGCAGCAGATCACCACTCGCGTCCTGGTAGTCCTCGTCGACCTGCTTTGCCAGCTCGGTGACCTTGTCGTTGATCTGCTGCTCGGTGATGAGCACAGAAGCGATGTCGCCGTCGTACACGGCCCGGCTTCCCCTCTTGTCGAATCGACGGGACACCGGTTCCCGGCGCTGGCAACCCAGCCGCCCGAACCGAACGCCTCGGCGTCCCGTCAACCATTCGGCGGCTTGCGGCCCGCCGCTTCCACCAAAAGCGTGCCATGCGCCCGGCGCAGCACAAAGTCGCCTGGCAAGGCCGGTCCGCCTTGACCGCGCCAGTCGGACACCAACGCGTCCGCCGCGCGCAGGTGTTCGTCGGTGATCTCCGGGACCCCGCGCTCCAGCAACCACACCCGCAGCACCCGACGCCGCAGCGCGCCCGGAACTTCCTGCAATGCCACGGCATCGAGCACGTCGCCGGCCTCGACGCGACCACGCACCTCGTCGGCCAGCAAGTCCAGCGCGTCGGCGTCCTCGCGCAGCTGCCGAGCGGTGCGCGCGAGCGCCTCCCGCACCCCGCCCTGCAATGTATCTTCAAGCAGCGGAAGGACTTCTGTGCGCAACCGCACACGCGTGAAACGCGCATCGGAGTTGTGCGGATCCAGCCACGGCTTTAGGCCGAGCGCCGCGCAGGCGGCCTCGGTCGTGGCCCGGCGGACGCCCAGGAACGGGCGCGCCCACGGCGGATCCAACGGCCGCATCCCGGCGATCGAGCGAGCCCCCGAACCCCGCCCGAGCCCGAGCAGCACGGTTTCGGCCTGGTCATCGAGGGTGTGTCCGAGCAGCACCAACGAACCCGGCGGGCGCTGCGCGCGCAACGCCGCGTAGCGCGCGCGACGGGCAGCAGCCTCCAGCCCACCGCCGCGCCCGACCTCGACCTCGATCACCCGGGCCGAGCACCCCAGCCCGCGGAGCTGCCCGGCGGCGCGGGCGGCGACGTCGGCGGAGCCGACCTGGAGCCCGTGGTCCACGACCAGACCATGCACCGCGACGCCCTCGCGGCGAGCGACGTGCGAGGCGGCAGCGGCGAGCGCCAGCGAGTCCGCGCCACCGGAGCACGCGACCGTCAGCGGAGCGCCGCGGAACGGCGCCGCCTCGGCGGAGCCGAGCAGGCGCCGGAGGGCGCCGCGAACGGCGCTGACGGCGGGATCGGGCGGCGGCACGCCGCCATTCTCCCGCATGCAATTTCAATGGAAACTGCGGATCGTCGGCGTGTCGCACCACGACACGCCGACGTCTGTGGACAACTTCCACAATTTCAATGGAAATCGGACCCTCGATTTCCATTGAAATCGAAGTCGTCCTCCCCGTGGACCCGGGTCAGCCGTGGACCCGGCGGATCCAGGCTGCCGGGTCGCCGATCTCGGCGCGGGTCGGCAGGTGGTCCGGGGACGTCCAGATCGCGTTGAAGCCGGCCATCCCGATGGCGTCCACGACGTGCCGGGTGAACGCCGCGCCCTGCGCGTACTGGCGGATCTTCGCGTCCACCCCGAGCAGGCTGCGCAGCACTCGGTCGAGGAGGCCGCCGCCCTTCCGGCGCTCCGTGAAGCGCTGGCGGATGGTGGCCACGCTGGGCACCACCCGCGGACCCACCGCGTCCATCACGTGGTCGGCGTGGCCTTCCAGCAGCGTGGAGATGGCGATGATGCGGTCCAGCGCGGCCCGCTGGCTCGGCGTCTGCAGCAGCTCGATCACCCCGAGCATGCCCGGGCTGGAGTCGCTGCTGGAGCGGGTCGAGCGGGCTTCCCGCAGCACCGCGGGCAGCCCGGTCAGCAGCTCACCGGTCGTGCCCTCCATCTCCGCCAGCAGCGTGCCCAGGCTCTCCGCGAAGTGCTCGCGCAGCCACGGCACCGCGTTGAACTGCAGCCGGTGTGTCGACTCGTGCAGGCACACCCACATCCGGAAGTCGTCGCCGGGCACTCCGAGGGACTTCTGCGCCGCGACGATGTTCGGCGCCACCAGCAGCAACCGGCCTTGCTGCCCGGCGACGCCGGATTCGCCGTACGGATCGAACTGGCCGAGCACCTTGCCGCCCAGGTAGGCGAGCACCACCCCGGCCTGCAGCCCCGCGCCGCGCGCGCTGATGCCGCCGAAGAGGTCGTTTCCCCGCAGCACCTGCGAGTCCGCTGTGGACAGTGCGGCGTCGGTGAGTTCGGCGAGGCCGTCCGCCGCGCCGCGCACCCAGGCGGGCCGGTCGACGACGTCCCCCTCGGCGATCGGCAGGCCCTGGCCCAGGCCGGTCAGCTCGCGGACGTGGGATTCGGCTTCGACGCTGAACCGCCGCAGCGAGCGCACCGCCTGCTCGGCTTCCGACCGGGGCACATCCGGCCCCGGCTTCATCAGCCGGACCGCGGTGGCGACGGCGATGTTCCAGTCCAGCGCCCGATGCTCGCCGGTGGCGCCCCGGTCTGGGGACGGGGGCAGGGTGGAAGGTCGGGCGTTCACACGACCGACCGTACCCCGCCCGCAGCCCCGCAGGTACCTCACTTTCGAGGCCGCACCTGCGCAGCCGCGCACCGTTTCCGCTGGTCAACGACCGTGAGTGGTTGTGGGCGCTATAGCACCCGAAAACGCTCACGGCGCCTGACCTGCGGAAACAGCCGTGCCCCGGTCAGCGGCAGCCGCAGCCTCGCAGGGCGTCGGCCACGCCGTCCAGCGCGGGCCGTGCGACCGCCGGGCTCGTGCCGTTGGACATGAACGCGAACACCAGCAGCCTGCCGTCCTTCGTCACCACCGTGCCGGCCAGGCTGTTGACGCCGTTAAGGGTGCCGGTCTTCGCCCGCACCCAGCCCTCGCCGGGGCTCCCGCCGTAGCGGTCGCTCAGGCTGCCGCTGCCACCGGCGATCGGCATCCCGGTGAGCAGCCCGCGCAGCTTCGCCGACTGCGGTGCCAGCCCGCCCTCCGGGCTGGCCGGGGCGGTCGCCGAAGCCAGCAGAGCGGAGAGCAGCTTGGGCGTGGTCCGGTCGTCCAGGGACAACCCGCTGCCGTCGGCCATGCTCGTGCCGGTGACATCGAAGCCGTGCTGCGCCAGCACGTCGCGCACTGCCTTGGCCGAGCCCGCGAACGACGGGTCGTTGCCGGTGGCGATGGCCACCTCGCGCGCCAGCGCCTCGGCGAGCAAGTTGTCCGAGTGCTGCATCGCGATGTCGACCATCTCCTGCACGGTCGGCGACTGCACCTGGGCGAGGACCTGCGCGTTCGGCGGCGCCACGCCCTTCGACACCTGCGTCGCGCCGAGCCCGGCCGCGAGCCGCTGCGCGGCCTCCACCGCCGGGGTCGAGGTCCGGGGGCTGTAGTCCTTGGTCGGGTCGTCCCGGCCCCCGTCCAACATCACCGGCTCCATCGGCGCCATCATCCCGCCGGCCACGTCCTGCGGCAGCCAGCCCGGGGCGAGGCCTGGTCCGGTGTACCTGCTGGTGTCCACCAGCACAGACGTCACGTCGCCCCCGGCCGCGGCCCGGGCCTGGGCGACCAGGTCGTCGAACCGGGCGGCCCCCGGGTAGACCGACTCCTTGTTCGCGGGCAGCGTGGACAGCGTCAGGTCACCACCGCCGACCAGCACCACGGTGCCCGGTTGGCTGCCGCGCACCACCTTGGTGGTGAGCCGCTGGTCGTGGTCCAGGACGAGCAGTGCCGCGCTCATGGCCAGCAGCTTCCCGGTGGACGCCGGGACCATCTCCTTACCGGCGTTCTGCTGCCGCAGCACCTGTCCGGTCTGGGCGTCCAGCACCACACCGGCGAAGGTGCCCAGACCAGGGTTGCCCAGCGCTCCGGCGAGAGCGTCGTCGAGGCCCGCCTTCGTGGGCAGCGGCGCGTTCTGGTCGAGCGGCTTGATCACCGGGTTGAGCCGGACCGGCGCGGGCGGATCGGCGAGCTGCGCTTTCATCAGGGCGTCGACCAGCGTCGGGCCGAACGCGATGCCAGCACCGAGCAGCGCGACGACGATCACGGCGACCGCGATCAGCCCCCGGCGACGGCGATGGGGCGGCTCTGCCTTCGGCGGTTCTTCGCCCAACGTCGGCACGGGCGCGGCGCTCGGCGAGATGCGCTGCGGCTGCGCCCGCGATCCGGTCAGGCCCGCGAAATCCGCTGGCGAAGCGGCGGCAGGCGGGGTGAGGCCGACCGAATCCTGCGGAAAACCGCCGGACGGCTTGGCATGCGGGGCGGTCAGGCCCGCGAAATCCGCGGCGGACGCGGGGCGCGGCGGCGGGCCGTCGAAGTCCGGCCGCGTGAACTGCTGCGTCTGCTCGGCGGGAGCGACCGGCGGCACGGGCTTGATCTGCTGCGTCGCAGGCCCCGGGTCCGCGGCGCGCAGCGCTTCGAGGCCCTTGAGGTCGATCCGGGTGGTCTTCTCCGCCTCGCTCTCCGCCGGGACCTTCGCGATCTGCTGCGTCGAGTCGATGGGCTGGGCGGCGACCCATGGGATCTGCTGCGTCTCGTCGATGCGCGGCGACTCGACGGGCCCGGCGATCTCGATCCGCCTGATCCGCTGGGTCTGCTCGACGTTGCTGGGCGGCGGGGTCGCATCGGTGACCGGCGAGAACTGCTGCGTCAGCTCGACGGCGGTGACCGGCGGCTCGACGATGCGCTCCTGGTCGCCGGTCGGCCGGTCATCCGCCTCCGGCTCCTCGTCCGCGGCAGGCCGATCGTCCGGCTCCGGCGCTACGTCGCGAGTCGGCCAGTCGTCCCGCTGCGGCGCCTCGTCACCAGTCGGCCAGTCGTCCCGCTCCGGCTCCTCTTCGCCGCGCGCCGTCCCTGGCGCCGCACCAGCGGCTGCTGCGGCTGCTGCCCCGGGCGAAGTCCCAGCAGCGGGTTCCTCGCTCGACGCGGCCCCGGCACTGGCCTCGGTACCGGCTTTCGCAGCGATGCTCGTTTCGTCCCCGGCCCCTGCCGTGGCTGCCCCAGCAGGCTCGGCCGATGTTGCGGACTCGGCACCCGCGGTCTTCGGCTCAACAGCGGGTTCAGCAGATTCAGCGGGTTCAGCGGATTCCGCGGTGGAATCAGGACCGTCGCCGGTTCCCGTTCCTGGCTCGGGAGCTTCTCCCGGCTTGGTCCCAGCGCCCGCCAGTCCGGAGTCAGCGGCCGTTTCGGTCCTGGCCTCGGCATCGTCGGCTGGCTCGGCGCCAGCATCGGCAGCAGGCCCGGCAGCTGCTTTCGCGCCAGTTCCAGCGGTGTCTTCCGCGTCTGTCTCGGAACCAGTGCCGTCGGCCTCATCAGCAGAAACTTGTTCGGGCTTCGTCCCAGCGGCGGCTACGGCCTCGGATCCAGCAGCGGTTCCAGTTTCGGCAGCGGTTCCAGATTCGGCAGCGGTTCCAGATTCGGCGTCCGCGCCGCAATCCGATCCTGCGTCAGGGCCGGAAACAGTGGACTCGGCTGCCGTTGCGGACTCCGCGTCCGCGCCGGAATCCGATTCTGGTTCGGCGTCCGCGCCGGTGTCTGCTTCAGGTTCGGCGCCGGAATCCTCTTTTGGGGCCGGTTCGGTGCCGGAGCCGGAAGTCGCTGCCGCATCGGAGCTTTCGGTGGCAGTGGTCGCCTCTGCGGATTCAGCCGCCGTTCCGGCGTCCGCCCCGGTTTCCGTTCCCGAGTCCGCGCCGGGGACCGCCGTCGCTTCGGAATTTCCGTCAGCGGCGTCGGACTCGACCGCCGCTCCGTCCTCGGAGCGCTCGGGTGCAGCTGCAGCTCCGGCTGCCTCGACCGTGCCGCTGTGCGCGCTGCTGGCCTCCACTCCGGAATCGGCGGCAGTGCCCGGGTTCTCGTCAGCCTTCTCGCCGGGCTCGCCGCCGGCCACTGCGCCGGCCTTCCCGCCGCCGGCCTCCTTGCCGGCGTTATCGGCCTTGTCTTCGGACTTGTCGCCGGGGTCGACCTCGCCATCGGTCTGCTCGCCGGAATCCGCCTTCGAGGCGGCTTCGTCGACTTCTTCGGAGTCCGCGGCTTCTTCGGAGTCCTCGGCGCCGGCCCCTTGTCCGGACCGGTCATCGGCGGGCGGGTCTCCGGCCTCGGCGGCAACGGTCTTCAACCGCGCGGTCTTACCCGCCGAGTCCGCCTCTGCCTCCGGCGGCTCGGCCGCGGCGGCTGTGCCCTTGGTCTCATCGGCACCGGCCCGCGCCGCCGGCTCCCGGGGCGCGCCGCTCGCCTCCGCGGCCTCGGATTCCCCGGCGTTCGACGAGGTCACGGCCTCGGTCGGCGGGCTTGTTCCGGTCCGGGGCGGGGTGGTCTCCGACGTCTCCGCGGCTTGGTCTCCGGCGGCCCGGTCCGGCGGCGAGCCGTCCGGGGACGACGCATCGGGTCGGGTAAGGCTCTCGCTATCCGATGTTGACGCCCGGACGTCGGGTTCGGACACCTCACCCCCGCTGTTCTGGGGTTCGGGCACGTGCTCCTCCTCGACGGTTCGCCAGACTGCCAGATTGCGAGCTCCCGCACTGCGGTGGGGGCCGGAGAGCTGCCGTGGTCCACACTAGACGTGGTCGCACGCGGGAGCGGGCGGCTGCATCCGACGCAAGACGAGTGAGGAACCGCGTGGACTTCGACGTCACGATCGAGATCCCCAAGGGGAACCGGAACAAGTACGAGGTGGACCACGAGACGGGGCGAATCCGTCTCGACCGGACGCTGTTCACCGCTACCCAGTACCCGGCGGACTACGGGTTCATCGAGGACACCCTCGGCGAGGACGGCGACCCGTTGGACGCGCTGGTCCTGGTCCAGGAGCCGACGTTCCCCGGCTGCCTGATCAAGTCGCGTGCCATCGGCATGTTCCGGATGCGCGACGAGAAGGGCGGCGACGACAAGGTCATCTGCGTTCCCTCGGACGACCCGCGGCAGGAGCACCTGCGCGACATCCACCACCTCGCCGAGTTCTACAGGCTGGAGATCCAGCACTTCTTCGAGGTGTACAAGGACCTGGAACCGGGCAAGAGCGTGGAGGGCGCGACGTGGGTCGGCCGCACCGAGGCCGAAGCGGAGATCAAGCGCTCGTACGAGCGGGCCAAGGAACAGGGGCACTGAACCACCGCCCCGAGAAAGGGCCCTCGCCGCGCTGGATGCGGTGAGGGCCCTTTTCACTTGTGTAGCACCGGGTCCGTGAGCGCTTCTGGGCATCCCCACTCACAGGACCTGACCAGGCACTTCGTGAACTTGTCCACAGGCCTGGGGATAACTGGACAAGTCTGTGGACAAGTCTGTGGACAAGTCAGTCCAGGCGGATGTCGCGGAGTAGCCAGGTGAGGCCGAAGGCGACCAGGACCACGCAGCCGCCGACAAAGAACACCGTGTCCATCGAACTGGCGAAGCCCTCCAGGATCGGCCGCGCCAGCCGCGGGTCCAGGCCGTACAGGAACGACGTGTCATTGATGTCGAGGCCGGCCCCGCCACCTTGCTGCAGCGCTTCGACGAACGACCGGTTCACCGGGTTCGCCAGCACCTCCGGGTCGCGCAGCGCCGCGGTGAACTCCGGTGTGGCGAACGCCGCTCGCGTAGCATCCGCGATCCGGCCGCCGACCGTGCTGAACAGCACCGACAGGAACGCCGCCGCGCCGACTGTGCCGCCGGTCTGCCGGAACAGGTTCACCGACGCCGTCGCCACGCCCATGTCGCGCGGGGTGGCGCCGGTCTGCACCACGAGCGTCAGGGTCTGCATCAGCATGCCCAGCCCGCAGCCCATCACCACCGCCGTCAGCCCCACCTGGACCAGCGAGGTGTCCACCCTGATCAGGCTGAACAAGAACAGCGAAGTGGCCATGAACGCGGCACCGACGATCGGGAAGACCTTCAGCCGGCCGGTCCTGGCGATCAGCTTGCCGACGACGCCGGTCGCGACCATGATCCCGGCCGTCATCGGCAGCAGCATCAGCCCCGCCTCGGTCGGGCTCAGGCCCTTGACGATCTGCAGGTACAGCGGCAACGAGCTCAGCCCGCCGAACATGCCGATGCCGACCAGGAAGTTGAGCAGGTTGCCCATCCGGAACGACGACCGCCGGAACATCCGCAGCGGCAGCAGCGCCTCGGCTCCCATCCGGCTCTCGACGAACACGAACAGCAGCCCCCCGACCGCGCCGATGGCGTACATGGCCAGCGAGATCGACGACAGCCAACCCCACTGGCGGCCCTGCTCGGCGACGGTCAGCAGCGGCACCAGCAGCACGACCAGCGCCGCCGCGCCCAGGTAGTCGATTCGGTGCCGGACGCGTTCGGTCGCCACGTTGAGCACCTTCGCGACGACGGCCAGGGCCGCCAGCCCGACCGGCAGGTTCACCAGGAACACCCAGCGCCAGCCGTCGATGCCGAGGAAACTGTCCATGCCGGCGAACAGGCCGCCGATCACCGGCCCGATCACGCTGGCGGTGCCGAAGACCGCCATGAAGTAGCCCTGGTAGCGGCTGCGCTGTCGGGCGGGGATCATGTCGGCGATGATCGTCAGCGCCAGCGACATCAGGCCGCCGCCGCCGAGGCCCTGGATGGCGCGGAACGCGGCGAGCTCGTAGATCGAGTTCGCCAGCCCGCACAGCAGCGAACCGACCAGAAACAGCGAGATCGCGGTCAGGTACAGCGGTCTGCGGCCGTAGATGTCGGAGAGCTTGCCGTACAGCGGCGTGGTGATGGTCGCCGTGATCAGGTATGCGGTGGTGACCCAGGCTTGCGCGGTCTGCCCGTGCAACTGGTCGGCGATGACGCGGATCGCCGAGCCGACGATCGTCTGGTCGAGCGCGCCCAGGAACATGCCCAGCATCAGGCCGGTGAGCACGGTCAGGATCTGCCGGTGGCTCAGCGCGAATCCGGCGGTCTGCGCAGGTGGCACAGCCGTTTCCGACATGGTTTTCCCTTCAGGGGGGTGCTCCTCGTGATGCGCCGGCGGGCGAGTCCGGCCGGAGCGCTGCGGCACGAACATCCCCAGCAATTTGCTTGCAGCACTCAACTAGTTGGCGGGACAACTATGACCTGCGGACAAATGCGAGGCAACTTCGTTTCCGGCGCCTTGGGCCACGTCAGCGCCGACGCGCACCCGACGATCTGGGCATCGCCAAGACAGTGCCGTCGGACTGGCGCAGCACGACGACCGGGGTCGTCGAGGCGTGCTTCCCGCTCGGCGCGAACCGCTCGCGCGGCGATCGCGGTTGGTAGAACCAGGCCAGCTCGGCCCGCACCCGCGCCACCACCCGCCGCCGGCGCAGGTGCCTGCAGATCGCCGGGGCCAGCACGACCAGGCCGGACAACGTCGCCAACGGCACCATCCACCAATGCATCCCGCTCCCTCCTCGTGGGAGAGGAATGGCGCTCCGCCCGGCACGTGATGCGGCGATCGCCGGGATCACCCCAATGGCCCAACATAAATTCAACGACTGTTGATTTTTTGGCCCATTCCGCGCTACCTTGCTTGCACCGGCGCGGGGAGGTTGGCCTTGAGCACGTTGGAGACCCAGGTTCTGCTCGACCTCGGCGAGATCCGCGCGAGCGACGGCGAACTGGCCGGCGGCAAGGCCGCCAACCTGGGCGAGCTGTCGGCGGCGGGATTCCGGGTGCCACCCGGCTTCTGCATCAGCACGCTCGCCTACGACGAGGTCTGCCGCGAACTCACCGGCGACCTGATCGACCGGTTGCCTGGGGCAGCAGCCGAGATCCGCTCCCGGCTCGCCGGCGCCGAAATCCCCGCCGAGCTGGCTGCCGCGATCACCGCCGCCTACGCCGAACTCGGCCCGGACGCCCCGGTGGCGGTGCGTTCGTCCGCGACCGCCGAGGACCTACCGCACGCCAGCTTCGCCGGCCAGCAGGACACCTACCTGAACGTCATCGGCGAGGCTGCGCTACTGGACGCCGTGCGCCGCTGCTGGAGTTCACTGTGGACGGACCGGGCGGTGGCCTACCGGGCGGCCAACGACATCGACCACCGAGCGGTGCGGCTGGCGGTGGTCGTACAGCGCATGGTCGACGCGACGGCGGCCGGCGTGCTGTTCACCGCGAACCCGGTCACCGGGCGGCGAACCGAGACCGTGATCGACGCGAACACCGGACTCGGCGAATCGGTGGTGTCCGGCGCGGTCACCCCGGACCACTTCGCAGTGGAGTCCGGCCGGATCACCGCGCGGCGGCTCGGGGACAAGCCCACCAGCGTCCACCCGAAACCCGGCGGCGGCACGGAAACCGTTGCGCAGCAGGGCGATCAGCCTTCGATAACGGACGATCAGGCCCGCGCGCTCGCCGCGCTGGGTTCGGAAGTGGCGCGGCACTGCGGCGCGCCGCAGGACATCGAGTGGGCCATCGATGGCGACGGCACCCCGTGGCTGACCCAGTCGCGGCCGATCACCACGCTGTTCCCGCTGCCCGCCGAACCGCACGGCGGCCTGCACGTCTACCTGTCGATCAACGTCGCGCAGGGCGTCTACCGGCCGATCACGCCGATGGGCGCCGCGACGCTGGCGCTGATGTTCAACAACCTCATGCGCAACCTAGGCATCCCGACCGACGGACCGCGGCCGAAGCTGTGGCGGCAGGCCGACGGTTGGCTGTTCGCCGACATCACCGGCATGACCCGGAACAAGATCGGCCGCGCCGTGGCACCCAAGGTGTTCGCGATGGCCGAAGCCCGCACCGGAAAGGTCTTCGAGTCGCTGCTCGACGACCCGCGCCTGCCACTGGGCCCGAAGGTGCCGTGGCCGCTGCTTCGCCGGCTCGCCGGGATCTTCGCGCGCACCAAGGCGCCGATCGAGGCGGTGCGCACGCTGCGCGACCCCAAGCGCGCTCGCGAGCGGATCTTCGGCTTGGCACGGGAAATCCGGGCGGAGCTGGCCGGCCCCGAGCCGTCGTCCGCGCGGGAGCGGCTGGCCGCGGCGCGGCGGAGCGTCGCGGAGATCGCGGTCCCGCGAATCGCGCAGATCCCGCCGAGGATGCTGCCCGCCGTCGTCCTCAGCCGACTGCTCCCGAAGCTGGCGGGCAAGGCCGCCAGCTTCGAAGAAGTGCAGATCGTGCTGCGCGGTATCCCGCACAACGTCACCACCGAGATGGACCTGGAGCTTTGGGGGATCGCGCAGCTCGCCAGCCGGGACCCCGAAACCGCCCGGCTGTTCGCCGGATCCTCCATCGACGAGCTCGCCGAGCGCTACCAGGACCGGAAGCTGCCGGTAGAAGTCCAAAATGGACTCGATGCGTTCTTCGAGCGCTACGGGCATCGGACGGTGGCGGAGATCGACATCGGGATCCCGCGCTGGTCCGAGGCCCCGGCGCACGTGCTCGGGCTCGTCGCGAACTACGTGCAGACCGGCGAAAGCGGCCACGACGCAGACGAGCAGTACCGGCGCGGGGTGGCCGACGCGGAGCGGATGGCCGCCGAGATCGTGTCCCGGCTCAAGAACCCGCTGCGAGCTCGGGTCGTCGGCTTCGCGATGGACAGGGTGCGGCAGCTCGCCGGGCTCCGCGAAATGCCGAAGTACTGCATCGTGCTCACGATCGCGAACGCCCGCAAGCACCTGCTGGCCGTCGGCCGAGAACTCGCCTGCACCGGTGGCCTGGAGCGCGCGGAGGACGTGTTCTTCCTCGACTACGACGAGCTCGCCGAGGCGGTCTCAGGCGCCGACCACCGCAATCTGGTGGCAAAGCGCCGAGAAACCCACGAACGCGAACTGCGGCGCCGGCACCCGCCGCGCGTGCTGCTCTCGGACGGCACCGAACCCGAGGCGACGCTGCCCACGGCGGCGGTCGACGGTCAGCTGATCGGGACATCGGCTTCGGCGGGCACCGTGACCGGGACGGCGCGAGTGGTGCACGACCCGGTCCGCGCGCGGCTCGCCCCAGGCGAGATCTTGGTGACGCCGTCCACGGATCCCGGCTGGACGCCGCTGTTCCTGACCGCGGGCGGCCTGGTGATGGAGATGGGCGGGCCGAACTCGCACGGAGCGACGGTGGCCCGGGAGTACGGAATCCCCGCCGTGGTGGGAGTTCCGGAAGCCACGACCCGAATCACCGACGGCCAGCGGATAACCGTCCACGGCTCCGCGGGCACCGTCGAACTGGACCGGTGAGCCGGGCGATCGCCCGGCTCGGGCACGCCACCGGCAACGACGGAATCGACTTCTGGACGCGGGCCGGGCGGCGATTTCGCGCGAAATCGCCACCACCCCGGGTGACGCGGCATCGTCGCGCTTCGTGATCGCCGCGGCGCGTTCGTGCAGGTGGTGCCAATTTCGCGAGAAATTGACCGTCACCTGGGTGAACGTCAATTTCTCGCGAAATTGGCACCCAACCCTCCCCCGGGGCGGCTCCTTCCCTCCCTGCAGCCCCGTTCCCGCTGGTCAACGCCCGTGAGCGCTGTTGGGGCCATAGCGGGCGCTTTGGAAGCGACCGGCCAAGATGCGGTAGGGCGGGCTCTTGTCTTTGAAACCCCGAAGCCGCGTATCTGGTCATGCGCGAATTGGGGATCCCAGTCCAGGCGGCGTTTGAGGTGCCGCCAGCCGCAGCGCCGCGCACAACGAGTGTGGCAGCAGTCACCGCAGCACCGAAAAGCACTCACGGCGGCTGATCAGCTGCAACCGGGGCCTACGCGGTGATGGCCCCTGCCGGTTCCGGCGGGGGCCATCGAGTCCGTTCGGGGGCGCCGTCGGCGGAGGAAGCCCGCCGCTCCAGCGGGGTGAGCTGCGCCGGGTCGACCGTGTTGCCGGGCCGTCGCTTCCGGCGTCGTTCTGTTCGACGTGGAGGGCCGCCGGGCCCCGCTCAGCCGCCGAGCTGGTTGGCGCCACCGAGCGGGCCGTGGCTGGCCACGTCGTTGACCTTGTCCAGTGTCGTGTCCGGGGCGACCTTGCCGAGCGGGAGGGTATCGGTCACGCCGTCCAGCGGGCTCGCCGGACCAGCGACGCCGCCGAGCGCGCTGCCGCTTCTCGCCGCCGGCAGCGTCGAACCGACCGGGGAGCCGGCCACCACGCCGTGCACCGTCTCGCCCACCAGGTTGACCTCCTGCGGCGTGGGCGGCAGCTGCGCGGGCTTGGTCTGCGGCACGCCCGCCTTTGTGCTGTCCAGCACCGAGCCCAGGCCAGCCGGCAGCTCGTCGACCGGGCCGCCCTGCCTGGCGACCGGGCTGACCGCCAAGGCGGGGACGACGTCGCCCACCGGCAGCGCGGCGGTGTCGAGGCTCCGGCTGCCGGTCACACCGCCGAGCAGGCCCGTGACCGGGTTGCTGTCGCCGAGCACGCCGACGCCGCCAAGCACGCCGTCGAGCGGGCCACCGGCGTTGCTGCGCCCGGTTAGCTGCTTCTCGACCGGGACGACGTCGCCCACGGTCTGCTGCGCGGAGGCCAGCGTGCCCGCGACGTGGTACGTGGTCTGCGCGAGGTTGTTGTCGGTGGGCAGCTGAGCGGGCAGCTGCGGGGTCTCGGCCGCGTTCGCGGTAGCGGCGAAGCCGACCGCGCCAGCGCCGCCGACCAACACAACGGCCGCTGCGGTAAGGGTGCGCTTCATCGCATTGCTCCTCTCTGCACAGGCCGATTCCTGTGCGCCGCGCCGGAGATTACGGAAGGATCACTCACCACCATTCAGCGATCACATAAGTGGGAAATGTAGACATTCAGTGATCGTTATCCGCCTATTTCTCCACGCTTTCGTGAAGCGCGACATGGGAGTGATTACTGACCGATCCCGTCCGCTGCGGTTGAGGGCAAGCGGCGCACCTGTTCGGCTCGCAGCGACTCGACCGCGTCGGCGAATTCCGCATAGGCCTCGTGCTCGCTGTCGAACCGGCGGTACCGACCGACCCGCAGCTCCACCGACTCGTACTCGCGGTCCAACGCGTCGGCGGCCTGCTGGCACGCGACCGCCCGGTACCGGTATTTGGCGTGCCCGGCGAACGCCGCGGCCACCGCGACGACCAGGCACAACGCCACCGCGACCCCCCGAACGTCCACAACGGACACCGATACCGCCGTCACCGTCGCGGCGATGATCGAGCCGCCGATGACCACCGCCTGCAGGACGTTGTCCTTCGAGCGGTCCCGCCGGGCCTCGCCCCGGTAGCGCTCGACGAGATCCGGCAGCTGCGCCCGGTAGCGCTTGTGCAAACCCAGCAAATCCCCGGACCCCAGTTCATCCAGCATGTTCTCGCGGTACGCGCATTCGAGCGCGCGCAGTTCTGACTCCACCGCGCGAACCTTAAAGTGCTGCTGGTAGACGAACCTCCCCGACAGGGCCATCGATGCCACGGCCAGGGCGAAAACCACCCCCGCCGGTATCGCGGACACCCATAACGACAACGCCATCGCGGCGGAGCCGATCAGCAACAGGTTGCCCGGCACCGCCCAGGCAACCAGGAGCCGCTGCACCAACCGCGCGCGGTAGTGCTGCTCAGACCGCTCGGCGATCCGGCGTTCCCAGTCCGGCGGCTGGCGATCCCCGGCAAGCACTCCACCGCCGACGATCCCGGCCGCATCCACTCGCTCCATCACATCGAATCCTTCCAGGCGCGTTAATGCGATCGAAGTAGCTCCCGGAGCACCACGACAATCGGCCGGGAGGGTGATGATCTGCTCGGCCGATCGGTCCACCCCGGATACGCCGGGTGATCGCTGCTGGGTTCGCACGCCGCTCACGTTCGATAACGGGCAGTGATAACAGCCAGTGGTGCACGCCGGACATCGTTTGGCGGTTTCCGGGGGTCTGCCACTCTGGCAGCGCCGCCCGCGGACGGGTCAACCGGGTCCACCAATCGGGCGTCGACACGCCGTCGAGAACGCACGAAAGGCTTACCGATCCGTCAACTCGGCGTTCGCGTCGCGGTAGAGCTCCTCCGGATCCACCGGCCGCCCGGCCACCTCGATCTGGAAGTGCAAGTGTGGCCCGGTCGATTCGCCGCGATCGCCCATCGTCGCGATCAACTGCCCGGCCCGAACCTGTTGTCCGACCGAGACGAAGTCCTCGTCGATGTGCCCGTAAATCGAAACGACGTCGGCGCGGTGCGCAATTCTGATCCACATGCCATAACCGCTCGCCGGACCGGAATCTATGACGATACCCTCCGACGCCGCTCGGATCGGGGTGCCGATGTCGTTGGCGATGTCGACACCGTTGTGCATCTCGCCCCAGCGCCCACCGAAGCCGCTGCTGATCTCGCCATCCGCCGGCGACACCCAGTCAGCTACCGGAGCAGCAGGTGGATCGGACTTGGTGGGCAGCTTCGCGGCGAGGCCAGCGGCGAATCTCAGGCCGATCGCCGGGGGTTTCGATTGGTCATCCTGCACAGCCGGGGCGGCCAGGGCACCAGCGGCGCCGAGCACGCTGCCCACGACCAGTCCGACCAGTCCGGCGATCACCGTATTATGTCGTATTGCCATCGCGTTTCCACTCCTCCCGCCGTCCGCGGTTATTCGCGCGACGGCCGGGCCGAATTCCGCGTTCGGACGCCGGGGATTCCGAAACCGGCGTCTGGGCGGTTCGGCAAGATTGCAGCCGAACCGCACCGGGAATGCATTTCGGAATTGGCTCAATGGAATGACGTGCCGACAATTCGCCGCGTCCCGCGCACAGGTGTCGGGAGGTCCGCCACGGACACGCACGGTCCACAGTGGTCACGATTCTCAGTGAACCGCGCGTGGGCCGAACCCGAAACCCTTTCCAGCCATCACGGAGGGTGTCGGACGCGGCCGAGCCGCCGATGTCACCTCCCTGATCCGCACACCACTCGACCGGTAATCACCCGATCAGACCAAGAGCGAGGGGCGCCCGTGCCCTCTTGCTAAGTCACGGATGGCCCTCACCAGCCATCGATCGAGTGCTTCCAAACCGGCGGAAGGGTTCTCAGGATGACGGCGAGGCCGCACGGCGCGCTCGCCGGATCGAGCGCCCGATCGCCGACTTCGCCCAAGCCCTGAAGAACGTCTGACGCGGCAACGGGACCGTGAGCGCTTTCGGGCTGCTATAGCAAGAGGCTGAGACAGCAACCCAAAGGGCTCACGGCCCCGCGACCTCGTCACTTCGGTTCGACGAACTGGACGTCGAGCTGGATCTTCACCACGTTGCCGAGCAGGGCTTCACCCGCGCCGAAGTTGATGCCGTAATCGCTTCGGCGGATCTCGCCCGTCGCCTCGAAGCCGGCGTGGCGGCTTCCGTCGAAGACGTCCCCGACCCCGCCGAACTCGACCTCGAAGGTGATCGGCTTGGTCACCTCTCCGATGGTCAGCTCGCCTTCGAGGGACCAGTCCTCGCCTTCGCCGCGCAGCCGGGTCGAGCGGAAGGTCATGGTCGGGCGCTTCTCGGCGTCGAGCAGGTCCGGGGCGAGGACGTGCGCGTCGCGGTCGGCGTTTCCGGTGTCGATGGACGCGATGGCGACGGTGGCGGTGATCGTGCTGTCGTCGAGGGTCTCGCCCACCACGAGTTCGGCGTCGACCTCGGCGAAGCGGCCCCGCACCTTCGACACTCCCAGGTGCCGGATCGAGAAGCCAACCGAGGAGTGGAACGGGTCGAGGGCCCAGCGGCCGGCGGTCAGCTGGAGTGCGGTCGTTTCAGTGGTCATGGCACCAACCTCGCGGTTACGCCGCACCGGAGGGAGACCGCGCTGAGGCTGGCCCTCGCAGGGCCACCCACAAGCGCGTCCCCAGCAGGTAAGTTCCTGTCGTGCGCGACAACGAATTCGGGGCCTTCCTGCGCGCCCGTCGGGAAGCCATCACGCCCACCGAGGTGGGGCTGCCCACCGGACCGCGACGGCGCACGCCCGGGCTGCGGCGCACGGAGCTGGCGATGCTCGCCGGGATCAGCGTCGAATACCTCACCCGGCTGGAGCAGGGCCGGGACCGCCACCCGTCCTCCGAGGTGCTGGGTGCCCTCGTCGACGCTCTGCGGCTGTCCTCCGAGGAGCGCGCGCAGTTGTGGCTGATCCTGGGCACGAACAAGCCGAGCGCGCTGTGCCCGCGGGTCGCCGAGCCGCCGGTGCGGACGGTTCGCGAAGGTGTGCAGGCGATCCTCCAGCGGCTCGAGCCGAGTCCGGCGCTGGTGGTCAACCGGATCGGCGACGTCCTCGCCCGCACGGACGGCTACCAGCGACTGGCGGGCCCGGTCGGGGTCCTGGACGCCGAGCGGCCCAACCTGGTGCGCTTCGTGTTCACGGACGACCGCGCGCGCACTGCGCACCCCGAGTGGGCACGCATCGCCGACGCCCAGGTCAACTTCCTCAAGCTCGGTTTCCACTGCGACGACCCGCATTCCGCGGGCCTCGTCGAGGAGCTGAGCGCCGCCGCCGGAGCCCCGTTCACCAGCCGGTTCGAGGCACAGCAGGTCGTTCCGGAGCGCACCGGAGTGGAGCGCTGGGTGCATCCTGAGGTCGGCGAGCTGCGGCTGGGTTTCGAGGTCCTGGAGGTTTCGGGCACCGACGACCAGCGCCTGATCATCTACCTGCCCGCCGACGACTCGACCGCGGCAGCGCTGGACCGCCTCGACGGGCGCCACCCCGGCGGCCTGCGAGCAGTCTCCGGCTGACCGTCGTGAGTGGCCGTTCCGGTTCTTACCGGCAGCGCCGCTCACGAGTCTTCCCAGTCGCGCGGGGACAGGGTGAGGGCTTCGGGATCGCCGCGAAGGCTTGCCCTGGTAGTCGGGGAGACGGACGGTCTGCCCGGCGGTGTCTTCCAGCACCATCTGGCCACGCGACCAGCACGACGGTGATCGTGCCGGTGGCCAGCGAGAAGAAGATCGCGTCGGCGGCCAGGTAGAGCGTGGCGGTGGAGCTCGCTGACGTACAACCGCCCGTCGGCGAGCTCGGCGATGACGCGCCGGCGCTGCGCATGGCCCACGGCGCCGAGGAACGCCAGCAAGTCCTCGCTATCCATCAACCCACCCCGATCCGTCAGCCAACACTTGCGCATGGCATGACCGGCTGTCATGCAACCAGGGCGGCGTTCCCGCAGGTGAGGGCCCGTGAGCGCTTCCGGGTGCTAGAACGCCCTAAACCACTCACGGGCCCTGGCCAGGCGAAACCAACGGCGGCGGTGCGGCTCGATGTCGTCGCGGAGCTGCCGGCCGAGCGCGGTCGCGCTGTCCTTCCTCATCTTGATCGGCGCCCCTTACCCTGGTGCCCGACCCGCCGCGGCCGGAGCGCACCGCTCGGCGGCATCGAGCGTGCTTCCGCAGGTTGCCCGCGAGGCGGCCGAGGCAGCAGTCCGGCTGGTTCCACGGACGCGCACCGGTACCGATCGGCACGCATCGGGCACGCAGAGACCGTTCGCAGGGAAGCTGCGTCACGCCACCTCACCTCGGGCAAAAGAAAAACCGCAGGTCACCTGGGTGATCCTGCGGTCTTTCCAGCGAGCCGCCTAAGGGAATCGAACCCTTGACCTACGCATTACGAGTGCGTCGCTCTAGCCGACTGAGCTAAGGCGGCGTTGCATGAGCAAGTGTAGCGGGCCGGGCCTCGCCGTCGTTCACGGCCCCACTGCTTGGCGCTGGCCCGATCGGCGCTTGTCTTCGCTGGTGGCCGGGATTGACTCCGGGAAGACCCCACCTTCGGCCGACGCACTGCGACGACTTCCTTCGCCACCTCGTCACCTTCGACTCGTTGGATCCACAGTGATGCTTAACACGTGACCGGGAGGTTCTCGGATGCGGGCAGTCCGCCGCTTCAGCGCGTGCCCCACCGTCGGGCTCGCTGCAGCATGTGCCGGACGCCGTCCACGCGCATTCCAACGTGCAGCTCGCTTTCCGCTCCCGGGCAGACCGGCAAAGCCGTGCAGTCGACCTCGACGTTCCAGGTCGCCAGCGTCCGGTTGTTCGACGAACGGACCGTTCACTTCACCTATCGAAGCGGACAGGCCGTTCGCTAGAGACCAGCCAGCGACGGCGCACCACTACGCGAAACGAGTTTCCGAACAGGCTCTACAGCGCCCAAAAGACTCAAGGACCCTCACCGGCCTGAACACATCCGTGTCCACTGTGGAGTCATCCGGTGTAGAGGACGGCTAGCATTGCTTCCACCGCGATGATGGGCTTCACGTTCTGCGTCAGGGCTTCGCGGCACTCCAGGACCGCGTCGAGGCGGCGCAGCGCCGACTCCGACGTCCACTCCGCCGCCCCCTTCGCCACCGAACGTTCGAAGTCCGGGTGGTTCAGCGGGGCGGTCGAGCCCGCGCGGGTCACCAGCACGTCCCGGTAGAAACCCGCCAGGTCGACCAACGCCAGGTCCAGCGCGTCCCGCTGGGAGCGCGTGGCGCGCGACTTCTGGCGCTTCTCCAGTTCCTTCAGCGCCGCGTTCGCGCCGCGGGTGGCCGCCGCCGTGCCCTTGCCCGTGCCGCCCGCGCCCATCGCGGTCTTCAGCTCTTCCTTCTCGGCCTCGTTGCGGTCCTCGTTCGCGGTGACCGCTTCCGTCTCGGCCAGCTTCACCAGCCCGGTGGCCGCCGTGAACACGTCCGAGAACCGGCGCAGCCCCAGCGGAATGCGCAACACCGACTCGCGCCGCTCCCGCACCTCCTCGTCGGTCGCCAGCCGCCGCGCCCGGCCGATGTGGCCGCCACACACCGAAGCCGCCCACTGCGCGAGCTCCGCGTCCACTCCATCGCGCTCGTGCAGCACCTCGGCGATCGCGCCGGACAACGGCGTGCGCAACTGCACGACGCGGCAGCGGGAGCGGATCGTGACGGACACGTCCTCCGGGTGGTCAGACGGCGCGCACAGCAGGAACACGGTCCTCGGCGGCGGCTCCTCCACCGCCTTGAGCAGGGCGTTCGCGGCGCCTTCCGTGAGCCGGTCGGAGTCTTCGATCAGCACGATGCGCCACTGGCCGGTGGTCGGCCGCCGCGCCGCGGCCTGCACGAGCGCCCGCATCTCCGCAACCGAGATCGACAGGCCTTCCGGCACCACCAGCCGAACGTCCGCGTGGGTGCCGTGCAGCACCGTCCGGCACGCCGAGCAGTGCCCGCAGCCCGGCTGCTCGGGGTCCGAGCACTGCAGTGCCGCGGCGAAGGCCCGGGCGGCGGTAGAGCGGCCCGATCCGGGCGGCCCGGTGAACAGCCACGCGTGCGTCATCGATCCCGGCGGGACCGGCTCACCCCGCGCCAGGAGGTGGGCGGCGCGCACTGCGGCGAACAGCGTCTGCACCGCGTCGGGCTGTCCGACGACCTCCGCCCACACGCCGGTCTTCGGCTGCCCCGGAGCGTCGGTCTGCATCACGTCGCCTCCAGTACTTCGCGGACACCCAGACTGTACGGGGCGGCACCGACCGGCCTCGCCGCCAGTTCGCCAACGGGGCCGTGAGTCTTTGGGCGGCCTATGCCGATGGCAACCCAAAGGACTCACGGCCCCGGGATCAGCTGAAGGGCGGGATCACGCCGACTTCGAAGAGGAACTCGCCCGCTTCTTGGCCGCCGTGCTCTTCGCCGCCGTGCTCTTCGCCGCCGTGCTCTTCGCCGCCGTGCTCTTCGCCGCCGTGCTCTTCGCCGCGGTGGTCTTCTTGGCTGGCGCCTTCTTCTTCGCCGGGGCCTTGGCGCGCCGCTCCGCGAGCAGTTCCACCGCGCGGTCCATGGTCAACGACTCGACGTCATCGCCCTTGCGCAGCGACGCGTTGGTCTCGCCGTCCGTGACGTACGGACCGAACCGGCCATCCTTGATCACCAGCGGCTTGCCGGTGTCCGGCGCCTCGCCGAGCTCCCGCAGCGGCGCCGCGGCCGCCCGCCGACCCCGCTGCTTCGGCTGCTCGTAGATCTTGAGCGCCTCCTCCAGCGTGATCGAGAAGATCTGGTCCTCGGTCTCCAGCGAGCGCGAGTCCGTGCCCTTCTTCAGGTACGGGCCGTAGCGGCCGTTCTGCGCCGTGATCTCGTTGCCGGACTCCGGGTCCTTGCCCACCACGCGCGGCAGCGACAGCAGCTTCAGCGCGTCGTCGAGCCTCACGGTGTCCAGCGACATGTGCTTGAACAGGCTGCCAGTGCGGGGCTTGCCCTTGCTGCCCTCGGGCAGGATCTCGGTGACGTACGGCCCGAACCGGCCTTCCTTCGCGACCACCTCGTTCCCCGACTCCGGGTCGGTGCCGAGGCTGCGGCCCTCCATCGGGGTCGCGAACAGCTTCTCCGCGATCTCCACGGTGAGCTCGTCCGGCGGCAGGTCGTCCGGCAGGTTCGCGCGCTGCGACGAGCCGTCGCCCAGCATCCGCTCCAGGTAAGGGCCGTAGCGGCCGACCCGCACGTAGACGGTGCGGTCCTCGTCGTCGTTGAACATCGGGATGGAGTTGATCTCCCGTGGATCGATCTCCTCGACCCCGGAACCGACCAGCTTCTTCAGCCCGCCGGCCCGGCCGATCGAGTCCTCCGGGCCGATGTCGCCGCCGAAGTAGAACCCGGACAGCCATCGGGTGCGCTGCTGGCGCCCCTCGGCGATGCGGTCCAGTTCGTCCTCCAGCGCGGCCGTGAAGTCGTAGTCCACCAGCCGGCCGAAGTGCTTCTCCAGCAGGCCGACCACGGCGAAGGCGATCCACGACGGGACCAGGGCGGAGCCCTTCTTCCACACGTAGCCGCGCTCCTGCACGGTGCTGATGATCGACGCGTAGGTCGACGGGCGGCCGATGCCCAGCTCTTCCAGCGTCTTGACCAGGCTGGCTTCGGTGAAGCGCGGCGGCGGGTTGGTGGTATGCCCGTCCGGCGACAGCTCCGGCGCGGTGACCGACTGGTCCTGCACCAGCTGTGGCAGCCGCGACTCGGCGTCGTCGGCGACCCCACCGGCCTCCGAGTCGACCGCCTCGACGTAGGCCTTCAGGAATCCGGCGAAGGTGATCGTGCGGCCGGATGCGGCGAAGGTGCACTCCTCGCCGCTGGAGGCGGTGCCGGTGATGCGCACCGACAGCGTGGTGCCCTTCGCGTCGGCCATCTGGGAGGCGATGGTCCGCTGCCAGATCAGCTCGTAGAGCTTGTAGCCGTCGACGTCGTTACGCAGCTCGGCCGCGACCTCGCCCGGAGTGCGGAAGCTCTCGCCCGCCGGGCGGATCGCCTCGTGCGCCTCCTGGGCGTTCTTGACCTTGCGGTTGTACTGGCGCGGCTGCGGCGGCAGGTACTGCTCGCCGTACAGGTCGCGGGCCTGGTTGCGCGCCGCCGTGATCGCCGTCTCGGACAGCGTCGTCGAGTCGGTCCGCATGTACGTGATGTAACCGTTCTCGTACAACCGCTGCGCCGTGCGCATCGTCCGGTCGGCCGAGAAACGCAGCTTTCGGCTGGCTTCCTGCTGCAGCGTGGAGGTCATGAACGGCGCGTACGGCTTCCGCGTGTACGGCTTCTCCTCGACGCTGGACACGTGCAGCTGCGCGTCGGTGAGCGCGGCGGCGAGGCTGCGGGCCTCCTGCTCGGTCAGCACCCGCGTGTCGGGGTTCTTGAGCCGCCCGTCCGGGCCGAAGTCGCGGCCGGTGGCCAACTTCGCGCCGTCCACGTTCACCAGGCGTGCGCCGAAGCGCCGCGGCGAGGCGTCCGGGCCGGCATCCATCGTCGCGGAGATGTCCCAGTACTCGGCCGGGACGAACCTGATCCGCTCGCGCTCCCGCTCGACCACGATCCGGGTCGCCACCGACTGCACGCGGCCCGCCGACAGCTTCGGCATGACCTTCTTCCACAGCACCGGGCTGACCTCGTAGCCGTACAGCCGGTCCAGGATGCGGCGGGTCTCCTGCGCGTCCACCAGGTCGTGGTCCAGGTCGCGCGGGTTGGCGGCGGCCGCCTGGATCGCCGACTCGGTGATCTCGTGGAACACCATCCGGCGAACCGGCACCTTCGGCTTCAGCGTCTCCAGCAGGTGCCAGGCGATCGCCTCGCCCTCGCGGTCACCGTCCGTCGCGAGGTAGAGCTCGTCGACCTGCTTGAGCGCGTCCTTCAGCTCGGTGACCGTCGACTTCTTGTCCGAGCTCACCAGGTACAGCGGCTCGAAGTCGTTGTCGACGTCGACGCCCAGCCGGGCCCACGCCTGCCCCTTGTACTTCTCGGGCACGTCCTTGGCGTTCTTCGGCAGGTCCCGGATGTGCCCGCGAGAAGACTCGACGATGAAGTTCGAGCCCAGGTAGGAGGCGATCTTCTTGGCTTTCGCCGGCGACTCGACGATCACCAAGCGCCGGCTCGCGGAGCCAGCCCCGTTGGGGGACCCCGAAGCCCTCCCGCCGGCCTTCTTCGTCCGTGTCGACCCAGCCACGCTTACCTGCTCTCTTCTTCCGGAGGCTTCCGCTGCACCCGGTGCTACCCAACAAGTTCCTCAGTGTGCCCCTTGTGCGCTAGTTCGCAGCGCGCAGGGAAGGCACAGGGTTGCACATAACACGCTAAGACTCGTCAACATCTTCTTGTACGAACGTATCGGGTGACTCCGGTGTTCCGTTGCGTGACCTGGCGTGATGTGCGTCAACCCGGTCAGGACACCAGGGGCCACGTTCGCTCGATCGCACCATCGGGAGTTGGGCCGACGAGCTCGGCGAGGCGGGCCAACCGGCGACGACCGGCGACGCGCAGCGCAGGGCCACCGGCACGCGGGCCGACCGGCTTGGCCGGGAGGCCGCAGCCGAGCAGCGCCGCGGCCAGCGGCGCGTGCGTGTCGGGCGCGTGCGGATCGAGCCCGAGGCGGTAGCCGGTGGGCTCGCCGTAGCCAGCGGTCAGCGCCCAGATCCGGAGGGCAGCGCCGTCCGGGACGAAGTCCGGCGGGACGGATTTCACGGCGCCGCGCAGCCAGCGCGCGGCGAGGCCGGTGAGGTCCGAACGGAAGGCGGTGCGGATCAGCGGTCGGCCCTCATCGGAGCGGCCGAGCTCGGCTTCCACGCCGCGTTCGGCGCAGGCCGCGACCAGGGAGCGGGCGCGCCATTCGGCGTCGACCACCACGGACAGCCGGGCCGCGGTGCCGCGGCCGAAGCCGACCGCCTGCCCGGGGCCGCACAGCATGCCCGCGAGGTCGGCGACGTCTGGCTGCCGCGCCTCGGCCGAGTAGAAGGACAGCTGGTCCACGGCCCGCATGCTAGAACGGTAGTTCGACTTTGGCCAGCACATCCATCCGTATGCGCGAGGCTCTACCGCAGTTTGAATTGAAACTGTCAGCGGGTTTGTTCACCGCCGAACTGGCTCGGCATCGGGGTTGCGAGTTGCAGCGAACGGCCCGTTCGCTTCACGAGTCGAGGTGAACAGGCCGTTCGCTGCACCCAACCAGCCCAGCGGCCGGTCTCAGCCCGGGGGTTGCTGCTGGGGCTGGGCGAAGAACTGCTTGCAATCCGGCGCCTGCTCGGCGGCGGTCTTGAGCTCCTCGTTGTGGTCCAGCTGCTCCAGCTTGTCCTGGAGGTTCAGCTGCTGGCCCTTCTGCAGCTCCTGCTGCAGGCCGGTCATGCCCTCCTGGAACCGCTGTTCGTTGGTCGGGTCGATCTGCTTCGCCTTGTCGCCCGCCCCCTGCAGGAGGTCGCGGACCTGCGTGAAGCCCTGCTGGAAACCCTCGTTGACCTGGTCCGCGCCCGCGATCGGCGACGGGCCCAGGCCCTTCAGGCCCTGGATGGTGCCATCGGCGGAACCCACCGCCGAGTCGATTCGTTCGATCACCGTTTTCTTGAGCGTGGCCGTATTCGTCTTGTCCACGGGCGGGAGCTGCTTCTGGGAAGCGGAGAAGCCGCCCACCAGACCGCACATCCGGCCCACCCACGCAACCCCCTCCGGGCTCGGGGCGGCGGCCTTCGGGGGCGGCGCCGGGGCGGGGCCTGCCGCGCACCCGGCGAGCGCCAGCGGAACGGCCGCCAGCACCGCGATGGACGTCGAACGGATCTTCATGCGCACTCCTCGCAATGTTCGGAGTTGCCTTCGGCGTGCCGCCCGACTCTCCCCCACCGGCCGCCGCACGCCGGAAGCCGGGGTCGGCTACCCGCCGAAAACCCAGCTCACGGAAAGGGCGCTGCCCCCGCGGGGGCAGCGCCCTTCTCGATCGGCGCGGCGTCAGGGCGCGCCGTTGACCGCCTTGTCGTCGGACGGGGATGACTCCGCGATCGCCGTGGAGCGGCGCTTGGAGACCACGACCGCGGTGATGATCACCGCGGTCGCGACGATCGCGATGCCGATCCCCACCGCCTGGTTCGCGCCCGCGCCCACGCTGAACGTCACCACGGCCGGCGCGATCAGCACCGACACCAGGTTCATCACCTTCAGCAGCGGGTTGATCGCCGGACCGGCGGTGTCCTTGAACGGGTCGCCGACGGTGTCGCCGATGACCGTCGCGGAGTGGGCCTCGGAGCCCTTGCCGCCGTGGTAGCCGTCCTCGACCAGCTTCTTCGCGTTGTCCCAGGCACCACCGGAGTTGGCCAGGAAGATGGCCATCAGGGTGCCGGTGGCAATGGCACCGGCGAGATAGCCCGCCAGCGGGCCGACGCCCAGGCCGAAGCCGACCGCGATCGGCGCCAGCACCGCGAGCAGACCAGGGGTGGCCAGCTCGCGCAGCGAGTCACGGGTGCAGATGTCGACGACCTTGCCGTACTCGGGGCGTTCCGAGCCGTCCATGATCCCGGGCTTGTCCCGGAACTGCCGCCGCACCTCGTAGACCACGGCGCCGGCCGCGCGGGACACCGCGTTGATCGCCAGGCCCGAGAAAAGGAACACCACGGACGCCCCGATGATCACGCCCACCAGCACGTTCGGCGCGTAGACGAAGAACTCGGAGGCGCTGAGGTGACCGGCTACATCGGCCAGCGCGACGCCGATCGCGTCCGTGTAGGACCCGAACAGCGCGGTCGCGGCAAGCACCGCCGTCGCGATCGCGATGCCCTTGGTGATCGCCTTGGTGGTGTTGCCGACGGCGTCCAACTCGGTGAGGATCTTCGCGCCCTCGCCCTCGACGTCGCCGGACATCTCGGCGATTCCCTGGGCGTTGTCGCTGACCGGGCCGAAGGTGTCCATCGCGACGATCACGCCGACGGTGGTCAACAGACCGCAGCCGGCCAGCGCGATGGCGAACAGCGCCACCGGCAGCGACCCGGACAGCAGGAACGCGCCGAACACCGCCGCGCCGATGATCAGCGCGGTGTACACGGCGGACTCGAAGCCCACAGAGAGGCCGGAGAGGATCACGGTGGCCGCGCCGGTCAGCGACGACTTGCCGACGTCGCGCACCGGCCGGTGCTCGGTGGCGGTGAAGTAGCCGGTGAGCTTGAGGATGACCACCGCGAGCAGGATGCCGATGATCACCGCGACCAGCGCGATCAGCGCCGGGCTGCCGTTGGTGGCCCGGATGCCCTCGGAGACGCCGGTGAGCTCGGCGAACGTACTGGGCAGATACAGCATCGCCGCGATAGCGCAGAGCACCGCGGAGATGCCGGCCGAGATGTAGAACGATCGGTTGATCGCGGTCAGCGCGCTCTCGCCGGCGCGGGCCTTGGTGATGTAGACGCCGATCACCGCCGTGATCACACCCAGGGCGGGCACGATCAGCGGGAACAGCAGGCCGTGCAGGCCGAACGCGGCGGTGCCCAGGATCAGCGAGGCGACCAGGGTGACCGCGTAGGACTCGAACAGGTCGGCCGCCATGCCGGCGCAGTCGCCGACGTTGTCCCCGACGTTGTCGGCGATCGTGGCGGCGTTGCGCGGGTCGTCCTCCGGGATGTTCTGCTCGACCTTGCCGACCAGGTCGGCACCCACGTCGGCGGCCTTGGTGAAGATGCCGCCGCCGACTCGCATGAACATCGCCAGCAGGGCGGCGCCGAAGCCGAAGCCCTCCAGCACGCGCGGGGCGCCGCCGGCGTAGACCAGCACCACCAGCGCGGCGCCGAACAGGCCGAGGCCGACGGTGATCATGCCGACCACGCCGCCGGTGCGGAACGCGACCCGCATCGCCTTCTCGCGCCCCTCACCCGCCTCGCGGGCTGCCGCCGCGACGCGGACGTTCGCACGGGTGGACAGCCACATGCCGAGGTAGCCGATGGTGGCCGAGAAAGCGGCGCCGAACAGGAAGAAGATCGATCGGCCGATCATCTCGCCGGTGCTCTCCGCGGGCAGCGCGAACAGCACCAGGAACACGATCACCGCGAAGATCGCCAGTGTGCGGAACTGCCGGTTCAGGTAGGCCGACGCGCCTTCCTGGACGCCCTTGGCGATGTCCTGCATCTTGGCCGTTCCTTGGCCGGCGGACAGCACCTCCTTGATCAGGACGTAGCCGAAGGCCAGGGCGGCCAGGGCGATCACCATGACCACGCCGACGACGACGTAGTCGGCGCCGCCGAGTTCGATACCGATGGCTTGCTGGGCGAGGTCCATCCGGGTATGCGAGCTCGGTGGTGCAGCGCCCTGGGCCCAGCCGTGCTGGACCGGGGTGAGCAGGGACATCCGTCCTCCTGGGTTGTGCTCGGTTCAGCACCGGAACCCGGAAAGCTCGACCGGGATTCGATGCGCGGTAGGCGGCCCCGCCCGGTACGGCCGGTGATCTGCCGCTGGCCGTCCGTGGCGACGTCGTGGCTCGGGAGTCTATTCAGGCCACGAGTGGCTTACCTCACGGTGTGATACGCAACTCGTCCCGACGTGGGGTTCCGTTACTAAAAAATCGATTCAGATAGGTACTTGATCACCCAATTGGGCAAAGTTCGATTTGGCCCAATCGGGTGAGATAAGGTAGAGGACACGACTCCGACGGTCCACTGTGTCGCGGCCGCAGCCAGCGTCGCGGGCCGAAACTGCAGAAAGAACCATCCGATCGAGCGATACCGACACGGAAGCGGGAACCGGGAACGCGTGCAGAGGACGCGATCGGCACTGTGCAAGGCTCGCTTCTGTGCGCGCAGCGGACGAGGACAAGGGGCGGCGGTTGCTCGACCGCGCCGTAGCCGGCATACCTGCCGACGAAACACCGGTGCGCCACGTCGAGCACCTGCCGGCCCGCCCGGCACGGACCGCCGACTGGCCGAAGTGGGCCCCGCCGCGGCTGGTGGACGCGCTCCGTGACCGCGGTGCGCGGGAGCCGTGGGTGCACCAGGCCGAAGGAGCCGAAGCGGTCTGGGCGGGCGAGAACGTGGTGGTCGCGACCGGCACCGCGTCCGGCAAGTCGCTGGTCTACCAGCTGCCGGTGCTGTCCAAGCTGCTCGACGACGACCGGGCGACCGCGCTCTACCTTGCCCCCACCAAAGCACTCGGCGCCGACCAGCTGCGCACGATCGACGAGCTCGGCATGCGGGAGGTCCGGGCGGCGAGCTACGACGGCGACACCCCGCAGGTGGAGCGGGACTGGGTGCGCACGCACGGTCGATGGATCTTCACCAACCCGGACATGCTGCATTACGGCGTGCTGCCCGGTCACGGCCGGTGGGCGCGGTTCTTCCGGCGCCTCAGCCACATCGTGGTCGACGAGTGCCACACCTACCGCGGAGTGTTCGGCTCGCACGTAGCGCTGCTGCTGCGCCGCCTGCGCCGCGTCGCGCGGCACTACGGCGCGGATCCGGGTTTCGTGCTCGCCTCGGCGACCGTGTCCGACCCGGCATCGCTGGCCGCGCGCCTGACCGGTGTCTCCTGCCGCGCCGTGACCGACGACGGATCGCCGCGCGGGGCCCGGACGATCGCGTTCTGGGAACCGCCGCTGCTCGGCGAGATCATCGGCGAGAACGGCGCTCCGGTGCGCCGGGCGGCCGGCACCGAGGCGGCGCGCATCATGACCGAGCTGGTCATCGAGGACGCCCGGACGTTGGCGTTCATCCGGTCCCGGCGCGGGGTGGAGCTGGCTGCGCTGTCCGCGCAGCGTGCGCTGTCCGATGTAGACGAATCGTTGGCCCAGAAGGTCGCCGCCTACCGCGGCGGGTACCTGCCCGAGGACCGCCGCGAGCTGGAGCGTTCCCTGCTGTCGGGCGAGCTCCGCGCGGTGGCCACCACCAACGCGCTGGAGCTCGGCATCGACATCTCCGGCCTCGACGCCGTCGTGGTCGCCGGGTATCCCGGCACCCTCGCGTCCTTCTGGCAGCAGGCCGGACGAGCCGGGCGGGACGGCGAGGGCGCCCTGGTGGTCTTCGTCGCGCGGGACGATCCGCTGGACACCTACCTGGTGCACCACCCGCCCGCCGTTCTCGACCGGCCGGTCGAGGCGACGGTGCTCGACCCGACCAACCCATATGTGCTCGAACCGCACCTGGCCTGCGCCGCCGCCGAGCTGCCGCTCGACGAGGACTCCTTCGACGTCTTCGGCGGCGAGCCCGCCCGCCGGGCCGTGGAAGCGCTCACCGCGGACGGGGTGCTGCGCAAGCGCCCGCACGGCTGGTTCTGGACCTCCCGCGAGCGTCCACATCGGAACGTCGAACTGCGGGGCGCCGGTGGGCACCCGATCGCCGTCGTGGAGGGCGAATCCGGGCGGATGCTCGGCACCGTGGACCCGGACTCGGCCTGCGGGACTGTGCACCCCGGCGCGGTGTACCTGCACCGCGGCGAGTCCTTCGTGGTGGACGAGCTGGACCTGGAGACCGGAATCGCCCTGGTGCACCAGGAGAGCCCGGATTGGACGACCTCACCGCGCAACGTCGTGGACATCTCGGTGCTACGGACGATCGAGCGACACGACACCGGACGCGGCGTCACGGTTTGCCTCGGCGAGGTGGAGGTCACCTCGCAGGTCGTCGGCTACCTGCGAAAACGGCCCTCCGGCGAGGTGCTGGACCAGGTTCCGCTGGACCTCCCCGCGCAGACCCTGCTGACCCGGGCGGTCTGGTACACGGTCGGCGACGAGCTGTTGGTGGGCAGCACGCCGGGGGGCGCCGGGCTGGATCCGGCGCTCGTCCCCGGCGCGCTGCATGCCGCCGAGCACGCGGCGATCGGTCTGCTGCCGCTGTTCGCGACCTGCGATCGATGGGACATCGGCGGGGTTTCCACCGCATTGCATGCCGACACCGGGGAGGCAACGGTGTTCGTGCACGACGGTCATCCGGGAGGGGCCGGATTCGCCGATCGCGGTTATGCCGCATTGGTCCCATGGTTGGCCGCGACGCGGGAAGCGATCGCTTCCTGCGACTGCCCGGCTGGGTGCCCGTCCTGCGTCCAGTCGCCGAAGTGCGGGAACGGCAACGAACCGCTGGACAAGGCGGGGGCGGTAGCTGTTCTCGACGCGGTTTCGACCGCGCTCGGGGGAAGCGCCGCTGGATCGGCTGGGCTCCACGGCGATCGTCCACAAGAGAGCTGAGCACGAAGGGCTGGTGCGTGCTCAGAGGCGTGTCCGGTCGTACTGGGGCCCTGGGCGCGGATGCCGATCCGTTCGACGCCTGCGCGGTCGGCAGGGGGTCACCTGCCCGCTGCGAGGAGCTCCGCCACGTTCTCCGGATTGCTGTTGTCAAGGAGTTCAAGACTCGTGCAGAACGCCTCCTGCACGAAGTCGGAGCCGGGCAGCTGCCAGGCGCACACCTCGGGCTTGACCCGCCAGTGCACCGCACCGCCCGGGTAGGCCGTCGGGGGCATGGGCACCCAACTTCCGTTGCCGTGCAAGCGGATTTCATCTTGCTCGGCCAGTTCGGGGTAGAGCTCGCCGCCGCTGGACATCAGGAAGTACCAGCGGCCGTTCGGGGTGGCGACGATCGGCACGGGGAAGCCGAGTTCGCGCAGCACCGAAGCGGCCCGGCGGCCGAGGTCCGCGTCGACCTCGATGGCGTCCACCGTGGTGCCGGTGGCGATCAGCAGGCCGTACGGCCGCTCCGACCACCAGGACGTGACCTCGTCGGGGTTGGTGCCGAGCCGGTCCTGCCAGTCGCGGTAGACCGGCACCAGGCCGTTCTCCTGCCGTCCGCGCCGGCCGATCCAGACATCTTCTTCGGGATAAGTTCCGGGCAGCACCGGCCAACCGCGCGAGGCGAATCCGATCGCCTGCACGCGAAGTTCGATCCGGCTGCTGGTCAACCCGGCCGGATGGGCCGGGACGCCGCGGAAGGCGTTGGGCCACCTGTCCGCCGACCGTTGCATTTGCTCCGCCTCCTCGTTCCACAGTGGGCGCCGGACCGGCGGCTCGGGGTCGCCTCCGGAATCACCTTCGGCAGCCGCCTGGTTCTCGACCTCGTTGTCGTAAACCTTGGGTCTTGCGCTCACACAACTAATCAACGTCATCGGACCCCGCCGAGTACACCCCCCAGTCGACGACCGGTAGCTCAGCCGCGACGAACGCTCCCAGCCGAACACGAGCACCGATAGATCATCCTGGTGAGCGACACCGGAATGACCGCTCCCAATGGTGATTTCGGAGCGGCTCGACCGTTCGCCGACCGCTCATCGCAGCCGGGCCGATCACTCGTCGGTCGGCCCGGCACGGGCCCGTGCGCTGGCTTTCCGCCCGCCCGGGACGAACGCGGGAAGATCGGTTCGCACTGCCACGAGGGCATCCCATCCGTCCATCGTGCATTCAGCCACCTCGACCCGCATCCCGCTCGCGACCTGGTTCGCCCGTTCGCATGCGAGCTGCTGTCCGTGCGGCGCGTACGCCGCCGCGGCCAGCGCCGCGAGGTCCGCCGCTCCTTCGGCCCGATGCCGGGCGATGGTTACCGCGCCCAACTGCAGGACGAACCACAGCAGGGCGAGCAAGGCCATCGAGAGCACTGCCGAAAGCACGGTTGCCGCACCCCGATCGCCGTTCATCGCGCCACCAGCCCTTCGACCCCCGGTTCCAGCACCGCCACCGCGCGTGCGCGCAGCAACTGGCCGGGCACGAACCCGCCGGGCAGCGGCGCGCTCACCTCGGTGCTGACCTGGTCGCCCTCGACCAGCACCGACAGCGACGCGCCGGCCGGGGCGATGCGGCCGACCGCCTCGTCCGCGCGGGGCCGGTCGCCGCGCGCCACCAGCCGCGCGGCCTCGACCGCCGCGTCGGTGCAGCGGAGATGGCCGATCAGCGCGCCGGCTCCGGTCAAGATCAACGCGAACACCGCGATCACCGAGCAGATGCCCAGCGCCGCCTCAGGTCCCAACCGGCAGCCAACGCCAGCGGATCCGTTCGGTCGCGTCGCCGGTCGGCCGCCGCGGACCACCGACGCACGGCGAAGGCGGCGGCCAGGCCGATCAAGATCCCGCCGACCGGACCCACCACCTGCACCGCACCGGCCCCGACCGTTCGTCCAGCGCAAGGTCGTCTCACCCAACGACTTCACCGACCTCAACGAGAGGCGACGTCGGCAGTAGGCAAGCAACGAAAAAGCGCCCGCCCGGTACCAGGAATACCGGGACGGGCGCTTTTCTCATACCCGTTCGGCATCATCAGGCCATACGACGATAATCGGCAACCCACGTTCACGCGCTGCATCTACGACGTCGCCAGTTCCGCCGCGCCCGCCCGCAGGTTGGCCGTCCCATACGGCGAACATCGCCTCAACGGAGTCGAGGATGTAGTCGCTGGCACCCATGTAGGCATCGCGGTTCGACTCCGCGAACGGCATCGTGTGAACCTTCGCTGCCTTGCTGATCAGCTCGTCGAACTCGGCTGCGTTGTCCGCCTTGACCTTCCTCTCGCGGTAGTCAGCAGCGGGAAGAACGACTTCCAGCGTCCCGCCCGCGCTCAGCACCGCATGAGCGAATACCTGATCGGCACCGCGAGCAAGACAGCTCACGCCGACGAGATCATGCCCACTGTAGGCGGAAAGTTCGGATTCCAGTGCCTTCAGTACGAGCGGGACGCTCGCGGCGCTGAGGTTTGAGTGCCCGGTGATTCCGATACGCGACAACTTGTCTGGCCCTTCCGTTCTGTGCTGCTCAAGCCTCGATCAGATCACGAACCGCCTCGCGGGTGCTGTGCACGGCGGTCGATGTGGCGAAGGGCTGAGACTCGCGGTAGAAGTCCCGCAGCTTCTCGCCGACCCGCCCGGACGTCCATTCGCCAGCGATCGGCAACACGGCGTCGATCAGTTCGCTAGCTCGGTCCAACTCCGAGGTGATGAGGTGGGTACGAGCAAGCCCGATGAGATCGAAAGTGTGGTTTCGTACTCGCGACTGATCGCGGAGCGCCAGGGCTCGGCTGATGTAGTCCTGCGCGTGCCGCGCGTCCTTCGGGTTGTTCGTAGCAGCGGTGAGGTCACGCCAACGCGCCCCAATGACGCCGTACAGCTCCGCCTCGTCCAGCTTCTTTACCCGGCGATGATCGGTTCCGTTGGCGTCACCCTCGGCGAAGTGGTCCTCGGCAAGTCCGACCGCCCGACGGAAAGACTGCCTCTTCCCGGTTTTCGCGTAGGACCACGCCTCCCGTGTGGCCAACAGCGAGCGCAGCCGCGGGCTAGCTGACTTTCGGGTGCCGTACTGGGCGAGTTGCACCAGTTCGAGCCCGTCGTCGGGCTGTTCGAGGTCGTAACACTGGCGGGCGAAGGAGGCCAATGTAACCGCGGCGAAATTCTCATCACCGGCGACCTTGGCGAACTTAACCGAGAGCGTGTAGTACCGCTGGGCGGCACCATGCGAGCCGGAGTCCCACGACATCGACGCGGCGATCACAGCTAGCTCCGCGCCGACGAGAAACGCCCGCCGGGTCGTGGAACCGTCGGAAGCGTCCTTGAGTCGATCGCTGACGTCATTGAGCTGGGCAATCACAGCTTTTCGCGTAAGCAGTCCGGTCGGAGTGTTGTTCCATCCCTGAATTTGATCAGCGATCTGCTGCCAGCCTGCAAGCTCGGCCTCGCTGACCGATGAGGTGCCCTGGAAGCGGGTTTGCTGCGGCATCAACCAGCGCTGAAGGGGATCGGTGAGCGCTGTACCGGCTAGGGCGGCTGACGCAGAGGTCAGCGCTTGACGTCGTGAGAGTGTCACGTCCTGACTCGTCATTTCTTCAGCAGTGGCTACGACGTCCGCAGGAAGCCACCCCTTCGACTGATCGTCTGGACCCGTGGTCGGCGGCTTGGCTGATGGTTGCCTACCGGGAGTGAAGCCGAGATCAGCGTCAGACTTCGCGCCCAGTACGGCGCGAAGACCGGAACGGTAGGCAGCGCCCGGCCATCGAACTTCGCCCCTCTCGTATCGGGCGATCTGGTGTCGGTCGAGGTCGTATTGCTGCTTTGTGGCTGCGAGCAGGTACCGATTGACTTCCTCGGCCAGTTCCGAGCGCGACATGCATTCGCCGGGCACACGACGCGACGGCATCGCTTCCCGTGCAGCGCGGAGGGACGTATTCAGCGTCGGCACGGCAGCCCCTTAGCAGATCGGACACTGAGTGTATCCAGGCCAGCGCAGCGGGTCAGATAGCAATCTGACCCGCGATGCCCCGCGATCTGTGTCGAGTGTCCTGGTCTCGGTGACGACAGTGGGCTTATGACCCGGGCAGTGGCATACCAACCCCACCCGTTCCACTGGGTTCCGGCTGACGGCCAGCGGCACGCAAGCACCGACGCACGGCTGGGCGGCGGCTACCCGACCAGGGTGTGTGTCGCGACGCTGTGCGGTCACCAGCTGATCGCGGACAACACCGACCGCGCGTGGCTTTGGGACACCTGCCCGGACTGCAACGCCGCGGCACACAAGCTCGCCCACTACCTGCCGGCGGTGGGTGCGCGATGAGCGCCGAGCACGCCCACATCGGGCGCATGATCCGCGCAACGGTGTTGATGTTGGGCTACGCCGCCGACGACGTTGAGCGCGGCCGGTGGAGCGACGACGAAATCCGGCAACTCGGCGACCAACTCGCGACCGTGGCCGCTGCACTCCGCGGTGCAGGAACGTCGCCGGAACCACTTGTGATCGACCTATCGGAGGCAAAGCGATGATCGCCGCGTTGATCGCAAGCGGCCTGCTCGGCGTCGGGGGCTCGCCCTGTGGGCGACGTTTTACTACGCCCCAGCACGCCACGCCGATGGCGGCGAAGGTGCGTTGACGGTCGCGTTCCTGGTTGCCCGGGTAGAAGCGGAGACCACCAGCGACGGCCGGCACTGGCGGCGCGAGCCGCGGACCGTCCAGATACGTGGAGATCTGGCCGATGCGCTCGCTGTCGAGGAAACCCGGCACCCGCCACTGGTCGAGTCTGGTTTGCCGGTCGATGACCGGGAAGCGATGGCACGGCACCCCGGAATGCTGCGGCGGCTGCTCGCCGCGTTGCTGCAACTGTAGGCCCGGTGGGAATGCCGCAGCCGATCCCGACCGCGGTGTTCCCACCGCAACCATGTGCCTGCGCCGTTGCTTACAGGTCGGCCAGGTACACGGATGGTCAGGCGATGCAAGCCCCCCGACGTCGTCTGACCATCCACCCCAGCTCCCCGGAGCGGAACGGCCGACCCGACCCGACATGGCGGCCGTAGCTGGGTTGACGAGCGGCAGTGCGCCGCAACCGTTCCCACCGCTCCGGGGAACCCTTTCCGATCCAGACAGAAAGGAGGACGGCTATTGCGGGCATCTTGCCCGCTGCTCATCGATCCACCGGCCGAAGTCCACTAACGAACGGAGGACCACATGACCGCTGTCATCGAGCAGACAGCAGCACGAACTCTGATCGACAGCACACTGTTCGACCGCCTCACGGCGCGCATCGCCAACGAACACCAAGCGCCCATCGACTACGCCGAGCGCATCATGGATCAGGCGTTGGCGTTCCTCGCCGTCTCGGCTGACCACCTGGGAGAACCGCTCGCGCCAACGCCTGCGGTCGACATCGGATGGCACGCCTTCATCCTTTACACCCGCGAGTACGCCGAGTTCTGCAACCTGGTCGCTGGGCGGTTCATTCACCACGTGCCCAACGACGCCCCGAATGCGCTACCCGGCAGGGGCACACCCGTCGAAGCTCGCGCCCGTACGGTGAAGGCGATCCAGCGCGCCGGGTTCCTGGTCGATGGCGAGCTGTGGACGGACGTGGCCGCCAAGTGCTCGCCTGGCGACGCCGAGGATGGCTGTTGCGCGGCATCAGGCGTCGACGGCAACGAGAACACCGAGAACCAGACACCGCCGCCAGTTAGGTAAGGAGACGGGCCGACGTGACCACCTGGCATGAACTACCCGAGCAGGTACGGGACGCCGTACAGTGGCACGTCGGCCCCATCTCGGCGGACACCGACATCACCACGGGCCGTAACAGCGACCTCGCCGCGGTGCTGTACACGAGAGCCGGGCGGGTGTTCGTCAAGGGTGTTGAGGGTGTCAGCCGCCGCATGCGGTTCTTGCGCAACGAAACCACGGCCGGGCAGTTGGCCGCTGGGCTTGCCCCCGCGGTGATGTTCGCCGAAGACATCGGTGAATGGCTGGTCGTCGGGTTCGAGTACGTGCCCGGCCGACCGGCTGACCTTTCTCCTGGTTCACCGGATCTGCCGATCGTCGCCGAGGTCGTCGACCGGCTCGGCGAGTTCCCCGCGACGGGGCTGCGGTCGCTGCGGGATCGGTGGGGCACCGTCGACTGGTGGGGCCGTCTCGCCGAGCAGGCGCCCGACGTGGTGCACGGCTGGGACGTTGCGGTTATGCGGCAGTGGGCGGCACGGCTGCCGGCGCTCGCCGACGGCGACCGGTTGGCGCATACCGATCTGCACGGCGACCAATTCCGCATCGGTCCCGACGACAGGGTGCACGTGATCGACTGGGGCTTTCCCGGCGCGGCGGCCCCGTGGGTCGATGGCGCGTATTTGGTGCTGAGGCTGGTCGAAACGGGCCACGAGCCCGGCGCAGCGGAAGCGTGGGCCGATGCCAACCTGTCCGCGTTCGCCGACGTCACCGGCGACCACCTGACCTCGTTCGCCGCTTACCTGGCGGGTATGTGGTCGCACTGGGCCGTCACGAAGAACGGACCTGGGATGCAGCACCGGGCACGGCTCGCCCGTGACTACGCCGCATGGCGGACCGAAACGGCAAGCGTGCAGGCGCGGCGCTGATCGCGGGTCTGCGCACTACGTTTCTCCGATCATCCTGGTGAGCGACACCGGAATGACCGCTCCCAATGGTGATTTCGGAGCGGCTCGACCGTTCGCCGACCGCTCATCGCAGCCGGGCCGATCACTCGTCGGTCGGCCCGGCACGGGCCCGTGCGCTGGCTTTCCGCCCGCCCGGGACGAACGCGGGAAGATCGGTTCGCACTGCCACGAGGGCATCCCATCCGTCCATCGTGCATTCAGCCACCTCGACCCGCATCCCGCTCGCGACCTGGTTCGCCCGTTCGCATGCGAGCTGCTGTCCGTGCGGCGCGTACGCCGCCGCGGCCAGCGCCGCGAGGTCCGCCGCTCCTTCGGCCCGATGCCGGGCGATGGTTACCGCGCCCAACTGCAGGACGAACCACAGCAGGGCGAGCAAGGCCATCGAGAGCACTGCCGAAAGCACGGTTGCCGCACCCCGATCGCCGTTCATCGCGCCACCAGCCCTTCGACCCCCGGTTCCAGCACCGCCACCGCGCGTGCGCGCAGCAACTGGCCGGGCACGAACCCGCCGGGCAGCGGCGCGCTCACCTCGGTGCTGACCTGGTCGCCCTCGACCAGCACCGACAGCGACGCGCCGGCCGGGGCGATGCGGCCGACCGCCTCGTCCGCGCGGGGCCGGTCGCCGCGCGCCACCAGCCGCGCGGCCTCGACCGCCGCGTCGGTGCAGCGGAGATGGCCGATCAGCGCGCCGGCTCCGGTCAAGATCAACGCGAACACCGCGATCACCGAGCAGATGCCCAGCGCCGCCTCGACCGTCACCGCCCCGGCATCGCGGCCGGTCGTTCCGGCGCCGGGCGCAACGACCGGCGCCGGAACCACCTCCGCCATCAGACACCGCCGCCTTCCAGCCCGCGGGCGATGAGCCCAGCCAGTGCGTCCTTGACCGAATCACCGGTCACGACGCTGTAGAGCAGCGAAGCGAACGCCACCGCGGCGACAGTCCCCACCGCGTATTCGGCAGTGCTCATGCCTCCGTCGCCGTGCAGCAGCGTGCGGAGCCGGCGCGTTGCCGTCCACCGGTTCGTTCGGGTACTCATTTCGATCGACCCCTTCCAATATTTGTCCACAATGGATTCACAAGGGTGCCGCGAGGCGGTGCACCATGCCGACCGCCACGGGGAGCACCCCGAGGCACAGGAACGCGGGCAGGAAGCACAGGCCCAGCGGTGCCGAGATCCACACCGTTGCACGCTGGGCGCGTGCTTGGGCCTGCTCGGCGACCGTGGCTCGCGCGTGGCTTGCGATCTCGCCAGCAACGTCCGCCAGCGCGCTGCCGGTCCGGGCGGTCCGCCGGGCCGCACGTGCGAGCTCCGCGGTGTCCGGGTTCCGCAAGGCCGGTTCCCAGCCGGTTGCGGCGTCCGAACCCAGCGCGAGGTGATCGGCGACCTCGCGCAGCGTTCGGCAGGCCGGACCGGTGAGCTCGTCGGCCACTGCCCGCACGATCACCGGCACCGGCAGCCCTGCTCGCATGCCGGCGGCCAGCAGGTCCCAGCCCGCGGCCAGCGCCAGCGGGTCCGTTCGGTCGCGTCGCCGGTCGGCAGCCGCGGACCACCGACGCACGGCGAAGGCGGCGGCCACGCCGATCAAGATCCCGCCGACCGGACCCACCACCTGCACCGCACCGGCCCCGACCGCCAGCGGGAGCATCCAGGCCACAATGGACGGTGTTGTCCGGCTCCGCCCCGGCGATCGCGGGCCGAGCGCTCGCAGCCGCGCCCGCGCCGAACTCGCCGGGACGAGCAGCAGTGCCACCGCCGCGAGCAGCAGCTCGATCACGGCTGCACCACCGCCCTGGTCAGGCGCAACGTCCAGCCGACCCCGGCGCACAGCAAGGCAACCCCGACCAGCAGGAGCAGTTGCCCGAGCAATCCGCCGGTCAGCACGGTGATCGGTCCTGCCCCGACCGCCTCGCCGAACAGCAGCCCGAAGAGCGGCAGCCCGGCGAGCACAGCAGCGGTCGACCGCGGACCAGCCATCTTCGCTTCGACGTCCCGGCGGAACGCCGCGCGCCGTTCGACGTCGCCGCGCACCGCATCGAGCAAGTCTGCCAATGCGACGCCGTGCCGCTCCGCGAGCGCCCAGGCCCTCGCCATCCGACCCAGTGGCTCACGCAGTTCGGCGGCCCCGTCGTGCGCTTCGAGAACCTTCGCGACTTCGCCGCCGAGCCGAACCGTGGTGGCCATGTCCTGGAACACCTGACCAACCGCCGGGCCCGACTCCGCCGCCGCTCCCTCGGCCGCGGCGGCCGGGTGGGCACCCGCGCGCAGCTGCGCCACCAACAGCCGAAGTCCGGCGGTCAGCTCGTCGGCCTGCTTCAGCCGCTGGCGCCAGTCCCGCTGCGATCGCCAGTACTTCACTCCGAGCAACGACAGGGCAGTTCCCGCGCACGATCCAACGGGACCAGCGAAACTCCAGCCCGCCACTGCGACTGCCGGAATCGCGAGCAGCCGCGCCGCCCGACGGAGTGGGAGCCCAGGAACGTGGGCCGGCATGGTGCGGAGCCGTTCGCGCGCCCGGATCTCCGGCCAGCACAGGACGGCCGCGGCCAGCACGATTAGCGCGTGGATCAGCACGGCAAGGCACCTCCCCTCGCCTCCAGCAGCGCCGCCAGCGCATCCCTGCCCGGCCCCCAGCCGCTTTCGACCTGCCAGGCCGGGAGCACCTCGACCAGGTCGCCGTCCCGGCGCAGCACGCCGATACCAGCGAGATGCCTGCCGCGCCGGGCGCTCCGCCGAACGTGCAGCACCACCTGCACGGCCGCGGCCAGCTGGCTGTGCAGTGCGGCGCGCGGCAGTCCGCCGAGGGCGGCAAGTGCCTCCATCCGGGCCGGGACCTCTTGCGGCGAGTTGGCGTGCAGCGTGCCGCCGCCCCCGTCGTGCCCGGTGTTCAGCGCGGCGAGCAGCTGGCGGACTTCGCCGCCGCGCACCTCGCCGACGATGAGCCGGTCCGGCCGCATGCGCAGCGCCTGCCGGACGAGGTCCCGGACCTGGATCTCCCCCGCCCCTTCGACGTTCGCCGGGCGGGTGAGCAACCGGACCACGTGCGGATGCCGCGGGTAGAGCTCGGCGGCCTCCTCGACGCACACGATGCGCTCGGACTCCGCGACCTCCCCCAGCATCGCCGCCAGCAGCGTCGTCTTGCCGCTGGCGGTACCGCCTACCACCAGGAACGCCAGCCTGGCGGCCACGATCTCGCGCAGCACCGCTGCGGTCGGCCCGTCGAAGGCTCCGGAGCTCCGCAGCGCATCGAGGTCGTGCGCGGCAGGGCGCAGCACGCGCAGCGAGATGCAGGTGCCCTCGCCCGCGACCGGCGCCAGCACGGCATGCAACCGCACCGGCCCGGACGCGCTCTCCTGCGGCAACCAGGCGTCGACCCACGGCTGGGCGTCGTCCAGCCGACGGCCGCTGGCAACGGCGAGCCGCTGTGCGAGACGGCGCACCGCATCCTCGTCGGCGAAGCGCACCGCCGCCCGCGCAAGCCCGTCGCCCCGGTCCACCCAGACCTTGTTCGGCGCGGTGACGAGCACGTCGGAAACCGCCGGATCGCGCAGCAGCGGCTCCAGCACTCCGGCACCGCGGAATTCCTGCTGCACCAGGCGAAGCGCGGCTAGGACGTCGGCGTCGGCGACCAGCCCGCCGGACTCCTCCCGCACCGCAGACGCGACGGCTGCCGAGGTCAGCGTGGCACCGCTGCCGACCAGGCGGTTGCGCACCCGCTCCAGCAATTCGCCGTCGATCGCATCGGCCACAGTGGACTCCGCTGGCGCCGCGCCGGCGATCTGATCGATTTCCAGGACACGACTAATGGACATGACTGACCCACTTCCGTTCTGGTGGAGCACCGAATAGAGCTGCTTCCCGCACCGGCCGACCGGCTGGTGCGAACCTTCCAAGCCCGCGCGCGAGTTCGGTGCAGTCGCGACGAGACCGTCGCCGCGCCAGCACCGAAGCTGCAGGCACGTCCGAAGACCCGCCGACACACACGGGCCTCGATCAAGAACTCAACAAGCCACAGTGGACATTTCCGCGCCGCTGAGCGCGGCCAGGACTTCCTGCGCGGCTCGCGCAACCGGCCCCCGGCGGATCGCGGCTAAGCCGCCGCGGTCCAGGACGGCGGGCAGGCTCGGCTGTGGCCGCATGACCGACAGGACTTCCGCGCCCACCGCTCGCGCTACGTCGGCCGTGCGCAGTCCGCCCGGTGCCGGACCTCGCACCACCAGCCGGACCGGGCCGGCCGCGTGTTCACGGATGCTCGCCACCGCACGGGCCGCCGCCGCGCAGGCGCGCACTTCGGCAGGGACGACGACCACCGCCAGGTCTGCCTGGCGCAGCCCGGCCACCGCCGCTGCCGGGAGGGTGCGCGGCAGGTCGCAGACGACGGTGTCGCCCGCCCGGCGGCCCGCGCCGAGCACTGCTCGCACCGCCTCCGGGGTCAACCCGCTCGACGGCCCGTCACGGTCACAGGACAGCACTGTGATCGCGCCGGCTCCGATGCGGCGCTTCGGCAACGCCTCGTGCAACGCGCTCGCCGCGAGCCGACCGGCGTTGACGGCCAACCCCGACCAGCGCAGGCCGTCGGCCGCTTCGGCTCCGACGGCGAGGTCCACGCCGCCACCGAGCGGATCGCAGTCGACCAGCAACGACCGTTCGCCGCCGCGCGCCGCGACCACCGCCACCGCTGTGGCCAGCACCGAGGCACCGGCACCGCCGCAACCGCCCAACACCGCGAGCACCCGGCCGCCCTGCGTCGGCACGTCGCCCGCATCGGACAGCAGCTCGATGAGGTTCGCCTCGTCGGCGGGTAGTTGCAGGACGTGCTCGGCACCGATCTCGAACGCGGCGCGCCAAAGATCAGAGGTCGGGTCCCGGCACAGCACGGCGACACCGCGTCTTCGCGGCAGACCGTCGGCCGCACCGATCGCGGCCGGGTCGAGCAGCACCAGGGGCGCGATCCCCCAGCCGGCGGCCGCCGGATCCGGGGTGTGCTCCAGCTCGCCGCCGGTGGCAGCGGCCAGTCGCGAGACCTCTTCTGCCAGCGCGGAATCCCGCGTGACGAGCAGCGGACGTGCAGTAGTCATGGCGATGCCTCCGGCAATCGAATGGTGCGAGTGGGATGAGCGCGGAATTGGTGCGGTCGATAACCAAGGTGGCCGGATCTTCGACGACTGCCAACCGGTTTTTCCAAATCTGTGGACAAGTCCAGCACCTGTGGATAACTCGCACCCCCCGGAAGTGCGATACCCGCCTGACAAAAAATGGAAAGAATTCACGTTCGCTCCGGCCGGATTCGCCCGCACCGGCTCCGCCGAAAATGGGACGACCCCCGCCAAGGGGGGAGGGGCGGGGGTCGTCAACAGTTCAGCTCCGGGGGGTCGAGCTGAACCTGTCCGGGTGGCACCGGACTACCCTCACTCTAGCCCGTAGATCCCCGGCAACGTCCCCCGTCCATTAGAGGGAACGTTCTTGCTCTCGGTGTTCACTGAACCGGACGGTAACCGGCATTCGAGTCAAGAATTAGCTCCCACTAGACGAGAGCAACACGCAGCACCATACGCAGCACCATACGCAGCGTGAATTTTTGGCGCACACCGACGCAACCGGCGCGCGCCCGCGGGATGCCCGCCGATGAGTCCGGAAATCCCGGCACCGGGACCGCGCAACAACTCCCGCAAGGGGACGAACTGCCAAACCACTCGCGCAAAGCGCGACAACGGAGATCGAAGGCGAAAGCAGGAATGGGAAAAGCTCCGGCAATGCGCGCCCGCAGCCCGCTCCGCCCGGCTCGTATGCTGTGCGGCGTGACAGAGCCCGCGAACCCATCGGCCCCCACCGGACGGCGGGTGGCCGCGTTCTTCGACCTGGACAAGACCGTCATCGCCAAGTCGAGCACGCTCGCCTTCAGCCGACCCTTCTTCCAAGAAGGGCTGATCAACCGGCGGGCCGTGCTGAAGAGCGCCTACGCCCAGTTCGTGTTCATGCTGGCCGGCGCCGACGCCGACCAGATGGACCGGATGCGCGCGCACATCACCTCGCTGTGCACCGGCTGGGACGTCGAGCAGGTCAACGCGATCGTCGACGAAACCCTGCACGACATCGTCGACCCGCTGGTCTACAAGGAAGCCACCCAGCTCATCGCCGAACACCAGGAGCAGGGCCACGACATCGTCGTGCTGTCGGCCTCGGGTGAGGAGGTCGTCGCCCCCATCGCCAAGCTGCTCGGCGCCACGCACTCGTCCGGCACTCGGATGGTCGTGGTCGACGGCCGCTACACCGGCGAGGTCGAGTTCTACTGCTCCGCGGAGAACAAGGCGATCACCGCCAGGGAACTCGCCGAGAAGTACGGCTACGACCTGTCCGAATCCCACGCCTACTCGGACTCGATCAGCGACTTGCCGCTGCTGGAGAGCGTCGGGCATCCCACCGTCGTCAACCCCGACCGCGGGCTGCGCAAGGAGGCCGTCCAGCGCGGCTGGCCGTCATTGTCCTTCGAGCACCCTGTGTCGCTGCGCGCCCGGATCCCCACGCCGTCCCGCGCCGCGGTGACCGCAGCCGGTGTCGGCATGGGCGCGGTGGCGGCGGCCGGAGCCGCGTGGTGGGGCTTGCGGGCCTGGCGCCGCCGCCGCTGACGGCGCACCCGGCCGCACGTTTTCGGCTCCACATCGCGGAACCCCCGGTGATCACCACCGGCGGAACCAATACCTACGGCGCACCCGCGAACCCTTGCAGTGACGCACGCCACCGACTACAAAGGGAAGTGCGGACCCTGGTTGGCCAGGGATGTTACGGAGGAGAAGTAGCATCCACCCCGATCAGACTCCGCGCGCGAGCCCGGAGCACCCACGCGTTGCCGCACACAAGGCTGGTCGTTCCACGGGGTTGCGTACCGGGACGCCGGACGCCTAGCCCGGAAGTTACGACACAAGTGCACGCTTGGTAACCCGAGTACTCGCGCATAGGCGGCGGCCCGTCGATCTAATCGACGGGCCGCCGCCGTATGCCGGGGGTCGTTCCCCCGCACGGCTTTCCACCATGTGCGCCGGTGTTCTCCCACCCGATCTGCCCGATACCGCAGGCGGGATTGCCCCGGCCAAAACCTCTTTGCGGGACTGACCGTGCCCACGCCGGTGCACAGCGTTGACCGGCGCGAGTTACGTGGGTAACTTCCGAAATCGACCGATTCGTGGTGAACACTTTCCGTCCGGCGAAATCCTCCGCCCGCAGGGAGGCCAACGTGAAGACCCGAGCGCGCCGCGCCGTTGTCGCGCTGAGCGCCATCGCCATCGGCGCCGCAGCACTTTCCGCGACCGGCGGCGCTGTCGCTCCGGCGCAACGGCTGTCACCTGACGAGCTGCTCAAGCAAATGACGCTGGAGGAGAAGGCCGGGCAGCTGTTCATCACCTACGCCTACGGCCGCACCGCGGACACCCCGCACCCGAAGAACCAGGAGGAGTTCGGCGTCGACACCCCGGCGCAGGTGGTGCAGAAGTACCACCTCGGCGGCATCATCCACTTCGCCTGGACCGACAGCCTCTACGACCCCAAGCAGATCGCCGAGCTGTCCAACGGCCTGCAGAACGCCGCGGTCACCTCGGGCGCGAAGGTGCCGCTGCTGATCTCCACCGACCAGGAGCAGGGGCAGATCACCCGCATCCCGGAGCCCGCCACTCAGTTCCCGGGCAGCATGGCGCTCGGCGCCGGCCGCAACCCCGACGACGCCGGCCGCTCGGCCGCCATCACCGGACAGGAACTGCGGGCGATGGGGCTGAACCAGAACTTCGCGCCGAGCGGCGACGTCAACGTCAACCCGGCGAACCCGGTGATCGGGGTGCGGTCGTTCTCCTCCGACCCGGCGCTCGCCGCTCAGTTCACCGCCGCACAGGTCCGCGGATACCAGGACTCGGCCAAGCCGGGCGAAACGGTGTCGGCCGCGGTCAAGCACTTCCCCGGGCACGGCGACACCAACGAGGACAGCCACACCTCGCTGCCGGTGATCGAGCACGACCGGCAGCAGTGGGAGCAGCTGGACGCGCCACCGTTCAGGGAAGCGATCGGCGCCGGGACCGACATGGTGATGAGCGCGCACATCGTGGTGCCCAAGCTCGACGACTCCGGTGAGCCGTCGACGCTCGCGCCGAACGTGCTCACCCGGATGCTGCGCAACGAGCTCGGCTACCAGGGCGTGATCGTCACCGACTCGCTGAAGATGGACGGCGTGCGGGAGAAGCACCCCGACGCCGAGATCCCGGTGCTGGCGCTCAAGGCCGGCGCCGACGTGATGCTGATGCCGTTCAACGTGCAGATCGCCATCGACGGCGTGGTCAACGCAGTTCGCACCGGTCAGCTCACCGAGCAGCGCATCGATGAGAGCGTGAAGCGCATCCTGGCGCTGAAGTCCGCCCGCGGCGTGCTGGACAACCCGTTCGTCGATGTGTCCAAAGTGTACGAGATCGTCGGGACGCGGAAGCATGTCTTCGAGGCGCAGGCCATCACCGACCGCACCACGACCGTGCTGCGCAACGAAGGGATGCTGCCGCTGAAAGCGCCGGCGACGATATTCGTGACCGGCGCCGGGGACAAGGCGACCGCCGCGCTGGCGGAGCGGATCAAGGCGCGCGGCCCGCGGCCAACGGCGTTGGCGACGGGCTTGAAGCCGACCCCGGAGCAGATCAACCAGGCCGTCGAAGAGGCAAAGCGCAACGACATCGCGGTGGTGCTGACCAACGCCGCTTGGAACCCGGACAACAAGGCCCAGCTCGACCTGGTCCGCGCCCTGCAGCAGACCGGGAAGCCGGTCGTCGCGGTCGCCGTGCGCGACCCGTACGACGCGGCGCACGTAGAGCTGCCCGCCTGGATCGCCACCTACTCGGACAAGGCGGTGGCGATGGAATCGCTGGCGCGGGTGCTCTTCGGCGAGATCGCCCCGGTCGGCAAGCTGCCGGTCCCGGTGCCCGACCCGAACCAGCCCGGCGTCGACAAGTACCCGTTCGGCCACGGACTGAGCTGGTAAATGGGCGATTTCGCGCGAAATCGCCAGCCCGAGAACCCGGGGCGGAGCATGGTGGACACGGAAAGGACACGCATGGGTGGTGTGAATCGACGGGGCTTCCTGACCGCGGCGGCGCTCTCCGTGCCCGCGGTCGGCCTCGCGGCGAGCTCCGCGTGCGCCGCCCCGCCGACCACCGAACTCGGCTCCGCGGTCGAGACCGGCGCGGACGTCCTAGCCGCGCGGGACTGGCAGGACGTCACCGGCCGCCGGATCGGGGTGGTGACGAACCCGACCGGCGTGCTGGCGTCGTTGGAGCACGTCGTGGACGCCATGCACGCCAGCGGCGAGGTGGACGTCGCCGCGGTCTTCGGGCCGGAGCACGGGTTCCGCGGCACGTCCCAGGCCGGCGGCTCGGAGGGCGACTACCGCGACCCGCGCACCGGGCTGCCGGTGTACGACGCGTACGGGGCCGACGCCGCGAAGCTTGCCGAGATGTTCCGCAAGGCGGGCGTCGAGCAGGTCGTGTTCGACATCGCCGATGTGGGCGCCCGCTTTTACACCTACATCTGGACGATGTACACCGCGATGCAGGCGGCGCACCGGGTCGGCGCGGCGTTCCTGGTGCTGGACCGGCCGAATCCGATCGGCGCCCGGGTGGCCGGGCCGCGGCTGGACCCGCGGTTCGCCTCCGGCGTCGGGCTGCTGCCGATCGTGCAGCAGCACGGCATGACCGTCGGCGAACTGGCGCAGCTGTTCGACCGCGAGTACCTGCCGGGCCAGCTGGACCGGCTGGACGTGATCCGCGTCGAGGGCTGGCGCGGGCGCGGTGCGGACGCCGGGCTGCCGTGGGTGCCGCCCAGCCCGAACATGCCGACCCCGGACACTGCGGCGGTGTACCCCGGGACCGGGCTGTTCGAGGGGACTCTGCTGTCCGAGGGCCGGGGCACCACGAGGCCGTTCGAGATCATCGGCGCGCCCGGCATCGACTGGCGGTGGGCGGAGGAGCTCAACGCCGCCGGGCTACCGGGACTCCGGTTCCGCGAAACCTACTTCGTGCCGACCTTCTCCAAGCACGCCAACGAGACCTGCGGCGGCGTGCAGGTGTACCGCAACGGCGAGATCGACGCGATCGGCGCCTCGGTCGCGATGATCGTCACCGCTCGCCGGCTGTACCCGCAGGTCTTCGGCTGGCAGCCGGACAACATGATCGACAAGTTGTCCGGTTCGGACCGGCTGCGCACGATGGTCGATGCGGGGGCCGACGCGCACGAGATCGTCGGCGCCTGGCAGAGCGACGTGGCTGACTTCCAACGACAACGCGAGCCGTACCTGCTTTACCGCTGAGGGAGACGCGATGGGCAAGACCATTCTGGCGGCGGTGGCGCTGCTATCGGTCACCGCGCTGGCCGGGTCTGCCACGGCAGCGCCCGGCCGTACGGACGGCCACTTCGACCGCCCGCAGGAGGGATTCGCCCGCGCCGGCACCGTGTTGCAGGACGGCACCCCCGAAGGAGTGGGGCTCGATCCCGGACCCATCGATGCGGCACTGCGGCAGATCGCGGCCTGGACGAACAAGACGCCCGACCTCGAAAACCCGATGTACGCGGGCGCGGTCAGCCTGCTGGCGCACGACGGCGTCGTGGTGCGCCGCGAAGCGGCGGGCGACGAGCTGCGCTACTCCGACGGCAAGGGCACCGAACTGCCCGCCGACCAGCGCGAACCGATGCGGCCCGACACGATCTTCGACATCGCCTCGATCACCAAGCTGTTCACCTCGATCGCGGTGCTGCAGCTGATCGACGACGGCGAGGTGAACCTGGACTCGCCGGTCGCCGAGTACCTGCCGGAGTTCGGCGTCAACGGCAAGCAGTCGATCACCGTCCGGCAGCTGCTCACCCACACCTCCGGGCTGCAGGCTGAGGTAAAGCTCTGGAAACTGCCCGCGGACCAGCGGATTCCGTCGATCATGCAGCTGACGCCGGAGTTCCCGCCCGGCACCCACTACACCTACTCCGACCCGAACATGATCACCCTCGGCTTGCTGGTCGCGCGCGTCGCGGGTGCCCCACTGGACCAGGTGGTGACGGACCGGATCACCGGGCCGCTGGGCATGACCAACACCGGCTACAACCCCCCAGCCTCGGAGCTGCACCGCATCGCGGCGACGGAGTACCAGGCCGAGCCGCCGCGCGGCCTGGTGCGCGGCCAGGTCCACGACGAGAACGCGTGGTCGCTGGGCGGGGTCTCCGGCCACGCCGGGGTGTTCTCCACCGCCGACGACCTCGCGACGCTGGCGCAGGCGCTGCTAAACGGCGGCACCTACCGCGGCAACCGCATCCTGTCCGAGGACAGCGTCGAGAAGATGCTGACCAATTTCAACAGCGCTTTCCCCGGCAACGCCCACGGTTTGGGCTTCGAGCTCGACCAGCGCTGGTACATGGCCGGGCTCAGCGGGCCGCGCACCGCGGGCCACACCGGCTTCACCGGCACGTCGCTGGTGATCGACCCGGCGTCCCGGTCGGTGGCGGTGCTGCTCACCAACCGGGTGCACCCGTCGCGGGACTGGGGGTCGAACAACCCCGCCCGGCAGGCGCTGGCGCAGGGCATGGCGCGGTCGCTCGCCGTGGATCCGGCGCTGGGTTCGGAATCGTGGTTCTCCGAGCGCGGTGGGACGTTGACGACGGACGCGCTGGGACCGGTCAGCGGCCCGACGCAGGTGTCGTTCTTCGCGTTCGTGGACACCCAGCAGGACAGCGACGGGACGGACCCGCTGCTCGTGGAGGCCAGTGTGGACGGTGCTGGGTGGCAGCCGGTGACCGTCCGCGCGTCCGGCCCTGGTGCTCCCGACGGGCCGCAGAGCTCGTTGGCCGGGGCGGGACACCGGAGCTGGTGGAAGGTGCGCGGCACGGTCGACGCGGACGCCGGCCAGCAGGTGCGCCTGCGGTGGCGCTACGCCCCCGACGGCAAGTACTCCGGCCGGGGCGTGAACGTGGACGGCATCCTCGTGGCCGACCGCGACGCGACCTTGTTGGACGGCGAGCTCGAAGCGAACCGCCTCCACCCCGACGGCTGGCTTTCCACCGACCGCTGACGCGGAAGCCCGCAATTTCACTGGCCACCGAGTTCCAGCGCTGTGCATCGTTCATGACCATTTAAATTACAACTTGAACTATTAAAATTGCAACATTTCTAACTTGCTAGACTCGCCGCATGGACGAGCCGATGGCCGCGCGCGAACTCTGCAGCCTGATCAGCGAGCTCGCGCACAACATCGACGAACACGTGCGCGGCTGCGTCGCCGACACCGACCTCACCGCGCCCCAGGCGATCGCGCTGCGCGAGCTGAGCGAACCGCTGACCATGCGCGAACTCGCCGACCGGATGCACTGCGCGACATCGAACGTGACCTTCGTGGTGGACCGGCTGGAGAAGAACGGCCTGGTCACCCGGCAGCCGCACCCGCGCGACCGCCGCGCCAAACAACTCGCCCTGACCGCCGAAGGCGAGCGGCAGCGCGCGCAGATCATCGAGCGCTTCTCGGTGAACACCCCGCTGGCCGGACTCACCCAAGCGGAACAGCAAGCCCTGCACGGCCTGCTCCAGCGAGCCCTCGACGACCGCTGATCCCGACCGGCCGCTCCGTTCGGGAACCGTTCGAGTCGCGTGGCGGGTCGCGGGCAGGCAGTGTCGAACCGCTAGCCGCAACCGTTGGAGGGGAGTCGAAGTGTCGGCGATTCCGCAGGACCGCGAGGACATTCTGAACAAGCGTGCCTTCGGCCACGTGGCCACCATCGGGCCGCACGGCGAACCCCAGTCGAGCCCGGTGTGGATCGACTGGGACGGCCAGTACCTGAAGTTCAGCCAGACCAAGACGCGGCAGAAGTACCGGAACCTCAAGCGGGAGCCGCGCATCTCCGTCTCCGTGCACGACCCGGACGAGCCCTACCGGTACGTGGAGGTGCGCGGCAAGGTGACCAAGATCGAGGACGACCCGGGCAACGCGTTCATCAACAAGATGGCGAAGAAATACCTCGGCGAGAACGAGTACCCGTGGCCCCAGCCCGGCGAGGAGCGCGTGGTGGTCTACGTCGAACCGGAGCACTCGACGAGGCAGTGACCGCCGCGATCCGGCGATGCGCGAAGGGCACCTCCTGCCAAGCCACTCGGCGGGAGGTGTCCTTTACCTCGTTCACGTCGCGGGGAGGACCTGGGTGCCGGTGCGGTCGGTGGCGCCGCAGGTAGTAGCGGCTCGCCCGACGACCGCCATCAGCGGCGTCGTCCACACCTGGAGCTTGCTCAGCGCCGTCCATGCCATAGATGACCAGAGGCACCACGATCGGCGTCGTGATCAGGTAGGCGATGCCGACCAGCGCGGTCGTCGCCACCACTCCGGGCTTCTACCGGTGATAGCTGGGCGGGGCGAACCGGAGGGTGTAGTCCTCCAGCGTCTCCCGCACCGCCTGCCCTTCTGCGGACCGCTTGGGCAGAAATGTTTCGATCAAGGACGGCAGGTGTTTCGGTGTGTATGACACCGGGCGTGAATCGCATCGTCACCGCGCGGACCTGCAATTACCCCTTTCGGAGTAGTTGGGCTCGGAGGCAACCTGGGTATGAGTTTGCCGCGTCCTCCGAGCGGAAACCCAGAAGACGCCCATTGACCTGCGCAAGCAGCGGTTAGTAAGTTTCCCACATGGCCACTGACGACACGTTCCGCGAATCGGGCGAGTCAAGCCCGCTCGTCAAGATTCGCTCCCTGCTGCCCGGCCTCGCCCGAGCCGAACAGCGCGTGGCCAACATCGTGCTCGCCGACCCGGCTTCGATCGCCCGGCGCAGCATCACCGAGGTCGCCGAGGCCGCGGGCACCAGCGAAACCACTGTCACCCGGTTCTGCAAGGCGATCGGCGTCGGCGGCTACCCGGATCTGCGCATCGCGCTCGCCGCCGACACGGCGCGCACCTCCACCCGGGACCGCGAGCTGGGCAGCGACATCGCCCCGGACGACGACCTCGGGCAGATCATCGAGAAGGTCGGTTACGCCGACGCCAAGGCGGTCGAGGAGACCGCGGATCAGCTGGACGCCGCGATCCTGGGGCGGCTCGTCGACGACGTCGCCACGGCCCGCCGCATCGACGTCTATGGCGTCGGCGCCAGCGCCTTCGTCGCGCTCGACCTGCAGCAGAAGCTGCACCGCATCGGCCTGACCTGCTTCGCCTGGGCCGACACGCACAACGCGCTGACCTCGGCGGCAGTGCTGCGGGAAGGCGATGTCGCCGTCGGCATCTCGCACACCGGCGCCACCACCGAGACGGTCGAGGCGCTCCGCGAGGCGCGGCGGCGCGGAGCCACCACCGCCGCCCTGACCAACTTCGCCCGCTCGCCCATCACCGAGGTCGCCGACCACGTGCTGACCACCGCGGTGCGCGAGACCACCTACCGCTCCGGCGCCATGGCCAGCCGCATCGGGCAGCTGACCGTGATCGACTGCCTGTTCATCGGCGTCGCGCAACGCCACCTGGACCAGGCGAAGGCAGCGCTGGAAGCCACCTACGAAGCGGTGGCCGGCCACCGCCTCGGCAGCCGGCCGGACCGCCGGCGGCAGAAGGAGACGTGATGCGCGCCCCCCACCCGCACCCCGACCGGGTGTCCGCAATGGCCGCAGGAGGCGCGATGAGCCGGGATCGCGCGGTCCGCGTCGACGCTCCCACCGAACGAAACAACCCCAGAACCAGGGACATCGACCTGCTGCCGACCCTGGACGTCCTGTACGTCCTCAACGGCGAGGACCGGACGGTGCCGGTTGCGGTCGGCCGGGTGCTGCCCGAGCTGGCCCGCGCGGTGGACATGGCCGTCGCGGCGCTGCGCGCGGGCGGCCGGGTGCACTACGTCGGCGCGGGTACCTCCGGGCGGCTCGCGGTGCTGGACGCCGCCGAACTGATCCCGACCTTCAATGTGCCGCCGAACTGGGTCATCGCGCACCAGGCCGGCGGCCCCGACGCCTTCCGGCACGCCGTGGAGAACGCCGAGGACGATGTCGAATCCGGTGCCGCGGCAATCCGCGAGGGCGCGAGCGGGCTCGACTTCGTCCTGGGGCTGGCGGCGTCCGGGCGGACGCCGTACGTGCTCGGCGCGTTGGAGGCCGCGCAGGAGCTCGGGGCGCGGACCGCGCTGGTGACGTCGAACCCGAACGTCGGGAAAGTGCCCGCCGACGTGGTGATCGCGGTGGACACCGGGCCGGAACCGATCAGCGGGTCGACGCGGATGAAGGCGGGCACCGCGCAGAAGCTGGTGCTCACCTCGTTCTCCACCGCGGTGATGATCCGGATGGGCCGGACCTACTCGAACCTGATGGTCAGCATGCTCGCCACCAACGCGAAGCTGCGCGGCCGCACGATCAGCATCCTGCAGGAAGCGACCGGGGCTTCCGAAGAGGTGTGCGCGGCAGCGCTCACGGCGGCGGACGGCGACCTCAAGACCGCGCTGGTGCACCTGCTCACCGGCGTCGACATCGAGCGAGCGACGGCGGCGCTGGCGGTCTCCGACGGCCACGTCCGCGACGCGCTCCGAGCCGTCGAGGGCTGACCGGGAGCCCTGTTTCCCGCCGCGTCGGCGACCAGGGGCTAGAAGGCTTCGGCGTCGAGGTCCGTGAGTGTTTTCCGGGGCTATCGCACCCGAAAACACTCACGGGCCACGACCGGGCAAAACCAGGTTCCCGGCCCGCTCAGCCCTCCTGGACGGCGTCGGCGATCGACTTCGCCTCGCGCGCCCCGACCTCCAACGCCTGGCAGCAGTACACGATCCAGGCCGCGACCTCGTCGATCTCGCCGGTGGCGAAGCCGAGGGCCCGCTCGGCGTACTCCTCCTGCCGCCGGAAGTACGCGACCTCGGGAACCACCAGGCCCTTCGGGTCGAGCCCGCTGCCGATCACGCTCAGCCGCGCCGCGGCCCGCGCGATCACCCCGTCGGCGGTGCCGAACGGCTGCAGCGCGAGGAGCTCGCCGTGCACGACCGCCGCCAGCACCGGGCCCGGCCCCTGGGCTTCGCGGTCGGTGATGATCTCGGCGAGCAGGTCGAGCCGCTCGGCGATCAACGGGTCTGCCTGCGGACGGCCGAGCCGGTCGGGGTCGTCGATCAGGTCGGCCGCCGCGAGCACGTGCATCCGGGCCAGCGCCTGCCGCGGCGCGCGCTGCCAGGTAGGCAGCAGCGTGCCCACCGCCTCGGCGATCCGCAGCGAACCGGCTAGTAGCGGGTCAGTGACCTCGCCGGATTCCGGGATCTCGGCCGCGCCGCCCGCGATGGCCGCCGACGCGCGGGCGGCCCGGACGGACGCCTCGGCCGCGGTGGCGGGCCAGCCGCGCCGATTGGCCGGGTGCCGGTGCACCTCGTCGATCGCCGCGCGGGCGGCGGTCACGGCGTCGGCGACGCCGTCCAGCTCCAGCAGCGGCACCAGCGATGGCTTCTCGGTCACGCCCGACGACGCTACCGGCACGTCAGCCCCCCGCCGCCGACCCGGGTTGCGACATGTGACACAGTGACGGCGCTGCCGGCCTCCGCAAAACGGCGATTTCGGACCGTATCGCGTGATTGGTCTGAACCATTCGGACGAACCCCCTGTTGTAGTGAGCCTGACCGCATTACGGTTCCACTGGCAATGGCATCCATATCCAGGGAGGTTCTCGGCAATGAACCAGCCCGACGGGCAGAGCAACACGCTCGACAACCTGCTCATCGAGAGCAGGACATTCCCGCCGTCCCAGGAATTCGCGGCGCAGGCAAACGCCACGTCGGCGCTGTACGAGGAAGCTTCGGCGGACCGGGAGGCGTTCTGGGCCGAACAGGCTGGGCGGCTGCACTGGGACAGCAAGTGGAACCAGGTCCTGGACTGGTCGAATGCCCCGTTCGCGAAGTGGTTCGTCGGCGGCAAGCTGAACGTGGCCTACAACTGCGTGGACCGGCACGTCGAGGCCGGCAGCGGTGACCGCGTCGCGATCCACTGGGAAGGCGAGCCTGGGGATTCGCGCACGATCACGTACGCGGAGCTGCAGCGGGAGGTCTCCCGCACCGCCAACGCCCTGGCCGCGCTGGGCGTCGGCGCCGGCGACCGGGTCGCGATCTACCTGCCGATGCTGCCCGAAGCGGTGTTCTCGATGCTCGCGTGCGCCCGGCTGGGCGCGATGCACAGCGTCGTCTTCGGCGGGTTCTCCTCGGAGGCGCTGCGCACCCGTATCAACGACGCCGAGGCGAAGGTGGTGATCACCTCCGACGGCCAGTACCGGCGCGGCAAGGCGATGCCGCTGAAGGCCAACGTGGACGAGGCCGTCGCGGAGACCCCGAGCGTCGAGCACGTGGTGGTGGTCAAGCGCACCGGCGGCGAGGTCGCCTGGGACGACGCCCGCGACAAGTGGTGGGATGACGTCCTGCAGGGCCAGCCGGAGACCCACGACCCGGAGTCCTTCGACGCCGAACAGCCGCTGTTCATCCTCTACACCTCGGGCACCACCGGCAGGCCCAAGGGCATCCTGCACACCTCCGGCGGCTACCTCACCCAGGCCGCCTACACGCACCAGACCGTCTTCGACCTCAAGCCGGAGTCGGACGTGTACTGGTGCACCGCGGACATCGGCTGGGTCACCGGCCACACCTACATCGTGTACGGGCCGCTGGCCAACGGGGCGACCCAGGTCATCTACGAGGGCACCCCCAACACGCCGCACGAGGGCCGACACTGGGAGGTCGTGCAGAAGTACGGGGTGACGATCTACTACACCGCCCCGACGACGATCCGCACGTTCATGAAGTGGGGCGCGGAGATCCCCGCGAAGTACGACCTGTCCTCCCTGCGCCTGCTGGGCTCGGTCGGCGAGCCGATCAACCCCGAGGCCTGGATCTGGTACCGCAAGAACATCGGCGGCGACCGCACGCCGGTCGTGGACACCTGGTGGCAGACCGAGACCGGGGCGATCATGATCTCACCGCTGCCCGGGGTCACCGTCGCCAAGCCCGGCTCGGCGCAGCGGCCGCTGCCGGGGATCTCGGCGAAGGTCGTCGACGAGACCGGGGCGGAGGTCGGCAACGGCGGTGGCGGGCTCCTGGTGCTCGACGAGCCGTGGCCGTCGATGCTGCGCGGCATCTGGGGCGACGACGACCGCTACCGGGAGACCTACTGGTCGAAGTTCGCCGACCGCGGCTTCTACTTCGCCGGCGACGGTGCCAAGTACGACGCCGACGGCGACATCTGGCTGCTGGGCCGGGTCGACGACGTCATGAACGTCTCCGGGCACCGCATCTCCACCACGGAGGTCGAGTCCGCACTCGTGTCGCACCCCAACGTCGCCGAGGCGGCCGTGGTCGGGGCCTCCGACCCCACCACCGGCCAGGGCATCGTGGCGTTCGTGATCCTGCGCGGCGGCATCGACGACACCGCCAGCGGCGAGGCCGCGCTCAAGGAGCTGCGCGAGCACGTCTCCCACGAGATCGGCCCGATCGCCAAGCCCCGCCAGATCATGGTCGTGCCCGAGCTGCCCAAGACCCGCTCCGGCAAGATCATGCGGCGGCTGCTGCGCGACGTCGCGGAGAACCGCGACGTCGGCGACGTCACGACGCTCGCCGACTCCTCGGTCATGGACCTCATCTCCAGGGGCCTGAAGAAGTCCAGCGACGACTGACCGCACTGGTGAAGCGCCGGGGACGTCCTCTTCGGAAGGCGTCCCCGGCGCTTCCCTCCATGTCAACGGGTCGTGAGCTTTCCGGCCGAACCGCCCGAGAAATACGTCTTTACCTGCACGAACACCGCTCCCCCTGTGCTTGCGAAGGCAATCAGCCGGATCGGGGATGTTAAAATATCGGGAAAGGTGTGCCGGGAAGACTGGTCGGCGTTGTAGCTCGTGCTACCCGCGATCGGAGCCGCCAGTGTCGAAAGCCGCCCACAACAAGTCCCGGCCCGCCAAGGCCGCGCGATCTGCGCGAACGTTCGACTTCGGCTCCTACTTGCGGACCGAAACCGTCGGCGGCATGGTCCTGCTGGCCGCCACCGCCGTCGCGCTGCTGCTGGCGAACTCCCCCGCAGCGGGGCTCTACCACGCGATCCGTGATTTCGAGATCGGGCCGGCGGCCCTGCACCTCGACCTTTCCATCGGCGACTGGGCAAAGGACGGGCTGCTCGCGATCTTCTTCTTCGTCGCGGGGCTGGAGCTCAAGCGCGAACTCGTGGTCGGCGAGCTGTCCAACATCAAGAGCGCGCTGCTGCCGGTGATCGCGGCGATCGGCGGCATGATCGTGCCCGCCGTGCTCGCCTTCTCGATCAGCCACGGAACGCCCGGCGCGCATGCCGCGTGGGCGATCCCGGTCGCCACCGACATCGCCTTCGCGCTGGGTGTGCTGTCGCTGACCGGCTCCTGGATGCCCACCGCGGCGCGAGTCTTCCTGCTCAGCCTCGCGGTGGTCGACGACCTGGGCGCGATCGTGGTGATCGCGGTGCTGTTCACCGACGGGCTCAGCGTGCTCGCGCTGCTCGCTGCGGTCGTGCTCTGCGTCGCGTACTGGTACCTGCAGCGCAAGCGGATCACCACGCCGTGGCTGTACGTGCCGCTGGCCGTGGCCACCTGGATCGCGGTGCACACCAGCGGCATCCACGCGACGATCGCCGGCGTGGCGCTCGGGCTGCTCACGCGTGTGAAGCGCGACCCGCACGAGCCGGCGTCGCCGGCGATGCGCCTGGAACACCGGCTGCAGCCCTGGTCGGCCGGGCTCATCGTGCCGGTCTTCGCGTTCTTCGCCGCCGGGGTTCCGGTGAACGGCGAGGCGCTGGCCGCGATCGGCGCGGACCGGGTGGCCATCGCGATCATCATCGGACTGCTGGTGGGCAAGCTGATCGGCATCTTCGGCAGCTCCTTCCTCGCGGTGAAGCTGGGCATCGGCGCGAAACCGGACTCGGTGCAGTGGCGCGACATGGCGGCGCTGGCGATGCTCGGCGGCGTCGGCTTCACGGTCAGCCTGCTGATCGCCGACCTGTCGCTGGCCGGTGCGGCGGCGGAACGCGCCAAGGCCGCGGTGCTGATCGCGTCCGCCATCGCGTCGCTGCTCGCCGCGGCGGTCCTGCTGCGGCGCGGCCGCAAGCTCAAGAACGCCGACGGCACCGACGCCTGAACCGCGCGGCCTGACCTCGGGAGAACGCAGTTTCAGCCGAAACTGCGCCGCAGGGCCCCGGCACGAGGTTCAATTGAACCTGCGGAACACCTGCCGATGCGGGTCACTCACGGGTAACGCACCGCGAGTCGCCCGGTCGCCCGTTGATCGCGCGTGGCACGATGGGGCACGTGAACAGCGCCCAGAAGAGCACCAACGGCAGCCGTGACGGTGCGGGGTGGACTGCGGTCACGTCCATCCCGCTGTCCGAAGAGGGCACTGCTCCCGACGGGCAGTCCATCGGCGCGTTGGTCCGCGATGCCACGACTCACCTGTCCACCTTGGTCAGGTCCGAGGTGGAGCTGGCCAAGACCGAGCTCGCCGGCGAGATGAAGAAGGCCGTCAAGGGCAGCGTCTACTTCGTACTCGCGCTGACCGTGCTCGGCTTCAGCCTGTTCTTCCTGTTCTTCACGCTGGCCGAGGGGCTGGCCCAGCTCGGCCTGTGGCGGTGGGCGGCCTTCGGCATCGTGTTCCTGGTGATGCTGCTGGTGGCGGGCCTGCTGGCGCTGCTCGGCTACATGCGGGTGCGCAAGATCCGGGCACCGAAGCGCACCATTGAAACGCTCAAGGACACCAAGCAGATCACCAAGCGCCACCACGCCGAACCCAAAAGCCCGTGAGTGCTTTTGGGTGCCACAGCCCCCAAAAGCACTCACGGGCTTTTTTGCCTTTGAATCAGTGGGTGCAGGGGCCGGTGGCGACCTCGGTGGACAGCCGGGGTGCGGCAGCCACCTCGTCAGCGACCTGTTCCGCGGTGAGGGCGAAGCCCGTCTCCGGGTCATCCACCGCAGCGCCGAAGACCACGCCCACGACCTTGCCGCTCGGGTCGATCAGCGGCCCGCCGGAGTTCCCGCTCTGCACCTTGCCGCGCACCGTGTAGACGTCCCGGACCACGGTGTTCGCGTCGTAGATGTCCGGCCCGCGCAGCCTGATCCGCTCCCGGATGCGGCCCGCCGACGCAGTGTAGGGCCCGTCCAGCGGATAGCCCAGCGCGATCACGTCGTTGCCCGGGCTGGCGGGACCGGGCGCGAAGGTCATCGCGTCCGCGTCCAGGTCCGGCACCGCCAGGATCGCGACGTCTTCGTCGGGTTTGTAGAGCACGACCTCCGCGTCGAACTCGCCGCGGCCGATCTCGATCGCCACCCGGTCCGTGCCCGCGACCACGTGCGCGTTCGTCATCACTCGGTGCGGCGAGATCACGAACCCGGTGCCCTCCAACGCCCGCGCGCATGACGTGGCGCGGCCCCGGACCTTCACCACGCTGGTCCGCGCGTTGCGCACCGCCGGGCTGTTGGCCAGCGCCGCGTCCGGCGGCGCGATCTCCGCGACCGGGGTCTGCGAGAACGGTTCCAGCGCCTGCGGGAATCCGGACACCCCGAGCATTTCACGCAGGTCGTCCGGCAGCGCCTTGGCCGATTCGGGCATCACCGAGTTGACCGCGGTCAGCACCTTCGACCGGCTTATGGCGGCCGCGAGGCCGGGCAGCGCGGACGCCGACGTGAACGGCAACGCGATCAGCCACGCCACCACGAGGACCGCGACGAACTGCAGGACCGCGCCCAGCGCGTTGTCCACACCGGTCAGCTTCGGGGAGGTGATCCGGTCCCGCAGTTCCCGGCCGGCCCACATACCGAAGGTCTCGCCGAAGGCCACCAGCAGCACGACGATCCCGACGCCGAAGGCGAGGCGGGCGACCGGGCTGTCCAAGCGGTCCAGCAGCAGCGGCGCCACCTTCAGGCCCACGACCGCGCCGACGAACACGCCCAGGAACGAGAACAGGGCGGTGACCAGGCCGCTGCGGGCCCCCGAAAGCGCGGCGAGCAGTGCCAGCAGCACCACCAGCAGGTCGACCCAGTTCACCCGCTCACCTCATCCTCGCCGCGACGATCGGTGCCCGCACCACGTTCTCAGAACCCGTCCTCGAAGCGGCACAGCCCCGGCGCGACGCGCGCGACTCGCACCGCCGCGGCGATCAGCCGAGTTCCGAGAACAGGCTCTCAAACCGCTCAAGAACGTCCGAAACCGATGTCCTCCGCCTCCTCGGCGGCCCGCCACGCCTCGTCGAGTTCCCGCACGTCGGCGCGGTTCCAGCGGCGCGACCAGCCGGCCAGGTCCAGCAACCCGGACAGCAGGCCGCCGGTGAAACCCCACACCAGCATCCCGGGCACCAAGAACGCCGGGCTCGGATGCCGCCCGGCCAGCTCCACCCGCAGCCGGTTCGCCGGATCGGTCAGCCAGGAGATCGGCACCCGGGCCACCGCCGCCGTCTCACCGGGGTCCACCGGCGCGACCGGGGATGGTTCGATCCAGTGCGCGAGCACGGGGGTCACCCGGAATCCGCTGTGCGCCACGTGCAGTTCCGGCAGCGTCGCCACCGGGCGGACGCCCTCCGGCCGCAACCCCACCTCCTCGACGGCTTCCCGCAGCGCGGCGTCGATCGGCCCCCGATCGACATCGTCGAGCGAGCCACCGGGGAAAGCAACCTGGCCGGGGTGCGAGCTCAGGCCGTCGGCGCGGCGCAGCAGCAGCACGTCCGGACCGTTCGGACCCTCGCCGAAGAGCACCAGCACCGCGGCCGGGCGGGCGTCTGCCGGCGGACTCTCGCGCGGCCAGCCGCAGTGCCCCGGGTCAAGCTCGGCGGCGCGCTTGACCAGGCTCTGCAACCAGCCGGGTAGCTCCACCGGGTCGACCAGCGGGCCCGTTCGTCGCTGGTTCACCGGTCACTCCCCAGGGTTCGCTCGACGGCGGCCCGGACGTCGTCCGGTGACTTGAACACGACCGGCGGATCGATGCGGCGAACCTCGCCGGAGGCGGTCACCACGTAGCTCATCGGCAACACGTTCGGCGCCTTCAGCGCGACCCGGACGCGGCTGTCTCCGTCATGCACGTTGGGGAAGTGAACGCCCAACTGGGTAAGAAGGTCAAGACCGTCCGCCGGATCGCTCTGGACCTGGACACCCAGAACCCGGACCGCGCCCGGCTGGTCCGCGTAGGCCTGCAGCGCGGGCAGCTCGGTGCGGCACGGCGCGCACCAGGTCGCCCAGAGGTTGATCAGGGTGGTGCCACCGGCGACGGCGGCACCCACGTCAGCGGGCTGTCCGTCGGCCAGGCAGCTGCCGGTCACCCCCGCCAGGTCACCTGGAGCGCCGCTAGCAGCTGGGCAGGGTTGCAGCGCCGCCGCGGCCCGCTGCGCCGGGTCGACGGCGCGGGCCGCTGGCGCCGGAGCCGGTGCAGCGGACTGCTGTTGCTGCTGGTCCGCGCCACGCGGCCAGAGCGCGATCACGCCCAGCACCGCGAGCACGACCACCACGATGGTCCAGCGGATCTCATTGCGGTAGGCGCGCAGGTTCACGCGACCGGCTCCTTGGCCGCAGCCTGCTCGATGGTGCGCTCCGGGACCTCGTCGACGACCCCGGCAAGCGCCAGCAGCCGCGGCGTCTCCGGGCCGCGCACCAACTTCGCCGCCTGCGCGGGCTCGATCGGACCCACCCCGTAGGACGGGCAGTCCTTGGCCAGCAGGCAGGCCCCGCAGGCGGGTTTGCGGGCGTGGCAGACGCGGCGTCCGTGGAAGATCACCCGGTGCGAGAGCATCGTCCACTCCTTGCGCGGGATGAGCTCGCCGATCGCGTGCTCGACCTTGACCGGGTCCTCCTCCTCGGTCCAGCCCCAGCGCCGGACCAGGCGTCCGAAGTGGGTGTCCACGGTGATGCCCGGGACGTCGAAAGCGTTGCCGAGGATGACGTTGGCCGTCTTGCGGCCGATGCCGGGCAGCTTGACCAGCTGCGCCAGCCTCCCCGGCACCTCGCCGTCGTACTTCTCCACCAGGGCCGCGCCCAAGCCCATCAGCGACGCCGCCTTGTTCCGGTAGAACCCGGTGGAGCGGATCATCTCCTCCAGTTCGGTGCGGTCCGCCGAGGCGTAGTCGGCGGCCGTCGGGTACTTCTTGAACAGGGCCGGGGTGACCTCGTTGACCCGCTTGTCGGTGCACTGGGCGGACAGGATCGTGGCGACCGCGAGCTCCAGCGGAGTCTCGAAGTCCAGCTCGCAGTGCGCATCCGGGTACGCCTCGGTCAGCGACCGCAGCATCCGGCGAGCCCGCCGGACCAGCCCCAGCCGGGTTTCATCACCCGAACGGGTCGCGGCACTCTTGCGCTTGTTCCGAGCCAGGTCTGACACCCCACCAGCCTACGGATCCGATCGCCCCGGAAACCCGCCGCACCGGCGCGGCCCAGGGCCGCCGGAGTGTGTCCAACGCCGACTGCGTTGCGTATCCGGGTTAGGCTGCGCCCCGACACGGTCCGGGGACCCCCGCCGGACCATGAGAAGAGTTCGTCACGGAAGGTGGCCTTACAGTCACGCTCGCCGGGAACCCGACCCCGGTTGCACCCGCCCCGAAGGTATGAGCGAGGATTCAAGTCATGATGGCTGCCTGGTTCGTCATCGTCGTGCCGCTCGTGATCATGTTCTTCACCCTCTTCATGGAGCGCGTGGAGGCCCGCCTGCGGCACGTCGCGGTGCAGGAGAACGAGGTGGAGGAGTTGCTGGAGAACGCTCGCCCCGACGAGGTACGGGCGCTGTTCCGGCAAGGTATTGGACGCGCGCTGGAGTTGTTCCAGCTCCGCAGGGTGGGACGTGCAGGTAGGTTGCGTACTCGCCGTTCCCGCGACCAGTCTTAGAATTACTGGTAGTGATCGGCGGCACACCGCTAGATTCGCACTTGCGGGTCCGGCACCACAGACAGCCGCCGCGTCTCAACATGGAGGGACGAGGTGGACGAGACACTGGCCCGGGCCGGCATCTTCCAGGGCGTTGAGCCGGCCGCGGCAGAGGCACTGGCCCAGTCGCTGGAACCCGTGGAGTTCCCGCGAGGACACGTGATCTTCGCCGAGGGCGAGCCGGGCGACCGGCTCTACATCATTCAGTCCGGCAAGGTGAAGCTCGGACGCAAGTCGCCCGACGGTCGCGAGAACCTGCTGGCGATCATGGGCCCGTCGGACATGTTCGGCGAGCTGTCCATCTTCGACCCGGGGCCGCGCACCTCGACGGCGACCACGGTCACCGAGGTCCGCACACTGAGCATGGACCGGTCGGCCCTTCGGCAGTGGATCGCCACGCGCCCGGAGATCGCCGAGCAGCTGCTGCGCGTGGTCGCGCGCAGGCTGCGCCGGACCAACGGCATGCTGGCCGACCTGATCTTCACCGACGTGCCGGGCCGCGTTGCCAAGGCGTTGCTGCAGCTCGCGCAGCGCTTCGGCAGCCAGGAGGCGGGACTGCTGCGGGTCACCCACGACCTGACGCAGGAAGAGATCGCGCAGTACGTCGGCGCTTCGCGGGAGACCGTGAACAAGGCGCTGGCGGACTTCGCGCACCGCGGTTGGCTGCGACTCGAGGGCAAGAGCGTGCTCATCCTCGACCCCGAGCGGTTGGCCCGCCGCGCTCGCTGAGCACTGGTGCAGTAGCGACGCCGTGAACTGACGCGCGTCGGCCGACGGGTTCGGGACCCCTACCCGGACTTTTCAGCTGACGTGCGTCTTTTTCGTGCCCGAAAGTCAACCCGATGGCCGCCTGCGGCGTGTAGAACCTTGATCGGTCGATCGAGAGGCGGGCGGCATGCACTGGATTGGTTACGTCGGGGCGGGCATGTTGCTCTTGCTCGGCATCGGCATCGTCAGGGACCGGTGGGTCGCTCGCGCCCGGCGGCATCGCCGGCGCGTTGGAGCCGACTACGCCGCCGCGCGCCGACGGGCCGCCGCACGCCGGAAAGTTTCCAGGCGGAGCGACAGCGGATCCAGCGGCGTCGACACGAGCTGGGGCTGGGGCGAAGGCAGTTCGTTCGACGGACACCACGGCGGCGGACACCACGGCGGGTGGGATTCCGGCGGTGGGTGGGACTCGGGCGGTTCGGGCGATTCCGGCGGCGGCGGTGGCGACTGAGGCTCCTTCACGTTTCGTGCTCGACCTGGAACCCCCGGTGGCCGATGGGCGTCCTACGGACGACCGAGGAACGGAGACCTGAGGGGGCAAACCGATGGGCGGAATCTTCGCAATCGCGATCGTGGCGGCGTTCGCGATCTTGATCGCCGCGTCCGTGCGCTCCAAGGGTGGTCGCGGCCGCTGCTACACCGGCAGTTCCGGCGGGGCCTACTACACCAGCGACACCGGCAGCTACAGCGACACGCGCGATGGATTCGGCGGGAGCGACAGCGGGGGCGGCGGCTTCGGGGCCTGTTCCGACGGCGGCGGTGGCGGTTTCAGCGGGGGCGGCGACGGCGGTGGCGGCAGCTGCTGACGCCCGAACCGGCTCCAGCACATGTGTGAAGGGGCCGGACGCCGCCCCCGACGCGGCGCTCCGGCCCCTTCACATGTGCGTGGTTCGTCCCCCGACGACTAACCACGCTCCCCCGATCCTCCGATGCGTCGGCCCCGAATCCTTGGCACCAGAGGAAAGCCTTCTTGTCGAAGATGCTGGACGGCCGGTGCCGCCAGCAACCCCTCTCACCTTCCAGGACGCGGCTGTCCGCAGCTCGGTTGCAGAGTTCACCCGAATTGCGTAGCCACTCTTATTTAAGTGTGCCCTCTTCGGTCGGCGGCCGAACCGGGTAGAAGGTCCCTTTTTTCTCGTGTGAGGGGATTACCCGAATCCGTGAGAGAGATAACCCGAATCAAAGTTGGTACTGTCGTACCAAAATTGGAATACTGTTCACGTGTCCCAGTCCACGTCCCTAACCGACTACCGCACCGCCCTGACCGCTCCCGGCGCCCGCGGGCCCGTCATCGCCTCCCTGCTCGGCCGCCTGCCGATCGCGTTGGTCGGCCTCGCGCTGATGCTCTACGTACAGCAGGAGACCGGCTCGTTTGCGGCGGCGGGGCTGGTGTCCGCGGGTGCGCTGATCGGTGTCGCCTGCGGCTCGGTCGCGCAGGGCCGGGTGATGGACCGGGTGGGACCGACCGTGCCGCTGTACGTCATGTCCGGCGTGTTCGCGGCACTGGTGACCGTCGAGGTGGTGGCCATCGAGCTGCACGCCCCGATGGCGCTGATGACCGCGCTGGCGTTCCTGGTCGGGATCAGCGAGCCGATGGTGGGCCCGGCCTCGCGGGCGCTGTGGCGGCGGCTGCTGCCGCCCGGCCCGGCGCGAGACGCGGCCTACTCGTACGAGGCCATCAGCATGGAGGTCTTCTTCATCCTCGGCCCGGGCCTGGCCGGCCTGATGGTCGCGATGCCGTGGCCGGGGACCGGGGTCGTGGTCGGCGCCGCCTGCATGGTCATCGGCAGCGTCGGCTTCGCCTCCACCCGAGCCGCCCGCGGCCATCGGCCGGACCCTGCGGAGCGGGTCGGCAGCAGCCTCCTCGGGGCGATCGCGAGCCCGGGGATGCGGACCGTGGCGCTCGCCGCGCTGGGCTTTGGCATCCTGATCGGCTTCATCGAGGTCGGCGTGCCCGCGACGGCCGTGGAGGCGGGCCACCCCACGGCCGGCGGCCTGCTGCTCAGCCTGCTGTCGGTGAGCTCGGTGGTCGTCGGTGTCGCCTACGGGCTGCGCCCCTGGCCGCGACCGATGCACCTGCGGCTGCCCGCGCTGCTGTTCGGCTTCGCCGCGCTGCTCACCCTGCTCGCCGTGCCATCGACGCTGTGGGGCTTGTGCCTGGCGCTGCTGGTGGCGGGCAGCCTGATCACGCCGCAGTCCACCGCGCACTCGGTGGCGATCGAGATCGCGGCGCCGGCGGGCACCGCCACCGAGGCGTTCGGCTGGGTGGTCACCTCGGTGACGCTGGGCGCGGCCATCGGCCAGTCGATCAGCGGTCAACTGGTCGAGATCAGCGGCCCGGCGGCGTCGTTCCTGACCGCGAGCGCGGTCGGCGTCGTACTCGCGGCGGTCCTGTGGCTGCGTCGCCGCACCCTGGCCCCGCCGTCCCGCTCCGACCTCACCCTGGCTGGCATCTGACCTGGTCAGCGCCCGTGATTGCCCTTTGGCGGCCCGAGCGGCTGCCGGGAACGCGCGTGGTACGGGGCGAACGGACTGTTCACCTGATAGGCGACCCAAACGGGCCGTTCGCTCCACACCAAGTCACCACGTCCACAACAGGCGTACCGCGCCTGAAAGTGCTCACGGGTGATCAGCTGCGGAAACGACCGGTGTCGGCGCCCGAGCTCGCCGGGGCGGTGCGCCGCGTGGCGCCGTTCGCCGGGGCTCAGGGCACGGTGTTGTTGGAGGTCGGCGACGCCGAGGTCCGGGTGCGCGCGGCCGATCAGCAGTTCGGCGAGGCCGAAGAGGCGGTCAAGGCCACCACCAGCGGTGATCGCTTCACCACCACCTACCAGCCCCGCTACCTCGCCGATGCGCTGCAGGCGTTCGGCGCGCAGGCAGTCCGCATCGGCCTGCGCTCCGAGACGCCGCTCGACGATGATCACCGGCGCGGAACCGGACCCGTCCGGCGCCGAGCTGCACTACGTCCTGATGCCGAAGCGGTCGTGAGTCAGTCCCGGAGTTCGCCCTGTTCTCGCAGGTAGGCGAGTTGGGCTTGGACGGTCAGTTCCGCCGCGGGCCAGACCGAGCGGTCCACGTCCGCGTAGACGACCTCCACGACCTGGTGCGGCGTGGCCGCCGGTCCGAGGTCGCGGACGGCCGAGCGGACCTGGTCGAGGCGCTGTTCGCGGTGCTGCAGGTAGGCCGTCGCGATCGCTTGGGCGTCGGGGAGCTCCGGCCCGTGGCCGGGGAGCACCCGCAGGCCGGGCGGCAGCGCGGCCAGCAGGCGCAGCGACTTGAGGTAGGAGCCCAGGTGGCCGTCGGGGTGGGCCACGACCGCCGTTCCGCGGCCGAGGATGCTGTCGCCGGTGAACACGGCGGGTTCGTCGTGGTCGGCGATGAAGCACACCGAGTCGGCGGTGTGGCCCGCCGTGGCGACCGCACGCAGGTCCACGCCGCCAGCCTTGATGATCTCGCCGTCCCGGATCGCTTCCGCTGCCCTGCACAGCGCCGGGTCCAGCGCGCGCACCGGAGCGCCGGTGAGCTCGACGAACTGCTCGACTCCGTCGGTGTGGTCGCCGTGGTGGTGGGTGAGCAGCACCAGCGAGACCGAGCCCTGGTCGGCGACGCGGCGAAGGTGCTCGGCGTCGGCCGGGCCGGGGTCGATGACCACGCAGTCGCCCGCGTCCCGCTCGCGCACCACCCACGTGTTGGTGCCTTCCAGCGTCATCGGCGACGGGTTGTCCGCCAGCAAGACCGATGCGTACGTCGTGACCTGGCGAAATGCCCCGTAGGCGGGGTGCTGCATCACTTCGCCTCCTGGAATCCGGGTTCGCCGGGCAGGACCGCATGCCACCGGTCGTTGCGCCGCACCAGCTTCGGCAGGATCTTGTCCAGGGTGCGTTCGGCCGCGAACGCCGTCGGCAGGGTGCCGCACTCGGCTAGCTCGCTGAGCGTGACACGGGTCGGTGGGAGCAGGTGGCAGCGGCCCTGCTCGAAGTCCTCCAACACCTGCTTCGGCGTGGCCCAGTACGCCTCGGCCGCCTCCGTGGTGACCGCGTCGGCGCGCTGCCCTTCGGGCATCGCGGCGAGGAAGAACCGGGTGTCGTAGCGCCGCGGCTCGCGTTCCGGGGTCACCCAGTTCGCCCAGGGGCGTAGTAGGTCGGCGCGCACGACCAGGCCCTCGTCGGCGAGGAACTTCGCCAATGAAACCTCGCGGGAGACCAGCGCGGCACGCACATCGGCGTAGCGGCTCGTGTCGCCGACGACCGTCGTGTGATCCGGCCCGGCCAGCAACACCCCGGATTCCTCGAACGTCTCGCGCACGGCCGCACACACGAGCGCGCGGGCCACGTCCGGTGAGCAGCCGAACCGCTCGGCCCACCAGTCCGCATCCGGCCCGCTCCAGGCCACCGAGGCGTCAGCGTCGCGCTGGTCGACGCCGCCCCCGGGGAAGACCGTCATGCCGCCGGCGAACGGCATGCCCTTCACTCGGCGCTGCAGGAACACCTCTGGACCCGTCGCGCCGTCGCGGAGCAACATCACGGTCGCCGCGTCCTTGGGCGCAGCCGGCTGCTCTGGCGGCGTTCCGGGGACGAATCCCGTTGGCAGGGACCGATCTTCGGGCAGTTGCACCATGCAGGTCACCCTATGCCGGAAAACCCTTGGAATGGGATTCCAGAATCAATTTCGCACGGAGAGCGCAGCGTCCGACACGCCCGCCGCGCCAGGGCCCCCAATGGCCGCAACAGCGATGGTTCAACGGCACCATTGCGGCATGGACGAAGCACTGCGGGTCGGCGTAGTCGGAGCCGGTCCCTGGGCCCACCGAGTGCACGGCCCGGGTTTGTACGAACATCCAGGAACGCGGTTGGCGGCCGTGTGGGCGCGACGGCCGGACGTGGCCAAGACCTTCGCCGAACCGTACGACGCGGCGGTCGTCGACGGTTTCGACGAACTGCTGGAGTCAGTAGACGCGGTGGCATTCGCGGTGCCACCTGCGGTGCAGGCCGAGTTCGCGCCGCAAGCTGCCCGCGCGGGCAAGCACCTGGTGCTCGAAAAGCCGTTGGCCGCCGATCCGGCCGGTGCCCGCCGGATCGTCGAAGCGGTGGACGACGCCGGGGTGGCCGCGCTGATGATGCTCACGCGCCGGTTCGCGCCGGAGGTGCGGGAGTGGCTGGCGGGCTTGCGGGAGCGCGACGGCTGGCAGGGCGGCACCGGTCGGTGGCTGGCAGGAGGGCTGCTGGCGGGTGATTACGCCATGTCGGAGTGGCGCCAGGAGCAGTACGGCCCGTTGATCGACGCGGGCCCGCATGCGATCGACCTGCTCGACGCGGCCCTCGGCGAGATCGAGCAGGTGCACTACGCGCACCGCAGCAGCGACGGCCTCTGGCAGATCGTGTTCGGCCACGCCGGCGACCTGACCAGCACGCTGACGCTGTCGCTGCGCATGCCGGTGCAGCCGTCGCTGGTCGACTTCGCGGTGTACGGCGAGCACGGCCAAGCACCGCTGCTGGGTCGGCGGACGGCGGCCCGCGAGTGCTACGCGCGGATGCTCGACGACCTCCTCGCGATGGTCCGCGAGGAGCGCACGGAGCACTCGTGCGACGTGCGCCGGGGCCTCCACCTGCAGCAGGTCCTCGCGGACGTCCAACAGGCGGCCTAGAGAGGCACTGCTTTGCTGGTCAGCTGCCGCGAGTGTGTTTGGGCATAGAGCCTGTTCGGGAACTGCGTTCCGCGGACTGGTGCATCCCCGTTGGCTGGTGTGGAGCGAACGGCCTGTTTGCCTCGATAGGTGAAGTGAGTCCGTTCGCTCCATCCCACCGCACCGGCCTTGCGCTGCCGTGGCTGCGGCGAGCGGACCGTTCGCCGCACGCGCTGCGGGGTGGACAGATGGCTTCGCCGCTTCGAAGACACACACCGCCTTACTGCGACCACGTCCCACCGCATCCAAAGCGCGCTCTATGGCGACTCAGCGTGCTCATGAGTTTTTACCAGCTTTGAAACAGCGCTCCTCGGAAACCTGGTCAGGAGCGCTGTTGCTGGGGGGCGTAGGCCTGGTTGTTGGCCGGCGCCGCGCCGATCGGCGGGAAGCCGCCGGTGCCACCCGGCATGGTCGACGTCCAGGCCTCCTCGCCGTTGTTCGACCCGTTGGGCCGCCGCGTCTCGGACCGGTCCTGCTCCCGCTGCGCGAGCTCCTCGTGCAGCTTGCGCAACAAGTTGCGCTCGCGGTCGGTCAGCTTCGCGTCGACCGCCGGCGGTACCCGCATCGCGTTCACCTCGGCGGAGGCTGCCGCCGCAGCGGCGGGCAGTACCGCCACCGCCTGCGCGTGCTCCGGCTGCGCCGGCTGCGGGATCGAGCGCTCCGGCTCCGCCGCTCGCTCCGGCTCCGCCCGTGCTGCCGCCGCAGCGGCTCCGCCGCGCGCTTCTCCTCTGCGGGGCGCTCCGCCGGACGCTGCGCGTCCTCCCGCGTGACCGGGCGCTCCACCGGACGCTGCGCTTCCTCCGTCCGGTGGCGCTCCCGCGTGACCGGGCGCTCCACCGGACGCTGCGCTTCCTCCGTCCGGTGGCGCTCCGCCGGCCGGGAGGCAGGTGCGTCGAGGCGCACCCGGTGTGCCGCCGCAAGGGCTTCGCGGTGGTATTCGGGCAGTTCGGCGCCGCTGTCGAAGACGTCGACCGAGCAGTTGATGCCGACCCGCCGCAGGGCCTCGATCAGCTGGTAGGCGACCGCCGTGGTCGAGCCTTCCGGGCTCACCTCGGCGAGCAGGATGCGCCGGGGCACCGCTCCGTAGGTGGCGCCGGCCGGGGTGGTCCGCGAGGCGCACCACATTCCGCGGACGCCCTGGAGCCGCCCGGTGACCGACTCCAGCGCCGCTATCAGGTCTCCGTCGTCCTCGGCCGGTTCGCCGAACCGGTGCTCGTCGGACGGCAACGAGTCCACCACGTGCACCCGGTCCGCCAGGGTGTGCGTGGAGCGGGTTTCGTCCAGCACCCGGCGCAGGTGGTACTGCTCGGACGAGGTCACTGGGATGTGGCCGGCCAGCAGGCAGCCGGTGAGGAACTCGGCCGCGGCGTCCGGCTGGCCGATGCCGAGCAGTTCGCGCGCGCTGTTGATCCCGTCGTCGTCCACCCGTCCAGTCATGGCCAGCAAGAGGTTGTGCAGCCGGTCCACCGGCCCGGCCCCCTCAGCCACGTCCACCACGCACGCCTCCTTCACGGATGCCGCCCGCTCAACCGCGGCGGCCGGCAAGTTCTTCGGCTCCCGCGCACACCAGCACCGATTCCGCGAGGGCGGCATGGTGGTACGCGGTGGGTTCCAGCTCGGGCGGGAGCACCTCGACGCAGGGGGCGGGTTCGCCGAGCGCTCGCAGGATGCGCTGGATCTCCCCGGTGAGGCCGACGACGTCGGCGGACGCCTTAACCAGCACTACCAGCTTTGTCGCGCCGCCCTCGTCGCGCCGCCAGCTGCTGCGTACCTCGCGGACCCCGGGCCGGCCGCGCAGCGTGGCGCCGAGCACCAGCACCGCGGAGTCGCCGACGCTGCTCGCGGGGCGTTCGGGACTGAACGCGTGCTGCGGGACGGCGTCGGGTTCCGCGGGGAGGACGGCGTTGACCATCGCGAGGTCGGCGCCCAGCGGCGCCAGCGCGTCGGCCAGCAGTTGGTGTTCGGCGTCGTCGAGTGCGATCCGCTCGCGGACGAGCGTGCCCGGCAGCATCTTCGCGACCACGTCGGCGGCGTCCCCGGCCAGCCAGTCGCGGAAGCGCCACAGGCGCCGGTCCGGCAGCCGCCCGGCGAGCCGAAGAAGTAATTCGTGGCACCGCAGATCGGTTTCGCGCACCGCCACGCCGGCCCCTCCCACCCTCGTACACCATCGATGTGGGTGTCGCTCGCCGCCCCCGGCCGCTAGCTACACCCGTCCAGGTGAACTTTGGTCGCGAGAACCGGATCAATCAAGCCTTTGAACCGTCTTTCCGCAACACACTGGAATCGATACCCCTATTCGGGCTATGCCAGATCTGACCAACCTAAAGCAGGGGGTGATCGCAGCGTACTGGTCGTGGGCGGTGCTTCGTTGGCCGAGCCACCGAAAACACCGTCCGGGATATCCGCCAACAACCCGTTGTGACGTATTCGAAACGCGGCGTTACCCGGAACCGGGCAACGCCGCGCAAATTACGTCACGGGTGCTTATTCGACCTCGACGATCAGTTCCACCTCGACCGGGACGCCGAGCGGCAGCTCGGCCACGCCCACCGCCGAGCGGGCGTGCTGGCCCGCCTCGCCGAAGATCTCGCCGAGCAGCTCCGACGCGCCGTTGACCACCCCGGGCTGACCGGTGAAGCCCTCCGCCGAGGCCACGAAGCCGACGACCTTGACGATCCGCACCACCGAGTCCAGGCCGACCAGCCCGTCCACCGCGGCGAGCGCATTGAGCGCACAGATCGCGGCATGCTGCTTGGCCTCCTCCGGGGTGATCTCCGCGCCGACCTTGCCGATCCCGGCGGGCTTGCCGGCGACCATCGGCACCTGGCCGGACGTGTACACCAGCGAACCGGTGCGCACGGCGGGCACGTACGCCGCTACCGGAGGCACGACCTCCGGTAGCGGGATGCCGAGCTCCGCGAGGCGTTCTGTCCACCGACCCATGTCAGGCCTCCTTCGGGCGCTTCAGGTAGGCCACCAGCTGCTCGCCGGTCGGACCCGGCAGGACGGAGACCAGCTCCCAGCCGTCCTCGCCCCACTGGTCGAGGATTTGTTTGGTCGCGTGGATCAACAGCGGCACCGTCGCGTACTCCCACTTCTGCATGCGTGCAGCTTAGGAGACCCGCCGCCCGCCCTCCGCGTCGCCGCGCTCACGCTGTCGTCTTGACGGGCAAGCCCAACCCGCCCCAGTCCTGAATGCCTTCGCGGTACTTGCGGACGCCCGTGTAGCCGAGCCGCTCCAACTTCGACGCGACGGCCTGGCTGTTGCCCCCAGGCGGCGGTCCGCGACCTCGCGGAGAGCGCCCTGCGCTGATCGGCGCCGATCCCGACGCGTGGCGGGAGTTCACGGTCGGCAGACATTCGGGGAACTCGGCACTTACGCTGATCGTGTGACCGACTGGGACGGGGAACTGGATCAGGCGCGACTGCACGTCGTCAGCGGCAAAGGCGGCACCGGCAAGACGACCGTCGCAGCCGCGCTCGCCCTCGCCCTGGCCACCGGCGGACGCAAGGTGCTGCTGATCGAGGTGGAGGGTAGGCAGGGCATCGCCCAGCTCTTCGACACCGCCCCGCTGCCCTACGCCGAGGAGTGGATCGCCGCGGCGCCCGGCGGCGGCGAACTCCGCGCGCTGGCCATCGATGCCGAGGCGGCGCTGCTTGAGTACCTGTCGATGTTCTACAACCTCGGCTTCGCCGGTCGCACGCTGCGCAAGATGGGCGCGATCGAGTTCGCCACGACCCTCGCGCCGGGCCTGCGCGACGTGCTGTTCACCGGGAAGATCAAGGAGTGCGTCGGCCGCACCGACGGGCGCGGCCGCTACGTCTACGACGCGGTGGTCGTCGACGCGCCGCCGACCGGCCGCGTGGTCAAGTTCCTCGACGTCACACGCGCGATGGCCGACCTCGCCAAGGTCGGGCCAATCCGGGACCACAGCGACGCCGTGGTGCGCCTGCTGCACTCCAGCGACACCGTCGTGCACCTGGTGACGCTGCTCGAGGAACTGCCGGTACGGGAAACCCTGGAGGCGGTCGCCGAACTCGACGCCGCCGACCTGCGGCCGGGTGGCGTGGTATGCAACCGGGTCCGGCCCAACCGGCTGCCGCCCCGCTCGGTCGCCGCGGCCGCAGCGGGCCGGGTGGACGCGGAGCGGGTGCGCACCGGGATGGCCGCCGCCGGGCTCCACGTCGACGACGAGACCCTGGACGGGCTGGTGCACGAGACGATCGAGCACGCCATCCGGGCCGAGACCGAGGACGACGCCCGCGCGCAGCTCGCCGAGCTCGACCTGCCGACCGTCTCGCTGCCCGACCTCACCGCCGGGATCGACGTCGCCGAGCTCTACGAACTCGCCGAGATACTCACCGAGCACGGCTTCCGGAGCCCACGATGAGCGAACCGCTGCGACCGGCGCAGGTCGACGTCGACGCGTTGCTGGACGACCCGAACACGCACATCGTCGTCTGCTGCGGCTCCGGCGGCGTCGGCAAGACGACCACCGCGGCCGCCCTCGCGCTGCGCGCCGCCGAACGCGGCCGCAAGACCGTGGTGCTCACCATCGACCCGGCCAAGCGGCTGGCCCAGGCGCTCGGCCTGCGGGAACTGAGCAATCAGCCCAAGCAGGTGTCGATCGAGGGCTTCGAACCGGCCGGCGACCTCAACGCGATGATGCTGGACGTGCGCCGCACCTTCGACGACATGGTGCTCGCGCATGCTGGCCGCGAACGCGCCGAGCAGATCCTGAACAACCACTTCTATCAAACGATCTCCACGTCGTTCTCCGGCACGCAGGAATACATGGCGATGGAGAAGCTCGGCCAGCTGTCCGCCGCCGGCACCTGGGACCTGATCGTGGTGGACACCCCGCCGAGCCGGTCGGCGCTGGACTTCCTGGACGCGCCGCAGCGGCTGTCCACCGTGCTGGACGGGCGACTGATCAAGATGCTGTCCAGCCCGGCCCGGGTCGGCGGGAAGGGCCTGCGCAAGATCGTCGGCGCCGGTTTCGGGATGTTCGCGAAGGCGGTGTCCACCATCATCGGCGGCCAGCTGCTGGCCGACGCCGCCGCGTTCGTGCAGGCATTCGACTCGACCTTCGGCGGGTTCCGGGTGCGCGCCGCACAGACCTACCGGCTGCTGCGCTCCCAGGGCACCGCGTTCCTGGTGGTCGCCGCGCCGGAGCCGGATGCGCTGCGAGAGGCCACCTACTTCGTGGAACGGCTGGCCGGGGAGCGGATGCCGCTGGTCGGCCTGGTGGCCAACCGGACCCACCCGGTGGTCGCCGGGCTCGCCGGCACCCGGGCGGCCACCGCCGCCGAGGAGATGGAGGCGACCGGATCCGCGCCGCTGGCTGCGGCCGTGCTGCGGGTGCACGCCGACCGCGTCGCGGTGGCCGAGCGCGAGAAGCGGCTGCTCGCCCGGTTCACCCGGGCGCACCCGGACGTGTCGCTGGTCGGTGTCCCGGCGCTGCCGTCGGACGTGCACGACCTGGCCGGGCTCCGGGAGATCGGCCGCCGACTGGCCGGTGAATAGCAGAAGTCGGTTCGGGCAATCCGCGGTTGCGAATTGCCCGGACCGACCTCTAACGGACTAGCTCACTTGGTACTCGGTGAAATCGGCATAATCCTGCCGGGCAGCTTCCAGCAATTCCCGCCAGTTGCGGACGTCGGGCCGGCGCCTCAACAACGCACGCCGCTCCCGCTCCGTCATTCCGCCCCAAACACCGAATTCGATCTTGTTGTCGAGCGCCTCGCTGAGACACTCGGTGCGGACCGGGCAGCCGAAGCAGACCATTCGCGCCTTGCGCTGCTCAGCTCCCCGGACGAACAATTGGTCCGGATTCTGGTCACGGCATGCGGCGTTAACACGCCAGTCCCCCTGCTCGAACATAGAGTTCCCCCAGCTCCTCACTGGATCGTCGGCGACCGTATTTCGTCCGGAGCCCCCCGGCACCGGATGTTGTGCCCTGAACTGTTTTGACCACAACAGTGCTGTCGCTGGACGTAGACGGACTGTAGAGCCCGCTGGTTCCATAACCAAACAAGGGTTGTCGCTCCGTTATCTTTCGAACTCATCACATCGGGCGGATCTTGCCCGTGACACTCCGTCACGAAGCCGCCCCGACTTACTCTGGCGGAGTGCGTGCCCGAGACGGCTTGTTGAAGCTATTCGGTCTGTGTGTGCTGGCTGGCGTCCTGGTGGCCGGTTTGCTGTTCCCGATAGCGGGGTCACTCGGAGTGGTCTCCAACCGCGCCAGCGACGCCGTCAACAGCATCTCCACCGACTTGATGACCAAGGAACCGCCACTTGTGACGACCGTCACAAATCGGGACGGTCGGCCGATCGCGTACCTCTTCGACCAGAACCGGACCCCGGCCCAGCCGGACCAGATCGCCGACACCATGAAGGCGGCGATCGTGGCGATCGAGGACCGGCGGTTCTTCGACCACCACGGCGTGGACTGGGCGGGCACCGTGCGCGCCGCCGTGACCAACCAGATGTCCGGCGAGATCGCGCAGGGCGGCTCGACGCTGACCCAGCAGTACGTGAAGAACTACCTGGTGCACGTCGTCGCCGCCGACGACCCGGTGAAGCAGGCGAAGGCCATCGAGCAGACCCCGGCGCGCAAGCTGCGCGAGATCCGGATCGCGCTGCAGCTGGAGAAGCAGCTCAGCAAGGAGGACGTGCTCGCCCGCTACCTCAACGTGGTGCCCTACGGGAACCAGGCCTACGGGATCGCCGCCGCCTCCCGCACCTACTTCGACACCACGCCCGACCAGCTCACGATCGCGCAGGCCGCGCTGCTGGCCGGAATGGTCAACAGCCCGAGCGCGCTCAACCCGGAGAACAACTCCAGCGAGGCGCTCAACCGCCGCAACCTGGTGATCAAGGCGATGGAGGACCAGCACCGGATCACCCCGGAGGCCGCCGAGGAGGCCCGCAACTCGCCGCTGGGACTCGCGCAACCGCTGCGCGGCATCCCCAACGGCTGCGTCGGCGCCGGACCGTCGGACGGGTTCTTCTGCAAGTACGTCATCGACTACCTGGAGCGCGCCGGGTTTACCGAGGAGCAGCTCAAACGCGGCGGCTACACCATCCGCACCACCCTGGACACGCGCGCCACCGACGCGGCGAAGGCAGCCGCCGAGCGCGGCGTGCCGAAGACGGCCAAGGGCATCGCCAACGTGATGAGCGTGGTGGAGCCCGGCCAGGACAAGCACCGGGTGCGCGCGCTGGTCGCCAACCGCGACTTCGGGCTCGACGCCTCCAAGGGGCAAACCGCGTACGCGCTGCCCAGCGGCGTGGTCAAGTTCGGCGCAGGGTCGGTCTACAAGGTGTTCACCTCGGCGGCCGCGCTGGAGAAGGGGATGGGCATCTACAACACCATCCAGGCGCCAGGCTCCTACACGTCCTCGGTGTACAAGAACGGCATGGCGCCCTACACCGTGGGCAACGCCGAAGGCGTGGCGCCCGGCCCGCGTACCCTGCAGATGGCCCTGGCGACCTCGCCGAACACCGGTTTCGTGGCGTTGCAGGAACGCGTCGGGCTCGCGCAGACGGTGGACATGGCGGCGCGGCTCGGGATGCGCGAAACGCTGCTCGCCCACACCGCGGGCGGCGACCCGCTGGCGCCGAACGGGGCCAACGGGCTTTCCCAGGCCGAGCAGGTCAAGCAGCGCAACATCGGCGCGTTCACGCTGGGCTACGCGCCGACCAGCCCGCTGGAGCTCAGCAACGTCGCCGCCACGATCATGAGCGGCGGCGTGTGGTGCCCGCCGACGCCGGTCGAGCAGATCCTGGACCGCAACGGCAACCCGGTGTCGATCACCGAGGACCCGTGCGAGCAGGCCGTGGACACGGGCCTGGCGAACGCGCTGGCCGTCGGGATGAGCCACGACGACCTGCCCGGCGGGACCGCCGCCGCAGCGGCCGCAGCGGCCGGCTGGAACCGGCCGCTGGCCGCGAAGACCGGCACCACCGAGGCCCACCAGTCGGCCGGTTTCCTGGGCGCCACCCCGCAGTTCGCGGGCGCGGTGCTGACCTTCAGCGACGGCACCTCGCCGCAGGGCATCTGCGACTCCGACCCGCCCAGGTTGTGCGGGGTCAACGGCGGCAACATCTACGGCGGCAAGGTGCCGGCACGGACCTTCTTCGACGCGATGAAGGTCATCCACGAGGGTCTGCCGGTGCTGCCGCTGCCGCCGACCACCAAGCGGTACGAGGACGGCGGCGACGAATTTCAGGTGCCCAACGTCGTCGGCACGGACGCGAAGCGGGCCACCGACACGCTGGAGAAGGCGGGCTACACGGTCCAGCAGCGCTCGGTGAGCAGCACACGCAAGCAGGGCACGGTGACCAGCCAGACGCCGCGCGGCTTCGCGCTGCCCGGCGAGGTCGTGACGATCTCGGTCAGCACCGGATACGTGCCGCCGCCGTCGCCGGAAAAGCCTCCACCCGGCCCGCCGCAGCAGGGCCAACCGCCGCAGCAGCCGGGCGGCCGGCCACCGCAGCAGCCGGAACAACCCGTGCTGCCGCCGGGCATCTTCCCGCCGTGACCGACCGTTCCCGCCGTGACCGACCGCAAGTTCCATTGAAATCGGACCTTCGATTTCAATGGAACTTGCGGATCTCCGGCGTGTCGGATCCCGACACGCCGGGGGCTGTGGGGAACTTCCGCAAGTTCCATTGAAATTGCGGTCGTGGGACCGTCGCGCGATGGGTCGAGTCGGCGGTTCTTAGACTCGGGGCGTGACGAACACGCAGGTGAGCACAAGGCGCGCGCGATCCCGCTACCGTTTGCTGGAGGTGCGGGCGACCAAGCGAGTCACGCCCCGGATGGTGCGCGTCACGCTCGGCGGCTCGGAGCTCTCGGACTTCGTCAGCAACGGCAGCGACCAGCGGATCAAGCTGTGCCTGCCGCAGCCCGGCCAGCCGATGCCGCTGGGCCGGACCCGCGCCGAAGTGTTCGCGCTGCCACGCGAGCAGCAGCCGCGGCAGCGCACCTACACGGTCCGCTGGTTCGACCCGCAGCGGCAGGAGCTGGCGATCGACTTCGTCGTGCACGACCACGACGGCCCGGGAAGCACCTGGGCGGCGCAGGCCGCGCCCGGCGAGCAGATCGTCACCGTCGGTCCCAGCCCGGCGTACCAGCCGCAGCCGGACGCCGACCCGCTGGTGTTGGTCGGGGACGAGACGGCGCTGCCGGCCATTACGGCGATCCTGGCGGAGCTGCCCGCGGCGGCCCGCGTGCAGGTGTTCGCCGAGGTCGCCGACGCCGCGGAGGAGCAGGCGCTCCCCTCCGACGCAGAGGTGGCCTGGCACTGGCTGCACCGCGACGGCGTCCCGGCGGGCGAAAGCGCGCTGCTCGTGGACGCGCTGCGGTCGGCCGAGCTCGGCCCGAACCCGCACCTGTGGATCGGCGCGGAGGCCGATGTGGTCCATCAGCTCCGCGAGCACTGCCAGCAGGAATTAGGCCTGGAACGGCGTCGCCTCTACGCCCTCGCCTACTGGCGCCGCAACGCCGCAGGCGAATAGAAGCCGTTTCCAGGCTCATTTGGCGGTGCGGGATCCCCGGTTTGTGCAAGACCAATACGCGGCTTCGTGGACTGGCCTCGCCAAGAGCCCGACGGGGTGGACACGGTCTGAGATCCGGCGGCGTGCCAGCTGCGAGGTGGGCCAAGCGCCTCCGGCGCTTCAAACGGAGAACGAAAGCTAATCGGAGATCTCGCTCGCCCGCGGCGCCGCCGGCACGGTCCTGCGCCTGTGGTGACGGGCCGCCGACCGGCCGCGAAACCTTGGAGAGCCAGGTCTTGCGCGCCGACCCGCGCGGCCTACTGCCGTGGGTCCTGGAGAACCCGGCCGTCGCGGTGATCGCCTACGCCCAGCACGGGCGGCTCGACCTCGCCGAGGAACTCCCGCACGCCCTGACCGCGATGCTCGCCGCGCCCCTCGCGAAGACGTCACCGCACCTGGAGGACTTCCCGATCTGCGGTGCGCTCCTGCTGGCACTGGCCTGGCGGACGTCGACCGGGCCGACCGCGCCGTCGATGCGCGGGCGGCCGAGTCGGCGGGGCGCCTGAGCGCCTTGGCGGAGCGCTTCCGCTTCCTCCGGGGCCACCAGTCCACCATGTCCACCATGTCCACCGCCCGCGTTCGCTGCGGGCTGGTATGGCGCCCCGAAAAACCCACGACCCCGTGACCAGCGAGAACAAGACCTCGGGTGTCAGTCGGCGAGTTCGGCCTTGACCAGGGCTGCGACCTTGCCGCCTTCGGCGCGGCCCGCCACCTTTGCGTTGGCCGCCTTCATGACCTGGCCCATCTGCTTCATGCCCGGCCGCTCGCCGATTTCGCCCTCGACCTCCGCGACGGCGTCCCTGACGAGCTGCGCCAACTCGTCGTCGCCCAGCGGCTTCGGCAGGTAACGCCGCAGGATCTCCGCCTCGTCGAGCTCGGCGTCGGCCTGCTCCGCGCGCCCGGCCCCGCGGAACGCCTCCGCGGCCTCGTCCCGCTTCTTGGCCTCCTTGTTCAGCACGCGCTGCACCTCTTCGTCGGTGAGCTCGCGTGCCTGCTTGCCGGCGACCTCCTCCTTGCTGACGGCGGCCAGCGCCATCCGCAGGACCCCGGTGACGGTGGTGTCGCGTTGCTTCATCGCGGCGGAAAGGTCCGCGCGCAGCTTGTCCTTGAGCTCGGCCATGCGGCGATTATCCCGCTGCCGGCGCGCCGGCCGGCCACGACCTCGATCTCCGGGTCGGCACCGTCGGTAACGGGCCGTCAGTCGCCGGAGGCGGTGTCGTCGTAGGGTTGGTGGGGTGAACAAGTTCGGGCGGATTTTGCTCAGCACGGGCGCTCTCGGCGCCGCCGCGGTCGCCTACTCGGCCGCGATCGAACGTCGCCACTGGACGCTGCGGCAGGCGACGCTGCCGGTGCTCGCCGAGGACGCGGCACCGCTTCGCGTGCTGCACATCTCCGACCTGCACATGACCCCGAACCAGCGGTCCAAGCAGCGGTGGGTGGCCGCCCTCGCCGAGCTGGACCCGGATCTGGTGGTCAACACCGGCGACAACCTGGCGCACCCGCATGCGGTGCCCGCGGCGCTGCGTGCGATGGGACCGCTGCTGGACCGGCCGGGCATCTTCGTCTTCGGCAGCAACGACTACTACGGGCCGACCGCGAAGAACCCGGCCCGCTACCTGCTGCCGTCGCGGAAGGCCAAGCGCATCCACGGGGAATCGCTGCCGTGGCGCGACCTGCGGGCGGCGATGACCGAGCGCGGTTGGCTGGACGCGACGCACCGGCGGCACGAGATCGAGGTCGCCGGGATGCGGATTCACCTGGCCGGGCTCGACGACCCGCACCTGGACCTGGACCGCTACGACCTGATCGGCGGGCCCGCGCCCGCCGACGTCCAGCTGCGCCTGGGCGTGACGCACTCCCCCGAGCCGCGGGTGCTCGACTCGTTCGCCGAGGACGGCTACGACCTGGTGCTGGCCGGTCACACCCACGGCGGGCAGCTGCGGCTGCCCGGCTACGGGGCGCTGGTGACCAACTGCGAGCTGGACCGGTCGCGGGCGCGCGGCGCGTCCACCTGGGGCGAGCGCATGCACCTGCACGTGTCGGCCGGGCTGGGCACCTCGCCGTACGCGCCGGTGCGTTTCGCCTGCCCGCCGGAGGCCACCCTGCTGACCTTGCTCCCGAGGTCCGAAAAACCGACATCTACCAGCGAAAACACCCATAAGAGGACCCCGTTCGGGGCAGGTGAGAGCGTCCGCTAAACTATGATCCAGCGGTTGGACGAGCACCCGATATGTTCACCGCTGGAAGATCGGGGTGTGGCGCAGCTTGGGAGCGCGCTTCGTTCGGGTCGAAGAGGTCGTGGGTTCAAATCCCGCCACCCCGACGCAGAAAGTGGCCTTGGCCGGAGTATTCGGCCAAGGCCACTTTCGTTTCTCCAGGCTGGTTCTGCTCTACGGCAACACCAAGCTGTCCGAGCGCACGGCCGGCGATCTCCTGATGGCCCCGGAGGTCGCGGTGGTGCATGTGCGGGCCGTGGAGGTCGGCTGCTTCCCTGTTCGAGATGCGTCGCTGACGCCGACCTGGGGGGTGCGCAATTTCGCGAGAAATTGGCGTTCACCCGGGTGACGGTCAATTTCTCGCGAAATCGCGTCGCTTCAGTCGAACGGGTGATGGTGCACCTGCTCCGCAGGTGGCTGCGTCATCGGGCAGTATCGAGGCGTGAGCACCTACCCCGAAGCGCAGATCCCCAAGAAGCTGTTCGAAGACCCGGATCGCGAGGCCCGCTGGCGGGCCCGGTTCAGTGCGCCCCGCGTGTCGCTGCCGGACTGGGCGCGGGACGCGGCGCAACGCAGCCTGTACGTGTCGAACGTCAGCGGTACCTGGGAGATCTACGCATGGGACCGCGACTCCGACGAGCATCGCCAGATCACCGACCGTCCACAGGGGACGTTCCACGGCACGTTGTCCGCGGACGGCGAACAGGTCTGGTGGTTCGACGACACCGACGGCGACGAGTTCGGCAGCTGGGTGGTCGAGCCGTTCGTCTCCGGTGAGACCCGGCCGGGTCTGCCGGACACCCACCCCGGGTACCCGGCGGGCCTGGAGCTCGGGTCGTCGGTGATCGGCGTGGGGATGTCCACCGACGACGGCGTGACGGTGTGGGTGACGCGCGACGGCGGCCGTCCGGAGGTGCTCTACCAGCACGAGCAGGACGGCGGGTTGTCCGCCATGTCCTGGGACGAGTCGATGGTGGTGATCTCGCACTCCGAGCACGGCGACAGCCGCCACCCCGCGCTGCGGGTGCTGCGCGTCGACGGCTCCGAGGTCGCCGAGAAGTGGGACGGCCCCGGCAAGGGCCTGGACGCGCTGGCGTTCGCGCCGGTCACCGGCGACCCCCGGCTGCTGGTGCTGCACGAGCGGCGCGGCAAGGAGGAGCTGCTGATCTGGGACGTCGCTGCGGACACCGAGAGCGAGATCAAGCTCGACCTGCCCGGTGAGGTCTCCGCCGACTGGTACCCGGACGGCAAGGCGCTGCTGATCGCGCACACCCACCACGCGCGGACCACGATGCACCGCTACGAACTCGCGGAAGAGACCCTCACCGAACTGGCGACCCCGCCGGGCACGGCGGCGGGCGCGTCGGTGCGCCCGGACCACTCGGTGGAGTACGTGTGGTCGTCGGCGGCGACGCCTTCGCTGGTGCGGACGGTTTCGCGCGACGGTGAGGACCGGGTGCTGCTGACGCCGCCCGGCGACCGCGCGCCGGGTTCGGAGGCCGTCAACGACGTGTTCGTCGAGGTCCCGTACGGGCCGAACGAGACGGTGCACGCGCTGGTGGCGCGCCCGGCTGACGCCGGGGAAGGGCCGTTGCCGACGGTGTTCAACCTGCACGGCGGGCCGCACGCGGCCGATGAGGACCGGTTCTCCGCCTACCGGGCGGCTTGGCTGGACGCCGGGTTCGCCGTGGTGGAGATCAACTATCGGGGTTCGACCGGGTACGGCTCGGCGTGGCGGGACGCCATCGAGGGCCGGCCGGGCCTGACGGAGTTGGCCGACGTCGCGCGGGTGCACGACTGGGCGATCGAGGCGGGGCTGACCACGCCGGCGTTGAGCGTCGTCGCGGGTGCGTCGTGGGGCGGCTACCTGACGCTGCTGGCGTTGGGGACGCAGCCGGAGCGCTGGGCCGGCGGCGTCGCCGGCGTGCCGGTGGCCGACTACGTCTCGGCGTACGCCGACGAGATGGAGCCGCTGCGGGCCTACGACCGGGCGCTTTTCGGCGGCTCGCCGGAAGACGTGCCAGAGGTCTACCGGAAGGCTTCGCCGATCACCTACGTGGACGAGGTGCGGGCGCCGGTGCTGGTGCTGGCCGGGGACAACGACCCGCGCTGCCCGATCCAGCAGATCCTGAACTACCTGGACCGGTTGGGGCCGCGGGAGATCCCGTTCGAGTTCTACCGCTACGACGCGGGCCACGGCTCGCTGGTGGTGGCGGAAACTCTCCGCCAGGTCGCGGCGGAGATCCACTTCGCCCGCCGCGCCGTCGGCATCGGCTGATCCTCGATAAGACTCCGCAATGCGGAACCCAAGCTCCAGGTAGCACAATTTCAATTGAAATCGGAGGTCCGATTTCCATTGAAATTGCACAAAATGAACTTGGGTTCCGCACTGCGGAATTTGGGTCTGCTTGTCCGGGTCACAGAGTTTCGGCCCGGACCACGTCGAGGTTGTGGAAGGTCGGTTCCTCGTCGCATAGGGCGCGCATCTTGCGGGAGATCTCGTCGGTCTCCGGGAGCCGAGAATTTCGCATCGCCTCGTCGTAGGACGGGAACTCGACGAACTCGTAGTAGCTCCCCGGGTACTCGTGGTCCCGGGCCAGCACCGCTCGCTTCGCGGTGCGCTTGCCTCCAGTGGCTTCCTCCCAGTCGTCCATCAGCTTGTTCAGCTCGGCCTCCTTGCCGGTCTTGAACTCGATGAGCTGCACGAAGCTCACGCCGTCGGCGGCCTGCTCGTCAACCAGCAGCTCGCGGATCTGGTCCCGCAGTCCGGGGGTGTCCTCGTGCTGGTGCACCGACACCGCGTGCTCGGTGGCGGCGCGCAGGACCTCTTCTTCCTCGCCGATGATGGTGAGCGAGCAGTTGACCTCGCTCGGGTACTTGCGGCAGTCCGCTATCTTCCTGGCCACAACGGGTCTCCTGTCCTGCGAATCGGGTTGCGCAACCACCCCAGTTCGCGCTCGTACTGGGGGTCGGGGTGGGTGGCGACGCCCTGCACCAGCGGCGCGCGCACGTGCGCGGACGGCCAGTACCAATCGGCGCGGCGCACCACCAGGCCGGCGCGTTGCAGTTGCACCAGCACCTCGACGTTGAGACGGCAGCGGCGGCAGCCGTGCAGCATCTCCTGGGCCCGGTCCTGCGCCTCGCCGACGACGCCGGGCGCCCGGGTGTGCTCGAGGAACAGCAGTTGGCCGATCGGCCGCAGCACCCGGCCGATCTCGGTCAGCGCCGATTCCGGTTTTCCCGTGCTGCACAGCGAGAACCGGCAGACCACCACGTCGAAGGCGCGGTCCGGGAACGGCAGGCTCGCCGGGTCTCCGTCGATGAATTCGGTGGGCAAGTCGGGACGTTCGCCGCGCAGGTCGGGTTTCGCGTCGAGCATCGCGAGGTAGGAGACGTGGTGGTAGGCCAGCAGGTCTTCGAGACGGAACGCCCCGATGTCCAGCACCCGCCCGGCGGCCCGCTTCCGGGCCAGCACCCGGAACCGCTCCAGCATCTCGATCGGCGGCGACACCCCGGCGCGCTTGTAGTGACACGTCACGGTGGTGGCTGAGCGGACGGCGTGGACATCGTCCGACGGCATGCCAGCAGCATGGGCACGGCGCGGCGGCTGACGCCAGGGGCTTCCGACCCCGGCGACCGGTCCGATCCGGTAGCGATCCCGGCTGGCGGATGCTCGAAGTCGCAGGAATCGAGGTCGTTTCGCGCAATATCGAAGAGGGGGGTGGCGATGGGCGTCAACCGACGGGGATCCCTCGTCTCGATCGCGCTCCGCGGTTTCGCGTTGGGCAGCGGCATGGTCGTCGGCACCAACGGGGTCTGATCCACAAGCCCGAGGTGCTGTTCCTGGATGAGCCGTCCACTCCGCACCCACCCCGACCACTGGCGGGACCGGCTCGCCCCCGGGCATCGCCCGGGTAGCGGAATCCGACGCGCTCGAAACGAATTCCCCTGTTCCGGCCGGCGGGCAGCTGCCGACTGCCGTCGTCGGGCACGGCCGGGTGCTGGTCCAGCATCTCGACCAACCGCTCCGAGGCCGCCCGCACGGCGGTCACGGTCATGGTGATCTGCCCGAGGTTCTGCAGCGGCGGGTAGAGGTAGCCGAGGTAGGCGGAGAAGGCCAGGAGCCCGCCGATGGTGATGCGGTTCGCCGAGATCTCCCAGATGCCGACGCCGATCACCAGCAGGATGCAGATCGTTTCGACCACCGTGACCAGCGGCGCGTACAGGGCGGACAGCCGCGCCTCGGCGAGCTTCGCGCGGAACCAGCGGACGGACTGGGCGTGCAGCTTCGTGGCCTGCCGCTCCTGCTGGTTGTACGCCTGCACCAGCTCGATGTTGGACAGCCCTTCCTCGACCACGGTGCTGATCGCCCCGTTGGCGGCCCGCTCCTCGGTGGAAACGGACCGGATCTTCTTCGAAAAATTCCTGGCAACGATCCAGAAAACCGGCGCGAGCGCGAAGGAGAGCAGCGCCAGGTCCCAGCGCAAGTACAAAGCGGCGCCCGCGTACAGAACGACGCCTACGACAGCGGCGACCGTTTCGAGCAATCCCGAAGCGACCAGCCTTTCGACCGCTTCGACATCTCCGGAAAAACGGGCTATCAGGTCTCCCGTTTTGCGTCTTGCGAAGAAGTGCGGCGGCATTTTCTGAACGTGCTCGTAAACGTGCGAGCGGAGTCGCAGCAAGAACTTCTCCGCTATTTTGGCGGACAGGATTTCGCCGCCCCACGACGCGGCGGCACCCACCACCGCGATGCCCAGCCAGGCCGCGGCGGGCGCCCAGAAGGCGGCGAGTTCGCCGGTGGCCAGCGCATCGTCGGTGAGCACCATGAACATCCAGACGCCCGCGGTGTCCATCAGCGCGGACACCACGAGCAGGGCCCCGGCCAGCGACAACGCCAACCGATCCCGGCGCAGGAACGGCCAGAACCGGCGGAATAGCGCGCGCACTCCCACTACGACCTCCCAACGGCAACCGAGAGGGCCGGCGATGAGGGGCACGCCCGCGGCGGCGCGTGGGACGGCTTCGGAGACGAGCGTCCGCGAATGGCTGCCCCGGCTCCGGCAGGGCCTCGGCGGTTCGGATGCCGAGGCGACGCTGGCGCTCGCGGCGCTGCGCGGCCTGCTGCTCGACCTGCTCGCCACCGGCGACACCGCCCGTGTCGCGGCCGCCTTCGAGGAGCTGCTGGGCAAGCTCTGAGGCGCGCCGGGAGCCCGCATTGTGAGATGGACGGCGCGTCGGAATACCTCGTTCCGCCGCAGCGTCAATGCCGCTCGTGAGCCATCTTTTCGAACCGATCAAGCTGCGCGACGTCGTCATCCGGAACCGCGTGTGGGTCTCGCCGATGTGCCAGTACTCGGCCACCGACGGCGTGCCCGACGACTGGCACCTGGTGCACCTCGGCCAGTTCGCCACCGGCGGCGCCGGGCTGATCATCAGCGAGGCGACCGCGGTGGTCCCGGAAGGCCGGATCAGCCCGCAGGACACCGGGCTGTGGAACGACGAGCAGGTCGCGGCGTGGCGGCGCATCAACGACTTCCTGCACGCGCAGGGCGCGGCGACCGGGGTGCAGCTCGCGCACGCCGGCCGCAAGGCGTCGACGACCCCGCCGTGGGAGGGCGGCCAGTCGGTCTCGCCGTCCGAGGGAGGTTGGCAGACGGTCAGTTCGACCGGCAACGCCTTCGGCACCCAGGCCGCGCCGCGCGCGCTGACCGAAGGCGAGATCGCCGAGCTGCCCGAACAGTTCGCGGCGGCGGCGCGCCGGGCGGAAGCGGCGGGCTTCGACGTCGTCGAGCTGCACTTCGCACACGGCTACCTGGCGCATCAGTTCTACTCCCCGCTGGTCAACGACCGGACCGACTGCTACGGCGGCGACTTCGACAACCGGGTGCGAGCCCTGCTGGAGATCAGCGAAGCCGTGCGCTCGGCCTGGCCAGCCGACAAGCCGCTGATCGTCCGCCTCTCGGCGACCGACTGGGCCGACGGCGGCTGGACCGGAGACGACTCGGTGAAGCTGTCGGCGCTGCTGGCGGAGCGCGGGGTGGACCTCATCGACGTCTCGACGGGCGGCGCGGTGCCCAAGGCCGACATTCCGATCGGCGCTGGCTACCAGGTGCGCTTCGCCCGCCAGATCCGCGCGGAGGCGGACGTCCCGACGGCGGCGGTCGGCCTGATCACCTCGCCGGAGCAGGCGGAGGAGATCGTCGCATCCGGCTCGGCGGACGCGGTGCTGCTCGGCCGCGAACTCCTCCGGGACCCGCACTGGCCGCTGCGAGCGGCAGACCGCCTGCACGCGGACAACATCTGGCCCAAGCAATACGAACGAGCCCGCCGCGTCTGACCCGTTGCGGGCGCCGGGAAGGCCAACGCACCAAGCCGATCCGGGTGAATTTTTCGAGCTGAGGGGCACCCTCGGGCGGCACAATTGGTCGTGCCGCTGCCGCAGCAGCGGCACGGGCGCCCGTCGGCCCGCGGGAACGCGTCGAGCTGCTCGAGGGCGAGTTCACGGCCCAACCGGCCTCGGAGGCGGACTCGCGGGGACCGCTCGGTTTCCTGTTGCGGCGCAAGAATGATCCGCGTCCTGGTGGTCGACGACGAGGCGCTGGTTCAAGACGAGTTCCCACCATGCCCGAAGGCACCCACGGGTCCGGCGCTACTCTGCGAGCTGGGCCTGCCACATCCAGTGCGACTTCTCCAGCTCCCGCGCGATGCCGATCAGCAGGTCCTGGGTCACCAGATCGGTCTTGTCGGTCTCGTCGATGCGTTCGCGGAGCCGACGGTTCAGCTCCGCCAACGTCTTCGTGATCGCCTCGACCACCTCGCGATCGCTGCGCCAGTTCGAGTCGAACTTCGGCACCCCGGAGCCGTCGGCAACCGTCGAGGCGCGCCCGTCCGGCGAGATGCCGATGGCGGCGGCGCGCTCCGCGACGTCGTCGGCGAAGCCGCGCGCGGTGGTGACCAGCTCGTCCAGGTGAAGGTGCACGTCGTGGAACAACCTGCCGACGACGTTCCAGTGCGCCTGCTTCGCCACCAGGTGCAGGTCGATCATGTCCAGCAGCGTGCCCTGCAGCACTTTGCCGGTGATCTCCCGGTCCTGGTCGTCGCCCAGCGGGCTGGTGATCGGGGCCTTCTTCGAAGCGGTCTTCTGAGCCATGAGCGCTGCTACCTCCTCCAACGCGAGCAGACCCTTCGAGGGTGCTGCCTGTGAGGTACCCGCGCACTTCGAAGCGGTATGCAGGGCCGTGGGGATCTGTCGCGAGCGCCACACCGCTCAACCCCCTGCGCGGACGTTATCCGGCGAGGGCAACGCCGAAGCCGCAGGTCATGGACGCGCCCAGGCTTGCGTGCGTGGTTCCGCCACCCCCAGCGCCAGGCAGGAGATCAGCCGCGGTTGGCGAAGTCGACCACCTGGTGGCCGATGGCGCGGAGGACGTTCGCCACCTTCTCGTCTGCGCACTCGCCGCCGGACTCGAATTGCGTTTCGGCCGAGTTCACCGCTCCGCCGAGCGGCGTCGGCCAGCCTCGCAGGGCGTGCACCACCGAGCGGAGCGCCTGCAGCGTGGTGACCGTCGCCTGCCAGCCGTACGCGATGCCGATGCAACCCACGGCTCGCCCGTCCAGGTAAGGGCGGTCGTCGCCGCGCAGGTCTTCTGCGTAGTCCAGGGCGTTCTTGATCAGCCCGGAGATCGTGCCGTGGTAGCCCGGCGAGGCGAGGATGACGCCGTCCGCGGTCCGCAGGGCGTCCACCAGCTCCAGCGCGTTGTCGGTGCGTTCGGTCAGCTGCGGGTCGTAGAACGGCATCGACAGGCTGCTGCCCGTGATCGCGTGGACCTTCGCCCCCGCTTCACGCGCCCCGGCGAGCGCGGCATTCAGGGCTCGCTCGGACTGCGAATCCGGCCGGACCGATCCGCCGATCCCCACCACGGTCACCGTCATGCACTGATCCTTTCACCCGGAGCTGCGCCTGTCGCCCCTCGCAGGACTTCACGCCACGCTACGACTTAGAGCTTGCTCGAGGTCAAAGCCGACCCGCCGTGTCCCGCACCATAGCTACCTGCGGGTAACCTCGGCAGGACCTGTCGCCTTCCCGGGGAGGTCACGCCGATGTCGAAGGTCCTCGAACGGGTACAGCCGACGCTGGAGGCCGCCGCCCTCCGCGGCCGGCATCTTCTCGACCTGCCCACACCCCGCGGCCAGTGAGGCGAACGGACCGTTCACCTCACACCACGACAGCGTGAGAGCAGCAGGAAACGGATGAAGCGAACGGAACCTACACGCTCATAGACGGCACACCTTCCAGGTGAGTCCGTTGCGTTGACATAGCTGTTGGCAGAGCTGCTCAAAAGGCGCACGGGCCCGTTTCGTCAGTGGCCGAGGAGTTCGCGGAGGCGGTTGAGGAGGTCTTCGCGGTTGGCGCAGCCGAGGCGTTGCTTTATGCGGCTTATGTGGTGCTCCACCGTCTTCGCCGAGATGAACAGGCGCTTGCCGACCTGCTTGTAGGTCAACCCGGCCAGCACCAGTTCCGCGACTTCCTTCTCCCGCTCGCTGAGCAGGTCGGTCTCCGCCGACATCGCGCCGCGTACCGCACGCGGCCGCGGCGGCTTGCCTTGCAACGCCCGGGCGCATTCCAGCAGCGCGAGCATCGCGCGCCGATCCGCCGTGCGGATCGCCGCCTGCCCCGCCAGCCGCGCTCCGTCCCACGCCAGCCCGGCCGCGTGCAGCGCCCGCGCCGCCTGCTCCGCCTCGTCCTGGTCCACCTGCCCCGCGAGTATTCGCAGCCACACGCCGGCGGCATCGGCCATCGCCGCCGCCAGTGGGTTGTGGTGCGCCATGCCGCCCAGCTCCGCCGCAAGCTGCTGCGCTTCGTCCAGCTCCTCCAGCACGACCGCCGCCTGCAGGCGCTTCCAGGTGAGCATCGATGTCCACAGCGGAGGGTTGCCGAGCCGGTCCAGCAGCGCTCGCGCCTCCGCCAGGTACGGCGCGATCCAGTCCTGGTCCCGCAGCCGCGCCGTGGCGACCACGAGTTCTCCCAACGGCAGCAGGGCGAACAGGTCCACCGAGTGCTCGGCGACGGCCTGCCGGGCCCGACCGCGGGCGGCGGCCAGGGCCGCCGTGTCGTTGTCCCGGCTCGCGATACCAGCCTCGATCGCGGTTGCCAGCAGCCGATCTCGCGCCGCCAGCTCGGCCACGGGGAGGTTCGCGCGGGCGGCCACCGTGTCGCCCCGCAACAGCGGCAACCACGCCGCCAGCAGCCGGTGCCGGTAGTGCAGCAGTGGGCCGCCGGAGCCGGAGCCGATCGCCTTGTCCAAAGTGGACTGGACGACGTCCAGTTCGCCGCAGTGCAGCGCGACCAGTGCGGCGACCGCCGCCGGGCTGTCCGGCACCAGGGCACCGCGCCCCACCGGCTCCGACAGCGATGCGGATCGCACCAATGTGGACAGTGCCGTCGCGGCCGATCCCACGACCGATTCCCGGACTCCGGCGGCGAGTTGCGCGGCGGCACCGGTCATCGACGTCGGCGGCCCGGCGTCGTCGGAGGAACGCAGCAGCTCCTCGGCGTCGCCCAACCGACCGGCTCCGATCAGGCCCACCGCGGCGAACGCCCGGTCTCCGGGCCAGCGCAAGTGCCCCACCGACCACCGGCACAGTTCCGCCGAGCGCTCGAGCAGCCCCCGGTGCGCCAGGACGCTCGCCGCGACCTGCACGCCGAGCTCCCTGTCCGGCACCGAATCGTCGACGATCACCTGATCGGCCAGCCGCAACGCTTCGTCCAGATCACCGGCCACGGCGGCGGCACGTGCCTGCCGCGCCGCCACCGAAGCCGGTGGAGTTCCGGCCGACACCGCAGCGGCGAGCAGCCGTCGCGCCAGGTGCGGCGCGGACTGCAAGGCCTCCTCGCCGGCTTTCTCGAACGCCGCCGCCAGGGTCGATTCCGGCAGCAACGCGATGTCTGCCCCGAGCAGCGGGCGGACCAGCGGCAGCACCGAACCGCCGCGCGCCAGCTGGATTTCGACGAGGCGACGGGTCACCCGCAGCCGAAGTTCCCACGGCGTCAGCCGCAGCGCGGCCGCGCGGGCGATCGGCAGCAGCACGTCATCAGCGCCGACCAATCCGCTGGCCCGGATCGCCAGCAGCGCGGAACCGACCGCCTCTGGAGTGAGTTCCAGCAGCGCCGCGAGCAGGTCGGGGTGCGGGGTCGCGCCGACCGCCATCGCCGTCACGCACTCCGAGCCGGCTCCGCCGAGCTGGTCCAGGTCGTGCTGGAACTGGTCGAGCGCGCGGGGCGGCAGCTCCGCCGTGCCCGGCTCGGCGGTCGCGAGCACCCTGCTCACGTAGCGCGGGACGCCCCCGGTCTGCGCGTGCAACCAGCCGATCCACTCCGGCGCCGCCCCTCCGGCCTGCGCCGCGATCTCCTCGCGCCCGAGCGCGGCGAGCAGCACCGGCGCGCCGAGGTCGCCGATCAGCTCCGCCAACGCCGCAGGTCGCGGCCCCGGCCGGTAGGCGAAGACCAATCGCGCCCCGGGCCGCCGGGCGATCTCGCGGAGCTCGCCGAGCACCGTTGCGTCCAGCCGGTGGGCGTCGTCGACCAGCACGGCGCCTTCGTCGGCCCGGGCGAGCTCGTTCGCACCGAACACCGCCACCCCAGCGTCGCGGTAGGTGCGCGCGAGCTGCTCCAGCAGCACCGTCTTTCCATATCCCCCGGCGCCCTGGATCCCGGCGACGAGCGACGCGGTCGGGTCTGCGGCGATCGCCGACCGCAGCCCGGCCGCGTGCCCGTCCGGCATCGGGGCGGGCCGGGAGGTCGTCGACTGGTTCACGCCTGGAGTCCTTGTCATCCGGGTCACTGGCGCAGGTGTTGGATCGCGCCGAGCACGCCGCTGAAACCATTGGGCAGCAAGAAGGTGAGCAGCAGGCCGCCGATGATCAGTGCGGCTGCCATCGACAGCTTAATGATCTTGATCCGGCGGGCGCGATCCTCGTCCCGTGTTTCCACCGGCATCGGCTCCACCTCGACCGGCGGACGCGGCGCGGCAACCAGTTCGGCATCGAGGTCGAACGATTCCTCGGAGCCCTCGATGCGCATCAGCACGCTGGTCTCGGCCACCGAACCCTCGTCTGTGTCGGTCGACAGCACCTGCACCGCCGCCAGCGCCGCCCCGCCGGCCGCGGCCAATTCGGGCGCGACGTCGACCTGCGGCTGCAGCTTCAACCGCTCGGCCACCAGCTTCTTCAGCAGCGGCGTGCGCGAAGTTCCGCCCGCCAGCACCACGGAATCGAGGTCGTCCGGCGACAGCGTTGCCGACTGCACCGCCTGCAAGATCAGCTCGGGCACCCGCTCCAGGTGCGGCCGGGCGAGCTGCTCGTACCGCGAGCGCGACAACGCGAATTCTGTTCGCACCCCAGGCAGTTCTACCCGCAGCTGCACGCCCGGCTGGTGCGACAGCGCTTCCTTTGCCCGAACACACTCGGCACGCAGGTGCGCGAGGGCAGCCCGATGGTTGAGGTCGCCGAGGTCCAGCGTGTCCAGCCGGTCGCCGAATTCGGCGCGCACGACGGCGAAGATCTCGTCGTCCAGGTCCTGGCCGCTGGGATGATCGGCGTTCAGCGGCGAGCCGACCACCTCGAACCCGGGCTCTCGCCGCCGCAGCACCGTCACGTCGAAGCCGCTGCCGCCGACGTTGGCGACGACGACCGGTTCGTGCTCGGAAACGCGTTGCTTGGCCGCGTAGTCCAGGGCGACCGCCATCGGTTCGGCCACCATCGTGACGTCCGTCAGCCCCAGCTGGACCAACGCCTGGTGGACGAGCCGGGTGCGATGCGGACCCCAGGTGGCACTGTGCGCGATGGCGATGTGCTCGGCGGGATGCCCCTGCCGGTGCGCGACCGCGTCGGCCACCCACTCGATCATGGTGGCGGCCAGCCGCTGCGCCGGGATGAACTCGCTGCCCACCAATACCGGCAGGTCGTCGCCCAGCCGCGCGGTGAAGCCGCGCGTGACCCATTCGTGGTGGGCGATCTCCTGCCGCTGGGCCGCTTCCCCGGCCAGGAACGACCCGTCCTGCACCTTGCACAGCACCGTCGGCACCACCGGACCGGCCTCCAGCGGGACCGGCACGGCCGCCGCCCACCGGCTGCCGTCGCGGCGGGCGATGGCAGCCGTGGTCGCCGTGGCGCCCAGATGAATGCCCAGGACGTAAGGCATGCAATCCCTTCGTGTTACCGAATCGGCCACCAACGGGCGATGCCCGCGTGGTGCAGGGTGGACACAATTTAGCGTGCACGCGGTTACACACAGGTGTCGGACACCCCAAGCTACCCCCCAATGGATCACCTACCCGATCCCCTAATAGAGATCCTGATAACTAGGAGTCGTTCCCGATGGCCCGGGAGGCTCCCGCCCCTACGGTGATCAACACAGGAGTGAGGGACCGCATGACCTCACTCGGACACCCATCCGAGTACCGCTGAGCATCGGGAGGCCCAACGATGGTGAACCCTCAGCACACGAGCGGTCATGCCGAGTCCTCCACCACCGGCCCCGGGAAGCACTCCACCACCGGCCAATCGGATGAGCCGACGCTGTACGAGTTCCTCACGCGCCTCGTCAGCGACCCGGCCGCCCGGTCGGCCTTCGACGCCGATCCGCAAGCCACGCTGGGTCAGGCCGGCCTCGGGGGCATGACCGCGACAGACGTACTCCAAGCCACGTCACTGGTTCTCGACTACGCGCCGGTCGAGGTCGTGGCGGAGTACGACCGCTCACTCCAGAGCAGCGTCGAGAAGTTCGCTGCGAGCACCCAGCACGTCGCGATCAACCAACTGCATCCCGCACATCCAATCGAGCAGGAAGAACTGACCATGCTGAAGCCCACCCCCGCCGACTACGGCAAGGACAACGACGTCGACGCCACCCTGCCGCCGGCCCCGGCCCCGGCTCCGGCTCCGGCTCCGTCGAACAAGGTCGATGTCGACATCGAGAAGAACTACACGGACTCGTTCAACCTGATCAGCGTCCACGACATCGCCAGCAACAACGACATCGCCAACGGCAACATCGTCGGCAGCATCGTGGGCAGCAACGTCACCCAGGCCAACGAGACCGCCACCCACGTCTTCGACACCAGCGTCGACCTGACCTCCGGTGCCGCCTCCATCGTCCACGGCGACGTGATCAACATCGTCGGCAACTCGACCAACGTCGACGTCCTGAACATCGCCAACGAGGCCCCGGTCGTCGGCGACATCACCGCCAACGTCACCCACGTGGTGGGCGACGTGACCGTTGGTGACGTCAACGCGATCGTTGCCAACGTCCCGGTCGCGGGCAACGTCGTCGGCGACGTCACCGCGATCGTTGCCACCGCCCCGGTCGTCGGCGACGTGGTCGCCAACGTCGCCAGTGGCAACATCACCAACGTGGGCGGCGTCGTTAGCGACGCGACCAACGTCGTGGGCAACGTGCCGGTCGTCGGCGACGTGCCGGCTGGCGACGGTCCCGGAATTCCGGCTGGCGACGTCTCCGCCCTGCCGGTCGAGGACGTGACCTCCGGGCTGCCGGCTGGCGACGTCTCCGCCCTGCCGGTCGAGCACGCGACCTCTACCCTGTCGGCCCCGAGCGACCTGCCGGTCGTCGGTGGCGGCCTCGAGAGCGTGGCGCACACCGCCACCTCGGCCGCGCCGCTGGACCTGGGTCTCTGAGCCTGAACGCAGTGAGCGACTGAATGCCGGGATTCGCGACATAGCGGATCCCGGCATTCCGCGCATTCGATCCCCGAGTTACAGGCCTTTTTGCACTTCCCGTACCCGTCGATGATGTGAGTTCAGCCGTTTGGGTTTCTCTATTCGCCGCAGCACGCCACAATCGACGCCGTGATCGAGACAGCGTTGGTGGAACTGATCGATCGCGTGACTGCGGAATGTGCCGAGCAGCAACGCGCCGATCTGCACGGTCGACTGCGGCAGATCCGCACCCGCGTGCTCGACCCGACGCAGCTCGTGCTGGTCGTCGGCGAGTCGAAGCAGGGCAAGAGCGCCCTGGTCAACGCGATCGTGAACGCGCCCGTGTGCGCCTCTGGCGACGACGTCACCACCGTCGTGCCCGCCCTCGTCCGGCACTCCGACGAACCGAGCGCCCTGCTCATCGAGCACGAGCCGGCGCAGGGCCCGGCCGCTCTTGATCGTGTTCCGGTCCCCATTGAGCAGGTCAGCGAGCAGCTGGCACGCGCCCTCGCACACGGCCGCCCGGTCACCCGTAGCGAGATCGGCATCCCCCGCGCCGTGCTGCAGAACGGTCTCGCACTGATGGACACCCCCGGCGTCGGCAGCGTGTCCTCGTCGCTGACCTCCACCACGCTCGCCGTGGTCGCCGAAGCCGACGCGCTGCTGATGGTCTCCGACGCCACCCAGGAACTCACCACAAACGAGCTGGCGTTCCTCAAGCAGGCCACCGCGTTGTGCCCGAACGTCGCGCTCGTGCTGCCGAAGATCGACCGGACCCCGCACTGGCGGAAAGTCCTCGAGGTCAACCGGAAACACCTGGACAACGCCGGTATTGCGGCCAAGATCTTCCCGGTTTCGGCCAACATCCGGATGCGCGCGATGCAGGCCAAGAACACCAACCTCAACGCCGAATCCGGGTTCCCGCCGCTGCTGGAATTTCTCAAGGAGATGGCCGGCAAGCACGAGAACCTGACCCGGCGCCTGGTGGCGCACAACGTCACCGAGGCGCTCACCCAGATCAACGACGCGCTGCGCACCGAACTCGCGGCACAGAACCCGCGCACCGCGGCGGAAACCCTGGTCGAGCTGGAAACCGCGCAGCGCCGCGCCGAAGACCTCCGGCGCGTCTCGAGCCGCTGGCAGAAGGCGCTCAACGACGGCATCTCCGAGCTGTTCACCGACATCGAGTTCGACTTCCGGGAACGCAGCTGGGCGGTGCTGCACCAGGTCAACGAGGCCTTCGAGACCGCGGATCCCCTCGAAGTCTGGGATGAATTCCTGGACTGGCTCTCCGCCCGGCTCACCGACGCGATCGTCGAAACCTTCGAGTGGATGGAACTGCGCCAGGCCCGGCTAGCCGAGCACGTCGCCGACGAGATGCTGGCCGAGCACGGCGGGGCCATCCCCGAGCTGGAGCGGCTCACCCGACCGGACCCGCTGGACGAGGTGCCCGAGCCGAAGCTGCCGCGCGGCTCCGAGTACAAGCGTTTCGACCAGTTCCTCACCGGCTTGCGCGGGTCCTACGGCGGGGTGCTGATGTTCGGCATGCTAACCACGGCGGTGTTCGGCCTGGGCCTGATCAACGTGGTGTCCATCTCGGCGGGCGTGCTGCTGGGCCTCAAGAGCCTCGGCGAGGACAAGGACACGCGGTTGCGCCGCCGGCAGGTCGAAGCCAAGAGCGCCGTGCAGCGCTACGTCGAGCAGGTCGTCTTCCACGTGAACAGGGAGGCCAAGGCCGCCATCCGCGGCGTCCACCGGGGCCTGCACACGCACTACATGCGCATGACCGAAGATGCCCAGATGGAGATCAGCCGGGCCATCCAGGAGATCAAGCGATCCGCGGAGCGCAGCGCGGTCGACCGCGACCAGCGGGCCAGGGACATCCGGCAGAAGCTGGAGGAGATCGCGGTGCTGCAGCGGCGCGCCACGATGCTGACCCAGAACCGGATCACCGCGGCATGAGCGGCGATGCCCTGCTGGATCGCGCGCGAGCGCTGCTGATCCGCACCATGACGTTCTACCGGGACGATCCGCGCACCTCGACGTGGCTGCGCGGCCGGCTGGAACGGCTCGACCAGCCGCTGCGCATCGCCGTCGGCGGACGGGTAAAGGCGGGCAAGTCCACGCTGATCAACGCGCTGGTCGGTGCGGAGCTCGCGCCCACCGATGCCGAGGAGCGCACCCAGGTCAACACCTTCTACCAGTACGGGCCGGAACCGAAGATCCTGGTGCACACCCCGCACGGCGCGGTGCAGAACGTTCCTGTGTCCACTTTGGACGCCGTCACCATCCGCGACCTGCAGCACTGGCGACCGGACGAGGTGGCCCGGCTGGTAATCGAGTCACCGACGCCGGGCCTGCGGGCCATCACGCTGATCGAGACGCCCGGCGTCGCGTCTGCGGTGGTGCAGGAGACCGGGCGGTCGGCGCTCGCGCAGATCCTGTCCGAAGCCGACGCGGTGCTGTACCTGACGCGGTACCCGCGGCAGACCGACCTGCAATTCCTGCAGTCCGTCAACGAATTGCAGACCGCCCGGTGCGTGCCGATCAACACGATCGTCGCGTTCTCGCGCGCCGACGAGACCGGCAGCGGCGGACCGGAAGCGCTGCAAGCGGCCGAGCGGATCGCCGAGCGCTACCGCAACGACCCCACGCTGCGGTCCTTCGCCCAGCACCTCATCCCGGTGATCGGGCTGCTCGGGCAGGCCGTCGCGACGATGACCGACGAGGACTTCCTGGCGCTGGGTAACCTTTCCCGGCTGTCCCAGAGCGACCAGGACGAGCTGTTGCTGTCGGCGGACCGGTTCATCAACAGCGGCATGGAATCGACGCCGGGCCCCGTCCGGCAGCGGCTGCTCGAACGGTTCGGGCACTACGGCATCGAGCGGGCGCTGGCGTTGATGCGCAGCGGCGTGACGGAGCGGAAGAAGCTGCAGGCCGCGTTGCTCGACGAAAGCGGCCTGAACCTGCTGCAGGAAACCGTGCACCAGCAGTTCGTGGAGCGGCAGGACGCGTTGCGGGCGCGATCGGCGTTGCTGGCCGTCGACATGGTGTCGCGCGCCAATCCCCGGCCCGGCGTGCAGCAGTTGCGCGGCGAGTTCGAGCGGCTGCTGGCAAACGCGCACGAGTGGAACGAGCTGCGGCTGCTGTCGGCGCTGGATTCCGGTCAGGTGCGGTTCGCCCGCCCGCTCCAGGCGGAAGCGAAGCGGCTGCTGGGAGCGCTCGGCGATGCGCCGCACGCGCGGCTCGGCCGGGACGAGACGGCGTTGGCGGTGGACCTGGCCGATGAGACGGTGGCAGCGTTGGCGCGCTGGCGGGAGCAGTCGGTGAACCCGCTGCACGACCGGCAGCACCGCGAAGCGGTCCGCACGGTCCTGCGCAGCTGCGAACGCCTGATCATCGACCAAGTCCACGGCCCGCAGCAGCAAACGCCTCAGCGCCAACCGAATCCGCAACACCAGCAGGACTCGCAGCGCCACCAGCAAGGTCCGCAGCACCAGCAGGGCCACCCGGCCGCGCAGCGCCCGCATCCGCCCCAGAACGCCTCGGGCGCCCACTCGCGCGACTGACGAGATCCGCTACCTCGGAGGAGGTGGGGTGTCGAGCGGAAACGAAGACTTCCACGTCGCCCGCGCCTTGCACCACCACGCAAACCAGCCCGAAAACCGCAGCTATAGAGGCTGTTTGGGGAACTCGTTGTGCGGCGGTGGTTTTGTCCACATCGGACGATTGGGTGTGCGCGGTGCAGGACCAAGGCCCGTGAGCGTTTTTCGGTGCTATGGCACCCAAAATCACTCACGGCCAGGTGGCGACCTTCGCCGCGGCGGCGCGTGGGGTCGGTAGCGGAAAGTCCGGCCGCGAGCGTCCGCGACGGCGGCCCGGCCTGTGGACCATTGTCCGGCGAGGTCGGAGCGCTTGACGGTCTCGCGGGACATCCGGCAGGGCACAGCAGTGGCGTCGGTGATCCACAGGTCGTCGAACCAGGATGGGCAGCACACAGCCACGGTCCAGACTGCCTACGCGCCTGGCCGGCCTCGTTCAGAGCTCCAAGACGCGCAGCGTCGCGTGGAGCTGCTCGACCAGGGGCCGACGGCGGGCCATCTCCCGGGCCGTCGCCGGATCCGGTGAGACCTTGCGCTCAGGAGTCACCAACTCGGCGGCGCGCTCCAACGAGTCGAACTCACCGAGCGCCCGCCACGCCAGCAGCACCGCGCCGAGCCCGGACCCCGCTGCCCTCGGCCAGCTCCAGGTCGATGTCGAGCGCCGCAGCGATCGCGTCCGCCCACACCCTGCTGCGGAACCCGCCGCCCGTGGCGCGCACCGCGCGCACCTCTGCCCCGGCATCGGCCACCGCGTCCCGCACCAGCGCGAGCTGCTGGGCGACGCCCTCGACCATGGCGCAGGTCATCTCGGCCCGGCCGTGCGAGCGCCGCAGCCCCACGAACGAGCCCGTCAGACCCGGCTCCCACCACGGAGCCCGCTCGCCGAGCAGGTACGGCAGGGCCATCAACCCGTTCGCCCCCGCCGGCACCGCAGCCGCCTCGTCGAGCAGGTCCGCGACATCGACCCCGAAGGACTCCGCGGCCCACTGCGCGACCACCGCGCCGTTGCTCACGGCACCGCCGATCACCCAGAGCCCGCCACCCATCGCGTAGCTGAACGTCCGGCACCGGTCGTCGACGCCCGGCCGATCGCGGGTCACCCGCAGCGCCCCGCTGGTGCCGAGCGACAGCGCGGCGACACCGGGGCTGACCGCCCCGACGCCGAGGTTGGCCAGCGGACCGTCCCCGCCGCCGAGCACCACCGGCAGCCCGTCGGGCAGCCCGACAGCCTTGGCGACCTGCGGTTTCAGCGGCATCGTGTCGGTCGGCGCGTGGATCTCCGGCAGCTGGTCGGCCCGGATGCCCGCGGCCTCCAGCGCCGGCTCGTGCCACTGCAGCGTCGCAATGTCCTGCAGCCCGCTTCCCGAGCTCAGCGAGTACTCGGTGACGAACCCGCCCACGAAGCCGGCGACGACGAAGTCCTTCAGCGCGCACCACCGCACGACGTCGCGGGTAAGGTCGGGGCGGTTCCCGGTCAGCCAAGCCAGCTTGATGGTCGGGCCAAGTCATCACGGACATGCCTCCAATATCGACTCCATCGAACACGGTTTGAGAATTGACGTTCACAAACTCACGTTCGAGTGGATCTCCCCGTCGCTACACCCGCAGCGATAAGGGCGCCTCCCTCCTGTTGCCAGGAGGAAAGGCGCCCTTCGGCCGGCGTGCGAGGTCAGCCGACGCGCGTGATCCGGTCGGTCGCCGGTGGGGCGATGCCGGGGTTCGCGCTCAGGTACTCGTTGAACGCGTCCAGGTCGATCGGGCCGCCGGTCAGCTCGGTGCCGCCGGTCAACGCGCTGAACCCGTCCCCGCCGGCGGCGAGGAAGTTGTTCACGCTGACCCGGTAGGTCGCGTCCGGCTGCACCGCTTGGCCGTCGATCGTGATGCCGGAGATCTTCGATCCGATCGGCGCGGACTCCGACCAGGTGTAGTGCAGGGTCGAGGACGGCTGGAGCATCCGAACCTGGACGCTGCCGTCCGGCTTCGGCAGCCACTGCTGCTCCAGCACCGCCTTGAGCTGCGCACCGCTCAGGGTGATCGTCTGCATGATGTTGGCGAACGGCTGCACGGTGTAGGCCTCGCCGTAGGTCACCACGCCGTTGCCCTCCTCGGCCGGCGAGGACGCGTACGTCAGGTCGGCGCGGACGCCACCCGGGTTCATCAGGGCGATCTGGGCACCGGCGGACCTGGTGGCCGCCAGTTGCGCATCCGCGATCAGGTTGCCCAGCGGCGATTCACCTGACGGCGCGGCGGTCTTCACGATGTCCGCGCCGATCGTGCCTACCTGCCGGTTCGCGATCGGCCGCGACTTCTGCACGGCCTGATCGACCAGCGCCTGCACCTTGGGGTCGGCCGGGACGTCCCGGGTCACGACGTTGTTCTGCGCCTTGATGGTGGACCGGACGACGTCCTTGGTGCGTCGGTCGACCTGGAGGTCCACAGTGGAAATGATCCGGCCGAACGACGAGCCCTGGATCATCGTCCGGGGCTGACCGGCCGGGTCGGTGACGCTGCACACGTACTGCTGGTGGCTGTGCGCGGTGAAGACCACGTCCACGTTGGGCGAGACCTGCTCGGCGATCCGCCGGGCGGGGCCGGGGGCCGTGCGGCAGTCATCCGGTCCGCCACCCTCGGTGTTGTCGCCCTGGTGCAGCGACACAACGATGGTCTTGACGCCCTGGCGGTCCAGTTCGTCGGCGTAGCGGTTGATCGCGTCGATCTCCGGGCCGACCTTCAGCCCCTTGATCCCGTCCGGGGACACCAGAGTCGGCAGATCCTCAAGCGTCGCACCGATGACGCCGACGGGAATGCCATTCATGTTGCTGATGGTGTAGGGCTTGAAAGCCGGCTGACCGGTCTGCTCGGCGGTCACGTTCGCCGAGAGGAAGGGGAAGTTCGCGCCGTTGTACGTCGGCTGGAACTGGCACCCGTCGACGGGGTGGCAGCCGCCGTTCTGGATGCGGTTCAGCTCGTCGTAACCCTCGTCAAGCTCGTGGTTGCCCACGACGGAAGCCGTAATGCCCATCGTGTTCAGCACGTCGATGGTCGGCTCGTCGTGGAACAGCGCCGAAGACAGCGGCGATCCGCCGATGTTGTCGCCGGTGCTGAGCACCATCGAGTTCTTCACCTGGCCGCGCAGGTTCTTCAGGTGGGCGGCGAGGTAGGCGGCGCCACCAGCGTCGACGGTGTTGCCGTCGGCCAGCGTGACCCTCCCGGACGACCCGGTCGGCGGCTCCAGGTTGCCGTGCAGGTCATTGAAGCTGAGCAGCCGGATGTCCGTGACGGCGGGGTCGGCGGCGGCAGGCACCGCGCCGAGACCGACGCCGACGACGGCGCAAACTGCGGCGGCCGAAACGGCAACTCGCCGCAACGACCGGGAATGACGAATCATTGGGTTCCTCCAGACACGCACGCCGCATCGCAGCGGAAAATGCGCTCGGCGCTGGAGTCTGCCCAATGTGGGCTATCCGAACCAGACGGCTCCGCGAACCGTGACTGAACGGAGAACTACATTTCGCACCAAACCAACCTGATCGGGTCATGAGTGAGGGGCACCCTTGACCGACTTGGTCAAGGTGCCCCTCGTGCCCCTCACTCAACTAAGATCCACTTTGGAGTGTGGGTCAGTTCGCCAAAGTTTCGGCGATCTCGTAGGTGTTGAGCGCCGCGCCCTTGCGGAGGTTGTCACCGCAGACGAAGAAGTCCAGCGTGTTCGGGAAGTCCAGCGCCTGCCGGACCCGGCCCACGTAGGTCGGGTCGCCGCCGACCACACCCGCCGGGGTCGGGAACACGCCCTTGTCGTGGTCGTCTTGCAGCACGATCGTCGGCTGCGCCTCGAACACGCGGTGCGCCTGCTCGACGGTCACCTCGCGCTCGAAGGTGGCGTGCACCGCCAGCGAGTGCGTGGTCACCACCGGCACCCGCACACAGGTCGCGGACACCTTCAGGTCCGGGATGCCGAGGATCTTGCGGGACTCGTTGCGGACCTTCAGCTCCTCCGAGGTCCAGCCGTCGTCCTTGCGCGAACCGGCCCACGGCACCACGTTGAGCGCCAGCGGAGCCTTGAACGGCGTCTCCTCCGGCAGCCCGGCCGCGGCCAGCGCCTCGGCGACGTCGCCGGCCCGCGAGCCGACGCCCTTGCCCGCCACCGCCGCGATCTCCGCGTACAGCCGGTCGATGCCTTCCTGCCCGGCGCCCGAAGCCGCCTGGTAGGACGAGACCACCAGCTCGCGGAGGCCGAACTCGCGGTGCAGCGCCCCCAGCGCGGCCATCATCGACAGCGTCGTGCAGTTGGGGTTCGCGATGATCCCCTTCGGGCGCTCGTGCGCCTTCGCCGGGTTGACCTCGGGCACCACCAGCGGCACCTCGGGGTCCATCCGGAACGCGCCGGAGTTGTCCACCGCGATCGCGCCGCGCTCGGCCGCCACCGGCGCCCACTGCGCGGAGACCTCGTCCGGCACGTCGAACAGCGCGATGTCCACGCCGTCGAACGCCTCCGGCGCGAGCTCGACGACGGTGAGCTCCTCGCCGCGCACGGTGATCTTCTTGCCCGCGGACCGGGCCGAGGCGATCAACCGAATCTCGCGCCACGGCACCGACTCGCGGTGGTTGATGATGTCGATCATGACGGTGCCGACCGCGCCGGTCGCACCCACGATTGCCAGCGTCGGTGTCTTCTTCTCCTGGGCCATCAGCGGCCACTCCCCGCGTAAACCACGGCTTCCTCGTCGCCACCGAGCTCGAACGCGTCGTGCAGGGCGCTCACCGCGTCGTCGAGCTGGGTGTCGCGGATCAGCACCGAAATCCGGATCTCCGAGGTGTTGATGATGTCGATGTTCACCCCGGCGTTGGACAGCGCCTCGCAGAACGTCGCGGTGACGCCCGGGTGCGACCGCATCCCGGCGCCGACCAGCGAGACCTTGCCCACCTGGTCGTCGTAGACGACCTGCTCGAAGCCGACCTCGTCCTTGATCTTCTCCAGCTCGGCGACCGCCACCGCGCCGTTGCTGCGCGCCACCGTGAAGGTGATGTCGGTCAGCCCGGAAGCGGTGCTGGAGACGTTCTGCAGCACCATGTCGATGTCGATCTCGGCGTCGGCGACCACGCGGAAGATCCGCCCCGCGACACCGGGGTTGTCGGGCACACCGCGCACGGTGACCTTCGCCTCCGACCGGTCGTGCGAGACGCCGGTGATCATCGCCTGTTCCACGGAAAGGTCCTCCACTGAGCCGGACACGATCGTTCCGGGCTTGGGTGAGTAGGAAGAGCGGACGTGCAGCGGCACGCCGTAGCGGCGCGCGTACTCGACGGCGCGCAGGTGCAGCACCTTCGCGCCGGTGGCCGCCATTTCGAGCATCTCCTCGTAGGTGATGCGCTCCAGGTGCTTGGCGTTGGGCACGATGCGTGGATCGGCCGTGTACACGCCGTCGACGTCGGTGTAGATCTCGCACACGTCTGCGTTCATCGCGGCAGCCACCGCGACAGCCGTGGTGTCCGAGCCGCCGCGGCCGAGCGTCGTGATGTCCTTGGTGTCCTGGGAGACGCCCTGGAAGCCGGCGACCAGGACGACCTGACCCTGCTCCAGCGCCTCCTGCACCCGGCCCGGGCTGACGTCGATGATCCGCGCGTTCTGGTGCGCCGAGGTCGTGATCACACCGGCCTGCGAGCCGGAGAACGAGCGGGCCTCCGCGCCGAGCGACTCGATCGCCATCGCGACCAGCGCGTTGGAGATCCGCTCCCCGGCGGTCAGCAGCATGTCGAGTTCCCGCTCCGGCGGAGCCGGGTTGACCTGTTTGGCGAGGTCGAGCAGCTCGTCTGTGGTGTCGCCCATCGCAGAGCACACGACGACCACATCGTTGCCCGCCTTGCGGGTCTCAACGATGCGTTCGGCGACCCGTTTGATGCGATCAGCACTTTCGAGTGAGGAACCGCCGTACTTCTGGACGACGAGCGCCACGTGAAACAAACCTCCTCGACCGTGCGGCCGTCCCGGGCACGGGTTGTCCCCGCACTGACACCGAGTGGACGAAGGAGCCCCGGCACACCGCGTGGCGGGCCGGAGGGCCCCGCGACCGGGTAGGTGGCAGCGTCGGCCCACCGGGCCGAAACGGCCTCCTACCAGGTCGCTCCGCTGCCGGACTAGCCTACCGAACCGACACCGCCCGACCCCAACCCCGGAACGCGCCACTACCCTGTTGAAGGCGATTGTCGACAAGAGCGGAGGACCGGGTTGTCCACCACTCCAGGAGCGATCGACCCACCCCTGGCGGACATCGGAAACACCGCGGCTATGCAGCGGAAACAACCGGAACCGGGGTTGCTGGACCGGCTGCGTGCGGGGGCGCCCCGAGGGCACCGGCTGATCATCGCTTTGGGCCCGGCTGTGGTTTACCTCGCAATCCGGCTGGTCGGATTACTGGTGCTGGCGTGGCTGTCGGCCGCCAACGACGAGGCGCTGGTCGACAACCTGCGGGCTTGGGACGGTCAGTGGTACCTGGAGATCGCCGCGCACGGCTACGGCGGCGTGGACCAGAACATGGTGGACGGCTTCGGGCACCGCTACCCCGAGACGCCGTTGGCGTTCTTCCCCGGCTACCCGCTGCTGATCATGGCCCTGTCGTGGATCCCGGGGGTCAGCGTCACCGGCGCGGCGGTCGCCGCGAGCCTGGGCTGCGGTGTCGTCGCCGCGTTCGGGCTGGCTCGGTTGGGGCGTCGGATCGGCGGCTCGGACGGGGTCGGGTTGCTCCTGGTCGTGCTGTTCGCGGCGGCTCCGATGTCGGTGGTGCTGTCGATGGCGTATTCCGAGGCGCTGTTCTGCGCGTTGGCGATCTGGGCGCTGATCGGGGTCGTCGAGCGGAACTGGCTGCTGGCGGGGCTGTGCTGCGCCGGCGCCGGGCTCGTGCGGCCGACTGCTGCCGCGCTGATCGCGGCCGTCGGGCTGGCGGCGCTGGTCGCCATCGTGCGCCGCCGGGACACCTGGCGCCCGTGGCTGGCGATCGTGCTCGCACCGGCCGGGGCGCTGCTCTACATCGGCTGGGTCGGGCTGCAGACGAGCAACCTCACCGGGTACTTCGAGCTCCAGCAGCGGGGCTGGTCGTCGGCGTTCGACGGCGGCAAAGCCACCTTGGCGTTCATGATCAAGACCCTGACCACGGACCGGTCCGTGCTGGAGACGTTCACGGTGTGGATCGTGCTGGCCGCGCTGGTGCTGCTGGTGCTGTGTGTGCGGCAGCGGATGCCGTGGCCGCTGGTGGCGTTCGCCGCCGCGGTGGTGGTGCTGGACCTGGGCTCCGACGGGTTGATGTACTCCAAGGTGCGCCTGATGTTGCCCGCGTTCCCGTTGCTCATCCCGGTTGCGATCGGGTTGTCGCGACGGCGGACGACGACGGCGGTGACAACTGCGGTGCTGCTGGTGTTCTTCGGTTCGTGGTTCGGCGCCTATTCGCTGACGGCGTGGCAGTACGCGATCTGAGTCGTGAGTGCGTAACCGGGCTCGAACCCGGTCGCGCACTCACGACCGGCGGACCGGTGGACATCGGCGGGCGTGGTCGACAGACTCGCCACCAGCGATCCAGGAGGTGCCCGTGACTGCCGAGGAATACATCGCCGAGGTTCCGGCGAGCAAACCCGCAGAGACGTCGGTGCCGCTGCACCCGCTGCTGGCCGAGCGGTGGAGCCCGCGCGCGCTGGACCCGGACGCCGTGGTGAGCGACCGGCAGTTCACCGCGTTGTTCGAGGCGGCCCGGTGGGCTCCTTCGTGGGGCAACACCCAGCCCGCGCGGTACATCGCAGCGCGCCGGGGCGAGGCGACCTTCGAGCGGATCCACGGCACGTTGTCGCGCGGCAACAAGGGCTGGACCAGCAATGCCTCGGCGCTGGCGATCGGCGTTGCGCGCGTGGTCGACGAGGACGGCGAGCCGATGCCCTACGGCGAGTACGGGCTGGCGCTGGCGACCGAGAACCTGGTGCTGCAGGCCGTCGCGGAGGGCCTGTACGCGCACCAGATGGCGGGCTTCGACCGGGACGCCGCGCGGGCGGAGTTCGGGATTCCGGCCGAGTTCGAGCCGATCGTCGCCGTCGCGGTCGGCAGCCTGGGCACGCTCGACGGCATGCCGGAGCGGCTGCAGGAGAAGGAGCTGCGGCCGCGCATCCGAAAGCCGCTGTCCGAGCTGGTCTTCACCGAGACCTGGGGCGAACCGCTGTTCTGACGTCCACCCTCCCGCACCATATCGTTTTTCGATAGTATCGAGAAACGATATGACTTCGGAAGGTGACGAACATGGGAAGCACGTCCCGGTGGGCTCGGCTCGGCAACCACGTCCTGGAGGCTGCGATAGCGCTCGCCATGCTGCTGGTCGGCCTGTTCGGGGCCCTCTTCCCGGTCCTCGGCGTGACCGGCCCGCTGCCGCCGACCGACACGCGCGAAGTGCAGCTCAACGCGCCCGCGACCCTGCCCGGCACCGCACCCGCCGGCCCCATGGCGCTTCGCGGCACCCACGACGCAGTGCTGATCTTCACCGATCCCAGCTTCGCGGACCGGCTACTGCTGGCCCTCCCGACGCTCGCCGGCAACCTGCTACTGATGGCGGCCCTGTCGATCCTGCTCCGAGTCGCCCGAACCTTCCGCGACGGCGACTTCTTCGTGCCAGCGAACGCACCTCGCCTGTTCGCAATCGCGGCCATCGTCACGTCGAGCGGCCTGGTCGTCCCGTTGGCGGACATGATCACCACGGATCTCCTGGTGTCCGGGACTGAGGTGGCGCAGTCGATCCGGACGGTCTTCGAGTTCGAGTTCCCGCTGCTCCTGGGGCTGCTCATCGCCGCCGCCGCGATGACCTTCCGCAACGGCATCCGGCTGCGCACCGACACCGAAGGACTGGTCTGATGCCGCCCGAGCAGCCGCACCAGATCGAGTGCCACCTCGATCGACTGCTCGCCGAGCGCGGCATGACCCTGGCCGAGCTCGCCGCGCGCGTCGACGTGACCATCGCCAACCTCTCGATCCTGAAGAACCGCCGGGCCAAGGCGATCCGCTTCAGCACCCTCAGCGCCATCTGCCGCGAGCTCGACTGCCAACCCGGCGACGTCCTCTCCTACCGGACATCGGACCGACGCACGGGGGCGTGAGCGCTTTGGCTCGCCACACGGTGCCCGGCCCGACGCGCCCGGTTTCGTCCGCGCCATCTTCGACTACGCGCTGGGCCAAACTGGCCGCCGAACAGCAGTGGCTGGCCGCCTACCGGGCCGCCGAACTCGATGACCAAAGGCCCAGGGATGGCTGACCAAGCTGACGTGTCCACCTGACAGGAACTCCGGGGTTATTTCTAGAAACGGACCAGCCGAAACGCTGGCACCGGGCCCCGGTCCGACTCAACCCGCACAGCGCCCTCGGCCACGTCCGATCCACCACCGCCTAGAAAATCTCGATCCACGGATCTTGACTATTCCCTCTGGCATATACCACAAAGTACACTGTCGACTGACGGAACCGCCCGCGCGGGCGTGGACATTCGGTCAACGACCTATGTGACGTCATTGACAAGGACTGCCATGTACGTGGATTCCTTATGTGCCCAGCCAGCTGGACCGATCTCACCGGATGTCATCAAGAAAGTTGGCGAGTGGACGCTCGAACGTCTACCAGAAGCCACGAAACGGGCGTTGGATGACGACTCCGTGTCCTCCGCGTTCCTCGCCGAGATCGATTCGGCAGTGCTCGCCGACCTCCCGGACGTGGTGGACCTCAACCAGGTGGACGCTCGACGCCTCCTGGTTGACCTGGGTTTCTGCGGTAGCGCTGTCGCCAGGGTCGCGACGGAAAGCGGTCACGACGTCGCCCACCTGCTCGGCAGGCTTGGTGTAGGTGCGCACCGACGCACTTTTCGTGACTACTACGCGGATCTCGCGACGCGATCGGGCGCGGGTCACCCACCACGGCAGACGTTCGTGTCCACGATCACCTGGAACGCACCAACGGTCGAAGTCCGGGTGGACGATACGGTCGCCGCGACCTTGCCGAGCGTGTTCGACGATCAGCGGACGAGGACGTGGACCGGAACCTCGGATGAGGCAAGCCTGTGGCTCCTGTTCAAGAAGTGCGCCGGTCTCGGTGCGGTCGCCAACGTAGCACTAGCGCCCGTGGTCTTCGGCGACCTCCCGGTCGACTCCCCTGACGCGCCGGGCAGGCTCGCTGTGGCTACGGCGGCCATGGAGGAGATGCAGGATCAGATGCGGATCTTCAGCATGGCCGGCAACCGCGCAGGGGGTATGTCCGCGGACGTTTTCATATATGGAATCCGCCAGTTCGGTGTCCCCTGGGAGGACGGTGCAGAGGCGCCGAGCGGTCCCCACGAGGCCGAGTGGATCAAGCGGGACGTAATGCTCGGGCTCAGGAGCCCGAACTACCTCGCGGACGTTCGCCGCAGGTATCCGATGCTGCTGGAGCCGGACGTCCACGCCATCGAGAAGGCAATCGGACAACCGTCGTTGGAGGAAAAGTTACGCGAGGCATGGCGATCTGACCTGCGCGACGAGGTTGACGCGGCAACCAAGGCGAGGCTGGCCGCCACCACCATGGCCGCCCGGTCGCTGTGGCGCGCGACCGGCCGGTGCTCGTCCGCGCACCTCGGCTTGGCGCGGAAGTTCCTGTTCAGCCACCTCCGCAAGCAGGCACGCACATCCACGCCCCCGACCGCGGTGTCCAACGATTTGGGCATCACCGGGATGACCGAGCAGGACGTCGTACGCCTGGCCGAGCAGCGTCTGCGCGGCGTGTTCGACGACATCCTCCGGCACGTCGACCCGAAAAGCTTGGTGGCGGCCGAAACCGAACTCGGTCGGCGTCCGCGCCCCGCCTGTACCCTGGTCGTTCACGGGATCGATGCCGGCCGAGTCCGAGATCTCCCAAACCGTCGATGCGGCGATCGGATGTCCGAGTCCAACCAGTTCGCCCTGGATCCTTCTTTGCCCTCACCGCGGGTTTAGGTGGCCGTCCGGTGTGGCGTCGGAGTGCGCTGTAGTCCCACTTCCTTGCGATGAATCTGCGGTGCCAGGCGAGGATCGTTGCGGGTTGGACGGGGAAGATGTCGTGCAGGCGGCGGGGGAGTAGCGAGGACAGGGCCGCGAACCAGAAACGGCGAAGTACTCGCGGGCCCTGAGACTGAGCAACAGGGACGGAACTTTGGGGGTGGCCGGTCGGTGCGTGGGGAGAGGAACGCACCGACCGGCCCGCAGGGACCCGGCGCCGGAGATCGGGGGCACGTCGGCTTCCGGGCCCGAGGTTTCGGGCGGGTTAGAGGCGGCGGAGTGCTTCGGGGATCCGGCGTTGGACCTCCGGTGACGGCCCGACGGGATCGCAAGTGTCCGATGTGGAGGTTCGCGGTGGATCGTAAGCATCGGCGGGTTCGGATGCATCGATGCTGCCTCTCTGGCTCGAAGTCGAACGTGCGAAGCAGGTTCGGCGCTGTCTGTAGCCAGATTGCCCGTCTAGTAGACACTAATCATTTACACGATTAGGCGAAGTGCCTGGTAGTTGAATCTGCCTACGATGTGTCTCGTGCCTGTAGACACAAACGGCGTGACACCACGCGCTCGCGCGCTTGCAGCAGCCATCCGCACCGTCCGAGAGCGTTCGGGCGTCAGCGGGCGCGAGTTGAGCAGACGCCTGGGGTTAAGCCACGGCACGGTGTCGCACTGGGAAACCGGACGCCGGGTGCCGACTCCGGAGGACGTCGCTTCGCTGTTGACCGCCGCCGGGGTGACCGGCAAGGAGAAGCAGCGGTTGGTCGAGCTGGCGCGGCACGCCAGCGAGCCGAACTGGCTTACCGTTGGCATGCCAGGAATCCCGCACCAACTTGCAGGTGCCGTGGAGTGCGAACGATCAGCCTCGTCAATCGTCGAGTGGGCACCATCGGTCATTCCTGGGCTGCTGCAGACCTCCGAGTACGCCCGCGCGATTTCGACTGTGGGTGGGCTACCGGCTCATGAGGTTGAATCCCGCGTAATGCTGCGGATCGCCCGTCGCGAGGTCGTCGTGCGCAAGAACCCTGTACATTTCCTAGCGCTGATCGGCGAGGATGCCCTTCGCGACAACATCGGCGCACCCGAGACGATGCGTGAACAGCTCCAGTATCTGCTGGACCTCAACACGCTGGAGAACGTATCGGTCCATGTGGTGCCACCGAGAATCGGCTGGCACCCGGGACTGGTTGGGCCGTTCGTGCTCTACGACTTTCCAGATGCACCTTCGGTCGTGCACTTCGAGCACTACAGCTCCGGCGCCTTCGTTCCGGATGAGGACGACGTTCAGGCGTATCGGCATGCAATCGACAGCATCCTCAAAATTTCCCGTAGCCCAGACATCACGGCGAAACTTATCGCAGAGATCATCGACGGGATGGAGCACACGAGATGACCACGGTCCAGGGTTGGAAGAAGTCCACCTACAGCCACCCGAACGGCAACTGTGTTGAGGTCGGGTGGTTATCCGGTGGTACCGCTGTGCGGGATACCAAGGACCGGGATGGTGGGTTATTCGTCGTCGGCCGGGCTCGGTGGGCCGACTTCGTTGCCTCCGTCAAGAATGAGCGGTTCGAGTGTTGAGGTATTGGCCTTGCCGCTGATCACGGGGTCGTGAGGTCTCTGGGTTGCCCAGGCTTTCGCGGTTTTGATGATCGGGCGCGGCACGGCGGCGTGGCCTTGAGGTGATCATGATAGGAGCATCGGTGGTGGAAGTGCGGGTACACCTCTTCGAATCGATCAAGTTTGGCATAAAGGAGCCCCAGCGCACCGTGCGCTAGTGCCTGCAAATAGGCGTCTTTCACCCAGCCTTATGGAGTGCGTAGCTGGGCTAGCTCCGAGCGAGGACCTCTCGGCGGAACTCGCCGAAGCGGAGGCGTTCGAAGGTCACCAGCGCGCCGAGCACGGCGCACACCCCGATCCCGCGATCGGCGTGCACGGTGTTGCCGAGCCACGCGTAGCAGCACCAACACCACCAGAGCACCGCGAGCCCCTGCCCCAGACGCCGACCGCACGAACCCGTTTCTCCCAAAGGAAAGCCAATCTGCGACGGTGCCGGTCTGCCCGTGAGTGGTTTTGGGCGTTATAGCCCCCAAAATCACTCACGGCCCAATCAGCGTCACGCAAGATTCGACGCTCACATGTCCCCCGCGGACTCGTGCAGCACCGGCCACAACTCGACGGGCTCCACGTCGGCGAACGGCATGTCCGCCGCGATTTCCTGCGCCCGCTCCAGGGTTTCGCAGTCGAGCAGGTAGAAGCTGGCAAGGTACTCCTTGGTCTCCAGGTACGGGCCGTCGGTCACCGCCGGGACGCCGTCCTTGCGGCGGATGAGCTGGGCGTTCGCCGCGTCCGCCAAACCGTAGGCACCCAGCAGCTCGCCGGTCTCCCGGTAATTCGCGTTGAACGCCTCCTGCTTGGCGATCGCCTCCGGCCACGCCTCGGCCGGAAACGAGTCCCACTTGCCCTGGTTGCCGTAGATCATCGCGACGTACTTCATCTCGGGTGTCCTTCCCGTCCCGCGCGCCCCGCCGGCGCGCTGTCACCCTTCAGTCGGAGCCCGCGGCGGATCCTCGACATCGGGCGGCGAACCTTCCCCAACTTTTTCAGATCTCGCCGCTGACCAGCCTAAATCGGTCGTCGTCCAGGAAGGGGACCAGGAGGGACGTTAGGGCTTGGGGGGCGGTTGAGCGGGATGATGTGCACGCCGACCGGATGTGCCGGATGTGCGCCAAGCGCCATGGTGGGCACGGTGAGCACCCGCGACGGCGTCGCGGATCTGGCGCGTGCTGGTGCGCATGGCGCGCCCGCCGCGAGTGGCCGAGGAGCACATGGCCGTCATCGACCGGGGCCAACGCAGCCGCCACCCGATCCCAGTGATGAGTGAAGGAAAATTCGCCGGTCAGTGGCAGCAGTCGAGGACTTGGGGGGTCCAGTCCCGGGCGAGCACGTCGACCAGGCCGAGGTCGGTGATCTTGACGCTGGGCGAGACCGCGAGGGTCAGCGTCGACACGGTCATGAACGGGTTCGCGTGCCGCCACCCCCACGCCTCGAGCGCTTCGCGCACTCGGCGGCTGCCGGCCACGACGTTCGCCGTCGGCTCCGCCGACATGACGCCTCCGACGGCCAGCGGCAGTCGCGCCGCCACTCCTCCGGCATGGGCGACCGCGACGCCGCCGTCGTCGGCTAATTAGCACCGCTTCCGCGGTGGCTCGCATGGCTCGCCGGGTCGTGGCCATCACCCCGCGCGGCCCGGCCTCGCTGTTCGGCGCCGCGGACGTGCCGCTGGTGCTGGTCGACCGGCGGATGCGCGGCCTGCCGTCGGTGGTCATCGACACACCGGGCGGGCTGCACGAGATGGGCGCGCACCTCGCGGCGCTGGGCCACCGCCGCATCGCCTACCTCGGCGGGCCGCGCGGCTCGTGGACGGACCCGCGCCGGCTGGAGGGCCTGCGCATTGGATCGGGGCAACAAGTCGTCGCGTTCGGCCCGCTGCCGCCGACCTTCGAGGCGGGCAACCGCGTCGCCGACAAGCTGGTGGCGAGCGGGTGCACCGCCGCCGTCGCGTACAACAGCGCCCTTTTCCTGGGCCTGATGTACCAGCTCGCCACGCTCGGCGTGCGGGTTCCGGACCAGCTCAGCGTTTGCTGCGCCGACGATCTGGCGGAGCTCGGCCTCGCCGTGCCAGACGCCACGACGCTGCACGTCCCGGCCGATGACGCCGGGGTGTCGGCGGTGCGCACGCTGCTCGGCCTGGTCGATGGGCGGCCACCGGAACCGCGGCACCAGCTGGTGCCGGTCGAGCTCGTGATCGGCAAAACTTCGGCCGAACCCTGCTAAACGGCGCAAAACGCTGCGCCGAGAGCACCATGACCTGGGCCGATGTTCGGCGGCGACCCCGCCACCCGTTACCTACCGCCGGGTAATGCGGTATTACTTCACTCGTGTGGACTAGCACCAGGCCGACGGCGGAGGCGCTCGATCGGGCCGACCCGCTCGCCGGCCTGCGCGTCCGCTACGACCTGCCGCCGGGCCTGATCCATCTCGATGGCAACAGCGGCGGACCGCTGCCGCGCACCACTCCCGCCCGGCTGCGCCGGTTCGTCGAGCACCGCTGGGAGCAGCAAACCGGGCGCCTGCGCGGGGAATCCGACTGGCGCGGGGAGGCCCGGGGCGCTGCGGCCGCGCTCGCGCCGCTGATCGGTGCCGCACCGAGCGAGATCACCGTTGCCGAGACGACGTCCATAAACCTGTTCAAGTCGCTGCTCGCGGCGGCCCGGCTGCGCCCGGACCGGCCGGTCCTCGCGGTGGGCAAAGACTGCTTCCCCGCCGACTGCTGGCTGGCGCGGTCCGCGGCCGAATTCATCGGCGGCCAGCTGCACCTGCTCCGCAGCAGGGACGAACTGGACCTGCTGCCGTGGGACGAGGTGGCGGTGGTCGCCCTGTCGCACACCGACGAGCGGTTCGGAGGCGTGCGCGACGCCGCCGCTCTCACCGCCGAGATCCACGGGCACGGCTCGCTGGTGCTGTGGGAGCTGAGCGGTTCGGCCGGGGCGCTGGACGTTGATCTGCACAGCTGGGACGCGGATTTCGCCATCGGCTGCGGCCACCGGTACCTCGGCGGCGGCGCGGGGGCGCCGTCGTACTGCTTCGTCGCCGGCCGGCACCGCGACGCGTTCTCGACGGGCACCTGCGACACGGGCGGCGTGCTGCACCCGCTGGCCGGCGGGTTCGCGGGCTCCGGCTCCAGCTTCTCGGTGGCCGAGCTGCGCGCTGGTCTGTCCATTTTGGATGGTGTGTCGCCGAGGGCGCTGGCGGCCAAGACCGCCGGCCTGGTGGACTTCTTCCTGGAACGGCTGGGCGACTTCTGCTCGGACGCGCAGATCGAGGTCGCGACCTCGTCCGAAGAACTGAGCCGAAGCGCGCAGATCACCTTGCGGCACGACCGGGCCCAGCGGATCGCGGACGCGCTGTTCGTCCGCGACGTGCTGGTGGACTACGCCGAACCGGACCTGCTCCGCCTGAGCTTCGCCCCGTCCTGGCTCCGCTACGTGGACATCTGGGAAGCCACCGAACAACTCCACACGACCCTCCACGAAATCGCCTGAACCGCGGGGTTCCGCCCGCCGCAACAGGAGCGGCCGATGCCCGGCAGCCCCGGGACCTGCGGGATCGGGACCTGAGGGATCGGGACCTGAGGGATCGGGACCTGCGGGATCGGCGGAGCCTTCCAGTTCCAGCCAAGATCGGAGCCCCGCACCGCCGGGAGCACTGCCCTGGGCAACGAAAGGCCGAACGGCCAACTCGATCTGCGAGCTTCTGGATGCGAAGCCAAACGCGTTGCGGAGAAGCGGGATTAACTCACTCCGGGATCAATTCGGCGACACCGTCGAGCAGGCGCTGGAGGCCGAACCGAAGATGCTGGCCGGTTCCGAGGCCTGGACGGATTCGGCGCCGAAGCGGGTGATCATCGTCAGCTCACCCGCGTCGAAGACCTCCTGGAGCTTCGCGCTCCGCACGCCCAGCCAGTGCTCCCGGGTGTCCTTCGCGTGCATCTCGCGCGCTAGGGAGAGCGCCGCGCTCTGCGTATGCACCGAGACCATGATCGCCGCCCGGACCATGGGCTCGAAGTCGAGGCCGATCCCGTCGACGGCCCGCATCCGCCAGTCCGTGTAGGCCATCATCCGGGGCGCGATCGCCGGCCGGGTCATCAGCGCGAACAGCTGCGGCACCCAGGGGTGCTCGACGTAGATCTCCCATTCGTGCTGCGCCGACAGTTCGAGCTTCGCCCGCCAGCCGGGCGGTCCGGGCTCAGGCAGCGGGCGCTCCCCGAACACCTCGTCGATCATCAACCCGCCGAGTTCCTCCTTGCCGGGGACGTAGCGGTACAGCGACATCGCACCGACGCCGAGCTCGGCGGCCGTGCGCCGCATCGAGAGCCCAGCACCACCGTCCCGGTATGCGATCGCGGCGGCCACGATGCGCTCCACGGTGAGCACGGGCCCGGCTTCGTCCGGCGGCTCGGAGCCCTCTTGCTGCTTCTCCGCGACGCGCTCCCGGTAGGCCCGCGCGCGGCAGGCCCGCGAGCTTCCGACGCTGACTGTCCGGCAGAACGTCACACTGCCCGCGGAACTCGCGTCCCGGCGGATCGCGGACTCGGCCGTCCGCGACGTGCTGGCACGGCTCGGGATCGGCGGCCACGCGGATGCGCGGCCAGCGAAGTTGTCCGGCGGCCAGCAGCAGCGGGTCGTGCCTGACACACCCAGCGAGCTCACCCGCACCGCCGTCACCCAGCGGATCACCGCGCACGTCACCCGCGGCTGGCCCGACCTCGGCGAGCCCGTCGTGCGCCACCGTGGACAGTTCTGCTACGTCAGCGCCGTCCTCCCCGGCGACCATGACCCCACACCGATCCTGCGCCAGCGCTACCAGGGATCAGCCGACCGCTGGGCCATCGGAATCTACCTGGCCAGCAAAGACCGCTACACCGAATCCGAGCTACCTACCAGCTTCGGGCCCAAAACCGGCACCCCGGAACAAGGCATCGACCACACCTTCATCCTCTACGCAGGCCCCAGCCTCCACCCCTGACAACGCCCAGCCACCACGCGCAAAGACGACCATGAAACTGCGAAACTCGACTTCCAACCTCTTCGACGCTATCGACCCGGGCGAGCACGGCTTCCGGTTCGAGCGCGCCACACCATCGGATTGGGCGGCACGCACTGCCCGTTCGACTTCGGCCGCTCACGAGCCGACGCCGGTGTAGATCCGTTCCAGTTCTTCGCGGAGTTCCGCGGGAGGTACCTTGGTCGTGCGGAGTTGGCGGGTCGTGGTGCGCATCGTCGACACCAGGCGTTGGGCTTCTTGGAGGTCGTGGGGGTCGTTCCGCACGGCCTTCTCCGTGGCGGCGTCGACCACCCGCTCCAGGAGGATGATTGCCGGCCACCAGCGTTCGGCCTCCGCCGCTGCCGTCGGGTCCATCAGCTGCTGTTGGAGGGCTGCGCGGAGATCCGCCAGCTGGCGGTAGGTGCGGCGGCGCAGCGCCGAGCGGCCGTGGTGGACTCCGGCCAGCGACTGGGACACGTACTCCGAGACCGCCTCCACCGCGTCCGCGAACCGGCCCGGCAGCGCCGGACCCCGGTTCAGCGGGCGCAGCAGGAAGCCGACGACCAGGACGATCCCGCAGCCGACGACCGTGTCCACCAGCCTGGCCGTGGGCAAGAACTGCTGGTTCTGGCTCATCTGCAGCAGGACCAGCGCCGTCACGACCGCGCTGAACAGGCCGTAGTGGCGGCTGAGCGCGACGGGCAGCTTGGCGGCGAGGGCGACGATGAACGGCAGCAGCCACCAGCCGGCCGGCACCAGGGCGATCAGCGCGAACGCGATGAGCACGCCGATGATGGTGCCGACCGCGCGCAGCAGGACCCTGGCGAGCACCGAGCCGGAGTTCGGCTTCAGCACGAGCGCGACGGTCAGGGCTATCCAGTACGGCTCGGCCATGCCCGTCGCCAGGCCGAGCCCCTCCGCGAGCGCCAGACACAGCAGCATCCGGCACACCTGGGCCCAGGTGGAGCGGCCGAAGGTCAGCCGGAGCCGCTCGTGGTGTTCGCCGGACACCTGCGGATGCTTCGTGCGCCGGAACGCGGCGATCAGTTCCGCGATGCCCAGGTCGAGTGCGCGCACCAGCGGCGACTCGTCCACGCCTGGCTGGTAGGGCGGCGGGACGTCGCCCGTGCGCATGCAACGCGCCAGCGTTCGCAGCGCTTCGCGGGCACGCTCGGGCGGCTGCTTTCCCGCGTGCGCCAAGGAAACCGACGCCTCGACGATCGGCGTGGCGTACGTGTAGACGAGGTAGAGGCGGTCGCGCACGCGGCTGCGTGACATCGAACCTCCGCCCACGAGCACGTCGTGCGCGTTGTCGAGCGCCTTCGTCAGCTCCTGCCTCGCGGTGATCGGCGAGTCGAACATGCGCAGCGTGGTCTCGAAGATCGCCGCGACCGCGCCGCGCGCCGGGGCCGTGCCGCGGAACGGCCAGGTGGCCGCGATGATCGCGAGCACCAGCAGTTCACCGGCGAAGAACCACCAGACCTGCGCGCCGAGCGGCAGCGTCGACTTCTCCCCGGTCGCAACCACGCAGAACGTCAGCATGTGCGCGCCGCCGGACGACCACAGGTCGCCCATCCGGCTGGACAGGACCGATGGAACCGCCACTGCGAGCACGATCGCCGCCGCCCACCACGGCCCCGGCGCGGCGGCTCCGGCCGCGAACCCGAGCGCGCCGAGGATCGCGGCCAGGCCCACCCGGAGCAGCCGGTACCGGTACGAGCCGGTCAGGTCCGAGAAACTCGCGCACAGCGCGCCGACCGAGGCCAGCACGGCCTCGTCGATCCGGCCGGTGAGCAGGCCCACGACCTGCGGGGCACCCACGCCGATGCTCGCCGCGCACGCCCGCGTCCAGTCGGCGGGAATCGGTATCGGGCGCAGCAACCGCGGCAACCACTGCGGCAGCACGAGCCTGGGGAGCGCTTCGGTCGTCACACGCACATCCCTTCAGTGACGGGGGGGGGACACGCGCTCCACACCGAGCGGCATTGAGGATGCTTCCGATTGTCACGCGGCAACTGCCACGGCACCGCAGAACGCCATCGGCGTCACACCTTGGGTTCGATCACACCCGGGACTGCATCCAGGCTCGTTCTGAGTGACGGTGCCGGGAGCGGGGTGGGTCCGTGAGCGTTTTTTGGGGTTATAGCGCCAAAAAACGCTCACGGATCTTGGCCTGCAGAGATTCAAGTAGAAGTCCGAAGTGGACCTTCAGGCGAGGGCGTGGAGGATCCGCACGGCCATCGACGTGGCGATCAGCCAGAACAGCGACGCCACGCCGTAGTTGACCGCCACCGCGAGCGTTGGGTCGTCCGGCATGAACAGGTCCTGGAAACCCAGCGCCAGCGTCTCCGCGCAGGACGCCACGAACTGGGTGATGCCGTTGTCCGGGTTGGCGCCGGCGACGGTGAACACCACGTGGATCACGAGCAGCGCGGCACCGAGGTTGCCCGCCCACCGGACCACGTTGACGAGCACACCGACCACACGGGCCCGCGCCCGTCGCAGGTCAGCGCGACGCACGCCGCCCTCCTGCGCTTCCGTGCTCACGTCATCCGCCACGATCTCCAGTTTGGCACGACCGGAGGGGTCAGCCGAACACACGAGCCAGCCCCCCGCCCACCAGCACCCAGAAAACCGCCGCCAGGCCGTAGTCGAGGAGCACCTGCAGCACCTCGCCCGGCGCCTGCACCAGACCGGGGAAGAACAACGCCAGCGGCTCGGCCGCCTGCGCCACGGATTGCGCCAACCCGTTCTCCGCCGGGAAACCGGTTACCACGAACACGATGTGCAGCACCAGCAGCGCGGCGAACAGGAATCCCGCGCCGTTGATCAGCGCCGCGACCGCGGACCGCCCCTTCTTCGCCGCCATCCGACCGCCCCTCCCCTTGATCCTCCGACCACTTTGCCAGGCGCGGAGATCGGGAAGTCAGAAATCGCCCGAAACCGGCGGACACGCACTGTGCTGCCGGGATTCCCCTGATCACCACGTGTCATTTCCCACCATCTGGACGTCCCGCTTGCATTTCGGGCCACTACTGCGGTTAGCCTAGGGCCGTGGCTCGCGTTCTCCTGCTTCGCCGCCGCGACGGGGTCTCATAGACCGGCCCCTCGTCGCGGGGTTCGAACGTGCCGGTCGTCGGTCCAGACCCGGTAACCGAGCAGGAGAACCACTCGCATGAGCAGCAACACCCCCGACGCCCAAGCCCCGTTCGCCGGCAAGGTGCGCAAGCCGTCCCGGCCAGCGCCCGCCGACCAGGCTCCGTGGAACACTCAGCTGGGCAGCGCCATGCCTTACCACCGCTACCGCCCGTTCCACGAGCTGGTCGAGAAAGTATCGCTGCCCGACCGGACCTGGCCGGACAACCGCATCACCAAGGCCCCGCTGTGGTGCGCGGTCGACCTGCGCGACGGCAATCAGGCACTGATCGACCCGATGTCGCCGGCCCGCAAGCGCCGCATGTTCGACCTGCTCGTGCAGATGGGCTTCAAGGAGATCGAGGTCGGCTTCCCGGCCGCCAGCCAGACCGACTACGACTTCGTCCGGGAGATCATCGAGGACGGCGCGATCCCCGAGGACGTCCGCATCCAGGTGCTGACCCAGTGCCGCCCGGAGCTGATCGAGCGGACCTTCCAGTCGCTGGAAGGCGCGCCGCGGGCGATCGTGCACATCTACAACTCGACCTCGATCCTGCAGCGCCGCGTGGTGTTCCGGGAGGAGCGCGAGGGCATCAAGAAGATCGCGACGATGGCCGCCGAGCTGACCCTCGAACTGGCCGGCAAGTACTCCGACACCGACTTCCGCTTCCAGTACTCGCCTGAGTCCTATACCGGCACCGAGCTGTCCTACGCCGCCGAGGTGTGCGACGCGGTCACCGAGATCTGGCAGCCCACCCCGGAGCGGCCGGTGATCCTGAACCTGCCCGCCACCGTCGAGATGGCCACCCCGAACGTCTACGCCGACTCCATCGAGTGGATGCACCGGAACCTGGCCCGCCGCGACTCGGTGATCATGTCGCTGCACCCGCACAACGACCGCGGCACCGGCATTGCCGCCGCCGAGCTGGGCTACCAGGCCGGCGCGGACCGCATCGAGGGCTGCCTGTTCGGCAACGGCGAGCGCACCGGGAACGTCGACCTAGTGGCGCTGGGCATGAACCTGTTCAGCCAGGGCATCGACCCGCAGATCGACTTCTCCGACATCGACTACGTCAAGCGCACCGTCGAGCACTGCAACCAGCTGCCAGTGCCGGAGCGGCATCCGTGGGGCGGCGAACTGGTCTACACGGCCTTCTCCGGCAGCCATCAGGACGCCATCAACAAGGGCCTGGACGCGCTGCGCGACGAGGCGAACAAGGCCGGGACCGGCGTGGACGACTACCCCTGGGAGGTGCCGTACCTGCCGATCGACCCGAAGGACGTGGGCCGCACCTACGAGGCCGTGATCCGGGTCAACTCGCAGTCCGGCAAGGGCGGCGTCGCCTACATCATGAAGACCGAGCACCAGCTGGACCTGCCGCGCAAGCTGCAGATCGAGTTCTCCAAGGTGGTGCAGGCGCACACCGACTCCGAGGGCGGCGAGGTCAGCCCGACGGCGATGTGGTCGGCGTTCTCCAGCGAGTACCTGGAGGCCACCGCGCCGCTGAAGCTGGTCCGGCAGCGGGCGGCAGGCGAGAACGGCAACGAGAGCATCACCGCGACCGTGGTCGTGGACGGCGAGGAGCAGGAGATCACCGGCAACGGCAACGGTCCGGTATCGGCCTTCGTCGACGCGCTGAGCAGCATCGGCTACGACGTGCGGGTCATGGACTACCACGAGCACGCGCTCACCGCCGGTGACGACGCGCGGGCCGCGGCCTACCTGGAGTGCGCGGTGGGCGACAAGATCTACTGGGGCGCCGGCGTCGACACCTCGACGATCACCGCGATGCTGCGCGCAGTGGTGTCCGCGGTGAACCGCGCCAACCGCTGACCTACGCAGGCGCGAACGGCCCGTTCACCCCGTCGATCGGGCGAACGGGCCGTTCGCTTCTCACCCGGGGGATGCGCAATTTCGCGAGAAATCGACCGTCACCCGGGTGAACGCCAATTTCTCGCGAAATTGCACTCCGCCTGCGGAACGGCAGCAGTAGATTACGGAGCGTCAGCAGTGGCGTCATCCTGGCTTTGGGCAATTTCTCGCGAAATTGGCAGCTCAGCGCACTGGAGCGTCGGTTTCGGGTTCGGTGCGTTCGGCCTCGACCGGTGGTTCTCCGGATCCTTCCAGCCTCTCCGCTTCTTCCAGTTCCTCGGCTTCGTCGGCCTTCTCCGCGCGGCGGCGCACCACGTGCACGATCAGCCAGCCGACGACGACGGTGACGATGAGGGCGACCCACGAGAACCGGTGGAACCACTGCCCGGCCACCACGCCGAAGACGTAGGCCAGCGTCGTCACCGTGCCCGCCCACGCGATGCCGCCCGTCGCGTTCGCGATCAGGAACTTGCGGTACCTCATGCCGAGGATGCCCGCCAGCGGACCTGCGAGGATGCGCAGCAGCGCCACGAACCGGCCGCCGAACACCGCCCACGCGCCGTAGCGGTCGAACGCCCGTTCCGCCTGGCGCACCGGTTTCGGCCCGAAGTGCTTCGGCAGCTTGCGCCCCAGCCAACCCAGCAGCGTGCGCCCGTAGCGCTTGCCGACCGCGTAGCCGATCGAGTCACCGATGATCGCGCCGCTCGCGGCGATCGCGCCGAGCACGACCGGATTGACGACGCCCTGCGAGGCCGCGACGCCGGCACTGACGAGCATGATCTCGCCGGGCAGCGGGATCCCCACGCTTTCCAGTCCGATGATCAATCCGACCACGAGGTAGATCACCCCGGGTGGGATCGTGTCCAGCCACTCGATCATGAACGCCCATTTCGATTCGAGAACGCGTCGCGGTCGTCTGGGCCGACCGGCCCCCGGCCAGGGTACGTATGCGAATCGCGCTTGGCGCCATCGACGGCCGAGGAAGGCATGTCCATCTTTGGCGCAGCACGAAGGTTGATGTGACGGTAACCACACAACAGTCGCGAGCGGGCGCAGCTCCGAGCCGCTCACGACGCCCTGGGGGGAGGGCGTTTTGCGCATAATCGGCATCCGCAGCATCCCGGTCGCCGTGCCGTTCAACACCGACGAGAAGTGGGCCTACGGCAGTCGGCGCGGCCTGGTCAGCGTGCTGATCGAGATCGACACCGACGAAGGCATCACCGGCCTCGGCGAGGCCCCGGCGTACCCGTCGGCCGAGATCGTGCTCGCCGTGCTGCGCTCGGTAGAGCGGTTCGCCATCGGAGAGGACCCGTTCCGCACCGAGCGGATCGCGAAGCTGATCGACATCGTCGGCACCTGGCACCACGTGGGCACCACCAGCCCCGCGATGGCCGCCATCGACATGGCCTGCTGGGACATCGTCGGCAAGGCCTGCGACCAGCCGCTGGTCAACCTCCTCGGCGGTCCGCTGCGCGAGGAGGTCGAGTACCTGCACTACGTCCCGCACGGCACCCCGGAGTGGATGCGGGAACAGGCTGCCCGGGGCGCGGCGGCCGGCTTCGAGAGCTTCTACGTGAAGGTCGGCGACGCGGACGAGGCCACCGACGTCGAACGGGTCGCCGCGATCCGCGACGGCCTCGGCGCCGGGCCGTCGCTGCGGATCGACGCCAACGAGTCCTGGTCCCCTGCGGCGGCGCTGCGGGCCCTGCGCGCACTGGAGCCATATGGCATCGAGTTCGCCGAACAACCGGTGTCCGGCCGGAACCTTCCCGAGATGGCCCGGCTGCGCGCCCGCGCCGGGGTACCGCTGCTTGCCGACGAAGCGTCGCAGACCCGCTACGACCAGCTGAACGTGATCCGGCAGGGTGCGGCCGACGCGATCTCGGTGGACAACATGCTGGACGGCAGCCTGCTGAACCTGAAGCGCTCCGCCGGGATCTGCGAGGCGGCGGGCCTCCCGGTCGTCAAACAGAGCCTCGGCGAGCTCGGGGTGGCGACGTACGCCGCGGCCCACCTGATCGCCGCGACGCCGGGCTTCCGCTGCGCCAACCAGTCCTACGGCCGGCTGCTCGCCGACGACGTCGTCGAGGGCGGCCCGTTGCCCTATCCGGGTGGCAGGCTGCGGGTACCGGACCGGCCGGGCATCGGAGTCCTGCTCGATCGCGACCGACTGGCCCGCTACGCGGAGTTGTACCAGGTCGCAGGCCATGAGTACGGCTACGCCGACCCGGCGGACGGCACCCCGGAAGCGCCGAACCGGTGAGCGGAGTACGCCGGAAATCGCAATCCGCTGGGCCGAAAAGCAGCGCCCGGTACGGTGAACACACTCGACCAAAGATGGTATTGCGCCTTCCTCCTAATCGGCACCATTGACACCGTCGCGGGACGCCAGGCGACGCCCCTGGGGAACAGAGGATCAGGGGGAGCGGCCGTAGGACTGGGAAACGTCGGGGCACGGCCCTCCCCCTGGTTTCTGGTGGTTCCAGGGTGTCCCGGTGGTTCCAGGCTCTTCTTGCGTAGCGGTGCGGGGTAGCGGAACCTCAGACGCCGACTGGACTGCGGGATCCCCGATTTACGTATGTTCGACTCCGCGATCCCTGCTTTCCACCCTTGCTCGCCTCCGTTTCCTGGTCGTTCCTTCCCAGCCGAGTCCTGTCTTTGATCACTCGTTCGGTCTACGGGGCTTGATGATGGGCGGATCACCGGGTTACGTCAGGCACCAAAGTTCAGCAGTGTTGAGGTGGACATGTGGCCGACCGAGGATCCGACCGAGAAGCTCCGCTGGCGAATCCCGTGCATCGCACCGTTGGGTTCGGGCACCATGACGGTGCTGGTGGTGGGCGATCGGGTCGCGGTGGTGCTGCCCCCTGGTAACACGCTGGTCTTCACCGCCGACGAAGCCGATGACCTCGCCGCGCTGCTGGATCGAGCCGCGGGCTACCTGGCCCGCGGTGCCGAGGTACCGGAGGCGACGTCGTGGCCCTCATCGACACCGACCTGAGCTTCGATCCCCAAGACCCCTACTTCCCCGTTCCCGGCGCGGCCGGGGTGGAGTGGGCGCTGCAAGTGTTCACCACGGCCAACGGCTACGGCATGGACATCGAGCGGACGCACGTCCGCGAGGGCGACCGCATCCACGTGCACGCCGACCGGTACGCGCGGCTCGGGCAGCAGGTGCCGGTCGAGGCCGGTGAGGCCGACATCGAGGTGACCCGCACGGCCGGCGTGCTGGAGTGGTCGATCACGGTGCGCCACGACGAGCCGGTGAAGGCGGTGAAGCTCCTGCTGCGTGGCCTGCCTGCGCACCAGCTGCGGGCCGGTTGGTGGGCGCCGAACACCGGTCGCGGCTGGGCGCACGGCGTCAACGGCCAGCGATTCCAGTTGGAGTACCCCGGCTCGGACTGGGCGACGCCGTGGGTGGCGGCCGGGGACGAACCGAACGGGCTGGCGCTAAGCGTCCGCGATCCGCTGGTGCGGCGGAAGATCCTGCACGTCCACCAGCCGCCATACGCGCCGGGCCCGATCGCGGAGCTGGTGCACGTGCCGTCGGCCACCGCGCGCTCGACCACCTGCCGGGTTCCGTCGATCCGGCTGCGACTGGGCACCACCGAGCACAGCGCCGACGCTGACCTGGACGAACATCTGTCCTTCGTGGAGGGTGCGCAGAACCTGGTGCCGTGGTCGTCCCGCAAGGACGTGCCGGAGTGGCTGCGGCAGACCGCGCTGGTGGTGACCCTGCACGGGCAGCACTGGACGGGCTACGTATTCAACACGTTCGCGCAGATGGCCGAGGCACTGCGGTTCGTCGCGCAGCACATCGACCCGCACCGCGTGCTGGCCTACCTGCCCGGCTGGGAGGGCCGCTACTACTACGCATACCCGCGGTACCGGCCCGGCGAAGACCTGGGCGGCGCCGAGGGATTCGCCGCGCTCGCGCACACCGCGCGGCAGCTGGGCGTGCGGCTGATGCCGATGTTCGGCGGGCACGGCGCGAACGTGCTCGAGTACCCGGTATGGGAGCAGTCGGTGCTGCGCAACGACACCAACCGCTACGTGGAGCTGCTGAACCGGCCGGACTGGGACAGCGACCGGGTCGGCGAGGGCGACCAGGTGTTCCTCAACCCGGCCGAGCCGGAGTTCCGCGCCCACCTGGTGACGTCGATCTCGGCGCTGGTGCGAGATTTCGGCGTCGACGCGGCCTTCCTGGACACCCTGGGCTACTGGTTCAACGACCCGCGCTACGAGGTGATCGACGGATACCGCCGGATGGCCGACGAGCTGCGCCGCCGCCACCCCGAGCTGGTGCTGGCGACGGAGGGCTGGTGGGACGCGCTGTCGGCGATCTTCCCGCTGAGCCAGCAGTGGTACGGCGCGGACCGCGACCTGCGCAAGCCCCGCGTCCTCACCCGCTACGCCCGCACCACCGGACACCTCGCCGAGGGCACGCCGGGCCCCGGCAGCACCGGTGTGCACGAGAAGGGGTTCCTGCGCCGTCCGTCCGATGTGGCGCGAGAAGCCCACATCCCGGTGGTCGGCATAGCCGACGACACCCTCCCCACCCACGCCGAAGAGGTGGCGGCGATCTGCCGCTGGGCCCGCGATCACGCCCCGAAGTAATGCGTAGAAGATCAACATTTGCGCCAGGTCACTGGCCAATCATCAGTCCCGCGGCCAGATTCGAGCCCAACGACGCCGACACGGCCGATTCCGGCTCGGTGGGCTGGTCACCGTCCGTGAGTGGTTTTGGGTGCTATAACACCCAGAAACACTCACGGCCCTGACCAGCCCTAACGGGTGGGGCCGCGTTCGAAGTCCGGGTTGCAGACGTGGATGCCGTTGCCCTCCGGGCAGTCGTAGGGCACCAGGAGCCGGTCGGTCTCGGTCATCAGGCGTTCCGCGGTCGCCCGCTCCAGGATCGCCCGGTGCTCGCACGCGGAGCACCGCGCAGCACTGCTGTACCTCACCCACTGCCTCCGTTCGACCGGACCTAGCGATCTTGCAAACCTAGATGTTCGGACCCCTGCGGCAGCAGACAACGCGCGATTTTCAATGGAAATCGAAGGTCCGATTTCGATGGAAATCGCGCTCAGGCCGGGTGGGCGGAGGTGACGTCGAGGTCGCCGAAGTCCGCCGAGTTCACCGCCTCGGCCGGCACCTCGTGCGGCCTCAGGCGGCCGTCGCGGATGTCCTCGGCGTAGTGGCACGCCACCCTGTGTCCCGGCTTCAGCTCCCGCAGCTCCGGCCGCTCCGTGTCGCACCGGGTCGACTGCCGCCACGGGCACCTGGTGTGGAAGCGGCAGCCCGACGGCGGCGCGGCCGGCGACGGCAGATCGCCGGAGAGCAGGATCTGCTCGCGCTCGTCCTCCACCGCCGGATCCGGTACCGGGACCGCCGAGAGCAGCGCCTTCGAGTACGGGTGCAGCGGCTCCTCGTACAGCTCGTCCGATGTGGACTCCTCCACGATGCCGCCGAGGTACATCACCCCGACCCGGTCGGCGATGTGCCGCACCACCGCGAGGTCGTGCGCGATCACCAGGTACGTCAACCCGAACTCGGCCTGCAGGTCCTCCAGCAGGTTCAGCACCTGCGCCTGCACCGACACGTCCAGCGCGGACACCGGCTCGTCGGCCACCACCAGGTCCGGCCCAACCGACAGCGCCCGGGCGATGCCGATGCGCTGCCGCTGGCCGCCGGAGAACTCGTGCGGGTACTTGCGCAGCGAGGTCGACGGCAGGCCCACGGCCGACAGCAGCTCGCGCAGCCGCTTGTCGGTGACTGCCCGGCCGGTGTCCATCCCGTGCGCCCGCATGCCCTCGACCAGCAGCGACTGCACCGACTGCCGGGGATCCAGGGACGACAGCGGGTCCTGGAAGACCATCTGCATCCGGCGGCGCATCCGGCGCAGCTGCTCGCCCTTCATCCCGGACAGGTCGACGCCGTCGAACACCACCCGGCCCCCGGTCGGCTTCTCCAGCCGCAGCACCGCGCGCCCCAGCGTCGACTTGCCGCAGCCGGATTCCCCGACCAAGCCGTAGGTTTCGCCGCCTTCGATGCGCAGCGACACCCCGTCGACGGCGTACACGTGGCCGACCGTGCGGTCCAGCACCACGCCGCGCTTGATCGGGAAGTGCACCTCAACCTGGTCGATGTCGACGAGCACTTCCCGGGAATTCCCCGCAGTTTCCGGGGTTTCGGTCATGACGCCTCCAGGGTCCGGCGCCGGGCACCGGCATCCGATGCGGTCAACAGGTGCATGGTCTGGTCGTGTCGCACCGGTGCCCCCGCCGCAATTTCAATGGAAATCGAAGGCCCGATTTCCATTGAAATTGCGGCAGAACCAGCAGTGTGCGGCGGGAGGGGGGAGCTCATGACGCCTCCACCGGGGTCGACATCGTCTCCCGCATCGGATTGTGGCAGCGCAGCAGCCGCGCGCCGACATCGATGCTCACGTCCGGGGTCTGCTGCTCGCAGACCTCCTTCGCGTTCGGGCAGCGCGGGCAGAACGCGCAACCGGCGTCCCACGGGATGTTGTCGCTGATCGAGCCTTTGATCGGCGACAGCCGCTGGCCGCGTGGCGAATCCAGCCGCGGGATCGAGGCCAGCAGGCCCGCCGTGTAGGGGTGCCGGGGCCGGGCGAACAACTCGTGCCGCGCGGCCCGCTCCACCACCCGGCCCGCGTAAAGCACGTTCACCTCGTCGCAGAGCCCGGCCACCACGCCCAGGTCGTGCGTGATCATGATCAGCGCGGTCTCGGTCTCGGTGACCAGCTCGGCCAGCAGCTGCAGGATCTGCGCCTGGATCGTCACGTCCAGCGCGGTGGTCGGCTCGTCGGCGATGAGCAGCCGCGGCTTGCAGGCCAGCGCCATCGCGATCAGCGCGCGCTGCCGCATGCCGCCGGAGAGCTGGTGGGGGTACTCCTTCAACCGCCGCCTCGGGTCCGGGATCCCCACCCGCCGCAGCAGGTCCTCGGCCTCCGGCATCGCCTCCTTGCGCGGCAGCCCGCGGTGCCGCTCGACGACCTCCGACACCTGCAGGCCGATCGGCACAACCGGGTTCAGCGAGGTCAGCGGGTCCTGGAAAACCATGCTCAGGTCGCGGCCGCGGCGCTGGTCCAGCTCGCGCCGGGGCAGCTGCAGCAGGTCGGTGCCGTCGAAGTTGACCGAACCGGAAACCTCCGCCCCGGTGCTCGGCAGCAGGCCCATGATCGCCAGCGAGGTGACCGACTTCCCGCATCCCGACTCGCCGACCAGGCCGACGGTGCGGCCCGGATCGACGTCGAAGGAGATGCCGTCCACGGCGGTGACCGGCGGCTCGCCCTTGCGGGCGAAGACCACCGAGAGGTCGCGAACTTCCAGCAGTGCCATTCGTTTCCTCACCTCTAGCGCCGGCGCTTGGGGTCCAAGGCGTCCCGCAACGATTCGCCGGCCAGCGTGAACCCGAGCGCGACCAGGATGATGCAACCGGCCGGCCAGAACGCCAGCTGCGGGTGCGAGTCGATGATGTTCTGCGCGCCGCCGAGCATCTGCCCCCATTCCGGCACCGAGTCGTCGGCCGCGCCCAGTCCCAGGAAGGACAGCGCCGCCGCGTCGATGATCGCCACCGCCAGCACCAGGGTGGCCTGCACGATGACCGGGCCGAGCGCGTTCGGCAGCATGTGCCGGAACACGATCGCGCTCTCCTTCACGCCCAGTGCCCGCGCGGCCAGCACGTGGTCGCTGGCTCGTTGCGCCAGCATCGTGCCCCGCAGCAACCGCCCGAAGATCGGCACCTGCACGATCGCCACCGCCAGGATCACGGTGAACTGGGTCTGCTGCGCGAACAACGCGCCGATCGACACCGCCAGCAGCAGCGACGGCACCGACAGCATCACGTCCGCGATCCGCATGACCACCGCGTCGACCCAGCCGCCGAACGCGCCGGCCAGGATGCCCAGCACCAGGCCGCCGCCGAGCCCGATCACGGTGGCCAGCACGGCGACCAGCAGAGTCTGCTGGGAGCCCAGCAGCAGCCGGGAGAACAGGTCCCGGCCGTACTGGTCGCCGCCGAGCGGGAAACCCTCCTGCGGCGGCGGGATCGTGTTGTCCGCGCGCGAAACCTGCTGCTCCAGCAGGCGTTGCGCCGGGTCGTGCGGGGCCAGCACCGGCGCGAGCAGCGCCAGCAGCACGAACGCGGCGATGATCACCGCGCCGACCACGAACACCGGGTTGCGCTTCAGCCGCCGCCACGCCGACGCGGCCAGGCTCACCCCGGCGTCCGACGCCGTCTCCGCCAGCGCGTCGATGCGTTCCCTGCGCTGCGTTTTCAGCACCATGACCTCACCGTGTCCGCAGTCGTGGGTCGATCAACGCGTACGAGAGGTCGACTATCAGGTTGACCAGCACGTACACCATCGCGGACGCCAGGATCACCACTTGCAGCACCGGGAAGTCCTTGCGCTGGAACCCGATCGCCACCGCCTGGCCGACCCCCGCGATGTTGAACACCCGCTCGGTCAGCACCGCCCCGGCCAGCAGCGCGCCGGTCTGCAGGCCGATCGTCGTCACCACCGGCAGCATCGCGTTGTGCAGGATGTGCCGACGCCGGATCACCATGCCCGTCAGGCCCTTCGCCCGCGCGGTGCGCACGTAGTCCTCGTCCATCACGTCCAGCACCGCGGCCCGGGTGATCCGGAAGATCACCGCGAACGGGATGGTGGACAGCGCAATGGCCGGCAGGATCAGGTGCACGAACGAGTTCCACGCGGCGTCGAACTCGCGGGTCAGGAGCCCGTCGAGGATGTAGAAGCCGGTTACCCGCGTCGCGTTCAGCCCGACGTCCTGGCGGCCGGAGGCCGGCAGCGCGCCCAGCTGGATGGCGAACACGAACTTCAGCAGGAACGCCAGGAAGAACACCGGCACCGCAACACCGATCAGCGACCAGGTGATGCTCACGTTGTCCAGCCAGCTGCCGCGCTTGCGGGCCGCCAGGTAGCCCAGCGGGATGCCGACCACGACCGCCAGCAGCAGCGCCAGGATCGACAGCTCCAGCGTGGCCGGGAAGCGGGTCAGGAACACCTCCAGCGCCGACGACCCGCGCTGCACGCCGGTCGACGTGCCGAAGTCACCGGTGATGGCGCGCCCCAGGAAGCGCCAGTACTGCACGAAGATCGGTTGGTCCAGGCCGAGATCGGCCTCGAGCCTGGCGCGCGCCTCCGGCGTGGCGCGGTCCCCCAGCAGCGCTGACACCGGGCCGCCGGGCAACATCCGCAGCCAGGCGAACAGCAGCATCGACAGCACAACGACGACCAGCGCCAGCTGCGCGAGCCGTCGGATCGTGAAGCGGAGCACCACGAAACCCCCGTTTCGTCAGTCCGGACGTGAGCGCGCGATTTCGCGCGAAACCGACGGCCCCCATGCGAGAGCCGCGCCGATTTCGCGCGAAATCGTCAACTCACTTCTCCGAGACGCTCACCGACGCGAACTCCTCGGCGGTCAACGGCGACGTCTGCAACCCGTGCACCCGCGGGCTGGTCACGATCGCCGGCGGCGAGTGCGACAGCGGCACGGCGGGCAGGTACTCGGACATCAGCTTCCGGTTGATATCCTGGTACATCTGGTTGCGCTTGGCCTCATCCGGCTCTCCGTCGGCGGCCTTCAGCTGCGCTGCCAGCTCTTCGCCCCACGGCGAGGCCGCGGTGTAGAAGCGGTTGGCCGGCGTGCCGAAGAAGGTGCCGATGAAGTTGTCCGGCGTGTTGTAGTCGCCGGTCCAGCCGAGCAGGAAGATGTCAGCCTTGGCGTTGTCCACGTCGTCGATGTAGCCGCCGTTCCACGGCTTGCTCACCGGGTTGATGGTGAAGCCCGCCTCGCGCAAGTCCTCGGCGAGGGCGTTGTAGATGCCCTGCGGGTCCGGCATGTACGGCCGGGTCACCTCGGTGGGCCAGTAGAAGTTCAACGTCAGGTTCGGCTCGCCCGCCTCGGCGAGCAGCTGCTTGGCCTTCGCCGGGTCGTGCGAGTACTGCTGGACGTCCTCCGCGTAGCCGTCCACCGTCTTCGGGTAGAACTGGGTGGCCACCGTGGCGCCTTCCGGCAGGTTCGACTTGACCAGCGTCTCCCGGTCCATCGCGTACGCCAGCGCCTGCCGCACCTTCAGGTTCTGCAGCGCCGGGTTGTTCTTCTGGGTGATGCCCAGGTACATGATGTTGAACGGGTCGCGGACCTGGACGTTGTTGCCTGCGTCGCGCAGCGCCTTGAGGTCGGCGGCGTTGGGGTAGTCGTAGCCGTCGATGGCGCCCGACTCCAGCTCCTGCTTGCGTACCGTCTCGTCCGGGATGATGCGGAAGATCAGCTCGTTGAGCTTGGCCTTCTCGCCCCAGTACTCCTCGTTGCGGACCAGCTTGATGGTGCCGTTGCTCTCGTCGTAGGACGCGAACTTGAACGGGCCGGTGCCGGTCGGGTGCGCCTTGGCGTACTCCGGGTACACGAAGCTGTCGCCCTGCGCCTGCACGTTGTTGGCCTGGTACTGGTCCATCGCGGTCGGCGACTGCATGCTGAACGACGGCAGCCCGAGGATGTCCGGGAACTTCGAGCTGGCGCGGGTCAGGTGGACCACGGCCGTGGCCGCGTCCGGCGCGTCGCACGCCTGATACAGCGACGGGGTCTTGCCATCGGCGAACCCACCGAAGTTCTCGATCCAGTAGTAGGACAGCGCGTTGTTCTGACCGGCGCCGGTCTGGTTGAACATGCGCTGGAAGTTCTTGCACACCGCTTCGCCGTTGAAGTCGGTGCCGTCGTGGAACTTCACGCCCTGGCGGAGCTTGAAGGTCCAGGTCTTGCCGTCCGGGCTGTGCTCCCAGCTCTCGGCGAGCTCCGGTTGGACGTCAGACGAACCCGGCTTGAAGCCGACGAGACCTTCCATGATCTGACGGGTGACCCGGAAGGTCTCGCCGTCGGAGGCGTAGAAGGGGTCGAACAGGTCGGGTGCGCCGGCCGCGCCGAAGGTGAGCGTGCCGCCTTCACCGCCGCCGGCCTCGCGCTGCGATTGCGCGCAGGCCGCCAGCGAGGTCGCCGCGACTATGGCGACGCCAGCGGTCACAACACGACGCCGCGTGCTTGATCCGCGACGCGGCCCGTCCGATGGAGCTCTACTCATGGAAGCACCTCGGTGTGTCTAAGGTCTCAAAGTTCCGTGAGACTAACTCGCATTCGGAGTTGGGTGGAGCACCTGAGGTTACGATCCAGCTACTTAGGCGCGCCTAAGGAAAACCCGATTTATCGGGCATTCACCCACGTGGGCGAGGGTATTGAGCCGCCTGGACGACCCGGAAGAACTATCGGACAAGCCGGGAAATCCGTAAAGAATTGCGGAAACTCGCGCCCGTCACGAGCGATTCTGGCGATGGGCGAATACCTCCGGCGGTACCGCCCGCGGCCCGCCTTCAACCCGACTGGGTCGCGATGCCGGGACTCCGGGCCAGCGCAAATCAACCGAATAGGCGTCACCGCAGCAAAATGCTCGTGAGTGCTTTGGGCCAAACTCAACAGCCATTATCACGACCCGAAGTACTCACGAGCATTCACCAGGAGAAACGCGCGGGGCTCGGGAATCACATGGCGCGGCGGCCGGAGAGGGCGCGGCCGAGCGTCAGCTCGTCGGCGAACTCCAGGTCGCCACCCATCGGCAGGCCGGACGCCAGCCGCGTGACCGTCAGACCGGGGAAGTCCCGCAGCATTCGCAGCAGGTACGTCGCGGTCGCCTCGCCCTCGGTGTTCGGGTCCGTCGCGATGATCACCTCGGTGATGTCGTCCTGCCCGATGCGGGCCAGCAGCTCGCGCACCCGCAGCTGGTCCGGCCCCACCCCGGACAGCGGATCCAGCGCGCCGCCGAGCACGTGGTAGCGCCCCTTGAACTCGCGGGTGCGCTCGACCGCCAGCACGTCCTTGGGTTCCTCGACGACGCACACCAGCGCCCTGTCCCGCCGGGCGTCCCGGCAGATGCGGCAGGTCGTCTCCTCCGAGACGTTGCCGCAGACGTCGCAGAACACCACGCCTTCCTTGACCTTCTGCAGGACCTCCTGCAGCCGGGTCACGTCCGCGGGCTCCGCGGCGAGCAGGTGGAAAGCGATGCGCTGCGCGCTCTTCGGACCGATGCCCGGCAGCCTGCCGAGCTCATCGATCAAATCCTGAACCGGACCTTCGTACACTTATCGCTCGTTTCCAGGGATTCGGTGCAGTTTCAACTGAAACCGCACTCCCCGCCGATGACGGTGCGCGGTTCCAGCTGAAACTGTGATCACATGCCCGGCAGGCTGAGACCGCCGAGGCCCCCACCGCCCAGCGCACCGGTGAGCGGACCCATCTTCTCGGCCTGCAGCCCCTGCGCCGCCCGGTTGGCGTCGCGGACCGCCGCGACGACCAGGTCGGCCAGCGTCTCGGTGTCTTCCGGGTCGGCCGCCTTCGGGTCGATCGACAGCCCCTTCAGCTCGCCCGCACCGCTGACGGTCGCGGTGACCAGGCCGCCACCGGCGCTGCCGGTGACCTCCGCGGCGGCGAGCTCCTGCTGCGCAGTCATCAGCTGCTGCTGCATCTTCTGCGCCTGTTCCATGATCTGCTGCATGTTCGGCTGGCCACCAGGCTGCACGTGATCCTCCTCCGGCTGGCGCGTGCGCGTACCCCAATTCGGGCTACGCCACCAGCCTAGAGAATGCGCGGCCCGCGCTGCCTGGCGGTGCGGGTGGCGGCGAGCCCTGGGCGGTGGGGGCGAGGCATGACATGGTGCTCGCATGGCGCTGGACATCGTGCGGTTGCTGGAGCTGACCAGCTGGCGGGCCTTCGACGTGTCAGCCACCGGCCGGGTCCTGGCCGGCTCCGACGAGTCCGGTTCCACCCAGCTCGTCGAGCTCGCCGACGGCGAGCAGACCCCGCTGACCGCCCTGCCTGGCGCGGTGACCGGCCGCTACCTCCCCGGCGAGCGCGCCGTGGTCGTGCAGCACGACACCAACGGCAACGAGCGCGGCCAGCTCTCCCTGCTGCGCCTGGACCAACCGCGCGCCCGCCCGGCGCAGCTGCGCGACCTGGAGCCGCTGGTCCGCGACCCCGAACACGTGCACCGGCTGCTCGACGTCATGCCCGGCCGGATCGTCTACGCGACCAACCGCCGCAACGGCGTGGACTTCGACGTGGTGATCCGCAACGTGGCCACCGGCAACGAGCAGGTCGCCTACGGCGGTGGCGGCATGGTCATGGAGGCGGCGGCCTCGCGGGACGGCCGCCACCTGGCGCTGACGGTGCCCGCCGACCCGCCGATGTCCGACCAGCTCCTACTGGTCGACACGACAGCACCCGGGAACGTGCTCGCGCTGACCGGCCGCGACGTGCCGGCCCGGCACGTCCAACTCGGCTGGCTGCCCGACGGGCTGGTCGTCACCACCAACGCCGACCGGGACCTCACCGGCATCGCGCACCTCGACCCGCGGACCGGGGCGCGTCGGTGGCTGGTGACCTCCGACGAGCACGACCTCACCGGCTGGCTCTCCCCGGACGGTTCGACGCTGCTCGTGCAGGCCAACGAGGACGGCGCGAGCCGGCTCGCGCTGCACGACGCGACCGGCTACCTGCTGCGGGCCGTCCAGCTGCCCGCCGACGGCTGGTGCGCGTTCCCGCTGCCCACCCCGGTCTGGTCACCGGACTCGCGGTTCGTCGCGCTGTCCTTCAGCGCCGCAACGGTTCCGGGCGACGCCCTACTGATGAACGCTGCGACCGGAGAATGCGAGTCGCTGACCGGTTCCGCGGAGCAGCTCCGCCGCCAGCGCCCGGTCGAGCCGAGCACGCACCGGGTGCCGACCCGCGACGGCGAGAAGCTGCCGTGCTTCGTCTACTCGCCGCGCGAAGCCGATCCGCGACTGGCCGGCTCGGCGGTGCTGATCATCCACGGCGGCCCGGAGAGCCAGTCGGTGCGGACGTTCAACCCGATCGTCCAGGCCCTCGTCGCCCAGGGACACACGGTGCTGGTGCCCAACGTCCGCGGCTCCACCGGCTACGGGAAGCGCTGGTACTCGGCCGACGATGGGCGCAACCGGCTGGAGTCGGTGACCGACCTCGGCGACCTGCACGACTGGCTGCCGTCGATCGGACTGGACCCGAAGCGCGCGGCGCTGTGGGGCGGCTCGTACGGCGGGTACATGGTGCTCGCCGGGCTGGCGTTCCAGCCGGAGCGGTGGGCGGCCGGAGTCGACATCGTCGGGATCTCGTCCCTTGTCACGTTCCTGGAGAGGACCGCCGCCTACCGGCGCGCGCACCGCGAGCGCGAATACGGTTCGCTCGCGGCCGATGCCGAATTCCTGCGCAAGGCGTCGCCGCTGACCGAGGTCGCATCCATCACGGCGCCGCTGTTCGTGCTGCACGGGGCGAACGACCCACGGGTGCCGTTGTCCGAGGCGGAGCAGATCGCGGCGGCGGTCCGCGCCAAGGGCCTGGAGTGCGAGCTCCGGGTCTACGACGACGAGGGCCACGGCCTGGCCAAACGCGCCAACCGCCTCGACGCCTACCCGGGAGCGGTGGCCTTCCTGGCCCGCCACCTGGCAAAACAAGCCTGACCTCACCCGACGAGCGGCTGGCCGGACGAGAAACCGCCGCCCGTTTCCGGGGGCGCTCCGAGAGCACGGTGCCGCTTCGCGGAAGGGCTCAGTTTTCGATCCGGCGGGCGCCGAGCTCACGCTCGAAGAGTTCAACCGCCGCCGCTTCGGGGTCCGGCCCCACCTGGACGTCGGCGTCCATCGGGGACGACTCGGCGAGCATCGTCTCCGGGTCTTCCTCGTCGTCGGAGACCGGCGGACGCGGTGCCGGCGACGGTTCCGGGGGCTTGGGCGGCTCCGGGGGCGGCGGCACGTCGTCCGGCGGCGGGGGTTCGTCGTCCGGCGGCTCGGGCGGCGGCGGGATGTCGTCCGGCTCCGGCGGACGCGGCACCGAACCCTGGCGCGCGGGCGAACCCGCCTGCGGCCGAGAGGGCGCCCGACCGTTGGCGGCCTGGCCACCGACCTGTGGATTCGCGGCCTGACCGTTGGACCGCTGGGCACTGGACTCGCTCTGCTGGGTCGACCGGCGCTGCGGCGGCTGCTTGGGCGCGGCAGGTCGAGCCGGAGGCGGCGGTGCGGCACCGGCCTCGACGCACTGGATTTCCCATTCGCCGCCGACCACCTCACGCAGCGAGTCCCGGACGAAGTCCAGCCGCCGCTGCTGAGCGAGCTGCTTGACCAGCCCGGACGTCGGCATCGACAGCACCAGCGTGCCACCGTTGAGGTCCTGCACCGTCGCGTTGAGCAGCAACGCCTGCGTCGGCCGGTTCCGCTTAGCGACGGCCTGCAGGACGTCCGACCACACCCTCCGCACCTCGGCAGCCCCAGCGGGCGCTGCCGACGCTGCCGCTGGCGCTGCCGACGCTGCCGCTGGCGCTGCCGCCGGACGCGGCGCCGCCGCTGCAGCGGGACGCGGCGCCGCCGCTGCAGCGGGACGCGGCGCCGCCGCTGCAGCGGGACGCGGCGCCTGCTCAGCCGCCTGCGGCGGTGTCGCAGGCGCGGGGCGCGGCTCGGCGGCCGGCTCGGCCTCCTGCGGAGGCGTCGCACGCTCCGGGGCTGCCCCGGCAGGCGCTGCCGCCGCTGCTGGGCGTGGCTCCGCCGGCGCCTGCGACGCGGCTGCCTCCTGCGCTGCGCGCTCGTGCGGCCGCTGGAAGACGCGCTTCGGCCGCGCATCGGCGTCCGCCGCTGGCGCAGCAGCCTGCCCGGCCGGAGCGATGTCGGGAGCACCCTCACCGGGCGCGATGGTCATGCGGCGCTCGACGCGCTCCAACCGTTGCAGCAGGGCGGTTTCCGAGTCGGCTGCGGCCGGCAGCAGCATCCGCGCGCAGAGCAGTTCGAGCAGCAGCCGGGGCGCGGTGGCGCCGCGCATCTCGGAAAGTCCGGTGTGGACGATCTCGGAGAACCGGGAAAGCGTTGCCGCGCCGAGCTGTTCGGCCTGGCTCTGCATCCGGGCGAGCTCGTCCCCGGCGGCCTCCACCAGTCCGCGCTGCGCGGCGTCCGGCACCGAGTTGAGCAGCACCAGATCGCGCAGCCGGTCGAGCAGGTCGGAGCCGAACCGGCGCGGATCGTGCCCGGCTTCCACGAGCCGGTCGACCGTGCCGTACACGGCGGCGCCGTCGCCCGCGGCGAGCGCATCGACCATGTCGTCGATCAGCGCGACGTCGGTGACCCCCAGCAGCGCCATCGCGCGCTCGTAGGTGACGCCGTCGGGCCCCGCCCCGGCCAGCAGCTGGTCGAGCACGCTCAGCGTGTCGCGGGCGGACCCGCCACCGGCCCGGATCACCAGCGGATACACCGCAGGCTCGACCTGCACGCCTTCGTCGCGGCAGATGCGGTCGATCAGCTCGCGCATCACGCCCGGCGGCATCAGCCGGAACGGGTAGTGGTGGGTCCGGGACCGGATGGTGGTGAGCACCTTGTCCGGTTCGGTGGTGGCGAAGACGAAGATCAGGTGTTCCGGCGGTTCCTCGACGATCTTCAGCAGGGCGTTGAAGCCCTGCGTGGTGACCATGTGGGCCTCGTCGATGATGAAGATCCGGTACCGCGACTGGGCGGGCGCGAAGAAAGCCCGATCGCGCAGCTCGCGGGTGTCGTCGACGCCACCGTGACTGGCCGCGTCGAGTTCGACGACGTCGACGCTGCCGCCGCCTTCCGGCGCGAGCGCGACGCACGAGTCGCATTCGCCGCACGGGTCAGCGGTCGGGCCCTGCGCGCAGTTCAGCGAGCGGGCGAGGATGCGTGCGCTGGAGGTCTTGCCGCAACCGCGCGGCCCGGAGAACAGGTACGCGTGGTTGATCCGGCCCGCGGTCAGCGCGGTCCGCAGCGGCTCGGTGACGTGGTCTTGCCCGACGACCTCAGCAAAGGTCGCCGGCCGGTACTTGCGGTAAAGGGCGAGCGCCACGGTGGAAACCCTACGCGGTGAGCACGACAGCCCGAACACGGCCTGAAACCCGCCCGGACCTGCCGGTCAAGTTGGGAGAGCGGTCCCCGGAAAAAATAAGGGGACCCCGCGCACCCGCCAGAGCCCGCTTACCCTTGCTGCCTTCCGGCCCTGGGGGAGTTCACAGGATGGACGCCGCACGAGGTCCGCATTTAGTGTAACCCGAAGCCCCGATAGCCCCGGAACGCGACCCCGCCGCAACGTTTCCACGCGCCCACAGCACGCCGTTTGACCTGTTCAGCACGCTCAACCAGATCCGCCACCTCGATCTTCCGAACCTCCGGACAACCGGCGGACGAGGGCACCGAGTCACGACCCAAACCCGGCACCGGCTGATTCGTGACGCCGTCGAGCAGCGGCACAATGCCGAACTGTAGGGGCGCCACACCAGAAGGCTCTATGCCGTCAGCTGTGACCATCGCCGATGGCAAGAAGTGGGGCATCCGTTGCCCGTACCCGCCCTGTGGCAACCGGGTGGACGATACGAAGGATTTCCGTCCGACGAAGCATGCAGGGCCTGATGGCATGGAGTGCCGTGGATGGCTCGACAACCGGCGGGCTCGCCGGTAACCGCGCCGCACCGCTATACGAAGCGCCCTCGCTCCCGGACTGACCGGGAGCGGGGGCGCTGTCGTCGTTGTGGGGCTTTTACTACTGCTGGGGCTTGACGATGGGGAACAGGATCGTGTCGCGGATGCCCTTGTCGGTGAAGGCCATGAGCAGCCGGTCGATCCCGACTCCGACCCCACCGGTGGGGGGCATGCCGTACTCCAGCGCTTCGAGGAAATCCTCGTCAAGCTGCATGGCTTCGGCATCGCCACCGGCGGCGAGCAGGGATTGCTCGGTGAGCCGGCGACGCTGTTCGAGCGGGTCGGTCAGCTCGGTGAAGCCGGTGCCGAGTTCCATGCCCCACCCGATGAGATCCCATTTCTCGGTGAGCAGCGGCTCGTCGGGGTGCTGTCGGGTCAGCGGGGAGGTCTCCGTCGGGAAGTCCCGCACGAACGTCGGGTGGACAATGGCGTGCTCGACGAGTTCCTCGAACAGGTACTCGGTGAACTTGCCGTTGCCCCAGCGCGGATCATGCGGCAGGCCGCGGGCATCGGCGAGCTTGGCGAGGGCTTCGACCGAGGTGTGCGGGGTGACCTCCTCGCCGAGTGCTTCGGACACGGAGCCGTACAGCGTGATCGAAGGCCAGTCGCCGCCGATGTCGACTTCGGTGCCGTCGCGCTCGATCACCGTGCCCCCGAGGACGGCCCGCGCCACCTTCTGGATGAGTTCCTGCGTGACTCGCGCGACCTCGTCGTAGTCGGCGTGCGCCTGGTAGAACTCCAGCATCGTGAACTCGGGGTTGTGCGTGCTGTCCGCGCCCTCGTTGCGGAAGTTCCGGTTAATCTCGAATACTTTTTCTAGTCCGCCGACGACTAGGCGCTTGAGGTATAGCTCGGGCGCGATCCGCAGATACAGATCGAGGTCGTAGGCGTTGATGTGCGTGGTGAACGGCCGTGCCGTCGCGCCGCCGTGCACCTGCTGCAACATCGGTGTTTCGACCTCGACGAACCCCTGATCGTGCAAGCCGTCGCGCATCGCGCGCACCGCTGCCGAGCGCTGCAACGCCATCTCGCGCGCCTCGGGATTGACGATCAGGTCGACGTAGCGGCGCCGAACCCGGGCCTCGGGGTCGGTGAGGCCCTTGTGCTTCTCGGGCAGCGGGCGCAGCGACTTCGCGGTCAGCACCCACCGCTCGGCCAGAATCGACAGCTCGCCGCGGCGGGACGTGATGATCTCGCCCTCGATGCCGACGTGGTCGCCGAGGTCGACGTCCGACTTCCACGCGGCGAGCGACTCCTCGCCGAGCCGGTCGAACGACAGCATGATCTGAAGATCGCCGGTGACGTCGCGGATCGTGGCGAAGCACAGCTTGCCGCCGGTGCGGTAAAGCATGACGCGACCGGCGACGCCGACCCGTTCGCCGGTGGCCTGGTCCGGGTCGAGGTGGCCGTGTTTTTCGCGGACGTCAGCGATCGAGACCGTGCGGGGCGACCGCTCCATGAAGGGGTCGGCCCCGGCGGCCCGGAGCCGGTCGAGCTTCTCGCGGCGGACTCGAATCTGCTCGGGAAGGTCCGCCAGGTCCGCGTTGTCGTCAGGCGCGTCAGTCACGGCGGCCAGTGTATCCAGCCTGCGAAAACCTCCGATTCATGAGCACCGCCCGCCCGGACAAACGAAGGGGTACTGCTCACACACCGGGTCGAAAGCGGCGCGACAACGCGGCGTAACACGACCCTGTGCTCTCGGGGCTGTTCGGGCGATTTTGCTCGTCCGGTTCGGTGACGGTCTGCCGCTGTGCCGAGATTTTGTCGTGGTCGTGCTGAGTATCAGCTCGCGTGGGCGATGACGTCGCGGCGGTTGCCGCGAAGATCCGTGCGGCAATAGCAACGATGCCGCCTGCCGCGTTACAACAGGCCGGGGAATGCCTGGATGAGGCATGTACGGTGCTATATCCGCTCGCCGAGGAGACCAACGATGCCGAACTGGCCGAAGCGATCGCCGCGATGGGGAGTGCACGGGAAGAGATCGACCTGGCATGGCAGCTGTGCACCCGCATCCGCGATATCTGCCAGCACTATCTCGTCAGCATCGGTGCGGCGGGCGATCCGCTGGAAACGGCGTCGCCTTCGCAACAAACATCATCGACCACGACCATGCAGACCCGAGTACGCCGAGCGCGCGACGCACTGCCGAAGGCCAAGCCCGGTGCCCGGACAGAGGGCTGGCGGCTTCGTTCAGACGGCAATGACGAACCGATCCGCAGCGGCGAGCGACTGAGCAACGGCGAGTACGACCCAGCGTTCGTCGCCGCCGCACGGCGGGCCTGGGAGCTCAAACTTGTGCCACCGACCGCGCCGCCAAGGCTAGCGGGACATGTCGAGATCAAGATGGCGGTGCAAATGCGGGCCGGTCAACGCGAGACGATTGTGATCGACCGGCCGCCGTGCGGTCTGGCCGACCAGGAGTGGTTACGGTGCCATCGGCAGCTACCTCGGTTTCTGCCGCCGGGGGCCGAACTTACCGTGATCACCAGCGCCGGCGAGACCTACACATACCAGGGAGAGCAGCGCAATGAAGCTTGACGTCTCGGTCCGCGTCTTTTCTGAAGGTGGACACGAACGACATATCGTCGTAGAGCACGTCGACCAGTTGCCCGCGCTCGTCGACCAGCTCGCCGCCGAGGACACCGGGTCCGCGATCATCACGCACCAGGACCGCCCCAGATGGAACGAGCAGGGCCCCGACCACGAGCTTGTGGTGGCGTTCGGCACGGACGGGCGGGCTGCTTTGTCGTACTGGGACGGGGAAACACCGCGACACTACAGCCGAGGCAGCGGTCCCGCTGTCGAAGGCTGGGAAGACGAGAACATCGCGCCTCCTGCCGACGCCTGGGTGTCCCGCAACGTTGTCGAGCGCGCGCTGGAGGAATTTCTGCGGACTGCACAGCGGCCGACGGTCGTGGAGTGGCAACCCGATCCCTTTCCGTTGCCTGGCCTGTGATTACTCGGGCCGGTGATTGTCGGTCGGGCCGGGCGCCTTTGCCACTATGAAGGCGTAGCGATCCTGGAAGCTGACCTGGTCCTCGGGATGACATCTGCGGATCTCGGCGATGCCTTTGGCGATCTCTTCGTCGGAGTACCGCCGCAGTAGCGTCATGTACCGGTCAGCGACCATCGTCAGCCATCGCCGCGTCAGCATGGTGACCTGGAACTGCTCGCGCCAAATCGCAACGTCTAGCCCGCATTCAGCAAGCATGGCCGCAACCGTTTCCGGTGTGCGTTCATGCCACGGCGCGCGTACCGGGAGCGATGCCGAGCATTTCCTGCCGGGTTCGGGGCAGGAAATCCAGGGCTATGCGGCGGGCGAGGTAGTCAACGACGCTTGCGGCACGTGGGATGTCGGGGTCGTCGGTGTAGCCGCTGGGCTCGAATCGGGTGTGCACGAAGCGGTCCACGATCTCTTCCAGCGGGGCGCCGTAGCGCAGGGCGAGCGACATCATCGAGACGTAGGCACTGAGCATGCCGTGCTGGAATGAGCCGTGCGGGCCGGATTCGGGCAGGTGGATGTCGCACAGCTGCCCGTCGTTGTCGAGGTCCATGATGACCTCCAGGTCGACGCCCCCGACCGAGGCCGAGATCCGCTGCCCGGACCGAACCCGGGGCAATCGGCGGCGGGTGATAGTCGGCGTGACCGTGACCTCGGCGATGCCGACACTTCCGGACCTGTCGCTCCTTTTCATCACCCCAACAATTGGGGTTAATGCGATGGTTGATCTACAAGATATGGGGCTTGATCGTAGCGCGAGCACCTGACAGCAGGGGGATGATCGCGCCACCTGATCAGCGCGCCACCTGATCAGGCGGTCTCGACGATGGTGTCGAGATCGTGCACGACAGCGCGGGCGCGGTCGAGTGCGTGCGTGATCGCGGCCGGCCTGGCGGGGCTGCGTAGCAGCGCGCCGAGATCTGCCAAACGGTGTGTGAACTCGTCGAGGTCGTCGTCGCCGACGGCGACGCTGGCTCGCAGGATGTAGTCCGGCGAGCCTGGCGTGACCCGGTAGCCGGAGAGCTCGCCGGGGAGCAGGGCGAGTCCGGTGTCGCGGCGCTCGCGGCCGCAGTTCAGGCAGACCGCCAGAGCGTGGACGCTGGAACGAACCCGTGGGTCGGCGAACAGCCCGTGATGGATGCGCAGTGCCGCGTACCAGCCGCCGTCCGGCCTGGTGAGCCGGAAAGCGTCCATCCCGAGGTTTTCGTTGATGGCCTGCAAGCGGGTACAGAGCCGGTCGACCCGCTGCGCGTAGGTGCGGTTCCACCGGTCGATCCATTGCTGCGGGGTGAGGCAGATCGCGGCCGCGGCGGTCAGTTCGTCGCCTTGTGGCACCCGTCCGTAGGACAGCATCGTGCGGTAGTGCGCCACCGCTGACCGCAGGGCCTTGTTGCCGGTGTGAGCGAAGGCGATGCGGCTCGTGGGTAGCGCGTAGGTCTTACTCGGTGTCACCACCGACAGAACCCAATCCGACATGTTCCCCAAGTCCGGGCTGCCGAGCTCGTCACCGCGGATGGACCCGATCGGCCGCGTCGAGGCTCCAGGCGCCAGGTAGCTACCGGCGTAGACGTCATCGCCCAGCACATATGCCGGGTTCCCGGGGTGGCGCCGGTTGTGCTCTAGCACCGCCGCCGCGATCCCGCGCGCACGCGACTCCGTGAGCACGTTGCCATCGACATTGTTCACCAACGGCGCATAGATCACCCGGCCGCACTCGCGGGCGGTGTCGGCAAGCCACGCCTGCACGTCCGGGCCGTCCAAGCTCGCTGCGACGTCGATGGTGCCGCCGACGATGGGCGGGAGAATCCGCAAACTCTGGTAGTAGCCGACCGGAGCGAGCACCCGCCCGGACATCCGGTGCACCTTCTCGCCCTCGTGGCGGCACATCACCGCCCCGAGCATCGCCATCATCCCGCCCTTGGCACCACCGCAGAACACCAAGACCTCCCGCGGCGAGGCGGGAACCCCGGTGCTGCGGAAATGAGCGGCGGCGAAAGACCCGGCCTCGTCATCGAACCCAGACGACCCGCCCCGGTACCGGCCGAGATCATGCTGCCGCGACACGACCCACCGGGTGAAGTCCTCGACCGTCTCACCGTCACGACGCGAGCACTCGGCCAACAGGCCGAACACCTCCCGAGTAGCGATGCGAGGGCGACATGCCGAGTCGTAGGCCACAAGAGCATCCAGCCTCGCACCCGCTGCGCCCATCGCATGGTGCACGAATGCGAAAATCCCTTTCTTCTCAAGGAAAAAGTACGCCCCCACGTCCTGCACCACTGGGTGCGGGTTATCGGACCCGTGGCTTCCCTTGTGCAGCTTGACCAGACGATGGTCTCGCTTGGCATCATCGATCAGTGCATAAACCACCGTGTAGAGATCAGAGAACCTCCCTTGCACGGCTTGACCATCTTCAGCGACCATGCTGCTCCCTCACCAACAACGGCTAGTGGCCGGCCGGGTGCCGCTCGGCGCCGGAGTCGGGATACCAACACCGAGCGGCCAACGAGGCGGATTGCCCAGCAGATTCAGTGCACTGGAATCCATTCCCCCACGTCGGCGAGGATCTGCCCGGCGTCGGTCGAAGTCGTGGCGAATGCATCTCCGAAGTAGTAGAACTCGCCCGAGTTCAAACGAGCCTGTGCCACCACACCGATGATGACCACGTATCCGGCGATCACGGCCAGACAGAAGCCGACCACTTTCTCAAGCATGCGACCTGTTTTCGGTTGGCGGTCGGCGCGGAGCCTGCGCCAGCCCAGCGCCGACCAGGAAATTCAACTACTTCGAACCGTGCGGAACGTGCCACGGATTACCGCAGTCGTTGCAGCGCAAGCTATCCTCCTCTCGTCTCGTCGGAACTCCTGATCACTCGGTCTCCATGCGAGGAAGCCACCGAGCGACCAGACGATCGATGTGGCGAACGGGCTGGCCCATGCCGGTGGGCGAGCCCGTTCGTTAGAACTTGAGCGGCAGCCTCACCGCGCACGGGTCAGCCGGCGGAAACGGTTGCACCGCGATGAGAGGTTCAACGGCTCTGGCACTGAAGTTCGGAGTGTCGAGCGCTGGCCGGTCTGCCAACGCGACGCACGAGACAGCGCACACGCTCGCCAAGATCGCCGCGACAAGCGTAGACGTGTACCTCAATTTCTCCCTTTCCTTCATTCTTTGGGGGCCCTGGCCACCGCCACGCCGTTGTAGCAGTGGCCAGGGCGGAAACGGGCCGAGTCCCAGTGCTGACGACACGTCTCGGCCCGAGCTCTGCGGCCTTACTTCTTGGAGGCGAGCTCCGCCTCGTGGCTCGCTTTCGCCCGCACCGGCGTGCCGCCCCGGAGTCCGGGCGTCCCCTGTCGGCTCCGCACCTCAGCATCCGCAGCCCCTCGCGGACGGCTTCGACGCTCGGACCGTTCACGGCGAGCACCCAGCCGCCGCCGACCTGGTAGACCTCGACGGCGGTCGGCGCGAGGTAGTACAGGGTGCGGGGCGGGTCTTCCCACGAGCGGAAGCCGCCCGCCTCGCGGATGTCCTGAAACACGGTGTCGGGGTCGATGCCCGGGACCAGAGCCCGGAACCGGCGGTTCGCAGCGGGCCATGGTCGGCTCGATGCGCTCGGTCATGCCGCCTCCGCCCTGTGTTGGAGAGCGTGGCGGGGCCTGTACGACTGGCGCGGGAGCGGAGTAGGCTCAGCCGCCGTCCCCGGCAGGTAGGAACTGCCGGGGCACCAACGCCTAAGCCGGGCTGGTCGAGATCCGGGTCGTCCACAGGCCACCCGTCAGCGTCCAGACCATCCCACAACACCGGCAGCCGGTCGGTCATCTCGACGTCCACGACCCGCGGAATCACGGCCGTCGGCCGATCCACCGAGTGAGCTCTCGGACGGTAGCTGTCCAACGCGCGCGACAACGCCTCGTCGAACGACATCGCCGGTTGAGTCAGAACCGGGAAGATCTTCGCAAGCACACAACACGGCTCGCACAAGCCGTAACCCTGGATGTGCGGCGGGCTTCCCTCCCACGCCCCAACGACGCTGCGAACGAAGTGTTCGCACAGTCCAAGAAGGGACTCCGCACCCTCTTCGGCCTCACGCTGGCCTGCAAGATGCAGTCTGGATTCCTTCGCGCTGGCCACCCAAACACGCGGGACCGGTTTCATCGATCGCGCGCCCGGGTGGCTCATTCTTTTCCCTCGCTGGCTTCCTGATGCTCACGCTCCGGCGACGATCCCCACCACGCGAGCGCACTCAATCCCACAACAAGCGCGACCATTATCCATAACAATTGCACAAACATATTTCCCTCCATTTTGGGCGCAGCGATTCACCATCTCTCGGGTTTTCCCGAAAGAGCTAGCGGAATGGTCTGCTCTTTTAGAAATGAATCATTGGACGGTCAAGCCTGCATCCCGGGGCCATCAGGCGAACGGCGGCACCCACAAGCCGCCGGGGAGCGGAAGCGTGAGACTGGGTGCCCCCTTGGACCCGTGCGGCGGCAGTTGCATCAGCTCGCGCACCACATCGGTGACCGATCCGTGCGCGTGCCACAACGGCCGGGGCCGGCCGGTCTCCAGATCTTCCAGTCGGTACCGGGCAGCGACGGCGTCCGATGTCGAGGCCGCGCTGTAGACGTCCATCGCGCCGTTCACCTTGAGGATCCCCTGCAACGTCGACATGTTGGCCAGACTCGGCAGGTAGACAAACACGAAGCCAGCACGACGGCTGTCCTCGATCGCCTCGATGTGCGGGCGAAGCCAATCAGGCAGCTTCGCCAAGAGCAGACTGCTGTTCATGATCGGAACTCTCGCGTGCGCACAGTACGCAGATGGGTACGTTTTGTACCCCCACCCGATCAGCGGATCCCGACTCGCCTCGCGAGCGCGCGCACGGCTGGTATTTCTCCAGTCGGCGGCTGGTCTCGGAGTTTCAGGATCAGGTCCCGTGCCCAACCGTTGAACTGGACAGTCTCCGGCGCCGTGCGCTCGGCCTTGGTGAGGATCCCCAGCACCGAGGCGCTTTCGCCCTGCTGTGCGTAAGCACGCGCTACCTCGATCAGATGCCGCGAACGCCGTGGAACCGAGACGATCTGATTCGGATCGAGCTCTCTCGCTGCCTTCAATGCCTCGCCGTTACGACGGAGGTCCACCCCGAGACTCAAGGCGTTCGCCTGCATGACCGCGAGACTGAAACTTGACTGAATGTGTCGATAGTTCGGCCTAAGCTTTCGAGCGATCTCGTAAGCGGACTCCCAGTATCGCCACGCTTCCCCATGTCTGCCTTTGCGGGCGTAGGTGAGGGCGTTTTCGGCTTGTAGCGCCCCAACCATCCCTCGCCAATCATCAGGCGCCGACTCCATGTAGGGCTCAAGCTGAGCGGCACCGTCATGCGCAACAGAGATCGCCTCGTCCCAACGTCCTGATTCCCGCAACGCCTGCACTAGTGCCCAAGCTCCCGCCGCCATCGCATACGGGTCGTCAGCATCTTGGCCTTCGGTGACCGCTCGATCAGCAACAAGCCACACCAACTCGGGAGCGGGCTGATAAGCAACGTAGAAGTCGGCAAGCTGGTACACGCCCGCCAAGACCCGACGCGCGTCGCGGCGTTCGGCTCCCCATCGCGCCCTGACAGCACGCTGTGCGTCCCGAATGAGGCCCGGCAAGATCGAACCGACCTGTGTCCGATGGTCGGGCGACGAGTGGCGCAGATGCCACGCTGCGGCGAGACGTTCGCGAAGGTGCGTCAGGTTTACGGGGCGCGTGTCCATGCTGAGCCGATAGTCCATCAAGGCAGCACGCACTTCGTTCAACGCGCCGTGCGCAGGGCCTACCGCATACCGGGAGACCGGAACCGCTTCGCCATTGCCGGTTAGCTCGGCCAAGTCGCTTATGTCGAGCGCTTCGGCAAGCTTCGTCAGCATGTGGAGCTTTGGGGTCTGGAGGCGACCAGATTCGATTGCCTTCACCCACTCGGCAGAACGCCCCACGAGCCCGCCGAGCACAGGACGGCTCATGCCGACGCGTTCCCTCGCTTGACGGATGCGACTACCGACGGGCAGATCGTTGTGTTCCACCTGCAACCACCACGTTCCGTGAATCGACCGGTGCGCCTTCGCGGTGCTGCTCTAGCGATCAGATGCGTCGAGCGTAGCCGGGCCGCGATCAAGTGACGATAGCCTGAGTTAACCCTCATCCGAGCAGTCGCGAAGGTCAGTTGTGACGCCCGCGTTCAGCTGCCAAGCGGGCGCCCGTCATTCCTGACTATTACCACGTCGGAGATTGATTGGTCGCAGACCGCGGACCTCGCCGGCGAGCCTTGGCGCTCTTGAGCGCAAGGGCATGGAAGTACGCCTTGCGTGCCGAGGCGGCTCGCCTGGCTCGCTCCTCTGGTGCTAACACCCCATCGGGATCGACCTGGCGCTCAAACCGGTCAAGCGAGGCTCGACGTGCTGGCGCAGTCTCCGCAACGCGGTCCGACACCTTCGCCCACCGAGCGTGCGCTGCCGCAGAGGCGCGCAGCGTGCGCTGTGCTGGAGTGAGATTCTTGCTTGCTGCCATGCACCCCAGCACAGCGCATCAGTGTCACCCGCTCAGGCGATGCTGTCAGCGATGCCGAGACGTGCCTGCTCCTTGAGAGCGCGCCGGGCTGCGGCTTGCTTGCCATAGTGGCGGGCCATCTTGTTGGAACTCCATCCGGCGATCAGCATCAGCCCGTGCTCGCTGCCTCCGGCGTCCTGCCAGCGATGCGAGAAATCGTGCCGGAAACGATGCGCATGCAGTGACCCAGACACCCCTGCCTGCTTACCGCGACGGTTGAGCATGTTCTTGATCCCGTCTGTCTTGAGCGCAAGGTCGCGGCGCGAGGACAGCCACAGCGCGGGCGATGCCGCGTGGGAGTGCTTTTCTCGCTCCTTGAGGTAGCGGGCGAGGGCGAGGCCCGTGCTGTTACCGAAACCGACGATGCGCACTTTGCCGCCCTTTCCGCGGAGCTGAAACTGGCGCGTCTTGAGGTCGATGTCGTCCTTGCGGAGCGATGCCATCTCGGACACCCGGATGCCGGTGTCGATGAACAGCAGGATGATCGCCGTGTCACGCCGGGCGGCGAAGTCGCGCCCACCGCAAACCGCGAACACAGCCCTGTGTTCCTCATCACTCAGCAGCGGAGTGATCTTCTCTGCCACGTTCGGCGGCTCGGTCTTGTCCATCGGATTCGACGACATCTCGTCCCGCTTGACCAGCCAACCGAAGAACACGCGGAGGTTGCGGTAGTGGTGTGCGCCGTTGGCGGCGCTGGTCGCCTCGATGATGTCGGCGATGAAGTCGTCGACGTGGTGCGGCTTGACCCGGTCCGGTTCGATGTCGAGCTGCTGCTCGGCCAACCACTCGGCCCACCTCTGCGCGGTGTAGAGGTAGCCACGCTCCGTGTTCGCCGAGAGGTTCTTGGCCTTGATCGTCTTGCGCCAGCATGCCCCAGACCGCGGCTGTCGTGTTCGTCGTCCCCATGTCACAAATCCTCGAATCGTGTTGGCTCCGAGCGCTGTGCAAGATCCCGACGTCCACCCGTCACCCCAGGTCAAGACCCGTAACCCCTGTTCAGAAGCCCACCTGCTAGGCTTCCGCACGGAGGATTGGCCGAGCGGCCTAAGGCGCACGATTGGAAATCGTGTTGGGTTAATAGCCCTCACGGGTTCGAATCCCGTATCCTCCGCTGGTCAGGGCCCCGGACGCGACACCGCGACCGGGGCTCTTTCACGTCCAGTCTCAGTTTCCGTCTCAGTCGCCCCCGTTGAGAGGGGTCCCCCGCTCTGCGCTACGAGGGGACGACGGCGCCGGCGGTGGGGTCGTCGCCCTCATCGTCGTCCGTCAGTAGGGCTGAACAGGGCGCACCTAGCTAGATGATTGATTCCGTGAAGATCATGTGAACAGAGGGGTCGGTGAGTGGGTAGAGGACGAGGGTGTTCAAGATCAATGTGTGAATAAAGAACTAAACACCCTCCTGACCGCACTCTACGTGCTCGTCGACGACCACGTTGTTCCCGCCCGCACAGGGCGAGGTCGTCAACCCCTACTCACCGACAGTGAGCTCATTGCCGACGGGTTCGGGCTCCACGCCGCCCGAGCCGTCGGCGGAAGCGGTCGCGACGTCTCGGGCAGCCGGTCGAGCGGTGTCCACATCGGACGGTTGGGTGTGCACGGTGCAGGACCAAGGCCCGTGAGCGTTTTTCGGTGCTATGGCACCCAAAATCACTCACGGCCAGGTGGCGACCTTCGCCGCGCGGCGCGTCGGGTCGGTAGCGGAACCGCCGCACGGCCGAGCACCCGAGCCTCGACCTCGATGGGCGGCTCCATCGCGATGGCGGTGCCCCTGTCGTGGGTCCGACCAGTGATCGAGGGCGAGCGGGCCACCAGTAGGTGGCTGGTGTCGAACGGGTGCTGAGTGGTCTCGGCACTCGTGGCAGAGGAGAGACGGTAGCCGTCTCAGTTCCCGTCTCGGTTCGCCCCCACACCAACCACCCCCTCTGAAATGCTGACCAGTGCGAACACACGGCTGGGCACCCCTGTTGACCTCGCCATCGGAATTGGAAATCGTGTTGGGTTAAGAGGGAGCCCTCACGGGTTCGAATCCCGTATCCTCCGCTGGTCAGGGCCCCGGACGCGACACCGCGACCGGGGCTCTTTCGTGTGCTCGCGGGCCATACGTCCCTGTCACGCATGGTCGGCTCGCCGCACCGTTGGTGGCGATGGCACTGGTTTTCCCGGGCGGGGTGGCTCCGATGGACTTGACGATCGAGACGTTGCGGGAGCGGGTTCGCGGGACCGTGATCAGCCGGCAGGACGACGGTTTCGAGCAGTCCCGAAGCGTTTACAACGCCATGATCGACCGTCGGCCGCAGGTCGTCGTGCGGTGCGTCAACGCCGGGGACGCCGTCGCCACCGTCGACTACGCGCGGGAGAACGGGCTCGACCTCGCCGTGCGCGGCGGTGGACACAGCGTGCCGGGGTTCGGGACCTGCGACGACGGCGTAGTCCTCGACCTGACTCCGATGCACGGTGTTCGGGTTTCGCCGGGCGGCCGGACCGCGCGGGCCGAAGGAGGCACGACCTGGGGCGACATCGACGCCGCCACTCACGCTTTCGGGCTGGCCACCACCGGCGGCCTCATCTCCACCACCGGCATCGGCGGGCTTACCCTCGGCGGCGGCATCGGGCACCTCGCCCGCGGCCTGGGCCTGTCCTGCGACAACCTGGTCTCCGCGGACGTCGTGACCGCGGCCGGTGAGCTGGTCGTGGCCGACGAGCGGCAGCACGAGGACCTGTTCTGGGCGTTGCGCGGCGGTGGCGGCAACTTCGGCGTGGTGACCTCGTTCGAGTACCGGCTCGCCCCGGTGCGCGACATCTACGGCGGCCTGATCTTCTTCGAGGTGGACCAGGCCCCGAACGTGCTGCGGGCCTTCCGCGAGATCATCACCCGCGCCCCGGAAGAGTTCAGCGCGTTCCCCGCTTTCCAGATCGCGCCACCGCTGCCCTTCATCCCCGAGAACCGGCACGGCGACGTGCTGATCGCGATTGTCGCCTGCTGGGCCGGGCCGATGGACGCGGGCCCGGCCGTCGTCCAGCCGCTGCGCGAAATCGCGCCGATCGTCGCCGAACACGTGGGCCCGACGCCTTATCCGCGGCTCAACAGCGCTTTCGACGCGCTCGTCCCGCCTGGTCTCCAGCACTACTGGAAGGCCAACTTCGTCGTCGAACTGACCGACGAGATGATCGCCGCGCACGCCCGGTTCGGCCCGAAGGTGCCGGCGTTGAACTCGACGGTGCACATCTACCCGATCGACGGCGCTTGCCACCGGGTCGCGGCGGATGCGACGGCGTTCGCCTACCGGGATGCGAACTTCGCGGCCGTCATCGCCGGGATGTGGCCCAACCCGGCGGACAACGAAGCCAACATCGCCTGGGTGCGCGACTACTACGCCGCGACCGCGCCGCACAGTGAGGAGGGTGGGTACGTCAACTTCATGGCCGGCGACGACCAGGACCGGATCAAGGCGAACTACAAGGGGAACTACGACCGGCTGGTCCAGGTGAAGCGCGAGTACGACCCGCAAAACCTCTTCCACCTCAACCAGAACATCCGCCCTTGAACGACGTATTCGCAGGTGGCGGCCCGTGAGCACCCGTGGGTGCTGAACAGGCTGCTTTGGAAGGTGCCGACATGAAGCGAACGGACCATTCGCCTCGCCTATTGAAGTGAACAGTCCGTTCGCTTCACAGCGGTTGGCGAGGCAGAACCAGGGCGCTCCCGCTGCGGCGGCAACCGGAACCGCCCGGCAGGAACGAGCCTGGAAACAGGCTAGAACCGGAGGCGGGCGACCTGGGGGTCGTGGTCGCTGGCCTGGTCGGCGAACTCCGCGTTGATGTGGACGACGTCGTACTCCGCCGTGATCGACGGGGTTGCCAGGATGTGGTCCAGCTGCTGGGAATTGCCCTCGTAGACGTAGCTGTAGCGCTCGGCGGGCGGCAGCGAGTCGGCCAGCGACACCAGTGCTCCCCCGGTGGTCAGCGGCGCGAGTGCCGGGGCGAAGCCGTAGTCGTTGAGGTCTCCGAGCACCACGACCGCGGCCTCGTCGTTGACCGCCCGCGCCTCGTCGACGAAGGTGCGAACCGCCTGGGCCTGCCGCTCCCGCTGCTCCTCCGACGACCTCGCCTGCGGCTGGAGGCGGCCGTGCAGCGGCTGGTCACCGCCCTTGGAGTTGAAGTGGTTGGCCACCACGATCACCGGCGTGCCGCGGAACAGGAACTCGCCCGCCAGCGGCTTGCGGCTGTCCCGCCACGCCTCGTTGGCCGGGTCGATGCGCCCCGGCGATGCGCTCAGCGCGATCCGCGGGCCGTGGGCCACCGGGTGCACCGGCGTGGTCGCGTCGCCACCCGGACGATCCACAAAGGACACCCGGGCCGGGTTGAACAGGAAGGCCACCCGGATGTTCCCGCCGGGCTGCCCGCCGTCGGCGTTGTTCTGCGGGTCGATCTGCCGCCCCTGGTAGCGCGGCCCGCCCGCCGCCACGATCGCGTCGGTGACCTGCTGCAGCGTCTGCTCCGCGGCCACCACGCCGTCGTCGGTCGGCCCGGAGTTGTCCTGGACTTCTTCCAGCGCAACGATGTCCGGGGCGGCAAGCCGGTCGACGATGCCCTCGGCGAGCCGGTCGAACTTGGCCTGGTCGGTGCTCGGGGCGAGGTTCTCGACGTTGTACGTGGCGACGGCGAGCTCGTCGCGTCCCTGCGGCCGCGTCGTCTCCGGCCGCAGGCCGCCCGGCACGTGCTCGCCCAGCCGCCCGGCCTCCAGCACGTACCCACCGAAGCGCGAGTAGTCCAGCGGTCCTTCGGTGCTGCCGCGCAGCCGGTCGCCGACGTTCGCGGCGGGGAACGGCGCGTCCGACGGCGACTCGACCTTCAGCCGCCCGGCGTTGGCTTCGGCGTAGCCGGTGTAGGTGGTGCCGCCGCGGCCGTTCGCGTTCTGCTCGGGCTTGCTGATGATCCACAGCGCCCGGTAGGCATCGGTCGGCCCGACGACCCGCGCGTCGTCGACGCGCAGCAGCATCCCCTCGCGCGACTCGTAGTAGTCCAGCGCGAATCGCTGCGGCTCCAGCTCGCGCTTGTCGATGTTTCCCTCCAGCGGCGCGAACTCGGCAGGGACGGTGTCCGCCCGGAGCACCTCGGCCGGGACGCTGCCCTTGCCGGTGGCCTGCCAGGTCGCCTCGGTGAGCTCGGTGACCGACTGGTTCGGCGTGGTCTCCGGCGTCTCGCCCTCGGCCGTCGGGTAGTACTCCGCGACCAGCCCGGAGACCGCGACCGCGTCGCCGACCGCCACCGCCGGGGTCTCCTTCCCGGTGAACACAAAGAGCCCTTCGCTGGTGCGCGGGTCCGCGTCGGGTTCCGGGTCCTGGAGCCAGAACCCGCGGGCCGAGCCGAAACCGCGTACGCCGGTGACCACGCCCGGCACCCCGGCCAACCGCTGGCCGACCAGCGGCGAAACCCGCGTGGTCCCCTGGATATCGTGGATGCGGGCCTGCTGCTGCGGCGCCGCGGCCGCCATGGTCGGCGCGATCAGGACCGCCACTGCGGTGGCGGTCAGCAACGACGTGATGCGCACTTCGGCTTCCCCTCGCCAAGCGACGTGGTCGACGAGAAGCTACCGTCGCAAAGCGATCGGGAAAACACGATCACGTGAGCAGGCCAGTATCTCAACCTGCCGTTGCCCTACTAAGTCTCTCCGCACCAGGGGACCTTCTTGCCCCGATGCGGCTCATGGCCGCGATCCGCCAACTGTTCAAGACCAACCGAGACCGCATAATCGAGACCGCATAATCAAGGGCCGGTCCCCGTCTTCACGGGGAACCGGCCCTTGCGAGCGGTAGCGGTGGGATTCGAACCCACGGTGGCTGTTAACCACACGCGCTTTCGAGGCGCGCTCCTTCGGCCGCTCGGACACGCTACCGCCAGCTAGGCTACCGGTCACCCGACAGCGCTTGACAACGGGGGTCAGCGCCAGGCCCGCATCATGCTGGCGAGGCTGGCCCTGGCCCGCGAAAGCCGACCTCGCACCGCCTGCTCACCGGCCCCGACGCGCTGGCCGATCTCGACGTAGGACAGCCCGTCGACCTCCGCGAGCAGCCAGACATCGCGCTGCCGGCTCGGCAGGACCGCGAGCGCGCGCCGCAGCGCCAGCACACCCTCCTCCGCCTCCGCGGCCCGCTGCGGATCGGCGATCAGCGCGGCGGACCCGACCGCGGTCCGGTGCTCGGGAATCACGCCGACAGGAGCGGTGCGGCGCGTCCGCCGGCGGCGCAGCACGATCAGGCAGTTCCGGTGGGCGACCTTGAACAACCAGGTCCGCAGGGCGGCCGGTTCGGCGAGTTCGCCAGCCCGCCGCCACACCGCGATGAACGCGTCCTGCGCCACGTCCTCCGCCTCGGCCCGGTCGCCGAGCATCCGCAGCGCCATGCCGAAGATCCCGTTGGAATACCGGCGCACCACCAGCTCGAAGGCGCCGGTGTCGCCGGTCGCGATGCGCGTGGCCAGGACTGCGTCAGTCGGCTCCACGTCACACTCCCCTGCAACGCGATCAGTCCGCCCGTCGCAAGCGGACGGGCTCATCGTCACAGGCCGGGACACCGATCGCGGTGCGGACAGGCCGCCCGAACCGGTGGAAGCTCCCAGATCCACTCTCCCGCCCACCTTGGGTCCGGGCGGCGCAGTCGACGAGGACGTGGCCGCGGATAAACCCACAAACATCCTTTTACTACGGCTTTCCCGCACTGCCTATCGTGCATCTGGCGCGCGAGGCGACCGAGAAGGGAGCTGTGGTGATCGAGATCGAATACCGCCCGTCCGACTCGCCGAACATCGAGTGGGTCTGGAGCAGCAGCGGTGCTTCGGCGGCAACCCGCATGCACTCCATCGCGTAAGCGAACTGGGAGCTGGTGGTCTGGGAGGACCGCGGGCGCGTGCATGTCGCGGCCCGGGAACCGGAGACATCGCCGAGCACGGCGGAAGCCAAAGCCGGGGCCGCGCGTAGATCGTTTGAAAAAGTGCCGGTCGTGTTCCGCGATTCCTCGCTTGAAGATGCTGAAACGGGGCCGCCCGGGTGCGGGTCGGTCGTGGTGATGCGGGTTCCTACTCGCGGTGGCCGGCGAAGAAGTCCTCGAGCACCGCCGCGCACTCGTCGGCCAGCACGCCGCCGACCACCTCCGGCCGGTGGTTCAGGCGGCGATCCCGCACCACGTCCCACAGCGAGCCCACCGCGCCAGTGCGGGGTTCCCACACCCCGAACACCACCCTGGCCACTCTGGCCAGCACCAATGCCCCCGCACACATCGTGCAAGGCTCCACCGTGACCGCCAGCGTGCAACCCTCCAGCCGCCAACCGTCGCCGTGCGCGGCGGCTGCGGCCCGCAACGCGAGGATCTCCGCGTGCGCCGTGGGGTCCTGCAGCTCCTCGCGCTGGTTGTGCGCGCTGGCTAGGAGCCGACCCTCCTGATCGACCACGACCGCGCCGATCGGAACATCCCCAGTGGACGGTGCTTCGGCGGCGACTCGCAACGCGGCCCGCACCAGGTCGGCGTCCCCGGCGCGGGAACCGGATGTGCTCACTGGTCCAGCTTCTCCAGCACTTTCGCGAAGTTGTCCCCGAAGCCGCAGCGCTGGGCGATCATCTCCAGCTGCTCGTCCGGGTAGAGGTCGACCTCTTCGATGATCACCAGCAGCTCGCCCTCGGGCAGCCCGAGATCGGACAGGATAGCCAGGTTGCCTTCCGGCCACACCTCTTCGTCGTCCTCATCGGGCGGGTCGATGCGCAGCAGATCGAGGACGTCCGCAGCGATGTCGTAGTCCAGCGCCGCGGCGGCGTCCGACAGCAGCAGGTCCACCCCTCCGGGCACCGGTCTGATCAGCACGAAGAACTCGTCGTCCACATTGCACATACCGAACACCGCGCCGGTGGAACGCAGCTCGCGCAACGCCGTGATCGAGGCGTCCAGGCCGGTCAGCACCGATTTGTCCATCGTGCTACACCGCCACCGCCCGTCCTCCCGCACCACGGCGACGGCGAAGCCAGCGACCGGCTCCTGCACCGTCATGAGGACACCGTAGAGCGTACGAACGCCACCCGAAAGCACTATTGCGGGCTCGTAACCTTCCGGGCATTGTTTGCCGCTCAACCGGGTGCGTGGCCGGCCGGGAAGTCGGGCAGGATGGACCGATGCGTGCCGTGTGCGTGATCGGACTGGGACTCATCGGTGGCTCGGTGCTGCGAGCCGCCAAAGCCACCGGACGCCCCGCCTGGGGGACCACCAAGTCGGAGTCGGACGCCGCCGCCGCGCGGGCCGACGGTTTCGACGTCCTCGACATCGACCCGGCCCTGCGCCGAGCCGCCGAGGAGGATGCGCTCGTGGTCGTCGCGACGCCGCTGACCGCCGTGCGCGAGGTGCTGCGGAAGGTCGCCGAGCACGCCCCCGAGGCCTGGCTGACCGACGTGGTGAGCGTCAAGGACCCGGTCGCCGCCGAGGTCCGCAGCCTGCTGCCCGGCGCCCGGTACGCCGGGGGCCACCCGATGGCCGGGGTGTCGGGTTCTGGCTGGTCGGTCGGGTCGGGCGAGCTGTTCGCCGGGGCCGCCTGGGCGGTGACCGTTGAGGAGGACACCACGCTCGCATCGTGGCGGGAGGCCGCCCAGCTCGCGCTGGACTGCGGTGCCCAGGTGGTGCCCACCTCCGCCGCCTCGCACGACTTCGCGGTCGCGCGCATCTCGCACCTGCCGCACGTGTTCGCCGCGGTGCTCGCGTCGGTCGGGGCCGATGGCGGCCCGCTGGCGCTTTCGCTGGCCGCCGGCTCGTTCCGCGACGGCACCCGGGTCGCGGGTAGCGCGCCGGAGCTGGTGCGGGCCATGACGGAAGGCAACCGGATCGCGCTGCTCGACGCCGTGGACGACGCCCTCGGCCGGCTCGGCGCGGCCCGCGGGTCGCTCGCCTCGACCGGGGGCCTGAAGTCCACAGTGGATGCGGGCCACGACGCGCGGCAGACGCTCGACGAACTCGCGACTACGGCGCGCGCGAGCGCGACCGTGCAGCTCAACGGCGCCGCGCTGGAGCGCCTGCGGGAGCTTGGCGAGCGCGGCGGACGGGTCGTCGCGCTGTCGGAGGAAGCCGCCGCCGTGGAGCTCCCGGTGGCCTGATCACCGCAATTTCCATTGAAATCAGAGCTCCAATTTCCATTGAAATCAGAGCTCTGCCTTCAATGAAGCCTCTTTCGTGCTCGCCGATCCGCGGCTGCGACGCTGGAAGTCCCACCAGGCTGCCGCAAGCGGCGTAGCCGCCTTGGCCCACCCTCGCAACTGGCACCGCTGCGGGTTCTCAGCGGTCTTTTCACGAGGACAGCCCGGACGCCGCTGGTCATACACAAGTCCGGGATCCCACCGGTTCCGCCACCCGCGCCGCAATGCAAGAAGAGGCTGGAAGTCGCTCGACGAAACCGAGGGATTCTGGGCATTAAGAGAGGCCGCCCTGTGCGTTGAGGCGGCCTCTCCATGATCCGCTCCGACCACTGCCGGGCAGGATGGCCCTCACCTGGTCCCGCTCGTCAGCATGGGCCGGGCGGCGATGTTCGGTCGGCTACCGCTGCTCGCCGGGTCCCAGTCCGGGATCCCCGAGGAACTCGTCGCCCTTCTCCACGGCCTTGTCGATCTACTCCTCGTGACCGAACTTCTCCTTGGCCACATCGGCCGCCCTGTCCAGGCCCTGCTCGATCTTCTCGCCGTGTTCCTCGCCGGGATTCTGCAGGCGGTCCTTGAACTCGCCGAATCCCATGGTGCTCCCTTCCGGGCGGCGGGGAAAGCCCTTTCGGTATGGGGGGCTGCCTGCAGAAGCTAAGCCCGCCCAGGCGGCAGCGCGCGCCCGGTTGGTGCTTCCGGGTGACGCGTCAAGACCGCGTCAAGGCGGCCCCGAGGTCCATTGCCCGCCGCTGCGGCTAGCGGTATCGTGACTTATGACTGGTTGACCAGATTTCAAATCTGGTCAACAGGTCATCGCAAGCGCCTACCCAGGCCAAGGAGACGCACCATGCCGCAGCCCACCGAACGTGCCGACCGCATCCTCGACGCGGCCGGCGAGCTGATGATTCGGCTGGGCTACCGGAAGGTGACTATCGAGGACATCGCCAAGCAGGCCGGCGTCGGCAAGGGCACCGTCTACCTGCACTGGCGCACCAAGGAGCGGCTGTTCGAATCGCTGTTCCTGCGCGAATCGGTGGACCTGATCACCGAGCTCGTCGACGCCGTGCGCCGCGACCCCGACGAGGTCCGGCCGCACCGGTTCATGCAGAACTCGTTCCTGGCCACCCAGCGCAGGCCGCTGATGCGGGCGCTGGTCACCGGCGACGCGGAACTGCTCGGCAACCTCAAGCAGGCCTCGGCTCAGATCCGCGGGCAGGAGTTCACCGCCCGCTACTTCGAGCTGATCACCAAGTACGACCTCGTCCGCGACGACGTGCCGCACCTGATCTTCTCGATGAGCGCCGCCGTCACCGGGTTCTTCATGGTGGACAACATCAACCCGCACCTGGCGGGCCCGGACGACCGCGCCAAGGCGGACGCGCTGGCGCTGACCGTCCGCCGCGCCTTCGAACCCGAGCAAGGACCGGACCGCGCCTCGCTGATCTCGGCGGCGGCCGAGATCAGCGCGCTGTTCGACGAGATCAACGCGAACTACCGGAAGTGGATCTACACCTCCGAGATGGACATGGAGCGCACCTGACCGGCGGCGCTCGCCAACAGGAAGGGGCACCACATGACGACCCTCGCCGACACCTGGGGGATAAACGAATCGCAGTTCTGGTTGCGGGGGGTGCGACCGGATCAGCCGGTGGCGAACGACTCGGCGGCCGGGATCTGGAACGTCTACGGATACCCCGAGGTCCTGGAGGCCCTCAGTGACCCGGCGACCTTCTCCTCGGCCACCCAGCGGCTGGTGCCGGAGGCGTCCGGGTTCCAGGAAGGCAACATCGTGCAGCTGGACCCGCCGGAGCACAACAAGCTCCGCAAGCTGGTGAGCCACGCGTTCACCCCGAAGGTCGTCGCGGGCCTGGAACCCCGGATTGCCGCGCTGACCAACGAACTCCTCGACGCCGTGTCCGACCGGACCGAACTGGTCCGCGACCTGGCCTACCCGCTACCGGTCATCGTGATCGCGGAGCTGCTGGGCGTGCCGAGCAGCGACCGGGGCCTGTTCAAGAAATGGGTCGACGCGATGTTCGAGACCTCCAACCAGGTCTCCCTCAAGGACCGCTCGAAGGAGCAAGAGGAGTACATGGCGAAGGCCCTGGACCAGGTCCAGGAGCTGACCAAGTACCTGGGCGAGCACGTCACGGAACGCCGGCGGGCGCCGCGCGAGGACCTGCTGAGCAAGCTCGTCCTGGCCGAAGTGGACGGCGCGCGGCTCAGAGACGCCGAGGTGGTCAACTTCGGCATGGTGCTGCTGATCGCCGGGCACATCACCACGACCATGCTGCTGGGCAACACGGTGCTGTGCCTGGACGCGCACCCCGAGCAGTTCGCGAAGGTGCGGGCAGACCGGTCGCTGGTGCCCTCGGCGATCGAGGAGTCGCTGCGCTTCTTCAGCCCGTTCGCCGCGGTTTCCCGGGTGACCAACCGGGAGGTCAAGCTCGGTGGGCAGCGGATCCCGGCCGATGAACTGCTGCTGCTGTGGGTCGCGGCGGCCAACCGGGACCCCCGCCAGTTCACCGCCCCGGACGTCTTCGACATCGGCCGGGACCCGAACCCGCACATCGCGTTCGGGCGGGGCATTCACTTCTGCCTGGGCGCGCCGCTGGCCCGGCTGGAGGGGCGGGTCGCGCTGAACATCCTGCTGGACCGGTTCCCGAACCTGCGGACCGACCCGGCGAAGGGCCCGGAGTTCATCCCCAGCCCCCACATGACCGGAGTCCGAAAGCTGCCCCTGCTGGTCAAGTCCGAGTAAGTCCAAATTCCTGCGGGCATGAGGCGAGGGGTCCAAGCGGCTGCCAGGTCGGCCACCCAAGCTCAGCCACTCCGAGTTGAGGAATCTCACCATCCGGTGTTCGTCACGGTGGGCTGGTGCGATCACCCGGGCATCCGAGCGAAGGACGCCGTGAGTGTTTTTGGGTGCTATGGCACAATGCCGCTTAGCCTATTTTGATCATGCTGCTGTGTGGGTGAGTTGGATGCTGGGCGGGCTGTCGTGGCGGGTTCCGGTGTCGGTGGGTTTTTTGACTCGGTAGGCGTTGTGGCGGCCGCGTTTGATCACGCGGGGGTAGCTGCGGTGGCGGCGGCGGGGATTGAGGTTGCGGGCGGCGGTGATGTCGGAGGTGATAGCGGCCAGAGATCGTTTCTGGTGTTCAGGGGGAAAAAGCCGCCGGATCGGCGATCCGGCGGCGGACGATGCGGACGGTGCGGGTGAATTTGACCCGGTCGGGGTCGATGTCGGCTTCGGTGGCCGCCCGGCAGATCAGCGCGCTGATCGCGTAGTGGGTGAGCAGGTAGCCGTAGAGCTCCTGGCGGACCATGTCGGGGCTTTTCGACCGCAGCACTCTTCCCGGTCCGCGCAGGACGGTTTTGATCTGTCCGTTGGCGGTTTCGTGTTCCCAGCGGTGGTGGTAGCTCTCGGCCAACGCCGCCGCCGGCGCTGCGGTGGGGTCGGTGATAGTGGTGATCAGCCGGATCAGTTCGCCCTTGCCGTTGCCGTCGCGGTCGGGCACCGTGTATTCCACGACCCGCACAATCCTGGCCTGATCAGGAGGGAGATCCTCGCCGCGGGCGGCGGCGTCGATGAGCGCTTGCCGTGCCCTGCCCCGGATTTTCGCCTCGATCAGCACCGAGCGGTAGGAGCCGTCATACAGCGATCCCAGCACCGGCAGCCTCGTGTTGGACTTGACGCGCCACAATAGCTCCGCACCCGTGTCAGCCGCGGTGCACCAGTCCTGCCAGGTGTAGAAGTTGCGGTCGGCGATCAGCAACCAGCCAGGCTGCAGGCGCCGGTACAACCGTCTCGCCAGGGTCTGTTCCCCGCTGCCCTTGCCGGTGACCCCACCGATTTCAGCGTCCACCATCGCATGCGAGCCGCACTCGCTGACCGACACCACACGGACCTTCGGAAACGCCGACCGGCTCTCCCCCGAGCCGCCGTATCCGAACTCCGCGCCGTTGGCCTTGGTGTCCGGTGCATCCCACTCGAACCCGTCGATGGCCATCAACCGCCACGGCCCGAGAAACGCACCCCGGGTCAGCTCCCCGGCCACCGGGACCGCGACCCGGGCGAACAACTCCGCAAGCGGCTCGGCCCCCAACCGCTGACGAGCCTGGGTGATCCCACCCGAAGTAGGCAGACTCCACTGCTGATCCCAGCAGCCCCACGCCGCCAGCGTATCGGTCAGCCGGGCCGCGACTTCCTCATAATCCTCCGTGGCGAACAACGCCATCGCCATCACGAAATACACCATGACGTGCGGCGGAAGCTTCCCATCCGAGCGCTTGGCCTGCCGCCCCGCCGCGACGATCACTTCATCGACCACATCCCGAGGAACCGACGAGGCCAGCACCCCCAGCGAAACCAGATCCGTCAACCGGGCCCCAGCCACCACGCCATCATCCACCACACCCGAGATCATCCCCGCCACCAACAACAAGATCAACTCAAGCTAAGCGGCATTGTGCTATGGCAACCAAAAACACTCACGGGCGTTCTTCGGGGTCAGCGAGATCAGCCGGTGCTGGACTGCGGGCATGATCCCCCAGCCGCCGAGCCCCCAGAGGACAAGCGCCACGGCGGTGGCAAGCGCGGAACCGCCCGCGACCGGCAGGAACGCCAGCCCGGCGGCGAGCATCAGGAGCCGGAAGGACATTGGCTTCTCTTCAGGGTCATGGGGTGGGCTGGGCAGCACGAACCGCGCGATGGGCCCGCGGGTCGATCGCGTGCGGAAATTCGGAGTTGAGCACCCGGAGTCGCCCGACGAACCGCTTCCCGCGGCCGCACCAGGGCATGGCGCGGCCGACACCGGAAGACGGCGGTGCCGGATGTCCGGTTGGCGGATAACCCTGCAACTGCGGACGGCCAAGAAGGCCAAACCCGTTGTCGGTGTCAGCTAGAACAACGGCCTCAAACGGGCCGCGCCCGGGATTTCGACAACGCCCCACCGCGTGGTATCGAACGTGTCATGGATCACAACGAAGAGCAGGGCGACGCAGCCACACGACCGTGAAAGAACTTGTTCCATCGGCGCGGTTTGGGGGATTCTGCGCCGCATGAGCAATGCCACCGATACCTTCGCCGCCTGCCTGCGCGACCTCGACGTCGCGGGGTCAGTCGTCGAGTTCGACACCGACGTGCCGACCGCAGCGGCGGCAGCCGAACGGCTCGGCTGCGAGCTCGGCGCGATCGCGAACAGCCTGATCTTCACCGCCGACGACGAGCCGCTGCTGATCGTCGCCAGCGGCGCGCACCGCGTGGACACCAAGCACGTCGGGCAGTTGCTCGGGGTGCGCAAGATCCGGCGGGCCACCCCGGAATTCGTGCTGGAGGCGACCGGGCAGCCGGTGGGTGGTGTCGGTCCGGTCGGGCACCCGCGGCCGATCCGGACCGTGGTGGACCGGATGCTGGCCGACCACCCGGAGGTCTGGGCGGGCGCGGGCTCCAAGCACGCGATGTTCCCGACGACGTTCGGCGAGCTGGTGCGGATCACCGGCGGCTTGCCCGCCGAAGTGGAGAAACCTGAGCCGCACCCCGACCGCACCAGCTCGTGAGTGACGATTCCGGCTCTTACCGGAAGACTCACTCACGACCCCACGACGCGCAACGAGGCCCCGCCGGGCGGGGCCGCGTTCTTGCTTGCCCCGCAAGCGGATCAGACGCTCGGTTCGAAGCGGCCGTCGATCGCCGTCCAGCCGCCCTCGACCAGCTGGAGGCTGCCCGTCACGTACGAGGCGGCGTCCGAGGCGAGGTACACCACGGCGCCGGCGATCTCGTCGGCGTTCGCCCAGCGCTTCAACGCGGTCTTGTCCGCGTACGCGCCGTACCAGCCCTGATCGGACTTGATCTGCTCGGTCAGCGGGGTCTCGAACGGTCCTGGCGCGATCGCGTTGACCCGCACGCCCTTCGGACCCAGTTCCGCGGCGAGCGCGCGGGAGAGCTGCACGACGCCGGCCTTGGTCGCGGCGTAGATGCCCTGCCCCGGTTCGACGAGCACGGCGCGGAAGCTGGCGAAGGTGACGATGCTGCCCCGGCCGCGTTCGGCCATCCGGGCGCCGAAGTCCCGCACCAGCCGGTAGGTGCCCTTCAGGTTGACGTCCACGACCCGGTCGAACTCCTCGTCGACGGTGTCGACCAGCCGCTTGCGGACGTTGATGCCCGGCGTGACGACCAGGACCTCGGCGTCCGCCTCGGCCTCCGCGAGCCGCTGGATCTGCTCGCCTTCCCGGACGTCCAGCTCACGCCAGCTCGCCTCGTGCCCGAACTCCCCGATCGCTTTGGCGGTCTCCTCGGCCCCGGCCACGTCGACGTCCGCGACGACCACCTTCGCGCCGAATTCGGCCAGCCCCACCGCGCTGGACCGGCCAAGGCCGCTGCCCCCGCCGACGACGACCGCCTTTCGCCCGTCGAGCCGGAACAGGTTGGCGAGCCGATTCGTCATGATCCGTCCTCCCAGGTGACGATCAGTCCACTGCGGACCCGGCTACCGGTCTGACCACCGGGTCATTCACCAGGCGGCAGTACGACGGCAAGGGTGAAGCCGTCGTGGCCCTTCGAGCCGACCGTCTGGATCGTGGTGGCCGACGCCCGCGGCTCGGCGGCGAGCATCTCGTGGAACCGCCGCGCACCCTGCACGGCCGGATCGCTGCTGTGCTCGTCGACCACCGCACCCTGGCGGACCACGTTGTCCACGATCACCAGCCCGCCCGGCCTGGTGAGCACCAGCGCCCAGCGGAAGTACTCCGGGATGTTCGGCTTGTCCGCGTCGATGAAGACCAGGTCGAACGACTCCTCGACCAGCTCCGGCAGCGTGTCCAGGGCAGGGCCGACCCGCACGTCGGTGATGCCGTCCAGGCCTGCGCGGGCCAGGTTGGCGCGCGCGACCTCGGCGTGCTTCGGCTCCGCCTCCAGGGTGACCAGCCGACCGTCCGAGGGCAGCGCCCGGCCGAGCCAGATCGTGCTGTAGCCGGCGAGTGTGCCGATCTCCAGGATCCTGCGCGCCTGCACCGACCGGGCGAGCAGGTTCAGCAACTTCCCCTGCAGGGCCGACACGTTGATGTGCGGCAGCCCGGCCTCGTCGCTCGCCTGCAGGGCGGCGGTCAGCACCGGGTCCTCCGGCGTGAGCAGCGCGCCCAGGTAGTCGTCCACCGCAGCCCACTGCTGCTGTTCAGCCATGCCGGCCTCCTCGTCGACGCCCGTCGCACCTGGGCAAGCCTGCGGCGGTCAGTCCGCCGGGTTTTACCTGAACCTTGCTCCTGCGCAGCCCAACCCGCCAGGTGTTCGGACCTCAAGTCACATCCGCCGTGCGCGTTTTTCGGTGCTATCGAGGCTGTTTGGGACGTGATCGTCCAGGGTGCGGTAAGGCGGGCTTTTGTAGTTGAAGCGGCGCCAGCTACTCAGCTCACGCGCGCAGCCGGCACCGCCGCGGGTTCTCGGGCTGTGCCCACCCGTCGGGGTTCTTGGCGAGCACAGTCCCCGGCGTGGTGAATTGCCATTCATGAGTCGGGGATCCCGGAGTCCAGGCGGCAGCTGAGGTTCCGCCGCCCGCACCGCCGCCCGCACCGCCACCCGCACCGCCACCCGCACCGCCACCCGCACCGCCACCCGCACCGCCACCCGCACCGCCACCCGCACCGCCACGCAAAACGTGCCTCGAAGCAGCCCCTACCGCAACCAAAAGCGCTCACGGGCTCCCTAAAGCTGCACTTCCCCGGAAGGTGCTGCGGTACGCACTCGGGGACACGCCGAGTGCCGTCTGCAGGTGCTGGCGCAGCGAAGCCGCAGTGCCGAATCCCGCGTCCGCCGCGATCCGGTCGACCGGCAGATCGGTCTCCTCCAGCAGGTGCCGGGCTCGCTCGATGCGCTGCTGGGTCAGCCATTGCAGCGGTGAGATGCCGACCTCGTCGCGGAATCTGCGGGTGAACGTGCGGACGCTCATCGACTCCCGCGCCGCCAGTTCGCGCAGCGCCAGCGGCCGGTCCAGGTGCTCCAGCGCCCATGCCCGGGCCTGCGCGGTCGACGAGAGCTGGGGTTCGGGGATCGGGCACCGGATGTACTGGGCCTGGCCGCCGTCGCGGTGTGGCGGCACCACCGTCAGCCGCGCCACCTCGTTGGCGACCGCCGCGCCGTGGTCGCACCGGATCATGTGCAGGCACAGGTCGATGCCGGACGCCTCCCCGGCCGAGGTCAGCACGTCGCCGTCGTCGGTGTAGAGGACGTCGGGGTCCAGCCGGACCGCCGGGTAGAGCCGCCGGAACCGGTCGCAGGAGTTCCAGTGCGTCGTCGCCCGGCGGCCGTCGAGCAGCCCGGCCGCGGCCAGCACGTAGACCCCGGTGCAGATCGAGGCGATTCGGGTGCCCGGCCGGATCCGCGCGAGCGCCTCGGCGAGGTCCGGGCCGAGCAGGCCTTCGGTCTCGGTCTCGTCGGGCTCGTGCGACGCCGGGACGATCACGGTGTCGGCCTCGCCTAACGCTTCGGGACCGCGCTCGACGCTGATCGGGAAGTCCGCGTTGGTGCGCACCAAGCCGGGAACGAGCGTGCACGTCACGACGTCGTACAGCGGCGTTCCGGCAGGTGAGCGGGCATTCCCGAACAGCTGGTGCACCAGGCCCAGTTCCATCGGCATCACGCCGTGGCGGACCAGCACCGCGACTCGACTGGACATGGCCCGATTCTTGCACATATTGGCTATCAGGCCACTCGTTCGGCCGCGCCCGGCGACGCAGGGTCTGGGCATGACGACCGAAACAGTTCCCCGGGCGCGCATCCACCGCGCGTGGTGGGTCGCCGCCGTCACCGCGCTGGCGGTCATCAGCGCGGGTGCCTGCGCCACCACGGCAGGCCTCCTGGTCACCCCGCTGCACGACGAGTTCGGCTGGTCGCGCGCCACCATCGGGATCGCGGTGTCGGTGAACATGGCGCTGTACGGGCTGGCCTCGCCGTTCTCCGCGGCGCTGATGGACCGCTTCGGCATCCGGCGGGTGGCGGTGGGCGCGCTGCTGCTGATCGCCTCGGGCGCCGGGCTGACCACGATCGTTTCCGATTCCTGGCAACTGGTCCCGGGTTGGGGCGTGCTCGTCGGGATCGGTTGCGGCGCGTTGGCGATGGCGTTCGCCGCGACCGTGACGCACCGCTGGTTCGCGGCTCGACGCGGCCTGGTGACCGGTTCGCTGACCGCGGCGAGCGTCTTCGGGCAGTTCGCGTTGCTGCCGGTGATGTCCTGGGTCGTCGAACACTTCGCGTGGCGCACGGCGATCGTCGTCCTCGCGCTGATTGCTTTGGCCACGGCGCCGCTGGTGTGGTGGGTACTGCGCGACCACCCCGCCGATCTCGGCTTGCGCCCCTACGGCGCAACGGGTTTCGAAACCAAGCCGGAACCCGTGCCCGGCGCGGCCCGCCGCGCGGTGCGGCTGCTGTTCGACGCGGCGCGGACCGGCCCGTTCTGGCTGCTGGCGGGCACTTTCGCGATCTGTGGGGCATCCACCAACGGGATCATGTGGACCCACTTCGCTTCCGCCGCGCACGATCACGGCATGCCGACCACGGTGGCGGCCTCGCTGCTCGCGGTCATCGGGGTGGTGAACGTGGCCGGCACGATCGGGTCCGGCTGGCTCACCGACCGCTGCAGCCCGCAACTGCTCCTGGCGGGCTACTACGGGCTGCGGGGCGCCTCGCTGCTCACCCTGCCAGCACTGATGGGGCCGACGGTGCACATGGGAATGATCGTCTTCACGATACTGTTCGGCCTGCTCGACGTCGCCACCGTGCCGCCGACGATCGCCCTGTGCCGCGAGGTCTTCGGCCCCGGCGGCGCGATCGTCTTCGGCTGGGTGAGCGCGGCGCACCAGGTGGGCGCCGGGCTGATCGCCTACTTCGGCGCGGTGACGCGGGACCTGCTGGGCTCCTACGACGCGGTCTGGATCGGAGCCGCCGCGCTGTGCGGGGCTGCCGCCGCGATGGCGATGACGATCGGACGCGCGCGTCCAGCAGCTACCAGCTGAATCCGCCGACCTGCCGCATGGCAGCCCAGCGGGACGCAGACGATCAGGCGCTCGTCTGGTCGAGGTCCGGCGTGAGCCGGGCGGTCGCCGCGGCCACCCCGTCGGCGATCTGGTCGCCGTCGGCGGTGCCGGAGTCCTCGGTCGCGGTGGCCCACGCCCTGATGACCTGCCGGGAGAACCGCTGCACCTCGGCCGAGTTCTCCCGTCCGGGGATGTCCTCGCCCCGGAGGTACACGTCCAGCCCGAGCAGGCCGACGTCCCAGGCGGGCCCGACGAACAAAGCGCCCGCGCCGCTGCTGATCGGATCCAGCGGAACCGAATGCATGACCTCGACCCCGGTCCCGCCGCCAGACCCGTCACCCTCAGAAAGCCGCAGCTCAACAACGCTGTTGTCCTCGTCGAACCTCGTCTTCAGCAAGCGCGGCGCCGTGCAGCGCAGGATCCGGCCGCCCGCGGTGCCGCCGAACCAGTGCCGACCGGGTCCCGACAGCTCGCCGCTGATCGGCAGGAGCCAACGTCGCAACGTGTCCGGTTCGGTCAACGCGCGCCAGACCTCTTTGATCGGAGCAGCGTAGTTCCGGCGCAGCAGGACGCTCACCTGCCCACCGCCGTCGATCGAGTGCTGGCTGACCACCCGCTGCACGGCGGCTACCTGCTTGGCGATGTCGATCATCTGGTTCCCCTCAGTCCCGACTACGGGCCATCATCGGCCCTCGACCCGCCGCGCGCTCGCCGCCGCTGTGACCAGCTGATCCGCACCGCCACCGCACAGCGGGCGGCCAACTAGCCGATCCGGGTCAGCTGCCACTCCTGGTCCGGCCACGGGGACGACGGGGGCGATGGACGGCTGACCTTGGCCGAGTTCACCGAACGCGTGGACGCCGCCTACCAGTCCGTCACGCGCGGAAAACTCGACGCGCAGGTGACCGACCTGCCGGCCACGGCAGCCGACCGCCCCGTCGAGCCCACCGACGGGACCAAACGCCGGTGGAAGCTGGCGATCATGGGCGGTTCCGACTACCAGGGGCGCTGCCGAGTGCCCCGGAAGTCGGGGTACTTCGCGCTCATGGGCGGCAACGACATCCGCCACCCCGAGCGCGAAAAGCGCCTCTGGTAGCACTGAACGGAGACGGCTGGCCCCCGGCGAGAGGGAGTTTCCAGCTGGCTCGACCAAACGAACGCCCGAAGGGATTCGGGCCGGCCTTCTGGTCCCGGCCTCGTGAATGTCCGCTACAGCCCGCAAGATCCGCGGTCGAGCTGGAAGAAATGGGCGTTGGCCCAGCGGCAGAGCCAGATGCCGACCATGACACCCGCGATCGTGACCAGAGCGGGCAGGTATCCGCTAGCGACCTGGATGAGCGGGATCGCCGGGCAGCCACCCGAGATCGCCCAGCCGGTGCCGAAGAGGACTGCGCCGGGGATCACTCCGCCGTGGATGCGCCCCGGCCTGCGGCGAACGCCCACCAGCGCGAAGGCCACCACGATGATCGCGACCGCGCCGGCGAAGGCGTACAGCATCCGCAGGTCTTGGAAGGTGAACATGCGGTTCAGCTCGGCGTAGTCGCCGAACCCGATGTTGGTGACGATGAAACCGAGGGCCAGCCCGGTGATGATGTTGGCGACGAGAACCGCGCCTCGGGTACGCATCAGATCACCTTCCACAGCAGGAACGACACGAGGACGGCGGTGCCGAAGAAGACGGCAGTCGCGACAATGCTGACCGGCTGCAACCGTCCGCATCCGCTGAGTCCGTGACCGGAGCTGCAGCCCCCGGCGAGGCGGGTGCCGAAGCCGACGAGCACGCCCCCAACGAACAGCACACCGATCATGGTGTTCGGGTTGTCGGTCACGAGTCGGCTGAAAGCACTGCCCATGTCGAACCGGAGCTCGAACCGACCGGAGGTGACCGCCGCCACCCATCCGCCGACGACGATCGACAACAGCAGCGCGGCCTGGGTGACCAGCGGTACCTGGCGGCGGGTCGTGAACGTGGAATTCCGTGACTCGGCCGCCTCGGAGACCTGCTCAGGCTGCGCAGCGCCGCGCGCCGCGTTCGGCAACGTCGGTGCTCCACCGCGGGTCCCGAACTCGTCGGCGGTCGCCGCGGCCAGCGCGTCAGCGAGCGCTCCGTCGTCCGCGAACTGGGCTTCCTGCCGTTCGATCCGGCGTTCGGCGCGCCAGTGCAGGACGCGATCCCACGCCGAGGACACCCCGAAGGACCGATCGGTGATGAGGGTGTAGTTGATGGTGACGAGGGCGAGCCCGATAGCGCCCGCCCACCAGGGCCAGTAGTTGCTCATGCGGGACCTCTCATCCACTCGGCGAGCCGAGTCCACCAGCGGCGTTTCGAGCCGCGGGGTTCAGTTGATCGTTCTGGCGGGCTCGCCGGGGGCTGCTGCGGGGCGTGCGGGGGTCGCGAAAGCTCCCGAGGCCACGCAGGTTCCCGAGGCCGCGCCGGTTCCCGAGGCCGCGCAGGTTTCGGTTCTGGGGCCGGCTCGAACCAGGCCACGGTTCCCTGCGACCCGGAAATGAGCGGTGCGGGCGGCGTTGGTTCGGCCGCCGCGGACCGCTCGGCAGCGCGTCGAATGTGCCCCACGTCAGCCCCGTTCGGGAGCAGTGAGATCGGCACGAGCTGCCCCCTGGATGCCAACCTGTATCTGGCGCATTCCCGCCAACGTTGCTCGCTGTCGCAGTAGGAATCACGCCAGCCTCGTAAGCTTGCATTGAGCAGGGGGAAAAGGGGGCAGGCTTTGGCATGGGAGCAACCCATATCACTCCGATCTGACCGGCGCATACCGCCCAGTCGGGGTGGACGGCATGGCGCGATCTTGTCGTTTTAACAGTTGCAGAACCCGACCGGCGATCGCAGAGCGTCGCAGACGCGCAACACACCGTGACGCAAACCCCTCTCCGATTGTTAATCCTGCGGATCGTCCAGCTCGTTACTCCTACTCCTCCCTCCAGGAAAATGCGAATTTCAATCGGAAAAGCACGCTGACCAGCAGCTTTCCCGACCGTTTTACGATTAAATAACAAAACTCCGCCGGATATAGTTACCACACCGTGATAAGTTGCGTATTCATATCGTTACCAAATGCTGTGAAATAGGTCCTATTTCACATCGCGTGGTCATGTCATCACCTCGCGCCAGCACGCCGGGAGGCGAAACCTGGCGAAGTCATTACCGCACGCTAGCTCGCACGGAACGCGCACCTCCTCTTTACTCTGGGCGACGGAAGGTACACCAACGATCAACGGCGCAACCTCGCCGACAGACTTTTCGTGCTCGCCGAAGCGCTACGGGCCGACCTGGACAAGCCACTGATCATCGATGCGAACTGAGCACAACGGCGAAATCAAGTGATCACCGCGACACATGGCTCGCCACCAGATCGTTGAAAACTTCGATCAGCTTACGCCAGTTCAACGTCTTGCGCGGCCTGCCATTCAACTGTGCCGCTACTTTATCAAGCTCCTCCTGGGCGTGCAAGGACAGGTCCGTGCCTTTCGGGAAGTACTGGCGGAGCAGTCCGTTCGTGTTCTCGTTGCTGCCGCGTTGCCACGGCGAGTGGGGGTCACAGAAATAGATCGGTATCCCGGTCCGGATTGTGAACTCCGCGTGGCGAGCCATTTCTTTCCCTTGGTCCCAGGTCACGCTCTTCCGCATAAATTCCGGCAGCGTCTCCATTTTCTTGGCCAACAGGTAGGCGACCCGTTCCGCGTTGCGGTCGTAGGGAATCCGCACCAGCATCACGAACCTCGTGGTACGCTCGACGAGCGTGGCGATCTGAGACTGGTTACCTTTGCCGATAATGAGGTCCCCCTCCCAGAATCCAGGCACCGCGCGGTCGTCCGCCTCTTTCGGGCGTTCGCTGATGTTCACCATGCCCAGGATCTTCCCCCTGGTCGAGGTTGCGCGGGAGCGGTTGACCCGGCGGGCCCGGCCCTGACGCAGGGCTATCTTGAGCTGCGTGCGCAGCTCGCCACGGGCTTGGAGTTACAGGCACTCGTAAATCGTTTCATGGGACACGTGCATTTCCGTATCGTCGGGATGATCCTCGCGTAGACGTTCGCTGATCTGCTTCGGCGACCATTTTTCCTGTAAGCCGTCGTTCACGGCATCGTGCAACCGTGTGGACGACTCCAGCTTCCGTTCCTTCGGGCGACGCAAATTGTCCTCGGCCCGACGTTGCGCGTCCACAGCGCGGTATTCTTTCGCGCCACCGTTGCGGTCGATTTCCCGAGCGATCGTCGAATGATGCCGCCCCAGCACTTTTGCGATGAACCGAGCCGAACGATCACTGCATAACTCCCGAGATATGATCTCTCGCTCCTCAAACCGCAATGGTTCGTGCCGGCTCATCCACCATTCCCATCGATCGACGCTACCAAGATTTTATCCAGCGTCGCTACGACCGTTTGACCCCGCCAACTGATCACGAAACGGCGCTGCCCGCCTTGGACCGAACAACGCCGTTCAGGGTTGCTGGTTACAACTACGACGGATCAGCCGCCGGGGAGACTGCTGCCAGGCTCCAGCGACGGTCGGCACCTGCTGTAAGTCGGATCCTGCGGCGCACACGCCACCGAGACCGCGCCAAGCCATCCCCTGCAACCGAAGACAGGCCAGACACAACGGAATTCCGCTATGCCGCTCGACGTTGCTGCGGTCATCGGGAAGTAGATTGCGCACGGAAGGGCAGTTCCCTTACCTCAGCGTTGACTTGACCACGCTAAGCGCTTGTAGCCTGCCATTGCCAGATCGACAGAAAAGTGCGAATACCGTTTTGGAAGGGATGGGCATGCTCAAGAAGCTTGCAATCTTCGGCGCGTTTGCTGTTACCTCCATGACTGCTGTCACGCCGCTCGCGTCAGCTGCCACCTCGTACTACGCTGGGGTTTATCCCAGCACCAGCGCGGCTGTTAAGGCGTGCAATGACGGTATTTCCCAAGGGCGTTGGGACGGTTGCAGCTACAAGATCCGTGCCAACCGTGGCGGAGTCGAGCTGTGGGTCTACATCCGCTGAGGCGAGGGTGACATCCACGGTATGTTTTTCTAACAGTTTGGCCGTTACCTTGAGCATTAACCTTCGAGTGGCGTTAGCCTGCCCTCGTTGATTATGGGTGCAGATCTTGGCTGATCGCCTTCTTGTGACAGAAGGTGGATCGGCACACTGGCTGCGGTGAACGGCAAAGCGATCTCAACGGGTTTCACGTGAGTCGGCGGTGTTCGAAATGGGTGAGCATGAGTGCTGCCCTGACGATGTCGCCGATCTCGCGAAGACTGACCGCGAAATGCCGCGAAAGCTGACGCGCCCCGGTCCGCAGAGCGAGATGGGGTTCACCCGGTTCATCAAGCTTCGCGCTGCCCATGCTCGCGCACGCCTGGCCTGTTATGGCTCGATCCGTTGCCGTAAGTTGCGACCTCGGTCCGTCGAAGTCGAGCAGCACGGCGTCAATGTCACAGATGATCTGCCGTGGGCCCGTCATCGGCGTACTTCCCGGGCGACGGTCGTCCAGATGCTGTCGAATGGCCTTCCTGGACTTCGAGGCACCCCGGCGAGTAGCCAAGGAAAGTTGGCAATTTGTTGGCAATCCGGGCATGAGCGGCAAGCAGCAACCTTGCCGCTCATGCCCCGAGACAGCAAGGAACCCCCTGCGTGAGGGGGTTCCTTGCTGTCTCGACCAGACGTGCGCCCGAAGGGATTCGAACCCCTAACCTTCTGATCCGTAGTTCCAGATAGGGCGTCTCGACTAGACGAATAAGTCCGAATACGATCAGTGATCGTAGGCGGTGAGTGAGCGGGTAACGGGCTGGCAGGTGCGGAAGTTGTGCCAGATCGCGGCGGCCAGTGCAAGTACGCGCTGGGCGACGCGCACGGCGACGCCCTCGACGCTGCGTGCGCCGTGTTGTTCCAGGTCAAGCTGGCCTTTGAGGGTGTCGTTGACGGACTCGATGAGCTGGTGGACCTTCTTGAGCATCGGCTCGCCCGCCTGCATGACCTCCTTCTTACGGGACGGTCGGAGCAAGGTGATGCCCTGTTCGGACAGTGACCGTTCGAAGGCCTTCGAGGCGAAACCCTTGTCACTGATCAGCAGCAACCCGACCCGGTCTTTGATCATTTCCGCGTCGACCTCCAGCATCGCGGCCAGCACCTCGCGCTCGCCGAGCTTGGGATCGGCCAGCGCCCACAGCATCGGTATCCCGGCTGGGGTGCATACCAGGTACAGGCGCAGCCCCCAGAAGAACCGCGAGTGTGACGCGCAGTAGCCGTAGTTGGCGAAGCCCGCCAGGTCCGAACGCTTGACTGTGGGGCGGGGACATGGCGCAGGGCACCGGTGTGGAGTCGGTGATCCACACGGTGTCGTGCCAGAAATCGGTGTCGCGGGCAAGCACCCGGACGACCCGCTTGATCTGCGGTAACGCGGCGCGCAGACGTTTGTTGTAGCCGGACTGTTCGGGCAAGTAGGGAAACAAGTGCCGCAGGTGCCTACGGGCGTAGCGTAGCCACCGGGCCTCGCAGTGAAAGCCCAGCATCGCTTGCATCACCGCGAGGCACAGTAACTCGGAGTGGCTGAGCTTGGGCGGTCGTCCGGGCAGGCGTGCCAAGTCGGCCAGGTCATCGGTGAGGTAGGCCCACGGGCGTGGTGTCGGTGTCTCCACCGGTCATTTCCCGCAGGCCCCCTCCCGCACCCGGCGTGCACCTCTCAATGCACCGGGCGCTCCACGTGTCTTTCCGCTGGTCAACTGCCTGTGGTGGCGGTTGCCGGGTTCGGGGTCCATGGGGTCGCGATAGTGCCGCCGCGATAGCGGTAGCGTTCCACGGTGACGCTGGCTGCGCCGGTGAACACGACCCCGTTGTAGGCGAACCGCCATCCCTGATCGCAGAAGCGGCGGCGGAGTTCCTTCATCCCAAGCCGGTGTTTGCCCGCGTACTTGGCGCGTATCCAGCGCATCAGCCGACCCCATGCGTGGTAGTCGACCGCGCTGAACACCGCCTTGGACACCCCGTATCGGAAGAAGGTCGCCCAGCCTCGTAGGGTCTGGTTGAGACTGCGCAGCAGCTCGTCCAGCTCTATGTGGCGAGTTGACCTGTACGTCTGCTCCGATATCTTGCCCTTGATAGACTTGATGGCCTTCTTGGACGGCATCGTGTAGACGTAGTGCTTCGATGTTCCCCGTTTCCGCTGACGGCGGATGTGATGACCGAGGAAGTCGAAGCCCTCGTCGATGTGGACCACGCGAGTCTTCTCCGGTGCCAGTCGTAACCCCAGTGGAGCGAGCACGGCCGACACCTCCTCCCGCAGGGCCTCGGCATGGTGGCGGTCGCCCGACACCATCAAGACGAAATCATCCGAGTACCGGATGATCTTCCAGTTGCCGTGGCCGTTCTTTCTGCGTTTGGACCGTTGATAGGGTGTTCCCATCTTTTCCCGCCATTCCTGGTCGAAGTGGTCGTCCAGTGCGGATAAGGCGATATTGGCGAGCAACGGGGAAAGGATACCGCCTTGTGGGGTTCCGGTCATTGTCTCTTCCCGATCTCCGAGTTCGTTAAGGATCCCGGATTTCAGGAACGCCTTCACCAGCATACAGATACGCTTATCCTTGATCCTCACCCGAAGGCGATCCATCAATGCCGCGTGATCGATTTCATCGAAGCAGGCTTTGATGTCGCACTCCAGCACCCATCGATATGCTCGGGAACCAGAATTCAGATAGTGAATCTCGGCGATTCGTCGTGTGCACGTCGTTTCGGGCGGAACCCATATGAGCACGGTTTGAAGCCTGCCTCAAAGATGGGTTCGAGCACCGATTTCAGACTTGCCTGGACCACCCGGTCAGCGATGGTGGGAATACCGAGTTTCCGATACTTTCCCGTGCCTACCCCTTTGGGGATCATCACCTTTCGGACCTCGACCGGCCGGTATTCACCCGATTTCAGTGAATCCCGGAGCCGGTCCAGGAAAGCCTCGACCCCGATCCACGCCTCGACCGTGGCCGCAGTGATCTTGTCGATCCCCGCGGTCTTGCCGCCCTTGTTGGCGGACACACGTTCCCACGCATCCATCAGGAACGCCCGGTCGTGGACAAGGTTGAACAGGTCACCGAACCGGCGGGAGGGGTCATCTCCCGCGCTGGCTAAGCCGCCCCCTCGCGGAGGCGGCTCGCCTACAGAACCGGACGTGAAACTTTCGCTTCATCCGGCTCCTCGATCATGTGGTTCTTGACGTGAATACCTCGGCGATGTCGACTCGTTTGGTCTGGTCGCTGGTGTTGTCGCGGCAGTGCTGATGCAGGGCACGCATCCTCGTGAGGTCAGTCAGCCCGTTCCATTGGGGAGGGGCGAACTGTTTTATGGTGATGGTGTCCGCATCGGTGAACAGCAGTCGGCAGTGTGCGCACTTCCCTCGCTGGCGGCGAAGCAGGATCGCCGTCCTGCTCGTCGTCAGCGGGTGGTCACGCAGCCTGTTGGCCCAGTAGACCAGGTTCCCGTCATAAGGGCTGGCGTGGCCGCGCACCTTCACATGGCGCTTGATGGGAATGTCCGCATGGACAGCGAGCCGCGGACCGTCCGGAGTGGCGAATTCCAGACGGCCTTGATCGCGTCGTCGCCAATACTTCGCGAATACCCAGCCCGCGCTCTTCTTCGGGTGACGGCGGCCGGCCCAGTGCAGCAACGTCGAGACAACCGGTAGTCACAGGAGGCGAAGACCTTCTTGGCGACCACCGTGCGGTAATACATCGACCAACCCCGGATCACCGGGTTGAGCGCGCTGATCAGCGCCTCGTGCGGCGCTGTCTTCCGCGCTCGGACGATGTCCCGCATGGCTCGATGATGCCGCTTGACGGAGTCCTTGCTGGGTTTGATGAGCGTTTTGATCACGGGCTGTTTCCGCCCGTCACTACCTGGCCGATGTTCCTTGGTCACGTAGCGACGGATGTGGAAACCCAGAAACTCGAAACCGGCTGGCCCATCGAGAGCGAGCCGGGTGTGAGTGATCCGGGTCTTGGCCGCTTTCAGCCGCAACCCGATCCCGCTCAACCATTCCTCCGCGATGTGCTGGGCCTTCTCGATCCCCGCACGGGTTGGATGCAGGACCACGAAGTCGTCGGCATAGACCACGACCTGAGGTCGGTCTCGGCTGCCGAACGCTGAGGTGATCACTGTTTCCAGACCGTGCAGGGCGATCAACGCCAGCAACGGTGAAATGACCCCACCTTGCGGGCTGCCCCGCCAGGTAGCCTCCAGAGCCTTGCCCTCCATGACCCCAGCGGTGAGCCATCCCTTGATCAGACGACGCAACTGGGGGAACGTGGCGAATTTGGCCAGGAGTGGTTCATGCGCGATGTTGTCGAAGCATCCGGCGATGTCTGCATCCAGGACGGACTTGTCCTTCTTACAGGTCGCATCGAAGATCGCCGCAATCGCATCATGCGCCGAACGGGCCGGGCGGAAACCATAGCTGTTCGGCTCAAACCTGGCTTCCCACTCGGGGTCCAGCGCCAGCTTCGCCAGTGCTTGAAGTGCCCGATCCAGCATGACGGGAATACCCAGCGGGCGCTTCTCCGCCTTGCCGGGCTTGGGAATCCAGACCCGACGCACGGGTCTCGGTTTGATCGTCTCCGGGTGCCGCAGGCGTTGCACCAGCAACCAGCGCTGGTCGGCCGGGACGGAAGCCACTCCGTCGATCCCGGCCGTGTGCTTGCCCTGGTTGTCCTGCGTCACCCGGCGCACCGCCAGACAGCGAGCGGCTTCCGATTTCATCAACAAGCGTTGCAAACTACGAACTGCCGCCACATCGCCACGACACGAGGCTCGGAAGATGCGCTTTTGCGGGCGGTACACCGTGGTCTCCAGCTTCCGCCAGGGAACCGATGCCCAGTCTCCGATCGATCGCCCGTCACCGGGCAGACCGTCGTTTCCGTTTCTCCCCACTACTCACACCCCTTTCCTTCCACATGACCGTGCCCGCGTCGGCCTATCGTGGGCGTTACCCCACGCGTTCGCTTCTCGGGCAATCCCTCCCCATACCGGCATGCGGCCTGGTCGCCTACTCACCAAACCCGATGAGAGCCTGCACGGGGTTACTCCGTTCCGAATCGTCCGTTTGACGCTGCCCGTAGGTCCGCACTGTCTGCCGGGCCACCATGGCGGATGCACGGGCGGACACCGATGAACCTATCCGCCCCGATGGACCATGCCCTTGCGGGCCAGACCCGCTACCTCGCGTGGGTCTGATGCTGCTAACGACAGTTCGGGCGTGCGTTCGTCTCCTGACCATAGGCAGCCTGCTAGAGGCGTCCCGGACGTCGAGGTCGCCGGTTATCCCCGTCACATCCCTGCTTCCACAGCCTTGATAACCAGTCGCAGCCATGAGGATTTCGCTTTTCCTCCATGCACCATGAGGGACCGGGATCGCACCGGCCATCGGACAATTCAGTTGTAACCAGGACAATCTGCCCCGGCCCCTTCCATCCCCCGCCATCGGCGGTTTCGGAAGAACGGATCACAGCCAGCGGTGCAATTTGGTCTGCATTCTCCGTACCGTCAACTCGGCCGAATACGGATCCGGCCAGGTGGCGGCACCGGTATTCACCAGTGCGTCTTCGGACATTACTTTCCTTCCTTGGATGACACGCTGCCGCCCTTCCCCATGTGCGCGGGCTTTCCCCGGCTCGGAGTACTACGGCGGCTCCGCCCCATCCGCGCCTTCGGCGGGCATCGCGCCTATCCCGACACCAGCCCCTGGAAAGGGCTGACGAAAAGGAGCGCACACGGATGGTTCCCACGTTCCCTGCTGTCCGGTCGACGGGTTAGGCACCCGGCTTTGCCCCTGTGGCATCGCTGCGGTTACGCCGTAGACAATTCGCCGCAGCCTTCCAGACCAGGCATCGAAGACCCTTCCGGAAGTTCCTCGCCCGCAATGAGAGGCAAGTTCGCACCACAATCCAGCCCGAATCCACCGGGTTAGAGCTGGCACGTGATTAAGAGGCGTAACGAAGCCGGTTCCTCTCGTATACCTTCCCGTCTTGCTCACCACGCCCGGCCCATCCGGCAGTCCTGAGCCGACGCGACTTTGTCGAGGATGCTCCCATCCTCCCCGGCGATCCCCGGATTGGACTTCCTCCAGCTTCACCCCACCGCTACGACGCCGAGGCAACGAACGGTCTTTCACCTCCGTCCGGAGGCAGCAGAGCCTCGTGGCGCGCTCTATTTTCACGTAGAGTGCGATCACGAGGGTGTCTAGGTCTGTAGTCACAAACGGATCATGGACACCCTCGCCTCATGCCCGCAGGAATTCGGACTTACTCGTCTAGCCTAGGGTGAGCTGGCGGAAGAACACCCGTGAGCGTTTTTGGGTGCCATAGCACCCAAAAACACTCACAGGTGTTCTCTGCTTACCGAAACGCTCATCGCGAACCGCATAGCCGCGAACACGCCCCCACTGCTTCCCGCCATGGCGCGGCCAGGCGTTGTTCGATAGCGCGGATTGCCCTGGTGAGACTGGTTTTCTGGAGCACCCAGGCACCGCAGGGACAACGGATCATGGACGCCGTCGCCTCATGCCCGCAGGAATTTGGACTTACTCGTCTAGTCCCCTTCAGCTCTGGCTGGTGGCTTCCAGTGCAGCTCACCAGCGTTTCGCATCCCACCACGTACCGGCCTGTCCCAACCGATTTCTGAACGTCCGGGCACCCATCGGGCACCCATTGATCTGCGGGCCGGGACTGATTGCCAGAGCAGGAGAAAGCTATGCCGAGCAACACGACCTCCCGGCCGGATAGGCCGGCATCTGGCCGTTGGCACGACCACACCCGCATCCGGATTCTCGCTACTGCATACGCCCTTGTCGTCGCCGCGATGGTGGCTGCCCTCCCGCTGAACTTCGGCCCACAGCTGGCGTGCGCGCTGCTGACCATCGTTGCCGCAGACCAAGCGCGCGTGATCTCGGCTGTGGCCGAGTGGAGTCTCGCGGTGGGGATGGGCAGCAGGGAGCTGCTGTTGCTGCGGCGGTTCGGGGGTGTCCGATGAACCGGTGGCGGCGCGAACCAGAGTGGCAGTACGTGACTGGCAATGGTTGGGCGGTCGCCCGCGTCCGTGGCCGTGACACTCAGCACGGTTACCTGCTGATGTACCGCGGTCAGTACGTCGGGTGGCTGATACGGCAGTCGGACGGCTGGCGTTGGCTGCTCACCTGGTCACCTGGCACGGCGAGCAAGCCGCCGCAGTTCGGTATTGAGCGCACGAGCCGCCGGGCGTACGAAACATGGCAGGCTGCGGCGAGCCACCTCGCACGCACCGATGCCGGCCGCCGGATCGCCCGTGTTGGAAACGCCCGCGGATCACGACTTGGGAACCAGCCGCCGTGAGCCATGGGCGCCACGGCCGACGGCTGATCTCCACCGAAAGTAGACCGAGACAACGAGGCGACCCCGGCATTCCCTGCCGGGGTCGCCTCGTTGTTGATCAGGCGCCGAACTTGTCCGCCTTCACCGCAGCGATGAACGCCGCCCACTGGCCGGCGGTCGTGGTGAAGTATCCGGCGGCGCGGTCCTTGGTGTCGCGCACCGCGGCGTTGCGACCAAGGCGACCGACCTCGATGCAGTTGTGGGTTCCGCTGTGGCTGGACTTGCGCCACCCGTCGATGGTCACGGCGGTCATCCTTCGGTCTGGTGCCGGTACTCGGCGGCCAGCTGTTGCAGGATGGAGCGGGCCTCGTCTCCCTCGCACGCCACCTGCCATAGCCGGTCCATGAGTCGACGGTAGATGGCGACCTGCTCGGGGTCGTCGATGGTGAGCTCGGCCGAGACGTGCTCGACCTGCACCACGTCGTCGAGCATGATGAAGCCGTTCATCGTGATGTTGGGCAGTCGCCGGAACTCGGGCAGCACACCGAACCGCAATCCGGGGATGTCGACGGCGGACACGAGCCGGTCGAGTTGTCCCAACATGGCGCCAGGCGGTGCAACAGGATGCCGCAACGCGTGCTGCGACACGATGATCTCGATGTCTTTGCCCTGGTATAGGACTTGTTGCCGCTGCATGCGGACGCGCACCGACGCCTCGATGTCCGAATCCGGCACCTGTAGGAGCTCGGCTTGGGAGCGGAACACCGCGCGTGCGTAGTCGGCGGTCTGGAGCAGTCCGGGCACGACGCCGAACTCGACGTTGCGAATGCGGGTCGCGGCGTGTTCGCTGTCGAAGCTCTGCTGCTGCCGTGCGCGATGGCCGGCGCGCAGCTGTGCCCGCCACGCCGCCTTGCTGATCCGCAGCTCGGAGAGTTCTTCGAGCATCTGCTCAACCAGGGACTCAGACGCGCCGATGGCATCGAGCCACTGTCTAACGTCTGAGTCCTCGGCCGTCTGCTTGCCGTTCTCCAGCTTGGAGATCTTCGAGTGTGGCCAGCCCAGCGCCGACGCCAGCTCGCGGCCGGTCATGCCCGCTTCGTCTCGGAAGCGGCGCAAGCGCTCGCCGAATTCCTGTCGTCGCTGCTCGAAGCTGGTCACGTCTCCTCTTCCTCACTGCACCAGCACTGCCCATTCCTCGGCTGGCGCCGCGGCGCTCCATGCTCGGTCCCGCCACCGCCGGTACTGCTCGATCTCGGCCGTGTCGGCGATCATCTCAAGTCCGAGCATGCCCAGTTCCCCGAAGTGCATCACGCCGACCTGATCGTCATCGAACATCCAGAAGTCCGAGTTCCCTGCACGACGTAGGTATCCCGGTCGGTTTCGTACAGCTCCGGGCAGCCCCCGCCGCCGCTCGTGGTGCCGAGGTGGGTGAGTCGCATGTCGGTCTCCTTGTCGGCCGGTAGTGAACCAAGCGCGCACCGTTCGCGCAAGTACCAGCCAACGACACGAACCATACGCGCACCTTGCCCCAACCGAGTGAGTTGTTCGCGAAGCTTCTCAATTGTTTCTTGTTTGGTTCTCAAAATCGGTCATGCTCTGCGTGGCACGAGCACCACTGGAGGTCACCATGACCACGTACCGACCCCGCCCGTACAGCTGGGTACCGGCCGACGGACTGCGACATGCCAGTACCGACGCCCGGCCGCTTGGCGGCTACGCCACCGGTGTCGTGGTGGAAACCCTCTGCGGGCACCAGCTGCGCGCGGACAACACCGACATCGGGTGGCTGTGGGAAACGTGCGCCGGATGCAACGCCAAAGCGCACGAACTTGCCGGGGTGCCGATCCCGCCGGTGGTGGATGCGCGATGAACGCGCAGGTGCAACCGCAATTGCACGAGTAAACCGCGGCGCTGCTGCACGAAATCGCCGAGCTGCTGCGAGACCAGAGCGCGACCTATGTTCCGCCGCGCGTGATCGACGGGGAGAGGACAGGCCGATGACTGCCGCGTTGATTGCGACAAGCCTGCTCGGCGTCGGCGGGATCGCTCTGTGGGCGACGTTCTACTACGCCCCGCCACGGCATGCCGGCGGCGGGGAAAGCACGTTGACGGTCGCCTACCTGCTCGCTCGGGTTGAATCGGAGACGAGCGGTACCGGCCGACACCGGCTGCGCACGGTCACGCTGCGCGGGGACCTAGACGAAGGCGATGAGCTCGCCCCACCGTCGAAACCCGAATGCTTCCGGTGGTGGATTCCGGGTTGCCGGTCCATGACCGCGACGCCATGGCAAGACACCCCGGAATGCTGCGGTGGCTGCTTACCGCGCTGCAACTCCTGTAGACCCGGCCCGGTGCCGTGATCCCCGACCTGCACCGGACCGTTCGGCGGGGGTGCATCGCCCCTCGGTGCATCCCCGCCGATTCCACCTGTGAGGGAATCCATTGGTTTTCCAGCCGAATCCGCGGCTGGATAAGTAAGGAGGTTGTATGACCAGCATGTTGACGCGATTCGGGGATGACCCGATCGCGCCCGAGAGCGCCCAGTTCCCATTGCCGACGGACGAGACGGCCACAGCCGAGGTGGCGCCGTCAGAGAACGGTGTGCGTCCGTGGGGCCTGCGCCGCATGACGACGGTGACTCCGCCGGAGTGCGCCCCGGGCCCGCAGGGCACCTACAACCGGTCCGTCAGATCCGAGTCGACGGTGAGGGTCGTCCGGTCATCGTGGCGGGGCCGCCGACGGCGCCCACGACCGGAAGCCAGGACGGCTCCGAGGGTGACCCGTCTGAGGATTACCACAACGACTGATGTCCATTCTCATTTTGGCTGGTGAACACGATCCCAGCGCCGACGCGATGGTCTTGACGCTCCAGGCGGGACCGAGGTGCACAGGGTCGACACAGCCTGGTTCCCCGCGCAGCTGAGCATCTCCGCTCGACTGTGTGGGTGCCGCTGGGTCGGCAATCTCCGCACCGAGCACCATGTCATTGATCTACAGGCCATCACGGCGGTGTGGTATCGCGCCCCTCGGGCCTACCGGTTCCATGCGCTCAACGCCGTCGAAGAACGGCACGCCCGCACCGAGGCCAAATACGGACTTGGCGGGGTGTTGGCGTCGTTGCCGGTGCTGTGGGTCAACCATCCAATGAGGACCGCAGCCGCGGCCTACAAGCCGCTCCAGCTGGTGATCGGCGCCCGTTACGGGCCGCGGGTGCCGGAAACCCTGATCACCAACGAAGCGGACGACGTGCGCGAGTTCGCCGCCGAGCCGACGGTAACCAAGATGCTCGGCGCAGTCTCCATCGTGGAAGACGGGCGGCGGAAGTTCGCCCACACCCTCGGTGACCTTGTATTCGATCTCGGGTTGCTCGAGCAACACGACACCGCCGATTTTCAGCGTGTACCGCAGGGTCTTGCCGTCCTACGCCGTGATGTCTACGGCGCTACCGCCGATCCGCTTCCATGACCTACGCCACGTCGCGGCGACGCTCATGCTTGCGGCGGGGGTCGACATGAAGGTGGTGCAGGAAACGCTGGGCCACTCGGCGTTGGCAACCACGAGCGACATCTACACGTCGGTGCTCCCGCAGGTGGCTCGAGCCGCAGCGGAAGCCGCAGCGTCGATCGTCCCGCGGCGGGCACCCAGGGAAACGCCCGGGCACCCTTCGGGCACCCAGGGGGCCGCAGTGGGAGGTTGATCCGATGCCACAGCCAGGACTGACGGGGGCTGAAAAGCAAGGAACCCCTGCGTGAGGGGGTTCCTTGCTGTCTCGACCAGACGTGCGCCCGAAGGGATTCGAACCCCTAACCTTCTGATCCGTAGTCAGATGCTCTATCCGTTGAGCTACGGGCGCATGTTCAGTTGTGTGAACTCCGCCTTCCGGCGGAGGCCACAGCGGAGGCTCCGGGATTTGAACCCGGGAGGGGGCGTAACCCCCAACCGCATTAGCAGTGCGGCGCCATAGACCAGACTAGGCGAAGCCTCCCGGTAACCCTCGCGGCCACCGGAGAAAAGATTACACAACCTCCCGATCGGCCGTCACGGGGGGTCGGTTTTGCGGTCGGGAGGCCGCCGCGGCAGGACTCCCGACCGCCGATCAGGTCGCCAGCTCCGCGCTGAGCTGCACGAACGGGTCGAGGGACGCCGGGTTCTGCAGGGCGTCGCGGCTGACCGCTCGCTCCGGCGGGGTGCCGGCGAGGATCTTCTTCACCGGCACCTCCAGCTTCTTGCCGTTGAGGGTGCGCGGCACCTCGTCGACGACGATGAACCGGTTCGGGACGTGCCGCGGCGACAGCTCGGTGCGCAGCGCCGCCTTGAGCTTCGGCTGGACCTCGTTCAGGTCGGCGCCCTCCGCCAGCACCAGGAAGCACAGCAGTCTGCCGTCGGTTTCGCCCGCGCCCGACGTGTCGATCACCAGCGAGTCGACGATCTCCTCGAAGCCCTCCACCACCCGGTAGAACTCCGCGGTGCCCATCCGGACGCCGCCGCGGTTGAGGGTCGAGTCGCTGCGGCCGTAGATCACCAGGGTGCCGCGTTCGGTGATCCGCACCCAGTCTCCGTGCCGCCACACGCCCGGGAACGTGTCGAAGTACGCCTCGCGCAGCCGCGAGCCGTCCGGGTCGTTCCAGAAGAACACCGGCATCGTCGGCATCGGCTTGGTCACCACCAGCTCGCCGACCTCGTCATGCAGCTCCTTGCCGTACTCGTCGTAGGAGGCGACCGCCGCGCCGAGCATCCGGCAGGAGATCTCGCCCAGCCACACCGGCACGTCCGGCGCGGCGCCCACGAACGCGGTGCACAGGTCGGTGCCGCCGGAGATGCTGGCGATCTGCACGTCCGCGCCGACGGCGTCGGCCACCCAGCGGAAGCCGTCGGTGGTCAGTGGCGCGCCGGTCGAGCCGACGGTGCGCAGCGCGGAGAGGTCGAAGTCGTCCTTCGGGCGCAGCTCGCGCTTGAGGCAGCTCTGGATGAACGGCGCCGACGTGCCGAAGTAGTTCACCCGGTGCCGGGCCGCAAGCTTCCACAGCGCCGACAGCGCCGGGTAGCCCGGGCTGCCGTCGTACAGCACCAGGGTCGTGCCCGTGAGCAGGCCGCCGACCAGGAAGTTCCACATCATCCAGCCGGTCGTGGTGAACCAGAAGAACCGGTCGCCCGGGCCGAGGTCGCAGTGCAGGCCGATGGCCTTAAGGTGCTCCAGGACCATGCCGCCGTGGCCGTGCACGATGCCCTTCGGCAGGCCGGTGGTGCCGGAGGAGTACAGCACCCACAGCGGGTGGTCGAACGGCACCGGGTCGAACTCCAGCGGCGCGCCGCGGTGCTGCGCAAGCAGGTCGTCCCAGCCGATGGCATCCGCCAGCTCGGCGCCCTCGCCGAGGTAGTCGACCAGCACCGTGCCCGTCAACCCGGGCATCGCCTCGCGCAGTTGGTCCACAGTGGACCGGACGTCGAAGCTGCGGCCGCCGTAGGAGTAGCCGTCGACCGCGATCAGCACCTTCGGCTCGATCTGCACGAAGCGGTCCGCGACCGCCCGCGCGCCGAAGTCCGGCGAGCACGACGACCAGGTCGCACCGAGGCTCGCCGCGGCGAGGAACGCCACCAGCGTCTCGGGGCTGTTCGGCGCCAGCGCCGCAACCCGGTCACCCGCCCGCACGCCGAGCGCCTTGAGGCCCGCGCGGGCGGCGGCCACCCGGGCCCGCAGTCCGCCGTAAGTGATCTCCTCGCTGCGGCCGTCCTCCCGCGCGAAGATCACCGCCAAGTCGCCGTCCCCCTTGCCCGCGCCGTCGCACAGCGCGTGCTCGGCGTAGTTCAGGGTGGCACCGGGGAACCACTCCGCGCCCGGCATCACCTCGGCGGTCAGGACCCGCTCGGCTCGGTCGTGGAAGCGGACGTCGAAGAAGTCCGCCACTGCGGCCCAGAAACCGCTCAGGTCCGACACCGACCACTGCCACAACGCCCGGTAGTCGGGCAGGTCGAGGTCCCGCTCGATGCGCAACCAGTCTCGGAACGCGGCCATCCGGCTCGTGGCCACGCGCTCCGCGCTCGGTTGCCACAACAGCTCGGGGACCTGCTCTGGATTGGTGCTCGACGTCATGGGCTCTTCCTAACCCACCTGGACCCCGTCCGCCTAGCCTCCGGTAGCGATGAGCTGCTGGTTCTCCGCTGGCGACGCGCGGTCAGCGCAGGTGGAGGTCCAGCCAGTTGCGGGCTCGCTGCCACGCCTCCGCCGCCGCGTCCGCGTCGCGGTCGAACCGGTGCCCGGCTCCCGGGAAGCGGATCACGTCGGTCGCGGCCTGCGCGGTGTCGGTGACCTCGCGAAGCTTCTCGACCTCGCCGGGCTCCATCTCGTCGTCGTCGCCGTACAGCCCGAGCCACGGGCAGGAGAGCTCCCCGGCGATCTGCACCAGCGGCGGCACTTCCGCGGACAGCGGCTCTAGGATGCCGCGCCCGCCGATGCTCACGGCGGCCCCCACGGTGCGGCTGGCCGCCACCACCAACGCGGCCGAGCCGCCGATGTCGAAGCCGAGGACCCCCTGCCGGTCGGCCGGTACGCCCTGATCGGACAGCCAGAGGAAGGACGCGTCGGTGTCGGCGAGGATCGTGTCGCCGGACAGCCGCCGCACCTGGTCGTGCACGCGCTCGTCCGGCTGGTGGTCGTGGAACTCGTCGGTGCCGTCGCGGTGGTAGAGATGCGGCGCGACGGTGAGCCAGCCCTCTTCGGCGAGGGAGCCGCACAGCCGGCGCACCCGCTCCGTGACGCCGCGGGCCTCGTGCAGGACAACGAGTCCACCGCGCACCACGGTGCCCGGTTCGGCGACGGTGAACCGGAGCTGGGTGCCATCGGTGAGCGCGAGCGTTTCGGTCCGGGTTTGGATCATGCCGTGCAGGTAATCACGCCAAAGTGAACACGAGTCAACGAATTCCACCGCTCGGACGAGCGAAATACACGGATGGCCGCCAAGACAAGCCATCAGACGGAACCGTCCGTCGCACCGGCCCCGCCGGGCAGGCGACGCCCCACCTGTCCCAGACATTCGTACACGATGTTCGTCACCCGCTTCGCAAAATGACCCGTGCCCCTGTCCCCCGGTCAGGCGAGCTAACGTCCAGGTGACCCATCGTCGGAGCTAGGAGTCGTAAATGACCGTGCGCACTCGTGCCGACCTCGACCAACTGCCCGCTTACGTCGCCGGCCGGACCATCCCCGGCTCGATCAAGCTGGCCAGCAACGAGGTTTCCGAAGGCCCGCTGCCCAGCGCGGTCGCGGCGATCAACCAGGCGGCCGGCGAGGTGCACCGCTACCCGGACATGGGCGTCGGGCGGCTGACCGAGGCGCTGGCGGCGCGATTCGGGGTGGAGCCGGAGCGGATCGCCGTCGGCTGCGGGTCGGTCGCGCTGTGCGAGCAGCTGGTGCAGGCCACCTGCACCGCCGACGACGAGGTCATCTTCCCGTGGCGGTCGTTCGAGGCGTACCCGATCATCACGCAGGTCGTGGGCGCCAAACAGGTCCGGGTGCCGCTGACCGCTGAGCACGCGCTGGACCTGGAGGCGATGCTCGCCGCGATCACCCCGGCCACCCGGCTGATGTTCGTGTGCACGCCGAACAACCCGACCGGCACCCTGCTGCGGCGGGCCGAGCTCGAAGCCTTCCTGGACCGGGTGCCCTCGGACGTGCTGGTGGTGCTCGACGAGGCGTATTTCGAGTTCGTCAACGACCCGGACGGCCCGGACGGCGTCGAGATCGCGCGGGCGCGCGACAACGTGGCCTCGATGCGGACCTTCTCCAAGGCGTACGGCCTCGCCGGGCTGCGCGTGGGCTACACCGTGGCCCCGCCGAAGGTCGCCGTCGCGCTGCGCAAGGTCGCGATCCCGTTCAGCGTCAACGCCATCGCCCAGGTCGCCGCGATCGCTTCGCTGGAAGCGCAGGACGAGCTGCGGAAGCGGTGCGCCAACGTGGTCGCCGAGCGGGAGCGGGTGCGCCGTGAACTCGTGGCCGCCGGGTACGAGGTTCCCGAAACGCAGGCGAACTTCGTCTGGCTGCCGCTGGGCGAGCGCACCGCCGAGTTCAACGAGCACTGCCTGCAGAACAAGGTCGTGGTTCGCGCTTTCGCCGGCGAGGGCGCGCGGGTCACCATCGGACAACCCGAGGAGAACGACGCGTTCCTGGCCGCAGCCAGCTCGTTCGGCCAAGCTGCGCAGTGATCTTGCGGCGATTCGGTGCACCCGGACTAGCGGGTGCACCGAATCGCCGAATGCCTAGAGTCGGAGACGACGCCCTGGAACACGGCCGCCGAGCGGACGACGGCGTTGACCCAGGTGCTGGACCGCATCAGCGGCTGACCGGTTTTCCCGGGATGACCCCGTAAACAGTGGTGGTGCCCTGCGAAGAGAGGGGGAGTACTTCGCCGGGCACCACCACCGGGGGTGTGGTCGTTCGAGCCGGAACGACCACTGGAGTGCGTAGTGATCTACGCAGCACGGGAATCTAGTGCTGATCAAACGATGCGAGCCAGCCAGCGACTTAGGCATGCACTCGTTCGGGTGAAATAAACCAATCGGTCGGGTCAGCCGGTCACCGGGTGGTGTCCGCGAACCGCGACCGGTGCTGGCGCGGTGGGCAGCGGCTTGGCGGCCGACACCTGCCTCGGCGGGGTCTGGACGGGGTCGCTCGGCCCGCCGGGGACGCCGGGCGCGCACTGGTCGCGCCCCGGCCCACCCTGCCAGCCGCCACCCTGCCAGCCGCCACCCTGCCAACCGGGCCCGCCCTGCCAGCCGGGCCCGCTCTGCCCGCCCGGTCCGCTCTGCCAGCCCGGTCCGCTCTGCCCGCCCGGTCCGCTCTGCCAGCCCGGTCCGCTCGGCTTGCCCGGCTCGCAGGGCCCGTCGGTGCCCGGCTTCCCGGGGACGGTCGGGTGGTCCACGATCGGCGCGTTGGTGCAGTGGTTGGCCTGCGGCGAGAGGATCGGCACCACGGCCCCGAGCACCCCGATGTTGTTGCCGCACAACTGGATCGGCAACACGCTCAGGTTGTTGTCGTTGCCGATGTTGATGCCGTCGTTGTCCGCGCTGTCCGCGAACGCCGGCGCGGCGCCGCCCAGCAGTCCGGCGCCTGCGGCGAAAACTCCGGCGAGGCAAGCAGTCTTGCGCATTCGTAGCACTTCCTTTTCGGTGTACTTCGGGGAATTTCCATCTACGGCGATCACCGCAGGTGGACGAGGGTGCCCAACGGCAGGGTGGTCAGCAGGCGAAGCGCATCGTCGGGTACGCGGACGCACCCGTCGCTGCTCGCCTGGCCGAACACCGCGGGGTCGGGCCATCCGTGCAGCGCGACCGTGCCAGGGCCGCCGCCGTAGGTGCTGAAGGTGTCGGAGTGCGCGCCAAGCGGCAGGATGATCGGGCTGAACTTGGTGACGGTCTCCTCGATCGCCGCCATGATGAAGGTTCGGCCGCGCGGCGTCGGCGAACCCGGTGCGCCGACCCCGACGACCCACTCCCCGACCGCCGAGCCGTCCTCGCGCACCACGAGCCGACGCGCATCGATGTCGACGTCCACGACGTAGGGAGACCGCGCCCGCTCGACTTGATCGTCGGTGCGGACCCAACCGGTCGCACCGTTGGGGCGCGATGGGAGCAGCACCTGCGCCCACGGGCCGTGCTCCGCGATCACCGGCACCCAGGTGGGGTTCTTCAGCTGGGTGGCGGGGAGCTTGGCGAACACGGCGCCGCCAGGTGCCTCGTGCACTGCGACGTCCCGCTTGATGTGCAGCACGAGCCCGCTGGTTTCCGCGTTCGGCGCCCGATCTTGCGGTGCCTTGGGGAAGTTCGCGAAGGTGGTCGCGGAGGCCTGCATGCCGAGGTCGGCTTGCGCTATCGCGTGGGCCGGCTCGATCGGCGATGTGCCCGAGCATCCGCTGATGCCCAGGCAAAGCGCACCGAGCACGGCGGCAGCCGCCATCCGGACGCGGCGACCGGCGTGGTCGGGGCGTCTGGTACTCGTTGTGCGAGGATTCATGATCAGCTCCTGGCCCGTTGGCGTACCTGTTGTCGGCGGCCCCGGCGAAGGCCGGGAAGCACCTGCAGCGGGCAGCCTGATTTGCGAGATCAAGTGCCGCCGGGACGCTAACGCGCACTCCGTGACCACCGACGCGGACCGACCGGGGCCCGATCACCCGCATCCGCCGCTTGATCAGGAAAAACGGGTCAGGGAAACCATGGAGTTTGGAGTGTTACACAAAAGGTAATCGCTCGATCGTGTGTCGTTTTTACTTCTGTCAAGCGACAAAAGGGCCGGGTTGTCCGCGTCGAGGGGCGACTCAGACAACCCGGCCCAGGGCGCCGTGCGGCCTCACATCCAGCCGACGAGAAGACCCAATGGCTTGCGGTGGACGTCGGTCGGCTGCCGGCCGGCTGCGATGCGGGGGACCTTCCCCGCGTACGCGGCGGGGTCGCACGAGTTCGTCGCGGTGGAGTCGGGCAGCCTGCGGCTGACCATCGGCGACGAGGGCTTCGACCTGGCGGCCGGCGACTCGTGAAGGCCCCGTTCACCGCGTTCACCCGCAATTTCCATTGAAACTGCGGACCCGACGGCGCGAAGTGGGGCGCGGCCGGTCGGTGCGTGGGGAGGGGAAGCGCACCGACCGGCCGCTCGGCTGGCTCGATGCCGCGAGATCGGGGGTATCGGCATCGAGCCGGGTTCGGGTGGCTATAGGCCGGCTATAGGCGGCGGAGGCCTTCTAGGACACGGCGTTGGAGGTCCAGCGGTGGAGCTTGACTGTCCGATATGGAGTGCTCCGTCGGTTCGCGGAGGCGGTGGCGGCCGCCTTGCTCGCGTTGTCGCTGCTCGGCTTCCACGTGGGCGATGAGGTGCCAGACCGTCAGGGCGCCTTCGCCCTCGCCCGCGTGTTGGGGCCGGTAGGACTTCCGCGTGACGCTCAGGTAATAGGCGAGGATCGCCGAGATGAACCCGATTTGCGGCATCATGTCCAGCACGTTCGGCATATGATCGGTCCTTTTACGCGCTGGCGCGCGCATCGTTGTTCGCGGTTTCGTGCAGCAGCCGCGCCGTCTCGTCCAGGGCCGAGGCGGCTGCGTCGAGGTCGTCGGAGTCGAGAACGCCTGCGCCGACTTGGAAAGCCAGGTCGTCCAACATCCACTGGGCCCGTCGGAGCAACGTCGCGAGCCCACTGGTGCGCTCGCTCATCGCGGCAACGGAGGAGCCGCGCCGGAGATCCGCCGCGCTTCGGCATCGCATCCGGGGCAGGTTTCCCACAACCAAGCCAATTCCGAGTTGTCGGCCGTGAGCCGCTGCCCGCACAAGGTCTGCACGCCGGTCCCGCTCGGATACGCCAAGGCCCCGTCCGGCCGAGCGTCCAAACTCGCGTGCCGCGCCCCAGCAGCCGGAACCCAGTGAAACGGATGCATCCCCCACCACCTACTCAAACAGTCAATCGGAGCCCAAGCTTCGAGCCTGACACGTAATAGATCGTTGGTAATTACTCCCTTCTTGATACTCAGATCAGGTGTAGCCACTCCACGATCGGGTCGCGCTACGCTCCTGCCATGCCGAGCACCCCGACGCGGCGCAAGAAACGACTCGGCCAGCTACTCGCTCGCCTTCGCAACGAAGCCGACAAGGCGCTGGCAGACGCGAGCAAGCTCCTGCGCGTCGCCGAGCCGACGGTGAGTCGCTACGAAACCGGTCACATTCGGCCTGGTTGGGCGACCTTGCAGGCATTGCTGGCGCTCTACGCGGCAAGTGACGACGAGCGAGCTGAAGCAGCTTCGCTTTGGGAAGACGCCGGCGAAAGAGCTACCCGGATTGTCACGCCGTCAGGGGCACCCAAGGAATACCGAGCCTTCCTACGTGCAGAGGCAGAAGCCGACACCGCACAGACGGTGGAACCGCATGTGGTTCCTGGTCTTCTGCAAACTCATGCGTACGCGAGGTCGATCAATGCGACCGGACGTCAGTTCCACACATCAGCGCCAGAGCGCTATGTATCGGCACGACTCAGTCGGCAAGCACGGCTGACGAGCCCTGCACCTCTCCACCTGCATGTGCTGATCGACGAATCTGTGATCCGACGTGTCGTCGGCGGCGCCGAAGTCATGCGCGAGCAGTTGAACCACTTGGTCACCGCGGCCGAGCGGGACAACGTGACCATCCAGATCGTGCCGTTCGACCTGGGGTCCTACGGCACCATGTCGGGCGGCTTCACGATCATCGGCTACAGCGATCCCGATGACCCGCCAGCCGTCTATTTGGAGTACGCCGGTGGTGGTTCATGGGTGGAGAATGTGAGCGACGTGCAACATTTCGCGGACATGTTCGCCGAGATCGCTGAATCGGCGCTGAGCGTCGAAGATTCGGCCGAACTGATCCGCGCACAGGCAAAGGTGCTGGGATGAACAACCTGAACTGGCGCAAGACCAGCCGCAGCGGAAGCGGCGCGAACAACTGCGTTGAGCTGGCTATCGGTGAGTCGGCGACCTACATCCGCGACACCAAGGACCGCGACGGCGGCACGTTATGCGTGAACCCGCGCTCCTGGGCCGGGTTCCTCGGCGGCCTCAAGGCCGGTCGTTTCGACCGTTGACCGTGGTTCGGTCGGCCGTGGAGGTCGTGAGTGACAAAACCGGTAAGAACCGGCTTTGCCACTCACGACCTCGACAGCCACGACGGAGCATCGCGTGAGCGATCCGTCCTCGTGTTCTGCGTCAGTCGAGGGCTCGGCGGAGGAAGAACTTGATGCCGAGGGCTCCGAAGAGCACCGTGGCGATCAGCAGTGCCAGGACGCAGATCCAGGCCGGCATGTGCGGGACCTCCGGCAGGAGCGCTCCACGCATGCCTTCGCTGACGTAGGTCAGCGGGTTGATCGCGCAGAGGACCTGGAACCAGCGGAGGTGTTCCAGCTGCGCCCACGGGAACTGGGTCGCCCCGGTGAACATCAGCGGCGCCAGGATCACCGCGAACATGATGTTGATGCGCCGCGGCGGCACCGCCGCTCCGACCGTCAGGCCGACCGCCGCGCCGGACAGCGAGCCCAGGACCATGCACAGCAGTGCGAACGCCAGGCCGCCGAGGTTCCAGTTGATGTCCCCCAGCATCACCATGCCGATCGGCACCATCAGCACCGCCGCCAGCAGCCCCCGCAGCGCGCCGAACAGCATCTTCTCCACCGCCACCCAGCTGATCGGCAGCGGCGCCAGCAGCCGGTCCTCGATCTCCCGGGAGAACGAGAAGTCCAGCACCAGCGGGAAAGAAGTGTTCTGCAGCGACACCAGGAACGCGTTGAGCGCGATCATGCCCGGCAGCAGGATCTGCGCGTAGCCGGGCTGGGCGTAGCCAAGCTCGCTGAGCACCTTGCCGAAGATGAACAGCAGCGCCACCGGCTGCACCAGCACCTGCGCCAGGAAGCTCGGGAGCTCCCGACCGGTCACGAACACATCGCGGCTCAGCACCGCGGTGAATGCGCGGACAGGACTCATCGCAGTTCCCTTCCGGTCAGGTCGATGAAGACGTCTTCCAGCGTCGCCGATCCGAGCGACAGGTCGCTGACCGAAACCCGTTGCTCGTGCAGGGTTTGCGCGACCGGTCCGAGCAGCGCCGCGGGTTCCTCGCCCACGTACAGGCGCAGGCGCAGCTCGGCTTCCCCGGCCTGGTTGGTGCCGGTACCGATCTGCTCGACCCGCTGCACACCGTCCACATCGGATAAGAGCTCGGCGACCCTGGCCGGGTCGTAGCCGTTGGTCCGCAGCGTGGCGTCCACCGTGCCGCTGCCCGGCAGCGACTTGATCAGCGCCTCCGGCGTGTCCAGCGTCAGCAGCTTGCCGTGGTCGACGACGCCGACCCGGTCGGACAGTTTCTCCGCCTCGTCCATGTCGTGGGTGGTGAGCACGACCGTCACGCCCTCGGATCGCAGGTCGTTGATGCGGTCGTGGACGAACAGCCGGGCCTGCGGGTCGAGCCCGGTGGACGGCTCATCCAGGAACAGCACCTCGGGCTTGTGGATCAGCGCGCGGGCGATCATCAGCCGCTGCGCCTGGCCGCCGGAGAGGTCGTCGACGCGGGCTTTCGCCTTCTCCGCCAAGCCCATCCGGTCGAGCAGCTCGTCGGCGAGCCGCTTCCGCTCGCCGCGGGCGACGCCGTGGTACGCGGCATGCCAGATGAGGTTCTGGCGGGCGTTCAACGAGCGGTCCAGGTTGACCCGCTGCGGCACGACCGCCACCCTGCTGCGGGCCGCGACCGGGTCGGCCGCCACGTCGACCCCCGCGACGCGGGCGGTTCCGCTGGTCAGCAGGACCCTGGTGGTCAGGATGCCGACGGTGGTGGTCTTGCCGGCTCCGTTCGGGCCGAGCAGCCCGAAGATCTCCCCCGCCTCCACCTCGAAGCTGAGTCCGTCTACCGCGTTGTTCCTGGCCTTCGGGTAGCGCTTGACCAGGTCGGTCACTTCAACCGCTTTGGTCACATCCGCCTTCTCTCTCGTTCAGACCGCTCAGGATCGCGAGCAGGTACTTACGGATCAGGGCCTCCGCTGCCGGGCTCGTGCCCGGGTCGATCCGCCGGAACTCCGCGCGAACCCCCCGCCACGCCTCGCCCAGCGCTGCCCGCCCCGCCGGGGTGATGCGCAGCCGGACTACGCGCCGGTCGGCCGTATCGCGCTGCCTGGTCAGCAATCCGTCGGACTCCAGGGCGTCGATGACCGGGGTCAGCGTCGCCGGGCGCACCCAGCAGCTCTCGGCTACCTCGCGGTGCGTTCGGCCGTCCCGTTCGTCGATCGCGGTGAGAGCCAGCAGCGCCGTCTGGCTCAGGTCGGTGCTCCGCGCCACCGCTTGCTCCCAGTAATGCGACAACCGCCGACCGGTCAGCCCCACCAGCCGGTTCAGTGGCATGCGCTGCGGATCTCGCTCCAGGAAGCCGGGCACGACCCGATCATACGTGGAGTGAATGGTTAGGAAGCAAATTATTTTTCCGTACGTCCGAACCTGCACCAGTACCGTCAACCTGCCGGTAACCTGGCCGCGTGACCGAGGCGACCGAGCAGCGAACCAAGTGGCTGGGCGACTGCGAAATGGCATCCTGGCGCGCTTACATCGTCGGCAGCGCGCTGCTGGAGTACCGGCTCAACCGCGAACTGCAGCTCGCCCACGGACTCTCGATCGCGGACTACGAAATCCTGGTCAGCCTGTCCGAGCAACCCGGCCTGCGGATGCGGATGAGCGAGCTGGCCAACCAGATCGCGCACTCCAAGAGCCGGATCTCGCACCAGATCCGCCGCCTGGAAACGGCCGGGCTGGCCCGTCGGGACGAATGCCCCAGCGACGGTCGAGGTGTGCTCGCGGTGCTCACCGACAAGGGGCTGGCGAAGCTGCGCGAAGCTGCCCCCACGCACGTCGCGGGCGTCCGAACGCACATGATCGACCTGCTGGAGCCGGAAGAAATGAAGGTCCTGGGCGCAGTTTTCGAGCGGCTGACGACCCGCCTGCGCGACTTGGACTGACCCGGACCGCTGCGGGCGGATCTTTGCGGGTTGGCTACGCTACGGCATGGAAGCGTGGCAGAGCGGCCGAATGCACTCGCCTTGAAAGCGAGCGTCGCGAGAGCGACCGGGGGTTCGAATCCCCCCGCTTCCGCTCCTGTGACCAGGGCTAATAGGGCTCGGCGGGTTCTCCCCCGCCAGGCCCTGTTGCCCCTCGTCTCAAATCTCGTCTCAGCTGGCCTCTTTTCGGCGCTTGCCGGACGGCTTCTTCGGCTTCTCCCAGAGGTCTCCCCGACCTTGTCGGCGACCATGCCGAGCACCTCCCCGGTCACGTGCATGTACCGCTTCGCCATCGAGGGTTGGACCAACCCATCACATGTTCGGCAGCATGTTGGGTAACTCTGAGCTCCAGCAGCACGGTTGCGGCCGTGTGCCGGGCGTCGTGCAACCGCGCATCGCGCACGCCGGCAGCGGCTAGCAGATCTTTCCAGCGCTTGAGGTCGGTCCGGTGGTTGAGCGGCTGACCAACCTCGTTCGTGACCAGCCAATCGCCGTCGTGCCAGAGGTCGCCTGCCCGTTCCCGTTCTGCCGCTTGCTCGACAGCGTGCAGCTTGAGCTGATCAAGCAAGGGTTCCGGAAGTCGCGTGTCCGTACACGGCAGCCCTATATCCCACCAGTGTTTTCCTGCGGACCGAAGGTGCTGCGATGTTTTCGACCCAGTGCGTAAGCCATTTCTCGACGGTCCACGCGCGGCCCGGTTTGCGAACCTTCCCGGCGTCGCGCTGCCTTTCGAAGGCGGGGTCGATTACGTCACCTTCGTCTTTCCGTTTGACGTGTGACTACCGCACTGGAAGGTAGCCAGGTCCTCACGTCGAAACGCGCGGAGACAGGCCTTCGGGTAGACCTCGCCCACGCTCTGCGAAGCCGCGGCGACATCGAGGGCTCGAAGCGGCACGCACAACGAGCGGCCGATGTGGCCGGGCGGACAGGTTCGGCACGTCAACGCGCGCATTTCTCCAAACTGCTGGCCGGTTAGTTCTCGCCGCCAAGCGCAAGGTAATGCAGCAGGCCAACGAAGGTGCCCGAATTCTTTAATCCTCCCTTGGCGGATCAGGTTCGGAATCTTGGACAGTGGAACCCATTCGAAGCGCCCTTCGTTCACTTCGGTTGCATCGCCGACCAATTCAGCGCCCCGACCTAGAAAGACATGGTGAGGATTCCTAAGCATTCCAACAGCAGGCTCGAACGTGACGAGTGACTCTAGCCCTCGCGGCCTGTAGCCGGTTTCTTCGATCAGCTCGCGCAGCGCCGTATCGTACGGGGTTTCTCCGGGGTCGATGATTCCCCCCGGAAGTTCCCAGTTCCACAGGTCGGACGCGAACCGGTGCCGCTAGGCCATGAGAACATTCTCGCCTGCGTCGTCGATGAGAACCGTCATAGCAGGCGGAGGAAACCACACAGTGTGATGCTCGAACCGGTCTCCTGACGGCTGCGAAATGTCAGCCAGCCCAACCCGGACCCATTCGCTTTCATAGATCGGCCGTTCATTATGAAGTATTAGTGCGAACGGTAGGCGTCGCGACGGTGCCGAATACTTTGAACTTTGATTCGCCGCTGGCTGTCGTCGATCTTGTAGAGGATTCGCCATTCGCGCATAACGCGAGCGGAGTAGAACCCGTCCAATGGTTCGTCGAGGGGTTTCCCCACTCGGTGCGGGTTGTCCGCGAGTGGTCCGAGAATGAACTCTGACGCGGCCATTGCGACTTCGACGGGCAGCTGTTCGGCAAGCGCGCGACGCGCTGGTTTCGTGAGGTCGACCTCGTACGGTTCGGTCACTGGCCGGACTCGCGTGCTGCGCGTTCGGCCATCAGTTCACGGATGGCGTCACGACCGCTCACGACTGACTCATCGTCGAGGAGATCACGCATGGTGTCGGGATCGGACAGGGCCTCGATGGTCTCGCGCAAGCGGTCGAGCTCGCCGGACGGCACGACGTCGGCGACATGCTCACCGTGGGCGATGACCGGCACGGTCTCGCCGTGCTCGGCGCGCTTCACAGCGTCGTTCCATGACGCCAGGGCTTCGCCTACCGCGTCGGCGGATACGCTCACTGGCTGCTCGCTCATGGTCTCCATTCTGCTGCATCCTCGCCTCCGTCGACCACCCGCCGAGGAGCTGGAACATTGGGGGGTTGCCGCAGCGCGCGAGCCTCCGCCGATGCAAGCTCGACGACCCCCGTCAGTGATCGCCAACAGAGGCGACATGCGACACATGGCGGCACCGAGAAAAACCTTGCCGCCATGTTCCGGAGCTTTTTGCCGAGAGAGCCATCGCGGTGGCAGCAAGCCGGAATTGACCCGTGCATCTGCTCTCGAAATGCACCAAACTCTGATCACCGTGGCCACCGGCCGCATCGACCGCCGCATCGTGCTGGCGGTCCTGATCGGCCTGGTGGGTGCGGCCAACCTGGCCTCCGCCTTCGCGACCATCTTCGCGATCGTCCTCGTCGCCCGCATCCTGATCGGCTCCTCGCTGTACGTCTCCACCTCCAACCTGTCCATCACGCTCGGCGCGCTCTTCGGCGGCATCGCCACCACGAGCGTGCTGTGGATCGGCGCCGCTCTCGCCGGAGGCGAGCCCCGCCGGGTAAGGAAACGCAACGTGTAGACGGTGAACGACGAACGCGCCGTGCCCGCGACGGTAAGCCAGCGCGCCCAGCCCGTCACGTGCGGCCAGCTGGCGGCCCAGGTCTCGTCCGCGCCAGGCCGGCCGCGCCGACCGCATTCGGGCCGGTCGGTTCCGGGAGCGCGAGTCGCGCGGGTTCGGCTGCGGCCGCGGTCGGGGCCAGCAGCACGCCTGCCGCAACCGCCGCGATCAGTGTTTTCCCGCCTCGAGCTTCGACTGGCGGCCGTGCCCGGCACATCCGGTGGCGCCCCTTGTTCGGCCCTGATCAGGCGAGTAGGTCGGTCCAGACGAGGTGGTGGTCCGAGGCGTCGTTGAGGCGTGCGAGCCCGTCGTTCGAGGCCGGCCAGAAGACCCCGGCGCGCAACGGGATCAGCGGCGCCGACGGCAGGACGTAGTCCACCCGGAGGTTGCCGGGCGCTTCGTCGTTGAAGTCCCCGGTGTCGAAGAACGGGTTCGCGCGCTGGTCCGAGTTGGCGTCGCCCTGCGTTGTGCTGGCCTCGACGGCTCCCACGCTGCCCGGCAGCGGGTCGATGACGCGGGGCGCGCGCAGGAGCTGGCGGGCGCCGTTGCTGTCGCCGTCGATCGGATCCGAGTTCTGATCGCCCGCGATGATGAACCGGGCACCCGGCGCGAGACCGCCGAAGGCGCCGGCGTCGTCGTAGATGTAGTCGGCTCGACCCGGCGTGACGTAGTCCGCCCAGAATCGGATCTCGTCTTGGTTGCGCAGGCCATTGCGGTCCTCGGGGCCGTCGAAGCTCGGCGGCGTCGGGTGTGAGGTCAGGAAGTGCACGGTTCGTCCGCCGACGTCGACCGGCAGGTCCCAGTGCGATTTCGACGACAGCCGCAGGGATTCCAGCTCCGCCGGCGAGTACCAGTCCGCGGGCTGCGGCGTCGCCGGGTCGTCCGGCAGCCGCGCGCCCGGCATGTCCGCCCAACGGAACCCCTGGAACGTGCGGGCCTCGCCGATCGGGTACTTCGACAGCACCACCATCCCGTACTGGCCGGGGAACGCCCCGAAGCCGTAGGCGTCGCCGGGGCCGCCGGTGGTGCCGTCGTTGTCGAGGTCCATCCCGGACGGCACGCCGGTGTTCACCGGGGCGGTGTAGGCGTACGGGTAGTCGATCGGTTCGGCACCGCCCTGGCTCCGCTCCAGGTAGTTGGCGCGGAAGGCGTCGACCGCGGCGCCGCCCTCGACGTAGTCGAACTCGTTGAGCAGGAGGGCATCCGGGCGGATGCGCTGCACGACCTCCGCCACCGCAGCCGCCTGCCGATCGTCCGATGTGGACAGATCCGCGAGCAGTTCGCCCTGGGTGGCACGGTTGAGCGAAGCGTTGAACGTCGCGAAGCGCACCGGCTCCACCGCGTCGGCGGTGGGGGCGACCAGTGCGGCAGCCACGGCGACGGCGGGGGCGACGGGGGCGACCACGGCGGCAGCCACGGCGACGGCGGTGGCAGCCACAGCGGCGGTCGGGGCTACAGCGGCGACCACGGCGGCGACCGCGAAAACGGCACGTTTCACGACATCTCCTCCGATCGGGCTACAGTCGCCACCCCACTCGGTGAGGTTTTCCGCAATTTCAATGGAAATCGGACCTCTGATTTCCATTGAAATTGCGGACCAACGGGAACTGGCGGCGAACCGGCGGAGGGCACCCTCGATTCCGTTGCACGGTGTCGGGGGTGCCCCGTTCCGCTGGTTCCGGCTCGTCAGGCGACGTTGTGGTGGCCGGACTTGGTCTTCGCCGGGGCGGCGTGGGCCTGCGCCAGCATCGCGCCCTGCGCGGCACGCAGCTGCGCGCGCTGGGCGCGGGTCTGCATCCCGTTCACCGCCTCGGTGCTCCGCGCGTAGCCTTCGACGACGTTCGCGAGGGCCTTGGCGTTGCGCTCCAGGGCAACCCGGTCCACGTTGGCCAGGTTGTCCTTCGCCGAGTGGTAGTTCGGGTCGAAGGCGACACCCGCGGTGCCGCCCCACTTCGCCGCCTGCGCCTCGGACTTCAGCTCCTCGACGCCGGTGTTCAGGCCGCCGGCCGGGATGCCGACCGCGATGAACTCGCCGTAGTCCGAACGACCGTCGAAGTCATCGCCCTCGACCTCGATGCCCTGCGCGGCCATCGCGTTGACGAGGTCCTGCTCGATCTGCCCCGAGCCCTGCGGGCCCGGCCCGGCGCCGACGCCGTCGGAGTCGTCGCCGTCGTAGGCGAAGTAGCCGGCGTTCGGCGAGCCGATCATGTCGAAGTTCAGGTACAGGGCGATGTCGAGCTGCTGCTCGAAGCTCAGGCTCTGCACGTACTTCGTCGACCCGACCAGGCCGGACTCCTCCGCGCCCCAGAAGGCGAAGCGGACCGCGTTGTTGACCTTCGGGCTGCCGCCCAACCGCAGCGCCGTCTCCAGGATGCCTGCGGAGCCGGTGCCGTTGTCGTTGATGCCGGGGCCTTCCGGAACGCTGTCGAGGTGCGCGCCCGCGAGCACGACGTTGTTGGCGCGACCGGTGCGGGTCTGCGCGATGACGTTGCGGGTGGTGACGGTCTCCAGGCGGGCCTGGACGTGCAGCTTCACCTCGGCGCCGGCCTGCCCGGCGAGCGCCTCGCCGACCTGCTTGGTGACGCCCGCGGTCGGGATCTTCGCGGCTTCGGGGTCGCCGAGCGTGCCGTTGAGCGGACCGTCCGCGTTGTTGTAGATGATCGCGCCCGCGGCCCCGCGCTCGCCGGCCACCTGCGCCTTCTGCGCGAACGTGCAGGCGCCGCGCTGGATCAGCACTACCTTGCCGGTGATGTCCGCGCCGTCGTAGTCCGTGGCTTCGCAGCCCGGCGTGTCGTCGACCGGGGCGACCGCCAGCGGCGCGGTGATGCCGCCCTGCGGGGTGGCCGGGGAGTACTCCAGGGCGTCACCCTCGACCGGCTGCCCGGCCACCGCAAGGTTGAACGAGTCCAGGTAGTAGGCCTGGTAGGTGAACTCCGGCGTGGTGACGTCAAAGCCCGCGTTGCGGAGCTTGCCGGCGACGTAGTCGACGCTCGCCTCGTAGCCCGGCAAGCCGGACGCGCGATTCCCGCCGTTCTGGTCGGCGATCCGCTGCAATGCGATCAGGTGGCGGTTCACCGCATTGCCTTTGATCTCCGAGCCGAGATCGGCCGGCGCCGCGCTCGCCGGCGTGACGGTCAACAACGCGGCCGCGCACATCGCGGCCAGAGCGGCCGCCGAGCGCTTGGGTGTGATGGTTCGCGAACTCATCATGCTCCCCGCTTCGGGTGGACTTTGTGATGGCTAGCCTTGAGAAGATCACTCCACGAAGTCAAGCCTGCACCAACAAGAGTTAATAAGCAGGGACAAATTCCCATTTTTACCGCGTTGACCGATCTCCCATCACCCCACCGAACCACGCGCTGCGAAGCGTTCCGCGCTGACTACTGTCCAGGGCATGTACGCGATCTCGATTCGTGAGCCGGGCGAACCGGACGTGCTGGAGTGGACCGAGCAACCCGACCCGCGGCCGGGTCCGGGCGAGGTGCTCATCGACGTCGTCGCGAGCGCGGTCAACCGCGCGGACCTGAGTCAGCGGGAGGGCAACTACCCGCCGCCGAAGGGCGCCAGCACCATCCTGGGGCTGGAATGTTCCGGCACCATCGCCGAAATCGGCGAGGGCGTGCCCGGATGGCAAGTCGGCGACGAGGTGTGCGCGCTGCTTGCCGGCGGCGGCTACGCCGAGCGGGTCGCGGTGCCCGTCGCGCAGGTGCTGCCCAAGCCCGCCGGGGTGGACCTCGTCGAGGCCGCCGGGTTGCCCGAAGTCACCTGCACCGTGTGGTCAAACGTGGTGATGGAGGCCGGGCTCCGGAGTGGACAGTTGCTGCTGGTGCACGGTGGGGCCGGCGGCATCGGGACCTGCGCGATCCAGATCGCCAAGGCGCTCGGCGCGCGCGTGGCGGCGACCGCCGGATCGGCCGAGGGCCGCCAGCTGTGCGCGGACCTGGGCGCGGAACCGGTCATCAACTACCGGGACGAGGACTTCGTCGCGATCGTCAAGGAACTCGGCGGGGCGGACGTAATCCTGGACAACATGGGTGCGTCCTATTTGGACCGGAACCTGTCCGCGCTGGCGCCCGACGGGCACCTGGCCGTCATCGGCATGCAGGGCGGCCGGAAGGCCGAGCTCGACCTGGGGAAGATGCTGGTCAAACGGCTACGACTGTCGGTTCTCGGGCTCCGCGGGCGGCCTGTCGAGGGCCCGCAGGGCAAGGCTGCGATCGTCGCCGATGTACGGGAGCGGCTGTGGCCGCTCGTCGAGGCGGGCGAGGTGCGGACGCTGGTGCACGAGCGAGTGCCACTGTCGGAGGCGGCGCGAGCGCACGCGACGTTGGAAGCGGGCGACGTCCGCGGCAAGATCCTCCTCGTCCGCTGAAAGCAAGATCTCCGCTGGTCAAGGCCCGTGAGTGTTTTTGGGCGCAATAGCAAGTGGGGTTTTGTGTCACTACGCTTGGGATCATGGAACAAAGGGAAACAGCAGGTCAGGCCGGGCGACGTCTGACGCTGGATTCGTACGGGCGGTTGTCGTGGAAGCCGGGGACGAAGGAGCTGGAGAAGATCAGTACCCAGTCGGTGATAACCGGAAGGTGATCGACCGGGAGGGGGCGAGGATCGGGGAGGAGTTGTCAGATGGGTTGTCGGCGTGGAAGAAGGACGTGCGGCGGCCAGGGTGGGAGAAGTTGTTGGAACGGGTGAAGCAGGGATTATCGGACGGGATTGTCGTCTGGCACACCGACCGGTTGTTTCGCCAAGCATTACGACCTTGGGCCGGTGAGGTGGTGCCCCGCCGGACGCCGAGTTGATCGGGCGTCTCGTGGATCGGCGAGCGCAGCAGCGAAAGCGAGCCCTCTCCTCAAACGGCCACCGAAGGCTACTCACGTTGACGTGTTCGGTGGTGCGTCGAGCACACACTCGTTGAAGAGCGTGGGAGAATTGACGAGCCGCCTCGTTGTTATTCAGAACGTCGGATGGTTCATACCCCGCGAGGGGCCGGGCTGGGCCTGTCGAGCCCACCTGCGCGCAACGCTCGTTCGACGGCGGTGGAACCGCCGGCCACAATGAACTCCACGTCCCGGTGGGATGCGTAGGCGAGGGCAGCGATGATTAGTTCCAACCCCGCCACGCCCAGGAAGGTCACACCACTGAGGTCCAGTACAACGGTCGACAGCTTGGTCAGCAGGCGAGGCCACAGCAGGGCGGCCACTCGTGGGGCCGTTGCGGTATCGACTTCGCCGGTCGCGGTCAGCACGACCACGTCGCGGCTGGGATAGGTGAGGCGAAGCCGAAGAGTGGGTTCGAACTCGATGGCTTCCCGGTGCAGGCCAGACGACGTTGGCGCGGGCATTTCAGTGGGGGTCTCAAGAAGAGGTCCCGCGCGTAGCAGGGCGCGCACGGGCGTTCGGATGGTCATAAAATGATCCAATCCAAGCCGAACAGGATGGTCGTTCAGCTCGCTAGAGCTGCGAAGAGAGCGCTCCTGCGTGGTGTCAACGAGTGACGTGGTGGGAGCGGCCCTGTCGATTGCAGGAGCAACCAGTTCAACCAGCTACCCGCAACCGTACGCTCCCGGGACCGGAAAAAGACAGAAAGCAACCGTCCGTCCGGTCGGATGCCCCGCCATCACTGCGTGCCGAAGCCGGGCGGCAGGTCCGCACGCGGCGCCAAACGGTCCAGGTCAGCTGGCCGAAGTCGGTAAAGCTCCACGGTCTGCCCGAAGTACTTGTCCGTCTCCCCGGCCCATTCCATGCCGTTGTCACGCACCGTCTCCGCAGCCTGGACGTTGTCCGGCCGGACCACCGCGAAAAGCTCATCGACCTCGTGATCGAACGCCCACCGAACCAGCGCGAACATCGCCTCACTCGCGTAACTGCACTCCCAGAGCTCCGGATGCAGGTGCCATCCCACTTCGAGGTCCTGATTGCCCGGCGGCAGCGGCAGCAGCGACGCACCACCAATCACACGGTCATCCTCGCGCCGCTGGATGCACCAACGTCCCACGGGCGGGATCGCTCTGACGTCCTCGGCGATCCACTGCCGCAACAACAGGCGCATGGCCACAAGGTCGGGAACCGTCTCCATGATCGGACTCAGCCACCGCGCCACCTCGGCGCTGCCGTACACGTCGAGCGCCGCTTCTGCGTCCTCGATGCGCCAGGTCCGCAGGATCAACCTGTCCGTGACCAGCTGCCGAGCCATGCTGCCAGGATAACCACCCACTCCAGGGCCAACGCAGTCTTCGTGTCCGCCTACCCGGATATTTCCGTGTCCGCTGGCACCTCTTCCCGCCGACCTCCGCAAGGGATATCAGGCAGCGTCAAGGGGCAGACCCCACCAAACCTCCCAAAGCCGTAAGGGCCCCTTGACGCCGCCTGATCGGGCTACGCCAGGTCGACGGGAAGAGGACAGCCCCTCCCTTGCAGGTGTAGACGGCCTCGACCTAGCTGACCAGCAAAGAACCTGGATAACGGTAGGGAAACAAATGACTATTCGCTATAGCACCCCAAAGCGCTCACGGGCCATGGCCAGCGAAAACCGAGCACTTCCGGTCGAAGGCGATGGATGGCCCGGCCGCACGCTTCGGGTTGGAGCGAACGGACAGTGCCGGTAGAGGAGGTGGACGGGCCGTTCGCTCCACCCTCGCAACCGGCGCCGCGACGCGGAATGCGCCTGGATTGCGGGAACTTCAGCCGAGTTCGGCGACCGCCCGGACGAGCTGGTCTACCTCGGAGGCGTTGGTGTAGTGGGCCAGGCCGACGCGGACCGCGCCGCCGACCTCGCCGACGCCGAGCACCGCGAACACCCCGTGCGTGCCCGGGTCCTCGAACGCGCACACCCCGCGCTCCGCGAGGTGCTCGACCGCTTCCTCCGCCTTGACGCCGTTGACCGTGAACGCCATCGACGGCACCCGGCGCATCGCGTCGCCGATCACCATGACGTGCCGCATCTTCCGCAGCCCGTTGGTCAGGTTCGCCAGCAACCCCGCCTGGTACGACTTCACCGAACCCAGCGAGGTCAGCAGGCGCTCCCGGCGCGGCCCGACCGCCGCATCGTCCAGCCCCGCCAGGTAGTCCACCGACGCCACCAACCCGGCCAGCAGCGGGTACGCGTGCGGGCCAAGCTCCAACCGCTCCGGTCCGCGCGCGCCGGACTCCAGGGCCACCGACGGCAGCTGGTCGAGCATCGCCGGGTTCTTGAACACGAGCGCACCCACCGGCGGCCCGCCCCACGCCGAGGCGTTCACCACCACCACGTCGGCGCCCATCGCGGTGATGTCCAGCGGCACGAACGGCGCCGCGGCCGCGGCGTCCACCACCACCAGCGCGCCGTGCTCCGCCGCGGCGTCCGCCGCCTGCCGCACGTCCGGCCGGGTGCCCACCGCGCCGGACGCGGCGGTGATCGCGACGACCTTCGTCCGCGGGGTGATCAGCTCCTGGTACTGCCAGGTGGGCAGCTCGCAGGTCTCGATGTCGACCTCGGCCCACCGCACCGTGGTTCCGGAGCGCTGCGCCGCGCGCTGCCACGGCGCGACGTTGGCCGGGTGGTCCAACCGGGAGACGACAACGTCGTCACCGATCATCCAGCCGTCACCGAGCGCATCGGCGAGCCGCTGCAGCAGCACGGCGGAGTTCGGCCCGAGCACCACCCCGGCCGGGTTCGCACCGATGAGGTCAGCAATAGCGCGACGGGCGGCTTCCACGATCGCCTCGGCGCGCTGCGATGCGGGGAAGATCCCGCCCGGACCGGATACCGGGGCCCGCAGCGCAGTCGACGCCGCGGTCGCCACTTGTTCAGGAACCTGCATGCCCGCCGGGGCGTCCAGGTGCACCCACCCGTCGCCGAGCGCGGGGAAGAGCCCGCGAACCGCCGCGACGTCGAACGCCATGGGGCACACGTTACGTATGGAGCGACCCGAACTCGCCCCCGGGTGGCAGATATCGCATCGCTCGCGCGAAGACGCTTCCAGCTCACCCTGCGTAGCGGCGTGGGTGGCGGAACCTCGGACACCGCCTGGACCGCGGGATCCCCATTCGCGCATGGTCGGATCTCGGGGGCTGGACCGGCGGGCACGCAGCGCTGCCCCGGGATTTCGAATCTTGTAGTGACAAGCCAGGATAGAGACATGACCCACGACCCGAGTGAGGGCAGGCCGCAGGTGTTCGTCGTCGGCGAGGACGGCATGCCGATCGGTGCCGCCATGAACGCCGACGACCAGCCGGAGCGCGGCGAGGACATCAACGACCTGGTCGAACAGCCGGCCAAGGTGATGCGCATCGGCACCATGATCAAGCAGCTGCTGGAGGAGGTCCGGGCGGCACCGCTGGACGAGGCCAGCCGCAGCCGCCTCAAGGAGATCCACCAGTCCTCGATCCGCGAGCTGGAGCAGGGGCTCGCCCCGGAGCTCATCGAGGAGCTGGAGCGGCTGTCGCTGCCGTTCGCCCAGGAGACGACGCCGTCCGAGTCGGAGCTGCGGATCGCGCAGGCCCAGCTCGTCGGCTGGCTGGAGGGCCTGTTCCACGGCCTGCAGACGGCGCTGTTCGCCCAGCAGATGGCGGCCCGGGCCCAGCTGGAGCAGATGCGCCGAGGCCTGCCCATGGGCAGCAGCAGCGGCGAAACCGAAACCGGCCACACCCGGGGCACCGGCCAATACCTGTGACGCTCCGTGGAGGTGTCGCGCCCGACGTCAGACGGGCGCGACGCCGTCGAGTGATGCCCTCACCCGGGGGGCACACTCGTGGTCGGTACTCTGACGCACTGTGCAGTCCACGAGCACGCTAGACCGACCTGAAGCCCCTCCCGAGACTTCGTCGCAGACCTGGCATAAAGCCTTCAAGGACATCGGCGATGCCTTCGGGCAGCGACAGCTGTGGGCACACCTCGGCTGGCAGGACATCAAGCAGCGGTACCGACGCTCCGTCATCGGCCCGCTGTGGATCACCATCAGCATGGCTGTGACGTGCACAGCGCTCGGTTTGTTGTACTCGCAGCTTTTCAACCAGCAACTCTCGGTGCACCTGCCCTACCTTGCCGTGGGTTTCATCATCTGGGGCTTCATCGGCAACTGCATCAACGAGGGCTCCGAGGTCTTCATCTCGAACGAGGGCCTGATCAAGCAGCTGCCCGCCCCGGTCACGATCCACGTGCTCCGGCTGTTGTGGCGGCAGGTGCTCTTCTTCGCGCACAACCTCGTCGTCTACTTCGTGCTGCTGCTGATCTTCCCGAAGCCGCTCACGCTGCTCTCGCTGCTGGCGATCCCGGCGTTCGCCGTGCTGGCGCTCAACGGTGCCTGGGTGATTCTCGTGGTGGGCACGATCTCGACCCGCTTCCGGGACATCCCGCCGGTGACCCAGAGCGTCGTCCAGCTGATGTTCTTCATGACGCCGATCGTTTGGAACTACGACGAGTTCAAGACGAACTCGAACCCCGCGATCGCGGAACGCGCCCAGCTGGCCGAGATCAACCCGTTCATGCACTTCCTGGAGATCATCCGGCAGCCGATGCTCGGCTCCCCCATCGCGTGGCACCACTGGCTGGTGGTCGGCGTGATCACCGTTGTGGGCTGGGCGTTGGCCCTGGTTGTGCTGCGCAATTACCGTTCCCGTGTCTCCTACTGGGTCTGAGTGAGGCCGAACAACCGTGGTCAGCATTGACGTCTGGAATGCAGCGGTCGACTTCCCGATCTTCGACGCGAAGTCCCGCTCGCTGAAGAAGGCCGTGCTCGGCAAGGCGGGCGGCAAGATCGGCACCGACAGCCGGGTGCCGATCATCGAGGCGCTGCACGACATCAACCTGTCGCTGCGGCATGGCGACCGGGTCGCCCTCGTCGGACACAACGGGGCGGGCAAGTCGACGCTGCTGCGCCTGCTCAGCGGCATCTACGAACCCACCCGCGGCAGCGCGCGGGTGGTCGGCAAGGTCGCCCCGGTGTTCGACCTCGGTGTCGGCATGGACCCGGAGATCTCCGGGTACGAGAACATCATTATCCGCGGCCTGTTCCTCGGCATGAACCGCAAGGAGATGGAGAAGCGGATCGACGAGATCGCCGAGTTCACCGAGCTCGGCGACTACCTGGCGATGCCGCTGCGCACCTACTCCACCGGTATGCGGGTGCGGCTGGCGCTGGGCGTCGTGACCTCGATCGACCCGGAGATCCTGATCCTCGACGAGGGCATCGGCGCCGTCGACGCGGAGTTCCTGGAGAAGGCGCGGGACCGGCTCAACAACCTCGTCAAGCGATCGGGCATCCTGGTCTTCGCCTCGCACTCCGACGAGTTCCTGATCGAGCTGTGCAGCACCGCCATCTGGATGGACAAGGGCGGGATGCGGGAGCAGGGATCGCTGCGCGAAGTGCTGACGCACTACAAGGGCTACGACCCCTTCGAGCACCTCAGTGAGGAAACCCTGGCCCGGATCGGCGAATCCGCGGCCACGATCGGGAGCAAAGAAGGCTCATGAGCACCGACTCCGCACAGCAGCTGCCTGCCGGGTCCGTAGTCGCGGTGATCGTCACCAGGCACCGTCGCGAGCTGCTGGCCGAGTCCCTGAAAGTCATCGCGAGCCAGACGAGGCTGCCCGATCACCTGGTGGTGGTCGACAACGGTCCGGACCAGCCCGCGCAGGACGTGGTGGCGGACTGCCCGATCCCGTCGACCTACCTCGTCTCGCAGCGCAACCTCGGCGGCGCCGGCGGTTTCGCGCTCGGCATGCTGCACGCGCTGTCGCTGGGCGCGGAGTGGGTGTGGTTGGGCGACGACGACGGCCGCCCCGCCGACGAGCACGCGCTCGCGACGCTGCTGGAGGTCGCCAAGCAGCGGCGGCTGGCCGCGGTGTCGCCGGTGGTGGTCAACATCGACACCCCGGACAAGCTGGCGTTCCCGCTGCGCCGCGGCCTGACCTGGAAGCGCCGGGTCAGCGAGCTCGGCGACGGCGACTTCCTGCCGGGCATCGCGTCGCTGTTCAACGGCGCGCTGTTCCGCGCCTCGACGCTGGACGTGGTGGGTGTGCCGGACTACCGGCTGTTCTTCCGCGGCGACGAGGTGGAGGTGCACCGCCGGGTGGTGCGCTCCGGCCTGCCGTTCGGCACCACGCTGCGCACCCGGTTCCTGCATCCGGACGGTTCGGCGGAGTTCAAGCCGATGCTGGGCGGCCGGTTCCACGCCCAGGACCCGTCGGACGCGGCGAAGCGCTACTACACCTACCGCAACCGCGGTTACCTGCTGTCGCAGCCGGGGATGCGCAAGATCGGCGCGCTGGAAGTGCTCCGCTTCGGCCTGTACTTCGTGGGGCAAAAGCGCGACCCGAAGGCATTCAAGGAATGGCTGCGACTGCTCCGCCAAGGTCAACAGGAAAAGTTCTACCGCCGCTGACGAAAGAATGGATCAACTCGTTTTGCGTGGCGGTGCGGGTAGCGGAACCTCAGCGGTCGTCTCGACTGCGGGATCCCCGACTTACGTATGACCAATACGCGGCATCGGGGCTGTCCTCGCGAGACGACCGCTGAGAACCCGCGGCGGTGCGAGTTGCGTACGTGATGAAAAGAGAAAGCCGGCTATCGCCGCTTGCCTGACGCGCCAGTGCGGCTGGACAGCTCCCGAGTTCCAAGCCCGACCGAATTGGTCACCGCATTGTCACGGGAAAACTGAGAACGGCCTGAGAATTTCCTGAGATCGCAGCTCACGGCGTTGCACGAAGTGTTCATTTACACAGCCGTCGAATGCCGCGAAAGGGCCCGGACCAGCAACTACTATCCTCGGCCCGTGCTCAGTGGCCAGGAAGAAAGCCGCCGAACGGACGACGCTTCGGCGCGCATCGAGACGAATCACCGACAACCGTCGGCCAAACGGCTGAAGCTGTTCGCGACGGTCTTCGGGCTGCTCGGCACGGTGCTCGCATTGGCCGTGCCCTTCCTTCCGGTCAACTACGACATCACGACCCTGAAATGGCCGACGGCGGAAGGCACCAAGTCGGTGTCGGCGCCGTTGGTCAGCTACTCCCCGGTGTGGCTGAACGCCGAGATCCCGTGCGCGGCCGTGCGCAGCCTGGACGCCCGCACCAACGGCCCGGCCACGCTGCTGAGCACGAATCCGCCGTCGTCGGACTACGGCAAGCTGACCGGCCTCACGCTGCAGGCCGACAACGGCCACCTGACGATGCTGACCAAGGGTCAGCAGGTGGGCACGGTGCCGCTGCCCGCGGATGACTGCTCGCTCTCGCTGCACTCCGACGCCTTCAGCACCACGGCCAGCGTCGGCACCGAGACGTTGGCGAACCTCCGCGGCGACCAGCGCCCGCAGCTGACCGGCATCTACTCCGGCCTCAACGACGGCATCGACGACGTGCGCGGCGTGTCCTTCGAGGCCCGCGTCGACAACCGCTACGAGAGCCAGGCGACCACGCTCAAGCTCGCGGTGATCGTGCTCGCGGTGCTGGCGTTCATCGGCTCGCTGATCTGCCTGCGGCGGTTGGACGTGCGGGCCGGTCGCCGCCCGCCGAAGTGGGCCCCGGCTGGCTGGTGGAAGCCGACGTTCCGCGACGTGTCGGTGATCGGCGCGCTGGTCGTCTGGTGGGTCGTCGGCGCGATGACCTCGGACGACGGCTACATCCTGACCATCGCGCGGGCGCGCGAGAGCTTCGGCTACATCAGCAACTACTTCCGCTGGTTCGGCGTGCCCGAAGCGCCGTTCGGCTGGTTCTACGAGCTGTACGCGCTGTGGGTGCAGGTGTCGACGGCGACGCCGTGGGTGCGGTTGCCCGCGCTGCTGATGGGCATCGTGAGCTGGCTTTTGATCAGCCGCGAGGTGCTGCCGCGGCTCGGCCAGCAGGTGCGGCGCAGCAACGCCGCAGGCTGGGCCGCCGCCGCGGTGTTCCTGGCGTTCTGGCTGCCCTACGACAACGGCCTGCGGCCCGAGCCGGTCGTGGTGCTGTTCTCGCTGCTGGCGCTGTGCGCGGTCGAGCGCTCGGTGGCCACCGGGCGGCTGATGCCCGCCGCGCTGGGGCTGGTCGTCGCGGCGCTGTCGGTCGGCGCGAACCCGCACGGCATGGTGTCCGTGCTGCCGTTCGTGGCGGCGTTGAAGCCGCTGTTCCGGCTGGTGCGCAAGCGGGCTCAGGAGTTCGGCTGGGTGCCGGTGCTGGCCCCGATCGCGGCCTCCGGGTTCGTGATCCTGACGCTGGTGTTCGCCGACCAGACCTGGCAGTCGGTCATGGACGCGACCGCACTGCGCACCGAACTCGGCCCGAGCCAGAGCTGGTACGAGGAGCTCAGCCGCTACAACCTGCTTTTCAGCCAGACGCCGGACGGCTCGATGACCCGCCGGTTCCCGGTGCTGCTGGTCATGCTGTGCCTGACGACCTGCGCCGTGGTGCTGCTGCGGCGGGGCCGCATCAGGGGCGCCGCGCTCGGGCCGAGCCGACGGCTACTCGCGGTCACCGCGCTGTCCTTCGTGGTGCTGGTCCTGACCCCCACCAAGTGGTCCCACCACTTCGGCATCTTCGCCGCGTTCGGCGGCGCGCTGGCCGCGCTGACGGCGCTGGCCACGAGCAGCACCGTGCTGCGGTCCAAGCGCAACCGCGCGGCGTTCGTGGCGATGCTCATGGTGATCCTGGCGTTCGCGGCCACCGGACCCAACGCCTGGTGGTACGTCTCGGGCTGGGGCGTGCCCTGGTTCAACATGCCGCCGCAGATCAGCGGCCACGAACTGAGCACGGTCTTCCTGGGCATCGCCGGGATCGCGCTGATCGTCGCGTTCATCGAGCACCTGCGCATCGACGAGAACAACCCGAAGGTCGTCGAGGAGCGCTTCGGCCGCGAGGAGAAGCGCAGCCGCGCGCTGCGGCTGGGCACCGCGCCGCTGTCGATCCTGTGCGCGCTGCTGGTGCTGTTCGAGCTCGCCAACTTCGGCAAGGTCATCCAGAAGCAGTGGGGCAGCTACAGCCTCGGCGCGGACAACATCAGGCAGATCGTCGGCTCCAGCTGCGGGCTGTCCGACTACGTCTATGTGGAGACGAACCCGCAGTCCGGCATGCTGCGGGTGTCCGGCGACCAGCCGGCCAAGGCGGCGCCGTCGGAGGACAAGGACATCGGCGTCCCGCCGAAGCGGCTGGAGGGCAAGGAGGACGCCGACCAATACATGCGGGCCAAGATGGTCGGCTTCAACCGGCCCGGCCTGCCGCCCGGCGACGGCTCCGACATGCAGGAACCCGACTGGAAGCCGCCGCACCAGTTCGGCAACGACAACGCGCCGGTGTGGGGCAGCTACGACGCGGCCGGCGTCGGCACCGGTGAGCTGCGCACCCAGTGGTACGACCTGCCGGATCGGGCGAAGACCGGCGAGGTGCCGGTGGTGCTCTCGCTGGCCGGCGCGGAGCTGGGCGCGAACTCGGTGGCGCTGGAGTTCGGCCACGACACCGACAACGGCTTCCTGATCACCGAGCGCAAGTACGTGGTGCAGCAGCCCGGCCCGGCGTGGCGGGACTTCCGGTTCACCCTCGGCGACAAGTCCAAAGACGCCACCAAGATGCGGGTGGTGGCCATCGACAACTCGCTGGGCCCGAACGGCTGGGTCGCGGTGAGCGCGCCGCGGGCGCCGCAGCTGGTGAACATGACCGACTTCGTCGGGGACCAGCCGACGTTCGTGGAGTGGACCGCCGCCCTGGTGAACCCGTGCCTGCAGCTGCCGGGCGTGCACCACGGCATCGCCGAGATCCCGAAGTTCCGGGTGGCGGCCGGCGCCGAGGTGCGCGACATCGGGCAGGGCTGGTCGTCGCCGGATGCGGGTGGACCGTTCGGCTGGCTCAACGTGGCGACCAGCATGCGGGAGCTCCCGACCTACCTGAAGAACAACATCCACCGGGACTGGGGCTCGCTGTACGCGGTCGACCCGTACGAGCCGGACGCACTGCCAGCGCAAGCGGCGATGGACGTGCACGAGGAGACGCACTGGGGCACCTGGACGCCGGGTCCGCTGTCGAAGACGGTGCACCTGCCGGGCGACGTCCCGAACAGCGACGACCGCAACGACGTCAAGGCCTTCGAACCCCCGGAGGAAGAACCCGAGCAGTAGCCCGCAGCGCGAGGGGCGCCCGCGACCTGGTCGCGGGCGCCCCTCGTCGTTTTCGGCCGCCGCTGGGGATGCTGGGGTACGCAGTGAGCGAGAACGGCCGGTGGGCGGGGGTTCCGGGGTCCGCTGAGGGTGAAATCCGGTGCCGGGACGGCCGGTTCGTGCTGCGCTGGACGGAGAAGTCCTTGCGGCGCAAGGAACCCGTCAGCCTGCGATTGGGAGATCCGATGCCCGAAACGCGACCCGGACTCGTGCTGCACCTCGCCGGCGTCGGCCAGTCGCTGCACATCGCGCTGGCCCCGGCCGAGGCCGATGCGCTCCGCGACGCGCTCGCCGACCTGATGGCCAACGGCCAGACGAAGTCGCTCACGACCGCCGACGGCGGCCGCTTCGCGGTGAACTTCGCGCACGTGGCCACGGCGCACGTCGAGACGACCCGTTCCGACGCCACCTCAGGGCACCGGTTCTCCCCGCAATTTCAATGGAAATCGCGGAACATCGGCGTGTCGGACCCCGACACGCCGACGGCTGTGGATAACTCCCCCAATTTCAACGGAAATCGGACCTCTGATTTCCATTGAAATTGCGGACCACGGGGGGAGCCGGGCGGCGACAGGGAGCCTTGTGGGTCACTCGCGGAAGACGACCCACTTGAGCATCACGAAGTTGATCAGCGTGCCCAGGCCCTGCCCGGCGATCCAGCAGGCGGTGATCATCCACGGGGTGCCTTCGGCGCCCGTGAGCATGACCAGCAGCTGGTTGGTGCCCCAGTTCACGAAGAACGTGACGATGTAGACGAGGGCGAAGGCACCGGCCTTCGCCCTCGTGTTCCCGGTGCTCGCACCGTGGAAGGTGAGCTTCCGGTTGATCACGTACGACGCGGAAGTCCCGAGGACGAAGCTGATCCCCCTGGACAGCCACACCGGCCAACCGAACACACCCAACATCAGCGAGTAGGTGCCGAAGTCGATGATCGCGCAGCCGCCGCCGATGACGATGAAGCGGAACAGCTGGTTCAAGACGCCTAGGCGCTTCGGTTCGGTCTGGGCTGCGGGTTCGGCCACGGCCACTGGTTCACCTCGGGATCCGACGACAGGGCATTCGGCACCTGGGGCACCCGGCTAGACGCCGAAGACGTGGGAGATCGAACTCCGCGAACGTCCCAAGCGAGTGTAGCGATGACGCATCACACACCGCCGGGGACCGGATGTACCCGCCGGTATCTGCCACGTCAACGCGGATAGACTCGGCTGGGTGGGATCGGTAAAGGACGAGCTTCAGACGCTGACCGGCTGGGGGCGCACCGCGCCGACCAGGGCGCACGTCGTCAGCACCCCGGACGTCGAGGCGATCGCCAAAGCGGTCCGGGAGGCCGGTGAACGGGGCGTCATCGCCCGCGGTCTGGGCCGCAGCTACGGCGACCCGTCGCAGAACGCGGGCGGCACCGTCATCGACATGACCGCCCTCGACCGGGTGCACCAGATCGACGTGGACAACGCGACGGTGGTCGTGGACGCTGGCGTGTCGCTGGACACGCTGATGCGCCGGCTGCTGCCCTACGGGCTGTGGATCCCGGTGCTGCCGGGCACCCGGCAGGTCACCGTCGGTGGCGCGATCGGTTCGGACATCCACGGCAAGAACCACCACTCGCAGGGCTCGTTCGGCAGCCACGTGCTGTCGCTGGACCTGCTCACCGCCGACGGCGAGGTCCGCACGCTGACCCCGGACGGCGAGGGCTCCGAGCTGTTCTGGGCCACGGTCGGCGGCATGGGGCTGACCGGCGTCATCATCAGCGCGACGATCAAGCTCAAGCGCGTCGAGACCGCGTACTTCCTGGTCGACAACGTGCAGACGAAGAACCTCGACGAGCTGATCGAGCACTTCACCGACGGCTCGGACGACAACTACGTCTACTCCGTCGCCTGGTTCGACTCGCTGGCCCGCGGCGACAAGCTGGGCCGCGCGCTGCTCACCCGCGGCAACTCGGCCCGCGTCGAGGACCTGCCGAAGAAGCTGCGCAAGGACCCGCTGAAGTTCAACGCGCCGCAGCTGATGACCGCCCCGCCGATCTTCCCCAACGGCCTGGTCAACAAGTTGACCATCACCGCGTTCAACGAGGTCTGGTATCGCAAGGCGCCGACGAAGTTCGGCATGGTGCAGAACATCACCCAGTTCTTCCACCCGCTCGACCTGGTCGGCGAGTGGAACCGGGTCTACGGCCCCAATGGCTTCCTGCAGTACCAGTTCATGGTGCCGTTCGGGCAGGAGGCGATGTTCCGCCGCTCGATCGACAAGATCAGCGCGTCGGGCCACGTGTCGTTCCTGAACGTGCTCAAGACCTTCGGCGAGGGCAATCAGGCGCCGATGTCGTTCCCCCGCAAGGGCTGGACGCTGACCGTCGACATCCCGATCACCCCGGGCCTGGACCGGCTGTGTCAGGAGCTCGACGAGATGGTGCTGAACGCGGGCGGCCGGCTGTACCTGGCCAAGGAGTCCCGCACCTCGGCCGAGATGATCGAGCAGATGTACCCGCGGATCGAGGAGTGGCGCAAGATCCGCGCCGCGGTCGACCCGGAGGGCATCTTCCGCTCCGACCTCTCCCGGAGGCTGAGCCTCTGATGACTGCGGCGTCCGAAACCAAGGAACTCTGCGGCTGGGGTCGCACAGCGCCGACGCGGGCGCGCGTGCTGAGCACCGCCGACGTCGAGAAGATCGCCGAGGCGGTGCGCACCGCCGACGAGCGTGGCGTCCTCGCCCGCGGCCTGGGCCGCAGCTACGGCGATGTCGCGCAGAACGCCGGTGGTGTGGTCATCGACATGACCCCGCTGAACCGGATCCACGACATCGACCCGGACACCGCGATCGTGGACGTGGACGCCGGCGTCATCCTGGACCAGCTGATGAAGGCCGCGCTGCCCTACGGCTTGTGGGTCCCGGTGCTGCCGGGCACCCGCCAGGTGACCATCGGCGGCGCGATCGCCAACGACATCCACGGCAAGAACCACCACAGCGCAGGCAGTTTCGGCAACCACGTGGTGTCGATGGACCTGATAACCGCGGACGGGCACGTCCGGACGGTGACGCCGGACGGCGCCGAATCGGAGCTGTTCTGGGCGACCGTCGCGGGCATCGGCCTCACCGGCATCATCGTTCGAGCCAAGATCAGGATGACCCGGACCGAGACCGCGTACTTCGTGGCCGACCTCGAGCGCACCGACAACCTCGACGAGACGCTCGAACTGGTCAGCAACGGCTCCGAGGACGACTACACGTACTCCTCGGGGTGGTTCGACGCCATCTCCACCGGCGCCAAGCTGGGCCGCGCCGCGTTCAGCCGCGGCTCGCTGGCCAAACTGGACGACCTGCCTCCAAAGCTGCGTGCGAACCCGCTGAAGTTCGACGCGCCCAAGCTGGCGACGCTGCCCGACGTGTTCCCCAACGGGCTGGCCAACAAGCTGACCTTCAGCGCTCTCGGTGAGGCGTGGTTCCGCAAGTCACCCAAGCGCAAGCTCGGCGTGGTGGAAAACCTGACCGCCTTCTACCACCCGCTGGACATGTTCGGCGAGTGGAACCGGGCCTACGGTTCCAAGGGATTCCTCCAGTACCAGTTCAGCACGCCGCTGAACGCGCACGAGGAGCTGCGCCGGATACTGCTGAAGATCGCGCACTCCGGGCACTACTCGTTCCTCAATGTCTTCAAGCAGATGGGTGAGGGCAACCGAGCACCGCTATCGTTCCCGCACCCCGGCTGGATGGTTTGCGTCGACTTCCCGATCAAATCGGGCCTTTCCCAACTGTGCACCGATCTCGACGAGATGGTGCTCGAGATCGGCGGCCGGCTGTACACCGCGAAGGACTCGCGGGCCACGGCGGAGACGTTCCACCGGATGTACCCGCGCGTGGACGAGTTCCGCAAGATCCGCCAATCCGTAGACCCCGAAGGCATTTTCGCCTCAGACATGAGCCGGAGGCTTGAGCTGTGATCGACGCCGTTGGAAATCCCCAATCCCTGTTGGTGCTCGGTGGCACCTCCGACATCGCGCTGGCGACGGCGAAGCAGTACGCCGAGGCCCGCCCGCTGCGGATCATTCTCGCGGACCGCCCCGAGGAGTCGGAGCGCCTGAACGAGGCCGCCGAGGCGCTGCGCAAGACCGGCAGCACGGTGTCGATCCTGACGTTCGACGCCCGCAAGCCCGAGACACACGCCGAGGTTATCGACAAGGCGTTCGCCGACGGCGACGTCGACGTCACGCTGATCGCCTTCGGCATCCAGGGCGACAACGAGAAGGGCTGGACGGACGTCGAGGCGGCCCGCGCGGTGGCCGACATCAACTACGTGGCCCCGGTGTCGCTGGGCGTGCTGCTGGCAGCGAAGCTGCGCAAGCAGGGCCACGGCAACGTAGCGGTGATGTCCTCCCCCGCCGGTGAGCGCGCGCGGCGGTCGAACTTCGTCTACGGCTCCTCGAAGGCCGGCCTGGACGTGTTCTTCACCGGCCTGACCTACGCGCTCGAGGAGCACGGCGTGAAGGTGACTGTCGTGCGGCCGAACTTCACCCACACCAAGCTGACCGCGGGCATGAAGGCCGCGCCGATGGCGAACACCCCGGAAAGCGTCGCCAAGGTGATCGTGGACGGCGTCCGCAAGGGCAGTCCGCTGGTGTACGCCCCCGCGCAGTTCCGGTTCGTGATGTCGATCCTGCGGCTCGTGCCGCGCACCATCTTCCGCCGCCTGCCGATCTGATCGGTTTCGGAAGGGGCCGTCGGAGCCATCTCCGGCGGCCCCTCTGCTTTCCTGCGTCTCTGCAGGTCAAGGCCCGTGATCAGTTCTGGGTGCTATAGCGCCTGAAAGCACTCACGGGCATACCGCGCTGGGGAGTTGGAGAAATTTCGGCTCCGCAGGCAACGTTTCGTCCCCTTCCGGCGATCATCGTGGTGACGGGGCGATGAAGGCGCTCCGTCTGGAATATGTGACTTCCCGACGCGCTGCGCGCAGAGGAAGCGCGGATGCCTGGCGAAGTGGGGTTCACCGGGTGCCCGTGTCCGTGGGTCCTCCAATCTGCCTGAATCGCCGGAGGACCCACGGAACGTTCACCCGCTGCCGGACGCCCCACGCCGGTCCTCGCCGCCGACACGACCCGATCCACCGCTCACCCCGAATCGAGCCGGGCGTCCCTGCCTGAATCGCCGACAGCGGCAGGAGGGTCAGACCTGTCGGACAAAAAGAGCGAAGGACTCGAATCGGTAACACCCGGCAACGTTTCCTTTCCCACCGGCGATCACCAGGTGACCTGACCGAAAGGGTTACGAGTGAACGTCAAACGTCTCGTTGCGGCAGTGGCCGCCACGACAGCCGTACTCGGCTTGGCCGCGACCGCACCGGCAATCGCACAGCCCGAGGAACCGACCACCGCAACCACCACGACCGCGCCGGAAACACCGTCCACCAGCGAAAAGGTGCCCTCCGACGCCTCGGAACCGGCCGAAAGGCCCACCGCCACGGAGGAAACGGCGACATCGGAACCCGCCACCACCCCGGCGGAGCCCACCCCCGGCACCACCGCCGGCACCACCGCCGGCACCACCGCTGCGGAACCGACCACGTCCGCGGCGGAACCGACCACCGCAGCGGTCGCACCCGGTGACGGCGAGATCCAGCGGCGCTACGACTCGCTCACCCCGGCCTTGCGCGGTGAGGTCGGCAACCCGGTTCGCGCCGAGGTGGTCGCGGGCGACGCCCTTCGCTGGCAAGATTTCACCAACGCCCGCTTCTACTGGACGCCCGAAACCGGGGTGACCATCGTCCAGGGCCAGATCTTCCAGCGGTACCTGGACTTCGGCGCGCACGAAGGCCTCGGCGTGCCGGTCACCGACGAGCTGAGCTCCGTCGGCGGCACCAGCCGCTACAGCGATTTCGTCTTCCGGGACGCGACCGGCGAATACCCCTCCACGATCTACTGGTCCACCCGGACCGGGGCGCACCTGGTCGTGGAGGCCCTGCGCGATCACTACCGCGCGCTCGGCGAGGACCGCTTCGGCTACGTCGCCACGGACAGCTACCCGACACCGGACGAGCGCGCGGCCTACAACCATTTCGTCACGCCGCAGGGCCACGGCGCCTCGATCTACTGGAGCGAATTCGGGGTCGCCTCGGTCAAGGGCGCGATCCGGGACAAGTGGGCCGCAACCGGTTGGGAGCGCGGCCCCCTGGGCTACCCGATCAGCGACGAACTGGACGCCGGGGACGGCGTCGGCAGGTACAACGAGTTCTCGGGTGACGGGCGGCTGCTCGCCGGGATCGTGTGGAGCCCGCAGACCGGGGCGCACTCGCTGCAGGGCGTGATCGCGCAGCGCTACGTCGAACTGGGCGGCCCCACCGGCATCCTCGGCTACCCGACCACGGACGAGCTGGGCACGCCGGACGGGCGAGGCCGGTACAACCACTTCACCGGCACCGGCGGGGCGTCGATCTACTGGACACCGCAGACCGGCGCGCACGAGGTGTACGGCGGAATCCGCGCCCGCTGGTCGCAGCTGGGGTGGGAACGCTCCTACCTGGGTTATCCGGTGACCGGCGAGTACGACATCCCGCAGGGTCGGGCGAGCGAATTCGAGCGCGGCTTCGTCGAATGGCACCGCGACACCGGTGCGGTGGTGGACTTCCCGAAGAACTGAGCTCGGCTAATGCACGGTTGCCCGGTGGCGGCCAGTTCACCGGGCACCCGCAAGCTGCGGTAGAACTTGCTTGTGTCTCGGCCCTCGGCGGGAGGCCGCAATTTCCATTGAAATCGAAGGTGCGATTTCAATGGAAATTGCGTAGGACGGAGTCCAGACGACGACCGTAATTCCCGTAGGGGGCCGTAATTCCCGTAGGGGGCGCTACCCAGCGCCCTCCACGCAGGACGAGCCTGGAACAGGCTCTATGGCTCACGGGACTCGACCGGCCGGAACGGGTTCCAGGACCAGGTGGGCGGGTTCCGCCCAGGTCGAGGCGATGTCCCAGAGCGGGTCCGGGCCGGGGCCGGGCTCGCGGCGGAGGACGACCTCGATCGGGCGCGGTTCGGTCGGGGTGAAGTGGCGGTAGTTGAACTCCAGCAACGCGCGGACGAACGGGGTCGCGTCGGCCAGGCGCTGCTCGATCTGGGGCGCCAGGTAGCCGCGGTCCGAGAACCCGTCGACGATCGCGCAGTCGCAGTAGTACGCGAGCGCGCCGATTTCGCCTGGGCTGGAAACGGTGCGGTCGCCGACGATCCGTCCGAGTTCGGCGCCGATGCGCGCGTAGTCGGCCGGGGTCGCCCAGTTCGTCGTGATCGCCGCTTCGCGCCACGGCAGCCCTTGCTGCCCGCTGAACCACGCCTGCGCGGCGAACACCGCACACCCCACCACAGCCGCGAAGGGCCACCGGACCGCGCCGAGAACGCCGATGAGCAGCAATGACAAGCCGATCAGGCTCGGCGCGTAGTACCAGTGGTACGGCGGAACCCCGAGGCGCGTGTAGACGTAGTAGTGCGCGACGGCGCCGAGACCGATCAGCGCCCAAGGCCAAAGCAGTGCGGCGCGGCGGAACACCCGCAGCGCGCACACGACCGGCAGGCACGTCAGGCCGAGCACCGCCGGGATCAGCGAAACCACCACCGCTGTCGGGAAAGCCTCGTGGTAGAGCTCCAGCCCGTTGCTGAAGTCCCAGTCGCCCCAGGACTTCTGCAACTGCTTGATCACCAGCGTGTCCGGGACCGCCGATCCGAAGTAAAACCAGCTGAAGGTGAACCACGGCAACGCGACCGCGGCGGCCGTCAGCAGCCAGCGCCACCAGCCGCGCCACAGGCTCGGCAGGCCGATCAGCACCACCAGCACGAACACGCCGAGATCCAGCCTCGTCAGGGCCAGCAATCCGGCGGCGAGGCCGAACAGCACCGGTCGGCGCCGCACCGCCGCCAGCAGCAGCAGACCGAGAAGGGCCGAGGCCAGCGTCATCTCCAGCCCCACCGTGGACAGCACCAGCGGGTTCGCCGCGACCAGCAGCGCTCCCAGCGACCCGATCCAACCGGGGAATCCGCTGGTCCGCGCCGCGCTGCCGAGGAACGCCGAGAGCGCGACGTTGGCCAGCACGAACACCACTCCCAGCGCCACCACCGGCTCCCGCACCACCTCGATGGCCGCGGCGAGCACCAGGACGTTCAGCGGGGCGGTCGCGGAGTTCGAGACCTCGGCGCCGATCAGCCCCCAATGGCCGTGGAACGCCAGATTCCGGGCGTAGCTCAGGGTTATGTAGCTGTCGTCGATCAGGGCACCGTGGACGACCCACAACACCGCGCCGGACACGACGCCTACCACCAGCGGCCAGACCGGCACCCTGACCCGCGCCCGCTCCGGCCGTTCCACCACGATCTCGGCAACATCCACCTGCCACTCCCGTCTGCTCGACACATGCACGCCGAACCGGCCCTGGACGTTGCCTGCGCGCGGGCAACCTGCGCGGGACGCAGATCGTCAATCGGCTGGACGAATTCGGCGCGCCACCACCAGCGGCGAGAGCAGGTTTCGTCAGGATGACCGGCGACGCATTTCCGATCTACGAGGAGCGCGGTGAAGTACTGGAGCAGCTCGGCGCAACTCGATCCGCCGGCCGAACCGCGGCCCGTCGAAGCCGACCGCCCCAAGCGGTCCCGGCTCGGCCAATGGCTGGTGCACCTGCTGGCGTGCTGCGTCGGCATCGTCGGGCTCGGCTGCGCGCTCGCCCTTCCGCTGGCACCGGTCTGGGTGGACCGCACCGAGGTCAGCTGGACAGGTGCCGAGTCCACGACCGCGTTCTTCGCGCCCTACCGCCCAGCTTCGTTCGACGCGTCCGTGCCGTGTCCGGTGCTGCGCGCCGCCCTCGACCGGCCGGAGCGGACCACGGTCCTGACCACCCTGCCGCCGGGTAGCGCCCGCGAAGGCCTGGTTCTAGCCACCCGCGACGGGAAACCCGAGCTCGTGCTCGGCCAGCACCAAGTGCCGCTGCCGCCCGGCACCTGCGACCTGGCGATCCACGCGGACTCCGGGCAATCCGTGGTGACCCCGGGCGGCCGACCGCCGATCGTGCTGCCCGGGGTGGCCGCGCCGGAGATCTTCACCTTCGCCACCGATCTCGAAACCGCGCAGCTGGCCGGGATGTCGGTGACCGCCCGCACCTTCTCCTGGTTCGACACCTCGCCGACCGACAGCAAGACCACCCTGATCACGGCCGCGCTGGTGCTCGCGCTCGTGTCGCTGGTCCTGCTGTTCGTCCACGCCCCACCGGTATTCGGCGCGATCCGCCTGCGTCCGCTGCTCCTGCCGGTCGATGCCGCGGTCGCCGCGGTACTGGCGGGATGGCTGGTCATCGGGCCGCTCACGGACGACGACGGCTTCGCAATGATGACCGTGCGCAACTACGACGAGGCCGGCGACATCGGCAACTACTACCGCTGGTTCAACGCCTCCGAAACCCCGTTCACACTGGTCCAGCACCTGATGCGGTGGGTTTCGGCGGACAGCCTCGCGCCCGCCTGGCTGCGCGTGCCCAGCACGATCGCCGGGCTGCTGACCTGGATCGTCGTCAGCCGCGGCATCGTCGCGCCGGTGTGCCGGGGCACCCGGCGCCTGCCGCTGCACCTGCTCGCGGCGGTGTTCTTCCTGGCCTGCTGGCTGCCGTTCGGGTTGGGCATCCGGCCGGAGCCGTTCGTCGCGCTCGGTACGTCCGCGCTGGTCGCGGCCCTGCTGAAGATGTCCCGGACGCGGGCAGCGCACTTCTGGCTCGGCGTCGCCGCGCTAATCGCCGGGCTGACGGTGGCGGTCACGCCGACCGGCGTCAGCGCGCTGATCACCGTGCTCGTGTTCGCGCCGCGCATCGGCCGGGTGCTGGTGGAGCGCGGCGCGCTGCCGCGTTGGATCAGCGGGCCCATGCGCGTCGTGCTGCTCGGCTGCGTGGGATCGGTCGGCGTGGTGGCGATGTTCGCCGACTCGACGCTGGGCGGAGTCCGGCAGGCGACCGCGATCCACGACGAGTTCGGGCCCAGCCTCGGCTGGTACCAGGAGTTCGACCGGTACGCGAACCTGCTCGGCACGGGCATGTGGGGCGCCGCCGGCAAGCGGATGGTGGTGTTCCTCGTCGTGACGGCCGTGCTGATCGCTGCGGCGTGCGCGATGCGGCAGATGCACCGGTGGACTGGGCTGACCGACCTGCCGATGCTGCTCGGCGCCGTAGCCGCTGTCTTGGTGGCGATGTGGTTGACGCCGTCGAAGTGGACGCACCACTTCGGGGCGTTCGCCGGGGTCGGCTCCGCGCTGCTCGCGGTGACGGTCGTGCTGCTGGGGCGGGTCGGCCGGCTCGACCACGCCAAGCGGGAAGCGCGGCTGGTCGGCGTGTTCGGTGGGATCGCCGCGTCGGTGGCCGCGGGCCTGGCGTTCATGGGACCGAACGCCTGGCCGTCGCAATCGAACCTGGCGATGCCGTGGTCCGACATGCCCGTCCGGCCCGACCTGCCGATGGACAACCCGGCGCTGTGGCTCGCGACGGGTGCGGCGGTCGGCGTGCTCACCTTCGGCTTCGTCCGGGTGCGCACGAAGCTGTCGAAGCAGCCCGGCCCCGGCGGTCTCATGTGGACGGTCATGCCGTCGTCGGTGCTGGGGTTGGCGGCGCTGGCGTCGATGGCGGTGCTGATCGGATCTTTCATCGCCGCGCCGCAGACGATGGGCGACCGCTTCTCCATCGCCCGGATGAACTGGCAGAGCATCCGGGCCAACAGCTGCGGGTTGGAGAGCGAGATCGAGACGCTGCCGATCGCCGAGCGGCTGATGCCGGTGGCCGGGACCGCCGAACTCGACGGCTTCACCGCGGGTGGCGCGCCGCCGCAGGAGCCCGACCTGCGCGAAGAGCGCTCGGGCGAGCCGTTGCAGGCGAAGAAGCCCGACGACCCGAAGGCACCCGAGGGCGAGGTGGCGTCGACGTCGGCGAGCCAGTTCGCCTGGACCAGCACGACGGGCGGACCGCAGACGACCGGCTCGCTGACCTCAGCCTGGTTCGGCCTGCCCGGCCTCACCGGCGACCAGACGCTGTCGCTGTGGGTCTCGGGTCGGCCCGAGCAGGGCAACTCGCTGGCCCTGGAGTTCGGCACGGCCGGCGGGCGGCAGGTGGCGACGCGCGAGCTGCGTGATCCACCGCCGACGGATCTGCCGTTCGACGACCCGCGTCACGGCCGGCCGATCGACTGGCGGAACTTCCGCGGTTGGCGGCTGCTCACGGTCGAGCCCGGCGAGATCCCGGCCGGGGCCGAGCGGGTGCGGGTGCGCGCCGAGGACCGCACCAGCGACGACCAGGGGTGGCTGACCGTCAGCGGCCCCGCAGTCCGGGACGTGGTGCCGCTGCGGCAGGCGCTCGAAGAGCGGGAACCGGCGCTGATCGACTGGCCGATGAGCTTCGTCTTCCCCTGCCTCTTCAACTACCCGCAGGTGTCGCACGGCGTCGCGACCAGCCCTCGGATGCTGATCACACCGCCCGCCGGCGAGGGCTCGATGGCGTTCGAGCCCGACATGGGCGGCGTGTTCGCCGGGGTGCCGATGCTGTCCCAGCAGCTCGAGCTCCCCACCCGCCTGCGCCACGCCCCCGGCAACACCTGGGGCCACCTCTACTACGTCCGCTACCCGATCGACCGCGACGCCTACGCGACGACGCGGCACCGCGAACGTATCGGCGGCGCCGACGGCGACCCCGCCTACCCGTTCGAGGCGCACTGACCGCAGGTTGAGGTTTTACAGGCGGCTGTTTCCATTCGCCGCGTCGGAACTGTGCTCGCCAGACGATGTCTGAGGACCCGCAACGGTGATCGCGACACCCTCCGAATGGACGCACAAATTTGGCGTGCTGATCGGGATCGGAGCCGCTACCCTGACAGCGGGTGTGGTGTTGATCGCTGTCCGTGCACGCCGGCCAGCCTCCGACCGCCGCGGTGGTCGGATTGCTGTGCACCCGCTGGCCGTGTTCGCAGCGGCGTAGACATTCGCTGAAAAGCACAATTCCCGCACTCTCAGTACGGGGGCCTCGGCAGCTGCGGCCTCGCCGACCACATGGTCATCACCCCGACACCTCGCCGATGGCCAGATACCTGGCGGAACCGCCCGCGTACCTGGGCAACCTGCCTGCGGGCCTGGGATTCGGCGGGACCGCCGCCGACGAGCGGAGCATCGGCGGAGCACGCGAGACCGGCATCTGGGAGGAGATGTCCACGCGGCTGGTGGGGGGACCGGGAAAACCCCGGCTACGCCGAGTGGGGCCACCTGATCGTGGTGGATTACCCGATGCCGGGCAACGACTTCGGCGTGCAGAGCGTTCCTGTTCCACGGTGGGGATGGCGAGGGGAGTGACCATGGCCGACACGATGCGCCAACAGGTCCGGATTCCGGTGCCGCATCAGCGGCAGGCCACCCGCGAGGGCGCGCTGATCTCCTACGTGCTGCCGGTCTACAACGAGGTGGCGGGCATCCGCCGGTTCCACGAGGAGCTCGTCGAGACCACGGCCACTCGCCCCGAATTCGACTACGAGTTCATCTACGTCAACGACGGCTCCGCGGACGGATCGCTGGACGTCCTGCAGGACCTGGCCAAGAACGACCCGCGCGTGCGGGTGGTGGACTTCGCCCGCAACTTCGGCCACCAGATCGCCATCACCGCCGGGCTGGACCACGCGCAGGGCGACGCGGTGATCGTGATGGACACCGACCTGCAGGACCCGCCGCGGGTCAGCCTGGAGCTGATCGACACTTGGCTGTCCGGTGCGGAGATCGTGTCCGCCCGGCGGCGCACCCGCCGCGACACCCCGTTCAAGCGCGCCACCGCGCACACCTACTACCGGGTGCTGCGGCGCTGCGCCGAGGTGGACATCCCGGTGGACACCGGCGACTTCCGGCTGCTCGACCGGCGCGCCGCCGAGGAGCTGCGGGGCTTCCGGGAACGCAGCCGGTTCATCCGGGGCATGGTCGCCTCGATGGGGTTCGAGCAGCGCGAGGTGCTCTTCGACCGCGACGAGCGGATGGCCGGCGAGACCAAGTACCCGATGCGGAAGATGATGCGACTGGCCGCCGACGGGGTCACCGGCTTCTCCACCGTGCCGCTGAAGCTGATCACCCGGATCGGGTTCATCACGCTGGGCCTGGCGATGCTCGGCATCATCTACTCGGTGACGCTGCGGCTGTTCTTCCCCTCGATCACGGTCTCCGGGTGGACCATGCTGATGGTCGCGATGCTGTTCCTGGGCGGGCTGCAGATGCTGTCGCTGGGGGTCATCGGCAGCTACGTCGGCCGGATCTACCACGAGGTGCAGCAGCGCCCCCTCTACATAGTGCGGAACGTGATCTCGCATGACGAAGACTGAACCGATCGGCGGCAGCGACCGGCTGATCAGCCGGTCGCTGCTGCGCTACGCGTTGATCGGCGCCAGCGGCGTGCTGCTGGACTACCTGCTGTTCCTGCTGCTGTTCAACGCGGTCGGGCTGCACGAGCAGCCCGCGAACGCGATCAGCACGACGGCCGGGATCACCAACAACTTCGTGCTCAACACGCTGTTCAACTTCCGCAAGCGAGACCGGATCCTGGTGCGGTTCCTGCGGTTCTACGCCGTCGGCGTGGCCGGGATCGCGTGGGCGTTCGTGCTGCTGCAGGTGTTCTCCGGCTGGCTGGGCATCGACCCGAACCTGGTCAAGGCCGGTTCGCTGCCGGTGGTGCTGATCTTCCAGTACTCGATCAACACGAAGTGGAGCTTCGGATGAGAGTAGGCGTCGTCGGGGCGGGCGCGACCGGTTTGACTGCGGCGTTCGACACGGTGAAGGCCGGGCACGACGTGACGGTGCTGGAGGCGTCCGCGGAACTGGGCGGGCTGGCGGCGTCGATCGAGGTCGGCGGGACGCCGCTGGAGCGCTTCTACCACCACAGCTTCCGCACCGACCGGGCGATGATCGAGCTGGTCGAGGAGCTCGGCCTCGGGCACCTGCTGCGGTTCCACAAGCCCAGCACCGGCGTGTACATCGACGGGGAGCTGCACGACTTCGGCACGCCGCAGGAGATGCTGCGGTTCCCGAAGTTCTCGCTGCTGGACCGGTTCCGCTTCGGGGCGTCGGCGGCGGTGCTTAAGTTCGTCCGAAATGGACAGCGGTTCAACTCGGTGCGGGCGCTGGACTGGATGCGCCGTTGGGCCGGACCGCGCGTCACCGAGACGATCTGGGAGCCGCTGCTGACCGGCAAGTTCGGCGCCCACGCCGAGCAGATCTCGATGGCCTGGTTGTGGGCGCGGATCCACTACCGGACCTTCGAACTCGGTTACGTGCACGGCGGTTTCGAGCAGGTGTACCGGGCGCTGCTGGACGCGGTGACCGAACGCGGCGGGAAGGTGGAGTTCGACAAGCCGGTCGAGTCGATCCGCCAGCCCGGCGCGACGGTGCTGGTGGGCGCCGGGGACGGCAGCAGCTACGAGTTCGACAGGCTGATCGTGACCGTGCCGCAACCGGTGTTCGCGAAGGCCGCCGGGATCGCATCGGACCACGTGCTGTGGCAGAACCAGTACCTCGGCGCGACCTGCTTCGTCCTGGAGTGCGACCGCAGCGTCATCCCGCACTACTGGCTGAACATCAACGACCCGGCGTTTCCGTTCCTGGCGGTCGTCGAGCACACCAACATGGTCGACCGCAGCGAGTACGGCGGGCGGCACATCGTCTACGTCGGCAACTACGTGCCGCGCGAGGACTGGCGGTTCACCACCGATCCGGCCGAACTGCTGGAGCGCTACATCCCCTGGCTGCGCAAGCTGAACCCGGACTTCGACCGGTCCTGGATCCTCGACTGGCACTTCTCCAAGGCGGGCTTCGCCCAACCGATCGTGACGCCGCAGTACCGGTCCCTGATCCCCGGCCACCACACGGCGATGCCCGGCGTGACCCTGGCGACGATGTCCCAGATCTACCCGCAGGACAGGGGCCAGTCCTACGCGATAGCGATGGCCCACGAAGTGACCAACCGCCTCAACCTCGACCGGGGTTGATTGGGGAAATTGGCGCCAGCCCGGGTGACGGGCGGCGGATCCCGCGCCGGTGATGATGCTCGCGGCGTCGGAGACGAGGAATGCGACGGTCTCGGCGACTTCCCCGGGGCGTCCGATGCGGCCGATCGGGTGCGCCCACTTGGCGTTGGAGCTGCGCAGGTCCTGCAGCAGCCAGCGCTCCTGCTCCGCGCCCGTGAGGCTGCGCTTCGGGTCCAGCCGTGGTCCAGCCGAGCCGGGTCCTGGGTCGAGAACTTGTCGCCGCCGACCTGGTCGTCGCGGTACTGGCGGGTGTCGACCGTGTGGAACATCGCCAGCCGACCCCGCTGGATCCGCCGCTCCGAATGACCGGGGAATGAACACCCCGGACCTCGCCGCGGCAACGTGCATCCAGCTCAGGCCCATTCCGGCAACAACGTGGCCGGATCGACGACGAACGGTGCAGGCAGCGACAGCGTCACAGCGACAGCGCTCTCCTCCCCGACGACCACGTAATGGCCGTCGTCCTTGAGGGTGTATGCGGCGACGCTGACAGGTTTGCTCAGATCAACAATCCAATAATTGCCGATACCAGCTTCGGCGTACTCGCCGAACTTCGTCACTCGGTCGGTTCGCACCGAGCCAGGCGACACAATCTCGACCGCCAGCCGCACATCGGCGGCACGATAGCGGGCAGGACTCTTCCTGGCCGCTTCAACCGATACGACAACGAGGTCAGGGATGCGAATGGTGCTCGGCCATTCATCGAACAGAACGACTTCGACCTCGGGCAGCACGACCAAGTCCTGGGGTACCTGATCGTCTAGCTGCCGCGTCAGCTTCTTCAGCGCCCACTGGTGATCGGACACCGGCCGAGGACTCACGTGGAGGGTCCCTTCGACGAGTTCAACGCGGTGGCTGTTGTCCTCGGGAAGCTCGGCCCAGTCTTCCAGGGACAGCAGGTGGTCCGGCCACGCCACAGCGCTCATCCCTCCTCAGGCGAGGTACCAGTACGCGACCAATTGTGCCCTACTCCCCCAACAGTGACGCTGTGCAGCGTAAATGCAACGGCGCCCCCGGCCTGGTTCGGTCGGGGGCGCCGTTGGTTCGGACTTACAGGTAGAACGCCAGGAACAGGCAGCCGGCGAGAATCACGCCGAGGACCATCAGGACCTTGTCCTTCAGGACCACTTCCTCCGGCTCGCCCGCCACGCCCTTGTCGATGTCCACCGCGTACCGCAGGATCGCCACCACCATCGGGATGATCGAGATCAGGCCCCAGCGGGACGACTCGAACTCCCGGATGTCGTACGCCCACAGCGCGTAGCACATGATCGTGATGGCCGCCGCGATCGCCCACACGAACCGCAGGTAGGACGGCGAGTACGCCTTCAGCGACTTGCGGATCTTCGCGCCGGTCTCCATCGCCAGCTTGACCTCCGCGTAGCGCTTGCCCGCCACCATGAACAGCGAGCCGAACGCCACGATCAGGTAGAACCACTGCGTGATGACCAGGTTCGCGGCGGCACCACCGGCGATGGCGCGCAGCAGGAAGCCGGACGCCACGATGCACAGGTCGATCACCGGCTGGTGCTTCAGGCCGAAGCAGTAGCCCAGCTGCACCAGGATGTAGACCGCCATCACGATCAGCAGCGGCGTGCTGGTCAGGGCCGAGATCACCAGCGAACCGCCCAGCAGCAGCACGCACACCGCGTACGCGATCGGCACCGGGATCAGGCCGGCGGCGATCGGGCGGTTCCGCTTCGTCGGGTGCTGGCGGTCGGCCTCGACGTCGATCGCGTCGTTGACGAAGTAGATGCCGGACGCGGCCATCGAGAACACGAGGAACGCGATCACCGCGTGTCCCAGGATGCCCGGGTTCAGGATCTCGCCCGCCGCGAACGGAACGGCCAGGACCAGGACGTTCTTCACCCACTGCTTGGGGCGCAGCTCCTTGACCAGGCCGGAGACCAGGCCCGCCGTGGTGCCCGCCTTGGCGGTCACCTTCGCGTGGTAGGCGTCCGAGGACTTGTCCTTGATGTCGTCGGACTTGGCCGACGACACCTCAAGCGCCTCGTCGCCGAACTCTGCGCCGATGGTGCCTTCCGCGTCCGCCTCGATCTCGACCCGCTTCTCCTGCGCGGTTTCGCCGGACTTCGCCTCGTCGCCGGACTCGTCGGACTTGTCGGGCTCGTCGGACTTGTCGGTGCCGGTCAGCACCGCGTCGCCGACCTGGGCACCGTTGCTGCCTTCCGCGTCGGCCTCGGCCGGGGCGTCGGGCTTCCCGGTGTCGACCTCGGTTTCGTTCTTGTCAGCCACGGTTCCTCCGCCGTCTCATGAATCGCCGCACGCCCCACGCCACGGCACCGCCGAGCGCCGAACCGGCGACCACATCGCTCGGATAATGAACCCCCAGGACAAGCCGGCTGACCATCATCGGCGGCACCAGCGCCGGGGTCAGCTTCTTGCCCGTCAACCCGCCGTAGAGCACCGCGGCGGCCGTCGTGGACGTCGCGTGCGAGGACGGGAAGCTCAGCTTGCTCGGCGTGCCCACCAGCACCTGGACCTCGGGGTCGGCGGGGCGGCGGCGGCGCACCACGCGCTTGACCGCGATCGACGCCGCGTGCGCGGCGGCAACCCCGACGGCGGCGGTCAGCCACTCGCCGCGGCGCTTGCGGTCCACCAGCGCGCCGACCGCGCCGATGGCCAGCCAGCCGCCGGCGTGCTCGCCGAACAGCGACATCGCCTGGGCGGCCTTGACCACCGCCGGCTTCGCCAGCGCGCCCTGCACCTTGCGCAGCGCGACGGTCTCGGGGGTGACCGCTGCCCGTGCCTCGTCGGTGGGTGCGGCGGCCGGTTCTTCGGGGGCGGTCGCCGTCGTCAGCTCTGCCACATCGTCTCCGGGTGTCGGGGTCACTTCTGGTCGAAGACCTGTTTCCAGGACTCCGCACTGGTCAGCTCGGGCAACGCGTCGCGGTAGGCGGACCGCAGCCGCCCCCACTCCCGCGCCAGCCGCTTGTAGTTCGCCAGCGCGCGCATCCCGAGTCGGCGGAACTCCTCCGGGTCACGGCGCCGGAACGCCACCCCGCTGCCGTCGGCGTTCGACACGGTCGCGCTGTCCAGGTTGCCCAGCAGGAACCACCGTGCGCTGGCGGCGGGCACGTTCAACTGGGGCCGGTCGGTGGCCGACTTCGTCGGCTCCTTGAGGTTGTGCAGCAGCGCCTTCGATGCGCGGGCCGCGATCACCGCCGGGTTCACCGGCGGCTTGAGCAGGCCCTCGGCCATGATCGGGTCCGCCGACGGCGGCGGGAACTCGCGGGCCGACGGCAGCGTCTTGGCATCGTCGTAGTCCTTGCGCAGCTCGCGGACCTCCGGCAGCGCCGAGCGGAGGCTGTCGAACAACCCCTCCGGGCCCGCCATGAAGTCCTCGATCGCCTTCTGCTGCACCGCGACCGTCGAGTACTCCATCGACAGCAGGTGCCGGAGCGTGAGCTTGAGGCCCTGCTTGACGATGTTGGTCTTGACTTCCTCCGGGCTGTGCAGCGCGGCCAGGATCAGCCGGTTGCGCGTGTGGAAGTACGAAGTCCAGTCCGTGGCGTCGTTCTTGTCGGTCCACGGCATGTGCCAGATCGCCGCGCCCGGCAGCGTTACCGTCGGGAACCCGTGCCCGCCCGCTCGCAGCGAGTACTCCGAGTCGTCGTGCTTGATGAACAGCGGCAGCGGCAACCCGGTGCGTTCGATGACCTCGCGCGGGAACAGGCACATCCACCAGCCGTTGTAGGTGGAGTGGATGCGCTGGTGCAGCTTGGTGGTCTTGCGCAGCGGCTTCTTGGCGAAATCGTGGTTGGTGACCGCGCCCGGCGCGGCCCGCCAGATGCCATTGGCGAGGTCGACGACCTCACCCATGGTGTGCAGCCGCGAACGGGCCTGCAGGTTCAGCATCTGGCCGCCGACGATCACCGGGTTCGAGGCGGCGCGCGCGAACGCGTTCGCCCGCAGCACGCCGTCCGGCTCCAGTGCGATGTCGTCGTCGATGACCATGACCTGCGCGGCGTCTGAGTTGTGGACGCCCTCGTACATGACCCGGGTGAAGCCGCCGGAGCCGCCGAGGTTGTCCTGCTCGATCACGTGCAGCTTGTCGCCGATCCGCCGGGCGGCCTCGTCGAAGCCCTGGGTGTCGCGGATCTTCTGCGGGCCCTGGTCTGCCACCACGACCCGCTCGACGACGTCCATCACCTGCGGGTCCTCGCCCAGTGTCTGCAGCGCGAGCACGCAGTCGGCGGGCCGGATCGTGGTGGTGCCGATCAGCACCTTCTGCTTGGGCAGCGGGACGTCGGTGGTCCACGCCGCCTCATCGATCTCCAGCGGGACGTCGTTGGTGAACAGGTCGAACCAGATCCACCCGCCGTCCTCGAACGGTGTCAGCGACACCCGGAACTCCAGCGACTTCCAGTCGTCGCTGGCCACCGGGGTGCCCTCCAGGTGGACGCTGTCGCCGTTGGCCTTCGAGCGGTAGACGTCGAGCCGACCGGCCCCCTTCACCTTCAGCCGCAGCACGACCTCGTCGACCTTTGTCCAACGCTTCCAGTAGCTGGCCGGGAAGGCGTTGAAGTAGGACGCCAGGGAGATCTTGCGGTGCGAGGGCACCAGCAGGCGGCGCCGCGACACGACCGTCGCGGAGCTGTCCAGCGCCGCGGGCTCGTCGATGTACAGCGGACGCACGTCCAGCGGGTCCTCGCTGCGCGGGAACACGACGCGCTGCAGCACCTGCTCGGGCGCCACGTCGGCGGTTCCGGAGCGCACCGATGTCACGTCGCTGAGCTTGCTCTCGCCCGCGGCGGCAGCACGGTCCTCTCGGGGGGTCCGGTCGGTCACGTCAGTCCTCCAGCGAGCCGTCCAGCGAACGACCCTCGGTGAAGTAAGGGGCGATCTTGTTGTCGAACATGCTCAGCGCCGAACCGATGGCCATGTGCATGTCCAGGTACTTGTAGGTCCCGAGCCGTCCGCCGAAGACGACCTTGCGCTCCTTGGCCTCTTTCTTGGCCAGCTCGCGGTAGGCCTCCAGCTTCTGCCGGTCCGCCGGGGTGTTGATCGGGTAGTACGGTTCGTCGCCGCTTTCCGCGGCCCGCGAGTACTCGCGGACGATGACCGTCTTGTCCTTCGGGTAGTAGTCGCGCTCCGGGTGGAAGTGCCGGAACTCGTGGATCCGGGTGTACGCGACGTCCTCGTCGGCGTAGTTCATCACCGACGTGCCCTGGAAGTCCTCGGTCTGCACGACCTCGGTCTCGAAGTCCAGGGTGCGCCAACCCAGCTCGCCCTCGACGAAGTCGAAGTAGCGGTCCAGCGGGCCGGTGTAGACGACCGGAACGTCGGCCGGCAGCTCGGCGCGCACGTCGAAGAAGTCGGTACTCAGCCGGACCTCGATGTTCGGGTGATAGGCCATCTTCTGCAGCCAGGCCGTGTAGCCGTCGACCGGCAGGCCCTCGAAGCTGTCGTTGAAGTACCGGTTGTTGAAGTTGTAGCGGACCGGCAGGCGGCTGATGACGGCCGCGGGCAGTTCCTTGGGGTCGGTCTGCCACTGCTTGGCCGTGTACCCGCGCATGAACGCCTCGTACAGCGGGCGGCCGATCAGCGAGATGGCCTTCTCCTCCAGGTTCTGCGCGTCCGCGGTGTTGATCTCGGACGCCTGCTCGGCGACCAGCGCCTTCGCCTCGTCCGGGGTGAACGAGCGGCCGAAGAACTGGCACAACAAGCCCAAGTTCATCGGGAGCGAGTAAATCTGCCCCTGGTACTTGGTGAACACCCGGTGCCGATAGTCCGTGAACTCGGTGAACTGGTTCACGTAGTCCCAGACCCGTTTGTTCGAGGTGTGGAAGAGGTGGGCGCCGTAGCGGTGCACCTCGATACCCGTCTCGGGCTCCGCCTCCGAGTAGGCGTTGCCCCCGATGTGGTCACGTCGGTCCAGCACCAGCACCCGCTTGTCCAGCTGGGTGGCGGCGCGCTCTGCGATCGTGAGGCCGAAGAATCCGGAACCAACAACGATCAGGTCATAGCCTGCGAAGCTCACAGCCGTCGAGGGTAGCGGGGGCAAACCACCGGCCCGAAACCGCGTTGACGTTCGCCGCTACGCATAGCTACGTGGCGTGTCGATATCGCCTCGCTCAGCGGCCTTCCCACCCTTGATCAGGACTTTCTTCATACAATCGATGATTCCGCGAGTACCGTCCGCAGCTATTCGCGGCTGTTATTACCCGTCAGGCGACGCGACCGGCGAGTCGTGCCGCGGGTAGCATCGCGCGCGGCGTCGACTCGCCCCGCAGCCGCCGCGGGCCGGTGACCGGCGCGGTAGCGGGGCCTGATCCTGGGATGGTGAGCATCGGCTTGGCACGCGCGCGTGATGGGCGGTTCCTGCTGGTCGCGGCGGTCGTGATCGAGATATTCGCGATCTGGTTCGTGCACTGGATCGACACCCGCGGCTACATGGACACCGAGATCTACCGGCTCGGTGCGCGGGCGTGGCTGAACGGTTACCAGGTGTACGGCGACGACCTGACGCCGGAGAGCCCGGACTCCGGCACGCTGCCGTTCATCTACCCGCCGTTCGCGGCGCTGCTGTTCATCCCGCTGACCTGGCTGTCGGTGGACGGCGCGGTCGTGCTGGTGGCAGTGCTGTCGCACATCGCGATCCTCGTCACTGCCTACTCGCTGGCCCGCTCGTCGGACTACCTCGCGCCGCGCGCCGGGCTGGTGGCGGTGGCCACCGCGGTGCTGATGCCGTGGTTCACGCTGATCGAGCCGGCCCGCGAGACGATCAACTACGGTCAGATCAACCTGGTGCTGATGGCGCTGGTCGCGGCCGACTGCCTGCTGCCGCGCACCAGGTGGCCGCGCGGGTTGCTGGTGGGCATCGCGGCGGCGATCAAGCTGACGCCGCTCGGGTTCCTGCTGCTGTTCCTGCTGCGCCGGGACTACCGCGCGATGGCCGTGACGGGCCTGACGTTCGCCGCCACCGTGCTGATCGGGCTGATCGCCGCGCCGAAGGACGCGGCGGACTGGTGGCTGGACAAGATGCTGTCCACCGGGGACTCCTTCGGCACCGTCTACGCCGGCAACCTCACGTTGCGCAGCCTGCTGGCGAAGCAGTCGCTGACCGGGTTCGAGCTGAACTCGCTGTGGGTCCTCGGTTCGGTGCTGCTGCTGGCGCTCGCGGTGCTCGGCATGCGATACGCGCTGCGGATGGCGAACGCGCCGCTGGCGCTGATGCTCAACGCCGTGCTGGTGCTGCTGGTGTCGCCGATCTCCTGGTCGCACCACTGGGTCTGGGCCGGGCCGACGCTCGCGCTGCTGTTCGCCATGTCGTTGCGGCACCGCTGGTACGGCGTGCTGCTGACCGTCGGGTTGTGCGCGCTGACGGTCCTCGCCGGCCCGCAGTGGTACCTGCCGAACACCGAGGACCGCGAGCTGGACTGGACGTTCTCGCAGCAGGTCGTCGGCAACGCCTACACGCTGATCGGCATCGGCTTCCTGATCGCGGCGGCGGTCGCCTACATCCGCTTCCGGGGTCCAGGCACCCCGCAACTTCCATTGAAATCGAACCGACGATTTCCATTGAAATCGTAGAAGTTGTCCACATCCTCCGGTGTGTCGCGGGCCGACACACCGGTGTTCTGCGATTTCAATGGAAACCGGACCTCTGATTTCCATTGAAATCGCGGGAATCGTCCACAGGGGACGCCGGGTCGTGGTCACTCGGACAGAGCAGCTGACCAGCGGAGGATCCGGACCCACCGGATACTCGCCTCACGTAGGCCGGCCCCGATCGCCGTCGCGGAAGCGAGGTATCGCCAATGCGTCTCCGGTTCAGCGTCCCGATCGTCCTCTTGCTCACCGCGACCGCACTGCCCGGTGCGAGCGCGGCGGAGACCCCCGAGACGACCAGCACCCGAGTCGCGTTGCGCGACGCGCCGATGAACCGCGACGCAACGCGGGAAGTGCATCCCGGCGGGGTTTTCGACCTGGTCGGCATCACCTGGCGCGGCCCCGCGCCAGACCGCGTCGAGGTGCGCACCCGGAGCGCCGCCGGCTGGAGCCCGTGGTCGGAGCTGGAAGCGATCGACGCGGCGCAGGGCAGCGAACCGCTGTGGACCGAGCGCGCCGACACCGCCGAGGTGCGGGCCAGCCGGGCGGGCGCTGACGTGACCGGCGAGCTGGAACTCGTCGCGATCAACCCGGGCTCCGCATCCGCCGCACCACCCCGGTCGAGCGCCCCGGGGCAGCCGCCGGTCGTCGGCCGCGCGCAGTGGGGCGCCGACGAGAGCCAGATGACCTGGCCGCCGGAGCGCACCGAGACGAAGGCGGTCGTGGTGCACCACACCGCCGGGACCAACGACTACGACTGCGGCCGGTCGGCCGACATCGTGCGGGCGATCTACCGCTACCACGCCGTCGAGCTGAAGTGGGGCGACATCGGCTACCACGCCCTGGTCGACAAGTGCGGCACGATCTTCGAAGGCCGCGCCGGCGGACTGCGCGACGACATCATCGGCGGCCACGCGCGGGGCTTCAACGGCGGGACGTTCGGCGTGTCGATGATGGGCAACTACGACCGCATCGCGCCTTCCGGCGCCACCATCGAGTCGGTCGCGGCGATCAGCGCGTGGAAGCTGAACACCGCCAGGGTTCCCGCGGACGGCCGCATCGAGCTGATCGCCGGGCCCGCGAACAACTCACACTTCCCGCCCGGCGCGGTGGTTCCGCTACCGACGATCTTCGGCCACCGCGACGTGAGCAAGACGGCCTGTCCGGGGCAGCGCGGCTACGAGCAGCTCGACAAGATCCGGGCCCGCGCAACAGCCATGCAACGCGACCACCGGCCATGACCGGTTGACCGCAGTTTCAATCGAAACGGCGGTCACCACCAGCGGTCGAGGACGTGCGCCACGCCGTCTTCGGCGTTGGTTGCCGTGACCTCGTCCGCCACCGCCAGGGCCTCCGGGTGGGCGTTGCGCATCGCCACGCCGTGGCCCGCCCACTTCAGCATCGGGACGTCGTTGGGCATGTCGCCGAAGGCGATCACGTCGGCCTGGTCCACGCCCAGCTCCTCGGCCACCGCCGCCAGGCCGGTCGCCTTGTCGACGCCCGCCGCGGACAGCTCGATCAGCCCGGCCGTCGTCGAGTAGGTCAGCTGGAGCTGCGAGCCGAGCACCGCGCCGACCGCCGCCGCCATCTCCGCGCTGGTCATGTGCTCGTGCAGGACCAGCAGCTTGACCGCGGCCTTACCGGTCAGCTCGCCCGCGCCGGCCACATGGATGTCCGAATTCGGCCACACCCGGCGGAAATCGGCCTCGGCGAGGAACTGCTCGTGGGGCCGGTCCCGCGCGCCGTCGGTGGTCCGCTCCACCGCGAAGGCGCAGCCCGGCAGCTCGTGCCGCAGCTCGCGGGCCACGTCGTGCAGCAGCACCGGGTCGATCACGTGGCTGTGCAGCACCCGGTCGGCGGACGCGTCGTAGAGCACCGCACCGTTCGCGCAAACCGCCATCCCGGACACGCCCAGCCCAGCGACGACCATCGGCATCCAGCGCGGCGGACGCCCGGTGGCCAGCACGAACGGCGTGCCCGACGCCACCACCCGCTGCACCGTCCGCGCGGTTCGCGGGCTCACCCGCTCCATCGGGTCGAGCAGGGTGCCATCCACGTCCGATGCCACCAGGCCAGGTTTGCGCACCCAGTCATCCTGCCCGGTCCCGGTCATCGCGCGGGAGGCCCGGGCCCCTGTTACGCGACCCGCGCCACGTTCCGCATCACCTGATCGGGTCGATAAGGGCGGGGCTCGACCAGTACGGTCAACGGCGTGCGAGTTGGGATCGTGATTCTGCCCGAACACCGTTGGTGGGCTGCCGAGCCGCTGTGGCGGATGGCCGAGGAGTACGGCTTCGCCCACGCCTGGACCTACGACCACCTCGGTTGGCGGTCCCTGGCGGACAAGACCTGGTTCGACGCGGTCCCGACGTTGACCGCGGCCGCCACGCTCACCTCGACGATCCGGCTGGGCACCCTGGTCGCGTCGCCGAACTTCCGGCACCCCGCGCACTTCGCGCGCGAGCTGACCGCGCTGGACGACATCGCCGACGGCCGCATCACGCTCGGCATCGGCGCGGGCGGCATCGGTTTCGACGCGCACGTGCTGGGCCGCGCCGAACTCACCGCCGGGCAGCGCGTCGACCGGTTCACCGAGTTCGTCGAGCTGCTCGACCAGATCCTCACCCAAGACTGCACCGACTACTCCGGCGAGTACTACACGGCCGTCCAAGCGCACCGGGCGCCCGGCTGCGCGCAGCTGCCCCGGATGCCGTTCGTGATCGCCGCCAACGGGCCGCGGTCGATGCGGTTGGCAGCGGAGTACGGCCAGGGCTGGGTCACCACCGGTCGGCCTGCCGACGACGTGGAGACCTGGTGGCGGTCGGTCGCCGAGCTGTCGCTGCGGTTCGCCGAAGTGCTCGCCGAACAGGGCCGCGACCCGGCGAATGTCGACAAGTACCTGCAGGTGGACGCCGCACCGGCCTACTCGATGTCCAGTGTGGACTACTTCCGGGACGTGGTCGGCCGGGCCGCGGAGCTCGGTTTCACCGACGTCATCACGCATTGGCCACGCCCCGAGGAGCCGTACGCGGGCAAGGAGTCCACTGTCGAGGAGATCGCCTCGGAGGTCCTGCCCGAACTGTGATCTCCCCGTGACAAACCCGAGCACGCGCCGACGCATCGCACGGGGCATGCAAAGCACTACATGGGGGCGTACTCGCCGATTCACCGATCTGCCGTTCGTCGTTCGCGCTGACCGCACTCGTGACCGCAGGTTGCTCGCAAGCACCCAGCGGCACGCCCGGCTCTCTCGCGGCGGGCCGTCGGTGTCGACCGTCGGCGCCTCGTTGTCGTTGTCGCGCAAAACCGGCGGATCCGGTCGCCGAGACCGGCCAGCGCGAGGACCTGCGCGCCACCAGGGGGTTGGACACGCCCCACCGTAAGCCGGGCCGCAACCGCAGGTGTGCCCCCGGGAGCTGCCGGGTAGGCCTTTCCGGCAGGAGGTGGTGGCGATGTCGGTGAAGAACGTCGTGCAATTCCTGCTGGATGAGGCGGGCACCACCTATGCCGCCCAGGCCGGGATTTCGTTGGCGAACAAACCCGCCCCGCTGTACCGGTTGCTGGTGCTGTCGATGCTGATGTCCACCCGGATCAGGGCGGAGCTGGCGGTATCGGCCGCGCGCGAACTGGCCGAGTTCGGGACGCCGCAGAAGATGTGCGACGCGACCTGGCAGCAGCGGGTCGACGCGCTCGACCGCGGGCACTACGCGCGGTACGACGAGAGCACGTCCACGGCGCTCGGCAAGGGCGCGCAGCTGCTGATCGACCGGTACCACGGGGATCTCCGGCGGATGCGCGCGAAGGCCGACGGGGACATCGGCCTGCTGCAGGAGAAGCTCACCGAACTTCCCCGGCTCGGGCCGGTGGGCGCGGACATCTTCTGCCGCGAGGTGCAGCTGGTGTGGCCCGAGCTCCGGCCGTTCTTCGACAAGAAGGCGTTGGCGGGCGCGGAGAAGCTCGGCCTGCCCACCGATCCGGACCGGCTCGCGGGCCTCGTCGAAGGGCACGAGCTCGCCCGCCTGGCGGCCGCCCTGGTTCGGGCGACCCTCGATCGCGGCCTCGCCGCTGAGATCACCAAGGCGGCCTGAACCCACTGGTCAGGACCCATGAGCGCGTCGCGGGGTTCGCAAGTTCCATTGAAATCGAAGGTCCGATTTCAATGGAACTTGCGTAGGACGGAGTCCGGACGACGACCGTAATTCCCGCAGGGGGCCGTAATTTCCGCGGGGGCCGCACGCACCGAACACGACACGACACGTGAGACGCGCCTGGAAATCAGCCCCGGCCGGGGTGATCACTTGGGTTCGAGGACCTCGCGGCCGCCGAGGAACGGGCGCAGCGCCTGGGGCACCCGCACCGAGCCGTCCGGCTGCTGGTGGTTCTCCAGGATCGCGACGATCCACCGGGTGGTGGCCAGCGTGCCGTTGAGCGTGGCGGCGAACTGCGGGCGGCCGTCCTCGTCGCGGTAGCGGGTGTTCAGCCGCCGCGCCTGGAACGTGGTGCAGTTCGACGTCGAGGTCAGCTCGCGGTAGGTCTGCTGGCTCGGCACCCACGCCTCGCAGTCGAACTTGCGGGCCGCGCTCGCGCCGAGGTCCCCGGCCGCCGTGTCGATCACCCGGTAGGGCACCTCGATCTTGGCGAGCATCTCCTCTTCCCAGGCCAGCAGCCGCTGGTGCTCGTCGCGGGCCTCGTCCTCCCGGCAGTAGACGAACATCTCCAGCTTGTTGAACTGGTGCACCCGGATGATGCCGCGGGTGTCCCGGCCGTAGGAACCGGCCTCCCGGCGGAAGCACGTCGACCAGCCCGCGTAGCGCAGCGGGCCGGTGGAGAAGTCCACGATCTCGCCCGAGTGGTAGCCCGCCAGCGGGACCTCGGAGGTGCCGACCAGGTACAGGTCGTCCTCCTCCAACCGGTACACCTCGGTGGCGTGCGCGCCGAGGAACCCGGTGCCCTCCATGATCTCCGGGCGAACCAGCACCGGCGGCACGACCAGGGTGAAACCGGCGGCGGCGGCCTGCGCGGCGGCCATGTTCAGCAGCGCCAGCTCCAGCTGCGCACCGATGCCGGTCAGGAAGTAGAAGCGGGCGCCGGCGACCTTCGCGCCGCGCTCCATGTCGAAGGCGCCGATGGCCGTGCCCAGCTCGACGTGGTCCTTGATCTCGAAGTCGAACTCGCGCGGCACCCCGACGTGCTTGAGCACGGCGTAGTCGTCCTCGCCGCCCGGCGGCACGTCGGCCTCGACGACGTTGGACACGGCCTTCTGCGACCGCAGCAGCTCCTCGTCGGCCGCCGACTGCTCCGCCTCGGCCTCCTTGACCTGCGCGGCGAGCTCCTTGGCCCGGGTCAGCAGGGCCTCGCGCTCCTCGCCCTTGGCCTTGCCGACCTGCTTGCCGAGCTGCTTCTGCTCCGCGCGCAGGTTGTCCGCCCGGGACACCGCGGACCTGCGACGCTCGTCGGCGGACAGCAGCGCGTCCACCAGGGACGCGTCCTCTCCTCGCGCGCGCTGCGAAGCGCGCACCGCTTCCGGATCATCGCGTAGCGTCTTCAGGTCGATCACAGCTGGTCAGCGTAGCCGCCCGCCGCGAGAGACCCACCCGCAGGGTGCGTCCTGCCGCGATCAGGGTATGGGGTCAGGAGCTCGCGGGGATGCGGTGCGGCACGAAGGCCGCGCCGTCGTCGGTGATCAGGCCCGCCGTCTCGCGGATGCCGAGCCCCGCCGACGAGTCGCCGACCACCCATGCCCCGAGGGCCGGGCGCATCCCGTCGAACTCCGGCAGCGGGTCGAAGGCCTGGTAGACGTAGCCCTCCGCGCCGTACACCCCGCCGGTCTCGGTCTCCCAGCCCGGCGCGACGACCGCGATGTTGTTGCCCTCGCGCCCCAGGCGGGGCTTGCGCACGTACTCGGTGAGCAGGCCGGGCTGGTCCAGGAACGTCGGCAACAGGTTGGGGTGCCCCGGGTGCATCTCCCAAAGGACCGCCAGCAGCGCCTTGTTGGACAGCAGCATCTTCCACAGCGGCTCGACCCACTGGGTGGCCGGCAGCGTCTTGACGGCGTGCTTGCCGAAGTCGTCGTCGACCATCCACTCCCAGGGGTAGATCTTGACGACCGAGTTCATCGGCGCTTCTTCGAGGTCGACGAAGCGCTTCAGCAGGCTGTCCCAGCCGATCTCCTCGATCGGCAGGCCAACCGTGTCCAGCCCGGCCTCAGCCGCGGTCTCCTGCAGGTAGGCCGCGGTGATGTTGTCCTCGCCGGTGACGTCCGCGGACGACCAGGTGAAGTGCACCTCGTTGGTGGCCAGCTGCTTGGTGATCTCGCCCCAGCGCTCGACGAGCGTCTCGTGGATGGAGTTCCACTGGTCGTCGCCCTCGTGGCACTCGGTCAGCCAGTGCCACTGCACGACCGCCGCCTCCAGCAGCGAGGTCGGGGTGTCGGCGTTGTACTCCAGCAGCTTCGCCGGGCCGGTGCCGTCGTAGCGCAGGTCGAACCGGCCGTAGAGGTGCGGGTCGTGGCGCTTCCAGGAATCGGCGATGTGCGGCCAGACCCACTCCGGGATGCCGAAGTCCTTGTAGCGCTCCGTGATGATGACGTGATCGACGGCCTCCAGGCACATCGAGTGCAGCAGTTCGACGTCCGCCTCCAACGACAGCACCTCGTCGAGGCTGAACTCGTAGTGCACGCCCTCGTCCCAGTAAGGCCGCGCCGTGCCGTCCGCCGCGCGCGCGGGCGTGCCGAAGACGAGCCCGAGCTCCTCGACCTTGGCCTGCCAATCCGGTCGTCGTGCCGTGGTCCTGCGCCGCACTCGTCAGCTCCCGCTACTGCCGCTCTTGCTGCTGATGCCGAACCCACCCCGCTGGATGGTCTTGCCGCTGGTGTCCTTGATCGTCGAACCGGACGGCTTGGTGAAGGTCGACCCGGAGGCCGGCGAGCCGATCGGCGGCGCCGACACGCCGGACGGCGTGTACGCGTAGCGGTAGGAGTTGTAGCCGCCGAAGCCCCCGTTAGGCAGGAAGATCGGCATGAAGAACATGCCGCCGTCCACGTAGCCGCCGTGCGAGTTCACGTAGTTCGCGTCGCAGTACTGATCCTGGTCCCTGTTGCCGGGCTGGCCCGACTGGTCCGTGGCGCAGTACTCCTGGGTGGCGTTGGCCTCGTTGCTGAGTTCCGACGCGGTGTACATCGCGGCCACCAGCGCCACGACGCCGACCGTCGCGCCGCCACCGATCATCAGGCGGCGCCGCTTCTTCGTCTTGGCCTCCGCGGCCTCCAGCTCGGCCCGGTGCTGGTCTTCGCGGCGCTTCTCGGCGGCGACGCGGGCGCGCTGCTCCGCCAGCGTCGGCTCGCGCGGAGTCGTGTGCTCGGCATCCTGGTACCGGATCCGGCCGCGCCCCGCCTCTTCCGACGGCTGGGGCGGCGGCGGTTGCGCCGGGGTCGTCCCCGCGTGCCCCTGCGGCTGCTCGTCGTCTGCCACTGGCTTGCCATCTTCCGTCATAGCCCCACTCCCGAACGCAACATTACCTATTGAGGCGACGTGCCCGGCAACGAATCGGTTCCGAACCTGCTAGAGGGCATCGCGCAATCCGGGACGCGGCGAGGCATCATGTGTTCGATGGCAGCGCGCAAATCCCCTCCCAGTCCACGCCGGAACAAGCCCAACACTCGGATCGTGATGATCTCGGCTGCCATCGGCGCCCTACTGATCCTCGTGGTCAGCGCGGTGCTGAACTGGCCCACCGGCGGCGGTCCCGGGACCGGCGGCCGCGGGGTCGGCGGCTCCGGCCAGATCGGTTCGGCCCCGGCGCCGGAGGCGGTGTTCGATGCCCAGGCGGGCGACTGCCTGAATTGGAACGACCCCGACGCCGGCGATATCAGGAACGTCACCTGTGCCGAACCCCACCTCTTCCAGGTCACCGGCAGCTCGGAACTGCGCGGCGAGTTCGGCGACAACGCCCCATTCCCGGACACCGAGCAGTGGCAGCAGATCAAGCAGCAGCGCTGTACCGACGTGTCGAAGGGCTTCCTGTCCAACCAGTTCGACCCGCACGGCCGGTTCAGCGTGGGCGCGTTCACCCCGAGCGAGGATGGCTGGGCCGACGGCGACCGGACGCTGCACTGCGGCATCCAGCAGCCCGGACCGTCCGGCAAGCTCTACCCGATCACCGGCAGCGCGGCCCAGATGGACCAGTCCAACGTCTACCCGGTCGGCCGCTGCCTGGGCATCAACGGCACGGCGGTGTGGGACCCGGTGGACTGCGCCCGGCCGCACTCGGTGGAGATCACCGGCCAGGTCGACCTCGGCGAGCAGTTCCCCGGCGGCTACCCGCCGGAGACGGACCAGGACGGCTTCCTCGCGACCAGGTGCGCGGAGCTGACCGACAACTTTGCGGGCGGCCCGACCGTCGCCAAGGACAAGGGCCTGGTCCCCTACTGGGACACGCTGGCGCCGGAGAGCTGGGACGCCGGTTCGCGGCAGGTCAACTGCAAGGTCAGCGCGCAGCTGCCGGACGGCAGCGGGCTCGCGCCGGTGACCGGCAGCGTCAAGGGCGAGGTGCAGGTCAACAAGGAGCCGGCACCGAAGGACGCGGCCCCGAACGAGCCGGGCGTGCCCGCGACGGAGCCCCGCTGACGCCTGCCGAGTGCGGTAGAACGGGTTCATGCCGGTGGAGATGACCCGCGCCCGGTTCGAGGAACTCGTGGCCGACGCCCTCGATCTGCTGCCCGCGGAATTCGCGGCCGCGATGAACAACGTCGTGGTGCTGGTGGAGGACACCAACCCCGAGGACCCGTCGCTGCTGGGGCTGTACGAGGGCATCGCGCTGACCGAGCGGGACAGCACCTACAGCGGGGTGCTGCCGGACCGGATCACGATCTACCGCGAGCCGCTGCTGGACATGTGCGCGGACGAGGAAGAAGTGGTCGACGAAGTCGCGGTGACGGTGGTGCACGAAATCGCCCACCACTTCGGCATAGACGACGAAAAGCTCCACGCCCTGGGCTGGGGCTGAACCGGCAACGACACCGGGAACCGTGGTCAGGTGAGACTGCAGATCAGGGGGTGCCGAGGCCGTCCCAGGAGAGGCAGCGCCAGCCCGTGCGGACGTCCGGGTCGGCTTCGAGGACGATCACGCCCGTGTTCGGCAGATGCCTCGCGTTGGCGTGGGCTGCGTCGACGTTAGCGGCGATGGCGCACGCCGCGAGCCGCAGCATCGCGCCGTGGCTGACCAGCGCCACCGCGCCGTCACCCGCGCCGTCGATGGCGCTGCGCGCACCCCCGACGAACCGGGTCAGCGCCTCGCGGCCGGTTTCCCCGTCGGGCATCGGGATGTCGATCCGCCCCTCATGCCAGCTCTCGTAGACGTCGTCGAAGACCCGCAGCGCCTCCGAGTCGCCGCGCCCCTCCAGCTCCCCGACGTAGATCTCGTGCGTTCCTTCGACGATCTCGACCGGCAGCCGGTGCCGCTGCGCCAACGGCTGCGCCGTCTGCTGCGCGCGCAGGGCGCGGCTCGCGTGGATCGAGATGATCTTCTCCCCGGCCAGCCGCTCTGCCAACCGCGCCGCCTGCCGCTCGCCCAGCTCGGTCAGGCCGGGGCCGGGCGGCAAGGTGTCGAGTTCCTGCCGCACGTTGGCCAGGGTCTGCCCGTGGCGGGCCAGGATCAAGCGCAATCCGGTGGGCGCCTCCAGCTCGAACCCGAAATCGATCAAGCCAACCGTCCCGCGCGGATGTCTTCGAGCCACTTCGCCGAAACCTGGAACGCCTGCTCCGAGGCGGATGGGCGCACGCTGGCCGGCGAGCGGTCCGCCTTCGGGTAGGACCCGAGGAACAGCACGGTGCTGCAGCGGCGGCGCAGCGCGGTCAACGCGTCGCCGATCCGCGCGTCCGCGACGTGCCCGTCGAAGTCGAGGAAGAACCGGTACTCGCCGAACCGCTCCCGCAACGGCCGGGATTCGATGCGGCTGAGGTTGATGCCGCGCAGCGACAACTCGGCCAGCATCTCAGCCAGCGTGCCGACCTCGTCGCTGATCACCGCGCACACCGAGGTCCGGTCCGCGCCGGTCGGGTCCGGCAGCGCGCCGGGGCGGCGGACCAGCAGGAAGCGGGTGACCGCATCGCGCACGTCGGCGATGCCGGCGGCGAGCCGCACCAGCGACGGGTAGTGCTCGATGGCCACCGGCGCGGAGATCGCCGCGTTGAACTCCCCGGCGGCCGCCGCGGCGGCCGCCGCGGCGGTGGAACTTGTCGCGCAGACGCTGGCGCCCGGCAGGTTCTCGGCCAACCAGTCGCGGACCTGGGCGAGGGCGTGCGGATGGCTCGCCACGGTACTGATCTCAGACATCGCGATGCCGGGCCGACTCAGCAGGTCGAACTGCACCGGCAGCACGACTTCCTGCACCGCGACCAGCGGCTCGTCGGTGGTCAACGCGTCCAGCGTGGCGGCCACCGAGCCTTCGACGGAGTTCTCCACCGGCACCCCGGCGGCCAGCACCGCACCGGAGCGCACTGCGGCGAGTGCCAGCGGCACGGTCTCGTACGGCACGAGTTCGGCGTCGAAATCCCCGGTCAGCTGCCGGGTGGCTTGTTCGGTGAAGGTGCCCGGCGGGCCGAGGTACGCGATTTGTGGCACCCGCCCAGACTAAGAGCCTGTTGGTGAATGGTCTGGGCGGGTGGTCGCTTAGCGGAACCTGAGAGGTTCCCTGGACTGCGGGTGCCCCTCCTGATGTATGTCCAATACGCGGCGGAGGGACCGTCCTCGCAAGAAAACCTCGCAGAACCCGCCGATGGTCGTCTTGGCAAGGTGAATGCAAGCGGCTACGCCGCTTCCAAAGGCGCGGACGGCATTCGCCGGCAGGCTCTTACAGACTCCGTCCGGATTCCGGCTGCTTCGGATCACAGTCGTGTGGCGGTGCCGACGGTGCAACCTCGGCGGCCGGAAGGCGGACTGCCACTCGTCCGGGCGCGCGGGCGCGGGCGTCCACTCGACGGCGGGACGTTCCGAGCGGCGGGTCCGCGCTCCGACAAATCGGCGAATGTGTGACCTACCCAATGCCACCGCGTCACACATTCCTGCGATGCTGTGGGGCGTGACCGCAGATTCGGGGCGCTCAGCGGATGGAGCGGAGCCGGAGCTGCAGCTCGTCCTATGCGCGTTAGACGAGCCGCTGGCCGCCGCTTGGCAAGAGATCGCCGACGGCCGAGCCGGCCTCACCCTTCACCGGGGTTCGGTGCTCGACCTGCGGGTCGACGCGGTGGTGAGCCCGGCGAACTCCTACGGCTGGATGCGGGGCGGCATCGACGCGGTGTACGCGCGTGCCTTCCCCGAGGTGGAGGAGCAGGTCCGCAGCGCGGTGCTGGCGTACCACGGCGGCGAGCTGCCGGTCGGCGAAGCGCTGCTGGTGCCCACCGGGGCGCCGAACCCGATCTGGCTGATCAGCGCTCCCACGATGCGGGAACCCGGCGAGCAGCTCCCCGCCGACACGGTCCACCCCTACCTCGCGGCGCGAGCCGTGCTGCGGCTCTGGGCCAGCGGTGTCCTGGAGAACGGCACCCCGGTCCACCAAGTGGTCCGGACTGTCGCGATGCCCGGCCTGGGCACGGGCACCGGTGGGGCCGCCCCGGAACTGTGCGCACGCCAGGTCGCGGCGGCGTGGGACGAGATCTTCGCCCGCGTCGACCTCTGAGACCGGTCAGCCGAGTAGACCGGTCAGCCGAGCGGCCGAGGCGTGGTGTAGCCGGGCTCTGCCGCCAAGATCAGCTTTTCCTGGACGTGAGTCAGCCATGCGCCCGCGAGCCCGGGGTCGGCTGGCTTGAACCGGGCGTATTCGCGCGGCAACGAGATCAGCTTCGCGAGGCCGAACGTGGTCAACCAGTCCGTCACGTCACCGCGGGGCAGGACGTGTTCGGTGCCGCCGACGCATCGGGCGTGGACCCGTCGAGCCGCAGCCGTGTCCTGCAGCGCGGCACGGTGTCGTTGCCGGAATGCGGCCGATTCGGCGCGCTCCCGGTAGGTGTCGGGAAACATCCTGCCCAGGAGGTCCGCCGGCGCGGCGCGGCGGAGAACGCCCGCCCGGGCCGGCTCGGCAACGCCGGATCCAAGCAGGTGGATGAGCTGTTCGGCGTGGTGCGCGAGCGTTTCGGCGACATTGGCCGACATCTGCACGGCAACGCCATCGGAGGTCGACACCGCTTCGAAGAAGTCCTCGTCGTCCACGGTGAGCACCGGCTCCGGCTCCTCGCGGTGTCGTTCCACGCGGTTGCGGGCTTTCCGGATCGTCGTGCGCAGTCCGTGGCGTTGCAGAGCAACGGCGAGCGCCTCCGCGGTCGCCTGATCGGCGAACTCGCGGACAGCGGCCGCACCGTGCTGGTGCGCATGGGCGGCGAGCTCACCGGCGTCAGCCAGCGACAACCCGCACAATCGGTGGAGCACGTGAACGACCACGAGCATCGAAGTCACATCGTCGTTGTGGATGTCGACTCGCCACGTTTCGAGTTTTGGGCACGGCCGATTATGCCGAATTGCCCTGGTGAGGCCCGCACTCGGCGGGCCGCACCCGGTTCTGTCAGCTTTCCTCCGGGGTGCCGCTGCGGATTTCATCCACTGGACAGGTGAAAGTTGAGCCGGCCTGGCGCAAGTTCAGGTGATCAAGCGCGCCGAGGGCGAAATGAGTACCGTCGGGCACACCGGCCGACCACCGAGGAGGTCCCCAGATGCTCATTCGCCGTTTGGCCCGGCCGATGCTCGCCGCAACCTACATCTACGACGGGATCGGGGCGTTGCGCGATGCGCCGACCCACGCCAAGGCGGCCGCCCCGCTACTGGAGAAGACCACGGCCCCGCTCAAGGACTCGCTGCCGGAACGGTTCCCGACCGATCCGGAAACGCTGGTGCGCATCGACGGCGTGGTGAAGATCGGGGCCGGAGCCCTGCTGGCGCTCGGCAAATTCCCGCGGCTGGCCGCGCTGCTGCTCGCCGGCAGCACCGTGCCGACCACGCTGGCGGCGCATGCGTTCTGGGAGATCGACAATCCACAGGAGCGGGCCAACCAGCAGATTCACTTCCTCAAGAACATCGGGCTGCTCGGCGGCTTGCTGATCACCGCCGTCGACACGGGCGGCAAGCCGTCCGTCGGCTACCGGGCCAAGCGCCGCGCGCGCAAGGTCGCCAAGCACACCCACCACAGCGTCGGCGCGGTCAAGGGCGCGGCGAAGGCCCGGAAGTAACCCGGTCGTCAGGCGACCCTCAGCGCATCCGCCGCCGAGCACGTACGTAGCGTGGTGCTCGTGCCAGTGAGGGTGCTGCTAGTCGATGATCATGAGGTGGTCCGGCGCGGGCTCCGCGACCTGCTGGACACCGAGGAAGACGTGGTGATCGTCGCGGAAGCCGGCGGCGTCGGCGAGGCGCTGGTGCGCGCGCAGGCGACCGGACCCGACGTCGCGGTCATCGATATGCGGTTGCCCGACGGAGACGGGCTGGAGCTGTGCCGCAGGCTGCGCGAGCTGCCGCAGCCGCCGTACTGCCTGGTGCTCACGGCCTTCGACGACGAGCAGGCGCTGGTCGGCGCGATCAACGCCGGTGCGTCCGGCTATCTGCTGAAGCAGGTGCGCGGGCAGGACCTGGTCAACGCGGTGCGCGAGGTCGCGGCCGGGCATTCGCTGCTGGATCCGATCACCACCGGCCGGGTCCTGGCGAGGTTGCGCCAGTCCACCAGCCCCGAGCCGGACGAGCTCGCCGCCCTGACCGAGCGAGAGCGCAAGGTGCTGGATCTGATCGGCGAGGGGCTGACGAACCGGCAGATCGCCGAGCGGCTGTTCCTGGCGGAGAAGACGGTCAAGAACTACGTGACCTCGGTGCTGGCCAAGCTCGGCATGGAGCGCCGCACCCAAGCCGCCGCCTGGGTCGCCCGCCGCCAGAGCCAGAGCTGAGCAAGACGGTTTCCAGACTCGTCCTGCGTGGCGGTGCGGGAAGCGGCCCCCTGCGGGAATTACGGAAGCCGCCTGAACTCCAGGATTCCCGACTCATGAGCCAATTCACCACGCCGGGGACTGTCCTCGCCAGACGACGCTGAGAACCCCGCGACGGGCGCCAGTTGCGTGTGTGGGCCAAGCGGCTACGCCGCTGCAAAGACAAGAGCCCACCCTACCCACGCCCCTGGACGGCCACTTCCAGAACAGCTTCCGCGGCGCCGAAAAGTACTCACGGTGGGCGGCGGACGGAGCTGGTCGGGTTTCAGCTCTGACGGTGGTTCAGGTGCTGCTGGAGAGCGGGACTTCCCAGGTGACCGTGGTGCCGCTGTCCGGAGAGGACGTGATCACGCAGCGGCCGCCCGCCGCGACCGCGCGCTCTTCGAGGTTGCGGAGACCACGTTTGCTCACGTCGCGCGGAATTCCGCAGCCGTCGTCCACGACCTGCAGCAGCAGCCCCGAATCCAAGCGCCGCACCCGCACCAGCACGGCCTGCGCCCCGGCGTGCCGGACCACGTTGGACAGCGCTTCGCGGAGCGCGGCGCGGGCGTGGTCGGCCACCGGCACCGGCACGTCGCTGAAGTCCCCGTCGATCTCCAGCCGCGGCGGGCGCCCCATCAGCTCCCCGGCGATCTGCACCTCGGAGCGCATCGAGTCGTCGAGCAACGGCGCGTGCGCGGGGATTTCCGGGTCCGCGGAGCGCAGCGTGCGGGCGGTGGCCCGGACTTCGGCGATCGCCTGGTCGATCTGCTCCATCGTCTCGGACAGCCGGGCCGCGTCGGCGGCGTCGAGCCGGCCCGACAGCCGCCGCTCCAGGACCTCCAGCTGCACGCCGGTGGCGTAGAGCCGCTGCACGATCACGTCGTGCAGGTCGCGCGCGATGCGCTCCCGCTCCTGATAGACCGCGATGCGCTGGCGCGCCGTGGAGCCCTCCGCGAGCACCAGCGCGAGACCGGCTTGAGCCGCGAACGAGGTCAGCACGTCCACGGCGACCCTGGTGAAGGTGCTGGCACCGCGCCGCCGGTAGACGGCCAGCGCGCCGAGCCGCCGCTCGCGGGTACCGAAGGGCGCGACGGCGAACGGGCCGTAAACCCGCAGCGAGGCTGGCACGTACGGGGCCGTCAGCGGGTCGTCGATCAGGTCGTCGACGACGACCGGCACGCCGCTGCGGGCGACCCGCGCCGCCGCCGAACGCGACGACAGGACGGTGCCGACCGGGTCGGCGAGCGGGCCGATCGCGGTGGGCGCGCCGTAGGCGGCTTCGACGGTCAGGCGGCCGTCGTCGGCGCGCACCGTGACGACGCCTAAGTCGGCCTCCGCCAGTTCGGCGGCGCGGCGGACGACCAGCGGGAGGACGGCGTCCGGATCCTCCGCGGACAGCGCAGCCCGGGTGATCTCGGTGGACGCTGCCAGCATGCGCCTGGCGAGGGTGGAATCCATGACATGCACGAGGCTATAGCTCCCGCTGGCGCGAAGTCGGCTCCGAACGACGCAGCTCACAGCGCATCCCGATACCTCCGGCTGGCAGCCCCCATGCCGATCGCCGCGATTTCGCGCGAAATCGCCGCCTCCCCCTCACGTGGACCGGCGATTTCGCGCGAAATCGCCGCACCTCGCGGTCCTGGCGGCGTACCCGGGCCGCGCGACCGATCACGGCGCTGATCTCTGCGAGGCCGATCGGGCGAAGGACTCCGCCCGCGACGGCATGGCTCGTCGTGCCTTGGCCACGCGCCATGGCGCCCTGCGATCCGGCGCATCGCGTGCTTTGGGCTGCCGCATCCCAGCCCCCGCCTTGCCCAGGGTTGGCGGGCCTGCGTTTTCGCTGGTCCAACGGTGCGCCTCGGGGCTGCCGGTCGAGGAGCGGCGACGGCGCGCGGACGGCGTTCACGAGAGCGCTTCCTCGCGTTGGTTGTTGCGGACGACCGTGATTTCGCCGCCCTCGACTCGCAGGACGATGTCGGCGTGCTCGGTCTCCGACCAGCGGTGCGTCACGTGGACGACCGTGCGTCCCCGCAGCTCGCTGCGGAGGCGGGCGAGCAGCTCCTCCGCCGTCGGCACGTCCAGGTGCGCGGTCGGCTCGTCGAGCAGCAGCAGGTCCGCATCCGCGAACAGCAGGGCTCGTGCCAGCGCGAGGCGCTGCGCCTCGCCGCCGGACAGGGCCGCTCCGCCGCTGCCGACCAGCTCGTCCAACCGCTCGTCCCAGCCCGGCAGCCCGGCCAGCCGGAGCGCCTCGCCGAGCGCCTGGTCGCTCGCGTGCGGCGCGGCGAGCCGCAGGTTCTCCCGGATGGTCGTCGAGACCAACTGCGGCTCCTGCGGGCACCACGCAACCCGCTGCGGCACCCGCGCCTCGCCGCGCTCGGCACCCAGGAACCCCAGCAGGAGCGCCAAGAACGTCGACTTCCCGCCGCCCGAGGGCCCGACAACCGCGACGTGCGCCCCATCCGGCACGCGCAGATCCACGCCCCGCAAAGCCAACTCCGCCGACCCAGGCCACCGGACGTCGGCACCGGCCAGCTCGACGCCACCGGAACTCGGCCCGGCGGCACCGCACTGATAGCCATCGCGGGAATCTCCACGCACACCAACGAATTCGGCACCGCTGGTCGGAGCCCCGCGAAGCTCACCGCCACCGGCGGTCGTCGCTTCGCTCCTCGACTCACCGCTATGGCCAACGGTCGAAGGCTCCGCGTCACCGCTGCGCTGCGCCGCCCCGCGCCCCGCCGCACCACGACTCGCAGACCGAGCCCCAGCCTCGCCGCTGCGCTGCGCCACCTCGCGCCCCATCGCACCACGACTGGCAGACCGAGCCCCAGCCTCGCCGCCCCGCCGAGCCGCTTCCGCCGCACGGCCACGACTCGCAGACCGAGCCCCAGCCTCGCCGCCCCGCCGAGCCGCTTCCGCCGCACGGCCACGACTCGCAGACCGAGCCCCAGCCTCGCCGCCCCGCCGAGCCGCTTCCGCCGCACGGCCACGACTCGCCTGCGGCTCGCCGGAGCCTGCCGCGAGCAGTGGCGCCAAGCGCGCTTGCGCTGCGCGCAGCGGCTGCCACTGCTGCGCAGCCGGCGGCAGTAACGCGACGGCTTCCGCCGCCGCTAGCGGCACCAGGCCCAGCAGTGGCGCGAGCTCCGGCGCCAGGCGGCCTTCGGCCACCGCCTCCGCACCAAACCAGGCTCCGCCGAGCACCGCGATGCCGACCAGCAGCGTATTCACCGCCGTCGCGGCACCCGCGCCGAACGCCGCGCGGCGGGCGCGGGCAGCCAGCCGCTCGTCGGCGGCAGCGAGTTCCGCTCGACGCTCGATGTGCGCGCCGAAGGCGAGCAGCTCCGCCGAGCCGTCGAACAGCGCGAGTACGCGAGCCGCGACACGGCGCCGACCTTCGGCCACGGCAGTGGTCGCGCGGCGCTCCGCCACGAGCGCAGCGAGCGGGCTCGCCACGAAGGCGACGAGCAGCGCAGCTGCGAGCACCAAGCCCGCTTCGGGCAGCACCAGTGTTTGGAGCACCACCGCAGCGACCACGACGACCGTCGCGACCAGCGGCGGGAGGATCACGCGGGGCTCCAGGTCTCGGACGGTGTCGACATCGTCGACGAGCCGTGCGAGACCCTCGCCGCGGCGCAGCCCGGCGGTGCGCACCGGCCCGAGTCGCACGAGGGCCTCCCACAGCTGCCGCCGGAGGCGGCCGGAGAGCCGGAAGGCGGCGTCATGCGTGACGAGTCGCTCCGCGTAGCGGAGCACCGCGCGCGACAGCGCGAAGGTGCGCACGCCCACGACGGCGACCGAGAGCGTGAGGATCGGCGGCTGCTGTGAAGCACGGGCGATCAGCCAGGCCGAGGTCGCGGTCAGCGCGAGGCCGGAGAGCAGCGACAGCGCTCCGAGGCCGACGCCGAGGAGCGTTCGCGGCGTGATCAGGTCGCGGATGCGACCGGTCGCATCCGGCAGGTCGGGCGGAGCGGCCGGGACGGCCGCAGTGGCTGCTTCCGGTTCGGTCGCGACCGCCTCCGGGCGGTGGCTCGCGAGCACGACGGTCGCGCCCGCGTCGGCGGCGCGTCGGATAGCCGCGTTGACCTGGTGCGCAGTCGCCGCGTCCAGGTGCGCAGTCGGTTCGTCGAGCAGCAGGATCGTCGCTGCGCCGTGCAGCCTCAGCAGGGCTCGGGCCACCGCGACCCGCTGACGCTCCCCTGTGGACAGTTCGTCGATGCGGCGGTCGCGAAGGTGGGCGGCGGCCGCTTCGGACAACGCTTCGCCGACGTGGGCCGTCAGGTCGGGTTGGTCGGCCGTGGCGATCGCGAGTTCGTCGGCGACGGTGCCGCCGGTGAAGGTTGGGCGCTGCGGCACCCATGCGATGCGGCGTCGCCACTCGGCCGCGTCGAGCTCGGCGATGTCCACGCCGCCCCAGGTGATCGCGCCTTCCCTCGGGGCGGCGAAGCCGAGCAGCACGGCCATCGTCGTCGACTTCCCGCTGCCGCTCGGCCCGATCCCGTCGAAGCCCTCCAACCGCACGATCTCGCCGGGCCGCGCGACGAAGCTCAACCCGTCCGGCGCGAACCCGTCCCGCCGCCGCACCCGCAGCCCGGTGACGCGCAACGCGCTGTCGGAGCGAACGGACCGTTCACGCCGATGAACTAGGTCAAGAGGCCGTTCGCCCGAACCCAATCCCTCCAAAGCGAACGGACCGTTTGCCTCACCTACCAGCGCGAACGGACCGTTCGCTTCATCACCCCCACCTCGCCGCGATGCGGTGCGACCGCTCACGATCTCGTCGACCCTGCGGACGGCTTCGACGCCGTCCTCGCTTGCGTGGTGGGCGGCTCCGGCCGCGCGCAGCGGCAGGTAGCACTCCGGCGCTAGGACCAGCACCAGCAGCCCCGTCGCCAGGTCGAGGTCGCCGGAGACCAGCCGCAGGCCGATGCCGACCGCCACCATCGCCACCGACAGCGACGAGAGCAGCTCGAGGACCAGCGCGGACAGGAAGGCGATGCGCAGAGTCGCGATCGTGGTACGGCGGTGCGTGTCGCTGACCCGGCGGACCACCTCGCCTTGCGACCGCGCCCGCCCGAACGCCGTCAGCACCGGTAGCGCCCGGATGAGCTCCAGCAGCTGGCCGGACAGGCGCTGCACCGCGTCGGCGGCCCGCGAGGTGCGCTGCTCGGTGTACTTTCCGACGAGCCACGCGAACAGCGGGATCAGCGGCACGGTGATCACGACGACCAGCGCGGAAACCCAGTCGGAGAAAAGGATCCAGGCCCCCGCCAGCGGCGGCACCACCGCGGCGGTCACCAGGGCGGGCAGGTATTTGGTGAAGTACGCGTCGAGCGAGTCGAGGCCCTTCGTGGAGAGCGCGGTCAGCTCGGCCGGGCCGCGCTGCTGGATCCACTCCGGCCCCCGGCGCAACGCCGAGTCCAGCAGCAGGCCGCGCAGCTCCTCCTTCGCGCCCGCCGCCGCCCGGGCGGACACGGTTTCGGTCGCCCAGCCCAGCACGGCCCGCGCCACCACCGCTGCGGCCAGCACGACCAGGTAGTGACCGATCGCGTCCGGCGCCGCGCCCCGGGTCACCACCGCTGCGAGCGCGCTGCCCAGCGCCCAGGCCTGCACGATCAGCGCGACGGCGTTACCGACCGAAAGCAGACCGGCCACGACGAGCGCACGCCGGGCCGCCCCGGACAACCGGGGCAGTGCTCCCAGCGGACCCATCACGAACTCCCTGTCATGTGCTGCTTCCCCCGTGAGCGCTTTGGGGCGCTATAGCACCGCAAAGTACTCACGGTCCCTGACCTGCGGAAATCGTCATGCGCTGGGTACGTGCACCGGTGGGATGTGCTGGGTGCCGATGCGCTTGCGGAACACCCAGTACGTCCAGCCCTGATAGATAAGCACCGCCGGGGCACCGAAGGCCGCCACCCACGTCATCACGGTCAGCGTGTACGGGCTGGACGCGGTTTCCGCGATTGACAACGACCACGCCGGGTCCAAAGTGGACGGGATCACGTTCGGCCACAGCGCGCCGAACAGGGTCACCACCACGCCGACCAGCGCCACGCCCTGGAGCGCGAACGCTTGGCCGTCCCGCCACCGGTACAGCCTGGCGAGCCCGGCCAACGCCGCGACCAGCGCGATCACCAGCGGCACCCAGGTCCAGGTCTCGCCCTCCAGGAGCTGCGCGGTGAACACCAGCGCGATCACCGGCAGCAGCAGCGGCACCCCGGCCCGCAGCGCGAACCGCCGCGCCCGCTCCCGGATCTCGCCCTCCGTCTTGAGCGCCAGGAACACCGCACCGTGCAGCAGGGAGAACCCGCACACCGCTAGCGCGCCGATCACGTTCGGCAGCGTGAAGATCGTCCACCAGCCGCCGACCCGGTCCCCGTGCTCGTTCAGCGGCAGACCGAAGACGCTCGCGGACAGCACCAGCCCGACGATCATCGGCGAGATCCACGAGGCGAGCACGATCACCGTGTCCCAGGTGCGCCGCCAGCGCGCGGTGTCCACCTTGCCGCGGTACTCGAACGCCACGCCACGCCCGATCAGCGCGACCAGCAGCACCAGGAACGGCAGGTAGGCCGTGCTGAACAGCGACGCGTACCAGCCGGGGAAGGCAGCGAACGTCGCGCCGCCCGCCACGATCAACCAGACTTCGTTGCCGTCCCAGACCGGGCCGATCGTGTTGATCAGCACCCGCCGCTCTTCGTTGCGGCGGCCCAGCACCGGCAGCAGCATGCCGACGCCGAAGTCGAAGCCCTCCAGGAACAGGTAGCCCAGCCAGAACAGGACGATCACGCAAAACCAGAAGGTGGGCAGATCCATCGCAGGTGCAGCCTCTCAGTACGCGAAGGACAGGGCTTCGCCGGACTTCTCCTCGCCCTCTGGCGGCTTCGGCGGCATCACCCCGTCGAAGCCGCCGCGGACATAGCGGACGATCAGGAAGATCTCCACGATCGCGAGCGCCCCGTACAGCGCGGTCAGCACGAGTACCGAGGTCAGCATTTCGCCGGGGTGCACGCCCGCGGACACGGCCGATGCGGTGTACATCCACACGCCGTCGACGCCGGACGGATCGGGGTTGGGCACGACCACGAACGGCTGGCGGCCCATCTCGGTGAACACCCAACCGGCGACGTTGCCGAGGAACGGCAACGCGATGCTCAGCACCGCCAGCGGCACCCACCACTTGCCCGGCGGGAACTTCCGCTTGCGGGTCAGCCAAAGCACGGCCAGCGCGCCGAGCGCCGCCAGCCCGCCAAAGCCGATCATGAACCGGAATCCCCAGTAGGTCACCGGCAGGTTCGGCACGTAGTCGATGGGCTGCCCGGCGAACGAGCCCAGCCGCGGGTCGTCCGGGTAGTGCGTGCCGTACTTGGCCTGGTACTCCGGGATCAGCGCCTGCACGCCCTTGACCTCGCTGTGGAAGTCGCCTTCCGCCAGGTAGGACAGGATGTAGGGCACGGTGATGCTCTTGACGTTCTCGCAGTCGGGGCGGGTGACGTCGCCGATCGCGAAGATCGAGAAGCTGGCGGGCGCCTCGCTGTGGCACAGCGCCTCGGCGGAGGCCATCTTCATCGGCTGTTGCTGGAACATCAGCTTGCCCTGGACGTCCCCGGAGATCGCGAGCCCGGCGAACGCGACCACCGCGACCCACGCTCCCAGCCGCATCGAACCGTGCCAGGCGCGGCGGTCCTCGTCGTCGGCGTCGGACTTGCGGTGGTGCCGGGCGATCTGCCAGGCGGCGATGCCGATCAGGAACGAACCGGCGACCGCGAAGCAGCCGAACACGGTGTGCGGGAACGCCGCGAGCACGGTGTTGTTGCCCAGTACCGCCCAGATCGAGGTCAGCCGGGGCCGGCCGTCGACGAGCTCGATGCCGACCGGGTGCTGCATCCACGAGTTGGCGGCCAGGATGAAGTAGGCGGACAGCACTGTTGCCAGCGAGAATGCCCAGGCGCAGGCCAGGTGCACGCCCTTGGAGAGCCGGTCCCAGCCGAAGATCCACAGGCCGAGGAAGGTCGACTCGACGAAGAACGCGAGCAGCCCCTCCATGGCCAGCGGGGCGCCGAAGACGTCGCCGACGAAGCGCGAGTAGGAGCTCCAGGCCATGCCGAACTGGAACTCCTGCACGATGCCGGTGACCACGCCCATGGCGAAGTTGATCAGCAGCAGCTTGCCCCAGAACTTGGTCATCTTCAGATAGCGCTGCTTGCCGGTGCGGTACCACGCGGTCTGCATCCCGGCGACCAGGATCGCCAGCCCGATGGTCAGAGGGACCATCAGGAAGTGGTAGACCGTCGTGATCCCGAACTGCCAGCGGGCGATGTCGAGCAGATCCACGGCTCCACCCTGCCGCCCCGAGCTGAGAAATCGCAGAGGCAAGGGCCCTATCTCGCCCGGTCGAGGGTCCTAACCCGGACGGGACCTTGGTCCTGGTCACGCTGGGCAATCACATTCACCATATCGTGTACAAGTACCAAGCGACCTGGTGAGTGCGGAAGACTTAAGCGCAAAAAACCGGATCGGGAGTACCGGCCCCGGCTCCTCGCGCGCGATGCCCGGCCGATGACCACTGGACATCCGAAGCAGCGCCCACCGGCGGGTATCAGCGGAGCGCTTCGGCGACCGCCTCCGCCGCCTCCAGCACCAGCGGGCCGACCTCGTCGGGCGCCAACGGCTGCAGGGCCACCACACCCACGCTGGCGCGCAACCCCGGCACTCCGCGCACCGGCGAAGCGACTCCGAACGCCCCCGGCTGCAGGTCGCCGCTGCTGGTGATCCAGCGCGGCCCGCCGGGCGGCAGGTCCACGGCGCGACCGGCCGCCCCGCGCTGCACCGGATGCCGGCTACCCACCCGGTACGACACGTGGTAGCTGGTCCACGACGGCTCGGCGACCGCGACGACCTGCGCCTCGCTGCCGTCGGCCACGGTCAGGTGCACCGTCGCGCCGAGCTTCTCGGCCAACGCCCGCAAGGCGGGCAGCGACGCGGCGCGCAACTGCGGCAGCACGCGCCCGGCCAGCCACAGCACGCCGAGCCCCAGCCGCACCTTCGAGCCCTCGCGGCGCACCAGGCCGCGGCTCTGCAACGGTCCGAGCAGCCGGTACACCGCCGCGCGGCTGACCCCGACGGTCGCCGCCAAGTCGCTGATGGTGGGTGCTTCGCTTTCCGCGTCCGCCACGGCCTGCAGCAGGCTGAGCCCGCGGTCCAGGGTCAGCGAGCTCTCCTTGGTGCCCGGCTGGACGTCGCGGTGCAGGCCCACCGGGGCACGGATCGGCTCGGGGCTGGGTTGGGCCATCGTGTCACCTCCGAGCCGCGGCCAGCACCGTGCCGGTAACCTCGCCGAGCCCGATCACCGAGCCGTCAGGTCCCGGCGCACTGCCACTCAGTGTCATCCGGTCCCCGTCCTGGAGGAAGGTCCGCTGCTCACCGTCTTGCAATGTGATCGGTTCCGCCCCGCCCCAGGTCAGCTCCAGCAGGCAGCCCCGTTGGTCGCGCTCCGGGCCGGACACGGTTCCGGAGGCGAACAGATCACCGGGCCGCACCGGCGCACCGTTCGCGGTCAGGTGCGCGAGCTGCTGCGCGGGCGACCAGGCCATGTGTTCGAATCGCGGCTGGGACAGCAGCGTCTCGTTGCAGCGCACCTCCAGCCGCAGGTCCAGCCCCCACGGCTCGGCCTCGACGAGGTAGGGCTGCAACACGTGCTCCGGTGCCGGAGTCGGCACGCGGGCGTGCTCGAATGCTTCCAGCGGGGTGATCCACCCGGCGACCGACGTGGCGAACGACTTGGCCAGGAACGGCCCCAGCGGCTTGGACTCCCAGGCCTGGATGTCCCGCGCCGACCAGTCGTTGACCAGCGCCACGCCGAACACGTGCTCCGCGAAGTCCGAAGTGGACACCTGGGCGGCCGGTTCGCCGCCGCAGACGAACCCAACCTCCGCTTCGAAGTCCAGCCGCCGGGTCGGGCCGAACGCGGGCTGCAGGTCACCGGCGGCCCTGCGCTGCCCGCGCGGGCGGTGGATGTCGGTGCCGGAGACGTAAACGGTGCCCGCCCGGCCGTGGTAGGCGATCGGCAGGTGCGCCCAGTTCTCGGGCAGCGGCTCGGCGGCGCTGCGGAAGATGCGGCCGACGTTCTCTGCGTGGTGCCGCGACGAGAAGAAATCGACGTAGTCGGCGACCGCGAACGGCAGCACCAGGGTGTGCCAGTCAGTGCGCACCAGCCCCGCACCGGCCGGCGCCCGGTCGGCCGTGACGAGCTCGGTGAGCCGCTCCCGCAGCTCGTGCCAGCGGTCGCGGCCCGCCGCCAGCAGCGGGTCGAGCGAGGAGCCGGAGACGAGCTCGGCGAGTCGAGGACCGAGCGCCCCGGCAATGCCGCGCAGCGGCAGCGCATGCCGCCCGACCCGCACCGCGATGACCGGTCCCCCGCCGGTCACCAGCACCCCGTAGGGCAGCGTCTGCGGGCCGAACGGCTTGTCCGGGGCGAACTCGGGGTCCTCGATCCAGGTCAAAGCAGCCCCAATCCTTCGAGTTCGGCGACCGGGTCCTGCAACGAGCACGAGCCGTAGGACGCGAAGACGTCGCGCACCGCGTTGGCCGCGTCGTCGGACAGGGCGCTCGCCTCCTTCGCCAGCGCGGGGCCGTCGGTGCTGGCCAGCGCCGCCCGCACGTCCTTGCCGGACAGCGAGCGTGCGGTCGCGACGAGGATGTTGAGGAAGCCGTGGTGGATGAAGCCGGTTTCCGGATCGGTGCAGCGCACCGCGGTGTGCAGCCCGGTGGTGGCCTTGAAGGGCACGTCGAGGGTGCCGGCGACCGCGATGAAGTCGTTGACCACGTCGATGGACGGCACCGATTCGGCGGTCTGCCCGCCGCAGCGCAGCTTGGGCCAACAACCGTGCTCGGCGACCCGCCGGATGCCGCCCAGCCAGCCGTCACCGCCGCGACGCGGCTCGACGACCCGGATGATGTCTTCGGGCACGAACTCCGAGACCCGCTCCAGCCAGATGTCGTCGACGTCCGACGGCGCGGGCATCTCGACCATCCGCAGCGCCAGCAGCTCCTGTCGCCCCTCGATGATCGACAGGGCCTTGGGCACGCCGCCCAGCCCGGTGTCGCACACCAGCGAAAGCGGCACCGGCGAAGCTGGCTTTGCCTTCGCCAGCTCGGTGATCAACTCGGCCAGTCGGGACGCCTTGCACAACATCGGCCCCAGCAGGCCCGCGTACTCGCCGCCGCACGCGTCCAGGTGGTCGGCCACCGCCTGCTGCACACCGGCGGTTCCCGGCGGAAACAGCGCGGCGTCGTCAACCAGTCGGGCGAACAGGGGCGGGATGCCGCGCGGACCGGGCGCGCGAAGCTCAACAGCGCTTGACACGGCTGACACGCTAATGCCGTACCGGCGAGTGAACAAAGGTGCCCGATAAACGGACGTCTGGCGGGGTCATGTAGGCCTCCCTCGCCTGGTTTGGACATCATCATCCTCCGGCCGCCAACTTCGCTCGCACCGCCCCTTCGCGCACTACTCCCGGTTGGCTCCCCACGGCGACGTTCCAGCTGGTACTAAGAGGGGTGTGCGGATCAGCTCGCGGGCGACGGATCCGGCCCAGAGCGTCCCGGGCCGCACATCGCCCGGGATGACAACTTCCCCACACCGGGCAATTAAGTTAGGCTTGCCTAAGTCTGGAGGTGAGCAGTGGGCGAACCGACCATCCGCCGGCCTGCGACGCCGAGCGCCGCGGAACGGGCCAAGAGCATCGCCAAGCGCGGCGGCCGCGCGGCGCTCCTGCCGGCCGGCGAGGCCTCGGCGCGCATCGCGCCATTGCTGCACCACGTGCACTCCGACGGAGCCGCAACCGTTCTGCTGGCCGACGAACACCCGCTGATCGCAACTGCCTGGCAAGCCCCGCGCGCAGAACTCGCCGCCGTCCTCGAACTCACCGATCCGACGCCGGTCCGGCTGCGCGAGCCGGTGCGCGGATTGCTGTGGCTGACCGGCTGGGTGCGCCTGCTCGACGGCGCGGAGGCCCGCGACGAGGTCCTCTCGGTCGCCGCGGAACGACCAGACCCGCGGCTGCTGGACGCCGGGCACGGCGCGAGCGTGCTGCGCCTGGAGCCCGCGTCGCTCGTGCTGGCGGACTCCGAGGGCACCAGCTCGGTGGACCCGGCGGAATTCCAGGCAGCCGCGCCTGATCCGTTCTGCCTGCAGGAAGACGCGTGGCTGCGGCACCTGGAGCTCTCGCACCGCGACGTCGTCGGACTGCTGGCCCGGCACCTGCCGGAGCAGTTGCACGGCGGGCACATCCGCCCGCTGGGCCTGGACAAGTACGGCCTGCGGCTGCGGGTGGAGTCCGCGGACGGCGATCACGACGTGCGGCTGGCGTTCTCCCGCCCGGTCAGCACGACCGAACACCTCGGAGCCGAACTCCGCCGCCTCGTCGGCTGCCCCTTCCTCGCCCAACAACGCCAGGGTTGAACGCCGGGTGGTCTGAAGCGAACGGCCTGTTCACCTCAATAGACGGCACTTTCCGTTCGTCCCAGGCTCCTCGCTGGTTCAGTCGTCCGAGCAGTGTTCGGAGCGGGCCTTACCGGTTTTGCCAGCCCTCGAACGGCCGCCCGCGCACATCACCGATCCGGGTACGGTTCGTCGCGTGAGCACCTTGCGCGCATGGCTGACCCCGACCCGGCCCGGCGAGCCCGCGGTGATCGCGGACCGCGCGGAGCGCAAGGCCATCATCATCGAGCTGGTCGTGGTCTTCGCGGTGACGCTCGGGCTCTCCGGCCTGCAAAGCCTGCTCTCCTTGCTGGATGCCCTGATGCGCCCGGAGCCGCTGGCCGACCAGCACGCCGCCATCAACGTCCCGCGGGCCGAGCTCGGACTGATCGACATGCTGGCGCAGCTGGCGAACGTGCTGCGACTGTGCGCCTGGGGCGGCTTGGGGGCGTTCCTGCTGTGGCGCGGCGGGATGGCGCTGTGGCGGGTCGGCCTGGACCGGTCGCGGCCCGGCCGGGACATAGCCGGTGGGCTCGGGCTCGCGGCCCTGATCGGCATCCCCGGCCTGGGCCTGTACCTCATCGCGCACGCCCTCGGCCTCAGCCTGACCGTGCAACCCTCCACCTTGGACGCGGCGTGGTGGCGGGCGCCGGTGCTGACGCTGGCCGCGTTCGGCAACTCCTTCGCCGAAGAGGTCCTGGTGGTGGCCTACCTGCTGACCCGGCTGCGGCAGCTGGGCTGGTCGGAGAACCGGGCGCTGTGGCTGTCGGCGGTGCTGCGCGGCAGCTACCACCTGTACCAGGGCTTCGGCGGGTTCGTCGGAAACGTCGTGATGGGCCTGGTCTACGGGCGCGCCTGGCAGCGCACGAACCGCCTGTGGCCGCTGATCGTCGGCCACGCGCTGATCGACGTGGTGGCCTTCGTCGGCTACGCCGCCCTGCGCGGCCGGGTCGGCTGGCTCCCCTGAAACGACTGCTTCCAGACTCGTACTGTGTGGCGGCGCAGGTAGCGAACTCAGACGTCTCTAAGCCGAACCAGTCTGCCATCGAGCGCAACGATTCGACTGCCTACCGCCCAATTTGTTTAATGATTGATCGAAATCGGCGCCAATGAAAAGACTTTCGATTCGTCGCGACTAGGCTGCAACTCGTGACCGAACCACACGTCCAGAGCGAGGTCGGCCCGCTGCACGCGGTGCTGCTGCACCGGCCGGGCACGGAACTGAAGCGGCTCACGCCGCGCAACAGCGACCAACTCCTGTTCGACGCGATCCCCTGGGTCGATCGCGCGCAGGAGGAGCACGACGCGTTCGCCGAGGTGCTCCGCAACCGGGGCGTCGAGGTGCTGCTACTGCGCGACCTGCTCGCCGAGGCGCTGCACGACCCGCGCGCTCGGGCCGCGGCCGTGCTCGCGGGCGTGGACGAGCTCAAGCTGGGCGCTGACATCGCCGATATGCTGCGCTCACATCTGTCCAGTGTGGACAACGGCGCAATGGCCGAGGTCTTGATCGCGGGCATGACGTTCGAGGAACTGCCCGCCGCGGAGGGCCAGTCCCTGGTCCGCCGGATGCACCACCCGCACGACTTTGCCGTCGACCCGCTGCCGAACCTGCTGTTCACCCGCGATTCGTCGGTGTGGGTCCGCGACCGGGTCGCGATCGCGGCCCTCGCGATGCCCGCGCGCCGCCGCGAATCCGCGCTCACCGACCTGATCTACGCCTATCACCGGAGGTTCTCGCACTCCGCCCGCGCCTACGGCGCACACTCGGCGCCCGTCGAGGGCGGCGACGTGCTGCTGCTCGCGCCGGGCGTGGTGGCCGTCGGGGTCGGCGAGCGCACCACCCCGGCCGGCGCGGAGTCGCTGGCCCGCTCGATGTTCGCCGACGATCTGGCGCACACCGTCCTGGCCGTGCCGATCGCGCAGGCCCGGGCCTCGATGCACCTGGACACGGTATGCACGATGGTCGACCGCGACGCGGTGGTGATGTACCCGGCGATCCAGCACTCGCTGGAGGCCTTCACCTTGCGTCCGCTGGACGGCGAGTTGAAGGTGTCCGGCCCGACGCCGTTCCTGACCGCCGCGGCGGAAGCGATGGAAATCGACCACCTGCGGGTGATCGACACCGGCCTGGACCCGGTGACTGCGGAGCGCGAGCAGTGGGAGGACGGAAACAACACGCTCGCGGTGGCACCGGGCGTCGTGGTGGCCTACGAGCGCAACGCTGAGACCAACGCCCGGCTGGAGGAAGCCGGCATCGAGGTGCTGCGGATCAGCGGCTCTGAACTCGGCTCCGGCCGAGGCGGCCCCCGCTGCATGTCCTGCCCCATCACCCGCGCCCCATTGCGCCCCTGAAATCACATTTCGCGGGCTACGAATCTCCCCGATCACTTGACCAGGGACGAGCAAAGGGTCCTTTGACCGAGACTGGACAACCGGCCAATCCGACCAACGGAGCCCTTCACCCGAAACTGATCACTCTAATCGGTGAGGAGTTTCGAAACTTCGCCACTTTCGGTAGCCGAGGCGTCGCCCACCTGCGCAAACAACATAGGTTTGGCTTGGCTTAATTACTTGAGGATTGCCTTCACTAAATGGAGCACAACCAAGGCCAACCATACCATTATTAGGTTTACCTGAAATGTATCTGGACTGATTCCAGAGTATATTGAAGCCATGGCTGTCACCGCGAAGATTCACCACAAGGAATCCAAGTTCGAGCACCTGCTGCAGGAGCAGGTCCGCAATGAATTCACCGCCTCGCAGCAGTACCTCGCGGTCGCGGTCTGGTTCGACAACGAGGACCTGCCGCGGCTGGCCGCGCTCTTCTACCGCCAGGCGCTGGAAGAGCGCAACCACGCGATGATGATCGTCCAGTACCTGATGGACAACAACATCAAGCCGATCATCCCGGCCATCGAGCAGGTGCGCACCGACTTCACCGAGACCCGCGAGCTCGTCGCGCTCGCCCTCGAGCAGGAGCGCGAGGTCACCCGCGAGATCGAGACGCTGGCCAAGACCGCGCGCGAGGAAGGCGACTACCTCGGCGAGCAGTTCATGCAGTGGTTCCTGAAGGAGCAGGTCGAGGAGGTCTCCTCGATGTCGACGCTGCTGAACGTGGTCGACCGGGCCAGGGGCAACCTCTTCGACGTCGAGAACTACCTGGCCCGCGAAACGGTCGGCAACGAAGGAGCCGACGCAACGGCCCCCAGGACGGCCGGCGGCGCCCTCTGAGGCTCACGCCTCGGCTGGAGCTTCCGGTAGGAACGACAGGAACGGTGTGCGAATTCCAGTCCAGGTGACCAGGAGCTGGTCACGAGGTCGAGTGCAGGCGACGTAGAACAGGCAGCGCTCACGCTGCCTGACGTCGTCCTGCTCTTCCGGGGCGCTCTGGCCCAGCACAAAGTCAAGAGGAACCGCGCCTGCGTCGGCACCGACAACCGCCACTCGCTGGTACTCGACCCCCTTGGCGCGGTACATGGTGGCCACATGCACGGCGTCTCGCCGTGTCGAGGCGTCACCGTCCTCGACGATCACCACGGGTATGTCGGCTTCTCGAAGTGCCCGCGCGAACTTGTCCCGGATTTTTCCGGTCCGGGCCAGCACCGCGATGTCTCCAAGCTCGCCGGACTCTTCCTTCCACTCGGCGATCTGCTGCGCGATGAAGCGCTGCTCATCGGTCTCGTTGCGGAAGTCCCGGTAACGCGGCCGCAGCCCCGTCAACAGCGATCGGTACCGCTCCGTCGAGTCGGTTTCCTCGTCGAGGTCGAGGTACGCCTCGTCGCCCAGGACCTGCGTGGCGAACTGCAGAACTTGGCTGGTGGTCCGGTAGTTCAAGGTCAACTTTCGCGACCGGCCCCGGGTTTCGATCCCGTAGCGGCTCAGCACGACCCGGTCGCCGTAAATCCGCTGATGCGCGTCCTCACAGATAAAGAGATCATCCGGCCCGACCGGAACCACGCCACGCAACAGTCGCCAGTGCGCCGGGCTGAGGTCCTGCGCCTCATCGACCACGACGTGGTCGTATCGGTGGGTGTCCAGTGTCCGCTGGTCGGCCACGATCTCGGCAGCCTCGGCGATGAGTTTACCGAAGGTGGTCTTGTCGTCCAATGACAGCTGGCGTTCGAACTCCTCCACCACCGACCAGATACGAGCGCGCTGCAACCGGTTCAGCCGAACACGGCGCCCGGGCCGGGAAATCTTCAGGTACTCGTCACGGCTTCGAACGCCGCGCCCCAGGATGACCTGGACGTATTCGCGGCTGAGGAAGTCCGGGGTCAGCAGCTGCCGATCCGCCTCGGTCAGGTCCATCTGACCGAGGACCTGCAGCCAGCAACGGCGCTCGTCGTTACTGCGCAGCGGCGTCCGGTGCCCTTTTGCCCGCAGCACGACCTCCCTGGCTAGCTGGTCAATGTGGCGCACGTCGATTCGGTTGAGCACTTCAGGCTCGGCCAGTTGAGCTAGCTGCCGCTTCAATTCCGCTGCCAGGTTCCGGGTGAAGGTCGTCACTAGCACGCGTACGTTCGACCGTCTCGCGAGGAACACCGCCCGGTGCATGCCAACGACGGTCTTACCCGTGCCCGCACCGCCGGTGATGCGGAAAGCTCCCTTCCAGCCGGGGTGATAGGCGACCGAGCGCTGCTCAGGGTGCAGGAATACTCGCCACGCCTCGAAGTCGCCTTCCAGGATGCGGCGCATGTGTTCGTCGTCGGAGAAGACCACGAAGTCCATCTGGGAACCGGGTCGCTGCAGTGATTCGCGCAGCTGTCCAGGGTCAGATTCACCGTTGCCGAACTCGTGCGATCCACTGCGGTCCGTCTCCGAGGCAAGGACGGTATAGGTCCGCCGCACATCCTCCAGGGACGCGCCGAAGGCCAGGTCCAGCAGCGCGCTGCCCTGCCACGACGGCGCATCGACGCAGATCCGCTGCAGCTCGTCCTCGTCGCGCACCTGCACCGCGCGGCCCGCGATCCGCTCGGTGATGCCGAGGCCGATGAGCTCTGCCGACTGGAACGGCAACAGCAACGGACGGTCGTCCGCAACGGGCCGCGCGGCGATCGGCGGTTCAACGGCGACCGGCTCGGCATCGGCGCTCTTGAGCACCTCGAAAACCCCGTTCATGGGGTTGACCTGCATCTTCAGCGTGGCCGCGTACTGGTAAGCGAGATCGTGCGGCTTGATCGCCACGAGCACATAGAAGGCTTCGCCGGGATTGCTCGCGTCGAACAGCACGGCGCGGAAGTTGTCGTTTACGCGCGCTACGCGCACTCGCCGGTCGATCGCGCCTTGCGGCATCTTCAAGTTCAGCCCGTTGCTGTTCTCGCTCGAGGAGAGCTTGAGCATCAGGTCCCAGGCGTTCTTTTTCAGCGAGCCGTCCAGCTTGTAGCCCGCCTGGAAGTCCTTGTGCATGACGACCATCGCCATTTAACGCGCGCCTCCCGATACTTGCTGGAGTTCCTCGATGATCTTCTCAGCATCGGCGGGAACTACCCGCCAGCCGTGTTCGCGGAGCTGTGCTATCCGGTCGGCGGATTCCTCGACCAACACGGCAACTTTCTCCTCCGGCCACGACAGGTCGATCTGCCACGCCCCGTCTGGACTTTCGTCGCCCGGCAGCGGTGGCGCGACGTCCCGCGTCGCCAACGCGACCAGGAGTTCCCGCAGCTCGGTTTCCGCTACGTCGATGACGAGCCGCCAATCGGCGTTGAAGCGTGGCTCGGCCGCCGCCGCTCCCGGGATTTCATCCGGTCCGAGCTGCTTGCTGGTCGTCGCCGCAGCGAACCGGGGTAGCTCCCGGTCGAGGAATTGCAGGACATTGCCGGTGGCGAGCCAGTCTCGCCAGGCAGCGGCATGAGCCGGCGAACCGACCTTGTCCGCCGCATCGTTGAGCACCAGGAGCACCGCGAGGTCTTTGGTCTTCGCGACCGGGAGGACGACTACTCCAGCGTCGTTCGCGGTTTCGGTCAACGCAACCGGCTGCGATCCGCTCGGCGGCGGAATCGGCGCTCCTCGGCCATGTTCCACGACGATCCGCGGCAGGTCTGCCTTGTCCGCAGCTGTCATTCCTGCCTTGCCGCAGCTCGCCACCAAACCACCGGCGACAGCCTGCGCGACATTGCGCCAGTGGTCGCGGTCCGGGTTGACGAGATATGCGGTGAGCAGGGTCATCGCGTCACCGACAACCTTGCGCGCGGCCATGCTCCCCAAGCCCGAGGTTCGGTTCGCGCTAGCCACAACCTGGTTCCGTTGGCCGGCGGTGAGGAAAGGCAGCGGGTTGGGTTTGGCCCCGGCGAGGACCCGCTCGAACTCCTCCATGTCCTGATGGGTGACCGCCCAGACGAGATATCCACGTTCCCGCAAGATGGCCCGCTTGCGCGCGTCGGCGGTCGTCACGTTGTGCTCCGCACTGGCGTGGAACCGAACGCTGTCGCAGAACACAGCGATGCGCGGCGTGGAAAAGTCCACCGGCGAGATGACGAAATCCGGCTTGACCACGTTATCGATGTTCACTTGGGGTTCGACGATCCAGTTCCGGTGGCCGTCCCGCTCGTCCACGGCGAACCGGAGGCTGTCCCCGTAGGTGCCTGCGCTGAGCTGCGGGCGCAGCTTGTGCTGTTGGGCCCACCGGTACAGCTGTGCCCGGAAGCGACGTTCGATGTGGGTTTCATCGATCGTCGTGCTGATCTGGTGCACGCCGGTGCCTTCGACCGGGTCCCAGTGCTCAAGCACGTCGTTGATGATGCCAAGCGCCCGGTCGCGGGAAAGCAGTTCCACATCGTCGACGTGCCCCACGGACAGCAGGCAGCGGTGGCAGGCGAAGTGGGTCGTGTTGACGCAACCGCAGTTCTCCAGCGTCTCCTTGGCCTTTTCCAGCAGCTTCAACAGGTTCTCCGGATCGGTGAACCGGGTCAGATAGCCGGTGCCGCCGGGGACCTGGTCGTGCAGCACCACCATCTGTCGACGCCCCTGGCTGCCCGACTCGACGCAACAGAAGGCGTCCAGGTGATCCGGCCTCCCACCGAGCACGCCGCGCAAGCCCAGCTTGAGCGCAGCGGTGAAGGACACCAACTGTGCGTCATCGGCGAAAGCGATCGGCGGCACGAGCACTCGCAGCGCTTCGGTCTGCAACTCGTGCATCAGCGCAACGTTCGCCCACTTGGCCGGGTCCGGTTCGCTGCGTTGCGGGCACCAACCACGGTGCCGGACTTCGTTCTGGTCTTTGCCCTGCGCCGCCGGCACAACACCGCAGCCGGTGCACACCTGGAACCTCGGTGCCGAATACTCCTCGCCGGCGATGCGCATGCCAGCGCCACCGCGGTCGAGCAGCCCAAGGTTGAACCATCTGATCCTGATCTTGCGGCAGAACTCGGCGCCGAAGGGGTACGCGCGTAGCTGCCAAGCGTCACGGATGTCCTGCGGGGCAACGTCGGCGCTGGTGGCGATCTCGAACGCGGTCCGCTTGCGTTCCTCGTCCTCGTCGCCGAACCGCGACTCGTCGAGAGCCGCGAAAGCCGAGACGCGGCGGAACGCAACCACGTCGAGCCGCTGCCCGGAATCCGCCGCGTGCTCACTGTGGCACCGGGGGCATGCCTGCGGGGCGTCATCCGGATCGGACCAGCCGCAGACGGGGCAGAGACGCCACCGCTGGATCAAGCTGTTGTGCTCGCTGCCCACGTCGACCGCGTCGATGCGCACCGCTCGTCGGCTGGCGTAGAAGGTTGCGCCGGGAGCAAGCTCGGACAGCGCGGTGCGGCTACCGCGTTCGTACTGGCACTCCTCGATCTCCGGCTTCGTGGTTTCCTCGTCGATCCACCACAGGCTCACGTCGAGCCGGGTCCGGTCGTCGAGCAGCGTGTAGTTGGGCAGCAGGCCGAGCGACTCCAGCGCGCCGACCCAGTCGTTGCCTTCGTAGACGTCCCGGCGCAGCCGCCGCGCCGCCTTGCGTTCGCCGGTGACCCGCTGGAAGTCGGTTCGTGCCTCGCCTTCCAGCAAGTCGAGCTTGGCCTTCAGTTCCTCGGCAACTGCGTCGAGGTCCGCGATCCGGCTGTTGAGCTCGTTGAGCTCACGTGCCCAGCGCATCACACCGGTTTGCACCGTGCGCTCGATGCCGGGCACCTCGCCAGAGCTGGCAGAGCCTGCCCAGCCCCGCAGTGCGGCAGCGGTCCCGTCCGTGACGCGTTTACCGAGTGTCTCCAGGAACTCAGTCACGTAGGTCTCGGCGTTGGCCCGCGCGTCGTCGAGCAGCCAGCGCAGCCATCGGCCTTGGGCCAGGCCGTCGTTGAGTAGGGTCGGCACGGTTTTCGGCTGTGCCCACTTGGTGCGGGAACGTGCCGCAGAGCGGTCGATCAGCGATGCGAGGTATTGGCGACGCAGGATCTCTTCGGCATCGAGGTAGCAGGCCGGCGGGACGACTTCGCCGGCGATCATGTCCAGCGGTTCCCCGAAGTGGCGCAGCTCCGTCGGGCGAGCGGGCAGGATCGCCACCACGAAGGCATTGCCGCTGCGCCGCCCGGCCCGCCCGACTCGTTGCAGGTAACCGGCCGTGGTGCGCGGCAAGGACGTCAGACCGACGGTGCCAAGATCACCGATGTCGATACCCAGCTCCAGGGTCGGCGTGCAGACCAGCACGTTCGGCGCGCTCGGCTCGGTGCTTTCCTTGAATTCCCGCTCGACCTCGGTTCGTTCGTCCCTGCTCAGCAAGGCGGTGTGCTCGCGGGAGACGATTCGCCGGACCCGTTCGGAGTTGTAGAGCGTGCGGTAGTAGTTGTCGGTCTCGGCGTGCGGGTGTAGTCGCCCACCACACCCTTTGCGCAGGCACGGGGCGTCGGCGAGTTGGCTGGCGATGTCCGGGTGAACCGGCGTCCGCGTTTGGCACACGTGGCAACGCAACATGCTGCGCCCGGCCGCGAGATCGGCCAGGTCGGTGCGGTCCAGCCAGATCCGGTTTGGGGGAATCAGGTATACGGTGGCACCGCTTTTGGTCGTCCGTTGTTGCAGGATGCTTTCGTCGGCGAGCATCCGGAACAACGCGTGGACCAGGCGGGGCGCGTCCGCTTCGGGCACGCCCAGGCACCGGTGAGTCCACCGGGTGAACCAAGTGCGTGGTGCGACGATGCTGTCGAACTGCTCCGACCGCGCCGCGTCGGTGGGAAACGCCGGTGCCGGACGGTTCTTGTGGAACGCGGGCATGCCGGTCCGCCGGTCCCGGCCGCCCCAGATCGGCCACCGATTGCCGTCTGCATGGATGTAGCGGTCCAGGAAGTTGTGCCCGATCGCGCCCTGGGTTCGGATCCGTTCGAGGATGCCACGTGCCCACGCCAACTCCTGCGCGGCGAAACCCGTTTCCAATTCGAGGTCGGCCGGCCGGTGCTCGGCGACCACCTGGCTGACCCGGGTCTTGAACCTCTTTTCGTTGTCGGTGTCGACCAGCACGCTGATCGTGCCGGTGAGTTCCATCGTGCGGCCGGTCCGGGAGTTGAGCCCGAACTCCAGGTGGGCCGCGAAGTCCATCCGGGCTTCGACCCGCGCGGTGTTACGAACCCGCTTCTCGGTCCAGAAGCTCTTGAATCCCTGCAGATCGGTGGTGTTCGGCGGGAGCAATGCGTAGCGGGCGGCCCGGTCCCCAGGCCCGGCGACATCGCTGATTAGGTTTCCCGCGATCTGGTCCAGCCGAACTCCGTTGGCCCGGATCGCGCGGTGCAGCACGGACCGCAGGTTGAAGGCGTAGGCACGGGATTCGATGAATCCGGCGCGATGTGCCGCGTCCTGCACGCTGTCGGTGAAGACCAGCGTCTTCTTTTCCTGCTCGGGAATGCCCGCGTGCCCGAAAAAGTGACTCAGCGCCACCGATGTCAGCGTCGACACCCGGGAGCCGAGGAACCGGATGCCGTCGGTCTTCTCGCAGGACGGGCATTTGCCGTCCGCTGCCGCCTTCAGATCGCTCGGTTCGGTGGTGACGACCGGTACACATTCCTCGTGGTGATCCGGCTGCTTCCACAGCACTTCCAAGGTCACCGGGTCGAGCCAGGCGACCTTCTCCGGTGTTGCGTCCGCCTCTCCGGCGGCATGCAGGAACGCCCGGAAGCGATCGCTTTTCGCTACGGACAGCTTCCAGGCTTTCTTCACCCGGTCGTCCAGCTGGTTGCCCGCTGCTCCGGCCAGCGCTGCTCCCCAGCCGCCCCGGCCGCAGTGCCGGCAGAACACTGCTGCCAGGAACCGATCCATTTCGGCGCCGGGGTTGTCGTCGTACCAGCGGAACGTCGGAACGTTGTCGACCGAACGGATCAGGTGCGTGACCTCGCGGACCCACAACTGCGTTTCAACCTGCAGCAGGGCTTTGTCGCCGTTGCCGGTCCGGGCGTGTGAGAGCAGGGCGGCGAAGGTGGACAACGCCCTTCGCGCGCTGTCCGCCTCGCCGCTGTCGAGGGCGCTCACCCAGGTGGGTGCGACCGCACCCAAGCTGCGGAGCGCATGGTCGAACGTCGTCGGTTCAGCGGCGGCCGCTGCCACCTCGGCGGTCAGCGGGTGGTGTTTGAGCGCGGCGCTCAGCTCGATGGGACCGAGTTCGGCCCCCTCGCCGAGCTCGAAGAACGCCGTGATCGCCGCTTGGACCAGCTGCTCGTATTCGACTTCCTGATCGTCCGGGATCAGCTCGTCGATCTCGGAGAGCAGCGGAATGCGACCGACCGGCACGGCATCCGCATCGGACACCGTGCCGATCCATTCCGTGGTGGTCAACCGGTCCTCGCGAACCAGTGCCGACTCGGTGAACGGGCAGCCGAATACGGTTTCGGCGAATCTCAGCAGTTCGTCGGCGCGCGTTCCGTCGCCAAGCGTCGCCGACGTCGCTACCGGTGCCACCGATCCGAGTGGTTGACCGTCTCGACTGATGCCGAGTGCCATACCGAGCCGACGCAGCAGCAGGGCCACATCAGTGCCCTGCGCCCCGTCGTAGGTGTGGAACTCGTCGAGCACCAGGTACTGCAGGTTTTCCGCGGCACCGTCCCACAGTCCGATGTCGTCCTGGCGCAGCAGCAGGCGATCCAGCATCTTGTAGTTGGTGAGCAGGATGTCCGGCGGGTTGGCCCGCAGTGCGCCCCGGTTCTCGATGATGTGGTCCGGCCCCATGAACCGGTGCTGGCCGGAGTCGCCGGTGAACAGGCCGGCAGTGATCTCGCCGTATTGCTCGGGGTGCTGCGCCACCAGCCTGGCGATGCGGGTGGCCTGGTCGTTGGCCAGGGCGTTCATCGGGTAGAGGATCAGGGCCTTGATTCCCGGTTTGCCCGCCGCGCACTGCCGGCGGCAGTGGTCCAGCACCGGGAACAGGAACGACTCCGTCTTACCCGAGCCGGTGCCGGTGGTGACGATCGTCGGCTCGGGCTGGTGGTCTTTGCTGGTCAACCGCGCGAACGCGGCTGCCTGGTGCCGGTAGGGCTGGAAGCCATCCGGTACGAAGGCGAGGTGGCTCTGCCAGCCCTCGCTCGCTGGCCGGAACGGCAACCGCGCCCGCAGGAACGGTCCGGAGAAGATGCTGGTTTCCGGGTCGCTGAGGAATCGCTCCAGGCTCTTGCGGGCGTCGTCATCGGCAAGTTCGAACGTGGTCGCGAGGTAGGAGATCAGTCGCTTCTGGAGTTCCTCGGCCAGCAGTGAGGGCAGCATGCAATAGCTCCGGTTCTCAGGCGGTTTCGGCGTGTTGCGGGCGCTTTCCGCGCGCTGTCCGGCCGAAATCGTTGAGCCCGGATTCGTCGAGCACGGTGCAGACCTCCCCCAGTCCTCGATCGCCCTCGTACGATCGAGCGGATCTTGGCGACTCGTTAGTGTGCTGTCGTCTCTCTCCGTACTCTACTGGCGATCAAGAGTAATGGGGGAAGGTTCGGTTTTGCGGCATGCCATGAGTTTCACCAGGATCGGTCACCTGCTGTTTTCCGCTGGGCAGGTGGACCGCGTTGGCGAGGCACTACGGGCGGCCGTCCAGCAATGCCGGAACCGCCAGGAGCTGGGTGACAGCGAGATCAACGATGCCCTCGTGCTGGATCGGTGGCAGCTGCGCACGCTTCGCATAACCGGGTTCCGCGGCGTGGCCAAGCCGTTCGTCTGGCGCATCCCGGGACCAGGCAATGTCGTTCTGGTGCATGCCGAGAACGGCGCGGGCAAATCAAGCCTTTCCGATGGGCTTCGAGTGACATTGCATGGCGGTATCCGGCACTGCCCGGCATTCGTGCACGACGATCTCCGCAGGCAGGAGCCGCTGAATCACGATGTCACCAGCGCCGCGGTGGACGTGGAACTGCTCGGCGACAAGGCGCATCAGTTGAAGCTCAACTGGCGACTCGGGCCTGCCCCGACCGCTGATGCGCAGCTGGCGGAGCGATGTACCGCCAGCTGGAGCATGCCGGGAACAGCCGAGGCCGAGCGGCATGTCCTCGGTTCGCGCTGGGCTGAGACGGTCGCCGCGCACCGTCCCGTGATCAGCTACGACGAACTGAACCACCACCTGCGCGACGCAGCGAGGCTGAGCCGGTTCTGCACCGAAGCACTCGCGTTGGGGCCCAACTGGTCGAGCTTGCACGCGTACATCTCCAGGCGGTTGGAAGTCGCGGTGCGCGCCGCGGAGCAGTGGGCGGAACTACGCCGCAACGTCGCCGCCGAACTCACTGCGCTCGATGCCGAACTGACCGAGCAGCATCCGCTCGTGGAACCGCCCGAGCCGGTAGCACTGCCGGATTTGGGCGCGGACGTCGGGAACTGGTTCACGCGGGTCTTCGGCGCCGCGAACGTCGTCGAACTGCCCGCCCCGATGCGCCCCGACCTCCGGATCAGGCTTACCGAGGCGTTCGCCGATACCGCCGATGCCCTGGCCGGCTATCGCCGGGTGCGAACCGCCGCGCCGCTCGGCGAAACGCCCGGGGAAGCCATCGCCGCGATCCGTCAGCTGCTGGCCACCACCGGGGGCGAGCAGGCCTTGTGCCCGGTGTGCGCCACGGCGGCCGACTGGTCGGGGATCTCCCCCCGAACGCCCCGGGACTTGCAGGCAATCGACGAAGAGTTCGCCCTGGTCAAGCACCTGATGACCGAACTTGCTCGGCTTCTCGGCGGGGAGGTGCGGCTGGCCTTGGAGGCGGCGGAACGGCTCCCTGGGGTCGGCTCGACGGCGAGGGAGCTGGCACATCTCGTGCGCCCGCTGCGAGGGCGGCACGAGATGCGCGGCGAGCTGGACGAGGCCTGGCCGCTGCTGCTCAAGCTACTTGCCGATGATTCTTTCGAGGCCCGCGTGCTGCAGGTGCTCGATGCGCTGATCAGTACCGCGGACGTGCCGCAGTACTGGCATCGGAGCCGGGCCCGGATCTGCCAGCAGCTGGCGGACTTCCACTCCGACCAGGGCGATGTCGCGAACAGCACCGAGACCTGGCGGACGGCGTTGGACCGGTTGACCGCCGTCTATGAGCTGGTTCGGGATGACCGGGTGCGTTCGTTGGAGGCAGACATCGAGGCCGTGCTGCGAGATTTCCTGGACGGCACCGGCTTCACCGGCCTCCAGATGTCGATCACGGGCGCGCTGGGCGATCCGGAGCGGGCCGAGTTGTGCCTCCGGTTCGGCGATCTGGTGGTCTCGGCTGGGGCGCTGTCGGCTGGGCAGTTCAACGCGCTGATGCTGTCGGTGCTCTTGGGCAGCAACGCCGCCGGCCCGTTTCGTTTCCTCGTTCTGGATGACCCGGTGCACGCACTGGACGAGACCAGGATCCAGGCCCTGTGCCGCCACCTGGCAAAACTGGCCGAGCAGGATCGCCAGGTCGTGGTCTTCACACACAGCGAGCGGTTGATCAGTGAGCTGAAGGACACAATCCCGACAGCCACAAATATGGCGCTCGCACGCGATGACGACGGCGAGCATGTGCTCAATGACGTGACGTACCCGTGGCAAGGGCTTCTCGCGGACGCCAAGGAGCTCACGAAGCACGGGCAGGTGCTCACGGAGCTGACGGTGAAAACGTTGTCGCTTGGTTTCTGCCGTCAGGCGCTGGACGCAGTGGCCCGCGGTGTGGCGCGCGAGTGGGCCCGACGGCACCCCGGCCCCCACCTGCTCCTTGAGACGATCGATCGTTCCGGCCGTACCCGCTCCGCGCTGACCAAGTTGCAGCAGTTGATCGGCCAGGACCACCCTGGCAGCACGCTGATCCAGGATCTGCTGGACGGCGACAAGCTAAGGAATCTCAACGCTGCCGGGCACGGGGATATCGAGAAGCTGCAAGAAATTTCGGTTCACGACGTGCGTCGCGACATCGACTACTTCGAGCAGTTCTGCGCCGACCTCGTCGAGATGGTCCGCGATGAGCAATGAGACCTTCGCAGCCATGTGGGCGGACCTTTCGTCGAGTTCGCTGAATCCGATCCTGACCAAACACGCTCTTGCCCTGCTGCTGCGCATCCGGCTCGAAGCCGCGACCAAGGATGTGCCGGGCCGGACGAAGCCCGGCACCAGCAATATCCAGGCACGCCTTTGGGCTCTTGCCGCAGCCGCGCCAGCAGAGCACCAGGCCACAGCACTCATTACGGTTCGCCGCGCCCGGCGCCTCTACCAAGCCGCCAGCGACTACCTACATGCCCGGCGAGCTGCGGTCCCTACCGAGTCCGAGCTCGAAAGCTGGCGCAGCACCGTCGAAGAACTCGAACAACTGGCGGTCTGGGCTCGAAATTAGCCGGTGGCGGCCGACGTATTCCTCGGTCGGCCACTCGATTGGTTCCGGCGGTTGGCGGGCAGGCGGCTCGGGATGCGGGGTTGCGACCGAGATCGCATCGACGAGTTGCCACACCATCACCGCCCCGGGACCGAAGTGGGCATGCTGGCCATTTCCACTGCGCAAAAGGCAGTAGTGCGGCCACTACGAATACCGCTGCAACGACGCCCAGAAAACCCAACAGGTTGCCCGGCTCGTACGCCACGGCAAGAACGGTTGTCATCACTGCGCACCCGCCTCTCGTGCCGCCGCATCGCGGCGAGCCCGCGCCTCGTCCCAACAGGCCGTGCAGGTCGGGGAGAGCCAGTCGATCGCGGTCGTCTTGACGATGGTCACCGTCGCCCCGCACAGGGTTTCCCGCTCCTGCCCGGGATACGGGGGTTCGACGGGCAGCAACCCGTGCCGCACACCCGAAACCGGCCGCCAGTAAGCGATCAAACCCGCTGGCTGGAACATGTCGTGCATCGCTTCTCCTTGCTGCCGATGAGAAAGCGGTGGCCCCGGCGGGTCGGGGGGAGGGGAAGCACCGGAGCCACCGCCACGCGGTGACACACTGTGCTGATAACGTCACCGACAGCAGCAACGCTAGAGACTCCTGGGATATTTATCTAGCTCAATCATGCTGACGAGTGATCGACACATGGGAGGCCAGACGTGGCGCCAAGCTCATCAACCGTCGCCAATTGGGCACTTGGCCTGCGGCTACGCGAAAAGCGGGAGGATGTCGGCCTCACCGGCGGCGAGGCCGCGAAGAAGATCGGTATCGCCGGTGCATACCTGTCCGAAGTGGAGCACGGCAAGAAGAACCTGTCCACGGACCGGCTCGATGCACTGATCAACGTGTACGGGTTCGAAGACGGCGAAGCCGAGGAACTGCGCGGGTTCCGTGAGCAAGCAACCGAACGAGGCTGGTGGACCAAGTACTCGACGCTGTTCACCAACCCGGACTTGATCCGCTTCTTCGGGCTGGAACACGGCGCGGAGCGCATCCATTCCTACGCGTGCAACATCGTTGCGGGCATGCTCCAGACAGACGATTACGCGCGGGCAATCATCGAGTCCGGCAGCCCCAACCTTCGCCTTGCCGAGACAGACAGGCGGCTGCGCTGCCGCCTGTTCCGGCAGCGCCGTCTGACAGATGACGATCCGGTGCAGTTCTGCTCGATCATGAGCGAGGCAGTGATCAGGCAGCAGATCGGTGGAAAGTGTGTCCTAAAAGGACAACTTGAGCACTTGGCGACGCTTATCGACGAACGCCCCGAGACGATCGAGGTGCGGATCGTCCCGTTCAAAGCTGCCGCGCACGATGCCCTGGGCGGCTCGGACTTCCTACTGTTGGGGTTTCCCGGCGAGGAACTACCGAGCGTGCTCTGGCAAGAATCGATCACTTCCACGGTGCTCACCTCCGACGCCGTAACGATCCGCGAATACTCCATCGCGCTTGCTGGCGCGACGTCGGTCTCACTCAGCCGGGAAGAGTCGTTTGAGCTGATCAGAAAGGCTTCCAGCAAGCTGTAAATCCGGACTACAGTTGTGGCATGAGCAATACCCAAGCGCCCGGACTGAATCGAACCGCTAACTGGCGGAAGTCGAGCCGTAGTGCGAACAACGCCCACTGCGTCGAGGTCGCGGTGCTGACGCGAACGGTCGGCGTGCGAGACACCAAGGACCGCGACGGCGGCATGCTCGTGTTCACCTCCGAGAAGTGGACATCGTTCACCGCACGCCTGAAGCAGCGCTAAGGGGTCGTGAGTGTGAAACCGGGCTGGAGCACGGTTTCACACTCACGACCACCTGCTCACGTCCGGGTGCGGAGGCGTTCGGCGAAGGCGTCGTGGGCGCGGGTCATGTCCTCCGCCCGGTCGACACCGGTAAAGGGGAGGACGTAGCGGCCGAGGTCAGCCTTGTCGCCGTGCTTGGCGTACTCCTTGAGGACATCCTTGGGGACCTGGCGGCCGTTGGCGTCGAACCGCATCTCCCGCTCGTACTTGCGCAGCACCCCGAACTGGGTCCGGTAGATCGTGCACAACTCCTCGGCGGTGATGTCCAACATGATCGCAGCCAAGGCATCGATCTCCACCAACGCCTGCCGCCGATCAAAATCCACCCGAAGCGGAGTCCCCATCTCCCACTCCCTCTTCACGTCCCCCAGCGCCGGCCGGTCGCTGCGATCGTGAGTCCAGGAGTCCTCCTGCCACCGCTCGTCGAAGAGTTCCTGCCAAAACGGCTCATAGTGCCGGGTTAAGCAGTTCAGGCGGAGAGCACGCAGGATGAGTTCGGGTTCGAGCGCGTGGTTTCGAACGTGGGGAAACCTTGACGTCACGTCAGTAAATACATTGGTTTTTCCTGAAATCTTCAACAGAAAGTCCACAGGAATAGACGCCCACATTCCCGCCGCCACCGCCATGTCCGCGAAATCACTCAATGTAAGAGCAAACACGCCATTAATGTGCGCAGGTCCAGGCGGAATCAACGACGCATTAAGCGTGCGAACAGTCGACGAATCCACCATGCGGCGCCATGCAAGTCGCCAAAACTCATTCGACGGCCTTCCATCCCAGTGTGGATACCCCAAGAAGTATTCCTCGCGCCGCTTCGCACGCTGATAATTGGTACGCGGAATGACCCATTCGCGGGCCTCCTCAAGATTCCAATCATCATAGTCACCGGCACTACGCATCGACGGCCTCGGCTGCTTTGCCAATGGCGTAGCAACAGCGAAGTGTGGCCCCTGAAGGATCACATCATCCAGATTTTCAACAACATCAGATCGCTGCACAAAATAGCCAGATTTACGATGTGTCGTTTCATTAAATCCAGCTGTCCAATAGAAGTCAATTTCTCCAATTCGCGACGATACCGCAAGCTTATCCAAAACAGCTTGACTTGCCGTGTTGACCGGGCGCGCCATCCGAGCTTCGTCCACTGGAGTTCCCGGCTCATCCAGAAGCGCCGCCCAGCCTGCAAGAACTTCTCGATCCACCTCCACGATCCGGCTTCGGTGCGGGCGAACATCCCATTCACCATCGTCGTCCTTTAGTCCAGGCTCTCCACCGGAACCGTCGTGATCTATAGATCGACTAATAACATCGGGCCTGTATATTGACGACGCATTCAAGAATTTCAGCTGACCACCATGGCCATATACGTGAACACCAAAGAAGGACTTGTCCGTTACCTCTTCAAACAGTTTTAGTGCGTTCTGAAATTGCCAGTGCCTACGCAGCCTTCGATAAGTTTCCCTCCTTAGTCGCCCGGCCCTAGCTTCAGTGAAATGACTCTCCGGATGAATAAGACCAACAACTCCGGTCGATCTCATCGAACGCCAGGTGCGCTCCATGAAGCATCGGTATAGATCCGGACGGAGACCAGCGAGCATTGGTCGATCTGTATCACTGCCAAGGTGTTCGATTACGCCAGCGTTAAATGCCCTCTCATTAAGGTACTCGTCAGTATATCCCTGCATTAGGACACTTTCTCGACGCTCAGCCTTAACCGTAATATCGGCTTTCTCGTTGAACGTGAACCATGGATCTTTCTCCGCCAGTACCGTGTCATCTTCCCAGTCTGGCCGCACCCAGGGCGGATTCCCCGCCTGGAGATCGAAGCCACCTGCCGCGAAGATTGGGGCGAAGTCGAGTTCCCAGTGGAAGAAGCCTTCCTTGTCCGCGATGCGTTGGCATTCTTCGAGCCAAGGTTGCCGGACAACGGTTTCGTGGACGTCGCGCATGTTGTACCAGAGGCGTTCCGCATCCTCCGCGTCATCGAGACTCTCCCAGTCCGAGTACACGAACAGGCTCTCGAATTCGCCTTGCCGTTCCGCGCGCGTCTGCTTCACGATATGGCGGCCCAACAGGGCTTCCAGGCCGTCGAGCCAGTCGTCCCAGTCCGGGGGTTCGCAGTCGGCGGTCGTCGGCCAGAACCACAGCGCGCACCATGCGTCCATGGCTCGGCGCAGGCGGCGGTAGGAGTTGTTCTCGTCCGCCAGGAACTCCTCGACCTGCTCGCGGGTCACTCCGTTCGACCGTCGCGTGATCTCCGGCGCACCCCACACGTCCGCCTCGCGGCTGATCTTCTCCTCGGCGATCTCCAGCCGCTGCGCGGCCAGCGACCACAGCGACTCCACCCGCCGAGCCAGCGCGTGCAACCGCTCGCGCTGCTTCGCGTTCGGTGCCTTACGGACCGCGGTACGCCACTTCTTGAGCTTCGCCACCTCTTCCGGCACCAGCTCCTTGGCTTCCTTGGTCTCGGCGACCGCGCCCCAACCCTTGGCCGGGAGCAGGAAGTGGTGCACCTTGCCGGTGCCGAGCGCGCCCAACGGCACGTCACCGTTGATCGGCAGGTCCTTCGGCACCACGTCCAGCCACTTGAACGCCTTCTTCGGCGGCACGTCGTACACCGCGCGCCGCCCGCCGATCAGCGAGTTGCCCCGCCGCAGGTGCAGACCGAACCACGGTGCCTGCAACCCGGCGTGCATGGCGTTGAGCCACAACGACACCTCCGCCAGCTCGACCGCGGTGCCGTTGAGGTCCACGCCGTAGCACTGGTGCAGGCTCAAATACGCCTTGACGCGCTGCAGTTCAAGCGCATACCGCTCCGGCGGGATCACCTCGCCGAGCTCCTCCTGCCGACGCTTGAGGTACTCCTCGGCGAGCTGGTTCACCGCCTCGATCAGGAACGCCCCCGAGCCCAGCGCGGGCTCGCACACCGTGTACTCCAGAATCCGCCCGGCCGGAGTGCGTTCGCCACCCTGATCCAGCAGCTCGGCCAGCGAATGCTTCACCACGCAGCGGGTCAGCACCTCCGGCGTGTAGTACGAGGCGCTGCGCTGTCGTTCCCGCCCAGACAACCGGTACACGAACGTGCCCTTGCGGTGCAGCCGCCGGCGCGGCTCACCCGTCTCCGGATCTTCGTCCCTGACGAACACCTCGTCCGGGAGCTCCTGCGCCTGCTTGGCGTTCACCACCCAGGTGCCCTTGCTCGGGTCACCGCCCTTGGCGACCTCGTAGAGGTCCTCCTCCGCCAGGAAACCGGAATAGGACATCAGACCCTCGTACACTGCACCGAGCTGGTTGATGCCCAACTGCGCGTACGAGACAAACCCAGCGTCGCGGCCCTTCGTCGGCTTGGACAACAACAACTTCCGCAACACCGTCTGCAAGCACTGGTTGCCCAACCCGACACCACGGACCCGCAGCGCACCGCGCTCGGGATCCCAGTTTTCGTCCACATTGGATGGATCGTCGATCAGCGAAATGGCGCCTTCGGCGAACAAGGCCGCACGCAGGGCCTCGAACGGCAACCCGTCGTCCTCGGCTTCGTGCCCCTGGTCAACCAGATGGAACAGCTTGTGCAGCGACTCGTAGAAGTGGGTGCCGTCCAGCGAACGCCGCTCGGTCAGCTCAACCAAAGCCAGATCACGCAGCCGGTCCAGGCCGTAGCCCTCGGCATACTCCGGTGCCTTCGCAGGCACGATCTCCAACTCCGGCCGCGCCTCCGCATACAGCAGGAACAGGATGCGGTACAAAAACCGCAACGCCTGCTTCTGCAGCATCAGCGGCAGAACTTTGAGGCCGTCGACCTGCAGCCTGGCGCGGCGGCGACGCGCCACGATCTCGTTGGCCACCAGCTCGACCGACTCGCGCACGCCCTCGCGCAGGTCTTTCGACACCCCGACGGCGTGCTTGACCGACTCCTCCAGCATCGCGTCCAGGCCGCAAGAACCGTCCTCGCGCGGAAGCAAGCCGTCCGAGCCGACCAGCGCGGCGATCGTCTCCAGCTCGCCAGCCGACCGGATGTCCTTGCGTTCGGCCGCCGTGGCCAGATCCACCGCCAGCCAACGCCCCTCCGGCCAGCGCTCCCGGTCGGTCAGCAACATCCAGCCGCCGGCCTGCACCAACACCAGCCGCGGCGGCTCCTCCGCCAGGAACAGCGCGGAAATCACCTTGCCGAGACCCGGCTCCGGCTTACCGTCGATGGTCGCCGGGGCCAGCAATCGTCCCAGGCCCTCTTCCGTCTCCGCGTTCCAGTCGAGGATGTCCTCCACGGTGCGCGCATCCATCGCCTGCAAGATCACCAGGTGCAGGCCCGACGCGGTGCGATGCGCGACCCCATCGACCTCGACTCCCGCCCCGAGCCGGACCACCTTGATCTGACCCACCGGCGCATCCAGCAACAACGCCCGCCTGGTCTGCCGGTAGAACTCGCGCAAGACGTCCTGGTCAGCCCGGTCCCGGGCGGACGCCAACAGCCTCGCGGCAGTCCCGGCGAATCCGGTCAGACCGCTGCGGGGCGTTGCGACCTTGACTTCCTCGCGTTCCGCCCAGTCCTTGCGCAACGCCTTGACCCGCGTCGGGAACTGCTCCGACAGGTAGTGCTCGGAGACGAAATCCCCAGTCACCACCACCGAATCGAACGCACTCACCGAACCCCCTCCTGCACGTCCTGCCGGGGAGCGATGACCGCAAGCACGCGCACCCCCGGTTTGCCCACAGCGTGCAGCGACTCCAACGACTTCTTTGCGCCCTGCACGATCGCATCTATCTGATTCACCATCCGCGTCCGCGGCCCGGCGTCCCGCCCCTCGGCGATCCGCCTGCTGTCGGCCTCCCAGCGCTCCAGACGCGCCTCGGCCTCCCACACCGGAGCGGCCAGTTGCTTGCCCTGCTCCGCCAGAATCCGTTTCAGGTGGGCGCGCATCGCCTCGACGCCTTTGGGCACCAACCACTGCCAGTCGCTCGGGTCGAGGTCGTAGCCAGCATTGATTCCGCCGTCCCGGATACCGGCATCTTCCAGGATCTCCAGCGCATCCGAACTGCCGATCGGGCCGGATCGCGGATCGTCATCGACGAACCCGAACGCCCAGTTCGTGCAGCTCACCATCTGGCCGCGGGCATTGGTCAACGTACCCTGCACGAGAACCGTCGGCAGCTCGACATCCCCGACGACCAGCGGCACCTGGTTGCGCTCGAAACGAGCGAGCGCCCGGTCACACGCCCAATCCAGCACCGGATGCAGCGGGCCGAGAAAATGCTCCTCCGGCCACAGCGTGCCGGACTCCTTGTGATCCCTAGCCCGCTTCAGCGAAACCTCGGCCCGCTGCCTGTCGGCCGCCAGCACCAAGCGCTCAAGCACCTTGCGTTCGCTCCGATACGACTGCGGCAACGCCCGGAACCGGCGCTTCAGGTCCGGCGGTGGGGTCAGCCGAACCCAGCTGCCGTCCTCGGCCTCCTCCCAAGCCACGCCGCCCCTGCCGACCGACTCGGCCGGGTTGGGATACACCTCCCTGAGCGCGTCCCGGAGGAAGTCGAGATCGGTGCGGAACAGGTTGTGCCCCTCGTCGACCTCCACGTCGTCCGGGGCTTGCTGATCGCCCTGCGCCATCAGCTGGTGAAAGAAGTCCCATTCGCCGACGTCGTCGGAGAGCTCCGGCACCACCTCATCGATGTCGCGCCCCTTCGCCAAGACCTCCGCTACCGCCTGCTCCTCCTTGGTGACGCTGTGCAGGTTCAGCAAAGTGGCGGCATCGCCCAGCGCCTGGTGCGCGGCATGCTCCTTGTCCAGCAGCTTGGTCAACACGCGCACATCACCGGTGAAACGGTCGTTGGCCGAAGTCAAGGCTAGTGCGGTGATCTGCGGCGGGTGCTTCTGGCCGTACCGGTCGATCCGGCCGTTGCGCTGCTCGATGCGGATGAGGCTCCACGGAATGTCGACGTGTACAAGGTTGTGGCAGTGGGCGTGCAGGTTGACGCCCTCGCTAGCGACATCACCTGCAACCAAGACCCGCACCGGAGAATCCGCGAGCTTGAACTGCTCCACAACCCATTGCTGCTTGTCATCCGGCAAACCGCCGTGCAACATGTCGAAGGCATCGGCCGACATGCGCAGGGCTTTCGGAAGTTCTTGCTGCAGCCAGCGCAAGGTCGCCAACCGCTCGCTGAACAGCACAACCCTGGTTTCCGACTTCGGGCCGATACCGATATTGCGGAGATAGTCGACCAGTTCGGCAAGTTTCGACTCACCCGCCGCCTGCGCCTCGGTCGCGAGCTCATCCAAAGTGTCCAGCGCGGACAATTCGGCTTCGGTTCGTTTTTTACTCTGCTTGCGATTCGCGATCGTCTCACGCAACGCTGCGGTCGACGAGAGCGCGGCTTTCGCCAAGGTCCAGGGGAACAACGCGTTGTTGCTTCCCTCCAGAGGCGAACGCCCCGGCTCGGGATAGAGCCAGGTGTCCGCCAGCTCGTTGATGATCTTCTCTTCCGCGGGGCTGGCCGGAATCGCCAGCACCTTCGGTTCCGGACGCTCCGCCCAGTCCTTGCCGACCTCGTTGGCCACATCAGCGGAATGCCGGTGCCGCCGCACGAAAAGGTGAGCGATGTCGTCGACCTGATAGTCGCTCCGGTCACTGATCGCGGTAACATCCAACAAGCTCACCAGCTCAGCGAACGATTCCGGCTTGCCGTTATGCGGTGTGGCCGAGGCGAGCACCAGCGCATCGGTCCGCGGGGCCAGCACGCGCGCCAGCTCGTTGTTCAGGGTGCCGGTGTTGGTCAGGTTGTGCGATTCGTCGATCACCACCGCATCCCAATGATGCTTTTCCAGGTGTGCCCGATACTGACCGGATTTCAGGGTGTCGACCGAGACGATCATCTTGCGGTAGTAGGTGAAGGGGTTGCGGCTGGCAGGTAGCTCCTGCCGGACGCGTTTGATGCCATCGGAATCCAGCCGCACCAATGGGATGGCGAACCTGGTCCACAGCTCGTGCTGCATCTGCTCCAGGACATGGCGCGGCGTCACGACCAGAATCCGCTCGGCGCGGCCTCGCCGCGCGAGCTCGGCCAACAACATTCCGATTTCCAGCGTCTTCCCGAGACCGACGGCGTCCGCGATCAAGATCCGGGTTCGCAGGTTCGTGCGGGACAATGCCTGGGCTACGGCACGGCGCTGGTAGCCGAGCTCATCCAGCAACATCCGATGGGAAACGATCAAACGCTCATCGTGCAACGGCACGGCCGTCTTTCGCAGCACCGCTTCCAGCCACAGCCTCGTGCGACGAAATTGCGGGGAGTCATCCGGAACCACTTCGGCTTTCTCCGGGACCAGCGGGCGGAGTTCGTCCAAGTCAGTCAGGAACGTCGCGTCGGTGTCTCGCACCAGCTCCGACACGCCAGTGCAGGACACCGCCCACGCGTTGTTCTTCAAACGTTGCGCCGACCGGACAATCCACGCCTCGTCACGGACTTCCACGATCGTTCCCGGCGCAAAGCCATCCACCTGTTCGTCGGCCAACCCGTGCCCCCTAACCTTCGTGGTATCCAGCCGATCACATAGTGCATCGTGCCGGAAGGGGCTCGTCACACGGGCCGTTTCGGAAACGTCGGCTCACCCAGGGCAGAGGTTCATGCAAGACCGCACCGAGATCATCACTACCCGGGGGCGTTGGGTTCGGTCGCCGGGTGTTGCGACGACGTTTGGCTCGGGGAGCTGGTGACCGACGGCTCGGAGGTCGTCGGGTCCGGCTCGGAAGTGATCGTCAGCAGGACCTCCGGTGGCGGCGGCTTCCGGACCGGCGTGCCCGTCGGGCTCGGGTATGCCGGCAGCTGGCCCGGCGGCTGCTGCACCGGTGGCGGGACCGGTGGCTGCTGCGACGGCTCCTGCGACGTGGTCGAGCCCGGGTTCGGCTCCGACTGCACCACGGGCGGCACGGCGGGTTGGAGCGGATCGTCTGACTGGTGGCTGACCAGCGCGATCCCGCCCCCGACCAGCAGCACCGCGCCGAGTCCGCTACCCGTCGCGGCCAGCATTCCGTTGCGCTGCCGGCGGCGACGCGCGGCGGCCACCAGCGACCACTCCGCCCCGGTCCGCACCGGGATGTCCAGCTGGTCATCCTGGAAGACCCGTTGCAGCTCATCCTCCAGATCCATCACACGTCACCTCCTTCCACCAACGGCCCGAGCCGCTTGCGCAGCGTCGCCAGCGCCTTGCTGGCCTGGCTCTTCACCGTTCCGCGGCTGACGCCGAGCGTCTCGGCGATCTCCAGCTCGGAAAGCCCCTCGTAGTAACGAAGCACGACCACCGTGCGTTGCCTCGGCGGCAGCGATCGCAGCGCGACCCACACCGGCTCGTGCTCCAGGCGATCCTGCTGAATGGCGGCGGGAACGTCCGGGAAGTCGGCGAGCAGCGTTTCGCGGCGCGTCCGCCGCCAGCGGCTGACGTGCGTGTTCGCCATCGCCTTGCGCACGTAGGCGCTGGGGTCCGCGCAGTGCCGGCTGATCTTCGCCCAGCGGGCGCCGACCTTCTCCAGCACGATCTGCACCAGGTCGGCGGCGTCGTGCGGATTGCCGGTCAGGGCATGGCCGTAGCGGATCAGCCCGGGTAGCGCCACCCGGACGAACTCCGCGAAGTCATCTTCTGTTGCCGCCATGTCCCCCCGACGCGCCTGCCCGCGGTAGACACCGGACGCCTCGGCGGCGGTCGGCACGGCGGGCAGGTGCGCGGTCACCCCTCCACCCCCTCAACGTCAGGTATCGCCGTGGAGGGACACGCCGCAACGCGCCGATGGGTTGCCGGACGCGCCCTTGATCACTCGATCGGCGCAACGAGGACGGGTTTCGCGAGGTGTTGGATGCCGTGCCCGGCGACGCGCGCCGTTCCCTGGAGCAAACCGGCTCGCCACCACGAGCTGGTCGTCAACGAGGCGGCACCTTGCCTCGCCGACGGCTCCGAACCCAACACCAAGCCCACTATGGACACCCCCGGTCGGATGTCCGGTCGGATGTCGGATCGGATGTCGGATCGGATGTCGGATCGGATGTCGGATCGGATGTCGGTCCGGTCGGATGTCGGTCCGGTCGGATGTCGGTCCGGTCGGATGTCGGATCGGATGTCGGGTGGACCTGGCCGCAATTTCAATGGAAATCACGGAACATCGGCGTGTCGGACCCCGACACGCCGATGGCTGTGGATAACTTCCGCAATTTCAATGGAAATCAGAGGTCCGATTTCCATTGAAATTGCGGTTCACGGGTCAGCGGATGGTGACCTGGCGGCCGCGGAGGCCGTCGCGGGCGCGCCGCTCCGCCGCGTCCAGCGGCTCCGAGTCCAGCGAGCCGAGGGCCTCCGCCAGTCGGCGCCCGAGCTCCGCAGCGGGCTCGTCCCACTCGCGCGCGTGCTTCTCTCGATCGAGGTCCCACACCGGCACCAGCAGGCCGTGCGCGCGGAAGGATCCGGCGAACTTGCTGTCCTCGCCCAGCGTCAGCTGGCCCCGGGCGGACAACCGCGCGAGCGCCGCCAGCAGCTGCTCCTCCGGCTCCGGCCGCACCCACCGCAGGTGCGCCTTCTCGCCCGCGTCCACCCAGTACGCGGATTCCACGCCTTCGGCGGTCAGCCGCTCGGTGGGCATGATCGCGGCGTTCGCCCGCTCCAGGGACAGCGCGACCTCGCCGGTCGGCTCCACGTCGTCGGGCAGCCACCAGGCGAAGTCCTTGTGCAGCTCGACGTCCAGCGGCGCGGCCGGGTCGAGCAGGTCCTGCAGACGGTTGGGGACGGTGCCGACCTCGGCCGTCTCCGGACCCACCACCGACAGCGATTCGCCCAGCTCGGCGGCCTGCACCCACTCGACGGCGCGCGCAAGATCCCGGCTGATATCACCGGAATGGGTCTGCACCTGGAGCCCGATGAAGGCCTTGTCGTCGTTGCGCCGCAGCGCCGCGGCGGCCATCGGGAGCACGGTCGCGAGGGTAACTTCGCCTTCGCCGCGCAGCGGCAGCTTCGCCGTCGCCGACGGCACGAACTCGCGCAGCGCCACCAGCTCGCACTCGGCGGCCAGCCCCTCGAAAGGCCTGGTCACGATCACGTCGGTGGCACCACCGGCGGCACCGTGGCAAGCCTTGTAGCGCTTCCCGGAACCGCACGGGCAGGGCTGGCGCGGCTTGATCCCGGTGTCCGCCTGAGGCTTGGGTGCGGTTCGCTTCGACACTGCAAATCCCCTCGCTCGCGGTCAATTCGCCGTGACGCTACCGAACTGCGCGGGCTCCGATTCAGCCAGGTGGAAGCGGGTGGACGCGGGCGAGTTGGTGGCCACGAAGCGAACTCCGGCGCGGCGGCACAGCTCGACGTCGGCGGGGTCGTCGACCGTCCAGCAGTACGTGTCGCGGCCGAGCGCGGCGACACGCGCGACGAAACCCGGATCCTCGCGCAGCAGCCGGATGTCCGGGCCGGCGAGGTCCGCCCACGGTGGCAGCACGCCGGACCGCCACGAGCTGCGGAAACTGTCGAACAGCAGCACGGTCGGCACCCCGGGCGCTGCCTCGCGGAACCGGCGCACCGCTGACTGGGAAAACGACATCATCAGCACCGGCGAGCTCTCCGGATCCGTGGGCGCCGCCAGCCCGTGGCGGGCCAGCAGCGCGACGAGCTTGTGCTCCACCAGCCCGCCGTAGCGGACCGGGTGCTTGGTCTCGATGAACAGCCTGACCGGCCGCGAGTGTTCCCGGACCAGGCCGAGGACTTCGTCGAGGGTCAGCACGCCGTGCGCGGGCGTTGCGGCCGGGCGGCGCACCAGCTCATCCGCGGACGCCGGCGGTTCCTGGTGCCAGCCGCCGAAGTCCACTTCGGACATCGCGGCGACGGTGAGCTCGCTGACCACGCCGCGGCCGCTGGAGGTCCGGTCGATGCGGCGGTCGTGCACGCACACGAGCCGGCCGTCCCGGCTGACCCGGATATCGCATTCGAGTGCATCGGCGCCCTGTTCCAGGGCCAGTTCGTAAGCACCGCGGGTGTGCTCGGCGCGATGCGCAGAGGCCCCTCGGTGCGCAACGACGTCGGGGGTCGGTTGCCGCACGGCGCCTATTATGCGGGCGACCTCGATCCACTTCCGGCATCTGTGACACACCACAACGCCGCCGCGCCCGCGATGAGGACCTGTTGCGCCTGCTCAGCTACCGCGAGCGCTTTCGGGCGCCGCAGAGGCTGTTTTGCAAGGTGCTGGTGTGAAGCGAACCGTTTGTGTCGTCTATCGAGGCGAACAGGCCGTTCGCTGCACACCGGTTAGCGAGGCCACTCCCGCTGGGGCAGCCATCGGGACCGCCCGGCAGAACGAGTTCCCACGCAGCCTCTACGGCGCCCAGAACGCTCACGGGTGATCAGCAGCGGAACGGTCGTGCACGAGTCGTGGATCCCGGAGCAGAAATCAGCGCGGGGCGCTTGCGGGGCGCGTGGCTCGGGGTGTGGGCGGAGCCGCGCGGACGGCCCGGACGCGGAGGTGCTTGAGCTCCGTCGGGTCCATCGGGGCGAGCAGCCGCATCAGGTACTTGATCAGGCGCGCCGTCAGGATCGCCAGGAGCGTGACCAGGGCGTTGTTGAGCACGTGCAGCAGCACTCCGTCGGCCATGGCCTGGACGCTGCCGAAGAACCCCCAGGCGAACGCGAGCCAGCCGAACAGCAGGGTCGCCGCCCACGCCGCCCACCACAGCCGGACGCGCAGCGTCGGGGACGGTCGCGCGCCTCGCTCCCGTACTCGCTCCGCGACGAGCACCGAATGCTCCAGCTCGGCCAGCGCCGAGCCCGGCACGGTCAGGTTCAGCCCCGGGACCAGGACTCCGACGACCACCTGCCAGTCCGGCCGGGCATTCTGCACCCCGATGCGCTCGGCGGCCGCGGCGCGCGCCCGCAGCCCCCACAGGACGACGAGAACGCCGGAGAGCACGCCCAGCACCCAGAGGACCACGCCGGCCGTGCCGACCAAGGCGTCGGAGATCGCCAGCGCCGTGCGCGGCAGCGCCTGGCTGCGGCTGATCAGCAGCAGCACGTACCGCCAGCCCTCGGCGAGGGTGGCCAGCGCCGCGACCGCGGTGGTGATCCACAGCGCCACCACCGCCGTTCCGGCGGTGGACTCCGCCCGCACCATCGGATCCGCGTGCGGCCGCAGCGGCAGCGCCAGCGGCCACCGCCACGCGAGCAGCGGGAATCCCCAGCGCGGCACGGCCGGGTAGGCCGGCGGGCCGGTGTAGCGGCGCGGTCGGCGCGGGGGACGGATCCGCCGCGGGCCGCCGGGTGGGGTGGCGACCCACTGCACGCCCGGCCCGGGGCCGGGAGGCCGGGCCGTCACAGCACGTACGGCTCGCTGTCGGCGTCATCGGAGACCAGCGGCCGACCGATGGCCGACCAGCCGTTCATGCCGCGCTCGACGTTGATCGCGTCCCAGCCGTTGGCGCCCAGGTACGCGGCGACCTTCGCCGACCGGCCGCCGGAGCGGCAGATCACATAGACCTGGTCGCACTCCGGGATCTCGTCGAGCCGCTGCACGAGCTCGCTCATCGGGATGTGCACGGCCTCGGGCGCGTGCCCGGCCTGCCACTCGTTCGCCTCGCGCACGTCGAGCAGCACGCTGCCCTCGGGCAGCTGGGCGGGCAGCTCCTCGGGCTGCACTCCGGGAACCTGATGACCGGGAACTGGGGTAGTCACACCCCGATGCTGCCACGCGAGGCGTGGTACCCGCGTAAGAGGGCGCGCGGACGGCCCGGCTCGCGCGGGCTCCGGGACCGCTTCGCCACCCGGCTCGCGCGGCCGGTCCGGCCAGGTGTGGACTCGATCGGGAGAAGCCCTCGAACCTTCCGTCTTGACCTGCAATTACTCCGGACGGATTTGAGGTTGTTCACACTTTCAGTGGAGATCCCGAAAGAAACGATGTTTTCGTGATCTTCCATGTCACAGTGTGCTGGCTCGATTCAGGTCCCTTCTCGGGATCCGTCCGTAAGGAAAGGAAGACATGTTTCGTCGAGCCATTCTCCGCTGGCCGAACGGCAGCGACTGGGGTCATCTGGCGACCGTTTCCGACGACGGCGGGTTGCCGCAGTTCGCCGGCTTCGTACAGATGAGCGACCCGCGCGTGCAGGACCTCCTGGCCCGGATCGCCCCCAGGCCGGCCGGCGGAGACATGTGGGAAGCGCACTTCACCACCAACGACTCCGAATCGGCCGCCGAACTGATCGCGGCCTGAACGGCCCCACCGAACGACGAGGCGCCCCGCCCGGCTCGGCCGGACGGGGCGCCTCGTCGCAGCTACCGGATCAGTGCGAGATCGCCTTCTCCGCGCCCGCGCCGGTCAGCGACCGGACCTCCATCTCGGCGTACTTCTCGCTGTTGAACGGCTCCTTGCTCAGCACCGTCCCGAGGTAGCCGAGCAGGAACGACACCGGGATCGACACCAGACCCGGGTTCTTCAGCGGGAACAGCGCGAAGTCCAGCGACGGGAACATCGCGTCCTCGGCACCGGAAACGGCCGGCGAGAACACGATCAGCACGATCGTGACCGCCAGACCGCCGTAGATGCTCCACAGCGCACCGGTGGTGTTGAACCGCTTCCAGAACAGCGAGTACAGCAGCGTCGGCAGGTTCGCCGAGGCCGCGACCGCGAACGCCAGCGCCACCAGGAACGCCACGTTCTGGCCGTTGGCCGCGATGCCGCCAAGGATCGACACGATGCCGATGACCACGGCGGTGATCCGGGCCACCTTGACCTCCTGGCCCTTGTCCCCGACCGCGCCCTTCTTGATCACATTCGCGTAGATGTCGTGCGCGAACGAGGCGGACGCGGTGATGGTCAGGCCGGCGACGACCGCCAGGATCGTCGCGAACGCGACCGCGGAGATGAAGCCGAGCAGCAGCGGGCCGCCGATCTCCAGCGCCAGCAGCGGCGCGGCCGAGTTCACCCCGCCCGGCGCCTTCTTGATCACGTCGGAGCCGACCAGCGCCCCGGCGCCGTAGCCCAGCACCAGCGTGAACAGGTAGAACAGGCCGATCAGCCAGATCGCCCAGACCACCGAGCGGCGGGCTTCCTTGGCGGTGGGCACGGTGTAGAAGCGCATCAGCACGTGCGGCAGACCCGCGGTGCCCAGCACCAGCGCGATGCCCAGCGAGACGAAGTCCAGCTTGCTGGTCTCGGTCTTGCCGTACTGGGCGCCGGGGTTGAGCAGCTTGTCGCCGCCCACGTCAGCGGCCGCGCCGAGCAGGCCGGACAGGTTGAAGCCGTACATGCCGAGCACCCAGATGGTCATCACGAAGGCGCCCGCGATCAGCAGCCCCGCCTTGATGATCTGCACCCAGGTGGTGCCCTTCATGCCGCCGACCAGCACGTACAGGATCATCAGCGCGCCGACAACGGCGATCACCGCGGCCTGGCCGGCCTTGTTGGTGATGCCCAGCAGGAGCGCGACCAGGCCACCGGCACCGGCCATCTGCGCGAGCAGGTAGAAGAACGTCACGGCCAGGGTGGACAGCGACGCGGCGGTGCGGACCGGACGTTCCTTCATCCGGAAGCTGAGCACGTCGCCCATCGTGTACTTGCCGGTGTTCCGCAGCAGCTCCGCGACCAGCAGCAGCGCCACCAGCCAGGCGACCAGGAACCCGATGGAGTACAGGAAGCCGTCGTAGCCGTAGACCGCGATCGCCCCGGCGATGCCTAGGAACGACGCCGCCGAGAGGTAGTCACCGGCGATCGCGATGCCGTTCTGCGGGCCGGTGAACGCGCGGCCGGCCGCGTAGTAGTCGGAGGCGGTCTTGGTGTTCCGGCTGGCCCGGAACACGATGACCATCGTGACCACGACGAACAGCCCGAAGATGGCGATGTTCAGCAGGCTGTTGTCCGCGGTCTTGCTCTGGGCCAGCAGGGACAGTGCGGCGATCACTTCTGGCCTCCTTCGACGGCGCTGTCCTTCTTGACGTCGTCCTTCTCAGCGGCGGCGTCGGCCGCGTCCTTCTCAGTGGCGTCGGCCGCGTCCTTCTCAGTGGCGTCGGCCGCGTCCTTCTCAGTGGCGTCGTCCCTGCCGTCGTCGGCCGAGGTCTGGTCGGCGTCGTCGGGCTTCTCGGCGTCGTCGGACTTCTCGGCGGCGTCGGCCGGGTCGGCGGCGTCCGCCAGGCCCGTCGTGGCGACCGGGACCTTCTCGCCCGCGCCGCCTTCGAGGTTGTCCCGGATCTCCTCGGCGACCGGGTCGAGGTTCCGGTTGGCGTACCGCACGTACCAGGTGGTGATGGCGAACGTGGACACGAACTGCAGCAGGCCCAGCACGAGACCGATGTTGATGTTGCCGGCCAGCTTGATGCTCATGAAGCCGTGCGCGTAGTCGGCGAGCAGCACGTAGACCAGATACCAGGCCAGGAACAGTGCCGAGACCGGAAAGACGAAGTTGCGCAGTCTGCGTCGCAGGTTGGTGAATTCGGGGCTGCTTTGAGCAGCGGCCCAGGTTTCGGCGTCAATACCGGACCCGGACCCGATTTGGTCCGTGGCGCTCACAGCGTTCCTCCCACAAGAAAAGGCGCCGCTCCGGGCGCCGCCGGTACGGGAGCCTGCTGAATCATTTCAACGCGGGAACGCTACGTAGTTCCACCGCTGCTGTGAAGGCCCGTTGGGAGTATGCAAGCTAACGATCGAGTGAAGTTGACTCGGGGCATCAAGACGCATCGAATTACGCCTGACCAGGACGATTTCACCCGTTCAGCCTATTGATTTTTAACTGGTCCAGAAATTGGAACCCGAATAATAATTACATTTGAGCGTTATTCAGGCAGCGGGTGATCACCCCAAAATAGAGCAACGACCCCAACCAGGTAAGATCGTTTTCTCCCAAAGAAGACGACTTAAAGGTAGGGCCGTTGCGTTATCAGTCTACTACAGGGCTTGCTGCTGACCAGATCGAGGAGCTTGTCGTGCGTATCTGGCAGATCGTCCAGTGTCGCGGCAAGCAACCGTGGCCTCTGACGGTGGGACTGTATCGGGCTGTCGTGATCACTTTGGTGTATGTCCGACAGAATTTAAACCAGGCAGCTGTCGGCGATTTATTCGGTCTGAGCCAGCCGACTGTATCGCGGATCTATCGAGGGATTCTTCCCTTGATCGGGGAGGCATTATGTCTGCACATTCCAGATCTCAAGGATGCCATCCGTGGCCGACTCGTCCTGGTCGACGGAACCGATGTCCCGACCGGCAACCGCGCTGGTCACGAGGTCAACTACTCCGGCAAGCGCCGCCGCGCAGGCCTCAACATCCAGATCGCAGCAGATACCGATGGTGACCTGTTGGGAATATCCGCGCCGATGCGCGGCTCGATGCATGACCGCAAAGCATTCGACGAGTGCGGTTGGGAAGATCGCCTCTCGGACACCCCTACTATCGCCGACCCCGCATACCAAGGGACTCACGCGATCACTCCACGCAAGAAACCCAAGGGCGGTGAACTCTCCACAAACGACAAGGCGAACAACAAGACCATCTCCTCAATACGGTCTGCCGTCGAGCGATGCATCGCCCACGTAAAGAACTGGAAAATACTCGCCACCGGCTATCGGGGACGCCTCGCCGAACTGCCTACCATCATCCGCATTATCGCAGCGCTCGAATTCTACCGCCTTGGGTGGTAACGCTCGTGAATAACGCTCTTTGATTAAAAATTGCTCAACCAACACAAATCACACGCTGGATGATCACGGTCAGCGTTGGTGGCGGCCCTTGGTCGGCTCCGGGTTCGTGGTGCCCGCGGTGAGCCGGCCGTCGAGGAAACCGAGCCGGTCGGGCGCGTGCAGCCGCAACATCACCCGCCCCACCTCGGCCGGGACCCGCGCCCGGGTCGCGCGGCTGACCGAGTAGGTCACCGCGAACGCGATCGGCACGGTGACCAGCGCCGGCTGCCTGACCAGCGTCGCCCACCAGCTGTCCGAGTCCTCGGCGAAGTGCGCGCACGCCACCGCGATCAGCACCAGGCTCCCGCCCGCCACCATGCCGCTGGCCGCCCCCGTCGCGGTGAGCCCGCGCCACCAGATCCCCAGGACCAGCACCGGGCAGAACGTCGAAGCCGCCATCGCGAACGCCAGGCCCACGCTGCGCGCGATGTCGTGATTGTCCGCGGGCAGCGCCAACAGCGTCGGCACCAGGCAGGCCACCACGGCGGCCAGCCGGAAGTCGAGCGTCCTGCCGCACACCACGTCGCGCGAGGACAGCACCCCGGCCACGCTCACCACCAGCCCCGATGAGGTCGACAGGAAGGCGGCGAAGGCCCCGGCCGCGGTGATCGCCGCGAGCAGCCCGCCCAACCAGTTGCCCAGCATCGCCTGCGGCAGCAGCAGAACCGCCGCATCGGTCTCGCCGGTGACCAGCAACTGCGGCACATACAGCCGGGACAGCAGCCCGAAGATCGTCGGGAACAGGTAGAACGCGCCGAGCATGGCCAGCACGAAGAGGGTGGTGCGGCGCGCGCTGGTCCCGCTCGGATTGGTGTAGAAGCGGGCCAGCACGTGCGGCAGGCCCATCGTGCCCAGGAAAGTCGCGACGAGCACCGAATACGTTTCGAGCAGACTGGAAAGCCCGTCGCCGTGCGGCCGCAGCCAACTGGCGTTGTCCGGTTTTGCCGCCGAGACGACCGGAACCGCCGCGCCCGCAGGGAACCGCAGTTCGGTGCCAGCCGTCATCGAGTACTCGCCGGAGTGCAGGTAGATCGGGCCCGAGTCGTCGGCCAGCCACACCGGCTGGCTCACCCGCAACCGCACGTCGGTGTCGATGCACACCGCCGTGTCGCGCTGGAAGACCGGCGGCATCGGTTCGTCGAGCGTCCGGTGCGGCGCCCCGTTGAGGAACACCGCGAACAGTGCGAACGCGGGCACCGTGATCGCGAACAGCTTCACCCAGTACTGGAAGGCCTGCACCAACGTGACGGCCCGCAGCGCGCCGGTGGCCACAATGAGCAGCACGATCAACGCGACCGCGAAAACCCCTACCCAGTAAGGAACTCCGACGATCGCCGCCAGAGTCAGCCCGGCGCCCTGCAACTGCGGCACCAGGTAGAGCCAGCCGATCAGCACCACCAGCGCGGTGCACAGCGACCGCAGCCGCAGCGAATCCAGCCGGGCCTCGGCGAAATCCGGCAACGTGTACGCACCGGAGCGGCGCATCGGCGCGGCGACGAACAGCATCAACGCCAGGTACCCGGCCGCGAAGCCGATCGGGTACCAGAGCGCGTCCACGCCGTCCTTGAGCACCAGTCCCGCGACACCCAGGAACGACGCCGCCGACAGGTACTCACCCGAGATCGCGATCGCGTTGCGCTCTTCGCGCACCAGTTGCCGCGCGGCGGAGAAGTCGGACGTGGTGCGCGCCGACCGGGAACCCCAGATCCCGATGCCCAGGGTCGCCGCGACGATCAGCACGACGCCTAGCAGGGACCAAGAACTCGAAACCATCGCGCCGCGCCGCCCCAGGAAGGTGGAATCCGTCGTCGATCATGCGGGTCACTGCTCCACCATGTGGATGAAGTCCCGCTCGTGCCGCTCCGCGTTCCGAGTGCACAGGTACCCGATCAGCACCAGGAACGGATAGACCAGCACGCCGAGCAGCAGCCACGTCACCCGGAAGCCCAGTACCTCCAGGTAGCCGATCGCCGGCACCGCCCAGAACAGCAACGGCAGCCCCAGCAACACGGCCGCCACCACCCCGGTCAGCACCAGCGCGCTGCGCAACTGCACCTTCACCAGGTGCCGGACCAGCACCTCGCCGACGCTGGTCTGCTCCTCCAGCTCCATGATGGTGCGCGCGACCTGCCGGGTGCGGCGGTCGGCGAGCACCACGCGCTTGCGGCGCGGCCGGGGCGTGCCATCCCCCAGCCGCGCCCGGATGTCGAAGCCGTGGTCCGGGCTCATCCCGGCGAACCGCGGTTCACTGCTGGCCCCAGCCCTGCCGCGGCGCCCGGACCAGCCGGTCCTTCAGCTCGCGGGTGTGCCGGCGGCTGACCGGCAGTTCCTTGGGCGGCCCGCCGCCGAGCACCACCGAATACCCGGACGACGACATGCGCAGCTCGGTGACCAGCGGTAGCGACACCAGGAACGACCGGTGGATGCGTAGGAAACCGGCTTCCGCCCAGCGCTCTTCCAGCTGCGCCAACGGGATTCGCACCAGGTGCGAGTCCTCGGCCGTGTGCAGCCTGGCGTAGTCGCCCTGCGCCTCGACCCAGCGCACGTCCTTGCGGGGGATCATCCGGGTGGTGCCGGCGAGCTCGACCGGGATGACCTCGTCGTCGGCCGCCGGGGCCTCCAGCGCGCGCGTGCCCTTGGCCGCCTGGGCCTTGTTCTTCTCGATCGTGCGCAGCGCGCGGTCGATGCGTTCGGCGTTGGCCGGCTTCATGATGTAGTCCAGCGCGCCGACCTCGAACGCCTCCAGCGCGTTCTCCTCGTGCCCGGTGATGAACACCAGGGCCGGTGGATTGCGGAAGGCGGTGAGCACCCTGGCCAGTTCCATCCCGCTCAGCCCGGGCATCGAGACGTCCGCGAATACTGCGTCCACAATGGACTCGTCGCCGTCGCGCCGCCCGATCAGCTCGGGGTCGTCGCTGCGCAGCAGGCGCAGCGCCTCGGCCGCGTCGAACGCGGTCAGCACCCGCCCGACCCGCGAGTTGCTGCCGAGCAGGTACTTCATCTCATCCAGCCCCGCCATCTCGTCGTCGACGGCCAGAACGACGAGCCCCGCTGGATTTTCTCGTGTACTCACTGCAACGCCATATCCTGCCGCGCCCACGGCGCACTGTGTCCATGATCGAGTATCGGCTCCCACCCGCCGGAGCGGCCCCCGGCCACGCCAGTCGCCGAGTGAGGTCAGTCACGCCTGCCAACCAAACTAGTTGCTAACGGAGAGCACAGGACAGCAGGGGGTGCACAGCGCGAAATTCCGCTCAACAGCAACGTTTTTAGCCTGATCAGCCTATTGCATAGGGCTGAACGAGTGACTTCGTTTGCAACAAGATCGACGCAGTGCGATCACACCGATTACCCTGTGTTCGCAAGGGATTTGTCAAGATCAACTCGTGGCCCCGACCGGGTCCGTGAGTACTTTTGGATGCTCCATAGCGCCCAAAGTACTCGCGGCCGCTGATCCCCCTTCAGCTTCCAGGAAGTACGGCCGCATCTCCCGAAGGAGCGCCCTTCGCGGTGATCTCCGCGGAGGCTGTTCGGCAAGGGGTTGCCTCGAGGTCGGTAGGGCGGGTTCTTGTCTCCGAAGCGGTGCGGCCGCTTGGCCCACCCCCGCAGCCGGCGCCGCCGCAGGTTCTCAACAGTGCTTGCGGGGGACACCCCGCACCCCGAGCTTTTCCCAAGAGGACAGCCCCGACGCGACGTAATGGACCACGTGCGCCGGGGATCCCGGGGTTGAGAAGGCCGCTAAGGTTCCGCCACCCGCACCACCAAGCAAGGCGAGTCCGGAAACAGGTTCAAAGCCCGAAGCGGTTCCACATGGCGCGGTGCTCCAGCGCCTCCACGGCGGCCAGCACGGAATCCGCACCGCTGCGGCCGAAGCCGACCGACGACGCCATGCCCAGCCGGGCCAGCAGCGGCTTGCGCGGCTCCACCGTCAGCAGGTGCGCCTCCGGGAACTTCTGCTTCACGATGTCCCGCAGCGTGCCCAAACCGTCGACCAGACCGAACTTCTCGGCCTTCGTGCCGGTCCAGATCTCGCCGGAGAAAAGGTCGTCGTCAGAGCCGTTCAGCTTGCCGCCGCGGCGCTTGCGCACCCAGGCCCGGAACTGCTCGTGCAGCTCGTCCTGCAGTCCGCGCAGCCACCGCACGTCCTCTTCCTTCTCCGGGCCGAACGGGTCGAGCCGTACCTTGTGCGTGCCGGCGGTGTGCACCCGGCGCTCCACGCCGAGCTTCTCCAACAACCCGGTGAGCCCGAAGCTGGCGCTGACCACGCCGACGGAACCGACCAGCGACGTCGGGTGCGCGTAGATCTCGTCGGCCGCGCAGGCCAGCCAGTAGCCGCCGGAGGCCGCGACGTCCTCGCAGAACGCCAGCACCGGCACCTGCTTCTCCTCGGCCAGGCCCCGGATCCGGTCGGACACCAGCGCCGACTGGGTCGCCGACCCGCCCGGCGAGTTAATCGACAGCACCACGGCGCTGAGCCGGTCGTGCCCGAACGCGCGGGTCAGCGCGGATTCCACGGTCTGCAGCGAAATCGTCGACCGGCTCATCGGCGACGGCGTCGGCGTGATGACGCCGTGCAGCTTCACCACGGCGACTACCGGCCCGCGCTCGGCGCGCTCGGCGAGCTTGCCGGGCAGCTTCGAGGACAACTTCCCGGCCAACATGTCGGTGAACTTCTGCGGCGCCTTCTCGTCCATACCTCGACGTTACCGGCTCAGCTGCGGCCCGGCCGCCAACCCGACGGCCGGCTCGTCGATCACCTGCGGCGGCACCGGCCGGACGCCCGGCGCGAACTTCGGCACCCGCATGATGACCTTCATGCCCGCGCCCCGCTCGGTCTCCACGACCAGGCCGTAGTCGTTGCCGAAGGTCGCCCGCATCCGGTTGTTGATGTTGCCGAGCCCGACGTGCGCGCCGGTCAGGTGCGCGTTGGCCAGTTCCGCGTCGAGCAGCTCCGGGTCCATCCCGATGCCGTCGTCGTCCACGCTGATCAGCGCCTCGGTGCCGTTGTCCTCGGCGATCACCGCCACGGTGCCGCCGCCAGGCTTGTTCGCCAGTCCGTGCCGGACGGCGTTCTCCACCAGCGGTTGCAGCGCCAGGAACGGCACCACCACCGGAAGCACCTCCGGGGCGATCTTGAGCCGCACGTTCAGCCGGTCCGGCCCGAAGCGGGCGCTCTCCAGCGTGAGGTAGCGGTCGATGTTGCGGATCTCGTCGGCCAGCGTGGTGTAGAGCCCGCTGGTGCGGAACGAGTAGCGAGTGAAGTCGGCGAACTCCTGTAGCAGGTCCCGCGCGTGCTCCGGGTCGGTGCGGATCAGCGAGCCGATGGTGTTCAGCGCGTTGTAGATGAAGTGCGGCGAGATCTGCGCCCGCAGCGCGCGTACCTCGGCCTTGGCCAGCCGCTCCTTGGACTCCTGCAGTTCGGCCAGTTCCAGCTGGGTCGACACGTGGTTGGCGACCTCGGCGGCCGCGCGCAGCAGCCGCTTGCGGTCGCCGTCCGCGACGATGGTCAGCGCGCCGCGGCTTTCGCCGTCGACCTCCAGCGGCACCACCACGGCGTGCCGCATCGGGCAGGGCCGGTGGTCGCAGATCACGTCGCCGTGGTCGAGGAACTCGCGCTTGCCGGTGCGCAGCACCTGCTCGATCTTGGGCCGCAGGTCGGCGTAGTGGTAGTTAACCTCGCCGTCCCAGCTCAGCAGGGTGCCGTCGGCGTCGACGATGCCGACGGCGACGCACGCCAGCAGCGCCCGCAGGTGCGGCGCTGTCTTGTCGGCGGATTCCTGGTTCAGCCCGGCCCGCAGGTGGGGGGCCGCACTGGTCACCCGGTGCAACGCCGACAGCGTGGCGTCCTCTGCGGAGGTGCTCACCCGTCGCGCCCGGCACAGCAGCACGAACATGCCGAGCACGGCGAGTGCGGCGAGCGTGGTCAGGACCGTCCGCTCAGTCAACATCTCGGGCACAACATCAATCTTCACGGCCGCCACCCATGGAATCAAGGCGACTACGCTCAGTGCACCGTTTCCGTCGATAAGCGGTACCTCACTATTCCATTCAGCGGAAAGTAATTACTCGACCAGCGGCAACGTCCTGTGCACAACCGGGCCAGTTGTCCACAGGCTGTGGATAACTACTTCAGCAATCGGGACAACCGGCGGTCCGCCAACGGCTTGCCGCCAGTCTGGCAGGTCGGGCAGTACTGCATCGACCGGTCCGCGAAGGACACCTCCCGGACCGTGTCGCCGCACACCGGGCACGGCAACCCCGCGCGCCCGTGCACCCGCATCCCCGACCGCTTCTCGGCCTTCAGCCGCGCCGCATCCTGCTTCAGCGAACGCTGCACGGCATCCCGCAAGATCTCCTGCACGCTGCTGTGCAGCCGTTCGACCGTGGCGGCGTCGAGCTTGCCCGCCGTCGCGAACGGCGACAGCTTCGCGGCGTGCAGGATCTCGTCCGAGTAGGCGTTACCGATCCCGGCCAGCACGGACTGGTCGGTGAGCAGCGTCTTGATCCGCTCGGTGCGCCCCGCCAGGACCTCGGCCAACCCGGCCGCGTCCAGGCCCAGCGCATCCGGCCCTAGCTTCGCGATCCCCGGCACCTCCGCGGGCGAAGCGACGACCCAGGCCGCCAGCTTCTTCTGCGTGCCGGCCTCGGTCAGGTCGAAACCCGCACCGCCCAGGTGCACCCGCAGCGCGATCGGCCCCTTGCCGGGCTTCGGCGGCACCGGCGACAGGTTGTCCGACCAGCGCAACCAACCGGCCCGCGCCAGGTGGCACACCAGGTGCAGCCCGTCGCAATCGAGATCGAGGTACTTGCCATGCCGCACCGCACCGGTGACGGCACGACCGTGCAGCTCCGTCCACGGCGGGCTGGCGGTCTTCAACACGCTCATCGACGCCACATCGATGCGCGCCACGGTGCGGCCCACGGCGTTGTCGCGGAGGTGCTGGGCCAACGCCTCCACCTCGGGAAGTTCCGGCACCGGTCCAGTGTGCCAGCGAAAGTTGTTCTGACCTGCTCGAATGCCCCGACTTTTGAGGCAGATTCGTTCCACCTGGACACCGCCGCGATCACCCGCGCTCGAACCCGTACCACTCCAATCAGCGGTGCCTAAAGCAGTACGAACGGTGGCTCTACGACAACGGGCACTAAGACGGCGTGTTGCGGGAGAAGCTGCGCCGCGACCAGTTCATCGCCAAGGGCAAGGGCATGGCCTTCCACATCTCCCAGTACGCCCCAACCAAATGGACTGCGCACGGCCGCTACTACTGGCGGTGGTAACCGCGCAAAAACGGAAGCGCCCGCCCAGTACCAGATCTACCGGGCGGGCGCTTCTTTGTTGTGGGTCAGGCCTCGAACCTGCCGCCCTTGATCGCGGCGACGAACGACGACCACTGCTCGCGGTTGGCGGTGAAGTATCCAGCGGCGCGGTTCTTGGTGTCGCGCACCGCGGCGCCGTCACCAACGCGCCCGACCTCGACGCATGCAGTCTGCTGCGCCGAGTAGGACGCCTTCCGCCACCCCGTCGGGTGGGTCGGGTGTACCGTCATAGAGTCTCCTCGATCTTGTCGATGCAGGTGGCGATGAAGTCGGCCGTCTCTTCCGCAGCCATCGCCGCCTGCCGGACAGTACCCAGGGCTTCCGCGTAGGTGTTCACCACTCCGGGCGACGACAGGAACACTCCTGAGGCCAGCGTTTCAAGGTGCACGATCGGCGAGGCGTCGCCGAACTCGAACATGATGAAGTGCCCGGCATACAACGGTATCCACGCGTGCCGGTGCGATGGGATGACGCGGATCGTCACGTTCGGCAGCTCACCCATCCGCAGGAGGTGACGCAGTTGGTCGCCGTGGTGCTCCGGCGCGCAGACTGGATCGAGCACCACGTGTTCCAAAATGAGCGCTTCGAACGCGGGACCGGTGCGGCGGGTCAAGACATCGCGCCTGGCCGCGCGCATCCCGATCTTCGCTTCGCGTTCGCTCACGGGCAGACCGGCCATGACGGCGCGGGCGTAGTCCGTGGTTTGCAGGATTCCCGGAATGAGCAGCGGTGCCGCTTCGATGATGCTGGTGGCGGTGCGCTCGTACTCGATCAACGTCACGAGTTCTTCGCGCACACCCGGTATCCCCGGACGTAGCCAGTTGGGTTCGTCAACGGCGCGGGCCATCTCGACAAGCCGTTCCCGCTCCGGGCTGGATATCTCCAGCCCCGTCAGGATTCTGGTCACGTCGTCGACCGTGATGGACCGCGCGCCTGACTCGGTGCGGTTCACCCAGCCGTGAGATTTGCCGATTCTGCGTGCCAGCTCGCGTACGCCGACCTTGCTGTCTTCACGGAGTTTCCGCAGTTCAGCGGCGAGCGTGCGCGCCTTGGGGCTTCCCGCTGTGGATCGGGCCATGAACCACATCGTACGGATTGCATGAACATATGAGTCCGCCGATCGGGGTATTGCTCATTGTCTCGCAATCCAGCACTGTGGATCGCGAGACACCGATCCAGTTGTGACCACGGTACCGCGCGTGGACACGCCCCCGGCTACAAGGTGGTGCCCGATGTACCGACCGCATCCGTTCAGTTGGGTTCCCGGTGCTGAGCAGCGGCACGCGACCATCGACGACCGCCCGCCCGGTGGATGGCGAGACGGCGAGACAGTCACGACGTTGTGCGACCTGTCCATCCAGGCCGAGACGAGTGAACTGGCGTGGCTTTGGGACACGTGCCCAGACTGCAACGCGGCGGCGCACGTGCTCGCCCAATGCCCCATGCCACCGCCGGCGGGTGCGCGATGAGCGCCGAGCACGCCCACATCGGGCGCATGATCCGCGCAACGGTGTTGATGCTGGGTTACGCCGCCGACGACGTTGAGCGCGGCCGCTGGAGCGACGACGAAATCCGGCAACTCGGCGACCAGCTCGCGATGGTGACCGCTGCGCTGCGCGGTGACGGAAAGCCGCCGGAACCGCTTGTTATCGACCTATCGGAGGCAAAGCGATGATCGCCGCGATGGTCGCGAGTGGCCTGCTCGGCGTTGGCGGGCTCGCGCTGTGGGCGACGTTCTACTACGCCCCGGCACGGCACGCCGGTAGCGGCGAGGGTGCGCTGACGGTTGCCTATCTGGTCGCGCGGGTGGAGGCCGAGACGTGCGGGCATGGCCGGCATCGGCTCCGCGAGCCGGTCGTAATGCGCGGCGATCTGGCCGATGCGCTCGCCCTCGAGGAAACCCGGATGCTGCCGCTGGTCGAGACCGGTCTGCCGCTCGATGACCGGGAAGCGATGGCACGGCACCCCGGAATGCTGCGGCGGCTGCTCGCCGCCCTGCAAAACCTGTAGACCCGGCTCGGTGCCGTGAATCCCCCGACCGGCACCGGACCGTTCGGCGGGGGTGCATCGCCCCTCGGTGCACCCCCGCCGATTCCAAACTCCCCAGCGCGGCAGTCACCCGCTCACAGCATTGCGGCGACAGCCACCCGCCTAGACGAGTAAGTCCAAATTCCTGCGGGCATGAGGCGACGGCGTCCATGATCCGTTACCGATTGTCCCTGCGGTGCCTGGGTGCTCCAGAAAACCAGTCTCACCAGGGCAATCCGCGCTATCGAACAACGCCTGGCCGCGCCATGGCGGGAAGCAGCGGGGGCGTGTTCGCGGCTATGCGGTTCGCGACGAGCGTTTCGGTAAGCAGAGAACACCCGTGAGTGTTTTTGGGTGCTATGGCACCCAAAAACACTCACGGGTGTTCTTCCGCCAGCTCACCCTAGGCTAGCTAGCCACATTTCTCCTTCGGGTCAATGGGCGTGGAACCACCCATTACGTGATCAGATCACCACCGCGCTCGCCAACGCCCTCACACAGGAGACACCGTGACCACCACGACCGAAACCGAAGCCCTGCGGGCCCAACTCGTCGCCCAGCTTACCGACGACGGCTACCTACGAGACCCGGCATGGATCTCCGCGTTCAGCGAGACGCCCCGCGGGCTGTTCGTCCCGTACTACTTCGAACCGCGCAGCGACCGGCCGGGATGGCGGTTGCTGGAGCGCACCGACGAATGGCGTGACGGGGTCTACCGCAACGCCGCACACGTCACCCAGATCGGCAACAACCCGGACGCGCTGAACGATGCGCGGCGCGGTGAAACCGTCACCGGACAGCCAACCTCCTCCAGCTCGGCGCCGTCGCTGATGGCGCTCATGCTCGAAGCCCTCGACGTGCACGACGGGCACCGAGTGTTGGAGATCGGCACCGGCAGCGGCTACAACGCCGCCCTGCTCTGCCACCGATTGGGCAGCGAGCGCGTCGCCACCGTCGACGTCGACCCCGTGCTGGTCGACTTCGCCCGCGACCGCCTAGCCAAGCTCGGCCACGCCCCACAACTAGCAGCCGTCGACGGCCGCGACGGCTGCCCCGAGCACGCGCCGTTCGACCGGATCATCGCCACCGTCGGCGTGAAACGGATCCCGGCCGCGTGGATCGACCAGACCCGCCCCGGCGGGATCATCCTGGCCCCGCTGACCGTCGGAGGGCTGCTGGCCGTGCTCACCGTCGACCATGACGGCCGCGCCGAGGGCACATTCCTGCCGGACGCGGGCATGTTCATGCCCACCCGCGACAAGCAGATACCCGACGCCACCATCCCGCACCGGGACGCCGCCGCCACCGAACCCGAAACCACCAGCCTGGCCGTGGACGTCGCCGCAGGGCGAGAGTTCGAGTTCTTCGCCGCCCTGCACACTGGCCCCTACAGTCGGATCGGGTTCACCTCCACCGACGGCTCGCCGCCGGAAACCTGGCTCATCCGCCCCGACGGATCATGGGCCTGCCACACCACCCCAGAGCCCGGCCGCCACCTAGTTCGCCAAGGCGGCCCCGCCCGGCTGTGGGACACCATCGAGCACGCCCACCAGCAATGGCAAGCGCTCGGCAGCCCGGCCCGCGAACGCTTCGGCCTCACCATCGATGCCGGGAAACACCACGTGTGGCTTGACGAACCCCCAAACGAGGTCATCGACCTGTGACGCTCGGCTGAACCGCCAACGGCGAGGAAACGACAAACGCGCCCCCGTACCCGACCGGCGAACCGGAAGGATGCGGGGGCGATCGTGTTTGGTTCCCGGCCGCGACCAGGGGGTGGTGTGGCGGCCGGGCATTGGCGAGGCTACTCGACGGCCGAGCACGAGTCCATGTAGGTCGGGGCTGGGGCAGACCACGGCCGACAGACATCTTCAGAGACCGTGATCGAAGCCGCCGAAAACACGGCCTGACCTGCTAGCTTGCGGCCAGTCACCGACGTCCGCCTGCAACCATCGGAATCCGAAAAACAGCAGGTCAGAAGCTCTCCGGCATCGGTCCAGTGTGCCGCCCACCCCGGCGATTTCAATCGAAATCGCTACTCCACCGGCTGCAGGCCGCCGTTCATGTCCGGCTCCGCGTACAGCTCGATGTGCCGGGCCACCAAGGAGATCTCCTGGCGCACGTCGAAGAAACCGCGCACCACGCCCACCCAGGTCTCCGGCGGGTTCTCGTCGTGGTCGCCCGGGGTAGCCGCGGTGACCGTCCACGGGCGCCGCAGCACCCAGCGGACCGGGAAGAACAGCACGCCCACGATTAGCAGCAAAATCAGCCATTTCGGCACGTACACCTCGGCCGGCGTCCAAACCACGAACATCACGACCAGGAACAGGAACAGCGCGCCCATCAGGATCGCGGGCGCCGAACCCCCGTTGACGTCATGCTCGAACTCGTCCGCCGCGATCGGGTTGGACCACTCAAGGCTCGCCTTGATCGTCCACTCCCGGCCGTCGGAACCCCGCACCACCCGGTTCATCGTCGCCTCCCCGCCCACCCGGGCTGGTCGCTTCGGAACATCGTCTCGCCACTCGAACACCGTCGGTCACCGACCGTGGAGCAACGGTACCGCGTGCGTCATGGACCCGACGGGTGATAGTCGAGCCCAGAACGGTCCCATTGTCGATCATGAGCGGCGTCCGGCCAACCCCGAACCCGCCCCCGTCAAGCGCGGCGCAAACAGCCCGCGACCGGTAGCTCCGCCGCCTGCTGGTAAGCCTCCCGCAATCCGCGGCGCGCCCGATGCGCCAGCACCGCCGTCGCGTTCGGGGTCAGCCCCAGCTGACCGGCGAGGCTGGCCGGCCGATGCCCCTCCACCTCGGTCCACCACAGGACCTCCCGCCAACGCACGGGCAGCCGGTGGAACGCGCGGGCCAGCAACTCCCCCTCAGCCTGCACGGACTGGTGATCGCGCTGCCGCGCCGCGTGCTCGCCCAGCTCATCGCCGTTCATCAGCTCGTCCCGGCGAGCCGCCGCCCACTCCCACAGCACCCGGCGCACCACCGTCGACAAGTAGGTGCGGATCGCATCGCGCGGCCCGTGCCCGGCCCGGACCGCGCGCAATGTGCGCAAGAACACCTCGGCGACCACGTCGTCGACGTCGATCCCGGGGTGCGGCATGCTCAACGCGAACCGCCGCACCACAGGCGCGTGCCGCCGGTACAGATCGCCATAGGCGAGATCATCCCCCGCCCGCAACCGCGCCAGCAGCACCCGGTCGTCCGGCAACGGCCCCCCGGCGACGTCCTCACCCATCCCCATGAACTCCCCCCAACGACCAGCCGCGGCGAAATACCGCGCGACAAGCGCAATCGCTACCGTGGACCCCCCGGACCACGCTGTCACCAGTCACCGCACGGAGGTCGCAGTGGATCTCGACGAAGCCCGCGAAGTGATCGGCAACCAGCACCGCGCCGTGCTCAGCACGCTCCGCGCCGACGGCACCCCCCAGATGACACCGGTGCTGACCACCACGGACAGCGCCGGACACGTCACTGTCAGCACTGTCGCTGGCGCAGCCAAGGTGCGCAACCTGCGCCGCGACCCCCGCGCGTGGCTGTGCGTCCTGCCAGACCAGTTCTTCGGCCGCTGGATCCAGGTCGAAGGCATCGTCGAGATCGTCGAGCTCCCCGCCGCGCTCCCCCTCCTGGAGGAGTACTACCGCCGCATCTCCGGCGAACACGAGGACTGGGCCGCATATCGCCAGGCCATGCAGGAAGAACACCGCGTCCTGCTACGCATCACCCCGACCCGGGCGGTCTCCTCCCCAACCCGATAGGGCCCCCTGGTGAACGGGCCCGCAACGATGGGCTAAAGTGGTTATCAACAGCCCAACAGGGCGCTGAATATGCGGATGTAGCGCAGCTGGTAGCGCATCACCTTGCCAAGGTGAGGGTCGCGGGTTCGAGTCCCGTCATCCGCTCGGAGCTGGGAGCCTTGTGTCGACTTCGTTCGACCTTGGCTCCTCGCCATTTCTTTGGGGGGAGCGACTCCCCCCAAACCCCCCTACGGTGCGGTGTTCCGGGTTCGTTGGCTCCTTGCGGTGAGGAGCGTTCCCTGGCCTGGTCGGTGACCAGCGGCCAAACGCGTCACCTTGACATCGTTGGTGCCCACGGAGCGGGGCCCCGGGCTTGCTGGCTCCCTTGCGGTGCGGGGGTGTTTCCTGGCCTGGTCGGTGACCAGCGGCCAAACGCGTCACCTTGACATCGTTGGTGCCCACGGAGCGGGGCCCCGGGCTTGCTGGCTCCCTTGCGGTGCGGGGGTGTTTCCTGGCCTGGTCGGTGACCAGCGGCCAAACGCGTCACCTTGACATCGTTGGTGCCCACGGAGCGGGGCCCCGGGCTTGCTGGCTCCCTTGCGGTGCGGGGGTGTTTCCTGGCCTGGTCGGTGACCAGCGGCCAAACCCGTCACCTTGGCTTGTGTCGTTCTCTACGCGTCGTGAGTGGGCTTTTTGGCTGTTGGTTGGTTTTGGGTTTAGGTTTCTAGGCGGAATCCTATTTTCAGGGTTACTTGGTAGTGGGCCAGTTCGTTGTCTTCCACGTGGCCCCTTACGTTTTCGACCTCGAACCAGTCAATGTTCCTCAGGGTTTGGGAGGCTCTGGCGATCGCCTTTTTTATTGCGTCGTCCACTCCTTTCGTTGATGTGCCCACTACTTCTGTTACCCGGTACACGTGGTCCGTCATGGGTTGATGGTTCTTGTATTGCCGGGGTCTTGCAAGTTGGTGTTGTTGCCGATCAGGGGGCGTTTGGTCTGGTTTGGTCGTCTTTTGGTCGGGTTTTGGGTTTGGTCGCTTGATCAGGTGGGGTTCTTGTTCCGGCTTCCCTCGAAGTTGGGAACCACTGGCTTCTTTGAGGTGATGCGGAAAGCGGGATTTCGGCCAATGTGATCTTCTCCTGGGCGGCATAGTCCACTTCGTCCACGGAGGTAGTTCCATGCGTCGTTTCATCGTCGGGGTGCTGTTCACGGGGTTGTGCGGATTGGGTTCCGCCGGAATCGCCGCGGCCGAGGAAGTGCCCTTCGATCCCGCCCCGCTCCTACAGCAGGTGACCAGCCAGGACGCCACATCCGGGCAGAACGGGACATCCGAACAGGGGGCCTCGGCATCCTCCTCGGCGCACTCCGACGACGGCAGCCCCGCGCAAGCCCACGCCCAGGGCCAGGACGCTCAAGGCCAGGACGGCTGAACGGCACGCCCGGAGCGGCTATTCGTGAAACCACGAGGACGGGGCCCGTGCCGGTTGACCGGCACGGGCCCCGTCCTCGTCCATCGAGTAGACCTTGCTCAGCGCTCGCCCGGAACGCCCAGGCCGATCGGGCAGGAGACCCCGGTGCCACCGAGGCCGCAGTAGCCGTTCGGATTCTTGGCCTCCGACAGGTACTGCTGGTGGTACGTCTCCGCGTAGTAGAAGGTCTTCAGCGGTGCGATCTCCGTCGTGACCTGGCCCAGACCCGCTTCGGCCAAGGCCTTCTGGAAGGCTTGCGCGCTCGCTTCCGCTTCGGCTTTCTGCTGGTCGTCCGCGTAGTAGATCGCCGAGCGGTACTGGGTGCCGATGTCGTTGCCCTGGCGCATGCCCTGGGTCGGGTCGTGGTTCTCCCAGAAGACCTTCAAGACCTGCTGGTAGCTGATCGCGGCAGGGCCGAAGACCACCAGGACGGCCTCGGTGTGGCCGGTCAAGCCCGAGCACACCTCTTCGTACGTCGGGTTCGGGGTGAAGCCGCCGGCGTAGCCGACCGCCGTCGACCACACGCCCTCGGTACGCCAGAAAGTGCGCTCCGCTCCCCAGAAGCAGCCCATGCCGACCACCGCGGTGGCGTAGCCCTCCGGGAACGGCGGCATGATGCGCCGGTCCGGGAACACCGCATGCGACTCCGCCACCGGGAGCGGGTTGGAACGGCCCGGCAAGGCCTCGGCCGGGTCGATCAACCTGGTCTTGTCACCGAAAAGCGCCATGCACCCGAGGGTACGCGTGCGCTACGGGCGGTCCTGCCGCTTGGGACGGACCGGCCGGGTCTCCTCCTCCGGCGTCGGCGGCGGTTCCGGGCGGGCGTGCCGACCACCGGTGCGGCGAACGGCCTGGCGGTCCACGGGGGTCCGGTCGAAGTCCAAGTCCCCGGACAGCCGCTTGGACAGCACCGAGTCCTCAGGCGGCACAGCGGGCGGGCCGACCGCCCACTGCTCGGCCGAGCGGCGGGAGCGGGCGGACGGCCGACCGAGCGGCGGCCCCGTGCCGTTCATGGGAAGCCCGTTGAGCCGGGCCGCGTTCGGGCCGTCAGCGCTGCCGTGCCGAGGCACGCCGTTAACGCGGTTGTGGTCGACCGGTGCGCCGTTCGGCGGGGTGGTCGCGCGGCGGAGCGGACGTGGCGGGCGGGTCTGGTCCGCGCCCGGGCGGACCGGGGTCAGCTTGGTCGGGGGTTCCTGGGCAGCGCCGTCGCGGTTGGGTGCCGGTGGGCGGGGCGGCGGTCGGCGCATGGTTGTCGCCCTGCGCGCCGCTCGGGGCTCGTCCGGATCGTCCAAGCGCGCCGCCCGGTCATCATCCCGTTCGTCGCGGTCCTCCGGTTCCAGGTCGTCGAAGTCGTCCGGATCCTCGGAATCGTCGAGGTCTTCCGGCTCGTCGAGGCCGTCCTCCGCCCGCTCTGGTTCCTTTTTCTTCGACGCCGGGGTGAGGTAGTGGCGCAGCTTCATCGTCGGTTCTTCGATGAACTTCCACGACAGCGTGCCGACGCAGTAGGCCAGCGGGGCGGCGCAGATCAGCATCAACCACTGGTTACGGATTCCGGCCATTGCCAGCAGCTGCTGGATCGGGAAACTCCACACGTACACGCCATAGCTGCCGTTGACCCACACGCCCGGCACCGTCAGCCGCGACGGCCAGAAGTGCCCGGTTACGACCACCGCGTAGCTGACCGCGAAGGTCATCCAGAACGACCCGGTGATGCTGTTGGGCATCAGCACCAGCAGCACCAGGCCGCCGCCGGCCGCCAGCGGCGAAAGCGGGACCCGGTACAGGTTGAGGACCACGCCGAAGGCGAAGGCGACCAGGAACGCCACCAGCGACTCGACCGGCACGCTGAGGAACGAGCCCGCCGACTCCGAGCCCGGCAGTTCCTCCAGGTACCGGTCCCACGTGATGATCCCGATCAGCGCCACGACCGCCAGCCAGCGGTACTTGTGCTTCCCCGCGCCGAGCAGCAGCAACGCGTAGAGGGCGGCGTAGGCCAGCAGCTCCATCGGCAGCGTCCACAACGACCCGTTCACCGCGTTCGGCCACGGGTTGTTCACGAACACGCCCGGCAGCTCGTGCCTGAGCGTGAGCAGACCGGCGTTGTTGACGACGTAACCCCAGGTGCCGTTGGCCGCGAAGTAGTCGCCGACGGACAAGGTCGTGATCATCGGGCCGATGATCAGCGCCATGGTCAGCGAAACCGTGAGCATCGGCGGCCACAGCCGCAGGATGCGCTTCGCGGCGAACCTGAACGGGTGGGGATCCCGGATCCAGCTCTCGGTGATCTGGAAGCCACTCATCGCGAAGAAGCCCATCAGGACGCCCTCGTCGGGCTGCACCGGCCAGTCCGCCGGGAACAGGTCGCCCGTTCCGGCCAGCGGCGAGCTGTGCCCGTAGATGACCGCGAGCGCGCCGATCATGCGGATCCAGGCGAACCCGTGGTTCGGCTCGGCGAACCACTCCGGGTGAGTGTGGACGACCCGCACGTCACCCACCCAGATCACCCCATCAAGTCATGTCCCCGGCCAGAGAAGTCAACGCTGGGTAGCCTAGCTCGGGACAACATGGTTGTGGACCTATTACCTTCTCGTAGCCCGCTCCGGCCAGACTCCGAGTCGGATCGTTATCCGGCCGGTGCCCCCCGTTCCCCCTTGCGGGTGCCAGAATGGCGGTCGATCGCAATTGGGGGCGTTCGCAAACCCGGGAAGGGCTCATCGGTGACCTGGCAAGACGAGCTGCAGAATCTCGACGCCGAACTCGCGGCGGGGCGGATTTCCGCTGAGGAGTACCGCCAGCGGCGAGACGCCGTGCTCGGTCGGGCCCAGAATGGACAGAACGGGCCTTCCTCGGGCGGATTCCCGCAGCAACAACCACAGGCGAGCACGCCATCCGGCGAGTTTCCGCAGCAACCGCAGGCGGGGCCGCCGCCCGGTGGATTCCCGCAGCAACAACCGCAGGTGGGGCCTTCCTCGGGCGGATTCCCGCAGCAGCAGCCGCAGGCAGGCCCGCAGTCCGGCGGATTCCCGCAGCAGCCCAACCCGTTCCCGCCGGCGTTCAGCTGGGCAGACGCTGCCGCTCAGGCCACCCCGCAGCAGCAGCCGCAACAACAAGGTCGTGCGGCCGAAGATGCAACGCAGGTCGTGCTCAACCCGCTTTTGCAGGGGCAGCCGCAGGCCCAGCCGCCGAGAGACTCCGAGAGCACCCAGGTCGTCAACCTCGGCCAGCAGCCGCAGTGGGCCCAGGCGCAGCAGCCGCCGCAGCCGCAGTGGGGGCCGCAGCAGGGTTGGGGTGCCGTCGAAAGCACCGGCACGCCCTGGGGCGATGACCTGCCGGCGACGCCGGACCACGGCGACGCGTCGTGGATGCGCCAAGGCCCCGAGGTGTTCGAGTCCGCGAGCAAACCCGGCAAGGGCAAGCTGATCGCCGGGCTGTCCATCGGCGGCGTGCTGCTGGTCGGCGTGATCGTCGCCGGGATCCTCTACTTCACCTCCAGCAGCGGCAACGCGCCGACCGAGCCGACCGCAGCGCCACCGCCGCCCCCGGTGCAGACTCAGGAGCTGCCCGCGCCGCCGCCCGCGAGGGCGAACCCGCCGGCCGGCTCGCAGGAGACACTGGTCACGGTGTCCGGCCCGGCACACCCGTGGAGCGGGGCGCTGGACCTGCCGAGCCTGCAGGGTGCCAAGGGCGGGCTGCTGCAGCCGAAGACAGTGCTCGACTCCGCGATTCAGGGCGGGTTGGTCGACGGCTGGTTCAACGGCACCGAGGGCGCGACCCCGAAGAAGACGCTGCTCGCGCTGCAGATGCCCAACTCCGACGCTGCCAAGGGCGTGGTCGACAAATACCTCGCCGCCCAGCAGGGTCTGTCCGAAGTGGACAAACTGTCTTACCAGGGTGTGAAGGTGGTCAACACCGGCGGCACCTTCCGAACCGCCTACGTCGCGCACAACTGGGCGATCATCATCGACGTCAGCGGCTCGTCGGACCAGAAGGCGGCGGCGCAGGAGACATTCAAGTCGGTCCTCGACCAGCAGGTCAACCACCTGCCGCCGACGGTCCGCGACTGACCCGAACCGACGTCCCCGCAATTTCAATGGAAATCGGACCTTCGATTTCAATGGAAATCGGACCTTCGATTTCAATGGAAATTGCGGGGGACCGGCGCGTCGGGGCCCGACGCGCCGGGGTGTGTCGGGATCAGGCCTCGTAGTCGGTGGTGGCGAGCAGGTCGCCGAGGGCCGCTCGGGAGACGTCCGGGCCGAACTGGGCCGCGATGCCCGCCTTGCCCGCCTCCGCCAGCCGCTGCCAGGCGTCGTCGTCGGTGAGCAGCCGGACCGCCGCCTCCGCCAGTCCCTCCGCATCGTCGGCGACCAGCACGTGCTCGCCGTTCACCAGATGCATGCCCTCGATCGCCACCGTCGTGCCGACCACCGGCACCCCGAGGCTGAGGCTCTCGCCGACCTTGCCCTTGACGCCGGCGCCGAACCGCAGCGGCGCGAGGGTCACTCGGCTCGCCGCGTACTGCGGCTCCAGGTCGGCGACCCAGCCGTGCACCTGCACGCCCCGCCCGGCCAGCTCCCGGACCTCGTCGGTCGGGTTGCTGCCGACGACGTGCAGCACCGCGTCCGGGCACTTCTCCCGCACCAGCGGCATGATCTCGCGCACCGCCCAGCGCACGGCGTCGACGTTCGGCGGGTGATCGAAGCTGCCGACGAACAGCAGGTCCTTGCGCCCGTCCGGTTTCGCCGGGCTCCAGTCGACCTCGTGCACGTTGGACAGCACCCGCACGTCGGCGTCGGGGACCAGCTCGCGCAGCAGAACCCGCTCGGCCTCGGACACCACCAGTGTGACGTCGCAGGAACGGGTCAGTCCGAGTTCCATCTGCCGCGACGCGAAGGCCTTGCGCCGCAGCGCTTCCGCCCGCGCCGGGTCGCCCTGCTGCTCGGCGACCTCGGCCTGCCGCTCCAGCCGGAGGAAGTGCACGTCGACGGTGTCGTAGGCGATGACCGCCTGCGGCGCGCAGGTGCGCAGCTCCTCGACCAGGCTCCACGCGACCTGCGGGCGGGACAGCAGTGCCAGCGAGATCTCCGAGCCCGCCTCGTGCAGGAACGCCTGCTGCAGTTCGGGTTCGGGCAGCACCGTGACGCCGAGCTGCTGCAGCTGCGTCGTGTAGGGCTCCAGGCGCGCGTGGTTGCCGGGGAAGAACACCACCCGGCAGCCGAGCCGCACGAACTGCTCCAGCACGCGGCGGATCCGCACGGAACCGGAGTCGAAGTCCGGGCGTGGCACCTGGTGATCCTTCACCAGCACGATCGGCCCGTGGTGGCCGCGGGTGCCGCGTTGCCGCGCGAGCCAGAGGTTGCGCGGCGAGGCTTGCGGCAGGTGTTCGGCGGCCAGCGTGTCGGCCCACTTCTCCACGAATACCTTGCGGTTGAGCTCCTGGTGTTTCTTCACCCCGGTGCTGAGGTCGGTGCCGTTGGACACGCCTTCGTGGTGCACGACGACGGCCTTCGGCTGCACCACGGTCCGGTAGCCGGCCGCGCGCACCGCGAACGCCAGGTCGGTGTCTTCGTAGTAGGCGGGCGCGTACCGGGTGTCGAAGGCGCCGACCTGCCGGAACACGTTGGTGCGCACCAGGATTGCCGCGCCGGAGCAGTAGTCGACGTCGCGCACCACGTTGAACTCGGCGCCGCCGGGCTCGGTGTTGCGGCCGTAGTTCCAGCCGTTGCCGTCGGACCACACGATGCCGCCGCACTCCTGCAGCCGGCCGTCCGGGTAGACCAGCTTGGCGCCGACGAGCCCGATGCGTTCGTCACCGCGGATCGTGTCCATCAGGATGTCCAGCCAGGACTCGGTGACCTCGGCGTCGTTGTTCAGGAAGAACAGGTATTCGCCGCGCGCGTGCTCGGCGCCGAGGTTGCAGGCGCCGATGAACCCGAGGTTGCGTTCGGCGCGCACCAGCCGGACACCTTCGCAAGCGGCGAGCTTCTCGGCGCTGTCGTCCGGTGAGGCGTCGTCTACGACGATCACCTCGAACGGCACGGACACCACATGCCCGCCGAGGAACCGCAGGCACTGCCGGGTGTAGGGCCACTTGCCGTGCACCGGAACGATCACGCTAACCAGCGGTTTGTCGCTGTGCGGCACGGGAAGCGGACCGGTCTCGACCGCCTCCTCGGCCTGCGGCACGCCGGGCTTGCGCCCGAGCGCGATCTCGTACGCATCGCGCCGCGCGGTGCCGCGCGGCGCTACGCGCTCGACGACCTTCCGGTACTTCGCCACAGCGCGCTGCACCAGCGCGGAGTTCTGCGCCGCCAGCTCCGCGTTCGCTGCGCCGAGCTCCGCCGCTTGCCGCTCGGCGTCCGCTACGCGTCCTTCGAGCCGCGCGACGGTGTCGCGCAGCCACTCGATGCGCGCAGCGTCGCGCTCCGCGCTCTGCTGGCTCTCGTGCAGCTCGCCGCCGACGCGGTCCAGTTCGGCTCGCAGCTTCGCCTGCTCGCGGACGCCCTGGTCGGCGCGCTGCTCTTCGGCTTTGCGCAGTTCTTCGAGCCTGCTGATGGTGCTCTTGAGCTCTTCGGACTCGACGCGGCTGCGCTGGTAGAGCTCGTGGAGCTTGGCCACGTCCGCGACCGCCGCGTCGCGTTGTTCGATTATCGGCGTGACGTCGCCGCCGCGGCGGATGAGCGTGAGGTCGGCGTCGGTCAGCAGCGCGGCGGCGGGCAGCTTCGGCAGGTGCTTGTCGGAGGCGATGCCCAGCAGGTAGGTGTGCGGGACGCCTTGCCGGACGGCCCATTCGCCGTCGCGCCCTTCGATCGTCTGCAGCCGGACGCCTTCGATCGCGGTGTCCGGGTCGCCGTGGTCGGCGGGGGTGAGCAGCGATCCGACGGTGACGTTCTGCTTTAGCACGGCCACGTGCCGGAACGCGTCCTCCAGCAGCGTTTCGTACTGCTTCGCGGTGAGTTCCTTGACGTGATAAGGGTTGTCGTTGCCGTGCTCGTGCGAGTAGACCGCCGTGTCGGGGGTGCTGCTCAGGAACAGTCCACCTTGGACGAGCCGGGACCTGACCAGGCTCAGGATGGCGTCGTGGTCCTCGACGTGCTCGATCGCCTCGAAGCAGACGATCACGTCGAAGGGCTTGGCGTCGGCGAGCAGTTCGGGGTCGGTGATCGAGCCGACCTGGAAGCTGACGTCGCGGCTGCCGTAGTTGTGCTGAGCGTGTTCGACCGTGGTCGGGTCGATGTCGACGCCGACCACCTCGGCTCCTTCGGCGGCCAGCAGCGCCGCGCCGTAGCCCTCGCCGCAGGCGAGGTCGAGCACCCGCTTGCCGCGCACGAAGCGGGCTGCGAGGGCGTAGCGGTGGTAGTGCTCGTAGACGACCTGAACGTCGTCGGTCCACGGCACACAGCGCTCGCCGGTCCAGTCGATCAGCCGCTTGTCCATCCGGTTCCTCACCGCGTAGAAAATCCCACAGCAGGCTAGCGCCCCGATCGGGTGACTCGTCGCCGGTTCGGCTTTTTGTGGCGCCGTGCGGCCGTGGACGGCTCGGTCGCAGTTTCAATTTCCGCCAAGACGGGCGTCAGCGTGCGGAAGCTGCGGTACCACGACGAGCAGCAGCCGCTCGCCTCGAAGCGCAGCCCCGGCGGGCAGCGGACGTATCCGGAGAGCGTGGTCGAGCGCGACCGCATCAACCGGCAGATCAGCGGTCTGGTGAGCACCCGGGACAGGCTCGACGACACCATCGGCAGACCACCACCGCCTGGCGCACGGGCGGCCCTGCCCCCAGCCCGGCCGCTGAACGGTGCTGGTCAGGGGCGGTAGCGGAGGATGGCGGCCGTTTCGCCGCCGCCCGGGATGTCGTCGCGGCGCACGGCGAGGACCCGGCCGCCGGTGAGCCAGACCCGGCGGGCGATCTCGTCCACCACGCCGTAGGACACGGCGTCGTCGGCTTCCTCGAACGTCACCGCGCCCGCCTCGTCGATGAAGCCCGGCACCGCGTTGTCGATGTCGACGAAGACCGTGTCGACCGCGCCCATGGTCGCATGCCGGGCCACGTCGGCGATGTCGGCGACCGTCCGGCCCTGCCCCGTGCGCCGCTCGAACAGCCGATGCAGCTCGCGCAGCCGCTCGGCGTGCAGGTCGTCGAGGACGTCGCGGGCCACCGACGCCAGCTCGCGGTCGCTGCTCTCCTCCGGATTGCCGGTCAGGCCGACCGGGGCGAGCTCCGAAGCGGTGCTGACCGACCGGAAGATGCTCTGCAGCGGCTCGGTCGCGGCCAGGATCAGCGGCACGTCGCCGCGCAGCACCGGCCGCATCGCGCGGTCGACCTGGCGGGCGAACTGGCGCATCCGGAGCTTCTGTCCCTCGCTGCCCTGGAACCGGCGGCGCGGCAAGCGGTCGGTGACCGACTCCTTGCCCACCGAGCTGGCCACGTCCGCCGGCATCCCGGGCACGTCGACGATTACCGGGTCCATCTCGGGCACGACCTCCACCAGCCGCACCGAGTTCTGCGCGAGCGCCAGCACCAGCGCGGTCTGCGGGAAGGTGATCGAGCGCAGCAGCGGCTTGAGGTGGAACCGGTCGGACACCTCGACCGCCGCGTTCAGGTGGTTCGGCAGCCGGAAGGTGGTCAGCGCTTTCGGGGTGGCGAACAGCGCCAGGCTGCGGGCCTGGAAGCGCCAGAACTCCTCGTCATCGGCCAGGTCGGCCAGGTGTTCGGTGACCCCGGCGATGTCCTCCTTGGCGGTGCCCGCCCGCCGGAGCTGCTCGATCGCCTGCCCGGCGAGGTTCTTCAGCTCGATGCGCTCGGCGTCGCCGCTGGAGGCCGGGCCGGTCGGCACGTACAGCGAGACGCTGACCGGCTCGCGGGCGGTCAGCAGCGCATCGACCTGTGTCCGCGTCGGGATGTCGGTGTGCAGGATCGCCATCGGGGTCCTCTCAGGAGAAACGTCCGGACCAGCGACGCTACCGAGAGCTCGGGGAACCGGCAGGGCGACGGAGCTCACCCCGGGTCGCCCATTCCGGCGGGCCCGGACCTGCGGTTAGGGTGGGCGGCGTGAACTCGCACTGGCACCGCGTTCTGCCGCCGCCGTCCCGCTGACGGGCGGCGAACCTCCAGCACCCCGACGCCACCGCAGTTTCAATTGAAACTGCCCGGGGTCCCTGTGACGCGCGCCCGTTCGACGAGTCCTGCTGGTTTCGCGAACGGAAGAGTTCACTGTGTCCGATCAATTGCTCACCGCACCCGCTCGTGCCCGGAGCTTCCTCTCCGGCCCGCTGCCGGTGCTGCTCGCGGCCGTCCTGTGGGGCACCACCGGAACCGCCGCCAGCTTCGCCCCGGCCGGCGCGAGTCCGCTGTCGATCGGGGCCGCCACCATGGGCATCGGCGGCATCCTTCTTCTCGCCGTCGCCGGGCGGTCCGCGCTGCCCGTGCTGCGGTCCGGACGGACCGGGCTGCTGGTCGTGGGTGCCCTGGCGGTGGCGGTCTACCCGCTGGCGTTCTACTCCTCGATGGCGCTCGCCGGGGTCGCCATCGGCACCGTCGTCACGCTCGGCTCGGCGCCGGTGTTCGCCGCGATCCTGGAACGCGTCGTCGACGGTGTCCGGCTGGACCGCCGATGGGCGCTGGCCGCGGCGGTTTCGGTGCTCGGCCTGCTGTTGATCACGGGCGGCGGCGAGGCCGGTGTTGGCACTGATGCCGTGCTCGGTGCGCTGCTCGGCTTGCTCGGCGGCGCCGCATATGTCGTGTACTCGTGGGCGGCCGCGCGGATGATGCGCGGCGGACACGGGTCGCGCGCGGTGATGGGCGCGATGTTCGGCACCGGCGCTGTGGTGCTACTGCCGGTTCTCGCGTTCACCGGCGGCCCGCTGTTCGGTTCCGCGTCCGGGCTGGTGGTCGCGGGCTACCTCGCGGTGATCCCGATGGGCTTGGCGTACGTGCTGTTCGGCGCCGGTCTGCGCCGCACGTCTACCAGCGTCGCGACGACGCTGAGCCTGTTGGAGCCGGTGGTGGCGGCGCTGCTGAGCGTGCTCGTCGTCGGAGAACGGCTGGGCGTCGCGTCGTGGTGCGGCGTCGGTCTCATCGGCGTCGGGCTGGTGCTGGTCAGCACCCGCCGCTGAGGACTTGTACACAGCTGTGGATAACTTTCTCCACAGCTGTGCACAACTAGTCGCACGAACGGGTGTTTTCGCACTTGAAACCCCTGTTGACGCAGTTGTCCACAAGCTGTGGACAACTGCGTCCCCAAAGATGAAATGCGTCTCGTGGACGGTTCACGCACCGCTGAGCAGCGGGACAGATCGTGGACCATGAACTGCCACCAGGACACCGCGGAACGGGTCCGCACCGACTATGTGACTTCTGATGCACCGCGTCGCCGACAATGTCCCCTGCATCAACCCACGCGGTTGATCACGCTTCACCGGCGGTTGAGCTTCCTGTTGACGCGACAACTATCGTGATCACGACGGCCTTTCCGCATCGGGCGCGACCGGGTAGGAAGCCGTGTCGAGGAAGACCAGTTCTTCGCCGAGCAGGCCGCGAAGGATGGATTTTATGCTCGCGCGCAATGCCCCCTCCGCGATCGGATCGATGATCGCCGCCAGGCTCGGCATACCGAGATCGAAGTGCGCGGTAAACCTGACGACCGTGTCGGATCCGAACTCGTCAACTGCCCACTCGCCGTCGAAGCGTTCAAAGTCTCCGTCGAGTTGCCAGAACGTGATAGTCCTGGCGGAGTGGTCGATCTGGTCTCGTTCCGACCAGCACAGGATGCCGTTGCGAAACGTGACCGCCCATTCCGAATCCTGGGTGCCTTCCTGCCTTGCGGTGACGGTGACGCTGCGGACCTCATCGGTTTGATCGGCGAAGCGCTCGGTGTCGCAGAGCACGGAGAAGACAGTGTCAGCGTCGGTCCCAATGGCGCCTGGCACAAGCGACTCAACCGTAACGGTCGGCATATCAGGGGATTCCTTCCAAAACAGCGTTGGGTGGGCATCGGCGCGCGAGGGTTTCCGCGGCTCGGGTAACTGCCTCAAGAAGCCAGTGAACGTCCTCGGAAGTCAGGACCGCCGGCGGGGTGAAGCGCAGCACCCGATGCGCGTTCAGTGAATGGTTGACGAGCACTCCGTGGTCGAGCAGTTCCATCAGCAGTTCACCCGTGACTTGCTCGTTGACCAGCTCCACTCCGATCAGCAGGCCCAGTCCGCGCACGTCGGTGATCAGGTGACCGCAATGGTGCAACAGGATTCGGCGTAACTCCTGGAGCAGGTACTCGCCCAACTCGCTAGCCTTGGTGACGAGGTTTTCCGCAACGACCACACGGATCGCTGCCTCGGCGGCTGCGGCAGCGATCGGCGACCCGGCGAATGTCGACGTGTGCAGGAACGGGTCGCGGTTGAACGGCGAATACGCCTCTGCTGTGGCGACCATGGCCGCTACGGGCACGACTCCCCCGGAAAGGTTCTTGCCCACCAGGAGAATGTCAGGGGTGACCGACTCCCTGTCCGCGCCCCACCAGTGACCAAGCCGGCCCAGTCCGGTCTGCACCTCATCCAGGACGAACAACGCCCCGTACTTCCGGCACAGCTGCGCGACATCGCGCAGGTATCCGCTCGGCGGAACAACGACACCGCCCTCTCCCTGCACCGGTTCCACCACCACGCAGGCCGGTGGCGCTGCGGCCAATGCCTCTTCCAGCGCCTGCGCGTCGCCGAAGGGAACGTGGTCAACGGAGGGCAGCAACGGCCGAAACGGAGCCTGGTAGAGCTCCCGGGCGGTGATGCTGAGCGCACCCATGGTCTTGCCGTGGTAACCGCCGACCGCAGAGATGAGGTGCGCATGCCCATGGGCACGTGCCAGCTTGATCGCGGCCTCGGTGGCCTCGGCTCCGGAGTTAACGAAATGCACGTAGTCCATACCGCTCGGGGCGACGCGAGCGAGCGTTTCGGCGGCACTGGCGACGGTGGGCTCCAGCATTAGCCGGGTGGTCAGCGGGTGCCGCCGAACCTGTTCCACCACCGCCTCTACCACCGTCGGGTGGGCATGGCCGAGGAGGAACACGCCGTATCCGCCGCAGTTGAGGTGCGTCTTTCCAGCAGCGTCGACAACTCGGCTGCCATGCGAGGACACTTCGGTCAGTCCGCCGGTCATGTCGGCCAGTCGGGCCCGCCCACGGGAGATGTGGCGGCGGTAGCGTTCCGACGTCTGCCGTGAACCGGAGTGCTGGGTGCCATGACCGCTCATACCGTCGCCCCGGCAGCTGCGGCGGGGACAAGGCGTTTGGTACGGGCGAAAAAGCGCACTGAAGTGCGGAAGGCAGACTCGAACCACTCTGCCGAGGGCAGCGTCAATGCTGCCGGGTTACCGGGAAGGGCGCCGAAGGAAGTCGGGAATGGCTCGGCACCGGCGAACAAAGCGGCCATGGCCAGCAGGTCATCAAACTGCTTGCGTGCGGACGGAGAAAGAACATCGGTCAACACCGGGCGGATCAACCGATCCACCATGTCCGGCGATACCAACCGCGGCGGCGTGACATCGATGCCCGACTCCTCGGCCACGGCCACGCATTGGTCGACGAACCGCCTGGAGGTCAGCGCGTGGGGCCCCGCAGTCAACCAGTACTCGCCGCCACGCACATCCGCGTCCACCAACGCCCGCAGCCCGGCAGCGAGAAGGTCCTGCGGTATGACGTCCACCAGCTCTTCAGGTGCGAACGGAAGAAGCGGAAACTTGCTCCTGAGGATGCCTGCGGCGACCAGGTGGACACCCTGGAAATTGGCCATGGCGCCGGTTACCGAATCACCGACCACCACCGAGGGGCGGGCGATCACCACGGGGACTCCCGAGCCGCGAAGCAGCTCTTCGGCTTCTCGCTTGGAGTCGAGGTAATTTTCGGGGCGAGCCGCCCCCTCGGACATTAATCCCTGTGCCGACCGGGTGAGTTCGCTACGCGCCACGAACGCGGTGCTCACGTAGATGACCCGGGCCTGCGCGTCAGCAGCGAACTCCAGGACTCGCTTCGTGCCGACGACGTTGAGCTGGTGCGCGGCCTCGGCTCCAGCGCCGAAGTCAGTCTTCGCGGCGCAGTGCACCACAGTGTCCACCTGGGACACCAGCCTCTGGTATGTGAGCTCATCGAGCCCCAGGAACGGTTGGGTCACATCGCCGATCACCGACTCGGAGTCAATTTTGGCGCGATGAGTCAGACTGATAACCCTGTGGTGAGCCAGCGCTGGGCGCAATGCCGTGCCGACCACGCCAGAAGCGCCAGTCAGCAGCACGAACTTGGGTTGCGACATGCCGGTCTCCTCGAATTGCCGTGTTGGTCCACCCCTGCGTCAAGGGCACTGAGCCGCGCAATGGTGCTCCGTTGCCAACCCGGCTCGATGCAGCGTCAGGCCGTATGCGCCAGGCGTGACGGCAAAACCGTGACGTGAGAGACGGCGCCGCCGCAACCGTGGAAGCGCGACGCGTGCCTGGTTGCCCAGCATGTTCTGCTCGCACAGGCAAAACTCCTGATCAGCTCTGGAGCTGCCGCACCTCGTCATGGTTGAGTTCGGAGCAACTATCAACAGCAAGTCGTCGGCCACCACCATGCGGATCCGGGGGCTCGGTCACCTTGCCAGCAGCCGGACGTTCATAGCCCAGGCGAGCGGTACGGAAGAGGACATGAATCGGTTCACACGTCGTGGTTTGCTGGCCGGTGTGGCCGCGGCTGGCACCGGGGCGCTGACCGCGCCTGGTGCGCCGCGTGCCATCGCACAGTCGACTCCCGCCGCTGGGCGGAGCGAGACCCAGGTCGTTGTTGTCGGTGCGGGACTGGCGGGGCTTACCGCCGCTCGCGAGCTGGTCGCCGCGGGGTGCGAGGTACTCGTGGTCGAAGCACGCGACCGTGTCGGCGGCCGTACCGTCAATCAGGCCGTGACTGCGCCGGGAGCCAGTCCGGGCACGATCGTGGAGGTCGGCGGCCAGTGGGTGGGGCCGACACAGGACCGGGTGCTCGGTCTCATCCAGCAGCTCGGCCTGGAAACGTTCAAGACCTACGACGCCGGCGATTATGCCGACTACCACAACGGGAAACTGACCCGGTACGGCCACGTGTTCCCAGCGGATCCGCTGAACCTCGGATTGAACCGGATTCCGCCCTCCGACCCGGTGGGCGCGGCAGAAGCCGCCGTCGCGATCCAGGAACTCGACAGGATGGCAGCGGGAGTTCCACTAGACGCGCCCTGGACCGCGCATGACGCACGTACCTCGGATGGCCAGACTTTTGAAGACTGGATGGATCATCATCTTGTCCAGCCGGGCGCGAAATCGCTGATATCGCTGGCGATCAACGCGGTCTTCTCGGTCGAGCCTCGTGACGTGTCGCTGCTTCACGTGCTTTTCTACATCGCCTCCGCAGGCGGACTCGACCGGCTGTTACGCACGTCCGACGGAGCCCAGGACTCCCGTATCATCGGTGGATCGCAGCGCATCTCGCTTGAAATGGCACGCGAACTCGGTCCCCGCGTCCTTCTGAACGCACCTGTAACCAGAATCGACCAGGACTCGGCGGGCGTCAGTGTGCACGGCGACGACTTCAGCGTGCGCGCCAAGCGCTGTGTCGTGACCGCGCCGCCCGCGCTAGCCGCCCGAATCCGGTACGCGCCACTGCTGCCAGGAACCCGTGACCAGCTGACGCAACGCATGCCGATGGGCAGCGTGATCAAGGTGCAATGCGTTTATCCGACGCCGTTCTGGCGCGCCGACGGTCTGGCCGGACAAGCGACCAGCGACACGGGGCTCGTGCGAACCACGTTCGACAATTCACCGCCGGATGCGAGTGTGGGCGTGCTGCTTGGCTTCATTGAAGGTGAACAAGGACGCCATGCCGATCAGATGCCTGCGGCACAGCGACGCAAGGGCGTGATCGAATGTTTCACGCGGTACTTTGGCGAACGAGCCGCTGATCCGCTCGAATACATCGAGAAAAACTGGCTGGAAGAAGAATGGACGCGCGGCGGCTACGGGGGCGTGTTCGCACCGGGCGCCTGGCTCGACTTCGGTAAGGCACTGCGCGCGCCTGTCGGCCACATTCATTGGGCCGGCACGGAAACTGCGACCATCTGGAGCGGTTACATGGATGGTGCGGTCAGATCCGGCGAACGCGTCGCGAAGGAAGTGACGAGCTCGTTGTGACGTGTCGCCGGCGACCGTCTTCGGGCCCCGAAGCCGCTCGTCGGGCCGGAAAGACGCTCAAGCTCGTCGTAGTTCACTGGCGGCAGCGCCAGCGGGTGTGCCAGCGGGGTGTGCCAGCGGGCAGCGTCAGCGGCCGGCGGCGTAGCCCTGAGCTCCTCGGGCGTTTGCCGCCGCCCGCAGCAGACCCGTGTCCGGGTCCCGGGAGACCGCCGACAGGCGGCCGAGGGCCCAGGGGCCCGCGTCGAGCACGTCGTGGCCCCGGCGGCCCAGCTCGGCGAGGGTCTCCGCGCCGAGCCGGGACTCCGCGACGACCCGGCCGGGCTCCCAGGCCCGCGGGTAGAACGAACCCGGGAACGCTCCGGTGTGCCAGGCGGGTGCGTCGATCGCCTCCTGCAGATTCAGTCCACAGTGGACGTGCGCCAGCCAGAAGCACAGCTGCCACTGGTCCTGCTGGTCGCCGCCCGGCGTGCCGAACGCCATGGTCGGGACGCCGCCGCGCAGCGCCAGCGACGGGCTCAGCGTGATCCGGGGCCGCTTGCCCGGGGCAAGCGAGTTCGGCAGGTCCCGGTCCAGCCAGAACATCTGGGCTCGGCTGCCGAGGCAGAAGCCCAGCTCGGGGATGACCGGCGAGGATTGCAGCCAACCACCGGACGGCGTCGCCGAGATCAGGTTCCCCCATCGGTCGACCACATCGACGTGCACCGTGTCGCCACGGCTCTCCCCGCTCGGCGACACGGTGGGCTCGCCGATGCCGACGCCGCTCGGATCCTTCAGGCCGTCCACCCCGCGACCTTCGGCGACGTGCGCGGGCAGGATCGGGTTGCGACCACCCGGCGAGCCGGGGTGCAGCTCCAGCGAGGCGCGGTCGCCGATCAGCGCACGGCGGGCGGCGGCGTAGTCGCGGGACACCAGGTCGTCGAGGACGCCGGGATCGGCGGAGTCGCCGTACCAGGCTTCGCGGTCGGCGAAGGCGAGCTTGGCCGCCTCGACCGCGATGTGCACGGTGTCCGCGTCGGCGACGCCGTCGACGTAGTTGATCCGGTCGGCCAGGCCCTCCAGGATGCGCAGCTGCTGCGCCAGCGCGGGCCCCTGGGACCAGATGCCGAACTTCGCCAGGGTCCAGCCGCCGGGCAGGTCGACGGTCAGCGGCGCCTCGTAGCCCGCCTCGAATTCGGCCATGTCCTGCGCGGTGATGACGCCCGCGTGGTCCCGCCCGGAGTTGTCCCGGTGCGGCGTGCGCACGAACTTCTCGACCGCTTCGGCGACGAAGCCGTGCGACCAGGCGCGGCGGGCCGCGTCGATCTGCGCCTCGCGGCCGGGGCTTGCCGCCTCGCCCTCGGCCAGCAGCCGCTCCCACGTGTCGGCCAGCGCCGGGTTCTTGAGCACGCTGCCCGGCTTCGGCGCAGCGCCGCCGGTCAGCCAGAGCTGGGCGGAGGTAGGCCAGTGTTCGGCGAACATGTCGCGGACCGTGTCGATGGTGGTGCTGATCCGGTCCACGATCGGGAAGCCGCCGCGTGCGTATCCGATCGCGTACTTCAGGACCTCGCGCAGCGTCTTCGTGCCGTGATCGCGCAGCAACAGCAGCCAGCCGTCCCAGGCGCCCGGCACGGTGGTGGCCAGGAATCCGGTACCGGGCACCAGATCGAGGCCCAGCTCGTCGCGGTAGTGGCCGATGGTCGCGGCGGCGGGGGCCGGCCCCTGACCGCAGAGCGCGCGGGGACGCTGGTCGCCAGCGGTGGTGAACAGCGCGGGGACCTCACCGCCCGGGCCGTTGAGGTGTGGTTCGACGACCTGCAGGACGAACCCGGCGGCGACCGCAGCGTCGAAGGCGTTGCCGTCGTCCTCCAGCACCGCCATGCCCGCCGCGGAGGCGAGCCAGTGCGTGGCGGCGACCATCCCGTGCGTGCCTGCGAGTTCAGGGCGAGTCGTAAACACGTCAACTACCTTAGGCCGCCACCACCCTCTCGATCGACACCCGAAGCGAAGGCATCTGCCGCGCCCAGCCCAAGCCCTCCGAAGGCGCTCCCGGTGCGGAGCAGTTCCGGCGAGCAAGGGCTCCGTCGAGCAAGGGCTCCGGCGAGCAAGAGTTCACCTCTCGGCCGGGTTGGTCGGTCCGCAATTTCAATGGAAATCGACGGTCCGATTTCCATTGAAATTGCGGGAGTTGTCCACAGCCTCCGGCGTGTCGTGGCCCGACACGCCGGAAAGTCGCAATTTCCATTGAAATTGCGGCGGTGCGCGCCGTCGGGGACTGCCCTCGCCGATCGCCCCCCTTGGGCAGGCGCTGAAGTTGGCAACTCCCGAGGGGAACCCGTTACCCGCTACCCGCACCGCCGTGCAGAACGAGTTTGGAAACAGGCAATTCAGGCAGGGCCGCCCGCGACCGGGGTTCGGCCGACGCCTCGCCAGGACAGGCCCGCTCGGCGCAGGACGTCCGGGTCCAGGTGGTTCCGGGTGTCGACCACCACCGGGCCCTGCAGCGCCTCGGCCACCCGGTTCCAGTCCAGCGTCCGGAATTCCTGCCACTCCGTCAGCAGCACCAGCACCGCGGCTTCCTTCGCCGCCTGGTACGGGTCGTCCACCAGCTCCACCTCGGGCGGCAGCGCCGGCTCGTCGCCGCGCAGCCCCGGGTCGTAGGCGACCAGCTCCGCGCCGCGCGCCGCCAGCAGCCGCGCCACCTCCAGGGCCGGCGAATCGCGCAGGTCGTCGGTGCCCGCCTTGAAGGTCAGCCCCAGCAGCCCGAGCCGCACCCCGTCGAGGGAACCGCCGCAGGCCTCGACGACCTTCACCACCATCCGCTCGCGCTGCCGCGCGTTGGACGAGATCGTCGCCTGCAGCAGCGGAAAGTCGAAGTCCACCGCCTCCGCCACCTGCAGCAGTGCCGCGGTGTCCTTGGGCAGGCAGGAGCCGCCCCAGCCCGGACCCGGCTGCAGGAACGACTGGCCGATCCGGCGGTCGTAGCCCATCCCCTCCGTCACGTCGGAGATGTCGGCGCCCAACCGCTCGCAGAGCTCCGCGATCGCGTTGACGTAGGAGAGCTTGGTCGCCAGGAAGCAGTTCGCCGCGTACTTCACCATCTCCGCGCTCGCCGCGTCCGTGAGCACCGTCGGCGCACCGAGCCGCGCGTACAGGGCGGCGACCCGTTCCGCCGCGTCCTGGCTGTCCGAGCCGACCACGATCCGGTCCGGGTTCAGGAAGTCGTGCACCGCCGAGCCTTCGCGCAGGAACTCCGGGTTGCTGACCACCGGGACGTCCTCGCGGCCGACCAGCTCGCGCAGCCGCGCCGAGGTGCCCACCGGCACCGTCGACTTCGTGACCAGCACGCATCCCGCGGGCAGCAGCTCGCGCACCTCGTGCGCCACCGCCTCCACCACCGCCAGGTCCGCCTCGCCCCCGGCCCCCATCGGGGTCGGCACGCACAGGAAGACGACCTCCGCCTCGGCAACGGCGCCGGCCGAACCGACCACGAACTCCAGCCGGCCGGCCGCGATCCCCTCCTGCACAAGTTCAGCCAGGCCAGGCTCGTGGATCCGCACCTCACCGCGGGAGAGCTGCTCGACCTTAGCGGTGTTGACGTCGCTGCACACCACGCGGTGCCCCAGCGACGCCAGGCACGCCCCGGTCGTCAACCCGACGTACCCGGTGCCAACAACGACGATTCGACGGGCGAACACCAGACCCACACCCCTTCGTACGACCCCCGCAAGACGAATCGTGGCACATCGCCCGCTCAGCGGAACCTGCTTCGCCAAACGTTCACGCGCCGTACGTCCTGCGTGACGCGCCGGTGAACCGGCGTTTAGGCTCACCAGCCGTGGAACAGCGACGCCTGGGCGAATCCGGTCTGGTGGTAAGCGCGGTCGGTCTCGGTTGCAACAACCTCGGCCGTCCCGGAACGGCCACCGAGTCCCTGGCCGGCGCGCGAGCCGTGGTGGACGCCGCGCTCGACGCTGGGATCACCTTCTTCGACGTGGCCGACGTGTACGGCTCGCCGCGCGGGCGCAGCGAGGAACTGCTCGGGCAGGCGCTGTCCGGCCGTCGCGAACACGCCATCATCGCCACCAAGTTCGGCATGGACATGCAGGGCGGCAACGGCCCCGACTTCACCGCGCGCGGTTCCCGGCGCTACGTGCGGCGCGCCGTCGAGTCGTCGCTGCGGCGGCTGGGCACCGACTGGATCGACCTCTACCAGCTGCACCGGCCGGACCGGTTGACGCCGATGGCGGAAACCCTCTCGGTGCTCGACGACCTGATCCGCGAGGGCAAGATCCGCTACCTCGGGCACTGCAACCTCGCGGGTTGGGAGCTCGCCGACGCGTCGTGGACGGCGTCCTCGGCCGGGCTGACCACGCCGGTGTCGGCGCAGAACCACTACTCGCTGCTGGCGCGGGAGGCCGAGCGCGAGGTGATCCCGGCCTGCAAGCGGTTCGGCGTCGGGATCATCCCGTACTTCCCGCTGGCCAACGGGCTGCTAACCGGCAAGTACCGGCAGGACCAGGAGCCGCCCGCAGGCAGCCGGTTGGCGAACCGGAACCAGATGCTGGCGGACGCGCCGTGGGAGCACATCGAGCAGCTGCGCGCCTTCGCCGTGCAGCGGGGTCTCCCGATGACGGCGGTGGCGGTCGGCTGGCTGGCGGCGCAGGAGGTGGTCGGTTCGGTGATCAGCGGCGCGACCACCCCGGATCAGGTCCGGGCGAACGCGGCGGCCGGCGAGTGGCGTCCTTCCCAGGCCGATCTGGACGCCATCGACGCGATCTGCCCGCCCACGCAGCGTTAGCAAGCGGTCGGTTCGGCGAGGAACGGCGTCATCCCCGGATGACGACGGCGAGGGCTCCGCACACGCATTCCCGCAGGTGGCAGTGGATTTCGTGAGAATTGCCCGTCATCTGGCACCGAGACGGATCACGCTCCCAGCACGGGGCCGCGGGGGGTGCGGCGACGGTCGGTGATCGCGGTTTTCGCTCGGACGGATCGCAGAATGCCACCGGTGGCAGACGCGCCGGGCCGGGCACGCGGACCACGCTCTTCACATGGAGCTGATCGGGATCGCCGCAATGTTCGTCGGCCTCGCGTTGCTGGCCGCGCTGCCGCTGGTCGCGCTGCTGGCGTTCGTCGAGGCGACCTCGCAGCGACGGGTGCACCGCCATCGCTGACCGCCGTTTCGCCGCCTGCCCGTTCCGCGTCCGGTGCTGGTTGCGACCGTTCCGAGGTGTTAGACATGCCGGGACACCAGGAACGAACGCAAAGGAACGAGCAGATGCTGATCACCGACACCGTGGCGATCGTCACAGGCGGGGCTTCCGGCCTTGGCGCGGCCACAGCCCGAGCACTCGCGTCGCGCGGCGCGCACGTGTTCGCGGTGGACCTGCCGAACGCGGTGGCCAAGGCGCCGGTTGTTGACGGCGTCACCTACACGGCCGCCGACGTCACCGACGCGGACCAGGTGCAGACCGCCGTCGAGCAGGCCGCCGGCGCTGGGAACCCGCTGCGGATCGTGGTGAACTGCGCGGGCATCGCGCCGTCGGCGCGGATCGTCGGGCGCAAGGGCCCGCACGACTTCGACCTGTTCCGCAAGGTCATCGAGATCAACCTGATCGGCACCTTCAACGTGCTGCGGCTGGCCGCGGCCGCCATCGGCCAGACGGAACCCGACCAGCAGGGCCAGCGCGGCGTCGTGATCAACACCGCCTCGGTCGCCGCCTTCGACGGGCAGATCGGGCAGGCGGCGTACGCCGCGTCCAAGGGCGGCGTAGCGAGCCTGACGCTGTCGGCCGCACGCGACCTGTCCTCTTCCGGCATCCGGGTGATGACCATCGCGCCGGGCATCGTGGACACGCCGATGCTGGCCACCATCAGCGAGGAGTTCCGCACCGGGCTGGCCGAGAGCGTGCCGTTCCCGAAGCGGCTGGGCACGCCCGATGACTTCGCGCAGCTCGCGGTGGACATCGTCGGGCACGACTACCTCAACGGCGAGGTCATCCGGATGGACGGCGCGCTGCGGATGGCGCCGCGGTAACGCTGGGCAGTGGTGGCGATTTCGCGCGAAATCGCCACCACCCACGCAGGACCAGCGGCGATTTCGCGCGAAATCGCCCCAATCCTCGGGAGTCGCGTGCAGCCGTGCTGCGCCTGGAGCCGATTCGCCGGAGGGTACCCCGATAGGATGAACGTGAAGGGAGCTCGGTCATGGGCGGGACCATGAAAGCCGTTTAGTACCAGCAGGTCTGGGCGGCTCCGGTGGTTGTCGAGGTCCCGAAACCCGAGCCGGGGGCCCGGGCAGGTGCTGCTGAAGGTGACCGCCGCCGGGGTGTGCCTCTCCGACATCAGGGTGATGAGCTGGCCCGCCGAGCAGTTGTCGTCGGTCGCCCTCGACGCAGGTACCGCCGCTGGCCGAGCGGCTCGACTTCCGCCGCTGGACCTGGGAAAGGTCACTAACGGCCTGCCTCCTCAGCGCTCGTACCGCGCCGAAACCCGTTGCGGCAATGTCACCGTATCGGGCGCCGGGACCGACAACGCTCGAGTTTCGCACCGGGTGCCACGGACCGTGTGCGGTCCGGGGCACCCGGTGCGTTGCGCGTCAGTACCGCCGGTCGGTGACGTTGCCGGTCGCGGCGTCCCACACGACGTAGCCGTACTGGAAGTCGCTTCGGCGCCCGCCCGGGACCGCGTACTCGTCGCTGGTCGGGTAGCCCAGGTACGACCGCTCCCAGCCCAGTTGCGCCCAGCGGTCCTTGATCGCCCCGCGGATCTCGTGCGCGCCGGTGCCCGGCGTCCAGTAGACCGAACCGTTCGACCGGTCGAAGTGGTTGTAGCGCCCCACCCCGTCGGGCGTGCCCAGCTCGTCGGTGCGCGGGTAGCCCAGCGGGCCGTTCTCCCACCCGAGCTGCGCCCACTTCGCCCTGATGAGGCCGCGGATCTCGTGCGCCCCGGTCCACGGCGTCCAGTAGATCGAACCGTCGGCACCGGCGAAGTGGTTGTAACGTCCGTCACTGTCCGGTGTGGACAGTTCGTCGGTGCGCGGGTAGCCCAGCACCCCGGTCTCCGCGCCGAGCTCCCGCCACTTGTCCCGGATCATGCCTTGGATCAGCGACGCTTCGGTGGCCGGGGACCAGTACGCGGACTTGGCGCCGTCCGCGAAGGTGGCCTGGCGCCCGCCGCCGGCGGCGTCCCGCTCCAGTTCGTAGACGCCGCCCAGCGGGCCCGCGTCAGCGCCAGTGGCCTGCCACTTCTGGTAGATCGCGCCCGCGGTCCAGTCGCCCATCAGCTCGGCCACCCGCTGCCGCAGGGCTGGGAGTTCCTGGTAGGCCAGGTTGCCGGGGCACTCGGTGTAGCCGACGTCGCGGTGGCCGTGGATCACCGGCAGGGTCACCTCGGTCCCGAGCGGGTACTTCGCGGACGATCCCCCGAAGCCGGACACCATCGTGACCTGGCCGAGCGGATCGCGGTAGTTGCCGGCGAGCTTCCACGCCAGGACCTGCGCCACCGATTCCAGCTGCGTCGCGCTGGGCGACACCGAGGTGAACTCGCCGAGCATCGACACGCCCACCGTGTCCTTGTTGAAGCCCTGCGCGTGCGCGCCCCACACCGGGAGTTCCAGGCCGCCGTAGCGCCCTTCGAAGACCTGCCCGAACTTGTCGACCAGCACGTTGTAGCCGATGTCGCACCACTGCAGTTCGCTCGCGTGGTAGGCGTAGATGCCGCGCACGATGCGCGCGGAGTCGGCCGCTGTGTAGTCGTTGGTGCCCGCGGTGTGGTGGACGATCGCGGCCTTGACCGTGTCGCCGTACTCGACGCCGACGCCCTGCTGCTGGAAGCACTGGGTGCGCAGCGACTCGTCGGCGCCCCATTCGGCGCGGCTGATCACGGCGGGCTTCGCGGCGGTGCTCGCGGTCTGCGCGGTTCCGGGGTCGATCAGCAGCACGGACGCGGTTTTCGCGTCGATCGGGGCGCCGCCGGATTCGGCGCGCACCCGGATCGCCGTCGAGTCGCCGAGCCAGGCCGCTTCGCTCGCCTGGTTCTTACCCGGTCGGCCGCGGTCCTGGCCGTCCACGGCGGGCAGCCGCACCCACTCGCCCCAGGTGCCGTCGAGGTGCTGCGCCTGCACCTCGACGAGGTCCGGGTTCTTGCCGTTCCACCGCAGGGCGGCCATCGCGAACGGCTTGGACCGGCGGATTTCTCTTCCCTTGCCGGGAACTTCAGGTGCACCGTCGGCGAGCGGCACGCGTTCGACGGACACCTTCTTCGAAGGCGGCTCGGCCATTGCGGACGGCGCTGCGACACCCGCGGAAATGACCACGATCAGCGCAGCAAGACATCGACGGATCACGCTACTCCCTTACCGAACGATCACGAACGGTCGCGGGGGAAGCAGCGACCACAGAGATATTAACCCGATTGGGCGAAAAACTAGTCCACAATGGTCACTGTTCGTGTCCGTCGCGGGCGAAGATCACCGCTTGACCGCGCCGGACAGCCGACGCGGTACAGGTGTCAGAGGTCGGCCGCGTAGGGGATCTCGTTGGCCGCTCCGGAGGTCATCCAGCCACGGATCGTCCAGGTCGCTCGGACGTCGTCCTCGTTGTAGCGGAGAATCCGGTCCCGCTGGGACAGCTCCGGCTCGCCGCCGCCCAGGCCCACCGCGTCGCGGTACCAGCGCATCGAGTTCTCGCCGCTGGCCTCGGCGTCCCGCCAGCCGAACCCGGCGCTCGGCGCGATCACCTTCAGGCCCTTGCCGTTCGGGCACAGGAACTGCTCCCGCACCAAGGCGAACAGGTCAACCCACTCGGCCGAGTTGATGAACTCGCGCACCTCCGCCACCGACGGCACCCCCGGCTTCCCGGCGAACCGCTCGGCCGAGGCGAGCATCCAGCGGTTCTCCGCGAGCTCGTTGTAGCAGTAGGCGCGGAAGCTCAGGCCCCGCTCGTACGCGCGGCGGCGCACCGAGCCGAACCACGTCCAGAACTCCGCGAAGGACAGCGCCTCGTCGTCGGACGGCAGCGGCTCCCAGCTGACGAACGCCCGGTAGCCGGGCTCCTCGTCGATGTCCGCTCCGGACAGCCAGCAGCCCCACAGGTAAGCCCCGGCGTCGGCGTAGCTCTCCATGTCCACGTCGACTTCCACGTCCGCGCGCGGCACCGCCAGATCGCGAACCCGCCGCACCAGCGGCAGGTTCTGCAGCCAGGCCTTGGCGAGCAGGATCGCGTCGGTGTTGCGGACCCCGGTCAGCGGCAGCGATTCCGCCTCCGCCAGCGGCATCGCGGCCAATTCATCCACTGTGGACACCCCGACGTCGCGCAGCGCGACCGCGTCCTCGCCGCGCACCACCAGGCTGACGTCGCGGTTCTCGCGCAGCTGCGATTCGCAGGACGGCCACCACGGGCAGCCCTTGCACTCGGTGATCCGGGACGGCAGCGCGAGCGGCTCGGCCCCTGTTGCGGCCGCCGTGGCCACCGCCAACCGGTCGGCGAAGCGCGCCTCGTACTCGGCAAGCGCGGTCCGGCCGCCGGGCCAGTTCGGCACGTCCAGGTCGTGCCACAGCACCGCGTCGGCCTCGACGCCGATCACGCCACCGACGCGCGTCGCCGCCCCCATCCCGCACGCCTGCAACAGCCGCACGGCGTGCGCCAGGCGCAGCTGGTCGCGCGGCTGCGCACGAACCTTGCGGGCCGGGTCGTTCCGGGCGGCCTCCGGCACCGGCCGATCGATCGGCGATACCCGGGCGCGGGCGCCATTCCCCGGATCGGTGATCTTGTGCCGCACCACCAGCACCGGTACGTAACCGTCGCCGCAGCGCACCAGCAGGTCGACCGAACCGCGGCGACCGCCAGGCACGTCGGCGGGCAGCTGCGCGGAGGAGATATAGGGCGTGCCCGCGCGCATCGCGGCGAGCGTCAACTCCTCGCGGCTGGCCGTAACGCCGCGCGGGATCTCCGCCCAGTCCTTGCCGAGCGTGTTGTGCAGCAGTTTCGCGACGTACCGGCGGTGTTCCGCGGCGTCGGCGATGCGCTGCTCGATGCCCAGATCCAACTGCGCGGGCGGTTCGTCCTGCGCGGGATCGTTCTCCAGGTGCACGCGTCGACGGCACCGTGTTACGACGCCCGCGTCGAGCAGCACCTTGTCCTTCACGTGTGAAGGGTATGCCGTCGCTCTGACAGGCGCGCCCATCACCCCGGTGATAACGACTACGCACCGTACTCACCAGAACACCGTCAGATGTCGTACCGCACGGCGGCCGGACTTAAGGTGATCGCAGTGGAACTGCTGGAAGGGGAGGTGTCGGCCGCGGTGAGGAAACGCACTCCCGGGCGCAAGATCCGGAAGAAGGGCACGACCGGCTCTTACAAGGCGGTCAAGCAGGCGAAGAAGGCGGACAAGAAGGCCGCCAAAGCCATCAAGAAGGGCGAGCACGGGCGCATCACCCCAGGCAACGCCAAGAAGATCATCGGAGTGGCCAAGGTGGTCGGCCCGGTGATCGCGCCGTTCGCGCTCCACGCGGTGTCGGTGGCACGCGAGCGCTACGAGCGAATGCGAGCGCGTCGGCTCGGGGTGCCGGTGGACGAGCTGGGCAGCTTCACCGGCCGGGGCGCGGCGCTGCACGCGCGGATCGCCAGCGACGCCGGTGCGCTGGGCGAGCTGCGCGAGCAGTCGGCGAGCACCGAGGAGGCGGTCGTCGCGGAGCGATACGCGGAGCGGACGGCGAAGCGGCTGGAACAGCTGACCAGCGCGGTGCGGGCCGCGGAGCGGATGCCCGCGCAGCGGCGGAGGTCGGCGCACCGCGCCGTCGACGCGGAGCTGGGGCAGATCGAGGACGACCTGCTCACCCGCTTCGGCGTCGCCCGATCCAGGCGCTAGCGCCCCAGCGCGTGACCGTAAGAACAGCTTAAAAGTCCACCCAGCAAGACCGGCGGGTCTGCTATCCGGGAACTTGCCACGCTGAACAGCCAGCCGCTACCCCCGATCGTCGGGTCGAAGCACCCGAAGAGACGCGCCAGCGCTCAACGACACTTCGTCATGCGAAGCACCCGATCCGATTGGTGCCGTCCATACACAGAAAGCCCCCGCCTGAAGCGGGGGCGCTGTGCTGCTACGTCATCAGACCTTGAGCCCCAGCCAGGTAGTGAAGTTGGCGATGCTATCGGACTTCCGACGCTCCGCGAGCGCGATCGCACGCGCGGTCTCATGTACCTGCGGGTGATAACGCGTCTGTTGCGGAGCCACCCGCCGAGCCTTGTTCAGCGCTTGCAGCGCCTTGGAATGCTCCCCAGACAGCACCCACGCCCGAGCAACATCTTGCCAATGGTGACCAACTCGCGTCGAGTGAACGTCCGCGGGAATTTGCAACGCCGAGCCATCGCGCGCGGCACGGCCCGGATCTCCGATCTCAAGCGATACCGCAACAGCGTGGATTTCAACGTTACCAGGGCCGAAACTCGTGTCATAAGCGGAGGACGTGTGGCCGATCTTCGCGCCGATCGAGCGAGCTTCGGCGATGTGCTCACGTGCGCTGTCTGTGTTGTTGTTACGTGCAGACAGAATGGCGCCGCGCAGGTGAGCAGAACCCCGAAGTGCGAGAACTGGCTCAATGTCCGGCCGCCCGTCGAGCAGATCGAGCGACCGACCGACCAAAGTTTCGCCAGTGTCGTATGCAGCGTACGAGAGCAAGAGCAGCGAACGTTGCTGCGCGGCATGAGCCAGCAAATCCGGGTCGCCAGCTTTCTCAGCGGCGACCTCCATCCGATCGACAGCCTGAGTCCCGAGTGTCATCCAGCCGAAGCGAGACACCATCTGTCCAGTGTTTGCGAATGCTTGCGCTAGCAGCCGAAATGCTTCCTCTCGATCCTTGTCCGAGGTGGCGTTCTCCACCATGCCGCAAATCTGCCGAAGCAAGACGGGCATGTGTTCAATTGCTTGACGAGCCTTGTCACTCCGTCGCATTTTACGAACGAGTTCTAGCTCACCGAGGATCTCATCAATCGGACCCGGCTCTACAGCCCGGATATAAGCGCCCTCCGCAAACAACGTTCTTAGTTCCGCCAGGCCAGGAATGCCGCCGTCGTCGTCAAGTAGATCACGGTAAGGCTGCCCGTACAGTTGCTCAGTCTCGATGTTGAGCGCTCGCGCGACCGCAGCGACGAACGCAGGCGAAGCCGGTTCGCGACCTTGTTCGACTGCTCGAACCATGCTCGTGCTGTAGCTGGCTCGTTGGGCCAGTGCGTGTTGATTGAGGCCCGCGACCTTACGCGCCATCGCTACGCGTTCGCCGATCCTTAAGCCTGACGCAGCGGGGGGCATGTTGGCCTCCTTACGTTGAACCACGGCAGCAACAGCGTACGTGCCCGCAACCGCCAACCGACACCGCTAGCGCTCACTGTCACTTTGCTGTCACTCCACGCACACGAGCCCCTCTAATTAGCTTCGTAATCAAGCGAACACCGAAAGTAATCGCGCTTGAGTGGAGTGCTCACTATGTGGCCGGTACCAGGGGAAACGGTCTCTAGTGGTCAAGCGCTATCCGGACCTGCGGTTCGGCCGGCGGTGACCCAGCCATGACCGCCTCAACCTGGACGTGGGTGGACTGGACGGGAGTTCGCCAATACCGCACCGACGCCAACACCCGGTGCGGGCGTGTGATCGCGCTTCCCGATGCCGGTACCGCTATCGCCGGGGACTGCTGGCCGTGCTGGCCGCCCGAGCACCTCGTGTTCCAACCCAAACCCTCTGACCAGAACCTGTGAGGCTGCCATGCCGCACCGAACGTTTGCGCCCGACTGCGCCACCACGTGGCGGTGCTCCGCCAAACGATGCCTGTTCACCGACCCGGACCCCACCGTGGTCGGCCAGCACGAGCACGACGCCCACGGCCCCGCATGGATGACCACCGACCAGGCCCCGCAACAACCGGCCGCCGGGGTGGTGAGCCCGCAGTGAGCTCTCTTTCGTTCCGGACGCTGATCAGCCTGAACAACATCGCCCACGCGATCCGGAGCGGAGCGACCCGCGCCCTGTGCGGTGTTCCCCTCACCAGCTTGTTCCCACCTAACCCGCAGCGTCCCGCGCCAACGCCGTGCTCGTTCTGCCCTGCCGAACTCGCGCGACTGCGCAGAAGGGCAGCGGCCCGATGACCGCGATCACGATGGCCGGACTTTCGGTTCGCACCCCACACGCCGTCATGCTCCGCGAACTTGCGTCCTCGCCGGTTTATTGGTTCCCCGAGAACACCGACAACGGCGACGACATCGAGCACGCCGACGTGTGGACCGACCACCACCGCATCACACACGAGCGTCACGCAACCCACAACGGCGTGACCCGCTGCGGCAAGCGGATCCTCGGCAGCGACGCCCCCAGCCACGCCCGCGTATACCCAGTGGGCTGCCGCTTCTGCGCGGCCGCACACGCCCATTCCCCGTAAGCCCCGGTGCGGGTGCCGTCAGTCCGCCCCCCGACCGGCACCCGCACCGGAACCACACCCCGAAACAACCGCCCGAACACGGGCCATTGCGGCGCGAAGCCGCTCACAAGTCCGGTCCGGTGCCCTCGCCGCCGATCCCCTTCGAGGCACCGGGCCGCGCCTGGCCAAGGCGCGACAACCCCCGTACCGCTGCCTTGGCCAGGCATCCAAACCTCACCAATCGTCCACAGTGAACACCCAGAATGAGGAGTAATCCATGTCCATTGCTGAACAGGCACAGCAGCTGCAAGCCTTGGCCGACGAGGTGCCCATCGACCAGGCCGAAGCGATCAGAGGACAGCTCGAATCCATGGCACAGCAGGTCGCTGGCATCCTCGGAGACACCTCCAGCGCCCAAGAGTTGCACGGCCAGATCAGCGCCGTCTCCAACGAAGTGGGCACCGTCTCGGCCGGGCTCGAACACCTGCGGCAGATGGTCATCGACAAGGCCGCATACCACCAGCAGTGATGAATGACCAAACAATCAGCGGTCAGGCGGAAAACCTCCGTCTGACCGCTGACGCCGTGCCACTGAACGAAGCCAACGCACTGTGCGACACCATCGAAGCCCTCCGGGACCAACTCGCCGGAATCCTCGGCACCAACGACGAACTCGTCAGCGAAGCGCACCGCATCGCAGAGACCGCAGCCGACATCGTGCGAACCCTCGCGAACCTCCGAACCACAATCCAAGACACGAGCAGCCATCACCACGGAAACACCGGAGGCCACCGTCCCGCGAACACTTCCAACCCGACGGCCAGCACCCAAACCGAAAAACCATACGACCGCCTACCAAAACCGTCGATATCCAAACCGCAACCGCTACCGGCTGGAGTCACCGGCGACCCCGCAACATGGCCCGGCAGAATCGAAGACAACGGAACCACAGACGAAACGAGGTTCAGTTCCGACGAGCGGTCGGTTGCCGAACGGCTCGCCCAGACTGGCCCGAACATCGTGCGCCGCGTCCCGCACGGTAAGGATGACCGTACCGCCGACGCCACCGTCAACGGTAGTCTCGTAGAGTTCAAGACATTGCAGCAGAAAGACGGCCAGATACCGACACGCAAGACCGTCAAGAAAATGATTCGCAAATCGCAGAACAAAGGAGGACAAAGTCCAGATGTAATTATCGATGGACGAAAAACAGGCCTGACTCCAGAGGAAGCGCTCAACGGACTTAAGGCATACCTGAACGCCCCCGAGAACGCTGACAAACTTTCACGAGTCAGAGTTTGGGGCAAGGTCTTCGACTTCGACTGGAAACGAGAAGGGTAATGGCAAGCTACTTTGAAGTCTACTTCGCCGACCAAGGCGACCCGGAAGGTACTGTAGAACATATCGAGCGAATCATAGGACTCAAGTTCGAACCGATCGAAAAACCCTATGCCGACTACAGGGCAATCCGCGCTCTGGAGAGTGGCCACTCTGTCACTTTTGAGTTGGCGCTCCAAAACAATCTCGACAGCGAGGCCGACGAAGACCACGGAATACCCTTTAAAGAAATGCCGCGCGTCCTAACAGTCCGGGGCCCTCGCAGCGACGAAGAACAACACAAGCAGACCACCCAAGACGTCTTTATCCAGCTCAAGGAAAGCGGCTACAAGCCCATCTATTTCGTCTACGATCTCGACCAAGTGATCGAACTCTGGGACCCCGACCAAAAAGGCGACCCCGAAGTTATGGAATTCTGGGAGTCTGAGCAGAAAGGCGACCACGGTAGACCGGAGGACTAACACGTACGAGGCTGGCCCCGTCTCGGTTCCTGTTGGCCTAGCGGAGGCCTAGCGGGGCCTCCGCCGCATTAGCAGTCATTCGGAGAAGCAATGGAGAGGTTAACACCGGGCGAGCCGATAGTCGGCGAACGGCGAGCAAGGCTCAGTGCGAAAGTAGCGCAAGAGTACCTCGAAGGAGAACGGGTTCCAGCCATAGCAGCGAGGCTCGGCCGTTCGAAGCACTTCGTCTATACCCTCTTGCTGGAGAGCCATACACCACTTCGCGGGTCTGGAGGGTCCGTGTGGCGCCTAAGCGCAGCTAGCGGCACGACCGCAGCTAGCGGCACGACCTTCAGCCGAGCATGCCGCGAGCCGCCGGAAGGCGTCCTGCACCTCTTCCTTCCGATCGCGCTAGCGGCCGGTGGCTTCGCCGCCCGGGAGCTTCACCAGGCCCTGCTGGACCATCCACTCGCGGGCGACGTCCGCCGGGTCCCGGCCGTCGACGTCCACCTGGGCGTTCATCTTCAGCAGCTCCGCGTTCGTCAACTTCGCCGAAACCGGCTCGAAGACGCTCGTGATCTGCGGGTACCGCTTGAGCAGCTCGTCGCGGGTGGTGATGCCGACGTTGTACCGCGGGAAGAACTGGCGGTCGTCCGCCAGCACCTTCAGGTTCAGCGCCCGGATCCGCCCGTCGGTGGTGAACACCTCGCCGAAGGTGCAGGTCCCGTTCTGGGTGGCCTGGTAGATGCTGCCCTCGGTAAGCACCTTCATTTTCGACCGGTCCGCGGTGAAGCCGTACTCCTTCTCCACCCCGGGCATGCCGTCGTTGCGGCTGGCGAACTCGGTGTCCACGCAGAACGAGGCCTCGTCCGGCTTCTCCGCGATGATCTTCGGGATGTCGGAGAGTTTCTCCACGCCCAACCGCCGCGCCGCGTCCTGGTTGACCGCGAACGCGTACGTGTTGTCCACGTTGTAGGTGATCGCGGTCCAGGCGACGCCGTTGCGCTCCAGGTCCAGCTTCTTGACCGCCTCGTACTGGGCGCGGGCGTCCGGGATCGGGTCGGTGTTGCCGTTGTAGCTGATCCAGGATGACCCGGTGTATTCCCACAGGATGTCGATCTGGTCGCTCTCCAACGCCTTCCGGGCGCTGGCCGAACCGACGATGCTGGTCAGGTCCCGGACGTCGGCGCCGGCCGCGGTCAGCGCGAATTCGGCGATGTAGCCGAGCACCAGCTGCTCGGTGAAGTCCTTGGACCCGACGATGATCGTGACGCCCTGCAGCTCGGGGACCGGCTGGATGGCGCCGGGCGCGACCGCCAGCGGCACCGAGCCGCCGGAGCTCAGGCCGCAACCGGCCAGCAGCACGCTGGTGGCCGCCAGCGAGGCCAGCTTGAGCGCGCCTCGGCGCGACGTCTCGCGGTTCATCGCAACCCTTTCGGCGACAGGTACGTCTCGGCCAGCGCGCCCAGCCAGTCCACCAGCAGCGCCAGCGACATCGCCAGCACCGCGCCGACGACCATGACGGTCCAGTCGTTCAGCTTGTAGCCGGTGTTGATCATCTCGCCAAGCCCGCCCGCGCCGACGAACAGCGCCAGCGTGGCGGTGCCGACGGCTAGCACCAGCGAGGTGCGCAGCCCGGCCAGGATGTAGGGCACCGCCAGCGGCAGCTCGATGCGCGCCAGCACGCCCGTCGCCGACATGCCGATCCCGCGGCCAGCGTCGATCAGCGAAGGATCGACCTGCTGCAACCCGACGATGGTGTTGCGCAGCACCGGCAGCAGCGCATAGCAGGCGATCGGCAGCACCGCGATCCAGAATCCGGTCGAGCCGCCGGTGATCAGGAAGAACAGCACCAGCAGACCCACCGAGGGCGCGGCCTGGCCGATGTTGGCGAGGCCGATTACCAGCGGCACCGCCGGGCGCGCCCAGCCGCGGCTGAGCACCACGCCCAGCGGCACCGCCACCAGGATCACGATCACCGCGACAGCGAGGCTGAGCAGGAAGTGCGTCCAGGTCAGGCTCAGGATCGTGGTCGAGTTGATGCTGCGCGCGGTCACCTCGTCGTTGTCATGGGTGAACGCCCAGCCCAGCACCCCGGCGACCAGCGCCACGACCGCGACCGGCTGCGCCATCAGCCGCAGCCGCTCCGCCCTGCGGGATCCGGAGTCCGAAGCGAACTGGCTGCTCATGACCGAGCCCCGGTCGGTTCGTCGTCGGCGTGCTCCTCGCGCAGCGCCTTGATCGTGTTCATCACCGTGTCGATGTCGACCACGCCGACGTACTCGCCGCGGGACCCGGTGACCGCGGCGACGCCGTCGTCGTCGGTGAGGATCGCTTCCAGCGCGTCCTGCAGCGTCGAGGCCAGCGACACGCTGTCCTCCACCGGCCGCCCGGCCCGGTCCAGAGCGGACACCGCGCCGGCCTCGCGGGCGGTCGCCCAGCGCAGCGGGCGGTTGCGCCTGTCGAGCACCAGGCCGATCGCGCCGCGGCGGGTACCCAACCGCTCCTTCAGCACCGTCGGCGACTCGTCGATGGTGGCGGTGGGAACCTGGCCCACCTCGATCTCGCGGACGCGCCGCAGGGTGAGCTGCTTGAGCGCGGCACCGGCGCCGACGAAGCCGGCCACGGTGTCGTCGGCCGGGTTGGCCAGGATGGCCTCCGGCGTGTCGTACTGCAGGATCTTGGAGCGCTCGCCCAGCACTGCGATGCGGTCGCCGATCTTGACCGCCTCGTCGAAGTCGTGCGTCACGAACACGATCGTCTTGCCCAGGTCTGCCTGCAGGCGCATCAGTTCGTCCTGCAGCACACCTCGGGTGATCGGGTCCACGGCGCCGAAGGGCTCGTCCATCAGCAGCACCGGCGGGTTGGCCGCCAGCGCCCGTGCCACGCCGACGCGCTGCTGCTGGCCGCCCGAGAGCTGCCGCGGGTAGCGGTCCCGGTACTCGGCTGGGTCCAGGTTGACCAGGTCGAGCATCTCGTCGACGCGCTCGCGGATCCGCTTCTTGTCCCAGCCGACCAGGCCGGGCACTATGCCGACGTTCTCGCCGACGGTCAGGTGCGGGAACAGGCCGGCTTGCTGGATCGAGTAGCCGATCTCGCGGCGCAGCTTGTCCGGGTCGAGGCCGAGCACGTCCTGGCCGCCGATGGTGATCTTGCCGGACGTGGGTTCGATCAACCGGTTGATCATCCGCATGGTGGTGGTCTTGCCGCTGCCGGACGGGCCGACCAGCACCACCGTCTCACCGGCCGGGATGGTCATGGTCACCGACTCCACCGCGGACAGCTTCTGCCCGGGGTAGCGCTTTGAGACCTCCTCAAGGCAGATCTCGACGCCGTGCCCGCTGGCCGGGGTGTAGTTGTCGTCAGCCACGAATACCTCTCGAAGTCGTCAACCGCCCGATCAGCACGAAGACGGCGTCCAGCAGCAGCGCGAGGATGATCACCCCGACGGTGCCGGCGATGGCCATGTTCAGCGCGTTCGCGCCGCCCAGCTGGTTCAGCCCGCTGAAGATCAGGTTGCCCAGACCGGGGCCCTTGGCGTAGGCGGCGATGGCGGCGATGCCCATCAGCATCTGGGTGCTCACCCGCATGCCCGCGAGGATCGCGGGCCAGGCCAGCCGCAGTTCGACGCGCGTCAGCACGCCGAAGCGGCTCATGCCGATGCCGCGCGCGGCATCCAAGATCGACTGGTCGACTGTAGACAATCCGACGATGGTGTTGCGGATGATCGGCAGCAGCGCGTAGAGCACCAGGGTCACCACCGACGGCGCCACGCCCAGCCCCAGCACGGGGATGAGCAGGCCGAACAGGGCGAACGACGGGATGGTCAGGATCGCGCTGGACGCAGCGGTGGCGATCGCCGCCCCGGCGGGGCTGCGGTAGACCGCAACCCCGACCAGGACGCCGACGATCGTCGCCAGCACGATGCACTGCACCACCATGCTGGCGTGCTGGTAGGAGTCCACCAGCAGCGATTGCCACCTGGATGCGACGTAGTCCAGGAGGTTCACGCTTGCTTACTCTTTTCCACCCGCAGGCACCGCCGCGGTGGCCTCGTCGGCCTCCGCCGGCGTGGTCACCAGCTGGAACTCGCCGTCGTGTTCCTCGGTGCCCAAGATGACGGCCTGCTCCAGCACTTCGGCGCCCTTGGCGTCGCGCAACGTCATGTCGTCGCTGCGCAGGTCCTTGAGCAGGGCCAAACACATGAACACCATGACGATGGCGAACGGGAGCGCCCCGATGAAGGTCAGGTTCTGGATGCCGTCCAGCGCCTTCTCCTCATCACCTCCGGTGGTGCCGATGACCAGCATGATCGCGGCCACGGCGCCGGTCGCGGCACCCCAGAAGATGACCACCCACTTGCTGGGCTCGATGGCGCCCCGCTGGGACAGGGTGCCCATCACGATCGACGCGGCGTCGGCCCCGGAGACGAAGAAGATCGCCACCAGGATCATCACCAGCACCGAGGTGACGGTGGCCCACGGCATGGTCCCCAGCACGTCGAAGGTCTGCGCCTCCGCGGAGCCTTCGCCGTAGACGTTGGCGCCCGACTTCTGGGCGTCGATCGAGGCACCGCCGAAGATCGCGAACCAGATCAGGCTGACCCCGCTCGGCACCAGCAGCACGCCGGCGACGAACTGCCGGATCGTGCGGCCGCGGCTGATGCGCGCGATGAACATGCCGACGAACGGCGTCCACGAGATCCACCACGCCCAGTAGAAGACGGTCCAGCTCGCCAGCCAGCTCTGCATCTCGTCGCCGCCGGTGGCACCGGCCCGCGAGGCCATCTCGCCGAACTCGCTGATGTAGGACCCCACCGAGGTGGGCAGCAGGTCGAGGATGAACACCGTCGGGCCCAGGATGAACACGAAGAGCGCGAGCAGGGCCGCCAGCACCATGTTGATGTTGGACAGCCACTGGATGCCCTTCTCGACACCCGACACCGCGGACAGGATGAAGCAGAGCGTCAGGATCGCGATGATCCCCACCATCACGGCGCCGCTGGCCGAGTCCTTGGGGAGCCATTCGGCGGCCTCCAAGCCGCTGCGGATCTGCAGGGTGCCGACGCCCAGCGAGGCGGCGGACCCGAACAGCGTCGCGAACAGCGCGAGGATGTCGATCAGCTTGCCGACCCACCCCTCCGCGTTCTTCTTGCCGATCAGCGGGATGAACACGCCGCTGATCGTCTGGCGGCGGCCGCGGCGGAAGGCGCTGTAGGCGATCGCCAGACCCGCCACCGCGTAGATCGCCCACGGGTGCAGCGTCCAGTGGAACAGCGAGGTCGCCATGGCCGTCTTGATGGCCTCTTCGCTCTCGCCGGGCACCGTCCCCGGCGGCGGCGAGACGAAGTGGCCGAGCGGCTCGCTAACGCCGAAGAACATCAACCCGATGCCCATACCGGCGCTGAACATCATGGCGATCCAGGACACCGTCCGGAACTCCGGCTGCTCGCCGTCCTTCCCGAGCGGGATCCGGCCGTACTTGCTGAAGGCCAGGAACAGGGCGAAGATGACGAACCCAGTGGCCGCCAGCACGAAGCCCCAGCCCGTGTTGGTGAGCAACCAGGTCAGCGCGGCCGACGAGGCAGCGCTCAACGTGTCAGTCCCCAGTGCTCCCCAGAAGACCACGGCGAACATGATGGCCGCGGTGACGCCGAAGACGACCCAGTCCGTTCTCGGCTTTCCAAGGAACTCGGGGGTTCCGTTCAATGCAGTTTTATGGTGGCCCTCAGCGGGGTCACCACTTCGTTTTGTTTCGGTCGACACAGGTTTCGGCGCCACTTTCGGCGACGCCCCCTCCTCTCCGTCGTCGGTTACGACGATCTGGAACTAATCGAGCCAGCATGTGTGCAGGTGGTAGCTCCGGACCGTCTGCAACCCGTAAACCGTGACCCAATCGGATGAACAAGGCAAGCTCACCTGCGGTCAGCGTGGCCGAACCGACACCTAGACTTGCCTGCTGTGGCAGCCAGACTCACACCTACGCTGGGCGCGCTACGCGTCCTGCGCGGTGCCGGTTTGGCCACCACGTCGGCGTCACTGTCCGTGGCCGCGCACGCGGCCGCGGGCGGGTCGTTACCCGATCCGGGAACGACCGTGGTGATCACCGGCCTGCTGGCCGGTGCCGGTGTGGCGCTCGCTGATCGCAAGCGTGGGTCGTGGGGCATTCTAGTGGCCTTGAGCGTCACCCAGCTGGCACTTCACGTATTTTTGCAGGTCGTGGCGGGTCATCAGGACGGCGCCGGGTACCCCGGGATGCCATTCTCACCACTGGCAATGACCCTCGGGCACATCGCAGTGGTGCTGCTGACCGGACTCGTAATGGCGCACGCGGAGCGGGCACTCTTCGTAGTCTCCCGCCTGCTCGGAGCAATCCTGCCCCGCCGGTCGACTCCGTCACCGATCGTCACGGAGCCGCGCACGGTGTGCGTCACCGTCGTCACGGTGCGTGCCCTGGCGCAGCTGATCTACCAGCGAATACATGCCCGTCGCGGGCCTCCGGAATCTCTTGTCGATCAAGTGGATTACGCCATCTGATCGTCGCGCATTCGTCATTTCGCCGCTTTCGCGCGCGAATAACTCATACGCACAGGAGATTTCAAGCAAACATGTCGACAAAGCGATTCGCGGTTCGATCCGCGGCACTGACCGCCGCTTGCGGGATTGTTGCGCTAATGGGAGCGGGAACGGCGTCCGCGCACGTCACCGCACAGCCGGGCGAGGCCGCCAAGGGCGGTTACGCCAAGGTCGCCTTCCGGGTGCCGAACGAGCGGCCGAACGCCGGGACCGTGCAAGTCAAGGTGACCCTTCCGGAGCAGTACGCGCTGAGCTCGGTGCGCACCAAGCCGATTCCGGGCTGGAACGTCCAGGTCGAGCGGCTCCAGATCGCGCCGGTCGAGGTGGCTGGCGCGCAGGTCACCGAAGCTGTGCGCAGCATCACGTGGACCGCGCAGCCGGGCAACCGGATCGGGCCGAACGAGTTCAACGAGTTCGAGGTGTCCCTCGGCGCCCTGCCGACCAACACCGATGAACTCGTGATGCCCACCACGCAGACCTACGACAACGGCGAGGTCGTGAACTGGGACGCCCCGCCGCCGGCCGAGGGCGCGGCGGAGCCCGAGCACCCCGCTCCGGCGCTGAAGCTGGTCGAGGAGGCCGACGGCGAGCACTCCCACGGCGGCGCCTCGCACCAGGAGCCCGCCGAGGAGTCCGAGGCCGGTTCTGGTGACAACGCGGCCCGCTGGCTGGGCGGCGCCGGGCTCGTGGTCGGCGCGCTCGGCCTGGGCGTCGGGGCCGGTGCCCTGGCGCGCAGCCGCAACGCCAGGAAGGGTGCGGCGAAGCAGGAATCCGGGAAGGACGAGTCGTGAAGCGGTTGATGGCAGTAGCGGTGCTGGCGCTGGCCGCCCTGTTCGGCGGCGCCGGTACGGCGCTGGCTCACAACGCGCTCGTCAGCAGCGACCCGCCGGAAGCCGCACAGCTGGCCACCGGGCCCCGTGAGGTCCGGTTGACCTTCGACCAGCCGGTGCGCGAGGGCTACAACACGGTCAACGTGGTCGGCCCGGACGGGACGTACTGGACCGACGGGCAGGTACGGGTCGAGGGCACCTCGGTCATCGCGCCGGTCCGGGAGCTCGGCCCGGCGGGTGCCTACACGGTCGGCTACCGGGTGCTGTCCAACGACGGCCACCCGGTGTCGGGCAAGGTCACCTTCACGCTGACCACCCCGGGCAAGGGCACCCCGGCCCCGGCCCCGCAGAACGCGGACCAGCAGGCGCAGTCCGAGGAGTCGGGCGGCATGCCGATCTGGCCGTGGATCGCGGGAGCGGTGGTCCTGGTCGTCCTCGGCCTGATCCTCGCCCTCCGCCTCGGCAAGCCCAAGGCCTGACAACCCGATAGATCGAACTGCGAAGAGTACCTCCGACCAGATTCACCGATGAGGGGTTCCCACCCGATGAGGTTCATCACCCCTTGAGGGGTTCACGAGACCCGATGAGGTGGGTTTTTCCGCAATTTCAATGGAAATCGGACCTTCGATTTCAATGGAAATTGCGGGTTTCGACCGGAACGTGCCTGGTCGGACAGTGAGTGAAGTGAAGGGGCCCCCTCCTGCCAGGTTGGTCGGCAGGAGGGGGCCCTTCACTTCGTTCAGGCGTCGAACTTGCCGGTCTTGATGGCGGCGACGAAGGCCGACCACTGGGCGGCGGTCGTGGTGAAGTGACCGGCGGCGCGGTCCTTGGTGTCGCGAACCGCAGCACCGCCACCGATGCGCCCGACCTCGACGCAGCTCGTCTCCTGGTTGCTCCGGCTCGACTTCCGCCATCCGACGGGGGCCTGAGATAACGTCATTTCGGCGTCTCCTCCTGGTTGATGACGCGGGCGATAAGTCCGACCGTGGCTTCCGGGCTCATCGCCATCCGCTCGACATCTTCCCGTGCGGAGACGAACGCTTTCACGTCTGCCTCATCGCGAAGAAAGACCGACGACCTGTGGTGCTCCAGATGCACCACGGGTGCAGCCTTGGCGAACTCCAATAGGACGAACGGCCCGGCGTGCGCCGGTGTCCAGCCAGCAGACCGCGGGATGACCCGGATCTCGACGTTGTCCCGCTCGCCCATTTCCAAGAGGAACTGGAGCTGGTCGGCCATTACCTCGGGACCGCCGATCAACTGGTGCAGCGCGGACTCCAGCACGACGGCCGTGAACCGAATCGGCGCTCGTCTACGAGTGATCAGGTCTCGGCGACCGAGTCGCATCATCACCCGCTTGTCGTTCTCACCGTTGGGAATTCCGGCGCTCATGATCGCCCGCGCATATTCCGCGGTTTGCAACATCCCAGGCACGACCGCCGGCGATACCTCGGTGATCGCGGTGGCCATCCGCTCGAACTCCAGCAGTGCGGCCATCTGATCGGCCTCGCCCGACGCGCCGACTGACACCGTGTTCGGTGGTTCCGAGACCGCGTCTCGCGTCAGCTTCATCAGCCGTTCCCTGGTCGCACCGTTCATGCCCAGCACCGCGCAGAGGGCGGACACGGATTCGGTGGTTGGCACGCGTTGTCCGCGTTCCCAGCGCACGACAACCGAATGGGAGACATCCAGTTTCGCCGCGAGCTGTCGAAGCCCAAGCCCCGCCTTGTTTCGCGCATCCCGGAGTTCTGCGCCGAGAACGTATGCACGCGGCGCGGGAGTGGTCTCGTCCATGCACCACACACTAGGCCACCCGGTAGTGCAGCGTCGTCAATCAATCAGGCAATTGTCCACAAGCGACAAGACCGAAATCATTGGTCTCGGAAACGACGAGACCAAGAGACCATCGGGGGTCGACATGACGAAGCCACTTCAGCGCTACTACTGGCTTCCCGTCGTAGACGAGTCGAGCAGCGGCGGCATGGTCCGCCACGCCTTCCGAGGTACGTATGCAGATGCGAGCGCGAACGGTGATTCGTTCTGCGACAAGCGCTTCTGTCTCGCCAAACCGTCTGAAATGGACTGGATCCAGGCGCCGTCGTGCCAAGACTGCAACTCGCTGCTGAAAGCGCTGAAGGGATGACCATGATCGCCTGGACCGTCGCCGTTGGTGCCACTGCCGTTCTGCTCACCCTCTGGCCGATGTACCGGAGTTACTTCTACCGAGCCCAGCACGCCGGTAGCAGCGAAGGCGCAATGACCGTGCGGCACCTGATCGCGCGGATCGAAGCCGAGAGCACCAGCGGCGGCCGACACCGCCTCCGCGAAACTCCTGCCATTCGCGGGGAGTCGACCGTGCAGCCCGCCATCGACGAGGCCCGGGCGCCAACCACCGACCACGAGAGCTCCACGCGTCGTTCCGAGATCCTGAGCCGAATACTCGCCGGGCTCGAACGCCTGTAGCCCCGGTCCGGCTGCCGTGCCCCCGACCGGCAGCCGGGCCGCTCCACTCGACCGAGCACTGCGCCGTCTCCTTCCGCAGAGCAGCCGAACCCGCGGGCAGGTAGTCCCCTCCCCAATGCCTGCCCGCCGCCACGCCCCGCAGCCCGCCCCCGGCTGCGGGGCGCTGCTCTGCCCGCGTCACTTGGGGCGTAGGCGGATCCGGTCGATGACCCTTGGGTCGAGGCGGCCGGCTCGGGTCAGGTCTTGGGGTGAGGCCATGAACCACGGTTGCCGGCGGTCGCCGGCGCCCGGCGCGTGGACCGGCCGGAATCCCTGGTCTGCCAGCGAGATCGCGTAGTCGACCGAGACCTCGTGCTGGGCGTTCAGGGTCGCCGTGCCGTGCCAGGGCATCACGCCGGAGCCGCCGAGGGGGACGAAGCGCAGCCTGCCCGGGGCCGGGCGGATCGACAGGCTCAGCCGCACGCAGTTCTCCCGCCACAGCACCGCATAGTCAAGTTCCTCGTCGACGTGCTTGTTCGCGAGATAGATGATCGTTTCGCGCCAGGCCAGCGCGAGCAGGTCGGCCCGGGCTCGGCGGATCCCGAGCGGGGCCGCCGGATCGGTCAGGTCGAACGGGTCCGCGTAAATCCGCTGCGACCACGCGAACGGATCGCCGCCGGGGAAGGGCACGTCCACGGCCTGCAGCACGGAGCGGAACAGCTCGACGAATCGCGGTTGGCCGGGGCGGGCCGGATCTCGGTCGTCGGCCGCCGCCAGCGCCGACCGCGGGTTTCGGCGGATGTCGAGACCCGCGAACGCCGCGGTGTACCTGTCGCGGTGCTTCGCCAGCAGTTCCAGTCGCTGCGCCCGGTCGCCGCAGAGCGGGTGCGCGTCGGCTGCGGTGTCGAAGTCCTCGACGGTCACCACGTCCTGGGCTCCGGCGAGTTCCACCTGCCGCGCGAACTGCTCGTGGTATCCGGCGTACCGGTGCGGTTCGCGGAACCTGAAGTGGCTGGCATCGGTGAGCGCCCGCACCTCCATCCCCGGCGGGTGCACTTGCCGGACGGCCGCGTCGAGTTCCCGCAGCCGGATCAGCATCGCGAGCTCGGCGAGGTCCGGCAGCCCGCCGAGCGCCTTCAGCCGCGAACCGTCCTGCTTCAGCGACGGCCCCACCATGACGAACCGGATGCGATCACCGGCCTCGATCGAGGCGAGCACGTCCCGTTCGGCCGCCGCGAGCGGATAAGCCGACCTCGCGGCGCCGAACGGTTTCGCCGTGATGACCTGCCACACCGCGCGGGCGATCCCCACCGGACCCGGATCCATCCCGGCGCCGATCTGCTTGCCGAGCCGCTGCCCGCTCGCCAGCGCGGTGGCCGCCAGCGACGCGACGATCCGCGCCTGCTCCTCCTCGGTCAGTTCCACGCCGTGCGACCAGATCGTGGGGCGGGTGCTGAGGCCCCCGATCCGCAGGCCGCCGAGCGACGTCGCATGCGACAACTGCGCGTTGCGGCCGTGCCCGCGCCCCACCGGGATCGGATGCGGCAGGGATTCGAAGGTTGCGATGCCATCAGCGGTTCGGCCCGCACCGTCCACAGTGAACTCAGACGGGCGCACCGCGACCACGACGGCAGCTGGGAACGCCGCTTGCAGCGCACGGCGATTGGCGGCCGAGTCATCGAAGGCCGCGACGAGCTCGTGCCCCGGCATGTCGTGCAGCGCCGCGACCTTCTGGTCCGCGACCGGCCCGTCATCGGTGGTGCGCAGGTCGAGGTGGCCGAGTCCATGGCGGGCCAGGACTTCTCCGGTGGCGGCCCGCATCCGGTGCCGGCGACCGGTCAACCAGACGACCCGGCCACCGGCTTGCTCCAGATCCCGGACGAATCGGGCCAGTCCCGGCGCCAGACCATCGGTCAGCAGCGCCGCCCGGTCCCACGCGACGTTGCGGCGGTACTCCCGGTACAGCGCGTCCCAATCGAGTTCGGGATAACGCTCCAACAAGCCGTTGCGCACCAAGAACGGCCGCCAGCCCGGTTGGTACAGCCCGGGCAGCACATCGAGCTGCGCGGCAAGCTCCTCGATGCCGTGCGCTTCGCCCAGCCGGCGCAACGCATCGCGGACCCGGCGCTTCGGGTGCAGCGCGCAGAAGTCGAGGTCCACGGCGACCAGCGGACGCGCCAGGCCGGGCTCGCGCCGGCACCGCACGCTTCGTTCCCTGACGAGCCGGACGACCCGGCTGAGGATCTCGTGCTGCTCCGCGGCGACGGCATGCACGAAGCGGCGCCACGGATGATCACCGGCGAAAGCGGCCGCAGTCTCCTCGGAGAGGTTGCGAAGTTCCTGGGCGATGACGGCGTCGAAGGCAGCGCGAACCTGCTCGTCGCCGGTGACGAGCGCGCAGGCGGCGGCCAGCTCGTCCAACTGCTCGTCCAACGCGACGATCGCGTCCGCCACTCCCGGAACCGCCGACCGCGCGCTGCGGATCCCGGCGACCACGATCCGCCCGGTGGCCGCCGACTCCGAGTCGAGTTCGACACCAATCTCGCCGACCGGCAGACAACCCTTCGCCAGCAGCCCGCGGAAGGTGATCAGCAACGGCCGGACCACGAACTCGGCTAAGTGGTCCGGTGCTCCCCAGTCCGTCGGCCTGCCCTCCACCAGCCGTTTCAACGACAGCACATCACCGGGGAAACCGCTGCTCGCCAAATCACCCAGACCGACCGCATTCCGCGCCACCGGTAGCGTTCTCAGCTCCCGATGCGCACCGGCCGCGGACGCCACCACGCAGTACAGGCGCAGCAGCGGGTCGTCGTCCAGCAACCCAGGCCGCTCCGACCGGCCAACCGGACCGCGCAAAACCATCTCCAATCGATCTGTCCGCCGCTTGCTGCCCGAATCCGCCGAGAAAACGTCGAAGCAGAACCCGCCGGCGCTCCATCCGCTCATCCGGCCGAGGAGTTCTCTTCAATCCCAGAAACTGCGCACCCGAACGCTCGCGAGGTCCTACCGGACGACCTCGCGAGCGAAAAATGGGAATGTGGCGGCAAATTCCGCAATACCGGAGGCCCCAGCTGCCCCACTTCCCCGCGCAACGGCCGCCACCGGCGCGAACGCCGAATTCACCCCGACCGAACGGCCCCCCGCAGATCGCCGAAACACCAGCTCAACAGGCACACCGGCAGCCAGACACGGGCGCGGCCGAATGATGACGCGCCGGTCGCCGAGTGGTCATTCGCCGTCGGCGAGCTGCACGAGCGGAACGCAGCAGTCCCCACCCAAGCGCTGCACCGCGAGCCGGCCGCGGCACTCCAACTGGCGCCAGGTGATCCAACCCACGGCGTAATGCCGATACGCCTGGGCGAGCAACACCAGCTCCGCCAAGTGGTCGGCGTGGCGGATCCTGAGTTCCTCGGGCAACCGGGGCAACGATGCGACCTGGCTGTCCACCACGTCGTCGAGCACCCGGGCGGCGCGTAACGCGCGCGTCCGGCGCCAGCGCGGCTTCCGCGGTAAGAACTTCGCGTTCCTCATCGACAGCCCGTCCCATAGCAACGCACCGATGCACCAGTTCGCCCGTATGATTTACTCCTTCGACCGAAGGTGCGTCACCAGAAACTGTCAAACGGCTTCGGCAATCGACCCAAGATCGCCCGTTCGGCCTAGCAGTTGACCGGATCAGCTGTACGGCACCCATTGCGTGGCGAGATCTCCGTCCCTGATCGTGCGCAACCGCTGGTGCAGTTGCTCGCGAACCCCGGGATTGCTGCGAAGGATCGGGAGCACCCCGGTGGTGATCTTCAATTCGCGCAGTTCGCGCAGCACGGAAAAGCCTTCCCAGCGCGTGATGTCGAAGCCGTAGGCCCGGGCCAGGTCGTCGTGCCAGGACGGCGGGTGCCCCATCCGCAGCCGACCCACCGCGATCGGGGTCAGGTCCCACTCCGGCGGCCCGATGCACAGCGAATCCAGGTCACACAGCAGCGGGCCATCCGCGCCGCCGATCACGTTGCGCAGGTGCGCATCCGCGTGGATCACGCTGCGCGACAACGGGAAGCGCAGCGTTTGCAGCCGTTCTTCCAACGCGTCGCAGCGCTGCTCCAGGAACCGGTGATCGGCCGGATCGACGTCGACCGCATCGGTCAACCGGCGCCGGATGTCCGCCATCGGCTGCCAGTCCAGGAAAGTCGGTGATGCCGGCTTCGAATGCATCTGGCGCAGCAGTTCGCCGAGGTCCGCGCCGCTGGGCATCGGGCCGGCCTCCGCCACGTACTGCCAGAGGGTCGCCAGGTGTTCGCCCACCTGGACCGGCTGCTCGACGCCCGGCAGCAGGCGCACGGCGGGAATCCCGTGCACCGCCAGCCAACGCGCGGCTTCCACGGCGTTGAAAGCTCGATAGGTGAAGGACGGGGAAAGGACCAAGCGAACGACGACTTGCTGGTCGCGGAGCAGAAAAACCCCGTTGTTGACGATTCGGATCAAACGCGCGCCGGTCGAATCGAGGCCGACGGCCGCGCAGATTTCGGTCAGTGCCAGATCCAGCTCAGGCGGAACGCACCGACTCTCTTCCACTGGTTGTGTCTTCATGCTCATCGTTTCAAGCCGACGGCACCGGCACGGCTGCCCGGCGTGGCCCGATCACGCCCGGCGGAACCGCCGGACCGCCTCGAACAGGTCACGGACATCGGAATTCATCCGGTGCTTGCCGGCCTCCAGCTCCAGCGGCCTGAGCCGGTCGGCGACGCGCGCGGACTTGACCCGCTCGCCGGCCGCCAGCGCCCGCCGCCCGACCTTGACGCCCTCCTGCAGGTCTCCGGCCCGGATGTGGTTGGTGGCCTGCAGGCTCAGGCCGAAGACGTGGGTGCGCGCCATGTCCGCGCCGTAGGCCTCGTTGCACTTGATGGTCTCGGCGACGGCGATCGAGGCGTGCTTTTTCGGCTCGAAGACGGCCAGCGCGTCGTGCGCGGAGCCGATCATGCCGTGCAGGTCGTTCTCGGTGAAGAAGCGCACCCAGTCCGGCGCCTGGTCCGCGCGGGCGCGGGCGAACTCGTCCTTCGTGCGGCCCACCATCTTCTGCACCTGATCGGGCTTGTTCAACATGCCGTAGGCCCAGGCCTCGTTGGCGCACAGCACGGCCACGGTCAGCGCGGAACCGGACTCCTGCGCGGCGATCTGGCCCAGCTGGAACAGCTTCAGCGCCTCGTTGGGCTCCTCGTAGTGCAGGTAGACGCGGCCCATCCGGTACAGCACGCTGGCCACCAGGCCGTCGTCGTCGGCCTGCTTCGCGAACTCCAGCGCCTTGCCGAAATGCCCGCGAGCGGGGTCGAGCAGGCCCACGTCGAACGACGTCCAACCGGCCAGGCTGTGCATGTCCGCCAGGGCCACGAAGAGCTGCTTGCGCACGGGATCGGCGGCGCTGGACTCGAGCAGCTGCTGCGCCCAGGACAGCTGGGCGACGACGGCGTCCCGGCAGGTCCCACCGCCGTAGCGGTAGTCGAGATCGCGCAACGCCTTGGTCGCGGCGTGGATCTGCTGCACGTCGGTCATGCCGATGCGTGCCGGTGCCGGCGTCTGCGCGCTGGCGGGCAACCAGGAACTGGTCTCGGTGCCGAAAACGGCCGCGCCCATGGTCACCGCTGCGGCGTGGGACAGGAACTTCCTGCGCTTCACCGACTCGTCCTCCTCAGCGTCAGGGGCGTTAGCCGCCTGCGCGACCCGCATAGCGGTCGCCCCGTCGTAGGCGAGGCCCATGTAGCCCCGCGGGATACCCAGCCCATCAGCGATCCGGGCAAGCACGTCATAGGCCATGACCTGCCGCCCTTTGAGGATCTCGGACACCTCGGACTGCGACTGCCCCGTCGTGGCTGCGATCTGGCGCTGCGAAACGCCGTGCCGGCGCAGTTGCCGGTAGATCTCGCTGACGTCCCGTCGAGCCAGCGCATCCCGCATCTCCCGCTCGTTCCAAATGTCGGGTGTAACGGGAGAGCCGCCAGAACCGATGATGTTCATTTAGACCCCCTGACGCTCTGCTCGGGCGTTGGTCGCAGAGTAAGGGCACTGCTGCATCCCGGTGAAGCGCATATCGGTAGAGGTGATCGGCGGCGGTGAAGTCCACCGACCGCTCGTCGTTGCCATTGGCCCGGTTATCGACGCGCCCCTAGGCGCGAGGACCCGTCCCGTTCCAATCTAGTCAGCACAGGCAAACCGAGCACGAACGGGAACGGTGACGAGATGCGGGACGCACAGGGCGGGAACGGCCAGTCGGCCGAGTTCCCCACCGCGCCCGCAGACCGGCGCCGTTGGTGGCGAGTGGACTGCCGAGACGTGGCGAACTCGCACCGGTTCCTGGACGTGCTGGTAAACCGGGACAGGGTGGTGCTCGTCGGACCGCCCGGCCATTCTGCGGCGTTGTCAGCCTACGGCCTCGGCCAGTTGTCGGACGCGCTGCGGGATGCCGCTGTGCAGGCGAGAAAGTGACGGTGACGTTTCGGTGGACGAGATCCTGGAACAGGTGCTGCGCAGTACGGTGCGGGAGCGGCTCGATGTGCTGACCGAGCTCGCGAACTGCGTGGACGCCCCTTCCGTGCTCTCCGTGGCGCGTTCCGAACTTCCCCGGCTGACCGAGGGGTGGCGAACGCTGCTCACCGCGCACGACGCCGACGAGAAGGGCAACTGCCCGGAGTGCTCGAGCCGCTGGCGCCCGCAGAAAGCACCGTGCTCGGTGTGGCGCACGGCCCACGAGCACCTGGTAGCAGGGGCCTTGGCACCCCGTCCCGCACGGCACCTGCGTCCGGCGCACGCGCTGCGCCCGGTGGCGCCGGTGCCGTAAGCAGGCGGACTCGGCCCCGGAGAGCATTACCCCTTCCCCGATCCGGGTTGCCGAGCAACCGCCAGGCGGCGGCCGATGAACGTGCGGTCGTGATTCCCCGACCTCGGCCGACGTTCACCGGCCGCCGCCGCGAAAAACTCCACATCGGACCGGCTGGACACCAGCGCGGTCGCCCAAAGTTCCGCGGGCCGGTGCTGACGCACTCCCCTCCCCCCGACCGGCGCCGGTCCGCGGACTCCAACCACTCCGGCAAACCGTTTCCCCGAACGGAGCCGGAGTCTGGAAAGGCCCTGGAGCTCGATTCCCCGACCGCGCCCAGGGCCTTTCCATATTTTTGGCTCTTGTGACTGATCCGTGTGTGGTTTGAGTTGGTTTTTGGGTCCGGAGACCGGGGCACGCCGTTGCTTCGTCTAGTTTCTGGCGTGTCCAGAGTCAGGAACCGAGGAGTGGAGAACGCCGTGCCGAAGGCCGGTTTATGGCGTGCCGTGGCGGGCGTCGTCGGTGGCGGGCGCTGGATCTCGGGACGACTCGGGTGTTTGGACCGGAGCTGTCACTCACGACGGGGGTCCGTCGGGTCGTGAGTGGTGATGCCGGTTCTTACCGGAGCTGTCACTCACGACGGGGGTCCGTCGGGTCGTGAGTGGTGATGCCGGTTCTTACCGGAGCTGTCACTCACGACGGGGGGCCGTCGGGTCGTGAGTGGTGATGCCGGTTCTTACCGGTGTCATGTCTCGATAGATGTGTCAATCCCCGGACACGCCTAACCCACGGAAGAAGCAGAAGAGCCATATTTTTGGGGGCCGTGTCGGCTTACGCAGCGATGCGGGTACTGGCCCCATGCGGGAATTACAGACGCCGCCTGGACCCCGGGATCCCCGACTTACGTATGCCCAATACGCGGCATCGGGCCTGTCCTCGCCAGACGACGTCTGAGAACCCGCGGCGGTGCCCACCGTGCCCACGGCCCACCGTGCCCACCGTGCCGGCTCTCGGCGAGGGGTTGGCGATTTCGCGCGAAATCGCCACTCGCCACGCCTGCAAGGTGGCGATTTCGCGCGAAATCGCCCGATCCACGAGGCTTCGCCGCCTCGATGGCCACCCACCCGCCCTCCCCGGACGAACCTGACACCCACGGAAGCAGCAGAAGAGCCGCGATTTCCGTTGAACCCGCCGGTCCGATTTCAAATGGAACTTGCGTAGGACGAAGTCAAGACGGCGCCTGCCCTCACCCGCACCGCCGCGCGCGGTGAGTCTGGAAACAGCCTCTGCTACTTCCGGCGGAGGCGGGCTCTGGTTGCCAAGTCCTGGTCCAGCCGGATTCCCGGTGGCGTCGCCGCTCCTCTTTGGGCCGGTACCGCGACACCCGGGGCTTCCGCCAGGTGGGTGTGCTGCGCCGGCACCATCAGCCACGGTTGGCGGGAGCCGAGCAGCGGCGAGTACACCGGCACGAATCCCTGATCCAGCAGCGAGATCGCGAAGTCGACCGCCACGTAGCCGCGGGTGTCGAGCACGCCGGTGCCCTGCCAGGGCAGCAGGCCCGATCCGCCGAGGTAGGTGAACCCGAGGCAGCCCTTGCGGACCGCGCTGAGGGTCAGCCGCACGCGGTTCGGGAACATCTGCTCGTAGCCGAACTCCTCGTCCGCCTGCATCGTCGCCATGTAGCGGAGCACCGCGTGCCACGCCCGGCGAAGCACCGCGCAGCGCGCCTGCCGCACCTCGCCCGACACGCTCTGGTCGGTCACGTTGTAGATGTCCGCGTAGACCGCGGTGGACCACTCCAGCCGGTCCGTGCCGGGCGGCACCGCGACCGGCACCGAATACACCAGCGACATCAGGATTTCCCGGAACAGCCCGATGACGTGCGGCGCGAACTCGTCCATCGCGGCGGTGCGCGAATGCACCTCCTCCAGGGTCCGCAGCGGGTTGTCGGTGATGTCGAAGTGCCGCAACGAGTCGGCGAGCAGTCGGCGGTAACCGGCGATCCGGGTGGCGCGCACGGCCGGGAGCCCGGGGCCCAGCCGCCGCTCCGCGACCTCGTCGATCTCCTCGACGGTGGTCCGGTCGCCGATGCCGACCAGGTCGATGTACTCGCGCAGTTTCCGCTGGTAGGCGTCGGTGATCGCGTGCGGCCGGCTGCGGAAGTGCCTGCCGTCGGTGAGGATGTTGAAGTGCAGGCCGGGCGCGTGCACCGCGCTGACCGCCCGCTGGAGCTCCCGCAGCCGCGCCATCGCGCCGAGTTCGGCGAAGTCCGGCAGCGGGCCGCCCGCCTTCAGCCGGTTCAGGCACTGCTTGACCGGGAAGCCGAGCAGCACCACCTCGATGGGTTCGCCCCGGCGCACGAACGGTTCGGCGTCCCGCCGCAGGTCGGCCGGCTGGTAGTTGGACCGCGATCCCTTGATGAACTGCTTGCGGGTGAACACGTGGTGCAGCGCCGCCAGGACCTGCTCCGGCGCGCTGCGCTCGTCGATGCCGAACTTCGCGACCGCGCTGCGCCCGGTCCGCGCCGCCGCCCGGTCCACGTCGGCGAGCATTGAATCCACAATGGACCGCGATTCCCGCTCGGTGAGGTGCACCGCCCACTGCTGCGCCAAGCGGTTCTTGCGCAGTGCGCCGATCTGCAGCTCTTCCAGCGAATGCGTGTTGGACAGGCGCGGACCGCTGCGCGCCCCGAGGCGGGGCGTGGTCTCGAAGGTGGCGATCACGGCCGTGGTGTCGGCCACCGGCTGGTCGGGGAGGCGTTCGGCGGCCAGGCCGGGGATCTCGACGGCGACCGGGATGGCCCCGCCGAACTCCTTGGTCACGGCGATGCGGTTCGCCAGCTCGTCGTCGAAGACCGCCACGACGTCGACGTCGCCGAGCTCTCGGAGCTTCTCCACCTTCAGCTCGGAACGCGGGCACCCGCCGTCCTCGGGCAGGCACAGCAGCGTCGCGTGCAGCACCCCGCCGGCGGCGAGCGCCTCCTCGGTGTGCTCGCGGAACCGCTCGCGACGCCCGGTGCAGAACACCACCCGCCCGCCGGCGTCCTGCACATCCCAGACGAACCGGGCGAGCCCGGCGTTCGCGCTGTCAGTGCGCAGCCTTTCCCGCGGCCTGGCCAGGAAAGCGCGCGTGAAGTCGGCACGCACCTCGTCCCAGTCCACCGACGGGTAGCGGTCGCGCAGACCGCTGAGCTCCACGAAGTTCCGCCAGGTAGCAGCGGCGTGGGTCGGCAGCACCGGGAGCGTGCCGGGGCCGGCCAGCTCCAGGATGCCGTCCGGCGCACCAGGGCGCGCGCCCGAAACGGACCGTGCGGCGTCCTGGATCCGCTGCAGCGGCACGAGTCCGCACAGGTCCACGTCGATCACGACGGTCGGCTGCGGCAACCGGTCGTCCCAGCGACGTTGCTGGGTGCGCTGCTGGACCCGGTCCAGCACCGATTTCAGCACCGCGTCCTGGGTTTTCGGCACGGTGTGGACGTAGCGCTGCAGCGGTTGCTCGCCGGAGAGCAGCTCCGCGGTGCTCGGTGCCAGGAAGCGCAGTTCCTCGGTGATCACCCGGTCGACGGCCCGCCGCACCCGGCTCTCCCGCCGCCCGGAATCGAGTCGGCTGAACCCGGCGCCGAGCTCGTCGAGGGTCTCGACCAGCGCACGCGCTCCTGCCGCGACCTCGGCGCGGGTCGGCTCATGGCTCACCCGCAGGTAGTCGGTCACCACGATCCGGCCGGTGGCCTGCAGTTCCGGGGAGAGCTCGAAGGCGACCCCGGCCCCGCCCAGGGCGAACAGCCCGACCCCGTGCGAGTCGAGGGCGAGCCGGAAGGTGCGGAGCAGCGGGCGGACGAAGTGCTCCAGGAAGTAGTCGAGTTCGTCCTCGCGCCGCTCGAAGCGGTTGTCCAGCACCACGCGCAGCAGTCCCGGCGTGCCGTCGCCGGCCGGGTACAGCAGCGTGGCAAGGTCCGCCGCGATGGTGCCGCCCGGGTGCGTGGGATGCGCCGGCGCGGGCTCGGCGATGCGGGTCAGGGCGGCCGAACCGGTGGCGGTGTCCACCACGGCGGCCGGCACCGGCTGGGTGGCGCAGTGCATCCGCAGGTCGGGGTCGGATTCCACAATGGACGAGATCCGTTCCCAGCCGCGGAGCTGGCGCTGGGCGCGCTCGCGGGATCCGACGGCTCGCAGCTCAACGATGCGCGCCGGACCGCTGACCGTGATCCGCTCCGCGGGAAACGGCACGCTGCGGTTCGGGCCGAGCACCGCGGCGAGGCAGTCCTCGGCGAGCTGCCGCCGCTCCGAGGTCAGCAGGTCGACGCGGTCGCCGGGCAGCAGGACCGATCCGCCGGTGCCGACATCCGAGCCCAGCGACCGGGTCAGCCGGTGCAGCCACGCCGGGTCGAAGACGCGACGAGTGCGGCGCAACCGAATCAGGGCGCGGTAGAGATCGGACCAGTTCGGTTCGGCGCCCAGCGGAAACCCGGCACCGGCACCGAAGCCGCGGAGCCGCAGCGTGCCCTGCGCCGACCGCTCGACCCGCAGGCCGTAGCCGCCGTCGGAGAGCAGTGCGTTCGCGTCCGCGATGGTCAACGGGTGCCACAGGCCGGGGGCGGGCGGGGCGTCCGCCGCGACCGTGCGGGGCGGCACCGCCGGGGCCGCGAGCTCCGGGGTCAGCCGCGCGGTCACGTGGCTGCGGTGCGCTTCGCACGCGTGGCAGCCGAACAGACATGGGTGCCGGCGGCACGGGCGCCACAGCACCCGCTTCTTCCCCCAGTCGATGTCCACCTGGAAAGCACAGCACGAGGCACGGCGGGAAAATTAGGGGCGGCCGGGCAGTAACCCACGATGACCCTTCTGTCACTGAAAATGACGACTCGAATCACACTAGATAGCGAACTTGCGCGCTGACAACATGACTCAATGCATATGACAACGATGTAACGTGACCGGATCCGCAGGTCAGAGCCGCGCCTCGGAACCCCCGAATGACCAGACACCGGGGTTCGGTCAAGGCGTCTACAGGGAAACCACCCGATCGACTGATACCGTCCCCGGCATGTCCGGAGCGCAACACCGCCCGCGGGCCGGGAAACTGTGGACATCGCCGGCGCCGGGCGAAACCCTCGCCCCACGTCGGTGAACCAGACCGCCGAGTCGAGCTCGGCACCATCTGCCCAGGGCTCCCTCCCCTGAAAGAGAATCATGGTCGTGGTCGGCAAGATGGTCATTTAGAACTTGATCAAGGAGTTGCCTTGCCTGCCGAAGTAGCCCCGCTGCGCCGAAAGCCGGTCCAGCAGCGCAGTGCACAACGTGTGGAGAAGATGCTCTCGGCGTGTGCCGAGCTGATCGACGAGGTGGGCTATGACGGGTTGACAACCACTCTCATCGCCGAGCGCGCCGGCGTGGCGGTCGGATCGCTCTACCAGTTCTTCCCCGACAAGCGCGCCGTCGTCCAGGAACTAACGCTGCGCAACCTCGACCGCTTCGTGCGCACCGTGTCCGCGCGGTTCGACCAGCTGGAGCTGGAGCACTGGTGGGACGCGGTGGACGCGGTCTTCGACGTCTACCTGACGATGCACCGCGAAGTCCCGGCGTTCAGCCGGCTGCACTTCGGCGACGTGGTCGACCTGCGGCTGCTGGACCCAAGCAAGGACAACAACGCTGTGATCGCCGAGAAGCTCACCGGGCTGATCGGCGAGGAGTTCGGGCTCGCCCCGGCCGACCTGCTGCTTCCACTGGCGGTCGCGGTCGAGGCGGCGGACGCGGTGCTTCACCTGGCGTTCCGGCGCGACCCGGCCGGGGAGCCCACGCTCGTCGCCGAGGCGAAGGAACTGGTGCGGGGCTACCTGTCGAACCGGATGCCCGCGGATCAGCCGAAGGACTTTCCCTCGCCCCGGTAGGTCGGCGCGGTGCCGGTCAGCCGGTCGGCCGCCACCAGGTGGTAGTGGGTGAACCGCTCGGCCAGCTCGCCCGCTTTGGCATGCCGGAACCAGACCCGGTCGCCGAGCCGGAGCCGCCGGGCCGCGTCGCCGGCCACGGGGGTCTGCACCTCGCCGGTGCCCTCGGTCGCGAGCAACTGGAGGCCAGCCGGCCAGTGCGGCGTCGGCACCCGGTCCGCGCCGGGCGGCCCGGAAGCGAGGTAGCCGCCGCCGAACACCGTCGCGATGCGCGCGGCGGGGCGATGCACCACGGGTAGTGCGTAGAGGACCGCCGGGCGCGGGCGGAAGGCTCGGTAGCCGTCGAACAGCGTCGGGCCGATCAGCCCGGAGCCGGCTGCCACCTCGGTGACGGCGCGTTCCGCAGCGGTGCCCTCCAGGCTGCCGGTGCCACCGCCGTTGACGTACTCCAGGGGGGCCAGCGCGCGCACCACCCGCACCACCTCGGCCCGGCGTTCGGCCAGTTCGGCGGCCGAACGGCGCTGCATCCAGCGCAGCGCGGCGGCCTTCAGCGGCCGACCGGGCGGCGCGTCGCCGAGCCCGGCTATCTGGCCTTCGTACGCCATCAGCCCGACCAGGAGAAAACCCTTGCGGCGCACCACGGATTCGGCGAGCCGCCGGGCCTGCGCGGCGGTGTGCACCGGGGAGCGCCGGGCGCCGAGGTGCAGGCCGGGCAGCGGCCGCCAGGACGCGTCGATTTCGAGGCAGAGCCGGATCTTGGGCCGGGAGGAGCCGGTGGCGGCGTCGATGAGGTCGAGGTGGTCGACGGAGTCGACCATGAGCGCGATCGACGCGGCGGCCGCCGGGTCGGCCGCGAGCTCTCGCAGCGCCGAGCGGTCGGCAGTCGGGTAGGCGACGAGGGCGTCGTCACTCAGGCCTTCGCGGTGCAACCAGAGCGCTTCGGCCAGGGTGTAGCACATTAGCCCGGCGAAGCCGGGGGTGCGCAGCACCCGTTGCAGGAGGTCTCGGCAGCGCACCGACTTGGTGGCCACCCGGATCGGCCGCCCGGCGGCACGGCGCGCCAGGTCGGCCGCGTTGCTGTCGAACGCGTCGAGGTCGGCCACCGCGAAGGGCGGGTCGAACTCCCTGGTGATCTCTTCGAACCGGCGCACGGCGACAACAGTAGGCCGAAAACACTTGTTATGTGAATCTCATTCACATAATTTCTCCGTGACGGCACCCAAAGGAGGGAGGGTTGGGCGATGCAGCGTTGGACCAACTGGGCGGGCACTGCCACCGCCACACCCAGCGCGCTGGTGACGCCCCGCGACACCGAAGAGGCCGCTGCCGCGATCCGCGCCGCAGCACGCGACGGCGGCACAGTCCGCCCGCTGGGCACCGGCCACTCGTTCTCCGGCATCGGCTCGCCGGACACCGGCTGCGCCCTGGACCTCTCGCACTGGTCCGGGATCGTGCAGGCCGACCCGCACAGCGGGCTGGTCAAGGTGCGTGCCGGCACGCCCCTTAGCCGGCTCAACGCCGAGCTCGACGGGCTCGGCCTGGCGATGGCGAACCTCGGCGACATCGACCGGCAGACCATCGCCGGGGCGATCTCCACCGGCACCCACGGCACCGGCGCCCGGCTGGGCGGGCTGGCGACGCAGGTCGACGAGCTGGAACTGCTGCTCGCGGACGGCACCGAGCGGCGCTGCTCCGCCGAGGAGAACCCGGAGCTGTTCGCCGCCGCCCGCGTCGGGCTCGGCGCGCTCGGGGTGATCACGACCGTGACGTTGCGCTGCGTGCCCGCGTTCGCGCTGGTCGCCGACGAACGACCCGTCCGCCTGGAAGACGTGCTGGACCGCTTCGACCAGCTCACCACCGACAACGACCACGTCGAGTTCTACTGGTTCCCGCACGCGTCGAACACGCTGGTCAAACGGAACAACCGGCTCCCCGCCGAGGAATCACCGCGGCCGCTGCATCCGCTCCGGCACTTCCTGGAGTACGAGGTGGTGGAGAACCGGCTGTTCGGCACGATCTGCCGGCTGGGGCGCGCGATCCCCGCGTCGGTACGACCGCTCAACCGGCTCTGCGCCTCGACCTGGTCCGCGCGTTCCTACAGCGATCGTTCGCACCGGGTCTTCACGACGCAGCGGACCGTCCGGTTCGTCGAATCCGAGTACGCCGTGCCGCGGGAGGCGCTGCGGGACGTGCTCGGGGAACTGCGCGCCGCGGTCGGGCGGCTCGCCGACCCGGTGATGTTCCCGGTGGAGGTGCGGGTCGCGGCGGCCGACGACGTGTGGCTGTCGACCGCCTACCAGCGCCCGTCGGCCTACATCGCGATCCACCAGTTCCAGGGGATGCCGCACCGGCGCTGGTTCGACGCCTTCGAGGACATCGTCGGCGCGGCGGGCGGGCGACCGCACTGGGGCAAGATGCACCGCCTCGACGCCTCGTCGCTGCGCGAGCGCTACCCGCGATTCGACGACTTCCGCCGGGTGCGCGCCGAGGTCGACCCCTACGGCGTCTTCCGCAACCCGTACCTCGATCGTGTCCTCGGCCCCTGTGGATAACTCACGATTTCGGTGGAAACCGGCGTGTCGCTCTCCACCGAAATCCCGGCCGTCAGACCAGCGCGACGCGGAGGGCTTCGGGGATCGGGATTTCGCCGTTGACGAGCTCCAGGGCTCGCCGGGACACGGCCGGCTCGTCGAGCAGGGCGAGCAGCACGGCGGCGACGTCGGCGCGGGTCACCTCGGCCCGGCCGACCGACTCGGCCAGCGTCACGCGACCGGTGGGCGGATCGTCGGTCAGCCTCCCCGGCCGCAGGATCGTCCAGTCCAGATCCCGCGACCGCAAGTCATCCTCGGCAGCTCGCTTGGCGTCCAGGTACGCGCCGAACACCGGGTCCACACCGGGCGGGTTCGGCCGCGTCGTACCCATCGAACTCACTTGCAGGAAACGACGAATCTCCGCCCTCTCGCACGCGTCCGCGAGCAGCGCCGAGGCGGCTCGGTCCACAGTGTCCTTTCGCGGCGCGCCGCTTCCGGGACCGGCTCCGGCGGCGAAGACAGCAGCGTCCACACCGGACAGCAGGGCGGCGAGCCGGGCGGCGTCGACCTGCTCCAGATCGGCCAGCTGCGGCTCGACTCCGTCGGCGCGGAGGTCCTCGGCGTGGTCCGGGTTCCGGATCAGTCCGAGCACGGCATCGCCGCGCTCGACGAGCATCGCCCCCAGGTGTCGCGCGATCTTCCCGTGGGCTCCGGCAATCACGATTCGCATGCCATCCAACGTAGGGCAACCCGCGGTTACAGGCCGCCCGCATAGCCTGTGGACAACTAGCCACATCCTGTGGACAACTGGGGCGGGCCGCCGCTGCGGTTCCCCCCGTGACGCGGCTGCCAAGCCGTCGGTCGTGAGTGCGTAGTCGAGTGCGCGCACGATTACGCACTCACGACCAGACCCCAGGGGCTGGCTCGCGGGTCAGCTGCGGGACGGGGCGGGGGCCTCCGTCGCGAGCAGCTGCTGGTAGACGACCTCGTTCACCCAGCGGGACACCGCGGTGTGCTCCACCGGCGGCGCGTCGTCGAAGCACCGCCCGACCAGCTCCACCTGCACGTCGTCGCCGTTGGCGCTGAGCACCGCGATGCCGAACTGGCGGGCGCGGATCAGGCAGGCGGAAGCGAAGTCGGGGGCCACGGCCACGTTGCGCGGCACCACGATCGCGGAGCTGACGAACCGGGCGAACGGCACCACGGCGGTCAACGCGCTGCGCCAGTGCCGGGCCGGGGCGAGCACACCGGTGATCCGGGCGGCGGGCGGCGGCACCCGCCCGTCCATCTCGGGCCACACCCAGGTGGCGATCTCGGCTCGGTCCAGCACCGGCCCGCTACCGAAGCACAGCCGCTCGGCATGCGCGTCGGGGAGCAGCTCGGCGGTCGCGATGATCTGCCGACCGAGCAGCTTCACGGGTGGCAGCACGCTGCCCGCCCACCCCAACGTGTCCACCGTCCGCTCGGCGAGCCGACCCATGGAGGCCGCGAGCCCCAGCGGGGACCGGAGCTGCGTCGTCGAGCAGGCTCGGAGCTCATCCTCGGTCCAGGCACGTCCCGGCATTCCGGTCACGGCGTTCCGCCTCCCTCATGCACTGCGCTTGCACTCCGCGGCCACCGACAACGGGGCCACTGCTGACTTAAACAGCTCGGAGCTGGTATTGCGCTGCTCAACAGGGTTCCTGCGACCGGCGGCGGGCATCGGTCGGTGACTGGTCGATGAATGACATCGGGACTTCAGCCCAGCGATGCCGCCATTCAGGTGAACCGGTACGGCACATGGCGTTCAGGTTTCCCCAACCGGCAGAACCGAATTTCGCCACCTTCGCAAAACGACCGCCCGCCGGGCGGCGGGCGGGACGTCAGTGCGACAGCAGGTCGAGGTTGGCCCGATCCTGCTCGACGAGCCGCTGGCGGATCGCTTCCGCGGCAGGCAGCAGCGGCTTCACCAGCTTCGAGACCTCGGCGCGAACGCTGTGCGCCACTACCCCGAGCGCCGCGACGACTACTCCGTCGGCGTCATGCACCGGCACCGCGACGGAGCAGTTACCGAGCGTCATCTCCTCGTTGGCCTGCGCGAAGCCGCGACTGCGCACGGTCTGCAGCTCGCGCCCCAGGCGACCGGGTTCGGTGATGGTATACGCGGTGAACCGGGACAGCCCGCGCTCGCAGTACTGGTGCATCACCACGCTCGGGGCGTGCGCCAAGAGCACCTTGCCGACGCTGGTCGAGTGCAGCGGCAGGCGGCCGCCGATGCGCGAGATGATCGACACGGCGCGCGGCGAGGTGAGCTTCTCGACGTAAACGACCTCCATCCCGTCGCGTACCGCTAGGTGGACGTTGTCGTGGGTGCTCTGGCACAGGTCCTGCATGAACGGCAGGGCGATCTCGCGGAGTCGGCTGTTCACCGGCGCCAGCAGCCCGATCTCCCACAGCCGCAGGCCGATCGTGTAGCGGCCTTCGCCGTCGCGCTCCAGGGCGCCCCACATCTCCAGCTCGCGGACCAGCCGGTGCGCGGTGGCCAGCGGGATCTCCGCGCGGCGGGCGATGGCGGTGAGGGTGAGCCGGGCGTGTTCGATGTCGAAGGCGGTGAGGACGCTGAGCGCTCGCGCAGTGACCGACCGGCCAGGATCCCGGCTGTTGCCCGCCATCGCTTCCTCCCGTGCACGCGGTCCGAGACCGCGGGATCCCGGTCACCCGGCCCGAGCGGACTCCGGTGCCGCCCGCACTGACTCCAGTGTTCACCCGAACGATGGCTCAAGCCCAGCACAGTCCGCGGCTGTCGCCAAGACCGAGAAGCCGATCATCGAGGTCTGATCTGTCGGGGACGGCAGCCCCGTTCGCGATTCCGCAGCGAGAAGTGATGGTGATCACGAAATTTGGCTCAATCGAGTCCGAGGAGCGCGGTGAACGCCTCCGCCTGCTCGACGTTGGCCAGGTGGGCGGCGTGCGGCAGCACTTCCAGCCGGGCGTTGGCGTCGATCCCGTCGACGATCGCGGCGCCGTGCTCCGGCGGCGTGGCGGGATCGTCGGCCCCGGCGACGACCAGCGTCGGCGCGGTGATGGCGGGCAGGTCGGCTCGCAGGTCAACACGGCCGATCAGCTCCGAGCACAGCGCGTACGCCTCGTCGTCGGTGCTGGCGATCATCGCGGAGTAGACGGCGGTTTCGGCGTGCCACTCGCGGAAGTACGGGGTGAACCAGCGCTCGATGGTCGGCGAGACCAACTCGTTGGTCCCGTGCTCCCGAGCCGCGGCGGCCCGGTCGAGCTCGACCTGCTCCTGCCCCAACCAGGCGGAACTGCAGCAGATGGTCAACCCTTCGATGCCTCGCCGGCATGCACCCCCAGCCACAACCCGATCATCCCGCCGAGCGAGGAGCCCATGAACGAGGCCCGCGGAACCTCCAGGTGGTCCAGCAACGCGAGCACGTCCGCACCGAGGTCGGCCAGGGTGTACGGGCCGGGAAGCACCGGCGATTGGCCGTGCCCGCGCTGGTTGTACCGGAGCACGCGATAAGCGCTGTTGAGGGCGTCGAGTTGCGGATCCCACATCTCCCAGGTGCAGCCGAGGGCGTTGGACAGCACCAGGACCGGAGCGTCGGCATGGCGGTCTCCCGCCACTCCAAGCCGAGTTGTTCCCACCGAGTCACGCCGAAACCCCTCCGTCGTCGGCCGACCGGCTCACAGTCCCAGCAGTGCGCGCATCCGCGCGTACTTCCTGGTGAGCCGCTCCCGCGTCGCTTCGTCCAGCACGGCCAACCGCGCGGGGTCGGCGTTGTGCGCCAGGTCGGCCGCTTTCACCAGCAGCGCGCCCGGCGTCCCCAAGATCCGGGCGGCGTAGTCGGCGGGTTCTTCACCGGCCCGCTTGGTCACGGCCAGCACGATGGCCTTGGTCTCCGACGGGAGCGGAGCCCCCGACAACCAAGCCTCGGAAACGGCCCCGTCCTCGACGGCATCGTGCAACCAAGCAGCGGCGACCTGGGCCTCACTCCCACCCCTGGCCTGCACCCCGGCGGCAACGGCGGCCAGGTGCTCGACGTAGGGCCGACCGGCCTTGTCGACCTGCCCACCATGAGCCCGAGCGGCAAGAGAAGCAACCTCGTCAAGCCCCAGAACCCGACCACCCACGACGAAACCGTACAACCCCGCGACCACCGAGGACCCGGGTCAGAGCACCTCGACGACCAACGCCGCTAGGAGACAACCGAAGGAGCCGGTAGCAGCGAATGCCCGAACCAGGTTCCACCGCACCCAACGCACCTCGAACCGAGCGCGCGCAGCGGCGGGGCCGGCACCTTCGCCGGCGGCGAGCTCGTTGTTCAACGGCACGTTCACGGCAGCGGTGACGACGAACATCGCCAGGTAGAGCAAGATCCCGGCAGCGCCCCACCCCGTGCCGGCCCCACCGCCGAACCACAGCAGCGCGGCGCCCAACCCGCTGACGACCAACCCGCCGAGGAACAGCGACAAGAACAACCAGTTGACGATGGCCACATTGATGCGCTGCATCACATCTACGAAGGCCCGGTCCGCAACGCCCCGAAGCCCGGGCATGACGGCGTACCCGAACCCGGCGAACAACCCCGCCATCAACCCGGCGGCGACAACACCGGCGACCAAGACAGCGACGACCACCAGCCAGCCCTCCCACGAGATTCGCGCGAACCACGAGAAACCAACCACACCAACCCAGCGGAAACCCCGAAACACCCAAACCGCAACCAAACCTGTTCGCTGACCGCTGAAGAGAACCCGAGGAACAGCCGGCCCCCGAACGCCGAAGGCGACCTTCACCACAACCAAAGACCCAAGAACGACGGGACATAACTCACAAGCCCCCGAGTGCCCTGACAAGAAACCGGCCGAAGCAAAGGAGAACGCCCCGAATCGAGACACAAACCACAACCAGCCAACAAGCCCAGCCCAGCCCAGCGGAAGCACGCCACCAGCAACAACCAACCCGCCCCCGTCAGCAAAACCAGGGAAACGAACGGAGGCTGGTCAGTGAGCAGGCCGGGAACGCCCGAGAAGGCAAGGAGCCCGAGAGAAACGACCACCGCGCCGTAGGGGTCTGCGGGGGCTCGGCCCCCGCAAAATAATAAGGAAGAGCCCTCGCGACCAGCAACAACCAACCCGCACGACCAGACCAGGGAAAACACAGCCACACAACCGCCCCCGTCAGCAAAACCAGGGAAACGAACGGAGGCTGGTCAGTGAGCAGGCCGGGAACGCCCGAGAAGGCAAGGAGCCCGAGAGAAACGACCACCGCGCCGTAGGGGTCTGCGGGGGCTCGGCCCCCGCAGAATAATAAGGAAGGGCCCTCCCGGCGAAGCATGAGCCGGGAGGGCCCTTCCGAGTGGGCGAGGAGGGAGTTGAACCCTCACGTCCTTTCGGACACACGGACCTGAACCGTGCGCGTCTGCCATTCCGCCACTCGCCCGTGGCTTGACTGGAAGCTTATCTTGCTCTCTTCCGGCCCTTGGCATCGGGGTCGCTTTCGCGCCCGCTGCCCTGTTGGCGGGAGAAGATTAGCACGGCTGACGAGGGGGTTCGGCGGGGGGTTGGGCGAGTTGGGAACAGGGCGGTGTCTCGGCCCGTTGGCCCAGATACGATGGTCGCCAGGAGTCGTACGCGTGGAGGGATTTTGCCGTGGGCCTCGTGCAGCGCTTTGAGCGCCGACTCGAAGGCATTGTCGGTAACGGCTTTGCGCGCGTTTTCGGCGGAAAGGTCGTCCCCCAGGAGGTCGCCCAGGCTCTGCAGCGGGAAGCCGAGCTGCAGGTCCGGGAGCTCGCCGGGGGACGGTTGCTCGCTTGTAACCACTACGTTGTGCAACTGAGCCCGTCCGATCACGATCGGCTCACCGACGATGAGGCCCGGGTGACCGACCTCCTCGCCGACTGCGTTCAGGAGCATCTCACCGAACAGGGGTGGGACACATATGGTGACGTCGTAGTCTCCCTGGAGCGCTCTGAAACGCTGCACACGGGACAGTTTCGAATCAGCTCGACCGTCGACCCCGACGTGACTCGACGGCCGGCACAACCGCGTACCGCAGGAGACCGACCCATGAGCCAGCCACCAGGCCACTACCCCCAGGGAGATCCGTACAACCAGCAGGGGCAGTACGGCTACGACCAGGGTTACGGCCAAGGCCAAGGCCAAGGCCAAGACCCCAACTACGGCTACGGCCAGCAGCCGCAGCAGCCTGGTTATGACCAGGGCGGTTACGGCCAGCAGCAGCCGGGTTACGACCAGGGCGGCTACGGCCAGCAGCCGCAGCAAGCCGGTTATGACCAGGGCGGCTACGGCCAGCAGCCGCAGCAAGCCGGTTATGACCAGGGCGGCTACGGCCAGCAGCAGCCCGGTTATGACCAGGGCGGCTACGGCCAACAGCAGCCGGGTTACGACCAGGGCGGCTACGGCCAGCAGCCGCAGCAAGCCGGTTATGACCAGGGCGGCTACGGCCAGCAGCAGCCCGGCTACGACCAGGGCGGCTACGGCCAGCCCGCCGGTTACGACCAGGGCGGCTACGGCCAACAGCCGCCGGGTTACGACCAGGGCGGCTACGGCCAGCCCGCCGGTTACGACCAGGGTTACGGCCAGCAGCCGCAGCAAGCCGGTTACGACCAGGGCGGCTACGGCCAGCAGCCGGGTGGGGCGTACCCGCAGTCCGGTGGCTTCCCGGACCAGGGCTACGGCCAGCAGCCCGGCGGCGCCTTCCCGCAGAGCGGCGGCTTCGCCGCGGGTGGCCCGCGCGGGCAGATGACCGCGACGCTGCACCTCGACGACGGCTCGAACCGGTCGTACACGCTGCAGCACGGCTCGAACATCATCGGCCGGGGTCAGGAGGGGCAGTTCCGCCTGCCGGACACCGGGGTCTCGCGCAAGCACATCGAGATCACCTGGGACGGCCAGAGCGCGATGTTGGCCGATCTGGGTTCGACCAATGGCACCACGGTGAACGGCACGCCGGTGCAGACTTGGCAGTTGGCAGACGGCGACGTGATCAGGGTGGGCCACTCGTCCCTGGTCTTCCGCGCTCAGCAGGCCTGAGACCGCGGAAACCCGCGTCAAGACACGAGTAGGAGCGTTCACAACAAGTGCCAGAGCTGGTGATTCAGCTGACCAGAGCAGGGTTTCTCGCCCTGCTCTGGTTGTTCGTGCTGGCTGCGCTTCGCGTGGTTCGCTCGGATCTTTACTCGGCGTCCGGGATGCGGGTCCCGATGCCAGGTGCGAGTCGGCTACCGGGCAAGCAGGCCCGGGGCAAGAGCAAGGCGCCACGCCAGATGGTGGTGACGCACGGCGCTCTCGCCGGCACGCGCATCTCCCTGGACGGCCGGCCGATCCTGATCGGTCGCGCCGATGACTCCACGTTGGTCCTCGACGACGACTACGCGTCGACACGACACGCGAGACTGTCGCTTCGAGGCTCCGATTGGTACGTGGAGGATCTAGGCTCCACAAACGGCACATACCTCGATCGGGCGAAGGTCACGGGGCCAACCAAGGTCCCGCTCGGCGTTCCGATCAGAATCGGCAAGACGGTGATCGAGCTGCGCTCATGACCCTCGTCCTTCACTACGCAGCCCGCAGCGACCGCGGCCTGGTGCGCTCCAACAACCAGGACTCGGTCTATGCCGGCCCACGACTACTCGCCCTCGCGGACGGCATGGGTGGACATGCCGCCGGTGAGGTCGCCAGCAAGGTCGTCATCGCGGCGTTGGCGCCGTTGGACGACGACGAGCCGAGCGACGACCTGCTCGGCCAGCTCCGCGGTGCGGTGCTGGCCGGCAACGGCGCGATCGCCGAGCTGGTGGCCAACGACCCGGACCTGGAGGGGATGGGCACCACGCTCACCGCTGTGCTGTTCGCAGGCAGCAAGCTGGGCTTGGTGCACATCGGCGACTCCCGGGCCTATCTGGTCCGCGACGGCGAGCTGACCCAGATAACCCACGACGACACCTTCGTGCAGTCGCTGATCGACGAAGGCCGGATCACCGAGGAGGAGGCCGCGCACCACCCGCAGCGCTCGCTGCTGCTGCACGCGTTGACCGGCCACGAGGTGGAACCGAGCCTGGCGATCCGGGAAGCCCGGGCCGGCGACCGCTACCTGCTCTGCTCGGACGGCCTGACCGGCCCGGTGAGCACCGAGACCATGGCGGAAGCGCTGCGCATCCCGGACCCGCAGCAGTGCGCGGACCGGATGATCGAGCTCGCCCTCAAGGGCGGTGGTCCGGATAACGTCACCGTGATCATCGCCGACGTCGTCGACGTCGAGTTCGGCGACGACGCCCCGATCGTCGGGGGCGCGGCGGGAAATGGCGATGAGCATCCGCAACCCGATTCGTCTGCGGCACGCGCATCCGCGGTGACCATGCCGCGGCCGCAGCCGCAGCGTTTCGAGCCCACCTCACCTCCACCGGAGCAGCCGCGCAAGCGCCGCTGGCTGCGTTCGCTGCTGGTGACGTGCGGCGTGCTCATCGTGCTGGCCGGAGTCGCGCTGGTTGGGCGTTGGTGGGTGCTCAACCAGTACTACATCGGCGCGAACCGCGCCGATGAGGTGGTGATCTTCCAAGGAATGCAGGGAAGCGTGCTGGGTGTCTCGCTGAACTGGCAGGTCGAAACGTCCTGCCCGCCGGACTCCGCGCCGGACTGCACCCCGATCAAGGTGGTCGACCTGCAGGAAGCGCAGCGACCGGACGTTCGCAACGGCATCGCCGAGGTCAACGGGCTGCAGGAGGCCCGCGACGCGATGCGGCGGCTCCGGATGACCGCGCTGCTGCCGGAATGCCAGAAGCCCAAGCCGCCGCCAGCACAGCAGCCGCCGCCGGCGCAGCCCCCGGCACAGCAGCCGCCGGCTAGCCAGCAGCCGTCGCAGCCGCCGTCGCAGGGCCAGCAGCAGCCCGAGCAGCCGTCGGACGCCACCCCGCTGCAGACGGAGGAGCAGCAGCCGGGCGTGACCTGCCGGATGGTGAGTTGATGGCGCAACCGGCCGTTACGACCGGAGCTGCCAGCGGGGCCCCCCGAGTCGACACTCGGCGGGGCACCGAGCTGTTCATGCTGGTTTGCTCGGCGGTGATCGTCACGTTCGCGCTGATCGTGGTGGAGGTCTCCCAGGAGCAGACCGTTACCCGGGAGCTGTTCTTCTACGGCTTGGCGTTCCTGGTGCTCTTCGGCGCGGCGCACCTCGGCGTCCGCCGGTGGGCTCCGTACGCCGACCCGTTGATCCTGCCGCTGGTGTCCTTGATCAACGGGATGGGCCTGGTGATGCTCCACCGGCTCGACCTGGCACCGGTGGTGGGAGCCCCGTACACGCCGAAGCAGATCGTGTTCACCACGGCGGGCGTGGTGCTGTTCATCCTGGTCCTGGTGTTTGTCAAGGACCACCGAACACTGGCGCAGTACAGCTACACCTGCGGGTTTGTCGGCTTGGCCTTGCTGGCGCTGCCCGGCCTGTTGCCCTCGAGCATTTCCGAGGTCAATGGCGCGAAGCTGTGGATCAACCTGGGTTTCGTGTCCATCCAGCCGAACGAGTTCGCCAAGATCCTGCTGCTGGTCTTCTTCGCCTCGTTCCTGGTGTCCAAGCGGGAGCTGTTCACCACTGCGGGCAAGCGGTTCCTCGGCATCGACTGGCCGCGCCCGCGTGACCTGATGCCGGTGATCGCCGCCTGGGCCCTGTCCATCGGCATCGTCGTGCTGGAGAAGGACCTCGGCACGTCGCTGCTGTTCTTCGGCATCGTGCTGGTGATGATCTACATCGCCACCGAGCGCGCGGTGTGGGTCTTCCTGGGTCTGTCGATGTTCGCGCTCGGCTGCATCATCGCGTTCAACCTGTTCGACCACGTCCAGGCCCGGGTGAACACCTGGCTGGATCCGCTGGCCGACGGTACTGCGAACGACCAGCTGCGGTCCGGCCTGTTCGGCATGGCCAACGGCGGGATCGGCGGTTCCGGTCTGGGCGCGGGCATGCCCAACCTGACCCCGCTGTCGTTCAGCGACTTCATCATCCCGTCGCTGGCCGAAGAGCTCGGCTTGGCCGGGCTGATGGCGCTGCTGATGCTGTACCTGCTGCTGATGATGCGCGGGCTGCGCAGCGCGCTCGCGGTGCGCGACTCGTTCGGCAAGCTGTTCGCCGGCGGTCTGTCGTTCACCGTGGCGCTGCAGCTGTTCGTGGTCACTGGCGGTTCCACCGGGCTGATCCCGATGACCGGTCTCACCGCGCCGTTCCTGGCCTCGGGCGGTTCCTCGATGCTGGCCAACTACATGCTGGTCGCGCTGCTGCTGCGGATCTCCGACGCCGCGCGTCGCCCGCAGGCGCCCGCAAAGCCGAAGCCCAAGCAGGCCCCGATCGCGGAGGCACATACCGAGTTGGTGGAGCGTCCCCGATGAACAAGCCGCTGCGCCGGGTTGCGCTGGCGATGATGGTGATGGTCGTGCTGCTGATGGGCAACGCGACCTACGTGCAGGTCATCCAGGCCGACGAGTTGCGTGACCACCCGCTCAACAGGCGGACGATGTACGAGGAGAACTCGCGGGAGCGCGGGCAGATCATCGCCGGCGGCCAGTCGCTGGCGAGCTCGATGCCTATCGAGCACGACCGCTACGCGTTCCAGCGCACCTACCCGAACGGGCCACTGTACGCCCCGGTCACCGGGTTCTACTCGTTCTTCTACGGATCCAACGGGGTCGAGCGCGCCGAGGACAAGATCCTCAACGGCACCGACGACAGCTTGGCCTTCGGCCAGCTCTCCGACATGATCACCGGCAACAAGCCGCGCGGTGGCAGCGTCGAGCTGACCATCAAACCGGCGATCCAGCAGGTGGCCTACGAGCAGCTGACCAAGCAGGGCTTCCACGGCTCCGTGGTGGCGCTCGACCCGAAGACCGGCAAGGTCCTGGCGATGGTCAACGCGCCGTCGTACGACCCGAACGTGCTGGCCACCACGAACAACAACGACGCCGCCGCGGAGTGGAAGAAGCTCAACGACAACTCGGATGCGCCGATGTCCAACCGGGCTGTCTCCGAGATCTATCCGCCGGGCTCGACGTTCAAGCTGATCACCACCGCCGCCGCGCTGCAGAACGGGTACAACCCGAACAGCCAGGTGGAGGCGGCCGCATCGATCACGCTGCCCGGCACCAACACCCAGCTGCCGAACTACGGCAGCAAGACCTGCGCGGGCAACACCCTGACGCAGGCGCTGGCGCACTCGTGCAACACCGCGTTCGCCAAGATCGCCGGTGAGGTCGGCCCGGAGAAGATGCGCGAGACCGCCGCCGCGTTCGGCTTCGGGCAGGATCTGGCGATCCCGATGAACGTCGCCAAGTCGGACCTGGGTCCGATGGCCGACACCCCGTCGCTGTACCAGAGCGGGATCGGCCAGCGCGACGTGCGGGTGACGCCGCTGCAGAACGCGATGATGGCCGCGGCCATCGCCAACGACGGCAAGCTGATGAAGCCGCAGCTGGTCGAGGCCACCCGGTCGCCGGACATGGCGGAGCTGAGCTCCTTCCAGTCGGAGGAGATGAACCAGGCCGTCTCGCCGGGCGTCGCGCGGATGATCCGCGACATGATGATCCAGTCGGAGAAGAACACCAAGGGCGGCGGCAAGATCTCCGGCATCGAGATCGCTTCGAAGACCGGTACCGCCCAGCACGGCGACGTCAAGGACCAGCCGCACGGTTGGTACGTCGCGTTCGCGCCGGCTGAGAACCCGACCATCGCCGTGGCGGTGATCGTGGAGAACGGTGGTGACGAGGGCACCGAGGCCACGGGTGGCTCGATCGCCGCCCCGATCGGCCGGGAGGTCATCCGGGCCGGTCTGCAGGGGGGTGGCTGACCCGTGCTGACCTCCGGCCAGTTACTCGCCGACCGATACCGGCTCGGCCAGCGCATCGCCGTCGGCGGGATGGGCGAGGTTTGGCAGGCGGTGGACGTCCGGCTGGACCGGACCGTCGCGATAAAGGTGCTCAAGGCGGAGCTGTGCGGTGACGCCGAGTTCCTGCACCGCTTCCGCACCGAGGCCCGGACCACCGCGTCGCTGAACCACCCGGGCATCGCCGCGGTGCACGACTACGGCGAGACCGCAGCCATCCCGGACGGCCCGGAGGACACCGCGTACCTGGTGATGGAGCTGGTCGAGGGCGAGCCACTGGCGGCGATCCTGGCCCGCGAGCGCCGCATCAACACCGACCACACGCTGGACATGCTGGAGCAGGCCGGTCGGGCGTTGCAGGCCGCGCACGAGCGGGGCCTGGTGCACCGGGACGTCAAGCCGGGCAACATCCTGATCACGCCCGAGGGCAAGGTGAAGCTGACCGACTTCGGCATCGCGAAGGCGGCCGACGCGGCACCGGTGACCCGCTCGGGAATGGTGATGGGCACCGCGCACTACATCGCGCCGGAGCAAGCCCTGGGCGACGACGCGACGCCGTCCAGCGACGTGTACTCGCTGGCCGTGGTCGGCTACGAGTGCCTGATGGGCCACCGCCCGTTCCTGTCCGAGAACGCGGTCACGGTCGCGATGATGCACATCCGGGAGATCCCGCCGCCGCTGCCGCCGGACGTGCCGCCGGGGGTGCGGGCGCTGATCGAGGCGACGCTGGCGAAGGACCCGCGACGCCGCTACGCCGACGGCGGCGAGTTCGCCAACGCCGTCGCCGCCGTGCGCGCGGGCATGCCGCTGCCCACCCCGTCCACGCTGGTCATGCCGCAGCAGCGGCAGCAGCTGGTGCCGACGAACACCGGGGTGCACCAGATGCCCGGGCAGCTGCCGCCGATGGGCAACACGTACCCGCCTGGGCTGATCCCGCCGCAGGCACCTGCCCCACAGCTGCCTGCCCCGCAGCTGCCACCGCAACAGGTGCCGTCCCCGCCTCGCACGAACAAGGTCATCGTCTGGGTGCTCGTCGCGGTGCTCGCGGTAGCCTTGCTGGTCGCTGTCGGTGTGACCACTTACTGGGTGGTCAACCGGGACCAAGGATTGGCCGGATCCGGCCATGTGACAACTCACAACCTGGATTCGGCAACTGCTTTGGGCCAGACTTCGCTACGGCGCACGCCCTTGATCGGGGCGGACCCCGCGAGTTGGCCGGACACGGAATTCGGGGGACCGCCGCCGGTCGTCCTGCTGGCACCGGCCGCACAGGGCGAATCGGCATGATGGGACGATCGTTGACAAGGATCGGAACGACACTTCGATGAGTTCACCTCGACTTCTGTCCAACCGCTACGAGCTCGGTGAGACTCTCGGCTACGGCGGTATGTCCGAGGTGCACCGCGGCCGCGACACCCGGCTGAGTCGCGACGTGGCGGTGAAGATCCTGCGCGCCGACCTCGCCCGCGACCCCACGTTCCAGCTGCGGTTCCGCCGGGAGGCACAGAACGCCGCCGCACTGAACCACCCGGCCATCGTGGCCGTCTACGACACCGGCGAGACGGAGGCCGAGAGCGGGCCGCTGCCGTACATCGTGATGGAGTACGTCGACGGCCGGACGCTGCGCGACATCGTCAAGACCGAGGGCCCATTGTCGCCGCGCCGGGCCATGGAGGTCATGGCGGACGCGTCGGCTGCGCTGGACTTCAGCCACCGGCACGGCATCGTGCATCGGGACGTCAAGCCCGCCAACATCATGATCACCCGCGGCGGCGCCGTGAAGGTGATGGACTTCGGCATCGCCCGCGCGCTGGCCGACGGGCAGGCAGCGGTGACGCAGACCGCGGCGGTGATCGGGACCGCGCAATACCTCTCGCCGGAGCAGGCGCGTGGCGAGGCGGTGGACGCGCGAAGCGACGTCTACGCGTCCGGCTGCGTGCTGTTCGAGCTGCTCACCGGGGAGCCGCCGTTCACCGGCGACTCGCCGGTCGCGGTCGCCTACCAGCACGTTCGGGAGGAGCCGCGCAAGCCCTCCGACGTCAAGCCGACGACGCCGGCCTCGCTGGACGCCGTGGTGCTCAAGGCGTTGAGCAAGAACCCGGCCAACCGCTACCAGTCGGCCGCGGAGATGCGGGCCGACCTGGTGCGGGTGCTCTCCGGGCAGCGCCCGAAGGCACCGATGATCATGTCGGAGGACGAGCGGACGGCGATGCTCTCGCAGGCCTCGGCGACCGAGGTGCTGCCGCCCGGCCGTCACCGGTCGGTCGACCGGGAGCCGGACGAGGCCGACGTCGAGCGGGAGCGCAAGAAGCGCAAGCACCGGACGATCGCGCTGGTCACCACGGCCTGCGTGATCGTGTTCGCGCTCGCCGCCTGGCTGGCGACCTGGATCTTCAACGGCTCACCGAAGACGGAGGTCCCGCCGAACTTCGTCAGCATGACCCGGGCCTCGGCCCAGGCCGAGGCCGACGCCCGGGGGTGGAAGCTCGCCTGGTGCGTGTCCCCGTCCAGCATCGACAACATCGACAAGGTCGTCAGCCAGAAGCCGGCGCCGGGTGTGGCGGTGGCCAAGGAGACCCAGAAGATCGAGCTCTGCTCCGGCACCGGGCCGGCCAGCGTCCAGGTGCCGGACCTAAGCGGGCTGTCCATCCCCGAGGCGTCGCAGAAGTTGGACGAGGCCGGGCTCAAGCTGGGGCTGACGCCGTCCTACGAGGAGACCAGCGACCCCAAGCAGGTCGACAAGATCATCGACTGGGACAAGAAGGGCCAGTCCGTCACCCAGGGCACCACGATTTCCGTGACGGTGGGCAAGTCGATCCCTACGGTCGAGGTCAAGGACGTGCGCGGCATGCCCTACGACACCGCGAAGGCCTACCTGGAGGGTGCCGGGTTCAAGGTCAGCAGGCAGGACCGCGACTCCGACCAGGCACCGGACACCGTGCTCGACCAGAGCCCGTCGGGCGGTAGCAAGGCGCGGCCGAACACCGAGATCACCCTGGTGGTCTCCAACGGCCAGCAGATCACCATGCCGTCGCTGCTGGGCATGACGCCCAGCCAGGCCGAGAACGCCCTGCGGTCCCGTGGCTGGGACGGCGAGATCAACGAGGTCAACCAGCCGACCTCGGACAAGAGCCAGGACGGCAAGGTGGTCGGCTCGTCGCCGAGCAGCGGGCAGAAGCTGGGCAAGAACCAGTCGGTGACGCTGATGGTGGGCGACTACAGCAACAGCCCGACCACCAGTCCCCCGTCCAACGGCTCCCTCTTCCCGCCGTTCGGCTGACCTGTTCTCGTGAGGGGCACCCGTGACCGGGCAACCGGGTCGCGGGTGCCCCTCAGAGCCTGTTGGTGGATGGTCTGGGTGGGTGGTCGCTTAGCGGAACCTGAGAGCTTCCCTGGACTGCGGGTGCCCCTCCTGATGTATGTCCAATACGCGGCGGAGGGGCCGTCCTCGCCAGAAAACCTCTCAGAACCCGCCGATGGTCGTCTTGGCAAGGTGAATGCAAGCGGCTCCGCCGCTTCCAAAGGCGCGGACGGCATTCGCCGACAGGCTCTCACGCATCACCGGATCCAGTTAGGAGTGAAGGGCACCTCCGACCGACTTGGCCGGTCAGAGGTGCCCTTCAACGTTTCGGCTCAGCGCTGGGCGGCGGCGGCGACCTTGCGCATGCCGAGTTCGAGCTCGGCGACCAGGTGCTCGTCCACCGGGTGACCGGCCGAGGCCATCCAGTTCGCCAGCATCCGGTGGCCGCCCTCGGTGAGCACCGACTCGGGATGGAACTGGACGCTCTCCACCGGCAGCTCTCGGTGCCGCATCCCCATCACGATGCCGGACGCGGTCCGCGCAGTGATCTCGAAGTCGTCCGGGATGGTGTCCGCGCGGACGATCAGCGAGTGGTAGCGCGTCGCGATGAACGGCGCTGGCAGTCCGGCGAACACCCCGGAGCCGGAGTGGTGGATCTCGCTGACCTTGCCGTGCAGCAGCTCCGGCGCCCGCTCGACGGTCCCGCCCCACACCGCACCGACAGCCTGGTGCCCGAGGCACACGCCGAACACCGGCCTGCGCTCCGCGGCGCAGCGCTCGATCAACTCCATCGTGCGGCCCGCGCGGTCCGGCGTACCAGGACCGGGGCTGAGCAGAACGCCATCGGCGGCGGCAACGTCATCGTCGGTGACGACGTCGTTGCGGCGCACGACGCAGTCCGCGCCCAGCTGAGCGAGGTACTGCACGAGGTTGTAGACGAAGCTGTCGTAGTTGTCGACGACGAGTACGCGCACCCCGCCAGACTACGCGGAGCGCAAAACGTGTTTCCAGGCTCGTTGCAGGAAGGGAACCTCAATAGCGGAATACCAGCTCCGGCGAAGCCACGAGGGGGGCTCTCTCGTTGCGGCTTGGACCACGGGGGAGAGCAACGCTGTGATTACGTTAACGTGGTAGCTGGAAAACGAGCTGCACCGCGAGAAGTTGCGCGCGCCTCGGCGCGCTGACGCCCGGGGTGCGGCCACCGCCCGAGCACGCGGCGCACGATGCCGCACCACCTGGCGAGGACACCATGCCGAAGTCCAAGGTCCGCAAGAAGGACTCCCCCACCCCGGTGACCGATCGCCGCACGCCGGTGAAGGCGAAGGCGGTCGGCCCGTCGCACCCGATCTACATCATCGTGATGTTGGGGATGATGTTGATCGGCCTGCTCTGGCTGGTGATCAACTACATCGCCGGCGACAAGATCCCGTTCATGGTCGACCTGGGCGGGTGGAACTTCGCCGTCGGCTTCGCGTTCATGATCATCGGCCTGCTGATGACGATGCGCTGGCGCTGACCTTTAGCACGTAAACGGAATGTGGTCGAGGTCCGAAGGGGTCAATCCCTTCGGGCCTCACTCATCTCGCCGAACCTCTTGACGTTCGGTCAGCGAACAACACAGGTGTAACTCATCCCCAGTGGGGATAACTCCTGTGGATAACTCATCGGTAGCAGGTGGATAACGGTGGATGAGAACGGATCTCGGCAGTGGTCGACGCCCATCGGGCTGATCACCTGCGGATGGGTGCTCGCCGGTTCGGCCGCGGCGTGGTGGCTGCTCGCGGAGAGCCCAGTCGACCGGCTGTTCATCGGCGTGCTCGTGCTGGCGCTGGCCGCCACGTCCGCACACGGCAGCATCTGCCGACCGCGGCTGCGCGCGGACCTCGACGGAGTCACGGTGCGGGGCTTGCGCGGCTTGCGGCACTGGTCCTGGCCTGCGGTGTCGATCCGGGTCCGGCACGACCGCCGGTTCGGCCGCACCGTGCAGGCGCTCGAACTCGACGCCGACCCGGAGCTGGTCGTGCTGACCAGGCTCGACCTCGGTGCCGACCCGCAGGAAGTCGCGGACGAACTGCGCGCCCTGCGCCGCTGAGCGTCAGGACCGCAACAGGCCGCAGCGGGTATCCGCTCCGGACCCGATGCACACCACGTTGCCGAACTGCAGGTCACGGGTCACCAGCACGGCGATCAGGACCACCAGCAGCGCGGTCAGCGCACCCACCTGGACCAGCGTCCGCCGTTCGCGTGGCGCGTAGACGAGCGCACCAGTCGCGAGCACACCGATGACGAGCCCGCCGAGGTGCCCCAGCAGCGAGAGGCCTGGGATCAGCACGCTGGCCGCGATATTCAGCGCGATCACCACCAGCACCGGCCGCAGGCTGATCTTCAACCGCAGCGCGGCGATCGCGATGCCCCCCATCAGGCCGTACACCGCGCCGGACGCGCCGGCCACCATCCCCATCGGCTCGCCGAACATGAACACCGCGGTGCTGCCGCCGAGCAGCGACAGCAGGTACACCGCGCCGAACCGCAGCCGCCCCAGCAGGAGCTCCAGGTCCCGGCCGATCACCCACAGCGCGATCATGTTCATCGCCAGGTGCAGCAGGCCGATGTGCAGGAACCCGGCACTGATCAGGCGCCACCACTGCCCGCCCGCGACCACGACCGGCCACAGCGCGAAGTCGCCGAACAGCGCGGCGGTGTAGTTCCCGCCGATGCTGCCGGCCTGCACGGCGGTGAGCGCGAAGACCACCAAGTTGATCGCGACCAGCACGGGAACCAAGATCGATTTCTTGGCCAGCCGCGCGCCGGCTACCGTCACCGGCCGCCGCATGCTTCGTTGTCCCTGCGCGACGCAGTCGACGCATTGCTGGCCGACGGCGGCATCGCGCAGGCACTCCGGACAGGCCGGCCGCTCACACCGGGTGCAGCGCAGCCCGGTGGGGCGGTCAGGGTGCCGGACGCAGGTCGGCAGCTGCGGCGGAGCCCCGTCCGCGCCGGGCTGGGATCCAGGCGGAACAGTCACGTCGGGACCTGCTCTTCGCTTGGGGCTGTCTCGGGACCGAGCCTGGTCGGCCGAGGTTCAGCCGCGTTCGATCGAAACCTTCTCGATGATGACGTCGTTGACCGGGCGGTCGCCCACACCGGTCGCGGTGTTCGCGATCGAGTCGACGACGTCGCGGGACTCCTGGTCAGCGACCTCACCGAAGATGGAGTGCTTGTAGTTCAGCCAGTCCGTGGCGCCCACCGTGACGAAGAACTGCGAGCCGTTGGTGTTCGGCCCGGCGTTCGCCATCGCCAGCAGGTACGGCTTGGTGAACTGCAGCTCGGGGTGGAACTCATCGCCGAACTTGTAGCCCGGGCCACCACGCCCGGTCCCGGTCGGATCCCCGGTCTGGATCATGAAGCCGGAGATGACGCGGTGAAAAATCACCCCGTCGTAGAACGGCCCGGAGCGTTCGCCCTTGGCGTTGGGCTCGGTGTACTCCTTGGTTCCTTCGGCGAGGCCCACGAAATTGGCCACTGTCTTGGGTGCCTTGTCGGGGAACAGGTTGATCCGGATGTCGCCCTGCGAGGTGTGCAGGGTCGCGGTCACCGTAATCCCAACGAGCGATCCGTTGTCTTCAGCCACCAGACCATCCTGCCATCGAAGAGGCCGAACCCGGAGTCTGGGTGCAATATGGGGCTGATCGCCGCCTGCTGGGCGGTGCCCACGCCGCAGGCGTGGGCCGACGAAGTCGACCGGCGAACGCCGGGCCGAGGAGGCACACGATGGACGAGGTGAAGGCGATGGCCCGAGCTGGCGAAAGCGTGGGCAAAGCGGTCGGGACGGGCATCAAGTCCGCCCGCCACGGCGCGAAACGCGCGGGTGAGGTCGGTATGGCGCTGTCCAAACAGGCCGCCGCCCTCGCCGAGCAGGAGCTCGCCAACCACGGTTACTCGACCGATGAGTTGCAGGAGCTCATCGCGCAGCGCGCCACCGGGATGTCGCGCAAGGAGCTCGCCAAGCGCGGCCGCAAGGCGCGCAAGCAGTGGGAGAAGAAGACCGCGAACTCCCGCAAGCAGCTGGCCAAGAACACGGCCGCCGCCCGCAAGGAGCTGGCCGCTCGCATCGACCCGGGCAAGCCGAAGCCGCGGCGCAAGTGGCCGTGGGTGCTGCTGGCGCTGACCGCCCTCGGCGCAGCCGCGGCGGTGGCGTTCTCCCGCCGCCCGGAGGAGCTGCCGGTGGCCGAGGCCGACGACAGCTTCACAAGGCGCGACACCCAGGCCCGTCACCGCGCGAGCCGTCCCGACGTGCCGGCGCAGCCCGACGGCCAGGCGAACATCACGCCGGAACGATCCCACTGACCCCGTGAACTTCGCGGAGGCCGGGCCCGCTGGGTCCGGCCTCCGACTTCTCCGGCTGTCCCACATCACATTCGCTCCCACCGGATCGATGACCACGATGCAGGGATGAGCGAACCGACGAGTTACGACCTGCACACGTCGACGCACGCTCCGTCACCCGGGGGTGGCGCAATTTCGCGAGAAATTGCACCACCCCCGGGTGACGGGCGAGGGGAGCCCGGAGTGCGTCGGCGGCGAGTGGGCATCCGGCGAACCGGGCACCACCGGCGCCACCTTCAAGGGCCACAACCGGTTCCGCGACGACCTCTGGACGACCGAACGCGACAACTCGGGTGGTGCTTCGATGTAGAACCCGACGGCGACGGCGGCACGCTCACCCAGCGCTTCCGGATGAAGCAGCCGCACATCAACCAAGGTTGACATCGCCGGATTGTCAACAGGCCGTGCAGCCACCCGGCGAAGCCGAGCAGCATGAGGAACACCTGCTATTCGCCCTCGTCGACCGACCCGGCCACCGCAGCGGAGCGCAAAGACCCATCGAAAACCAAAAACGTCACAAGGCCAAACCCAAACCCACAACGAAACCAAAGCCAACGAAACCAAATGTCCAAAAAGGACAATCCACAACCGGAGCAACAACACAGCACAGCGTATGGAGCGGAACCCCAAAAACCCACCGAAAACCCACCGACAGCCGAAGGCTGACCCCATCAACACCGACAGCCGAAGGCCGACAACCCGCAACCCCAAGGGCACGGCCGAAGGCCGACAAAGAGCGGGAAGGGCCCGCCACGAACGAAGGCACGACGAATGCCGCCCAGAAGCTCCGTGAACGAAGAGGGCCCGGAGTGCTCCGACAGCCGAAGGCTGGAGCTCAGAACCCCCGGAGAGCTGGTCCAAGAGCAGGCCGGGAACGCTCCGAAGGCCAAGGAGCGGGCAAAAAAGAAACCCCCACACCGTGGGGGTCTGCGGGGGCTCGGCCCCCGCAAAATAATGACGCGGCAGTAATGGCCCACGCTTTCCGTGGGCACACTCCACCCAACTGACGCGTGGAGACGAGGGGAATCGAACCCCTAACCCCCGCCTTGCAAAGGCGGTGCTCTGCCAATTGAGCTACGTCCCCGGCTATCGCAGCCCCACTCAGGTCCGCTGACCGGTGACGCTCACGATGGCTGCCGACTCCGCGAGCCGGATCAAGAGCGGTGGGCAGCGATCAGGCCTCGGCAGTGGCCTCGCGCCACAGGTCGGCCTCGGCCTTCGCGGCCCGGTTGCGCCGGATGACGAACAGAACGACCCCAGCAACTGCGGCGAGTGCGAGCAGCTTCTTCACTTCCGGTCGCCTCCTAGCACGGCGTGCAGCCCGAGAATTCCTCGGATTTGCGAAAGATTACCAGTGGGCCTAGAAGGACTTGAACCTTCGACCTCTTCGTTATCAGCGAAGCGCTCTAACCGCCTGAGCTATAGGCCCTTGGTGTGGTTCAAACACTACAGGACGCCTTACGGAGCCCGAAACGGGGGTCGGCGTTGCGGATCTCCCGGGACGTGGCGATCCCGTGCTGGACCGGGATCGCCACGTCAGCGGTTCATTCCCGCTCGGAGAGGGTGACCTCGATGCCGCCGGCGAAGTCGGCCGCCACGTTGTAGATGAACGCGGCCACCGTCGCCAGCGCGGTCACCAGCACGATGTTGATCGCGCCGATGATCGAGGCGACCCCGAACACGCGTCCCGCGCTGATCAGCGGTTCGCTGGCCGCGTTGTCGGGCTGGGTCAGCTCGGTGAAGGTGCCGTTGAGCTGGTCCCACACGCCCATGCCGTCGAGCACCCCGTAGAGCACCGCGACGGCGATCATCCACACGAAGAACAGCGCGACGCTGAGCACCAGGGCGAGCTTCAGCACCGACCACGGGTCCAGCCGCTTCACCTGCAGGCTGGCCCGCCGCGGGCCTCGGCTCGGCCGCCGCGCCGAGGCCGTTGTGGCGCGGGCCGCCCCGCCCACACCGGCGGCACCGGCAGCGCCGCCGGTGAACGACACGGTCGTCCGCGTGGACGGCGGCAGTTTGGTGCGCACCGTTTCCTGGTCCTGCACCTGCTTCGGGATGTGCTGCGTGTCAGCGACCGGGCCGGAGGCTGCAGCCGCGGCCACCGGTGTATCGGACGAGCCGGACGCGGTCACCGAGGCGCGTTGCCACGGGGGCGGCGTCTCGGTGCCGTGCAGGTCTTCCCCACTGCCTCCGGCGGTCGGCTGAGCGGGAGCCGACCCGGATTCCGTGCCGTCGTCCGCGGCACTGTCGTCGGCTGTCTGGGTGCTGACCGAAGCCCGGTCCGCATCCTGCTGCGGGTCCGACTGCTCCGGCTTCTCGGAAGGTGTCACGAGCGATCCTTCGTTGATCGTCGGCGGCGGTGTGCGACGTGGTCTCCCACGGTTTTACTGCTGCTGTTCGGGCCCCGCAGCGTCCGGGTCGGCGGCTTCGTCGGCGTTGCGCGCGATCGCCACCAGCGCGGACCCCTCGTCCAGGTTCATCAGACGAACCCCCTTCGTCTGCCTGCCGGCCTTGCGCACCTCCTTGGCGGTGGTCCGGATGACCCCACCGGTCGAGGTGATCGCGTAGAGCTCGTCGTCGATCTCGACGATGAGTGCCCCCACCAGCCTGCCACGCCTGTTGTCGTACTGGAGAGTCAGCACGCCCTTGCCGCCGCGGCCCTGCACCGGGTAGTCATCGATCGGGGTGCGCTTCGCATAACCGCCGTCGGTGGCCACCAGCACGTACCGGTCGGCGCGGACGACGCCCATCGCCAGCAGCTCGTCGCCGCCGTTGAACCGCATGCCCAGCACGCCCGAGGTGGCCCGGCCCATCGGCCGCAGCGCGTCGTCGGTGGCGTGGAACCGGATCGACTGGCCCTCCGCGGACACCAGCAGCAGGTCGTCATCGGCGGAGCACAGCACCGCGCCGACCAGCTCGTCCTCGTCCTTCAGGTTGATCCCGATGAGACCACCCGATCGGTTGGAATCGAAGTCGGTCAGGCGGGACTTCTTGACCAACCCGTTGCGGGTGGCCAGCACCAGGTACGGCGCCGCGGTGTAGTCCTTGATCTGCATGACCTGGGCGATCTGCTCGTCCGGCTGGAACGCCAGCAGGTTCGCCACGTGCTGGCCGCGCGCGGTGCGGTTGGCCTCCGGCAGCTCGTAGGCCTTCGCCCGGTAGACGCGCCCCTTGTTGGTGAAGAACAGGATCCAGTCGTGCGTGGAGCACACGAAGAAGTGCGACACGATGTCGTCCTGCTTCAGCTGCGCGCCCTGCACGCCCTTGCCGCCGCGCTTCTGTGCCCGGTACAGGTCGGTCCGCGTCCGCTTGGCGTAGCCAGTGCGGGTGATCGTGACGACCACGTCCTCGTCCGCGATGAGGTCCTCCATGGAGACCTCGCCCTCGAACGGGACGATCTTCGTGCGCCGGTCCTCGCCGTACTTGTCGACGATCTCCATCAGCTCGTCGCGGATGATCTGCCGCTGCCGCTCCGGCTTGGCGAGGATGTCCTTGAGGTCCTCGATCTCCCGCTCGATCTCGGCCAACTGGTCGATGATCTTCTGCCGCTCCAGGGCGGCCAGGCGGCGCAGCTGCATCTCCAGGATCGCGTTGGCCTGGACCTCGTCGACGTCGAGCAGCCCGATCAGCCCGGTGCGCGCGTCGTCCACCGTGGGCGACCGGCGGATCAGCGCGATCACCTCGTCGAGCATGTCCAGCGCCTTGACCAGACCGCGCAGGATGTGGGCGCGTTCCTCGGCCTTCTTCAACCGGTACTTGGTGCGCCGGACGATGACCTCGACCTGGTGCTTGACGTAGTACCGGATGATCTGGTCCAGCCGCAGGGTGCGCGGCACCCCGTCGACCAGGGCCAGCATGTTGGCGCCGAAGGTGGTCTGCAGCTGGGTGTGCTTGTAGAGGTTGTTCAGCACCACCTTCGGGATCGCGTCGCGCTTGAGCGTGATCACGATCCGCATGCCGCGCCGGCTGTTGGACTCATCGGCGATGTCGGAGATGCCGGTGAGCTTGCCCTCCCGGTGCATCGACGCGATGTTCTCGATGAGGTTGTCCGGGTTGACCTGGTAGGGCAGCTCGGAGACGACCAGCGTGGTGCGGCCCTTGTTGTCCTCTTCGATGGTCACGACGGCCCGCATCTTGATGGAGCCGCGACCGGTGCGGTAGCAGTCGGCGATCGCGTTGGTGCCGAGGATCAGCCCGTGGGTCGGGAAGTCCGGCCCCTTGATCCGCGCGAGCAGCGCTTCGAGCAGCTGTTCGTCGTCGGCTTCCGGGTTCTCCAGCGCCCAGACCACGCCTTCGGCGACCTCGCGCAGGTTGTGCGGCGGGATGTTGGTGGCCATCCCGACCGCGATCCCGCCACCGCCGTTGACCAGCAGGTTCGGGAACCGCGACGGCAGCACGGTGGGCTCTTGGGTGCGGCCGTCGTAGTTGTCGGCGAAGTCGACGGTGTCTTCTTCGATGTCGGCGAGCATGTGCATCGCCAACTGCTGCAACCTCGACTCCGTGTACCGCATGGCCGCGGCCGGGTCGTTGCCGGGCGAACCGAAGTTGCCCTGGCCGTCGATCAGCGGATGGCGCATCGACCACGGCTGGGCCAGCCGGACCAAGGTGTCGTAGATCGCCGAGTCGCCGTGCGGGTGGTAGTTGCCCATCACGTCGCCGACGACACGGGAGCACTTCACGTACCCGCGGTCCGGGCGGAAGCCCGAGTCGTACATCGCATACAGCACGCGCCGGTGAACCGGCTTGAGACCGTCGCGCACGTCCGGCAGGGCGCGCGCGACGATGACGCTCATCGCGTAGTTGATGTAGGAATTCTGCATCTCCTGCTGGATGTCGACCGGCTCGATCCGGCCGTGTTCCGGCGGCAGGATTTCAGTCACGACTTGAGATTCCTTTCGGGGGTCGGATGTCAGCGCCCTTCACCTGAGTCACCGCAGCTGGGACAAACGTGTCTCGTGTCGGCCGGATTTCGTCCGCTTCCGTTGCAGACGGGGCGCTGCTCCAACCGAGTCATGGGCGTTCCTCCAGTGATGCGGTGCGTCACACGTCGAGAAAACCCGCGTCCTTGGCGTTGCGGGTGATGAACGAGCGCCGGGCTTCGACGTCCTCGCCCATCAGCACGCTGAACAGCTCGTCCGCGGTCGCCGCGTCGTCCAGCGAGACCTGCAGCAGCAGCCGGGTCTCCGGGTTCATGGTGGTTTCCCAAAGCTCGTCGGCGTTCATCTCGCCGAGACCCTTGTAGCGCTGGATGCCGTCGTCCTTGGGCAGCTTGCGGCCGGCTGCCGCACCCTGTGCCAGCAGCGCGTCGCGCTCCTTGTCGCTGTAGGCGTACTCCGGCTCCGACCGCGGCCACTTGATCTTGTACAGCGGCGGCTGCGCGAGGAACACGTGGCCGTTCTCGATCAGCGGCCGCATGAACCGGAACAGCAGGGTCAGCAGCAGGGTGCGGATGTGCTGGCCGTCGACGTCGGCGTCGGCCATCAGCACGATCTTGTGGTAACGCAGCTTGGACAGGTCGAACTCGTCGTGGATGCCGGTGCCCAGCGCGGTGATGATCGCCTGGACCTCGTTGTTCTTGAGGACCTTGTCGATCCGCGACTTCTCCACGTTGATGATCTTGCCGCGCAGCGGCAAGATCGCCTGGAACCGCGACTCGCGTCCTTCCTTCGCGGAGCCGCCCGCGGAGTCGCCCTCCACGACGTAGAGCTCGCACTCCTCCGGGCTGTTGGACTGGCAGTCCTTCAGCTTGCCCGGCAGGCCGCCGATGTCCATCGCGCTCTTGCGGCGCACCAGCTCCTTGGCCTTGCGCGCGGCCATCCGCGCCTGCGCCGAGGACACCGCCTTGTTGACGATCACCTTGGCCTCGGCGGGGTTGCGCTCGAACCAGTCGGTGAGCCACTCGAAGGCGGTGGTCTGCACGAACGACTTGACCTCGGTGTTGCCGAGCTTGGTCTTGGTCTGGCCCTCGAACTGGGGCTCGCGGACCTTCACGGACACGATCGCGGCTAGGCCCTCGCGGACGTCGTCGCCGGTGAGGCTGCCGTCCTTCTCCTTGAGCAGCTTCTTGTCCTTGGCGTAGCTGTTGACCACGCGGGTCAGCGCCGACCGGAAGCCTTCCTCGTGGGTGCCGCCCTCGTGCGTGTTGATGGTGTTCGCGAAGGTGTAGACCGACTGGTTATAGCCGGAGTTCCACTGCATCGCGATCTCCAGCTCGTAGTCCTTGCTGGAGGCGTTGAAGGACACCACCTTCTTGTGGATGGGTTCCTTGGTGGCGTTGATGTGGCGGACGAAGTCTTCCAGGCCGCCCGGATAGTGGAAGGTGCGCTCGGTGGCGCGGGCGGTGGTGCCGCTGGCGTCCTCGCCGGCCTCGTCCTCTTCGGCGGCGCGCTCGTCGCGCAGGACGATGGTCAGGCCCTTGTTCAGGAACGCCATCTCCTGCAGGCGGCGGGAGATGGTTTCGGCGTTGTACCTGGTGGTTTCGAAGATCGTCGGATCGGCCCAGAAGGTGATGGTGGTGCCGGTCTTGTCGGTGCGCTCGCCGCGCTCGACGTCGGCGACGGGCTTGGAGTCCTCGTAGCGCTGCCGCCACACGTAGCCCTCTCGGTGGATCTCCGCCTCCAGCGCCGTGGACAGCGCGTTGACCACCGATACGCCCACGCCGTGCAGACCGCCGGAGACCGCGTAGGAGTCGCCACCGAACTTGCCGCCCGCGTGCAGCACGGTGAGCACGACTTCGAGGGTCGGCTTTTTCTCCACCGGGTGGATGTCAACAGGGATGCCGCGGCCGTCGTCGACGACGCGCACGCCGCCGTCGGCGAGCAGGGTGACCTCGACCCTGGTGGCGTAGCCGGCCATCGCCTCGTCGACGGAGTTGTCCACGACTTCCTGCACCAAGTGGTGCAGGCCGCGTTCGCCGGTCGAACCGATGTACATGCCGGGACGCTTGCGGACGGCCTCAAGGCCCTCAAGAACGGTGATGGATGAAGCGTTGTATTCGCTCTTCTTCGGTGCCACGGGCCTCGATTTCTCCTTGAGCCGACTGTGCTGTCAGGTTGGCCGGTGCCGGTTCGAAAACACGCCCTGTCCCGCACCGCAGACCATTTCGGGGCGACTCGTCTGTCGGCGTCGCACCCTGATGCATGCCGTCGCCCAGCGCCTCGACGATCACATCGGTCGAAGGCGTCGGCCACACCCCGAACTGATTCTACTGGCCCCCCGCGACAGAAGTAGGGCAAGGACACCCCTGACTTCCTCACAGGGCGGAGAACTCGAATCAATCCACCATCCGAGAGCCTCGAGAGGCTGCCGGGGGATCTCGGTGGCGATCGGCCGCTTGCCGATCCGGCGGTGGACCGGCCCGCGGGTCTGCTCCTCGGCGCGACCCGCCATTCGCCCCACCGCGCCTGGGGGCCGCGGCCCGCGCGGGCCGGCGGCGAGCGCGTATCGGCAGGCTACTAGCCGTAGGTGTCGCGCGGGCCACGCCCGGGAATATGCCTGGGGCCGTGCCGCCAGCTCGGCGCGGCCGGGCCCTGCACCTTGATGCGGCGCACCACGTCGCGGCCGACGCCGTCGCTGATCCGCTTCAGGATCTGGCGCTGGAGCAGGCGCAGCTGCGTGGCCCACGCGGTGGATTGGGCCTGGACGGTGAGCTCGCCGTCCTTCAGCGCCACCGGCTTGGTGTGCTCGGCCACGTCGCCGCCGACCAGGGACGCCCACTTCGCGAAGACCTGGCCGCCGGAGAGGTGCTCGGTCCAGCCGCGCTCGCTGGCGATCCGGGCGGCCAGCCGACCCAGCGGCTGCGGATCGCGGTCGTCCGGGCGGGGCCCGGACCAGCCACGACGGCGGCGCGTCCGGACCGCGCCACCCTTCTTCTTGCCGTCGCGCCGACGGGCCGCGGACTGCTCCCGGGCGGCCTGCAGGGCGGCCCGGGCGAGGTCGGGACCGGACAGCGCGGCCCCGTCGGACCCGACCGGCGACGTCCCGGTATCCACCGGGACCGCTGTCGATGGTCCTGTTGATGGCACCGAGTTATCCACACCATCCACAGAGTTATCCCCAGATGTGGGCAAACCTGTGGTGTTTCCGGCCACGGCGATCACTCTGGGTTTACTTGACGACTGCGAACGGTTATACGGCACGTCGCACCTCGCCTTCCCGGACGTCGAATCGGGCACCGGTGAGCTCCGGCGGAACGTCCTCCGGCACCGCCGCGGTCACCAGCACCTGCTCGGCCCCGGCCACCAGGTCGGCCAGCCGGGCCCGGCGGCGGCGGTCGAGCTCGGCGAAGACGTCGTCCAGGATCAACACCGGCTCGGCGCCATCCTCGGTGAGCAGGTGGTAGGAGGCCAGCCGCAACGCCAGCACGAACGACCAAGATTCGCCGTGACTCGCGTAGCCCTTCGCGGGCAGGTCGCCGAGCAGCAGTTCCAGGTCGTCGCGATGCGGCCCGACCAGCGACACGCCGCGGTCGATCTCCTGCGGCCGGACCCGCTCCAGCTCGGCGAGCAGGGCCGCTTCCAGTTCCGCCGGGTCGGCGGCCTTGCCCAGCGGCGCGCCGTAGCCCTCGGGCAGCGACTCGCCGAGGCTGCTGCGGTAGCGGACGTCGGCCACCCGACCGGACGGCACGGTCGCCTCATCGGTCGCCGCGACGTTGGCATATGCGCTGGTCACGTGGGGTGCGATGGCAGCGACCAGGTCGAGCCGACCCGCCAGCAGCTCGGCACCGAAGCGGGCCAGGTGGCCATCCCACGCCTCCAGCGTGCGCAGGTCCGCCGAGCCGCCGCCCTTGCGCGCCGCGCCCGCGGACTTGAGCAGAGCGCTGCGCTGCTTGAGCACCCGGTCGTAGTCCGAGCGGATACCCGCGTACCGGGGTGACCGCGTGACCAGCAGGTCGTCGAGGAACCGGCGGCGCTCGCCCGGATCACCGCGCACGATCGCGAGGTCCTCCGGTGCGAACAGCACGGTGCGCAGGATGCCGAGCACGTCGCGAGGCCTGGCGACGGCACCGCGGTTGATCCGCGCCCGGTTGGCCTTGCCGGGCGTGATCTCCAGCTCGACCAGCAGCTCGCGCCCGCTGTTGACCACGGCGGTCCGCACGACCGCGCGCGCCGCGCCGTCGCGGACCAGCGGGGCATCGGTGGACACGCGGTGCGAGCCGAGGGTCGCGGCGTAGCCGATCGCCTCGACCAGGTTGGTCTTGCCCTGCCCATTGGCCCCGAGCAGCACGGTGATGCCCGGCTCCAGGTCCAGGTCGGCGTGCGGCCACGACCGGAAGTCGGTCACTTGCAGATGACGGACGTACACGGCGATCCAACTTATTCGCAGCTTTGTTCGGTCGTCCGCCCGGTCGCCGAATTCGCGGATTCGACGCCTTTGTCGCCCTGGCGATTTGTCGACAAATCGCCAGGACGGCGGGCGGCGGTGCTCCCTGGGGCGGGTTTTCCTGGTAGCTGCCTGGTGCGTTGAGTCGCTACCGCACCTCAACGTACTCAAGACACCTGACCTGCGGAAACAGCGACGACGGTCGGCGGTGTTGATTTGTCGGCAAAGCAACACCGCTTCCGGGCCCCGGTCAGTCCTCGGTCTTCTCCACGGCGTGGCCGCCGAACTGGTTGCGCAGCGCCGCGACCGCCTTCATGGCCGGGGAGTCCTCCTGGCGCGAGGCGAACCGCGCGAACAGCGAGGCGGTGATCACCGGCGTGGGCACGGCGTTGTTGATCGACTCCTCGACGGTCCACCGACCCTCGCCGGAGTCGTTGACGTAGCCGCGCAGCTCGGCCAGCTCCGGGTCCTCCTCCAGCGCGCGGACCAGCAGGTCCAGCAGCCAGGAGCGGACCACCGTGCCGCGGCTCCACGCCTTGATCGTCTCCGGCACGTTAGTGACCACGTCCGACGCCGACAGCAGCTCGAAGCCCTCGGCGTAGGCCTGCATCAGGCCGTACTCGATGCCGTTGTGCACCATCTTCGCGTAGTGCCCGGCACCCACCGGGCCGGAGTGTGCGAAGCCTTCCTCGCGCGGGCCTTCCGGGCGCAGCGCGTCGAAGATCGGCATGGCGCGCTCGATGTCCTCGGCGTCGCCACCGGCCATCAGGCCGTAACCGTTCTTGGCACCCCACACGCCGCCGGAAACCCCGACGTCGACGTACTTGATCCCGCGCTCGGCGAGCAGCGCCGCGTTGGCCTGGTCATCGGTGAACTTCGAGTTGCCGCCCTCGATCACCAGGTCGCCGGACGACAGCAGCCCGGCCAGCTCCTCGACGGTCTGCCGGGTCGGGTCGCCGTGCGGCACCATGATCCAGACGATCCGCGGGCCGGCCAGCTTCTGCACCAGCTCCGCGATGGAAGCGACATCGCTGACGTCCGGGTTGCGGTCGTAACCGACGATGTCGTGACCGGCGGCGCGCAGCCGCTCACGCATGTTGAAACCCATTCGGCCGAGACCGACAAGTCCGAGTTGCACCGGATCTCCCTCTGCGAGCTGTGTATCGACTGGTTGGTCGGCGCGGATGGCCGGCCGCGGGGTGAAGACCACCAGCTGAATCGATCCGACCGGAGCCTAGCCATCGGCGTTCGCGGCTCCGGTCGGGCAGTGCGCCGGATGTGACCCAGGTCAGCCAGGAAGGCGGACCGGCATCAGGAGGTAGAGGTAGCCCTCCGCCACTTCGCCATCCTCCCCGACCGGCTTGATGAGGGCCGGGCGGTTGGCGGTGGTGAACTGCAGCTGGGCGCGCTCGGTCTTCATCGCGCCGAGCCCGTCGAGCAGGTAGGCCGGGTTGAACGCGATGGTCAGCGGCTCGCCGACCAGCTCGATCGCGAGCTCTTCCTCGGCGCTGCCCTCGTCGTCACCGCCGGCGGTCAGCCGCAGCAGCCGGTCGGAGAACTCCAGGCGCACCTGGGTGCCGCGCTCGGCGACCAGCGAGACGCGCTTGATCGCCTCGACGAGCGGGGCGACGTCGACGTCAGCGGTCACGGCGCTCTCGGCGGGCAGCAGCTGCCGGTACTTCGGGAACTCCGCGTCCAGCAGCCGGGTGGTGTTGCGGCGCGCCATCCCGGACAGGCCGAGCAGGCCGTCGCCGGAGGCCAGCGAGATCTCCACCTTGCCGCCGCCGGTGCCCAGCGTCTTCGCCGAGTCGGCAAGGGTCTTGGCCGGGACGAGCACCGCGGTGTCCTCCATCGAGGTGCCCGGCTCCCAGGTGATCTCGCGCATCGCCAAGCGGAACCGGTCGGTGGCGACCATGGTCAGCTTGTCGTTGTTGATCTCCATCCGGATGCCGGTGAGCATCGGCAGCGTGTCGTCCTTGCCGGACGCCACCGCGACCTGGCCGACGGCCTCGCTGAACAGATCGCCCGGAACCGAACCGGCGTGCTCGGGCATCGCGGGCAGTTCGGGGTAGTCCTCGACCGGCATGGTCGGCAGGCTGAACCGCGAGCTGCCGCAGGTGATGGTGACGCGAGAGCCGTCGACGGTGATCTCGACCGGGCGGGCCGGGAGCGCCTTGGTGATGTCTGCCAGCAACCGCCCGGAAACGAGGGTGCGTCCGCTGGCGTCGATCGAGGCGTCGATGGTGACCTGCGCCGAGACCTCGTAGTCGAACCCGGAGATGGTCAGCGCCTCCCCGGAGCTCGCGTCGAGCAGCACTCCGCCCAGCACCGGAACCGGTGGGCGCGACGGCAGGCTGCGCGCGACCCAGGCGACGGCGTCGGCGAGACCGTCACGTTCCACGCGGATCTTCATGGGTGTCCTTTCGGTTCCAGCCGTGGCTCGGCTGCCGGAGAACTGTGTAGAGCTGGAGCGCAGCTCATCGGGTCGGTGTAGTCGGTGTGCCCCGCGCCCCTCGTAACGAGGACGAAGCGGTCCCCCACGAGCGCCGTGCACGCGAAGTCGGCTCGAGCTCGACCCGGAGTTCACGCCGGCGGCCTCCGCAGGAGTTCCACCGTAGAGCGTGCGCCGCGATCTCCGCATCCGGGTCCGGGCAGTTCGTGCTGCCGTCCTGGCGGTCCAGGCCGAGTTGTCCACTTATCCACCGAGCCTTCTTCTCTTTTTCTTTTTTCTTCAAAGAGAAGAAAAGACCGTAGTAGTAGTAAGGGCTGTGAGTTGTGGGGACAAGTGTCGTTTGGGCTGGTCGGACGGCGTGGTCGGTTGTGGATGAACACGGGATGTAACTGGGGACTACGACGTCCGGGTTGTGGACAACTTCTGCCCCACCTCGGTTTATCCACAACCACCCCGAGTTGTCCACAGTTCCATCCACAGCTTTCGGCCCGGTTATACCCAGCCCCTGTTGGTTTTGGGCTCGTCCACCGATCAGGTTGTGGGCAAAGCTGTGAAAGCGTTGTGGTCAACTGGGCTCCGCTCTGTGGGCAGCTTGCTCCAGCTTGTGCACAGCTTGTGGATGAATTGGGGAAAACTCCAGGTCAGGCCTGGGGATGAAGAATCTGTGGATAACTCGGGCCTCGCCGCTGACATGGCGGACTTTTTTATCGATGGGGTGAGGCGAAGACCACCCGGGCCCTCAGGAAAATTCGGCGCGCCAGCTCCCTTCGCGAGTGCGGAGCGCGCTTGATCAACCTCGGAACGTGGTGGTTTGCTGTCCGGGCCCGCGCCCCGCGGGCGGTTCACAGCCTTCGATGCGCGCGCATCCCGGGCTCCGGCGGTCCGCGAAGCGGCCCGAAGTTTTCTGTCGGGGCGGTCTGATGCGAGCCGGGTGGTCCAACAGAAACCTCTCGACGTCCCCGGCGGACCCCGGGACGTCCGGCGCGCGCCGCGAATCGCGCAGCGGCCAACGATCAGGCGGAGCCCCGCTCCGGGCCCGACGGCGCGCGGCCGGAATGATTCCCCACGGGCAGCTACGGGAGAGCTTTCTGCTAAAGGGGGTGGCTCGCGCCGGGCGGGGTCAGCAGAAAGATTCGCCGCGAGAGGCGAAGGAATCACACCGGGGGCCCCGAGATGGCCCCGCAGCGGCCATCTGAGCGGCCCGACCCTTCTGACCTCGAACTTCTCAACAGCACCGCGGCATCAGGCAAGCAGCGAAGGCGCGCAGGGACGCCCCCGGTTTCCTTTGAGAGGTCAGCGGGACTGCTGCTTGATTCTGGCCGTGAGCTCTTGGACGTGCTCGTAGACGCGGCGCCGCTCGGCCATCTCCTTGCGGATCTTCTTATCCGCGTACATCACCGTCGTGTGGTCGCGGCCGCCGAAGTACTGGCCGATCTTCGGCAGCGACGAGTCGGTCAGCTCCCGGCACAGGTACATCGCGATCTGGCGGGCCTGCGCCAGCGCCTTCGTCTTGCCCGGGCCGCACAGGTCGTCGATGGTCACGCTGAAGTAGTCCGCTGTCACCGCCATGATCGTCGGCGGGGTGATCTCCGGGGTCTGCGAGTCCGGGATCAGGTCGCGCAGCACGATCTCCGCCAGCTGCAGGTCGACCGGCTGCCGGTTCAGCGACGCGAACGCGGTGACCCGGATCAGCGCCCCCTCCAGCTCGCGGATGTTGCGCTCGATCCGGGACGCGATGAACTCCAGCACGTCGGCCGGCGCATTCATCCGGTCCTGGGCGGCTTTCTTGCGAAGGATCGCGATCCGCGTCTCCAGCTCCGGCGGCTGGATGTCGGTGATCAGGCCCCACTCGAACCGGGTGCGCAGCCGGTCCTCCAGGGTGCGCAGCCCCTTCGGCGGCCGGTCCGAGGACACCACGATCTGCTTGTTCGAATTGTGCAGCGTGTTGAAGGTGTGGAAGAACTCCTCCTGGGTTCCTTCCTTGCCCTCCAAGAACTGGATGTCGTCCACCAGCAGCACGTCGACGTCGCGGTACCGGCGCTGGAACGCCACCTGCCGGTCGTCGCGCAGCGAGTTGATGAAGTCGTTGGTGAATTCCTCGGTGGACACGTAGCGGACGCGCATCCCGGGGAACAGCCGCTGGGCGTAGTGGCCGACCGCGTGCAGCAGGTGCGTCTTTCCGAGCCCGGACTCGCCCCAGATGAACAGCGGGTTGTACGCGCGGGCCGGTGCTTCCGCCGCGGCGACGGCGGCGGCGTGCGCGAAGCGGTTCGAGGAGCCGATGACGAACGTGTCGAAGGTGTACTTCGCGTTCAGCCGGGTCTGCGAGGTCGGCGGCGCGTGCTTCGGCGCGGTGAACGGCTGGCCCTGGTGCGGCTCGCCCGGTTGTCCGGCGCGGCCGAAGGTCGGCCAGATCTCGTTGGCGGACTCGTCGGCTTCCGGCTCGGTCGCCGCGCTCTCCGGCTCGTCGGTTTCGCCGTCGCCGTCGGCATCCAACAACGACGGAACCTCGCCGTTGGGCCATTTGAACTCGGCCGTCGAGAAGTCGATCCCGGGGTGCTTGTCCGGTGCCGCGTGCCGCCCTCCGGCGTCGGGCACCGAACCAGGCACCGGACCGGGGACGGGCCCGCTGATCGAGCCGGTGTGCGCGGTGTTCCCGAAAGCTTCGGGCCCCCGCCCGAAGCCAGGCGCGGAGACGAACGGATGCCCGGAGTGATCGGCACCGGTCGGAGTACCGGGACCGCGGCCGGACCAGGAATCGACCGACGCGGGTGCCGCGACCGGGCGGGTGGGCGCGGGAACGGCGGTGTCCACCTTCACCGCCAGCGACACGGCGCGGCCGAGCCGGCGGGAAAGCGCGTCGGTGATCGGGTCGCGCAGCGCGCGCTCGATGGCTTCCTTGGCGAAGTCGCTCGGCGCGGCGAGCAGCGCGGTACCGTCCAGCAGCCCGATCGGTCGGGTCACCCGCATCCAGGCGCGTTGCTGAGGCGAGAGCGTGCCGGAAGACAGCTCCTGCACCACCTCATCCCAAACTCGAACGAGATCGGCTTGGTGGTCGGACACCGCCTTGCTCCCCTCCCCTCGCTCGCGAAGCCCCCGGTGCGGTCCCGGGCCAGGCTCCCACGGTGCTCGGGCGCGGGCGGTGTCACGGGACGGTGGGGCAATACTCAAGTGGACACCTGTTCGAGCAGGTGTCCACAGAGTTGTCCACAACTTGTGTATGAAGGTACGGCAGGCCGCTCCGGTGATCCTTCCTGGGGCGGCTGTACCGCTGCGATCGAGGTCAGGTGCCCACCGAAGACCGGTGCTCCCACACACCGGTCCGCGCATCGCAGGGGGGCACGCTAACAAGGTCGCGCCCGCGTCACAAGCGACTCCCGGAGATGCCGCGAAGATCGGGATGTGGCAGCCTGGTGGCCACCGGTGCGGCGGTTGTGCCCGGTGATCGTCGCCGGTTGGCGACCCCGGTTCAGCGTCCTCCGCTGCCACTGCGTACTCTCGTACAGTCCCCCGCTTCCTGAGCGGGCATGTCGCTGCGCCGAGATTCCGGCGCCGTGCACCGCTCGGTGTTCGCCGATCGCCGCACGGCCAGCGACTGCGGCTCGCGAAACAGGGACACCTTGACCGAACCGTGGTTCACCGTGGCCATCGGTGCCTGTAGTAACCGGGAGATCCGACCGTGAGCAAGGGCAAGCGCACTTTCCAGCCGAACAACCGCCGCCGTGCCAGGAAGCACGGGTTCCGGCTGCGCATGCGCACTCGGGCCGGCCGGGCCATCGTGGCCTCGCGCCGTCGCCGGGGTCGCGCGCAGCTGACTGCCTGATCGCGTCCGGCCGTGCTTCCCGCGGCAGCCAGGCTGACCAAGAACCAGGAGTTCCGCCTGGTGGTCCGTCGTGGTCGCCGGGTCGGCCGGTCCCGCCTGGTGGTCCACGTGCTGCGTCCGGACCAGGCTCGGGACCTCGGCCCGCACCACACCGGCGAGGCCTTGCCGGAAGCCGAGGCGAAAACGGCACCCACCCGGAATTCGGATGTCTCGACCCGGGTGGGTTTTGTCGTGAGCAAGGCCGTGGGGACGGCCGTCGTCCGGCACCGGGTCACCCGCCGCCTCCGGCACCTGATGCGCGACCTCCTGCCGGCGTTGCCCGCTGGCACACTGGTGGTGGTCCGCGCCCTGCCGCCCGCGGCAGGTGCGTCCAGCCGCGAGCTCGGTGCGGATCTCGACGTGGCGCTGCGCAAGCTCCGCGTCCTCTCCCCCGATGTTCCGGCGACGGGTTCCAGGTGATGGCTTCGGACGAGCGCCACGACGACAGGCTCCGCGCCCCTGCTCGGCGCCCGGGCCCGCTCGCCTGGGTGCTGCTCGGTCCGGTGCACGTCTACCGCAAGGTGATCTCCCCGCTGCTGCCGCCGTCGTGCCGGTTTTACCCGAGTTGCAGCACGTACGCGGTCGAGGCGCTCACCGTCCACGGCCTGTTCCGCGGTGGCTGGTTGACCCTGCGCAGGTTGCTGCGCTGCGGCCCCTGGCACCCTGGAGGCCTGGACCCCGTTCCACCGCCCCGTGAGCGGTCCGCGGCGGGCGACCCCGTTGGTGGCCGCGTACCCGAGAAACCTGCCGAGGAGTAGCCCGCGTGCTGGACTTCATCTATTACCCGGTGTCGGCCATCCTCTGGTTCTGGCACAAGGTGTTCGGCTTCGTGCTTGATCCGGCCAGCGGCTACGCCTGGGCGCTGGCGGTGATCTTCCTCGTCTTCACGCTGCGCGCGCTGCTGTTCAAGCCGTTCGTGCACCAGGTGCGGTCGATGAAGAAGATGCAGGAGTTCGCGCCGCAGATCCGAGCGCTGCAGGCCAAGTACGGCGACGACCGGCAGAAGCTGGCCGCCGAGATGCAGAAGATGCAGGCCGAGCAGGGCTTCAACCCGATCAGCGGCTGCCTGCCGATGCTGGTGCAGGTCCCGGTGTTCATCGGGCTCTTCCACGTGCTCAACGGGTTCAAACCGGGCGCACCGTCGAACTACATCTTCAACGCCGACGACGTGGCCTCGTTCGTGGCGGCCGATCTGTTCGGCGCGAAGTTGTCGAACACCATCAGCCAGACCCCCGAGGTGCTCGCGACGTTCGGCACCGACCGTGTGGAAATGATGCTGGTCGGTGTGCCGCTGATGATCGCCGCCGCGATCGCCACGCACTTCACCGCGCGCCACTCGGTGCAGCGGCAGACCGCCGATGCGGCGGCCAACCCGCAGACGGCGATCATGAACCGGATGACGCTGTGGATCTTCCCGATGTTCGCGATCATCGGCGGTCCGTTCCTGCCGCTGGCCATTCTCATCTACTGGCTGGCCAACAACTTCTGGACGCTGGGTCAGCAGCGCGTGGTGTACCGCCGGATCGACCACGAGGAGGCTGCGCTGACCGGCGCGCCCGTGGTCGTCGAATCCACTGCGGTGGAGACGGAAACCACGCGGGCCGCGGACCCGGCGGCCAAGGACCAACCCGGTGAGATCCCCGGGGTGATCGAAGACCGTTCTCGCGACGCGGACAAGCCGGGCGAGTCCCGCTGAGTCCGTCGCGAACCCTGGAGAGGAGACACCCAGTGTCCGAAACCGTGCAGGAGTCGAGCCCGTCCCCGGCCGAGCCCCAGACCGACAGCACCGAGAACACCGAGACTGAAAAGTCCGAGGTGTCGAACACCGAAGCTCTCCTGGTGCAGGAGGGCGACATCGCGGGTGACTACCTGGAGCGGCTACTCGACCTGCTGGACTACGACGGGGACATCGACCTGGACGTCGAGGCGGGTCGCGCGGTGGTGAGCATCGACGGCGGCGACGATCTGGAGAAGCTGGTCGGCGGACGCGGCCAGGTACTGGAGGCGCTGCAGGAGCTGACCCGGCTGGCGGTGCAGCAGGAGACCGGTGTCCGCAGCCGGCTGATGCTGGACGTCGCGGGCTGGCGGGCGGGCCGCCGGCAGGAGCTGACCGAGCTCGGGCGCTCGACTGCGGAGAGCGTGCTGGAGACCGGCAAGGAGGCGCGGTTGCGCCCGATGACGCCGTTCGAGCGGAAGATCATCCACGACGCCGTTGCGGCCGTCGACGGCGTGCACAGCGAGAGCGAAGGCGAAGAGCCCAACCGCAAGGTCGTCGTCTTCAAGAGCTGACTGCTACCCCACCGGTGCCCCCGTCGATCCTCGGACCGGCGGGGGCACCGTCCTATTCCGGCCCGTGTTCCACGTGAAACGCGGCGGTTGGACGAGACCTCGATGCGTTCGCTTCCTCGAAGTAGCGCCCGCGCTGTCGCGGGTTCTCAGACGTCGCCTGGCGAGTAAGCCGTTACGTCCTGTTGTAATTGCGCGAACCGGGGATCTGGAGTCCGGGCGGCGCCTGTGGTTGCGCCGCCCGCATCGCCACGCGCGTTGAGCCGATTCCCCCAAGGAGGTTTCACGTGAAACGCGGGTTGCCGTGTGACTGCGGATTGCGATCCGGCAGGCTTAGGTGAACACACCTGGTTCCACGTGAAACATCGACACGGGGTGAATGCTTTGACCGGAGGTGCGCCATCCGAGGCGCGGGTCGTATTCGGCGAGCGGTTGGCGTTGGCGGAACGCTTCGTCGAGTTGCTCCAGGAGCACGGAATCCGCCGCGGTCTGATCGGTCCGCGCGAACTGGACCGGCTCTGGGAAAGACATTTATTGAACTCTGCGGTGATTGCGGAGTTGCTGCCACCGAATTGCCGGGTGTTGGACGTAGGCTCTGGGGCGGGGTTGCCGGGCATCCCGTTGGCGATCGCCCGCCCGGATCTGAACTTGACCCTGTTGGAGCCGATGGCTCGACGGGTGACGTGGTTGCAGGAAGTCATCACCGAGTTGGCGCTCACCGTCGAGGTGGTGCGTGGACGTGCCGAGGAGGGCCCGGTGCGCGAACGGCTGGCCGATCAGGACGTCGTGACCGCGCGTGCCGTGGCGCCGATGGAACGGCTCGCGAAGTGGTGCCTTCCGCTGCTTCGGACCGGGGGCCGGCTGCTCGCCATGAAGGGCGAGAGCGCGGCGGAGGAACTCGAACGGGATGCGGCGGCGATCGCTGCGGTCGGCGGCGGTCGCGGCGAAGTGGTTTCGTGTGGTGTCGGTGTGATCGAGGTGCCGACGACCGTCGTCGTGGTGGAGCGGGTCGCGGCGACCCGAAATGCGTCCGGTCGGCGTCGTGACGGTGCACGTCGAACGAGAAAGGATCGTGGACGGTGAATCCGGAGTCAAACGGAGCGGGTCGTGTTTCACGTGAAACGAGGGGGCGTGCAATGGGCGGGCTTCGGTTCCCCTCCGGGCCGGGAGGCGAGTCGTCGATGAGCAGCTTCGGCAAGGACGACATCGGCTGGACCCCGATCATGGAGGAGGCCCAGCGGGCGACCCGGGTGCTGCACCCGGAGACCCTGGAACTCCCCCGCCCCACCAATCGGCGGATCATGACCGTGGCCAACCAGAAGGGCGGCGTCGGCAAGACGACGAGCACGGTGAACCTCGCGGCCGGGCTGGCGCTGCATGGGCTCAACGTGTTGGTCATCGACCTCGACCCGCAGGGCAACGCGAGCACCGCGCTGGGCGTCGAGCACCGCTCCGGCGTCCCGTCGGTGTACGAGGTGCTGCTCGGTGAGATCAGCATCGCCGACGCGGCGGCGCAAAGTACCCAGTCGAAGAACCTGTGGTGCGTGCCGGCGACGATCGACCTGGCGGGCTCGGAGATCGAGCTCGTCACCATGGTGGCGCGCGAGGGTCGGCTGAAGGAGGCGCTGAACTCCGAGGTGGTGGACCAGCTCGCACCCGACTACGTCCTCATCGACTGCCCGCCGTCGCTGGGGCTGCTCACGGTGAACGCGTTGGTCGCCGCGAACGAGGTGCTGATCCCGATCCAGTGCGAGTACTACGCGCTGGAGGGGCTGGGCCAGCTGCTGCGCAATATCGAGCTGGTGCAGGCGCACCTCAACCCCGCGCTCTGGGTGTCGACGATCCTGTTGACCATGTACGACGGACGCACCAAGCTGGCGGACCAGGTCGCCGCCGAGGTACGCGGCCACTTCGGGGACCTGGCGCTGCGGACGGTCATCCCGCGGAGCGTGAAGATCTCCGAGGCCCCCGGCTTCGGCCAGACGGTGCTGACGTACGACCCGGGCTCGCGCGGGTCGATGAGCTACCTGGACGCCGCTCGGGAGATCGCCGAGCGGGGTGCTGAGAGGAAGACAGCATGACCGAGCGTCGAGGTGGTCTTGGCCGCGGCATCGCCGCGCTGATCCCCAGCGGTCCCCCGGCAGGCGCTCCCCCGGCGGGTGCCGACGGCGTGGCATTGCAGAGCAGCCCGGCCCTGCGTAAGTCGTTCGGCAACCGGTCCGGGCCCGATGTTTCACGTGAAACCGGCGGTTCCGTGGCGGGCGCGGTGTACCGCGAGATTCCCATCGACTCGATCGTGGCCAACCCGAAACAGCCCCGGCAGGTCTTCGAAGAGTCCGCGCTGCACGAGCTGGAGCACTCGATCCGCGAGTTCGGGCTGCTGCAGCCGATCGTGGTGCGGGAGCTGGGTGCCGATAAGTTCGAGCTGATCATGGGTGAGCGCCGGTGGCGTGCCTCCCAGCTGGCAGGGCTGAAGGTCATCCCCGCGATCGTCCGCAGGACGCAGGACGACGCGATGCTCCGGGACGCGCTGCTGGAAAACATCCACCGGGTGCAGCTGAACCCCCTGGAGGAGGCGGCGGCCTACCAGCAGCTGCTGGACGAGTTCGGCGTGACCCACGACGAGCTGGCCGACCGCATCGGCCGCAGTCGCTCGGTCGTCACAAACACGATCCGCCTGATGCGGCTGCCGCTGGAGGTGCAGCGGCGGGTGGCGGTCGGGGTGCTGTCGGCCGGGCACGCCCGCGCCCTGTTGGGCCTGGAGGACGTCGAGCAGCAGGAAGACCTCGCGAAGCGGATCGTCGCGGAGGGCTTGTCGGTCCGCACGACCGAGGAGCAGGTCAAGCTGATCAAGTCGGAGGCGCCGCGGAAGAAGAGGGCGGCGAAGAAGCCGATCGAGGCCCCCGGCTTCGATCGGTTGGCGGACCGGCTGTCGAACCACTTCGACACCACCGTCAAGGTGGAGCGCGGCAAGCGGAAGGGGCGGATCGTCGTCGAATTCGGGTCGGTTGACGATCTTGAGCGGCTGGTGGAGTTGATCTTGATTAATCAGGACCGCGAGATCCATGATCAATGATGCCGGGGCCTTTCGTCACGGTGACGATGACTTTTGGTAGTTGAAAATCGCAGACAGTAGTTAAGGGCCAAGGGTGCTCATAGCTCTCGCTTGCGACAAGAAGGGGGCCGGTCTCGTCGGAGACCGGCCCCCTTGTTTCACGTGAAACAGCGGATCACCGCGATCGCGCGATCGCCCGCTCGACGAGCGTCGCGAAGACCTCCCCCAGTGACCGCCCGGCGGCCTCGACCGCCATCGGCAGCAGCGAGGTCTCGGTCAGTCCGGGCGACACGTTGACTTCCAGGAAGTGCGGCGTCCCGTCCCGGTCGATGATCGCGTCCGTCCGCGAGACGTCGCGGAGCCCGAGCAGTCGGTGTGCGGCGATCGCCAGCTCGCCCGCGGCGGCGGCGGCTTCGGCCGGGACCTCGGCGGGTGCGTGGTAACTGGTGAGCCCGGCGGTGTAGCGGGCGGTGTAGTCGTAAACCCCGTTCGCCGGCTCGATCTGCACCGCGGGCAACGCCTCCGGTCCATCCGGCCCGTCGATGACGGTGATCGCCACCTCGGTCCCCTGGACGAACTGCTCGACGAGCACCGCGTCGCCGTAGGACAGCGCGCCCACCATCGCCGCGGGGAGCTCGGCGGCGTCGCGCACCATGTGCGCGCCCAGCGCCGACCCGCCCTGGTCCGGCTTGAGCATCAACGGCAGCCCGAGCTTGGCCACGAGCGCGTCCAGCACGGCCTGCGCGCCGAGCTCGCGGAACGTTGCATGCGGCAACGCAACCCAGTCCGGCGTGGCAAGCCCGGAGCGCGCCAGTTCGGCCTTGGCGGTCGGCTTGTCCCAGGCCCGGCGGCAAGCATGCGGGCCGGTGCCCACGTACGGGACACCGACCATGTCCAGCACGGCCTGCACCGCGCCGTTCTCCCCTTCCCCGCCGTGCAGGGCGACCACGACCGCGTCGGGGCGCTCCTGTTCGATGCGGGACAGCAGCCGGGCGTCGGCATCCCACTCCGCCACGGTCATGCCGACCGAACGCAGTGCGGCGGACAATCGGCGCCCGGAGCGCAGCGACACCTCGCGCTCGTGCGACAGCCCCCCTGCGAGCACGGCAACCCAGCGATCAGACACTCAACACACCCCTGGAAAGTAGTAGTCCACTGTGCTCAGGAGGACTCCTGGTGCACAGTGGACTGTTTGGATTTCGGGCCAGGATTCGGCGAAAACTCTACGCGGTGTCGGGAGACGGAACCTGCGGGCCCGGGACGCTGCGCTGGGGCACCGTGCCGAAGGTGCGGACCAGCTCCATCTCCTCGGTCAGCGTGTTGGCCAGCCGTCGGACGCCCTCGCGGATCCGCTCCGGTGTCGGGTAGCAGAACGACAAGCGCATCTGCCGGCTGCCGAACCCGTCGCGGTAGAACCCGGTGCCCGACACGTACGCGACCCGCTGGGTCACCGCGCGGGGCAGCATCGCCTTGGTGTCCACGCCCTCCGGCACGGTGAGCCAGACGAAGAAGCCGCCGTCGGGGCGCGTCCACGTGCAACCCGGCGGCATGTGCTGCTCGAGCGCGCTGAGCATCGCGTCACGCCGCTCCCGGTACTGCTCCTGGAAGATCTTGATCTGTCCCAGCCAGTCGTGCGTGCTCAGGTAGCGGGACACGATCATCTGGTTCAGCGTGGGCGGGCACAGCGTGGCCGACTCGGCGGTCAGCACCAGCTTCTCCCGGATAGCGTGCGGCGCCAGCACCCAGCCGACGCGCAGCCCGGAGGCGAACGTCTTGGAGAACGAACCGAGGTAGACGACGTTGTCCGCATCCATGCTGCGCAGCGCGGGGTGCGGCTGGCCGTCGAAGCCGAGCAGGCCGTACGGGTTGTCCTCCACCACGAGGATGCCGTGCTGGGCGCAGATCTCCAGGATCTCGGAGCGCCGCGGCAGGGCCAGCGTGATGCCGCCCGGGTTGTGGAAGTTCGGAATGGTGTAGAGGAACTTGATCCGCTTGCCCTGCGCGGTCACGTTGGCGATGGCCTGGCGCAGTGCCTCGGGCTGCAGGCCGTCCTCGTCCATCGCGACGTGCACGACCTCGGCCTGGTACGCGGCGAACGAGCCGAGCGCGCCGACGTAGGACGGGCCCTCGGCGAGGATGACGTCGCCCGGGTCGCAGAAGATGCGGGTGACCATGTCCAGGGCCATCTGGGAGCCTGCGGTGACCATCACGTCGTCCGGGTGGGCGGTGATCCCCTCCAGCGCCATGACCTCGCAGATCTGCTCGCGCAGCTCCGGCACGCCGTGCGCGGAGCCGTACTGCAGCGCGACCTGGCCGTCGACGGAGATGAGGCGGGCGACCTCGGCGGCCAGCGAGTCCAGCGGCAGCGCGGCGAGGTTCGGCATGCCGCCGGCCAGCGAGACCACCTCGGGGCGGCTCGCGACGGCGAAGAGAGCTCGGATCTCGGAGGCCGTCATCCCGGTGGTCCGCTCCGCGTAGTGCGCCCGGTACGCGTCCAGGTTGCGTGCGGGCTTCTCGGGCGGGCTGGGCTGTTCCGGCGTGGCCGGCTGGCTTCCGTGGTCCGACATATCGCGCTCCGGTTTCGGTTGTGCGCTCTGCTCATCCCCGTGGGGACGATCGGGCGATTCTATAGGGCCTATCGTCACAACCCACCCGACATGTAACGAGCACCTCGCAATAGCGGGTCTCCGATCTCGTTCTGCGTGGCGGTGCGGGTGGCGGCACCTCAGGGGCCTTCTCGACTCCGGGATCCCCGACTGGCGTTGCGGCTGGCCTCGCGAGATAGCTCCGGAGAACCCGCGGCGGTGCAGGTTGCATAGGTGGGCCAAGCGGCTCCGCCACATCCGGCAGCTTGGAACGCATCCCGTTCAGGTGTCGCCGTGGCGGTTGTTCCGGTGGCGCTGGTGGTGGCGGCTCCCTTGTGATCGGTTGGCCGGAGGTAAGCGATCTCACTCCATCGGGTTGCTGATGGTGTGCGCTGTGGGTTCCGGTGCCGGGCTGCGGCGGCTTATCCTGGCGGCATCCCGCCGCATCTGCGCGGGTTCGTGCGGGTTTCCAGGAGGTCAGGTGTCGCGACGCGTCGTCGGCGTCACGCTGGACAACCTCGACCACCTGCCCCGGCGGTGTCGCCGATGTGTTTTCTGGGAGTTGGCGCCGCACGTCCGGGAGCAGGCCGAGGAGTTCGGCGAGACCGAACTGGAGAAAGAGGCTTGGGTCTCCAGCGTGCTGCTGGAGTGGGGCTCCTGCGGCCGCATCGTCTACGTGGACGGCGTTCCGGCGGGGTACGCGATGTACGCGCCGCCCGCGGCCGTGCCGCGCTCCAACGCCTTCCCCACAGCCCCGGTGAGCGCGGACGCGGTGTTGCTGACCGCGCTGCGCGTGCTGCCGGAGTTCGAGCACGGTGGGCTGGGGCGGATCCTGGTGCAGAACGTGGCGAAGGACCTGACCCGGCGCGGGGTGAAGGCCGTGGAGGCCTTCGGCGACCTGGCGGGCTCCGCCGAGAGCTGCGTGATCCCGGCCGGCTTCCTGCAGCAGGTCGGCTTCAAGACGGTTCGCCAGCACCCCAAGTGGCCCAGGATGCGGCTTGAGCTGCGCACCGCGATCTCCTGGAAGGAAGACGTGGAGGCGGCGCTGGAGCGGCTGCTGAGCTCGGTGACGATCAAGACGGCCGAACCGGTCATAGGCGGCGCCTGACCGGCCGAACGGGCTCGGCAGGGTGACCAAGTCGACAGGTCACCAAGTCGACAAGTCACCAAGTCGACAAGTCACCAAGTCGGAGAGGCCACCAAATCGACGTCAAGAGGCCACCAAATCGACGTCGACAGGTCACCAAGTCACCAAGTCGACAAATCCCCCAACTATCCGGGAAACTTCCGCATCGCAGAACATAAGTTTCGGTTCCGCAATTTCAATGGAAATTGGACCTTCGATTTCCATTGAAATTGCGGCGGACCAGTGCGGTCAGGCGCCCTCGGCGCGGGCGAGTTCGTGGCGCAGCAGGTCGTCGAAGGTGAACGTGCCCGTCGGCTGGTCGTCCTTGCCTAGCAGGTACAGCCGCTTCACCGCGACCAGCAGGCCCTCCGCGACGACGTCCCGGAACGCCGGGTCCAGCAGCCGGCTGCGGTCCCGGGCGTTGGTCAGGTAGCCGATCTCCATCCGCACCGCGGGCATCCGGGTCAGCCGCAGCACGTCCCAGGTCTTGGGGTGGGTGTGGCAGTCGCGCAGCCCTGTCCGGGCCACGATCTCGCGCTGCAGGAAGCCCGCCAGCGCCTCCCCCACGGTCGACGTGGTGCCGTTGCCGGTGCCGAAGTGGAAGCTCGCCACGCCCTCCGCCAGCGGCGACTGGTTGGCGTCGATGTGCAGCGACAGGAACATGTCGGCGCCGGCCTCGTTGGCGAAGCCGGCCCGGTCGGCGTCCGGCGGGCTGGCGTTGGGCCCGCGGGTGATCAGGGCCTCCATCCCGGTGGCGACCATCCGGCCTTCCAACCGGCGGGCCAGGTCCCAGGTCAGGTCGGCCTCGTGCACGTTGTCGATGCACACCCCGCGGTCCGTGCCGCCGTGGCCCGGGTCGATCACGATCCGCTTGCCGCGCAGCCGGGGCCCCGCGCGCCGCACCTTCTCCTGCTCGCGCAGGAACACCGGCCGCCCGCCGCGGACCTTCGGCGCGAGCTGCTTGAGCGCCCGCAGCGTGCCCGGCCCGCAGATGCCGTCGGGGTTCAGCCCGTAGTCGCGCTGGAAGCTGCGCAGCGCCTGCTCGGTCTCCCGGCCGAAGATGGCGTCCGGGCGGCCCGTGTCGAAGCCCAGCTCCAGCAGCCGTTCCTGCAGCGCGAAGACGTCGTCGCCGCTGATCGGCTTGGACACCAGAAAGGCCAGCGACCGGTCGCCGAGCCGCCAGCGCGCGTCCGTCAGCGCCCGGTAGGTCGCCGGGCCCACGACGCCGTCGGTGATCAGCCCACGTTGCTGTTGGAAGACCCGGACCGCTTGTTCCACCGCGTCGTCGAAGATCGACGGTCCCGTCCGGGTGTTGGCCGGAAGCAGACCCAACGCCGCAAGGGTGTTCCTGATCTCGGCAACGGCCGGACCGACGTCACCGCGGTGGAGCAGCTGCATGCACTCCTCGCTCGATTCAGGCGCCGGTACTGGCACCGACGCGAAGCATGGCCGGGTTTGCCCCGGATTCCCGTTCTGCGTGCCGGGTCCGGAAGGCGGACCCGTCGGGTCATTGTGCCTTGTGCACCGAGACCCGGCGCTGCGGCCCACGACCACCGGGGTGGACGTGCGACAACGGTCCGTGGGTGGGTGATCTCGTTCGGTGCGCGAAAACACGATCCCGCCGTCACTGTCCTATCGACTAGACGGCGGGTCCGCGTTATTCGGTTGCGTCAGATGGAGTCCGATTTCACAGGTACTCGGACAGGTCCGACTCCAGCGCCGCCTTCGGCTTGGCGCCGACGATCTGCTTGACCGGCTGGCCGTCCTTGAACAGCAGCAGGGTCGGGATGGACATCACCTGGTAGTCGCGCTGCAGGCTGGGGTTGGCGTCGATGTCCAGCTTCGCGACGGTGATCTTGTCCTTGTGCTCGCCGGCGATCTGCTCCAGCACCGGGGCGACCATCTTGCACGGGCCGCACCAGTTGGCCCAGAAGTCGACCAGGACCGGCTTGTCGCTGTCCAGGACCTTTTCCTTGAACGTCTTCTCGTCCACGACCACCGTGTTGGTGTCGGCCATGTTCCTTCTCCCTGTCGGTTTGGTGCTGCCTGGAGTCAGTTCGCCGAGCCGGGCCCGTAGCCGCCACCGACGAGCTCGGCGGCCACCTCGGCCTCGGGCACGTCGTGCTCAGCGAGCCAGCGCTCGGCATCCATTGCGGCGGAGCATCCGGAACCGGCCGCGGTGATCGCCTGCCGGTAGGTGTGGTCCACCAGGTCGCCCGCGGCGAACACGCCGGGGATCCCGGTGTGCGTGGTGGGCTGCTGGACCTGCACATAGCCCTCGGCGTCCACGGTGACCTGGTCGCGCACCAGCTGGCTGCGCGGGTCGTGGCCGATCGCGACGAACATGCCGGTCACGTCCAGCTCGGAGGTCTCGCCGGTGACCGTGTCGCGGAGCTTCAGGGTGCTGACGGCGTTGCCGCCGACGACCTCGGTGACCGCCTTGTTGGTCAGCCACTTGATCTTCTCGTTGGCCCGGGCCCGCTCCAGCATGATCTTGGAGGCGCGGAACTCCTCGCGGCGGTGGATGATCGTCACCGACCGGGCGAAGCGGGTCAGGAAGGTGGCCTCCTCCATCGCCGAGTCACCGCCGCCGATGACGGCGATGTCCTGGTCGCGGAAGAAGAAGCCGTCGCAGGTGGCGCAGGCGGACACGCCGTGGCCGAGCAGGCGCTCCTCGCCCGGGACGCCGAGGTAGCGGGCGGCGGCGCCCATCGCGAGGATGACCGCCTTCGCGCGGTACTCCACACCGCCTGCGAACACGGACTTCACGCCGGCGCTTTCTTCCCCTGGGGTCAGGTCGAGGCGCTCGACGTCCTCGGCCCGCAGCTCGGCACCGAAGCGTTCCGCCTGGGACCGCATCTGCTCCATCAGATCCGGGCCCATGATCCCGTCGGAGAAGCCCGGGAAGTTCTCCACGTCGGTGGTGGTCATCAACGCGCCACCGAACTGGGTGCCCTCGAAGACGAGTGGTTCGAGCTCCGCCCGTGCGGCGTACACCGCAGCTGTGTATCCGGCGGGGCCAGAGCCCACGATGATCACGTTGCGGACTTCGCCAGTCACCGCGCCCCTTCCGTCGTAGCGTCTCCGTCGCGCTCGGCGCGCGACGGTACCCGGCTCAACGCGATCCTATTCGGGTCTGTTCCCGATCACGGAGACGCCGTGCCGGATGGCACAGCGGAGCCGACCCCGTCCCACGGGTCGGGAGTCGGTGAGGCGCGGCGGCCGGGTGCGGATCGCACCCGGCCGACCAGCACGTGGGAGGCGTTCCTAGCCGCCGAAGGTGGAGTCCGAGACCTTGGCCGGGTTGCCCGGGCCGCACTCGGGGCCCACCGCTAAAAGGCGGAACTTGCCGATGGCGCCGCCTTGCAGAACCAGCAGCTGGGCGGGTTTCCCATTGAGCGTTATCTCCCGCGCGCCCAGCGGTTTGCCGCTGTTGACGCCGTTGGCCTGCAGGCAGCCGATGAGCCGCTGCGGGTCCGTCAGCGTGCTGCTGTACTGCTCGGACTTCATGATCTCGCCGAACTGCTCGCCGTTCAGCGTGACCTGCTCCCCCCGCAGCGCCAGCGGCGCCGGTGCCCCGCCGGTCGCGGCCGGCTGCGGCTGCGCCTGGTTGCTGCCCGAGGTGTCCGTGTTGCTGGGCAGGACCGAGAACACCACGGCGGCGGCCGCGGCGGCCACCCCGGCCAGTCCGGCGCCCAGCGTGAACCGCCTCCGGCGGCGCTGCTTGGCCGCGGCGAAGTCGATCACCTGGCCGCCCTGCTCGGCGGGCGGTGCGACGGGCTCGGCCGGCGGTGCGGCAGCGGCCTGTTGCTGGGCCCAGGCCCGGACCTCGTTCTCCAACGCGGCGTCGATGCGGGCCGAAACGTCGTCGGGAATCGTCAGTGGCGGCAGCGCCGCCAGGTCTGCGCTAGTGGCGTCCAACGCCGCCAGGATCTCTCTGGCCTCCGGGTCGTCCTGGACCTGGACGCGCAGTTGATCGGCGGTCTGCTGGTCCAGCACTCCGGCGTGGAGATCGGCCAGCAGGTCCAGGGACCATGGTGGCCCCTGCGGCGCCCCCGTGCGCCGGTGTTCACCACTCATCGTCCCTCCCGTCGACGCATGGCCATCGCGTCATCTGGGACGTTCGCATCTGCACTTGGGTTCCGCAGGTGTCCCAGAAGTTTGGCGAGTTTGGCCCGCCCGCGCGCGCACCGGCTCTTGATGGTTCCCTCCGCAACCCCCAAGATCGTTGCTGTCTCGGCCACGGAGTATCCCTCCACGTCCACCAGCACGATCGCGGCGCGTTGATCTTCGGGGAGTTCGGCGAGCGCCTCCTGGACGGCCATCTTGGTGTCCTGCTCATCGATGGCGTCGCGGGGAACCGCCGGTTCGGTCGGGCCGGTTTCCGGCAGCGGCACGGTCGGCCGGGCCTGGCGGCGGCGTATCCGGTCCAGGCAGGCGTTCACCACGATCCGGTGCAGCCAGGTGGTCACCTGGGATTCGGCGCGGAACGACGAAGCGTTGCGGAAGGCCGAGATCATGGCGTCCTGAAGCGCATCGGCGGCGTCTTCGTGGTCGCGCATGGTTCGCAGCGCCACTGCCCACAGCCGATCCCGATGTCGGCGGAAGAGCTCGGAGAACGCATGTGGATCTCCGTTTGTATGCGCCGCTATGAGTTCGGCGTCCGAGCTGACGGGGACAGACACGGAACACAACTTTACTGTTCCTGTGAAACGGCACACCCGCCACATTGACCAGCGGCGGATCTGGCCAGGTCAGTGGTCGCGGCGGGAGCCGGGCGTCGCCCGAGTCCGCACCACGACCGTCAGGCCGCGCTCCCGCTGACCTTCACCTCGTTGATCTGCGAGGCGAATCCGCCGTTGCTGGGGACCAGCTGGGTGATCACCACCAGGACCTGCTGGGTCGGCGAGTCGGCTTGGATCGGGATCGAGGTGTCGCCGGCGTTGAGCACCGCGGACCCGAGCAGTTTGCCGTCCATGCTCGGCGTGCCGTTGACCTGCCGGATCTCCACCTTGGTGCCCGCGCTCTGCGAGTTGATCACCACTTCCCGCAGCACGGCGGCGTGGTCCAGCGTCAGTACCGCGCCGGTGCCGTTGCTGATACCGCCGGGGCCGAGCTGCTGCTTGTAGGCGAACGTCGACCACCAGGTGCCCGGGTTGCCGTCGAACAGGTTCGGGATGCGTTGCGGGGCGTCCGCATCGCCGCTGGTGTTGAACGAGGTGCCGGCGGTGATCTTCACCGGGGTCGCGGGTGCCTGCGGCTGTTCGCTGGGTTGCTGCTGGCCGCCGGGGCGGTTGCCGGTTTCCCCGATGACCTGGCCGGTGTTGTGGCCGGTGTTGGTCTCGGTGAACATGCCGATCAGGGAAGCCGCGATCCAGCCGACCACCAGCAGCGTGGCCACCGCGAGCACGCCGACGCTGATCATCAGCTTCTTGCGCTTCGCTTTGTCCGGCTTGGGGTCTTCTCGCCGCCAGACCTCGTTGCTCTCGGTCGACCGCGCGCCCTGCGCCGACGCGCTGCTGTTCTCGAAGGTCGCGTGCTGCTCCAGCACGCGGAGCACCGCCGCGCCGGTGCGGACCCCGCCGGTGGTGCCGATGGAGTCCGGGTTGCCCAGCGCGCGCACCGCGACCGTCGACAGCTCCAGCGGCACGGTCGGCCGCAGCGTGCGCGGCGCGACCAGGTTGCCGTCGGGTCCGGTCGGCGCGGCGGGCAGGCCCTCGGGCGCGTCGCCGAGCGCCCATCGGCCGGTGAGCAGCAGGTACAGCGCGGCGCCGAGGCCGCGCACGTCGTCGCTGGAGGTGGCCTGCGCCATCGGGCCCGGGAATGCCATCCGGATCTCGCCGTCCGGGGTGACCCGGATCCGCTGCGGGTGGTCGGCGCCGAGCACCAGGCCGGCGTGGTGCGCCGCCTCGACGGCGGCGGCCAGCGGCTGCAGCAGCCGCGCCGCGGTGCCGGGCGGCAGCGGGCCCTCGGCGACCAGGTCGAGCAGGTCGGTGCCGTGCGTCCACTCGGCGATCACGAGGCCGAGCACGCCGGTCGGGTCGCTGGACGATTGCGTGACGACGTCGAGCACCCGCGCGACGCCGACGTGGTTGAAAGTGCTGGCGTGCATCGCGCGTTCCAGGGTCCGGCGCGCGCCCGACGCCGCCTCGGCGTCCGAACGGTCGCCGACCAGGATCGTCAGTGCGACGTCTCGGCCGAGCACGCCGTCCTTGGCCCGCCACAGCTGCACGTTGCAGCGTTTGTCCGCACCGACTTGGGAGAGCAGCCGGTACCGGCCGTGATCCAGTACCCGGCCAGGCGTCAACACCTGCTCGGTCGAACCCTCGTCGCCGGACTCGTCGCGTTCCGCAGCGATCTGCTCAGTGGGTTTGCTGGTCACCTTCCCTCTCCCGCTCCTTCCGGTCCGCCAGGGGTTGCGTGCCACCCCGATTCCCCCGCGGAAGGAGACTTCGCCAACGAGGGTACGTGACGCGGAAGTCAGCGACGACGCAGCAAACCGGTGAGCCGCCCGAAGGCGGGCTGCAGTTCCGCCACCCGCAGCACAGACATCAGCCCGAAGATCGCGGCCAAACCGATTACGCAGCCGACGATCAACTGCAGCCAACCCGTTCCGGCACCGGCGGTTCCGGGGATCAGCGCGTCCACGCCGAGCGTGCCCGCCCAGGCGAGGAGTCCACCCAGCACCGAAGCCGTCAACGTTTTCGCCAGCGTGACAAGGAAACGCCGGCTGCCCAGCGGGCCGAGCCGGTGCCGCAGCCAGGCTTCACCGACCAACCAGCCGACCACGAACGTGAACGAGTTGACGAAGCACAGGCCGAACACCACCTGCTCGGGTGCCAACACCGCGGGCAACGCGAACGCCAGCAGCACCTTCGCGACGGTCATCACGACCATGATCAGGGTCGGGGTGCGCGCGTCGTTCAACGTGTTGAACGTCCGCATCTGCATCATCGTCAGCGCGTAGGGCAGCACGCCGAACGCGGAGACGGCCAGTCCGAGGCCGAGGGTGTTGGCCTGCTCGAGCAATTCGGGCTTGACCGTCGTGAACAGGGCCACCGCCAGCGGGACGCCGAGCGCGGTCATGACCGCGCTGATCGGCAACAAGGTCACAGTGGACAGTCGGTTGCCCAGGGACAGGTCGTCGATCACCTTGGCGTGGTCGCCGTCCGCGGCGGCCGCGCTCATCCGCGGCAGGATCGCGGTCATGATCGAGAAGCCGATCACGCCGTAGGGCAGCTGCAGCAGCATCCACACGTAGTTGTAGGTCGACAGGGCGCCCCCGGCGGCCCCGGTGGCCACCCGGGTGAGCGCCCAAAGCCCCACCTGGCTGACCGCCACGTAGCCGAGCATCCACAGCGCGAGCCCGCCGAATTCCGACAACCGCGAGTCCCAGCCCCACTGCCAGCGGAAGCGGAACCCGGTCTTGCGCAGCGCGGGCACCTGCACCGCGGCCTGGCAGACCACGCCGAAGGTGACACCGATGCCCAGCACGAGCAGATGCGCGTCGGTCATCGACACCGGGTCGAGCGTGATCTTGCCCGGCAGCAGCACGTAGCCGCCGATGGTGGCGATCACGACGAGGTTGTTCACCACCGGCGCCCAGGCCGGCGGGCTGAAGATCTGCTTCGCCTGCAGGATCGCGCCGACCAGCGCGCTGATGCCGTAGAAGAAGATCTGCGGCAGCAGCAGGTAGGCGAAGGCGCTGACCAGGTCCCGGTTGGACGCGTCGGACTCGGTGACCAGCGCCCAGGTCAGGACCGGCGTGCAGACCATCGCCAACAGCGTGCCGACCGCCAGGACCACCGTGGCCAGCGTCATCAGCTTCTGGACGAACCGCTCACCGCCGTCGGCGTCGGACTTCTTGGCCCGCACCAGCACCGGCACCACGACGCTGGTCAGCACGCCACCGATGAGCAGCTCGAAGAGCATGTTCGGCATCGTGTTGGCCACGTTGAACGAGTCGTTCTCGACCGCGAAGCCGATCACCCCGGCCAGCATCAGCTTCCACAGGAAGCCGGTGATCCGGCTGGTCAGGGTGGCGATGGCCATCGAGCCGCTGGCCCTGAGCAGCGACGGCTTGCCCGGCGAGACCGGGCGGATGACCTGGGTCTGCTCGGTGGCCTGCTCCGCGGCCTGGCTCATGCCGGGTTCCGGCGGCACCACCGGGATCGGCTGGGTCTCCGCGACGTGCCAGCCGCGCGGCACGCCCGGCGCCTGGGGCACGGCGTCAGGCCGGCGGATCGGCACGGTCGGGCGCGCTGCTTCGGGGCGTGGCGCCGAGCGTGGCGCGGGCCTGGGTGGCCCGGGGTTACCGCTCATCCGCCCGGCATCCCTGTCTCGGTTCACTGCCTCAAATCCTTCGCCCGTCGGCACGCCGAGTGCACGGCCCGGTCCTGTCTTTCAGTCGAGGTCCACACCTAAGAGTGAAGACGCGACCCCGCTCAGGATCTCAGTTCCGATTCCGATCACCGTCGGTGGTGGCGATCTGGGCGGTTCCAGGCGTGCTGTCCTGCTGCGTGCCGTTCGCGGCCGCCGGGCCCGTCGAGGCGGTGTCCGGCTCCGCGTCCGGCTCGGCGTCCGGTCCAGCCTGGTTCGGCGGCTCCGACGAGTCGTCCGGGTCGGTCGAACCGGCGGCCGTCCGGCGGCGCCTGGCCAGGGCCCTCTTGGCGATCCGTAGCCCCGACATCAGCACCAGCAGCGCGGCCGCGCTGCCGGTCAGGATCGGGATCAGGGCACCGAAGTTGTTGGATTCGAGCTGCATCCGTTTGGTGGTGCCGAACTGGGTGCCCGACTCCGTGGTCAGGGTCACGTCGATGGTGAACTTGCCGGCCCGCTGCGTCGTGGCCGGCAGCTGGAACCCGCGGCGGCTGTTGGCCGGGATGGTTACCGGGCCGTCGAAGTCCTGCTTGATCTCGACGCCGGGCACCCGCGGGATGCGGAACACGACGACCACCGTGATCGGCAGGTCGTTGACCACGGTCAACGGGATCGGGCTGGTGGCCGTGTCCATCCGCGTGACCTGGCCGGCGAATTCCTCGATGTGGACCTGCGAGAGGACGTCGTCGATCGTGAGGGTCGTCCGGTTCACCCATTGGCGGGCGGCGTCCGGGTTGCCGCGCCACGCGCTGGACGCGCCGTGCAGCAGACCGTTGCGCAGCGGCGTGGTGATGTCGCCCTTCCGGACGGTGCTGGACCGCTCCTCCCGGATGGACCCGTACAGGTCGCCGACCTTGAAGTTCTGCGCGGCGAGCTGGGCGAGCACCGGCTGCGAGATCTCGGCCGAACCGGCGTCCACCGGGTAGTCGAGGTCGGCTTCCGGCAGGGTGTCCGGGGACGGGTCGGGCAGCGGGGTGGGCCGGATTAGCCCCGCGTCCGCCAGTTGCTGCATGCCGTCGAGAAGGGCGCGCAGGTCGTCGCCGCGGAGGTTCCAGCGGCGCGGCGGCGCCAGCACCGTGGTGGCGCCCGCCACCTGGCCCTGCGTCGCGCGGAACGCCAGAGCGCCGAGCGCGTCCTGGACGGACAGCAGCCCGTTCTGCGGCGGCGACAGCGTGGTGACCTTCTGCTCCGTGTCGTGCTGCGGGTCGAGCGCGCTGGTCAGCAGCGGGTCGATGGGGACCGCGGTCGTGTCGCGGCCCCGCACCCGGACCGGGGACAGCGACCCGGCGGGGATGTTCAGCGCCCGGGGCTCCAAGAGCGCGGTGTGGGGCATCTTCTGACCGATCGCCGGATCGGCCAGAACGCCCTCGATCGGCCAGAGCACGTTGCGCGGTTCGACGCGCAGGATGTTGCGCACGAGGTCGGTGCCGTCGAGCGCGCCGTCCACCAGGTCCGGCAGCCCGGCCCGGCCCAGGGCCACGATGTCCGCGTCCGCGTAGGGCAGCGCGATCACGCAGCGCCCCGACGTGGCCTGGCGGAGCCTGGACAGCCACAGGTCGGCGGCACCGGCGCCGATGCCCTCGACCAGCGAGCCGTTGGGCTGGCGCACCAGGTAGCCGCGCTGCATGGCCTGGACGGTGATCAGCAGGTCCGGGTCGACGGCGAAGCACAACGCGCTGCCCAGCGGCGATCCGGGCGTCACGCGGTCGCTCACCGCCTGCACCAGGTCGTAGAGCCGACCGCCGGGCGCCAGCGACGTGGACAGCTGGTCGTCGGCCAGCACCGCGCGGATGCCGCCGATGGCCTCCCGCTCCAACCGCGGGTAGTCCACCAGCGGCACCAGCATGCTGGTGCCGGTCGGTTTCTCGGGCCGCACCGGCGCACCGCCCGGCGGGGCGAGCACCGGCAGCAGGAACTGGGCCTGCGCGATGCGGGCGCGGCCGCCACCGCTCGGCGCGCCATTGACGTTGACCAGCAGCGGGTACACGCCGGGCTGGCTGATCTGCAGCGAGTTCGCGCCGGTCAGCGGGATGTGGAGCTCGACCGGGCTCTGCTGGCCGGGCGCGAGTCGGGCGGCGACCGAGGTGAACGCGGGCTCCGTGACGGTGGCCGGGTCCTCGCGCAGCGCGCGCTGGACGGCCGGCTCGGTGCTGGTCGCGTTGCCACGCTGGATGCGGGCCTCGACGTTGTTGATCTGGTGATCGCTGGTGTTGGTCAACCGGCCGGTGACGACCACTTCGCCGGGCGAGCCGACCCCGACCGCAGACGGCGTGATTTTAATCACGTCCAACTGGGTTGGGGTCTCGCCCTCCGCGGCCGCCCGCGGCGCCGGGACCAGCGGAACTACCGCGCACAACAGCACCGCGACCAGCGCGGCAAGCAGAAACCTCACCCCGGCTCCGTTCCGCTACCTCGTGCCGGCCGGGCTCCGAGCCGTTCGCTCGCGCCACCCGATGCGCCGTCGCGCAGGCTCAGCGCGCGGCGCACCAGCCGACGCTCGTCGGCGTAGGCCAATATCTCGTCCAGTTCACCAAGCGGCACCCACGCCACCTCGGTGACCTCCACGTCCTCGTCGGAAAGCTCTCCGCCCACCGCATCCAGCAGGAAGTGGTGCACGGTCTTGTGTATGCGCCGGTTGCCCGCGATGAACCAGTAGTCGATCGTGCCGATCGGGGCGACCACCCGGCCGATGATGCCGGTCTCCTCTGCGACCTCGCGCACCGCGGTCTGCTCCGCGCTCTCGCCCGCCTCGATGTGCCCCTTCGGCAGCGACCACAGCAGTCGCCCCTTGCGGTCCAGCCTCCCGATGATCGCAGCGAGACCTTCGGCGCCGTCGACCACCAGCCCACCGGCCGAGGTCTCGTCGACGGTCCGCAGCCTGCGCCGCCGGCGCCGATTCCGACGCCCCGGCTGGGCACCGCCGGAGCGGCCGGGCGACGGGGGCATGCCGCCGATGGTAGTGCGATCAGCTGTTTCAGGGGTGAGCTGGGCGGTCGCCGCGGAGCCGTCGAACCCCGCTCCCACCTGGGGCCGGAAGCGATCCGGAGGAAAACGGGTCGCCGATCCCCCGGGAAAGCACACCCCGCCCTGCGTCGGTCGGGTGGCGGCCGCATATGGGTGACTCGTTGGGCCGAGCGGCCGATATCCTGGTAAATCGTGTCCTCCCCTTCGCACCACGACTCCGTCACGTCCGCCGAGCAGCTGCAGGCCCGGGAGCGCCAAGCGCAGCGCAACGCCGTCGTGGAATTGGTGAAGGTCGCACCGGTCGCCGAGGAGCTCGCGCAGCGATTCGCCGCGGCGGGCCACCGGCTGTACCTGGTCGGCGGCAGCGTGCGGGACGCCCTGCTGGGCCGGTTGGGCACCGACCTGGACTTCACCACCGAGGCACGACCGGAGCAGGTCCGCGAGCTGCTGACCGGCTGGGCGGAGACGATCTGGGACACCGGGATCCAGTTCGGCACGCTCGGCGCGTACCGGCACGGCACGACGGTGGAGATCACCACGTTCCGCGCGGACACCTACGACCGCGTGGGCCGCAACCCCGACGTCGCCTTCGGCGACACCATCGAGGGCGACCTGGTGCGCCGCGACTTCACCGTGAACGCGATGGCCATCGAGCTGCCCGGCCGCACGTTCGTCGACCTGCACGGCGGGATGGCCGACCTGGCGGACCGGCGGCTGGACACCCCGGCCGCGCCGGAGGACTCCTTCGCCGACGACCCGCTGCGGATGCTGCGCGCCGCCCGCTTCGTCTCCCAGCTCGGCTTCACCGCCACCGACCGGGTCGTGACGGCGATGACCGACATGGCCACCGAGATCACCCGGATCACCCCGGAGCGGGTGCAGGTCGAGCTGTCCAAGCTGTTGTGCGGCGAGTTCCCGCGGCGCGGCATCGAGCTGCTGGTGGAGAGCGGGCTGGCCGACCACGTGCTACCTGAGTTGCCGGCCATGAAGCTGGAGATCGACGAGCACCACCAGCACAAGGACGTCTACCGGCACTCGCTGACGGTCCTGGACCAGGCGATCGACCTGGAGCGGTCGGCCGATCCGGCGGGCGAGCCGGACCTGGTGCTGCGGCTGGCGGCGCTGCTGCACGACATCGGCAAGCCGGCCACCCGCCGGTTCGAGTCGGGCGGCGGGGTGAGCTTCCACCACCACGAGGTCGTGGGCGCGAAGATGGTCCGCAAGCGGCTGCGCGCGCTGCGGTACCCGAAGGACGTCATCAAGGACGTCGCGGACCTGGTGTTCCTGCACCTGCGCTTCCACGGCTACAGCGACGGCCAGTGGACCGACTCGGCGGTCCGCCGCTACGTCAACGACGCGGGCCCGTTGCTGCCCCGGCTGCACAAGCTGGTGCGCGCGGACTGCACGACCCGCAACAAGCGCAAGGCGACGGCCCTGCAGCGGGCGTACGACGAGCTTGAAGAGCGCATCACGCGGATCGCCGAGGCGGAGGATCTGGCGAAGGTCCGGCCCGATCTGGACGGCAACGAGATCATGCGGCTGCTCGGCGTCGAGCCGGGCCCGGTCGTGGGCCGGGCCTGGAAGCACCTGAAAGAGCTACGCCTGGACCGCGGCCCGATGTCCCGCGACGAGGCCGTCGAGGAGCTCTTCCGCTGGGCCCGCGAACAGGGCATCGACGTTTCCTGAGCCCTTGCGCCTGCACCCCTTCGCTTCGGTTTCGGGTTCTTCCACCGCAGGTCAGAAGGTTTTAATAGTATCGAATACTATTTCCTGCTGTGATCTTCTGGTGTTGAGCAGTCGTTGATACTGCTGCTCGGTCGGCCGGGCGGGCTGCCGGACGCGGTTTCGGTCAGGGTGGTTCGGGCGCGGTCGACCAGTGAGATCATGCGATGGTGGGATCAGATGCGGACGTGGAACCGGGGACGCTGCTCGTCGCTGCCCCACAGCTGCTGGACCGGAACTTCCGGCGGACGGTGGTCTACGTGATCCACCACCGCGCCGAGGGCACCCTGGGTGTCGTGCTGAACCGGCCGAGCGAGGTAGCGGTGCACGACGTGCTGCCGAAGTGGGGCCAGCACGCGAGCGAACCGCAGTCGCTGTTCGTCGGCGGGCCGGTGGAACAGCGCACGGCGATCTGCCTGGCGACGCTGCGCGCGGGTGAGAACGTCGGCGCGATCGCGGGCATGGTCGGGGTCCGCGGCCCGGTCGGCCTGGTCGACCTCGACGGCGACCCCAACGAACTGGTCCCCCGGGCCCGCGGCCTCCGCTTCTTCGCGGGTTACGCCGGCTGGGAGCCGGGCCAGCTCGCCGGCGAGATCGAACGCGGCGACTGGATCGTCGTCCCGGCCCTGCCGGACGACGTCATCGCCGACCCGGGCGCCGAGCTCTGGGGGCGGGTCCTGCGCCGCCAAGGCCCCCCGCTGGCATTCCTCGCGACCCACCCCGGCGACGTGAAGCTCAACTAAGGCCTGTGTTTCGAAAGTGGTTTGCGTAGCGGTGCGGGTAGCCACACCGCAAGCGGCTGCTGCCGCTCACGTCCTAGGAACGAGCCAATCGGGTGCGGGGCCTGTGGATGGACAGGCGAGTTATCCCCAGATTTGGGAGTTATCCACAGAGTTGTGGACAGGTTCGGAGTGGACGGGGCAGAGCCAGCCGTTGCGGTGTCCCCGGGAAGATCAGTTCTGCTTGAGCACGCCGCAGCAGCCGCCGGCGCAGCCACCGCATCCGGCGGCGGGCGCCGGCGCGGGCATCGACTCGGCGGCGCGGTTGCCGACCACTCCGCCGACGGTCATCAGCGCGAAGGCGCCGATCAGCCCGAACACCGCGACCATCACGACGCTGGACGTGGCGGCCAGCATCGGCAGCGAGACACCGGCGAGCACCGCGATCGCGCCGCCGGCCAGCATCGCGGGTGCCGCGGCCCGGTTGGCGAGCTCGAACGCGTCCTCGCTGCGCATGGCGGCGGGGGTGCGAACACCGATGTAGCGGTTGCGGGTCAGTTGGCCCCGCAGCCCCCGGAAGCCCAGGAACAGCAGCGCCGCTCCGCCGAGGACCAGGACAGCGCAGAGGATCACCTGTACAGCGAGCACTCCGACAGCGTAAGCCTCACCTGCTCGCCACCTGCCCGACACCCAGGTCAGGTGTGCTGTCGGCCATGGCGAAGTTTCCTGTCTCAACCGGAGATTTCTGTCTCAACCGGACCGCTGGCGGCCGCGCTCGCGGTGGATCTACCGGCCGCACGGCCTGCAGTTCGACGGCAGTCGAATTTCCATTGAAATTGCGGAAGTTGTCCACAGCCGTCGGCGTGTCGGGGTGCGACACGCCGATCATCCGCAATTTCCATTGAAATCGAAGGTCCGATTTCCATTGAAATTGCGGAACGGCGAAGCTTGGTGCTGGTCAGCGACGACAACTTCGCCCCGAACCAGACCACACAGCTAATCACGCTGGCCGTGAAGTGACCCCTGATTCAGTCGCGTAGCGGGAAGTCGCCGGCACCGATGAGCTGCCCGAGGTAGTGCTTGAGCCGTTCCGTGGTGTCGGCGACTTCGTCCTGCAGCGCCAGCTGCTCATCGAGACTGGACATGACTTCTACGATCGCCTCTTGCTGATCCAGCGGGGGCAACCAGACCGGCAATTGCCGCACGGTCCTGGCACTCAGGCTCGGGATCGTCGTTCGCGAGCAATGTTTGTCCATCCAGTCCTGCGCCCACTCGGCGGCGAGGTAGTGGAGCAGGTAGTGGTTTCTCAGTTCTGGCGCGCGGGGGCGCAGTCGGAGGAAACCGGGACCGAACAGCGACCCCACGTGCTCGGCGGTGACGAGTGCGGTCCGGCCGATGGTGCCGGTGCGCGAGCACAGGATGTCGCTGGTCTGAAGCAGGTAGCGGGCCAACCTCTCGCGCGCGACCGGGTCGACGCGCTCCACCTTCTCGGGCACCAGCCGATTCCGGCGCAGGTTGCGCGGAGTCAGCACCGGTATCCCGTGCTCATGCGCGGGGATTTCGCGGAGCATGCCGCTCGGCCCGGCGAGCACGTCGCAGACTTCGCCTAGCGGCACAGTCGGTGGTGCCGGGCGGTTGTTCCTCGCCGCGAGGCTTGCCAGATCAAGGCGGTCGAGCTGCCGAGCGACCAGGTCCTCCAGTTCTGCCGAGCGACGGGCCAACCGTGACAGTTGCTGATGTTGCTCGGTTACGGCGGTTGCGAACTCAGTCGGGCGGAACCGGGCCTGCGGGCTGGACAGGTACATCGCCGGTTGTAGCTGGTAGTCCTGTCCACTGATTTCCGAGATGTCGACGGAGCGGGCGAATCCCGGTTTGAGCACCGCCTCCCCTCTCCGGTGCTGCCGGTGGATCGCGACGATTTCGGCGATGTCCGAGTCCGCCAACTCGTGCAGGATCCGACTGGTCGGGCGGCCGCGGTCCTTGGCGCTGACGAAGAGGACCCGATCGTCGGATTCCGACGGCGCACGCAACAGCCAGAGGTCAACCGGGATACCGGTGGCGCGGAAGAGACCCCGGGGTAGTTCGATCACGGCCTCCACCGTTCGCGCGTCGATCAGCTTGCGTCGGATGCCTGCTTCCACGCCACCCGCGAACGTTGCGGCAGGAGCCATCACTACAGCTGCCCGACCGCCGTGTGCCAGTTTGTCGAGAACATGCTGGATCCACGCGAAGTTGGCGCTGCTGCGCGGCGGTGTGCCGAAACGCCAGCGCGGATCGTGCGGTCGATCCGTCCAGTCCCGCATGGCGAACGGCGGATTGGTCATGATCACGTCGAACTTCCGGTCGCGGTCCACGTCCTGCCGGAGCACGTCGCTGGGCCCGCGATCGAGATCGGCGGTGATGCCGCGCAACGCGAACCGCAGGTCGGCCACTCGCCAGGAAAACTGCGCCAGCGCACGACCGGTGATGGCAGCGGACCAGCCGAGCAGTTCGGCTGCGGCGACCAGGAAGCTGCCGTTGCCGCAGCACGGGTCGTAGATCGTTTCGCCCTCGATCGGCTTCAGCAACGCGGTGACGGTTCGGACGATCGAACGTGGGGTATGGAACTCGCTGGTCATCTGGAACTCAGCGAAGTCCTCCAGCAGATCGTCGAGAAGAGCGGTCGCGCTATTCTCTCCGTTCTTGATCAGGTCGAGGCTCTCAACGACCCGCATGACGCGGATCGGATCGATCTCCTCGGCGAAACGCAGTCCGAGTTTCTCCAGCTGAGCGAGTGCTTGGCGCATCCGCCCGCTTCCTGCTGGATGCTGCAGCTCGGCGCGAATGGCTTTCCATTGTCCGCTTGCTCGAGCCTGCAGGAGACCGAGCATGAACTCCTGGTAGTTGGCCCGGGCTGCGGCTCCGCGCAGTTCGTGAAGTCCAGAGATCGCGAATTTTCGTACCTCAGCGGCGGGGTCGGCCTTCGGCGGTGCGAGTTGAGACGGCAACGTGCCCGCGAGACCTAACGCCCGGCGGAAGCGATCGCCGTAGGTGGTGCCTTCCGGCTCGTCCACTCGCCGCTTGTCGCGCGGTATGCGGCGTTTGTCGAGCCAGGCCGCGACCTCCAATGCGGAGAAGCTTCCGTCCGGCGCGGCGGGGAAGTCGGCGTCGCGTTCGCGCCAGTTGCTCACGGCCGCACGGCCGACTCCTGCGGCGCGGGCGATTTCGCTGGCAGAAAGCCGCTCGGTCATCGCGCACCTCCGAGGTCGGGCCGCTCGGCGAGTACCTGCGGAACGCGGTCGAATCGCCTGGTCTCCACCTTGAGCGTGACCGACAGGTAGCCGAGCAGCTGGTGGATGCGGCTGTGGTAGCCGGTCAAACGGCGGTTGAAGATCGGTTCGTAGTGCATGATCCGGTTCCGGAAGTGCCGCACCGCGTCGAGTTCGCTGTGCAACTTCCTGCGCCGGTCGGAGAAGTTCGGGAACGCGCGGTGCAGTGCGGGCACCCAGAGCTTGCGGTCGTAGCTCACGCCTCGGCTGACCAGCGACACCCAGAAGCCGAAGGTCAACGCGGCCACGATGTCATCCGCTGTCGTGGCGCGGTCTCGCAGGTCGAGTCGCTTCTTGAGCTTGGCTTCAGCCTCCCGCACCTCCGCTTGTCCGTTGTGATCGAGAGGCGCCACTTCCCACCAGCATTGGCATCGAAGTGGTCCCGCAACGTCTCGTGCATCGCGTTGCGGAGCGCGACCTCGAGCCAGTGCAGCGGACTGTAGAAGGCAGCACAGACCGACAAGTTCCACTGGGCGGACGCCGCGCCCACGTCACCGGCGGTCTGCGCCAGATACGGCGTCATGCGCGCGGGTGACAGCGTCTTGAGCACCCATTCGGCGGAGTCGCCGGACATCGTTTTCCCCCAGGTTTTCGGTCGGTTCGCGTTAGGCTTGGGTACGTAAGCCCCGGGTCCGCCTCTGCGTCAGCGCGCATGCCGCCCGGGGCATCTTCTTGCCGCGATTCGCGGCGCTCGAAAAGCGCACCACGTTGCGCGAAATTTGTGAACAGCCTTCGTGGCGTGAGCGGAATAGTGAAGACCGGAACCGCGAGGCTCATCCCGCTGGCCCTTAAGTGATCTCGGCTACCCTGGAGCCGTGCGCGCGAGGCTGCTGCTTCTTGCGAGGCCGCGTTGACCGCCTGTTAGCAGGCGTCAACGCGGCGACCCCTCATGCCCGACAGGGCCTGGGGGGTTTTCCATTTTCCGCAGGCGGCACACTTAGGCAGGCACGACCCGCGCGGTTCGGGCGAGAAGGCAGGGAAGGACGCAACACGATGAGTGGCCAGGCAGAGGGCTCGACGACCGGGGTTTCCGAAGAGGTCCCGCAGTTCCGCTACACGGCGGACACGGCGACCGAGATCGAGCAGCGGTGGCAGCGCCTCTGGGACGAGCACGGCACGTTCCACGCGCCGAACCCGGCCGGCCCACTCCAGGGCGACCTTCCGGCGGACAAGCTGTTCGTCCAGGACATGTTCCCGTACCCGTCCGGCGCCGGACTGCACGTCGGCCACCCGCTGGGCTTCATCGGCACCGACGTCTACGCCCGCTACCACCGGATGCTGGGCCGCAACGTGCTGCACACGATGGGCTTCGACGCGTTCGGCCTGCCCGCCGAGCAGTACGCGGTGCAGACGGGGACCCACCCGCGGACCACCACCGAAGCCAACATCGAGCGCTACCTGGGCCAGATCCGCCGGCTGGGCCTGGGCCACGACGAGCGCCGCCGGGTCGCCACCACCGACCTCGAGTTCTACCGGTGGACGCAGTGGATCTTCCTGCAGATCTTCAACGCCTGGTACGACACCGATGCCAACGGCGGCAAGGGCCGCGCCCGGCCGATCAGCGAGCTGGAAGAGCAGTTCGCCACCGGTGAGCGCGCCACCCCGGACGGCCGCCCGTGGGCCGAGCTATCCCGCGCCGAGCAGCGCAAGACCATCGACTCCTACCGGTTGGCCTACCTTTCGGAGGCGCCGGTGAACTGGGCGCCCGGCCTGGGCACCGTGGTCGCGAACGAGGAGGTCACCGCCGACGGGCTGACCGAGCGTGGCAACTTCCCGGTGTTCCGCCGCAACCTGAAGCAGTGGATGATGCGGATCACCGCGTACGCCGACCGCCTGGTCGACGACCTGGACCGGCTGGACTGGTCGGACAAGGTCAAGACCATGCAGCGGAACTGGATCGGCCGTTCGCAAGGCGCGAACTTGGTGTTCCCGCTGGACGGTTCGGCACACCACATCGAGGCCTTCACCACCCGCCCGGACACCCTGTTCGGCGTCACCTACATGGTGCTGGCCCCGGAGCACCCGCTGGTCGACGAGCTGACCGCGGCCGCGTGGCCGGCCGAGGTCGACGACCGCTGGACCGGCGGCGCGGCGACCCCGGCGGAGGCGGTCGCGCAGTACCGGCGGGCCGCGTCGATGAAGTCCGACCTGGACCGCCAGGAGAACAAGGAGAAGACCGGCGTCTTCACCGGTGCCTGGGCGACCAACCCGGTCAACGGCAAGCAGATCCCGGTGTTCATCGCGGACTACGTGCTGATGGGCTACGGCACCGGCGCGATCATGGCGGTGCCCGGCGAGGACGCCCGCGACCACGAGTTCGCGGGCGTGTTCGGCCTGCCGATCATCCGCACCGTGCAGCCGTCCGCGGACTTCGAAGGCGGCGCCTACACCGGTGAGGGGCCGCGGATCAACTCCGCGAACCCGGACGTCGGCCTGGACCTGAACGGGCTAGGCCTGGACGACGCGAAGAAGACCATCATCGCCTGGCTGGAGGAGCACGGCCACGGCCGTGGCACCGTCCAGTACAAGCTGCGCGACTGGCTGTTCGCGCGGCAGCGCTACTGGGGCGAACCGTTCCCGATCGTCTACGGCGAGGACGGCGTGCCGCTGGGGCTGCCGGAGGACCAGCTGCCGGTCGAGCTGCCCGAGGTGGAGGACTACTCGCCGCGCACCTTCGAGCCGGAGGACGCCGACAGCAAGCCGGAGCCGCCGCTGGCCAAGGCCACCGACTGGGCCGAGGTGGAGCTGGACCTGGGCGACGGGCTGAAGCACTACAGGCGCGACACCAACGTGATGCCGCAGTGGGCCGGTTCCTGCTGGTACCAGCTGCGCTACATCGACCCGATCAACTCAGAGCGGTTCGTCGACCCGGCCAACGAGCGCTACTGGATGGGCAAGCACCCGGAGCTGCACGGCGCGAACGACCCGGGCGGCGTGGACCTGTACGTGGGCGGCGTGGAGCACGCGGTGCTGCACCTGCTGTACTCCCGGTTCTGGCACAAGGTGCTGCACGACCTGGGCTACCTGGAGTCGGAGGAGCCGTACCGGCGGCTGTTCAACCAGGGCTACATCCAGGCCTACGCCTTCACCGACCCGCGCGGGGTCTACGTCCCCGCCGAGGAAGTGGAGGAGCGGGACGGGAAGTTCTACTTCCAGGGCCAGGAGGTCAACCGCGAGTACGGGAAGATGGGCAAGAGCCTGAAGAACTCCGTCTCCCCGGACGAGATGGCCGACGCCTACGGCGCGGACACCTTGCGGCTGTACGAGATGTCGATGGGGCCGTTGGAGGCTTCGCGTCCGTGGTCGACCAAGGACGTCGTGGGCTCGCACCGGTTCCTGCAGCGGCTGTGGCGCAACGTCGTCGACGAGAACACCGGTGCGCTGCGGGTGACCGATGAGCAGCCGGGCGTCGAGGCGCTGCGGGCGCTGCACAAGACCATCGCCGGGGTTCGGGAGGACTACGCGGAGCTGCGGTTCAACACCGCGGTGGCGAAGCTGATCGAGTTCAACAACCGGCTCACCAAGACCTATTCGTCGGCGGCGGGCACCCCGCGGTCGCTGGTGGAGCCGCTGGTGCTGATGGCCGCGCCGCTGACGCCGCACCTGGCCGAGGAGCTGTGGGCCCGGCTGGGCCACGGCGGGAGCCTGGCGCACGGCCCGTTCCCGGAGGCCGAGGAGGAGTACCTGGTCGAGGACACCGCGGAGTACCCGATCCAGGTCAACGGCAAGGTGCGGTCCCGGGTCGTGGTGCCGGCCTCGGCGGATCAGGACGCGGTGAAGGCGGCGGCGCTGGCGGACGAGAAGATCGTCGCGGCGCTGGACGGCAAGGACCCGCGCAAGGTCATCGTCGTCCCGGGTCGCCTGGTCAACGTCGTCGCCTGATCAGTGCGCCTCGGAGGCCGCAATTTCCATTGAAATCGAAGATTCAATTTCAATGGAAGTTGCGGTCCCTCTGGACCTGGCGAGGTAGGTCAGATGGCGGTGTGTTGGTAACTTTGCGCTCTCGAAGGCGATCACCGGGGCGATCACCGGGGCGATCACCGAGGCGATCAACCAGGCGATCACCCGGGCGATCAACGTGCTGTTCGGCCAGCTCCGTCCGTATGCGGTGGACCTGGTGACGGCCTTCGGCCTGCCCCGCCAGTTACTCCCAGCCCCGATCGTCACCGGCGCCGAGGCCGTCGCCAGGAAGCCCAGCACGCGGCCCACGGAACGGCGCCGATCGTGTTGTGCGGCGCGGCGCTGGCGATTGCCCTGCGAGCCGTAGCGAGGCCAATAACGTCACCGTCGCCGATCGCCCAACCATGAACACGCTGACTACCGCACTGCGTAAGGCAAAAGTGATCACCGTGCAAGATGTGAAAGAACTCGAGACATGCGCGGGCTTGCGCAACCAGGCCGCACACGGCGACTTCGAATCGCTCAGCCACGAGCGGGCCGGTCTGATGGAGCAGCAGGTTTGCGCCGGAAGTGCCAGCGCACCGCCCGAACAGATCAAACAGATCAAACAGGTCAATTGCGGAACAGGGCGTTGAGGTCCGAGAAGTCCACCGCGTCGGCGAGCGTGTCGTAGCTGCCGTGCTCCAGTGCTTCCCGGATCCCCCGGCGCGCCACGGCATATGCGGCCTGCGCGACTGCCGCGCCGAGGCTGATGCGAGCGGCTCCGGCCTCGGCCAGCTCCGCGACGGTGGGCGCGCCAGGGCGGGCCAGGACGTTCAACGGCCGTTCGATGTTCGCCGCCAGCTCGGAGATCACCGCGATATCGGTCGTTCCGGGAACGAAGATCCCGTCCGCACCGGCCTCCGCATAGGCGGCCGCGCGGGCGATGGCATCGCGCAACCGCTCTGCCGGATCGTCGTGCACGGGACGGAGGAAGGGATCGGTGCGCGCGTTGATGAACAGCGGGATTTGCGCGGCGTCGGCCGCCGCGCGAGCAGCGGCGATGCGCGCGACCTGCTCTCCGACCGGGCGAAGCGACGGTCCGACGCCGTCTTCGATGTTGACGCCGATCGCGCCGGCGTCCAGCACCAGGCGGATGGTTTCCCCGACGCCGTCGGGGTTTTCGGCGAAGCCGCTCTCGATGTCGGCGGTGACCGGCAGGTCGACGGCGGCGGCGACGCGCGCGATCAGCTCGATGGCGAACCGTCGATCGAGCGCGTTGCCGTCGGCGGCACCGAGGCTCCACGCGACGCCCGCGCTCGTGGTCGCCACCGCCGTCGCCCCGGCGTCCTCGACGAGCCGTGCACTGGCCGAGTCCCAGGCGTTGGGCAGGACCAGCGGCGCCCGTTCGGCGTGCAGTGAGTGGAAGATCTTCGCCTTGTCCCGCTGGGTGATCGTCATGTCCGCAGTCCACCACATTTCGGCCAGCAGGACTGGCGGATATGCGTCGTGCACGGGATGACCAACGCGCCATTGGGGTGTTCGACCCACAGTCCGCGACCGCGTGACCAGCCGGTGAACTTCCGATCCCAAGCCAGCGAAACGGCGGCTCGTCTCAGACGGGCCGCCGTTTCTGCTACCCGGCAGCCCTCTGACTCACCGCTGCTGATTGCGCCGCAGCTTGCGGCGTTCCCAGGCGTTGGGGTGGCGGATGGTCACCCCGGCTGCGCTTCGCGGTCGGCGTTGGAAGCGCGCAGCTCACTCTGGTCGGAGGCGCCAGGGACCTCAGCAGTCATGAGGTTGATGATATAGAGCGGCCACCGCTGACCATCGTGATTCGTGCGGCCCGGGGAGACCTGCAAGAAAGGCAGTCGACGTTCGTGTCGAGCGAGGCGAGTTGCCTACTTTTTGGCCGAAGCTATGAAGTTGATCCATCGATGTGCTGTGAAGACAAGTGTCCCGCCGTTTGGGTCTTTGCTGTCGCGGACGCCCACTGCTGGAAGTGCCAACGCGACCTCGACGCAACCTTGCGAGCTGGTCGAGTAGCTGGACTTGAACCAGTGGGCGTTGGCTAAGTTATCCCCAAGATCTGACACTCGTTCATGTTATCTGCTGCAACGCCTTGCGAATCAGCTGTTTGGAGTAGTCCCGGTCCGCTGCGCGGCTCAGTGCTTCGGAGAACGCGACGCTGTACTGGTGGATCTTCAGTTCGCTCTCGACGAGAGTCAACGAGGTCACGGTCTCGTGCCAGCCGAGGCGCACGAGCCGGGTGCTCGGGAACGTCAGCAAGTGGAAGGTTGAGCTTCCCAGCGCGCAGTACGCACCGGCGCTGAACGGGATTATCCGGAGATCGAGCGTGTCGGGATGTTCGTCGGCCAGCACGAGCAGGCGCTCCAGCTGTTCCGCCAGAACTTCGGGGCCGCCGACCTGTTGGTAGAGGGCGCCCTCAGCCATGAGGAGCGTCGCGTGGAGCGGATCTGGCCCGCCGAGGCGGTCCTGCCTGCGACTTCGGGCTTCGATGCGGCGTTCGACCTCTGACTTGCGCAGGTTCGCACTGTCGCCGCTGTGGACGGCGCGAGAGTAGTTTTCGGTCTGCAGCAAGCCCGAGATCATGGCGCCCTCATAGGTGTGCATCTCTTGCGCGCCGTGCTCGTACCCGAAGAACCTGATTAGCTCTGGCGAGAAAAGCCCGCTGTAGCGCGACCACCAGCCGCTTCCATCTGAAGCTCGGCGCAGCGCAAGGAGTTCCGCGCATTCGTCGTCACTTACGCCGTAGTTGGCGAGCAGCTTCTCCAGCTTGTCCTCGGCGATCCGGCGGCGGCCGTGTTCGACGTTGCTCAGGTAGTTCTGCGTGATACCAATGGATTTCGCGCCTTCGGTGGAGCTCAGGTCGAGCAGTTCGCGTGCCTCCCTGAGGCGGATGCCGAGTTCCCACGCTGCGACGAGCGGTGAAGAGGGTGCCATCTGGTTCCCCATGTCGTGTGTCGGATCGGGAAATGCTTCAGGTTTAGCACAGAGAACATGACCCGATCAGGTAATATCCCCAGAAAGATTTCCAGGATACTTTTTGATCTAGACGGCGGCGGGCTGGCTCGCTCCCCGTTCCCCCGACACGACCGGTCCGCCGCCGTCTTTCCCCTTACTCCTGGAGGTGCTTGGTGCTTTTCCCTCGGTTGGAGCCGCAGCGGCCCGTTTGTTACTGGCGACCTTTCGAAGGCGTTCGGCACGGGTTGGAGCCCGACGAGCCGCCCTTTCCCGGGCAGGAGCGCTCCACCTTGTGCGGCCGGACGTTCAACATCGGCCGACCGGAGGCGATGAGCCTGCGTTCACTGGGTGCTGCGTTGCGAGCCGTGGGCGACGTGGACGCAGCACGAGCTGTCTTGGGCGAAGCGCTCGTGCTCTTTGAGGAACTCGATGAAAGCGAGGCCAACATCGTGCGTGAGGAGATTGCCGCGCTGGCTACACCTTGATCGAGGCTACAAAGGCGGCCCACTTCCCGGCCTGGAAGACGAGGACTCCGCCCTGCCGGTCCTTGGTGTCTCGAACGGCGACAACGTCGCGCCTCCTAGCTACCTCGACACAAGCTTGTGAGTTGGTGGTGTAGCTCGACGTAACCCACGGGGCGCTATGAAGCTGTTCCTCTAAGCCTGACACCCAATCAGGTTAACTCTTTAGGGTCTCCCGGATAAGGTCGGCCGTGTCTTGCCGGTCGAGCGCGAACGTCATCGCTTCCTCGAAGGAAGCGCTGTACTGGGCCACTCGTGCCTGGTCGTCGACGAGGTCCATCGCGACTGCTGTCTCTTGCCATGCCAACCGCGAGAGGCGAGAGCTCGGGAAGGTCAGCACGTGGAAGGTTGAACTTCCCATCGCGCCATGACTGCCCGCCGTGAACGGGATGATCCGAAGGTCCAGGTTGTCTGGGCATTCGTCGATGAGGTCGAGGAGATGGCGGAGCTGTTCCAGCAAGACTGCGGTTCCGCCCACTTGCTGCCGGAGCGAAGTTTCGCCCATGAGGATCGTCGCCCGCAGCGGATCGGTTCCCAACAGGCGTTGCTTTCGCTGCATTCGTACTGCTACGCGGCGTTCCACTTCGGACATTCGAAGGTTCGCGCCGTCGCCTCGGTGAATCGCACGCGCGTAGCTTTCGGTCTGGAGAAGCCCTGATACCAGGATGGTTTCGTAGGTTCGGACTTCCTCGGCGGCGTGTTCGTAACCGAAGAAGCGGAGCAGTTCTGCCGAGTAGATCCCGCTGTAGCGCGCCCACCAGCCACGACCCTCGCAGGCCTTACGCAGGGCAACGAGTTCGTCCAGCTCTTCGGGTGGTAGCTCGTAGACGGACGCGAGTTGCCGGAGCTTTTCCTCGGCGATGGTTCGCCGGCCGTGCTCGACATTGCTGATGTAGTTCTGCGTGATTCCAACGACTTTTGCGGCATCGGATCCCGTCAAGCCGTGGTCTTCCCGGGCCTCCTTCAGCCGTTGCCCGAGTTCCCAGGCGGCGAGTGTTGGGGAGGCTGGTGACATCGGAATCCCTTCGATCGGGGCAACAAGTGGGCTTCCGGCTACATCTAGCACATAGAACAGCACACTACTGAGTGATAGATCAAGAAGTATTTCTCCGGTAACTTCTGATCTAGACGGCGGCGGGCTGGCTCTCCTCCCCTCCCCCGACACGGCCGGTCCGCCGCCGTCTTTCCCTTTCCCCTTACTCCTGGAGGTGTTCTGGTGCTTTTTCCTGGGTTGGAGCCTCAGCGGCCCGTTTGTTATTGGCGGCCTTTCGAAGGGGCTCGGCATGGGTTGGAGCCCGACGAGCTGCCCTTTCCCGGGCTGGAGCGCGTCACTCTTTGCGGCGTCTCGATGAACATCGGTCGGCCGACCGTTGTTGATTGGTTGGCTCCCACCTGCGAAACCTGCTGGGCCGAAGCCAAAGCTCGCCGCGACGCCCAGAACTGACTAGTCCACACAGGACGATTCACGGAGGTTGGACATGGACGTGCTGCTCGGATTCATGAACTCCCCGATGAGCGCATCAACAGCGATCGGGGCGCTCGCTGCTGCCGCTGCGTTCGTCGCGGTTTTCCCGCTGCGTGGCGGAAACGGTCAGCATGCGGGGGCCGGGCCAGGCGTGGTCAGCGTCTGGCAGATACGCGACACCGTGCAATGCGCGCCCAGTCGACAATCCGAAGCTGTCAGCCGGGACGTTTTCGACACAATGGCCGAGGAAGCGTGCCAGGCCTACCTGGCGGAACGCTGCCGTCGCAAGCTCGGCGCCGAACCCCCGCCGTACGTCGGCAAACACCGGCTCGCCATCGAGGACCTGGTCGACGAATTCCACCCCAAGGTCACCATCACCCTGGGCCCCACCGCTTTCCACCAGCCCTGAAGCGCTCGCCTCAGGCGAGGCCGAGCTCGTGGGTCAGCTCGTCGAGCATCGAGTCGAACAGGCGGTCCGCGTACTTCAGGTCGAACGGGAAGCGGCCGAAGACCTCCAGCGCCACGTAGCCGTACAGGCGCACCCACCAGCGCAGCAGGAGGTACACCGCGTCCGGGCGCAGCGCCCCCGGCGGGACCTCGATGCCCTCGGTGGACAAGGCCGCCGCCAGCGCTTCCTGCTGCTCCGACAGGTCCGGCGGCTCGAACGGCGGCCCGGGTTCGGAGTTGATCTGCACCGCGCCTTCGACCAGGAAAGGCCCGACGATGCCCAGGAAGACCCCGGCGAACTGGTCCTGCTGCCGCTTCCCCTCCTCGCCCTGCGGGGTGGCGAAGACCAGCGCGAACTCCTCCGGGTGCGCCAGCGCCCAGCGCCGGAACCCGCGGCACACCGGGAAGATCTTCTCCAGGAACTCGCCGCCCGCCGGTTCCAGCGCCGCGTGCAGCTCGGTCGCCAGATCGGCGCAGATGTCGTCGCAGAGCCGGCGGAGCAGGGCTTCGCGGGACTCGTAGTACCGGTACAACGCGGGCGCGGTGATGCCCAGCTCCCGGGCGATCGCCCGCAGCGTCACCGCGTCGCGCCCATGCCCGACGAGCAGTGCCCGCGCATGCTGGCGGATCTCCAGTTCGGTGGCCGCGCGAAGCCGCTCGCGCCGAGTCACCTCGGTCATGTGCCACTCCAGTGCTTCCGTGGACGGCCCTGCCTCCCCGATCGGCCGCCCGTGATTGTGGCCCATCCGGCCGCCTGATCGGGCAAGCGAGGGTCGAATCCGCCACGTCGGCGACAGTCAGTAAACGGCCCCAAACGGGATGTGTTCTTCGTCGGCGGTGGCCGTTCGCGGGCGCTGCGCGGGTTAGGTTCGAGGATGGCTCTACGACTCAGGAGGCAAGATGACCGCCGCTGCGCAGGAAGTCGTCGTCTACACCCGGCCCGGCTGCCCGTTCTGCACCTCGCTGCGCGCCGGATTGCGGCGCCAGGGCTTGGCCTTCAACGAGGTCGACATCTGGGAGGACCCCGACGCGGCGGCGGTGGTGCGCTCCATCGCCGACGGCAACGAGACGGTGCCGACCGTGGTCGTCGGCGGCTGGCAGGCAGTCAACCCGTCGGCGAGCAGCGTGCTCTCCGCGGTCGCCGAGCACGCGCCGCACCTGTTGCCGGAGCGGCAGCCCGGTCCGGTGGACGGGGCGCTGAAGGCATTGGGGCTGCGCAAGTCCCGCGACTGAGCGCGGCTCGAGTTTCGCCGAGGGCCGACCGCACGGGGGGCGTTGCGGCCGGCCCTCAGCATGTTGTGATCGCCGGTGGCGCGATACCGGCGAGCAACAACTCGTTCAGTCTGCCGCTCGACTACGCCGAAAAGATCCATATGTCACCCGAAATTAGCCCGAACGGTGGATCCCTCGAACGGGATTCTCAGCTTTGTCGCGCGATGTGGGCCGGCGAAGTGAAAGGCCCGTTCGCCCTGGCATCGGGGTGAACGGGCCGTTCGCGCGCTCGGCGGCGGTGTCTTGGTGGCATGGACGCGGAATCACTCCGAATGCGGGGCAGCCCCGGCCAAAGCGGCCGGGGACTGCGCTGGACGGGCCTGACTGGTGTCGACGGGCTCGCCCGGGATGGGCACGGGCCTCGCGGGCAGCTCGCTCGTCGGCGGTGGGAGTCTGACGGCGGCGGTCCCGGGTGTGGGGTCCCCGGTGGCGGAGCCGGCCGTGAACTGGTTGGCGAAGAGGTTCCCGATCGCGGTCAGCGGCTCGGCGAACCAGTCGAGGCGGGGGTTCGTTGCGGTGCTCTGAGTGCTCAATGCCATGCCCACAGCCTGCTGTTTCGGGGTTCCGGTCGGATCCGTACGGCTACTCAGGTGTTACTCATGAGTAGTCGGGGCACTACGACATTCGAGCGCGTAAGAACCACTGTGGCCACGGGGCGTGTTCACCTGGCCGCGACGTTCGGGCCGAACGGTGTACTCGTGCCTACGATCGCCCCAAAGGCCGAATTAGGAGGGTATGGTCTAGACCATGTCGCGCTTGACTGGTGTCGGAGTCAGCTCCGGCCGCGCCTCGGGGCCGGTCGCCCGGGTCGCCGATCCCCTGCCCGAACCGTCCGCCACTCCCGCGCCCGCCGAACCGGCCGTCGAGGCGGCCCGCATCCGACCGGCCGCCGAAGCCGTCGCCGAGCGGCTGTTCGAACGAGCCGGCCGGGTCGAGGGCGACGCCAAGGCCGTGCTGGAGACGACCGCCGCGATGGCGATGGACCCGGCGCTGAGCTCGCAGGCCGAACAACTCGTCACCGGCCGCTCGCTGCCCGCGCCGCGCGCGGTGTACGAGGCCGCCAATGGCTTCGCCGAGGCGCTGCGGGCCGCCGGCGGCTACCTGGCCGAACGCGCCCGCGACGTGCAGGACGTCCGGGACCGGATCATCGCCGAGCTCGTCGGCGCGACCCCGCCCGGCGTGCCCGGGCTCGACCGGCAGAGCGTCCTGCTGGCCCGCGACCTGGCCCCCGCCGACACCGCCGATCTCAACCCGAGCATGGTGCTCGCGCTGGTCACCGAGGAAGGCGGCCCGACCAGCCACACCGCGATCCTGGCGCGGGCGCTGGGCATTCCGGCGGTGGTGGCGGTCCGCGGCGTGCTCGCGGTGCCCGACGTGGTCGGCGCGGTCGTGGACGGCGACAGCGGCGAGGTGGAGACCTCCGACCAGGAGGTGCCCGTCCAGGCCGCGGAGCGGGCCGCGCCCAGCGAGTGGAACGGCGTCGGCGCCACCGCGGACGGCAAGCCGGTCAAGGTCGTGGCCAACGTCGGATCGGGCGCCGATGCGCGGGCCGCCATCGCGGCGGGGGCGCAGGGCGTCGGGCTGTTCCGCACCGAGTTCTGCTACCTCGCGGCCAGCGAAGAGCCGGCAGCCGAAACGCAGCGGGCCGCATACCACGAGGTCATCGCGCCGTTCGCGGGCAAGCCGGTCATCGTCCGGACGCTCGACGCCGGCGCGGACAAGCCGCTGGCGTTCCTCGACATGGGCGTGGAGCCGAACCCGGCGCTCGGCGTGCGCGGCCTGCGGGTGGCCTTCGACCGGCCGGACGTGCTGGACCGGCAGCTGGAGGCGATCGCAGCGGCCGCGGCCGACTCCGGCGCCGAGGTGTCCGTGATGGCCCCGATGGTCGCGACCGTCGACGAGGCCGCCTGGTTCGCAGCCCGGGTGCGGGCCGCGGGCCTGCCGCGGGCCGGGGTGATGATCGAGATCCCGGCCGCGGCGTTGAGCGCGGCCGAAATCCTCGGTGCCGTCGACTTCGTCAGCATCGGCACCAACGACCTCGCCCAGTACGTCTTCGCCGCGGACCGGATGATGGGCGCGCTCGCCGGGCTCAACGACCCCTGGCAGCCCGCGCTGCTGCGGCTGATCGCCCAGGTCGGCCGCGCCGGTCGGGAGCTCGGCAAGCCGGTCGGCGTGTGCGGCGAGGCGGCGTCCGACCCGCTGCTGGGCGGCGTCCTCGCGGGTCTCGGCGTGACCAGCCTTTCGATGGCCGCCGCGGCGGTCCCGGCGGTCGGCGCGACGCTCGCCAAGCACCCGCTCGCGGCGTTCGAGCAGGCCGCCCAAGCGGCGCTGGCGGCTTCGAACGCGGCCCGCGCCCGAGAAGCGGCCAAGTCCGCCCTCGCCTGATCCAACCCAGTCCAGGGGCATCCCTGCCCGAGTAACTGGGCGCGATGCGGATCCCCCTCACCCGACCCGTTCATGGGTTCGCGCACGAGAGCAGCGGTCCCTGCGGGGAAAGGCCAGGTTGGAGTGGCCTGGCTCGGCGATGCCATTCGCGACCGTTGATTCGCGCGGTCGGCAACGGTCAGGGCGGCTCGCGAGACGTGCCTTCCGCAGTAAGGAGATCCCGGCGCCGCTGATCGGCTGAGTTCGAGGAACAGCCGGTTTAGCGCCAGGGGTCGTAAACGTGCTTCGGCTGGGCCGTTTCCCGCTGGTGTTCACCAGTTTTCTAATGCGAGTGGTGGTGCGGCTGGTGCCCGTTTTCGTGCTCGTGGCAGATCCGGCCCTGGTCCGTGTCGTGGCAGTGGATGTCGTGCTTCTGCTGCGGGGCGATCTGGACTACCGCGGTCGGTGCCTGGCTCGTGGCCAGCGCCTCGGTCGGGGTGAGGGCGGAGGTCCCCAGCAGGAGCGGTAGCGCCAGCGCGACGCCGAGCGAGCTGCGTAGTACGGGATGCATCATGCGTCTCCTTCAGTTGATGTCGACGAGGTCCACGAAGCGCGTCGCGGAAAATCACCGAAGAAGTGATGGGAAGGTGCTTTTCAGAATAGGAACCGGGAGGGCGTGCGAGAACCCGTGAGGTCATGATTTTCGTCCCGAAAAGCGAAAATCGTATTCTATTGGCGCAAAATGCGTTGGAATGTCGCGACCAAAGGCCCTGGACGACAGCAATCGCCGCGCAAAGGGCACCTCTTCGGGTCAAAGATGTCCTTTGCGCGGCGAGGTCCACTCCTCGGCGTCAGGCGCGGGAGCGGGCGAGGACCGGGCGGACGAGGTCGCGCAGGTTGGGCGACGGCTCGATGCCCAGCTCTCGATCCAGCAGGCGCTCGTAGCGCTGGTAGTGGCGGACCGCCTGCGCCGGGTTGGCCTGCTGCAGCAGCACCTTGACCACCGCGCAGTGCGCCGTCTCCCGGAACGGCTCAACCTCGGTCGCGGCCTGCGCGATCTCCAGCGCCGCCGCCAGGTGCCGGGACTGCACCAGCCGCTCCGCGGCCACCTCCAGCGCATGCACCTGCAACTGCAGCAGGCGCTCGCGCTCGGTCAGCACCCAGTCGTCGTACCAGCCCGGCAGCAGCGGCGCGTGCCGCGCCAGGTCACGGCCGATCTCCGCGCAGTCCGCGGGCGACTCGGTCGAATCCTGGTGCGCCAGGTAGCGCCCGGCCGCGACCAGGCCGTCGACGTCCAGTGTCACAAGCGGCGCCAGCTGCAGCTCGTGCGAAGTGCTGATCACCGCGCCCTGCACCCGCTGGCGCACCCGCCACAACGTGGTCCGGAGATTCGCCAGGGCGCTCTGCTCGTCGCTCTCCGGCCACAGGATGCCGGCCAAGCGGTCACGCTGCGTGCGTCCGCGTAGCGCCAGGAAGGCGAGCAGGCGCTGCCCGCTGCTGGACATCGCCACATCCTCGCCGTCCGCGTGCAAGTCCCAGCCGCCGAGCAGCGACAGCCGGAACGCTTGGTCGGGCTGCGCCGGAGTGCGCACCCGCGGGCGTGTCATCGGACGCACTGTTCCACCGGTCATAGTTCCCCCCTCGACAGGCCTGAAACGGGTGCTTCCTGAGGGAGCGACGCGGCTCGTGTCGGCTCCAGAAGCTCCCGAGCACCGGCTTGGACGCCGGAACCAGGGCCCACATTCGTGCCTATCGGGGCCACTCCAGTCAGCTGTTACGGGACTACGGACGGTGACTTTCGAACTCCGGGCAAGTTTGTGGGGCTCCCACACCCCCCGGTGGGAGCCCCATGAAGGAGCAACTCAGGCGCGCACAGTGCGGTGACGCCCGCCTTTGCTCCGTTGCTCGCGGCGGCGCGATATGGCCCGGGATACCCGCCGGTAGGTGCGCACGGCGAACGCGCCCGCGCCGAGCCACGGCAGCAGCAGGATGAGCATCGAGATCACCGCCAGCAGCGGGCCCCAGAGCTGCCCCTGCCCGATACCGGTCACCAGCATGGTCCAGTAGTCCTGACCCCTGGTGAACGCCCTGGACAGGTAGACCGGGAGCCGCCAAAGCAGCATCCCGAGCGCGAACAACAGGGTGGGCACCACGATCAGCACCCAAGCGGTGACCATGATCCGAACCCGCGGTCGCAGCCCGGTGTGCGCGTTGGTCTGGCCGCCGCCGCGCCCGACGAGGCGCAGCAGGAACGGGCGGATCTGCGAGAACAGGTTCGGCACCCCGACAAGGTCGCCAAGGATGTAGTAGCCGTCCATGCGCAGCAGGGGCAGCAGCTGCTGCAGGATCTGGATGTGGCTCAGCGCGATGAAGACAAGCAGCGGCGCGAACTGGGTCCAGCCGTAGAGCCCGTACATCACCAGGATGAACACCGCGTTGAAGTAGATGCCGCCCAGATCGGTGCGCAGCCGCCCCCGCCGGTCGAGGCGGTAGGCGTCGGTAACGTTGGTGTAGAAGCAGGGAATGATCAGCATGATGCCGACGCCGATCGCGCCCGGCTTGGCCCCGCCGTAGTGACATCCGGCGGCATGCCCGAGCTCGTGGAACAACGTGCTGGACACCATCAGCCCGAGCAGCAGGAGCACCTGCGCCGGTTCGCCCACGGACTGCTGGAACGCCAGGTCGACGTAACCGGAGCCGATCAGCCACCCGTCGAATGCGAGCAACGCGCACAGCACGAGCACCACGACTACGGGCGTGTACAGCGGAGCGAGAACCGCGGCCGCCGCCCGCACCGCCCGTGGCGGTGCGAGCATGCCGTGCATCGCCAACGACAGCAGCGGATCCGCCTTCGGCGGCTCGGCGATCGGCTGGGACAGGGTGGCGATGCCCAGCGGATGCAATTTCTCGTTGATGAGGAATTCCGCATTGGCCGCGGACAGTTGCTTGCCGGTCGCTTGCGACGCTCGCGCCGCTACTTCGGCCAGCCCACGGGTGCCGTCGATCGCGGTCGCGATCTCGTACAGCAGCGGTGACACCAGCACCATCTGGCCATCGCCGCGGGAGATCAGGTAACGCGGTTCGTCGAAGCCGCCGCCCTCGTACTCCCCGCACAACGACACTCCGTCGGCCAGCCGCGCAACCGCCTGCTCGTCGGTCTCTTCCACGCGGTCGGTCTGGGTGACTTCTGACATGGCTTCCTCCTGCGAACCCGTTCACGTGCGGGTAGCTGCACTGGCCCAGAGCCGTGGTGGCAGCACGTGAACCTGGCCGGGAGCGAGTGCTTCGCCCCCGGCCAGGCGGGACTGTCAGACCTGGTTGATGATCTGGGCGGCCGTGGCCTGCGACCCGAAAAGCGCCACGGCGGTGTTGACCGCCACGACGGTGTTGATGTCAGGGAACAAGTTGCAGCCGCAGCCGCCCAGGGCTTCGCGCTGCGGAAGCAGTTCCGCGGACTGGTCATGAAGATCGAGTTTGTCCATCTTCCATCTCCTCTTGTTGGTGGCCGGCCGCCCACCACGCGCAGCAGCGGTGGGCGGCCGGACGTGTTAACGGCAGATCGTCAGCGCGAGACCTGCGTAATGACCTGGGCGGCCGTGGCCTGCGAGCCGAAGAGGGCTACCGCGGTGTTGTCGGCCACGATGGTGTTGACGTCGCCGCCCCACCAGCCGCCGAGCGCCTCGCGCTCGGGCAGCATCTCAGCGAACTCGTACGAAAACTCCATGATCATGCTCCTGTTCGCATTGACGGAATTTCGTCTGCGGCTTTGTGCCGCTGGTGACGAGTACGCCAGAGGCCCGTCACCCCACCGTCACAAGACCGTCACGCGCTGCCGCGCCGGTGGTCGCGAGGCCCTCCGGTCACGTTCCGTGCGTACGGTGTGAGCAGCGAATATCCCGGGCTCGACAAGAGTTTTCGTCAGTGGATCGGGTGAACTGCGAAATTCCCACACGGATGGCGGTCACCCAATGAAAAAAAGGCCCGGGAGCCGGGCTGGCTCGCGGGCCTCGAACAGCGGGTTCTCCTCAGAGCCTGTCGGCGAATGCCGTCCGCGCCTTTGGAAGCGGCGTAGCCGCTTGCATTCACCTTGCCAAGAAGACCATCGGCGGGTTCTGAGAGGTTTTCTGGCGAGGACGGTCCCTCCGCCGCGTATTGGACATACATCAGGAGGGGCACGCGCAGTCCAGGGAACCTCTCAGGTTCCGCTAAGCGACCACCCACCCAGACCATTCACCAACAGGCTCTTTAGGCTTCTTCGGGTTGGGCCTCTTCTTGGTCCAGGCCGTGCTCGATGGCGTAGCGGGCCAGCTCGACCCGGTTGTGGAGCTGCAGCTTGCGCAGCGTCGACTGGACATGGTTCTCCACCGTGCGGTGCGAGATCACCAGCTTCTTGGCGATCTGCCGGGCGGTCATCCCCTTGGCGACCAGCCGCAGCACCTCGGTCTCCCGGTCGGTGAGCTGCGGCACCTGCGACCCCGAATCCGGGGTGATCGCCATCCGCCGGTACTCCCCGAGCACCAGCCCGGCCAGCCCGGCGGTGAACACCGCGTCGCCGGCGGCGGTGCGCTGCACCGCGTCCACCAGCTCCGCGACCGACGCCGACTTGACCAGGTAGCCGGAGGCACCGGCCTTGACCGCCTCCAACACGTCGCTGTGCTCGCCGCTGGCGGACAGCACCAGGACCCGCGTGCCGGGGATCTCCTGGGTGATCTGCAGGGTGGCGCTGACGCCGGAGGTGTCGCCCAGGTTCAGGTCCATCAGCACCACGTCGGGCGTGACGGTCCGCGCGATGCGCAGCGCGGACGCGCCGTCGCTCGCGGTGGCCCGCACCTCGAAGCCGCGCTCCATCAGGTCACGCGCGACCCCGTCGCGCCACATCGGGTGGTCATCGACGACCATCACGGTGACGGGCGGCTCGCTCATCGTTTTCCTCCTCTGCGCCGCTTGCCCTGGGCCGCACCCGGATGGGGAACCCAGACCTCCCACTCGGTTCCCTCGCCGAGCGCGGTCTCGAGCGTGATCGTGCCACCCAGGCTCTCGACGCGGCCCCGGATCGACTTCGCCACGCCCAGCCGACCCTCGGCGGCGGCCTGCTCCAGCCGTCCTTCGGCGATGCCCGGGCCGTCGTCGCGGACGCTGAGCACGATCGCGTCCGGCAGCTCCTCCAGCAGCACCCACCCCTGGGCGTCCTCGCCGGCGTGCTTCTCGACGTTCGCCAGCGCCTCCCGCACCACCGCGAACAGGTCGGTGCTCAGCGGCTCCGGCAGCCGCACCGGATTGCCCGGGATCGACACGTGGATCCGGCCGGTGCGCAGCACCTGCAACTGCGCGGCGAGGTCGGTCTCACCGTCCTCCGTGGTCTCCTGCGGCGAGGTGGTGACCAGCGCGCGCAGCGCGATCTCCTGCTCTCCCGCGAGTTTCGCCAGCTCGGACGCCTCGCCGCCGAGCTCCGCGCCGCGCCGCCGCACTCGCGCGAGCACCTGCAGAACGCTGTCGTGGATGTCGCGCGCCAGCCGTTCCCGCTCCGCGGTCGCGGCCTCCGCGCGCAGCGCGCGCGCCAGCCGTTCGGTGGACTTGCGCGCGGTGTCCGAGGCCAGGCCGAGCACCAGGCCGCTGCCGATCAGCAGCAGGGTGTCCAGCGAGGTGTCCGCAGCGCTGTAACCGCGGATCAGGTAGTTGCAGGCAGTAGCGATGATCCCGCTGGCCAGACCGCCGAACATGCCCCACTGCGCGGCGGCGACCGTGACCATCGTCGAGTGCCACACCGTCGCCACCGACGGCTTGGCCGAAAGCATCTGCCCCTCGGTGAGGATGAATTCGCTGCTGAGGAACAGCACCGTCACCACGATGCAGTCGAGCAGGACCATGCGGTTGGTGCGCCCCGGCCGGGTCCGGTAGCGCCAGATGGTGAACACCGTCCACACGGCCATCAGGCTGATGACCACCAACGCCAACCACGGCCGCTGGTAGTCGCCGTACTGGTCGATGACCCAATAGCAGGCGTAGAGGAACGTGACGACGCGGAACACGTTGTGCCCGCGCCAGAGCGGCGAGCGACCGTCGGTCACCTGCGGTTGCGACGGCGATTGCGTACGGCCCACATTCGCTCCCTTCTCAGCGGACCATCCTGCCGTACGTCCTGGTGTGCGAAGGTCGCCGCACCGAGCACTCCGCGTGTTTGTGATCACGACCCCGCATCGACGTGAAATGCCCGAGTGGCGAGCTGCGGCTTGACGGTTCCCTGTGACAGGCTCATTGGTGGAGGTGATCGGCTTGGTGGGCGGATGGCTGCTGTGGCGCCTGCGGCCGGCGGCCATCGCCTACGTGCTCGCGGTGCAGGCCGTCGCCCTGGCGCTGGTGGTGCTGGTCTTCGTGACGAGCCGGTCGCCGTTGTCGAACGAGCTGCTGACCTTCGCGATGCTGGCGGCCACCGCCGGGACTGTCATCGTGATCACCTCGGTGTCGATCAACGTGCGGCGGCAGATCCGGCGCAACCCGTGGACGCTGCACATCGCCTACCTGGCCGCCGGAATCCTCACGCTGCCGCCGAACCTGCTGGTGCTCCTGCTGCTTGGGCCGACCCTGCACGGGGTGCTGGACGGCCGCCCGGAGCTGCACCGCTGGCTGTTCACCACGGCCGCGACCACGATCGCCACGCTGTCCGCGCGGTTCCTCATCGGCTGGTCGGAACCCCATTGGAGCCCGGTGCTGTTCGTGCTGGCCGGGGCCGTGCTGCTGCTCGTGCGGGCCTTCCTGGTCGCGGTCGGCATCCGGCTGCGCAACCCCGGGGCGGCGCGGGCGGACGTGCTGGGCGAACCGACCGACGTGCTGCTCGGCATCGTCGCCGCGAGCCTGGGCGGGCTGCTGGCGGTGGCGGTGAGCATCGAGCCGGGCAGCGCGCTGCTGGCCGGGCCGCCGCTGGTGCTGCTTGACCTCGCCAGCCAGCTGCCGCAGTGGCGGCGGTCGGCGCAGCGGGACGCCAAGACGGGCCTGGCCAACGCGGCGCACTGGGAGCGGTTGGCGCGCAACGAACTCCACCGAGCGCAGGCCCGCGCCCAACCCGTGTCGCTGCTGTTGCTGGACCTGGACCACTTCAAGCGGGTCAACGACGAGATCGGGCACCTGGCGGGCGACACCGTGCTGGCGGCCGTCGCGATGATGCTGCGCAGCAGCGTGCGGCGCGAAGACGCGGTCGGCCGCTTCGGCGGCGAGGAGTTCGTGGTGCTGCTGCCGGGCAAGGACACCGACGTCGCGTGCGACGTGGCGGACCGGATCAGGGCCTCGACTGCGGCGCTGTGCGTGCCGACCCGCGACACCCGGGGCGACCACCGGGAGCTCAACGACCTCACGGTCAGCATCGGCGTGGCCACCACGTCCCGCTTCGGCTACGACCTCACGGATCTCCTGGTGGCCGCCGACGCGGCCCTCCTGGCGGCCAAGTCAGCCGGCCGGAACGCGGTCACCCTCGCCTGATCAGCACCATTCGATCCGGTTGTGGGTGAAGGCGCGCCTTCGACCGGGATAGCTGGTCGAAGGCGGCGTCCGCCATTCGTCAGACCTCCGAGTTAGGTCGAGCCGGTCGGGGTTTTCTCGTCCGGGGTTTCCTCCGGTGGGGGTTCGGCCTCGGCGCGGTCGGCGGGTTCCGGCGGTTCGGCCGGTTCCTCCTCCTCGACCAGCGAGCGGATCGCCGAGTTCAGCACCGCGACCAACGGCACCGCGAGCAGCGCGCCGACGATCCCCGAGACCACCATCCCGATGCTGATCGCCAGTACCACGCCCAGCGCGTGGATCTGCACCGCCCGCCCCAGGATTAGCGGCTGCAGCACGTTGCCCTCGATCTGCTGCACCGCGAGCACGATGCCGACCACGATCAACGCGACGATCCAGCCCTTGGTCACCAGCGCCACCAGCACCGCGACCGCGCCGGAGGCCACCGCGCCGACGATCGGCACGAAGCCGCCGAGGAATACCAGCGCTGCCAGCGGAATCGCCAGCGGCACGCCGAGGATCATCAGCCCCGTCCCGATGCCGAGCGCGTCGACCACCGCGACGAGCGCGGTCGCCCGCACGAATCCGACCAGCGAGGCGAAGCCCCGGCAGCCGGCGACGTCGACCCGGTGCCGCACGCGCTTCGGCGCGAGCTTCGCCACGAACAGCCACACGCCGCGGCCGTCGTGCAGGAAGTAGATCAGCGTGAACAGCGCCAGCACCAGCCCGGTCAGGAAGTTGCCGAAGGTGCCCGCGGTGGACAGCGCGCCGCTGGTCAACGCCGCCTGGTTGGCCGCCAACCACTCCTGGGCCTGCGTCAGGTAGTGGCCGATCTGCACATCGTTGATGTGCAGCGGGCCCCGCGCCAGCGAGTCCTTGAGCTGGTTGAGGCTCGCGACGACCTGGCGCTGCAGGTCCGGGAAGCCCTCGATGAACGCGTTGATGACGAACGTGAGGACGCCGCCGACGACCGCGAGCCCGCCGATCAGCACCATCGCGGTGGCCACCGCGCGCGGCATGCCGTGCCTGGCCAGCCAGGACACGATCGGCGCCAGCAGCGCTGACAGCAGCAGCGCGATGGCGACCGGGATCACGACCACGTAGATCTGGCCGATGACCAGCCCCACCACGTACAAGGCGCCGACGACCATCAGCAGCCGCCAGCTCAGCGCCGCCGAGACCCGTAGCACGCGGGGGATCGACGCCGCGGCATCGTCTCGCGTGGTGATCTTGAAGTCGTTCACCCTGTCACCGTAGCGCCGACCGCGGAATCCATGGGCGGAATGACCACTGGGCGCAACAGGACCCGATCTCCAGTAACACGATGTAGCGAAGGTGTCGCTATGTGCTTACGGAAGTGGCGGGTGTTTTGAAAGAGTGCGCGGCGGCGAGGAGGAGCTCCAACGGGGAGTCGCCCGAAGCCGAGGAGGTTCTGGCACCGAGATGTCCCGCCGCGACCGCAGGACAGCAGCCGCCCGACCGTGGCGGCTGCTCACCCGTGCGCTGGTCGTGACGGGCGCGACGGTCGCCGGGACCTCCGCGGCTTGGCTCATCGGCTCCGGGATCCACGCGGACGCCGCGGACCTCCCGCCGGCCGCGCCCGCCGGCCAATCGGCGCCGCGACCGGTCGAGCCCCCGGAGTCGACAGTGGACAGTTCGGCCGCCGGTCGGTCCGGCCCGGCGGAGTTCTCGCTGGCCCGCCTGGACCCGGTCGCGCTGGTCCGGTCCGATCCGGCCGGGCGGCTGCTCGACGCGGCGCGGCCGGTGACCGGCGTGCTGCAGGAGTCCGCGGCAGGGGTCGGGCACGTAGCCGACGACGCCCTGTCGACCACCGGAACCCAGGCCGCCGCCCTGTCCACGTCCGTCGACAATGGACTGAACGGCCTCGGGGGCCCGCTGCTGTCCGGGGAAACCGGCCAGCAGCCGGCCTATTCGCCGCCCGCGCCGCCCGCGCCGCCCGCGTCGGCACCGGCCGCCGCACCCGTCGTCCCGCTGCCGACGCAGCCGGACGAGCACCGGCACTCGGTCGAACAACCCGAGTCGGTCGTCCAACGGCAGGCGCCGGAACCCGGCGAGACCCCCGGACACGACTGGTCAAGGCCGTTCGCCCTGCCCGTGCCCTCCGGCGCGCCCAGCTTCGGCGGAACCGGCGACGGGCCGCAGCACAACAACGCGCCGGTCGGCTGCTACCCGGCACAACCGGATCGCACCCCCGCTCTCGCCGGGGCACCGGCCCGCGCCCGCGCCGGCACGCTGATCAGCGTGCCCGAACCGCAGCCGGGCACCACCCCCGACTAGATCCCCCGCGCGGCGCGCCGACGACCGATCTCGGTGCCGGCGAAAGGAAATCCGCCGCGCCCAACCCAGATCGCAGTTCCCGAAGGCCCACCGTCACTCGATGATCAAGTTCCGAGGACGGTGTGGCGCCCACAGTTCATTTTCCTCCCCCGACCGGGGAAGCCTCATGAAGGAGAAAGTCCATGCAGACTTGGGCGAAGCGCGGCGTGCAGGCCGCATTGGTCACCGGTGGAATGCTGGCCGTCGGCACGGGAGTCGCGTCCGCCGCCGGGTCCTGCCCGGAGCGTCCGGCCCCGCCGCTGGGGGAGTCGGCGCTGCCCCCCGTACTCGACGAGCTCGGAGACGATGAGGTGCCCGCCGGTCGGTGCTTCGCGGGCGAGCTGTTCGCCGAGAACTCCGGCACGCGGTACAACGCCCCGCTGGTGGAATCGCGGGCCAGCCACTCGGTCACCGCGCTGACGGGCACCCTGGACCCGGTGCGCGACCTGCTGCCGGCCGTCGAGAACGAGCTGACCCAGGAGATGCCGGCGCTGCGCGACCTGCACTGGCACGCCCCGTCGCGGAACATTCCGCTGCACCTGGCGGGCTGGGTCGCCGACCCGGCCGACGCCCGCCCGCTGGACACCGTGCCGGGCCTGTCGCCGTTCGGCGGGGACCGCCCGGTCACCCCCGCTGAGGGCTTCCACCGCTCGCTGAGCTGGGCCGGTCCCATCGGTGTGGTGATCCAAGGAGGTGCCAACACCCTCGACGAGGGTGCATTTCGAACGGGTGCGCTCCTGGATGTCCCTGCAGACCTCGTGATCCCGCACGATGACCTGGTCTACTTCGACGGCTTCACCCCACCGGCGGGCAGCATCGTCGAGCTCTGGGGAGACGTGCTCGCGCACGGCCCGGGCGGCCTGGTGACGCCGGAGCAGGTGGACCTCACCTCCGCGGAACTGCCCGGGCTGCGCAGTGACCTGCACACCGTGCCGGGCGAGATCTTGGCCGGCGCGCTGACCGCGGTCGCCGCCGAGCCGACGCCGCGCGCGGACCTGATGCCGCTGGAGGTGCCGGGCGAGCACCAGTTGAGGGCCAACGAGGTTCCGGACCTCGTCGGCCTCCCCCTGCTCAGCGTGTCCAAGACGCCGGGCACCGTGGAGCGCAGCGAGTCCACCGCCGTGACGGCGCCGCTGCCGGTGGTGGGTGACCTCAACGCGTTCGGCGGCGGCCAGACCTCGGTGCCGCAGGTCAGCCGGATCACCTCCGCGCTGGACGGCACCGCGCCGCGCTCCGGTGGCGTGGCGCTGCCGGTGCTCGGCGGCGGTGTCCCGGACTTCACGGCCGTGCAGGGCGCGACGCTGCCGACGCCGGGCCTGAACCCGCGGGGCGCGCTGCGCACCCTGGAGAACGCGGACACGGTGGTCTTCAACCGCATCTGACCCGAAAGCCGAAAACCGGGGCGAGCACCATGCTCGCCCCGGTTTTTTAACGAAGAACCCGTGAGCGTTTTTGGGTGCCAGAACACCGAAAAACACTCACGGCTGCCTTTATGGAACCGGGGCGGTGACCGGCGCGTCGGAGGCCGGATCGTCGTTGACCGGCTTGACGGGCTTGACGGGCTTGACGGGCTTGACGGGCTTGACGGGCTTGATCGGCGTTCGGCGGGAGCGCCACCAGCGCACCGCGTTGTAGAGCAGGAACGCCAGTCCGAAGTAGACGTAGGAGTTGCCGATCAGCTGCTCGAAGAAGTTCCAGCGCAGCTCCAAACCGTGGCCCTGGGGCATCTTCCAGTGCGGGCCCATCATGAAGAACCCGGCCGTCAACGTGGTCGCCAGCAGCAGCGCCCAGTCGCGCTTGGCCTGCGCCGCGCCGATCAGCAGCACCAGCCCCGGGATCGCCCAAACCCAGTGGTGCGACCAGGAGATCGGCGACACCAGCAGCCCGAGGATGCCGTTGATCGTCACCGCCATCGGCAGGTCCCGCTGCCGGATCGCGTGCACCATCCCCAGCACCGCGAGCACCAGCACGATCGCCGCGAGCAGGACGAAGACGATGGTCAGGCTCGGCGCCGACATCTTGCTCAGCAGCGACCGCAGCGACTGGTTGCCCGCGTACGTCGACGCGTCGCCGGTGAACTTCGGGCCGAAGGACACGTTGCTGCTGGCCAGCATCTCGTGCAGCCAGAACCGGCGGGCGTTGTCGAAGGTCAGGGCGAACCCCAGCAGCACGGTGCCCAGGAAGGTCAGCAGCGAGGCCACGATCGTGCGGACGTCCCGGCGCAGCAGCGGCAGCAGCAGGAACACCAGCGGCGTGAGCTTGATGCCGGCGGCCAGGCCGATCAGCAGGCCGCGCGGGTACGGCAGCTTCTTCGCGCCGTCCGTCCGCCACAGGAGGTCCACCGCGACCAGCGCCATCAGCACGACGTTGATCTGGGCGTAGGTGATCGTCTCCAGCACCGGTTCGCTGATCGTGGCCAGCGGCAGCACCGCGGCCGTCACCAGCAGCACCTTCTCCCGGTGCGCGCGCAGGAAGGTCGAGGCGCTGAGCACGACGTACAGCGTGACGATGAGCGCGGCGTGGCTGACCAGCATGATCACCGCGGTCGAGGCGGCCTTCGGGATCAGCGCCAGCGGCGCGAACACGATCGCCGCGAACGGCGGGTAGATGAACGGCAGCAGCAGCCCGGACTCGGTGGCCGGGAGGTTGTTGTAAAGATCGCGTCCGCCGAGCAGCGCTTTCGCGCCGAGCCGGTAGACCTCACCGTCGATGTGGTCGTGCGTGTTGACGGTGGAGACCACCATCACCGCGATCAGCTCCGCGACTGCGATCACGATCAGCAGTGATCGCTGGTCACGCAACCGCTCCTGCAACGGCAGTCGACCCGCGGTCCCGTGCACGGGCATGCACCATCCTTTCGCCTGCGGCACCTCGGCCAGCGTAGATATTCGATCGGGTGAAGTGAGCGCCGCGGGGCGATTTTGAGTCCCGGCAAACGGGCGATGTTTCACCTGCCCGATTCATCAAGCCCCGGCCCGAGGTGACCTGAGAGGGAACGCACCGCAAACAGCTGACTCACCGTTATGTGCGGAGCGTGAATACCACCGATACGGGTAGTCGCCGAGACCTTGAATTTCGCCCTGCCCGAAGGGGAGGCTCAAACGGACTGCTCCGTTCGGTGGAGAGGAGGGGGCCGAATGAGTGTCCTCGAAGTGGCCGTACCAGGTCAGCTGGCGCCAGTCTGGGACGAACTCATCAGCGGGCTCACGGTCGGCGTGCTGCTGACCGACGAACGCGGCCAGGTGCTGGCCACCAACGACGTTGCCGCCGAACTGATGCAGCTGGCCAAGTCCGATCTGCTCACCGGCACCCGGCCCGCCGGCTGGCAGGTGCGCGACGATACCGGTGCACCGATGCCGGACTGGGCAGAGCTGGCCGGGCAGGTGCTGCGGGCCGGCTCGCCGCTGTCCATCCCGATGGTGATCGCCCGCAGCGGCCAACCGCTGAGCCGCATCTGGGCGGATTACCACGCGGTGCGGGTGCAGGGCCGCAGCCGGGTGTTGATGCTGCTGCAGTCGGTGCACACCGACGTCTCGCACAGCCGCGGCCTGCTCGACCCGCTGACCGGGCTGCCGGGCCGCGTGCTCCTGCTGGACCGGCTGGAGCAGTCGCTGGTCCGCGCCCGCAGTCGCGGCACGCTGTCCACGCTGGTGCTGATCGACGTGCAGGGCCTGGCGGCCTTCAACGCCGAGCACGGCTTCGACCGCGGCGACGAACTGCTGACCACGCTGGCCAGCCGGCTCCGGGAAGGGCTCAGCGACGAGCACACCGTCGCCCGCTACGGCGGCGACGAGTTCGCGGTGGTCGCGGAGCACCCGAACGGCACCGGCGAGGAGATCGCCGAGCAGGCGCGGGAGGTTGCGGGCTGGCCGGTGCGCATCGGCCGTAAGCGCGTTCGCCCCGGGTTGCGGGTGTCGTGGGTGACCACCGACGGCCAAGCCTCGGTGCACTCGGTCCTGACCCGGGCCGAGCAGCAGCTCCAACATTGAGAGCCTGTTGGTGAATGGTTGCGCGGGTGGGCAAACGGCTTCGCCGCTTGCGACAATTCCGGCGAACACCTCGTCACGTGTCGCGGTGCGCGCAACGTGCGAGTTTCCTTAGAGCCTGTTGGTGGTCTGGGTGGGTGGTCGCTTAGCGGAACCTGAGAGGTTCCCTGGACTGCGGGTGCCCCTCCTGATGTATGTCCGTCCAATACGCGGCGGAGGGGCCGTCCTCGCCAGAAAACCTCTCAGAACCCGCCGATGGTCGTCTTGGCAAGGTGAATGCAAGCGGCTACGCCGCTTCCAAAGGCGCGGACGGCATTCGCCGACAGGCTCTAACTGCCGCTCGTGCCGTTCGGGGTTGCCGGCCTTGCGACAACCCCGAACAGCCGATCAGCGCTCCAGTTTGCCCGCGATGAAGTCTTCGACCGCTTGGTAGGCGGCGGAGTCGGAGTACTGCTCCGGCGGCGACTTCATGAAGTACGACGACGCCGACAGGATCGGCCCGCCGATGCCCCGGTCCTTGGCGATCTTGGCCGCCCGGATGGCGTCGATGATGATCCCCGCCGAGTTCGGCGAGTCCCACACCTCCAGCTTGTACTCCAGGTTCAGCGGCACGTCGCCGAACGCGCGGCCCTCCAGCCGGATGTAGGCCCACTTCCGGTCGTCCAGCCACGGCACGTAGTCCGACGGCCCGATGTGCACGTTGCGCTTGCCGAGGTCGCGGTCCACCTGCGAGGTCACCGACTGCGTCTTGGAGGTCTTCTTCGACTCCAGCCGCTCCAGTTCCTTCATGTTCAGGAAGTCCATGTTGCCGCCGACGTTCAGCTGCATCGTGCGGTCCAGGTGCACGCCGCGGTCCTCGAACAGCTTGGCCAGCACCCGGTGCGTGATGGTCGCCCCGACCTGCGACTTGATGTCGTCGCCGACGATCGGCACGCCCGCGTCGGTGAACTTCTGCGCCCACTCCGGGTCGGAGGCGATGAACACCGGCAGCGCGTTGACGAAGGCCACCCCGGCATCCAGCGCGCTCTGCGCGTAGAACTTGTCCGCCTCCTCGGAACCCACCGGCAGGTAGGCCACCAGGACGTCGACCTCGGCGTCCTTGAGTGCCTGCACGACGTCCACCGGCTGGTCGTCGGATTCCTCGATGGTCTCGCGGTAGAAGCGGCCGAGGCCGTCGAAGGTGTGGCCGCGCTGCACGGTGACGCCCAGCGGGGGCACGTCCGCGATCTTGATGGTGTTGTTCTCGCTGGCGACGATCGCCTCGGAGAGGTCGCGGCCGACCTTCTTCGCGTCCACGTCGAAGGCTGCGACGAACTTCACGTCGCGCACGTGGTAATCACCGAAGTTGACGTGCATCAGGCCGGGCACCCGGGTGCCCGGGTCCGCGTCGGCGTAGTAGTGGACGCCCTGCACCAGCGACGCCGCGCAGTTCCCGACGCCGACGATCGCCACCCGCACCGCTCGACGATCTCCGCCCATGGCAGGGCCCTCCTTCTTACTCATCTGTCGTGTCCTTGCAGTTCTTGCCCGCCGACGCTGGGTCGGCCCGGCGCCGCAGCAGACTGCTCGGCGCGTTCGTGTTCGATGATTTCGTCGAGCCAGCGGACCTCGTGCTCGCTGTGGTCCAGCCGGAGTCGGTGCAGTTCGCGGGTGTAGCGGTCGAACCGTTCCTCGGAGCGCGCCAGCGCGCTGCGCAGGCCGTCCCGGTGCTCTTCGACGCGGCGCCGACGTCCTTCCAGGATCCGCAGCCGGACCTCGGCGGGGGTGCGGGAGAAGAACACCACGTGCACGCCGAATGCATTGTCGTCGCAGGCCTGCGGCCCACAGTCGCCGACCAGCTCGGCGAACCGCTGCTGCCCGGCGGCTGTGATCCGGTACACGCGGCGCGCTCGCCGACCCCACGCGCGCGAACCGGGCGAGTCGGGTTCCTCCTCGATCAACCCGGCGCGCAGCAGCCTCCGCAACGTCGGGTACAACGTTCCGCAGGACAGCGCGCGGAAGGCACCGACCGTGTCATGCAACCGCTTCCGCAGCTCGTAGCCGTGCATCGGGGCCTCGTGCAGTAGCCCCAGCACGGCGAGTTCGAGCATCCGCACCTCCTCCGCCCGGCGAATTCACCGCCGGATGCCAGTGGCGGTGCTGCGGTGAGGCAGACCACCCTATCGATTATATCGCGCCGATATATCGGAGTGCACGATCACGAGGGGCCTGAGGTGGCGGTCGTCACCGCTGGTAGTGATCGGTCGCGTCGCCTGCCCTGATCGGCGCATGGGGCAGACCTGGTCGCCACGTACCCTGTGGTCGTGCGGACCCAACGGCAAGTGGTCGACTACGCGTTGCAGCGCCGAGCGCTGCTCGCGCAAGTCCACGCTGGCCGGGTCGGGGTGATGGAGGTCTGCGACGCCGATCCGTACCTGCTTCGGGCGGCGAAATTTCATGGCGAGCCGAGCGGGGTGACCTGCCCGGTGTGCCGGAAGGAACCGTTGACCCAGGTGTCCTGGGTCTTCGGCGATGCCCTCAAGCACGCGTCCGGAACGGCGCGGGCTCCCGAGGAGCTCGACCGGATGGCGGCCATGTTCGAGGAGTTCAACGTCTACGTCGTAGAGGTATGCCGCACATGTAACTGGAACCACCTCGTGCTGTCGTACGTGACCGGAACCGGTGGGTTGAACGACAACCGGTCCCGGCGCAAGACTGCAGCGGAGTGACAACGGTCGTGCCCCGAACACGGCCGCGCGCCCGGTGCGGCGCATCCCCGACGTGAACGCATCACACGGCGTCCGACGACGCCTGTCCTGGAGGCCCACTCGTGAACGACGAGCGTGACGACCCCACCCGAGGGCGCCACTCAAGGCATCCGCATCCCGACGGTCGAGGCACGCCACCCCCGCCGCGCCCCGGGCCGCCGCGCCCGGGTGACCAGGCACGGCCTCCGCAGCGTCCGATGCCTGGCCCGCCGCAGGGCCCGCCACCGGGACCGCCCGGTGCGGGCGGCCCGGCGTGGCCCGGCGAAGAGCCGCGCCCGGGCTCGCGGTCGGCGCCGCCGAACCAGCCGAACCCCCGGTGGCCGGGCGGGTCGGACCGCAGCGCGGATGAAACGCAGCAGAACACCCCGGTGCCACCGCCTGGCCAGCCCATGAAGTGGCCGGACACGGAGCCGCCGCAGGAGCAGACCGGCGCGTGGACGCCGTCGTTCGACGACGACGATGGCGACGACTCGGCGCTGGGCAAGCGGCTCAGCGGCGACTCGGGCGAACCGGAGAAGAACGGCGGGCGCAAGCTCGACCTACCCACCAGCTACTCGGCGGTTCCCCCGCCGCCGAACGCGGGACGGCAGGGGCCACCCCCAGCACCGCCCGGCGCGCAGCAGACCAGGCAGGGACCGCCGCCCCCGCCGCAAGGACCGCCGCCCGGGCGTCCGCCGCAGCCGCCCGACGGCGAGCAGCCGACGCAGAACATCCCGCAGACCCCGGCCGACGATCGCGACAGCGATCGCTGGCGAGGTGGAGCCGCCGCAGCCGGCGCCGCCGCAGGCGGGATCGCCGGTGCTGCCGCAGGCGCCGGGATGGCGGGAGCCGCAGGCGCCGCCGGAGCGGGCGCGGCCGGCGGAGCCATGGGAGCCGCAGGCGCAGCGGCGGGAGCCGCAGGTGGAGCTGGTGGCGGTGGGGGCGTAGCCCCCGAGCCGCAGTTGCTCACGCATCAGGAACAGGGCAGTTACAACTACTACGCCGACGACTACGACGACGACCCGTACAACAGCGGGTACGACGGGAATGATCGGGATGGCGACGACCTCGACAGCCGCAATGGCCATGACCGGTACCGGGACGACGACTTCGACGACGGCCCGGACGACTTCGCGGATCTGGACGATGACATGAGCGCCGCCCGAGCAAAACGCAGTCGGCTCTGGCAGCGGATCCGCCGGTCCTGCTACGTCGCCGCGGCCTTAGCCGTAGTGGTTCCGGCCGTCGTGTTCATCTACGGCTACATCTTCTGGGATGCGCCGAACGAGGCCAAGGTCATGAGCATGGACCGGCCGGTCGAGCTGCAGTACTCCGACGGCAGCCCGATGGGCCGCATGGACGTGCAGGGCTCGCGGGAGGTCCTGCACAGCATCAACGACGTGTCGTTGGCGATGCAGAACGCCACGATCGCGGCCGAGGACTCTACTTTCCGCACCAACCCGGGCTTCGACTTCCAGGGCATCCTGCGGTCGGTTTACTACCTGGTATCCGGTTCCGGCGTCGGCGGTGGTTCCACGATCACCCAGCAGTTCCTGAAGCTGGACCAGGACCTCAAGAAGGACCCGACGTACATCCGCAAGATCAAGGAAGTCGTGCTGGCGTTCAAGATCACGAACCAGCAGAGCAAGGACGACATCCTGCTCGCCTACATGAACACGGCGGATTACGGGCGCGGCGCCAACGGCATCAGCGCCGCGGCGCGGGCCTACTTCAACAAGAAGCCCAGCGAGCTCAACGCTGCCGAGGCGGCCGTGCTGGCCGGTGTGGTGCAGAGCCCCTACGGCGGCAACGACCCCGGCCAGAACCCGGAGAAGGGAAAGAAGCGCTGGGAGTACGTCGTCGGGCAGATGGACGAGAACGGCTTCCTGCAGCCGGGCGAGCGGGAGACCATGACGCTTCCCCAGACCCTGCCTCGCGGGGAGTGGAAGAAGAACAGCAGGCTCTCCCCCGAGCAGGACGCCATCTGGGAGGCCATCAAGCGGGAGCTGGAAGCCCAGGGCCTGTCCGAGAGTGACCTGTCCCGCGGTGGCTACACGATCAAGACCACCATCGATCCGGACACGCAGCAGAAGGCCGAGGCCGCTGTGAAGAAGGTGATGGCTTCGGAGCCGGAGACGCTGCGCACTTCGCTGGTCGCGGTCGACCCGAACAACGGCGAGATCCGGGCGTACTACGGGTCCAAGAACCAGATCGGCGACCTGGACTGGGCCAGCACCCCGCAGGAGCCGGGTTCGTCGTTCAAGCCGTTCGCGGTGATCGCCGGGCTCGAGAAGGGCAAGGGCATCGGCGAGTTCTACGACGGCACCGGTCCGCAGGTGATCGCCGGGCACGAGTTCAACAACTCGCCCGGTGTGAAATGCGAGGTCCCGACGCACTGCGGTGTCCGAGAGGCGATGACCAACTCGGTCAACACGGTGTTCGTCAACATGGCCGCCGACTTCGGCCCCAAGAAGGTGGCCGAGGCCGCGCACCAGGCCGGCATCCCGGAATCGACGAAGCTGGAAAGCCCCGACGGCAGCGTGGCCGCTGGTATCGCGCTGGGAATGTACCCGGTGCTCCCGGCGGACATGGCCGCCTCGTACTCCTCGTTCGTCAACGGGGGTAACAAGGTTCCGGCGCACTTCGTACAGCAGGCCGTCAGCCCGGAGCAGGGCGTATTCCCGCTCGCGACCGCGAAGCCGGAGCCAGCCTTCGGTGACGCGTCGACCAGCAAGGACATCGCCTACAACGTCTCGCAATCGATGCTGGACGTCGCCGCGCACTCGAAGGTTTCGTTGGCGGGCAACCGGCCAGTGGTGTCCAAGACCGGTACCCACCAGTGGCTCAACACCACGAAGAACAAGAACGCCTGGATGATCGGTGCCGTGCCGCAGATCTCCACCGCGGTGGCGATGCAGAACGACGACGGCGGCCCGAAACCGTTGGAGAACGCGAACGGCCAGAGCTTCTACGGCGGTGGCCTGCCCGCCAAGGTGTGGAAGGAGTTCATGGACTCCTTCCTCCAGGGCAAGAAGGTCGTGCCGTTCCCCGAGGGTGACAAGATCGGGCAGTTCGCGGACACCCCGCCGCCGCCCCCGCCGACGTCGGCGGCCCCGCCCACGTCCCAGACGTCGCCGCCGCCGACGTCGGAGCCGAGCGACACCGGCAAACCGGACAGGCCGACCACCAGCAAGGAGAAGCCGGGCCGCTGCAGCTGGCTGGACCCGAACTGCAACACCGACGGCGGCGGAGGCAGCGACCCCGGCGACGCATCGGCGAACAACGTGGCGCCGACCCCGACGAGGCAACAGTCCGGCTGAGCACCTGTTGAACAACGCCAGGGGCACCCGCGAGTCGGCGGGTGCCCCTCCGCGTTGTTGGGCCCAAGTAGCATCCGGTCGTGTCCACCTCGACCGAGCCCGCCAGCACCGAACCGCCGCCGTCCCCCGGCGGCAGTGTGAGCTCGGCGGTGGACAGCGATTCCCTCGGGCCGGCCGATCGCGTCTCGCCGACCTGGACCGAGCCGCTGGCGCAGAAGCTCAGCCTCCCCTTCGGCGGCCGGCTCGGGCGGCATGCGCAGGTCGGGCGGCAGTGGTTCTGGACGCCGCTGCGGGTGATCCTGCTGCTCGCGGTGCTGGTGCTGGCCGCCGCGTGGCTGTTCAAGGCGCCCTGCCAGGTCACCTACGAGACCGACCGCGGACCGCAGCTGGACTGGCGGAACAGCAAGCAGTACACCGCGATGTGCTACACCGACATCATCCCGCGCTACGGCCTGGGTGATCTCGCGCCGGACACCGCTTTCCCGTACAAGACCTCGTGGTTGGAGAACCCCGGCACGCCGCAGCAGCAGGTCCGGTACATGGAGTACCCGGTGCTGACCGGGTTGTTCCAGTGGATCAATGCGCGGGCCGCGGACGGTTGGGCGACCCTGGCGAGCTTCGGCTGGTTGCCCCCCGCCCTGACGAGCGTGCTGTACTTCAACATCTCGACGTTCTGGCTGGCCGCGGCCTGGTTGGTGACGATCTGGGCGCTGGTGCTGCTGTGCCGGCGACGTGTTTGGGACGCCGCGCTGGCGGCGGTGTCGCCGCTGGTCTTCGTGCACGTATTCACCAACTTCGACGCCCTGGCCACGGCTTTCGGCACTGCTGGGCTGCTCGCGTGGGCGCGGCGCAGGCCAGTGCTGGCCGGGGTGCTGATCGGGATCGGCGGCGCGGCGAAGCTCTACCCGCTGTTCTTCCTAGGCCCGCTGCTGGTGCTGGCCTGGCGGGCCGGGAAGCTGGCGGACGCGCTGCGCTCGGTGCTGGCCGCCGCGGTGGCCTGGCTGGTGATCAATGTGCCGATCCTCGTTCTCTTCCCCGTGGGGTGGCGGGAGTTCTTCCGGCTCAACAACGAACGACAGGCCGATCCGGACTCGCTCTACAACGTGCTGATGCACTTCACCGGCTGGGCTGGCTTCGACGGCCCGCTGCGCGACGGCGCCACGCCGACGGTGCTGAATTCGGTCAGCCTCGCCCTGTTCCTGGTCGCGTGCCTCGGCATCGGGTGGTTGGCGCTGGCCGCGCCGACCCGGCCGCGGCTGGCACAGCTGTGCTTCCTGGTGGTGGCGGCGTTCCTGCTGACCAACAAGGTGTGGAGCCCGCAGTACTCGCTGTGGCTGGTGCCGCTGGCGGTGCTGGCGATCCCGCGCTGGCGGCTGCTGCTGAGCTGGATGATCATCGACGCCGCGGTGTGGGCGCCGCGGATGTACTACTACCTCGGCACCGGCAACAAGGGGCTGCCGGAGGGCTGGTTCCTCGGCGCGGTGGTGATCCGCGACGCGATGGTGGTCGCGCTGTGCGTGCTGATCATCTTCGAGATCGTTCGGCCGGAGCGGGACAAGGTCCGCGCGGCCCTCGCGATGCGGGGCGGGCGCGAACCGGGTGCCTTCGATGACCCGAGCGGCGGCATCCTGGACGGAACACGCGACCGGTTCGTGTTACCCGGCATCGCCCGTTGGGGCAAGGAACGGTCCACATCCGGGGAGCAGAACCTAGCTTCGAGGCGGTGATCTTCTTCCACCCTGGAGGCGCTCCGCCGATGCACTGCGAGGTGCCCGCTCGGTCCCCGGCCGAGCGGGCACCGGCACGTTCGGGGTGCGCCGTGGGACTACGTCTGCGGGATGATCTGGGTCAGGGGAATCTCGGGGTCGCTCCCTGACGCGTCGCGCCGCCGTAGCGGCGAACATGAAGACATGACGACGTACCGAATGCCCCTGTCCCGGCCGAGCGAGAAGGCGATGATCGCGGGCGTGTGCGCCGGTCTGGCCGATCGGTTCGGCACGAAGCCGTTCACCATGCGCCTGCTGTTCCTGCTGTCCTGCCTGCTGCCGGGACCGCAGTTCATCGTCTACATCGTGCTCTGGATCCTGATCCCGAAGCGCTGAACTGGCTGCGTGGGGCCGGAACCGGCCACTTGCCGCTAGGAACGGCGGACGTACCAGGTCGTGACCAGGAGCGTGCTGGCGATCAGGATGCCTGCGGCGACGAGCGCGGAGCGGATGAGCAGCGCCGCGCTCACCGCCCCCGAGCTCAGCGCTTGGAGCAGCGGGAAGGCAAGCGGAACCCACTTCGCCAGCAACGCGATCGCGAACAGCGCCGCCGCCGCGATCACCGTGTAGCCGATGCGCCGGACGACCAGCCCGGAGCACGGCAGGGCGACGGCGATGCCGAACGACGCGCACACGACGTGCGCCAGCAGCCTTACGCCGAGATCACTCGGCGAGTAGCCGAGACCGTACGAGATCTCAGCCCAGGCGACGGTGAGCAAGGCGAGCCCGACCGAGCACAGCAACACCGCGAGCACTGTGCCGAGCAGCATCCGGGTCGTCGAGCCGACGTGAGTTTGAGTGACCGTGCGCTGCACGGCGTCCTCCACGTCGACGAGCGCGATCGTCAACCAACCCGCCAGGATCAGCAGCCCGGCCGCGGTAACCGCGAAACCGGGCAGCGCGGGGCCGTCGTTGTTGCTGTAGAAGATCGCGAGCAGCCCGACGTAGAGCAGCACCGGCGGCAGGTAGCGCTGCGAGTGGCCCAGCACGGCCAGCTGGTAGCGGACCAGCGGGATCATCGGCTGCCCTCCCGCACCCGCGAATCCACCGCGAGCACCGCGCAGCCCTGCTGGATCGCCTCGAGCAGCAAGGATTCCCGCACGGACACGACCACCACCAGTTCGTGCTCCGACCGTCGTGATTGGACTGCCTGCACGCCGGGCCGGATCGAGGAGTTCGAGCCGCCCGTCGGCGAGCCGGTGCGAGCGCGTGGCGAGCGCGTGGACCACTTCCGGCCGGTGATCGGTGAACACGACGACGGCGCCGGCCGCCGAGACCTCGCGGATCACCTCGGTGAGCACGGTGTGGGCATCGGGGTCCAGGCCAGACCACGGTTCGTCCAGCACCAGGAGCTCCGGCTCGCACAGCAGCGCCTGCGCGAGCCCGACCTTCTGCGCGTTGCCCTTCGAGAGCTCGCGCAGCGGCGTACCCGGGCCACCGGCGAGCGCAAACCGTTCGAGCCACCGGTCGGCCCGAGCCGAAGCCTCCGCAGTGGACAGTCCGCCGATCCGGCCGAGGTGGCGGAGGTAGGCGCGGGCGCTCATCCGCTGCCGGGCGGGAAACCGGTCCGGCACGTACCCGGTGCGCGGCCGCCCGGTGACGGTTCCGCCGGACGGCCGGGAAACCCCGGCGAGGATCCGCAGCAGCGTGGACTTCCCGGACCCGTTGGAGCCCAGGATCCCGACGGACTCACCGTCCTGCACGGCAAGATCAACGCCCCGGAGCACCGACCGGGCCCCGTGGTGCTTGGTAACCCCCGAAAGCTCCCGAACGGCCACCCCAACCCCCATCGCAGTCCGATTTCAATGGAAATCAGAGGTTCAATTTCCATTGAAATTGCACGAGTTGTCCACAACCTGCGGCGTGTCGTGATCCGACACGCCGCAGGGGTTCGATTTCAATGGAAATCGAGGGTTCGATTTCCATGGAAATTGCGGCGGTCAGCGGCGGGCGTGGGCGTCGAGGACGTAGGCCACGGCCGAGGTGACCTTTGCCGCGAACGCGAGGTGCAGCGACTCGTCCGGCACGTGCGCGTTGCTGTCCGGCCCGAGCGCCCCGGTCACCAGGAACTGCGCGTCCGGGTAGGCGTTGTGCAGCAGGCCCATGAACGGGATCGAGCCGCCGAGCCCCATCGTCCGCCAGCCGGCGTCGAACACCTCGTCGCTCGCCTGGTCCAGCGCCGCCACCAGCCACGGCGCGGGGTCCGGCGCGTTCCAGCCCAGCCCGGCCTCGGAGTGCCCGAAGGTCACCTTCGCGCCGTACGGCACGTCGGTGGTCAGCCGCTCCTGGACCGCGCGCACCGCCGCCTCCGGGTCGGCCGTCGGCGGCAGCCGGAAGCTCAGCACCAACGTCGTGAAGGGCCGCAGCACGTTGCCCGCGTCCGCAGGCTTGGGCAGTCCGTCGGCGCCGATCACGGACAGCGTCGGCCGCCAGGTGCTGTTCAAGGCGAGCTCGACCTCGTCCTCGTCGACCGGCCGCAAACCCTCCGGCCACGGCACGACGTTGCGCACCAGGCCGGGCGCGGCCTCGATCGCCGCCCGCGCCTCGGCGACCCGGTTCTCCGGGATCTGCACGTTCAGCTCGGGCACCAGGATCTCGCCGGTCGCGGCGTCCTCCAGCCGATCGAGCAGCTGCCGCAGCACCCGGAACGAACTGGGCGCGATGCCGCTGGCGATGCCGGAGTGCAGGCCGCTCTCGAGCACCTGCACCTTGACCTCCAGCGACACCATGCCGCGCAGCGAGTTTGTCAGCCACATCCGCTCGTAGTCGCCCGCGCCGGAGTCCAGGCACACCACCAGCGACACGTTGCCGAGCCGGCCGGACAGGTGCGAAAGGTAGGCGGGCAGGTCGGGGCTGCCGGACTCCTCGCCGGTCTCCAGCAGCACCACGCAGCGCGCGTGCGCGCCGCCGTGCGCTCGGACCGCCTCGATCGCGGTGATCGCCGCATACCCGGCGTAGCCGTCATCGGCGGCGCCGCGCCCGTACAGCCGGCCGTCGCGGACCACCGGGGTCCACGGCCCGAGCCCTTCGGACCAGCCGCCCAGCGGCGGCTGCTTGTCGAGGTGGCCGTAGAGCAGCACCGTCTCGTCCGGGGCGCCCTCGCTGGCTGGGATGTCCACCACCAGCAGCGGGGTGCGTTCCGGCAGCCGCACGATCTCGATGTTCGCGCCGGCGATGTCCCGCGCCGCGATCCACGCCCGCAGGTGCTCGATGGCGGCGTCGAGGTGCCCGGCGGCGGCCCACCCGGCGTCGAAGGCGGGCGAGATCGCCGGGATCTTCACCAGCTCGGAGAGGCTCGGCAGGACGGATTCGTCCCACGCCTTGTCAACGTTCTTCGCTACGGCTGCACGATCCACGCCGCGATCCTATGCCCGCTCCGACCTGGTCGTCGTGGATGGCCGGAACTGCTCAGCAGCCCCCGAGAGGCGTGCAGCTCGCTGGGGTAGCGGGCATGGACACGACCATGAAGGGCATGCCCGCCGCGGCGGACCGGGCTTCGATGTGGACCGCCCCGATCGCCTGCCCGATCGGGTCCCGCTGTCCGAAGCCCGCCAGCGTCGCCCGGTCCGCCGGGAACGGGATCAGGTCGTCGCCGAGCTCGCTGCCGTGCACGATCCCGGCGAGCGCGACGGTGCGCGGATCCTGCTTCGCCCAGCCGTTCAGCAGGTACCAAAGTCGCGAGAGCACCGAATTGCGGACCTTCGGGGCCGGCACGTAGCGCGTGCTGGCGAACGACCCGCTGGCCGCTTCGGGCCGGAGGAGCCCGCCAGCCACGAGGTGGTTCAGCCACATCTCGTACAGGCGAGCCTGCTCCCTCAAGAAGCTGGTCAGCCGGATCGCCGTGCGCCGCTGGACCAGCTCGCCGAACAGCTGGTCCAGGAGCGGGTGCCGCGTCGCGGTCGGATCGGTGACGAAGGCGTAGCTGCCGTCGATCATGATGCGGCGTTGCAGGGCCAGCTCGCCGATCACACCTGCGGCGACGGCGAGTCTGGTCGACGAGCCGCCGTACTCGTGTCCGGCGGCGGTGCGGCCGATCAACATCAGTTCCTCGGGCAGGATCAGTTCCACGATCGAGTCCTCAGCTGCCGGCCGTCGTGGCGGCGGTGGTCGCGGCCGCAGCTCCGGCGGCGATCGCGACCGTCGCGGCGGCGACCACGGCCTCAACGGCCTTGCCGAGCTGCTCGCCCTTGCTGATCTCCCTCAACCGCTTACGCTCGGCCCGCTCCAGGCCGAGCGATCGGACCAGGCCGGTCGCGTGCACCATCGCCGCGAGCAGCGCCTGCCGGTTGTCGAGTTCGACCTCGTCGCGGGCGACCTTGCGGATCTCCCCGATCAACGCCTGCCGCGCCGCGGGGTTCGGGAAGTACTTGTTGTACGGGATGAACAGCGCCGACTTCTGCTCGCAGCGCATCAAGCCCCGCTCAGCCAGCGCGGCGCAGTGCACCTTGCGCACGCCGCGCCGGTGCTGGATGAAGCTCGTCGCGGCCACCGGCTTGTTCGCCGCGCCGGCCTTCCGCGTCAGGAACGCCACGCATTCGTCGAGCCAGCCGATGCCGCTCGGACTGGCGTCGACCACCTGCACCTTCTTGCCGGCGAACTCGACCCGGTGCCGGAGCACGAGCTCGCCGAGCTCCGCCGCCCCGGTGTGATCGGACGTCGAGTAGTGCGAGCCGTTGTCCTTCTGGAGCAGCAGTACGAACTCTTCGGGCAGGGTAAGCGCGGTCATGCGCCCATTCTCCCAGTGAAACCGGCTTCACGTGGCTGAATGCCGCAGTCGTCAGCCCATCGCTGCGAGGAAGCGCGGCGTGGAGCGCCTCATCCGCCGGCAACCACGATCACCGCCGGAACCGCCGTGATGGCCACCAGCGCCGCAGTGACCGCGGTGCCGACGGTGTTGCCCAGGTCCTCGGCCTCGGCGATGGTCTTCAGCCGGGTCCGCTGGGCCCGGTCGAAACCGAGCAGGTAGAGCAGCCCACTGCGGTAGACCAGCGCGCTGAGCAGCGCCAACCGCCCGTCCACCGGCCGCTCGTCGACAGCGACCTCGCGCAGCTCGGTAAGCAGCGCCCCGCGAACGGCACGTTCCGGGTAGTAGCGGTCGTCGGGCAGCACGCCCAGGAACTTCCGGTGCTCGCGCCGCAGCAACCCGTGCTCGACCAGCACCATCCGATGCGTCGCGAACGCGCCGGTGCGGCCCTGCAACCACCCACTCAGCTCGACCGGGCGGTTCGCCCGTCCCGCCCGCTGCTGGAGGTCCGCGAGCGACCGGTCCATCCACGGCAGCCCGCTCGAAGCGGTGTCGACCAGGCGCACCGCCCTGCCCTCCAGCTCGACGCGGTCCCGCAGGGCCAGCTCGCCGATCTCGGCGGCGGCGGTCGCCGTGTTCGGGTTCGCGCTGACGTAGTACGTCCCGTTGTCCTTGCACATCAGCAGGGCCAACTCGTCGGGCAGCGCAAGCGGATTGGCGAACTCGGCCACGAGTCCAGTCTGTCCCATTTCCGCGCGGGCGGCTGCGGAGATCTCGGCTCACCTGCTGGTCGATCTCGCGACCGACGCGGGGTGAAACAGTGCAATCGGGTAAATAGGACTATCGCGGCGGCAGGAGGAACGCCTTCGCAATATCGGTACCGCGATGGTCCACAAAGCATTAGTCGGACCTCCATTACTTCGATGACCTGCGGTTTTCGCTTGATCGACGGCGAACTACGGTGATCTCACGGGAAGACGCCGGCCGTGCCGCGGCCGTGCCGAATCCCGGTGGCAGGGCTCACGGAAGCGGCCGGTTTCGTGCCAGGATGGCGGGGAGCGATCCAATCGCTCCGGCTGGAGCAACAGGTGACCCACCAGGTCACCGGCGCTCCGGTCGGGGCTGTCGGGCCACACCGCCACAAGCGGGTGGACCGGCGCGACACGAGGAGATCACGCATGTCCCCCGAGCAATGGACGCGACCCGAAGCCGAAGGCGCCGACGGCCCCCCTGCCGCTATCGCAGCGAAACCCACACGGGAGCAGGTGATCGCCGGTTTGCGCGCCACGAGCGAAGGTGGAGCTGACCTGGTTCAGCTACTCACCCCGGAAGGCCAACGGGTAACACACCCCGACTTCGACATCGACGTCTCCGACGCGCAGCTGCGCGACCTGTACCGGGACATGGTGCTGGTCCGCCGCGCCGACCGGGAGGGCAACGCCCTGCAGCGGCAGGGCCAGCTGGGCATCTGGGTCCCGCTGCTCGGCCAGGAAGCCGCCCAGATCGGCGCCGGCCGGGCGATGCAGCCGCAGGACATGGCGTTCCCCAGCTACCGGGAGCACGGCGTCGCCTGGTGCCGCGGCATCGACCCGACCGAGCTGCTGGGCATCTTCCGCGGTACCGACCACGGCAGCTGGGACCCGAACAGCACGCGGTTCCACCTCTACACGATCGTCATCGGCAACCAGTGCCTGAACGCCACCGGTTATGCGATGGGCCAGCGCTTCGACGGCAAGGTCGGCGACCCGGACGGCGAGGCCACCATGGTCTTCTTCGGCGACGGCGCCACCAGCCAGGGCGACGTGCACGAGGCCATGGTGTGGTCGGCGGTCTACGACGCCCCGGTGGTGTTCTTTTGCCAGAACAACCAGTGGGCGATCTCCGAGCCGATCGAGCGCCAGACTCGCGTGCCGCTCTACCGCCGCGCCAGCGGGTACGGCTTCCCCGGCATCCGGGTGGACGGCAACGACGTGCTGGCCAGCCTCGCGGTCACCAAGTGGGCGCTGGACGAGTGCCGCCAGGGCAACGGGCCGGTGCTGATCGAGGCGTTCACCTACCGGATGGACGCGCACACCACCTCCGACGACCCGACCCGCTACCGGCTGGCCGACGAGCAGGAGGCCTGGAAGCTCAAGGATCCGATCGAACGACTGCGGGTGCACCTGGTCCGCGAGCAGATCGCCGACCAGGGCTTCTTCGACGGCGTCGACGCCGGAGCCGACGAGCTCGCCGCCCGGCTGCGCGACTTCTGCTTCAACATGCCCGAACCACCACCGGAGCGAATGTTCTCCGAGGTTTACGCGGAGGACACCCCGCAGCTGGCCGCCCAGCGCGAGGATTACCTCAAGTACCTGGCCGGTTTCGCCGACGACGCGATGGCAGGAGGTGTGCGCTGATGGCCGCGCCCGCATTGGAGCGCCCGACCACAACGGCCGGCGCCCAGACCGTCACGATCGCCAAGGCGCTGAACATGGGCCTGCGCGCGTCGCTGGAACGGGACCCGAAGGTCCTGGTGATGGGCGAGGACGTAGGCAAGCTCGGCGGCGTCTTCCGGATCACCGACGGCCTGCAGAAGGACTTCGGCGAGCACCGCGTGCTGGACACCCCCCTGGCGGAGTCCGGCATCATCGGCACCGCGATCGGACTGGCCATCCGCGGCTACCGGCCGGTGTGCGAGATCCAGTTCGACGGGTTCATCTTCCCCGGCTTCGACCAGATCGTCTCCCAGCTGGCCAAGCTGCACTTCCGCAGCCAGGGCAAGCTGAAGATGCCGGTCGTGGTGCGGGTGCCCTTCGGCGGCGGCATCGGCGCCGTGGAGCACCACTCGGAGTCGCCGGAATCGCTGTTCGCGCACGTCGGCGGCCTGAAGGTGGTCTCCTGCTCGAACCCGGTGGACGCCTACTGGATGCTGCAGCAGGCCATCGAGTGCGACGATCCGGTGCTGTTCTTCGAGCCGAAGCGCCGCTACTACGAGAAGGCCGAACTCGACCCGAGCACGCCGCCGGTCCCGCTGTTCACCTCGCGTGTGGTGCGCGCGGGTTCGGCGGTGACCGTCGCCGCGTACGGGCCGATGGTGCGCACCTGCCTCGACGCGGCGACCGCCGCCGCCGAGGACGGCCTGGAGCTGGAGGTCATCGACCTGCGCACGCTGTCCCCGCTGGACCTGGACCCGGTGTTCGACTCGGTGCGCCGCACCGGTCGGCTGGTGCTGGTCAGCGAGGCGCCCGCGGAGGCTTCCGTCACCTCGGAGATCGCCACCCGGGTGCAGCAGGAGTGCTTCTACTCGCTGGAAGCGCCTGTGCTGCGCGCGACGGGCTTCGACACGCCCTACCCGCCCAGCAAGCTGGAGGAGGGCTACCTGCCCGACCTCGACCGGGTGCTGGACGCGGTCGACCGCTCGCTGACGTACTGAATGGCCCGTCTCCGAAACCGTGTTGCATCGCGGTGCGGGTAGCGGCCCCCTGCGGGAATTACAGACGCCGCCTGGACTGCGAAACCCCCGATTCGCGTATGCCCGATACGCGGCTTCGGGGCTGGCCTCGCCAAGGACCCCGACCGGGTTTGGGCACAGTCTGAGAACCCGCGGGGGTGCAGGTTGCGAGGGTGGGCTAAGCGGCTTCGCCGCTTCAAAGACAAAATCGAGACCGAGTTCGCCAACAGGCTCTGAGGGAGTCGTTCGATGGCACTGAAGCATTTCCCGCTGCCCGACGTCGGCGAGGGGCTGACCGAAGCGGAAATCCTCGGCTGGCGCGTCCGGCCCGGTGACACGGTCACCGTCAACCAGGTGATCGTCGAGATCGAGACGGCCAAGGCGTCCGTCGAGCTGCCCTGCCCGTGGGCCGGCACGGTCCGCGAGCTGCTCGCCGAGCCGGGGCAGACCGTCGAGGTCGGGTCGCCGATCATCGCGATCGACCTCGAAGGCTCGGCCGGCGAAGCGGCCCCTGCCGCAGCGTCCGGCAAGATCGGCGAGGAGTCCAACGGCCGCATCGCCACGCTGGTCGGCTACGGCCCGCGAACGGCGAGCGCGAAGCGCCGCCCGCGCAAGGGCCGGGCCGGGGAGCAGCCCGTCGCGGCGCAGGTCGCGAAGGTTCCGGCGCTGGCTCCCGAACCCGTAGCGGCAGCTTCCCAAGCGTCGCAGCAGGGCGGCTACGTGCCGCTGGCGAAGCCGCCGGTGCGCAAGCTGGCCAAGGACCTCGGGGTGGACCTGCACGCGCTGACCGGGTCCGGATCCGGCGGCGTGATCACCCGCGCGGACGTGCAGTCCGCCGCGGGTGGCGCGGCCGTGCTCACCAACGGAGCACCGGCCGGGCGGGAGCGGCGGGTGCCGGTCAAGGGCGTCCGCAAGGCGACCGCGCAGGCCATGGTGGACAGCGCGTTCACCGCGCCGCACGTCACCGAGTTCCTCACTATCGACGTCACGCCGATGATGGAGCTGCGGGAGCGCCTGAAGTCGCACCCGGTGTTCCGCGGCGTCAAGATCACGCCGCTGGCGTTCGCGGCGAAGGCCGTGTGCCTCGCCGCCCGCCGCACCCCGGACGTGAACGCCACCTGGGACGAGGCGGCCGGCGACATCGTCTACAAGGACTACGTGCACCTGGGCATCGCGGCGGCCACGCCGCGCGGCCTGGTGGTGCCCAAGGTCCGCGACGCCGACCAGCTGTGCCTGAAGGAGCTGGCGGAAGCGCTGGAGCGGCTCGCCACGACCGCGCGGGAGGGCAAGACGACCCCGGCGGAGATGGTGGGCGGCACGATCACGATCACCAACGTCGGCGTGTTCGGCGTCGACACGGGGACGCCGATCCTCAACCCGGGCGAGTCGGCGATCCTCGCGCTCGGCGCGATCCGCGACATGCCGTGGGTGGTGGACGGCCAGGTGGTGCCCCGCAAGGTGTGCCAGCTGGCGCTGAGCTTCGACCATCGGGTCGTGGACGGCCAGCAGGGCTCCCAGTTCCTGGCGGACGTCGGCGCCATCCTGTCGGACCCCAGCATGGCCATCACGTACTGACCGAGCCGAAGGGCACCTCCGACCGGCTAAGCCGTCGGAGGGCCCTCGGTCGTTCACCGGCGTTTGAAGGTGCGGGCGCCTTCGGCGGGCGTCCAGTGCTGGATGACCAGATGGGTCTGGTCGTCGGAGACACCCGTCGTCGTCACCTCGGTGATTTCCAGGCGGAAGAGGTGCGAGTCCTCGCTCGGCGGCTTGACCTCTTCGACCCAAGCGCGCAGCTCATCACCGGTGACCTCGACCGCCCGGCCGGCGATCTTCACGTCCGGGCCCGCCATCGAGCCGTCGCCGGGGTTGGCGTGCAGCGCGAACCGGGGGTCGCGGCGCAGGTCCAGGGCCTTCCTGGAGCCCGGCATCGAACCCAGGGTCAGGTCCGGGCCGCGCCAGCCGACCTCAGTGCCGCTGACCCGCGGCGAACCGTCCCGACGCAGGGTGGCCAGCACGTGGTGCTTGGCGGCCTCCAGCTGCGCCCGGGTGGTCTTCGCCAGTTCGGGAGCCTGTTCAGCGAATTCCTGCCACGTCGTCATGCGCGCCATCGTGACAGGCGGCACCGACGGCGCGGGGAATGAAGCGAACAGGCCGTTCGCCTCAAGTACAAGTCGGGTCAGCCGCCCTTGCGCCGCCGCCCGCCGCGTCGGGAACCGCTGCCGGTCGATGCCACGACCGGCTCGGCCGCCTCCGCGGATTCGTCCGCCGCCGACGACTTCTGCTCGTCGTACTCGCGGAGGAAGTCGAACGCGTGCTGGTCGAAGTCGTGGATGTCGAGCTCGGGCAGCTCGCCGAGCTCCTTGTTCAGTTCCCGGAAGATCGGTGTCTCCAGGTCAGGGGTGGTCTTCTTCACCGCTTCGCCCTCCCGTTCACTCTCGAAGCTGTGGCCGGGCCGCCGCGAGCGGCGTCGTCGCCCACCGCGTCACGTTCCGAGCCCTCCCCGCGGATCTCGCCTGGAGTGGCCAGGCACCGCAAGGCGCTAGTCCCACGCTGGCGTGACGCGTGCCGGAGCGGATGATGACTCCGCGCCGACGACGTTCATTCGTTCGGACCAACGTCAATGGTGCACCTGCCGAGTCGTGCTGGTGCAAGGGACCCACGAAATCGTGCACCTTCGAACACCAACCCGAGCGTGGTTTGTGCAATTCCGCACCGTGGCGAGCACCACTGTCGCGAATCCGGGCAAAACATGGTCAACCGCGCATCCCGGACGGTCCGGCGGAGGGTGAATTCGGGACCATCCCGGCGGCTGGGCGGCAGGCACGACGTGCGGAAATCGGCGTCCACGCGGGTGGGCCGGTACCACGGTTCGCCTGGCCTGAACCCTCCGATCGAGTCCCGTTGCGAGGTCCGCGGCCACGGCCCGCGACGGCTGCCACGCGATACGCATCGAGGAACCCTTCGGACATCCCGCGGTGCTGTCACCGGCTGACGGCGCGACTTTCGAAAGATCCCCGGAATCGGGCCGCCGCGGAAACCCGCGACGGCCCGGCTCAGGTCAAGCGATGTGCCGGCCGGAGATGGCCCTGGCTACGACCAATTGCTGGATCTGTTCGGTGCCCTCGAAGATGTCGTAGATCTTGGCGTCCCGGTGCATCCGTTCCACCGGGAACTCCCGGGTGTAGCCGTTGCCGCCGAGGATCTGGATCGCCCGCTCGGTCGCCCAGGTCGCCACCCGGCCCGCCTTGAGCTTCGCCATCGAGCCCTCGCCCGCGGTGAAGCCGCCGTTGCTGCCCAGCCACGCCGCCCGCCACACCAGCAGCCGCGCGGCGTCGATCTCCATCCGCATGTCGGCCAGGGTGAACGCGATCGACTGGTTGTCGATGATCGGCCGCCCGAAGGTCTCCCGCTGCTGCGCGTACTCCAGGGCGGTCTCGTAGGCAGCCCGCGCGATGCCGATGGCCTGCGCGCCGACGGTCGGGCGGGACAGCTCGAAGGTCTTCATCGCCGCCTGCGCGCTGGCCTTGCCGCCCTCGCGGGTGCGGGCCAGCCGCTCGTCCAGCTTCTCCTTGCCGCCCAGCAGGCAGTTGCCGGGCACCCGCACGTCGTCCAGAAACACATCGGCGGTGTGCGAGGCGCGCAGCCCGTGCTTGCGGATCTTGCTCGGCGACTCCAGGCCTTTGGTGTCCGGTGGCACCACGAACGCGGCCTGGCCGCGGGAGCCCAGCACGGGGTCGACGACCGCCTGCACGACGTGCACGTTCGCGATCCCGCCGTTGGTCGCCCACGCCTTCTGGCCGTTGAGCACCCACTCGTCGGTGGCCTCGTCGTACACCGCGCGGGTGCGCATCGCCGCGACGTCGGAACCGGCGCCTGGCTCCGACGAGCAGAACGCCGCGACCTTCGGGTCGTCCGCGTCCCCGTAGCACTGCGGCACCCACTCGGCCAGCTGGTCGGGCGTGCCTGCAGCGAAGATCCCGGCGACGGCGAGTGTGGTGCCGAAGATCGCCATGCCGATGCCGCCGTCGCCCCAGAACAGCTCCTCGTTGGCGATCGGCAGCGACAGACCGGTGTCGTCGGCCCAGAACGTGGCCAGCGTTTCGAAGCCGTAGAGCCCGATCTTCGCCGCCTCTTGGATGATCGGCCAGGGGGTTTCCTCGCGCTCGTCCCATTCGCGCGCGGCGGGGCGGATGGTCTGCTCAGCGAAACCGTGCACCCAGTCGCGCAGCTCCTGCTGCTCCTCGCTCAGTTCCAGGGAGAAAGTCATCGCCGTCCTGTCAGTCGTCTTCGTTGAAGCGCGCCGCCGCGCGAAACCGGTTCGGGGAAAAGCACTCAGGCTTTGGGGATTTGGAACAGTTTGGTCAGCCCGGCTGCGAAACCGAGGTCGCCGGCGACCTTCAGCTTGCCCTTCATGAACAGCATGGGTGCCGAGGCGTTGCCGGCGGCCAGCTTCAGGAATTCGGCCGGGGGCGTCGTGATCGTCACCCTGGGCTCGTGCTGCGGGTCCTTGCTGACGGTGCACTTGCCGCCGGCCAACACGCACTCGTAGCGCAGCAGGTCGTCGTCGCTGCCGATGCGCCACCGCACCACGGCATCGGTCGAGCCCGCCTTCTCGGACTTGTAGTGCTCACCCATCCGCCGGAACACCTCGTCGAGGATGCGTTCGCGCAGTTCGGGGTGGTCCATAACGGCTTCGAGCTGCTCGTCGGAGGCGCGTGTGATCAGCCGCGCGAACTGCTCCGGTCGCAGCGCGCTCAGGTCCACCGGGGCGACGCTGCCTGCGAACTCGGAGGCGGCCGCGAGCAGCGCGACGAACTCCGCCTTGCCGACCTTCTTGGGGTCGACCTCTCCGAGAGCCGCGATCGGGTCGACCTCGGGTTGGGGCATCAATGCAACCTCCATTACCTACTCGTAAGTAAGACTATGTTCGAGTAGGTTCGAAGGCAAGTGGGCGCGACCGATCTGATCTGATCTAGCCTGGCCGGAAAGGACCAGAGTAAGAGGTGAGATGGTCGATCGTCAGGACAATGGCCGCCCCCGGTCGCGGCGCCTGCCGCGGGCGGTTCGCGAGCGGCAGATCCTGGACGCCGCGGTCGAGGTGTTCGCCACGCGCGGTTTCCACACCGCGTCGATGGACGAGATCTCCGAGGTCGCGGGCATCTCCAAGCCAATGCTCTACGCCTACCTGGGGGCCAAGGACGAGCTGTTCGTCGCCTGCATCCGGCGCGAGGCCGCCCGGCTGATCGACGCGATCAGCGTGGCGGTGGAAGCCGGGTTGAGCCCGGCCGAGCAGCTGTGGCGCGGCCTGCGGGTGTTCTTCGAGTACGTCAGCCGCAACCAGGCGGGCTGGGCGGTGCTGCACCGGCAGGTCAACCAGGGCGAACCGTTCGTCTCGGAGCTGGTGGAGTGGCGGGAGCGAGCGACGAGCGTGATCGCCGCGCTGCTGGCGCAGGCGACCGAGGAGTCGGCGCAGCCGATGCAGCCGGAGCAGGCCGAGCCGTTCGCGGTGGCCCTGGTCGGGGCCGGCGAGTCGCTGGTGGGGTGGTGGTTACAGCACCCCGAGCACACCGCCGACGGGATGGCGATGCGCCTGATGAACATGGTCTGGATGGGCTTCAGTGATCTAGTCGAAGGCCGCTCCTGGACACCCGACCAATGACCGTCCGCAATTTCAATGGAAATCAGTGCACTGATTTCCATTGAAATTGCGGAAGTTGTCCACAGCCATCGGCGTGTCGGGGTCCGACACGCCGATGGGCCGCAATTTCCATTGAAATTGCGGTGACCTCGGGTCAGCGCACGGAGCCCAGCAGGTGGGGCTTGCCGGAGTGCCGGAGTGCCGGAGTGCAGGGCGAATCCCCAGCCGGTGTCCTGTCGGCGCATCGTGAAGTCCACTGTGGACGACAGTTGCACCGGCTTGCGGACGTCCACTTCGTACGCGTCCGGCAGCCGCTCGGCGAACGCCGCCAGGCAGCGGGCCTTCGACCACATGCCGTGCGCGATCGCCCGCGGGAAGCCGAACGCCTTGGCCGTCAACGGGTGCAGGTGCGCGGGATGTCGTGAGTGCAGAAACCGGTTCTTATCGGCATTCGCACTCACGACTGTCAGGCGCCCAGCAGGCTCTGCCCGCAGACCCGGACGACGTTGCCGTTCACCCCGGCCGACGCAGGGTCGGCGAACCAGGCGATGGTCTCCGCGACGTCCACCGGCAGGCCGCCCTGGGGCATGCTGTTCATCCGCCGCCCGGCGTCGCGCACGAACAGCGGGATGGCCGCGGTCATCTTGGTCTCGATGAAGCCCGGCGCGACCGCGTTGATGGTGGCCCCGCGACCTGCGGCTGCCCCGGCGGTGGACTGCACGTGCCCGATCACCCCGGCCTTGGACGCCGCGTAGTTGGCCTGCCCGACGTTGCCCGCGATGCCGCTGATCGAGGCGACGCCGATGATCCGCCCACCGGGCCGCAGCGGGGAGTCCGCGACGAGTAGGCGCTCGTTGACCCGCTCCTGCGCGGTCAGGTTCACCGCGAGCACCGCGTCCCACTGTTGCGGCGTCATCCGGCCGATCGTCTTGTCGCGGGTGATCCCGGCGTTGTGCACAACGATGTCGAGGCCGTCGTGGCGCTGCGCGAAGTGTTCGGCGATCCGGTCGCCGGCGTCTCCGGCGGTGATGTCCTGCTGCAGCGTCGAACCGCCGATGCGGTTGGCGACCTCGGCGAGGTCGCCGCCCTGCGCGGGCACGTCGAGGCACACCACGTGGGCGCCGTCGCGCGCGAGGGTCTCCGCGATGGCTTCGCCGATGCCCCGCGAGGCGCCGGTGACCAGCGCGATCTTGTCGCGCAGCGGGCTTTCCCAGTCGAGCTCGGGGACTTCGGCCGGGCCGACCCGGACCACCTGACCGGACACGTACGCGGACTTCGCGGAGAGCAGGAACCGCAGCGTGCCACCCGACCGCAGCGGTCGGTCTGCCGGATCGTCGGTCCGAAGAACTCGTACAGCTGGCGCAGCTGCTCGCTGCTGCCGGCTGCAGGGCGAGCGGCTCGGCGAGTTCGTCGCCGGTGCGGTGCTCGAGCAGGTCGACCTGAAGGTGACCTAAGACACATGTGGATGCGTGTGTAACGAGAAGCCGTGGGACGTCGATATGCAGGATGACCCCGCGGTGCTGTCGGACCCCCGACCTGGCAGCATCGCGGGGCTTTCCAATTCCGGCACGCCTGCCGGTATCGGGCGCTTCGCCCACCCACCACCTGAAAACCCGACGGCCCGGGCGTTATTCCCGGGTGCGCCGATGATCCGTCGATGCGCGAAAGGAGTCTTGGGTGCAAACCGCCATCGTCCTGATCGGAGCCCTGGTCCCTACCCTGGCGGCGACCGCCTACTACGTCCGAGACCGAGCCAGCCGCTGACCACCCGCACCACGGCTCACGGCCGCGGCAACAGCACCGCGACTTGAGCCATGCCCTCCAGCAGTGCCGGATCGGGGTTGCCGCTCACCGGAGCCGCTTCGGCGCGCACGAAAAGCGTCCCCTTCACGCGCGACTCGTAGTGCTCGCCGGTGAACGACACGCCCTGCGCGGCGAGGACGCTGTGCCCGAGCGCGGTGACGTCGCCGGTGCCGTCGCGGTAGTCGAGGCGGTCCAGCTCGCGCGCCGCGCGTGACGTGCGCATTTGCACCCAGGCGATCGAGACGACCGCGGTGTTGCCGTGCTCGTCGGCGAGCGGCACCAGAGTTCTGGTCATGGAGCGGCAAGGCGTCTGGATGAAGAAGTCCCGCACCTGCCCGAAGGAATGCAGGACGCAGTCGACGTAGTGCTCGGGGGCCCGCTGCCTGGTGACCCGCAGCCGCATCTGCTGCCAAGCCTTGTCGGGCTGGCCGTTGCGAGCCGGCTGCTTGGCATTGCTCGTGCGGATGGAGATGCTCTCCCCGGCGATGGAACCGGCGCCGCCCGTGACGGCCCCGCCGCCCGTGTACGCCGCGAGCGCGACCGCAGTCGCGCCGGCTGCGGCAACGACTCCGCCCCGGCCTTTCCTGCCATTGATCGGGTACCTCGTCCCGTCCGGGCGCATGCGAAATTCGACCAATGTGTGAACCCTCCCCAGATCGACGACCAAAGATCTTGGTCGCTGTACGCCGTTGCGACAGCCATCTGAATCGAGTTCACCTGGATGGCGTAGCGGCGATAGGAGCTCCGGCTCGTCGGCTTTCGCGGCAAGGTGCTCGTCCTCGACTTCTGGACGTTGTAGACCACAGAATCAGCTCTTCCGACTGCTACGTCCGACCGGTTGCTAGCGTGCCTTCGCATGCCAGTGACCGGAGGCTCCTCGGTGGACGAGTTGAAGTTCGAGCAGGACCTGGTGCGGTCTCTACTACGGGATCAGCATCCGGATCTCGCGGACCTTGAGCTCCGAGACGTCGACGGAGGCTGGGACAACCAGCAATGGCGCCTCGGGGAGGAGCTGGCCGTGCGCTTGCCGCGCACGGAGCGAGCGCCGGCTCTGCTGCAGGCGGAGCAGACGTGGCTGCCGGTGTTGGCCGAGCGCCTGCCACTACCAACGCCCGCGCCGGTTCGCATCGGCAAGCCTTCGAGCCTGTTCAAGCACACCTGGACGATCGCGCGCTGGGTCGAGGGTGAGCCGGCCGATCACGCGCCGATCACCCGCATCGAGGCGGCCGAGGTCCTCGCCGGGTTCCTTGGGGTGCTGCATCACCAGGCGCCGGCTGACGCCCCGGCCAACCCGACGCGCGGCATCCCGCTGTCCGGTTTGCGGCAGGAGTTCGATGGCTGGCTCGCTGTCATTGCCGACTACCCGGACGCTGACGCCGCGCGGGAAGTTTGGGAGAAGGCCGTCGCGGTGCCCGCCTGGCAGGGCTCGCCGCTCTGGCTGCATGGTGATTTGCATCCGGCCAACGTGGTCGTCCGGGACGGGATGCTCGCTGGGGTGATCGACTTCGGAGATATGTGCGCAGGCGATCCCGCGACCGATCTTTCAGCCGCTTGGATCTTGCTCCCTGCCGGCGCGGCAAGTCGGTTCTTCGACGCCTATGAGCACGCCGACGAAGCTGCCATCGCCCGGGCCCGAGGCTGGGCCGTCGCGCGTGCCCTGAACCTGATCTGGATCGGACAGCGTGGCAGGCTCGGTCTGCCCGGGGGTAAACCGACCTGGGAGCCGGCGGGCTACGCCACACTCGAACGGGTCCTGGCGGCGAACTGATCGCGCGGCTTCGCGTCAAGGACGACGAACTCGCTCGCCGGGTCCCCCGGGAGAACATCACTGCGGCCGATTGGTACGAGCGCGACGGCACGCAGGCACATTCTTGATCGTTGTCGGTGCCTTACGCTGTCCGCGTGACAGCGCCTCAAAATCCTTGGTCACAGCAGCAGTTCCAGCCGGCGGGTAACCAGCAGTTCCCGCCACAGCAGCAGTCTGGCCGACCGAAAGCGCCTGGGACGGTGATGTTCGCGACCTTGATTGGCATCGTGGTGCCGATCCTCTCGGCGGTGCTGACCGTTATCAGCTTCGTGGTCCTCGCGCTGCAAGTCATCAGATATCTCGATGCCTGGTTAGGCCCGCTCATCTTCAACGTGGTCAACACGTTGGGCACCCTCGTGCTTACCGTGCTGTGGGTGATCTTCGCGTTCCGGATGCGCGCTGGCCGGAACTGGGCTCGGACCACACTCGCGATCCTCGCCGTGGTCTGGCTGCTCTACGGCCTTTTCGGCATCATCCAGATGCTCATCACCTTCGATTTCCAGCTGGGGCCTCTCATCAGCCAGCCGGGCGCGATCATGGCCAGCATCGAGTTGTTGATGGTGCTGGTCGCGATGCCGCTGTTCCTCGTCCTGGCGTTCCTCAAACCGTCGAACCAGTACTTCAAGGCCACAAGCAGTCGATGAGCTACCTCCGCTGCAACAGCGCGAGTTACTCGTGATCGACAACGCCGAGCTGGACGCCCCGATCTTGGTCGGTGCCCGATGACGGCCTACGCGGATTCGTTGGCTCGAACTCGCCGCGTGAGGTGGTCGTCCTGCGTGCGTACCCAGGCAACACGTCGTTGAGATGTGTTGTTCACTCAAGACGTGAGTGAACAGCAGCGAGTGTTCACCCGACAGGCGCGCAAAGAGATCACAGGCTCCTCCGGGCGACCAGTGGATGCGTTGCAGGCTGGCGGAGGTCCCCGCCGCGACCAGGAAGCGTCTCCTACGCAGTGACCGCTCGTTGCGGCGGCGCGGATCTGCTCGCGGGGCGACCAACGCTGACCGACGACCGCACCCCTGTTCGTCCGCTTTCGGCGTGAGCGGCTCATGCGGCCAAGGGTGCGGACTGTCGGTGGTCTTCCGCAGGCTGCGCCTCATGATCCTCTGGTCCCTGACCGACGTGGAGCGCGCGATCCGAGCTTCCTGGGTTCTGACACCTGTGCCCCGGAAGACATCCCCGCCTGGCACCCCGGCAATCCGGCCCGCGGCCAATGCGGCACCACCGCCCTCGTCCTCAACGATCTCTTTGGTGGCGACCTTATGCGGGGCGATGTTCATCGCGGCAGTGAATGGGTCGACTACCACTGGTGGAACCGCCTCGGCGGCGGCGTGGAACTCGACCTCACCCGAGGTCAGTTCGCCTCCAACGAGCTCGTCGGCCCTGGTGGTGGTGAACCCGTCTCTCGCCCGGACGGCAAGACCCGCCTCGATACGGAGTACGAAACTTTTCGAAAACGAGTACTGACATATCTCGAGTGCCAGCCCACGCAATGACGTGTGCGTATGACTCGTGTGAACGTGTGGGTGCCTGACGAACTAGCAGAGTGAGCGCGCGAGGCCGAACTCAACATCTCGGCGTTGACGCAGGCTGCCATAGCCGCTGAGTTGGCGCGCACCGCTACCGATGCATGGTTGGCGACGCTTCCTGTGCCGCGTGGGCTCACCCATGAGGCAGCCGCTACCGCGCTCGATGCCGCGCGTGAGGAGTTCGGTGCGTGAGCGCAGCAATGAACGCAGTGGTACTGGATGCCTCCGTGGCGGTTGATCTGCTCGCTGGCACCGACTACGCCCCAGCGGCGATCGACCGCCTGACCAGGACCGAGCTACACGCTCCGGCGCACCTGGACGCTGAGGTCATCTCAGCGCTTGGTCGAATGCAGCGCGCGGGTGACCTCGCTGTCGCCGATGTCGAACTGGCCCTGGACCGCCTCACAGCCATGCCTGTTACTCGTCACCCGTTGCCAGGCCTGCTGACTGGGGCATGGGCACGGCGCGCGGACGTGCGTCTGCTCGGCGCGCTTTATATCGCGCTGGCCGACCATCTCGGACTTCGCGTACTGACCACTGACCACAAACTGGCGAGGGTGTGCCCGAATCTGACCGAAACCCTGTGCCCACCGAACTAACGGTGGACAGTGAGACGTGACTTAGGAGTCCGTGCCTTCAGGAACAGCGGCTGGGCGTGTGCTGTTGACTCCCGGTGTGAGTGAGCAGCAGAAACGTCGCGTCCGTGTCCGCGCTCCCGAACTGGTGGGCCGCCAGTGGCTGAACACCGGCGGGAAGGAACTCCGGCTCAAGGACTTTCGCGGCAAGGTGCTCGTCCTCGACTTCTGGACGTTCTGCTGCATCAACTGCTTGCACGTGCTCGACGAACTCCGGCCCCTGGAGGCCGAGTTCGCCGATGAGGTCGTCACCGTCGGCGTGCACTCGCCGAAGTTCGAGCACGAGGCCGACCCCGATGCGCTGATCGCCGCCGTCGAACGCTACGCCGTGCACCACCCCGTGCTCGACGACCCGGAGCTGACCACCTGGCAGAACTACGCCGTCAAGGCTTGGCCGACGCTGGTCGTGGTCGACCCGGAGGGCTACGTCGTGCACGTCGCCGCAGGTGAGGGGCACGTCGAGGCGCTGCGCAGCGTGATCACCGAGGTCATCGCCGAGCACGAGGCCAAGGGCACGCTGCACCGTGGCGACGGTCCGTACGTGCCGCCGGAGGCGCCCGCGACGACGCTCCGCTTCCCGGGCAAGGTCATCGCCCTGCCCGGCGGCAACCTACTGGTCTCCGACTCCGCGAACCACTCGCTGGCGGAGTTCGCCGCCGACGGCGAGACGGTCGTGCGCCGCATCGGCACCGGTCAGCGCGGTCGCGCCGACGGCGCTGCCGCCGAGTTCGCCGAGCCCGCGGGTCTCGCCCTGCTGCCGCGGCGCGTCGCCGAGCAGGTCGGCTACGACGTGGTGGTCGCTGACACCGTCAACCACCTGCTGCGCGGCGTCCGGCTCGCGGACGGCCAGGTCACCACGCTGGCCGGGACCGGCGAGCAGTGGCGCGACGGCTCGGACAGCGGGCCCGCGCTGGAGACACCGCTGACCAGCCCCTGGGACGTCGTCTGGTGGGAACCGGCCGGCGGAGTCGTGATCGCGATGGCGGGCAACCACACGCTCGGCCTGTTCGACCCGGTCGCCGGCGAGGTCCGGCGGTTCGCCGGGACGACGGTCGAGGGCCTGCGCGACGGCGCGGCGGACGAGGCGTTCTTCGCCCAGACGTCCGGGCTGGCCGACGGCGGTGACCGGCTCTGGCTGGCCGACTCCGAGACGTCGGCGCTGCGCTGGGTCGAGGCCGCCGACGGGGGCTTCGCGGTGCGAACCGCCGTCGGCACCGGGCTGTTCGACTTCGGCCACGCCGACGGCCTCGCCGACAAGGCGTTGTTCCAGCACCCGCTCGGCGTCGCGGTGCTGCCCGACGGTTCGGTCGCGGTCTGCGACACCTACAACGGTGCCGTCCGGCGCTACGAGCCGGCGATCGGTGAGGTTTCCACGCTGGCCATCGATGTCGCGGAGCCGTCTGGCGCGACCGTGGTGGACGGTGAGCTGGTGGTGGTCGCCTCCGCCGCGCACCGCCTCGAGCGGCCGGTGCCGCCCGGCGTCGCGGCCCGTCTCGTCGAGGGGGCGTCGCAGCAGGTCAAGCGGCCGGCCACGGAGATCGGCAGCGGCACGGTCGAGCTCGCGGTGGTGTTCACGCCGCCGCCGGGCACCAAGCTGGACGAGCGCTATGGGCCGTCGACGAGGCTGGAGATCACCTCGTCGCCGGCGGACCTGCTGGTCGAAGGCGCCGGCGTGGGCACCGGCCTGACCCGCCGTCTGGTGCTGGCCGACGGCATCGAGCAGGGCGTGCTGCACGTGGTGGCGCAGGCCGCCAGCTGCGACGAAGACCCGTCGGTCGAGCACCCGGCCTGCCGTTTGACCAGGCAGGACTGGGGCGTGCCGATCAAGATCACCGCAGCCGGGCCGAAGCGGCTGCCGCTGGTGATGGGCGGCCTCGACGCCGAGGAGTGACGTCCCGCCGTGCAGGTAGAGGCCCGTGAGTGGTTTTGGGTGCCATAGCCCCGAAAAATGCTCACGGGCCCTGAGCAGCGGAAACCGGTGGGCCCTCGGGGGGTTTCGCCGTGGTGCGCCGGGAAAGCCGCGCGCCGGACCGGCCCTGGCTGGTTGGTCACCCGGAAGCGGCAAGTAAACTTTTCGGGTGACCGATGCCAAGCTCGAAATCCAGATGCTGCACGACCGGGTCATGGTGCGCATCTCTCCGGAATCCGGGGAACGCCGCAGCAGCGGCGGCATCGTGATTCCGGCGACCGCCCAGGTGGCCAAGCGGCTGCTGTGGGGCGAGGTCTTCGGTGTGGGCAGTCACGTGCGCACGGTGAAGGTCGGCGACCAGGTGCTGTTCAACCCAGACGAGCAGTTCGAGTTCGAGGTCCAGGGCCAGGCGTACCTCGTGATGCGGGAGCGGGACCTGCACGCCGTAGCCAGCGAGCGCACCGAACAGGGCACCGGGCTGTACCTGTAGATCGGCGTGCCCGAGTCGGGCAGCGGGCCCGGCCTACCGGTCGTTCCGCTGTGCGTGCGAGGGTGTTCGCCGCTGGGTCGGTGCCCCACCGGCCACTGACAGTTCCACGTGCCCCACCGCAGGACCGACACGAGAAGGGGAAGCGGTGCCGGAGAACCACGAGCAGCCAAGCGGTGCGGAGCCGTCGACCGAGCGTTTCCGCACCGAGCCTGAGCGCCCCGCCGGCGGAGCCCAGCCGGAGAGCAGCGTCGAGCAGACCACCCGGATCCCCCTGGTGCAGGCCGACCTGGAACCGGGCACTCGGCCCAACCTGCCGACCAACGGCCAGAAGCCAGAACCCCAGAAGCCCGAACCCCCGAAGCCGGAACCCCCAAAGCCGGAACCGGAGTCCGACGCCGAGCGCACCGCCCAGATCGCGGCGCTGCCCGCGGACTTCTCCGCCTTCCCCATCGGCGAGACCCAAGCGATCCCGCGGATCCCCGCCGAACCCAGCGGCTGGAGCGGCGCCCTGCCCTCCGACCCGGAGCCCCCTGAGGCCGACAAGAAGCGGCGCGGCCTGATCCGGGCCGGTATCGCCGCCGGTGCCGCGGTCGGCGCGTTGGCGCTGCTCTACGTCGGCGACCTGGCTTTGACCAGCGGCACCGTGCCGCGTGGCACGGTGGTGGCCGGCGTCGACATCGGCGGCCTGGACGAGGCCGCCGCCGAGACGCAGCTGCGCGAGAAGCTCGGCCCCGGCCTGAACGAGCCCGTCGAGCTGCGGGTCGGCGACCGCGCAACCATGATCAACCCGGAGCAGGCCGGGTTGCAGATGGACTGGACGGCGACCGTTGAGCAGGCGGGCAGCCAGCCGCTGAACCCGTTCACCCGGATCGCCTCGCTGTTCACCACGCACGAGGTCGCGCCGGTCAGCCACGGCGACCGCGAGCAGCTGGTGCAGGCACTGGAGCAGGTCCGGCCGCAGCTGGACCGGGCGCCCGCCGAGGGCACCATCCGGTTCGAGGGCGCCAAGCCGGTCGCGGTCGACCCGGTCACCGGCCAGGCCATCGACATGCAGGCGGCCACCGACGAGGTGCTCGCCCGCTGGGCCGAGGGCGGCGCCGTGCAGCTGCCGTACACCGAGCAGCCGGTGAGCACGACCCGCGAAGGCGTGCAGCGGGCGCTGACCGAGGTCGCGCAGCCGGCGGTGGCCGCGCCGGTGACGGTGCGCGGCGAGGGCAAGAACGCGACCCTCTCGCCGGAGACCATCGGCGCCTCGCTGCGGTTCGAACCGGACGGCGCCGGTGGGCTGAAGTCCAGCGTGGACCTGCCAACCGCGATCGGCGGCGTCGAGCCGCAGCTGGCGAACACGATTAAGCCCAGCAAGGACGCCGAGATCGTCCTGGAGGGCGGCGCCCCCGTGGTCCGGCCATCCACCGACGGCATCGGCGTGGACTGGAACAAGAGCTTCGAGCGGATCGACGAGGTGCTCCGCCGCCCGCAGGACCGCACCGTGCAGGCGATCTACGTGCACGAGCCGGCCAAGTTCACCACCGACCAGGCCAACCAGATGGGCATCCGCGAGGTGGTCGGCGAGTTCACCACCAACGGGTTCGAGGCCGCGTCGGGTGTGAACATCCGGCGGGTCGCCGAGCAGGTCAACGGCGCGATCATCAAGCCGGGCGAGACCTTCAGCCTCAACGGGCACACCGGGCCGCGCGGGATCCCGCAGGGCTACGTCGAGTCCGGGATCATCGAGAACGGCCGGCCGGGCCGGGCCGTCGGCGGCGGCATCTCGCAGTTCGCCACGACGCTCTACAACGCCTCGTACTTCGCGGGCATGCAGAACGTCGAGCACAAGGCGCACAGCTACTACATCAGCCGCTACCCGGCTGGCCGCGAGGCCACCGTGTTCCAGAGCCCCAGCGGCGCGAGCATCATCGACGTCAAGTTCAAGAACGTCGCCAAGAGCGGCATTGTGATCACCACCCGCTGGACGGCGTCGTCGATCACGGTGACGCTGTGGGGCACCAAGCAGTTCGACGTGACGTCGCAGACCGGCGAGCGGACCAATCCCACGGAGCCGCACGAGGAGGTCGTGCCGCCGGGCGAGCCGTGCAGCCCGAGCAAGGGGGCGCCGGGCTTCTCGGTGAACGACACCCGGACCATCAAGGACCTGTCCACCGGGCAGGTGCGAACCGAGACCCAGCACACGGTCTACAAACCGCAGCCGATCATCCACTGCGGGGCTCCGCCACCGCTGCCTGGCTGACCGGCGCTGTTGCCGTCGGGAGCGGTTGTTCCGGTACTGCCGGAACAACCGCTCCCGCGTTTCGAAGTCTCCTAACCGGCGAATATCCGCTCCACCGCCGGATGGCGTAGTGGCGACTTGTCGACAAATTTACCCGTCTGGATCACGTTCCGTGTACGAGCAGTGATCGTCTGGAGGGCGCACGGAACGTCCTCCGGAGCTGTCGGTGGCTCCCTGTTGACCAGTGGCACATGCCACATGAAACTGAGTGCCACTCGGCAACCGCGGGCGACAACCCGCACGAACAGGGGAGGTTCGGCGGAATTCCTTTCGCGTTCCCGGTGCTCGGCTTGCAGTTTTCCGATCGTGAGCCGGATCGCGGCTGGGCCTCCGGCGAAAACTTGATGGGTTCGCAATATTCAGCATTGGGATTACGCCCGGACGAGTGGCACCATTCGAACACTCGCGTTCTCACCTACTAGGAGTGACATCGTGGCGCGTCGCAGAACACTACGAGCGTTGGCTCTGCTGCCCGCTCTGGCCCTGGCCACCGCCGCGGCGGCGGGCTGTGCCGAATCCACCACCGGCGGGGGTGGCACGGGCGACGGCGGCGTGGAGGTGATCAAGCCCGGATTGCTCACGACCTGCACGCACATGGACTACAAGCCCTTCCAGTTCCACGACCAGGGCAAGATCGTCGGCTTCGACGTCGACCTCGTCGACGCGATTGCCAAGGACATGGGCCTGAAGCAGGACATCGTCGACACCCCGTTCGAGGGCATCCAGTCCGGCGAGGACCTCAACACCAGGCGCTGCGACGTCGCGGCCGCGGCCATGAGCATCACGCCGACCCGCCAGCAGAACTTCGACTTCTCCGACCCGTACTTCGAGGCCACCCAGGCGCTGCTGGTCAAGAAGGGCGCGAACATCCGCAGCCTCGCCGACCTGCGGGGCAAGAAGCTCGGCGTCCAGCTGTCCACCACCGGTGAGCAGTACGCCAACGACAACAAGGCGGCCAACGGCTACGACGTCGTGCAGTTCGAGGACCTGCCGCTGTCGGTGACCGCGGTGCAGACCGGCCAGGTCGACGCGGCCGTCAACGACAACAGCGTGCTGGCCGACTTCGTCAAGAACAACCCCGAGGTGGAGATCACCACCGAGTTCACTACCGGGGACCAGTACGGCATCGGCATGGCCAAGGGCAACACGGCGCTGAAAGAGCGGGTCGACGCGGCGCTGAAGAAGCTCAAGGACAACGGCGAGTACGACAAGATCTACGAGAAGTGGTTCGGCAAGAAGCCGCAGTGATGGCGGGTGGTCGATTGCAGGCCGCAGCAGGCATCGCCTTGACCGCGACCGCGGTCAGGCGCGCCGAACTACCGATCCGCGCGGCCGGATCGCCGACCGCGATCCGGCCCGCCAGCAGCGGGGCCGGCGGGTGCTCCACCGCCGGCCCCGAACACTGATCAGGAGACTTCATGACAACGGACACCGAGCGGCCCAAGTCGGGGCTGGGCCGACGACAGCGGGCGCGGCTGAACCGCGGCATTCAGTACGCCGTGCTGATCGTGGTCATCGTGGTCGCGGCCGCGATCGCCGACTGGGGTTCCATCGCGCGCGCGTTCTTCAACGTCGACGTCGCGGTCGCGCAGTTCCCGGGCGTGATCACCACGGCGCTGGTGAACACCATCATCTACACCGCGCTTGGCTTCGGCTTCGGCCTGGGGCTGGGCATCCTGCTGGCGCTGATGAAGATGTCGCCGGTCGGGCCGTACCGGTGGATCGCCACCGGCTACATCGAGCTGTTCCGCGGCCTGCCCGCGCTGCTGGTGTTCATCGCGCTGGGTTTCGGCGTACCGATCGCCTTCCAGCTGCGGTTCGACATCTACTCCACCGCGATGCTCGCGCTCGGCCTGGTCGGCGCGGCCTACATGGCCGAGACCATCCGGGCGGGCGTGCAGGCGGTGCCGCGCGGCCAGATCGAGGCGGCGCGCTCGCTGGGCATGTCGCAGACCCGCACCATGATCACCGTGGTGATGCCGCAGGCGTTCCGGATCATCCTGCCGCCGCTGACCAACGAGCTGATCCTGCTCACCAAGGACTCGTCGCTGATTTACCTGCTCGGCCTGGCCAGCGACCAGTACGAGCTGGCCAAGTTCGGCCGGGCGGCGCTGAACGAGTACGCGTCGCTGACACCGCTGCTGGTGGCGGGCCTGTGTTATCTGATCATCACGATCCCGCTCTCCCGCGTCTCCGTCCTGCTGGAGCGCAAGTACGGCGGGGTGCGGACCAAGGGGGCCACGGTATGAGCGACGTGATGATCGACATCTCCGGGCTGGGCAAGTCGTTCGGCTCGCTGGAGGTGCTGCGCGGCATCGACCTGCAGGTCGAGCGCGGCGAGGTGGTGTGCGTCATCGGCCCGTCCGGGTCCGGCAAGTCCACCCTGCTGCGCTGCGTGAACCTGCTGGAGGAGCCGAGCGCGGGCAAGGTCGTGGTGGACGGCACCGACCTCACCGACCCGGACACCGACCTCGACGGCGCCCGCCGACACGTCGGCATGGTGTTCCAGCAGTTCAACCTGTTCTCGCACCTGCACGTGCTGGACAACCTGACCGTGGCGCAGCGGAAGGTGCTGGGCCGGGACAAGGCGGCGGCGGAGAAGATCGCGCGGGAGAACCTGGCCCGTGTCGGGCTCTTGGAGAAGGCCGACGCCATGCCGGCCCAGCTCTCCGGTGGTCAGCAGCAGCGGGTCGCGATCGCGCGGGCTCTGTCGATGAACCCGAAGGTGATGCTGTTCGACGAGCCGACCTCGGCGCTGGACCCGGAACTGGTCGGCGACGTGCTCGGCGTGATGCGGGAGCTCGCCGACGAGGGCATGACGATGCTCGTGGTCACCCACGAGATGCAGTTCGCCCGCGAGGTGGCCGACCGGGTGCTGTTCATGGACGGCGGCGGGATCGTCGAGCAGGGGCCGCCCGCCGAGGTCATCGGCGCGCCGAAGGAGGAGCGCACCCGCACCTTCCTGGCCCGCGTCCTCTACCCGACCCACGCCCATCCGACCCCGGAGTGATCCGGCGGAACCGCACTGCTGCGAGCCCCCGGCACCGCCCGAACCAGGGCGGATCGCCGGGGGTTTCACGTGGAACCGGCCAGGCCATCCCGGTGCGCTGCGCCGGATGTCGCAACAAGGCGTCGAGGCCGAACGTCCGAGCTCTGTGGAACCCGTTTCCGGGCCCGTTCTGCGCGGCGCGGGTGGGCCGCGTCGGGCGCGGAAGACCAAATCGATTTCCAAACGGGCTAATCCCACAGGTAGTTGATCAGCTACGTTTCGGGTGATCGACACGTCGGGACAAGTTCGGGGGCGAGGGTGCCGGTCGTCAAGCCGTGGGACAACAACGGTCCGCTCACCGCTGCGGAACAGCGGTTCGAGGATCTGCTCCGACAGGGCAGAGCGGATCGCGCGCCCCAGGACGCCGCTCCGCCGCTGGACGTGCACGCCCCGTGGCACCTCCAGGACCAGGAGATCCGCGGCGAATACCTCGCCCGCCGCCTGGTCGAGCCGAGCTGGCGGCCGTTCGCCCGGCGCAGCGGCGGCCAGCAGCAGGTCATCGTGATCGAGGACGCGGTGATCACCGGCAACCTGGACCTGCGCGCCACCGACCTGCCATACCTGCTGGAGTTCGTCCGCTGCCGGTTCGAGCAGGCCCCCGACCTGCGGCAGGCCAACATCGCCGGCCTGGTGCTCTGGCACTGCCGGTTCCCCGGCATCGACGCCCGCAACCTCAACACGAGCAACGACACCGTGCTGCGCAACTGCACGAGCGTCGGCGGCATCGTCGACCTCGCCGACGCCCAGCTCGGCGGTTCCCTGCTGCTCAACGACAGCGAGCTGCGCAACCCCGGCGGCCGCGCCGTCTACGGCGACCGCCTGACGGTCAACGGCGCGCTGCTCGGGTTGCGGCTGCAGACATCCGGCGAGATCCGCATCCCCGGCGCGAAGGTCGGCGGCAACCTGAACTTCTCCGGCGGGGCGCTGCGCAACCGGGGCCGCTACGCGCTGAACGCGAACGGTATCCAGATCGGCGGCAGCCTGCGCTGCGACGTCGACCCGCTCACCCGCCGGCCGTTCACGGTCGCCGGGATCCTGTTCATGCCCAGCGCGCACATCGCCGGCGACCTGCGGTTGCGCGATGCGGTGCTGGAGCCGGGGGTCGCTCCCCCGCGTCGTGGCGAGTCCCAGTACGACGACCCGACCAGCACGCTGGTCGTCGACCGCGGCGACATCCGCGGCGACGTGCAGATCGACCAGGGCTTCCGCAGCGGCGGCACGATCCGGATGGTGAGCGCGAAGGTCGGCGGCGACCTGCGGATGTCCGGCGCGCACATCGACCTGAGCTGGTCGCGCTCGGCGAAGGCTTCGGTCGAGCAGCCGCTGCGCGCGGTGCACATCGACGGCACCGAGATCCTCGGCAACCTGGAGGCGTCGCGGGTCGACCTGCACGGCCAGGTGCGGATGATCGACGTCCGGGTGCACGGCAGCTTCCAGCTGAACCGGGCGAAGCTGCACGGCCCGCGCACCGATGTGCTGCAGGCCAGCCGGATCGTGGTCGGCAGCAACATGGACTGCCGGGAGGCCGACGTCGTCGGCTCGATCCAACTGCAGGGCGCCCAGATCGGCGCCAACGTCGACCTGCGCTCGGCGCACCTGACCAAGCCCGCGTGGCACCGCCACCGGATGGCCTACAAGTCCTCTGTGGACCTGCGCGCGGCCGGCATCGCGCGGGACCTGGTGTGCGCGGCGGGCAGTAGGCCGTTCGTCGCCGAAGGCGAGGTGCAGCTGCGGCGTGCCGAGATCGGGCGGCAGGCGAACTTTTACGGCTGCCGCCTCGGCGACGGCTCCAGCCGCAACGCGATCAACGCCTTCGGCCTGGTCGTCCAGGAACTCACGCTGCTTCCGGAGACCGCGCCGCAGGGCCGGATCATGCTGCGGCAGGCACAGTGCGAGCTGCTCGCGGACAATTCGCAGCTGTGGGCGGCATCCGGCGGCGTCGACGTCGAGGACTTCGCGTACGACAACTTCACCACCACCATCGAGCCGACCGACCGGGCCGCGGTGCGGGAGCGGCTCGGCTGGCTGCGCGCCAACTCCGGCGGCCGCTACCAGCCGGGGCCGTACGACCAGCTGGCGCGGGTGTTCCGCGGCAACGGCAACGAGGAACACGCGGTGGAGGTGCTGATCGAGAAGCAGAAGCGCCGCTATCAGGCGATCGCGGCGGCGACCCGCCCGGCGTTCCGGTTACCGGTGCGGTTGTGGAGCGCGCTGCAGCTGATCACGGTCAGCTACGGCTACCGCCCGCTGCGCGCCCTGATCTGGTTGGTGCTGCTGACCGCAGCGGGCACCACCTGGTTCGGGTTCCACAAGCTGGAGCCGATCAACGAGGAGGACCACCCGGTGTGGAGTCCCCTCCTGTACACAGTGGACCAGCTGTTGCCGATCATCAATCTCGGCCACGACGTGATGTGGCAGGCCCACGGCAATTCGCAGTGGATCACGGTGGTCCTGATCGCCTCGGGCTGGATCCTCGCGACCACGGTCGCAGCGGGCATCACCAGAGCCCTCCACCGAGAGCTGTAGTCCCCACCCCCGGCACGTTGAACGCAATTTCAATGGAAATCGGACCTCCGATTTCCATTGAAATTGCGTCAGTGTGCGGGATTCGGGTGAGTTCGGCTGATCCGATCGGCTCCGTTTCGCTCGACGGTCGGGTGAATTCGCGCGCCGCGAGGGCTTTCGCGTGCTAGATCAAGCTGGCCAATGCTCCAGCTCACGCAGGAGGTCCTGTGGGATCCCAGCCCGGTCGTCTCGCCCTGCTCGGTTCCGCCCTCGTCGCGACCGCGGCGGTGCTCGTGCCCACGGCTCACGCAGCCGACGAGTTCGAGTACGTCGCGATGGGCGATTCGGCGGCCGCCGGGCCGCTCACGCCGCACCCGGACCCGAACCTGCTCTGCTTCCGCTCCAGGGAGAACTACCCGCAGATGGCGGCTCGACTGCTCGGCGCCAAGCTGACCGACGTCTCCTGCTCGGGCGCGAAGATCGCGGACTTCTCCGGGCGGCAGCACGGGATCATGCCGCCGCAGTACGGAGCGCTCAGCGACCAGACCGACCTGGTGACCGTCACCATCGGCGGCAACGACGTCGGCCTGGTGCAAGCGGCGGTGTCCTGCATCAACCTGCTGCCAGAACCGGCCGGATCGTCGTGCGCCGACGAGTTCACCGCGGGCGGCCGGGACGAACTGGCGAAGCGGATCGACGCGCTCGAACCGCGCTTCGACGATGCGCTCGCGCAGATCCGCCACCGGGCCCCGAACGCCGAGATCATGGTCGTCGGCTACGGCACCTACCTCCGGCCGGGCGGCTGCTACCCGAAGGAACCGATGTGGGGGCGCGACGCGGACTACATTCAGTCCAGTGTGGACAAACTGAGCGCGATGCTCGGTTCGCGGGCGGCGGCGCACGGCGCGGAGTTCGTCGACCTCGGCCCGGTCAGCGTGGGCCACGACGTCTGCGCCGCCCCGGCGGACAAGTACTACGAGGGCGTCATCCCGACCTCGGTGGCGGCCCCGCTGCACCCGAACGCAAGGGGCATGCTCGCCTTCGGCCGAGCCGTCGCGGAAGCCGTGCGGCACACCCGGGCCTGACACGACCCAGAAGGCCCCGCAGCCTTGGGTTGGAATGTGACCACTGGAATCCGCCACCAGCTGCGGGGGTCTTCTGCTGCTACGCGATCGAGCTCCCGCGGATTTGCCTGGGGAAGAACGCCTGCACCAGCGTTTCACCCGGCTCGCGGGGGTCGGGCCCGCCGAGGTGGCGGCGGAAGCGGTCCAGGTGCAGCCAAAGCCGGCACGCGCGGCCGCGGCGGCCGCGCGCGGTCGCCAGCGCGAGCGCGTGCTGGATGTTGGCTTCTTCGGCCCGGAACCAGCTCAGCGCCGCCTGCGCCGTCGGCAGGTCGGGCAGCTCGGCGAGCGGGTGCGCGGCGTGCTGCCCGGGCCGCCGCGCCGAACCTTCGACCGCGCGCAGGCCGCTTTCGGCGGCGTGCAGGTAATAGTCGAGCAGCCGGGTGATCGCGGCGTCCCGGTCGGCCGCGGGCTCCGTCGCGGCGAGGGTCGCCGAGTGGAGCCGGACCAGGTCGTGCCGCCCGTACCGGCCGGGGCCGGTCACGTGCAGCAGGTTGACCGCCACCAGGCTCTCCAGCCTGGCTTGGTTGTCCCGGAGCGTGGTGCCCGCGAGCGCGGCGGCCGCGAAGTAGTCGACCTCGGCGCCAGGGTGCTCGCCCAGCAGCCGGAACAGCCGCGCCGACGCGGCGTCGAGCAGCCGGTAGCTGGTGGTCAGGGCGGCGCGGATGCTCCCGCCGGAATCCGGCAGCGACAGCCTGGTCAGCCGGTAGCGCTCGTCGGAGAAGCTGTCGACCACCGAGCGGATCGTGAAGTGCGGATGGCTGGAGCCGCGGGTGGCGACGATCCGCAGCGCCAGCGGGAGCCGGTCGCACAGCTCCGCCAGCTCGGCAGTGGCGGCGGGTTCGGCGGCGACCCGCTCGGCGCCGAGCAGCAGCCGCAGAACGGCGACCGCCGCCTCCCGGTCGAGCACCGGCAGCGACAGCCGGACCGCTCCTTCGGTGGCCACTAGGTCGTCCAAGCGGCTCCGGCTGGACACCAGCACCACACAACCCGAGTTGCCCGGCAGCAGCGGGCGGATCTGCGCGGCCGAACGCGCGTTGTCGAGGACCACCAGCAGCCGCCGGTCCGCCAGCACCGAGCGGTATAGCGCGGCGCGTTCGTCGAGGTCGTCGGGGATCCGCGCGGCAGGCACCCCGAGCGCGCGGAGGAAACCGCTGAGCGCCTGCTCCGGCGCCACCGGATCCGCGTCGTCGAACCCGCGGAGGTCGACGAACAGGCAGCCGTCCTCGAAGTCCGCGGTCACCTGGTGCGCCCAGCGCAGCGCGAGCGCGGTCTTGCCGACGCCCGCGGGACCGGTGAGGATCCGGATTGGGCCGTCGTCGTCCAGCGCCGCGTCCAGCTGCGCGAGTTCGGCGCCGCGGCCCACGAAACCCCTGTTCTCCCTTGGCAATTGCGACGGAACGCGAGCCGGCGGCCGTTCGTCGTCGGCGCCGAGCAGGGTGCGGAAGGCCTCCTGCAGGCCGGCTCCGGGTGCGACGCCGAGCTCGTCGGCGAGGCGGATCCGCGTGTCGTGGAAGACATCGAGCGCCTCGGCCTGCCGACCGGCCTGGTGCAGGCTCAGCACCAGCAGCTCAACCAGGGGCTCGCGCAGCGGCCGCATCGCGACGGCCTCCCGGAGCTGGTCGATCGCCTCGACGGCGCGACCGAGCCGGTTCAGCCGCCGGGCAAGCTCGTGCACCGCGGTGACCACCGACTCGTCCAGCCGATCCGAGGCGTCGCGACGCAGGCCCTCCGCCTCGACGTCGGCCAGGACCGGGCCGCGGCGCAGGGCCAGCGCGGCGCGCAGCAGGTCGACGGCCTCGTCGTCGGACGCGTCCCTGGCGTCCGCGATCAGGTCCTCGAACCGCGTCAGGTCGAGCAGCGAGCGGGGCGCGAGCAGCAGGTAGCCGGGGAAACGGGTGACGAGTTTCACGCCGTCGCCGAGTTCCTTGCGCAGCTGGGCGATGTGGCCTTGCAGCGAGGCCCTGGCCGTCGGCGGTGGATTGCCGTTCCAGGCGATGTCCACCAGCCGGTCGACGGAGACGACGCGGTTGAGGTCGATTGCCAGTGCTGCGAGGACATTGCGCCGTTTGGCGGCACCGATGGTCGCCGTCCTGCCGTCCGACCGCAGCAATTCCACCGGGCCCAGCAAGCGAATCTGCAGTTGTGGCCGGGTTCTCGGAGAAGACATCCGCCCCCGATCGAGAGGTTCGTCGGCGAGTGCACCGGCCAACGCGGGCGTTGGTCCGGCGTTGGTCCGGCGTTGGTCCGGCGTTGGCGGCCTGTGCGATCATAGCCAGGTGATGTCTTGTCTGGGGGATTCATGAGCGAAGACGTCGAAGAATCGGCAAAGCTTGCGCTCGCTCGGTCCGTCGCCAGCGTCAGGCACTTGCGCCGGGCGGTGAAATCGCAAGGTTTGCGCCTGGATCCGGTGGCGGGTGCGGAAATCCGCGCCGCACTGGAGGATCAGTTGTCCGCAGTGGACGACTGGTTGGCCAGGTCCGCTTCGCTCAACCAGCACGCGCCGTTGGGGAAGAACCCGGTCGGCGAGGCCATGGCGGCGAAGTTCGCGACCCGTGCCGACGGCCACGAGAACTCCTTCAACGCAGTGCTCAAGCGCTACCGGCAGGTCCTGGAGGGAGCCCTCGACGCCATCGTCTCCGCGATCCGCGAGTACCGGGAGATCGAGGAGCGCGTGTCGGACTCCTTCCGGAAGCTCGTTTGATGGGACCGGTTTCGGCCGGGCGCACCGATCCGTAGTCGAGGGGGAAAGACCGGACATGACTCAGGAAACCACTGGGCCGGACGCCGACTTCGCGTTGACCGAGACACAGAACTGGGCCTCGCGCAGCCACCGCGAGCTCTACGAGGCGGTGCACGCCGGCAACGATCCCGGCCGCGTCGGCCAGCTGGCCGACGAGTGGAACCGGCTGAGCCGCGAGCTCGCCGAATCCGCTACGCGCATGGGCGAGCGGCTGCAGGCCACCGAAGCGGGCTGGGAGGGCGAGGCCGCCGACGCGGCGCGGTCGGCGATCCAGCAGCTGGCCGACTGGAACCACGACGCGGGCACGACCGCGGGCGCGCTGGCGGAGCGGATCGCGGTGCAGGGGCGGATCATGGAAACCGCCAGGGCCGAGATGCCCGAGCCGGTCGGGGGCGGCGAGGCGCTCAACGCGATGGCGCTCGTGAGCTACAGCACCGGCGACATGGCGGCCTTCAAGCAGGCCTGCGTCGACTTGAAGGCACACCGCGACCGATCCGACTCCGCGCACCAGCAGGCGGTCCAGGTGATGACCTGGATGGAGGACCAGTCCCGCAACATCGACGTCGACACCCCGAAGTTCACTCCCCCGCCGGACCCGATCGAGAACGACGAGCCGGTGCACCGGACGAAGCAGATCCTGGGCGAGCGGGCCAGGCTGGAGCCCCAGGCCAAGCTGGAGCCCCTGAACGTGGGGAGGGATCCGGAAGCGCCGGGCTCAACCCTTCCGAACTCGATTCCGGGCGACGTCTTGGCAACGCAGCGCCTGACCGCGCAGGTGCCGGTCGACCCGACGCCGGGCGGCCAGCCCGGTGGTGTCCCGACGCCGTTCCAGGCGCCGAACCCCGGCGGTACCGCGCCGATGGATGCGCCGACGAAGTCCTTCCCGGCCCTGCCGCAGGGCGGCCCCGCATCGTTTGATGGCCCGACGCAGTCGTTGCGGCCACCGGCCATTGCGCCCCTCGGGGACTACCAGCCCAAGACCACGACCCCCCAAGGCGTTAACGGCTTCCACCCGCCGGGCAACCTGCCGCCGGTCGGCGACGATCGGCAGTACCAGCCGCGGCCGTTCCAGGCGCCGGACGGCCCCTACCTGACCGGGCCGCGCGCAAACCCCGGACCCGGCGATCCGCGCGGCGGGTGGCGCGGGCCGATCCCGCCGATCCCCCGCCCCGGCGGTGGGGGCGGGCCCGTGCTGCCCAGCACAGGCCCCGGCGGGGGTTCCGGCGGGGGTTCCGGCCCCGGCGGCGGTTCCGGCCCCGGCGGCTCGGGCTTTCGTGGCGGACCGGGCGGCCTGCCGGGTGCGGGCGGCGGTTCCGGTGTGGGCCCGGGCGGAACGTCTGGCGTGGGCCCCGGCGGCGGGTCGGGCACCGGCCGCGGTCCCGACGCCGGGTTCGGCGGTCGCGGAGCCTCAGCCGTGCCCGGTCAGTCCGGCATGGCGGGTGCCCCCGGGATGGGGTCGATGGGCGGCCGGCGCGGCCAGAACGAAGGTCAGGAGAAGGAACGCACCAGCAAGTACGTCGAGGGCGGCCCGGTGGTCGAGGTGCCTGGCGCCGACCTGCCGCCGCCGGTGATCGGCGAGGGCAAGCGGAAGAAGCAGCAGGACCAGCGATGACCGCGACAACAGCGCCGGACTTCGTGTTGTCCGCCGCCGAATTCGACCTCGTCCACGGCGCGCTCGGGCTGGGCCGCGTCCCGTTCCCGCTGGACGTGCCGAGCCTCGGCGCGACGATGGAGGAGCGCGCCGGGCTCGCCGCCGATGCGTTCCGGTCGCTGTCCGGCCGCGGGTACGCGACGGGCGACCAACTAGACCCGCGGCTGGCGGACCTGCTGCGGTTGCTCGGCGAGAACGACACCTCGGTCGACGTGTTGGGCCACATCGGGGGCCCGGTGCAGGCACTGGCCGCCGCCGCCGGGCGCACCGGCGTGCTCGCGCAGTTGGTCGCGAACGAGCTGCGGTTGACTGAGATCCGCCCGACCTCGTTGGCGATGTCGGCCGTGAGCGTGCTGCCGCCCGCCGAACCCGGACCGATGCGGTCGCTGTCCCTGCGCCAGGAGCAGCTGACCAGCGCGCTCGAAGAGGACGAGGACGACCCGTTCGGCGGGGACTACGACGACGAGACAGCGCTGGCCAGGGCCGGTCTGTCCGCGCAGGACGCCGCGACGCTGGCCGAGCTGGCGAACACCCGCTGCGCCGGTGGGCAGTTCGGCGTCACGCACCGGTCGGCGCGGGCGTCGACGCTGGTCACCTGGTTCGACACGCCCCAGGGCCGTTACCTGATGGTCAGCCAGGATTCCTGGCTCAGCATCAGCCCGGCCGACAACCGGCGCATCGAGCGCCGACTGGCCGAAGTCCTGTCCACGCTGGACTGAAGTACCGAGGGGAAGCGCCATGACGTTCGAGGTCGTCGCCGAGGAGCTGACCGCGCACGCCAGCCACCTGGATGGCTTGACCGACCGAATGGACACCGCGATCTCGGCTGCCGAGGCCGTGAGCATGTCCGACGAAGCGTACGGACTCCTGTGCTCGTTCCTGCCGCCCATCATCAACCCGATGGAGCAGGAGGGCATGGACGCGTTGAAGGCCGCGAAGGAAGGCATCAGCGTTACGGCGGACAACGTGCGCCAGACGTCCAAGGCGTACCAGGAAACCGACGAGGCGGGTGCGGACAACTTCTCGCAGTTCGACGAGGCCGTCCGGGTGAAAGAATCGGCAGTCGCGCTGCGCGAGCCGGTTGGTGAGACCACGGGGTTCAGCCGCGCGTCGTCGCCTGTGGAGGCAACGGCGGCCTATCGCCCGATGGAGCGAGGTGAGCCGGCGTCGTATCGCCAGGCGGAGCGGGGTGAGCCGGCGTCGTATCGCCAGGCGGAGCGGGGTGAGCCGGCGTCGTATCGCCAGGCGGAGCGGGGTGAGCCGGCGTCGTACACGGCGTCGTACACCCCGGCGGAGCGGGGTGAGCCGGCGTCGTATCGCCAGGCGGAGCGGGGTGAGCCGGCGTCGTACACGGCGTCGTACACCCCGGCGGAGCGGGGTGAGCCGGCGTCGTACACGGCGTCCTACACGGCGGCCGAGCAGGGTGAGCCGGCGTCGTATCGCCAGGCGGAGCGGGGTGAGCCGGCGTCGTACACGGCGTCGTACACCCCGGCGGAGCGGGGTGAGCCGGCGTCGTACACGGCGTCCTACACGGCGGCCGAGCAGGGTGAGCCGGCGTCGTATCGCCAGGCGGAGCAGGTCGAGCCGTTCGCGACATACCGTAGGTCGTTCGAATCCGGTTGAGCCCGTGCAGCGTCAGGCAGCGGAACCCATGGGGTTAAGCCTTGGTGAGGTGCCTTCGGCGCCGTTCCAGGGCAGCAGGCAGATCGCGGAGTAGAAGCTTTTTGGAGGTTGTGCGATGCCGGGCGAGAGCCGGGGTGGGTTCGCTGCGATCGGGGCCGACCCCGACGATGCCGAGCAGCGGATCCAGGAGTGGGCGCAGGGTTTTGCCGACAAGGCCCGGCGCTACCAGGAAATGCAGGCGGAGACCGAGCAGTTGCGGCTGACCGCGGCCAGCCCGGACGGCCGCATCAAGGTGACGGTCCGCGCCGACGGGAGCGTCACGGACCTGGAGTTCACCGACAAGGTCCGCACGATGGCGCCGTCCGAGCTCGCCGCGCAAATCCTGTCCACGATGCACCGCGCGCAGTCCGACATCGCGAGCCGGGTCGGCGAGACGATGTCCGCGCATCTCGGGGACGAGGACCCGCAGACGCGCTCGATGATGTTAGACAACCTGCGCGAGCGGTTCCCCGAGCAGCCCGAGGACCAGGAGCCAGAGCAGCCGGAAACCCCGTCGAAGTGGCAACTTCCGGCCGACGAGGAAACCCCGAAGCCGCCGCCCGCGCCCCCGGCTGCCGGGCCGACGCCGCCTGCGGCACCGCCGAAGCGGCCCCGCTTCGAAGACGAGGACGACGACTTCGGCCCCGACTTCGACCCGCTGCGGGACTGACGTCACCTGACCTTGCCCGTTCTTCCAACCCCGGAGTGATGCAGTGACGAATCCGTTGGTCGCTGAGCGACAGGACTCGACGCAGGCGTTCAGCGGTGTGCCGATCCTGGAGTCGGTGAACGACACGAAGCAGGCCATCGAGAGCGGTGACTGGGCTTCCGGTGTGCTCGGCGTGGCGGGCACAGCGATGGACGCGGTCAGCATGGCGATGGACCCCTTCGGCTCGATCCTCGCCGCCGGGGTCGGCTGGCTCATGGAGCACATCGGCCCGTTGTCCGACGCGCTTGACGCCCTGACCGGCGACGCCGATGAGATCAAGGCCCACTCGGAAACCTGGCAGAACATCGCCACCGAACTGGGCGAGATCAACATCGAGATGGCCAACCTGGTCAACAGCGACACCGCCGGTTGGACCGGCGAGGCCGCGGATGCTTACCGGGCGCGCAGCGAGGACACGGCGAAGCTCATCGAAGCCGCCCAGAAAGCGGCCGAAGGCGCCTCGGGCGGGATCAGCACCGCGGGCGAGGTCGTCGCGACGGTTCGAACCCTCGTCCGCGACATCATCGCCGAACTCGTCGGCCGCCTGATCTCCTGGGCGCTGCAGGTCCTGGCCACGCTGGGCATCGCGATGGCCTGGGTGGTGCCGCAGGTGGTCGCGGCGGTGGCGAAGACCGTGGCCAAGATCGCCGATATCACCACCAAACTGATCAAGGCGATGAAGGCGCTGTCGCCGTTGCTGAAGAAGCTCGGCACCTCCTTCGGCGACGCCAAGAAGGCCCTGAACAAGATCAAGTCCAATGACGGGAAGGCCGAAGGCCCGAATAGCCCGGCCCCGACCAAGCCGTCGTCCGCCGACGGTCCGAGGACGAGGTCATCCCCGGACAACGGTCCGGCCTCGACCAAGCCGTCGTCCGACGACGGTTCGACGTCGAAGCCCACGCCCGAGGGCGGTCCGGCGCCGACCAAGCCATCCGGCGCCGGACCGGGCAGCGGCGCGCCCGATACGCCGACGAAGCCGAGCGATCCCGATGGCGGCAGCTCCCCGACGACGCCGTCGAACAGCAAACCGAACGGCTCCGGCAACAAGCCGGGCAATCCCAGGGACCGTTCGATTCCGGGGGAGGACATCTGCACCGGCGGCTCCGAACCGGTCGACCTGGCCACCGGTCACGTGGTGATGACCGAGATCGACCTGGAAATCCAAGGCCCGCTGAGCCTGGTGCTGAAGCGGATGTACATCTCGTCGTACCGCGCGGGGCGGTGGTTCGGTCCGTCGTGGACCTCGACGCTGGACCAGCGGTTGGAGGTCGACTCGGAGAACGTCTGCTACTTCTCCCCGGACGGCATGATCCTGGTCTACCCACTGCCGCCAGCGGATTCCGAGGTGCTGCCGATCGAAGGACCGCGGTGGCCGTTGAGCGTGCGGGACGGCGGCGGTTACAGCCTGGAAAAGCCGCAGCAGGAGGAGATCCTGCACTTCGGTCCGCTGGGCGAGCGCGACCGGGTCCTGCCGTTGCTGGCGGTCGAGGACGCCGGCGGTCGCCGGATCGACATCGAGCACCACCGGTTCGGGCCGCCCAAGGCGATTCGGCATTCCGACGGGTACCGGGTGGAGATCGACAGCGCCCGGGAACGGGTCACGGCCGTTCGCGTGGTCGACCGCGAAAACGATCTCAACGTGCTGGTGATGCGGTACGGCTATGACGACCGGGGACGCCTGAGCGAGGTGGTCAACTCCTCGGGCAAGGCGCTGTTGTTCCAGTACGACAGCGCGGGCAGGCTGACGGAGTGGCAGGACCGCAACGGGTTCTGGTTCCGCTACATCTACGACGAGCACGGCCGCTGCGTCCGGACGGTGGGCGACAAGGGCTTCTTCGACTCCACCTTCGCTTACGACGGGTCGATCACCCGGTACACCGATTCCCTGGGCGGTATCAAAGAGTTCGAGTTCAATGACGCGAAGCAGCTCGTGCGGGAGTCCGATGCGCTCGGCAACACCACGCTGTCGACGTGGGATCGCTACGACCGGTTGCTCTACCGGACCGATCCGCTGGGCCGGACCACGTACTACCAGTACGACAGCCTGGGCAAGCCGAGGTGGATCGCGCGCCCGGACGGAAGCACCGTCCAGCTGTACCTCGCCGACGACGGCACCGTCGAATCGATCGAGGTGAAGGGTGATGAACGCGCCTGGACCCGTGCCTACGACGACGAGGCGCTGGACCCGTTCAGCGGAAAGGTGGGCGTAGCACCGCAACTCAGCGTCGAAAGCATCCGATCTGGACGTGCCGAGACCGCCGAACCGGAACTCAACGAGCCCGACCCCCGGCTGCTGGACCTGTTCGGACGCCCCCGGGAGACGACGACGCCGGCTGGCGGGCGGATCCAGCTCGGCTGGACCGTGGAAGGCCGTCGTTCCTGGCGCGTCGACTCGCTGGGCAACAGGGTGCAATGGGGCTACGACCCCGAGGGCAACCAGATCGCGCAGACCGACGAGATGGGCGGAGTGACCGCCACCGAGTACGGCCCGTTCGAGGTCGAGCTGGCCAGCGTCGACCAGACCGGGGCACGCACCACGCGAACCTACGACACCGAGCGGAGGCTGACCTCCGTCACGAATCCGCAGGGCCAGACCTGGCGCTACGTCTACGACCTCGCGGGCCGGGTGATCGAGGAACACGATTTCGACGGCCGGGTGCTGCGCTACGTCTACGACCTGGCGGGACAGCTCGTGCGCTCGGTCAACGGTGTGGGCGAGGAGACCGAATACGTCTACGACGCGCTCGGCAACCTGATCGAGTGGCGGGCTCCCTCGGGCGTCACCAAGTACGCCTTTTCACCCGTCGGCCACCTGATCCGGGCGACCAACGACGACGCCGTCGTCGAGTTCGAGCGGGACGACCAGGGGCGGATCACCGCGGAGACCATCAACGGCCGGTCGGTCACGTTCGACTACGACAGCCAACATGGCGTGATCCGGCGGCAGACGCCGTCCGGGGTGACCAGTTCCTGGAACTACGACGCCGCGGGCCGGCCGACCGGCCTGTCCTTCGCCGGGCATTCGCTGAACTTCGGCTACGACGCCGCCGGTCAGCAGATCAACCGTTCGGTCGACGGCGCGGTGACCCTGGTGCAGTCGTACGACGGCGAGCAGCGGCTCACCTCGCAGGTGGTTGCGGGACGCTCGGGCCAGCACGTGCTGCGGCGACGGTTCCGCTACCGACCCGACGGCAAGCTGATCGGTACCGACGACGGGCTCTCCGGGAGCATTCGCTACCAGATCGACCCGTCCGGCCGGGTGGTCGAAGTCATTGCACCGGACCGGCGGGAGAGCTACCGGTACGACGGTTCGGGGAACGTCGTCGCGTCGAACGGCCTCAACGATGCTGAGACCGGTCCACGGCGCTATGCGGGCAACAGGCTGATCGCCGCCGGGGCGGTCGCCTTCCAGCACGACGCGCAGGGCAGGCTGGTCGTCCGCGCCGACAACGCTGGCCGGAATTGGCGTTATGCGTGGGATTCCTACGACCGGCTGGTCGCTGTGACGACCCCGGAGGGCGTCGTCTGGCGGTACCGGTACGACCCGGTCGGCCGGCGGATCGCCAAGCAGCGACTCACTCCCGACATGTCCGCGGTGGCCGAGCAGACCGACTTCACCTGGGACGGCGGGACGCTGATCGAGCAGGTGCACACCGATGCCAACGGCCGCCGCACGGTGACGACCTGGGCGCATCATCCGGACGATGACGCACCCGTCGCCCAGCTCGAGCGCGGCGCGGGTGCGCCGGAGCGGTTCCACTCGGTCATCACCGACCCGGTGGGGACGACGACCGATCTGGTCGATCCCAGCGGAATGCTCACCTGGCACGGCCGAAACAGCCTGTGGGGCAGGGAACTGCCCGCGCAGCCGACCGCCGCCGGCACGCCGCTGCGGTTCCCCGGCCAGTACGCCGACCTCGAAACCGGTCTGAACTACAACGTCTACCGCTACTACAACCCGGCCACCGGTCGTTACCTCAGCCAGGACCCGCTGGGACTCGCCCCGGCCCCGAACCCCGTCGCCTACGTCAGCAACCCGCACAGCGCCAAGGACCCGCTGGGGCTGATGCCGAAGCCTAAGAAGGGCGGCGGGAAGAACACGCAGGGCCAGCAGGGGCAGGACGCCACCGCGGGGTCGAAGGACAAGACCGGGCGCAAGCACGGGGCACCGAACACGCCGGAGACCGGGAACAACGGGCAAGGCCCTTCGAACCAGGGCGGCAGCAACACGGACCAGCCGGAGCCTAAGGCGCTCAAGCAGAAGCCCGTGGGGACGTACGACGTGAACGGCAAGAAATACAACGTCGAGGTCGAAGCCCACCAGAACAAGCACCAGACCACGAACATCACCGGGATGGACAACAAGGACGTCAAGTCCGCGGGTGCCAACAAGTTCCCGGAGAACATCGGCGATCAGGCGCACAAGGACTACTTCGGCAAGAACGCCGCGGAGATCGCGGACCTCAAACGCCAGGAGAAGTTGGAGGCTTACAAGGACGGGGGCACCGCCGACGCTCGCTTCGAGGCGAAGCGGGAGCGGGATCAGGCCTGGCACGACCTCCGGTCGGGCGAGAAGTCCTACGCCGAGTACAAGGCTGCGAACGACCGCTACCAGGAAGCCGCGAAGAAGGACGACGCGGCGTACAAGAATCTTGAGAAAATCAGCCACGACGGCTTCAGGCGCCCGGACGGATCGATCTACGAGGGCGCCAATCCGGCGCAGAGCGTCGATGGTGTCCGCTACCAGGTGTCGGGCGACTTCAGCGGCGGTTCCAACGACGTGGCCTACCACTGCTACCCGGGCACCAAAAAGCAGTCGGTTTGGGACGACCAGTACGGTGACATGTTCAAGAAGTTCTAGTCGTCCGCTGCTGAGCCCGGGGGCCGATCAGGAGCCGAGGAGCGTGGCCAGGCGGGGCGAGTAGGCGTGGTCGAGCACCAGCGACGCCGCGCCTACCGCTCCGGCGTCTTCGCCGATCAGCGCAGTCTCCACCCGCACCGGGCGCACCTCCGGCGCCCACACCTGCGCCTCGACGACCTTCGCCACCCGCGCCCGCACCAGCTCCGCCACGTGCCGCAGCGCGGGTCCGCCGAGCACCACGCGGTCGACGTCCAACACGCTCACCACCGACGCCAACGCCTGGCCCAACCGGGTCGCCGCCACGCGCAGCACCCGACCGGCCGTGGCATCGCCCTCCGCCGCCAGTCGGCACAGCCGCTCGTACGCCGCCGCGGCCGGTTCCCCGTCGGGCTCCGCCCGGCTCGCAGCCCGCCAGTCGGCGACGATCGCGCGCATCGAGCAGTACGCCTCCAGGCATCCTCTTCTGCCGCAATGGCATTCGCGCCCGCCGCCGCTGTGCACGTGGCCGATCTCGCCGGCGTTGTTGCTGATCCCGCGATGCACCTGATCGTCCAGCACCACGCCGACGCCCACCCCGGAACCCAGGTAGACGTACACGAACGACCCAGCGCGGTCCGCCCGCCCGGCCCATCGCTCGCCGATCGCCGCCGCCGTCGCGTCGTTGTCCATCACCACCGGCTGCCCGGCCCGCTCCTCGACGATGTCGGCCAGCGGAACCTCCGCCCAGCCGGCCAGGTTCGGTGGCGCCAGGACCCGGCGGTTCGCCGCGTCCAGCGGGCCGGGCACCGCGAGCCCGACGCCGAGCACCCGGCCGTCGGCGATGCCGGAACGTCGCACCAGCTGGTGGAAGGTGCGGGCCAGTGCGGCCCCGACCGCCGCGGGCGAGGCGTCGGCGGGCACGCGGCGGCGGCTGCGCATCCGCACCCCGCCGGCCATGTCCAGCAGGACACCGGTGATCCGTTCCGGATCGAGGTGCAGGCCCACCGCCGAGTACGCGTCCGGCACCACCTTCAGCAGCACCCGGCGTTTGCCGCCCGTGGAAGGCGCGTGCCCGTTCTCGGTGACCAGCCCGTCGTCGATCAGCGCGCGCACGATGTTGGACATCGTCTGCGCGGTCAGCCCGGTGCGCTGCGCTAGTTCGACGCGGCTGACTTCACCTTGCTGGCGGATCGCGTCGAGCACCACCGCGCGGTTGAATCCACCCACCCGCGGCAGATTCGTGCCCTGCCAGGACGCTTTCGCCATCGGCGCTCCTCACCCGGGGACGGCAAGATCGTTGACTTGTTCCATCGAATGGAATTATCTTGCCCAGAGTGTGATCCGGATCTCAGGTCGGGCGCAACCACCGCCGGCTGGGCACCACGCACTACCGGCCCGCGCTGCCGGAGTACCCGAAGGTGTCCGAGCAGATCCAGCAGTCGGTGCTCGACGTGCGGTGATGGTGCCGGTGTACAGCATGTTCGTGCGGCTGGAGCTGATCGACTCGATGTTCTAGGCCGGCCGCGATTTCCGCATTGCTCGAACCCCGGGCAACCGCCACCGCCACCTCACGTTCCCGGGCGGTCAGCTGGTCCACTTTGGACTTCGCGGCGTGCGCGGCGGTGCCACCTGCGAGGGTGTGCACCGCGGCGACCAGTTCGTGCGGCCGGGTGTCCTTGAGCAGGAACCCGGCCGCGCCGCTCTGCAACGCCTCGTGCACGTACTCGTCCACGTCGAACGTGGTTAGCACGGCCACGGCAGGCGGATCGGGGAGAGTGGTAACGCGCTTGGTGACTTCCAGGCCGCCGACGCCCGGCATCTGGATGTCGGTGAGCACGACGTGCGGGCGGTACCGGGAGACGAGATCCACGACGTTCGAACCGTCTTCGGCCTCGGCCACGACCTCGATGCCCGGGTCCGACTCGAGGATCATCCGGATCCCGCTGCGCACCAGATCTTCATCGTCGAACAGGGCCACTTTGACGCTCACCGGTCACCACCGTCCGCAGATAGGGGAAATCCACCGGGACAACGGTAGACCGGCCGCCGCACGGGCGGGACCCTGCAGCCACCACTCGAAACGACCGCACCTCCGCTCGATGGCCTCCGACGCCAAGTGCCGGAAGAGCGCCGGCCCAAACGCCGTTGTTACGAGCGGCTTCCGAGATCGTAGAGATTCTCCAAGTGCAGCGTGGGGCGCCCCATCGCGGGTGCTGTAGGCCAACTGGAGGAGCGCGATTCCAACGGGCTTGTCGTGGCCGGTTGCAACCACGGCTTCGGGAAACATCGAGCGTCTCAACGGAAATTCCGGACAACGGATCAATGCTTGATGGCTCCCGCCAGGTTGAAGGCGCCGCCGAGAGTTCGGCCGGCGATCAGGTACAGGGCGGTCACCGCGGCCGTGTAGAGGCTCGAGTACGCCGCCAGCTGGCCGTAGGCGATCACACTGCCATGCCGGGCACGATCAGCGGCAGCACGACCGAGCGCAGCGCCTGCATCGCCGACGCGCCGTCCACCCACGCCGCCTCTTCGAGGCTGATCGGGACACCGTCCATGAAGTTCTTGGTCATCCAGATCGCGATCGGCAACGAGGTCGCGGCCAGGAACAGGGTGGTGCCAACCCAACGGCGCGGGCAAGTCGACGACGATGCGGCTCATGCTCGGGCTCGACCGTGGCGAAGGCAGCGTCACGTTCGGCGGCCGGACCTACCAGGAGCTGCCGAATCCGGTGCGCACCGTGGGTGTGCTGCTCGACGCACGGGCCGTCCACCCGGGCCGGTCGGCGCAGCAGCACCTGCGGGTGATCGCGTCCGGGGCCGGGATTCCCGAGCAGCGCGTCCGGGAGGTGCTGTCCGCGGTCGGGCTCGACGAGGTGCGTTCCCGCCGGGTCGGCGGGTTCAGCCTCGGAATGCAGCAGCGCCTCGGCATCGCCGCGGCGCTGCTCGGCGACCCGGAGTACGTGATCCTCGACGAGCCGACCAACGGGCTCGACCCCGAGGGCGTGCGCTGGATACGCCGGCTGCTGCGCGGCCTGGCCGACGAGGGCCGGACCGTATTCGTTTCCTCGCACTTGCTGTCCGAGATGGCGCAGCTCGCCGACGATCTCGTGGTCATTGGCGAGGGCAGGTTGATCGCGGCCGAACCGGTGCGGAACTTCATCGACGCGCACACCCGCACCCATGTGGTCGTCCGCACCACGCAGGCCGAGCGGTTCCGGGAGTGGCTGCACCAGGCGGGTTTGCGGATGCTGCACGAGGAAGCCGACGCGCTCGTCGTCGACAGCGCCGACGCGGACGCGGTCAGCGCGGCTGCCCGGCGCGCGAACGTGCCGATCCGGGAGCTGCACACCCGCCGCAGCAGTCTCGAAGACGCGTTCCTGCACGCCACCGCAAACGCCACGACTTACCGGGGAGAAGCAGCATGAGTAGCCCAGGCTTCCACTCAACCGCACCTCAGGGGACCGTGACGCAAACCAGCCACAAGAAACCCCGAAACGCGAGATCTGCGCTGGACGCAACCACCACTGTGAATCGCGGAGAGGCGTTCGACAAGGTGCTCTCGGTCGCCTGGGTCTTCGGCGCGTTCATCGCGGCGCTGGGGGTCAACGCCTTCGGAACGGAGTACCGGTACGGCACGATCACCACGACCTTGCTCACAGTGCGCCCCCGGGCGAGCGTGCTGCTCGCGAAGATGATCACGGTCGCGGTGGCCGCGATCGTCACCGAAGCTGTGGTGCTCGCGGCGTCCTGGCTGGCGAACGTCCGGCTCACCATGCCCGATCCCGTTCCGGACGTGCCGCCCGTCGTGGGGCGCACCGCGTACCGCGTGGTGCAGGAAGCCCTCACCAACGCCGCCAAACACGCCCCGCACGCTGCGGTGCAGGTCACGGTGAGCGAGGACGGGGACGACCTCACCTTGACCGTGACGAACCGGCGCAGCCCTCGCGCGCCCGCCGTCGCGCTGCCGAGCTCCGGGTTCGGCCTGATCGGCATGCGCGAACGGGTCGCCCTGACCGGCGGCAAGCTCCACACCGGCCGCACCGATGACGGTGGCTACCGCGTGCACGCGGTCCTCCCGCGCCAGCCGGAAATCGACGAAGAGCTCCGCGCGACGTGACCGACGACCGAAATCGGAGGTTCGATTTCAATGGTCTCGTGCCAGGGCGGCGGCGATCTCGCGCGAAATCGCCGCCGCTGGACGCGCTACCGCCCCCGCGGGCCTTTGGAGACGCCTTGCAGTCATCGCAGTTGTGGCCTCCTCCGGATCGGAATCGTGTCCCGGTGAATACGGTCGGTCTCACCGGCTTCCGACTGCTCGTCGACCTCGTGGTCCTCCCTGCGCAGCGAAACGAACACCGCAGCGACCGCGATCAGGGACAACGCCAACATGGCCAGATCAGCCATGACACACCCCCTAGTATCGGCGCGCCGTTTTCGGCGGTAATCACTGGGACGCTGCCAGTGTCCGCCGGGTTGCTGATCGTTTGGAACCCCGGATCTGCTCCCCCGAGCTGCGTAGATCCACCAGGGCCCGAAAACGAAAACGGCGTTTCCCCGAAAGAACTTCAGCTCTCTTGGGGAAACGCCGCACGAATGCGCACAGGTTGGCGGAGCTCCGCGCCGGACGGGCGGACTCGAAGCTTCCCACGTCGCTTCGGCAAGTCCACCCGTCCGGGGTCGCTCGGTCAGTGACCGAGACGCTGTTTCAAGGCCTCCAGCTCATCGTGCATGGAGCTCGGCAACGAGTCGCCGATGGTGCCGAACCACTCCTCGATGAGCGGCAGCTCCGCCTTCCACTCCTCGACGTCGACGTTCAGCGCCTCGTCGACGTCGGCCTTCGGCGTGTCCAGCCCGCTCAGGTCCAGCTCGTCGGCCGTCGGCACCCGCCCGATCGCGGTGTCGGCGGCGGCCGCGTTGCCCTCCAGCCGGTCCACGATCCACTTGAGCACGCGCGAGTTCTCCCCGAAGCCGGGCCACAGGAAGCGCTTGTCCTCACCGCGGCGGAACCAGTTCACGTAGAAGATCCGCGGCAGCTTGGTGGCGTCGGCGGACTTGCCGACGTTCACCCAGTGCTGGAAGTAGTCGCCGACGTTGTAGCCGATGAACGGCAGCATCGCCATCGGGTCGCGCCGCACGTCGCCGACCTTGCCGGCCGCCGCAGCGGTCTTCTCCGACGAGAGGGTGGCGCCCATGAACACGCCGTGCTGCCAGTCGAAGGCCTCGTTCACCAGCGGAACGGTCGTCTTGCGGCGACCGCCGAAGAGGATCGCCGAGATCGGCACGCCCTTCGGGTCGTCCCACTCCGGCGCCAGGATCGGGCACTGCGACATCGGCGTGCAGTACCGCGAGTTCGGGTGCGCGGCGTTCTCCCCGTTGTCCGGGGTCCAGTCGCGGCCCTTCCAGTCGGTGAGGTGCTGCGGCTCGCCCTCCATGTCCTCCCACCAGACGTCGGCGTCGTCGGTGAGGGCCACGTTGGTGAACAGCGAGTTGCCCTGCTCGATGGTGCGCATCGCGTTCGGGTTGGTCTTCCAGTTGGTGCCCGGCGCGACGCCGAAGAACCCGGCCTCCGGGTTCACCGCGTAGAGCCGGCCGTCCTCGCCGAATCGCATCCACGCGATGTCGTCACCGAGGGTCTCGACCCGCCAGCCCGGGATGGTGGGCTGCAGCATCGCGAGGTTGGTCTTGCCGCAGGCCGACGGGAACGCGGCCGCGACGTAGTAGACCTTCTCCTCCGGCGAGATCAGCTTCAGGATCAGCATGTGCTCGGCCAGCCAGCCCTCGTCGCGGGCCATCGCCGAGGCGATCCGCAGCGAGTAGCACTTCTTGCCCAGCAGCGCGTTGCCGCCGTAGCCGGAGCCGAAGCTCCAGATCATCCGCTCCTCGGGGAAGTGGGTGATGTACTTGATGTCGTTGCACGGCCACGGCACGTCCTGCTGCTCCGGCTCCAGCGGCGCGCCTACCGAGTGCAGCGCGGGTACGAAGTCGCCCTCGGTGCCCAGCCGCTCCAGGACCTTCGCGCCCATCCGGGTCATGATGTGCATCGACACCACGACGTACTCGGAGTCGGTGATCTCGACGCCCAGTTTCGGCGGCTCGGCGTCCAGCGGTCCCATGCAGAACGGGATCACGTACATCGTGCGACCACGCATGCAGCCCCGGTAGAGCTCCGTCATGGTCGCCTTCATCTCGTTGGGGTCCATCCAGTTGTTGGTGACCCCGGCGTCTTTCTCCTCGACGGAGCAGATGAAGGTCCGCTCCTCGACGCGCGCCACGTCCGAGGGGTCCGAAGCCGCGTAGAACGAGTTCGGCTTCTTCTCCAGGCGGGTGAAGGTGCCGGCCTCGACGAGGCGGTCGGTCATCCGCTGCCATTCCTGCTGCGAACCGTCGCACCACACCACCTGGTCGGGGGTGGTCAGCTCGGCGACCTCGCGCACCCACGACAACAGGCGCTCGTGCGTGGTCGGTGCCTGGTCGAGACCTGGGATGGTCAATGCGGTCATCGCGTCGTGTCTCCTGACTGGGCGCCACAGCCCGGATTTGCCGACGGGGTCGTCGGCCTTTGCAGGGAAAGCTTCGCCCGCCCCGAAGACCGGGCGAAGTGAAAAAGGGATGCACCGAGGCTAACGGCGGAATGGCCGCTGAATGGAGATCAGCGTTGTTCGTTCTCTCACAAGAACGATAAGGGAATCGATTCAGAAGCGATCTTGGAAGTGGTCCGGACGAAAATCTCGCCGCCTGGGGATCGCTGCGTCCCAGAATTTCCGGCGAACCGGACGGTTGCGCGAACGGCGGGTTACGCGCGGGCGTCGCCCGAATGGCGGTTGTTCGGCGCTGCGGGCGAAGAAAACCCCGCCCGACGGCCTGGAGCAGGCGCATCGGGCGGGGAAAAGATTTGCGGTCTAGAGGTCAGACCCAGGCGTCGTCGGAGTCCGCTTTGCCGGCCGCGGCCCCACCGCGCTGGCCCTGCTGGTCGCCGTGCGCCCCGGTGTCGACGGTGGCCGCGTGCGGCTGGGCGGTTTCATCGAAGGTCCAGGCCGCGTCGTCGGTCGCGCCGGTCGCGGGGTTCGGGGCGTACTGCCCCTCGTCGCTAATCTTGCCGTGCTCGACCACGGTCCACTGGCCGTCGCCGGTGTGGTGCGAGATCGTCACATCGCCGGTCTGGCTGATCTCCACCACCTGGTCGGCCGATCCGTCGCCGTCGACGTCGGTGACCAGCATGGTGCCGCCGGTTTCGGTCTCCACGACCGCGGTGTCGGCGATCCCGTCCTGGTTGGTGTCCTCGGTGGCCGGGCCGACCTGCATGTCGCCCTGCGGCGTGTCGATGACCATCGACCGGCCATGCTCCTGGTCCTGCGGGTCGGCGCCGCCGGGGTGCTGCTGCGGGGCCTCGCCGGTCCAGTGGCCGGTGCCGGCGTCGTAGCGGGCCTGCCCGACCACCTCGCCGTCGGCGTTGATCGTCTGCATCACGTCGGCCTGACCGTCGGCGTCGTCGTCGATGTAGGCGACGAAGCCGTCGTCGGTCATCACCGCGACGGTGTCGTCGATGCCGTCGCCATCGAAGTCGTAGTTGGCCTCGGCGGTGTACTCCTCGCCCTCGACGGTGACCTTGATGTCGCCGTCTCCCGCGCCTTGCTCCTCGATGTACACGTCCGCAACCTCTCAGCCGCCGATCATCTGCAACGCCTAGGACGCAGGGTAGAGGCCAAGGGTTCCGGGGATGAAGGGCCTGATCTTTTCCACATCGCGATCGCAAGACCCCAGAGGGCGTTGGATCGGTGCAGCGCAGTGCCCGTGAGCGGTTTCGGGTGCCATAGCGCCCACAACCGTTCACGGTCCCTGACCCCGCTTTGCCCGCACCAGCTTTGCCCGCACCCGCTTTGCCCGCACCCGCTTTGCCCGCACCCGCGCAGCAGCGCGGTCCTGCTGGGCTGCCGGCCGTTGGCGTCTTCGTCGGATGCCGGGATCGCGAGCAGGTCGAGCGTCACGGCATGGCCGTGGTGCCGCGGAAGTCCTGCGTGCCCGTCACCAGGGAGACGTTCCGCAACGACGAGTGGGCGTGCAGGTAGCCCAGTTCGCGGGAGAGGTCGCCGGCGTTGTTGGTCCCGATGTTGGTCGTGATATTCAAAGTGGACAGAACGCCCACCGCCCGGCCCGTGGCATCCAGGACGGCACTGCCGGAATCGCCCGGGATGCCCGGCGTGGAGGTGCGGATGGTGTGGCTCCAACCGCCGCCGCTGTCGCCCAGGGACGTGCCCTGCTTGGCGTTCAGCTCGCTGGTTTCGGCCCGCAGCTTCGAATTGCCGTAGGTCACGACCACGTCGCCCTGCTGCAGTCCCGAGGTGTTCAGGCCGTTGGGGCCACCCCAGACCGGCATGCTCGGGTTGACCTTCCCGACGTCGGCCGGATCGAGTTCGACCAGCGCGAGATCGTTGTAGGCGCAGGCGTTGGCATCCTTCTCCTTGATCGCCTGCATGCTCACCCATGAGCTGTAGGCGAGCACCCCGGGCTTGCTCGCCCCGCTGACCTGGACCTGGGTGCCGATGGGCAGCGACTCCGAGGTGCAGCCGTTGGTCTGGGTGGCATCGCCCTTCGCGGCGCAGTGCGCGGCCTGCCCGATGTACACCTTCGACCCGCCCTGGAACACGAAATTGGCGGTGCACTGCGCGGAGTTGGTCACGGTCTGCACCCCGGGATGCACGGCCGCGCTGGATGCCGCGGCCCAGGAATGTCCTGCCGCGGCAGCCCCGGTGGCAAGTCCGGCAGCCGCCAGCGCGGCGACGCCGACCAACGAGACCACCAGCCCGAAACGAGTCCTCATGAGCACGGCCTCCTCCCGGTGCTGCGGAAGGCCCGAGCGCCGCGAAACCCGGTATCAACGCGCCCTGACCGCTACCTGATACCACACCCCGCGACCTGCGGCGATGCCGATCAGGACCGGCCGAAGCCCCAGGCAGACCAACCGCCCCAGCGGTTTCGTTTCACACCGGGCACCCGGGTGGTGTTCAGCCGGCGGTGCGGATTTCGGCGATCCGGTTTTCCAGGGCCGCGCCGAGTTCTGCTGGTCCTAGTGGGGCGAGGACGAGTTCTGGGCCGAGGCCTTGGCGGTGTTGTTGGGTCAGGCCGTAGCGGCCGTCCGGTTCGAAGGCGTCGAACCACTTCAGCACTTGGGAGCGGTGCGTGCGGCCCAGCCGGTCGCGGAGGTTCGCGGTGAACTGGCCGTCGCGGAAGTGGCTTTCCTCGGTCATCGCGCGCAGCGTCGTGGCCGCCGGGGCGGCTCGCTTCGGGCCGGCGGACTGCATCATGCCGAGGCTTTCGAAGCTTTCGTCGGCGTTGTCGCGCGGTGTGAGATCGGCGACCGGAACCGCCAGGCGCGGGCGTTTCCCGGGCGGGGACGGCGGCATGCCCTGGACTGCCGCGGCGCCGACCGAGGTCCGCGGATGCACGGAGATCCGCAGGTCACCCCCGTGCTGTTCGGATTCGCCCGGGTCCTGGACGAGTAGCACCGCGCCTTCCTCGGTGGCCACTGCCAGCAGCCGGGTCGGAGATTGGTTGGTGCCGTCAGGCATCCAGAGCCCTTCGATCCACAGGCCCGGCTTGGCGAGCTGGGCGAGCGACTGAGCCAAGCGCGGGGCGAGACCGTCACCGGCAAGCAGGCCGGCGGCTTGCAGCTCGGGCAGCGCCCGCTGGCGGAGCACGGCGCGCTCTTCGAGCGTCGCGCCGTGCGAGCGCACCGCGATGGGGAACGGGTATTCGTCGAATCTCCCGATTTCCCAGCACAAGTCGAACCACAGCGGTGGCAGCAGCCATCGCTCGGACACGTGTTACCCCCGGTTGGTGTTATTCGCCGAAGACGGGCGGTGCCGTCCTCGGCATGTCGTCGAGCCAGATGTCGTCTTGTTCTTCCAGCCAGCTCGGCCGCTCGTGCTCCTGGTCCTCGCTGCCCTTGCCGCGCTGACCGGCACCCGCGCCCGCTCCGCCACCGGCCGCACCGCGACCACCGGCGGCACCGGCGGCACCCGAGCCGGCACCCGAGCCGGCGCCCGCTGCGGCACCGAGTCCGCCGGCACCGGCCCGGCCACCCGCGCCCATGCCGGGACCGCCGGCACCCGGCCGGCCACCAGCGCCCAAACCTGCTGCTCCGCAGCCGCCTGCACCCATGCCACCGGCACCGCGACCGCCCAGGCCGGGGCCGCCCGCGCCGCCACCGCCGGGCGGCATGGCGCCGATGAAGCCGCCGCCGGGCGGTTGGGCGCCGGGCGGAGTGGGCGCCAGGCCGGGGCCCGGCGTCATTGGAGTGGGCGGATTCGCCCACTGGAAGCCGCTTTGCGCGAGCGGGCGATAACCGTCACCGATGCCACGCGGGTCCACACTGGACGGATCCGGTTCGCTCGGGATGTTCGGCGTGCTGCCGGTTCTCGTGCCGGTTCGGCCGGTGCTGGTCGGGGTGTTGCTGGAAATGCTCTGCGTGTCGCGGCCCTGGTCGGGCGGTGGCGGAGGATTCAGTGGGTCGACCGGCGGCGGGAACGTCGGGGTGCTGGAGTCCACGGCGGTGTAGCCGGGGGTGTAGACGTTCTGCACGATCTGCCGAGCCTGCTTGTCGGCCTCGGCCCGCTCCCGCATCTGCGCCCCGGCGTCCATGATCCCGCCAGCGGGGCTGAGCACGGTCGCGATGTGTGCGGGTGCCGTTGTAGTGCTCGGGCGGCTGCAGCTGTGCCTTAATTTGCCCGGCGGCGACCCCAGCTTCCTGGATCTTCAGGCCGGTCCCACGCACGGAGTCGCCGAACTGCTGGCCCCAGTCCTGCAAGGGCTTGCGACCCGGCGTCGATCGGCCAGCACGAAAGCAATCTGCTGGCGCATCCGCTGCTGCTCCTGAGCCCGCGTCTCGCCACCGGTCACACCGGCCCAGAGGTCGGAGGCGGAGCCCCCTAACTCCCTAACCCCATCGGTGAACCAGTTCCCCATACCGTCCCCCTCGACCAGTCTTATTTCGGCAACTCCGGCTCAACAACCTGCGCGATCTCCATCGCCTTCGCGCAGGTGGCGTCGTCGCTCTGGATCTTGTCGGCGCTGTAGGTGACCTGAACTGAAACCGAGCCGCTGCCAGCCTCGATGACCTGGCTGCAGATGCCCTGCCCAACCGAGCCAGCGCTGATCATCTTGATGCCCTGCCGCGATCCGACTTGCTTAGGCGCTTCCTTGCCGCAGGATCAGGCGCTCGGAGTCTGACCTTGCCTTGCGAACGGCATCGGCCTTCTCCTTGTAAACCTGCGCAACCGCCTCGGCCGCCTCTGGGTCCATGACGAGCTGGCCGTTGTCGACCGCTGCGCGCAGCCCGTCCGCCTGTCCGGCCAGTGCGCTCGCTCCGGCGGCTAAGCCTTCCATCCCCGTGGTCAACGCAGCTCCCCTCCACGTTCGCGATCACCGCTGATTACACGGTGGCGTGATCACGAACGCAGAGAGTACAAGAGCCAGGTCCCGGCCCGGACAACATACGTGAAACGTCTCCGCGAAACGCCCGGATGGCCCAATTCACCAGCGGCGAGCCCGCAACCCCGAGACGAACGCCACCCATTGCCGCCGGGGGAACATCAGCGCAGCCCCATCCCGGTCCTTCGTATCCCGAACCCCGACGACCTGCGGCGCCAAGGCCACCTCAATGCAGTCACCTTCTGCGCCGCTGTATGAGGACTTCGACCAGCCAACTTCGACGCAGTCGCCTTGAACGCCGCTGTAGCTGGACTTCCGCCAGCCGCATAACTCGGTGGTCATCGCGCCTCGCTTTCGTACCTCTTCATGTGCCGTTCGAGTATCTCGCGTGAAGCGGCCGAATCCGAGGCCTGATTTGACAGGTGCTCCAGTGCGTCCCAGAACAGTTTCACATCTTCCGGCTCGTCAACGAATGCACCTGAGCTGCGCCCTTCCATGTAGACGACGGGGCGAGACTTGACGAACTCGTAGATCACGAAGGTGCCGCTGAGACCTGCGTGCGCACCGAGTTCGAGCGGGAGGATCCGGATCGTCACGTTCGGCTCTTCACTCGCGGCGACGACCTGGCGGAGCTGATCGGCCATCACTCGCGGGCCGCCAACTGGTCGCAGCAGTGCCGTCTCATCGATGAACGAATTCAGGGTGATTGGGTCTCGCTTGCTCAGAATCCCTTGCCGGGCTTGGCGAATCGCAACGTATTCTTCCAGGTCATCTGCCGGAAGTCCGCCAGCTTCCATGATCTGCCGTGTGTAGGGCCGCGTCTGCAGAAGTCCTGGGACCATGTTGAGCGCCACGTGGGTGATCCGGGTAGCCCGTTGCTCCGCGTCGATAAGCCCGGTCAACTGGCTGGGCAGATCCCGCCCGAGTTCCCACCATGCCGGTTCGCGGATGTCGCGCGCCATCTTCAGCAGGCGTTCGCGATCTCCGCCTTTCATGCCGAGGACGTCGAGGATCGCTTCGACGTTCTGCACCAGGATTCCGCGCCGCGCAGTCTCGATCCGGCTGATCTTTGCTTCGGACCAGCCCAGCACGCGAGCAAGCTCCCGCGCGGTCAAGCCCGCCGCGCTGCGGGCGGCTCGAAGTTCCTTCGCCAGAGCGTGTGCTCGTGGGGTGTCCGACATGGGCACAGCTTACGAGCGACCGACCACCCGTTTGACCTCGCTCTTTCGTGTAGTCGATCAGTTTGCCCGATCTCGGGCAAACTTGCCTCAACGTCCTGCACGATCGGTCCGAAGTGGACTCGTTTCGGGAGGACACCTGCATGCGTTGCTGGCGCACCCTCACCACCCGCCTGTGATCACCCGGGGAGGGCGCAATTTCGCGAGAAATTGACCGTCACCCGGGTGAACGTCAATTTCTCGCGAAATTGACACCCCTCGCCCAACCGAAGGAGAACCACCGATGTTCTGGATTCAGCTCAGCACGTTCGTCCTGTTCAACCTGCTGATCCTCGCCATGCTCGCCACCCAGTTGCCCGCGAGAACCATCGCGTTCTCGACCGGCCAGCACGCCGGAGGCGGCGAAGGCGCCTACACGGTCTGGCACCTCATAGCCGACATCGAAGCCGAAACCCGCGCCAAGGCCGAAGAACACCGGGTGGAACAAAAACATCCCCCCATACCACCGGGATTCCCACCACAGATCCCGACGAGCCCACCGGGCGGCACCACCTGCGTGCCTGAACGCTCGTGAGTGATCCTTCCGGTTCTTACCGGAACAACCACTCACGAGACCTGACCTCACCCAGCCGGGCCGGTGCGGTGTCCTCCCCGACCTCCGCCGCATCGGCCCTTCCCCGGTGACCGGGCGCGAACGCCCCCTCCCCACGCGCCCGGTCACCGGCACCCCGGCAATCCAGCTTCAGACCCGGCGGGTTCGTTCGGATCAGGCCGCCGTGTCGCGGAGGTTGCGGATGCTGGCGAGGAGGTTCTCCGCGCGCTCCCGTCCGGTGGTCGCTTCGGTGAGGCGGCGGTTGACCGTCTGGAGTTGGCGGCTGCGTTCCGCGGCGTCCATCTTCAGGGCCTTGTCCACCTCCCGCAGCTCCCCCTCGATCGCCTCGATTCGCCTGGTCAGGGCGTCGTCGAGGGCCAGCGACAGCTGCTGCTCCGCCTCGATCAGCTGCTCCGCGACCAGCTGGTCCAGCGCCGAGCGGGCATCCGCGATGGCCTCGGTCAGCCACTGCTTCAGGTGCTGCTTGTCGGCCGCGTGCTTGCGGGTCCGCGCCATCCACCAGCCCGCCCCGAGGCCGAGCACGATCGTCACCGGCAGCACCACCGGGTTCAACGCCGCGATCCCCAAGCCCGCCAACGGCATCGCCGCCGCGCGGCCGACGCCGAGCCCGCCGGAGACGCCCATGAACACCAGGAGCTTGTCCTCGGCGGTCGGTGGGCGCTTGTCCGGTGGGCGCAACGCGATCGGCGCCTGCAACCCGCGCGCGAACTGCGAGCGGATCACGTCGAGCTCCTCGGCGGAGAACAGCTCCTTCAACGACTGCTCGGCGACCGTGGCCAGCCGCGCGGACAGCATGGCCGCGACCCGGCTCGACGCCATCTGCAACGCCACGTCGACCTGCCGCGGCAGCTCGGCGAGCTGGTTGCGGTCGGCGCCGTCGATCGCTCGCCGGAACCAGTTCTGCCCCTCCCGCACCTGGCGGGTCACCTCGTGGCTGGTCTCGACGCGGGTGCGCTGGATCTCGCCGCGCAGCTTGACCTGCCAGCCGCGGGTCGACGAGCGCCGCGCGGTGGTCAGCTCGTCGCGCCGCGCGCGCAGCGACTCCGCCTCGTCCTCGCCGACGGTCAGCGCGCGCTTCTCCGCCTGCAACCGCGCGGCCAGCTCACCGAGCACAGTGGACAGCGCGCGCATCGTGTTGGCCTCGCCTAGCATCGCGGACCGGCCGCCGATCAGTCGTTCCAGCTCGGTGCGCAGCTCGGTGATGCCGGACTTCTCGCGCAGCATTTCCGCGGCCCGCTCGCTGGGTGCCTTCGCGGCGAGTTCCTGCATCCGCGCGGACACCGGGAAGATCGGCACGTCGGCGAACCGCGGCGCGTGCTCCACCAGTAGCTTCCGGTCGGCTTCCAGGACCTGCCGCCAGCCGCGGTGCTGGTCGGTCTTGGCCAGCGCGAACACCACGGTCTCGACGCGCTCGGCGACCTTCTGCAGGAACTCCAGCTCGCCCCGGGTGAACGGGGCCGACGCGTCGACGACGAACAGCAGCGCCGTCGCCGACGCTGCCGCCTCCATCGCCAGCTCGCCGTGCAGGGCGTCCAGCCCGCCGACGCCGGGGGTGTCGACCACGGTCACCCGGGCCAGCGTCTCGATCGGCGCGGTGATCTGCACGTAGCGCGGCGGCAGCTGCCCCTCGGGCAGGTCGCGGCCGGCGCCCGCCCAGCTCGGCAGCTGCACCAGATCGAACGGCACCGGCTCCTGCTGGCCGGGGTAGCAGGCGTGCGCCGCCCACTGCTCGCCGTGCGTGAACTGCAGGTACGTGGCGGTGGCCACATCGGCGTCCACAGGGGACAGACCGGGATGCCCGAGCAGGGCGTTGACCAGTGAGCTCTTGCCTCGGTTGGTCTCCCCGACCACCACGACGCTGGGCGTCTTCGGGCGGCCGCGCCGGACCTGCTCGACCCACTCGGCGGCGCTCGGGTCGGCTTCCCGCAGCACCGCGTGCAGCTTCTCCCTGGCCTGCTTGACCTGCTGCGGCAGGGTCGCGGCGACCGCGACGCCCGGTGCAGTCGGCGTCATGTCCGCCCCGCTCCTCTCGATACCTGCCTGGACCGCGCTCGAACTCGGGAATTGTCCCGTACCGCGATGATCACCGGAAGGCGGATCACTGCGCCCGGAGCTGGTAGACGGTCACCACCGGGGCGCGCAGCACGCGGTCCCGGTCGGCGAAGCCGAGCACCTCGGTCTCGGCGATCAACCCGTCCAGCTCCGGATCGTCGGTCGGCGTCGTGCCGCCCGCCTCGTGGTGCGCCGGGTCGAAACGGGTACCGTCCGGGCGGAGCGCCGAGACGCCGATCCCGCGCAGGCCCTCGGAGAGCCGCTCCACCACTCCCGCGCTGCGGGCCCGGTCCATCGCGTACATGCACAGCTGGATCAGCGTTGCTCGTTCGGCCAGCGCCTTCTCGAGCGGGTCTATGCCGATATCGCTGGTCACGGCGGTCATGTCGGTCCCCAACCCTGCGTCGACGTCCGGGGCAACGGCCGTGCCCTCACCCGGATCGGACGCCCCTGGCACGCCACCGGTTCCACTTTCGGGTGAACTCTTGCGTCGCCAGCCCCGCACCGCCATCACCCGGACCGCAGCTGCTGCCAGATCAGGAAGTACGCCCGGTGCACCACGTGCGCGATGCGGCTCTGCGCGGGCGTGGCGCCGAACGACGAGAACGAGCGCCACCAGTTCGCCCGCTCCAGTGCGTAGTCGGCCAGCTCGTTGCGGTGCCGCCCCGGCAGGCCGAGCTGCTCGCCGGCGTCGTTGCTGCTGCCGACCCGCATCACTTCTTCGGCCAGGTCCGCCGGCATCGCCACCGCCCCCGCCGCGACCAGCGTCAATGCCTCCAGCACCCGCAGCTGATGCGCCTCCGGCTTGGCCAGCAGCACCTCGATCGCGTCGTGCACCCGCTGCCGCTCGCCCTGATCGCCGGCGGCGTGCGCGAGCGCGGTCACCGAGGCAAGCGCCGCAGCGGCCTTGATGCCGTCGGCCCGCGCCCGGAACACCGAGTCCAGCCGGTTCAGCACCGAAGCCAGCCCGGAGGAGTCCAGCAGCCGCCGCCGCAGCGCGCCCGCGGTGATCTCAGGTTCGGCGTCGATCGCAGCCAGCGCGCACCGGATCCCGTAGAGGTCCATCCGCTCCAGCAGCCGGCTGCGGGTGCCGGCGGGCACGTCGCATTCCCAGCTGGTGAACAGGTCCGCAGACATCAGCAGGGTTTCGCGGGTCGCCTCGTCCAGCTGGGCCAGGCCGCGCAGCGCCTCCGCGTCGGCGGCGGTGAACCCGCCGGATTCGGCGGTCTCCGCGAGCAGGCCGATCACCGGCAGCACGTCGGCGACCTTGGGCTTGAGCAGCTGCGCCTGCTTCCCGGCGAGCAGCGAGGCGGCCTTCCACACCTCGCCGTCGGAGTCCTCGACGGAGCTCGGCTCGATTGTGTCGGCCTTGTTCAGCACCGCGATCGCGTTGACCGGCCCTGCTTCCCGGCTGGCGGTGGCGGCGGTGAACGCGGCCAGCGCCAGCTCGTCGTCGGCGCGGACGCCCTGCGTCACCACGTAGAGGACGGCTTCGGCCCCGGCGACCGCGTTGCGCGACACCGGGTCCAGCTCGGAGTCCTCCTCGCCTTCTTCTTCCTTGCGGGTGCCCAGCAGCTCTTCGGTGCGCGCCACGGATGCGGCGTCCAGCGAGCCGAGCCCGGGGGTGTCGATCACGGTCAGTTCGCGCAGCACCGCGTTGGTCAGGTAGGCCTCCAGGTGCGAGACCTCGTCGATGTTCACGCCCAGGTCGGCGGGGATGCCGCCGTCGGCGTCGAACGGCACGGCCTGCTTCTTGCCGTCGTGGAAGATGACCTCGACGCGGTCCACCGTGCCGTACTGGAAGCGGGTGACCAGCCGGGTGCATTCGCCGACGTCGGTGGGCGCTACCCGGCGCCCGATCAGCGCGTTGACCAGTGTGGACTTGCCGGACTTGATCCGCCCCGCGACGGCCACCTGCAGCGGCGCGGACAGCCTGCGCAGCACCTCGGCGAAGCCGGCCGCGGTCCGCTCGGAAACCTGCGGCCGCAACCCGGTGCACAGCCGGGCGACCGCCGCCGATAGCGGGCCGGGCCAGTGCTGCTGCTCGGTTGCCGTACTCAACGCCGACCTTTCCTGGGTGTGCGAGTCGCTGCGCGCTACATCCTGCCACGCAGATCTGATTGGTCGCGCCGAGTCACGCGATCACCACCCGCCGCACCCGCCGCTGCGGCCCCGAGGGGTAGCCCGGGCCAGGACGGATGCGACCAGGGGCTGATGCGATTCGAGCCCGTGGGATGACGTCGGCTCACCCGTCTGCCGCATAACCTCGCTTGGTGCGGAAACTGAGCCTCTGGTTGCGGGCGCACCCGCCGGTCGGCGACAGCGGGATCGCCACCTTCATGCTGCTCCTGCACCTGGGTGAGCTCGGTGGCGAAGGCGATCTCGCGGTCGGCATGCCGACCGTGCTGTTCGTCTTGGCCGGGTTGCTGTTGACCGTGCCGGTGTCGGTGCGGCGCATCTGGCCGGTGCGGTCGGCGTACGTCGCGCTGCTCGGCCTGGCGATCATGGCCGTCCTCAACCAGGGGCCGGACGTCACCACGACGACGGTGGTGCCGAGCATGATGATCTATACCCTGGTCGCCTACGTGGGGCGCCGGAAGGCGGCGATCTACACCGCGCTGACCGGCGGTTTCTTCCTGCTGCGGCGGTTCACCGGCGACGAGGCGCCGGAGGACCTACCGTCGCTGGTCTTCGACCAGGTCCTCTTCTTCGTCATGCTGGTCGGTTTCTGCTGGGTGCTGGGCGAGTTCGTTGGGGCCCGCCGCGCGTACCACGCGGAGGTGGAAAGGCGGCTGCACAACCTGGAATTCGAGCGCGACCAGCAGGCCCGCATCGCGGTCGCGGAGGAGCGCAACCGGATCGCCCGGGAGATCCACGACGTGCTGGCGCATTCGGTGAGCGTGATGGTGACGCAGGCCGACGGCGCCGGTTACGCCTTGCGCAGCAACCCGGACCTCGCCGAACGGGCGTTGCAGGCGATCGGCAGCACCGGTCGCGAGGCGCTCGGCGAACTGCGCAGCCTGCTCGGCGTGCTCCGCGACGGCACGGAGCACGACCCCGCCCGCATCCCGCAGCCCACGGCGGCCGACCTGAACGAACTGGCGGACCGGGTGCGCGGGCTCGGGCTCGCCGTGTCGATGGAGCTCACCGGCGACTTCACCGGGCTGCCGACTGGGATCGGGCTGAGCGTGTACCGGATCGTGCAGGAGTCGCTGACCAACGTGGTCAAGCACGGCGGCACCGGCACCAAGGCTTCGGTCCGGGCCGTCAACGACGGGCAGCGCATCGAGATCGAGGTGGTGGACGACGGGATGCGGCGGGAACCGACCGGGATGACCACGGGCGGCAACGGGCTCATCGGCATGCGGGAGCGCGCCGCGGTCTACGGCGGCACGCTCGCGGCCGGTCCGCGAACCGGCGGCGGCTGGCGGGTGCACACGATTCTGCCGCTTGACCAGCCTGGCGCGACTTCCTGACGTGGTCGCGCACGAGTCCGGCCACCCGGGCCGAGTGGCTGGAAAGTCCTGAAATCGCAGCTTGGATAGGGTGTTCCACATGGTGCGGGTGCTGCTGGTCGACGACCAGGAACTGATGCGCATGGGGTTCCGGATGGTGCTCGACGCTCAGGACGACCTGGAGATCGTCGGCGAAGCCGGCAACGGCGCGGAGGCGGTCGAGCTCGCCGAGCGGTTGCGGCCGGACGTGGTCCTGATGGACGTCCGGATGCCGGTTCTCGACGGCGTCGAGGCGACCCGCCGGATCGTCGCGGCCGACAGCGCGAAGGTCCTGGTGATGACCACCTTCGACCTGGACGAGTACGCCCTGTCCGCGTTGCGCAACGGGGCCAGCGGCTTCCTGCTCAAGGACGCGCCGCCGGAGAGCCTGGTCACCGCGGTGCGGTCGGTCGCGAGCGGTGACGCGGTGGTCGCGCCAAGCGTGACGAAGCGGTTGCTCGACCGGTTCCTGGGCGAGCGCGGCGGCCAGCTGCGGGACGCATCGGTGCTGGACGTGCTGACCGACCGGGAGCGCGAGGTGCTGGTGCTGGTGGCGAAGGGGCTCTCGAACGCCGAGATCGCGGGCAAGCTGTTCCTGTCCGAGGCCACCGTGAAGACGCACCTCGGCCGCGTCCTGTCCAAATTGGACATCAGGGACCGGGTGCAGGCGGTGGTGCTGGCCTACGAGACCGGTCTGGTCAAACCGGGCGAGGCGTGAATTGCGCCTCCAACCAGGCGCTTCGGGGCGCATCGGCGGCTAGCCTGCGGTGGTGATTGACGCCGCGTGGAAGCCCCGACTCATCGCCCTCGACGTCGACGGGACCCTGCTCGATCCGGCCACCCAGGAGATTTCCGCGGTGGTCCGGGCGGCCGTGCGCCGCGTGGTTGAGGCGGGCGCCCAGGTCGTGGTGTCGACCGGCCGGAGCACGCTCGGAACCCTGCCGATCCTCGACGACCTGGAGCTGACCAGCGGAGTCACGTTGTGCTCCAACGGCGCAGTGCGGGTGGACGCCGCGGCGCGGGAAGTGCTGTCCGTCGAGACTTTCGAGCCGGGGCCGGTGCTCGCCGAGCTGGCCAGGCGGCTGCCCGGCGCGATCTTCGCGGCCGAGGACGTCGGTGCGGGCAGCCTGGTGACCTCCAGGTTCCACGAGGAGGAGCTGCACGGCCCGCAACAGCTGGCGTCGCTGGACGAACTCGTCAGCGTCCCGGTGCCGCGGCTGATCGCGAACTGGGTGGATCACGAGCCCGCCGAGGTCGTCGAGGTGCTGGCCGGGATTCGGTTGCCGGGCTGCACTTTCACGCTGGACCACTACGAGCCGTGGGTCACGGTGGTCCCCGAGGGCGTGACCAAGGGCTCCGCGCTGGAGAAGCTGCGCACCGAACTGGGCATCGCGAGCGAGGACACGTTCGCCATCGGTGACGGGGATAACGACATCGAGATGCTGCGCTGGGCGGCGCGCGGCGTCGCGATGGGGCAGGCGCCGGAGGTCGTGCGCGCCGCGGCCGACGAGGTCACCGGGCCGGTCGCCGAGGACGGCCTGGCCACGGCCCTGAACCGCTTGTTCCGCTGAGTTCTGGCTGCGGGACGGTGCGGGTGGCGGTGCGGGTTGGGGGAACGTCGGACGCCCGGATTCCGGGATTGCTGGTTGGCGCATGTCCACCAAGCTCAGGGAGAACCCTGAGAGGTCATCCTGCTGGTGGGGTCGACTACGACTCCAGGCTGACCCCAGGTCCAGACGCGGGGGCGATGCCGGTGCAAGGGTCGACCAGGCAGGCTTTGGAGTGTGGCCCGGGTGGGCCGCGGCATTATCGGCCCGACAGGAGTGATCATGATCGAGGCGCTCGGCCTCACCAAGCGCTACGGCTCGAAAGTCGCGGTGAACGATCTGTCGTTCACCGTGAAACCCGGCCGGGTAACGGGTTTTCTCGGCCCGAACGGAGCCGGCAAGTCCACCACCATGCGCATGATGCTCGGCCTGGACCGGCCGACCGCGGGTGAGGTGCGCATCGACGGCAAGCCCTACTGCGAGCTGAAGCACCCGCTGCGGACCGTGGGAGCGCTGCTCGACGCGAAGTGGGTGCACCCCAACCGGTCCGCGCGCACCCACCTGCAGTGGATGGCGAAGTCCAACGGCATCCCCGCGAAGCGGGTCGACGAGGTGCTCGGCATGGTCGGCCTGGAGGACGTCGCGCGCCGCAAGGCGGGCGGGTTCTCGCTGGGCATGTCGCAGCGGCTCGGAATCGCCACCGCGCTGCTCGGCGACCCCAAGATCCTGCTGTTCGACGAGCCGGTGAACGGGCTCGACCCGGAGGGCATCCACTGGATCCGGCGGTTCATGCAGGGCCTGGCCGCGGAGGGGCGCACCGTCTTCGTCTCCAGCCACCTGCTGTCCGAAATGGCCCTGACCGCCGAGGAACTGGTGGTGATCGGGCGCGGCGAGCTCATCGCGCAGTGCAGCACCCAGCAGTTCGTGGACAACGCCGGCACGCAGGGCGTGCTGGTGCGCTCGCCGAGCTCGGCGCAGTTGCAGCAGCTGCTGAGCGCGCAGGGGCTGAGCGCGCGGTCGACGGCTGCGGACACGCTCTTGATCGACGAGGTCGGCACCGAGCAGATCGGCGAACTCGCCGCGCAGCACGGGATCGTGCTGCACGAGCTCACCGCGCAGCGGAGCTCGTTGGAAGACGCCTTCATCCAGATGACCAGCAACGCAGTCGAATACCAGACCGGTCTCGGCGCCGCCTCGTCCGAGCCGACGGCCTCGGAGGTGGCCCGATGACCCTGCTCGCCGTTGAACGGATCAAGCTCTTCTCCACCAAGTCCCCGTGGTGGTGTACCTTCCTCGCTCTGGCTATGACCATCGGGTTCGCGATGCTGTTCGCGACCCAGTCCGACGGCGGCATTTCGGTGCCGATGACGCAGGTCGGCTACCAGTTCGGGCTGATGGTGGTGCTGGTGCTCGCCGCGCTGTCGATCACCACCGAGTACCGGTTCGGCACGATCCGGGCGACCTTCCAGGCGGTGCCGAACCGGACCACCGCGCTGCTGGCCAAAACGGTGGTCGTCGCGGTGGTTGCCCTGATCATCGGCGAGGTGGCCGCGTTCGGTTCCTGGGGCGTCGCGAAGCTGCTGGCACCAAGCTCCAACCTCGCGTTCGCCACCGCTGACGACTGGCGCCACGTCGCCGGGGTCGGCCTGGTGTTCGCCATCAGCGCGGTGCTGGCGGTCGCGGTCGGTGCCCTGCTGCGGCAGACGGCCGGCGCGGTTGCCCTGCTGCTGCTCTGGCCGCTGCTGGTGGAGAGCCTGGTCGGCCTGATCCCGAAGGTCGGCGGCGACGTGCGGAAGTGGATGCCGTTCAACGCGGCCGACCACTTCATCTCGGGCACCGCCGGGGTCGGCGAGATGCCGTTCGGTCCGTGGGGCGCGCTGGCCTACTTCGCGGCCGTCGCGGTGGCCGTGTGGGTGATCGCTTTGATCATCGTCCGGCGGCGCGACGCATGACCTGCGAGAACTGATCTTGAGTTGACCTTTCATGATCAACTGGAGAAAGGCCCAGTTGGGCGAGGGAAAGCAAAACGTTACCTGGCCCGGCCGAGAGTCTGATCACGTCAACCGATAGGATCGGGGGGACAAGATCGAGCCGCAGACGTCGCCTACTCGGTGCGCCGTAACCGTTGCGGCACGCAGTGTCCGCATTGGACATCGCGCGAGGGCTGACGTCGGGGCCGACAGGCACGACCAAATTCGACCGACTGCAATAGCGCTCGGGGGCGCCGGCGGTCGGGACGGGGGAGGGCCCGGGCTGTCATTCGGGGGATGGCCCGGGCCCTGTGCTTTCTGGACTCCCAGGTGATCTCCGTGGCAACGCGAGTGTGAATGCCAGCTCGCAGCGCGTAGCTGTCGGTGGTGTCGAAGGGATGCGTGCCATGAAGCATCGGCAAATCCTGGACGAACTCGCCACGCTGCTGCGCTGGCTGTGATCCGTTCTTCCGAAACCGCCGATGGCGGGGGATGGAAGGGGCCGGGGCATACGCCCTGGTCACAACTGAATTGTCCGATGGTCGGTGCGATCCCGGCCCCTCATGGTGCATGGAGGAAAAGCGACGTCCTCATGGCTGCGACTGGTTATCAATGCTGTGGAAGCAGGGACGTGACGGGGATAACCGGCGACCTCGACGTCCGGGACGCCTCTAGCAGGCTGCCTATGGTCAGGAGACGAACGCACGCCCGAACTGTCGTTAGCAGCATCAGACCCACGCGAGGTAGCGGGTCTGGCCCGCAAGGGCATGGTCCATCGGGGCGGATAGGTCCATCGGTGTCCGCCCGTGCATCCGCCATGGTGGCCCGGCAGACAGTGCGGACCTACGGGCAGCGTCAAACGGACGATTCGGAACGGAGTAACCCCGTGCAGGCTCTCATCGGGTTTGGTGAGTAGGCGACCAGGCCGCATGCCGGTATGGGGCGGGATTGCCCGAGAAGCGAACGCGTGGGGTAACGCCCACGATAGGCCGACGCGGGCACGGTCATGTGGAAGGAAAGGGGTGTGAGTAGTGGGGAGAAACGGAAACGACGGTCTGCCCGGTGACGGGCGGTCGATCGGAGACTGGGCATCGGTTCCCTGGCGGAAGCTGGAGACCACGGTGTACCGCCTGCAAAAGCGCATCTTCCGAGCCTCGTGTCGTGGCGATGTGGCGGCAGTTCGTAGTTTGCAACGCTTGTTGATGAAATCGGAAGCCGCTCGCTGTCTGGCGGTGCGCCGGGTGACGCAGGACAACCAGGGCAAGCACACGGCCGGGATCGACGGAGTGGCTTCCGTCCCGCCCGACCAGCGCTGGCTACTTGTGGATCGCCTGCGGCGTCCGGAGACGATCAAACCGAGACCCGTGCGTCGGGTCTGGATTCCCAAGCCCGGCAAGGCGGAGAAGCGCCCGCTGGGTATTCCCGTCATGCTGGATCGGGCACTTCAAGCACTGGCGAAGCTGGCGCTGGATCCCGAGTGGGAAGCCAGGTTTGAGCCGAACAGCTAGGGTTTCCGCCCGGCCCGTTCGGCGCATGATGCGATTGCGGCGATCTTCGATGCGACCTGTAAGAAGGACAAGTCCGTCTTGGATGCAGACATCGCCGGATGTTTCGACAACATCGCGCATGAACCACTCCTGGCCAAATTCGCCACGTTCCCCCAGTTGCGTCGTCTGATCAAGGGATGGCTCACCGCTGGGGTCATGGAGGGCAAGGCTCTGGAGGCTACCTGGCGGGGCAGCCCGCAAGGTGGGGTCATTTCACCGTTGCTGGCGTTGATCGCCCTGCACGGTCTGGAAACAGTGATCACCTCAGCGTTCGGCAGCCGCGACCGACCTCAGGTCGTGGTCTATGCCGACGACTTCGTGGTCCTGCATCCAACCCGTGCGGGGATCGAGAAGGCCCAGCACATCGCGGAGGAATGGTTGAGCGGGATCGGGTTGCGGCTGAAAACGGCCAAGACCCGGATCACTCACACCCGGCTCGCTCTCGATGGGCCAGCCGGTTTCGAGTTTCTGGGTTTCCACATCCGTCGCTACGTGACCAAGGAACATCGGCCAGGTAGTGACGGGCGGAAACAGCCCGTGGTCAAGACGCTGATCAAGCCTAGTAAGGATGCCGTCAAGCGGCATCATCGAGCCATGCGGGACATCGTCCGAGCGCGGAAGACAGCGCCGCACGAGGCGCTGATCAGCGCACTCAACCCGGTGATCCGGGGATGGTCGATGTATTACCGCACGGTGGTCGCCAAGAAGGTCTTCGCCTCCTGTGACTACCGGTTGTCTCGACGTTGCTGCACTGGGCCGGCCGCCGTCACCCGAAGAAGAGCGCGGGATGGGTATTCGCGAAGTATTGGCGACGACGCGATCAAGGCCGTCTGGAGTTCGCCACTCTGGACGGTCCGCGGCTCGCTGTACATGCGGACATTCCCATCAAGCGCCATGTGAAGGTGCGCGGCCACGCCAGCCCTTATGACGGGAACCTGGTCTACTGGGCCAACAGGCTGCGTGACCACCCGCTGACGACGAGCAGGACGGCGATCCTGCTTCGCCGCCAAAAAGGGAAGTGCGCACACTGCCGACTGCTGTTCACCGATGCGGACACCACCACCATAAAACAGTTCGCCCCTCCCCAATGGAACGGGCTGACTGACCTCACGAGGATGCGTGCCCTTCATCAGCACTGCCGCGACAACACCAGCGACCAGACCAAACGAGTCGACATCGCCGAGGTATTCACGTCAAGAACCACATGATCGAGGAGCCGGATGAAGCGAAAGTTTCACGTCCGGTTCTGTAGGCGAGCCGCCCCCGCGAGGGGCGGCTTAGCCAGCGACGGGTGCCACGACGTCGGCAGCGCCACCAACGTCGTGCGAGCGGTGGACGAGTTGTCCCGGGCATCCTGGGCCTGGCGAGTGGATGGACGGTGATCGCATTGGACGAACGATCTGGTCATTTTCGAAAACCCCGCCCTCGACCCGACGGCGATGGCAGGACGATCCCGAGGTCGAGGGCGAGCTGCGCCTCATGAGCGGAGGCATCCCCACAGGTCCAGTGCAGTTCCTGAAGGCTCTTCTCGACGAGGACCGGCGCGTGGTGACGGAGGCGGATGGGACTGCGGTCTCGTTCCTCGACGACATGGCTAGAGCCTCCGGATTCGTGCCGCTGATCGACCTGCGCGGCGGGACGTGCAGGTCGACGCCTGGTGCGAGGGAGCGCAGGACGCTGTCCCACGCAGGACGCTGTCCCACGCAGGGCGCTGTCCCACGCCGGGCGCATGGGCGACTGAGCGGCAGCCGTTTCAGCTGCTCACATGCCTTATCGCGCAGGCGCCGCTGACGCGCCGAACCGCAGCTGCAGTCCGTCCTCCGCACTGGCGACGCCTCCGCACGAGAGCCCGCACACCCCGAGGCGCCGCAGCGATTCCGTGCGAAACCGCCCATCCGGTGCGAGCAGAAGAACGGGCGGGCTGCCTGTTCCCGTTAGACGTTGGGGCGGACCACCAGCACCGGGCAGGCCGCGTGGCGAACGCACTGCTCGGCCACCGACCCCAGCATCAGGCCCGCGAACCCGCCGCGGCCCCGATGGCCGACGACGAGCAGGTCCGCTCCCTTCGACGCCGACAGCAGCGCCTGCGGCGAGGGCGAGTGGACCACGTGGATCTGGACCGGGAGGTCGGCGTGGTCGCCGAGCTTGTTGGACACGATCCGTTCCGTGTCCCCCACCACCGTCTGCTGGAACTGGTCCAGGCTCGGCACGACATTCGGCGGGCAGTCCGCCGGTCGCGGCGCTGTCCGGAAGCTCCAGGCCCGCACCACGTGCAGAACGGTGTTGCGGCGTCTGGCTTCTTCGGCCGCCACGAGCAGGGCACGCAGCGACGATGCGGAACTGTCCACGCCGACGACGACGCCGCCGTCGATCTCCACCTGTTGGATCGTCTGATCTGGCACCTGTCCACTCCATCCGCACGAGGTCGAGTTGTCGAGCCGATCAGCGGTGCATCAGCCCAAGACGTTGTAGATACGTGATTTTAGGCACAATTAACATGCCTGTTTCATTCTTGATATTCGCTGTGGTAAGGCATGAGTTGGGATGTCCCGAACCAGCGTCGCTTGGGGGCATGCGCTGGTCGAGGGCGAGTTTGGGCTCGCAACTTTCTCAACAGCAGAAGGGTGAGGCCGAATCATGCAGTCGAAGGATCGGTCGGTAGTCCAGGCGCAGGAGGGCGGTGCGCGAGCGCGGCGGTCTGTGAACGACGTCCAGCTGGAGCCGGTGCCCAGGCTGGAATGGTCGTTGGCAACGGAAGCGCACCCGCCCGCGCTGGAGGCCGCGACACCCGCATCGCTGCGTCGGAGCTGGATACACACCGCACCCGAACACCAGGTGCTCGGACTGTTCCGCAAGCTGCACGGCGCCAAGCGCCGACTGCCCGCCCCGTGGTGGCTGCGGGCCTTGGACCGCGGCGAGATCGAGTCGCGGGACGCCGCGTTCGAGGTCGAGGACGAGGCGCAGGCGGTGCTCGGTTCCCGACCGGGTTGGGTCTTCGTGCCATGGGCGGGGGTCGGCGAGGCCGGGTACTGGGAATACGCGCCGTCGGACCGCGCGCCGATGCGGATGCCCACCACCGTGGTGCTGACCGACGGGCACCGGGGATGGCTGAACGTGGTGCCGGTGCACGGCGACACCGAGCCGGTTCCGGTGCCGGTCAAGCTGGCCACTGGCCTGGTGGCGATGTTCCCGCAGATCGAAGCCTGGTGACCTGCCGACCCCGCCTTCGGGCGGGGCGGGGTTCGGTCGCCGGGGCTCGCCGCCCGTTTGCGATACTGAGTCCCCGTGAATGCCTCTGACCAGCAGGTTCCGTTCCGTCGTACCGTCGTCAGCTACGTCCAACGCGGCGAGCGGATGACGGCGGGTCAGCAGCGCGCCTGGGACCGGCACTGGTCCGAGTCGGGTTCCGATGTGACCGCGCTGCCCGAAGGCCCGTTGGATCTCGCGACCTGGTTCGGCCGCTCCGCCCCGGTCGTGCTGGAGATCGGTTCCGGTATGGGTGAGACGACCTCCCAGCTCGTGGCCGCCCGACCCGACGCCAACTACCTGGCGGTCGAGGTCTACAAGCCGGGCCTGGCCCAGTTGATGCTGCGCGCCGAGAAGCTGGAGGTCACCAACCTCCGGCTGCTCCGCGGCGACGCGATCGTGCTGCTGCGTGACCACATCGAGCCCGCGTCGCTGGCCGAGGTGCGCATCTACTTCCCGGACCCGTGGCCGAAGAAGCGCCACCACAAGCGCCGTCTCGTGCAGCCCGGCTCGGTGGCGCTGATCGCTTCCCGGCTCGCGCCGGGCGGTGTGCTGCACCTCGCGACGGACTGGGAGAACTACGCAGAGCAGATGCTGGAGGTCTGCCAGGCGGAACCGCAGCTGCGCAACCGGTACGCCGACGAGCCGGGTGGTTGGGCGCCGCGGCCGGAGTGGCGGCCGGTCACGAAGTTCGAGAACCGGGCGCACGAAGAGGGCCGCGAGATCCACGACCTGATCTTCGAACGCATCTAGCCAGGTTCGATCGGGACGCCCCGTCACTGCCATCTGCCATCTGCCACCGTCTGAACGGGATCTGCTGAACAGATGCGGAGATGAAGGCGATGACGAATGGGCGCCAGCGTGCGACGCAGCCGGGGGACCTCAACCGGTTCGTGCTGGAACGGCTCAACGCCGGTGACGTCGATGGGCTCGTGGCGTGTACGAGCCCGACGCGGTCCTGATCGTGCTGACCGGCAGGGCCGTCGGGCCTGGACGTGCCCGGCGCGCGAGCGCTCCGCGAAACTCCGCCGCCGTCGATGCGTTGGGTTCCGGTCCACATGATCGAGGAGACCGCTCGGCGCGGGCCACGTCGGCATCCCCCGCGAACAGCTCGACGGTTCGGTCGGCCGTTAGCGCCGTGTCTGGAATCGCCGGGTCAGAGTTCGCCGAAGCCGTGTCGTTCCGAGAACTCAGGTGCCGTCATGCCCATGATGACCAGGTCGTGGTGGCGGCCCGCGAAGAATTCGCGGTCGCGCAGCCGGCCTTCGGAGGCGAACCCGAGCTTGTCGTGCAGCGCGAGCGATGCGGCGTTGTAGGCGAGGATTCGCGCTTCGCACTTGTGGTAGCGGCGTTCGCCGAACATGAAGCGGAGCAGGAGCGCGAGCGCGTCGGACGCGTATCCCCGCCGCTGGTGTTTGTCGCTGATGGCCACGCCGTGGGAGAACCGTCCGGCGCTGGTCTTACCGTGGCGATACCCGCCGCCAGCACAGTGCTGGTCTTACGTGGGTTTCCATCGGGCTGTCACGACGCAACTCGCCGCCACCCAGCCATGTTGGAAAACCAGGTTCCCGACAGACTGGCTTGGCTCTCGCCAGCCTGCAAAGTTCCTTCGCGGCAAACCATGCCAACCCGAAACGACACATCTTTACCCAGCTCCCGGAACAGCTGGACACCCCTCCGCTGAACGCGGTGGATGCAGAACGTCCACCGACCGCTGGTACGCCGAGTTCGAGTCCATCCGCATGAACGCTTGCCAATCCTCGCGTTCGATGCCCCGCAGCCGTGCGAGCCGGCCTGTCCAGAAGGAGCTCATCCCGCCAGCACAGCAAGCACTTCGTCGCCGAGTCCAAGGATTTCCGGGCCATTTCAGGGCATGCGCACCGCGCGGCTCGTCGGAGTCGCGGCTGTCAGTGGGATTGGTGTTGCGTCGGCGCTGGGTTCGCGCAGATGTCGGCGATTGCGGCGGTGTCCCAGTAGAACGGGTGGATCTCGGTGATCTGCTCGTTGCGGATCGCGATCGTCTGCAGGATGGCGAATTCGAGATCTCGCCCGGTTTCGCGGGCTCGGGCCCGGACGTGCGTGAGCACTACGGCCGTGCCCGTGGTGTTGTCCGACGCGAGGAAGTCTTGCTCCAGCATTTCGAAGGATTCCCAGGTCCGGCTCATCGCGAGGAAGAACCGTTCCATGCCCTGGTGGCCGTGCCAGGTGCCGCCGTAGGGCATCGCCTCGGCCTGGTGCAGGACGACGTCGGGTGAGAAGAACTCGGCGAGCGGTGCGAAACTCGCTTCGCCTGGGCCGTCCGCCGCCATGTACTCGGCCTCCGCCGCGTACATGCCTTCCAGCACGGACTTGGTCGCGTTCGTTGCAGTCACGGCATTAGCTTTGTCGACCGGTCGACCGGTCGGCCGGTTGCTGGGGCGATCGGACGTCGAGGTTTGCCCGCAGCGCCGTCGACCCTTCCGCTGATCGGCATCGGCATCGGCATCGGCCGATTGGCCAAATCCACGATCGACAACGAAGTTATTCACCCGATTGGGCGGTCAAGAGTGGCTGATGTCGAGCCGAAGATTGTTACTACAAGAGGGATGACACACGATCGGGGATTCGCAGGTTCGCCGAAAAGAAGAACGCGTGCGAAGTGACGAGTAATCGGTGATCGTGACTACGTACCGGCCCGTGACGGCTTTCCGTGATGACGTCTTCCCGATCCAAACATGCTCGCCGGAGACCGACGCCAAACTGGTGACCGTCCCGCGCGACGTCGTGCAGGAAGTTCCGTTGGAGCACCCGGATTTGCCGTGGTTCGTCGAGCTGGGACTCCGCTGGCACACCGTGCCCCTGATCAGCAACATGCAGCTGCTCATCGGCGGCATCCGGTACCCCGCCGCGCCGTTCAACACCTGGTTCGTGGGAACCGAGATCGGCACCCGTGGCCTGGCCGACGAGAGCGCGTATGGCATCACCCGGCGCGTGGCCGAACGGCTGGGCATGGACACCTCCACCGAACGAACCCTGTGGCGGGACCGGGCGATCGTCGAGATCAACCGGGCCGTGCTCTTCTCATTCGACTCCGCGCGTGTCACGATCATCGGCCACCACAGCGAGACGTTGCACCGGCTGGCCTTGCTGCGATCCGCACCCGGGGCAAATGCCCGCCGATCGATGTTAACCGTCACCACGGAAGGGGCCCAGCGGATCCGGCCTGGAAAACCGCCCGGCTCCCAGTCCCCCGAACCGCCGCAACTCCGGTACGACGTGCTGTCGCGGATGAACCGGCGTCGCTTGGGTACCGGCTCGTCCGAGGACTGATCTGCGACTGCTGCGCACCGTCGCTCGCCGAATGACGGGCTGCGGCGAATCGGTCCATGGCTTCGGGGAGAACTGAGCTGAGCGACATGAGCACCAGCAGCGCGAGGGCGATGATCGCGCCGGCGGTGGAAACGAGGGTGACGAACATTTCTGACCTCCCAGGATCTTCTTCTGGCCCTTCGAGCATCGCTTTCGGCCGCGTGTTTCGGATCGGTCATGTGGTCGGCCCGGGATGGCCGACCGGCCAGCCCCGCGTGCTGCGGAACTGGCCGGATGGTCACTGGCGGGGCCGCTCGCCCACTACTCGCCCACTACTCGCCCACTACTCGCCCACTACTCGTCAGTGATGGGCTCGGTGCTGATCCGGCGCAGCATCGGGCCGCTGGTGGAGGCGGCGAGCACCGCGACGGCCACCCCGATCGCGACGGGGGCGAAGATCCAGCCGCTGATCACCGCCGGCGTGTCCGCGCCGAACAAGGTCAGCATCGACATGCCGACCGCGATGCCACCTGCGCCGGCGCCCAGCGTCGCGACAGCGCGGGCAGCGCCGCCTCGGTCCGCAGCGCACGGCCCAACATGCGCACCGGGGTCCCCGCCGCGATCAACGCGCCGAAGGTGCGTCGGCGGTCGACCACCGACGACGCGGCGGTGATCGCGGCGCTGCTGCCGGCGAGCAGGGCGGCGAGAGCCAGGCCAAAGGCGGTCACCCGCTTGAGATCGCCCAGCATCGTTTGCTGCCCCGCCAGCCGCAGCTCGCGGCTGCTGAAGCTGTCACCGGGAAGCGCCATGGCTAGCGCGGTCCGCACCTTCTCCCGGTCGGCGTCGGTCGCCGGGTTCACGGCCAGCGTCGATTCCCCGTTGGCGATCTCGCCGGGCACCAGCGCGGGATCGATCAGCACCGAACCGCTCATCGGGGTCCTGGCCGCCAAGCGGGCGCGTCACGACGTTCGCGGGCAATCCGAACTTAGGTGGCTCCTCCCCGGTACCCGGCGCCGGGATGGGCGAGACCTGCAGACCCGAAGGAGGCAGTTCCGTGCCCGGATCGACGCGGATGGCCGGTGGGCCCGCGCACAAGCCAACCGCCATCCGGGTCACCGCCGCGGCATCCGGGCAGCTGATGACCAGGCCGGCGTACGTGCTGCCCTCGTAGGCGTCGAGTGCGACCGGTTCCGCTCGCACGACGGTGGCCTTCGCGCCGCTGCGGTCCAACTCGTCGACGATGCGCTTCTGCTGGTCAGCTGCCTGCGCGAAGGACGCCACCTGGCCGTGAGTGATTTTGGGTGCCATAGCACCGAAAAACGCTCACGGGCGTTGGGCCTGCACCGCGCGCCGCCGCCCGCGAAGGTCTCGAAGCTGGGCAGCAGGGTCAGCGCCATCGACCCGACGAACACCGCGAGGACGATGCCGGACACGGACCGGTAGGCGGCCTTCGGATCGCTGCACAACCGCCGACCCGCGAGCAGCCGCCACGCCTTGGGTGCCTTCCTCGACTGGCTCATCGCCGCGCCGACCGGCGCCTGCACCACTCGGCGCAGGCCCAGCACCGCGGCCAGCACCACCAGCAGCGGGATCACGACCGCCACCGCGACGAGCGTCGGCAACGACGGCGTGAAGTCGCTGGGCAACCAGGTGCCGCCTCCCCACGGGATCTGTGCCCCCAGGTACCGCAGCGGCCAGCTCAGCACGAGCCCGACGACGGTGCCCGCCACCGCGGCGATCGTGATCTCCGCGATGACCGTGCCGACCACCTGCCCCGGCGTTGCGCCGGCCAACCGCAGCGCCGCGAGCCGGCGTTCCCGACGTGCTTTAGCTCGGCCAGCCGCGGCGACAGCAGCACCTCGCCCGGCCTGGGGAAGCGCGGTGCGCTGCCCGCCGGAGCCCGATCGCCCGAGACGTCGAGCCGGATGATCCGCTCGTTCTGGAAGAAGTCCTGGCTCGCCACCGCGATCGCGCCGGAGGGATCCACGGCGCCGCGTTGCCACGACGCCCGTTCCATCCGGGCATCCGTCGGGTCCGGCAGGGTCGCCAGGAACAGGATCAGCGCGGTGGCGACCGCGACCCCGGCCGCCGTGAGCACCGCCGACAGGCGACTGCGGAGTCCACCCACAACACCCGCAGTGCCAGCTGCACGGGATTCATCCGACCATCACCCCGCCGACGATCAGCCCGTCGCGGATCTCCACGATCCGCCTGGCCTTGGCGGCCAGCTCCCGGTCGTGCGTCACGATAACCACTGCAGCCCGGGTTGCCGCTGCGGCGGCGAACAACGCCTGCGTGGTCTCCTCCCCGGTGCGGCTGTCCAGCGCGCCGGTCGGCTCGTCGGCGAAGATCACCTTGGGGCGGTGCGCGAGGACCCGCGCGATCGCCACCCGCTGCGCTTGGCCGCCGGAGAGCTCGCCGGGCAGGCGCTTCTCCAGCCCGCCCAGGCCGAGCCGGGCCAACCAGTCCCGCGCGCCCGCCAGCGCCTGCTTGCGGTTCGCCCCGGCCAGCAGCAGCGGCAGCGCCGTGTTCTCCTCCGCCGTCAACTCGCGGACCAGCATGCCCTGCTGGAAGACGAAGCCGAACTCGTGCCGCCGCAGCGCGCTGCGTTTGGCCTCCCCGAGCTGGTCGATGCGGTGCCCGTCCAGCAGCACCTCGCCGCCGTCCGGGCGCAGAATCCCGGCCAGCACCTGCAGCAGCGTCGTCTTGCCGGAGCCCGACGGACCAACGATCGCCAGCACCTCGCCGGTGTGGATCGCCAGGTCCACCCCGGCCAGCGCCCGGTACGAGCCGTAGTTCTTGAGCAACCCGCGCCCCACCAGGAACGGTCCCCCGGGCCGCCGATCGACGGTTGAAGCCGACATCTTCCTTCCCCCTGCTCGTTTCGCGCCGCTAACGCCGTTCGTCGCCGTTGCGGGTCCGTGCTCGCCGTGCCTGCGGTTGCTCGCGTTTAGGCTGCTGCGGTCAGGATCTCGGTGCCCCGCCTGGTGCGAGGCTCACTCGATTCGAGACTGGCGGGCGGCGGCGGATTTCGGATCGGCCACGGGGCCGTTGATCGACGGCGAAGGTCGGCCGATCGGACAGGGCTTTCGAACCACTCGGCCAAGGTGTTCGAATCGGGGCAAAGGCTACGGTCGAGCCGTGAGCAATTTCGCGACGAGACCCGGAACCGGGCCGGCTGCCCCGTGGTGGCGGCGGCTCGGCGATTTTCTGCGCGAGCAGTGGATCTTCGCCGGGCTGCTCGGGTTGTTCTGGCTGGGGGACACGCTAGGGTGGCTCTCCAACCGTGGCGCTGTGCTGATCCCGGGCATCACCGCGATGGCGCTGCTGGCGATCGCCGGCCGACGCGCTCCGGTCCGGTGCGGACTCGCGGCCGCGGTGGTGCTGTGCGGCACCACGGTGGTCGGCCGGCTGGCCGGCGCGTACTTCCACTCGCTTGGGCTGGATAAGATCACCCCGACCGAGAACCTGGCAGGGCTGCTGCTGGTGCTCTACCTGTTCCGGTTCCACCCGCTGCGCAAGGCAGTTCCGGTCACCGCGGTGCTCGTGGTGGCCTGCGTCGCATCGGTGCTGGTGCGCACCGGATCGTCGGTCGTCTACCCGTCGATGGACTTCGGCCAGACGCTTAGCTTCGGTTTCCTCCAGCTGATGCTCACCGTGGGCACCGGCATGTACCTGCGCAGCCGGCGGCCCGCGCGGGAAGAGGTCCGGGACACCCCGTTGCGCGTGCTGGCGCGGCGGCAGTGGCCGGTGATCGCGGTGCTGAGCGTGCTGGTCTTCCTGGAGTTCACCAAGAATGGGGCCGATTCGCTGGTCATCGGCGTCGTGCTGCTGTTGTGCGGTGTCGTGATGTCGGTGCTGGCCGTCCTCGGGCCGATCCGACCGTTCGAGGCGTCGGTGCTCGGGGCCACGGCCCTGGTGCTCACCGCGTTGATGATGCGCTTCTGGGGGCTCTCGACCGAGGTCGCCTTGATCGGCGGGATCCCGATCACCGCCACCGGAGCAGGAATGCTGCTGGTGACCTACGCCACCAGGCACGCGGAGCCGCGGCGCGCGGTGCTGGCGGGCGCCGCGCTGGTCGGTTCGGCGTTGTTCGCCCTGTTCGTGATGCCGATCAGCTCGTCGCCGCTCAGCGGTATTAGCGGCTACCTGCAATCGGTCTTCCTGGGCGGCTTGTTGCTGGTCATCTCCGTCGGCACCGGGATGTACTTCCGCGCGCGGGATACGGAGCGCGCGAAGACCGTGCGCAGCGCGGTGTCGGACGCGCAGCAGGCCGAGCGGATGGCGCTGGCGCGGGAGCTGCACGACGTGGTGGCGCACCACGTCACCGGCATCGTGGTGCAGGCCCAGGCCGCCCAGATGGTCGCGAAGAAGAACCCGAAGGCGGCGACCGACGCGTTGGCGCGCATCGCCGACAGCGGCACCGAAGCGCTGACCGCGATGCGACGGCTGGTCGCGAGCATGCGTGGCGCGGAGCCGGCCGGTGCTTCGGCGGCGACCGAGCAAGCGACCACCGACCTCGAAGCGGACCTCAAAGCTCTCGTGAAGGCCACTCGGCGGGCCCCGGTCGGCGACCACCGGCCGACCACTGTGGAGCTGCGCGTCGACCTCGGCCGGGAGATCCCGCCGGAGGTCGCCAGATCCACACTCCGCGTGGTGCAGGAATCCCTCACCAACGCCGAAAAGCACGCGCTCGACGTGAGTTACGTGCAGGTCGACGTCTACGCCGACCCGACTAACATCTACGCGCGGATCACCGATGACGGCACGGCGGTACGCCAGCAACCGGTCGGCGGCTCGGGCGGATACGGTCTGGTGGGGATGCGGGAGCGGATCGAGCTGCTGGGCGGCCGGTTCCGGGCCGGTCCGGGAGACCACGTCGGTTGGCGCGTCGAGGCAGTGCTGCCGTTGGCGGAGCAGAACGGGGAAGTGGGACAGCGATGATCCGGGTGTTGATCGCCGACGACCAGGAGCTGGTGCGCGCCGGTTTCCGGATGATCCTGGAGTCCCAGGACGACATCGAAGTGGTGGCCGACGTCGCGACCGGGCTGGACGCGGTCCGGGTCGCGCGTGAGAAGCGGCCGGACGTGTGCCTGATGGACATCCGGATGCCCGGGATCGACGGGCTGGAGGCGACCAGGCAGCTGGCCGGTCCCGACGTCGTCGACCCGATCAAGGTGGTCGTCGTGACCACCTTCGACCTGGACGAGTACGTCGACCGCGCGTTGCGCAACGGGGCGAGCGGCTTCCTGCTCAAGGACGCCGGTCCGACGCTGCTGCTGGAGGCGATCCGGGCGGCGGAGCGCGGCGACGCGCTGGTCTCGCCGCAGATCACGGTGCGCCTGCTCAAGCATTTCGCCCAGCCGCAGGTGCAACGCCGCGCCGTGCCGAAGCCGACCATGGAGCTGACCGAGCGCGAACTCGATGTCGTGCGGGCGACCGCGCGCGGTCTGACCAACGGCGAGATCGGCCAGGAGCTGTTCATGTCGCTGTCCACGGTGAAGACCCATCTCGCCGCCGCGCAGGGCAAGATCAAGGCCCGCAACCGGGTGGAGACCGCGGCGTGGGCGTGGCGCAGCGGGTTGATGGACGACGCGTGATTTCTCGCCCTGCACGGGTGGTCCGGGAGTAGCGCTGCGGGACGGCCACACGAGTCTCTATGCGCCGCGTCGGGGTCTCCCTTATGTCGCAAGGAGTTCGGTGGAGCGCGGGCGTGGTGTCCGTGGCGGATGCTGTTGGCCTGATGCCGATCGAGGCGTTGCCGAACGCGTCGCGCAACCGTTGTCCTACCCGTTCGGGGTCGGCCGACAGGCTGGCTGGGACTGGCCGATCGAACGAGGTCGACGGACCGATCAGCCGAGGTCCGGGGCCTGGAAACCGGCGATGCTGGAGTCCATGACACAGCGGAGGCAGGACATCGTTCTCGTGGCAGTGCTGGCCGGGATCGCGGGGTTGGCGGGGGTGATCATGTTGCTCGTCATAAGCACGGGTGGCGGCGGATAAGCGTCGGGCAGAATGCGGGGCATGCCGATCGCACTCCGCCTGCGCGCGCCCGTGGTCCTGCCCTGCGATCCCGGTTGTTCGGTGATCCGGGACGCCGTGGTGGACGTCGACGGCGAGGGGCGCATCGTGTACTGCGGGCCGCGCGTCGGGGCGCCGGAACGTCCGCACGGTGCGAATGTCCGGGAATGCGGTGGAATCCTGCTGGCGGGCTTGATCAACGCGCATGCGCACAGCCCGATGACGCTGCTGCGGGGGATGGGCGGAGACCTTCCGCTGCTGCGTTGGCTGCACGAGGTGATCTGGCCGGCCGAGGCGCGGCTGCGGCCGTCGGACGTTCGTGCCGGGATGGAGCTCGGGTGCGTCGAGATGCTGCGGGCCGGGGTCACGACGAGCGCCGAGATGTACTTCATGGGCGAGGCGGTGGTCGACGCCACGCTGGCGGTCGGGTCCCGGGTGGTGTTCGCCTCGGCGGTCATCTCCACCCCGGCGCTGGACAAGCTCGGCGGCTGGCGGGGCATGGTCGACGGGATCAACCGGTGGATCGACGCCGATGGCCTGCGGTTCGGCCCCGGTGATCGGGTGGAGCTGGCCTATGGGCCGCACTCGGCGTACACCCTGCCGCCGGAGGCGTTGCAGGCGATCGGCGAGTCCGCGCAGCAGCGTGGCGCGCTGGTCCACACGCATGTGGCGGAGACCCTCGCCGAGGACACCGAACAGCGCGAGAAGTTCGGTTCGGTGCCCGCGTTGTTGGAGAAGCTGGGTGTGCTCGACGGCCGCGTGCTCGCCGCGCACGGCGTGCACCTGTCGGACGACGACATCGAGCTGTTCGTGCGCCGCGGGGTGGGCGTGGCGCACTGCCCGGGGTCCAACGCGAAGCTCGCCTCGGGGACCGCGCGGTTGGTCGACCTGCTCGCCGCGGGGATTCCGGTGGGGCTGGGCACCGACGGGCCGTCCAGCAATGACGATCTGGATCTGTGGGAGGAGGTGCAGTTGGCGGGACTGTTCGCGCGGACCGTGACAGGCGATGCGACGGCGTTGAGCGCGGGTGCGGCGCTGCTCGCCGCGACGCGGGGCGGCGCGGAGGCGCTGCACCGGGGCGACATCGGCACCCTGGAGCCGGGGCGCTGGGCCGACATCGTGCACCTGGACGTCGACGACCCTGCGTTCGCCACGGGCCTGGACGTGCCGGACGATCAGGTGCTGGCGAACGTGGTGTGGGCGGCCGGATCTCGGTGCGTCCGGGACGTCTGGGTCGCGGGTGAAGAGGTGCTGCACGAGCGCGAGCCCACGCGGGTGGACAGGGGCACCGTGCAGGCCGCAGCCCGCGCGGCGTCCCAGCACATCCGGGGCTGACGGCCCGACGGCAGTGGAGCGCCCCGATACACGCGGTGGCGTGCGTCTCGCCCGGCATGCCACCGTTGTCAACCGGCCCTGAATCGGCTGGCCCTGAATCGGCTGGCCCTGAATCGGCGATGGACCCGACCGTGCAGGCCGCCGGTCGTCCGGACCGCCTGCCCGGATCCGGATGCCCGGACAGGTCCCCGGATCAGTTCGGCCGACCCCAGATCAAGCCGATCCCGGTCAGGACGGCCGGATGACGATCTCGGCGAGGTGTGCGTCGGCGCTGGCGCGCACCGCCGACACGATCGGCGCCGCCACCGATTCGGGGCGCAGGTAGTGGTCGGGGTCGAACGCCTGGCCCTCCTGCTCGCGGACGCTGCGCTGCATGTCGGTGGCGGTGCGACCCGGGAACACCGAGGTGACCCGAACGCCGTTGGTCGCTTCTTCGGCGCGGAGCACGTCGGCGAAGGCGCGCAGTGCGAACTTGCTCGCGGCGTAGGAACCCCAGTTCGGCTTCGCGGACAGGCCGGCGCCGGAGTTGATGAGCACGACGTGGCCCTTCGCGGCGCGCAGCGCGGGCAGCAGCAGCCGGGTCAGCTCGGTGACGGCGAAGAGGTTCAGCTCGAAGGTGCGCCGCCAGGAGTCGCTGGCGGCTTCGGCGACGGGGGCCAGTTCGACGAGACCGGCGCTGTGCACCACAACGTCGAGCCGATCGATGTCGGCGACCGCGGCGGCGACGGCATCGCGGTCGGTTAGTTCTACGGGCCACGGTTTGGCACCGGGGAGCTCGTCGACGAGAGTTTGCAGCGCGGTGGCGTCGCGCCCGCCCAACAGCAGGTCGTGCGTATCGGAGAGCGAGCGGGCGACGGCGGCCCCGATGCCTCTTGAGGCGCCGGTGACCAGGGCAATTGGGCGTTCGAGCATGCCATAACGGTATCGTCGGGCGGTTCCGGGGCGGCGACCGGTCATCCCAGCAATCGGGCTGCCTCTTGACCCGTTGTGGGTGATGGGGCTTAGGTCACTCCAGTGAGCAGCGCCGACGCAGCCCCTGCCGAAGTCCAGAACCGGATCCTGCGCAAGGTCGCGGTCCGGCTGATGCCGTTCCTGATCTTGCTCTACTTCGTGAACTACCTGGACAGGGTCAACATTGGTTTCGCCGGTCCGAACGGGATGAACGACGAGCTGGGGCTGACCGCGACGGCCTTCGGCTTCGCGTCGGGCATCTTCTTCATCGGCTACCTGGTGCTGGAGGTGCCGAGCAACCTCGCCCTGCACCGCTTCGGGGCGCGAAAGTGGCTCGCCCGAATCATGATCAGCTGGGGCGTGGTGGCCACCGTGATGGCGTTCGTGCCGAGCCCCACCGCTCTCGTCGTGCTGCGGTTCCTGCTCGGCGTGGCCGAGGCCGGGTTCTTCCCGGGCATCATCCTGTACCTGACCTACTGGTTCCCGGCGGCGCAGCGGGCGAAGGCGGTCGCGCTGTTCATGACCGCTATCCCGGTGTCCAGCGCCATCGGTGCCACGGTTTCGAGCGCGCTGATCAGCGGTGGGCACGGGATCTTCGGGCTGTCCGGGTGGCGGTTCATGTTCCTCGTCGAGGGCATCCCGGCGATGCTGCTCGCGGTGGCGACCTGGTTCTACCTGACCGACCGGCCGTCGGGGGCGAAGTGGCTGTCGGCGGAAGAACGGGCCTGGCTGAGCGACCAGCTGGAGGCCGAGCGCGCGCATACCGAGACGGCGCACGGCTGGCCGCTGCGGAAGGCCTTGACCCACCCGCGGATCCTGGCGCTGGCGTTCGTGTACTTCGGCATCGCGTACGGCCTGTACGCGCTGGGCTTCTTCCTGCCCACCATCATCAAGGGCTTCGAGCAGCAGTACGGCACGGATCTGTCCACTATGGAAACCGGGCTGGTCACCGCGGTGCCGTACGTGGTCGGCGCGGTGGCCATGGTGTTCTGGGCCGCGCACGGCGACGGGAAGCGGGAGCGGGTGTGGCACGTCGCGTTGCCGATGCTGCTCGGCGGCGTGTGCATCCCGATCGCGCTGTACCTGGGCAATCCGCTCGGCGCGATGGCCGCGGTGACGGTCTGCGCGGTCGGCGTCTGCGCCGCGCTGCCGACCTTCTGGGCGTTGCCGAGCAACTTCCTGTCCGGTGCCGCGGCGGCGGGCGGCATCGCGCTGATCAACTCGCTGGGCAACATCAGCGGTTTCGCGGCGCCGTACGTCACCGGTGCGCTCAAGGACGCGACCGGTTCCCAGAAGACCGGCCTGTGGGTGGTCGGCTTCGTGATGGTCGCGGCGGCGATCACGGTGATCGCCCTCCGCGCGGCACCGGGGGCGGAGAAGCAAGAAGTGAGCACGGCGTAAGCAAGCTGATGCGCCTCGCGGTCCTCGGCGTCTGCGGGGCGTGGCCGGGTGCGGGGCGTGGCCGGCTGCGGGGCAGGCGTGCAGCGGTTACCTCGTCGAGCACGACGGGTTCCGCCTGTGCTGGATCCCGGCTACGCCACGCTGCCGAGCCTGCTCGCGTCGACTCCGGCGGAGTGGGTGGACGCGGTTCTGGTCAGCCCCGGACATCCGGATCGCTGCGCAGATCTGAATCCGTTGCTGCGGGCCCGGGCTCTAGGTGACGCCCCCCGCCGCCGCTGCTGGTCCACGCCTTGCCGGGTGCTCTGGACGCGGTGCTCTGGACGCGGTGCTGGCGCTGGATGGCCGAATGCTGCAAGGCTCCGACGAGCGCTTGAGTTCGACGTCGGCACGCGGTTCGAAATTGGGCCGTCCACAGTGGACACGGGTCGCTACCGCACTTCGTGCCCAACGCGGGCATGCGGCTGGCAGCGGACGGCAAGGTCATCAGCTACACCGGGGATACCGGCCCCAGCCCGGACATCGTCGAGCTGGCTCGCGAAGCCGACGTCTTCCTGGCCACTCGTGCTGACCCACCTCTGCCCGGGCACCGAAGCGGCTGATGCGCAGCGGTCGGCCCGCGCAGCCTTCACCGGCGAGATCGAAGTCGCCGTGTCGGGGTTGGAAAGGGGCCTCGCCTGACGGGGATCAAGAATCGGCGCCCGTACAGCCGCAAGAACGCCCGCACGCCGCTGACGATGATCTCGTCGGCCTCGTCCGGGGGGCATCGGCATCGAGCCGTAGAACGTCCGCTGGAGCATGGTGGTGACCGTTAGCAGGTTGAAGTGGAGGGCGGCCTGCTTGGCGTCGTCGATCGCGAGCAGACCCCGGCCGGCGATCTTCCGGAGGTACAGAGCGAGCCGTTCATGCACCGACTGCGGGCCTGCGGCCAGCAATTTCTCCAGCACCGGAGCGCCGCGGAACCGCACGAAGACCAGCCGGCGGAGCCCGGACCGCTGGAACTCCGGCACCGACCGCACGGACGCGACTTCGGCCACCGCGCCGAGCACCTCCCCCAACCACTCGGCGACCGCGGCACCGCGCCGTCCGGCACCACCAAGGGCAGGTCGACGTCGCTGTACTCGTCAGCGATTCCGGCTCCCAGCGAACGGTCAACGACACCCGCGACCCCGGCGCAGCGCCGTGCAACGCGCGCGCCAAGGCCCGCGCGAACGACGCTTGATCCGCAGACGCCACCAGCCGAAACTACCCCGGGAAGCGCAACGAGGGCCTCCGGAACAAGCCGAAGACCCTCGCGCTCGCAAGGTGGATCAGCTTCCGCCGATCTCACCGCCGTCCTTGCGCCAGACCGCCACGACCGACGGGCGCGGCTGCGAGTTGCCGCCGTCCGGCCAGTGCGAAGCCGGCTTGTCCGCGCTCGCCCCGTCGAGCTCGCCCGGGTGCTGCACGCACACGGTCACGAACTTGTCCCGGATCACCGGGCCGCAGGTCTCCGCGCCGTGCGGCACCGTCAGGAATTGCTTGACATGCCCGCGCTCCGGACCGTCCACCGGCACCGAGAACAGGCCGTCGTTGCTCTTCAGCGCGTTGCCGTCGGTGGAGATCCACAGGTTGCCGTGCCGGTCGAAGGCCACGTTGTCCGGGCACGAGATCGGGCTGACCTGGGACTTGTCGAACCCGCCGAAGTAGGTTCCCGCGTCGTTCGGGTCGCCGCACACCAGCAGCAGGTTCCAGTGAAGCCTGGTGCCGACCGCGTCGTCGTCGATCTCCAGGATGTGGCCGTGCTTGTTGCCGACCCGCGGGTTGGCCTCGTCCGGCGCGGCGTTGCCGGTCGAGCCGCGGTTGCTGTTGTTGGTCAGCGCGCAGTAGATGCGGCCGTTGACCGGGTTCGGCTCGATGTCCTCCGGCCGGTCCATCTTGGTCGCCCCGACCTCGTCGGCGGCGAGGCGGGTGAAGAGGTAGACCTCTTCGGCGGTGAACCCGGGCACGAAGGACTTCTTGCCGCTGGCCAGCGGAATCCACTCGCCGGTGCCGTCGAAGTGGCCGTCCGACGGCAGCTTGCCGGTGCCGTCGATTTCGCCGGCGGGGCTGTTGCCGCTGAACTTCGCGACGTACAGGGTGCCGTCGTCGAGGAGCGACATGTTGTGCCGGCGGGCGTAGGCGCTGTTGCCCGGCTTCACCTTGCCGTTGGAGACGAACTTGTAGATGTAGTCGAAGCGCTCGTCGTCACCGGAGTAGACGACCACGCGCCCGTCGTCGGCGATCTTCACCGCCGCGCCCTCATGCTTGAAGCGGCCGAGCGCGGTGTGCTTGACCGGCGTCGAGTTCGGGTCGTGCGGGTCGATCTCGACGACCCAACCGAAGCGGTTCGCCTCGTTGGGCTCCTTGGCGAGGTCCCAGCGCTTGTCGAACCTCTCCCATTTGCGGGTGCTCGCGGTGCCCTTGAGGCCGTAGCGGGAGAGGCGCTTCTTGGCCGTCGGCTCGGTGACCGAGTCGGCGTTGGCGAAATACTGGTTGAAGTTCTCCTCGCCGGAGAGGATCGTTCCCCACGGCGTCATGCTGCCCGCGCAGTTGTTCTGCGTGCCGAGGACCTTCGTGCCGGTCGGGTCGGCGGAGGTCTTGAGGTAGTCGCTGCCCGCGGCCGGCCCGCGCAGCTCGAACGGCGTGCTCAGGGTGATGCGCCGGTTGTACTTGCTCGGCAGTGGCTTGAGCCCGCCGCCCTGCTGCTCGACATACACCACCGAGAGGCCGTGCGCGGCCCAGGCGATGCGCACCTGCTCCTCGGTCGGGTTGTTCTCGTCGTAGCCGACGAACATGTGCGTTTCGGTGGTGTACTCGTGGTTCACCACCAGCAGGCCGCGCTTGCCGCTGCCGTCCAGCGAGACCAGCTCGGCGAAGTCGTTGTTGTAGCCGAACTGCTTCTCCTGCGCCGCCGCGGTCTGGTTGTTGAAGTCGAACTCGGGCGCGCCGGGCAGCACCGGGTCGCCCCAGCGGATCACGATGCCCTGCTCGTAGCCCTCGGAGATGACGACCCGGTCTTCGGTGTTCGGGGCGACCGGGGTGTAGTCGGTGCCCGGCACGTTGCCCTGGCCCGGGCGGGCGAGCGGGGCGGGCGCGGGGGTCGCCGCCGTCGCGGTGCCCGCGAGGGCCGCCGCGCCGCCGACGGTCAGCGCGAGCACGCCGCTGGCCTTGAGCGCGCCGCGTCGGCTGAGCACACTCTCGACGATGTCGCCGAAGTAGGCGTTGTCCGAGGTGTTGGGGGCTTCGTGCGCACAGGCGTTGCCGCAGCGGTACTTGCACGTCACCGAGGAGCGGTTAGCCGAGTGGTGGGGAAGCAGGGGGAGCGGGATGACCCGCCCGCTGTCCGGTCGCGAAGACAAGCGGACCTCCAGATGCTCGTCAGGGGAACAACTGGAAGTTAGGTCGATCAGGCGATGGTTCCCGGACGCGAAAGTAAACGGCGGTTAAACATGCGACACAGAGTTATCGAAACCGCAGGCGAGAGACCTGAATTGACCAACGCTGCGTGTCCGACCGAACACCGAATCAGCAGTAGGGCGGCTGGTTGGTGAGCGCGGTCGCCACGGTCAGCCAGACGCGGAACTGCCGGTAGACGTCGGGCATGCGGCCGCTGATCGCGACGTCGCGGGCGGCGACGCCGGGGAGGTTCCGCAGGGTGTCGGCGACCGAAGCCGACGGCCAGCGCACGGCGTTCACCGATCGTTTCACGCCGACCGGGCTCTAAGCGCGGAGGATTGCCCCGCAGCCAGGTCAGGACCTGCTGGACGTGCTCGTTCGGCGGGAAGATCGGGTAGCGGGCGTGCTCGATCGCGCCGTCGCGGCTGATCAGCGTCAGCCGTTTGTAGAGTCATCCCGCCGAGCTCGGCGTTGGCAGGTCGAGCGCGCCGGCCAGGGCCAGCGCGGGATCGGAGAGCATCTGGAACGGCAGGCGGAGCCGCTCGACGACCTCGCGCTGGTAGTCGGTGTCCTGGCTGGACAGGCCGCGCACGCGGGTCGCGCGGCGTCGTGCAGGTCCTCGCGGTGGTCGCGGAAGCTGCACGCCTCGGGGGTGCAGTCCGCGCTCCGGGGATCGAGTCCCACTCCTCCGGGAGGTCGGTGCCGGGACGACCGGTGAGCGGGTAGATGTAGAGCACTGCGCGGCCCGGGCCGAGCTCGTCGACGTGGACCCTTCGCCTGCTGTGCCCGGGAGTTCCAGGTGCGGCATCCGCCTCCCGGGCCGGTGGTTCGCCGCGCCGTCGTCCTCGGGCACGGGCAGGTCGGCTGGCAGGTTCAGGTAGTCGTTCATCGGGTCCCGATCCACGGGCGGCGCGGCTGTTGCGATGGGCGGCTTCGTGCAGGTGCGCGATCAGCACCGCGCGGCGGGAGGTGAGCGCCTCGGTCCGCTCGGGGATGCCCAGGTTGCTGAGCGTCCTGATCTCCCGCGCCAGCCGCAGGTCGTCCTCGTCGTAGTCCCGGTAGCCGTTGGGCAAACCGCCCGGGCATGATCAACCCCACCGATTCGTAGTAGCGCACCGCTTTGGTCGTCGTTCCTGCCCGCCGGGCCAGTTCGCCGATCCGCATTCCCGTCACCTCGACGAACGCTAAACCCTGTCCCCGGGGGCAGGGTCAACCCGAGCGGAAAAATCGGTGTCGTCGGCGTGGCCCGCGTTGCTATCTTCCCCCGCATGTCGTGTTTTGCTGTTGCCGTTTTCATGCGGCTGCGTTCCGCCTAGGCGGCGCAGGATCCGAATTCGCGCCGCCGTACGCGTCCGGGCTCCCGTTTCCAGACGCGCGGTTCGTCGTGCCTGAAACACCACGCTGACCTGCGCTCGCGAGAGCCCGGTTCCGACCGGTCCGCGAACACAGGAGCAGCCGACATGCCTACCCGCCGGAATTCGGCGCGCGATCGTGCGCGCCGCGAACTCGGCCAGAACTTCTTGATCGACCGGAGCGTCGCCCGGCGCCTGGTCGATCTCCTCGATCCATCACCGGTTCCGGTGGTCGAACTCGGGGCAGGGCGCGGGGCCCTCACCCGCGAACTCGTCCACGCCGGACGAACGGTCACCGCCGTGGAACTGGACCGCCACTGGGCGGACGAGCTCCGCGACAGCTGTCCACGAGTGAGCGTGATCAGGTGCGACATGCTCGATTTCCGCTTCCCCGCCGCGCCGCACGCGGTGGTCGGCAACCTCCCGTTCCGCATCACGACGGCGATGACGCGCCGGCTGCTGGGCGAGCGGAGCTGGTCGGAGGCGGTGCTGCTGGTGCAGTGGGATGTGGCCCGGAAACGCGCGTCAGGTGGCAGCCAGCTGAACGCCCAGTGGGCGCCGTGGTACGAATTCCGGCTCCGCGGCGGGGTTTCCGCGCGATCGTTTCGCCCGGTACCCGCGGTCGACGGCGGCATCCTGAAGGTGCAGCGCAGATCGCACCCGCTGGTGCCGTTCGGCGACCTGCGGCGCTACCAGCGGTTCGTCGAGGCGGTGTTCACGGGGCGCGGCCGCGGCCTGGCCGAGATCGTCCGCAACGTGACGGGCTGCCGGGTGCGAAACCTGCCCGCGCTCCCCCGGGATCTCACCGCGGAGGCCTGGGCCCACCTCTACGCCGAAACGAAACCACCTGACACCAAGGCTCATGAGCACTCAGGGCCGCCATCGCAACCCAAAGCGCTGAGGCGGTGAAGCGGCGTTGTGGTGGCCGCTCTCCGGCCCAGGCTCTTCACTGTCACGCGCCCTCGCGGGTCCGGGGCGCTTGGTCCAGCGGCGTGGAGAGGACGCGCTCGCCCGAATCGGAGATGTTGGCGAGGAAGAGCCGGTTGGTCATGAAGAACACCGGCCGCAGCACGGTGGCGGGCACGCCGAGACGCTGGATGTGCGCCTCGATGGTGGCTTGCTCTCGAAGTGGGCGACGCCGGAGTCGCGTTCGGCGCCGCCGACGGAGTTGTAGACGGTGTCCGGTGCCGGTCCTTGGCGATGTCGGCGACCGCCGAGCCCAGGCGGACCTCGGCGGCGAGTCCCGCTTCGTCCCAGGCCAGCGTTTGCATGCTGAACACCGCGTCCGCGCCGGTCATCGCCTTGCGAAGGGAAACTGGGCGACGCTGGCCGAGCTGGCGCATGTCGGCTACGCCGAGCTGACCATGGAACGGGTCGCGGAGCGCGCCAAGACCGGCAAGCGTCGCTGTACCGCAGGCGGTCGAGCCGGATGGAGCTGGTGCTGGCCGCGGTTTACAGCACCTGGCCGGAAGGCTGCGTCGGTGGACACCGGGAGCCTGCGCGGAGATCTCCTCGCGATGATCGCAACGCCGAAGCGCTTGACGTTTCCGCTGGTCCGGGGTCGTGAGTGTTGCTTCCGGTTCTTACCGGAACCAACACTCACGACAACCGCGAGCTGATGCGCCGCCAGCAGTCCATGCAGGTGGCCTCGTCGATCCACTCGATGCTCACCATCGCGGCCTATCTGGGGTGGGTGGCGGTGAACAGCGTGCTGCTGGGCCGCTGGCAGGCGATGATCGCCGAAGTCGCCCCGGCAGCGGGGCGTCCCCGCTGGTTCGCCTTCCACGGCTCGTCGTGGGGCATCGCCCAGCCTGCCGTCCCAGCGGTCGTGGTTGTGGCCGCAAGCCTCGCGGGCGGCACTCTGACCGCTGCAGTCGCTTTCCTGGCCGGGCGGGTACTTCTGACCCGGCACCTCCGGCAGGCCTGGCGCCGATGATCGGCAGCGGAGGCGGATGTCTGCGCCGGTTTAAACCCGGCTTCCCCTGATGTCCGTCCGTGCAAGGGGGTCACCGGGTCCATCAGTCGTTCAGTTGGGCCTCAGAACTCCTCGCCGACCAGGGCGGCCTCGGCGGGGGCCTGGTGGGCGTCGGCCTTGGTGCGCAGTTCCAGGGACAGCAGGCCCGCTGCGATCACGCACAGCACCGCGCCGACCGCGAACGGGGCGTGCTGCGAACCGAACCAGGTGGCCACGTGCCCGACGAGGGTGGCCGCGACCGCGCCGCCGAGCCAGCGGCAGAAGTTATAGCCGGCGCTGGCGACCGGGCGCGGCGCGTCGCTGATGCTCATCGCGGTACCGGTGAACAGGGTGTTGAGCAGGCCGGAGGCGACGCCGCTGACGACCACCGCGACGACCACGACGGGCTTGGAGCCGATCGCCATGACGCCGAGCAGGACCGCGAAGAACAGCACCGCGATGATGGTCCCGCCGACCTCGCCGAACCGGGCCGCGAGCATCGGGGCCAGGAACACGCCGGAGAGGGCGACGCACAGGCCCCAGCCGAAGAACACCAGGCCGACCGCGATCGCGCCGAACTCCAGGACGAACGGCGACCAGGCCAGCACGATGAAGAACGCGGCGGTGTAGAAGGCGGAGCCGAGCGCCGTCCGCAGCAGGCCACTGTGGCCGAGCGCGCGGATCGGGTCGAGCAGCCGGACCTTGGGCCGGTCGGCGCGGTTGCCGTCCTTGGGCAGGAAACCGCCGGAGAGGATCAGCGCGATCGCCATCAGCACCGCGGTGCCGGCGAACGGTCCGCGCCAGGAGATGTTGCCCAGCAGGGCGCCCAGCAGCGGGCCGGTGGACAGGCCGATGCCCAGCGCCGCCTCGTAGAGCAGGATGGCGGCCTGCTGGCCGCCGCTGGCGGCGCCGACGATCACCGACAGCGCGGTGGCGATGAAGAAGGCGTTGCCGAGGCCCCACACCGCGCGCAGCGCGACGAGTTGGCCGATCGAGCCGGCCATCGCGCACGCCAGGGTCGCCACCACGATCAGCACCAGGCCGGTGACCACGGTCCGCTTCGCGCCGAAGCGGGCGCTGAACGCGCCGGTGATGAGCATCGCCACGACCTGCACGCCCAGGTAGGACGAGAACAGCAGGGTGACCTGCTCGGGTCCGGCGCGCAGCGCCTCGGCGATGGAGAGCAGGATCGGGTCGACCAAGCCGATGCCCATGAAGGCGATCACGGCCGCGAACGCGGTGATCCACACCGCCTTCGGTTGTCCCTTGAAAACGTCGAGGAACCGAACGTCGTGCCCGGCGCTCATCGGTCGCCACCCCTCATGGACGGGAGCAAGTCGTTTGCGAGGCTAACAAAGTTTTGTTAGCAAACCAAACGGACATGAGGGGGTTCACGGCGAATTGCTCCAGCTGGCTGCAAGGGTGGCGACCGATGGGCTCAGCGGACAAGGGCGGCGATCAGTGCCGCATGAGGCTGGTGTGGAAGCGGTTGCGTCGCGGTGTGCAAGGGTGGGGTTTTGTTTCTAAGCGGCGCCAGCCGCTTAGCCCGCGCTTTAGCCACCCTCGCGGCGTCTGAGGTTCCGCTACTCGCACCGCCGCGCAAAACGAGCCCGGAAACGGGTTTTCAGCGGTTAAGTGCGGCTTGGGCGGCTGCCGCGACCACCTCCTCCGGGTGGTGCTCGGCGAGCACCGCGAGGATCTCGCCGGCGCTGCGGTGCGCGGTCGCGGCGATCTCCTTGACCAACTCGACCTGCGCCGGCTCCGGCTGGTGGGCGAACTCCGCGAGGAACAGATCGACGTCCTCGTCCAGGGCCGCCGCCATGCCATCGAGCGAGAACAGCAATTCATCGCCGGGCCGGGCCGTATTCTCGGTGCTGGTCGGCCGGGACTGCAGCCACATCCGCGCCGCCGGCCCGGCGACCGCATCCTCGGTCAGCTCGCGCACCGCCGACACACCGTCGTCGCCGGTGTGCTCCAGCAGGCCCAGCGCCGCCAGCCGGATCGTCGGGTCGTCCACCCTTGTCAGCAAGGCCGCCAGCTCGGCGCTGGCCCGCGTCGTGCCGCGCCGCTCGATCCACTGCGAAATCAACACCTGCTGCACGTCCGCCGGGGCATCCGCCACCACCAGTGCCAGCAGCTCCGCCGGACACGCAACCAGATCGTCCACAGTGGGCACCTGGAAGCCGAAGGCGCGCAACGACTCCCGCGCGGCCCAGAGACCCGGTGGCAGCAGCTCGACCACGGTGTGATCGGCGCCGACGCCGTCGGGCACGACTTCTTCCAGTGCCTCGATCTTCTCCGGCGCGGTGGTCACGTGGCACCGGACCGCCTGCATCGCCGCCCACTGGGCGAGCATCCGGCGGACGATGCCGCGCACCGCCTCGCGATCGTCCGGCTCATCCGCGTCCAGGAGGTCGCAGGCCATCATGACGATCAGTTCCAGCGGTACCGCCTCGGTTCGCGAGTACAGCATGCTCAACGCGGCCTGGACGATCTCCAGCAGCGCGTCGTCGTCGGAAAGCCCGTCGAGCTCGGCGTGGAAGACGTCGTCGACGAGCACGAACCGCTGCCAGAGCCGGGTCCACAGCAGTTCCGGTTCCGCCAGCAGGGGTTCCGCGATCAGGGTCGGCACCAGCAGGTCCCCGGCCGACCGGACCAGGCCCGCCCGCTCGGCCCACTCCAGCAACAGGTCGGCGTCCTCGGCGGCACCGCCGGAAGGCTCCGCGAGGGCGGCGACGAGTTCGTCCACATCGGACGGATCCCGGCCGTCGCCGACCCACTCCAGGACCGTGCGAATGCGCTGCATGATCGGCGATCCCGCCGCGATGGCCCGGTGCGGCTCGACGTGGACGAGATCGATCGGCGGCAACCAGAGCGCGGGCTGGGATGGCGACTCCAGCGCGTCCCGGCGCTCGATCTCCTCGAACACCTCGCTGTCGAAGTCGATCTCCTCGGCGTCCACCGCGTCGAAGAACCCGGCCACGGCCTGCGGATCTTCGGCGTCCACGCCGAGCTCGTGCATCGTCGTGCCCCAGAACTTCTCCACGCCCCACTCGGTCGGCTCGGCCATCGCCGCCAGGTAGTCCGGAACGGCCCGCTCGACCGCCTCATGCAGCTCGTCGAGCGGGCTCGGCGAGGTCAGCAGCCCCTCCTCGGAGAGGAAACCGAGCCACTGGTGCAAGAAATCCGGCACCAGCGGCCACCGCGCCACGATCATCTTGCGGGGTACCACTTCGACCAGGAACCGGACCAGGTCCTCTTCAGTCCAGCAGGCCAGCAGGCCGTCCCTGGTGAACTTGTCGTCCAGCAGGCACCCCGCCAGCCACCCGGCATCCAGCTCCGGGCGGCTGCGGGCGAACGCGCCGATCAACTCTTCGCGCGCCGCTTCGAACCGGTCGACCTCACCGTGGATGAAGGCAGTTCGCATCACGTGCTCCTTTCGCTAAGGTGTGCGGATCAGCGTAGGTAGCACGTGGAGAAGTCCCGGGCAGCGAGGCGATCAAGGCCCGCGTGTCGTGATCCCTCGAACGGTGCCCGAACCCGGGAATGCGGAATCTCGGTATGGCCTTCGGTAGTTGTCCCGCTTCGCCATCAGGGGCTTTGGTCCCATGCTTCTACACGTCCTGATTTGGACGTACCAGCGCACCGCCTGGCGAACCCGGTGGTCGAACGGCGATAACCGCCGGGGTGACCGCGGCCCACCCGGTCGTTCCGGTCTTGGGTCGACCCCCGGATCCGTCAGTGGCGTGCCCAACAGGGAGGAGGTACTGCGTGACCGGACAGCAGCTACTTTCCCCAGCTGCCTGTTGTTCGGCCCTCCCATTCGGCGAGGTGGGTGCCACCCGTCCGACAAGGCGGCAACGGAGCCGCCGCGCCCACCTCGCCGACCCATGCTTCCGATCCCGCGAAGGCTCGCGAACACCCGAGATGAACAGCACTTCCGAATACCGCTCCTACGGTTGGTGGGTCGAGAACGACCCGAACTCCGACCACACCACGCTCATCATCGGCGGACGCATCAGCGTGCTGCGAATGCCAGCCCCGATCGCCGCCCGCGTGCACCAAGTGCTCGCGATCCACCTCCAAACCGGACCCGCTCTGGTCGACGGCGACGACTGGGTGCTGTTCGCCCAGCCCGATGGCCGCGGCGACCTACCGGAAGACCTCGACGAGGTCACCGCCGTGCCGACCGGCAGCCGGATGGACCTGCCGCCGCTGGACGACCCGGGCTGGATCACCCCGCCCCACGCGGACCGCCCGGCTCCGTCCCGCCAGGTCATCTTCTCGGCCGCCCGCCGCGCCAGGGCCGAAGCACCACCGCTCGTCGCCGTCTGACCCGCTCCCCAGGGTCCGTGAGTACTTTTGGGCGCTACAACCCCCAAAAGTACTCACGGGTTTGTCTTGTCTGGGAACAGTTTCAGGGCTCCTCGGCCACCCAGACCGCTATTTGTGCGCGCGAGGTGGCTCCGAGCTTGGCGAGGATGTGCTCGATGTGGCTGTCCGAGGTCCGCTTCGAGATCACCAGGTGCTCCGCGATCTGCCGGTTCGACAGGCCCTGCGCGACCAGCTTCGCCACCTCACGCTCCCGCGGCGTCAGCCGCACCGGCGCGTCGGCCGACGGCTCCGGGCGCCGCACCCCGAGCGTGAACTGGACCAGTTCGTCCACTGTGTACTCCGAGCCGCGGCGCCGCTCCGCGCGGAGTTCCGACGTCGGCAGGGCGTTCCGGATCCGCGCATCGGTCTCCGTGTGCCAGCCGAGGTAGCGGTCGATGCCGAACAGGTAGCGGCCCAGCGGCCGCCACAGGTGCGCCACCGCCGAGCTCAGCCGGGCCGCCCGGTCCACGCGCCCCTGCGCCGCGGACACCCACGCCTCCATTTCGACCGCCAGCAGGATCCCGGTGAAGTCGTTGAACAGCTGCTTGATCCGCAGGCCTTCGCGCAGGTGCTCCTGCGCAGCCGGGTAGTCGCCCTGCCGCCAGCGCACCAGCCCGAGCGTCAGCTCGCACCACGAGCGGTCCCACAACTCGCCATGCTCTTCGCAGATCTCCTGGCACTGCTCGCACAGCTCGACGGCTCGCTCGAAGTCGCCCCGGAAGGTCGCCAGCAACGCCAAGTTCGGCAGGCTCATCAGCGCGATCCCGTCGTGCTGAAGCATCTCCTTGCGCTCCAACGCTTCGGCGAACCGGGCCGCCGCCGTCTCGTGCTCGTTGCGCAGCAGGTCGAGGGTCCCGGTGATGTGCCAGGTCAGCGCCAGCACCGCGTCGGCCCGGATCCGCCGCGCCATATCCCGCGCCTCGGCCAGCAGCGACCAGGCGGCATCGACGTCCCCCAGCAAGCAGCTGATCAGCCCATTCACCGCCAGCGCCCGGGCGCGCTGCTCGTCGGGGTCCGACACCACGCGGAGCATTTCGTCCAGCCAGTACCGGCCCTCCCGCAGCGCGCCGCCAGCCACCCAGTAGAACCGCAGGGCGGTCGCCATCCGCAGGCCCTCGGGCCCCTCGCCGGGCTCGGTGCGGCAGAAGTCCAGCGCGGCGCGCAGGTTCGCCCGGTCCTGCCGGATCCGGGTCAGCCAGTCCACCTGCTGCGGGCCGAGCCATTCCGCGTCGACGTGCTCGGCGAGCAGCAGGCAGTGATCGCGGTGCCGCCGCCGCAGCGCGAGCTCCCGCGCGCCGCCGCCGAGCCGCTCCCGCCCGAACTCCTGGATCGTCTTCAGCAGCCGGTAGCGAGTGCGGGTGTCGTGCTGATCTTCCTTGAACAGCACCGACTTCTCCACCAGGCCCGCGACCCCGACGAACACGTCCTCCAAGGTCACGCCGTCGCCGACGCAGACTTCCTCCGCGGCGTCCAGCTCGAAACCGTCGGAGAACACCGACAGCCGCGCCCAAACCACCTGCTCGGTCGGCGAACACAGGTCGAAGCTCCACTCGATCGCCGCCCGCAGCGTGCGGTGGTGCGGCAGGCCGCTGCGATCGCCCAGGGTCAGCAGCCGGTACCGGTCGGCGAGCCGGTCCAGGATCTCCTCCACCGATAGCGACCGCATCCAAACCGCGGCCAGCTCGATCGCCAGCGGCAGGCCGTCCAGCTGCTGGCACACCCGGACCACCAGCGCCTCGTTGCCCGGTCCGATGACGAATCCCGGCAGCACGGCGGCTGCCCGGTCGGCGAACAGCTCCAGCGCCTCGTAACCGATGGCCTTCTGCACCACGCGGCCCTGCCGGTCCAGCCGGGGCACGACCATCGGCTGTACCGGCCACACCTGCTCGGCGGCGATCGCCAGCGGAGCGCGGGAGGTGACCAGGATGCGCAGCTCGGGGGCGGCGGCGAGCAGGTCGCCGACCAGCGGTCCGCACTCCTCCAGCAGGTGCTCGCAGCCGTCGAGCACGATCAGCATCCGCTTGTCGGCGAGCTGCTCGGCGAGCTGTTGCGCAGTTGGCAGCGCCGCCCGGTCGCTGAGCCCGAGGTTGGTCAGCAGGACCCGGGCGACGTCGTCGTCGGGCGGGACGCGGGCCAGCTCCACCAGCCAGACGCCGTCCGGGAAGGTGCGTCGGAGGTCGCGCGCGACACGGATGGCCAGCCGCGACTTGCCGACCCCGGCCACACCGGTCAGGGTCACCAGTCGAGAGGTGGACAGCAGCCGTTTGACCTGCGTGATAGCCCCGCGGCGGCCAACGAAGCTCGTCAGGTCGTCGGGGAGCTTGCCCACCCGCCGGGTTGTCATTCCGACCACCCGCACTCTCCGAACGCCTCGTTGCACCCGAGTGTATGCCCGGATTCACCCGAACAGTCGGATCAGTTGCTCGGGAAGGCCCAGGTCACGACCGCTCCGACGGTGCTGAAGAGCGTGCCGAACAGCAGGAGCGCGAAGTTGACCGCCTCCGGCCAGCACCAGCACCGGGCAGCACGCCGGAGCCGAGCTCCACGCAGATCAGAATCGCCCGGCGGGACGCTGGTTCCCGCCGGCCCCGAACGGTCAGGTGGCGGCGGCGATGGGGGTGCGGAGCAGGCGGATGCCCAGGCCGATGAAGACCACTCCGGTCACGCGGTCCAGGACCCGTCGCACGCGCGGCCTTGCGAAGACCCCGCGAATCCGGTTGGCGACGCTGACCAGCAGCGGCCACCACACCACCCCGAAGCCGAGGGTGAGCAGCCCGAGCAGCAGGGTCTGCGGCAGCACCGGGGCCGTGCGGTCGATGAACTGCGGCATGAGGCTGACGAAGAACAGCACGGCCTTCGGGTTCGAGACGTTGCTCAGGAAACCCTGCACGAACGCCAACCGGGACGTCCGGGCGGGCTCGGCGGGAGCCTCGGCGACGGTCTTCTTCCGCGACGCCCAAAGCGCCTGGACGCCGAGGAACACCAGGTAGCCCGCGCCGACGACCTTCACCACCGTGAACGCCACCGCGGACTGCGCCAGCAGCGCGGACAATCCGAGCGCCGCGGCGGTGATGTGCACGCACACCCCGGCCAACACCCCGGCCGACGCCAGGTGCCCGGCTTTCGCGCTGCGGGTCGCATTGCGGAGCACTACCGCGAAATCCGGACCGGGAACGACGTAGGTGAGGACCAGCACGGTCAGGAAACCCAGCAGCGTTAACGACATGCTTCGACGATACTTCGGCCGGACAAGGCGTTTTCCCACCAGGTGGCGCGTTTCCGGCTCAACGGTCGGAAACCAGCGGCAGCCCGGCCCGGTACGCGGCGGCGAACTCCTCGTCGACGAACACGACCTCGCGGCCATCCCGCGCCAGCAGCGAGGCAGCCGCAGCCGCGCGGTACCCGGCGCTGCAGTGAACCCACACCACCCCGTCGGGCAGCTCGTGGGTCCGGTACCGCAGCTCGAAGAGCGGGATGTGCACGGCGTTCTTCAAGTGGCAGGCCCGCCATTCGCTGCGCATCCGCACGTCCAGCACGACGGTTCCCGGGCCCGCCTCGGCGAGGTCGCCGAACGTCGCGGACGGCAAGCGGCGCACCAGGTTCGCGTCCATGGCGAGTTCCTGCGGGCGACCGACCGCAGCCGTCGGGCGGTCGACCCCGATGCGCGCCAACTCGCGCTGCGCCGCCGACACCTGCTCCGGAGCCTCGCCGATCAGCGTCAGCGGGGCGCCCCACTCGATCAGCCAGCCGAGCCAGGTGGCCAGCGGGCCGTCCAGACCGAGGCTGATCGTGCCCGCCAGGTGGGTCTGCGAGAACGCCTGGCGGGACCGAAGGTCGACCACCCAGTCGCCCACGCGCAACCGCCGGGCCAGCTCCGCCGGCTGGACCCGGGCCGGTTCCCGCAGGTCGACCGGCTCCGGCCCGGCCAAGTTCCGCGGACCCATCTGCGCGTAGTAGGCCGGGAACGCGTCCAACGCGGAGAGGGCGTGTTCGACGAATTCGTCCTCGCCGAGCCGGAACGCGGCGTTGACCTTCTTCTGCTGGCCGACGGTCGCGGAGCTGCCGGACACGCAACCCGTCGAGCAGTAGCTGCCGAAGCCGTGCGTCGGCCAGATCTCCGCGCCGTCCGGCAGCACATCGGCGAGCTTGCGGACCGACGTGTGCTGGTGCCGGGCGAGCTCCTCGCTGTGCTGCTGGCCGAGCAGGTCGGTGCGCCCGGTCGAACCGAACAGCAGCGACCCGCCGGTGAACACGCCGACCGCGCCCTCGGGATCTTCGAGCACGTAGGACAGGTGGTGGAAGGTGTGGCCGGGCGTCGCCAGCACGCGCAACCGAAGCCCGGGCGACACCGCCACCACGTCGCCCTCGGCCAGCGGACGCCGCGCAAACGACACCACATCCGCCGCGGCCACCCCGTACTCCGCGCCGGTCAGCCGGCACAGCTCCAGGCCCCCGGAGATGTAGTCGTTGTGGATGTGCGTCTCCAGCACGTGGGTGATGCGGACGTCATGGTGACCGGCGAGCACGAGCACCCGGTCGACGTCGCGCTGCGGATCCACGACGGCCGCCACCGCGCCGTCGGTGACCAGGTAGCTGCGGTCGCCGAGCGACGAGGTCTCGACGACTTCGACCGAGACCATGGCCGTTCATTCGTCGCGGCCGTGTACCTGGGCCGGCGGGTGCGTGGCCTCGACCGCCGTGAACGTCTCCAGGATCTTGTAGCGGTGCTCGGCACCCTTGGGGATGACCCACGAATCGCCCGGTTCGAGCAGCACCGTCTGGCCTTCGCTGTGCAGCTCCGCGCGGCCGCTGATCACGTATCCGGCGGTCTCGTAGTCCCGCGCCGCCGTCGGCTTGTCGATTCCCGGCGGCTCCTCGCGCCACAGCCGCATCGCCAGGCCGACTCCTTCGGCGAGGTAGTACTGCCCGAGGGAACCGCGCGGCGAGTGCGCGCCGTCAACTTTGATGATCGTGGTGTCACTCATCGGACCCCCTCCTCGTGCCCGTTTCGCCTCGATTCTCCCGCCGCCCGGGCGGTCGGGCAGCGCGACTTCTCAGAGCCTGTTGGTGAATGGTCTGGGTGGGTGGTCGCTTAGCGGAACCTGAGAGGTTCCCCGGACTGCGCGTGCCCCTCCTGATGTATGTCCAATACGCGGCGGAGGGGCCGTCCTCGCCAGAAAACCTCGCAGAACCCGCCGATGGTCGTCTTGGCAAGGTGAATGCAAGCGGCTACGCCGCTTCCAAAGGTGCGGACGGCATTCGCCGACAGGCTCTCAGCTCAGGCCCAGATCGAGGCGGCGAGCACCACGCCGACCACGCCCGAACCGATCCCGGCGAGCACCGTGCCGACGACGTTGAGCACCGCGAACAGTCGCGCGCCGTCGAGCAGCAGGCGGACAGTTTCGTAGCTGAACGTGCTGAAAGTGGTGAGCGCGCCGCAGAACCCGACGCCGACCAGCGACTGGACCACCGGCATGGGCACGCCGAACAGGGCGGCGCCGGTGACGAACCCGAGGAGCAGCGAGCCGATCGAGTTGACCGCCACCGTGCCCCACGGGAACCCGGTGTCGTGCCGCGCCTGCACCCAGCGGTCGGTGAGAAACCGCATGCACGCACCCAGGGCCCCGCCGAACGCGACCAGGACGATCGTCACCGCTGCTCCTGCCCGACGTAGCGGATCACTTCGACCTCGTCGAGCAGCACCAGGCCCTTGGTGACCAGTTCGTCGAGCTCCGGCAGGAAGTCCCGCAGCCGCTGCTCGTCGTCGACGATCACCACCGCCACCGGCAGGTCCTCGCTCAGCGACAGCAGCCGAGCGGTGTGGATCGCGGAGGACGCGCCGAAACCCTCGACGCCGCGGAACACCGAAGCGCCCGCCAAACCGGCGCGCCGGGCCCGCAGCACGATCTCGTGGTACAGCGGTTTGTGGTGGTACGTGGCGGTCTCACCGACGATCGCGGTGAGCCGGTACGCCTGGCCCTTTAGCCGCATCATCGATCACCTCGCTGGAACAGGAGTGCCACCGAGCGCGCCGAGAGCACCCCGACGAACACCGCGAGCAAGCATGCCAGCACGGTGCCGACCAGGTAGGTGAGGGCGAGCGCGGGCTGGCGGTCGAACACCAGGTGCACCGCGTCGGCGACGTAGGTGGAGAAGGTGGTGAACCCGCCCAGGACACCGACGCCGAGGAACGGCCGGAGCAGCCGGTGCGCGACGACGAGCTCGGTGATTACGTGCATCAGCACCCCGATTGCCACGCATCCGACCACGTTGACCAGCAGCGTCGACCACGGTCCCGGCCACGCCAGCGATGCGCCGTAGCGCAGCAGCGACCCCAGCGTGCCACCTGCGGCGACCACCGCGAGAACGTCCCACCCGGCGCCGGCCCGGGGCTTGCGCCGCGGCTGCAGCTCCACCGGGAATGCCATGACCCTCCCGTCCCGGTGAAGCACGTTACCGTTCACGAAACGTGTCAAAACGTTCCGTGAGCAGATGACTTGCGCCACCTGCGTTGACCATCAGGAAGACCGGTGGCCTTCACGATTCCTCGACCACTGCCAGCACGAACGCTGGTCTGACACGGTCTCCACGTGCGTTTGGCCTTGCGGCCGGTTCCCACGCAACTCGCGGTACCTAACGTTTTCACCTGCCGCCGCAGGAAAACCGCTGACCGGGCTTGGCTTTCGCTCGGTCAGCAAGCAATACACTACACCACGCTCTGTCACACATTGACACAGGATCCGGAACTGTCAGTAACCCCCGGCCGCGAGCCAGGTGTCGTGAGTGCGAAAACCGGTATGAGCCGGTTTCCGCACTCACGAGTCGTTACGCCCCAGCCTGGGTGGCGTTGGCGTTGATCGCCGTCCGGATGTACTCGGCGAGTCCGGGCAGCAGCTTCTCGTAGTTCGCCGCGAAGCGTTCGTCCGCCACGTACATCTCGCCGAGACCGCGGTGGATCTCGTAGGTGCAGTCGTAGCACCAGCGCGTGATGTGCTGGCGGTGTTCCTCGGCGAGGTCCATCGCCTGCTCGCTATCCGGGGCGAACCCGGCACGCATCGCCTCGGCCAGGCGGCGGCCGATGTCCTCCTGCGAGGCCATGAACCGCTTCCAGTCCTCCTTGGTGAACGAGGACATCTTCTGCTGGGACTGCCGGTACGCGTCGGTGCCGCCCCAACGCCGTTCGACCTCCTCGGTGTAATCGTCCGGGTCGAATTCCCCGAACAGCTCGAACTTCTCTTCCTGCGTCAGCTCGATCCCCATCGTGTTCGCCTCCAGCTCGCGTTCCACCGCCGCGACCATCCGCTGCAACCGCTCGATGCGGATCAGCAGCAGTTCGTGCTGCCGCTTTAGGTGCGCGTTGGCGTCACCGTCGGCGAGGATGCTCGCGATGTCGTCGAGGCCGAGGTCCAGCTCCCGGTAGAACAGGATCCGGCGCAGCCGGTCCAGGTCCGCGTCGGAGTAGCTGCGGTAGCCCGCCGCCGTCCGACCGCTCGGGGTCAGCAGTCCCACCTCGTCGTAGTGGTGCAGCGTCCGCACCGTCACCCCGGCGAGCCGGGCGGCTTCACCGACCGAGTAGCCCATGGCCCTCACCTCCTCGGAGCCAAGCTTGCGGCCTCACGCCACGTGAGGGTCAACCCGAATTCGGCGGTGAGCCCGGCAACTGCGGTTTCGTGCGGAACGTCGTAGTGGACCGCCGCGGGTTCGCGGAGCACAATGGCCCACTGATCGTCGTCGCTACCGAGATCGACCGGACGGGCTCGTCGCCGAATTCCTCGTCGGTCTGCTGGAGGCGTAGCGGGGCCGGAATTTTCCCGGTGAACGTCCTGGTCGCGGACGGGTTCGGCGGCGGCGTTGGGAAGGCCGCCTTGGCAGAAGTTACCGTGAGGTAATATCTTCTTGTTACCGACGAGTAAGGGCCGAGTCGGGCCCGCCCCGCAGAAGCGCGCAAGAGGGAGCCTTTCGATGGGCCACTACAAGAGCAACGTCCGCGACCTCGAATTCAACCTCTTCGAGGTCTTCAAGGTGCAGGAGCGGCTGGGCAAGGGTGCCTTCGAGCAGACCGACGAGGCCACCGTGCGGGGCGTGCTCACCGAGCTCAACGAGCTGGCGACCGGCCCGCTGGCCGACTCCTTCGTCGAAGGCGACCGGACCCCCGCCAAGTTCGACCCGGCCACCCACTCGGTAACCCTGCCCGAGGCCTTCAAGAAGTCGTACCAACAGCTGGTGGACGGCGAGTGGTGGCGGCTCAGCCTGCCGGACGAGCTCGGCGGCTACGGCACGCCGCCCAGCGTCATCTGGTCGGCCGCAGAACTCACGCTCGGCGCGAACCCGGCGATCTACATGTACATGTCGGGCCCGAGCTCCGCGACGATCCTATGGCGCAACGGCACCGAGGAGCAGCGACGCTGGGCCCAGTTGATGATCGAGCGCCGCTGGGGCTCCACCATGGTGCTCACCGAGCCGGACGCGGGCTCCGACGTCGGCGCCGGCCGCACCAAGGCCATCAAGCAGGATGACGGCTCCTGGCACCTGGACGGCGTGAAACGGTTCATCACCTCCGCTGACCAGGACATGACCGAGAACATCATGCACCTGGTGCTGGCCCGCCCCGAAGGTCCCGGCATCGAGTCCAAGCCCGGCACCAAGGGCCTGAGCCTGTTCCTGGTGCCTAAGTTCCACTTCGACTCCGAGACCGGTGAGCCCGGCGAGCGCAACGGCGCCTTCGTCACCAACGTCGAGCACAAGATGGGCCTGAACGCCTCGGCCACCTGCGAGCTGACCTTCGGCCAGCACGGCACCCCGGCCCAGGGCTGGCTGCTCGGCGAGGTGCACGACGGCATCGCGCAGATGTTCCAGGTCATCGAGTACGCCCGGATGATGGTCGGAACCAAGGCCATCGGCACCCTCTCCACCGGCTACCTCAACGCGCTGGACTACGCCAAGGAGCGCGTGCAGGGCGCCGACCTGACCAAGACAGCCGACAAGGCCGCGCCGCGGGTGACCATCACCCACCACCCGGACGTGCGCCGCATCCTGATGCTGCAGAAGGCCTACGTGGAGGGGCTGCGCGCGGTGTACCTGTACACCGCGAGCTTCCAGGACCAGGTGGCGCAGGGCCAGCACGACGGCACCGACTTCAGCGCCGCCGAGCAGGTCAACGACCTGCTGCTGCCCATCGTCAAGGGCGTCGGCTCGGAGCGCGCCTACGAGATGCTGACCCTGTCGCTGCAAACCCTGGGCGGCTCCGGCTTCCTGCAGGACTACCCGATCGAGCAGTACATCCGGGACTCCAAGATCGACAGCCTGTACGAGGGCACCACCGCGATCCAGGCCCAGGACTTCTTCTTCCGCAAGATCGTCCGCAACAACGGCGCGGCCGTCGGCCACGTCGCCGCGGAGATCCAGGCGACGCTGGAGGCCGAGGGCGCCGACGAGCGGCTCAAGGAGGAGCGCGCGCTGGTGGCCCGCGCGCTGCAGGACGCCCAGGGCATGCTCGGCACGCTGATCGAGTTCCTGACCTCTTCGCAGGAGGACGTCAAGAACATCTACAAGGTCGGCCAGCACGCCGTGTCGTTCCTGCTGAGCATGGGCGACCTGCTAGTCGGCTGGCTGCTGCTGCGGCAGGCCGAGGTCGCCCTCGCCGCGCTGGACGCGGGCGCGTCGGCCAAGGACCAGCCGTTCTACCAGGGCAAGGTGGCGGCGGCCCGGTTCTTCGCCAAGAACGTGCTGCCGGAACTCACCGGTCGCCGCAAGATCATCGAGGCGGCGGACAACTCCCTGATGGACCTCGACGAGTCCGTCTTCTGACGAGCCACGTGAACCGCAGTTTCGATTCGACGGCTTGCCGCTCGACGAGCAGCTCGACCTCCATCCAGCCGTGCTCGTCGGGCGGCCGCAGTCACCGACCTGCTGCGCCTCGGCAACGAAGCGGAAGTTCTCGGCCCGCCAGAACTCCGCGCCGCGGTCGCCGAAACCGTCACCGCGCTGGCGGCCCGCTACGCCTCCTGAGCGTGCGTCGATCAGCACCGGTCGGCAGCGCGCGGGCCCACGGCCTGGCTGATCACCGTTGCCGGGGCGTACTGGCTGGAGCGTCGTGGTCGGCGAGGTCCGGCAGAGCACGTGCTGCGCCGCTTGGTCTGCGGGGCCCGAGATCATCCACAGTGGAACGAGCGGCGAGGAACGCCACGAAAAGCCCGACCAGCAGCGCCGCCCGACCCCACACCCCGATCATCAACGCCTGCGCGGTGAAACCGTCGTGGATGCCGTTGGGCACACCCGACATGTTCAGGTAGAACCAGCGGAAGATGCTGATGCCCATCGCCACGTCCGCCACCAGGTACGCCACGATCCAGCCCCAGCGCACCGACACCAGCACGAAGAACGGCAGCAACCACAACGTGTACTGCGGCGAATGCACCTTGTGCAGCAGCAGGAAACCGCACAGCATCGCCGCCGACACCTGGATCCACGGATAGGTCCCGGCGCGCTCGTACCGCAACCAACCCACCGCGCAGGCGACCGCGGACGCCAACAAGATCAGCAGCGGCGACACCACGCCCATCGCCGACTGGAAGCCCTCGGAGTCGGTCCAGTGCCGAAAACCCCAGTACCAGACCGAGTTCGTGCTGATGTCCACCTGCCGGCGCGACTGGAAGTCGAACGACGCCAACCAACCGCCGAACCCGGCCAACATGAACGGCAGGTTCGCCAGCACCGCCGTCCCGACCGCCGCCCCCACGACCTGCAACGCACCGCGCACGTCGAACCGCCGCGCCTCGTCCCGGCCCTCGGTGAGCACGTACAACGCCAACGGCAGCACGAAAAGCGCCGGATACAACTTCAGCGCGAAACCCAGGCCCAACAACACCGCGGCCGCCGTCGCCCGACGGCGCAGCGGCGCCGACGTCCACCGATGCACGACGAACACCGCGCCGACTGCGCATGCCACGACAGGCAAATCCCAGTTGTGGAAGGCATAAAGCACCAGCGGCGGGCTGAGCGCCCACAACAACGCCCGCCAGCCGCTCAACCTGCCCAACCACCACGCGACGGCCAACCCGAACGGCGCCATCAACAACGCCGACGCGGCCAGGAAACCCGCGTCCGTGTGGGCGAAAATCGCGCCCACCCAGATCAGCACCCCGGTCAGCACCGGGTACTCGACCACCCCGCCGTACAACGTCCCGTCGGCCTCGATCCCCCCGTTCACGTAGGGGAAGACGTGCCGATCGATGTCCCGGCCGATCCACAGGTTCTGGATGTCCGAGTAGCACACATCGCCGTAGGCCCGCTCCTGGTAGGCGGGCTCCGAACGCCCCCGCTCGTCGTAGAGCGGGCCCGTGCAGCGCGCCTTGTTCGCGTAGCCCAACGCCAACGCCAACACGGTGAACATGCACAGCGCGACCAAACCGGAGATCGTCAACCCGCGGGTCGTCCTAGCGCTGATGCCGATCACTCCACCCGTTCGATACCCCGACAAGTCATTGTTTTCAGGCGACCTTGCCTCGGAGGAACGCGATGTCGTCGGCCTGGCCCTCGTCCGGGGTCTCCACCACCACCGGCGCCCCCGCGTTCGCGCACACCGCGACCAGCAGCTCCGGGTCGATGTTGCCCGCACCGATGTTCGCGTGCCGGTCCCGCGACGATCCGAACTCGTCCCGCGAATCGTTGAGGTGCACCAGGTCGATACGCCCGGTGATCGCCTTCACCCGGTCCACGACGTCCAGCAGCTCCTCGCCAGCGGCGTGCGCGTGGCAGGTGTCCAGGCAGAACCCCGCCCCGAACTCGCCGACCGCATCCCACAACCGCGCCAGCGCGTCGAACCGCCGAGCCATCGCATTCGTGCCGCCGGCGGTGTTCTCGATCAGGATCGGCACCTCGAAGCCGCCCTCCGCGGCCTGCCGCTCGAACAGCTTGCGCCAGTTCGACACGCCCTCGGCCGGCTCGTCGTCCTTCGTCACGTGCCCGCCGTGCACGATCAGGCTCTGCGCGCCCACCGCGGCCGCCGCCTTCGCCTGCTGCCCCACCGCCTTGCGGGACGGAATCCGGATCCGGTTGTTCAGCGAAGCCACGTTGATGACGTACGGCGCGTGGATGAACACCGCCACGTCGCTGTCCCGCAACTGCTCGGCCTGCGGGTGCGGCTTCGGGGCCTTCCAGCCCTGCGGGTCCGACAGGAAGAACTGCACGACCTCCGCGCCGCGCTCGGCGGCGGCGGCCAACGGGTCATCATCGCGAACGTGGGCGCCGATACGCATACCCGAAGTCTAGGCGGCGGGTGGGTCCGCCTCCCGTCGGCTTGACCAGCGGATCGCCCACCCGATCCCACCCCGATCCCACAGCGCGAGAATTCGTTCCGTTTCTCGGGCCGGGCGTCACCAACGGCGGTGTTCACGCGTTATTAATCTTGAGAGAGTGATCGGCATTCGCACTGCCTTGGGGAGGCGAGCCATGGGCGCACGGGGGAAACCCGATCCGCTGTACCGGTCGAACGCGCTCGGCCGGACCGTGTCCGCCGGACTCGTGGGCCTCGTCATCACCGCCAGCACCTTCCTCGGCGCGGGAATCGCGAACGCCGCCGATCCGCTGCTCGTCGACCAGCCCCTGGCGACGGTCAATGCGGTCCCAGGGCAGCAGATCACCATCGCGCCATCGACGCTGGACTTCAAGGTCCGCGAAGCCGTGCTGCTCGCCATGCCGCTGGCCTTCGGCCCGGCCGCCGACGCCGCGGAACGGTTCAAGGAGCTCACGCCGATCTCGCTCGGCACCGCGCCCGAGGGCCGCACCTTCTACTCCGGCAAGGACATCGCCAAGGCCGCCGCGCCACGGCTCGCCGAGATCGGGCTGCCCGCCGACAAGGTCGACGCGGTGACCTGGTACTTCACCAACTTGGTCAGCCTCGGCAACGCCCTCACGGTCAAGGCCGAGCGCCCGGAGGAACAGCCGCCACCGTCGTCCGGGCAGCCGACCCCCGGGAAGTCGAAGCCACCGACGCCCGAACCCAGCGCGACGCAGCCGCCGAGCCCGACCACGCCGCCACCGGTGGTCACGACGCCGGAACCGACCCTGACCCCCAGCATCGGGGCACCGGCCGAGATCAGCGTCCTGCCGCCCAGCCTGCGGGACCTCCAGGGGGGATCGCCGCCGTGGGGCCAGGCCCGCTACGGCCAGGTCCCCGGCCCGACCCCGAACGTCGGCGACCTAGCGAAGCAGGCCCAGGAGCAGCAGAAGGCCCGTGAGCAGCAGGAGGAGATCCGCGCTGCGGGCAGGGCGGAGGCGCTGCCTACCGAGGTGACCGAGCGGGTCGCCGCCCCGGTGCTGCTCGCCGCGATCTCGCTGGCGGTGGTCACCGCGGCCCTCGTCCGAAGCTGGGTCCTCCGCCGCAACTGACCCCGGCCTGCGGCACCGACCCACCCGACACACCCACCCCACTTGACACATCCACACACCCACCCCACCCGACACCCATCCCACCCCGAGCCGCGGTAACGGCCCCGGCCCTACCCGGTTCCGGCCCTGGCCCTGGCCCCGGTTCCGGTTCCGGTTCCGGTTCCGCAATTTCAATGGAAATCGGACCTTCGATTTCAATGGAAATTGCGGAACCACGAGCGGCGGATGGCGGAGCAGGGGTGATGCCGGTGCCGTCGGTGCCGCTTGCTAGCCTTGTCCAGTTCGTCGACGCGAACGACCCTCCTGCCACGGAGAGCCCGTGGCCGTGAGTCCACAGGAGGTGAATGGTCTTCATGCGTCACTACGAGCTCATGGTCATCCTGGACCCGAGCCTGGACGAGCGCACCGTCGCTCCGTCCTTGGAGAACTTCCTCAACGTTGTCCGCAACGACGGTGGCACCGTCGAGAAGGTCGACGTCTGGGGCCGCCGGCGTCTCTCGTTCGAGATCGAGAAGAACGCCGAGGGCATCTACGTCATCCTGGACCTCAACAGCGAGCCGGCCACCATCAAGGAACTGGACCGGCAGCTGAACCTCAACGAGTCGATCCTGCGGACGAAGGTCATCCGAAAGATCGTCGAGCCCCGCAAGGCCGCGCGCGCCGCCAAGGCCCGCGCCGCTCAGGCGTCCGCCTGACCTGCCCGATTCCGCTAAACGACCAGACTGGAGTCCCAGGTCATGGCTGGTGAGACGGTAATCACGGTGGTCGGCAACCTGACCGCCGACCCGGAGCTGCGCTTCACCCCGTCGGGTGCCGCGGTCGCGAACTTCACGGTGGCCTCCACGCCCCGGACCTTCGACCGCCAGTCCGGCGAGTGGAAGGACGGCGAGGCCCTGTTCCTGCGCTGCAACATCTGGCGGCAGGCCGCGGAGAACGTGGCCGAGTCGCTGACCCGCGGCATGCGGGTCGTCGTGCAGGGCAGGCTGCGGCAGCGTTCCTTCGAGACGAAGGAAGGCGAGAAGCGCACCGTCGTCGAGCTCGAGGTCGACGAGATCGGGCCGTCCCTGCGCTACGCGACCGCCAAGGTGAACAAGGTCAGCCGCGGCGGCAGTGGCTTCAGCGGTGGCGGGGGCCCGTCCGGTCCCCCGGCCGACGACCCGTGGGGTTCCGCGCCGCCCGCCGGTTCCGGTGGTGGGTTCAGCGACGAGCCGCCGTTCTAAACGGCGCAGCAACGCTTACGAAGTTTTCGCTCAGGAGGAAGACCGATGGCCAAGGCGCCCGTGCGCAAGCCGAAGAAGAAGGTCTGCGTGTTCTGCAAGGACAAGGCGGCGCAGATCGACTACAAGGACACGACGCTGCTGCGGAAGTACATCTCTGACCGCGGCAAGATCCGTGCCCGTCGCGTGACCGGCAACTGCAGCCAGCACCAGCGCGACGTCGCCATCGCGGTGAAGAACGCTCGCGAGATGGCTCTGCTGCCCTACACCTCGACCGCTCGCTGATCCGGAAGGAGACACGTCGTGAAGATCATCCTTACCGCTGACGTGACCGGTCTCGGCGAGTCTGGCGACATCGTCGAGGTCAAGGACGGTTACGCGCGCAACTACCTGCTGCCCCGCAGCCTGGCCATCGTGGCCACCAAGGGCGCGCAGAAGCAGATCGAAACGATCCGCCGCGTGCAGGAGAACCGCCGGGTGCGCAACCTGGAGCACGCCCACGAGCTCAAGCAGCAGCTGAAGGACCTGGGCTCGGTCACGCTGACCGCGAAGGTGTCCTCGCAGGGCAAGCTGTTCGGCTCGATCACCAGCGGCGACGTCGTCGCCGCGGTGCGCAAGGCCGGTGGCCCGAGCCTGGACAAGCGTTCGGTCTCGCTGCGCGGCCACATCAAGTCGCTGGGCAAGCACATCGTCGACGTGCAACTACACCCGGACGTGACGGCCAACGTCAGCGTCCAGGTCGCCGGCGAGCAGTGACCCGGTAGTACCGGTTTCCACAACGCAGCATCGTCCACTCCGACATTCGTGTGACGGGTGGACGATGCTGCGTCCGGTGTGCGCACCGGCGGTCATGGCGGTTGCCGAGCCCCGCCGATTCCGACACGCCGACGAGCACGACACGCCGGGACTTTTCCACGGATTTCTTCCACAGCCTGCGCACAGCTGTTGACCTGGGGTTTGTTGTCGATCACGCCCACTTGTCCCCAAGTTGTCCCCAGCCATGCGGACGGCTGACGCGAGTTATCCCCAGCTCGATTCGATCTATCCACAGGTTGTCCCGAGCTTTGTCCACAGCTTGATTTGCTTGCTCCGAGCGGGCGATCTAGCTTCGCGCGCGGGCGGTCGCGCCGACACGCGTGATCGTCTTGGCGCCGGAGGAGGTGACGGGTCCGGTGGCGGTGCCCGACGAGCGGGAGGATCCGTACTTCGCCGACGACGGCGGGTCCAGCGGCGGAACCTTCGAGCGGCAGCCCCCGCAGGACCTCGCCGCGGAGCAGTCCGTGCTCGGCGGCATGATGCTGAGCAAGGACGCCATCGCGGACGTCGTCGAGGTGCTCAGCCCCAACGACTTCTACCGGCCGGCGCACCAGGCGATCTACGACTGCGTCCTTGACCTCTACGGACGCGGCGAACCGGCGGACGCGATCACCGTGTCGGCCGAGCTGGAGCGCCGCCAGGAGCTGCTCAAGGTCGGCGGCGCGCCGTACCTGCACACCCTGATCGCCACGGTGCCCACGGCCGCGAACGCCGGCTACTACGCGGAGATCGTCTCGGAGAAGGCGATCCTGCGCCGCCTGGTGGAGGCGGGCACCCGGATCGTGCAGCTCGGTTACCACGGCTCCGAGGGTGCGGCGGTCGAAGAGGTCGTCGACCGGGCCCAGTCCGCGATCTACGACGTGACGGAACGCCGGGCCAGCGAGGACTACCACGTCCTCGAAGAGCTCCTCCAGCCGACGATGGACGAGATCGACGCCATCGCCTCCCGCGGCGGGGAGTCTCAGGGCATCCCGACGGGCTTCGCCGACCTCGACGCCCTGACCAACGGCCTCCACCCCGGCCAGATGATCATCATCGCGGCGCGTCCCGGTGTTGGGAAGGCACTGTCGCTGGACACGCCGCTGCCGACCCCGGACGGCTGGACGACGATGGGCGAGGTAGCGGTCGGGGACTACCTGATCGGCGCGGACGGCAAGCCGACCAAGGTTGTCGGGGCAACCGAGGTGATGCACGACCGCCGTTGCTACGAGGTCGAATTCTCCGACGGCACGATCATCACCGCCGATGCCCAACACCAGTGGCTGACCGACACTCGCGCGTCGCGGAAGTCGGCTCAGGCCGCCGCGGTCGGATACAACCGCACCCGCAACCAGCGAACTTTCGCGGAAGTGCGGGCGACCGAGGAAATCGCGGCGACCCTGCGCTGCAACACGGCCGATCGACGGCTCAACCACTCGGTGAACGCCGCACAGGCACTCGACTTGCAGGAACGGGATCTTCCCATCGCGCCCTACGTGCTGGGCGTCTGGCTGGGTGATGGCACGTCGATGGCGGCGGCCTTCACGAGCGCGGACCCCGAGATCGCGATGTACGTCGAAGCGGAGGGTTACCGCGCTCCGCTGGTGCACGACCGCTACTACAGGATCCAGTTTCCCGAGCCCGAGCTGGTTGCCGAACGAACGTGCGTCGTCTGCGGTGCCACGTTCGTGCCGGAGACCAGTCAAGTGCGGACCTGCGGTAGGAGCTGCGGTGGCAAGGCCCGCCTCATCTCTGAACCGGTTCCGCAGCCGACGTGTCCGGACTGCGGAAAACCGACGTGCGGGCTGCGCCAGTGCCAGGCCTGCCGGAATCAGCGCGGAACTGTTCAGGCCCTGCTCCGGACGATGGGAGTGCTGGGCAACAAGCACATCCCGGCCGAGTACCTCCGGGGTTCCGAATCTCAACGCCGCGCCGTTCTCGCGGGTCTCCTCGACACCGGCGGCACGGTGGCACCGAGCGGATCCGTTCAGTTCAGCGTGACCAGTGAGCGACTTGCACGCGATGCATACGAACTTGTCGTCGGCCTCGGCTATCGCTGCACGTCGACGACCAAGAAGGTCCGTGGCCGAACGGAAGCATCGTCCACGGCCTTCACGCTCACGTTCACCACCCAGGACGATGTTTTCCGGCTGAACCGCAAGAAGTTGGTTCACAAGGAGCGCAACGCGCGTACCCCGAGGATGGTCGGCACTCGCTTCATCACTGACGTGCGGCCGGTGGCGAGCGTGCCGGTTCGGTGCGTGGAGGTGGATTCACCGGATCACCTGTATCTGGCCAGCCGGTCGATGATTCCGACTCACAACTCGACGCTGGGTCTGGATATTGCCAGGTCAGTGTCGGTGAAGCATGGGCTCGGGAGCGTCATCTTCTCGCTGGAGATGGGGCGCACCGAGATCGTCATGCGCATGCTCTCCGCCGAGGCCCGGATCCGGCTCGGCGATATGCGCGGTGGTCGGATGACCGACGACGACTGGACGCGGCTGGCGCGGCGGATGAGCGAGATCAGCGAGGCGCCGCTGTACGTCGACGACTCGCCGAACCTGACGATGATGGAGATCCGTGCGAAGGCCCGCCGGCTCAAGCAGCGCCACGACATCCAGCTGATCGTCCTGGACTACATGCAGCTGATGACGTCCGGCAAGCGCGTCGAGTCCCGTCAGCAGGAGGTCTCGGAGTTCTCCCGAAACCTCAAGCTGCTGGCGAAGGAACTCGAAGTCCCGCTGATCGCGATTTCCCAGCTGAACCGAGGCCCGGAACAGCGAACGGACAAGCGGCCGCAGCTGTCGGACCTGCGTGAGAGTGGTTCGCTGGAGCAGGACGCCGACATGGTGATCCTGATCCACCGGCCGGACGCGTTCGAGCGGGACGACCCGCGGATGGGCGAGGCGGACCTGATCCTGGCCAAGCACCGTGCCGGCCCGACGGCCACGATCACCGTCGCCCACCAGCTGCACTACAGCCGCTTCGTCGACATGGCCCAGGAGTAGCCGCGGGGTGTAGGTTCTCGGCTCTGATGTCGCTTTCTCAAATAGCTTGTCGCCTACTTGTCGCTTGCGTCGGATCGATGAGAAAGGTCCTAGCCGACAACGATCGAGGGTGCTGTCGGCTAGCCGGTGGCGCCTGAGTTGTCAGATCGTGCCGTTCCTCCGCACATGTTGCGGTGGTCGTCTTCGCGTTCGTCCCAATCGCCTCCGTCGCAGTTGTGGCAGGTCGTGGTGCCGAACCGCGCTGGCTGACGCATCCCCTGTGTTGTGTTCATGCGGGGAAGAATCAGGAGAAAGAGATGATCATGGAATTGATGGAACAGGTTCTAAATGCTGCGACTTGATCGAGTTATTGCGCGTCCAATGAGCTCCAGTCCTGCGACATCCACGACAAGGACGAGATCGTTCTGCTGGTCAACGTCGCCGGCAGCAACCTTGATCGCACCGACGACGAGGTCGAGACGCTGAAACGGTTCGTGCAAGGCGTGAAAGAACATCCGTGGTCCGCGCACTGGCATGAACCGACCGGCTACATCACCGACTACAACAGCGGACGACCAGCCAAAACTCGGCGTAAATCCCTGCCCCTGTAAATCGTGGTGCCGGGCTACATCGACGATCAGCGTGTTGTCGAGGAGACCGGCCGGGCGGTGAGGCGCTGCGCCAGCCAGCAAGGGCAGCTCGGCGATGCGGGCGTCGGTGTCGATGCGGTAGCGGCGGCTGACTTTGACGGGTTGAAGTGACGTTCCACCACAGTCACGCCCGGCGTGCTCTGTGCACTCGCGAGTTCAGTTTTTCGGGCCTCGTGTCGGTGCGGGCAGCAGCAATGGCGCAGCTACCTGCGTGAATACAGCGGACTGCAGTTGCGCACGGCAAGCGACGCCGACGAGGGTTTGTCGTCGCCTGGTGTTAGGACTACGGGGATTCGTCCCCGATTCGATGAGGTGTCTGCTGATGCGTCCTCCGCTTCCTTTACCCCCCGACGACGGTGAGTCCCGTGTGCCCGGGATCCTGCTGGTGCGCACCGACAGCGACGACGACGTCTGGGAAGACGTGCTCTGGCGCATGGGCGAGCTCCCCGGCATGTACCGGTCCGATCAAGGGGACGCGGCCGATGCGGTGGCGCGGGAGTCGATTCCCCGGCGCCTGATCGTGGCGGAGGATCCCGCGTGGCGGGGCGCCACCTCCGAGGATGTCTCCGCGGCCCTGGAGCGGCCCGGGATCTGGGTGCCCGACCTGGTGGTGCTGACCGACGACCGCACCGTGCGCAATGCGGATTGGCGCCCGCTGCTGGCCTTCTGCGGCAGCGACGGCTACGCCTTCTGGATCACTCCGCGTCAAACAGCCATGACCTACCTGGTGCTGCATCGTCCGAACCTGGACTCCACCATCAACCACTTCACGGACACGGCTCCCGCCGAGGTGGAGTGGCTCCTTGCGGAGGACAAGGAGCGCGACGAGGAGGACCTCTGCCTTGACCCCGTGGGAGTTGAACTGGAGTCGCTGAAGGCCCCGCCCCGCTACACTCGGCCGGCCCGCGAGCTGCCTCCGCTCATCCAAGAGAACGATCTGCTCGTGCGCACCGACTTCACCGACGATGCGGCCTGGACCTCCCTGGTCGAGCGCGTGTGCCGCCCGGGCCGGGGCCACAACGACGTGATCGACGACTTCAGCGACTACGTCGACTTCGTGGACGATCCGGCCTTTGCCGGCGCCACGCCGGAGCAGGTGATGGCGGAGGTCCGCGACAGCGACACGGAAGAGGAAGAGATGATCTCCGACGTGGTGCTGATCGCTGACGCCACCACGATGCGCGAGCCCGGGCACCGCGTCCTGGTGGTCCCTCTGGTAGACCAGGTCGGGTTCGCCTTCCGGGTGGACCCCGAGGTCGTGGGGGGCATGGTGGTCAACCTGGCGCTGGGCAACATGGACATCGACGACTGGCGGGACGACGAAGCGTAGGCCGCCGAAGGGGAGCCGTGCCACCGGGACGTCGGTTGGTGAGCGGTGAGACCGCCTCTTCGGGGCGGGGCGCGGTGGTCGCTGTACGCGTGGTGTACAGCGACTACAGCCGCACCACACCTACCGGACTGTGGAGATCACCCGTGTGGAGTTAGCGGTTTGGTGCTCTCTGCTGCCGCCGTATTGACGGCATGGCTTTCGTGCGCAAGGACGGCGTGGACCAGGCTCGGGTGCGCTACCGGCGCTGCGACGGCGAGTTCCAGCACACGACCTTGGATCGGGTCGTGGTGGACGATATGGCGAGCGGACTGCCCGTTCGCGAGTTCCGCTGGTACAAGGGCAGGCGTCACTACTCGGGCTGGTACTACTCCTCGACGGTCGAGGGTCTCGTGGTGTATGAGAGCCGCCTGGAGCTGGCGCGGATCATGCTGGCGGACTTCGACCGCGACGTGATCGCTCTGGCTGCGCAACCCTTCCAGCTTGCTGGGCCGGATGGAGCCGGAATCCGCAGGCATGTGCCCGACATCCTGCTCGTCAACGCTGATGGCAGTGTCATGGTGGTGGACGTCAAGGCGCCGTCCAAAGTCGAGGTCCTGAAAGCGCCAAACCGGCGAGGAAACCCACGCGCCACGACAATGAGAAACCTCGTCGAACGACCAGCTCGCAAGCCATCCAAGGCGTCAGGAACGACGAGAACCTCCAATTGGGCATCGGACTGAGAATCGGGTTGTCGGCCGTTCTTGGAGCTGCCGCGCAAGAATGACCATTTCCGCATTTAGCTGATAGGCGTCCGATCATTTGATCAGATACTGCGGAAATCCGTTGTCCTGTCATCGCCAGATGGCCGATGACAGTACCCGGGACGTGGTGTCGCAACGTCTGCTGATGTTCTCCAGCAGCTGGCTCGCATTGTATTTTCCGGCCCGTTTTTGCGCGGCGCTGTAGCGGGTGCAGCCGATGGGGTTCTACTCGCCGCGGTCGCTCATCGCCGACGCCCCCTGCACGGGGCGCGGATCCACCGTGGCACCATCACCACCTCGCTCGCCCCGTGCTCACCACACCCAGATGGAAGCCCTTGCCTCCGCCGGAGCGCTCGCCGACCTCGAGCCCGACCGGCGATCGGCGCGCACACCGCGAATGTCTGCGGGTACAGCCTGAGCACGACGCAGTATGTCCCATAAGGACATACACGTATGGCTGATCGCGCAGGGTCTGCTCTGTGCCTGTTTTTTCATCCTGTCCAACATCGACGCTGTGGACTAGCGGCTGCGTGGTACACGCTACGCGTCATCGGCTCCGGCTGTTCCGCGGGTCACGATGTCCCGGCGAAAGTGGCCGCGCGTTTGGAGTCCCGACCGGGGGAGCGCTGGATAATTGACCATTGACTGCGAAGAAAAGGGTCGGCGGCACATACGCGAAGCCTGGGTGACCGACGTCCTGGCGGGCTACGAGAACGACCACCGACCCGCCCATGAATACCTTCGCGAAAACGGCGAATGGACCGCGGTCAGCCGGCACGACCTCCTCTGGGGCGTCCAGTCGGCCGCACGGGGGTGGCGCGAGGCTGGCCTGCGGCCCGGCGACCGGGTCGCCGTCGAGGCGACCGACCCGCACGTCTTCGTCCCGGCCTTCCTCGGCGCCCTGTGGGCTGGCGTGGTCCCCGTTCCCCTGCCACCGCCTCCCGCGGCGGGGCGTCACGCCGCGTGGAGCGCCCACGTGACGGCGATGGCGCGTACCGCGCAGCCCCAGGTGATCGCGCTGCGAGGTGACACCGAACCGCCAGCGGACAGTGGGAGGCCGGTCGCCCTCGACAGCATCGTCGCCGCGCCGCCGGAAGAGTCACCACCCCACAACCCCGAGCCGGACGCGACCGCGTACCTGCAGTTCAGCAGCGGCAGTACCGGAAATCCCCGTGCCGTCCCGGCGCGCGTAGCAGCGGTACTCGCCAACGGCCGGGCCATCATGCACGACGGCCTGCGCAGCGACCCGGCCATCGACCGAGGTCTTTCCTGGCTCCCACTCCACCACGACATGGGACTGGTCGGATTCGTGCTGGCACCCCTGCTGGCCTGGGTCCCCGTCTCCTTCATCCCGACCCGCTTCTTCGTGCGGGATCCTGGGCTCTGGCTGCGTTCGATGTCCGAACGACGCGCCACGATCAGCTTCGCGCCCAACTTCGCCTTCGCGCTGAGCGCCCGCCGGACCTCGGCCGAGCAGACCGCTGCCCTGGACCTCGGCCACGTGCGCGTGCTCGGATGCGGCGCCGAGCCCATCAACCATTCGGTGCTGGAAGGGTTCTTCAGTACCTTCGCCCCCACCGGCCTCGCTCCCGAGGCCCTGATGCCGTGCTACGGGCTGGCCGAGGCCACCCTCGCGGTCACACTCTCCCCACCGGATCGCCCGTACCGCGTGGACCATGTCCGGACGGCCGCGTTGTCCGCCGGGCAGGCCACCCCCGTCGGCGCGGATCCCACCGGTGAGACAGACCCCGCCGACAGCGGGGCCGGGCTGCCGGACCCTGCCGACGGCGTGAGCACCCTCGTCGGGTGCGGACCACCCCTGCCGGGCAACGAGATCGTCATCCGCGACACCCACGGCGACGCCCTCGGTGAGCGCGCCGTCGGTGAAGTCTGGGTGCGTGGCCCCTCCGTCGCTCGCGGCTACGTGGCGGCTCCACAGGAGACCCGCACGTCCTTCCTGCCGGGCGGCTGGCTGCGCACCGGAGACCTCGGTTACCTCGCCGAAGGGGAGTTGTTCGTCACCGGACGCGTTAAGGATCTGCTGATCCTCAACGGCCGCAACATCGACCCACAGCGCGTGGAGTGGCTCGCCGAGACCGTTCCCGGCGTCCGCGCGGGCGGCGTCGTCGCCTGCACCCGCCCCGGTCCGCAGTCCGAGGAATTGGTGATCGTCGCCGAGTGCCGCACCTCGGCCGCCCCCAGCTTGGCCCCCGCCCTGCGCGAGGCGGTGGCCGCCGCTCTGGGCATTCCCGTCCACGACGTTGTCGCCGTCCGGCCCGGCACCGTCCCCAAAACGACCTCGGGAAAGCCACGGCGGCAGGAAACCCGCCGTCAGTACCTGGAAGGTGCCCTCCATGTCCAGCAGGGCTGACATAGCCGTCAGTTACGACCTCGATCCGGAGTTCTTCCGGTTGTGGCTCGACAGCCGGATGAATTACACCTGCGGCGTCTTCGACGACACCGACGACCTCGACACCGCCCAGCTCGCCAAGCTCGGCATTCTGCACGACTTCGCCCGCATCACACCGCAGAGCCGGGTGCTGGACATCGGCTGCGGCTGGGGGAACAACCTCGCTTACCTCACCGAGGAACGCCACGTCGCCCAGGCGCACGGCATCACCCTCTCCGAAGCCCAGTACAACGAGATCCTGCGCCGCGACATGCCGGGAGTAAGCGTCTCCTGCGTCGACTACCGCGACTTCACGCCGTCCCACACCTTCGACGCGGTGCAGTCCATCTGCATGATCGAGCACGTCTGCACTCCCGAAGAGGCCCGCGCGGGCCGCGCTGTCGCGCGTTACCGCGACTACTTCCACAAGGCGTGGACGTGGACCAGCCCCGGCACCCACTTCGCGCTCCAGACCGGGCTGCGCGACCGCCTGCCCCGCCGTCCCGAGGAGGCGCGGGAGCTCCAGTGGCTCGGCAGGACTATCTTCCCCGGGGGCATGACGCCCCGTGCCGAGGACATCATCATGGCCGTAGGTCCCTACTGGGAGGTCATGCAGCTGCGCACCAGGCGCGAGGACTACGAGCGGACCACCACCCACTGGCGCACCCGGCTGCGCGCCCACGAAGAAGAAATCCGCGACCGCTGGGGCAACGATCTCTTCGAGACCTATGACCGCTATCTGACCTGCTGCGTCAACTCCTTCGCCCGCCGGCACATGACCCTCTCCCAGTGGTGCCTGCGCCGGGTCGACGATCCCGAGTGAAAGCGCTGCGGCCCACAGCCGTCGAACAGGGCGGTGGTACCCACACCGTCTCCCGGAACACCGGTACTACCGCACAGGAAAGGGAATCCCGATGACACAGGACGACCTGCTGGCCCTCCTCGGCCGTGGTCTGCGCCAGATCACGGCCGCCGAGCGACCCCCGCTCACCCCGGAATCCGACCTCCACTCGGCCGGCATCGACTCCCTGCAGCTGCTGGAGCTCGTCACCTGGACCGAGACGGAGCTGGACGTCCGCCTGCCCGACGAAAAGCTCTACTCCGTGACGGATGTCCGAGGGCTGTGCGACCTGATTTCCGCCGAACTCGCGAACCGGACCGCCTCATGAACAGGGATCTGCGCGAATCCTTCCACCGCACCTACATGACGTTCTTCGAGAACGCCGAGCGCACCCGCAGGTGGAATCTGTTCAACGACATCGACTGGGACGTGCTCGACAGGTCGAAGAGCGATCCGCAACTTGCCACCAACGCCGAGACGTTCTGCGGCGTGGAGATGTTCCTCCCCGACTATCTCAACGCCCACCTGGAACTCTTCGGCCGCAACTACGCCCAGGCCTGGTTCGCGGCTAACTGGGGGTACGAGGAATCCAAGCATTCCCTCGCCCTGCGGGAGTACCTGCATCGCAGCGGTCAGCGCACTGAAGAACAACTCCACGACTACGCCGACACCGTGCTGGCCAAACGCTGGGAGCGCCCGTACGAGAGTCCCCGCGAAATGCTGATCTACGGCATGATTCAGGAACTCACCACCTTCGTGGTCTACCGCTCCCAGCGCACCCTGGCCCTGGAGACCGATCACCAGGTCCTCGCCGACATCTACCGCCTCATCGGCCGCGACGAGATGGCCCACACCAAGTTCTACCAACAAATGGTCGCCCTCCTGCTCGACGACGACCGAGAAGGAACCCTGGCCGATCTGGCACATGTCCTGCGGACGTTCCGCATGCCCGCGGAACAACTCCTCCCGGACCCCGATGCCCGCACCGCCCTCATGCGCTCCACTGGCATCAACGGCCAGGTCTACCTCCGCGACATCGTGGCTCCCACCCTCAAGGCCCTGCACCTGACCCGCCACGACCTGCCCGTCGCCAAACCCGGCACGACGGCCCGGCCGCACGGCCAGGAGAAATGACGGTGCCCGAACCCGGAGCGCCTGTCACCGCCTTTCTCGACGAGCCCCTCTTCGATCCGCTCGCCCGGTACGAACTGGGGGTGGACGAGTTGATGCTCCTGACGGTCGAACGCGCGAAGGCATTGCACGCCAAGGGATTGGTGGGGAGCGAGGCCTGGTGCGGGGGAAGCCGGGAAACCCGGTTCCCCGACCTGGTGCGCACCCTGGGCTGGGTCAGCGCCTTCGACATCTCGCTGGTCTCCACGATCGGCAACCAGCAACTGGCCGGCAATGCACTGCTCTCGCACGGCAGTCCCGCACAGCTGGCGGAGTACCGCGACGAGATCGATCGGATGGAGCGGGTGTACGCCTTCGCGGTGACCGAGATCGGCCGGGGGACCAACCTCCTGTCCATCGGGACGGAAGTCCACTACCGGCACGAGGACCGGTCGCTGCGCGTGATGACACCGACCGATGACGCGGCGAAGTACTGGATCGGCAACAGCCTGTTCTCCGCGACGCACGCGATGCTCCTCGCCCGGTTGGTGGTCGACGGTGCCGACGAGGGCCACCACTGGTTCCGGGTACCGCTGCGGCCGACGGAAGGCGCGCTGCCGTTCCCCGGCGTGCGCATTCGCCGTGCCGACCCCAAGGGCGGGATCGCGGGGAACCAGACGGGAATGATCCATTTCGATCAGTACCGGATTCCGCCGGACTCCCTACTGAGCGCCTGGGCGCACATCGATGACTCCGGCAGGTACGTCTCCGAGATCGCCAGGCGAGCGCGTTATCTGCGCTGCCTGGAGACGTTCTCTCAGGAACGCATCTTCCCCGTGACGGGAGCGGCCGGGGTGTTGCGGCGCTGCGCGGCGATCACTCTTCGCTACAGCACTCACCGAGAGACCTTCGGCAGCACTCTCCTGAGCTACCAGCACTACCGCGAACGCCTCATGCCCGTCGTCGCCGGGGCACTCGCCCTCCACCACCTGACCGAGCACCTCGTCGAGGAATGGACCAGTCGCTACGCGGCAGAGCCGGTCGCTCGCCACCGGCAGACGCTTTACGGACTGACCTCCGGGGCCAAGGCCCACGCTTCGTGGGCGGCCAACGCGGCCCTGGTCGTTCTGCGGGAGCTCTGCGGGGGCCACGGGTTCCACAGCCACAACGAGATCGTCACGGCACGCGTGGACGGCGAGATCAACACCACCTTCGGCGGCGACAACACCGTCCTGTGCTACGAGAGCGTCCGTGTCGCCGCGAAAAACGCGCCAACTGACGACGCCTCTCCCACCGTGCCCGCCGTCACCGAGGACGGCCTGCGCTCGTGTGGCCACGGCATCGACCTGCTGGAAGCGCTGGCGGAGCGTCTTCTCCGGCGCTGGAGGACGTCGCAGCGCGGCGCACTGTGCCGACCGCAGGTCGACGCGCGCTGCGCCGCCCTGCTGCTCCGCCGGTGGACGGCCCGTTCCCGGGGCGACGTCGACGACACCGTGCGACACCTCTACGCCGTGACCTGCCTGCTGGGCCTGGCTGACCATCTGGTGGCGGAGGGACTGCTGGACGGCGCGGGGATCCGGGGACTGATGGCGCAGCGCGGCGTGCTCAGCGACCGGTGCGCCGACCGGCATGCCGAGGTACTCGATCTGCTGGACGTGCCCGCAGCACTGCTCGAGGTGCCTCTCGCGCACGCCGACTACGTCCGTCGCACGGTCACAGCCGCCCGCGACACCGACGATCGGGTACAGCCGGCCTGACGGCGCTCGCCGGCCCACCCGGTCTGCACCACTAAACCGCAGTCAACGAAGATCGACAGGTCACCAGCGGTGAGACCCTACAAGGCTGTTGTAGGGTCTCGCGGTTGACGTCGTAATCTCACGAACGATGTCGTACGGATGTCATATCCGACATCACGGTGTGTGGTCATGTAGTGCTCTTTCAGATGAGATCATCTACAACATGACCAGCAGTCGCGGCGCGGTTCTTAAAATGCGCAGATGGCCATTGATATAGCGGAGTACGATGCTTCCTGGCCCGAACAGGGAACCCAAGCCAGCGCGGAGCTGATCGACGCCGTGCCCGGGCTGTTCCTGAACGTCGAGCACGTGGGCAGCACCTCCGTACCGGGTCTGGCCGCCAAGCCGGTGATCGATTTGATGGCGTCGGTTGCGAGGCTGGACGACGTTACCGCCGACCGGGAAGCCGTGCTGGAGCGGCTGGGCTACCGGCCACAGGAGACCGGGATGACCGAGCGGTTGTTCTACTACCGGAACACTGACGTCGGGTGGCGCAGCCACCACCTGCATGTCGTTACCGCCGACACCTGGGGCACTCGTAACGAGCGGCTGTTCCGCGACCACCTGCGGATGCATCCGGAGGTGGCGGCCGAGTACGGAGAGCTGAAGCGGCGCGTCGCTGCCGAGGAAGAGAACGGACTCGCCTACACCAAGCGCAAGACGGAACTGATCCAACGCGCAGTCGACCACGAGCGTGCCGCCCGCGGCCTGCCCCTCGTGCCGGTTTGGGAGGAGTGAGCCCGGTGGGGCGGAATCGGTGACCGTCAAGGCGGTGGTGAGGTCCGGGCGTGGTGCCGCACGCGTGCTGCTTCGCGGGTGAGGTGGTCGCGTTCGGCCAGGCTGGTGGCGGCGCGGGCAGCTTCGGCGTACAGGTCGGCGGCGTCGCTGAAATCGCCTGCGCGTTCGCGGAGGTATGCCGCCACCGCGGTGTACCGGGGCAGGGCGGGGTCGATGTCGGCGAGCGCGGCGAGGCCGGCCTGTGGTCCATCGGCTTCGCCGACTGCCACGGCACGATTGAGCCGCACGATCGGGCTGCCGGTGAGGAGCAGCAGTTCGTCGTACCACTCCACGATCTGCACCCAGTCCGTCTCGGACGCGGTGCTGGCGTCGGCATGCAGGGCGGCGATCGCGGCCTGGGCTTGGTACTCGCCGAGCCGGTCGTGGACCAACGCGGTCTGCAGGATCGTCACTCCTTCGGCGATCAGATCGACGTCCCAGAGCGAGCGGTCCTGCTCGGCTAGCGGCACCAGGCGACCGCCGGGCCCGGTGCGAGAAGCCCGGCGCGCGTGGTGCAGCAGCATGAGTGCGAGCAACCCGGCCGCTTCGGGCTCGTCGGAGAGGGCGGCGAGTTGGCGGGCGAGCCGGATCGCCTCGGCCGCCAGGTCGACATCCCCGCTGTATCCCTCGTTGAACACCAGGTAGAGCACTCGTAACACGGTCGTCAGGTTGCCGGGCTCCTCGAACCGGACCCCGGCGATGCGCCGTTTGGCCCGGCTGATCCGCTGGGCCATCGTCGCTTCCGGAACCAGGTATGCCGTCGCGATCTGCCTGGTCGTCAAGCCGCCAACCGCGCGCAGGGTCAGCGCGACTGCCGAACTCGGAGCCAAGGTGGCATGCGCGCACAGGAAGTACAGGCGCAGCGTGTCGTCCGTGGCAGGCACCGGGCCGCCGGGTGGTTCGGCCTCCACTGCGAGCTCTCGCTCGCGCCGGGCCTTCTCGGCTCGGGCGGCATCGAGGAATCTGCGCCACGCGACCGAGATCAGCCACGCCCTCAGGTCGCGTGGCTGCCCCTCCGGCCAGGTTTCGAGTGCCCGGATCAGGGCCTCCTGCACGGCGTCCTCGGCCGAGGCGAAGTCAGCTCCGCGACGGACGAGGACGCCGATCACCGCAGGCACGAGCTCCCGCAGCAGCGGCTCGTTCACTCGGTCACCGCGGGCGGCTCGGTGAGGAACGGCCGCACCTCGAGCCATTCGTGAATCGGCTTGCCACCAACCCCGGGAGCCGCAGACAGCTCCCCGGCCAGTTCGACCGCGCGATCCCAGGACTCCACGTCGATGACCATCCAGCCCGCGATGAGATCCTTGGTTTCGGCGAACGGGCCATCGGTCACCGGTGGGCGTCCCGCACCGTCGTATCGCACGAAGGTGCCCTCGGGAGCCAGTGCCTGCCCGTCCACGAACTCGCCGGTCTCCTCCAGGCGGGCGGCGAAGTCCTTCATGTACCGGATGTGCGCGTCGACCTCCTGCGGAGTCCACTGATCCATCGGCGGCTGGTCCACAGCCGGTGTCGGGCCACCTCGGTAGTGCTTGAGCAGTAGGTACTTCACAATGAGCTCCTTCTCGGTTGTGCGGCCGGTTAGGGCCGATCGTGCCCCAGGGACGGAGCCGGCGCGCTGTTCTCGACGCCACCGCCGGAAATCCGCACACTTTTCTGGATGTGACGCTGACCACAGGGGCGGCGATGCCCCACCCGTGTGGCATCTCGGGAGCTCACCGGTCAACAGCACGACCGCGGCCCGCAACCGGGGCTGCGCGATTTCGCGCGAAATCGCCACTTGCCAGGCGTGGCCAACGCCGATTTCGCGCGAAATCGCCACCTCGTGCGTCGCGGGCCGCAGCCGGTCAGCCCATAGCGAAAGCCCCGGCGGCTGGGTCGGCCGCCTGCTCATGACGCGGCGCACGCCCGTCCTCGTCCTGGTGAGCGTGATCTTCGTGTGGTCGCGAGTCCCGTTGCGGCGTGCCCGATCGGCCGTTGGTGGTGCGCACCCGCCGCCGCGATGGCTCAGCCCGACTTGCTGCGCGGGCACCGCTCACGGCTGGACGTCGCGACCAGGCAGGTCACCGGCTCCGCCTAGCCTGCATTCGTGAGGTGGCGTCGGAACCACGTGGTCAGGCCGGCGTCCACCTCGCGGGCCAGTGGCAGCTGTGGCGCGGGCTCGATGCCGGGCTCGTCGGCGAGCGGGTGGGCCAACCCGGGGATCGACAGCAGTTCGGACCGTTCGCCCAACGCGTCGACGAGATCCAACGCGTCGGCCCGCAGCGCCGGGTGATCCAGCTCGCCGCTGACGACCAGCAGCGGCGCGCGACCGGCGATGGTGCCCGCTTCGGCGACGAAGTCCAGGCTGTCGACGGCTTTCTCGGACTCGGCGTCATACGGGTAGTCGCCTGGGAACAGGTCCACGACGGACCGCATCCGGATGGCGGCGTTCACGACTGCACCGGCGAAGACCGGTATCTCGGTGCCTGCGAGGATCCGCAGCGCGACGGCCCCGCCCAGCGAGCCGCCGAGCACACCGATCGGGCCGTCATCGGCCGGCAGCTGCGCACGGATCGACGCCAGTGCGGCCGGGAACTCCTCCGACGCCTGCCGGACGAACGGGTACAGAGCTGACATCAGGACGTCCTTGCGGATCAGCTCCAAGCCGGCGGCCATGCTGCCGTCGACCATGCGCGCCCCGCACATCGGCATTCCGAGGTGCACCCGCCACGCGGGCAGGTCGTTCATCGGCAGCGCGGCAGCGAACGCGGCGTCCGACCTCGGCGCATCAAGCATGTGCCAGGTGACGATCAGCGGCGCGGGGCCGTTGTCGGCCGGTGGCAGAGCGGTGAACGGCACGCCAGCGGCCGTGCCCGTGATCGGTGAGTGCATGCGGCCACGGTAGGTCGACGGCCGCGTGCCGGGAATCGGTTACGCCACGGGGGGAATCGGCGCGGCAGGCGGCCGCCCTTCTCGTGCAGGTCGGCGCCGTTCTCGTCGTCAAAGCGGTCCCCGAAACCCAGGCGCGCTCACTCGAGCGGGTCGAAGAACTCTCCGCGCAGGTAGCAATCGCGCGTCCAGCGCACGACAAGGCACCTGAGGACCATCGAAACGTTGTACGGACTGCGGCGTACGGACTGCGGCTCTGCGGCGGACAACCACGACCCTCCCTGGTGGGCGGAGAATCGGGTTGCCGGTCGCTCGCTATGCGAGTGCTGGTCAACACCACCGCCGAGGTTTGGCGCGGCGACGACCACCTGCCCGACCTGGCCGCCCTCGTCGCGTTCGCCGACCTGCACGGCGACCAGTCCGGAAGCGACGATGTCCGCGGCGTGTTGTCCGAACTCGCCCGCCGCGGACGCACAGCCGACCTCCATGCGGTCCACGCACTTCGGGTGACCGTGCGCGACCTGATCGATCACCCCGACCGCGACTACGATTGACGTCCCGCCTGCCGTTGGGGCCGGGAAACTACCGCGGCGCACGGGGTTTCCGGGATATCGGCGTTCTCCTCTGATAGGGCGGCGGTTTCTGTCACGATCGGGAATTACCGGTCCGGCAGCTCGAAGTGGCGGCGGGAGGCTTCGATGTGACCGAGGTACCGGCGGGTCCAGCCGCACATCCCGTCGATCGCGACGCCATAGCACGAGTAGCCCAAAATTGGGACAAGTGGGCGTGTTGCTGTTTCCGCAAAGGATTTTGCCGAGTTGGCCGCGGTGGGTGCACGTTGGTCGCAGGAGGTGGTCGCGATGACCCAACGGGAAGCTCAGTTCACGAACGAATCGGAAGCCCGCAACTGCGAACGCGTCATGGGCGATAGCCGGCACGGCCTAGTGCCGGAAACGAATCAGCAGGCCTGGGACCAGCGGTACCTGAGCCGCGAGCAGCTCTTCAGTGGTGAGCCGAACGGGGTGCTCGTCAGCGAGATGGTGGACCTGCCGCCGGGGCAGGCGCTCGACGTGGGCTGCGGCGAAGGCGCCGACGCCCGCTGGCTGGCCGAGCGCGGTTGGCAGGTCACCGCGGTCGACGTCTCGCGGGTGGCGCTGGAGCGCGCTGCCCGGGAGGCGGGCGGCCACGGCGTGGCTTGGACGCGCGCGGACCTGAGCGCCACTGCGCCGCCCGCCGCCGCGTTCGACCTGGTGTCGGCCCAGTACTTCCCGCTCCGGCACGAGCCCGACCACACCGCTGCGCGCGGGTTGCTGGCCGCCGTCGCGCCGGGCGGCACGTTCCTGTTCGTTGGCCACGATCCCGGCGACCTCCCGCCGGGCACCAACCACAATTTCGACCCGAGCGACTACTACCACCCGCACGAGATCGCCGGTCTCCTCGACGACGACTGGGCCGTCCTGGTCGACGAAACCCGCCCGCGAACCGCCCCGCCGCCGCCCGGCACCCACCACGCCCACGACACCGTCCTCCGCGCGAAGCGGCTGCGATAACCGTCCTGTGTGGACTAAAGATTAGGGCGGGCCGACCGCCAGCGCCGCGGCAGCGCGGGCGGCTGGCCCACCGGCTTCGATCAGGAGATTTACCGGCGCCGCAACGGAAATCGAGCGAACGGTCAAGGCACTCTAGGGCTTGACCACCCGTTTCGGCAAACGGGCGTAAATCTTCCACGGCACTGCAACCGTTGCCGCCGTACGCCTTCTGCTCATGACTACCCGACAACCCTTCACGGGAAAGGTGATCAACCGAGTTGCTTGTCCAGGCGCATGAGGAGATGGCCTCGGCGGTATCGCTCGTCCTCGCGCGGTTCGCGTAGCATCCGGCCGATTTCGGCGAATCCTGCTTCGCCGGCTAGTTCCGCGAGGTCGTCGATCGGCCACCGGTAGGCGGTCGTGACTTTGTGGTCGAACGCGGTAACCGGCTCGCCTTCTGCTTCGAAGAAGGCGAGCAAGAGGTGGCCGCCGGGTGCGAGTACCCGCTGGAACTCGGCAAGGTAGGAGGGCACGTCCTGCGGTGGGGCGTGGATGATGGAGTACCAGGACACGATGCCGTCCAGCTTGTCGTCGGGCAGGTTCAGGGCGTCCATGGAACCGACCTCGAACCGCAGATGCGGGTATGCCTCGCGGGCGAGGTCGATCATCACCGGTGACAGGTCGATCCCGAAGACGTCCAGCCCCAGCTCCCGCAGGTGCGCGGTCATGTGTCCGGGGCCGCACCCGAGTTCGGCGACGTGCCCGGCGCTGGTGTTGCGTGCGAGCTCGGCGAACGCGGCGAGCACCGCGCGATCCAGCGCAAGCCCGTCAAGTGCGTTGCGGACGTATTCGGTGTAGAGGACGGCGACGGCATCATAGGCATCCGCTGTCGCACCGAGGTGCGAGGAAGAGTCAGTCACACGCCAGGACGCTAGAGGCTCCACCCCATCGCGCGTACGACTACTCCATCGGGCAGGCCGTGTTCCGTCCCGACGCCCCATTTCATGGGACATGAGCAACTTTCGGGCCAGCGGGACGTCTTCGCGGGTATGGACACCTATCAGTTCCGGAACGACTGGAGCGCTCGCGCCGCCGAGCGCCCCCCGCATCGGCGTCGTGCCCGCAGGGGTTTGGTGCTGGTGCTGCTCGCGTTGGTGCTGCTGCCGGTGCTGTTCGCCGGGTGGCTCTGGTTCCACGTCGATTCCTCGATCCGGCGAATCGACGCCTTCCCGGACTATCCGGGCAGACCGGCCGCGGGGGCGGGCGCGAACTGGCTGATCGTGGGTTCGGACAGCCGGGAGGGACTGGACCCGGAGGTGGCGGCCGGGCTGCACATCGGCGACGCGGCCGGCCAGCGCACGGACACGATCATGATCGCGCACCTGCCGGACAACTCGACCGCCCCGACGCTGCTAAGCATCCCCCGCGACTCGCGGGTGCAAATTCCGGGGCACGGCAAGACGCTGATCAACGCGGCCTTCGAGAGCGGCGGCCCGCAGCTGCTGGCGCAGACCGTGGAAAAGGAGACGGGGCTGCGCATCGACCACTACGCCGAGGTCGGCTTCGGTGGGTTCGCGGCGATCGTCGACGCGGTCGGCGGCGTCGAGATGTGCCTGGACGAGGAGATGCACGACACCAAGACGGGCCAGACGCTCCAGGCTGGCTGCCAGCAGATGGACGGCTCGGACGCACTGACCTTCGTCCGCATGCGCTACAGCGAGTCGACGCCGCGATCGGACCTGGACCGCGTCGCGAACCAGCGCAAGTTCATCGGTGCCCTCGCTTCGGAAGCGTCGAGCTTCACGACGCTGGTCAACCCGTTCACCGACTACGCCCTGGCGGACACCGGCGCGAACGCCCTGACGATGCTCGGCGAGGACGGCACGGGCGACCTGCTCTCCCTGGCCTGGGCGATGCGCGGCATCTCCTCGGGCGGCGTGGTGACGACAACGGTCCCGGTCACCGACGGCACGGCGCACAACTGGGACAAGAAGAAGGCCGCGGAACTGTTCGAGGCCATGAACACGGACACCCAGATCCCCGAGGACCTGATCACACAGTGACGGGGATACTCGCCGGATGCTCCCGTTCCCGGAACCGACGGCGCCCGCGTCGTCGCGTTTCGAGGTGTTCCTCGGCTACCTCGACTTCTTCCGCGCCACCGCGATCGCGAAGGTCGAGGCCCTGCCGGAGGCGGACCTGCGCCGCAGCCGACTGCCGTCCGGGTGGACACCGCTGGAACTGCTCAAGCACCTGACCCACGTCGAACTGCGCTGAATCGAATTGGGTTCGAAGGCCGACAGGTCGAAAACCAATGGGGCGACTGGAAGAACGGTCGCTGGCAAGTCGACCCGGGGGAAACCCGGGAGTCCCTGACGACGTGTCTGCGGACCGAGGGCGAACACACCAGCGAGGTCGTGCGGACCATGGACCTAGCGGCGGTGAGCCAACCGGGCCCCCGCTGGAGAGGAGCGGAACCGGCAACCCTGGAGAGGGTCCTGTTCCACCTGATGCAGGAATACGCCCGCCACCTCGGCCACCTCGACGTGGTCGCAGAACTCGCCACCGGCGAGACGGGTGAGTCATTGTTTTGCCAGACGTCACCGGCCCGTCAGGTCTCGTGAGTGGTTGTTCCGGTAAGAACCGGAAGGATCACTCACGAGCGTTCAGGCGCGCAGGTGGTGGCGCCCGGTGGGCTCGTCGGGATCTGTGGTGGGGAATCCCGGTGGTATGGGGGGATGTTTTTGTTCCACCCGGTGTTCTTCGGCCGCGACGCGGGTTTCGGCTTCGATGTCGGCTATGAGGTGCCAGACCGTGTAGGCGCCTTCGCCGCCTCCGGCGTGCTGGCCGGTCGAGAACGCGATGGTTCTCGCGGGCAACTGGGTGGCGAGCATGGCGAGGATCAGCAGGTTGAACAGGACGAACGTGCTGAGCTGGATCCAGAACATCGGTGGTTCTCCTTCGGTTGGGCGAGGGGTGTCAATTTCGCGAGAAATTGGCGTTCACCCGGGTGACGGTCAATTTCTCGCGAAATTGCGCCCTCCCCGGGTGATCACAGGCGGGTGGTGAGGGTGTGTCAGCAACGCATGCAGGTGTCCTCCCGAATCGAGTCCACTTCGGACCGATCGTGCAGCTCCGCCGCGCCCGCTTCCGCCCCACAGAACGCGCCTTCACCCGCTCCTCGACCGGGACTTTCGTTGCAGCGATGGGAAACGCGTGGCGACCGCCCGTGACCGGGCGCCAGACGTAGGTCAAGTAGTCAGACATCGGGATCTCCCTTGATCGATATACTGCAAGTCTTGCAATATTTGGAAATGCTTTGCACGTAATCTTGTGTCCGTGCAGGACACACCTCGGGCCAGAGCGCTGGCGAAGGAGCTCCGTGCGGTACGCAACGCGGCTGGCGCGACGATGCGGCAGGCCGGTGATGCCTTGGGTTGGTCCGAGGCGAAGGTCAGTCGCTTTGAGACAGCACGGCGCGGCCTCACTTTGGAGAACGTGCGACTGTTCCTGGACGCACTGTCGGTCGCCGGGAAAACCCATGATCGGCTGCTGAAGATGGCTCGCGAACTTGACCAGCCGGTTTGGTGGGAGTTCGGCGGCGGGGTCCCTGTCCAACTGACCGAGCTCGCGAACGCCGAGAGCAGGGCAGTTCACATCACTTCAGTTGCCGATGTGCGTATCCCCGGCCTCCTGCAAACACGGGAGCACTCTCGCGCTCTGCTGTCGGCGTTCGGTGTCGAGCCGAGTGATCGCATTGAGCAGCTGATCGCTATTCGACAAGTACGCCAAGGGACTCACCAAGCCGGACCCTGTTGAGTACGAAGTGATCCTCGACGAAGCCGTGCTCGGCCGAGCGGTGGGCAGTAATCGGCTAATGGCAGAACAGCTCGACCAAATCGTCAAGATGGCAGCTCGCGACAACATCGCGATCCGGGTCATTCCGTTCTCCGCTGGTGAGCACACCGGGCTGGACGGCGGCTTCCACCTGCTGGAGTTCGTGAGTTCCAGTCCGGTCGTCCATCTGGAGCAACGTCGTAGCGGAGCGTTCCTAGATGACCCGGACGACTAGACCCAAAATAAGCGTGTTGTGGGCTGGTGGGTCGTGATCTTGGTGTTTGGGTTGTGTTTTGGGGTGGTCGCGGGGGCGGGGGCCTGGCCGAGCGTGCCCGGGTCCGGTTGTCTGGCGTGTTTTTGATCGTTGCTGCGTTCTCGGTGGCGGTAGCGGGCTGATGGTGGGCGCGGTCGGTGGGGGCGTCGGCTCGCGGTCGGCGCCCTGGCGGGGGTGTGTGGTTGTGACGGTGTGAGCCCGGGGGCGGGGTCGTTACCCGAAGTTGGCGCTGTGAATGTTGGCCCGGGCGGTCAAGAGATACCCGATACTTCGCGTGTAGCCGACCAATCGGATGGTGGTGGTTCTGGCGTGCCGGATGACCCGGGCAGGTATCTCGACGATCTCACGCAGGAAGCGGGGGTATTCCATGCGGATGAACGCGCGCCGGTCGGGCTTTCCGGTGCATCATCATGGCGAACCAGGATTTGATGTTCCAGGCCAGTGCCGCGATGACCATGTAGGCCCAGTTGCTGACCAGGTCGTAAAGCGGGACGCGGAGGGCGTTGACACCTTTTTGAGTTGCTCGATGTTGTTTTCGTCGTTGCAGCGTTCGTTCGCGCAGGCGACGACCTGCGCGGCGGTGAGGTCGGTGCGGGTGGTGATATAGAAAAAGTAGCGGATCTCGTCGAAGAGGGCTTGTTCACCTTTGGCTTTGGTGATGTCCTTGCGGAGGACGATCATCCGGTAGTCGCGGCGGCATTTGCCAGGCCGGTAGGAGAACTCCGCCACATGCTCACTGTTCAGCCGCAGGTTGGTGTATCCCCGGGCTGTCACGATCCGCTGTTTGTGGTTGGGGCGGCGGGCGCGGGTCGATCCGGTCGACGTCTGGTACTTCGGCTTGCGGGCCAGCGGCCGCCACGCCGTGGCGGGCAGCGCTTCGGCGCGCGAAGGCCCGGCATCGCGTCCATGCCGAAGACGAAATCAACCTTGGCGGCCCAGGAATCGAAATGTTCGGTCAGCGAGAAATCGGTGTCCCCGCGCAGGCACACCCGGGGCGCATGCGGTGTGACGAGTTCGATGGATTTGTCGATCCATTCCGCGGCACCAGTGTGGCTGGGTACGTTGGCGGGCCGGTTCACCAGATACAGCGTTTCGCGGGTGTTGGCCAACGAGATGATCAGCGGCCCGTAACCCCAGATACCCTTGTACGACAGGCCGATGCCCTGCTTGCGCTGCCCATCGGTAGGGGCGTGTGTGCCGTCGATGTCGAGGTAGGCGACCGGGCCCAGCAGATCCCGCCCCCGGCCCTGCCACAGCCTCGGGCGGACGGCGTTGATCGCCTCCATCAGCGTGACCACATCGGCTTCGGCGAACCGGCGGCAGAAATCCCCCGCCATGGTGGGATCGGGGATTAGATCCGCACCGAGCGCATTCATATACGCCACATCATGGCGTAACCGTTCGATGTCTTCCAGCCGCTTGCCGCCGGTGGCGACGTTGTACGCAAGATTGAGCACATGATCAGACTCGTGGTAAGGCAGATGCCGCACCAACAGCCGCAGCCGCTGGTCGATCTCGGTAACCAGCCCCAGCTTCGTCACCAGCTCATGCAACGCCGGCAACCCACCAAACCCCGTCACATCGGTCGTGTCGCCCACCTCGTAGTGAACCCCGCCCGCCGAGAACACCGGCTTGTCCCGGACACCCCACCGCCCCGCCATCGCGTGCCGGTCCGCGACACGCCGACGACCCTGGCTGATATTCCGACGACTCCGCTCATGCGATATCTTCTTCACCCGGAAGGCCTTTCTTGGTGGAGCAAGCGACATACCCAAGCGCCGCGAATCCCCAACAAGATAAGGCCTTTCCCCTTCTCAACCCCGCAACGACACGCCCCAACACGCTTGATCAGGGACTAGATGACCCGGACGACGTAGCCCCATTCGTGCAAGCTCGGTCTACGCTGCGGCAGACAGCGCTGGAACCGGATGACTCTCTGGAGCTCATCTCGACCTACGCGAGGCGGCACGAACGCGAAGGGTGAGCCTTGATGAACGCGATCAACTGGCGGAAGTCCAGCTACAGCGGCAGCCAGTCCGAGTGCGTCGAGGTTGGCTGGAGGAATTCGAGCCGAAGCGCCGGACAAGGAAACTGCGTTGAGGTCGGGGGCGGGCCGGGCATCGTCGGCGTTCGGGATACGAAGGACCGGGATGGGGACATGCTGATATTCCCCCGGCGGCAGTGGGTGGCGTTCGTCTCGGGGTTGCGGGATCGCCGCTGGTGAATTGGGCCGTTCGGGCATTTCGTGGAGCCGTTTCACGAATGTTGTCCGGGCCGGGCCGGGCCGGGCCGGGACCTCGCTCCTGCACTCACGAGAATCGCGGGTGTGAAGTCCGAGGTCCTGGTGACCGGTGCCAAGGACGAGGGCGACAGCGTTGTCCTTGCGGGCTTCGACCACCCGGTCCCCAACGGCACCCGCCTCTTCTGACCGGCTCCCGCAAAAGGATTCCTGGCGTTACCCGTCCGGGCTAATGATCATCACGTCATGTAGTCCAGTACCGTTGTCCACGTCCGCTGCGGCGGACCTTCACCGGTAGGCGCGGAAAACGCGGATTCTCCTAGATTTCGCAAGCCCGCCGGTCGGGCCGAGTCAGCACGAGACACCGTTGGCGCGCATTGGGTGTCTTGTGCTGACGGTCCGCATCTCCAGAGACCAGTGCTGCGCATAGCCGCGGCCTTCGTTGGAAATGAGGAACGGTGTTGGCGAAACCAATGCGTCGTGCCCTGCTCACGTCGGCCCTGATCGCCGGAACGGTGATCGCCTCCGCATCGACGGTCGCGGCGGCCCCGGCGAACGGCCCCAGCGCGCTCCGGCTCTCGCTGGACACGGGCGGCGCTTCGACGCGCAGCTTCGCGGTCCTCGAATGCCACCCGGCGGGAGGCTCGCACACGCACGCGGCGCAAGCGTGCACGGAACTCGAAGCGGTCCAAGCGGATTTCAGGCAGATGACGCCGGACCAGTCGAAAGCCTGCACCCTCCAGTACCAACCCATCACGGCGAAGCTCGAAGGCAACTGGCACGGAAAACCCGTGAGCTTCACGGAAACCTACCCGAACAGCTGCGTCCTGAAGTCCGAAACCGGAGTGGTTTTCGACCTCTGACCCGTGCCGACCCGGCAACCCGCGTCCAGTAGTACGGTCACGGCTGGTTGTGGCATGAACGCGCTGCCTCTGGAGGGGCGTTGACTTCGAACACGGCGAGCGTTCCGCGGCAGGCGAAGCGGTTGAGTTTCTTCTCACAAGCGTTCCGATTTGGCCTGGTAGGGATCGGCGGCGCGGTCGTCGACTATGGCAGCCTCAATTCGATCCTCGCTTCGGGGGTTTGGCCCGAGCTGGCCCGAGTCCTCAGCTTCATCATCGGAAGCACTGCGGTCTACCTGGTGAACCGCCGCTGGACGTTCACCTCGCGCCGAAACCGGCGCGAGGTCGTAGCGCTGACCGTCGTCCTCGTGGTGACCTTCGCCCTGGTCGGAGGGGTGAATGCACTGGCCCTCCGACTCTTCCCGGACTCGCCCTGGCAGATCACGCTCGCCTGGGCGATCTCCCAAGCGGTGGCGACAACCTTCAACTTCCTAGCCCAACGCACATTCGTGTTCAGAAACCGACCAGGAGAACGCCCGGCCCAACCCGCCGGCGAGTGAGCCGACTGCGGAAGGCTCGTCCGGCGGGTCACGGCAGCGGATGCAACCAGCGCACCGGGACGGTCAACGTCTGGTCGCTGGGCGGGCTCACGACCTGGCCGGTGCTGGAATCTTTCAGAACGCCTTCAACGACGTAGTCGACGTCAGCGGAAAGCCCCAGCTGCTGAGCGATCTCCGGAGGCAGCGGGAGCCAAGACCGTGACCCAGATGGGTCTGAAAGGCCTGCACTTCCACGATCTTCGGCACGCCGGGAACATCTGGGCTTCGAAGGCGGGCATGTCGACCAAGGACCTCATGGCGCGGATGGGGCACGACGACATGCGTGCCGCGCTCATCTACCAGCGGGCGACGAGCGACGCGGACGAGCGGATTGCGGACAGGCTGTCGGCCCTGGTCGACGAGCATCGGAACGGCACGCGGCCGGCCGACGACGATGATGACGGCACAGCGGAACGGGCGGGTTGATCGCGGCATGTTGTTGGCACGTTGTTGAGTGCCAGAGTTGATCTAGAAATGATGAAGGCCCAGGCGAAGCGAATCTAGCTCCTGACCTGGCCTTTGTGTTGGAGCGGATGACGGGAATCGAACCCGCGTATTCAGCTTGGGAAGCTGATGTTCTACCATTGAACTACATCCGCGTACCTCTTCGGCTTGCTTTGAGGCGTTGTCAGCCTAACACGGTGGCGGGCGAAGATCGTAACCGGGCTCCCGATACGCTTGGGGCGTGTTGCTGAGTGACCGGGACCTGCGCAAAGAGCTCGATGACGGTCGGCTCGAACTTGATCCGTTCGACGCTGCCATGATCCAGCCGTCGAGCATCGACGTCCGGCTGGATCGCTTCTTCCGGGTCTTCGACAACACCCGGTACACCCACATCGACCCGTCGAAGCAGCAGGATGAGCTGACGTCGTTGGTGGAGACGCCCGGCGACGATCCGTTCGTGCTGCACCCGGGCGAGTTCGTGCTCGGGTCGACCTTCGAGTCGGTGCGGTTGCCGGACGACCTGGCTGGCAGGCTGGAGGGCAAGTCGTCGCTGGGGCGGCTGGGGTTGCTCACGCACTCCACCGCCGGGTTCATCGACCCCGGGTTCACCGGTCACATCACCCTGGAACTTTCGAATGTGGCCAATCTGCCGATCACCTTGTGGCCGGGGATGAAGATCGGTCAGCTTTGCCTGTTCCGGTTGTCGAGCCCTGCGGACTTCCCGTACGGCTCGAAGGAGGCCGGGTCGCGCTACCAGGGGCAGCGCGGGCCGACGCCGTCGCGGGCCTACCTCAACTTCCGGCGCACCGACACCCGTCGCTGACTCCGGTTCCTTCGAGCATCGCCACCACCTCGGCGGTGGGGCGAACATCGCCGAATGATCGGTAGATGGTGTGCAGCGTGGCGTTGTGCTCTTCGTCGCGCCCTGCCGCGTTGCCGTCCGCAGTCATGATCACGCGGAAGCGTAGGGTGCTCGCATCGCGGGCCGAGGATTCGCAGCACACGTTCGTGACCGTTCCCGTGATCAGGACCGTGTCGATTCCGCGGCGCGTCAACAGTTCCGGCAGTGCGCGCCGGCCGGGGAAAGAAAGCGCTGGGCGCGGACTTCTCGACCAGCACATCGTCGTCGTGGATCTGAACTCCCGCCAGACGCGTTCCGCCGGCGCCCCGTGCCGCGCGCGGCTGAATCGAGTAAGCAAGTTCGTGGGCGTTGTGATGTGGGTGCTGCAGGGCGAGATCGTGGTGAAGTACCTGAAGGAGACCAAGGGTCGTTCCCTGACGGAAATGGGTCGCTGACCTGGCACGATGCCCGAGGGGCGTCCCCGCTTGGGGTGCCCCTCGAATTTTTTCCCGGGTCCGGGAACAACGCCGGGACCTTGCGCGTATTAAGTACCGTACAGCGTACGAAGGAGTGTGCATGGCCTCTCGTGACATCACCCCGTTCCGTTTCGACATCCCGCAGCACGACCTGGACGACCTCCGCGAACGGCTGGCCCGGGCCCGCTGGGCCGACGAGGTGCCGGGGCTGGGCTGGAGTTACGGCCCGCCGCTGGGCTACCTGCGGGAGCTGGCGGAGTACTGGCGCAGCGGCTACGACTGGCGGGCGCAGGAGGCGCGGCTGAACGAATTCCCGCAGTACACCACCGAGATCGACGGCGAGAACATCCACTTCCTGCACGTCCGCTCGCCCCGGCCGGACGCTTTGCCGCTGATCTTCACGCACGGCTGGCCGAGTTCCATCGCCGAGTACCTTGACGTCATCGGGCCGCTCAGCGAGTCGTTCCACCTGGTCATCCCGTCGCTGCCGGGCTACGGCCTGTCCGGGCCGACCCGCTCCACCGGTTGGGGCGCCAACCGGGTCGCGCGGGCCTGGGCGGAACTGATGAGCCGGCTCGGCTACGAGCGTTACGGGGCGCAGGGCGGCGACTGGGGCACGTGGATCTCCCGCGAGCTGGCGATTCTTAAGCCGGACAATGTGATCGGCGTGCACACCAACGGGATGATCACCTTCCCGGGCGGTGACCCGGACGAGATGACCGGGCTTAGCGCCGCCGACCACGCTCGGATGGGCGCGTGGCAGCGGTACACCGACGAGCTGTACGGGTACAAGCTGATCCAGTCCACGAAGCCGCAGGCGTTGGCGTACGCGCTGGCGGACTCGCCGATCGGGCTGCTCGGCTGGATCGTCGGCGTGCTCAAGGAGTGGACCGACTGCGAGGACACGCCGGAAGACGCGATCGGCCGCGACCGGATCCTGACCACGGTGATGCTGTACTGGCTCACCAACACGGCGGGTTCGGCGGCCCGGTCCTTTGTGGAGACTCCGGACAATTCCTCCAAGGCGGAGGAGGAAGGTGTCATCGCGGAGCTGCAGAACGGCACCGTCCCGCACGGCGTCGCGGTGTTCCCGAAGGACATCCTCGCGCCGGTCCGCCCCTTCGCGGAGCGCATCAACAACATCGTGCGCTGGACGGAGTACGACCGGGGCGGAACCTTCCCGGCCATGGAGGAACCCGACCTGTTCGCCAACGACGTCACGGCGTTCTTCGCGTCCCTGCGCGGGTGACGTTGGCGATTTCGCGCGAAATCGACACCTGCCAGGCGTGGCGAACGCCGATTTCGCGCGAAATCGCAACCCGCTGCGCGAGGCCTGGGCCGTCGGCTCGAACGGGTGCGTGCTTGGTGGGTGAAGCGAACGGCCTACTGACTCCGTCTAGCGACGCGAATGGTCCGTTCGCTCCATCCCCGACCGGTGTCACGGCCAGATGAGGGTGAGGTCGAAGAGGACGCCGAAGCGGGATTCGGCGCTGGCCGCGTCGTCGAAGACCGCGAACCGCGCGAAGAAGCCGGTATGACGCAGGAGAAGGCCGCAGCAGGCCTGGACATGTCCACGAGTGCCTTGAGCCGCAAGGAAACCGGCGAGGTAGCGACATCGGTGCACGAGATCCGCTCGATGATGGACCTCTACGACGCCTACGACCCGGACCTGCTCGACCTGGCCAGAGCAGCGCGGGAACGCGGCTGGTGGCGGGCCTACGGCGTGGAGGACCGGGGTTACGTAGACCTGGAGACCGAAGCCTGTACGGTGCGCGAGCTGTCGCTGATGTACATCCCGGGCCTGCTCCAGACCGAGGAGTACATGCGGGCGATCTTCAAGGCCGACCGGGTGCGGCGCACGAAAAAGGTTTTCGAGAACCAGGTTTCGGTCCGGTTGATCAGGCAGCAGAGGATCGTGGATGGCGAGCAGCCGTTGAGGCTGGTCGCCGTATTGGACGAGGTTGCGCTCGGGCGCCCGATCGGCGGTCCAGACGTGATGCGCGACCAGCTGAAGTACGTGCTGCAGACGGCCGAGAACAGGCAGGTGGAGCTCCGTGTGATTGGGCGGGAAACAGGACCTCATCCAGGAATGGAGGGTTCGTTCATCATCCTCAGCTTCCCAGAGCCAGAGGATCAAGACCTGCTGTACATCGCCTATCCCACCGGCTCGATCCATGTTGAGAAAGAGCCTGAAGTGCAGGAAGCTAGTCTCAAGGCCGGGTAGTTAAGGCGTGAGCCGGTTCGTCAACCCCCCGGGAACGGGCAACGGAGTCCCTGCTAGAACGGTGTCGACCAAGATCACCAGATAGCAGGAACTCCGTTGGATACCCAGTCTGTCATCACCCGCACGATCACCGTGTCCGGGGGCCGGTTCGCACCCGGCCACCTCGGTGAACTCACCCAGCACCTGCCCTTCGAGATGGTCGATGAGGCCCTGACCGCCACCCGCACCACGCAGTCCCGGCTGCGGGATCTGCCCTCACGGGTGGTGGTCTACCTGCTGCTGGCCGCGTGTCTGTTCCCCGAGATCGGCTATCCCGGCGTATGGCGCAAACTCACCGCCTCGCTCACTGGCCTGCCCCTGGTCACCCCCACCACCAGCGGACTCGCGCAAGCCCGCCGCAGGATCGGCGTCGCGCCCTTGCGATGGTTGTTCGACCTGCTCCGCGGACCGGCAGCCACGGTGGGGCAGCGCGGAACCTGGTGGCGTGGCCTGCTGGTCTGTGCGATCGACGGCACCACCCTGACCGTGCCCGACAACCCCAGAATGCTGGCCCGCTTCACCAAACACCGCGGCAACCACGGTGGCACCGGCTACCCCCAGATCCGGCTGGTGGCCCTGCTCGCCTGCGGCACACGCACCCTGATCGACGCGGTGTTCGGCCCCACCACCACCGGCGAGACCACCTACACACCACACCTGCTGCGCAGTCTGCGACCAGGGATGATCCTGCTGGCCGACCGCAACTTCGGCGCCAAAGACCTCATCACTGAGATCGCAGACACCGGCGCCGACGTCCTCGTCCGGCTGAAAAACGGCCGCAAGATGCCAGTCCTGGCCCGATACCCCGACGGGTCCTACCTGTCGATGCTGGGCCGGCTGCTGGTACGGGTCGTCGAGTGCGAGATCACCATCTCCACCACCGCCGGCCGGCACACCGGTGTCTACCGGCTGGCCACCACACTGACCGATCACCAGCACTACCCGGCCGCCGAGTTGATCACCTTGTACCACCACCGGTGGGAGATCGAAACCGCCTACCTGGAACTGAAATCGTCCATCCTCGGCGGCCGGGTGTTACGCGCCCGCACCCCGGCCGGTGCCGAACAGGAGATCTACGCCCTGCTGGTCACCTACCACCTGCTGCGCACCGCGATGGCCGACGCCACCAACACCCAACCCGACATTGATCCCGACCGAGCCAGCTTCACCATCGCCTACCAGGCCGCCCGTGACCAACTCATCCAGGCCGCCAACGTCATCGCCGACACGGTCATCGATCTGGTCGGCACCATCGGCCGCCATATCCTGGCCGACCTGCTGCCCGCCCGACGACTACGGGTATGTCCCCGCATCGTCAAACGCGCCATCTCCAAATACCAGGCCCGAGGCCCGAACATCGACCGAACCAGCTACAAAGCCACTGTCGGCGTCGACATCCTCACACCCGCAGACCCTTGACGATCACTACAACAGCCAAACTTCACGGCCGGGACTGTAATTTTAACGGTGTAACTCCTGAGATGTAGGAGGCACCAGTGACTGAGGTGAAGACCGAGCAGGCCAGCGAGGCCGCCGCGGCAGACCTGGCGGTGATGGATGAGCAGATCCAGCAGCTGGCCGATCGGGCCCGTGCCGAAGGGCTGCGGCTGACTGGTGAGGGTGGGCTGCTGGGCCGGCTGACCAAGCTGGTCACCGAGGCCGCGCTAGCCGGCGAGATGGATGATCATCTCGGCTACGGCAAGCACGACCCGGTTGGCCGCGACGGCGGCAACTCGCGTAACGGCACACGGGCCAAGACGGTGCTGACCGAGGCCGGTCCGGTGGGAATCAGCGTGCCGCGGGATCGTGACGGGAGTTTCGAGCCGGCGATCGTGAAGAAGCGGCAGCGCCGCCTGTCCGGGGTGGACGATTTGGTGATCTCGTTGTCCGCCAAGGGGTTGACACACGGCGAGATCTCGGCTCACCTGGCCGAGATCTACGGGGCCGAGGTGTCCAAGCAGACGATCTCCACGATCACCGACCGGGTGATGGACGGGATGGCCGAGTGGCAGAACCGGCCGTTGGACCCGGTCTATCCGGTGATCTTCATCGACTGCATTCACGTCAAGATCCGCGAGGGTAACGTGGCCAACCGGCCGATCTACGTCGCGCTCGCGGTGACCGTGGACGGCACCCGCGACGTCCTTGGGCTGTGGGCCGGCGAGCACGGCGACGGGGAGGGCGCCAAGTACTGGCTGCGGGTGTTATCCGAGATCAAGAACAGGGGTACCGCCGACTGCTGCATCGTGGTCTGCGACGGGCTGAAGGGCCTGCCTGAGGCCATCGCGCAGGTGTGGCCGCAGACGATCGTGCAGACGTACATCGTTCACTTGCTGCGCAACAGTTTCCGTTATGCCTCCCGTAAGGACTGGAGCGCGATCGCCAAGGACCTCAAGCCGGTCTACACCGCACCCAGCGAGCAGGCGGCGCTGGACCGGTTCGCCGAGTTCAGCGAGAAGTGGGAGTCCCGGTACCCGGCGATCGTGCGGCTGTGGACCAACGCGTGGGCGGAGTTCGTGCCGTTTTTGCAGTTCGACACCGAGATCCGCACGATCATCTGCACGACCAACGCCATCGAGAGCATCAACGCGCGCATCCGCCGCGCGGTGAACGCTCGCGGCCACTTCCCCAGCGAGCAGGCTGCCTTGAAGTGCGTCTATCTCGCAATCATGAGTCTTGATCCCACCGGGACGGGCCGCAAGCGCTGGTCCAACCGCTGGAAGAAGGCCCTCAACGCCTTCGAGATCACCTTCGACGGACGCCTGTCCGCCGGACGCCGATAAAACCGAAAACAACAGTTACACCGAAAACTTGACAGCCCCTCACGGCCTTGAAGCTAGTCTGGTGTTTGAGCACCTGCGCGAGATTGCGCTGTCTCGTGAGAAGTCGATGGAGCGGATCGAGCAGGTCGCTCGGACTCTATGAGCTCGGAGTGAGCGAGGCGAGACGCATGTACGCGGTAGACCTGATCGACGTCAGGTGGCGCAAGACCAGCCGCAGCGGCGGCGGAAACAATGGCGCCTGTGTCGAGGTTGCATCCGCAGAAGCCAAGTGGCGCAAGAGCAGTCGCAGTGTGGGCAGTGGGCAGGGCGGCAACTGCGTCGAGGTGGCGTTCGCCGGTCCGGCTGTTGCGGTGCGGGACTCGAAGGATCCGGGTGGTCCGGTGCTGGCCTTCCCGGCCTCGTCCTGGGCGGCGTTCCTTGCCCGGGTTGCGGGGCGCTGAGGTCGTGAGTGCGACACCCGGCTCTTACCGGCATTCGCACTCACGACCATAAGCACGCCTCACCCAGGAGTCCATTGTGGATGCGATTTGCGGCTGGGTGGGCCTGCCGTTGGGCGGCACGGGGTTGGACAGTGCGAAGGCCATCGCGATGGCCAGGACCAGGGCGCTGAGCAGGAGGAGCAGCCAGGGTGGAGGCTCTGCGGCTTTCCGCGGTACGGTCACCGGCCGAGGGCGGGGGCGTCGGTCGGCTGCTCCAGCGCCAGTGGCCCGATGATCGCTCGAATGCCGCTGTTGACCTCGGCGGTCTCGTCGGCCAGCGACCGGCACCGATCGCAGCCGTTCAGGCGGATTTCCACTGTGATCACGTCGCGCTTCGACAGCGCGTTGCGGGCCCAGCCGCCAAGCCGGTCGATCACCGTCCGGCAGCGCTGGTCGGACACCTCGGCCAAGTGCGCGTTCAGGTACTCCCGGCGTAATCGCTGAGCTCGGCCATCGTTCCTCCGCATCCGGTACCGGGTCGATACCGGGACTGACGCATCGCTGGCATATGACGCCGGAATCGGCAACTCGCTGTGCGGGACCGGATACCGAGGGTTTGATCTAGTGCGGTGCGAGAGCCCAGGAACCCGGCAACATCGAAAACCCGCTGGACGACGGGATGATCCGCGTGGCGGTGCAAGCCGGCCGGATCCACGGCGACGTTGGTCACACGGGCCAATGTCGCAGAGGCGCCGCGGGAGCGCGGTGAGTAGAAGCGGGCCGAAGCGGAAGTCCGTGGTGACTCGGGCCTTGGAAAGTCTCGTGACAAGACGAAGGGCGCCTCCGGGGAGGAGGCGCCCTTCGGTGTTTCTGGCGTCAGCTGCCCGCGGGTGCGGCCGTGTCTTCCGTGGACTTTTCGCCTCGCTTGACCGCCGACAGCAGCAGCTGGGCCACGTCGACGACCTCGACCGACTCCGAGGCGACCTTTTCGCTTTGGCGGGCCGTCAGGCCGTCGGAGAGCATGACCTTGCAGAACGGGCAACCGGTCGCGATCTTCGTCGGTGCCGTGCCCAGCGCCTCGTCGACGCGTTCGATGTTGATGCGCTTGCCGATGCGTTCTTCCATCCACATCCGCGCGCCACCCGCGCCGCAGCACATCGAGCGGTCCGCGTGCCGCGGCATTTCCCGGAACGTCGCACCCGAGGCTCCGACCAGGTCCCGCGGCGGGGTGTAGACCTTGTTGTGCCGGCCCAGGTAGCAGGGGTCGTGGTAGGTCACGTCCTCCGCCACCGGGGCGACCGGCACCAGGCGCTTCTCCCGAACCAGCTTGTTCAGCAGCTGGGTGTGGTGCACCACCTCGAAGTCACCACCCAGCTGCGAGTACTCATTCGCCAAGCTGTTGAAGCAGTGCGCACACGTCGCGACGATCTTGCGCTTGCCCGGTTCCCGGCCCTCGAAAACGCTGTTGAGGACCTCGACGTTCTGCTGGGCCAGCATCTGGAAGATGAACTCGTTGCCCGCGCGCCGCGCCGGGTCACCCGTGCAGGTCTCCTCCGGACCCAGCACCGTGTACTTCACGCCCGCCATGTGCAGCAGCTCCGCCACCGCGCGGGTCGTCTTCTTCGCCCGGTCCTCGAACGCGCCCGCACAACCGACCCAGAAAAGGTACTCCACGTCGTCGGCGAGTTCGCCGTCGAAGACCGGCACCTCGAAGTCCAGGTTCTCGGTCCACGCCAGGCGGTCCTTGGCGTTCTGGCCCCACGGGTTGCCCTTGTTCTCCAGGTTCTTGAACATCCCGCCCAGCTCGGTCGGGAAGTTCGACTCGATCATCACCTGGTACCGGCGCATGTCCACGATGTGGTCGACGTGCTCGATGTCCACCGGGCACTGCTCCACGCACGCACCGCACGACGTGCAGGACCACAACACGTCCGGGTCGATGACACCCATTTCCTCGGGCCCGCCGATCAGCGGCTTCTCCGCCTCCGCCAACGCCAGCACGTCGACCTTCGCCAACCGCGCTTCGGCGTCGTCACCGGTGATGCCGACCTCGTCACCGGCCATGTCCTTGCGGCCGCCCGCCAACAAGTACGGGGCCTTGGCGTAGGCGTGGTCGCGCAGCGACGTGATCAGCAGCTTCGGCGACAACGGCTTGCCGGTGTTCCACGCCGGGCACTGCGACTGGCACCGACCGCACTCCGTGCACGTGGTGAAGTCCAGCCAGCCCTTCCACGAGAAGTCCTCGATCTTGCCCGCACCGAACACATCCGTGTCCGGATCCGCCTCCTCGAAGTCCAGCGGCTTGCCCGCCGACATCATCGGCTTCACCGCACCCAGCGCCACGTCTCCATCGGCCTCGCGCTTGAAGTAGATGTTGAAGAACGCGCTGAACCGGTGCCACGCGATGCCCATCGTCATGGTCCTGGAGATCACGATCAGCCAGACCGTGGCGCTCATCAGCTTGACGAAGGCGAAGAACGCCACCAGGTTCGGGCTGGCCGGCAGCAGGGATCCGATGGGGCCGGAGATGAACTCGGCCCACAGCGGCATCTCGTGCACGCCCAGCGCGGACTTCGCGGCGCGGACGCCGAGGATGCCCACGCCCTCGATGAGGACGACCGCCTCGATGAAGTAGGCCCAGGCGAAGTTGGACCCCTGGAAGCGCGAGACGCGGCCGGCGCGGCGCGGGTGGTTGCGCTGGCGGATCGCGATCAGGACCAGGATGCCGACGACCGTGCCGACGCCGAGGACCTCCATCAGGAGGTGGAAGATCGCCAGGTCGTCCAGGATCCGCCAACCCCAGGTCGGCACGAAGACCTCGCCGTAGGCCTCGAACAGAGCCAGGGAGCCGATCAGGAAGCCCCACATGACCAGCCAGTGCCAGATGCCGACGTTGCGGAACTTGTTCATCCGCGTGTGCGCGGCGAATTCCTTTACCACGGTGGCCAGGCGGGCCAGGACGGGGCCGTTGCGGGTACCGTCCGGCTGCCCGAGGCGGATGATGCGCACGAACTTGGCGATCGTCGCGGCGAACATGCCCCAAGCGACGATGCCGAGCACGACAGCGATCCCGCCGAGCGTGATCTGTACAGCGCCCATGGTTCAGGTGCCTTTCCTCCGGGGGCGGTGGTGGTGCAAGCAGCGTACGCCGTGTTACTCGCTGGTAACTATACGGGCGTCGCTGTTGTTGGGAACAGTCGGTGATTCTGCGAGACCGCTGGGCGAAAAACTAGTTGTGCAGTCGTACAAGTTTTTCCGCAATCCTGGGCTCCGCGGGCGGTCCGCCCCGCTGCGGGGGCGTGGTGATGTTGCTGGGGTTTCGTGAGTTGTTCCTGTTAGACGCGTGCGACGCGACGGCGGGATTCTGCCGAGCCTCGGAGGTTTCCGGCGTCGGACACGGCAAAATCGGGATCGATCGTGCGATTTTCGCCACGTATTCGTTCGAGCGAACGGTCTGTTCAGTTATGTCATCAGGTGGGCGCGGATCAGGGGGTTTGGCATGACCGAATCAGGCAGTGGATCGATGCGCGCGTCGGACGCGGACCGGGAGGCGATCGCGCGGCGCCTGCGCACGGCGCTGGACGAGGGCCGGCTCTCCATCGTCGAGTTCGACGAGCGCCTGCAGCGCGCTTACGCGTCGACGACGTTCGGCGAGCTGCAGTCGTTGGTCGCCGATCTGCCGGAGCCGGTGCCCGCGAAGCCGTCCCCGGAGGTCGTCAAGCAGGAGCGGCACAAGAAGAAGATGGTCAAGGAGTGGCGGGACTGGGCGAGCGTTACCTTCATCCTGGTCGCGATCTGGGCGGTGACCTCCGTCGCCTCCGGTGAGCCGCACTTCTTCTGGCCGATGATCCCGATGGGCATCTGGGCGGCGGTCAACGTGGCCTCGATGATCTCCGGCAGTGGCGACAAGGACGGTGGCGACAAGGACGGTGGCGACAAGAAGGACAAGAAGTCCCACTTCGGCCACTAGGAACCTGCGTTCCCGCGCCGTCGGCCACCCGTATCCTGAACAAGTAGGGCAGTCGTTCAAGTTTCTGGGGAGGAAGTGTGGCCTACCTGCTGCTGGCGGTGGCGATCCTGAGCGAGGTGCTCGGCACGGTGTCGCTGAAGCTGTCCGACGGGTTCAGCAAGACCGTCCCATCGATCCTGGTCTTGGTCGGCTACGTGGTGGCCTTCAGCGCGCTCAGCGCCGTGCTCAAGCTCGGCCTGCCGGTCGGCGTCGCCTACGCGATCTGGGCCGGAGCCGGGGTCGCGCTGGTGGCGATCATCGGTGCGGTGTTCCTCGGAGAGGGGATCACCGCGGTGCAGATCGGCGGCATCGTGCTCATCATCGGCGGTGTCGTCGCGCTCGAACTGGGCGGCGCGCATTGACGGCGGCGCGGCGAAACTCCGACGAGGCGGAGACCGACGGCCGCCGCGCCAAGGGTGAACGCCGCCGCCGCGCGATCATCGACGCGACGCTTCGGGTGGTCGCCCGCGACGGCGTGGGAGCGGTGAGCCACCGCAACATCGCCCGCGAGGCCGAGGTGCCGCCGGCGTCGATCGCCTACTACTTCGCGGGCATCGACGACCTGCTGGTGGCCACGCTGCTGGAGAGCTGCGAAACCCTGATCGTCGAGATCGACCGGCTGCGCGGGCAGGTCCGGGAGAACTCCGACTGGCCGCGGCTGATCGCCGAGGCACTGGCGTCGATGGTTCGCGACCAGCGCGAACGCACCGTGGGCGAGTACGAGCTCTACCTGCTCGCCGCCCGCCGCCCGGCGCTGCGCCCGGCCGCCCGCCGCTGGATCGAGGTCGCCGCCGGCTTCATCAACGACGGCGTGGGCGGCGACGAGCCGGTGATCCGGGCGCTGTTCGCCGCCCTCGACGGCCTGCTCATGCAGGCGCTCATCGCCGACGAGCCGCCCACCGCCGACGACCTCGAACCGACGCTGCGCTTCCTCATGCAACCCGTGGACTACCTGCGGAATGCGACCGGCTGATCAGTTGCGGTTCGTGTTGTCCGGCCCCGGCCGGGCACATCGAGGACCGGGTGCACAACGTGCACGTCTGGCGCCCCTGACCCGACCCCGGATGCACGAAGACCCCGCACTCGGCGGGGTCTAAGGCGGGTTAGCAGACCCGGAGGCCTACCGGGATCCACGGTAACAGAGGGCAGTCCTGGAAAGCGGGTGAACACCCTCGGTAGGAGGGCGTAATGGGTCCGGCTCGTATCTGCCATCGATCGGCGGGTCGGCTTTCCTTGTTCCACAGGATCAGCGTTGGTTGACGACGTCCACGCTGGCTGTCTTGAGACGGTCACTACTACCGGGTACCCCTCGTAGTCCGCATCCGGGGCGTGCGGAGCCGCAGGTTTGCGCCGAACGTTGTGATTCAGGTCGCATCGAGCGGGGTTGGGCGTGCTGGCGCACACTCGCCGCATGCGGGTCACGCTGGTCCAGGGCGACATCACCGAGCAGGAAGTCGACGCCGTCGTGAACGCGGCGAACTCCTCGCTGCTGGGCGGTGGTGGCGTGGACGGCGCGATTCACCGCAGTGGCGGGCCGGCGATCCTCCAGGAATGCCGGCTGATCCGGTCCTGCGAGCTCCCGGAGGGGCTGCCGACCGGGCAGGCGGTGGCGACCACCGCCGGCGAACTTCCGGCGCGCTGGGTGATCCACACCGTCGGACCCACCTACGCCGCCTCCGAGGACCGGTCCGGGCTGCTGGCCTCCTGTTTCCGGGAGTCCCTGCGGGTCGCCGACGAACTCGGCGCGAAAGTGGTCGCCTTCCCCGCGATCTCCACCGGCGTCTACCGGTATCCGCTTGACGAGGCGGCGCGGATCGCGATGCGCGCGGTGCGCGAAGCGCCGGCCGATGTCGACGAGGTGCGCTTCGTGCTCTTCGACGCGAAGTCCCTGGCCGCATTCGAGGCCGCCTACGACGAGGTCTTCGGAGCGTGAAACTCCCGGCTGCGGCGGGAAACCCGAGGGGGCCGAAGTGGATGGACGTTCGCGCAGGTGAATGCCCGTGAGCGTTTTTTGGCGCTATAGCGCAATGCCGCTTAGCTTGAGTTGATCTTGTTGTTGGTGGCGGGGATGATCTCGGGTGTGGTGGATGATGGCGTGGTGGCTGGGGCCCGGTTGACGGATCTGGTTTCGCTGGGGGTGCTGGCCTCGTCGGTTCCTCGGGATGTGGTCGATGAAGTGATCGTCGCGGCGGGGCGGCAGGCCAAGCGCTCGGATGGGAAGCTTCCGCCGCACGTCATGGTGTATTTCGTGATGGCGATGGCGTTGTTCGCCACGGAGGATTATGAGGAAGTCGCGGCCCGGCTGACCGATACGCTGGCGGCGTGGGGCTGCTGGGATCAGCAGTGGAGTCTGCCTACTTCGGGTGGGATCACCCAGGCTCGTCAGCGGTTGGGGGCCGAGCCGCTTGCGGAGTTGTTCGCCCGGGTCGCGGTCCCGGTGGCCGGGGAGCTGACCCGGGGTGCGTTTCTCGGGCCGTGGCGGTTGATGGCCATCGACGGGTTCGAGTGGGATGCACCGGACACCAAGGCCAACGGCGCGGAGTTCGGATACGGCGGCTCGGGGGAGAGCCGGTCGGCGTTTCCGAAGGTCCGTGTGGTGTCGGTCAGCGAGTGCGGCTCGCATGCGATGGTGGACGCTGAAATCGGTGGGGTCACCGGCAAGGGCAGCGGGGAACAGACCCTGGCGAGACGGTTGTACCGGCGCCTGCAGCCTGGCTGGTTGCTGATCGCCGACCGCAACTTCTACACCTGGCAGGACTGGTGCACCGCGGCTGACACGGGTGCGGAGCTATTGTGGCGCGTCAAGTCCAACACGAGGCTGCCGGTGCTGGGATCGCTGTATGACGGCTCCTACCGCTCGGTGCTGATCGAGGCGAAAATCCGGGGCAGGGCACGGCAAGCGCTCATCGACGCCGCCGCCCGCGGCGAGGATCTCCCTCCTGATCAGGCCAGGATTGTGCGGGTCGTGGAATACACGGTGCCCGACCGCGACGGCAACGGCAAGGGCGAACTGATCCGGCTGATCACCACTATCACCGACCCCACCGCAGCGCCGGCGGCGGCGTTGGCCGAGAGCTACCACCACCGCTGGGAACACGAAACCGCCAACGGACAGATCAAAACCGTCCTGCGCGGACCGGGAAGAGTGCTGCGGTCGAAAAGCCCCGACATGGTCCGCCAGGAGCTCTACGGCTACCTGCTCACCCACTACGCGATCAGCGCGCTGATCTGCCGGGCGGCCACCGAAGCCGACATCGACCCCGACCGGGTCAAATTCACCCGCACCGTCCGCATCGTCCGCCGCCGGATCGCCGATCCGGCGGCTTTTTCCCCCTGAACACCAGAAACGATCTCTGGCCGCTATCACCTCCGACATCACCGCCGCCCGCAACCTCAATCCCCGCCGCCGCCACCGCAGCTACCCCCGCGTGATCAAACGCGGCCGCCACAACGCCTACCGAGTCAAAAAACCCACCGACACCGGAACCCGCCACGACAGCCCGCCCAGCATCCAACTCACCCACACAGCAGCATGATCAAAATAGGCTAAGCGGCATTGCGCTATAGCGACCAAAAGCGCTCACGGGCATTGATCAGGCAGCCCGGGGATCAGAGGGCGCGGACGCCGTCTCGCCCGGCGCCAGGCTGATGACCGGCCGGTCCTTGATCACGCGCATTGGTGCATCTCCTAATTAGCTCTGTTCGCCGCGCCGATCAGGAGACGCACCGGCGAGAGCGGGTTGCGCCGGGTGCGCTGGGCCACCGGCGGCGGTTTTCCGGGGCGTGGCGGAAATGTCGCCAGATGGCCGAAGGCGAAGGTTCCGGTGGCTGCGCCGAAGGCCGGATTAGGGGGAACTCCCGGGGTGTTTCCGGGGTGTCCCTGAGGTGCGGGCCGGACGCGGTGCGTAACTTCGTCGGCGCGGTAGTCGGCAAGCTGGGGGGATGACGATGGCTCGGGTTGGGCTCGCGGTGGGCGGGGCGGCGCTGGTGCTGATCGGGGGAGCAGCGCTGTTCGGGTGGCCCTCGTCATCCGCGCGGGAGCGCTCCACCGGACTGGACGGGATCGAGCGCGTCGAACTCGCCGGCGGCGCCGGCAACGTCGAGGTGCGCCACGCTCCGGGCGCCCGCGCCGAGATCGTGCAGCGCGTCCACCGCTGGGAGAGCGCCTTCTTGGGTGGTGGCGGTGGCGGCGCCACCGAGATCAAGCACCGCGTCGAGGGCGGCGCGCTGGTGCTGCCCACCGGCTGCGGCTGGAACTGCTCCGTCGACTACCAGGTCACGCTGCCGGTCTCGGTGCCCGTTCACGGCAACCTCGACTCCGGCGACCTGGACGTGGTGGGCATGCGGTCGGTGCAGGCCGAGACGGGCTCCGGCGAGGTGCTGCTGAGCGAGATCGGTGGCCCGGTCGACGTCCGCACGGGCTCCGGCGACGTGTCGGTGACCCAGGTCCGTGGTCCGGTCGACGCGGAAACCGGCTCCGGGGAGATCAAGCTGGCCGGGATCGGCGGCGAAGTCAGGGCGCACACCGGGTCCGGTGGTGTGTCGGTGAGCGACGTCGACGGTCCGGTCGATGCGGACACGGGTTCCGGGGAGATCACGCTGCACGAGATCGGCGGCCGGGTCGGGGTCGGGACCGGCAGCGGCGGGATCAGCGGGCGTGGCCTGCGCGGCCCGGGCGTCGTCGCGAAGGCCGAGTCCGGCGACGTCGAGCTGGAACTGGTCAGCCCGCAGACCGTCGAGGTGTCCACCGGGAGCGGCGGCATCGAATTGACCGTGCCCGGCGACCGCTACCGCGTCGACACGGACAGCGGCTCCGGCGACGTCGACGTGGACGTGGCGCAGGACCCGGCCGCCGGGAAGCGGCTGACGCTGTCCAGCGGCAGCGGCGAGATCCGCGTCAAGCAGGCCTGACCCGCTCCGACGCCGACATGTCGACAAGCCGACAAGCCGACAAGCCGACAAGCCGACAAGCCGACAAGCCGACAAGCCGACGTGTCGGCTTCCGGCCGCCGATTCGCCGGGTTCCGATCGCGGCGGCGGTGTCGGCCACGTCACTCCCCGGAACTCCCGTGCCTGGTCAACCGTTGTGTTGGCAGAAAGCTTGAGTGGCTCGCGCTCAATCCGGATTGACGATGATGATGAGCAGTGGGTAAAACTTGAGTGAGCAAGGCTCAAGCGCCCGGGATGGCGCTTGGGGCACAGGCAACAAGTCGGGAGGAAAGCAGCATGGCGCGAGCGGTCGGCATCGACCTGGGGACGACCAACTCCGTCGTTTCCGTCCTGGAGGGCGGTGAACCGGCGGTGATCGCCAACTCCGAGGGTTCGCGGACCACGCCGTCCGTCGTGGCCTTCGCGAAGAACGGCGAGATCCTCACCGGGCAGCCAGCGAAGAACCAGGCGGTCACGAACGTGGACCGCACCATCCGGTCCGTCAAGCGGCACATGGGCACCGACTGGAAGGTCCAGATCGACGACAAGCCCTACACGCCGCAGGAGATCAGCGCCCGCGTGCTGATGAAGCTCAAGCGGGACGCCGAGGCGTACCTGGGCGAGGACGTCACCGACGCGGTGATCACCGTCCCGGCCTACTTCGAGGACGCCCAGCGGCAGGCCACCAAGGAAGCCGGCCAGATCGCCGGCCTCAACGTGCTGCGCATCGTCAACGAGCCGACCGCCGCCGCGCTGGCGTACGGCCTCGACAAGGGCGAGAAGGAACAGACCATCCTGGTCTTCGACCTCGGTGGCGGCACCTTCGACGTCTCGCTGCTGGAGATCGGCGAGGGCGTCGTCGAGGTGCGGGCCACCAGCGGCGACAACCACCTCGGTGGTGACGACTGGGACGAGCGCATCGTCGAGTGGCTGGTGGACAAGTTCAAGTCCTCGTCGGGCATCGACCTGACGAAGGACCGGATGGCCATGCAGCGGATCAAGGAAGCCGCCGAGAAGGCCAAGATCGAGCTGTCCAGCTCCTCCACGGCGAACATCAACCTGCCGTACATCACCGTCGACGCGGACAAGAACCCGCTGTTCCTGGACGAGACGCTGTCCCGAGCCGAGTTCCAGCGGATCACCTCCGACCTGCTGGAGCGTTGCCGCAAGCCGTTCGAGGCGGTCATCCGCGATGCCGGCGTCAAGCTCGACGACATCGACCACGTGGTGCTGGTCGGCGGTTCCACTCGGATGCCCGCGGTATCCGACCTGGTCAAGGACCTGACCGGCGGCCGCGAGCCGAACAAGGGCGTCAACCCCGACGAGGTCGTCGCCGTCGGCGCCAGCCTGCAGGCCGGTGTGCTGCGTGGTGAGGTCAAGGACGTTCTGCTGCTGGACGTCACCCCGCTGTCCCTAGGCATCGAGACCAAGGGCGGCATCATGACCAAGCTCATCGAGCGCAACACCACGATCCCGACCAAGCGCTCCGAGACCTTCACCACCGCCGACGACAACCAGCCGTCGGTGCAGATCCAGGTCTTCCAGGGCGAGCGCGAGATCGCCGCGCACAACAAGAAGCTCGGCATGTTCGAGCTCACCGGTCTCCCGCCGTCGCCGCGCGGCTTGCCGCAGATCGAGGTCACCTTCGACATCGACGCCAACGGCATCGTGCACGTCTCCGCCAAGGACCTGGGCACCGGCAAGGAGCAGTCGATGACGATCACCGGCGGCTCCGCGCTGCCGAAGGACGACATCGACCGGATGGTCAAGGACGCCGAGGCGCACGCCGACGAGGACAAGAAGCGTCGCGAGGAGGCCGAGGCCCGCAACCAGGCCGAGACGCTGGTCTACCAGACCGAGAAGGTCCTCAAGGAGAACGACGAGAAGCTGCCGGCCGACGTCAAGGACAAGGTCAAGGCCGCCGTCGGCGAGGTGAACGAGGCGCTCAAGGGCGACGACGTGCCCGCCATCTCGGCAGCCGTAGAGAAGCTCGCCACCGAGTCGCAGGCCCTCGGCCAGGCGCTGTACGCCGATGCGGGTGCCAGCGCCGCGGCCGGTGCGGGTGCCGCCGGTGCCGCCGGTGCCGGTGCAGCCGGGGCGAGCTCATCGAAGGACGACGACGTGGTGGACGCGGAGATCGTCGACGACGAGGACGAGAAGAAGAAGTGACCGCGGACAGGCCGGAAATGTCGCGCAACGAAGGCGAGCAGGAGCCGGTGGTGGTCCGGGATCGGCGGCGCATCGACCCCGTGACCGGCCAGCGCCGGGTGCCTGCTCCGAGCGGAGAAGAGGCGCAGGTGGCCGAAAGCATGTCCGGCACCCTCGACGAGGACATCGTCGGGAACGCCGAGCAGGAGGCCGCGCAGCCGGCGGCCGAGCAGCCCGAGCCCGAAGAGGCGGCGGGCGACTCGGCCGGGCTGCAGCAGCAGGTCGACGAGCTCACCGCCGACCTCAAGCGGGTCACCGCGGAGTACGCGAACTACCGCAAGCGGGTGGAACGCGACCGCGAAGCGGTGATCGCCGGCGCGAAGGCGTCGGTGGCCGCCGACCTGCTGACGGTGCTCGACGACCTCGACCGCGCCGAGGCCCACGGCGACCTCAACGGCGCCTTCAAGGCCGTGGCGGACAAGCTGGTCGCGACGCTGAACTCGGCCGGGCTGGAGCCCTTCGGCGCGGAAGGCGACGAGTTCGACCCGTCGGTGCACGAGGCGGTGCAGCACGGCACCTCGCCGGACGTGCAAGGGCCGACCGTGACGACTGTTCTGCGCCGCGGTTACCGGTTCGGCGACCGGGTGCTGCGTCCGGCGATGGTCGTGGTGACCGACCACGAGCCGGCCGCCGAGCCCGCCGAACCGGCGACCGGCGAGAACCAGTCCGAGCAGGGTTGATGAGGAACGGGGGGAGGAGCGCCCGGTGAGCGCCAGGGAATGGCTTGAGAAGGATTTCTACGCCGAGCTGGGCGTCTCCTCCGCGGCTTCGGCCGACGAGATCAAGAAGGCGTACCGGAAGCTGGCGCGGGAGAACCACCCCGACGCCAACCCCGGCAACGCCCAGGCCGAAGCCAAGTTCAAGGCCGTCTCCGAGGCCTACGGGGTGCTCTCCGACCCGGACAAGCGAAAGCAGTACGACGAGGCCCGGAAGCTGTTCGGCGCCGGCGGTTTCGGCGGCGGCCAGGGCGGTTTCGGTGGTTTCGGCGGTCCGGGTGGCACCGGCGGCTTCGACATCGGTGACCTCTTCGGCGGCGCCGGGGGCGGTGGTGGCGGCGGGCTCGGCGACCTCTTCGGTGGCCTGTTCGGCGGTCGCCGCCCCGGTGCCACCACGGCGAACCGCCCGAAGCGCGGCGCCGACGTGGAGACCGAGGTGCGCATCGACTTCGCCGAGGCGGTGCGCGGGGCCACGGTTCCGCTGCGGCTGTCCAGCCCGGTGAGCTGCCCGACCTGCCACGGTTCGGGTGCCAAGCCGGGCACCCGGCCACGTTCCTGCACGACCTGCTCTGGTTCCGGGCTGGTGACGCGCAACCAGGGTGCGTTCGCGTTCAGCGAGCCGTGCCCAGACTGCCGGGGTCGAGGCCAGCTGATCGACGCCCCGTGCCCGGACTGCCGCGGCGAAGGGGTCAGCACCCGCAGCCGGACGCTGACGGTGCGGATCCCGGCCGGGGTTTCCGACGGGCAGCGGATCAGGTTGGCGGGACAGGGCGAACCCGGTCGGCAGGGCGCCGCCGCGGGCGATCTGTACGTGGTGGTGCACGTCAGCCCGCACCGGGTGTTCGGACGTTCCGGTGACGACCTGACGATCACGGTTCCGGTCACCTTCCCCGAACTGGCGCTGGGCACTACGTTGACCGTGCCGACCCTGGACGGGAAGGTGACGCTGAAGGTCCCGGCCGGGACCGGCAGCGGCCGTACCTTCCGGGTGCGCGGCAAGGGCGTGGGCAAGAAGGACGGCAGCAGCGGGGATCTCCTGGTGACGTTACAGGTCGTGGTTCCGTCCAAATTGGACGACAAGGCGGCCGAGGCGCTGGCGGACTACGCGAAGGCGACAGCCGACCACGATCCGCGCCGCGACCTGAACGAGCTGCTCGGGAGGTAGTCATGGCCGGTCGCCCAATGGATCCGGGCTTCGGGTTCCCGCCGGGGGCCAACGAGGACACGCCGATGTTCGTGATCTCGGTGGCCGCTCAGCTGTCCGGGCTGCACGCGCAGACCCTGCGCAGCTACGACCGGCTGGGCCTGGTCTCGCCCGGGCGCACCCCTGCGGGCGGCCGCCGCTACTCCCTGCGAGACATCGCCCTGCTCCGCGAGGTGCAGCGCCTCTCCCAGGAGGAGGGCGTGAACCTGGCGGGCATCAAGCGGATCATCGATCTTGAGAACGAGGTCGACGCGCTCCGCGCCAAGGTCCAGGAACTGGCCGAAGAGGTGGCGGCGGCCCATGCGGCGGCCGAACAGGCGGCGGCCGCGGTGCACGCCTCCTACCGCCGGGACCTGGTCCCGATCCGCCAGGAAACGGCCCTGGTCGTCTGGAAACCAGACCGCAAACGGCGCTGACCGCTGGCGATAGCAACGCTGGAAGGGCGCCTGATGGCCGTGAGCCGGCCAGCAGGCGCCCTTCGCGTTCGTGCCGCCTGCCGTGCTGGCTCCCGGCCCGGGCCTGCCGCGTTACCTGGACCGGAGCGTAGTGCTTTCGCGGGCGCGGCTTCCTGCTCGAACCGCGCGCTGCCGACGACTGAGGTGCGTCTTCGACCAGATCGGTCGAAGACGCCCCCCGTCGCTCGGTCGTCGGGCGGTGATCAGTCCAGGGTGAACGGGTCGTAGCGGATGTGGTCGAGGGGCGTGCCCGCGACAAGCATCCGGGAGACCGTGGCCCGGATCATCCCCGGCGAGCCGCTGACCAGGACGTCCCAGTCCTGCCACGCGCCGTAGCGGGTCACCGCCTCGGCGAGCGTGCCGTGCTCCGCACCCGAGACGCCCGGGTCGTCCTCGACCACCGGCGTGATCGTCAGCCACGGGTTGTGCATCGCGACGCGCTGCAGGTTCGCCAGGTCGTAGAGGTCCTCGCGGGTCCGGCCGCCGTAGAACAGCTGCACGCGCGGATTCTCCCCGTACTGCGCGAGGTCGTCGATGATCGCGCGCATCGGGGTCACTCCCGTACCGCCGGCGATCATCAGGACGTCCGGCGAGGTCTCCCGGTTCACGGTCAGCCGACCCATCGGCGAGCCGATCCGCCACTGGTCGCCGGGTCGGGCGTGCGCGACCAGCGCGCGGCTGACCCAGCCGCTTTCCACTGACCGGATGTGGAACTCCATGATCCCGTCGTCGCTCGGCGCGTTGGCGGGGGTCAGGTAGCGCCACAGCCGGGGCCGCTGCGGCACCTCCACGCTCACGTACTGGCCAGGCTGGTACGGGACCGGGTGATCGGGCTGGACGCGGATCACCGCGACGTCCCAGCTGAGCCGCTCATGGTGCAGAATCTGGCCGGTGTACCAGGCGGGGCCGTCGTCGGCGGCGGCCGCCTCGGTCATCGCGGAGGCCATCACGGTGTAGGCCTCGGCCCAGGCGCGCTCCACGCTGTCGGTCCAGGCGTCGCCGGCGTACCTCTTGATCGAGGCGAGCAGCGCGGTGCCCACCGCTTCGTAGTGCGCCGTGACCACGCCGAACTTGCGGTGGTCGCGGCCGAGCTGGTGCAGGAACGGCAGCAGCTCGTCCGGCCTGTCGACCATCTGGATCACGTGCACGAGCGCTCGCAGCAGCCTGCTGCGCTGCACTTCCATGTTCACCGCGAACAGGTCGCGGGTGGCCGGTGAGAGGCTGAAGAGCATGCCGTAGAAGAACCTCGACACATCGTCGGTATGCGGCTCGACGACTGCGAAGCTCTCGCGGATGAGGCGAACCATCTTGCTCACACCGGAGTTCGACGGCTCGTGGTTCGGGGGTCCGGGGCTCAGTACGGCGTTCGCTGTCATGGTTCGGGGCAGCCTTCTCCACGTTGGCGGTCGTACCCAGGCAGGCACACCACTACTTGCAAGCGTCCCCCGACACAGGGTGGACCCTAACTCGTGCCTCGTGACGCGTCTGCCTTGATGCCACTTTTGAGTGCTTCATAACTACTTCACGTAGATAATGCACGGACCTGTCGCGGGGAACCTAGTATTCACCGTTGTTAGCAGAGAGGTGGACGTGACACGGTGACGCGCGTGATCCCCGACCACCTACCCCCGACCGGTACCGCCGACGCGGCACTGTTGGAGCTGGAGCTCTCAGAACCGCCCACCCCGAACGAGCCCTGGCGGGTCACGGCCCCGATCCAGCAGCGCGGGGAGAAGCCCGACGCGCCACCGCGCGACCCGTTCGTCGAGGACGGTCCGGTCCCGCTGCCCGGCTCGGCTGGTGAACACCTGCTGCAGCGCGCCTACGGCACCGAGAAGCGCGCCCGGAAGTTCTACGACGACCAGGTGCTGGACCACCTGAACCCGCTGATGAAGGAGTTCATCGGGCGGATGGAGCTGGCGTTCGTGGCCACCTCCGACCGGCACGGCGAGTGCGACTCCAGCCTGCGCGCCGGTCCGGCCGGCTTCATGCAGGTCCTCGACGACCGGCACCTCTGCTACCCGGAGTACCGGGGCAACGGCGTGCTGGCCACCCTGGGCAACATCAGTCAGAACCCGCACATCGGGATCCTGCTGGTGGACTTCGTGACTGACCTGATCGGCCTGCACGTCAACGGCAAGGCCCGCATCGTCGAGGACGCCGGCCTGCGCGCCATCCACCCCGCGCTGCCCGCCGAGTTCGACCGCGGCCGCACGCCCGAGCGCTGGGTCGTGGTGCAGGTCGAGGAGGCGTACATCCACTGCCGCAAGCACATCCCGCGGATGATGCCGGTGCTGCGCCAGCGCAGTTGGGGCACCGACGACATCAAGCGCAAAGGCGGCGACTACTTCGAGTCCAAGGGCATGCCCCGGCCGTGGCACCGGCCCGAACCGGTGGGCAGCCACGACTGCTGAGCCCACGATCGCAACCGGCACCGCCGCGGGCTCTCAGGCGTGGTCTGGCGAGGACAGCGCCGATGCCGCGTTTTGTGTCATACGCAAGTTGGGGATCCCGCAGTCCAGGCGGCGTCTGAGGTTCCGCTACCCGCACCGTCACGCAAATTGAGTTCGAGGCAGGCGCTTAGAGTAGGGCGAAACGGACTACCGTTGGCTTGCGGGTCGGCGATTGGTGCCGCCGGGGTCGTCGGCGGTGCGGGTTGGAGAGCTGTGATCGAGGACGAGGCGCGGAGCTCGACCGGCGGGGTGCGCGAGGAAGGCGTCGACCGGCGTTCAGCGGCTGAGTCTGTCGAGCGCGAGTTGGTGCTGATGTTCCGCCGTGCCCGGAACCTGTCGACCGCCGTGGCCGCGCACGTGCACCCGGACCTGGATCCCGCCTCGTACAGCCTGCTGCTGATGGTCGACGACGCGGGGCCGCTGCGCGGCATGGACGTCGCGGACCGCACTGGGCTGGACAAGTCCACGGTGAGCAGGCAGATCGCGACCCTGGTGGACCTGGACCTGCTGGAGCGGGTGCCGGATCCCGACGACGGCCGGGCCCGCCGCATCCAGCTCTCCGACCTCGGGCGCGAGCGGCTGGCAAAGGTGCGCGCCGAGCGCCGCAAGCACCTGCACGGCGAGTTCGCCAGCTGGTCCACCCAGGACCTCAAGGACCTGGCCCGACTCCTGGGCAAGCTCAACGCCATGATGTGAGCACGTTTCACGAGGTGCGGGGCACTCGTAACCCGGTCACCGGGGCACGGGTGCCCCTCTCGCATTCCCCGACCGGGTGCCGCCCTTCGCCCATTCTTGATCCTTCCGGTGTGTGGGGTCACAGAGCCTGACAAGTTGTGTCACGCAACTAAATAGGCTTATAGTTGCGTGCGGCAACTAAAGGATTGGGCTCATGGGACCGACACACGAGACCTGTGCCGAGCTGCTCCGACCGCTTCGAGCGATGCTCGGGCTCAAACAGGTGGCAATGCAGCGGGGTCAGTTCACGGCAGAGCACGTGCCGTACGCCGCCGCAGGGTTGCTCGCCGAACTTGTCTTCCGCGGCGAATGCCGGGCCTCGGACCTTGCCCACCACCGGATCGTCGACGCATCCGTGGTGAGCCGCCAGGTCGGCCAGCTCGAACTCGCCGGCCTCATCACCCGCCGGCCCGACCCGGCGGACCGGCGCGTGGCGCTGCTGCGCGCCACGCCCGACGGCGAGCGCGCCGTGGCGGAGCTGGAACGCCGGAAGGCGGAGTGGATCGGCGCGGCGCTGGCCCACTGGGACGACGACAAGGTCCGCGAACTCGCCCGACTGCTGGGGGAAGCGATGGATGACATCCGTCGCTACACGATCAACGACGGAGTCTGCGCCGCCGGCTCCGTGACCAAGGAAGGAACTCGATGACCACCTCGACGGAGACGGCGCCGGACGCGACAGCGCCGACCCGCCGGGACGGGCGCGACGAGCCCGCCGCGGGATCGTCGATGACGCATCGGCAGATCCTGGAGGCGATGTCGGGTCTGATGCTGGCGCTGTTGGTCGCCATCCTCAGCTCGACGATCGTCTCGAACGCGCTGCCCCGGATCATCGCCGACCTCAACGGCACCCAGGGCCAGTACACCTGGGTGGTCACGGCGATGCTGCTCACCTCGACCGCATCCACCCCGATCTGGGGCAAGCTCTCCGACCTGTTCAGCAAGAAGCTGCTCTACCAGCTGGCCATCACGATCTTCACGATCGGCTCGGTGCTCGGCGGGTTCGCGCAGTCGATGGAGACGCTCATCGGCTTTCGCGCCCTGCAGGGCATCGGCATGGGCGGCCTGCAGGCGCTGATCCAGGTCGTGATCGCGGCGATGGTCTCGCCGCGCGACCGCGGTCGCTACAGCGGCTACATCGGCGCCACCTTCGCGGTCGCCACCGTCAGCGGGCCGCTGGTCGGCGGCCTGATCGTGGACACCTCGTGGTTGGGTTGGCGCTGGTGCTTCTGGGTGACCGTGCCGATCGCGGTGATCGCCTTCATCGTGCTGGGCCGGACGCTGAAGCTGCCGGTGATCAAGCGCCCGCTCAAGATCGACTGGTTCGGCGCGCTGTTCCTGGTCGGCGGCGTGAGCCTGCTGCTGGTGTGGGTCTCGCTGGCCGGCAAGCAGTTCGAATGGTGGTCGGTGGAGACCGCGTCCTACGTCGGCGGCGGCCTGCTCGCGCTGATCATCGCGGTGCTCATCGAGACCAAGGTCAGCGAGCCGATCGTGCCGCTGCGGATGTTCCGCAACCCGACGGTCACGCTGGCCACCATCGGCACCGTCGCGGTCGGCACCGCGATGTTCGGCGGCTCGGTGTTCCTGGGCCAGTACTTCCAGATCGCGCGGAGCTTCACCCCGACGACCGCGGGGCTGATGACGCTGCCGATGGTCGGCGGCCTGTTCATCTCCTCGACCGTGTCCGGCCAGATCATCTCCCGGGTCACCGGCAAGATCAAACCGTTCCTGGTGATCGGCTCGGTCGTGCTGATCGCGTCGATGTGGCTGCTGAGCAGCATCGACCACGAGACGGACCTGGTGCTCGTCGGGGTATACCTGTTCCTGATGGGCATCGGCGTCGGCATGCTGATGCAGAACCTGGTGCTGGCGGTGCAGAACTCCACCAGCGGCAAGGACATGGGGTCGGTGACCTCGGTCGTGACGTTCTTCCGGACCCTCGGCGGTTCGGCCGGCGTCTCGGTCCTTGGCGCGGTGCTGGCCACCCAGGTCTCGGACTACATCATGCGCGGCCTGTCGAAGATCCCCGGCGCGGCGCAGGCGGCAGGCTCGGGCGGCGGTGGCTCGCTGGACGTCAACCACCTGCCGGAACCGGTGCAGACCATCGTGCGGGCGGCCTACGGCGACGCGATCGGCGACATCTTCTTCGTCTCCGCCTGCATCGCGGTGGTCACCTTCCTCGCGGTGATCTTCATCAGTGAGACGCCGCTGCGCACCACGATCGACAGTCACGAGGAAAGGGAGGCGGCTGCCGTGGCCGCGCACGACGACGCTGTGGACAACTTCACCCAGCCTGTGGACAACTCGGCCGTGACGCGTGCCGCTGCGAACGGCTCTGCCCAGGTTGGGGGCGTGGGGGCGCACTCGGCGCGACTGGCCGCCGAACCTGTGGACAACTCTGTGGATGGTCGCTCGGATGCCTGGTCAGAGCCGGTCGCGCCGCGTCGCTACGCGACCAACGGCAAGCACCTGGCCGGCGACCTGACAGCCCCGGGTGACGGTGGCGGGCTGTTCGTGCACGGCACCGTCCGGAACTCCGCCGGCACCCCGGTCTCCGGGGTGGTGCTCACCCTGACCGACGCCAACGGCCGGCAGGTCGAGCGCGCCCGGACCGCCCACGACGGGCAGTTCCAGCTCGTGGTCGACCACGGCGGCACCTACGTGCTGATCGCCTCCGGCGGCGGCTACCAGCCGGCCGCGTCGATGGTCGTGGTCGGCGACCGCCCGGTGCGCCACGACGTTCAGCTGCTCGGCGCCGGGCGGCTCACCGGCCTGGTGCGCGTCGGCGGGCAGGGCGTTGCCGGGGCGATGGTGGTGCTCACCGACGCCCGCGGCGAGGTCGTGGCCAGCGCCGGCACCGGACCGGACGGGCACTACCTGTTCGCCGACCTGGTCGGTGGGGCCTACGCGCTGACCGTCACCGCGCCCGGCTACCGGCCGGTGGCGAACTCGGTCACCGTGGCCGACGGCGACCAGTCCACGCTGGACGTCGCGTTGCAGTCCGGCACGCAGCTCAGCGGCGTGGTCCGGTCGGCCAACCTCGGGGTCGCGGTGCCGGATGCGCGGGTGACGCTGCTGGACCCCGGCGGCGCGGTCGTCGGCGCGGCGACCACCGACATCGACGGCAACTACAGTTTCACCGACCTGCCGGACGGCGAGTACACGGTGATCGCGACCGGATACCCGCCGGTCGCCACCTCGCTGCGGCTCTCGGGTGAGCTGAGCACGCACGACGTCGAGCTCGGCTACCCGCAGGCCGACTGACCAGCGGTCGTGAGTGGTCGTTCCGGTTCTTACCGGAACTCCCGCTCACGACCTGAACGAGAGCCCGCGGATCGGGCCGCGCCTGCTCGTGAGTGAAGATTCCGGTTCTTACCGGAACGACCACTCACGAGCGGCAGGTGATCCGCAAGCCACGGAGGGGATGTTCTAGATGGATCTCGGCGAACAGCAGGCCGAAGCGCCCGGCGTCGCCGCCGGTTCGGGGGCGGTCACCGCGACGGTGCGCGGCGGCGACGGCTGGCCGGTGCCGGAAGCGGTGCTGACCGTCATCGACGGCACCGGCACCCAGGTCGCCAGGGTGCAGGGCGACCCGCAGGGCTCGGTGGTCGCCGCCGGGCTGAAGTCCGGCACCTACACCGCCATCGTCATGGCGGTCGGGCACGAGCCCGTCGCCCGGACCGCGCTGGTGCACGACGGGACGGCCGCCACCCTCGGCGAGGTCGAGCTGCGCCGGGTCGGCGGGGCCGACCTGCCGGCGCCCGGGCTGTGGCGGATCGACCCGGTGCACTCGTCGATCCAGGTCACCGCCAAGCACCTGGGGATCAGCAGCATCCACGGCCGGTTCAACGAGTTCGCCGGCGAGGTCCGCATCGGCAACCCGGTGGAATCGTCCGCAGTGGATGTCCAGATCGTGGCGGCCAGCATCGACACGGCCAACGGGATGCGCGACGACCACCTGCGGAACGCGGACTTCCTGGACGTCGGGCGGCACCCTGAGATCACCTTCCGGTCCACGGGGCTGCGCCCGCGCGGCAGCGACCGCTGGGACCTGGACGGCGAGCTGACGCTGTGCGGGCTGACCCGGCCGGTGCGGCTGGACACCCGGTTCGCCGGGGTCGGCCCGGACCAGTGGGGCGGCACCCGGGCCTCGGCGACGGCGACGACGCAGCTGCGCCGCGAGGACTTCGCGATGACGTTCAACCAGGCCCTGCAAACGGGTATCGCCGCGATCGGCACGACGCTGAAGGTGGAGATCGACATCCAAGCCGTCCGCGAGGACTGAGGTTCCCCGCAACTTCAATGGAAATCGGACCCTCGATTTCCATTGAAGTTGCGGCCCCCCGGCGTGTCGGGGCACGACGCGCCGTGGGTTGTGGACTACCGCAATTTCCATTGAAATTGCGGACCGGACCGGCGGAAGTCCCTGCGCGTCAGACCTTTTCGGACTTCCGGACGGTGACGGCGTCCGGGTATCGCCGCAGGCCAGCACCTGCTGCTGCGCGTCCGGTCCAGAACTGCGTCTTGGCGATGACGATGGTCAGCGCCGTCGTGGTGCAGATGATCACCGCGTCGATGAACGGCTCCAGCAGGGCGACCAGGCCCTCGGTGGCCGGGTGCCGAGCCGAGCCCGGCCTCGTTGGAGAAGGCGGTGCGCTGGAAGCCGGCGATCGGCACGCCGCTCAACGCGCCGGGCGGGCACGGCGTCGAAGTTCACGTCGATGACGAGCAGGCCGGCCGTTGATGGTCATCGCCGGGACCAGGCGGCTGGTGGCGGCGCCGAGGGTCTTGATGCCGCCGATGATGACGGCGAGCCCGGGGCATTCCACCCAAAATCGACACCTCTTCCGAATCCGCGTGCCCGAACTCACCGGCCTTGAGCGGAACTCGCTCAACTTTCCTCACGTTGAAGATGTATAAGATTACGGGTGCGGAGAGATGACAGACTCGCACCAGCCGCCCGGCGACGAGGTGAGGAATGGACGCGTTCAACCCGACGACCAAGACCCAGCAGGCGATCTCGTCCGCGGTGCAGGCCGCGACCGTGGCCGGCAACCCGGACGTCGACCCTGGACACCTGCTCGGCGCGCTGCTCGCCCAGGGCGACGGGCTGACCGCGCCGCTGCTGACCGCCGTCGGCGCCGACCCGACGGAAGTGCGCCGCGAGCTGGAACAGCTCATCAACAAGCTGCCGGCGGCCAGCGGCAGCACGGTGTCCGCGCCGCAGCTCTCCCGCGACGCGGTCAGGGCGCTGACGCACAGCCAGCGGCTCGCCACCGAGATGGGCGACGAGTACGTCTCCACCGAGCACCTGCTGGTCGGGCTCGCCGCCGAAGGCGGCCGGGTCGCCGACCTGCTGCGAAAGCACGGCGCGACGCCGGAAGCGCTGACCGAGGCCTTCAGCAAGGTGCGCGGGTCGGCGCGGGTGACCAGTCCGGATCCCGAAGGCACCTACAAGGCGCTGGAGAAGTACGGCCAGGACCTCACCGACCGCGCCCGCAAGGGCGAGCTAGACCCGGTGATCGGCCGCGACGCCGAGATCCGGCGCGTCGTGCAGGTGCTGTCCCGCCGCACCAAGAACAACCCGGTGCTCATTGGTGAGCCCGGCGTCGGCAAGACCGCCATCGTGGAGGGCCTGGCCCAGCGCATCGTCGCCGGTGACGTGCCGGAATCGTTGCGCGGCAAGCGCGTCGTGGCGCTGGACCTCGGCTCGATGGTGGCTGGCGCGAAGTACCGCGGCGAGTTCGAGGAGCGGCTCAAGGCGGTGCTCAAGGAGATCACCGAATCGGCCGGCCAGGTCATCACCTTCATCGACGAGCTGCACACCATCGTCGGCGCCGGTGCCACCGGTGAGGGCGCGATGGACGCCGGCAACATGATCAAGCCGATGCTGGCGCGCGGCGAGCTGCGCATGGTCGGCGCGACCACGCTCGACGAGTACCGCGAGCACATCGAGACCGACGCCGCGCTAGAGCGCCGCTTCCAGCAGGTGCTGGTCGGCGAGCCGAGCCCGGAGGACACCGTCGCGATCCTGCGCGGCCTCAAGGAGCGCTACGAGGTGCACCACGGCGTGCGGATCACCGACGGCGCGCTGGTCGCCGCGGCCACCCTGTCCGACCGCTACATCACCGCACGGTTCCTGCCGGACAAGGCCATCGACCTTGTCGACGAGGCCGCGTCCCGGCTGCGCATGGAGATCGACTCCCGACCGGTGGAGATCGACGAGGTCGAACGCGCCGTGCGACGGCTGGAAATCGAGGAGATGGCGCTGTCCAAGGAGGACGACCCGGCCTCGCTGGAGCGGCTGGCCGCGCTGCGCGCCGAACTCGCCGACCGACGCGAGAAGCTGTCCGAGCTGACCGCGCGGTGGCGGCAGGAGAAGGAGTCCATCGAAACGGTCCGCGACCTGAAGACGCAGCTGGAGCAGCTACGCGGCGAGTCCGAGCGCGCCGAGCGTGACGGCGACCTCGGCAAGGCCGCCGAGCTGCGCTACGGCCGCATCCCGGCGCTGGAGAAGGAACTCGAAGCGGCCGCGCAGACGCAATCCGAGCGCAAGGCGATGCTGCAGGAAGAGGTCACCGCGGACGACGTCGCGGACGTGGTCAGCGCGTGGACCGGCATCCCGGCCGGCCGCCTGCTGGAGGGCGAGACGGCCAAGCTGCTGCGGATGGAGGACGAGCTGGAGAGGCGCGTCGTCGGGCAATCCGAGGCGGTGCGGGCGGTGTCCGACGCCGTGCGCCGGACGCGCGCCGGGGTCGCCGACACGGACCGGCCGACCGGCTCGTTCCTGTTCCTCGGGCCGACCGGCGTCGGTAAGACCGAGCTGGCCAAGGCGCTGGCGGGGTTCCTGTTCGACGACGAGCGGGCGATGATCCGCATCGACATGAGCGAGTACGCCGAGAAGCACTCGGTGGCCCGGCTGGTCGGCGCCCCGCCTGGCTACGTCGGCTACGACCAGGGCGGGCAGCTGACCGAATCGGTGCGGCGGCGGCCGTACTCGGTGGTGCTGTTCGACGAGGTGGAGAAGGCCCACTCGGACGTTTTCGACGTGCTGCTGCAGGTGCTCGACGACGGGCGGCTCACCGACGGCCAGGGCCGAACGGTGGACTTCCGCAATACGATCCTGGTGCTGACCTCGAACCTCGGCTCGCAGGCGATCGCGGACCCGAACCTCAGCGAGCAGGAGCGCGAGGAGGCGGTGCGCTCGGTGGTGCGCAGGCACTTCAAGCCGGAGTTCCTGAACCGGCTGGACGACGTGGTGGTGTTCCACTCGCTGTCCACGGACGAGCTGACGTCCATCGTCGACATCCAGGTGGAGCGCCTGGCCCAGCGCCTGGCGCAGCGTCGGCTGACCCTCGACGTGCAACCGGCGGCCCGGGACTGGTTGGCGCTCAACGGTTTCGACCCGGTCTACGGGGCCCGACCGCTGCGCCGCCTGGTCCAGTCGGCGATCGGAGACCAGCTGGCCCGGAAGCTCCTGGCGGGAGAAATCCGGGAGGGCGACAAGATCCGGGTCGACACCACGGACGACAACGAATCCCTCGTGGTCACCGCGGCCTGACCTGGGAAGGCGAGGGGTGCCCGCGCCCGGCGAACCGGGTCACGGGTGCCCCTCATCCGGCATTCGCTCAGGGAGCTCTGATCTCCAGCGTGGTCGCGGCGGCGGTCAGCAGGGCCCGCGGCCGGTCACGCGGGAATTGCTCCTCCTGGCGGGCACAAGATCCGCGCCCGCTGTGGCGGAAGAACACCCGTGAGCGTTTTTGGGTGCCATAGCACCCAAAAACACGCACGGCGTCCTGCTTACCGAAACGCTCGTCGCGATCCGCATAACAGCGAACGCGCGACCTCGGCGGCGCGCTGGGGTGGTGGTCAGTGGCGGGCGAAGGTGGAGAGGGCCGCCGTCGTCACGAAGATGGCCGCCGTCGCGGTGAAGGCCAGCGTTGCCGTAATCAGGCCGAAGGCCGTGCTGAGGAATCCCAGGGCGACGCTGGGGACGCTGGCCGACAGGTATGCCACGACGTAGATCAGCGCCGCGGTCCCCGCTCGGTGTTCCGGGGCCGCCAGGCCGGTCAGCATCCGGAAACCGCCCATGAACACCAGGCCCCAGCCCGTGCCGAGCACCGCCGAGCTGACGAAGAACACCGCGGCGCCCTGTTCCAGCGCGGCGGCTGCCACCCCGGCGAGCCCGACGAGCATCAGTGGCGCGCCGAACCGAACCGCGCGCCGGGCCTCCCACCCGGACAGCAGCAGCTGCGCCAGCCCGCCGAACCCGGCCAGCACCGCGACCGCCAAACCGCCCACCAGGTAGGGGTTTCCGCTGACCAGGCCCTTGGCCACCGACGGTCCGAGGGACATGAACATCCCGCCGACGATCCAGGAGGCGAGCAGCGTCGTCGCCATCAGCGCGAACGTCCCGCCCTTGCCCGCTGGCACCGTCAGCCGCTGCGGGCGCAGCACCTCGCGCAGCGCGCTGCGTCGTGCGACCGGTTCGGGCATCAGCAGCACACCGGGGATCGCGAGCACGAACCCGAGGATGAGCAGCAGGTAGCTGGTCAGCGTCGGCCCGGGCACGAACTGCACCAGGGCACCCGCCAGCAGCGAGCCGAGCGCCATGCCCAGGCCCGCGGAAACTCCGTTGATCAGCGATCCGTGGTTCGAGCCTGGGCGCTGGAAATCGAGCAGGGCGCCGCTGATCGCGCTGGTCGCCAACCCGGTGGCCAGGCCCTGCAGCGCCCGGCCCACCAGCAGCCAGCCGACGCCCGGCGCGACCGCGAGCACCAGCATCGAGGCGATCTCCAGCACGAGCCCGGCCAGCAGCACCGGCCTACGGCCGATGTGGTCGGACAGGGAACCGAACAGCACCAGCGCGAGCAGGATGACCACCGCGTAGACGGCGAAGACCTCGGTGAGAACCGTGGTCGTGAAGTGCCAGCGCTGCTGGTAGATCGAGTACATCGGGGACGGCGCGGTGGAGCCCATCAGGAACAGGGCGTACAGCGCGCCGATGAACCAGAACGAGGCCGGCCGGGACAGGGCGCCGCGTCGGAGGAGCGCTCGGGTGCCGCTGCGGGGTTGGATGAGCTCCGTGGTGGTCATGCCTTCCTCTGCTTCCAACAGCCGCGGCGGCCTGCTCGCGCAGTCGGCCGGAGCGGAACGGATGATTCCGGTCCGGTTCAACCCGGCAGCGGAACGGATCATTCCGGTCCGGCGTATGCTGTGGCCATGGCCACACCGAACAGATCCGCGCGGTACGACGACCAGGTCATCGCCGCAGCTCGCGAGGTGTTCGCCGAGCAGAGCTTCGCGGCGCCGATGGCCGAGGTCGCCAAGCGCGCGGGGGTCGGCGTGGCGAGCGTGTACCGGCGCTACCCGAGCAAGCAGGAACTGATCGAGCAGGTCCGCATCACCGCGTTCCGGCGGATCGTCGACGAGGCGGAGTCCGCCCGCGCCGAGGAAGCCGATCCGTGGCAGGCCCTCGTCCGGTTCATGCGCCGCTGCCTGCGGGAGGGCGCCGGGATCGGTACCGTGCTGCCGCCGATGGACCAGCAGCACACCTACTCCGGGGAGTTCCGGGAGCTGCAGCAGCGCGTCGCGACGGAGATCGAGGACCTGGTCGACGCCGCCAAGCGGGCGGGCGAACTGCGCTCGGACGTGGACTGGACGGACATCCTGATGCTGTTCAAGCACCTCAACCCCGCGCTGCCGACCAGCGAGTCCCGCCGCGCCGAGCTCCGCGCCCGCTACCTGGGGCTGGTGCTCGAAGGCCTGCGCTCGGGAGGCGCGGAGCTGCCCGGGCCAGCCCCGGAGCGGGACGAGTGGCAGACCCTCTGCGACAACTTCGCCTCTTCCTGATCGGCCGGCCTAGCTAGGGCTGGTTTTCGCAGGTCAACGCCAGTGAGTGCGTTCGGGTGCCATGGCACCTCAGCATGGCTACGGGCTTTGACCAGGCAAAACACCATCTCATTGGTGCAGGTTTCTGCGCCTCAGCGCCGGCTGGGGCGTTGTGCTGTTCAGCGGGCATCGCCGTGCACGTCCAGGTGTGCGGCGACGAGGCCGACATCTTCGCCGACCCGGTGGTGGTCCGGGACTGGATCGGCCAGTCAATCGGCGGCCGAATCACCTGATCGGAGGTGCGGTCGGAGCACATCGCCCCGACCGCACCTCTCCGTGATGCGTTTTCCCAGGTCACGTTCAGCCGATGGGGCGGTTCCGCACCGGATGTCCAGGTGATCTTCGTGTTCGGCGATGATCGGACTACCCTGCGCAGTGTGGGCATACCTGCGTGGCTCTGGTTCGTCATCGCCGTCGTCGCCATCGGTGCGGGCGTCGCGCTGCTGATCGCCGACCGATCCCAGCGCGCGTCGAACAACCGGGAGCGGCGCCGCTGGGCCGCATTGCGCGGCTGGCAGTTCGCCGAGGCCGACCAGGTCCTGCCGACCAGGTGGGAGCACGGCGTGCTCGCCCAGTGCAACGGGGTGACGGCCACCGACGTGGTGGCCGGCTCGACCTTCACCACCGACGGGCGCCGCCAGGTGTACGTCCTCGACCTCGACGTCAACGGCAAGGTCGCCGCGGTGCTGGTCGCCATCCGCTGCCGGCGGAGCTGCCCGGCCACCATCGAGCTGTGGCTGCCCGACGTGCCGGTGCCGCAGGACTCCGGGCTGGACCTGCTCGGCCCGGTCGGCTCGCGGTACGCCTTCGTCACCGAGGTGGCGGCGGCCCGGACGCTGGTGACGCCGGACCTGGTGGACGCGACCGAGGAGATCGGCCACGACGTCACGGTGGTGTGGCTGGAGAACGACTGGGTGCTCGCGGCCATGCACCCCGACGACGCCGACCCGGCGCGCCTGGAGCGCCTGCTGCGCGACCTCGGCGACCTCGCCGACCTGATCGACCCGTTCGGCACCGACCCGAACGAGATCGACCCGAACGAGATCGACGGCGCGAACGACGTGGCCGAACTCGTCGACGCCGAGGCGGAGCCGTCGGCAGACCGCTCGCGCTGACCCCGACTCCAGCGCAGGCGGTTTGTCGGGTAGGACCGGCGGGTTTCCCCGCAGGCCCCCCTCTAACACGATCATTCGACATAGACACGCATATGATCAACAAGAGCCGCACCCGCTCTTTACTCAGAGCAGAAAGACTTTTACCGGAACCCTGCCGGCGGATGGGCGGGGCGGGTGAAGGTGCCGGTAGGTTCGGCCCATGGCTACCGCACTCGTCACCGGCGCCACCGCGGGCATCGGGCGCGCCTTCTCCCGCCGACTCGCCGCCGAAGGCCACGACATGGTCCTGGTGGCCCGCGACGCCGAACGGCTCGCCGAACTCGCCGATCGCCTGGAGGCCCGGCACGGGGTCCGGGTCGAGGTGCTCCCGGCCGACCTCGCCGACGCGGAGCAGCGCGCCAGGGTCGAGGAGCGCCTCGCCGACGCCGAGCGCCCGGTCGACCTGCTGGTCAACAACGCCGGATTCGGCACGGCCGGCTCGTTCTGGGAAACCACCGGCGCCGAGCTGCAGCGGCAGCTGAACGTCAACGTGGCCGCCGTGCTCGCGCTGACGCACGCGGCAGTGCGCGGGATGCGGGAGCGCGGCCGCGGCGACGTGATCAACGTGTCCAGCGTCGCCGGGTTCTTCCCGGTCGCCGGCTCCACCTACGGGGCGACCAAGGCTTACGTGACCGCCTTCTCCGAGGGCCTGTCGGTGTCGCTGGCCGGAACCGGGGTGCGGATCATGGCACTGTGCCCGGGCTTCACCCAGACCGAGTTCCACCAGCGGGCCGGGCTGGAGATGGGGCGGCTGCCCAGGGCGTTCTGGCTGCAGGCCGACCAGGTGGTGCACGAGGCCCTGGCCGACCTGCGCCGCGACAAGATCGTGTCGGTGCCGGGCGTGCAGTACAAGGCGCTGGTCGCCCTCGGCCGGTTGGTGCCGCATAAGCTCCAGCGCATGATCGTCACCCGCACCGTCCCCGACCGCACCTGAGCCGCCGCCCACCGGCCCCGGCAACCCGGCCGGTATGCTGAAAACTCGTGGTCAAAGTGGATGAACAGCAGCGCACCGAGCTCGCCCGCCTGATCCGGGAAATCGCCGTGGTGCACGGTCGGGTCACCCTGTCCTCCGGGAAGGAAGCCGACTACTACGTCGACCTCCGCCGCGCGACGCTGCACCACCAGGCGGCGCCGCTGATCGGCAGCCTGCTGCGCCAGCTCACCGACGACTGGGACTACGTCGCCGTCGGCGGCCTTACCCTCGGCGCCGACCCCGTCGCCACCGCGATGATGCACGCCGAGGGCCCCGCGCTGGACTCGTTCGTGGTCCGCAAGAGCACCAAGGCGCACGGCATGCAGCGGCTGATCGAAGGCCCGGGCGTCACCGGTCGCCGGGTGCTCGCGGTTGAGGACACCTCCACCACCGGCGGGAGCGTCCTCGCCGCCGTCGAGGCGCTGCGCGCGGCAGACGCCGAGGTCGTCGGGGTGGCCACCGTGGTCGACCGCGACACCGGCGCGCGTGAGGCGATCGAAGCCGCCGGGCTGCCCTACCGCTCGCTGCTCGGCCTGGCCGACCTCGGGTTGGCGTGAGCGAGGAAGTCGGTCCCACCGAGTGGGGCACCACGGTCGGCGTCGGTCCCTGGACGGGGCCGTGGCCGACCGACGAGCGCTACGACCCGGAGTTGCTGGAGCACGGCGACCGGCGCAACGTCGTGGACCACTACCGGTACTGGCGGCGCGAGGCGATCGTCGCCGACCTGGACCTGCGGCGGCACGACTTCCACGTGGCCATCGAGAACTTCCAGCACGACCACAACATCGGCACGGTCGTGCGCACTGCGAACGCGTTCGCCGCGAAGGCCGTGCACATCGTGGGGCGGCGGCGCTGGAACCGGCGCGGCGCGATGGTCACCGACCGGTACCAGCACATCCACCACCACCCCGACGTGGAGTCGCTGCGCGGCTACGCGACCGAGCACGACCTCGCGCTGGTGGCGGTGGACAACACCGTCGGCGCGGTGCCGATCGAGCGGACTGCGCTGCCGCGCCGCTGCGTGCTCCTGTTCGGTCAGGAAGGCCCGGGCCTGCGGGCTGACTCGCGACAGGACGCGGACCTGGTGGTGTCCATCGCGCAGTTCGGTTCGACCCGCTCGATCAACGCCGGGGTCGCCGCGGGCGTCGTGATGCACACCTGGATCGAGCAGCACGCGGACCTAGCCGGAGCCTGGTGATCAACCGCGGGTGGCCAGCCACTCCTGCAGCTCGATCAGGTTCCCGGCGGGGTCCTTCAGGTGCGCGACGCGCATCCGGTCCGTCATCGGCGCCGGGCCGTTGAGCAGTTCGGCGCCGCGCGCGGTGATCTCCGCGCAGTAGCCGTCGAGGTCGTCCAGGTGCAGCACGACCAGCGACCGGTATGCCGTAGGCGGCTCGCCGAGTTCGCCGAGGACCTCGGCCATCTGCGCGCGATCCTGCAAGGCGATGGCCGCCGTGCCGCCGTCCGGGCTGAACTTCGCGTACGGCCCGTCCGGGGCCTCGAACTGCGGTTCCAGCCGCAGCACGTCCCGGTAGAAGCGGTAGCAGCTTGGGAAGTCCGCGACGAGGAGGCGAACCTGGGAGAGCTCCATCGGGGTCGCTTTCTGCCGTGTTGGGTGGCGATCTTCTTCCCGGAACTGACCCGGAAAGCAGTTCGCGCGGACCCGGCGAATCGGATCCGCGCGAACGTGGCGACTGGTCAGCCTGCGGCGTTGCGGGCCTTCTCGCGACGGCCCTTCAGGTACTCGATGATGATCGGGATGACCGAGACCAGCACGATCAGGATCGCCATCGCTTCGAGGTTGTTCCTGATCCACGGGATATTGCCCAGGAAGAAGCCGAGCATCGTCATGCTGACGGTCCATGCGATGCCGCCGATCGCAGAGAAGCTGAAGAACTTCTTCTGGTCCATCTGCGCGACGCCCGCGACCGCGGTGATGAACGTCCGCACGATCGGCACGAACCGGGCCAGGATGATCGCGCGAGCCCCGTACTTCTCGAAGAACTCGTGGGTCTTGTCCACGTGCTCCCGCTTGAACAGCTTCGAGTCCGGCTTGCTGAACATCGACGGCCCGACCTTGCGGCCGATCCAATAACCGGTCACGTTGCCCACGAACGCGCACACGGCCAACAGCAGGCAGACCAGCCAGACCGGGGTGTCGATCGCGCCGGTCGCAACGAACAGGCCGGTCACGAACAGCAGCGAGTCACCGGGCAGGAAGAAGCCGATGAGCAGGCCGCACTCGGCGAAGATGATCAGGCATACGCCGATCAGGGCGAACGGCCCCATCGACTGGATGATGTGCTCCGGATCCAGCCAGTCCGGCAGCAGAGCGAGCGCGGGAGTGTTCGCGGCGGCGTCGACAATCGCGGGCAGTTCGGTCGTCACGCTTGCCAACGGTACCGTGACTGCCCCCGGCCCAGCCCCCGGGCGAGAAACCCGCCGACTTCCCCGGGCAACACCGCCGATCACTCGGTCGCGTGAATATGGCCTTCACCACACGGGATGGAGCAGCGTCAGCGCCCCGACGATGCCGCCGGCGAGGAGACCGAGGACCAGCGCGAACAGCAGCACGCCGATCACCGGGAGGCGCTTGCGGGGCGGAGCGGGCGGAATGGGTGAGGCAGGCGGCGCAGCCGGGCCCGGGCTGCCCCCGGCCTGGGCGCGAAGCGCCGCCGACAAGAGGTGGGCGGGGTCAGGTCGGGTCACACCCCGAGCGTAGCGAGGGGCGACCGACCCCCCGGCGTTCCGGCGGTCACCGGAGCGCCGGGGCGTGAGTGGTCGTCCGCGGTCAGTTCGGTTTGGTCACCCAGGTGCCGTCCTTCATGACCGCGTCCAGCTCCAGGTCGGCGTCCAGGACGACCAGGTCCGCCGCTAGGCCCGGCCGGATCTCGCCGATGCGGTCGCCGAGGCCGAGCAGGCGCGCCGGTTTCGTCGACGAGGCCGCGACCGCTGCAGGCACCGTCAGCCCGCAGGACTCGACCAGGTTCCGGAACGCCACGTCCATCGTCAGCGTGCTGCCAGCCAGCGAGCCATCCGCCAGGCGCGGTTCGCCGTCGATCACGGTGACCGGCAGACTGCCCAGCTCGTAGGTGCCGTCGCCCGCCTCCGTGGCGCTGATCGCGTCCGTGACCAGCACCGTCCGCCCGGTGCCCGCGTGCGAGGCGGCGAGCTTCACGACCGCCGGGTGCAGGTGCACCAGGTCGCAGATGAGCTCGACGGTCACCCGCTCGTCCTCGAGCAGGACCCCGATCGGGCCCGGTTCCCGGTGGTGCAGCGGCCGCATGGCGTTGAACAGGTGCGTGGCCACCGTCGCGCCCGCCTCCACCGCGGGAACCACCTGGTCCAGCACCGCGTCAGTGTGCCCGACCGCGGCGATCACGCCGTTGTCCACGAGCTGCCGGATGGCGTTCAGCGATTCCGGAAGCTCCGGCGCCAAGGTGATCATCCGTACCGCGCCCCGCCCGGCGTCCAGCAGCTGCTGGACGGCCGTCTTCTCCGGCGGCCGGAGGATCGCCGGGTCGTGCGCGCCGCAGCGCGCCGCGGACAGGAACGGTCCCTCCAGGTGGATGCCCGCCAGCGGGCCGTCGGTGACCAGTTCGCTGAGCGCGCTGATCTGCTTGGTCAGGTCGGGCAGCGGCGCCGACACGAGGCTGGCCAGCATTGTTGTTGTGCCGTGCGCGCGGTGGGTGTTGATCGCGGCGTGCGACTGGTCGACCTCGATGCCCGTGAACGAGCCGCCGCCACCGCCGTGGCAGTGGATGTCCACGAAGCCGGGCACCAGCCACCGCCCGGCCAGGTCGACGGCGGGCCCGACCGGCGCCGGGCCGGTGCCGGTCGCGGCGATCGTCCCGCCGGAAACGCGGACCCAGCCTCCGTCCAGCACTCCGTCGGCGGTGACGACCTGCCCACCAGCGAGGATCAGTTCGGGATCGTTCACGTTGTTTTCAACCCTTCCGTCGCCAGCAGAGCTGCGCCGAGGCAGCCCGCGGTGTCGCCGAGCTCGGCCAGTTTGAGATGGGGGCGACGGTGGTACGCCGCCAGCATGCCGTCCAACCGGGCGCGCAGCGGCTCGATGAGCAGCTCCCCGGCCTGCGCGAATCCGCCACCGAGCACGATGCACTCGGGCGCCGCGACCGTCACGAGCACCAGCAGGCCCTTAGCCAGCGCATCGATCGCGTCCTGCCACACCGCCTGCGCGTCCGGATCGCCCGCGCGCACCGCGGCGGCGACGTCTGCCCCCGAGACTTCCCGGCCGGTCCGCGCCCGGTAGCGCCTGGCCACCGCTGCCGACGATGCCACGGCCTCGACGCATCCGCTGCTCCCGCACCCGCATGGTTCGCCGTGCCCGATGTCGATGTGCCCGATTTCGCCGGCGAAGCCGCCCCCGGCGTAGAGCCGGCCGTCCAGCACTATCGCGGCGGCGATCCCGGTGCCGATCGGCAGCACGACCACGTCGCGCATCCCGCGGGCGGCGCCGAAGCGCACCTCGGCGAGCCCGCCGGCGCGGACGTCGTGGCCGAAGCCCAGCGGCAGTCCGATGCGGGCGGCGAGCCGGTCGCGCAGCGGCACGTCCCGCCAGCCGAGGTTGGCGGAGAACACCCCGACGCCGCGCACCTCGTCGACCACGCCGGGCACCACCACCCCGACGGCGTCCACCACGTCCGCGCCGGAACGCAGGTCGGACACCACCTCGGCGACGGCCTCGACGACGAGATCGGCGGTCGCGGCACCGTCCGCGCCGCGCGGGGTCGGGCGCCGCGCGTGGCGCAACGGCCGCGCGGTATCGCGGTCGACGGTCACCAGGGCTGCCTTCATCTCGGTACCGCCGACGTCTACGGCGATGGCGTGTGCGGTCACGCCGACGATCCTCCGCTACCAGCCACCCATTGGTCTACACCAAATAGGTGTGTTGTTCGCCGTGGATTTCGCGGACTTCCCTATCGATCAGTTGCCCATCAGCTTCTGCAGGGCCCCCAGCCCGCGGCTCGCGGTCGACTTCACGGTCCCCCGCGACACCCCCGTGGCCTCGGCGATCTCCGCCTCCGAGAGGTCCCCGTAGTAGCGCAGCACCAGCACTTCGCGCTGCCGGCGTGGCAGCTGCCCCAGCGCGGCCACGACCGCCTGGTGCTCGGCGGTCAACATCGCCAGCGACTCCGCCGACCGGGCATCGGTCTGGTGCGGCGGCTGGTACTCGCGGGCCGTCTTGCGGCGCCGCAGCACCGAGCGGCTGCCGTTGACGACCGCGGTCCGCAGGTAGCCGATCGCGGCCTTGGCGTCGCGCAGCCCGGACCAGTTGCGGTACAGCCCGGTGAACGCCTCCTGCACCACGTCCTCGGCCGTCGCCGGGTCGTCGACCAGTAGGATTGCCAGGCGCACCATCCGCATGCGCTGCTGGCGGTACAGGTCTTCCAGGGTCAGCGGCAGCGCCGGGATCTGCGCGGACGGGCTGTCCAACGTGCGCAGGTGCCCGAGGGTCCGTTCGACGCTGCGTTCGGCGCTGTGCGAATCACCGGCCATGATCGAGCAACCTACCGGCTGGCCACTGGCGGGTGTACCACGACCGGGTAGCGTCGATATCGATCGGTGATCCGCAACGGAGGTGTCGGAATGTCCAAGTTCGTGGTCGATCTGGTGTACGGCGAGGACGAGGAGCGCCGCCTGGAGGTGCGTCCCGCGCACCGGGAGTACTGTCGCGAGCTCGCCGACCGCGGCGTGCTGCTGGCGGGCGGCCCGTTCGCCGACAAACTCGGCGCGCAGCTGATCTATGAGGCGGCCGACGCCGACGAGCTCCAGAAGGTCCTCGACGCGGACCCCTACACGGAGGCCGGCGTGATCGCCAAGACCACCGTCCGCGAGTGGAATCTGCTCAGCGGGGCGTGGGCGTAGCAGCGGCCTTCAAGATCAAATCGGTGGCCTCCCTGGCCGCCGAACCTGCAGCGTGTGAGGATGTCCACAGGATTCGTCCTATTCTGAATCCTGTCACCGGCTTTCCAAAAGAGCCCCCGCTGGGGCACTGTGACGCGAAAGTGTGGCACCGGGCCGGAAGTGCCCGCTGGTAGCGGGCACGAGCTCGTAGGATGCTGCGCGATCCCCGTCACCATGACAAGACTCCACCCGAGGAGGACGACCGATGCCCATCGCGACCCCCGAGGTCTACGCGGAGATGCTGGACCGGGCGAAGGCGGGCGAATTCGCCTACCCGGCCATCAACGTGACCTCGTCGGAGACGCTAAACGCGGCGCTGCGCGGGTTCGCCGAGGCCGAGAGTGACGGCATCATCCAGTTCTCGACCGGCGGCGCCGAGTTCGCCTCCGGCACCAAGGTCAAGGACATGGTCACCGGCGCGACCGCACTGGCCGAGTTCGCGCACGTGGTGGCCGCGAAGTACCCGGTGAACATCGCGCTGCACACCGACCACTGCCCGAAGGACAAGCTGGACGGCTTCGTCCGGCCGCTGATCCAGATCAGCCAGGAGCGGGTCAACCGCGGCGAGCACCCGCTGTTCCAGTCGCACATGTGGGACGGCTCCGCGATCGACCTGGACGAGAACCTGGAGATCGCCCAGGAACTGCTGGCCGCCGCGGCCCAGGCCAAGATCATCCTGGAGCTGGAGGTCGGCGTCGTCGGCGGCGAGGAAGACGGCGTCGCCAACGACATCAACGAGAAGCTCTACACCGCGCCCGGCGACTACGAGAAGACCGTGGACGCCCTCGGCGCCGGTGAGAAGGGCCGCTACCTGCTGGCCGCCACGTTCGGCAACGTGCACGGCGTCTACAAGCCGGGCAACGTCAAGCTGCGCCCGGAGATCCTCAAGCAGGGTCAGGACGTGGTGACCGAGAAGCTGGGCCTGCCGGCCGGCTCGAAGCCGTTCGACCTGGTCTTCCACGGCGGCTCCGGCTCGCTGCTGGAGGAGATCCACGAGGCGGTCTCCTACGGCGTGGTGAAGATGAACATCGACACCGACACCCAGTACGCCTTCACCCGGCCCGTCGCGGACCACATGTTCAAGAACTACGACGGCGTGCTGAAGATCGACGGCGAGGTCGGCAACAAGAAGGCCTACGACCCGCGCAGCTACTTGAAGGTGGCGGAGCAGGCGATGGCCGCCCGCGTGGCCCACGCCTGCGAGAACCTCAAGTCCGCTGGCCGCATGCTCGCCGGCTGACGTCACCCGGAGGGCGCGCAATTTCGCGAGAAATTGACCGTCACCGGGGTGAACGTCAATTTCTCGCGAAATTGGCCCGGCCCCATGGCGGGGAGCCCGGGTGGTGACAGAGCGTTGCGGCGCCCGTCACCCGAGGATGGCGCAATTTCTCGCGAAATTGGCACCTCGCGGAGCGCGACGGCCCGTTCGCCTGGTGGCGGACGGGCCGTCTTCGCGCCTGGGAGTATTGGGGCATGACGAGGAACCTGTTGGAACCGCCGGAAACCCTGCTGCCGGAGAACGAGGCGGCGCAGGGCGAACTGGCCGCGGGCACCGACCCGGCCGAGGTCGCCGCGCACCACCCCACCTTCAGCGCCGCTTGGGCCGCGCTCGCGGAGTCGGCGCTGGCCGCGGGCGAGAACATCGCCGCCTACGCCTACGCCCGCACCGGCTACCACCGTGGCCTGGACGCCCTGCGCAAGGCGGGCTGGAAGGGCTTCGGGCCGGTGCCGTGGCGGCACGCCCCGAACCAGGGCGTGCTCCGCTCGATCGCGGCGCTGGCGAAGGCCGCGAAGGCGATCGGCGAGGCCGACGAGTTCGACCGCTGCCGCCAGCTGCTCGCCGACAGCGACCCGGCGTCCCTGGAAGCGAACGGCCTGGCCTAAGCGGAGTCCTCGGGTGCGCGACCCGGTCCGGTCGCGCATCCGAGGATCAAGCGAGGATCACTTCGGTGACGCTCGGATTGCGCCGGGATCTGTCGGACAATGTCCACCGTGCACCGATTGCGCGAGGAGCTCGTCCGCCGCTTGCGCCGCCTCATGCGCACCGGCGTTCCGATCGCCCAGTGCGCGATCGCGGCCGGCCTCTCGTGGTTCCTGGCGCGCCACTTGTTCGGGCACCCGGCCCCGTTCTTCGCGCCGATCGCCGCCGTCATCTCGCTCGGCGTCTCGCTGGGCCAGCGGATGCGGCGGGCCCTGGAGCTGGTGGTCGGCGTCAGCATCGGGATCGGCGTCGGCGACATCCTGATCTCGTTCATCGGCACCGGCGCCTGGCAGATCGCGCTGGTCGTCGCGCTGGCCATGAGCACCGCGGTGCTGCTGGACAGCGGAGTCGTGATCGTGCTGCAGGCCGCGTCGTCGTCGGTGCTGGTCGCGACGCTGCTGCCACCGGCCAGCGCGGGCGGGCTGACCCGCATGATCGACGCGGCGATCGGCGGCCTGGTCGGCTTCGTCGTCGCCGCACTGCTGCCGGCGAACCCGCTCGCCGTGGCGCACCGCAACGGGCGCCTCGTGCTCGGTGCCCTCGCCGACGCGCTGCGCGGTGTCGGGAACGCGGTGGCGCGGCAGGACCGCGATCTCGCCACCGATGTGCTCGCGAAGGCCCGCAAGAGCCAGAAGCACGTGGAAGAACTCCGCACCGCGCTGGAGGCCGGGCAGGAGATCGCGCGGTTCGCGCCCATCCGGTGGCGGCGGCGCGGCGACCTGGAGCGCTACGAGACGGCGGCGACGCCGATCGACCGCGCGCTGCGCAACACCCGCGTGCTGGCGCGACGCGCGCTCGCCGCGCTACGGGACGGCGAGCCGGTGCCCCGCCCGCTGCCGGGGCTCCTGGAGGAGTTGGCGGGCGCCGTGGTGCTGCTGCGCGACGAGCTGGCCAGCGGTGTGGATCCGCTGCAGACCCGCGAGGCCGCCCGGTCGGTTGCCAAGAAGTCCACAGTGGAGCTCCTCGGCGAGGGGGACTTCTCGATGCAGGTGGTGGTGATGCAGGTCCGCTCGATCGCGGTGGACCTCCTGCAGGCCACGGGCCTCAGCCGAATCGAAGCGATCGCCGCCCTACCGCCCCTGCACCCCGAGGAGAAGTCCGGGTGAGGGCCCCTCGCTCAGCCACGTAGGCCGGCATCGGGGCGGTGCAGGACCGCTACCAGGGCGGTGTGCAGCGCCCCGTGATCGCGCGGGTCGTGGAGGTGGCAGTCGGCTGCCGAGAGCCGGTACCACTCGGCGGCGCCCGCATAGCGCACCCACACGGTCACGTCACCGTCGGCGCATTCGGTGGCCAGCTCCAGGTCGCCGGTGATCACCCCGACCTCGTCGGTCATCACCCCGCCCGGCGGCGCGGTTACCTCGGAACGCAGCACCGCTGCGCGCTCTGCGTGGTCTGACATCGAATCGCCCTCTTCACGACGCCTCGGATGTCCCAAGTATGTCCTGCCAGGACCCGACGCGTTCGGACGGCGATTTCGCGCAGTGCCGCGCCAGCCAGGTCCGGACGGGGTGGTGCCCCGCTGGTCGGGCGGGGCACCGGTGATCAGCAGCCGTCGAGGGCCTTCTGCAGCGCGGACTTCTCCGCGTCGGTGACGGTCAGCTCGTACTTGTGCTTGGTGCCGACCCACATCGACGCGTACTTGCAGTGGTAGCCGGCCTCCGGCGGCATCCACTCGTCCGGGGTCTGGTCGCCCTTGGACTGGTTGACGTTGTCGGTGACCGCGATCAGCTGCGGGCCTTCCAGGTCGTTGGCGAACGCCTGGCGCTGGTCCTGGGGCCACTTCGCGGCGCCGGAGCGCCACGCGGCGGCCAGCGGCACGACGTGGTCGATGTCCAGATCGGACGGTTTGGTCCAGGTCGCACCGTCGTAGGGGCTGAACCAGCTGCCGGAAGTCGGGTAGCAGTCCGAGCCGACCGCCACGTCCTTCCCGTCGCGCTTGAGCACCGCCTCGCGGGTGTTGCAGCCGTCCGGGCCTTCGATCCAGTGCGGGAACTTCTCCCGGCTGTAGCCGTCCATCGAGCCCTCCGGCGCGACGGTCAGCTCAGCGAGTTCGGTCTTCGCCGTCTCCGGGCTGGGAATGCCGGGCGGCTCGGCGCTGGCTGGAACGGCCAGCGCGAGGCCGAGGGCACCCGCCAGGGGCAGGGCGGTCAGGGTCGCGCGCAACGATCGGTGGCCTCTCATGGCTTCCCTCCGCATGGGCGTCTCGCCGGTGTCCTTGTTGACCATTGCCCACGCAGGTGGCCGAGACAATGCCGGAGCGTGACCGACGGATAACTTGACGTGAAACCGCCACCGATCGTGCCACCGCCTGGTTAATTTCGCACCAATCCGGCACGCCGGTTCCGAAAGTCACCGGAATTGCGGCTCGCCGAGTTAATTCCGTCGGCGCTCGTCCCGTTTGGAATGGGTGATTTTCGGGCCCATCCGGCCCGGATTGGCGCAGGTCAGCGCGTTGTGCGTCGGAGGATCCCGATTTCGGGTGAAATTGGATCCTATTTGGTCGAAATGCGGAGTTCTGATTTCAGTGGGCCAGTTGGAGGTCCTCGGTGTGCCGGTACCAGACCCACTTCTCCATCGGGCGCGGATGGGCCACGCCGTCGCGGCGCACCGTCGCCGAGCGGAACGACGCCTGCACCGCGCGACCGCGCGTGACGTCGCGCCGACGGCGCAGCAGGCCGCGGCGGATGGTGGTGACCAGCAGGCCGTCGGCGGCCGGCTCGAGCATGGCGCTCAGCGGATCCGCGGTGGGCTCCGGCAACGGCGTGGCGGCCGGGTCCGGCGAGATGGTGATGCTTACCGCAGCGCCGTTGAGTACCTGCTCGTCGTCGCAATACACCTGGCCGGTGATCGGCTCGATCGTCCCCTCGCCGAGCAGCACGCCTCCCGAATCGTCCCTGATCAACGCCGCCGGGCGCGGCGCCCCGGTGAGCGCGCGGTCGAAGTCTCCGACGCGGAGCCCCCACAGCCGCGCGGCCGGCGAGTCGGCGACCGGGACGTAGCCGACGACCAGGTCGGCCAGCCGGTTCTTGCGGAGCAGGCGCAGCACCACCGCCGCGAGGTCGGCGTCGGTGCCGTGCACCACCAGCCGCTCCTCGGTGTCGGCGACCAGCGGATCCACGTCGTCGCGGCCCGGCGTGGCCGGGACGCTGAACCATTGCACTCCGTCACCGGACGGGCGCGCTGCGCACTCGACGTTTCCGCAGGACAATGCGGTGGTACTCACGTTTCGCTCCTGGTTTACCCTGATCGACCGGCATACCCCGTGGTGGGAGCGGGCGAAGCGTGCGGTCACGCTGGCGACCACCCAATCCAGGTTGGAGTTTCACATGCCGGCGATCGTGCTGATCGGCGCCCAGTGGGGCGACGAGGGCAAGGGTAAGGCGACCGACCTGCTCGGTGAGCAGGCGCAGTGGGTCGTCCGTTACCAAGGCGGCAACAACGCGGGTCACACCGTGGTGCTGCCGGACGGGCAGGACTTCGCGCTACACCTCATCCCGTCGGGCATCCTCACCCCCGGCGTGACCAACGTGATCGGCAACGGTGTAGTCGTCGACCCCGGCGTGCTGCTGGAGGAGCTGGCCGGGCTGGAGGGCCGCGGCGTGGACACCTCGCAGCTGCTGGTGTCGGCCGACGCGCACCTGATCATGCCGTACCACGTGGCCATCGACCGGGTCACCGAGCGGTACCTCGGCAAGAAGCAGATCGGCACCACCGGGCGCGGCATCGGGCCCTGCTACCAGGACAAGATCGCCCGGGTCGGCGTGCGGGTGCAGGACCTGCTGGACGAGAAGATCCTGCGGCAGAAGGTCGAGGCCGCGCTGGACATCAAGAACCAGATCCTGGTCAAGGTCTACAACCGCCGAGGGCTGGACGTCGACGAGGTCGTGGACACCGTGCTGTCCCAGGGCGAGCAGTTCGCCAGCCGCATCGCCGACACCAAGCTGCTGATCAACGAGGCGCTGGAGCGCGGCGAGACCGTGCTGCTGGAGGGCTCGCAGGGCACCCTGCTGGACGTCGACCACGGCACCTACCCGTTCGTGACCTCGTCGAACCCGACCTCCGGTGGTGCCTGCGCCGGTTCCGGCATCGGCCCGACGAAGATCAACGCGGTGATCGGCATCCTGAAGGCCTACACCACCCGCGTCGGCGCCGGTCCGTTCCCGACCGAGCTGATCGACGAGGCCGGCGAGAACCTGCGCAAGCAGGGCGGCGAGTTCGGCGTGACCACCGGCCGGTCGCGGCGCACCGGCTGGTTCGACGCGGTGATCGCGCGCTACGCGACCCGCGTCAACGGGATCACCGACTACTTCCTCACCAAGCTGGACGTGCTGTCCGGGCTGGAGACGATCCCGATCTGCGTCGCCTACGACGTGGACGGCGAGCGGGTCGACGAGATGCCGATGACGCAGACCGGCGTGCACCACGCGGTGCCGGTGTACGAGGAGATGCCGGGCTGGTGGGAGGACCTCAGCGGGGCGCGCACCTTCGAGGACCTGCCGGCCAACGCCCAGGCCTACATCGAGCGGATCGAGGAGCTCGCCGGGGCGCGGATCTCGGCGATCGGCGTCGGCCCCGGCCGCGACCAGACCATCGTCCGCCACACCATGGCGTGAGTGGAACCGCAATTTCAACGAGCGTTTCCAGGTGGCGGAACCTCAACGGCCTTCTCGGCTGCAGGATCCCGGACACGTCCGGGCTGTCCTGGCGAGAAGGCCGCTGAGCACCCGCGGCGGTGCCGGTTGCGAGGGTGGGCCAAGGCGGCAGCCCCGCCTGCGGCAGCCCCGCGCCACGGGCTTCCAGCATCGCGGCCCCGGATCGGCCACGCTGAAAAGGCCCAAGGAAACCGGATCTTCGATGTCAATGGAAATCATGGATCATCGGCGTGTCGCACGCCGACACGCCGACGGCTGTGGACAACTTCCGCAATTTCCATTGAAATCGGACCTTCGATTTCAATGGAAATTGCGGGGAACTGGGGTCAGCGGTTTCGCCAGGAGCTGTCCAGGGCGGCTTCCTGTAGGTCCAGTTCGCGCAGGACGCGGCGCAGCACCCCGTCGTCGAGGTTGCCCGCGTCCCGCTCGTCCGCCATCGCCGAGCGCTGCACCTCGATCAGGTCGCGGCGCAGGTCGGAGAACACTTTGCTCGCGGTGTCCGCCCGCTCGTCGGGCGTGCGCCCGACCTGCTCCGCCGCCGCCATCCCCTGGTGCTCCACCAGGGCCCGCATCCGGCCGATGATCCGGTCGAAGTGCTCCGGGCTGGTGTGCAGGTCGTCGGGCGTGAGCCCGTCCAGGTAGCGCAGGGCGGCGTTGGTCGCGGTCACGCGGGCCTCCGACTCAGCCTGGTCGTCGCGCGCGGCCTCGTCCGGGTCGGTGACGCCGAGCTTGCGGATCAGCCACGGCAGCGTCGTCCCCTGCACCAGGATCGTGCCGACCGCGATCACGAACGCCATGAACTGGATCAGCTCCCGTGCCGGGAACGGCTCACCGGTGCCGGTGGTGTGCGGGATCGCGCCCGCGGCCGCGAGGGTGACCACGCCGCGCATCCCGGCCCACGAGAGCACGGCCGTGCGCCGCCACCGGGCGCCACGCTTCATGGTGGTGGCCAGCAGCTGCGACAGACCTGGCAGGTAGTTGGAGCAGAACATCCACACGATCCGGATGCCGATCGTCGTGGCCAGGATGATCAGTGCGTCCACCAGCACCGCGCCGATGTTGCGCCCGGAAGCGACGAGCGTTGCGACGACGGAGTGCAGCTGCAGCCCGATGTAAGCGAACACCAGGCTTTCCAGCAGGAGGTTGATCGACGCCCAGACGGTGTGCTCCTGGAGCCGCCCGGCGGCCCGGGCACGCGGCTGGTTGTGGCCGACGTACAGCCCGGCGGTCACCACCGCGAGCACGCCGGAACCGTGCAGCTGCTCGGCGGTGAGGTAGGCGATGAACGGCACGAGTACGCCCAGCACGGTCGCCACCTGGACGTCCGGCACGCGGGTCCGGGCGATCTGCGCGAGTATCCCGAACACCAGCCCGAGGACGACGCCGTCCACCACGGCCAGCACGAACACCAGCGCCCCCTGGGCCAGGGTCGGCGTGGTGCCGACGACTGCGGCGATCGCCATCCGGTAGATCGTCAGCGCTGCGGCGTCGTTGATCAGGCTTTCCCCGCCGAGGACCGTCATCACGCCCCGCGGCAGCTTCAGCTGGCGGCCGACCGCGGCGGCGGTGACCGCGTCCGGCGGCGCGATGACCGCGCCGAGCACGATCGCCGAGTTCAGCGGCAGTTCCGGGATGAGCGTGTAGGCCAGCCAGCCGATCAGGAACGACGTGGCCACGACCTGCAGCACGCCATGGTGCACGATCGGCGCGATCCGCGCCCGGAAGTTGGTGTAGGAGCTCTCCAGCGCGGCGGCGTAGAGCAGCGGCGGGAGCACGACGGTCAGCAGCAGCTCGGAATCGATCTCCAGCTGCGCCGTGGCGGGAATCAGCGACGCGACGAGGCCGACTAGGACCAGCAGCAGCGGGGAGGCGATCTCGCGGCTCCGCGCGACAGCGGTGACCAGGAGCGCGCCGATCAGGACGAGCAGCAGTTGGGCCACCGAGCACCTCCGTCCATCATGGACAGCTTAGGCGGCCCGATGGCCGTGGTACCTGTGAAAGAACAGCCCCGTGAGTGGTTCTGGGGGTTGGGGCACCCGAAAACACTCACGGGGCTCGAGCAGCGGAAGCGGAGTTCCGATCAGCGGTGCGTCGCGGCGAACTCGTCGCGGGCGGTGACGGCGATGTCCGGCTGGTCGCTGAAGATCCCGTCGATGCCCTGGTCGAACAGCGCCCGGAAGAACCCGAAGACATCGCCGAAGGCGGCCGGGGCGGCCGAGGACCGGAAGTCGGCCGGCAGGAAGTTGTTCTCCGCGCGGACCGTGTACGGCACCACCTCGAGCCCGGCCGCGTGCGCGTCGGCGACGACGGTGGTCGGCTTGGTGAGGAAGCCGTCGGCGTTCACCGGCAGGACCACCTTGGTGTCCGGGCCGATCACGTCCGCGTACCCGGCGATCTCCCGCAGGCCCTCCGGCTTGACCAGGTCGGTGTAGGTGCGCGGGTCACCGGACTCGATGAAGTCCCGCGGCGCGCCGGAGTTGCTGATCAGCTGCACGAGCTGCACCCGCAGCACCTGGTCGAGCTCCTTCAGGTTGCCCACCTCGAAGGACTGCACGGCGACCTTGGCGTTCGGCCGGTTCAGGCCGCTGCGGGTCAGCGCCTCGACAACGCCGGGCTCCAGCGGCAGGCCGAGCTTGGCGAAGTAGCTGGGGTGCTTGGTCTCCGGGGCGACGCCGATCTCGCGATGCAGCTCCCGGGACAGCCGCTCGCGCAGGTCCAGGACCTCCTGGAACGTCGGCACCTCGTAGCGGCCGTCGTAGATCGTGTTGTCCGGCCGGATTGCCGGGATGCGCTCCTTGGCGCGCAGCGTCTTGAGCTCGGCGAGGGTGAAGTCCTCGGTGAACCACCCGATGAGCGAGGTGCCGTCGATGACCTTGGTGGTCTTGCGGTCGGCGAACTCGGGGTGCGCGGCGACGTCGGTGGTGCCGCCGATCTCGTTCTCGTGCCGCGCGACCAGCACGCCGTCCTTGGTGGGCACCAGGTCCGGCTCGATGTAGTCGGCACCCATCCGGGCCGCCAGCTCGTAGGAGGCCAGCGTGTGCTCCGGCCGGTACCCGGAGGCACCTCGGTGCCCGAAGACCGCCACCTGGTCGGTGTCCTGCGGCCGGTTCGGTGCGGCGATGGCGGGCGCGGTGATCAGCCCCAACGCCGCTGCACCCGCGACGGACAGAGCCGTCAGGCGTCCCCGGATCGTCATTTGCCCTCCTGTGTCTCGCGCAGCATGTCGATCAACGCTGCACATTCGGGCAAAACACTGACCGCCGCAATCGACCAATCACGCAAGGCGCGGCGACCCGGCGACAACGGTCAGGTGAACTACCGGGATCGGCCGGATGATCCAGCCCACGTGAGGCATCCGCGCGAGGATTGGCGGGGGCATTGCCGACGTGGCGTGCCGCACGCTCTACGCTCACGTTTTGTGCGAATCCTCGTGATCGGTGGCGGTGGTCGGGAACACGCGATCGTCCTGGCGCTGTCCCGCGACCCGTCCGTGACCGCGCTGGCCTGCGCGCCGGGCAACGCGGGCACCGCTGCCCTCGCCGAGACCTACGGCGTCGACGTCGCGAAGCCGGACGAGGTGGCCGGGCTGGCCACCAAGTGGCAGGCCGACCTCGTCGTGTTCGGCCCAGAGACCCCGCTGGTCGCGGGCGCCTCCGACGCGGTCCGGGCGGCTGGCATCCCCTGCTTCGGCCCGTCGAAGGAGGCCGCGCGCATCGAAGGCTCCAAGGCGTTCGCCAAGGACGTCATGCTCGCGGCCGGTGTGCCGACGGCGCACAGCGAAGTGGTGGACAACCCGGCGAAGCTGGACGCCGCGCTGACGCACTTCGGCCCCACCTGGGTGGTCAAGGACGACGGACTGGCGGCCGGCAAGGGCGTGCTGGTGACCTGTGACTTCGACGCGGCTCGGGCGCACGCGCTCAAGCTGCTCGACGGCGGGCACCCGGTGCTGCTGGAGTCGTTCCTGGACGGCCCCGAGGCGTCGCTGTTCTGCCTGGTCGACGGCACCACGGTGGTCCCGCTGCTGCCCGCGCAGGACTTCAAGCGGGTCGGCGACGGCGACGCGGGCCCGAACACCGGCGGCATGGGTGCCTACGCGCCGCTGCCGTGGGCACCGGATGACCTGGTCGAGACCGTGGTGCGCACCATCGTGCAGCCGACGGTCGACGAGCTGGCGCGACGCGGCACGCCGTTTTCCGGCCTGCTGTACGCCGGTCTGGCGCTGACTTCCAGCGGCCCGCAGGTGATCGAGTTCAACTGCCGCTTCGGCGACCCCGAGACCCAGGCCGTGCTGGCGCTGCTGCGCACGCCGCTGGCGTCGCTGTTCAACGCCGTCGCGCGCGGCGAGCTGGCCGAGCAGCCGCTTGAGTGGGAGTCCGGTGCCGCGGTGACCGTCGTGGTGGCCGCGGAGGGCTACCCCGGGCGGCCGCGCGTCGACGACGTGATCCAGGGCGGCGACGTCCAGGGCGTCCTGCACTCCGGCACCCGTCGCCGGGAGGACGGCGCGGTGCTTTCCGCCGGCGGCCGCGTGCTGTCGGTGGTGGCCACCGGCGCGGACCTGGCGGCGGCCCGCGAGGAGGCGTACCGCCGGGTCGAGGGCGTGCACCTGCCCGGCTCGCACTACCGCACCGACATCGCGCTCCGCGCGGTGCAGGGCGAAATATCCGTTCCGACCGCCTGACCGGCCCGAAACTTCGCTGAAATCCGCCCGGTGATAGGGAATTCCCCGACACCGGGCGGGTTTTTCTGATGTCCTTGCTCTGGCCCGCGGAACCGGGCCGCGGTGCCCGCCGTCGAACGTGCGGGGTTGAGCGCGAGGAGGAGCGGTGACCCAGGCGGGCTACAACATGCAAGCCCTGGAGGACTGCCGAGCGGTGCTGGACGGCAAGGCCGGGCCGGTCGGGGCGGTCGGAGACGGCTTCGAAGGCCAGCACGTTGACGGCGCGATCTTCGGCGAGCTGGAGACGGCGGGTTCGTTCGCGTCCGCGATCACTGAGCTCGACGCCACGGGCAAGCGGGAGCTGGACGCCGGGGAGCAGTTGTTGCGCAGCGCGAGCAGCGCGCTCGACGCGGTGCGGACCACCGTCGAGGACATCGACCAGGCGAACGTCGAATCGTTCCGCTGAGCTGGGGACCAGATGGGGATTTCGGGAGAGGTGGCGAGCAAGCCCGGTGGGGGCGAGCTCGCCGAGCAGCTTCGCAAGATCGAGGACAGCAGGCCGGAGGACATCCGCGCGATCGGCAACCGCTGGCGCGAGGCGGCCGGTAAGACCGGCGACCACGGGCGGGATCTAGACCAGTCGGTGCGCAGTCTCGACGGGGCGTGGGAGGGTGCCTCTGCGGACGCCTTCGTCGCCTACATGGGCAAGATGACCGGCGGGTTCGACAAGGCCCGCGAGGCGTTGCAGAGCTCGGCCGACGTGCTGGACCGAGCGGCGGAGGCGGTGCGGTCCGCCAAAGACCAGGCCAACGCGATCGGCGAGCGGGCGCTGGCCGATGCGCGGCGCGCCGAGGACGCCTACCAGAAAGAGATCGCCGGAACGACCGACCAGGCCGCCAAGGAGGAGGCGGCGGGACGGCGCGACGAGGCCATCAGGAAGGCCATGCAAGACCATGCCCAGGAGGCCACCGGCAAGATCGACGAGGCGAACTCGAAGCTCGGCGCCGCGCTGGGCGAGTTGCGCGGCGCCGCGGCAGGGCTCACCGGAGCGTTGTCCTCGTTACCGAAGGCGGGCGAGCAACCGTTCACGCCGACCCCGGGTCGGCAGGTCGACTGGGACATGACCTCGCCGTCGCAGACCAACCAGCAGTCCGCCACGCCCGGCGGCGAGTCGAGCTCGTCCGGTGGCTCCGGCGGTTCTGGTGGTGCCGGTGGTGGCGGGGGCGGTGGTGAATCCGGCGGCTCAGGCGGCTCCGGTGGCGGTGGCGACGGTGGCCTCGGGCCCAGCGGTGGCCCGCCCAGCAGCGGTCCGCCGCCCGGCAACGTCGAGCAGTGGATCCGGGAGGCCATCAAGATCCTGCAGGCCAACGGCATCCCGGTCACCGAGGACAACATCGACGAGATCTGGACGATCATCCAGAAGGAGTCGGGCGGCAACCCGCACGCGATCAACGACTGGGACTCCAACGCCGCGAAGGGAACGCCGTCGAAGGGCCTGATGCAGTGCATCGACCCGACGTTCCAGGCGCACAAGCTCCCCGGGCACGACGACATCTGGAATCCGGTGGACAACATCATCGCCGGGGTCCGCTACACCTTCGACCGCTACGGCGGCTTCGAAGGGCACCCGGGCCTGAAGTCCATGTCCCAGGGCGGCGGCTACCAGGGCTACTGACGGGCACCTGTTTCCAGGCCCGTTTTGCATGGCGGTGCCGGCGGCGGACTCCCGAGGCCTTCTCGGCTCCGGGATCCCCGACGCGCGGTATGTCCAGTACTCGGTATGTCCAATACGTCGCGTCGGGGCTGTCCTCGCGAGATAGCCCGGGTGCGGGGGTGTTGTCCCCGCAGGCCTCCTGGTCGTGAACGTGGTTACTCGACATCTGCACCTCACAACCGGAGGACAGCGAGGGGCGGCCAGGTGGCCGGGGCCGACCGGGCACCTGGCAGGCTGGGGGCATGTTCGAGCTGGCCGGGCTCGCGCGGTGGTGCGAGACCAACGGCGTGCAGCTGATCAGCGACGAGATCTACCACGGCCTCAGCTACGGGGATCCGCTGCACTCTGCGTGGGAGTTCTCAGCAGCTCAGGGCCGTCGTCCGGGACTTCAACGAACGCGGCATCCCGACACCGCAAGCTCGGGCGAAGGAGGGGACCGGGGACTACGACAGTCGACGGTGGCAGACCACGAACGCGATGCGTCTCCTCCGATCTGAGGGGATGCTCGGGGCCGTCCGACACAAGGGCGTTCCCGTCCTCGGCCCCGACGGTCAGCCGGTCCAGTACGGCCCGCCGCTGGTCGACCGGGAGACGTGGCGAGACCTTCAGGCGGAGCTGGCCTCCCGTAAGGACCCGAACCAGCGCCAGAAGGGACGGAAGGCGCTCCTGGGACGTCGCGTTCTGTGGGCACTGCGGCGGGAAGCTGTACATCACGGGGACTGACAACAGGGACGGGCGCTCGAGGAAACGGTACGGGTGCATCTCGAGGCGGAAAGGCGTGGACTGCCCGGGACCGGCTCTGTACGCGGACCTCCTGGAACCGTGGGTCGAGAAGAAGTTCCTGCGGGCCGTCGGGCGGATGATGCTCATCGAGCGGATCGATACCGCCGGAGAAGACCACCGAGCCGAGATCGCGGATCTCAAGGCGCAGCTCTCTCGTCTACGCGAGCACGGCCGGAAAGGGCTCTACGATGATGCCCCCGAGGAGTTCGCCACAGCCGTAGGGGCGCTCCAGAGACGACTGAAGGATCTCGAATCCAGGCCGACGGAGACCACCGTCGAGGAACGAATCACGGGCGAAACGTACGCGCAGCGTTGGGCAAGCGACGGGACCAAGGGGAAGCGGAACACGCTCATCTCGGCGGGCGTGCGCGTCGAGTTGGCACCGGGGCGGAAGGGCTCGAAAGCGTGGGAGGACCGGCTCACGTTCGACATGCGCGGAGCTCCTCGTCACAGGGACGGACGACCCGCTCCTGTTCGAGTAGGACGCCAAGCCTGGCCGGAGATGGAGGGGTTCCCTGTGGCGATCAATCCTCGTCGAGCCGGGCACGGATGCAGTCCCGACACGCGCGGGGGCTGGGGGCCTTGTTCGAGACCCCCGCGCTTAGTTCGCAGTACGTCTCATGCCGTCGGCCCGGCCTGCGTTCATGGACAACCCCTGTGTGATCGACCCAGGCGATTGCGAGCCGAGCTCCGAGCGTGGGCGCACTCACTTCGGTTTCCTCCCTGCGCACTGGTTCTCATGTTCGGCGAGCTCCTTCGGAGAGCCCCTCCCGATCTCGTCGAGAGGGGCTCTCGGTCAGGTTTTCTGCATTCCCCCGGCGACCCCGCACCAAAAACAAGTGTCAGCAGCTACATGCGCTTGCCGCACTGGGTGCAGACCCAGATCCCATCTCCATCGGGCTGGTAGGTGTGGTCGCACGACAATGCATTATCTCCTTATGTGTCGGTGCGTTTCCTGAGATCGACCAAACTGGGGTTGTTAAAAGCCCACTCGCGTGCAGTGTTGACGAAGTATCGGTCTTTTCCCCACTGGGCGGGATTAACGGGGATGGTCGTTACCCAGGTCTCCTTGTCGTTCTGGGGGTCCTCGTCCGGCCTGTCCATGACCTCGTACGGCGATTGCTGGATGACGACGAACGCGCGACCCTCGCAGACGTAGCCACGTTTCACGGCGATGTGGGATTCGCCTTTGATCCACCGGAACGTGACGCCGAAGTTGTAGTAGCGAGTAATGGGCTGCTTCGTCATGTTCTGAACAATATGAGCACTACCTCCTTATGCGCCGTAGTTGCCCGCGAGGTTCGGGGCAGCTTTCAGTAGACGGTCGGTTGCCTACCGGTCGTTTTCGAAGCACTTCAGGGGAACGGTCGGTTAGCTACCGGTCGTCGCAGAAAGCCAGCACGGGGTTACGGCACCTCCAGTCGGACGGAAGGGCAGCCCCACCGGGGCCGGGGGAATTTCGGGTTTTCTCCCGAAGGGGCCACCCACGAAGTAGTCTTGCGATTACTGATCGTTCGCGGAAGACGTTGAGGTTTTCAGGTGTTTTCAAACGGGGAGGTAGGTTCGACACTGCGGCAGGCGCGCAAGGAGGCTGGGGTCAGCCTCACGGCGATGGCGCGAGAGCTGTACGTCTCGAAGTCGCACCTGAGCAACATCGAGGCAGGACGAAGGCCCGCCACGGTAGATATCGTGAGGGGGTACGAGAAGCAACTCGGCCCGATTGGAGACGACATGCTTCGTCGTCGCGACATCACGCACCCGCGAGTCATGACCGCTGACCGGCCCACGTTGACCGAACTGGCCAGGTCGATTGACAACGGCGACCCCGGAGTACTCGCTACCGCGCCGAGTAGCCGTACGGTTGACTTCTTCCTGGCGGCGAAGCTCACCGAGCCCGGCATCGAGCATATGCGGGTGTGGGTCCGTACCGGACACACGTCGACGCTGCGCGCAAACGCCTTGGCCGTGCTCGCGAAGCTCAACAAGGCACAAGACACGGCGCTGATCATCGACGTTCTGGAGAGCGACAAGAAGGTCAAGTTCCTGAGCCTGGTCTCCGAGGTCTCGAAGCTCACGCAATGGGACTGGGAGATCTCGAAGCAAGTCGTGCGGGAACCGGCGACCGCTCCCGACGCGCGGAAGCTCGCCAAGGCGTTGACCAAGGAGGCACTACTCGACAACGACACGGAGTCGCGCTGGTGTGGCGCATACCTGCTGAAGGAACTTGTGCCCGTGCTCGGGAAGTAGTTCAGAAACGAAAAAAGCCCCCTCCCGGCCCGGAAGCTGGAAGGGGGTTTCGTCGTGATGGCGGCCATTGGGCCTCCAGATCGGCCACCGTCGCCAGGGGCGCAAGAGACATCGGGGTCACCTCCTACTGGGTGCCCGTGGACTTCGTCCGGGGTCGTCGGGTTGGGGTCTTCTTGGGGGTGGAAGCCTCTTTCGGCGCGGGCTCGGTGGCCTGCGGTTCGGGCGCGTATTCGTAACCTCGGCCACCGTCCCCGACGAGAGATCGAGCGATCTCGTCGGGGACGTAGGTCACGACGCCGTTCGGCCCGACAACCTGAGCCATCAGGCAGTCGTGTCCGTGAAGACGGCCACGCCCGACGGGCGGATGATCTTCCCGCCGTAAACGTGGAGACCACGATAGCGCGCAGAAACCTTGCGCCACTTCGTGTCGTCCCAAGCCTTGCGGTGGGGCTTCCTCTTCGTGCTGGCTGTTTTCTTACAACCCGTGCACCGACCCCCGACAGTCAGTTCAGGACACCCCGGGGTGGGGCAAACAGACAGTGCCCTTCTCGCCACAATCAACCACGCCTCGACTCGATCGGCGGGGCGAACCCGAACGGCATGCCTTCGTCGCTGTCCTCCACCAACTCGGTATCGAGGGACGCGTTGCTCACGTACTCGATGCCGTTCTCCGGGAGCCGGCCGACGTAGACCGACAGACCTGGTGGCCGAATAGGCTCAGCTCGAACAGCACGCTTGCCTCCTCGGCTGTGGTTGGTTGGCACCCCGCCCCTGGACGTGGACACAGAGACGGGGCGCAAGTTTGAGCCCGATATGTGAGAGCAGCCCTCGGGACCGGGGCGCGGCTCGTCCCTGCTATGGGCGAGGGACGGAAGTTAGAACCGGCTGGGGTGCGCTCAACGCAGGAGCGGACGCGGCGCACTCGCCAGCCGGAAACCCTTAGTTCCTTCACCTACTAAAGAGGGGCAGGCGCGAAATCTGTGGTCCCGGTGAACTCGTTCGGTCCCGAGTACGGTGTCACCGGCACTGAGTCGGTCACTTGATCCCCGATCGGGCTATCTCTTCTGGCACGCTGGCTCACATGGTGAAGCCCTATGCGCTTGTGGCAGCCCAACGCGCCAACATTCCGCCGTTCCAGGTCATGGAGGTACTTACGGCCGCAGCCGCCCGGCAACGGATTCACGGTGATGTGGTTTCGCTGGCTGCGGGGCAGCCGTCGACGCCTGCGCCGAAGGCGGTCCGTGAAGCCGCAGCAGTCGCACTCGACCGACACTCTCTCGGCTACACCGAACAACTTGGGTTACCAGAGCTACGAGACGCGATCGCGGAGCACTACAGCAGCACCTATGGACTCTCGGTTGGTCGCGGCGAAGTCGTGGTGACCACCGGGGCATCCGGTGGCTTCCTGCTCGCATTCCTGGCCGCGTTCGACGCGGGGGACCGGGTGGCTTTGGCGCGTCCGGGCTACCCCGCGTATCGCAACATCCTGTCGGCCCTGGGCTGCGAGGTCGTGGAGCTGCCCTGCGATGAGACGACCCGGTTTCAGCCAACGGTAGAGATGCTGGAGGTGCTGAAGCAACCGGTACAGGGCTTGATCCTCGCCAGTCCAGCGAATCCCACGGGAACCTTGATTCCCGCTGATGAGCTGGCACGTCTCGTCGAGTGGTGCGACCGCAACGGCGTGCAGTTGATCAGTGATGAGATCTACCACGGGATCACCTTCGGGGAGCCCGCTCGCTCGGCGCGGGAGTACTCGGCCAACCCGGTGACTATGCAATCGTTCTCCAAGCTCTGGTCCATGACGGGCTGGCGGCTGGGCTGGATGCTGGTGCCGCCACGGCTGCGCCGCGCGGTGGACTCGCTGACCGGGAACTTCACGCTCTGCCCGCCCGCGCTGTCCCAGCACGGGGCGGTCGCTGCGTTCTCCGAAGGCGCCTACGCCGAGGTCGGCGCGCACGTCGAGCGTTACCGGATCAATCGGGAGCTGCTGCTGAACGGACTCGCGGACCTCGGCATCACCCGGGTCGCCCCGGCCGACGGGGCGTTCTACGCCTGGGCGGACATCGGGCACCTCACCGACGACGCGACGGGTTTCTGCGGGCGGCTGCTCGACGAAACCGGTGTCGCGGTGGTGCCGGGTGTCGACTTCGACCCGGTGCTGGGCAACCGCTTCCTGAGGATGTCGTTCGCCGGGAGCACCGAAGACATCGCCGAAGCCCTGGACCGCCTGGCCCGCTGGCTCCCAAGCGCCTCCTGACTTCGGGGCTGTCAAAGGCGGTTCCGGAAGACGTTGGTTGGAGCGAACTGACTGTTTGTGTCGTCTATCGAGGTGAACGGGCCGTTCGCTTCCCGCTAGAGACGCTGTGGCGCGCAGAAACGCTCATGGGTTCCGGCCGGTGGGAGCGGCTGATCTCGGGGTTCCCTGAGTTTTCCCTGGTATGGGCTTTCGGGAGGCCGCTGCGGGCCGGTTATCTGGCACGCTGGAGGCAGTACGGGATCCGGCGCGGTCGAGCTGAGGTGCTTGCGATGTTGTGGAAGGTGATCGGCGGCCTGTTGCTGCTGTGGCTGGTGATCTCGGTGGCGGGTTTCGTCATCAAGGGGCTGTTCTGGCTCGCCGTGATCGGCGGCGTGCTCTTCGTCGCGACCGCCGCGATCGGCTGGGCCCGGGACCGCAAGCAGATCAAACCCTGACCCTCGATTGGAACGCGGTGAGGGGCGCCTTCGAGCGGCTGTGCCGCCGGCTGTGCCGCCCAAGGGTGCCCCTCACCGCACCGCTTCATCCGATCAAGTGATGAGTGAAGGGCACCGTTGACCTAGTAAGCCCTTCGGTACTCGGGGTTAAGGGAGGACGCCGCGGGTTCGGAGGGTGGCTCGGGCTGCTTCCGCGCCCTGCCAGCGCTCCGCGTGGAGGCCCGCTTCGCTGGCTCCGTCCACGTTCTCCGGGCGGTCGTCGAAGAACAGGCACTCCTCCGCCGGGGCGTCGAGCGCTTCGAGCAGGGCCCGGTAGATCCCCGCGTCCGGCTTTGCCAGGCGCAGGTCGCCCGAGAAGATCAGGTGCTTGAACAGCCGCGCCCAGTTCGTCTGCTCCGCCGCTCGCCCGAACGACGACGGCGCGTTGGACAGCACCGCCATCGTGACGCCCTGCCGGTGCAGGTCTTCCAGCAGCTGCACGGATTCCGGCACGGTCTCCGACCAGCCGACGACGTCGGCGCGGGTCAGCCGCTCGGACAGTTCGGCGTCGACGCTCTTGCCCAGCCTCGCCGCCACGGCCTGCCAGTACTCCAGGTCGGGGCGGCCCCAGTCGTAGGCGACGCGCTCGGCGAAGTAGGCCTCCTCGAACTCCGGTTGAGCTGCGTCGAGCAGCGCCGCGATCGCGGGCAGCGCCGTCGTGCGTCGGCTGATCACCTCGCCGTAGTCGAACACGACCCAGCGCACCATGCGTCCTCCAGACTGGAGCCCAGTACCCGTTCTCGATCCTTCTCGGCCCACCTGTTCTGCACCGCGGTGCAGAACAGGTTCTCAGACCCGAGCTTCGCTGATCCGGTGCAGCGCTTCCTTGATGTCGGCCGTGGACACGTCGCGGTGCGTCACGAACCGGACCTGCCCGCTCATCGGCACCGCTTGCACCCCGGCCGCGCGCAAGCGTTCCAGGGTCAGCCGCACATCGGGAACCGCCGCAAGAACGATGTTGGTCTGCGGTCGGGTGACGTCCCAGCCGATCTCGGCCAGTCCTTCGGCGAGCGCGCGGGCGTTCTCGTGGTCCTCGGCGAGCGCGTCGATCCGGTCCAGCGCGACGAGTCCGGCCGCCGCCAGCACGCCGCCTTGCCGGACCCCGCCGCCGAGCATCTTGCGCACCCGGCGGGCTTCCCCGACGAAGTCCTCGCTACCTGCGACGACGGAACCGACCGGGGCGCCGAGCCCCTTGCTCAGGCAGGCCTGCACGGTGTCGACGCCGACGGTCAGCGCGGCCGGCGGCACGCCGAGCGCCACCGAGGCGTTCCAGACCCGGGCGCCGTCGAGGTGGACCCGCAGCCCGCTGTCGCGCGCAGCCGCCGCCAGCTGGGCGTGCTCGTGCAGCGGGATCACCGCGCCGCCCGCGCCGTTGTGCGTGTTCTCCAGGCACAACAGCGTCGTGTTCAGCTTGTCGTAGCCCATGGCGACGTTGGCTTGCGCCCGCACCGCCTCGGCCGTCGGACGTCCCGGGCCAGCGCTCCACTCCAGCGGGTCCGGCATGCCGCCGGCCAGCCAGGCGGCGGAGCCGAGCTCGTGGTGCAGCACGTGCGAGCCGCGCGGCGCGAGGAACCGATCGCCGCGTTTCAGGTGCAGCATCAGCGCGATCAGGTTGCCCATCGTGCCGCTCGGCACCCACAGCGCTGCGGTGGTGCCGAGCAGTTGCGCGGCACGTTCCTCGAGCGCGCGCATCGTCGGGTCGTGGTCTAGCACGTCGTCGCCGACTTCCGCGGCGGCCATGGCCGCGGACATCTGCTCGTCGGGACGCGTGACCGTGTCGGAGCGGAGGTCGATCGGTGCCATGTTGGTCACGAACAGATCACATCACATCCACCCGGGGTTAAGGCAACAACCCTGCGGACACGGATGCGGCGACTGCGGTATCAATCTCGGGGTGGATCGACGGCATCGGGCGTGCAACGGTTGGGGTCGGCGATCCCGTCCTACAGGTGCAGGCACGAAACGAGCGGAGAGTTCCGCGTGGACCAGCGCGACGAGCAGGAGTTCGCGGAGTACTTCGTGGCTCGGCGGGAGGCGGTGCGTCGAATGGCGTACATGATGTGCGGTGACTGGCACCGCGCGGACGATCTCGCCCAGATCGCCTTCATCGCGTTGCACCGGCATTGGCGCAAGGTTCGCGACAAGGGCGCGCTGGACGCGTACGTGCGCCGGACCTTGACCCGCGCGGTGATCGACGAATCCCGGCGGCCGTGGCGGCGGGAGCGCGCCGCGGAGGTGCTGCCGGACCGCCCGGTGGATTCGCCGGACGTCGACAACGCGGTGGCGACCAAGCAGACCCTGCTCGCAGGCCTGCGGAAGGTGCCGCCGAAGCAGCGCGCGGTGCTGGTGCTGCGATTCCTGGAGGGGTTGGACGTCGCGGGGGTGGCGGCGGTCATGCGGTGCAGCGAGGGAACCGTGAAGAGCCAGTGCGCCCGGGGGCTGGCGGCGTTGCGGGAAGCGCTGGGCGACGAGCTCGGCGACCTGCGGTCGGCGTGAGGAGGTGCGGGTAGGTGGACGAGCGCAAGCTTGAAGAGCTGTTTCGCGATTCGGTGCAGTCCGTTCCTCCGTCGTCGTTCGACGAGCACGACGTGGCGCGGGCCTCGCGGCGGATCACGGCTCGCCGCCGGATGGCGGCGGTGGGGGGCACGGTCGTCGCGGCAGCGGTGCTGGTGGGCGGCGTGGGCCTGGGGACCGGCCTGTTCGGGCAGTCGGAGACCAGCAACGTCGCGGGCAAGTCGGTGCCGCAGAGCGCCTCGATCTCCCCGCGCGACGACGGGCCGGTCGTCCTGGGCGACCGCTCGGGGTGCGGGCCGGACGCGCAGCTCGTGGCCGCGGTGGCCAGGCAGCTGCCGGAGGCGGCCGGGACGGCTCCGGCCGCCGCCAAGCCCTGCCCGTCCGGCGCGCGGACGGCTTCGTTCGCGCTGCGCGACGGGGCTTCGACGGGCAGCGTCACGGTGATCGTCGGCCCGGTGGGCGCGATGTCGCCGGACCAGACCTCGCCCGGCGACGTGCGGCGCCCGGACGGCACCGAGCAGTCGGTGCGCCAGGCGCGTAGCGGCAAGTTGGTCGTCGTGCTCAGCGACCCGGACGCCGGTTCCCCTGCTGCGCCGTACGGCGCTCGGATCGCGTCGATCGCGGGCGACCTCGCCGCCCAGTACTGACTGGTTCGGCCTGCTCACCGCCCGTGAGCGGTTTCGGGTGCGAAAGAGGTCGTTGCGCTTGGTTTGCGCAGCGGTGCAGGTGGCGGAACCTCAGGCGCCGTCTGGACTGCGGGATCCCCGACTCATGAATGCCACGGGGCCGTCCTCGTCAGACGACATCTGAGAACCCGCGGCGGTGCAAGCTGCGTGCTTGGGTTAAGCGGCTTCGCCGCCTCAAAAGGCGACCCTACCGCGGTGACCAGCGGGAACGTTGTTCCGCGACCCGGCGCGTCCGGTTTGTGGTGTCTTCCATCACCAGAACGGTACGTTCGTACCAGATTATAGGTACGTTGGTGCCAGAAACTCCGGTGGATGGTTCCGCTGCAAGACCGAGGGAAGGGCGACCAGCGATGATGGCCTGGATCATTTTGATGGTGTCGGGAGTGTTCGAAGCGGGTTGGGCGATCTCGCTGAAGCTCTCGCACGGCTTCAGCCGCCTGATCCCGACGGTGTCCTTCTTCGTGCTGGCCGCCGTGAGCTTCGCGGGCCTGGCGTACGCGATGCGCGAGCTGCCCGCGGGCCCCGCCTACGCGGTGTGGACCGGCATCGGCGCCGCGCTGACGGCGATCGCGGGCATGGTCTGGCTGGGCGACGGCTTCTCGGTGTTGAAGCTGGTTTCGATCGTGCTGATCGTCGCCGGTGTGATCGGCCTGAACCTCGCCGGCGTCGGCCACTGACCGGACACCCTGATTCGTGGACGTCCGGGCGCAAGCGGCGCGAGAACGCCTCCCGGTACGGGGTGGCCTCGCGAGAAGGCGTCGAGACCACGCGGCGGTGCGGCGGCCAAGCGGTTGCACCGCCGCGAACGAGGACCGAAATCGAGTTCCGGGCCGGGTACCCGACGTTTCGCGGGCAGTCTCAGGCAAACTGCTCGCCACGAGAACGGGAGGTCGGGACCGGCTTTCCGAAATGTCCGGGCAATGCCCGGCGGCGCTTAGGATCGGCAGACATGACAGCGGCCAGTACTCCGAAGGGTGCGCGGCGGCGGCAGGCCTTGGTGGTGGCTGCCGCCCAGCTGCTGGCCGAGGGCGGCTTCGACGTGGTGCGGCACCGCGCGGTCGCCGAACGCGCCGGCCTGCCGCTGGCGTCCACCACCTACTACTTCTCGTCCCTGGACGACCTGATCACCGCCGCCGTCGAGTACGAGTCGAGGCAGGAGCTCGCCACCGGCCGGGCGCGGCTCGACGAACTCGCCGAGCATCCCCGCAGCACCGAAGCCGTGATCGAGCTGCTGCTGGACCTGCTGCTGGGCACCGGGTCGCGGGACGGCGGCGCGGAGCCGGTGCTGCTGCGGTATGAGCGGCTGGTCGGCTCGCCGCGCCGCCCCTACCTGGCTCCGCTGATGCGCGAGCTCAGCGCCGAACTGCACCAGCTGCTAGCGGAGATCTTCGCCCGCAGCGGCATGGAGGTCAGCCGCGAGCGGCTGCTCGAACTGATCGCGCTCGTGGACGGCGCGGTGGTGAACGCGCTGATCGAGAGCGACCCCGATCCGCGCGCGGCGGCGCGCCGGATGCTGCGAGCTCAGCTGGGCTGAGATGCTCCTCCCATAAGTGGCGGTAGCCGCCTTGCCGTACGGGGCTCAGCTTTGGCTCAGCTTGCACCGCCGTGGGTCCTCAGGCTGTGCTCACCCTGTCGACTCTCGGCGAGGGCGCCGCAATTTCCATTGAAATGGGTTAGGGCGTAGACCTTGATCATCTGTCGGTAACCCGGACAAGATCACTAAAATTCGACACAACGTAACCATTCGTCACGTTCTGCTACTCCACTGTGGTGGTGCTTCGCGGCGGTGGTTACGTTGTGTCGCCGCCGCTGGGGTTGTTCGCTGGGTACATCCCTGCGGGAAGCGTTCAGCCGTCACCGTTGATTCTTCGCTCTGCGGCCACTGGCGGCTGTGGGACCGACGTGTTTATCCGGGGAGTCCGAGCCAACCGGCGAAGTTGGTGAGATCGGGGTTTGACCTGCGGTGATCGTGGACCAGCAATGCGGCGGTTTGGCGGACCATCGGATGTAACCGGGTTTGCTGCGGTGCGATCCGTCGAGCCTCCTGCAAGGACCGCAAGGCGTTCTTGCGGTCTCCGTGCATGTGGTAGGCCCGTGCGAGGTCAATGAAGTGGTGGCTTTGTCGTTGCTTGGGCATGGCCCTTGATGGACGCCATCGCTGTGCCGCCTCCAATGCCGCTGTGGAGTCCTGGAACTCTACGAACGCCCCGGTTTCGTGGGTAGCAATGTTGCTGATGCCGAACACCAGCCCGTAATGCACTTCGTCGGTTGGCAGTGACCGTGCGAGGTCGCTTGCGGCTGCGACGTGCTCGCGGGTCGCGTCCTGGTCTTTGTTGCGTGCAGCGAGCGTCACCGCTCGCAGGTGCAGGCTTCCGGCGACGGTGAGGGTTGCGGAGTCCGGGGAGCGAAGTTCGGACTCCAGGTCGCGAAGGGCACCTGCCATCAGGGTCAGGCCATGGCCGTATTCGCCCACGTCTTGGAAATGCTGCGCCCGAACCCACTCGGACAGGGCCCCGGCCAGCGGATCTCCTGTTTTCGCTGCGGCTTTGGCCAAGAGGTGTTCAACAGCGTGGGCGAGATCCGGGAACCCGAGCCGATGCACCAATACGTGCGTGGCCCGGTAGACCGACACCAAGAGCGAATGCAGGCGTCGTGCCTGCGTGTCGGGCGACAGCAGGACTGCCGCGAATAGTTCTTCGAGCAACGCCGGAAGCCGAGCGGCGAGCTTGCGGTACTCGGCGTCTCGCCGAAGCTTCTCGATGCTGGTTACATCGGCGGCTATCGCGTCGATGTCGCGGGGGGTGACGTCGCTGGGGAGATCCACTCGGTGAAGCACGCCCCGAAGAACGTCGATGTCGGCGTGAACGGCCTTGTCGCGTTTGTTGTCAACATAGGGCTGACCGGTCAAGTCCTCGACCGTGCACCGCAATACTCGTGCGGCGGCGGCAACGGTGGAATGACTTGCCTCTCGTTCTCCACGCTCCACTTTGGTCAGCATGGATGAGGAAATTCCTATCCGTGCGGCGAATGCGTGCTGGGTGAGCCCTTTCGCCTTGCGCCGGAGAGCGATGTTCGAGCCGATGTGCTCGGGACCGGTGGTGGTCATGGTGAACGTCCTCTCGCCCGGAGTTGTTCGTGCGCCTGGTCTGCCCGAGACCCCCGGGGGCCTAGTCCGGGGGCCGGTCCCTCCGGGCAGGAGGCATGATCCAAGGGTAACGCTGATCTTTGTGTCAATTCTGTGTCAGTTCGAGCCGCTGACCGGTTGCACACTCTCAGTGCGTGAGTGATCACGTAGAGCCGCAATGGCGTGGCTGGCGAGGCTGCCGCCGGAAGATTCCGGCGTTTTCTTCCCATTGGCCCGTCCAGCCCGTCCTCCAAACGAACCGGCGCGGCCTGGCGGGGGATCGGCACCGCATCGGGTACATGGACGCCGATCCCCCGCCACCTAGACCACAAGCCAGGGGTGATCAGTAATGCCACGTCGAACTCTCGGCCCTGACGGTGCCACCGTGTGGCGATGCAGCCAGTCCACGTGCCTGCACACCGATCCGATTTACCTCGAAGTCCGCGAACACGAACGCTGGACCCATTACGACGCTGAGTGGCAGACCGCCTATACCGAGGCGTCCGCCGCAACCGCCGGCAGCGGGGTTTCACGCAGCAGTCTGTGGCCCACGATTAGCGGGGTGATCCCGTCGTGACCGGCTACCGGAAGCTTGTCAGCCGCAACGGAGTCGAGCACTACGTTCTCTACGGGGCGCTCGAGTCCTTGTGCGGAGTGCCGCTGGGTGTCCTCGCGCCTGCGGACCCACACGGACCGGCCCCCGTGCCGTGCACGGGGTGCCCTGGCGTGTTGAAGCGCCTTCAAGGAGCGGAGGGGCCGCGATGATCGGTGGTCTCCCTGTCCGGACCCCGGGGGCCACGATCGCTCTGCCACAGGCCCGGACGCCGGTCGCGTGGTTCCTCTCCGACGACACCGACCCCGATCCCGTCTTGATCTGGGTCGATCACCATCGCACTGCCCACGAACGCGACCCCGCTCGGCGTGGGTGGACGTTGTGCGGCATGCGGGTGGTCGGTGGCGATGCACCGTCACACGCTCAGGTCAGCGTGGTCGGATGCCGGAACTGTGCTGCCCACTGCGCTGTTCTCAGCAAGCCCGCAGCGCTCGTCGAGACCCCGGTGCGGGTGTCGCATGTTCGCCCCCCGACCGGCACCCGCACCGGAAGACCGTTACTCGATACCGGTGATCCGGCTACGCGGAGTCGATGATTCAGCGGGCCCCACGATTCACCCGGATTGCGGCTGTCACGCCGTAGCCAGGGTGGAAGGAAGGAAGAGCGGCGCAAGCCGCATGGAGACAGGAGGGAGGGAATCCTCATGGAAGACCAGGAAGAGTTGGTGATCGGCGTCCGACGGCTGCCGATCGTGCAGGACCGATTGAACCTCGTGCACGGTGACCCATCCAAGTCCGGTGGTGGCGATGGCCACGGCGACCAGGGCGGCGACGGGTTGAACATCCCGGAGTGATCCGCAACAAGTGATCGGCGGCGACAGGGCGCACGCCTACCTGTCGCCGCCGTTCTCTTTGGTACACAAACAAAGGATGATCATCCGTGGACCACACACTTATTTCATCAATCGAAAAAGCTTTGGGATGGAAAGATTCTCGCCCGCTCGGTGCTGGTGTCGCTTACGGCACGATGCCGAATCCTGAGCTGTGCCAACAGATCCTCACTTCAACCCGACTGTTGGACGTCATCATGCGCCGGTCGTTGGAATTCCCGCAACTGAGGGTCTTCCAACACGGTGAAGAGCTGCACCCCGACCAGTACACGCGCGCCGTCACAAGCCGTAGAGGGCAAGCTCGGCAGATGGCACGCATGGACCGAATAGCCTCCTTCATCAGAGAGGGATGCACGCTCGTCCTGGATACGCTGGATTCGTTCGATCCCGCAATGAGGTGATCTCAGTAAGAAGTCTCTGGAGGGCGGCCTGCCGGAATGGGTGTGTGATCGGGTAGGGCTGGCCCGGGGAGAGTGGGACGTGGGGTCCCTGGTAGAAGAAGTTCGACCAAGAAAGGATCTTCGACCAGGGAGGGCCCCACGTGGTCACGTATTCTGCCAAACTCGATGTTCCCCGTGAACTGGTGGTCTTCCTCAGCCGGCTGTTGGCCGGTGAACGCCGCCGGAAAGGGACCCGCAAGGGGCGCCGGGCGTTGACCACGTTCTGGCAGGCTGTGCTGGTCCTGCGGTGGTTCCGGGACGATACCGACATCACCAAACTGGCTCGCGATCACGGTGTCGCCCGTGCCACCGGCTACCGGTATGTCGACGAGGGCATCAAGGCACTGGCCGCGCAGGCCCCGGATCTGCACGACGCCCTGCAACGGGCCAAAGACAACGGCGACGCCTATCTGATCCTGGACGGCAAAAACTTCTCCTCCGACCGTCTCGGCGAAAAGACCACCAGCGCCAAAGGCGCCGAGATCGACCTGTGGTACTCCGGGAAAACCCGCGAACAAGCCGGCAACATCCAAGCACTGACAGACCCGGACGGGTTCCCGCTGTGGGCCTCCGACGTCGAGCCCGGGTCCATCCACGACATCACCGCCGCTGAAAACCACGTCCTCGGCGCCCTGTACTGGGCTTACTCCCAGCTCAACCTACCCACCCTGGCCGACGGCGGCTACCAGGGTGCCGGAGCCGGGGTCCTCACCCCGATCAAACGCCCCAAAACCAGCAAAGGCCGCCCACTCGACGTCGACAACCAGACCTACAACAAACTGCTGCGCGGCCTGCGCGCCCTCGGCGAACGTGGATTCGCCCTGCTCACCGGCCGTTGGCGCGTCCTACGACACTTCACCACCAGCCCCCGCAAAATCGGCCTCATCGTCAAAGCCGCACTCGTACTCACCCAATTCGAACACGGCCGACTCGCATAACCCCCTACTGAGATCAATTCAATGAGGTGATCTCAGTAAGAAGTCTCTGGAGGGCGGCCTGCCGGAATGGGTGTGTGATCGGGTAGGGCTGGCCCGGGGAGAGTGGGACGTGGGGTCCCTGGTAGAAGAAGTTCGACCAAGAAAGGATCTTCGACCAGGGAGGGCCCCACGTGGTCACGTATTCTGCCAAACTCGATGTTCCCCGTGAACTGGTGGTCTTCCTCAGCCGGCTGTTGGCCGGTGAACGCCGCCGGAAAGGGACCCGCAAGGGGCGCCGGGCGTTGACCACGTTCTGGCAGGCTGTGCTGGTCCTGCGGTGGTTCCGGGACGATACCGACATCACCAAACTGGCTCGCGATCACGGTGTCGCCCGTGCCACCGGCTACCGGTATGTCGACGAGGGCATCAAGGCACTGGCCGCGCAGGCCCCGGATCTGCACGACGCCCTGCAACGGGCCAAAGACAACGGCGACGCCTATCTGATCCTGGACGGCAAAAACTTCTCCTCCGACCGTCTCGGCGAAAAGACCACCAGCGCCAAAGGCGCCGAGATCGACCTGTGGTACTCCGGGAAAACCCGCGAACAAGCCGGCAACATCCAAGCACTGACAGACCCGGACGGGTTCCCGCTGTGGGCCTCCGACGTCGAGCCCGGGTCCATCCACGACATCACCGCCGCTGAAAACCACGTCCTCGGCGCCCTGTACTGGGCTTACTCCCAGCTCAACCTACCCACCCTGGCCGACGGCGGCTACCAGGGTGCCGGAGCCGGGGTCCTCACCCCGATCAAACGCCCCAAAACCAGCAAAGGCCGCCCACTCGACGTCGACAACCAGACCTACAACAAACTGCTGCGCGGCCTGCGCGCCCTCGGCGAACGTGGATTCGCCCTGCTCACCGGCCGTTGGCGCGTCCTACGACACTTCACCACCAGCCCCCGCAAAATCGGCCTCATCGTCAAAGCCGCACTCGTACTCACCCAATTCGAACACGGCCGACTCGCATAACCCCCTACTGAGATCAATTCAATGGAAATCGCCTGCCAAGCGTTGCAATGGTGGTCCCGTGAGTTGGTCCAGGTGAATACCTACCTGACGACCAGCAATGCGGCCGGTTTCAATCTGCATTGGGACGACCATGACGTTGTGGTCGTGCAGCTCGGCGGCGAAAAGTCCTGGGAAGTGCGCGGACCCTCGCGGGTAGCGCCGATGTACCGCGACGTTGAACGCGCCGACGCACCGCCCGACGAAGTTCTCTGGGCGGGCACGATGCGGGCCGGGGACGTGCTTCACATTCCACGCGGCTACTGGCACCGGGCGACTCGCACCGACCGAGCAGACGACCGAGCCGGTTACTCGCTTCACGCCACGTTCGGATTTGTGAAGCGAACCGGGGTGGACTGGCTGTCATGGATTGCTGACCGGTCCCGCCAGGACGAGGCGTTCCGGCTTGATCTGGACCGCGACGGCAACACCGACACGCTAGCGGAACTGGTGCCGCAACTCATCGCCCGCTGCCCGCAAGATGCGTACCTGTTGGCGCGTGAGACCGAGCGACCGCCGCGACGTCGGGTCATCACTGGGGGCGTGTTCGGCGAGTTGACCGACGTGGTGTGCCTGACTGATTTTCCGCCGCACATCATCACCGGCCCGGACGACGTGACGGTGTGGGCAGTCGGCAAAGAACTTGTGTTCGCGGCGAAAGCCGAATCGGTTGTTCGCACGCTGCTGTCCGGTAACCCGGTCAACATCGAGCAGGTCACGGCCGAAACCGGCGTTCCTGCCGACGCCATCGCGCGCATGCTCGTAGACGAGGGTGTCTGCGCCGAGTTGACGCCTGAGCTGGCTGCCGGGTTTCTACAGCTCGGCAAGTAGCTGATCGGCCGCTGCCCGCGCAGGCCCCGACAATGGTGTCGGCCCGCCGAGCCGGGCAGCGGCCCTTACCGCGTTTGCCGCCTGTAGCAGCATGGCCAGCTTCCCCGAACGCGTATCCAGATCGGCGGCGAATACCTGCCGGACCCGTTCGGCCAGCTCCGGGACCGGCAATGACGCCTGCCACAAACATGCCGCGTCAAGTCCACGTGGCGCACGGCCCCAATCCTCCCAATCGATCAGATATCCGTCCGTGGTCACGTTGTCCCAGTGAACATCCGTGTGGGCCGTGCTCCACTCGTCCACCGTGGTATCCGCACCGTCGCCGAAAACCTCGGTAATGCGGCGGGTCACGTGCTGCTGACTCATGCCGATGCGCGTGGTCGAGTACGCGGCGAGCTGATCAAGCGATGACGACAGGCCAGCCCACCACGAATCCGGCAGGGTCAGGGCGGTATCGAGACTACTGACCGTCGGGGCGGTGACGAGCTGCACCTCATCTGCACGCCACACCACCCCCCGCGCTTTGTCGTCCCACGTCGCCGACTGGAACCACGAGGGCTTACGGACACCGGGAATGGTGGCGGATTCTTCGAGGCCGATCCACGCTTGCCCGCCAGCACGTTCGCGGTTGCGGCGCTCAAGGCGCACCCATGTGCCGGCCGTGGTGCGGTAGCCCTCAGACGCGCCGGACTCCCCATACACGACAGAGGTCCGATCAAGCCGGACGGAAAGGGCGTGTTCGGCGCGTTCTACCACGTCGTCGTGCGCGGTGTGGCGAACATCAATCACAGCGGTCACGGTAGCCGAACCGTCATCACGGAGAAACCAGACCGGTCGGGGGACATCGCCGTCACCCCGACCGATCTGTCGTGTCTACGTCCTGATCACGCCAAGGCTGGTACCCACAGGGGGTAGTTCCAACCGGATCAGATTCCGCGGTTCCTTGTAACGCCTGATCAGAGCGTTTCAGTCGGGAACCCGGAACGGATACCCCCATGCACGACGCGGCGGTTCATGCCGGGGTGGCGTTGGCTTCGGTGCGTAGTTGGCGGATGTGGTCGCTGTTTTGGAGGACGCGTTCGATAGCGGGCCAGATGTCTGTTTGCTGCCAGGTATCGAGTCGGATGCGGCAGGTTCTCGCACTGGTTTCAATGGGAACAAACGAGAAGCCGATCCTAGTCGCGACCCCGCCACCAGTACGGTGCCCCGCACCACAGGTGCGGGGCACCGTCATACCTCAGCAGCACCGACGCCCGACGCCGACATACCCCCGCACCGCCACCGCAACGGCACACTTGTGCTCACTGTGCATGAGACGATTTTTTACTTCTGTTGTCCACACCGGACAGTCGAGGGTTGCCGCAGGACGGAAATTGCGTAGGACGCCGTCTTGACGGCGTCTGAGGTTCCGCTACCCGCACCGTTGCGGAAACCCCTTTCAGAACCTTCTTTGAGCCACCTGGTACAGCCGCGCGTACGAACCGTCGGCGGCGAGCAGTTCCGCGTGGCTGCCGAGCTCGACGATGCGTCCTTCCGCCATCACGGCCACCTGGTCGGCGTTGCGCGCGGTGTGCAGGCGGTGCGCGATCGCGATCACCGTGCGCCCGGCAAGCAGCGTCGAAAGCGCCCGCTCCAGTTCCCGTGAAGTGGTGTTGTCCAGCAGTGACGTCGCTTCGTCGAGGACGACGGTGTGCGGGTCGGCCAGCAGCACCCGGGCCAGCGCGAGCTGCTGCGCGCGGGCTGCCGGAACCGCGTGACCGCCGGCGCCCAGGACGGTGTCGAGCCCGTCCGGGAGCGCTTCCACCCAGTCCAGCAGCCCGACCGTCTTGAGCGCGTCGGTCAGCTGGTCGTCGGACGCCTCGCCGTCCGGCAGGGTGAGGTTGTCCCGCAGCGTGCAGGCGAACACGTGCTGTTCCTGGGTCAGCAGCACCACTTCGCGGCGCAGCTGCTCGGCGGGCAGCTCGGTGATCTCGGTGCCGCCGAAGGCGACCGACCCGGAGTCCGGGCGGCTGATCCCGGCGATCAACCGGCCGAGCGTGGACTTCCCGGCCCCGGACGGACCGACGATGACAAGCCGCTGCCCGGCAGGCACCGTGAGGTCGACGCCGTGCAGCACCTCCCGGTCCTGCCGGTAGGAGAAGCGCGCGCCGCGGATCGACAGGTCGCGGCCAGTCGTCTCGCCGTTGCGCCGTGGGGAGTCGCCGTCGTCGGCCGCCGGGACCTCGCGGACACCGAGGATGCGCTGCAGCGCCGTGTGCCCGGTCTGCAGCTCTTCGAGCCACATGAACAGCTCGTCGAACGGGTTCGACATCGCCTGGGCGTAGAGCACGACGGTGATGATGGTGCCGAGCTCGGCGAACCCGGATTGGTACGCCCAGCCGCCGATCAGCAGGATCGCGCCGATCGGCAGCACGTACGACAGCTCCAGGAACGGCAGCCACGCGGTGAGCAGAAACCGGTGCCGCTTCTCGGCTTCCAGGGCCCGGCCCAGCACCTGCTCGTTGCGCGCGGTGCGGCGCCCGGCCAGCCGTAGGGCGGCGATGGTCCGCGCGCCCTCGACGGATTCGTGCGTGCTCGACTGGACTTCCGACCAGGACTCCGCGATCTGCTGGAAGTTCGGCAGTGATCGCGGCAGGTACCACCGCGTGCTGAGGACCATCAGCGGCACGGCGACCAGCATCCCGCAGGCGAGCAGCGGTGAGGTGACGATCATCGCGCCGCCGGTCAGCACGATCGTGATCAGCGCGGTGGTGATCTCGGGCGCGGCGTTGCGGATCGTGTAGTCGAGCCGGTCGACGTCCGTGGTGGCACGGCTGAGCAGGTCGCCGGTGCCGGCCGCCTCGACGGTGCCCAGCGGCAGCCGCAGCGCGTGGCCGACCATGCTCTCGCGCGATTCCGCCAGCAGGTGCTCGCCGAGCATCGTCGCGCGCAGCCGGGCCGAGCGCGCCAGCAGCGCCTGCGTCACGAGGACCACCAGGAATGCCGCGGCGAGCAGGTCGATGTGCCCGGTGGTGGTGCCGGTGATCACCGAGTCGACGAGGTCGCCGAGGACCTGTGGGCCGATCAGTCCGACCAGCGTCGCCAGGCCGAACAGCAGCATCATCACGGCGAACCGGCGTCGGTGCACCAGGAGGGTTCGCCAGACCCAGCGGCGAACCGCCGTCCCGTCCGCCAGCGGGAGCTTCGTCGTCATGCGCCGACCCCCGCGCGCCTCACCTGATCCGCCACGGCTGTCCAGAGTGGACTTTGGCTGAGTACCACCGTGGTGCGGCCCCGGCGGAATTCGCTGACCCGCTCGGCGATCCGCGCCTCGGTGTGCGCGTCGACCGCCGAGGTCGGCTCGTCGAGGATCAGCACGTCGGCGTCCGCGCACAACGCGCGGGCGAGCAACAAGCGCTGGCGCTGGCCGCCGGACAGCGAGCGGGCGCGCTCGTCCAGCAGCCCGTCGGCCGGCAGCGCGGACATCACGTCGTGCGCATCGGCCGCATGCAACGCGCTGTCGACATCCACATCGGACTCCAGGTCAAGTTCGGCCCGCGCCGGTCCGGCGAACAGCAGGTCCTGGTTGTGCGCCAACACGATTCGATGGCGCGCCTCGTCCCAATCGACCTCGCACAGCGGCACGCCGCCGGCGATCGCCTCGGCGGCCAGGCGCTCGGCGAGTGCTTCCGCCTGCTCGCCAGCGTCGATCACGGTCAGCTCGCCCGCCGGGATCCGCAGCCCGGTCGCTTCGTCGAACAGGTCCAGCGGGCCCGGCGGCAGCGACTTCGGGTGCCTCGGCGGCGGTGGTTCGGGCTCCAGCCGCAACAGTGCACGAATGTGTTCAGCCGCGACTTGCCCGGCCGACAACGCGTAGGCCGCCTCGGTGGCGGTGCGGACCGGGATCACCAGGAACGCCGACACGCCGTAGAACGCGACCAGCTCGCCGACGCTGATGGTGCCGTCCAGCGCCAGCCGCGCGCCGAGCCAGGTCACCAGCACCGTGACCAGGCCGGGCAGCAGGATCTCCGCACCGGCCAGCAGTGCCTCGAGCCGCCCGGCGGCGATCCCGGCGTCCCGGACCCGCCGGGAGGCGTCGACGAACCGCACGTGAAAGCGGGACTCGCCGCCGACGCCGCGCAGGATCCGCAGGCCCGACACGATGTCCGACGCCTGGGCGCTGACCTGCGCCAACTGCTCCCGTTGCGCCTCGTTGCGGCGGCGCAGCGGGTTCAGCAGAGGCCCGATGCCCACGGTCGCCAGCGGCACGCCGATCAACACGACGACGCCCATTACGGGCGAAATCCACAGCACCATGATCGCGGCGACCGCGAAGGAAACCAGCGACCCGGTCGCCCGGCCGATCACCTCGAACAGCCCGCCGACGCGGAAGATGTCCGACGCACCGACCGTGACCACCTCACCGGCCCGCACCTTGCGGGTCAGCGTGCCGCCGAGGCCCACCACGTGGTTCAACGCGATCCGCTGGGCGCCCGCCGTGCCGTGCAGCCAGAGCGTGTGCGCCGCCCAGTTCAGCACGCCGGCGGCGACCATCAGCGTGACGCCGAGCGCCAGCACGACCAGCACCCAGCGCAGCAGCGCGCCGCCGTCGGCGCCGCGGATCCCGGTGTCGATCGCCTGGCCGACGACCAGCGGCATCAGGGCGGTCGGCAGCATCCACGACGCGCCGGAAATCGTCGCGAGCGTTAGCAGGCCCGGCCGCTGCACCAGCAGGGACCACAGGAATCGGAGCGAACTGGCACTGTTCGGAGTCATGGCGCGTTCAACGGTAGTGCGCGCCTCGGCTCCGTGGCGATCGATTTTCCGCCGCCTGCCGGGGTCAGAAGTCCCAGGTCGTTTCCACGAAATTCGCCTCGGTCGCTTCCCTCGAGCATTCCGGGCATTTGTCGGTGATCGGCTTCGAGTTCGGCATGCGGCCGCTCGGGGTGGGCTGCGGAACCTTCATCGAAACCCCGCACAGGGACGGTATCGATTGCCCGGCGTACACCGCACCGGGGCGAAGGGTGGTGGCATGCCTCACGACCAGGCCCATGCCGACGATCCAGAAGACACCCTGCCGTTCATCGTCGAACACGTCGATGACCATCCGTTCGAGTCCTTTTTTCGCGCCAACTCGGTGGCCCAACGACATGGCCGGAATTTCTCGCCGTCCAGCGCGGGCCGAATTATTTAGCTCTGGATTAATGTACCGCCTGCCGTCGTTCGGGGATTTCCGGACTCGCTCCGGGGATTACCTGCCGTAATCTTCGGCCGCACGTGCAGAAGCGGGCGGCCGGATGCACGTGCAGGGCTGGACCGAATGGGTGGGTGCCGAGTAAGGATGCGGTCATGGCGACTCCGCCGGTAGCATTTCACCCGCCTCGAATGCACCGACCGCGGACAGACCTGCGAACCGGACGTACGGCGCGGGTTGTGCGCGGAATGCGGGAAAGTGCTCTGCCCGCGCTACGACCCTCCTCAAGCTCTACCGGGCTTGGCGACGAATAGGAAAGTCCACTGTGGACGAGTATGACCGCAAGGCGCTGCTCCGGGTGTGGCTGGACGAGAGCCGCCGCCCGTGGCGCGCGCGGAACAGCGCGGCGGCTCGCTGCCGGACTCCGGTGACATCACCGCGGACCCGGCCGAGGCGGAATTGTGCTTGTGGAACCGGGATCTGGTGCTGCGCGCTGTCCGAGGTGCCGCCGAAGCAGCCGACGGTGCTCGTCCTGCGATCGTCAAAACCGATCCCGACCTGGCCGGGACCTCTGCGAGGAGGAGCGAGTGGGGTAGGAACAGTTGCTGCGCGAGGGAAAGCGGGCTGCCGTCGTGGACGAGCCGCCGCTGGGATTCTCGGCCGGAAGGGTTGGTCGCCGAGGCCAAGCGGCGGCAGCGCAGACGGCACGATCGGTGCGGTGGCCGCCACCATCGTCGTGGCCGCCACCATCGTCGTGGCCGCCAGCGCCGCCGCGGTGATGAGCATGATGAGCGGCTCCGCGCCGATCGTCTCGGCGACACCGCAGGTCAGCGGGTCAAACCGATCGAATGGCCACCGAAGGGCATGAGGCCGGTGCAGCTGTCCGAGCCGCAGCAGGTGCACATTGACCGCCTCGACCGGATCGCGACCGACCCGAATTGGCGCTGAAGAGCTGACGCCGAATCCATTTCCCATCCCGAATTACCGACTCGACCGAATAGTCGAACGGGTGGGTTAAGAAGGGCGCCAGGTGTCCCGCAGTTTCAATTGCACTGGTGCTGGGGCCGGGGGACCCCGGGAGACCGGGAGACCGCGGTTTCAATTGAGACTGCCGTCTGCCGAGGTGCCCTTCACCTGTCCCGCGTCCCACCCGTCGCGTCGGTTGCGGCTTCTGGCATGGCGCGACCGGGTGAGCCCAACGGCGACACCCCGCCGGTATCCTGGCTGTTCGTGACGGTCAAGCCCAGCATCCCGAACGTCCTCGCCGCCCGCTACGCCTCGCCCGAACTGGTCGAGCTGTGGTCCCCGCAGCACAAGATCGTCCTGGAGCGCAAGCTCTGGCTCGCAGTGCTGCGCGCCCAGGCCGACCTCGGCATCGATGTTCCCGCGCAGGCGGTCGCCGACTACGAGCGGGTGCTGGAGCAGGTCGACCTCGACTCCATCGCCGCCCGCGAGCGCGTCACCCGCCACGACGTCAAGGCCCGCATCGAGGAGTTCAACGCCCTCGCCGGCCACGAGCAGATCCACAAGGGCATGACCTCCCGGGACCTGACCGAGAACGTCGAGCAGCTGCAGGTCCGCCGCAGCCTGGAGCTGGTCCGCGACCGCACGGTCGCCGTCCTGGCGCGGCTGGGAAAGCTCGCCGGCGAGTACGGCGAGCTCGTGATGGCCGGTCGCTCGCACAACGTCGCCGCGCAGGCGACCACGCTCGGCAAGCGCTTCGCCACCGCCGCCGACGAGCTGCTCGTCGCCTTCCACCGCGTGGAGGAGCTGCTCGCGCGCTACCCGCTGCGCGGCATCAAGGGCCCGGTCGGCACCGCGCAGGACATGCTCGACCTGCTCGGCGGCGACCCGGCGAAGCTCACCGAGCTGGAGCGCCGCGTGGCCGGCCACCTAGGCTTCGGCAGCACGCTGACCAGCGTCGGCCAGGTCTACCCGCGCTCGCTGGACTTCGAGGTGCTCACCGCGCTCGCCCAGCTCGCCGCCGCACCGTCCAACGTGGCCACCACGATCCGGTTGATGGCCGGGCACGAGCTGGTGACCGAGGGCTTCAAGCCGGGGCAGGTCGGCTCCAGCGCGATGCCCCACAAGATGAACACTCGGTCCTGCGAGCGGGTAAACGGCCTCGCGGTAGTGCTGCGCGGCTATGTGTCGATGGTCGGCGAGCTGGCCGGCGACCAGTGGAACGAGGGCGACGTGTCCTGCTCCGTGGTGCGCCGGGTGGCGCTGCAGGACGCGTTCTTCGCCTTCGACGGCCTGCTGGAGACGTTCCTGACCGTGCTCGACGAGTTCGGCGCGTTCCCCGCGGTGGTCGCCCGCGAGCTCGACCGCTACCTGCCGTTCCTGGCCACCACGAAGGTGCTGATGGCGGCGGTGCGGGCCGGTGTCGGCCGGGAGACCGCGCACGAGGCGATCAAGGAGAACGCGGTCGCGGTCGCGCTGGCCATGCGCGAGCAAGGCGCGCAGCGCAACGACCTGCTGGACCGGCTCGCGGCCGACGACCGGCTGCCGCTGGACCGCGCCCAGCTGGACGCCCTGCTGGCGGACCGCCTCGCCTTCACCGGCGCGGCAGCCGCCCAGGTCGGCGACATCGTCGGGCAGATCGAGAAGATCACGGCCCGTCACCCGGAGGCCGCGGCGTACCGCCCTGCCGACATCCTCTGACAGGTTTCTTTGAGCTGGTCGGCGGTCCTGATCATTTTTGTTGATCGTTTGTCGGCGGGTGATTTCGAGGTTGATCAGCACGAGCAGGGCTCGTAGTCGGCCGGTGGCGTTGCGGGTGTGCACCGGCAGCGCCACACCGACGCTGGGTGGATGGAGCGAACGGGCCGTTCACCTCGGCTAACGAGGCAAACAGGCCGTTCGCGCCACACCGGCCGGCGAGGATCCGCCACTTGGCAAGACGAGCTTCCGAAGACCTGCCGTCACGACCAGTGGGTATTGAAGAAGTCGAGTTCGCAGCGGGTCGCGTGCTGGAACAGGCGCAGGCAGCGGGCCCGGTCGCGCTCGTCGAGGTCCGCACCCACCCGGTCCAGTTCCCGGCACAGCCACCGGACCCAGGACCGGAAATCCGGGTTGTTGTGCAGCGTGATCCACTCGGCGTGCACGAAGTTCTCCGGCAGCGCGGCCGGCGCGCGCATCGCCCACTCCAGGTAGGTCCACTCCGCGACGGTCAGCACCGTCAACACCTCGACGTAGCTGCCGCGCGCATTGGTGTCGCTCATCAGCTCCCGGAAGGCCACGGTCGCCTCGTCCAGCTTCGGACGCACCCGGTCCGCCTCGCCGACGCCCAACGCATCGAAAGCGCGCCGGAAGTAGGTGTTCTCCTCGCTGGTGACCACGGCGATGCTGCCCGCGATCGCCAGCCGCGACGAGTACCGGTCGGCCTTTGCCAGCGCGGAACCGAGCAGCGCCAGGAAGTCGTCGACGAACTGGTAGTCCTGCACAAGGTAGGAGCGCATCGACGCGACCGGCACCAGCCCGTCGAACAGGCCCTGGGTGAACGGGTGCGTGACGACCGCGGTCCAGTCGGGCTCGCTGCGCTGACGGAGCCAGTCGGTGAATGTCCTCACGAAGTCCTCCTGTGCTCGGGCTGGTCCGGACGACCCACGTCGGGTTCTTACCACCGCCCGTGTGCGAGCACCCGGGGCCCGGTGCGAGACAATCCGCACGTGGTTGCACTCGCCGATTACCCCCAGATCGCGGCAGGCAAGGTTCGCCAGCTGCACGCCGTGGACGACGAACACCTGCTGCTGGTCGCCTCCGACCGCATCTCGGCGTACGACCACGTGCTCGACACCCCCATCCCGGACAAGGGCCGGGTGCTGACCGCGATGAGCGTCTTCTGGTTCGAGCTGCTCGCCGACGTGACGCCGAACCACCTGGTCGCCGCCGACGACCCGCGTATCCCCGCCGAGGTGCGCGGCCGGGCCCTGCTGGTGAAGCGGCTGGAGATGCTGCCGGTGGAATGCGTGGCGCGCGGCTACCTGACCGGCTCCGGGCTCGCCGACTACCAGCGCACCGGCGCGGTGTGCGGGGTGCAGCTGCCGGCCGGGCTCACCGAGGCGTCCGAGCTGCCCGAGCCGATCTTCACCCCGGCGACCAAGGCCGAGATCGGCGAGCACGACGAGAACGTGAGCTTTGAAGCGGTTGCCGCGCAGCTAGGGGCGGGGCGCGCCGCGGAGCTGCGCGACCTGACGCTGCGGGTGTACCGCCAGGCGGCGGAGCACGCGCGCAGGCGCGGGGTGATCCTGGCGGACACGAAGTTCGAGTTCGGCCTCGCCGGCGACGGTTCGCTGGTGCTCGGCGACGAGGTGCTCACGCCCGACTCGTCGAGGTACTGGCCGGCGGACGGGTACGAGTCCGGAAAGGTTCAGCCGTCGTTCGACAAGCAGTTCGTGCGCAACTGGCTGACCTCGCCAGCCTCCGGGTGGGACCGCGCGGCCGACACCCCGCCGCCTCCGCTGCCGGACGACGTCATCGACGCCACCCGCGCCCGCTACGTCGAGGCCTACGAGCGGATCACCGGTCAGTCCTTCGCCGACTGGCTCGCCCCCGCGGAGTAAGCCGAAACCACCCCACCCGGGCGTGATTTCTCGCGAAATCGCGACCGTCGGGCCTTAAGCGGTCGGCCGCTTTCGCCTAGATGATTGATTCCGTGAAGATCATGTGAAGGGGGCCGGTGTGACGGCCTGGGAGGAGGGTGTTCAAGATCAAACTGTGACGAAAGAACTGAACACCCTCCTGACCGCACTCTACGTGCTGATCGATGACCATGTCGTCCCGGCTCGGACCGGACGGGGACGGCGCCCGCTGTTCACCGACAGTGAGTTGCTGACGCTGGCGGTGGCTCAGGTTCTGCTGCGTTACAACGGTGAGCGTCGCTGGATGCGGCACGTGCATAGCAACCCCGAGCTGCTGGCGATGTTCCCGCACGTGCCTCGCCAGCCCGGATACAACAAGCGTTTGAGGAACGCGCAGCCCTTGCTGTGCAAGGCAATCATCACCCTGGCCGCGTGCTGCCCGTCCTGGTTCGACGACCTGTGGATCACCGACGCCACCCCGGTGCCATGCGGCATGTCCCGGGAGACGGTGAAACGCTCGGACCTGGCCGGCCACGCCAACTATGGTTACTGCGCGTCACACTCCAGGTGGTACTGGGGCCTGAAGCTCTACCTCGTGTGTACCGGGGACGGGATGCCGGTCATGTGGTGCCTGGCCGACCCCAAGATCGGCGAACGCGAGGTGCTGGCCGCGTTACTCGACAACAACCACTACCTGATCCGCAACGGCCAGATTCTGTTGGCCGACAAGGGTTTCTCCGGCAAGGAGTTCAAGAAACTCACCGAGTCGAAGCAACTGCGGCTACTGCGCCCGGACCGCAAGGACGAAACCTACGCATGCGGCAACCTCGGCGGTGTGCGCCAGTGGATCGAGTCGGTCAACCAGACCCTCAAAAGCCAACTCGGCCTCGAACAGCACGGCGGACGCACCCCGGCAGGCGTGTTCACCCGCGTCGCCCAGCGCTTGCTGGCCATGGCCGCAGGCATCTGGCACAACTGGGAAACCGGCGCGACCAGCAAACGCTCACTCATCGCGTTCGACCACTAACACCAACTTCACGGAATCAATCATCTAGTAGGGGAATGCGTCGGCGTGTCGGCGTCCCGAGATGCCGGGGCGTGCCGAAAGTGGGCGACGTGGAGGTTCGCCGGATTTGCGCCGGGGCGACACCTGGCGGTCAGGTCTCGGACACCCTGGCCAGGCGGAATGAGGGACCGTGAGCACGCCGCTCGTCGTGTCGTTGTCCGGCCTCGGTCTCCGGGTGTTGGACCAGTGCGCGGATTTCGCCGCCGCACTGGACAGCCGCCAGGTCCCGTTGTCCCTACTGATCTCGCCGCACCCCGATCATCGCGAAGCCCGTAGCCCGCAGTCCCCGGTGCTGCACTGGGTGGCGGAGCGCCTGGCGCGGCGCGATGCCGTCAGCCTGCACGGCTTCGCCCGGGTGTCCCCGGGCCTGCGCGCCCGACTCGCGCCCGCTCGGCTTCCGGCGCACGAAGCCGGGCTCCGGCTGGCCGCCGCGTCGGCCGTGCTGGAGCAATCCGGGTTGCGGACGAACACCTTCATCCCGCCGCGCTGGCTCGGCTCGCCCGGCACGGTCACCGCGTTGCAGCGGCGCGGCTTCTCGGTCTGCGCGGATGCGCTGGCGGTCCGCGAACTCGCGACCGGAAGGGTGCACCGGGCGCGGATCCGGGTGCTGGGACCGGGCGAGCGGGTCGAACCGTGGTGGTGCCGGGCGCTCGTGCTGGGGGTCGGGCGGGCAGCCAGGCGCGGCCAGTTGGTCCGGCTCGCGCTGGACGCCGCTGAGCTGCGGAAACCGGGTGCTCGGCAGGCAGTGCTGGACGCCATCGACCTGGCGCTGCACCACGGCGCCCGACCGGTCACCTATGCCTCGTTCGCCCGCGGGTCGGCGCACCTCGGAAGTGGATGAGAACCACTTCATCCGCAGGGCCCAGCCGGCCCAACCTCCGGCGGGCGGGCTCCCGATCGTCCATTCCAGCAAGCCCTGACCTGCATCGAGAACGCCGACGATCGGTTCGACGATGCCGATGATCGGTTCGACGACTGCGACGACCACCTGGAGCACGACGACCACCACCACCAGGACGTCGACGACCAGGACGTCGACGTCGACCACCACCACGTCGACCACCAGGACGTCGACGTCGACCACCACCACGTCGATGACCGGGACGACGACCGGGACGACTGACACCACCCGTCCCGCCATCGGCGCAGCGGGCCGGTCGTCTCCGGTGCGTGGCTTCCGAGCCTGCGAGGACGAGGCGCCCCACCTGGAGCGAGCGGTCCGCGTGCGCCGTCAGCCGACGGGAAGGTCGGCCGGAGGTGGGTCACAGCGTGGTCTGGGTGCCCTTGGGCAGGACCTCGACGGCGGTGTCCTTCGGGCCGAGCTGCTCGAACATGCGGTAGTGCATCTGCGGCATTGCCAGCACCGCTTCGTGGATCGGCACCGCCGCGCGCGGCGCCACCGCGCGCAGGAAGTCGACCGCTTCGGAGAGCTTCAGCCACGGTGCCCCGGTCGGCACGCCGAGCACGTCGATCCGCTGCTCGGGGACGAAGAACGAGTCGCCGGGGTGGTAGAAGGCCCCGTGGTCGACGACGTACCCGATGTTGTCGATGACCGGGATGTCCGGGTGGATCACGGCGTGGGTGCCGCCGACGACGTTGATCGCCGCGCCACCCAGCTCCAGCGACTCGCCGGGCCGCGCGGTGGTCGCCGCCAGCCCCTTCTCGGCGACCGCCGAGGCCGAACCCGGGTCGACGATCAGGTGGGCGTCCGGGTTGGCCGAGAGCAGGGCGGGCAGCCGGTCGAGGTCCAGGTGGTCGAAGTGCTGGTGCGTGATCAGCACGGCGTCGAGGTCCCGGAGGTCCTCGAAGTCCGCGGCGAACTTGCCGGGGTCGATGAGCAGCCGCGCCGAGTCGGTCTCGATCAGCACGCAGGCATGTCCGAAGTGGGTGATCTGCACGGTGTTTCCTCCTAGCTGTGCCGGCAACCCCACTCTTCCACGACCTACCCGCCCCGGCGCAGGCCCGACGAACCCCACCATTCCGACTGGTCACACGCGACCACCCGACCACGTCCCCCCGGGGGACTGCAATTTCAATGGAAATCAGAGGTCCGATTTCCATTGAAATTGCGGAAGTTCTCCACAGCCGTCGGCGTGTCGGGATGCAACACGCCGACAATCCGCGATTTTCTTTGAGCCTTTTCCATCCTGGTCGATCCGCAGTCGCGACACCGGAAGTCCCACGACGCGAGATCGTCGCAGGTGAACGCCTTACGCCGTCAGCTGAACTTTCACGGGTGAGGGGCACCCGTGCCCGGATTGCCGGGTCGTGGGTGCCCCTCGCTCAACCCCCGGAGGGGCGGGTCACTTGGTGACGGTGATCTTCATCGTCGGTCCCGCGCCGCCGCCGATGCGGGTGTGCACGTCGTAATCGCCCGGCGGGACGTCCGCGATGGTGGCAACTGCCTCGGCCTGGCCGTCGCGGTCGTTCACGACCTGGGCCAGGCCCTCGTCCGCGCCGAACGGGTGATCCCCGTTGCGCACGAACGCCGCCGACGAGATCCAGTTGACCCCCTCGGAGCCGTGCTCCAGCCGCAGGACCAGCGTGTTGCCCGCCCGGACCTGCGCCTTGTCGGCGGTCAGCAGCGGTTCCGCCGGCGCCGCGGCCACCGGCGCCGAGCTCGGAGCGGCCATCGCCGGAACGGTGGTGGTCAGCGCGAGGCCGGTGAGCAGACCGGCCGCCAGCAGCGTCTTGAATGTGCGCATGGGTATGCGTTCCCCCTAGATAACCTGCGATCAACGCAGGGGTTTGGTTTCCCCGGACATATAGACGGCCGAACGCCCCGAAGGTTTAGACAACCGGCGAAAATGTGACACAAGACACGCGTAAACGCGTCGGTGGTGAGCCACGCCGCACCCGCGGCCCCTGCTGCGACGGGCGAACTCCCAGCTCAGTTACCCTTTGGCGGTACTGCTGGCCATCCGCCGGGGTCCCGGCGGATCTGCACGGAAACCGGGAGCAGCACCCGTGGCCCGAGTCGTTGTCGACGTCATGCCGAAGCAGGAAATCCTCGATCCGCAGGGACAGGCGGTGGCCAACGCGCTGCCCCGTCTCGGATTCGACGGCATCACCGAAGTCCGCCAGGGGAAGCGGTTCGAGCTGGAGGTCGCCGACGACGTCGACGACGACACGCTCGCCAAGATCGCCGAGACGTTGCTGGCCAACCCGGTCATCGAGGACTGGACCGTCCGCCGGGTGGAAGCATGAGCGCGAAGATCGGCGTGGTCACCTTCCCCGGCACCCTCGACGACGTCGACGCCGCTCGCGCGGTGCGCCGCGCCGGTGCCGAATCGGTCGCCCTCTGGCACGCCGACCACGACCTGAAGGGCGTGGACGCGGTGGTCGTGCCCGGCGGCTTCTCCTACGGCGACTACCTGCGCTGCGGCGCGATCGCCAAGTTCGCCCCGGTGATGACCGAGGTCGTCGAGGCCGCGCGCAAGGGCATGCCGGTGCTCGGGGTGTGCAACGGCTTCCAGATCCTGTGCGAGTCCGGGCTGCTTCCCGGAGTGCTGACCCGCAACGCGGGCCTGCACTACGTCTGCCGCGACCAGTGGTTGAAGGTGGAGAACAACAGCAGCGCCTGGACCACCCGCTACGACGCGGGCGCCGAGCTGCTGATCCCGATCAAGCACGGCGAGGGCAACTACATGGCCGATGAGGCCGTCCTCGACGAGCTCGAAGGCGAAGGCCGGGTGCTGTTCCGCTACGAGGGCGAGAACCCGAACGGTTCGCAGCGCGAAATCGCGGGCATCACCGACGCGCGCGGGCGGGTCGCGGGCATGATGCCACACCCCGAACACGCGATCGACGCCCTGACCGGCCCCACCGACGACGGCCTCGGCATGTTCCTGTCCGTTCTGGATGCACTGGTGGCAGCGTGAGCAAATTGGCAAAGGTGGACACCGACGGCCGGGCCGTCGAATTCGACACAGTCGAGCAGGCAAAAGTCTCCCCGGACACCGCCCAGCCGTTCCGCGAGCTCGGGCTGAGGGACGACGAGTACGCCCGGATCAGGGAGATCCTGGGCCGCCGGCCCACCGAGGCCGAGCTGGCCATGTACTCGGTGATGTGGAGCGAGCACTGCTCCTACAAGTCGTCGAAGGTGCACCTGAAGTACTTCGGCGAGACCACCACGGACGAGATGCGCGAGAAGATGCTCGCGGGCATCGGCGAGAACGCCGGCGTGGTCGACATCGGCGACGGCTGGGCGGTCACGTTCAAGCTGGAGAGCCACAACCACCCGTCCTACGTAGAGCCCTACCAGGGCGCGGCCACCGGTGTCGGTGGCATCGTCCGCGACATCATGGCCATGGGCGCCCGGCCGGTCGCGGTGGCCGACCCGCTGCGCTTCGGCCCGGCCGACGCCCCGGACACCAAGCGCGTGCTGCCTGGCGTGGTCGCCGGGGTCGGCGGCTACGGCAACTGCCTGGGGCTGCCGAACATCGGCGGCGAGGTCGTCTTCGACGAGTGCTACGCGGGTAACCCGCTGGTCAACGCCATGTGCGTCGGCGTGATGAAGGTCGAGGACCTGCACCTCGCGCACGCCAGCGGTAAGGGCAACAAGATCATCCTGTTCGGCGCGCGCACCGGCCTGGACGGTATCGGCGGCGTGTCGGTGCTGGCGTCGGAGACGTTTGACGGCGACGAGAGCGGCACCGGTCGCAAGAAGCTGCCCAGCGTGCAGGTCGGCGACCCGTTCGCCGAGAAGGTGCTCATCGAGTGCTGCCTGGAGCTGTACCACGCGGGCCTGGTCGTGGGCATCCAGGACCTCGGCGGTGCGGGCTTGTCCTGCGCCACCTCGGAGCTGGCGTCGGCCGGTGACGGCGGCATGCGGGTGGACCTGGACCAGGTCCCGCTGCGGGCGACCGGGATGAACCCCGCGGAGATCCTCTCCAGCGAGTCGCAGGAGCGGATGTGCGCCGTCGTGGAGCCGTCCAACGTGGACGCCTTCATGGAGGTCTGCCGCCGCTGGGACGTCACCGCGACGGTCATCGGCGAGGTCACCGACGGCGAGAACCTGGAGATCTACTGGCACGGCCAGCTCGTGGTGGACGTGCCGCCGCGCACCGTCGCGCACCAGGGCCCGGTGTACGAGCGCCCGGTCGAGCGGCCCGCCGAGCAGGACCTGATCGTCGCGGACAACGCGAACACGCTGGCCCGCCCGTCCACTCCGGACGAGCTGCGGGAGACCATCCTGCGGATGGTGGCGTCGCCGAACCTGTGCTCCCGGGCGTGGGTCACCGACCAGTACGACCGGTACGTGCGCGGCAACACCGTGCTGGCCCAGCCGTCGGACGGCGGCGTGCTGCGCATCGACGAGGAGTCCGGGCGCGGCATCGCGGTCGCCACCGACTGCAACGCCCGCTACACCCGGCTCGACCCGTACGCGGGCGCGCAGCTGGCGCTGGCCGAGGCCTACCGCAACGTGGCGACCACCGGTTCCACGCCGGTGGCGGTCACCAACTGCCTGAACTTCGGTTCGCCGGAGGACCCGGGCGTCATGTGGCAGTTCCAGCAGGCGGTGCGCGGCCTGGCCGACGCCTGCCAGGAGCTGGGCATCCCGGTGACCGGCGGCAACGTCAGCTTCTACAACCAGACCGGAGCGAAGCCGATCCTGCCCACGCCGGTGGTCGGCGTGCTGGGCACGATCGACGACGTGACCCGCCGCATCCCCACCGGAATCGGTGGCGAGGAAGGCGAAACGCTGCTGCTGCTCGGCGAGACCCACGAGGAGTTCGGCGGCTCGGAGTGGGCGCGCGTCACCCACGACCACCTCGGCGGCGTGCCGCCGAAGGTCGACCTGGCGCGCGAGAAGCTGTTGGCGGAGATCGTGGTCGCGGGCTCCCGCGACGGCATGATCTCGGCGGCGCACGACCTCTCCGAGGGCGGCCTGGCGCAGGCGCTGGTGGAGACGGCGCTGGTCGGCGAGTGCGGTGCCCGGGTGGTCCTGCCCGAGGGCGCGGACCCGTTCGTCTGGCTGTTCTCCGAGTCGGCGGGCCGGATCCTGGTGGCGGTCCCGCGCACCGAGGAACTCCGCTTCACGGACATGTGCACGGCCCGGGGCCTCCCGTGGGCCAAGGTCGGTGTCGCGGACGCGGGCTCCCAGAGCCTGGACATCCAGGACGTCGCGGACATCCCCCTGGCGGAACTCCGCGAAGCCTGGGAAGGCACCCTCCCGGCGCTCTTCGGCTGATCCCGAGCTGCCGCGAACGGCCCGTTCACCTCGTCTATCGAGGCGAACGGGCCGTTCGCTTCATCGGCCAGTGGAGAACTCCATCGTTGCACCTCCCGTTGACCGGCATGTCGTGCAATCAGGTCTCGGCTCGGCTTCTCGCTCAACGCGCGCTTGCAAAGTCGGTCGAAGACCGTGCTTAGCGCAGTCACGGCCCCGGTGTCGTCCACGAGGTGACCGCCCACCGCGTACTCCTGGGCCTCGTGAGTGTTGCTTCCGGTAAGAACCGGAAGCAACACTCACGAGACCTGACCAGCTGAAACGTCAACTTCAACGCGCAGGGAGAACCATGTTCTGGCTTCAGGCGAGCACTCGCGCGCTTCAGGCGAGCACTCGCGCGCCTGCGCATCTGACCGCGAGACCTGGTCCGGCGGAACCCCTCCCCTCGCCGGACCGCATAGTGGCCGGGCGCTCCGCCCCCGACCCGGCGTCCGGCCACCCCCTTCTCGGGCTACGCGCTCCCGGCCTTCCAGCCGGCGGGGAGGATGACTTCGTGGTCCGAGCTGGTCGTGATGCCGGTGTTCTGGACTGCACCGTGGAATGTGGTGTCGAGCATGATCGCGGCGGCTTCAAAGCGGATCGCTCGGAAGTCGGCCTCGCCGGTGAACTCGGCTTCCACCATGGACATCCGGTCGGTGAAGACGGCGTCCGAGAACTTGCTGCGGCCGTTGAAGCGGGTCCCGTCGAAGCTCGCGCGGCCGTGGAACTTGACTCGGCTGAACCACGCGCGCTCATGGAAAACCGCCTTCTCGCAGCGGAAGCGGCCGAACAGCCGGCCGGTTCCGAGGGTCGTCGCCGTGAACCACGCCGGGCCGCGGAACTCGCAACGGCTGAAGTTGTTGCTGCTGAACAGCTTCGCGTGGCGCAGCATGAGCGTGCCGATCTTCCGGCCGGACAGGTCGACGTACTCCAGCGTCGCGTTCGTCAGGTCGAGGTCGTATGCCGGTGCATCGGCATCTTCCGCACGCGGCAGCAGTTCAGCGATTAGCCGCTGCGCGGTCAGCCGCACCTGGAGCTTCCGCTCCGCGTCATCCACGGCCTCCGCGTTCCAACGCCGCTCCTGATCGGCCGCGAATCCCGAGGTGGGCGCGTTGGAATCAGCGCTGTAGCGAGGATGGGCGAACGGTCGCCGCAGGTACGAGCACAGCACGTCGATCACGGTCTGCGCGTAGTCGGGGTTGCTCCGCGCGAGCCCGGCGAGGGCGTGTAGCGCACCGACCCGGACCTGATCGGTCTCGTGCCCCAGGAGTTCCACGGCGCGGGCGAAGCGCTCGTCGGCGACCCGATCGCGGTCGAGTTCCGCTCGCCGGTTTTCCAGTTCGTGGCGCTGCCGCTCGGTTTTCTGCCGCTCCTCCTCGATGCGTCGCCGCCGATCGTTGAGCCAGAGCGCGTAGAGCGCAACGATCGAACCGGCGGCCAACCCGCCAGTCCGCAGCGCGTCGGCGCCGGTCGTCCTGGGGTCAAACATCAGCAAAGCGATGCTGACGGCGACGAGCACCACGACGGCGACGGCGATCGTCGCGACCAGCCCGATCTTGCGCTCATCCATGCGAAGGATTCTGCCCGACCGCATGCACCCGGATGCGTGCGCGATTCGCATCCGTCAGGGGTTCGAGCTGCCAATCCTCCGGCACCTGGGCGTGGATCGATGTGTCGACCTCGGTGTTGTACAGCGCGACGCTGGGCAACGGCTCGCGCACGCGGAGATCGACGCCGCCGTCGAAGCGCGCGTGCCGGAGGTCGAGCCCGGCGTGGAAGGCCGCCTGCCGGAAGGACACGTGCTCGGCGCACTTCGCCGTCTGCATATCCACCTCGCCGTGGAACTCCACGAGCTCGAAATCGATCGGTGCGCGACCGTGCAGGCACTGCAAGCTGGCCCTGCCCCGGAACACCGCCCCGGCGGCGCGCAGCGGGTGCAGGAAGGTGGCGTCGCCGAGGTCCACCTTGCCCAGGAAGACTGTCCCCTCGAAGTTCGTCTTGTGGCGAAACCAGCAGGCCTGGGCCTCGAAGGTGCCGACGACCCTGCCGGACAGGTCGAAGCGGTCCAATCGGGCGGCCGCGACGTCGATGTCGTAGCGGGGCGGGTGCGCATCGGAGGTGGTCGGCAGCAGCGACACGACGAGCTTGGCTGCGGTCTGCCGCACCGTCCGCTCGCGTTGCTGCTCATCGGTGACCACGTCCACGCTCCGCTCGATCGTCCACTTCGGATGGTCGAACGGTCGCCGCAGGTACGAGCACAGCACGTCGAGCACGGTCTGGGTGTATTCGGGTTGGTTGCGGGCGAGCCCCGCGAGGGCGTGCATGGCGCCCACCCGCACCTGGTCGGCCTCGTTGCCGAGCAGCTCCACCGCCCGCGCGAAGCGCTCGTCCGCCGCGCGGTCCCGATCCTGGTCGGTCCGGCGATCCTCCAGGGCTTGCCGCTGCTGTTCTAGCGCGTAGCGCTGCCGATCCAGCTCCTGCCGCTGGCTATCGAGCTCCTGCCGCTTCTCCTCGACGCGTCGGCGCCGGTCGTTGAGCCACAGCGCGTAGAGAGCGACGACCGAGCCGGCCGCCAGCCCGCCGGTTCGCAGCGCGTCGGCGCCGGTCGTCCGGGGATCGAAGACCAGTAAGGCGATGCTGACGCCGATCAGCACCACGACGGCGACGGCGATCGTTGCGACCAAGCCGATCTTGCGTTCACCCATGCGAGCGATTCTGCCTTGCGCGACGCGCCATTCGGCACCTGGAGCCTGCGCGCATCGACGCCGCGGCTCGGGCTCGGGGAGCGGCGATTTCGCGCGAAATCGTCATCCGGCACGCGTGGGATGTGACGGTTTCGCGCGAAATCGCCACCCACCCCGGACCGCGCGCGCCCGGGAAAGCCGACCACGCGGTGCCGGGGTTTGCCGGCACCGCGTGGTCGACCGGTCAGCCGTTGGCCAGCGCTTGGAGGCGGTCGTAGGCGCCGTTGAACGCGTTCTTGTCCAGCGGCGACGACGTGTACTGCCAGATCGTCCAGATGCCCCAGTTGTAGGGCAGCTGTCCGACGGCGCTCGCGTAGCGGGCGACCCACAGCGGGTTGGTCGAGCTGAAGTCGCCGCCCACGCACTGGTTCCACCAGCTGGTGCTGGTGTAGATGACTGGCCAGCGCCCGGTGCGGGAGTGGTAGGTGTCGCTGAAGTCCTTGATCCAGGCGGTCATCCCGCTCTTGGACTTGCCGTAGCAGGTGCCCCCGTACGGGTTGTACTCCATGTCCAGCGCGCCCGGCAGGGTCTTGCCGTCCTTGGACCAGCCGCCGCCGTTGTCCACGAAGTAGTTGGCCTGCGCGGCGCCGCTGGAGCGGTCCGGCAGCGCGAAGTGGTACGCCCCGCGGATCATGCCCACGTTGTAGGAACCGTTGTACTGCTGGGCGAAGTACGGGTTCTTGTAACTCGTGCCCTCCGTCGCCTTGACGTAGGCGAACCGCATGCCCTGGTCCCACCAGGACTTCCAGTTCACGTTGCGCTGGTAGCTGGCGACGTCCATGCCGGCCACTGTGGCCAGCGGGTCGACGTCCGGGGTCAGCAGCGGGTCATCGCCGCCGCCCTCGTGCTTGCGGATCTGCGAGCCCATCGTGGCGTTGGTCTCGGTTCCGCTCGGCGGTTCTTCGGTCACCTGCGTGCTCATCGCGCTTTCCCTTCCCGGAAGGGGTGTGCTGGCTTGCGTGGGCGAGCACAGGAGAAGAACGCCTGCGCAGGCAACCGATATTAAGGAGATCAGGTGTAATCGGCGACCACGTCCACTCGGAAGGCTCATCGATGCCTCTCGGGGTGTAGTTGCGGTGCGTCGTCGGGGGACCAGGCATCGGGCCCCAAAAGTGTGGCGAGAGGTTTTCGTGAGATGTAGACCCTGTGTTAGTTTTTAACCAGAATGGCCCAATCCGGACACCGCGTGTGAACCGCGGGTCCTCCGGGGTGTAGTTCTGGGCCGCGCACAACCGCTGGCTGCACGTCTCGAAAACATCAGATGTATTGGTAACGCAGCGCTGCCCGCGATCAACTAGTTGCGGACGGTAGCTGCAAAGCGGGGCTTGGCCACCTGGATGGCCTGCTCGAATGAGGTGTACAGCTACCCCGGGTGCCGTACATGATGTTCGACCGCCGGACCCATCCGGTCGTATGCTCCGAACGAACGGCCCAGGCGAGTAGGACGAGTGGAGGGCGCCCAGGCATGACTGGCTGGACAGCGCCGGTGCCCAGCGCTCACGGGGTGGTCGCCGAGGTGAACCGAGCCGATCGACGACGCTTCGCGGCTGTCTGGGCGCAGGCCCTGATGGGCACCAGCTACGTGCCGATGACCAGCGTCGAGGTCGAAGGCCGGCTGTACGGCTACACAGATCGCCTGGTCGACGCGCTGCTCAGCGATCCGTTCGACCCGTCCGCCGCGCGGTCGGTCGGGGTGGACCTGGTCGCGGTGCACTTCACCAGCGCGGAGTCGCTGGCCCGCACCGTCGACCTGATCGGCGACGAGATCCTGGACATCCTGCGGCTGGGCAGCAGTCCCGGCTGGCGCGGGCGCGTGGCCGCGCTGCAGGGCGAGCTGTGCTCCGGCTTCCTCCAGGCCGCCCGCAAGCGGACCCTGGACGAACAGGAGGCGATCCGGCAGGCCGTGCTGGACGCGCGCGACGCGGTCGAGCAGGCGCTGCGCACCAGCGAGGCCAGGTTTCGCGCGATCTTCGCCGAGGCCGCGATCGGCATCGGCATCGGCGACATGAACGGCCGGATACTCGAGGTGAACGATTCGCTGACGCGGATCATGGGGCGGACCACGGAGGAACTCCGCCGGATGATGGTGCAGGACATGATGCACCCGGACGACCTCGACAGCACCTGGCGGATGTACGAGGAGCTGGTGCGCGGCGAACGCGACCAGTTCCGGGCGGAGAAGCAGTTCAAGCGCCCCGACGGCGGCACAGTGTGGACCGAGCTGATCGTGTCCCTGGTCCGCGGCGAGGACGGCCTGCCGCTGTACCAGGTGGCGCTGATCGAAGACGTCACCGACCAGCGGATGTTGCAGGAACGCCTGCGTCACCAGGCGATGCACGATCCGCTGACCGGACTGCCCAACCGGGCGCTTTTCCTGGAACGGCTCACCGGGGTGCTGCGCGCGCACGAGTCCGGCGAGCGGGTCGCGCTGTGCTACATGGACCTCGACGGCTTCAAGGTCATCAACGACAGCCTCGGTCACCACGTCGGCGACGACCTGCTGCAGGCGGTCGCCGACCGGCTCGCCACCGCGGTGCACGGAGCCGACCGGCTGGTCGCGCGCATGGGCGGCGACGAGTTCGTGATACTGATCCAGAACTCGCTCGGCACCGAGCAGGCCATCGAGATCGCCGACACCGTGCTGGACGCGCTGGACGAGCCGATCCGCATCGGTGGCCACGAGCTCTCCGTGTCGGCCAGCATCGGCATCGTCGAGCGTCCGGTGTCCGGGCAGACCGCGGCCGAGCTGATGCGCGACGCCGACGTGACGCTGTACTGGGCGAAGTCCGAGGGCAAGAGCCGGTGGGCGCTGTTCGACCCGGACCGCAACGCCACCGAGGTCGCGCAGTTCCACCTGTCGGCGAAGATGCCCGCCGCGCTGGAGCGCGAAGAGTTCTACGTGGACTACCAGCCGCTGATCGGGCTGCGGGACTTCAGCGTGGTCGGTGTCGAGGCGCTGGTCCGCTGGGCGCATCCGGAACTGGGACGGTTGGGGCCGGACCGGTTCATCGGGCTGGCCGAGGAGACCGGGCTGATCGTGGCGCTCGGGCGCTGGGTGCTGCGGGAGGCGTGCCGGCAGGCGAAGCAGTGGCAGGACGACTTCGGGGCGGCGGCGCCGTTCGTCAGCGTCAACCTGGCGGTGCGGCAGTCGCGGGACCCGAACCTGGTGGCCGACGTCGCGGAGATCCTGGCCGAGACCGGGCTGGAGCCGTCCCGGCTGCAGCTGGAGCTCACCGAGAGCGCGATCATGGGCACCGCCGATGAGCCGTTGGATGCCCTGCGCGCGCTGTCCCGGATGGGCGTGCGGATCGCCATCGACGACTTCGGCACCGGGTACTCGAACCTGGCCTACCTGCGGCATCTCCCGGTGCACGAGCTCAAGATCGCGGGCTCGTTCATGGAGGGCCTGCGCGACGCGGAGCGGGCCGACCCCGTCGACGCGCGCATCGTCGGCACGCTGGTGGACCTCGCGCACGCCTTAGGCCTGACCGTCACGGCAGAAGGCGTGGAGACCCAGGCGCAGGCCCGCCGGATGGCGGACATCGGCTGCGAGACCGGCCAGGGCTACCTCTTCGCCCGCCCCGGATCACCCGAGAAAATAACAACTTTCATCGCCGAACACCTGGATTGAGGTGTTCCGGGCTCGCCTTGCTTGGCGATGCGGGTGGCGGAACCACAGACGAGCCGTAGTACTGGGTGAACGCGCGCCGAGTTCCGGGTTCCAGGACCGCTCCAGGCCGAGGCTAGGCACAAGGCCCGGCCCCGGCCAGTCATCGGGTTCTCCCCCCGGTGCCCGCGGTTTCAATTGGAACCGCCACCTCCCGGGGTGACGGATCCCAGTTTGAACTGAACCTGGGAACCGCGATCAGCCGTGTTGTGCTGCGACTTGGGCGAGAACTGCGTGCGGGATGACCGCTTGGATCGCGTCGTTCAGGTTCAGGCCCAGGTCGAGGCCGTTGAGCAGTTCCGGCAGCTCTCGCCCTGGCACCCGGCGGAATCCCGGCCAGTCCGCCGGAACCCGGGAGGCCGAGGTGCAGGCCGGGACCAGCTGGCTGCCGTCGGACATCTCCGCGGTGTAGATCATCGGGTCGTCCGCGCTCGGCGCGTAGAGCAGCACCTCGGCGGCGAGCACCGCCGCGGGCAGCTCGGACTCCGGGAGCTGGCCGGCCGCGATCCGGGCCAGCACGTGCTCCAGCTCGTTGGTCGGTTCCTGCTGGTTCGCCGCGAGTTCGGACGGCTGGTACGCGTCGTTGAACTGGAAGCGCTCGTCGATCTCGCCGTCGGAGTCGATGCGGTAGGCGCCGACGATGCCTTCCGGCGGCACCTCCTCGCCGTCGGCGGTGTAGCCGGGGTCGGCGATGTAAAGCCAGCTGTCGGGGTTCTGCTTGGCGTGCTCCCGCATTTCCGCGCTGATCGGCGGGGCGGGACGGTCGACGGGCTGGGACATCGGGAACTCCGTACCTGTTGATCTGGGCTCGGCGTGGATGCCGGGCGCGCGTCCGAGGGTGCCAGCACCGGGGAACGCGCGAATGAACGGTCCCGAACCAGCCGTTCCGAGGTGCCGGTCGGACGGGTCCAGGGGCAGACTGACCAGGAGGGCCAGGGGAGGGCCAGGGGAGGAGGCGGCGATGATCGGCCAGCGGGAAGCGTTGCGGATGTTCGGGTGCGAGGTCTTCGACCCGGAAGGATCCCGGATCGGCATCGTCGGCCAGCTGTTCATCGACGACGACACCGAGCAGCCCGCCTGGATCACCGTCCAAACTGGACTGTTCGGCACGAACGAGAGCTTCGTGCCGCTGGAGGGCGCGGCCTTCGACGGCGACACGCTCACCGTCGCGGTCGGCAAGGACGCGGTCCGGCAGGCCCCCCGGGTCAGCCTGCTCCAGGGCGATCTCCCGTTCGAGCAGGAGAGCGCGCTGTACCTGTACTACGGGATGACCTACGGCGTCGCCCCCGATGGCGCCGCGTCGATCGACGAGGTTTCGGAAGTCGCGCCCGAGTACGTGGAAGCCGTTCGGCTCCGATTGCGACGCTGGGTTGCCGCGACCTGAAACACGCGAACCGGGACTAGCAGGACGAACCACCACGCCCGTCGGGAAACCCCGGCGGGCGCGGTTTTGCCTGCTCATTCCCGATAAGAAACCCAGAGCTGGGAATTCGTTCACTCCACCGCCCGATTGTGTGGCGACAATTCGCCAACCGCACCCGAACGTGTGTTTTCCCTGGTTACGTTCCGTTGTGAACCATCTTTCGCTCGGCCCCACCCGAGCGAATGGACGGAGGAGGGGACACATGAGGAAGCTGCTTTACGGCACCGGGGCAGGGGTTGCCGCGGCGGCGCTCGTGTTCGCCGGTGCACCGGCAGGCGCGCAGCCGCGCATCGAGTTGGCGCCGCTGACCCTGCACTCGCAGGCAGCGGTGCGGGACGCCGACTCGGACGTCTACATCGTCAACCTGAAGGAAGGCATCGCGCCGCAGGGCGTCGCCGAAGAGCTCGGCGTGCAGGCCCGCAACGTCTACGACAAGGCGCTCAACGGGTTCTCGGCGAAGCTGACCCCGGCGCAGCTCGACGCGGTCCGCGCCAGCGGCAAGGTCGAGAACGTCTCGCAGAGCTACCACATCGCGGTCGAGCCTTCGAAGAAGAAGGCGGTCGGCTCGTGGGGCCTGGACCGGATCGATCAGCCGAACCTGCCGCTGGACGACAGCTACGCCCCCAAGGGCACCGGTGAGGGCGTCACCGCCTACATCATCGACACCGGCATCGACCCGTCCCACCCCGACTTCGGCGGGCGCGCCAAGATCGGTTTCGACGCCACGGGTGGCGACGGCACGGACAAGCAAGGCCACGGCACCCACGTCGCCGGCACCATCGGAAGCGACACCTACGGCATCGCCAAGGGCGTGAAGCTGGTCGGCGTCCGAGTCCTCGACGCCCAGGGCAGCGGCACGACCGAGCAGGTCGTCTCGGGCATCGAGTGGGTCGCGGAGAACCACCAGGGCGCTTCGGTGGCGAACATGTCGCTGGGCGGACCGAAGGACCCGGTGCTGGACGAGGCCGCGACCAAGCTGGTCAACAGCGGCGTCTTCCTCGCGGTGGCGGCCGGTAATGAAAGCCAGGACGCCGAGAACGTCTCCCCGGCCAGCGCGGAGGGCGTGTTCACCACCGCCGCGTCGGACAACACCGACACCTCGGCCGAGTTCACTAACTTCGGCGCCACCGTCGAGGGCTACGCGCCCGGCGTAGACATCGTGTCGACCGTCCCCGGTGGCGGCACCGAGACGTTGAGTGGCACCTCGATGGCCAGCCCGCACGTGGCCGGCGTCGGTGCGCTCTACCTGCAGGCCAACCCGGACGCCAAGCCGGCGGACGTGATCACCGGGCTGCAGGGTCAGGCCTCCAAAGGCGTGATCCAGAGCGCTCCGGAGGGCACCATCGCCGACCTGCTGCAGATCGGCGACCTCTGATCCGCTAGCGCAGTGCGGCACGCGGGCCCTCCCGGAATCCCCGGGGAGGGCCCGTTGTGCTTCTGATTGCTGCACTCGGGGGACGCCGGGATGCCGCCGAACGGTGGCAATCAAAGGGTCAATCCGCTGGATCGTGCAAAAGTCGGTTCCAGCGGTCGTTCCTGGTGGATACGTTGCAAAACGACGGGGGTGTCAGTGTCCATCGCGGTGCCAGCCGAATCGGTGCCGCCAGGGCACATCGAGGAGGGGGTGTGCCGTGCTTCCCGGATACACCGAAGGGCTGACGCAGTCGCCGACTGCGGTCGACGAGCGGGCCAGGGACACCGCCGCTACGGAGCCGCTGACCGAGCGGGCCGTGCAGGCGCAGGTCGCGTCGGTGGCTCGCGCCGCCCGGGCGCAGTCCGGCAACGGCGGCGTGCTGCAGGTCGTGCACGGGGCGAGGCGGGTCGGTTGGGCCGCGTACGAGCTGCAGCGTACTGCGACGCAGCTGGTCCAGGGCGTGGCGAAGCCGCCGTACGTGACGACCGGGCCGCTGGACTTGCTGGAGTCCCGCAAGCTCGCCGAAGGTGTCCAGTACCAGGTGCTCTACGACCGGTCCGCGCTGGCGCGGCCGCCGCAGCTGGACATCACCACCAAACTGGTTGCGATGGGCGAGCAGGCGCGGGTGATCCACGTGGCGCCGACCAAGCTGATCATGGTCGACGGCGAGATCGCGCTGCTGCCACTGACCGTGAGCGAGACCTCGGTGGAAAGTGCCGTGGTGGTGCGCAGCTCGGCGATGCTGGCCGCGATCGCGAGGATCTTCGAGGACCTGTGGCGCTTCGCCGCGCCGTTCACCGCGGACCAGGACCTGGTGGGCAACGAGCTGCAGCCGACCGAGGAGGAGCGGTGGATCCTGTCGCTGCTCGCCTCCGGTGCCACGGACGACACGATCGGCCGGTTGATGGGCTTCAGCGCCCGAACCGCGCACCGCAGGGTCCGCGAGCTGATCTCCCGGTTAGGAGCGGAAACCCGCTTCCAGGCGGGCATGCAAGCCGTCAAGCTCGGCTGGCTCTGAACACCTGGGTACCGGTGCGCAATTTCAATGGAAGTTGCGGATCATCGGCGTGTCGCACACCGAGACGCCGACGGCTGTGGACAACTTCCGCAATTTCAATGGAAATCGGACCTCTGATTTCCATTGAAATTGCGTGTCCACTGGTCCGAGGGATACCCAGAGCACCCGTGCCTGGTAGTCGGTGCCTGGTATTCGGTGTCTGGTATTCGGTGTCTGGTGTCTGGTGTCTGGTGTCTGGTGCCTGGTGCCTGGTGCCTGGTGTCTGGTGCCTGTGTCTGGTGTCTGGTGTCTGGTGCTGGGATAGGGGTAGGGGGTTGGGTTTGTTGTTCGTAGGCTTCTGGCATGCCGAGTTGCCGTGACGTTGATCCCGGGGAGATGCGCGAGGCCGTCTCGGCTGGCTCTGAACACCCCGGTGCCGGTGTGCAATTTCAATGGAAGTTGCGGATCATCGGCGTGTCGCACACCGACACGCCGATGGCTGTGGACAACTTCCGCAATTTCAATGGAAATCGGACCTCTGATTTCCATTGAATTGATCTCAGTAGGGGGTTATGCGAGTCGGCCGTGTTCGAATTGGGTGAGTACGAGTGCGGCTTTGACGATGAGGCCGATTTTGCGGGGGCTGGTGGTGAAGTGTCGTAGGACGCGCCAACGGCCGGTGAGCAGGGCGAATCCACGTTCGCCGAGGGCGCGCAGGCCGCGCAGCAGTTTGTTGTAGGTCTGGTTGTCGACGTCGAGTGGGCGGCCTTTGCTGGTTTTGGGGCGTTTGATCGGGGTGAGGACCCCGGCTCCGGCACCCTGGTAGCCGCCGTCGGCCAGGGTGGGTAGGTTGAGCTGGGAGTAAGCCCAGTACAGGGCGCCGAGGACGTGGTTTTCAGCGGCGGTGATGTCGTGGATGGACCCGGGCTCGACGTCGGAGGCCCACAGCGGGAACCCGTCCGGGTCTGTCAGTGCTTGGATGTTGCCGGCTTGTTCGCGGGTTTTCCCGGAGTACCACAGGTCGATCTCGGCGCCTTTGGCGCTGGTGGTCTTTTCGCCGAGACGGTCGGAGGAGAAGTTTTTGCCGTCCAGGATCAGATAGGCGTCGCCGTTGTCTTTGGCCCGTTGCAGGGCGTCGTGCAGATCCGGGGCCTGCGCGGCCAGTGCCTTGATGCCCTCGTCGACATACCGGTAGCCGGTGGCACGGGCGACACCGTGATCGCGAGCCAGTTTGGTGATGTCGGTATCGTCCCGGAACCACCGCAGGACCAGCACAGCCTGCCAGAACGTGGTCAACGCCCGGCGCCCCTTGCGGGTCCCTTTCCGGCGGCGTTCACCGGCCAACAGCCGGCTGAGGAAGACCACCAGTTCACGGGGAACATCGAGTTTGGCAGAATACGTGACCACGTGGGGCCCTCCCTGGTCGAAGATCCTTTCTTGGTCGAACTTCTTCTACCAGGGACCCCACGTCCCACTCTCCCCGGGCCAGCCCTACCCGATCACACACCCATTCCGGCAGGCCGCCCTCCAGAGACTTCTTACTGAGATCACCTCATTGAAATTGCGTGTCCACTGGTTCGGGGGTGCCCGGAGCGCGGTGCCCGGTGCCCGGCGCCCGGTGCCCGGTGCCCGTGCTTGGGGTAGGAGGGTTGGGGGTTGGGTTGTGTTCGTAGGCTTCTGGCATGCCCAGTCGCCGTGCCGTTGATCCCGGGGAGATGCGCGAGGCCGTCGCAGCCCTGCGGCCTTGGCTGGACGGCGAAGCGCCGAAGCCCGCGCGTGCCGAGCTCGCCGCCGCAGTTCGGTTGAGCCTGCGCACCTTGGAGCAGGTCGCCCCGGGCAACAGCGTCGAGGTGCGGGTGCCGCCGTTCGCGGCGGTCCAGTGCGTCGCCGGCCCTCGGCACACCCGCGGCACCCCGCCCAACGTCGTCGAGACCAACCCCCGGACCTGGCTGCTGCTGGCGACCGGCCGCCTCGGCTGGGCCGAGGCCCTCGAACGCGGCGAGCTCACCGCATCCGGTTCCCGCTCGGACGTTTCGCAGTGGTTGCCGCTGGTCCGAGTCGGCAACCCGTGAGCGTTCCGGCACCTCGCGTCCACGACCAGTTCCGGGATGAGACGGCGGACAGGGGGCGTTCGTCAGGTTGCCCCGCTCGGTGGCGCTGTTTCTGCTGCGTCAGCGCCTACACTGCCTGCGGGGCCAGCCCGACCTGAACCTTGCGACGGCACTGCGGCGCGATCCGGAACCGAGCAAGGCCGGTCCGACACCGGCAGCTGATCGCCGCAGTACGTACGCAGATATAGATAAGCAGTGGGCTACGTAGTGCCACCGATGTCTGCGTAGTCGGGACTAAAGACACTGGTGTCAACCCGACGAAAGTAGATCCGTTCAAGGAAAGGCCATGCTCCCCCTGTCCCATCCCGACCGAATCGAGCCGGATTCGCCGCAGCCCCGACGTTCGTTGCGTCCCTCCCAGCCGAGCGCCGCGGACGTACTGCGGTACGGCGAGCGCTACGCAGACCTCCGTGACCGGCGCCTTGCACACACCTTGATCATCGAGGATGCGGTGGAGGAGCGCGAGGAGATTTCGGCTCACGAGCGCATCACCTGCCACGTTCACCGTCGCTGGTCACACGAATGCATCGCTTCGCCGATGCACATCATCCCCGTCACCGGGCACCGCTGGTGCCGCCGCTGCGAGGCCGAGGCGTCCGTCGCGGTCGACGAGGTGACCGGATCGGTGACCGTGGTTTGCACGCGGTGCCGCCAGGCCCTCGAGACCGCGGCGACCCGGCAGATCATCCGGACCTGCCGAGCCAGCCTGGCCGCTGCGCACGAAAGCCGCCGAGCCCGTGTGCAGGCGCAGGATTCCGCCGCGGCGGCGGCCTGAACGGTCAGCTCGACGCCTGCCCGCCCGAATCGAACCGCCCCGTTCGCTCAGTGTCGAGGCCAGGCTGCCGAGCCCACGGTTTTGCGCCGTCGCCGTAGCGGTTGCGTAACGCGCGAGGCCGGAGCGACGGCTGGTCTCAGCTTTTCCGTAGCGCGCGCACGACCGAAGAGGGGCTTTCGCGGCCGAGGTGACCGGCCAGCCAGCTACTCGTTTCGACCAGCTTGGTGAGGTTGAGGCCGGTGCGGATGCCGAGACCTTCGAGCTGCCAGAGGATGTCTTCGGTGGCGAGGTTGCCGGTGGCGCTGTCGGCGTAGGGGCAGCCGCCCAGGCCGCCTGCCGAAGTGTCCACTGTGGTCACTCCATGCTGGAGGGCGGCGAGGGTGTTGGCGAGCCCCTGGCCGTAGGTGTCGTGGAAGTGAACGGCGATCGAGCCGATCGGGACTCTGGCGGCGGTGAGGGCGTTGAGCAGCGCGACGACGCGGCCGGGGGTGGCGACGCCAATGGTGTCGCCGAGGCTTAGTTCGGTGCAGCCGAGGGAGATCAGTTTGGTCGCGACGTCGACGACTTGTGCCGCAGGGACCGCGCCTTCCCAAGGGTCGCCCCAGCACATGGACAGGTAGCCGCGCACCGGCAGCCCGGTTTCGCGGGCCTGAGTGATGACGGGGGCGAACATCTCGAGCGACTCGGCGACCGTGCGGTTGAGGTTGGCCTTGGCGAAGCTTTCGGTTGCCGAGGCGAACACGGCGATGTCGGTGACGCCGAGGTCGAGCGCCCGCTGCAGGCCTCGCTGGTTGGGCACGAGTACGGGGTAGCGGACCGCGGGGCGGCGGTCGAGGCGACGGAGGACCTCTTCGGCGTCGGCGAGCTGTGGCACCCACTTGGGATGGACCATGCTCGTCGCCTCGATGACGGTGTGCCCGGCGTCGGCAAGGCGTTCGATGAACTCGACCTTCACGTCGGCGGGCACCGGCGTGGACTCGTTCTGGAGCCCGTCGCGGGGGCCGACCTCGCAGATGGTGACGGCTTCGGGGAGGCCAGGGAGCCGTTCGGTCCCGTAGTCGATCATCGTCCGGCCCGGAGCTCGGCGAGGACCTGCTCGGCGTGGTCGGCACGGACCTTCTGGTCCGCGATGAGCCGGGCGACGACGGCCGGGACCTCCTCGGCGGTCGCGCCGACGCCGGATGCGATGTTGCGGGCGTGCAGGGACATGTGGCCGCGCTGGATCCCTTCGGTGGCCAGCGCTCGGATGGCGGCGAGGTTCTGGGCGAGGCCGACGGCCGTGATGATCTCCGCGAGTTCGGCGGCGGTGCGGACGCCGAGCAGGGTGATCGCGGCCTGCGCGGCCGGGTGGACCTTGGTGGCGCCACCGACGAGACCGACGGGCATGGGCAGCTCGAGCGTGCCGGCGACATTGCCGTCGGCGTCTTTTTCGAAGCGGGACAACGAGGTGTAGAGCCCGGCGGGCGAGACGGCGTGGGAGTGGGCGCCGGCTTCGACGGCGCGGGTGTCGTTGCCGGTGGCGAGCACGACGGCGGTGATGCCGTTCATGATCCCCTTGTTGTGGGTGGCGGCCCGGTAGGGGTCGGCTTCGGCGAGGGCGGCGGCGTGAATGATGTTGTCGACGACCTCGGCGCCGCCGAGCGCGTCCGCGTCGAACACCGCGCGGGCACGGGAGAGCCGGAGATCGGCCTTGTTGGTGAGGATCCGCAGCAAGCTGCTCCCGCGCGCGATCTCGGCCGCCCGGGTGGCGACGGCCTCAGCCATCGTGTTGACCGCGTTGGCGCCCATGGCGTCGCGAACGTCGACCTGAAGGTGCGCGACCACGTAGGTGCCGGCGCGCGAGGGGACCAGCCGGACAGCGATGTCCCGGACGCCGCCCCCGAACTCGACGAGCTTGGGGTCCTGGTCGTTGGCGAGCGCGATCAGCTCGTCGCGGGCTTCGAGCAGCCGTACTCGCCCGGCCTCGGGGTCAGCGACGCCGACGATCTGGACCTGGGCCTGCATGACGGGTGGTGTCGAGGAGGTGGTGAACCCGCCGCGCACGCGCGCGATCTTGGCGGCGTTGCTCGCCGCCGCGACGACGGAGGCTTCCTCGGTCGCCATCGGCACCAACACGTCGGTGCCGTTGATCACGAAGTTCGTCGCTACACCCAGCGGGATGCCCAGGATCCCGGTCACGTTCTCGATCATGTGGGCTGCCAGTTCGGTGCCGAGGCCGTGCGCGGGGTCGAAGGCGGCGATCGACGCGGGGTCGATGCCGGCGGCTTCGGCGACGAACTTGCGCCGGGCCTCGACGGATAGGTCCCGGAGACCCTGGATACGACTGGTGCGCGGCATGGCGCCCCTCCCACCTCGGTGTTGCTGCGGTACGGAGGGGACGCTAGTTCGCCGCGCATTGGCCGGGAATGGGCCGATCATCCACTGCTGACGGTAGGACTATGGGCTTTTGGCCAGGGTGGCGAGGCGGACCGCGACGGTGATCCGGAAGAGCCGATCGGGCTCCTGCCAGTCCTCGCCGAGTAGCTCGGTCGTGCGTTCCAGGCGTTGGAGGACGGTGTTCTTGTGCAGGTGGAGCGCACGGGCGGTGGCGACCGGGCTCATCCGGTTGCCGAGGTAGGCGGCGAGGGTGGGCAGGAGCTTGCCCGCGTGTTTGGCATCCCAGTCCAGGACGGGCCCGATGACGCGCCGCACGTACGTCGTCACGCGCGCTTCCCCCGGGCCGAACAGGGCCGTGTACGGGAGGTACTCGTCGGTGGTGACGGCGGTGTCGTTCAGTCCGAGTGCGGGCAGGATCCGCACGCACGCCGAGGCCGCGTCGACCTGGGTGCGTAGGTCGACGGTGGCGTCGGCGATGCCTGCGCCGACCGCCAGAACTGGTGCCCGTACGGTGCGGCGCACCATGGTGTGGATGAGTGTGCTCGCGGTGGCTGGGTCGGGATAGGAGGTGATGGCCACGACTCGGTCGGCATGTTCGCCGACCGGGCCGCCGGTCCGGCGCAGGGCGCGGACGGCCTCGCGGCGCAGTTCGGCCGGCACCGAGATCACGACCACCGACCGCAGCTCGTCGAGCCGGATGCCCCGTGCGTGGGCGCGGGTGGCGATGTCGGCGCGGCGGTCGGGATCGTCGGAGAGCATGTCGGCCAGCAAGTCGTCGCGGACGCGCTGCTCGGCCTCGATCATGGCGTCCTGCTTGAGATTGAGCAGCGCGGTGATCTGAGCGGCGCGTTCGGCGGTGCGCAGCTCGACGGGGCCGAACTCGACCTCGCCCTGTTCTAGCAGCAGCGCGCCCAGCAGGGTCGGCCCGGCGAGGACGGCGACGGCGTACGTGCCGTCGCTCGCGGGCGTGCACCGACCACTGCGGCGGCTGTGGTCGACCGCGTCGGCGACGGGGCCGTCGAGGTGTTCGAGGTCGCGAAGCGTGACGTGGCAGCGCAAGGCTCGCCCGAGCGCGGTCGCGACGTCTGGTGCTTGACCGCCTTGAAGCACGAGGTTGGTGAGGTCGCTGTGCACCTCGCTGGCCCGTTCCATCGCTTCGACGTGGCGGGCGAGCTCGCCATAGGCGCGGCGGGCGTCGTCGGCCGAGTCCTGGGTGCGGGCGAGCAGGCGAGCGGTCTGCAGGACGATGGCGGCGTGGTCGGCAAAGGCTGACAGCAGGGAGATCTCCTCAGGGGAGAAAGCGTGCTCGACGCGGTTGGCGGCGAACAGCACCCCGATCACCTCGTCGCCGGCCAGTAGCGGGACGCCGAGCAGGGACACGAGACCTTCCGCAGCCACGGCGGCGTCGATCGCGGAGTCGTGCGGGGCCTCGGTCATCGCGGCGTACTTGGACGTCCAGTAGGGACGGCGTCCTTCGACCACCTGGCTGGCCAGGCCCGCGCCGGGTGGCACTCGCAAGCCGAGGAACGACGGGGCGACCGTCCCGAGCGTGGTTCGCACGCGGAGTTCGCGGCTCTTCGCATCGAACTCGGACAGGTAGGTGACGTCCGTGCCGACGAGGTCGTGCGCTCGTTCGACGAGCCGGCCAAGCAGTTCATCGACGTCGCGAAGCTGGGCAAGCTCGCGCGCGGTGGAGAACAGCGCCGCGAGTTCCTGACCGCGGCGCCGCCAGCGCTCCGAGGTGGCGCGCAGGCGGCGGATTTCGTAGCGGATCCGGGTGGTGTCCTGTTCGGACAGGGGCACGTCGGTGAGCAGGCCGTCCACATCGACTTCCTGTTCAGCCGAAGCCGCCTGCAGCAGACTGACGATAACGTCGCCTGGGAGCGTCTCCGTCACGGAGTTCACCTCGATCTGGTGTGCCGATCGCCCAGGATGTCCAGGGGAATCCTGGGCGAACGATACATAGTCTAGGGCGGGTTCGCGCTCGTACTGTCCACACCGCGGGTTAGACGGTGTCTCCCCGAAACGAACCTTTCGTGCATACCATCCGTCAGCCCGGAACGAGCCGCACCGACGCAGTCAAAGGAGACAGCGAGCATGACGCTTCACGTGGGCATCGACGTCGGTGGCACGTTCACCGACGCCGTGGCGGTCGTCGACGGGCACGCGATACGTGGCAAGGCGTTCTCGACCAAGGACGTGACCACAGGGATCCTCGGCGCGCTGGGCGTGCTGCGGGAGCGCGCAGGGATGACCGAGGCCGAGTTCTTCGCCGCGGTCGACCGATTCGTCCTGGGCAACACCATCGTCACGAACGCCGTGGATGAGCAGAAGTACGCCGCCGTAGGGCTGCTGACCACTCAGGGCTTCCGCGACACCCTGCGGATCGCCCGGTCGGCCCGCACAGACGAGCGTGACCCGCACAAGATGTCGGCGCCGCCAGACATCGTGGAGCGTCGCCGCATCGTCGAGGTCGCCGAGCGGGTCGACGCGCACGGCACCGTACTCGTCCCGCTCACCGAGGACGCGATCGCCACGGCCGTGGACGCGGTGCTGGCGACCGGCGCCGAGGCCATCGCGGTCTGCCTGCTGTGGTCGTTCCGCAATGCCGCCCACGAAAATGCGATCGGCGAATACCTCGACAGGCATCACCCGGACATCCCGTACACGCTCTCCAGCAGGCTGACGCCGGTCTACCGCGAGTACGAGCGCATGGTCACCACCGCACTGGACGCCGCGGTGAAGCCGATCGTGGCGTCGCACTTCGACCACCTCGCCGACGAGCTGTGGAGCAGGGGGCTGCGGGCTCGGGTGCAGATCATGCAGGTGCACGGCGGGTTCCTGTCGGTGGAGGAGACCGGCAAGGCCCCGATCTCGATGTTCAACTCCGGTCCGGTCGGCGGCGTTACCGGCGCGCGGCTGCTGGCCAAGCAGCTCGGCCGCCGGCGGGTGCTGACCGCGGACATGGGCGGCACGAGCCTCGACGCGGCCGCCATCATCGACGACGAGTTCCGGCTGCTGCCCCGCGCCGAGATCGGCGGCCTGCCCACCAGCCTGACCGCCGTGGACATCGAGACCATCGGCGCCGGCGGCGGCAGCCTCGCCTGGGTGGACGGACGGAACCTGCTGCGCGTCGGCCCGCACAGCGCGGGCTCCGTGCCGGGCCCGGCATGTTACGGAAAGGGCGGCACCCGGCCCGCGGTCACCGACGCCGCGCTCGTGCTCGGGCTGATCAACCCGGACTACTACCTCGGCGGCGCCGTCCCCCTCTACGAGGGCCAGGCGCGGGCCGCCCTGCGCAAGCACGTGGCCGAGCCGCTGGGCATCACCGAGGACGCGGCGGCCGAAGGCATGTACCGGCTGGCGACGTCGCAGATGTCCAACGCGCTGCGCAAGATCACCGTGAACCGCGGCCACGACCCGCGCGAATTCACCCTCGTCGGCTTCGGCGGCGCGTGCGGGCTGTTCGCGGCCAGCATCGCCGCCGAGGCCGGGGTCCGCGAGGTCGTGATCCCGCGCGACGCCGCGGTTTTCTCAGCGCACGGCCTCATGCACGCCGACTCGGTGTTCTCCGCGGTGCAGACGAGCCCGTGGACGATGGACCAGCCCGCGGCGGCGCTCGACAAGGAGTTCGCCGCCCTCGAGGAACGCGCACAAGCATGGTTCGAGGCCGAGGGGATCCCTGCGGGCCGGCGCGAGCTGCACCGCGAGGCGGACATGAAGTTCGTGGGCCAGATCTTCGAGGTCACCACCCGCCTGGCGGCGGGCACCTTCGGCGAGGCGGACAAGGACGCGCTGCGCGCCCAGTTCATCGCCGACTACGAGGAAGAGTTCGGCGCCGGCACGGCCTGGACCGAGGCCGAGATCCTGCTGGTCAACTCGCGGGTCCGGGCCATCGGCCGCAGCGAAGTGCAGACGGTGGAGCAGGCCGCCGGCACCGGCGAGGAGCGCCACGAGCTCACTCGCCGCGACGTGATCGAGCCGCTCACCGGCGAGCGCGTCGAGATCGACGTGCACCGCGGGTTCGGTGCGCTCGGCCGGGCGACCGGTCCGTGCCTGCTGGAGGAGCCCGACACCACGGTCTACGTGCCCACTGGCGCCACCGTCGAACTCACCGACAGCGGCGACTTCCTGCTGCGCCTCGCCGACCGCTGACCCCCGCCCGTCAAAGGAGACGACCATGACCAGCACCCCGCGCACGCTGCCCGACGGCTTCGACCCCGTCACCCTCGAAGTGATCCGCATGCGCCTGGACTCCATCGTGGAGGAGATGGGCATCGCGATGATCCGCTCGTCGGGCTCCCCGGTGATCACCGAGGCCGGTGACTTCAACACCGCACTGTTCGACCCCACCGGCCGCATCTACGCCTACTCGGACTATGTCCAGTTCCACATCGGCTCCGGCAGCGTCGCTGTGCAGAACCTGGTCAAGGCGATCGAGGGGGAGCCGCTCGCGCCCGGCGACGCGTTCATCTGCAACGACCCGCACACCGCGGGCGCGAGCCACCCGCCGGACACCAACGTGATCTCGCCGATCTTCCACGGCGACGAGCTGATCGGCTGGGCTCAGTCGCAAGCGCACCTGGTCGACGTCGGTGGCATGACGCCCGGCGGGTTCGCACCCGGCGCCCACGACTGCTACGCCGAGGCGCTGCGGCTGCCGCCCGGCGTCAAGATCTTCGAGCGGGGCGAGCCCGTCGAGTGGGTGCGCCGGATCCTGCTCAACAACGTCCGCGTGCCCGCGCTGTTCTGGAACGACGTGCGCAGTCTGGTGGCGAGCAACAACACCGGCATCCGGCGTCTGCTGAGCACGATCGAGGAGTTCGGGATTGAGCAGTTCCGCGACTACACGAGGCTGTCGTTCGAGCTGGCCGAGCAGGTCGTGCGCGACCGGATTGCCCGCATCCCCGACGGTACCTACACCGCCGAGGAGTGGACCGAGCACAACGGACACGTCGACGAGCTGTACCGCGTCGCGTGCACCATGACCAAACGCGACGACCAGATCACCTTCGACTTCACCGGCTCCAGCGAGCAGACCGACGGTTTCGTCAACTGCAGCTACGGTGCGCTGGTCGGCAGCGTGGCGACCGCCATCGTGCCGATCCTCGCCTGGGACGTCCCGTTCAACGAAGGCGTCATGACCGCGTTCGACATCGTCGCCGAGTCCGGGTCGATCGTGAATCCCAGGCCCCCGGCACCGATCAGCAACGGGCACCTCACCACCGGCGCCCGGGTCAGCCGCGTCGTCACGAAGCTGATGAACGACGCCTGCCGTGGCAGCGACGACGACACCATCCGCGACCGGACCCAGGGCGTGTGGGGCGACTCGTGGACCGGCGGGATCTCCGCGGGCACCACCGATGACGGCGAGTACTTCGTGCTGTTCAACATGGACGGCGGTGGCATGGGGGCCGGCGCCCAGCCGGACCGCGACGGGCTCGACTGCGCGGGGATGATGACGCAGGTCAACAACATGCTGCCCGACGTCGAGATGAACGAGATGCTGTACCCGGTGCTTTACCTGTGGAAGCAGCTCAACACCGAAAGCGCCGGGCACGGTGCCCACCGCGGCGGGCTGGGCCTGCGCTTCGCGTGGACGCTGCACGGCGCCGAGGAGGTCACGCAGACGGTGTTCGCCCCGAACGCCCAGGTCGTCGCCGACGGTTTCGGCGGCGGCTTGCCCGGCGGCGGCAGCGGCCACGAGGTCTGGCGCCAGACCGATGTCGCCCGGCTGCTCGCCGATGGCCTGGTGCCCGCCCCGGACACGCTGAGCGCGGCGGACCGGGAGTTGCTGGCGATCAACCAGCAGTCGGTCAGGGTCCGCGCCGGAGACGTGTTCGTGCAGTGGATCGCCGGCGGAGGCGGCTACGGCGACCCGCTGCTGCGCGCCCCGCAGCTCGTCGCCGCCGACGTCCGCGACGGCTACGTGACCGGCGAGACCGCGCAGCGCACCTACGGCGTGATCGTCGCCGATGGCACCGTCGACGAGGCCGCCACCCGGCGCGCCCGCACCGCGATGCGCCAGGAACGCCTCGGCGGCACCCCCGCCCAGCAGGTCCCGCCGAAGTTGCCGGCCGGGTCCTCCGCGCCACGCCGCGACGCCGACGGCTGGTACGTGCCCGCCAGCGGCGCCCGCCTGGGCACCGGCGAAGACTGGCGCGGCGAGGCGCGGCAGGTCACCTACGTCGCCGCCGAGCGGTTGGCCGAGTACGGAGTCCGCGTCCGACCGCGCACCGAGGGCCGCCGCGTGCTGATCGACGAGTTCTACAGTCCCTCGTGCGGCACCCTCCTGGAGGCCCGCGTTCGGGTGGCTGCGGCCGCGAGCTGACGAGTCACCTACGGATCAGGGGCGAACATGACCATCAATGACGACACGATCGTGGGCATGCTGCCTGGCGGGCTGTCGCGGGGCGCGCTGCGCGGCATCGTGGTCCTGGACACCACCCGGGTCGTGGCGGGCCCATTTTGCTCGATGCTGCTGGCCGACCTCGGCGCGACCGTGATCAAGATCGAGAACCCGAAGGAACCGGACTACACCCGGGACTTCCCGCCGAAGCTGACCTCGCCCGGGGAGCCGGGCGGACCGGACGAGGAATTCAGCGCGTTCTTCGCGCAGTACAACCGGAACAAGTTCGGCCTCACCCTCGATCTATCCACTGAGGACGGTAAGGACCTGCTCAAGAAGCTGGTGCGGCGCGCCGACGTCCTGGTCGAGAACTTCCGGCCGGGCACGATGGACAAGCTCGGCGTCGGCTACGACGTGCTGCGTGGCGAGAACCCGCGCCTGGTGTACACGGCGATCTCCGGCTACGGCCAGACCGGACCGTACCGGCGCCGGCCGGCCTACGACAACAGCGCGCAGGCCACCGGCGGCCTGTGGTCGATGAACGGATTCCAGGACCGGCCACCCGCCCGCGTCGGCACCATCATTGGCGACCTGTCCGCGACGCTGTACGCCGTCATCGGCACCCTGGCCGCACTGCGGCACGCCGAAAAGACAGGCGAGGGACAGCTGGTCGACGTGTCCCAACAGGACTCGGTGCTCAGCCTCACGGAGAACGCTGTCGTGTCCTACACCGTCGACGGCAAGGTCCCCGGACCGCTGGGCAACGAACATCCCTTCGTCAAGCCCTACGAGCTCTACCCGTGCAAGGACGGGTTCGTCTTCTTCGGCGGCTATACCGACAAGTTCTGGCGCCTGTCTTGCCACCTGTTCGGACAGCCCGAACTCGCTGACGACCCCGAAATCGACACCATGGCGAAGCGATTCGTACCCGAGGTCTACGAACGACGGGTCCGGACGCTGCTGCAGAAGTGGTTCCAGGACAAGACGAAGACCGAGTTGGAGGAGATTGTCGGTGACGCCGTGCCGTTGAGCGCGATCAAGAACATCGGTGAGGTCGTCGAGGACCCGCAGATCGCCGCGCGCGACATGATCGTCGACGTCGAGTACCCCGAGTTCGGGCAGCTGCGCATGTTCGGCTCGCCCATCAAGCTCGCCGGCACGCCCACTCAGCCACGTGGGCTCGCGCCGAAGGTCGGTGAGCACGCCGACACGGTCCTGCGGGCACTCGCCGATCTCGACGACGAGCGCATCGCCGAGCTGCGCGAGAAGGGGGTGATCTGATATCAGCGGCATCGCCCTCGACCGCGATGGCGCGGTCGCGATCATCCGGTTCAACCGTCCGGACAAGCTCAACGCGCTCACACTCGCGATGTACGAAGAACTCGGTGCGGCCTTCGATGAGGTCCGCGACGACGACTCACTCGCCGTCGCGATCCTCACCGGCAGCGGGGACCGCGCCTTCTGCGTCGGCGCCGACCTCACCGAGTCCATCCCAGCCCTGTCCGAAGGCCGTTTCGACATCTCGGCATGGGATGCCGCCCACCAGAAGCACACCACGCTGTTCAAGCCGGTGATCGCCGCCATCAACGGCCTGTGCCTCGGCGGCGGGTTCGAGATCATGCTGTCCACCGACATCCGCATTAGTGCCGACACCGCCGAGTTCGGGCTGCCCGAAAGCGGCGTCGGCGTCGTGCCCGCCGGCGGCACGCTCACCAGGCTGACGCGGCAGATCCCGTACGTCTGGGCGATGGAGCTGATGCTCCACGGTGACCGGATCCCGGCTACCCAAGCTCTGCGGTACGGCCTGCTTAACGACGTCGTCCCCGCGCCGCAGCTGCTCGATGCCGCGCTCGACCGCGCTCACCGGCTGGTCGGCAAGAGCGGTACCGCGCTCGCGACGATCAAGGAGGCCGTCCTTCGCCTCGGCGACCTCCCGCAGGACCAGGCTTTCCACAGCGAGGCCCTCTACGGCCAGAAGGCCTTCACCTCACCCGACGCCCGCGAAGGTCTCAGCGCCTTCGCCGAACGCCGTCCGCCGGACTTCCCGTCCCGCCACGGCACCAAGCCCCACTCCTACCGAGATGATTGATTCCGTGAAGTGGGTGTTAGTGATCGAATCATGAAGGCCGACCTCGGCCGCTACGTTCTGCCTTTTACCGGCGTTGACCGGGCGAAGGACATGACCCGCGCCCAAGAGGTCTTCGCCGAGCGCCTCCGCATCCGGGCGTGACCAGGTGGTCGTGAGTGCGAAACCGGGCTCCAGCACGGTTTCGCACTCACGACCTCTCAGCCTTGCTTGAGGCTCGTGGTGAACGATGTCCACTGCTCGGGGGTGAACAGGAGCGTGCCGCCGTCGCGGTCCTTGGTGTCTCGCACGCCGACCGCTCGCGTCATCACCGCGACCTCCACACAGTGGGCGTTGTTCGCGCTACGGCTCGACTTCCGCCGGCCCCGGGTCGGGGAAAGGGGAGGTGCCGGGGCCACCGCCACAGCCTGCTGGTTTTTCTGGGCCTTGTCGCGGCGGTGTTCGTGGTGGCCGCACTACTGCCGTTGCGCGGCGGGAGTGGTCAGCATGCTGATGCTGGTCCCGGGGCGGTGATGGTGTGGCAACTCATCGATGCGATATCGGTCGCAACCCCGCATCCCGAGCCGCCTGCCCGCCAGCCGCCGGAACCAATCGAGTGGCCGACCGAGGATTACGTCGGCCGCCATCGCCTAGCGTCGAGCTAGGCGCGCCTCCGCATCCGGGCGTGACCAGGTGGTCGTGAGTGTGAAACCGGGCTCCAGCGCGGTTTCGCACTCACGACCTCTCAGCCTTGCTTCAGGCGTGTGGTGAACGATGTCCACTGCTCCGGCGTGAACAGGAGCGTGCCGCCGTCGCGGTCCTTGGTGTCTCGCACCCCGACCGCTCGCGTCATCACCGCGACCTCCACACAGTGGGCGTTATCTGCGCTGCGGCTTGACTTCCGCCAGTTCTCAGCTCTATGTAGTCCGGCCGCTTGGGTGCTGCTCATGAGCGCAACTGTAGTCCGGGTTTACAGCTTGCTGGAAGCCTTTCTGATCAGCTCAAACGACTCTTCGCGACTGAGTGAGACCGATGTCGCGCCAGCAAGCGCGATGGAGTATTCGCGGATCGTTACGGCGTCGGAGGTGAGCGCCGTGGAAGTGATCGATTCTTGCCAGAGCACGCTCGGTAGTTCCTCGCCGGGAAACCCCGGCGGTAGGAAGTCCGTGCCACCCAAGGCATTGTGCGCGCCAGCTTCGAACGGGACGATTCGCGCCTCGATCGTCTCGGGGCGTTCGTCTTACTTGCCGGCCCGGAGGCAATGCTCCACGTGTGACATCACAAGTTGGCCGGGGAACGGCCTGCGGAAACACGGAAGCGCCGGAGAAAGATCGCCCTTTCGGCCGAGTGGTCGGCTACGCGGATAGCAGATGCTCCACTGCGCCTATGCGGAGGTCTAGCCGGGTCGAGTTCACTCCACGCGCGGCCTTGCGGGCACGGTTGATCGTTGTCCTCGCGGCGTCGAATACCCCGGCTCGGGCGTACGACTCGGCCAGCCACGTCTGGTAGAGGGCCACCTCTCGGGCATGCTCGGGGTGTATGCCGCGATGGCACCGGACAGCAGTGGCTCAGCGGTGAGTGGGTCGCCCAGCTCGGTCAGGCAGCGCCCGGCCATCACGTCGATTTCCTTGCGGTCCAGCCAGTAGACCCACTCCGGTTCCTCGACCCCGGCGGACCGCTGTTCGTAGGAGTCGTCCACCGCGTCCAGCGCCCGCTGAGTGCCGTCGCGGTCCCGGGCGCGTGCGCTGGCCCAGGCCACCCGCTCCAGCAGCAGCGCCCGGACAACCGGGGTGGTTCGGCCCTCGGTCCCCTTGACGGCCGAGCGGGCCAGTAGTGCCGCGTCGGCCGGGTCGCCCACGTTGGCGATCTGGTAGCTCAGGCTGGACAGCAGTTGCCCGGCTAGCGCGGGGTCGCCCGCGTCGCGGGCGGCGGAGACGCCGGAGAGGTAGACGCGCTGAGCCTCGGCGTAGTGCCCGGCGTCGCTGGCGACCCATCCGGCGAGCTGCGCGAGTTCGCCCACCACGGTCAGCAGTCGGCGGCCGGTCCGCTCGGTGTAGCTCGCTTCGTTGAGTACGTTTTGAGTGCTAGTGAGTTCCTTACGTACCAACGGAAAGAGGTCTCGGCCGCCGATCACGTCGTCAAGGTGACGGAGTTCGATCACACGGCCTACCAGCTTGGCCGCCAACGTCGCCCCGACTTTCCGCCCGGCGGCCGAGTGAACTTCGGCGGGGGTGTCGGCCACAAGCCACTCGTGAGCGACCCGGAGCGGGTCATCCGGCAGGCCATACAGGGTGTCCAGGGAGACGTTCAGCGCGCGGGCGTACGCGGTGACGTGCTCGGGCTTGATCGCCCGTTTCCCGGTCTCCAGCAGTCCGAGAAGCGGCTTGCTGTAGTGCGTGCGGGCTGCCATCGCAGACAGGCTCACTCCGGCATCCTCACGGGCTGCCCGCAGGTTCACGCCGAGGTCAGACACCGATCACCACCTGTAGACGCCAGTAGACGCCAAACCCATTCACATAACCCCGCTGTGATGACGAGGCTACAGGGCGGGGCTGCCCCGGCCGGTGATCGACTTTCCCCCGAAGTCTCCCCAGCCGGCCGGGTCGGCCCGACCACGACGGGGTGGAGACGATCGAAGGCGACGCGGCGGCCGGACTTGCGGGTGATCGCCAGTTCGATCGGATCATCGCGACCGCTGGTGTCCATCTTGGACAGTTTCCGTACTCCTGGGTTGAGCGCACTATCCCGGGCGGGGTGATCGTCGCCCGCTACGACGTGTGGAAGGCCAGCGAGTACCGGCCGGGGGTGGCGTGGCTGGTCGATCCGTTGTCGGGGTCGTGGGCCAGCGTGGTCCCCGAGGGGGAGCGGTTCCGGGTCCGCCAAGTCGGGCCGCGCCGGTTGTGGGATGCCGCCGAGGCGGCCTACCGGTGGTGGGTCGAACGCGGCGAGCCGCCGTTGTCGGCGTGGGAGTGGACCATCACCCCGGACCGGCAGAGCGTCACCCTGCCGCCCGATTCCGGCCGCTGAGAACGGCTGTGTTCGCCTCGGTGCCGCTCAGGCACCGGGGCGTGTCGTGTTGTTGGCGGTGCCGTGCTGCCAGCACAGGGCCGCGTGAAGCCGCTTTATGACGTGTTCGTCATCGGCCTCAGTCGGGTCGTCGCCTACGGGTAGCCACTCCTCGGCGACCGGGGTGCCGTTCACGGTGCGGGTGATCAGCATCCCGGGGTAGGCGAGCAGTTCGCCGCCGAGGTCTACGGTGCGGGTGCTCAGGGTGAGGTCCACCGCGCGGAGACCAGGCACGCGGCGGAAGTGAAGCCCTTCGGACACGGGCTCACCTGGTCTTTCGTGCGTACTGCGGAGGTAGTTCTCCTGTAAGTCGCAGAGCTCGGCGGCGGTGTTACCGGCGGCCTGTTCAAACGAATTCAACACACCTGGTCGGCGTCCGGATCGTCCAGGAGATCTCGCAGCCGGGCGTCCAGGCGGGTGGCGGCAAAGGCGAGGCGGAGCCGCATGCCGCACACCTCCGGTGACGCGGGCCTGTAGAGCCTGCTGTGACCAGGCTCAATTGACCGGAAGAAAAATCTTGGACACGGGAGCCTTACACTGAGGTGTAACTCCGGCTCCGTCCTTCAGGGAGTTCTCGGTGGTCACCGACCGGCCCCAACCGGCTAACGCAAGCACCCCTACAGACCTCTCCGGCCCTGCTCTCGAACGCGACATCCCCCGCGAGGAATGCGGCGTCTTCGGTGTTTGGGCTCCCGGCGAGGAAGTCGCGAAACTGAGCTTCTACGGCATCTTCGCCCTCCAGCACCGCGGCCAGGAAGCCGCCGGCATCGCTGTCGGCGACGGCTCGCAGGTGCTCGTCTACAAGGATTTAGGCCTGGTCAGCCAGGTGTTCACCGAGCAGACCCTGGCGTCGCTGCGCGGCCACGTCGCCGTCGGGCACGCCCGGTACTCGACCACCGGCGGCGGCAGTTGGGAGAACGCCCAGCCGACGTTCCGCACCACGGCCACCGGCAGCGTGGTGGCCCTGGGCCACAACGGCAACCTGGTCAACACGGCGGAACTGCTGGACCGCCTCGCCGCGGAGGGTGCCGACACCACGGCCAACGCGTCCTCGCCTGCCAACGGCTGCGGGCGCGCCACCAGCGACTCCGACCTGGTGACCGGCCTGCTGGCGGCGCACGCCGCCGACAAGGGCCTCGAACAGGCCGCGATGGAACTGTTCCCCACGGTGCGCGGCGCTTTCTCGATGGTCTTCTGCGACGAGCAGACCCTCTACGCGGTGCGCGACCCGCACGGCGTGCGCCCGCTGGTGCTCGGTCGGCTGGAACGCGGCTGGGTGGTGGCCAGCGAAACGGCCGCGCTGGACATCGTCGGCGCGTCGTTCGTCCGCGAGGTCGAGCCCGGCGAGCTGCTGGCCATCGACGGCGACGGACTGCGCTCCCAGCACTTCGCCAGCCCGAAGCCGAAGGGCTGCATCTTCGAGTACGTCTACCTGGCCCGCCCGGACACGACGATCTCGGGCCGCTCGGTGCACGGCACTCGCGTGGAGATCGGCCGCCGACTCGCCAAGGAACACCCGGTGGACGCCGACCTGGTGATCCCCGTTCCCGAATCGGGCACGCCCGCCGCGATCGGCTACGCCCAGGCCTCCGGCATCCCGTACGGCAACGGCCTGGTCAAGAACTCCTACGTCGGCCGGACCTTCATCCAGCCGTCGCAGACAATCCGCCAGCTCGGCATCCGGCTGAAGCTGAACCCGCTGCGCGAGGTGATCCGCGGCAAGCGCCTGGTCGTGGTGGACGACTCGATCGTCCGCGGCAACACCCAGCGCGCCCTGGTCCGGATGCTGCGCGAGGCCGGCGCGATAGAGGTGCACGTCCGGATCGCCTCGCCGCCGGTGAAGTGGCCGTGCTTCTACGGCATCGACTTCGCCTCCCGCGCCGAGCTGGTCGCCAACGGCCTGGACATGGACGGGGTGCGCCGCTCGATCGGCGCGGACAGCCTCGGCCACGTGTCGCTGGACAGCCTGGTCGCGGCGACCGAGCAGCCCCGCACCAGGCTGTGCGCGGCCTGCTTCGACGGCGACTACCCGATCCCGCTGCCGGCGGACGCCCGCATCGGCAAGTACCTGCTGGAGGGCCTCAACCAGGCAGAACGCGGTGTCGCGGGACCGGCCGAACCGGTGCTGCCGAGCAGCTACGGCGCGGCCGACGCGCTGCAGCGGCCGTGACGACCGCACCGTTGTTGCCCCGAGGTTCGCCGTCGGCGCGTAGCGTTGAACGTGCTACACATGCGCGTCCGGCGAATCGCAAACTCGCACCAAGATGTGGAGCCAGTCGTGTCCGAAGACCTGCTCGCAAGGTCTGCCCAGACCGAGAGTCCGAAAGCCACTTACGCCGCAGCGGGCGTGAGCATCGAGGCCGGTGACGAGGCGGTCGAGAAGATGCGCCCGTGGGCGCAGCGAGCGACCCGGCCCGAGGTGATCGGCTCCCTGGGCGGGTTCGCAGGGCTGTTTCAGCTCAAGCTCGACCGCTGGAAGGCGCCGGTGCTGGCGTCCTCGACGGACGGGGTCGGCACCAAGCTCGCCGTCGCGCAGGCGCTGGACGTGCACGACACCGTCGGCATCGACCTGGTCGCGATGGTGGTCGACGACCTGGTGGTCTGCGGCGCCGAGCCGCTGTTCCTGCAGGACTACGTCGCGGTCGGCAAGGTCGTGCCGGACCGGATCGCCGACCTGGTCAAGGGCATCTCGGAGGGCTGCGTGCAGGCCGGCTGCGCGCTGCTGGGCGGGGAGACCGCCGAGCACCCAGGCATGATGGCGCCCGGTGAGTACGACATCTCGGCCACCGGCGTCGGGGTCGTCGAGGCGGACGCGATGCTCGGCCCGGACAAGGTCCGCCCGGGCGACGTGGTGATCGCGATGGGCTCCTCCGGCCTGCACTCCAACGGTTACTCGCTGGCCCGGCACGTGCTGCTGGACATCGCCCGGATGCCGCTGGAGGGCCACGTCGAGGAGTTCGGCCGCACCCTCGGTGAGGAGCTGCTGGAGCCGACCCGCGTCTACGCCAAGGACTGCCTGGCGCTGGCCGCCGAGGCGGGCGTGCGGACGTTCGCGCACGTCACCGGCGGTGGCCTGGCCCAGAACCTGGCGCGGGTGATCCCGTCGGGGCTGACGGCGGTGCTTGACCGGGGCAGCTGGGCGCCGGCGCCGGTGTTCGGGCTGATCGCCCAGCGCGGCCGGGTAGAAGCCGACGAGATGGAGCGCACCTTCAACATGGGCGTCGGCATGGTCGCCGTGGTGACCGCCGAAGACGTGGACCGCGCCCTCGCGGTGCTCACGGCTCGCCACGTGCCGGCCTGGGTGCTCGGCGAGATCGCCAAGCAGCCTTCCGTCGAAGGCGCCGGCGAGGACGACCGTGTGGTCCTCCGCGGCAACCACCCGCGCTTCTGATCTCTGCGTTGCAGACTCGTCTTGCGCGGCGCTGCGGGTAGCTGCAACCTCAGGCGCCGTCTCGCTGCGGGATCCCCGACGTCATGAATGCCAATTCACACGTCGGGGACTGGCCTCGCCGGGAAGCCGTCGGGCGGGCACGGCCCGAGAACACGCGGCGGTGCCGGTTGCGGGTGGGGCCGAGCGGCTGCCCCGCGGCGAAGGCGAAGATCGAACCGCGCACGTGAAATCTGTGATCGCGACCGGGAATCCTGACGGGTTCCCGGTCGTTGGACCAATAGCTGGCGTGCGCGTGTGCCCCCGGGCTCCAACTACCGCCTGCTGGGAATACCGTCCGGCTGGAGCCCTGCAGTGCCACCCGCCGAGAGGCGGCCCGCGCGCGCCAGCGTTCCTCAACCACGCTCTTCAACCCCGCAGGGCCGCAGCTGCCCGTCGGCTATCGGCGAGTCCAGCGCGATCGTGCCGTACTCTTCTTCGGTCAGCGCCGTTTTCGGAGGCAGCAGACAGACGCGAGTGGCGTCGCCGGTCCACCGGCAACGCCACTCACGGTGCTCCTCCTATGTGGGACTTGCGAACTCGTCAACCCCACCCGCTCATGCACATCGGGTCAGACAAACGACTCCGACGCACCTCACCATCGAGCGAACAGCGTTCATCCGCTGTCCTCGTGGAGATGTGCTTCAACGTCGGTCGTAGTCGTAGTCGTCGTACCCGTCGTCGCGCGAGTCATCGCGGTCCTCACTGGACCACTCGCCGGACTCCGAGACGGACAGCTCGCGCTGCAACGCCTCGATGTCCATGGCGGGGGAACTGTATTTAAGCTCGCGGGCCACCTTCGTCTGCTTGGCCTTAGCCCGGCCGCGCCCCATGGCTCGACCCCCTCGCACAGGGTTGCGGGGCGGACAGGGGAATGTCGGCCCCGCATGATCTCGACAACTTTTCCTGTAACTACCGTACCGTGTCGAGGCGGTTGGACGCGACGTGGTGCCATGACTGAGTGGCCGTGTCTTGGGTGACGTCGAACTCTCCCCCGCCGAAGGCCCGTCTGGCAGCGGTTTTCGGTGCTCGGCGAGGCAGCCGCAGGTGCCCGCGGGCCGCATGACACCATGCTGGCTGTGCCAGAGCCGTTCGTCGCCTACCTGAGGGTGTACGAGCCCTTGTCGTCCTTCGACCCCCCGCTGCGCGAGGAACTGGCAGCGGCCGTCGAGCGCGGGCCGGTCGACCCGTTCGACGCCGGATTGCGAGAGCAGGACGTCTGGTTGCGCAGCCAGCTCGCCGCGCCGCCCCGGCTGCTGCCCGGCGAGACCGCCGACGGCGCCGTCACGGGCGTTGGTGACGTGCTGGTGCTCGACCCGGCGGACGTGCCCAGCGCTCCGGCGGCCACGGTCGGGCCGGGCCCACTGGTGTGCCCGCTGGACCTGCGCGGGCGGGCCGCCGCTGCGCTTGTCGGCTTCCTGGGGGACGCGGAGATCCCGCTGCGGACCGCGGCCCTGCAGGTGCCGGTGGAGAAGGCCAAGGTGCGGGCGAGCGCGGTGGTCAGCGAGCTCGCGGGCGGCGCGGTGCACGTTCTGTCGTCCACCTGGACCGTCCCGCTGCCCTGGTTCGTGCTGGTCGACCCGGAGGAGCGGTGCGTGTTCACCGAGCCGGGCCGGCGCCGGGTGTGCTGGCGGATGGCGATGGCCGACGCGCGGCGCCGGGTTGCCCGGGCGCACGCGATCGGCCGCAAGTCCATCGGCGAGGAAGGGCCGACGCGGATCCTGCGGGAGACCGGCCGCTGGCTGGAGCGCTTCCACCCGCATTCGGCGGTGGAGCTGGACTACGGCGGCCTGGTGCAGCTGATGACGTCCAGCGACCTGGACGCGGACACCTCGGCCGAGGACGTGCACGCGATCGTCGATGCCATGGAAGCCGACGATGCGGAAGAGGTCGCGACCCGCTACGAGACCCTGCGCGACTTCTGGTCGGAATTCGCCGCCCGAGAACGCCACAACTGAACGGAAGCTCTCCGGCATCGTCCGGCGGGAAGCGGAAGCCGGGTTGCCTGCGTTGGTCCCGGTCCTGAGCGGATGCCGGTCTTGCTCGGCTTCAGGGGCGGCAGATGATCTCGCCGTTCAGGACGGCGAACCAGCCGTCTTCGGCTTCGATCCAGCGGTGCCAGGCCGTCGCGAGTTCTTCCAGCTCGTCGCGGGTCGTCAGGCCGTGGGTCTGGGCTTGCTCGGCGAAGGTCGACCGGCGGATGCGGTCCGCCCACAGGTTGCCCCACCAGGTGCGCTCCTCGGGCGTTGCGAAGCACCACGCCGACGCCGTGCAGGTGATGTCGCTGAACCCCGCCGCCAAGGCCCAGGTCTTCAGGTACCGGCCGCCGTCGGGGAATGCCCGGTTGTGCTGCGCCACCTGCCGGTACAGCTCTAGCCAGCGGTCCAGGCCGGGGTTGTCCGGTGACCAGCGCATGCCGCCGTAGTCCGCGTCGCGGGCCGCGACGATGCCGCCCGGCTTGCACACCCGCCGCATCTCGCGCAGCGCGGCGACCGGGTCGGTCAGGTGTTGCAGCACCTGGTGGGCGTGCACGACGTCGAAGGAGTCGTCGTCGTAGGGCAGGCGGTAGACGTCGGCGTTGGCGAAGGTGATGTTGTTCAGGCCGCGTTCGGCCGCTCCGGCGCGGGCGATCTCCAGCGGTTCGTCGACGTTGTCCACGCCCAGCACTCGGCCGGGGCCGACCAGGGCAGCGAAGTCCAGCGTGATGGTGCCCGGTCCGCAGCCGATGTCGAGCACGCTGGTGCCCGGCCGCAGGTGCGGGATCAGGAACGCGGTGGAGTTCTCGGCGGTCCGCCAGCGGTGCGATCGCAGCACGCTCTCGTGGTGTCCGTGGGTGTAGGTGCCCGGCTGCGCAATCATATCGTCCATCTCAAAATATGGGATATCAGTACCATTATTTGAGCATACTAGGAAGATTTCGCTGTTGGGAAGCATTTGATGCGATGGAGAAATCCGGATGTGCCTGCCTTCGCGCGGCTGCGCGTGCGAGGCAAGGTGCGGGGTCCGCGGTATTGAAACTGCGGACCGGCACCCGGCGTTCTAGCAGGGGGAGGCGGTCGCGGACGGCCGGATCGCGATGAAATTGTCCACTGAGGATGGAAGTGGGCACCGCGGCGCCTCTGCGGTCGGCCCGCGCCGCGAGGGGACGCGCTACGCTCTCGCCGCTGCGCGGGGCCTGTGCGGGCGAGATCGGGCGTTGGCGGTTTCCGGGTTGGTTCGGAGCTTTCCGGTCACCAGCGCGGGTTTCAGCGGCGATTGCGGGCGCGCTGGCGCGGCGACGTGCCGCGCCGGGCACTGCCCGAGTCCACTTCGGATGATTCGGGCGAGCGGGGCGGAAGCGGTCACCGGCGGTCGCGTTCCTCCGCGAGGCGGTCGTCCACCGATGCGGCGCCCTCGCGGTAGCGGCGGGCGATCTCCGCGTTCAGCCGGTCCACCACGTCCTGGACCTCGTGGCGGCGCTGCGACACCGAGTCCTCTTCCCCGGTGTACGCGGCGAGGGCCTGGTCGAGCTTGACCTCCGACAGCGACATCACGTCCGACAGATCGACGTCGGAGACCAGCGCCTCGACGTGCCTGCGGTGCGCCTCGGCCCGCGAGGGCTCGGTCGTCTGGTACCGGCCGGAACCGGTCGCCGGACCGACGGCGTTGTCCGCCAGGATGTTCACCAGCTGCTCGACGACCGACGCGGACCCGCGCTCCCGGCGCCGCCGCTGCTCGGCTCGCACGATGTCGATCCGCGCGTGCAGCACGCGGCGCAGGTACGAGAGGTCCGTTTCCTCCTGCGCCGCCTCGTCGCGCAACTCCCGCACCTCGCCGAGCGTGCGCTCTTCGATGCCACTGGTGTAGTCCGGGGACAGGACCCTGTCGATGCGGCGCCGTCCACCCGGGCGGACTTCGATCACGTGGCCATCCTCCGGCACTCAGGTACAGCTCGCCAACAGTTCGGGTGATGTTGTTTTAAACAACGGTGCGAAACCGCTCGTATTCCCGGCGTGGTGGGGCACGCGCGGCGAACGTGGCGGATGCGCACGCCTACCCGCATGCCCGCCTCGTCGACTACCGGCCGCGCAGGCCCTGGGCCGCGACCCGTCCCGGCGGCTCGCCGGTGTCGGGCGGCACCGAGTCCGGGTCCACCGCCGCGGCCACCGCGCGGTCCTGCTCCGGGTCGCCGGCGACCAGCTCGCCGTCCACCGGTGCCGACCGCTTGAGCAGCGCGAGCGCCACCGGCCCGAGCTCGTGGTGCTGCACCACGCTGCCCACCCGGCCGACCTTGCGCTCGCCGAGCCAAACCGGATCGCCGGTCTCCGGCAGGATCTCCGCCGAGCCATCCAGGTGCAGCAGCACCATGCGCCGCGGCGGCTTGCCCACGTTGTGCACCTTGGCGACGGTCTCCTGGCCGCGGTAGCAGCCCTTAGCCACGTGCGCCGCCACGTGCACCCAGCCGAGCTCGTGCGGGATCGCGCGCTCGTCGGTCTCCAACCCGACTCGGGGCCGCAGCGCCTCCACCCGCAGTGCCTCGAATGCGAGGGTGCCGGAGGGGCGGATGCCCGCGTCGGTCAGCTTCGTCCACCACTCCACCAGCGACGCCCGCGGCACCACGAGGTCGATGGTGGGCAGCGCGCGGAACGGTACGAACCGGCTGAATCCACCGCCGGGCAGGGCCTTCACCTCGTACGGCTTCGACGGCACCGGCGCGAACCGGGCGAGGATGCCGCCCGCGTCCGGGCCGACCGCGGTCAGCACCGCGAACTCCGAGGTGGCGTCCCGAGTCTCCACTTTGGACCAGAATCGCATGGCGTCGAGGTACTCCAGCAGCGACTGCCTGCCGTCCACGCCCATCGTCGGCAGCGCGCTGGTGGCTTGCGCGCCCGCGTCGGTGTCCAGGTAGACGACGCCCTCGTGGTGCGCGAGCAGCATGTGGCAGTCGACGCGGCCCTGGCTGTCCAGCACGAGCGCCTCGGTGCCCTGCCCGTCCGGCAGCTCGGTCATGTGCTGCGATAGCACCAGGTGCAACCAGCTCAGCCGCTCCTCCCCGGTCACCGCGATGACCTCCCGGTGCGAGCGGTCCACCAGCACCGCCGAGCGGGTCGCCGACCGCTGCTCGGCGAACGGGTCGCCGAAGTGCCAGGGCACGCCCGCATCCACTGCATCCTCCGGTGCGGGTACCGCACCCGGCAGATCCAACAGGGGTGAACTCATCGGCGCTCCTCGACGGCGTCGGCGTTGCGGCAGCAGTTCCGGCACAGGCCGGACAGGGCCAGGTGGGTGGCGTCCAGGGCGAACCCGAACCGCGCGAACAACTCGCGGGACAGGTCGTCCAGCAGTTCGGTCGAGACCTCGTCGATCGTGCCGCAGCGGTGGCACGCCAGGTGGACGTGCTCGTGCTCCTCGACCGAGTAGGTCGGCGCGCCGTGCCCCAGGTGCGTGTGCCGCACTAGGCCCAGCTCTTCGAGCAGGTCGAGGGCGCGGTAGACCGTCGTGATGTTGACCGTCGAGGCGGTGCCCTGAACCTTGCGGCAGACCTGCTCGGGCGTCGCATGCTCCAGCTCGCGCACCGCGTCCAGCACCAGTTGGCGCTGCGGTGTCATCCGCATGCCCCGTTGGTGCAAGGTGCTGCGCAGCGATCCCTGGTCGGTCAATGCCCGCTCCTGTGCTCGGCGCGCTTGAAGGTCGGTACTCCGATCGTAACTCCGTGCGAGAACGCGCCGGTCATGCGCGGCCCACCAGCGGTTGCGGGGGTCGAGGTTCTAGGCTTCCGGCATGCGCGTACTGGCACTCTTGGACGGGACGATCGTTGATCCGCGGGCGCCGCTGTTCCGCGCCGACGACCTCGGTGTGATGCGGGGAGATGGCATCTTCGAGACGATCCTGGTCGCCGACCGGAAGCCGCGGGAACTCGGGCCGCACCTCGATCGGCTGGAGCGATCCGCCGGCCTGATGCAGATGCGCTTGCCCGAGCGCGACGCATGGGAGCGGGCCGCGCAAGCGGTCATCGACAACTGGCCGTGGGACACCGCCCCGCAGATGGCGCTGAAACTCGTCTGCACCCGCGGCGTCGACGGCGGCGACGGCACGCCGAACGGCTTCGCGATGGGCATGCAGATCGGCGCCGACACCCTGCGCAAGCGCACCGAGGGCGTTTCGGCCGTGACGCTGGAGCGCGGCTACGCCCCGGACGTGATGGAGCGGGCACCCTGGCTGCTGCTGTCCGCGAAGACCCTGTCGTACGCGGTGAACATGGCCGCGATGCGGGAGGCCGAGGCGCGCGGTGCCGACGAGGTGATCTTCACCGCCACCGACGGTTCGGTGCTGGAGGGGCCGACCTCGACGGTCGTGATCGCGCAGGGGCGCACGCTGCTGACCACGCCGCCCAGCTCGGGCATCCTCAAGGGCACCACCCAGGGCGCGCTGTTCCGGGCCGCGGAGAAGGCGGGCTGGAAGACCGAGGTCGCCAAGTTCCCGACGTCGGCGCTGTTCGAGAGCGACGGCGTGTGGCTGGCTTCGAGCGTAAGGCTGGTCAGCCAGGTGCACACCATCGACGGCACCGAGATCAAGTCGGACGCCGACCTGCACGCCGAGATCAACCGCCTCTACGAGTCCAACTACTGATCACCCGTTACCGCCTCCGGCCGCAATTTCAATGGAAATCGGACCTTCAATTTCAATGGAAATTGCGGCCGATCGGCGTGTCGGCCCACGACACGCCGGAGGATGTGGACAACTTCCGCAATTTCCATTGAAATCGCGGACCCCGGACCCCGGACCCCTGACCCCGGACCCCTGGTCAGCCCATCGTCTTCTGGCCGTCGATGGTCTCGCGGATGATGTCGGCGTGGCCCGCGTGCTGCGCGGTCTCCGCCGCGATGTGCAGCAGCACCCGCCGCACCGTCCAGCGCTTGCCCTTCTCCTCCTGCCACGGGGCGTCCGGCAGCTGGTGGGAGAGGTCCAGGTCCGGCACGGACGCGACGATCTCGTCGGTCCGCGCCGCCACCTTCTCGTACTCCGCCAGCAGCACGTCCAGCGTTTCCTCGTCGGTCGGCTGGAAGGTCGCCGCCTGCTTGGCGAACGCCGCCTCGTCGTAGGCGTCGAACGCGCGGCCGTTGCGGATGAAGTCGGCCCAGTTCAGCTCGACCGCGGTCACGTGCTTGATCAGCCCACCGAGGCACAGGTCGCTCTCGGTTGGCCGCAGGCGAGCCTGCTCGTCGGTCAGGTCCTTCACCGTGTGCCGCAGGAAGCCGCGGTGCGCTTGCAGGAGTTCCAGGATGTCGGCGCGCTCGTCGGTCAGGGTGCTGGTCATGCTTCGCCCACCTCAGGTTTCGTAGCTCGATTGCGTCGAAATCTAACCGGGGGGTCTGACAGGAACGGCGGATCTGCGCCTGGCTCAGCCGACGATGCGGTCGAGCTTCGCGGAAAGGCGCGGCTGCAGCTCGTGCTCCGAGGTGGCGCGCTCTTCGACGTAGGCCAGCGAGCCCTCGACGACGCCGTACAGCCGGCTGGCCGCGGCGACGTCCTCGCTGGTCGGCGTGCGCAGCACCGCGTCGGTGCCGAACTGCCAGGTGGTCTGGCTCTGCGGCTTGCCGAAGAACATCTCGGCGACGCCGGTCTCGTGCAAGATCAGCAGTTCGATCGTGTCGTCCGCCTGCGGGCGCCAGAAGCCGACCTCGCGGAACGCGGGCGCGACGACCTTGCCGCCCTCGCCGTCCAGGCGCCACGCGCGGCTCTCGTAGGTCAGGAACGGGCGGCCGTCGTGCGCGAGGGTGACCTGCTGGATGAAGCGGTACGGCTCGTCGAGCGAAGGGTGCGATGCCTCGCCCTCGCCGCGCCACACGCCGACCAGCGGCAGCAGCGCGAGGCAGGCGTCATTCAGCGACGGGCCCATTCGCAGGTTGGCGGTGTCGCCGGTCCCAGGCAGATCGTCGAACTCCGGCACGTTGCGGTGCCGGGTGTGCTTGGCGCGCTCCGCAGCCGCGGCGACCGCGGCATCGCCGCTGCCGCGCTGTGGTTCGTTCGGCGTAGCAGTCATCGCGTCGAGGTTACCGGTCGCGCCGGATCAGTCGCTGTACAGGCGGTACACCACGTAGCCGGCGAACCAGACGGTGGCGACCGCGGCGAGCCCGACGAGGGTGACGAGGCCGTAGTGCAGGAAGTCGATAAGTTCCACGCGGAAAGGATAACCACCGCGACGCCCGCGCGGAGTGTGGCGTCGGGCATGATCTGCGGCGGGTACCGCGCCGAACTGCGCCGAACCGATAGCAGGGACGGGGATCACATGGACTTCGAGACGTTGCGCGAGCGCGCGCTGACCTTCCGCGAGGACCTGCTGGCGCGCAAGGGCAAGATCGCGCCGGCCGACTTCTGTTGGTACCCGTACGACACGATGGCGAACATCTTCCACCTGGACGCGCTGCTGACCGGCGAGCAGCGGTCGGTGTTCGACCGGATCGCGGGCACCCGCGTCGCGGACATCGGCGCGGCCGACGGCGACTTCGGGTTCTTCCTGGAGGCCGAGCTGGGCTGCCAGGTGGACGTGATCGACAACGGCCCGACGAACTTCAACGGGCTGCGCGGCGCGCGGCGGCTCGTCGAGGAACTGGGCTCCGGCGTGCAGGTGCACGAGATCGACCTGGACTCGCAGTTCCGGATGCCCGCCGAGCGCTACGGCGCGGTGTTCTTCCTCGGGCTGCTCTACCACCTGAAGAACCCGTTCTTCGTGCTGGAGCAGCTGGCCAAGCACGCCGACCTGTGCTTCGTGTCGACCCGGATCGCGCAGGTCGCGCCGGACGGCACCCGGATCCAGCAGCAGCCGGTGGCGTACCTGCTGGACCCGGCTGAGGCCAACAACGACGCGACGAACTTCTGGATCTTCAGCGAGACGGGCCTGCGGCGGCTGTTCGACCGCACCGGCTGGGAGGTCGTGGACTTCACGACGGTCGGCTGCCGGGAGGATTCCGACCCGCGCTCCCAGGACCGCGACGAGCGGGCCTTCGCTCTCCTCCGCGCCAAGACCACCAGCTGACCGAAGCGGTCCCGATCACGCGGAAGCGCGAAGGGCACCTCTGAGCGAGCAAGTCGCCTCTTCAGCGAGCAATCGCCCAGAGGTGCCCTTCACCTCGGAAAATCCAGTTTGGTCAGGCGACCGCGATGTCCACCGCGTGGACGCCTGGGCCGGAAGTGGTGACGTCTGCCTGGCCCTTGCCATCGCGGTGAAGGGCTCGGACCGTCCAGGCGCCGGGGGCGGCGTAGAAGGTGAAGCCACCCTCCGGGGAGGACACGACCTCCGCGGTGAACTCGCCGGAGGAGTCCAGCAGGCGGACGAAAGCCCCGCCGACCGGCTGGTCTCCGGCACGTACCTTGCCCGTCACGACGACCTGGTCGGTGTCCTCGGCGACCGCCGTGCCCGACTGCTGCGGCGCTCCGCATCCGCTCATGCTCAACGCTCCTCGATCTCGTTCTTCGGTCCCTGCAACTGCGGTTCGGTTCCCGTGAGCGTTTTCGGGCGCTAGAGCACCGAAAACCGCTCACGGGCCCCGACCGGCACCGGGTTCGTCAGTTCTTGGCCTCTTCGGCCGGGTTCGCGATCGGGACGCCGACCAGCGAGCCGTACTCGGTCCACGATCCGTCGTAGTTCTTGACGTTGGTGTTGCCCAGCAGTTCGCGGAGCACGAACCAGGTGTGCGAGGAACGCTCGCCGATACGGCAGTAGGCGATGGTTTCCTTCGCCGTGTCGAGACCGGCTTCCCCGTAGATCTCCGCGAGTTCGTCGTCGGACTTGAAGGTGCCGTCCTCGTTCGCGGCCTTGCTCCACGGCACGTTGATCGCCGACGGGATGTGGCCGGCGCGCTGCGCCGACTCCTGCGGCAGGTGCGCCGGGGCCAGGAGCTTGCCCGCGAACTCGTCGGGCGAGCGGACGTCGACCAGGTTCTTGTTGCCGATCGCGTCCACGACCTCGTCCCGGAACGCCCGGATCGAGGTGTCCGGCTCCTGAGCCTGGTAGGTGGTGGCAGTCTTGTTCGGCTCGTCCTTGGTGAGCTCGCGGCCGTCGAGCTCCCACTTCTTGCGGCCGCCGTCGAGCAGCTTGACGTCGCCGTGCCCGTACAGCTTGAAGTACCAGTAGGCGTACGCGGCGAACCAGTTGTTGTTGCCGCCGTACAGGATCACCGTGTCGTCGTTGCTGATCCCCTTGGCGGACAGCAGCTTCTCGAAGCCCTCGCGGTTGACGAAGTCGCGGCGGACGTGGTCCTGGAGCTCGTTCTTCCAGTCCAGCTTGATGGCGCCCGGGATGTGCCCGCCGTCGTAGGCGGTGGTGTCCTCGTCCACCTCGGCGAACACCACGCCAGCGGTGTTCAGGTTCTGTTCGGCCCACTCGGTGGAAACCAGGACCTCTGCGCGGCTCATCGAGCGACTCCTTCGTTGATCTTCGGTGGTTCAGCAGGTGTCTGCCGTGGACGCTCCGACAGGGGCGGCGCGCCGGAGCAACAGGTACATCTGGCAGCCGAGGCAGTATCCGAACACCGCGTTGAGCAGCGCCGCCACTAGGGCGAACGTGTTCGCGACTATGCCCAGGGCGGTCCACTCCGCGGCGTAGCCGACGGTGGCCACCAGGGCGAAGGCGAAACCGACGCCCTGGGAGAACCGGACCGGTGCCGGATCTTCCCACTCGGCCCGGTCGATCGGCGCGAGGCGCGGTTGCACTGCCTGCCGGTACACGAAACCCCACGGGTTGAGCCGCATTCCGATGAATGCGCACATCCCGAACAACACCAGCTGCGTGGCGAGCACCCGCCAGCTGGTGGTGACCAGCCCGAGCGCGAGGATCGCGCTGGTCATCGCGGCGGTGAAGCGGACACCGCGCGGGTCGAGTGTTGCGGCAGACATGGGACCTCCTGACTAGTGGACTTCGACTGCCGAGTCCGTCAGGCGGGTTCGGACGCACCCAGACCGGGGCATGAGCCGCGCAAGGTGCAAGACGTACTACCGCCCGGTCAGTGCCCGCAACACAGGCTGCTACCCACGCGGCAAAGATCCACCGCGCGCCTCCGGGTCAGCAGTACATGCACGGCTGGGAGGTTACCGGCTAGACCGATCGGCGGGAAGGTTGTTCACTAGGTGAGACGCCGGTCGGGGTGCAGGTGGTGCGAACGGACTGCTCACCTCCCCTATCCGCCTCTATCCGCGTGAACGGTCCGTTCGCCCCGAACCCTCATGCCAGGTGCGGTTGGAGGGCGGTGGCGAGTTCATCGCGGCGCGGGACGCCGCCGACGCGGAACAGCTCCCGGCCCGCGCCGTCCAGCACGAGCGTCGTCGGGGTGCGGTGCACCCGCAGCGGCGTCGACCACTCCGGGTGATCCGTGAGGTCGACCTCCACGTGGCGCACGCCGTCGGTGCGCTGGACAAAGTCGGCCAGCAGGATGCGGGTGTGCCGGCACGGCGCGCAGAAGGTCGTCGACAGCTGCAGCAGCGTCACCTTCGCGTCGTCGTCCGGGGCGTCGGCGAGCCGCTGGCGCAGGCCCTCGGGAAGTTTGTCCAACACGTTCCGCTCCCCGGTCTTCGCACGTACCTTGCCCTCCCGGGCCTGCCACACCACGCCGAAGACCAAGGCGACGACGACGGCGATCAACAGTGCCCAGGTGCCCGCGTTCACCCGGTGCTCACCCCGCTGGAGCTGACGGTCACGTTTTCGGCGGTCCCCTCGACGACCAGCGCGCCCCGCTCGACGCGCACCGCGGTCGGGTTGATCTCGAACGGCAGCGCGCCGGGGTCGAGGGCGGTGCTGAACTGTTTGAGCACCGACTGCTCGAACAGCTTCGGCAGCTCGATCCGGCCCAGCGCGCTGTTGTTCAGGTCCAGCTTCCGCGGCTCGATCTGCATCTTGCCGTTGACCAGCGACAACACCGCGATCACCCGCACCTTGTTGTCGGAGCCGGCGATGTTCACGGTGCCGTCCAGCTGAACCACGGCCTTGGTGTCGTCGGTGCCCGCGGTGAGCTGCTCGTCCGCGCTGCTGACGTTGCCGTCATCGTCGGCCAGCGCGTCCTTCTGCGCGGGCTCGATCGTCAGATCCTGGATGCCGATCAGCCGGGCGATGTCGGAGGCCTTCAGCTTCACCCGGGCGACCAGCTGGTCGACGGTGAAGTGGTCAGCCGTCCCGGACAGCACGTCGGCGGTGGACACCCGGGCGCCGTGCAGGTCCGCTTCGATGCCGACCTCGTTGAGCTTCCCGACCTGCACGGCGTTGGCCGCCAGCTGCACGTCGCGGTAGTTCCCGGCGATGGCCTGGGTGAGGAACGGGAAGCCGTTGATCCGCACGTCGGGGTTCTCGCGCAGCTTGAGCTGCTCGGCGACCTTCTTCGACACCTGGTACTCGGCGATCGCTGCGGCGCCGAAGTCGGCACCCACCAGGAGGCCGACGGTGATCACGAGGGCGATGGCGAGCTTCTTCACCGAGCGGTCCGTTCTGGTCGGGGCAGGGCAGGATGGCCGGCGGTTATCCGCGGAGCGCTAGCGACCACCACGATCGGGTTGCCCCACTGTATCGGCAGCCCACCCGGCGATGCGGTCCACCAGTTCGGGGCTGGTCGCGCTCTCGGCGTGTCGCATGCCCGGTTCCAGCCACAACGCGCCCCCGCCTGCCTCGCTGAGCGCGACTGCGTCGGCCACCGGGAAATAGTGATCCTCGTCACCGTGCACGATCAGCAGTGGAACCTGGATGCGCGGAACCAGCTCGATCGGCGAGACCGGCACGTCCGGCCACGGCGGGGCGAGGCGGACGCCGAGCAGCCGGGCGCTCCACCTGCCGTGCGGCTGCTCGAGCAGCCAGTGCACCCTGCGCATCGCGGGCGTGTCGCGGACCCACCAGCGCGCCGGGCTGCTCACCGAGATCACCGCGTCCGGCGGTGCGGACAGTGCCGCGTGGCGGAGCACCACCGAGCCGCCCAGCGAGAACCCGACGGTGACGATCTTGCGGCAGCCGAGCTCGCGGAGGCGCTCGACGGCCGCGGCGATGTCCAACGCCTCCGCCGGGCCGACGGTGGTGCGGCCACCGGAACGGCCGTGGCCGCGGAAGTCGACCGCGAGCACCGGGGCGTGAGCGGCCAGCCGCTCCAGCACCCGCCGCACGTAAGGCTTGCGGACGTGATTGGTGAAGCCGTGGCCCACGACGAAACCGAGGTCTGCGGGGAGCCCCGGGCCGGGGTAGAGCAGCCCGCGCAGCGGCGTGCCGTCGGCGGCGGCGAGTGCGACCCGGCGCACGTGACACATGCCCGTAACAAATGGTCGCCTGCCGTTCATAAATGTGATGCCGCCGGTTGGACCTGGGTTTTTCCGCCGCATTTCGGTTATTCTCCTTGCCATCCACAGGCAACGACGCCGAGTCATCCGCTTCCGTGCGGATGGCCACTCTCCCACCGGTCGTCGGTGTTTCTAGCCTTGGGAACGGAGGCCCTTCAGATGAGCTCCGAGCTGCTGCTGCTGACCAGCGAAGAAGACTGCGAGGCGGTGTTGCCCTCGCTGGCCCTGCTGCCGCACCGGGTCCGCACCCTGCCCGCCGACCCCGGCGCGCTCCTCTCCGGCGGCGCGCACGACGTGATCGTCGTCGACGCCCGCAACGACCTGGCCGGTGCGCGCGACCTGTGCCGCTTGCTGGCGGCCGGGGACGTGCCGGTGGTCGCGCTGGTCAACGAGGGCGGGCTGGTCACGATCAGCGCCGAGTGGGGGGTCGACGACATCCTGCTGCCGACCACCGGACCGGCCGAGATCGACGCCCGCCTGCGGCTGCTGGTCTCGCGCCGTAACAGCTCCGGTACCAGCGGCGACGGTTCGCTGCGCGTCGGTGACCTGGTGATCGAGGAAGCGACCTACACCGCGAGGCTGAAGGGGCGGGCACTGGAGCTCACCTACAAGGAGTTCGAGCTGCTCAAGTACCTCGCTCAGCACGCGGGTCGGGTGTTCACCCGGGCCCAGCTGCTGCAGGAGGTGTGGGGTTACGACTTCTTCGGCGGCACCCGCACCGTCGACGTCCACGTGCGGCGGCTGCGCGCGAAGCTCGGCCCGGAGCACGACTCGATGATCGGCACGGTCCGCAACGTCGGCTACAAGTTCGTCCGCCCGAACCGCCACGGAGGCCGGGTGGCCGCGGAGCAGGCCGAGCTGGAGGGGGCGGAGTTCGAGGCCGCCGAATACGAGACGGCCGACGCGTACTGATCCACCCGCGAGGCACCTCAGGCCACCCCGGCCGGAGGTGCCTTTGCGCCTTTCGGGAGATTCCCGGCGAATTGTTGATCTTCGTCTGAAGTGAGAGTTTTTCCGATCTTGCCCGGAAAATTGGCGAACGATCTTCGTGTCGGACTCCCGATTCGGGTGAATTCGGGACTCATCCGGGATCTTCACCGTCCAGGGCGCGATTTCGCGAGAAATCGACGTTCACCCGGGTGACGGTCAATTTCTCGCGAAATTGCGCCGGCCCCGGGTGACGGTGCCGGGCGTCGATGATCGCAGCGTCAAGGCCTGGAGCGGTGGCGCCAGGCCCAGACGGCGGCGCCGATGGCGAAGCACGCGATGCCGCTGAGCACCGCGGTCCAGGGCAGCGCGAACGCGAGGACCACGCAACCGACGAACCCGAGCACCGGCAGCGCGCGCGGGAACCAGCGCTGGTCGCGGGGCAGGGTGAACGCCGAGGCGTTGGCGATCGCGTAGTACACCAGCACCCCGAACGACGAGAACCCGATCGCGCCCCGCAGATCCGTGACGAGCACCAGGACAACGACCGCCACGATGACCACCAGCTCCGCGCGGTGCGGAGTCGCGAAGCGCGGATGTACCGCCGCCAACGGGGCCGGCAGATCGCGCTCCCGGGCCATCGCCAACGCCGTCCGGCCCACGCCGGCGAGCAGCGCGAGCAACGCGCCCAGCGCAGCAACGCCGGCACCGAACACCGCAACCGGCGCCAGCTGCGACAACCCGCCGGCCCGGACCGCATCGGCCAGCGGAGCCGACGACGCCGCGAGGCCCGCCGGGCCGAGCGCCACCAGCAGCGAGACGGCCACCACGACGTAGAGGCACACCACGATCCCGAGCGCAATCGGGATCGCGCGGGGGATCGTGCGCTGCGGGTCGCGGACTTCTTCGCCGAGCGTCGCGATGCGGGCGTAGCCCGCGAACGCGAAGAACAGCAGCCCGGCGGACTGCAGGACGCCCAGCGGCGCAGGCGGCGGGGACGCCGAGGCGGCGGCCGAGGCACCACCGAGCCACACCGCGAGCAGCGTGCACGCGAGCGCCGCGAGCGTCAGCGCGAGCAGGATGCGAGCGAGCTTGGCGGTGCGGGTGACGCCGACGTAGTTCACCGCGCCCAGAGCCACGGCGACCACCCCGGCGACGGGCTTGGGGGCGGCGGGGGCGAGGTACTCCGCGGCGGTCAGGGCCATCGCCGCGCACGAGGCCGTTTTTCCGAGCACGAAGCCCCAGCCCGCGAGGTAGCCCCAGAACGGACCGAGGCGTTCGCGGCCGTAGACGTAGGTGCCGCCCGCCGCCGGGTACTTCGCCGCGAGCGCCGCAGAGCTGCTTGCGTTGCAGAAGGCGATGATCGCTGCGACGCCCAGGCCGATGATCAGCGCCGGTCCGGCCGCCTCGGCGGCCGGGGCGAAGGCGCTGAACAGGCCCGCTCCGATCATGGCGGAGAGGCCGATCACCACCGCGTCGGCGGTGGTCAGCCGTCGGCGAAGTTCAGTCACGCGTTGCTCCTGAAGATGTCCGCTGTCGAAGCCCACGTGCGCAACCGGCGCTCCCGGTGCCAAGGACGGGGTTCGAGGACAAGTCTTAGCGTTCCGTTCGCGTCAACCGCAAGGTTCGTGGGTAACGTCGAGGGCGTGCAGCTGACTTGGCGAAATGGACTGGACAGCAGTGAAGCGGCCGAGGTCATGGCCCTGCTCGACAAGACCGAGCAGGCCGACGGGGTGGCCCCGGTCGGCGAGCACGTGATCTTGCGGCTGAAGGCGCACCGGGACGTCGTCCACCAGATCGAGCCGGTGCAGGCCGACGTGCGTTCCGAGCACTTCGTGGTGCGCGACGCCGGCAGCATCCTCATCGGATACGCGCACCTGGACACCGAGCACGAGAAAACCGCCGGGCAGCTCGTCGCCGAGCTGGCGGTGCACCCTGACCACCGCCGCAAGGGGGCCGGCGCCCGCCTGGTCGAGGCGCTGCTGGACCGCGCCGAGCTCTCCCCGGAACCCGCGCCCGACCTGGGCCGCCTGCGGATCTGGTCGCACGGCGAGCACCCGGGCGCGGTGCGACTCGCCGAGCGCTACGGCCTCAGCCGCCCCCGCGAGCTGTGGCGGATGGGGCGGGAGCTCGCCGAGCCGGAGCTGCCCGAGGTGGCGACCGCCGAAGGCGTGTGGATCCGCACCTTCCGGCCTGGCCGCGACGAGGCCGCCGTGGTCGAGGTCAACCACCGGGCCTTCTCCTGGCATCCGGAGCAGGGCGCCATGACCGAGCAGGACCTGCGCGCCAAGGAGCGCGAGGAGTGGTTCGACCCCGCCGGGTTCCTCCTCGCCGTGAACAGCGACGACGAGCTGCTGGGCTTCCACTGGACCAAGGTCCACCCGGGCGGCATGGGCGAGGTCTACGTCGTCGGCGTCGACCCCGATGCGCAGGGCGGAGGATTGGGTCGATCACTCACGGTGGCCGGGTTGCGCCATCTCAGCGACACTGGTTGTCACCAGGTGATGCTTTACGTCGAGGGTGACAACGCGCCCGCCATCAGGGTCTACCAGCGGTTGGGATTCGAGAAATGGGACACGGACGTGCAATTTGGGCGCTGACCAAATGTAGTCGTGACTCACCAGATCACCTAGGAACCGGGCCAGTCTTCCCCTGTCGGAATGTGGTCCTGCTTACTTAGCGTGCCTTGTTCACCTGTCGTTCACTTCGATGGCGGCGATCGTCCACCCCGACTCCTTAGCGTCCCTGTCGAGCGGCAACAGCACGGGCCCGCGCGGGGCTCGGCCGCGCAACCGCAGGGTTTCCAACTGGAGGAACGAAGTGAAGATCAAGCGGCACAGCGCTGCATTCGCCGTTCTCGCCGCGGGCGCGCTCGTGCTCGCCGGCTGCGGCTCCGACCAGAACGCCCCCCAGGGCGGCGGCAACCCCGCCCTCGGCGGTGTCCAGGTCGATTGCGGCACCAAGCCGGTCTCCGCGGAAGGCTCCTCGGCCCAGAAGAACGCGATGGACGTCTTCGCCCGCGACTACGGCCTGAAGTGCCAGGGCCAGCAGCTCAACTACACGAAGTCCGGCTCCGGCAAGGGCGTCGCCGCCTTCACCGCCGGCCAGATCGACTTCGGTGGTTCGGACTCGCCGCTGAGCGAAGAGAAGGGCGAGGTCGCCAAGGCCGCCGAGCGTTGCCAGGGCAACCCGGCCTGGAACCTGCCGATGGTCTTCGGCCCGGTCGCGATCTCCTACAACCTGCCCGGCGTCACCGACCTGACGCTCAACGCCGGCGTGATCGGCAAGATCTACCAGGGCCAGATCAAGAAGTGGGACGACCCGGCGATCAAGGCGCTGAACCCGAACGCGCAGCTGCCCGCTAAGGACATCGTGCCGTTCTTCCGCTCCGACGAGTCGGGCACCACCGAGAACTTCCAGAAATACCTGACCACCGCCACCGGCGGCGCCTGGACCGGCAAGGGCAAGCAGTTCCAGGGCGGGGCGGGCGTCGGCCAGGGCCGCGACGGCAGCGACCAGGTCGCGCAGTCGGTGAAGGCCACCGAGGGCAGCATCACCTACGTCGAGTGGTCCTTCCCGAAGAACCTCGGCCTGGGCATCGCCAAGATCGACAGCGGCGCCGGCCCGGTCGAGCTGACCACCGCCAACGTCGGCAAGGCCATCGAGAACGCCGAGATCAAGGGCGAGGGCAACGACCTGCGCGTAAACCTCGACTCGATCTACGGCAACAAGGCCCCGGGTGTCTACCCGATCGTCCTGAACACCTACGAGATCGTCTGCTCCAAGGGCTACGACGCGGAGACCGCGAAGGCCGTCAAGGCGTTCCTGACCGTCGCCGCCAACGCCAACCCGCAGGAGCTGGAGAAGGCCGGTTACGTCCCGCTGCCGGAGTCCTTCAAGAGCAAGGTCCTGACTGCCGTCAACGCCATCTCGTGAGTAACCCGGTTCGCACCTAACCAGGGCGAACCAAGAGTCGAACGGACGAAGTGAGAGGCTGCAAACAGCAGTGACCGACTCGACGAGAGCCGATCTGCGCCCCGCGGACACCGAACCCGGTGCCCCGCGGGGCGCTTCGGCGCCCAGTTCCGGACCGGAGGCTCCCATTTCCGCTCCCGATACCTTCGCGGGCAAGAAGGTCCGCATCGGCGACCGGGTCTTCTCCTCGGTCGCGACCGCCTCCGGCGCCTTCGTGGTCGCACTCATCGCCGCCATCGGCGTGTTCCTGCTGATCCGTGCCGTCCCGGCGCTGCAGGTCAACCAGGTGAACTTCCTGTTCAGCCGGGAGTGGAACACCGCGAACCCGAGCCACCTGAGCTTCGGCATCATCGACCTGGCCTGGATCACGGTGGCCAGCTCGGTCGTCGCACTGGTCATCGCGATGCCGGTGGCCTGCGGTATCGCGCTGTTCCTCACCCAGTACGCGTCGCGCACCCTGGCCCGCCCGTTCGCCTACATCGTCGACCTGCTGGCCGCGGTGCCGTCGGTGATCTACGGCCTGTGGGGCTACCTGGTGCTGGGGCCGGTGCTCAAGCCGGTCGCGGTGTGGCTGAACGAGAACCTCGGCTGGATCCCGGTCTTCGCCAACGGCAACGCGCCAACCGACTCCGGCGCCAACGTCTTCACCGCCGGCATCGTGCTGGCCGTGATGATCCTCCCGACCATCACCGGGGTGAGCCGCGAAGTGTTCTCGCGGACCCCCACCATGCAGATCGAGGGCGCCCTGGCGCTCGGCGCCACCCAGTGGGAAGTGGTGCGCACGACGGTGTTCCCGTTCGGCCGCAACGGCTTTATCGGCGGTTCCATGCTCGGTCTGGGGCGCGCGCTCGGCGAAACCGTCGCGCTGACGATCATCCTGAGCATGAGCACCGCCCCGCCGAACTACAGCGTCTTCGACGCCGGTGCCACCTTCGCCTCCAAGATCGCGCTCGGCTCCGGGGAGTTCAACAACAACCTGCAGGTCGGCGCCTACATCTCGGCTGGCTTGGTGCTGTTCGTCATCACCTTCGCGGTGAACGCGATCGCCCGCTGGATCGAGAGCACCAGCGGTAAGGGGAAAGCATGAGGACCGACACCGCTGACGTGGAGCAGCTCGCCACCCCACCGGCGTTCCAGCGGATCAGCTTCGGGCGGAAGTTCAAGAACAACCTGGCCACCACGCTGTTCGCCGCGGCGTTCGTGATCGCGGTGGTCCCGCTGCTGTGGGTGCTGTGGACGCTGCTGGAGCGGGGCCTCAAGCCGCTGCTCAGCGTCGACTGGTGGACGCACTCCTTCAACGGGCTGCTGCCCAACGATTTCGGCGGCGGCGTCTACCACGCCCTGACAGGCACCCTGCTGCAGGGACTGGTGTGCGCGGTCATCGCGGTGCCGCTGGGCATCATGGTCGGCGTCTACCTGATCGAGTACGGCCGGGAGTCCCGGCTCGCCCGGATCGCCACCTTCATGGTCGACATCCTCAGCGGGTTGCCGTCGATCGTGGCCGGCCTGTTCATCTACGCGCTGTGGATCACCACCTTCGGCTTCAGCCGCAGCGGCTTCGCGGTGGCGTTGGCGCTGATGCTGCTGATGCTGCCGGTGGTCGTGCGGGTCACCGAGACGATGCTGCTGATCGTGCCGGATGAGCTGCGCGAGGCGTCCTACGCGCTCGGGGTGCCCAAGTGGAAGACCATCGTGCGCATCGTGCTGCCGACCGCGCTGTCCGGCATCCTCACCGGCGTGATGCTAGGTCTCGCCCGCGTGCTGGGCGAGACCGCGCCGCTGCTGATCCTGGTGGGTTACTCCAGCTCCATCAGCTTCAACCTCTTCGGCGGCGAGATGGCGTCGCTGCCGCTGGCGATCTACATGGAGCGCAGCACCGGAACCGTGGCCGGTGACTACCGGATGTGGGGCGCCGCGCTGACCCTCGTGCTCGTCATCATGCTGATCAACCTTGTCGCGTCGCTGCTGTCCAAGCTGTTCGCGATCAAGACCAAGTAGGGACCGAACCTATGGCCAAGCGTCTCGACATCAAGGACCTGAACCTGTTCTACGGCAAGTTCCACGCCGTGCAGGACGTGACCCTGCAGGTCCCAGCCCGAAGCGTCACCGCGTTCATCGGCCCGTCCGGTTGCGGCAAGTCGACAGTGTTGCGCTCGCTGAACCGCATGCACGAGGTCATCCCGGGCTCGCGGGTCGAGGGCAAGGTGCTGCTCGACGGCGAGGACGTCTACGCCGGCGACGTGGACCCGGTGCAGGTCCGCAAGACCATCGGCATGGTCTTCCAGCGGGCCAACCCGTTCCCGACGATGTCCATCCGGGACAACGTGGTGGCCGGGCTGAAGCTGGCGGGCGAGAAGAACAAGAAGAAGCTCGACGACATCGCCGAGCGGGCGCTGCGAGGCGCGAACCTGTGGGACGAGGTCAAGGACCGGCTCGGCAAGCCCGGCGGCGGCCTCTCCGGCGGTCAGCAGCAGCGCCTGTGCATCGCGCGGGCGATCGCGGTGCGCCCGGACGTGCTGCTGATGGACGAGCCGTGCTCGGCGCTGGACCCGATCTCGACGCTGGCGATCGAGGACCTGATCTCGCAGCTGAAGCAGGACTACACGATCGTCATCGTCACCCACAACATGCAGCAGGCGGCGCGGGTGAGCGACCAGACGGCGTTCTTCAACCTGCGCGCGGTCGGCGAGCCGGGCCAGCTGGTGGAGATCGACGAGACGGGCAAGATCTTCTCCAACCCGACCCAGAAGGCGACGGAGGACTACATCTCCGGCCGCTTCGGCTGATCGTTCGAAGCGTGCAGGGCCCCTTTCGCCGAATTGGCCGGAAGGGGCCCTGCACCTGTTTCTGCCGCTCCTCCGCCGACGGGCACGTGAAGCGAACGGCCTGCGAAGCCGACCAAGGAAGTGATTCTGCGGCTCAGCGAACACCTGGACGTTCCGCTGCGGCAGCGCAACAGCCTCCTGCTCGCCGCCGGGTACGCGTTGGTGCCGCTGCGCTTCCGCCACGGCGACCGGGAACTGTCGTTCTTCAGCATGACGGCGGTATCGGCACCCCGCTGGATGTCACGGTCGCGGAACCGGCCATCGATGTGTCGGCAAGCGACACATCGAATCCTTCTTCCCCGCAGACCAGACCACAGTGGACTGCGTCCGCACCCGCACACCGTTTCCGGACGAACCATCCACAGGTTCCGCCGACTTGTCCACAGGGGACTTCAATTTCAATGGAAATCGGACCTTCGATTTCCATTGAAATTGCGGACCTACGGCCGGCCTACGGCGGACCTACGCCGGGGATTCGCCGGACCTACGCCGGGGATTCGTCGGCGATGGCGGAGGTGAAGGCGCTGGAGTCCTTGGGGTTCAGGGCCCGGGTACAGACCTCTTCGAAGGACTTGAGGTAGTCCGCCGTGTCCTCGGCCTTGTCCAGGAACCGGGAGTTCGCCGAGTCGCCCAGGTGCACGACCTGCGGGTCGGCGTCGTCCGGGAACGAGAACACCGCGATCCGGTCGCCCATCAGCGGGTGCCCGCCGCTGAGGAACGGCAGCACCTGGATGGTCACGTTGCGCCGGTAGCCCAGCAGCACCAGGTGCTCAAGCTGCTGGCGCATCACCCCTGGGCCGCCGACCGCGCGCCGCAGCGCGGACTCGTCGAGCACCGCCCACAGCTCCAGCGGGTTCTCCCCGAGCAGCCGCTGCTGCCGGGTGGAGATCACCATCAGCCGCTCCTGCAGCTCGTCCGGGTCGTAGACCTGCGCGCCCGCGGTCAGCAGCGCCCGGCTGTACTCGGCGGTCTGCAGCAGCTCCGGCAGCGGATCCGCGCCGTAGCAGCTCACCGCCTTCGCCGAGGTCTCCAGGCCGAGGTAGGTCTGCAGGCCGGGCCGCTGCGCGGTGCTCGGGTACTGCTGCCACCAGCCGCGCTGCTTGGAATCTTGCGCGAGGTCCACCAGCGCCGAGAGCTGGTCGCTGGTGGCGCCGTAGAACTCGGCCATCAACCGCACGTCGGAGGTGCGCACCGGCACCCGGCCGAGTTCGATCTGGCTGATCTTGCCCTGGGAGCAGTCCAGGTGGGCGGCGACTTCGCGGTGCGTGCGGCCCGCGGATTCGCGCAGCCGCCGCAACTCGCTGCCCAGCCGCCGTCGATGCACGGTAGGACTCTTACGCACCGCACACCCCGCCGGACGCGGTTCGGAACCTTCTCACCCGAACGAGGATCGCACACGATGATCGCAACATCGAGTACTGAGACCGAGTATTAGTACTTCGCCGGTCGAACCGCCCGTCACCTGCGAGAACGGGCTCAGCCGGTCGGCATCTTTCCGGTCACGGTGAACACGACCCGGCGGGCCACCGAGACCGCGTGGTCGGCGAACCGCTCGTAGAACCGGCCCAGCAGCGTCACGTCCACCGCGGCCGCCACCCCGTACGACCACTCCGGGCTCATCAGCACGGTGAACAGGTGCCGGTGCAGGTCGTCCATCTCGTCGTCGTCTTCTTCGAGCCCGCGCGCGGTCTCGACGTCCTGCGTGCGGATCACGGTGCGGACCCGCCCGGCCAGCTTCACGGCGATCCGGCCCATCTCGGCGAAGTACGGCTGCACGTCCTGCGGCAGCACCGCGTTCGGGTGGCGGCGGCGCGCGGTCTTGGCCACGTGCAGCGCCAGGTCGCCCATCCGCTCCAGGTCCTCGGCGGCGTGGATGGTGGAGATCACCGTGCGCAGGTCGCCGGCCACCGGCGCCTGCAGGGCCAGCAGCCCGAAGGCGTGCTCCTCGGCCCGGGCGCGCGCCTCGTCGACCTGAACGTCTTCCTCGATGACCTGCTCTGCGAGCTCCAGGTCGGTCTCCAGGAGAGCCTTCGTGGCGCGCTCCATGGCCGTGCCGACCATGGTCGACATCGAAGCGAGTTCATCGGCGAGCTTGCCGAGCTGTTCCTGGTAGACCTCACGCATGCCGTCCAGGGTACTTCGAGCCGGAATCGGACAGAATGACCCATGGTGAACCAGAGGTGAACGGACCCTTATGAAGCGGTTCGGCCGCCCGCCTGAGCCGGTTCGGCCCCTCGCCGGTCAGCCGCAGATGTCGGTACCCGCGTTCACCGTGGACAGACCGTTCGGGACGGCAGGCGGCTGGTTCGGGTCTGCGGGCTGCCGCCGAACGTCGTTCATCGTCGCCGCGGCACCCCCACCGCTGGGCGTGGTGAGGGCCGCAGGTCCGCCGCTGCCCGACATGATCGGGGCTTCGTCGAGGATCGCCTGGAACAGCGACTTGGTGTCGGCTTCCCGCAGGATCTCCATGCCGTTCTCGTCGGCGTAGCCGGTGGTCGGCACGGTGATGAAGGTGACGCGGCTGGCGTCCAGGCCCTGCATCTGCTGGCCGAGGTCCATCAGCCGGTCCACGCCGATGTTCTCGCCGAAGGTGTTCGCGCTGACCGCCTTGACGAAGTCGCCCAGCTTGCCCGGGTCGAGCAGCACCTGGCTGGACATCGCCTTGCGCAGCAGCGCCGAGAGGAACAGCTGCTGGCGCTGCATCCGGCCGTAGTCCGAGGTGGGGTCGCCCTTGACGTGCCGGGCGCGCACGTAGTTCAGCGCCTGCTCGCCGGTGAGGGTCTGCCGACCCGCCTGGGGCAGCACGGTGCCGAGGGTGGTGTCGATGATCGGCTTATCGGTGCAGATCTCGACGCCCTGCACCGCGTCCACCATCGACTTGAAGCCCTGGAAGTCGATGCCCAGGAAGCTGTTCACGCGCAACCCGGAGATCTGCTGGATGACCTTCGTCGTGCACAGCGGGCCGCCGACGGCGTAGGCCGAGTTCAGCCGCGCGTCCTTGCGTGCCGGAACCCGTTCGCCCGTGTACTTGCCGGTGGTCGAGTCCCAGCGCTCGCAGGCGGGCATGTCGACCTTGAGGTCGCGCGGGAACGACACCAGGACCACGCGGCTCCGGTCGGCCGGGATGTGCGCGATGATCGTGGTGTCCGCGCGAGCCCCCGGCTCGTCCTGCTCGCTGCCGACGCCGTCTTCCGCGCTGGCTCCGGCCCGGGTGTCCGAGCCGACCAGCAGGAAGTTCTGGTCACCGGTCTGCTTGGCGACGTCCTTGATGGCGTCCGAGTTCGGGTCCAGCGCCTGGACGGACGGTGGGCCCCAGATCGTGGTCGCGCCCCAGGCGATGCCGAGGGTCAGGAACACGGTAAGCGAGGCGGCCATCGCCACGGCCATCACGATCAGGTTCGTGCGGCGCTTGCGCTGCTTCTTCTTCCACTCCATCCGGGACTGGCCGTCCCGGCCCTCGACGAAGTCGAACGGGATGTCGGTGCCGAGCTCCGGCTCCCGGCGCCTGCCCAGCAGCCAGGCGTACTTCTTGCGCCGGGCCGCCTCCTCGGCGGCGATCTCGTCGTGAACGGCGGAGAACCGCGCCAGGGTGGCGTCGATCTCCTTTATGTCGTTCTTGCGCTCCTCGACGTCGTCCTCGGCCTCATCGGCGTCGTCCTCGAACTCGTCGAATTGCTCGAACTCGTCGTAGGCGTCGGCGCCGCCGGAGACCGCGGGCGCGACGATGGCGGTCGCTTCGGCGTCCGCGACCGGCGGAGCCACCGGCCTGGCAAAGGTGGTCTTCTCGTCGTCGGCGGGCTTGCGCTTGGGCCGCGCGACGATCGCGGTCTGCTCGGCCTGCTGCGGCCGCGCGACCATCGCGGTCTGCTCGGCCTTCGGCGGCTCGGCGGGAATGGCGGGATGCTGGGTGGTGGCTTCCAGGTCCGCTTCGACGGCCGGTGGCACCTGGCGCGCCGCTGGTGGTCGCGGCGCGAAGTGCGGCGGCTTCGCCGGGGCGGGCTCACCGGTCAGCGCCTGCGCGATCCTGGTCGGCTCGGCAGCTGCCGGTTCGGCGCCGTTGCGCATCGGCGCAGGAGCGCCGTTGCGGGCAGGAGGTTCGAGGAGCGCGCCGTTGCGCATGGGCGGCTCGGTAGGGGCGCCGTTGCGCGCGGCGGCTCCACCGGCGAAGGTCGCGGCGGCACCGGGATTCGGTCGAGCGCGGCCAGCGGAGGCGTCGGCGGGCAGTGCAGGCCCGTCGGGGAGAGCGCGGCGGCGGCCCTGCCGCGGCTTGCCGTTCGGCGCTTGAGCGGAGGGAGGGCCCGCCGCAGGCGGCGCCCAGCCCGGCGGCGTAGCCGGCGGGGTGCTTGGGTGGTTCGGCGGCGCGGAGCGGGAGCGGCGCGGAGCGCCCTCCGGCGCGGTCCAGTCGGACGGCGAAGCCGGCGGCTCGGGCCGGGCGGCCGGGCTGGCGGGGTGCTTGGGCGGTTCGGCGGCGCGGCGGGGTTTCGACGCCCGCGACGCCCGCGACGCCTGGGGCGGCTGCGGTGCCTGGGGGGCCTGCGGGGGTTCCGGTTCGGCGGCGCGTCGGCGGCTGGTGCCGCTGCTTGGGGCCTTGCCGTGCTTGGAGAGCAGGTCGATGACGCGGGTGCCGCCAGTGCCGTCGTCGCTCAACGCGCGCCGACGCCGACCGGTCGATGCGGAGGTGCCGCTATCGGCGGCGTCCTCGTCCGGGCGGGAACGCCGGTGCCCGAATTCACCATGCCGGGGGTCTTGCGGCACGCGTTTTCCCTCCCACCTGCGAAAGCCAACGGTCTACGAGTAAGCCGACGCGCTCGATACCCCCCGACGCGTATCGGTCGGCGCCTCCGAGATAGTACGGCCGATCGCCCGAATTGACGATAGTGAGCGACAATTTCTTCACAATCAGTGCACGATCCTACCTGATGTCTCGTCCAATACGACCATCTGTGCTAAGCCGGTTGACCGGCATAAACGAACTCAAATACACCCAGTGCTCCTGCGCGATCGCGATTAGTAACCGGCGACCGTCCGCGGGATCGTGCCGCGCCGCCCGGCCGCGATTCCGGCCAATCGGACGTCGGACCCCGTTCGATGCGCGACCGCGTTGCGCCCCGATTGCTTCGCGGCGTAGAGCAGCGCATCCGCGCTGATCAACTGCTGCTCGGCCGACACCGGCGCGGAACTGGCCGTGGTGTGCTCGTGCGCGACCCCGGCGCTGATCGTCACCCGCAACCCCGGTGCCATCTGGGCCCACGGGAATCGCTCCACCCGGGAACGGGCCGTCTCGCACACCGCAACCGCGTCCGCCGGCTCGATGTTCGGCAGGACCAGGACGAACTCCTCCCCGCCGTAGCGGGCGCAGAACGCGCCGGTCGGCAGCGCCTCCTGCAGCAGGTCGACGACGCGCTGCAGCACCCGATCGCCGAGCAGGTGCCCGTAGGTGTCGTTGACCTGCTTGAACCAGTCCAGGTCGACCAGCGCCACGGCCAACCCGTCGTTCGTTCCGGCGTGCTCGGCCAGCAGGTCGGCCAGTCGTTCGTCGAGGTAGCGGCGGTTGTAGCTGGCGGTCAGCGTGTCCCGCAGGCTCTGTTCGCGGGCCTCGGCGTGCTCGCGGCGCAGCCGGTTGACCTCGTGCCGCAGCTGCTCCGGCACCCGCGGGGTGTCCGTTGTGGACATCAGGTTCAAGGCCGACCGCAGGTGGTGGTACGCCTGCCGCCACTGGCCCTGCGACGCCAGCAGGCCCGCGATCGACTCGTGCAGCTCCGCCATTCCGGTCCCGTTGGCCAGATCCTGGCGGGTGCGCCGGCCGGGCGGCAGCACGGTTGGCGGGTCGTCGTCACTCAGTGGCTCCGGCCCGGCGAAACCGTTGCGCAGTCCGGTCATCGCACTCACCTCCCGTCCGTGGTGTCGTCGGGTGGGACGGATCGCTTGAGTTGGTCTGACTCGCGCGCCGCCCTAATTCGCTCAACCGGCTGACCCTGGCCTGGTCTGAATTGACGAGCGCCGCTCGAATCTTCAGCTGCCTAGGATGTGTACCGGGCGGAGGGGTGGATGTGGAAGCGAAACGGATCGGACCCACCCGCACGGACGAGCAAACCAGTATGTGTTTTTTATCACCGCATCGCAACTTTATCGGTTTCCCCGCACTTCGCGTTACGAGCCCTTGATCGCGCAACCAGTTTATCTGGTCGGGCGAGTTATCTGGTCGGGCAAGTTATCTGGTCGGGCAAGTTATCTGGTCGGGCAAGGCGCGAAACCGTGCATTCGACCGTCCAGCAGCACTAGGTGTAGCGAACCGATCTGATGTCCTGTGACGCTGCCCGCCGTTCGGGTGGTCACTTCCACTCCGATGGCCCAGATCTCGCCGCGCGGCCGGATTCCCTCCGGGGCGAATTCCGGATCCGGCCGTAGCGTCGGCATTGCCGGATCGATTTCGACGGTCGTCTCCCCGAGTTCGCAGTTCTCGTCCAGGAAATCGGGATGTTGCGTGCGGCGGAAGAACTTCTGTTGCGCTTGAGGTCCTTGTGCAGCAGCGGTGTTGTTGTCCGCGAAGTACTGCTTGGACAGTCGCAGTGGTTCGAATTCGGTTGCCGACGCGGCACATCCGGCCGCGAACAGCACCGCCGACACGCCGATGAGGACGGCCGGGCGGTGGCGAATTCGGCCCGTCGCAACGAGTTGCGGTCTCGCGGTCACTCAGCCGCCGCTGCTGTCGATCTCCGCGCCGGCGGGCACCGTGACATCGTCCGGGTCGTCCAGCCAGCCCTCCGGCAGCACAACCCGACCGGCCGAGCCCTGGCGTCCGCGCGGGCCCTCGCCGTCCGCCGGGAACGGCACGTCGGGGTCGAGTTGGGCCAGCAGGTCGTCGAGCTGGGCCAGGCTGGACACCAGGCCGAACTGGTGGCGCAGGTCGGAGCCGACGGGGAAGCCGCGCAGGTACTGCGCCATGTGCTTGCGCAGGTCGCGTAGCCCCTTCTCCTCGCCCATGTGGTCGGCCAGCAGCTCCGCGTGCCGCCGCAGCACCGCGGCGACCTCGCCCAGCGCCGGGCCGGCCGGGATGGGCTCACCGGCGAAGGCGGCCTGCAGGTCGCGGAACAGCCACGGGCGGCCGAGGCAGCCGCGGCCGACAACGACGCCGTCGCAGCCCGTCTCGGCCATCATCCGCAGCGCGTCGTCGGCGCTGAAGATGTCGCCGTTGCCGAGCACCGGGATGGTGCGGACGTGCTCCTTGAGCCGGGCGATGGCGGACCAGTCCGCGGTGCCCGAGTAGCGCTGGGCGGCGGTGCGGCCGTGCAGCGCGACCGCCGCGGCGCCGTTCTCCTCGGCGAGGCGACCAGCGTCGAGGTAGGTGATGTGGGCGTCGTCGATGCCGATGCGGAACTTCACGGTGACCGGGATGCCCGCCGGCTCGGCGGCGCGGACGGCGGCCGAGACGATGTCGGCGAACAGCCGCCGCTTGTACGGCAGCGCGGAACCGCCGCCCTTGCGGGTCACCTTGGGGACCGGGCAGCCGAAGTTCATGTCGACGTGGTCGGCGAGGTTCTCGTCGACGATCATCTGCACGGCCTTGCCCATGGTCACGGGATCGACGCCGTAGAGCTGCATTGAGCGCGGGTGCTCGTCCGCGTCGAAAGTGATCATCTCCAGCGTCTTCGGGTGCCGCTCGACCAGGGCCCGGCTGGTGATCATCTCGCAGACGTACAACCCGGCGCCGTACTCCCGGCAGAGCCGCCGGAAGGCGACGTTGGTGATCCCGGCCATCGGCGCGAGCACCACCGGCGGATCGACGGCGTAGGGGCCGATCTTCAGCGAGGGCGCGGCCGCGGAGGCCGAGGCGGGAGGCGAATCGAGCGCGGTCATCGCCGCCCATTGTCCCCGACGCCGGGTCCCGGTCGGCCGTGACCTGCGTTGCGGGCGCCGATCCGGGCGCCGAAGAACTGTGACCCCCATCGCATACGATCATCCTCGGCTGCCCGTCCGGCTGCTGACTGGGGAATGCATGGGGAAGTGGCACAACCACAAGTCGATCGACAAGGTGATCGATCAGTTGGTCCGCGTGGGGTGGACGCTGAACAAGCAGGGGCACATGTGGAACTTGTTGTGTCCCTGCGGCGCCGGCCGTATTCGGGTGGACGGGACGCCTCGCAACCCTGAGATGGCCGCGCGAATCATCGCCAGGCAGGCGAAGCGGTGTCCGGACAGGCACGAGCTCGACGGCCGCCCTCGGACCTGAGGTCAATCTCTTGACGTGGCCTGTTTCTATCTTGAAACGGAAGATGTTACGCTTGATCTAGATAGGTTTGCGGGGGCGAGATGGCTGATTTCGAGATCGGTTTCGAGGTTGACGAGTTGTCCGATGCGGCGCTGGTCCAACTTGCCGAACTGTTCGATGTTGTCGCGTCGGAGCATGCCGGAATGGCTCTCGTCACGGTGATCGCGCCTGGCGAGAATGCCGTGGCGGCCGCCAAGGCGGTGGTCGGCGCGCTTGATGATCTGGGGGTCGAAGCGCGACGCAGCCACCTGGATCTGGTGACGCGAGCCGACATCGCGCAAAGGTGCGATGCGACACCGCAGGCGATCGGTCAGTGGATCCGGGGGGAACGAATGCGACAGGTTCGGTTCCCCGCGCCGTTTCACGATGTCGCCGGCGGTGTGTGGCTTTGGGGGGAGGTCAATCGGTGGCTGGCGAAGGTGGGCAAGGACCACGATCCCGTTGGGTGCCCGTCGCGGAATGAGCACGTCGCGATTGATCACTGGCTTGCGAACCGCGTCGGTTCTAAACCGTTGGCGGCTGCGCTCTCTTGGACCCACCACGGGCGGATGGGGGCGACGATTCCGGTGCTGACTGGTGCTCGAACGTCCGGGGGACCTCGTGAATGGCGGGGCACCCGTGGTGTCGAATCTTGCTGGGGGAGGGCATGAAGAACGTCGCCTCGGCTCGTGACCTCCTGGATCGGGTTCGCCTCCGCGAGGTTCAGTTCTACGAGATCCACGCTCGGCTCAACGCAGGGTTCGCTGACGGCGGTGACGACACGGGCGCAGCGACGGAAGGACCCCAGAAGTGGGATTTGCAGCTCCAGTTGCGGGAAACTGATCTTGGGGTGCGATGCCGACTCGATGTCGGGGCACCGGATGCGAACTATGTGGTCGACGCCGCCATCTTCTACGACTTCGACGAGTCGCTGAAGATCGAGCCAGCCGCGCTTGCGGAGTTTGTCAATCGGGCTGCCTTCTTCGCCCTGTACCCCTTCGTCCGCGAGGCGCTGCACAGCGCCGGGCGAAAGATCGGGGCGCAGGCGCCGTTGCTCGGGATGCTCGACCCTGCGGAGAACAGGGTCGAGTTCATTTTTGATGGCACCGGCGAACAGAACTGAATCCGGCGGCACCGGCGGAGCGATCGAACGGCTGCCCCGCATCGCGGACTTTCCCGCTGCTGTGCTCCGGACGGCGTATAGGCGTGGTTGGTCTCCCGGTGCCAGACTGTCGTCGTCCGAGATCGTCTGTTCCTGACTCGGTGGCCGGAACCAGGGGGCCGGCCGGCCGTGGAGGTGCAGGCGTTCCTTCTTCTACGTGGCGAAGGAGGACGCGTGTCGCACGCTGCGGGCGTTTCTCCTCGTCCTTCGAGGGAGAACGCGCCATGTCCCCACTCCTCCAAGCGCTGCTCAGCGCTCCGCTACCCATCGCGACGGTGGCCCTGCTGCTCCGGTACGGGCCGTCGGCGCTGGTCTTCCTGCTCGCCGGGGTCGTCGCGGTGCTGATTCCGGGGAAGCGAGGCGAACGGGCTCTCGCAGTCCTCCGGTTGTTGTGGGCTGTCACGCCGCGGCGGGGCGTTGGGGGCTCGTCCCGCGGATGATCGCGGTCGCGCTCGAAGACCGAGCGGAACAGCGCTCGCTTGTCGGCGAAGTAGCAGAAGACGCTGCCCGAGCCGAGGCCGGCGGCTTTCGCGATCTCCGCTGCTGAGGTGTTCTCGAGCCGCGTTCCGCCAACAGCTTCGCGGCCGCCTGCGTGATCAGAATCGCACAGCGCGAAGGGCGCCCCCGGGTCCGTGCGGTCGGAGGCGCCCTTCGGGGTTGGTCAGAACGTGGCGTTGGTGCAGGCGAGGCGGTCACCCGCCGTGCCCGCCTTGCCGGGCTCGGTGTGCGTGTGCATCGAGTGGATCACAAAGGACTTCGCGTCCTGCCGGGAGTCGAACGACCAGTTGCCCTCAGCTGTGGCCGTGCCGTTGCCTTGGGCGTCGGTGTGGAAGTCCAGCCACACCTCGTTCTGCGGGTTCGCGTAGGCCGGGTCGACCGACGGCTTGACCGGGTCGGCCTTCTCCTGGAAGTGCGGGCCCGCGTCGTCGCCCTTGGGGCCGCAGGGCTTGGTGTGCACGTGGGCGCCGTAGTCGCGGTTCGGCTGCAGGCCTTCGGTCTTGACGGTGATCTTGGTGTGGCCGTTGACGCGCTCCGAGGACAGGTCGATGCGGGACCCGGGCTGCACCTGCGCAGGGTCGTAGGTGATCGCCGTGGCGCCCTCCTTGTAGGGCTCGAAGGTCGCCGAGGTCTGCCTGGCCGCGGCGTGCTGGCCGTGCTCCTGGGAAGCCGGCGGCTGCGGGCTCTGCTGGCCGGGGGCGGGGGTCTGGCCACCGCCACAGCCGGCGAGGAGTGCTGCGGCCGTGCACAGGCCGAAGATCGAACCGGTCAGTCGGGTGCGCTGGTGAGGCATGGGTTATCTGTCCTTCGTGGTGACTGTCTGAATCGACGCCGATTCTGCCGGTTATCACCGATTCGTCGAAACCGGCGTTCGGCGGTGGCCCGGATCGAGCGCATGACCGCGTGGGGGCGGTGTTGTCACGTGAACTGGGATACGACGGCCATTTCGCGCAGGTGTTCGGCGAACTGATCAGGGCGACGTCGTCCGTGGAACCAGTTCCGGGCAGCAGGAGTCCGACGCAAGGTCCACAGTGGATACCGTCGTTCGTGGCGATGTGCCCTCGGGCGACCTTGCCCGTACAGCAGGCATCACCATCCCCGATGACGTCATATCGGCATATCGGCGCGTTGAAAATCTGCCTGCCCAAAGTTCCGAACCCGGGGTGCAGACGGGCACGGCTCTTGTTGGCCACGTAGGCGAGCCATGTCCGTTGGTGCATCCTGCCCGTGCGCCGTCGGGCGGTGCGTGCCTCGGTCTTCCAGGGCGGGAGTCCGTTGGGCTGGACTTCTACCTTAAATCACTATATAACTAGTGAAAACATATTGGTATTCGATGGGGCCCGATGCCGTCCACTGATTCGCCGGGGCTCGTCGCGGGCAACGCGCGCGGGCTCGGCAAGCGGTACCGGCGGGGCTGGGCATCGCGAACCTGTGCGGGCGCCGGGGCGGCACGACAGGAGCCGCAGCTCAAAGACATCGCGCTCGCATACATGCGCACGGATGACATGGAGGTAGTGGTATGACCTGGCTGGCGTGGCGACAGCACCGCGTGCAGTTGTTGCTGATGGCAGCGGTGTTGCTGCTAGGCGCGGTCGCGGTACTTGTGCTGCACACGAGCATGTCGCAGCAGATCCAGGACCAGGGTCTGCAGCGGTGCCTCGCGGTGGGAGTCCGCGGTGCAGGCTGCGCGACCGTGGCGAGTGATTTCCGCGACGAGTGGTTTGACCTGCTCAAAGCCGGCCAACTCGGGATCGTGGTCCTCCCGGTGCTGCTGGGGGTGTTCAGCGCGGCACCGCTGTTCGCCCGCGAGATCGAGCACGGCACGCACGTGCTGGCGTTCACGCAGTCGGTCAGCCGGGTCCGCTGGATGGCGGTCAAGCTGGTGATGCTTCTGGTGCCCTCGTTGGTCGTACTGGTGGTCCTGCAGCTGCTGGTGAGTTCCTGGGTCACGGATGCCGGGCTGATGGGGCCGCTGGTGAGCGGCCCGTTCGCGTTCCTGAACTTCGAGAGCACGGGCTGGATGCCAACCGCACACCTGCTTCTCGGCTACGCGGCGGGCGCGCTGCTGGGGGCGGTGCTGGGGCGGTCGCTGCCGGCGATGATCAGCACCCTGGCCGGGCTGGTGGCGGCGCGCGGGGTCGTCGCAGTGGTGGGACCGTCGCTGGTGCCGTCGCAGCTGCGGACCTCTGACGACCCGATGAGCGCTGCCGCGTCCGGTTTGGACGAAGTTGTCCAGGTGGGTTACCTGGGTGCCGACGGGCGGGCCATACCGGAAGGCGGTTTCGATCCCGCGGTGTGCGGTGTGCGGGGCGGCGGTTCAGCCTCGACCTTCGACCTGGCTCAGTGCTATGCGCAGCACGGGGTGATCGGCAAGTACGCTGAGGTCGTTCCGGCCTCGTATGCCCCGATGCTGCAGCTGATCGAGTTCGGCGTTCTTGGCGCGGTCGCGGTCCTGCTGCTCGGAGGAACCGCGTGGGCGCTGCGCAGGCAGCATTGATAACGCTGCGTAGCTCGCGACTTCGGCGATGGCGGCCCTTATGCTGGGCGGTATGATCGAGTTCCGGATCGACCGTCGCTCCGGGGTCTCCACGTACATGCAGATCGTCCAGCAGGTCACGCAGGCCATGCGGTTGGGCCTGCTGGGGCCCGGTGACCGGTTGCCCACCGCGCGCGAGGTGGTGGAGGCCACGGCGGTCAATCCGAACACGGTGCTGAAGGCGTATCGCGAGTTGGAGCGGGACGGCCTGGTGGAGGCCCGGCGCGGGGTCGGTACCTTCGTGACTCGTTCGCTGGCCAGCGACCGCACCTCGGTCCAGGCCCCGATGCGGCGCGACCTGGCGGACTGGATGAGCCGCGCCAGGAGCGGCGGGCTCATGGTCGAAGAGGTCGATGCGCTCTTCGCTGCCGTCCGTGACGAGTACTTCCCGACCGGAGGACTGGAACGCCCATCATGAGCGCGCTGAGCACCATCGGTTTGTCCAAGCGCTTCGGAGACCGTCGGGGGATCGAGGACTGCACGGTCGAGCTCCCCGAAGGCAAGGTGGTCGCGCTGGTCGGTGCCAACGGTGCGGGCAAGAGCACGTTCCTGGCGTTGGCGGCGGGCCTGGTTGAGCCGTCGTCGGGTGCCGTGCGCGTGTTCGGCGACAGGGTGCGCGGCCGCATCCACCCGGACGCGGCCTACCTGTCGCAGCGTCGCCCGTTGTACGGCAACTTCACGGTCGCGGAGATGGTCCGCGCGGCGGCGAAGATGAACCGCCGCTGGTCGCAGGAGCGCGTCGAGGAGGCGGTGGCCGCATTCGGCGGGCTGGACGTCGGCGCCCGGGTCGACTCGCTGTCCCTGGGCATGCGCTCCAAGCTCGCACTGGCGCTGTGCCTGGGGCGGTTGCCGCGGTTGCTGCTGCTGGACGAACCGCTCGCGGACCTCGATCCGCTGGCCCGGGACGAGACCATCAGGCTGGTGATGGGCGACGTCGCGGACCGCGGGATGACCGTGGTGATCTCCTCGCACCTGCTTGGCGAATTGCGCGAGGTGTGCGACCACCTCCTGCTGCTGCAGGGGGGAGGCGTGGAACTGGACGGCGACGTCGACGAACTTCTCGAGGAGCACCGCGACCTGGTGGGGCCCGCCGATGCGGGGCCCCCGGAGGCCGGGACGGTCGTGCACGCGAGGAAATCCGGTCGGCAGCAGCGGATGCTGGTGCGCGACCCCGGGGTGCTCGCCCCAGGATGGGAGTCGCAACAGCTCGACCTGGAATCGCTCGTGACCGGTTACCTGCGCGCCGATCGCGTACTGCAGTGCCCGTGAGCGGTTTCGGGTGCCATAGCGCCCACAACCGTTCACGGTCCCTGACCAGCCTGAGTACCACTCGCCAACCCCGCTGACCCCGGCGCCGAGCCGGCGGTTGGCGGGGTTTCGCTGTTTTCGGGCATCTGGCGGCAGCTTCGCACGTGTGTTGCCGCGTCGCCCCGTGCGAGAGCCCTTTCGCGCTGCTGACGCGAATCGGCTCGTTCTGCTCTTGGTGAGGCGTCTGCTGGCGTGACGATCCCGTAGGTGCTTTATCCGCCGGATTTCCGGACCCCGGCCTTGCCAGCGATCCGCACCACTGCTACCTTTTAGGTATTCCACTAGATAACTAGTGAAAGATTTTAAGGAGTAGTGGACATGGACTTCACCTTCGGCAAGCGCGGAATGATCGCTGGACTGCTGGCTGCGGGAGCACTGGTCGGCACCGGCGCATTCGCCGCCGCAGCTCCCGCGGCGAATGCGCCGGAACTGCGGATCAGCTCGGCCGACTACGCACTGGAGTACACCGTGCTGAACGGCAACGGCGACGGCTTCTCCTCCGTCCTGGAGGCGAACTCCGCCCGCGAGGTGCAGGCCGAGGGCTTCACGACGGTGCAGTTCTCCGTGAACGGCAAGCTCGTGAGCGCATACGGCCCGCTCGAGGCTGATCGCACGCTGGTCTGCAACGCGGGAGGCACTGTGGCCGCGCCTGCCGTGACCTGCGCCTTCGCCTGACTCGGAACTGCGCGCAGGGCGAGCAGTATCGCTGGCGGAGTCCAAGAGGTGACCGCCACCCGGACTCCGCCAGCAGCGGTCGTTGGCAGTTGAAGGCGGAGCTGGCGGAGCATTTTTCTCAAGCGGCTTAACCGCTTCGCGAGCAACTGTCTCTTTTGGATTGCCACATCGGGTGAGGCCGAAGGCGGCGGATGACGTTGTGTGCGGGTGCCTCGTGAGTTCTTTGGGCGGCTGTAGAGGCTGTTTGAGAACTCGTTCCGCGTGCATTGAGACGGCGGCCCTACGGCAGCGCCCTACGGCAGTGGCGGCGATTTCGCGCGAAATCGCCTCCAGCCACGCCTGCAAGGTGACGATTTCGCGCGAAATCGCCCCCACCCACGCGACCGTCACGCCGTTTCGCCGCGTCGACAGGATCGGCTCGTCCCGAACACATCCCGGCCTCGCCACATCCCTGACTGCTCCCTGACTGGCCCAAAGGCGCCCTTCACCCTTGACCCGACTGGGCTGGGGTCGGGATCTCGCCGGTGTGGCTGTATTCCAGGACCGCGTCGAGATATTCCGTTACGGCGTCCCTGTTCCGGGTCAGGCACCTGATTCGGTCGGTCATCCTGTCGCGTTCGAGTTCCAGGGTGGCGATCATCTCCGGTGTCGCGTCTGGGAAGTAGATAACACGGGGTTTGTCCAGGCACGGCAGGATCTGCTTGATGATGCGGGTCGGCAGCCCGGCGTCGAGCAGCCCGCGGATCTGCAGCACGCGGTCCACGTTGTACTCGTCGTAGTCGCGGTAGCCGTTCGGGGAGCGGTTCGCGACGATCAGGCCCTGCTCCTCGTAGTAGCGCAGCAGTCGGCGGGATGTGTCGGTGCGCTCCGACAGCTCTCCGATGAGCATGTGCTCGACCTCACGTCCAGTCGCTTTGACCTTCACATCAGTGTGATGGTTTGAGCATATGCGGCATGACTGATCGCAGCACGCAACTCCTGGATGCTGGACGACTTCCGCTGCGCGCGCTGCTGGCGCTGGCCACCGCCGCTTTCGTCACGGTCCTGACCGAGGCGCTGCCCGCTGGTGTGCTGCCCGCGATGAGCGCCGGCCTCGGGGTCGGCGAGTCCGCGATGGGGCAGGCAGTGACGATTTACGCGATCGGGACGGCCGTCGCGGCGATCCCGCTTTCCGCGGCCACCGCGGGGTGGCGGCGCAAGCGCCTGCTGCTGGTCGGGGTGGCGGGGTTCGCGGTCGCCAATACGGTCACGGCAGTCTCGACGTACTTCCCGCTGACCATGGCGGGCCGGTTCGTCGCCGGCGTGGCGGCGGGCGTGGTCTGGGCGCTGCTGGCGGGTTATGCGCGCCGCGTGGCGCCGGAACACCTGCGGGGCAAGGCGATTGCGGTGGTGATGGCGGGAATTCCGCTCGCGCTTTCGCTGGGCGTACCGGCCGGGACCTTCCTCGGCGGTTTGCTGGGCTGGCAGGTGACGTTCTCGGTCATGTCGGTGCTCGCAGTCGTCCTGATCGCCTGGATCGTCGCGCTGGTCCCGGATTTCCCCGGGCAGCGGCAGGGCGGCGCGATCCCGATCCTCAGGACCCTCGGCGTCCCCGGCGTGGCACCGATCCTGTTCGTGACCTTGGTCTTCGTGCTGGCCCACACGATCCTCTACACCTACATCGCCACTTTCCTCGCCGGGCTGGGCATGGGCGGCTCCGTCGACCTGGTCCTGCTGATCTTCGGCATCGCATCGATGGTGAGCATCTGGATCGTGGGCGCCCACATCGACCGCCGGCTGCGAACCCTGACGATCGCCAGCACGATCCTGGTTGCGCTCGCGGCCACGTTCCTGGCGCTCATGGCGGAAAACCCAACCCTGGTCTACGTCGCGGTGACGCTGTGGGGCCTGGGCTGGGGAGGCGTCCCGACCCTGCTCCAAACGGCGGCGGGAAACGCCGGAGGGGAAGCGGCGGACGCGGCCCAAGCGATGCTGGTGACCCTCTGGAACGCGGCCATGGCAGCAGGCGGCGTGATCGGCGGCCTCATCCTGGCCGGACTGGGCCCCAAGCCTTCCCCTGGGCGCTCCTGGTCCTCCTGCTGCCGGTACTGGCAACCACGATCGCGGCCCGCACCAACGCCTTCCCGTCCAAAGCCCGGTGAACCTTCCGAGGTGAGGGGCACCCTGCTCAAGGGTGCCCCTCACCTCGGTTCAGGCTCGGGTTCGGCGGGTTTCGGCTGCTTGTTCCAGCAGACGGTCGAAGACCTGCTGCAGCAGTTTCGGCTCAGGGCTGGGCAGGCCGGACAGCGCGCTCAGGTACAGGCCGTCGCCGACCAGGCGGATGGTCTCGGCGAGCACCGGGTCGCCGATGTAGTCCGTGAGCAGCTTCGACCAGTGGGCGAAGACCCTGGCCAGCACCTCGGTGTCCGCCTCGCTGAGCTCTTCGGTGCTGCGCAGAGCCGCTATGACCGACCAGTACAGCGCCATCTCCTCGTCCGAGGCGGGCTGCGAGGCCTCCAGGAAGTACCGGACGACGTCCACGCCGACCCTGCCGGCCTGCTCGAACTCGGCTTCGGCGGATTCGCCGAGCCGCTGCACGAGTCCCTGCAGCATCGCCTGCTTGGAGCGGAAGTGGTAGAGCAGGCCGCCCTTGGACACGCCTGCCTCGGCGGCGACCGATTCGAGGGTCACCGCCCCCGTGCCTTGCCGGACCAGGATCCGCTGGAGCGCGTCGAGGATGCGGTCGCGGGTGTTGGTGGCTGACATGGGTGGTACTGTACCGTCCGGACGGTTACTATACCGTCTGGACGGTATAGATGAACTCGAGCAGAAGATGATCAAACTGAATTCGCCTCGGATTACCCGCAAGCAATGGGCGGCGCTCGGCGCCCTCCTGCTCCCGGTGCTGCTGATCTCGGTTTTCTTCATGACCCAGTACCTGCAGCTCGTGCTGGGCATGAGCCCGCTGCGCGCGGGGTTCGCGCTGCTGCCGGGCATCGCGCTGTCGGTGGTCGGGTCGCTGCTGGCCGTCCGGCTGATCCGCCGGGTCCGGCTGGCCGAGCTGCTGGGTGCGGCGATCCTCGCGACGTCGCTCGGCTACCTGCTGATGGTGCTGCTCCCGGCGCAGGACGGGGTCTGGTTGGTGGTCGTGGCGTTCATGGTCGTCGGCCTGGGCGCGGGCATCACCGAGACCGCGACCAACGACACGATCATGAACAGCGTCGCCCCCGAGAACGCGGGCGCGGCGTCGGCGATCTCGGAGACCGGCTACGAGCTGGGCGCCGCGATGGGCACCGCGATCCTCGGCAGCGTGCTGACCGCCGCCACCGGCGGGAAAGTCGATCTCGCCGGGATCCCGGAATCCATTGTGGACACAGTGCGGGACACCCTGGGCGGAGCGTTGTCGGTGGCGAACGAGCTGCCGGTGGAGCAGGGTATCGCGCTGCAGGAGTCGGCGGCGCACGCCTTCACCTTCGGCGTGCAAGTCACCAGCGTGGTCGGTGCCGCGATCCTCGTTTTCGCCGCCGTGCGGGCGTGGTGGGTGCTGTCCCGGCGCTGAGGCCGTGTCGGTCGGTGCCTGGGGAGGGGGCGCACCGACCGGCCCGCAGGGCTCGTCCGCCGCAGGTCGGAGCATCGGCGTTCGGGCCCGGGGCAGGTGCCGCTAGAGGTGGCGGAGGGCTTCCGGGATGCGGCGCTGGAGTTCCGGGAAGTGCGGTGCTGCAGTGTCCGATGTGGACTTCGACGTTCGACGAATCGCAGAACCGGCGATCACGCTGCGTCGCCTGCACCCCAACCTGATCCGACGGACAAAACGAGGCACCCGCGACGGATCGCCCGGTCGCGGGTGCGCCTCGCTGGTGTCATCGAATCAGAACGCGGTGACGCCCTGGGCGACGGGCTGGAGGGTACCGACCTTCAACGACTTCAGCGGGATCTGGGGATCGACGCTCTTGCCCGCGGTGTCGAGGAAGCTGGCGTCCACCGTGCCAGCGGCACCCGGCACGGTGACCTGGAAGCCGGTGACGGTCACGTCGGCGCCCTTGTCGCCGAGGTTGAGGAGCACTCCGGCGAACGCGGTTTTGCCCGGGGCGAGCTCGAACTGCGTCGGGCCGCCCGGGATCTTGACCTTCTCCACCGGGATCTTGGAGTCCGCGCCGGACATGTTGGTGGGGGTGATGTCCGCCCAGCCGCTGACGTCGCAGGTCTTCTCCGACTTGTTCGTCACGGCCATCAGAAGGACGCCGGGGCGGCTCGGCTGGGTCTGCAGGTCGACCTTCATGTCCGACGCCGTGCAGTCGGGGTTGTCGATCTGATGGCCGCCCGCGTGGGTCCAGGGAGCCGGCTCGTTCGCCGGCGTGCTGCTCGAATCGCCGGCGGGGATTCCAGCGGCCGGAGCGGGCGTGCTGACGCCGCCCGAAGAAGGCACGGGAGCCTGCGTCGACTGACCACATCCGGCGAGTAGGAGCGCCCCGGTGAACAGTCCGGCGATTGCGCCGATCGTCCGAGTCTCGTTGAGTATCATGGTGAATCCCTTCGTAGTGCGCACCGAGCGCTTCGCAATCTCTCATCCCTGAAGACGTGCATGCCATAACGTGGTTGCGAATCAACATATCGACTTGCCCTTTCGGGCAAGTGCGGTGACGCCGAAGGCAGTTTGTGATGTTCATGGTTCGGGCCTGTTTTCGCCGGCAACGAATAATCCATTGTGGACAATGTTGATGTCTTGAGTGGAGCCTAGTCCAGGGCTTCCAGGATGCGGCGCTAAAGTTCCTGCGAGGGCAGGGCTCCTGCAGACACCGGAGTACACCCGCGCTGTCATGGTCGACTGGTCCCCGAGCGAACTCGAAACGCGTGTTGCGATGCGTGCTTCCAGACGAGATATCCTCAGCTCGCGGAAGGCTCCTACCTTTGAGGCCCTGATTTTGGAAAGTGCCTTGACCGCACCAATCGTGGGTCCCGAGGCGATGGCCGACCAGTACCGCCACATGCAGAAGATCGCGGAACTCAGCAACGTGACCATTCGGATCGTCTCGATGCTGCCGCCGCGATGGACGCCAGCGCACAGCGGCCAGTTCATGCTGTTCGAGTTCCCGAAGGCGCCGCCACTGGTGCATCTTGAGCACCTCGGCTTCGCCGCGTTCCTCACCTCACCTGGTGTCGTAACCACCTATTCGGAAGCACTGAGTACCCTCCGGGCTGCATCGATGACTCCCGGCGACTCGATGGAGTTAATCGCTGCATGCACCGTTAGAGCCGAGGAGAACGCACAGTGATGGAACAGCCGACTGGATGGCGCAAGTCCCGTTACTCCAGCAACAACACTGCGTGCTTAGAGGTTGGCCGGATCCAAGACGGCGCGGCGGTCCGGGACAGCAAGGACCGCGCCGCCGGGTACTTCACCGCCGATCGCGCGCAGTGGTCGACGTTCGTCGCTGCCGTCAAGGCCGCCCGGTTCCAGCAGTAAGGTCCTGGCCGTCGCCACGTGCGATGGGGTCGTGAGTGCGAAAACCGGTTCTTGCCGGATCAAGCACTCACGACCCTCAACGGCGTCAGGTGGCTAGCGGTTCAGCGCTTCGATGGTTTCGCCGGTCCAGGCGGTCCAGTCCTCCTTGGGTGCTCCCGGGAGCTTCGGCGGTTCCGATGTCGTCGGGACCGGGGTGTTGGGGCGGGACGGGGATTCGCTCGGGTTCGGGCCGGGCTGGGACGTGTCCTTGTCCCGCCATGGGATGTTCAGGGCTTTGTCCAGGTAGACGCCTGTCGACGTGGAGAACTTCCCGTGCGGGTTGAACGATCCCCTCGCCGCGTCCACCGCTCCGATGAACGCACCGTTCTCCGCGCCGTACACCTCGTCCCCGCTCGCGCCCGATGCGGCGTCCTGCGCTGCCGCTTCCGCCGCGCCGACGGCCGAGCCCCATGCCGCGTGCACCGGCAGGTTGGCTCCGAACCTGGCCGTTGCGCCTTGCCAGGTGTTCGCGGCCGATCCGTCGAACAGGTGCGTTCCGGGTACCTCGCCGCTGAGCGCCTTCGCACCGCTGACCTTGATCGCGTTGCCCAGTGCCCCCGCGCCGACGCCGACCGCTCCACCGACCGCTCCGTTCTGCGCGGCGATCGCCAGCATCCCGCCGTCGAAGCCCTTCCGCTTTCTCTGGCAGATCTGGATGAACTGTGCGAAGAAGGTGACCGCGACCTGGTCGAACACCGAGCTCGCCAGGTGGGCCAGCAACTCGGTGATCGCCTTTCGGAGAACAGTCGTGAGCGTCGTCCGGGTGGCGGCCATCTTCGCCGGGATGAGGGCCATCGAGGCGCCGAAGGTGACCACCGCGGCGGCGATCAGCGCCGCGATATCGATTGCCAGGATGACCAGCAGCTCGATGATGATGATCCGCAGCGTCTCGATCGCCAGCGCCATCCCTTCCAGCGCGTCGGCGAAGCCGGAGGCTGCCAGAATCATTTGCGGCAGGTAGCCGTCATCGCCGAGGAACGGCGCGATGAACGCACGGAACGATTCCGCGGTCTCCCCGGTCAGCGCGAGAGCAACCCGCGCCGCGCCTTTGTTGACGAAATCGACAACGCCGTTCAGGTGCTCGGCGACCTCGCACCAGCTGGTGGCCATCGCACGCAGGTCGTCCGGGTCGCCTTCCGGCCAGTCGTTGCCGACCAGGACCTCCAGCAGGCGTTGGACATTGGGCGGTACCTCAGTTGCGGCCATCGACCTGCGACTTCTGGGCGAGCTCGACGCTCTGCGCTTCGGTTTCGGCGAAGTTCCGCCCGACGGCGGCGAGCCGATCGACGACGCCGTCGAGCAGGTCGGACAGTTCGTCCAGGGCTGTGCAGGCCTGTTCGGCCGGGTCCTGGTAGTTGCTGCCGAACGCTGACCCCAGCGGATCACCTCCCCACGGAGACAGGCCCTGTCCTGCGACCCGCGGCGCCTTTCCGGCTGCGCTTCTGGCAGATGCTGCGGCTGCTTGGAACAACGCGACCGCGCGCCGCAGCTGGGTTCGGTCGAAGGAAAGCACACCACCGGCAGGTGGTGTCCACGCCGACGGCGTTACCGACTCGTACCCGACTCCCGGTGCCGCGGTGGGTGCGTTGCGGTAGCCGCCAGTCGGACCGTCCAATGGGGAAAGTGCCATGCGTCAAGATGAACCGATTCCGCCTGCGTCGCGCCACACCCCGCCCGGAACCCTTGCGAGTTCCGAACACCGAGGCGCGCTTTCGTTGACGCCTGTCCCTGTATTGGGTTACTTGTCCTGCCGCTTGATCTTGACGACGCTCAGTGCAAGGCCTGGTGGCGATCCGCTCCGACTAGACGGCTCCGCAGCGCGAACCGCGCATCCCGACCCGGCGGAAGTGGCTGGCGATGGTGCGGGTGGGAAGACTCAACCGATGGGAAGCGAGAGATGAGCCCGAGCGGCAGCGAAGATCAGCCCACTGACGGTGACCACCCTGCGAAAAGGCCTACGGCGCCAGCGAGAGCAGCGTCGCCTACCTGGCCGAACGCGAGCTGTGGAAATCCAACGCGGACACCGAGATGATGCCCGCCGTCATGGAATTCGCCCTGGCCGAGCCGGTCGCCGACGCCGGGGCCGGCGAGGCCACGGCCGGTCGAGGCGGAAACCGCGACGGCGACCGCGACCAAGACGCAGGCCAAGCCCGTAGCCGCGGCGAAGACCGCCAAGTCCGCCGACGTCCCGGCACGTCCCGGAAACCGGGTGTCCAAGCCGGTCGTGGCCGCCGCGGGCGTGGCGGGTCTGGTGCTGTTGTGCGTCCCGCTGCTGATCGCCGGCCTCCTCCAGAACGACGACGACACTCCTGCGCGGACGGCACCGAGGGCTGGTACATCCGAAACGGCGGCGCAGGCGACCGGTGGCTGCCGGGACACCTTCGACGCGAAGCCCATGTCCTGCCAATGCTGGCACGTCCGACACCGGCACCTTCGCCAAGCGGTCCTTCGACGTGTCGGACAGGGCGACGGTCGGCAGCTGCAAGCCCTCGGTCTACATCCCGAACGACAGCGACCGCCGCAACGTCGGAGCGACCGCCGCGCACACTACTCGAGTCTTCAACTCCTTCGAGCAGGGCGGCGCGAACGTCGTCGGGGTGGAGGACATCAAGCAGGTCGCCAACCGGGGCAAGTGGGTGGACCTCGGGGAGTATGCCATCGACCAGGGCAAGCTGTCGGGCAAGCCGCACAACTGCGGCAAGGACTGGCGGAGCCGACGGCGAGGGCGCCCACATCGCGGCCTCCCAGAGCCGCGCCACCTGTACGGCCGCCTGACCGAAGTGAGGCGCCCCCGGCCGGGCAACTCGACCGAGGGCGCCTCGCACCGTTCGGATCAGTCGAAGACGGTGACGCCCTGGGAGACGGGCTGGAGGGTGCCGACCTTCACCGCCTTGACCGGGAACTCGGCGTAGAGGCTGCCGTTGCCGGTCTGGGTGCCGTCCGTGCCGATGATGTTCGCGTTCACCGGCCCGCCAGCGCCCGGCAGGGTGACGTTGAAGCCGGTCGCGACCACGGTGTCCGGGTCGGCCTTGTCACCCCGCTCGATGAGCACCCCGGCGAAGCCGGTCTGGCCCGGGTTGAGGCTGAACTCCGTCGGACCGCCCGGGATCTCGACCTTCTGGACCGGTACGTCGGTGTGCGGGGCGCCGGACATGTCCACGGGCGCGACGGCCGCCCAGCCGTTGAGCTTGCAAACCTTTTGGGACGTGTTCGACACGGCCATCAGCAAGACGCCGGGCCGGCTGGGCTGGACGTTGAGGTCCACCTTGAAGTCCTTGGCGGAGCACTCGGTGCCGGTGGGCTGACGTGCGCCGTTGGTGCTGGTGGGCTGCCGGTTGGCGTCGGTGCTCGCGGTCTGGCGGCTGTCGTCGCCGTCGGTGCGCTGCTGATCGCTGTGGGTGCTGGTGGAGCCGCCGGCCTGGATCGGTGATCCACCGGGTGCGACCCCGGCGGCCTGGGTGGCGCCGTCCTGCGCAGCCGGGGCCGCTGCCGGCTGACCACATCCGGCGAGCAGAGCACCGCCGAGCAGTCCAGCGATCGCGCCCAACGTCCGAGTCCGGTTGACCAACATGCTGTTCCCTTTCGTCTAGCCCTTGAGCGTTTCTCGCTTTCGTCCTGAAGACGTGCGTCTGGAGCCGAGGTTGCTCCGAGCGATGTGGAGAAAAATCAACCATGTTCTGACCTGCAGATCAGATGCCGACCGATCTCGTTCGGTCGGGTCGGCAGCGCTGTCCGGGGCCTTCGGAGGGCACCGCGCCCCACCCCGCCAGTGGACGATCTGCGACATCAGCCGGGAGTGACTCGCCCGGCGGGTCCGCCGCGCGGAACGGGCGGAGGGAGGGGAAACCCTTACGCGCCGACGGGTGATCCGCCCGCAGTGTGATCTTCATCGGCGAAGAAGCTGCGACCATCACCGCACAAGATCGACCGGACCTTGTAACCTTATACACGCGGGTCGTTAGCTCAACTGGCAGAGCAGCGGACTTTTAATCCGCGGGTTCTGGGTTCGATCCCCAGGCGACCCACCAAAACCCCAGGTCACAGACCTGGGGTTTCTTGTTTGGGGATCGTCCGGTGCACTTTTGGTGCACCTTTCGAGCGGGCCTAGCTCCGGCCTAGCTCTCCAGGGAGCGTTCCAAGACGTCCGCCGTCTGCCTGCTGACGGCCTTCCTGCCCATGTACACATCCTGCGTCATAGACGGCCGCGAGTGCCCGAACTGGTCAGCGATCAGCCGTGCTGACAACCCCGCCTCGTCCAAGATCGTCGCGGCGGTCTTGCGGAACACGTGCGAAGTCACCCGGGCGAAGCCCTCACTGCCTCGGGTCTCACGCAGCACCCGCCGGGTGTTCGACGGGTCACGAAGACCGCCGAGACTGTCCGGGTACACCGGGCCATCCTGTGCACCGGTCTCCGCGAACCGCCGACGCAACATCTCCACAGTCCAGGAGGCCAGCGGTAGCGTTCGCTCCCCGAATCCGGTCTTGGTGGACTTCCTGATCAACCCCTGGCCTTTGACTCGGACGACGGCGTAGTCAACCGAGCACAAACCTGCATCGAGGTCAACATCATGCCAGTAGACCGCCAGCGCCTCACCGATACGCACCCCGGTGGCGAGCATGAAGCGCGACAGATCAGGAAGGTCCCAACCGGAAAGTTTTCTGATCCGATTCGAGCTGAGAGAGCCATTGAACGCGTTCCTCCAAGGTCAACGAACGAGGAGCCTTCTTCCCGATGCGAGCTGTGTCCCGCGTGGGATTGACCTCCAGCGCCCCAACCACCGGGCCGGTGTACAACCACGAGCGCGGACGAGGGAATCGACCCTTCAGCGCTCAAACCTTTCAGCGCTCAAAGTGTTCGGCCCCGTCCCAACTCTCCCGCACGATGTCCTTGGCACGAGCAGCCAGGTCAGGCGGACCCGAGAAAGCGCCCATCGACCGGAAGCACCGACGAGGCTCTGCCACTTCCTCCTAGAGTTCGAGCCACTGCACGAGCAATAGGTGGACTTCTTGCCGCTCGTCGAGGATCAGGTAGATCACCTGGCCCGCTTGGCCGGGGCCGAAGTCCCAGCGCCGAACGGCGCCATCGGGATTGGCCTCGTGCAGTGGCTTGCCGTTCCAGGGAGTGAGCTGCAGGACTTCAAGCACGTCGGCGTAGGCGGCCAAGGCGTCATAGGGCAATGCGGCGACCTGCGCCACTACGGCGCTATCGGGAACGAGTTGATACACCTAGCGGCCCAGCCGTTGCCGGATCACGGCCTGCATGTCCTCCAACGGCGCGGCATCGGGATTCTGGCCGGTACTGGTGATCTGCTCAGATTTGGCCAGCAGCCGAAAGTAGGAGCCAGGGGCAACTTGCTCGGCATGGGCGAGGTGCCGCCACTTGTGCAGCAGCTCAAACACCTCGGTCAGATCGTGTGATTGCTTCGCGCGATCGAGAACGTGCCCCCATTCCGCGTCAAACTCGGCAGCCACTCGTGGCGTCAGGCACGCCCGGATACCCGCAGCGTCAGCTGGCGGCGGAGCCGGGCTCGCGTTCGATGCTGGATGGGGAGCAGCCACGTGACCACCATAGCCGTCGGCGTCAACCAGAAGCCTGCGCCGAGACCACCAGGACTCAGCTCACGTGTGTTTAAACTTTCGCTACTTCATCAAGGCGGCCCCTGCGGGGCCGCCTGCCTGCTGTATGCGAGCCAGGACGAGGCCGCTGACCTTCCTGTATGCGAGCCCGGTCAAGCCGTCGATGGCCGACCGGGTGTGCGGCCCGCTGCGCTCACCGGTCCCGACCGCCCAACGACGGCGGCCTGGCGAGAGCGGAAAGGCCGGCAGCCCCGGCCTGGCGCGAGCGGAAGGCAGGCAGCCCCGCAAAAGCCGCCGACATGGTGATCTGGACCTCGGATGTCCTGACTCCACTGGTCGCCTGGGCGAGCCATTGAGAAACGGTGCTGGGCCCCGCTGCGTGCGTGGTCGCCCGCTTGTGGTTACGTGCGAAGCGCGAGGCAGTCAGTCCATCGGCAATTCGCGCAGCGCAATGTGCCTCGGACGCGCATGGGGCACATCCGGGGCACGCGGGGACCAACACCAACGAAGAACAACGGCAACTAACCGCAAGCGGCACGTCGACCAGCGAAGTTCGATCAGCCGCTGAGGTAGACGAGGCACTTGATCGCCTTTGCAAGGCGGGGGTTAGGTTCAGGGTTAGGTTTCCTTTAGTCGGTTCCACTCCTCAAGGACGCGGGCGCTTACGCTCTTCACGGTCGACGCGCTCGCTGCGCCCGTGACCCGCTCTACAAGCGTCTGAGCCACGTCACGCATGTCCGTACCGGTGTCGTGCGACATCCCGGCGAGCAGCTCGAGTGCGTCGTGGTCATCGAGTCCGAAGGCCAGCTTCAGCATGCCCTTGGCCTGCTCGATCGCCGGATGGCCCTGTAGTGCTGCGTCGAGGTTACCGAGGCTGTCGCATGCCCTAGAGCTTCCCCACGGCTGCTGCTGGTCGGAGGTGCCGCGACCTTGCATAAGGACCACACCCGATCTCTCTGATGTCCAGTATGTCACTTTTTGGGCAAACTGGGACCGACGAAACGATGTCCGGTGCGTGGTCGCGGCATCCGCCACAGCGGGCGCTGGGATTGGGGTGCGAGCGGCTCGTAGGTCGGTGAAACCAGGATGAAAGCCCCGGGAAGAGATCGCGCTCCGGGCGCAGTATGGGCAAGGTAACGATCGGGGTTCCTGGTGAGCCTGGAACCAAGCTTGGAAGTTGAGGGGGCGGCCACGTCTACGAATCGCCGCTACGCGATCTTCGCGCTCGATGCGGACGGCATGGTCACGAGTTGGAACGCGGATGCCGAGCGCATGAAGGGTTACCTGCCCGATGAGATCATCGGTCGGCACTTCTCGGTTTTTTACCCGGCGGATCTGGTCGCTGCCGGGTATCCGCAGGCGGAGCTGGAGCAGGCCGCCGAGGCGAGCTTTTATGTCGATGACGGCTGGCGGGTGCGTAAGGACGGCACCCAGTTCTGGGCGCACGTGGTGATCACAGCCCAGCGCGATGCCCAAGGGGTTCTGACCGGATTCATCAAGGTCACCCGAAACGACAGCGACGTCGGCGGCCTACTCTAAGCGGCACGGTGGCTCCTCTCATGGGGGCGAGGCCGCTGCCGCTGGAGACCGCGGTGGTGGTCGGCTGCGGGGTGCCCAGCGGTTGGGGCACCGCGCGTGGCGGAAGTACACCCGTGAGTGTTTGTGGGTGCTATAGCGCCCACAAACACTCACGGCGTCCTGCGGCGCAACGCCTTGCCTCCCGCCTTCGGAAGCTCCACCCGGGCCACGTGATCAAGGCCGACTAGGAAGATCTCCACGAGTGATGCTCCGCCCGGCAGTGCCGAAGCTCCAGGTGCTGTCCGGGGGCAAGCATCCACTGGGACCCCGTACGTGGTCCTGAACCCGGTTGCCAAGTAATTGGCAAGAATCATCCGCAATCAATGTCAAAATTCAGCAGGCAAAGCAAAGTACGCATCTGAGATTCGTGCAGGTAACCAAAGAGCGTTATTCACGAGCGTTACCACCCAAGGCGGTAGAATTCGAGCGCTGCGATAATGCGGATGATGGTAGGCAGTTCGGCGAGGCGTCCCCGATAGCCGGTGGCGAGTATTTTCCAGTTCTTTACGTGGGCGATGCATCGCTCGACGGCAGACCGTATTGAGGAGATGGTCTTGTTGTTCGCCTTGTCGTTTGTGGAGAGTTCACCGCCCTTGGGTTTCTTGCGTGGAGTGATCGCGTGAGTCCCTTGGTATGCGGGGTCGGCGATAGTAGGGGTGTCCGAGAGGCGATCTTCCCAACCGCACTCGTCGAATGCTTTGCGGTCATGCATCGAGCCGCGCATCGGCGCGGATATTCCCAACAGGTCACCATCGGTATCTGCTGCGATCTGGATGTTGAGGCCTGCGCGGCGGCGCTTGCCGGAGTAGTTGACCTCGTGACCAGCGCGGTTGCCGGTCGGGACATCGGTTCCGTCGACCAGGACGAGTCGGCCACGGATGGCATCCTTGAGATCTGGAATGTGCAGACATAATGCCTCCCCGATCAAGGGAAGAATCCCTCGATAGATCCGCGATACAGTCGGCTGGCTCAGACCGAATAAATCGCCGACAGCTGCCTGGTTTAAATTCTGTCGGACATACACCAAAGTGATCACGATAGCCCGATACAGTCCCACCGTCAGAGGCAGGGCTAAGGCAAGATCGCGCGGAGTGATCAACTCGGCTCGTAGGGTAGCCGGCCGGGTTGGCGTGCTGGGCCGGGAGATGGAGGATGGCCTCCTTCTGGGATCATGGAAATCGCGAAAAACCAAACTCCAGAAGAAGGCCATCCGTTGTCATTTTCTCATGGCTCGTCATGGGCGTCGTTTCCGGGTAGCGCCGACGGTGACGATGCCGATCTGGCGGAACTGATGAAGTTGCTCGGCAAGGTGCCGGATCGCCGTAAGCGGAAGGGCCGTGTGTACAGTTTGGCGTTCCTTCTCGCGGCGTCGTTGATCGCAGTGCTGGCGGGCGCGTCGAATTTCCGGCAGATCGCCGACCAGGTCGCCGATCTGCCGGCGTCGTTACTGCGGAAAATAGGTGGACGATGGTGCTGGTTCCGCGGGTTTTTCCGTGTCCCGGATACGTCCACGATCCGGCGCGCACTGGAAAATGTCGATGTAGCGAAGCTGGAAGGACTGATCGGGCCGTGGCTGCTGCGTCATGCCCGGCCTATCCCGGGCGGCACGTTGCGACTGGCTATCGACCGTACACGAACACTCCCCGTCCTGTCACTCCAAGTTGCGGGGCGCAACACACAGTGATCTTGCCTTTGCCCTGCGTCAGAGGCCACGGTTGCTTGCCGCGACCCTGGACGATCTGCCAGATACGCACGACAAGCTCCTCGATCTGGTCAGCAGCAAGCCCTGTAGTAGACTGATAACGCAACGGCCCTACCTTTAAGTCGTCTTCTTTGGGAGAAAACGATCTTACCTGGTTGGGGTCGTTGCTCTATTTTGGGGTGATCACCCGCTGCCTGAATAACGCTCAAAGATGTTGGCAGACAACGGAAAGCCTTGTAGATCAGGGAAACGAGATCCGCGGGTTCTGGGTTCGATCCCAAGGCACTGCAATGTTGCTCCGCCGGAAGCGGCGTTAGTAAGTGGGTGAGCCGTGACGGAAGCCGTCACAGTGTGAAGTTATACCAGTGGCCGGGGCCATCTCCGTCGGGAGGAAAGTGTTTGAGTGCCGTGGCGGCGCCGAGTGCCACGAGTTCGGGGGCTCCGCGTCCGAACCCAGGGCGGCTGTAGTGCAACGACAGCACACCGAGCGGCTGCGGTCCCCCGTCCAGTAGCGGGTACGAGGCGACGGAGCGGATCCCGGCGTCGAGAATCGGGGCCAGCGTCGGCTGTCCGACGAAGATCGGGCTGCGGGTGACATCGTCGACCAGAACAGGCGTGCGGGTGACCAGTGCCTTGGCGCAGGCGGTGGGATGGCCGGTCGTGATGCTTGCGAAGAAGCTCAGGAACGCGGGCCTGAAGCCGTGCTGTGCCCGGATCCGCAGTGCACCCTCTTGCCGATCGTGTACTTGCAGATCACAGAAGTCAGCACCGCCGACCGTGAGCGCAGCCCGCAGGATCGCTTCCATAACCGTCGGCTTGTCGGCATCGCCCAAGAACTCAGTATCGAACAGGACAGCTGCGTGGTCTCCGCCACGCCGGTATGCTTCGCGCAGCAGCCTCAGGCGGGTGTTCCGGAGCTCGGCAGGGTCTAGCCTTCGGTGACACGGCGCACCGTTCACATTGTGTTGCGTGGCATCAGGCATACGGTACTCATGACGGGTTTGGCCGGTTTGTTACACAAGGGTAACCGACTGAGTGTCATCGCGAGAAGCGCGATGGAGATCGCCTTTAGTCACGATGAACCGAAGCCCGCGCCCGGGTCGCCCACGGCGAGCACTCGAACGCATGTTCAACATGGTGGGTGTTCGGCGGTAGGGGAAGCTGCCAGGCCACTCGGGTTGATCACGAGTACCCCAACGTGATGCGGCCCGCCTCAACGCGCGCGAGTTCCAGCGTCGGAGGCTCGTCGGCGCAGTCTCCTCCTCCGGCGGCCGGTCCGCTGCGGTCACCGGTCGTCCTCGGTGCGGGGAGTCAGTTCGGCGAGCAGGTCGCGGACGCGGCGGTCGATGTCGTCGCGGATTTCGCGGACGTCGTCGACGCCTTTTCCGGCGGGGTCGTCGAGTTGCCAGTCCAGGTAGCGTTTGCCGGGGAAGATCGGGCACGAGTCACCGCAACCCATGGTGATCACCACGTCGGCAGCTTCTACGGCGTCGGTGGTGAGCTTCTTTGGGAACTCCGCCGAAAGGTCGAGACCGAGCTCGCCCATCACTGCGAGAACAGCGGGATTGAGGGTCTGCGCCGGGGCTGATCCGGCCGAACGCACGGCTACTTTGCCCTGGGCGTGGTGCTGCAGCAGGGCGGCGGCCATTTGGGAGCGTCCGGCGTTGTGGACGCAGACGAACAGGACTTCGGGGGTGCGGGACACGATCACTCCAGGATGTTCAGACGGTGCGGGCGCGCTCGGATTCGGTTGGGGCGGTAGGCGTGGTGGTGAACCATCGGCGGGCGGCCAGGGAGACGTAGACCAGGGCGACCAGCACGGGCACTTCGATCAGGGGGCCGACGACCCCGGCGAGGGCTTGGCCGCTGGTGACGCCGAAGGTGGCGATGGCGACCGCGATGGCGAGTTCGAAGTTGTTGCCCGCTGCGGTGAACGACAGCGTCACCGACCGCTCGTAGTTCAAACCGATGGCCTTGCCCAGCGCGAACGATCCGGCCCAGATGATCGCGAAGTAGGCCAGCAGCGGCACGGCAATCCGGGCGACATCGACCGGTCGGCTGGTGATCTGGTCGCCCTGCAGCGCGAAGAGGATCACGATGGTGCACAGCAGCCCGTACAGCGCCACGGGTCCGATCTTGGGCAGGAACCGGGTTTCGTACCAGTCCCGGCCTTTGGCGCGTTCGCAGAGCTTGCGGGTCAGGTACCCGCCGATCAGCGGGATGCCGAGGAAAAGCAGGACGGACTTGGCGATCTGCCACGCCGAGACCTCCAGCCCGACCTGTGGCAGGCCGAGCCAGCCGGGCAGGACCGAGAGGTAGAACCAGCCGAGACCGGCGAACGCGACCACCTGGAACACCGAGTTCAGCGCCACCAGGACGGCGGCGGCTTCCCGGTCGCCGCAGGCGAGGTCGTTCCAGATGATCACCATGGCGATACAGCGCGCCAGGCCGACGATGATCAGCCCGGTGCGGTACTCGGGCAGGTCAGGCAGGAACACCCAGGCCAGCGCGAACATCACCGCCGGGCCCACGACCCAGTTGAGCACCAACGAGGACACCATAAGCCGCTTGTCGCCGGTGACGGTGTCCAGCCGGTCGTAGCGGACCTTGGCCAGCACCGGGTACATCATCACCAGCAGGCCCAGCGCGATCGGCAACGAGATGCCATCGACCTGTACCGAGTCCAGAGCCGGGCCGAGACCGGGGATCCAGCGCCCCGCCAGCAGACCGGCCGCCATGGCTGCGCCGATCCACACCGGCAGCAACCGGTCCAGCGTCGACAAGCGCGCGACCACCGGCGCTTCTGCCGCCCGGGTCACGCGGTGACCGTCCCGGCGTCGGCGGGCACCAGCGCGGACGAGACGGCCCGCAGGGTCTCGGGGCGCACGCGGTAGTAGATCCAGGTCCCGCGTCGTTCGCCCTCGATTACCCCGGCCTCGCGCAGCACCTTGAGGTGGTGCGAGATCGTCGGTCCGGACAGCTCGAACGCCCCGGTCAAATCGCACACGCACGCCTCCCCGCCCGCGTGCGAGGCGATCAGCGACAGCAGCCGCAGCCGCACCGGCTCACCGATCGCCTTGAACACCCGAGCCAGCTCCGCCGACTGATCTGCGGTCAGTGGCTCCCGCATCACCGGCGAGCAGCACAAGGCCGCGTTGTCGACCGGCGTCTCTTGTTTCGACATGCTTCTATCTTGACGCGCATCGAACTAAGAGGGCAAGCTGCGGTCGTCATCTGGTTAGACAAACATCTAAACAAGGGGATGAGATGTCTCGCATGCAACTCGCCCTTCGGGTCGGCGACCTCGAAGGATCGATCACGTTCTACTGGCTTTCCTGAAGATCGTGCGTGCACTTCAGGTGCATAGAACGATCGGGCCTAGCTTTCCAGGACGCGCTCAACGGCGTCGGCGGCCTCCCGGCTCCACGTCCTGAGCAATCGAGGGCTCAACCACAGCGATGACCTCCGCCTCTGCCTTCGCCGCCGGGCGCGATGCTGCACTTCGACCACGGCACCTCGCAGGCAAGGAGGTGGTGGCGACGGCACCCGCGGCGTGGGGCGGGGTAGCTGACTTTCCTCACCTGGAGGTCCGTGCACGCGTTTTCCGAAGCCCCGTTCCCCATCAGGGAGGTCTTTCCATGTCGGACATCGAGTCGACGACCGCCGGGCAGAAGCCACGATCGGACGGGTGGCAGTCGGCGATCACCGTGCTGCAGGAGGCGGAGCCGCCCTTCATCCCGGCGGGTGCGCACGCGATGACCATCGTCGTCGAGTTCCCCCCGGGCGACCCCGGCAACCCTCCGCACCGGCACTCCGGCCCAGCCTTCGGCTACGTGCTGGAGGGCGAGATGGTGTTCGAGCTCGAGGGTGAGCCGGCGCGCGTCGTCCGGGTTGGCGAGGCGTTCTGGGAGCCGGGCGGCGACGTCATCCACTATCAGGACGGCAACAACCGCGCCGACATCCCGGTGCGCTTCACCGTCACCATGCTCTGCGAACCGGGCCAACCCATGCTCACCTTCGTGGACGACGAAGAGCTCGTCCGGCGCGCGGACCGCCGGGCACCGCGCGCGGACTGAACTCGCGCTCAGCCGCACCGCGAGAACAGGGAAGGTCGGAGAAATGAAGATCGCTGTCATCGGTGGGACCGGGCTCATCGGATCGCAGGTGGTCAAGATCCTTAACGCGAGCGGGCACGAGGCGGTGCCGCACTCACCGTCCACCGGTCTGGACCTGCTCAGCGGGCAGGGCCTGCCCGAGGCGCTGGAAGGGGCCGACGTCGTCGTCAACCTGACGAACTCGCCGACCTTCGACGACGCCTCGCTCGAGTTCTTCCAGAAGACCATGGACAACCTGATGGCGGCTGCCAAGGCAGCCGGCGTCGGCCACGCGGTCGTCCTCTCGATCGTGGGGGCCGATCAGGTGCCGGACCTGGTCTACTACCGCGCCAAGGTGCTGCAGGAAGATCTCCTCAAGGCCGGCCCGGTGCCTTACTCGATCGTGCGCGCCACGCAGTTCTTCGAGTTCATCGACGCAGCCCTGTCCTGGACCGCCGACGAGAGCACGGTTCGCCTGCCCACCACGCGCGTCCAGCCCATGGCCGCGGCCGACGTCGCCCAGGCCGTGGCCGACGTCGCCGTGGGTGCTCCGCTGCTGGGCACCCGCAACGTCGCCGGGCCCGAGGTCTTCGCGCTCGACGAGTTGGGCACGATCACCCTCGCCGCCCGTGGTGACCACCGCACCGTCATCACCGACGACAGCGCCGGCATGTTCGCCGCCGCCTCGGGCGACGCCTTGATCGCCAAGGACGACACCGTCATCGCCAAGACCACCTACCGGGACTGGCTCGCGCGCTGACCCGGCTCGACGACGACGCAGATCGGTTACCCGAGTTTCCGAGGGTGCGGGTGCTGACGTGATCGTGGAGGCGGCCAGCCGGCTGTTCTTCGCGCCCGCCTGAGCTGCTTACCGGGATCGCGTTGGAGCGGCTGCTCACCCCGCAGTTGCCGCGCGAACCCGACCGGACCGGGGCCGATCTGCTGCGGGCGACCGTCGGCACCGTGTTCTGCGGGGCGATCCGTTCGGCACACCCCGGCATCGGTGAAGACGGTCCTTCGCCGGAGCAAGATCAGCAATGATCCGCCGAACCCCGCTGCTCGTGCTGGTGCACCCGCGGTGCAGTGCGACCTGGTGGCGGCGACTGGGGACCGGCGGGTGCGGGCGGTGGAGATCACGCCAGCAACAAGTGCCGCAAGCGGAGTCTTGCGGCATGGTCTGCGGCACCGATGATTGGCCGGTTCCTCGAACAGGCGCGGGAAGCGGCGCAAGGCAAGGACGTCCGGCTCGGCGGCGGGGCCACCACCATCCGGCAGTTCCTCGACGCCGGCCTCGTCGACACCATGCACGTGGCGGTCTCGCAGGTGGAGCTCGGATCCGGGGTGCGGCTCTGGGAGTCGCCCGAGGAGCTGCTCGACCGGTTCCACCTCGAGGTCGTGCCCAGCCCGAGCGGCGTGACCCACCACCTGTTCTGGCGAAGGTGACACGAGGGCCCGCTCTGGGCGAAAACCGGCGTCCACAACCGGAATCCGTCGAGGTCACGGCGAAGACCCCGGAAATGGCCGTAAGCGAAGTCTCCCAGATCGGACCCGAATCCTGCCGTGGAGCGAGGCTGACGGACGAGCGGGGGCTGGCCCAGTTCGAGGGCGTGTGCCGCTGGTGGCAGGGCTTCCATTCGTCCAAGCCGGGTGGTGAGCACGGCGACGATAATGCGGTGATGATCAGGAGAATCCTTTCCTACGCCGACGGGGACGATCTCGCCGCGTCGCGCGATTTCTACGTCGGGGTATTCGGTCTCGAGATCGCGATGGAAGATCCCGTCCTCTGCCTGAGGTCGCCGGACAACCCCACGGCTCAAGTGATCATCTCGCCACGCGGCATGGAAACCCCCGCGCCGCGCTTCGGGATCGACGTCGGCGACCCGGCGGCAGTTGATGCGGCGCACGCGGAGTCCGTCCGCCGCGGTTTGCGCGTCGTGTATCCGCTCACCGACGAGCCGTGGGGCGTACGTCGCTTCTTCGTGGAGGACCCCAGCGGCACGGTGGTCAACGTGCTCGCGCACCTGCCCTGACCCGGCGGGCATCCAACATCGTTCGAGCTCAAGCCCGCCGGAAACAACCTAAAGCGGGTGTCCGCGAATCCTGCCGGGGGCGCAAACCGCTGACGAACAAGCGGGGGCTGATTCAGTTCGAGATCAACCCCCGCTCATTCCGGTCGCGTACCCGAACAAGACCGGAAGGCACGGACAGTTCATGGACCAGGGGAGCGGGATCATGCGTTGCCGACCCGCGCGGGTGGCAGCTCTCAGCAGCAGTTGGCAATGTTGATGTGGAAGGCGGAACCGTAGCCGCCACCTCCACCACTGCCGGTGTTGTGCTTTGGCCTCCGCTGCTTTGCCCGGTATTGCCACTCTCGCCGCTATTGCCACCACAGGGTGAGCACGATCCCCCTGGCCGCCCTGCTGGCCGTTGCTGCTCGGGTTCTGATTCCCGTTGTTGTTCGGGTTGTTGTTGCTCTGTTGCTGTTGTTGTTAGGCCAGCGCATCAGCTTGCGCAACAGCCACTCTCGAAGATCGTCCTCGATCACAGTTCGGCAGCCTGGCGCGCGACGGGACGGTTCGAGCGCAGTCAGATTCGCCGGGCAACCGCGGATTCTGCCGCGTCGAGGATCTGGAGCCAGGGGATCTCCTGCTTCTTCCTGGGATCATGCAGGGGCCAGTAGTCGTCGCCGGTCAGGAGTTCCACCCCGGCTTCGCGCAGGGTTTCGGTGTGGGACTTCCACGCCGGGTGGCGGACCTGGGCGATGTTGATCTTCGGGAAAATCACCACCGGGATCTCCGGGGTTCCGATCGCCTCGCCGAGCGTGGTCAGGGCCTGGTTGTCGGCGATGCCGAGGGCGAGTTTGACGACCGTGTTGGCAGTCGCCGGACATGCCAGGTAGCAGTCGATCGGCGGGTGCGGGCGGCCGTCGCCGGGCAAGCGGGACTCGACGCGGCACGGCAGGCCGGTCACCTGCTCGATCCGCTCGGTCTCGCCGAACTCCCGCAGCCACCAGCCCGCGGTCGGAGTCAGCGTCGCGGCGACCCGCCAGCCCCGGGCGATCGCGGGTTCGATCAGCGCCGGGCGGATCTCCTCCACGCCACCGGCCGCCGATCCGATCAGTCCCAGGGTCCGCTCGCTCATCCCGCCAGTATGTCGCGGGAGGGGCGGATTGCCGCCAGGGCATTCGAGAGCCGCCGCGTTCCCGCAGGTCAGGTCTCGTGCATTTTGGGCCGCCATGGCCTCTTGAGTCCGATGAGTTGTGTCATTGGTCATGTCTTCGGTGAGGTGTCGCTTGATCACGCTTTGGTTTGGTGCCATGGCGAGGAAGCAGGCGATGATGCGCCTTGTGGACGCGTTTTCGCCGGCCGCGTACACCTGCCCGGCCGGGATCTTGTACTGCAGCGGCTTCACCCGCTGGCCGGTGGAGGTGGTGCGGGCGCGGCCCTGGCCGAGCACGTCGTAGACGCCGTCGGCGAGTCTGCTCGCCGCTGGCCTGCGGGCTGCCGCTGAGCTCCGCGATCGCTGGGCACCAGCCGAAGGCCTGGGACAAGTGTCCTCTGTGGAGAACCAGGCTTCCCTTACCATTGAACGGGAATCTTGGGGCATTGCTTCCGAGGTGGCAATACCCGGTGTTGGTGAGGGCTGCATGATTGGGCGATCGCTGCCGACCGCGCCGAGACCAGGACAGCGCGCCCGGCTCCCGGCCGAGCACTTCGAGCACCACCCGGATCACGATGCTGGAACACCGCGGGCGGCGGGCGCTCGCGCTTTGTCGGTGCCCGCGCGTACTTTTGGCGCGATAGAGGCCGTTTTGGAATGTGCTGGTGTGGAGCGAACGGACCGTTCGTGCCGTCTAGTGAGGTGTACAGGCCGTTCCCTTCACACCGCTTGGCGAGGCGGCACCAGACCGCTCCCGATGGGGCTGCCGCCGGAACCGCCAGGCAGCACGAGCTCCCAAACAGCCTCTGCACCAACAGGACTGCTCCCGGCAGCTGACCGGCGGAGTTGTAGGAGGGACCATGGGTTTCGCGAAGCAGCGCTTGGCGCGTTTGCACGAGGTGATGAACGGCTACGTGGCCCGGGGCGAGTTGCCGGGCGCGGTGGCCGCGGTGAGCCGAGGCGGCGAGACGCACATCGAGGCGTTCGGCACGCTGGCGGTCGGCGGGACCGAGCCGATGCGCCGGGACGCGATCTTCCGAATCGCCTCGAACACCAAGCCGATCACCGCGGCGGCGGCGTTGATTCTCGTGGAGGAGTGCGTGCTGCGGCTGGACGACCCGGTCGACGAGCTGCTGCCCGAGTTGGCCGACCGCCGGGTGCTGGCCCGGCCCGACGGGCCGCTCGACGAGACGGTGCCCGCGAACCGGCCGATCACCCTGCGCGACCTGCTGACCTTCCGGTTCGGCTTGGGCGTCGTCCTGGGCAACCCACCGATCTTCCGGGCGCTGTCGGAGGCCGGTCTGGCACCAGGACTGGACGTCGTCGACCTGTCGATCGACGAGTGGATGCGCCGCCTCGGCGAACTACCGCTGGCCTACCAGCCGGGCGAGCAGTGGCTCTACCACACCGGATCCGACGTGCTGGGCGTGCTGATCGCCCGGGCCTCCGGGAAGTCGTTGCCGGACTTCCTGCGGGAGCGGATCTTCGAGCCGCTCGGCATGCGCGACACCGGCTTCCACGTGCCCGCCGACCAACTGCACCGGCTCGCGCCGAGCTACCAGGCCGGGCCGGGCGGCGAGCTCGTCCGGCGCGACGATCCCGTGGACAGCCCGCCGAAATTCCCCGGCGGCGGTGGCGGCCTCGTCTCGACCGTCGACGACTATCTGGCCTTCTACCGGATGCTGCTGGACGGCGGGCGCTACGGGCGCGAGCGGATCCTGTCCCGGCCGGCCGTCGCGCTGATGTGCACCGACCAGCTCACCGACCAGCAGAAGGCGGATGCGCGGCCGATCCTCGGCGAGAGCGCGGGCTGGGCGTTCGGCCAAGCCGTCGTCACCCACCGCGTCGACCTGTCGACCACGCCGGGCCAGTTCTGCTGGTCGGGCGGCCTCGGCACGACCGCCTTCGGAGATCCGGCGGAGGACCTGATCGGCATCCTGCTCACCCAGCGCGCGATGGCCTCCGCCGCGCCGTCGCAGCACTTCACCGACTTCCGCACCACCGTCTACCAGGCCCTCTCCGACTGATCCGCGCGATCCGCCGACCGCCCAAGATTGACCACTGTGGACGGTCGGCGGCCAGGCGCGAGATCCCGCCGCGGGAAGCCGGCACGAGCCAGTCGAAAGATCAGTCCTGGCGCCGCCATTCGGATCGCAGGATCGCGTAGACAAACTCCTCGTGCCAGGCACCCTTGATGATCGAGCTCTGCATGAAGTGGGCCTCGCGGCGCATAGCGAGGCGTTCCATCAGCTTCGCCGAGGCGGTGTTCAGGGCGTTGCACCTGCCGACGATCCGGTGCAGGTCGAGCTCCTCGAGGCCCAGGCGGAGGACTGCGCGGGCAGCCTCGGTGGCCAGGCCCTTGCCCTGGTGGTCGGGGTTGAAGACGCTCCGCCGGCCACTGGTCGATACCCGCGAGCAGGGCCAGCCCCGCCGGATTGAGCGCGGCTGGGCTGCGCGATGTGGAGTAGGGCCGCGTGGTGCGACCCGCACCCCACTGGCCGCCACTAGCCGGCATCGGTAAGAACGCGCCGGGTGGATAGCGCACCCAAGCCTCGATTCGTCACTTCGACCTGAGACACCTCGGTCGCTCCGCCGGATCGAGGAGCTCGCGGACCTGGCCGAGCAGGTCGCAGGAGCTGTGCCAGTCGCCGTCCACGGCGAACGCGATCTTCTCGATACCCACCTCGGCATAGGCGGCGAGCTGCTCCGCGACCTGCTCGGGCGTCCCCGCTACGACGTAGTCACGGGCCACATCGACCGGAATCCCGAAGAGCTCCGCCAGATTCCCCGCGCAGCGGTCGAGCAGACCGGCGTCCGGACGTTTGACCAGGCTGCCCTGGATCGCGAGGCCCAGGCGCGGAGCCGGTCGACCGCGCTCCTCGGCGAGCTCGCGCAGCCGCGCGGCCTTGGTGCGGATCCCGTCCGGCCTGTGCATCTCGGCGATCCAGCCGTCGCCGAAGCAAGCCGCGCGGCGCAGCGCGGCAGGCGCGGAGCCGCCGATCCACAGCGGCGGCACGGCGGCAGCCGGGGCGAGCTGCGCGGTAGCGCCGTGCGGCAGCACGGTCGGCTCGCCGGCCAGCAGCGACGGCAGGAGCTGCAGGAACTCGTCGGTGCGTCGGCCGCGCGTAGCGGCGTCGAGGCCCACGGCGGCGTAGCCGCTGTCGTGGTCGCCGACGCCGATGCCGAGGTGCAGGCGGTCGCCGCCGGTGAGGTTTTGCAGCGTCGCGATCTGCTTGGCCGCGCACACGAGTGGCCGCAGCGCGGGGAGATAGACGGCGAAGCCGATGTCGATGCACTCGGTCACGGCGGCCGCCGTGGCCAGGGCCAGCATGCCGTCCAGCGCCGGAACCCCGTTGGCGAGGTGGTCGCCGCTCCAGATGGCGTCCAGCTCGGCGTCCACGGCATGGTAGGCCGCCTCGCGGATCTCGGCCTCCGCCGCGCTGGGCAAGAAGATTCCGACTTCGACCGGCATGGTTCGCTCCCGAGGTCTGCGGGATCAGTGCTGGTCCCAAGCATCGAACCTCCAGCGCGCTGGAGGTCAAGCCGCCGCGGTCGGTGTTGACCTCCACAACGGCTGGCCGACGGCGTTCGCGGACGGCGCCCTCACCTACCGGCAGCGGATCTCCCACGACCCGGAGCCGGTGTCCCCGGCGGTGGAAAAGGTGACGGGCCACCCACCAAGAACCTTCCGGGAATGGGTAGAAGACCTCGCCACGCCTTCCGCTGACCCCGCCACGCCTTCCGCTGACCCGCCGCAGACTTCCGCTGACCACTCCGTCTTCCGCTGACCACTCCGATTTCAATGGAAATCGAAGACCATCGGCGTGTCGGGTCACGACACACCGATGGCTGTGGACAACTTCCGCAATTTCAATGGAAATCGGACCTCTGATTTCCATTGAAATTGCGGTCAGAACGCCGGGTCCAGGCGCTGGGTCCAGGCGCTGGGTCCAGGTGCTGGGTGATGGGAGCAGGTGCTGGGTGATGGGAGCAGGTGCTGGGTGATGGGAGCAGGTGCTGGGGTCAGGGGCGGGTGCAGATCGACGGGATCGCCCGGGTCAGGCCGAGCTGGTGCAGGCAGTTCAGCCGCAGGTCGGTCCGGGTGTGTTGGAAGGCGCTGGTCAGCCGGCCGCCGCAGGCCGGGCGTTCGCGCAGTTGCCGGGTATCGCGCAGTTCCAGCAGGATCTCGTCGTTAAGCCGGTCGATGATCGGCCGGATCTCACCCAGGTCGGGGCGTTCGGCCGGCCGCTCGTCGGGGTGCGCCGCCCAGCGCTCGTGCAGGGCGCGTTGGACAAGCTTGCTGGCCTCGATCTGGTCCCGGAAGACCCGCTTCGCCTCCTCCGGGTCGGTGCCCAGTTCCAGCGACTTGCGCGCGACGGCGTCAAGCACCTGCTGCTCCCGGCCCGGGTCGTCGATCGGCTGGCCGGTGCCCCACTTGGCCTTCGCCACCGTGTCCGATGTGGTGACGCGCTCGGCGGCCGACCGGAGCAGCAGATCCAGCGACTCCCGTTCGCTGGCGTGGGCCGGGGATGCGAGCGTGGCGATGATGGTGCTGACGAGGAGAAGTGAACGCACGACTGCCTCCTAGTCGATGATCCGGCCGAGTCAGGGTACGCGCACCAACCGCCGAAAAGCGGGCAAAGACAGCAACTTTCAACCGCCTCACCGCACATGTCCACACCGTCGCGCAACCCGGGATCACGATCCGTAGCCAACGGGGCGGCCGTCGGGGTCACCCGATGCTGCGTCGATTTCGCGCGAGATCGCGCCACCCGGATGTCGGGATTCTGCCGAAAGTAAGGGTGACAGGACGAGCCACCACAGCACGTCCCGTTTCGGCGCCTTCACCGCATCGATGCTATCGGCTGGTCGGTAATGTCGGATTGGTGCGGAGTCTGCTGGAGCTGAGCGCGGAGTGGTACCGGGCGATCGCGGAGTGGGCGATTTCGACACCGCACTGGGTGCACGCCTTCGCGCTGTTCGGCACCCAGGCGCTGCTGGCGGTGTTCGCTCTACTGACGCTGGTCGCGTGGTGGCGGGCGGACCGGCGGCTGGCGGTGCTGGTCGCACCGCTGCTGGCGGGCGGGGCCGCGTGGGTGGCCGCCGGGTTGGTCAAGGACGTCTTCCAGCAGGACCGGCCGTGCCGGGCGATGACGATCCCGGGCGGCACGATCGAGAACTGCGCCGACGTGAGCATCTGGTCCTTGCCGAGCGGCCACTCGGCGACGGCCGCGGCCTTCGCGGTGGCGCTGGCGATGCTGTGGCACCGCATCACGGCGATCGTGGTGCTTCTCGCGCTGTTCGAAGGGTTCTCGCGGATCTTCATCGGCGTCCACTACCCGCACGACGTCTTGGCGGGGTACCTCCTCGGCGCGGTCCTGGGAGCGGTGAGCGTCTTCGCCTGCAACGCCCCGCTATTCCAACGGAACTCGGCGGAGATGTGACTCGGGCGGTCGGCAGCGTCGCAGCGCAAGGTTGGCCTGGTCACCCCGGCCTTGGTCTTTTGGTTGCTATGGCTGCAGGTTGCTATGGCTGCCCGCAGACTCACGGCCCCACCCGGACTTCGGCCCGCGTCGAGGTGAGCCGCGGCGCTGGTACTCCGTGACGCATCCGGCGCACTGGGGATCGGGACGGTGGGACGTTAGCCGTGTCTCGGGGGCTTGGGTGCGGTTAATTGCTGCTGTGAAGGTGGACCGCTTCCGTAGCTGACGGACGTTTTGGCTGGTCAGGGCCCGTGAGTACTTTGTGTTGCTATAGCACCCAAAACCACTCACGGGGATCTGTCACCGAGGTCTCGATGGTCTACGTCCATGGCTCGCTTCAAACTCGCGCCTATTCCCGGGCGATCTTCGAGGTCGGCAGCAAGACCATGACTGAGATCGATGAAGCCGTGAACGTTCGACCGGCGCGGCAAGAAGTGCTCTACAAGTCAGAACCCGCAAAGTTGGCAGTGCTCCTGGACGAAGGGGTGCTGGCTCGGCCAGTGGGTGGGCCGCAGGTGGCCGCAGAGCAGTTTCGGCACGTGCTCAAAGCGATCGAGCTGCCGAACATCACGGTCCGTGTCGCGCCCACCAGTCTCGGCGCGCACCTGGGGCTGGACGGCGGCTTCTCGCTACTGGAGTTCGTCCGGGGCAACGCGAACATATATGTCGAGGCGCACAACTCGGGATTGCTGCTGAACGACCCTGCCGAAGAGCGTCCGTTCCGAGCGACAATCAGCAAGCTCGGAGACCTAGCGAGGAGCCCGGAGCAGTCGGCGCGGCTCATCGCTAACTACGCGGTGAGATTCGAAAGCGAGAAGGCATGACATATGCGTTTGCAAGCTGGCGCAAGAGCACCTACAGCGGCCACAACACGGGTTGCGTCGAGGTCGGTTCGGCCCCGGGGCTGGTGGGCGTCAGGGATACGAAGGATCGGGACGGTGGGACGTTAGCCGTGTCTCGGGGGCTTGGGTGCGGTTAATTGCTGCTGTGAAGGCGGATCGCTTCCGTAGCTGACGGACGTTTTGGCTGGTCAGGGCCCGTGAGTACTTTGTGTTGCTATAGCACCCAAAACCACTCACGGGCATCTGTCACCGTTGGGGTAGGCGGTAGGCCCAGTTCCAGGCCGCTTCGAGGGGGCCTCGTTCGAAGTGCCGGAGCCACCACGTCGACAGGGCCATGAACGTTGCGCAGATCGCTGCCCAGATCACCAGGACCCACCACGGGCGGGCCCAGTCGAAGCGCGTTGCCAGGCCGAATCCCCAGCCGTAGCACAGGATCGTCGCCACGAGGTTCTGAAAGACGTAGCAGGACAACGCCGTTCGGCCGACCGAGGTCAGTCCCCGGTGCAGCGGCCCCGGGGCACCGCGCATCGCGCCGACCACCGAGGGGATCAGTCCGAGCATGCCCAGCGCGATGATCGGCGGCAGGATGTAGCGGTCCACCATGAACCAGCCGTGCCCCGCGTAAACGGTGACCAGGTTCAACGGCACGCCGACGCCGAACCCGAATAGCATCAGCCGGTTCCGCAGCCGTTGCCCCTCGGGCGCGAACACACCCGCGCGGTACAGCCGGGCGCCGATCAGGAACAGCGCCGTGGACATCGGGATGATGAAGATCGATTCGCTCCGATAGGTCCCCCAGTCGGCGATCCGCGACGAGAGTTGGTCGAGGTAGCTGCCGGAGGCGTACAGCTGCGACGGCTCGCCACCACCGCCGATCGATGCGTGTCCGCTCAGCAGGCCGAACGTGCATACGCCGATGAACGCGACGTGCAGCGAGGCCATCGCGATCGTCCAGCCCCTGATCGCTCGCTCGCTGCGGCCGATCAGGTACGCGACCAGCATCGACGTCACCGCGTAGCTCATCAGCACGTCGAACTCGAAGATCAGCACGTAGTGCAGCAGGCCCTCGATGAACAGCAGCGCCGCCCGCCACAGGTACCAGCCGGGCCAGCGCCCGCGCCGCCGCAGCGCCGACCGGTACTGCAGCTCCAGGCCGATGCCGAACAGCAGCGTGAGCAGCGCCAGGAACTTGCCGTTGGCGAGGAAGCGGATGGCCGCCTCGATGTTCGCGGTGATCGTCCCGGTGGCCACCGCGGTCAGCGAGCCGGCGGGTCCTTCCGGGTCGGTAAAGATCCAGACGTTGGTACCCAGCGTGCCTAGTATGGCGACGCCGCGGATGACGTCTATCGCGGTGATCCTTCTGGAGGTGGGTGCTTGCTGTAGGTCGGTCATGGATTCCCCAGTCGTATGAACTCGCCTCCGCAAGCACGGAGGGTTACGATGCAAGTGCATGGTAAACCGTTGGCTGGCAGATTTGCAATGCGGGCGCATTGGAAAGGTGCAGGAGCGTGCCCAAGCAGGTGGACCACGAGGCCCGGCGAATCCAGATCGCCGAGGCGCTGATGCGGCTGGCCAGCCGAGGCGGCCTGGAAGCGGTGAGCCTGCGCGACGTCGCGGCTGAAGCAGGCGTCTCGATGGGCGCGGTGCAGCACTACTTCAAGTCGAAGGACGAGATGCTGACCTTCGCGATGAACCACGTGAACAACCGTGCGGAGCAGCGGATCGTGGGGCAGCTGACGAGCATGCCGACGCGGCCGGAGGCGCGGGTGGTGATGCGGACGCTGATGCTCGAGATGCTGGCGCTGTCCGACGACAGTCGCATGGAATACCTGACGCACGTGGCGTTCTTCCTGCGAGCGCTGGCGTCGCCGGAAATGGCGGAGCTCTACCGCCAGCAGTGGCCGCAACTGGAAGCGTGGGTGGCCGGCGAGCTCCGGTTCGCGCAGGAATCCGGAGAACTACCGGCCGACCGGAACCCGGAAAGAGAAGCCGAAGCCCTGCTCCTGATCCCGGACGGCCTATCGGTGGGCCTGCTCCTGGGCCAACGCACGAGCGAAGAAGCGATCAGATCGATCGACTACCACCTGGACCGCCTCTTCGGAACTTACACAGTGGACTGAGCGACTTGCTGGGAGGAACAACCCGCGCTGCTCGAGGTGTTGAACGTTGCGTTTCAGCCAGGCGGGTGTGGTCAGAGCGCTTACTGCCGGGTCTCGCCACCAGCGTGCCCCTGATCCCGGTCCGGTCCGGTGAGGGGGAACGGCTCGAAATTGCTGTCCAGCCCGATGGGGAAGTTTTCCTTGCTCCACGACTTCAGCACTTCACCCTTGTCGATCTTCTCCTGGGTGTAGCGCTGCGCTTCCTGCATGCTCTCCCAGACTTCGGGGCTGACATCTTCCCTTTTGGTCGTGTACTGATCCATCAGCGCGGCGAACTCGTCCGGAGTCATCGCTTATCTCCCTAGGTCTCGCGTGTAGATGTGGACTTCGTCGCCCACTTGTTGAACACCTTGCACCAGGAAACGGTTGCCTTCCTGCCACATGACCTCCAGCTCGTCCGGATTCGTCATGGACAGATCCCGGGCGTTCCTGGGGTCTTCGATGATGAACCGGACCACATGGGGTTTCTCCTCACCGTGCTCGGCAAAATGCCGCGGGGGAATGTCCTTTGATGCCGATGTGAACGCCGGTTCTTCTATTTCCGCGCCGGGCTTGTAGCGCTCCAGCAGCCCCGGCAGGTCCCGCTCGGAGACGCCGATGTCGCGGTAGACTACCGGCGTCTGGACGGCGTCGACACGCGGCATCTCTTCGAGCGCGCTGCGTAGCACGTTGGCCTCGGGGCTGACGTAGTCGCGGTCGATCGCGTCTCCTTCACGCAAGATGCGGTTGAGGGTGTTGGCGTCTTCGCCGATGTATCGGCGCAGACCCATCGCTTTCTCGTCGTCCAGGTGGGCGAGTTCGGGGTGTTCTTCCCGCAGCCGGGCCACGCTCTCTTCGAACGGGACTCCGGTACGCGCCTCGACTCGCTCACGGTAGGACTGCCGGTCCTCGTCGGGCAGCTCGTGGCGCGGCTCGCCGTGCGGCTCCGGGTCGGGTGCCCGCGGCGCAGGTTCCGGTGCCTCGTCCTGGTCCCGCTGCCCGGCTGGATCCGCCTGGCGCTGCGCGTCCGCCTGGCGCTGCGCGTCCGCCTGGCGCTGCGCGTCCTGCTGGCGCTGCGCGTCCTGCTGGCGGTCGGGGTGCCCGTCGGGCTGCTCTGGGATTTCCCGCGATGGCGGCTCCTCGCCGTATTCCCGCGTGCTGCGTCCCCCGACGTCTTCCCACGGGTCACCCCAGTCGAGGTCATCGTTCCTGTTCGTCCCGCGTCCATAGGCCTGGCGCGGCTGATCCTGGTTGCCCGGCTGGGCGTCCCGTGCGGGCGCGTCGTGGTCGGGCCCGCGGTCCCACCCGCTGCCCTGCGGTCCGAACGGTTTCCCGTTGTCCGGGATTGACTGCAGTTCGGGCGAGGGGCGCATTGCGGGCGAAGGGGGTGCGTCGTTGTGGCCCCAGGACGCGATGGGTGGTTGTGACGGTGGTTCAGGGGTCCAGTTGCTGGGCGTGGAGCTGAACGAGTTGCCGATGTCGTGGGGCTGCGGGGGCGGGTAGCCAGGGTTTTGGGGCGCCAGGTGCGAGTTCGGCTGGGTTGGTGGGGGTGTGTGGGCATTCGGGGCGGCGTCCGGATGATGAGCCGGGATCTTGCTCTTGTCGCCGAAGAAGTCCGTGACCGTGTCGAGCGCGCGCCGACTCATGGATCCCGCTGTGCTGCTGCCGCCGGTTGCGAGGCCGGCGGCTACCTCCGGGGCTAGCTTTCCGAGGGTGCCGAAGGGGTCTTTGGTGAAGCTGTCGATTCCGGCACCGATCATCGCCTTGCCGGTGCCGATCGGGTCGCTGATGAATGCTTTGCCTGCCGCGACGGTGCTCGCTGCCAGGTTGCCGATGTTCTCGGCGTACTGCGACGGGTGGGTCAGGTTGTACGGGTCGAACGGGTTGAGCACTCGGGCTTGCTGGAGCATGCCCAGGGCTCCGTCGAAGCTGCCCTCCCAGAAGTCGCCTGCGGACTCCGCGACGTTCTGGAAGATGTCTTCGGCCGCGGACTCGAGCATGGTGAGCGGCCCCGGCTGCGGCGGTGCTTTCTCGGCCGCCTGCATCAAGGTCTTCGCGAGGTTCTTCGCGGCCTCCTCGACCTGGGCCTTCGCCGAGTCCAGCGAGGCCTGGGCCTGGTTGCGGGCGGCCGCGCCCGGGTCCTGGAACGGCTCGGTGGCGTTGCCCTGGTCGGCCGCCTTCTCGTACTGGGCCTCGGCCTGCGCAGTTCTCCGCTCCGCCTGCTCGATGTCGGCACACGCCTTCTCGGCCTGCTGCTGAGCCCAAGCCAGCACGTCGCGGTACCGCCGCATCGCGTCGGCGGCTTCGGTGAAGGCGTCGGCCGCGCGGAACCACTTGGGCGGTTCCTGCTGGAAGTACTCCTGGAACCTGTCGGCGGTCTGGCCCTCCCAGCCGGTGGTGTTGATCTTCTGGAAGCCCTGTCCGGCGTTCTCGAACGCGGTGCCTAGCTTCGTCATGGTGGCCAGGGTTTCCTCGATGGCGGGAAGTTCGCCGGGAATCTCCTCTTTGGGGTCCGGAGCCATCAGCCGTCCACCTTGGTGTTGTGGCCGGCCTGGTTCAACACGTGCGAGGCGGCCTGCTGCGGCAGTCCCTCCGGCGCGATATCGACCCCGAACTGCGCGAACGACTTCTGCGGGGCGGCGTCGAGGTCGGCGGTGGGGTTGTCGAACCCGGCACCCAAGACCTTCTTGAACGCGTCGATCGCGGCCTGCTCCATCTTCTCGTACTCGGTCCGCGTGTCGGACAGCGCTGATGCTGCGGCGGCCCCCTCCTCGACCAAGAACTTCACCCCGTATTCCCACTTGCCGCAGAACCTCTTCAGCGCCTCGGTGACCAGCGCCGAACCGGACTGCTCCGCACCGAGGGTCATCATGGTGACGCCGTGGCCATCGTTGCCCAGCTTCTTCACGGGAAACGGAAGTTCGTTCTCCAACGCGGCGATGGCGTCGTTGACGCCCTGCGACGCCTGTTCCAGAGCCCCCAGGTCGACGCGGAATCCATCGTTGCCCACTTAAAGCGTCCCTCCCCAAGCACGCTTGACAGGTGTTTCGTACGGCGATTGCGCGGCCACCGGGCGATCATCCGGTTGGTCGCGGTCCACTGCGATCGACTCGGGCAGGATCCCGCGCAGTGCGGGCAGGGTCACGGTGTGTTCCTGGAGCGGGTCCAGCAGCACGCTCGTGCCCTTCGGCATGCCGGGCAGGTAGCCGTCCAGCAGCCGGGCGCCGGTGAGTAACAGGTACTCGGCCGCCTGCTCGGCCTCGCCGCGCTGCCGCCGGTACTCGGCGAAGTAGCGCAGGTCGGAGAACACCGGGAGCCACGGGATCCCGTCCACGTGCACCACCGGCACGGTCGGCGGGCCGGACACGCATTCCAGGTAGACCCCGGCGCTGCGGAAGGTCGCCACCAGATCGGCCGGACGCTCCACGGTCCGCCGGAACCGAAGCGCTTCCCGAACCAGCGGTGGCCCGTCCGGAATGGACGCTGCTGAACCCATGTCCCCCCACATGCGCGTAGTAATCAGAACACAGCGGGGAGTGACGTTATCCGATCGATCCGCAGCGGAAAAAGCGGCCAAACCACGTGGCGTGCACCGTACAAAGTATTAGGCCGAACGGCGGTACGGGATCAGGGTTCCATTTCGGCGTAGGTGAGGTCGCCCAGCTCTGGTTCGGCGGCTCCGCCCGTGGCTTCCGCCAGCCAGGTCCGGAAGGTGTCCACTTCGGACTCCGGGACGTTGATGCGGAAGCGGACCTCGGCTTGGTAGTCCGTGTCCGCCACCTGGTAGCCCGCCGAGCGCAGGTCGTTGTCCAGCTTTCCGGCCAGCAGGTAGTCCATCGTGGTCGTCACGATGCGGACCGGGCGGCGTTCGAGCAGGCCCACGTGGTCCAGGGCGGCCGACACCGCGCCGCCGTAGGCGCGCACCAGGCCGCCCGCGCCGAGCAGCACCCCGCCGAAGTAGCGGGTCACCACCGCGACCGCGTTGGTGATCTCGTTGCGGCGCAGCACTTCCAGCATCGGCACGCCCGCCGTGCCCGCCGGCTCGCCGTCGTCGCTGGACTTCTGGAACTCCCCGGAGTCGCCGAGGACGAACGCGGTGCAGTGGTGCCGCGCGTCGTGGTGCAGCCGGCGGCGCTGCTGGATGAATTCCCGCGCTTCCGCCTCGGTGGTCACCCGTGCCAGCGCGCACCGGAAGCGAGACTTCTTCACCTCCAGCTCGTGCTCACCCGGCCGCTTGATCGTCCGCATCGGTCCCCTTTGTCCAGTGGCGCCCGCCACCGCCGCGCAGCGCCTCCGGGCCATCCTCCCATTCCGGAAACGGTGCAGGTCAGCGCGGTGATCCGGGCTGGAGTAGGCGGCGATTTCCGTTGTGGGCCGCGGGCCCGTAACGTCCCCCCTCATGGAGCAGTCATCGAGCCCGTTTGAACCAGGCACGCGGGTGCGCGCCACGTTCGGCCGGTTCCGTGATCGGGTCGGCACGGTGGTGGAGACCGCCACCGGTCTCCCCGAAGTCTTCGACGGTCCGGTCCTCTGGGTGCGGTTCGACGGAGCCGACGATCCCGGCCTGGTCGCAGGCAGATTTCTGGAAGCCGCCTGACCCCCGCGTCGGCGGCGGGTGGTCCCCGGTTTCAGTTGAAACCTCGCGGACCACCCCGGGATCCACAGTTTCAATTGGAACTGTGGAGTGCCCCAGCCGGGCCGAGCGGGCTCAGCCCCAGACCTCGGCGACGGGCGGAGCAGGCTGCCCACGTGGTCGGCGCGGAGCGGGGGTGCGACGCGCGGCCTCATGCGCGCAACGTGGTTTGGCGAATGCGATCGCGCCTAGTCGTGATTTCAACCGTCTTCGCCGGCCGGGAAACCGGGGTGTTCGCTCTGTGTGAGCAAGGACAATTCGGTATATCCGGTCGAGTGGATAAAATCGACTCGACAATCGACGTCGGGGATGACGGATGGAGACGATGCGGGTTCTCGTGATCGGGGCCGGAGTCGGGGGACTTGCCATCGCCAACGGATTGATCGACAAGGGCCACCACGTGCAGGTCTTCGAGCACGCGAACGCCCTGCGGACCACCGGCGCGGGCATCACGGTGTGGAGCAACGGCACCGCTGCGCTGCGCGAACTCGGCGTCGACATCGAGGAGGCGGGCCGTCGGCTGCACAGCCTCCGGTCTGTCACCGAAACCGGTCGGCTGCTCTGGGAGGCCGACCTCGGCGAGGTCACCGAGCGCTTGGGCTCGCCGACGGTGCAGATCCCCCGCCGCACGCTGATCGCGGAGATGGCCGCCGCGCTGCCGCCGGGCGTGCTGCACTTCGGCCGCCGCTGCGTCGGCGTCACCGAGCACCCGGACCACGTCGTCGTCGAGTTCGCTGACGGCGGCTCGGCCGCCGGGGACGTGCTGATCGGCGCCGACGGCCAGGGTTCGGTGGTGCGTCGCGAGGTGCTGGGCGGTGACCCGGCGCGGCCGACAGGCTGGGCCAGCTGGCAGGGTATGACCCGCAGCGACCTGCCGATCGCGCATGGTCACCAGACGCTCAACATCGCCGGCCGCAACGCGCACTGCGGCCTCATCCCGACCGGCGACGGGTTGCTCCACTGGTGGTTCGACATGCCCTGGAAGGACGGCGACCCGGTGCTGTCCGTCGCCGACCTGCGGCAGGTCTTCCGCGGCTGGCCGGGCCCGGTCGAGGAACTGCTGGCCTCGGTCACCGACGATGACCTCGGGTTCTTCCCGCACATCCGGCACAAGGTGCCGCAGGTCTGGGGCGGCCCGCGCAGCACGCTGCTGGGCGACGCGGTGCACGCGATGCCGCCCGCCGTGGCGCAGGCGGCCAACCAGACGTTGGAGGATGCCTGGTTGCTCACCCAGTTCTTGTCCAATGTGGACCGCGAACCGGCGGAGCTGCTGCGGGCCTACGAGCAGGAGCGGCGACCGCGCGCGCTGAAGGTATCGCGCACCGCGGCGCTGACGTCGGCGCAGCGGAGCACCCCGTTGCAGCGCCTGGCGAGGTTCCCGAGGTGGCTGGCGACCCGCAGCCAGGTGGCCTCGCTGCGCTCCGGCAGCAACGTCCTCCGCCTCGCCCGGCAACCCCAGGTCCAGGTCGCCTGAACCTCCCGCGGCACCGCCTCGGCGGACCCGGTCAGTCCGGCGATTTCGCGGCGGCAAGAAGCCCTCCCCGCCAGGTCGGCGAGGAGGGCTTCCAGGCTGCGGGTCAGCCGCCGAAGACGTCCGGGTCGGGGCCGACGCGGATGCCGGTCTTCAGCGCCGTGATGCCCGCGACGTCGTCGTCGGCGAGCTCGAAGTCGAAGACCTCGATGTTCTCCTTGATCCGCGAGGGCGTGGCGGACTTCGGGATCGCGATGTTGCCCAGCTGGATTTGCCAGCGCAGCACGATCTGCGCCGGGCTCTTATCGTATTTTTCGGCGAGCGAAGCCAGCGACGCATCGTCGAGCAGGCCCTTGCCCTGCCCCAGCGGGCTCCACGCCTCGGTGGCGATGCCGTGCTCGGCGTGGAACGCGCGCAGTTCGGCCTGCGGCAGGTTCGGGTGCAGCTCGATCTGGTTGACCGCGGGCACCGCGTCGGTCTCCTCGAACAACCGGCGCAGGTGCGGGATCTGGAAGTTCGACACCCCGATCGCCTTGGCGCGGCCGTCGGCGTGCAGCTGCTGGAACGCCTTCCAAGTCTCGACGTAGCGGTCCTTGGCCGGGAGCGGCCAGTGGATCAGGTAGAGATCGACGTAGTCGAGCCCGAGCTTGGTGAGGCTCTCGTCGAAGGCCTTCAGCGTGCTGTCGTAGCCCTGGGAGTCGTTCCCGAGCTTGGTGGTGACGAACAGTTCCTCGCGCTTGAGGCCCGATTCGGCGATCGCCTTGCCCACGCCCTCCTCGTTGCCATACACCGCGGCCGTGTCGATGCTGCGGTACCCGGCCTGCAGCGCCGCCAGCACCCGCTCGACGACCTGGCCGGCCGGGACCTGGAAGACGCCGTAACCCAGCTGCGGCATCGCTGCGCCGGTGTTGAGCGTGATGTTCGGAACCTGTGTCATGAGGGTGTTTTCCTCCACCGATGTCGAATTGTTCGTCCCGCGAATCGCAGGCTGGTGTCCGCCTTGCCGGTCACCGTATTCGGTGCGGTAAGCCCCGGCTAGCCGATCTGCCTAGCGGGAAGCCTCAGCCGACCTCGATCGACTCGGTGGGCTGCGCGGCGCGGTGCGAGACTAGGACCTCGGACCGCTGGGGCCGCCGGTCCAGCCAGCCGGAGACCAGCGCGAAGCCTAGGCCGACCACCGCCAGCAGGGCTCCCACCCAGCTCGGCGCGGTCAACCCCAGGCCGGCGGCGATCACCACGCCGCCGAGGTAGGCCCCCAGCGAGTTGGCGATGTTGAAGGTCGACTGGATGCTTGCCGAGCCCAGCGCCGGGGCCTCCTTGGCCTGGTCCAGGATTCGTGCCTGGATGCTGGGGATCGCCGCGAACCCGGTCGCGCCGATCAGGAACACCGTGATCGGCGCCAGCGCCGCGCTGTGTGAGGTGACCACGAACAGCGCCAGGCAGGCTGCCAGCGCGCCGAGGAAGACGTACAGCGTCTTCATCGGAGCCCGGTCGGCGAGCCGCCCACCGACCGCGGTGCCGACGGTCATCCCGACGCCGAACAGCGCCAGCAGCAGGGTGACCGCGGTCGGCGTGTAGCCGGTGACGTCGGTCAGCACCGGCTTGATGTAGCTGTAGAAGGAGAAGGTCGCGGCGAAGCCGAAAACCACGACGGCGAACGCCAGCCAGACCTGCGGGCGGCGGAACGCGCGCAGCTCGCCGCGCACGCTGACGTCGGTGGGCTTGGGCTGGTCGGGCACCAGCGCCGCGACCGCGGCCAGCGCGATGACGCCGATCACCGCGACCAGGCCGAACGCCCAGCGCCAGCCGAGCGCCTGGCCGAGCAGCGTGCCGACCGGGACGCCGACGATGTTCGCCACGGTGAGCCCGATGAACATCATCGAGATGGCCTGGGCGCGCTTGTCGGTGGCGACCAGGCTCGCGGCGACCACGGCACCGATGCCGAAGAACACGCCGTGCGGCAGGCCCGCGAGGAACCGGGCGCCGAGCAGTAGCTCGTGCGTCGGCGCGAACGCCGAGCACAGGTTCCCGACGGTGAACAGCACCAGCATGCTGAGCAGCATCGTCTTGCGCTTGAACCGCATGCCCAGCATGGTCAGCAGTGGTGCGCCGATGACAACGCCGAGCGCGTACAGCGAGATGTAGCCTCCGGCGTCCGGGATCGACACCTGCAGGTCGGTGGCGACTTCGGGCAGCAGGCCCATCATCACGAACTCGGTCGTACCAATCCCGAATGCGGCGATGGCCAGGGCCAACAGGGCAATGGGCAAGGTGACGTCTCCCCTTGAAAGCCGGACGGTTTGTCGCGTTCTCGCCGACCGGGCGCACAGCGGTGCGCGTCACATTCCGGTGTTCGAGAACGATTCAGGAAGACGGCGATCACTGGCGCTCCCCAGACGTGTTCAACAGTAGTCCGGTGCCCCGCTGTTCCCGAAGCGGTTATGAACCGCGCCACGTCGGGAACCGCTCGTTCTGCCGAGCAGGCAAGGGAATCTTTTCATCCACAGTGGACTTGGAAAGGTGCGCGGTGCACATCCGCGAGGCGGTTTCACTGTGCACTCTGGCGAAAACCGAACGTGGAAACCACGCGTCTGCTCTGGGGCGTACTGGTCGATACCGCGCTGGTAGTGCGTCAGCGGATGGTGCGGTAACCAGGGTGGACACCCGGGGCCAGGCCGTGGCTCTCGGTCAAGCGTTCCAGGAGTGCCTGGAGCCGGGCGCGTTCGTCGGTGTCGAGGGCTTGGCAGAAGCCGGCCTCGTGCTCGGCAGCCACCGCGCGGATCTTGTCCAGCAGCTCGGTGCCCTCCTCGGTGAGGGTCAGCTCGTGGACGCGGCGGTCGCGGGTGCTGCGGGTGCGGGTGACCAGGCCGCGACCCTCCAGGTCGTCGACGAACGTGACGACCTTGCTGGGCAGCATCCCGAGGTTACCGGCCAGCGTCTGCTGGCTGAGCCCCGGCCGCGTGGCGATCATCCGCAGCATGCCGACCTGGGGCGGGGTCAGGCCGAGCGCGCCGACGCGCTCGGCGAACTTCGTCGCGGCCTGCGTGCCCAGCTGGGTGAGCAGGAACGCGACGCCTGTCTTGGGGATCTCTGCTGTCACACCAAATACTTTACCAGTCACGAATCGTTCAAATCACGAATGATTTGCGCCGCGGCGCAGGCTTGCGTGCGCCTCGATGCCCATGCGCTCGGTCATGTGCGGGTAGTGCAGCTCGAACGCCGGCCGGACCGACCGGATGCGCGGAAGCGCGGTGAAGTTGTGCCGCGGAGGAGGGCACGACGTGGCCCATTCCAGCGAGTTCCCGTGTCCCCACGGGTCGTCCACGGTCACCACCGCGCCGAAGCGGTAGCTGGTGAAGACGTTGTACAGGAACGGCAGCATCGAGGCTCCCAAGATGAACGCGCCGATGGTCGACACCACGTTCAGCGTGGTGAAGCCGTCGGAGCTCAGGTAGTCGGCGTAGCGCCGCGGCATGCCCTCGCTGCCCAGCCAGTGCTGCACCAGGAATGTGCCGTGGAAGCCGATGAAGGTCAGCCAGAAGTGCAGCTTGCCCAGCCGCTCGTTCATCATCCGGCCGGTCATCTTCGGGAACCAGAAGTACATCCCGGCGAACACCGCGAACACGATCGTCCCGAACAGCACATAGTGGAAGTGCGCGACCACGAAGTAGGTGTCGGTGATGTGGAAGTCCAGCGGCGGTGACGCGAGGATGACGCCGGTCAGCCCGCCCAGCAGGAATGTCACCATGAACCCCACCGCGAACAGCATCGGTGATTCGAAGGTCAGGTGGCCGCGCCACATGGTGCCGATCCAGTTGAAGAACTTGATCCCGGTCGGGATCGCGATGAGGAACGTGGCGAACGAGAAGAATGGCAGCAGTACCGCACCGGTGGCGAACATGTGGTGCGCCCAGACGAGCATCGACAGGCCCATGATCAGCAGCGTGGCGAACACCAGACCGGTGTAGCCGAACAGCGGTTTCCGGCTGAACACCGGGAATATCTCGGTCACGATGCCGAAGAACGGCAGCGCGACGATGTAGACCTCTGGATGGCCGAAGAACCAGAACAGGTGCTGGAAGAGGATGACCCCGCCGTTGGCCGGGTCGAACACGTGCCCGCCCAGGTGCCGGTCGATCAGGAGCCCGAACAGCGCGGCGGCCAGGATCGGGAATGCCATCAACACCATCAGGCTGGTGGCCAGGATGTTCCAGCAGAAGATCGGCATCCGCCACATCGTCATACCTGGACAGCGCAGGCACACCAGCGTGGTGATCATGTTGACCGCGCCCAGGATCGTGCTCAGGCCGCTGAGGATCAGCCCGGCCGCCCACACGTCGCCGCCCGGGCCCTGGCTGAACATCCCGCGCGACAGCGGCGTGTAGGCGGTCCAGCCGAAGTCGGCCGCGCCGCCCGGCAGCAGGAACCCGCTGAGCACGATCAGCCCGCCGAACAGGAACAACCAGAACGACAGCGCGTTCAACCGCGGGAACGCCACGTCCGGCGCTCCGATCTGCAGCGGCAGCACGATGTTTGCGAAGCCGAACACGATCGGTGTGGCGAACAGCAGCAGCATGACCGTGCCGTGCATGGTGAACAGCTGGTTGTACTGCTCCTGCGACAGGAACTGCAGGCCCGGTTGCGCCAGCTCGCCGCGGATCAGCAGCGCCATCGAGCCGCCGACGATGAAGAAGAAGAACGAGGCGATCAGGTAGAGGATCCCGATGTCCTTGGGATCCGTGGTGTGCAGCCACGGGATCAGGCGCTGACCTTTGAGCGGGCGCCTGGTGGTCCGCGACCGCGTCGGAACCGCGGTGGGTTCGATCCTGACAGTTGCCATGCCAGTCTCCTGCGGCATCGCGAGGGCATCAGAGCCGGGTCCACCCAGTCTCAACCCGGCCCCGGCGGGCCGCAATCGGCATCCCCCGTCACCCGGAGAGGGCGCAATTTCGTGAGAAATTGGCACGGCCTCGGGTGACGCCAGATGTCACGCTCCGTCCTGGTTCGCAGTGCGTTCCCCCAGGTGGCGGTCAATTTCTCGCGAAATTGGCACGGCGCCTGGTGATGCGGGCGTCAGCTCGGCGCGCTTTCGATGGCGCCGTGCGCCATCGAGCGCAGCAGGCGGGACATCGCTTCGGCGTCCAGGTGGGCGCTATAGGGGGTCGAGTTGATCAGCCCGAACACCGCGTGCGCGGCGGCGCGGGCGGTCGGGCGGTCCAGGTCCGGCCGGATCCGGCACAGCACGTCCACCCACACCTCGACGTAGCTGCGCTGCAGCTCGCGGACCTTGTGCCGGTCGGCGTCGGCCAGGCTGTCCAGGTCGCGCATGTGCACGGTGATCAGCGCCGGGTTGGACAGCGCGAACTCGACGTGCCAGCGCACCAGCCGGTCTAGCGCGTCGCGCGCGTCCGCGGCGGCGCCCACCCGGTCCTGGCCGCCGAGCAGCAGCCGGTCGCTGATCCCGGTGAGCAGTTCCGCGAGCATCGCGTCCTTGCTGCGGAAGTGCCGGTACAGCGCGGGCCCGGAGATGCCCACGGCCGCGCCGATGTCGTCGATACCGACCCCGTGGAAGCCGAAGCGTGCGAACTTCTCCGCCGCGGCGGAGAGGATCTGCTCGCGGCGCGACGGCTTGGCTGCATCGGTGGACATCGACGTCGATGCTAGACGAAACGCGTTAGTCGTCGTTAACATCGGTCGCGTTAACGACGACTAACTCCGGTGGAAGGTGTGCCCGCATGGATGCGCCCGCCCTGCGCACGGCCGTGGACCCGGACTCGGCGGACTTCGCCCGCTACGCCGAGCAGCACGCGAAACTCGTCGACGACCTCAACACCCAGCTCGGCCGCGCCCGGCTGGGCGGGCCCGAGAAGGCCCGCATCCGGCACGTCGAACGGGGCAAGCTCCTACCCCGCGACCGGGTGGACGCGCTGCTCGACCGAGGCTCGCCGTTCCTGGAGCTCTCGCCGCTGGCCGCGCACGGCCTGTACGACGACGAAGCTCCGTCGGCGGGCATCATCACCGGCATCGGCCGGGTGTCCGGGCGGGAATGCGTGGTCGTCGCCAACGACGCAACCGTCAAGGGCGGCACGTACTACCCGATCACGGTCAAGAAGCACCTGCGCGCGCAGGAAGTCGCGCTGCACAACAACCTGCCCTGCCTGTACCTGGTGGACTCCGGCGGGGCCTTCCTGCCCAGGCAGGACGAGGTGTTCCCGGACCGCGAGCACTTCGGCCGGATCTTCTACAACCAGGCGACCATGTCCGCCCGCGGCATCCCGCAGATCGCCGCCGTGCTGGGCTCGTGCACCGCGGGCGGTGCCTACGTCCCGGCGATGAGCGACGAGGCCGTGATCGTCCGCGAGCAGGGCACCATCTTCCTGGGCGGTCCGCCGCTGGTGAAGGCCGCGACCGGGGCCGAGGTGACCGCCGAGGAGCTCGGCGGCGGCGAGCTGCACTCGCGCACCTCCGGCGTCACCGACCACCTGGCCGCCGACGACGCGGACGCGCTGCGCATCGTCCGCTCGATCGTCAGCACGCTCGGCTCCCGCGAGCCCAGGCAGTGGGACGTCGCGCCGGTGGAGGCGCCGGCGGTCGACCCCGAGGAGCTCTACGGCGCGGTCCCGACCGACAGCCGCACCCCTTACGACGTGCGGGAAGTCATCGCGCGGATCGTGGACGGCAGCCGGTTCGCGGAGTTCAAGCACGACTACGGCCAGACGCTGGTGACCGGCTTCGCCCGCATCCACGGGAACCCGGTCGGCATCATCGCCAACAACGGCATCCTGTTCAGCGAGTCGGCGCTCAAGGGCGCGCACTTCATCGAACTGTGCGACAAACGGTCCATCCCGCTGGTGTTCCTGCAGAACATCTCGGGGTTCATGGTCGGCAAGGAGTACGAGGCGGGCGGCATCGCCAAGCACGGCGCGAAGATGGTCACCGCCGTGGCCTGCGCCCGCGTCCCGAAGTTCACCGTCGTCATCGGCGGCTCGTTCGGGGCGGGCAACTACTCGATGTGCGGCCGGGCGTACTCGCCGCGCTTCCTGTGGATGTGGCCGAACGCCCGGATCTCGGTGATGGGCGGCGAGCAGGCGGCGTCGGTGCTGGCGACGGTGCGCCGCGACCAGCTGGACGCGCGCGGTGAGCACTGGTCGGTCGAGGACGAGGAGGCGTTCAAGCAGCCGATCCGGGACCAGTACGAGCACCAGGGCCACCCTTACTACGCGACTGCCCGGCTGTGGGACGACGGCGTGATCGACCCGAAGCAGACCCGAACGGTCCTGGGCCTGGCGATCTCGGCGGCGGCCAACGCCCCGCTGGAACCAATCTCCTACGGCGTCTTCCGGATGTGAAAAACAGGCCGTGAGTGGTTTTCGGTGCTCTGGCGACCAAAAGCGCTCACGGGTGTTGACCAGGCGAAACGTTGTGATCTGCCGTTTGGCAAGGCGAAGGGGTGACGATGCAGCACTTCGACACGGTGCTGGTGGCGAACCGGGGCGAGATCGCGGTACGCGTGATCCGGACGCTGCGGCGGCTGGGCATCCGCTCCGTCGCGGTGTTCAGCGACGCCGACCGCGGCGCGCGGCACGTCGCCGAGGCCGACACCGCAGTCCACATCGGACCGAGCCCGGCCACCGAGAGCTACCTCGACGGCAAGCGCATCCTGGACGCCGCGCGCAGCACCGGAGCCCAGGCGATCCACCCCGGCTACGGGTTCCTCGCCGAGAACGCCGGCTTCGCCGAGGCCTGCGCGCAGGCGGGCATCGTCTTCGTCGGCCCGCCGGCCACCGCGATCGAGTCGATGGGCGACAAGATCCGCGCCAAGCAAACGGTTTCCGCCGCCGGCGTCCCGGTGGTGCCCGGCCGCAGCGAGCCGGACATGACCGACGCCGACCTGCACGCGGCGGCGGTCGAGATCGGTTTCCCGGTCCTGTTGAAGCCATCCGCCGGCGGCGGCGGCAAGGGCATGCGGCTCATCAACGACGAGTCCACATTGGACGACCAGATCGCCTCCGCGCGCCGCGAAGCCCGCTCGGCGTTCGGCGACGACACGCTGTTCGTCGAGCGCTTCGTGACCCGCCCGCGGCACATCGAGGTCCAAGTGCTGGCGGACGCGCACGGCAACGTGGTGCACCTCGGCGAGCGCGAGTGCAGCCTGCAGCGGCGGCACCAGAAGATCGTCGAGGAGGCCCCGTCGCCGCTGCTGGACGCCGAAACGCGCGCCGGCATCGGTGCCGCCGCGGTGGACGCGGCGCGCTCGGTCGGTTACGTCGGGGCGGGCACCGTCGAGTTCATCGTCTCCGCCGACCACCCGGACGAGTTCTTCTTCATGGAGATGAACACCCGCCTGCAGGTCGAGCACCCGGTCACCGAACTCGTCACCTCGGTCGGCGGGGAACGCGGCGTCGACCTCGTCGAACAGCAGGTCCGGGTGGCCGGGGGAGAGCCGCTGCCCTGGGCGCAGGAGGACCTGTCGATCGACGGCCACGCCGTCGAGGCCCGTGTCTACGCCGAGGATCCGACCCGCAACTTCCTCCCGACGGGCGGCGACGTCCTGGCGGTGCACGAGCCGTCCGGCCCCGGCGTCCGGGTCGATTCCGGGGTGCGCGCGGGCGGGCGCGTGGGATCGGACTACGACCCGATGCTGGCCAAGGTAATCGCGTGGGCGCCGAGCCGGGCCGATGCGCTGCGCCGGCTGGACGCCGCGCTCGCCGACACGGCGGTCCTGGGCCTGCACACCAACGTCGCGTTCCTCCGCGCACTGCTGAGGCACGACGACGTCCTGGCCGGCCGCCTGGACACCGGCCTCGTCGAGCGCGAACTCGACTCGCTCGTCGCCGAGAGCAACACGACACCGGACGACGCCTACGTCGCCGCGGCCCTGGAGCGGCTGCTCGCCGCCGAACCGACCGAGCCGGTCGTCGACCCGTGGGACATCCCCGACGGCTGGCGGGTCGGCGAACCTGCCTGGAGCACCTGGCGCTTCGCCGGCCCGGCCGACGAGGTCCGCGTCCGGTTGCGAGGCCGCGCCCGGGACGCCGGGGTCTCAATTGAAACTGTGCCCAAGGGTGACCCGACAACGGCAGTTTCAATTGAAACTGCGGTCCACCGGGCCTCGGTCGAAGCGCACGGCGACACCCTGACCGTCACCTACCAGGGCCGCACCCGTCGCTACCGCTACGCGCACGTCGACGGCACCACCTGGCTCGCCGCGGACGGCCACGCCTGGGCGCTCGCCGAGCACCGCCTGCTCGCCGAGCGAGGCGGTGCCGCCGGTCGGTCGGACGGCGTGGTGACCAGTCCGATGCCGGGCACCGTGCTGGTCGCCGAGGTGAGCCCCGGCCAGGAAGTCCGCAGCGGACAAAGGTTGTTCGTCGTCGAGGCGATGAAGATGGAGCACACCGTCACCGCGCCGATCGACGGCGTCGTCACCGAAGTGCACGCCAGGAAGGGGCAGTCGGTCGGACTCGACCAGCCGCTGGCTGTCCTCGCCGCTCAAGAGGAGGCCTGAACGATGGTGGATCACCGGCTCAGCGAAGAGCACGAAGCCCTGCGCGAGAGCGTGCAGACCTTCGCCCGCAAGGAAGTCGCCCCGGTCATCGGCGACTACTACGAACGCGAGGAATTCCCGTACCCGCTGGTGCAGACCATGGGGCGGATGGGTCTGTTCGGGCTGCCGATCCCCGAGGAGCACGGCGGCATGGGCGGCGACTACTTCGCGTTGTGCCTGGCGCTGGAGGAGCTGGCTCGTGTCGACTCGTCCGTCGCGATCACCCTGGAGGCCGGGGTCTCGCTGGGCGTCATGCCGATCTACCGGTTCGGCAGCGACGAGCAGCGGCGCACCTGGCTGCCCCGCCTGGCGGCCGGGGAGATTCTCGGCGCGTTCGGCCTGACCGAGCCCGGCGGCGGCTCCGACGCGGGCAGCACCCAAACCACAGCGGTGCTCGACGTAGGGGGTACCTCGCGCTCGAGCGAACCCGAGAGTGAGGGAGAGTGGGTGATCAACGGCTCCAAGGCGTTCATCACCAACTCCGGCACAGACCTCACCGGCCTCGTCACGGTTACCGCCGTCACCGGGCAGAAGCCGGGCGGCGGCAAGGAGATCTCCACGATCATCGTGCCCGCCGGAACCCCGGGCTTCACCGTCGCGAAGAAGTACTCGAAGGTCGGTTGGAACGCCTCCGACACCCATGCGCTGTCCTTCGATGACTGCCGGGTGCCCGCCGCGAACCTCCTCGGCGAGCGCGGCCGCGGCTACGCCCAGTTCCTCGCGACGCTCACCGAGGGCCGGGTCGCGATCGCCGCGGTCGGCGTCGGCCTCGCCCAGGGCTGCGTCGACGAATGCCTGCGCTACCTGGGTGAACGAGAGGCCTTCGGCCGCAAGATCGGCGAGTACCAGGCCATGCAGTTCAAGGTCGCCGACATGGAGTTGCGCGCGCACACCGCGCGGCTGGCCTACTACGACGCGGCATCGCGGATGGTGCGCGGCGAGCCGTACAAGAAGGAGGCCGCGATCGCCAAGCTCGTCTCGTCGAACGCGGCGATGGACAACGCCCGGGACGCCACGCAGATCTTCGGCGGTTACGGGTTCATGAACGAGACGCCGGTCGGGCGTTTCTACCGGGACGCCAAGATCCTGGAGATCGGCGAGGGCACCAGCGAGGTCCAGCGCATGCTGATCGCCCGGGAACTCGGCCTGCCGGCCTGAGAGAAAGGGACGGCGGAGGCCTCGGGGGGCGGCCTCCGCCGGCCATCAGGTCAGTGGTCGGGGATCGGGTCGGGGGTTGGGTCGGGTTTCGGGGGGATCAGCGCCGGAACCGCTCCTGCGGCACGGTGATCTCGTCGGTCTCCTCGATGCCGGGGTAACCGGCCGGCACGTCGTAACCGGCCGGAGCGTCGTAACCGGCCGGCACGTCGTAACCGGCCGGAGCGTCGTAACCGGCCGGAGCGTCGTAACCGGCCGGAGCGTCGTAACCGGCCGGCACGTCGTAACCGGCCGGCACGTCGTACTCCGGCGCGGGCCGGAAGCCCTGCTGCGTGTCCTCGCCGGGCCACACCGGCCCCTGGCCGCTCGGTGCCGGGCCGCTCTGCACCGGCTCCTCGTCGGCTTCCGCCAAGTGCTGCATCACCCAGTCACGGGCCAGCGCTGCCGGCGAGGTGCCCTGCTTGAAGGCGAGCTCTCGCAGGCGTTCGTTGGCCATCAGGGGGAGCCGCAGCTGGTAGACCTGTGAGGCGCCGAAGCGGCGTCCGGACCCGGTGGATTCGACGCTCTCCTCAGGGGCCAGCGCAGCCAGGTACGACTCGAACTCATGATCCGGTTCGGCCGGGTGGGCAGACTTCTGCTGCCGTCGGCCGGTCTTGGTTCGTCCTAGAGCCACCGGCACACGATAACGGTTGTGTTGCGACCCGCGAGTCGCTGTGAGCCCTATCACCGCTCGCCGAGTCGCAGAAAAGCGCTCCCACCTGCGCTTTTGTGATCGTGATGAGAAAGCGGAGGGCCCCCGCGCCAGGGGGAGGAACGCGGGGGCCGGAGGGGATCTCCACAGGTGCTGACCGGGGGTCTGTCAGCGGACCGATTGTGGCACGTCGCAGGACGTTGTGGGGAGCTTTCGCCGCAGGATTGCTGCATCCCGGTCGCTGCTCAGTTCGCGCCGGGCCACCCCGCGATCGTGTACCCCGCCTCGGTGATGGCCGCCGCCACCGCGTCCCGGGTGAGCTCCTGCTCGCTGGTCACCGAGACCTGCCCGCTCTCCACCGAGACCTGCACGCCGCTGACGCCGGGCAGCTCCGAGAGCTCCTCGGTGACTGACTTGGCGCAGTGGCCGCACGTCATGCCGCTAACGACGAACGTCTGACTGCTCATGAAAGTTCCCTCCTGGCAGATTTCTGCCACGACTCGATGCGGGTTCCGCCGCAAACTGTCCCGAACGTCCAGTGTGGACGATCGTGGCGGGGGGTGGCTCAGGGGGGTGTGACCAGGGCAATATTCGAAGTGGATCGAGGTTCCCCACGCGATTACTCTGCGTCGAAGTCAAATCACTCTCTGGGGGGCTGCGGGTGTTGACGACCTGTGGATAAATTGCGCCCGGAACCCGAGGCCGGGGAGGCGTCATGTACGGGTCACTGGACGTACGGAAGTTCTTGTGGCAACACGAAGACGGGTCTTCGCGGCAGTCGTCCGCGGTGCCCGCGCCGCGCACCGGCGAGCCCTCGCGGATCTCGTCGGAGCAGGTGCACCGGGCCCGGATGGCGGTCGCCCGCAGCGCGGAAAACGCCGAGGACTGCAAGCTCCTGCTGGACATGCTGGGATTGGCGCCCGACGACGACGGACAGCCGCCGGTCACGCGCTGACCGGGCGTCCGCCGTGCCGCCGAGGTGCGCTTTCGGGGCGTTCGTCGAGCGGCGTCGGCAAGTCGGCGCCGGCTCGAACCCGGCGGGCGGGATGGTCGGATTCGCGGTAACTTCCGGTGGCGTAGTTGATCATCCGTTCGTGGACCGCGTCGCTCGGGCGGCGGATCGCGGACGACCTCGTCTTGCCGGATGGGCTGGCCGACCGCTTCGGCGAGACCTGGCGCGTGGTGCTCGCCGGGATCGCCCGGGAGAGGACTGGCGCGCGAACCCCGAACCGACGGGTCGATCTTGAGGCGCGGATCACAAAATCGCCATCTGTCTGATTTGTGCGCTTTTCGGGTTCGGGACTCGCCTCGTGGGGTGCTGGGTGCTCGCCACCCTGCGTCGGCGATGGGGTGCCAAGATCCAACAAAGCGGCAGGTCAAATGGCTATCATCGGAGGCTGTCCCGCGTCGGATCGGTGTCGCGAGGGGGTGTCATGCGGCTTAAGGGACCCCCCGCCTTGGGGGCGCTGAAGGCATGTCGTAAGCTTTCATCACTGCCAACGGGGCGCTCCGAAAAGGGGAAAGCCGGTTGGAGGCAAGGCCGGGTCGGTTTCGAATCGGCCAAGCCCCCATCGTCTAGCGGCCTAGGACGCCGCCCTTTCAAGGCGGTAGCGCGGGTTCGAATCCCGTTGGGGGTACGAACAACTGAAGATAGAAGCATGGCCCAGTGGCGCAGTTGGTTAGCGCGCCGCCCTGTCACGGCGGAGGTCGCGGGTTCGAGTCCCGTCTGGGTCGCCAAGGCGAACGGCATTGAGCCGACGCTATCGGCCAGGTAGCTCAGTTGGTACGAGCGTCCGCCTGAAAAGCGGAAGGTCGGCGGTTCGACCCCGCCCCTGGCCACCGCTCGTAAGCCGCGAAAACAGCCCCCGTCGGTTTCGGCGGGGGCTGTTTCGTTTCAGTCGGTCTTCCGGGGTGTCAACGGCGTTCCGTCGGGCGGCGAGGTCGCTTCGGAGGGCGTCCGTCACATGCTGGCGCTGCGGTCCAGCTCCCGGCTCTAGCTGCGCTCTAGTCGCGCTCTAGCCGGGCGCCTCCTCGCTGCGTTCGTGCAGCGAAGACATCTGAGCGTCGAGTCCGGCAGCGGCCTCGGCTCCGCGAGGTGATGTGCTCGATCGGATCGTGCTCGTGGGCGTAGTCGAACTCCTCGCTCCAGATCCGCAGCTTGGTCATGAGCTCGTCGACGCCGAACTTGTGCACCATCAGCAGGTCGCCGGTCCGGCGCATGAAGGCGAGGGCGTCGTCGCGGTCCATGTCGCCGAGCTGCTCGATGGCGCTGCGTTGCGGATAGGGCCACCCGCGCGAACCGCCGCGCGGTGATATGTCCCCGGAACCCATCGACGCTCCTTCCCCGCTGCTCGATTCCAGCCTAGGCCGGGCCGTATGACCGGGCCTGCGCTCAGGAGCGGGGCGAGAGGATGAAGACATGGATCTCCCGGTCTCCGGCGCGTTCGCCGCAGGTGTCGTAGAAAAGCGGGAGGCCGGCGGTTCGACCCCGTCCCTGGCCACCGCGAGAACCAGTCAATTCGACCCTTACCGGGATCGGTAGGGGCCGCCTGCTTCCGCGGGGGCTTCCGGGGCTGTTGTTATTCTCGGCGGTCTGATGTCTGCGACTCTCGTTGCCTCTGATCTCGCCGCCGGGCACGGCGACCGCTCCCTGTTCACCGGGCTCGACCTCGTCGTCGCGCCCGGCGATGTGATCGGGCTCGTCGGGGCCAACGGCGCCGGGAAGTCCACGTTGCTGAAACTGCTGGCCGGGCTCGACGCGCCGGAGCGCGGCGAGCTGCGCCTTTCCCCCGCCACCGCGATCGTCGGTTACCTGCCGCAGGAGCCCGATCGCAGGCCCGGGGAGACGGTGAACCAGTTCCTCGCCCGTCGCACCGGCGTCGCTGCGGCGCAGCGCGCGATGGACGAGGCGACGCAGGCCCTTACAGAGGGCGCGCCAGGCGCCGACGACGCGTACGCCGCGAGCCTGGATCGCTGGCTGAGCCTGGGCGGTGCCGACTTGGAGGAACGCGCCGACGGCGTCGCGGATTCGCTTGGCCTGTTCGTCGAGCTCGACCAGGCCATGACCTCGCTTTCGGGCGGTCAGGCCGCCCGCGCGGGCCTGGCCTCGCTCCTGCTGTCCCGCTACGACGTGTTCCTATTGGACGAGCCGACCAACGACCTCGACCTGGAGGGCCTCGAACTCCTGGAAACGTTCGTGCGCGGGCTGCGCGCCGGCACCGTCGTCGTCAGCCACGACCGCGAGTTCCTCACCCGCACGGTCAACAAGGTCCTCGAACTCGACCTGGCCCAGCAGCAGATCAACCTCTACGGCGGCGGCTACGACGCCTACCTGGAGGAGCGCGCGGTCGCGCGCAGGCACGCGCGGGAGGCGTTCGAGGAGTACGCCGACAAGAAGTCCGCGCTGGAGGCGCGTGCGCACATGCAGCGCGCCTGGATGGACAAGGGCGTCAAGAACGCCCGCCGCAAGGGCACCGACAACGACAAGCTCGGCCGCAAGGCCCGTTCGGAGACGACCGAGAAGCAGGCCTCCAAAGCACGGCAGACCGAGCGCCTGATCGAGCGGCTCGATGTCGTCGAGGAGCCGCGCAAGGAGTGGGAGCTGCGCATGGAGATCGCGGCGGCGCCCCGATCCGGGGCGGTCGTCGCCACCCTGCGCGAAGCGGAGGTGCGGCGCGGCGACTTCACCTTGGGACCGGTGACGCTGCAGGTCGACTGGGCCGACCGCGTGGCGATCACCGGTGCCAATGGTTCGGGCAAGTCGACGCTGCTCGGGGCGCTGCTGGGGCGCGTCCCGCTGGATGCGGGGTCCGCGGCGCTCGGCTCCGGCGTCGTCGTCGGCGAGGTCGATCAGGCACGCGCGCTCTTCCACGGCTCGGAGTCGCTGCTCGACGCCTTCTGCGCGGCCGTGCCCGACACCGAGAACGCCGAGGTCCGTACGCTGCTCGCCAAGTTCGGTCTCAAGGCCGGCCACGTGCTGCGTTCGGCCGCCACGCTGTCGCCCGGCGAGCGCACCCGGGCCGCACTCGCCCTGCTCCAGGGGCGCGGGGTCAACCTCTTGGTGCTGGACGAGCCGACGAACCACCTCGACCTGCCCGCCATCGAACAGCTGGAGTCGGCCCTCGATTCCTATGCGGGCACGCTCCTGCTGGTGACCCACGACCGCCGCATGCTCGATGCGGTGCGAACCACCCGCCGCCTGGAGATGTCGGGTGGCAAGCTAGCCGAGACCTCGCCGTGAGTGCTCCCGTCGTCAGCCTGTGACGTTGGAGCATTGGTCCGGAAACGTTCGCCGCCGCCGGGCTGGAGACGGCGTTCGACCGACCTGATGACTGTCGTGCCTCGGCGGTAGCTTGATCGACGGCATCGATACGGAAGAGCGGGCTGCAACAGGGATGGTGGCCTACCCGGCACGATCGCCGCGATCTGACCGCGAGCCGGTCGCGTTCGCGACCGTGGAGGGATCGAGGCATGCCGGACAACGACGAGCCCGCGCGCTGTGCCTCACCTGCGGCGGACTCCGGAAGCTCGGCGAGCCGCGGGTGTACGTCGTGCAGGCCACCGAGGACATGCGGACCGGGATGACCATGACCGAGTGGCGGACCCGCCCGCAGTGCCAGGGCAAGCGCCACCTGTCAGGCCTGTATCCGCCTGCCTGACCTGCACCGCTGCGCAAGACGAGGCGGAAACCAAGTAGGGACGCCCCCGCGCTCAACCGGCCTGGGGGTTACCGGGAGTGCGGGGGCGTCAAGGTCCACCCCTGGGGGTCAGGTGGACGGCGTCCATGCTACTTCGTGGTATCCCGGATGTCTCTAGGGGCAGAGATCTTTTTTCTCCCGGACCGCCGCGAATCGCAGGAAGAACTGGGCCAGCGGCCCGATGGCGAGCGCGTAGAGCACGGTGCCGACGCCCACCGTGCCGCCCAGCAGCCACCCGGCGGCGAGGACGCAGAGCTCGATCAAGGTGCGGACCAAGCGCACCGACCAGCCAGTTCGGGCGTGCAGGCCGGTCATCAGCCCGTCCCTCGGACCCGGTCCGAGCCGCGCGCCGACGTAAACTGCCGTCGCGAAGCCGTTGAGCACGATGGCGCCGATCATCACCGAGATCTGCCCCGGTAGCGCGTCGATCGGTGGGGTGAGGCCCAGGGTGATGTCCACCGCGATGGCGATGACGACAACGTTGGCGACCGTGCCGATGCCGGGCCGTTGCCGCAGCGGCAGCCAGGCGAGCAGGACCGCGACGCCGGTCAGCGCGGTGACCGCCCCGAAGCTCCAGCCGAGGCGTTGCGCCAGGCCCTGGTGCAGCACGTCCCACGGGTCCAGGCCGAGTTGCGCCCGCACCATGAACCCCATGCTGGCGCCGTAGAGCACCAGACCGCCGATGAGCTGCCCGAGCCGGAGCAGCGGGCGGGTCCGGATGGAGAGCGGTGAGAGGTCCACAGGGATCGAGATCGAGGCCATGAGGACTTTCTAGAACAGAATTGGACTTAAAGTCGATAGCCAATCAACTACAATTGGACTTATGGTCTTCGCCCCGTCCGCGCACGTCCCCGGCCGCAAGCTCGTCGAGCTCCTCGGTTCCTGGGACGGAACAGCACGCCCGTCCTCCCAGACGCTGGCCGCGGCGCTGCGGCAGCTGGCGTTGGACGGCCGACTGCCGCCGGGGACTCGACTTCCGGCGGAACGCGAGCTCGCTGATGCCCTCGGGGTCAGCCGGACCCTGATCGCGCGGGCGCTCGACCGGCTCCGGGAGGACGGTTTCGTGGCCAGCCGGCGCGGCGCCGGGTCGTGGGTGAAGCTGCCGGACCAGGAGCGCGACAACGAATCCCACGGCGGCTGGTTCCCTACCGCGGGCACCGAGGTGCTGAACCTCGCGCAGGCCACGCCGAGCGCACCGCCGGAACTGTGCGCTGCGGTGGATCGGGCGCGCTTGCGGTTCGCAGAGCACCTGTCCGGTCACGGCTACCAGCCGCAAGGCCTGCCGGTGCTGCGCGAGCGGATCGCCGAGCGCTACGCGAAGCGGGGACTACCGACAGGCCCGGATCAGATCCTCGTCGCCAACGGGGCGCAGCACGGCTTCGCGCTCCTGTTGCGGATGCTGGTGTCGCCGGGCGAACGCGTGCTCGTCGAGCACCCGACTTACCCGAACGCGCTGGAGGCGATCCGCGGCCTCAACGCGACCCCCGTCGCGGTGCCGATGGTCGAGGACGGCTGGGACGTGGAGCTGCTCGCCGCGAGCCTGCGGCAGACATCACCGCGGCTGGCGTACCTGATCCCGGACTTCCACAACCCGACCGGCGTCCGGCTGGATGCGGGCGGCCGGGCCCAGCTCGCCAGGGCGCTGGCCCGCACCTGCACAACAGCGGTCATCGACGAGACGCTCGCCGAGATCGACCTCACCGGCGCCGAAGCGCCGCTACCGATGGCCGCGTTCACCGATCGGGCAATCCTCGTCGGGTCGGCCAGCAAGTCGTTCTGGGGTGGCCTCCGGCTCGGCTGGATCCGCGCGTCCCAGGACTTCGTGCAGCGCATGGTGATCGGCCGCGCCGCGATGGACCTCGGCAGCCCGATCCTCGAACAGCTGGCGCTGGCGGAGCTGCTGCAGGACGCCGACCAGGTGCTGGAGCGCCGGCGCGTCGAGTCGATCGAGCGCCGCGACTGCCTCATCGCGGCATTGCGCGAGCACCTGCCGCATTGGCGCTTCCGCGTCCCCGACGGTGGCCTGGCCCTGTGGTGCGACATCGGAGCACCGGTCAGCAGCCGGCTTTCGGTGGCCGCGGAGCAGCACGGTGTGCGGGTGGCACCGGGGGCGCGTTTCTCGGTGTACGGGTCGCTGGAGCGCTGGATGCGAGTGCCGTACACGTTGCCGGGCGACCAGCTGGAAGAGGCGATCCGCCGCCTCACCGCGGCGACGGCATCGGTGCCCGAAGGCCCCGGCAACACCATCCTGACGGCGCCGATCGCCTGAGAACAGGTTTGCGCAAATTGGCTTGTGTGGCGGTGCGGGTGGCAGAACCCCGGACGCCGTCTGGACCCCGGAAGCCCCCACTCGCGAATGTCCAATACGCGGCATTGGGGCTGGCCTCGCCAAGAACCCCGACTGGGCGGGCACTGAGAGCCTGTCGGCGAATGCCGTCCGCGCCTTTGGAAGCGGCGTAGCCGCTTGCATTCACCTTGCCAAGACGACCATCGGCGGGTTCTGAGAGGTTTTCTGGCGAGGACGGCCCCTCCGCCGCGTATTGGACATACATCAGGAGGGGCACCCGCAGTCCAGGGAAGCTCTCAGGTTCCGCTAAGCGACCACCCACCCAGACCATTCACCAACAGGCTCTGAGAACCCGGGGCGGTGCAAGTTGTGAAGGGGCGGGAAGCGGCTTCGCCGCTTGCCTGACGCCCACCTCACCACACAATTTGCGCTACCTCTAAAACGGCGGACCGCCCGTCGGCACGGCCCCTCGTCGTGCCGACGGGCGGTTTCGGGCGCCGCCCCGGTGCCGCAGGGGCATTGCGGCACCGGGGCTTTGGGGACCGGGCCCGGTCCTCGGCGTTGCGTCTGGTCATTGACGTTGCCGGGGATGGGCCGGGGCGCCCCCGATTCCGATCCGGCCGGGCGCAGACGGCCGGCTCGGAGCTGGTGGGTGCGGATGTTTCCCAGCATTGCCGCCGCAGCGGCTCGGCGCAGCGTCAGTCGGGCGATGTCGATGGTTCGAAGGACAAGATGCCGGTCGTCGGCCGGGTTTCCCGGTTGTCGACGCCGGTGGACACCGGTCCGGACGGGCTCGGGTCGGCTGGCAGTATCACCAGCAGGCCGCGCAGCCCGCCGCCCCAGGAGGTCGATCCTGCGGACAGCGTGGTGGCCGGTGCGGGGGACACCGGAGGCTCCGGTGCCGGTTCGGTTGGCGGGGTGACGCGGGACGGGGCTGACTCGTCCGGGCCCCTCGGCTTCGGGATGATCCGAACGGTCGCATCGGGGACCGGGGACTGCTTCGGCCGCAGCGCGGCCTGGTCGTTGCTGGTCGGCGCGGCGGTGCGCTGCTGGACCGGCAGCGGGTGTGGCGGCGGCACCGGCGGGGCGCTGTCGGTTTCGTCGGTGACCGCGCCGGGCTGATCGGGGTTGGCGTTCGGCAGCGCCGGGGCCTCGATGCGGGGCGGTTCGATCTCGGGTTTCTCGACCATGGGCCGCGCGACCGGGTCGAGTTCGGGCCACGCGGGGGCGGGGTTCGCGGGGTCGGGGTTCGCCATCGGGTCGAGGACGATTTGCTCCACCTCGACCCGGAGGTGGTCGTTCTCGGGCAGTTCGACGGCATCGGCCGCTGCTGCCGCACCGAGCCATCCGGCGATGCTCAGGCCGCCGATGAACGCGGCCCGTACCGCGAGCGTGCTGAGCCGCGACCAGGGACCGCGCTGCGCGCAGGTTCCCGTCACGGTTACCACCGCCTGTCGGTCGGGTCCGCGCGGCAGTGCGCGGCGTCGGGCGTCGGGCGCGCCGGGGGTGATCGGCGCGGTATGGGCATTCAACCACCTGCGGTGGCCGTTTCGGGCCACCTACAGCGACGAGATCGGTGGTTGGTCTTGCATTCTCCACGCAATCGGGCTAGTGGGAAAGATCTCACGCGCCGTCGGACGGGTGAGTCGGCTACCGACGGCGGCGTGTCCGCTGTGGACGGACGGGCCGCCCGGCACAGTGTCCGTTGTGGATCAAGAAGCTGAAATTCGGCTCAGCGTAGGCGAACTCCAGCAGGTGTGGGCTGCTTATGGGCATGATCTGCTGCTGCACGATCCCGGTGGGAGCGGCGAGTGCCTGGTGCGGCGGGGCGAGTTGATCGCGCCGGCCAGCGTCCTGGATCCGGTGCTCGACCGGTACCGCCGTTGGGTCGACTATGTGCAGCACGACGACGAGTTGCTGCTGGCCAGGGTTCGGTTGCGCGGCGCGGAGCGGGACCGGTGCGTCGACCTCGCCCGGGAGGCCAGCGTCGCCGTCAACCACGTGCACTTCGGTTGTCCGGTCATGTTCGGCACGCCGGTGATGTTCGGGACCGGGGCAGATGCTCTGCCCGGGCCGGTGCTCCCGGAACCGCCGGTGGGGCAGTGGGATCCGCCGGTCGTGGTCGGCGTGCTCGACACGGGGTTCGATCCGCATCCGTGGTTCCGGGATCGGCCCTGGTTCGAGGCCGTGCCGGAGGAATTGGACGCCGACGGCGACGCCGGTCAGGACCGCCAGGCGGGGCACGGCACGTTCGTCAGCGGTGTGGTGCTGCAACATGCGCCGGGCGTGGTGATCCGGGCGCGCCGGGTGCTTTCTTCGCTCGGGTTCACCGACGACTACACCGTCGCGGCAGGGCTGCGTTCGTTGCGGCGTTCGGCCGAGGCCCGCGGCGAACGCATCGGTGTCGTCGTGCTGACGGCCGGATGTCACACCGCGGATGACGGCTGCCCTCCGATCTTGCGCGGTGAACTGCGCAACTGGCGTGGCACCGTCGTGGTCGCGGCGGCCGGGAATCACGCGCAGAGCAGGCCTTTCTGGCCTGCCGCGCTGCCGTCGGTGATCGCGGTGGCGGCGACCGGTGACGACGGCGCGGTCGCCGGGTTCTCCAATTCCGGGACTTGGGTCGATGCCGCCGCGACCGGGGTGGACGTGGCGAGCAGCTTCGTGCGGCTGGCCCCCGGTGGTGGGCGTCGGTTCGGCTATGCGCGTTGGAGCGGAACGTCCTTCGCCGCGCCGCAGGTGGCTGCCGCCGTTGCGAATGCCTTGCGTGAGGGCCGCGATCCGGACGAGGCACGCGATCTTGCCCGTCGGCATTACCCGTTCGAGCGGTAATTGGCGCGAAGTGAATCTGTAAGCACCTCGACGCCGAGCTCATGGGCCCGTGGAAGGACGGCAAGCCGTCCGCCTGGGGCACGCTCACCGGCCCGCGGACCGTGGTCGCGATGCTGGTGGACCTGCACGACGCACTGCTAGCTGCGCAGCCCAGCCGCTACCCCGGCAAGCAAGGTTCGGGTGTCTGCGGTCGACGCGATCCGCGACAACAACGGTTTGATCTTCCAACTTCCCCGCTGATCGCCGCCGCGGGCAAGACCGACCGGGCCGCAGTCGTCTCCGCGCTGCGCCCGGTGCTCGCCGACGTCGTTGGCCCGGTCATGGCCGAGTCCGTCCGCGCCGCGCTCGGCGCAGACAACCAGGACCAGGCCGACGCGATCGTCACCGAGCTGGCGCAGCGCCTCGCCGGAAAGGACGCTGCCTGATGCCCGACCAGCTCACCGCGTGGCTTCGCACGATCATTCCCACCGCCTGGTCCGCAGCCCCCGCACCCTTGGCGGGTGCGGGGGCGCGTTCTGCGTTGCGGCCTACGGCGCGAGCTCATCGACCAGGCGGCGCAGCGGTATCGCGAGTTCGGGATGGTCGCCCATGTCGACGCGGCGCAGCAGGCGGGCGGCTACGTAGAGCAATGCGGTGGTGCCGGTCGGGATGTCGAGCACGTCGGCGAAGACTCCCCACACGGTCGCCGCGGTGCGGGGTGCCAGCAGGCTGTAGCAGTACAGCGAGGCCGCGTCGGTGCCGACCGGACCGCGGCCCCAGAGCTCCCAGTCGAGGATGCCGAACTCGGGTTGCAGCAGGTTCGCCCAGTGCAGATCACCGTGCACGGTTTCCCACTCCCGCACCTCGATCGACAGGCCGAGCGCATCGTGGACTGCCGTGTGGATGGCTGGTTCGTCCTTGCGCATTCGCGTGGTCGGAGTCGCCCGGATCACGTCGAGGCTGCGGTGCAGCTCGCCCCACCACGCCGACGGCAATTCGACCTCGGCCCGTAGTGCGTCGGTGTCTGAGCACCGCCGGCCGGGCACGTGGGTCATCAGCTCGGCGCGCTGCCGACGCACCTCGGGGATCTCCCATTCGAGGACGTCGAGCACGTGGGGTTTGCGGATGCTGGTGATGGTGTTGGCGTCGGTGTTGCCGGTCCACCAGTCGCCGTCGGCCCACTGGATTTGTTCGGACACCACCCGCAGCCACCGGCGCCCGTCCGGGCCGTTGGTGGGGGAGCTGATCGACCGCAACCGCCACCCGAACACCGGCTCGCCGTCGACCTGCACCCCGAAGTGGTCGGCGGCGCGCGCGAGGTTGCTCCGCATCCACTCGGCGAACTGGCGGTCGGCTTCGGCGACCTCGGCAGCGGTCGGGTCCATCAGTCGATGATGTGCCGGAGGTAGCTGTCCGGGTTGGTCAGGTAGCGGCGCCAGTGGTCGACGAGTTCGAGTTCATCCCACTTGATCCGCCGGAACCCGTGCTCGCCCACCTCGATGATGTCCGCGCCCGGTGTGGCGGCGAGGATCGGCGAGTGCGTCGCGCACACCACCTGCGCGCCGGTCTTGCCGAGCTCGTGCATCAGCCCGACCAGCCGCAGGCAGGAGGTGAACGACAGCGCGGCCTCGGGCTCGTCCATCACGTAGAAACCGGGCTTGGCGAACATCGCCCGGAACATCGCGAGAAACCCCTCGCCGTGCGACATCTCCGCGGTGTTCTCGTCCCAATAGCCCGCAACCCCGCCGAGGTTCTCGGTCATCTGGAACGCGGTTTCAGCCCGCAGGAAAAAGCCTTGCTTCTTCGTGCGGGGCCCGCCGAGCATCCGCGACCCGGCCGCGGTGGTTTCCAGCGTCAGCACTTCGCCGAGCGGGGTCTTGGTCGGGTTCGGGCGGCCCCGCGCCGCGGCCAGTCGGCCGCCGTAGGAATCGAGCTTGAATCCCTCGGCGATCGCCTCGACGAGCGTGGACTTGCCCGAGCCGTTATCGCCAACGAAGAACGTCACCGGCGCCTCTAACCGCAGCCCCTCGTCGAGGAGCTCGGCCACGCACGGCACGGTGAACGGCCACCGGCCACGCTCGGCGCGGCCGGGCCGGTTCGCCTCCCTGACGTAGGCGCGACGGACGAACACAGGACTCCTAGCCGTCGTAGTTCGGCATGCACCCGCCGTTGGGGCCGCAAGGCCCGGTGCCGTGTGGCCAGCAGGACGGATTGCAGGCCGGACCGCAGTTCGGCCCGCACTGAGGATCGCACGCCGACCTCGGCCGAGTGGCGAAGGCGGTCCGCAGTGTCTCGCTGACCTCGCCCGCCCGTGGCCCGGCCAGGATCTCGGCGAGCGCACGTTCCCGCACGTTGCCCACCGGCATCCAGCGGGAGAACACGCAGGGCCACACCTGCCCGGTCGGTGAGATCGCGATCTTGCCATCGCCGCAGTGCCCGCACAGCTGATCGAGCCCGGCCGCGCCGGTGCGCACCCCGCGCCCGACCTGCCGCAACCGGTCGGTTCCGATCTCGGTAAGCCCGAGCGCGCGCAGCTCGGTCACCGCCTGGTCGCTACGCTGCCCCTCCCAGAGGTTCACCACGCCCACCCGCAGCGGGATCGAGCGCCGCAGCGCCTCGGTGATGTTGGCCTTGGTCCGGGCGTGCGTCGGGCGCCGGGTGATCGCGGCGTGCTCGCCGGGGTCGGTGGAGTAGTACGACGTCGCCAGCCGCACGCCCGGCTGCGTGAGCACGTCCCACAGCACCGGGTGGATGCTGACCATATTGGTGAACACCTCGACCTCAACACCGCGACCGAGCGCGTGGTCGATCAGCACCGGTAACGCCGGGCTCAGGGTCGGCTCGCCACCGATGAACTGCACCATCCCAGCGCCGAGCTCGGCGGCCTGGTCGACGACCCGCCGCCAGTCGCCCACCTGCATCAGCCCGTGGCCACCAGTCGGGCCGGACTCGGCGTAGCAGTGCGTGCACTCCAGCTGACATTTCCCCGTGATTTCCAACCACACGAATGATATTCCTGCGTCCACAGTGAACCTCCGAACTCGTTCTCGCGCTGTCCGTTCATTCCATGCGGCGACGGTTCCGTACACCGCTGATCGGGTTGGTCGACGTGCCCCGGTGCCGTTCAAGGTTCGGCACCGGGGCGGTTTCCTCGGGGAGCGCCCCCGGCGCGAGCGGGTCGGTTGCGGCGCGTTGCCGCGCGTCGAACCCCACGAGCCACAACACGAGTGCCGGGTGCTGTCGCGCGCCGGGGAGTTTGGAATCGGCGGGGGTGCACCGAGGGGCGATGCACCCCCGCCGAACGGTCTGGTGCCGGTCGGGGGATTCACGGCACCGGGCCGGGTCTACAGGCTTTGCAGGGCGGCGAGCAGCCGTCGCAGCATGCCGGGGTGCCGTGCCATCGCTTGCCGGTCATCGACCGGCAAACCTGACTCGACCAGTGGCAGGTGTCGGGTTTCCTCGAGGGCGAGCGCATCGGCCAGATCGCCGCGCATTACGACCGGCTCGCGGAGCCGATGTCGGCCATGTCCGCGCGTCTCGGCCTCCACCCGCGCGACCAGATAGGCGACCGTCAGCGCACCCTCGCCGCTACCGGCGTGCTGTGCCGGGGCGTAGTAGAACGTCGCCCACAGCGCGAGCCCGCTAACGCCGAGCAGGCCGCTCGCGACCATCGCGGCGATCATCGCTTTGCCTCCGATAGGTCGATAACAAGCGGTTCCGGCGGCTTTCCGTCACCGCGCAGCGCAGCGGTCACCATCGCGAGCTGGTCGCCGAGTTGCCGGATTTCGTCGTCGCTCCATCGGCCGCGCTCGACGTCGTCGGCGGCGTAGCCGAGCATGAACACCGTTGCGCGGATCATGCGCCCGATGTGGGCGTGCTCGGCGCTCACCGCGCACCCGCCGCCGGCGGCATGGGGCATTGGGCGAGCACGTGCGCCGCCGCGTTGCAGTCCGGGCACGTGTCCCAAAGCCAGGCAAGTTCGCTTGTATCGACGCGGATCGGCCGGTCGCACAACGTCAAGACCTTGTCGTCGTCACGCCATCCGCCGGCCGGGTGCTCGTCACTCGTTGCGTGCCGCAGGCCCTCGCTAGGTGTCCAGCTGAATGGGTGGGGTCGGTAGGGCATGATCGCCTCCGTTCGGTAGCGTCCTACCCAGCTGGCCCCAGGAGTGCCAACTGGCACCATTAACAATGGATCAGTGGTGCCAGTTGGCACAATGCACCGTTCGGTGGAACTCTCCGCTACCCACGGTGCCGCTATCCTGTGGCACATGGCTGGCACCACACCCAAAGCAGTGGCGATCGGCTCCGAGCTTCGGCGTGCTCGTGAGGATGCCGGACTCAGCGCGCGCCAACTGGCGGACAAGCTAGGTCTGTCTCACACGACCATCGGGCGTTGGGAGAAGGGTGAACGCTCGCCACGGCCGGTCGATGTCGCGACGGTGCTTTCAGCCCTCGGTGCGGACAACGGAATCCGCGAAGAGCTTGTCGAGCTGGCCCGCGACACCGACGGTTCGCATTGGGTGGCGACCACCCTGCCCGAGCAGCAACGGCAAATCGCCGCATTGCTCGAGATCGAGCGCGATGCAACCGCGATAACCGATGTCTCGGCGATGCTCATTCCCGGTTTGCTGCAGACCGGGGATTACGCGCGGGCGATCATGACCGCTGGCGGCATCCCTGACATCGACGTGGAGACCCGCGTCGCGGTTCGGCTCGGCCGGAGGGAGGCCATTACGCGAACCGACAGGCCAGCCCGCCTGGTTGCGTTCGTTGACGAGAGCGCGCTTTACCGCATGATCGGCGGCCACCATGTGATGCGCGAACAGCTGCGCTGGCTGCTCCATGTCGCCGAGTGGCCCACGGTCGACCTGCGGGTAGTGCCGGTGGGTGCGGGTTGGCATCCCGGGCTTGAGGGTGCATTCGTCATCGTCGAGCGCGGCGCGGACAACGCACCAGTGGTGCAACTGGAGACTCGGCGATCAGCCTTGTTCCTCCACGAAGCTGCCGACGTCGCCGCATACCAAGAAGCGGCGGCGAGGGTGGAAGAAGTTGCGATGAGCCCAGACGCCACATCTGGGCTCATCGCCGATCTGATCAACAGAATGGATGCGCAACATGACGGTACAGCACGAGCCGGATAACTGGCGGAAGTCCAGCCGCTCACAGAACGGCTCCGCTTGTGTCGAGGTCGGCAGCTTCGGGGACGGCGCCGCCATCCGCGACACCAAGGACCGGGCCGCCGGATACTTCACCGCCGACCGCGACCAGTGGTCGGCGTTCGTCGCCGCGATCAAGGGCGGCAGGTTCGACGCCTGACCCACAACAAAGAAGCGCCCGCCCCGGTAGTCCTGGTACCGGGCGGGCGCTTCCGTTTCCGCGGTCACCACCGCCAGTAGTAACGGCCGTGCGCTGTCCACCGGTTCGGGGCGTACTGGAAGATGTGGAAGGCCATGCCCTTGCCCTTGGCGATGAACTGGTCGCGGCGCAGCTTCTCCCGCAACACGCCGTCGTAGTGCCCGTTGTCGTCGAGCCACCGTTCGTACTGCTTTAGGCGCCGCTGATTGGAGTCGATGCCGCCGCGACCGGGGTGGACGTGGCGAGCAGCTTCGTGCGGCTGGTCCCTGGCGGTGGGCGTCGGTTCGGCTATGCGCGTTGGAGCGGAACGTCCTTCGCCGCGCCGCAGGTGGCTGCCGCCGTTGCGAATGCCTTGCGCGAGGGCCGCGATCCGGACGAGGCACGCGATCTTGCCCGTCGGCATTACCCGTTCGAGCGGTAATTGGCGCGAAGTGAATCTGTAAGCACCTCTCGTTCCTCTTATTACGCGGGAGGACGAAGATCGCGAACGGTGAGAGGTGCTTGGTCGTGCACGAGATCGGGGAGGACGGGACGTCCGCGGTGCTGCTTCGCCGCGCGGCGGCCGGTGATCAGCGGGCGTGGCAGGAGTTGGTGGATCGCAACGCGCCGGTGGTCTGGGGCGTGTCGCGGGCGTTCACCGCGAACACCGCGGACGCCGAGGACATCTACCAGGCAACCTGGTTGTTGCTGGCGGAGAACATGGGGCGGCTGCGCGAACCGGAGTCGTTGCCCGGATGGCTGGTGACCACCGCGCGGCGGGAGTCGATGCGATTGCGCCGGGCGCGGCAACGGGAATCGCCGGTCGGGCTGGATTCCGGCGACCTCGGGCCGCCGGACTACGCCGAGGATCCGGAGCACAAGGTGCTGCGGGCGATGACGAATTCGCGGCTGGCGCAGTCGTTCGCCCAGTTGCCGCAGCGCTGCCAGCAGTTGCTGCGGGTGCTGGCGGTCGCGCCGGAGACGAGTTATGCGCAGGTCAGCCAGGCCCTGGGGATGCCGCGCGGGACGATCGGGCCGAAGAAGAGCCGCTGCCTGGCGGAGTTGCGGCGACGCATGCTGGCCGCCGAGGTGCCGGAGGAGGTGGCGGGATGAACCAGCGGATTCCTGCGGAGCTGCGTGGGTTGCGCGACCTGTTCCAGTCCTGCGACCCCATTCCTGAGCAGGCCCTCGCGGGCGCGTACGCGGCCATGGCCCGGCGCTCGCCGATCGAGGACCCGGTGGTGTTGAAGCTCGTCGGCGACTCGGCGGAGTCGCTGGCCAGGGTCCGGTCCGGGCAGCCGGAGCCGCGGGTGCTGACCTTCGCGATGCCCGGACGGGTGCTGGAGGTCGACCTGGTCCCGACCGTGGACGGCCTGTACCGGGCGTCCGGGATGGTGCTCAACCGGGCGGGCCAGGCGCCGCCGGTCGGCGAGGTCGTGCTTCGCCATCCCGCCGGGGAATGCGCGGGTTCCCTGGACGAGCACGGCGCTTTCCGGGTGGCCGACGTGCCTCGCGGTCCGCTCAGCGTGGTGTTCCGACCGGTTCGGTCGGTGCCCGCCGTTGCCGATTGGTTGGTCTGTTGAGCGCCGGGACGGCGGTGGCACCGCCGGATGCGATCACCGCGGCGCTGTGGTGGCGGGACAACGCCGACGCAGCTCCGGAGATGGCCATGCGCAAGGCAGAGCAACTGCTGTCGGACACCGGCGACGCCGAACTCCGGGTGCTTGCCCGGCACATCGCGGCGGTGGCAGCGGTGGAGCGCGGCCGGGTCCGGCAGGCGCGGCGGCACGCCCGCCTCGGGCTGGCCGCTGCGAACCGCGCCGCGAAACCGGAGCGGGCCGCGCAGCTGCGGCTGACGCTCGCGTGGATCGAGTTGGAGCGAGGCGCGACCGGTGAGAGCTGGGCGCACCTGGTGGCGGCCGAGCCGCTGCTGCCCGCGGCGGACCGGGCGCGGGCGGCTTGCCTGCGCGGACTCCTGCACTGCCAGGGCGGTCAGCATTGCGAGGCGCGAGCGGAGCTGACCCGGGCGTTGCGGAGCCTGTCGGCGGATGACGATCGGCGCTGGATGGCGAACGCCCTGCTGGGGCGAGGGCTGGCGAACCTGTACACGAACAGGTTGACCGCTGCGGAGGCGGATCTGGCCGCCGCAGAACAGGGTTTCGCCTCGGACGGCCGAACCGCGCGGGCGGCGGCCTGCCGGCACAACCGCGGTTGCGTCGCGTTCCGGGCAGGTGATCTGCCGCGGGCGCTGCGGCTGTTCGAGGAGGCGGTCGCCGCCGGGCTGGACGTCAAGTCGAACCCGGAAGCGCTGGTGGACCGGGCGGAGGCACTGGCGGCGGCCGGGTTGATCGGCGAGGCGCGGGCGACGATGGAGCAGGCGGCCGACCGGCTGGTCGCCTGCGGCCGGGCCGGTCAGCTCGCCGAAACCAGGTTGGCGCTGGCCGGTTGCGCACTCCGGGCCGGCGACGTGGTCGCCGCTGCGGAGGCCGCCGGTAGCGCACGACAGCTGTTCCGCGCGCAGCGACGGCCAGCATGGGCGGCGTTGGCGACGGCCATCGGGTGGCAGGCGAAGCTGCGCGGCGGGCAGTGCTCGCGCTACGCGCTCGGAGCAGCGCGGCGAGCGGCTGCCGCGTGCGAAGGGTCCGGGTGGATCGGGCCTGCGGCAGAGTTGCGGCTCACGGCTGGTCGGTGCGCTGCACAAGCCGGGATGCGCACGTTGTCCCGCAAGCTCCTCGCGTTGTGCGTTCCGCTGCGCGACGAGGTCGCGGCGCCTCCGCAGCACCGTGCGTTGGGGTGGCTGGCCGCGGCCTTGCTCGCCGATCAGGACGGGGATCCGGATCGGGTGTTCGAGGCGTGCCGGGGTGGGTTGCAGGCCATGGACGGCCAGGCGGCTGGCATGGCGGCCTTCGAACTGCGCGTGCATGCGCTCGGTTTGGCGGCCGAACTGGGTGACACCGCGATTGGTGCCGCACTGCGAGTCGGTGATCCGCGATTGGTGCTGCGCTGGACGGAGCGGTCGCGGTGCAGCGCGCTGCACCGTCGGGTGCTGCAGCCACCGGCGGATCCGAGGCTGAACTCGGCGTTGGTGCGGCTGCGGGCTGCGGTGCTGGAAGCGCAGGGCAGCCGTGATCCGAAGCGGGCGTTGGGGACGATCGCCGAGCTGGAAGAGCAGGTGCGTCACCGCGCGATGCTGGTGGGAGGTCGCACCAGCGGGCTGCGGGTGCCGGGAGGCGTCGACGACGTGATCGCGGAGCTCGGCGATTCCGTGCTGCTCAGCCTCTTCGCCCGCGGTGATCGGCTGTTCGCGATATCCATTGTGGACGGTGATGTCCGGCTGCACGTGCTGGGCCCGGTGGCGAACGCGGAGGCCCACACGGCCCGCCTTCGGCACCTGCTCGCGCGGCAGGCGATGGGCGTCGCGCGGCACGCAGCGCCGATCTTCGAGACGGGTGTCCGCCGCGCGGCCGAGGAGTTGCAGGCGCAGCTGCTCGCGCCGGTGCTGCCGGCGCTCGAACGAGGCCGGTCGCTCGTCGTGATCCCGACGGGGTGCCTGCATGTGCTGCCGTGGGCGGCGTTGCCCGCGTGCCGTGGGCGCAGCGTGACCGTGAGCCCGTCGCTGCGGTGCTGGCTGCGCGGTGCATCGGATGCCCGGGCCGCGGATCGGGTCGGTGCGCCGGTGTGGGTGGCAGGCCCGGGCCTGGACCACGCCGAGCGGGAGGTCCAAGGGCTGCACGCGGTCGCGGGCGGGCGGCTGCTGGTCGGCGCCGACGCCACCTCGAAGCGAGTGCTATCCACTGTGGACGGGGCGGGGGTCGTGCACATCGCCGCGCACGGCCGGTTCCGGGACGACCAACCGCTGCTGTCCTGCCTCGACCTCGCCGACGGTCCGCTGTACGCCTACGACCTGGACCGGCTGCACCGCGGCCCGACGACGGTGGTGCTCTCGGCCTGCGACGTGGGTCGGTCGGCGGTCAGCCGAGGCGATCAGCTCAGCGGCCTGGCGACGACCTTCCTCGGGCGCGGCACCGCGACGGTGATCGCCAGCGTGGTGCCGGTCCCGGACGAGCGCACGGCCAGCGTGATGGTGTCGCTGCACCGAGCGCTCCGCGAGGGCCGCCCGGCGGCTGCGGCGCTGGCCTGGGCTCAAGCGGAACACGGCGAAGCCGGATTCGTCTGCCTCGGTTACGGAGGTGATCGATGACAGCAACCGGCCACCTTAGCTGAGGCGCTCACCCGCACTTGCCTGATCGGGAAGCCTGCGCGCACTGCGAATCGGAGCCGCGCCCGGGCACCGCCGCAGGACGTCGGGCGACCTACTCATGCCGCGTGGCTACCGCTCTTCAGCGTGGCTACGGCCAAGGGGGGAGCCGGGAGGACTTCGGTCGCGTCAGCGGAGCTTGTGGAGGCGGCGGATCGCTTCGTCCAGGACCTCGTCGCGCTTGCAGAAGGCGAACCGCACCAGGTGCTTGGCGTCTTCCGGGTTGTCGCAGAAGACCTGCACCGGGATCGCGGCGAGCCCGATCCGTTCCGGCAGCGAACGGCACAGTTCGGCGCCGTTCTCGAAGCCGAGTGGCCGGACGTCGGTGCAGACGAAGTAGGTGCCCTCACTGGCGAGCACGTCGAAGCCAGCCTCGGCCAAGCCCTCGGAGAGTCGGTCCCGCTTGCGCTGCAGGTCCTTGCGCAACCGCTCGACCCAGTCGAGCTCGTTGCGCAGGGCGTGCGCAACCGCAGGTTGAAACGGTGCGCCGCCGACGAAGGTCATGAACTGCTTCGCTGCGCGCACGGCGGCGACGAGCTCGGCCGGACCGCAGATCCAGCCGATCTTCCAGCCGGTGGCGCTGAAGCTCTTGCCGACGCTGGAGATCGACAGCGTCCGCTCGGCCATGCCGGGCAGGGTGGCCAGCGGGTGGTGCTCGCGGCCGTCGAAGATCAGGTGCTCGTAGACCTCGTCGGTGATGGCGATCACGTCGTTCTCGCGGCAAACCTCGGCGATCACGGCGAGTTCGGCATCGGTGAACACGGTGCCGGTCGGGTTGTGCGGCGAGTTCAGCACCAGGGCGCGGGTCTGCGGCCCGACGGCGGCGCGCAGCGCCTCGACGTCGAGCTCGAAGCGGTGGTCGGGGCCCTGCCGCAGCGAGACGGTCCGGCGCATCCCGCCGGCCATCGCGACGGCGACCGGGTAGGAGTCGTAGTACGGCTCGATGAGCACGACCTCGTCGCCGGGCTCGACCAGGGCGAGCATCGCGGCGGTCAGCGCCTCGGTCGCACCGACGGTGACCAGCACCTCGTCCTCGGGCCGGTGCTCGACGCCGTAGCGCGCCAGGCGGTGCTCGGAGATCGCGGCCCGCAGGTCCGGTTCACCGGGGCCCGGCGGGTACTGGTTGACGCCGTTGGCGATCGCCTCCTGCGCGACGCGCAGCATGCCCTCGGGGCCATCGGTGTCCGGGAAGCCTTGACCGAGGTTGACCGCACCGGTCCGCCTGGCGAGCTCGGTGATCTCGGCGAAGATCGTGGACGTGAAGGGCCGCAACCGGCTGGTGAGGGCAGGACTACGCACGCCTCCAGAGGGTAGTCGATTCGTGGCCGTTTCCAGACTCACCTAAATGGCCGGTTCCGGTAGCGGAACCTCACAGTCCGGGCTTGTGCGTGGACCGGGGCTGTCCTCGCCAGGCGACCTCTGCGAACCCCCTGACGGCGCGAGTTGCGAGGACGAGCCAAGCGGCCGTGCCGCTTGCGGCTGCCTCTGACGTGCAGCGTTCCGCGTCGCGGTGGCGGTCATGCGCGTGTTTGGAAGGGTTGGAAGGGACTGTTGATCGCGTCCTCCCATCTGCGCATCGCTCGTCCCGGTGGGCCGGTGCGAGGTGGCCGGGGCGGACGGTTTCCGGGATGTCCGGTTCGGGGCGGCTTCGGTGGTTTCCGGACGCTGCCACAATCGGTATGTGCAGCCGACAGCCGTTTCCGACAGTGACAAGCGCCGTGGTCTGCGGCGGATGAAGGCGGTGGCCGGCGGATTCCTGCTGGTCGCGACCCTGATCTACGTGATCGCCAGCTGGCAGGACAACGCTGGCGCCGGTGCCTGGGTGGGGTACGTGCGGGCCGCCGCCGAGGCGGGCATGGTCGGCGCGCTGGCGGACTGGTTCGCGGTCACCGCGCTGTTCCGGCGGCCGCTGGGCCTGCCGATCCCGCACACCGCGATCATCCCGACCCGCAAGGACATGATCGGCCGCAGTCTCGGTGACTTCGTCGGCTCGAACTTCCTGGCCGAACAGGTGGTTCGGGACAAGCTGCGCCGCGCGGAGGTCAGCCGCCGGCTCGGCGGCTGGCTCGACGACGCCGACCACGCGGAGCGGGTCACCTCGGAGCTGGCCACCGCGGTGCGCGGCGTCGTGCAGGTGCTGCGGGACGAGGACGTGCAGGCCGTGCTGGAACAGGCGGTCGTGCGCAAGGTGCTTTCGCAGCCCTGGGGGCCACCGCTGGGCCGGATCCTCTCGCAGGTCTTCGCCGACGGCTCGCACCACAAGCTCGTGGACCTGATCTGCGACCGGGCCTACGACTGGGTGCGGGACAACCACGAAACGGTGCTGCGGGTGGTCAGCCAGCGCGCGCCGTCGTGGTCGCCGAAGTTCTTCGACACCATCGTGGCCGACAAGATCTACGTCGAGGTGCTGTCGTTCGCGTGGGCGGTCAAGACCGATCCGGAGCACCCGATGCGCAAGGCCGTCGACCGGTTCCTGGTGGAGTTCGCGGCCGACCTGCAGCACGACCCGAAGACGATGGCCAAGGCCGAGCAGATCCAGCAGCAGGTGCTGGAGCACCCGGAGGTGCAGAACCTCGTCTCCTCGGCGTGGGGCACGGCGAAGAAGATGCTGCTGGACGCCGCGGAGGACCCGTCGAGCGAGCTCCGGGTCCGGGTGCGCGAAGGACTGCGCTCGCTCGGCCGCCGGTTGGTCGAGGAGCCGGAACTGCAATCCAAGGTCGACGGTTGGCTGGAGGGCGCCGTGGTCTACGTGGTGTCCAACTACCGCGACGAGCTGACCACGCTGATCACGGAGACCGTGGAGCGCTGGGACGCGCAGGAGACGTCCCGCAAGATCGAGCTCCAGGTCGGCCGGGACCTGCAGTTCATCCGCATCAACGGCACCGTCGTCGGTGCCCTCGCCGGCCTGCTGATCTACACCTTCTCTCAGCTGCTGCTCTGAGAACCGGCCTCACCCGAGGAAAACGGCCCGTTCGCCCGCGGCGAGCGGGTCGTTTTCGCTGTTCAGGCGGTGGTGTGGCGTTCCCGCCAAGAGCGGGCCTTCTCGCGGTTGCCGCACACGCGCATAGAGCACCAGGTCCGGGAGCGGTTGCGGGAGCGGTCGTAGAAGGCCCAGAGGCAGTCATCGGCCGGGCAGATCTTGATCCGATCCCACCGCCCGGTGTGCACCAGGCGGGCCGCCGCGACGAGCACGCTGCCGATCGCATCGCCGCCGGTCAACGTCGGAATGCCGTTGTGCAACCGGACCTGCACGGGCCAGGCCGTTTCGAACACCGCATGCGGTCGGACGCCGCAGGACACCGTTGTGCGCATGGCGTCGCGGATCTCGCGCGCCGCATCTACGCCGGGGGCTTTGCCGAGGTCCTGGTCGATGCACCACTGCCGCCACTGCCCGGGATCGTCGAGGGTCTCGGTGCCCTTCTCGGCGTCGCAGGTGTTCAGGAAGGCCAAGACCAGCGCGATGTCGTGGTCGAAGTCGAGTTCGACGCCGTCCGGGGACGACGGGCGATCCACCTCCGGAGCGACAGCTCTGCTGTTCACGAACACCATCGTAAGTCAATAGGGGGTTGTGTCGGGTTGATGTAACCAACATAATCACAACACCGGTTAGTAACCTGCAATCCTGTTTGACAGGTTAGGGTTGTGGTGATGAATCCGATCCGGATCGATCCGTTCGGGTACTCCGCGAGCAGCGGCGAGCCGACCGTGCGGGCGCTCCGGGGTGCCGAGATCGACCGAGCGCCGCGCAAGGGGCAGGCTCCGCCCGGAGCGGCTCGGCCGGTTCGCCACTGATGTGCCTCGGCGACGGAGGCGCTGCGGCCCGGCGCTGCGGTGGACTCCGGTCCGGCTCCGCGCGGTTGCTTCAACTGATCACGAGAGGAATGACGATGACGACGACCTTGCGATTGGCTGCCTTCGCGATCGACTGCCCGGACCCGCGGGCGCTGGCAGGCTTCTACGGGCGGTTGCTGGGCTGGGAGCTCGACCCCGAGTCCGATGACCACTGGGTCGAGCTCGTGGACCCGGCCGGCGGCGCGCCACTGGCCTTCCAGCGCGACCCGGGCTACCGCCCGCCGACCTGGCCGAGTCGGGATGTGCCGCAGATGATGCACCTGGACATCAGGGTGCAGACGCTCGCGGAGGGGCACGAGCGGGCGATCGCGGCGGGTGCGACGCCGCTGCCGCAGCCGCCCGACCAGCAGGGCGCGAGCTTCCGCGTCTACGCCGACCCGGATGGTCACCCGTTCTGCATGTGCGCCTCCAAGGAGTGATCGGAGTCTCCGGTCAGGGTGCAAGCAGTCCGCTTGCAGGAGCTAGCGCTCGTGGTTATCGTGGTTGGTGACCGGAGAGGTGCTAGCCCGATGGATCGTGTGGACAAAGCCGTCAACAAGGCCGTGAACCAAGCGGTCAGCGACCTCGGCAGCTACATCCGGGCGCAACGCAACAACGCCCAGATCTCGTTGCGGCAGCTGGCGAAGCTCGCCGGCGTGTCGAACCCGTACCTGAGTCAGGTGGAACGCGGGCTGCGCAAGCCGAGCGCGGAGATCTTGCAGCAGATCGCCAAAGGGCTGCGGATCTCCGCCGAAGCGCTCTACGTGCAGGCCGGGATCTTGGAGCGCCGCGAGAGCGGGCCGGTGGTGGACGCGATCCTCGCCGACCAAGAACTCAGCGAGCGGCAGAAACAAGTACTTCTGGACATCTACGCCTCGTTCCGGCGGGAACGCGAAACCGCGGCGGACGGGGACACCGAGCAACCCGAGGAGTAACCGCCATGCCGGCATTCCCGAAGACCGAAGACGTGACCAAGGTGCGCGAGCAGGCAGCGCAGGCCCTCGGCGAAGCCGTCGAGCAGGCCCGCACCCCGCTGCTCGCCGCGCTCGGAGCCGGCGACCTCGCCGCCCACGCCCTGCTGGAGGCGGTCAACAAGGTCCGCAGCCAGCTCAACGAGCGCGCCGAGGCCGCGCGCCAGGAACTGCCGGGCGACCTCGGCGAACTGCGCGACAAGTTCGACCCGGCCGAGCTGCGCAAGCGCGTCGACGCCTACAGCCAGACCGCGAAGCAGCTCTACGACTACCTGGCCGAGCGCGGCGAGGAGACGCTGCACCGGCTGCAGGACCAGCCGCAGGTCAAGAAGGTCTGGGACCAGGTCGGGACGGCGCAGGGCAAGGTCGAGGAGACCGTCGACGAGGTCCGCGACCTGGCCGACGACGTGCTCGGCAAGGTCAGTCGCCCGTTCGGCAAGACCGAGGAAGAGCCCGCCGAGGAGTCCAAGGCCGCCCCCAAGGCCGCGGACGAGCCCGCCGCCAAGCCCGCCGCCAAGCCTGCGGCGAAGAGCACCACGGCCACGGAGACCACTGCGCGCAAGACCACGACCAAGTCGGCCGCCGCGAAGAAGCCCTCAACCAGCAAGTCCACCGAAAGCTGACCGTCCGACCGGATGCCCGCGGTCTCGGCGACCACGTAGGGTAGACGACGTGGAGCTGGCGCTTTGGATCCTGACGATCATCTGGATTGCGGGCATCCCGGTCGGGGTATTCGCTTTCGCGCACGCGGCGCTGCAGCGCGCGGACGCTTTCACCGCCGTCGACAAGCTGAACAAGCTGGCCTGGATGGGCATCACGGGTGCCGCCGCGCTGGTGCTGATCTTCAGCATGCAGGGCCCGTACACGATCATCTGGATCGCTGGGCTGGTCGCTTCGCTGGTCTACATCGTCGACGTCCGGCCGAAGGTGAAGGAAATCCAGGGACGGTCCTGGTAGTGGGGGCTCGCTGGGCGGCGCACGGCCGCGGGTCCCCGGTGACCCTCGTCGTGCACGGGCTGGGCGCGACCGAAGGCGAAGCGCGCATTCCGGCCTCCGGCCTTCCGGGAACGCGCGTAGTGATCACGCTGCCGGGCCACGGCAGCGCCCCCGATGCGCCCCCGAGCTACTGGAACTACGCCTCGGTCGCGGCAGACGTCCTCGCCGTGGCTGATGAGGTCGAGGCGACCCGCGCCGTCGGTGTCTCGCTCGGCGCGGGCGCGTTGACCCGCATCGCCGCAGATCATCCGGGCCGGTTCGAGCGGTTGGCGCTGCTGCTGCCCGCCGCGTTGGACCGGCCTCGCGAGGTGGCCGCGACCTGGGCGTTCGAGCGGCTCGCGGCCGCAGTCGCCGATGGACCCGAGGCGCTGCGCGAGATCGTCGCCGCGGACATCCCCGCAGGCATCGAGGTCGGCGACTACGTCGACCGCCGGGCCGAGGCCTTGCTGCGGCTCGAAGACGCGCTTCGCGAACTGCCCGAGCAGGTCCCGGTCCCGGACCCCGCCGCGCTGGCCGCCGTCCGGTCGGAGGTGCTGGTTATCGGCGCCACCGACGATCCGCTGCACCCGGCCGAGGTCGCCAAGGCGGTGGCTGCGGCCTTCGCCCGTGCCCGGCTGGAGATCCTGTCCTCGTCCGCGCCGATGCTCACGCATCGCCGGGAGCTGCGTCGCCTGCTGGCGGACTTCCTGCGCTGAACCCGCGTCCGGCGAGTTCGGGCGGGTTCGTATTGTCGGGGGCATGGGTGTTGATTGGTCTGTGGCGGCCGGAACGCTGGACGTGAGCTCGGCGCTGGAGCACCTCGATCTGCTCGCCGAGCCGGTTGCGGCGGCGGTGCGCGAGCTAGACGACGAGCGGGTCGGGGTCACCGAGATCGACCCGGAGCTGGCGGACACCGCCGCGTTCTGCGAGCAGTACGGCTCGCCCCTGGAGCTGTCGGCGAACTGCGTGGTCGTCGCGGGCAAGCGGGCCGGCGAGGTGCGCTACGCCGGGTGCGTCGTGCTGGCCACCACCCGCGCCGACGTCAACGGCGTGGTCAAGCGGCGGCTCGACGTGCGCAAGGCGTCGTTCGCGCCGATGGACGACGCGGTTCGTCTCAGCGCCATGGAGTACGGCGGGATCACGCCGTTCGGGCTGCCCGCCGACTGGCCGATCCTGGTGGATCCCGAGGTGGCCAAGGCCCCGGCGGTGGTCGTCGGCAGCGGGCTGCGCCGCAGCAAGATCATCACGCCGGGCGAGATCCTGGCCCAGCTCCCGCGAGCGGAGCTCCTGGAGGGCCTAGGCCGGTGACGCTCGTGAGTGCGAAAACGGGCTCCAACCCGCTTTCGCACTCACGACCTCTGGAAGCCCCCGCCCTTGACGGCGGCAACGAAGTCGGCCCACCGAACTCGGGAAACGGTCAGCACGGGACTGTCGTTCCCAAGCTTCGAATCCCGCATCCCGACCAGGTCAACAACCTGCCCGACCTCGACGCAGCTCCCGGACTGCCCGCTGTAGTTGGACTTCTGCCAATTCTCGAAGTTCGCGACCTCGATGCAGCTCCCGTTGGCAGCCGAGTAGCTGGACTTGCGCCACCGCGATGTCCGCACGACCCTGTTCACGATGACCTCCGAAGGTCTAATGCTCGCCGATCAGTGACGTGATCAGGGCGAGTGAATCCCGCTGCGAAAGTGCAGCGTTCCGCAGGCTTTCAGCCGACAGTGTATAGGCACGCACTTTGTCCGGTTCCGGCAAATAGACCGCTGTCTCCATCAGTTCGACGTACACGACGTCACGGAACTCGTCGAAGCCCAGGAGATCGAACTTGCCGGTGAACGCAGCATGTACCCCGACGTTCGTCGGGATTACCTGAAGTGTCACGTTGGGTCGCTCGGCCATCTCGACCAGATGGCGGAGCTGATCCTGCATCGTCAGCTGATCACCAACTGGTCGGTGCAACACCGACTCCTCGATGATCGCGTGAAGTTTCAGAGAGTCCTCATCTGAGAAAAGCCGTCGCTGGCGTTCGATCCGCAGACTCACGACGCGTTCGGCGGCATCCCGCCGAACGCGCGGCGAATCTGTTGTGGCAGCAGCGTACTGAGCGGTCTGGAGGAGTGCTGGCATAACCAACGGCTCGTACGTGAAGAGTGATGTTGCAAACCCTTCCAGCCCGATGAAGGTCTGCAGCCATGGCGGCACGACATCGTGCCACGGTTGCCACCAGGCACGCTCGCCTTCCCTTGCGATCAGGGCGAGCACGTGGTCCGCATCCTTCCCAGGAACTCCGTAGAGATCCAGGAGGCGTCTGACATCGTCTGGAGACTGGTAGTACCGCCCGCTCTCCATGTTGCTGACTTTGCTCGGCGACCCGTCGATGGCGGCAGCAGCCTGAGCAATTGTCTTGTGCACCTTGTTCCGGCTGTCTCGCAGCATGATTCCCAAGAGCCAACGCAACGCTGACGAGTCTCGTCGCGGAGCCATCGAACCAACCTCCAAGGCTTTCGGTGGTTCCATCTTCTCTCCTACATGGATCTTCGCCTACACCTACCTTCACTCGTTTTGCTGAAGTGACAGTTGTAAGACGCGGCAAAATTTTTGCCGTAATTTCAGCTGGGTCGCCGGGAGGTCTCCGCAAGTTTCGTCAGAGGTTGTCGAGTGACGTCACGACCTCCCTCCCGGCTGGTTTTAAGCGTCACTGTTGAGGAGAGCTCCATGAGTGAGTACCTGACCTACATCTGGCGGCCGGTTACCGGTGGTCGGCACGCTTTTCCCATCGCTGCGAAGAAAGCTGCGTCCGGAGAGACCGTCACTGCCTACTGCAGGGTGGAAGCCGACGCGGCGGAGTTGCACGATCGGTCCGAAGTGGACTGGATTCGCGAGGAATCGTGCATGCGCTGCTGGCGCATCCTAGCCGATCGTGACCGTGCCTGATTTACCTGAGACCGCTACAGATTTCGGAAGGAATACTTCATGTTCTGGCTTCAGCTGGCCACTTTCGTCCTCTTCAACCTGCTGATCCTGGCCATGCTGGTCAGTCGCGTTCCGGTGCCCGGGTTCTCGCTGTCCGCAGCCCAACACGGCGGAGGCGGCGAAGGTGGGTACACCATCTGGCACTTGATCGCTGACGTCGAAGCCGAACGCCGCGCCGAACGGGAGCCTCCGCCGATACCGGCGTTCCCGACGCGCGACCCCGACGAGCCCACCGGCCGACACCACCTGCGCACCTGATCAATACCCCCCAAGAACGGGCCGCTGCGGTCCCCCATCCCCCGACCCCGCCGCAGCGGCCCACCCCGGTGGCCGGGCGCGAGCCTCCCCCTCCCAGCGCGCCCGGCCACCGGATCAGAAGACGACGGTGCGGCGGCCGTGGACCAGGACCCGGTCTTCGAGGTGCGCGCGCAAACCCCTGGCCAGCACGAGTTTTTCGGCGTCGCGACCCTTGCGGACCATGTCGGACACGTCGTCGGTGTGGTCGACGCGGATCACGTCCTGCTCGACGATCGGGCCGGCGTCGAGCTCCGCGGTCACGTAGTGGCAGGTCGCGCCGATGAGCTTCACGCCGCGCTCGTAGGCCTGGTGGTACGGGCGGGCTCCGGCGAACGACGGCAGGAAGCTGTGGTGGATGTTCAGTGCCCGACCGGCCCACACCTCGCACAGCTCGGGCGGCAGCACCTGCATGAAGCGGGCGAGCACGATCGCGTTCGGGTCGTGGTCGTCCACCAGCTTCCGGACCTCCTGGAACGCCGCGGCCTTCGCCTCGGGGGCCTTGGGGAACGGCACGTGGTGGAACGGGATGCCGTGCGCCTCGGTGATCGGGCCGAGATCTGGGTGGTTGCCGATCACCGCGCGCAGATCGACATCGAGCTCGCCGGAGCCGATGCGGCCGAGCAGGTCGTGCAGGCAGTGACCTTCCTTCGACACCAGGATCACCACGCGGCGTCGCTCGCCGGTGTCGGTGACCCGCCAGTCGGTGCGGCTGCCGAGTTCCTCGGCGACGGTGGTGAAGCGGCGCCGCAGCTCGTCGATGCCGAACGGCAGCGAGTCCGCCAGGACCTCCTGTCGCGTGAAGAACCAGCCGGTGTTGGTGTCGGTGTGGTAGCCGGCCTCGACGATCCAACCGCCGTGCTCGGCGATGAAGGTCGCGATGCGGGCGACGATCCCGGTGCGGTCCGGGCATCCCAGGCTGATGACGAAACGACGTTCGGAAGGGCTCACGGTCGGTCATTATCGCAGGTAGCAAAGGCCGTACCGGAAACCGGCCGCACCGTGGCACACCCGCTGGGACGCACTGTTTCACCTGGTCAGGTGCTATGAATGCTTTCGTGCGCTGGAGTGGCTGGTTTGGATGTGGCGCGGCGTTGTTGTGGGGCCGCTCGTGTCTGTTGACAGTCTGTGAAGCGCCCAGGCTCGTCGGGTGCCCTCATCGGCCGGGGAGCCCCGAACTATCCAGGGCATAGCCGGTATGAGCGAACGGAGCGTTCCGTTCGCTTCACACCAGCGAAGCCAGGTACACGCACAACGAGTTCTCAACACACGCTCCATAGCAGCCAAGCATTCACGTACTACAGCAGTGGAAACGGTGCTCCAGAGTGCGATGTCAGAGACCGGAGGTGAGGGCTGCGAGGGCGGCGTCACCGGTGACCAGGGCCGTGCTCGGGCGGCCCCAGGCCCGCCGGTACACCGCGTCTGCGGTGCCCGCCACGGTCGCGTCGACCTCCAGTGCGGCGTCCGTCGGCGCCCCGGCCAGCGGCGGCAGGCCCGGCCGGTACTCGACCAACCACGCGCGGCCCGCGTCGGGAGCGTGGTAGAGCACCCTCCCCTTGCTCTCCCGCTCCGCCCAGCTAGGCACCTGCAGCAACACGGTCAGCAGCTCGTCGATGCCGTCGGCGGCCAGCTCCGGATCGAAGATCAGCTCGTGCACGTGGTCCGGGCCGAGCCTGGCGAGCGCGTGCTCCGCGTCGAGCCGGTGGATCGCCGTCTCGTGCGCCATCCGCCGGGCCCAGGTACGCGCCGTGCCGCCGGGGAAGAACGCCCGCACCGGGCGATCGGGGTCCGAAGTGGACAGTTCGTGACGCAGCGCCGCCAGCTGGTCTTCCCACCAGGCCAGCGCGTCGTCGAACTCCGCGGGCGGACGTGGGGGTTGCGGCCGGTCGCTGTCCGGTCCCAGAGCCAGTGAGAGGCGCGCCATCGCGTACACCCGGGCGAGGTGCCGCACGAGCTTCCGGACGTCCCAGCCCGGGCAGGTCGACACCTCGGCGTCGGGACCGGCCTGCATGACGGCGCTGCGGAACGCGGCCGCCTGGTCCTGGAACGCGCGGAGGTGGAAGTCGCTATCCATGCCTCAACCGTAAAAGCTCCGAGCGTGATCGGACGAGAATTTTCAGGGCGCGATCGCGGCCCAGTCGACGGTGAGCTCCCCGAACCGCCACCGCCGCCGCCGGTCCAGCACCGGCCAGCCCAGCTCCGCGAACAACTGCGCGGCGTGCGCCCACCGGGCGCGCGGCCCGAACGGTGCCATCGGGGCCGCCTTCGCCCAGCACACGTCGAGGTCGCCCAGCATCGCGTGCACCTTCTCGCCCGGCACGTTGCGGTGGATCAAGGTCTTGGGCAGGCGCTCGGCGAGGTCCGAAGGCCGTTCGATGTCGGCCGGCCGGCAGGCGAGCGTCAGGGTCCGCGGCCCGCCCCGGTCCAACGTCACCCAGCAGCAGCGCCGCCCGATCTCGTCGCAGGTGCCCTCCACCAGCAACCCGTCCGGCGCGAGCCGGGAGCACAGCTCGTCCCACGCCTTCCACGCCTCGGGCTCGGTGTACTGGCGCAGCACGTTCAGCGCCCGCACCAGCGCGGGTCCGGGGAAGTCGCGTACCCCGGCGGCCAGCCCGGCCAGCTCGAACCCGCCGCGGCGGAACTCCAGCGCAGGCGGGTCCGCGACGAGCTTGCCGGCCGCGACCCGGTCCGGGTCGATCTCCAGCCCCACCACCCGCGCGTCCGGGCGCAGCGGCCTGAGCCGGGCCGCCAGTTCCACGGTGGTCACCGGGCTGGCGCCGTAGCCGAGGTCGATGACGACCGGCTCGGCGGCGTCGCGCAGCGCGCGAGCGACCCACGGGGTGCCTGCGATCCACCGGTCGATGCGCCGCAGCCGGTTCGGGTTGGTGGTACCCCGGGTGGGCATGCCCAAGGCGCGGGCCCGACCGGCCGCGAGCCGGGGCGCCCGCTTCTTCGGGACCGAATTCATCCCCGGCGGGCCAGCCAATCGGTGGTGAAGTTCTCCTCGTCGGACAGCAACTTCTGCACTTGGTCGACGATCAGGTCTTCCAGCTTGCCGCCCAGGAACGGCACGTTGACCCGGACGCTGCCGGACACCACGAACTCGCTGACCGCCGACCCTGCCGGTTCGGCCAGGTCGCGCAGCCACATCGAGCCGGTGATCGAGCAGGGCGCTCCGGCGATCTCGGCGGCGATCTCGCCCGTGTAGCTCCCGTCCTCCCGTCGCCGCCACGACTCGCTGCGGTCGATCTTCAGATCATCGCCGACGACGGTGCGGGCCACCGACGGCAACGCGTCGGCGTGCGCCCCCTGGCGCACCTGGAATCGGGCGCCGTCCTCGGTGGTGACGTGCTGGAGCAGCGCCGCGTTCGAGCCGCCGATCTCCGCCAGCCGGTCGGTGAGGTAATCGATGTCGATCAGCGCCTCGTACACCCGGGCGGCGGGCCACTCGGAGGTGCTCCGGTGCTCGATGCGGCGTGCCATGCAGCGGAGGTTACCGTTGGCAACCGTGAACCCCTCCACGTCCGGTGCCGAAGAAGTGCGCGACGACACTCTGTTGTCGGGCGCGCACGCCGGTGAACGCGGTGGTGACCTGCCGCTGGCCGACTACACCACGCTGCGGCTGGGCGGCCCGGCGACGGAACTGGTGATCGCCCGCCGCCCCGAAGAGCTGACCGCCGCGGTGCGGGCCGCCGATTCGGCCGGGCAGCGGCTGCTGGTGCTCGGTGGAGGTTCGAACGTCGTGGTGGCGGACGAGGGTTTCGCCGGGCACGTGGTGCGGATCGCGACCAAGGGACGCCAGTACGACAGCGTCGGCGACGGGCTGGTGCAGCTCACCGCGGAGGCCGGCGAGGACTGGGACGAGGTCGTGGCCGACACGGTCCGCCAGGGACTGGGCGGGCTCGAATGCCTGTCCGGCATCCCCGGCCTGACCGGGGCGACGCCGGTGCAGAACGTCGGCGCCTACGGCGTCGAGGTCTCCGAGCTGCTGGTCTCGGTCGACCTGCTCGACCGCAGTACCGGACGCGTGCGCACGGTCCCGGCCAGCGAGCTCGGGCTGACCTACCGGAACAGCGTGCTCAAGCACAGCGACGTCGCGGTCGTGCTGCGCGCGCGGTTCCTGCTGCGCGACGGCGGCCGGTCGGCCCCGATCCGCTACGCCGAGCTCGCACGTGCGCTCGACGCTGAACCCGGCTGGCAGGTCGACGTGGCCAGCGCCCGCGAAGCGGTCCTGGCGCTGCGGCGCGGCAAGGGCATGGTGCTCGACCCGGCCGACCACGACACCTGGAGCGCCGGCTCGTTCTTCACGAACCCGATCGTCGGCGCCGACGAGCTGCCCGAGGTGCTGGCCCGCATCGTCGCCAAGGTCGGTCCCGACCAGCGGATCCCGCAGTACCCGGGGGACGACGGCCGGACCAAGCTGTCCGCGGCGTGGTTGATCGAGCGGGCTGGGTTCGTCAAGGGGCATCCGGGCCCCGTCGGTCGGGTGAGGTTGTCCACCAAGCACACCCTCGCGCTGACCAACCGCGGCGCCGCGACGACCCGCGACCTGCTACTTCTTGCGCGTGAAGTTCGGGACGGAGTACGCGTGGCCTTCGGCGTTTCGCTGGCACCCGAGCCTGTGTTGGTGGACTGTTCGCTGTAGCAGCCGAAGAGCCGAACGGCCGTAAGAGTGACTCTTCGTGACTGATACGTAACCCTGAGTGTTAAATGGTGTAGGTGGAGGGGGCCACCATGCTGAGCATCAGGGAGCTTAGAGACCGGGCGGTCATACGTCCGATCAAGCGGGCGGTCGAGGACCAGCTCCTGGACCTGCCCGGGGTGACTGCCGTGGACATCGGTGTGCAGCACCGCGCGGGAGAGCCCACCGGTCAGCAGGTCATCGTGGTGTCGGTGATCCGCAAGATTCCGCGCGAGCAGCTGGGCGCGGGCACCTGCGTCCCGAGTGACATCTTCGGCATCCCGACGGACGTCATCGAGGAGCAGCCGGTCCTGCAGCACATCCACTGCGCCCGTGACAAACCGCTGGCGTCGTGCCAGCCGCGCAGCGAGCGCGCCGGGGTGGTGCGTGGCGGCAGCGGGATCGTGCCGTGCCGCGCCGTCCACCTGTCGCCGCCCGCGGTGCCGAACGCCGGCGAGTACCGCCGGATCGGCACGCTCGGGGCGATCGTCACCGGCACCTCGCCGACGGTGGTGCCGATGGGGCTGACCACCTTCGACGTGGGTTGTCTGGACGACGCCTGGGCGGTGGGCGACCGGATGGCCGACCCGGAGGGCGGCCGGATGCACACCGAGCTGGCGCGGGCGGCGCTGTCCGGCCGGGTCGACGCGGCCGCGGTCGCCATCGCGCCCGGTTCGGAGACGTCGTGCGTGGTCGACGGCATCGGGCCGGTCACCGGGCACGCCACGGCCTACCCGGGCGAGCGGGTCCGCAAGAACGGCTTCGGCACCGGCGTGACGGTCGGCATCATCACCTCGGTCGATGCGACCGTACGACTTGACCACGGCGAAGCCCTGGGCGTCCGGGTGCTGCGGGAGCAGATCCGCATCACCGCCGCGGACCTGCGGTTCTGCGGTCCGGGGGACGCCGGGGCAGCGGTGATCGATCCGGGCGGGCGGATCATCGGCCTGCACGTGGCGGGCAGTCGGGGTGGCGCGTTCGGTTTCGCCAGCCCGATCGCCGATGTGCTGGCGGAGCTCGACGTGGAACTCTGCACCGAATACCAACGGATCCGCGTCTGAGACTGAACTGGTGAAGGGCACCTTCGACCTGCCAAGTCGGGCGGATTCGACGGATCTCGAAACCCATCACATCCCCGAAGTCCGGGTGTTGCGACAACCCCTAGAACCGAAGACCGGAGTTGCAACGAACCCTTGAACCCGCCCCTTCGATTTCCATTTGAAAATTTGAAATTGCGGACGGTCTGGTGGGTCACTCGTGGCGGTGCATTCGGGTCGCCGAGTGCTGGTCGCGTGGCTTGACCTCGATGTAGTCCAGGTTTACGTGCGATGGGCGGGTCACCACGAAGGTGATGATGTCCGCGATGTCGTCGCTGGTCAGGGGCGTGATGCCCTGGTAGACCGTCGCCGCGCGCTCCTTGTCGCCGCCGAAGCGCACCTCGGAGAACTCGGTCTCCACCGCACCCGGCGCGACCTCGGTGAACCGCACCGGCTCGCCCAGGTGCTCGCCGCGGAGCGTGCGGTGCAGCGCACCCTGGGCGTGCTTGGCCGAGGTGTAGCCCGCGCCGTTGTCGTAGACCTGCGAGGCGGCCACCGAGGTCACCGTCACCACGTGCCCGTCGCCGGAGGCGATCAGCTTGGGCAGCAGCGCCTTGGTGACCCGCAGCGTTCCGAGCACGTTGGTCTCCCACATCCAGCGCCAGTCGTCCTCGTCGGCGGCGGCGATCTTGGCCAGGCCCTTCGCGCCGCCGGCGTTGTTGATCAGCACGTGGCATTCCGGAACCTGCGCGACGAACGCCGCCACCGAGTCCGGGTCGGTGATGTCCAGTGGCAGCGCGGTGCCGCCGATCTCCTCGGCCAGCTCGGTCAGCCGGTCGAGCCGCCGGGCGCCCAGCACCACGCGGAAACCGGCGGCGGCGAGTTGGCGCGCGGTGGCTGCGCCGATGCCGGAGCTCGCCCCGGTGACCACGGCCCAGCGACCTGCAGAGTTTGTGCTCACGTCTTCTTCCTCCCGGGAAACGGCCGATTGCCCGCTCCCATCCGACCACGTCCGGTCGGCGCACGTGGACGGCGGTTTCGGCGGGGGCTCTCGTTCGCCCCACGATGTGACACGACACACTGGGGGCTCAGGACATCTTTTCCGCCCCTCGAGCGTCTCTGGGTACGAGGGGTCATTTTCCGACGACGGTCCTTGCGTTCGGGGCAAAGGGACGGTCGTGCGGCAATTTCAGAAGGGATCGGGGTCAGAAGGTGAGTGGTTCCAAGCTGCGGTCGCTGTGGGCTGCGCTGGCGGGGGCTTTGGCTGCACTGCTGCTGATTTCGGGCTGCGGTTCGCCCGCGCCGCAGGATCAGGAACCCGCGGACCCGGTAGCCAAGGTGACTTTCGAACCGGGCGTCGGTGCGGGCGAGGTCAACCCGACGGCGCCGATCAAGGTCACCGTGGACCGCGGCAAGTTCGACTCCATCGCGCTGACCAACGCCGACGGCAAGCAGGTCGCCGGCGAGTTGTCCAAGGACGGCAGGACCTGGCAGGCCACCGAGTCGCTCGGCTACGGCAAGAGCTACTCCTGGTCGGGCCAGGCCGTCGGCGAGGACGGCCAGCAGGTGCCGGTGCAGGGCCAGTTCAGCACGCTGCAGCCGAAGAAGACGGTCCGCGCCACGATCAACCCGACGGACAACGCCGAGGTCGGCATCGCGATGCCGATCAGCGTGAAGTTCGACGAGCCGGTCAAGGACAAGGCGGTGATCCAGCGCGCGCTGACCGTGCAGACCTCGGTGCCGGTGGAGGGCTCCTGGGCGTGGCTGTCGGACCGGCAGGTCGACTGGCGGCCGAAGGAGTACTGGCCGGCGCACACCCACGTCAGCGTGAACGCCAAGCTCTACGGCCAGTCCTACGGCGACGGCGCGTACGGACTGGCGGACCTGAGCACCGACTTCGACATCGGCCGGTCGCAGATCGTGAAGGCCGCCGTGGGCACCCACCGGCTGGTCGTGATCCGGAACGGCCAGCAGGTGGCCAATTACGCGGCGAGCTACGGCGAGGAGTACGACCCGGGCCGGAACACCCCCAACGGCATCTTCATGGTCATGCAGAAGAACCCGGTGGAGATCATGGACAACCCCCGGTACGGGTACCACGACGTGCGCAAGACCTGGGCGGCTCGCTTCTCGAACCACGGCGAGTTCATCCACGAGAACCAGGAGAACGCGGCCGCGCTCGGCAAGGTCAACAACTCGCATGGCTGCATCAACCTCAGCGCGGCGGATGCGAAGGCGTACTACGACAGCGCGCTGATCGGCGACCCGATCGAGGTGACGGGTTCGGCCAGTTCGATGCCGCCGCAGTTCGACGTCTACGACTGGCTCCTCAGCTGGGACCAGTGGACCAAGAAGTCGGCGCTCTGACGCGAGGTTTCAGCAGGTGGGTGCCCGTGAGCGTTTGTGGGTGCGATAGCCCCCAGAAACGCTCACGGGCCGGTCGACGGCGGTGTGAGTAGCGCCACCCGGGGCCGTAGGGCCGTCCGGTTCGGCGGCCCCAGGGCGGTAGCGTCGAGCGTCGGCCCGGACGGGGTCGTGAGCAGTGTGACCACCACCGCCCGCGAATGTCGTGGTTTCGGCACCGTGGCGGGAATGTTTCCGCCACGGCGGGTGTCGGGGTTGACGTGCGTCCGAAAACTTCGGGCCGACCGGCTTGCGATGGGCAGCAGATGACCTCCAGAACGTTACGCATGCGGCCACGCCGCGCCGCCGTCTTCTCGTTGCACACCTCCCCGCTGGAGCAGCCGGGCACCGGCGACGCCGGGGGCATGAACGTCTACATCGCGCAGACCGCCAAGCGGCTGGCCGATGCGGGTACCGAGGTCGAGATCTTCACCAGGGCGACCTCGTCAGACATCCCACCGATCGCGGAGCTGGCACCCGGGGTCCTGGTCCGGAACGTGGTCGCCGGCCCGTTCGAAGGGCTCGACAAGAACGACCTGCCGTCGCAGCTGTGCGCCTTCGCCGCCGGTGCGCTGCGGGTGGAAGCCCGCCACGAACCCGGCTACTACGACATCGTGCACTCGCACTACTGGCTGTCCGGGCAGGTCGGCTGGCTGGCTCGGGAGCGCTGGGGCGTCCCGCTGGTGCACACCGCGCACACTCTCGCCAAGGTCAAGAACGCCAACCTCGCTGCGGGCGACAGCCCTGAGCCGCGGGTCCGGGTGCTCGGCGAGGAGCAGGTGGTCGCCGAGGCGGACGTGCTGGTGGCGAACACCGAGTTCGAGGCAGCCGACCTGATCACCCGCTACGGCGCCGATCCGGACGAGGTCGTGACGATCCCGCCCGGCGTCGACCTCGAATGCTTCACCCCCGGCGACCGCCAGGCCGTCCGGGCCGGGCTGGACCTGCCGCCGGACGCCGTGGTGCTCGCCTTCGTCGGCCGCATCCAGCCGCTGAAGGCCCCGGACGTGCTGCTGCGGGCCACGGCGGAACTGCTCGCGCGGCACCCGGAGTTCCGCGATCGCCTGGTGGTGCTGGTGGTCGGCGGGCCGTCCGGCAGCGGGCTGGAGCGCCCTCGGGCGCTGCAGGAGCTCGCGGTGCAGCTGGGCATCACCGACGTGGTGCGGTTCCTCCCGCCGCGCAACGGTGTCGCGCTGGCCGACGTGTACCGGGCGGCCGACGTCGTGGCGGTGCCGAGCCACAACGAGTCCTTCGGGATGGTCGCGCTGGAGGCGCAGGCCTGCGGCACGCCGGTGGTGGCGGCCGCCGTCGGCGGCCTGCCGGTCGCGGTCGACGACGGGGTTTCCGGGCTGCTGGTGGACGGGCACGGCACCGGGCAGTGGGCGGACGCCCTCGGCTCGCTGGTGCTGGCGCCGAAGCTCCGCGCCCGGCTGGCGGCGAACGCCCCCGCTCACGCCGCGCGGTTCTCGTGGGAACGCACCACCGAGTCGCTGCTCGACACTTACGCGCAGGCGAAGATGGCCTTCCACGCGCAGTTGCGCATCCGGGAGGTGACGGCGTGAGCGTCGATGAAATAATAAAGTCCACATTGGACGCCAGCGGGCTGGAGTACGCCTCGAAGGGTGCGGGGCGGTTCTTCGTGACCCTGCCCGGCAGCAAGAAGCTGCAGACCAACTGCTGGCTCATCGTCGCCGAGCACGCCTTGGTCGTCGAGGCGTTCGTGTGCAGGCAGCCGGACGACGCTCACGAGGACGTGTACCGGTTCCTGCTTCGCCGCAACGCCCGGCTCTACGGCGTGCACTACACGATCGACGGCAACGGCGACATCTACCTGGTGGGCCGGATCGGCCTGCACGCGGTGACCTCCGACGAGCTCGACAGGGTGCTTGGCCAGGTCTTGGAGGCCGCCGACGGAGACTTCAACACCCTGCTGGAGCTCGGCTTCGCCACCGCCATCCGGCGCGAGTGGGGCTGGCGCGAGTCGCGCGGCGAGTCTCTGGCGAACCTCCAGCCGTTCCGGCATCTGGTGGAACGCGACGGCCCGGTCCAGCCCCTCCACGACCGGCCGTAGGGCCAGGCATCGCCGCTGATCCGCATGAGCTGACCGGCTTCGTCGCCCTCGGTGCAACCGGAAGATCGCTCTCCGCCGTCTCCGTCGTGTTCACACCGACGCGGAGGAGCACGGAATGGGCAAGCGGCGATTATGCGGGCGGGTCGTGGCGGTGGTCGCGCTCGGGTTGCTGGGTGGATGTTCCTCGGGGGCGGGGGATTCGGCGCTCTCGGCCGGAGATTCGCGCGCCGTGGCGCCTGCCGCCCCGCAGGAGCGCAGCGCCTCGGGCAACGCCGACGCGACGTCCGACGACACGCAGCGCAAGGCGATCGGCCAGCGCGAGGTGATCCGCACTGCGGAGCTGGACCTCGAGGTCGACGACGTCGAGCGGGTCGGCGCCGAGGTGCGGCTGCGCAGCGAAGACGTGGGCGGCTACCTGCAGCTGGAGGACGCCTACCGGTCGGGCACGACGATGACGGTGCGAGTTCCGGCGGAGCGGTTGGACCAGGTGCTGGGCGAGCTATCCGCACTGGGGCGGGTCACGGCGCGCAGCCAGCAGACCCAGGACGTCACCGACCAGCTCGTCGACACCCGGAGCCGGATCGATTCGCAGCGCACGAGCGTGCAGCGGCTGCGCGTGCTGATGGACCGCGCGGCGACGGTCGACGAGATCGTGTCGATCGAGAGCGAGCTGACCTCGCGGGAAACCGAACTGGACTCCCTCGAACGGCGCGCGGCGGCCCTTTCCGGCCAGGTCGAGCTGGCCACGGTCACGGTGCGGCTGGAGCGCCCGAACGCGGTCGCCGCCGACGACACGGGCTTCGTGGCGGGACTCTTCGGCGGCTGGCGGACCTTGTCGTCGATCGGAGCGTTCCTGCTGACGGCCTTCGGAGCGGTCCTGCCGTTCGCCGCCGTGCTCGCGGTACCGGGAACGGCGGCCTGGCTCCTGCGCCGCCGCCTAAAGGCCCTCCGCAGGCCCAGCATCTGACCAGAGCCCGCAAGTCCCGTGCGCGTTTCTCGGCGCGATAGCCCCAAAAACCACTCACGGGTCCTGGCCTAAAAAGAGGGACCGCGCGGGGCGGCTCGGGAGAGAGGGGGAGTCACGAGCACGAGCCGCCCCGCGTGGGGGTCCCGCTGCGGGCCGGTGGGCGGGGGACACCCTGGGCCCGGCGGGGCGCGGCTCTTTGGGGGATGTGAGCCGCGCGGACGCTCTCGCGAGATCGGGGAGTGCGTGGGAGCCGATCAAGGAGAGCGTTGACAACTTCGCAGAGTCCGGCAGCGGCCACAAGACCGCCGCATTCCTCCATTAGTGTGATGTTTTCGGCGAAAAGTAACGCATAGGAGTCGAAAGGCCTTCGTTTCGTGAACGTGGGTGATTGTCGCCACTTTCGTGTCACGGACCTGCGGTGATCACATAACTGTCGGGTGAAGCGCACAACGAAAACTGCGGATCGCTGCGCGCTGCGGGAGGGTGTACGCGGCGGAGGGGAGCGGCCTCCGCGCACCGATGAGGAGCGGCGAGATGACCGATCGCAACGCCACCACGCAGTGGACCGGAGACCTCAAGAACGGTTCCGGCACCGTCACCCTCGACTCGTCCAACGTCGGCGAGTTCCCGGTCACCTGGGCTTCCCGCGCCGAGGACCCCGACGGGCGCACCAGCCCCGAGGAGCTGATCGCCGCGGCCCACTCGGCCTGCTACTCGATGCAGTTGGCCGGTCTGCTCACCGCGGCAGGCACTCCGCCGGAGCGGATCGACACCAGCGCCGAGGTCGGCTTCGGTCCGCGCGGCGAAGGCTTCGCCATCACCGGGATCGCGCTCACCGTGCGGGCGAAGGTACCGAGCATCGACGCGGATGTGTTCCACCAGACGGCCCTGAAGGCCAAGGAGATCTGCCCGGTCTCGGCGGCCCTCACCGGGACCACGATCACCCTCGACGCCGTCCTGGACTGAGGCGGCCGCCACGCAGGACAAGTCTGGAAACAGGGCTTATATAGCCTGGGGTTATGACTGCGACCCTGGTGCTGCTGCGGCACGGTGAGAGCACGTGGAACGCCGAGAACCTGTTCACCGGCTGGGTGGACGTCCCGCTGTCGGAGAAGGGCGAGACCGAGGCGAAGCGCGGCGGTGTGCTGCTGCGCGAGAGCGGGGTGCTGCCGGACGTGCTGCACACCTCGCTGCTGCGGCGAGCCATCTCGACGGCGAACATAGCCCTCGACGTCGCGGACCGGCACTGGATCCCGGTCCGCCGCGACTGGCGACTCAACGAGCGCCACTACGGCGCGCTGCAGGGCAAGAACAAGAAGCAGACCCTGGAGGCCTACGGCGAAGAGCAGTTCATGCTCTGGCGCCGCTCCTACGACACGCCGCCGCCGGAGATCGAGCTCGGCAGCGAGTTCAGCCAGGACGCCGACCCGCGCTACGCCGACCTCGGCGCAGGCCTCCCGCGCACCGAGTGCCTGAAGGATGTGGTGGCCCGGCTGCTTCCGTACTGGGAGTCGGCGATCGTGCCGGACCTGCGGGCCGGCCGGACGGTGCTGGTCGCCGCGCACGGCAACTCGCTGCGCGCCCTGGTCAAGCACCTGGACGGCATCTCCGACAGCGACATCGCGGGCCTGAACATCCCCACCGGCATCCCGCTGCGCTACGACCTCGACACCGACTTGAAGCCCACCAACCCGGGCGGCACCTACCTCGACCCGGAGGCCGCCGCCACCGCCGCGGCAGCCGTCGCCAACCAGGGCCGCTGACCCGAGCGGTTCTGCGATGAGGAGCACCCGCGACCGATCAACCGGATCGCGGGTGCCCTTCTTTCCGCACCTAGATGGGTGATGGGTGGCGAGAATTCGCCGGGGTGGCGAACGGAGCGCGACGGTCGACCGGGCGGTACGTGAACTGGCTCCCAGCAGGGAGTGAAGCAGAGGTGAAGAAGCCCCCTTTTCGTGTCGCGGGTATCACTGAACGCCCTCGTAGACTGGCCTTTCCCCACCCCGGCTTGCTTACGATGCTGACGTGACCGCATTGGGCTGTACCGCCCTGATCATTGGCGCGCTCGTACTGGGCGCGGTCGGCGGCTTCGTCGCAGCTCGGGAATCCCGGCGTCGCGCCAGGCCCGAAGGCCCGACCGTCGCCGAACTGCTCCAGCGGCTGGTGCACACCAGCGACAGCGGGGTGGTCGTGCTCAACAAGTTCGGCGACGTCGTGCTGCACAACCCGCGGGCCGACGAACTCGGGCTCATCCGCGACCACCAGGCCGACCCCCGTGCCCGCAAGGCCGCCGAACGGGCCCTGCTGGCCGGTGAGTCGGTGCCCGTCGACCTTTCCCCGCTTAACCGAGCAGGCACCGCGCTGCGCGGTCGCGGTCCGGCCGCGGTGCTCGGCGAGGTGCGCCCACTCGGCGACGGTTTCGCCGTCGTCGACGCCGCCGACGAGTCCGATTCGGTGCGCCTGGAGGCCACCCGCCGCGACTTCGTCGCGAACGTCAGCCACGAGCTGAAGACCCCGGTCGGGGCGCTCGCGCTGCTCGCCGAGGCGGTGCTGGACGCCGCCGACGACGCCGGCGAGGTGCGGCGGTTCTCCACCAAGATCCTGCACGAGTCGACCCGGCTCGGGACGCTGGTCTCCGAGCTGATCGCGCTGTCCCGGCTGCAGGGCGCCGAGCGGCTGCCCGAGCTGACCACGGTCGACGTCGACGCCGTGGTCGAGGAGGCGCTGGGCCGTTGCCGGCTGGCCGCCGAGTCGGCCGGGATCGAGATCGCCGTCGACGAGCCCACCGGCTACCTGCTGGACGGTGATCGGACCCTGCTGGTGACCGCGCTGAGCAACCTGATCAACAACGCTGCGTCGTACTCGCCGCCGGGCAGCCCGGTGTCGATCAGCCGTCGGCTGTCCGGCGACTTCGTGGAGATCGCGGTCACCGACCGGGGCATCGGGATCGAACCCGAGTACCACGAGCGGGTGTTCGAGCGGTTCTTCCGGGTGGATCCGGCGAGGTCCCGCGCCACCGGTGGCACCGGGCTGGGCCTGGCCATCGTCAAGCACGTCGCCGCGAACCACGGCGGCGAGGTCAAGCTGTGGAGTCGCACCGGTACCGGCTCCACCTTCACACTTCGCGTGCCCAGGCACGGCACGACCGACGGCCAGCCGGCCACAGCAGAGCCGGTGACATCAGCGGACCGCGCGGCGGGCAGTGCCGCCCGCTCCGGGACTGAAAGTGCGGACGGGGTCGCAACCGTCGAAACGGGAGGAGTCCGGTGACCAGGGTGCTGATCGTGGAGGACGAGGAGTCCTTCGCCGACCCGCTTGCTTTCCTGCTGCGCAAGGAGGGCTTCACGGCGGCAGTCGCCGCGAACGGGCCGGAGGCGTTGGACGAATTCGACCGCAACGGCGCGGACATCGTGCTGCTCGACCTGATGCTGCCCGGTATGAGCGGCACCGATGTGTGCAAGCAGCTCCGCCAGCGCTCGTCGGTGCCGGTGATCATGGTGACTGCCCGGGACAGCGAGATCGACAAGGTCGTGGGCCTGGAGCTCGGCGCCGACGACTACGTCACGAAGCCGTACTCGGCGCGGGAGCTGATCGCGCGGGTTCGCGCGGTGTTGCGCCGCCGCGGCGAGGCGGAGGAGCTGCAGCCACAGGTGCTGGCGGCTGGGCCGGTGCGGATGGACGTGGAGCGCCACGTGGTGACCGTCGACGGTGTCGACGTCAACCTCCCGCTCAAGGAGTTCGACCTGCTGGAGTACCTGCTGCGCAACGTCGGCCGGGTGCTGACCCGCGGGCAGCTCATCGACCGGGTGTGGGGCGCGGACTACGTCGGCGACACCAAGACGCTGGACGTGCACGTCAAGCGGCTGCGCTCGAAGGTCGAGCCCGATCCGGCGGACCCGCGCTACCTGATCACGGTCCGCGGCCTCGGCTACAAGTTCGAGGGATAGCCGAGCCGACAGCGGCGAGGACATCGCGCAGTCGGAACGAGCCCCCAGGGACGACCCTGGGGGCTCTTCTGTGCCTCGAGGTGCTGGTCAGGCAGCTTCTGCGCGCGCCGACTCCGGTACCGCCGGACGTTCGGCCGAGTGTGGAGCGCTGATGATCAACCGATCGGCCGATGTCGGCGAGCTGATCGGCCAATGTGTGGATTCGGGCGGAATGGGCAATCTTGATGCCGTGAACCAACCGATCTCGAACGCCACCGCAAGCGTTCCGCACCCGACTCAGCTTCCCGCCGCCAGATCGGCACGGAGATTGGCTTCCGCGCCGACCGGAATTCCGCCGCCGGTCGACGTGCACGCAGAGTGACAGAAGGGTTCGACAGTTCGAGGAGGTGAGGTTGGCCGCGTGACGTGACGCACTACTGCCGTGGTCGGCCAGGTCTGCGGCGTGCGCGGGGACGTCGAGTAGGCCGTTTGTTGCCCACCTCGCCCCCGGCCACGTGCGCAGCCGGTAATTTGTCGGGCATGCGCCTAGGGGTGCTCGACGTCGGATCCAACACGGTCCACCTGCTGGTGGTGGACGCGCATCGTGGTGCCCATCCGACCCCGATGACATCGGAGAAGACTGTGCTGCGGCTGGCCGAGCGGATCGGTTCGCACGGCGGTCGGCTCGCGGAGGAGGACGCTGTGGAGCTCATCCGCACCGTCGCCGACGCGCAGGAGGCGGCGATAGCGGCCGGTTGCGAGGAGCTGATGGCGTTCGCGACGTCGGCGATCCGCGATGCGGACAACGCCGCCGAGGTGCTGGCTCGGGTGCGCGCCGAGACCGGCATCGAGCTTGAGGTGCTGCCCGGCGAGGACGAGGCCCGGTTCACGTTCCTGGCGGCCCGCCGGTGGTACGGCTGGTCGGCGGGCAACCTGCTGATGCTCGACATCGGCGGCGGTTCGCTGGAGATGGCGGTCGGCATCGACGAGCAGCCCGACCTGGCGGTGTCGCTCCCGCTGGGGGCCGGTCGGCTGGCCCGCACTATGCTGCACGACCCGCCGAAGCAGGACGAGGTGAAGAAGCTGCGCGAATGGCTGCAGGGGCAACTGGCGCCCACTGCGAAGCGGTTCCGCAAACTGGGGCGCCCGGACCGCGCGGTGGCCAGTTCCAAGACGTTCCGGTCGCTGGCCAGGCTGACCGGCGCGGCGCCGGCTTCCGCGGGACCGCGGATGCCGCGGACCCTCACCGAAACCGGCCTGCGGCAGCTGCTGGCGTTCATTACCCGGATGTCGTCCTCCGATCTGGCCGCGCTCGATGGGGTGAGCGGCGCGCGGGCGCACCAGCTGGTGGGCGGCGCGCTGGTGGCTGAGGCCGCCATGCGGGCGCTGGAGCTGAAGGAGCTGGACATCTGCCCCTGGGCGTTGCGGGAGGGTGTGATCCTGCGGCGACTGGACCACACCAATGGAGACGGTCACACTGCCATTCAGGCCCGCGAAACGCTCGGGCTCGCGGAGGCGGGGTCCGCGAACGGAACTGGACGCCAGACGCGGCACGGGGCACGGTGGGAGCGATGAGTCGGGACAGCGGGGCCGATCAGCCCACCCAGCGCACCGTTGCGGAGCTGCTGGCCGAATACGGCGGCAGCTCGCAGAAGAGTTCCCGGCGTCGGCGTCGGCGCGCCGAGGACCCGACCGAAACCGCACCGCAGGCGATCATCGACCGGGTGCTGTCGGACAGCGGTCAGCTGCGCGCCGTGTCGCCGGACGGCGAGCCGCCGCAGCGCCGCAGCCACCGTCCAGGCGCGCCGAACACGCCGGGTCCGCAACCTCCGGCACCGCAGCCTCCAGCACCGCAGCCTCCGGCACCGCAGCCTCCAGCACCGCAGCCTCCGGCCGCTCAGCCGCCGACCGCACAAGCACCACAATCGGCGCCGCCTGCTGCGCCACCCGCTCCGGAACCCGCGCCCGCCGAACCGGCAGTCGCGCAGGAGTCCTCCGGCGCGAGCTACTGGGCACAGCGGTTCGCTGGCGCGGGCAAAGGCAAGGGCAAGGGCAAGACACCGGCCCCGCCGACCTCCGCGGTCCCGCCGGAAGGCGACGCCGAGGTGACGATCCAGCAGCCCGCCCTGCGACGCCCGGCACCGCAGCAGGACGTGCCGCCTCCGGTGCCGCCCGCTCCTGCGGCTCCACCTGCGGCTCCACCGAAGCCCACCCCGCCGGAGGGCGTCACGGAGCAGCTGCCGCGGGTTCCGGTCCCGGCCGAGCCCGACGCGGAAGGCACGGCTGTGCTGGCCTACCCGCAGCCGCAGCAGGTCCAAGCGCAGCCGCAGCCGGAGGACCAGCAGGCCGAACCGGAGGACCCGTACGACTTCGATTCCTACGACGAGCCCGAGGCCGAGTTCGTCGAGGACGAGGACTACGACCCCGAGCTGCCCGCCGGCCTCGACGCGGACGATTACAGCGAGGAAGAGGAAGAGCCCGCCTCCGCGGGCAAGGTGTGGGGCACGCTGGTCCTGCAGGGCGTCGCGGGCCTGGTCGGCGGCGGGCTGGTCTGGGTCGGCTTCCGCTGGTTGTGGGGTACGAACGCGCTGGCCGCGCTGGGCGCCGCGCTGGTGATCACCGGTCTGCTGGTGTTCATCGCGTGGAAGTTCCTGCGCACCAACGATCTGCAGACGATCCTGCTGGCGGTGCTGGTCGGCTTGTTCTGCACGGTGTCCCCAGCGGCGCTGCTGCTGTTCAGCCACTCGTGAGCCACCAGCGCGCCACCACCCACGCACCGTCGGTCATGCTTGGCAGGCGATGACAGTGCAACCGCCACCGCGTGAGGACGTTCCCGGCCGGATCCCGGTCGGGTTGTCCACCGCGTCGGTGTGGCCGCAGCCGGCGAGGGCGGCGTTCGAGATGGCCGCGGACCTCGGCTTCGACGGTGTCGAGGTGATGGTCTGGGCGGACGCGGTCAGCCAGGACGTCTCGGCGCTGCATCGGCTTTCCGAGCGGCACGGAGTGCCGATCCTGGCGATCCACGCGCCGTGCCTGCTGATCACGCAGCGGGTTTGGTCGCCGGAGCCGGAGGAGCGGTTGCGGCGGGCCGTGGTGGTGGCCAGCGAACTGGGCGCGTCGACGGTCGTCGTGCACCCGCCGTTCCGCTGGCAGAAGCGCTACGCCGAGCGGTTCGGCGAGCTGGTCGCGGAGCTGGAGGAGACCAGCGGGATCGCGGTCGCGGTGGAGAATATGTTCCCGCTCCGCCCGCCGAGCACCTTGAACCGGCTGCGCGGCGGCAAGAGCAGCGGGTTGTCGGCGTTCAAGCCTTCGCCGGACCCGACGGAGGTCGGCTACCGCAACTACACGCTCGACCTGTCGCACGCCGCCGCCGCGCACGTGGACGCCATCGACCTGCTGAAGCGGATGAAGGACGGCCTGGCGCACGTGCACCTGGCGGACGGGACCGGAGCGCCGCGGGACGAGCACCTGGTGCCAGGGCAGGGCAATCAGCCGTGCGCGGAGGTGTGCGAGGCGCTGGCCGCCGACGGGTACAGTGGCGCGGTCGTCCTGGAGATCAACACCCGCAAGGCGCGGAATCCCCAGCAGCGCGCGGCGTTGCTGTCCGAGGCCCTGCTGTTCGCCCGGCTCCACCTGGAGCCGCTCCACGCGACCTGAGGTCTCAGGGCCCGTGAGCGCTTTTCGGCGCGGTAGCACCCGAAAGTGCTCACGGCCGTCGGATTCTCGTTCCGCGCGCACGCTTTCCGGTGGTCGGACCGGCTAACCGATGCCTAGTGATCAACTTCTCCGAAGGTCACTAGAATCGGTGACCATGAACCCGTTGCGCGCATCGGCTGCCGAGCGCTTCCGTCCGCTGGACCGCACGTGACCGAGGTCCTGGATCCCTTCGCGGCGGCCACTTCGGTGCGCCCGCTCGGCGACGGCACCTTCGTCGCCAGCCTGCATCCGGAGTGGGCCGTCGGAGAACGCCCGCACGGCGGTTACCTGCTCGCGCTGCTAGCCCGCGCTCTCGGCGACATGACCGGGCTGGCGCCGTTGTCGGTCAGCGCGCAGTTCCTGCGCCCGCCCCGGGTCGGCCCGGTGCTGGTCCGGACCGAGGTGCTCAAGGTGGGCAAGACGGTGACGTCGGCCCGCGCGCTGCTGGAGCAGAGCGGCCGGGTCTGCGTGGACGCCACGGCCACCCTCGGCAAGGTGCCCGAGACGGAGCCGGAGTGGTCGGATCTGCCGGACATGCCGGTGAATCCGCCGTCGACCGCGATCGACCTCGCTGCGACGGAGGCCCGGAAGTTCTTCGCACTTTCGCGGGTCTGCGACATGCGGCTGGACGCGAACACCGCGGACTTCCTCAACGGCGGCACCGGCGAGCCGCGGCTGCGGCTGTGGGTCAAACCCCGCGAGGCGCAGCCGGACCTGCTGTTCGGGCTGGTCGCCGGGGACCTGACGGTGCCGGTGACGCTCAACCTCGGCCGGTTCGGCTGGGCGCCGACGGTGCAGCTCACCGCCCTGCTGCGGGCGCACCCGGCGAACGGCTGGCTGCGGCTGCTGGTGGACTGCCGCGCGGTGCACGGCCAGTGGTTCGACGAGGACATCACGGTGGTCGACTCGGTGGGCCGCCTGATCTGCCAGGCCCGCCAACTCGCCATCGCCCCCTGATCCCCGCAATTTCCATTGAAATTGGACATTCGATTTCAATGGAACTTGCGGACCTCCGGCGTGTCGGGCGACGACACGCCGGAGACTGTGGACAACTCCCGCAAATTCAATGGAAATTGGACATCTGATTTCCATTGAGCTGGTCATACACAAGTCCGGGATCCCGGAGTCGAGAAGGCCGCTGAGGTTCCGCCACTCGTTCCGCCACTCGTTCCGCCACTCGTTCCACCACTCGTTCCGCCACTCGTTCCGCAACGCAAGAAGCGGTTGGAAAAGCTCAATTGAAATCGCGGGGCGCATCAGGTGAGGTTGGTGACGTCGAGCTGGCCGTCGGCGTGCTGCTTGCGGAGGCGCTTCTTGTCGAACTTGCCGACACTCGTCTTCGGCGCCTCCGGGATGAACGTCCAGTACTCCGGCAGCTGCCACCGCGCGACCTTGCCGGCGAGGAAGTCGCGCAGCTCGGCCGCGTCGACCTGGTGGCCGTCGCGCAGCACCACGGCCACCAGCGGTCGCTCCGACCACTTCTCGTCCGGCACGCCGATGACTACCGCCTCGGCAACCGCCGGGTGCCCCATCACCTTGTTCTCCAGATCGACCGACGAGATCCACTCGCCGCCGGACTTGATCACGTCCTTGGCCCGGTCGGTCAGCTGCAGGAACCCGTCGGGCGTGATGTACCCGACGTCGCCGGTGCGCAGCCAGCCGTCGCGGAACTTCTCCGGGTCGTCGTCGCCGTAGTACGCCCCGGCGATCCAGGGCCCGCGAACCTCCAGCTCACCGACGCTCTCGCCGTCGCGCGGCAGCACCGCACCGTCGTCGCCGACCAGCCGGCCTTGCACCCCGGTCGGCAGCCGCCCCTGGCTTGCGCGGTAGGTCCAGCGGTGTTCCTCGGTGGCATCCACCGGCGGTCGGGCCACGCTGCCCAGCGGCGACGTCTCGGTCATGCCCCACGCGTGCAGCACGACGATGTCGTACTTCTCATGGAACGCCTTCATCAGCGACGGCGGGCACGCCGCCCCGCCGACCACGACCTCTCGCAGGGAGGACACGTCGTGCGGGTCGGACTCCAGGTGCTGCAGCACGCCCTGCCAGATCGTCGGCACGGCTGCGGCCATCGTCGGGCGCTCCGCGGCGATCATCTTCAGCAGCGGGTCCGGCTGCAAGAACCGGTCCGGCATGATCATCGTCGCGCCGACCATGAACGCCGCATACGGCAGACCCCACGACATCGCGTGGAACATCGGCACGACGGCAAGCGACCGGTCCGACTGCGAGAGGGCCATGCCGTCGGTCATGCACACCTGCATCGAGTGCAGGTAGATCGACCGGTGCGAGTAGACGACGCCCTTCGGGTTGGCGGTGGTGCCGGAGGTGTAGCACATGGCGGCTGCCGAGCGTTCATCGAGCTCCGGCCAGTCGAACTCGTCCGGCTGCCCGGCCAGCAGCTCCTCGTAGCCGTGCACCGCCACCCCGGCCGGTGCCTCCAGCGCGGCCTTGTCGCCGCCCACGACGATCACGTGCCGCACCGTCTTCAGCTCCGGCAGCAGCTTCTGGAACAACGGCAGCAGCGTCGAGTCGACGAGCACGACGTGGTCCTCGGCGTGGTTCGCGACGTAGATCAGCTGCTCGGGGAACAGCCGGATGTTCAGGGTGTGCAGCACCGCGCCCATGGCCGGCACCGCGAAGTACGCCTCCAGGTGTTCGGCGTTGTTCCACATGAACGTGCCGACCCGCTGGTCGCCGGTGACACCGAGGCCGCGCAGCGCGTGCGCCAGCCGCGCGGTCCGGCGGCCGACCTCCGCGTAGCTGCTGCGTCGCGCCCCGTCGCCGGTCCAGGTCACGACCTCGGCGGACGCGCCGTGCGGTCCGCTGCCCTGCTCGAGGATCCGGGCGATCGAGAGGGGGCTGTCCTGCATCGTGCTGAACATGATCAGGGCTCCTTCAGGCTGGTCACTCAGGCGCGAACGATCGCTCGGCTGCGGGGGCGCTCTGGTGGCAGAAACAGTAGCTGCTGAAAACGACTTTTCGGCAGGGCTCGTCGCGCAGCGTGCACTGGCGGTTCGTGCCGCATGCGCTGCGTGGTCTGGCACCCTGAGCAGCATGACGACGATCGCCGTACTCGGAGCCGGAAAGATCGGTGAGTCCCTGCTGTCGGGGCTGCTGAAGGCGGGGCGCGCCCCGTCGGACCTGCTGTTCACCGAGCGGTTCCCGACGCGTGCCGCGGAGCTGACCAAGACCTACGGCATCACGCACGCCGACGTGGCCGATGCGGTGCAGAGCGCGGACGTCATCGTCGTCGCCGTCAAGCCGCAGGACATCGAGCCGCTGCTGGACGAAATGGCGCCCAACCTGCCCAGCGGCAAGCTCGTGGTGTCGCTGTGCGCGGGTCTGCCGACGAAGCTGTTCGAGCGCCGGCTGCCCGAAGGCACCGCGGTGGTCCGGGTCATGCCGAACACCCCGATGCTGGTCGGCGAGGCGATGAGCGCGATCTCCGGCGGCGCGCACGCCTCGGACGCGGACTTGGCGCTGGTCGAGGAGCTGCTCGACAGCGTCGGCGTGGTCGTGCGGGTGCCGGAGAGCCAGCAGGACGCGGTGACCGCGCTGTCCGGCTCGGGCCCGGCGTACTTCTTCTACCTGGTCGAGGCCATGATCGACGCGGGCATCCTGCTGGGCATCCCGCGGGCCACCGCCGCGGACCTGATCGTCCAGTCCGCGGTCGGGGCGGCGGCGATGCTCCGCGAGGGCGGCGGCCACCCGGTGATGCTGCGCGAGGCGGTCACCTCGCCGGCGGGTACGACCATCGCGGGCATCCGCGAGCTGGAGAAGCATGGCGTGCGCGCGGCGCTCATCGACGCCATCGAGGCGGCTCGCGACCGCTCCGTCGAGCTCGGCAAGGCCCACGAGGATGACGAACCCGCCTGAGCGGCAGCACCTTCTCTGAACTCGTCTTGCGTGGCGATACGGGTGTCGGAACCTGGGACGCCGCCCCGTCTGCAATGCGCGGCCTCGGGGAACTGCCCTCGCCAAGAGCCCCGACGGGCACCGGTCTGCGAGCCCGCTTGCGGGGGTGGGCCCAGGCGGCTGGCGCCGCTTCAACTGCAGGTCGCCGGAGGTGGTGCGAACTACTCAGGAGCAAGGGGGACGTTCGACCATCGCAGGTGTCCCGCGTGTCCCGCTACTCTCGATAGAGCACGTGCGTGAGATTTCCGTCGGAGGGGAAGCCGACGGCGCGACACGTGCCGAAGGGCACGGTGAAGCATGTCTGCGAACTCCGAACCCAGCCAACAGGCGCCGCCGAGCATGGGTCAGGTGCGGTTCCTCACCGTCGCGGAAGTCGCCAAGTTGATGCGGGTGTCGAAGATGACGGTCTATCGGCTCGTGCACGCCGGCGAACTCCCCGCCGCACGGGTCGGGCGATCGTTCCGCGTCGCGGAGAAGGACGTACACGCGTACCTGGAGAGCGCCTACTACAACGCCGGCTGAGACTGTCCGGCTGAGCTGAATGCCCAGGTCATCGGCCGCGGGCCCGTTGGCTTGCCGACGTGGCACGAACGTCGCGGGCCCGAACCGAGGCGCCGCGCGGCGGCGGGTGGAAGGAGCCCGCAGGCGTTTCGAGGACCACGGCGGAAGGGCCGGAGACCTGGGCAGGTAAAGTTTTGGGTTGGTCGTGCCAGGTGTGCGCGTTCATGCGGCTGCACCGGTGCGGGAGACGTTCGAACTGCCGTCAAGAGTGAAGGAGTCCGCATGGGCTCGGTCATCAAGAAGCGCCGCAAGCGCATGTCCAAGAAGAAGCACCGCAAGCTGCTCCGCAAGACGCGCGTCCAGCGTCGCAAGTTGGGCAAGTGACCTGAGCACCGCCGTCGACCGCTGGGTCGGCGGCGGTTGTGTTTTCGCGCCCGGTTCGACCCGGATGCGCAACCGACCCAGTCCCGTAACTTCGAATGCCCGGTGACCGGCGCATTCGGCGGTAGCATCGCAGTCGGCGGCCGTGCCGGAGAAGGCTGGGAGACAGATGGGCCCGAATGTCGTGCTGGTGACAGGGGTCAGCCGTTTCCTGGGCGGATATCTCGCCGCGCGGCTGGCCGCCGACCCGGCCGTGGAGCGCGTTCTCGGCGTGGACACCGTGCAGCCCGGTCGCGATCTGCTGCGCCGGATGGGCCGCACCGAGTTCGTCCGCGCCGACATCCGCAACCCGCTGATCGGCAAGGTGATCGCGAACGCCAAGGTCGACACCGTGGTGCACGCGGCGGTCAACTCCCCTTCCGGGCCCGGTGGGCGGGCCACGGTGAAGGAGATGAACGTCATCGGCACCATGCAGCTGCTGGCCGCCTGCCAGCAGTCGCCGCTGGTGCGCAAGGTGGTGGTCCGGTCGACCTGCGCGGTCTACGGGTCGAGCTCGCGGGACCCTGCGGTGTTCACCGAGGACATCGAGCCGAAGGACCTGCCGTCGTCCGGGTACGCCAAGGACGCGGTGGAGATCGAGGACTACGTGCGCGGCTTCGGCCGGCGGCGGCCCGACGCGGACATCACGACGCTGCGGTTCAGCAACCTGATCGGCCCGCGCATAGACGCGAGCCTGACCCGCTACTTCGCGCTGCCGGTGGTGCCGACCGTGCTCGGCTTCGACGCGCGGCTGCAGATGGTGCACTCCGAGGACGCGTTGGCGGTGCTCGAGCGGGCGACGATGGCGGATCGGCCCGGCGTGTTCAACGTGGCCGGTGAGGGCGTTCTGATGCTTTCGCAGGCGATCCGGCGCGCCGGTCGCATCGCGATGCCGCTGCCGAGCACCGCCGTGTCGCCGCTGGCCGGGTTCTTCCGCAACGCCCGGCTGGTTGACTTCTCACCGGAGCAGTTGCGGTACCTCAACTTCGGCCGGGTACTGGACACCACGAAGCTCCGCGAGGAGTTCGGGTTCATCCCGCGCTGGACCACCCAGCAGGCCTTCGACGACTTCGTTCGTGGCCGGAGCCTGCGGCCGGTGATCGACCCGGAGAACATCATGGCGCTGGAGCGCAGCGTCGGAGACCTGTTGGCGAGGCATCGGTGATGGAGGCGGCATGAGCGGCAGTCGTGCGTTCTGCGCTTGTGCCCGGCCGGGTATGGGGGCGTGAATGGCGGATGCGCAGGTGATCCCGCTGCGTGCGGCGGACCGGGACCGGCTCGATGCGTCCGAGCCGTCGGTGCCGTCGGTGCCGGACGAGCCCGGGTGGGAAGACGCCGTCATAGACGTGCTGGCGTTCGCCCGGCGGCGGTTGCTCGGTGACTACAAGGTCGACGAGTTCGGCTTCGACCAGGAGTTGACCGACGAGGTGTTCCTCCGCTTCCTGCGGCCCTTCTACGAGAAGTGGTTTCGCGTCGAGGTGATCGGCGGCCACCACGTGCCCGCCGAACGCGGCGCGCTGGTGGTGGCCAACCACTCCGGCACGCTGCCGTGGGACGCGTTGATGACCACCGTCGCGCTGCACGACCACCTCCCGGCGACCCGGCACCTGCGGATGCTCGGCGCCGACCTGGTGTTCCGGATGCCGGTGCTCGGCGCGCTGGCCCGCAAGGCCGGCCACACGCTGGCCTGCAACCCGGATGCGGAGCGGCTGCTGACCAACGGCGAACTGGTCGGAGTGTGGCCGGAGGGCTTCAAGGGCATCGGGAAGCCGTTCAAGGACCGGTACAAGCTGCAGCGCTTCGGGCGCGGCGGGTTCGTCTCGGCGGCGTTGCGCACCGGGGCGCCGATCGTGCCCTGCTCGATCGTGGGCGCGGAGGAGATCTACCCGAAGCTGGCGGACATCAAGCCGCTGGCGCGGTTGCTGGGGGTACCGTACTTCCCGGTCACGCCGCTGTTCCCACACTTCGGCCTGCTGGGGGCGGTGCCGTTGCCGTCGAAGTGGTACATCGAGTTCGGCGAGCCGATCGAGACCTCGTCGTACCCGGCGGGCGCGGCGGACGACCCGATGCTGGTGTTCAGCCTCAGCGACCAGGTCCGGGAGATCATCCAGCAAACCCTGTACCGCCTCCTCGCCCAGCGAACCAACGTCTTCCTGGGCTGACACGGCTGACACCGGTTTCAATTGAAACTGCGCTTCACCGAGGCGGTGCGTCGCGGGGGATTGTAAGGCGGGGGCCGGGTCGGTGCCGCGTTGCGGAGGGGGGCCGTCCGGGGGTCTATTTGTGCCGGTAAACGTGCGTCTCCCCGCGCGCTCGAACGCGGAAATCCGGGCAGCGACCAGACATAACGGACGGTGCGTGATGAGCTACCCCTCGGCCTTCGGATCCCAAGATCCCTTCGCGGATCTGCTCAACCGGGCTCGGGCCGGGTTTGAACGCTCGGCTCCCGGTCCCACGCGCCGCCTCGAAGACCGGACTTCCACTCGGATCGGTGATACGAGCGGTTCGGGAATGCACTGATCCACGTCCCGTGGGAAGGATGGATCATGAGTAGCCTTCAGGACGATCCGGGCCGGTCGGCGGCCGGTCGGTTGGCGAAGATGGCATGGCAGTCGGTCCTCGTGGTGGGCGTCTGCTCGCTCGTCGTCGGTGTGCTGGCGCTGGCCTGGCCTCGCGCGACGCTGATCGTCCTCGGGGTGCTGTTCGGCATCTACCTGCTGGTCAGCGGTGTGCTGCAGATCGTCGCGGCGTTCGGCACGCACGTGGCGGCGGCGATCCGGGTGCTGGCGTTCATCAGCGGCGCGCTGTCGATCCTGCTGGGATTGCTGTGCTTCCGGGGTGAGATGCAGTCGATCCTGCTGCTGGGCCTGTGGATCGGCATCGGCTGGCTGTTCCGCGGGGTCACCCAGACGACCGCGTCGGTCGCCGACCGGGCGATGCCCGCGCGCGGCTGGCAGATCTTCATGGGCATCGTCACGGCCCTGGCGGGCATCGTGCTAATCGTCTCGCCGCTGGCCTCGGTGGCGCTGCTGGTCCTGTTCGGCGGGTTCTGGCTGATCATCCTGGGCGTGGTGGAGGTCATCACGGCGTTCCGGATTCACCACGCCGCGAAGCAGTCGGCGACGTCCGGGTGACGCCGATGTCCGGGCGCGCGGGAGGGGCGCGCCCGGCCTTCGGGTGGGCCGGTGCGGTGGGCGGGGACGCCACCGCACCGGCCCGGTTTTCGCGTGGCCGCTGTCGGTGGGGGCGGTCATGCTTTCGCGCAGGCCCGATTCCGCTACCGGTGGGAGGTTCCAATGAGTTCCCGGCTCAACCCGTACATCAGCTTCGACGGCAACGCTCGCGAGGCGATGGAGTTCTACAAGGACGTGTTCGGCGGCAACCTGACGATGAGCACCTTCGGCGAGTTCGGTGCCTCGGATCCGGGCATGACCGACAAGATCATGCACTCGAGGCTGGAGAGCGGCAGCGGCTTCACGCTGATGGCCTCCGACACCCCGCCGGGCATGGAGCACAAGCCGGGCAACAACATCACGGTGAGCCTCAGCGGAGACGCCGCCTCCGGCGACGAACTGCGCGGCTACTGGGCGAAGCTGTCCGAATCGGGCACCGTGTCGGTCCCGCTGGAGAAGCAGATGTGGGGCGACGTGTTCGGCATGTGCGTGGACCGGTTCGGCATCGGCTGGATGGTCGACATCTCCGAATCGTGACCGCAGCGCAGGTGGTTCTCGGGGTCGTGAGTCTGTTAAGCCGCTGCAGCAGCCCGAAAGACTTACGACCCCGCGCTTTCCGGAGCCCCACTGCACCGCGGGGGCGTCAGGAGCGATCGCGGCGGCGGTAGGCGAGGCCCGCGGCCACCGCGCCCGCGATGGCGCTGGCTCCCATGATCGAGTTCAGGCCGATCCGGGCCGCCTTCCGGCCCGTCCGGAAGTCCCGGACCTCCCAGCCCCGGGCCCGTGCGATGTCGCGCAGCCGCTGGTCCGGGTTGACCGCCACCGCCGTGCCCATCGCGGACAGCATCGGGATGTCGTTGGCCGAGTCCGAGTACGCCGTGCAGCGCCGCAGGTCCAGGCCTTCGCTGGCAGCCAGCGCCCGGACCGCGTGCGCCTTCGCTCGGCCGTGCAGCATCTCGCCGACCAGCCGGCCCGTGTACACGCCGTCGGAGCTCTCCGCGACCGTGCCCAGCGCGCCGGTCAGCCCCAGCCGCCGCGCGATGATCTGCGCCAGCTCCACCGGGGTCGCCGTCACCAGCCACACCCGTTGGCCCGCGTCGAGGTGCATCTGGGCCAGCGCCCGGGTGCCCGCCCAGATCCGGTCCGCCATCAGCTCGTCGTAGATCTCCTCGCTGAGCTCCACCAGCTCCGAGACCTTGCGGCCGGCCACGAACGACAGCGCCTGCTCCCGGCTGGCCTGCATGTCCTGCGGGTTCTCCCGGCCGCCGACCCGGAACTTCAGCTGCTGCCAGGCGAACCCGGCCAGGTCGGTGGCGGTGAGGAACTTGCGGGCGGCCAGGCCGCGGGCGAAGTGGAACAGCGAAGCGCCCATCATCATCGTGTTGTCGACGTCGAAGAACGCCGCGGCGGTGAGGTCGGGCGGGGTGGCCAGCGAGCCGTCCGGGCCGGGCGCGGCGGCAACGGCGGCCTCCGCGGACGCGCGGCCCGCTACCTTCGCGCTGTCGATCGGATCGGCACCGGGCGCGCGCAAGCCGTTGTGGTTCGCGCCACCGGCTGAGCCTTGACGTGTCGGCACCGCCGCGCCTCCCCGGGGTCCTCCGGTGTTGTCGTGCGAAGTTCCAGGTCTTGCCGACCCGGGCCGACCCGGCTCAGCAGGCTTCTAGCTTAAGACCTGGCCGCAACCGAACTTGCGCACCTCCACCGGGGTGCGGCAACGGTCCGGTAACTGCTTCGGGGCGACCCGGCGAGCGCCTAGCGGAGATCATCGGGGAGAGTCGCGCCAGCCGTCCGATCGCGCGGTGCTGCAACGCCTTGCGGGGGCGGGGGGTGCGAGCGTCTTCGGGCTGCTCATCTCTTGCGACCTCCTGCCGTCGTTGGCGCCACCGGCGTGGTGCGGGTGGGACGCATCGGTGCCGGTGTCATGCCGCGGTCTCCGGCGGACACCCGCCTCCGGCGGCCGGCGGATCGCTCGCGGCCTCCAGGCCCGTTCTGGTGACGCCGGGGGCGTGGGCGCTGAAGCAGGAGCATACGTGTTGTTACTCGGAAGTAGTTAGCGCGATTCAGTGATTGTTCAGTTACTTAACGTGTTCATGAGTGGGCCCCGCGTCGATCGGGCAGGTGATTTTGGACACTTGACTAGCGTGGTTGGTGCCGCGGCACGTGTCCGCCTGCTGGGTACGTTGGAACCCGCGAAATCAGGCCCGAATACGACCCTGGAGCGAAGGCATGCACGAGGTGACGGTGATGACCCGCGAGGGTTGCCACGCATGCGCGGACGCGATCTCCGACGTGCGGCGGATCTGTGCGGAACTCGGCGTTCCCTGGTCCGGGCAGGACGTGGACGCCGATCCGGAACTGCGCGCCGAGTACGGCGACCGGGTCCCGGTGATCTTGATCGATGGAGTCGAGCACGGCTACTGGAAGGTCGAGGAGGACCGCTTCCGCCGGGCCCTGGCCCGCTGACCGGTGATCTTGCCCCCGCGTCGCGCGGGTTGCGCCCGTCACGTGCGCCAGACCACGCGTTTTGGCACGTCGGGGGGCCATCGGCAATGATGGCGGAGAACGTTTGTGCCTCCGGTGGGGTCTGGCCCTGCGACTTTGTGCATGCGTTCACAAATTGGTTACGGTGTACGGGTCGGGTCGCCGGATTCTCGGTGTGGATCAGCGGATCAGGTGTTAGCCGCCGGATTTCAGCGGCGCTCGCGGACGACGCCGGGGCCGCCGGGTGGCAGACCGGTCGACGTCGGTGCTCCCCGCCTGAGGAACGAAGTCGGGAAGTAGGCGACGACCGTCGCACGGCTGTACCCAAACCGGGTGCGGGCGGGCAGGCCAGAGTAGTAGGTAGGGCGAGGGAGATCCAGCGTGACGGCCCACGGAGCGGACGTGCAGGACGGTGACGGGCAGGCCGGGGCCGATTCCCGGACCGACTCCAAGCAGTCGCCGGCGATCGAGGTTCCCGCGGCGCGGGAGCGCGCCAGGGCTATCCCGGAAGCCGCCGTCGCCCGGCTCGCGGTCTACCTGCGGGCGCTGTCCGGACTCGCCGACCAGAACGTGAACACCGTCTCCAGTGACGAACTGGCCGTGGTCGCCGGGGTCAACTCCGCGAAGCTGCGCAAGGACCTGTCCTACATCGGTTCATATGGCACCCGCGGCGTCGGCTACGAGGTGGCGGTGCTCGTCGGCCAGATCGAGCGCACCCTCGGCCTCACCCGCAAGCACAGCGTCGCCGTCGTCGGTATCGGTAACCTCGGCCACGCGCTGGCCAACTACGGCGGCTTCCCGAGCCGCGGCTTCCCGGTCTCCGCACTGTTCGACCTCGACCCGGACCTGGTGGGGGTGCCGGTCGGCGGCATCCCCGTCAACCACATTGACGACATCGTCGAGGTGTGCTCCGAGCGCGAGGTCACGATCGGCGTCATCGCCACACCTGCGCAGGGCGCCCAGGAGGTCTGCGACGGTTTGGTCGCTGGGGGCGTTACGTGCATCCTGAACTTCGCGCCCGTCGTGCTGCAGGTCCCCGAGGACGTCGAGGTGCGCAAGGTCGACCTGGCGGTGGAGATGCAGATCCTGTCGTTTCACGTGGCCCGACGCCAGCAGGAAGCGGCGGCGGAAGCCGATCGGTCCGATGTGGACGGTGCGGACATCGGTCCGCCGGGCGGCGGCGGTCGGGTGCCAGGCGAGGTCGAATCGGCGAACAGGATGGTGGAACGGCTGTGAACCTGCTCACCGTCGGGATTTCCCACCACAGCGCCCCGGTGCGGATGCTGGAGCGGGTCTCGATCAGCGGAGCGGACGTCCCGAAGCTCCTCGACGAGCTGTTGCAGCGCGAGCGCATCTGCGAGGCGTTCATCGTCTCGACCTGCAACCGCGTCGAGGTCTACGCGGTCGCGGAGACCTTCCACGGCGGCTTGGACGACGTGACGTCGGTGCTCGCCCGGCACGCCGGCGCGGAGGTCGCTGACCTCGCCGATCACCTCTACGTCTACTACGCGGGCGCCGCGGTGGAGCACCTGTTCTCGGTCTCCGCCGGCCTGGACTCGATGGTCGTCGGCGAGGCACAGATCCTCGGCCAGTTGCGGCAGGCCTACGGCACGGCCGACGAGAACGGCACCGTCGGCAGAACCCTGCACGAGCTCGCGCAGCAGGCCCTCCGGGTCGGCAAGCGGGTGCACTCCGAGACCGGTATCGACGCCGAAGGCGCGTCGGTGGTGTCCGAGGCGCTCGCCGACGCCGAGGTCGCGCTCGACGGCTTGGCCGGGCGCAGCGCGCTGGTGGTCGGCGCAGGTTCGATGGGCGGCCTGGCCGCCGCGCAGCTGAAGCGCGCCGGCATCGGCGAGGTCGTGATCGCCAACCGCACCGCGGCCAACGGCGAGCGGCTGGCCGAGTCGCTGCGCGCCGACGGCGTCGCCTCGCGCACCGCCGGCCTCACGGACCTGCGCAGCGCGATCGCCGCGGCCGACCTGGTGGTGGCCTGCACCGGTGCGATCGGCGCGGTGGTGACCGAAGACGTGGTCGCGGCGGCGCTGGCGGTCCGCGACGACCGTCCGCTGCTGTGCTGCGACCTCGGCCTGCCCCGGGACATCGCGCCCGAGGTGGCCGGACTGCCCGGCGTGACAGTCGTCGACCTGGAAAGCCTGCAGCAGCGGCTGTCCGAGAAGCAGGGCGGCAACGAGTCCGAGCGGGCCGCGCAGATCGTCGCCGAGGAACTGCGCAACTACCTTGCCGCGCAACGCTCGGCCGAGGTGACCCCGACCGTGGCCGCGCTGCGCAAGCGCGCCGCCGAGGTGGTGGACAGCGAGCTGCTGCGGCTCGACTCGCGGCTGCCCGAACTGGACGGCGACGTGCGGGACGAACTGGCGCGCACGGTCCGCCGCGTGGTGGACAAGCTCCTGCATGCGCCGACGGTCCGGGTCAAGCAACTCGCGTCGGTGCCGGGCGGTGCCGGTTACGCCGACGCACTCCGAGAGCTCTTCGAACTCGATCCGCAGACGACCGCGGTGCTCGGCACCCCGCAGGCCGACGAGGGCCTGCCCGGCGGGGCCTCTGTCGCCCAGGCGCGGCTGCGGGATCGAGCAGGACAGGACGGTGAGGACCGTTGAACAAGACCCTCCGCATCGGCACCCGCGGCAGCGCCCTGGCGATGGCGCAGAGCTCGCAGGTCGCCGAGGAGCTGGAGAAGGCGGGCTACCCGACCCAGCTGGTCACCGTGTCGACCCCCGGTGACCGCTCGATGGCGCCGATCGCCGAGATCGGCGTCGGCGTGTTCACCTCCGCGCTGCGCGAGGCGCTCGCCGCCGGCGAGGTGGACGTCGCGGTGCACTCCTACAAAGATCTGCCGACCGAACCGGACCCCCGGTTGTCGCTGGCTGCTGTCCCGGTCCGGGAGGACCCGCGGGACGCGCTGGTGGCACGGGATGGTCTGACGCTCGGCGAACTGCCCCCGGGGTCCATTGTGGGCACCGGTTCGCCGCGCCGCGCCAGTCAGCTCCGGGCCCTGGGCCTGGGGCTGGAGGTGCGCAGCATCCGCGGCAATGTGGACACCCGCCTGCGGAAGGTGACCGACGGTGAGCTGGACGCCGTCGTGCTCGCCCGAGCCGGGCTGGCCCGAGTGGGCCGGCTTGCGGTGATCACGGAAACGCTCGATCCACTGCAGATGCTGCCCGCGCCCGCCCAGGGCGCGCTTGCAGTGGAATGCCGCGTCGATGACGTGGACACCGAGCATTTGCTGCAGTCCGTTTTGGACGATCAGGCCAGCCGCGCCGCGGTGGCCGCCGAGCGCGCCATGTTGTCCGCGCTCGAAGCGGGCTGTAGCGCGCCGGTCGGCGCGCTGGCCGAAGTGGTGGATGACCTCGACGAGGACGGGCGCGTGGCGCTGCGACTGTCCGTGCGCGGGGTGGTGGCGACCGACGACGATCAGTTGGTCCGCGCCTCCATCACTGGTGAGACGACCGCCGCCGATCAGCTGGGCCGGGAATTGGCCGCCCAGCTGATCGAAGCCAGGGCCGCTTTGCTCAGCGGACCCGGCAGTAGTTGATGGGGAGTGCCCTGATGACCCGAGCACGTAAGACCCCCGGACGGATCGCTTTCGTGGGCTCCGGTCCCGGTGACGCCGGACTGCTCACCGTCCGGGGGCGGAATGCGATCACCCGCGCCGCCTTGTTGGTGACCGACCCGGACGTACCCGCCGATATCGTCGGCCAGGCCGCTGACGGCGCCGAGGTCCGCCCTGCCGTGGGGGACCCGGCGGACGTGGCCAAGGACCTGGCGAACGAGGCCGCGACCGGTCGCACCGTGGTGCGGTTGGTCGCCGGTGACCCGCTGACCGCCGACGCGGTGGTCCGCGAGGTCCAGGAGGTCGCCAAGACCGGCGCCGCCTTCGACATCATCCCCGGCGTCGCCGGCGGCAGCGCGGTCCCGGCCTACGCCGGCGTCGCGCTCGGCGCGGTGCACACCGAGGTCGATGTCCGAGGCGACGTGGACTGGGCTTCGCTGGCCTCGGTGCCCGGCGCGCTGGTGCTGCACACCACCGGCAGCTACCTGGCCGAGGCCGCTTCGCGGCTGGTGGAGCACGGCAGGCCCGCGACGACTCCCGTCGCGGTGACCGCCTCCGGCACCACCGTGCAGCAGCGCACCATCGACACCACGCTGGCCTCGCTGGCCGCCGACGCCGGTGAGCTGCAGGGCCACCTGGTGGTGACCATCGGCGACGTGGTGTCCGAGCGCAGCAAGCTCTCCTGGTGGGAGTCGCGCGCCCTGTACGGCTGGAAGGTCCTGGTGCCGCGCACCAAGGAGCAGGCCGGCGCGATGAGCGACCGGTTGTGGTCGCACGGCGCCGTCTCGCACGAGGTGCCAACGATCTCGGTCGAGCCGCCGCGCAGCCCCGCGCAGATGGAGCGCGCGGTCAAGGGCCTGGTCGACGGCCGGTATCAGTGGGTGGTGTTCACTTCCGCCAACGCGGTTCGCGCGGTGTGGGAGAAGTTCGGCGAGTTCGGGCTGGACGCCCGGGCGTTCTCCGGCGTGAAGATCGCCTGCGTCGGCGAGGCCACCGCGCAGAAGGTCCGCTCGTTCGGGATCATCCCGGAGCTGCTGCCGTCGAGTGAGCAGTCCAGCGAGGGCCTGCTGCAGGAATTCCCGCCGCACGACGACATCCTGGACCCGGTGGACCGGGTGCTGCTGCCGCGCGCCGACATCGCCACCGAGACGCTGTCGGCAGGGCTACGCGAGCGCGGCTGGGAGGTCGACGACGTGACGGCCTACCGCACCGTCCGCGCCGCGCCGCCGCCGGCCGAGACCCGCGAGATGATCAAGACAGGTGGGTTCGACGCGGTGTGCTTCACCTCGTCGTCGACGGTCCGGAACCTGGTCGGCATCGCGGGCAAGCCGCACGCCCGGACGCTGGTGGCCTGCATCGGCCCGAACACCGCGGAGACGGCCAAGGAGTTCGGTCTGCGGGTCGACGTCCAGCCGGAGATCCCGCGCGTGGAGGACCTGGTGGACGCCCTGGCCGAGCACGCGGCCCGGCTCCGCGCCGAAGGCGCGCTCCCGCCGCCCCGCAAGGCCAAGCGGGCCCGCCGCAGCTGATCCGTTGACGAAGGGCACCTTCCGGCCACCGGTCGGAAGGTGCCCTTCGTGCTTCATCCGATGGGGTGGAAGCCGTCACGTCGAGGCTGATCGGTTTGTGCTCCGTCTTGATGAAAAGCGTTACCGGTCAGGGGGAAGAAGCCTTTTGGTTCTGGGATCCCGATACCGTCGCCAAGACCGGCGACGGCGGAGAGGAGATTCCTATGGTCGACAACAGGCATTCGGTGGAGGACGACAAGCAGACCGGCAAGACCGCCGACGACCTTGACCCCAAGGACTTTGAGAAAGATGACGACGACAGCTAGGAGCGGGGACTCCGCGCTTATCGCGGAATTGCAGTCGGCTGGGCAGTTGTCCGCCAGGTGCGGCTCGGCGTTTCGGGCGGTGGCGCGGGAGTGGTTCGTTTCGGACCGGATATGGGTTCAGGAGGTCGACGGCGGTCCGTACGAGCCGATGGACCGGTCTGCGGAGCCGGAACACTGGCTGCGCAACGTCCACTCGAACCGCGTGATCGTGACGCAGTTCGACGATGGTGCGACATCTTGGCCCGAGGTCGGTTATCGGCCCACCTGTTCGGCATCCATGCCGTCAGCGGTGGCAGGAATGCTCGATGCTCTCGATATCAGCTCTGGACAGTCGGTTCTGGAGATCGGGACGGGCACGGGATACAACGCCGCGCTGCTCGCCGAACTCGTCGGCGTGCGAGGAAAAGTGACGACGATCGAAATTGACGCCGACCTCGCGGCGACCGCCCGGGCGCGGCTCGAGGCGGCCGGGTACGGCCACGTCGCCGTCGTCGTCGGTGACGCCGCGGGGATGGCCGTGACCGAGAAGTTCGACAGGGTCATCGCCACAGCCGGGGTGCATCTCGGGCAGCTTCCCGTTGGGTGGCTCGAGAGCACGCGGATCGGCGGCGTGATCCTGGCACCGATGCGGGCCGATCTCGCCTCGGGCCCGTTGGTCCGGTTCGAGGTCGAGCGGGACGGCGTGGGCCGCGGGCACGCTGTGCGGGGGCTGCGGGTCGGCTTCATGGAGCTCCGCTCGCACCGCGTCGCCGCACTTCCATTCGATGGGCTGCGCTGGGACGACCCGGCCGCCGACCGGTCGATCACTGAGGTCAGCCCGTTCAAGATGCTGATCGACGAAGCGTCCAGGTGGGCGGTGGCGGTGGCGGTTCCCTCCTGCCGGTACAGCCTGGAGAAGAAGACCCCGGAACGCGACCACGGCGTAGCGTGGCTAAGCGATCCGGTATCCGGTTCGTGGGTCAGCGTCGTCCCGGACAACCGGAGCCGCTACACCGTTCGGCAGTCGGGTCCTCGGCGGTTGTGGGACGAGGCGGAAGCCGCGTTCCGGTGGTGGCGGCGTCACGGAGAGCCGCCGCTGGAAGCCTGGCACTGGACAGTTGCTCCTGACCGCCAGACCGTCGCACTGGCCTGACCGCCAGAACAGGGGTGGCCGGTCGTGAGTGCGTAACGTCGTTCTTTACCGCGGCTCCAGCAGCGGTACCGCCAGGGCGTCGTTGTCGGGCCAGCGCGACTCGGGCTCCCGGGAGCCGGTGTCTGCCCTGGCTTTCCCATTGTCGTCGCTCTTCCTCGACGTGCGCGATCAACTGCCACACTGTCAAAGCCCCTTCGGCCACCCTGAGTGCTGCCCGTAGGCGGCGAAGGCGCGCCACGCCCACCCGGGAGGCGGTCAGGACGGTGACCGCGGTGCCGAGGCAGAAGGGCATCTCTGACGGGCCAAACCCGGGCGGAGGTGCCCGTCGCGCTTCACGGTGGTGCGCTGGCAGGCGAGAGACTTCTGCGCCGGGAAAGAAAGAACCCCCGGCGCTTACCCAGTGGGCAGAGGCTGTCCGGGGGACTTCAGCCAAAATGATATCACGCGCAACCCGAGATGCCGGATTGTTGCACTGGCCCGGGGCTGTAGTTGATGATCGCAGTGGTAGAACACCGCACGTGGGATACCACCAGGCGCCACCGGCGGCGGAGCTCGCACCCTTGCTCAGCTCTGAGCGGTTGGCCACCTATGAACGGCACGCTCCGGCATGGGGCTGCAACGCCGTCGAGCTGTACCTGCTCGGTCTTGAGCTGGCCAGCAGCATGCAGGCCGACCTGCACCTTGTCGAGGTGCTCACGTGAAACAGCATGAACGACCAGCTCGCTGCCGTTTACGGACCCCGCTGGTGGGCCGAGTCGACGCTGCTCGACGACCGTTCGCAGACCGCGGTGGCGAAGGCGTGGGAGGACGCCCGCTGCCGGGTCGATTCACCGCCTGGCCAGTTGGTCGCACGGCTGCCGTTCGGTTTCTGGGTGCATCTGCTGGAAGCCGGTGCCTACAGCGGACAGCCGCCGTACCGGCAGCGCCGCAACTACGACGAATTGCTGTGGAAACCCGCCCTGCACCGAGCTTTCCCCGATTCGTCCGGCCGTCGCACTGACGTGCACCAGGCCGTACCTGCTCTACGGAGCGCGAAATCGGATCGCCCACCACGAGCCGATCATCCATGGGGTGCGTCGTCCTGGCGTTCCCCGTACCGCAGCGGGCGCCCACCGGTCGGTGCGCCAGCTCCACGAGGACATCGTCACGGTGGTGCGCTGGTTGTCCGCGCCGCTTGGCGACTGGATCGCGACGAACTCGCGCACGCCGCGACTGTTGGACCACCCCAGACAGTGACATTGAACGGGGTTAGCGGGTGCAGGCATTCTTCTCCGCGAAAAGGATGGCCGGTCGGTGCGTGGGGAGAGGACCGCACCGACCGGCCCGCGTGGGCCGGAGGACGTCGGGGTCGTCAACCGCTCGGCCCGAGGCTTGTCAGATGCGGTACAGGGAGTCCAGGGCTCGTCGTTGCAGCTCCAGCGGCGGTATCGCCGGGTCTCGTTGTCGGGCCAGCGGGGGCTCGGGCTCCCGGAGTCGGTGCCTGCCCTGGTGTTCGCGCTGTTGTCGCTCTTCCTCGACGTGCGCGATCAACTGCCACACCGTCAACGCCCCTTCGCCTCCCCCGGCGTGTTGCCCGTAGGCGGTGAAGGCGCGCCAAGCCCAGCCGGAGGCGGTCAGGGCTGTGACCGCGGCGGCAAGACAGGTGGTGAGAACGAGCAGCGAGGTCATCAGCATTGCTTTTCGGTGATCGGGTCAGTTCACGGAATCGCTGGGAATCCACAGCTCGCTCGGGCGGGAGAGGGTGAGCGCCGGGGCTCCCGGCGAGCCGTGCGGCGGCAGGCCGAGCAGTTCCATCACCACGTCGGCAACCGCGCCGCGGGCGTGCCACAGCGGCGGCGGCGAGGAGTGGAACTCCAGGTCATCGACACGGACCCGAGCCGCCAAGGCGTCGGAGGCCGACCGGGCCAGGTACATGTCCATCGCGCCGTGCCGCACCCGGATCCCTTGCACCGCAAGGACACCGTCGAGCGCCGGGAGGTACGAGAACCGGAACCCGGCCCGAACACTCGCCTCAACGGCCCCAGATGCGGCCGCAACCAAGCCTCCGGCTCCTCGCGCATCCTGTTCTCCTCCCGTGCGTCCGCGCGAAATCGGCAGTGACAATCTGTACCGGCAAGTGCCGGAATGGTCACGGAACGTCACTGATCGACAAAATGAAACAGTCCAACTGCGACGGCACAGTTTGAAGTCGATCGATGGGGTGATCTAGCTGCGTGCTTAGTTGGCGCAGCAGGTCTTCCCTCGATGGCTGGGAGCCGAGAGGATTGGGTCATGGGAAGTTCGCCGTCACCGCTTGCGTATCGACTGGTGCTGGGGCAGTCCTTGCGCACTTATCGCGAGCGTGTCGGGCTGGACGCCAACACCGTTGCCGACAAGCTCGGTTGGTATTCCAGGAAGGTCGACCTCGTGGAGACAGGCCAGCGGAAGCTCGTCGCGACCGAGGTTGACCGCCTCGTCGAGCTCTACGAGCTTTCGGCGGCGGAGCCGCGATATGTTCAGGGCTTGGCCCGCGAAGCCCGGAAACGGGACACGGCCACTCCGCCGGTTGCCGAGTGGGCACAGACATATGTCGCGGTGGAAGTCGCGGCGCAGGAGCTGAAAGTCTTCCACGAAGAGCTGCTTCCGGGCTTCGTGCAGACTGGGGAGTATGCGAGAGCCCTGCTGTCCCAAGGGATCCTGCAGCCGGAGCGTGGGGTCGAGGACGCGGTGGAGCGTCGGATGGCGCGACAGGAACACTTCATCGGGCCGGATGCGCCTCACGTCACGCTCATCCTGGGTGAAGGTGCCGTTCGCCGTGAGGTGGGTGGGCGGAACGTACTGCTGGAACAGCTCAAGTTCTTGCGGACTTTCGCCGAGCTGCCGCACGTCCCGCTGCGAGTCCTGCCGTTTAGCGCGGGCGCGCACACGGCTCTCGGGAACTCGTTCTCCCTGCTGTACGTGGGCGACCCAGTTGTGACGTTCGCCTATGCCGAGACGTTCATCGACGGACAGTGGTACGACCGGCAGCAGCACACCGAGAAGTACGCGATCGCGTTCGATCAAGCTCACAGAACATCGATTGCCGAGCGAGAAACGCTGACTTTCCTCGACCGGCTCATCGAAGAAGGAGGAAAGTGACAGTGAAGCTCGCGCCGGAACTCAAGGTGGCCGCGCCGTGGCGCAAGTCGTCGCGCAGCAACAACGGTGCCGCCAACTGCGTCGAGATCGCGCCGCTGCTGGACTCCGGATCGGGAGTGCGCGATTCCAAGGACCCGGTCGGTCCGGCCCTAGTGGTCACCCAGCCGCAGTGGTCGGTGTTCCTCGGTGCGCTTAAGGCCGGTTACTTCGATCTCTGAAGCTCGATGAGGAGCGACGATGATCTGCGCGTCTGAACTTACCGTCACGTGGCAGAGGAGCAGCCGTAGCCAGAACGGGGCTGACAACTGCGTCGAGGTCGCGTGCCTATCGGACGCCACCGCTGTCCGGGACTCGAAGGAACCTGACGGTCCGGCGTTGGTCTTCGGTGCCGGGGCGTTCAGTGCGTTCCTCGACGACATCAAGGCTGGGCGTTTCCGGGGCTGATGTCGTGAGTGTTCGTTCCGGTTCTTACCGGAACGAACACTCACGACCTTCGTGCGGCTGGCTGAGCCCTCGGCTCGTCCGTTCTGTCGGGTCGTTACGCTCGTGGTGTCACCCCGCCGAGCCTGTTTGGGGAGCCGCCGTCATGTACCCCTCGCACCGTCCGCGTCGACTTCGCCGCAACGCCGCGCTTCGCAGACTGATTTCCGAGACTTCCGTGGAGCCCCGGCACTTGGTGCTGCCGATGTTCGTTCGCGAGGGCGCGACCGAGCCGGTGCCGATCCAGTCGATGCCCGGCGTTGTGCAGCACAGCCGCGACTCGCTGCGCAAGGCCGCCGTCGACGCCGTCAACGCTGGTGTCGGCGGCCTGATGCTGTTCGGCGTGCCGGCCAAGCACGATGCCGAGGGTTCCGGCGCTGTCGACCCGGACGGCATCCTCAACGTCGCCCTGCGCGACCTGCACTCCGAGCTCGGCGACGACACCGTGCTGATGGCAGACCTGTGCCTGGACGAGTTCACCGACCACGGGCACTGCGGCGTGCTGGACGAAGACGGCAACGTCGACAACGACCGCACGCTGCAGATCTACGGTGAGATGGCCGTCGTGCAGGCCCAGTCCGGGGCGCATGTCGTCGGCCCCAGCGGCATGATGGACGGCCAGGTCGGCGTGATCCGCGACTCGCTGGACGCGACCGGCTTCGGCGACACCTCGATCCTGGCTTACTCCGCGAAGTACGCCTCCGCCTTCTACGGGCCGTTCCGCGACGCGGTGGACTCGCAGCTCAAGGGCGACCGCAAGACTTACCAGCAGGACCCGGGCAACGGCCGGGAAGCGTTGCGCGAGGCAGACCTGGACCTCGCCGAGGGCGCCGACATGGTGATGGTCAAGCCCGCGATGTCCTACCTCGATGTGCTGCGGGACGTCGCTGGCGTCGCGGACGTGCCGGTGGCCGCCTACCAGGTGTCCGGCGAGTACTCGATGATCGAGGCCGCCGTCGCCAACGGCTGGCTGGACCGGCAGCGCACCGTGCTGGAAACCCTGACCTCGATCCGGCGGGCCGGTGCCGACATCGTCCTGACCTACTGGGCGGTCGAGGCCGCGCGCTGGCTGCAGGACGCGCGGGCATGACGGACCTGGAGCAGCAGGTGGACGCGTTCGGCCGACCGGTACCCGAGCCGGCTCCCACGCCGCCGCAGGCGCTGCTGGTGGCGCGGTGGCTGTGGATCGGGTCGGTGCTGATCGGCGTCGTGCAGGCGTTCATCCAGCTCCTCGACCGGCCCCAGCTGATCGACAAGCTGCGCCAGCTGCAACCTGACATGTCCCAGCTTGACCTGGAGGCCGCGGCCAACAGCGGCATCATGTTCACGTTCCTGCTCAAGGCGATGATTCTGCTGCTGTACGTGATGCTGTCCCGGCGGATGCTGGAAGGCCGCAACTGGGCGCGCATCGTGCTCACCGTCTTCGGCGGCTTCGGGATCATCAACGCGCTGATCACCGTGCTCACCGTGTCGCTGGTCGGAAGCGCGCTGATCCGCCAGCTGACCGGTGTCGCCGTCAACGGTGTGGACGTCGTGTTCTCGCTGGTCGTGATGCTCGTCGAGATCGCCGCGATCGTGTTCATGTACCGCCCGGACTCGAACCGGTTCTGCCAGGCGATGCGGAACCGGCGGCCCGGTAACGCGCCGACACCGACTGGAAACCGTTGGTCATAATTCCTGGACAGCGGTCGTTGCGGTTCCTAACCTGGGCCACGTGACGCCGCCGCAGGAGCCCGAGCGCGACCCGTACGCCGCCCGGCAGGTGCCCGGCCACGAGCCGTGGCGGCCGAGCTCGATCAACAACGCCTTCTGGGCGGGGATCGCCAGCGTGGTGGTGGGCTTCGCGCTGCTGGCGGCGGCTTTCCTGCTGGTCTCCGACGCCGAGCTGCAACTGGTGCTGGAGGAAACGGCGGCGCAGGGCCAGCCGCTCACGATGGAGCAGGCGCGCGGCATCTACTCCGCGGTGCTGGTGATGTTGACCGTCATCGTGGCCATCATCGCGGCGCTGTGGATCATGTTCCTGTTCTTCATGCGGCGCGGGCGGAACTGGGCGCGGATCGTGATCACGGTGGTCGGCGCCGTGTGGATCCTCCTCACCCTCCCGTCGATCGCCGGTGGCGCGGCGGGCGGCGTCGCGAGCGCGCTGCTCTCGATGCTGCAGGTGCTGACCGTCGCGGCGACCATCGTCTTCGCTTATCTCGCACCGTCGAACCAGTACTTCCAAGCCGGTCGGCACCGGTGACCGCGGCCCCTTCTTCGGCCGGATGCCGGACATTCAGGCAAGTCGGAATGCTGCGCTGTATTACGGTTTCCGGGTGACAGTGCCCCAGAACCCCTGGCAGGGCCAGAATCCCCAGCAGGTCGCGCCGCAGGCGGGCTATCCGCAGCAGATTCCCGCCGGGAAGCCGCGCGTGCCCGGCACCGTGGGCTTCGCCAGCGTCGTCGGGCTCGTGATGCCGCCGCTGTCCGCGGCGCTGAGCGTCCTAAACTTTGTGATCATGATCGTCATGTTCGGCAAGTACATCCCGGACATGTGGTCCGTCCTCCTCACCAACGTGATCTTCGTCGGCATCGCAGTGGTGTCCGCGGTCCTTTGGATCGTGTTCTCCCTGCTGATGCGGCGCGGGCGCGGTTGGGCCCGGACCGTGCTGGTGGTCATGTCCGCGATCTGGCTGATCTACACCAGCTACTCGATCGCCTCGTTCCTGGTGGCCGTCGGCGGGAACATCGGGCCCGTCCTCGGCAATCCTTCGGCGATCATCGGCATGGTCCAGATGTTCATCATCGTCCCGATCACGACGGTGCTCTTCATCGTCCTCGTGTTCCTGAAACCGTCGAACGACTACTTCAAGGCCACGCGGTGCAGGTGAGTTTCCGCAACCAAGTAGACAGCGACTCCGCCCTGTTCATACTGTTTGCCGCGTGACTTCACCGCAAAATCCTTGGCAACAAGGTGGGTACCCGCAGGGCGGGACTCCATCCGGCGGTTTTCCGCAGCAACATCTACAGGGCGGGTATTCGCAGTACCCGCAGTCGAATCCGTTCGCGGCGCCGCCGGTTCCGGCGCAGGAGCTGAGCACGTTCCAGCGGCCGATCACGGTGGAGATCGCGTTCTGGATCGCGATCGTCGTGCCGCTACTGGCCACGGTGCTGTCCGTGCTGAGCTACATGCTGCTGCAGGGCTTCGTGAACGACTCCATCGCCGGCAGCATGGGCGACCCGGATCTCGACCAGCAGATCTCGTCCGTCGCCAACGGGGTCATGCTGTTCTTCTTCGTCTTCATCACGATCATCTACCTGGTCCTGACCGGGTTGTGGATCCTCTTCGGCTTCAAGATGCGGGCCGGGAAGAACTGGGCGCGGATTACGCTCACGGTGTTCGCGGGACTCTGGATGCTGTTCGGCGTCATCGCCCTGATCCAGGGTGGCAGCATGACGATGTCCGGTGACCTGGACGGCGCGAACCTGCCCAGCTCGTACTTCGCGTTGTCCTACAGCCAGACCGGGTTGGGCCTGGTAGGGATGATCGTGTTCCTCACGTTGGCCTACCTGAAGCCGTCGAACTGGTACTTCAAGGCGGCGAGCCGGTTCTGATGGATTCGCCGCGACCGCTGCGCTACGCCATCGTCCTGTGGTGGGTGGTGGCGCTCGTGCTCGCGTGGCAGACGGCGTCGATGTGGTTCGGGCGCGCCGAACTGGCGGGACGGATGATCGAGCGGCGCCAGGCCACACCGGCGGACGCGGTCGAGCGCACGCAGCAACTGCTCGTGACGAACACCGGGATCGCCGCGGCGCTAGTGGCGGCCTACCTGGTGTTGGGGGCGCTGCTGTTCAAGCGGCGCCCCTGGGCCCGCGTCGTGCTGTCGGTGTTCGCACTGCTGCACCTGGTGATGCTGCTGGGCACCGGGGCGGTGTTCAGCGTGAACGTGGTCCTGCTCATCCTGGGGGCCATCGCCGCGGTGCTGATGTGGCGGCGTTCGAGCACGGACTGGCTGACGGGTGAGCATGACTGAACTGGTGCTGTATTCGGAGCGCGGCAGCAGCTGGTGGCCGGTCCTGTGGGGACCGGTGTTCGCGCTGCTCGGGTTCGGCGTCGAGGCGTTGGCACCGGGCTCGGTGAACGCGGCGGCGTGGCTGCTGGTCGGCGGTGTGCTCGCGGCCGCCGCCGCGACCTGGGTGTACGGCCGCCGCCGATTGGTTTCGGTGCGGCTGACGCCGGCAGCGCTGGTGCAGGGGCGGGAAGAGCTCGCGGTCAGCCGCATCGCGGCGGTCACCGAGGTAGGAACGCCCGTGGGGGCACGAGTGCTCGGCGGGAGCTGGACGATCCCGAAGGGAACGGGTGAGGTGCCGCTGCGCCTCGAACCCGACGAAGTGGTCTTGGCCTGGGCGAAGGACCCCGAAGCCCTGTCGGCGGCCCTGGCCCGCCTGGTGGAGGAGTAGTCGTCACGGCTCTGCCCGCGGTTGGAGCAGCGCTTGCTCGGCTGTTTGCGGTGTGCACGGTGAGTCGTGAGACGCTTCTTCGCGTGACGACTCCGGAACCGTGGCCTGCCGACGGGCCGAAACTCACCGTCGACACCGAAAGCGCCGAGCATGCCGACGAACCAACTCGTTCGGCCGGGCTGAACCAGCCGTGGCGGGCCGCCGTTGCCGGGATCGAGCTCGTCGTTGCCGTGGTGCTGCTGCTCGTGGGTTGGTGGGCGTGGCAGCGCGGGACAGTGACGATCTACCTGCCGGGACCGCAAGGCGCCGTCGACGTCGTCACCAGGTCGATCGGGAGCTGGCTGGGCACCTCCGTGGGTGCGGTGACGCTGGCCGGGTTGCTGCTGCTTGACGCGATCCGGCAGTTGGTGCTGGCGTCACGGGCCCGCTGCCGGCAGGCCAACGGGGTGTGACCGGTCACTGCGCCGCGCCTGTCAGACTGGGGACGTGACAGCTCCTGCGAACCCCGCATCGAATTCGAACGACGATCCGGCTCCGCGGTCGCGGCAGCTGTTCGAGCGCGCACTCGCGGTGACGCCAGGCGGCGTGAACTCGCCGGTCCGGGCGTTCCACTCGGTAGGCGGTACACCGCGCTTCATGGCCCGCGGCGAAGGCGCCTACCTGTGGGACGCCGACGACAACCGGTACGTCGACCTGGTGTCCTCCTGGGGGCCAATGATCAACGGCCACGCGCACCCCGACGTGGTCCGGGCGGTGCAGGAGGCCGCTTCGCACGGGCTTTCCTTCGGCACGCCGGGCGCCGGTGAGATCGACCTCGCCCAGGAGATCATCGACCGCGTCGAACCGGTCGAGCAGGTCCGGCTGGTCAACTCCGGCACCGAGGCGACGATGAGCGCCGTCCGGCTGGCCCGCGGGTTCACCGGCCGCCAGAAGATCGTCAAGTTCGCCGGCTGCTACCACGGCCACGTCGACGCGCTGCTGGCCAGCGCCGGCTCCGGGGTCGCCACCCTCGGGCTGCCGACGTCGCCGGGCGTCACCGGTGCCCAGGCGGCGGACACGATCGTGCTGCCCTACAACGACCTCGAAGCCATGCGGCAGGTCTTCGCCGAGCGGGGCGACCAGATCGCCTGCGTGATCACCGAGGCCGCGGCGGGCAACATGGGCGCGGTCGCGCCGCTGCCCGGTTTCAACGCCGGGCTGCGGGAGCTCACCAGCGCCGCCGGGGCGCTGCTGATCATGGACGAGGTCATGACCGGTTTCCGCGTTTCCGCGGCCGGTTGGTTCGGCATCGACGGCATCGCCGGTGACCTCTACACGTTCGGCAAGGTGATGTCCGGCGGGCTGCCCGCGGCGGCCTTCGGCGGACGTGCCGACATCATGGCCCGTCTCGCCCCGTCCGGGCCGGTGTACCAGGCGGGAACGCTGTCCGGGAACCCAGTCGCTGTCGCCGCCGGGCTGGCAAACCTGCGCGCCGCCGACGCTGAGGTCTATGCGGCGCTGGACCGCAACAGCAAGTGGCTCGGCGAACTGCTCGGCGCGGCGCTGACCGCGGAAGGCGTGCCGCACCAGGTCGCATACGCCGCGAACATGGTCAGCGTCTTCTTCAGCGAGACCCCGGTGCACAACTACGAACAGGCGCAGGCCCAGCAGGTCTGGCGGTTTCCCGCGTTCTTCCACGAGCTGCTCCGGCGCGGTGTGTACGCGCCGCCGAGCGCGTTCGAGTCCTGGTTCGTCAACGCGGCGATGGACGAGGCGGCATTCGAGGCGATCGCCGAAGCTCTGCCGCACGCCGCCCGGGCCGCCGCCGCGGCCACCGCCCCGGAGGCGCGCGCATGACCGGCGAGAAGACCGTGGTGCACTTCCTGCGCCACGGCGAGGTGCACAACCCCGACGGCATCCTCTACGGCCGCCTGCCGGGATACCGGTTGTCGGACCGGGGCGAACAGCAGGCCAAGATCGTCGCGGAGTTCCTGACCGGGCGCGAGGTCACGCACGTCGTCGCTTCGCCGTTGCAGCGCGCGCAGCAGACCGCCATCCCGATCAGCGCGGCGTTCCAACTCGACGTGGCCACCGACGAGCGGCTCATCGAGGCCGACAACCGCTTCGAAGGCCTGAAGGTCTCGGTCGGGGACGGTGCGCTGCGGTCGCCGAAGCACTGGCCGAAGCTGTGGAACCCGCTGCGTCCGTCGTGGGGCGAGCCGTACCTGCAGATCGCGCACCGCATGCTGGGCGCGGCGCACCGGGCCCGGGCGGCCGCCGCCGGTCACGAGGCGGTGTGCGTTTCCCACCAGCTGCCGATCTGGACGCTGCGCCGATTCCTGGAAGGCAAGCCGATGTGGCACGACCCGCGGCGGCGGCAGTGCTCGCTGGCGTCGCTGACGAGCCTGGTGTTCCGCGGCGAAGAACTGGTGCGGATCGCTTACGTCGAGCCGGCCGGGGAAACCGATCCGAAGGTGACAGGGGCATGAAACGACTGTTGGTGCGGTTCGGGCTGGTCGCGGCGGCGTTAGCGCTGGTCGCCGGCTGCGCGACCCAGGGCGACGATGCTGTCTCGCAGGGCGGCGGCGGTGAGTTCACCTTCGTCTCGCCCGGCGGGCAGACCCGCATCTTCTACCCGCCGGAGCAGCGCGGCCGGGTTTCCGGCATGTCCGGCGAGAGCCTCCTGGAACCGAACAAGCAGATCGGGCTGGACGACTTCAAGGACAAGGTCGTCGTCCTGAACATCTGGGGCTCGTGGTGCGGGCCGTGCCGGTCCGAGGCGGACGACCTGCAGGCGGTGCAGGACAAGACCGCCGCCCAGGGCGTCCAGGTGCTCGGCATCAACGTGCGGGACAGCCAGACGGCCGCCGCGGACTTCCACCGCGACCGGAAGCTGACCTACCCGTCGATCTTCGACCCCTCGGGTCGCACGCTGCTGGCGCTGCGGCAGTTCCCGCGCAGCACCGTCCCGGCCACGATCGTCCTCGACCGGCAGCACCGTGTCGCGGCGGTCTTCCTGACGGAGATGTTGGAGAGCGAACTGCTCCCCGAAGTCCAGAAAGTCGCCGCCGAGCAGGGCTGAGGGTTCCAGGCCCGTGCCGGTGGGTGAGCGGCGATTTCGCGCGAAAACGCCGCTCTGGACACCCTCCGTACGTGCAGGTGGCGGCCCATGCGGACGCGGGCGCGCGCTAGGCTCCGGCCCGGTGTGATGCTCGCCTCCTGGCCGCCCGGAGGAGTGTGCGGTGGTCCCGAAAACGCGGGACCTAAGGCCCTGGCAGGTTCTCGTCGCGCCTGCGCAAGACGTTCACCAGGAAAGATGTGGGCCGGTTCACCGAGCCCGGTGGTAGATCGCCCTCTTGACTTTCCTACCCTCGAAGTGTGAACCCCACCGAGCTCGCCGCGACCGGTCCGCTGCTGTTCGCGGCGGCGATCGCAGTGCTCGCCGGGGCGATCAGCTTCGCCTCGCCCTGCGTGGTGCCGCTGGTGCCCGGATACCTGGCCTACCTGGCCGGTGTCGTCGGCGCCGAGGCGCCGCCGGTGGACGTCGCGGAGGCCGAGCAAGGCCGCCGCGGGCGCTGGCGGGTCGCCGGAGCCGCCCTGCTCTTCGTAGCCGGGTTCACCGCTGTCTTCGCCTCGGGAACGCTCATCCTCCTCGGTCTGTCAGACGTGCTGTTGGCCAATGAGCTGCTGCTGCAGCGCATCGGCGGGGTCGTCACGGTCGCGATGGGGCTGGTCTTCCTCGGTTTCGTGCCGGCCCTGCAGCGCGACGTTCGGCTGCACCGGGTGCCACGCGCCGGGGTGTGGGGTGCGCCGCTGCTGGGGGCCGTGTTCGGGCTCGGCTGGACGCCGTGCCTGAGCCCGACGCTGGCCGGGGTCACGTCGGTGGCGATCGCCACCGACGCCGGTACCGGCCTGGCGGTCCGCGGCGTACTGCTCGTCCTGGCCTACTGCGTGGGCCTGGGGCTGCCGTTCGTGCTGCTGGCGATCGGGGCCCGGTGGGCGATCCGAAGCGCCGGCTGGTTGCGTCGGCGTGCCCAAGCCATCCAGCTCGTGGGTGGCGTGCTGCTGGTGGTGGTGGGCCTGCTGCTCGTCACCGGTTTTTGGGGAGAGCTGATCGCGGTGCTGCGTGGTCCGATCGCCGGTTTCGAGACGCCGATCTGATGCCCGGATTCCTCAAGGCGACCCTGGCGTTCCTGCGCAACACCTGGCGCGGGCTGACCTCGATGCGCACCGCGCTGGTGCTGCTGTTCCTGCTCGCGCTCGCCGCGCTGCCCGGTGCGCTGATCCCGCAGCGCTCGCTGAACCAGACCGAAGTGGACCGGTACTTCAGCGATTACCCGAATCTCGCGCCGATCCTGGACAAGCTCGGTGCGTTCGAGGTGTTCAGTTCGGTCTGGTTCGCCTCCATCTACGTGCTGCTGTTCATCTCGCTGATCGGTTGCCTGCTGCCGCGCTGCTGGGAGTACTACAAGCAGTGGCGCAGCAAGCCGGTCCGGACGCCGCGCAACCTCGGCCGGATGCCGCACTACGAGCAGGCCACCGTCGACGCCTCGGTCGACGAGGTGATGACCTCCGCCCGCAAGCGGCTGCGCGGCTGGCGCATGGTCGAACGCGAAGAGGCCGATGGCGCGCGTTCGATCAGCGCCGAGCGCGGTTTCCTGCGGGAGATCGGCAACCTCGTCTTCCACTTCGCCCTGGTGGGCATGCTCATCGGCGTCGCGGGCGGCAAGCTGTACGGCTACGAGGGCCAGGTCATCGTGGTCGCCGACGGCTCCGAGTTCTGCAACTCCGGGACCTACAACTACGACTCCTTCCGCGCCGGGCTCACCGTCGACGGCACCCAGCTCAACCCGTTCTGCGTGCGCCTCAACAACTTCGATGTGAAGTACCAGCCGACCGGGCAGGTCGAAAGCTACCGCGTCGACATGCAGTACCAGGCCGGTGGCGACCTCGACACCAACACCTGGCAGCCCTACCTGCTGCAGGTCAACCACCCGCTGCGCATCGCCGGCGACCGCGTCTACCTGACCGGCAACGGCTACGCCCCGAAGTTCACGGTCACGTTCCCCGACGGCCAGCAGCGCACCGGGCTCATCCAGTGGCAGCCGGTTTCCGTTCAGACGATGCTGTCGCAGGGCGCCACCAAGTTCGACCCGCCGGGCGTGCAAGACGAGGCGCAGCGGCGTCGGAGCCAGCTCGCGATCACCGGCCTGTTCGCGCCCACCGCCGCCTTCGACGGCAAGGTCCTGAGCTCCGGCTTCCCGGACCTGCTCGATCCGGCCGTGGCCGTGGACGTGCTGCGCGGCGACCTCGGCCTCGACTCCGGGCGCGGCCAGTCGATCTTCAGCGTCGACCAGTCCATGGTGGACCAGGGCAGGCTCAAGCGGGTCGCCCGGCAGAACCTGCGCCCCGGCGAGGAGATCCGCCTAGACGACGGCACCACGGTCCACTTCGACGGTGTCGAACGCTGGGCCAACCTGCAGGTCTCGTACGACCCGTTCCAGCCGTGGGTGCTCGGCTTCGCCATCGCGATCATCTTCGGCGTCGGGACCTCGCTGACCATCAAGCGCCGCCGGGTGTGGGTCCGTGCCGTGCCGAGCCCGGAACCGGATGATTCCGGTTCCGCGCGTACCGTTGTCGAAGTCGGCGGACTCGCCCGAACCGATCAGGCCGGTTATGGCGAGGAGTTCACCAGGCTTACCGCCGACCTGCTCGGCACGGGTGTCGATCACTCGCCGCAGTCACGCGCGGTCGCAGGGCCCGCGCGCGAAAGGAAGAGCTGATGCCGGTCAATCAGACGCTGTCGACCTACAGCGACATGGCGTACGCGACCTCCGTGGTCGTCTACATCGCCGCGATGTTGCTGTACTTCGGGGAATTCGCTTACGGCAGGGCCGGGGCGGGAGTCCGTAAGCGCGAGTCGGCGCTGGTCAACGCCGGTGGAGGGGCCGCCTCGACCCCGGTGATCGGGCACGTTGAGACCCCGCAGAAGCGCCCGCTGAGCGAGCGACTCGGCGGCATGGCCGTCGCCATGACCGTGCTCGGCGCGTTGGTGCACGCTGCCTCCCTTCTGCTGCGCGGTTTCGCCACCGGCCGGGTGCCGTGGGGCAACATGTACGAGTTCGGTTCGGCGATCTGCCTGGCCGCGGTGGTCGCCTGGGTCATCGTGCTGTTCCGGCAGTTGCGCGCCGAGCGCCGCGAGGCCACCCCGGCGCAGCTGCGCGGACTCGGTGGCTTCCTGATGCTGCCGGTCATCCTGCTGCTGTTCCTGTCCGGCACGGTGCTCTACGCCAAGGCCGCCCCGCTGCAGCCGGCGCTGCAGTCCTACTGGATCGTGATCCACGTCGCGGCGGCGATCGTCTCCAGCGGTGTCCTGCTCTTCGCGGGTGTGGCCAGCGTGCTTTACCTGCTGCGGTGCCGGTTCGAGAACAACCCGCTGAAGCTGGCCAAGTTCGGCTCCCGGCTCCCGACCAGCCAGGCGCTGGACCGGATGGCCTACCGCGCCACCGTGATCATCTTCCCGGTCTGGACGTTCGCGATCGTCGCCGGCGCGATCTGGGCGGAGGCAGCCTGGGGCCGGTTCTGGGGCTGGGACCCGAAGGAGACCTGCTCGTTCATCGCGTGGGTCGTCTACGCCGCGTACCTGCACGCCCGCGCCACCGCCGGCTGGCGGGGCGTCCGGGCCGCGTGGATCAACATCTTCGGTCTGGCCGTCATGATCTTCAACCTGTTCTTCATTAACATCGTCGTCGCCGGGCTTCACTCGTACGCTGGACTGTGAGTTCGTGATCTGCGTCGGTCGGTGCGCCGCCGCGAATCGGCCGCAACGGCCGCATTTCCCGGTGCGCCGCCAGCCACCTGCGCAGTTCGGGCTCCCAGTGCGGCGGCCGTCGGCGGAAATGACCCGCCACCCCCGGTGACTTGTGGGTATATCTGGGACTAGCGTGCCTTGCGGAGACGGGGAGATTTCGATTCGGTCCGGCAGGGCCCGACTCGATTGTTGGAGGGACGGCAACGGTGACCGGTCAGTACGAAGAGCCCGGAGCGCGGCGCGAGACGGGTACCGCCTCCACGCAAGCCGACGGTGCGGTCGCCGAGCCGCAAACCAGGGGCAACGGCGCGTCGTCGGCTCCGGACGGTCAGTACGTCGAGCCCACGACGTCGCCGGGGCAACCGCGCCCGGCGGACGAGCAGCCGACACCGTCCTACACGGACACGTCGCAGCCCGAGCAGTCCGGGACTTCCTCGATGGGCGACGCGCCGCAGCCGTACTACCCGGGCGGTGCGCCGAGCGGCGCCGCAGCGCCGCCGCAGTACGCCGACCCGAACCATTCCGGCCCGCAGCAGTTCCCGCCGGGGCCGGCCGCCGGTCCGCAGCAGCAGCCGAACACCTCGGGTCCGCACCCGGTGCCCGGAGCGCAGTCGGGTCCCTACTCGGTTTCTGGTGGACCCTCCGGACCGTTGCCGCCAGTTTCCGGAGGGCAGTCCGGACCGTTGCCGCCGCCAGTTCCCGGAGGGCAGTCCGGGCCGTACGCGCCGGTGTCAGGTGGGCAGTCCGGGCCGAATCCGAGCGAGGGCGATCAGCCCTTCCCCGCGCACCCGTACGCGCCGCAGAACCCGCAGGGCGGGCCCCAATCGGGCCCGCAGCAGTCGTTTTCGTCATACCCCCAGGCTGCCCCGTCCGGCGGCGCCGGGGATCAGCCGTTCGGCCAGGACCTCTCGTCCGCTCAGCTGCTCCGGCCGACCAAACGGTCACCCCAATCGGGTTGGCGCAAGGCCGTCTACCTGGCCAGCGGGAAGAGCGTGAACCTCGGCGAGGGGCCGGCCGATCGGCAACGCCGCGAGCTGATCACCCGGATCAACCAGCCGCTGCAGGGCTGTTACAAGATCGCGATGCTGAGCCTCAAGGGCGGTGTCGGCAAGACCACGGCCACCGCGACGCTCGGCTCCACGTTCTCGTCGCTGCGCGGCGACCGGGTGATCGCCGTCGACGCGAACCCGGACCGCGGCACGCTGAGCCAGAAGATCCCGCTGGAAACCACCGCGACCGTGCGGCACCTGCTGCGTGACGCGCACCGGATCCGCAAGTACAGCGACGTCCGCTCTTACACCTCGCAGGGGCCGAGCCGACTGGAGGTCCTCGCCAGCGAACAGGATCCGGCCGTTTCCGAGGCGTTCAGCGAAGACGACTACCGGCGCACCGTCACGCTGCTTGAGCACTTCTACAACGTGGTGCTGACCGACTGCGGCACCGGCCTGATGCACTCCGCGATGAAGGGCGTGCTCGACATGGCGGACTCGCTGGTCATCGTGTCGTCCAGCTCGATCGACGGGGCGCGCAGCGCTTCGGCCACATTGGACTGGCTGGACGCGCACGGCTACGGCGACCTGGTGTCCCGGTCCGTCGCAGTGATCAACTCTGTGCGCCCGGGGTCCGGCAAGGTCGACGTGGACAAGGTGGCCGCGCACTTCGCGGCTCGCTGCCGCGCGGTTTCGAAGATCCCGTTCGACCCGCACCTGGAAGAAGGTGCGGAAGTGGAGCTGGATCGGCTCGACGCGCCCACCCGGATGGCGCTGCTGGAACTGGCCGCGATCGTGGCCGACGACTTCCCGCACGCCCTGGGCCGCAACCGGGGCTGATGTCGCGTTGGTGTGGGCACTGCCGCCCACACCAACGGCACGCTCAGTCGTCCTCTCCAGATCGCGGCTTGCGCTGCTGTTCGCCGAGCCGGCGCAGGAACTCGGGGTCGTCGTCCGGAGCGATGGGGGCCCGCCGGGGACGTCGCCCTGCCGCCCCGCTCGCCTGGGGGCCGAAGGCCTTCCACATCAGCACGACGACGGTGAGCGCACCGATCGCTGCCAGGACGTAGATCATCGTGGCCACCTCCAACTGTTCCGCTTCGAGATTAGCCAATCCCGGGTGCGGTTGTCGTCGTCGCAGGTGGCACTGCCAAGGGTGGATCCAGGTGGCGCCTCGCGTGGTGGGCGAGGCGCCACCTGGATCGGCGGTCGCCGGGACCGCCGGCGATCTTCAGATCTCCGGTGGCGGGGTGCTATCCGGCGGCCGAGGCGCCGGGCCGCACCGATCGCCGCTCAGGCTGACCGGTTGACGTCGTTGGTCAGCTCGGCCAGCAGGGTGCGGACCTCGGACTCGCGGAAGCGGCGGTGGCCGCCGGGGGTCCGGATGGAGCCGATCCGGCCGGCGGTCGCCCACCGGGTCACGGTCTTGGGATCGACCCGGAAGAGCGCGGCGACCTCACCGGGGGTGAGGAGCTGCTCCTGACCGTTCTGGCGAGGCTGCTGGGTCGTCGCGGTCACAGGTGACCTCCACGTTGCGAGTAGTGGTTTTTCGGGCATTCCGGTCGCATCCTGACACCTCGATGGTCAGGTACTCGAACATTTGGGTTTAGGTAAAGGGAAGGTAAGGGACGAAAACGGCGCTTCGGGCGGGGTCCCACGGGGCGCCGCCCTGCTTGCTCTACCCTGGATGACGTGCAGGAACAGCAAGAAGTCGGAACCGCGGTCCAGGGCTCGAAGCCGAATCTCGCGCGCGACATCGTGCTCTACACCGTCGCCAGGTTGGGAATGGTGGCCGCGGTGGCCGCAGTGTTGATGCTGGTGCACGTTCCCGCCCTGGTCGCGTTCGCGGTGTCCGTCGTGGTCGTGATGCCGTTGTCGATGCTCGTGTTCGGTCGGCTTCGCCGCAGGGTCGCCGTCGGCATGGCAGACCGTGCGGCCGAACGCCGGGAGCGCCGAGAAGAGCTCCGCGCGCAGCTGCGCGGCGAGAGAACTTCGGAAGCCCAGTGACCGACAGCACTCAAATCGACCGTTCCTGCACCCGAACGCGCAGCTGGACCAGCGAAGCGGTCCGCATCATCGAGGCCGACGCGAACCGCAGCGCGGACACCCACCTGCTGCGCTTTCCGCTGCCCGCGGAGTGGGGCGTCGATCTTTACCTCAAGGATGAGTCAACACATCCGACTGGTTCGCTCAAGCACCGGTTGGCCAGATCGCTGTTCCTGTACGCGATCTGCAACGGTTGGGTGACGGAAAACACGCCGGTCATCGAGGCCTCGTCGGGCTCCACGGCGGTTTCCGAGGCCTACTTCGCACGCCTGCTGGGGTTGCCGTTCATTGCCGTGATGCCCCGATCCACCAGCCGCGAGAAGGTGTCGCTCATCGAGTGGCAGGGCGGCCGCTGCCACTTCGTGGACGAGCCGGGCGCGATCTACACCGAGTCCCGCAGGTTGGCCACCGAGCTCGGCGGCCACTTCATGGACCAGTTCACGAACGCCGAGCGGGCCACCGACTGGCGTGGCAACAACAACATCGCCGAGTCGATCTTCGAGCAGCTCGCGCTGGAACCGCACGCCGAACCGGCGTGGGTGGTGGTCGGTGCGGGCACCGGCGGCACCAGCGCGACGATCGGGCGCTATCTGCGCTACCGCAGGCACAACACGCAACTGGCCGTCGTGGACCCCGAGCACTCGGTGTTCTTCGACGCCTGGCGGGACAGCGATCCGACGCGCACCAGCGACTCCGGGTCGCTGATCGAGGGCATCGGGCGGCCGCGGGTGGAGCCGTCGTTCGTCGGACAGGCGATCGACCGGATGATCAAAGTGCCGGACGCGGCATCGATCGCCACGATCCGCTGGGTCGAAAAAGTTCTGGGGCGGCGCGTCGGTGGCTCCACCGGGACGAGCCTGTGGGGCGTGTTCGGCCTGATGTCGGAGATGATCCGGCAGGGCCGCAGCGGCAGCATCGTGACGCTGCTCTGCGACGGCGGGGAGCGCTACTCGCACACTTATTACGACGACGAATGGGTCGCCGAGCGCGGCCTGGACCTGACCGTGCCGACCAAGGTCCTGGACCACTTCCACGCCACCGGCGAGTTCCGGGCAGACTGAGCGCGGAGCCCACGCAGGAAGGTTGGTGTGTCGGTGAGGCGTTGGGGTTGGCTTTCCGCGGTCGCACTGCTCGGAACGGTGGCCGGCTGCACGCCCGGCGAGCAGGCTCCGCCGACCGCCGCGCCGACTACGCAGACCGCTCCGGCGGAGCATTCCACGACGGAATCCGCGGTGCCGTCGATCACCCGGAACGTGCCGCCCGAACAGCGGAAACGGCTGGCAGACCTGCCTGTCGACCAGCTCTGCGGGCTGGTCGACCAGGAGGAGCTGAGTGCGCTGGCGTTCCCGGTGGAAAGCGGTGCCTCGCGGGAAGTCGGGTTCGATCCGCCGGTGCGCGGTTGCACCTTCCAGGCCCGTTCCGGCGCGCGTTCCGTGGTGATCGGCGCCCAACCGGAGGGTTTCGCGAAGCTCGGTCGCGACGAGGTGGATCTGGGCACCGTCCGCGGGACGCGGACCATGCACGCGAACGACTGCACCGTCTTCGCCGGCGTGACGGGCGCAACGCTGCAGGTCGCTGTGACGGCGAGCGACGTGGGTACCGACCAGTGCGAGAAAGCCCAGCAGGTTGCGCAATACGTGCTCGCCGCCGTCGTGGTGTGACCTGGTTCCGGGGCGGGTGGCTCCGTTGGGCGTGCGGAAACGCCGACCACGGCTCGATGACGGTCGCGCGCATCGCTGCGGGGACTTGAGTCGTGCCCCACTTCGTCCGGCGGGGCACAGCCGCAATCAGCCGAAGGCCACGGCGAGGGCGGTGAGAATCGACCAGGCCAGCATGGCGAAGCCGGTGTCGCGCAGCGCCGGGATCAAGGCGCGTCCCTGCGAGCCGCCGGCCACCGCGCGCAGCGGGACGATGAGCAGCGGCAGCGCGAGGAACCCGAGCAGCGCCCAGGAATTGCGCAGCCCGATCAGGACCGTGATCAGGAACGGGATAAGCGTCAGCGCGACGTAGAGCGTGCGGGTGTCGCGGTCGCCCAGCATCACCGCGAGGGTGCGTTTGCCGGTGACCCGGTCGGACGGAATGTCGCGGAGGTTGTTGGCGACCAGAACCGCGCTGGACAGCGAGCCGATACCCACCGCGGCGCCGATGCCCGAGCCGGAGATCGTGCCGGCCTGCACGTACATGGTGCCCAGGACGGCGACCAGGCCGAAGAAGACGAACACGGCGATCTCGCCCAGGCCCGCGTAGCCGTAGGGGCGCGTGCCGCCGGTGTAGTACCAGGCCCCGGCGATGCAGAGCGCGCCGATGGCCAGCAGCCACCATTGTCCACTTAGGACCACCGCGCCGAGGCCGGCGACCGCCGCGAGCCCGAAGCAGGTCCAGGCCGCCATGCGCACCCCGGCCGGCCTCGCCGAACCCGAGCCGACAAGGCGGAACGGCCCGACCCGGTCGTCGTCGGTGCCGCGGATGCCGTCGGAGTAGTCGTTGGCGAAGTTCACCCCGATGATCAGCAGCATGGAGACGATGAGCGCTAGAACCGCGATCACGGGGTCGAACTTGTCGATCCCCGCCGCTGCGCCGGTGCCGGCGAGCACTGGTGCGATCGCATTCGGGAAGGTGCGGATGCGAGCGCCTTCGATCCATTGAGCGACAGTCGCCATGGAGGCCATCTTCGCGCACCCGTGCGGGCCGTCGGCGAGAGCCTCCCCGCCAGAGTCAGGAATCGAGCCGGGCGGCCAACGCGCGTCGGTCCGGCTTTCCGGGCCCACGCAGCGGCAACTCCGCGAGGAAAGCGACGCGCTTCGGCGTGGCGGCCGCGCCGAGGCGCTCGCGGACCGCGGTGCGGAGGGCGTGCGGAGCCGGCGGATCAGCCGGGTCCGCCGGCACGACCGCCGCGACCACTGCCTGGCCCCATTCCTGGTCCGGCACGCCGAGCACGCATGCCTCGCGGACCCCGTCCTGCTCGGTGAGAACCCGCTCGACCGCCAGCGGCGCGACGTTCACCCCGCCGGTGATGATCATGTCGTCGGTGCGGCCCAGCACCTCCAGCCGGTCGCCCCGCCAGCGGCCCAGGTCGCCGGTGCGGAACCAGCCGTCGGTGAACGCCACCGCGGCTGGCTGGTGCCGATAACCCCTGGCCAGCATCGGTCCGGCCAGGCGGATCGGTCCGGTCTCGCCGTCGATGTGGACCTTCGCGAGATCCAGCGGCTGCCCGTCGTAAACGCAGCCGCCCGAGGTCTCGCTCATCCCGTACGTCGTGGTGACGCCGATTCCGCAGTCCCGGGCCCGCCGCAGCAAGGCTGGTGGGGTGGCCGCGCCGCCGAGCAGCACCGCGTCGAATTTCCGCAGCGTGGCAAGGCCATCGCCGCCCGCGTCGAGCAGCCGGGACAGCTGGGTGGGCACCAGGGCCGTGTAGTGCGGGCCGTCCGCGGCGAGCACCTGGCTGGCGGCTTCGGCGAACCGGTCGGGGCGGAACCCGGCGGAGGTGTCGGCGGCGTGCGGGCTGGTCCCCGCCAGCAGTGCCCGGACCAGGACCTGGATGCCCGCGACGTGGTGCGCGGGCATGGCCAGCAGCCAGTGGCCGGGGCCGCCGAGGCGGCGGTGGGTGGCTTCGGCGGAGGCGCGAAGCGCCGATGCCGGGAGCAGCACGCCCTTCGGCGTGCCGGTGGAGCCTGAAGTGGCGATGACCAGCGCGGTTGGGTCGTCGGGGTGGTCTTCGGCACCGGCCAGCGGCGAGCCGTCGGCGAGGGCTGCGACGAGCCGCTGGGCTTCCTCCGCGTTTCCTGCGGCGACCGGCAGCAGGGCCGGGCCGTCGCCGTCCAGTGCCCGCGTCAACGCAGGCAGCACGTCCAAAGCGCCGGTGCCGGGTGGCACCGGAAGCGGCTGCAGGTCGCGGGCTTTCGGCATCTGCCCATTGTCGGCGAGCACCGGCCCCACAGGCTGCGCCACCTCGGCGAGAACTTCGACACTCGATCACCTGTTCTAGCGATCAAGTGTTCGAATTTCCGGCCGATGAAATTGGTACGCGCTTGGAAGGGAGCCGAAAATGATGGTTCTGATCGTGCTGGTGTGCCCGGCCGACCTGCTGGTGGACCTCTTAGGCCGATGGCCGGCAGGCGATGGCGAGCAGGACCGGTTCCGTGCCGGGAAAAGCGGTGCGAGCCCGCCCGGAACCGATCCCGACGACTCAGAAGTACCAGGGGAAGGCGGACCAGTCCGGGGTCCGCTTCTGCAGAAACGAGTCGCGTCCTTCGACGGCTTCGTCGGTCATGTAGGCGAGGCGGGTGGTCTCACCGGCGAACAGTTGCTGGCCGACCAGCCCGTCGTCGATGGCGTTGAACGCGTACTTGAGCATGCGCTGCGCAGTCGGCGACTTGCCGTTGATCTCGCGGGACCACTGCAGCGCGGTGGCCTCCAGTTCGTCGTGCGGGACGACGACGTTGACCATCCCCATCTGGTGAGCCTGCTCGGCGGTGTAGGGGCGCCCGAGGAAGAAGATCTCCCGGGCGAACTTCTGGCCTACCTGGCGGGCGAGGTAGGCCGAGCCGAATCCGCCGTCGAAGCTGCCGACGTCGGCATCGGTCTGCTTGAAGCGGGCGTGCTCGGCACTGGCGATGGTGAGATCGCACACGACGTGCAGGCTGTGGCCGCCGCCGGCGGCCCAGCCCGGTACGACCGCGATGACGATCTTCGGCATGAACCGGATCAGCCGCTGCACTTCGAGGATGTGCAGCCGCCCGGCGCGGGCCGGGTCGACCGAATCGGCGGTCTCGCCGTCGGCGTACTGGTACCCGGAACGACCGCGGATTCGCTGATCGCCGCCGGAGCAGAAGGCCCAGCCGCCGTCCTTGGTGGACGGGCCGTTTCCGGTGATCAGCACGCAGCCGACGTCGCTTGTCATGCGTGCGTGGTCCAGGGCTCGGTACAGCTCGTCGACGGTGTGCGGGCGGAAGGCGTTGCGGACGTCCGGGCGGTCGAACGCGATGCGCACGGTGCCATTCCCGGGGCCGTCCTCGACGCAGCGGTGATACGTGATGTCGGTGAAGTCGAAGCCCGCCACGGGCTCCCACGAAGCCGGATCGAACAGCTCAGAGACACGGGGATTCTGCACACCTGGGACAATAGGCGCAGCAAGCGCTCGGGGCGGGGGCCTCCCCGCAGCAACCCGGCGCTTGGGGACGACGGCGAGGGGGACCATGGCTCCCTCGGCCGGCGTTCGCCGAGCGATGTTCAGAGGTGATCGGTTGAATCCGTCCACGGCCCAGGCTGAGGTCATCGTCGACGAGCTCGTCCGCAACGGGGTGCGGCAGGTGGTGCTCTCCCCGGGATCACGCAACGCACCGCTGTCTTACGCGCTGCACCGAGCCGCACACGCAGCGCGGTTGCGGCTGCACGTACGCATCGACGAGCGCAGCGCGGGTTTTCTCGCGTTGGGGTTGGCGGCGCGGACGCAGTTGCCGGTGGCGGTCGTCTGCACATCGGGTACCGCCGCGACGAATCTGCACCCGGCGGTGAGTGAGGCATACCACTCGGGTGTCCCGCTGATCGTGCTGACCGCGGATCGCCCGCCGGAGCTGCGCGCAGCGGGCGCCAACCAGACCATCGATCAGCACCGGCTGTTCGGTGCCGAGGTCCGGATGTTCGACGAGCTCGCCGTCGCCGAGAGCCGCCCGGGGCAGAACGCGTACTGGCGAAGCCAGGTGTGTCGCGCCTGGCACGCCGCGGCCGATGGAACGCGGGGCGGCCCGATGCACCTGAACATCCCGTTCCGGGAGCCGCTGGTGCCCGACGGCGACGACCAGTGGTGCGAGCCGCTGACCGGACGCCCGGGCGACGCCCGGTGGACGGAGGTCTCCCAACGAGGCAGCACGCCGAGTGAACTGTCGCAAGTGCACGCTCGACGCGGCCTCGTGCTGGTCGCCGACTGGGGTGTCGAGAGCGCCTACGAATGGGGCGATCGTCACGGCTGGCCGGTGCTGTCCGAGTCCGGCGGTGTGGGCTTAGGCGGCTCGGCAGCGATCAGCACCGGGATGTGGCTGCTGAACCTGCCCGAGTTCATGCGGGACCACCGGCCAGAACAGGTGTTGTGCGTCGGCCGCCCGACGGTGTTCCGGCAGGTAGAACGATTGCTGGCGGACACCGACGTGGAAGTGCTGCTCGCGCACGGTGGGGTGGACTGGACTGCGCCGGCGCACAACTTGCGGGAGGTCGCGGCGACTTTCGGCGCCGCGCCGGGACACGCCGATCCCAACTGGCTCACCGCGTGGCAGCACGCCGACCAGAAGGCGTCCGAGGCGCTGCACGCGGCTCTTGACCTGGAGCGTTGGCCGAGCGGTGCCGCCGTGGCGCGCGAGGTCGTGGACATGTTGCCCGAGCACGCCCTGCTGGTTCTGGGTTCGTCGAACCCGAGCCGGGACGTGGCGCTGGCCGCGCGCCAACGGCCCGATGTGGTCGTGCACCGCAACCGGGGTGTGGCTGGGATCGACGGCATGGTGTCGACGGCGATCGGCGCCGCGGTCGCGCACGGCCGCCCGGCCTACGCGCTCCTGGGTGACCTGACTTTCCTGCACGACAGCAACGGCCTGATGCTCGGACCGTACGAACAGCGGCCAGATCTGACGATCGTGGTGTTGAACGACGACGGTGGCGGCATCTTCGCCTTGCTGGAACACGGAAGCCCCGAGCACCGGGACGCCTTCGAGCGGGTCTTCGCGACACCGCACGGAACCGGCATCGGCCAGCTCTGCGCGGCGCATGGCATCGAGCACGTGCTGGTGCAGGAGCGTTCCGAGTTCACCGCTGCCCTGCAGTGGCGGCCGGGATTGCGGGTCGTCGAGGTGCGGGCGGATCGCGCCAAACTGCGTGCGGTACACCAGCGGTTGCTGACTGCGGTTCGGTCTGCCCTGGTCGGCTGACGGCTCGGCATGCCGCCTGACCGCGGGATATCGTGGCCGGGTGCGTGGTGGCGATCCGGCGGAGCCGTGGCAACGGCGCCGGATCTCCTGCCGTCGCGGACCTTTGAGCTCCCCGTGAACCACCGGTGTCCGCAAGCGCACACCTATGTTGATCACGAAGACGGGACTCTTGGGTGCGCCTCCCTCTTGCGGCGGTAGGAAGATCGATCCGGAGCCGCCGTGATCAGGGGCTGCCGATGGTGTCCAATGCCGCTTCGAGGACGAAGGCCGGATCGACTTCCCAAACAGCCGACTAGCGCGGCCTTTTCGGCCGTGCCCGGTTGATCTCAACGTTCGGGAATTCGGTCGGTCCCGTCGTTCGGGCGGGCGGCGTCACACGTTGGTTTGGCGTCACCGGTGCGCCGATGTCGCTCGAAAGGTGGTTGTTTCTCCGACGATCGGGGTGGTCGTGCGGCAGCCGTCGGTGTTTTTGGTGCCTGCGTTCGCGGTTTTCCGCTGCACAGTGGGAAAAAACGGTGATCCGAAAACATGCCTGGTAGATAAGAGCTTCCTTATTCTCCTACCGGACCAAGAAGTTCGGAGGAGGTGGCAGGTGTTTCGACGACACGGCCTGCGAGCCACGGCGGCGGCGTGCTGCGCGACGGCTTTGCTCGCCACACCGGCGTTGGCCGGCAGCGACGGACCGGGGGCGCCGGGCGCGGGTGACGACTACTTCCCGGGTTACGGGAACGGTGGGTACGACGTCTCCCACTACGACATCCAGGTGCATTACCAGCCCGCGGACGACCATCTGCAGGGCACCACGACGATCGTCGCGAAACCGACGCAGAACCTGACCGCGTTCAACTTGGACTTCGCGCTGACCACCAAGTCGGTGCGGGTCAACGGGGTGCCCGCGCAGTTCTCGCAGGCCGGCACGGAACTGACGGTGACGCCGCCGGTGACGTTGCGCGAGGGAAGCCTCGCGACCTTCGTCGTCGAGTACGAGGGCGTGCCGTCGACGGTCGAGGTGGACGGCCTCAAGCCGTGGATCCGCACTTCCGACGGTGCGCTCGCGGTCGGCGAACCGGAGATCGCGGCCTGGTGGTTCCCGAGCAACGACCACCCCAGGGACAAGGCGACCTTCGACGTCTCGGTCGCCGTTCCGGACGGCACCGAGGTGGTGTCCAACGGCGTGAACACCAAGAGCTCCAGCCTGGCGGGCTGGACGACCTGGCAGTGGCGCACGACGAAACCGACCGCCACCTACCTGGCGTTCATCGGCGTCGGGCAGTACGGGATCAGCACCAAGACCGGCGCGTTCGGGCAGCCGTTCGTCAGCGCGTACTCCGACAACCTCGGCGAGTTCGAGGGCGCGGCGAAGGCCAGCGTCGAACGCACCCCGGAGGTCGTGGAGTTCCTGAGTGGGTTGCTCGGCGAGTACCCGTTCGAGGCGCAGGGCGGACTGGTCTCATCCGAGGGGATGAGCTTCGCGCTGGAGAACCAGACCCGGCCGACCTACAGTCACAAGTTCTTCCGGAACGGCGCCAACACCTCAGTGGTGGTGCACGAGAACGCGCACCAGTGGTTCGGCGACTCGGTGTCGGTGGACACCTGGCGCAACATCTGGCTGAACGAGGGCTTCGCGTCCTACGCGGAGTGGCTCTGGTCGGAGAAGCAGGGCACCGGAACCGCGCAGGAACTCTTCGACTACTACTACGGGCTGCACCCGGCCGACGACCCGTTCTGGCAGGTCCTGCCGGGTGATCCCGGTGCGGAGGCCGTGTTCGACGACGCGGTGTACGACCGCGGCGCGATGACCGTGCAAGCCTTGCGCAACGTGGTCGGAGACGCGCTCCTGCAGGACATCGTCCGGACCTGGGTGTCGGAGAAGCGCTACTCCACCGGCACGATCGAGGAGTTCATCGCGCTCGCCGAGCGGCGCTCCGGCAAGCAGCTCGACGAGCTGTTCAACACCTGGTTGTTCACCAACGGCAAGCCGCCGGTCGGCGAAGCGACCGGTGTACTGCCGCGCGCGAACCACGTCATGATGGCGCCACCGAAGGCCGTGGCGGAGCTCGACCGCACGCACGCCCTGCTGCACGAGCACTAGTTACTAGTGAGCGGTTCGCGCTAGCGGACGCCTTCGAGGGCCTCGCGGATGGGGAGAAGCTTCGCTTCCGCTTCCGCGACCTCGAGGTCGGGGTCGGAATCAGGGACGATTCCGCACCCCGCGAACAGCCGCACCTTGCCGCCGCCACGCCCGGCCTCGACGCCGGGCGTGGCGGCCGCTTCAACTTGGGCGCAGCGGAGGGCTATGGCGAACTCGCCGCTGCCGCTGCCGTCCAGCCAGCCGACCGGGCCCGCGTAGCGCCCCCGGTCCATCCCTTCCAGCTCGCCGATCGCCAGCACCGCGTCATCGGTCGGCGTTCCCCCGACTGCAGCCGTGGGGTGCACCGCGGCGACCATGCGCAACAGCGTTGCGGGGCCGGTGGTCGCGTTGCTTTCGCTGAGCTTGCCCTCGACGTTCGTCGCGAGGTGCAGGACGTTGCGCAGCTGGAGGACCTCCGGCTCGTCCGGCACCGTGAGATCACTGCAGAAGGGGCGGAGTCGGACCGCCAACGACTCTGCCGCGTAGGCGTGTTCGCTTCGGTTCTTGGCGGACGCCAGCAGTTCGGCGGCGAGCTGTTCGGCGGTGTGCCCCTCGCGGGGCCAGACCGTGCCGGCGAGCACCCGGGACCGCACTTCGTATCCCATGCGTTCGAGCAGCAGCTCCGGGGTGGCGCCGAGGAGACCGTCCACCGCGAACGTCCAGCAGGTCGGGTACCGGGCGGCGAGGTTGTGCAGCAGGTACCGCGCGTCGAGCGGTTCCGAGGTGCTGGCCAGCAGGTCGTGGGAGAGCACGATCTTGTCGAGATCGCCGGTTTCCTGCATGCGGCGCACCGCCTCGGCCACGGCCTGGCGGTAACCGGTCGCGGAGAGTTGCCCGTCGCTGTAGGACACGGTGCCGGGCGGGTGCACGGGCTCGGGCTGCTGCGGCTGGGCGGAGCCATCGCCGATCGTGGTGATCCAGCGCACCCCGTCGCGTTGTCCGATGACGACCTCGGGGACGATCAGCACCGAATCCCCGGGCTCGTCGGCGAAGGCCAGGCTGGCGAACGCCACCGGCCCGCAGCCGGGCAGCCCCACCGAGTCTTCGACCTCGAACTGGTGACAAAGCTCTTGCCACCAGGCGTCGGCCTGGCTGAAGCGGTCGCGACCGGAAACGTCGAGGCGGGCCGCGCAGCCCCAGCCGACGAGCCCGGAGCCGTCGCGGACCCAGCTGAGCACGCCGGCTGCGGGAAGCAACTCTAACAGGGGACGGTCGTATCGAGGGTCGTCTGGTTCGAGCCGTCGGGTTCGCGCCGTCAGCAGCCGGGGTGTATTCGCCACTCATGGAGGGTATGCGCCGCCCCCGAAGCGGTGGGCGGCACCGAAGGCCTGCGACTCGCCGATGGCGGGATGCCTACAATCGGTCACCGTGGCGAGCGAAGCGGTGGCGCAGAACGCGGCCGACTCGGCGACCGATTCCAGCACGGACGGTGACCAGCCGGTGGCGGTGCCGACCCGTGGCCGGGGGCGGATGCGTGCCCGCCGGGGCGTGCTGGTGCTCGGCCTGCTGCTGACCGTAATGGGACTGTCCATCATCGGGGCGTGCTTCATCAACGATCGGACCATCGAGGAGTCCAAGGGCGAAGCGGTGGCCGAGGTGGTGGACACCTCGCTGACCCGGACCGTGGTGCGTTTCAACACCGACGAGGGCCGCGTCTACATCCCGCCGAACGGCGTGCTGTACCCGGCCGACCTGCAGGCCGGCCAGCTGGTCCGGGTCGAGTACGACTCGCGGAACCCGGATCTGGTCCGGGTCGCCGGGCGCAACGCGGTCTTGTCGCTGCTACCGGTGTCCAGTTCGCTCGCCGTTGTTTGGGCGGTTCTGCTGCCGGTGTACTGGCTGCTGCGGCGGCCGACTGCGCGATGAGTCGTTGTGCCCTTGTACCGCTGATCAGGCTTCCCTAACTCGGTCGGGCGGTGTGACACTGAATTCCCGCTGGAAGGGGGGCTGGCGGCGGGTTCGCACGACCGTTGTGGAGCCGGGGTGGGGGTAGCGGCCCATCCGTTCCTGCCGGCCGCCGTCTCGCGTCTGCGAGGTCGCCATGAACATGCCTGAAGTGCAGTCCGGTGCGTCGGATGTGCAGCAGTGGGTGCTCGGCGCACCTTCGATGACCACTGTGGATAGATCGGTTCCGGATGGCGTGGCCACTTCGGACCTCTCGCAGTACTGCCTGATGCTCGGCGATGATGCGCTGATCCTGTCGCACCGGTTGTCCGAGTGGGGAATTCGCGCCCCGGAACTGGAAGAGGCTGCCGCGATCGGCGCGATCGCACTCGACCTGTTGGGGCAGGCCAGGATCCTGCTGCACCGCGCGGGCGAGGTGGAAGGTGCGGGGCGGGACGAGGACAGCCTCGCCTACCTGCGGACGTCCGAGGAATTCCGCAACGTCCGCCTGGTCGAGATCGACTGCGGGCCTGGCCAGGTCGGGGATTTCTCGGCGACAGTCGCGCGGCTGCTGCTGTTCGCCGCTTGGAGGGTCGCGGTGTTCGAACGGCTGGCGCGGAGCCGGGACGCGGTGCTGGCCACCTTGGCGGCGCGGTCGCTCGCGGAGCTGACGCGGCACCGGGACCACGCCGCCCAGTGGGTGATCCGACTCGGCGATGGCGGCACCAGTTCATCCCGGCTCATGGCGGCTGGGTTCCAGCGGGTGTGGCCGATGACCGGCGAGCTGTTCGTCCCGCACCCGGTCGAGGCGCGGTTGGCGGACGCCGGCTGCGGGGCAGATCCGGCGGACGTGCGCGGCGACGTGAGCGGGGTGCTCGACGAGGTGTTCTCGGTGGCCCGCCTTCAACGGCCGGATCCTGTGGAGTTCGGTGGGTTCGTCCGACCCGGTGGCCGGGACGGGGTGCACACCGGCGGGCTGGAGTTCCTGCTCGCCGGAATGCAGTACCTGGCAAGATCCGCCGCACAGCCATGATCGGCCGGGCCGAACGGGAGAGAGTCACGGCACACGCGATCAGATTGAGTACTTTCCCCCAAGAACTTCGGGGCTCGGCGGGCGCAGAGTGATTCCTGGGGGGCGCTCGGGAACTTCGGTTCGGTCGACATCGTCGGATCGGTGCCCACGGGCGGGACACCGGTTTCGAATGCCTCTGCGGCCAAGTGGAAGGACACAACTCGACATGGACGGAATCTGGGTGCAAGCTCTGGTCGCGCTGATCGCCGGGGCGTGCGGGGCAGGAGTGATGCTCGCCGTTGTCTGCGCCCGGAGAGTGAGAACCGCGCCCGCCGCCGCGCGCCCTGCTGCGCCGCCCGGTTTGTCTCCGTCACCCTTGCCTGACAAGTGGTTGCAAGAGGTCCAGCGGTGCGAGCAGGCGGTGTACCGAGCCGCCCGCGCCGTCGACGCGGTGTCCTCCACGCAGGCGCGCCACCAGTTGCAGACGGTCGTTCGGCGGATGGATGCGGAATTGCCGAACATTCGCGCGCTTTCCGAGGTGGGGCGAGGTCTGGCGGGCAGCGAGCCGCGGGACGACGGAGTTGTGCGCCGGGTGCAGAGCCAGCTCGATGACGCCGCGACCAGGTTCAGCATGGTCACCGATCACGTGTTGGAGACGGTCGTGGAGCTGGTCGCAGCACCCGATCTCAGCCGGGTCCACCAGCAGGTGGCGGTGCTGCGCGAGCAGTTCCCGCTGCTGCGGCCGATGTCGGCGGTGTTCGGTCCGAAGCCGGGTTCGGCTCCGGCCCGCGCGCTGGTTCGGGCCGCCTAAGGGTCAGCTCGGCCCGAACGCCTGCCGCCACCAGTCGTGCACGTCGGCGGCGACGCCGGGGGCAGCCACCAGCAACCCGTCCAGCGGGAGCGCGGTTGCGTTGCCCCGGCGGTCCAGCACGGTGGCACCGGCTTCGGTGGCCAGCGCGAGCGCTCCGGCGACGTCCCATTCCTGATAGGAGTCCAGCACCGCCGCGACCGCGTGGCCGAGGGCGACCTGGGTGATCGCCAGCGCCGGGGAGCCCAGTAATCGAACCCCGACCTGGGCGCTCGCGGCATTGGTGATGAACCGGTCCATGCCGTGCCACGGCCCGTCCTTGGTCAGTTCCGTGCACACGATGCCCCCGCGCGCCTCGCCCGGTACGGGCAACCGCACGGGCGTGCCGTTGGCGCGCATGCCACGGCCGCGCGCCGCGGCGTAGATCTGCGTGCGGTACGGGTCGGCGACCACCCCGACCACCGGGCCGTGCTCGTCGAGCATGGCGAGGCTGTAGGCGCACCAGGGCAGGCCCGCGACGTAGTTGGCGGTGCCGTCGACCGGGTCGACCGACCAGCGGAATCTCGCGGAACCGGCGCGGGCGGCCCAGTGCTCGGCGATCGTGGTGGGCGCTGCGTCGAATTCCTCGCCGAACACCGGGATTCCGGGGAATTCGTCGGCGAGGATCCGCCGGGTGTGGCGTTCCAGGGTGCGGCCGGTGTCGGTGACCCAGTCGAACGGCGACTCGGTGGGCTCGGGGCGCGCTCCCCGGCCCGCGGTCGCGATGATCACGTCTGCGGCGTCGTTCGCGAGTCGGCCGGCGACCTCGAATGCCCGCGACACCAGTGCGGGATCGATCTGCGCGGGCGGGGAAGGCAGGACCGTCATGCCGTCCCAGGCTCCGTGCGGTGGGTAACCGGAGCGCAACGCTCAGGTGACCGGTTGTGGAGGGGCAGGTCACGATTGCGCGCCGCCTGACGAGTTGGCGCGGTCTTCGGCTGGCGTTGGCGATGCCGTCACGTTGCGGTCGACTGTTCGCCGGTCCGGGGCGTCACGGTTTTCGGCGTGCGCATAGCGATCGTGACCGAGAGCTTCCTGCCGCAGATCAACGGGGTGACGAATTCCGTGCTCCGGGTGCTGGAGCACTTGCGCCGTCGGGGCGACGCGGCACTGGTGATCGCCCCAGGAGCGGGCCCGGAGGAGTACGCGGGCTTCCCGGTGATCCGGCTGCCCGCGGTGGATCTGCCGCTGGTTTCGTCATTGCCGATCGGCTTCCCGACGCGGCGGTTGCTGCGCGGGTTGCAGGAATTCCGCCCGGATGTCGTGCACCTCGCGTCGCCGTTCATCGTCGGGGCGCGCGGCCTGGCCGCCGCGAGGCGGCTCGGTGTCCCGACCGTCGCGGTGTACCAGACCGACGTCGCGGGCTTCGCCGAGTCGTACGGCTTGGGCCTGACCGCGCGAGCCGCGTGGCGCTGGATCCGCCGCTTGCACGGTGCCGCCGACCGGACGCTCGCGCCGTCGACTTGGGCCGTGGACATGCTGCTGGAGCACGGCGTTCCACGGGTGCACCGGTGGGGGCGGGGCGTGGACACAACGCGTTTCTCGCCGCAGCACCGGGATTCGGGCTTGCGCGGCGAGTTGGCGCCGAACGGTGAGTTGCTCGTCGGGTACGTGGGGCGGTTGGCTCCGGAGAAACGCATCGAAAGGTTGGCGGCGCTGGGCGGGATGCCGGGCGTGCGGCTTGTCGTCGTGGGTGACGGGCCTGAACGCCAGAATCTCAGCGCGGCGTTGCCAGGTGCGGTGTTCCTGGGGCAGCGGACCGGGGATGAGTTGGCGCGGATCTACGCGAGCCTCGACGTTTTCGTGCACACCGGGCCGCACGAGACGTTCTGCCAGGCGGTGCAGGAGGCAATGGCTTCGGGCGTCCCGGTCATCGCCCCGGACGCGGGCGGCCCCCGGGATCTCGTCGACCACGGCCGCACCGGTTACCTGCTGCCCGCAGCCGATCCCGCTGTGCACGCTGATGCCCTGCACACCGCTGTCACGGCGTTGCAAGATCCGGCGGTGCGGGAGCGGTTCGGCGAAGCGGCGCGCGTAGCGGTCGCCGGGCGGACCTGGCCCGCGCTGTGCCAACAGCTGATCGGGCACTATGCCGACGTGACGACCCGCGTGGAGCCGTTGGCCGCTTGACCCCTTCGCGCTGCGTGGCGGCTCTTGCGGGAGTTCGGCTTCCCGGGCTCCGGCCTGACTTCGGAACAGCTACCGCTGCTCACCGGATCGATCCCTGAAACCACGTGCGCCTCGATCGGGCGAACTTGCTTCCCCGGCAAGGAAAAATCGGTGGTACCTGAACGCTTCTACCGCTCATCATGGGTTCCATGGTCTTGGTGTTGGTGCGGCGAGTGATCGACAGCGAACTGAACGCTTTGCGGGAGGCGAGGCTGCACGCACTCGCGGCCGACCCGGATGCCTTTGGGTCCACTTTGGACCGTGAGCGGGCGGAGCCGATGGAGTTCTGGCGGGCGCGGCTCGCCCGCGGCCCGTGATTCCTGGACGGGACGGCGGCGGTGGGGGTGGTCGCTGCGGTGGCCGGCTCGGACCTCGGGGGAGCACCAGCTCGAAGCGATGTGGGTCGCCCCCGAGTGGCGCGGCAAGGGCGTCGCGGAAGCCTTGGTCGCCGCGGTCCTGTCGTGGTCGCGGACAAACGGCGCCACCTCTGTGACGCTGCGCGTCTTCGACGCGAACCTGGCTGCCCGGCGCTTCTACGAGCGCATCGGATTCCGCCGGACGGGACAGCGGGAGTCCCACCCCGGGAAGCGGGCGTTCCGGGAATGCCAGCGGATCCAGTTGCCACCGAGAGGTGATCCGCGGGGGCCGGGTTCCGACGATCGAAAAGGAGCATGACTTCCGCGATGCGGATTCGACGGGCGTGATGGTGATCTTGGCGGTCCCGCCACGTACGCTTCGGCTGTGTCTAGGGCCGGTTTGGACAAGAACCCTCGCGAGGTCGCCGCGATGTTCGACGGCGTCGCGCGCAGGTACGACCTGACCAACACGGTGCTGTCCTTCGGGCAGGACCGGCGGTGGCGGGACGTGACCCGGCGGGCCTTGGCGCCCAAGCCCGGCGAGCGGGTGCTCGACCTGGCGGCCGGCAGCGGCGTGTCGACGGTGGAGTTCGCCCGCTCCGGCGCGTGGTGCGTGGCCGCGGACTTTTCGCTGGGCATGCTGTCGGTCGGCCGACACCGAGGGGTGCCGATGGTGGCGGCGGACGCGCTCCGGCTGCCGTTCGCCGACGATGTCTTCGACGCCGCGACGATCTCGTTCGGGCTCCGGAACCTCGCAGACACGGCTGCTGGCCTGCGGGAGATGCTCAGGGTGGTGCGCCCCGGCGGTCGGCTGGTGGTGTGCGAGTTCTCGACCCCCACCTGGCAGCCGTTCCGGACGATCTACCTGAACTACCTGATGCGGGCGCTGCCGCCGATCGCCCGCTCGGTGTCGTCAAACCCGGACGCCTACGTCTACCTAGCGGAATCCATCCGCGATTGGCCGGACCAGCGCGAGCTCGCGGAGCTGATCGCCGAGTCCGGCTGGACCGGCGTGCAGTGGCGCAACCTCACCAGCGGTGTCGTGGCGGTCCACCGGGCGGTCAAGCCCTCCTGATCCGCTACGCCAACGGGCGCAAGGCCGATGACCGCTTTGGTCGCGCGGATTCGCCGTCGGAGCCTTCGGCGCTCGCCGTCAGAGCCAGGTCGTTTCCGGGGCCAGGGGGTCGGCGGAGCGCTGGGTCCGGCCGATCGCGGTCATGAACGCCTCCGATGCCGCGGCGAGGGGGCGGTTCGGATCGCGGACCACCGCGATGCGCTGATCTTGGGCCGGCCCAACGCCCGGTGCTCCAGGCCGGCGAACCGGACGAGCGGCAGCACCAGCCCAGGCATCACCGCCACGCCGAGCCCGGCCGCGACGAGCCCGGCGACGGTGGTGATGTTGCGCGACTCCAGCACCAGGACCGGTCGAACCCGGGCCGTCGCGAAGGCCTGTTCGGCGTGCTGCCGGATGCTGCTGCTGGGTTCGAAGGCGACGTGCGGCTGGTCGGCCAGTTCCGCCCAGTCGAGCCGACGGCGTTCGGCGAAGGGGTGCGACGGCGGGAAAACGCAACAGAACCGGTCGGCGGCGATCGGCTGGACCTGCAGGTCCGGAAGCGGTTCGGGCACCACTGTGACGGCCAGGTCGACCGCGCCGGTACGGACCCGCCGCAGCACCCCGTCGGACATGTCGTCCTCGATGGACAGTTCGACCTCGGGGTGCTCCGCGCGGTAGGCGGAGACCACGGGCGGCAGCAGGGTCGCCGCCAGCGACGGCAGCGCCGCGATCCGCACCCGGCCGCGGCTGCGGCTGCCGGCCAGGAACCCCTCAAAGTGGTTGATCCCGGCGTCGAAGGCTTCGACCATGCGCCGCGCCACCCGGCAGAACTCGCGGCCGTCCGGCGTGGTGATCAGGTTCCGCGTGGTGCGCTCGAACAGCGTGATACCGAGCTTGCGCTCCACCTCGCGGACCGTGCGGCTCATCGAGGACTGCGCCAGGTGCAGCTGCTGGCCGGCGAGCGTGAAGCTCCCGGCGTCATGCACCGCGAGCACCAGTCGGAGCTGTTGAAGCGTCAGATCCATGCTCACAGCGCATTAATTTATCAACAACTTTTGCTTGAACCGCATGAGCGAGGTGGATCACAGTACCTCCGTCCGGCTTCGGAGGTACTGCATGCTCGCCGCAAGTGGATTCCTGACCATCAGACTCTTCCTGGCCCTGGCCCTGGCCCTGGCCCTGGCCCTGGCCCTGGCCCTGGCCCTGGCCCTGTCCCGTCGCGTCTCGGTGTTCTTCGCACTCACCCTGGTGCCGATCGCGGCCGCGCTCTCCACCGGCTTCGGCGGCCGGCTCGGCCCGCTGATCGCCGACGGGCTGGTCACCGTCGCGCCGGTGGCCATCATGGTCACGTTCGCGGTGCTGTATTTCGGCCTGATTGTCGACACGGGGCTGTTCGACCCCGCCGTGACCCGCATCCTGCGCTGGGCCGGCGGCGATCCGCTGAAGATCACGGTCGGCACCGCGTTGTTGACGCTGCTCGTCGCGCTCGACGGCGACGGCGCCTCGACCTTCCTGATCACCGTGTCCGCGCTGCTGCCGATCTACCAGCGGTTGGGCATGCGGCGCATCGTGCTGACCGGGGTGATCTGCCTGGCGGTGGGCGTGATGAACATGGTCCCGTGGGGCGGCCCGACGGCCCGCGCGATGGCCGTGCTGAACCTCGACAGCGGTCGGCTGTTCGTACCGGTGCTGCCCGCGATGGTGGCCGGGATCCTCTGGGTGCTGGTGGCGGCCTACCTGATCGGTCGCGCGTACCGCACTCCGTGGTTTTGGACTTCCGCGTAGTGCGCGCGGAACAGGCCGGCGCCGACCGGGTTCGGATCAGCGGCGCGGCCGGCCGTGCGCGCCCCGCGGAGTTGAAGGTTGAGCGTCGGCTACCGCGCGGGGTACCGGGCGGAGTGCGGCATCAGCTACGCCGGGCCGAACGCCGCCCGCCGGGCGCGGCTGGCCGCGGACGTCGTCACCACCAGGCTGCGTGGCACGGGGCTGCGAATCAGAGCGGATGTCCTGGGCGCGTTCGGGGAGTCGGGCGAGCCGGCGGACGAGTGCCGCCTGCGGGTGGCCGCGATGGCACCTGACCCGGAGGCGGCCGACGTGGTGTGCCACGAGGTCGACGCTCTACACGAACGGGCCGACGGGCGGTGGTGGCGTCCGCGCCGATGTCCGCGAGGTGATCGGAATCGTCTCGGCGCTCATCCCCCGATCGGGCGTCGAGACCCGGGTGACCGTGTTGGAGGTCGACGGTGCTGCTGCATGACATCGCCCACCGCCGGGCCGGGGACAAGGGCGATACCTCGACGCTGTCGCTGTTCCCCTACCGGGACGAGGACTTCGACCTGCTTGTCCGGGAGGTCACGGCCGACCGGGTCCGCGCGCACCTCGCCGACCACGTCCGAGGCGAGGTGCTGCGCTACGAACTCCCGAACCTGTGCGCCCTGCGGTTCACCTGCCGCCAAGCCCTCGATGGCGGGGTGACGACCTCCC
>NZ_CP040605.1:1565000-2020000 GCF_012277335.1 Saccharopolyspora sp. ASAGF58 | reverse complement strand
ATAGTCCTCGGGGAGTTGTCAACCGAGCTGTGATCCGAGGGTGTCCGAATGGGGTAACCCAGCCCGAGTGATGTCGGGTTACCAGCGCCTGAATATATAGGGTGTTGGGGGGAACGCGGGGAAGTGAAACATCTTAGTACCCGTAGGAAGAGAAAACACTGGTGATTCCGTGAGTAGTGGCGAGCGAAAGCGGAGGAGGCTAAACCGTGCGCGTGGGATACCTGGTAGGGGTTGCGTGTGCGGGGTTGTGGGACGCTACTGGGCAGATCTACCAGTCTGCCAGCGTTGCTGTGTCGTGTTAGTCGAATAGGTTGGGAAACCTGACCGTAGACGGTGAGAGTCCGGTAGGCGAAAATGCGATCGGTGCGTGTGGTGGTGTTCCCGAGTAGCAGCGCTTTCGTGGAGGGTGCTGTGAATCTGGCGGGACCACTCGCTAAGCCTAAATACTTCCTGGTGACCGATAGTGGATAGTACCGTGAGGGAATGGTGAAAAGTACCCCGGGAGGGGAGTGAAAGAGTTCCTGAAACCGTGTGCCTGCAAACCGTCAGAGCCTTTGGGTGATGGCGTGCCTTTTGAAGAATGAGCCTGCGAGTTACTGCTGCGTGGCGAGGTTAACCCGTGTGTGGGGGAGCCGGAGCGAAAGCGAGTCTGAATAGGGCGTTTTGAGTCGCGTGGTGTAGACCCGAAGCGGAGTGATCTACCCATGGCCAGGGTGAAGCGCGGGTAAGACCGTGTGGAGGCCCGAACCCACCAGGGTTGAAAACCTGGGGGATGAGTTGTGGGTAGGGGTGAAAGGCCAATCAAACTCCGTGATAGCTGGTTCTCCCCGAAATGCATTTAGGTGCAGCGTTGCGTGTTTGCTTGGGTGGGGTAGAGCACTGGTTGGTTGATGGGCCTTCGCGGGTTACTGAGATCAGCCAAACTCCGAATACGCCTGAGTTGAGCGTGGCAGTGAGACGGCGGGGGAGAAGCTTCGTCGTCGAGAGGGAAACAGCCCAGAGCATCGGCTAAGGCCCCTAAGTGTGCGCTTAGTGGGAAAGGATGTGGGATCGCCGAGACAACCAGGAGGTTGGCTTAGAAGCAGCCATCCTTGAAAGAGTGCGTAATAGCTCACTGGTCAAGTGGTCCTGCGCCGACAATGTAGCGGGGCTGAAGCGCACCGCCGAAGCCATGCCAATGACACTGTGGTGTTGTTGGGTAGGGGAGCGTCCTGCATGCGGTGAAGCGCCGGAGTGATCCTGGTGTGGAGTGTGTGGGAGTGAGAATGCAGGCATGAGTAGCGAGTGCAGAGTGAGAATCTCTGCCGCCGGATGACCAAGGGTTCCTGGGGAAGGTTCGTCCGCCCAGGGTGAGTCGGGGCCTAAGGCGAGGCCGACAGGCGTAGTCGATGGATAACGGGTTGATATTCCCGTACCCGTGTTGATGCGTCCATAGCGAAACCTTTGATACTAACCATCTTGGTGTGTGTTGATCCTTTGGGTGATATGCGTGCTGGCATGGGACCTGATGGGGCGGTAGTTAAGTGATGGGGTGACGCAGGAGGGTAGCTCTGCCAGTGAGTGGTTGTACTGGTGTAAGCCTGTAGCCCGGTGTGTAGGTAAATCCGCATGCCTTGTGGGTGAGGGGTGATGCGTAGCCGTTGTGGCGATGTGAGTGATCCCATGCTGTCGAGAAAAGCCTCTAGCGAGTGTCTTCACGGCCCGTACCCGAAACCGACACAGGTGGTCAGGTAGAGAATACCGAGGCGGTCGGGTGAACTGTGGTTAAGGAATTCGGCAAATTGCCCCCGTAACTTTGGGAGAAGGGGGGCCACTGCTGGTGAACCGACGTGCTTGGGGAGCTGGTGGTGGTCGCAGAGGCCAGGGAGAAGCGACTGTTTACTAAAAACACAGGTCCATGCGAAGCCGTAAGGCGATGTATATGGACTGACGCCTGCCCGGTGCTGGAACGTTAAGAGGACCCGTGAACCCTTTGGGGTGTAGCGGAGAATTTAAGCGCCAGTAAACGGCGGTGGTAACTATAACCATCCTAAGGTAGCGAAATTCCTTGTCGGGTAAGTTCCGACCTGCACGAATGGCGTAACGACTTCTCCGCTGTCTCGACCACAGGCCCGGTGAAATTGCAGTACGAGTAAAGATGCTCGTTTCGCGCGGCAGGACGGAAAGACCCCGGGACCTTTACTATAGCTTGGTATTGGTGTTTGGTTCGGCTTGTGTAGGATAGGTGGGAGACTGTGAAGCATTCACGCTAGTGGGTGTGGAGTCGTTGGTGAAATACCACTCTGGTCGTTCCGGGCATCTAACTCGGGTCCGTGATCCGGATCGGGGACAGTGCCTGGTGGGTAGTTTAACTGGGGCGGTTGCCTCCTAAAGGGTAACGGAGGCGCCCAAAGGTTCCCTCAGCCTGGTTGGCAATCAGGTGTTGAGTGTAAGTGTATAAGGGAGCTTGACTGTGAGACTGACGGGTCGAGCAGGTGCGAAAGCAGGGACTAGTGATCCGGCACTGGCTGGTGGAAGCGGTGTCGCTCAACGGATAAAAGGTACCCCGGGGATAACAGGCTGATCTTGCCCAAGAGTCCATATCGACGGCATGGTTTGGCACCTCGATGTCGGCTCGTCGCATCCTGGGGCTGGAGTTGGTCCCAAGGGTTGGGCTGTTCGCCCATTAAAGCGGCACGCGAGCTGGGTTTAGAACGTCGTGAGACAGTTCGGTCCCTATCCGCCGCGCGCGTAGGAGACTTGCGGAAGGCTGTCCCTAGTACGAGAGGACCGGGACGGACGAACCTCTGGTGTGCCAGTCGTTCTGCCAAGGGCGTGGCTGGTTGGCTATGTTCGGGAGGGATAACCGCTGAAAGCATCTAAGCGGGAAGCCTGTTCCTAGATGAGGTCTCCCACCCGTTGTGGGTTAAGGCCCCCAAGAGATGATTGGGTTGACAGGCCAGATATGGAAGCACGGTAACGTGTGGAGTTGACTGGTGCTGATAGGCCGAGGACTTGCTCACAAAGATTGCTACGCACCCACTATACGGTTCTGGGGCAACAACCAGAACCTTTTGATAATTGAACATGTGTCATTCGTGTTCTGACGCCTGGTTTCCCGTCGTTTACGGCGGGGTGAGGGTTGTCGGTGGCGATGGCGGGGAGGGTCCGCCCGGTCCCATTCCGAACCCGGTAGCTAAGCTCCCCAGCGCTGATGGTACTGCACTCGACAGGGTGTGGGAGAGTAAGACACCGCCGACACACTATTTGAGGGAGAGCCCCTCTTTCCTTCCGGAACCGGAAGGAAAGAGGGGCTCTCTCCATTTCTGCATCCCCGAAATCCCCGCGTGGCGGCCGACGAGAAGTAACCGGGCCGCGAGGCGGGCATCGTCGGCTCCTTCGGCCACCGGGGGGACGGGACTCCTCCGAGCGGCGCAGCCGGTGGCTGCCACCTGCGGTGGTGGTCACTCGGGTGGCGTAGTTCGAGGGCTCGATCGCGAGGTTCGTCCGGCTTAGACTCGGGAGTTAGTGAACTCGTTCACAAGCGGGTTCCCGGGGCGGTCCACCGGGACGAGCGGGCCGCGCCGCGCATTGCACCGGACCAAGGAGTGTCATGACCAGCGCCACCAGCCGCCGCCGACCGGACGAAGACGCCGAGGTGATCGTCGTCGGAGCCGGACCGGCCGGATCGACGGCTGCGACGTACCTGGCCCGCGCCGGCCTGGACGTCCTGCTTCTTGAGAAGAGCGTCTTCCCGCGGGAGAAGGTCTGCGGCGACGGCATCACCCCGCGGGGTGTCAAGCAGCTCATCGACCTGGGCATCGACACCCGGGAGGAAGCGGGATGGTTGCACAACCGGGGTCTGCGCGTCGTCGGCGGCGGCGTGCGGATGGAACTGGACTGGCCGAGCCTGGCCGAATTCCCGCCCTACGGCGTGGTCCGCCCCCGCAACGACTTCGATGACCTGCTCGCCCGCAACGCCCAGCGCGCCGGGGCTCGCCTGCTGCAGCAGACCACGGTGACCGGCGCGGTCACCGACGAGCGAACCGGCCGGATAACCGGGGTCGAGGCCAAGACCGGGCCGGAGCGCACTCCGGTCACGTACCGTGCGCCGTTGGTGCTGGCCTGCGACGGGGTTTCGGCCCGGTTGGCGCTGTCGGTGGGCATCGAGAAGCGCGACGACCGGCCGATGGGCGTCGCGGTGCGCCGGTACTACACCAGCCCGCGCACCAAGGACGACTTCCTGGAGTCGCACCTGGAGCTGTGGGACCGCTCGAACCCCGACGAACCGAAATTGCTGCCGGGCTACGGTTGGATCTTCGGTATGGGCGACGGCACCGTCAACGTCGGGCTCGGCATCCTGTCCACCTCCAAGGCCTACGGCAAGACGGACTACCGCCAGCTGATGCGTTCCTGGTTGGACGGAACCCCGGAGGAGTGGGGTTTCCGGGAGGAGAACGCCACCGGCCGGATCGGCGGCGCGGCGCTGCCGATGGGATTCAACCGGATGCCGCACTACCGCAACGGCCTGCTGCTGGTCGGCGACGCCGGCGGGATGGTCAACCCGTTCAATGGCGAAGGCATCGCCTACGCGATGGAGTCCGCCGCGCTGGCAGCGGAATGTGTGGTGCACGCGCTCGCCCGACCGGCGGGATTCTCGCGGGAGCAGGCGCTGCGCCGGTACCCGACTGCGGTGCAGCAGGCGCTCGGCGGCTACTTCCGGATGGGCAACATCTTCAGCAAGTTGATTGGCAATCCCACCGTCATGCGGATGGCCACCAAGCATGGTCTACCGAGGACCACGCTGATGCGTTTCGTGTTGAAACTGTTGGCAAATCTCTACGACGAGAAGGGCGGCGACACGATGGACCGTGTGATCAGCACCACTACTCGGCTGACCCCTAGCGCTTGATGGCACGTGTCTGGTCAGATGTCCCGAGTAGTGTGCCGGACCTCTCAAAGTTAGGTTCGCCTCACTACGGAGTCGATACGGTCGACCGCATAGAGTGCGCACCGAAGCCGTAGATGTGTTCTGCGTCTCGGCGGGGGCCGCCGAAGGAGGGCAGCGGAGTGCTTGATGCCTACGTCCCGCTGGTGTTGTTGTTCGCGCTGGCGCTCGCGTTCGCGGTGTTCTCAGTCGCGATCGCGCCACTGGTCGGTCCCCGCCGGTACAACAAGGCGAAGCTCGACGCCTACGAGTGCGGCATCGAGCCGTCGCCGCAGCCGGTGATCGGCGGCGGCCGGATGCCGGTCGCCTACTACCTGACCGCGATGTTGTTCATCCTGTTCGACATCGAGATGGTCTTCCTCTACCCGTTCGCGGTGTCTGCGGACGCCCTCGGCCTGTTCGGCGTGGTCGAGATCGTGCTCTTCATCGCGACCGTCGGTTTCGCCTACGTCTACGTCTGGCGAAGAGGCGGCCTGGACTGGAACTAGGGAACGCCCGAGCGGGTCGGCCCACGACTTTCGGAAGAACTAGCCGCAGCGGAGCGGGAAGGAGTGCCGGAGATGGGGCTCGAAGAGCAGCTGCCCAACGGCATCCTGTTGGCAAACGTTGAAAAGCTCGTCAACTGGACCCGGAAGACCTCGATGTGGCCGGCGACGTTCGGGTTGGCCTGCTGCGCGATCGAGATGATGACCGTCGGCGGTTCCCGCTACGACATCGCGCGCTTCGGCATGGAGCGGTTCTCCGCCACTCCCCGCCAGGCCGACCTGATGATCGTCGCGGGCCGGGTCACCAACAAGATGGCGCCGGTGCTGCGGCAGATCTACGACCAGATGCCGGAACCGCGCTGGGTGCTGGCGATGGGTGTGTGCGCCTCCAGTGGCGGCATGTTCAACAACTACGCGGTCGTGCAGGGCGTGGACCACGTGGTGCCGGTGGACATGTACCTGCCGGGCTGCCCGCCGCGGCCGGAGATGCTGCTGGACGCGATCCTCAAGCTGCACGCCAAGATCATGGACGAGCCGATCAACGCGAAGCGCGCCCAGCTGAAGTTGGAGAGCGGTGAGCGCACCCCGATGATCCCGTCCTCCGAGCGGTACGCGCCGAAGAACTGGGCGCAGCGGCGCCGGGCCGAGCGGCAGCAGGCCGCGCAGCGCCGCGAAATGGGTTCCGATCCGTCGTTGGGGGCGCTGGACCCAGCGCCGAAGCGCCCCCGCGAGCTCAAAGCGGGCAGGTGAGTTCGGTTGGCAGACAATGAATCCCAGTCCCGGGCGGTGGAGCCGGTCCGGCAGGAGCCCGCGCCGGTCTCCGGTCGCGCCCGCCGGGGCATGTTCGGGGTTCGCGGCACCGGTGACACCTCCGGCTACGGCGGCCTGCGGCTGCCGGCCTACGTGCCGCCCGCCGCGGAGCGCCCGTACGGAGGTTGGTTCGACGAGGTCGCCGACAATCTCTTCTTCGCGCTGCACGAGCAGGGCCTGCCCGCGGACACCGTGCAGCAGGTGACCGTTGATCGCGGGGAGATCACCTTCTACGTGCACCGCGACCACCTGCTTGAGGTCTGCCGGACGCTGCGGGACGACCCGGCGCTGCGCTTCGAGCTGTGCAGCTCGGTGTCCGGTGTGGACTACGGCCCGGAGGTGCCGCAGCGGCTGCACTCGGTCTACCACCTGACCTCGATGACCTACCGGCGCCGGATCCGGCTGGAGGTCGTGCTGGAGGTCGACGATCCGCACCTGCCGTCGGTGGTGCCGGTGTATCCGACCGCCGACTTCCAGGAACGCGAAACCTGGGACATGTTCGGCATCGTCTACGACGGGCACCCGGCGCTGACCCGGATCCTGATGCCGGACGACTGGGACGGCCACCCGCAGCGCAAGGACTACCCGCTGGGCGGGATCCCGGTGGAGTACAAGGGCGCGGAGATCCCGCCGCCTGACCAGCGCAGGGCGTACTCGTGATAGCCGCGCGGCGAGGGTTTTCCGCAATTTCAATGGAAATCAGAGCTTTGATTTCCATTGAAATTGCGGTCCGAGGACCGCAGCACACTGCGGAGAGGTGCTGGAGATGACTACCGAACCACTGGCCGACACCGGCCTCGGCGACCCGCACGCCCACCCGGGCGAGGCGCAGTCGCGGGAGACCACCGAGGGTCGGGTCTACACCGTCACCGGCGGCGACTGGGACGAGTTCATCGACGAGACGTCCGGCGAGGAGCGGGTCGTCATCAACCTCGGCCCGCAGCACCCGTCGACCCACGGCGTGCTGCGGCTGGTGCTGGAGCTCGAAGGCGAGACGGTCACCAAGGCCCGCTCGGTGATCGGCTACCTGCACACCGGCATCGAGAAGAACACCGAGTACCGCACCTGGACGCAGGGCGTCACCTTCGTGACGCGGATGGACTACCTGGCGCCGCTGCACAACGAGGCCGCTTACTGCATGGCGGTGGAGAAGCTGCTGGGCATCGAAGCGCCGCGGCGGGCGCAGGTGTTCCGGGTGCTGCTGATGGAGCTCAACCGGATCTCCTCGCACCTGGTGTTCCTGGCGACCGGCGCGATGGAGCTCGGCGCCACCACGGGCATGACCTACGGCTTCCGCGAGCGCGAAGAGGTCCTGCACCTGCTGGAGTACCTGACCGGCCTGCGGATGAACCACGCGTTCATCCGCCCCGGCGGCGTCTCCCAGGACCTCCCGGTGGACTACCGGGAGAAGATCCTGAGCTTCGTCAAGGTCATGGACTCGCGGCTGCCGGACTACGACAAGCTGTTCACCGGCCAGCCGATCTGGAAGCAGCGGTTGAAGGACGTCGGCTACCTGCCGCTGGACGGCTGCATGCAGCTCGGCGTCACCGGCCCGCTGCTGCGCGCGGCCGGGCTTGCCTGGGACCTGCGGAAGATCCAGCCGTACTGCGGCTACGAGGAGTACGAGTTCGAGGTGCCCACCAGCACCGACGCCGACTGCTACGCACGGTACCTGCTGCGGCTGGAGGAGATCCACCAGTCCCTGAAGATCATCCGGCAGTGCTTGGACAAGTTCGAGCCCGGCCCGCACATGGTGGCGGACAAGAAGATCGCCTGGCCGGCGAAGCTGAGCATCGGCCCGGACGGCATGGGCAACTCGCTGGAGCACGTCCGCAAGATCATGGGCCAGTCGATGGAGTCGCTGATCCACCACTTCAAGCTGGTGACCGAAGGCTTCGACGTGCCGCCCGGCCAGGTGTACGTGCCGATCGAGTCGCCGCGCGGCGAGCTCGGCTACCACGTGGTCTCCGACGGTGGCACCCGGCCGATGCGGGTGCATGTGCGGGAACCCAGTTTCGTGAACCTGCAGGCGATGCCCGCGATGTGCGAAGGCGGACTGGTGGCCGACGTGATCGCGGCGGTCGCCTCCATCGACCCGGTGATGGGCGGGGTGGATCGATGACCGAGCAGTTCGAGTTCACCACGAACAAAGAACAAACTGACCACGAGGCAGTGTCCATTCCTGACGACACCCCGGTGTTCGGCGAGGACGTGCGGGCCGACGCGAAGCAGATCATCGCGCGGTACCCGGAGTCCCGGTCGGCGCTGCTGCCGATGCTGCACCTGGTGCAGTCAGTGCAGGGTTTCGTCAGCGCCGAGGGCATCCAGTTCTGCGCCGGACAGCTGGCACTGTCGACTGCGGAGGTCAGCGCGGTCGCGACGTTCTACACCATGTACAAGCGCAAGCCCTGCGGCCAGCACCTGGTGAGCGTCTGCACCAACACGATGTGCGCGGCCCTCGGCGGCGACGAGATCTACCGGAAGGTCAGCGAGTACCTCGGCGTCGGGCACGACGAGACGGCCGGTACGCCGGGCGAAGAGGGCTCGATCACGCTGGAGCACGCCGAGTGCCTGGCCGCGTGTGACCTCGCCCCGGTGCTGCAGGTCGACTACGAGTACTACGACAACCAGACGCCCGAACAGGCGCTGGAACTCGTGAAGGCGTTGCAGCGCGGGGAGAAACCGGCCCCGACGCGGGGTCCCGCGCTGTCCGGCTTCCGCGGTGCCGAGCGCCAGCTGGCCGGTTTCTTCGACGACCTGGAGTCCACTGTGGCCGGACCTTCGGCCGCGGTCGAGACGGTGCGCGGCGCGCAGCTGGCCAACGAGCGCGGCTGGACCGCGCCGAGCATGCCCGACGACGTGGAAATGCCGCCGCTGCCGGAGAAGAAGTGAGGGTGGCCATGACCCAATCCACCAACAGCCAGCCCAGCACCAGCCCGGTGACCCCGGTACTGACGAAGCGGTGGCTGTCGCCGACTTCCTGGACGCTGCGCACCTACGAGCAGCTGGAGGGCTACACCGCGCTGCGTAAGGCGCTCAAGGCCCACCCCGACCAGCTCATCGAGCTGGTCAAGGCCGCCGGGCTGCGAGGTCGCGGCGGCGCCGGGTTCCCCGCGGGGGTGAAGTGGAGCTTCATGCCCAAGGACCCGGTCAAGCCGCACTACCTGGTCATCAACGCCGACGAGGGCGAGCCGGGGACCTGCAAGGACATCCCGCTGATGATGGCCGACCCGCACTCGCTGATCGAGGGCTGCATCATCGCCAGCTACGCGATGCGCGCCAACCACTGCATGATCTACGTGCGCGGCGAGGCGCTGCACCCCATCCGGCGGTTGAACAACGCGGTCCGCGAGGCCTACCAGGCCGGCTACCTTGGCAAGAACATTCTCGATTCCGGCTTCGACCTGGACATCGTGGTGCACGCCGGCGCGGGCGCCTACATCTGCGGCGAGGAGACCGCGCTGCTCGACTCGCTGGAGGGCAAGCGCGGGCAGCCGCGGCTGAAGCCGCCGTTCCCGGCCGCCGCCGGGCTCTACGCCTGCCCGACCACGGTCAACAACGTCGAGACGATCGCCTCGGTGCCGTTTATCGTCAACGGCGGCGCCGAGTGGTTCCGCAAGATGGGCACCGAGAAGTCGCCCGGCCCGAAGATCTACTCGATCTCCGGGCACGTCGAGCAGCCCGGCCAGTACGAGGCCCCGCTGGGCACCACGCTGCGCGAGCTGCTGGAGCTGGCGGGCGGCATGAAGGACGGCATCCCGCTGAAGTTCTGGACGCCGGGCGGCTCGTCGACCCCGATGTTCACCGCCGAGCACCTGGACGTGCCGCTGGACTTCGAGGGCGCGGCCGAGGCCGGGTCGATGCTGGGCACGACCGCGGTGATGGTGTTCAACGAGACGGTTTCGGTGCCGTGGGCCGTGATGAAGTGGACCCAGTTCTACGAGCACGAGTCATGCGGCAAGTGCACGCCGTGCCGGGAGGGCACCTACTGGCTGGCGCAGGTGCTGGAGCGAATGGTGGACGGGCGCGGCACCGAGGAGGACATCGACACCCTCCTGGACGTTTGCGACAACATCTTCGGCCGCTCGTTCTGCGCCCTCGGTGACGGCGCGGTGAGCCCGATCGTCAGCGGCATCAAGTACTTCCGCGAGGAGTTCCTCGCGTTGTGTGAGAAGAACAAGACCGGCGAGTCCGCACTGGTAGGAGCGGCCCGATGACGGTGGCACCCAGCTCGAACGACACTGCAGAAGCCCGTCCGCTGCCTCCGGGTTACGTCCGCCTGACCATCGACGGCATCGAGGTCGTGGCGCCCAAGGGCGAGCTGCTGATCCGCACCGCGGAGCGGATGGGCATCACCATCCCGCGGTTCTGCGACCATCCGCTGCTGGACCCGGCCGGGGCCTGCCGGCAGTGCCTGGTCGAGGTCGAGATGGGTGGGCGGCCGATGCCCAAGCCGCAGGCGTCCTGCACCATGACCGTCGCCGACGGCATGGTGGTCAAGACGCAGCGGACCTCGCCGGTGGCGGACAAGGCGCAGCAGGGCGTGATGGAGCTGCTGCTGATCAACCACCCGCTGGACTGCCCGGTCTGCGACAAGGGCGGCGAGTGCCCGCTGCAGAACCAGGCGTTGAAGCACGGCCGCGCGGAGTCCCGCTTCCACGACGCGAAGCGGACCTTCGCCAAGCCGGTGCCGATCTCTTCGCAGGTGCTGCTGGACCGGGAGCGCTGCGTGCTCTGCCAGCGCTGCACCCGGTTCTCCAAGCAGGTGGCCGGTGACCCGTTCATCGAGCTGCTGGAGCGCGGGGCGCTGCAGCAGATCGGCATCGGCGAGCAGCAGCCGTTCCAGTCGTACTTCTCCGGCAACACCATCCAGATCTGCCCGGTCGGGGCGCTGACCAGCGCGGCCTACCGGTTCCGGTCCCGGCCGTTCGACCTGGTGTCGACGCCCGGCCAGTGTGAGCACTGCGCGTCCGGCTGCGAGATCCGCAACGACTGGCGGCGCGGCAAGGTGATGCGGCGGCTGGCCGGGGACGACCCGGAGGTCAACGAGGAGTGGATCTGCGACAAGGGCCGGTTCGCGTTCCGCTACGCCACCGCGGGCGACCGGATCACCCGGCCGCTGATCCGCGAGAACGGCGAGCTGCGGCCCGCGTCCTGGACCGAGGCGTTGCAGGCCGCCGCGAAGGGGCTGGCCGCCGCCCGGGACGCGAACGGCGTCGGGGTGCTGCCCGGCGGCCGGTTGACCGTCGAGGACGCCTACGCGTACTCGAAGTTCGCCCGGATCGCCTTGCGCACCAACGACATCGACTACCGGTCGCGGCCGCACTCGGAGGAGGAGCTGCGGTTCCTGGAGTCCACTGTGGTGGGTGTGACGCCGGGGACCGGGGTCACCTACCGGGAGCTGGAGTCCGCGCCCGCGGTGCTGTGCGTGGCCTTCGAGCCGGAGGAGGAATCGCCGATCGTCTTCCTGCGGCTGCGGAAAGCGGCCCGCAAGGGAAAGACCAAGGTGTTCCACGTGGGGCCGTGGGCCTCGCCGGGAGTGGCGAAGACGACGGTCATCGTGCACGACGGCGGCCCGGTCCAGACCGGCTCGCTGATCCCTTGCATGCCGGGCGATGAGCCCCTGCTCCTGCGCGAGCTCCCGTCCGATGCGGAGAACGCGCTGCAGCAGCCGGGCGCGGTACTGATCGTCGGTGAGCGCGCGGCGGAGATTCCGGGGCTGTACTCAGAGGTCTTGCGTACCGCGCAGCGGACCGGAGCCCGGGTCGCCTGGATCCCCCGGCGGGCTGGGGAGCGTGGGGCGATCGAGGTCGGCGCGCTGCCGACGCTGCTGCCTGGCGGCCGACCGGTCGCCGATGCGGCCGCCCGCGCCGAGATCGAGCAGTCCTGGGGGCTGGTCTCCGGCGCGCTGCCCACGACGGCCGGTCGCGACCTCACCGCGATCCTCACCGCCGCCGCGGCCGGGGAGCTGTCCGGCTTGGTCGTCGGCGGCGTCGACCCGAATGACCTGCCCGACCCGGCGCTGGCCGACAAGGCCCTGCACCGCGCGGACTTCGTGGTCAGCCTGGAGTTGCGGCCCAGCGCCGTTACCGAGCACGCCGACGTGGTGCTGCCCATCGCGCCGAGTGTCGAGAAGGCCGGTAGCTACCTGAACTGGGAAGGCCGCCGCCGCGAATTCCGCACCACCATCGAGGGCACCGGGGCCCTGCCGGACTGCCGGGTGCTCGACACGCTCGCGGTGGAGATGGACGCGGACCTGTTCACCCAGACCCCGGCCGCCGCGGGCGCCGAACTGGACCGCATCGGACCGCACACCGGCGCTCGGTTGCCTGCGCCGGACGAACCGGGCGGGCGGGCGCCGGCTTTCGGGGCGAACCAGGCGGTGCTGGCGACTTGGCGGCAACTGCTCGACAACGGGTCGATGCAGGCCGAGGAGCCGAACCTGGCGGGCACCGCGCGGCGGACCGTCGCAGTGCTCTCGCCGCGCACCGCGCAGCGGATCGGCCTCGGCCTCGGTCAGCGCATCGAGGTCCGCACCGCCAAGGGCGCGGTCGTGCTGCCGGCCGAGTTCGCCGAGATGCCCGACGGTGCGCTGTGGCTGCCCGCCGACTCCGGCACGTCGGAGGTGCACCGCGTCCTCGGCGTCGGGCACGGCGCGCTCGTCGACATCGCCGCCACCACGCCGATGTCCCCCGCGGCCGGCAACGGCCACGGCACCACCCACCTCGACGGGGGGAGCGCATGACCAGAACCGCGGAACTGCTCGCCGACGATCCGCTCTGGCTGATCCTGCTGAAGGTCCTGGTGATCTTCGTCTTCCTGGTCGTCATGACGCTGTTGACGATCTGGGCGGAGCGCCGGGTCATCGGCCGGATGCAGCACCGGCCCGGCCCCAACCGGGCGGGCCCGTTCGGGTTGCTGCAGTCGTTGGCGGACGGCCTGAAGCTGGCGTTCAAGGAGGACATCCGGCCCGTCCTGGCCGACAAGTGGGTGTACTTCCTGGCTCCGGTGATCTCGGCGACGCCCGCGCTGGTGTCGTTCTCGGTGATCCCGATCGGCCCCGAGGTCACCATCTTCGGCGAGCGGACCGCGCTGCAACTGGTGGACCTGCCGGTCGGCCTGCTGGTCGTGCTGGCCTGCGCCTCCATCGGCGTCTACGGCATCGTGCTGGCGGGCTGGGCCTCCGGCTCGCCGTACCCGCTGCTCGGCTCGCTGCGCTCGGCGGCGCAGGTGATCTCCTACGAGATCGCGATGGGCCTGTCGTTCGTCGCGGTGATCATGTACTCGGGCACGCTGTCCACCTCGGGCATCGTCGAGGCGCAGACGGGCGGCTGGTTCTTCCTGCTGCTGCCGTTCAGCTTCGCCGTCTACGTGGTGTCCATGGTCGGTGAGACCAACCGCGCGCCGTTCGACCTGCCGGAGGCGGAGTCGGAGCTGGTCGGCGGGTTCCACACCGAGTACTCGTCGCTGAAGTTCGCGCTGTTCTTCCTCGCCGAGTACATCAACATGGTCACCGTCTCGGCGCTGGCGACGACGCTGTTCCTCGGCGGCTGGCACGCGCCGTGGCCGCTGTCGCTGATCGGCGACGGGGTGCTCAACACCGGGTGGTGGCCGGTGCTGTGGTTCCTCGGCAAGACGGTGGCGTTCCTGTTCTTCTTCATCTGGCTGCGCGGCACGCTGCCTCGCCTGCGCTACGACCAGTTCATGAACCTGGGCTGGAAGTTCCTGGTCCCGCTGAGCCTGGTGTGGATCATCGCGGTGACCGTGATCCGCGCGCTGCGCAACGAGGAAGCGGTCACCTCGCAGCAGTTCCTCATCGGCGGCGGCGTCGTGATCGCGATCCTGCTGGCGGCGACGTTCCTGATCCCGGACCGCAAACCGGCCAAGGACGCCGACGAGATCCCGCTGGCTGGCAGCGGTTACCCGGTTCCGCCGCTGGACCTGCAAGTCCCCGAGACCCCACCGCGCCGCACCCCAATGCGCAGCGGTGCCGGCGAGGTCGCGGGTCCGGAAGGCGAGGAGGCGCCTCATGGGAATGTTTGATCCGATCAAGGGCTTCGGCGTCACCTTCTCGACCATGTTCAAGAAGGTCGTCACCGAGGAGTACCCCGAGGTCAAGAAGATCCCGGCGCCCCGGTTCCACGGCCGCCACCAGCTCAACCGGCATCCGGACGGGCTGGAGAAATGCGTCGGCTGCGAGCTGTGCGCCTGGGCGTGCCCTGCCGACGCGATCTTCGTGGAGGGCGGGAACAACACCGACGAGGCCCGGTTCTCGCCCGGTGAGCGCTACGGCAAGGACTACCAGATCAACTACCTGCGCTGCATCGGCTGCGGGTTGTGCATCGAGGCCTGCCCGACGCGCGCGCTGACGATGACCAACGAGTACGAAACCGCCGACGACAACCGCCAGGACCTGATCTACACCAAGGAGGACCTGCTGGCGCCGCTGCTGCCCGGCATGGAGCAGCCGCCGCACCCGATGCGGCTGGGCAACGACGAGCAGGACTACTACGTGCGTGGTCCCGAGTTGGCCCGGCAGCGGGGGATCCCGGCGGAGGAGACGGTCGAGTCCGGGCATGAGGAGGCCGGGAGATGACCCTCGAAGCGGCGCAGTTCCTCGCGCAGGCGCCGAGCGGCGTGGTGGGCACCGGCGAGACGGTGGTCTTCTGGGTGCTCGGCCCGCTGGCGCTCGTCGGTGGGCTGGGCATGGTGTTCGCTCGCAACGCGGTCCACTCCGCGCTGTGGCTGGCGCTGACGATGCTGAGCCTCGGCGTGCTCTACATGGTGCAGAGCGCCCCGTTCCTGGGCTTCACCCAGATCATCGTCTACACCGGCGCGATCATGATGCTGTTCCTGTTCGTGCTGATGATGGTCGGCCGCGACTCTTCGGACTCGGTGGTCGAGGTGCTGCGCGGGCAGCGGCTGTGGGCCGGCCTCGGCGGCATCGGCCTGGCCGTGCTGTTGGTCTCCGGGCTGGCGCGGGCGCTGACCGCGGTGCAGCCCGCCGCGCCGCTGGACCCGTGGACCCCGGCCGGTGGCGGCGCGGGCGGCCTGGGGCGGCTGATCTTCACCGACTACCTGTTCCCGTTCGAGCTGACCTCGGCGCTGCTGATCACCGCCGCGGTGGGCGCGATGGTGCTGGCCTACGGCGGCAAGGGCCGCGGCCCGCGGTTGAGCCAGAAGGAGCGGGCCAACGCCCGGTTCCGCGGCGACCGCCCGTCGCCGCTGCCCGGCCCCGGCGTGTACGCGACGGCGAACTCCGTCGCCGTCCCGGCGCTGCTGCCGGACGGCTCGGTGGCGCCGGAATCGCTGTCGGAGCTGCTGGAGAACCTGCCCACGGATCGGCTCGGCGAGGAGCGGCGCGCCGTCGCCGGCAAGGAGCCGGAGCCCGATCCGCACGCGTTGACCGGCGGGCACCACGAGGAGACCCCCTCGATGCCCGAGCAGAACAACTCGGACCTCCCGCACGCCAACGGCAACGGGGCGGGCCGCACGAACGGCCACGAGTCCGAGCACGTCTCCTCCGAGGAGGTCCGGCAGTGACCCCTACCTACTACCTGCTGCTGTCGGCGTTGCTGTTCACCATCGGTGCCGTCGGGGTCCTGGTGCGGCGCAACGCGATCGTGGTGTTCATGTGCATCGAGCTGATGCTCAACGCGGTCAACCTGACGCTGGTGACCTTCGCCCGCATCGAGGGGACGGTGCACGGGCAGGTCATGGCCTTCTTCGTGATGGTGGTCGCCGCGGCCGAGGTGGTAGTCGGCCTGGCCATCATCATGTCGATCTTCCGGACGCGTCGCTCGGCCTCGGTCGATGACGCCAACCTGCTGAAGTACTGAGAGGGCGCGTGGTGACGGCAAATACGATTACCGCGGCGATGAATTCCGGGGCCTTCCTGGCCGGGACCAACCCGGACGTGGTCAGCGCGGCCGGCGGGATCCAGCAGAACGCCTGGCTGCTGGTCGCATTCCCCGCGCTGGGCGCGCTGATCCTGCTCGTCGCCGGACGCCGGGCCAACGGCTGGGGCCACATTCTCGGTTGCGCCACCGTGATCGCGTCCTTCGTGTACGGGGTGCTGCTGTTCAGCTCCATCGCCGGCATGCCCCAGGGTGGCCAGGTGCGGGAACTGCACATGTTCTCGTGGATCCCGGTCAACGCCCTGCAGGTCGACTTCGGGCTCCGGCTCGATCCGCTGGCGATGGTGTTCGTGCTGCTGATCACCGGTGTGGGCTCGCTGATCCACATCTACTCGATCGGCTACATGGCGCACGACCAGGAAGGCCGCACCGGGCGGGACAACACCGAGCGCCGCCGGTTCTTCGGCTACCTCAACCTGTTCGTCGCCGCGATGCTGGTCCTGGTGCTGGGCAACAGCTTCGTGACCCTGTACCTGGGTTGGGAAGGCGTCGGCCTCGCGTCGTACCTGCTGATCGGCTTCTGGCAGGGCCGCCCGTCGGCGGCCGCGGCGGCGACGAAGGCGTTCGTGATGAACCGGGTCGGCGACATCGGCCTGGCGCTGGCGATCTTCCTGCTGTTCGCGAACCTCGGCACCACCCAGTACACCGAGGTCTTCGCCCGCGCCGGCGAGCTCACGCCGGGCGTGCTGCTGGCGATCACGCTGCTGCTGTTGCTGGGTGCATGCGGCAAGTCCGGCCAGGTGCCGCTGCAGGCGTGGTTGCCGGACGCCATGGAAGGCCCGACCCCGGTGTCCGCGCTCATCCACGCCGCGACCATGGTCACCGCGGGCGTGTACCTGATCGCGCGGTCCAACCCGCTGTTCACGCTCTCGCCCGGCGGGCAGCTGGCGGTCACCATCGTCGGCGCCGTGACGCTGCTGGTCGGCTGCATCATCGGTTGCGCCTACGACGACATCAAGAAGGTCCTGGCGTACTCCACGGTCAGCCAGATCGGCTACATGATGCTGGCCGTCGGGCTCGGCCCGGCCGGGTACGCGCTGGGCATCATGCACCTGCTCACCCACGGCTTCTTCAAGGCCGGGCTGTTCCTCGGCGCCGGTTCGGTGATGCACGGCATGAACGACGAGGTCGACATGCGCAAGTTCGGCGGCCTCTACCGGTTCATGCCGATCACCTTCGCCACCTTCGGGCTCGGTTACCTGGCGCTGATCGGTTTCCCGTTCCTGTCCGGGTACTACTCGAAGGACGCGATCATCGAGGCGGCGTTCGGCCAGGAGGGCTGGCGCGGCTGGGTTTTCGGCGGCGCGGCGATGCTGGGCGCGGCGATCACCGCGTTCTACATGACCCGCCTGGTGCTGATGACGTTCTTCGGCGAGAAGCGTTGGGAGAAGCTGAATGCCGAGAACGCGCCCGGGGGCGCGAACAGAGCCTTCCACCCGCACGAGTCGCCCGCGGTGATGACCGCGCCGATGATCGTGCTGGCCGTCGGCTCGGTCGCGGCGGGCATGTTCTTCGCCGGGGGCGACCGGCTGGTCGGATTCCTCGCGCCGTCGCTGGGCGAACTGCACGAGGCCGAGCACACCGCGATCCCGCACGCGATGATCCCGGTGCTGACCGTCGCGCTCTCCGCGCTGGGCGTGCTGATCGCCTGGCTGGTGGTCGGGCGCAAGCCGGTTCCGGTGCAGCGCCCGGAGCGGGTGTCGCCGATCGTGCGCGCGGCCCGCGCGGACCTGGGCGGCAACGCGCTGAACAACCTCCTGGCGGTGCGGCCGACGTTCGGCCTGGCGCGCGGACTGGTCACTGTGGACCAGAAGGGCGTCGACGGCACTGTCAACGGCATCGCCGGGTTCCTCGGCTTCAGCTCCGGCCGCCTGCGCCGGCTGCAGACCGGCTTCGTCCGGTCCTACGCCCTGTCCATGCTCTTCGGCGGAATCCTGGTGATCGCCGCCCTGATGGCAGTGGGGATCCCGACATGACGACGTGGCTGGTGTCAATTTCGCGAGAAATTGACCGTCACCCGGGTGAACGTCAATTTCTCGCGAAATTGGCAAACCCCCGCACTTCGGTGACGGCGCGTGACCATTGTGGACTCCGTTGGCCGAGCGAGCTCCGGGAGGAGATCCGATGACCCTGCTCCTCGCACTGATCCTGCTGCCGATCGTCGGGTCGGTGGTGGTGGCGCTGCTGCGCGGGAACGCGGTGGTGGCCAAGTGGACCGCGCTCGGGTTCTCCCTGGCGGAGCTGCTGATCGCGGGCACCGCGTGGTTCGCCTACGACCCGGCGGGACCGCGGCTGCAGCTCACCAGCTCGGTGGAGTGGATCCCGGCGTTCGACATCCGGCTCTCGCTCGGCGTGGACGGAATCGCGCTGGTGATGATCGCGGTGATCGCGCTGCTCACTCCGCTGGTGCTCGGCTACAGCTGGGGCGAGCGCCTGCCTGCCGGGCGCACCCACGGCGGCTTCTTCTCGCTGCTGCTGCTGGAACAGGCCCTGACGGTTGCGGTGTTCGCCGCGACCGACGTGTTCCTGTTCTACGTGCTCTTCGAGATCATGCTGATCCCGATGTACTTCCTCATCGGCGGCTACGGCGGCGAGAACCGCACCTACGCCGCGGTGAAGTTCTTCCTGTACTCGTTCCTCGGCGGCCTGATCATGCTGGCCTCGGCGATCGGCGCGTACGTCTACAGCGCGCAGGTCACCGGGCGCGGCACCTTCGACTGGGCGTCGCTGGTGCCGGTGCTCTCCGATGCGCCGACCAGCGTGCAGGTGTGGCTGTTCCTCGGGTTCTTCACCGCGTTCGCCATCAAGGCCCCGCTGATCCCGTTCCACACCTGGCTGCCGGACGCGGCGCAGCAGGCACCGATCGGCGTCGCGGTGATCGTCGTCGGCGTGCTCGACAAGGTCGGCACCTTCGGCTTCCTGCGCTACAGCCTGCCGCTGACGCCGGAGGCGTCGAAGCTGCTCGCCCCGATGGTGCTGGTGCTCGCGGTGATCGGCGTGCTCTACGGCTCGCTGCAGGCTTTCGGCCAGACCGACCTCAAGCGCTTCATCGCCTACGTGTCGATCGCGCACTTCGGCTTCATCGCGCTGGGCATCTTCGCGTTCACCTCGCAGGCGCAGGTGGGCGCGGTGTCGTACATGATCAACCACAGCATTGCGACGGGCATGCTGATCCTGGTGATCGGCATGGTGATCGTGCGCGGCGGCTCCACCCGGATCGCCGACTACGGCGGCATGGCGAAGGTCGCGCCGCTGCTGGCCGGGACGCTGCTGATCGCCGGGTTGAGCACCCTGTCGCTGCCCGGCACGAACTCGTTCATCAGCGAATTCCTGGTGCTGGTCGGTGCTTTCCAGACCCAGCCGGTGTACACGGTGTTCGCCACCATCGGCATGGTGCTGGCCGCGGTCTACGTGCTCTGGCTGTACCAGCGGACGATGCAGGGCCCGGTGCGCGGTGACGCGCTGCTGGGCACCGCGGGCGGGCCGGGCGCGGTGACCGACCCGAACAAGCCGGGCGCGCACCGGCTGCGGGTTGGCGACCTCGGCGCCCGCGAGATCGCGGTGCTGACCCCGCTGATCGTGTTGGTGCTCGCGTTGGGCTTTTACCCGAAGCCGGTGTTGGACGTGATCAACCCGTCGGTCGCGGCAACCATGAGCGAGGTCGGCGTCACCGACCCCGTGACCTCGCAGGGAGGTAACTGACAGTGGGCGTCTTGACGAATGGGGCCGGGGCGATGACGCAGCTCCCGGGCGTGCAGATCCCGCCGATCGACTACGCGGCCATCGCCCCGGTCCTGGTGATCCTCGGCGCGGCCTGCCTGGCGATCCTCGTCGAGGCGTTCCTGCCGCGGCACCAGCGCTGGTCGGTGCAGGTGGCTTTGAGCCTCGCGGCGATCGTGATCGCCGGGGTGGCGTTGGCGGGGTACGCCCGCGGCGGCGGTACGGGCGTGACCACGCTGTCCGACAGCCTCGCGGTCGACCCGCCCACGCTGTTCCTGTGGGGCACCCTGCTCGCGCTCGGCCTGGCGGCGATCCTGATGATCGCGGACCGCTCGGTGGAGCCGGGCGGCGCCTTCGTCGCCGAGTCGCGGGCCACCGACGGGCCGGGCGCGATGACCCGCGCGGCCGCCGGGGTCGCGGGGATGCGCACCGAGGTCTTCCCGCTCGCGCTGTTCTCGCTCGGCGGGATGATGGTGTTCTGCGCGGCGAACGACCTGCTGACCATGTTCATCGCGCTCGAGGTGCTAAGCCTGCCGCTGTACCTGATGTGCGGGCTGGCCAAGCGGCGTCGTCTGCTGTCGCAGGAGGCGGCGGTCAAGTACTTCCTCCTCGGCGCGTTCGCCTCGGCGTTCTTCCTTTACGGCCTGGCCCTGCTCTACGGCTACGCGGGCTCGGTGAAGCTGCAGGCCATCGCGGACGCCACCGCCGGAACGGAGCGCTCGGACACGCTGCTGTTCGCCGGGCTCGGCCTGCTGCTGGTGGGCCTGCTGTTCAAGGCCTCGGTCGGCCCGTTCCACACCTGGACCCCGGACGTCTACCAGGGCGCCCCGACCGCGGTCACCGGCTTCATGGCGGCCTGCACCAAGGTCGCCGCGTTCGGCGGGATCCTGCGGGTGCTGCAGGTGGCGTTCCACGCGTCCAGCTGGGAGTGGCGCGGCGTGCTGTGGGCCGTGGCGATCGCGTCGATGGCCATTGGCGTGGTGCTCGGCCTGACGCAGCGCGACATCAAGCGGATGATCGCCTACTCGTCCGTCGCGCACGCCGGGTTCATGTTGATCGGATCGATCGCGCTGACCGAGCGCGGGCTGGCCGGCACCCTGTTCTACCTGCTGACCTACGGGTTCACCACGATCGCCGTGTTCGGCGTGATCAGCCTCGTGCGCAGGGCCGACGGTGAGGCAACTCACCTTTCAGACTGGGCCGGATTGGCGAAGCGTTCACCGCTGGTCGCCGGGGTGTTCACCTTCCTGCTGTTCGCCCTCGCCGGCATCCCGCTGACGAGCGGTTTCGTCGGGAAGTTCGTGGTCTTCGAGGCGGCGCTGGCGGATGGCATGGCCCCGCTGGTGGTGGTGGCCCTGGTGGCCAGTGCGGTTGCCGCCTTCTTCTACCTTCGTGTCATCGTGCTGATGTACTTCAGCGAACCGGCCGCGGACGGCCCCACCGTCAGCGTGCCGGGTGCGTTCACGACAGCGGCGATCACGCTCGGTGTGGTCGTGACGCTGTTGCTGGGCGTGCTGCCGACCTTGGCGCTGGACTGGGCGAACGTCGGTGGCTTCGTGTCGTAGAGTGCTCGCCCGTAGGGCGATCCGGGGGAGCGAAGGCGACGGTGACGTGAGCAGGCCAGCGGGTGACCCGATCAGTGAGCTGACCATGGGCCGATCGGGCGGGTTCGACATCGCCGACGAGGCGTTGGCCGACTCGGTGCGGCAAGGCTTGGCCCGGGTGGAGCGGCTGCTGCGCGAATCCGTGCGCAGCGACTTCGAGTTCGCCACTCGCACCTCACTGCACCTGGTGGATGCGGGAGGCAAGCGGTTCCGGCCTCTGTTCGCGCTGCTCGCCGCGCAGTTCGGCGACCCCGATGCGGAAGGGGTGATCAAGTCCGCGGCGGTGGTCGAGATGATCCACCTCGCCACGCTCTACCACGACGACGTGATGGACGAAGCGACCATGCGGCGCGGCGCGACCAGCGCCAACGCCCGCTGGGACAACTCGGTCGCGATCCTGACCGGCGACTTCCTGTTCGCCCGGGCGTCCCGGCTGATCGCCGACCTCGGCAGCGAAGCGGTCCGGCAGATGGCGGGCACCTTCGAGGCGCTGGTCACCGGCCAGATGCGGGAGACGGTCGGGGTCGGTCCGGACGAGGACGCCGTCGAGTTCTACCTCACGGTGATCTACGAGAAGACCGGTTCGCTGATCGCCACCGCCGGGCGGTTCGGCGCCTGGTTCTCCGGTGTGGACGAGGCGACGATCGACGCGCTGGAGCGGGTCGGCCGGATCCTGGGCACCGGTTTCCAGATCTCCGACGACATCATCGACATCGCCTCGCCGGCCAACGAGTCCGGCAAGACCCCGGGTACCGACCTCCGTGAGGGGGTGCGGACGCTGCCGATGCTGTACGCGCTGGCCGACGAGGACACCTCCCCGAGACTGCGCGAACTGCTCGCCGGGCCGCTGACCGTGGACGCCGAGGTCGACGAGGCGCTGGAGCTGCTGCGCGCGTCCAACGGGCTCGCGCGGACCCGCGCCACCCTGGACGAATTCGCCGACGACGCCCGCAAGGAGCTCGCCTCGCTGCCGGACGTCCCGGCCCGCGAAGCGTTGTGGATGCTGGTCGATTACGTGGTGGCGCGAACTCGCTGAGGCGGCCCCGCGGCGATCAAGGGTCTCCGCCGGTACCACCGGCCGTCAGTCCTTTGGGCAGCTATCGATAGCAACCTAAAGGCTCATAGCCGGCGGGAAAACCGATAGAGCCACAGCGTTCGCGTGCCCGGAAAGTTGTGCGGGGGCAACCCGAGCGTGTCACGAGCCGGTCAAGCTGGCCCTCGGCAGGGGTGTCCCGTGGTAGGTATCCCTCGGAGAACTGGCGACGCTGCTGGAGCCCTGAGGAGGGACATCGCTCGTGATCACCTGGTTGTTCACCCAGGTGTGGTTGTGGAGCCTCGCCGCGTTCGCGTTGGGGGCGCTGATCACCTGGCTGCTCTTCGTCCGCCCGCTGCGACGCCGCCTGGCGGAATTCACCGCGCCCTGCCCGGAGGACGAGTACGCGTACGACCAGGCGGGCGGCTACGAGGGCTACGAGGCAGACGAGCAGACCGCCGGTGACGCCCCGTTCGACCTGCTGCGCTCGACGCCCCCACGCCTGGAACAGCCGGACGAGCCGGAGGCCGGCGACTGGAGGCGAGCCCCGCGGGCCTGGGTGACCCCGGAGCAGGCGAAGCCCGCGCGCAACGACAGCGACAGCGAGTGGTTCCGCGAGTGGGACAAGCGCGTGAACGCAGTCGGAGTGCACCGCGACGCCGCCGCGGTGCAGCCGCGCGTCCCGTCGGCTGCGGAGGAGTCCGCGGGTAATGCGCAGCCGCCGGGAAGGCCCGCGGAATGGGTGACGCCTGGCGGGACGGCGAAGCCGCCCGCGGCCGGGAAGCGCGCCGGGGCGAAGCCGCGGGGAGCCGGGGAGCCCGCCGGGACGGCGAAGCCTGAGTCGGCCGGTGGCGCGGCTACGCCGCAGGCTTCGGCGGAATCGGTTGGGACGGCACGGAAGCCTGCCAAGACCCCGCTATCGGCGGAGTCCGCTGCGGCCACGCGGAAACCGGCCTCGCCGCAGGCGTCGGCCGAGCCCGACACGGTTGTCGAATCGGTGGTGGAATCGCGGGTCGTCGGGGAGTCGGCCGAGACCGTGCGGACGCCCGCCGTGACGCCCGCCAAGGAGCAGCCTGCAGAACGCGCGACGGTGTGGCCGGACGCGGAACCCGAGACGACGGAGTCGTCGGCGAGGTCTCCAGCGGAAGTGGTCGCGGCGATCGCCGCGGAGGCCGCCGGGACGCCTGCGAAGCGGGCGGAGTCTTCGGAACCCGGGAACGCGGGGCGCGGAGCGGACGACGCGACGGCGTCGCGGTTGTCCGGGCAGCTGCGGTCGCTGTTCGAGCCGGTGGAGCCGCGAAGCGGCGGGGCGTCGGATACGCCGTACGTGCCGCCGGTCGGAGCGGATGCGACGCAGGTGATCCCGAAGGTCGGGGATGGTGGCGCGGCGGAGCCGCCGCCGCTGCCGCGGCGCACGCCCGGTGCCGGGCCGAGGCCCGGTCGGGCGGGCGGCTCGGGGCCGATGATCAAGGGGCACTCCGCGTCCAGGCAGTACCACAGCCCCGAATCGCCGGCTTACGGCAAGATCGTCGCCGACGTGTGGTTCCGCACCCCGGCCGACGCCGAGAGCGCCGGCTTCGAACCCTGGAACGGCCACCGCGCCACCTGAGAGCCTGTCGGCGAATGCCGTCCGCGCCTTTGGAAGCGGCGCAGCCGCTTGCAGCCACCTTGCCAGGACGACCATCGGCGGGTTCTGAGAGGTTTTCTGGCGAGGACGGCCTGGACATACATCAGGAGGGGCACCCGCAGTCCAGGGAACCTCTCAGGTTCCGCTAAGCGACCACCCGCCCAGACCATTCACCAACAGGCTCTGAGCTTGTTGTTTAACCTTTGCGGTTTTGGTGCTGTTCGAGGGTGAGGTCGCGTTTGATGGTCTTGCCGACGTCGTGACGGGTGGCGCGGTGGGTGTTGCGGGAGCCGGTTGGGCGTCCGGGACCGGGTCGGGAGGGTTTCGGTGCGGCTGCCGGGGAACCGGTCTTCGCGTGGAGGTTGCGAAACCCCCGCCGGACGCGGGCGGGCGTCAGCCGACGGGCCTCGGTGACCGGTCTTTCCCAGGGCCGTCGAAGGTCTTCAGCGATGGGGCGGGCGAGGCGTAGTTGCGTGTGGGCGACCACGATGAGCCAGGTCCAGCGATCGGCCGAGCCGGGTGCCCGCAGTTTCGGGCGGGTCCACCCGAGGGTCTGCTTGAGCAGTCGGAAGGTGTGCTCGAGGTCGAATCGGCGGAGGAATGCCTGCCAGAGCAGATCAACCAACTCGGCGCTGGCGCCGGTGACCGAGGACCACAGCCACACCGGTTTGGGGTCCCGGTCTCCGGGCAGGTGGTCGACCTGTAAGCGGATCAGGGTGCCCTCGACGAGGGGTAGCTCGCCCTCATGGTCCAGCCAGGCACCGCGGTGGGTCAGGCGGGGGTGCAGCCGGTCCCAGGCCCGTGCCTGGGCGTGTCCATAGCGGGTGGTGTCGGTGCCGGTGGTGTGGTCGGGGGCATGCCAGCTGTTCTCCTCGGCGAGGGTGAACACGCCGCCGTGCTTGCGTGGCCGCCCGACGGTACCCGGCGGTCGGGGCGGTGCGGGCCGCAGCAGGACGCGGTCGGAGCGGATTCTGCCCACCAGCTCCACGGGCAGATCGGCGAGGACGAAGGCCAACCGGGTCACGTCGTAGCCGGCGTCGGTCACGATCAGGATGCGCGGATCGCCGGGCCGCCAGTGTCCGGCGTCCATGATCCGGCCCACGACCTCACGTAGCTGAGCGGCGGTGACCGCGGTGGCATCGTCGGCGGGCCCCAGCCGCACCGCATCCAGGATCGCCGTCCACGAGGTACGCCCCGTCTCCAGCGCGGCGACAAAGGAGTAGGGCCAGCCCGGGATGAGCTGCGAGGCGCTACGGGAGCGGCCATAGACATGGCAGAACAGCCGCTCGGGGCTGCACGCGGCGTCCGGGCGCAGCCAGGGCGAGACGTCCACGGCCAGGGTGATCCGCCCGTCAGCGGCACGCGGTAATGGCAGCCTGGCCAAGGTGGTGCGTAACCGGTCGACCTCGACGCGGCCGTGGTTGATCGCGTCGTAGCCGGCGCCATGCCCGCGCCGGTGCTCCGCGGCCAGGGACAGCTCGGCCAGGCTGGTGACCGGTCCATCGCTGCATAACACCGCGTCGGTCAGCTCGAACAACGCATCCGCCCGCCCGGTCAGACACTCGTAGAACCGTTGGCGGAACCCGGACAGCTCCCCGAGCGCATCAGCTTGGCCGGTGTCGTGCACACTCATCATCGAAGCCCTTGGTTGTGATCTTCCATCTGTCGCAAGAGGAATGATCAACCAAGGGCTTCATCTATGATCAACCGGGGCCCCACCACGGTGCTACCTGGTTAAACAACAAGCTGAGGCCCGCTAACCGAAACGAGGTCGGCGACGGGTTCGGGGGCTTCACTCCGGCTGGGGTTGGCGCTCCATGAGTCGGGAGAGGACCACTGTGGACACCGTCCGGCTCACGAACTCCACCGAGCGCAGGCGCTCCATCGCTTCTTCGAGGTGATGGATGTTCGCCGCCCGCAGGTGCACGATCGCGTCGGCCTGCCCGGACACCGTGTAGGCCGCGACCACCTCCGGCAGCGGTTCGAGCCCGACGCGGATCCGGTGCGCCGGGACGTTGCCATCGCAGTGCACCTCCACGAATGCCTCCGTTCCCCAGCCCAGCGCCTCCGGGTCGACGACTGCGGTGAACCCCTGCAGCACGCCCAGGTCCAGCAGCTTGTCCACCCGCCGCTTCACCGCGGGCGCGGACAGGCCCACCTCCGCGCCGATCTCCGCGTAGCTTGCCCGGGCATCGGCGACCAGTTGCGAAATGATTCGTTGGTCCAAGGCATCCATACGCAACATTCTGCCGCAAAAAACGAACGGAGCGTTGTTGATAGCTCGTCAGGCCAACACTTAGATTTCGATTCATGACGGTCACTGCCACTCAGGCTGTAGAGATGCTCGCGCCGCTGCAGGCCACCACGCGGCACTACGTGATGTGCGCGCCCAAGTACTTCACCGTCGCGTATTCGATCAACCCGTGGATGGATCCCGGTACGCCGGTGGACGCCGACCTGGCGATGGCCCAATGGGAGGAGCTGAAGCGCACGTACGAGCGGCTCGGGCACGTCGTCGAGGTGGTCGAACCGCAGCCCGGCCTGCCCGACATGGTGTTCGCCGCCAACTCGGCGATCGTGATCGACGACCGGGTGCTGGGCGCCCGGTTCCGGGCTCCGCAGCGGGCCGCCGAGGCCGAGCACTTCCGGCGCTGGTTCGTCACCCGCGGCTACCGGAACCTGGTGATGCCGTCCCGTATCAACGAGGCCGAGGGCGACTTCGCCTGGACCGGCCGGGTGCTGCTGGCCGGCAGCGGGTTCCGCACCGACCCCGAGGCGCACGCCGAGGCCCAGGAGGTGCTCGGGGTGCCCGTGGTGTCGCTGCGGCTGGTCGACCCGCGCTACTACCACCTGGACACCGCGCTGTTCGTGCTGGAACGCGGCGAGCGGGCGCAGGTCGCATACCTCCCGGAGGCGTTCTCGGCCGGGTCGCGCCGCGTGCTGGAGCGGATGTTCCCGGACGCCGTGATCGCCGAGCAGGCCGACGCCGCCTGCCTCGGCCTGAACGGGGTCTCCGACGGTCGCCACGTGGTGCTGCCGCTGGAGGCCACCGGGCTCGCCGCGCAACTGGCCGGCCGCGGCTACGAGCCGATCCTGCTGGACGTCTCCGAGCTCCGGAAGTCCGGCGGCGGGCCGAAGTGCTGCACGATGGAACTGCACGCCTGATGGGGCGCGAAGGGCGTCGTCGACCTGCGGCGACGCCCTTCGGCCTGACTGGGCTACTGCTCGAGGACCGCCTGCTCCCGAGCTCGAGGCTGATGGTGGGGCCGACCACGGCGATGCCCTTGGCCAGGGTGGCCTGCACCCCCGAGCTCGATACTGATGGTGGGCTCACCTCCTGAGACGTTGGCTTCAGCACATTCGCTCGGCGGAACTACGACCTGCGCCTGCTCGTTTTCTGGGTGACCTTCGGAATAGGTGGAAAGGTCTCACGAGAGGCAATCCGGCGCTCTCACCGATGACCGGATGAGCCCTTGGGCGGAGGCAGGCACGGTGCACAGTCACGTCAACGGTTTGAAGACCGCGCTGCTGCTCGGCGGCATGAGCGCGCTGGTGCTGCTGGTCGGGTCGATCTTCGGCCGGACCGGCCTGGTCATCGCGTTCTTCGTGGCGCTTGGTATGAACGGCTACGCGTACTTCAACTCGGCCAACCTGGCCCTGCGCGCGATGCGCGCCCGGCCGGTGTCGGAGGCCGAACAGCCCGCCATGTACCGGATCGTGCGGGAGCTGGCGACCTCGGCGAGGCAGCCGATGCCCGCGCTCTACATCAGTCCGACGCGGGCGCCCAACGCCTTCGCCACCGGCCGGAACCCGCGCAACGCCGCGGTGTGCTGCACGGCCGGGATCCTCGAACTGCTCAACGAGCGCGAGCTGCGTGCCGTCCTCGGTCACGAGCTCTCGCACGTCTACAACCGCGACATCCTGATCTCCAGCGTCGCCGGGGCGCTGGCCAGCGTGGTCACGTTCTTGGCCAACTTCGGGATGTTCTTCGGCATGTTCGGCGGCCAGGACGAGGACCGGCCCAACTTGTTCGCGATGCTGCTGGTGGCGCTGCTGGGCCCGATCGCCGCGGCCGTGGTGCAGATGGCCGTCAGCCGGTCCCGCGAGTACCAGGCCGACGCGTCCGGGACGCAGCTGACGGGGGATCCGCTCGCGCTGGCGTCCGCGCTGCGCAAGCTGGAGCGCGGAACCCAGCAGACGCCGCTGTCACCGGAGCCCCAGCTGGTGTCGCAGTCGCACCTGATGATCGCCAACCCGTTCCGCCCCGGCGAGCGGCTGGCCCGGCTGTTCTCCACGCACCCGCCGATGGCCGACCGCATTCGCCGCCTGGAGGGCATGGCCGGCCACCAACTCCCCCCGGCCTGGTGACGCCGCCTGGGATATCGGCGCGCCGGACTACGAGACGCCGACGGTCCGCGATTTGCATTGAAATCGCGGCAGACCTCGGTCAGCCCCGTGCGCCGGAGTTGCGGGCGACGTCCATGACGTACTCGCCGTAGCCCGACTTGGCCTGCTTCGCGCCCAGCGCGAAGCAGGCGTCGGCCGAGATGTAGCCCATGCGCAGGGCGATCTCCTCCAGGCAGGCGATCCGCACGCCCTGCCGGTGCTCCAGCACCTGCACGAACTGCGAGGCCTCCACTAGCGAGTCGTGGGTCCCGGTGTCCAGCCAGGCGAAACCGCGGCCCAACTTGGTCAGGTGCGCCCGGCCCTCTTGCAGGTAGGCCAGGTTGACGTCGGTGATCTCCAGCTCGCCGCGGGCCGACGGCGTGAGCCCCTTGGCGATGCGCACCACGTCGTTGTCGTAGAAGTACAGGCCGGTGATGGCCATGTTGGACTTCGGCTGCTCCGGCTTCTCCACGATGGACACCAGCCGACCGTCGTCGTCCACCTCGCCGACGCCGTAGCGCTGCGGGTCGCGGACCGGGTAGCCGAACAGCGTGCAGCCGTCGAGGTCCCGGACGCACTGCTGGAGGATCCCGGAGAAGCCCTGCCCGTAAAAGATGTTGTCGCCGAGCACCAGTGCCACCGAGTCGTCGCCGACGAAGTCGGCACCGATCACGAACGCCTCGGCGAGCCCGTTGGGCTGGGCCTGCTCGGCGTACTCGATCTGGATGCCGAACTGTGACCCGTCCCCGAGCAGCCGCTGGAACAACGGCATGTCGGCAGGGGTCGAGATCAGCAGCACGTCCCGGATGCCGGCCAGCATCAGCACCGACAGCGGGTAGTAGATCATCGGCTTGTCGTACACCGGCAGCAGCTGCTTGGACACGGCCTGCGTCAGCGGATGCAGCCGAGTCCCGTTGCCACCCGCCAGCACGATCCCCTTCACGCGGATACCTCCAGCGGTGGATTACCGGAAATTCTCGAACTGGAGCGCGACGTCGAAGTCGCTCGACTTCAGCAACTGGATCACGGCCTGCAGGTCGTCCTTCTTCTTGCCGGACACCCGCAGCTGCTCGCCCTGGATCTGGGCCTGCACGCCCTTCGGGCCCTCGTCGCGGATCTTCTTGGAGATCTTCTTCGCGACGTCCTGCGAGATGCCCTGCACGACCTTGCCGGTGGCCTTGTAGGTCTGGCCGGAGCTGGCGGGCTCGCCCATGTCCAGCGCCTTCAGCGAGATGCCTCGCTTGATCAGCTTCTCCTTGAAGACCTCGATGGCGGCCTTGCAGCGCTCCTCGGTCTCCGACTCCAGCACCACGGCTTCCTCGCCGGACCACTGGATCTTGGAGCCGGTGCCGCGGAAGTCGAACCGGTTGGCGAGCTCCTTGGCCGCCTGGTTCAGCGCGTTGTCCACCTCTTGGTGGTCCACCTTGCTCACCACGTCGAAGGACGGGTTTGCCACCTGTCTACCTCCCGTTGGGCCGCAGCAGCGGATCTGCGAATCATCTGCGGATACACGCTACCGGGCGGCGCTGGGGGCTTGGTCCCGGTCGCGGTGCCCGGCGTGCCCGGTGCGCAAAAAAACCGACCCCGCGACCACTTTGTCTGGTCACGGGGCCGGTTCTGCGGGTGCCAGGTGGAGGATTCGAACCTCCGAAGGCAATGCCGGCTGATTTACAGTCAGCTCCCTTTGGCCGCTCGGGCAACCTGGCTTGCGCACCAGCATTGCTGGCTTGCGAAGAAAAGAATACATACCGCCTGCCACCGGTTTCGCAGGGGGTTCCCCGCTCAATCCTCCTCGGGACGGAAGACGAGCGCGTCAGCCTGCGCCAGGCCCACGTCGAGCGCCGTGCGGGCCACCTCGGGCAGTCCGTCGCGGAAACCCGGGCCGGCTGCCTTGACCAGTACCATCAGCCGCTTGGCGATGCCGCGGGCCTGGGTGAGGCGGATCTCTTCGGCCGCCAGGACCTGGCAGGAGTCGGCGATCAGCTTGCGGTAGCGGTGGTTGAGCTCAGCGTGGCCGTCGACGACCTCTAGCGCGCTCGCCAGGTCCGCGAGTTCCGCCGTGCTGACCAGGACAAAGTACGGATCGGGCACGGAACCGCAGCCTAGTTGACCCAACTCCGGCGGTCGTCGTCCGGCCGCGCGGGCGGTTGGCGCGTTGTCGGCAACGCCGCCAGCAGCGCAGATGCCCGACTAGCCTGGATGCATGGCCATTGACCGAGCAGGTCGCGCGAAGCGGCGGCGGGAGCAGCGCGCTGCTGAGCAGCCCCCCGGCGAGCGATCTGCGGAGCAGCGCCGGACGGCCTCCGCCGCGCTCGGCGTCGAGGGCCTGTTCAGCGCGGGGGCCAAGCACCAGCTCGAGCAGCTCGCCTGGGTGGAGGTCGTGAAGGAGGACGACCGCGAGGCCGGCGGCCCGCTCGACCTCGACTCGGACGTAATACACCTAGAGCGAAAGCACCTGTGAGCGTCTTTCGGGCGCTGCAGAGACTGACTCGAAAGTCCCCCGATTTTCAGCCCGGCACGGGCATCCCGACCAGGGACACATGCGACTGTTTGAGAACTCGTTCCGCGTGCCAGTGAAACGGCGGCCCTACGGCGGCAGTGGCGGCGTTTTCGCGCGAAATCGCCGCTCGCCACGCCTGCGAGGTGACGTTTTCGCGCGAAATCGCCGCTCGCCACGCCTGCGAGGTGACGTTTTCGCGCGAAATCGCCGCAGCCACACGACCGTCACGCCGTTTCGCCGCCTCGACGGCACCGGCTCGCCCCAAACACATCCCGGCGCCCACATCCAAAACAACCTCTATAGAGGCTGAACCCCCGCGGCCCTGGCGCTCACCGCTCTGCGAAGGCCCAGCCGCTCCAGCGCGTGACCCGGACCATGATCAGCGTGCCGGTCGGCGGGTTCTCCCGGTACTGCGGGTACTTCGCCACGAGCGCGGCGAGCAAGTCCGGGTGGGCGGTGCTGTCGGCCAACTCGGCCTCGCCGTCGGCGCGGACCCACCACAGGCGGGACCAGTCGTCCTCGTAGTGGTCCACGAGCAGCGCCACCCGCGGATTCGCCGCGATGTTGCGCAGCCGCTTGAGGTTCGCGGTCCGCTTCGGCTTCCGGTCCACTGCGGTGACGATCACATCCCCGCGCGCCACGAAGACGACCGGCACCAGGTGCGGTCGTCCCAGCTCATCGGCGCTGGCCAGGCGTGCCACCCGAGCCTGCGCGAACCAGTTGCGTGCCTGCTGTTGGCTAATGCGCATCGTCCGGTCCGGTCCGTATGTTCGAAGTGTGCCTCCGGCTCCATCCACCCCAGGGTCCGCCACCGTCGTCGGCCCCGGCTACCGCGATCAGCAGTACTGGCTCCGTTACCAGGACTTCTTCCCCGGTGCGCTCCGGATCACCGAGGAGAACGCGCCCGCCGAGCAGTGGTTGCCGTGGCGCGGCACCGTGGTGCACCTCGACCGCATCGCCCGCCCGCACGCGTCGGCCAAGCTGATCGCGCTGCACGGAGTCGGCACCTACGGCCGCATGCTCGCCCCGTACGGGCGGCTGCCGTCGCTGGTAGACCTCGAATTCATCGCCCCCGACCTGCCCGGCTTCGGGCTGACCGCCACGCCCCGGCGCGGCATCACCTTCCAGGACTGGGTGTCCTGCGTGCTGGATCTGGTCGAGCACGAGCGGTCCCGCGACGAACGGCCGATCGTGCTGCTCGGCATCAGCACCGGTGGCCGGCTCGCCTACGACGTCGCCGCCAAGGCCGGCGGCGCGGTGGCCGGGGTCATCGCCACCTGCCTGGCCGACCCGCAGCGCGACGAGGTCCGGCGACGGCTCGCGGCCCGGCCGGAAATGGCCCAGTGGGCCGGGCTGCTGGCGCTGATCCCGAAGCCGTTCTCGACGGCGCGGGTCCCGGTGCACTGGCTGTCGAACATCGCCGCGGCGTCCAACCACGGCCAGTTCGCCAACCTGGTGTGGGCCGACACCATCGGCGGCGGCAGCTGGCTGACGCTCGGCTTCGCCCGCAGCTGCCTGGCCGCGCCGCCGGCCGTGGCGCCGGAGGACTACGCGGGGCCGCCGCTGCTGCTGGCGCACCCCGACGAAGACCGGTGGACGCCGCCGCTGCTGTCCCGGCAGTTTTTCGACCGGATCGCCGCGCCCACCCGCTTCGCGTCGCTCAAGGGCGCCGGCCACCTCCCGGTGGAGGAATCGGGGCTGGCCGATCTGGACTGCGCGATCCGGGATTTCCTGGACGAGTTCGGGCTGCAGCAGTAACGGTCCGCTTCCGCCGATTGCGTACGGTGTTCGGGCCGATCGGTTGGTGCGGGGATCATCACAAAGTGCTGCGCTCGCGCTTCGCGAAGCCCCACGGATCGTGGTGCTAGTTGAAAGCTGTGATGTCTTTGCAGGTCAACTCGCGGCGCCGGGCGATCATGCCATCGCGGAGCACGTGGATCCAACGCCGGTGCGTGCGTCCGGCACATCCGGCGGGAGCCATTGGCCCCTGGTGATCCGTGCTGTAGTGCGTCACGATCGGCGACGGCAATCGTGTGGGTGCGCCCGTGCCACCGGGTGGGAGGAGCGTGGATGATCGAGCGTCACCGCTCCCTCGCTCCGCAATCCAGCCTGGAGGCTGCTCGCCCGCCGGTGCGCGCCGAGGTGGATCCGGTCCGGCGCCGGATGTTCACCGGCTTCTCCTTCGCGGTGCTCGGCGTCGGCGTGCTCGCCTCCGCGGCGACCTCGGCGTGGTTGCCCTTCCAATACCGCTCCGACCTGCTGTTCATCGGGCCGCTGCTGGCCATGGGCTTCCTGCTGGCCGAGCAGCTGACCATCGACGTCGACGTGAAGCGGGTCGGCTGGACCATCTCGTTCACCGAGATCCCGCTGATCCTCGGGCTGCTGACGGTGCCGTTCGAGGTGGTGCTCGCGGCGAACCTGCTGGCCGGGCTCGGTGCGCAGGTCGGGCGTCGTGCGGCCACCCACGTGGTCTACAACGCGGGCGTACTGGGCCTGGAGATCGCGGTGCCGTTCGCGGTGGCCAACGCGGTCAGCCTGGCGCTGGCCGGGGTGGCCCCGGCCTGGTTCGGCCCGGTCCTCGGAACCCTGACCTCGCCGCTGATCAGCTGCGCTTTCGCGCTCGCCGCGCTGCACGTGCTGGGCGGCGCGATGCGGGTGTCCGCGGGGGTGCGGCTCGCGGTGAACACGCTGGCAGTGGGCCTGCTCAACACGTCGGTCGGTCTGGTTGGCTACGAGGTCTCGATCAGCACCCCGTGGGGTTGGCTGCTGGTGGCGCTGGTCGCGGTGGCCGTGATCGGCCTGTACCGCGCCTACTCCGGCCTGCTGCGCGAGCAGCGCGACCTGGAGGCGCTCAGCGACGTCAGCCTCAGTGTGGCCCGCTCCGGGCAGACCGCCCCGCACGGCCCGTCCGACTCCGTCGCCGGCGAGCCGGAGGTGTCGGTCAGCGAGTGGGAGCCGGTCGCGGAGCGGATTCGGGAGCAGCTCAACGCGACCCGGGTGGTGCTGCGGCTGCGGCTGAACCCCAGCGGGGAGGTCAGCACGCTGGTCGCGGGCGCACCGCTGCCCGAGCTGGCGGAACAGGCCGCGCCCTCGGCGCTGCGCGACGACCCGCTGCTCCAGCTGCCGGGCAGCCACGTGCGTTCCTTCCGGACGCTGGAGGCGCCCGAAGAGGTGCGGCGGGCGCTGCGCCAACGCGGCGCGTACGAGGCGCTGGTCGTGCCGCTGCGCGGCGCGAGCCAGCTGCTCGGTGCCGTCGAGGTGCACGACCGGGTCAGCCGGTGGCGCGGCTTCGGCCGGGCCGACGTGCGGCTGCTGCACACCCTGGCGAGCCATCTCGCGACCGCGATGGACAACCGGCGGCTGCTCGCGAGGCTGCGCCACGACGCCTACCACGATCCGCTGACCCGACTGCTCAACCGCACCGGATTCCGCGAGATGGCGGCCGAGGAACTGCACAACGGGCGCACCGTGGTCGTGCTGCGGGTGGACCTCGACGTGCTCACCACGGTCAGCGAGGCCCTCGGCTACACCTGGGGCGACCGGATGATCGTCGCCGCCGGGCGGCGGATGCAGGAGGCGCTGGGAGAGGCGCCGCTGGCCCGGCTCGAAGCGAACTCCTTCGCGGTGCTCCTGCTGGACCACAGCGAGGCCCAGGCGCACGAGTTCGCCCGGCATCTGCGCGAGGTGATCGCCGAGCCGTACCCGCTGGACCGCATCGTGGTGGAGGCCGCAGGCGTCGCCGGGTACGCCTCGTCCGCGCCTGCGGACGGCGAGTGCGAGACCGATATCGACACCCTCCTGCAGCGCTCCGATGTCGCGGTCCGGGCGGCCCGCAACGGCGAGGACGGCGTGCGTGGCTACGCCCCCGCGATGGGCCAGGTCTTCCTGCGCCGCTTCCAGCTGGTCACCCAGTTCCGGCAGGCGCTGGACTCCGGACAGGTCGAGGTGCACTACCAGCCGAAGGTCGCGCTGCCTGTCCGCCAGGTGGTGGGCGCCGAGGCGCTGGTGCGCTGGTCGCACCCGGAGTACGGGCGGCTGGACCCGGACGAGTTCGTGCCGCTGGTGGAGGCGACCGGCCTGGTCGACGCGCTCACCTTTTTCGTCATGGAGTGCTCGCTGGTCAAGATCCGGCAGTGGATGGACCGCGGGTTGCGGATGTCGGTGGCGGTGAACCTGTCGGTGCACAACCTCGCCGACGAGACCTTCCCGGACCGGGTCGGCGAGGCGCTGGTGCGACACGACATCCCGCCGGAGCTGCTCACCTTCGAGCTGACCGAGTCCGGCGTGATGGCCGACCCGGAGCGCTCGCTGCCGTTGCTGCGTCGGTTGCACGCGATGGGCGTGGTGCTGGCGGTGGACGACTTCGGCACCGGGTACTCGTCGCTGGCCTACCTGCGGCAGCTGCCGGTGGACGAGGTGAAGATCGACAAGAGCTTCGTGCTCGGCATGGGCACCGACCTCGGCGACATGGCCGTGGTCCGCTCCATCGTCGAGCTCGGGCACTCGCTGGACCTGGCGGTGGTCGCCGAGGGCGTGGAGGACGACGCCGCGCGCGACCAGCTCGTGAAGATGGGCTGCGACGTCGCCCAGGGCTACCTGATCTCGCGGCCGCTGTCCGAGGAGCGGTTCGAGGCGTGGCTGCAGGCCCGCACCAAGCGCGACCGCGGTGCCCGATCCGAGACCGTCCTCACACTCCTGCACTGAGGCCGGCTATCGGTGGTTCCTGTCGCTCCTGGCCCGAAAACCGCGCCGTGACCAGTGTTTTCACGTGAACGGACCCCCTGTTTCGAGGGGGTGCGGGTGGTGTGTAAAGTTCTAGACGTTCCGCAAGGAAACGCCCCAATAGCTCAGTCGGCAGAGCGTCTCCATGGTAAGGAGAAGGTCTACGGTTCGATTCCGTATTGGGGCTCGAAAGGCAGCTGCGGTGCTCGGTAAACTGGGTGCTGTGGCTGTTTTGCGTGGGATATCCTGCGTCGGCTGAGACGCCAGGTGCGTGCACCTAGGTTTTCAGCATGGCGGTGTAGCTCAGTCGGTAGAGCAAGCGGCTCATAATCGCTGTGTCGCCGGTTCAAGTCCGGCCACCGCTACCAGTCACGGGTTCGCTCGGGTCTCCAGCGAACCGTTCCGGAGTACCACCGAGACAGAAAGGCACCCCCGTGGCCGCCACCGACGTTCGACCCAAGATCACGCTGGCGTGCGAGGAGTGCAAGCACCGCAACTACATCACCAACAAGAACCGGCGCAACGACCCGGACCGCTTGGAGATGAAGAAGTTCTGCCCGAACTGCGGTACGCACAAGCTGCACAAGGAAACCCGCTGACCGATCGGGCGAGTCCTGCTCGTGCTTCGCGCTTCGCCGGGGCTCGGTCAGGGCGTTAATTGGGGGCCGAGCCCCCAGCCCGCACGGTGCGGTGGTCGGCTCCTCGCGTGGGGTGCCGCCCTCCCGCCTGATCATCGACCAGTTCCTGGTCGAAGCTTCGAGCCCGTCCCCGGCAGGGGGCGGGCTTCTTGCATTCCGGCACCTGGTGATCGTAGTGAGCGAGGGCGCCGCGTGGATCGCCGCCTGGATTGGGTTCGGTGAGGGCGCCCGTGCTCCGGTTGCTTGGGCGCGGGTGGCCTTCACCTGGTCGGGTAGCCTGCGGGCGTGCCGCTTGACCAGTCATTCATCGGACGTGAGTACCCGCCCACCGCGCCCTACGAGGTGGGCCGGGAGAAGATCCGCGAGTTCGCCGCGGCGATCAAGGACGACTCCCCGCTGTACCGCGACGCCGACGCCGCCAAGGCCGCCGGATACCCGGACGTGATCGCGCCGCCGACCTTCGCGGTGATCCTCTCGATGGCCGCGCACGACGCGATCGTCGAGGACCCGCAGCTCGGCCTGGACTACAGCCGCGTGGTGCACGGGCAGCAGGACTTCACCCACCACCGGCCGATCCGGGCCGGTGACCGGCTCGTCACGGTGGTGCACGTGGACGGCATAAATGCCCGCGCGGGCAACGACTTCCTGACGGTGCGGGCCGAGATCGGCACCGTCGACGGCGAGCCGGTGTGCACCGCGAAGTCGACGCTCGTGGCCCGCGGCACCACCGAAGAGGGGGAGGGCGCATGAGTAGCCCTGTGTCAACCCGAGTCCTCCTCAACCGCACCTCAGGGGAACGTGACGCAAACCAGCCACAAGAAACCGCGAAATGCGAGATTGAGCCGGACGTAACCACAACTGTGAAACGCGGAGAGGCGGAACTGGCATGAGCGCGCGGATGTCCGAGGTCGCCGTCGGCGACCAACTGCCGGCGCTGAGCGTGCCGCTCACCCGCGCCGACCTGGTCCGCTACGCGGGCGCCTCCGGCGACTTCAACCCGATCCACTGGAACGAGCGGTTCGCCACCGGGGTCGGCCTGCCGGACGTGATCGCCCACGGCATGCTCACGATGGCCGTCGCCGGTCGCCTGGTGAGCGAGTGGACCGGCGATCCGGGCGCGATCGTGCACTACGGCGTGCGGTTCACCCGGCCCGTCGTGGTCCCCGACGACGGCACCGGCGCGCTGGTCGAGGTGTCGGGCAAGATCGCGAAGAAGAACGAGGACGGCACGGTCAAGGTCAACATCACGGCCCGCAGCGCGGACCAGGGAGTCCTCGGCGGCGCCACGGCCACCGTCCGCCTCTCCGAGTGACCGGATAACCGGGGCGCGAGTGCCCCCATTCGACCCACGAACGGGTCCCACGTCCCCTCGATCGCGTTAAAAGTGAAGGGCACCTCCGACCGGCGACGCCGGCCGGAGGTGCCCTTCACCCGTTGAACGACTACTTGGCTTCGCCGAGGAGTTCCGCCATCCGGGTCACACCGGTGACGAGGTCCTCGTCACCAAGGGCGTAGGAGAGGCGGAAGTAGCCCGGCGTGCCGAACGCCTCGCCCGGCACCACCGCGACCTCGGCCTGCTCCAGGACCAGGCTCGCCAGCTCCACGCTCGTCTGCGGGCGGACGCCGCGGATCTCCTTGCCCAGCAGGCCCTTCACCGACGGGTAGGCGTAGAACGCGCCCTGCGGCTCCGGGCAGCTGACGCCGGGGATCGCCGAGAGCAGCTCGACGATCTTGCGGCGGCGGCGGTCGAACGCCGAGCGCATCTCCAGCACCGCGTCCAGCGATCCGCTGACGGCCTCCAGCGCGGCCCGCTGCGAGACGTTGGCGACGTTCGACGACAGGTGCGACTGCAGGTTCGTGGCGGCCTTGATGACGTCCGGCGGGCCGATCATCCAGCCCACCCGCCAGCCGGTCATGGCATAGGTCTTGGCGACCCCGTTGAGCACCACGCAGGTGTCGGCGAGCTCCGGCACCACGGCGGGCATCGACACGTGCCGCGCGTCGCCGTAGACCAGGTGCTCGTAGATCTCGTCGGTGACCACCCAGATGCCGTGCTCGACGGCCCAGCGGCCGATCGCCTCGACCTGCTCCGGCGGGTAGATCGCGCCGGTCGGGTTGGACGGCGAGTTGAACAGCAGCACCTTGGTGCGCGGGGTCCGCGCGGCCTCCAGCTGCTCGACGGACACCAGATAGCCGGTCGACTCGTCGGCGGACACCACCACCGGAACACCACCCGGCAGGGTGATCGCCTCCGGGTAGGTGGTCCAGTACGGCGCCGGTAGCAGTACCTCGTCGCCCGGGTCGAGCAGCGTCTGGAAAGCCTGGTAGACGGCCTGCTTACCGCCGTTGGTCACCAACACCTGGCTGGCCTGCACGGTGTAGGCGGAGTCGCGCAGGGTCTTCGCGGCGATGGCCTCGCGCAGCTCCGGCAGGCCGGCTGCTGGGCTGTAGCGGTGGTTCTTCGGATCGGAGCAGGCGGCGATCGCGGCGTCGACGATCGGCTGCGGCGTCGGGAAGTCCGGCTCACCGGCGCCGAAGCCGATCACCGGCCGGCCGGCGGCCTTGAGCGCCTTCGCCTTGGCGTCCACGGCCAGCGTGGCGGACTCGCTGATCCCGCCGATCCGCGCGGACACCCGCGCATTGGTCCCTTGGTCTGTCTGAGGTGCGGCCATGACAGCATCCTGGCAGACCCGGCGTGTCGTCGGACACGCTCCCCACCAGCGGCGAAGTTGTTCATGGACCCGTACCGGGGGGTGCCGTTGGAGCAAGGTCGTCGGCGTGCCGTACACTTTCGTACCTGGGATGCCTGAACACCGTGGAACCCCGGTTCCACGGCCGGTGGTGGGCGTCCCGAATGCGGTCGAGTTCCAGGGCCGCAAAGGGGTGTAGCTCAATTGGCAGAGCAGCGGTCTCCAAAACCGCAGGTTGCAGGTTCAAGTCCTGTCACCCCTGCGTCGATGCGACGGTGAGCGGAGGATGGGCGTGAGCGAGGACCGCGAGCAGGAGCAGGACGGAGCGCGCGAGAACGCCGCCCGTCCGTCCAGCGCCGCGGCGCGGCGCGAGCGCCGCGCTTCCGCCCGCCCGGCCGGTCGCAAGGGCCGGTCCGGCGAGTCGGGTTCGGGCGAAGTGAACTCGACCCGCACAACTGAGTCGAAGGGTCGGCCGACCCCGTCGCGGGATGGCCGACAGGGCCGGGTTTCGCTGTTCCGGAAGATCGGACGCTTCCTGCGCGAGGTCGTCGCCGAACTGCGTAAGGTCATCTGGCCGACGCGCAAGGCGCTGGCGACCTACACCCTCGTGGTGCTGGTCTTCGTCAGCATCATGGTGGCGTTCGTGGCCGGCGTGGACGTGCTCTTCGCCAAGGGTGTGGGCTGGCTGTTCGGCTCCGGCTGAACATCTCCGGCCCCGCGCTAGGTGGTGCCGGCGGCGGAACGACGACCCGGCACGCAACGCACGAGAGGAAGCGAGACCGACTGTGACCTCCCACGAGGGCCAGGAATCCACCGGCCTCACCGACGAGCAGGTGCAGCCCGAGGCCGAGCAGGCCGAGGCGACCGCGGACTCGGTCGACGCAGTCGATTCCGCCGACGGCGCCGACTCCGGCGAGGACACCGGTTCGGCCGACGAGACCGAGGCGCCAGCCGAGGCCGAGGAGGCCCCGGATGCTGACGAGACCGGCGAAGCCGGTGAGGAAGCGGCCGCGGAGCCCGACCCGGTCGAGGAGCTGCGCGCAGCGCTGCGACGCGCGCCCGGCGACTGGTACGTCGTGCACTCCTACGCAGGCTACGAAAACAAGGTCAAGACCAACCTCGAAACGCGGGCCCAGACGCTCGACGTCGAGGATTTCATCTTCCAGGTCGAGGTGCCGACCGAAGAGGTCACCGAGATCAAGAACGGCCAGCGCAAGCTGGTGCAGCGCAAGGTGCTGCCCGGCTACATCCTGGTTCGGATGGAGCTAAACGACGCGTCCTGGAGCGCGGTGCGCAACACGCCGGGTGTCACCGGCTTCGTCGGCGCCACTTCCAAGCCGTCGCCGCTGACCATCGACGAGGTGCTGAAGTTCCTCGCGCCGCAGGTCGAGGAGAAGAAGGGCGAGCCGGGCAAGAAGGGCGCCGCGCAGGCCGCCGCCAAGCCCGCGGTCGAGGTCGACTTCGAGGTCGGCGAGTCCGTGACCGTCATGGACGGGCCGTTCGCGACGCTGCCCGCGACGATCAACGAGGTCAACCCGGACGCCCAGAAGCTCAAGGTGCTGGTGTCGATCTTCGGCCGCGAAACCCCGGTTGAGCTGTCGTTCAACCAGGTTTCCAAGATCTGACCGCCCTCCCGCGGTGCGGGAGCGCGGCGGCTGCGCGCGGATCTGGCAGGACCCGCGCGCAGAACCGGGCGAAGCCACCGTTTCGTGGTCTCGCCAGATTCGGCCCCGCCACTAGGTGGGGCCGGGCAACCGGATAGCGAAGACACAGGAAGCAAACATGCCGCCCAAGAAGAAGAAGCTCGCAGCGATCATCAAGCTGCAGATCCAGGCCGGCCAGGCCAACCCGGCCCCGCCCGTCGGCCCGGCGCTGGGTCAGCACGGCGTCAACATCATGGAGTTCTGCAAGGCCTACAACGCCGCCACGGAGAGCCAGCGTGGCAACGTCGTGCCGGTCGAGATCTCCGTGTTCGAAGACCGCTCCTTCAGCTTCGCGCTGAAGACCCCGCCGGCGGCCAAGCTGCTGCTCAAGGCGGCGGGCGTGGCCAAGGGCAGCGGCGAGCCGCACAAGACCAAGGTCGGCAAGGTCTCCATGGACCAGGTCCGCGAGATTGCGCAGACCAAGATGGCGGACCTCAACGCCAACGACATCGATCAGGCCGCCAAGATCATCGCTGGCACCGCCCGGTCGATGGGCCTGACGGTCGAGGGCTGACCGAGCCGGAAACGGCGTGTGGGAGGGCTCCAGCGCAGCCCGACCAACCACAACTGATCCACCTGGGATAGGGACAGAAATGGCAAAGCGCAGCAAGGCATACCAGCAGGCGGCCGAGCTGATCGATCGCGCGCGGCTGTACGCGCCGACGGAAGCGGCCGAGCTGGCGAAGAAGACCGCCAAGGTCAAGTACGACGCCACCGTCGAGGTGGCGCTGCGGCTGGGCGTCGACCCCCGCAAGGCAGACCAGATGGTCCGCGGCACCGTGAACCTGCCGCACGGCACTGGTAAGACTGCCCGCGTCATCGTGTTCGCCGTCGGGGACAAGGCCGCCGAGGCCGAGGCCGCCGGGGCGGACGCGGTTGGTTCCGAGGACCTGATCGAGCGCATTCAGGGCGGCTGGCTCGATTTCGACGCGGCGATCGCCACCCCGGACCAGATGGCCAAGGTCGGCAAGATCGCTCGGGTGTTGGGCCCGCGCGGCCTTATGCCGAACCCGAAGACCGGCACCGTCACCCCGAACGTCACCAAGGCGGTCGCGGACATCAAGGGCGGTAAGATCAACTTCCGCGTCGACAAGCAGGCCAACCTGCACTTCATCATCGGCAAGGCGTCCTTCGACACCGAAAAGCTGGTGGAGAACTACGCGGCGGCGCTGGATGAGATCCTGCGCGCCAAGCCGTCGGTGTCGAAGGGCCGGTACCTGAAGAAGGTCACCTTCAGCACCACGATGGGCCCGGGCATCCCGGTCGATCCGAACGCGACTCGCGGCATCACGGCCTCGGCCTGATACCCGAAGTTCCGCCGGAAAGGGCGGGCCGCTCCCCGGAGCGGCCCGCCCTTCCCGCTTTCCAGGCACCGATCGGCAGGGGGGCGGCCGGCGGGCGGCCGGCGGGCGGCCAGCGGGGGGCTGGCGGGGCTGGCGGGGCCAATTTCGCGAGAAATTGACGTTCACCCGGGTGAACGTCAATTTCTCGCGAAATTGCGCGATCCTCGTCGATCAGCCGCCGCAGCTAGAGGTTTGGAGGGTGTAGGCGCTGATCGCCCAGCCGCCGTCGGGCTGTTGGGTGAGCTTGAAGCTGCCGAGCCGGGGCCCGCCGTTGACCTGCATCCGGCAGCCGAGGACCTGGGCCTCCGGGCCGACGATCGTCACCGCGTTGTGGTCGAACTTCGGGTTGGCGTAGGCGTTCGGGTCGGCGATCTGGCCGTGCACCTGGCGCGCCGCGGTGGCGCAGTCCGGGGCCTGGTGAGCGGCGGCGAAGCCGGACTTGCCCGTGGCGTCGAACAGGTCGCAGGTCCGTTCCGGGCTCGGCCCGCGCAGCCAGTTGTAGACGCCGCGAACCGCCTGCTGCGGGTTCTCCGACTTCACCGGCACCGAGTCGATCGGCACGCCGTTGCTACCGGTGCCGGTGCTGTCGCCGCCGGAGCCGCCGAAGAAGGAGGCGGTCAGGCTGTTGTACAGGTAGTTGAGCAGCAGCAGGGCCAGCAGCAAGTAGATGAGGCGGCGGACCAGTTTGTAGCGCAGCAGTCCCAGCGCCCGCTTCCACCAGGGCTTCTTCGGCGTCGCCGCCGGAGGCGCGGCGGGAGGCGGGGGCGCGACGTCGCCGCCTTGCGACTGCTGCCATTCGCGGAACTTCTGGAATTCCCGGAACTGCTGGTACTGGCGGAATTCCGCGTCGTCGGCGGGTTGCTGCGGGCCGACAGGCGGGGCTTTGTGCGGATCGGCGGCCACGAAGTCGCTTTCGACGACCGAGCTCTCCACGACTTCGGCGTCGACGACCTCCGCCGAGTGCGGTTTCGCCGGCAGGTTGGCGCCGGGCTCCGGGCGGTGCGACTCGTTCTGATCAGCCACGCCCCACATGATGCCCGCCCGTGGGGCCGAGGTCACCACCGGTGATCCGGTATCTCGCGGGCGCGCGCCCGAGCTGCGAACTTCGTCGGGAGGGTCTTGTACCCGCCGGAGCCGGGGTGCCTGGCGGGCGTGGAATCGGGTCGCGTATCCTGGTCGAGGTTCCACCCAAGACCGCTGGTCTTCTCCGTGCTCCGCGAGGGGCGGGGAGAACTAAGGTCCCGTGAGATGCGGGCGGCCCGCGCAGGAGGGACGAGGCTATCGTTGCGTGCTCAGCGCGCCCATGATCTTGACGCCCCGTGCTTGCTGCGCCGGGGCGTTTTGTCGTCTCAGGACCGGCTGGATGCGGATCACAGTCGGAAATAGAGAGGAGGCGACATGGCGAAGCCCGACAAGGTTGATGCGGTCAGCGAGATCGCGGAGCGGTTCAACACCGCGACCGCTGCAGTCGTGACCGAGTACCGCGGGCTGTCCATGGCGCAGCTGTCTGAGCTGCGCCGTGCCCTCGGTGTGGGCACGACGTACCGTGTCGCGAAGAACACGCTGGTCAAGCGTGCCGCCGAGCAGTCCGGCGTCGAGGGCCTCGACGACCTGTTCGTCGGCCCGACCGCGATCGCCTTCGTGGAGGGCGAGCCGGTCGACGCGGCCAAGGCTCTGCGTGAATTCGCCAAGGACAACAATGCCCTGGTGATCAAGGGCGGTTACATGGACGGCCGCGCGCTGTCCGTGAACGAGGTCGAGAGCATTGCCGACCTCGACTCCCGCGAGGTCACCCTGTCCAAGTTGGCCGGTGCCATGAAGGCCAAGATGGGCCAGGCCGCCGCGCTGTTCGCCGCGCCGGCGACCCAGGTGGCTCGGTTGGCTGTCGCCCTGCAGGAGAAGAAGGGCGACGCCGACGCCTGAGTCCCCAGTGGACGTGGTTGTCGGTTGTAGCAGAACCCCACCCGGACACTGCCGGTGCCCGGGCATCAAACGGAAAGGAACGCCGCCGTGGCGAAGCTGAGCAACGAAGAGCTGTTGGACGTCTTCAAGGAGATGACCCTCCTGGAGCTGTCGGGGTTCGTGAAGCAGTTCGAGGAGACCTTCGACGTCACCGCCGCCGCCCCGGCCGCGGTCGTGGCCGGCCCGGCCGCCGGCGCTGCCCCGGCCGCTGAGGAGCAGGACGAGTTCGACGTCATCCTCGAGGGTGCCGGCGAAAAGAAGATCCAGGTCATCAAGGTCGTCCGCGAGATCGTCTCGGGCCTGGGCCTGAAGGAGGCCAAGGAGCTCGTCGAGGGCGCCCCGAAGCCGATCCTGGAGAAGGTCGACAAGGAGAAGGCCAACGAGGCCAAGGCCAAGCTGGAAGAGGCCGGCGCTTCGGTCTCCCTCAAGTGAGCAGCTGACTCGCTGTAAGAAGGCGGGCACTCGCTGTTGCGGGTGACCGCCTTCTTTTGTTTCGTGGAATTGCGAAATTGCGTCTGCCGGACAAATCTTCTCGGAACTGCCGACATCGGTGCCATCACTGGCGCGCTCGTCGGTGCGAGGCCAGGTGTCGCGGGGCTGCCCCGCGAATGGGTCGAAGCACTCGACGCCGGCGACTTGGTGCAGGACGTAGCCGACGAGCTCTTCTGGAACCTCGGCCACCGCAACCCCCTGGCCGACGCGAAGCAGAGTGGGCTGAGCGCTACCCCAATCGGTGACCCGGTGTCGTGAGTACGTAAGAGCCTGTTGGTGAGTGGTCTGGGTGGGTGGTCGCTTAGCGGAACCTGAGAGCTTCCCTGGACTGCGGGTGCCCCTCCTGATGTATGTCCAATACACGGCGGAGGGGCCGTCCTCGCCAGAAAACCTCTCAGAACCCGCCGATGGTCGTCTTGGCAAGGTGAATGCAAGCGGCTCCGCCGCTTCCAAGGCGCGGACGGCATTCGCCGACAGGCTCTAAGCGGGTTTGGGCCGGTTTTCGCACTCACGACCACCTGGCGACTCAGCGCTTGTTCGTCGACCAAGATGCGCAATGAACCGGATCGTCGAAGTCCGCGCCGCCGGCTGAAGCAGCGGCACGCCGTCATGGTCCGATGTGGACGTGGGCTGACCAGAGGCAGTGCTCGTCCGGGTAACGGGCGCGGAGGTTCCGGGCCGCGTTGTGCAGGGCGTAGGCCGAGCCGTCCGTGTCGTACTCCTCGCCGCCGAACACCGCCGCGTAGACGTCCGCGTGCACCTGCACCGCGCTGCCCTCGTCGATCTCCCACAGGGTGCCGATGACGTGCGTGAAGCCCGCGAAGCCCAGTGCTCCCGGCAGCGACACCGCCGCCCCGCACGGCGGATCCGCCGCCGTCGCGCACTGGCCGAGGTAGCCGAACTCCGCCTCGTCGAGCGCCACCTGGCCCAGCTCGACCAGGCCCAGCGGCCGCTGCGGGGACTCGCGGTCCAGCAGCAGGCCCGCCGCCGGCTGCGCCGGGAACTGGGAGCTCGGCTCGCACACGTGCAGCCACGGGTGCTGCGGCAGCACCTGCAGCATCTCCGCCGCGCTGGTGCTCTCCACCGACAGGATTTCCGCCGACGGCCAGTGCTGCGCCAGAACCTGGTTCTGCGGCGGCAGTTCCCGCCCGACCTGCAGCGCCGACCCGGCCGCGACCAGGGCCGTGCCGCCCGTCGGCACCGGTCGCTTGCCCGCCCGGAGCAGGCAGCCCAACGTCGGGGTGTACGACGACACAACCCGGTCCAAAGTGGACTCGCCGGTTCGCGCGGTCGCCGCGTGCACCGGCAGGAACGCCATCGCGCCGAGGGCGCTCCACCACACCCTGGGCCACCGGGCGCCGAGCTCCGGCTCGCGCAGATAGCCCATCCGATCCAGGACCGGCCGCGCGATGCGGTCCCAGGTCCAGTCGAGGGCGTCGGACAGCGTCCCGTGGTCGTCCTCCTGCGCGGCGGCCAGCAGGTCGGCCGCGCGCTCGGCCGCGGTTTCCGGATCGGCGATCGGCAGCGGCACGGTCAGCACCCGCCCCGCGATGATCACCAGCGCGTCCGACCGGTAGCGGCTGAGGTTGACCAGCACCGCGGAACCGTCCTGCGCCGCGGTGGCCAGCTCCGCGAACGGCGTGCGCAGCAGATGCCTCGGCTGCACGGCGCGGATCTCCGCGACCAGCTCGTCCCACGTGCGCGCCAGCCGCATCCGGTCGTCGGACCCGGTGAGCACCGGTTCGTCCGCCGGGCGGTCCAGCAGCCTCCGCAACCGGACCACCTCGTCCGCGAGGTCCGGGTGGGAGCGGTGCAGCGCGCCTAGTTCCCCGCCGGTCGGCAGGAAGTCCGCCAGGATCGCCGTCTGCCCGTGCTCCAGCAGTTCCACGGCCCGCTCGGGCTCGCCGTTCTCCAACGCGCACGCCGCGGCGTCCGCCGCGATCGACGCCCACCGCTGCTGCGCGGTCGGCGACGCGACGACCCGCTTGCCGCGCGTGACCAGCGGCAGCAGGTCGACCGCGAGCTCGAACGACTCCAGCGCCTCCGGCCACCGGTGCGCCTGTGCGCAGATCCGGCCCGCGAGTCCCGCCGCCCGAAGCCGCTGGTCGGCAGGGGCGTTGGGCTGCTCGGCCGCCTCCATCAGCACCTTGCGTGCCCACCGGTAGTACCGGCGGCGGGAGGTGCGCTGGTAGAGCGTCTGCAGCGCGCGACCGAGGTGGATCGCCACTCCCGCGCGGGAGTGCGCGTTCTGCGGTATCGCGATGAGCGCCTGGTCGAACAGCTCGATCGCGGCCTCGATGTCCCGCGTCTTGGCGCTCGTCCGGAACCGGTGCGCCGACACGATGCCGAGCTGCGTCCAGGCCGCGGGCCGCGCGGCCACGTCGCCCTTCAAGGCCTCGCGCGCGAGTTCGGCGGCCCGGTCCAGGTCGGCGCTGTCGCCGTGGTGCTCGAAGCGGCTGATCAGCGTGCTGATCAGCGAGTTCAACACCGCGTCGCGCTGGTCGCCGGCCGCCGCCTCCAACCCTGCGTCCCCAGCGGTGACCGCGGTGTCCAGCACCTTGGCCTCCGCGCCGTGCAGGAAGTGCCTGCGCAGCAGGGTCGCGTAACCGGTGAGGGCGACCGCGCGGCTCGGGTCGTCGGGCGACATCGCGCGCACCGCCGGGGCGATCGGCCGCAGCACGCGGCGCAGCTGGCTGGCCTCGCCGGTGGCGTCCACGTGCTCGACGGTGGCCGCGGCGAGGTGCCACACCGCCGTGCCGAGCAGCGGATTCCCGCCGTCGAGCACCCCGAGCACGCCGATCAGCTCGCTGATCGCCGAGTTGAGGTCGGTCAGGTCCCCGTTCTGCTGGAACCGTAGCCGCAGCGCGTTCGCCAGGTGGCAAAGGGCGGCGCGCCGCGGTTCGCCGTCGGCGAGAGCTCCCGCGCCGGACCCGAGGTGCTTGATGCCCTCGTCCAGGTCTTCGGACGAGCCGCCCCGCTCGAACCGGCGCAGCAGCGCCGCCCCGAGGTTGATCAGCAGCTCGGAGGTCGTCGGGTCGTTCGCCGGGGAGATCCGGACGGCCTCCCGGAACACGTCGATCGACTCGTCGTCAGACTCCGGCGCGTCGGCCAGCAGGGCGTGCAGCTTCAACGAGTTGGCGAGCCGGACCAGTGCCATCGCCCGCCGCTGGTCGCGGCGCGGAGTCTGCCCGACGGCCTCCCGCGCGACCTGCGCGCTCTCCGCGGCGGCGGTGGCGCTGCCGGTCTTGCCCGCCAGGTCGGTGAGCGCCAGCGCGAGGTTGCACTGATAGAGCATCCGGTCGTTGTCGCTGCTGTGCGCCGCAGCCGTCGCCGACCGGTAGTGGGAGATCGCTTCTTCGAGGTCGGCCAGCGCGCCGCTGCGCAGGTGCGTCAGCTGTGCCGCGCTGCCCAGGTTGTTGAGCACGCCCGCGCGCGCCGGGTCGGTTTCGCGTACCACGCCGGCGGTGGCGCGGAGCACCTCGGTGACCCAGGGCAGCTGGTCGAAGTCCAGGGTGGTGACGATCTTGTTCATCGCCGCGACGGCGTCGGCGTAGCGCTGCTCGGCACTGCGCGGGGGTTCCGGTGCCGCCGCTTCCGGGGTTTGCGGGGGTTGCCGGGGTTGGTGCGTGACGGCGTCCTGCTCGCCGGAGAACCAGCTGGAGCTGGAGCCGCTGCGTTCCGGCCCCCCTGTCCAACGCTGCAGCCCGCTGAACCGCTCGTTCGCGCGGTCGTCTGTCATCGGTTCGTTCTCCTGTGGCCTGCCCACCGGGGGTATGCGTCGGGGCGCGGTGGGGCGTATCACGCTACCGGCGGACGCGGTCGTCGAGTAGCCCACGTGCGTCACCTGAGATCGTGCCGATTGGCAGTTGTGCCCACCGGCAACATCCGTCGCATCGTCGCGACGGGAGAAAGTGCTCGGCCCGGGAGGACAGTTGTTGTTCTTGCAACCATTAATACTCACGACTACCACAAAGTGGCAACGACAGCCTCGAGGTCGGTCGGCTGCGGTGCGAGTCGGCTGACGCCGTAGTCCCCGCCGCGGACGTCGTCGTGGTCGCCGTTCCCGTTGGTCGGGTGTGGCCCCCCTGCGCGGTCCGCGCTCGTCCCGCGGGTGTCCATATAGGACGAGCCGGGTGCCAGGTGCGACGACGCCCACCGGCGCGTCGAGCCGCGCCGGCCCGGTGTCGCCCCGGGGTCGCGGCCGCAGGTGCAACCGCGGACGCCTGGGGCGGGATTCGCGCCGATCGCTCAGCCGGGGCGAAAACGGCCACCGCGGCGAAAGTGGGGGAATTGGCCGGCAACCCGGGTAATCGGTGTCGATCGCGGCGAGCGCCGTTCTCGGCACGCCGGGTGGCCGAGCGCAAATCGGTCTCTCGGTCGAGATCGGGAATTCGGACATCGAATTCCGCGATCCCGATGACCGCTGGTGTCGATGTGAGCACAAGGCGTTAATGATCGAGAGCGGCTTCGCGGGAATGACTCCGTTCGGCTTCAGTCGTCCCGGGAATAGGGACGCCGACCCCGCGTGTTGAGGTGCTCGTCACCCCTGGGCCGATGCCCGGGATGCCCGCAAGGGCCGTTCGCAGGGGTGTCGCGAGTGTCGCTCCGGAGTGCCGGAAGTTACCTGGAGGTAACCCTGCTGACCAGGCAAAAGCATGTCACCGACGATCACGGCCGGTGATCGTGTTTTGCGCCACGAGGGTGATCGAAGCGTGATCTCTTGACTGGCGGCGCGCGCGGGTTCACTCTGGTCCTCGACGCGGGGCTGGGCCGCCATCGGTGTGCCCCCTCGACAGCTGGCGTGATTCCGGCTAGACTGCTACTTTGCGCTGCCCTCTTTCCGTCTGTCCTGCACCGGACCGTAGGATCGTGGGCGCCATTGCACCCTTGACAGCTGTGCTAGCGGAGTGTGACAGCGGATACGGACCCCGTCGGTCGCATTCGCCGGGCACCTTTCGCTGACGCGGCTGTAGCCAGTTCAGAGTCCCGGAAGGACGCATCTTGGCAGTCTCCCGCGCGACCAAGGTCTCTGCAGCTTCCAACTACACGTCGGGGATCCCTGGGGCACCCAAGCGGGTCTCGTTCGCGAACATTCGCGAACCGTTGAACGTGCCGAACCTGCTAGACCTTCAGATCCAGTCCTTCGAATGGCTTGTCGGTAACGAGGCCTGGTTCCAGCGCCGGGTCGACGCCGGCGAGGAGAATCCGGTTGGCGGTCTTGAGGAGGTCCTGAACGAGATCTCCCCGATCGAGGACTTCTCCGGATCGATGTCGCTGTCTTTCTCCGACCCACGCTTCGACGAGGTCAAGGCCTCCGTCGAGGAGTGCAAGGACAAGGACGTGACGTATGCGGCCCCGCTGTTCGTCACCGCGGAATTCACCAACCACACCACTGGCGAGATCAAGAGCCAGACGGTGTTCATGGGTGACTTCCCGATGATGAGCAACAAGGGGACCTTCATCATCAACGGCACCGAGCGGGTCGTGGTCTCCCAGCTCGTCCGTTCCCCCGGTGTCTACTTCGACCAGTCGGTCGACAAGACCACGGACAAGGACGTCTTCAGCGTCAAGATCATCCCCAGCCGCGGTGCGTGGCTGGAGTTCGACGTCGACAAGCGCGACACCGTCGGCGTCCGCATCGACCGCAAGCGCCGCCAGCCGGTCACCGTGCTGCTGAAGGCGCTGGGCTGGTCGGCCGAGGCGATCCGCGAGCGGTTCGGCTTCTCCGAGACCCTGATGGCGACCCTGGAGAAGGACCACACCGCCGGCACGGACGAAGCGCTGCTGGACATCTACCGCAAGCTGCGCCCGGGCGAACCGCCGACGAAGGAGAGCGCGCAGACGCTCCTGGAGAACCTGTTCTTCAAGGAGAAGCGCTACGACCTCGCCCGCGTCGGCCGCTACAAGGTCAACAAGAAGCTCGGCATGGGCGAGCCGTACGAAGTCGGCGTGCTCACCGAGGAAGACATCGTCACCACGATCGAGTACCTGGTCCGGCTGCACGCCGCCGAGACCGAGATGCCCGCGCGCGGTCAGGGCGAAGGCGCGACCGTGCCGGTCGAGGTCGACGACATCGACCACTTCGGCAACCGGCGCATCCGCACCGTGGGCGAGCTGATCCAGAATCAGGTCCGGGTCGGCCTGTCCCGCATGGAGCGGGTCGTCCGGGAGCGGATGACCACCCAGGACGTCGAGGCGATCACCCCGCAGACCCTGATCAACATCCGCCCGATCACGGCGGCGATCCGGGAGTTCTTCGGAACCTCGCAGCTCTCGCAGTTCATGGACCAGACCAACCCGATCGCGGGCCTGACGCACAAGCGTCGGCTGAACGCGCTCGGCCCGGGTGGTCTGTCCCGCGAGCGCGCGGGCATGGAGGTCCGCGACGTGCACCCGTCGCACTACGGCCGGATGTGCCCGATCGAGACGCCGGAAGGCCCGAACATCGGTCTGATCGGCTCGCTGGCGACCTTCGCGCGGATCAACCCGTTCGGCTTCATCGAGACGCCGTACCGCAAGGTCGTCGACGGCCGGGTCACCGACCAGATCGACTACCTGACCGCCGACGAAGAGGACCGCTACGTCAAGGCGCAGGCCAACGCGCCGATCGACGAGGACGGCAACTTCATCGACGAGCGCGTGCTGGGTCGACGCAAGGGCGGCGAGGTCGAGCTGCTCGCACCGACCGAGATCGACTACATGGACGTCTCGCCGCGGCAGATGGTCTCCGCCGCGACCGCGATGATCCCGTTCCTGGAGCACGACGACGCCAACCGCGCCCTGATGGGTGCGAACATGCAGCGCCAGGCGGTGCCGCTGCTGCGCAGCGAGTCGCCGCTGGTGGGCACCGGCATGGAGCTGCGCGCCGCGGTCGACGCCGGTGACGTGATCACCGCCGAGAAGGCCGGTGTGGTCGAGGAGCTGTGCGCCGACTACATCACGGTGATGGCCGATGACGGCACTCGCCGGTCGTACCGGATGCAGAAGTTCTCCCGGTCCAACCACGGCACCTGCATCAACCAGAAGCCGATCGTCAACGAGGGCGACCGGGTCGAGGTCGGGCAGGTCATCGCGGACGGGCCGTGCACCGAAGACGGCGAGATGGCGCTGGGCAAGAACCTGCTCGTCGCGATCATGCCGTGGGAGGGGCACAACTACGAGGACGCGATCATCCTGTCCCAGCGCCTGGTGCAGGACGACGTGCTCACCTCGATCCACATCGAGGAGCACGAGGTCGACGCGCGCGACACCAAGCTCGGTGCCGAGGAGATCACCCGGGACATTCCGAACGTCTCCGACGACGTGCTGGCCGACCTCGACGAGCGCGGCATCATCCGCATCGGTGCCGAGGTGCAGGGCGGCGACATCCTGGTCGGCAAGGTCACCCCGAAGGGCGAGACCGAGCTGACCCCGGAAGAGCGGCTGCTGCGCGCGATCTTCGGCGAGAAGGCCCGCGAGGTCCGCGACACTTCGCTGAAGGTGCCGCACGGCGAGACCGGCAAGGTCATCGGCGTCCGCGTGTTCAACCGCGAGGACGACGACGAGCTGCCCCCGGGCGTCAACCAGTTGGTGCGGGTCTACGTCGCGCAGAAGCGCAAGATCCAGGACGGCGACAAGCTCGCCGGCCGCCACGGCAACAAGGGCGTCATCGGCAAGATCCTGCCCGCCGAGGACATGCCGTTCCTGTCGGACGGCACCCCGGTCGACATCATCCTGAACACCCACGGTGTGCCGCGACGGATGAACATCGGCCAGGTGCTGGAGACGCACCTCGGCTGGATCGCCTCGCAGGGCTGGTCCATCGACGGGGACGCCGAGTGGGCCAAGCGCCTGCCCGACGACCTCTACGAGGTGGAACCGGGAACCAACACCGCCAGCCCCGTCTTCGACGGTGCGCGGGAGGAGGAGATCACCGGTCTGCTCGCCTCCACCAGGCCGAACCGCGACGGTGAGCGCATGGTGGGCGCCGACGGCAAGGCGCAGCTGTTCGACGGCCGCAGCGGGGAGCCCTACCCGTACCCGATCGCCGTCGGGTACATGTACATCCTCAAGCTGTCGCACCTGGTGGACGACAAGATCCACGCCCGGTCGACCGGCCCGTACTCGATGATCACCCAGCAGCCGCTGGGCGGTAAGGCGCAGTTCGGTGGCCAGCGTTTCGGTGAGATGGAGTGCTGGGCCATGCAGGCCTACGGCGCCGCCTACACGCTGCAGGAGCTGTTGACCATCAAGTCCGACGACGTGGTCGGCCGCGTCAAGGTCTATGAGGCGATCGTCAAGGGCGAGAACATCCCCGAGCCGGGCATCCCGGAGTCCTTCAAGGTGTTGCTGAAGGAGCTCCAGTCGCTGTGCCTGAACGTCGAGGTGCTCTCCAGCGACGGTGCGGCCATCGAGATGCGCGACAGCGAGGACGAGGACCTGGAGCGTGCCGCGGCCAACCTCGGCATCAACCTGTCCCGCAACGAGTCGGCCTCGGTCGACGACCTCGCCCACTGAACCTCGCCGCCGGTCCGCGGGAGGAGATCTCGCGGACCGGCGTCCGACCCGAACCTGGCACCGCTGCCGACACCCGGCAGAACCTTTCGATCAAGGGAGAAGACCCGACGTGCTTGACGTCAACTTCTTCGATGAACTCCGCATCGGCCTCGCTACGGCCGACGACATCCGCCAGTGGTCGTACGGCGAGGTAAAGAAGCCCGAGACCATCAACTACCGCACCCTGAAGCCGGAGAAGGACGGGCTCTTCTGCGAGAAGATCTTCGGTCCGACCCGGGACTGGGAGTGCTACTGCGGCAAGTACAAGCGGGTCCGCTTCAAGGGCATCATCTGCGAGCGCTGCGGCGTCGAGGTCACCCGCGCCAAGGTGCGTCGTGAGCGGATGGGCCACATCGAGCTCGCCGCCGCCGTGACCCACATCTGGTACTTCAAGGGCGTCCCGTCCCGGCTGGGCTACCTGCTCGACCTGGCCCCCAAGGACCTCGAGAAGATCATCTACTTCGCCGCCTACGTGATCACCTCGGTGAACACCGAGATGCGGCACAACGACCTGTCGACGCTGGAGAGCGAGATCAGCGTCGAGCGCAAGCGCGTCGCCGACCAGCGCGACGCCGACCTGGAGGCCCGGGCCCAGAAGCTCGAGGCCGACTTGGCCGCGCTCGAAGCCGAAGGCGCCAAGAGTGACCAGCGCCGCAAGGTCAAGGAAGGCGCCGAGCGCGAGATGAAGCAGCTGCGCGACCGCGCGCAGCGCGAGCTCGACAAGCTCGACGAGATCTGGGAGACCTTCACCAAGCTGGAGCCCCGCCAGCTCATCCCCGACGAGATGCTGTACCGCGAGCTCTACGACCGGTACGGCGAGTACTTCACCGGCGGCATGGGTGCCGAGGCCATCCAGCTGCTGCTGTCGACCTTCGACATCGGCGCCGAGGCCGAGCTGCTGCGCGAGACCATCCGCAGCGGCAAGGGCCAGAAGAAGCTGCGCGCCCTCAAGCGGCTCAAGGTCGTGGCGGCCTTCCAGGCCACCGGCAACGACCCGAGCGGCATGGTGCTCAACTGCGTGCCGGTCATCCCGCCGGACCTGCGTCCGATGGTGCAGCTGGACGGTGGCCGCTTCGCCACCTCCGACCTCAACGACCTGTACCGCCGGGTGATCAACCGCAACAACCGCCTCAAGCGACTGATCGACCTCGGGGCTCCCGAGATCATCGTCAACAACGAGAAGCGGATGCTGCAGGAGTCCGTGGACGCGCTGTTCGACAACGGCCGTCGCGGGCGTCCGGTCACCGGCCCGGGCAACCGGCCGCTGAAGTCGCTGTCCGACCTGCTCAAGGGCAAGCAGGGCCGGTTCCGCCAGAACCTGCTCGGCAAGCGCGTCGACTACTCCGGCCGTTCGGTCATCGTGGTCGGCCCGCAGCTGAAGCTGCACCAGTGCGGTCTGCCAAAGGAAATGGCGGTCGAGCTGTTCAAGCCGTTCGTCATGAAGCGGCTGGTCGACCTCAACCACGCGCAGAACATCAAGTCCGCGAAGCGGATGGTGGAGCGCCAGCGCCCGCAGGTGTGGGACGTGCTGGAAGAGGTCATCGCCGAGCACCCGGTGCTGCTCAACCGTGCTCCCACGCTGCACCGCCTCGGCATCCAGGCCTTCGAGCCGCAGCTGGTGGAAGGCAAGGCCATCCAGCTGCACCCGCTGGTCTGCGAGGCGTTCAACGCGGACTTCGACGGTGACCAGATGGCGGTGCACCTGCCGCTGTCGGCCGAGGCCCAGGCCGAGGCCCGGATCCTGATGCTGTCCAGCAACAACATCCTGTCGCCGGCCTCCGGTCGGCCGCTGGCCATGCCGCGTCTGGACATGGTCACCGGCCTCTACCACCTGACCCGTCAGGTGGACGGCGCCAAGGGCGAGGGCCTGGCGTTCTCCTCGGTCGGCGAGGCCATCATGGCCTTCGACCGCGGGGTGCTCGACCTGCAGGCCACGATCAAGATCCGGCTGCGCGACGTGGTGCCGAACAAGGCCCAGCTGCCGGAGGGCTGGGAGCCCGGTCAGCCGTGGCTGGCCGAGACCACCCTCGGCCGGGTCTGGTTCAACGAGCTGCTGCCCGAGGACTACCCGTTCGTCGATGACCTGCTGCCGAAGAAGCGGCAGGCCGCGATCGTCAACGACCTGGCCGAGCGGTACCCGATGGTCACCGTGGCGCAGACCCTGGACAAGCTCAAGGACGCCGGTTTCCACTGGGCGACCCGTTCCGGGGTGACGGTGTCGATCACCGACGTGGTGGTGCCACCGGCCAAGACCGAGATCCTGGACAACTACGAGGCCAAGGCCGACCAGGTCGAGAAGCGGTACCGCCGCGGTGCGCTGTCCTACCAGGAGCGCAACGCGGAGCTGGTCAAGGTCTGGACGGCCGCCAAGGACGAGGTCGCCGAGGCCATGGAGGCGAACTTCCCGGAGGACAACTCGATCAGCATGATCGTGAAGTCTGGGGCCGCCGGTAACATGACCCAGGTCGTCCAGCTGGCCGGTATGCGTGGTCTGGTGTCGAACCCGAAGGGTGAGTACATCCCGCGCCCGATCAAGGCGAACTTCCGCGAGGGCCTGTCCGTGCTGGAGTACTTCATCTCCAACCACGGTGCCCGCAAGGGTCTCGCCGACACCGCGCTGCGGACCGCCGACTCGGGTTACCTGACCCGTCGTCTGGTGGACGTCTCGCAGGACGTCATCGTCCGCGAGACCGACTGCGGCACCGAGCGCGGCATCCGGATGCCGATCGCGGAGCTGCTGGACGATGGCAAGCTCCTGCGCGACGCGCACGTGGAGACCAGCGTCTACGCCCGCACCACGGCCGACGACGTCACCGACTCCGACGGCAACATCGTGCTCGCCCGCGGTTCGGACCTGGGTGACCCGGCGATCGAGAAGCTGCTCGCCGCCAACATCACCAAGGTCAAGGTCCGCAGCGTCCTGACCTGCGAGTCCGGCGTCGGCGTCTGCGCGGTCTGCTACGGCCGTTCGATGGCCACCGGCAAGCTGGTGGACGTCGGCGAGGCCGTCGGCATCGTCGCCGCCCAGTCGATCGGTGAACCCGGTACGCAGCTGACGATGCGTACGTTCCACCAGGGCGGTGTCGCCGGTGACGACATCACCACCGGTCTGCCGCGTGTCCAGGAGCTGTTCGAGGCCCGGGTCCCGAAGGGCAAGGCGCCGATCGCCGACACCTCGGGCCGGATCCGGCTGGAGGACAACGACCGCTACTGGAAGATCACGATCATTCCGGACGACGGCGGCGAGGAGATCGTCTACGACAAGCTGTCCAAGCGGCAGCGGCTCGCGGCGATCTCGGTCGACGGCACCGAGCGGCAGGTCGCCGACGGCGATCACATCGAGGTCGGCCAGCAGCTGCTGGAAGGTGCGGTCGACCCGCACGAGGTGCTGCGCGTGATGGGCCCGCGCGAGGCCCAGCTGCACCTCGTTCGCGAGGTGCAGGAGGTGTACCGGTCGCAGGGTGTGGGCATCCACGACAAGCACGTCGAGGTCATCGTCCGCCAGATGCTGCGCCGGGTCATCATCATCGACTCGGGTGCCACCGAGTTCCTGCCCGGTTCGCCGGTCGAGCGCTCGCAGTTCGAGGCGGAGAACCGCCGCGTCGTCGCCGAGGGCAGCGACCCGGCTTCCGGCCGCCCGGTCCTGATGGGCATCACCAAGGCGTCGCTGGCCACCGATTCGTGGCTGTCGGCGGCCTCTTTCCAGGAGACGACCCGCATCCTCACGAACGCCGCGATCGAGGGCGCGAGTGACAAGCTGGTCGGCCTGAAGGAGAACGTGATCATCGGTAAGTTGATTCCGGCTGGTACGGGCATCAACCGGTACCGCAACATCCAGGTGCAGCCGACGGAGGAGGCGCGGGCCGCGGCGTACGCGATCCCGTCCTACGACGACAGCTACTACACCCCAGATGTGTTCGGCACCGGCACCGGTGCGGCGGTTCCGCTGGACGACTACGACTTCGGCCGCGACTACCGCTGAAGTTAGCTGGTTGACCAAAGGGCCCCTGTCCGACTCCTCCGGGCAGGGGCCCTTCTCCGTGCCGCGACGACAGCTCGGCTGAACGGGTGATCGTTTTGACCATCACCTCGACGACCTTGCCCAGAAGGCGCTCAAGTTGGCACGCGTCGAGGGCTTGGGGAACTATCCCTCAGCTCAGGAGCTGGCTGCGAAGTTCGCGCAGAAGGCCACCAACGGTTCGAACGGTGCAGCGGATCTGTTGGGACAGCTACGAGACGAGTTGATCCGGAAGGCGGATCTCTTCCGGCAGGCGGCTAAGGACTACGTTGCTACCGACGAGCAGATCGGTGAGGACTTGCAGAGGGGTAGTCAGGCGTGAAGACGTTGTCTCGAGCGGTGGTCGCTGTGTGCGCGGGCGCGGCTTTGTTGCCTGTTGCAGGTTGCGGCGCTTCTTCCTCGAAGGAGAAGCCTGCTCCTGATGTGCAGCCGCAGGGACTTGCTGCGATCGATCCTTGTACGATGCTGGCTCCAGAAGAGCTGAAGGGGTTCGGCTTTGAGGGATCGGGTGAGCCCGATACGGGGATCTCTTCCGAGCCTGGCTGCCGCTTCAACGGTCGGCCGTTTAGGGCGACGTTCTCCAAAAATCAGGAGAAGACGGTCGCGGCATATGGCAGCAGGACAACTGGGCGAAATTCGACCGGCTTGAGATCGATGGTCGTCCGGCGGCGAGTGCGATCGACAAGAGCGCTACGCAAGCACGGCTCTGCTCGGCTTTGTTTGACGCCGGTGGTGGCGTGATCATCATCGATGTCAGTGAGTTCCGTGATCAGGGGCTGGACGAGTGCGCCGGGGGCGTGAAGATTGCTGAGGCGATTGCTCCTCGCATGCCGAAGTAGTTGGCACTGCTTGAAGTCATCGTCGGCTTCGGCCATCGCGAGGTGGAACTCGCGCTCGAAATCGGCGCAGCTTTCGGAGTCCAGTTCACTCAAGGCACGGCGGACGGTGGGCGCCTGCTGCCTTGGCTGTTCCCAACGGCAGCGTCCCATCCCAGAGTGGTCCGGGATGGGGCGCTGTTCGTTCGGTGTCAGAGGTCGAGCTGGCCTGCCTTGACGTTGGTCAGGAATGCCTGGAGTTGGGCCTTGGTGAAAACCAGAGCACCCTGCTCCGGGGCCTTCGAGTCACGGACGGCAGAGATGGCGGGCAGGTTCTGAGCCAACTCGACGCACTGGCCCTGCTCCGTGCTGCGGCTCGACTTGCGCCAGCTGGCGCCTGTCAGGTTGTTCATGTTTGCGCTTCTCCCAAAGGTGTCTCACAGGGACGAAGCAAGGCTAACCAGGAAGTCCACTGACGCGTCCGGGGAGAGTGCTTTGCTTCGCATCTGCGCGAACACCTCGGTGTAATGCTTGATGTCGGCGGGCCGCTCCAGCCAGACGCCGCCCCGCAGGTTCTCGACATAGACCGCGTCCATGTCATCGAACCCTTCCGGGAACCTCAACATGGAAAACGGTGTCTGCGACCCGAGATAAGCGCCAATAGAGAACGGCATCACCTGGATCGTCATGTTCGGCTTCGTGGCAGCTTCGGCCACGTATCGAAGCTGATCCCGGAGCACTTCTTCGCCGCCGACAACTCGCCGCACCGCTGCCTCATCGAGAACGACACGCAGTTGGGTCGGGTGCTTCTCACGGTTTACCCGGTCCTGACGGGCCTTCCGCAGCTCTATCGACCGCTGCAATGTCAGCTCATCAGTGGTTGCCCCTGCTTCGAAGAACGCCTGCGCGTAGTCCGCGGTTTGCAGCAAGCCATCGACAACCAGGGGCGAGTAGTTCCACAGCTCGGCGGCGTCGGATTCCAGTCCGACGTACTTCTCGAACCAGTCGGGCATGTTGTCGGAGTACATCGCCCACCAGCCGCGTTCGTTCGACTCCTCGGCCTGGTGCACGAGGTGGTCGGACATCGGCGCCTCGACACCGTAGAACTGGCAGAGCAGGCGGACATTGCGAGGCAGGATGACCTGCTTGCCGCCTTCGATGCGATTGATCGTGGTGACGGTCAGGCCGGCGTATTTGGCTGCTTCGGCAACCTTCTTCCCGGCCTGTTCTCGCAACGCGCGCAGCTCGCGACCCAGTTCCCGGCGGCGCAGGTTCGGCCCCGGACCCTCGTCGTCCAACAGGGCATCGGTCAGGTCAGCCATCAAGTACTCCCTGGTAACGCGAATTCTTCGGTTGTTCCACACCCTGCCTGACAAGTGTTCACATTGGAGTCCCCTGATCAGGTAATTGATTACGTGTGTACACATGGATTAACTTGATCAATGTGCCGCCGGGTATGTGAGGCCTCGAATCCGGCAGCGCAGCCCGTCCCGCCGGTCTTGCAGGGACAGCAAATGGCGGGGCGGGCCTTCAAACCGGGCCGGTGTGGTGACTTTCCCCGACCTCCACCACGCCGGCCCACCCCTGGTGGCCGGGCGCGTGAACGCCCCCTCCCCCGTGCGCCCGGCCACCGGCCCCAAACAGAGCTGTGTTTTTCGGTAATGGAGGTTGTTTATGTCCGACTACCTGACTTACGTCTGGCGCCCGGTCACCGGAGGTCGTCACGCTTTCCCTATCGCAGCAACGAAAATCCCGGCAAGCGACCAGGTGGTGGCGTTTTGCGGTGCGGAAGCGAACGCGGCGGAGCTGCATGGCCGGTCCGAAGTGGACTGGATCCGCGAGGACACCTGCATAAACTGTTGGCACAGCCTCACGATTCGCCCCTGCCCTTGACGCACTCTCGCCCATCCGAAGGAGCACCACCGTGTTCTGGATCCAGTTCTGTACGTTCATCCTGTTCAGCCTGCTGATCTTCGCCATGCTCGCCCAGCACCTACCGGAATGGCGCATCGGGTTCGCGGCGGGTCAGCATGCCGGAGGCGGCGAAGGCGCCTACACCGTCTGGAATCTCATCGCCGACATCGAAGCCGAGAACGCCGAACCCAGCGTCGCCGGACAGCGCCGCGTCGACCACGAATTCCCCGAGGTACCACCGAGGTTCCCCGAATCCGACCCCGACGAATCCGCCTGTGCGGACGACCAGCCGGCCGGGCGACACCATCTCCGCGAGGAGCCTCCAGACGATCCCGTTCGCAGAATCTCGTAGCGCGGCATCAATGCCCACCAGTTCGGCGCATGTGGGAGTAGGCCCAGTTCCCTTTGGCATCCCTGCGGCTTTTCGAGGTGAGGGGGGCACCCTTGAGCGACTATGCCGTCGACTATGCCGCCCAAGGGTGCCCCCACTCACCCACCTGATCGGGCAAGGTTGTCGGGTGGTTGGATCGCGGGCGCTCGGCGGCTACGGTGTGCGACGGCGATGGGAGGCGGGGATGAACCAACCGGGACGACCGGGAGTGCCGGTCGTGGAGTGGGCACAACGGCTCGGCTGGCGGGTTGCTTGGAACGTGCCGGACAACGTGTTGAACCAGCTGCCCGGCTCGCCTTTTCACAAGTATCGGCGCAGGACCGTGCCGCTGCTGATGGCCGGGCTGTACCAGGGGATGCCCGCGTTGGCGGTGCACATCGACTACACGCGGAAGAATTCCAGTCCCGGCGATTCCTACTATTCGCCGGGCGTGGGCATGCACCTGAGCACTGCGTCGAAGACGACCAAGCGGGTGTTGACCTGCGGTGCGGTGGTCCTGGAAATGCCGTCACCGGTTCCGGAGCTGGTGCTGGACGAGAAGCGGGACAAGCTCTCCGACGTCGCCGACCTGTTCAGCTTCAACCGCTCCAAGAACGTCATCCAGGGCGACGGTGTCGACATCGGGCCGGCTGCGTTGAACATCTACCATGCCTCCGGGGCCCCGCCGGAGTACGTGCGCTCAGTGGTGACGATGGATCGCACGCGTTGGCTGTACAACGAGGGGCGCGGTCCGGGGACGAACACGGCGCTGGGCAAGGTGCACTTCCGGCTGTCCGGCCGAAAGCTCATCGTTTGGTGCGGCCGCAACTTCAAGGACGCTGCTGTGCTCAACGACCTCTTCGGAATCGCTCAGGAGATCCAACGCTGGATTCCGCCCGCCGCGTTCCAGGACCCCGCTGGCGCAGAGGCCGACCGCCAGCACGTCCCCTTGCCGCAGCTGCAACTTCCGTTCAGCTGATCTCTTCCGAGAGAAGGCACCTTTGGCATGGTCGGGCAAAGGTGCCCTTCACTCGTCACTGAATCAGCTGGTTCACCAGTTGAGGTCGCCGCTGATCGTTTCGTCCGGCGGGACGTTGGTGAAACCGCCTCCCTGGGCCTGCTTCTCCAGGGCATCAGCGGCGGAGCCGAGTCCGCTGGCCACCTGGTTGAAGCCGGACTTGGCGAAGTCCTTCGCGCCGTAGCTCGGCGAGGGTTTCTCCGACGTGACCGGGTTTCCGTCGGCATCGAGAACAGGCCTGCCGTTTTCGTCGAGCTTCGTGCGCGTTCCATCCTCCCCGACCGACGCCACGTCGCCGTCGCCGTCGACGGTGTAGCCGCGGTCTTCGGCTTCGGATTGGTAGCCCTTGCCGAGCTGGTCCACGACTTTGCGCTCGTCGGCGGTCTCCTTCGTCACGCCGCCGAGGATCTGGCTGCCGATGTCGGCCGGGCTCTTGCCGCCGTCTCCGCCCGGCTTCCCGTCGGTGATCTGCTTGACGCTCTCGTAGATGCGGATCGCGTCGAGGATCGCCTTGATAGCCGTGATCACGTCCATGATGTGGCCGATGATCTTGGTGATCTTCTGGATCTGCTGGGCGGCTCGGGCGCAGGTGATGCCCGCTTCGGCCGTGGTGACCGCGGTGGCCGCGGCGATGGAGCCGCCGAAAGTCGGGCCCGCCGAGGCCGTTGCCGTGATCCAGGTGGTGATCGCCCAGGTCAGGAAGTCGGCGAGGATGCCCTTGATGACGCCCTCGGCGGCTTCCATCATCGTGCCGCTCATCTGGAGCAGCTGCGAGAGGTTGTTGGCCTGGCCGCCGGTGGCCTTCACGCCGTCGATGAACTTGGCCATCTTCTTGCGCAGGGCGTCGGCGGCTTCGCCGTCCCAGCCGGTGAGCTCGCCGTCCAGCTTGTTCGTCAGGTTCTCGGCGAGCTTGTCGATTTCGCCCTGCACGCCGGCGAATGCTTCCGCGCCCTTGGCCAGGGCTTCGCTGTCGCCGGTGACCAGCTGGATCGCGTCCCGCACCGGGGCCACGAAGTTGATCACGAACTCGACGCCGGTGCCGATGAGGAAGCCCATCGGGTCCAGCGCGAAGCTGGTCGCGCTGGACAGGTAGCTCTCGATGTCGCCCTTGAGCGCCTCGACGTCGCCCTTGCCGGCGTCATCATTGGCCTTGATGATGTCCTTGACGAACGGCAGCTTCCCGAACGCCGAGGCGTCGACCCGCGAGGCGGCTGGGTTGAGCGCGCTGTTCTCGCTGATCGCTTCCGCGTTGCTGGTCACCAGGAACCACCTCCGCCACCGCCGCCAGCGGTCTTTCCGGTGTCACCGATGATCTTGCCGAGCATCTCCGCCATCGACTCGTCGGTGGCCTGGTAGTCCTTGCCGCACTCGGTCAGGTCCTCGCCGGCCTTGGTCAGCCCTTCGGCCATCTCGTCGAGGTGCTGCTTGAACTTGTCCAGCAGCTCGCGGTAGGAGTTGTAGGTGGTGGCCAGGCCGAGCAGGCCCCAGGAGACCTCCGGGACTTCCGCCCCGGCGGCCTTGTCCTTGATGGACTTTGCGTCGGCGTTCATCCCGCCGACATTGCCGCCGCAGCGCATGATCGCGTCGGCGGGAGCGTTGTACCCGGGCATGGTCACCGCCCGCCGTCGAGGAAGGAGTCCGGCACCTCGTCGTCGTCCACCGGCGCCTGCTGCGGCTGCTCGGCGTGGCTGCCGAACAGCTCGTCCTGGGTGCGCATCACGCGTTCGAGCACGTCGCTGTCCGGCACGTACTCCTGCACGACCTCGGCCTGCTTGCGGGCGGCTTCGGCGATCGCGAGCTGTAGGGTGCTCATGACGGTGCTGGATAGCTGCGCGGGGGACAGGCGCAGGGCGTCCTGGGTGAACTGGATGTCGGTGACGCCGCCGGGGCTGGCGGTGACGGTGACCGACCGGTCCGCGGACGTGGCAGCAGCCTGGAGCTCGCTGATCTGCTCGCGCATCCGGCTGAAGTCGCCCATCTGCTCTTCGGCTCGGCGTCCAGCTTCCTTCAGCGCGTCAAGCTTGCGTTGCAGATCGTCCAGATCCGCCGCCATGATTCGCCTCCTCGGCCCAGTGCTGATTGGTTCTGATCGGCTATCTTCGTCGATCAGTGGGCTAGGCGTGGCGAGTATTCGAAAAAACTCCGGAGTTCGCGCAGCCTTTCCGATCCAGGCGTATCGGCCGGTCATTGAGGCTGAAGATCGGTGCCTGATATGTGAAAGCTATTCACTGGCGTTGCGGCTGCCGTTTTCCGGACTGCTGCGCACAGTTCTCGGCCGACGGCACCGCATTTCGGTGCGACGGCCCACGGGCGGGCGTTCGTGCCCCGGGAGGCACCGGTCGTGGGGCGTAGCATTGGGGCCTGATCGACCGGTCGGAGCCGGAGTTGCGGCGCTTCTGCCGCGTCTGCGAGTCACCACCGCGCAGGTTACCCCGTCGTAGTTCGGTCGGCGACGGAGCCGACGAGGTCAGGGCTGCAGCGAGGCATGCCGTGTCGTCGAGGGGCCGGCACGGCATGCCCTGCTTCTCGCAGCTGTCAGGATTCGAGCTCGGCGAGGGCCTTGCGGACCCGCTCGACCTCGGCCTCGAGCTCGGCGAGCTTCGCCTCGTGCTGCTGGCGCGCCTCGTTCAGCACGCTCTCGATCGTGTCGGAGATGTCCTGGTGCAGCTCGGCGGCCGCCTTGGACACCGCGGCCGCCGAGACCGGCAGGCCCTGCACGATGCGCTTGCCCGCGTGCATCAGGTCGGCCTGCCACTCGCCATCGGCCGTGCCGGTGACCGTCAGCGTGAGCTCGACCGTGCGGGTCTTCTTGACGGTGCTCTGCTTGCGGGCGCGCGGCTTCTTCGCCGCCTCAGCGGGCGCGGCCTCGGGCTGGGCCGACTCGGGCTGCGACGGGGTCTCGGGCTGGGCCGACTCGGGCTGCGACTGGGTGTCGGGCTGCGTCGACTTGGGCTGCGTCGACTCGGCCTGGGCCTGCTCGGGCTGGACCGGCGCGGTCTGCTCGGTGCTGGTCTGCTCTTCGGTCAACTCTGTCTCCTGTGTGTCGCGGCGGGGAATCCAGAATAGAACAGGTGTTCCCCTTCCGGTGTGCGGACATGTCGGGCGACGCGGCGGTGGCGCCCGATCGGGTCACCGCTGCAGAACGGTGACCAATGCTTGCAGCGCGGGGCGGAAGGCATGCTCCGCGGGGGCGGCGTAGCCGATGACCACACCCGGCGGATGCTCACCGGGCGCGACCCAGTGCGGCCCGAGCACTTCGAGGTCCACCGAATGCTTCCGCGCCCGAGTCAGGACTTCTCGCTCAGTCGGTCCCTCCGGATCAAGCTGCAAGGTGATGTGCAGTCCGGCCGAGATCCCGGCCGGGTAAGGCCGGTGGTTCGCGCGCATACCGCTCAGCGCATCGAGGAGCTGCTCGCGTCGCCTCCGGTACACGGCGCGCGATCGGCGGACATGCTGATCGTAGGCTCCCGACCGGATCAGTTCCGCCATGGCCAGCTGTTCGAACAGCGGGGCGTGCAGCCCGCTGTGCTCTTTGAGCGTGCGCACCGGCGTCACCAGCTGCGGCGGCAGCGCCAGCCACGCGAGCCGCAGTGCGGGGGCGAGGGTCTTGCTGGCCGTGCCCGCGTAGGCGACATGGTTGGGTGCCATGCCCTGCAGCGATCCGATCGGCTGGCGGTCGAAGCGGAACTCGCCGTCGTAGTCGTCCTCGATGATCAGCCGGTCATCGGCCTTGGCGAGTTGCACGAGCTCCGTCCGCCGGGCCGAGCTCATGGTGGTGCCGAGCGGGAACTGGTGCGCCGGGGTGACCACGACGGCCCGGCTGAGCTGCTGCGCGACGTCGATGCCGTCGCTGTCGACCGGCACGCCGCGCACCGCCATGCCGAGGCCGGCCGGGATCGCGCGCAGCTGCGGCAGGGACGGGTCCTCGAAGTCGATCGAGTCCAGCCCTTGGTCGTTGAGGGCCTTGCTGAGCAGCGATAACGCCTGGGAGTAGCCGTTGCAGATGATGATCCGGTCCGGCGTGGTGGCCACCGCGCGGACCCGGACGAGGTAGTCGGTGAGGGCCGCGCGCAGCGCCGGATGGCCCTGCGGGTCGCCGTAGTCGAGGTCGCCGGCGGGGGTCGTCTGCAGGGCGCGGCGGCTGGCGGCCAGCCAGTCCCGGCGCGGGAAGGAGCTGAGGTTCGGCCGGCCGGGGCGGAAGTCCCAGTGCGACGCGGGGGTTTCCGGGCGGTGCGGGGCGGCGACGGGGTCCGGGCTCGCCAGCCGTTCGGCGACGGTGGTGGGCGCGCCCTGGCGGGACAGCAGGAAGCCCTCGGTGACCAGCTGGTCATAGGCGCGGGTGACGGTGCCGCGGGCGACGCCGAGATCGGCGGCAAGGGTGCGGGTGGAGGGGACGCGGCTGCCGGCCCGGAGGCGGCCGTCGCGGATCGCGGTGCGCAGCGCCTCGGCCAGTTTGCGGCTGTCGGGGCGGCCCACCCGATCGAGGTGCAGATCCAGCGACGTGGACCATCCGGCTGTCACAGCACCCGACCCTACCGAATCGCCGTGAGTGGTTTTGGGTGCTATAGCGCCGAAAACCGCTCACGGGCACTGACCAGCAGCGCTTCCGGAAATACGGGGCCGTGCTTCCCCGTCGTGATCGTTGTGACACGGGAATTCGGTAGATCCGGCGCTACCTCGTGCGTCCGGTTGATACGGTTCCCGCCGCAGGACGAGATCGAGAAGGAAAGCTGTGCCAGAGCTGGGGATCGCGCGCAGTCGCCGGATGGTGTCACAGCGTTCCCGCCGGTGCGCGGCGGAGCGAGTCGGGGGACGGGTTGCCTGAGGACTTCGGACGCGATATCGGCGCGGCTGAACGGATGGTTCGCGAGTGGCAGGAGCGGGCCACCGAGAAGGCCGAGAAGTTCGGCCGTATGCAGCAGGAGATCGAGCAGATCTCGGTCACGGAGACTTCTCGGGACGGCGCGATCGAGGTGACGATCAACTCCGCCGGCATCCTGCAGAACCTCCAGCTCTCCGAGAGCGCCAGCAACCGCCCGATGGCGAAGCTGGCCACCGAGATCATGCGCGCCGTCCAGACCGCGCAGGCGAAGGTTCCCGAGCTGATGCAGCAGGCAGTCGCCGGCACCGTCGGCCTCGAGGATTCCGCCGCGCAGCACGTGCTGGGGCAGGCCCGGAAATACTTCCCGGAGCCGCCGGAGGACGACGACGAGCCGCAGCAGCGCGGGTCCGGCCTGCAGGAGATGCGGTACAAGGTCGAGGACGACTACGAGGAACCGCAGCAGCGACGCCAGCCCCCGGCGCCCCCGCAGCCCCCGAAGGCCCCACAGCCCCCGGCTCCGCCGCAGCGGCCGCCGTCGCGGCGCGGCCCGGACGACTTCGACGAAGACTTCGGCAGCGGTTCCTTCCTGCGCTGACCGTGCCGTGCCTGACCTGAGGGGCCCTTTGGAATGCCGGACGAGATGAACGTCGTCATTGAGAACCTGCGCACCCATGCGTCCAAAGTGGACGGTGTGGTGGACCAGCTGAACGTCGCGGTGGACGCGTCGCAGCAGGTCTCGCTGGACAACGACGCGTACGGCATCCTGTGCCGCCCCTTCGCCTGGATGCTCGACCCGGTGGAGCAGCACGGCGTCGAGACCCTGCAGAAGGCCGTCGCGGCCATGAGGGAGGTCGCCGAGAACGTGCGCGGTGCAGCCGAGGACTACCAGGCGGCCGACGACTCGGGCAGCGACGTGATCGGCGGAATCGAGGTATGAGCAACCCGCTCGTCGCGCAGCAGAAGGAGAACCCGGACGGGCCCGGTCCGCTGACCGCGGGCACCGGTGACGCCGGGTGGGGCACCGGTATCGGCATCGCCGAGTCCATCAACGACGTCGCGTCGCTGAACGACGGTTCGAGCTGGGTCGAGTCCGGCCTGGCCTACGGCGGCCTGGTGATGGAAGCGGTCAGCATCGCCACCGACCCCATCGGCACCCTGCTGTCCTACGGCCTGTCGTGGCTGATCGAGCACGTCGAGCCGCTGAAGGAGGCGCTGGACTGGTTCGCCGGCGACCCGGACGGCGTCAAGGCATATGGGGAGACCTGGGCGAACGTCTCCAAGGCGGTGGGCGAGGCCGCCACCCAGTACAACGACGCGGTCAAGGCGGACACGGGCCAGTGGACCGGCGCGGCTGGCGACGCCTACCGGCAGCACGCCGTGGAGAAGGGCGAAGCCCTCGCCGGCGCATCGGAGCTCGCCAACACCATCAGCACCGTGGTGACCGTGATGGGTGAGGTCGTCTCGTTCGTCCGGGAATTCGTCCGCGACCTCGTCGCCGACTGCATCTCGCGGCTGATCACCTACGCGCTGGAAGCGCTGGCCCCGCCAGGAGTCTCGCTGGCCTGGGTGGTGCCGCAGGCGGTGTCCTTCATCGCCAGGACGGTCTCCAAGATCACCGAGATCGTCACCAAGCTAATCAAGACGATCAGCAACGTGGCGCCGAAGCTGGCCAAACTGGTCGAGGTCTTCGGCGACATCATGAAGGCCCTCGGCAAAATGGGGAAGCGAGCTGCCGAAGGCGTCGGCAAGGTCGCGGACAAGCTGGACGTCGCGGGCAAACTGGGCGACAAGCTGGCGGAGAAGACCTGGAAGAAGGTCGACGACGTCTTCGGCACCGACGTGGTCGGCAAGCACAATGCCAAGTTCGGCGGCCCGGACGCCCCCGGCGGCGGTTCGGACGGCCACGGCGGTTCGGGGAGCGACAGCGGCTCGGGGAGCGACGGCGGCTCCGGGAGCGGGGCCGGTAGTGGTTCCGGCTCTTCCGGCAACGGGTCGGGGACCGGTTCTTCCGGGACCGGCTCGGGTACGTCCGGCGACGGTGCGGGATCGGGGTCCGGCACGTCGGGTGACGGTGCGGGCTCGGGGTCCGGCACGTCGGGTGACGGTGCGGGCTCGTCGGGCAGCGGCTCGACTTCGGGTTCTGCGGGCGGCGGCTCGACTGGCTCAGGTTCCACGTCGACCAGCGGCAGCGGCAACGGCGGCTCTGGTTCTGGAGATTCCGGCCCCGGGGGTTCGGGTTCGCACGGCGGCTCCGGTTCCGGCGATGGTTCTGGTTCGCCGAGCAGCTCCGATTCCCCGCGGGCCAGTGCCGAATCCAGTTCGCACGCCCCGGGATCGTCCTCCGCTTCCGACCCGGGCTCGGCGGATACGGCGCGTGGCTCGTCCTCAATGGACAGTGGTTCGGCTGGCGGCTCGCAGCACGGCGGGCCGAGCGGCTCCCACGGCCCCGCTGCTCCGGAGGGCGGCCCGCGCGTCGCCTCGGCTCCGGACAGCGCTCCGGCGGGTGGTTCACATGCGGGAGGCGGACCGGCCTCCACCGGGAGTGGCTCTGCCGCGAACTTCGGTTCCGGCGGCGGATCGCCGCACGGTGGAGGCGGCTTCGGTTCGGGCAGCGGGCCGGCTCCCGGCGGTGGTGGTTTCGGCGCAGGTGGCGGACCGGCACCTACCAACGGCGGTTTCGGCGCTTCGGGTTCCCACGGCCCGGATGTTGCGAACCGTCCGCCGAGCACCCCGGCGAACACGTCGGCGGCCAGCGTCGACGCGCCGGCTCGACCGCCGGAAGCGGGCTTCGTCGCACCGCCCCCCAACGCCCCCTTGGCGCGGCCCGATCAGCCCGCGTCCGGCGGCGGAGCCGTCGGGGGCGCGGGCGCGCCAAGCGGAACCGGCGGGGCGTCCGTACCGGGAAGCGGCCGCCCGGGATCGGGTGGCGGCTGGACGGGAACCCCCGGCAGCCCCGGCGCAGCCGGGCGAAGCACGCCCAGCGGGCGCGGCCCGGAGGGCACCCCGGCGATCCGCGGACCGGCGAAGCCGGACACGCCGAGCCACCCAGGCGGAGCACGGCCCGGAGGACCGGGGAGGGTCGACGGCCCGGCAGGGCCGGCCCGTCCGGGCGGACCGGTAGGGACGCACGCGCCAGGGCATCCCAACGCCCCGGCGGGCCCGAACGGTCTCGCACGTCCCGACGCCCCGATGCGGCCGAACGGTCCAAGCGGTTCGGCGCACCCGGACGCCCCCTCCCGCCCGAACGGCCCGGTGAAGCCGGATTCCCCGAACGCCTCGGTGCGCCCGGATGCCTCGGCCCAGCCGAATGGTCCCGCTGGCCCCCACGGTTATGCGCGCCCCGATGCCCCTGGCTCGATGCGCCCGGATGGCCCAGGCCGCCCCAACGGGTCGACTCGTCCTGACAGCGCGAATGGCCCGGTCCGTCCGGATAGTCCGAACGGCCCGGCTCGTCCGGGCGCGCCGAACGCACCGGCTCACCCCGACGATCCTGTCCGAAATGGACGGTTCAACGGGTCGGAGATGCCGCGCCAACGACAGCCGGAAGCCCCGTCCCGCGTCAACGACCCGGCCAATCCGCGCCAGCACCCGACGCCGCAAGGTGTGTACCCCGGCACTCCGCACGCGCCCCGCTTCGCCGCTCCGCACGGCCTGGATGCGCCGCACGCGCCCCGCCTGGATGCGCCGCACGTGGATGCGCCGCGGGTGAACCACCCGCAAGCAGCGGTCCGGCACCCGGACACCGACCGCTACAAGTGGGCCGACGTCAAGCACGAGGATTTCGCGCACGTCAAGGGCGAGGGCTTCCGCCACTGGGGTCCGGGCTGGCAGCAGCGGGTGGCCGAGGACGCCCGGATCCGCGCGGAATCGCTCGGCTACCACCAGCCGGACCGACCGCACGCCCCGGAACCGGCCCCGGAAGCCCCGCCGCGCTCCACATCGGAGTCCATGGCAACCGAAAGGCCGCCGGAGAACCCGTTCGAGCACCGCTGGAACAACGGCATCCTCGAGCACAAGGGGGTGGACGTCTCCCCCGAGTTGCGGGAGAAACTCGGCGGGAAGTACACCGGGATCCGCAACACGGATTCCGGCCTCTCGATGATCCGGCACTCCCGCCAGGGCTACTACGGCAGCGCGGACTTCGCCCAGCGCATGCCGCGGCCGTCGGTGGACCCGAAGCGGTTCACCGTCGAGGTGCACGGCAGCCCGAACGGCGTGTCGTTCAACGGCAAGGAACTCTCGGCCAAGGAACTCGCCGAGATCATCAAGGGTGCGCCGGGCTACAAGGAAGGCGCACCGGTGCGCCTGCTGTCCTGCCAAACAGGCGCCGACCTGCCGGACGGCTCCCCAAACTTCGCCCAGCAGCTGTCGAAGGAACTGGGCGTAGAGGTCCTCGCGCCCAACAAGGACGCCTGGGTCGACAACTTCGGCAACATGTACGCGAGCGGCAGCCGAGCGGAGTTCCACCCGGACGCCTCCGGCACGCCGCAACCGCGCTTCGACGAGCCGGGCGAGTGGGTCAGCTTCAGCCCGGACGGCACGAAGGCGGTCCACGAAAGCCCGTTCCCCCCGGGCCACGAACCGGAATGGACCCGCTTCGGCCACCAAGCCGACGCAGCCCACCAACGCGGCCTCGGAGAGTTCCTCGGAAAGCTGTTCGGAGGCAAAGAAAAACCCGATTCGTTCGAGGCCGACCCGGTTACGGGCGAGACCTATGGCCCACCACACCGGGCGTACAGCCAGACGCCACAGAACTGGCAACAGCCAACCCATCAGTCGCCAGGAGGCCAACAGTCGCACTTGCCGCCCGAGTGGCGCCAGCCGCAGGCGCAGGCGACTCCGCAGTTGCAAATGCCGGGCCCACACGCCCAGCAGCCCTCCGGCTACCAACCCCACCATGCGCAGCCGCAAGGTGGTCATCCTCAGCAGCCTTCCCAACGCGGTCAGCAGCAGGGCCCGAACCACCCGCAGGGCACACCGCAACATCAGCAGGGCGGTCCCAACTACCCGCAGGGTGGGCCACAACATCCGCAGGGCGGTGGATACCCGCAGCACCCCCAGCAAGGCGGCATGCACCAGCAACCGCCCGGGCAACCACACCCTCCGGCGGCCCAACCCCCGCGTGGCCCGCAGCAGCTCGGCCCGAACCACTCACCGGCTGCTCAAACCGCACGCGGTCCGCAACAAACGCAGGGCATGCCCCACCAGGGCGGTCGCCCGACCTTTCACAGCCCAGGCCCCCAGGGGCCGCAAGCGCCACGAGCCCCGCACGCGCCTGGGCAACAGGCGCCGAGGCCGCACGACGTCTCAGGCCCACACCAAAACCCACCCGGCCCAACCCATCCGGCACCCCGGCCAAACGTCGGCGGTCCACGTCTGGACGGCCCACCACCACGCCAGGGCAACACCCCACCGCTCGACGTCAGCGGTCCGCGCCCGACGCCACCCACCGGCCGAACCGACGGCGGCTTCGGTCCAATCGGCTCCCAAGCCTTCGAACCACCGTCGCCGCGAACAAACTCGCCGGAACCAACGAGTGGGCCCGGCGCTTCACGCCAGAATGCTGAACTGCCCAGGTCGTCGCGGCGACCGCTGGATTGGGAAGTTTCGGATGACGGCGAGTTCGATTTGTTCGAACACGAGTCTCGTGGGCAGGTGCCTGGGGAACCGACGTTGTCACGTGATGCGTCACAGGATGTGGGTGATTCGACGTCGGCTTCTAATACACGTGATCCGGATCCTTCGGTGGCGGAACGTCGGCCGCATATGGATGACGTCAGCGATGCTGAGCGGTGCTTGCAAGAGAAAATTGCAGGCGAGCCATCCAAAATGGAGTCCGCGACCTTTGGAGGATCGATCGACATCGACCCGTACCACGTGGAATTCCCTAATGGCGCCGAGGGTCTGTACAAGATTTACTACGACGACCCGTATATGGACTGGCGGGATCAGCCGAGTCGTGAAATTGCCGCATCGAGACTGGCTGAGGTCTTAGGGTGGGATGATCTGGTTCCAACCGTTACTCCGTGGGAAGGTCCTAAAGGGGCGGGTTCTATCTCCGAATGGGTTAAGGACTCCCGGGATGGACACGAGAATGTTGCGGATTATGCGTTGGGCGAGCGTCAACGGGCCGCTATTTTCGATTACATTGTGGCGAATACGGACCGACACGGCGGTAACCACATTATAGCGCCAGATGGTCAGCTGAAGCTGATTGACCATGGCAACGCTTTTCCGGCTGATAATACACGCCCGATTAAATCGGAGTTCGTGTTGGAAAATCTGAACGTGGCTTTATCGGACGGTGTACTCTCTGGCTTGAGGGCGATTAATCTACAGTACGTTGCCGATCGGCTGCGTTCGGCTGGGCTCAGTGAAAAGGAGATTGGCGGTGCATTGTCGCGTCTCCTGGAGGTGCGGGACCAAGGAAAAATCACCGGAGAAACATGGGGTGGCAGGATATAGACTTGCGGCAACGGCACGTATTGCCAGCCCGCTCAGGGTGATTTGAGGAGATGATGGTGGTGCGAGACGTTCCTACTTTGGTTGCGCTGTACTCGGGCCCCCCGAGCAGGGCACTGAGAATTGCTGAGTTCCGGTGGAGCGTGGATACTGGGGTGGTTCTCAACGTGCTTGAGTCGGAACGAGGGAACGTTCCCCGCGGATTTTATAAAAAGGGTATTCAGTCGCGGGTGGAAGGACGCGACGTTTTTCCCGATGACGGACCTGTGTTTATGCAGGCGCTCCTTGAGCGCAGGCAGATGAGTTATTATAGCTTCGTTGACGAGAGTCCCGGGCGGACGGCGACTGCTGAAGGATCGACCAGTTCTGTGCCTGGAGACCTTTCTGAGACACCTCTGATCACTCCTGAGATGAGGGAAGCGGCTCGGCGGCGCGCTGGGGGATATCTTTACATTACCGACTCCGGGTTCGACGCGAGCGGCGATGTGTCGAAGCGCGCCACAAAGGGCGCTTTCAAAGTTGGCAAGGAAGGCGAGATCGGAGAGTACTACCCCAATCCGAATTACCGGCCTTCGCCGGTCGAGCGCGCGGGGCCGCCGGCGAATTGGATCGATCGAGGGATGCGCCGGGCGATGTCCGGTCGAATCGGCCAGTACAATTTCCTCCAGTTGATCGCCAAGGCGGTGTTGCCCGTCCTGGTAACGCCGGAGGGGCACCTGATGCTACTCAAAGCCCCGGATGGTCCTCGTCTGGTGGCTTACACCGCTTCCGGTCTGGTGCCCGAGGACGTGTACGCGAAGCCGATGTACCTGCCCAGGCTGTTGAAGGCGCTCCCGGCGGATGCAATCCTAGCGGTCAACGGGAGTGCTGAGTTGCAGGCGCAGTTCCCGGTTGCGGACTTGGTGGCTGCGTTGCGAGACAACGGCCTACTCGTGGACAACTCCACTGGCGGGCTCGATGTCGGCCCAGCATTTTGGGTACAGCAGAGTGCGCGGCTTGCCGAGTTGGTCGACGAGCCGACGTTCACGGCGATCGAGCAGGTGGTGGCCCAATGGGGAAAGCTCAGCGAGACCACACCCGAACGCGGTCGGGCCATTGAGCTTGGGATCACCGCCGTCGAAGTGCTGGTCAAGGGCGGGATCACCGATCCGGACGTCCTCGCGGCGGCGGCGGTTTTCAACGCCGCTGACCCCCTGTACAACGGCAGTGATCGCATCAGCATGATCATCGCGGCGGAGGCGGAAGGGACGCGGGTGCTGGCGCTCGTGCGGTCGGCGCTGAGCCCGCAGGTTCCGTCCGATGCGGACCCAGACCGTGCAGAGCTCGTGAATGGGCTCGTGTACCACCTCTATGTGGAGCACCTGCGCGCGATGCCCTTGCAGACGCGTGCGATCGTGCTCGCCAACCGAATTGCCGAAGCCATCACGCCGTGGGTGATGGCCGACCTGCGCGAGCACCGGCAGTACGACCTCCGTAGACCGCTGAGGTCGTGCGCGAGGGACTTTCCGGATGCTCTGCGAGCGCAGGTCGCCGAGCAGATCGGTATCGATCCGCGCAAGCCGTCGCCGTGGAAGCTGGATCCGGAGCCGCGGGCTTCCATCACTTCCCCGGCTCAGGCCATTGAATGCGCCCGTACCGCCATCGGCGAACTGGCCGACCCGGTTCACGCGGAGGACATCGGGCTGGCGTACCTCGTGCGCTCCGAGACCGACCCCGAGCACGTCCACTTCGTGCACAAGGTGTGGGAAACCGTCACCAGCGAGGTGGACAGCGAGTTCGCCATCGACGAATATCGCGCCAAGTACGACGTGTTCCCGTTTGAGCCGGAGCGGGAACACGTCGGGCAAGTGCCCCGGGCGCAGCAATCGCAGTCCACGTCTGGTCATCCTGCTCCGAAGCCAATCGACGCCCACGAGCGGTTCATCGGGTCGATGCTCGGTGGTGCGATGGGGGATGCGCTTGGGTATGCCATTGAGTTCAACGACATCGGAATGATTCGGCGGAATCACGGCGATTCCGGGCTCACCGCTCCGGTGCTTCGGGACGGTGTTGCGCAGATCTCCGATGACACGCAGATGATGCTCTTCACCCTCGAAGGGCTTATCCGGGCGCATGTTGCTCGGCGGATCAATCCGACCGACAACGATCCCGTTCCCGAAGTGCAGCACGCCTACCAGCGGTGGTTCCACACGCAGAACCAGCCGTGGGCGCAGGCAGGCGGCCCCTACGCGCGCCATCTGCAGCAGCCCGACGGGTGGTTGATCACGAACCCCGAGCTGTTCAGCCCGCGGGCTCCGGGTAGCACCTGCATGTCCGCCCTCGCGAAGTTCGCGCAGACTCATCAGCACGCCAACCCGCAGTTCAAGATCAACGACTCCAAGGGCTGCGGCGGTGTCATGCGCGCCGCCCCGGTCGCGGTGTGGTCCAACGATCCTGCCGAGGTCTTCTACGCCGCGGTCGGCACCGCCGCACTGACGCACAGCCACCCCAGCGGCTACCTCTCCGCCGGAGTGCTCGCGGTGATCGTTCACCAGCTCATCCGTGCCGTGCCGTTGCCGGAAAGCGTTCGGATGGCGCGGGATCTGCTGCTCCGGTGGCGGGGCCACGAGGAGCAGTTGCAGTTCCTCGACGCCGCCGTCGAGCTCGCCAAGAAGGGCGCCGTCACTCCCGAGGAGATCAAGGACACACTCGGTCAGGGCTGGGTCGGGGAAGAAGCTCTCGCGATCGGGCTCTACGCCGTGCTGGCCACGGATAACCTTCGGGACGCCTTGTTGCTGTCGGTGAACCACTCGGGGGACTCCGATTCCACGGGGATCGTGTGCGGCAACATTGCTGGGGCGCTTTACGGGGCACGGGCCGTTCCGCAGGAGTGGCTCGCGTCCCTGGAGCTGCGCGAGCTCGTCGAGACGCTGGCCAAGGATGCGCTGGTCGAGTTCAGCCCCGGGCCGCCGACCGATCCGGGGTGGACCCGGCGGTACCCCGCCTGGTGACCACGAGGGAGACATCGCGATGACCGACGCCCAATCTCCGCAGCTGTCGTGGGCCCAACGTTTCCGCGGCGCCATGCTCGGCGGGGCCGTCGGCGACGCGCTCGGGGCCGGCGTGCGGGGCACGAGCACCGCCGAGATCCAGCAGTGGTTCGGGCCGCAGGGCGTCGTCGACTACCTGCCCGTGTACGGGCGGCGCGGCGCGGTCACCGATCTGACCCAGCTCACCGTGTTCACCCTGGAAGCCCTGCTGCGCGCGAAGGCCGCCAACCCGGGCGGCAACGGGTGGTTGCCCACGGAGTTCGTCCTGACCAACTACCTGCGTTGGCTGCACACCCAGGGCGTTCCGTGGGACTACGCGATGTCGGCGTACCTGTCGGCGGAACCCGCGCCCACCAGCTGGCTGCTCGAACGGCCGGAGCTGTACTCGACCCGCAACCCGGACGGCGCGGCGATCGCCCTGCTCGGGCGGATGGCCCGGCGGTCCCCGCTGGGCGCCGACGGCCTGCTCCGGCCCCCGACCGGTGCGGACGGTTTGGCGGACTGCGTGGCCTGGGCGGCGCCGGCCATGGTGTGGTCGAACGTGCCGGAGGCCGTGTATTCGACCGGCGCTTCGACCGCGAACCTGTTCACCTCCGCGCCGAACACGATCAGCGCGGCCGGCCTGCACGGTGACGTGCTGGCTCAGTTGATCCGCGGGGTGCCGTTGTGGGACGCCGTGACCGCATCCGACCGCAACCGGCTCGGCAGCGCCTACCAGGTCCGCGAGGTTCCCGCCGACGTCCGGCGGACCGTGCACGCGGCGATGTTCGTCGGGCAGCGGGGCATTCGTCCCTCCCCATCGGACATCGACATTGAATTCGACACCGAGGACAAGCCCGGCGAACTCGGCATCGCGCTGGCCGCGGTGGGCAGCACCCGGAACTTCGCCGACGCGGTGCGGGTCGCCGTGAACCAGTCCAGCGACAGCGCCGTCACCGGTGCGCTGGCCGGGCAGCTCGCTGGAGCGATCTACGGGCCGAGCGGGATTCCCGCGCAGTGGGTGGGCGAACTCGAACTGCGCGATGTCATCGAGATCCTCTGCTCGGACGCCACCGAAGCCTTCGCGCCGCCACCGCCGCCGCAGTGGGCGCAGCGGTACTCGCCGAACCCGCGGCGGCTCGCCGGTCGCCGGGAACTCGCCGGCGGCTCGCCGAACACCGTCGAAGGCTCCGCCGAGCAGACCATGATCATGCCGGCGATCACGGCGTCGTCGGATGCCGCCGACACGCCCCCGCAGGGCATCCCGCCGCAGAGCACGCGCGCGGCGAACATCGGGGCGCCGACTTTCCCGGCGGCCCGGGCCGAAACGCCAGCGGAGCCGGTGGAATTCGCGGCGACCGACCCGTCGAGCACCGGGCCCATCCCGGTGCCGCACCTGCTGTCGGCCAAAGCGCCGGTCGAAGCCACCGCGGTATTCCCGACGATCGACGCTCCCGCAGAGGCGGTCGCCCCGGAGCAGTTCGAGGGGGAGCCGCAGATCGGGGCGTTCCCGCCGCTTGCCACCCCCAGCGCGGCGGCCGAGGTCGCGGCTCGGGCCGAGGGATTCACGGCGCCGGTCAAGCCCCGGGACGAGGCCCGCCCGGCATCGGTCGAAGAGCGGGAGCAGTCGGCTTCCGAGGAGCGGCCGCAGGCCGTTTCCGCAGCGGCTGAGCCGGATTTCAAGCCGATCCTCGTGCCTGGGGCCGACGACATCGCCGCCGCTACGGCGTTCGCGTCGCGCCCTGCCGACGACGAAGCCGAAGCAGCGCCCAGGGCGCCCGAAGACGCAGCCGCCGAACCGGGGTCTGCGGAGCGCGCTGCCGCCGGACCAGGAATCGCCGCGCCCGAGGAGTTCGCGGAGTTCGCGGAGTTCGCTGGCAGCGCGGTCGAAGAGGCCGTCGCGGAGCCGGAGATGTCCGCGCCGCTGGGACTCGTTGCGGAGGACGTCGTCCCGGCTCCCTCCGCCGAAGATCCACTCGACGCCGAGCCGCCCGCCGTTTCGCAGCCGGCGCCGGAGCGAGAGCCGGTCGATATGGAGCCGCCCGCGCGCGAACCGATCGACCTCGGACCAACCGAGTTCGAGACGGCCCCCAACGAGCTCGAAGCCGGGGCGGACCAGGTCGAATCCGACGCACCGGCAGGCATCACCGCCGAGGAGTACCGGCCGGAAGCCGCCGGATCGGTCCGGCCGGAAGCAGACGTGCTCGCCGCCTTGCAGAAGGTGAACGGAGCGGGTCTGCCGGTCGCGGAGACCGCGCCGGAGGACATCGGCGCGGCGGTCGAGCTCGCGGATGCCGCCGGGACCGAACCGGTGGCGGCGGTCGAGCGACCGAGTGCTGATGAGCCTGTGGCGGATGCGGACGCAGAGTCCGGGCTGTCGGAGGTCGATGACGACGGCGCGGGCCGCGTCGCGCGGGGGAGCGCTGACGTCGACTCGCCTGAGTCGGCCACCGCCGAAGCGGAGCCGGGGCAGGCCCCCCGGAGCACAGCGCCGTCGAACGTCGATCACATCGCTCGCCGCGTCGACCCGCTGGCGGCAGTCGCGGATGTCGAGCCGGTGCAGGCAACCGGGGCCGTCGAGTCCGGGCCCACGGGCGCTGCTGACGTCGGGGACCACATCCCGTCGAGGGCCATTGCCTCGTCAACGGCGGCCGAGCCGACTGGAACCGGAGAGATCGAGCCGGCCGAGGTCACCGGATCCGTGCAGTCGGACGCCGGGCGCCAGCAGCAGGAAGAATCCGCCGACGCAGAGCCGAAGTTTCCGGAAGCGGTGCCGGCGGTGGAAACGGTGCCGGCGGTGCCGCCGATCGTTCGCGGCGGGCACGCCAAGGCCGACCGCCCCGCCGACAGCGCTCCGTCCCTCACCGAGCGGGTGCTGGGATGCTTCCTCGGCGGGGCGCTCGGCGACGCCCTCGGCTCCGACCTGGAGTTCATCAGCGCCGAGGAGATCTCCAAGCGCTTCGGCCCCGACGGCCCGAGCGGGCTGCGCGAGGCGTACGGGGTGCACGGCGCGATCACCGACGACACCCAGATGACGCTGTTCACCGCCGAAGGCCTGATCCGCGGCAGCGTCGCCGACCGGATGCTCGGCTCCGAGGACCCGCTGCCCGAGGTGCAGCTCGCCTACCAGCGCTGGCTGCACACGCAGGGCGTCGACTGGGATGCCGCCGCCGGGCGGTTCCTCGGCGACTACCCGGCGCCGGACGGCTGGCTGATCGAGGTGCCCGGCCTGTTCAAGACCCGCGCCCCCGGCAAGACCGTGTGGCGTGCGCTGGCCCGGTTCGGCGACGGCCACCCGGCCGGCTCGTTCACCGAGAAGATCAACGATTCCAAGGGCTGCGGCGGCGTGATGCGCGCCGCCCCGGTCGCGCTGTGCTCCACCGATCCCGCCGAGGTGTTCCGGCTGGCGGCCCGCACCGCCGCGCTCACCCACAGCCACCCCGCCGGCTACCAGTCCGCCGGTGCGCTCGCGGTGATCGTCCAGCAGGCGCTGCTCGGCCGCGGCCTCGACGACGGGGTGTGGCTGGCCCTGCAGGTCCTGGAGATCTGGGAGGACCACGAAGAGACCAGTGCGATGCTGAAGGCCGCCGTGGGCCTGGCCGAGGCGGGCGTGCCGACGCCGCAGCAGGTCGCCGAAACCCTCGGCGGCGGCTGGGTCGGCGAGGAGGCGCTGGCCATCGCCGTGTGCGCGGCGCTGGCCGGCGGCGAGGACGTCGAGCTCGCGCTGCGGATCGCCGTGCACCACGACGGGGACAGCGACTCCACCGGCGCGATCTGCGGGAACATCGTCGGCGCGCTGCTCGGCGTCAGTGCGCTCCCGATCGACTGGCTGGCCGAGCTGGAACTGCGCGACGTCGTCGAGCAGATGGCGCTGGACTGCGTCGCCGAGTTCGGCCGGGGCGCGTTCCAGCCGGGCCCGGCCGCCATCGAGCCGCCGTCCGACGAGGATTGGAACGAGCGCTACCCGGTCCGTCCGCAGTGGTCGGCCGTGCCGGAACCCGCGCTGCCTGTCGCCGAGTTCCCGGCGCCCAAGCCCGCGCCCCGGCGAATCAGCGGTCGCGTCCACGCCGAAACGTTCGAGGGGGAGGACAAGTGATTCTCGGGACGCACATCTGGGGCACGTACTGCGCGGTCGGTGGCGAGCCGCGGTTGATGACCGAGTTGCTGGACGGCGCGGTGCGGGTCGACGGAAGCCCGGACCCGATCCCGGTCGAGCAGGTGACCGCGGTGTTCTTCGACCAGGAGGACGACGCCCACCCGGTGCGCCCGCAGTTCCCGGCGCCCGCCGCCTTCGGCCAGGTGCCGGACCGGGCCGCGCTGCAGCGGGACCTGGTCGGTGCGCTGCAGGACGCGGTCGCCGCCGCGCTGCCGGAAGGCTGGCGAGAGGCCCAGGTGAACTGCACGGCCCTGGGCACCCGGATCGAGATCACCGCGACGGTGACCACCGACGAACAGCACCAGTGGATCCCCGCGCAGGAGGTCGTCGACGCGCTGCGCCGGCTGCGCAACGTCGAGTACCGCCCGGAGACCGGCGCGTGGACCTCCGCGCGCCTCGCCATCAACGGCGACGGCGCCGACTACCGGACCGGGCACGACGCACCACAGTGGACTCGCGCGGGCGAGGACCGCCGCGGGTCCTACGACGAGCTGCGCTTCTTCCCTTGCACGACCGCGCCGGACTGGCTGCTCGAAGCCGCGTGGCGGCACCACGCGAACAACCGCGGCAACTCAGATCAGCCCGGCCCGGTGCGGATGGTCCAGGTCTTCGACGGCCGCGATGCCGACGACCGCCCGGTGGCGCACCGGCCCGCGCTGCCGTGGGCGGAGAAGCAGATGGTCCTCGACTATCTCTTCGGCGGCGAGATCCTCCTGTCGGCCCCCGGCACCTCGCCGGACGAGGTGGACCCGCAGCGCCCGCCGGAGGTGCCGAAGCAGTTCCACACCGACGGTGCCTGGGTGTGGCCGCTGGCGATGGCCTACTACCTGGAGGCGCACGACATCGCGCCGCCGCGCGACTTCCTCGAACACATCCGGCGCAACGGCCACCGGCCGCCGGAAGCCGTGGCCGAGCGCGCCGCGGCGGAGGCGAAGGCGCTGGTGCTGGGTGCCGACGCCGACACCCTGGAGAACGTCCCGCCGGCCGAGGCGATCGAGCTGGCCGGGGCGATCATCGGCGCGATGGGCATGAGCCGCCGGTTCTACAGCTTCGAGCAGCCCGTCGAGGGCGGCTGGGCCATGCTCCGCGAGCTCGACGGCTGGTGGTCGGTGTTCTGCGTCGACAACGGCGAGGTCAAGAACAAGTCCCGGTTCCCGGAGCCGTTCGGGGCCGCCGCGCACCTGGTCGGCGCGATGGCGCTGACCCGCGACCTGTTCCTGCGCGCGCCCGACGAGCCGCTGGCCGACTTCGAGTGCCCGATCCGGCCGCTGCCCGGCGAGCCGCCGCTGGACGCCTACGACGACAAATTCCTCGTCGACCTGCGCGCGGGCGACGAGGTCGACAGGTTCGGCGACCCGGCCGGCAACACGGTCTTCGTAGCGGGCACGACGCTGCCGCAGCGGTCGGCCCCGCCGCAGCAACCGGCCGGGGAGTACCGCCGGTACCGGGTTGTCACCGCGCTCCGGGCGGTCTCCGGGGTGGCCAAACCGGACTTCGGTCAGGTCGGTGGTGGCACCGCCTTCGTCCTCCCGGCCGACGTCCAGTCGCTGGTAGCGGAGGGCGTGCTCGCCGAGGTCTGAGAGCCTGTTGGTGAATGCCGTCCGCGCCTTTGGAAGCGGCGTAGCCGCTTGCATTCACCCTGCCACCACCCGGGGCCCGGCCGGCCGATCGGCCACGCCCCGCGCATCGTGGCGCGGCCCACCTGGGGCCACTCGATGTGATCCATCTCGCCGGGCGGGAAGGTCTTGTCGCCGTGGGTACAGTGTCAGGACGAGGAAGACGCGAGCTCGCACCCAGGGATGGGCGCCACCGCAGCGCCGGGTGATCGAGCAGGTCAAGGGGGACCCCGTTTTGACCCTCTGAGAACGGGGCAGGTATCTTTGTTTATCGGACCCGACACCCATCGGGTCGATCCGCATGCCCGTGCATGACGTGGTCGCCAGCCGCTGGTTGAGACCGCGCCAGCGCCGAGGATGTGTGGAACTCCTCTCGACAACCCTTTGGGGTCGTTCCCATTGGGGCGCATCGGCGCCGAAAGGCCGGGGAGTGGGCGACACGCCCGACCTCGTGGTGCGGGAGGAGTCCCGAAACACAGTGCCTGACAGGTGCTCGACGCCAGGGCACGCCGAAGCTCGAACGAGCGGCCGCTTGGTCGAGTACCAGAAGACGCGAACGCTGACAGAAAGCCGGTCCATGCCCACCATCCAGCAGCTGGTCCGTAAGGGCCGCCAGGACAAGGTCGCGAAGACCAAGACCGCGGCGCTCAAGGGGAGCCCGCAGCGGCGTGGCGTGTGCACCCGCGTGTACACGACCACCCCGAAGAAGCCCAACTCGGCACTGCGCAAGGTCGCTCGTGTCAAGCTGACCAGTGGCATCGAGGTCACGGCCTACATTCCGGGCGAGGGCCACAACCTGCAGGAGCACTCGATCGTGCTCGTTCGTGGCGGCCGTGTGAAGGACCTCCCCGGCGTGCGCTACAAGATCATCCGCGGTTCCGCTGACACCCAGGGTGTGAAGAACCGCAAGCAGGCTCGCAGCCGGTACGGCGCGAAGAAGGAGAAGAGCTGATGCCCCGCAAGGGTCCGGCCCCGAAGCGGCCGCTGCACGCCGATCCCGTGTACGGCGCGCCGCTGGTCACGCAGCTGGTGAACAAGGTCCTCGTGGACGGCAAGCGCTCGCTGGCCGAGCGGATCGTTTACGCGGCGCTGGAAGGCTGCCGGGAGAAGACCGGTACCGACCCGGTCGTCACGCTCAAGCGTGCCCTCGACAACGTGAAGCCGACCCTGGAGGTCCGCAGCCGCCGCGTTGGTGGCGCGACCTACCAGGTGCCGATCGAGGTGCGCGCCGGTCGCTCCACCACCCTCGCGCTGCGCTGGCTCGTCGGTTACTCCCGGCAGCGCCGCGAGAAGACCATGGTCGACCGCCTGATGAACGAGCTGCTGGACGCGAGCAACGGTCTCGGCGCGAGCGTCAAGAAGCGTGAAGACACGCACAAGATGGCGGAGTCCAACAAGGCCTTCGCGCACTACCGCTGGTGACGTCGGGTCGGCTCTTGCCCGCCTCGGCGCACCGATTCGACAGCTTTGCACCTGTCTAAGGACGTTGCACCAGCTGAACAGGGAACGGGGAAGAAACTCGTGGCACGCGACGTGCTGACAGACCTGACCAAGGTCCGCAACATCGGCATCATGGCCCACATCGATGCGGGCAAGACCACCACGACCGAGCGGATCCTCTACTACACGGGGATCACGTACAAGATCGGCGAGGTGCACGACGGCGCCGCGACGATGGACTGGATGGAAGAGGAGCAGAAGCGGGGTATCACCATTACCGCGGCTGCTACCACGACCTTCTGGGGCGACACCCAGATCAACATCATCGACACCCCGGGCCACGTCGACTTCACGGTCGAGGTGGAGCGGTCGCTGCGCGTCCTGGACGGCGCGGTCGCGGTGTTCGACGGTAAGGAAGGTGTCGAACCGCAGTCCGAGCAGGTCTGGCGTCAGGCGGACAAGTACGACGTCCCGCGTATCTGCTTCGTCAACAAGATGGACAAGCTGGGCGCGGACTTCTACTTCACGGTTCGGACGATCGAGGAACGCCTCCACGCCCGGCCGCTGGTGCTGCAGCTGCCGATCGGCGCCGAGTCCGACTTCCAGGGCGTCATCGACCTGGTCCGGATGAAGGCCCTGACCTGGCGCGGCGAGGTCCAGAAGGGTGAGGACTACGAGGTCGAGGACATCCCGGCCGACCTCGCCGAGCAGGCCGCGGAATACCGCGAGAAGCTGATCGAGGCCGTCGCGGAGTCCGACGACGCTCTGATGGAGGCCTACTTCGGTGGCGAGAAGCTGACCGAGGAGCAGATCAAGAGCGGCATCCGCAAGCTGACCAACAGCCGCGAGGCGTTCCCGGTGCTCTGCGGTACGGCGTTCAAGAACAAGGGTGTCCAGCCGATGCTGGACGCGGTGGTGGACTACCTGCCCTCGCCGCTGGACGTCCCGCCGGTGCAGGGCCTGCTGCCCGACGGTGTGACCCCGGCCGAGCGCAAGCCCAGCACCGACGAGCCGTTCGCCGCGCTGGTGTCCAAGATCGCCGTGCACCCGTTCTTCGGCAAGCTCACCTACGTCCGGGTCTACTCGGGCAAGGTCTCCGCGGGCACCCAGGTCATCAACTCGACCAAGGAGCGCAAGGAGCGCATCGGGAAGATGTTCCAGATGCACTCCAACAAGGAGAACCCGGTCGACGAGATCCAGGCGGGTCACATCTACGCGGTGATCGGCCTGAAGGACACCACCACCGGTGACACCCTCTGCGACCCGGCGAACCCGATCGTGCTGGAGTCGATGACCTTCCCGGCACCGGTGATCGAGGTGGCCATCGAGCCCAAGACGAAGGCCGACCAGGAGAAGCTGTCCACGGCGATCCAGAAGCTCGCCGAGGAAGACCCCACGTTCCAGGTCAAGCTGGACGAGGAAACCGGTCAGACCATCATCAAGGGCATGGGCGAGCTGCACCTCGAGGTGCTCGTCAACCGGATGAAGACCGACTTCAAGGTCGAGGCCAACATCGGCAAGCCGCAGGTGGCCTACCGCGAGACGATTCGCAAGTCGATCGACAAGTACGAGTACACGCACAAGAAGCAGACCGGCGGTTCCGGTCAGTTCGCGCGCGTGATCATCGGCCTGTCGCCGATCGAGCAGACGTCCGAGAGCGCGACCTACGAGTTCGCGAACAAGGTCACCGGTGGGCGCATCCCGCGGGAGTACATCCCGTCGGTGGACCAGGGCGCGCAGGACGCGATGCAGTACGGCGTGCTGGCCGGCTACCCGCTGGTCGGCGTGAAGGTGACCTTGCTCGACGGCCAGTACCACGAGGTCGACTCGTCGGAAATGGCGTTCAAGGTCGCGGGTTCGATGGCGCTGAAGGAAGCCGCTGCGAAGGCCTCCCCGGCGCTGCTCGAACCGATGATGGCGGTCGAGGTGACCACGCCCGAGGACTACATGGGCGATGTCATCGGCGACCTGAACTCCCGCCGTGGCCAGATCCAGGCCATGGAGGAGCGCAGCGGTACCCGCGTCGTCAAGGCTCTCGTGCCGCTGTCGGAGATGTTCGGGTATGTCGGCGACCTGCGGTCCAAGACCCAGGGTCGTGCCAACTACTCGATGGTGTTCGACTCCTACGCCGAGGTTCCGGCGAACGTGGCTAAGGAGATCATCGCCAAGGCAACGGGCGAGTGACCCGCTGCTCGGTCGCGGCCAGCCGGGATCGAGCGGGAGGCAACGCCTCGCGAAGGCGACCGGGGAGCAATCCCCTCCAGTTCGGCGGCGGACGGGCCGCCATCCCGTAAGGACAGTGTTCTTCCGGGATCGGGGGCCCGCTCGTCACCTACCCGACAGGACTCCGCCTGGCACAACAAGTCGTACGGCGGAAAGTTAACAAGTCCAGGAGGACAATCCAGTGGCTAAGGCGAAGTTCGAGAGGGACAAGCCGCACGTCAACATCGGGACCATCGGTCACGTTGACCACGGCAAGACCACGCTCACCGCGGCCATCACCAAGGTTCTGCACGACAAGTACCCGTCGCTGAACCCCTTCACGCCGTTCGACGAGATCGACAAGGCGCCGGAGGAGCGTGAGCGCGGCATCACGATCCAGATCGCGCACGTCGAGTACCAGACCGAGAAGCGCCACTACGCCCACGTGGACGCCCCCGGTCACGCCGACTACGTGAAGAACATGATCACCGGTGCCGCGCAGATGGACGGCGCGATCCTGGTGGTCGCGGCGACCGACGGCCCGATGCCGCAGACCCGCGAGCACGTGCTGCTGGCCCGCCAGGTCGGCGTGCCCTACATCCTGGTCGCGCTGAACAAGGCCGACATGGTCGACGACGAGGAAATCCTCGAGCTCGTCGAGATGGAGGTCCGCGAGCTGCTGTCGGCCCAGGAGTTCCCGGGTGACGACGTGCCGGTGGTCCGCGTTTCCGCGCTGAAGGCGCTGGAGGGCGACGCCGAGTGGGGCGCCAAGATCGTCGAGCTGATGGACGCGGTGGACGAGAACGTCCCGGACCCTGTCCGCGAGATCGAGAAGCCGTTCCTGATGCCGATCGAGGACGTCTTCTCCATCACCGGCCGCGGCACCGTGGTCACCGGCCGCATCGAGCGCGGTGTCGTCAAGGTGAACGAGGAGGTGGAGATGGTCGGCATCAAGGAAAAGCCGATCAAGACCACCGTCACCGGTGTCGAGATGTTCCGCAAGCTGCTCGACGAGGGCCAGGCGGGTGACAACGTCGGTCTGCTGATTCGCGGTATCAAGCGCGAAGAGGTCGAGCGGGGCATGGTCGTCGTGAAGCCCGGCACCACCACCCCGCACACCGACTTCGATGCTCAGGTGTACATCCTGTCCAAGGACGAGGGTGGCCGGCACACGCCGTTCTTCAACAACTACCGGCCGCAGTTCTACTTCCGCACCACCGACGTGACCGGTGTGGTGACCCTCCCCGAGGGCACCGAGATGGTCATGCCGGGCGACAACACCGAGATGACGGTCGCCCTGATCCAGCCGATCGCGATGGACGAAGGTCTGCGCTTCGCGATCCGCGAGGGTGGCCGCACCGTCGGCGCCGGTCGCGTCACCAAGATCATCAAGTGACGTGACGAGGGCCCGCCCCCGAACCTTCGGGGGCGGGCCCTCTTGCTTTTCAGATGACAACCTGCCGAGGGTTTCGTCCGCCGGTGGCCCGCCTCGGCGAGTGAGTCCGGCGATAGTTCTTCCCGTAACCCCACCCCCGGTTTGGGCTGGATAAACGGGTATGGCATCCTGTATGGGTTGCTCGTTCAGGGCGGCCGGGTTTTGAACCAACCGAATTCGAGAAGGTTCGAAGCTCCGGCCGCCTTGCTGCGAGGGCCTCGCGCCCTTGTTCCGGTTCAGGACTGTTCTCAGACGGTGCTGATGCCGCCGGATTCCCGGTGGCGGGCCGAACAGGGCACAAGAAGGTGTACGGGCCGCAAGGCTCACCCCGTCGGCGACGTTCGCGGGGACCGGTATGCGGTAGCTGGGCGACACGCCCGACCGCGGGTACCGGGCACCAGATACCTGAACAGGGGCGGACTGAGAGCTGTGGCGCCTCCCGGCATCGGGACGACACAAGGCTGAGGCCGCGTGGGGCACCACCGCCCGCGAGGGTGCGGTGCACCCGCACCCAAGACGAAACCGCGGCACGAGACTAGAGGAACGGCAAGCCACTATGGCGGGACAGAAGATCCGCATCCGGCTCAAGGCCTACGACCACGAGGCGATCGACGCGTCCGCGCGCAAGATCGTCGAGACCGTGACGCGCACCGGCGCTCGGGTCGTCGGGCCGGTGCCGCTGCCCACGGAGAAGAACGTCTACTGCGTCATCCGCTCCCCGCACAAGTACAAGGACTCGCGGGAGCACTTCGAGATGCGGACGCACAAGCGGCTCATCGACATCCTCGAACCGACGCCGAAGACGGTTGACGCGCTGATGCGCATCGACCTGCCGGCCAGCGTCGACGTGAACATCCAGTAAGCGCGGCGACGAGGTAGCTGGAGAGAACGAGACCTATGTCTGACAGGCAGATCAAGGGGATTCTGGGCACCAAGCTCGGCATGACCCAGGTCTTCGACGACCAGAACCGGATTGTCCCGGTGACGGTCGTGCAGGCCGGGCCGAACGTGGTAACCCAGATTCGGACCCCCGAGAAAGACGGCTACTCGGCCGTGCAGCTGGCGTTCGGCGCCATCGACCCGCGCAGGGTGAACAAGCCGCGGAGCGGCCACTTCACCAAGGCCGGCGTCACCCCGCGCCGCCACGTCGTGGAGCTGCGCACCGCGGACGCCGGTGAGTACGAGCTGGGCCAGGAGATCGGCGCGGACGTCTTCGAGGCGGGCGCGGTGGTCGACGTGGTCGGCACCAGCAGGGGCAAGGGCTTCGCGGGCACCATCAAGCGGCACGGTTTCCGCAGCCAGGGTGCCAGCCACGGTACCCAGGCGGTGCACCGCAAGCCGGGCTCCATCGGTGGCTGCGCCACCCCGGGCCGCGTGTTCAAGGGCATGCGGATGGCCGGGCGGATGGGCTCGGACCGCGTCACCACCCAGAACCTGAAGGTTCACAAGGTGGAGTCGGAGACCGGCCTGCTGCTGATCAAGGGCGCCGTCCCCGGTCCCAAGGGCGGCCTGGTCCTGGTTAAGAGTCCTGCGAAGGGTGGTGCGTGATGAGCCTGACGCTCGACGTCCGTACCCCGGACGGTAAGACCGACGGCACCGTCGAACTGCCCGCCGAGATCTTCGACGTGCAGGCGAACGTGGCCCTGATGCACCAGGTCGTGGTGGCCCAGCTGGCCGCTGCGCGCCAGGGCACCCACTCCACCAAGACGCGCGGCATGGTGTCCGGCGGCGGCAGGAAGCCGTACCGCCAGAAGGGCACCGGCAACGCCCGGCAGGGCTCCATCCGGGCCCCGCAGTTCACCGGCGGTGGCGTCGTCCACGGGCCGCAGCCGCGGGACTACTCCCAGCGGACCCCGAAGAAGATGAAGGTCGCAGCCCTGCGCGGTGCCCTCTCCGACCGGGTTCGCGCCGGCCAGCTGCACGTGGTCACCGGCGTGGTCGGCGGCGAGACGCCGTCCACCAAGTCGGCGAAGACCGCGCTGCGCAACTGGACCGAGGCCAAGAAGGTTCTGGTCGTGCTCAACCGCCACGAGGAGGAGAACTCGTGGCTGAGCCTGCGGAACCTGCAGAACGTGCACCTGATCGACCCGGGCCAGCTGAACACCTACGACGTCCTCAACAGCGATGACGTGGTGTTCACCAAGTCCGCGTTCGAGCGTTTCGTCGCGGGCCCCGTCAAGGGCCGGTCGGTCAAGGCCGCCGCGTCTTCTTCGGAGGAGGCGTCATGAGCGACACTCTGCGCCTTTGCGCTCATGTAAGCCGACCGGGTGCGGGTGTCCCGCAGAACACTGAGGAGGCACAGCAGTGAGCGCCGACCCGCGAGACATCATCCTTGCGCCGGTGATCTCCGAGAAGAGCTACGGGCTGCTCGAACAGGGGCAGTACACCTTCCTGGTGGACCCGCGCTCGAACAAGACCGAGGTCAAGATCGCGGTCGAGAAGATCTTCGGCGTCAAGGTGACCAGCGTCAACACGATCAACCGCAACGGCAAGCGCAAGCGTTCCCGGTCCGGGTTCGGCAAGCGCAAAGACACCAAGCGGGCGATCGTCACCCTGTCGCCGGAGAGCAAGCCGATCGAGATCTTCGGCGGACCGGCCGCCTGACCGGTGCTGATTAGGACGAGGTTGCGTTAACAATGGGCATTCGCAAGTACAAGCCGACGACGCCGGGCCGTCGTGGCGCGAGCGTGTCCGACTTCGCCGAGATCACCCGGTCGGAGCCGGAGAAGTCGTTGGTGCGTCCGCTGAACAAGAAGGCGGGCCGCAACGCTCAGGGCAAGATCACCACGCGGCACAAGGGTGGCGGTCACAAGCGGGCTTACCGCGTGATCGACTTCCGCCGCAACGACAAGGACGGTGTGCCGGCCAAGGTCGCGCACATCGAGTACGACCCGAACCGCAGCGCTCGGATCGCGCTCCTGCACTACGCCGATGGCGAGAAGCGCTACATCATCGCGCCGAACAACATCAAGCAGGGCGACGCCATCGAGAGCGGTGCGCGTGCGGACATCAAGCCGGGTAACAACCTGCCGCTGCGCAACATCCCGACCGGCACCGTGATCCACGCGATCGAGCTCCGCCCCGGTGGCGGCGCCAAGATCGCGCGGTCCGCCGGCGCCCGGGTGCAGCTGGTGGCCAAGGACGGCCCGTACGCCCAGCTGCGGATGCCCTCGGGCGAAATCCGCAACGTGGACGCGCGGTGCCGGGCCACCGTCGGCGAGGTCGGCAACTCCGAGCACGCCAACATCAACTGGGGCAAGGCCGGCCGCATGCGGTGGAAGGGCAAGCGCCCGACCGTCCGCGGTGTCGTGATGAACCCGGTGGACCACCCGCACGGTGGTGGTGAGGGCAAGACCTCCGGTGGTCGTCACCCGGTCAACCCGAAGGGCAAGCCGGAGGGTCGCACCCGCCGCCGCAAGCCCAGTGACAAGCTCATCGTCCGCCGTCGCCGTACTGGCAAGAAGCGCTGAGCAGGGAGGTAAGCAAACATGCCACGCAGCCTGAAGAAGGGCCCGTTCGTGGACGACCACCTGCTCAAGAAGGTGGACGTGCTTAACGAGTCGGGCAAGAAGACCGTGATCAAGACCTGGTCCCGCCGGTCGACGATCATCCCGGACATGCTGGGCCACACCTTCGCGGTGCACGACGGCCGCAAGCACGTCCCGGTGTTCGTCACCGAGTCGATGGTCGGGCACAAGCTGGGCGAATTCGCCCCGACCCGCACCTTCAAGGGCCACGTCAAGGAAGACCGGAAGTCGCGCCGCCGCTGAGCGGGTCTGTGACACGAACGAGTAAGAGCAAGGGGTAGCAGGATGACAGCCCGTTCCGACGACACTGCCGCGGAGGAAACCCCGCGCGCAGTGGCGCGGGCCCGGTTCGTCCGCGTGTCGCCGATGAAGGCGCGGCGCGTGGTCGAGCTCATCAAGGGCCGGAGCGCCAGCGATGCCCTGGCCGTGCTTCAGTTCGCGCCGCAGACCGCCAGCGGTCCGGTGTCGAAGGTGCTCGCCAGTGCGATCGCCAACGCGGAGAACAACCTTTCCCTCGACCCCGAGACGCTGTGGGTGCACCACGCGTACGTGGACGAGGGGCCGACGTTGAAGCGGTTCCGGCCGCGCGCGCAGGGCCGTGCGTACCGGATCCGGAAGCGGACAAGCCACATCACGGTCGAGATCGAGTCTCGGCCGAAGGCGGCGACCAAGTCCCGAAAGAGCCAGAAGGGGAGTGCCCGGTAGTGGGTCAGAAGATCAACCCGCACGGCTTCCGACTCGGCATCACCACGGACTGGAAGTCTCGCTGGTACGCCGACAAGCAGTACTCGGAGTACGTCGCGGAGGACGTCAAGATCCGCCGGCAACTGTCTCGCGGCATGGAGCGCGCTGGGATCTCGAAGGTTGAGATCGAGCGCACCCGCGAGCGGGTCCGCGTGGACATTCACACCGCCCGGCCGGGCATCGTCATCGGCCGCCGCGGTGCCGAGGCGGACCGCATCCGCGGTTCGCTGGAGAAGTTGACCGGCAAGCAGGTTCAGCTCAACATCCTCGAGGTCAAGAACCCCGAGGCGGACGCCCAGCTGGTCGCGCAGGGCGTGGCCGAGCAGCTGTCCAACCGCGTGTCCTTCCGGCGCGCGATGCGCAAGGCCATCCAGTCGGCCATGCGCTCGTCGCAGGTCAAGGGCATCCGGGTGCAGTGCTCGGGTCGCCTGGGCGGCGCGGAGATGTCCCGCTCGGAGTTCTACCGCGAGGGCCGGGTTCCGCTGCACACGCTGCGCGCGGACATCGACTACGGCTTCTTCGAGGCCCGCACCACCTTCGGCCGCATTGGCGTCAAGGTGTGGATCTACAAGGGCGAGCTGGTCGGTGGCCTGAAGCAGAAGCAAGAGCAGTCCGAGGTCCGTCCGCCGCGCGGTGGTGGCGACCGCGGCGACCGCGGCGACCGTGGCGAGCGCGGCGAGCGCGGTGGCCGTTCCGACCGCGGTGGTCGTCGCCGGGGTGCCGGTGGCGCGGACCGCGCTGCAGCTGACAAGTCCGCCAAGGCCGAGAAGGCCGCGGAGGGCGAGCAGCCGCAGGCTGCTGCGGCTGAAGAGAAGACGGAGGGCTGAGACGTGCTCGTCCCACGCAGGGTGAAGTGGCGTAAGAGCCACGCGCCGAAGCGTACGGGCTTCGCCAAGGGTGGCACCCGGATCAACTTCGGCGAGTACGGCATTCAGGCGATCGAGCACGGCTACGTGACCAACCGGCAGATCGAGTCGGCCCGTATCGCGATCACCCGGCACGTCAAGCGTGGCGGCAAGGTGTGGATCAACATCTTCCCGGACCGCCCGCTGACCAAGAAGCCGGCCGAAACCCGTCAGGGTTCCGGTAAGGGTTCGCCGGAGTCCTGGGTCGCCAACGTCAAGCCCGGACGGATCATGTTCGAGCTGACCTTCCCGAACGAGAAGACGGCGATCGAGGCGCTGACCCGTGCGGCGCACAAGCTCCCGATGAAGTGCAAGATCGTGTCCCGCGAGGGTGGTGACTTCTGATGGCAGCGGGTGTCACCGCATCCGAGCTCCGCGAACTCAACGAGGAGGAGCTCGCCCAGCGGCTGAAGGAGGCGAAGGAGGAGCTGTTCAACCTCCGCTTCCAGATGGCCACGGGTCAGCTGCAGAACAACCGGCGGCTGCGCGTCGTCCGCCAGGACATCGCCCGGATCTACACCATCATGCGCGAGCGCGAATTGGGCCTGACGGTTTCCCCCGAAGGCGCTGAGGAGGGCGCGGCATGAGTGAGAAAGGACAGGGCGTGGAGCGCAACCGTCGCAAGATGCGCGAGGGCTACGTCGTCTCGGACAAGATGGACAAGACGATCGTGGTCGCCCTCGAAGACCGCAAGAAGCACGCCCTCTACGGCAAGGTCATGCGGCAGACCAGCAAGGTCAAGGTGCACGACGAGGCCAACACGGCCGGTGTCGGCGACCGCGTGCTGCTGATGGAGACCCGACCGCTGTCGGCCACCAAGCGCTGGCGGCTCGTCGAGGTCGTCGAGAAGGCCAAGTAAAACTGAACGGTTGCGGCTGGCTGACCGCTGCGGGACATCGATGCCCGGGCAATGCCGGGAATTCTCCCAGCGGTCGGCCGGTTCGCGTGCCGGAAGTTGACCGCGCGCGTCAGGTCGGAAATTTGGCGCGCCAGAGTGTGCTCGGGCCAGGTCCGAGTACTTAGGGTCAGGAGTCAGACGTGATCCAGCAGGAGTCGCGACTGCGTGTCGCCGACAACACCGGGGCCAAGGAGATCCTCACGATCCGTGTCCTCGGTGGGTCGGGTCGGCGGTACGCGGGCCTCGGGGACATCATCGTGGCGACCGTCAAGGAAGCCATCCCCGGTGCCGGAGTCAAGAAGGGCGATGTGGTCAAGGCCGTCATCGTCCGCCAGAAGAAGGAAAAGCGTCGCGCGGATGGTTCCTACATCCGGTTCGACGAGAACGCCGCGGTGCTGGTCAAGCCCGGTGGCGAGCCCCGGGGTACCCGTATCTTCGGGCCGGTCGCCCGCGAGCTGCGCGACAAGAAGTTCATGAAGATCATCTCGCTCGCGCCGGAGGTTTTGTGATGAAAATCAAGAAAGGCGACACGGTCGTCGTCATCTCCGGCAAGGACAAGGGCGCCAAGGGCAAGGTCATCAAGGCCATGCCGCAGGAGCAGCGCGTGCTGGTCGAGGGTGTCAACCGGATCAAGAAGCACACCAAGGTCTCCCGGACCGAGCGTGGCGCGCAGTCCGGCGGCATCGTCACCCAGGAAGCGTCGATCCACGTGAGCAACGTGATGGTCGTGGACTCCGATGGCAAGCCCGCCCGGGTCGGCTACCGCATCGGTGAGGACGGCAAGAAGGTTCGCATCTCTCGTCGTAACGGTAAGGACATCTGATCATGACCACCTTGGAAAAAGGCGCTGAGAAGATTGTCCCGCGGCTGAAGACCCGTTACCGCGAGGAGATCCGCCAGGCGCTCAACGAGGAGTTCAACTACTCCAACGTGATGCAGACGCCCGGCGTGGTCAAGGTCGTGGTCAACATGGGTGTTGGCGACGCCGCTCGGGACAGCAAGCTGATCGAGGGTGCGGTCCGCGACCTGTCGATCATCACCGGTCAGAAGCCGGAGATCCGCAAGGCCCGCAAGTCCATCGCGCAGTTCAAGCTCCGCGAGGGCATGCCGATCGGTGCGCGGGTCACCCTGCGCGGCGACCGGATGTGGGAGTTCCTGGACCGCCTGGTCACCATCGCGCTGCCGCGAATCCGCGACTTCCGCGGGTTGTCGCCGAAGCAGTTCGACGGCAAGGGCAACTACACGTTCGGCCTCAACGAGCAGTCGATGTTCCACGAGATCAACCCGGACAACATCGACCGCCCGCGTGGCATGGACATCACCGTCGTTACCACGGCCACCAACAATGAGGAAGGCCGGGCGCTGCTGAAGCACCTGGGCTTCCCGTTCAAGGAGAACTGAGCGATGGCCAAGAAGGCGCTGGTTATCAAGGCGGCGCGCAAGCCGAAGTTCAACGTCCGCGGCTACACCCGCTGCCAGCGCTGCGGTCGGCCGCGTGCGGTGTTCCGCAAGTTCGGGCTATGCCGGGTGTGCTTCCGCGAGATGGCGCACGCGGGCGAACTGCCCGGCGTGAGCAAGTCTTCCTGGTGACTGCCCGCCTGCTGCGGGGATGCCGGCTCCCGGTACCCTCAGCAGGCCTACCAGGGCTGATGCCCACGCTCCGCGGCGAACGCCGTGCTTGCACGTGAAATGACAAGGGACCCGGCTGCTCGGCCGGGAAACCCCGAACTTCGTCCAGGCCAGGGCCCAGACGGCCACCCGGATCACGGGTGGTGCGCGGTCGGGGCCCATCGGAACCAGACGAGAAAGGTTGAGCAGGTCATGACGATGACCGATCCGATCGCAGACATGCTGACGCGTCTGCGCAACGGAAACTCGGCATACCACGACGAGGTCGTGATGCCGCACTCCAAGCTGAAGGCGAACATCGCCGAGATCCTCAAGCGGGAGGGCTACGTGTCCGGCTCCCGCGTCGAAGAGGGCGAGAACTGCAAGCAGCTCGTCGTCGAGCTCAAGTACGGCCCGAACCGCGAGCGGAGCATTGCGGGCCTGCGCCGGGTCTCGAAGCCCGGCCTGCGGGTCTACGCCAAGTCCACCAACCTTCCCAAGGTGCTGGGTGGCCTGGGCGTCGCGATCATCTCGACCTCCGGCGGTCTGCTGACCGACCGGCAGGCCATGAAGAAGGGCGTGGGCGGGGAAGTCCTCGCCTACGTCTGGTAAGGGAGGAGGAGCGGCAATGTCGCGCATTGGAAAACTGCCGATCACCGTCCCCTCCGGCGTCGAGGTGACCATCGACGGCCCGGCGGTGAACGTGAAGGGCCCCAAGGGCAGCCTGCAGCACCAGGTCGCCGAGCCGATCGTCGTCGAGCGGGACGAGGACGGTTCGATCCTGGTGAAGCGCCCCAACGACGAGCGGGAAAGCCGTTCGCTGCACGGGCTCACCCGGACGCTGGTCAACAACATGGTGATCGGTGTCAGCCAGGGTTACCAGAAGAACCTGGAGATCCACGGCGTCGGTTACCGCGTGCTGCAGAAGGGGTCGAACCTGGAGTTCTCCCTCGGCTACAGCCACCCCATCGTGATCGAACCGCCGGAAGGCATCCAGTTCGTCGTAGATGGTCCGACCAAGCTGTCGGTCAAGGGCATCGACAAGCAGCTGGTCGGCGAGATCGCGGCCAGGATTCGCAAGCTGCGCAAGCCCGACCCGTACAAGGGCAAGGGTGTCCGCTACGCAGGTGAGATCATCCGCCGCAAGGTCGGGAAGACGGGTAAGTGACCATGAGCGAGACGACAGCTACCAAGCGTAAGCCGGTGGGCAAGGACCTCTCGACCAAGCGTCGGCTTGCCCGTGCCAAGCGGCACACGCGCATCCGCAAGAAGATCGTTGGCACCGCCGAGCGTCCGCGTCTGGTCGTGACCCGGTCGCTGCGCAACATCGTCGCGCAGGTCATCGACGACACCAAGGGCCACACCCTGGTCTCGGCTTCCAGCCTGGAAACCGATGTCCGGGCCGTCGAGGGCGACAAGAAGGCCAAGGCCACCAAGGTCGGCGAGCTCGTTGCGGCCCGTGCCAAGGACGCCGGCATCGACAAGGTCGTGTTCGACCGCGGCGGTAACGCCTACCACGGTCGGGTGGCCGCGCTGGCCGACGCCGCCCGTGACGGCGGACTGGAGTTCTGACAAGTGGGTAAGAACGAGAACGGAAGGGACGCCTGATGCCTGGACGCACTCGGCGTGAGGGCGGGGAGTCCGGCGGCAAGGACCGCCGGGACCGCCGCGACGGCGGCCGTGGCGGGGCGGCCCAAGAGAAGACCCCGCAGTTCGAACGCGTCGTGACCATCAACCGCGTCGCGAAGGTCGTCAAGGGTGGCCGGCGGTTCAGCTTCACCGCGCTGGTCGTCGTCGGCGACGGGGACGGCATGGTCGGTGTCGGTTACGGCAAGGCCAAGGAAGTTCCGGCGGCGATCGCCAAGGGCGTCGAGGAGGCGAAGAAGAACTTCTTCCGCGTCCCGCGCCTGGGCGGCACCATCACCCACCCGGTGCAGGGCGAGGACGCCGCGGGCGTCGTGCTGCTGCGTCCGGCCAGCGCCGGTACCGGTGTCATCGCCGGTGGCCCGGTTCGCGCGGTGCTGGAGTGCGCCGGTGTCCACGACGTGCTGAGCAAGTCGCTGGGCAGCGACAACCCGATCAACATCGTGCACGCCACGGTCGCCGCGCTGAAGCTGCTGCAGCGTCCGGAGGAGGTCGCGGCTCGTCGCGGCCTGCCCTTGGAGGACGTCGCCCCGGCGTTCATCCTGCGTGCCCGTGCGGCGCAGCAGGGGGCCTGATCGACATGGCACAGCTGAAGATCACCCAGGTTCGCGGGCTGGTCGGCACCAAGCAGAACCAGCGCGACAGCATGCGCTCCCTCGGGCTGCGCAAGATCCGTCAGTCCGTGGTGCGTCCGGATGACTCCAACGTGCGCGGCATGATCAACGCCGTCCGTCACCTGGTGACGGTCGAGGAGGTCGACTGACATGGTCATCAAACTGCACGACTTGCGTCCCGCCCCCGGTGCGAAGCGCGACAAGGTCCGCGTCGGCCGTGGTGAGGGCTCCAAGGGCAAGACCGCCGGTCGCGGTACCAAGGGCACCAAGGCCCGCAAGAACGTCTCCCCCCGCTTCGAGGGCGGGCAGATGCCGATCCACATGCGGCTCCCGAAGCTGAAGGGCTTCAAGAACCGCTTCCGCACCGAGTACCAGGGTGTGAACATCGGTCGGCTGGCCCAGGCGTTCCCGGAGGGCGGCACCGTCGGCATCGACGAGCTGGTCGCCAAGGGCCTGGTCAAGAAGAACGAGCTGGCCAAGATCCTCGGCGACGGGGATCTGGAGGGCATCAAGCTGGAGGTGACCGCGCACGCGTTCACTGGCAGCGCCCAGGAGAAGATCACCGCTGCGGGTGGTTCGGTCACCAAACTGGACCGCTGACAACGGTTTTCCAACCGAGGGCCGGGCGACGGGAAGTCGCCCGGCCCTCGGCCTTTTCCCGATCAGGTGAAGACTGGAGGGCGCCTTCGACCGGTGCAGTCGGTCGAAGGCGCCCTCCATCCGCAACCCGATCGTTTCGGTGTACCCGGGAATTGGTGGTTCCCGGTCGGCCGCGTGATCGAATTGCCTTGGGGGACAATCTATTTCGTTTTGTCCTGGGGGCAGAGTATTTCGGTGTTCACGTTTTTCGGGGGACCTGTGAAAAATCTTGTTCGCCGATGGCGGACACTGTGATCGGCTGTGCGGCTTCGGTCGCCGTCCGTGGCTTCGTTCAGGCCTGCTAGAGTCGCCCCGGCAGTGCCGTAATGAACGGGTGCTGCGGAAATTGCCGCATTTTTCCCGGCCGGTTCCGACCGGCTCGCGTACAGGAGGTTCGCGTGCTCGGCGCCTTCCGCTCGGCTCTGGCGACGCCGGACCTGCGCCGCAAGATCCTGTTCACCCTGGGCATGGTCGTGCTCTACCGGCTCGGCGCCACGATCCCCTCTCCCGGGGTCTCGTACCCGAACATCCAGAAGTGCATCGAGCAGATCCAGGGCAGCGGTTCGCAGAGCGTGTACTCGCTGCTCAACCTCTTCAGCGGCGGTGCGCTGCTGCAGCTGTCGGTGTTGTCGCTGGGCATCATGCCCTACATCACCGCGAGCATCATCATCCAGCTGCTGCAGGTGGTCATCCCGCGCTTCGAGCAGCTGAAGAAGGAAGGCCAGTCCGGCCAGGCGAAGCTGACCCAGTACACCCGGTACCTGACCATCGCGCTGGCGATCCTGCAGGGCACCGGCATCGTGGCGCTCGCGGTCCGCGGCCAGCTCTTCCAGGGCTGCTCCGTGTCGGTCATCCCGGACGACTCGGTGCTGAACCTGATCACCATCGTCGTCGTGATGACCGCCGGTGCCGCGGTGCTGATGTGGATGGGCGAGCTGATCACCGAGCGCGGCATCGGTAACGGCATGTCGCTGCTGATCTTCGTCTCGATCGCCTCGCGGATCCCGGCCGAGGGTGGCGCGATCCTCACCTCGCACGGCGGGCTGGTCTTCGCCGTGGTGTGCGCCTTCGCCATCGTGATCATCGCGACCGTGGTCTTCATCGAGCAGGCGCAGCGCCGGATCCCGGTGCAATACGCCAAGCGCATGATCGGCCGCCGGATGTACGGCGGGACCTCCACCTACCTGCCGCTGAAGGTGAACCAGGCAGGTGTCATCCCGGTCATCTTCGGTTCCTCGCTGCTGTACCTGCCGCAGCTGCTCGGCCAGCTGGCCGGCAACCAGGACACCTGGTGGGCGCGGTTCATCCAGACCTACATCGTGTCGCCGTCCAGCTGGGTGCACATCCTGCTGTACATGTCGTTGATCATCTTCTTCGCGTACTTCTACGTGTCGATCACGTTCAACCCGGAAGAACGCGCCGACGACATGAAGAAGTTCGGCGGGTTCATCCCGGGCATCCGGCCCGGTCGGCCGACCGCGGAGTACCTGAACTTCGTGCTCTCCCGGATCACCCTGCCCGGCTCGTTGTACCTGGGCATCATCGCGATCCTGCCGAACTTCTTCCTCGGCATCACCGGCGGTCAGGGCCAGAACCAGAACTTCCCGTTCGGCGGCACCGCGGTGCTGATCATGGTCAACGTCGGCCTGGACACCGTGAAGCAAATCGAGAGCCAGCTCACGCAACGCAGGTACGAGGGTTTCCTCCGGTAAACTGGACGGTCCGGGCGCGCGGTGGCGCATGCCCGGAGACCGCCGTTGCGGGTGGGCCGGCTTGGTGCGCGTGGCCCATGCGTAGGGTTGGAGCGAGGCTGCCCGGATGCAGGCAGGGCGCCCGTGCAGCTCGTCAGCAGTTGGCGCGTGATCGGATTGATTCGGAGGCAGACCCTTGGTGCGATTGGTTCTCGTCGGCCCGCCCGGTGCGGGCAAGGGCACCCAGGCGGCCGTGCTCAGCGAGCAGCTGGACGTCCCGCACATCTCCACCGGAGATCTGTTCCGCGCGAACATCGGCAACTCCACCCCGCTCGGCCAGAAGGCCAAGAGCTACATGGATGCCGGCGAGCTGGTCCCCGACGAGGTCACCAACGAGATGGTGCGCGACCGCCTCTCCGACGAGGACGCCGCCAAGGGCTTCCTGCTGGACGGCTACCCCCGCAACACGGCGCAGGCCGGGGTGCTCCGCGAGATGCTGAGCGAGCACGGCGCGGAGCTGACTGCGGTGCTGCAGTTCGACGTGCCGGAGGAAGAGCTGGTCAAGCGGATGCTCGCCCGGGGGCGCTCGGACGACACCGAGGACGTCATCCGCCGTCGGCTGGCGGTGTACCGTTCGGAGACCGAGCCGCTGCTGCAGTACTACCGGGACCGGATCGTCAAGATCGACGCCGTCGGCTCGATCGAGGAGATCACCGCCCGAGCGCTGGAAGCGCTGCGCAACCGGGAGTGAGCCGGTCGGCCGGTCATCGGGGTGACCGGCGGGGAACGCAGTCCGAGAAAGAATCCTGAAGGTGAGTGCCTTGTTGCGTCGGGGGAAGGGCATCGAGCTCAAGTCGCGGGGCGAGATCGAGGCGATGCGCGCCGCCGGTCTGGTCGTGGCCCGCGCGCTGGCTGCGGTGACCGAGCACGCGAAGCCGGGGGCGAGCACCGGCGAGCTGGACGCGGTCGCGGAACAGGTGATCCGGGACGCCGGCGCGGTGCCCTCCTTCAAGGGCTACCACGGTTTCCCGGCGTCGATCTGCGCTTCGTTGAACGAGAAGGTGGTGCACGGGATCCCGGCCCGCACCGAGGTCCTAGCCGAGGGCGACCTGCTGTCGGTGGACTGCGGCGCGATCCTGGAGGGCTGGCATGGCGACTCCGCCGTGACGTTGGCGATCGGCGAGGTGAGCGCGAAGGACCGCGGCCTGTCGGCGGCGACCGAGGCCAGCATGTGGGCGGGCATCGAGCAGGTCCGGGCCGGGAACCGGCTGACCGACATCTCGCACGCGGTGGAGACCGCGGCGCGCTCGGCCGCGCAGGCCGATGGCGTGGAGTACGGGATTATCGCGGAGTACGGCGGTCACGGCATCGGCACCCAGATGCACATGGAGCCGTTCCTGCCGAACCTCGGCAAGCCGGGGAAGGGCCCGCGGCTGCGGGTCGGCATGGCGATCGCGGTGGAGCCGATGCTGACGCTCGGTTCGGCTGAGACCGCGGAACTCGACGACGCCTGGACGGTGGTGACGGAGGACGGCTCCCGCGCCGCGCACTGGGAGCACACGGTCGCGATCACCGAAGACGGCCCCTGGGTCCTCACCGCCGCCGCGGACTGACCAGTCCCCGACGCAATTTCAATGGAAATCGAAGGTCTGATTTCAATGGAACTTGCGGATCTGCGGCGTGTCGGGTCACGACACGCCGCAGGATGCGGACGACTTGTTCGATTTCCATTGAAATCGAAGGTCCGATTTCAATGGAAATTGCGCCGGGTGGAGTCACTTGGGGCGGCGGCAGGCGTAGATGCGGGCTGGGGGGACGTTGCGCCAGATCGCGGTCCGCGGGAGCACTTCCTCGAAGGTGTCGTGTAGCGCCTTGACGAACTGCCGGGTGGGCGGTCGCCACAGCGTGGTCAGGTACGTGACCGTGGTGAACACCCCATTCGGCGCCATCACCGACGTAGCCTGCAGGAGCAGCTCGCGCTGCTTGTCCGGCGGCAGCAGGGTCCACGGGATGCTGCTGATCACGGCGTCGACCTGGTCGACCCCGGCGTCGTCCAGCAGTTTGCGCAGGTGGGTGGCGTCGCCCTCGATGACTTCCAGCCAGGGCTTGGTGCTGCGCAGGTAGCGCACCATCTCCGGATCGATCTCCACGGCCAGGTGCCGCGCGCCCTCGGACAGCCGGCGCTGGATCGGGCCGCTGAGCGCGCCGGTGCCCGGGCCGAGCTCCAGCACGGTCGGGGTGCCGTAGCTGGGCACCACGGTGGCCACCGCGGCCGCGACGTGCCGGGAGGTCGGCAGCACGGCACCCACCCTCGACGGTCGGCGGGCCGCGCGGTTGAGGAACGTCCAGTACTCGCGCAGCTTCTTTCGCTTGCTCACGACCACTCCTGCCAAATCGGCGAACGCGGCGACGGTAGCTGGTGCTTCGATCGCAGCGTGCAGCGGATCTGTGCAGGTCGCAGCACGTGGCGATGCGTCTTCATGAGTTTGCGGCGTGTCCACCCGGACTGGTGCGCTGTTGGTCATGCGTCAAGCCTGGTGCGCGGGTGACGGAGCGTGATTCGGGGTTCACCCGGGCAGTGCCCCGAGTTTCATCCCTTCGATCCCCAGTTTCACCCCTCCGGGTTGCGCGGCCTACCGCAGCGGGCGGCGGCAGATGTAGTGCAGGACCGGCGGGAGGTTGCGCCACGTGGTGTGGGTGAGGACCTCGTCGAACGTCTGCCCCAGCCGGGTGCGGAAGCGGCGGCCGCCCGGCGTCTGGTCGGCGGGCAGGTAGGTCAGCGCGGTGAACGCACCCTGCGGGGCGAGCGCCTCGGCGGCCTGCCGCAGGATGTGGTGCTGCGCGTCGGCCGCCAGCAGCGACCACGGGATGCTGCTGATGACCGCGTCCGCTCGGTCGATGTTGTGTTTGTCCAGCAGCGTGAGCAGGTCGCCCGCGTCGCCGTGCACGATCTCCATCCAAGGCTTGTGGGTGCGCAGGTGCTCGACCATGGCCTCGCCGAGCTCGATGCCGATGTGCCGGGAGCCCTCGGGCAGCCTGCGGTGGATGCCGTTGCTCAACGAACCCGTGCCGGGGCCGAGCTCGACCACCACCGGGGCGCCGGTCGTCGGCACCACCTGGGCCACCGTGGCGGCTACCGTGGCGGAGGTCGGGGTCGCCGCGCCGACCATCTTCGGATTGCGCACCGCGGTCCGGAAGAAGGTCCGGTACTCCTCCAGCTTGCTCGCCGTGTGCTGCCCGACGCTGCCGAACTTGCGGAGCTGCGGCGCTGCGCTCCAGCCACGTTGCTCCTGCTGAGGTGTCACACTTCTCCTCGGTTGTCCCACGGTCCGGGCCCTCGACCCCGATGTCGAGCGTGTGATCGAAAGTAGTGAGATCCGAAGCGACCGCGCAAGCCGCCGCGAGGCGCGGTCGGGTACCGTCATGAGCGTCACCCCCAAGTTGCACAGCGTGTCCACAGCGCCGTTGAGCTGCCCCGATGTGGAGCGCCCAAACGACGCCGCGTACAGTGGAACATCGGCGCACTCGTAGCGCCGGTTCGTTGTGCCTGGTAACCCGCTCCATGTTCCCGGATCGGGTCGTTATCGGTGTTCCGGACCGGGCTGCGGTGTGCCCGTCGCTGGTGCCGGGGCCTCCGGTGCAAGCGGCGGGACTTAGGTCCGCAAACCGTCACCGTCACGAAACGCGGAGGACATGGGCAAGAAAGACGGGGCCATTGAGGTCGAGGGTCGGGTGATCGAACCGCTCCCCAACGCGATGTTCCGTGTCGAGTTGGAGAACGGCCACAAGGTCCTCGCACACATCAGTGGCAAGATGCGTCAGCACTACATCCGCATCCTGCCTGAGGACCGGGTCGTGGTGGAGCTCTCGCCGTACGACCTTTCCCGTGGGCGCATCGTCTACCGCTACAAGTGACCTCCACGGTGTCCGGGCGACCGGACACGCGTCCGAGCAGGAGAGCACGACCGTGAAGGTCCAGCCGAGTGTGAAGCGAATCTGCGACAAGTGCCAGGTCATCCGCCGTCACGGGCGGGTGCTGGTGATCTGCGACAACGCCCGTCACAAGCAGCGTCAGGGCTGAGCGCAGCACAGCGTCGCAAGGATTGAGAAGGAACTCCCTCGACCTGTCGGCCCTAACGCGGGCCGACTGACCCCCGGACCAGGCCGGGGCTCCGCATCAGTTGCGGGGGCGGCGAGGGAGCAGACCTGGATCAACGAAGGAGAACCGGCCAGATGGCACGGGTCGTCGGCGTCGATCTCCCGCGCGAAAAGCGCATGGAGATCGCGCTCACCTACATCTACGGGATCGGCAAGACCCGGTCGAAGGAGATCCTCTCCGCGACCGGAATCTCGCCCGACGCCCGGCCGCGCGACCTCGATGACGAGCAGCTCACCAAGCTGCGCGACTTCATCGAGAGCAGCTACCGGGTCGAGGGTGACCTCCGCCGCGAGGTCCAGGCCGACATCCGCCGGAAGATCGAGATCGGCTGCTACGCGGGGCTTCGGCACCGCCGGCACCTGCCGGTTCACGGGCAGCGGACGAAGACCAACGCCCGTACCCGCAAGGGGCCGAAGAAGACGGTCGCCGGCAAGAAGAAGGCCGGGAAGAAGTAAGCCTCGCTAGGAGTCAGCTAAAGCCATGCCACCCAAGTCTCGCGCTGGTGCCGTCAAGAAGGTGCGGCGCAAGGAAAAGAAGAACGTCGCTCACGGCCAGGCGCACATCAAGAGCACGTTCAACAACACCATCGTTTCGATCACCGACCCGACCGGTGCGGTGATCGCCTGGGCCTCGGCCGGCCACGTCGGGTTCAAGGGCTCCCGTAAGTCCACCCCGTTCGCCGCGCAGATGGCCGCCGAGAACGCGGCCCGCAAGGCCGCCGAACACGGCATGAAGAAGGTCGACGTCTTCGTCAAGGGTCCGGGTTCGGGCCGGGAGACGGCGATCCGTTCGCTGCAGGCCGCCGGTCTCGAGGTCGGCACCATTCAGGACGTGACCCCGCAGCCGCACAACGGCTGCCGGCCGCCGAAGCGGCGTCGGGTCTGAGGCGCGGGAAGGAGTAGACAGAGATGGCACGTTATACCGGTCCCGCGACCCGCAAGTCCCGCCGTCTGAAGGTTGACCTCGTCGGTGGTGACCAGGCGTTCGAGCGCCGTCCGTACCCCCCGGGGCAGCACGGCCGCGCGCGCATCAAGGAAACCGAGTACCTGCTGCAGCTCCAGGAGAAGCAGAAGGCGAAGTTCACCTACGGTGTGCTGGAGCGCCAGTTCCGCTCGTACTACGAGGACGCCAACCGGCGCCCGGGCAAGACGGGTGACAATCTCCTGCAGCTGCTGGAGTCCCGGCTGGACAACGTCGTTTACCGCGCCGGCCTGGCCCGGACCCGCCGGATGGCGCGGCAGCTGGTCAGCCACGGCCACTTCACGGTCAACGGCAAGAAGGTGAACGTCCCCAGCTTCCAGGTTTCGAAGTGGGACATCATCGACGTCAAGCCGAAGTCGGTGCCCACCACGCCGTTCATCATCGCCAAGGAAACCCTCGGCGATCGGCCGGTGCCGGCCTGGTTGCAGGTTGTGCCCTCGAACCTGCGGATCCTGGTGCACCAGCGCCCGGAGCGCGCGCAGATCGACACTCCGGTCACCGAGCAGCTCATCGTCGAGCTCTACTCGAAGTGACGCGTCCCGCCGGCGGCCCCCTCGGGGTCTGGCCGCCGGCGGCTCGCAGCCATTGGTGGCGGTGCAGGAATCCGCCACCGGCCCGCGCTTCGCGGGCAACGCCATTCCATCGGCGTCAAATAGCGGGCGTCGTGAGGAAAGGAAAACGAAGTGCTCATCTCCCAGCGACCCACACTGTCCGAAGAGGCGGTGTCGGAGACGCGCTCCCGGTTCGTCATCGAGCCGCTGGAGCCGGGCTTCGGCTACACCCTCGGCAACTCGCTGCGTCGTACCCTGCTCTCCTCGATCCCGGGTGCGGCGGTCACCAGCCTGCGCATCGACGGTGTGCTGCACGAGTTCACCACGATTCCGGGTGTGAAGGAAGACGTCACCGACGTCATCCTGAACATCAAGGAGCTGGTCGTCAGCTCCGAGGAAGACGAGCCGGTGACGATGTACCTGCGCAAGCAGGGGCCGGGTGAGGTCACCGCGGCCGACATCGTGCCGCCGGCGGGCGTCACGGTGCACAACCCCGACCTGCACATCGCCACCCTCAACGCGAAGGGCAAGCTGGAGATCGAGCTCGTCGTCGAGCGTGGTCGTGGCTATGTCCCCGCGATGCAGAACAAGCAGACCGGTGCCGAGATCGGCCGCATCCCGGTGGACTCGATCTACTCGCCGGTGCTGAAGGTGACCTACAAGGTCGAGGCGACCCGTGTCGAGCAGCGCACGGACTTCGACAAGCTGATCCTCGACGTGGAGAGCAAGCCGTCGATCACCCCGCGCGACGCGGTGGCTTCGGCGGGACGCACCCTCGTCGAGCTGTTCGGGCTCGCCCGCGAGCTCAACATCGACGCCGAAGGCATCGAGATCGGCCCGTCGCCGGCGGAAGCCGACACCATCGCGGCCTACGCGATGCCGATCGAGGACCTCGACCTGACGGTGCGCTCCTACAACTGCCTCAAGCGGGAGGGCATCCACACCGTCGGCGAGCTGGTCTCGCGTAGCGAGGCCGACCTGCTGGACATCCGCAACTTTGGTGCGAAGTCCATCGACGAGGTCAAGATGAAGCTGGCCGGCCTTGGGCTCGCGCTCAAGGACAGCCCGCCCGGATTCGACCCGTCGGCCGCGGCGGCCGAGTACCCGTCCGAAGGCTGGTCTTCCGAGGAGACCACCGTCGGCGCGATCGGGCCCGTCGAGGACAACGGCTACGACGACGGTCAGGACTACGCGGAGACAGAGCAGCTGTAGCTGTGTTGCGCGTCCGGGGTACACCGGCGCGCCCTGAGAGGAGCAACCGATGCCCACCCCGACCAAGGGTCCGCGTCTCGGCGGGTCGCCGGCGCACGAGCGGCTCATCATGGCCAACCTGGCCACCTCGCTGTTCGAGCACGGCCGGATCACCACGACCGAGGCGAAGGCGAAGCGGCTTCGGCCGATCGCCGAGCGGCTCATCACCAAGGCCAAGAAGGGTGACCTGCACAACCGTCGCGAGGTCATGAAGACCATCCGCGACAAGGACGTCGTGCACAAGCTCTTCGCCGAGATCGGCCCGCACTTCGCGGAACGCAACGGCGGTTACACCCGCATCATCAAGATGATGCCGCGCAAGGGTGACAACGCGAAGATGGCCGTCATCGCGCTGGTGACCGAGAGGCTCGTCACCACCGAGGCGGAGGCCGCTCGCGGCACGAAGTTCGCCAAGGACGAGCTGAAGGCCGAGGCTCTGGAGGCCACCGAGGCTCTGGAGGCCGCCGAGACTCCGGAGGCCGCCGAGACTCCGGAGGCCACCGAGGACGAGCCGAAGGCCGAGGAAACCCCGAAGGCCGAGACTCCGGAGGCCACCGAGGCCAAGGCCGAGGACACCGCTGCCGAGAAGAAGGACGAGTCCTGATTCCGGCACGTAGTGCTGCCGTGAACGAGCCCGCCGCTCCCGCTGGGGACGGCGGGCTCGTTCGCGTGCGCCTCGACGTTTCCTACGACGGCACGGATTTCTGCGGCTGGGCGAAGCAGCCGGGTCAGCGCACCGTGCAGGGCCTGGTGGAGGACGCGCTGGCGAAGCAGCCGCCGGGGCGGTCGGTGCCGCGACCGGTGGTGGTCGCAGGGCGGACGGATTCCGGGGTGCACGCCTCGGGGCAGGTCGTGCACTTCGACGTGGTGCCCCACGACCCCGTCGGCGGTGAGCGGATTTCCGTTAACGCCCAGGGGATCCCGGACCTGGAGCGGATGGTGCACCGGTGGAACCGGATCCTCCCGCCGGACGTGCGGGTGCTGGGGGCACGGGTGGTGCCTTCGGCGTTCGACGCGCGGTTCTCGGCGCTGCGTCGGCACTACCGGTACCAGGTGTCGGACGCACCGTGGGGCGTGGATCCGCTGCGGCGCCGGGACACACTCGCCTGGAACCGGCCGCTGGACGTGGCGGCGCTCAACGCCGCGGCGCAGGAGTTGTTGGGGCTCAACGACTTCGCGGCGTACTGCAAGCCGCGGGAGGGCGCCACGACGGTGCGCGAACTCCAGCGCTTCGAGTGGGGGCGGGTGGCGGAGCACCTGATCGTCGCACACGTCAGCGCGGACGCGTTCTGCCACTCGATGGTCCGGAGCCTGGTGGGCACGCTCCTGATGGTCGGCGACGGACGGAAAGCCCGGCCCTGGCCGGCAGAACTCCTCGAATCCACCAGCCGGACGACGGCGGTCGCCCCGGCCCACGGCCTGACCCTGACGGCCATCGACTACCCGTCAGACGAAGACCTCGAAGCGCGGGCCGCGCAAACCCGGGCGATGCGCACCCTCCCCTGACGCGGAGTGGGGACAATTTCGCGAGAAATTGACCGTCACCAGGGTGAACGTCAATTTCTCGCGAAATTGCGCAACAGCTCGCGCTCAGTCACCTTCGGCGGCCGAGGGCGTGCTTGACTTCGGCGACTACTCCTTTCGGGTCGCCGTAGAGGCTGTCGGCTGTCACGACGACAACGGTCCAGCCGCATTCCCGAAGGCGTCTCCGTCGTTGCCGATCACGTTGCTGTTGTCCGGGATCGGCGTGCCAGGCGCCGTCGTACTCCACGGCGAGTTTCGATTCCTCGAAGGCGAGATCGACCCTGGCCACGAATCCGCGTTCGTCGTACACCTCGACCTGCGGCGTTGGCACGAGGCCACCTTCGACGAGGGTCACCCTCAGCACGGACTCGGGTATCGATTCCGCCCGACCGTCCAAGAGTTCGAACGCACGCTGTGCCTTGCGAACTCCGTAGTAGCGGCGGGTCGACATGAAGCGTGCCAGGTCGTCCTCGTCGACCAGCCCGGCGTGCAGCATGGCATCGCAGTTGGCGATGCCAAAGCTCGGTGCGTTTCGAGCGAGGACGTCAAAGGCTGCTCTGGTGGGCGTTGCCCGTCGGATGCTGCTCCACGCGACGTGCTCGTCGACGCTGCTTTTCCTGGCCCAGGCTCGTAGGCCGAATCGGCGGTTCATGTAGCTGTGACCACTGACTAGTACTTCTACGGGGTCGTTCGGTCCGGCTAGCGGGACTCCGAGCAAGGTTGCAGCGGAGCGGCCGGTGAGGATGGCGTCGTCAGGCAGGGTTATGGAGGCGGCGCGACATCGGAGCTCGTGCGTGATCTCGACGTCTCTCGTCGTGTAGATCCCGTGGATGACCTTGCGGAAGTTGGTGCGCAGTTCGCGGTCTTTGATGCCGTGTGCGATCGCCTCGCCGCGGGTGAACAGCGGGGCTTCAGTCTTGTGCGGAAGAACGGTTGAAGTGTCCATGTAGGACAGCGTGGCGGACCGGAAACGCTACTGTCACGCATCTTTTTAAATCTGTGGATGACTCGGGCCGCTGTGGATAACTTCGTGACCCCGAACGGGGGGTGATGTGCAATTTCGCGAGAAATTGACCGTCACCAGGGTGAACGTCAATTTCTCGCGAAATTGCGCAACAGCCGGTGACGGTTGGCGGGTTGCTGGCCGTGGTGGCGGCCGTCCCGTCGAGTGCGCCGTGTCGACTCTGGGTGGAAGCCGTGCGGAAGGGGACCTCGAGTGCTCCGCCGTCGAGGCGGCCGGAGGCTGGGCGAAGTCGTTTGGTGGAAGATCTCCATCCAGTTCGCCCCGCAACTTCGCAGACCTGCGCAAGGGCTTCGGCGTGGTCAGCTCAACACCGCGGATCTGGCATCATTTCCGGTTATGGGCAGTTAATATCACTCGCTGCTCAGGGGACCGAAAACGAAAAGCCCCGACCGTCGTGGCCAGGGCTTTCGCGGTGTTGCCGGAGGAGTCAGTCGCCGCGGCGGATCGGGCCGAGGATCTCCTTCTCCTTCTGGTTCGTCACCAGGCGGATCATCGTCCAGGTCATGTTGCCGAGGGCGATCACCTGGTCGTCCTTGAGCTGGGTCAGCTGCTGGACCTGGTGGCCGCGGAGGCTCCAGATGCGCTGGGCGAGCTGTGCCTGGTTCAGCGGGAGGCGCTGCAGCAGCACCAGGTCCGCCGTGTTCGCCGCCGTGCCGCTGCTGACCTGCGGGTGCAGGTAGGGCAGCACGTACATGGTGGTCTGCCACGGTGCGCGCGGCGGGAACAGTTCCTGCGGCACCGCGCCGCCGTCGTGGATCACCAGCAGCGGGGTGTCCTCGGTGGACCTCGGGAGGTCGAACGGCGCCAACCGCCGGATCTGCGCCAGCGGCACCGGCTTCCCGTCCGGGGTCTGCCCGGCCGCGCGCTCCAGCATCTTCCACGCCGCCGGTCGACCGGTGGCGACGATCACCCAGGCACCGGTGGCCATCGCGCGCAGCGCGAGCTGCCGGGCGAGGTACAGGCCGCCGACGGTGACCATCCGGGTCGGGTGCGGCCGCAGCATCGACGCGGCCTGCGCCTCGCCCTGCGGGTCTGAGCCGATGATCACGCCGCCGCGGTCGCCGGACGGGCTGATGGCGTCCAGGGTTTCCGCGGTGACCAGGAATTCCGGTGCCGCGCCGCGGCTGCCCGGCACATCGATCGTTCTGCTTCGGCTCATGCCGCACCTCCGAGCGGCAGCGTCGCCGCGTAGCCGGCCAGTTGCGAGCCGCGCAGCGGGGTCAGGGTCAACCCGAGACGGTTGCTGATCGCCTTCAGCCGCTCGTCGGCGGCGTCCAGCTCGGTGGGCGTGCGGGCGCTGACCCGGACCAGGCCGCGCAGCCCGACCTCGCCTTCCTCGCCGACCGGCGAGATGGACAGCGCGATGCTGGTGGACAGCGCGCGGATCCCGGTGAGCGCGTTGAGGCTGTCGTTCATCTGGTTCGGCCAACCGGTGATGGCGTAGCTGGAGTGCCCGACGCCACCGGCGGTCACGCCGTCCCACCGCTCCTTGAGGCCCACCGGCCGTTGTGAACCGAGCACGCCGTGCAATTCCGCCGATGAGATCCCGGCCTGCAGCAGCTCGTCGGGGTCCAGCGGACGGGTCGGCACGCCCTGCCGCTCCAGCGCATTGCGGACTCGGGACAAGGCCCCGATGAGCGCCCGCTGCGCGCCGATGATGCCGCCGCCGCGCTCGCCGATGGCCTTGGCGCAGCGCTGCGGGTCGAGGCGGACCGCGATCCAGGTGGTGCGCCGGGCGGCCGCGGGCAGTCGGCCCAGGACTTCGAGGTAGGAGTTCAGCGCGGGCGAATTCGACGGCAGCGCCGCGCTTCCCGGGTAGCAGTGCCAGATGACCTGCACCGCGTCGAGCACCACGCCGCGGTCTTCCAGGCACGGAACCAGCACGCCCAGCGGCAGGTTCGGCGCGCTGTCGACCGGATTCAGCAGTGACGGGGCTGGCTCGACCATCAGCACCGCGGTCCACTTGCCCTTGTGCCACGACATTCCGACCGGGTTGCGGTCGTGGTCCTGGGTGCGGGCGATCACCAGGTCCTCGACGACCAGCCGCAGCAGCGCGACGCGGTGGTTCTCGTCCGGGCCGATGATGCCGTCGCCGTCCTTGTCCTCAGCCGGCTCCATCGCATCGACGTTGGCCGGGTGCGAAGCCCGGGTGTGGTTGCGGCCGCGGTATTCGAGCACCAGCCCGAACCACTGGGTGAACCACCGGCCGCGCCGCCGCAGCAGCGCGATGATGATCGCCAGCGCCGCCACACCGGCACCGACCGGCAGCGGCATGTTGTTGATCTGGGTGAGGATCAGGCCGATGGCGAGGCCGACCTCGATGAGCACGATGTTGGCCGCAGGGATGCCGCCGAGCGTCACGCCGTTGATCCGCCGCCGGCGCGCGCGAATTCGGGCGCGGGGCGGGTTGGCGGGCCCGGGAGCTTTCGGCTGGGCCGGATGTTGTGTGGTCACGGACATCCGTTCGGTCTCTCCCCCTCGCAGGTAAGTGCGGCACACGGCGCGCTGGGACGCGTTGTCGGAGTCAGCCGCGTGATGAGAATACTGACGGACTCGGTCGAACCGCACCCATTCGGTATATCTCTGCGACTATCCTGCGAAACCGTACCTCGGACGGGAGAGCTGTAGGCGAAGAATGGCATCAACACCCACAACGAAGTCACAGGTTCAGGCGTATCGGTTCGTGCTGCGCCGCATGGAGTCGGCGCTGGTGCGGAAAGACGCGGTGATGCTCCACGATCCGATGGGTTCGCACAAGCGGGCCACGGTCGCGGGTGCGGTACTCGCCGCTGTCGGCATGATCGGGTTCCTTGTTTGGGGCCTTTTCGGTGGTAAGGGCAACGTCCCGGAGCCGGGTTCGATAGTCATCGCCCAGGAAACCGGCAACGTTTTCGTCGTAACTTCAGACCAGCAGGCCCAGAAGCGGCTCATTCCGATGCTGAACATGGCCTCGGCGAAGTTGCTGGTCATGGCGCAGGGGGGAGGCCAGGGTGGCGGCCCGGTGGAGCCGACCAGGGTGAAGCAGGCCGCTCTGGCGGACTTCCCGCGCGGTGCGCTCACCGGCATGGTCAACGCGCCGACCTTCCTGCCTGACGCCAAGAATCCCGCGGAGCCGTCCTGGGCGATCTGCGATGTCGGCCAGGTCCGGGACACCCTCAGCGATGCCAAGGTGGAGGCCGCGACGAAGGTGGAGACGACGGTCATCGGCGGTGACGGCAACCACGGCACCGAGATCGCGCCGAACCAGTCGCTCTACGTCAAAGACCAGACCTCCAAGGAGGAATACCTCATCTACCGTGTGAAGGACCTGCCGGGTCGGCAGCACACGCACGCGGTGAAGTCGAAGATCAGCATGACGGAAACCACTGTCATGGACGTCTTCCGGCTTCGGGGCGCCACGCCGCGGACGATCAGCACGAACATGCTGAACGCGATCCCGGAGGTCCCGGCGCTGCAGGTGCCCACCATCCCGGGTGATGGTCAGCAGCTGCAGAGCTACATGACCCGCTACAAGGTCGGCGATGTGGTCAAGCGCACCCTGCCGGGGCAGCCGGACCAGTTCTTCCTGTTGCTGCAGAACGGGAAGCAGGAGATCAACGAGGGCGCGGCGGCGGTGCTGCACGCGTCGAAGACCAACAGCCAGGACATCCCGAACGCGACGGGTGCGGTCACCGACGCTCCGCAGGCCGACCCCAGCGAGCAGATCAACCTCTCCAGCTTCCCGACGGCGGTGCCCACGCCGGTCACCTTCCAGCAGTCCGACACTTCCTGCCTGAGCTGGAAGAACGTCAACGGTGATCAGAACATCACGGTGACCCTGCACAAGGGCTCGCCGGCGGCGAAGGCGCCGGTCAAGCTGGCCCAGTACGACGGTGCCGACCTGAACGTCGACTACTTCTACATGCCGCCGGGCAAGGCGGCCGTGGTGCGCGGGGCCTCGAATGAGGCCGGTGCGGACAGCGGCCCGATTTTCCTGGTTTCGGACCAGGGCGTGCAGTACGGCATCAAGGACGTCGCGACCGCGCAGGGACTCGGCGTGATCGGCGGTGCCGGCGACATCAAGGCGGGGCCGTCCTGGCTGATGCGGACGCTGCCGAACGGCGACTTCCTCGACCCGGCGAACGCGAGCCTGACCTACGACTCGGTCCCGGTCGGGCCGGGCGGAGTGAACCGCCCGCCGCAGAACCCGCAACAGCAGCAGCAAGCCGGAGCCGCCCAATCAGGTAGCTGACGGTTCGGGTCGCGGGAGCGGCCGAACCCACGCGCCGAACCGGGAACCGAACTGGTCGGCTCCAACGTCCGAGGAACAAGCGATCCGCCCGCAGCCCACGGTGAGCTGCGGGCGGATCGTCGTAAGAGCGACCGAACGTGGGAGGTACCGGATGTCGGGGATCCGGATCGACATCGAATGGCTGGCGAGCTGCGCGCGCGAGGTGCGCGCCGCCGGCGAGGAGATCACGGCGGCGCAGCCGGCGCTGACGGCCGCGGAACTCGCGCCGGAAACCTTCGGCGCGCTCGGCCGCGAGGCCGGTGCAGCCGAGGCCTACCAGCGCCTGTACGCCCTGCTGCTGGACCAGAACCGCCGCGCCGGGGAGACCTTGACCCGAGCCGGGGACGAGCTGCGTGAGGTCGTGGACTTCCACGCCGGGGGCGACGATGACAGCGCCGTCGCGATGCGAAAGCAGGAGGCATGAGCATGGCGCGCAACAGCTCCGAAGTGGCCGAGCACCTCGACTACCTGTCCCGCATCGCCGACGAACTAGAGGTCGCGAACTCGATCCCCGCGGATCTCGCCGACCTGGTCGGCCGCCACGAGGAACTGCGCGAGGCGGCCCGGGTCTGGCGCGAGGGCGCGGAAAACCTGGAGAACGCCGCAGCGCACGTGCAGGGCAGGCTCGGTGGAATCGATTCTGCTTGGCAGGGCCAGGACGCCGATGCCTTCCTCGCGCATGTCCAGGACGTCGGCCTGGCAGGCAACGACCTGGTCGACACGATGCGCGCGCTGGCGGATGTGCTGGACCACACGGTGGAAGCCCTGCAGGCGCAGTTGGACGACTTGGGCGGACTGGTCGCGGAAGCGGCGGATTCGGTGTCCGCGGCGCTGCTGGCACCCGAAGGAGGGGCGAAGCGGGCGCGCCAGCACCTGGCGGAATTGGCGCAGCCCGCCAGCGAGCTGGCGGAGTCCATTTCGGACACTTATCGCGCGTTCGCGCGGTTCTGCGACGACGTGGAGGCGGGCCGGTCGGCGGGATCGGTGCAGTTCGACCACCGGATGCCCGCCCAGGCATGGGACTTCAACGCCCCAACCCCGGCACACCCCCTGGCACAACCGGCGCTCGCTGAGCCGGCGGGGGCTGAATCGGCTGGCGGCGGTGCCGGAGGTGTCGGTGCTGTCGGTGGAGGTGCCGCTGCGGCGGGGGTTTCCGGGGCGCCCGGAGGAGGTGCCGCTGCGGCCGGGGTCTCCGGGGGACCCGGAGGAGGTGCGGAACACCCCCTCTCCCCAGGCGACACCACGCGAGCCGGGGAGCCTTCGGCGGTGCCACCCGCTGCCGCTGCCGCTGGTGGCGCGGTCGCCGGTGCGGCGGGCGGTGTTGCCGCCGGCGGCATGATGGGCGGCATGATGCCGATGGGCATGATGGGCGGAATGATGGGTGGCGCGCAGGGTGCCGGCCAGGACCGGAAGAACCAGTCCCGGCTGAAGAGTAAGCCGGAGGAACTGTTCGGCACGCCGCCGGATGCGGCCCCGGCGGTACTCGGCGAGTCGTCGCGAGACCGCGACCAGGACCAGGAACGGCCGGCCGCGACGACCCGGCAGTCGACGCGGAGGCTCGGTGTCCCGTCAATCATCGAGCCGCCCACCCCCCGCTCCTCGATCGCGGACGCCCTCCACCCCAAGCAGACGGCGGAAGACACCCCAAAGCCGAAGACGGGTACGGCATCGGTGGGTGATGCGCCACCGCCGAAGCCGAAGACGGGTACGGCATCGGTGGGTGATGCGCCACCGCCGAAGCCGAAGACGGGTACGGCATCGGTGGGTGATGCGCCACCGCCGAAGCCGAAGACGGGTACGGCATCGGTCGGCGACGCGCCACCGCCGAAGCGCCGGAACTAGGCCTCACGCCAACAAGATCCGCACATGAAACGCGTTCCATCCTGGGCCGGCACCGTTGAGCCCGCTTCGGCTGCTGGGGACCCGTGAGTGCTATCGGGTGCGATAGAGGCTGCTTGGGATGTGTTGGTTGAGGCGAACGGACCCGTTCGTGCCGTCTACCGAGGCGAACAGGCCGTTCGCTTCACACCGATTGGCGAGGCAGCAGCACGCCCTCCCACTAGACGAATAAGTCCGAATACGATCAGTGATCGTAGGCGGTGAGTGAGCGGGTAACGGGCTGGCAGGTGCGGAAGTTGTGCCAGATCGCGGCGGCCAGTGCAAGTACGCGCTGGGCGACGCGCACGGCGACGCCCTCGACGCTGTGTGCGCTGTGTTGTTCCAGGTCAAGCTGACCTTTGAGGGTGTCGTTGACGGACTCGATGAGCTGGCGGACCTTCTTGAGCATCGGCTCGCCCGCCTGCATGACCTCCTTCTTACGGGACGGTCGGAGCAAGGAGGCGAAATTCTTGTCACTGATCAGCAGCAACCCGACCCGGTCTTTGATCATTTCCGCGTCGACCTCCAGCACGTTTCGGTAAGCAGAGAACACCCGTGAGTGTTTTTGGGTGCCATGGCACCCAAAAACGCTCACGGGTGTTCTTCCGCCAGCTCACCCTGGAGCACCCAGGCACCGCAGGGACAATCGGTAACGGATCATGGACGCCGTCGCCTCATGCCCGCAGGAATTTGGACTTACTCGTCTAGGGCAGCCAGCGGGATCTCCAGGCAGTCTCGCAAAGCGATGACACAGATAGATGCTGAAGAAGTTCGTTCGGCAGGTAGATCGAGCGAGGAGCCTGGTGGGTTTAACGAGACGGCCCGGCGTCCGCATGGGACACCGGGCCGTCTCGTCGAACGTCTTCAGCCGCCGCTGTTTTCGCGGGCTCGGGCTCGGACGTTGCGGACCGCGTTGACCAGGAACGCCGTGAAGATGATCGCCGCGATTCCCGCTCCTGCACCGCCCAGGGCGATGATCAGGGCCGGGAAGTCCTTCTGCGGGATGACATCCACGTCCAGCTTCGTCGGCTTCGGCGGCGGCGCCGCCTTGTCGTACTCGGATGGGAGGACGTCGCTCAGCGCCGCCATTGGGTCGACCATGCCGTAGCCGACGATGTCGTTGCGTCCGTTGATGCCACCCGGGTGCAGGGCCGTCTGCTTGATCCGGTCCATCACCTGCTTTGCGGACTCGGCCGTGTTCATCGGCTTGCCTTCGCGCGCGAACTTCTCCTTGATCAGTGCCGCCAGGCCGGACACGTACGGCGCGGCGAAGCTGGTGCCCTGGATCGGGCCCATCTGGCCGTCCTTGCCCCCGGCGATTTGGCTGGCCAGGCCCTTGCCTTGGGCGCCCGGGTCAAGGGTGATCAGGTTCTCGCCCGGCGCGGCCACGTCCACCCACGGACCCGGCACGGTGAACTCCGACGGCGCACCCGCCTGGTTCACCGAGGCGACGGTGAGCACGTAGTCGTCGAACCAGGCGGGCAGCACCGCGGTCGTCGGGCTGCCGGCCGGGTTCTTCTGGCAGGCTTCGCCGACGTTTCCGGCTGCGGCGACCACAACGACCCCCGCTTCGTAGGCCTGCTTGACCGCGTTGTGCAGTTCCTGGTTACCAACGTCGAGGGGGTTGCTGCCCTGCGCGATCGGCTGGCACGACGACTGCGAGATGTTGATGATCGCTGCGCCCTGATCGACCGCGCCGTTGATGGCCTGCGCCATCGTCTTGGTGTTGCCGATCGTCGAGTTGTCCGACTGACGTATCCACACCTGGGAGGACTGCCGGATCGACAGGATCGTGGCTTCTGGTGCGATCCCGACATACCCTGTCTGGCCGGTCTCGTCCGGGGCCGCCCCGATGATGCCCGCCACTATCGTGCCATGCCCGTCGCAGTCGAAGGTGGCGCCGCCGCCCGGGACGGTGTTGTCACCGCCCTGCAGGTGGTGCAGTCGCGGATGTGGGTTCACCCCGGTGTCGATGACGGCCACCTTCTGGCCTTCACCCTTCAAGCCCTGCTCGTGGGCTCGTTCGTAGCCGAGCACCAGCTGGCTCCACGGCTTCTCCTCGATCATGGAGTTGCCGGTGTTGCCGCGCATGCAGCCCTGCTTTTGTTCGTAGCCGGGCGAGGCGTCCATTTTGGACCCGGTCTGCCACGCCTCGTTCAGCTGTGGCGGACCGACGGTCTGCGCGACCGCGGGTGCCGTGGGGCCGCCCAGCGCGAACGTGCCCACCGCGGCGAGCAGCGCGAATCCGCGCAGCCCGCCCCGGGAGCGGGAGATCCTAGAGCGCATCACGCCGCCCCTCAGAAGAAGTTCAGGTTGAGGTCGCGGATGTACATGTAGAGGTTCATGGCGGCCAGCGCCAGCGGCAGCACCAGCGCGATCAGGACCGCTTCCAGGATGTCCACCGTGCGGCGCTGCACCGGCGAGAACCGCCGGTTCGGGAACACCACGCCGAAGATGATCGCCAGGATGCCGAGCAGCAGCAGCGGCGGGAACACCCAGGCCACCGCCAGCGACCACTGCGCGACCTGCACCAGCAGGCCGATGGTGACGCCCAGGGACGACAGCAGACCGCTCAGCAGCAGCGCGATCGCCTGGCTGCCGTTGGCGTAGTTGCGGCCGCGCAGCAGCAGGACCGCCGAGACGACGATCGCGAACACCGCGCCCCAGATGCTGGCCGCTGCCGCGAGGATCGAGCCGAGCGCCGCGACCACGCCGCAGCCGATGATCAGGCCCGTCATGTACTGGTGCGCCAGACCAGTCTGCCGCTCGATCATGCGGTAGTCCGGGAAGCCGGTGTCTTCCTTGAGGTCCTCGGCGCTGCCCGGCACGTGCGGCAGCGGCAGCTTCGCGAGCTGGATGGTGATGCGCGGCAGCAGCGAGATGCCGGCCAGGCCGACGGCCGCGGCGCCCGCGGCGATGCCCGCGATGCTGGCGGTTGGCACCAGCGTCGCGACGAGGAAGGCGATGGTGCCGAACGCCGCCGCCGTGGCGGCCGCGATGAACGTCACGATGCCCGCGCCGATCACCATGATCGATACCGAGGCGAAGATCAGCGTCAACGCGCAGGCCAGCAACAGCCTGGGTTCGAGGGCGTTGCCCGGCACGATGTTGAAGCCCGCGACGAACGCCATCGGCAGCCCGCCCGCGGCGGCGATAACCGTGCCGGTGGTGGGCGCCGCGTAGGCGCGGGTCACGATCGAGCCGACACCGGTCGCGAAGATCGCCACCACGACCGCCGTTACGGCGGCCACGATCTGGTAGACGATCGGCGCCGTGCCCTCCAGTTCGGGGTGCAGCAGCCCGGCCGGGCCCGCCAACCCCAATGCGACGGCCGCACCGATGAGCGCCAGCGCGCCGGCCGCGTGCCCGATCTTGGCCGCGGTTTCCTTCGTCCACGGCCGATAGCTGCCCGGTTCCGCTTCCGCGAGCGCGTCGACGACGTCGTCGTACAGCGGCGGCGGCGGGTCGTCCGACCGGCGCCGCAGCTGCAACATGTCGCCGTCGACGATTCCCTGCGAGGACAGCGTCTGGCTCGGGTCGAGGGGCTGGCTCTCCCCGAGCTTGGCCAGGCACCAGCCGCCGTGCCGCGAACCGCCGTCCGAGGTGATCCCGCGGGCCATGTCCAGCACCATCGGCAAAAGGTCTGCCACCGCCACGTCTGCGGGAAGCGCCAGGTCGATACGAGTTGTAGGCGCCACCACCGTCACGCGGCTGAACACCGTGGTCCCGGTCGCCACTTGGGCCCCCTACTCCCTGAGGTTGATTGCCTTGCATTCATTTGTGTCGTTGGGCTCGATCCAACCAAGGCCGGTTTTTCTCGTGAAACCGGCCCGCCCGGTCGAAGAGCGCCCCTAGTATGGCCACACCGACCGTCGGCGGGGGCAGGTTTGGTGCAACTCGTGCCAACTACTCCATATCTAGTTGGTCACGCCCGAGTCCCACCCCGCCGCAGGCGGTGCCGCACCGGTACAGAATGCTGGCTGCGACATTCGAGAGCACGTTTGACACGGAAAGGTTGTTGCGTCCGGTGAGCACGCTGCAGTTCAAGCGAACGCCACGCCTGGCCGCTCCCAGGCCACCGGGCGGGGAGGTGCACCTCGAACCACCGCCGGAGATTCCGCGGACCATACCGGGCAACATCGTCCAGAAGGTCCTGCCGGGCATCATGATCGTCGCATCGCTGGGAATGATGGTCTTCATGCTCCAGCGGGCCAAGGACAACCCGATGATGATGATGATGCCGATGATGATGCTCATCTCAACTTTCGGGATGATGGCCGGCGGCGGCAAGGAAGGCAGCCAGAAGAAGGCTGAGATGAACGAGGACCGCAAGGACTATCTGCGGTACCTCGGGCAAATGCGCGACCGCGCGCGGGAGGCCGCCGACGAGCAGCGGCTAGCCCGGGAGTGGGTGCACCCCGACCCGCAGACCCTGTGGTCCCTGGCCGCCGGCAGCCGGCGCATGTGGGAGCGACGTCCCAACGACAACGATTTCTGCCAGGTCCGGGTAGGTCGCGGTTCGCAGCGGCTGGAAACCCGCCTGGTGCCACCGCAAACCGGCCCGGTCGACGAGCTTGAGCCGATCACCACGCTGGCGCTCCGCCGCTTCGTGCGCGCGCACTCGCTGGTGCCGGACCTGCCGATCGCCACCTCGCTGCGCGGTTTCGCCGCGGTCGGCCTGCAGGGCGACCGGGACGTGGTGCGCGGCTTGACCCGCGCGATCGTGTGCCAGCTGGCCACCTTCCACACCCCCGACGACGTGATGATCGCGGTCGCCAGCAGCGGCCGCGCGCGCACGGAGTGGGACTGGGTGAAGTGGCTTCCGCACGCCCAGCACCCGACCGAGACCGACGGCATCGGCCAGATGCGGCTGATGGCCGGTTCGCTCGGGGCCCTGGAGCAGATGCTCGCCGAGCAGCTGGCGGAGCGGCCGCGGTTCCAGCGCAACACGGCGCCGCCGGACGGCCAGCCGCACATCGTGATCATCCTCGATGACGCCGAGATCACCCGCGAAGAGGCGCTCTACGTCGAAGGCGGGCTGGCCGGGGTCACCTTGATCGACCTGTCCGACCTGCTCGGGCAGCTCACCGCGCGCCGCGGCATGCGGATGGTCGTGGAGGAGGACCGCATCGGTGCCCGCGGCGGGTCCGGTGTGGAGTGGTTCGGCAAGCCGGACACGCTGAGCACGGAGGAGGCCACCTCGCTGGCTCGCCAGCTGGCGCCGTACCGGGTGGCCGGCGGCGTTTCGGCGTCCGACGCCGACAGCGGCGGCTACGAGCCGTTGACCACGCCGCTGAACTACATCGAGCAGCTGGGGTTGGCCGGTGACGTGGTCACCTTCGACCTCAACGAAGCCTGGCGGCCGCGGTCCCGCGACGACCTGTACCGCGTCGCGATCGGCCCCGGTGAGCAGGGCGAGATCGTCCACCTGGACATCAAGGAAACCGCCTCCGGCGGCATGGGCCCGCACGGGCTGTGCATCGGTTCGACCGGTTCCGGTAAATCCGAGTTCCTGCGCACCATCGTGCTGGGCCTGATGGCCACTCACTCGTCGTCGATGCTCAACTTCGTGGTCGTCGACTTCAAGGGTGGTGCGACGTTCAACGGGTTCGAGCCGGCGCCGCACGTTTCGGCGAGCATCTCGAACCTGGAGGGCGACGGCTCGCTGATCGACCGCATGCAGGACGCGCTGGCCGGTGAGATGAACCGCCGCCAGGAGGTCCTGAACAAGGCGGGCGCGAAGAACGTCTGGGACTACCGGAAGATGAGCGAGGCTGGCGACGAACGTTGCCAGGAGCCGCTGCCCGCGTTGTTCGTGGTCATCGACGAGTTCTCCGAGCTGCTGTCGCAGCAGCCGGACTTCGCCGAGCTTTTCGTGATGATCGGCCGACTGGGTCGTTCGCTGCAGGTCCACCTGCTGCTGGCTTCCCAGCGGTTGGAAGAGGGCAAGCTGCGCGGTCTGGACACGCACTTGTCCTACCGGATCGGTTTGAAGACCTTCAACGCGGCGGACTCCCGTGCGGCGATCGGTGTTCCGGACGCCGCCGACCTGCCCGCCACCGGTGGTCACGGATACCTGAAGCACCCCAACGGCATGGAGCGGTTCCGCGCCGCGTTCGTGTCCGGCCACATGCACCAGACCAGTGGCCGCCGCCCGACGCTGAAGGGCGGCGCGTCGCCGGTCACCGGCGACAAGATGCCGCGGGAGTTCATCCCGGACTACATCGAGAAGCCGCCGGAACCGGAGAAGCCGGTCGTCGAGGAGGTCAAGGAGCAGAAGAGTGACCTCGACCCGACGGACTTCCAGATCATCATCGACAAGATTCGCGGGCAGGGCCCGCCGGCGCACGCGGTGTGGCTGCCGCCGCTGGACACACCGCCCACTTTGGACGCCCTGCTGCCGCCGCTGCAGCAGACCGACGACCGCGGCTACACGGCGGCGGGCTTCGCGGGCAGCGGCCGGCTGCAGTTCCCGGTGGGGCTGATCGACGTGCCGTACCACCAGCGACAGGACCCGCTGACGCTGGACCTGAGCGGTCAGGGGGGGCACGGCGCGATCGTCGGCGGTGTCGGTGCGGGCAAGTCGAACACCGTCCGCGCGATGGTCGCTTCGATGGCGCTGACCCACACGCCGCGGGAGGTGCAGTTCTACTGCGTCGACCTCGGTGGTGGTTCGATCTCCGCGCTGCGGGGCCTGCCGCACATGGGCGGTTACGGCACCCGGCGTGACCAGGACACGGTTCGGCGGACGATCGCGGAGCTCAAGACGATGCTGGCCGAGCGGGAAGCGCGGTTCCAGCAGCACGGCGTCGAGGGCATGAACGACTACCGCAACCGCAAGCGGCGCGGTGAGTTCGAGGACGACCCGTTCGGCGACGCGTTCCTGATCATCGACGGCTGGCGGACATTCCGCGAGGAGTTCGAGTCGCTGGAGCAGGACGTGCTGAACCTGGCGGCCAACGGCCTGGCCTACGGCGTGCACTTGTTCGTCACCGCCGCGCGTTGGGCGGAGATCCGCCCGGCGATGAAGGACCTGATGCAGACCCGCATCGAGCTGCGGCTCGGTGACCCGAGCGAGTCGGAGATCGACCGCAAGTTCGCGGTGAAGGTCCCGCAGGGCCGCCCGGGGCGCGGTATGCACGGCAGCAAGCTGCACTTCCTGACCGCCCTGCCCCGCGTGGACAGCGAGACCATCGGTGACCGCGTCGAGGCTGAGCACGAGCAGGTCAAGCGGGAGATCGACGAGGGCAAGCCGGTCCGCGCGCCCCGCCTGGGCTGGGAGCTCTACAACGACGACGTCTCCGACGGTGTCGCCGACTTCGTCAACCGGGTCAAGAGTTCTTGGAAGGGGCGTCCGGCGCCGCAGGTCCGCCTGCTGCCGGAGCTGCTGCCGTACCAGCAGTTGCCGCGTCCGGAACAGCAGCCGAAGCCGAAGCTGGTGCCGATCGGCATCAACGAGGACGGCCTGCACCCGGTGTACCTGGACTTCAACGCCGAGCCGAACTTCTACGCGTTCGGCGAGCGGGAGTCGGGCAAGACGGCGCTGCTGCGCACGATCGTCCGCGGCATCACCGAGCGGTACACGCCGAAGGAAGCGCTGGTCCTGCTGGTCGACTACCGGCGCACGATGCTCGGGTTCCTCAACACCGGGCACCTGCTGGAGTACGCGGTCGGTGCGGACCAGTTGAAGGGCAACGTCAAGGACATCGCGGCATCGTTGAAGAAGCGGCTGCCCGGCCCGGATGTGACGCAGGAGCAGTTGAAGGACCGCTCCTGGTGGAAGGGCCCAGAGCTGTTCGTCATCGTCGACGACTACGAGCTGGTCGCGCCGCAGGGCAACAACCCGCTGGCGCCGCTGGCGGAGTTCGTGCCGGTGTCCAACGACGTGGGTCTGCACATCGTGCTGGCGCGCAACTCCGGTGGTGGCAGCAAGTCCTTGTACGAGCCGATCATCGGCAAGATGCGCGAGACGTCGGCGCCTGGTCTGGCGATGAGCGCGAACAAGGACGACGGTCAGCTGGTCGCCAACATCAAGTCGCGGCCGCTGCCGCCTGGTCGAGGCACGCTGGTCAGCCGCAGCCTGCGCGGCGGGCCGCAGATGATCCAGACGGCGTTCATCCAGCCGGAGTGATCCGACGGGCCGACGCGAAAAGCCTCCCCTGCTTCGGCGGGGGAGGCTTTTTGCACCGACCCAATCCGGGTGATTTTTCGAGGTGAGGGGCGCCCTTGAGCGGCCGAGACTGAAGAAGCGGCTGTACCACCCAAGGGTGCCCCTCACCTCTCACCTGGTGGTGTGGTTTGGGTGAACGCGCAGAGCTGAATCCAGAACATCGCTACTGCTTCCTTTCGTCGGGTGGCGTTCGCCGATTTCGCGCGAAATCGGCGAACGCCACGCCTGGCGGGTGGCGATTTCGCGCGAAATCGCCACCACCTCTGGCGGGGATCGGCGGGTGGCGCGAATGTGTCGGCGGCGCGTGCGGGAGCCGTCGCAGAGCTGGTCCACTTCGGACGGCCGGGCGGCGTTTCTGAGGCCGGTCGGTGGGTGGGGGATGGCCGATCGGCTCGCCGAGCAGGGCTTCACCGCTGGGTCGCGTCGTGGGGGATCGGGCGTGGTGAGGGGCACTCGCACCCCGGTCAATTGGGCGCGGGTGCCCCTCAACCCGTTTGGATGGCAACAATCCGTGACAGGTGGTCGCGTTGATCACCCGGTCAGGGGCAGACTGTTGGTGCGCTCGCACCCTTAACCTCTAGGGTGCTCGGGGGGAGTCGGCGCGCCGAGAAGTCGGCGGTCGGACGACAGACGTCGCCGGAAAAGGCGCTTCGGCGATGGTGAAGGAGTTCTGGGTGTCCCTGCACGTCTCGATCGACTTCGGCACGTCGAGCACATGCACGGTGGTGTCTGTCGGCGGTGCCGAACCACAGGTGGTGGTGATAGACGGGCAGCCGCTGGTCCCGTCCGCGGTCTTCGCGGCGGCGGACGGCACGCTGTTCGTCGGGCACGAGGCCGAACGCCAGGCCGCAGTCGACCCCGCTCGTTTCGAGCCACACCCGAAGCGCCGCATCGACGAAGGCGAGCTGCTGCTCGGCAGCAGCGTGCTGAAGGTCGTCGACGTGATCCGCGCCGTATTGCAGCGCGCGGTCGGCGAGGCCCGCCGCTTCGCCGGCGGCGCCGCCGTGGACCTGCTGGTGCTGACCCACCCCGCGGACTGGGGCGCGATGCGCACCGCCGAGCTGCGCAAGGCCGCCACCGGGCTGGGCAAGGAATTGGTCATGGTGCCGGAACCCGTTGCGGCGGCGGTGTTCCACTCCGCCGGTCACGGCCTCCCCGACGGCGGCGCGCTGGCGGTAATCGACCTCGGCGGCGGCACGGTGGACGCCAGCGTGGTGCGCAAGCAGGGCTCCTCGTTCCAGGTGCTGGCCACCCGCGGTGAACCGAACTTCGGCGGCGCGGACATCGACCAGGCTCTTCTGGACCACATCGGCCGGCTCGTCTCCGCCACCGATCCCGAGGCGTGGCGCAGGCTCGTCGAGGGCCGCGACATGGCCGATCGCCGACGCCGCCGGGTGCTGCGGCAGGACGTCCGCGGCGCCAAGGAGACCCTGTCCCGGCACACCTACACCGACGTGCCGATGCCGCCGCCGTTCTCGGACGCGCACGTCACCCGCGTCGACCTGGAGGCGCTGATCGCCGGGCCGCTGGGCAAGTCCGCCGACCTGGTGCTGGCCACCCTGCGCGAGGGCAAGGTGCAGCGGCAGCAGCTGGCCGGGGTGTTCCTGGTCGGCGGTTCGAGCCGGATCCCGATGGTGGCGCGGCTGATCCACGAGCGCACCGGCGTGGTGCCTACCACTTTGGACCAGCCCGAAACCGTGGTGGCGCGCGGCGCGCTCCGCGCGGTGCGGCTGGATCCGGACCGCAGCGGTGGGCTGGCACCTGCTGGTGCCTGGGCGGGCGCGTCGACGGTGCGCGCCTACCCGGTGCCCGGCCCGCCCCCGGTCGGCTCCGCGGGCGGCTCGCCGGTCGGCCCCGGCGTGACCGCGGGCGACTCGCTCAGCGGTGCCCGGACCGTCGTCATCGGCGGCAGCGACCAGACGATGCCGGTCGCGCACCGGCCCAGCCGCAAGAAGCGCAAACTGCCGTGGCTGATCGGCGCCGGCGTGGCCGTCGTGGTGGCCGTCGGCGTGGTCCTGACCCTGGTCATCACCAGTAGCGGCCAGCCGCAGGCTGAACCCGGCGGCCCGACCCGACGGGCCGCGCAGTACGACTACGAGTTCTCCTACCCCGGCGACTGGAAGCAGATCGGCGGGGATCCGAACAACTGGCAGACGCTGATCGCGCCGGAGGACGACGCGCAGGACTCGGTGATCGCGGTCAACGAGGGGAAGCTCGACTTCGACACCGACACCGACCGGAACCGGGCGGTTCAACAGCTGCTCAGCGACTACCAGCAAAAGGTCGCGGCCGGCGAACCGTTCTCGTTGTTCAACCCTTCCACCAGTTTCGCCGGTCGGGACGTGGTGTACTACCGGCAACAAATGCCGGACGCGACGGTCGAGTGGTATGTGCTGCACCGACGACAATTCCGGGTCCTCGTCGGCTGCAAGTACGGCTCGGTGGGCAAGGACGACGTGGTCCGCGCTTGCGAACAGGTCGTCGGTTCCATCAAGGTCCGTTGAACCGGCGGTGAATTCGCCGCGGCGGAATGGATTTCGCGCGGCCGTCGGACAGGGAGACATTGCCATGGCAGATCCAGCGGATTCCGTCCGCAGATTCCGCGCCGAACTCGCCGACGCGGTGGGCCGCAGTCGGCGGGCCCGCGACGAGGCGCACCACCGCGCCGAGGTTTTCCAAAGGCACACAACGGAACTCGCGAAGAACGCGGCGACGGGCAGCAGCGCCGCCGAATCCGTGCAGCGGGCGGTGGCGATCGACTACCGCACCCGGGTGGGTCTGGAAGTTCCCGAGTACTCGGCAATCGAGTCGAATGTGCGCCCGGACACCGCCGCGAACGAGTCGGCGGCCGGGAAATCGCAAGAGCAAACGCCTTCCGACGGCAGCGATCTCGACTTTTCGCAAGCGCAAATCATGCGATGACCTGCGGGTTCCGTGCCCGGCGTTTACATCAGCAACGGGTTGCGCAGAAATCCAGGACAACGTGGAACCGAACATGGCAATGTCTGCGTCGCAGGTTCATCCGAACTTGATGACGAGTTTGAAGGGGGTCATCCAGAGATGGCTGGAATTGGTGCAGATGTCGAGGCGATCGAGAAGGCGTCGCAGGACATCGACGAGGCTCGCAACGCCGTCGAGCAGGCGCTCCAGCAGCTGAGCGGCCAGCTGGAGGGGCCGGTCGCGAACTGGAAGGGCGCGGCCGCGGACGTGTTCCGCAAGCTGATGGGCTCCTACGAGGATAGCGGCAAGAAGATTCTGCAGAAGCTCGACGAGCTGGGCCAGAATGTGCAGAGCTCCGGTGCGGACTACGCCCAGGTCCAGGAGGACCAGGCCCAGGAGATCTCCAAGATCTCGGCGATGCTCGACGGCTGAGCCGCACTCTGAACCGTCGCACGTTCCGAATTCTTGACCATAGGTATTTGAGGGGATAAGCAATGAGCGAGATTGCAGTCAACTTCGCCGAGCTGCAGCAGGCCTCGGACGACCTGCAGGCTGCGGCCCAGAAGATCCAGAGTGAGCTGGACGACCTGGAGGGCAAGATCCAGAAACTCGTCTCCACCTGGGAGGGCGAGGCCGTGGCCGCGTACCAGGACGCCCAGAAGTCCTGGGACGAGGAAGCGGCTCGCATGCAGGAGACCGCCGCGAAGATGGGCATGGCCGTTGCCGCCGCCAACGAGTCCTTCCAGGCCGGTGAGAAGAAGAACGCCGGTCGCTTCGGTGGCTGATCCCACCCGCTGAAGAGCGATCTGCGGCCCCGGCGAGCGCCGGGGCCGCAACGCTGTCCGGGGCCGCGCGGGTACCGCCCCCGGCATTCGCTATCCTGTTTCCGGCGATCTGCCAGGTCAGAAACCTCCAAGCAAGTACCGAGGACCCGTTTTGACCGGGCCAGAAGCCACCAAGTACCCTCATTCTTTGTTGTGCGGTGCGCGGCTGCAGTTCGCGCCAGTGGATCGGGTCTCTCACGGATCGCGGTCCAGGCGGCGGTTCTGGCGGACGTGCCGGTTCCCGGGAGAATTCCCGCGGGAACCGACCGGCGTGATCGAGACGGGCTCCGCACTGACGATTCCGACGCGAACGACGACGAGGTAGATCCGTGCGCACGTACAGCCCGAAGCCCGGCGAGGTGACCCGCGCCTGGCATGTGATCGACGCCGAGGATGTGGTGCTCGGCCGGTTGGCAACTCAGGCCGCGACGCTGCTGCGCGGCAAGCACAAGCCGACCTACGCGCCGCATATGGACACCGGCGACTTCGTCGTCGTCGTCAATGCCGAGAAGGTGGCCCTCACCGGTAACAAGCGCACCCAGGCGTTCCAGTACCGGCACAGCGGCTACCCCGGTGGTCTGCGCAAGCAGTCCTTCGGAGAGGTGCTCGAGAAGCACCCCGAGCGGCTGCTCGAAAAGGCGATCAAGGGCATGCTGCCGAAGAACAAGCTCGGCCGCGCCATGGGCAAGAAGCTCAAGGTCTACGCCGGCCCGGAGCACCCGCACCAGGCCCAGAACCCGCAGCCGTTCGAGATCAACGCGAAGGTCGAGAAGTGACTGACGAACTTCAGCAGGAAGAGAACGTGACCCCGGAGGAGACCGCGGAGGTCGCGTCCGAGGAGACTGTCGAGGTCGACGAGACCGCCGGGGTCGAGGAGACCGCTGAGGCGGTTGCCCCGGCTCCGATCCCGGTGCCGACCGGCCGTCCGGTGCAGACCGTGGGTCGCCGCAAGGAAGCCGTCGTCCGAGTCCGGCTGGTGCCGGGCAACGGTGGCTTCAAGCTCAACGGCAAGAGCCTCGAGCAGTACTTCCCGAACAAGGTGCACCAGCAGCTGATCAAGGAGCCGCTGGTCACCGTCGAGCGCGTGGAGAGCTTCGACGTGCTGGCCACCCTGCACGGTGGCGGCCCGTCCGGCCAGGCCGGTGCGCTGCGCATGGCGATCGCCCGGGCGCTGGTGGCCTACGAGGCCGAAGACCGCCCGGCGCTGAAGAAGGCCGGCATGCTCACCCGTGACGCGCGGGAGAAGGAGCGCAAGAAGTACGGCCTCAAGAAGGCCCGCAAGGCGCCGCAGTACAGCAAGCGCTGACGCGAATTTCATCCGATCTGCGGGAGCAGTCATCAGTCCACTGCGGACGAGACTGCTCCCGCAGTCGTATGCGCCGGAGGCCTTCTACCGACTCGCTCCGCCGTGGTGTCAAAATCGCCACGCCCGCGGGCGGTCGCCACGCCCGCGTGGGATAAACGGCTTCGCCGCTGCAAAGACAAGAACCCGACGTGGCGCGTCCGGTCTCGCGCCCCGCGGAGTTTTCCGTGTCACACGAGGAGGACGTGCTGCTGATGGCTCGGTTGTTCGGCACCGACGGGGTGCGCGGGTTGGCCAACGCGGATCTGACGCCGGAGCTGGTGATGTCGGTGGCCGCGGCGGCCGCGCGGGTGCTCTACGACCGGGACGATTCGCAGCGCCGGGTGGCGTTGGTCGGCCGCGATCCACGGGCCAGCGGCGAGATGCTGGAGGCCGCGGTCACGGCGGGCCTGACCTCGGCCGGTGCCCACGTGCTGCGGGTCGGCGTGCTGCCCACCCCGGCGGTGGCGCACCTGGTCGCGGAGCTGGGCGCGCACCTCGGCGTGATGATCTCCGCCTCGCACAACCCGATGCCGGACAACGGGGTCAAGCTCTTCGGGGCCGGCGGGCACAAGCTGCCGGACGCAGTCGAGGACGAGATCGAGGCTCGCCTGACCGAGCAGGTCGACCGGCCCACCGCGGCCCACGTCGGCCGCGTCCGCGACGTCCCCGACGCGGTGCGGCGTTACGTCGATCACCTGCTGACCGCGGCTCCGCAGTCGCTCGAGGGGCTGAAGGTCGTGGTGGACTGCGCCAACGGCGCGGCCTCGGTCGCTGCCCCGGAGGCCTACCGCCGGGCGGGCGCCGAGGTGATCGCGATCAACGCCGAGCCGGACGGCATCAACATCAACGACGGCGTCGGCTCGACCCACCTCGGCGTGCTGCAGGCAGCGGTGCTCGAACACGGCGCGGACCTGGGCATCGCGCACGACGGCGACGCCGACCGCTGCCTCGCGGTGGACGCCAGCGGGGCAGCGGTGGACGGCGACCAGATCATGGCGATCCTCGCGGTGGCCATGCACGAGTCCGGCGAGCTCACGGATAACACGCTGGTCGCGACCGTGATGAGCAACCTCGGCCTGCACCTGGCGATGCGCGAGCAGGGTGTCGAGCTGCGCACCACCGCCGTCGGCGACCGGTACGTGCTGAAGGAGCTGCGGGCCGGCGGTTTCGCGCTCGGCGGCGAGCAGTCCGGCCACGTCGTGCTGCCCGGCCACGCGACCACCGGCGACGGCCTGCTCACCGCACTGCGGCTGATGGGCCGGATGTCGGCCACCGGCACGCCGCTGGCGTCGTTGGCCAAGGTCATGCGGCGGTTGCCGCAGGTGCTGATCAACGTGCGCGTGGCGGACAAGGCCGCGGCGGTCGCGGCGGCCGAGGTGGCGTCCGCGGTGGCGGCGGCCGAGGGGGAGCTCGGCGACACCGGCCGGATCCTGCTGCGCCCGTCCGGCACCGAGCAGTTGGTGCGCGTGATGGTCGAGGCGCCGAGCGAGGAGACCGCCCAGGCCGTGGCCGAGCGTTTGGCGGAAATCGTTGCCGCAATCCGGTGATCTTGTGATTTTGATCTCTCATTTTGACGCGATCTGTGAGACCCTGCTCACATGGGTGCCATCGTTGTCGCCATGGTCGTGGGGCTCGTCGCTGTCGGGCTCGTCGTCGCTATCGTGATCTTCTCCGCGCTCGCGCTGGCCGGCATGAAAGCCGTCAACGCCGCGCACGAGAGCAGGTCCTGGTTCGTCAACCGTCGAGGTCGAAGCTGAGCGTGCGTAATGCGCGGACGAGTGTTCGGTGACCTGCTGATCGTTCTCGTGGTGCCCTTGGTGCTCATGGTCCTGGGCGCGTTCGTGCTCGCCGTCGTGCTGGCGCAGGGCTGGGGCCTGCACCTGATCTTCGAGGGCGGCGGCCTTTACTGATCATCGGCTGAGCCCGTGATCCGGCATTATGCGCTGCCGTGCTCTGCATCGTTTGAGGTTCGCCGTTCCGCTGCTGGGCCTCGCGGCGGCCATCTGCCTCGTTGTGCCCGTGCTGGTGCTGCTCCGGCGGCGTTGAACGATTCTGGCCATCCGCTGCCTCCGGCGCGGTGCCCTCCGATAAGTTCGGTTCCTGGTCGAACGATTGGAGGTTCCGGTGATCTTCCAGATCCTGATCGTGATCGTCGTAAGCGCACTCGCCGGTGCCGGTGGTGGCGCGCTCGTCGCGATGATCGCGAAGAACAAGGCTCCGGCGCAGCCGCCGTTGCAGCAGTTCCCGCCGCCGCAGCAGGGCTTCTCGCCGCCGCCGCAGCAGGGTTTCGGGCCGCCGCCGCAGGGCCCCTACCAGCAGTGACGACTACGAACAGATCCGTTCAGGACTTGCAGCGGACTAGCAGGGGGAAACGTTGTATCTGGTGATCACGCTGGTGCTCAGCCTGCTCTTCGGCGGCGGGGCCGGTGCGTTGACCGCGCTTCTGATCGTCAAGAACAGCAACAACGCCCGGCGGCCCGCGCAGTTCCCGCCACAGGGCTTCGCCCCGCAGCCGCCCCAGCAGCAGTACCCGCCCCAGCAGCAGTACCCGCCGCAGCAGCAGTACCCGCCGCAGTAGCAGTACCCGCCCCAGCAGTTTCCGCGGCAGCAGGGCTACGGCCAGCCGTTGCAGGATCCGCAGCCGCCCCAGTGATCGACTTCTCCCTTCGCGGATGCAAGCACCTCGGTGGATTAGCCGTTCAGCCCTGGGGAACCTGCCAAGATTAGGAACCAGCGAATCATCCGCGCCGTCACACCCGCTGAGACGTGCGCGACAGGTCGGGTGAAGGGGGCGCGATGAGCGGGGCGCAGACTTCGGGAAGTGATGTCGGGAAGGCGGCCAATGCGTTTTCCGACGGTTCTGGGGCGATCAAGGAGCAAGCCAAGGCGGCCACCGATACGAAATTGACCGCTGAGAAGTTCGGGAAGAAGTTCCACGAGGCGGGCAAGGCCTACAAGGACGCGCTGGACAAGCTGGGGAAGAACATCGAGTCGTTCGCCGAGCATGGATCGAAGCTCTCCGAGAGCTTCTCCGAATCCGCGAAGGAATACCAGGCCCGCGACGAATCCGGTGCCCAAGAGGTCGGGAAGGTTCAGGCCTGATGGCGGACGAGAACAAACAGGAAGAGGAAAGCAGCTTCGGCGAGGACGTCGGTTCGGTCGTCGGCGGGATCCAGGGCGGGGTCACCGGTCTGGTGCTCGGGCCGGCCGGTGCCGCGGCGGGCGCGAAGATCGGCTCGGAAATCGGTGGCGCGATCGGCGGGGCCGCGCAGGACGCCGGCGAGTGGCTCGGCGAGACGGCCTCCGACGCGGGCACCTGGTTGGTCGACAACGCGGGCAGCATCGCCGACACCGCGATGTCCGTCGTCAACCCGATCGGCGGCAAGCTCTTCGAGTCCCTCACCGACGGCGGTTTCTCGGCGCTGCAGGAGAAGGCCAAGGCCGCCGAGGAGCGCAAGGGCAAGTTCGAGGACGCAAAGGGGAAGTTGGAGGGCGGCGGCGCCGTCAACACCTCCGACGAACTCCTCGACGAAGGCAAGATGGGGCTGGACTTCTTCGAGAAGTTCCTGCCGCTGTACCAGGATTGGGCAGGCAAGGGGCCGGACTTCAAGGGCGAGGTCGTCCAGGAGTACGACCAGCTCCGCGAGATCGACTTCGGCGCGTTCCGGGCCGACGCCGAGCGGTTGGGCGGCGTGCAGAAGGCGCTGCTGGACCAGAACGACTCGATGGGCCAGGCGTTCCGGGGCGCCAAGCAGACCTGGAAGGGTTCGGCAGCGGACGCCGCCGAATCCAAGGTCGGCAGCTACAGCATGGCGGGCACGACGGTCACCAACGAGACCGAGAACATGGCCGGCGCCATCACCCCGGCCGCCGACGGCATCCAGCAGACCGTGCGGGAATACGCCAAGTTCGTGCTGGAGCTGGGCAAGGAGATCAAGTGCGCCGGCAAGGATCCGGACGACACCAAGGACGAGATCCGCAAGGCGCGCGGCGACATCAACCTCGAAGACCTCAAGGACATCGGGATCGATGACATCTTCTCGGGTGCCTGGTCGATCATCAAGGACCAGGCGATCGGCCTGATCCTCGGCGGCCCCATCGGCGGGCTGATCGGTCAGTTCTTCGGGGCCAAGGACGCCTGCGACCAGATCCGCCAGGGCCTGATCGACGACGCCAAGAAGTGGCTCGACGAGTCGTTCAAGCCCGAGATGGAGCAGAAGTACCAGAGCTTCAAGGACCAGAGCAAGGCCACCCAGGACGCCGTCCAGGCCGCGTACGACCAGATGCTGCAGGCCGCCAAGGTCAGCGATGACCCGTTCAAGGGCCTCGAAGACGGCAAGGGCGGCGGGGGTGACGACCAGGGCGGCGGCAACAACACCGGCGGCGGCGGCAACAACACCGGTGGCGGAGGTTCCGGTACCGGTGGCGGAGGTTCCGGTACCGGCGGCGGTGGTTCCGGTACCGGCGGTGGCGGCGGTGAGCCGGAGATGCCGAAGACGCCCGAGATGCCGAAGACGCCGGAGATGCCGGAGATGCCGGAAGCCCCCGGAGCAGGTGGCGGCCTCGGTGAGCAGGGCGAACAGGAGAAGGTGACCCTCGGCGAGGGCGACGATGCGGTCACCGTCCAGAAGCCTGGCCCGGACGGCAAGACGCAGGTCGAGCTGATCGGCCCGGACGGCAAGCCGAAGACCTACGAGGTCGACTTCGGCCCGGCTGGTGGCGCCGGTGCGCCCGGGACGGAGGGCATCCAGACGATGCCCGCGCCGGGGCAGGCGTCCGGCGGCGTCGGCGGGCCGCCCGGTGGCCAAGGTCCGATCCCGGTGCAGGCGGGCGAGGACGGCAAGGCCGTGATCCGCGAGGGCGACCGCACCATCACGCTGGAGCGCACGCCGGACGGCCAGGTCAAGGTCAGCGTGGACAACGGTGGCGGGCAGCCGCCGCTGAACCAGACCATCGACTTCGGCAGCGACCAGGCGAAGCCGATCGACGGGGCGGACCGCATCACGACGATGCCCGCCGAAGCTCAGCCCGGCGAGGTGCCCCGACCGTCGGACGCCACCACGATGCCCGCGCCCGCCCCGGGCTTCGCCGTGCCCGACGTGGGCACCATGCCAGCCCCGGACCCCGTGGCGCCGATGCCAGCCCCGGATCCCGGCTTCGCTGCGCCGGACGTGGGCACCATGCCAGCCCCGGACCCCGGCTTCGCTGCGCCGGACTACGGCAGCGGGGTGGGCACGATGCCCGCGGCGGACCCCGGCTTCGGTTCGCCCGCCTACGGCGTGGGCTCGACCATGCCTTCCTACGACACCAGCGGCGAAGTTCCTGCGGGCAGCGAGCCGGCGGCGGCGGGCACGCCTGCCTCCACCGCTCCGCAGTCCGCGGGTATGAGCGTCTTCAGCAGCATGAGCGACGGGGTGCAGAACTCGTTCGGCAGCGCCTCCGGTCAGCTGTTCGGCGGCCCGGACCAGCCGGGCGTGCCCGGCGGTTCCGACCAGCACGGATCGACCGGCCTGGCCTCCCTTGGCGACTCCGCGGGCGGCAGTCCGCAGGGCGCCACCGGACTGTCGTCGCTGGGTGGCGACCAGAGCAGTGGTTCGGCGCAGGGAGCTCACGCCGGCCAGTCCGCCAACCAGAGCTCCGCGATGGGCGGCGCGATGATGGGCGGCATGGGCGCGATGGGCGGCGGCCACGGCGGTCAGCAGGGTGGCGAGCAGGAGCGCAGCAACAGCAGTCCGTGGCGAACCCAGGGCCAGCTCTTCGATGACGGCGTCGATTCGTCGAACATGCGGTTCCGGTCGGTGCTGGGCGAGGACCGGGAGAGGTGAGCGCGGTGGTTCTGATCAACCAGAAGGTCGCGGACGAGATCGCGACCTTGGTCGCGCGGCACCGCTACGGCGTCGAGGACAGCATGGACGCGGTCCGCGCCGCGGAGGCCGCGTCGGCGAAGAAGAACGAAGAGATCAAGGCGGCGGCGGACGAGCGCAAGCAGGAGCTCGTCGAGAAGGCCGCCAACGCCCAGCCTCCGGAGGACAAGCCCCGCAACGACTGGGCCGGCAAGCGGAACGAGGACAGCAACGAGATCAGCCTCGGAGCCGACGACGAGGAAGAACGACCGCAGCAGCCAGCCCGGCCCACGCCGCCGCCACCACCGCCACCACCGCCACCGCCGCCACCGGCGGCCCCCAAGCCGGCACCGCGCCGGCGGGTGGCGTTCGACGATGACGACGACTACGAGAACCAGAGCTGGCTGAGGTGACATCCACGGCGGGGCGCGGAGATTTCCGCGCTCCGCTTGGTTTTCCGCCTGCGGTTGCGAAAAGGTGCGCCAGATGTCGATTCCGGGCAAACGCGCCGCAACTTCAGCATCGGTAACTTCGACGAAGACGTCCAGGGAGGACTGCTTCTGGGCGCCGACGAAGGGCCAGGACCGGCACAGCTGTGAGTCACGCCGCGGTGAGGTCGCCGCGGCTGTGCTCGTTGTCGATGTGACTGCCGCCGATGTCGGCGCTCAGCAGCGCTTCACCGCGCCGATCGCCGCCCAGCGTGCAGAGAAAGAAAGCGGTGAGCAGGGCCTTGGTGACGCGTTGCGTCGCGTACTCGGGCTTGCCGTGCAGCACCAGCTGCGTCCAGTGCCGGCCCTCGGTGAAGCCAAGGTGGCTGGCCTTCTTCACCGTCCGCAGCTGCACCGGACCGCCCCAGGCACGGGCGATCGGCTCGGCGTTGGCCACGGGCGGGGTCAGCAGGTCCCGGCCGGCGGCGATGTGCAGGCCCGGCACCTCGACGCGGCTCGCCGTCTCGAACGCCGACGGCATGGTCTCGGCGGCGGCCAGCGTCGCGACCGAGCGGATCCGCTGGTCTTCGGCTGCCGCGAGCACCGCGCAGCCGCCGCCCATGGCGTGCCCGGCCACCCCGAGCCGCTTCTCGTCGACGCTGATCCCGCCCTCGCCGAGCCGGACGCCGACGCAGACGTCCAGCGCGGTCCGCAGATCGGCGGCGTACAGCCGGTGCGACGCGAACACGCCGCGCTGGGTGCCGGGCGCGGCGACCACGATGCCCCACGAGGCGAGGTGCCGGAGCAGGCCGAGGTAGCGGCGGGGCGGCTGCAGCCAGCCGTGCCCGAACGCGACCGCCGGCAGCCCGAGGCCACTGCGGGGGGTGCAGACGATGCCGGGCAGCCCGACGAGGGCCAGATCACCGTGCAGCACGTCGTGCGGTCCGCGGCGGGACAGCTCTTCGAACGCGTTCTTCGCGGAAGGGGCCTTCTTGGCAGTGCGCGCCATGGTCAGCAACGGTAGCGGACCTGCTCGTGCACGTGCGGTAGCCGCCACGGGAGGGGGTTCCCGAACCGGCTGACTCGAACAGGTTCAGACCATGTGGAGTAGCTACTCTGGGCCGAGTGTGCGGCATCGTTGGTTACGTAGGACATCGTCAGGCGCTCGAAGTCGTCCTCGGCGGACTCCGGCGACTGGAGTACCGGGGTTACGACTCGGCGGGAGTCGCCCTGCTCGACGGTGAGGGCGGCCTCGCGGTGGAGCGCGCCGCCGGCGCGCTATCGAACCTGGAGAAGCGCCTCGCCGAGGTCGATGGCGGCAAGTTCGCAGGTCACAGCGGCATGGGACACACCAGGTGGGCGACCCACGGGGCGCCGACCGACCGCAACGCCCACCCGCACCGCGACGCCAGCGGGCAGGTCGCGGTGGTGCACAACGGCATCATCGAGAACTTCGCCGTGCTGCGCGCCGAGCTTGAAGCCGCGGGCATCGAGATGGCCAGCGACACCGACACCGAGACGACGGCGCATCTGGTCGCCGCCGCCTACGTCGACGGGCCGACCGCCGGCGACCTCACCGCCAGCGTGTGCGCGGTCGCCCGGCGCCTGGAGGGCGCCTTCACGCTGGTCGTCACGCACGCCGCCGAGCCCGGCAAGATCGTGGCCGCTCGCCGGTCGTCCCCGCTGGTCGTCGGGGTCGGCGAGGGCGAGCACTTCCTGGCCTCGGACGTCGCCGCGTTCATCGAGCACACCCGCGATGCGGTGGAGCTCGGCCAGGACCAGGTGGTGACCATCACCCGCGACGGCTACCGGGTGACCGACTTCTTCGCCGAGGACGTCGAGGCCAAGCCGTTCAGCGTCGACTGGGACCTGTCGGCCGCCGAGAAGGGCGGTCACGACTACTTCATGCTCAAGGAGATCGAGGAGCAGCCCGAGGCGCTGGAGAACACGCTGCGCGGCCACTTCGCCGGCGGCGGCATCATCCTCGACGAGCTGCGGCTCACCGAGCAGGACCTGCGCGACATCGACAAGGTCTTCGTGGTCGCCTGCGGCACCGCCTACCACTCCGGGCTGCTCGCCAAGTACGCCATCGAGCACTGGTGCCGGGTGCCGGTCGAGGTCGAGCTGGCCAGCGAGTTCCGCTACCGCGACCCGGTGCTCGGTCGGGACACGCTGGTGGTGGCGATCTCCCAGTCCGGTGAGACCGCCGACACCCTGGAGGCGGTGCGGCACGCGCGCACCCAGCGGGCGCGGGTGCTGGCGATCTGCAACACCAACGGCGCGCAGATCCCGCGCGAGTCGGACGCGGTGCTCTACACCCACGCCGGTCCGGAGATCGGGGTCGCGGCGACGAAGACGTTCCTGGCCCAGGTCGCGGCGAACTACCTGGTCGGGCTGGCCTTGGCGCAGGCGCGCGGCACGAAGTACTCCGACGAGGTGGCGAGGGAGTTCGCGGAGCTGTCCGCGATGCCCGAAGCGGTGCGCAGCACGTTGTCCACAGTGGACCAGGTGCGGCAGCTGGGCCAGGAGCTCGCCGACGCCAAGGCGGTGCTGTTCCTGGGGCGGCACGTCGGGTACCCGGTGGCGCTGGAGGGCGCGCTCAAGCTCAAGGAGCTCGCCTACATGCACGCCGAGGGCTTCGCCGCGGGTGAGCTCAAGCACGGGCCGATCGCGCTGATCGAGGAAGGCCTGCCGGTCGTCGTGGTCATGCCCTCCCCGAAGGGGCGGGCGCTGCTGCACTCCAAGTTGGTGTCCAACATCCGCGAGATCCAGGCGCGCGGCGCCCGGACCATCGTGATCGCGGAGGAGGGCGACGACGAGGTCCGTCCGTTCGCCGACGAGCTGATCACGATCCCGGCGGTGCCGACCCTGCTGCAGCCGCTGGTGTCGACGGTGCCGTTGCAGGTGCTGGCGGCGGAGATCGCCCGGGCTCGCGGCTACGACGTCGACAAGCCCCGGAACCTCGCGAAGTCTGTCACCGTCGAGTGACCACCACCTTTTTGGGCGTGCGTGGTGATCTGACGCGCCAGAGACCCGGAGAGCGGCACTGTGCGGGTCTTACCGCCTTTGGGGAGCCGGAACACCAACCGGCCGTCGACGGGGCGCACTTGGCGTTGTACGTGCACCAGGGCACCGTCGGGGAGAACCCGAAAATCTCGCCCTGACGCAGCCCCACACCGCTACCGAGGGATACGGAGAACGTTCCACACGCCACCGTTTTACCCGGTGTGGGTTGCGGACGCCGACGGATGCTGCCCGTACGGCAGGGTTTGTCGTGGATGCGTTTATCGGCGACCGCGCCGGAGAGGATCGGGGAGAGCAGGTCGTAGAGCTGCGCCTGGTAGTTCACGCCGACACGGGGTCGGTGCGTAACCATTCGAGCCAGTCACGTACCGCGCCGGGTTGCGCGACCTTGGCTAGCGGCATCTCGCCGAAGTGCCGCAGAATCCGGGTGCGTACCCGTTGCTCGATGGCGGCACGGCTGGACGGGTCGGAGGCTTGCCCTTTTCACCACGCGCAGCGCGACCACTACTATGGCCTACTTCGAGAGGCAGCGTGGCAGAATGACTCCCTGACGTGATCGGCGGTGTCTTCGCCCGAGGCAGTCAACGCAGGGTTTGCCGCACAGCGCCAGTTACCCGCGTGGCAGCGCTTCGTACGCTTCCCGCAGATCGCGCGCCTCCGGGAGTTGGCGTGATTCCACGGCTTTAACAACTTCGAGTGCTCGCCAATGGTTCGACGGGACAACCCGACCTGACGCAATTGCGCGCATGGCAGTAGCACATGCCTCGTCAAGCCTATCGGAAGCCAGGAGCGCCAAGGCGAGATCCAGGTTTGCTGCCGCAACACGTCGTGGCCACTTGCTTGAATCGGATGTCGGACCGAGTCGCTTGATCACTTCTCGCGCGTATTCCTCAGCGGCGGAATCTCCAAGCCATGCCAGTGTCGTAGCGGTATAGGCAAGCGATTTATCAGGATCGTACCGATAATGATGTTCGGGCCTTTCCGGCCTCTGCATCGGCGACACCATTTGATGTACCGACTTTATGGACTCGTACGTTTCCTCGGCCTGTCCGAGCCGAGCATTCGCTCGGCCGATCTGAGCGGTTGCTTGAATAGCGACCGAACTTCCACCGGGCGCGAGTTGTACAGCTGACCGCGCTAGGTCTGACGCACGCGCAAAATCTCCTTGCGTCAGAACTCGCCACGCCTCTGTCTCGTAGCACCAAGCACGGATCTCCGCGTGGTTAACCTCACGCGCAAGGCTGGCTGCGGTCCGTAGGCGTGCTGTAGCCGCCGCATCCTGCTGGAGGTCGACATGCACTGTCGCACCCAGCAACGACAACCACCCGCCAATGACTAGAAGCCGCCGATGATCAGCCAAGCTCATACGACCATCGAGCAACTTATGCACGTAGCGAAGGTGCTGGCGAACCCTTTGAATTAGAACGTTCGGCGGAGTCGTCGTATAGGAGCTAGCCAAATCATCAAAAGCCGCTTCCAACATATCTAGGGTCTCGCTGGTGACGTCGCTGGCAGAAGCTCGCCGAACAAGTTCCACAGCCTCTATTTGATCGCCATCGTCTGATGACACATTTGAAAACCATGACTGCTCGCAAATGGAAGCGGAATTCTGTTGCGAAAAAAGATCTGCAACCTTATTTGAAGCCTCTTCCGCAACAGCGGCATCATATTCTGCGAGCAGCACCCCGTTGCACTTGCAGATCTCATCCGCTTTCTTCCAGAAATCACGTGCCGGAAACTGCCGTCCGGCTTCAATATGTGAAATTGACGTCCGCGAGTAATGAGTTTTTCTAGCTAGTTCACTCTGGCGAATTCGGGCGGATTCCCGCTGTTTCGCGAGCATTGCGCCAAGCGCACGACGCAAATCCACGACGGTCTCTGACTGACGTGCCATCACGCCTCCCTAGCGTCTCATGCTCGCGACCGCTGTACCTCAGGCAAGCGTAGTCACCTGTCGACAGCGAGTCATCGTCACGAGGTGGGAGTTCTCCCCACATCCTTTCCCACCTCAACTTCACACGGTTACATTCCAGACACGCAAGGTGATTTCCATTCTGTGAGCTGCACAAGGTCGACGGAGGTGTTGGTTGTCCGCGCAGGTGGCCGTCGTCCTAAACCCCTTGACTGATCGGAGCACTGCCGAATATGACCGCCCTATCCGAAGTCATGACTGATGACCTCCGCGAACGGTTCGCCGATGAGCCCCTCCGCATCGGCACTCGCACCACTCCGTTGGCCAAGGCCCAGACACAGCGCGTGGTGCGGAGCATCGGGGACTGCGTTCCGGGCCTGGCGATCGAAACGGTCGGCATCGAGACCTCGGCCGATCTGTGGACCGGTGACCTGTCCCTGCTGGGCGGCAAGGGAAACTTCACCAAAGAGATCGATCGTTCGCTGATCTCCGGCAAGATCGACATCGCGGTGCACTCCATGAAGGACGTACCGGGAGACGTCCCGCTGCCCAAGGGGACCGAGTTCGGTGCCTACCTGCCGCGCGGTGATGTCCACGACGTAGTGATCGCCCGCGAGGGCCGCCAGCTCGCCGACCTCCCTGCCGGGGCCAAGGTCGGAACCTCCGCCGTCCGGCGACGCGCGCAGCTAACTCTGTACCGCTCGGACCTGATCATCGAACGCGTCCGGGGCAGCGTGAACAGCCGGATCAAGAAGATGGATGACGGCGAGTACGACGCAATCCTGTTGGCCCGCACCGGGCTCGAACGCGTCGGACTCGACCACCGGATCACCGAGATCCTGCCAACCACATGGGTCGATGGAAAGACCCCGGCAATGGTGCCCGCAGTCGGAGCAGCGGTGATCGGCGTCCAAGCCCGCACCGGTGACGAGCCGGTCATGCGACTGTTGGAAGAACTCAACGACCCGGAAACCGCCCGCCATATCGCAACGGAACGGACGATGCTGCACATGCTCCGGGGCCACTGCAACAGCCCCATTGCCGGACACGCCCACACCACGGCTGACGAGCAGCTCAGCCTATTCGGCATGGTGTTTAACCGCGACGGTTCCCAATGGGTCCGCTCCCATGGTTGGGGCCCCATCGACGACCCGGCCAGCCTCGGCGCATGGGTCGCTGGTGACCTCCTTCGACAGGGTGCGCGGAGGCTGATCACCGCAACCCGGAAATGAGCCGCACACCACCGGCGCATCCCGGCACGGCACGCGGTCTGATCCGCGACCACGACGGCCGATGGCTGATCGTCCGCCCGGTCAACGACCTGAGATGGCACCTACCGGGTGGACTGATCGAACAAAACGAGCCACCTACCGCCGCGTGCAGGCGAGAAGTCCGCGAAGAACTCGGGCTCGACCTCACACCCGGCCCGCTATACGCGGTCGGGTGGAACGCGCCAAGACGTGCCGGCAGTCGTGCCCGGTACACCTTCATCTTCAACATGGGCACTCACTCGGAAGACGAGCTCGCGCAGCAAATCCGTCTGCAACAAAGCGAAATCGAAGACTGGCAATGGTCCCGCCCCGACTACGCCGCGATCCTTCTACACCCCGACATGGCCGAACGCCTCAACCACGCCCGCGCGACGTACCCCAGCGGCTACCACGAAACCGCCGCAATTCGGCTCCCAAAGCCAACGACCGGCACAAGCCATCTCTGAGTCTCGCCGTAGGAGCTAACGGAACCTTCCCGGAGTCCTGAAAGGACGGACCGGGTTTCAGACGCGGACCGGTGTCGTAGTCAAGCCCCCTGACCGGCATGAGTCCGCCTGCGGCCGGTTGGTGCCAGCTTCCACACGGCACCAACCGGCCTTTCCACTCACAAACGAGTAGGCGAGGGAGGTAACTCATCTTGCGCTGGACTTGCGCCCAGGGATATTCGTGGGGAGAGGAAGTAGGAAGAAGCCGGAGGAGGGGGACGAGCGGGGGAGGACGGGTTGCGTCGTCGTAGTTGGCAGACTGTTGCGGCATCGTCGATCGGTAACGAGGGAGGACGCTATGCACGGAGTGTGGACCCCGGATCAGATCCGCGCCGCTGAGCAGCGGCTCTTCGCCCGGACACCGGAACCGGCGGTGATGCGCCGCGCCGCGTACGCCGTCTCCGTCCACACCGCGCGGGTCCTCGCCGAAGTCACCGGTGGCGTCGCCGGTCGCCACGTCACGCTGCTCGTCGGCGCGGGGAACAACGGCGGCGACGCGCTATGGGCCGGGGCGTTCCTCCGGCGCCGCGGGGTCGGCGTCACGGCCGTGCTGCTCGCCCCGGAGAAGGCGCATGCTGCGGGTCTCGCGGCGCTGCGCCGAGCCGGCGGCCGGGCGGTGCCCGCCGAGGGGTCGAGCCCGGACACCGCGGGGATCGGGGCCGAGGCGGCGGACGCGGTCGAGCGCGCCGACGTGGTGATCGACGGGATCGTCGGCCTGTCCGCGCGGGGATCGCTGCGGCCTACGGCGGCGGAGTTGGTGCGCCGGGTGGACGTGCCGATCGTCGCGGTCGACCTGCCCAGCGGCGTCGATCCGGTCACCGGCGCGGTCAACGGCCCCGCGGTGCTGGCGGACGTCACGGTGACCTTCGGCGGGCGCAAGCCCTGCCACGTGCTGGGGGCCGGTGCGGCCCACTCCGGCGACGTCGAGGTGATCGACATCGGGGTGGCCGACGAGCTGCCCGAGCCCGAGCTCTACCTGCTGCAAGCCGCGGAGATCGGCGCGGGCTGGCCGGTCCCGGGGCCGGCCGACGACAAGTACAGCCAGGGCGTGGTCGGTGTCGCCGCCGGGTCGGCGACCTATCCGGGTGCCGCGGCGCTGGCCAGTGGCGCAGCGGTGCAGGCGACCGCGGGCATGGTGCGCTACGCGGGGCCCGCCGCGGACGTGGTGCGGATGCGCTGGCCGGAGGTCGTGGCGACCGGTTCGGTCACCGATGCCGGGCGGGTGCAGGCGTGGGCCGTGGGACCGGGGATCGGCACCGGGGCCAGCGGCCGCGATGTGTTGCGGCACGTGCTGGAATCGGGACTCCCGGTGTGCGCGGACGCCGACTCGATAACGCTGTTCGCCGACGACGACACGTTGTGGGACGCGCGCGACCCCGATGCGCCGCTGGTGCTGACGCCCCATGCGGGCGAGTTCGCGCGGCTGTCCGGTGCGGAGCTGGGCGAGGACCGGGTCTCCGCGGCGCGGGAGGTCGCCGAACGCTTCGATGCGGTGGTGCTGCTCAAGGGCAACACCACCGTCGTCGCCGCACCGGACGGCCGGGTGCTCGTCAACGACTCGCGGCACGCCTGGCCCGCCACAGCGGGGTCCGGCGACGTGCTCACCGGCCTGATCGGCGCGCTCCTCGCCAGCGGCGTGGAACCGTGGCTGGCCTGCGGATACGCCGCGCACGTCCATGCCCGCGCGGCCGACCTCGCCGCCCACGGCGCACCCACCCGGACCCCGTCCGAGGTCGGCGCTCCGATCGGAGCCTCTGCGCTGCTCGCGGCCGTCCCGACGGCGATCCGGGCAATTCGCGAAGCGGCGCTGCCGTGAGGCTCTGAGCCGCATCTCCGCATCTCCGCATCCCCGCAGCTCAACGCACTCGCGGGCCTTGAACTGCGGAAACATCGTGCTGATGCGAGGTTCGCAGCCTGGATCGCACACCCGGCATGGCCAGCCGGGGTGGCGTGCGGCGTGGGGGAGATTTCGCCGGAAGTTCACGTTCAGCCGGGTGGTGGGCCGCTTCCCGCGACGGTGTGCTGTGGCCGGTCAGCGACGAGGCGTCGAGTCCGGGCGGTCCGATACCGCGGTCCGATATCGCGGTCCGATACCTCGAGAGGACTGGTGGAGTGGTGTGCGACCATGTGCCTGCCATGAGTGACCAGCCCGCGTACCGCGCCGACCTGCGCATCGACGTCGGCGCGATCCGCCACAACGTGAAGGTGCTCTCGGCGCGCGCCCGCAGTTCGGGCGCCCGCACGATGGCCATCGTGAAGTCCGACGGCTACGGTCACGGCGCGGTGACGGTTGCCGCCGCCGCGCTCGAATCGGGCGCGGACGGGATCGGGGTCGCATCGATCGGCGAGGCCCTGCAGTTGCGGGCCGCCGGCATCACCGCCCCGGTGTTGTGCTGGCTCTACGTCGAGGACGACGACTTCGCCCCGGCGGTCGCCGCGGACATCGAGCTCTCCGCCTCCTCGCAGACCAGCCTGGGCCGGATCGCCGCCGCGGCCGAGCAGCAGGGCCGGGTCGCGCGCGTGCACCTCAAGATCGACACCGGGCTGTGCCGCAACGGCTGCCCGGCCGAGCTTTGGCCCGCGCTGGTGGAAGCCGCGGCGAAGGCAGAGGCCGACGGGCACGTCGAGGTCATGGCGGTGTGGTCGCACCTGGCGTGCGCCGACGAGCTCGACCACCCCTCCATCGACCGGCAGGCCGAACGCTTTCAGCGGGCCTACGAGCAGGCGCGGGAGGCCGGGCTCAACCCGATCCGGCACCTGGCGAACTCGGCGGCCGTGCTGACCCGCCCCGACCTGCACTTCGAGCTGGTCCGGCCGGGCATCGCCGTCTACGGCCTGGATCCCGTCCCGCAGCACGGCGATCATGACCTGCGCCCGGCTATGACGTTCCGCTCCTCGGTGGCGCTGACCAAGCGCATCGCGGCGGGCGAAGCCGTCTCCTACGGGCAGAGCTGGACGGCCGAGCGGCCGACGAACCTCGCGTTGGTGCCGGTCGGCTACGCCGACGGCGTGCCGCGCACTCTGTCGGGCCGGATTTCCGTGTGGCTGGCCGGGAAGCGGCGCCCGGTGGTCGGCCGGGTGTGCATGGACCAGCTGGTCGTGGACTGCGGCGACGACGAGGTCCGGGAAGGCGACGAGGTGCTGCTGTTCGGGCCGGGCGACCGGGGCGAGCCGACGGCCGCGGAGTGGGCCGACGAGATCGGCACGATCCACTACGAGATCGTCACCGGCATGTACCGGCCGCGGGTCACGCGCACCGTCGTCGACGCGGAGGCGTCATGAGCGTGGTCCGTGGCACGCGCGAGCCGACCGCGAAGCGCCGGAAAGCCGTGAGCGGCATGCCTATGCTGGAAAGCGGAGCAGGACGTTCGGCCACCGTGGAGTCGCTGTGAAGCCGGTGTGGCAGGCGTTGGCCTGGACGAGCGGGGCGCTCGGTGCCGCTATCACCGGCGCCGCCGTCGGCGTTGCCGCGCGCAGCTCGCGGGTCGCCGCGCAGCGCAAGGTCGAGGACTCCTACGCTGACGAGCCGCTCGGCAGGCTCCGCCCGGACCGGCAGTCCACTGTGGCCGCTGATGACGGGGTTCCGCTGTCGGTGCAGGAGATCGAGCCCGCCGATGGCGGCGAAGCGGAGCTGACCGTGGCGCTCGTGCACGGCTTCGCGCTCGACTCCCGCTGCTGGCACTTCCAGCGCCGGGACCTGCCGGAGCTCACCGGGCCGCGGGTTCGACTGGTGCTCTTCGACCAGCGCAGCCACGGCCGATCCGGCCACTCCGGCAAGAAGAACAGCACCATCGACCAGCTCGGCAGGGACCTCGACGCGGTGCTGCGCTCCGCGGCGCGCCGGGGCCCGATCGTGCTCGTGGGGCATTCGATGGGCGGGATGTCGATCATGGCGCTCGCCGAGCAGCGCCCCGAGCTGTTCCGCGACCGGGTACGTGCGGTCGCGATGATCGGCACCGCCGCCGGCGGGGTCGGCGCGTCCGGGCTCGCCCGGCCGTGGCTGCACCGCGCCAACCCGGTGCCGCGCGGGCTCGCGCTGCTCGCGGACTTCCAGCCGGGCCTGGTGGAACGCACCCGCCGGCTCGGCGACAAGCTGGCCTGGAGCCTGGTGCGCAACCTGTCGTTCGGGGATCGCGACGTCTCGCCCAAGATCGTGGACCTGATGGCCGAGATGATCGGCGCCACCACCGTCGAGGTGGTCACCGACTTCCTGGAGACGATCAGTCTGCACGACCGTAGGACGGCGCTGGCCGCGCTGCGGACCTGCGAGGCGCTGGTGCTCAGCGGCGATGCCGACCGGGTCACCCCGTTCTCGCCGCATGCCGAGGTGCTCGCCGCGGAACTGCCGGACGCGAAGCTGGTGCGGGTCGAGGGTGCCGGGCACCCGGTGATGCTGGAGCGTCCGGAGCTGGTGACCGAGGAGTTGATCGAGCTGATCCGCCGGGCCGCGGGGGATGGGGAGGTGACCGGAAGTTGAGCCCTGCCCTGCAGATCGTGGAGTTGCCGGAGGAGTCCGACACGCTGGAGTTCGGCCGGCGGCTGGGGGCCGCGCTGCGCGCGGGTGATCTGGTGCTGCTCGACGGGCCGCTCGGTGCCGGCAAGACCGTGCTCGCGCGGGGGATAGCCGCGGGCATGGGGGTCACCGGCGCGGTGACCTCGCCGACGTTCGTGATCGCGAGGGTGCACCGACCGGAATCCGGTGACGGCCCGGAGCTGGTGCACGTCGACGCCTACCGGCTGGCCGGGTTGGACGAGATCGACGACCTGGACCTGGACACGGATCTGACGGATGCCGCGGTGGTCGTCGAGTGGGGCGAGGGCCTCGCCGAGCGGCTCGCGGATTCCTACCTGCTGCTGCGGATCCGCCGCCGGGACGACGACGTCCGCGAAATTAGCCTGGAGCCGCACGGCGAAACCTGGTCTCCGCGTCTCGCTGAACTGCTCACTCGGTGACGGACTTATTGGCCGGGATACCCGGCCCGCTCGCGCTCGCCGTTGCCGTGGCGCTGCTGTTCGCCGAATCCGGCCTGCTGATCGGGGTTTTCCTACCGGGCTCGGCCACCGTGCTGGCGCTGGGGTGGTTGGCCGGGCACGGTGTCGTGGAGGTGTGGGTGGCCGCGATCAGCGCATTCGGCGCGACGGCTTCCGGTTGCCAGCACGGCTACTACCGCGGTCGCCGGGACGGTTTGCTGCGGCGGCAACTGGTCAAGCGGTTCGGCGAGCAGCGGTTCGCGCGGGCGGAGTCCGCATTGGACGGACGCGCGAAGTCGACGGTGGCGGCGTCGCAGTGCTTCGCCGTGGTGCGGACGCTGGTGCCCCGGATTGCGGGTCGAACCAGCATGACTCACCTGAGGTTCACGATCTGCAACGTCCCGGTCGCAGCAGCGTGGGCGACGACGTTGGTGCTGCTCGGTGCCTGGTCGGGTGCGGCGTACGAGCAGGTGGAAGCGGCAGCGGGATTGCTGGGGCTGCCGCTGCTCGGCATCGCGGCGCTGATCGTGCTGGCGGTGTGGTGGCTCCGCCGCCGCAAGCAGCTCCACCAAGCCCGGTGATTGCTTTTCGGTGCTGCAAGGCCTGTTTCAGGGTTGCCTCGCGCATCGTGCGTCGGCGGGAACCTCACGGGGGCGCCGTACGCGCCGGCCTTGGATGTGAGCCCGGTCAGGCCGTGTTGCTGACGCTGAGTTCGGCCGACAGGTCGTTGGCCAGGCGCTTCATCAGGGGGATGACCTCGTCGGTCGAGATTCGGGTCATCCGGCCCTCCGGCCCGCTGATGGAGATGGCCGCGCCCGCCGGCGCGCCCGGCACGGCGACCGCGTAGCAGCGCACTCCGACCTCCTGCTCGCCGTCGTCCAGCGCGTAGCCCTGCTGGCGGATGCGGCCGAGCTCCTCCTGCATTGCCTCGACCGTCGTGATGGTGCGCTCGGTCTGCGGCTGCATCGTCGTGCGGGAGAGCAGCTGCGTCACCGTCTCCGGCGGCATGGTGGCCATGACGGCCTTGCCGACGGCCGTGGCGTGCGCGTCGACCCGGCGGCCAACCTCGGTGAACATCCGCATGGAGTGCTGCGAAGGGACCTGCGCGACGTAGACGATCTTCTCGCCGTCGAGCACCGCCATGTTGGAGGTCTCGCCGGTGGCCTCGGTGAGCTCGGCCAGGTACGGGCGGGCCCAGGAGCCGAGCGCGCGGCTGGCGGTCTCGCCGAGCCGGATCAGCCGGGGGCCGAGCGCGTAGCGGCGGGAGGGCTGTTGCCGGGCGTAGCCGTTGCTCACCAGGGTGCGGATGATGCGGTGGATCGTCGGTAGCGGCAAGCCGGACTTATCGGCGAGCTCGGACAGGGCGACTTCGCCGCCGGCATCAGCCATCAGTTCCAGGAGTTCGAAGGTGCGTTCGACCGACTGCACCCCTCCGCCCTGAGTTGCCCGCTGCGGGCCAGTGGTCATCGCAGAACTCCCTTTCCACTGTGGCTGGCTGAGCAGCAGTCTAGTCGGTGGCGGGTGCGCCAGCTCATGTTGCTTCAAACGCTATATGGAAACTAACATCCACGATGCAGAAAACATAACGGGCGTACCGCTAGCGGAACGGCCGCCGCGCGCCCGTCGGGTGCGCGACAGTCCGCCACGCGGCAAGGTGAGCCATCAAGCCACCGTCTGGAACCCGGCAGCAGAAAGAGGTGGACTTCTCATGTCCGAAACGCCAGCAGGAGTGCAGGTGCTCGGCGGTGCCGTCGAGCGCGGGGACGAGATCCTCACCGCGGAAGCGCTCGCGTTCGTCGCCGGCCTGCAGCGCGCCTTCGGCGCCCGCCGCGACGAGTTGCTCGCCCGCCGTAAGGAGCGCCGCGCCGAGGCCAGCGCGAAGGGGCGGCTGGATTTCCTGGAAGAGACCCGGCACATCCGCGAAGGCGACTGGCAGGTGGCCGCGCCGCCCGCCGACATCGCCGACCGGCGCGTCGAGATCACCGGCCCGACCGAGCGCAAGATGGCGATCAACGCGCTGAACTCTGGCGCCCGCATCTGGCTCGCCGACCTCGAAGACGCCAACACCCCGCACTGGCGCAACGTCGTCTCCGGCCAGGTCAACCTCTACGACCTGGTGCGCAAGCAGATCGAGCTGACCACGCCCGAGGGTAAGCGCTACAAGCTGCGCGACGACGTCAAGCACGCCGTGCCGCTGGTGCGCCCCCGCGGCTGGCACTTCGACGAGAAGCACATCCTGGTCGACGGCAAGCCCGTGGTCGCCGCGTTCGTCGACTTCGGCCTGCACTTCTTCCACAACGCCAAGGAACTGATCGGCCGCGGCAGCGGGCCGTACTTCTACCTGCCCAAGATGGAGAGCCACCTCGAGGCGCGGCTGTGGAACGACGTGTTCACCCGCGCCCAGCAGGAGCTCGGCATCCCGCACGGCACGGTGCGCGCGACAGTGCTGATCGAGACCTACCCGGCCGCGTTCGAGATGGAGGAGATCCTCTACGAGCTGCGTGACCACTCCGCCGGCCTCAACGCCGGGCGCTGGGACTACCTGTTCAGCGTGATCAAGACCTTCCGCGACTCCGACAAGTACGTCCTGCCGGACCGCAACTCGGTCACCATGACCGCGCCGTTCATGCGCGCCTACACCGAACTGCTGGTGCGCACCTGCCACAAGCGCGGTGCGTTCGCGATCGGCGGCATGGCCGCGTTCATTCCGACCAAGGATCCGGTCACCAACGAGGCCGCGATGGCCAAGGTGCACGACGACAAGAAGCGCGAGGCCGGCGACGGCTTCGACGGCTCCTGGGTCGCCCACCCCGGCCTGGTGCCGATCTGCTTCGAGGAGTTCAACGCGGTGCTGGGCGACAAGCCCAACCAGATCGACCACACCCGCGACGAGGTCTCGGTGACCGCCGACCAGCTGCTGTCGGTGGCAGACACCCCCGGCGAGAAGACCATCGATGGCCTGCGCGCCGCGGTCGACGTCGGCGTCCGCTACATCGTGTCGTGGCTGGGCGGCAACGGCGCGGCGGCGATCCACAACCTCATGGAGGACGCCGCGACCGCCGAGATCTCGCGTTCGCAGATCTGGCAGTGGCTGCACAACAGCGTGGTGCTGGCCGGTGGCGAGCAGGTCACCGCGGACCTGGTCCGCGAGGTGCTGGCCGACACCGAGAAGCAGCTGCGGGCCGAAGACGGCTTCCCGGTCGACAACCTAGGCCGGGCGATCGAGCTGTTCGAGCAGGTGGCGGTGGCCGACGAGTTCGTCGACTTCCTGACGCTGCCCGCCTACGAGCAGATCGACTGAGTGATGAGGCTGCGGTGAGCCCGGGGCCGTGCGTCCTCCGCGATTTCAATGGAAATCAGACCCGCAATTTCCATTGAAATCGCACTGCCGTGGACGCGCGGCCCATCGCTGCGGCCGAGCTGGTCAGCCGGGGACGCCTCCCGGCTGTCGGACCGAAGGGAGCGCAAGTGGCCAGAACCTCGCTGGAATCCGCCGAAATCGCGAAGCGGCTCGCCCGGCTGTCCGCCGTGGACGAGCACATCGCCCGCACCTACCCGGGGGCGAGCGCGGCCCGGCAGCCGGTGCACACCTGCTACGTGCCGGCGAACAAGGTCGACGCCGAGACGGTGCGGCAGTGGGGCCGGGAGGCGCTGGCCGCGTTCGACCGGGACGCGCCCCGACCCGAGGACTTCGTCGAGATCCTCGGCCTGCGCGACCAGATCGCCCGGGCCGTGCACCCGCGGGTGCGGGCGAAGCTGCATAACTCCCCGGTGGAGGACCTGCGCATCGACTTCGAGGACGGCTACGGGCGGCCCGGCGACGACGTCGAGGACGCCGACGCCGAGCGCACCGCCGGGGTGGTCGCCGAGTGGCTGCGCGACGGCGTCGAGCCGGCGAACTTCGGTCTGCGGGTGAAGTCCTTCGACACCCCCGAGCTGCGCGCCCGCTCGGTGCGCACGCTGGACGTCTTTCTCACCGCGCTGTTGCAGCAGTGGGGCAGCCTGCCCGCCGGGTTCGTGCTCACCTTCCCGAAGGTCGTCGACGCCGCGCAGGTGGAGGTGTTCGTCGAGCTGCTGGAGCTCTTCGAGCAGCAGCTCGGCATGCCGGAGAAGTCGCTGCGCTTCGAGATCCAGGTAGAGACCACCCAGTCCATCGTGGACTCCCACGGGCGCTTCGCGCTGCCGCTGTTCCTACGCGCGGGCGGCGGCCGGGTCACCGGGCTGCACTTCGGCACCTACGACTACACCGCGAGCTGCGGGCTGACTGCCGCGCACCAGCACCTCGCGCACCGCGCCTGCGACTTCGCGCGACACGCGATGCAGGTGTCGGCGGCAGGCACCGGGGTGTTCCTGTCCGACGGCTCGACCAACGTGCTGCCGGTTGGCGACCAGGTGCACCACGGCTGGCGCACCCACTACGAGCTCACCCGCCGGTCGCTGGAGCACGGCTTCTACCAGGGTTGGGATCTGCACCCGGCGCAGTTGGTGACCCGCTACGCGGCGGTTTTCGCGGCCTTCCGCGACTCGGCTCCCGCCGAGGCGGCGCGGCTGTCGGCGTACGTGTCGGCCAGCGGTAGCGCGGTGCTGGACGAGCCGGCGACGGCGCGAGCGCTGGCGGCGTCCTTCGTGCGGGCGCTGGACAACGGCGCCACCGACGCGGACGAGGTCAAGGATATGACGGGCCTGGCGGAACCGGAGATCCGCAAGCTCGGTCGCCTCTGATCCCGATCAGGTGCTGGGTGGAGGACGCCGTTCGCCGGTCACCTCCTCTCCGCAGTTTCCATTGAAACTGCGGTCCACCGGTGTGTCGGCCCCCGACACACCGGAGGTTGTGGACAACTCCTTCGATTTCAATGGAAATCGGACCTTCGATTTCAATGGAAATTGCGGGACCCGGCTGTCGTCGCCGCCCGGCGCAGGGGCTTGAAAGTCGGCGTTCAGGATCACTGCGTGCGGCCCCTCGACGAGGATGTGGCCGATGTTCGCCGCGCGCCCCTCCTGGACGAAACCGCCAAGCATCGTGCGGAAGAACCCGGCGACGTCCGCGCGGGTCGTGCAGCCGGATCCACGGCACCGCAGGCGATCCGGCGATCTTCCAGGCGACTGCCTCCACGAACAGCGCGGCGATGGCGTCCGGGTCGCCGCCGGCCAGGGCCTGCAGGAAGTTGTCGACGGTTTTCCTGAAGGTCATGGTGTTTTCCTCTCGGTCGGAACTGCTACGGGTCTCGCTGCCTTCCCGAGTCGCGTCGATTACCCCGCAGGTAATGGGAAAACTGTGCGGCGCGGTGTCGGCGTACCGGCTAGCGTCGGGTAAGTACCACGGCATCGTGAGGAGAAGGTCATGGAAGAGCAGGGCGTCCGACGCGAAATCCTGGAGACGTTGGCCGAGCGGCTGGGCAAGCGCCAGGTCTTCGGGGAACCCGTGCAGCAGGGCGACACCACTTTGCTGCCGGTGGCCAGTGTTCGATCCGGCGGCGGGCGCCACCGGCCCCACGACGACGGCGCCTTCGGCATCGGCATGGAAGCCCGCCCGGTCGGCGCGTTTTCGATCTCCGCCGACGGCAAGGTCGCCTGGCACGCGGCCGTCAACGTGAACAAGATCGTTTGGGGTGGCCAGCTGGCGCTCGCCACTGCCCTGGTCGCCATCGCGATCGCCTTCCGCCGCAAGCGCTGATCCCGCCGAGGCCAGTCCCGCGGGACTCCTGCGAATGCCGGTTCTAGCTGCTCGAAGGCTCGGTCGATCGACCTCATGCGGTCCGCGTCCTCACCTCGAAGCCACTCCCGGGACGCGCGGTGTCGAGGGCTGCCGTCGCCGAGTTGGTCAGCAGCTGGCGTCCTCGGGGACGGCGACGAGGTAACCGGCGGCGGCGGGGATGGTGCCCGGGGGCCTGTTGGCCTTCGCCTTGCCGCGCAAGGAGATCCGGTAGGTCAGGCGTCGATGGTTTCCGGATTCATGCCGGACCAGGCGATCAGCTGGTCCGCGACCTCGGCGACCGCGGGGCGGGACTTCGGGTCCGGGCTGAGGCACGCGTCGACCGTTCGGGACAGCGCCGCGGGCAGGCGGCGGTGGGTGCGCAGCGGCGCGGCGGTGGTGTCCCGCTGCGGGTAGTAGCGGGTGCCGTTGCTGTTGCGCTGCCGGTGCGAGACCTCCGCCCACGGCGTGGTGCCGGAAAGGGCCTCGTACAGCGTGGTGCCCAAGCCCCAGGTGTCGGCCGCCGGGGTCATCTCGCAGCCGCCGGCCTGCTCCGGGGAGAGGTAGTCGAACGTCCCGGCCGAGCTACGCTCGCCGATCCGGCAGGCCAGGCTCAGGTCGAGCAGCACCGCCCGCCCGCCGACCTCGACCACATTGGACGGTTTCACGTCGAGGTGCACCCAGCCGCGGCGGTGCAGGTAACCGAGGACCGAGCACAGCTGGATGCCCAGCACCGCGGTGTCGATCGGCCGCAGCCGACCGAATTCCTCGATCAGGAAACCCAGCGTGTGGCCGGGGAGCGTCTCGGTGATCACCACCGGGCGCAGCGGCCGCTCCGCCTGCACGATCTCGTAGCCGCGAACCAGGTGCGGATGCGCGAACTGGGTAAGCAGCACGCCTTCGTTGCGCAACCAACCCACGGCGCGCTCGTCCGCGGCGCGCTCCGCCCGGACGGTCTTGGCGACGCAGCGGCAGGAACGCTCCTCGCTCCAAACGTCGTAGACGTCGAGCCGGCTGCCGCGGCGCAAGTGGCCCACGACCCGGTAACCGGGCGCGAGTGCTTCGCCCGGCGCGAGCGGCGCTTCGGACGGTCCCCAGCCCTGGTCCGGTTCGCCGTAGTAGTAGGAGCTCAACGAATCGATCAGCACCGAAGGAAGCCGATTGTGCGGCGTCAGCTGTGGCTGCGACGGCGGTAGTGGCCGTGGCTGCTGCTGCGCGAGCGGTGCCGGCGGTGGCCGTGCCCGCTGCTGCTGTCGTAGCGACGGCGGTGCCCACCGCTGCTGGAATGCCGGCGGCGGTTTCCGCCGCTGCTGGAGTGCCCGTGCGAATGGTGCTTCGCAGGGGACACCATCTTGAAAAGCTTCGAAAGGTCCATCGGCCCGAGCTCCCGGATCGGTCGGTGCCCGCGCGGCTGCGCGTGCATTGATCATTGTTCCTGGATTCGGGCGCGCGGTCGAGAATTTTGTGCCATTCGCGAATTCGGCCCAGCAGCGGACTCGTCAGCGGTAGCGGTCGTTGGTCGGACCACTACCGATGACGGCCTGGTCACAGCGGTTGCTCGACGGCGGCCCCAACTGCTGGATCAGCGATGATCCTCGATTTCCGGCTCTCCTCGTGCGTCGGGGAGGTCCGGCGCTCGAAAACTGCTGTGAAAGATCAGAACTGCGGCAGGCTGTACCAGGCCTGCGGTGCTTCCTCGACGTCGTCGCGGGTGACGACGCCCTCGATCAGGCCGTACGGCCGGTCCGCGGCGAAGTACACCTCGTTGTCGTTCTCCAGCCCGCAGTACTCGAGGTCGACCAGGAAGTGGTGCTTGTTCGGCAGCGACAGCCGCACTTCGCCCACCTCCGGGTGCTTCTCCAGCACGGACTTGCCCATCTCGTACAGGCTTTGCTGCAGCGCCAGGCTGTGCGTGGTGGCGAAGGCCTCCAGCATCGTCGAGCGGATCGACCCGAAGCTCTTGCCCCAGTCCACGTCGGTGTGCAGGTAGCGCCAGCGGGCGGTGACCGCGGTGGCCAGGATCCGGTCGTTGGTCTCGGCCAGCGTCGTGTACTTGTCCTTGAGATAGCCCCAGAACTCCGAACCGGTGGACTTCAGCACCACCAGGTCCTTCAGCCCGGACACGATGTGCGCCCGGTCGCCGTCGATGGTGACCGCGGTGGTGCGCTTCTCGTCGCCTGCGCGGGCGAAGGAGTGGTTGTGGCCGGTGCCGCCGACCGGGATCCGCTCCCAGCTGTACTCGTCAATGAGGATGCGCGCGCCGGTGATGCCATCCGCGGTGCCGACGAAGTGCCGGCCAAGCCGCAGCGCGAAGTCCTCGATCTCGCCGATCGGCGCTTCCTTCGCGAAGGCGTAGACCGTGTTCTTCTGCGTGTCGGTCGGCAGCACGTTGCCGTTGTCGCCGGTGAGGTGGGCGGCATCGAAGTCGCCGCGCAGCGAGGAGCTGACGTTGAGGTCCTTGATGGTGTGGCGCGCGTTGTCCCGGTTCACCGAAACGATGCGGACCTCCGCCTTGCCGTACTGGTTGGGGCCCATGACGATGCCCATGCGGTGATCAGCTCCCTCGGTAAGTGGAAAAGGCGAACGGGCTCAGCAGCAGCGGAACGTGGTAGTGCTGCTCGGGGTCGGCGATCCGGAAGGTGATCTGCACCTGCGGGTAGAAGGTCGCGACGCCTTGGCGCTCGAAGTACTCGCCGGTCTCGAAGGTGAGCCGGTAGTCCCCGGCGTCCAGCCGGTTCGGGCCCAGATCTTTGATCCGGCCGTCGTCGTCGGTGCGGCCGGAGGCGATCGAGCTCCAGGCAGTGTCGATGCTCGACCCCGTAAGCGGGGCTTCGTGGCCCTTGGCGGCCTCCAGCCGGATCGCGACCCCGGCGGCGGGGGCGCCCTGCGCGGCGTCCAGCACGTGGGTTGTGACGGCACTCATCCTTCGATCACCTTTGCCAATCTCAGACGTGCGATCTTGCGGAGTTCGTCGGTGACGATCCGCAGCTCTGCTGCCGGCTCGTTGTCTAGTCGGGAGTGCAGGATCGCCAGCAGCTCCGCACCGCTGCGGCCGCTGGCGCAGACCAGGTACACGTGCCCGAACCGCTGTTCGTAGGCCTCGTTGCCCTCGCGCAGCGCGCGGGCCAGCCCGGCGTCGCCGCCGCCGACCCCGGACTGCTCGTTGCGCGAGAACGTGGCCGAGGTGCCCTCGCCGGTGACGCGCTCGCCGATTCGGGGGTGTGCCGCAAGCGCGCCGTTGATCTCCTCGGGGGTCAGCTCCGGCGCGGCGGCGTCGGAGGCCTGGTAGACGGCGGTGACGTCGGCGAATGGACGCCGGTCGGCGATGTCGGCGGCCCAGCGGGGGATGTCCAGGCAGGCGAGCAGCTGCTGAACGAGTTCCGCGCGGGGGAGGCCGTTCAGCCGGTCCGTTTCGGTGGTTGTTGGCATCGCAAACTCTCACAGGATGTGCGTCCCGAAGAGGTTTCCGGGATTGGCGGAGGCGGCGGACGAGAGTCCGAGCATGCCTGGGCTGTGCTGCGGTTGCCGGTCACGAGCTCCGGTGCGGCAAAAGCTACGACCGCAGTCCGCCGAGTGTCAACACTTTGTTGAAAAATCCTGGTGAAGCCTGGTGCGGTTGGCACAACTCCGGCAGCTCGCCGGGTGTCGGCCGCCGCGTGCCGGGTGCTGGACGCACTCGCCGCGGGGTTGGTCCTGCCCGAATCCGGCCGCTCGGCGTTGTCCTGTTCGTCCGGTCGGTTTCCGGCGGAACCGGCGGCTTGGCCGGGGCTGCGGTTCCCGGCGAGGCCGACCGGCCGGCCGGGCGGGGTCGAACCGGTCCGCCAGGGTCAGGTCCGGTCGGCCTGCTCGCGGTTGAGGTAGTTGTAGACCGTGAAGCGGCTGACGCCGAGCGCCTTGGCCACCGTCTCGACGGACTTGCGCATGGAGAAGGCGCCGCGCTCTTCGAGCAGCCGGACGGCGCGCTGCTTGTCCGCGCGCGGCAGGTCCGGCAGGCGTCCGCCGAGTTCGCCCTCGACGGCCCGGATGATCCGGTCGAGGGCGCTGGTCAGCTCTTCGCCGGGCAGTCGGACGGCGACCGCCGGGGCGCCGTCCCAGTACAGGACGATGTCGCCGGGCTCGCGCTTGTCGGCAGGCACGGCGGTACCGCCGACGTGCTCCAGCAGCGGGGCGATCGCGTTGGCGAGCGGATGCACGTTGACCAGCCTAAACCTGGTCCTCGTCGGTATCGCCGACGGTCACCTGCAGGGTGATCCGGTTCGCTCCGGTGTCCAGCACGGTCTCCAGCACGGCGACCAGCGCGGGCAGCAGCGCCTCGCGCTCGCCGCTGATCGAGGTGCCCAGCGGGCCGAATTCGGGCTCCAGCCCGGCGGCGCGGAGGCAGTCGCGGGCAGCCACGGCGTGCGCCGGCGGCTCGCCTTCCCCCTCGAAGGGCTCGGTGGTGAACTCGGCTCGCAAGATCATTGGCGTGACCTCCCGGTTGAACCGTATCGGCCGAGGCGGGCTCGCCGCCGGAGGACCGGGACCGGGTGCTTCTGCGCTGGTCGGGCCCGCCACCGGTGACCGGTGGGTAACCGGGGGTGGGGCGTTGACCGTCGGCGGCCTTCTCGCTAAACTACCGTTGTACGAAATAAAATTTCCATATAACGAAATTTCTCCCGAGGGGGGTGCCGATGAATCCGAACCGCTACGACGTCAACCTCTCGATCCTGTTCACCGAACTGGACGTGCTGGACCGTCCCGCCGCGGCGAAGGCCGCCGGGTTCGACAAGGTGGAGTTCTGGTGGCCGTTCGCGGTCGCGGTGCCCACCGACCGCGAGGTGGACCGGTTCGTGCAGGCGATCTCCGACGCCGGGGTGTCGCTGGTGGGCCTGAACTTCTTCGCCGGTGACATGCCCGCGGGGGAGCGCGGCGTGCTGTCGAACCCGGACCGGGCCGGCGAGTTCGCCGACAACGTCGACATCGCCGTCGGCATCGGCGAGCGGCTGGGCTGCCGTGCGTTCAACGCGCTGTACGGCAACCGGATCGACGGTGTCGACGCGCAGGCGCAGGACGACGTGGCCGCCGAGAGTCTGGTCCGCGCCGCGAAGGGCACTGCCCGGATCGGCGGTACGGTGCTCATCGAGCCGGTCAGTGGTACGCCCGCGTACCCGCTGAAGACCGCCGCCGACGCGCTCGCGGTGATCGACCGCGGGCACAACCAGGGCGGCGTGGACAACCTGCGGTTGCTGTTCGACCTGTACCACCTGACGGTCAACGGCGACGACCCCGACGCGGTGATCGACCGGCACGCCCGGAGCATCGGGCACGTGCAGATCGCCGACGCGCCGGGCCGCAACGAGCCGGGCACGGGCAAGATCGACTTCGGGCACTACTTCGACAAGCTCGACTCAGCGGGCTACACCGGCCACATCGGACTGGAGTACAAGCCGAGCGGGGCCAGCGCCGATAGCTTCGGCTGGATCAAGCGCTGACCGCTGGTGAGTGGCTTTTTCCGGTTCTTACCGGTCTTGAGTTCTTACCGGGAGAGGCACTCACGAACGGCACCAACCACGGAGGTACCACAACCATGAGCAAGGTCGGATTCATCGGGCTGGGCATCATGGGCGGCCCGATGGCGGCCAACCTGGTCAAGGCCGGCCACGAGGTCACCGGCTACAACCGCAGCCAGGCCAAGGTCGACCAGCTGGTCGCCGACGGCGGCAAGGCGGCGGGCAGCGTGGCCGAGGCCGTCCGCGACGCCGAAATCATCTTCACCATGCTGCCGGACTCGCCGGACGTCGAGAACGTCGTGCTGGGCGACGACGGGGTGCTGGCCAACGCCAAGCGAGGCGCGCTGCTCATCGACTGCAGCACGATCCGCCCCGACGTCTCGCGCCGCGTCGCCGAGGCTGCCGCCGAGAAGGGCGTGCGGGCGATCGACGCGCCGGTCAGCGGCGGTGAGCCGAAAGCGATCGACGGCACGCTGTCGATCATGGTCGGCGGCGGGACCGACGCCTTCGCGGCAGCCGAAGCGGTGCTGGGCGCCGTCGGCACCACGATCGTCCACGTTGGACCCGCCGGGGCCGGGCAGACAGTCAAGGCGGCCAACCAGCTGATCGTCGCGGGCAACATCGGGCTGGTAGCCGAGGCCCTGGTGTTCCTGGAGGCGCACGGCGTCGACACCGAGGCGGGCCTGAAGGTGCTCGGCGGCGGACTCGCCGGCAGCACCGTGCTCGACGCCAAGGGCGCGAAGATGCGCAACCGCGAGTTCGCGCCGGGCTTCCGGCTCGAACTGCACCACAAGGACATGGGCATCGTGCAGGCCGCCGCGCGCGACGCAGGCCTGTCGATCCCGCTCGGTTCGCTGGTCAGCCAGCTCGTCGCCGCCGCGGTTGCGCAGGGCGACGGGAAGCTCGACCACTCCGGGCTGCTCAAGCAGATCACGCGGCTCAACGGTCGCGACTGAGACCGCGGTGTCGCGCGGGGAGTTCCTCGTCTCCTGCGGTCACGGCCCCGCGCGACACCGCCCCCCACCCCGTGGGTGTGCAATTTCAATGGAAATCGGACCTCTGATTTCCATTGAAATTGCGGAAGATCGCGCCAAAACTCGCCCGACCGGGCGACCTCGAAGCAGCAAGACGGTCACGGGTCTGCGGTCCAGCGCCGCCAAGCAACCAGAACCGCCGACACGTTCCCAACCAGGTGCACTGAGAGCCTGTCGGCGAATGCCGTCCGCGCCTTTGCAAGCGGCGTAGCCGCTTGCATTCACCTTGCCAAGACGACCATCGGCGGGTTCTGAGGGGTTTTCTGGCGAGGACGGCCCCTCCGCCGCGTATTGGACATACATCAGGAGGGGCACCCGCAGTCCAGGAAACCTCTCAGGTTCCGCTAAGCGACCACCCACCCAGACCATTCACCAACAGACTCTGAAGGCGCCGCACCCGAGAGGAAGTCTTACACCATGCCCAAAGTTCCTGTCATGCAGGCCGTCGTCGACGTGCTCAAGTCCGAGGGTGTCGACATCACCTTCGGTTGCCCCGGTGCGGCCATCCTCCCGCTGTACGCGGCGATGGAGGACAGCGGCATCAAGCACCTGATCGTGCGCCACGAAGAGGGCGCGACCCACATGGCCGACGGTTGGGCCCGTACCAACGGCAACGTCGGAGTGGCCATCGGCACCTCGGGTCCGGCGGGAACGAACATGATCACCGGGCTCTACACCGCGCAGGCCGACTCTATCCCGATCCTGTGCATCACCGGCCAGGCGGTGTCCACCAAGCTGCACCAGGAGGCGTTCCAAGCGGTCGACATCGTCGACATCGCCAAGCCGGTCACGAAGTGGGCGGTGCAGGTCAAGGAGGCCGCGCAGGCGCCGTGGATCTTCCGCGAGGCGTTCCGCATCGCGCGCTCCGGCCGCCCCGGCCCGGTGCTGATCGACCTGCCGCTGGACGTGCAGAAGCAGGAGATCGAGTGGGATCCCGAGCTGGACGTTCCGTTGCCGATCCCGCGTGTCGAGCCGCACCAGCCGCGGGTGGAGCGCGCGCTGGACATGCTGCTGGAGGCCGAGCGGCCGCTGATCCTGGCCGGTGGCGGCGTGATCCTCGGCGAGGCCTACGAGCAGGTGCGGGAGCTGGCGGAACTGCTGGGCGTCCCGGTGCAGATCACGTTGATGGGCAAGGGTTCCTTCCCCGAGGGCCACGATCTGTTCGCCGGCATGACCGGCGTCCAGACCAGCCAGCGCTACGGCAACCAGTCGTTCCTGGAGTCCGACCTGGTGCTGGCGTTGGGCGCCCGCTTCGGCGACCGGCACACCGGCGCGCTGGACGTCTATCGCGGTGAGCGCAAGTTCATCCACGTCGACATCGAGCCGACCCAGATCGGCAGGGTCTTCGGCCCCGACCTGGGCATCGTCTCCGACACCCGGCTGTTCCTGGACGCCCTGCTGGAAGCCGCCCGCAAGCGCGGGGCGATCAAGGACTACTCGGCGTGGGTCGAGCGGGTCGGCGTCCTCAAGCAGACGCTGACCAGGCCCGACGACTACGACACCGTGCCGATCAAGGCGCCGCGGGTGTACCGGGAGATCAACGAGATCTTCCCGCCGGAGGCGTACTTCGTCACCGCGATCGGGCTCTACCAGATCTGGGGCGGGCAGTTCCAGACCGCGCACCGCCCGCGGCACTACCAGGTGTGCGGCCAGGCCGGCCCGCTCGGCTGGGAGATCCCGGCCGCGATCGGCGTGAAGTCGGCCGAGCCGGACGCGGAAGTCGTCGCGGTCGTCGGCGACTACTCCTTCCAGTTCCTGGTCGAGGAGCTGGCGGTGGCCGCCCAGTACGACCTGCCGTTCGTGATCATCATGCTGAACAACGAGTACCTGGGCCTGATCCGCCAGGCCGAGGGCGACGCGTTCGGGATGAAGACCGAGGTGGACATCCACTACGACGAGTACGGGACCGACAACGTCAAGATCATGGAGGCCTACGGCTGCTCGGGCCGCCGGGTGTTCGAGCCCGGCGACATCGCCGAGACCATCGAGTGGGCCCGCAAGGAGGCTGTCGCCACCAGCCGCCCGGTCCTGGTCGAGGTGATGATCGAGCGGGAGGCCAACACGGCCCGCGGCATCCGCATCGACGCCATGATCGAACCCGAACCCGTTCCCAACGCGTAACCGCTTCTTGGGGTGCGGAGGCCGACCGACGCGTACGGGAACCGCGGCGGTCGGTCCTGTCACACACTCACTCCCGCACCCCCGGGCGGGGCTTCAGGGCAGCCCTGCGCGAGGTGTGTTCTCGCCGTGAACGCGCGGTGGCGTGGACGGCGAGCGCGCCCCGCATTTCCCATGGACGGGGTCCTCGGGTGGAATACCCGAATGGCCCCTTGGTGTCCTCCGCCGAGCACGTGCCGGGCGTCTCGGCGGAGGATGCCGCCCTATCGATCGGAGTTGGTTGTGCCTGGTCCCGTCCTCATCGCGCCGGACAAGTTCAAGGGCTCGCTGACCGCGCCGGAAGTAGCCGAGGCGGTGGCCGCCGGTCTGCGCAGGGTCCGCCCCGACGTGCAGGTGCGGTTGGCGCCGGTAGCCGACGGCGGGGACGGTACCGTGCAAGCGGCGCTGGCCAGCGGCTACGTGTCGGTGCCGGTGCGGGTCGCGGGCCCGGTCGGCGAGCCGGTGGACACCGAGATCGCGATCGACGGCGACACCGCCGTGGTGGAGCTGGCATCGGCATCCGGGCTGGCGCTGCTCGACCCGGACGAGCTCGCCCCGCTGGCGGCCTCCAGCGAGGGGACCGGCGAGGCCATCCTGGCGGCGCTCGACGCGGGCGCGCGGAACGTGGTGCTGGGCGTCGGTGGCAGTGCGTGCACCGACGGCGGCGCCGGAATGCTCACCGTCCTGGGGGCGCGGGTCTTGGACGCTGCGGATAACCCGTTGCCCCCAGGCGGTGGACCACTTTCCCGAGTGGCCGCGGTGGACCTGTCCGGCCTGGATCCCCGGCTGGCCGAAACGAACTTCGTCCTTGCGTCCGATGTGGACAACCCGCTGCTCGGCGAGCGCGGTGCGGCGCACGTGTACGGGCCGCAGAAGGGTGCGGACCCGGACCAGGTCCGCTTCCTGGACGAGGCGCTGGGGCGCTGGGCGCGCGCGGTGCTGGCCGCCGGCGGTCGCGATGTCGCCGAGCAGCCGGGCGCCGGGGCGGCCGGTGGCGTCGGCTACGGGGCGCTCGCGGTGCTGGGCGCGCGGATGCGGCCCGGCGTCGACGTGATCCTGGAGCTGATCGACTTCGACCGCCAACTGGACGGAGCCCGCCTGGTAATCATCGGCGAGGGCGCCATCGACGAGCAGACCCTGCACGGCAAGGGCCCGGCCGGAGTCGCCGCCCGCGCCGTCGAAGCGGGAGTCCCCGTGGTCGCCATCGCGGGCCACTGCCAGCTCACCCCGGAACGCCTGCGCGAAGCGGGCATCGAAGCGGCCTACGCCCTCACCGACATCGAATCCGACCCGCAGCGTTGCATCCGCGAAGCGGCCACCCTCCTGGTCGACCTCGGCGAACGCCTCGCCCAAGACCGCCTGTAGGTGCTCGTTTGTTACGGCGTCGCCGTTGCGGCCGCGCGCCCGCCAGGCGTCGGCGAGCCAGCCGCCGATCAGCTTGCCGACGAACCCGGCGCCGACGGCTACCCCGGCGGTGCTGCGCTGAATCGATGCCCCGCCGCTGCCCCTTGACGGGCGCGCGCCGCTCCAGGAAACTTTCCGGGTAACGATAAGTATACTTCTCGATACGGAAAACTTGCCCGAAAGTCCACGCGGCGAGCGCTTGTGCGCCGTGGCCCTGGCCGGGGGTCGGCGTGTGCGTCCCGATGGGCGCCGGCGAAATCGCGAACCGAGGGCTGCGCGCGTTTTCGGGTGCCGTAGCCGCGGAAGCGCGCACAGGTCACCGGCTCGGGGGAATGGAAGTCGAGAGCACTGGCCCTTGACCCGATCCGCACCTAGGTTCAACACTTTGTTGAATACCTGTGATGAGGAGGTAACCGCGTTGCCCGAACCAACCACCGGGGCGTTCGACGTCGTGTTCCGCGCGCGACGGCTCATCGGCCCGAACGGGGAGACGTCCGGCAGCGTCGGCGTCCGCGACGGCCGCATCGCCGCCGTCGAGCCGCTGGGCTCCCAGCTCGACGCCGCCCGCACCATCGAGCTCGCCGAGGACGAGGTCCTGCTGCCGGGGTTGGTCGACAGCCACGTGCACGTCAACGACCCGGGCCGCACGGAGTGGGAGGGCTTCGACACCGCCACCCGCGCTGCGGCGGCCGGCGGCGTCACGACCATCCTCGACATGCCGCTGAACAGCCTGCCGCCGACGATCGACACCGGCGCGCTGGAGGTCAAGCGCAAGACGGCGCGCGAGAAGGCGCACGTCGACGTCGGCTTCTGGGGCGGCGCGGTGCACGGCAACCTCGCCGAGCTGCGCGGGCTGCACGAGGCCGGCGTGTTCGGCTTCAAGTGCTTCCTGCTGCACTCCGGGGTCGACGAGTTCCCGCCGCTGAATCCGACCGAGCTGGACGAGGCGCTGCGCGAACTGGCCCGCTACGACGCGCTGATGATCGTGCATGCCGAGGACTCCGACGCCATCGAGCACGCCCCGACGGCGCACGGCGAGACCTACGGCGATTTCCTGAACTCCCGGCCGCGCGGCGCCGAGAACGTGGCGATCGCGCAGGTCATCGAGCTGGCGCGGCGCATCGGGGCGCGGGTGCACATCCTGCACCTGTCGTCTTCGGATGCCTTGCCGATGATCGCCTCCGCGCGCGCCGACGGCGTCCGGGTCACCGTCGAGACCTGCCCGCACTACCTGAGCTTCAGCGCCGAGGAGGTCCCCGACGGCGCCACCCAGTTCAAGTGCTGCCCGCCGATCCGCGAGGCCCGCAACCGCGAACTGCTGTGGCGGGGCCTGGCCGACGGGATCATCGACTGCGTGGTCAGCGACCACTCGCCGTGCACCCCGGAGCTCAAGCGCTTCGACATCGGTGACTTCGGCGTGGCCTGGGGCGGGGTTTCCAGCCTCCAACTGGGCCTTTCGGCGGTGTGGACGCAGGCGCGGGTGCGCGGCCACGGCCTCGCGGACGTCGTGCAGTGGATGTCCCGCAAGCCCGCCGACCTCGCCGGGCTGCAGCGCAAGGGCTCCATCGCGGTCGGCAACGACGCGGACTTCTGCGTGTTCGCGCCGGACGACGCGTTCGTCGTCGACGTCGCCAAGCTGTACCACCGCAACCCGGTCTCGCCGTACCACGGGCGCCCGCTGTCCGGCGTGGTGCGCGAAACCTGGCTGCGCGGCAAGCAGATCGTCGGCCCGGAGGTGGAAACGACCGCGCCGCAAGGTAATTTGCTCACCCGTCAGGGCGGCTAGTGCTCAGCGCCTGAGAAGCGGCGGACCGCGCCGCCGTGGTGGACGCGCTGATCGCCGTGGCCAGCGGGGAAGAGCTGCGCGGCGCGGACGTCGCACATGCGGCGGTGGAGCTCGTCGGGCGCGACTAGGTGTTGCTGGGGTGGGTGGTGCAGGAGTTGCGCGATGCGGCGCGAGCCGGACTGGTGCAGCTGTCGTGGGAGCTGGTCGCGGTGGCCGTGAGTCTTTTGGGCAGCGGTAGAGGCTGTTTCCAGGCTCGTCCTGCGTGGCGGTGCGGAAGCGGAACCTCGGACGTCGTCTCCACTGCGGGACCCACGAGTCATGGATGCCGCACCACGCCGCCGCTGTGCTCGCCAGACGTCTCTATGGCGACCCGAAAGGTTCACGCCCCGGACCTGCGGAAACGCGGTATCGCAGTCCGGGACCGGCCACTGTCCTGGCCGGGGCACGCGAGAGGGGGCGTGGTGGTCCCCATGTAACCCCGGTGACCAGGGCTGACGTACGCTGAGTAATCGTGCTCGTCATTGCGCTGGACACCTCGACCCCCGCGGTCACGGCCGGGCTGGTCGCCCTGGACGACGGTTCGCCGCGCGTCCTTACCGAGCGCGTCACGGTCAACACGCGTGCGCACGGCGAACTCCTCATGCCGCAGCTGGTGGACGTCATGACCGAGGCTGGGCGCGAACTCGCCGATGCCGATGCGATCGTCGTCGGCGCCGGCCCCGGCCCGTTCACTGGCCTCCGCGTCGGCATGGCCACCGCAGCGGCGCTCGGCCAGGCCTGCGGCCGCCCCGTGCACCCCGTGTGCAGCCTCGACGCGATCGCCGCGCAGGCCGCCGCCGAAGGCCCCCTGCTGGTCGCCACCGATGCGCGCCGCAAGGAGGTCTACTGGGCCGCCTACGACGCCGCGCGGACCCGGATCGACGGCCCGCACGTGCAGCGTCCGACAGCGGTCCCGACCGGCGATTTCGGCGTGGCCGCAGGGGAAATGGCCGAGGCGCTGGGCATCGAGGTCGTCGGGCCGCGCTACCCCACTCCGGTGGGGCTGGTCGCGGCGGCGCGTGCGGTGCTGCAGTCCGAGCCTGCCCCGCTGGTGCCGCTCTACCTGCGGCGGCCGGACGCCGAAGCGCCGGGCAAGCGGAAATCCGTGCTGACTAGGGGTGGGAGATGACCGACCGCGCGACGACCGCGCTGCGGGTGCTGAAGCTGCGCCGCAGCGACCTGAAGCGCTGCGCGGAGCTGGAGCAGGTGCTCTTCCCCGGTGACGACCCGTGGTCGTGGGCCGCGTTCGCCGCGGAGCTCGACCAGGGCCACTTCTACGTCGGCGCCTACGTCGACGAGCACCTGATCGGATACGCCGGGCTCGCCGTCGTCGGCCGCGCGCCGCACGCCGAAGCCGAGGTGCACAGCATCGGCGTCGACCCGGCGCACCAGGGCAGCGGCGTGGGCAAGGCGCTGCTGCGCGCGCTGCTGGCCAGGGCCGACGAACAGCGGGCGACGACGTTCCTGGAAGTGCGCACCGATAACGAAGCCGCGATCGGGATGTACCGGAAGCACGGCTTCGAAATCGTCGGGCTGCGCAAGCGCTACTACCAGCCGTCCGGGGCGGATGCGCACACCATGCGGCGTCCCGCATCCCCGGCGGAAACTGCGGAGACGGTCACTGCGGAGGGCGCGTCATGACTGCGGACCGAGTGGTGCTCGGCATCGAGAGCTCGTGCGACGAGACCGGCGTTGGCCTGGTCCGGCTGGCCGCCGACGGCACGGTCGAGCTGCTGGCCGACGCGGTGGCATCCAGCGTCGACGAGCACGCCCGCTTCGGCGGCGTCGTGCCGGAGATCGCCAGCCGCGCGCACCTGGCGGCGATGGCCCCGACGATGCGCCGTGCGCTGGACGAAGCCGGCCTCGAACTGTCCGATGTGGACGCCATTGCGGTCACCGCGGGGCCGGGCTTGGCCGGGGCGCTGATGGTTGGCGTCGCGGCGGCCAAGGCCTACTCGGCCGCGCTGGGCGTGCCGCTGTTCGGCGTCAACCACCTCGGCGGACACGTCGCGGTCGACACCCTCGAACACGGGCCGCTGCCGGAGCGCTGCCTGGCGCTGCTCGTCTCCGGCGGGCACACGCAGCTGCTGCTGGTGGAGGGCATCGGGGAGCAGATCACCGAGATCGGCTCCACGATCGACGACGCCGCCGGCGAGGCCTACGACAAGGTGGCCCGCATCCTCGACCTGCCGTACCCGGGCGGCCCGCCCATCGACAAGCAGGCGAAGCTGGGCAACCCGAAGGCCGTCGCGTTCCCGCGCGGGCTCACCGGGCCCCGCGACTCCAGGTACGACTTCTCCTTCTCGGGGCTGAAGACGGCGGTCGCGCGCTGGGTCGAGACCGAGCAGCGCGCGGGCCGGGAGATTCCGGTGGCGGACGTGTGCGCGTCGTTCCAGGAGGCCGTGGCCGATGTGCTGACGGCGAAGGCGGTGCGCGCGGCGCGGGATCTGGACGTGGACACGCTGGTGATCTCCGGCGGTGTCGCGGCGAACTCCCGCCTGTCGGAGCTGGCGGCCCAGCGCTGCGCGGAAGCGGGCATCACGCTCCGCGTGCCGCGCCCCCGCCTGTGCACCGACAATGGCGCGATGATCGCGGCGCTCGGCGCCCACGTCCTCGCCGCGGGCGCCAAGCCGTCGCCTCTGGACATGCCCGCCAACCCGGGCCTCCCGGTCGGCACCATCGTCGTCCAGTAGCCCGATGGGGTAGATCTTTCCGCAATTTCAATGGAAATCAGAGATCCGATTTCCATTGAAATTGCGGACCCGACAACCCGGTGCCGGGTGTTGCCCGATTCTGGTGCGGGTGGTGATCGGGTTTACTACTCCCCGTCCGTCGTCGTGCCGTTCGCGGCGGACCACTGGATGTAGCCGTACTGGAAGTGGTTGCGGCGACCGCCCGGGACCGCGAACTCGCCGGTCTTCGGGTAGCCCAGGTACGAACGTTCCCACGAGCGCGGATCAGCGTTCGCGGATCGGCCCGTACACGTCGTGCGATCCGGTTTCCGGGCTCCAGTAGGTCGATGCCGGGAAGCCGGCGGTCACCCGAATCACCCGACGAAGTGGTTGTACCGGCCGGCACCGTCCGGTGTGGACAGTTCTTCGGTGGTCGGCGGGCCGAACTTGCCGTGCGCGCCGAGTTGCAGGTACTTCGCGAGGTTTCCGCCGCCGATGTCGCTGCCGAACGGCGGGCTTTCCGGTGCCCGCACCAGATTCCCCGACGCGTCGAAGCGCAGCGTCCAGATCTTCTTCGTGGTGTAGTCGCCGAAGAGGTGATCAACGGCGCCACCAGAAGGCCTTGGTGGTGGCGAGGAACTCGCGCCGGGCACCGCGGGCGGACACCCGGCGCAGGCCGTCGGCAGCCGCGTCGTGGCCGACGCCGTGGGCATCGATGCCTGCGCGCCGGCACAGCGCCACGGCGCGGCGGAGGTGGAACCGCGTGGTCACAACGGTGATCTTGCGCAGCCCGAAGTCCTCGGAGGCACGCCGGCACGAGGACCAAGTGTCCACACCGGACTCGTCCAGGACCACCGAGGACGCGGGAATCCCGTGGGACACCAAGTAATGCCGCATCACGGCGGGCTCGCTGTGCCCGCGGGATTCCGGGCTGCCGCTGACGATGATCCGCCGGACCTTGCCCGCCTCGAACAACGCGCGCGCCACGTCCAACCGGCCCTGCAGGATCCGGCTCGGCAGGCCGTCCCAGCGCACCCCCGCGCCGAGCACGAGCGCGAACTCGGTTGCGCGCACGTCGCGAACGGCCTTGATGCGCCCGGCGCTGCGCACCCACGACCAACCGGATGGCAGCCCCACGGCCGCTCCGAGCCCGACCAGCCCCACCCACAGTCCGCGCACCGGCCAAGTGTGCCATCCCCGGTGACCGGCTTCGGCCGGTTATCGCATCCCGACCGGCTGACAGGGGCACCCCGGCTCCGAGGAACCGGGTGCCCCCGCACCGGAGACCGGTGCTGCGGGCGGAATGCGCGGCGCGGCAACGAGAACCCGCAGGACGTCCGGCCGGCGGCGCCTCCGGCCGGGTTGAACACCGTGTTGCGGTCTTCGACGACGAACGACTTCGCCGTCTCCGCCGGAGCGTCCTCCTTGGACACGTACGGCAGCACCCGGTAGTCGGCGCGCAGTCCGGTCCCGCTGAACTTGGTGCGCACGTAGACCCGCCGGTCGGCGTAGAACTTCACGTGCGGGTTCTCCTTGAGCACGTCGTCGTTGCCGGTGTCGTTGCCGTCCCCGCCGCTGGTGACGGAGGTGGTGACGGACTCGGTGCCGACGGCCCGCGACTCGGGATCGTCGTACGTCCGCTCGATCTCGGCCGCCCAGCGGAGCCTCCGGCGCGGTTCGCCCACCGGTGGCGTGCTACTCGGCGTCGAGGACGCGGCGGGTCGCCGCGATCACCTTGGTCAGCGTCTCGTTCAGTTGCTCCAGTTCGGAGACCTGCATGTCGAGGAGTTCGACGACGCGGTACGGGATCTTCTCGGCCTCGGCGCGCAGCTCCCGGCCCTTGTCCGTCAGCCCGACGGCGAGCAGCCGCTCGTCCTCGGTGCTGCGGCGCCGTTCAAGGTAGCCGATCGATTCGAGGCGCTTGAGCAGCGGCGACAAGGTGGCCGGATCGGCCTGGAGGGTGCCGCAGAGGTCCTTCGCCGATCGCGGCGACTGCTCCCAGAGCGCGAGCATCACGAGGTACTGCGGGTGCGTCAGGTTGAGCGGCGTCAGCAGCGGCCGGTAGACGGAGATGACGTTGCGCGAGGCGACGGAGAGCGCGAAGCACACCTGGCGATCGAGGGCGAGCGGGTCCTCGCCGAGGTCGATCTGGTTCATCGCGGGAGTTCCTTCCGGCCGGGTGCCGACGGTCATACTAATCATTAGCGTACTAATGATTAGTATATCGGTGTTCTCGGACGCCTTCGGCGAAGGAGGGGACGTGGTCGCTGACCGACGAATCCGGCCCAACCCGGTGCAGTGGATCTGGTACGCCTTCGGCGGGCGGTTGCCGGAGCGCTGCCGCGAATGGGTGCTGCACGACATCACCTGCCGCACCTGGGTGCTGCGACACCTCGCACGCAGCCTGGTCCAGATCTCCCCGGGGCTGCTCTTCCTGCTGCTGCCGGGGCCGTTCTGGATCCGGGCGATGTCTGTGCTGGGCGGGGTGATCCTGGCGGTCTGGTACTCGATGTCGTACCTGGAGCACACCAGCGAGTACCGGCTCGTCAAGCACGGCTACCCGTTGGGTACGGGCAAGGAGGTGCGCGAGCAGGCGAGGGCCGCCGTTCGCGCCCAGCGGGCGCAGCGGTACGCCGAGCTCTACCGCCATCAGCCGGAGCAGTGACCTCGGCGCGGCGCTACTTCGGGCGCCAACCGGCTCGGGTCGGCGGGCCGGGCGGGCCGGGCGGGCGCGCGGGTCGGGGGCGGCGCTCCCAGGGGCGGTTCGCGGGCTTCGAGAGGGCGGGCATGCCAGGCAACCTAGGGCACCGAGCGGGGCGGATGTGAACCACTTCGTGGCATTGGTGACATTTCCCGCATGCCGATCTACCAGCGAAGATCACGCAGCGCAGATCATCGGTGACAACTTCCCAGGTGACAGCGCCCACAAGCCGCTCCGCTACGATCTGTAATCGCCGCAATCGGCATCGTGAGGAGTCATCATGACTGCTGTGCCCAAGACGCCCCACCACTTGCTGACGGTCGCGGAGTACGCCGAGCTTGGCGAGGACGATCGCCACCGCTACGAACTCCAAGAGGGAAGCCTGGTCGTGTCACCGAGCCCGTCGCCCGATCATGGTGCCGCGTTGTTGGCGCTCGCCACGCAGATCGCTCCGCAGTTGCCGCGTCATCTGGAGCAGCTCCTGGAACTCGACGTCGATCTGGCGCTCGTGCCGGCCGATCGGCCTGGCTTCGTGCGGCGTCCAGATCTGATCGTTGTTGATCGGAAGGCCCGGCAGCGGGTTCGACAGGACGGTGGGTTGCTGCGGGCGAGCGAGGTGGTGGTCGTCGTCGAGGTCGTCTCGCCTGGTTCGCGCCGGATTGACCACGTGATCAAGCGCGACGAGTACGCCGACGCGGGAATTCCGCACTACTGGATCGTCGACCTCGATGAGCCGGTGTCGTTGCTCGCCTGCCACCTCGCCGAACCGTTCGGCTACCAAGATCCGGGGGACGTTGCGGGCGAGTTCGTCACAGAGGTGCCGTTCCCGGTCCGGCTTCGGCTGGACGAGCTGGTGGAATGAGCGGGAGCATGCGCTCGCCGGTGCTCCGACATCCCGTGGTGCGGGTAGTTGTTGAGCGTTGGCACTCTCATCGGTAGAGTGCTAGCAGAACGGCACCGCAGCGCCCCGGCACCCGCGACGACGGGGAGCCACGGAGCCGTCTTAACCCAGACAACGCTTCGAAGGCCCCAGAAGGTGGAGGTCACACCGTGGCGAGCATTAAGCCGCTTGAGGACAAGATCGTGGTCCAGGCGAGCGAGGCCGAGACGACGACTGCGTCCGGCATCGTGATCCCGGACACCGCCAAGGAAAAGCCCCAGGAGGGCAAGGTTCTGGCTGTCGGCCCGGGTCGCGTCGACGACAAGGGAAACCGTATCCCGGTAGATGTCAAGGAAGGCGACGTCGTCATCTACTCGAAGTACGGCGGCACCGAGGTCAAGTACAACGGCGAGGAGTACCTGATCCTCTCCGCCCGCGACGTGCTGGCTGTCGTCAACTGACGCTTCCGCACCAAGCGAGCAATGCCGCCCCGGCGGTCCCGGCCGCGGGACCGCCGGGGCGGTCGCACGTCCGGGGCAGCGGGACTTGTCGATGGAACAAGTACGGCCTCAATAGATCAGGTACCCATGAAGGGCTGTTGGAACCATGGCTAAGCAGATCACCTTCGACGAGCAGGCGCGCCGCGCGCTGGAGCGCGGTGTCAACCAGCTCGCCGACGCGGTGAAGGTCACCCTCGGGCCGCGCGGTCGGCACGTCGTGCTGGACAAGCAGTTCGGCGGGCCGCAGATCACCAACGACGGCGTGACCATTGCCCGCGAGATCGAGCTGAGCGACCCGTTCGAGAACCTGGGCGCCCAGCTCGCCAAGAACGTCGCGACGAAGACCAACGACGTCGCCGGCGACGGCACCACCACCGCCACCGTGCTCGCCCAGGCGCTGGTCCGCGAGGGCCTGCGCAACCTGGCCGCGGGCGCCAACCCGGCGGCGCTGAACAAGGGCGTCCAGGCGGCCACCGACGCCGTCGTCGAGGCGCTCAAGGCCAAGGCCACCCCGGTCAAGGGCCGCGACAACATCGCCCAGATTGCCACCGTCTCCTCCCGCGACGAGACCATCGGCGCGCTGATCGGCGAGGCGATGGAGAAGGTCGGCGAGGACGGCGTGATCAGCATCGAGGAGTCCTCGACGCTGGCCACCGAGCTGGAGATCACCGAGGGCGTCCAGTTCGACAAGGGCTTCATCTCCCCGCACTTCGTCACCGACGCGGAGCGGCAGGAGGCGGTGCTGGAGGACGCGCAGATCCTGGTGCACCGGGAGAAGATCTCCAGCCTGCAGGACCTGCTGCCGCTGCTGGAGAAGATCGCGCAGGGCGGCAAGCCGCTGCTGATCATCGCCGAGGACGTCGAGGGCGAGGCGCTGTCCACCCTGGCCGTCAACGCGCTCCGCAAGACGCTGAAGGTCGTCGCGGTCAAGGCACCGTTCTTCGGCGACCGCCGCAAGGCGTTCCTGGACGACCTCGCGGTCGCCACCGGCGCCCAGGTCATCGCGCCGGAGGTCGGGCTCAAGCTGTCTGAGGCCGGCCCCGAGGTCCTCGGTTCGGCCCGCCGGGTCACCGTGACCAAGGACACCACGACCATTGTGGACGGCCGTGGCAAGGCCGAGGACGTCAAGGAGCGGGCCGACCAGATCCGCAAGGAGATCGAGGCCACCGACTCCGACTGGGACCGCGAGAAGCTGCAGGAGCGGCTGGCCAAGCTGGCCGGCGGCGTCGCGGTGATCAAGGTCGGTGCGGCCACCGAGACGGAGCTCAAGGAGCGCAAGTCGCGCATCGAGGACGCCGTCGCCGCAGCCAAGGCAGCGGCGGAGGAGGGCAGCGTCCCCGGCGGTGGGTCCAGCCTGATCCACGCCGCCAAGGTGCTGGCCGACGACCTCGGGCTCACCGGTGACGAGGCCACCGGCGTGCAGCTGGTGCGCCGCGCGCTCGACGCCCCGCTGTTCTGGATCGCCCACAACGCGGGCCAGGAAGGCGCCGTCGTGGTCTCCAAGGTCCGCGACCTCGACTGGGGCGCCGGCTACAACGCGGCGACCGATGAGTACGGCGACCTGGTCCAGTCCGGCATCGTCGACCCGCTGAAGGTGACCCGCTCCGCAGTCGCCAACGCGGCCTCCATCGCCCGCATGGTGATCACCACCGAGAGCGCGGTCGTGGAGAAGCCGGAGGAGAAGCCGGAAGCCGCCGGGCACGGACACGGGCACGGACACTGAGCCCGGGCTCGTGACCGCGTAGCCGGACCGGCACGCGCGAAAGATCGGGGCGGCACCCACATCCTGGGTGCCGCCCCGATCTCTTTCTCACCCTGCCCGGAGTCGAATGACGCCCCTCGTGGTCATTCGACTCCGGTGGCCGTTCGCGGTCCTCGCCGCGGCGGCCGGCACAAGCGCATCAGCTGGCTGCGACCGCCAGCTGCTGGCGCTTGCGTGCCTTGATGATCACTTCTCGCTCCGATTCCGACAGTCCGCCCCAGATGCCGTACGGCTCCTGCACGGCAAGTGCATGGGTCCGGCACTGCGCGATCACCGGGCAGTGTTGGCACACCTCTTTCGCCTTCGCCTCGCGCCGGGCTCGCGCCGGGCCACGCTCGCCGTCCGGATGAAAGAAGTACGCGCTGTCCATGCCTCGACAGGAGCCCCGTATCTGCCAATCCCAGATATCGGCGTTCGGTCCTGGAAGACGTCGAGTGTCTGCCATTGCGCAAACCACCTCCTAGCGGTGGGTCCCCTCCCCGCTGCGGCGGCGCCGCAGCCTCGCATGATCCGACCGTAGAACCGCGCCAAAACTTGTTCAACCCTTATCGCGCCAAAAGCTGTTCATCATTGGAGTGATCTTTGGGTGACGAAGATCGACGCCCAGCAGGCTTGCCCTCCACGAGCCAGAACCGGAACATGTCCCGCGTGACGACGCGGCCGGAACCTGTGCAGGGACAGGACACCTCCAATCCGAGCGACGATCCGGGGCCGGTCGAGGGTCCCGACGACGCTGCGTCGGACGACCAGCCGCGCCTCAGCGTCGCTGCGGTGGCCCGCCGGCTTGGTGTGGCTCCCGCCACGCTGCGCACCTGGGATCGCCGGTACGGGCTCGGCCCCAGCGATCACACCAGTGGTCGGCACCGTCGGTACGGCCCGGACGACATCGCGCGCCTGGAGCAGATGCAACGAGCTCTGCTGCGAGGCGCCTCGCCCATGGAGGCGGCCCGCTACGCGCGCACCGTCGCCGCACCGCTGCCGCAGCGATACCCCGATGCGGCCGAGCAGCAAACGCAGTCCGGCGAATCCGGCGACGGACCGATGATGTTGTCCGGTGTGCTCGACGGCGCGGGCGACATCAAGTTGGCCGGCGGATCCAACACTGGCGGGCGCGGGCTGAAGCTCACCGGAGCCGGGTCGCGCACCCGCGGCCTGGGGCGCGCGGCGCTCGCGCTGGACTCCTGGTCCGTGCAGCGGTTACTGATCGAGTCGATGGACAGTGACGGGGTCGTGGAGACCTGGCAGGGCATGCTGCAGCCGGTGCTGCGCGCGGTCAGCGAACGTCGGCAGCGGTCCGGCTCCGGCATCGAGGTCCTGCAGCTGCTGGTCGACTGCGCGTCAACCGCGCTGCGGTCGGTGATCGCGAACGCGCCGGCGCCGGTCAACCCGCGCCCGGTGGTGCTCGCGCCGGTGCCCGGCGAAGCGCAGGAGCTCGAACTCGTGGCGCTCGCCGCGGCGCTCGCGGCCAACCGCGTCGGCCACCGGCTGTTCGGTGCCGCGCTGCCGAGGGAGGGGCTGGCCGCGGCGGTGCGCCGCTCCGCGCCGGCTGCCGTGGTGCTCTGGGCGGACCAGTCGTACTACGCCTCGCCGCGCGTCCTGGACGACATCCCGATCACCCGGCAGCGCGCCCGCGCCTTCGTGGCCGGCGGCGGTTGGGCGCAGCAGGCGCTGCCCGCGCACGTGGAGCTCCTCGATTCGCTCGATGCCGCTGTGGCGCGTGTTTCGGAGACCGTTCTGAGCTGAATCGGGCACGATTGTGTCATAAGTCACACTGCGCTATACGAGTGGGGCGACACTGTTCGTGCGGACGGGCGAAACGGCGGTCACGACTGGGTGCAATCGGGTGAATACTGCAGGTACAGGGCGTGGCTGGCGGCCTCCCGGGCGGTGAACCACCCGGTCTTGGCGGCTTGCTCCGTTCCGGTGAAACCGCCTCCGACGTGGGGGACGCAAAATTTCTTGACGGATTAAGCACCGGATCGTGTCAAGGTTTTGGCCCCTGCGTCCGATAGGGGAGGTGGAACGTCACTCGCCTGCAGGAAAGGAGTTCCCGTGACGACGGTCCTGATCTGCGATGACCGACGTAGCGTCCGGGAAGGGCTCACTCGTGTGATGTCTGCTGTCCCCGGAGTGAGTCGAATCGATTGCGTTGCGCATGGTGACGAGCTGTTGGCCCGCTTCTCGCGGCAGGCCGTCGACGTCGTGCTGGTGGGCACCCAGCGTGCGGTGCCCAACGGCGTCGAGGCCACCCGTCGGCTCGTCTCTGCGCATCCGCAAGCGAACGTGATCGTGTTCGGTGCGCCGGACGACGCGGCGAGCATCGCCGCCGCGATCGCCGGTGGAGCCCGTGGCTACCTCCGCTGGGATGCTTCCCGGCCGGAGCTGGTCGCGGCGCTGGCGCACACGTTGGCGAGCACTTCGGTGCCCGCACCCCGACAGCCGTCCGACCCCGGTGTGCAGCTGACGGAGCGCGAGCTCCAAGTGCTGCGGGGCATGAGCCAGGGCAAGAGCAACGGCCAGATCGGCCGGGAGCTCTACCTCTCGGAAGACACGGTCAAGACCCACGCGCGCCGGCTGTTCCGGAAGCTCGGCGTGCGAGACCGTGCGCAAGCGGTGGCGCACGGTTTCCGCCGCGGCCTCGTCGCGTGATCGCCGCGCGCGGTGATCACCGCGCGGCTGCCGATCGGAGCGCACCGGCAGGACGATCCCGAGCTGCCGGTGCTCGGCGAGGGCGTTGGCTTGGAGCGAGCTGACGTTACGAGTGCGGCTGTAGTTCGCGTCACTTCGGCGCGGCCCGGATTCCGGGCCGAGGTCGCCGGCGCGGCGCGAACCACAGTCCGCCCGATCGGACATGGCGGGATGAAACCGGCGTTTGCGGCAAATGGCGAAGATGCCCCGAAATCGTCGTAGTCGCCCGGTCGTACTACCCCTGTGAAGATCGTCTCAGATCTTCGCTTGTGGTCCACCTCGATCCCGGTGGCCTGGTCAAACGCCGCCGGGCACGGCGTCTGGTATCTCTGAATGTGTGACGACGACGGCCCCCTCCCCCCACTCCCTGTTCAACGATCGTTCCTTGCCCGGTACGGTGAGCTCGGCGCGGCGTGCGAGGCACGCGATTTCCGCCGGACGAATCCGAATCGCTTGAACGCGTAACACCAGGGCTGCTGTCTGCGATGACCAACGTGGGGGACGGGCTGGACGCTCTAGTAGGCGCCGCCGTCGACGGCGATCGTCAGTCGATCGAGCGCTTGCTGGCCGAAATCCGTCCTTTGGTGGTGCGGTACTGCCGCGCCAGAGTCGGACGAAACGAGAGGTCGTTCGCTTCGGCGGATGACGTGGCCCAGGAAGTGTGCCTCGCGGTGCTGACCGCGCTGCCCACCTACAAGGACCAGGGTCGTCCATTCTTGGCGTTCGTGTACGGCATCGCCGCACACAAGGTGGCTGATGCCCATCGTGCGTCGGCACGCAACCGCTCCGAACCGGTCGCAGACGTTCCGGACACTCCGGAATCCCAGGCCGGACCGGAGCAGCGGGCCATGCAGGGTGAGCTTTCGGGCAGGATGGCGCAACTGCTTCGCGTCCTCCCGGCCAAGCAGCGGGAGATTCTGTTGCTCCGGGTGGTCGTCGGGTTGTCGGCGGAGGAAACCGCCGAGGCGGTCGGTTCTACGCCGGGCGCGGTACGCGTGGCTCAACACCGCGCGTTGGCCCGGCTGCGAAAGACGCTGTCCGCGGAGGAGGTGGTCTGAATGGCTGAGCGGAAGGGGCCCGAGGGGGAGCAGGCGGGACGCGACCCTGTCGAGTCCGGTCGGCACGAGGACCGTTCGCGCGGTGCAGACGAGCGGGACCTGACGCCCGCTGAGGGGTGCGCAGACGAGGGAACGGAACTGATCGACAACCATCGGGATTCCGACTCGGCCGAGTCCGAAACCACCGAATGCGACACCGCGTCCGCCGAGACGGGCGGTGCTGACGTGCTCGACTTCCGGCCGCGACCGGCCGACGGGAGCGACGAGCTTGTCGACTTCGACGACTTCGGCGAAGAACCGATCGACCTGAGCGCGCTGCAAGCCGACGACGCGCTGCTGGACGTGCTCGGCGGAACCAACCCCGACGTGGCCGCGCAGGCCGACGAGCGCCCCAGCCTGGAGGCGCTGCTGGTCGCGTGGCGGCAGGACATCGACGCCGCGCCGATCGGCGATCTCGTCAACGTGGAGACCGCAGCCTCGGCGATCGCGGCGGGCAACCGCCCGCGCCGCTGGCTCAAGCGCCGGCACCTGGTGCCGGTCGCCACCGCCGCCGCGGTCCTGATGATCACGTTCACCGGTGTTGGCGTGGCCGCTCGCGACGCGCAGCCCGGCGACATGCTGTGGGGCGTCGCCCAGGTCCTCTACACCGACCACACCCGCGCGGTCGTGGCCGCGAGCTCGGCTCGCGAGGAGCTGAACACCGCGGAGGGTGCGATCGAGCAGGGCAACCGCATCGCTGCCGAGGCCGCGCTGCGGTCCGCGCAGGAGCAGATGCGGGGCGTCGACGACGAGCACGGCCTGTCCGACCTGCGCGCCGCGCACGCTTCGTTGACCGCGCGGATGGACCACGAGCACGAGCAGACCTCGCAGCAGCCGACGTCCGAGACGCCGCCGACGCCGAGCACTTCGCCGTCGCCGTCGCAGCCGCTGCCCCCGCCGGTGCCTCCGACGGACAGCTCGTCGCAACCGCCGTCGTCGTCCACGCCGCCGGTGTCGAGCACATCGCCGAGCGCGACCAGCGGCAGCTCGGAACAGCCGTCCAGCGGCTGGGGCTCCGATCTCTTCCCCCAGAAGAGCAGCAGCAATCCGTGACGGAATGATTGCCCAGTACTCCTGAAACAGAAGAGGGGCTCCCGGTGGGGAGCCTCTCTTCTTCGTTCGTGTGCGGTGGAAATCTTCAGTGGGTGGTTTCGCTTTCCGTCACGCCGTCCGCGTAGCCGCGGCAGTACTCCCAGGTGACGTAGGCGCTGGGGTTCGGGTCGAACGCCGGCTCGTGCGGGCGCATCTGGCCGTCGTGCAGTAGCTGCTCCAGGCTGGCGCGCAGCAACTCCCAGTCGTGGTAATGGCATTCGCCGCAGTCCGCGCAGTCCACCACGATGCCGCGGAGCCCGCGGGGCTCCAGCAGTGCCTGGTAGACGGCGAGATCGGTCAGGTCGGCGAGCAATTCGGCCCGCTCCTCGTCGCCGAGCGGCGGTCCGTCGTCGGCGTCGTGATCGCCGAGTGCCATGCTCGGATCTTCCGGGTCACCCGCGAACGGGTCTGGTGGCATCGGATCGTGCGGCACGGCCCGCACGCTACCGGCTGCGTCGACCGCGTGGGGTTGTCGGGGCGGTTTTCGGTGCCCGCCGTGGCGTGGCCCACGTCTGCGCAGACGGGCAAACGGGCCCTGACCTGTCGTCTCTATCTCGTCTCTATCATTGAGGGAATCCCCGCCGCCGATGCCACGTTGCACGACGTAATCGCCGAGGACATCCAATCCGCATCCGCAGGTTTGTGGACCACAGCGTGAAGGAAGGCACATCCCTCGCCATGACCAGCGAACTCTCCGCACCCGGCCTCCCCTCGAAGTTCGCAACACTGGGTCTGACCTTCGATGACGTCCTGCTGCTGCCCGACGAATCCGACGTGATCCCCAGCGGCGTCGACACGTCCACCCAACTGTCCCGCAACATCCGGCTGCGGGTGCCGCTGCTGTCGGCCGCGATGGACACGGTCACCGAGGCCCGGATGGCGATCGCCATGGCCCGGCAGGGCGGGGTCGGCATCCTGCAGCGCAACCTGTCCGTCGAGGAGCAAGCCGCCCAGGTCGAGGTGGTCAAGCGCTCCGAGGCCGGCATGGTCACAGACCCCGTCACGTGCTCGCCGGACGACACCCTCGCCGAGGTGGATGCGCTGTGCGCCCGCTTCCGCATCTCCGGTGTCCCGGTGACCGACCCGGACGGCACTCTCGTCGGCATCATCACCAACCGCGACATGCGGTTCGAGGTGGACTACACCCGCCGGGTGCGCGAGGTGATGACCGCCACACCGCTGATCACCGCGCAGGTCGGCGTCACTGCGGAGGCCGCGCTCGGGCTGCTGCGGCGGAACAAGATCGAGAAGCTGCCGATCGTCGACAACGCCGGCAAGCTGCGCGGGCTGATTACCGTCAAGGACTTCGTCAAGACCGAGCAGTACCCCAGCGCCACCAAGGACCCGGACGGCCGGCTGCTGTGCGGTGCCGCGGTCGGCGTCGGCGCGGACTCGCACGAGCGCGCGATGGCGCTGGTGGACGCGGGTATCGACGTGCTGATCGTGGACACCGCGCACGGGCACTCGCGCGCCGTGCTGGACACCGTCGCGACGCTGAAGAAGGAACTCGGCAACTCCGTCGACGTCATCGGCGGCAACGTGGCGACCCGGGCGGGCGCGCAGGCGCTGGTCGACGCCGGGGCGGACGCGGTGAAGGTCGGAGTCGGGCCGGGCTCGATCTGCACCACTCGCGTCGTCGCCGGGGTCGGCGTGCCGCAGATCAGCGCCATCTACGAGGCGAGCATGGCGTGCCGCCCGGCGGGCGTGCCGCTGATCGGCGACGGCGGCATCCAGTACTCCGGCGACATCCCGAAGGCCATCGCGGCCGGTGCGAGCAGCGTCATGCTGGGCAGCCTGCTGGCCGGTACCGCCGAGTCGCCGGGCCAGCTGGTGCTGGTCAACGGCAAGCAGTTCAAGGTGTACCGGGGCATGGGTTCGCTGGGCGCCATGCAGTCGCGGGGCCAGGCGAAGTCGTACTCCAAGGACCGGTACTTCCAGGACGACGTGCTGTCCGAGGACAAGCTGGTGCCGGAGGGCATCGAGGGACGGGTGCCGTTCCGCGGGCCGCTGGCGCAGGTCGTGGACCAGCTGATCGGCGGTCTGCGCTCAGGCATGGGCTACACGGGTTCCAGCACCATCCCGGAGCTACAGGACGCGAAGCTGGTGCGGATCACGGCGGCCGGGCTCAAGGAGAGCCACCCGCACGACATCACGATGACCGTCGAGGCACCGAACTACACCACCCGCTGAGCACCACCGACCCGGCCGCCGTCTCCCCGCGAGGCGGCGGCCGGGTCGTCTTCGGCGCGGGATGGCGGGGTGAACGGACCGTTTGCCTCGTTTGTGAGGGGGCGAACAGGCCGTTCGCTCCACCTCACCGGCGGCAGCGCGAGACGGCGGCAGCGCGAGACGGCGGCAGCGCGAGCTTAGGTGCCCCAGTTGTACGTCGCCCGGATGCCGCAGCGAGAATGTTCCGTTGGACAGCGGTGCTGCGAGGAGGGACTGACGTGCGGGATCAGGTTGAGATCGGCATGGGCCGGACGGCCATGCGCGGCTACGACTTGGACGACGTGGAGATCGTGCCGTCCCGGCGGACCCGGTCGTCGAAGGACGTTTCGTTGTCCTGGCAGATCGACGCCTACCGCTTCGACATCCCGCTGGTCACGCACCCGACGGATGCGATCGTCTCGCCGGCCACCGCGGTGCGCATCGGCGAGCTCGGCGGTCTGGGCGTGCTGAACGCCGAGGGGCTGTGGGCGCGGCACGAGAACGTCGAGGAGAAGCTGTTCGAGGTGGTCCGCGCCGCCGAGGAGAACAGCGACCCGGAGGCCGCGATCCGGCTGCTGCAGCAGCTGCACGCCGCGCCGATCCGGGCGGACCTGCTGGCCACCGCGCTGAAGCAGATCAAGGACTCCGGTGTCACCGTGGCGGCGCGGGTCAGCCCGCAGCACGCCGAGGAGCTGACCCCGGACCTGCTCGCGGCCGGCGTCGAGCTGCTGGTCGTGCAGGGCACCATCATCTCCGCCGAGCACGTGGCCCGGGACGGCGAGCCGCTGAACCTCAAACGGTTCATCGCCGAGCTTGACGTGCCGGTGATCGCCGGTGGGGTCGGCGACTACCGCACCGCGATGCACCTGATGCGCACCGGCGCGGCCGGGGTGATCGTCGGCTTCGGGCAGTCCCGCGCGGCTACCACCACGCAGGTGCTGGGCATCGGGGTGCCGATGGCGACCGCGATCGCCGATGCCGCCGCGGCCCGCCGCGACTACCTGGACGAGACCGGCGGGCGCTACGTGCACGTGATCGCCGACGGTGCCCTCTCGTACTCGGGGGACATCGCGAAGGCGATCGCCTGCGGTGCCGACGCCGTGATGCTCGGTGAGGCGTTGACCGAGTCGGCCGAGACGCCGGCGCAGGGCTACTACTGGACGTCCGCCGCCGCGCACCCGAGCCTGCCGCGCAGCGAGATCGTCGGCTTCGCCGGTTCCGGGGCGGACCTGGAGCAGCTGCTGTTCGGCCCGAGCAGCGACCCGTACGGCACGCTGAACCTCTTCGGCGGCCTGCGCCGCGCGATGGCCAAGACGGGTTACCGGGACCTCAAGGAGTTCCAGAAGGTCGGCATGATGCTCCGCGGTTGACCCGGTATTCGGGCGCGTAGCGCGGGTCCGGTGCTGAGCGGTTGGAGCGAACGGACCGTTCGTGTCGTCTATCGAGGCGTTCAGGCCGTTCGCTGCACTCCGGTTTGCGGGCGTCGGCGCAGGTTTTCGGGGCGTCAGCGGAGCTGGCGGTATAAGGCGCGGAGGTCTTCGGTCAGGTGGTCGGGGGCTTGGAGGGCCGGGAAGTGGCCGCCTTCGTCGAACTCCGACCAGTGCACGACGTTGTTCTCCCGCTGCGCGAACCGGCGCTGGTACCTGCTGGCCTGGGACGTCGAGCGCGCCGACTGGCGGACGTTCCGGGCCGACCGGATCGAGCCCAAGATCCCGGCCGGCCGGCGCTTCGCGCCGCGCGAGTTGCCCGGCGGTGACGTCGTCGCCTACCTCGGCGAACGGCTGCAGGTCGCGCTCTGGCAGTACCAGGCGACACTGCTGATGCCGCGGTCCGCGACGCGCCTCGCCGAGCTGATCACGCCGAGCTGGGCGCTGATCGAGCCGGTGGACGAGCACTCCTGCACGCTGACCATGGGCGCCGACTCGATGCACCTGCTGGCGGTCTTCGCCGGGATGCTCGACGTGGACTTCGAGGTCGTCGGCCCGCCCGAACTCCGCGACCGCCTGGGCAAGCTCGGCGAGCGGGACCTGCGCGCCGCCGATCGGGCGTGACACCGCCCGTTCGGAGTGCCCGGCTGGCGATTTCGCGCGAAATCGCCGATTTCGGAGCGCCCGGCTGGCGATTTCGCGCGAAATCGCCGATCTCCGGTGAGGTGCCCACTCCGCGTGAGCCCGGCTCCGGCGGCGGGCACCGGCAGGGTTCCGCCTTCTGTGCAAAACGGGTTCGGAAAGGGTCTCGGGCACTAACTACTGGCGAGTAGTTACGTCTAACCGGTCGCGCATGGCTGGACGTGACGAGAGCGATACCGATTTCGACGTGGTTGTCATCGATTCCGGGTTCGGCGGCAGCGTCGCCGCGCTGCGCCTGACCGAGAAGCGCTACCGCGTCGCGGTGCTCGAAGCAGGACGCCGGTTCACCGACGACGAGCTGCCCAGGACCTCCCAGGACCTCCTGGGACCTTCGGAAGTTCCTCTGGGCGCCGCAACTCGGCTGCTATGGCATCCAGCGCATCCACCTGCTACGCAACGTGCAGATCCTGGCCGGCGCGGGCGTCGGCGGCGGGTCGCTGAACTACGCCAACACGCTCTACCGACCGCTCAAGCCGTTCTACAACGACCCAGCGGCGCTTCGGCAAGTGCCTGCTGACCTCGGAGCAGGGGCACGGCGCGTCCACCCCGACGTTCATCCCGGCCGGCGAGCAGGCCAACGAGCTGGTCGCCGAGCAGATCGGCGGAATCGCGGGCGGCACCTGGGGCGGCACCGGAGGGCTTCGACCCTGTTCGACATCCCGATGACCGCGCACTTCCTCGGCGGCTGCGCGATCGGCGAGGACGCCGAGCACGGCGTGATCGACCCGTACCACCGGGTGCACGGGTACCCAACGATTTCCATAGTGGACGGTTCGGCGGTCAGTGCGAACCTCGGCGTGAACCCGTCGCTGACGATCACCGCGCAGGCGGAGCGGGCGTTCTCGATGTGGCCGAACAAGGGCGAGCAGGATTCTCGGCCCGCTCAGGAATCCGGCTACCGCCAGACGGATCCGGTCGCCCCGAAGTCCCCGGCGGTCCCGGCCACCGCGCCCGCGGCGCTCCGCCTGCCCGTCGTGTGACGCAGCCGAAGCACGTAGAGGAATCTGGCCATCGCCAGCCAGTCCGGCCACGCCCTCAGGCCCGCAGTGAGCGGGCTCGGCGGCTGGTCGGCTGCGGCGAAAGACCCACGGCAGCGCAGCCGCGGCGGTGCCGGCGAAGGTGTGCGCGACGACGGCGGGCACCACCGAGGCGGACCGCAACCGGAGCCAGGTGAAGACGGGCACGACCAGCACACAGGTGACCAGGAAGGACCCGATCGAGACCGGCCACGACGCGCCGGGGTACTGCCCGCCCAGCAGCTCAGCTGACCGCGCACCCCGCCCGTTGCGGCCGTGACCCCGGGCCGCGAGGCCTCGCGGGAGGGGCGGGGTCGGTGCCGCTGTGGCCTCGGTTACCTGGGACAATGGGCGCCACCGCTCTCGCCAGGAGGTTTCGACGACGTGTCCGGTACCGCAAGCAGCAACGGCCCCGACCGCAAGGGGCAGGGGCCTGTTCTCGTTGTCGATTACGGCGCCCAGTACGCGCAGCTGATCGCGCGACGGGTGCGGGAGGCGCAGGTCTACTCCGAGGTCGTGCCGCACGACATCCCGGTCGAGGACATCGCGCGCCGCGACCCGGCCGCCATCGTGCTTTCCGGCGGCCCCGCCAGCGTCTACGCCGACGGCGCGCCGCAGATCGACCCGGAGCTGTTCAACGCGGGCATCCCGGTGTTCGGCATCTGCTATGGCTTCCAGGCGATGACCTCCGCGCTCGGCGGCACGGTCGAGCACACCGGCACCCGCGAGTACGGCCGCACCGAGCTAGACATCAGCGGCGACGGCGGCACGCTGCACGCGGAGCTGCCCGGGCACCACCCGGTGTGGATGAGCCACGGCGACTCGGTGAGCAAGGCCCCGGCGGGCTTCGCCGTCACCGCCGCCACCAAGGACACCCCGGTGGCCGCCTTCGAGAACGTCGAGCGCCAGCTGGCCGGCGTGCAGTACCACCCCGAGGTGGTGCACTCGCCGCACGGCCAGGAGGTGCTGCGCCGGTTCCTGCACGAGATCGCCGGCGTCCGCCCGCAGTGGACCACCGCGTCCATCGTGGACGAGACGGTGGCGGCGATCCGCGAGCAGATCGGCGACCGGCGGGCGATCTGTGCGCTGTCCGGCGGCGTCGACTCCGCGGTGGCCGCCGCGCTCGTGCACCGCGCCATCGGCGACCAGCTGACCTGCGTGTTCGTCGACCACGGCCTGCTGCGCTCCGGCGAGCGCGCCCAGGTGGAGCGCGACTTCGTCGCCGCCACCGGCGTCCGGTTGGTGACCATCGACGCGGTGGACCGGTTCCTCGGCGCACTGGCCGACGTAACCGACCCCGAGGAGAAGCGCAAGATCATCGGTCGCGAGTTCATCCGCGTCTTCGAGCAGGCCGCCCGCGACCTGCAGGCCGAGGCGGGCGCGGCCGGCGAGCAGATCGACTTCCTGGTCCAGGGCACGTTGTACCCGGACGTGGTGGAGTCCGGTGGCGGCACCGGCGCAGCGAACATCAAGAGCCACCACAACGTCGGCGGCCTGCCCGACGACCTGCAGTTCGAGCTCGTCGAGCCGCTGCGCGCGCTGTTCAAGGACGAGGTGCGCCGGGTCGGGCTGGAGCTGGGCCTGCCGGAGACGATCGTGCACCGGCAGCCGTTCCCCGGGCCGGGCCTGGGCATCCGGATCATCGGCGAGGTGACCGCGGAGCGGCTCGCGACGCTGCGTGCGGCGGACTCGATCGCCCGCGAGGAGCTGACCGCCGCGGGCCTGGACCGCGATATCTGGCAGTGTCCGGTGGTGCTGCTGGCCGACGTCCGGTCGGTGGGTGTCCAGGGCGACGGCCGCACCTACGGGCACCCGGTCGTGTTGCGCCCGGTGTCCAGCGAGGACGCGATGACCGCGGACTGGACCCGGCTGCCCTACGACGTGCTGGAGCGGATCTCCACCCGGATCACCAACGAGGTCGCCGACGTCAACCGGGTAACCCTCGACGTCACCTCCAAACCCCCAGGCACCATCGAGTGGGAGTGACCGAAGAGGTCCGACGAGGTGAAGGGCGCCTTCGACAACTGGTCGAAGGCGCCCTTCGCGCTTCATCGGAACGGGTCAGGACCTCGGTGACCCTTTCCCAGGGATTCGGCGGTCGGCGCCCTTTTGTCAGGCCGTGTCCGGTGGTAGCTCGACGCCCACTTGCCCGGTTTGGACCTGCTCTGCGCACCATGCGCACACCGGACGATCGTCCTTTTCAGACACCTCGGCAGGTGGGGTGAGTACGCCGCACAGGGCGGTCAGCTTGCCGTCGTCACGCGGCACGAACCTGTTGAGCAGGATGTGGTTCTGGTAGCCGAACGCGGCCCAATACCCGGTAGGAGGGTCCTCGATGGATTGATCATCGGACATGGCTGCTCTTTTCCACGAAGGGAAGTCTCAGGTAGGCGGGACTGGGGCTGGCGGGACTGAGGCTGGACTGGGGTTGGACCGGTGGATGCCCCGAAGGGTGGCGCGCCAGGGTTAACACCAAACGCACGGCGCACATGGCTGTAGTTCTGCGACAAGGGCATCTTTTGCCGAGTTTGCCGGCCGAGTCGGCCGGCGGAAGGTGTCCTTCACGCCTCTCGCTGTCGGGTAGTGGGGTGGCCGGTCGGTGCGTGGGGTGGTGAGTCGCACCGACCGGCCCGCAAGGCCCGGTGCCGTAGGTCGGGGGCGCGTCGGCGTCCGGGCCCGAGATTCGGGGGGTTAGAGGCGGTGGAGGGCGTCGAGGATTCGGCGTTGGATTTCCAGCGGTGGTGGCTGGGGCGCGTTGATGTCCTTTGTGGAGTGTGGTGGGGGTTGTGGTTCGCGCAGGTGGTGCCGACCGCCGGACGCGGCTTCGGCGGCGGCCTGGGCTAGCAGGTGCCGAACCGTCAGCGCGCCGTCGCCGCCGCCGGAGTGTTTGCCGTACTCGGAGAAGTGGCGAGTCGCGAACCACGCGACGACAACGAAAACAGCTGCACTGAGTATGAGCGTGGGGATCATGAGTCGGCCCTCGTTGCGTCGATGACTACCAGTTCGCGGCCGGGAACGGTCGCGGTGTTGCCGCGCAGTGCGACGACCAGGCAGTCGAGGCCTCTCGCGGCCTTTTCGAGATCGTCAACGTTCCACAGGCCGCGCTCGATGTCGTCGACCGCAAAGCCGAGCATCACGATCGCGGACCGCATGAGTTTCGCGAGCCGGGCGTAGTCGGTCATCGCGTACCGCCCTTCGGCATCGGAATCCCGGCGAGCTCATGAGCTTTGACGTTGCACTCGGGACAGGTTTCCCACAGCCACGCCACGTCGGAGTTGTCTGCGGGCAGTTGATGCCTGCACAACGTGGCCACCACGAAGCCATTCGGGTAGCCGCCAAGGGGTTTCGTGTCGGCGCTGGCATGTCGCTTTCCGCAGGCGGGAATCCAGCTGAACGGGTGCGGCCGGTACATCACGACGCCGCCTGCGATTGACTTCTGAACTTCGTCACGGAGCGACATGCCTTGCCCTTTCGAAAAGTTGGCGTTGCGACGACTACTGTCGCGAATATCGACATCGTATGTGCGACGATATATGTCGCGCGCGACAACTCCAACTATCCGATTGGGTGAGCAGACATGGGCCGAAGCTATGCTCGTCGCATGGTCAGCACCAAGGGCGGTTCGCCGCGACTGCGTGCGCTTGGCGCGGAGCTGCGGGAATACCGCGAACAAGCCGGGCTCACCGTCCGTGCTGTGGCGCAAAGGTTGGGCGGCCATCATTCGAAATACGCCCGCATCGAGACTGGCGAGCGCGCACCTTCACCTGAAGAGGTGGCCGCGATTCTGGCGACCTACGGTGCGTCGGAAGATGAACGTGATCGGCTCGCTGAGATGGCCCGCGACGCGGACCGCCCCGACTGGCTCTCGACGAGTACGTCGGGTGTGCGCAAGGAACTAACGACGCTGATCGAGTTCGAACGCACCGCGACTCGCATCACTGACGTGGCTACTGGCGTTATCCCCGGTCTGTTGCAGACCTCCGACTACGCCCGCGCAATCATGCAAGGGTTGCCGCCAGGCGAGGTCGAGAAGATGGTTCTGATGCGGGTAGGGCGCCGCGAGATCCTGACGTCGAAGAACGCGCCCGACTTCGTCGGAATCCTCGCCGAGGCCGCGCTCAACGAGCTGATCGGTGGGCGTGACGTGATGGTCGAGCAGCTTCGACACCTGGTGAAGATGTCCGAATGGCCAAACGTGGACATCCTCGTGCTGCGTAGTGGTGCGACCCGGTGGCATCCCGCGCACATGGGGTCTTTCATCGTGTTCGAGTTTCCGAAGGCTTCGCCGATCGTGCACATGGAGCACTACCGCTCGTCGGTTTCCCTGCACAACTCGGGTATCGCCAACGCGTACAAAGATGCGGTTATTAGCCTGCACGAGTTGGCGATGACTCCTGAGGCATCGGTGGAGTTCATCGCCAGGCGCGCAGACGAATTGGAGGCAGCTGCATGACGTTAGAGCCCACGAGTTGGCGGAAGTCGTCCCGTTCTGGTCAGCAGACAAGTTGTGTCGAGGTTGGTCGTGTCGGTGGTGGCGCTGCGGTGCGGGACACCAAGGATCGTGCCGCCGGGTACTTCACCGCCACCGGCTCTCAGTGGCGGGCGTTCATTGGAGCGGTGAAGGCCGGCCGGTTCGGCGACTGACCTGGGTGCCTGAATGGCCGTTCCTGTTGCCGGTGGTGACGGGAACGGCCATTCGCATATGGCCAGCACCGGAGCAGGGTGACCGCGGGTTGTTATCGCTTCTCCGGAGGGCGAGGGGGTTTGCCCTCCATGTTCTGTGCGGACCAGTCACCGAACACGGGCGGTGCGGTCTTGGGCAGGCCGAGGTCGTCCCACGGGTCGGTGGTGGGCTCGGCGTATTTGTTGGTGTGTTCCTTGTCCTCGTCGCCGGAACGTTGACCCCGCCCCGGTGCACCGGTCGCGCCCGCAGCACCCGCGCCACCACGCGCCGCGCCACTCGCGCCTGCGCCTGCGCCGCTGCCGGGTGTGAGGCCGCCGACACCGGCTCGACCACCCCCGCCCAAGTTGCCCGCACCGCCGCGAACACCCGCACCGGTTCCGGGGCCGACACCGCGGCCCGAACCCGTACCTCCGCCGACTCGGCCGCCTGTTCCCGGCACGGGAGCTCCACCGGTGGGCGGGATCACCGCGTCACCGACGAACCCGCCGCCACCGGGCCCTGGCGTCGGTGTCGCCGTAACCGGCAGTGGAGTCGCGCCGGCCGCGGGTGGATTCGACCATGCCGAACCCGACGCGCTCGGAGCTTGCGGCGACGGACTCACTGATGAATGCGCCGGTGGCGTCGATGTTGAAGGGGGCGGACCGGAGGTGTGTGGGGTCGACGGTCGGCCCGCGTTCGTGTCGCTCGTGTCGCTGGTGGAGGTGGTGGCGGTGTAGTTCGTGCTCGGTTCGACCTTGTTCACCGGCGTGGACGGGGCCGAAGTCACATCCGCGGCGAAGGTGGGCGGCGGCGGGAACTGCTGGATGCCGTTGACCCGCTCGTTGGTGGCCCCGGTGTAGGACTCGTACTGCTCCCGCGCCTGCGCCTCGACCTGGTCATGGCGCTCCTCGTGCGCTGCACGAACACCGGACTTGATCCCGTAGGAGATCGGGTTGACGTAGTCACCCCAGCCGATGTTGTCCGGCGGCACCTGGTACGGCGGGGGGAACGCGTTCTTGAAGTCCGCCGAGCCCTGCGCCTGCTGCTGCACCGCCGCCCCAGACTGCGCGGCAACCTCGATCGCTCCTCGGGTCGCCTGCGACAGCGGCGTCACGGCATCCCGAGCCTGATCACCCGCGCCGCCCTGCATCATGATCTCGGCGTCCTTGAGCACCCGAGCCAGCGCGGCGTCCGCGTCGGCAAAGGCTGAGCTCACCTGCTCCCGCCAGTTCGCGGCGGCCTGCGATGCCGCGGCGACACCCGGCCCGGCCTCCACCTCGCCGTAGATCTTCGGGTGATCAAACGCCGCAACGGCTCGCCCTGGTATCGCCTGCTTACCGAACAACCAATCAAACGCCCCCATAGCCCCTCCCGTAGCTCCCTACCGAATCCGACCTCACGCAGGAGGAAGATTCTTGATTACCATCTCTGCGATCTTGTCCGCGGCTGCACACGGATCGGAAAACCCTGATGCTTTGAAATCCTCAGTACCCATCTGGAAGTCGACCAGGAACAGTTCTGTATCCGATGTGCTCACGTAGGTTCCACACGAACCGCTAGTGGCCCCAACGTGAGTTGCTGGATACCCCGCGACCTCAGCTGTCGGCTTACCATCTGCCACGATCTTCGTGGTGTACCGCAAGCCCTGGCCTTGGACTGTGTCTGGTGAAACCTGCAAGGCCAACTTGGCGCCATCCCAGGCGCAGTTGGCTTGACCCCATTGGGACTTGTCCTGTCGCCCAGTGGTCGTCGCGCCGACTTCTTGCAGCTGCTGTGGGTTAAGCAGCTGGCAGGGGTCGCTAATTGCCTTGAGGTTCTTGGGCTGGTCGATCCGGAAAGGGTCGTTCACTGCTGACGTGGTCTCGCCCCCGGTGGTGGGCTCGGGCTGCCCTGGTGTCGGGCTGGAGCAGCCGGCCAAACCGAGACCGAAAAGGCTTGCCGCAGCAGCGAGGGTGGTACGTGTGGTGTTCACAGTCAGGCCATCCGGTTGTCGTCATCGATGCGCTGGTGGTCCTCGATCGCCTTCTGAACAGCGGCCTTGAAACCCTCAATCCAATCGATCATGCCTTGCGCTGTGTCGAACAGACAGCCCTCGCCCCCTTGGGCCCGTTCGCTGATTTTCTTGAACGCTTCGACCGTGACGTCGTCGGCGAATGGAGGCGTGACGTTTGAGAGCTGCCTCGCCAATCGTTGCGCCTCAATGTATTTGGCGCGGACTTCGTCGAGTCCTGCAAGAACGCGAGGCAACTGGTCGGGCTGGATCTCGAAGGTCTGGTGACCGTTCACGGTGCCCGCCGCGATCATCGCGGCGCCGGTGACCGAGTTGAACGGGGTCATTGCCATCCCGACGGCCTGCACTGCTGCGGCTTGCTGCGGTGACATCGGCTCGCTCACGCCTGGTGTCCTCCTGCATTCGATCGTCGTCCGGCCGTGATCCTGGCACAGCCGTCCCTCTTCGTGGACAAAGTCAAGTAGGACCAGCCACATCGCGCAGCCCCGAACCGCTGCTCACCGGGGCAAGCGTCTATCTCTGCTGGTCGCGGACCTTTCGTCGGAGGTCGTCGCGGTAGGAACGCAGCGCGCCGATAAGCACCTTGGTGTCGGCTGGGGTGACCAGCGTGTTCTCGCCCCGTGGCGGCTGGGTGATCCGCGCGACCCTGCCGGTGGGGCTGTGGTGGGTCGTGATCGCCCACGGCCAGAGGTGGCTGTGGCCGTCGGGCTCGCGGATGCCGACGTTGAACTGCCCGATCATCCGGTCCGCCATGTTCGCGAGTTTGCCGACCGCCTTGGCGTCGCCGGCGCGGATTCCGGCCTGGCCGAGTTCGTAGGCGATCCAGTCACCCTGGTCGGCCTGGTGGTTCTCGGCCTCTGTGCCGGCGGCGGCCAGGATCTTCGTCGGTACCGTGACACCCTGGCCCGCCGCGGGGATAACTTCGGGCAGGCACGCAACGAGCGCCTGTTCGGCGGCGTTCGGGGCGACCTCATCGATCCATACTCGGTCGCGGCTGAGGACGAAACGGAACGCCAGGTGATTCACGGTCACCATCGCCCGCGTTTCGGGCTTGTCCGGCTCGGTGAGGTAGAGGTAAGCGAACGACTGACCATAGGCCAGTGCGGAGACGATCTCGTACCACTGGTCGTTCAGCCTGCCGCTGCGGTCGATCCAGCCCTTGGCCCGCGCACTGCCCTGTGCGGCCTCCAGCGTCGCTCGCGGATCGTTGGGCTGATCAAGCCCGCTGCGAGCTGAGGTCACGAATACCGGCACATCGAACTTCCGCCGTGCTTCCGCCGCCGAGACCAGCCCGGCATCGTGCCGGGCCTTCTCCTGCCGCACGATCGCACCGAACTCCCAGAAACTGCACTCCACCCCAGGCCCCGGATATTTTTGTCGTGTTCTCTCGTTTGGGAAGCCTATCGCGCAAGCTTTTCGGGCGAGGCCAGTCGGCCGTATTCCGGGGACACGTCACCCATCTAGCCGTGTCGCACGACATATTCCGAACATTCCGGCCGATCACGAAAGAGCACCGGCAACGGGAACGACGCGGACCCAGTCGATGAGGTACCGGACGTTGCCCGCGGCAATTTTGTCTACTGTGGACTGCGGTAGGCCGAAGTACGGTTCCGTCACGCCGTTGACGCCGTTCGGGTACCCGCCGCCGAGCGCGAAGTTCAGGATCAGGAACTGCGGGTCGTCGTACGCCCATGTCCAGCCCTTGGACTCGATCTCCTGCTTGGTGACCCGGTACGTCTCGGTGTCGTCCACGAAGAAGGTCAACCCGTTGTGGGCCCAGTCCACTTCGTACACATGCCAGTCCGCCGGGTCCTTGCCCTCGAAGTTCTGGCGCCTGGTGAACGGGGTGTCGCCGTGGTACTCCGGGCCGTGCAGCGCCGAGCTCGTCCACGGCTCGCCGACGTGTTCCATCACGTCGATCTCGCCGCACTCCGGCCACGGCTTGCCCGCGTCGATGTTCGCGCCCAGCGACCACCACGCGGGCCACAGCCCGGATGCGGTGGCTTTCTCGGGGAGCTTGAGCCGTGCCGAGTACCTGCCGTAGGTGAACTCGACCTTGTCCTGGGTCTTGATTCGGCCGGAGATGAAGTCGTAGGTCTGGCCGTCCGGCGCCTGGTGGCCGGGCTCGAACCGGGGGTGCAGCGCCAGCGCACCGTTGCTCGCCCCGGTCGACGGGTCCTGGTCGAGGTAGATGGTGTCGGGCGAATCGACGTACGCCTGCTGTTCCTGGTTGACGGTGCCGAAGTTCTCGCCGGTGACCTCGACCGTCCACTTGGAACGGTCGAGCTCCGACCCGGAGAAGTCGTCGAAGAACACCTTGGCGCGGGGCGTCGCACCGGCTTCGGACAGCGGCGCGGAGGCCAGCAGGGCGTGTGCGGCACCGGCCGCGAGCAGTCGTCTCGGGGCCATGTCGGCTCCTTCCGAGTAGTTGGGAGCGCCCCACTCCCGCGCACCCAGCGGTCCGAGTGGATCGATCGAGTATGCCCACCAGTTCCGCATCAGGTCCCGCGCGTGGCGTGTTTTGGAAACGCGTTCAGATCCCGCGCACCGGTCGGGGAGAACGAGCGGCGATTTCGCGCGAAATCGCCGCTCCCCACGCGTGCCGGATGGCGATTTCGCGCGAAATCGCCGCAGCCCGCGGATCGCGGTCCCGGGCACCAGTTGTGGCGAGCGTTGCTGTTCTGCCGAAATCGATGCCCGAGCCGGGCGTGCGGAACTAGGGTCGGGCGGGACCGATCTGGGGAGGGCCGATGGCCGTGGTCATCGTCGGGGTCGTGCTGCTGGTCGCGGTCGCCGTCGGGTTCTACTTCATGCGTCGCGCCCGCGACGAGCTGCACGCGATGATCGGCGCGGAAACCCTGCCGGTCAACGAGTTGGAGCTGCTGCGCAAGGCTTCCGACGAAGTCGGCGCGCGGGGCGGATTCCGCAAGGAGTGCGAGGTCGTCGGCGCGGCGCGCCCGCGCCCGGAAGGCGTGCTCATCTCTGAGCTCAGCAAGACCGAATGCGTTTGGTTCCGCTACGTCGTCAAGCGGCGCTACGAGCGGGTGCGCTACCGGGATGGTCGTCGGCACGTCGACCGGGGCAGCGAAACCGTCGCCGAGCACACGTCGTGGGAGGGCTACGCGCTGCGCGATGGCCACGGCATGCTGATCGGCGTCGATCCCAACGGCACCAAACCGGATCGGCCGGAGCAGGTCGTCGACCGGTTCGAGCCGCACAACCCGCAGGGGCCGACCGTGTTCGGCTTCCAGCTGCCGAACATCCTCGACAACAGCGGCACGGTCGGCTACGAGTACAAGGAGTGGGTGATCCGGCCTGGTCGGTGGCTGTACATCCTTGGCGAGGCGCACGACAAGATCGGTCCGCTGGTGATCGGCAAGCCCGAGCAGAAGGGCTTCTTCATCATCTCCACCCGCAGCGAGCAGGAGGTGCGCGACAGCCTCCGGACCCAACACCGGTTGCTGGCGTTCGGGATTCCGGCGGCCGCGCTGGCCGGGATCGTCTGCGTCGTCCTCGGCATCGTGCTCTGACGCGCCGTTCCCAGACCCATCCCGGGGTGCTGCTCCGCAATTTCAATGGAAATCGGCCCTTCGATTTCCATTGAAATCGAAGGGCCTGGGACGGGACGACCTCAGGTGTCGCGGCGGGTGCGGAACGAGGCGATCAGCATGACGACGCCGATCACGACGGCGGCGACCGCCAGCAGCCATTGGATGTGACCGCCGAAGCCGAACAGCAGGCCGCCCGCGACAGCGACCGAGAGCAAGCCGGCGACCAGCGTCACCACGTCCGGACCGTCCCGGTCGGGACGACGGTTGATCTCGTTGTCAGCCACGGGTGACCTCCACGCTTCCAGTGCCCACCACGAGGTCGAGCACGATGTGCCCACCGCCGGGGCCGTCTTCGCCCTGGTCGGTGACCGAGATGTCCGCCCCCCGGCCGTCCGCCGTGTCGTTGAAGCACCGCACGTCGCCCAGTTCCGAAGCGCACCGCGCCGTCACGTCCACGTTCGGGGGCAGCTGGACGGTGATGTCGCCCAACCCGACCTTGGCTCCGGTGCGCAGCTCCTGGCCGTCGGTGATCTGCAGGTCCCGCAGGTCGAACAGGACGGAACCGGCCGACCGCTGGTAGTGCGGGAGCACGTTCTCGATCGAGGTGGGCCGGACCTCGTCGCTGCCCATGTTCCCGGTGAAGTCGCCCATCGGCAGCACCGCCATCGCCATGGCCAACGCGCCGACCGGGATCGCGGCCCCGATCAGACCGCGACCGCCCCGCAGGAACGCGCCGCCGATCATGCCGAGCCCCAGCACGGCGAGCGCGATCGCCAGCGCCGACTCCGGCGGCGCGCCGATCGCCGCGGCCAGGACGGATGCGAACGCCGCCAGCGCCAGGGTCGCGATGGTGATCCAGCGCCGTTTGGGCCGCGGCGGCGGTTGGGGTTCCCCGGGTTCGCTCGGTTCGGGCAACTCCCAGGCGAACGGTGCGGCCCCCAGCGGGTCCCAGGCCGGCGGCTGCTGTGGCGGCTGTTCGGCCTGCGCTGCGTTCGTCGTGGTCGATGCGACGCCGGGGTAGACCCAGGTGTTCTCGGCCACCGGAACCGCCGGCTGTGGACCGGCGACGGGAGCCGCTGTGGCCGGTGCTGTCGCCGTCGGCGTGACGCCGCGGTCGCCGTAGTTGCGGTGCAGCAGGTAGAGCGCGCCGAGACCGAGGGCCACGCCGATGATCGCCGGCGAGCTCGTCAGCCAGAACACGCCGGGGATCAGCAGCAGCACGAGGACCACGGCCAGCCCGGTGGACGTCGGCTCCCGGGTCGGCTCGGTCGAGCCCGGCAGCGGATCGCCTTCCTTCGGGAACACCAACCAGCCCAGGAGGTAGAGCACCACCCCGGCGCCGCCGTAGATCGTGGCTAGCGCGAAGGCGACGCGAACCAGGATCGGATCGATGCCGTACCGCGTGCCGATCGCGGCGGACACGCCACCCAGCTTGCCGCCCGTGCGAGGCCGCATCGGGCGGGTAGCCCAGAAGCCCCGCAAGGTTTCCTCGAAACCGGCGGCGCCGGATAGCTTCGTGCTGCTCATGGCTACCACTATCCGAGAGCGGTGCCCCCGGAAGCATCAGGGACGCCCCTGAGACTGCCCGGAAAGTCAGGGGCGTCCCCGATGCCCGCGCGCGTGCGGGCGTGTGACGATCGTTGTCGTGAAGGCCCGGTTCAAGCGGAAACGGACTCATCAGGCGGAAGCGGCCGATGCAACGCCGCTGGCGGAGCGGCCGACGGTGCCGCTGTCGACGCAGTCCACGTTGTCCGGGCAGTTGCGGCGCCGGCGCACCGGACGGCTGGTGGCCGGGGTCGCCAGCGGTGTCGCAGAGCACCTGAACCTCCCGGTGCTGTGGGTGCGCGGTGCCTTCGCGGCGCTAGCCGTGTGCGGCGGGGCGGGGATCCTCGCGTACGCGCTGCTCTGGGTGTTCGTGCCGCAGAGCAGCGGCGCGGAACAGCCCATCTCGGTCAAGGAACGCCAGCAGGGCGTCGGGATGATCCTGCTCTGCATCGGGGCGATGGTGGCGGCCGTGTCGTTCATCGCGGCGCCGACGTGGATCGTCGCCCCGCTGGTGGTGGTGCTGGTCGGGGCCGCCGTGGTCTGGCGGGAAGCCGACGAGTCGCAGCGCCGCCGGTGGCGGCAGGGCGCCCGGTCCGGGGTGGCGGGCGCGCTGCTCGGAGGCGGCGGGCGGGCGGCGCTGGTGCGCATCTCGGCCGGGGCGGCGCTGGTGGTCCTGGGCCTCGTGATCTTCCTGGTCGGCACCTCCTCCATCGACGACGTCCGCTTCGGATTGCTTTCGGTGCTCGCCACGCTGATCGGCGTAGCGGTGCTGACCGTGCCGTGGTGGGTGCGGCTGGTGCGCGACCTCAACGTCGAGCGGGCCAGCCGCATCCGCTCCCAGGAGCGCGCCGAGATCGCCGCGCACCTGCACGACTCGGTGCTGCAGACCCTCGCGCTGATCCAGAAGCAGGCCGACTCCGAGCGCGAGGTGCGCCGCCTGGCGCGGGGCCAGGAACGCGAGCTGCGGAACTGGCTGTACGGCCCCGACGGCTACGGTTCCGAGCGGGAGGCGGCGATCGACGACGCGCCCGCCGCCCGGTTCGCGGCCGCGCTGGGCCGGGTCTGCGGCGAGGTCGAGGACGTCTTCGCGATCAAGGTCCAGCAGGTCGTCGTCGGCGACTGCGACCTCGACGAGCGGCTGACCGCGCAGCTCGCCGCGGCCCGGGAAGCGGTCGTCAACGCCGCCAAGCACGCGGGCGTCGCGGAGGTCAGCGTCTACGCGGAGGTGGAGTCCGAGCAGGTCTCGGTGTACGTGCGGGACCGTGGCGCGGGGTTCGACCCGGACCGCGTGCCCGACGACCGGCACGGCCTCGCCGACTCGATCCACGGCCGCATGCAGCGGCACGGCGGCCGGGTCAAGGTGCGCACCTCGCCCGGCTCGGGCACCGAGGTCCAGATGGAAATGCCCAGGGCCGCGGCGTGAACTCGCGTACCCTGCGGGACGAACCCAGCGATGGAGGATGTTGATCGTGACCGGTGAAGCGACACCCGAGGTCAGCGAATCCCGGCCGGTCCGGGTGTTCCTGGTCGACGACCACGCGTTGTTCCGCGCCGGGGTACGCGCCGAGCTCGGCGCGTCCGCCGACCGGGTCGAGGTGGTCGGCGAGGCGGGATCGGTGGCCGAGGCCGTCACCGGGATCGATCACTACCGCCCCGAGGTGGTGCTGCTCGACGTGCACATGCCCGACGGCGGCGGAGCCGAGGTGCTCCGGCAGGTGCGCAGCAAGTACACCGAAGTGGTGTTCCTGGCGCTGTCGGTGTCGGACGCGGCGGAGGACGTCATCGCGGTGATCCGCAGCGGGGCGCGCGGTTACGTCACCAAGACGATCTCCGGGCGGGAGCTCGCGGACGCGGTCGAGCGCGTGCGGGCGGGCGACGCGGTGTTCTCGCCACGGCTGGCGGGCTTCGTGCTGGACGCCTTCTCGGAGGGCCCGAACTCGGCCCCGGTCGGCGACCCGGAGCTCGACCTGCTGACGCCGCGGGAGCGTGAGGTGCTGCGGCTGCTGGCGCGCGGCTACGCGTACAAGGAGATCGCGTCCGAGCTGTTCATCTCGGTGAAGACGGTGGAGACGCACGTGTCCAGCGTGCTGCGCAAGACCCAGCTGTCGAACCGCTACGAGCTGTCCCGCTGGGCCTCAGACCGCCGCCTGGTGTGACTCGGTCTTTATCGGCAGCGGTAGCTGTTCCGGCGCCCCGGACCCGCGACGACCAGCTGACCCGACCTCCGGGGATTTCCCGGTTCTGGACCGGAAAATCCCGGACCAAGTCATTTCAGCGGGTGGTTGTTGGCCAGGTCGGCGTAGAGCTGGGAGCCGCGCATCAGCGCGAGGCGGATCCTGGTCCAGGCGCCAGGCGGCTCGATCGGCGGGTGCTCGTCGGTGCGGGTGATGAGGGTGGTGCTAATGGTGCCGATGGTGCAGGTGGTGCAGGTGGTGCAGGTGGTGCGAGTGGCCTTGGTGCGGAGCTGGTTCGACATCTCGTCCTCTTCGGGAGCGGGTGCGGCAACGGGTTTCGGGGCGGGGGAGCGGCGGGTCAGGGCTACGCCCAGCAGCACGATCGACATGCCCAGCAGGACCCGCAGGCCCAGTTCTTCGCCGAGCAGCAACCAACCGAGCAGCACCGATACGATCGGCATCAGATAGGCCACCGTGGACGCCGTCGTCGCGCCTTCGTCGCCGATGATCCGGTAGTTGATCGCGAACGCGAGTCCGGTGCCGAAGATGCCCAGGGCCGCGACCGCGAGCAGCGCGAGGGGCTCCCAGCGCACCGGCTGCAGGCCGTCGAGCGGGAGCGCCAGCAGCGCGTATCCGGTGGCGGCGACCATCTGCATGGCGGCCAGCGCCAGCGGTGGCAGGCCGTGGTTCCCGGTGAGGTTCCGTCCGATGTAGACGTAGCCGATCCCGTAGCTGACCGCCGCGCTCAGGCAGGCGAGCACGCCCCAGCTGAGCAGGCTGCCACCCTGCCACGGGGCGAAGATCAGCAGCACCCCGAGGAACCCCAGCAGCAGTCCGCCGAGCCGGGTCGGCGGCATCGCCTCGCGACCGGCGAACAGCCCGAACAGCACCGTCCACAGTGGCGTCGTCGCGTTCAGCACGCCGGTCAGGCCGGAGTCGACGGTCTGCTCGCCGAGGCCGAACAGCACCCACGGCAGCGCGCTGCCGAACAGCGCGGCGACGGCGACGTGCCGCCACAGCTTGCGATCGCGGCTCGGTCGCATGCCGCGCAGCGCGCACAGCGCGAGGAGGACCGCAGCGCCGAGCACGATGCGGGTCAGTGCGATCTGGGTCGGGGAGAGCGCCCCCAGCGCGAGCTTGATCAGCAGAAAGCTGGAGCCCCACAGCAGCGCCAGCACGCCCAGTCGGACGTAGTTGGTCGGGTTATTCATGTCCTGTCCGGTCTCGCGGGGTATCGCGTGGTCGAGGTGTCGCCGTGAAGGTAGGTCGTCGGTGTTTCGGCGCCCGCCGAACCGATTTCCGCCTACTACGTTGCGCCAACCCAGACATAAGAACAAGTGAAATAAAATCTATTGATGTTTTAGTTTTGCTGTATCGTGGAGTCGTGTTGGACGTACGCCGGATGCAAGTGCTGCGCGCCGTGGTCACCAGCGGCTCGGTTAGCGCGGCCGCGACGAACCTCGGGTACACCCCGTCCGCGATCAGCCAGCAGCTGTCCACGCTCGAGAAGGAGGCGGGCACGCCGCTGCTGGAGAAGGTCGGGCGCGGGCTCCGGCCGACCCCGGCGGGCACCCTGCTGGCCGAGCGCGCCGGGCAGATCGCCGAGCTGCTCAGCAGCACCGAGGCGGAGCTGGCCGACATCCGCGCCGGGCGCACCGGCCTGCTGCGGGTGCGGTTCTTCCACACCGCCAGCGTCGGGCTGATTCCGCCCGCGGTCGCCAAGTTCCGGGCCGAGCACCCCGAGGTCCAGCTCGACCTGCGGATGCAGGAGGTCGGGCTGCTCGACGAGGTGGCCCGCGGCGAGGCCGACCTGGCGATCATCGTGGTGGGGCGTGCGGTGCCCGAACGACGCGGGGTGCGGTTCGTGCACCTCGGCGACGACCCGTACCGGCTGGTGCTGCCGAAATCGCACCCGATGGCCGCCCAGGACTGCGTGGACCTAGTCCAGCTGGCCCGCGAATCCTGGATCAACAGCGCCGTGACCAGCGATGACGTCTGCTCGACGCTGCTCAGGGACGCCTACGCCAGTGCCGGGTTCACGCCCAAGGTGGCGCTGGAGACCGACGGCAGCTACTCAGCGCAGGGTTTCGTGGCCGCGGGGCTGGGCGTTGCGCTGGTCCCGCGCCTGGGCCTGGACGTCGTGCACCCCGGAGTGGTGGTGAGGCCGGTGCGCAACCCGGAGCCCGCCCGCCGCCTGTACGTCGCGGTGCGGGAAACGGTGGCCGACCGCCCGGCCACCCAGTCCGTGCTCAACACCCTCCTGGAGATCGCCCAAGCCTGAAAACCTATCCCGGGCTGGTGCTTGACTGTGCGGGTAGCGAACCTCAGACGCCTTCTCGGCGGAGCCACGCCGGGTGGGGAATTTCAATGAGCACGTCTGGGGAGATTCACATGAGCGCCGTCAGCGCCGCAGGATCTCGCGCCCGCCGCGCTCCGCGCGGTCCTGCACCGATGCGGATGTGACCATGATGACCAGCAGCAGGCCGAGGGTGTCCACGATGAGGTGCCGTTTGCGGCCTGTCGTTTTCTTGCCCATATCGAACCCGCGTTCCTGCCCTCCCTCGCTGCTTTTGATGGACTGGGCGTCGAGCACGGCCGCCGACGGGTCCGCCGTGCGTCCGGCCTGGCACCGAACCTGATCGCGCAGCGCGTCGTGGACACGGTCGATCGTGCCGTCGGCACTCCAGTCCCGAAACCAGCGATAGGCCGCGTCCCAGGGCAGCAGATCGTGGGGAATCATCCGCCACTGACAACCCGAACGCAGCACGTAGAAGATCCCGTCCAGTACCAGGCGATCGTCGTATTTCCTTGCCATACCGCCTTTTCGGCGGTCTCGTACTGGCATCAACGGTTCCAGGACGGCCCACACCTCATCGGTCAGACTGGACGGATAACATGGGCGGCGATCATCCTCGCCGGTATCGCAGTTGCACACACAACAAGATCACGGCGGGGATGATCTCTTTGTCATCTCGACACGCTGGCCGAGATCAACATCACGCCACGCTCAGTGTCGCCCCAGTTACCCAACAGTCTCCTAAGAAAACGATGATCATATCATGGAGAGCGATCAAGGCTCAGGGTGGGGTGTGGTCGCGTAGGCCTGACCAAAGATGGTGGTCCAGGGGCAACGGCTGCGCTGGTGGCGAGCTGATCAACTCATGAACCCGATGACTGTTGCATGCCTTGGCCCAAGGGCAGAGTCGCTGGGCCAGATTGGTGAGAATGTTCCCCGCTGTGGGTGATCGGCAAAAAGGAAAAAAAATCTGCCCAAATCTACCTTGCAGTGGACACGCGTCACTTCTGGTAGTTAGATGACTACGGTTTCCTTTGTCGGAAGCAGAATTATGAATCGTCAAGGGTAATATCCAAATGGGCATTACCAAAATCCTTGTTGCCTGTGGAGGCCTTTCGTGAGTCACGTTGAGCAGAAGTTCACTGGCACCTTCGTGGCAGATCCGGCGCATTCTAGCGTCCAGTTCTCCGTCCGTCACATGAAGGTCGCTATCTTTCGTACCACTTTCGAGGAGATCGCCGCTTCGATCATTTCCGACGAAAACGGCATCCGGGTCGAGGGTGCGGTGCCGGTGGAGTCTATCTCGATCCGAAAGCCCGCCGAGTTCCGCGAGCATGTCGTCTACAGTCCAGAGTTCTTCGATGCCAAGAACCACAAGGACATCACATTCACCTCAGCCGACATCGTTCTCAATGACGACGGCACGTGCTCGGCTCACACCGAACTCACGATCAAGGGCATCAGCAGGCCGGTGTCGGCTACTGGCACCTACTCGCTGCCCATCGACGATCCGTTCGGCTTCACACGTGCGGGCGTCGAGCTGGTCGCCAGAGTGGACCGCCGCGACTGGGACCTGAACTGGCAGGCGCCGCTGCCGGGCGGTGGTGATGCGCTGGGCTACGAGGTGGACATCGACATCTACCTCGACGTGGTGAAGGAGTCCTAGGCCGTGCAAATCCTCGGACTGTGCGGCAGCCTTCGCAAAGGCTCGTACAACCGGATGTTGCTCATGGCCGCTGCCGAGCTGTGCGGCGACGTCGAGATGGTGGTCTTCGAGGGCTTGGGTGACATCCCTGCCTACAATGCTGATGTTCCGGTGCCTGAATCCGTCCGGCATCTCGACCAGCTCATCCGGGACACCGATGGGCTGCTCATCGCCACCCCGGAGTACAACTCCTCTATTCCCGGTGTGCTCAAGAACGCCCTCGATTGGATCTCAGTACCATTTGCGAACAACCCGGTGATGGGCAAACCCGCTGCCGTTGTCGGCTCGTCCACCGGGATGTTCGGCGCGGTGTGGGCGCAGCACGAGGCTCGCAAGGTGCTCACAGCGCTGGGTGGTGCTGTGGTGGACACGGACTTGCCCATCGCCCGTGCTGATGAGGTGCTGACTGCCGACGGCCTCGTTGACCCGGACCTGCGGGTCGCGCTCGGTGACATCGTAGGAACGTTGGTGGCCCGGATGCATGAGTCGGTCGGCGCCGATATGGGGGATGACGCGAAACTCCGGTGATTGTTTGGGGTGCTGCATCTGCGCTGTGCGCCTTGAATTGTGGAGTCCCCAGGCCATCAGGTTATCGAACGTGTCGCATTCAGGCAGCTGATCCCCGTGCGGGGATGGAATTGGGTTCAAGGTGAACTGCCTGACCGTGTGATCCGCAGTTCTGGGTTGAGAGCTCGCAGGCGATGGGTATCGCCTGCGAGCGTCTAAATGTGTCGAGATAGTCGTCCGACTGGCGATGGCGGGTGACAGCCGTTCGCCGACGACGGTTGCAGGATTGCTCTAACGGTTGCCGTCGCATGATGTCGTCGTAGCAAGGGAGAGAGCACGTGAAGGTGATCATCGTTGGTGGGGGACCTGTGTCGTGCCTGGTCGCGCTCAGACTCAGGGGTTGCGGCTTCGATGTAAGAATCTACGAACGAGAAGCCGATCCACGATTAGCACAGGTTGCGCGCGGTCACTCCTTCAACCTGACGCTTACGCTCCGTGGTCTGCGCGCACTCACTCCTAGCTTGCGCGAGGCCATTTACTCCAATGGTGTCGTGCTGCCGCAGCGGATCATCCATCACCGGGACGGCTCGCTGACCTGCCAACCCTACGCCGCCGACCCGAAACACCACCTGCTCTCCATCCCGCGCAGACTGCTCCACCATGTCCTGCTCACCGAAGCCGAGAAGGCCGGGGCCGAGATCTTCTTCAACCACGAATGCTTCGGTTCGGACCCGCTGACCGCGACAGCTCACATGGTGTCTGATGGCCGGGTCATCGTGGAAACTGCGGACCTGTTGATCGGCTGCGATGGAGCCAACAGTACGGTCCGGCACGACATGTCCCGCAAGGGCGCGCGTCTGGACGTCCGCCAGACGTTCATCCAAAGCGGCTACGTCGAGATGAAGATGCCTTCCGACGACCTCGGCAGGCACTCGCTGCTCCATGCCCTGCGCGATCCGGCGGTGCCAGAGAGCAGTCAGCACGGCCTGCACGTGTGGCCGCGAGACGACTTCATGCTCCTGGCCCAGCCCAACCGAGACCAGACCTACACGGCGACGCTGTTCATGCCGCTGCGCCGGGAAACGAAGGAGCAGCCGTCGATCGAGCGGCTGCGCACCCCGTCCGACGTGCTGACCCTGTTCCAGGAGTACTTCCCGGACTCGTTGCCCTTTCTGCCTGCACTCACTGCGGAGTTCTTCTCCGCCCAAGCGTCTTCGTTGCGCACCATCACCTGCGATCCGTTCCACTTCGGCCGCGCTGTTCTGCTCGGAGACGCAGCTCATACCGTCGTGCCGTTCTACGGTCAGGGCATCAACTGTTCGTTCGAGGACGTCGGCGTCCTCATCTCCTTGCTGGACGCGGCTACCGACCGCAGCGGCGTCGTCAATGACATCCCGTCTGTGCTGGCCAAGTTCACCCACGAGCGTCGGCGGCCGGTCGACTCGATAACCGAGCTCTCCATGGCCAACCTGCGCGAGCTGTCCGCACACACTGGTGAGGGCGGTTTCCACGACCGCAACCGCCTCGAACTCGAGCTGCACGCCCGCTACCCCGAGCACTTCGCACCGCTCTACTACCTGGTTGCCTTCTCTGACTTGCCCTACCACCTGGCTGTCGCTCACTACGAGCGGGACCGCCAGATGCTGGATGAGCTGTGTCGGCGGCACGACCAGGTGATGGAGAAGGACACGATCATCCGTCGGTTCGTTGAGTACGCAAGGCGCTGCTCAGATCGGTCGGTCTTCGAGTCAGGGCTGGTCGCCAGCGGGCACGAAGGACCGATTCGGTGACGATAATGGAAGACTTTGTCGTCAACAGCCCGCTTGAGTTGGACGCCGACCAGGTTCGCGCCCTGCTTGACGCGACCACCGCGCACCTGATCGCCTTCCGCGCCAAGTTGGACGCGCGTGAGCTGCCGGCCTCGTACGTAGCCGACTCACTCAACGTCGATCGGTATGAGCAGGGAAGGCTGGCCGCCTCCGGTCTGCGTGAGGATGAGCTCCCGCAGACTGGCACGGAATTCCAGGTCTTACTGGACCAGCTTTTCGGCGAGGCCATGACCAACGGCACCTTGCACCCGCACCCCGGGTTCATGGCGCATGTGCCTTCCGGCGGCCTCATCCAGGGCGCGGTCGGAGACTTCGTGGCTCGCGCTGTGAACCGGTTCGCGGGCGTGTGGATCGCCGCACCCGGCTTTCAACGCATCGAAACCAACGTCATCCGCTGGTTCTGCACCATGCTTGGCTACGGTGAGGGATCCTTCGGCTACCTCACCACCGGCGGCTCGCTCGCCAACTTCATGGCTGTCCGCTGCGCGCTCACCGCGCACGACGACAAGCAACCCGGCCCCGCCGCGGTGTATGTGTCCACTCAGGCGCATTTCTCCATGCTGAAGGCATCCACCATGGCGGGGTTGCCCGCCGAGCACGTGCGCACGATCGGCGTTGACGACCAGTACCGGATGGATTTGGCCGAACTGTCCGCCCGCATTGCCGACGACCGCGCGGCAGGCTTCCGGCCGGTCTGCGTTGTCGGTACGGCGGGCACCACCAACTCCGGTGCAGTCGACGACCTCGCCGCCATCGCCCGGATTGCCCATGAAGAGGGCGCTTGGTTCCACGCAGATGCGTGCTTCGGCGGCTTCTTCCGGTTGACCGAGCGCGGCAGGGCTGCTCTGCGCGGCATCGAGGACGCCGACTCCATCTCGGTCGACGCGCACAAGTCGCTATTCCTGCCACACGGCAGCTCTGCTCTGCTGGTGAAGGATCGGGTCCGGCTAGGCGACGCGTTCGAGATCCCAGGTGCCGCCTACCTGCCAGGGTTTGTCGACGAACCTGAGCTGGCCGACTTCGCGTCATATGGCCCGGAGTTGTCTCGCGAGATCCGGGGTCTGACCGCCTGGCTGCCGCTGAAGATGCACGGTGTGGCGGCGTTCGAGACCACTCTGGACGAGAAGATCGACCTCGCGCACTACCTCGCCGACCGGCTGGCGACCCTGGACGGTCTGGAGGTGGTGCGCCAGCACCCCATCCACTTGCCTGTGGTCATCTTCAAGCTCAGTGGGGCTCGTGACTCCGTCCTCAACGCCGAACTCTGTGAGCTGGTCTGCTCACGGGGCAACGTCTACCTCACGACGACCGAACTGCCGGAGCACGGTCTGGTCGTGCGGGCCTGCATCCTGCACCACCAGACCGACCGTACCGTCGTCGACCGGATGGTCGACGACGTCGAGTGGTCGGTGCGCGTCCTGCGCGACAAGGAGAACTGACCGTGCTCGATATCGCCAAGTCCTCGATTCCCGGCCCGAATGGTGAGCCGTGGGACGTGCTCGCCCGTTTCAACGAAGACACCTACGGCTACCTGGACGAACTGTTCGCCGTGTACGGCACCCTCTTCAGCCTCCCGCTGGGCAATGTCGGTGGGCTGTTCCTGCCGCATATCAACGACAACGGCAATTGGGTGTTCCTCACCCGCCCACACCAGATCAAGGTCATGTACGAGTCGCCGGACGATGTCATCTCCGGTGCGGAGGCCAACAAGATCTTCTTCGGCACGGATGAGGCCTCGGTCGCCTACATCGAGGGCAAAGCCCATCGCAAACGTCGCCAGCAACTCCATCCCACTTTCGGTGGCAGCCGCGACTACGCCGAGCTGGTGCTGGCCGAACTCGCTCGCCAGGTCGAGACCTGGCCCAAGGGCACGCCGTTCCGGCTGTTCGAGAAACTTCAGATCATGACGTCCGCCATCATCACTGAGGTGGTGTGCGGCAACATGGCGGAAGAAGACCGCGAATTCATCCGCACAACGCTGCTGCACACCGAGAACGCCAAAAACACTGGTGAGGAGGTACTGGCCGCCGATGCCGGCATCCGCTCCCTGGTGGCACGTCGCATCCCGGACTACCGCGTCTGGTCAGCGCCGGAGTCTCCGGATACTCTGTCGCTTCTGCTGAGACTGGCAGAAGAGGGGGATGTGGAGCTGACCGACGAGGTTATCCGCGACGAGGTGTTCAGTCTCCTGTACACCGGCTTTTCCACCACCGCCAACACCCTGGCGTGGACGTTCGTCCGCCTGCTACGTGACGAGCGCGTGCTCGGCTCGGTGCGAAAGGAGATCGCGGACAACATCGGTGACGGCACCATTACCCGCGACAGCGTCAACACGCTGCCGTACCTGGATGCGGTGCTCAAGGAGGTCCTGCGCTTGCATCCGGTGACCGCGCTCAACGGCGTGCGGCTGCTCAAGCAGGACATCGAGTTGGACGGCTACCAGGTTCCGGCCGGGTCGATCCTGGTGCACTGCGCCTACCTGCTCCAGCGTTCGTCGGAGGTTTTCGATGCGGCGACCGAGTTCCAGCCGGAGCGGTTCCTCGCCTGCTCGGTGGATCGGTACCGCTGGGGCGCGTTCGGCGGCGGCAGCCGGACGTGCCTCGGCAGGGGCTTCTCGATGAACGAGATGAAGCTGGTGGTCACCAAGCTGCTGACCGACCACGAGCTACGGGCCGTCGGCGTCGGCGTCCCCAAGGCGCAGTTGCAGGGCTTCTTCATGGCGCCCATCGACGGCGCACTCGTGGAAATGGCTTGATTCCTTTCCTCTCAACCGATCTGGGGGACCCTGTCCTTCTCCAGTGGCGGACCGGGTGGCCTGCCGTCGCCGAACGGCCTGCCGCCGAGTTGTTCTCGGCGGTGCGCGGTCAGCCACGCCACTGGCTTAGGTCCGACTGCGACGATCCGCGTCGGATTGATTCCCGAGTGGACGTAGTAGTAATGCTTGCGGATGTGGTCGAAGTCGATGGTGTCCCCGAAGCCAGGCGTCTGGAACAGGTCCCGCGCGTAGCTCCACAGGGCGGGGTACTCGATCAGCTTGCGCAGGTTGCACTTGAAGTGCCCGTGGTACACCGCATCGAAGCGCACCAGCGTCGGCCACAGCCGGATGTCGGCCTCGGTGATGCTGTCGCCCACCAGGTACCGGCGGGTGGTGAGCCGCGCCTCCAGTTGATCCAACTCGGCGAACACTCGGCGCACCGCGCCTTCGTACGCCTGTTGGTTCGGGGCGAAACCAGCCATGTAGACGCCGTTGTTGAGGTTGGCGTAAACCGACTCGTTCACCGCATTGATCTCGTCGCGCAGCGCGTCGGGGTACAGGTCCGGGGCACCGTCGCGTTGCAGCGCAACCCATTCCTTGCCCATGTCGATGGTCAGCGACTCGAAGTCGTTTGACACCAGATGCCCGGAGGGTATGTCCACCAGCACGGGCACACTAACGCCACCGTCGTAGCCTGGGCGACGAGCCAGGTACGAGTCGCGCAATGCGTGCACGCCTAGCACTGGATCAACACCACCTACGTCGTCGGAGAACACCCAGTGCGCGTCGCCGGCGATGGTCTCCAGGATCGGACTGGCGACTGCCTGCGAGATCGCATCGTCTAGACCCATCAACCGCCGCACGATCGCAGTTCGGTTGGCCCACGGGCATGCCCGGCTGATCACCAACCGGTACCGCCTTGCCTCAATCGGCCACTTGGTCGAGCTAGCGGTGACCCGATCGGTAAAAGCCATGGGATCACGCGTCATCTCTTCTGTGGGAAGCTCACCGGCCTTCATGCAGTAAGTTCTACCGCCTGCGGTACCCGAGCGTCACGTCGACCACTCTGTCACCGGCGCCGCGGGCAACGCGGCCAAACGCGCACGCAGTGTCCTCGGTGCCTGGCATGAGTACGCGCTGTACGCGCATTGCCCCTCCCGCTTCCGTGATGAACAGCGGAAGGTAATCCCATCCACGACGTGATCCCGGGGATTTCGATGCTCGTCGTGTACGTGGTGGGCCTTCTTCAGCGGCTCAAGATAACGAAGCCGAGCTTGTTGCTGAGGTTTCGGAGCGCCGGGATGAACCGGCATGGAGAAGGAGATGAGAGAGCTCTAGGAAGCGCCGGGGTAAACCGGCATGAGGAAAGGGATGAAAGCGCTCGACATCGAAGGAGTAGCGATCCACGGTGGCCCCGAGCCATGCGTCGACGACCCGTGAGGGCGTGGCGAAGCGTTGGACAGGGGTACGTGCAGGCCGGGCTATGGAGCCGCGAAATCCCCACTTCGGGGTGCCGACGTTGTTGGAGCGGCGGAAGGCAACACTGCTGGCGGCGTTATCGCGAGTCGCCAGTGGGCCCCGCGCGGTCGGAGAACCTGTGCATGTACGGAGTCCTCATGTGCGAGAACCGGGAGATCCAAGCCTGGGATGAACGAGTGTGGGAAGTCGGACGGCCCCGTAGGAGCGCCGGGATAAACCGGTATGGAGGAGGAGATGGAAGAGCTCTGCACCGAAAGGTTAGCGACCCACGGTGACCCCGAGTCATGCGTCGTCGCTCGTGAGGGCGTCGGCGAAGCGTTGACAGGGGCACGTGCAGGCCGGGCTATTGAGCCGCGTAATCATGGAGTTCGGGGCGCCGACGCTGTCTACGGAAGCGGAAGGCAACACCGTCAGTGGCGCTATCGCGAGCCGCTGGTGGGTCCCGCGCGGTCAGAGACCCTGTGCATGTACGGAACCTCCATGCGCAGCGAGGAAGCACCTCATCCGCCGCATAACTGCGAAGCCTCAGTTGTTGTGATCGTGCCGCTTGGCCTCCACCAGGCCCCGGTCCACGTCGTCGAGGAAGACCGCTCCAGCTCTGCCCGCGACAACGACTCGGGCAACCGGCTGTAGGCCTGCTCATCGGACTGATCCCGGAGACCAGACGGTGTCTGATGTTCCGGGCTCGCTCTGCCACGCAGAACGAGTCTGGAAACAGTCTCTGGCGGGGCGGTCAGTTGCGGCGGTCGGTATTGATCAGCGCCTTGCCGTCGGGCGTGGCGACCATGCCGAGCATGTGCGACTCGGTGATCTTGCTGTGGCCCTTGGTGAACTGCAGTGTCACGATCACGTTGGCCCCGGACTGCACCGGCTCGCCGATGATCTTCACGTCCTCGATCGTCTTCCAGAACCCCTCGTAGCGGTCCTTGCCCTGCGACTGCAGGTTCGGCCCCAGCAGATTCCAGGCCTGGTCGAGCTTGCCCGGCACCAGCGAGTAGTACCTGCGCACCACGTCCACGATCTCGTCCTGAGACGGCTGCTGCATCGCGCTGGTCGACGGCGGGGAGCTGCTGGTGGTCGCGGGCGCGGAAGTCGCCGTCGCCGTGGTCGTGGTTGCCGTGGCCGACGAGGCGCTGGACTCCGGGGGCGTCTGCGGCGGGGCGGACGGAGCGAACTGCCCCTGCGGTGTCCCGTCTCCGAAGGCGTTCGCGGCGAGCACCCCGACCAGCACCGCGACCACGATCGCCACCACCCACAAGGCGATCTGGCGGTAGTTGCGCCGCGGTGCCTCCTGCTGCGCGGGCACCGCGCCACCGACCATGGTGGGCGGATTGGCCGCCGGGGGCGGACCCATCCGGTTGCCCGCGGGCGGCGTACGCGGCGATGCGGCCTGCGGCCGCTGCCAGCCGCCGCTGGGCGAAGCGTTCGGGATCGGCCGCCCGTCGAGCACAGCCTGCAGCAGCTCGCGGGCCTGTGCCATGGTCGGCCGGTCGACCGGGTCCGGGCGCAGCAGCTGTATCAGCGCCGGGGTCATCGGCCCGGCCTGCTGCGGCGGCTCGATCTGCCCGCGCGCCACCCGGTGCAGCAGGCTGATCGCGTTTTCGTCCACCCCGAACGGCGGCCCGCCCTCGATCGCCGCGTACAGCGTCGAGCCCAGAGAGAAAACGTCGGAGGCAGGCGCCGGATCCCGTCCCAGCGCCACCTCCGGCGCCAGGTACGCCGGGGTGCCGGCGAGGATGCCGCTCTTGGTGACCGCGACATCGCCGATGGCCCGGGAGATGCCGAAGTCGGTGATCTTGGCGATGTCGTTGTCGCCCAGCAGGATGTTGCCGGGCTTGAGGTCGCGGTGCACGATGCCGGCCATGTGCGCCGCGGCCAGCGCCCCGGCCACCTGCACGCCGATCCGCGCCACCTGCAGCGGCGGCAGCACGCCCTGCTCGTCGATGACCGACGAGAGGCTTTGCGACGGCAGGTATTCCATGACCAGGACCGGCTGGCCCTCGTCCTCCGCGACGTCGAACACGACGATCGCGTTCTGGTGCTGCAATCGGGCGGCGATGCGGCCTTCGCGCATCGCCCGCTGACGGGCTTCTTCGGTTTCTTCGGGGGTGTAACCGGGCTGCAGCAGCAGCTGCTTGACTGCGACCGTGCGGTGCAGGCGCTCGTCAACGGCCTGCCACACCACGCCCATGGCGCCGCTGCCGATCTGCTGCTGCAAGCGGTACCGGCCCGCGATCAAACGACCTTCGGCGCTCACCGGTGTCTCCTGGTACTGGCTGTGCCTACTTGGACAGTACTGACCGGACCCCCGTGGCCAGCTTTCACCCGACGGTGCGCAACGTTACTGGGCGTCTCGCACCCGATCGCACACCGGGGCCACCCGTGCCCGAACAGACTTTGTCGCCGGGGAGCTCACCGCGTGGTGAACGCCCCGGCCAGCCCGTGTTCGCGAGCGGATCCTATTCCCCGGACCCGCTGCTGTTCGGCTCGCTCGTAGGCGTGTCGTCGGGTTCCGTGGTGGGCGTCGTCGTCTTCGACGTGGACGGCGGCGGCTGCGAAGTCGACGGCGTCGTCGTCTTCGGTGTCGTCGGCGGCGTCGTGCTCGGTGTCGTCGGCGGCGTCGTGCTCGGGACGTTGGTCTTCGTGGCGATCGGCTCTTCCTCGCTGGTGGTCTCCGGCGGCGGCGGAGGCACCGGGTTTACCTGCGAGGTCGTCGTGTTCCCGGTGTTCTCCGGCGGCTTCTGGCTGTTCATCAGCGCAGATGTCACCAGCACCGCGATCACCGCGACGGCCACCAGCGCGATGCCCGAGATCACCACGGGCCGCTTGCTCCTGCGTGGCTTCTCGTAGATCGCCGCGTCGCCACGGGTGTCGGAACCCATGTACGAGGTGGCGTCCGCGTAGGCCTGCTCGGAGTACGGCTCGTCCTCGTAGTAGGACGCGACGGTGGTGCCGTTCGAGCCGGCGACGCTGGTCGGGGCCAGATCGGGCCGACTGGGCTCCGGGGTCAGCGCGGGCGGGATCGGCGCCACCATGGCCGGGACCGAGGTCACCGAACCGCCGTCGGCCACCGCCTGCAGCATGTCCCGGACCTGTGCCATGTCCGGCCGGTCCTCGACGCGGGCGGCCATCATCGCCATCAGCGGCGGCACCATCGGGCCCGCCTGCTGCGGCGGCTCGATCTTCCCGGCGGCCACCGCGTGCAGCAGCGCGAGGGTGTTCTCGTTCAGCCCGAACGGCGGGTGGCCCTCGATCGCCGCGTACAGCGTCGCGCCGAGCGAGAACACGTCGGAGGCGGGCGTCGGCTCCTGGCCCATCGCCACGTCGGGGGACAGGTAGGCGGGCGTGCCCGCGAGCATCCCGGTCTTGGTGACCTGGACGTCGCCCTGCGCCCGCGAGATCCCGAAGTCGGTGATCTTCACCTGGCCGTTGTCGCCGAGCAGGATGTTGCCGGGCTTGATGTCGCGGTGTACGACACCGGCGGCGTGCGCCGCACCCAGTGCCGAGGCGACCTGCGTACCGATCCGCGCCACCTCGCGCGGCGGGAGCGGCCCGTGATCGGACATCATCCCGGCGAGGCTGGTGGACGGCAGGTACTCCATGACCAGGACCGGCTGACCCTCGTCCTCGGCCACGTCGTACACCGAGATCGCGTTCGGGTGCTGTAGGCGGGCCGCGATGCGGCCTTCCCGCATTGCCCGCTGCCGCGCTTCCTCGGCCTCACCCGGATCCAATCCGGGCTGCAGCAACAACTGCTTGACCGCGACCGTGCGGTGCAGGCGTTCGTCGACACACTCCCACACCACGCCCATCGCGCCACTGCCGATGCGTCGCTGCACTCGGTAGCGTCCGGCGACCAGGCGACCTTCGTCGCTCACCGACGTCTCCCCGTACTGCTATCGATGCTCAACGGGCACCGCATGAACCCGGGAGGATCGTCCCGGGAACGGCCCCACCGAACATCGGCGGATTAGGCGGACCGGCTCCGGCCCCCCGATATGTACACGTTCTCGACGCGGTCCGGTTTGGCCGGATGGCTCGATCCGAACCGCGATAAGGGAGCCTAGCCCACGCCGTGTTGGCGTAGGCCCGAAGTCGAAAAGATCGGTGCAACCCAATTCGACGTTACGCTGCCGACCTAGCGCGGTCGGCCGAACCGGATCCGCCTCACAGCCGTTTCCGCTGGTGATGTTGGGCGTCTCGGGTCCTCCGAGGCGTCCGCGCGGGGACGTGCGCCGGTGGCGCGGAGAAGCGATATCGCCGCTGTCCGGTTCATCCCGGTACCGGGGCGGGCGTTTCCGCGGGCTCGGTCGTTGTCGCATTGTTGTGAGAAGCCGTTCCCGCGCCGCTACCGGGGAGAGACGTGCCGGGCGCCGAGCAGTTCGGCCTTGACGATCTTCGGATGGGCATCCGATTCGACTGTGAGCAGCTGGCGGAGCACCACCCGGTGCCCGTCCGGATAGCGGGCCTCGACCTCGGTCAGCACCACGCCGACCGACCTCGTATGCGCCCGCAGCTGCAGCGATTCGACGGCTTCCCACCCCCGGACCAGCGCCGCCCGCTGCCCGGCGAGCAGTCTCGGGTCCACCAGCGCAACGGCCGAGCTCGGGTCGTGCTGCAAGCGGCGGTAGAACTCGTTGACCAGGCTGAGCGCCGATCCTTGGCTGCCTGCCGTGGGGTTGGCGGTGCTCTGTTCCGCAGGTTCCGGCGCGTCGCTGGTGCCGCCCGAACCGGCCACTGCGGCGAAGCCGCCGTTGTCGGCGAACGGCCAGCCGGCGTTGCGCACCAGGTCTGGTCGAAGCGCCGACACGCCGTCGATCGGGGCGGCGGAGGAAGCGGGGTGCGGCGCGGCGGCAGGTTCCGCGATGATCGTCGCGCCTACCGAAGCGGCCCCGAGGATCAGCAGAGCACCCAGCGAGCCGAGGACGATCCGGCAGCGCAGCGACAGCGCATCATCCGCCGGATCAGGCGTCTTGAGCAGTTGGTCGGCGAGGCGCTCGTGCTCCGGGGACAGCGGGATCCGCTTCATCAACTCGGCCACGGTGATCGCGCCCGTACCCGAGTCGGCGTGGTCGTGGCGGCTGCCGGTCGAAGGGTGATGCTGCACTCGCTGGCCCGTCCTCGTGAGTTGGCTCCGCCGGACTCGTACCGCGACGATGCCCTGATCGAGAAGCCTTGCAGTCGAGTTCACCGGAAGGGAACGTTGCGGAGGCTCGAACGGAGCAGTGGATCAGGATTCGTGATCAGAAGATTCGCTTGTCGGAGGTGATCAGCGGTTCGTCCTCCAGTGTGTACCGCAGCTCCCGGCGCTGGGTCTGCACGGTGCCGTCCGCCATGGTCAACCGGAGGGTGTGCACCGTGCTGTTCGGTGTCGCGTAGCCGTCGACGAACTCGACCGACTCGGCACCCGAGTACCGGGCGGCGAACGCCTCGTAGCCCTCGGCCCGCAACGATCCGGTGGTCATAGAGTAGGCGTCCCGCAGGTCGCCGCGGCTGATCGCGGCGTGGTACGCCCGGCTGCGCTGCTTGATCGCCTCGGTGTCGCCGAACAGCAGCTGCGGGACCGCGGGCACCCGCGTCCCGCTGGTCGAGGCCGGCGCGGCGCTGGAGGTCGACCAGCCGAGTATGCCTGGAGCCGGAACCGTGCCGCTGGCGGAGCTCGACGGGCTCGGGACGCCTTCGGACACGGCCATCGGCGGCAGCGCCTGCACCGAGCCGGTCGTCCGCACCGCCTCCGGCCGGGTCGGATTGCCGGTCAGGTAGTACGGGTCCGAAGGCGGCAGCGGCGGGTAGTCGCGGCCGCGCGGCATGCTCGGCAGCTCCAGACCCTCGATCGTCGTCGTGCTGTCGGCCAGCAAGGTCGTGACGAACATCAGCCCGCCCAGCGCGGCGGCCGACGAGGCGATCGCGAACCAGGCCGCCTGCCGCCAGGTCCGCGGCGGGGTGACCGAGGCCGGGACCATGCCCAGGTCGAACTTGTGCAACCCGCCCACCGGCATGGTGTCGACCAGCGGGTCGGTCACCAGCCCCGCGGCGAGCGCGTGCGACGCCTGGCACTTGCGGGGCACCGGTGTCCACGAGACCGCTGCTCCGGTCTTGCGGTGCCGACCGTGCGCGGGCGGTTCCGGCGTCGGCGGCCTGTCGAGCTGGCCGCTCCAGCCGGGGGTTCTGCCGCTGTGCATCGGAGGTCTCGACTTTCTGCGACTCGCGGGGAGTTCACGACGTGTCGACTACGTGGAATGCCTCGGCGAGTCGACCGGCCATGCCGTGCCGCTCGGCCGTCCGTGCCAGGTGCCGCCGGATCATGCCCTGGAGGTCGTCGAGATGGGCGGTTTGCGACCGGTGTGCGGACAGCGCCGCGAGTTTCGCGTCGAAGAAATCGGTGATGTCGACCGCCCGGTTGACCCGCTCTTCGGGTGATTCCGACATCCACAGCTCGCTCACTGTCCACGGCTGCAGCCCTTCCTGCAGCAACGCGGGGTGGGCGAAGCCGTTGCGCGCGTCCGGGTAGATCGCGGCGAGGGTGGCCTCGCCGACGGCGCGGTGGTCCGGGTGCGAGGTCGGGAGGTGGGCCCAGTTGATCTCCGGGGAGTGGCTGATGACCCGGTGCGGGCGGACCTGGCGGATCACCCTGGTGATGTCCCGCCGCAGCTGTAGGTTCGCGGTGACCTGCCCGTCCTGGTAGCCGAGGAACTGCACGTCGGTGACGCCGACGGCGGCTGCGGCGGCCCGCTGCTCGTCCTGCCGGATGCGCGGCATGTCCTCCCGCGGCGTGTGGTCGAAGCCCCCGGCATCGCCCGCGGTGCACACGCAGTAGGTGACCTGCATACCGTCGGCGACCCAGGAGGCGATAGTGCCCGCGGACCCGAAGTCGACGTCGTCGGGGTGCGCGGTGACCACCAAAGCACGCCGGGCTGCGGTGGACGCTTCCGGCGAAGTGGTCATGGTCACAGCTTAAAGGGGCAGACGCGACGACTCCGGTGCGGGGTCAAACGACTACTCATTGTGATCAAAAAGGCCTTTCGGTGCGTTGTGCTGCATCGAAAGGCCCAATATTGATCGCGCGGATAGGCGCGCAGCGGGCTTGATCGCTCCCGCCGTCAGCCGTCGCCGCGTGACGCGTCGATCAGAACTGCCCCTTGCGGAACTTGCTCTGCGTGGACTGCAGCGCCTTGAGCGAGGCGACGCCGCCGCCTCCGCCGAGCAGTATCGCGAAGATCTCCGCGCCGGTGCCGCCCGTGCTGATCAGCATGGCCAGCAGGGTCACGCCCAGGCCGACTCCGGCGATCGGGAATCGCTTCCGGGCGAAGTCGACGGCCGGCTGGCCGCCTGCGCGCTTCTTCGCGGCCGAAGTCAGCATCGCGAGGTAGCCAGCGTATCCGGCGGCGACGAGCACGCCAGCCAGCGTCACGAGAAAGGCCACTAGACCGAGAACCATGACCACAGTCTGCCTCGTTTTCCCCGCGCCCGGTATGGGTGATATCCCGGATATGCCTCGCGGGCTGCTGCAGGTAGCCGAATGCCGGGGGGTTCCGGGGTGGCGTCGGAAGTTCCGCCGAACGCACTACCGCGGAAAACGCCCGGTCAGCAGCGTCGCCGCGGTGGCAGGCGGAGAAGGTTGTGGTTTGGCCCTGGATTGAGACCGGACTCACGCCTTAGGTTCTCAGGCTATGAGCGATCGGTTGGCCGGGTCGGTTGGTGCGAGCTCTGCGCGATCCAGCGGCCTGGACCTGGGGGACAAACGAGCAGTGGTCACGGGCGCGGCGAGCGGGATCGGCGCGGCGGTCGCGCGCCGATTGGCCGAGGCCGGGGCCGAAGTGATCGCGGTGGACCGGACTAAGGGGGTCGAGGCGGTCGCGGCCGAGATCGGCGCCGAGGCCAGGGTCGTCGACCTCGCCGACCTCGACGCCGCCGCGGAGCTGGGCGCCCGGGCGGACATCGTGGTCAACAACGCGGGTTTCCAGCACGTCGCGCCGATCCACCGGTTCCCGGAGGACACCTTCAGCGCGATGCTGCGGGTGATGGTGGAGGCGCCGTTCCGGATCGTGCGTGCCGCGCTGCCGGGCATGTACGACCGGGGCTGGGGGCGGATCGTCAACATCTCATCCGTGCACGGTCAGCGCGCCTCGCCGTTCAAGAGCGCCTACGTGACCGCGAAGCACGCGATCGAAGGGCTATCCAAGACGACCGCGTTGGAGGGCGCGCCCCACGGGGTGACGTCGAACTGCGTCTGCCCGGGTTTCGCGCGGACCCCGTTGGTGGAGCGCCAAGTCGCCGAGCAGGCGGAGCTGCTCCGGGTGCCGGAGGACCAGGTCGTCGAGGACGTGCTGTTGGCCCGCACGCCGATCAAGCGCCTGGTGGAACCGGTCGAGGTCGCCGAGCTAGCGGTGTGGTTGTGCGGACCGGGCACGACGTCGATCACCGGCGCCTCGTTCCCGATCGACGGCGGCTGGACCGCGCACTGAGCTCCCCGCTGTGGCACCGGTGGGATCCGCCGGTGCCGCAGCGGGCAGGTGGGTCTTGTCCGGTCGTGGGCGCGTTGGGGGTGCGCACGACCGACGCCTGCTCCTGCGTCGCGGGGTTCGTCAGTGGCCGAGACGGCCGCGGCCCAGGCGCAGCAGGATCATCGCGAGTTCGCGGCCTTCCGGCCCGAGCTCCCGGTAGCGCGCGAGCACGTCCATCTCGCGGTTGTAGACGATGCGGGGTCCGCCGGCCGCCATCCGGGCCTGGCCGACCTGTCGGGAGACCTCGGCGCGGCGCTTGACCAGGCGTAGGATCTCGGTGTCCAGGTAGTCGATTTCCTCGCGGAAGTTGCTGATGGCCTCCGCGGCGGCCTGCTTGGCCGAGGCGAGCTCGGACTGTGGCTGGTCACCGTCCACAGTGGCGTTCATCGGGCGTTGTCCTCCGGCTTCGGCCCCTGCCCCCGGCCCCGGAACGCGCGAACGCCCCGAGTCCGAAAACCCCGGGGCGTCGTAGTGGTTTTTGAGCTCACGCAGCTACGGGCGCCGGAGTCCCGGGCCCGTAGAAAAACTCGTAGGTCTGCGTTCGCACGCGGTCAGTCTGCCACAGCCTGCATCGCGTTTGTTGTGACGTGGATCACTAATCCCAACGAGTGGACTTCGAATCATTCGATCACCAGTTCGAGTTATTCCCCTGGATTGCGCCGGGGCCGGCGTGGATCTTGGAGCCATGACTACCGAACTTCCTGCCCACCGGCACACCGAACGGCGCCCCGACCGGGCTCGACGTCGACTCGCTCGGCGGCTCGTCGAGCGGACTGCCGACGCGCGCCGCGGATCACGACGAAGCCCGCCGGCATGCCGCCCGCACATGTCAACGCCAGCACCGTCCAGCCGTAGCCGACCGCCCGGGCGGCCGCGCCGAGCGCCACCGCGACGGCGGTCTGCACCCCTGCCCACAGCACGGCGCCGATTGCCGAGAGCCCCAGGAAGCGGCCGAACGGCAACCGCAAGGTGCCCACCACGGCCGGAACCACGGCGTGCACCACGGCGACGAAGCGCGTCGTGATCAGCGCGCGCCCGCCGGTGTCCTGCACGATCGCCTCGGCGGCCTGCCAGCGGTGTGCGCCGATCTTGCGCCCGGCCCACGTGTTGCGGAGCCCGGGGCCGATCAGGCGGCCCAGCCAGTAGCCCCCGCTCTGCCCGATGACGTTGCCCACCACCGCCGCGGCGAACAGCGCCGGTGCCCACCTGCCGCCGAGGACGGCGATGGTGAGCAGCAGCGTCGCTTCGCCCGGGACCACAACAAGCCGATGAAGATGGAGGTTTCCAATAACAGCAGGACCAGGGCCAGCAGCACGCACAGCCACGGGTTCAGCGTCGCGGCCCACGCGATGAAGTCCCGGATCGCGGCATCGATCTGGTTGACCCACTCCATGGGCGGCTCATTCCGTTTCGTGGCGGATACGGCGGTCGGAATTCACCTTCCAGGCCTGTTGCGCGCGGCGGATCCGGGCATCCCCTGGCTGCCCCCTGACAATTCGGGGGCCAAGGGGGCGGTCCGGGCACGTCGGCAGGGCCCACCGGTGGGCCGATGCGGTGACTGCGGTGACTGCGGAAACTGCGGTGACTGCGGAAACTGCGGAAACTGCGGTGACTGCGGTGACTGCGGTGACTGCGGGGCCTGCGGAAACTGCGGTGACTGCGGGGCCTGCGGAAACTGCGTTGGACACGGCGGAGCTGCTTTCTCTTTCGCTCCAAGGGCAACAGTCGCCGCTGTCGTGCTCGACGCATCATCCGCCCAGGCAGCCGCAGCCGGTGCGGCGGCTTGGAGTCCGCGCGGATCGGCTCGTGCGGCGGTGCGATCTGCGGTGCGATCTGGAGCCCCGGGCACCGGGATTCGGGTTTTGTCCGGGCTCGCCGGTAACGTGGAGCAACGATGAGCACCCCACTCGACCTCCAGTGGCAGAGCGATCTACCGCAGCACGGATCGCTGCAATCGGACGAATCCGGGCCCGCCTCTCGGTCCGGTCCGGATCCGGACGCCCTGCTTGCTGGTCTGAACCCGCAGCAGCGCGACGCCGTGGTGCACACCGGCTCGCCGCTGCTGGTGGTGGCGGGTGCCGGGTCGGGCAAGACGCGGGTGCTGACCAACCGGATCGCGTACCTGCTGGCGGGGGGCGCGCATCCGGGCCAGATCATGGCGATCACCTTCACCAACAAGGCCGCGGCCGAGATGAAGGGACGCGTCGTCGAGTTGGTGGGTCGGCGGGCCAACGTGATGTGGGTGTCGACGTTCCACTCGATGTGCGTCCGGGTGTTGCGCCGCGAGGCCAAGACGCTGGGCATGTCGTCCAACTTCTCGATCTACGACGCGGACGACTCCCGGCGGCTGATCACCATGATCGCGCGAGAGCAGGACCTGGATTCCAAGCGCTACCCGGCGCGCACGCTCGCGGTGCACATCTCGAACTTGAAGAACGAACTGTTGTCCCCGGAGGCCGCCGCCGAGCAGGCGGGCAACGACATGGAGCGCAAGGTCGCCCAGGTCTACGCCGCCTACCAGCGCCGGCTCGTCGACTCCAACGCGATGGACTTCGACGACCTGATCATGCGCACGGTCGGACTGCTGCAGGAGCACCCCGCGGTCGCGGAGTACTACCGGCGGCGCTTCCGGCACGTACTCGTCGACGAGTACCAGGACACCAACCACGCGCAGTACGTGCTGGTGCGTGAGCTGGTCGGCACCGAGGCGGCCGACAGCGGCATCGAGCCCGCCGAGCTGTGCGTGGTCGGTGACGCGGACCAGTCGATCTACGCCTTCCGGGGCGCGACGATCCGCAACATCGAGGAGTTCGAGCGCGACTACCCGCAGGCCCGGACGATCCTGCTGGAGCAGAACTACCGTTCCACGCAGACGATCCTGTCCGCGGCGAACGCGGTGATCCGGCGCAACCCGAACCGGCGCGACAAGCGGTTGTGGAGCGACGCCGGGGACGGCGAGCAGATCGTCGGCTACGTCTCGGACAACGAGCACGACGAGGCGGCGTTCGTGGCCGGCGAGATCGACCGGCTGGTGGACGACGGCGACGCGACGTTCAACGACATCGCGGTGTTCTACCGGACGAACAACCAGTCCCGGGTGTTCGAGGAGGTGTTCATCCGGCTGGGCCTGCCGTACCGGGTCGTCGGCGGGGTGCGCTTCTACGAGCGTCGCGAGGTGCGGGACGCGCTGGCCTACCTGCGGGTGCTGGACAACCCGGACGACACGGTGAGCCTGCGCCGCATCCTCAACGTGCCGAAGCGCAGCATCGGGGACCGGGCGGAGGCCGTGGTCGCAGTGCACGCCGAGCAGGAGCGGATCTCGTTCGCCGCTGCGCTGCGGAAGGCGGCGGCCGGGCAGGTCCCGCTGCTCAACACCCGGGCGCGCAACGCCATCGCGGGTTTCGTGGCGCTGCTGGACGAGCTCCAGGCGGTCGCGGCGGAGTCCGATGTCGCCGAGATCCTGGAGCAGGTACTGGAGCGCACCGGCTACCGCGCCGAGCTGGAGGCCAGCGACGACCCGCAGGACGCCACGCGGGTGGAGAACCTGACCGAGCTCGTGACGGTCGCGCGGGAGTTCACCGAGATCCAAGCGGGAGCTCCGGTCGGCGAGCCCCTGGCCGAGGTCGACCCGTCGGCCGAGGCCGTGGTCGCGGCCGCGGTGCCGGCCGCGGAGGACGCGGAGGAGGCGGCGCTGGGGCTGCCCGCCGACGACTCGCTGTCGGCGTTCCTGGAGCGCGTCTCGCTGGTGGCGGACGCGGACTCGCTGCCCGAATCCGGCGACGGGGTCGTCACCCTGATGACCCTGCACACCGCGAAAGGCCTGGAGTTCCCGGTGGTGTTCTGCACCGGCTGGGAGGACGGGGTGTTCCCGCACTCGCGGGCGCTCGGCGACCCGGCCGAACTGGCCGAGGAGCGGCGGCTGGCGTACGTGGGCATCACCCGCGCCCGGCAGCGGCTGTACCTGTCGCGGGCGCTCATGCGTTCCGCGTGGGGCCAGCCGATGACCAACCCGGCTTCCCGGTTCCTCACCGAGATCCCGGACGAGCTGATGCACTGGCGCCGGATCGAACCGGAGCGCGCCGCCCCGCAGGTGCGCAGCACCTGGGGCAGCCGTGGTGGTTTCGACCGCACCGGCTCGGATTCGGCCCAGGCCGGGCTGGCGGCGCGCGGCATGCGCAGCACCGGCATGAAGGGCTGGAAGGACACCGTCGCCATCAAACTGGCCGCCGGTGACCGGGTCACCCACGACAAGTACGGGCTGGGCACGGTGCTGTCCACCGAGGGTGAGGGACCGCGGGCCACCGCGACGATCGACTTCGGTAGCTCCGGCACGGTCCGCTTGATGCTGATCGGCAGCGTGCCGATCAGCAAGCTATGACCCGACGGCGGGAAGTTCATTGTCCCAAGTAGACGATGTTCGAGTTCGCGTGGAACAACCGGCGCCCGACCGAGGTTCGGCCCTGCGGTAGCAGCAGAACGACCTCGCGAGAAACATCGTGAGCGAAACCCGGGCAGTCGTTGACGAGTTCCAACACAGACTGGGCAATGTGCGATCGGTGCGTTGACCGATCTCTTCGCGGACCGCATCGAGTGGAACATCCACGGTGTGGAGGGAGTGCCGTGGACGGGGCGCCGAACCACGGGCGGAAGCAGGGGCGTTCGCCGCATCGCTTCCTACGCATCATCTCCAGCCCGAGGAGTTCGCTGTCGATCGTCTCCTCGTCGACGGGACGGACTCCGCCGCATCCGGCAGATCCTGAGAGCCACCGGCAAGCCGTTCGTCTGGTACCGGGGAGCTGCTCATCGGCGAGTCCGCCGGCGGCGACTCGTCCTTCGGCGGACAGGCGCCCGGTCGGCTGCTGAGCTACACACCTGGCACCTATGAACCGCTCGGCAGCGTCGAGGTAGGCAGCTTCCCGCTCACCATCGCGTCCTCGACCGACGGCACGCGCGCCTAGGTTTCCGCCGTCACGTCCTCAACGGTCTCCGCCATAGACCTCGAAACCCATAGACCTCGAAACCCATCGCACGGTGGCCACGTTGCCGATCGATCGGCGCGGCGAGCCCGGCGCCCACGGGTCTCGCTTACATCCCGGCAGGCCGGGGGTGCTTGGGCTCGTAGATCCCGATCTCGGCGCCGCTGGGCAGGCGGAGGGCGGTGAGCAGTCCCCAGCCCTCGTTGCTGACCGGGCGGGTGATCTCGACGCCGCTCTCCTGCAGTTCACCGATGGTGACCGCGATGTCGTCGCACATCAGGTAGAGCTGGCAGGTGGGCTCCCCGTGGGTGGGGTGGGTGGCGAGTTCGGCGGGCGGCAGCCCGAAGATCAGCCACCCGTCCCCGGCGTCGACGGACTCGAAACCGAGCACGTCGCGGAGGAACGCCCGATCCCGCTCGGCGTCCCGGCTGAACAACAACAAGTGCGCCCCGTTGATCATCGCCACCACCTCCTGACGAAACCGTGCCACGCCGGAGGGCAGGCCGCCGCTTCACGAGCTGCGAGCGCGTCGAGCGGGCATCTTCAGAGGCGTGCGGGCAGCGCGCTCCACAGCGCGATCAGCGCCTCGGTGCGCTCGGACCGCACCGGGTCATCGTCGCAGGCCAGGACCACGCGGTGGATCTGCGCATCGATTCCTGGCACGAGCAGCGCAGCGGTCAACTCGTGGTCCGGCCCGCCGACGGAGCACCGGCGGAGTTGGTTCGCTCTCTCCGGGGTCAGCCTGTCGAACGCGCGCAACAAACCCGGCCAGATCGCCTTCGGGCTGCTGGAGGTGCTGCTCGCTGAGCGAGTGCGGGATGGCGCGCTTGGCGCACCCCGTCGAGGACGCCTGGACACCGGTGGAGTTGAGCCGGCCGTTCTTCGACCGGCTTGCGGGGCCGAAGAAACTGGCCATGCTGCCGGGCGCCGGGCACCTCCCGATCGAGTCGCCCGGCGTGCACCGGCTCTTGGACTTGGCGACGTCCCGCTGAGTCAGAAGCGGTAGCGGAGCATCCGGCCATGCGGCGGACGGCGGTGATGCGTCCGGACGCGCGGATGGCGGCCCGAACGGGCTGCGCGTAGCGGTCCAGCTCGGGCGCATCGGTGAACGGCCACTCCGTAACCAGCCGCAGCCCGGGCACGCTGGATTCCAGCGACTGCGGGTCGTCGATGCCCCAGCGCAGGTGCACCCCGGCGTGCACCACCGCCGGGTTGAGCCGTTGGACACCCGGCCCCCAGGCTGCTGAAGGCGTCGAAGAGCAGCTCCCCACCGCGAAGTGCACGGTTATGCGGCGCAGCAGCGCGATACCGTCCACTTCGGACAGATACATCGTGAGTCCTTCGGCGACCGCCAGCACCGGCCGGTCGCCGGGGATGTCGTCGAGCAGGTCGGGCGCGGTCACCGACGACCGATGGTGTGGTGGTGCGGGCGTTCCGGGAAGAGGCGCCGGCGCAGCTCGATGACGTCGGGCTGGTCGATGTCGTACCACTCGACCCCCTCCGGCGGGTCTGTCCGCTCGAACCGGCTGTCCAGCCCGCAACCCAGGTGCAGGACGGTCATGCCGGGGCTGGAGTCGCGGCTCGCACAGTTCCCGCCACGCAGCGCCTCCTCGACCCAGCGGTCCAGCGCATTGGCGCGCATCGCCACCGGAACCGCGTTGCGCGCACCCATCTTGGACTTGCCGAAGTCGAAGTCGATGCGCTGCACGGCCTCGTCGGCGTACCGGTCGCCGAGCATAGGCTCGGCCGATCGGTTGTCCAGCGCGCGCAGGTAGAGCGTCGCGAGCATGGTCGCCTGCGCCCCGGTCAGCTCGACCTTCTCCTGCTGCTTCTACTCGAAGCTGTAGCGCAGCAGCCGCATGGCCTTGCGCAGCGGCGGAAAGGCGTTCATGAACTTCGCGATCGCCCGGTCGGTCGCGTCCATCTTCGCCAGACCCGGCAGATCCATCATCGGCAGTTCCTGCCGCAGCCGGAGACCGGGTACGCGCAGTTCGAGGGCGTGCGGATCGCCGATCCCCCAGTGGAACTCGGCACCGGTCCGTTGGAGGAACCGGGAGTAGCGGGCGGCACGGACGGTCCACGGCAGCACCGCGTCGAACATCATCTCGCCGACCTCGAAGCGCTCGACCAATCGCCGCAGCAGGTCGATGCCGTCCGCTTCGGTCAGGTACATCGTCAGTCCCTCGGCGATGACCAGCGTGGGCCGCCCCGTCGGGATCTCGTCGAGCCAGTCCCGATCGGTCACCGACGCCGCGATCGTGCGGTAGTTCGCCTGGGCCTGCGGGTAGAGCCGGTTCCGCAGTTCGATCACGTCGGGCAGGTCGATGTCGTACCAGTGCGCGTCAGCGGGGATGGCGATCCGGAACGCCCGGCTGTCCAGGCCGCACGCCAGGTGCAGCACGACCACGTCGGGGTGTTGCGCGAGGTAGTGCGCCGCCCAGTCGTCGAGCTGCTTGGCCCGCAGGACCACCGTCATCCGGTCCCCGGAGCCGAGGTGCAGGCTGCGGAAGTCGAAGTCGATGCGGTCGAGCAGTCGATCCGCGGTCTCGTCGCCGAGCACCGGGTCGGGCCTGCGGTTGTCCAGGGCCCGGGCGTGGAGAGGGCCGAGGAGCGTCTGCTGCGCGCCGGTCAACCGGATCTGTTCGGTTCGTTCGGTCACCTTCTCAAGCTACAGTGATTTCACAAATTCATGAAATAAAGAAACGTTAAAATCTTTCAGGTGATCGATGCGGCTGGTGAGGATCGGAACATGACGGAAGGCTCCGGCGACGAGGTGCCGCGGTTCGTCGAACGGTTCGCCCTGGACCTGACCGGCGCCGGCTTCCCGCGCATGGCGGCGCGCGTGCTCGCGAGTCTGCTGGTCGCCGACGAAGGGCGGCGGACGGCGAGCGAGCTGGCCGAGGTCCTGGACGTGAGCCCAGCCGCGGTGTCCGGAGCGGTCCGCTACCTGGTGCAGGTCAAGCTGGTGGTGCGGGAGCGCGACCCCGGCGAGCGGCGCGACCACTACCGGGTGCTGGACGACGTCTGGTACGCCAGCATCATGCAGCGCGATGCGGAACTGATCGGCTGGGAACGCACCCTCGCCGAAGGCGTGGCCGCAGTGGGCGCGAGCACGCGGGCGGGGCTGCGCCTCGACGAGACGCGGCAGTTCTTCGAGTTCCTCCGCGCCGAGATCCCGGAGCTCATGCAGAAATGGCACCGGCAGCGACGGCCCTAGCCGCGCCACCGGCGCCATTCCGCGAGTTCCGGGAACTCAGGTTTGGTCTTTCAAGCGGCGCCAGCCGCTTAGTCCACCCCCGCGATGAGCACCCCCGCGATGAGCACCCCCGCGATGAGCACCCCCGCGATGAGCACCCCCGCGACGAGCACCCCCGCGATGAGCACCCCCGCGATGAGCACCGCTGCGGGTTCTAAGACTGTGCCCACCGCGTCGGGGTTCTTGGCGAGGCCAGTCCCCGGCAGGTGAATTGGCATTCATGAGTCGGGGATCCCGGAGTCCATACGGCGACCGTAACTTCCCGCAGGGGGCCGCTACCGGCATCGCTGCGCAAGCCGAGCCGCGCGTGCAAGGTTTACGCGGGCGAGATACCTCGGGCCTGCATCCAGGGCAGCGGGTTGATCTTCTTGCCGCTGGTGTTCCACACCTCGAAGTGCAGGTGCGGGCCAGTGGAGAAGCCGCGGTTGCCCATGGTGGCGATCTGGTCGCCGGCCTTGACCTTGGTGCCCTGCTTGGCCGTGATGGTGTTGACGTGGCCGTAGACGGTGATCGTGCCGTCCTCGTGCTGAACCCGCACCCACAGGCCGAAACCGCTGGCCGGGCCCGCCTCGATCACGACGCCGTCAGCGACGGAATAGATTGGGGTGCCCTTGGCGTTGGCGATGTCGATGCCGTAGTGCGTGGTGCCCCAGCGGCCACCGAAACCTGAGGTGAATGTGCCGGCGGCGGGGATGACGTACCTGGGTGCACGTGCCGCTTCCTCGGCGGCGATGCGGGCCGCGTCGCGCTCCTGGGTGATCCGCTCGCTCTTCGCGAGCTTCTCCATCTCGGAGCTGACGTCCGTGGTCTTCGCCACCGGGAGCATCGCCGGGGCCGGGGCGCTGCCGCCGACTCCGGTGTAGGTCTGCTCGGCCATCGCGGTGTTGAACGAGGCCGAAGCGTCAGAGGGGTTGAAGTCGTCGTGGTCCGGGGCGGCGTGCCCTTCACCTGCGGCCATCGATTGCCCGGCGGCTGCGAAGGCGCCAGCGGCGACGGCGGCGACGACCACGCGGCCGCGCCACACCGATACGGGTGAGGAGTCCCGGGTCTTCGCTGGGCTACTGGAGGGGTCGTCGGGGGACGCCTCCACGTAGCCCGGGGAGTGTTCTTCGCCGCCGGGGGAGCGGTGTCGAGCCAATGCTTGCCCTTCCGTCTCGGGGAGCCGGATCACGTTCCCGGGCGGGGATCCCGGGGGCCGGTCGGGGAACCGGCCGAAGGTTGTCCTTCGTGATCAGACCGTGACAACGGACCGGGGGACAGTAACCAAGCTGATCCCCTAGGGGCAAATCCCCGTCCGTGGTGTCTTGGACACGGAGCGTGTTCGAAAGGCGTTCCGCGGGCCTCATTGTCAGGCGTGCGCGGATACTGGGCGTGGTCGTCGCGTAGCGAAGCTGCCTGCGGCTTCGTGATCGATACGGGGCTGTTCGATCGGGCCATGGCGGGCTCCGGGATGCTTCGATCCAGGCAGCTCGCGGTAGCGAGGCGTGATATGAGTCACACTCGAAGAGCCGCTTGATGGGCAAGCGCGAGTGCTCCGTTCGGTGGGCCCTAGGGGATGTCCCGGAGGCGGCGACCGGCGGGTGGCGTTCGCTCCCGGGGTTGCTAGCGTCTGCGCGGTGACTGCGCGGCCCGACCTCCCGTCCGGCGGTTCCTCGGCTCCCGCCACGAATCCGCAGCCCGACCCCGATCCCCCGATGCGGCTGAGAGCGGCGATCGTCGTCGCCGCCGTAAGCGCCGTGCTCGTCGGCCTGGGGCCGCTGCTCGGACTCGTCGTTCCCAGCGCTCCCGCCGCATTCCTGGCATGGCCGCTCCTGCTGGTGCTCGCACTGCTCGCCCCCGCGACGGCGTTCGTCTTCGCCCGGCGCGGGCGGCTCGGGGCGGCGGCCGCCATGCTCGTCGGCCCAGCGGCGCTCGCTCCCGGCCGATTGGTGCTGGACCTGCAGTTCGTCGTCGATGCGGGGCTGGCCACCCGCCCCGAGCTGCTCCGGGTGGAAAGCCTCGACTCCTTCGCCCCGTCGACCGGGGTCTGGCTGCTGATCGCCGGGCACGTCGCGGCGATCGTTGCCGGTTTTCTAGCGGTCTGGGGTGCCGAGCACGGCGATGAGGGCACCGGCTCGCACCGGCAGGGCCTGCTCACGCTCGTACTGTGCGCCGGCGTGATCGCTGCCGTCGGCGTCCTGATGGCACCGTTCGTCTCCGACGATCCATATCTACTGCCGAACCCGGCCCTCGACGGACCTCTGGCGGTGCTGATCGGCAGCTTCCTGCTCGCCGTCGCGGTGCCGAGCGCCGCCGGATTCGTGGCGAGCTCCACCGACCCGGAGTTCGCCCGCGGCGGGCTGCTCGGCGTGGCCGCCGCGGTGGCGTGCGTGGTCGTGCCGCCACTGGTCGCGGCGGCGATGCTCGACGACATCCAGTTCGCCTGGGGGCCCGTGTTCGGCCTGGTCGCGGCGATTGCGTTGGTGGTCCTGGCAGTGCCAGCGGGACGAGCCGACTCCGCCGAGCCGGCCGACGACCTGCGCCTGCCCGCGCTGACCCGGTTGATCACCGTCTCGGCCCTGCTCGCGCTGGTGGCCGGCGCGTTGGCGCTGCTGGCGGCGGCGGTGCCGCAGGTGGAGATGCCCTACGGTCTGCGCGACCCGTCGCCGTACCCGGCGCGGATGTTGTGGCCGGCCGGGTTCCTGCTGGTGGTGCTGGGGGTCGGGCTGCTGCTGCCGCGCGCCTCCAGGTGGCTTCGCCCGGTGCTGCCGGTGGTATGGGTGGTGATTCCGTTCGCGGCGGCCGGGGTGCTCGACGCGGTGTTCACCGCGTTGCAGGCCGCGGACGCGCAGGCCGGATTCGGTGCCTGGGTGGCCGGGATCGCGGTGCTGTTCGCCGCGCTCGCGGGGGTCGTCGCCGGTATCGCCGGTGCGGTGGAGCGCGACGAGGTGGATCTCACAGAGATCGCGATGCACCGGTTGGTGCTGTTCCCGTCGCTCGTCGCGCTGCTGCTCGCGGCCGGTGCGTTCAGCTTCCCGGTGGTCACAGCCCCGGACTACACGGCGCCGGGGGTGTTCACCGACTTCGGGACGACGTCCTGGGGCCTGGTGGTCGCGCTGGCCGCGGTGGTCGGTGCTGCGGTGTTGGCGCCGATGTGCCGGGCCGCCCGTGCTGCGGCGCTGCTCATCGGAGCTGTGCTCGTCGTAGCGGTCCGGGTGCTGGAGTTTCCGCTGACCGCCGAGCGGTTCCCCGGCGCGGCGCCGGGCCTGGGGCTGTGGTTCGGCGCGGCCTGCGCGGTCGTGTTGCTCGTCACCGCCCTCGCCGCGGCCCGCGTGCCGCGGGACCGGCACTGACGAGGGTCTCGACTGCTCAGGGCCCGTGAGTGCTTTTCGGTGCGGTCGCACCCCAAAGTGCTCACGTGTCCTGACCAGCGGAAACGTCCGTCCGGTCCGCGAGCGTGAGCCTGCGCCGAATTCCCCGAGCTGCCGTCTTGCCGACGCCGGAAGAGCGGTCGAGAATGCGTGGCACACCGTCGCGATGCGCTGTTCCGTTCGTCACCACGGACGTCGATATCGAGCCTGCGGAGCAGGCGAATCCCCGTGCTCGACGGTTCGACCAGGGCTAATGCCCAACCTCAGGTGAGGCAGTTCACCAGGTGCGCCGCCCCATGCGTCGTCGCAGGTCGATATCGTCACCGAGTCCGACACCGACGTCGCAGGAGAGTCGAGTGGACCTGTACGAGTACCAGGCGAAGGAGCTCTTCGCCTCCCACGGCGTGCCGACGCTGCCCGGCGCCGTGGTAACCGAGCCGCAAGGGGCCAAGGCAGCCGCCGCAGAACTGGGCGGGCCCGTCGTGATCAAGGCCCAGGTGAAGACCGGGGGCCGCGGTAAGGCCGGCGGTGTGAAGCTGGCCGAAAACCCGGATGAGGCCCAGACCAAGGCCGAGGCGATCCTCGGTCTGGACATCAAGGGCCACATCACCCGCAAGGTGCTGGTCACCACCGCCTCCGACATCGCCGACGAGTACTACTTCTCGTTCCTCCTCGACCGCGCCAACCGCAACTTCCTCGCGATGGCCTCCGTCGAAGGCGGCATGGAGATTGAAGAGGTCGCGGTTACCAAGCCCGAGGCGCTGGCCAAGATCGCGATCGACCCGATCGAGGGCGTCGACCAGGACAAGGCGCGGGAGATCGTCACCGCTGCCAAGTTCCCGGCCGACGTCGCCGACCAGGTCGCCGACGTGATCGTCCAGCTGTGGGAGACGTTCGTCGCCGAGGACGCCACGCTGGTCGAGGTCAACCCGCTGGTCAAGGACCCGCAGGGCAAGATCATCGCGCTGGACGGCAAGGTCACCCTCGACGAGAACGCCGCGTTCCGCCAGGCCAAGCAGGCCGAGTTGGTGGACAAGGAAGCGGAGAACCCGCTCGAGGCCAAGGCCAAGGAGAAGGGCCTCAACTACGTCAAGCTGGACGGCGAGGTCGGCATCATCGGCAACGGTGCCGGGCTGGTCATGTCCACCCTCGACGTGGTCGCCTACGCCGGCGAGAAGCACAACGGTGTGAAGCCGGCGAACTTCCTGGACATCGGCGGTGGCGCCTCTGCCGAGGTCATGGCCGCGGGTCTGGACGTCATCCTCGGCGACCCGGCCGTGAAGTCGGTGTTCGTAAACGTCTTCGGCGGCATCACCGCCTGCGACGCGGTTGCCAACGGCATCGTGCAGGCGCTGAAGATCCTGGGCGACGAGGCCACCAAGCCGCTGGTCGTCCGCCTCGACGGCAACAACGTCGAAGAGGGTCGCCGCATCCTGGCCGAGGCCAACCACCCGGTCGTGACGATGGTGGACACCATGGACGGTGCGGCCGACAAGGCCGCCGAGCTGGCTGCGGGGGCATGAGGCCATGGCTATCTTCCTCAACGAGAACAGCAAGGTCATCGTTCAGGGCATCACCGGCTCTGAAGGCACCAAGCACACCGCTCGGATGCTGCGCTCCGGCACCAACATCGTCGGCGGCGTGAACGCCCGCAAGGCCGGGCAGACCGTCGAGATCGAGGGCAAGCAGCTCACGGTCTTCGGCACTGTCAAGGAGGCCCTGAAGGAGACCGGCGCCGACGTGTCGGTCGTCTTCGTGCCGCCGAAGTTCGCCAAGGACGCCGTGATCGAGGCCATCGACGCCGAGATCGGCCTGGCCGTGGTCATCACCGAGGGCATCCCGGTGCACGACTCCGCCTACTTCTGGGCGCACGCCAACGCCACCGGCAACAAGACCCGGATCATCGGGCCGAACTGCCCGGGCATCATCTCGCCCGGCAAGTCCAACGCCGGCATCATCCCGGCCAACATCACCGGCCCGGGCAAGATCGGCCTGGTGTCCAAGTCGGGCACGCTGACCTACCAGATGATGTACGAGCTGCGGGACATCGGTTTCTCCAGCGCCGTCGGCATCGGTGGCGACCCGATCATCGGCACCACCCACATCGACGCGCTGCAGGCCTTCGAGGACGACCCGGAGACCGAGGCCATCGTCATGATCGGCGAGATCGGTGGGGACGCCGAGGAACGGGCGGCCGACTACATCAAGGCCAACATCACCAAGCCGGTGGTGGGCTACGTGGCCGGTTTCACCGCGCCGGAGGGCAAGACCATGGGCCACGCGGGCGCCATCGTCTCCGGTTCGTCCGGCACCGCCGCGGCGAAGAAGGAGGCCCTGGAGGCCGCCGGGGTCAAGGTCGGCAAGACGCCGAGCGAGACCGCCAAGCTGATGCGCGAGATCGTCAAGGGCTGAGCGCCCGATCTCGGCACATCGTTTTCGGGGCCGGACGCCTTCGGGAGTCCGGCCCCGATGGCTTTCTGAAAGCTTTTGGGCGGCCGGCGGAACTTCGAGTGCCGCCCCGACGTCCGAGACCTTGCGGCGGTGCCGGAACGCATGCCCGGCCGATACCGCTGGCAAGTCCCGGTTTTGCGGTCTTCCGGCACACCGAGCCCGGTTGATTGGATACCGTCAGCAAGCTCCGCCCCGAGTGTTCAAGCGAGGAGTCCGTCCAGCCATGTCCGCGCCCTTCCCCCGACAGTCGACGCCGGCAGCCCAGGGAAGCTCCGGCGTTTCGCTCGGTCTCAACGAGATCCTGGTCCTGGTGGCGGCAGGCGCCGGTCTGATCGGATACCTGATCGGCTTCTTCGACGGGGTCGCCGGGGTGGCGATCGGCAGCCTCGTCGGTTTTTCCCTGATCGTCTCCGCGTCGCTGGCGGGCCTGCGGTTCCTGCCGAAGACGCCGGACGCGCTGTTCGCGGCCGCGCCGCTGTCCGCCTACGCGACGCTCGCGCTGCTGCAGGACCTCGTCGGTGGTGCCTCGGGCGGGATCGTCGTGGTGCTACTGCTGCTGTCGATCGCGCAGTTGGGTGCTGTGGTCGGCATCCTGCTTATCGAGGCTGGCATCGTCGACGCGCCGTCGAAGCCCGCGCAGCCGAAACCGCCCTTCGGGCAGTCCGGCCCGTTCCAGCCGGGCAAGCGCGGTGGCCCGTCCGGTCCAGGTGGTCCCGGTAGTCCCAGTGGACCCGGTGGACCGAGCGGCCCGGGAGGACCCAGTGGCCCGGGAGGACCCAGTGGTCCGGGCGGACCCAGTGGCCCGGGCGGACCTGGTGCGCCTGCTTGGAACCAGCCCGGTCAGTTCGGTCAGCCGGGCGGCGGTTGGAGCCCGGCGTCCGGTTCCCAGCCCCAGCAGCCCGGTGGTTGGGAGCCTGCCTCCGGTGGTTTCCAGCCCTCGAACCAGCCGGGGCAGCCGGGCCCGTCGAGCCAGTCCGCGCCGCCGTCGAGCCCGTCCGGTCAGCCGAGCCAGCCTGGTCAGCCAGGACCGTCGAGCCAGTCCGGTCAGCCGAGCCAGTCCGGCCAATCGGGTCAATCGGGTCAATCGGGCCAATCTAGCCAGGGCGCTGGTCCGCAGGGCACCCAGCAGATGCCGCACCCGGGCGCCAACCCACCCAGCTTCTGATCGGTTCGGCTTGGACGAGTGCGGGCGGCGCTGCCGCTCGCGCTCGTTCTTTGCCGGCTCGCGGTTCGCGATCGAGCTAAGCGGCCTCGTTGCGGGATCCGTTCGGTTGCGGGATCCGTTCGAAGGAGGTCGGACGACTAGGACCGACTAGGACGTGATCCGCCCGGCATGCCCCCAAGCGTCAGTCCCGTTCGGTACGAGACGACTCGGTACCGATGTCCAATGTGGACCAAGAGTGTCGCTCGATGGGCGGAGGTTGCGGCGTGTTGTGACCCGTTCGGCGGAATGTCAGTGCGACATTCAGCCGCGTGTCCGTGCTCGACTCGATTCCCCACGCCATCGCCGACGGCCCCCGCGAACGCCGGACCGGGATGCGCTGGTGGTTGCTCGCGGTGGCCGTCGTCGTGGTCCTGCTCGCCGGCTACCTGATCGCCGCGGGGCTGATCGCGCTGGTGATGGCGACCGCCGACGGCGCGCAGTTCAACCCGGTCGTGGTGCTGGTGGGAGCCCTGCCAGGGTGGCTCGCGCTGCACCAGACGGCGCTGAAGATCACGGACGCTCCGCTGAGCGTCCTGCCGTTGCTGCCGACCGCGCTGGTGATGCTGCTGATCGCCATCGCATCGGCCTGGGTCGCGCGGCGCTCCCGCCTGCGACGCCCGGACCAGGCGTGGCCGTTGATCACGGCGATGGGTCTGGTGCACGCCTTCGTAGGTGCCGGCATCGCAGTGGTGCTGGGCGGGCCAGTGCACGCGATCCCGGTGGATGCGTTCGTGAGCTGCGGGCTGACCGCGACGATCGCCTCGGCGGCCGGCGTGGCGAACCGGTGCGGGCTGATCTACCTGGTCTGGGAGCGGGTCGAAGCCGAGGTCTGGTCGGGCATGCGCCTCGGCCTGCTGGCGTTGGCCGCGCTCGTCGGGGCCGGTGGCGTGGTGCTGCTGGCCGGGATCTGCTTGTCGGGCTCGGCGATGGTCGCCGCGATGACCAGCCTCGGGAACACCGCAGGTGACGCGGTCGGCACCACGCTGGCGTCGATCCTGTACCTCCCGAACGCGGTGCTGGCGGGCTGGTCCTTCGCCGCCGGGACGGGCCTGTCGATCGGTCGGCTCGATGTCCAGCCGCTGCACGTCGTGCCCGGCCCGGTGCCGGACTTGCCGCTGCTCGCAGTCCTGCCGACGCACGATTCGGCGGCCTGGTGGGCGATCGTGCTGGCGCTGCCGCTCGTCGTCGGGCTCCTCGTCGGAGCCGCCTGCCGCCGGGTGCCCGGCAGCCTGGCGCGCAGGCTGCTCGCGGTCGGTGTGGCGGCCGTGGTCGCGGCGCTCGGGACGTTGCTGCTCGCGCACGTCGCGGGAGGCGATCTGGGCAATGGTCCGTTCGGGCAGGTGACGCTGCGGCCCGTCGCACTGGCCGCGGCGACACTGTGCTGGGTCGCGATTCCGGGCGCCGCCGTCACCTGGCTTGCCGGGCCGGACATCTACGAGCTCGCCACCGAGGAAACCGCTGGTCCGGAGGCCGATGGCGAGGCGCCCGAAGAGGCGAACGCAGATGCAGCCGACACCGCCGGTGACGCCGCGGACACCGATGCGGACAGCACCGCCGATGCCGACGGCGATCACGCCGACCCGACGCCCGACGCCGCATCCGTGGAGGACGAACCGGACGACTTGGAACCGGCGATTCCGCAAGCCCGCACGGCCGCGGATGCGGAGCCGCCCGTGCGCAAGGTCAGCGAGATCGACCCCACCGAGTTCGACGGCGACCTCTCTGGGGAAGACCGGAGGTGAGGGCTGCGCCACTCGCCAGGGCCCTGGTGGCGTCGGCACCGCAATCGGCGCTTACGCTGCTGCGAGAGATCGTGCCGAGGCATGTCAGGAGCGAACGCTGAACCCGAGTACGCCCGACCAGCCGAGCGCCGCCGCGCACTCGCAACACACCCGGTTCGCCACCGCTGGCCCAGCGCGGGTCGTCGTACTGGTGTCCGGCTCCGGCACCCTGCTGCAGGCCCTGCTCGATGCGACGAGCTCACCCGGCTTCCCGGTGCAGGTGGTCGCGGTGGGCGCCGATCGCGACGGCATCGAGGGACTGGCCCGCGCCAAGCGCGCCGGGGTGCCGACCTTCGTGCACCGGGTCAAGGACCACGCCAGTCGTGCGGACTGGGACCGGGCGCTGACCGAGGCCTGCGCCGAGCACGAGCCGGACCTGGTGGTCTCCGCCGGGTTCATGAAGCTCGTCGGCGACGACTTCCTGGCCCGCTTCGCCGGCCGGTACCTCAACAGCCACCCGGCGCTGCTGCCGTCGTTCCCCGGAATGCACGGGGTGCGGGATGCGCTGGAGTATGGGGTTCGGGTCACCGGCTGCACGTTGTTCGTGGTGGACGCCGGCGTGGACACCGGGCCGATCCTGGCGCAGGAAGCGGTCGAGGTGCGGCCCGACGACGACGAGGCGAGCCTCCACGAGCGGATCAAGGCCGTCGAACGGCGGCTGCTGGTCGACACCCTGGAAGAGCTGGCGTTGCACGGTTGGACCGTGCAGGGACGGAAGGTGAGTATCCCGTGACCGCGAACTCGCAGGAGCGGCGAGCCGTTCGCCGCGCGCTGATCGGCGTGTCGGACAAGTCTGGCCTGCTGGAGCTGGCCACCGGGCTGCACGCCGCAGGCGTGGAGATCGTGTCCACCGGCGGCACGGCCCGCACGATCGCAGCTGCGGGCGTGCCGGTCACCCCGGTCGAGGAGCTCACCGGGTTCCCGGAGGCGCTCGACGGCCGGGTCAAGACCCTGCACCCGCGGGTGCACGCCGGGCTGCTCGCCGACCTGCGCCGCCCGGAGCACGCCGACCAGCTGCGCGACCTGAACATCGCGCCGTTCGATCTGCTGATCGTGAACCTGTACCCCTTCGTGCAGACGGTGGCCTCGGGCGCCGCGCCGGATGAGGTGATCGAGCAGATCGACATCGGCGGGCCGGCGATGGTCCGAGCCTCGGCCAAGAACCACGCGAACGTCGCCGTCGTGGTCGACCCGAGCCGCTACGAGTGGGTGCTGGAGCAGGTCCGCGAGGGCGGCTTCACGCTGGCCGACCGGGTCGAGCTGGCCGCGGCCGCGTTCCGGCACACCGCGTCCTACGACGTTGCGGTCGCGTCCTGGATGAGCAAGGTGCCGACCGGGGACGACTCGGTGTTTCCCGGCTGGATCGGGGAGACCTGGGAGCGCCGCTCCGCGCTGCGCTACGGCGAGAACCCGCACCAGCCCGCCGCGCTGTACGTCTCCGGCGGTGAAGCGACCGGGCTGGCGGCCGCGGCACAGCTGCACGGCAAGGAGATGTCGTACAACAACTACGTCGACGCCGACGCCGCGTGGCGCGCTGCGCACGACCACAGCGAGCCGTGCGCGGCGATCATCAAGCACGCCAACCCGTGCGGGATCGCGGTGGCCGACGACATCGCCGCAGCGCACCGCAAGGCGCACGAGTGCGACTCGGTGAGCGCGTACGGCGGCGTGATCGCGACGAACCGCGAGGTGTCGCTGGAGATGGCCCAGCAGGTCGCCGAGATCTTCACCGAGGTGATCGTGGCGCCGGGCTACGCCGACGGCGCGGTGGACGTGCTGAGCAAGAAGAAGAACATCCGGATCCTGACCGCGCAGCCGCCCAAGAGCGGCCGGATCGAGATGCGGGCGATCTCCGGCGGCATGCTGGTGCAGGGCTCCGACGCCATCGACGCCGAGGGCGACGACCCGGCGAACTGGACGCTGGCGACCGGCTCGCCGGTGGACGAGGCCACGCTGGCGGACCTGAAGTTCGCCTGGCGCGCCTGCCGCGCGGTGAAGTCCAACGCGATCCTGCTGGCCAACGACGGGGCGACCGTCGGCGTGGGCATGGGCCAGGTGAACCGGGTCGACTCGGCGCGCCTCGCGGTGTCGCGGGCGGGTGACCGGGCGAAGGGCTCGGTGGCCGCGTCCGACGCGTTCTTCCCGTTCGCGGATGGCCCGCAGGTGCTCCTGGACGCCGGGGTTCGCGCGATCGTGCAGCCCGGCGGCTCGGTCCGCGACGACGAAACCATCGCGGCGGCGGAGGCGGCCGGAGTGCCCCTCTACTTCACGGGGACGCGCCACTTCGCGCACTGATCATCGCGAGTGGGGCGCCGGGCCGTTACTGCTGGTCCGGCGCCCCGCTTTTTGGTGCTCGGGGTACTCGGTGAACGCGTTCTCGAGTCCGTCGCGGCAGGACTTCTCGGTCAGTCGAAGCTCGTCGAGGTATGCGGCACACTCAGCAGCGTTCCGCTGCAATCGTGCGTAGGCGGCCAGGGCGGCTGCCTGCTCTGCAGGGCTGGCTGTGCGCGTTCCCGACATTTGCTTCCTATCGGTAGACGTCGGCTCGATGGGCGATCCGGACGACTTCGACCACCACGGTGTCGTCTTGAATCGCGTACACCACGCGGTACGCGCTCCGTCGAGCCGAGTGCAGGCCCTTGAACTCTCCGAACAGTGGTTTGCCGAGCCGGTGCGGGTTCTCGGCCAGCGGCCCGAAGATGAACTCGGCGCAAGCCGATGCGACCTTCTCCGGGAAGCATGCGAGGTCGCGCCCTGCACGTGCGGTGATCTTGATCGTGTAGGTCACTGCAGGTAGCGACTCTTGATTTCTTCGGTGTCAACGAAGCGCTCCGCTGCCGCGTCTGCCACGCCCTCCCGAATGGCCTCCGCCTCGCCGGGAGTGGTCAGTAGGTCCAGGGTCTCTTCTAGGGACGACAGGTCGTCGGGGGAGATGAGGACCGCGGCGGGTCGACCATGCCGGGTGATTTCAACTCGATCATGGGTGCTCTCGACCTGCGCGACCACCTCTGACAGCCGGTCGCGAGCTTCTCCTAATGGGATCGTCGTCATAAGTCGAGTGTAGCCAAAAGTTTGGCGTAAACCTTTCTCGAACAGTTGTTCACTCAATCTGGCGATGGGTCTTGACGCGGGCCGCTGCGCAGGGTTTACTTAACCTTGTTCGAACTGAGGTTCGAGATAACGGAAGTGGCCGGTGTCGGGGTCGGCTACTCCGATGGAGTCGGCGCTGTGTTCCAGGTGCAGGCGCAGCGCAGACTCCACCGCTGTCTTCCCCACAGCGGCTGATGGGTGCCCGCGCCGGGGTCGGGCACCCATACGGTCACATGTGGGGAGGCAGCGATGTCCGCGATGGCGTCCTTGACGACGCTGGGCGCGTCCACGGCTGACGGGGTGTCCGTGGGTGTGCCGGCCGTCGAGGCGGGTGGTGTCCCGGGAGCGGGCCGGGTGCTGCCCACGCGGACGGAGCTCGCCGCCGTGCTGCCATGGCCAGGTTTGCGCCGTGGCAGCACGGTGGCGGTGCACGGATCGGTTTCACTGCTGTTCGCGCTGCTGTCGGAGGCGACGGCGAACGGGTCGTGGGCAGCGGTGGTGGGGTTGTCCGGCATAAGTCTTGTCGCGGCGGCCGAAGCCGGGGTGGAGCTCGCCAGGCTCGCGGTGGTGCCGCGGCCGGGCGGCGATCCGGTGGGTGTGATCGCCGCGCTGCTCGACGGGGTCGACCTGGTGGCGGTGGGCGGCACCAGGCAGGTGGCCGATCCGGATGCCCGCCGGTTGTCGGCGCGGGCGCGCAATCGAGGTTCGGTGCTGCTGCCGTTCGGTCCGTGGTCCGGGGCCGAGGTGCAGCTGCGGTGCACCGATGCCAGTTGGCAAGGACTTGGGCAGGGCCATGGCTACCTGCGGGAACGTGCCGTCACGGTGCGCGCGGGCGGGCGCGGTGCGGCGTCCCGGCCGCGTTCGTGTCGACTGCTGCTCCCGGCGCGGGACGGGACGATCGGGGTGCCCGCGGACGAGCCGGGCGAGATCGTCCGGCCGCAGCTGAGGCCGGTGGCCGGGTGATGATGATGCCGCCTCGTCGCCTCGTCATCTGGTGTCCGGACTGGCCGGTGGTCGCCGCCGCTCGCGCCGCCGGGCTCGGACCGCTGGTGCCTGCTGCGGTGTTCGCGGCAAATCGGGTGGTGGCCTGCTCGGAAACGGCTCGCGGCAGCGGGGTGCGTCGCGGGATGCGCCGCCGCGAGGCGCAGGGCCGGTGTCCGGAACTGGTGGTGTGCGAACACGACCCGGCCCGGGATGTGCGGTTGTTCGAGCCGGTCGTGGCGGCGGTCGAAGAGCTGATGCCGGGCGTGGAGGTCGTGCGGCCGGGACTGGTGGCGGTCCCGGCGCGGGGGCCTGCCCGTTACTTCGGATCCGAGGGGGCCGTCGCCGAGCGAGTGGTGGACCAGTTGGACGCGCAGGTCGGTGTCGAGTGCCGGATCGGCGTCGCAGACGGGCTGTTCGCGGCCGTCCTGGCGGCTCGGCGCAGCGAGCACGTGGCGCCCGGGCGCAGCCGGGAATTCCTCGCCCCGCTGCCGATCGAGGAGATCGACCAGCTGACCGATCAGCTCAACGGACAGCGTGCCGCCGATCAGTCGGAACTGGTGGATCTGTTGCGGCGGTTGGGGATTCGCACGGTGGGCGAGTTCGCGGCACTGTCCTCGTCGGACGTGTCCACCCGGTTCGGGCGGGCCGCGCTGCTGGTGCACCGCGCGGCCGGGGGCGGGGAAGAGCGGCCGGTCGAGCGGCGCCGCCCGCCGTCGGACCTGGTGGTGGAAGAGGAACTCGATCCGCCGCTGGACCGGGTGGACCAAGCCGCGTTCGCGGCGAAGATCCTGGCGGACCAGTTGCACGCCAGGCTGGGCGAACTCGGGCTGGCCTGCACCAGGCTGGGGATTTCGGCCCGCACCGAGCACGGCGAGGAACTGCACCGGGTGTGGCGGTGCGCGGAGCCGTTGACGCCGGCGGCCACCGCGGACCGGGTGCGCTGGCAACTCGACGGCTGGTTGAACGGCCGCAGTGGTCGGCAGCGTCCGACGGCCGGGGTGAGCGTGCTGAGCCTGCGGCCGGAGGAGGTCGTCGGGGCAGGTGGGCTGCAGCTCGACCTGCTCAACGCCGCGACCGGGGAAGCGGACGCCCGCGCCGGGCGTGCGCTCGCGCGGGTGCAGGGCATGCTGGGGCCGGAGGCGGTCCTGACCGGGGTGCTCGGCGGCGGCCGGGACCTGCGCGACCAGGTTCGGTTCGTGCCGTGGGGCGATGAACGCCGCCCCGCGCTGCCTGCCGCCCGGCCATGGCCGGGGCGCATTCCGTCGCCGTCGCCATCTGTGGTGCCGGATTCGCCCTGGCCTGCGGAGGTTTTCGACGGCGACGGTTATCCGGTGGGCGTCACCGACCGGCATCGGCTCACCGCCGCGCCGTGTCGCGTGGGGGTGTCGGGCGGGCGGTCGCGAGCGGTGTCCAACTGGGCCGGGCCGTGGCCGGTGGCGGAGCGCTGGTGGGCGGAGCTGCTGGCGGACGGAGCGGGCCAGACGACGCCGGCGGTGCAGGTGCCGCCGCGGTCGTCGGTGCGGGTTCAGGTCGTGCTCGAGCCGGAGGCGGACCCGGCTGCGGCCGCCGGTGCCGACGATGCGGCGGGCGAAGTGGCGCTGCTGCTGGTGCACGAAGGGGGCCGGTGGTGGGTGCAGGGCGCCTATCGATAGTGGCGAACACTCGTTCGAGTGGAGTGCGGCTTATTTGGTAGCGTCGATGATTCGAACAGGAGTTCACTGGCTTCATGAGTTGGTTCAACCCGCCCCAGACGTGGTCTGACCTGGAGAAGGCGCTCTCCGGGCGACCGCCCTTACCCGCCGGGCGCCGCCTGCGCGACGAGAGGCGGCCCGGCGGCGAGAACGAAGGTCCAGCGTGGACTCCGCAGCGCGTGGACGCCGCACCAGTGGTGCCCTATGCGGAGCTGCACGCGCACTCCAACTTCAGCTTCCTCGACGGCGCGAGCCACCCCGAGGAACTGGCGGCGGAGGCGGCGCGGCTCGGGCTGGAGGCGATCGCGCTGACCGACCACGACGGGCTGTACGGGGTGGTCCGCTTCGCCGAGTCCGCGGCAGAGCACGGGGTGCGCACCGTGTTCGGCGCGGAGCTGAGCCTAGGACTTCCGGCGCCGCAGAACGGGGTCGCGGATCCGGAAGGCCGGCATCTGCTGGTGCTGGCTCACGATCCGGCCGGTTACGCGAGCCTGTGCCGGGCGATCAGCGAAGCCCAGTTGGCAGGCGAGGTGAAGGGACGTCCGGTGTACGAGCTGGAGCGGCTCGCGGAGGCGGCAGCGGGGCACTGGCAGGTGCTCACCGGGTGCCGAAAGGGCGCCGTCCCGGCGGCGCTCGTCGAAAGCGGTCCGGCGGCGGCCACCGCGGAGTTGGAGCGGCTGATCGAGCTGTTCGGCCGGGACCACGTCACGGTGGAGCTGACCGACCACGGGCTGCCCGCCGATTCGGAGCGCAACGACGCCCTGGTCGAGCTCGCCGACCGCGCAGGGGTGTCCACAGTGGCCACCACCGGTGCGCACCTCGCCCGGCCGGAACGCGCTCGGCTGGCCTCCGCGGTGGCGGCGATCCGGGCCCGCCGCAGCCTGGACGACATGGACGGCTGGCTGCCCGCCTGGGCGGGCAACTACCTGCGTTCCGGCGCGGAGCTGGCCGGGATGTTCGCCCGCTATCCGGGGGCCGTGCAGCGGGCCGCCGAACTAGGCCGGGAGTTCGCCTTCGACCTGAAGCTGGTCGCCCCGAAGCTGCCCCCGTTCGACGTGCCGACGGGCCGCACCGAGGCGAGCTGGCTGCGCGAACTCACCTACCAGGGCGCGCTCGACCGGTACGGCCTGCCGCAGGACAACCCTGCGGCCTACCGGCAGATCGAGCACGAGCTGGCGATGATCGAGCAGCTGGAGTTCCCCGGCTACTTCCTAGTGGTGTCCGACATCGTGGAGTTCTGCCGGAACCAGCGGATCCTGTGCCAGGGGCGGGGTTCGGCGGCGAATTCGGCGGTGTGCTTCGCGCTGCGGATCACCAACGCCGACCCGGTCCGCTACCGACTGCTCTTCGAGCGGTTCCTCACCCCGGAGCGGGACGGGCCGCCCGACATCGACCTGGACATCGAGTCGGACCGCCGCGAGGAGGTGATCCAGTACGTCTACCGCAAGCACGGCCGGATGCACGCCGCGCAGGTCGCGAACGTGATCAGCTACCGGCCGCGGTCCGCGGTGCGGGACGTCGCGCGGGCCCTCGGCTATTCGCCCGGTCAGCAGGACGCCTGGAGCAAGGAGATCGAACACTGGGGACCGCTGCCCGAGGACTCCGAGATCCCCGATCCGGTGCGCGGGCTGGCTGGCGAGTTGATGGGCTTCCCCCGGCACCTGGGCATCCACTCCGGCGGGATGGTGATCTGCCACCAGCCGGTCAGCGAGGTCTGCCCGGTGGAGTGGGCGAGGATGCCCGGCCGCACGGTCCTGCAGTGGGACAAGGACGACTGCGCGGAAGTCGGTTTGGTCAAGTTCGACCTGCTGGGCCTCGGCATGCTCTCGGCGCTGCACTACGCGATCGACATGGCCCTCGAACACCACGGGATCGAGGTCGACCTCGGCGAGTTGGACCTGAACGACGACGCGGTGTACGAGATGTTGCGGCGGGCCGACGCGGTCGGGGTGTTCCAGGTGGAGAGCCGCGCGCAGCTGGCCACGCTGCCGAGGTTGAAGCCGCGGGAGTTCTACGACCTCGTGGTGGAGGTGGCGCTGATCCGGCCGGGCCCGATCCAGGGCGGTTCGGTGCACCCGTACATCCGGCGCCGCAACGGGCTGGAAGAGTGGGATTTCGAGCACCCGTCGATGGCCGGTGCGCTGCAGAAGACCCTTGGCGTTCCGCTGTTCCAGGAACAGCTGATGCAGCTCGCGGTCGACGTCGCGGGCTTCTCCCCAGCCGAGGCAGACCAGCTGCGGCGGGCGATGGGGGCCAAGCGTTCCGCGGAGCGGATGGAGCGACTCCGGGGGCGGCTGTTCGAGGGGATGGCGGCCAAGGGCATTTCGGGGGAGCTGGCGGAGCGGATCTACCAGCGGATGCTGGCCTTCGCGAACTACGGCTTCCCGGAGAGCCATGCCCTGAGCTTCGCGCTGCTGGTCTTCGCCAGCGCGTGGTTCAAGCACTACTACCCGGCGGTGTTCTGCGCGGCGCTGCTCAAGGCCCAGCCGATGGGTTTCTACTCGCCGCAGTCGTTGGTCGCGGACGCCCGCCGGCACGGGGTGCGGGTGCGCGGACCGGACGTCAATGCGAGTCGGGCCCAGGCAGACCTGGAGCCGGATGAAGCCAGCGAAGGCGAGCGGGCGGTGCGCCTGGGGCTGGCTTCCGTGCGCAAGCTCGGGGAAGGCGCCGCCGAGCGGTTGGTCACCGAACGTGCGGAAAACGGCCCGTACAGCGACATGGCCGATGTGGCGCGCCGAACGCATCTGACTGCCGCGCAGATGGAGGCGTTGGCGACCGCCGGCGCCTTCGACTGCTTCGGCCTGTCCCGGCGGGAGGCGCTGTGGAACGCCGCCGCCGCTGCCGGCGACCGGCCGGATCGGTTGCCGGGCACCACCGCGTCGGCCGCCGCCCCTGCGTTGCCGGGGATGGACGGCGTGGAGATGGCTGCCGCGGATGTGTGGGCCACCGGGGTGTCGCCGGACAGCTTCCCCTTGCAGTTCGTCCGCTCCAGGTTGGACGAGCTGGGGGCGCTCTCGGCGTCGCAACTGTCCGAAGTGGAGCACGGAACCCGGGTGCTGGTGGGCGGTGCGGTGACCCACCGGCAGCGGCCGGCGACGGCGGGCGGCATCACGTTCCTGAACCTGGAGGACGAGACCGGAATGGTCAACGTCATGTGCTCGCAGGGTTTGTGGGCGCGCTACCGAAAGGTCGGGCGCACCAGCGCGGCGTTGCTGGTGCGCGGAATCGTCGAACGAGCGGAAGGAGTGATCAATCTGAGAGCTGACCGGCTGCAGAAACTGGAAGTGCGCATCCCCTCGACCTCGCGCGACTTCCACTAGCCACGGCGAGCCTCGCATCTCGCCGGCCACTGCGGCCACCGAACCCGGCGTCGACCATGCCCGACCGGCAGCGGAAGAACACTTCTCCCTCCCAGAGTGTGGTTCCGAAACCTGACCGGAGGCAACGGAAACGCCAGAGCTCGGGCACGACGTGCGTGCCGGCACGCGTGCCCGGGCCATTCGAAATCCCTGTCCACCGTTCACGAAACGTGTCAAAACGTTCCGTTTGCAGATGACTCGCGCCACCTGCGTTGACCACCAGGAAGACTGGTGGCCTTCACGCTTCCTCGACCACTGCCAGCACGAACGCTGGTCTGACACGGTCTCCACGTGCGTTTGGCCTTGCGGCGGTTCCCACGCAACTCGCGGTACCTGACGTGTTTCACCTGCCGCCGCAGGAAAAACTGCTGACCGGGCTTGGCTTTCGCTCGGTCAGCAAGCAATACGCCACACCACGCTCTGTCACACATTGACACAGGATCCGGAACTGTCAGTAACCCCTCGCCCAGCCGGATGCGCAGGAGGCGCCCTTGGTAGCTCAACATGCCGGTGCAGCACGTCGTTCGCCTTGGCTGCCCGTCTTTCGTGGCCCGGGCATTCGATGCTGCGGTGTCCCCGACATGGCGATGCCGGGCGATGTTGCTCCTGACCGCTGACGTCGCGGGAAATTTCGGTGAGTCCGCCCGAGCAGAGGACTCAGGACATCGCAGGAGGTCAGGCGATGCCGCAGCGGCGGATTGCCAGCAGGGCGTAAGCGCGCGCGGCCCTCTCCAGCTCCATGATCGCGACGTGTTCGTCGTGCGCGTAGCGGATGTCGCCGGGCCCGTACTGGAGCGTCGGGATTCCGGCGGCAGCGTACAGCCGCAGGTCCGTGCCGTACGGGGCATCTACCGCCGACGGGTGGGGAGCCCCGGCCGCGGCGACGGCGTCCTGGGTTTCGGCGAGCAGTTGATGTCCTTCGGGCAGCGTCCGCTGGCGAAGACTCCGCCCGGCCAGGCGACCCAGACCGGGTGCTCCGCCAACCACGGGTCCGCGGCGCACGCCTGCGCAATGGTTTCGGCGAAGTCGGCTTTCGCGGCGTCGATCGACTCGTCGATGCGGACGCCGTAGCGACCTTCGGCGATCGCGAGGTCCGGCACCGTGCTGGCCCAGTCGCCGACTCGCGCCATGCCGATGGACAGCGGATACGGCACGTCGAGGTGCGCGACCAGCGGGTCGGGGTCCGCGTTGCGGCGGGCCTCCAGCTCGCGCAGCACCGGCAGCAGTTCGGCGAGCTTGTCCAACGCGTTCACGCCGCGGTAGCGGGTGGATCCGTGCGTGCTCTGACCGGTGATTTCGGGCCGGAACGTGAGTGACCCGCCGGTCGCCGCCACGATCGTGCCCAAGCTCGGCTCGGCCAGGACGCAAGCGGCACCGCGATGTCCGCGCTGGAGCGTCGCGAAGGCGCCCAGCCCGCCGTCCTCCTCGCCGACGACGGTGTGCACGGCCACCGACCGGGCGAGCCCGATCGGTGGCCGTGCACAGGGCCTGCAGCGCACCGAAGATCGCGGCCAGCCCGCACTTCATGTCGCAGGTGCCTTGACCAGCGGCGATGCCGTTCTCGACCCGCAACGCGTACGGGTCGCGGTTCGGCCGCCGGTCGAGGTCGTCGGCCGGGACGACGTCGGTGTGCCCGCAGAACACCAACGCGGGCTCCGGGCCGTCGTCGTGCACGCCGACGCAGCCGTAGGCGACGTCGCGGTCGGCTTCCTGCCCTGGGAAGTCGGGCTGCTCGGCGAGCGCCCGGGCGTCGATGCGCCAGTGGTCCACCCGGTGCCTCAGCGCGCCGAGCTTGTCGGCGCACACTGCTGGGCGTCGTGCTCGCCGCTGGTGCCGCCGACGCTGGGGATCGCGACGAGTTCTCACAGGTCGTTCAGAATCCGTTCGCGTCCACCGCGTCCAATGCGCGACGTTCGAGGTCGGAGGGGGTTTGTGCGCCGTTCGCGTTTCGAGTGTGTCGCATGCGTCCAACTGCTCGGCGCGCGCCCACTACCATCTCCGCGTGGCCGAAGGCGACAAAACCAAGCGTGATTTCGAGATCGGCAAGGACGGACTGGGCGGCATCGTCGTGGGCATGGACGGCTCCCCGGCGAGCTTCCACGCCGCGGCGTGGGCGGCCGGCCTTGCCAGGCGGGAGCGCGCCCGCCTGGTGCTGGTCTACGTCGAGGCGGTGGGCGGCGTGGCCTACTGGTCGCCGATGGGCGTCGCGGTGGCCAGCGAGGCAGCCGAGAGCCTGGTCGAGGAGCTGAAGAAGGAGGTCGTGTCGCACCTGAAGTGGGTGGACATCGACTGGGACTTCGTGCACCACCGCGGCGACCCGGCGGTCGGCCTGGAGCAGGTCGCGGAGCAGTACCGGGCGGATCTGATCGTGGTCGGCAGGTCCCGCCGCCGCGGTGGCCTGCTTGGCACCGTGCCGGCGACCCTGGTGGTGGAGGCGGTCCGCCCGGTGGTCGTCGTGCCGTGATCGTTCACGAGTCCGGGGTCAGCACGAGGTAGGCGAAGCCGAGGGCACCGCGGTATCGCGCAGCCACGTGGCGCGGTGCCTCGTCGGCGAGGGCGCGGACTCCGTCGCGCGGCTGCGTCGGGATTGTCCAACAGCCACTTCTCCAGGGCGCCGCACCAGCGGGATTCGAAGCTGTCCCCACTGTCCCACTCGTCGGTGCTGGCAGTCGCGAGCCGCAGCATGCGGAATCCGCATTTCTCGGTGAGCTCGACCAGATCGGCGAGCGACAGGTCTACGCCGAGGTCGCTACGCATCGGCGTCTCGTCCCGGAAGGCCTCGCCGAAGAGCAACCGTCCACCGCCTCGCGGCCGGGGCCGGATCGCTTCGAACGCCTGCTGGGTACCGCCCCACGCATGGCTGCTGCACTACACCTCGCAGCACTGCCCGCTGTGTGGTCACACCGAGCGGGCCAACAGGCCCAATCGGGACTTTTTCTCGTGTCGTCGGTGTGGTCTCGCTGGACCCGCTGACGTCGTCGCCGGGGTCAACATGCGCGACCGCGCACGCTCGGCGTGGGTATTTGTAAACATGCCCGATCCCACCGGCTAGGTGTGTATGCGACCCGTCTCAGCACAGCCAGCGGTGAGACGGGAGCGCAAGCAAAGCCCCCACGGGCCGAGCCGCTTAAAAGCCCGGTCCTTAAGGGCCGAGTTGTTTACGGACTACCTGCGAGCCGACGAACCTGCTCGTCGAGCGTGGGGGGCGTTCAAGCAGCGGCTGGCGGTGAGCGCGCCGGACCTGTCGGGCTACGCGCAGATCAAGGCTCCCGCGACCGACGTCCTGATGGCGGCGGCCGAGCGGTGGGCCGCCCGCCACCGGCTGGACCGTCTCGTGACCCCAGGAGACGGTGCCTCCGGGAACGTCGGTGCCGCGTGCCACCCTAGGGGCATGACGAGCGCGGTCGGCGAGGACTTCCAGGACGCGGTGCTGACGGACGAGCAGTGGGAGGGGCGAACGTTCGAGCGCTGCGACTTCACCGATGCCGACCTGTCCGGGCTGAGCACCCGCAATTGCGTGTTCACCGATTGCGTGTTCACCGGCACCGATCTCAACGGTTCGAAGCACGTCGCCACGGCCTTCCGGTCCTGCAAGTTCGAACGCACGGTGTTCGGTAAGTCCACTTTGGATGGATGCAGCCTCCTGGGGTCGAGCTTCGTGGACTGCCGCCTGCGCGCGTGGACGCTGCGCGAGACGGACCTGACGCTGGTGGGCATGGGCAAAGCGGATCTGCGCGGCATGGACCTGCGCGGAATCCGCTTCCGCGAAGCCAATCTCACCGAATGCGACCTCCGCCGCTGCGACCTGCGCGAAGCGGACTTCACGGGTGCCCGCCTGCTCGGCGCCCGCCTGGAAGAGGCGGACCTGAGGGAATCCCGGATCGACGCCGATGCTTTCGTGCAGGCGAACCTCAGGGGAGCCCGCATCGACACGATGACGGCCCTCGCCTTCGCAGCCGCCCACGGCCTCCGAGTCGACTAACCCTTCCCCGCAATCCGTCGACTTGGCAGGGGAGGTCGTCGAGCGAGGAGGTCTGGCGTTACTCGCAGAACTTCATCGACGGCCTGCTGCAAACCCCGGAGTACGCAGCCGCCTTCTTGGAACTGGGTCCGAAGGCGACGGAGCAGAGCGTCAAGCAGCAAGTCGAGTTCCGCCGCGCACGTCAGGACCGGGTCAATCGGGAAGACAGCCCGACCAAACTCCGCGTGGTGCTCGACGAAGCGGCGCTGCGCCGAAAGGTCGGCGGCACCGATGCCACGCGCGACCAGATCCGCCACCTCGTGGAGCTCGCGGAGCGACCCAGCATCACGATTCAGGTCGTTCCGTTCGACGCGGGCGCGTACCCCGGCATGCAGAGTCCGTTCACCTGCTGCGGTTCGCCGAGTGATTCGACGACATGCATGCCGTCTACCTGGAGAACCAGCGCGGCGCGGTCTAGATGGAGCGTCCCACTGACATCAAGTACTACATCCGGCTCTTCGAGCGGATGACCGACGTCGCGCTAGCGCTGCGGGAAACCGCGCATTTCATGGATAACCTGGCTTCGTCCCTGTGAACATGCCCGAGGGAAAAGCGCGATGTGACGGATCTTTCCAGTGCCTTATGGCGAAAGAGCACGTACAGCACAGAGCAAGGCACTTGCGTGGAGTCGGCGTTGAACGTGCCGGGGGGGGTGCCGTGCGGGATTCGAAGGCTCCGGAGCAGGTGTCTTGGTGTTCAGCCCGACCCAGCCGCAGGGGTTCCTCGCCGCAGCTGGGTCGGGCCGCTTCGACCGCTGATGAACGGGATCGGGTTACTCCATGGGTGGGCGGTCGTTGGCCGGCATTTCGGCCAGGGTGCCGTCCGCGAGGAGTTCGCTGATCGTTGCGGGGAGCACGAACGCCGTGCCGCCACCGGGTTGTTCGAACCACGGCACCGCGGTGCCTCGCATCGCCTGGAGCGGCCGCTGCACCCGGTACGCGAAGTACGAGCGGTTCGACCACTGCGGCGGAAGCGAACGGTGCGTGTACGGCGTGCGGATCGTGTACGTGACGTTGCCGTTCGGCTCGCCGAACCGGTCCAGTTCGGTGCCCGGCTGCAACATCACGATCCGCCGGTCCCGGTACAGCGTCAGCGGCGGCTCACCGCTGAGCGGCTGGATCTGCTGCCCGCCCTGGGGCTGCCCGCCCTGGGGCTGCCCGCCCTGGGGCTGCCCAGCCTGCGGCTGCCCAGCCTGCGGCTGCCCAGCCTGCGGTTGACCTGGCTGGCCGCCCTGCGGCGGACGCGACAGCCCTGGCGGCGGTCCCTGCCGGTGTGGGCCGGCCATGCCGAGCCCACCCGGGCCTGGGCGCCGCTCCGCGCCGCCGGCCGGGCCCTGAGCAGAACCTGGCGGCACCGGAGCGCCGCTTTCCCGGCGCGGCTGGCGCTTCGGCAGGGGCGGCGGCGCGCCCGGTCCGCCGACGGGCGGCTGCGCGGGCTGCCCGACCGGCGGCGACGGCGGTGCCGTCGGACCAGCCGGGGGCTGTGCGGGGCGGTCCAGCCTCGGTGCGGACTGGAACCGGGGCGTGTAGTCCCCGGCCTGGGCCGCGGGTTCCTGGCTCGATGGTTCCGGCGGCGCACCCGCCGGCTCCTGGTTCGCGGTGAACAGCGGGTTCGCCCCGCCGAGTTCCGGTTCCGGCGCCGAACGCTGCGGCAGAGCGGCCGGTTCTGCCGGGGAGCGCTGCGGCAGGTCGGGAACTTCTGGCACCGAGCGCTGCGGGAGGTCGGGAACGTCGGGCGCGGAGCGCTGCGGGAGGTCGAAAGTCTCGGGCGCGGAGCGCTGCGGGAGGTCGGGGACTTCTGGCGCGGAGCGCTGCGGGAGGTCGGGAGCCTCGGGCGCGGAGCGCTGCGGCAGGTCGGGAACGTCCGGCGCCGAACGCTGCGGGAGGTCGGCCACCGGGGCGGGGCCCGGCGCCGCAGCGCTGGCGGGCCGGTCCATTAGGAGGCTGCCCAGCAGGTACGCGGCGGCGTGGTCGACGCGGGCGAACCGGACTTCTTCGCCGCCGTCGGAACCGGCGGTGACGACCCAGTCCGCGCCGTCCTCGATCAAGCAGCGGGCGTCCGGGCTGTGGCTCCCGATGCGGTAGCCGGCACCGTCCACCCGGTGGTCGGTGAGCCGGTCGTGCAGCTTGGCCAGCACTTCCTGCGTGTCGGGCGCTTCGGCCTCGTCGAGCACGTGCCGGGATCCGCCGGTCGGCTCGGCGCGCTCGGGCTCGTCGTCGAAGTCCGGCTCCGGAATGGGCTCCGGCCTGGCAGACGAGGTCTCCGGCTCGTCGTCGAGTCCGTCGTCGAGTCCGTCGTCGAGTCCGTTGTCGAATTCGTTGTCGAATTCGTTGTCGAGCCCGTTGTCGAGTTCGTCGACAGGCTGGTCAAGGAGTTCGCTGACCGCTGCGTCGCGGGTGACGTCGTCGACCTCGACGAGCTGGAAGCCGCGGCTGCGGATGTGCTCGACGAGTTCGGCTTCCGGCGGCACCCCGTACTGCGTCAGGTAGTACGCGATGGCGCCCGGCCAGAGCCAGGCGCCGTCGGTGTGCCAGGTGCCCGGCACCGAGGCGGCGCGCTCCGGGTCGAGCTGGTCCTCTTCGTCCTCGCGGGAGGCGAGCACGACCGGGGCGTTCTCCAGGTACTGGCGCAGCGCCGCGACTTCCTCGGCCGGGACCGGCTGGCGGTCGGCGACCACCGGGCGGCCTTGCTCGTCGTAGTCGTCGAAGACGTTGGCCACCTGGAACCCGTCGGCCGGTTCGGCGATCCCCGGCTCCGGGATCGGCGCCTGGGCGACAGCGGGTCCGGCGTCCACGAGTTTGGGGGCAGCGGGTCCGGGGGCGGCGGATTCGACCACCGGTGCCTCAGCGACCGGCGGCTCCACGGTCGACTGCTCGGCGGTCGGTGCTTCGGAGGCCTGGACAGGGGTGCCGTCGAAGCGCTCCCGCATCCAGTCCGGGACGTTCTCCTCGGCGCGCGGGTAGCGGCGCAGTTCGTCGACGTACGCGGCGCGCGGCAGCGGGCGCTGCCAGAGGGGCTCGGAATCGAAGTTGATGTCGATCCGGTAGCTCGATGGACGTTCGACGACGTAGAGCGCGCTGAGCCAGGTGCCCACGTCGGGCCGGTACATGCCTTCGCGCAGGCGCTCGAAGATCTCCTGCAGTTCGATCGGCGGCTCCCAGGGGCGGGAACTGCCGTCTTGCACGGCCACCTCACCCAGCAGGTCGTGGTACTCACCGGTGGCGCGGTACTCCACCGTGATCTCCTGCCAGTCCTCGGGAGCGCCCTGTAACAGCAGAACCCCGATCCTGCGGGCGATCTGCTCCTGCTCTTCCGGACTGATCGCTGTCGGACGCGACATGGGCGACATCCTCCCCCTCTCGACGAAGCAACCCGACTCCACCCCGGCCAAGACGCTACTCGACGCGAACCCGGTGATGTGAGTTGTGGGCGAGTTCAGCGCTGTTGGTCCAGGACACGTGCGCACCTCCAAGATCCTCATCACATCGCGCGGTGATCTCGTCACGAGAGCCTGCCTGCTGGGCGGCCGGATGAACATCACACCACCAGGTGGATCGGACCAGCGGTGGTCCGGCCGAGGCGGATGGTCGACGAAATTCGGTAGCGGTACGGGCGTGCCAGACGCCAGAGTGAGTCGTGTGCTGCGTCCTTATCGACTTCTGGCGGCGGTTCCGCATGCGTCGAGCCTGATGGCGTTCAGCCTGCTCGGGCGCCTGCACATGCCTGCCCTGGCGATGGTGCTGGCCTTCCTGGTCGTCGACTGGACCGGGTCGTACGCCATCGGCGGCGTCATCGGGGCGACGGTCACGGCAGGTCAGGCCATCGCCGGACCGCTGCGCGGCCGGGCCGCCGATCGCAGTTCGGCGCCGCGCCTCCTAGTGGTGACCGGGCTGGGTTCCGGGCTCGGGATGGCGGCGATGGTCGTGGTGTCGCGCTGGGTGGATCCGGCGCAGTGGTGGCTGATGCTGCCGGTGGCGCTGCTCGCGGGGCTGTCGCACCCGCCGATCACGCAAGTCGGTCGGGCGATCTGGCCGCGGCTGACCGACGGTCCGGCGCGGGAGGCGGCCTTCGCGGTGGAGGCGACGCTGCAGGAGCTGCTGTTCGTGATCGCGCCGATGCTGGCGTCGTTCGTGGTGGCCGCTTGGGGTCCGGTCGCCGCGATGTTGTCCTGCGCGGCCTGGGCGGCTCTCGGTGCGGCGATGTTCGCTGCTTCGCTGTTGCGCGCGGGGATGCGCGAGGCGCCGGGGGACGGCGCGAGCGGTGCCGGCAAGACCGGGTCGCTGTTCCGGGTGCCGGGTTTCACGTCGTTGCTGCTGTTCTTCGCGCTGCTGGTCGGCGGGTTGATCGCGGTGGACCTGATGCTCGTCGGCTGGGCCCGAGAGCGGGGCGCCCTGGAGCTTGCGGGGCTGCTGGCCATGGTGTGGGCGGTCGGTTCGCTGGCCGGTGGCCTGGTGTCGGGCGGTTTCGCGGCGCGCCCGCGGCTTTGGCTGCGCGTCCTGCTCGCCGCGCTCGGGCTCGCCGCCCTGGTGCCCGCTTTGCCGCCGATCGCCGATCCGGGTTCGCCGTGGTTGGTCGGCGCGATCTTGCTGGTCGGGGGCACCGCGATCGCGCCGACGCTGGCCGCTTGCAACGGGCGGCTGGCGGACCTGACGCCGGTCGAGCGGCGCAGCGAGGCGTTCGGCTGGATGGCCAGCGCGACGATGCTGGGCGGCGCGCTGGCCGCCCCGCTGGCGGGTTGGATGCTCGACGTCTCCGGCCCGGCGGCGGCTGCCGCGGCGGCGGCCGGATTGGCGTTGCTGGGCTTCGGGTTTGTCGTACATCACAGCGTTCGGGCATCGCGTGCGCTGCCGGAGACGGAGCAGACTTCGGTTACGTGACTGCTACTTCCGTGCGGCGAACGCATGACCGGCCGAAGACCCGGGAACGAGTGCTCGGCATGTTCGGCGCGGCCGGGGTCGGGGTGCTGCTCGCCATCCAGGCGCGGATCAACGGCACGCTCGGAGCGCGGATGGACGACGGGATCGCCGCCGGGCTGATCTCGTTCCTGTGCGGTTTCGTCGTGCTCGTGGCGGCGACCTTCGTGATCCCGCAGGCGCGGCGCGGCTGGCGGAACCTCCGCGCCGAGCTGCGCAAACCGGATGGTCTGCGGCCATGACAGTGCCTCGGGGGCGTGTGCGGCGGATATCTGGTGTTCACGCAGGGAATGGCGGCGACGGCGCTCGGCGTCGCGATGTTCACCGTCGCGGTGGTGGCCGGGCAGATCAGCAGCGGCCTTGTGGTGGACCGGCTCGGATTGGGTCCGGCCGGCCCCAGCACGTGACCCCGGCGCGGCTGTTCGGGGCCGGGCTGGCCTTGGTGGCGGTGGTGATCGCGGTGTCCACGCAGTTGGGAAGCGGTCGAGCGAGCTGGCTGGTGCTGCTGCCCGCGCTGGCCGGGATCGGGCTCGGCTTGCAGGCGGCGGTCAACGGCCGGATGAAGCAGGCCGTGGACTCCACGGTGTTCGCGGCGATGTTCAACTTCGGCGTCGGGATGACAGCCGTCGCGCTGGCGTTCGCGGTCGAGGTCGTGCTGCGCGGCCTGCCGCCGTTGCCGGCCGATGCGTGGCTCTACACCGGCGGTTTCCTGGGGACCTTGGTGATCGGCGGGTCGGTGGCGCTGGTGCGCTTCACCGGCGTGCTGGTGCTCAGCCTGGGCATGATCGCCGGTCAGCTGGTCGGCGCGCTGCTGCTCGACGTGTTCGCCCCGGCCGGTGCGGGCATCTCGACGTCCACGTTCCTCGGCGTGCTGCTCACGTTGGTGGCCGTCGGTGTGGCCGCAATGCCGGACCGGGCGGGACGGTCCGCGCGCCGTCTGCCACGATGAACAGCCGTGAGCGCGACGATTCTGGACGGCAAGGCCACCAAGGACGCGATTTTCGACGAGCTGCGGCCCCGGGTCGCCCGGCTCGTCGAGCAGGGGCACGCACCAGGGCTGGCCACAGTGCTGGTCGGGGATGACCCCGGCTCGCAGTCTTACGTGCGCGCCAAGCACAACGACTGCGCCAAGGTCGGCATCAAGTCGATCCGCAAGGACCTGCCCGCCGACGTCAGTCAGGCCGACGTCGAGGCGGTGCTGGACGAGCTCAACGCCGACCCGGCCTGTACCGGCTACATCGTGCAGCTGCCGCTGCCCAAGCACCTCGACGCCGGGCCGCTGCTTGAGCGCATCGCGCCGGAGAAGGACGCGGACGGGCTGCACCCGATCAGCCTGGGGCGCCTGGTGCTCGGCGAGGAGGCACCGCTGCCGTGCACCCCGCGCGGCATCATCGAGCTGCTGCGCCGCTACGACGTGCCACTGAACGGTGCGCAGGTCGCGGTCGTCGGCCGCGGCATCACCGTCGGCCGCCCGATCGGCCTGCTGCTCACGCGGCGCAGCGAGAACGCCACGGTCACGCTTTGCCACACCGGGACCAGGGATCTCGCCGAGGAGGTGCGCCGCGCGGACATCGTCATCGCGGCGGCAGGCAAGCCGCACCTGATCACGGCGGACATGGTCAAGCCGGGCGCGGCGGTGCTCGATGTCGGTGTGAGCCGCACCGACGCCGGGCTGGCCGGGGACGTGCACCCGGACGTCGTGCAGGTCGCCGGGTTCGTGTCGCCCAACCCCGGCGGGGTCGGGCCGATGACCCGCGCGATGCTGCTGACCAACGTCGTCGAGGCGGCGGAGCGCAACGCCGGCTGATCCGTGCCGGGGGTGCCCCCGGTTAGAGTCCACCACCACGGGAGGAACGGCGTGAGCGAACGGTTCGGCGACGGGTCGCGCCTTTCGGTGCACGTGCCGTTCGGCCTGGTGCTGCTGGGCGTGCTGATCGGGCTCCTGCTGATCGCCCTCGGGCATTGGCGGCGGGGTTCGGTGTTGCTCGGTGTTGCGCTGCTGGTCGCGGCGGCGATGCGCGGCATGGTCCCGCAGGAGCGGGCCGGGTTGTTGGCGATCCGCAGCAGAGCTGTGGACGTCCTGCTCTACAGCGGGTTCGGGCTGGTGATCATCGCTGTGGCGATGACCATCAAGGGCGGGCTGCTGGGCTGAGCGCCGTGCGCATCGATCATCGGGCGGATCAGCCGGTTCGCAGCGGGATTCCCGAGCACGGCCGGATTCCGCGCTACTACGCGGTGAAGATCGAGCTGCTCGATCGACGAGCTGGGCGAGGGTACCGCGCTGCCCGCGGAGCGGGAGCTCGCCGAGCGCTTCGGGCGGTTAGCAGCCGAAACGTCAGCCCGGGCTACTCCCACCAGAAGGACCAGGTGCGGCGGCCGCGGATCTCCTGGGCGTAGGCCCCGATGGTGCCCGTCTCCTGGATGATCCGGTCCGGGCAGAAGGTCCAGTGCTCCGCGGCGACCGCTGCGGCGTGGTCCGGGTCCTGCGGAGGCGCCGCCACGCTGAGGTCGAGCCGGTCCGGGCCTAGGCGCAACAAGCGCGCCCCGAAGCGCTCCTCCCAGCTGCGGGCCATCGCCGAAAGCCCCGCCGTCCGCGACACGTGGTTCGCCGCGCCCGACCAGCCCAGCGCCGTCAGCACGTCCGCGCCGCGCTGAACCGGGACCAGCGCGAGCCGGGTGTCGGCGTCGATGAAGCGCGGCAACTGCTGGTTGGCCAGGACATCCGGGTCCGCCAGCAGGTTCCCGCCCCGCGCCGGTCCCGGGCACGCGTAACCGAACGGGGCCAGCACTTCCAGGTCGTACGCGGGCCCCAGGTCGTCGTCGGCCTGCACCAGGCCGTCCCAGATCCGGACCATCACGTCGACGACCCGCCAGCGATCGATGTGCTCGAGCGGTTCCGGCGGCACGACACCGACGGTGCACCGCTCCCCGTAGACCTCGTCGCTGTCGCACAGCAGCAGCGGCAACAGGCCGGTGAGGCTGTGCTCGGCTCGGAGGGCGGCGATCAACTGCGGCACCGGGGCGGCGTCGCTGATCCAGCACAGCGGGGTGGGGTTGTCGCTGAGAGCGGTCTGCTCGGTCAGCACCTCACCTGGCGGTAGCGGGACGGAAACCGCTGCACGGGTGCCGAAAACAGCGGACAGGTCGGCAGGAGCCCCCGCTTGCCGGTCGTCTCGCAACACTTCACCGCCTCCTAGCCAAACGCCCCTCGTCGCGGACCACCTTAGAGGCAGGCCTGGACCTGTTTCCGCGGCGGTGCGCGCGCGAGGCCTAGGCGCGATCCAGCGAAAGGCCGGGGACGAGCACGATTCGCCCGGTCTCGGTGCCCGCCATGTGCAGGTCCAGGGCGCGCGCCGCGGATTCCAGTGGCAGCCGGCGGGCGACCAGGGGCCGCAACTGTCCACAGGCGACCATTCGGAGCAGCTCCGCGAGATCCGTTCGGAACTGGGCGTTCGGCTTGACGTAGTACATGCGCATCCGGCGGCCGCCCGTGCGCCCGAACAGCCGCGCCAGCTCCCAGCCGGCGAGCCGCCGCCCCAGGCCGAGGTAGGGCAGCCACCACGGTCCGTCGTCGTGCAGCGTCGCCGAACTGCCGTAGGCGTGCAGGGAGCCGCCGGGCGTGAGGAGTCGCCACGACCGATCCAGGCTCGCCGGACCGAGCGGGTCGAAGATGGCGTCCACGCCGCCGGGCGCGAGCTCCGCGACGCGGCTCCCGACGTCCTCGGTGCGGTGGTCGATCAGCTCCACCCCGATGTCCCGCAGCGCTTCGTGCCGACGAGCGGAGGCCGTTCCGATCACGCGGACCCCGGCGGCGACGCCGAGCTGGGCCAGCAGGATGCCGACCCCGCCGCCGACGCCGTGCACGAGCACCGTCTGTCCACGTCGGACTTTCGCCGCGCGGTGCAGCAGCTGCCAGGCCGTGACGCCGTTGAGCACCACCGAGACCGCCGTCGCGGCGTCGATGTCGTCGGGCACGGGAACCAGTTCGCTGTCGCGCACTTCGACGTATTCGGCCCACGCGCCGGTGCGCGGCATCGCCGCGACCCGCTGGCCGGGACGCCAAGAGGTCACCGCCGAACCGACCTCGAAGACCTCGCCGACCAGGTCGTAGCCGGGCACGAACGGGAACTTCGGCTGTGCCGGGTAGCGCCCGCGCAGCATCTGGACTTCGGCGAAGGCCACCCCGGCGGCCTCGACGCGGACCAGCACGCCGTGCGGCCCGGGCGCGGGCGGCGCGCTGCGGCGCGTGGTGACGACTTCGGTCCCGCCGAGGCCGGTCAGCACGATCTCGGTGCCGCTGGTGGGGATGGTCATGGACGCCTCTCTGTTAGAGCTAATTCTGTTGGTTAGAACATATAACATAACTATGAGCCTGTTACGGTTGGGCTGTCAAGCGGAGGAGGCAGGGCATGGAAGCAGCGCCGCGCAGCCCGCGCGAGCGGTTCCGGGAGCAGACCCGCGGCGAGGCCAAGCGGGTCGCGCTGGAGCAGCTCGCCGAATCGGGGCCGGAGGGGATCTCGGTGAACGCGATCGCGAAGCGGATGGGCATCACCGGCCCCGCGCTCTACCGGTACTTCGAGAACCGGGACGCGCTGCTGACGGATCTGATCGTGGACGCCTACCGGGACCTCGGCGACGCGCTGGACGACGTGGTGCAGGCGAACCGGCGGAAGGCGCCCGCGACGAGGTTCCGCGAGCTCGCCGCGCGGTTCCGGTCGTGGGCCCTGGAGCAGCCACACCGGTACCTGCTGCTGTTCGGCACGCCCGTGCCGGGCTTCCGGGCCCCGGAACTCACCATCGACCTCGCCGACCGGGCGTTCCGGCCCCTCCTCGACGTGTTCGCCGAACTGGCCCCCGACGGCCTACCCGGGGAGCGCACGATCCTGGACCGGCAGCTGACGGCCTGGCGCGAGCTGCGCGGCGGGCCGGCCGCACCGCCGGCTGTGCTGCAACGCGGACTGCATGCGTGGTCGCGCATGCACGGCCTGGTCAGCCTGGAAGTGGAGGGGCAGTTCGTCGCCATGGGCGTCGATCCGGAGCCGTTGTTCCGGGCGGAGGTGGAGTCGATCCTCGCCCAGCCCTGGCAGTAGAGACCGTTCCCGAAATCGTTTGCCTTGAGCTTCTGGTGGCTGCCCTGGCGGGAGGGGGTGGTGCCGCCCCGCCAAGTGGTGTGAAGCGAACGGCCCGCTCGCCTCGGTAGGCGGCTCGAACGGTCCGTCCGCTTCAACGAGCACATTCCAACAGCCGCTACACCCAGCCGACGCGCTCGCCGCGGACGCGCACGATTTCCGCCGGGACGTCGGGTGCCCTGCCCGTAGGCGGGCATCGTGGACCTGTGGCGGCGCGAGTGTGCGTGCACCGCTCGCCTGACGTCGACAGGTCGTGCCCGCCGCCTGCGCAGTCCGCTTGCCGCGATTTGCGGGGTCAGTCGCCCTCGCGGGGACGGGGCGTCTCGATCGAGCAATCGCCGCCCGGGTACACCAAGCCTTCGTGGCCGTCCCTGAACCGCACCTTGTACGGCGGGGCACCGTCCTCGCCGAGGACTTCCAGGATCTCGGCGAGCTTGTCGGCCTCGTCGACGTGCCTGCTGTGCACGTGCAGTTGGTCGCCTACGGCTGCTTTCATCACCCATCACCTCCGCGGTCCCAGACTAGGTGACCGAGGCCACACCGCGCATCGGGTGAGCCGCGGAGGTGATGGGCCGTTTCGTCAGTTGCCGATCTGCGAGCAGGTGGTGGTCACCTGCCGGTACTTCTCGAGCTGGGTGCTGGTCCACTCCGCGCTCGACTCCAGCGTGATCTCGCCGGAGGCGACCTGCTGCACGGACCGCTGGACGTCGATCAGGTTCTGCCGCAGCGTCTGGTCGGCCGTCTGCTCGGCCAGCTGGCGCAGTTCCTCAGCCTTCGCTTGCGCGTCGGCCTGCGCCTGCTTCGGGTCGGCGAAGTTGGGCATGAAGCTCGCGACGTTGATCGCCCGCAGGCAGGCCGACGCCGCGTCCAGGTTGGCCTGAGCCTGCTGGAGCTGCTCGTCGGCATTCTGCAGGTTCTGCCGGGCTTCCTGGACCTCGCCGCACGCGGCGAGGCCGATCAGCAGCGGCAACGACAGCGCTGCCACCACGAACCGCTTTCGAGCTCGCATGTTCCCTCCGGGGCTTCGGGCGGCGCCGGTGTGATTGCCGCTCTTGTACCCTATCGGCCCCGGAACGAGCGATGGGCGAAATGTCGTATCCTGCGGTGCCCGACGTCTCTATTCGAAGCGAACGGCCTGTTCGCGCCACCTGGAGCCGGTCGCAAAATTACGCCCATCACGTACCGTGATCGATCGATGACGGCTGAGGCGGCCACTGGTGGAGGAACGGCGGCGATCGAGCCTGATTTGGTACTTCGGTTCAGCCGTTTTCGCCGAAAACGCGACAGGCTCCCTGATGGCGCGAACGATCCGTTCGCTCCCTCAGGGAGGCTCGCGACGGGTCAGGACGGGGCGAGCCAGGCCATGACCTCGGGCGGCAGGTCGAGCTGGGCGAGCCACGGGGCCGCGCCGACGCGGTAGAGGGCGACCGCGCTGAAAACCACGGCGGCGATCGTCAGGCCCGGGCCGACCAGCATCATCTCGACCTTGCCGCCGGTCCTCATCCGTAGTGCCTTCGGCGGGGCGACCGGGTACCAGGTCATGCCGCTCAGCGGCACCGGCCAGAGCATCGGGCAACCCTGCTCGGTGATCGCGTCGCCGATGAAATGCGCGATGCAGCCGATCATCACCGCCACCCCGAAGGCCGCGGCGTTGGTGGGCTGGTCGTCGGCCCAGGCCCAGCAGGCGATGGTGAGCAGCACCGAGGCCACGGTGATCAGTAGCGCGTCCTTGCCGGAGGACCAGGTGTGCAGCAGCCCGCGGACCGCAAGCCCGGCGAAGAAGAACATCAGCACGCCGAGCGCGGCGCCCTCGCTGGTCTGCGCGATCGCCGTGGTGATCAGCCCGGCGAGCACCGCGAAGACGATGGTGTGGGTGAAGCCGCGGTGGGTGCCTTCCCGGTCGCTGTCGTGCTTGGTGCGGGTGAGGCGGTAGATGAAGCCGCTGAAGCCGCTGATCCCGGCCGACGCGCCGCGGGAGACGGCGCCGAAGGTGCTGGCCACCGTCGACTTGGGGTGGTCGATGTCGGGCAGCAGCGCGGCCCCGGCGGAAAGCGTCGCGCCGACCACCCAGGTCTTCGGGGATAATTGTCCCAGCGTGTGCGTGTCGGCCAGGGCGGTCACTGCCGCCCAAGCCGCGACACCGCTCATTGCGTGCGTCGGTCCAGTCGACACGGGCCCCTCCAATATCAGCCAACCAACCAAAGATCGTCCGATCGAGTGTCGAGCCTAGAAGAAGATCACGACACAGGGCACGCATCACGAACAGTGGCGCATCGCGCGTCCGCGCGGGTGGTGGTGGGCGACGGGGACAGGGCACAATCGAGGCCGATAGCAGTACGCTTGTACCGCTTGCATTCTCGCGAGAGGAGCACCCCGCCACATGAGCAAGATCAAGGTTCAGGGCACCGTAGCCGAGCTCGACGGCGATGAGATGACCCGGATCATCTGGTCCTTCATCAAGGACAAGCTGATCCACCCGTACCTGGACATCAACCTCGACTACTACGACCTCGGCATCGAGCACCGGGACGCCACCGACGACCAGGTCACGGTCGATGCGGCCAACGCCATCGCCAAGCACGGCGTCGGCGTGAAGTGCGCCACCATCACCCCGGACGAAGCCCGCGTGGAGGAATTCGGCCTGAAGAAGATGTGGCGGAGCCCGAACGGGACGATCCGCAACATCCTCGGCGGCGTCATCTTCCGCGAGCCGATCGTGATCTCCAACATCCCGCGCTACGTGCCAACCTGGACGAAGCCGATCGTCATCGGCCGTCACGCACACGGCGACCAGTACAAGGCCACCGACTTCAAGGTCCCCGGCCCGGGCACCGTCACCGTCACCTTCACCCCGGAGGACGGTGGCGAGCCGATCGAGTTCGAGGTCGCCAAGTTCGGTGCGGACGGCGGCGTCGCGATGGCGATGTACAACTACCGCAAGTCCATCGAGGAGTTCGCGCGCGCGTCCCTCCGCTACGGGCTCGATCGCGGCTACCCGGTCTACATGTCGACCAAGAACACGATCCTCAAGGCCTACGACGGCATGTTCAAGGACGTGTTCCAGGAGATCTTCGACAACGAGTACAAGGCCGAGTTCGACGCCAAGGGCATCACCTACGAGCACCGGCTGATCGACGACATGGTCGCCAGCGCCCTGAAGTGGGAGGGCGGCTACGTCTGGGCCTGCAAGAACTACGACGGTGACGTGCAGTCCGACACCGTGGCGCAGGGCTTCGGCTCGCTGGGCCTGATGACCTCGGTCCTGATGACCGCCGACGGCAAGGTGGAGGCCGAGGCCGCGCACGGCACGGTGACCCGCCACTACCGCCAGCACCAGCAGGGCAAGCCGACCTCGACGAACCCGATCGCGTCGATCTTCGCCTGGACCCGGGGCCTGCAGCACCGCGGCAAGCTGGACTCGACCCCGGAGGTCGTCGGCTTCGCCGACACCCTGGAGAAGGTCGTCATCGAGACCGTCGAGAGCGGCAAGATGACCAAGGACCTAGCGCTGCTCGTCGGCGGTGACCAGGCGTTCCAGACCACCGAGGAGTTCCTCGCGACGCTGGACGAGAACCTCCAGAAGAAGATGGCCGACCGCTGATCTTCGGCACCTGGTGAGAACGCCGTCCCCCTCGCGGGGGCGGCGTTTCGGTTTTCCGGGCGTCAGGGGGCGAAGACGCAGAACTCGTTGCCTTCCGCAATACCCCACTTGTGACATCTCTTTTCTGCCGCTGGCCCCGGTGGTGCGGAAATCGCTGCGACGCAAGGGTTTCGCCGCATTGAACAGGCACATGACGAACCGGCCACCACGCTCAGTGGCTGAGCAAGGTGGCCGGTTCTGCTGAAACTCAGGGCGGCGGTCGACCGTCTACCTGCGCTCGCTTCCGGGGTAGTCCGGAGCGCAGGTCGGAGTGCTCTCAACGAGGCCTTGATCAGGGCGGCCTCGTCGAACTCCGGAGTGATCCGCCGTGTTTTCTCCAGCCAGAGCTGGAACGGTGTCTTCCAGACATCATCGAGCCGCTATTCGGCGAAGTCACCTGGGACCCCGAGTGGGAGTCCTACGTCCGCCGATACCAGATCGGCTGGATCGAGCTGGCGCGCAAGAACGGCAATCCGAGCTGCTGGCGTTCATCGCATCATGGTCGCCGCGACCACGGCCGGGGACGATCCTGCCAGCTTCGCGCCCGCAGCGAGCACGACGAGGTGCGTGCGGATCATGCACGACCCAGACCGGGCGCGGCACCGCTTCGCCTACGTCCGCAACGTCGTCCTCGACGGGCGGACCAACGGCCGGTCACGCTTGATCGCCCGGTAGTTCGGTTGCCACAAGGACCCACAAGGACTCTGCTCTTGAAGTTATCTAAGAGAATTCCTCACGGGTTCTGAGTGAATCGCCGGGTATACCAGCCTCAGTGTGGGCACGAAGATCCCTAATGTCCGATGGAAAACTGCGCCGGAACCGCAAATTCATGCTGGAGGATGAGGCGATGATGCCGGTCAGGCTGCGTCGAGGTTTGGCTGTCGTGACTGTCGCAGGAGGGCTGGCTGCTGCTCTAGCTGGCAACGCGGGGGCTGCTCCCCGAAACTACATTGATTCTGCAGAGATTCTCCCGAAAGATCCAACGGTCCGGGAGCGGCTAATTGATGATTGCTTGCGGGATCCAAATGTTCCCGCAGGAAGCGAAGTGCTTGCCCTCAACAATGCCCCGGGTGGCCGGGTTAATTTGCTCTGCGGAAACGAAGGATTCGGAGCGCGCCACATTCACGCAGGCCACCCTATCGACAACTCGAACGCATTTGCGGCATGCTGGCTGGTTACCATAGCTAAAAACAACACTAACCCAGGGAGCGATCCCAACGGCACTACGGAGTGGCATTACGTTTATGGTGTCGGAAAGGAGGCGGTGGTCGTCACCGATAATGCAGACCGCGACACCATTACGGCTTACACAAAGGGGCCGAATGGCGCAGACTGGGAGGGATGCGCCGCCACCTTGTAAACAGCACTCGCATGGCACACCCGGCGACCGCTGGGTGTGCCACACTTGGAAGATGGTGGAGTACAACATCCGCGCCGCGCAGCCATCTGAGGCCGAGGTAGAAAGCCTGACGAATGAGCTCGTAGTCCGTCCGCATGTCACACCAGATGACGGTTCGGTGAGCAGGATGGTCGAGTGGCTCCGAACCGAACGACGTAAAGGCGGAGCCGAGCTGGCAGGATTTCACATTGCGGAACACCCAGTGTTCGATTCGTTTGCGAGTCGCAATGCTTTGAATAGTCCAGGTGTGATCGAGTCCGTGCTCGCCCATGAATCCGTGCGCGATTCGTTGCCGTACTTCCGGATTGCCAGCCCGCTTAAGTACAGGGACTTTGGGCGCCGCCTTCGCGGGTGGAGTGTTGTCTGGCCTTACCGGGTCGCGGGCGATTGGGCAACCTGCTTGGATTCAGGCGGATTCGACGTATTTCCCGATGAAGTCAAAGGGACGGGCCGAGAGGCACGTGGGGCTGCGGCTATGGACACGGCGATGTCCGCGTACAAGGCTCTCACTGGTGGTCGCTACCGCCCTGGCATTTGTGCCTATCAAACCTCGGACGCCTGGTGTGAATGGTTTCCTGGTGTTTTCAACAGCACGTGGATCGTGTACGACTCGGGCTTCCGCCTGCTGTGGCTTCTGGCGATCACCGACATGGATTGATGCCCTAGATCCCATCAAGCAGCGATAGCCTTGGCCGAGGCAATCGCCCTCCTGAATGCCCGGAAGACGGCTGAGCAGCCAGCCGCTGTGAATCAGTGACTTAACTGCAATACGGGACGTACGGCCTAAATTCGGCGGGTTTGGTCCGTACGCAGTTTCCTTGGCGGGTAGGGCGATACCAACCCCTCGCGCACAGAAGGACACGCGGTCCGGCCGCTTGATTCTCAGGCAGTGAGGAGAAGTTTGCCAGCCTCTTGTTGACTTCATCTAGCCGTCGGGCGAGTGCCCAGGCCAAGGGCAAGGTCCAGATCGCGGCCATGCGAGCGATTCAACCGGGCTACAGCCTGCGCTCGAACGCCGGGCGGGCGACACCCGAGGCGTTGAACCGGGCGTGCCGACGGGTGCTCCGGGTTCCGTCGCCGCTTCCGGCGTCGGACGCTGTGCCTTGGACGACCGTGGTCGACCAGGGAGGTATGCCATGTTCCTGCTGCCCCGCTCGTTGCTGCTCATCGGCGCCGGTGTTCTCGGGGTGAGCTACCTGATCGGCACCGGACAGGCCGGCAGCCGATTCGGCGGACCCGAGCCGTGCACCTTCCGGGTCACCGCCGACGTGCTCAACGTCCGCTCCGGTCCCAGCTCGACGAACGCCCGGGTGGGCGAGCTGCGACAGGGCGCGGAGGTGGCCGCGACGCCCAACGTGGTCGGCGGCTTCCGCGATCTCGGCGACGCGCACTGGGCCGCCACCGAGTTCTTGGCCCCAGCGCCGGACAGCACCTGCGGCCCCTGACGGAACCCGCGGCGGCCGCGCATCGTTCACCCCATGACACGTGTTCGCGCTGACGGGGAGAGCCGATGCCGTACCAGTACAAGGTCGTGGAGCTCCGGGAGAAGTGGCTCGGCGGCAAGATGTCCGGCGACAAGCTGGAGCGGGTCCTCAACGACCACGCCGCCGACGGTTGGCAGCTGAAGGCGATCACTGGTGCGGACGTCAAGGGCCGGTTGGGCCCGGGTGGCGTCGAGGGTCTGCTGGTCACCTTCGAGCGCCAGGTGTGAGGGCGGGGTGGTGCACGCCCGCGCTGGGGGCTCCGCTAGGCTGGTGCCTGCAAGCGGCCGGGCCGCTCGGCGCGATTAGCTCAGCGGGAGAGCACTACCTTGACACGGTAGGGGTCACTGGTTCAATCCCAGTATCGCGCACCAGCTCTCGCAGTTCGGAGCCCCTGTCGACGCACGTCGGCGGGGGCTTTCGGCGCTCCGGGCGGGGCACACGTGTCCATTGTGGGTCTCAGGCTTGCGGAACGTGAAGTTGGTCCGGCGGCGGCAGCAAGTGGATGGAGTTCTACCTCTACGACGTCCACCGGTCGCCCGGGTTGATCACGTCGATGACTTCCTTCGCGCGAACACGCACTGGTTCCAGCCCGCTGTGGCGCGACCACGGCGGCGCGCAGGCCGTGGTGTGCTACTTCGACCTGCTGGGCCGAGGCTTCCGGACATCCGGTGTTCCTGATGACCTTTCGGGTTTGGCTCGACCGCAACGCGAATCACCCTTCTGCCGGATGTCTACTGGGGACTCCGGCCGTGCGGCGACTCCTGCCGGTCGTGGACGAGGCCTGCGCGCCCCGACTTCTTAACCTGAAATGAGAGTCATCTTTCTCAGTTTTGGGTGTTGCGAAAAAGGTCCATTGAGGACTGTTATACGCGTTGATCTAGGCGTCGTTACCGAAGTCGCTGATCGACCACTCGTTGTAGTGACCCGGTGCGAACTTTCGCTCCGCTGCTGGTAGAGATCCTTATCGGATGGTCGGAAAACCGATCGCCATTCCCGAAAAACATTCTGTGTGGAGGGGTAGTAATGAAGCGTGCTCGCTGGATGCTGGGTGCCCTCGGTGCCTTGGCGGCGGTTTCCCTCGTGCCGGCCGGTGCCCAGGCTGCGTCGGCTCCTTCCCCCATCGGATTCAGCACGGAGATCACCAGCGCGGTCGACGGTTCCCGGTGGGCCGACTTCGGCGGCGACCCGGTGATCAAGGCCGCCCAGTTCGGGGTGTTCGGCGACGCTGACAAGTGGGTCGTGTCGAACCAGTACGACGGCAGCGTGACCATCCGGAACCAGCAGACGAACCGGTGCGCGCAGGCTAACCTGCAATGGGGGCCGGAGGTCCTCGCCGTGCCGTGCCTGCCCGGAAGCCTGAGCCAGCGCTGGATCGTGGAGGAGCGCGCGGCCGGTTACGTCATCAGCCCGCGGGCGACGCCGGACCTGGCGGTGTCCGTGGAACAGCCGAACTCCCCCGCGGGGAGCTGGCTGAAGCTCGAGCCGCGCTGGGACCTGAACGGGTCCAGCACCGCCAAGTCCGGGCACGTCTTCCGGTTCGGCATCTGATCTGATCACGGTGGCCCCGCTGGGGCCGGAGAAGTGCAGCGGCCCGCTGGTCCGACGAGCAGTCGTCGGCCCAGCGGGCTTCTTCTTGCTCGAATCGGCGAAAGCGGTGTCGCCCAACGGTGATCACTACATGGTGTGATCACCGGAGTTTTGCTTGCCACCGAATGTCGTTGCACCGGTAGATTTCTGTTGCCCCTTTTTCGGGGTTTGGATTCCGCGAAACCCGAAGGCGATGTGCATTTCCAGGATCGCTGCGGGGATCAGGAACAGTGCGGAAATAGTCGGTCTACGAAGGGAATCGGTTGATGCGTACTGCAAAGCGCGTGCTCGCTGCCGCCGCTGTGGGGGTGCCGCTGCTGCTCGGGGTGTCGGGTACGGCTCTGGCCGCTCAGGGCAACGGGCACCCGGTGAAGGCTTCCTGGATCGTGAAGGAGACCCAGGAGCAGAGCGCGCAGAACCACACGGTACAGAACAACATCAACGTCTCGCCCATCACGCAGATCAGCCACAACAGCAAGGGCGAGCAGGCGGCGATGACCTTTACCCAGCAGAACAACGTCAACGACACCGAGCAGACCGAGGGTGAGATGGACGTCGACGACTAGGGTCGGCACAGCCGCCCGATCAGTCGTGGCGGAGATGAAGGAAGATGAAAAAGGCTTGGCCCGGCGAGAGAATCGCCGGGCCAAGCCCTTTCATGGTGCGGTCGAACCGCGGCAGCGAGGGGGTCCCTGCCGTCAGTCCTCGTCCGCCTGCCAGGCCGCCTCGGTCTGGTCGGTGTCGGCGTCGTTGGCCTGGTTGCTCCAGCTCACCGAGTTCGCCTCGCCGCTACCGACGTTGAACGTGTACTGCGTCGGCTTGTTGAGGTTGGCCTGCTCGGTGTTGGCGTCCTGGTCCTGGTTCTGGAGCTGGTTGTCGGAGATGGTCGGCCATCCCTTGTGGTGGTGGCCGCCGTCGGCGAGAGCCATTCCCGGGGCGCCGAGCAGGATGGGAAGGCCCAGGGCGGTAGCAGCGATGACGCGCTTGGCAGAACGCATAACGAATATTCCCCTTCGTACTGATTTGTCGAATGACGCCGCAGGAATCGCCGACCGCCTTTGTCGGGTCGAATGGCAGTGGATTCCCATCGGGTTTTGAAACCCTGCCGCAGCGGGGTCTTCTAAAACATAGCGCTGCCTGATCTTCTCGCAACCCCAGATTTCGGTCGCTCACCTCATCTGATGATCTCCACTGGAATATGCACGGTGCGGCGCACCGGATGAGGATCTTCGTCCGGGGCAATACGCTGCGTTGTGCAGTAGTTCGTCGTGCGGCGGCGTCGGAACCGATCACGCGATCGGCGATCGCAGCACGTTTGTGTCGGATCGTGACTACGTTCCGTTCGTCGCTCCTGCGCTGCATTCGATTTGCGGATGATCAACGTCGGCACGAGGAGCCGGGACTCGATTAATGGGCAAATCTACGTGAAATTTCGTCATTTATCCACGGGTTCGGAACGCTGATGAGCTAATGGGCGCTACCCGGTGTCGTCAGGCGGCCCGGCGCCGTCGCCGAGTCGGATCGTCGCCCGCGGTCGCCGTAGATCTTCCGGGAGCGAATTCGGGGCTCATTGGTGGCTGGCGGTGATGATCACCGCTTCGAGGGAATCCGATCGGTGATCGTTTTCGGCTCGCGCGGAGAGGTCGTTCCGGGTGCGGTAAGGAAGACGGGGGTTTCCATTCCGGCCAGGACGGAGGATGCACGAAATGACCGAATCTCGGTTGCTCGGCCGCGGTGTCGCCGGCATTGTCTTCGCTGCGGTGGTGCTGGTTCCAGGGGTTGCTGCGGCCGCGTCCGGCGATGACGCGGACCAGAGCACGCTCAAGCTGACGGTGACGGAGTCCCAGAAGTCCCGGACTGTCACGCTGAACTGCGACCCGGCGAGCGGGGACCACCCGCGCGCGTCCGTAGCGTGCGACGAATTGCACCGGGTTGAAGGGAAGTTCGAGCGGTTGGACCCGGGGCAGCCGAAGAACTGCACCAAGGAAAGCCGGCAGACCACCGCATCCGCGGAGGGGACCTGGCGCGGCCAACCGGTCGGCTACCAGGTACTGCTGGCCAATCCCTGCGAGCTGAAGGCCGCGACCGGTTCCGTGTTCGCCTTCTGAGCGCACGAACCGCCGAGCGCCGGCTGGCCGGAACATCTGCCGGAACACGCTCCTGATGTCTTCGCCACACCCCATGGATTGCCGAAAGGCAAGGAGTGCAGCGTAAAAGTCGCCGCCCGTGGTCCAGAAGCGCACGCCACGCGGCGGAACCAAGGCGGGATCGCATGTTGGAGGGTGCGACTCTGGCCCTCCGGTCCGCCTGCGCCGCACTCTCGCAGTGGCTTCACCGGCTCCCCGGTGAAGCCACTGATCCATTTCCGGGATCCGGTGGTCGCAGCACTGCGGATGAGGACTGTCGATGAGCACGGCAAAAAGTCGGGGAGCGGGACTGTTCCCGCTCCCCGAAATGATTCCGGCACCTGTCCTAGCAGTGTCCAGTGATGGTCCGGTCGATGACGACCGTAGGACCCGTCGTCACGATGAGCCGGGAGCTTCCGTTGTTGGCGACGGTGACGCTGTTGATGGATACGCCGCCGCCGCTGACTGACCCGCTGGCCCGCACGTTTCCGTCCACTGCCACGGAGTACGAAACCGCCTGGCGGGCATTGGTGGCGCTCCGGAACGTCAGCCGCACGGTGGTGAGATCCTCCTGTCCCACAGCATCTTTCAGAAATTTCCCAACGATGGGCAGGTCTGCGGTGCGCAGGCACCGGGCTTCGCCCACCTCCACGTGCAGCGGTGGTCCGGCCCATGCGGTCGCGGCTGCCACCGAGGCGCCGGCGGTCAGCGTCCCGAGCGCGGCCAGCACGACCGCCGTCTTGCTGCGAATTTCCATGGCTTGCCTCCTGAAACGAAGTCCGTATCGGGATCAGCAACAAACGCTAGGGGTGGTTCGCGCGATGTGCGCGCGAGCTTCCCTTTCTTGATCCAAACGGGCGAAGTGTCTCAAGTTGGCGACGCCGATCGTGTTGCGCAAGTCCTTATAGCGCAATGCCTTTAGGGTTCGACGTTCTTGATCATTTCGTGATCGGGATCGGGATTCTACGTCTTGATCCTTTCTGTGGCGGTCGCAATTGCTTCATCTGATCAGTTGAGTTGTGCGGGTTGAGATCGGTCAGCCGAACGACGCTGCGTAGTCGTGCATCCGCAAGGGTGGCGAGCGATTCTCTTTGGTGTGACCCGACATGCCGGACCCCCCATATCAATGGCAACGTTTCTCTTGCCGGTCGGTGCACCCCCCAAATCCCCAGAATTCCGGGGAACTCAAACCGACCTGGTCATGTCCAACATGGATGGGAGTTAAGGAATGCGTACTTCGATTCGTCTTCTCGGTGTTACCGCCGCTGCGGCCGCGATGCTGGCGATGGGTTCGCCTGCCTTTGCCGGCGGGCACGGCAAGGGTCACGAGAAGGACGACCACTCGGTGACCTCCTCCGAGGCCAACGGCGGCAACGGCAAGGGTGGCAACGGTGGCATCGGCGTGAACGTCCTCTGTGGCATCGGTGTCGGTATCCTGGGCGAGGGCAAGGGCTCCTGCTCGGCCGGCAACGGCGGCAACGGCGTCGGCGGCGACGCCGAAGCCACCTCGTACGACGAGGACTGACGCCGAACCGGGCACCGGCAGCCCGGAGCGTCGAGTTGAGAGCGTGTCGACCGGTCTGTGCGCCGGTCGGCACGCTCTTTCTTTGCGGGCACAACGAAGTTGATCGCACCTCTGGGTGACTGGGGGTGTGATCTGCATGTCGCTGGGGGTGTTTTGCGGACTTCGGTGAAAGGGTCCACGCGTTGATCTCGGCTCCCGCCGAACTTCCCTCGGGTTTCAGCGGCGGGGCTGTTCAACCAAGTGGTATCCATCCAGATTGGAGTCTGCAGTGCGCAAGTCTGTTCGTGCTCTGTTCGCCGGGGCCGCCGCGGTCGGATTGCTCGCGATGGGAGCGTCTCCGGCGCTGGCCGCCAAGGGCAAGGAAAAGACGTCGGACGACGACTCCACCGTCACGGCCGCGGCCGAAGGTGGTAAGGGCGGCAACGGCGGCAACGGTGGCTTCGGGATCAACGTGTGCCCGTCGATCGCATTGTTGGCGCCGGCGAAGGCGAACTGCGGTGCCGGCAACGGCGGCAGCGCCAACGGTGGCGACGCGGAAGCCTATGCGGAAGACGACAGCAAGGACCGGAAGTACTCCAGCGACGACGAGTGATTTTGGAGCTTCCTGGCGAAGGGAGCCGCGGGTTCCGCGTCGGTCTTCCTGCCGGAAGACCGTCGCGCCGCGTCCGAGTTTCGAGTTGGTAGCGGGTAGGCCGCGTCCGAGAAATCCCACGGCCTGCCCGCTTTTCGAGCGTAACGCTGCCGTTCCGGTGCCCCCGGCTGAAGTGGCGAAAGCACCCGCATCGGGCGACTGGCGCCGCTTGGCGAACTAGCCTCGGCCACAGTGGACGATCGGGATTGACGGATTTCGTCGGTGCACGTGAGAATGTGCCGGTCTCCTTGCGGAGGCCGGCACATTCATCTTTTGCTCAGCGGGCGACCTTCAGTCGTCGTCGTCGCTGTTCTCCTCGGCCACCGCGGTCGAGTGCCCGTCGGTGCTCCCGCCGTTCGGCGCGACCGAGCATTGGGCCGTGATCTGACCGCCGGTGAGGGAGATCGGTCGGCAGATGCTGAAACCCTGGCCGGCTTCGCCCGCGCTACCGGGCTTCTCCTTGGTGCTTTCGTCCGCGACCGCCTGGGGCAGCATGCTCGTCGCCAGCACGCCGATGCCGAGTGCGGCGGCGGTGCTGAGGATGCGAACAGAAATAATCATCGGTCTCCTTTCGCGTCGTCGCTCCGGGTACGCCGGCCAGATCGTCCACCGGTCGGCGTTCCTGGCCGGGCGAAGACCTCGTATCGGGTGGACCCTGGGTGGATCAGCGCCCGGCCGCTCCCGTTCGGGCGGGAGCGCCCGGGCTGAACCGGACCCGCGAGGTCGGCGTCAGTCCTAGTCGGACTCGGTGTCCCGGCTGTCGTCTTCCGCGTAGGCTTCCGCGTCGCCGCCGTTGGCGTTGCCGCCCTTGCCCGCGGTGCAGTTGGCCTCGGCCTTCGCGAGGACGCTGATCGCCGGGCAGATGTTCAGGCCGAACCCGCCGTTGCCGCCGTTCCCGCCGTTGCCGCCCTGGGCTGCGGCCGTGACGACGGAGTCGTCGTCCGACTCCTTGGCCTTGCCCTTCGCGGCGAGGGCCGGGGACGCACCCATCGCGAGCAGGCCCACGGCGGCGACTCCGGCGAGCAGGGCACGTGCTGAACTGCGCATGTCAGACTCCGATTTGGTTGATTTCCGGTGGCGTCAGACGGGCACGGAATCCCGGGATCCCGGACCGGCCGCGCGATTGACGCGGCAAACCTTCCACCGGGGCCGAGAATTGACACGCCAACACGCCGGAGCGCCCGCTCTACCACCCATTAGTTGAACGGGCACGCCGAGCAGCACAATTTCGTCCAGTTTGGACAGCCCGTCGCATCCATCAGTCGAAGGATGGGACAACCAGTTCGGTTCGCGAGGGCGGGGCTCGGTCAGCCGCCCGCCATAGCTCCGACGATCAGGTACGGCTCCTCGCCCGCCGCGACCTCTTCCGGAAGCGGGGCGTCCGGCGACTCGTGGGAGAGGTCCCGCTCGCAGGCGAAGAAGCGGATGAACGCCCGGCGCAGGTGGGTTTCCTGGTCGCGGATGGTGCCGCGCAGCATCGGATAGCGGGCTTCGAGCGCGTCGAGCACCGCGCGCTGCGTGGGCCGGCCGTCGAGGTCCAGCTCGATCTCGCGGTCCGCGATCTTGGCCAGCGTCCGCAGGTGGGCGGGGAGCGCGACCCTGATCATGGCAGCGTCTGCACCTCGACGGACAGCACCGCCGGCAGGTCCCGGACGATCGGCCGCCAGCTATCCCCGGCGTCGGGCGACACGTACACCTGGCCGCCGGTGGTGCCAAAGTAGATGCCGCACTCGTCCAGCGAGTCCACCGCCATCGCGTCCCGCAGCACGTTGACGTAGCAGTGTTTCTGCGGCAGGCCCTTGGTCAGCGGCTCCCATTCGCCGCCGCCGGTCCGGCTGCGGTAGACGCGCAGCCTGCCCTCGGGCGGGTAGTGCTGCTCGTCGCTCTTGATCGGCACGACGTACACCGTGTCCGGTTCGTGGGCGTGCACGTCGATCGGGAAGCCGAAGTCGGTCGGCAGGTCGCCGCTGATCTCGTACCAGGAATCGCCGGCGTCGTCGCTGCGCATCACGTCCCAGTGCTTCTGCATGAACAGCACGTTCGGGCGTTCGCGGTGCAGGGCGATGCGGTGCACGCAGTGGCCGACGTCCGCGTCCGGGTCGGGAATGCCCTCCGAGTGCAGGCCGTGGTTGATCGGTTGCCAGCTCTTGCCGCCGTCGTCGGTCCGGAAGGCGCCCGCCGCCGAGATGGCGGTGAAGAGCCGGTTCGGGTTGTCCGGCGCGTGGATGATCGTGTGCAGGCACATCCCGCCGGCGCCCGGCTGCCAGCCGGAGGCGGAGTCGTGTTCGCGCAGCGCGCGCAGTTCCTGCCAGGTCTGGCCGCCGTCGGTGGTGCGGAACAGCGCGGCGTCCTCGACCCCGGCATACACGGTGTCCGGGTCGGTCGGCGACGGCTCGAGGTGCCAGACTCGCTCGAACTCCCAGGGGTGCGGCGTGCCGTCGTACCACCGGTGCGTGCCGGGGGTGCCGTCGTAGGAGAACTGGTTGCCGACCGGTTCCCAGGTCTGGCCGCCGTCGTCGGAGCGCTGGATCAACTGGCCGAACCAGCCGAGCGACGGCGATGCGTACAACCGGTCGGGGTCCGCTGGCGAGGCCTTGAGGTGGTACAGCTGCCAACCGCCGAAGAGCGGGCCGCTGATGTCCCACCGCTCGCGGGCGCCGTCCGCGGTGAGGATGAACGCGCCCTTGCGGGTGCCGACGAGAACTCGGACACAGCTCATGAGGAACCCCTGCTCAACAGTGGGACGCTTGTTCGATGTCGGTCACCGTAGGACCATGGGTCGCTCGTGTCTTCTCGATCTTGTGACTCGGCGTCCCGGCGAACCGTGCTGTCCCGGGTGAGCGGTCGGCGAGCCTAGCGCCCGTGAGTTTCCTAAGTCAATCCCTGGTTTGTGTTGATCTTCGTGGTGGCTTGGTGGGTGGCGGGACCGGACAGCGACTCCGAGCGCAGGGCCGCGTAGCGGGCTTGATCACCTCGTTGATCAGCGCGAGGCGCTGGTCGAACGGGATCAAGGCCGACTTCATCGCGTTCACCGTGAACCACTGCTCCATCAGCGCGGAAGGCAAGGGCGCCAACCAGGCGGTCGCCGCCGCACGGCTCGGCGCCCGGACGGCGCTGGTGGGTCGGGTCGGCGCGGACGCGCACGGCGAGACGCTGCTGGCAGCCCTGCGCGCCGACGGCGTCGACACCACGCAAACCCATCGCGACGTCGAAGCGGATACCGGCACCGCGTTGATCCGTTTCGGAGACCGGAGCGAACACGGTCGATGCGGTCGACTCCACCGGAGCGGGTGATGCTTTCGCCGCAACCGTGGCTTGCCGCCTCTGCCAGGGCGATCTGCTTCCCCTGCCGTGCGTCGGGCGACCCGCGTGGGAGCTTGCAGCGTGCAACACTCCGGTGCGCAAGCGTCCTATCCCGTGCTCGACCGCGTGCTGAGCGGATCCGGGCTGCCGGATTAGTCCCCGCCGCTAGGAGATTCCTCATCGTGTCCGATCGAAAGTCCCCCGCACTCCTTAGGATTGCCTCGTCCTTCGCCCTGCTCGGAGTGCTCGCCACCGGCTGCGCCGCTGCCCAGGGCGCCGAAGTCGCGAAGGCCGGCGAACCCCCGAACCTGACGGAGCTCAAGGAGTCCATCGTGGACTACCACGATTCGGGGCGGTGGGACGCCGACATCGCCGAGGCTGACCGGCGCGGCCAGGACTACCTGGCCAAGCGCCTGGAGCAGGGCGTGTCGAAACCGGCGATCGTACTGGACATCGACGACACCAGCGTGTCCACCTACGGGTACGCGAAGGACATCAACTTCGGTTTCGACAAGGAGTCGTCCGACGAGTACGTGCTCGCGCGCGGGCCTGTCGGGATCGCCGCGACGAGAGACCTGGCGCGATTCGCGGACTCCCACGGCGTCGCGATCTTCTTCGTCACCGGCAGGCGGGAGAGCCCGCAGATGCGCGAGGCCAGCCTGCTGGACCTCGAGGAGGAGGGCTACCCCGAGCCCGACGCCCTGTACCTGCGGCCGACGGACGACCACCGGCCGTCGGTGGTGCCGTACAAGAGCGGTACCCGCGCCGAAATCGAGCGGCAGGGCTACCAGATCATCCTCAGCGTCGGCGACCAGGAGTCCGACCTGGCCGGCGGCCACGCCGAACGCGGCGTGAAGCTGCCCAACCCCATGTACAAACTCCCCTGACCTGCGCTCGGCGCCGACGCCTGCACGGGTCGGCGCCGAGTCCTGTGTGGACTCATCGGCGGCGCAGGTCGCGGACCTTGCGGGCTCGGAGTGGGTTGCCGATAGGCCCCGGTGGGCTTGGGTTCGCATCCGGTCTGGGATGTCGGTGAGGTCGTGGTCCAGGACCAGCACGTGCTGCAGGTACCTCAGCAGACCGGCCGCCTTCGGGTGTGGGAATCCGCTGGTCTGCTGGCGCCCGCGCGCCGGGCACCAAGTACCGGATATTCAGCCCGATCGACGTCCGCGACGTTGCGGATGGTCAAGATGCTCCGGCAGGGGCAGGTATCTGCTTCCCCAGATCCGGCAGGTGCTCGACGGGCTCCGGCAGACGGGCAGCAGCGACCTCCCGCGCCGGGGCGCCGTCACGCGGGAACTCGATCGGTTCGGGGACCCGGCTCCGGGGCATGGTCCACAGAGGACTCCAGCGCCGGGGTCGGGGCGAGGTCTGGAGCGGCGGACCTGGGCGGTCCACCGCGGTGGCTCAGGCGGAGGCGGCCAGCCAGGCTGAGCGGCCCGCGTTGGTCGGCAGCCAGCAGCCCTTGGGCTGGCCGCCGAGCTCCGGGGTCGGCTCGGACAGCGCGAGCAGTTCGGCGATCACCTCGCGCGCCGGGCCGGTGGTGCGCCACAGGACCTTGCTCGGGAAGAGCACGTCGGGCTCGTCACCGGGGATCCGCGCCGCGTCGGCGTCGTGCTCGCCGAAGAGCTGCAGGATGTCGAAAACCCCGTGATGGACGCGGATTCCCACCACGGCGACCAGGCCGCCGTTGGTGTCGCGAGGGTGCGCGAACTGGAAGTCGTGGGCTACCAGGGCTTGCAGGCCGTTGGTAATCTCGTTCATGGCGCCACCGAGTTTCGTCGTCAAGGGCTTCAACCGTGGCTCCGCGCGGAGTGTCGGCGCGGCTGGTCAGACGATCAAGTCGTCGAACTCGCCGTCCTTGGCACCGTGCAGGAATGCGGCGATCTCATCCCGGCTGTAGACCAGTGCTGGACCCTCGGGGTAACGCGAGTTTCTGACGGCGATCCCGCCGTCGACCAACGGTGCCAATTCGACGCAGTTGCCCACCGCTCCGCTGTGGCGGCTCTTTCGCCACACCGCGTTGAAAAGCTGCTGCGCGGGCATACCGTTCTGGATGTTCGTCATCCGAACCTCACCCTTCCCCGACTAACGCTGCACGATCATCTGCACGTGCAGATGATCGTGCACCAAATTAGCAGGTGCAGATGCACGGTTGAATGCACGTGCATCTCAATGAGACCTTGATCACTCTTTTGGGTTAGTTTCGTAGCCTTGACGGTGACTCGTTAGTGCACGGATATCCTGAGCCGATATTCGGGCACAAAAAAGCCACCGCCGGGGGATATCCGGCGGTGGCGGCTGGACGTCAGCTGTGCTTCAGGACCTGCAGCAACGTCTTGCGGGTCTCCTCCGGGGTCTGCGCGTCGACCGCGAGCCGGTGGCTGACCTTGCTATACACCTCGACCTCGTCCGGCTTGTCCAGGTACAGCGCGCCGCAGAGGTGTTCCAGGTAGACGATGTCCGGCAGCTCCGGCTCGGCGAAGCGCAGGATCGTGAACGCGCCCTCCGCGCCGGACCGGCCGAGCTCGAACGGCAGGATCTGCAGAGTCACCGCGGACATCGCCGTCGCATCGAGCAGGAACTGGATCTGCTCGCGCAGCACCTCCCGGCTGCCGATCGGCCGGTGCAGCACCGACTCGTCGATCACCGCCCACAACCGCGGCGCCTTCGGCTGCATGAACAGCTTCTGGCGCTGCATGCGCAGCCGGACGCGCCGGTCGAGCTCGTCCGCCGGGAACTCGGGGCGGCCCTGGATGGCGACCGCGCGGGCGTACTTCTCGGTCTGCAGCAGACCAGGCACGAACTGGATCTCGTAGGTCTGGATGCGGGAGGCCGATTCCTCCAAGCCGACGTAGTCCTGGAACCACGACGGCATCAGGTCGTTGAAGCGGTGCCACCAGCCCGGTTCGTTCGAACGGCGCACCAGGTCCAGAAAGGACTCCTGCTCCGACTCGTCGGTCACCCCGTAGAGGTTGAGGAGGTCGGCGACGTCGCGCTCCTTGAAACCGACTCGGCCCAGTTCGAGGCGGCTGATCTTCGATCCGGAGCCGCGGATGGCGTAGCCGGCGTCCTCCCGGGAGATGCCGCTCGCCTCGCGCAGTCGGCGCAGCTGGCTGCCCAGCACGAGACGGCGGGCGGTTGGGCCGCTTCCCGTGGCACTGTCCGGGGCCACGCGAAACCTCCTGTGGAATGGGCTCTACGATCCACTGTCGCGATCCAGCGGTTGAACGTTACGCGGAGGGATAGTAGTGGAATCCAGCCGCAGGTCGAGTGTCTTACCCGGATTGGCGGTATCTGCCCACCAGCAACGCTCTCGATGCTTGATCACCTAACGCTGGTCAGCGCCGGGGAGGCAATGGGGTTGGGGGTGGCATGACACGAACCGGAGCTGGGCGTGCGGTGGGTTGCCGACGTTTCGGCGGGCTCGACGTGCTCGAGCCGGGCCTGGTGCGGGTGGCGACGTGGTGGGCGGACGGGCCCGGCGAGCCGCTGAACGCCTTCCGGTGGGGCGGGGTGACCGGCGAGTTGATCGTCGGTACCGGTGGTTACCCTCGCTGGCGTGCTGACTGTGTCGACCGTGAACGTCAACGGCCTGCGCGCCGCCGCCAAGAAGGGCTTCGTGGAGTGGCTCGCCGCCACGCGAGCCGACGTGATCTGCATGCAGGAGACCCGTGCGGAGGCCGACCAGCTCACGTCCGAGGTCCGGGAACCCGCCGGTTGGCACACCGTGCTTGCCCCGAGCTCGGCGAAGGGCCGCGCCGGGGTGGCGATCTACAGCCGCGCGGAGCCAACGGCGGTGCGCATCGGCTTCGGCTCGGCGGAGTTCGACGAGAGCGGCCGGTACGCGGAGATCGACCTGCCGGGCGTCGTGGTGGCCAGCCTCTACCTGCCCAGCGGCGACGTCGGCACCCTGCGCCAGGACGAGAAGGAACGCTTCATGAAGGAGTTCCGTGCGTACCTGGGTGACCTGCAGGAACGCGCCGCGGCGGAAGGCCGCGAGGTGCTGGTGTGCGGCGATTGGAACATCGCTCACCAGCAGATCGACCTGAAGAACTGGAAGTCCAACCAGAAGGAAGCGGGCTTCCTGCCGGAGGAGCGGGCCTGGCTGACGGAGGTCTTCGAGAGCGGTTACGCGGACGTGGTCCGCCGCCTCCACCCGGAAGGCCCCGGCCCGTACTCCTGGTGGTCCTACCGGGGGAAGGCCTTCGACAACGACTCCGGATGGCGTATCGACTACCTCGTCAGTTCGCTCGGCCTGGCAAGTCGCTGCACGGATGCATACGTGGAGAAGGCTGAGAGCTATGACCAGCGCTGGTCGGACCACGCGCCGGTGACGGCGGTCTTTGACTTCTGACCCGTCTCGTTCCCGATGACGGGTACCAGTTCGACGACACCGGACACGGAAAGGTGTAGGGCTCTCCGCGAGGATCCCGCTCGCGGCGCCCAGGCAGTACTGAATTGCCTGGGCGCCGACACAACATCGAACCCGGAACCATCGACCACTGCTGTGGTCAGGTCGAGCCCGTCGAGCGCGCGCAACTGGTCGAGTAGCGACTTGTGCACGAGCGGGAGAGCCTCGGCCCAAGTTCAGTCCCGCAACCGACGCCAATACGTCACGCTTGAACACCCCGCGACCGAGGACGGTAGCTGTGACCAGTGGACCAGCCGCCCCCGGCCGCCTCGTGGACCTCCTCCAGCACCTGCCCTAACCCGCCGCGGCGGGTCAGGGCTTGGTGTACGTCAGGTGCATCACGCCGCTGTTGAAGACGTGGGTGTCGGCGAGGTCGTACTGCTCGGGGGCGAAATCGCCGCCGAAGAGCGGGATTCCGGCGGCGGCGACCACCGGGTGCAGCTTGATGATCATTTCGTCGATCTCCGGTCGCAGCGCCGCCGCGAGCTTTCCGCCGCCGCAGAGCCAGATTCCCATGCCTTCTTCCCGTTTCAGCTCCCGCACCCGTTCGACCGGGTCGGTGGCGACGAATTCCACCGTGGGGTCCGGGCTTTCGGTGATGCTGCGGGAGAACACGATGCTGCGCAGGTGCCGATAGGCGTTCGTTATCCCGTCCCGCACACCGATTTCCCAGCTGCCGCGTCCCTGCAGGACCGTGTCGAAGTGCTTGTTCGGCGCGTCGGTGAGGTAGATCAGCGGGCGGATGTGCGTCGGCATGATTTCCGGGTACTCCTCGCGGATGAAGGTGCCGTGGTCGCCTTCGTGCAGGAAGAAGTCCGGGTTGTCGTTGGCCGGGACGGTGATGAAGCCTGATCGCCACCTTCGTCAACCGCTCCCTGGCATCCTGACGGTCTTCGGGTGTTCAGCTCCCATTAGGCGGTTGTGCTATTCCGGTGAGCCGTTTGGCCTAGCGTTGCTGCCAAAATGTGCCTCGAAAGCGTGATCCTGTTTCATTTTCAGGAAAATCCGCCCCACCTATGTGCTCTCATTGACGGCGCCGCAACGCTCGGTGAATTGGCCCGCGCTGCGACGAGGGCCTGATCGATTGGGAGGTCGGAATGGGCAAGCGGGACGTGGACCGCGACGGCCAGGGCGAAGCCCAACCGGAGAAGTGGGAGAACTGGGGCAATAAGGACGACGGCAACAAGCACGAAGGCGACGACGAGTAAGGCGACACGAAGAAGTGACCGCTTGGCGTGAACGGCTCGGTGTACCGCGCGATCGGTTCATCCCGCCCGAGGTGTGGGTCGATGACCCCGTCACGGGCGGGTTCGTCTCGGTGTCCAGGAAGACCGACGGGGCGCGGTGGCGAGAACTGGTCGAGGCCGACGAGCCGATCATCACGCAGGTCGACGACGGCAAGACCCGGCCCGGAGCCGTCGGCTTTCAGCCGAGCAGCTCGTGCAGCAAGCCGTCGCTCGTGGCCGACATGCTCGACGCCCTCCAGGTGGAGGACGGCCATCGGGTGCTGGAGATCGGCACGGGAACCGGCTGGAACGCGGCGAACCTCCGCGAGCGCGTGGGCGACGACGGCCAGGTGACCTCGCTCGAGGTGGACCTCGAGCTCGCCGAGCAGGCGGTCCGAGCGCTGATCGGCGCGGGGTGCGCGGTCGTGGTGGTGACCGCGGACGGGACCAAGGGCTACCCGGATCGCGCGCCGTACGACCGGCTGATCGCCACCGCTTCCGTGCGCCGAGTCCCCCGGGCTTGGATCGAGCAGGCAGTTCCCGGCGGCGTGATCGTGACGCCGTGGGGCACCGACTACTGCAACGGCACTCTTCTCCGGCTCACCGTGCCGGGGGACGGTTCGGCGTGGGGGAGATGCGGCAAGAACCTTCGGTTCATGCGGGTTCGCGATCAGCGCCGCGAATTCCTCGGCCCGTCCGACGCCGAGATATCCGGCGCCGAAAAGGGGACAACCCTCCGAAGCGCACGGGAACTCTTCGAGATGACGGAGTTCTCGCACGCAGCGTTCACCATCGGGCTTCGCGTCCCGAGCTGCTACCTCACCATTGAGGACATCGACGCCGATCACCGGCACATCGAGCTGCACGACGTCCGTTCCGCGTCGTGGGCCCGCGTGATCATGGCACGCGGGGCCGATTTCGAGGTCTACCAGCTCGGTCCGCGCCGGCTTTGGGACGAGGCCGACGCCGCGTACGCCCGGTGGCTCGAATCGGGTCTCCCGACGCCTGACCGGTACGGGCTCACGATCACGGTGGACGGTACCCACGAGGTGTGGTTGGACGAACCGACCAGCGAGCACCGGTGGGCAGTCGAGCTCTGACGCCCGGTCCGGCGCTCGACCGTCAGCGGGCGATCAGTTCGTTCAGGGGGGTTTCCGGGTCCGCCAGGAGATTCGTGTCGACCGTCGTGGCCGAGGTGATCAGGGTTTTGATCTGGTCCTGCACGTCCCAGATGTTCACGTTCATGCCCGCCAGGACTCGGCCTTCGGCTAGCCAGAAGGCGATGAACTCGCGGGCTTCGACATCCCCGCGGAACACCACCTGGTCGTATCCGTCCGGGTCGACGTAGCCGAGGTACTCCATACCCAGGTCGTACTGGTCGGTGAAGAAGTAAGGCAGCTCCGAGTACTTTCCGTCGCGCCCCAGCATCGACGCCGCCGCGGTGGCCGGCTGGTTGAGCGCGTTCGCCCAGTGCTCCACCCGGATCTGCTTGCCCAGCAACGGGTTGAACGCGTTGGTCACGTCGCCGGCCGCGACGATGTTCGGGTCTCCGGTGCGCAGCGAGGCGTCGACGAGGATGCCGTTCTCCACCCGCAGCCCGGCGTCCCTGGCCAGCGCGACGTCCGGCTCCACGCCGACCGCGACCAGCACCGCCTGGGCCGGAACCTCGGCGCCGTCCTTCAGCCGCACCCCGGCTGCCCGGCCGCTGTCGACCAGGATTTCGCTCACGGCGGCGCCGAAGCGGAAGTCCACGCCGTGGTCCCGGTGCAGTGCCGCGAAGACCTCGGCCACTTCGGGACCGAGCACCCGCAGCAGCGGCAGCTCGGTCGTCTCGACGACGGTCACGGCCACGCCGGCTTCGCGCGCGGCGGCGGTGACTTCGAGCCCGATCCAGCCCGCGCCGACCACCACGAGCCGTTCGATGTCGTTCAGGGTCTGCTTGATCAGGTCGGAATCCTCGACCCGGCGCAGGTACAGGACGCCGTCGGCGTCGATCCCGGGCACCGGCAGCGAACGGGGATGCGCACCGGTCGCGATCAGCAGCTTGTCGAAGTCGATCCGGCTGTTGTCGGAGAGCTCCACCTGGCGCAGCGCCCGGTCGATCCGCCGCACCGACACCCCGAGCTGCAGGTCCACCCGGTTGTCGGCGTACCAGGATTCGTCGTGCACGTAAGCGCTGGCGAAGTCGGCGTTGCCCATCAGGTACGCCTTGGACAGCGGCGGGCGCTCGTACGGGCGGTGCCGTTCGTCCCCGAGCAGTGCGATGCGCCCGTCGAACCCCAGATCGCGCAGCGCCTGCGCACCCTTGGCGCCGGCCATGCCGGCACCGACGATCACGAAGGTCTCCGAATCAGCCACGACAGCGCCTCACTCCCACCCGACAACCCTCCGGATCGTCAGCGTCCTGCCGTCAACTCGCCCAAGCAACCCCAGATCGTGCGAATTGGACGGTATGAAGGGCACCTTCGACCGGCAAAGCCGGTAAAGCCGGCCGAAGGTGCCCTTCGGTTATCACCCGTTAGTGGGAGAGGTCACTTCTGGACGGCGTCGAGGGCGTCGATGAGGCCCGCGCCGTAGAAGCCGGCTCCGCTCTTGCCGCCGGAGCAGACCGCGTCCGGCTTGCCGTCGCCGTCCGGGTCGTAGCTCGTCGGGCATGCCAGTGCGTCAGCCTGGTTGGTCAGCGCGCCGACCACCTGCTGGGCGTTCCAGTCCTGGTGCGTGCTGCGCAGCAGCGCGACCACGCCCGCGGCGTGCGGCCCGGCCATCGAGGTGCCCTGCATCCAGCCCCAGCCGCCGCCGGGCACCGTGGACAGCACCCGACCGTTCTGCGACGGCGTCTGCGGGATCTGGTTCTTGTCACCACCGGGCGCGGTCACCGTGATCGAACCCAGGCCGTGGTTGGAGTAGTAAGACTTCACCGCGTCCGAGCCCACCGCGGACACCGCGACCACACCCGGCAGCTCCCCTGGCAGGACGTGGCACTCGTGCCCGGTCTTGCGGTCCTGCGTCGGTCCGCCGTTGTTCGGGCTGTCGGTGTCGCGGATCGGCTTGGACAGGTCCCAGTTGCTGTTGCCCGCCGACACCACGTTCACGACGTCCTTGCCCTGCGCGTACGCGGCCGCGCGGCGCACCGCCTCGGCACCGGCCCGCTGGTCCGGGTCGCTGTCGCACCACAGGTACCAGGGGTCGACGAAGTAGGAGTTGTTGGTGACGTCGAAGCCGTGCTCGGCCGCCCAGATGAATCCGCAGACCGCGTACTCGGGGTAGATGAAGCCGCCGTCGTCGATGACCCGCACCGAGGCCAGCGTGACGTTCGGCGCGACACCGGAGATGCCGACGCCGTTGCGCGCGGCGGCGATGGTGCCCGCGGTGTGGGTGCCGTGGTTCTGCGTCGGGTCCTGCGGCTGCCAGGCCTCCTGCCGGATGTCCGGCACACCCTCGTTCACGCAGCTCACCGACTTGGAGACGTCCAGGTTCGGCTTCAGGTCCGGGTGCGCCGGGTCGATGCCGTAGTCCAGCACGCCGACCGTGATGTCCTTGCTGCCCTGGGAGATCGCGCTCGCCTGGTCGGCCTTGATCTGCCGCATGTCCCACTGCTCGGGCTCAAGCGGCTCCGCGTTCGCGTTGGCCGAGAACGCGGCGGGACCGGCCTTGCCCTCCAGCGACTCCAGCCGCAGCGACTGCGCGGGCGGCAGCTGCTCGGCGAGGTTGCGGCTGGCACCGGCCTGCTCGACGGCGGGCTGGGTGCGCACCGCGGCGGCGAATCCGGGATCCGTCGAGGTCGCGACGATCACGCCGATCTGCGGCCAGCTCTGCACGACGGTTCCGCCGACCGCGCGCACCGATTCCGCTGTCTGCTGCAGGCCGTCGCCGGTCGGGCCGAGCACGACGAAGTGCACCGGTGCGGCGGCGGCCGCGGGGGCTGGATCGGCCGCGCTGACGATGCCTGCGGGTACCAACAGCGCCAACGCGAGTGCCGAGCCGGCCATACGCGCGACTCGACCATTCTTTCTAGAGCGTGACACGTGTCCCTCCTATGGAGACATAGTGCGATTCACCCAGTGGTTTTCGTCGGATCTTGCGCGTGCTTCGGTGATCGTGGGTAGGACAGAACGGAGTAATTCAATAGCCGATAGTGAGGCGTGCGGCACGTCTGCGGCGGTTGGGCGGTAGGCGCTCGACCACTTAGAGTCGGCAGGTGTCGGTTGCAGATCTGGAAGTTTCCCCGCCGGAGCCCACCCCGAGCGAATCGGCGATGCGCCGCGCGCTCCGCCGCGCCACCGATGGTGTTTCGCTGAATGCCGCCGAAGCCGCGGTCCTGCTGCACGCCCGCGGCGAAGACCTGGAAAAACTGCTGGCCGCGGCCGGTCGCGCGCGGGACGCGCACCTGGTCGCCGAGGGCCACGAAGGTGTGGTCACCTACAGCCGGAACGTGTTCATCCCGTTGACCCGGCTGTGCCGGGATCGCTGTCACTACTGCACTTTCGCCACCGTGCCGCACCGGGTGAAATCCGCCTACCTGGAACGCGACGAGGTACTGGAGATCGCCCTGCGGGGTGCGGCCGCGGGCTGCAAGGAAGCCCTGTTCACCCTCGGAGACCGGCCCGAAGAGCGCTGGCCCGCGGCCCGGGAGTGGCTGGAGGCGCGCGGCTATTCCTCCACAGTGGACTACGTGCGGTCCTGCGCCATCGCGGTGCTGGAGGAAACCGGCCTGCTGCCGCACCTGAACCCCGGCGTGCTCAGCTGGTCGGAGCTGACCAGGCTCAAGCCGGTCGCGGCGAGCATGGGCATGATGCTGGAGACCACCGCCGAGCGGCTTTGGCGGGAGAAGGGCGGGCCGCACTTCGGCAGCCCGGACAAGGAACCCGCCGTCCGGCTTCGAGTGCTGGCCGACGCCGGACGTGTCGCGGTGCCGTTCACCAGCGGAATCCTCATCGGAATCGGCGAAACCCGCGCCGAGCGCGCCGAGTCGCTGCTCGCGCTGCGCAGCGCCGCCCGCCAGTACGGGCACATCCAGGAAATCATCGTGCAGAACTTCCGGGCGAAACCGGACACCGCGATGCGCGGCATGCCCGACGCCGACCTGCACGACCTGGCCGCCACGATCGCGGTCGCGCGGCTGCTGATGCCCTCCGGGGTGAGCGTGCAGGCGCCGCCGAACCTCATCGGCGACGAGCAGCTGCTGATGCTGCGCGCCGGGATCGACGACTGGGGCGGGGTTTCCCCGGTGACCCCGGACCACGTCAACCCGGAACGGCCGTGGCCGCACATCGACGAGCTCGCCGCGAAGACCCGCGAAGGCGGCTTCGAGCTGCGGGAACGCCTGACCGCCTACCCGCGCTACGTGCGCGCCGGGCTGGCCGGGGACAGCACCCAGTGGCTGGACCTGCGGGTGGCCGGCCACGTCGCGGCACTGTCCGGTTCGGACGGTTTCGCCGACGCCGACGCCGCACCGGTCGGGCGCGAATGGCAGGAGCCGGACGGCGGGTTCGAGTCCATCGGCCGCACCGACCTGCACCGCAGCATCGACACGACGGGCCGCACGGGGGATCGCCGCGGCGACTTCGACACGGTCTACGGCGACTGGGACGAGCTGCGTCGCCAGCTGCCCGCCGACGCGGCCCCGGAGCGGCTCGACGCCGATGCGCGGGACGGGCTGCGGCTGGCCGAGACCGACCCGGCCGCGCTGCTCGACGAGAGCCGCACCGCCGCCGCCATGGCCTTGATGACCTGCGACGGAGCCGCGATGGATGCGCTCGCCGGGATCGCCGACGGCCTGCGCCGGGACGTGGTGGGTGACGACATCACCTACGTGGTCAACCGCAACATCAACTTCTCCAACATCTGCTACGTGGGGTGCCGCTTCTGCGCCTTCGCGCAGCGGGAGCGCGACGCCGACGCCTACCGGCTCTCGCCGGATGAGGTCGCCGATCGCGCCGACGAGGCGTGGCGGGCCGGGGCCACCGAGATCTGCATGCAGGGCGGCATCGACCCGCGGCTGCCGGTGTCCGGCTACGCCGAGCTCGTGCGCGCGATCAAGCAGCGGGTGCCCGAGATGCACGTCCACGCGTTCAGCCCGATGGAGATCGTCAGCGCCGCGGCCAAGGCCGGGGCGAGCATCGCCGACTGGCTGGCCGAGCTTAAGAGGGCCGGCCTGGGCAGCATTCCCGGCACCGCGGCGGAGATCCTCGACGACGAGGTGCGCTGGGTGCTGACCAAGGGCAAGCTCCCCGCCGCCGAGTGGATCGAGGTCGTCAGCACCGCGCACCGGCTCGGCATCCCGTCCTCGTCGACCATGATGTACGGCCACGTCGACACCCCGGAGCACTGGCTCGGCCACTTCCGCACCCTGGCCGGTGTGCAGGACGCCGCGGCTGAGCACGGCAGCGCCGGGTTCACCGAGTTCGTCCCGCTGCCGTTCGTGCACCGCAACGCGCCGATCTACCTCGCCGGGCTCGCGCGCCCGGGCCCGACCCGCCGGGACAACCGCGCGGTGCACGCGATGGCGCGCATCTTGTTGCACGGCCGGATCGACAACGTCCAGTGCTCGTGGGTGAAGCTCGGCGACGAGGGCACCTCGGAGGTGCTCAACGGCGGCGCCAACGACGTCGGCGGGACGTTGATGGAGGAGACCATCAGCCGGATGGCCGGCTCCGAGCACGGCTCGGAGCGGACCGTCGAGGAGCTGCACGAGCTGGCCGCTCGGGCGGGTCGTTCCGCCCGGCAGCGCAGTACCACTTACGAGCGAATTGGCCGGGTGCAGCTGGGGATCAGCCCGGCCTAACCCGATTTGATGTGATGTGGATCACCGAATTGGCCGCGGTCGGGATCGGTATTCGGGCGATTCTGGCTGCTGGCCTGCTCGTTTATTGGTCTGGAGGCCCGGCGAAAGTCGTTAAGGATTGGAAAATATGATCACTGCGTCGTGGCCGGTTTACGCAAAGCGACCACGCCGGTAACCGGTGGTCGGTACGTTCCGCCACCGAACTCGGACGATTAGGTGACCTGAACGGGTCAACTTTCGTAGGGAGGCACGCCCGTGGGTAGCCGAATATCCCGCGTGGTCACGCGGGTGTCCGTGCTTGGCGCCGCGCTCGCCGCGGTGCTCCTGGCGGCCGCCGGCGGCGCCGCTGCCGTCGGCTCGCCCGTCCTCGCGGCCAGCCCCCTGGAATCGCTGAGCGCTCCGGTCGGCCTCACCGCGGTCGCCCTCGGAGTGGTCGGCATGGTCGCGGGCATGTTCCGGAAGAAGAAGATCCAGCCAGAGAACCAGCGCAAGACCTGACCCAGGGATAACCGGAGAGGTCGATCCCACAGCTCCGGCGGGACTTGCGAGAATCACCACGTGAGCAGCGACAGCCCCGCACCCCAGACCAGCGACCAGCCCGCGGCGCGGCCGCGCGTGCTGTCCGGCATCCAGCCCACCGCCGACTCGTTCCACCTCGGCAACTACCTGGGCGCCCTGCGGGAATGGGTCACCATGCAAGACGACCACGACGCCTTCTACTGCGTCGTCGACCTGCACGCCATCACCGTCGCGCAGGACCCGGAACTGCTGCGCCAGCGTACCCGGCTCTCCGCCGCCCAACTGCTCGCGATCGGCATCGACCCCGACCGCTCGACGCTGTTCGTGCAGAGCCACATCCCGGAACACGCCCAGCTCAGCTGGGTCCTGGAATGCCTGACCGGGTTCGGCGAGGCCGGTCGGATGACCCAGTTCAAGGACAAGTCCGCCCGCCAGGAAGCCGACCACGTCAGCGTCGGGCTGTTCACCTACCCGGTGCTGCAGGCCGCGGACATCCTGCTCTACCAGGCCGACGCGGTCCCGGTCGGCGAGGACCAGCGCCAGCACCTGGAGCTCACCCGCAACCTGGCGCAGCGGTTCAACTCCCGCTACGGCCATACCTTCACGGTGCCCGCAGCGCACATCCCCAAGGAAACCGCCAAGATCTACGACCTGCAGGACCCGACTTCGAAGATGAGCAAGTCGGTGCCCGCCGGGGTCGTCGAGCTGCTGGAGGCGCCGAAGCGCTCGGCCAAGAAGATCCGCTCTGCGGTCACCGACCTGGAGCGGGAGATCCGCTACGACGTAGAGAACAAGCCGGGCATCAGCAACCTGCTGGTGATCTACTCGGCGCTGACCGGCCGCAGCATCGCCGACCTGGAGGCCGCCTACGAGGGCAAGGGCTACGGCGACCTGAAGAAGGAGCTCGGCGAGGTCGTGGTCGAGTTCGTCACGCCGTTCCAGGAGAAGGTCCGCAGCTACCTCGACGACCCGGCCGAACTGGACAAGGTCCTGCACCGGGGCGCGGAGCGGGCGCGGGCGGTCTCGGCGGAAACCTTGCGGACCGTCTTCGACCGGATGGGATTCCTTCCGCCGATGGGCTGAACTGATCAACTGCGGGTAGCCTGCCACCGTTCGGGGGAAGCCGTTGCGGCGGGAGGTGCACCGTGGCCGGTCAGGAGCAGGACACGAAGCCGGGCCGATTGGCGCTGCTGCGCCGCCGCCACGCGTGGTTGGACCGGCTCATCCGGGCCTTCGAGCGCTACCAGGGCCAGTACGGCGACTACTACGCCGCCGCGATCACCTACTTCAGCGTGCTCGCGCTGGTGCCGCTGCTGATGATCGCCTTCGCCGTGGCCGGTTTCGTGCTGAGCGGGAACCCGGAACTGCTGGGGCGGCTGCAGACGTCGATCACCTCCGCGGTGCCCAGCCCGGCGATGAGCGACATGCTCAACCGCGTCGTCCAGCAGGCGATCAGCCAGGCCGGGACGGTCGGTGTGATCGGCCTGCTCGCCGCGCTGTACTCGGGGCTCGGTTGGATGACAAACCTGCGGGAGGCGCTGACTGCACAGTGGACGCAGGAGCCGGCGAATCAGTCGATGGTCCGGCGGACGGCCGCCGACCTGGGGTCGCTGATCGGGCTCGGCGCGGCGGTGGCCGTCTCGCTGGGCATCAGCGCGCTCGGCGGCGGGGTCGGGCGGTGGCTGTTCGAGCTGGTCGGGATCGAGGACAATCCGGCCGCGGCGTTCGTGCTACGGGTGCTGTCGATACTGCTGTCGCTGTTGGCGAGCTGGCTGGTGTTCTTGTGGGTGCTGGCGCGGCTGCCGCGCAAGCCGGTCACGTTGCACAGCGCGGTGTGGGGCGCGCTGTTCGCCGCGATCGGGTTCGAGGTCCTCAAGCAGGTCGGGGTGGTTTATCTGAACAGCGTCACCAGCTCGCCGGCGGGCGTGGCGTTCGGCCCGATCCTCGGTCTGCTGGTGTTCGCCAACCTGACCTCGCGGTTCATCCTGTTCGTCACGGCTTGGACGGCATCGGCCCGGGAGAACCTGGAGGTCGCGCCTCCGCGGCCGCCGGGCCCGGCGATCATTCGGCCGGTGGTCCAGGTGCGGGACCGGGTGGGCGTGCGGGCCACGGCGGGCCTGGTGGGCCTCTTGGGCCTGGTGGGCCTCGGCGCCATCGCGGGCTGGGCCTTGCGCCGCAAGCGCTGACCCCTGCGTCCCGCCGCAATTTCAATGGAAATCGGACCTCTGATTTCCATTGAAATTGCGGAAGTTATCCACAACCTCCGGCGTTGCGGACGGTCATCCGGCGATGCGGGAGAGCATTGCCGCGAGGTCGGCCGGGCGGGAGAACATCGGCCAGTGGCCGGTCGGGAGGTGGTGCACCTCAGCCCCGGCCATCGGCGCGAACAGCGGGATGCCGCTGTCGATGAGGGCCTGGACCTGCTCCGGGGTTGAGGTTGACGCGATCACCGAGATCGGCGTGCCCGGGATGCCCTCCGGCCGCTGCAGGGACTGCGTCGCGGTGGCGAACGGCTGCGGCGTGCTCATGGCGCGCATGCGGGCCAGCATCTCATCGGACAGCCCGGCGAGATCTTCCGGGCCGAACTCGGGGAGCGGGAGGCGCCAGCCGTCGCCTTGGGCCTCGACCTTCTTGCGCCACTCCTCCTGGACCTCCGGCGGGTTGAAGTCCAGCACGGATACGCCGCCCGGCATCGGCCCGGCGTCGACGTAGACGATGCGCGCGATCCGGTCCGGGATGCGGTCGGCGGCGCCGGTGACGGGCACGTTCGCGCCGCTGTGCCCGACCAGCACGACGTCCCGGAGGTCGTTCTGCTCGATGAACCGGACCAGGTCCGCTACGTGCGTCTCGACGCCGACCTCCGGCGAGGCTTCGGCGGCCCGGTCGGCGAGGCCGGGCATCGTCACCGGGTGGACGTCGTGGCCCGCCGCCCGCAGGTCCAGCGTCACGTCCTCCCACGCCCATGCACCGAGCCAGAAGCCGGGGACCAGCACGATCGTCGCCATTGCAGCACTCCTTCTCAGCCGGATCGATGGCCTGGACACTAGGCTCGATGCCGGACAGAAATCGCCCGGATTGTTCTGCGGGGAGACCCGTGTCACATCCCACGAGCTGGGTGTTGGCGATGCTGGAGCTGCCCGCAGGCGCACCAGCGGGTCGGCGGCTCGGCGTGGTTGGTCTTCCACTCCGGACGTTGGTACGTGACCGGCCACGACCACCGCAGCGGTGAGGCCCGCACCTTCCGGGTCGACCGGATCGGGTCGGCGGAGCTGCGGGCCAGTGCCCGTGAGTGGTTTTGGTTGCCATGGCGCCCAAAACCACTCACGGATCTATTCCCGGATCGCAACGACCACGGACCGTTAACAACGACCACGGACCGTTAACAACGACCACGGACCGTTAACTGATTGGATCCCGGCCAGCGGCGCGCCGGTAGCGGGTTCTGTCAGGGGTGGTCGCCGTTCTGCCTGCGGCGCGCGGCGGCGGCCAGACGCGCGCGGCGATGTCGGAGCGCCAGGACACCCGCAACCGCGACGGCGGCGATCGCGATCAGCGTCAACGGCCAGCCGACCGTGCCGAACATCGACGAGCTCTGCGCCTGGCTGGTCTCCGGCGAATCCGCCGCCGCGTTCTCCACCGGGGACGGGCGGGGTGACCTGGTCACCAGCTCGCCGACCGGGGCGCTGGCGTCGAGCCCGAACCCGTAGTCCAGCAGGCGCATGGTCTGCTGGGACTGCCGGATCGGTTGGTTCTCGCCGCGCATCAGCACCGCCACCAGCCGGCGTCCGTCGCGCTCGGCGGCACCGATGAACGTGTGCCGCGCATCGTCGGTGAACCCGGTCTTGCCGCCGATGGCGCCGGGGTAGTTGAGCAGCACCTGGTTGTCGGACCAGACCTCCAGCGGCGGGCCGCCCGGCTTGCCCGGCAGCAGCGTGTTGTGGACGCCGGCGATCGAGGCGAACGCCGGCTCGTGCATCGCCGCCCGGAAGATGGCCGCCAGGTCGTAGGCCGAAGTGCTCATGCCCGGACCGTCCAGCCCGGACGGCGTCGCGACCCGGGTGTCCAGCGCGCCCAGCTCGCGGGCCAGCGCGTTGACCTTGTCGAGCGTGGCGTCGAACCCACCCATCTTCATGGCGAGCGCGTGCGCGGCGTCGTTGCCGGACCGCATGATCAATCCGGACAGCACCTGCTGCACGGTGTAGGTGACGCCGGGGCTGAGCCCGACCCGGCTGCCCTCCTGGTTAGCGTCCTCCTGGGTGACGATGATCGTGTCGTCCATCCGCAGCTCGCGGATCGCGGTTAGCGCGGTGAGGACCTTGATCGTCGATGCCGGGCGGTGCCTGGCGTGCGGGTCCTTCGCCGCCAGCACGGCCCCGCTGTCCAGGTCTGCCAGCACCCAGCTCTCGGCGCTGACCTCGGGGGGCGGCTCCGGCAGGCCCGGCGCGAGGATCACGCCGCACTCCGCCATTCGGTCCCCGCCGACCGGCGTCTCCGGGACCGGCACCGGCTCGGGGACCGGCGAGCCCGGCGCGGGCACCTCGGAGGTGTCCACCGGAGGCGGCGGAACGGCGTTAGGGCACGCTGCCGGCGGTTGGGCCGCGGCCGTGCCGCCGGTTGCCAGCGCTAGCGAAGCGGCGAGAGTGCAAATGGCCGCACTTAGCGCGGATTTCGTGCGGAGTTGACCGCGGGCACTCAGAGGCACACGCAGCAGGCTAGCCAATCGCCGTGAGCACCGAGACGCAGACCGCCCCCGGACAGGTGGGTGAAGCAGGTTACAGCGGATACTGGGGGCCGTGACAATTTCCCGCCGCGTTGCGTTGTTCCTGCTGGCCTTCGGCGTCTGGTCGTACCTGCTGTGGCCGAACTTCGTGCGCAACATCTGGAACAGCGACCGCTCCTGGGCGGGCGGTTCGCCGACGTCCTACCTGATCGTCCACCTGGTGATCGCGGTGGTCTCCCTGGTCTTGGGCACGATCATCGGGGTCCTCGGCTGGCGGGCCTACCGGGCCGCCCGCCGCTGACCGCCGGCAAGCTAGCGAGCAGGTTCAAGACGACCGCATCCGCGGCACCCCGCCCTTGCGACCCAGACCGAACGCGACCCGATAGATGTCGGGAAGGTCGAGCTTGCCGTTCTTTCGGTTCGTCATCACGCCCAGTTCGATCAGCTCGGCGATGAGCTCCGACAGCTTGGTGCCGCGCGGGCCGGTCGCTGCCGGAGCCTGGTCGGACGCCAGTTGGAGGGCGTCGAGCTGCGTTTTCAGGTCGGCGTCTCGCCAGCAGGACTTCCACGTCCTGCTGCTCGATCGGCACCTGCAGTCCCTTCAGCGGCTCGATTGCGGTGGCGACCCAGGGGATGTCCTCGGCTTACTTGCCCGGTTTCGTCGGCCAGGTGGTTCGGCAACCAGGTGTAGGTGTGCCCTTTGCGATGGTTATTCCCCATGTGGAGTCCGGCGATGTTGACGAATTCGTCCTTCTGTCGACCGCCGTCGCCGACCAGCGATTCAGACGGGATACCAGCAAGGCATAGAGGTTGGCGCCGTCGGCAGGGAGCAGCCAGACTGCGCCGAGAGCGTACTGACTTGATGTAACCGTGCGCGTGCACATTGTCAGGAAGGCAAAGGGAAACGGCGCCCACCTCCGGGGAGGCGGGCGCCGTCGGTGTTCACTGGGTCAGCGGCGGCGGAACATCAGGGCTCGCTTGACCTCTTGGATCGCCTTCGTGACCTGGATGCCTCGCGGGCAGGCATCCGTGCAGTTGAAGGTCGTGCGGCACCGCCACACGCCGTCGACGTCGTTGAGGATGTCGAGCCGCTCCTCGGCGCCCTCGTCACGGCTGTCGAAGATGAACCGGTGCGCGTTGACGATCGCCGCCGGGCCGAAGTAGTTGCCGTCCGACCAGTACACCGGGCACGACGTGGTGCACGCCGCGCACAGGATGCACTTGGTGGTGTCGTCGAACCTGGCCCGCTCGGCGACCGACTGGATGCGCTCCCTGGTCGGCTCGTTGCCAGTGGTCATCAGGTACGGCTTGACCGACCGGTAGGCCTCGAAGAACGGCTCCATGTCGACCAGCAGGTCCTTCTCGACCGGCAGGCCCTTGATCGGCTCGATGGTCAGCGTGGTCTCGCCGCCCTTGGCCAGCAGGTCCTTCATCAGCACCTTGCAGGCCAGCCGGTTGACCCCGTTGATGCGCATCGCGTCGGAGCCGCACACGCCGTGCGCGCAGGACCGGCGGAAGGTCAGCGTGCCGTCGACGTACCACTTGATGTAGTGCAGCAGGTTCAGCACGCGGTCCGACGGCAGCGCCGGGACCCGGTAGGACTCCCAGTGCAGGTCCTCGTCGACCTCCGGGTTGTACCGAAGGATCTTGACGGTGACCATCGTGGCGCCGTCCGGGATCGGCGGGGCGTCACCCGGAAGATCGGTCGTGTCGTTGTTCGTGGTAGCGGCGGTCATCAGTACTTACGCTCCATCGGCTGGTACCGGGTGACGACGACGGGCTTGTAGTCCAGGCGGATGTCGGCCTGGAAACCGGTCAACCCGAGCGGCGCGTTCGGGTCCTCCTGGTCGGGCAACACCTTGTACTGCATGCTGTGCCGCATGAAGTTGACGTCGTCCCGGGCGGTGTAGTCCTCGCGGGCGTGGCCGCCGCGAGACTCCTTGCGGGCCAGCGCGGCGTTGACCAGCGCCTCGGCCAGGTCGAGCAGGAAGCCCAGCTCGATGGCCTCCAGCAGGTCGGAGTTGTACCGCTTGCCCTTGTCGTGCACGGAGATCCGGCCGTAGCGCTCCTTGAGCGCCTGCACGTCCGACAGCGCCGTCTTGAGGGTCTCCTCGGTGCGGTACACCGAGGCGTTGGCGTCCATCGTCTGCTGCAGCTCGGTGCGGATCGTGGCGACCCGCTCGCCGCCGTGCGCGGTGCGCAGGTGGTCGACCATGCCCTGCACGAGCTTGGTCGGCTCCTCCGGCAGCTCCACGTGGTCGTGGTTGAGCGCGTACTCGGCGGCGGCGATGCCCGACCGGCGGCCGAACACGTTGATGTCCAGCAGCGAGTTGGTGCCCAGCCGGTTCGAGCCGTGCACGGAGACGCAGGCGCACTCGCCGGCCGCGTACAGGCCGGGGATGGTGTTGTCGTTGTCCCGCAGCACCTCGCCGACGATGTTGGTCGGGATGCCGCCCATCGCGTAGTGCGCAGTCGGGTAGACCGGCACCGGCTCCTTGGTGGGTTCCACGCCCAGGTAGGTGCGGGAGAACTCCATGATGTCCGGGAGCTTCGCTTCGAGCAGGTCCTCGCCGAGGTGCGTCACGTCCAGCAGCACGTAGTCCTTGTTCGGACCCGCGCCGCGGCCTTCCAGCACCTCCAGGGCCATCGACCGGGCGACGATGTCGCGCGGCGCCAGGTCCTTGATCGTCGGGGCGTAGCGCTCCATGAACCGCTCGCCGTCGGCGTTGCGCAGGATGCCGCCCTCGCCGCGGACGCCCTCGGTGATCAGGATGCCCAGGCCGGCCAGGCCGGTCGGGTGGAACTGGTAGAACTCCATGTCCTCCAGCGGCAGGCCCTTGCGGTAGATGATGCCCATGCCATCACCGGTGAGGGTGTGCGCGTTCGAGGTGGTCTTGAAGACCTTGCCGAAGCCGCCGGTGGCGAAGATGACCGACTTGGCCTGGAAGACGTGGATCTCGCCGGTGGCCAGCTCGTAGGCGATCGCACCGGAGCAGACCTGCTGGCCGTCCGGGCCGTCGCTGAGCATGATGTCCAGGACGTAGAACTCGTTGTAGAACTCCACGCCGTGCTTGACGCAGTTCTGGTAGAGCGTCTGCAGGATCATGTGGCCGGTGCGGTCCGCGGCGTAGCAGGCGCGGCGGACCGGGGCCTTGCCGTGGTCGCGGGTGTGGCCGCCGAACCGGCGCTGGTCGATCTTGCCTTCCGGGGTCCGGTTGAACGGCAGCCCCATCTTCTCCAGGTCCAGGACCGCGTCGATGGCTTCCTTCGCCATGATCTCGGCGGCGTCCTGGTCGACCAGGTAGTCACCGCCCTTGATGGTGTCGAAGGTGTGCCACTCCCAGTTGTCCTCTTCGACGTTGGCCAACGCCGCGCACATGCCGCCCTGGGCGGCGCCGGTGTGCGAACGGGTGGGGTAGAGCTTGGTCAGCACGGCAGTGCGGGCGCGCTGCCCGGATTCGATCGCGGCGCGCATCCCGGCGCCGCCGGCGCCGACGATGACCACGTCGTACTTGTGGAATTGCATGGTCGCCTCCTCGGGCTGTGGCGGGACCCGCGGGTGGGGCGTCGATCTCGCCACGCTGTGGTCGTCTGCGGAGCTAGCCGATGTTCGGGTCGAAGGTGAAGATCACGAAGGTGCCCAGACCCACGGTCAGCAAGACCGAGACGTACAGCAGCATCTTCAGCCAGAAGCGTGTGCCGTCTTTTCGGGAGTAGTCGTTGATGACGGTGCGGAGTCCGTTACCGCCATGCAGACCCGCCAGCCATAGCATGGTGAGGTCCCAGAACTGCCAGAACGGAGAGGCCCAGCGGCCCGCGACGAACGCGAAGTTGATCTTGTGGACGCCGCCGTCCAGGAACAGCATGATCAGCAGATGCCCGAGCACCAGGAACAGCAGCACCACACCGGACAGCCGCATGAACAACCAGCTGTAGAGCTCGAAGTTGTTGCGGCGCGCGGCGGGGCGCGACGAGGTGCGCGGCTTCTCCACGGAAAGCGGTGCGTCGGTGACGGTCATTTGCTCAACCCCCGAAAACTTCCGTGACTGCGCGGCCGATCAGGCTGATCGCGGCCGGGATGATCAACACCAGCCAGAGCACCACGACCGTCCACAGCATCGGCTTCTGGTACTTCGTGCCCTTGGCCCAGAAGTCGACCAGCATGACCCGGATGCCGTTGAAGGCGTGGAACAGCACAGCCGCCAGCAGCCCCAGCTCGAACAGGATCATCACCGGGTGCTTGTAGGTTTCGATGACCGTGTCGTAGGCGTTCGGCGAAACCCGGACCAGGGCGGTGTCCAGGACGTGTACGAACAAGAAGAAGAAGGTGAGTACGCCCGTGATTCGGTGGGCGACCCACGACCACATGCCCAGATCGCCGCGGTAGAGGCTCCCCTTGGCGCGCGGTGCGGTGGCGCGCTGCGGTGCCTCTGCTGCGGAGGCGGTGGTGCTGGCCATGGTGGAAGGCCTCCAACCTCGCTGGTGGACTGACGGCCCCGTTCGGGAACAAGGGGCGACCGGCCCCGAGTTGCAGTTGGTCCCAATTGGTATTGGGTGCACGCCCGTCACCGGCCACGAACTGGGGCCTTGACGCAAGGGATGCTAGACCCGACTAAACGCCCGGGCCTACTCGCCTGCGCTCTCTGTGATCGACCAGACAAGAGTCCCGCCTCGGTTGATCGATGTAGAAATCATTTCGTGACACGCGAGCAATGCTCAAGCAGCAGCGTCAAGACTTAATTTCGAGAGCCACGTCACCGAATGGCGTGCGCCGCGCCCTGGAAGAACAATTCACCAGGAGGCAACACCTTCGTGTGGAGTTCGTCCGGGCCGCGGGCTTCCGGCAAGCCGGAACCGCAGGCGAATGGGCCGCGGCGGGACCAACAGGAAAGGGGAACGGCATGCGGCGAACGCCGATATGGGGAAGGCGCTCGGGTGCCGGAGGACCGCGCCGCAACGGCGCGGCAGTGGTCGCAGTGCTGCTCACCGGTGCGTTCGCGCTGGCGGGATGTGCGAAGGACAGCGGGGGTGGGGGAAATAACAATGCCCAGGGCCAGGGGTGCCGGCTGAGCGCGCCTCCAGCCGGGGCCGCACCGACCACTTCGGCCGCCGAGCAGCAGCCCGCGCCGCAGGCGCCCGCGATGCGGGTGGGGCTCGCCTTCGACATCGGTGGGCGCGGCGATGCCTCGTTCAACGACGCCTCGGTCGCCGGGCTGGACCGGGCGAAGTCGCAGATGGGCTTCACCGACGTCAAGGAGCTCGACGCCGGGGCCGGTGAGCCGGAGGACGCCAAGCAGACCCGGCTGCGGCAGCTGGCGCGCGAGGGCTACAACCCGGTGATCGCGGTCGGCTACGCCTACGCGGACGCGCTCAAGCTCGTCGCCCCGGAATTCCCGGGCACCAAGTTCGCGATCATCGACGAGGATGTGCAGGGGATCCCGAACGTCACGTCGCTGGTGTTCGCCGAGGAGCAGGGCTCGTTCCTGGTCGGCGTGATCGCGGCGCACAAGTCGAAGAACTGCCACATCGGCTTCGTCGGCGGGGTCAACACCCCGCTGATCCAGAAGTTCGAGGCCGGGTACGTGGCGGGTGCCAAGGCGGCCGCACCGGACATCAAGATCGAGCGCAAGTACCTGACGCCGGCCGGTGACTTCAGCGGCTTCCAGGACCCCAACAAGGGTTCCGAGGTCGCGACCGGCCAGCTGGAGGCGGGCGCCGACGTGCTCTACCACGCGGCGGGCGCCTCCGGTAAGGGCGTCTTCTCGTCGGTGAAGTCCGCGAACGCGCTGGCGATCGGGGTCGACTCCGACCAGTACAACCAGCCGACGGTCGCGGAGTACAAGGACGTGATCATCAGCTCCATGCTCAAGCGGGTGGACCTCGCGGTGTACGACTACATCGCGGCGATCGCGCGCAACGACCTGGGCTCGATGCCGAAGAAGTTCGACCTGTCCATCGACGGCGTGGGCTACTCCACGTCCGGCGGCAAGGTCACCGACCTGATGCCCGCGGTGGACGCCTACAAGTCGGCCATCGCACGCGGCGAGATCAAGGTTTCCGGCAAGCCGTAACCCGCCAGGTGAGGGGCATCTCCGGCCGAGCCGATCGGCTGGCGGTGCCCCTCCCGCTCAACTCGACCGAGTGGCGGGTTCGCGCCAAGATCGTCACGGTTGTGCCGAAACCGTCCATTGTTGAGCGTCCAGCTGGTTCGCTGCCCGTGCCGACGTCCCACGGAGCCTCATGAACACCTCGACTGAGCCGGATTCCGGCGGCCGACCCGGCGAAACCGGGTCCCTGGCCGTCGAGCTGACCGGCATCACCAAGACCTTCCCCGGCGTGGTCGCCAACTCCGACGTGAACCTCTCGGTGCGAACCGCCGAGGTGCACGCGTTGTGCGGCGAGAACGGGGCCGGCAAGTCCACCCTGATGAAGATCCTCTACGGGATGCAGGCCCCGGACTCCGGCACGATCCGCGTGCGCGGCGAGGAAGTCCGCTTCCGCACGCCGGCCGAGGCGATCCGCGCCGGTATCGGCATGGTGCACCAGCACTTCATGCTCGCCGACAACCTCACCGTGCTCGAGAACATCGTCCTCGGCGCCGAAGACGAGCACGGCATCGGCGCGAAGGCCCGCCGGCGGGTGCTCGGGCTCGCTGAGCAGGCAGGGTTCGAAATGCGCCCGGACGTGCTGGTCGAGCGGCTGGGCGTCGCCGACCGGCAGCGGGTGGAGATCCTCAAAGTCCTGTACCGGGGTGCGCGCATCATCATCCTCGACGAGCCGACCGCGGTGCTGGTCCCGCAGGAGGTGGACGAGCTGTTCGCCACCCTGCGCACCATGCGTGAACAGGGCTTCACGTTCCTGTTCATCTCGCACAAGCTCGACGAGGTGCGGGCCATCGCCGACACCATCACGGTCCTGCGGCGCGGCACCACGGTCGGCACCGTCCCGGCCGCGGAGATCACCAGCCGCCGGCTCGCCGAGATGATGGTGGGCAGCGAACTGCCGGTGCCCGAGCACGGCGAGTCAACGGTGCTCGATCGCGACGTGCTCGTCGTCACCGGCCTGTCCGCATCGGAACAGGACCGGATGCTGCTCGCCGGCATCGACCTGACGGTGCGGGTCGGTGAGGTCGTCGGCATCGCCGGTGTTGAGGGCAACGGCCAGACCGAGCTCGTCGAGGCGATCATGGGCATGCGGCCGGTCACCAACGGCCGGGTCTCGCTAGGCGACCGCGACCTGACCGGGCTGTCGACGCTGGCGCGCCGCGAAGCGGGCATCGGCTACGTGCCGGAGGACCGGCACCGGCAGGGCCTGCTGCTGGACGAGTCGTTGTGGATCAACAGGATCCTCGGCCACCAGACCCGCCGGCCGACGGCCCACGGGATCTGGCTGGACCGGGCGGGCGCGAAGGCCGACACCCAGCGGATCATTGAGGAGTTCGACGTCCGCACCCCCGGCATCGACGTGGACGCGGCCGCGCTGTCCGGCGGCAACCAGCAGAAGCTCGTGGTCGGCCGGGAGCTCTCCTGCGACCCGGCACTGCTCATCGCCGCGCACCCGACACGTGGCGTGGACGTCGGTGCGCAGGCGGGCATCTGGGGCCATCTGCGCGCCGCCCGGTCGGCGGGCCTCGCGGTCCTGCTGATCTCGGCCGACCTCGACGAGCTGATCGGCCTTTCCGACACCATCCGGGTGATGTTCCGGGGGCAGTTGGTCGCGACGGCCGACCCGCGCTCGGTGACCCCGGAGGAACTCGGCGCGGCGATGACCGGCGCAGGGGAGGCCGCATGAACACCTGGCGGACGCGGCTGCTGCCGCCAGCGCTGGCGATCGTCTTCTCGGCGGTGCTGTGCAGCGTGGTGCTGCTGGTCTCCGGCGCGGACCCGCTGTCGACGCTGGCGGAGATGATCGCGCAGGTCGGCCGCGGCACGACCGCCGTAAACATCGTCAACACGGCGGGGGCGTACTACCTGGTGGCGATCGCGGCCGCGATCGGATTCCAGATGAACCTGCTGAACATCGGCATCGAGGGCCAGTGCCGGCTGGCCGCTTGCGTCGCGGCGATCGTCGGCGGCGCGGTGAGCCTGCCGTTCGGGCTGCACGCGGCGCTGGTCGTGGTGGTTGGCGCGGTCACCGGCGCGCTGTGGTGCGGGATCGCGGCGGTGCTCAAGGTCTACCGCGGGGTGTCCGAGGTGATCTCCACGATCATGCTCAACACCCTGTCCATTGGCGTGATCGCCTTCCTGGTGCGGACGTTCGGCGAGATGCGCGGTAATACCCAGGGCACGGAGATCATCCCAGGCAGCGGCCTGGTGCCCGGGATTCCGCTGGGTGGCGCGGGCACGGTGTTCGGGCTGGTGCTGCTGGCGGTGCTGGTCGGCATCGGGTACGCGGTGCTCATTGACCGCACCCGCTACGGCTTCGAACTGCGCGCCTCTGGCCTGTCGCCGACGGCAGCCGTGGCCGGCGGGGTGAACTCCAAGCGCATGATCATGTCCGCGATGCTGCTCTCCGGTGCCATCGCGGGCCTGGCCGGGCTGCCGGAGATCCTCGGCCGGGACCACACGTTCATGATCAACTTTTCGGCCGGCTACGGCTTCGCGGGGCTGGCCATCGCCCTGCTGGGCCGCAACCACCCGATCGGCGTCGCCTTCGGCGCGCTGCTGTGGTCCTTCCTGGACAAGAGTTCGCTGACGCTGGACAACATCGGCGTGCCCAAGGAGATCGTGACGATCCTGCAGGGCGCGATCGTGCTGTCGGTCGTCGTCGCGTACGAGTTGGTGCGCCGCCGCGAACTCGCCGCCGAGCAGCGGCGGGTCGGGCGCGAGCTGGGCACCGTGGCCACTCCGGCCGCCGCCGGAACCGGAGGTGAGCGGGCATGACCGCGGTCGTGACCAAATCGGCACCGGCGGACCGGAAAACCGGCCTCGGCCGCCGGATGCCCGGCTGGGCCCGCGTCCTGCTGTGGGTGGCGGTCGGTTTCCTGGCGGTGTCGATCACCTCGTACCAGACCGGCGTCCCCCAGCTGACCTCGTCCGGCACCGTGCAGGCGGCGGTGCGGCTGGGCATCCCGATCCTGCTGGCCGCCCTAGGCGGGTTGTGGGCGGAGCGCTCCGGGGTCATCAACATCGGCCTGGAAGGCATGATGATCCTGGGCACCTGGGGCGGTGCCTGGGCCGGCTACCAGTGGGGGCCGCTGGCCGGGCTCGTCGCCGCGGCGGTGTTCGGCGCCCTCGGCGGTCTGGTGCACGCGGTGGCGACGGTGACCTTCGGGGTGAACCACATCGTGTCCGGCGTGGCGATAAACCTGCTCGGCGCGGGCACCGCGAAGTACCTGTCGACGCTGCTGTTCGAGCCGATCTCGCGGAACCCGCGGGAGTCGCCGCCGGTGCCGAAGTTCGACACCTACTCGATGCAGCCGGTGGCCGGCTGGCTGCAGCAGCTGGAGGACCTGCAGCGGGTCGGCATCTCCGACGCGGCGGGCATCCTCGGCGGCCTGGTCTCCGGAGTCTCGCCGCTGACCATGCTGGCCTACCTGCTGGTTCCGGTGAGCTACCTGGTGCTGTGGCGCTCGCCGTTCGGGCTGCGGCTGCGGTCCTGCGGCGAGAACCCGGTCGCGGCGGAGTCGCTGGGTGTGAACGTCTACCGCTACAAGTACATCGCGGTGATCATCTCCGGTGCGCTGGCCGGGCTTGGCGGCGCAGCGCTGATCCTCAACCCGGGTCAGGCGGGCTACCTCGAGGGCCAGACCAACAACCGGGGCTATATCGGCCTGGCGGCGATGATCTTCGGCAACTGGCGGCCGGGCGGGCTGCTCGGCGGCGCGGCGCTGTTCGGCTACTCCGACGGCCTGCAGCTGCGCAGCGGCGAGACCAGCGTGCACGCGCTGTTCTACGGTGCGACGCTGCTTCTGGTGGTGGTCACGGCCGTGCAGGTGTGGCGGCGCAGCTGGTTCGCAGCCGGCCTCTCGCTGGTTGCAGCCGCGGTGATGTACGCGGTGTACTGGTACACCGACTCGCTGCCCGAGGAACTCACCGCCTACACCCCGCACCTGGTGACACTGGTGGTGCTCGCGGCGGCATCGCAACGACTAAGACCACCAGAGGCGAACGGTCTGCAGTACCGCAGAGGCGAGGACTAGATGACGTCCACTGTGGACTGGGAGGCGCTGCGCGCCGCGGCGGTGGAAGCCGCGGCGCTGGCGTACTGCCCGTATTCGAAGTTGCAGGTCGGAGCGGCGGCGCTGTGCGACGACGGTCGAGTGGTGACCGGCTGCAACGTGGAGAACGGCTCCTTCGGCCTCACGTTGTGCGCGGAGTGCACCATGGCGGGCCAACTGCGTCTGACCGGCGGAGGCCGGTTCGTGGCGGTGGCCTGCCGAAGCGGAACGGGTGACCTGCTGATGCCGTGCGGCCGCTGCCGCCAACTCCTCTTCGAACTGGGCGGCCCGGACTGCCTGGTCGACACCCCCAGCGGAACCCTCCCGATGCGGGAAGTCCTCCCCGACGCCTTCGAGCTTTAGGCGGCCGTTGGTCAAGCCGTGTATGATGTCCATGAGAGCTCGGCATCGTGGGTGTCGGGCGAGTCGCAAGGTCAGGTGCTTCCCGGGGCAGACCGGGACCCTGACCTTACGCATGTCCGGAGGCAGTTAGCAATCGATCGCCAAGTCGATCTGGTAGAGACGGGCGTCCAGGAGCTCACGGCAGCTGTCTGATCCTTCCCTGCTGAACCGGACTGCACCAGCCACGATGTCCGCCGCCCAGAGTAGGGCCTCGCGACTTCCAGGCAGGTGTTTGATTTGGAAGACAGCTCCCTTGGGGAGTTCGTAGCGGGCCCCTCGCACGGTTGCAACGTCTCGGTCATTGAGCGCCCGCGATCGGCCCTCCATCAACAGGCGATCGACTCCGTAGCTGTGCAGCTCATGAATCAGCTTGGTGAGGCATAGGGCACGGGCGCGTTCCTGTCGTCGACTTGGGACGGGGGTTCCGACCACGACGACGTGAAATCCTTCGAGCTCGGCCACGGTCTTTGCCGCGTTGTGCTTCTCTTGCGAAGTCATCTCGTTCCAGTGCAGCTTGTATGTGTCGCGGCCACCACGTAGTTCGTGCATCGCAGATCTCGCCGGATCGTGGCTGCCAGTCTCGAAAACCACCGCAGCGAGGATGTAGTACCCGCCAACTTCGGCTTCCCGAAATGACTCGTCGGCGAAGGCTTGGTTGCCTGCCTCGGGGAGGATCACCCGGCAAGCCTAGCGTCTCGGTAATGTGCTCCGACTGGACGTTGAAATCCACATTGCGCACGGGTAAGTTGCGAAATCTTGGTCGTGCGCACCAATTTTCGTGAAGATCACCCGTTTGGGGTGTATCTGTTGATGGGGTTCGTTTCTCTATATAGGCGGAGGATTCCTACGGGCTGTGGAGGTGGCGAAAGTGCATTCCGCGATTGACGTGATCCGCGCGAAGCGCGACGGGCAGCGGCTCAGCGACGAGCAGATCGACTGGGTGATCGACGCGTACACCCGGGGCGAGGTCGCCGACGAGCAGATGGCGGCGTTGGCGATGGCGGTGCTGCTGCGCGGCATGACCCCGGCGGAGACGGCTCGCTGGACGGCGGCGATGGTCGCCTCCGGCGAGACGTTGGTGCTGGGCGGGGTTCGAAGGCCCACTGTGGACAAGCACTCCACCGGCGGTGTCGGCGACAAGATCACGCTGCCGCTGACTCCGCTGGTCGCCGCCTGCGGCGCGGCGGTGCCGCAGCTTTCCGGGCGCGGGCTCGGCCATACCGGCGGCACTCTGGACAAGCTGGAGTCGATACCGGGTTGGCGGGCCCGGTTGTCGGCCGACGAGATCCGGGCCCGGCTCGATGAGGTGGGCGCGGTGGTGTGCGCGGCGACGGAGGGGCTGGCCCCGGCCGACCGCAAGCTCTACGCGCTGCGCGATGTGACGGGCACGGTCGAATCGGTTCCGCTGATCGCCAGCTCGATCATGAGCAAGAAGATCGCCGAGGGCGTGCAGTCGCTGGTGCTGGACGTCAAGTGCGGTTCGGGCGCGTTCATGAAGGACCTGGACCAGGCGCGGGAGCTGGCCGCCGCGCTGGTGGACATCGGCACCGCCAACGGTCTGCGCACGAGCGCGCTGATCACCGACATGTCGGTTCCGCTGGGCCGCGCGGTCGGCAATGCGCTGGAAGTGGCCGAGGCCGTGGAGGTGCTGCGCGGCGGCGGGCCGCCGGACGTGGTGGAGCTGACGCTGGACCTGGCCCGCGAAATGCTCGACCACGCGGGCTTGTCCGATGTGGACCCGGCCGAGGCGTTGGCCGACGGCCGGGCGTACGACTCGTGGTGCCGGATGATCAAGGCCCAGGACGGCGACCCCGAGGCAGCGTTGCCGCGCGCCGAGCATGTCGAAGTCGTGACCGCGCCCGAGACCGGGACGCTGGCGAAGCTCGACGCGTACGCGGTCGGGGTTGCGGCCTGGCGCCTCGGGGCGGGGCGGGCCCGCAAGGAGGACGACGTCCAGCACGCCGCAGGCGTGCTGTGCCTGGCGAAGCCGGGTGAGCGCGTGACGGCGGGCCAGCCGCTGCTGGAACTGCACACCGACCGGCCGGAAACCATTGCCGGGTCCCAAGATGCGTTGGTGGGCGCATACGAGATCAGCGGCGCCGACGAGGTGTCGACGCCGCTGATCCTGGATCGGGTGGCCGCGGGCCACGTATCGACCGAGCCACCCTGATCGTGCGGCCCGGTCGCGCGGGCTTCTCAGGCGCTTTCGGCGGTGAAGTCGTCTTCGCCGTCTGCGGTGAGGGCCTTGTCGGTGTCGCGCTTTGCGCTCTTGGACCGGCCTCGGCGCTGCTGCCGGGGCAGGGTGGTGGGCGGCGGCGGGGCGGACGGCGCGCTGCCGCCGAGGATCAGCTCCGCGAACGTCGCCATCGCCTCGTCGAGCTGACCGGCGTGCCGCCGCTCGCTCTCTTCGTTGGCCTCGCGGACCAGGGCGCCCAGCGCGTCGCCGTCGGGACGCGAGGACAGCGTGCCGGACAGCTGCGACAGGTTCTTCGACAGCGTGCCGCCGAGCTCGCCGAGGCCGTTCTTGACGCCCTCTTCGACGTTGTCCAGGCGGCTGGTGAAGCCCTGCTCGACGTTGTCTATCCGGGTGTTGACGTTGTCCTCGACCTGGGTGAGGTGACCGGAGACCTGGTCCAGCCGGTTGGTGAGCTGCTCCAGACGCTCGGCCAGCTTGTCCAGCCGGTCGGTCGGGTCCACGGCGGGACGCGCGGCGAGCTGGTCGAGCTTGGCGTCCAGCTGATCGCGGGTGCCGGAGACCGCTTCGGCGAGCGTGTTCTGGGCGTTGGCGGCGGAGTCGGTGACCGCGCGCTGCAGCGCCTCGCGGGTGCCGTCGAGGTGCTCGTGCACGCCTTCGTCGATCTCGGCGAAGCGGCCGCGCAGGCTGGTCTCCAGCGAGTCGATGCGCTCGCGCACCGGGGCGTGCACCGCCGACGGCAGTGCCTCCAGCCGGCCGTCCTGCTTGTCGAGGTGCAGGCCGAGCTCGTCGAGGCGCTTGTGGATGTGGCCGAGCTTGTCCTCCAGGCCGTCCATGCGGCCGGAGACGCCGTCCATCCGGCCCGCCACGCCGTCCAGTCGCCCGTCCAGCTGCGCGAACGGCTTGGCGAGCTTGTCCACCAAGCCGTCGACGGCGCTCTTCAGGTCGACGAGCGCGCCGTCATGCCCTTCCAGCTTGGCGAGTGCCTCGTCGAGTCGTTCGGCGAGCACGCTGACCTCGGTGCGGTCGGGCAGCTCGGACAGGCGTTTCCGCACGGAGCCCAGGGACTCCAGCGGCGACAGCCGGGCGTGGATTTCGTCCAGGGCGTCGAAAATCTGCTGCTGCTCGCTCTCGCGGATCTCAGCCGCACGCGTGAGCATGTTGCGCATGCGGTCGAACGACATGTTCTCGGTCACGGCTAGGGGCGTCCTTCGTCGAGGGGGGTGAGGACTCCAGGAGCCTAGCTAGTCGGTTCCCGCGTTCCCAGGCACCCCCCGATACATAGCGTGATCATCAAGACGTTCTTGGCTCCGATCGGTCTCGTTTTATTAGGCCAAAAAGTCTAATGGAGGTGCCGCTGAATGATGCAAGAGTCGTGATTGCGTCCATCTGGGTGAGTTTTTAGGGACGGCCGTCCGGTTGAACGTGGCCGGAAAGCCGGACGTATCCGGGGTTACTCCCGGCTGCCGGTTGGTAGCTTTGCGCGAGCTCTTAGTCGGCGCGCTGTAACGTGGCTGCATGTCGACTCCGGTGAACCTGGACACGATCCGGCTGGTGCCGAAGGTGCTGCTGCACGACCACCTCGACGGCGGCCTGCGGCCGCAGACCGTCATCGATCTCGCGCGGGCGGCGGGATACTCCGGCCTGCCCCACGATGACGCCGATGAGTTGGGAAGATGGTTCGCTGCGGCGGCTGATTCGGGGTCGCTGGAACGCTATCTGGAGACTTTCTCGCACACCGTCGCCGTGATGCAGACGGAGGAGGCGCTGGCCCGGGTCGCCGCCGAGTGCGTCGAGGATCTGGCCGCGGACGGGGTGGTGTACGCGGAGATCCGCTACGCCCCGGAACTGTTCCAGGAACAGGGGCTGACGCTCGACCGGATCGTGGAGGCGGTTCAGGGCGGATTCCGGGATGGCGAACGCCGCGCCGCCGCCGAAGGAAAACGTATCCGAATCGGTACCTTGTTGTGCGCGATGCGGCAGAATGCGCGGTCGGCGGAAATCGCGAACCTCGCGGTCCGGTATCGCGACTCCGAGGTGGTCGGCTTCGACATCGCGGGTCCGGAAGCGGGATTTCCGCCCACCCGGAACCTGGACGCCTTCGAATATCTCCGACAGCAGAACGCGCATTTCACCATTCACGCTGGTGAGGCGTTCGGTCTGCCGTCGATCTGGGAGGCGATCCAGCACTGCGGCGCGGAGCGCCTCGGGCACGGCGTGCGCATCGTCGACGACATCAAGGTCGACGAGGACGGCTCGGTCCACCTTGGTCGGCTGGCGTCCTACATCCGGGACCGGCGGATCCCGCTGGAGATGTGCCCGTCGTCGAACCTGCAGACCGGGGCCACCAAGTCGATCGCCGAGCATCCGATCGGTCTGCTGGCGAAGCTGCGCTTCCGGGTCACGGTGAACACGGACAACCGGCTGATGAGCCACTGCTCGATGTCCAGCGAGTTCGCCGCCCTGCACGAGGCGTTCGGCTACGGGTGGGCGGACATGCAGTGGTTCGCGGTGAACGCGATGAAGTCGGCGTTCATCGGCTTCGATGAGCGGCTGGAGATCATCGATGATCTGATCAAGCCGGGCTACGCAGCGTTGCTGGAATGACGTGCGACCGCCGCCGAGCCGGGTGCGCGCGGCGGAGGCCGTGGATCGCGTGCGGCGGAGGCCGTGGATACTGCCAAGCCTGAATGCGATTCACGATCCGCGCGAGCGCGGCGGCGATTCGCCCGGCTGCCGCACCGCTGGCGGCGCGTCCTGTGGTGCATGGAGGCCGCGCGCCTGACGACGGCGGACGTCAGCAGAAAGCTCGGCATCAGCCGCAACAGCGCCGCCGCGCTCGCCTACCGAGCGCGGAAAGGTTTGCGGGAGTCCTATTCCCAGGTGTGCGCGGGCGAACCCAGCCGCCGCCGACTAGCGGCACCGGGAGTACTGCTCGCCGAGGCGGTTTGAGACCGCCGGACCGGGAGCGGGCGGCGATTTCGCGCGAAATCGCCGCCCAGCACACTTACTGAATCCGGTGCGGCTCAGTGCGTGCGGAACCGCTCTTCCAAGGCCTCCACCAGCTTGCGCCACGTCGCGACCTCGGCGTCGAACGGGGCGCTCGGCGGCAGCCGGTTCGGGCTCGGACGCAGCACGAAGGAGACCAGCCAGCCGAGCCGCTCCGAAGGCTGCAACGCCTGCTCGACGCTGTCGTCGCCAGCCCACGTCGCCGCGTCCATCAGTAGTTCCTCGGCAAGGTCCAGCTGGGTCGGGTCCACTTCCGACGGTCCGGCGCCGAGGTCGGCGTCCAGACCGGTCAGCACGTAGGTGTTCTCGGGGTCAACGTCGATCTGCAGCTCGCCCGCGGTGGCCCGCTCCTGGACCTGCGACCAGGTCGCGACCCGGGCTAGGTCGGTGTCCTCCACGGCGGCGTCGTCGGCCAGGAACCGGGCCAGCGCGCGTGGCGTGGGAAACACGTCGATCTTGCCGCCCGTGCCGAGGAAGATCGGGTCGTCGTCGAGGTAGCAGCGCAGCGAGTAGTGCTCGCCGGTGCCAGTGATGATCCGGATCGGGTCGATGCCGACCTCGCCCCAGAAGCCGACCTCGACCTCTTCGATGTCGTCGACCTCGGGCGCTTCGGCGGCGCCGGCCTCTTCCTCGGCGTCGGCCTCCAACGCCTCCGCGAGCTCGGTTTCCGCCGTGGCGACCGCGTCGGCCGGCACGTCCGGAGTGGTGACTACGGCGTCGATGGCATCCAGCAGCTCGTCCCAGCGCTCGACGACGACCTGGCACAGGTCGGTCCAGCGACGCTGCCCGTCCTTGCCGGAGAACGCGAAGGTGCCCTGGTCGAGCATGGCGAAACCGTCGGCCGCGTCGAGCACGTCGTGCACCGCGTCCAGCTCGCAGACGTCGGCCAGCGAGCGGGCGATCTCGACGATGTCGGCCAGCTCGCTGATGGTCCAGGTGTCCATCGGCTCGGCGACCAGCTCGGGCACGCCGACCAGGTCGTACTGGTGGTCCTCGTCCGGGCTCAGTTCGACCGCGGACAGGGCGGGCACCACGTGCCAGGCTGGGTGGTCGTCGAGGTCGTGCTCCTCGGCGGTGCGCACGAACGCCGCCAGGCGCGCGGCATCGGGGAACGCGTAGAGGTCGTCCTCGTGTCCGAGGAATGCCTCCCATTCCTCGCCGTCCTCGCGCCAACGCGGTGCCCACAGTGTGACGACGTCGCCCTGCGGGAGCCCGAGCTCGATGGGGACGATGTCCTGCGCCATCTCTCTACCTCCGGTCACCGAACCAGACCTCGCGGAAGCCTACGGGCTCCGCGTTCACAGCGTGTTCCCCGGTCCGGCTGTCACCGTATCGAGCCCCTCGAAAGCAACGTTCGACGGAACAGTTCGTAACGATCATCACTCGGATGCGCAGCTGTGGCCCAAGCGGAGTTGGGCCCTTCGGCGTAGTGACGGCCCGCACCCGGCTGTCAGGTCCCGGTTGGCGGTACCGGTCTGGTGAGTTCCCGACGATCATGGTCGGAATGGATGTCACGGAGCTGTGGACGAAGATCGTGCTCTGGCTGGCGGAGCACGCCCCGGTCACCGCAGCCGCCTTGCGTCCCCCCGAACCGCCCGACCTCGCCGAGCTGGCGGCAGAGTTCGCCGTCGAGCTGCCCGCCGAACTGCGCGAGCTGTGGACGTGCTGCGGTGGCACCGGCACCGATGTGCTGGCCGACGTCCTGCCGCCCTTCTACACGCCCTACAGCGCGGCGCAGGCGCTCCAGTCCTGGCGCGATCACCGCGAGAACTGGACGGCGCAGTGGGAGCGGCCGGCCTGCGACTACTACGCGGGCTCGCCGGGCTCCAGCTTCCACCCGTCGTGGATCCCGATCGCTGGTGATGGTTTCGCGGACGAGCTCGTGGTGGACCTGCGGCCGGGACCGCTGGCGGGCTGTGTGCTGGAGTGGGAGCAGGAGGCGGCCCAGGTGCTGAGGCCGGAGTGGAAGGACGTCACGTCGATGCTCGCCGACGTCCACCGGGCGCTGACCGAGGGAGTCCCGGCGGGCCACAGCTACCCGACGGTGACCGAGGACGGCCGCCTCGACTGGCAGATCAGCTGATTCGACTCGCCCGGCGACAGGACGGACGATCGTCCAACCCGCGGATCCGATCGCGAGTGCGCGTGGCCTACTGTCAAGGACACGGCGGTCGAGGTCCGCAATTTCCATGGAACCCGCCGGGTCCAATTTCAATGGAAATCGAAGGTCCAATTTCCAGGCTCTGTCGCAAATTGCGTGATCAACTTTTTGGTGGCTGGATCTTGGGGATCATGTCGTGAGCAGGATGCGCTTGCGTAGTAGGTCCAGTTTGGCCCGCCCGAAGGACTGCCTTTTCAGGTATTTCGCCCTGTTCACGGCCCCTTCCGTTGGGCCATTGCTCCAGGTGAGGGTGAGCCCGGCGGTCACCGCGGCCAGATCTTGGCGGAGGCCGTTGACGAACGAGCGTAGAGCGGGCAGGTCGTCAGCGCAGACGCGGTCCATCCAGTCGGGCAGCAGATCGCCGCGCAGGTCGCGGATCATGCTGGCGAACGCGCCGACGTGGCGGCGGGTGGCCTCCAACTCGGGGCAGCGGGCCAGGACGGCCTTGAGTCGTTGCCCGTCGTCGTCCGGGAGGTTGTCGGGGTCGCGCATGATCCAGCCGACGACCTCCCGGATCTTCGGCGGCCTCGGCGCGGACTCGGGGGCTTTGCCGGTGGAGCGGAAGGGACGCAGGTAGCGATAGACGGTCTGAGCGCTGCCACCGTAGCCCTGCTCGCGGATCTCGCGGACCAACAGGGAGACGTTGGCGCAGCCGTCGTTAAACCGCTGGTGCAGGTAGGGCTTGTATTCGTCCAATAAGGATGAACGGGAGGCGGTCTTGGAGAGGAGTTCTTCGACGCTGCCGGCCTGGAAGTATCGGCGCGCGGTCTTGCGGTCGAGGTCGAGCTCGCGTGCCACCGCACGGATGCGCTTGCCCTGGGCACGTAAGGATTGCACGGCTGCGTACCGCTGGCGGATCCGCGCCGCCAGGCCGGATTCGGCGGCCTCGCCAGAGACGGCTGGCTCTGCGACCGGTGTCGGGCTCGGCGACACCTCGGCCGCGCCGTCGGCAACGGTGTCGCCCTCGCCGCGTGCATCGTCGACGGCGGGCTCGATCAGGCAGCCGCGGTGCCCGAGCACGGTCTTCTCCACTGCCTCGCCCAGGTTCTTCCACAGATGCCACCGGTCCGCGCATTGCACCGCCTGAGGCGCACCGCGGGAAGCGCCCTCGGCATAGGCTCCGGACCTATCGCGTGTAATCACCTGGATCTCGGGATGCTTCTTGAGCCACTCGGCGAGGGTGTCGGCCTCCCGGCCCTCCAGCACATCGACGGGTCGATGGGTGGCCATGTCCAGCAAGATAGTGGCGTAGTTCTGCCCACGTCTGATCGCGAAGTCATCCACCCCGAGCACGGTTACCGCTTCCACCGGCGGGTCGGGCACGGCTCGCACCAGCCGCAACAGCGTGTCCCGTCCCGCCCGCAGCCCCAGACGATTGGCCAGTCGGGCTCCCGCACGGCCGGCCAGCGCCAGCCCGATCGACTCCAGCATCCCGCGCAGCGGCAGGCTCCGCCGGGCATGGCGCATGGTCAGGCCCTCCACCTGCTCGGCGAACGTCCGCACCGAACAGTCCTGGTGAGTGCAGAAAAACCGCCGCACCCGCAGCCACAACACCACCGGCCGACCTGCCACCGCCACGTCCGCCACTGTGCGGTCGTACCGACTATGCACCCGCGCCGAACAGTTGCCGCAGGCCGGGCACGCCGCCGAGGAGGCCCTGGCCGATGCCCAGATCCGCACCCCCGCGTCTTCCTGCTCCACCCGCTCAACCACCACCCCGGCCAGATGCGGAAGCAGCACGCCAACACCGTGATCATCACACACGAACCATGATCGCAAAACCAGGCCAGCGCCGATCACCCAGGCAATAGTTGATCACGCAAATTGCGACAGAGCCAATTTCCATTGAAATTGCGGGCCTCACGATTGTCAGGTGCCGACCGGGTGCCAGACGGTCTTGACCTCGGTGAAGGCGCGCAGGCGCTGGAGGCCCGGCTCCCGGGTCCAGTCCGGTTCGCCGCGCACCGGCAGCACGCGCTTGACCGTGTCCGCTGCCGTCTTGGCGAGCTCGGCGCGCAGCTCTTCTGGCGCGCCAGTCGGGTCCAGGGCGTTGACGTCGGCGTGGGCGGCTAGCCAGGGGGCGAGTTCGGCCGCCTGGCCGGTCAGGACGTTGACCACGCCCCCTGGCACGTCGGAGGTCGCCAGCACCTCGGCGAAGGTCACGGCGGGCAGCGGCTGGTCCGCGCTGGCGACCACGACGCAGGTGTTTCCGGCCGCGATCACCGGGGCCACCACGCTGATCAGGCCGAGCAGCGAGGAATCCGGGGGCGCGAGCACTCCCACCACGCCGGTCGGTTCCGGGACGCTGAACGAGAAGTACGGCCCCGCAACGGGATTCGCGGCGCCGAGCACCATCGAGATCTTGTCGGTCCAGCCCGCGTACCAGACCATCCGGTCCACGGCATCATCCACAGTGGACCGCGACTGCTTGCGGGACAGGCCCTCCGCGGCGGAGATCTCGGCGGCGAACTGCTCGCGTCGGCCTTCCATCACCTCGGCGATCCGGAACAGCACCTGGCCGCGGTTGTAGGCCGTCGCGCCGGACCAGCCGCCGAACGCCTTGCGCGCGGCGGCGACCGCGTCGCGGACGTCCTTGCGGGACGCGTGCGCGGCGTTGGCCAGGAACGCGCCCTGCCGGTCGTGCACCGGGTACACCCGGCCCGACTCGGAGCGTGGGAACGAACCACCGATGTAGAGCTTGTAGGTCTTGGCCACGGCTAGCCGCTCCGGGGTGCGGTTGTCAGACATCGAGGTACGCCTCCAAACCGGCGCGTCCGCCTTCGCGGCCGAAGCCGGATTCCTGGTAGCCGCCGAACGGGGCGGTCGGATCGAACCGGTTGAAGGTGTTCGCCCACACCACACCGGCCCGCAGCCGCTGCGCCGCCCACAGGATCCGGGACCCCTTCTCGGTCCAGATCCCGGCCGACAGGCCGTACGGGGTGTTGTTGGCCTTGGCGATGGCCTCCGCCGGGGTGCGGAAGGTCAGCACCGAGAGCACCGGCCCGAAGATCTCCTCACGGGCGATCCGCATCGACTGCTGGACGTCGGAGAACACGGTGGGGGAGAAGAAGAACCCCTTCTCCGGCAGCGGGCATGGGCTGGTCCAGCGCTGGGCTCCCTCGGCGTCGCCACTGGCGGCCAGCTCGGTGATCTTGGCCAGCTGCTCGGCGGAGTTGATCGCGCCGACGTCGGTGTTCTTGTCCAGCGGGTCGCCGACCCGCAACGTCTGGACCCGGATCCGCAGCTTCTCGAGCAGCTCGTCGGCGATCGACTCCTGCACCAGCAGCCGCGAGCCTGCGCAGCAGACGTGGCCCTGGTTGAAGAAGATCCCGTTCACGATGCCCTCGACGGCCTGGTCGAGCGGGGCGTCGTCGAAGACGATGTTCGCGGCCTTGCCGCCGAGCTCCAGCGTCAGCTTCTTGCCGGAACCCGCGACGCTGCGCTGGATCTGCTTGCCGACCTCGGTGGAGCCGGTGAACGCGACCTTGTGGACTCCGGGGTGCGCGACCAGCGCGGCGCCGATGTCACCGGCGCCGGGCACGATGTTCACCACGCCCGGCGGCAGCCCGGCCTGCTGGCAGATCTCCGCGAACACCAGCGCGGTCAGCGGCGTCGTCTCGGCGGGCTTGAGCACCACGGTATTGCCGCAGGCCAGCGCCGGGGCGATCTTCCAGGCCAGCATGAGCAGCGGGAAGTTCCACGGGATGACCTGCCCGGCGACGCCGAGCGGCCGCGGGTCGGGCCCGTAGCCGGCGTAGCCGAGCTTGTCGGCCCAGCCGGCGTGGTGGAAGAAGTGCGCCGCGGCGGTCGGGATGTCGGCGTCCCGCGACTCCTTGATCGGCTTGCCGTTGTCCAGCGACTCCAGCACCGCGAGCTCGCGGCCGCGTTCCTGGATCAGCCGGGCGATGCGGAACAGGTACTTCGCGCGTTCCTTGCCCGGCATCGTCGACCAGGTGTCGTCGAAGGCCCGCCGCGCCGCCCGGACCGCTTCGTCCACATCGGACACCGAAGCGCTGGAGACCTCGGCCAGCGGTTCCTCGGTGGCCGGGTTGATGCTCTTCAGCGGCTCGCCGCCGCCGTCGACGAACTCGCCGTCGACGAACATCCGGTAGCTGGGCTTGAGGTTCGCGATGTCCCGTGACTCCGGCGCCGGTGCGTACTCCCACGGGCTATCGATCATCAGTCCACCGCCACGTAGTCGGGGCCGCTGTAGTGGCCGTCGAGCTGGGTGTGCCGCTGCATCAGCAGGTCGCCGAGCAGGCTGGACGCGCCGAATCGGAACAGTTTCGGGGTCAGCCACTCCGGGCCGGCGATCTCGTGCACGGCCACCAGGTAGCGGATCGCGTCCTTGGTGTTGCGGATCCCGCCCGCGGGCTTGACGCCGCGCAGCTGCCCGGTGGAATCCCGCCAGTTGCGGACCGCCTGGAGCATCAGGTGCGTCACCGGGAGGGTCGCAGCCGGGGAGACCTTGCCGGTGGAGGTCTTAATGAAGTCCCCGCCCGCGAGCAGCGCGAGCCAGGATGCGCGGCGCACGTTGTCGTAGGTCGCGAGCTCGCCGGTCTCCAGGATGACCTTCAGGTGCGCGTCGCCGCAGGCGGCCTTGACGGCCTGGATCTCCTCGACGACCTGCCCGTACCGGCCGGCCAGGAAAGCGCCGCGGTCGATAACCATGTCGATCTCGTCGGCGCCCGCGGCCACGGCGTACGCCACGTCGGCGAGCTTCACCGCCAGCGCCGAGCGGCCGGACGGGAACGCCGTCGCGACCGAGGCGACCTGGATGCCGGTGCCGTCGAGGGCCCGGACCGCGGTGGCGGCCATGTCGGAGTAGACGCAGACGGCTGCGACCTGCGGGGTGTCCGGCCGCTCCGGGTCGGGGTGGCGGGCTTTGGCACACAGCGCGCGGACCTTGCCCTCGGTGTCGGCGCCTTCCAGCGTCGTTAGGTCGATCATCGAGATCGCGGTGTCGATCGCCCAGCGCTTCGCGCCCTTCTTGATGCTCCGCGTCGCGAGGCCGGCGGCCCGCTGCTCCAACCCGACCTGGTCGACGCCGGGTAGGCCGTGCAGGAACCGGCGCAACGACCGGTCGTCCCGGATGGCATCGGCGAGCTCGGACATGGCGAGCTCGGTGAGCTCGGACAGGGGCGGCGACTGTGCCATGCCCGGAGTCTAAGCGCCAACCCCGCACCGCCGCTGCGACTGGAGTGATCACGCCACGCGGCGTGGATTTCATCTGGTCGGGCGTTCCACCCGGGTATTCGCGCAGGAGGATGCCCGTGAGCGCTTTTGGGGGCTATGGCACCCAAAAGCGCTCACGGGCCTTGAACTGGGGTCCGGCGGTCACCTGGGGTGGCCGTTGAGGCGAGCTCGGCGGGCCAGGGCCGGTTGGTTGCTGCGGCCCGGTTCCGGGCGGTCGCCCCGGGACGGCGTCGCGACGCCTGCCGGCTGCTGGCGGTCCCACGGGAGCAGCTGCTTGGAGCCCGTGCGGTCCGCCAGGCGCAGGGACTGCGCCGAGGTGATCCACTCCTCCGCGGGTTCCGCGATCTCCAGCAGCAGCGCCTCGAACTCCGAGCGCGTCGTTTCCAGGATGTGCGGCGCCGCCAACCAGCGCAGGACGTTGCGGCCGGTCACCGCCATCCGCTGCCGCGGCGAGGTGACCAGCTTATCGTCGAAGTAGCGGATCAGGACCTCGTCCACCACATCCCACGCGTTCGCGGCGCCGAACAGGTCCTTGACGTCCTCGGCGTCGAGGATCTGGAAGCACTCCTCCAGCAGCTGCATGACCTCCACCCGCAGCACGTTCAGGTGGCCGTAGGAGGTGAACTTCAGGTTGTTGCGCAGGTCCAGGCCGCTGCGCCGCACCACGGCCATGCTGCCGAAGGCCATGTCGTGCGCCCGTTCCCGGATGACGTCGGAGATCCGCTTGTCCCGCCAGAACAGCGCGACCTGGTTGTTGAACTGGACGAACAACCGGTGGAAGTCGGTGTTCGGCCGCGAGTTCGCCGAGCCCTGCCCGCGCCCGTAGCCGAGCACCCGCCGGTAGGCGCTGATCCGGTCGCGCTTGGTGTAGCGCAGCACGTCGCGCCGGTCGAACCGATACAGCCCGAACGCGCCCGGCCCGTCGGAGAGCCGGATCGTGCCGCGCTGGAACAGCTCCTGCATCTTCTGCACGACGCGAAAGAACCCGATCCTCTCGTGCTGGTACAGGTAGTAGAGGTCGCCGACGGCGAGGATGCGTTCGGACGCGATCGTTTCGTCGTAGGTCTCGATGCCGTGCGGCATGCGCGTCGCGCCGAGGTCCCCGGCCGACTCGCCGCCGAGGCCCACCAGCTGCGCGAAGCCGCCGTCGGCCGGGCGGGGCTCGTTCTGGGCCTCGGTTTCGACGGCGAAGAGCATGTCGTCGATCTGTTTGAGGATCGCCTCGCCGACCTGGGGATTGCTGCCCAGCTCGTTCGACAGGTTGCCGGCGACCTGTCTGCGCAGCGCGGCGACCCGGTCGAACAGTTCCCGGTACTGCTTTTCGGTGGCCATCATTCCTCCGTGCGGGGCGCGGGCGGACCGCTATTCCGGCCGCGGGGCGGGCTTGGGCTCGGGACGCTTGCGCTGGCTGCGCGGCTTGGCCGCGGGATCGGTCGTCGAGATCGGGGCAGCCGTAGTGGTGGTTGCCGGCGCGGGTGCCACGGCCGGTGCGCTCGGTGCCACCGGCGGCGGATCGGTGGGCGCGGTTCCGGGTGGCGGCTGATCCGGTGGTTTCGGCCCAGCATCCGGCGGCGGTGCAGGCGGTGCAGGCGGTGCAGGCGGTCCAGGTGGGTCGGCGGGCTTCGCGCCGTGCCGGATCGGCCGGGCTACCCGCACGATCTCCTGCAGGTGGTCGTGCAGTTCGTCGACCGCGCGCTGGACCCGGAAGCTGAAGAACCCCGGCGGCAACGTCGCCCGGTAGTTGCCCGGCACGTCCTGCTTGTCGTCGTCGGAGCGCCTGGGCAGGTTGCCGACGAGCCGCTCCAACCGCTCGGCGACCTGCAGGAACGCGCTGTCCACGCCGTCCTTTCCCGCGACTTCGATCAGCTTGCGGCCTTCGAAGCAGGTGAAGTCGTGCGTCCAGCGCAGCAATCCGCCGAGCGACATCGAGCCGCCGTCCGGATCGGGGATGCGCAGCACCTCGCGGTCGCCGCGGTGGATACTCACCGAGCTCAACGCCGCGACGAGCTCTTCGGTCTGCACTGCGGCGGCCGAAAGCAGCTGGGACAGCGCCACGACAGCGGGGCCGAAGAACGGCGCCTGCCCGGTTTCGGGCTGCGCGAACGGGTCGATCCGGCCGCGGGCGTCCAGCCAGCCGCGGTACAGCGACAGCACCCAGTCGACGAGCGTGATGAACGAGGTCTGGACCCGCTCCTCTTCGATGGTGTTGACCAGGCCGCCGATCAGCCCGAACTCGTTGCGCAGCTCCCCGAGGTGCCCGCGCACCAGGTCTGGGTCCACCGCGGATCCCGGGTTCCCGAGCAGCAGCACGAAGAGCTGATCCACGCGCGGGACCCGCAGCAGCGGGCTCTCCAGCTCCTTGCGGATCTCCTCCAGCTCGTGGCGCACCAGGCTGCGGAATCCCTCGCCGTTCTCCGGATCCGAGCCCGCTCGCAGCGGCTTCAGCGAGTCGAGCAGCGCGGTCGCGTCCTTGATGGCGCTGCGCGCCCGCGCGGCCAGCGACGCCTGCCCGCCGGTGACCGCACCCAGGTCGGCCTGGATCGCGTAGCCGCGTGGCGTCCACTTGGCTTCGGTGTGTCCCTCAACGCGCTTGAGCTCGAAGCTCCCGGTCAGCGCGGCGGTGAAGCCCTTGGTGTCGCCGTCGCGCCACTTCCAGCCCAGCACGTCGCCGATCGCCTTGTTCGCGATGTCGCCGGGGCGCTCGCAGCACGGCGGGTCGTGCCGGGTGATCAGCGGATACGCGCTGTCGATGTCCTGGGCCGGCGGCAGCGCGGCGCCCCGGTCGTCGTTGACACGGCCGTCGTTGGTGATGCTCATCGCCTGCCCTCGCAGTTCCCCTTGATGCCGAACCGCACCGCGAGTTCGGCTGCCTCGCGCCAACACCGCAGCATGGTGTCCTCCGTGCTGCGCAACGAATCCACACAACCGTCCACACCGGACCGGATGCTGCGCGCCCAACCGAGCCATTCCGGTCCGCGCCCCTGCACCGCTCGCGCGAGGTCCGTTGCCGCGTGGTGGCAGCGGAATTCGTCGTCCAGCCGCCGTTGCATGCGCAGCAGCGCCAGCGCCGTGGTGTGGAGGACATCGGCGTCGACCCGGTCTCGAACCGCGCGCAGCGCCGGTTGCAGGTCGGCGGTGCCGTCGGTGACGACCTCGGCGAGCCGGTCCGACACCGCCGGGCTCTCGCCGGTCGGGCGGTCCTCGACCACGGTGACCTCCAGCGCCCGCCACGCGGCCGCGAACCGCCGGAGTTCCCTCGTCAGGACGGGGAATTCGCCGCGCAAGGTCATCGCGCTCGCCTCCCCAGCTCTTCCATGAAGAACCGCACCAACCGCTTCGGCGGTGCCATCCGCTGTTCGAGCGCGTGCCGGACGGCGCCGATCAGGAACCGCTCCGGCAACACACCGGGTGACACGCCGTCGGCTAATCGCCCGGCGGCCTCCTCGATCATCCGCTGTTCCTTCGGCTCGAACCGCAGAACCCGCGACAGGCTGCGGTTTCCCAGCGACGGGAAGGAGGTGAAGCACATCGCGTCCACCACCGCCGGGATCGCCCGGTCGGCGGTCGCCAGCAGCGCCCGCGGCGCGCCGGGCAGCTCGGCCCGCGGGTACATCGCGCGCCAGGCCCCCGCGTGCTGCCCGGCGCGCTCCGCGAAGCCCATCCGGGCGAGCAGCTCGATCGATAGCTTCCCGCGCAGGTAGGGCACGGGATGCACCGCCGCGCGCCGAAACTTCATCGTCTGCCGCCGGTCCCGCGCGATCACGTCGAACAGCGAGCCCACGACCAGCGGCCCGCCGAGCAGCAGGCCGGACAGGTCCGCGAACGTCTCCCGGTTCCAGCGCACCCAGACCGACACAACCGAGGGCGGCAGCCCGAGCTCGGTCAACCTGGCCGCGACCTGCATCGGGATCGCCCTCGCCAGCCCGAGGTCGTTCTGCAGGTTGTGGCTGACCTCGTGCAGCACCGCGCCGAGCGTCCACGGGTTGACCAGCCGGTGGTAGGGCAGCTGGATCAGCGGGAACGGGTTCAGCCGGTTACTCAGTCGTTGCAGCGGGATGCCGCGCCGAGACGTCGCCGGGCCGTGGCTGGGTTCCAGGTAGCAGAATGGCGGCGGCGTCGGGATCGAACGCCAGCGCCCGATCCCTAGGTAGGCGTACTGATAGCAGTCCAGGGCGATGCGGTCGGCCGCCACCAGCCACGGGGCGAACGTGCTCTGCCGCTGGTTGAACAGCTCCAGGTAGAAGTCCCAAAGCCGCTCGGTGTCACGCACCCAGCGCTGCGACCGGGACTTCGCATCCAGCAGGGCCCGCAACCGGCGCGGATCCGGATGCGCCGCGGCGGCTTCCGCCGCGCGGCGGACCGCGCGGGTGGCTTGGTTGAGCGGTTCTCGCAGGGTGGACATGGTTTCGTTGACGGCCACCAGGTGCGCCCGGCTGGGTCCGGTGGCCGGGTCGCCGAACTCCGCCCAGCTGAACGGCCGCAGCGCGCCCAGGTGCCGTTCGACGTTGGTGGCCTGGATGCGCACCCAGTCGGCCAGCAGTCGTTCTGTTCCGCGATCGAGTCGCCGGGTCGGCCGGGCCCGCGCCGGGGCCGACCGCAGCTCAGCGACGGCGGCCACGGCCCTTCCCCCGACTACGGGCCTTGCCGGCGCTGCGGGCCCGGGCCGTCCTCGAGCGGGCGGCCTGCGCCCGGCGGACCTGGGTCGCCCGGTTCGTCCGGCGGACCGGCCTGGCGGCGGGCCTGCGCCCCCGGCGGTTGGCCGGACGACGACGTCGGCCCCGGCCGCCTCCTATGGCGTCGGCGGTGTGCCCGGCCAGCGAGCGGGCGATGTGCCGGCCGGTGACCTTCTGCCCGTTCGCGTAGCGGTGGCCGATGTCCCGCACCGTGCGCCCGGCGATCTTGGGCACTTGGCGCACCATCTTGCGGGTGGTGGGGCTGCGCCACAACTTCTTGCCGATCGAGGTGACGCCCTTGATGATCTTTGGGGCGAACTTCTTGGCCAGTGGCAAGACCTTCGGCGCCAGGCTCATCGCCAGCGGTGCGAGCGCCCCCAGGAAACCTTCGACCTCGGCTTCGGTTTCGGCGCGCTCGGCCTCGAAGGCGAGCTTGGCCATCGTCTCGGCGTCGGAGTAGACGCGGCGGACCGGGTCGGCGAAGTACTCGTACTCGTACTCGTACTCGTCCGCGAACTCGGCTTCGAGTTCGCGGACCAGCTGCTCGAACTCGGCCTCCAGTTCGTCCTCGAATTCGTCCTCGTCCTCGTCTTCGTCCTCGAACTCCAGCTCCAGCTCGTCCTCCAGTTCGCGGACCAGGCCCTCCAGCTCGTCTTCGAACTCGTCCTCGAACTCCAGCTCGTCCTCGAACTCCTGGTCGAAGCCCTCCAGTTCGTCCTCATCCTCGAACTCGTCCTCCAGTTCGCGGGCCAGCTCGTCCTCCAGCTCGCCGTCGACGGCTCGGTAGCGACTCATGGCGGATCCTCCTGTCCTGCACCGCGTCCGGCGGCGTTTTCGGGAGCCGGCCGTCGGTGAGCGCGTGCGAACAGTCCAAGGCAAGCGAGCATTCGGGTGCCAGTCGCACGTTCAAGTGCCCACCGTCCGGGTTAGTTAACCTGGATGTCACTCGAATCGACGATGCGCGGACGGTCGATGTTGGCTTTGCTGGTATGCGTCGCGGCGAAACCGTGACCGGCCTGCGAAGGGGGAACGGGCCGTTGTGAGGCGGCGCGATCCGCCGTCCGCGGCCGGGACTGGGGAGGCCGGTACATGCCGGATGATTCGACTGCCGCGTCAATTCCGCGAATCCACCGAGGATCGCCCGAACCGGAACCGCCCTGGCGGGGGCCGGAGCGGCGCGACGACCTCGGTTCAGACGAACTGGTGCAGCACCTGGTGCGCGCATTGGTGCGGCGGGTCGGCGAGCTCGACGGATCACCCAGGGTGGGGCGAAAACCGTTGCTGGACATGACGGAGCTCGGCATGCGCTGCCTGTTGCTGCCGGTTGTGCCGAAGGTCGACGAGGTCCTCAGCCCGCGGGAGCGGGAGATCGCGCGGATGGTCGGCCTCGGCTACACCAACCGTTCGATAGCGGCGGTGCTGGACATCAGTCTCTACACGGTTTCCGCCCACATGCGGCGAATTTTCATCAAGCTAGGCGTTGGTTCACGCGCCGCGATGGTGGCCGCGCTTTCTGGCAATCCGGACCTCTACGGCTCGGACTAGGAATCCGAAAACCGCGCTGGAATCCCGTATTTGCTCCGAATGCGCCCGTTCGAGTGATCAGTCGGCGGCCCGGCGGTTCGCCCGGGCCACGCGGGCTGAAACGCGAACGGTGGGGGCCAGGCTGGGCAGTTTCAGGTAAAACTGCCCAGCCAGATGATCGGTACCATGCGAGTGTGATCAGGCTTCGATTGCCTCGGGCGTTGGTGTGGGATCACAACGCTCACTACCACCCGTGGTTGTTGCGTCAGCACGAAATCCACGTCGCGGCAGCGCAAATCCTCCCCGGTGCCCAGGTACGCCGCCGCCTCTTCTGGCGCTATGCCCTGGTGTGGCGCAAACCCTTCACCCGCATCCCCACCACGTGATCGCCCGGCGGCGTTCACCCGGAGTTGTGTCAATTTCGCGAGAAATTGACGTTCACCCGGGGGATGGGCAATTTCTCGCGAAATTGCGGCTGGTCCCAGGGTTCCCGCGGTTTCCATTGAAACTGCGGCAGGTCTCGAGGATCCCACAGTTTCAATGGAAACCGCGGAAGAACTTCCGCCGGAGGAGGAGATGCGGTGGCCGGAGGAACCGGTGGCGGAGTTCGTGGGCTCCTGGTCAGGTCCCGTGAGTACTTTCTGGCGCTATAGCGACAAGAAGTACTCACGTGCATCTAGCGGCGGAACGGTCCGGTGATCTCGTAGGTGTCGCCGTCGGAGAACTCGCCGGACGGGCCGTACTACGAGGAAAAGTACATTCGGTCGCCGGCCGGGTTGAACGCCGGACCGGTCAGCCCGGATGAGTCGTAACCGTTCACCCGCGGCATCGGGGCCACTACGTCGTCCGGCGTGATGATGCAGATCTCCATGTTGTCGCCCTCCTCGGCGACGTACAGGTCGCCGATGGCGCTCCCGGTGACGTTGTCAACGGCACGCAGGCTGCCGTCGCCGTCGTAGGCGAGTCCGAACGTATCGTCGGCGAGGTTGAACTGCCAGACCCGGCTGTCGCCCGTGGTGCTGAACCAACACCTGTCGGAGGCGTAGTAGCAGCCTTCGCCGCCGCCGAAGTGCTTCGCCTCGGCGACCTGCTCGCGGGTCGGCGTGTCACGTTCGGCGGGCGTCGGCTCCGGGACCTCCACCCAGGTCACCTGCCCCGACGTTTACTCGCCTGCGACCAGCACTTCCAGCAGTCCACCCGCGCCGAGGTCGCCCCAGTTGTTCGGCCGGAACCGGTAGAAGAAGCCATCAGGCTCGTCCTCGGTCAGGGAGATCACCTTGCGGACCGGGTCGCACGCCGCGGCTTCGTGGTTGAAGCTGCTCGTCGACTTCGTCGTCGCGGCCGTGGAACAGGGCGGCGTCCTCTTCCCGGAACGGCTGCAGACCCCGGTACGGGTCGCGGTCCGGGGTCGTCCAGGCATCGCCGAGCGCCGTCGTCGGTACCAGGTGGGCCGTGGTCCCGCTGCGGGCCGAGGTGGTCACGACCATCCCGACGATGCCGCGCAGCTCCTCGTCCCAGACCGGGGCTCCGCTGAAGCCCGGTTCGGTGCGCCAGCGGTCCGGGTCGACCGCCATCTGGATGCGGCCCGGGCCCTGCGCGCCGACCAGGCGGCCGGTCACCCAGATCCCGTCCGGCATGTCGCGCGGGAAGCCGAAGGTCCGGAAGCGGTGGTCGCGGACGTCGCCGATGATCCGGGCCGGAACCGGCGGCGCCCCCGGTGGTGCGTCTGCCAGCCGCAGGATCGCGACGTCCAGGTCGTCGCCCTGCGACAACACTTCGACGGCGTGGTCGTTGGCTGCCCAGCAACGGGAAATCGGCGACCGGCGTCGCTCCGCCGACCACGTGGGCGCAGGTGGCGACCACGCCCGGTGCGGCCAGGAACCCCGCGCCCAGGACGGTCCGGTCCTCGCGGAGCCGGACCACCGCCGGGTCGAGCGGATCGGCCGCCAGGCCGGTCATTTGCTCGACTTGGAGTCGCTCCACTCGACGGAGACGTTGAAGTTGGCCTCGCCCGTCGACTTGGCGACCGCGAGGTTGGCTTCCCCGGTGACCTTGATGCCGAACTGCACGCTGATCTTCGACGGCGGCTGTTCCATCGCGCGCAGCTCGCCGAGGACCGCCTCGGCGGCGGACCGGATGCTGCCCATCGCCTTCTGCACGGTCTCGGAAGCCTGCACGACCTTCCCGGCGCCGCCGACCGGGATCGCGCCCTGACCGTCTGCGGCCTCGATGAGCAGTTCGCAGCCGTCGTCCAGCGGCATCTTGACCAGCAGTGTCATGACCCGGAACCCCCGAACTCGCACCTGCGGACTTGATCGAAGTTAGCCGAAGATCACCCGCTGGTGGGTGAAGTTCCGGCAACTCCCCGTAGGACCCTCGTTCGGGTGACGCCCGTCCGAGTCTCAGGTCTTCCCGCTCGGGGTAATCCCTGGTCGGCATGCAGATGGATTTCGCGCGTCTTCCACCCGGAGGTGGTCAACGATGAAAGCAGTCGTGTACCAGGAACCATTCTCGGTCGCGATCAACGAGGTGGACCGGCCGACGATCGAGCACCCCAACGACGTGATCGTGCGCATCACCTCGACCGCCATCTGCGGCTCCGACCTGCACATGTACGAGGGCCGGACGGCTGCCGAACCGGGCATCGTATTCGGGCACGAGAACATGGGCATCATCGAGGAGGTCGGCTCCGGTGTGACCAGCCTGAACCGCGGCGACCGGGTCGTGATGCCGTTCAACGTGGCCTGCGGGTTCTGCAAGAACTGCATGGCGGGCAACACCGGGTTCTGCCTGACCGTCAACCCCGGCTTCGCCGGCGGCGCCTACGGCTACGTCGCGATGGGGCCCTACACCGGCGGTCAGGCCGAATACCTGCGGGTGCCGTTCGCCGACTTCAACTGCCTGACGCTGCCGGCCGACGGCAGCCACGAGGCCGACTTCGTGCTGCTGGCCGACATCTTCCCGACCGGCTACCACGGCTGCGAGCTCGCCCAGGTCTCGCCAGGCGAGAGCGTCGTCGTCTACGGGGCCGGGCCCGTCGGGCTGATGGCCGCCTACTCGGCGCTGCTGCGCGGCGCGGCGAGGGTGTTCTGCGTCGACCGCGTGCCGGAGCGGCTGGCGAAGGCGGAGGAGATCGGGGCCATCCCGATCGACTTCTCCAAGGGTGACCCGGTCGAGATGATCAAGGAGCAGACCAACGGCGAGGGCACCGACAAGGGCGTCGACGCGGTCGGCTACCAGGCGCAGGTCGGCGACGGCTCGAAGGAGGAACCGGCCGTCGTGCTGAACTCGCTGATCGACACCGTGCGCGCGACCGGCCGGCTGGGCGTGCCGGGCCTGTACGTGCCGTCCGACCCCGGTGGGCCGAGCGAGGAGGCAAAGAAGGGGATGCTGCTCGTCTCGATCGGCCGGATGTTCGAGAAGGGCCAGGTCATCGGCACCGGGCAGTGCAACGTGAAGCGCTACAACCGGCAGCTGCGGGACATGATCATCGCGGGCCGCGCCAAGCCCAGCTTCGTCGTCTCCCACGAGCTGTCCCTGTCCGAGGCGCCGGACGCCTACCGGAAGTTCGACCAACGCATCGAGGGCTACACCAAGGTCGTCCTGCACCCGTGAGCAGGACGCGGTGAAGGGCACCTTCGAGCAACCCGGAGCCTGTTGCAAAGCCCATCACGGACCGTGATCGATCGGTGACGGATACTGGCGGACGAACGGCGGCGATCGAGACTGATCTAGTACTTCGGTTCAGCCGTTTTCGCCGAACACAGCCTCCTCGGTTGCCCAGAGGTGCCCGTCACTCCTGATCGCAGACGTCGTCGAGGCCGGCGCAGATGTCGAAGGCGCACGCGGCCGGGGCAACGGCTTCAGTGTCGAGGCCGTCGGTCGTCCGGCCGCTGGAGATCTGGTGGACGTTTACCCAGACCGCGATCGGTTCAGCGGGGGACGAGCGCCGGACCTGGGAACTGCTCAGGGAACTGGCGTCGAACCAGGCCCCGAGCTGACGGCGTGGATTCGCAGTTTCATCCGAAACTGCAACACCCACCCGCGGCTTTCAGCGGTCGAGGACCGCACGGAGGGCTTTCTCCAGGTCGGCGGCGGTGCCGGGCCCCTGGCTGCGCCACGCGATGAAGCGGTCCGGGCGGATCAGCACGGCCCCGTCCGCGTCGACCCCGTACGGCCCGGTCCAGGCGCCGGTGACTTCACCACCGATCAGTTGCGGCTTCAGCCGGACCTCCAGGGTGGCGGCGACCTCATCGGCGGCCCTGGCCCACGCGCCGGATCCGGTCAGCAGCACGAAACTCCGGCCGAACAGGTCGATCGTGGACAGATCTCCATCTGGTGTGGACAGTCGTACGTGCGGGGCCCGCGAGCCCGGGCGGCCCGTCGGACGGGTCGCGTCCTCTAGGAGCTCGCCCTCGTCGCCGGGCTCCCGGACGACCGCGCCATTGTGCCGGTAGCCGAACAGCAGCACTGCCGGGTCTTCGATCGGCTGCGCGTCTCCTTCTCGAGCCAGGTCGGGCCGGTTGCGCACGATGGCGTTCCGGTACTGGTTCTCCGCGATCAGCTCGCCGACTGGCCGTCGCTCCGCGTCGTGGCTGTCGAGCAGTCCCGGCCCGGCCTCGCCCCGGAGCACCGCGGCGAGCTTCCACGCCAGGTAGAAGCCGTCCATCAGCGCGGTGTTGCCGCCCATCCCGCCCTGTGGCGGCATGGTGTGCGCGGCGTCGCCGACCAGGTGCACCCGCCCGGAGCTGAACTGGTCGGCCACCCGCATGCTCGCCACCGTGGTGTCCGTCATCAGGATCTCGACGTCCAGCCCGGGCACGCCGGTGACCAGCCGGATCTGCTCCAGGCTGCGCTCCTCGGTGAAGTCCGCCAGGTCCTCGCGCTCCGGGTCGTGGCCGACGCCGACCACGAACTGGTCGGGGTGGTCGGTGCTGGCCAGCACGCCGGTGCCGCCGGAGAGCTTCGGGTTCTGCAGGTAGTACATGACCTGGCGGTCGTCGACGACGGCCGACAGGTCGGCGCGCACCAGCCAGTGAATCGAGTGCCCGAGGGCGCCGCGGCCGTGAGTGCCGATGCCGAGCTGTTCGCGGATCGGGCTACGGTGGCCGTCGGCGGCGACGAGGTAGTCGGCGTGCACCGCGCGGGTTCCGGTGGCGTCGGAAAGTACTGCGCGAACGCCGTTCTCGTCCTGCTCGAACGATTGCAGCTTGGTGGAGAAGCGGATTTCGGCGCCCAGCTCGCGGGCGCGCTCGGTCAGGATGCGTTCCGCACTGGCCTGGCTGGCGTCGGCTGCTCCTGCGGGCGTCAGGTGGTCGAGCGGTGCGAAGGTGTCGTGCAGGATTTCGCGGAACACCGGGCCGCTCGCGCTTTCCGCGATGCGCAGCAAGTACCGCAGCCCGACCCGGAGAAGTGGCAGGAGCAGATCAAGGGCCTGATCCGCCAGCAGGTGGAGGTGCTCACGGCGCACCCCGGCATCGCCCAGGTAGTGATGCGCACTCCGGCGCCGACCGGGCCGAACGCGCTGGTCGTGTCCGAGGCGATGATGGCCGTCCTGCGCTCGGCCGGGCTGTCCGACCGCGTGGTGGCGTTCGCCGTCGACATCCTCGCCCTGTTCGGCACGGCGGTCGCCATGGAACGCAGCGCGGACTTCGGCCTCAGTGATGCGGAGCGGATCGAACGGATGGAAATGGTCCAGCAGTACTTCTCGGAGCTGCCGGCGGACCGGTTCCCGACGATGGTCTCGATGCTCCCGGCGCTGATGTCCGGCGACGAGGAAGAGCGCTTCGATTTTGGCCTCGACATCCTCGTCCAAGGCATCGCCGCCACCCCGCACTGACACCCCCGCCAGGTTCCGGCGCAATTTCAATGGAAATCGGACCTTCGATTTCCATTGAAATCGAAGAAGTAGTCCACAGCCTCCGGCGTGTCGGGCCGCGACACACCGGTGACTGTGGACAACCCGCAATTTCCATTGAAATTGGACCTTCGATTTCAATGGAAATTGCTGACGGTGACGGCGGGTTGACGCCCGGCTGCGGTCGGGTGCGACCGTGGACACGTTGTTGAGCAGCGGCAACGTGTCGCCCAGGGTTGGCGGTTACTGTTGTCGGTCATGGATGTACGGGTCGTGGACCACCCCCTGGTGAAAGCAAGGCTGTCCACAATGCGCGATGCGCGTACCAACAGCGCCGCGTTCCGCGCCGCGTTGCAAGAGCTGACGCTGATGCTCATCTACGAGGCGACGCGGGGCGCCGAGGTCGCGGTGGAGCCCATCCACACGCCCGTGGCGCGCACCAACGGCTTCCGGCTGGCGAACCCGCCGCTGCTGGTTCCGGTGCTGCGGGCCGGTCTCGGCATGGCCGACCAGGCGCACCGGCTGATCCCGGAAGCGCAGATGGGATTCGTCGGCCTCGCCAGGGACGAGACCACCCTGCAGCCCACGCCGTACCTGGAGTCGCTGCCCGCCGACCTCGCCGGGCGTCCGGTGTTCGTGCTGGACCCGATGCTGGCCACCGGCGGCTCGATGGTGCACACGATCAGCCTGCTGACCGACCGCGGTGCCACCGACGTCACGGCGATCTGCACGCTGGCCGCCCCGGAGGGCGTGCGCCGGCTCGAGGAGTCCGGGCTGCCGGTGCGGGTGGTGACCGCGAGCGTCGACGAGCGGCTCAACGAGTCGGGCTACATTGTCCCGGGCCTCGGCGACGCGGGTGACCGCGAGTACGGCGCGGTCTGACGACTCCAAGATCGCGCGGAGGATGAGCGTTCCCGATTTTGCCCGAAGTCGGGAACGCCGCTGCCGCGCCGCAGCGGGAATTTCCCGATTTTTCCTAAGGCTGGAAGCCCTGGAGATGCCTCGGCACGTCGTGTCGCGGCCGGTCCTACCTGGGATTTCCGGGATTCGTGGGGTGCTCGCCGCGGGTGCTGTCGTGAGCCGCCCGCAGTAGCGACTTGCGGCCAAACGGGCGCTATCTGGTCTAGACCTAACCCGAATATGGTCTAAACCATCTTGAGCGATCCCACGATGACGCAGGAGTCGCCATGTCCGTAAGACGCCGCTTCCCGTTCCGACTGCCGGTGTTGCTCGCCGCGATCCTCGCGCTGGGGCTGCCCGCGCTGGCCGCCCCGGCCGGGGCCGCAGACACCCCGGCCGCCCCCCAGCCGCAGGCCGCCGCCCGCAAGGTCGGCTACTTCACCCAGTGGTCGATCTACGATCGCAACTACTTCGTCAAGAACCTCGACACCTCCGGTGCCGCCGGGCAGTTGACTCACCTCAACTACGCCTTCGGCAACCTCAACGCCGGCGGCAAGTGCTTCCAGGTCAACCAGGCCGGCGAAGGCGACGCCTGGGCCGACTACCAGCGCCGCTTCACCGCCGAGCAGACCGTCAACGGCACGGCCGACGCCTACGACCAGCCGCTGGCGGGCAACCTCAACCAGCTCAAGCAGCTCAAGGCGAAGCACCCCGGCCTGAAGGTCTACATCTCCTTCGGCGGCTGGACCTGGTCGAAGAACTTCCACGCGGCCGCGGCGACCCCCGAATCCCGTGCCGCCCACGTCAAGTCCTGCATCGACATGTGGATCCGCGGCAACCTGCCGAAGATCGGCGAACCGCAGGGCGGGGACGGCGTCGCCGCGGGCGTCTTCGACGGCGTCGACCTCGACTGGGAGTGGCCGGCCTCCGAGGGTGGCCCCGGCAACGTCGTCGACCCGGCGGACAAGCAGAACTACACCGCGCTGCTGCAGGAATGGCGCACCCAGCTCGACGACGTCGGCCAGGAGCTCGGCAAGGCCTACGACATCAGCGCGTTCCTGCCCGCCGACCCGAAGAAGATCGAGGCCGGCTACGAGATGCCGAAGGTCTTCGACCTGCTCACCTTCGGCACGATCCAGGGCTACGACCTGCACGGCGCCTACGACCCGACGACCAACCACCAGTCGGCGATCTTCAGCCCCGATGGCGACCCGTCGCCGGAGAAGTGGAGCATCGACCAGACGGTCAAGGCCTGGCGTGCAGCCGGGGCGCCGAACGACAAGCTAGTGCTCGGCGTGCCGTTCTACGGTCGCGGCTGGACTGGGGTGCCGAACCAGAACAACGGCCTGTTCCAGAGCTCGACGGGTCCCGCCCCGGCAAGGTACGAGGCCGGCTTCGAGGACTACAAGGTGCTCAAGGCCAAGGCCGGCTCGTTCACCCTGCACCGCGACGAGAAGGCCGGTTTCGCCTGGCTCTACGACGGAACCACGTTCTGGACCTTCGACGACGCGGCCGAGATCACCCGCAAGGTCGAGTACCTCAAGCAGCAGGGCCTCGGCGGCGCGATGGTCTGGTCGATGGACGGCGACACCCCCGAGGGTGAACTCATGACCGCCATCCACAACGCGCTCGGCTGAGGACGTTTCGGAGCGTGCCGCGCGGCGGTGCGGGCGGCGGAACCCCGAACGCCCCTGCACCGGGCGAGAACCGGCACGACCCGGAGGCAGTCGTGGGCGCCCGTGGCCATTGACCAGGCCTGGAGGCTCACGACGCGCTGGCTTCGGAGGAACCCCCCGCCGCTTCGGGGTCAGCGCCGCCAACCGGCGAAACCATTGCGCAGTGCCTGGTCGTAGCGGGCGCTGCGCTCGTCTTCGGTGGGCGCCGAACCGCTCAGCTCCAGCGAGACCAGGCCGTGCACCAGGGCCCAGGCCGCGAAGACGACCTCGGCCGGGTCGGCGTCGATCAGCTCCCCGTCCTCGATGCCCTTGCCGATGGCGTCCCGCAGCGGCTGGATGCTGCGCAGCGCCTGCTCCCACGCCTGCTCGTCGGGGGTGAAGTCGGGCACCGCGTGGCCGAACATGATCGAGTAGAAGTGTGGGTTGGCCAGCGCGCTGTCCCGGTAGGCGTGGCCCAGCGCGGTCAGGTCGTGCTCCGAGTCGCCGGTCCGAGCCACCCGCTCCATCCGGTCGCACAACCGCCGGAACCCCTCGACGTACAGCTCGCGGACCAGCCCCGGCTTGCCGCCGAGCAGGGAGTACACCGCGGTGGTCGAGGTGCCCACGTCCGCGGCGAGTCGGCGCAGGCTGAGCCCTTCCGGGCCGTGCGCGGAGAGCAGCTCCCCGGCCCGGTCCAGCAGGCGGGTGCGGAGGGCTTCGTCGTGCGCTCGCGGTCTCGCCATCGACCGAAAGTATCGCCTTTGACGAGTGGTATCAGCGCGATACCATCTACCGCATGGCCATGACCCTGCGCCTCACCGAGGAAGAGAACCAGCGGCTCGCCGAGCTCGCGGCGGCCGAGGGACGGTCCAAGCAGGAGGTCGTGCGCAGCGCGCTAGCGGAGCGCTGGGCGCGGCAGCAGAAGGAGCAGCAGCTAGACGACGTCATGCGACGCGTCCTGCCGCGATATCAGGGCTTGTTGGACAAGCTCGGTCCTGCATGATCAACTATTGACCGGTGACCGTATATCTCGACACTTCCGACCTGCTCCTGCTCGCGACGGCTGTGGCCGACGGCGATCTGCTGGTGCGGGACAGCGGACTGCTAGACGCGGCGGCGTACCGCCCGCGCGCGGAGGTTCTCGGCGTACCCGCCTACGAGACGCTGTGGCTGAAGTCGGCCGCGCTGCTGGATTCGATCGTGCGCACCCGGCCGCTGGCCGAGGGCAACTGGCGGCTGGGCTGGGTGGCCGCGGTGGCGATGTGCGACGTGAACGGCTGGTGGGTGGAAGCCGACGACGAGACGGCCCTGGTGCTGGTCCGCGAGGTCGGCCGCGACCAGCGAGAACTCCCCGCAGTGGCGGACCAGTTGGAGCGCTGGGCCAAGCCCAAGGTCTGAACTTTCCCGTCGGTGCGCGAATCCGTGGCGCGCAATGTGATTCGCCGCTGAGGGTGGCGGCTGCGGGCGATGGCCGCACAGCTTCAGTTGAAACTGTGGTTTCCCGCCGCGCGTTGTTGGCGCGGTGATGTGGCCCGGGGTCCCGGTGCTGAGCTCTGAACGGCGATGGCCCGCCCGGGGGCCGGGCGGGCCATCGCGATCAATTCGTTCGGTTCTGCGGCCGAGGTCCGTTGGTTTCCGGCACTGCTCGCCGTGGTCGGCCGACCACGCCGGTACGTGCCGCAGGTCTCAGCCGACGGCGCCGCTCTGCAATCTCCGCAGGGCGATCGGTGCTCCTGCTAGATCCTCTTCGTTGCAGAGCAACTTGAGGTCGTAGTAGGGGACGCCTTCGCGATCGTCGTAGTCCAGGTGGACTGCGATGACATCGATGGGTTCACCCAGCCAGTTCTGGGCTTCGCGAAGCCATTGGGCGGACCGCTCCAGGGCGGCCGGCAGGTCGTCGTCACGGAACTCGACAGGTCGGTAGGGAACGCCCTGAACCTGATCGTTCGGACCGGGGGGCTGTGGGAGATCCACGGAGACGCCGGAGTCGTCGAGTTCGAGTCGGATCGCTTCCTCACTCACTGTCGCAGGGTAACCCCTGCGGCTGGACAAATGCTGCCGGAGTCCTGCGCAGTTCTCCTCGATCGACCTGCTGAGCTGCTCGGACCGGTCGGTCGATTACGATGAGCGAGGTGCGGGGCGCCCCGAACATCGCACGTTGATGAGGGAAGGCGGGCTTTGCCCGGGGCGCCCCACTGCCGTCAAGGGGCGCGCCCCGACGACACGATCAGGTTACTCCGACCGGGCGGACCAAGATCAACTGGGGTTGGTCGCGGAACACGGCGATTTCGCGCGAAATCGCCGCCCGGCACGCGTGGGGGGTGGCGATTTCGCGCGAAATCGCCGCCCGCCAGCTCCGGACGGGGCGCCGTTGCGCGGTCGATGTGAGTGCGGAAACGTCGTCGCGGCTGTTCAGGGCATCAGCCCGGCCGCGACGGTGGCGCCGAGTTCCCAGCAGGCCTCCAGCGCATCCTTGTCCGGCTGGCCGAGCACCGTGACCGGTTCCGCCACCTGCTGCCACGACAGACCCTTCGTGATCGACCGGATCGCTCGCAGTGCGCCCTCCACGCCCTCGTTGCCGTGCACGTAGCAGCCGTACGGCCGACCGATCGTCGAATCCAGGCACGGGTAGTAGATCGTGTCGAAGAAGTGCTTGAGCGCGCCGCTGATGTAGCCGAGGTTCGCCGGGGTGCCCAGCAGGTAGCCGTCGGCTTCGAGGACATCGCTGGCGGTGGCGCTCAACGCCGCTCGCCGCACCACTTCGACGTCCTCGATCTCGTCGGTCGTGGCTCCCGCGACGACCTTCTCGAACATCGCCTGCATGCCCGGCGACGGCGTGTGGTGCACGATCAGCAGTCTCGGCATCGTCAGTCCCCCCGCACCAGATCGGAAACCGCCTGCTTCAGCGCGTCCAGCCGGTCCGCGGCCCGCTGTTTCGCCGCCGCCAGCGGGAGTTCGCCGACGTGCTCGACTACCTGCAGGTAGCACTTGAGCTTGGGTTCGGTCCCGGACGGGCGGATGACGACGCGCAGCCCACCCGTCCCGGTGATCACCAGGGCATCGGTTCCTGGCAACAGGTCGTCCACGTCCACAGTGGTCTCCGCGAGCTTGGTCGGCGGCTGTTCGCGGAGCCGCTGCATGATTCGCGGAATTGCGCTCAGATCCGTGACCCGCACCGAAACCTGGCCGGTCTGGTGCACACCGTGCTTCGCGGAAAGCGCATCGAGCAGCTCCGGAACGCTGCGCCCGGATGCTTTCGCAGTGGCGGCCAGGTCGCTTGCCAGGACGGCGGTGGAGATGCCGTCCTTGTCACGCACCGCGTCCGGATCGACGCAATGCCCGAGCGCTTCCTCGTAGGCGTAGACCAGTCCGGTTCCGGCGCCGTCACCGGCCCGCACCAACCACTTGAACCCGGTCAGCGTCTCGTCGTAGCGGACGCCGAACTCGGCGGCGATCGAGCGCAGCATGGTCGCCGAAACGATCGTGGTCGCCACCAACGGGTCTGGATCCCTGTCGGAGTCCAGTGTGGACAGAATCTGCTGGGCGAGCAGGACGCCGGTTTCGTCGCCGCGCAGCATCCGCCAGGCGCCGTCCTCCTCGACACCGAGCGCGCACCGGTCGGCGTCTGGGTCCAGCGCGATCGCCAGGTCCGCGCCGACCTCGGCGGCCAGTTCCAGCAGCGCGTCGGTCGCCCCCGGTTCCTCCGGGTTCGGGAAGCCGACGGTGGGGAAGTCCGGGTCCGGTTTCGCTTGGGACGCAACGAGGCGCACGTCGTCGAATCCCACGCGATGCAATGCCTGCAGCAGCGTCTGCGCGCCGACGCCGTGCAATGCGGTCGCCACGATCCGGAGCCTGCGGGCGTTGCCGCGCGGCAGCGTCGACACCCGTGCCAGGTAGTCGTCGAGTGCGGACCCGCAGATCGACCAGCTTTCCTCGCGCGGCACCGCGTTCGCCGCCGGAGTCGCGGCGATCGCCGCCTCGATCTCGGTGTCGGTCGGGCTCACCAGGTGAATGCCGCCCTGCAAGTACAGCTTGTAGCCGTTGTCGTGCGGCGGATTGTGCGATGCGGTGATCTGGATGCCCGCGACCGCGTGCAGCGCGCGGGCGGCGTAGGCCAGCACCGGCGTCGGCAGCGGTTCGGGCAGCATCCGCACGTCGAAACCGGCGGCGGCCAGCACACCCGCGGCGTCAGCGGCGAAGTCCTCCGAGCCGTGCCGCGCGTCGCGACCGACCACCACGACACCGCCGGCGTGACCGTGCTTGGTCAACCAGGCCGCCAGGCCCGCAGTCGTGCGCACGACCACGGCGCGGTTCATGCCGTTCGCACCCGCGCGCACCGCCGCGCGCAGGCCTGCGGTGCCGAACTGAGGCATGCCGGACATCCGGTCCGCGAGCTGCGGGGCGTCGGCGTCGAGCAACTGCTGCAACTCGGCCTGCGTTCGCGCGTCGATGTCGTCGGCGATCCAGCGCCGAGCGGCCTCGCGCACCTGCGCATCCAGCGTCACGCCGCCTCCAGAGCTCCGTTGCATCATGAATGGTTCCGTCAGTGATTCTGGGCGCTGCGGTGCCGGCTCGTAAGCCGGTTTCGGTCCTTGAATCCGCGTATTGGTCATGCACGAATCGGTGATCCGGAGTCCGGACGGCGTCTGAGGTACCGCCACCCGGGACGATCCCGGAAAGCTGCCCCTACGCGGCTTCCAGCAGGGAGCGCAGGAGCTTGCCCATCCGGCTGGCCGAAGCCTGGCCCGCGTCCAGGACTTCCTGGTGGTTCAACGGTTGCCCGGACAGCCCGGCAGCCAGGTTCGTCACCAGCGATAGCCCGAACACCTCGGCGCCTTCGGCGCGGGCCGCGATGGCCTCCAGCACCGTGGACATACCCACCAGGTCGACGCCGAGCCCGCGCAGCATCCGGATCTCCGCCGGCGTCTCGAAGTGCGGGCCGGGCAGCCCGGCGTAGACGCCCTCCTCCAGCGAGGAGTCGATGCCGCGGGCCAGTTCCCGCAGCCGCGGCGAGTAAAGGTCGGTGAGGTCCACGAAGTTCGCGCCGACCAGCGGCGACCGGGCGGTCATGTTGACGTGGTCGCTGATCAGCACCGGCTGACCGACCTGCATGCCCTCGCGCAGCCCGCCGGCGGCGTTGGTGAGCACCACGGTCCGGCACCCGGCGGCGACCGCGGTCCGCACGCCGTGCACCACCGGCTCGATGCCCTTGCCCTCGTAAAGGTGCGTCCGCCCGAGCGTGACCAGCACCCGCTTGTTGCCTACCGGCACGGACCAGATCTTGCCGCTGTGCCCGATCGCGCCAGGCGCGGCGAAGCCCGGCAGGTCGGACATGCTCAGCTCGGTGGCCGGCCGGCCGATCTCCTCGGCGGCAGGCTGCCAACCGGAACCGAGCACCACGACGATGTCGTGACGGTCGATGCCGGTGATCTCGGCGAGCTTGGCGGCGGCCGCGCTAGCGGCGGCGGACGGGTCAGAAGTCGTCGTAGGCGTCACGGGCGCGCAGCTTAGTCCGTGCCGAGCCGCTCGGCGGCGTTTCAGCCCGCGGGGAGCGAGTCGAGCATGCCGCTGGCCTCGGCGAAGGCGAAGTGGTCCACGTAGTCGCGGGATTCGACGATCTGGCCGTCCCGCACCCGGAGCACGAACACGCAGGGCACGGCGAACTCGCGAGGACCCTGCGGATCGTGTTCGGTGGCCTGGACGTCCGATGAGGACATTCCCGCAGCTCACGGCAGATGGGCTGCGGGAACATCCTCATGGACCGATGTGCAGGGTCGGCTGGATCTGGTTGAGGATCGGTTCGCTGGTCCGCGCCTGGCGGCTCGGTACCGTGACCCGCACGATCCAGAGGTCGTTGCCGTGGCGGATCAACTCCGCGGTGGTGCCGAGCTGCCGCCCCTCGGTGGGAGAGCCGATCAGCGACTTCTCGGTCGTCCGGTACCTCAGGCGCTGCTGGTCTTGGCCGGTGGGAACGGCGGACTCCACGGCGACTCCCGACGGGCCCGAGGCGGAGTTCTGCAGCGCTGCCTCGTAGTCCGACATCTCCTTGCCGGAGCGGAAGAAACCGCCGTAGCGCTGCACGGCGATCTCCGTGGTGCCGTCCGGGGACACGAACGACACCACCGCGCTGTTGGCGAAGTCGTTGCGCTCGCTGTGGAACAGCCGCCAGCCCGGATCGCCCGGGGCCTTGATGCTGAACTCCTCGGCGTTCGGGGCGGCCGTGTGTTTCGCGATGTCGTGGTGCGTGATCAGGTACAACTGACCGGGCTTGACCAGCGGCGGCGCCGAATCCGGCAGCACCGACGCGCCCGCGGCCAGCCGGGTCGCGGCGAAACCCCCGGCCAGTGCGGCGGCGAAGAGCACGACCGCGACGACGCCGAGCGCGAGCACCGCCCACGGCGACCTGCGGCGCGCCTGCGGCGGCGGATCCTTCAACGCGAACGGCGGCAGGCCGGGATCCTGGGCCAGCGGCACCGAGCCAGGTCCGATCGAGGGCTGCTGCATCGGCGGAGGCGACGACGACACCAGCTGCCGCACCTTCACCGTCGGCGCATCCGGGTCCAGCAGCATCGCGAACGGGCGGTTCCCGGGCTCGGGCAGCAGGTGCTGGATCCGGCGGCGCGCTTCGGTCAACGGCATTCGCTGCGTCGGGTCCTTGACCATCAGGCCCCGGACGATGTCGCCGATCGGGCCTGGCCGGGTGACGACCGGCACGGGACCACGCACCACCTCGGTCACGGTGGCCAGCGGATCGTCCTGCACGTCGTAGGGCGTGTGCCCCTCGGCCGCGGCGAACATCGTCGCGCCAAACCCCCAGAGGTCGGCGGCGGCGGTGACGGCCTCGCCCGCGGCGACCTCCGGCGCGATGAACGCCGGGGTCCCGAGCAGGATGCCGGTGCTGGTGATGGTGTGCTCGGCGATGTTGCGGGAGATCCCGAAGTCGCTGACCTTGATCCGGCCGTCGTCGCCGATCAGCACGTTGCCGGGTTTGACGTCGCGGTGCACGATGCCCGCCCGGTGCGCGGCTTCCAGCCCGGAGGCGACGCCGTCGGCGATCATCGCCAGCTGGTGGTCGTCGAGCGCGCCGTGCTTACCGAGGATCGCGGCGAGGCTCTGCGACGGCACCAGCTCCATGACGACGAACGGTTCGCCGTCCTCGCGGGCGACGTCGTAGAGCGTCACGACGTTGGGGTGCGACAGGACGGCGATGGCGCGGGCTTCCCGGAGCGCCCGCTCGCGCAGCTCAGCGGCCTCCTCGTCCGGCATCCCCGGCGGGAGCTTGACCTCCTTGATCGCCACTTGGCGGCGCAGCAGCTCGTCCGTGCCGGACCACACGGTGCCCATCGCACCGCCGCCGAGCTTGCTGTCCAAGCGGTACCGGTCCGCGATCAGCCGGCCGGCGCCGGCCAGGGTGTCGGGCTCGTAGCTATCCGTGGGCACGGCCATATTTTCCATGGTCGGCAGGATGGGCGAGGCGGAACCGGCAAGGATCGTTGCTCAGCTGGGACGATTACCCGACACCCCGAGACGATCACCTAGCGTGGCGGTATCGGCGTTACGAAAAGTGAACAATCCCACGCCGACGGTCGCGGGGACGCCTCCCCGGATGTCGCCAAGGTCATTTCGTCGCAACGAAAAAAGGCCTCCGAGCGGCCAATACGCCGCCGGTGGCGGATTGGCTCGGACTGGGGCGTTTCGGATAAGTTGGGCTCCGATCGGACCTCGCTGTGCATCGGTGGCCCGAGCCTTCCTCAAGCCGATATTCGCAGCGTTTGCACGCCGCCGACATCATTCGTCGCGGTGCGTCTGCGGTGGCGTTGGCAAACAATCCCGGTGGCCGGGTGTCGGCGGGTCCGGGTGACCACGACCAATCGGCGTCGAGGAGGTGCCTTTGCTCGCGTTCGTCATCGTGCACCTGCTGGTGGCTCTCGCGCTCCCGTTTCTCGCCCGGCGCAGCACCCGTGCCGCGTTCCTGACCGCGGCCGTCCCGCCGGCGGCGGCGCTGGTGTGGGTGCTGGCGCAGGCGCAACCGGTGCTGGCCGAGCAGGTGATCACCGAGACGGTCGCGTGGGCGCCGCTGATCGGACTTGAGTTCAGCTTCCGGCTGGACCCGCTCGCGCTGCTGATGACCGTGTTGGTGGCCGGCATCGGCGCGCTGGTGCTGATCTACTCCGACTCGTACTTCAGCCGCGGCGGCGGTGCCGCGAGGCGTTCCGCGCCGCTGCTGCTGGCCTTCGCGGGCGCGATGCTCGGGCTGGTCTTCGCCGACGACCTGATCACCGTCTACGTCTTCTGGGAACTGACCACGATCTGCTCGTTCCTGCTGGTCGGGCAGGCCGGGATCAGCCGCGAGTCGCGGCGGTCGGCGCTGCAGGCGCTAATGATCACCAGCCTGGGCGGGCTGGTGATGCTGCTCGGTTTCGTGGTGCTCGGCGAGTCCGCGGGCACCTACCGGATCTCCGAGCTGATCGCGAAGCCGCCCGGCGGCACCTCGGTCGCGGTGGCCGCGGTGCTGATCCTGGTCGGCGCGTTCACCAAGTCCGCGCAGCTGCCGTTCCACAACTGGCTGCCCGCCGCGATGGTGGCGCCGACGCCCATCAGCGCGTACCTGCACGCCGCATCGATGGTCAAGGCCGGTGTGTTCCTGGTGGCCCGGCTGGGGCCGGTGTTCGCCGGCATGCCGCAGTGGTGGTTGCCGACCGTGGTGTTCGGCCTGGCCACCATGCTGCTGGGCGGCTGGCGGGCGCTGCACGAGTACGACCTGAAGAAGCTGCTCGCCTACGGCACGGTCAGCCAGCTCGGCTTCCTGATGGTGCTGCTCGGTACCGGTACCTACACGGCGGCGGTCGCCGGGACCACGATGTTGTTGGCGCACGGCCTGTTCAAGGCCACGTTGTTCCTGGTCGTCGGCATCATCGACCACCAGGCGGGCACCCGCGACATCCGGGAGCTGTCCGGGCTGGGCCGCCGGATGCCGTGGCTGGCGGGGATCGCGACCCTGGGCGCGGCGTCGATGGCCGGGCTGCCGCCGATGCTCGGTTTCGTCGGCAAGGAAGCGGCGTTCAGCGCTTTCCTCGGTGGCTCCCAGCCGGAACTGCTGGTGGACGTGGTGCTGGTGGTCGGCTCGATGCTGACCGTCGCCTACAGCCTCCGGCTGCTGTGGGGCGCCTTCGCGGCGAAGCGGGACATCGCGCCGACCGAAGCGAAGCCGGCCGGCTTCGAAGCCCTGGTGCCCGCCGGGTTGCCCGCGCTCGCAGGCGTTGTCCTGGGCATCGGGTTCCCGATCGCCGACCGCCTCGCGAGCGCTTACGCCAGCGCCTTCCCGCCCGGCGACAACCCTTACCACCTGGGACTTTGGCACGGATTGACGCTGCCGCTGCTGCTGTCGGCGATCGCGGTCACCGGCGGTGTCGTGCTGCACCTGGGGCGGGTGCGCCTGACCGCGCTGCGCAACGACCTGCCGCGCCTGCTGGACGCGCAGCGCGGGTACGAGCGGATCATGGCTCTGCTGGAGCGGATCGCGGTCGGGGTCACCGGTCGCCTGCAGGTCGGTTCGCTGCCGACCTACCTCGGCATCATCCTGCTGACCGTGCTGGCGATCCCCGGCTCGGCGCTGTTGATGCGTGCCAGCGTGCCGGCGGACCTGCGCCTCTACGACAACCTCCTGCAGATCCCGTTGGGGATCGTGGTGGTCGTGGCGGCGATCGCGGTGCTGCGCTCGCGCCGCCGGTTGACCGGGGTGCTGCTGGTCGGCGTCGTCGGCTACGGCATCGGTGGGCTGTTCATCGTGGACGGTGGCCCGGACCTCGCGCTGGCGCAGTTCCTGGTCGAGACGTTGACGCTGGTGGCGTTCGTGTTCGTGCTGCGCCGGCTGCCGGTTCGCTTCACCCAGTCCGAAACGCGGACCACGCGGGCGCTGCGGGTGCCCAAGGCGATCATTGCCGGCGCGGCCGGAGTGTTCATCTCGCTGGCCGCGGTCGTCTTCGGCGCGGCCCGGCAGGCGCCGTCGGAGGCCAGCGCCGAGTTCATCGCCAACGCCGAGAAGGGCGCCGGCGCGACCAACGTGGTTAACGCGATCATCGTCGACTTCCGCGCCTTCGACACCGTCGGCGAGATCTCGGTGCTCGCCGTCGCGGCGACCGGCGTCGCCAGCCTGATCCTGGCGTCCCGGCACGAACGGCGGAAACGCAGCACCCGCGTGGCACCGGCGACGCGGGTCAAGATCCCGGCCCTTGCCGAGCAGCAGCAGCAGGAGGAGGTGCGCGAATGACATCACCGACGAAGCCCAAACCCGCCTGGACGAGCTGGGACGCCCCGAGCGAACGCTGGCTGCTGTCCGGCTTCCCCCGCGAAGGGACGCAGCGCACCGTGCTGCTGGAGCTGGCCTCCCGGATCGTGTTCCCGACGGTGCTGGTGCTGTCGATCTACCTGCTGTTCGCCGGGCACGACCGGGCCGGCGGCGGATTCAGCGGCGGCCTGGTCGCCGGGCAGGCGTTCGTGCTGCGGTACCTGGCCGGCGGCCGGATGGACGACAGCGCCGTCGTCTCGATGCGCCCGCCGGTGCTCATCGGCCTCGGCCTGACCATCGCGACCGGCTCCGCGTTCCTGCCGCTGTTCTTCGGCGGGCAGATCCTGGAGACCGCGATCTACAAGTTCACCGTGCCGCTGCTCGGTGAGATCAAGTTCGTCTCCAGCGTGTTGCTTGACAGCGGGGTCTACCTGCTGATCGTCGGCGTCGTGCTGGACCTGCTGCGCACCCTGGGCTCGGGCATCGAAGCCGACGTCGAAGCGGCGGCCAGGGGGCAGCGATGACGGTCAACCTGACGATGGCGGTCGTGCTCGCCGTGCTGTACTCGGTCGGCTTCTATCTGCTGATGCAGCGCTCGCTGATGCGGATCCTGCTGGGCATCGTGATCCTCGGCCACGGCTCCAACCTGCTGCTGCAGACCGCCGGCGGTCCGCCCGCCGGCGCCGCGATGATCGGCACCACCCCGCCGAACGAGATGGCCGACCCGCTGCCGCAGGCCATGGCGCTCACCGCGATCGTGATCACCTTCGCGCTGACCACCTTCCTGCTGGCGCTGGCGTACCGGTCGTGGACGCTGCTCGGCCACGACGAGGTCCGCGACGACGTGGAGGACCGGCGCATCCAGCGGATGGAGCGCCGCCTCGCCGAGTCCGAGGACGACAGCACCGAAGAACTGGCGAAGGAGGCCACGCAGTGACAGTCCTGGTGGCCTTGCCCGTGTTGTTGCCGTTGGCCGCTGCTGGACTGTCGTTGGCGCTGGGTCGGTTCGCCGACCTGCAGCGCGCACTCGGGCTCCTGGTGCTCGGCGGGATCATCGTCGACGCGGCCGTACTGCTCTACGTCGCGGACCGCTACGGCCCGGTGGTGCTGCAGATGGGCGCGTGGCCCGCGCCGTTCGGCATCACCCTCGTCGCCGACCGGCTTTCGGCGCTGCTGCTGGTCGTTTCGTCGGTGGTGACCTTCGCGGTGCTGATCTACTCGATCGGCCAGCGCATCACCGACTACGGTCGCCAGCGCTCCAGCACCACGTTCCACCCGATGTACCTGATGCTGTGCGCGGGCGTGTCGCTGGCGTACCTCACCGGCGACCTGTTCAACCTGTTCGTCGCGTTCGAGATCATGCTGAGTTCGTCGTACGTGCTGATCACCCGGCGCACCACGGCCACCCGGATCCGGGCGGGCATGACCTACACGATCGTCAGCCTGGCCTCGTCGCTGCTGTTCATCACGATGATCGCGCTGGTGTACGCGTCCACGGGCACGGTCAACCTGGCCGACCTGGGCGAGAAGGTGCGGCAACTGCCGGACGGGCTGCAGGTCGCGCTCGCGCTGCTGGTGGTTATCGTCTTCGGGGTGAAGGCGGCGATGGTGCCGCTGCACTTCTGGCTGCCGGACAGCTACCCGACCGCGCCCGCGCCGGTCACCGCGGTCTTCGCCGGACTGCTGACCAAGGTCGGCATCTACGCGCTGATCCGCACCCAGACGCTGGTCTTCAGCCATTCCGAGAGCTGGAACCTGATGCTGGGCATCGCGCTGATCACCATGATCGTCGGCGCGCTGGGTGCGCTGGCGCAGAACGACCTCAACAGGCTGCTGTCGTTCCTGCTGGTCAGCCACATCGGGTACATGCTGTTCGGGCTCGGCGTATACGACGTGGTGGGGCTGACCGGCGTGATCCTCTACGTGGTGCACCACATCACCGTGCAGGCCACGTTGTTCCTGGTCAGCGGTTTGATCACGCGGCACACCGGCACCGTGGCGCTGACCCGGATGGGTGGGCTGGCGAAGGCCGCGCCGCTGATCGCGGTGTTGTTCGCGCTGCCTGCGCTGAGCCTGGCCGGGGTACCGCCGTTCTCCGGCTTCGTCGCCAAGCTGGCGCTGCTGCAGGCCGGTGCCGGCGCGGGCACCTGGACGGCCTACGCGGTGACCGGCGGGGCAGTGCTGACCAGCCTGCTCACCCTGTACGCGATGGCGCGGGTGTGGACCCGGGCGTTCTGGGGCCAGGTCAAGGCGCCGGAGCCGGACCCCGATCCCACCGACGAGCTTGTCGTCGGCACTGCCACGTCGAACCGGCCGATGGTCGTCGCGAGCGGGGTGCTGGTGGCGGCGAGCGTGGTGATCGCCGTGGTGGCGGGTCCGCTGGCCGACGTCAGCGGGCGGGCGGCGACCGACCTGATGCACGGCGAGACCTATCGGACGGCGGTGCTGGGAGGTGTCGCCAGTGAGTGAGCAGGCGATCGGCCGCCGGCGGCGGCTGGTGCAACGGCTACCGCTGGTGGCCTGGCTGACCCTGGTCTGGGTGATGCTGTGGGGCACCTTCGACCTCGGCACGCTGTTCTTCGGCCTGGTGGTGGCGCTGCTGGTGTCCACCGTGTTCCCGCTGCCGCCGATCAGCACCAACATCAAGGTGCGGCCGCTGCGGCTGTTGCAACTGGTCGGCTACCTGGCTTGGGACCTGGTGAGCTCCACGGCGCGAGTGTCGTGGCAGGCGCTGCGCCACGGGCCGAACGCGAAGTCGGGCATCGTCGCGGTGACGCTGCGGACCGACTCCGACCACATCACCGCGATGGTCGCCAACGCGGTTTCGCTGGCGCCCGGCCAGTTCGTCCTGCAGATCGACCGGGTCAACCGGATCTGCTACGTCTACGCGCTCGGCATGCGGGTCGAGGACGTCGAATCGGTGCGGCGCGACGTGCTGGCGCTGGAGCGGCGGGTGGTGCAGGCGGTCGGCTCGGCGAACGAGCTGGCGCTGGTTAGCGGACAGGAGGGGTGAGCATGGCCTGGGTCTTCGCGATCACCGTCGGCCTGCTATGCGTGGCCGGCCTGCTGGTGGTCGTCCGGTTGCTGCTCGGCCGCACCACCCTGGACCGGATCGTGGCGGTCGACGTGTTCGTCACGCTGACCGTCGCGGGGACCTGCGTCGGTATGGGCTGGCTGGGCGACGGCTCGAACATCGCGTTGCTAGCCGCCTTCGCGCTGCTGGCCTTCATCGGTTCGGTCAGCGCGGCGCGGTTGATCGAGAAGAAGGAGCCGTACCGATGAGCTGGTTGGACGTGTTCTCCGCGGTGTGCCTGATCGGCGGCGCGCTGTCCTGCCTGTTCGGCGCGATCGGGGTGTTGAGCTTCCCGGACGTGACGGCCCGGCTGCAGGCGGCGACCAAGCCGCAGACCCTCGGGCTGATCCTGATCCTGATCGGCACCGCGGTGCAGCTCGACTTCATCTACGCCTCGGGGCTGATCCTTGTCGGCCTGTTCCAGATGCTCACCGCGCCGGTGCTGGCGCAGCTCGTCGGCCGGGCGGCGTACCGCGCAGACAGCATCGACCGGGAAACCCTGGTGGTGGACGAGCTCGGCGACCGCATCGAGCGGGAGCGGCGGGTTCGCTGACCCGGGTGGTACGCAGGCGTGTCGCGCTGCGCCAATCCGGCACAATTCGCGCGGGACTGGTCACTCTCGGACTCGAATATGATCAAATAGACCTGCATGGGTGACCGCCTGACTGTGTGGTCAACGGACGCGGCGTTAGAAGGGTGTGGAGCCATAATGTGGCGGACCGGCCGCGTGCTCGCTGGCCTTGCGATCACGTTGTTCCTCTTGTTCGCACCGCCCGCGTTGGCGGAGGGCGGAGCCGCGCCCACCGAAGCGCCGGTGGTCGTGCTCGCCCAGGAACCGGGCCCGCCGCCCGCTCCATCCGCCCAGCCGCCGACCGACGAGCGGCAGCGCCTCGCCATCGGCGTCACCGGCGTCGTGTTGATCGCGCTCGTGCTGTTATCCCGCAAGCTGAGGAAGAAGTCTGTCTTCTTCGTCAAGTGGAAGAAGTAGCAGAAGGCGATAAAAACCGGCGGGGTGGTCGGTTCTTTGCGGGATTATCGTGCCAATTCTCGCCATGGACTAGACCTAGCGCCGAACCTGTGGGATTTTCACAACTGGCCGCGTGCGCGGACCCGGCCCCGCCAGGGGTAACGGCGGCTCCAGTGCACCAGCCAAGGGGTATCTAGCCCCCCACCGACGTGGGCCGGCACCGGGAAGCCCCCCGACCGGTGCCGGCCCACACCTTTCCTGGAGATCGCGCGAGTACGGTCGCTCGGCGTGACCTCGGACACTGCCCAGACCGCGGGACCCGCCTCGGCAGCCGGCCCGGGTTGTTGCCGGCGCATTCGATTAACAATATGTAAATATCGCCGGGACTCGAATTCTTCGGTACTGCCGAATCGGCGCCACCCGTTCGTCGCAGTGTGGGTACCGGTGGGCTCCCGGCCGCGCATCGAGCCCGCGCCCCGGATCCGGATGATGCAGGATGGGCGCAAATGAGAACCACCCCGCTCCCGCGCCCCGATGCCGAACGTTCCGCCGCAGCGCACGCCCACTGCCGCGCCTCGGTGCAGCGCCACGAAGCGGAGCTGGTCGAGCTCTCCCGCAGCATCCACGCCGAGCCCGAGCTCGCGTTCGCCGAACACCGCAGCGCCGCCAAGGTCGCCGACCTGCTCGCCCGGCACGGCTTCACCGTCCGAACCCCGGTCGCCGGCCTGGACACCGCACTCGTCGCCGAGGCGGGCAGCGGCGAGCTGGTCGTCGGCATCTGCGCTGAGTACGACGCGCTGCCCGAGGTCGGGCACGCCTGCGGGCACAACGTCATCGCCGCCGCCGGAGTCGGAGCCGCGCTCGCGCTGGCAGAGATCGCCGATGACCTGGGCGTCACGGTGCGGCTGATCGGGACCCCGGCGGAGGAGACCGGCGGCGGCAAGGTGCTGATGCTGGAACGCGGCGTCTTCGACGACGTCGCCCTGGCGATGATGGTGCACCCGGGTCCGGAAGAGGTCTGCCGCCCGGCCGCGCTGGCCATCACCGACCTGGAGGTCCGATACACCGGGCGCGAGGCGCACGCCGCGGCGGCCCCGGAACTCGGCCGCAACGCGGCCGACGCGCTGACGGTCGCGCAGGTCGCCATCGGCCTGTTGCGGCAGCACCTGGAGCCGAGGCAGATGGTGCACGGTATCGTTACAGCAGGTGGCGCGGCACCGAACATCGTTCCCGCGCACACTGCGGCGGTTTACAACCTGCGTGCTGCCGAAGCGCGCTCCCTGCAGCGCCTGGAGAACCGCATTCGGGCCTGCTTCGAGGCGGGTGCGACGGCGACCGGATGTGAGCACGAAGTCGTGCAGATCTCCCCGGTCTACGCGGAGCTGAGCCCCGATGGATGGCTGTCGGAGGCGTACCGCCGCGCGATCACCGAGCTCGGGCGCGAACCGCTCGACCGGGGCGAAGAGCAGGGCCGGGTAATCGGCAGCACCGACATGGGCAACGTGACCCAGGCCTTGCCCGCGATCCATCCGATGATCGCGGTGGACTGCGGCGACGCGGTCAACCACCAGGCGGAATTCGCCGCAGCCTGCGCGACCCCGGCCGCGGATCGAGCGGTGCTCGACGGGGCAGTGGCGATGGCCTGGACCGCGGTGGCCGCCGCATTGGACGGCGCGCAACGAGATCGCCTGCTGGCGGCCGTGCGCGACCGGTCCGGTCGGAGTTAGTCGGAAGAGTTCTGCGCGTCGGGAGGCGTGGCGTGACCGTGGTGGATTCTCGTGGCCCGGAGCCGGGCCAGTCCCGGAACGGTGGTTCTGCGGTGGAAGAGGTGGATTGGGATGCGGCGGAGCGCTCCGCCGTCGCCCGGGGCACCCTCGTCGCGGCGGGTGTGGACGGGCCGAGTGCGCCCATCAGCAGCACCATGTCCAGGGTGGAATCCGCCGTGGACGACCTCGGTGCTGGTCGTGGACCGTCCTGGCTGGATGCCTGGCTGGACGAGAACGCGCACCGTGTGGTGGCCTGGCGACGGCACATCCACTCCTATCCGGAGCTTTCCCGCGCCGAGCACGAGACCACCGCGTTCCTCGCGGAGCGGCTCACCCGGGCCGGCCTGCGCCCCCGGATCCTCCCGGTGGGAACCGGCCTGGTCTGCGACATCGGCGGCGAGACCAGGCCCGGTCAGCGCACTGTGGCGCTGCGGGCCGACATCGACGCGCTGCCGCTGACCGAAGCCATCGGACTGCCGTACGCATCCACAGTGGACGGTGTTGCGCACGCCTGCGGGCACGACGCGCACACGACGGTCGTGCTCGGTGCCGCGCTGGCGCTGGCCGTCGCGCCGAACCTGCCCGGCCGGGTGCGGGTGATCTTCCAGCCAGCCGAAGAAGTGATGCCCGGCGGCGCCCTCGACGTGCTGGCCGCCGGCGCACTCGACGGAGTGGACCGGATCTTCGGGTTGCACTGCGACCCGCGGCTGCTGGTGGGCCAGGTCGGAACACGGGTCGGGGCCATCACGTCGGCGAGCGACTTGCTGGAACTCCGGCTGACCTCGCCCGGCGGGCACACCTCGCGCCCGCACCTGACCGCGGACCTGGTGCACGGGCTGGGCACCGTCATCACGGGCCTGCCGACGTTGCTGTCGCGCCGGGTCGATCCGCGCACCGGGACCGTCCTGACCTGGGGCGCGGTGCACGCGGGGGAGGCGCCGAACGCCATCCCGCAGGACGGCGTGCTCACCGGAACGCTGCGGACGGGCGACCGCGACACCTGGGCGAAGCTGGAGCCGCTGGTGCACGAACTCGTGCACAGCCTGCTGGCACCCCTCGGCGTCGGGTTCGACCTGCAGCATCGGCGCGGGGTGCCGCCGGTGGTCAACGAAGCGGAGAGCACCGAGGTGTTCCGGGCCGGGATCGCGGCGGGGCTCGGCGAAGACGCCCTGGCCAGCACGCCGCAGTCGTCCGGCGGCGAGGACTTCGGCTGGTACCTGGAGCACGTGCCGGGCTCGTTCGCCCGGCTGGGCGTGCACTCCGGGGTCGGTCGGGTCAAGGACCTGCACCAGCCGACGTTCGCGCTGGACGAGCGAGCGCTGTTCGTGGGCATCAGGGCGATGGTGAACACCGCCCTGACCAGCCTGGAACGCTGACCGCCACGGCCTCCCGCGTCCCACCGGGAGGCCGTGCTCGTCGGCCGCCCGGCGACGCTGTTCACCGCCGCGTTTGACCAGGCGAAGGGCCCGCCGGTACCTACGTGGCGATGGAGTCCTTCGAGGGTTCTTTTCTTTGCAAGGCCGCGAGGACGCAAGGCCGCGAGGGCGCGGGGGCGCGGGGCCGCAAGGCCGCGAGGGCGCGGGGGCGCGGGGCGCGGGGCCGCGGGGCGCGGGGGCGCGGGGCCGCGGGGCGCGAGGGCGCGTTCAACTTTGCCCACTCGGCGACCACTTCCCGCAGCGACCGCAGCAACGTGTTCTTCACCATCGTGCCGTTGCGCGGGCCGGTATCACCGGCGGCGGCGGATTGGCCGTCGACGCCGACGGCACGCACCGGGTTTGGTTCGAGTACGAGCTCGGGGCCGCTTCGCCGGAGTCCTGATGATCCCGGCCGATTCCACCTGATTGAGGTGTATCCGGTCGCTGCTGTATCTGTTCGCGGGGTTCCCGCCTCTTTAAAGGCATGACCGCGAACATCATCTCCCCCGAAGTGCGGCCGCCGGAGGCCGCCGAACACGACGGCCCGGGCAGCTGGCCTTCGCTGCACGGTGCCATGACCCGCCGCGACGCGGAGCAGGTGCTCGGCTGCGCCGAGCTCGCGGCCGGTCTCGACGAAGGGGACTGGGTGGAGCCCTGGTACGGGGTGGTCATCCCGGCCGCCCTAGTCCACGACCAGCTGACCCGCGCAGCTGCCGCGCTGCTGCGCGCCGGGCCGCACGCCGTGCTGTCCGGCGCGACTGCGGCGGCGATGCACGGCTGCGATTCGGCAGCCGGCGGTGTTGTGCACGTGACCATCCCCTACGACCGCGAACTCCGCTCCCAGCCGGATCTCGTCATCCACCAGGCATGGGTCCGGGAGTGCGACGTCGTCGAGCTCGACGGACTGCGCACCCAGGCGTTGGACGTCGCCATCTGCGAGCTGCTGTGCACCGGCGAGCAGCGCCCAGCGCTGGATTGCCTTGAACAGGCGCTAGCCCAGCTGGGCGACACCGCCGAGCGCTTTCGGGCCCTCGTCGCCGAACGGCTCGCTCGGCGCAGAGATCGCCGGGGCACCCGGCAGGCCGCCGCCTTGCTCCAGCTCGCCTGGTCGAGGCCGCGCGGCGAGTTGGTCGGAGGTGCGCGATGAGCCCCCGGACGTCAACTCGCGCGCCGGAACCGACCGGCCGCCTAGGCGGCCTCGCGCACCCCGGCGAACCGCGCGTAGGCGTCGTCGTAAAGCGCGCGGTTGGCCTCGCCTGGGTGCAACGGATCGGATGTCCCGACCAGGTCGCGGGCCACCTCGCTGATGCCGCGCCCCGCCAGCAGCGCTTGCGCGGTCCCGGCCGCGCCCCGGCCCCCGGCCTGTTCATCGGTGGTGCGGACGACCGGCAACCGTTCCTAGGGTGAGTGGCCATTATTGGTCGCGTCGTCCGAAGCCGGACTCATCCGGTGATCTCCCGAACGGTCGTGGGGATCTGCTGGTGTCGCCCGGGGGCCCGTGGCGGAAGAACACCCGTGAGCGTTTTTGGGTGCCGTAACACCCAAAAACACTCACGGCGTCCTACTTACCGAAACGCTCCTCGAGATCCGCATAACCGCGAACACCCCCCCCGCCAGGCCGGAGGTGTCGACCCCGGTCGGACGGCACTCGGTCGACTCGGTCGACTCGACCCGTAAATATCACAGCTTCGAGTGTTAAAAATTTCAAGATTGATGTTATTTTGCGATGGGACGTGACACCAAGGTCCCCGTTGCGGACCACGACCGGGAAGGACGCGACGTGCCGCATCAACCCCGTTCCGAATCGGGAGCCGACCGCATTGACCTCGTGCTGATCGACGTCGGCGGCCCCATCTACGACGACAAGGCCTACCGCGACGCGTTGCTGCGTGCCGCGCGCGAACTGGCAGCCGAAGACGGCCGGAGCATCGAGGAAGCCGAGTTCCAGCAGGTCTACGACGAGCGCCGCCAAACCCAGGGCGGGTCCCTGCGCACCGCGGTCGCCGAGCGGTTCCTCACCGCGCAGGACCGGCAGCGGCTGTCCGACCGCGCCGAGCGCTACTGGGAGTACCCGCCATCGGCGTTGCACCCCGACGTGCTCCCGACGCTGCGGCAGCTCGCCGGGCGCTACAAAATCGCGGTCGTGGCCAACCAGCGGGCGGTCGTCGTGGACGCGTTGCGCCGGGATGGCGTGGCCGACTTCATCGACATCTGGGCGGTTTCGGAGGTCGTCGGCGCGGAGAAGCCGGACCCGCGGATCTTCCAGCACGCCCTGCGGGAAGCCGGCGTCGAGCCGAAGCACGCGGCGCACGTCGGCAACCGCCTCGACACGGACGTGCGCGGCGCGCACCGCGTCGGGCTGCGCACGGTGTGGGTGTTGCGCGGCGAAGCTCCGCCGAAACCGACGCCGGAGCAGTTCGCCGAACCCGATGTGGCGGTGTACTCGCTGGCCGAACTGCCCGATGCCTTGGAGAGGTTGCAGGAGGCCCGATGAGCGAACAGCTTTCGACGGGAGGCTCGCCTATGACCGAACTAGTCGCGGGTGTCGACGTCGCGACCGCCAACGTCCGGGTGCAGGTCCACGATCCGGCGGGCGGGGTGGTCGCCTCGGCGTCCCGGCCACTGCCGCAGCCGGTGCGGTCGCGCGGTGGACGCTCCGAACAGGACGCGACCACTTGGTGGCCCGCGGTCCGCGACTGCCTCGCCGAATGCACGACGGCATTGGGACCGCGCAGCACCGAGATCCGCTCGCTTGCGATCTCGGCGACCTCGGGCACGGTCGTCCCAGTCGATGGCGACGGCGAACCGCTCACCGCTGCGCTGATGTACGACGACCGGCGCGCCGAAGCGGAAGCGCGGATCGCCGCCGAGGTCGGCGCGGACCGCTGGCGGCGCACCGGGATCACCCCGTCGGCGGGCTCCGGGCTGGCCCGGATCGGCTGGCTGGCGCGGCACCTCCCGGACGGCACAGCGCTGGTTTGCCACCCCCCGGACCTCATCGCCTGGAAGCTGGTCGGGCACCCCGTCGCCACCGACTCCAGCCACGCATTGAAGAGCGGCTACGACGCCGTGGCAGGCGAGTGGGAGACCGAGGTCTTCGAGGCATTGGGCGTGCCGGACCGCCTGCTGCCGGAGGTCGTGCGCCCGACGGCGGTGCTTGGCGCCGTCGACGCGAGGGGAGCGGCGCAGACCGGCCTGCCGGTCGGCTGCGAGGTGCGCGCCGGGATGACCGACGGCTGCGCGGGTCAGCTGGCTTGCGGAGCAGTCGACGTCGGGCATTTCGTGACGGTCCTCGGGACAACCTTGGTGCTGAAGGGAGTTGCCGAGGAACTCGTGCACGACCCGGCTGGTGCGGTGTACAGCCACCTGCACCCGGACGGGATGTGGCTGCCCGGCGGCGCGGCGAACATCGGCGGCTCCGCGCTGTCCGATGTGGACACCGCTGAGCTGCCGAGCCTGGACGCGGCGGCGACCGAGCGGGGACCGGCCAGCGTGGTCAACTACCCGCTGCGCGGCGAGGGGGAGCGGTTCCCGTTCGTCGCCGAGCACGCCACTCGGTTCGTGCTGGGCGCGCCGGAGGATCGGATCGACGAGTACCGCTCCCGCCTCGAAGGCGTCGCCTTCTGCGAGCGGCTCGCGCTGGAGCGGCTGGCCCAGCTCGGTGCCCCGGCGGAAGGCGCCGTGCGCACCGCAGGCGGCGGCGCCCGCAGCATTGCCTGGTGCCGGATCCGGGCGTCGGTCCTGGACGCCCCGGTGCTGCGCGTCCGAGGCGCGGGAACCGCGCTGGGTGCGGCGCTGCTGGCGGCCAGCGGTTCGGTCTACCCGGACCTGAGCACGGCGGCAGCCGCGATGGTGCCCGGGGGCGAACTCGTCGAGCCGGTGCCGGCGGAGGTGTCCCAACTGGACGACAGCTACCGGCGCTTCCTCGACGAGCTCCGCACCCGGGGCTGGATCTCCGCGACCTGATCAGGATTCGGCGAGGGCTTCGGCGGCGGTGAGGCTGTCCTTGTAGACGGCGTAACGCGTGATCAGGCCGTCCTCGACGGTCAGGTGCAGCGCGCGGAATGCGGTGTACGGCCTGCCGGTGGCCTTCAACGTTTGGCGGATGTCACCGAGCACGACCGCCTCTTTGCCGTCCACGAGGATCCGGGGCGTCGATCCGGCCGTCTCCCCGGGCACGCGGAACTCGGCGATCGTACGGAAGTGGTTGGCGATGTCGGCCCGGGTCGAGCGGGCCCGGCTCCAGGGCACCGCCGGATGACCGCAGGCCGGCAGCCCAGGACCCAGTCGACCTGCTCGGCGAACCGCTCGGCGATCCGTCCGGATCTCCTTCTCCGAGTCGACGCAGTAAATCCATTCGCAATGGCACGGGTTTTCGCGCTCCCGCGTGCGATCGACCCGGGGAACTGGTAATCGGACCGGATCCGCTCGTCCTCGTCGAGGACCGCGACGATGCGTGCGGTCCAGGCGATGTCACCACCGCTGGCCGGGGCCATGTGGGGCGGTGAAGGTGAGCATGTCGCGATGCCAGGTCGCGTCGTCAGCGGCCCTAAAGACGAACCTGCCGTCCCGCACGAACTCGTTGTGAGCTTCGGCGACTCGGGCTTCGATCGCGTCATGCCGCTGGTGCTCCGCCACCGTGCCAACGCTGACGCTGTCCTACCGCGATGTGGAACGCCTCAGCGTGGCTGGAGTTCCGCGGTACGGCGAGCCAGGTCGAACCCGGGCGGCCGGGTGAAGCGCTCGTCGAGGACGTGCATGCCGACGATCCGGGAGATGCGGTAGGTGCGGATCAGTTCGGCTGCACCGGCCGAGAGGTACCAGTGGCCCGCATTCAGGACCACCCGGTACGGCTGCACGGTTCGGGTCGTCTCCTGGGTTCGGCCCAGCGCAGCTGGCGAATCCGCACGGCGCAGTTGTTCCACACTGCGTCGGCAACCTCGGTCAGGTGCGGCGTGCGGTCAGGTGCGGCGTGCGGTCCGCGCCGTGGACCACGCCGGCGCGTCCAGGTGGAATCTTCCGGTGGTCCGATCGGCACGATCGCGCAGTTCTGCGGGCAAGGCGGCCGTGAGTTTGAGCTGGGCCGCGGTCGCGACGGCACCCAACCCGAGTTCGGCGGCGGCCGCAGGCAGCCGCCCGGCCACGCGGACGGTCAGCCTTCGGCGACCTCCAGCGCCACGCCCGCCGACCGCAGCTCGTCGAACAGCGGCTTTGGGGTTCCGGGATCGACCACGACGACGTCGAACTCGGTCAACGGCGCCAACTCGTGCACGGCGCGCCGGTCGAACTTGGAGTGATCCAGCAGCAGCACCCGCTTGCCAGTGGTCTCCATCAGTGCGCGCTTGACCTGGATCGTCTCCTGCGAGCGGTGCAGGCAGTGCCCCTCGACCACCGCGGTGGTCGACATGAACAGCACGTCGGAGCGCATCGTGCGGGCCATGCTGGCCGTGTGCAGGCCGAGGAACGCGTCGTAGGGCGGCTGGTAGTCGCCGCCGAGTCCGATCAGGTGCAGGCCGGGTTCGCCGCTGAGCAGGTTGATCACGGAGAGGAAGTTCGTCACGACGGTGAGCGGACCCAGCGGGGCAAGCCGTTCGGCGACCGCCAGCGCACTGGTGCTGTCGTCGAGCGCAACTACTTGACCAGGCGAAACGAGTCGCACCGCGTGCTTGGCGATGCGGGCCTTCTCGTCGGCCGCGTCGGCGATCCGGGCCCGCACCGAGGTCTCCAGCAGCGCGGTCGGCGTCGATGTCGCGCCGCCGCGCACCTTGCGCAGCCAACCTTGCTGTTCGAGGACGTCCAGGTCGCGGTGGATGGTCATCCCGCTGACGCCGTGCTTGGCGGCCAGCCCCTCGATTCGGACGAACCCGCTGGCCAGCACTTCCTGGCGGATTTGCTCACGCCGGTCCTGCTGGTTGACCGGCATGCCGCCGTTCTCGGCCACGGACACCCCTCACCGCACGTGTGCAACCGGAGTGATTATCACACGTGAGACGTGATATTCAGGGTGGACGTCACGCGGTGTTCACGGGCCGACGTTGTGGCACGGCCGTTTGCGCAGCTTCTCGACGTAGTCCTCGGGAGCCCCCGCCGCTTCGGCGGCATCGGCCATCACGCCGAGATAACGCGCCGACGGCAGCCCGCCCTCGTAGGCGTCCAGCACGTACAGCCAGGCCAGCACCGATCCGTCCAGCGTCTGCACCCGCAGCCGCAGCTTCTTGTGCATGCCGAGCTCGGCGCCCTCCCAGTTGTCGAGCTGCTGCTCGTCCTCCGGGCTGACGTCGTAGAGCACCGTGAAAACCTGGGAACCCGGCTGCTCGACGATCGTGGCGAGGGCCCCTTCCCAGCCGTAGTCCTCGCCGCCGAAGGTCAGCCGCCAGTCCACCAGCCAGCCCGTTCCCGCCATCGGGGAGTGCGGGGCGCGCTTCATCATCTGGGCCGGATCCATGTTGGACCCGTACGCGGCGTACAGAGGCACGCCCAACAGGGTAGCGATCGACAGCCCGTGCGGCGGAGCGGACTACGTCACGAATGTGGGTAACTGTGACGTCCGGGCCGATCACGTCTTCCCCGCGGGATGACCGCGGGTGGTCTGCGCCACGATGGTCAACTCGGGCGGTACCACCCGAAATGACTGAACTTGTCGCAGCGTACGGTGAGTTCGGCGCCCACAAGGCAGGCGGACCGAGGAGGAGCGCGAAGTGACCCGCATCGTGATCATGGGAGGCGGCCCCGCGGGCTACGAGGCGGCGCTGGTCGCGGCTTCGAACGGGGCGGATGTCACGCTGGTCGAGCCGGAGGGCCTCGGCGGGGCGTGCGTGCTCTACGACTGCGTGCCGTCGAAGACCTTCATCGCGTCCGCGGGCGCCCGCTCCGCGTTCCGGGACGCGCGTGATCTCGGCATCCGCACCAAGAGCGAGGACTCCGACGTCGACGTCGCGGTCGTGCACGGCCGGGTCAAGGGCCTGGCGCTCGCGCAGTCCGCCGACATCCGCTCCAGGGTCCGCCGCGAGGGCGTGAAGATCCTGCCCGGCCGCGCGCGGTTCACCAACCCGACCAAGGGCATGGCCGTCCACCACATCGGCGTCGACCTCGCCGACGGCGGCTTCGAGGAGTTGGCCGCGGACGTCGTCCTGATCGCCACCGGCGCCACGCCCCGCATCCTCCAGGGCGCCGAGCCCGACGGGGAGCGGATCCTGACCTGGCGGCAGCTCTACGACCTGCCCGAACTGCCTGAGCACCTGGCCGTGATCGGCTCCGGTGTGACCGGTGTGGAGTTCGCCTCCGCGTACACCGAGATGGGCGTCAAGGTCACCATGATCTCCAGCCGCGACCGGGTGCTGCCGCACGAGGACGCGGACGCCGCTGCGGTGCTGGAAGAGGTTTTCGCCGAGCGCGGCACCGAGGTCGTCAAGCACGCCCGGGCGGAGAAGGTGGAGCGCACCGACTCGGGGGTGCTGATCCACCTCGCAGACGGGCGGCAGGTCGAGGCCAGCCACGCGCTGATGACGGTCGGCTCGGTGCCGAACACCACCGACATCGGCCTGGAGCGGGTGGGCATCGAGCCCGACCGCGGCGGCTACATCCCCGTCGACCGGGTATCGCGGACCAACGTGCCCGGCGTCTACGCGGCAGGCGACTGCACCGGTCTGCTCCTGCTGGCATCGGTGGCGGGCATGCAGGGCCGCATCGCGATGTGGCACGCGCTCGGCGAAGGCGTCACGCCGATCAAGCTCAAGACCGTCGCGGCGAACGTCTTCACGCACCCGGAGATTGCCACGGTCGGGATCAGCCAGCAGGCGATCGACTGCGGAGACGTGCCCGCGCGGACCGTGATGATGCCGCTGGCCACCAACCCGCGGGCGAAGATGGAAGGCCTGCGGCGCGGTTTCCTGAAGGTCTTCTGCCGCCCGCAGACCGGCGTGGTCGTCGGTGGCGTCGTGGTGGCGCCGAACGCCAGCGAGCTGATCCTGCCGATCGCGCTCGCGGTGCAGAACCAGGTGACGGTGGACAACCTGGCGAACACGTTCTCGGTGTACCCGTCTCTGTCCGGCTCGCTGACCGAGGCCGGTCGCCTGCTGATGCGCCACGACGACCTGGACTGAGCGCCGACCGGTCGGCTGGGACTCCCCGGCCGACCGGGTTGATCCGCGGATTCGCGCTCCGGCGCCAGCGTCGCGCAGCGGAGCTCCGAAACCGCCCCCCCCGGGGGGTCAACTGCTCGACGTGACTTCCGCTTCACCTGGTGATCATCGCACGGATGCTGCTCGGCAACGCATACCCGCTGTGCCGAAACCGGCCTCGTTTGCGACCGTTGTTGGTGGGTGCACCCGCCGCACCTGGCGGGCCCGGTGGAAAGGGACACGCGAGGCCATGAGTGAGCTGCCGGTGTTGATCTACGACGGCGACTGCGGGTTCTGCACGCGTAGCGTGCGGCTCGCGGAGCGGTTGCCGGTCCGCATACGCATCCAGGCTTGGCAGGAGGCAGATCTCGCGGCGATGCGGACAACCGCGGACCGGGCCCGGCACGAGGTGCTGTGGGTGGCCACGTCCGGTCGGGTGTTCGGCGGCGCGGCCGCGGTCGCGGAGCTGCTCAAGGAGTGCCGCGCGCCGTGGCCGGTGCTCGGTTGGGGCATGTCCGCCCCGGTGCTGCGGCTGCTGGCCGATCGGGCGTATCGGTGGGTCGCGGCGAACCGCTTCCGGCTGCCCGGTGCCACCCCGGCCTGCCAGCTGCCACCCGCCGAACGTCCCGGCCATTCGGATCGTTCCTGACCGACGTCGATCTCGGCCAAAAGTACTAGGAGTGGTTGCTTCTTTCCTGGCCGATCGGTTGATCTGGGCTGCCAATTCGGCTGAGCCGCCGGACCCCCGCCGAGCCGTAACTTGGATGTCGTTCGGGGGTACGAAAAGGCTTGTGCCCTCCGCTCCAGGGGACCGGCGGAGGGCACGGCCGCAATCCAGACTTGGTGCGTCTTGAGCACCAGAGCGGCAGGAATGGCGAGGTGGCTTGAGATGTACGGGAAGGCGTTCGCACCGGAGTACCAAGGGCAGCTCCGGGACATGTCGGTCAACACGGCCTACGAGGACGTGCTGGCGGCGGCGTTGGAACGCGAGTCGCTGGCGGTGGACGAGGGCTCCGGGCTGGAGCTCGCGCAGGCGCGCCTGGCGGTTGCGGAGGCGTACCGGCGCCTCGGCCGGCTCGACGAGGCGGACGCGGCGTGGCGTGCGAGCTACCGGGCGGCCCGCGACGCGGGCGAGCAGGGCGCGATGGCGTGGGCGCTGTGGAGCGGCGGCACCCTGGCCCGGCAGCGCGGGCAGATGACCGCCGCGGTGCGCTGGCTCAGCTCCGCGCGGGACCTGGCCAAGAAGGCCGGTGAGCTGATCGCGTACGGCTATTCGGTCGCCGGAATCGCCGAAACGCTGCGGATCCGGGGGGATTACGAGGAGGCCCGCGTGCTCCACGAGGAGCTGCTGGCGGAGGCCCGTCGGCGGGGCGAGTGCCGGCACACGGTGTGGGCATTGGAAGGCCTGGCGCAGCTCGACCGCAACGCGGGCGATCTGGACTCCGCTTGGCGGCGGTTCGACGAGGCCGCCGAGATCGCCGAAGCGGGCGGGGATGAGCGGGGCCTCGCCTGGGCGTTGCGGGGGCTGGCGGACGTCATGTCGTTACGCGGGGAGCACGACGAGGCGCTGCGCCTGCTATCGCGGGCCGAGCAGATCTGCCGCCGGATGGACCTGACCAGCGCCCTGGCCTACAACCGCAAGATGCGCGGCAATGTCCTCTTCCGCGCGTGCTGGTACGGAGAGGCCGCACGCACCTACCGGGATGCGCAGAACATGTTCCGGTCCATCAACGAACCGCGCGGTGCCGCGCTTGCCGAGCTGGGCTTGTTGAAGAGCCTCGACAAGCTGGGCCGGCCACGACCGGTCACCGAAAGGGATCTGCGCGCCCTGCGGGACGCGTTGGACAGCCGGGAACTGCGGCACACCAGGCGAATGGTGGAGGAGGCGATCAGCGAAATGGCAGAGATCGCGGCCTGAGCGCTCCGCCTCGTGCGCGCGAAACACTGGTCTACGACTGGGTGTTCTCCGCTTCTGGCCGCGGGGTCTGGAACGGAAGCTGTGCCCCAATTCCCGGCCGAGCCCGAAGTAGTGGCGGAAGTTGTAGATCAGCGGGCTCCACTCCGCTGGGTCGACGTGGTGGGTGCCGGGAACCACGAGGCGTGGGTCGCAGCGCACCCGCAGCACCTGCGCCTCGATGATGCGGAAGTTCTCGGCGGCATCTGCCTGCACCCGAGTCGCCCGGGCCTCCAGCTGAACCGGGCACTCGGCGACGCGGGGCGGGCGCACCAGGTCGGAGGGCTCCGGGCGAAGTCCGGCGGCGCCGAACTTGTCCGGCTCGAAGCGGAACACGCCGCGCTTTTGGTCCGGAACCGGGTTCCGGCCAGTCAGGGGCGCCAGCTGCTCAACGGCGGACCACTGCTCGGGTGCCGGAAAGTTGATCATGCGCCCATGCGGACGACATGGGCGCGAGGTTGGCCGTGCCGTCCGAGTTCTCTGTCGACAACAGCACGACCGGCGTCCCGAAGTACAGGATGCTCGGCGCGATGGTCACGTGGTCGACCGCAGCACTGCTGTTGGTTCGGGCGTCGTTGCCGGGCGTCATGGTGTCCATGACCAGCAACTGTAGGGAGGTGTTGTTTCGGTGAAGGCCGAACTGTTGTGGGCGACGTCGTGAGTTTTTTGCGCCACTGCACGGAGTTCCGCACCGGCTTTGCTGCTGATCGGTTCCCCGTGGCCGAAGCAGGCGACCTCGGTGTCGAGTTCGGCGAGGCGGTGGAACGACTCGATGGTCCGCGCGCGATCCACGGTGAACGTGCCGAGCATCAGCTCGCCAACGTTGGCGATCGTGTCCCCAGTGAAGAGAATTCGGCTCTTTGACAAATAAACAGCGATGCTCCCATCGGTGTGCCCCGGGATGGAAATCACCCGCGCGCCGCCCGCGAAGTCCAGCACGTCCCCGTCGCCGAGTTCGTGGTCGACCGGGCAGGGCGGCGCAGGCGGGACGTTAGGGTTGATGCCCTCGAGCAGGGGGCGTTCCCAATCGAGCAGCACGGGCTCGGCCTTCTTCCGCTCGCCCCGGACGACGGGCGCGTCGGCGCCGTGGGCCAGCACCGGCGCACCGGTAGCGGCGCGGAGCTCGGCGGCGGAACCGACGTGGTCCTCGTGCCCGTGGGTGATGACGATCCGCTCCAGATCGATGCCCAGTTCGGTCAGCAGCCCCGTGATGGCCGAACCGGAACCGGCGATCCCGGTGTCGATGAGGGTCGCGGAGCGGACCTCGTGCCACAGGTAGGCCTGTCTGGTTTCGAGCCGCAGCATGTGGAGGTTCGGCGCGATCTCGATCACGTCCATGCCACCAACCTAAGCCGCGGTTCGGGCGGCGCTCGCCGTTTTCGTTGCGGGTGAACGTGTTCGCTGCGTGACCGGCCGCACAGCATGCGCGCCTTGGCGAAATGGACGCGACATCGGGCGGGCTGTCCGTTAGGCTCGAACGATGGCCCAATGGCAGCAGTTCTACCACTGATCAAGCCGCCGCGAACGCGGCGATGTTCAGGCGATTTCACCGTCTGACCCACGGCGCTTCGACGCGCATCCCGTTCCCAGGTCAGGGGATTCGTGCACACTCGTGAAAACCCCGGGCGCTGACTGCTGGTCTCCGGCTGTCCGCGTGCCGATGTTCTGCGACGAGTGGCTGATGCGGTCGTGCGCTGCGATCCGAGCTTACCTTTCGCGCTGCTCGCTGACCGAGGGCGCTTCTGATCAGGAGTAGAACCAGATGGCCAAGACGGCTCAGAACAGCTTCCGCACCAGGCCCGCGCACATCGCGTTCATGTCCATCCCGGCGCACGGACACGTCAACCCTGGACTGGGGTTGGTCACCGGTCTGGTGGAGCGCGGGCACCGCGTCACGTACGCCACGACCGATGACTTCGCGGCACAGGTCGAGGAGGCCGGTGCGACGCCGGTCCGCTACACCTCGACGTTGCCGGGGCCCTCGGCTGCCACGCAAGAGTGGCCGGAAGAAGAGGTCCCGGCCCTGACGATGTTCCTCGACGAGACCATGGCCGCAGTGCCGCAGCTCGAACGGGCGTACGCGGCGGACCGTCCGGATCTCATCGTGTACGACATCGCGGCCTTCCCCGCCCTCGTGCTGGCCGAGAAATGGCAGGTGCCCTGCATCCAGCTGTCTCCGACCCACGTCTACTTCGAAGGCATCGAGGAGACCTTTGGCATCGAACCGTCGCCCGAGTCCTCCGCGGTGCACGCCAGGTACGACGAGTACTTTGTCCGGCAGGGTGTCGAGGTGACCTTCCAGGACATGGGGAAGCCGCGCCGCGGCATCGTGACCATTCCCCGGACGTTCCAGTACGGGGAGCGAGTTTCAGACTCGTTCGACTTCGTCGGCCCGATGCTCACCGACCGGGCATTCCAGGGGGATTGGCAGGCCCCGGATTCTCGTCCGGTGCTGGTGATCTCGCTGGGCTCGGCCTACAACCACCAGTTGGAGTTCTACCGCAAATGCCTGCGGGCGTTCGCCGACCTCGACTGGCACGTGGTGATGTCGGTCGGGCGGTCCACGGACCCGGCGGAACTCGGTGAGCTCCCGCCGAATTTCGAGGTGCGGCAATGGATTCCACAGCTCCGGGTGCTGTCGCAGGCGAGCGCGTTCATCACGCACGCGGGCATGGGCGGCACTATGGAGGGCCTGTCCCACGGGGTGCCGCTGATCGCGGTTCCGCAGGCGACCGACCAGTTCATGAACGCGGCCCGGATCGAGGAACTTGACCTGGGCACCCGGCTGGACTGCGAGACGGTCACCCCGGAGCAGCTCCGGGAGGCCTTGGAGCAGATCACCACGAGTGAGGTGGTTCGGCTGCGGGTGAATGAAATGCGGCAGGAGATCCAGGAAGCCGGTGGCTTGCGGCGGGCCGTCGAAATCCTTGAATCCATGCTGTGACGACCGATGTCGAGGTGGGCTGCCGGGCAACCCCGGTGGCCCACCGTTCGGCAACGCGAAGCAACCACGGCTAGCGGAGGCGTTCGCTGGCGGCCGCAGCGAGCCGTCCGGCCTGCGCCACGTCCCCGATCAGCCTGCCGTGGCGCTTGACCACCCGGCCGGCGACCAGCACCGTGTCGACGTTGCCCGGGTGTGCCGCGAGCACGAGTGCTTCGGCGGATGCGTTGAGCAGCGAAAGGTTCACGTCATCGGCCCTCGGCAGTACGACGTCGGCTTCCTTGCCCGGCGTCAGCGAGCGGGTGCGGTCCGCCACGCCGCAGGCTGCTGCACCATGAGAGGTCGCCCAGCGCATAACCTCCCTTGTGGACAGTTTCCTTCCTGAGGGCGACGGTGCGCGCTTCGACCGCGATCCGCAGCTACGTGAACATGTCACCTGCTGCGGCAGTTCGCTGTCCACGCTGAGGATTGGTGCGAGGCCGGCGTGCAGCAGGCGTTCGATCGTCGGCAGGCCCAGCCCGGGCATGGTCAGCTCGATCTGCGACGCGATGGAGATGCTGACTCCGTGGTCGGCCGCGAGCTCGTGGTCGCCGCAACTCGAGACGTGCACGAAGGTGAGATCCGGCCGGAGCAGGCCCGCTTCGTCCGGCAGGGCTACGTAGTCGTTGCCGGAGACGTGCATGGTGATCGGGATCCCGAGCTCGCGCGCCATCCTGAAGTCTGCGGTGGTGACTTCAGGGACCGTGCTGCTTGGCCCGCGTGCGCCCATGGCCAGGGTGAGCAGGCCGTCGTCACCGGGTATCTTCTCCCGCAGTTGGCGCAGGTCGGCCGGATTCGGCTCGGTGCTGTTCGTCAGCCAGCAATCCGCATCGGTGTACGGCCAGCCGTGCGCGAAGACGGCTTGGATCCCGGTCGCGCAGCGCATCGAGGCCCGCATCGGCATGGGCAGGGGTGTTCTGGACGTGGGCACAGTCCACGAGGGTCGTCACGCTGCTGTCGAGTGCCTTCAAGGCTCCGGCAAGGTGCCCGCGTACCCGTCCGCCGGTCGAATCCGAGGCCCGATGCGGTGGAAAATCTCCCGAAGTAGTCTCGGAAACCCCAATCCGCGCCCCGATGCCGCACCACGGTCTGCCAGATGTGGCGATGGGTGTCCACGAACCCGGGCAGCACGAGCACGCCGGTCGCGTCGATGGTCGCCGCGCCGACCGTCGGCATGTCGGGACCGATTGCGATGATCCTGCGGATCAAAGTTGGAATTCGCGGTGGAGGTAGCTATACCTTAGGGACGCGCTCGTTGCCGGGAGGAGCGGACGTGCCTGAAGCGAGGTGGACGTGATGCCAGCGACGATCACCGGCCTGCGGACGTACGACATCCGGTTCCCCACCTCCCGCGAGCTGGACGGCTCGGACGCGATGAACCCGGACCCGGACTACTCGGCGTCCTACGTCGTGATCGGCACGGACTCGACCGACGGCCTGGAGGGGCACGGCTTCGCCTTCACCATCGGCCGCGGAAACGACGTGCAGACCGCGGCGATCAGGGCGCTGGAACCCGCACTGGTCGGTCGCGCCGTAAAGGAAACCCTGGACGACCTCGGCGGAATGTGGCGGGAGCTGGTGCACGACTCACAGCTGCGCTGGCTGGGGCCGGAAAAAGGCGTGGTGCACATGGCGATCGCGGCCGTGGTCAACGCCCTTTGGGAGCTGAAGGCCAACTGGGCGGGCAAGCCGTTGTGGCAGCTGCTCGCCGAGCTGGCGCCGGAGCAGCTGGCCGAGCTCGTCGACTTCCGATACCTCAGCGATGCACTGACACCGGGCGAGGCATTGGAGATCCTGCAGCGGGCCGAGCCGGGTCGGGCGGAGCGCGCGGCGCAGCTCCGGGACGGCGGCTACCCGGCGTACACCACGACTCCGGGCTGGCTCGGATATTCCGACGAGAAGTTGCGGCGTCTCTGCCGGGATGCGGTCAAGCAGGGGTTCCGGCAGGTGAAGCTAAAGGTCGGAGCGGACCTGGCGGACGACGTCCGGTGGCTGCGGATCGCCCGCGAGGCGGTCGGGCCGGACATCCGCATCGCGGTCGACGCCAACCAGCGCTGGGACGTGGGAACCGCGATCGACTGGATCCGTGAACTCGCCCCGTTCGACCCGTGGTGGGTGGAGGAACCGACCAGCCCGGACGACGTGCTGGGCCACGCCGCCATCGCGAAGGCGATCGCGCCGGTCCGGGTCGCCACCGGCGAGCACGTGGCGAACCGGGTCGTGTTCAAGCAGCTGTTGCAGGCGAACGCCCTGTCCTACCTGCAACTGGACGCCGCGCGCGTCGCCGGGGTCAACGAGAACGTGGCGATCCTGCTGCTTGCCGCGAAGTTCGGGGTGCCCGTGTGCCCGCACGCGGGCGGGGTCGGCCTGTGCGAGCTGGTGCAGCACCTGGCCATGTTCGACTTCGTCGCGGTGTCGGGATCCATGGACGACCGGGTCACCGAGTACGTCGACCACCTGCACGAGCACTTCGTCGACCCGGTGAGGCTCAGCGGCGGCAACTACCTGGCCCCGAGCCGCCCCGGGTTCTCCGCGCAGCTGCGACCGGAGGCGATGGTCGACTACGCATACCCCGACGGCACGGTTTGGAAGTCGATCGCCGGGGGGACCGTGGCCTAATGAGCGAATTCGCCGGTCAGACCGCCGTCGTCACCGGAGGTGGTTCGGGTTCGGGTATCGGCTTGGCGGTGGTCACCGAGCTCGCCGCACGCGGCGCCGCGGTCGCAGCCCTCGACCTCGACCCGTCCGGCGTGCCGGCGGACGTGCTCGGACTGCGCTGCGACGTGGTCGACGAGGAGTCGGTGTCCGCGGCGGTCGAGCAGGTCGCGCATCGGCTCGGCGGTGTGGACGTCCTGGTCAACAACGCTGGGATCGGTGCGCAGGGCACGGTCGAGACCAACCACTACGACGAGTGGCGCCGGGTCTTCGACGTCAACGTCCTGGGCATCGTGCGCACGACCCGAGCGTGCCTGCCGCATCTGCGCGAGTCGTCGGCCGCGGCGATCGTGAACACCTGCTCGATCGCGGCCACGGCGGGGCTGCCCAACCGGGCGCTCTACAGCGCGAGCAAAGGCGCGGTGCTGTCGCTGACCTTGGCGATGGCCGCCGACCACGTGTCGGAGGAAATCCGCGTCAACTGCGTCAACCCGGGTACCGTCGATACGCCCTGGGTGCGCCGGCTGCTCGCGGCCGCCGACGATCCGGACGCGGGAACTGCGTGCGCTGCAGGCCCGCCAGCCCACCGGGCGGCTCGTGTCGGTGGCCGAAGTCGCCGCGGCCGTCGCCTACCTGGCCGGTCCGGCGGCCGGGTCCACCACCGGCACGGCGCTCGCGGTGGACGGCGGGATGCAGGGCCTGCGCCTGCGGAAGAACTGAAGGGACCTGGAGATGCAGCGAATTGCCTTGCACACCAAGCTCAAACCCGGCAAGGAAGCCGAGTACGAGCGGGTGCACGCGGTTATCCCGGCCGAACTCGACGCGGCGCTGCGAGCTGCGGGCGTGCACAGCTGGCGGATCTGGCGCGACGGCCAAGACCTCTTCCACGTGGTGGAGGTTGAGGACTACCGGGCGATGCGGCGTGCCTTGCGCGACCACCCCGTGAATGTCGCCTGGCAGGCCACGATGTCCGAGCTCCTGGCCGTCGAGGACGACTACTCGGGCGCGGACACCGGGTTGAAGCAGGTGTGGGAGTTACCCAGAAGCCACGGCGCATGAAGTCGGATCGGCTGGGTGGGTCCGAGGTTTCGGTCTCGGCGCTGGGGTTCGGGGGCTCCGTGATCGGCAACCTGTACCGCGCGGTGGACGAAGACACCGCGCTCGGTGCGGTAGATGCGGCGTGGGGCGCAGGAATCCGTTACTTCGACACTGCTCCGCACTACGGGCTGGGACTGGCCGAGCGTCGGCTCGGCCGAGCCCTCACCGGGCGCCCGAGGGACGAGTTCGCCGTGTCCACCAAGGTCGGCAGGCTGCTGGTGCCCGATCCGCGAGGCGCGGGGATGCAGGACGACGCGGGTTTCGAGGTTCCCGCCGATCACCGGAGGGTTTGGGACTTCAGCGCCGACGGGGTGCGGCGCTCGTTGGATGACAGCCTGCGGCGGCTCGGCCTGGACCGCATCGACTTGGTGCTGATCCACGACCCGGACGACCACTGGGCGCAGGCCGTCAGCGAGGCGTACCCGGCCTTGCACGAGCTGCGGGCCCAGGGCGTGATCGGCGCGATCGGGGTCGGCATGAACCAGTGGCAGATGCTGGAGCGGTTCGTGGCGGAAACCGATGTGGACGCGGTGCTGCTCGCGGGCCGGTACACCTTGCTCGAACAGTCCGCAGTGGACAGCATGTTGCCGGCGTGCCTCCGGCGCAACGTGTCGGTCCTCGCCGCCGGCGTCTTCAACGGCGGTGTGCTGGCCACCGACGAGCTGGGGCCGGAAGCCATGTACGACTACGCCCCGGCCGCGCCGGAACTGCGAGCGCGCGTGGCCCGGATGGCAGAGGTGATCCACCGCCACGGCGCGAGCGTCCCGCAGGTTGCGATTGCCTTCGCCGCCGAACATCCTGCGGTCGTGAGTGTCGTGGTGGGGGCCCGGTCGGCCGCGGAGGTCCGGGGCAACGCCGAACTGTTCGATCGACCGGTGCCGGCGGAGTTGTGGGGCGACCTGATCGCAGCAGGACTGCTCCGGCCAGGCTTGCCACTACCCACCGGATATCGGGCTCGAAGCCGACATCGGGGATGAACCGCTCGTTCGATTGACTTCGAGTGCGCTGGAGGTCCTAGCGTGAATGTGATCATCCAGTGAGCCGAGGGGATTCTCCATGACCGTGTTGGTGAGCGGCGCGACCGGCAACGTAGGGCGTCGTGTGGTCGATCGTCTGCTGGCGGCCGGAGCGCCGGTGCGCGCGCTGACCAGGCGGCCGGAAACTGCGGGGCTGCCAGGCGGTGTCGAGGTCGTCGGTGGCGGCCTCACCGAGCCGGATGTGCTGGCGAATGCGCTCGCCGGCGTCGACCGCGTCTTCCTGTTCCCGGTGCCCGAAGGCGTCGGGACGTTCGTCGAGCAGGCGAAGTCGGCCGGCGTCCGACGTATCGTGCTGTTGTCCTCGAAGGCGGTGGAGTCCGCCGGCAACAACCCGATCGGCGAGCGGCACCGCGTGCTCGAAGAGGCGGTGGCGGCGGGCGGCTTCGAGTGGACCTACCTCCGGCCCGGCCCGTTCTCGACGAACTCCTTGGCCTGGGCCGAATCGATCCGCGCCGAAGGCGTCGTCCGCGAGCCGTACGCCGAAGCGCGGCAGACGCCGATTCACGAGGACGACATAGCGGCAGTGGCGGTGACCGCCTTGCTGGAGGAGGGGCACTCCGGGGTGGCCTATCCGCTGAGCGGGCCGGAATCCATCACGGTGGGCGAGCAGGTGCAGGCGATCGGCGCCGCGATCGGCCGGGAGATCAAGCTTGAGGAGGAGACTCCTGAGCAAACCCGCGCCCGCTGGGTCGCCGACGGCGTTCCGGCGGGCGTCGCAGACACGCTGCTCTCCTACCGGCAGCAGAGCGCGCAGAACCCGGAGGTACCGGCGCGGACGGTCGAGCAGGTGACCGGGCGTCCCGCACGCACCTTCACCCAGTGGGCCGTCGACCACGCCGACGACTTCCGTTGATACTGTCCGGAAAACCGGTCGCCGACGTTGCCCGAGACCCCTTAATCTCGGGCCATGGCGATTGTTTCGGTGCTTTACCACCCCGGTGAGCGACTGCCGGATCCCGGTCTTCCGCTGCCGCCCGACCTCACGGTAGTGGAGCTGCCGCTGCCCCACGGCGACGTGTGGCAGCGCCTCGGCGTGCTGTACCCGGCCGTCGCGGACGAGGTAGCTCGTGCCGTCGACCGAGGTGCGGTTCCGACCGTGGTGTCCCGGGGACTGCATGGATTCTCTCGCCGTGCTCGCCGGGCTGCAGCGGATGGGGACCGATGTGCCGATCGTCTGGTTCGACGCGCAGGGCGACGTGCAGATCCTGGAGACCACGGAATCCGGTTACGTGGGCGGAATGCCGGTGCGGATCGCGGTCGGCCACCGCCCCGAGCTGATCGCGGACCGGCTCGGGCTCCGCCCACTGCCGGAGAGCCGTGCACCGCACCTGGCACCCCGATGAGCACAACGGCTAAGCCAGATCAAGAGTGCTGGCTGACCTGCTGGCGGCGAGCAACGCGCCGCGCTAGTCGATCTGCCGGGACAGCAACGATTTCGTCCGGCGCGACCAACGATGCCCGGCCACGTCCGGTGATCTTGGAGACCGATCGCCGGACTTCCCGAAGCCGGAAATGCCAAACCGCCATGCCGCGACGAGTCGCCCCTCGACCGGCGCGCGGCGGTGCCATGAGCCGGGTGGTGCGATTCGGCAGGCACCACCCGGCCACAACGTCCAAGCCGAGGTGCTCGGCGGCTCAGCCCTTTTGGGTGACCACCACGAGATGAGTGGTGTCATGGCTGGCATCCAGCGCGAAGACGCCGACTCCGCCGACCACCGCGTCCGGGATCCGGGTGCCCACGGGCAGCGGCTTGCAGCTACTTTCCCGGTCTTCATCCCACTCGCTTTCCACGCGCGCCGATCCGGGCGGAGCCCGAACAAGCCGGCCTCGCCTCGAATCGGACAAATCGTCAGAATCCGGAAGGTTCAAGCCGACCGTGGGCCTGGGGCTGAGTTGATCAAGCCCGAATGTGCCCTGCTTGGCTTGATCAACGAAAAGTGGCGCCGTTCGGTTTCGTCGATTCGAGAACGGTTTGAGCCAAGGTGCTCGTGGGGGAGCGAACGCGGCTTGGTCACGTCGGGTGCGCGGCCGCGTACTGTGCGAATCGCCGCCGTGCAAGTATTGGGAGTGACGTTGGTCACTCGGGGTCGATTCGATGTTTTTCCCAGTGCATAAAGGCAATCGAGCGAAACCGCATGTTCCCCCTTGGGGTGCCCGCTCGGGCGTGGCGCGACCCGTTCGCGGATCGGACGCTGCATCGGCGTGTGGCATCGTCGGGGACCCAAAGCGATGCGCGAAGGCATGAGGAGAAGATGGGCATCAGGAAAGCGCAGGCGCTCACCGTGGCGGCCCTGGTCGCCAGCGGTGTGCTCGCGGGCGGAGTCGTCACCGCGCAGGCCACGGGCGGCAGTCCGAGTCCGTGCCGGGCGAGCGCCAAGGCGTGCGTGAGCCTGTCGACTAAGCAGGCCTGGCTCCAGAGCAACGGGACCACCAGCTATGGCCCGGTCCCGATCACCAGTGGCAAGCCAGGATCGGAGACCCCGACCGGTGTCTTCCGGGTGCAGTGGAAGGACGCCGACCACCGCAGCAGCGAGTTCAACAATGCGCCGATGCCGAATTCGGTGTTCTTCACCAACACCGGCGTCGCCTTCCACGAGGGAAGCCTGCGAGCCCAGTCCAACGGCTGCGTGCACCTGTCCACGACGGCAGCGAAGCGGTTCTTCGACACCCTGAACCCAGGCGACGAGGTCCAGGTCGTCCCCTGACGCCGAACGGAGCAAGGCGTATCGGCGGCGCGAGTCGTGATGTAGCCAGGCGGTTCGTCCGTGGCACGGGTGCGGCCGGTCGATGCGGGCTCTCGTTCGCCCGAAGGGGTGGCATATGCCAATCGGTATTTGCCTGAAACGGTGTTGTGTTTAGGGTGGACGCACGCGAGTGACGTTCGCGTCCGAAACCCAGTCGCCGATTTCGCAGGTCGATGGCTGGTCCATGGGCTGCGGCGTTTGGTCAGCACCCTAGGTTGGCCAGACGCCGCAGCTCTCCGGGTGCGGAACTCGTCAACGTCGAGCAGTTCGCAGATGTGGCCGTCGAGGCGCGGGGCTGGTCGGCCGGTGCCGCTGGTCTTCCCCAGGAACACCGACCGTGAAACGCGGCGCAACCCCTCGAGAATGCGAGTTGCGCCGCCTGCCGGTCGATAACGATGTCCAGTGTGGACGGATGTTTCACTCGACCCTGCCGAAAGACTGGTTTTCCGAAGGGCCTACCCAGAGCGCCCGCCCGGCAGGTGTTGCCGGGCGGGCGCTCGATACGTTCGGAACTGGTCGTTAGTCGGAGCGCGACGCGACGTCTTGCTCGATGCGCTCGAAGATGTCGGAGTCGGTGTCCCCTGCCATTCAGGCATGGCTTCCCAGTCAGCCATGTACGCGGGCTTGGGGGCGTCGAAGGGTTTGAAGATCTGCCCGATCCAGCACAGCGCCACGAATCGCCCCTTTTGCTCGCGGGCGAGCTTGGCCGTGTTGCCCTCAGTCGCGAGGATGGAATCATGCACCTGTTGGTACACGGCTGCCGCGCTGGCCCGCTCCCAAAGGGGCGTGTCCTTCCACGGGGCGATGTAGCCGGGCTTCGGCTCGTCGGGGTAGTAGGTGTTCACCCCGGCGATCCACGCCTCGCGGAAGATCCGTCCCTGCTCGTCCGACACTGAATCGCTCCTCGCCGAAGGGAACGTAGCGCGGATGCCCCGTCTTTTAGGGCGGGGAGGAAGCGCATCAATTCCGTGCTTAAGCCGACCACTCAGGCAGCGGGGCGGGTTTGCCGTTCGATGTACTGGCGCACCACGGAAATCGGTGCGTCTCCGACCGACCCGGCAAAGTAGGAGCCCGACCACAACCGGACACCTCTCCAGTAAGCGAACCGCAGGTCTTCGTACTCCTTACGCAACAGCCGGGAGGATACCCCCTTTGAGGGAGTTGACCAGTTTCGACACCGCGACCTTGGGTGGGAAGCTGACCAGCAGATGCACGTGGTTGGCTTCGCCGTTGAACTCTTCCAGTTCGGTTTCGAAGTCGCCGCATACCTCCCGCATGATTTTTTCCATGCGGGTCAGGTGTGCGTCGGTGAACACGGGGTGCCGGTACTTCGTGACGAAAACCAAGTGAGCATGCATGCGGAAAACTACGTGTCTTCCTGTACGGAACTCGCTGTCGATGGCCATAAACCCAATGCTACGGTGATCCATATGGCAGCAACAGTGAAGACCGAGGATGCCGGGCACGCCCGGTACACCTATCGGCTTCGTTTGTCGCTGACCTCCCGGCATGCGCTGCTGGCCGAGTGGGATCGGTGCCGGTGGGTATGGAACCAGTGCGTGGCCACCTCCCGTCAGGCGTACCGTGCGGGCGAGAAATGCGGTCCCGCGCACCTGTGCAAGCTGCTGACCGGATGGCGGAGTGAACACGACTGGCTGAGTGCCGGCGGTTCGGTTCCGCAGCAGCGGATCATCCGTGACTTCGCCAAGTCCCGCGCCAAGGCGTTGAAGGACGTCAAGGCCCGGTTGCCGATGCGGCAGCGGGCGGGCATGCCGAAGTTCAAGAAAAAGGCGCTCGCGCGTCCGAGCTTGAACTACACGCGGCGCGGGTACCGGATCACCGACGGTCGCCTGCACCTGGCGGGTGGCATCGTGTGCGCGGTGGTGTGGTCCCGCGAGCTTCCCTGCGCGCCGTCGTCGGTGCGTGTGTACCAGGACGCCCAAGGGCACTGGTATTGCTCGTTCGTGGTCGCGACCGAGGTACGGTCGTTGCCGGAAACCGGTCAGGTGATCGGCATCGACTGGGGTGTGACCGAGACCGCTACGACCACATCCGAAGCGCACGATCTTCCGCATGCCGAGCACGGCAAGCGTGCGGCGGTGAAGCTGGCCCGCTATCAGCGGATGATGGCCTGGCGTCGGCCGGCGAAGGGCAAGCCCGCTTCAAAGGGATACCGCAAAGCCCAACGCCGGGCCGCGAAAGCGCACGCGAAGGTCGCCCGCCAGCGTCAGGACACGGCCCGTAAATGGGCCTTGCGCGTGGCGAGGGACCACGATGCGATCGCGGTGGAGGACTTCCGCCCGAAATTTCTCGCGAAGACCACGATGGCCAGGAAAGCGGCTGATGCTGCGATCTCGGCCACGAAAAACGAACTGATCATGATGGGGCGCAAGCACGGACGCCTGGTGATGCTTGTCGATCCGAAGCACTCGACAATGGACTGTGGACAGTGCGGGGCGAGAACCAAGCACGCGCTGCCGCTGTCGGAACGAACCTATACCTGTACCGCGTGCGGGCACGTCTGTCCGAGAGACAAGAACTCCGCGCGTGTGATGCTGGTCCGGGCTGGGCTGTACCCGGCTGGTGTTGAGGGCGCAAGACCTCCCGAGGCGCTGCCTCGGGAGGCTGCCTGAGCCAGGAATCCCCACTACGCCTGGAGACGAGGGACGAAGAATCCCCCGCCTTCAGGCGGGGGAGCAGTCAAAAGATCCTTGATCTGCGAATCCAGGCAGCGCACGTGTCGCTCGCCGAGGTACGACACCAGGCGCACTCGCAGGCCTCCGAGCTTGCGGCCAACGTATCCGGCCGATGCCGTCTGTCGGGCGCTGTCCACTGCCGCGGCACCGCTCATGACGAGTTGGTCGACATCGCCGCGTTGGTACCGTCGGTGTCGGAGGGCAGGGCGAGAAAGTCGAGCAGCTCAAGTTCGAGCCGGGTTGCTCGTATGAGGGGGAGGACAGGCTCGTCACCCTGTACAAGAACGAGCAGGAGACCGTCGACAAGTACCAGACCGACGGCAAGTGGGACAGCTACGAAAAGTTCAACCTCAACGGGCGCAACGCTGCCCACGGCGTCGCGGTGGGATCTTCCGGTCGCGGTATCTGCTCTGTACTGGTCGACGCAGGCGGTGGCGTCGTTCAGATCAAGGTCAGCGGAATCACGAAGAACGACGTTCCTGACCCCTGCGGAGAAGCTGAAAAGGTTGCTCGACAGGTTGAATCGAGGCTTCCCCAGTAGCGGCTTCTGGACCCGCTGAACGGCTCGCCGTTGCGGAATAGCAAGCCAACAGTCAAGAATCCGAGCCTGCTCAGATCATTGCGCGGGGTCTGATCGGCGAGTGGGACACGCTCCCGGTGACACGGCGGCGTGACCTGCTTTCGCGACTGGTTCGCAAGGTGCAGATCACGCCGCCGCAACGACGCTGTGGGCCAGCAGGGATCGCCATGATCCCTGTCTGGGAGCCCGAAACGCCTGTCGTAGATTCACTGCAACAGTAGGTCTTTAGGACACCCAGTCGAAGGTCTTCGTAACAGCTTTCTGCCACTGGTGGTACTGCTTTTCGCGAAGCTCCTTCGGCATCTGCGGGTCCCACTGCTTGTCCTTGGCCCAGTTCGAGCGGATGTCCTCCTCGCTGGTCCAGAAACCGACCGCGAGGCCCGCCGCGTAGGCCGCGCCGAGCGCGGTGGTCTCGGCGACCACCGGGCGGATTACCGGGACGCCGAGGATGTCGGCCTGGAACTGCATCAGCAGCTCGTTGACCACCATGCCGCCGTCCACCTTCAGCGACTTCAACGGCACGCCGGAGTCGGCGTTCATGGCCTCGATCACCTCGCGGGTCTGGAACGCCGTGGCCTCCAGCACCGCGCGGGCCAGGTGGCCGCGGTTGACGTACCGGGTCAGGCCGACGATCGCGCCGCGCGCGTCGGAGCGCCAGTGCGGGGCGAACAACCCGGAGAACGCGGGCACGAAGTACGCGCCACCGTTGTCGTCGACGCTGCGGGCGAGCTGTTCGATCTCCGGGGCGGTGGCGATGATGCCGAGGTTGTCCCGCAGCCACTGCACCAGCGACCCGGTGACCGCGATGGAACCCTCCAGGCAGTACACCGTGTCGTTGCTGCCGATCTTGTAGCCGACCGTGGTCAACAGCCCGTTCTGGCTGATCACCCGCTCGGTCCCGGTGTTGAGCAGCACGAAGTTGCCGGTGCCGTAGGTGTTCTTGGCCTCACCGGGCGACAGGCAGGCCTGCCCGAAGGTGGCGGCCTGCTGGTCGCCGAGGATGCCGGCGATCGGGATTCCCGCGAACACACCGCGTTCCCGGAACGTCCCGTACACCTCCGACGAGGACCGGATCTCCGGCAGCATCGCCGTCGGCACCCCGATCTCGGCGCAGATGCCGGCGTCCCATTCGAGCCGCTCCAGGTCCATCAGCAACGTTCGGGAGGCGTTCGTCGGGTCGGTGATGTGCAGGCCGCCGTCCGGGCCACCGGTGCTGTTCCACAGCACCCAGGTGTCCATGTTGCCGAACAGCAGCTCGCCCTTCTCGGCGCGCTTCCGGGCACCGTCCACATTGTCCAGGATCCACTTCACCTTGGGGCCGGAGAAGTAGGTCGCCAGCGGCAGGCCGGTCTTGCTCTGGTACCGGTTCTGGCCGCCTTCGCCGGACGCCAGCGAGTTGACGATCTCGTCGGTGCGGGTGTCCTGCCAGACGATCGCGTTGTAGACCGGCTTGCCGGTCGCCTTCTCCCAAACCACGGTGGTTTCCCGCTGGTTGGTGATGCCGCAGGCCGCGATGTCCGAGGACACCAGGTCGGCCTTGGCCAGCGCGCTCGCGCAGACCTGCCGGGTGTTCTGCCAGATCTCGTTCGGGTCGTGCTCGACCCAGCCGGCTTTGGGGAAGATCTGCCGGTGCTCCATCTGGTCGACGGTCACGACTCGGCCGGAGTGGTCGAAGATCATGCACCGCGTCGACGTGGTTCCCTGATCGATGGCGGCGACGTACGAGGCCATTTTCGTCTTACCTTCCTTCAGTGGAGTGTTGGGTCAGCTGATGGGCAGTGCCAGCGCCAGCAGGCCGGCCAGCACGCCACCGATGACCGGGCCGGCGATCGGAATCCAGGAGTAGCCCCAGCCGACGGAGCCCTTGCGGCGGATCGGCAGCATCGCGTAGGCGATGCGCGGCCCGAGGTCGCGTGCGGGGTTGATGGCGTACCCGGTCGGTCCGCCGAGCGAGTTTCCGATGCCGATTACGATGAAGGCGACCGCGGCGTAACCGAGCGCCGCGTTGCCGAACGACGGCACGCCGGGCGTTTCGCCGACACCCGCCTGCGGGCTGAGGATGATCCAGAAGACCAGCACGAACGTGCCGATGATCTCGGTGATCAGGTTCCACGGCGCGTTCGGCACCGTCGGGCTGGTGGCGAAGACGCCGAGGGTGTTCGCCGGGTCGTCGTGGGTGTCGAACTGCAGCTTGTAGGCGGCCCAGCAGAGAATCGCGCCCAGCGTGCCACCGACGAGCTGCGCGATGATGTAGACGGGAACTTCCGGCCACGGGACTTGGCCGTTGACCGCGAGCCCGAGCGTCACCGCCGGGTTGATGTGCGCGTTGGACGGTGCCGCAACGCTGGCGCCGGCGAAAACCGCGAAACCCCAACCGAAGTTGACGAGCAGGAAACCGCCTTCGTAGCCACGGTTCTTGCGCAGCACGGTGTTCGCAACGACGCCGCAACCTAACAGGGTGAGTATTGCCGTCCCCATCATCTCCCAGAGGAAGATCTCACCAAGACTCATTCTGCCGTTCCCCTCTTAATGCCGCCGTGGGCACAGGCGGGTTTTGTGACTGTCCGAGATGGAGTGAGTCGGGACGGTACTGCCGCATAGCAACACGTGTCCATGCATGCCGCCACTCGTAGGCAACAGGTTGGTCTGTACCGCCTAGTCGTGCGTATCGGCTGGTAGTAGCGGAGCCCGACCCGTGATCGATGATCTCGATCAGCGGGTGGCGCGGGGCCGGTGAGCAGCCCGCGGTGCGGGGCTTACCCCAGGCATCGACGCGCACGGCGGGTCACACTAAACTTGCGAAAACAAACGTCGCAAGATGGCCCTGATGATGTTTTTATCAGATTAGATGGTGACGCTGGATCGGCTTCGGGCTGCGCCGGACCGCGCGGGGCCGTCCCAGGCGCGATGACCAGGGGTTTCGCGACGACCAGGATTTCGCGATGACCAGGGATTTGAGGTGGACGAGATGTCCGGTCGACGCCCGTCGGGGAAGCAGCAGGACCGGCGGCGCAAGATCACCGATCTGGTCATGGCGGAAGGCACCATGCGGATCGACGATCTCGTCGAGACCGTCGGGGTCAGCGCGATGACGGTGTACCGGGATCTCGCCGACCTCGAATCGCAGGGGCTGGTGCACCGCAACCGCGGCTACGTTTCGGCGGCTTCTTCGCTGCTTTACGAGGCCGCGTCGGAATACCGGTTGCAGCAGAACACCGCGGAGAAAGAAGAAATCGCCCGGGCCGCGGCGGAACTGATCGAGCCGGGGCAGGCGCTGGTGCTCGACGATTCGACGACCGGCGTGTACCTGGCCCGGCTGCTGCCGGAACGCGCGCCGTCGACCGTCGTCACCAATCACCGCGGGGTGTTCGGCGAACTCGCCGGGGTTCCGGGCATCAGCCTGATCTGCGTGGGCGGCGACTACCTGCCGTGGGCCGACGCGTTCGTCGGCGGGATGGCCCTGGACGCGTTGCGGAACCTGCGCGTCGACCTGGCGATCATGTCGGTCTCCGCCGTGACCGACGGGATCTGCTGCTACCCGCAGCAGGAAATGGTGCAGATCAAGAAGGCCATGCTGGCCTCGGCGCGGCGGCGGGTGCTCTACGTCGACCACACCAAGTTCCGCCGGCGAGCGCTGCACGCGGTCGCTCCGGTCGAGGACTTCGACGTCGTGATTGTGGATTCGCAGACGACGCGCGCCGATATCGAGGCCCTGCGCGACCGCGGCGCGCGGGTCGAGCAGGCAGGAAATGCGCGGAGTGCCGAACCGGGCACGAAGGGTGCAGGTCGGGCATGATGTCCACCGCAGTCCGGACTGGCGCCGAGTCCGGGTTCCGCGTCGGCGGGGTGGTTAGCGGTGGGACGCGATTCGAGCGAGGAGGACGCCTGGTGTCCAAGGACAAAATCGAAACCGAGAACCGGTTGAAGGGCACGTTGGGGCCCGCCGAGCGGGCGGAGAACTGGCGGCGGCTCGGTTCGGACGAGTTCGACATCGTCGTGATCGGCGGCGGCGTGGTCGGTGCGGGTGCGGCGCTGGACGCGGCCACCCGCGGGCTGCGGGTGGCGCTGGTGGAGGCCCGCGACCTGGCGGCAGGTACTTCCAGCCGCTCCAGCAAGCTGTTCCACGGCGGACTCCGCTACCTGGAGCAATTGGAGTTCTCGCTGGTCCGCGAGGCCCTCCGGGAACGCGAGCTGATGCTCACCCGGATCGCGCCGCACCTCGTGAAGCCGGTCCCGTTCCTGTACCCGCTGACCCACCGGTTCTGGGAGCGCCCCTACACCGCCGCGGGCATGTTCCTCTACGACACGATGGGCGGCGCCCGGTCCGTGCCGGGGCAGAAGCACCTCACGCGCGCTGGCGCGCTGCGGATGGTGCCGGCGCTGAAGCGCAACGCGATGATCGGCGGCATCCGTTACTACGACGCCCAGGCCGACGACGCGCGGCACACCATGATGGTAGGCCGCACCGCCGCCCGCTACGGCGCCGTGATCACGACGTCCACGCAGGTCACCGGTTTCCTGCGGGAGGCCGACCGGATCGCCGGGGTCCGGGTGCGCGACGTGGAGTCCGGCGAAGAGGTCGAGGTCCGCGCGCAGGCCGTGATCAACGCGACCGGGGTGTGGACCGACGAGCTGCAGAAGCTCTCCGGCGGGCGCGGGCGTTTCCGGGTCCGGTCCAGCAAGGGCGTGCACATCGTGGTGCCCCGCGACCGCATCGTGGCCGAGTCGGGCATCATCCTGCGCACCGAGAAGTCGGTGCTGTTCGTCATCCCGTGGGGCAACCACTGGATCGTCGGCACCACCGACACCGACTGGCACTTCGACCTGGCGCACCCGGCGGCCACCAAGAAGGACATCGACTACCTGCTGGAGCACGTCAACTCGGTGTTGGCGACGCCGCTGACCCACAACGACATCGAAGGCGTTTACGCGGGGCTGCGGCCGCTGCTGGCCGGGGAGAGCGAGGAAACTTCGAAGCTGTCCCGGGAACACGCGGTCGCGCGGGTCGCGCCCGGGCTGGTGGCGATCGCCGGCGGCAAGTACACGACGTACCGGGTCATGGCGGCCGACGCCGTGACCGCCGTCGCGCCGGACATCACCGGACGGATGGCGTCGTCGATCACCGACCGGGTGCCGCTGCTCGGCGCCGACGGATACCACGCGCTGATCAACCAGGCCGACCAGTTGGCCGCCGCGCACGGGTTGCACCCGTACCGCATCCGGCACCTGCTGGACCGCTACGGCTCGGAGATCCACGACGTGCTCGCCCTCGGCGACGGGCGGCCCGAGCTGCTCAAGCCGATCCCGGCTGCGCCGAACTACCTGCAGGCCGAGGTTGTCTACGCGTGCAGCCACGAAGGCGCGCTGCACCTGGAGGACGTGCTGACCCGGCGCACCCGGATCTCCATCGAGTACGCGCACCGCGGCGTGGAATGCGCCGAACCGGTCGCGCGGTTGATGGCCGAGGCGCTCGGCTGGGACGACGCGCGCGTGGCCCGCGAGGTCGAGGTGTACGCCAAGCGGGTCGAGGCGGAGCGGGATTCGCAGACACAGCCCGACGACCAGGCGGCCGACGCGAAGCGCTCGGCGGCCCCGGAGGCGCGGGAGCGCATCGTCGAACCGGTGGTGTAGGCATCTTCGGCTCTGCGGCGCGGTCGGTGGCCCCAACAGGCACCGGCCGCGCTTTTCCTCGCGGTGAAAACGTAAAGCAGGTCGTGGATCACGGTTCTGCGGTCACCTCGGCGAGCAGCTCCTCGAGGTGCCCGATCAGGCGTCGGGTGTCGACCGGTGCGACGGTGCTCCACACGTCGCCGGATGGCGACTCCCGCCGCAGCTGAGCGTACCGGCCGTGCGCGGTGTCGAAGAAGCCGATGACCCGATCGGCTCGGACGCGGCGACCGACCCGGTCGCGGGCGGCAGTGCCGAACTGCCCGCGCGCGTCGACCCCGGCGGCCATGCTCATCAGGATCTCGGCGTCGTCCGGGCGGATTCCCCGGCGTTGCAACGCACTTTGCAGCTGCTCGACGTTGTCGCCCGCATCCGCGGCGGCGCCGTCGAGATCGCCGCTGCGCACCGACACCGAACGGCCGGGGCCAGGCCGGAGCCTCGGCAGCACCGAAACCGCTTCTCGCGGCAGCCCGCTCGCCGCTGCTGGCCGCAGGCCGAAGGTGTCCCCGTCCTTCACGGCCAGCACCGCGTGCTCGGATTCGGCATCGGAGGCCGCGAGCACCCGAACGCTGCGCCGCAACCAGATCCGCCCGTCGACCTCGCGGCCGGGGCGGGCCAGCAGCCGCAGCATCCATTCGAGTTCCGGATCGAGCCCGGTCGGACGGCCTAGTTCGCGGGCGCCCAGCGATCGCCACGCCGATTCCACCAGCTTCGCGCGTTCGCTGTGGGTGCGTCCGGGTGATGGGACCTTGAGTACCAGCGGCATGGTCTCCAATCCGAGGTGCTCGATGAGCACGTCGAACTCCAGTGCCGACAGGTGGAGCTGGCGCCCGGTGCCGGTGACCGTCATTGTCCGGGCTCGCCGCCGATCACCGGGCGGGACAACGTCTGCGGCTCGTCGAAGAACCCGCCTTGGCGGCCGACCTTTTCGGTCACCTTCTGGTCCACCGGGTCGTCGCGGTCCTTGCGCGCCCACTTGTCCGCAGAGCGCCCGTCACCGCCGCGCGTCGATCCGCCGGCACCCGGCGGCCCCGGTCGCTGCTCGGGGACTCGCACGGAATGCGTCGTCGGCGTCGAGGGAACTCGTGCCGCGGGCACCGAAGTGGCGCCCCAGCTGATGGTCACGTACTGCTGCCTGCCGGAGCCGCCGCTGATCGGGGCGTCGACCACCACCTGCGGCGGCTGGGTGAACGACGCCAGCGACGTGGTGTTGTCCTTCGTTGAAGCCTCGTACGTGCGCATCACGTCGAAGGCTCGCTGTTCGGCGGCGTGCTGCTTGGCTTCCTGCAGCTCGTAGTCGGTCTGCCCGCCGAAGAGGTGCGTGAGCAGCGTTTCCGAGGTGCTCGGTTCCTCGGTGGTGATCTGCACCGGAGGCGGCATGTCCTGGCGGGCCTTGCTGATGAACTCCGCCTGCTGTTCGGCCCGTTCCCGCATCACGCTGGTGGCCTGCTGAGCCTGGGCCGCCCAGTCGCCCAGCGGGCGCAGCCCGTCGTGGGCGCTGTCCGCCGCGATGCCCTGCCAACCGGCCATCGCCGACGACACGGCAGCGGCCAGCCCGGCGTCGATATCGCTCAGCGCGCGGGTGAGTTCGCCCCACCGCCGGACGCTGTCGATCGAGCCGTCCGGCCCGGGGCCCTCGTTGATCTGCGCGAACAGCTCGGGGTGGCGGTATCCCTGCCAACGGTGATCGCTCATCGGGATCAGCAACCCCCGCCGATTCCCGCAGCGCTGTCGTCGTCGATCCGTTCGTACTGCCGGCTGGCGAGCCGCAGCGACTCGGCGGCCGCCTGCAGCTGGTCGCGGTAACCGCACAGCGCGCTCAGCGCGTCGTCGTCGCCGCCGACGGAGCGCCGGTTGAACTTCTCGGCCGCGTCGGCGCTGATCGGATCGCCGGCCCAGGGCCGGATGCGCAGTTCGGTGATGGCGTGCTCGATCTGCAGGCCGACCGCATCCAGCGATTCCTGCAGCGCGTTCACCAGCCTCGGAATGGAGGCGGGCTCGACTTGCACCGAGCCCCCCGACGTTCCGGGCAGGGCTTCGGTCGAGCTGTCGCCCCACGGAGCAGTGAGCGGCACGTTTTCCCCTCCCACAGGTAAGGGCCCAGGTGACGGGTGCGGGCCCCTTGTGCCTGAACGCCCGGGCGGTGCAGGGCGGTGTGGCCCTGGCCGGGTGTTCGCGGGCATCCGGCGAATGCCGGGACCCGAGCGCTCAAGGTACTAAACGTCCGCCGAACACTGTAGTCAGCAATCATCACGCTGGGGAGTGCTCCATACGCGGTCAGTATCACTCTGGTGGTTGCTCAGTGTGAACGACAGAGGTCCGGAGCAGCGTCCAGTGTCACTCCGTGGAGTCAATTACGGCGGAATTATTGATCCGAGCGGGTCATGCGGTCGTGTGCTACTGCGGCTTGGTCCGGGGAGCGGACGGTTTCGTCGAGGACGTTTCCGGTGCGGCCAGGCTCGCCAGCGCGGCTTCGGCGACCCGCTGGGCCCCGGCGCACAGCTGATTGACCGGCGGTGGCGGCTGGCCCCCGTCGTCCCGGTAGAGGACGTCGAGGTGCTGGCCTTCGGCGACGTCCACCGCGACGTTGCAGGACAGGTCCAGTCCCGGCGTCTTGATCACCAGCGCCGGGAAGCCGCCGATCACCACGGGCGAGGCCTCCACCTGCGCGGTGTCGTCGGTCCACACCCCCATGCTCTCGGTGGTGATCAACGCCAACCTGGCGCCCACCTTCGCCGTGGTGTTGCGGTAGCTGCAGGTGGCCGCGTCGCCGAAGCCCACCTCGGAGCCGGGCAGCGGCGCCCGGTCGAAACCGAGCTGGTGGCGCTGGTCGGCGGTGAGCAGCCGGCACGGGTCCACCCCGTCGAGGGCGAGCTCGAAGGGCCGCGGCGGCAGCGGCGGCGGAGCGCTCGTCGTGGGCAGTGGCGGCGGCAGTGAGGCCGCGGTGTCCGATGTTCGCTCCGCCTGCCATAGGCCACACCCGGTGAGGGTGAGTGTGCCGACGGCGAGCAGTGCGCTCAGCCGTCCCGCCCCGGTGATCCGCGAGCTGTGCATGACCTCACCGTAACGAAACGTGGTCGATTGTGACGGTCGGCGTCGATCAGCGGCGCCAGGAGAGCCAGAGGACGGCAATCAGCGGGATCAGCAGGATCGGGGCCAATTGCCGGGCGACCACGACCAGGAAGATGACCATGATCGCCGCGCAGATGGCCAGGACGATCTTCCCGGCGGCCGGGGGCATCGCCGTTCGGGCGGCGGGAGTCTGCTGCGGCGGGGAGCTCGGCCACGGCTCGGGCAGGTCCTCGAACAGCGCGTTCAGTTCGGAGCGGAACCGGGCGGTCGCGACCTGCTGGCAGCGCTCGTCGTACTCGTGGACGTCGAGGCGCCCGGCGGAGAAGTGTTCGCCGAGCAGCCGCATCGCGCTCTCCCGCTCGGGATCGCCGATCCGGAGGTCCTTGCCCCGTCGACCGTTTTCCACACCCCCATCCTACGTTCGGCGGACCTCCGATCGGGGGCCTCACCACCAGGTTCCGGGGTTCGTGAACCGTTCGCCAACAATGCGGGAATCCGGTGTTCAACGCCGTTGAACACCGGATTCCCGGCGTCGGGTCAGACGTCTGCGTTCACGGCGGCGACGAACGCCGCCGACTGGCCAGCAGTCGTGGTGAAGCACCCGGCGGCGCGGTTCTTCGTGTCGCGCACCGCTGCGCCATCACCGATGCGGCCGACCTCGGCACAATCGCCCTCTCGAACCCCGGCGCGGCTCTGGTCGCGGATTCAGGACCGGTCGACGGGCCGTTCCACCGTTCACGCAACGTGTAAAAACGTTCCGCGAGCCGACACCGGTGCCCACGTTGGCCAGCGCCCGTCCGGCGCTGGTCTTCCCGTGGTGGCGATACCCGCCGCCAGCACAGTGCTGGTCTTACGTGGTTTTTCATGGGCTGTCACGACGCAACTCGCCGGCCACCCACCGGCCAGCTCTAACCGCCGAAGGCTCGGTGTAGCTGGGGTAGCAACACGGTCCCGATGCTGCCTGGTTACACCGAGTGGGACGACTAGAGTTGTGGGACCTCTGCCCGCCCCCGCCCCCTATCTGATCTTTCCGGAGATGGCCGCGTGTCTGATCGGTTCGTTCACCTGCACGTGCACACCGAGTTCTCGATGCTCGACGGTGCAGCCAAGCACGACGCGCTGTTCGCCGAGGTCGCTCGGCTCGAACAGCCCGCGGTGGCAATGACCGACCACGGCAACATGTTCGGCGCGCACAGCTTCTACACGAACGCCAAGAAGAGCGGGATCAAGCCGATCATCGGCATCGAGGCCTATCTCGCTCCGGAGAGCCGTTTCCACAAGAAGCCGGTGTTCTGGGGTGAGCGGGCTCGCACCGGGAAACGGGAGCTCGACGAGTACGGCGAGAGCGGCGACGTGTCGGGCGCGGGTGCCTACACCCACATGACCATGCTCGCCCAGAACTCGACCGGGCTGCGCAATCTGTTCAAGCTGTCGTCGCTGGCGTCCATGCAGGGCTTTTTCCGCAAGCCACGCATGGACAGGGAACTGCTCGCCGATCACTCCGAGGGGATCATCGCGACGAGCGGGTGCTTGGCCGGTGAGATCCTGACACGGCTTCGGCTCGGCCAGAAGCAAGAGGCCTTGCAGGCCGCCTCGGACTACAAGGACATCTTCGGCGCGGACCGCTTCTTCATCGAGGTCATGGACCACGGTATCCAGATGGAGCGCAACATCCGTGGCGAGCTGCTGGACATTGCCAAGCAGCTCGAACTGCGCACGGTGGCGACCAACGACAGCCACTACGTGACCGCGGATCAGGCCGGGCACCATGACGCGCTGCTGTGTTTGCAGACTCGGTCGATGCTGGCCGACACCGAGCGGTTCAAATTCAACGGTGACGGCTACCACATCAAGTCGTCGGCCGAGATGCGCGAATACTGGGACACCGAGGTGCCCGGCGCGGCGGACAGCACGCTGCTGATCGCCGACATGGTCGAGGGCTACGACGACGTGTTCGCGGCGACCAACCGCATGCCACAGGCCAAGATCAAGCCCGGTCGTACCGACGTCGAGGTGCTGCGCGACGAGGTCGAGGAGCTCATCCCAACCCGGTTCCCTGGCGACAGCTTCACCCAGGAGTACCGCGACCAGCTGGAGTGGGAACTCAAGGTCATCACGGAGAAGGGCTACAGCTCGTACTTCCTGGTTGTCGGCGACATGATCCGGTGGGCGAAGAACAACGGGATCAGGGTCGGGCCGGGTCGTGGCTCGGCGGCCGGTGCGCTGCTGTCGTATGTGCTGCACATCATCGACATCGACCCGTTGCAGCACGGGCTGCTGTTCGAGCGGTTCCTCAACCCCGAACGTGACTCGCCGCCGGACATCGACATCGACTTCGACGAGCGTCAGCGCGAACGAGTCATCCAGTATGCCAAGGAAAAGTACGGTACCGAGTACTTCGCGAAGGTCATCACCTACGGCACGATTAAGACCAAGGCGGCGTTCAAGGACGCTGCTCGCGTGCACCTCGGTCAGCCCGGTTTCCAGCTCGCCGACCAGTTCAGCAAGGCGCTACCGGCGCCGATCGCGGCGAAGGACATCCCGTTGTCCGGGATCGTCGACCCGCAACACGAGCGCTACGCAGAGGCCACCGAGGTCCGCAGCCTGATCGAGAACGATCAGCAGATCGGCAAAATCTTCGACACCGCCCGTGGCCTTGAGGGACTGATCCGCAACGCCGGTGTGCACGCGTGTGCGCACATCATTTCCCGTGAACCACTGCTCGATGTGCTGCCGCTGTGGAAGCGGGACGACGGCGAGATCATCACCGGGTGGGACGGTCCGCAGTGTGAGGCGGTCGGCCTACTCAAGATCGATATTCTCGGGCTGGTCAACATGACCACCATCGACGACACCGTGCGGATGGTGAAGACCAACCACGGCACGGAGATCGAACCGCTTGAGATCCCGCTCGACGATCCCAAGACGTACGAGATGTTGGGCTGCGGCGACAGCTTGGGTGTGTTCCAGCTTGAAGGCGGGGGCATGCAGAGCTTGCTGAAACGCTTGCAGCCCACCGAGTTCCCGGATGTCGTGGCAGTCAACGCGCTGTACCGGCCGGGCCCGATGGACGTCAACGCGCACCTCGACTACGCCGACCGCAAGAACGGCAAGAAGCCCGTCGAGCCGATCCACCCCGAACTCGACGAACCGCTAAAGGACATTCTCGGCGAGACCTACGGCCTGATCGTCTACCAAGAGCAGATCATGGCCATCGCCCAGAAAGTCGCCGGATACACGCTCGGTCAAGCGGACTTGCTGAGGCGTGCGATGGGTAAGAAGAAGAAAGAGGTGATGGACGAGCAGTTCGCCCGCTTCGAGGCCGGCATGCGCGAGCGCGGCTACTCGAAGGAAGCCATCGACCAGCTGTGGGCGACGGTGCTGCCCTTCGCCGGGTACGCGTTCAACAAGTCCCACGCCGCCGCCTACGGCCTGGTGACGTACTGGACCGCCTACCTCAAGGCGCACTACCCGGCCGAGTACATGGCCGCGCTGCTCACCGCCAACGCCAACAACAAGGACAAGACCGCCGTCTACCTGTCCGAGTGCCGCCGGATGAGCATCCGCGTGCTGCCGCCGGACGTGAACGAATCCGTCGTCGAGCACACCGCGATCGAGGGCCGGATCCGGTTCGGGATGGGCGCGATCCGCAACGTCGGGTCGAACGTGGTCGAGTCGATCGTCAAGACCCGTAAGGACAAGGGGCGCTACAGCTCGTTCACCGATTTCCTCGACAAGGCCGAGATCACCGCGTGCAACAAGCGGGTCCTGGAATCCCTGATCAAGGCCGGTGCGTTCGACTCGCTCGGGCAGACCCGGATGGCGCTGGTCCAGCACCACGAGGCCGCGGTTGACGCCGTGATCGGTCTCAAGCGGCAAGAGGCAATGGGGCAGTTCGACCTGTTCGGCACTGCCGACGACACCGCACCCGCCGATGACACCTCACCGCTCGCGCATCTGAAATTCACCGACGAGGAATGGCCGCGTAAGCAGCTACTCGCCTACGAGCGGGAAATGCTCGGCCTGTATGTCTCGGCGCACCCGTTGGACGGTGCCGAGCGGTTGCTGGCGCCGTACCAGGACACCAGCATTGCCGCGCTCGTCGGCGGTGAACGTGAACCCGGCGGCTACGGCAAGGATAAGGACCAGCCCAAGATCGCAGGGATGATCTCGGGCATTCAGCGGCGCATCAACAAGAATGGGAAGCCGTGGGCGATTGTCACGCTGGAGGACTTCGACGCCAGCGTGGAGGTTCTGTTCTTTCCGCAGTCCTACGAGATGTTCTCCGATTGCCTGATCGAGGACAACGCGCTGGCGGTCAAGGGTCGGGTGAACGAGCGCGAGGGCGAGATCAGCGTGTTCGCCTCGGACGCTGTGCCGATCGACATCGCTGCGGCCGAGCACGCGCCCGGCTCTGAACCGCCGTTGGTGCTGCGGGCCGACACCAAGAAACTCAGCAGCGACACGATCGCCGAGCTCCGCAACACGCTGGGCACCTACCGCGGCGCGACCCCGGTGCACATCCACTTGGGAAAGACACGGCTCGAACTGCCCGCGTGGCCGGTCAAGGTCTGCACCGAGCTCGTGTCCGAGCTCAAGTCCGTGCGCGGCATCGCGATCGAACGCGTGGGAGCGGCGTGACGAAAGAGCCGGAAGTCGAGCGGACACCACAGTGACGGTGCGTGCGCCTCGGGTCGCCGATCCTGGCTGCGGTCACCGTGCCCGTGCACGAACGTCAGGTTACCCAAGTTGAGGGGTCGTGAGTACGTAACCGTGCTAGAGCCCTGCTGCGCACTCACGACTCGCACGTCTGTCCGGTGGCCGACCCGGTAGCTCCCATTAGGCCTTGACCAGGTTGCTGGCGTCGTCGAGCAGCGGGGTGCTCGGCTTGGCCAGCACCTCGTCGTCGAGCAGGCCCTCGCTGCGGGCCACCACGACCGGGACGACGAGCTGGGGACATTTTTCTTAGACCCTGTACCGGTCACATTGGATCTCCTCGAAGCGCTAACCCCAGAGGAAATGCCAGCGCCCGCCCGGTACCAGGACTACCGGGCGGGCGCTTCTTTGTTGTGGGTCAGGCGTCGAACTTGCCGCCCTTGATCGCGGCGACGAACGACGACCAGCGCTCGTTGGTGAAACTGAGCAGGCCACCGTCGCGGTCCTTTGTGTCGCGCACGCCGGTCATGTTGGGTGCGGTGCCGACCTCGACGCACTGTTCGGGGTTGTGCAGGCTCTTGGTGGACTTGCGCCAGTTGGTGAACACGGTCAGTCCTTCGTCGTCGGTGGATCGGGTAGCTGGGCGATTTCGGTGGAGATCTGCACGAGCAGACGCCGCGCGTTGTCGCCTTCGACCGCGGCCTGCCACAGGCTGTCAGCGAGTCGGTTGTAAAGGGCGACGTCGTCGGGATCGTCGGTGTTGATCTCAGTGTTGACGGTCTCGACGAACACGGTGTCGCCGATGATCCAAAACCCGCTTGCCGGGATGTGCGGCCACCGGGTGTTGAGCGGAATGATGCCGAACCGGACGGTCGCCAGCCCGCACAACGCGATCAAGCGATCGATCTGCGCCACCATCGTTTGCGGCGGGCAGGCGAAGTACCGCAGGGCCGATTCAGCGATGAGCAGTTCGACGTGCTTGGCCGAGTCGTAGAGAGCATGCTGGCGTTCCAGACGAACCTGCACAGCTGCGTCAGTGTCGTTCGGCACCTGCTGCAACGCGGCGGCCGAGCTGAGCACGTGGCGAGCGTAGTCAGCGGTCTGGACGAGACCAGGCACGACTACGAGTTCGAACGCACGGATCGTGCTTGCTTCGGCCTCGATACCGCGGCTGTGCTCTTGCCGTCGCCGGTGCCCGGTCCGCAGCTGCCGTTTCCAGTTGGAGGATTCCAGCCGGATCGTCCGCAACTCGTCGCGGAGCTCGGTCGCCGCCGGTTCTGGAACCTTGGTGAGCCGCACCCAGGTCAGCAGATCGGCGTCGGTCGCGAGCTGCTTGCCGTTCTCGATCTTGGAGATCTTGGACGGCTGCCAACCGGCGGCGCTGGCGAACTCCCTGCCGGAGTAGCCGGCGCTTTCCCGGAGTTCGCGCAGTCGATCGCCGAATTCGAGCTTGTGCCGTTCGGGTGTGCTCACAGGTTCATCTCGTCGGGTCAGGGTGTCAGGACCGTCTCAAAGGGTGCCGCATGACTCCACGCGATCCCGCGCCACCTCCTGTGCCTTGCCACCGTGTCGGCGTCGTCGACGAGTTCGGCGGCGATCATGCCGTGCCTGTCGAAGTGCATGATCGCGACCAACTCGTCGTCGAACAACCAGAAATCGTGATCGGGTAGGTTGTACTCGGCTGCGGCGGCGGTCGACATGACGCGGATGTCCTCGCCCGCGGCAGCGTTGTCCGGTGCCGCGAACATCTCGAACCGTAGGTAGTCGGTCAGTGGCTCGGTGAGCACCCGCACCCGCTCGAAGCGCCGCCCCGCTGCGGTTGCCTGCCGGACGTTGGCCAGCCATTCCGTCGTGAAAGACATGTCGGGCGTTTCGCTTGCGAGGAACTGCCGGAACGCTTCCGCCTCGTGCGGCTCCCGGTATTCGGGCTGGCATTCCCAGCGCCAGGCCGAGCGCGTGAAGGTCTCAAACAGCCGCCCGAAGTCCTCGCCTCGTACGAGCCGGGTCATCACGTGTCCTTCGGCGCGAACGACAGCAGCTCGGCGGGAATCTCAACGGCGGTTTCCGTCTCCGGCATCCCCCGGTCGTAGAGCGCCGCAAGAGCTTCTGGGTCGTCGATCTTGTAGCCCTGCACGACGTAGGTGCCCCGGTCCGTGGCGTACAGATTCGGGCACGAGCCGTTGATGCTGGTAGTCCCCAAGAACGTGAGCTTCATAGCCCCTCCAGATCGTCGAAACACCGAGCATCCTGCAAGCAACTTCAGCAATCGTCAATGTCCAGCCGGGCACTTAACCCCGCTCGGCGTAGCGTAGCTACCCCGGATGGGCGTAGTTGCTCTGAAATTTCTCGAATTGCTTGTATTATTGCTCGGGTGGGCGTCACAGTCATCGCCATGACCAGCATTGGCGCGACGTACCGGCCGCACCCCTTTCATTGGGTTCCAGCCGCCGGGCAGCGGCACGCGAGCGCTGACGAGCACCCGCCAGCCGCGTCGATCTACCCGGACGGCACCAAGGTCACGACGCTGTGCGAGCGGACCGTCAAGGCCGCGACCGGCGACATGGCCTGGCTGTGGGAGACGTGCCCGGACTGCAACGCGGCGGCGCACGTGCTCGCCCAATGCCCGATGCCGCCGGCGGTGTGTGCGCGGTGAGCGCCGAGCACGCCCACATCGGGCGCATGATCCGCGCAACGGTGTTGATGCTCGGGTACGCCGCCGACGACGTTGAGCGCGGCCGGTGGAGCGACGACGAAATCCGGCGACTCGGCGACCAGCTCGCGACGGTTGCCGCTGCACTGCGCGGTGAAGGGAAGACGCCGGAACCACTTGTGATCGACGGCGAGAGGACAGTCCGATGATCGCCGCGTTGGTCGCAAGCGGTCTGCTCGGCGTTGGCGGGCTCGCGCTGTGGGCGACGTTCTACTACGCCCCGGCACAGCACGCCGGTAGCGGTGAAGGTGCGCTGACGGTTGCCTATCTGGTCGCGCGGGTGGAGGCCGAGACGCGCGGACATGGCCGGCACCAGCTGCGCGAGCCGCGCACCGTGCAGATGCGCGGCGATCTGGCCGATGCGCTCGCCGTCGAGGAAACCCGGCACCTGCCACTAATCGAGTCTGGTTTGCCGGTCGATGACCGGGAAGCGATGGCGCGGCACCCCGGAATGCTGCGGCGGCTGCTCGCCGCGTTGCAAAGCCTGTAGACCCGGTGGGAATGCCGCTGCCGATCCCGGCCGGTGTTCCCACCGCAACCACGTACGGCCCCCCGACGTCGTCTGACCATTCACCCCAGCTCCCCGGCGCGGAACGGCCGACCGACCCGACATGGCGGCCGTGGTGGGGTCGACGAGCGGCAGTGCGCCGCAACCGGCCCCACCGCGCCGGGGGTACCCCGGCAGATGATTACAGACAGGGAGAGGATCACTACGATGCTGTACACGTGCCCCACCTGCAACGGCAACGGGACTGTCAGCCAGAAACAGCAGTCTCGACGCAAGGGCGAAGGGGAAGAGGTCGTCGAGGTGGACTGCCGGACCTGTGATGGCTCTGGCCAGCTCGAAAGCCCACCCGCCTAGGAGGTAGCCATGCCCGATAGCGCCGCCGAAGGTTCGACGTGCCGGGGCTGCGGGGGCACCGGCCGTGTTCAGGTGCCACGCCAGTTTATGTCGTTGCAGACGGGTGCGGTGTCGACCGTGATGGCGCCCGCTCGGTGCCCGCACTGCCGCGAAACCCCCGGCCGCCAACGCGACTACGGCCCACCCGCGTGATGAGGTAACCGAATTGTGTTCGTATTCACTTGGGTGGCGGGAACCGGAGTCACTCGGTGTTCGGTGAGCTCCACAGCGTCACGACGCTGACGCCGACCTCGGCGAGGAGTTTGCGGGTCAGCGGCAGGCTGATCCCGAGCACGCTGGACGGGTCGCCGTCCACGCCTTCGATGAACCAGCCGCCGAAGCCTTCGAGCGTGAAACCGCCTGCCACGTGCAGCGGTTCGCCGGTCTCCAGGTAGGCGTCGAGCTCGGCCTCGGTCGGCTCGCCGAACCGCACGGTGGTGCTCAGGTGCCCCTGGGCGCGCGCGCTGATCTCGCCGTCCTGGAGTCGGACGATGGCGTGCCCGGTCAGCAGTTCCCCGCTGCTCCCGGCATTCTGCGCCCATCGCTTCGCAGCGGCCTCGCGGGTTCCCGGCTTGCCGACGATCTCCCCGTGCGCCATGAGCAGCATCGAATCGCAGCCGACGATCACCGCGTTCGGTTCGGCTGCGGCGATGTCGGCGACCACGGCTTCTGCCTTCGCTTGAGCGAGCGCGCTGACCAGTTCGGCCGGGCTGGGATCGGGCAAGGCCGCTGCCACTGCGTCCTCGTCGACGCCGGAGACCTGGACCAGCGGTTCGATCCCGGCGGAGCGCAGCACGGAAAGGCGGGCGGACGAAGCGGAAGCAAGCACGAAGCGCACACGTCGATGCTAGTGCTTGCAGTTGCCGACGCGGCTGCGGTTCCGCCGCTGGAGGCGGAGTCCACCGAACGCGAGCGGCGAACCCGGGTCGAGGTGCCAGCTCACGACCTCTTCTAGTTCCGGGGCGGGTCTTTCGGCGGCTGAGGATGCTCCGGACAGAAATGTCCCACGCTCGCGGTCACCCGCTCGGCGTTCGGCACGTAGGCCCGCTCGGTCCACAGTGGAGTCACGTCGCCGTTGGCCGGGGCGCAGTCGGTCAGCTCCTGCTTGACCGGGCCGCAATCCGGGCGGCCACCCTCCTCGACGCTCTGGGTCAGGCCCACCGGTCGAACCCGCACGACACGCCGTCGGAGCGGTAGTAGTCGTACCAGGAGCTGATCGCGACGATCGCGACGATGGTGCGCAGGCCCCCGACGCCGTTGGCGATCGTGCCGTCGTAGGACTTGCCGATCATGCCGACGTCCCCGGTCGACCGGCCGGCGTAGACCGCGCTCCCGCCGGCCGGCGCGTCGAACCCGGACGCGTGGCCTCATGTCAGTCAAGGGAAGTGATCGTTCTCCGCCCGGAACGAGACAGGAAGATCACTGGCAGCGTCGCCCATGGTGATCAGGCACTGGGCGAGTGGCCTCGACGATCTCGGAATCCAGGTCGGATCGATCCGCCGGTGCGAACTGCAGGATCATCTCGCAGCCGCGCACGATGGCTCGCAGCGGCACGGACGAATCAATCGAACCCAATTCGGCCTCCTAATAGCGGCGACCATCGTCCCAAGACCGCGGGATTCAGCCGCGGCATAGGCTGGGGTGGTGGGTGTTCCGGTTTTGCTGGATGGCGAGCGGTTGCGCGCTCGGTTGGTCGACGGCGGTCCTTTTGCCGCGCTCGACGTGGTGACCACCACCGGGTCGACGAACACCGATCTGGTGGCCGCCGCCGGGCGGGGTGCCGCCGACCGGACCGTGCTGATCGCCGAGGAGCAGCATGCCGGGCGCGGGCGGATGCAGCGGCAGTGGGCGTCGCATCGCGGGCATGGCCTGTTCCTGAGCGTGTTGCTGCGGCCGAAGGTGCCGCAGGCCGCGATCGCCTGGTTGCCGCTGATCGCCGGGGTCGCGTTGGCCGAGACCGTCGACCGCGCGACCGGGGTCCCCGCCACGCTGAAGTGGCCCAACGACCTGCTGCTCGGCGACGGCGGCGAGTGGTCGAAAGGTGCCGGGATCCTGGCCGAGGCCGTGGCCGGTCCGGACGGCATGGCGATCGTGCTCGGCATGGGGATCAACGTGTTCCAGCAGCGCGAAGACCTGCCGCGAGGCGCCGGCGGCCTGCCCGCGACGTCGTTGGCGGCCGAGGGCGCCGAGGTCGATCGCGAGGAGTTCGCGGTGGCGTTGCTCACGTCGTTCGCCGAGGTCGACGACCGGTGGCGGGGCGCGGCCGGGGACGTGGTGGCCAGCGGTCTGCTGGACCGCTACCGGCGGCTGTGCAGCACCCTCGGGCAGCAGGTGCGCGTCGAACTCGGCGCGGATGACCAGCTGCGCGGCGTCGCGACCGACATCGACGAGACCGGTCGGCTCGTCGTCCGCTCCGCCGACGGCGGCACCACCGCGGTGTCCGCGGGAGACGTGGTGCATCTGCGACGGGCTTGACCGATGTCCGCGTAATCGGACGAGCCCAGCCGGTAACGTGATCGGCAACCGGCGAAGAGGCTGAGGAGGACCCGGTGACCTACCCAGACGGCCTGCTCGGCGCGGACGAGCACGTGGTCGTGCACAAGCACCCGCACTGGAAGATGCTGATCGTTCCGGTGCTGGTGCTGTTCCTGGTCGTCGGCGGCGGATCCTACCTGGCGGCGCTGGCCGCGCCCACCTCCTGGCACCTGCCCGCCTGGATCGGCCTGGGTGTCGTCGGGGCGGTCCTGATCATCTGGTTCACGCTCGCCCCGCTGGTGCGCTGGCGCACCACGCACTTCGTGGTGACCACGCACCGGCTGATGGTGCGCGAGGGCGTGTTCACCCGCACCGGTATCGACATCCCGATGTCCCGCATCAACTCCGTGCGGTTCCGGCACGGACTGCTGGACCGCATACTCGGCTGCGGCACCCTCGTCGTCGAATCCGCTTCGGACGAGCCGTTGGAGTTCGACGACATCCCGCAGGTGGAGCGGGTGCACACCTTGCTGTACCGCGAGGTCAACGACGACCCGCGGGACGACTGGGGCTACCGCACCAGGGAGGACGACTGATGGGGCCGCGTGAACTTGGGCTGCCGATGCAAATGGCCTCGCCGGAGCCGGGCGAGCTCCCGACCGAGGTGACGATCTGGGAGGTCGGGGCCCGCGACGGGCTGCAGAACGAGAAGGAAGTCGTCCCGGTCGAGGTCAAGCTGGAGTTCCTGCAGCGGATGGCCGACGCCGGGCTGGGCGTGCTGGAGGCCACCAGCTTCGTCCGCCCGGAGTGGGTGCCGCAACTGGCGGACGCCGCCGAGCTGCTGGCGGGGCTGCAGCGGGCGCCGGGGGTGCGCTACCCCGTGCTGGTGCCGAACGCTCGGGGCCTGGACCGGGCACTGGAATCGGGTGTTCGCGACATTGCGATCTTCGCCGCGGCGACCGAGACGTTCACCCAGCGCAACCTTAACCGCAGCCTGGACGAGCAGTTCGCGATGTTCGACCCGGTGGTGCAGCGCGCGGTCGGCGAAGGGCTGGCCGTGCGCGGCTACGTTTCAATGTGCTTCGGCGACCCGTGGGAGGGCGCCGTGCCGGTCGAGCAGGTCGTTTCGGTGGGCAAGCGGCTGCTGGAGATGGGTTGCTGGCAGCTGTCGCTCGGCGACACCATCGGCGTCGCGACTCCCGGGCACGTCGAGGCCCTGGTTCGCGCGTTCGTCGCGGCCGGGGTCAGGGTGGACCGGCTGGCGGTGCACTTCCACGACACCTACGGGCAGGCGCTCGCCAATACCTACGCGGCGCTCCGACTCGGCGTGTCCACAGTGGACTCTTCGGCGGGTGGGCTCGGCGGCTGCCCGTACGCGAAGTCGGCCACCGGCAACCTGGCCACCGAGGACCTGGTGTGGATGCTCGACGGGCTGGGCCTCAAGCACGGCGTCGACCTCGGGAAGCTCGTGGAGACCAGCGTGTGGATGGCCGAGCGGCTCGGCCGACCTAGCCCGTCCCGCGTGGTCAAGGCCCTGGGAACCGCCGCTTCAGGTTCGTGAGCGCGCCGACCGCGGCGCTGCACACGCTGCACGGTCGGCCGCTGCTGGCCTGGCGCTGCGCCCGGCAGTGGCTGGCGATCTCGTCGGCCACCCACGGCGGCGGGATCGGCCCGCGATCGTGGGTGCTGAACGCAACGGTAGTGACCGACTACGACCATCCCGATCCGGCGGCCCACGTCGCCGAAATGGCCGATGAGCTCGGGTTGTCCGGCGGCGGCGTCGGGTTGCTCACCGCGGTCGACGTGCGCCACGAGGTGACCTCGGTCGACGGCGGTGTGCAGGCGAGCGTGACAACCGGCGTCAGCCACCCCATCTGGGCCGCGGCGCGCGAACCGGCGGCGCAGGCCTGGACGCCGGGCACGATCAACGCGGTGTGCTGGTCCCCGGTACGGCTCAGCGAGGCGGCGCTGGTAAACGCGGTCGCGACGGTTACCGAGGCCAAGGCGCAAGCCCTGGTGGAGTCGGGTGTCGCGGGCACCGGCACGGTCACGGACGCGACGGTGGTCCTCTGCCCGCTGGACGGCGAAGCCGAGCCCTACGGCGGCCCGCGCTCCCGCGTCGGCGCCGGGCTGGCGCGCACGGTGCACGCGGCGGTCACCGCAGGCCTGCGTGTCCAGCACCCGCGCCGCCGCGAAGATCCGGACCGGTAACCACCCGGGAGTACCTGCGGGCGCTATAGAACGTGTGCGGGAACTCGTTGTGCCGCGGCGGTACGCCTGGCGTCACTGGTGTGGAACGAACGGCCTGTTCACGTCGGTAGGTGGCGCGAATGATCCGTTCGCTCACACACATCACGGGCTTTGCCCTGGATAGTTCGGGGTCCCCCGGCCCCGTTAGGGCGTGTTAAGAGCCTCGGCGCTTCAGAGACACGACAGCCTCGATAGCGCCTAAAGCGCTCGCGGCTCATGAACAGCTGAAACGCTCAGCGCGGCTCCCGGGTGCTGAACAGCGCGACGAAGGTGAAGCGCATGACTCGCTCTTCGCCGCGATCTGCTCGGCGAACGCCAGCATCTCCGCCCGGTCGACCTCCACGTCGCCCAGGTCGAAAACCCGCCCCGGCGCGAGGTCTTCGTACGCGATCATGCCCATCGTCTCATCGTCGCAGCGGTTTTCCCGGTCCGCGCTGAGAGGGTGTTCACAGGCTGTACTCGGTGATTCCGGGTCGGATCGGACAATCCGGTTCTGCTGGTCGGCCGGGCGAAAAATCCCCCGACCGGCATGGAACCATCAGCGCAGCGGCGTGCGTCCAAGTCGCGACGTGCAGTCTGCGGTCACCGGCCGCGGACGACCGCTTTGCCGTTGCCGACCGGACGCCGGGCGCCGCGCGCCCGCGACGGAGCCACCAGCGAACAGGGAGGGGAGCGGCCGTGTCGACCGACCACCGTGCCCAGGTAGCGGAGCTGATGGCGGACTACCGGCGCAGTCGGGAACGGCTCGCCGAGACGCACCACGACTTGTCCTCGATCGCCGAGACCGCTCGCTCCGAGGACGGCAGCGTGCAGGTCGTGGTCGGGCCGCAGGGCGTGCTGCGCGAGGTGGTCCTCTCCGGCGACGTCTACGAGCGGCAGCGCCCGGCGCAGCTCGCCGCGACCATCGTGCAGCTGACAGCGGCGGCGGCGCAGGCGGCGTCCCGCCGGGCGGCCGACGTGCTCGCCGAGGTGCTGCCTGCCGGGACTGATCCGGAGCTGCTGCTCGGCGGACGCGCCGACGGCGCGTCTGATTCGGCGCCGCGCAACGAATCGCGGCGCATCGACGACAATGTCGATGACGATGACGATGACTTCTCGGATGCGAGCTGGTTGCGGCAGGGCCCGGCGGAACGGAAGTGGTGACGATGAGCGGCTTCCGAAGTGATCTCGGGCAGCTGACCAAGCATGCCGGGGAGTTCGGCGGCCTCGCCGGGCAGGCGCGGCGGATCGCCGACACCCTCCGCGAGGCGCTCGACGTCGCCGGTGACTGCTGGGGCGGCGACGAAATCGGCGCGAGCTTCGCCCGCACCCATTGCGGGCGCGCCGGCCAGGCGCTGGACGACCTCGGTGCGATGTCCGGGCGGCTGCACGACATGGGCGAGAAGTTCGCCGCGACCGTCGCCACGACCGGGCAGGCCGACGCCGGCAACGCCGACGTGCTCGGCCGACTAGCCGGGCGGGGGTGACCGGCGCATGGGCATCGAACTTCCCGCCGAACTCAAGGATGTCGCGGCGCGGACTGGCGCGAAGTGGCCGGAAGCCGACGAGGACAAGATGCGGGAGTCGGCGTCGGCGTGGCGGGACGCGGCGAAGTCGATCGAGGCGCTCACCAGTGCCGCCGACAGCACTGCGCAGGGCGCGCTCGGTGCGTTCGACGGCGAGGCCGCCCAGGCGGCGCGCCGGGACTGGGACAAGTTGGTCGCCGACGACGGGGTGCTGCCGTCATCGGCCAAGCAGTGCCGAGCCGCTGCGGACCGCCTGGACCACGCGGCCGAGCAGGTCGGCGCGGCGAAAGTTCAGCTGGTGCGGGAACTGGTGGTGCTGGCGAAGCAGACCGACGCGGCCGAACAGGCGGCTGCCGCCGGGCATCCGCAGGCGCTGGCCGCGCTGGACTCGGCGCTGAACGGCGCGGCGGCGAACGTGGCGCAGGTCCACAACACGCTGACGTCGGCGGTGGACCTGGACAGCGGCGTGCTGGTGGAACCGCACGGCCCGCAAGGCCTGTTGTCCGCCGACGGTGACGCCCTGGGCGCAGCATCGTCCACAGTGGATGCGGCTGTGACTCACGGGGCCGATGCCGTGTCCGGGGCGGCCGGTGCGGTTGGCGAGACTGCGCATGGAGCTGTCGACGGCGTTGGACGGGTCGCCAGCGAGACCGCTGACGGTGTTGGACGGGTCGCCAGCGAGACCGTTGGTGGCGCTGCGGAAGGCATTGGCCGGGCCGCGCACGAGACCGTTGGTGGCGCTGCGGGGGGCGTCGGCCGGGCCGCGCATGACACTGTTGGGGACGTCGGGGGCGCGGTCGAAGGTGTCGGTCGATCTGCGCACGGAACAGTTGGGGGTGTCGCAGCAGGTGCGCACGGCGCTGTCGAAGAAGTTGCACGAACCGCAGGTCCCTGGCAGGGCGATGCCGAGCACACCGGCCCGGTCAAGGTCGATCCCGGCGGCTGGGCCCCAGGCCTCGCCGACGCGCACACCGGCCCGATCCCGGTGATCGGCGACTCCGCCCGCTCGGGCTGGACGCCCGAGGGCGGCGACCCCGCCTCCAGCACAGCGCCGCACGCGGTGCACTCCGCCTGGGCTTCGCCGCAGGCTCCGCAGCCGCCGCTGGCGGGCGCGGCCGCGCCGTCGCAGGGCTTCGGTCCGCCGCCTCCGGCGGCTCAGGGCGGCCACTTCGTGGCGCAGCCCGGTGCGCCGGGGGCTCCGCCGGTGTCGGCTGCTCCGCCTCCGGCGGCCGCAGCGCGCCCACCGATGCCGCCGGTCGCTCCGCGCGGCCCGATCGCCTTCGGCTCTCCCGGCTCGCAGGCACCTCAAGCGCCGCAGCCTCAAACGCACAAGCCCCAGGCGCCGCAGCCTCAAACGCACCAGCCCCAGACGCACCAGCCGATGCAGCGCGCTCCGTTGCGTCCGCTTCCGGCTCCGGCGCAGCCGCCCGCTCCGGTGGTGCCGGACGCGCCGCAGCGCCCGTTGCGGCAGGGCAGCCGCAACGCGGATGTGGTCGCGTTCGTGCTGCACCAGTTCCCGATCGGCTACATGCCCGTCGCGGCGAGCAGGGCGAGCAGGCAACTGCCGGTGCCGGAGGCGGTCGAGGAGGACCGGCCCGGATTGAGCTTCCCGCCGCAGGACCACCCACAGTCGCACTTGGTGGACGACAGCGATGCGCTGGAGCGCGCGCGGTCGGCCGAGGTTTATGCGGCAGCGCAGCGCGATCGGGCCGAGCGGAGCGAGCCCGAGCAGCTGCCTGCGGAGCTCACCGAGGGCCATGAGCCGCTCGGCGAGCTCAGCGAGCCGGAGTGGGAGCGCCGGTTCTTGGCACGCGTCGGCGAGCGGAGCGAGTACGCGTGGCCGCCGGCGGCGGAGTTCCCGGAGGGCGGCGTGGAACCGGCGGAGCCGGTGGTGTTGGAGCCGGACACGGTGCTCGACTGCCTGGGCAGCGGCGACGGCCGCATTTTGTTCGCCGCTGCAACGCCTTTCGCGCAGCGGTCGTTGCCCGCTGCGTATGACGAGCGCGACTACCGGCGGTATCGGGTCATGCGCCCGCTGCCGGTGTGGCAGGCCGTTGCCGCGCCGTGGTTCGCGCAGCCCGGTGGCGGCAAGCGCTACCGCGCGACCTATTCGCTGATCGATCTCGTCGGGCTCGGTTACCTGGTGGAGCTGACCAAGGCGCGGGAGGTCGCCGAGGCGGCGACCCTGCGCATCGCCCGCGAGGATGTGTCAGACGGAGGGGCGGTGGTTTCGACCGTCGATTCTCCGCGCGAGGAGGCGACCTCGGAGGATGACGGGAAGACCGCCGTGGCTTCGACCGAGCGGATCACCAGGGACGATGTCGAGGTCAAGGCGGCCGAAGCCGGCGTGGCGTCGAAGCTGCGGATCGCGCGCGATGAGGCGGACGACGGTCCGGCGACAACTGATGGCGCGACGGCGCAGGAGGCCGCGAAGTGAACACCGAATCCGTGCTCGGCTGGCTCGTGGCGATGGGCGTCCCGGAAGACCTGGTGTCCGTGGGGGCCGAGGCCGACGACGCCTGGTGCCTGGTGCGCGATGAGGTCGACGGCGCCCCGGCCTGGGAGGTCTTCTGGCGCGAGCAGGGGAATCGCTACGACTGGGCGCGGTTCACGAGCGAGCAGGTGGCGTGTTTCTACCTGTTCGGCAGGCTCACCTGGACCCAGGCGTTGCGCGGGGCCGTCGGCCCGGTCGACGTCACCAGCACGCCGGCGAAGGGCACCGTTGCACATCGCGCGTGAGCCGGAGGTTTCGCGGTTTCCGCAGTTCCTGGCCTGGTTGTGGGCTCACGACCGGCTTCGGTGCGCATCCGTATCAAGCTGTGATCGCATCTGAGTAGTGCTACCGATGCTGGTGCGCCGGAGGGCGTGCAGACTTCAGGACCATGTCGCAACAACAGCCCGGCGAAGCACTGCAACTGGTCGCAGGTGAGTTGCACGCCATCGGCCAGCGGCTGACGTACCTGGGCAACATGGTGCAAGCCCAGCTGCAGGCGCCACAACAGCGCCCGCACCAGCAACAGGCTGCAACGCAGCAGTATCCGGTTGCAACGCAGCAGTATCCGGTTGTGCGGCCGCATCAAGCCACGTCCGAGCAGCAGTCTGACGTTGCGGAGCATCGTCAGGCTCCGGCACCCGAGCATCCGGCGGGATCCGAGCAAGAACCTGCTGCGGCTGAGACTCATACTTCGGCGAAACAACCGGCTGCAACGCAGCAGTATCCGGTTGGACCTGCGCAGCAAACCCAGGCCTTCGCGCAGCATTTTGTTGCAGGCCAGCAGCACTCGGGATTCGGGCAACAATCTGAAGCGGAGCAGTCCCAGGCATCTGCGCAACAATCGGCCGCCATGCAGTATCCGGTTGGACCCGAACAGCAAATCGCTGCTGCGCAGCACTATCAGGCTTATGCGCAACAATCGGCCGCCATGCAGCCGCGGGCGGCACCGCGGCCGTATCCGGGGTTGTCGCAGGTCCCGGCTGGGGATGCGCGTCAGCGGTTCGGCGCGGACCTGGAACCGAGCCGCGTCCTGGCCTGGGTCGGCGCCGGGGTGACCTTGCTGGGCGTGGTGTTCCTGCTGGTGCTCGCCGTGCAGCAGGAATGGTTGGGGCCGGGCGCGCGGGTCGCTGGTGGCGCGGTGCTCGCCGCGCTGCTGGTCGCGGCCGGGTGGTGGATGCATTGCCGGTCCGCGGCCGACGAGTCGGGCGGGGCGGGTCGAATCGCCGGATTCGCCCTCGCCACAACTGGTTTCGGCGCATTGTTCCTGGACGTGGTGGCGGCCACCGCGCTTTACGACTACCTGCCGGTGCCTACCGGGCTCGGGGTCGGCCTCGCGGTCAGCGTCGCCGGCCTGGCGCTCGCGGATCGGTGGCGGGCGCAGCCGTTGGCCCTCGGCGTGGTGCTCAGCTCGGCGATCTGCGCGCCGCTGATCACGCAGACCGCGGATTCGCTGCTCGTCGGCTTCGTAGTGCTGGTGCAGGTCGCGGCGACCCCGGTGCAGGTGCGACGGGGTTGGGCTGGCCTCGCGGTGGCGGCCGGAGTTCCCACCGTGCTGGCTGCTTTGGCAGCGAGCGTGCGGGGGATCTGGATTCACGACACCGCGCTAGTGGTCGCGATCTTCGCCGCCGCGGTGCTCGGCGTGGCGGTCGCGGCGATCACCGCAGGTGCCCGGCCGGATGCGGATGGGACGGCCATCGGTCTGCTCATCGCCGCACCGACGCCGGCCTTCCTAACCGGGCCGCTGATGCTGGAGCGTCCGGCGGCGGGCGCGATCGGCACCGCAATGGTCGTGCTGCTGGTGGGAATCTGGGCGGCCGGGCGGTTCACGCCCGCGTTCCGGAACCGGTTGTCGACCCGGTTCGTCGCCGCGGCCGGCGGCATGGCCGCTGTCGCCGCGGTGCAGACGACCCTGACCTTCCTGGATTCATCGAGCTGGGGAACGGCGCTGCTATGCGAAGCGCTGCTGCTCGGCGTCGGCGGATTCCTGTTGCGGAGCCCGGGAGTGCTGCTCGGGGCGACGTGCTACGCGACCTTCGGGTTCCTGCTGGCATTCTTCAACGAGCTGCCGATCACCGCGCTCCTCTGGCACGACGGCGGCACCGGGATCCGCGGCCTGCTGGCCGGACTGCTGGTCGCGCTGGTGGCGGTGGCCCTGCCGGTCGCGGCGACTCGGATCGGGAAGCTGGCGGAACTGCCGGGGTCGCTGCCGCTGTGGGCGGCATCGGGACTGGCGCTGCTGTACGCAACGGCGAGCGCGACGATGGCGGCGTGCCTGCTGGTGAGCGACGCACGGGAGAGCTTCCTCACCGGCCACATCCTGATCACCCTGAGCTGGGTGGTGGCGGCGATCGCGTTGCTGCTGCGGGGAGTCCGGGTGAAGCACCTGCGCATCGCGGGCCTGGTGCTGATCGCGGTGTCCCTGGCGAAGCTGCTGCTGTTCGACCTGGCGACCCTGGACGGCTTCGCCCGGGTGATCGCCTTCCTCTGCGCGGGCCTGATCCTCCTGGCGGCAGGCTCCGCCTACGCCCGCCTCTTGAACAGAGGCAAACCAACGGAGTGAACGGCCGCTCGCCCAAGGTCCGTGGGGAGCGGCGATTTCGCGCGAAATCGCCGCTCCCCACGCCTGCCGGGTGGCGATTTCGCGCGAAATCGCCACCTGGCCTGTCCCAATCTGCGCGGCGCCTCACCGGTAGTGGTCGGCCTTGATGGCGGATAAGAAGCTGTGCCAGCGCCCGATGTTGAAGGCGAGGGTGCCGCCGTCGGGGTCCTTGGAGTCACGCACGGCCGTCGCATCCGGCGTCATCGCCACCTCGACGCAGTTGTGCACGGAGCCACTTCGGCTGCTCTTCCGCCACACCAGTTCACTCATCGCCGAGCCTCCCCACGATGTCCTTGATCAAGCAGGTCGACTCTTCCTTGTCCAACGCGCAGTGGTCCAGCTTTTGGCAGGCTTTCATGAATGGCTCCACGTCGGCAGGCTCTGTCAGAGCGACTGCGAAGTAGCGGGCTTCGACGAAGACGTGCGAGGTGCCGTCGCGCAGCTCGTAGAGGGAGAAAGATCCATCCAAGGCCGGGTGCGGCGTTGCGGTCAACGGCACCATCCGCAGCGAGACGTTGTCCCTGCGCTGCAAGATCAGCAGGTGCTCGAGCTGTTCACGCATACGCCGGTTCGGCCGGGGGGCTCAGTGCGGCGGCGGGTGGGTTCCTTCGCTGTGCGAGGTGTGGATGCGGATTCCGTTCGCTGGGGCAACGCGCCGATCCGGTCTGGGGGTTCTCGACGGGGTCGCAGGCCCCGACCTCGCGCCCGGCCGCCGGAACCCTACTTCTGCAGGAGCTGCAGGGCTTCCGAGTGCAGGTGGCCGTTGGTGGAAAGGGCGCTTCCGCCGTCGTAGCGGGGATTTCCCGACAGGTCGGTGAAGGTGCCGCCCGCTTCCTCCACCAAAACCTGGGCCGCCGCCACGTCCCACGGGTTGACGATCGGTTCCGCGGCGATGTCGATCACGCCCTCCGCGACCAGGCAGTGGTGCCAGAAGTCGCCGAACGCCCGGTTCTCCCAGCAGGCGTCGATCAGCCGCAGGTAGGACTCCCGCGAGTGGTACTCCACCCACGTGCCCAGGTGGGTCGTCGACACGTACGCGTCGGCGAGGTCCCGCACCCCGGACACCCCGATCCGCTCCGGCTCCGCGTCGCCGGTGCGGCACCAGGCGCCCGCCCCGGCCGCCGCCCACCAGCGCTTGCCGAGCGCCGGGGCGCTGATCACGCCGACCACCGGTCGGCCGTCGTCGACCAGCGCGATGAGCGTCGCCCACACCGGGATGCCGCGCAGGAAGTTCTTCGTGCCGTCGATCGGGTCGAGCACCCACGCCCGGCCCGCCCCGGCAGCGCCGCCGCGTTCCTCGCCCGCGACCACGTCGTCCGGGCGCTGTGCGCCGAGCACCTCGCGCACCGCGTCCTCGACCGCGAGGTCCGCGTCGGTGACCGGTGTGCGGTCGGGCTTGCGGTCCACGCTCAGGTCCCGGGCCCGGAACCGGCCGACGGTGATCCCGTCAGCGACGTCGGCGAGGTGCAGGGCGAGGTCCAGATCGCGGGTCACGCAGGAACCCTAGCCGCTGCGCCCGGCGATCCGCGAAGGGCCCGCAACCAGCCGGTTCCGGCGAATCGCCCAGGACACCGGACGTGATCATCTGCGCCCTCTAGTCTGGAAGGCGTGAGCGTGGTGCTGCTGGCAGAAGACGACCCGGCCATCGCTGTGCCGTTGTCCAGAGCGCTGCAGCGCGAGGGCTATTCGGTGCAGGTGAGCGAAGACGGCCCATCGACGCTGCGCGCCGCCGCTTCGGGCGGGATCGATCTCCTGGTGCTCGACCTCGGGCTGCCGGAGATGGACGGCCTGGAGGTGTGCCGGCGGCTGCGGGCGCAGGGCCGCGGCCTCCCGGTGTTGATGCTCACCGCGCGCACCGACGAGGTCGACTTCGTCGTCGGCCTCGACGCGGGCGCCGACGACTACGTCGCCAAGCCGTTCCGGCTCGCGGAGCTGATGGCCCGGATCCGCGCCCTGCTGCGCCGCGGCGCCCCGGAGACCCTGGAGGCCTCCGGCGTCCGGCTCGACCTGACGGCCCGCCGGGTGCTGGTCAACGAGCACGAGGTGCAGCTGGCGAACAAGGAGTACGAGCTGCTGCGGGTGCTGATGCAGCACGCTGGCCAGGTGGTGACCCGCGAGGAGATCCTCGAAGAGGTCTGGCCGGAGTCCGACCGCAAGGGCAGCAAGACGCTGGACATGCACATCTCGTGGCTGCGCCGGAAGCTCAGCGACAGCAACGGCCGACTCGACGAGACCCGGATCGCCACGGTGCGCGGCGTCGGGTTCCGCTTTAACGCGGACTGATCCGCGATGCGCCGCCGGATCCTGCAGGCCACGCTACTCGCGGTGGCGGTCACCGCGGTCGTGCTTGGCTTGCCGCTGGGTTTCAGCGCGCTGAAGCTCGTCCAGGACCTCACGGCCGGCGATCTGACCACCCGGGCGCAGCAGATCGCGACGCTCCTCGACGAGCAGATCGCCTCGCAGCGCTCGATCGACCTCAACGCGGCGCGGCTGGCGGTGCCCGACGGGGCCCGGCTGATCGTGCGCACGCAGGCGCACGACTATGTCTACGGCCCGGATCCCGGGCAGGATCCGCTGGTGGAGAGCGTGCCGATGGTGCAGAGCGGCACGGTCACGATCGCCGCGCCGAGCGCCCCGGTGCGCACCCAGCAGCTCCAGGTGGCGGCGTTGGTGTTGATGCTGGTGGTGCTCTCAGCCGGCACCGGGATGATCGTCGCGACGCTCACCGCCCGGCGGCTCGCCGACCCGTTGAAGCACGTCGCGGCGCGTGCGGCCCGGCTCGGTGCCGGCGATTTCCGCGCCGACCCGCAGCGGCACCAGGTCCCGGAACTGGACCGCGTCGCCGATGCGCTGGACGCCTCTGGCGCGGCATTGTCGCAGCTAGTGCAGCGCGAGCGCGATCTCGTGGGTGACGTCTCGCACCAGCTGCGCAGTCGGCTCACCGCGCTGCACCTGAGGCTGGAGGCGCTCGCCGCAGCGGACGACCCGGAGATCGCCGAGGAGGCCAGCGCGGCTCTCGAACAGGCCGAACGACTCTCCGGGGTGCTCGACGACCTGCTCGCGGCGGCCACCGCGGCGCGCGCTCGGGACGCCGAGCCCCTGGACGTGTCCAGCCTGCTCACCGATGTCGCAGGGGAGTGGCGGGAGCCGCTGAAGGCTGCGGGGCGGACGCTGCGGCTGAAGGTGTCGGAAGGCCTGCTCGCGCGGGCCACCCCCACGCGCCTGCGGGAGACGATCGGCGTGCTGCTCGACAACGCGCTGCGGCACGGCGAGGGAACCGTGATGCTGGCCGCGAGGCAGGGCGGCGGAACCGTCGTCGTCGAGGTCGGCGACTCCGGACCGGGCGTGCCGGATGCCCTGGTGCCGTACCTGTTCGAGCGCGGCTTCTCCGGAAGGGGCTCGACCGGCGTCGGCCTGGCGCTGGCCCGAGCCCTGGTGGAGGCGGACGGCGGACGGCTGGAGCTGAGCCAAGCGCGCCCGGCGATGTTCGAGGTGTTCCTCCCGATCGCCCGAGCAGACGACATCCTCGGCGTTTCCTGGAACCGCGAGTCCACCCCCCGCTGACCCGGCACCGCACTTAACCGGCGAAGACCACGCTTCCGCTGTTCAAAACCCGTGAGCGGTTCGGGGCACCGGCAGGGGCTGATTGTGAACCCGTCGTGCCTGGCGGTTCGGTAACGACCCCATCGGGAATTGCCTGGCCCGGACGCGTCAGCCGGGGTGTGAAGCGAGCGGCCTGTTCGGGTCGGTAGGTGGCGCGAACTGTCGGTTCGCTTCAAACAGCACCTTCCAAGGCAGCCTTTGCAGCCCCAAGGCACTCACGGCCGGAAGCCGCTACCCGCAGCGCTGGGCGGGACGAGTTCGGACAGGTCTCAGCGGGCTGAGATTCGGTCGCGGGGGGAGGGGCGGCGGTCGGGTTGCTCGGCGGGGAAGACCCACTTGCGGAACGCCCACCAGCGGAACGCCATGCCGACCAGCAGCCCGATGATCTGCCCCGACGTGAAGTCGGCGATCTCCTCCACCAGCCGACTCGTGAAGGGCGTCTGCAGGTGCAGCATGTACCGCGAGATCCACAGCGGCGCCGAGTACAACCCGACCCCGATGCCGCTGATCACGAAGTACAGCGTCGCCTCGTAGTGCCGCCGCCGACCGCCGCGGGTGCGGAACGACCACTCCCGGTTCAGCACATACGACACGATCGTCGCGACCAGCACCGCGATGACCTTCGAGGTGACCGGCTTCGGTGACAGGATCGTCAGCTTCAGCGCGTAGAAGATGCCCGTGTCGATGAAGAACGTGATCGCGCCGACGACCCCGAACTTGAGCAACTCGCGGTGCCGGATCGCGAGGGACCGGTACGGCTGCGGGATGCGCGCGAGTACCGAATCGACAGCGGACACGTCCTCGAGTCTACGGAGCTACTCCAACTGAGCGACTTCACTCGGCGATTTAACTCGGGTGTGGGCGTGTCGTGGAATCCGTCGTCGAGCTGCTGGGCGGCGTCGAGCTGCTGGGCGGCGTTGTGCTGCTCGGCGTCGAGCTGCTCGGCGGCGTACTGCTGGGCGGTGTCGACGTGGTCGGTGGCCTGGTGGTCGGTGGCGTCGTGGTGGGTGGCGTCGTGCCCGGCGGAGCGGTGGTCGTAGGACTGCTCGACGGCGGGACCGGTTGCGACAGGTTCGGCGGCCAAGGCCACCAGCAGTGTGGCGGGGTCCACGGCGGCCGGTCGCCCCAGCCGTGCTCGTCCCACGGCGGCCGGTCGCTCCAACCCGGCGGGGTCCATGGCGGGCGGTAGCCCCAGCCCGGCGGCCACCACGGGCACTCCGGCAGCGTGCTCGTGGGCGTCGGGGTCGGCGCGGGCGGTTCCGGCGCCGGCGGTGCGGGCGGCACCCACGGGTACCAGAGCCGCACGGACACCGGATCACTGTCGCGGGCCGAACCCAAGGTCCCGGACACCGGGATTGTCACGTAGCGGATGATCCAACCGGCGTCCGGCTCGGCCCCGGCCTGCGTTGGCTCTGCCGGGTCGGCCTCTACGAGACCGGTCCCGATCGGTTCCGGCCATGGGAAGCCGGGCAGGGCGCTGACCCAGATTTCGCTGTGGAAGGACTTGCCCGGGGCCAGCTCGGCGGCGCACCGAATCCGGCGCTGGTCCACGGGCTCGGCGGCGCACTTCGGCGACATCCCGGCCGCTTGGACGCCCTCGGGCAGCTGGGCCAAGGCTACGGCGCGCCCGGTGCTGGTTCCGGTGTTGCGCACGTCGATCGTGATCCGGCTGCACAGCCACGGCGCGTGGTCCAAGCTGCCGGTGCCGCACAGCTGCAGCGTTCCCGGGTTCCAGGCGGAAGTCCGGACGTCCACGCCGTCCACCGGTGCCGGCCGGCGGACCACGACCGGAACTGCCGGCAGGTGCAGCTGGATCTCGGTGCCGGCGTTGATGCGCGCCGTGATATCGCCGCTGGTAGCGGACTCGTCGGCCTGCACGCGGTAGTCGAAGACGAACGTCTCGCCGGGCCGTAGGCCGCGATCGGTGGTGCAGGCGATCGAGCCGGTCTTGTTCGTGCACCTCACCGACGGCGCGTCCGGGGCTTGGACGCGGGCCGGGGCAGACGATGCGACCCAGCTCTGCGGGGTGGTCGAGGCAGGCCCGGACCGCACGGCGGTCGGCAGCTGCGCGGACACGCCCGGCGGCAGGTTCAGCGTCGAGATGACCGGCTCGGACGGCCCGGAGCCGCTGTTGCTCACCGTGATCGGCAACGCCGCCGGGGCTCCCCCGGCGACCAGCTGGATCGGCTCGCCCGGGCCCGAGGCGTTCAGGCTCGGCGTCGCCGGTGGCGGCGCGGGCTGCGGAGCCGGTTGCTGCGGCGGAGACTGCGGAGCCGGGGACTGCGGAGCCGGAGACTGCGGAGCCGGGGACTGCGGAGCCGGAGGTGGCGGCTGGACCGCGGGTGGCGGAGTCGACGCGACGGGCACCGGCTGTTCCGTGCCGGAGGTCAAGGCGATGGCGATGGCCGCGGCGAGCACTGCGGTCGCCGCTCCGGCAGTGAGCGCTTGGCGGGGTGCACTGCTCGCCGCGCTCGCAACACCGGAGGCGCTACCTGCGGCGACCGCCGCCCCGGCGGCCGTTCCGCCGGAGGAGGCGAGCGCGAGGTAACCGGTGACCGAGCCACCGAGCACCAGCGGCGCGATGATGACCCGCAGCGCACCGTTGACGTCGGCGAGTTCGGCGGCCAGCGCGCGGCAGCGGTAGCAGCCGTCGAGGTGCGCTTCGACCTGGGTCGTTTCCCGCTTGGACAGCCCGCCTCGGGTCCAAGCGCCGAGCCGGTCGACGGCGGCCCGGCACTGCTCGACGCCGGACTCGGCGTCGTCCAGGTGCCCGAGGTGAACCTGCAGGTAGGCCTGGCGGAGTCCCTCGCGGGCCCGGTAGGCGAGTGCGGAAACCCCGTTGGGGGTCAGGCCGAGCAGCGGCGCCACCTGGGCCGGGGTCTGGCCCTCGACCTCGACGTGCCACAGCACGGTCTGCCAGCGCTCCGGCAGCCGCGCGAACGCCTGCGCGGCGAGTGTGCGCTCCAGGCCGGCGACCGCGGTGTCGGTGAAGGGCACGCTGACGTCGGCGCCGGACACCTCCGCGACGTCGTCGGCGAGCTGCACCCTGCGCTCCCGGCGGGTCCGGTCGTAGGCGGTGTGCCGCAGGGCCGTGAGCAGGTAGGCGCGGAACGCGGTGTTCGGCCCGCGACCGTCCCGCAGCGTGTCGAGCACCTTCGCGAAGGCCTCGGACACCAGGTCATCGGTTTCCGCCGGGGACTTCGCGACCTGCCGAGCCATGTTGTACGCCGCTGCGACGTGTCGCTCGTACAGCTGCGCGTAAGCCGCGGACGAGCCGTTGCGGACCTCTTCCAGCAGTTCACCGTCGCTGGGGTCCTGCACTTCCGCCGGGACTGTCGCCACGCCGCACCTACCTCCCCGCAGGGCGCTCGCCGTTCTCTGTGTGTTCTAACGATCATCTGCGCCAGATGACATGACGCGAAAAAGTTGAAGATTATTGTGATCTGGATCTTATTGCTCGCGCCATTCACTCCACCGTCATGGGCGACCCGCTGCTTCGTCCCATCGGCGGGTTGTTGAAGAGGAGGAGCGTTGAGCATGAGGGAGTGGCCGCTGTGGTGTGACGAAATGACTGACGAGGGGCGGCGCAGGGCGCTTCGGTCGCGCTGGCGCACCGCGAGCCTAGCCGCGGGGTGGCCGTTTCCGAGCGACTGGGCGTCGGATGCGGTCGACGCGGTGTGTTCGGCGGTCGTCGCGGAAGAAGACCTCGCGGATCCGCTGGCCGATCTCGGCGCGTCCAGAGCGGAAGCCGGTGTCGGCCTCGCCGGGACGTTGCAGGACCTCGCCGCGTTGCACGCGGTGTCGGAAGGCGAGCACGACGGGCTGGTGTCCGCCGACCCGGATGCGGTGCCGGCGGCGATGGTTCGCGCCACCGCGCTGGGCTGGTCGGACGTGGTGGCCCGGATGTCGGTCGGCCGCGAGGTGGAGGACCCGCTCACCGGCCTGACCACGGCCGGCTACCTGCGCACCCGGCTGCACGAGGTCTACCGGGCGGCCCGCGTGGAGGGGCGGGCCGCCGGTGATGGGCACGCGTTGGTGACTGTGTCGCTCGCCGTCAACGCCGACGACTACCCGCAGATGATGGCGATGGTGCTGATCGCCGACGCACTGCGGATCGTGTTCGACGGCGGGGAGACGACGTCGCTGCTGCGGTCCGCGACGGCGGTGGTGCTCGCGTCGCGCGACCGGCTGCTGCCGGCCCGCTGTCTCCAGGCGCGCTGGACCATCCAGCACCGACTGGCGGCGGACCCGGCACTGCACGGTTGCGGGCCGTTGCTCCTGCGGGAGGAGCTCCTGCCGGACGACCACGACCAGGCCTGCGAGCTGCTGGCCTCCCTGTGACGGCAGTTTCAATTGGAAACTGCGCAAGTCCCCAGTCGTCCGGGGGCGTCGGCACGTCCTCCAGTTTCAATCGAAACTGGAGGACCGATTCCCGCGGACCTCGGCGCTGTGAGGTGGGTCGCGTCGGGGCGGTCCCCGCGCGGATGCGGGGTGTGCGCGCCTTAGGCTTGCGGGGTGGACCACCGCACCGGAACCCCAGTTGTCGGCATGATCGGTGGTGGCCAGCTCGCGAGGATGACCCACCAGGCTGCGATCCCGTTGGGGCAGTCGCTGAAGGTGTTGGCCACCTCGGCGGACGACGCCGCCGCGCTCGTCGTGCCGAACGTGGAGATCGGGCACCACGCGGACCTCGATGCGCTGAAGAACTTCGCGCAGGGGTGCGATGTGGTCACCTTCGACCACGAGCACGTGCCCGGCGAACACCTCCGCGTGCTGGCTGCGGCGGGGGTTTCCGTGCAGCCGGGCCCGGATGCGCTGCTGCACGCGCAGGACAAGCTTGTGATGCGCCGCAAGCTGGCCGAACTCGGTCTCCCGGTGCCGCCGTTCGCGGAGGTCACCGAGGTCGCCGACGTGCTGGAGTTCGGCGCCGAGCACGGCTGGCCGTGCGTGCTGAAGACCGCCCGCGGCGGCTACGACGGCCGTGGCGTGTGGGTGCTCGACACCCCGGACGGCGCGAAGCACACCGTCACCGAGCTGTTGGGAAGCGGCGCGCAGCTGCTCGTCGAGCAGCGAGTGCCGCTGCGCCGCGAGCTCGCCGCGCTGGTCGCGCGCTCGCCGTTCGGGCAGGGCGCGGCGTGGCCGCTGGTGGAGACGGTGCAGGAGGACGGCATCTGCGTACAGGTGCTCGCGCCCGCCCCGAACGCCTCGGCGGAACTCGTCGAGCAGGCCCAGGGCCTAGCGCTGAAGATCGCCGAATCGCTCGATGTCACCGGCGTCCTCGCGGTCGAGCTGTTCGAGACCGACGACGGCCTGGTGATCAACGAGCTGGCGATGCGCCCGCACAACTCCGGACACTGGACCATCGAAGGCTCCCGGACCTCGCAGTTCGAGCAGCACCTGCGCGCGGTGCTGGACTACCCGCTGGGCAGCACCGAGCAGACCGCGCCGGCCGTGGTGATGGCCAACCTGCTGGGTTCGCCGATCGAGCTGAAGATGGGCGTGGACGAGCGGCTGCACCACTTGTTCGCCCGCTACCCGCACGCGAAGGTCCACCTGTACGGCAAGAGCGAGCGCCCGGGGCGCAAGCTCGGCCACGTGACCGTGCTCGGGGACCGGATGGACGAGGTGCGGGAGCAGGCGCGGCTGGCCGCACACTGGCTGTCGCACGCCGAATGGCTCGACGGCCACCAGATCCACTGACGCAACACGACGCAGCGAAGCGAGAGGTCCGAGCGTGGCAGGCGAGAACCCCCTGGTCGGCGTGATCATGGGCAGCGACTCCGACTGGCCGGTGATGCAGGCCGCCGCGGACGCGCTCACCGAGTTCGACGTGCCGTTCGAGGCGGGCGTCTACTCCGCGCACCGCACGCCGCAGCGGATGCTCGACTACGCGCGCACCGCCGCCGACCGCGGCATCCGGGTGATCATCGCCGGAGCCGGTGGTGCCGCGCATCTGCCGGGCATGGTCGCCTCGGCCACCGTGCTGCCGGTGATCGGTGTGCCGGTGCCGCTGAAGTACCTGGACGGGATGGATTCGCTGCTGTCGATCGTGCAGATGCCCGCCGGGGTGCCGGTGGCGACGGTGTCGGTGGGCGGGGCCCGAAACGCCGGTCTGCTCGCGGTCCGGACGCTGGCGGCGGACTCCGGAGAGCTGGGGGCCCGCCTGCGCGCGGACATGTCCAAGTTCCAGTCCGACCTGGAAGAGATGGTCCTCGGCAAGCACGCCGCTCTCCAGGAGAAGGCCACCCAGCGCTGACCCCACCCGGGTCCGCCGCAATTTCCATTGAAATCGGACCTGGCCGATGCCGGTGGGTTGCACGTCCCGCTGGATCTCCATGCCGAGCCATTCGCCTTCGAACGGCCGGTGCAGGTAGAGCGTGATGTCGGTGTTGATCCACGGCCCGAAGATCGGTCCGGTCGGGCTGGCCGCGCTGATGCAGTCGACGAACACCGCGACGTGACCGAGCGGGCACAGCGGCCCACCGGGCAGCAGCGGTAGCGGCATCCCCGACGTTACCCGCCAGTATTCATGGTGGTACTACTCGTTTGCCGCTTTTGTGGTGACTTGTCGTGGGACTCGTTCCGGATCGCGGGAGAGCTGTGAAGATCTTCTCAGCGAGGAATAGTACTTGAAGCTTCATGCAATGCTTGGTGGCGTCGCCAGACATCGACCCCGAAAGGTTCTTCCCATGCAGCACAGTCTTCGTGACGTGACGGCCCTGGTCGCGCGCCTCGTCGTGGGCGCGACATTCCTCGCGCACGCCTACCAGAAGTTCGTGCTCTACGGAATCGACAATGTCGTCGCTTCGTTCGGCAAGATGGGCCTGCCCCCGGTGGCGGCGTGGTTCACCGCGCTGGTCGAGCTGCTCGGCGGCCTGGGGTTGATCCTGGGCGTGCTGATGCCGGTCGCCGGCGTTCTGCTCGCGGCGGTCATGGTGGGCGCGATCTTCGCCGCGCACCTCAGCGGCGGCTTCTTCTCGGCGGACGGCGGCTTCGAGTACGTGCTGGTGCTCGCGGCGGCCAGCCTGGCGCTCGGTTTCAGCGGTCCGCGCTTCACGCTCGCCGCGCTGTTCAATGGCAAGTCGGCGACGCGCAGTGAGAAGGCCGCGGCCTGATCGAGTGAAGTGTGAAGGGCGCCTCCTGCCAACCTGATTGGCAGGAGGCGCCCTTAACCTTGAGGAAGCGGCGGGAACCGCTCTTGCACCTCTGCGGGTCCTTAGGCGTCGTCAGGCGAGGGCAGTCCCGACGGGCATGCGTGAACCGGGGATCCCGCAGCCCATGCGGCGTCCGGGATTCCGGTACCCGCACCGCCACGCAGAACGAGCTCGGCGGCAGTCGCTAGTTCAGCTCGACGGTGATGCGCTCGTCGGAGCGGCGTTGGTCCAGCTTCTGCGGGTCCGGGTTGGTGCAGTGCACCAGCGAGGCCTGCGCGGCCAGCGCCGCGAGCAAGCCGTCCACCACCCCGCCCGGCAGCCACCATTCCAATGTGGACATGACCCGGTCGTCGCGGCCGATGTGCAGGGATTCGGCGCGCTGCCGCGCCTCGGTGACAAGTTCGTCGACCGACAGCTCCAGCAGCGCCGGGGTGGCACCGCCGACCGGCGAGAGCGGGCTGAAGTCGTCGCCGTGCACGCGGATGTCCGACGCGTAATCGGCGACGCCGCCGGGCAGGTCGCGCACCGGAGCTCCGAGCGCGTCCAGGCCCACGGCGGCGATCGTGTGTGCGCCCTTGCCGCGGTCCAGGTCGGCCGCCGGGACGAACGCCACCTCGGCGCCCTGCGGGTCGTCCGTGATGTGCGCCCCGCACCACCAAGCCCCCAGCAGCACCCCGACGGTCTGCCAATGCGCCGGCAGCGCCACCAGGACCGGCGTGCCCGGCTCCAGGTCGAGCTCGTCGACCAGCCAGTTCGCCGTCTTCGCCGCCCAGTTCGCGGTGGTCGCGCGGGACAGCTCGATGCGCGCACCGGTGGCGTCGTCGTAGTGCGTGATCAGCGGTTTCGGCGCCCCGCTGGCCAGCAGCGGACCGAGCAGTGCCTGGGTAACGCTCATGGTGCGAGCGTAACGGTCACGGCCCGAGGCCGAAGTCGCGGAGCTGTCCCGCGGCCGGAGATCCCGAGCTTCGGGAGCACCTTGTGCAGGTGGAGTACCGTGAGCGTTTTTGGGCGCCACAGCACCGGAAACCACTCACGTACCTCGACCAGCCGTAGCCGGGGTGCTAGTTGACGCAGGGGATTCCGCCGTCGGAGGTGATCGGCTGCTGGGTGCGCGCCGTGCCGTCCAGGCGCAGCCGCGGCGTCGCGGCCAGCCGCGGCGGTCCCGGGGTGATCAGCTTGCCGAAGAAGGCCTGCGCCGCCGCCGGCTCGACGCTGACGATGTACTGCCCGCGGTCGTCGCGGGCGCCGTTGTCGATCACCGGCATTGTCACGAACGTGACTCGCCCCGCGGCCAGTTCCTGCATCTGCTGCACGAAGCCCAGCGGGTCCCAGCCGTCGTCGAGCACCACCGCGCGGCGGGTGGCCTGGACCAGGTCGTTGATCATCCCCGGGTCGGTGAGCGTGCCGGCGGACAGCACCTTGTTGGCCAGCCCGGCCATGAACACCTGCTGGCGCACGATCCGGTCCAGGTCGCCGCGCGGCAGGCCGTGCCGCTGTCGCACGAACGCCAGCGCGTCGCCGCCGGAGATGGTGTGCCGTCCCGCGGTGAAGTCCGCGCCGGAATCCTTGTCGCTGGTGGCCTGCTGCAGGCAGATGTCGACCCCGCCGACGGCCTCGGTGAGCTCGAAGAACCCGAGCAGGTTGATCTCCGCGTAGTGGTCGATGCGCAGCCCGGTGAGGTTCTGGACGGTCTGCACCAGCGCGCGCTGCCCGGCCAGCCGCGCGTTGTGCTCGACCTCCGCCTCCGGCACGCCGTCGGCCCGCAGCTTCGCCGCCGTGGCTCCTTTCGTCAGCCCGTAGACGGCGTTGATCTTCTCCGGGCGGCTGCCCGGCACATTGGTGTAGGTGTCGCGCGGAATCGACACGGCGGTCGGCTGCGTGGTGTTGTGCGGGATCCGGATCACCACGAGGCTGTCCGTGTTAAGGCCCCGGTCCGCCTCGGTGCGCAGCTGCTTCAGCGTGCTCTCCGGCAGCGGGTTGCCCTGCGCGTCGGTGCGGCTGTCGCTGCCGACCAGCAGAACGTCCGTCGCGCCGTCGTCGGCGGGTGGCGTCTGCGGCACTTCGGCGAGAACCTTCGCCGAGGTGACGTCGCTGAGCCGGTCCACCACGATCCAGCCGATGGCGGTGAGGGCGAGCACGACGGCCGAGATCAGCGCGATCGCGCTGCGCCCGGCGATGCGGACCCCGGACCGGCGCGGATGGCTCGATGCCGCCGCTTCCGGTTCCTGTTCCGGTTCGCCCATTTCGTTCTCCCCCAACCGTTTGTCCTGCCGACGAGCTAGGTTAGCCGCCCGGGAAACCCCCTGGCGGCAGCACGGCGGTTAACCGTGGCTGAAACCTCGCGGGGAAGACGCGCTCACATCGCCCTGGTGATGCCGGTCATCGCACGCAGGGCACGCCGTCCGCGGTGATAACCGGCTCCTCGTCGGGTGCCGTCTGAGCTGGCAGCGGCGCGGCCTGGCGCAGCCCGTCGAGCCGAACGGTCTGGGCACCGGCGAAGTTCTGCGTGCCCGGGCCCTTGTAGTCCTTGCCCAGGTAGACCTGCACGCTGCCGGCTTTGACGCTGGAGCGTGCTTCCGTGGGCACCCCGCCGAGAGCGTCCGAGACCTGCTTCGCGGCCGCCTCTTCACCGGCTGCGTAGTAGATGACCGAGCGGTCCATGGACTCGGCGTTGGAGCTGCCACCGGCCTTGTAGCCCTGCCCGGAGATCTCGTCGAGCACCCGCGCGGCCAGGCCGCTGACGCCGGAGGAGTTGAAGACGCTGACCGAGATGTCCGCCCGGGCCTGCACCGCGATCTGCTTCTGCTGCCGTTCCTGCGGCGACAGCAGCAAATCCGCGGCGAACTGCCTGACCTCCGGGATGTTGATCGTGACGTCCTCCGACCCGGAGGAGCCGACCAGGTGCACCGGGGCGGTGAAGAACTGCACGTCGCCGCTCGCGATGCCTTGCATCTGCTGGGCGAATCCCAGCACATCGCTGGCCAGCCCGGGGTCCAGGATCACCGACTTCTGGATGGCGTTGACCAGTTCGGTCAGCTTGGCCGGGTTGGTCAGCGTCCCGGTGGACATGACCTTGCGGACGAGCGCGGACATGAAGACCTGCTGGCGCTTGCCGCGATCCAGTTCGTTGATCAGGCCGTGCCGCTGGCGGACGAAGGCCAGCGCGTCGGCGCCCTGAATGGTCTGCTGGCCCTTGCGGAAGTTCGCGCCGGACATGGAGTCCTTGGTGTCGTCCTTCAGGCAGACCTCGACACCGCCGATGGCGTTGGTCACGTCGTAGAAGCCGAGCAGGTTGACCTCGGCGTAGTGGTCGATGCTGACGCCGGTGATGTTCTCGATGGTGCGCAGCAGCAACTGCTTCCCGGCCAGCCTCGACTTCTCGTCGAGTTCCTTCTCGTCGGTGATGCCCTGCTTCTTCAGCTTCGCCACTTCGGCCTGCTTGCCGCGGTTCATCGTCTCGGTGAGCTTGGTCTTGCCCTCCCCGAGACCGATGTCGACCAGCGTGTCGCGGGGGAAGGAGATCGCGCTGGCGCTCTGCCCGCCGTTGGGGATGCGGACCAGGATCATCGCGTCGGTGAGGTCGCCGCCGTCGAAGCTGGTGCGCAGTTCCCGCAGTACGTTCTCGGGCAGCGGGTTCCCGTAGGCGTCGGTGCGGCTATCGTTGCCGATCAGCAGGATGTCGGTGGCGCCGTCCGGGGCGCTGAGGCCCTCGCCGATGACGTCGGCGGTGGAGGTGTTGCCGCCGCCGGGCCGGAACATCGCCCAGCCGAACCCGGTGGCGCTCAGCACCAGCACGGACAGCAGCGCGAACAGCGTCCGGCCGAAGGTGCGCGCGCCCCGGTGGTTGCGTCGCCGTTGCCAGACATCGCCTTCCGGGGGAACCTGCGCATTCCCCGAACGGGTGGGAGAACGGCGACGAGCGTCACTCTGGGCGGACCGGCGGCCGGGGCCGCTGGGAGGTGGGGCGGCTCCGCCGCGACGACTGCTCGGCGGGGTGACGCCGACCCCGGGCCGACCCTGGGCACCGGGTCCGCGGGGCGGAACGGGTCTGCCGGGCTGACCTTGCGGGCCGCCTGGCCACCTCGGCCGGTCCTCCACGAATCCTCCTTGGCCTGCCGGCGGGCGTTACACGTTCGGGAAGTGATTTTGCTCGTGTTCCGGATGCAGGTTAGCGGTGTTCTCGGGGCGGTTGGGCAGGTCCCAGTAACAGTGGTGATATCACTCATAAGGTGAACCGACTGTGTCACGTTGCGTAACGCGGGAGCCTGCTTCGTAGCTCGGTGTGTCATGCCAGACTGCGGACGCGGACCTGCAGCGGGCCGCGAAATCCCGGCGAGGAAGGGCACGATGCGGATTCTGGTCACCGGCGGAGCCGGCTTCATCGGCTCGCACTACGTTCGGCAGCTGCTCGGTGGTGCGTACCCCGCGTTCGCCGACGCCGACGTGGTTGTGCTCGACAAGCTCACCTACGCCGGCAACGAGGCGAACCTGGCGCCGGTCGCGGACAACCCCCGGCTGAAGTTCGTCCGCGGCGACATCTGCGACCGCGAACTGGTCGGCGGCCTGATGTCCGGCGCGGACGTGGTGGTGCATTTCGCCGCCGAAACCCACGTCGACCGCTCGATCACCGGCTCGGACGCCTTCGTGACCACCAACGTCGTCGGCACCAACGTGCTGCTGCAGGCCGCACTCGACGCCGGGGTCGGCAAGTTCGTGCACGTTTCCACCGACGAGGTCTACGGCTCCATCGAGGACGGCTCGTGGCCCGAGGACCACGCGCTGGAGCCGAATTCCCCGTACTCGGCGGCGAAAGCAGGCTCGGACCTGCTGGCCCGCGCCTACCACCGCACCCACGGCCTGCCGGTGTGCATCACCCGCTGCTCCAACAACTACGGGCCCTACCAGTTCCCGGAGAAGGTGCTGCCGCTGTTCATCACGAACCTGGTGGACGGCATCCAGGTGCCGCTCTACGGAGACGGGCTCAACGTGCGGGACTGGCTGCACGTAAGCGACCACTGCCGGGGCATCCAGCTGGTGGCCGAGTCCGGGCGCGCGGGCGAGATCTACAACATCGGCGGCGGCACCGAACTGACGAACAAGGAGCTGACCGAGCGGCTGCTGGCGGAGCTTGGCCTCGGCTGGTCGGTGGTGCGGCCGGTCACCGATCGCAAGGGTCACGACCGCCGCTACTCGGTGGACCACCGCAAGATCGTCGAGCAACTGGGGTACGCGCCGCAGGTCGACTTCGAGACCGGGCTGCGCGAGACGATCCGCTGGTACCAGGACAACCGCGACTGGTGGGAGCCGCTGAAGGCCCGATCGGCGGTGGCGCGATGAGCCGCCTCGCCGTGCTGGTGCCCGGCGGCCGCGGCCAGCTGGGCTCGGAGCTGGCCCGGATACTCGCCGCGCGGCCGGGGACGCTGGTGCACCGGCCGGGTTCCCGGGAACTGGACGTCACCGACGCCGAGGAGGTCGCCGACGCGGTGGGATCCTTCGCGGAGACGGCGAAGGACGCCGAGTTGCGACCGGTGGTGATCAACGCGGCGGCGTACACGGCGGTGGACGCGGCCGAGTCCGACCCAGACCGCGCGGCCCGGATCAACGCCGAAGGCGCGGCCTCGCTGGCGAAAGCGTGCCGCAGCAGCGGTCTGCCCCTGGTGCACGTGTCGACGGATTACGTGTTCCCCGGTGATGGGGCCCGGCCGTACGAGCCGACGGACCCGACCGGACCGCGATCGGTCTACGGGCGCACCAAGCTCGAAGGCGAACGGGCGGTGCTGGAGTCCGGCGCGCGGGCCTGGGTGGTGCGCACGGCGTGGGTGTACGGCGCGAGCGGCAAGAACTTCCTGAAAACGATGATCCGCCTCTCCGGGGAGCGCGACACGCTGTCCGTTGTGGACGATCAGATCGGCTCGCCGACGTGGGCGGCGGACCTGGCGAGCGGCCTGCTGGAACTAGCCGAACGGGTCGCCGAACGCCGCGGACCGGAGCAGAAGGTGCTGCACTGCACCAACTCCGGCCAGGTGACCTGGTGCGAGTTCGCGCGGGCGATCTTCGCGGAACTCGGCCTGGACGAGAACCGCGTCCACCCGTGCACGACGGCGGACTTCCCCCTCCCGGCGCATCGCCCGGCCTACTCGGTCCTGTCCGACGCGGCCTGGCGAGAGGCGGGCCTGACCCCGATGCGCACCTGGCGGGAAGCCCTGGCGGCGGCCTTCGAGAAAGACGGCGAAACCCTCCGGCCCCGCTGACCGGTCACCCGAAGGGCGCGAGTCGCCCCTGCAGGGCAGCTTCGACGCGATGTCGGCTGGTGCGGCCTGGCGCGGTGTGCACAAGGAGCATTGCCTGATCCCGCGGGGAGACGGAAGAAAGGCCAGGCGGCCCGGGGGCATGACCGGGAGCCTGGCCTGACGCTTGTCTGAGGCGTTCAGCCTGCGGCGAGTCGGTATGCGTTCAGGGTTGCTTCGGCGCAGGTCCGCCAGGTGAAGGTTTTTGCTTGGGCACGGCCCTTTTCCGCGTCTGGGGGACTGGTCAGGGCTTGCTGCAGGGCTTCGTTGAGCGCCATCGGGTCGCCGTAGGGGAAGCGGATCGCTTGGTCCGCCGTGACTTCGCGGAGGGCTGGGATGTCCGAGCACACCACCGGCGTGCCGCAGGCGAGTGCTTCCAGGGCCGGCAGGCCGAATCCCTCGTCGCGGGAGGGGAGGACGAGGGCGCTGGCTCCCGCGACCAGGCGGCGCAGGTGGTCTTCCGGGAGGTAGCCGGTGCGGATGACCCCGTTGTGGGTTCCCGCTTCGCCGGGGCCCGCGATTACCAGTGGCGGTAGGCCGGACCCCTTGGCTTCCAAGGCTTCCAGCAGCCCCGGGAGTCCCTTGCGGGGGCCCTCGGCGCCGACGAACAGCAGGTACTCCGACGGGAGCCCATAGTGGACCAGAAGGTCGGAGTGCATTGGTGTTGCGGAGAACCACTCCGGATCGACGCCGAGCGGAGTTACCGTGACCTTGCCCCGCGGGACGTCGAGGCGGGAGCTGACGGCATCGGCGGCCGCAGCCGTCGGCGTGCACACCATCCGCGCCCGCCGGGCGGAACTCCGCACGAGCTCGGGCAAGTCGGGCCCGGCCAGCGACGGATCGTCCAGGAACGCCAGGTCGTGCACCGTCACCACGCCGCCCGCTCGGATCGACGGTGGCAGCACGAAGTTCGTGCCGTGCACCACCTGCGCCGCCCCGGCGAGCAGCTCCACCGGCGGGAAAGTTCCCCGCTGCCAGAGCTTCCGCACGACACGCGCCGGGATCGGCGGCCCCACCGCGCGCGTTCCGGCCGGGGCCAGCGAACGCAACTCCCGCCAGCCGCGCGTGGTGAGCCCGATCAGCCGAACGTCCACAAGGGCCGCAAGCTCGGCCACCAGCGACGCGGTGTAGCGCCCGATCCCGGTGCGCCGACCGAGCAGCGGGGTGCCGTCCAGTACGACGCGCAGGTCAGCGGCCACGGAACCGCTCGCCGGCGAGCCGCCGAAGCCGGCCGGTGGCCCGCTTCGCGACCTCGAAAGGCCCGCCCACGTCGAGGTATTCGCGCAGCAGCGCGATGTCGCGGCGCACCGTCTCGACCCGGTTCAGCTGCGGGCTGCGCACGAGCGGCGCGCTCGCCTTGAGCCGGTCCGCGGCCGGGCGCGGGTCGCGGCAGAACTCCGTCAGCGGCGCGAGCACCGACTCCCAGGTGAACCGCTCGCGGACCGGGGCGATGCGGCGGCGGCACTCGGCGGCGAACTCCTCGTCGTAGAGCGTCTTCTCCAGCGCCGCGGCCAGCGCGTCCGGATCCTCGGCTGGCACCACGACCCCGATGCCCTCCGCACGCACCAGGTCGGCGAACGAGTCGCCGTCGGTGGTCACCACCGGCAGCCCGGACCACAGGTAGTCCAGTACGCGGGTGCGGAACGCGAACGTCGTCTCCACGTGCTCGAAGTGAGTGGTGACGCCGCAGTCCGCATCGAGCAGGTAGTTCTGCCGCTCGCCGTAGGGAACCCAGGTCTCGTTGAAGAACACGAACTTGTCGGTCAGCCCGAGCCGCCGGGCCAGGCCGCGGGTCTGCTCGGCCATGCCCATCTCCGGCACGTCCGGGTTCGGGTGCTTCATGCCGAGGAAGAACAGCCGGACGTCGTCGTGCTGCTGGGAAAGCCGGTGCACCGCGTGCAGCAGCGTCAGCGGGTCGAACCAGCTGTAGACGCCGCCGGCCCACAGCACCACCTTGTCCTCGGACGCGATGCCGGACCGGTTGCCCTTGATCGCCGGGCCGGTGCGGCGCGGCGCGACCGACGGCAGGCCGAACGGCACGACCGAGAGCAGCGAGCGGACCGTCGGGTCGTTGTCGTACAGGCCGGGGGTCAAGCGCCCCAGCGAGGCGAGGTGGCCCAGCCAGAAGTGCCGCTGCCGCTCCGAGGCGCAGAGGAAGAAATCGCCGCGCTGCAGTTGGGCGTTGAGCACCTTGGTGACGCCGGTCAGGTCCTTCGCACGCCGCTCGTCGTCGGTGTCGCGACCCTGTTCCAGCAGTTCCAGGTGCATCGGGTCGTAGACGTCGCACACCACGACCTTGGTGGACCCGACGTGCTTGAGCGCCGGCACCATCTCCAGCACGTGGCCCTGCAGCACCACGACGTCCGCCCAGTCGACGTGGGCACCGAGCTCGCGCGGTTTCGCCGCGACCACTGCGAAACCCGACTCCGGCGGGCTGACCAGCGCGTTGACGCTGACCAACCGGACCTCGTGCTCGGCGGAGAGAACCTCGGCCATGTGCCACGCGCGGATCGCCGGGCCGGCCATCCGCTCGGTGACCGCGTCGCCGGTGATCACCACGACCTTCCGCGGGCGGCCGAAGACCCCGTCCAGCTCGAACGCCTCGACCAGGGCGTCGTGCGCGGCCAGGTAGCGCGGCAGCGGGTAGGCGGGCTCCATCGCCTTGCGCATCAGCGGCACCAGGTCCGCGTCGGTGCGCACGCGCGCCTGCTGCTCCTCTTCTCGGGACCGCTTCAGCGACGGCAGCATCTCGACGAATTGGTCGATGGCCAGCATCCCGGCCAGCGCGGAGCGGTCGATCGGAACCGGGCTGTCGTCCTCGTGGTCGCCGCGCCGGGTGATCTCCAGCTGCGTCGGGTCGATCTCGCCGCGCGCGGTGGCGCGTCGTACGGACAGCGCCATCGCGGCGGGCAGCGCCTTCGCCAGCGTCTCGTCGGAGACGTTCTTGTAGAGCGCCGCCAGCGCGTTGCGCTCCAGCAGGTAGTGCTCCCGCGCCGAGGACACGTCGGCCATCGACGCGTGGTGGCGGTGGAACGTCAGCGAGCGCGGCTCGTAGTGGACGCGCCAGCCGCGCAGGTTCAACCGCCAGCCGAGGTCGACGTCCTCGTAGAACATGAAGAAGCGCTCGTCGAAGCCGTCGAGGGCGGCGAACAGCTCGGCCCGCACGAACAGCGCCGAACCGGTCCCGAACAGCACATCCCGCGCCGCGTCGTGCGAACCGTCGTCGACCTCGCCCGCGTGGCGCTTGTAGCCCATGCCGAACCAGGTCAGGCCGCCGTCGACGAAGTCGATGTGCCGGCCCTCCCAGTCCAGGACCTTGCTGGCGACCGCGCCCACGGTCGGCTCCGACCGCAGCACCGCGACGGCCGCCCGAACCCAGTCGCGGTCCGGCCTGGCGTCGTTGTTGAGGAAGGCCAGCACCTGGCCGGTGGCGTTGCGCGCCGCGAGGTTGCACCCGCCGGCGAAACCGCGGTTGGTGTCTGACTCGATCAGCCGCACCTCCGGCGCGGCGGCCCGGATCTGCTCGGCGCTGCCGTCACCGGAGGCGTTGTCGACGCAGATCACCTCCAGCCGGTCGGCCGGGTAGTCGAGATCCTCGCGGAGCGCGCGCAGGCAGGTGATGGTGTCGTCCGCGCCGCGGTAGTTGACCACGATCACCGACACCACGGGCAGGTTGCTGCGGTCGGACAATTCAGCCACGTCCTAAAGCGTGCACCATCGCCCGGCACGGCCTGCGGGGTGTCGGAGAAATCGCGACCATCCCGACACCTCGAGCCGCCGACCGACATGCCGGGGCGTGTCGGTTCGGGTGGGTGTGTTGGGTGGAGCGAACGGACTGGGTAGGGCTCGTGAGTGTTCGTTCCGGTTCTTACCGATAGGAACACTCACGAGCCCTACGGGAGGGCGGGTGCTGGATTCAAGCGCCTGCCCACGTCTCCCAGACTTCGTGCCGCGGAACCCGGGCCGCCCGGCCGATCTGATGCCGGGCGCGGAGCGCCGCGGGCAGGCAAACGACGACCTCGGCCAGTACGCCGAGCCGCAAGGCGACGCGGAAGTTCGCTGCGTCGGGAACGCAACGATCCCCGGTTGCGCGCCGTAACGGCAAGGCGAAGGTGATCGCCGCGAAGCGGGCGAGCTCTCGCGCCGCGACCGCAGCGGGAGCGCAGCGAAGCAGCGTGAGCAGGCGGTTCCGCTCGTTCCAGCGGTGGAACAATGCCGAACCCGGCAGCGTCGTCGCGCCGTGCAGGTGCGAGGCGGCGGCGTCGGGCGCCGGTACGATCCGATGCCCGGCTAGGCGGAGCCGCCACGCGGCGTCGGTGTCCTCGTAGTAGCAAAAGAAGTGAGCCGGCACGCCGCCAGCGGAACGGAGGTGCGCGGTGCGTAGCAGCGCCGCGCCGCCGCAGAAGCCGAACACGCCGCCGGAGGCATCAGGCGCGTCAGCGCCGTGGCCGTCGGCGGTGAGGCGCACGCCGGCGGACTGCACGCGGCCGTCCGGCGTGCGGAGCACGGAGGACGCTGCGGCGGCGGAGCCGTCCGCGTCGAGCGCGCCCTCGAGCGCCGCGAGCCAGCCGGAGGCTGGCGCAGCGTCGTCGTTTAGCCACGCGACGTAAGGAGTGCGGATGCGGTCGAGCGCGGCGGCGATTCCGCCGGCGTAGCCGGTGTTGCGGCGTAGCCGCAGCACTTCCGGCGCCGACGGGTGGGCGGCGACCAGGTCGGCCGTGCCGTCGTCGGAGGCGTTGTCGACCACGAGCGTCCGATGTGGACGGTCTTGGGCCGCCAGTGCGTCCAGGCACGCCTCGATGTGGTCCCGTCCTCGCCAGGTCACCACGACCACGGTGCTGCGCACCCGTTCCGACGCCGTCACGCCCGAAGACGTTACCCACCAGCGCCACCGAGCTGCTCGCAGTCCCCGGTCCTCGATCTCGCACAGCCTTGACCACCTGCGATAACGGCCCGGTCGGCGGCTTCGTGGGGCGGCGCTGGACGTCGAGCTCGGGAACCGGCGGTCGCCCCAGCCTGCGGGTGCGGGAAGCTGTGCGGGTGCCCGAGCTCGTCGCGATCACCGAACAGCTGCTCGCCCCGGTTCCCGGCGGAACCGGGCGCTATACACGGGAGCTGCTGCGCGCGATGGCCGAAACCGCGCCTAGCGGGTGGGAGCTGAGCAGCGTCGTCAGCCGCGGCGGCGATCCCGAAGCGGCCCGGGTTCCCGGCGTCCACGGGCCGCGGGTGCTGCCGGTCCCGCGCCGCGCGCTGATCGCCGCTTGGGAGCGGGGGTTCCCGTTCTGGCCGGGCGGCGACTCGGTGCACGCCATGACGCCCCTCGCGCCACCCGCGAAAAGCGGGCGCGGTCTGGTGGTGACCGTGCACGACACGGTTCCGTGGACGCATCCGGAAACGCTGACGCCGCACGGAGTTTCCTGGCACCGACGGGCGATCAGCCGCGCCGCGCGGCACGCCGACGCACTGGTCGTGCCGACCGCCGCAGTGGCCGACGATCTCGCGAAGCGCATCCCGATCAACGCTCGCCTGCAGGTCATCGGCGAAGGCGTCACCCCATCCCTGCTGGTCGAACCGGACCCTGCCACGGTCGCGGAACTGGCGTTGCCCGCGCGGTACGTGCTGGCGATCGGCACGGTTGAGCCGCGCAAGGGCTACGAACACCTGGTGCGGGCGATGGCCGAACCCACCGCCCCGGACGTGCCGCTGCTGATCGTCGGCCGTCGAGGCTGGGGCGACGTCGACGTGCCGCGGATCGCCGCCGAGTGCGGCTTGCCACATGTGCGCGTGCTGGAGTCGGTTTCCGACGCAGAACTCGCCGCCCTGCTGCGGAACGCGACGGCGCTGGCCGCGCCGAGCCTCGCGGAAGGCTTCGGCCTCCCGCTTGTCGAGGCGATGGCGCTCGGCGTGCCGATCGTGCATTCCGATGCGCCGGCTCTGGTCGAGGTCGCAGGTGGAGCCGGTGTAACTGTCCCGCGTGCCGACCCGTCCGCGCTCGCCGCAGCCTTGCGCACCGTCGTCGACGGTCCCGCTCGCCGGAACGAACTGATCGCGGCCGGAACCCGGCGGGTCGCGGATTTCACCTGGCAGCAGGCGGCGCTGGAAGTCTGGCGCGTGCACCTCGACATCGCCGGCTGATTTCGCGGCCAGCACGGTGCAAACCGGGAACCCGGGCATTGGCGCACCGGGCAAAGCAGGGCAGAACACATTTTCGTCCACTCGTCACGGGCCCGGGCATCCGCACCGTAATCTGCTCAGGTGCACAGAGGCGAGCCGCACATTCTCATCGACGCCACCGCAGTCCCCGCGGATCGAGGCGGCGTCGGCCGGTACGTCGACTCCCTGCTGGCGGCCCTGGACGCGGACGGCGCCCGGCTCACCGTCGCCTGCCAACCGCGCGACGCGGAGCTGTACGCGACCAGCGCGCCGCGCACCGAAGTCGTGCCCGCCACCGAAGCCGTCGCGACCCGGACCGCCCGCCTGACCTGGGAACAGACCACCCTGCCGCTGCTGGTGCGCCGGCTCGGGATCGACGTCCTGCACTCGCCGCACTACACGACGCCGCTGGCCAACCCGGCCGCGTCGGTGGTCACCCTGCACGATGCGACCTTCTTCACCAACCCGGCGGTCCACTCGCCGGTCAAGGCCAGGTTCTTCCGCGCGTGGACGCGCACCGCGCTGCGTCGCGCAACGCTGTGCATCGTGCCGAGCAAGGCGACCGCGGCCGAGCTGTCCCGCGCCGTACGTGCGGACCGCGCCCGCATGCCTGTCATGTACCACGGCGTCGACCCGGACCGGTTCCACCCGCCGACAACGGAGGAGATCCGGGAGGTGCGCGAGCGGCTGAGCCTGCACGACCAGCCGTACGTGGCGTTCCTCGGCGCACTGGAACCGCGCAAGAACGTGCCGGCGCTGATCCGCGGCTTCATGCTGGCCTGCCAGGGCCGCACCGACTCGCCGGCGCTGGTGCTGGCCGGTCAGCCGGGCTGGGATACCCGCGTCGAACGGGCGCTGGAGGCCGTGCCGCACCGGATCCGGGTGATCCGGGCCGGTTATCTGCCGTTCAAGCAGCTGGCCGGCTTCCTCGGCGGCGCCCACCTGGTCGCCTACCCGAGCATCGGCGAGGGCTTCGGCCTGCCTGTGCTGGAGGCGATGGCCTGCGGTGCCGCGGTCCTAACGACGCGGCGGCTGAGCCTCCCGGAGGTCGGCGGCGACGCCGTCGCCTACTGCGGCGTGGGCGCGGGCGACATCGCGGCTGGCCTGACGGAGCTGCTGGACGACCCGGCCCGCCGAGCCGCGCTGGCCGCGGCGGCCCAACTCCGCGCGAAGGAGTTCACCTGGGCGTCCTGCGCGACCCAGCACCGCACGGCCTTCGCCAGAGCCCACCACATCCACACCCGCACCCGCTGACCACGAGCAGCCCCGACTCGTGAGTGCTTTGGGGTGCCCTGGCGACCCCAAACGCACACGAGCCCTGACCAGGCAAAACGGGGCTTCTGCCGGTGCGCGGGCGATGAATTCCACATGGAACTCCGGTCGGGTGGCTGTCCGGTAGGCGGCGTTCGGCAGAATATGGTGGCGTGACCGACGCGCGCACCTACGGCGACGAACTCGCCGTTGTCTCCGTGACTTACTCCCCGGGCGAGACCCTGGAGCAGTTCCTCGACACGCTGAACAAGGCGACGGACCGGTCGGTCCGGGTGATCCTCGCCGACAACGGTTCCACCGACGGCGTTCCGGAACAGGCCGCCGCAGCACGCGCGAACGTCGACTTCGTGCCCACCGGCGGCAACCTCGGCTACGGCAGCGCCGCCAACCGCGGCATGGCCGAACTCGGCGACGAGTACGGCTGGGTCGTGGTCGCCAACCCCGACCTGGAGTGGAGTGCCGGTTCGCTCGACGAACTCCTGGCCGCCGCCAAGCGCTGGCCGCGCGGGGGATCGTTCGGCCCGCTGATCAAGGAACCCAACGGCGACGTCTACCCGTCGGCCCGGCTGCTGCCGTCGATCGGCCGCGGCGCCGGACACGCGCTGCTGGGCAAGATCTGGCCGAAGAACCCGTGGTCCAGCGCCTACCGCCAGTCCGAGGCGGCGATCACCGAGCGCCCGGCGGGCTGGTTGTCGGGTTCCTGCCTGCTGCTGCGCCGCGAGGCCTTCGACTCCATCGACGGCTTCGACCCGCGCTACTTCATGTATTTCGAGGACGTCGACCTCGGCGACCGGCTGGGCAAGAAGGGCTGGCTGAACGTCTACGTGCCGAGCGCGGAGATCATGCACATCGGCGGGCACTCGACCTCGGGCTCCTCGAAGCGGATGCTGGTCGAACACCACCGCAGCGCCTACCGCTACCTCGCCGACCGCTACCGGGGGCCGGTCTGGGCCCCGCTGCGGTTCGCGTTTCGCGCGGCGCTGACCGCTCGCGCGCGCATCGCGACGCGCTGAGTTCGAGTGGCGTCCTCCGCGCGGGAGTTGCCGCCGCAGTCCCGCGCTCGCAGCGCGGCCTCAGTGGGGGTACTGGTTCGCCTGCGAACCCAGCGGGCCGAACTCGTTCGGTCCGCGCTGCGTGTGGTACGGGTTCGGCGGCAGATGTTGCTGGCCCTGCCCGTAATCCTCCGTCGGCCAGCCGCCGTGCTGCGGCTCCAGCCGCTGGCGCAGGGACTGCTGCTGCGGGTGCTGCTGGCCCTGCGGCGGGAGCACCTGCGTGGCGTCCGCGGAGTCGGCCTGGTTGACGACCTCGCGCGGGATGCGAACGGTGCTCGCGGCATCCATCGGCGAGGTGGCATTGTCGGGGGTAACGACGAACGCGCCACGTGCCCGCGCGCGAGCAAGTGCTTCGTCGGCTCGGCGACGCGGGTCCATGTGGATGCCCTCTCAGTCGTTCGCAGTCGGTGGTTCGCGTGGGCTGGCGTCGAAGTGGGCACGGCCACTGTGGGCGGGCCCGGTGTTCATTATGCCGTTGCCCCTGCCAGAGTATTCCCCCTAATGGGTTTTCGTCACTGAAGTCCATCAGGTAGAGGAGGATCAACGCCGATGTCCGCGGATTCGCAGGACCCGGCCGCGTCGCCGACGGCGGAAGCGGTAGTGCTGGTAGGTGGTCGGGGCGTGCGGCTGCGGCCGCTGACCCTGTCGGCGCCCAAGCCGATGTTGCCGACCGCCGGAGTCCCATTCCTGAGCCACCTGCTGTCCCGGATCCGGGCGGCCGGCATCGAGCACGTGGTGCTCGGCACGTCCTACAAGGCGGAGGTGTTCGCGGAGCACTTCGGCGACGGCTCCGAGTTCGGCCTGCGTCTGGAGTACGTCGTCGAGCCGGAGCCGCTGGACACCGCGGGCGCGATCCGCAACGTCGCGGACCGGCTCACCGCCGACGACGTGCTCGTGTTCAACGGCGACATCCTTTCCGGGGTGGACCTGGCGAAGCTGCTGGAAACCCACCGCGGCGCCGCGGCGGACGTGACGATGCACCTGGTCAAGGTCGCCGACCCGCGCTGGTTCGGCTGCGTGCCCACCGATGCCGACGGGCGGGTCACCGCGTTCCTGGAGAAGACCGAGGACCCGCCGGTCGACCAGATCAATGCGGGCTGCTACGTGTTCCGCCGCGAGGTGATCGACACGATCCCGGCGGGGCGGCCGGTGTCGGTGGAACGCGAGACCTTCCCCCAGTTGCTGGCCTCGGGCGCGACCGTGCAGGGCTACATCGACACCTCGTACTGGCTGGACATGGGAACCCCGGCGGCGTTCGTCCGCGGCTCGGCGGACCTGGTGCTGGGCACGGCGCCGTCGAACGCGCTGCCCGGTGAACGCGGCGAGGCACTGGTGCTGGACGGCGCGGAGGTCGCCGCCGATGCGGAAGTCTGCGGCGGGACCGCGGTCGGCAAGGGAAGCGTGGTGGAGCCCGGGGCGCGCGTCGTCGAATCCGTGCTTTTCGATGGGGTTCGCATCGAGCGGAATGCCGTGATCGAGCGGAGCGTGATCGGCAGCGGCGCGACGATCGGTGCGGGTGCCGTGCTGCACGACGCGATCATCGGCGACGGCGCGCGGATCGGTGCGGACTGCGAACTGCTGAACGGGGTGCGGGTGTGGCCGGGCGTTGAGCTGCCCGACCGCGGCGTCCGCTTCTCCGCGGACTGACGGCGTACTTTCGGAGCAGCATGAGCGATGCCCTGACCCGAACCTGGCGCCCGTCGTACCCGCTGGACCTGCCGCGGGTGCTGGCGCCGTTGCGCCGGGGGAGCGGTGATCCGACCACGCGGGTGGATGCGTCGGGCGAGGTCTGGTGGGCAACCACGACCCGGACCGGCCCGACCACGCTGCGGCTGCAGAAGGACGGCACGGCAACGGTGACCGCGACGGCGTGGGGGCAGGGCGCGCGTTCCGTGCTGGACAACGTCCCGGACCTGCTCGGGGATTCCGATGACGACACCGGTTTCGTCGCGGTGCACGACGTCGTCGAGCGCGGCCGGCGCGCATCGCGGGGAGTGCGGTTGTGCACTTCGGGGCGGGTTTGGGACGTCCTGGTCGCCGCGGTGCTGGAGCAGAAGGTCACCAACCGGGAGGCGTGGCGGTCCTGGCGGGAGCTCTGCTGGCGCTTCGGCAGCCGCGCCCCGGGACCGGTGGCGAAGCTCTGGGTGGTGCCTGATCCGGTGCAGCTGCGCCGAATCCCGGACTGGGAGTGGCATCGGGCGGGCATCGACGGAGCCCGCCGCCGCACGCTGATCGCCGCCGCGTCGGTGGCCGGACGCCTGGAGCGAGCGGTCGAGCTGCGCGGAGTCGAGGGCCGGGAGCTGCTGCAGAAGGTGCCGGGCATCGGCCCGTGGACGGCGGCTGAAATCGCCCAACGGGCCTGGGGCGACCCGGACGCGGTCAGCGTCGGCGACTTCCACCTGCCGACGATCGTCGGCACGGCCCTGGTCGGCCACCCCGTGGACGACGAAGGAATGCTCGAAGCCCTGGCCCCGTACGAGGGCCAGCGCCACAGAGCGGTCCGCTACCTCGGAGCGGCAGGTGTCAACCGCTCCCGCTACGCCCCGAGAATGCCAATCCGCAACTACCGCACCATGTAAGGTCCGCCCGTCGTAAGGCCCGCCCGTTCGGAGGCCCACCCGTTCGGAGGCCCACCCGTTCGGAGGCCCACCCGTTCGGAGGCCCACCCGTTCGGAGGCCCGCAATTTCAATGGAAATCGTAGGCCCGATTTCCATTGAAATTGCGGCGATCGCCGCGACGACGTCCGCGGGAGCCCGGGGAAGCGCCCCGCTCCAAGACCGGTGAGGAGCGTCATGAGTCCGGCATTCCGCCCCGTACGCCCACCTAGCGGCCTCGCGACCCCAACCCGGAATTGCTCGTGGCCGCTACCCGGGCACTCGGTGCCGTCGTCGACTACCCGCGGGCTCGGGCCGCGGTGATCAGGGGGCCGAGGTCGGTGTCTTCGGGGAGCGCGTTCACCGGCCACCAGCGGAGGTCGAGGGACTCTTCGCTGCGGGCCGGCTCCGCGCCTTCCGGGGCTCGCACGATGAAGCGCACGTCAAAGTGGCGGGTCGGCTTGCCCAGCGAGCAGGTGATCGGGTGCACGTCCAGGTGCACCGGCTCCGGATCCACGACCAGACCGTCCACACCGGACTCCTCGGTCGCCTCGCGCAACGCGGCACCCGCCAGCGACGTGTCCGCTGGCTCGCAGTGGCCGCCGAGCTGCAACCACCTGCCCACCCGGGGGTGCAGCGTGAGCAGCACGTTCTCGCCCGTGGCGTCGAGCAGCACGGCCGACGCCGTCACGTGGCCCGGCTCGCACGCCCGCAGGCAGGCGTCCTGCCGGGCGTCCAGCAAGGTCAGGAAGGAGTGGCGCAGCGCCTCCTGCTGCGGATCGTCCGCTCGCCACTCATCGAGCACGCGCAGCGCGTCCGCGTGAAGTCCGCTCAAAGCTCCACCAATCCGTCGTCGAGAACCCGCGGCTCCCGGGGGCCGGCGACGGGCTCCGCGGCGTGGCCCACCGTCACCGCGCCCAACGGCTCCCAAGATTCGGGCAGGTCGAGCGAGGCCCGCACGACTTCCGGGCAGAACAGCGTCGAGGACACCCAGCACGAGCCGAGCTCCTCGGCCGCCAGCGCGACCAGCAAGCCCTGCACCGCCGCGCCGCCGGCGACGGTGAACATCTGCCGTTCCGCCTCGGTGCGCTTCGGGTCGGGGTAGTCGTGCGAGCCCTCGCGGACCAGGAACGGCAGCACCAGCTCCGGCGCCGCGTAGAGCAGATCGCCGCGCCCGACCCGGCGCTGCGCCGCCTCCTCGGAGAGGCCGTCGGCGCGCAGGTCTTCCAGCCAGGCGGTACGCATCGCGTCGAGCAGTTTCGTCCGAAGTGGACGATCGCGCAGCCAGACGAACCGGACCGGGCGGGTGTGATGCGGCGCGGGCGCGGTCAGCGCGGCACCGACGGCGCGGCGCATCGCGTCGGCGTCCACAGGGGTGTCGGCGAACGAACGCACCGAGCGGCGCAGCAGCACCGCCTCGCGGCGACCCTGCGCCAGCGCTTCCGCCGTGCCCATCCGGAACAGGTCTTCTTCGACGGGACGCACCAGGTCGCGGGCGCTCGACCCGTCGTCGGTGGTGGTCATCCCGCGCACCACGGCGACCGGGACCGCCCCCAGCTTGCCCTTGACCAGGTCGGCCGCCCCGGCGATCTCGTCGGCCACCGCGACCTCGGTAACCGCCAGCTCGTTGCCCTGCGAATCGGTGGCGCCCGCGTAGCGGTGCAGCACGCGCAGACCGGCGGCGCCGATCGCCACATCGGTCTGCCCGACCCGCCAGGCACGGCCCATCGTGTCGGTCACCACGACCGCGACCTGCACGCCGAGGCGCTCGGCGAGCCCGGCCCGCAGCTTGCGCGCGGACGCATCCGGGTCGTCCGGCAGCAGCGCGATCTGGTCCAGCGCGACGTTCGAGGCGTCGACGCCCGAGGCCGCCTGCACGATGCCGAGCTTGTTCTGGGTGATCATGAACCGCTCGCGGCGCGCCAGCACGTGGGTGGCCTCGGCCAGCACCAGCTCGCGGCGCAGCTTGTCGCGCAGTTCCGGGTCGCGGGGCGTGGACACCATCCGGCCCTCGACCTTCGACACCACCTTGCTGGTGACCACCACGACGTCGCCGTCGCTGAGCCAGGGCGCGGCGGCCGCGATCGACGCGGCCAGGTCGTCGCCCGGTCCGAACTCGGGCAGCCCGCCCACCGCGAACAGCTGCAACCCACCCGCGGCCGCGTGATCCTTCATCGCCCCTCCCGGGCAAGGTCGAATGCCGCCTGCGCCATCGCGGCGGTGGCGTCCACATCGGACATCAACAGCGGCACCGCGCGAACCCGCACCCCGGGGACGTCGGCCTCGTCGCCGGTGTGCACCAACCAGCCGTCCAGGATGCCCTCGTCGTCCTGCCGGGAGCCATAGTGCCGACCGACCGCCTCGGCGGAGCTGTCCACCCCGATCGCGGTCAGGCACGCGTCCGCCATGCCCCGCAGCGGCCGACCGCCGATGATCGGCGACAGCCCCACCACCGGAGCGGAGGTCTCCCGCAGCGCGGTGCGGAAGCCCGGCACCGCGAGCAGCGTTCCGATGCTGACCACCGGGTTCGACGGCGCCAGCAGCACGACGTCAGCCTGCGCGATCGCGTCCAGCACGGCCGGCGTCGGCTTCGCCTCGTCCGCTCCCACCGGCACGATCGCGTGCGCTTCCGGCTCCGCGCGGTAGCGAACCCACCACTCCTGGAAGTGCACCGCCCGCTGGTCGCCGTGGTCGGGGACGTCGATCGCGACGTGCGTCTCGACCCGCTCGTCGGTGACCGGCAGCAACCGGACCCCGGGCCGCCAGCGGTCGCACAGCGCCTCGGTCACCGCCGACAGCGAGTAGCCCGCGCGCAACATCCGGGACCGCACCAGGTGGGTGGCGATGTCGCGGTCGCCGAGCCCGAACCAGGTCGGCTCGGCGCCGTAGGCCGCCAGCTCCTCCTTGACCGACCAGGTTTCGTCGACCCGGCCCCAGCCCTTCTCGGTGTCGATGCCGTCGCCGAGGGTGTACATGCAGGTGTCGAGGTCCGGGCAGACTCGCAGCCCGTGCATCCACGCGTCGTCGCCCACGTTGACCACCGCGGTGACTTCGTGCTCGGACTCCTGCTGCGGTTCGCCGATCGCGGGCAAGCCCAACGCCGCTTTGACCCCGAGCAGGAACCGCGCGCCGCCGACCCCGCCGACCAGAACTACGACCTTCACGGCCCCGATCCTCGCACGCCCGCCGAACCCGAGGGCGAGAACCTCGATGTCTCCGAGGTCACTGCGCGAGCTGTTGCTGATCGTAGCTCTCCGCCGCCGATGGTTGGGTGGGCCGTGAGTGCTTTTGGGCGCTATGGCACCGGAAAGCGCTCACGGCCGGTCGGGCGGACGATCACAGGAAGCCGAAGATGCTGCGGAAAATCCCTTGGCCCAAGAAGGCCTGGAGCGCGTCGCCGCCGGCGAGGCCGAACACGAAGTAGGCGAGCCCGAAGAACGCCCTGCCGACGAACGGCACCCCGATCAGCAGCAGGAACAGCACCAGCGGCGCCCACGGCCGCGCCTTCTCGCCGAACCGGCGGGCCGGACCGGACAGCCACGGCTCGATTGCGCCGTACCCGTCCAGGCCGGGGATCGGCAGGATGTTCAGCACGAACGCGATCACCTGCAGGAAGGCCAGGTAGGACAGGCCCGCCGACAAGGCGGTCGGCATTGTCGGCACGACGGCCACGGCGATCGAGATCAGCAGGCCCAGCACCAAGTTCGTCAGCGGCCCGGCCAGCGACACCATCGACTCGGTGCGCCGGGACCGCAGCGCGTGGTGGTTGATCCACACCGCGCCGCCCGGCAGCGGGATGCCGCCGAGGGCCACGAACAGCAGCGGCAGCACGATGCTCAGGACCGGGTCGGTGTAGCGCCGGGGGTCCAGCGTCAGGTAGCCCTTCGCGCGTACCGACCAGTCGCCGCCGCGGAATGCGATGATCGCGTGGCCGAATTCGTGCAGGCACAACGAGGTCGCCCAGCCGCCGAGCACGATCAGCACCACGCCGCCGACCTGGGCGGCGTTGTTCTCCAGCGTGGCGAGCACGCCGCCGAGCACGGTCAAGCCGACGAGGCCGAGGAACAGGGGGCTTACGCGCAGAGCGGATTTGGTCACGTCCTCCAGTGTCCACGAACGACTCGGTGGCCGTCCGGGCTTGTGCCCCGGCGAAGATGATGTCCGGGTGGTATTCATGATCGTGGGGGCCTGGCGGTGCGGCACAAGGAGTACCGGCGATGCGCCGAATTGAGCTCATCCCCGAGGCGGAGAGGGATGTCCCCCTACGGAAGGTCTCCGCTTGACCGCAAGGAGCTACACGGGTGTAATCACAGCAGTGTCATTCGTCGCTGAAATGATCGTTTCTCGGGTGGAAGCCGGTTGGATCGTTGTGGCGGCGGCCGATCGGGTGCGGGAGACCCGGTCGGGTACCGGTCGATCGAGGCGCCGCCCGCGGTGAGAGGCAGGCAGCGCGGCCGATCGGCGACGGCACCGCCGCCGTCGAAGCGCGGAGTCCCCGCAGCGGGGACCGGCGACCTGCGAGCAGGAGTGCGTCCTGTTCCGGCCCTGGGGAGGGCCGGTGGGAACGGGAGAAATCGGGGGACCAACGATGTGGGAATCAGGAGATGGCCGCCTCGCGGAGCGTGGGGACGCCACCGCGGTGGAACTCGACGTCCTGGCCGAGCTGTTCGAGGCGACGGACGAAGAACAGGAATGGCAGGAGCGCGCGTTGTGCGCGCAAACCGATCCGGAGGCGTTCTTCCCGGAGAAGGGCGGCTCGACCCGGGAGGCAAAGCGCATCTGCGCGGGCTGCGAAGTTCGCTCCGAATGCCTGGAGTACGCGCTGCAGCACGACGAGCGCTTCGGCATCTGGGGAGGACTGTCCGAAAGGGAACGCCGGAAGCTCAAGCGCAGCGCGGTCTGACCGGTCGGGCCTCGCCGGCCGCGGTTCCGCTGCGACCACCAGCGAAAGCCCACCCCGTGAACGCTGTTTCATTCGGGGGTTTCTTCCGCTCCTGGTGCATTACCGTTGCGCGGTAGTGGATCAGTTAGCGGGAGGGCAATTTGGTCGCGCCGGTGCTGGCGGTGTTGGTCTGTCACGACGGGGAGACTTGGCTGCCGGAGGTCTTCGCGGCGCTGGGCGACCTGACGGAACGACCGCGGCACGTGGTGGCCGTCGACACCGGCTCGAACGACCGCACCCCGGAACTGCTCGCTCGAGCGCGCACGGATCGCGTCGTCGACGACGTGCTCACGATGCCGCGCGAAACCCGGTTCGGCGCCGCCGTCGCGGAAGCGTTGGCGCACGCGACGAAGAGGTGGGCCGATCCGGGGCGCTGGTTGTGGCTGTTGCACGACGATTCCGCACCCGAGCCTGAGTGCCTGGAGCATTTGCTGCGCGCTGCCGGGGAAGATTCGTCCGCCGCGCTGCTCGGCCCGCTCGGGTTGGACTGGGCGGATCCCCGGCTGGTGGTGGATGCGGGCCTGAGCACCGATGCTTCCGGGCATCGGCAGACCGGCATCGGACGGTCCGAACTGGACCCCGAGCTGGTCGGCGGCGCGCCACCGGCGTCCGGTGCGCTGGCGGTGGCGACGGCCGGTGCGCTGGTGCGACGCGATGTCTTCGAGCAGCTCAACGGCTTCGACCTCGATCTCGCCGACAACGTGGACATCGACCTGGGTTGGCGGATCAACCTGGACGGGCACGGCGTCCGGTGGGCTCCCGCCGCGCGGATGCGGCATGCGGTCGCGAGGCGCAGTCCCCGGGCCGGGGAGCGCGCCGACCAGGTCCGCACGTTCCTGGTCAACGCTCCGATGGGGGCGTTCTTGCTCGGCCTGCCGCGACTGTTCCTCCTGACGTTGTTGCGGATGTGCGGTTTCGCTGCTCTGCGGCGGTGGAGCGAGTCGCGCGCCGAGCTCGCGGTGTTGCGCAGATTGCTCGGGGGTCGGCTGTACCTGCTGGCAGGAAGGGTTACGCGCGCCGGGACGATCTCCATCCGGCACGGCGTCCGCGGCCTGTTCACGAGTCGGTTGGCGCGGCTTCGGAATTGGGCGCGCGCCGGGTTCGAGGGTTTGGTCCGCGAGCGGGTGCGGCGGGATCTGGCCTTGGGGCGGGAACCGGAAGGCTGGCGGATCAAGGCCGTTCCAGAAGGGCCGCCGCAGATGGCGAAGCCAGGGCGGTCGGGGCTGGTCGTGGTGCCGGTGCCGGAGACAGGGGGGCCGAAGCCGTCGCCGTCGAAGCGGGACGCGGCGCGGCCGGATCTGCTGGTCGTTCCGGTCGACCGCTGGCGGGTGCTGCGCGAGCTGTTGTTGACGCCGCCCGTGGTGCTCGCGGTCCTGCTGGCGGTATTCGCCTTGTTCACCAATGGATTGCTCGCGGACCGGTTCGGGGCCGGCCTGCAAGGCGGCAGGCTGCTACCGGTGGCAGATCTGGCGACGACGTGGCGCGACTACCTGGCGGCCTGGCATCCGGTCAACGGCGGCACCGGCGCGCCAGCGTCCCCGTCGTTGCTGGTGCTCGCGTTGTTCGGCACCGTCCTAGGTGGACCGTCGGTAGTGGTGTCGATCCTGCTGCTGTTCGGTGCTCCGCTCGCGGGGTTGAGCGCTTACCTGGCGACACGCGCGCTTCCGGTGTCCCGACTGCGGCGAGCCCTCGCCGCCGGTGCTTACGCCTTGCTGCCCGCGGCGTCGCTTTCCGCTGGGCAAGGCCGTTTGGACGTGGTGGTCGCGCACATTCTGGTGCCGTTGCTGCTGGCCGGGATCGCCTCGGTGGTCGGGCGGTCGGACGGGCATTGGTTGGGGACGGCGTGCCTGACTGCTTTGGGCCTCGCGGCGTTGGGTGCGTTCGCGCCGCTGCTGCACATCGCGTTGGTCGTGTTCGCCCTGCTGTCTTTCGTCGTGTTGCCCAGCGAAGGGCAGCGTGATCGACGCCGGCTGGCCGGGCTGGTGGCGGTGGCGCTGTTGTCCGTCGCGTGCCTGCTGCCGTGGCCTTCCGTCCTGCTGCGCAACCCGAAGATGGCGTTGCACGGGATCGGTGCGCGGGTCACCGAAGATCCGGCCGGGGCCTGGCTGTTGGCGTTGAGCCCGGACGGATCACCGACGAGCCTGGTCGGCGCGTTGTTCGTCCTCGCCGCGGTCGTCGCGCTGGTCACGGCCTGGTCCCCGCGGATGCTGCCGGGCGCGGCCGTCGCGATCTTCGGTTGGGCGCTGGCGGCTTTGGTGGACAATCTCCCCGCTCAACCGATCATCGGCGGCGTGAGCACGATTGGCTGGACCGGTGGACCGCTGGTGATCGTCGCGGCCGGGTGCGGCTGGATCGTGCTGGTGGCCCGGAAGCCGCGCGTGCCAGCCAAGATCCTGCTGCCGGTGCTGGCCATCGGCCTGCTTGGCCTGGCGATCAGCGCCGCGTTCGCCACGATCGGGGGGCCGCTGCGCGCACAGCAGAACACCACCGCGGATCTGCCAGGTTCGCTGCTGATCCTCGATCCCGGGCCGCAACCCGCAAGGCTCGTGGACGGCACTGGGCCCCGCTTCGGCGACGACGACCTCGCGTCGGTCGGCACGGCCGTCGACTGGCTCCGCCAGGTCGACGACGACCTGCAGTCCGGCAACGCCGCGCGGGTGCGCGGCGCGCTCGCGGCCACGGCGGCTCGCGGCACCGGGTTCATCGCGGTTCCGGCCGACTCCCGGATCCCGGAGCTCTCCGGCGGCCTGGCCACCGAGCACGAGCGGCTGCCCGACGGACGGCGCGTCCTGCAGTTGCAGATGCCGAGGAGCCAGGTGGAGCTGCTCGGGCCGGACCTCGCGCGGCAGGCGCGAACCGAGCCTGCCCCGACACCAGAGGCGAGGCCGTTGCCGGTCGCCGCCGAGCTGCCGCTGTTCACGGTCCGGGTGTCCGAGGGCGGTGCCGGTCGGGCGCTGGTCCTCGGCGCGGAGAACGAGCCCGGCTGGTACGCCCGGATCGACGGTCGGCCGTTCCCGCTGGCCACCGCCTGGAGCCACCAGGTGGCGATCCCGCTGCCGGGGAACGCGGCCGAAGTCCAGGTCGGTTACGCCGGGACCCCCCGCACGGCGCTGCTGGGCCTGCAGTTGGCGTTCATCCTGTTCACCCTCATCGCGGCGCTCCCCGAACGCCGCCGGACTCGATCCGGAAACACCTGACGCGCGGAGGATTCCCGTTTTTACCTGAACTCGGCGTTCTGATGTGGCAGCGCCCGCTCCGATTCCGCCTGCTGCCCGGAGGTTTCGGCTCGTGTCAGACGGCGGGCAGCTGAGGCCGCCAACATGCCCCGCTAGGCGCCTGTCGGCGAATGCCGTCCGCGCCTTGGAAGCGGCGTAGCCGCTTGCATTCACCTTGCCAAGACGACCGTCGGCTTTCTGAGAGGTTTTCTGGTGAGGACGGCCCCTCCGCCGCGTATTGGACATACATCAGGAGGGGCACCCGCAGTCCAGGGAACCTCTCAAGGCCGCTAAGCGACCACCCACCCAGACCATTCACCAACGGGTTGTAGGCGCCCATCACCGCCGGGAGTCGCTGGTCACTGGCCTTCGATGACGTCGGGGTCCAGCCCGAGGTAGGTCGCGACCTGCTCGACGAGCACGTCGTGCAGCAGGTCCGCCATGTCCATGCCGTCGCGCGCCCGTGCTTCCAGCGGCCGCCGGTACAGCACGATGCGCGCACGGGTCGGCAGCCCGCGCCGGTCGACGCCCGCCGGGACGAGCCGGGCCAGCGGCACGTTGGCGTCCACCACCACATCGTCGTCCCAGACCAGCTTCTCCGGGGTGGTGCTGGTGATCTCGGGTACCTCGTCGACGGCGACGTCTAGCTGGGTCAGCTCGGCGTGCCAGCGCTGCTCGATCGGTTCGAGGGCCTCCAGCACCAGCGCGTCGAACCGCTGCGAGCGGCTGCGCGACACCGGAACCGAGGACGGGTACAGCGGTCCGCGCAGGCCACGGCCCCGCCGGTCCCGACGGAAGCGGCTTCGACGCCGAGATCCACGTGCGGTCACCACGGGCCGAGGGTACGCCTTCGGCGGTCAAGGTCGGGACAAGCGTCAGGGAGGATTCGGTGCCTGTCTCCCAACTGCCGCCGCGCGATGGCCCCGACGGCAGCAGCGGCCGCCCTGTCCAGGCACAACTCGGGATCACGTGGCGGTGCGAAGCCGTTCGACCGGCGGACCCTCGACCTCCTCCCGCCAGCCCGGAACAACCACTGCGACCCGGACTGTTCGCGCAGAGCAGACAGGCCGGAAACAGTCGCTAGCGGCGCCTATCGCGAGCGGTTTCCGCGTGCCTGCGCCGCACGCCGGAGCGGGGACGCTATCGTGCGTGTCGTGCGGAGCGTGAGGCGTTGCTCGCGGACCGGGTGTACCAACCCGGCCGTCGCCACGCTCACTTATGCCTACGCGGACTCCACCGCGGTCGTCGGCCCCTTGGCCACCTACGCCGAGCCCCACAGCTACGATCTGTGCGAAGCGCACGCGCTGCGGCTCACCGTGCCGAAGGGCTGGGAGGTCGTGCGGCACGAAGGTGAGTTCGCGCCACCAGAGCCTTCCGACGACGACCTGACCGCGCTCGCCGAGGCGGTGCGGGAGGCCGGTCGCCCGGACCGGCCGGTCGAGGCCCACGGCCTCACCCCGGGCGGGAGCCGCCGAGGACACCTGCGGGCGCTGCCCGATCCGATCGACGAATGAATAGATCGTGACGAACGGCTCGCGCGGGCCAAGCTGGCTCCACCGGGCACTCGATCGCCGGTAGGCTTCGGACCACGTCGTCGGACGCGGAACGGGGAGGGTGCAGCGTGCGAGACCTGTCGGGGATCGTCAAGGCATACGACATCCGGGGCGTGGTCGGCGACGGCTTGGACGCCGACGTGGTGCGGGAGATCGGCGCCGCTTTCACCCGGCTCGTAGGTGGCCCTGCGGTGGTCATCGGGCACGACATGCGGGAATCCTCACCGGGGTTGGCCGAGGCGTTCGCCGAAGGCGTCACCGGACAGGGCGTCGACGTGATCAACATCGGCCTGGCCAGCACCGACATGCTGTACTTCGCCTCCGGGCGGCTGGACCTGCCCGGCGCGATGTTCACCGCCAGCCACAACCCGGCCCGTTACAACGGCATCAAGCTGTGCCGTGCCGGGGCCGCCCCGGTCGGTCAGGACAGCGGCCTGTCCGAGATCCAGGAGTTGGTCGCCCACGGCGTGCCGGAGTTCCTGGGCGCGAAGGGCACCGCCACGCAGCGGAACCTGGTCGACGAATACGCCGCCTTCCTGCGCGAACTCGTCGACATCAGCGGTATCCGCCCGCTGAAGATTGTGGTGGACGCCGGCAACGGGATGGGCGGGCACACGGTCCCGACCGTCTTCGACGGCCTGCCGATCGAGCTCGTGCCGATGTACTTCGAGCTGGACGGAACCTTCCCCAACCACGAGGCCAACCCGCTGGACCCGGCGAACCTGGTCGACCTGCAGGCGAAGGTCCGCGAGGTCGGCGCCGACGCCGGGCTGGCCTTCGACGGCGACGCCGACCGCTGCTTCGTGGTCGACGAGCGCGCCGAACCGGTCTCGCCGAGCGCGATCACCGCGCTGGTCGCCGTCCAGGAACTGGCCAAGGAGCCCGGCGGGACAATCATCCACAACCTGATCACCTCCAAGGTCGTGCCCGAGATCGTCGCCGAGCACGGCGGCAGGCCGGTGCGGACCCGCGTCGGGCACTCGTTCATCAAGCAGACGATGGCCGAGACCGGGGCGATCTTCGGTGGGGAGCACTCCGCCCACTACTACTTCCGCGACTTCTGGCGCGCCGACTCCGGCATGCTCGCCGCGCTGCACATGCTCGCCGCGCTCGGCGGCCAGGACAAGCCGCTGTCCGAGCTGATGGCCGACTACTCGCGGTACGCCGCCTCCGGCGAGATCAACTCCACGGTCGACGACCAGCAGGGCCGGATGCGCGCCGTGGCAGCGGCCTTCGGTGACCGCAATGGCGCTCGTGTGGACGAGCTCGACGGGCTTACCGTGGAGCTGTCGGACGGCTCGTGGTTCAACTTGCGCCCGTCTAACACCGAACCGCTGCTCCGGCTCAACGTCGAGGCGAGGGACACTGACACGATGACCGCGCTGCGCGACGAGGTGCTGGCGATCGTCCGCGGATGACGTCCTTGCGGTCGGAGTGCGTGCCCGCGGGGTCGGTGCGGGTGAGTTTGGGAGGAAATAGTGGCCGTTGACCTGCAACCGCAGCTGTTGGAGATCCTGGCTTGCCCGTGCCCTGAGCACGCGTCGCTGCGGCCGGGGCTGGGGGAGGACGCGCAGGCCGACTACCTGACCTGCACCTCCTGCGGCCGCGGGTTCCCCGTCCGGGACGGGATTCCGGTGCTGCTGCTGGACGAGGCCGTCGGGGGCCCGGCCCCGGTCGCTGCCGGGGAGGGGTGACGTTCGTGCTGGACGACAGTCTCTTCGACGATCCGGCCAGGCTGGCCGACGTGGACTCCGGTGGCCTGCTGCGGCTCGCCGCCCTCTCCGGAGCGCAGGTCCGAGCCGCGCTGGAGACCGCGGGCGAGGCGGGGCTGGACGACCTCGCCGACGGTCGCCCGCGCGCCGTGGTGCTGTTGGCGCGGCCGGGCGTGGGGCCGGCCGTCTGCAGCCTGCTGGGCGCCCTCGCCGGGCCGCGGTGCCCGGTGCCGATGGTGATCGCCGAAGCCGTCCCGGCATGGGTCGGCGCGTTGGACGTCGTCTTCGCGCACACCGACGACGTCGGCGACGCGGTGCTGGCCGAATCGGTCTCGGTGGCCTGCCGCCGCGGCGCGACGGTCGTGCTCGCGGTCCCGGCGGACGGCCCGGTCGCCGCCGCTGGTGCGGGCCGCGCGAAGGTGCTCCCGCCGCGCATCCCGGTACCGCCGGCGCTGTCGTTCGCACATGTCTTCGCGGCCGGGCTCAGCACGCTCGGCGCCCTCGGGCTGCTGCGCTTCGACGCCGAACACCTGGCCGACGTGCTCGACCGGGAAGCCGAACGCGCGCACCCGAACCACGAGTCGTTGATCAACCCCGCGAAGTCGTTGGCGTTGCGCCTGGCCGACCGCACCCCGCTGCTCTGGGGCCTCGACCCGGTGTCCACAGCCGTCGCCGCGCACGGCCGGTTCGCACTCGGCTGCCACGCCGGAGTGCCCTGCGACGTCGCCGACTACCCGCAGGCGGTCACCGAGCGGGCGCTGCACCGAGCCGCTGCGGCGGTCGGATCCGAGGCGGACCTGTTCGCCGACCCCGAGGACGCCCCAGGTGCTCTGCTGCGCGCGTTCCTGGTCAGCTTGCGGCACGACGCACACGGGGAGGCCATCGAACGAGGCGCTGTGCGCGACTTGCCCAGCGCGGACCTCGTCACGCCCGGCGAGTCGGTGAGCGACGACGCCGTGCTGCGGTCCGGGGCGCTGGCCGCCCGGTTCGACCTGGCCGCCGTTTACCTGGGGTTGGCCGCCGGAACCCTGAACGGGCCCGGCTGGCCGGCGTTGGCGATGCACTGAGGGAAAGTTCAGGGGATGCCCCGATGCCGCCCGCCGGTCCGGCGCGGTGTGCTGTGCTGGGCGTCGAGCACGGGCAGACGCGAGGACGAGGAAGCGAGAAAACGACTGTGGAGCTACTGCGGAACGCGGTGCGCCCCTATGCGTGGGGCTCGCGTACCGCTATTGCTGATCTGCTCGGTCGGCCTGTCCCGACACCGCACCCCGAAGCCGAGCTGTGGATGGGCGCCCACCCCGGAGACCCGTCGCGGGTGGTCCGGTCCGACGGGGCAGAGGTGTCGCTGCTGTCCCTGCTGGACAGCGACCCTGCGCACCACCTGGGCCCGGAGTGCGTGGACCGGTGGGGCGGCCGGTTGCCGTTCCTGCTCAAGGTACTCGCGGCCGACGAGCCGCTGAGCCTGCAGGCGCACCCGTCGGCGGCGCAGGCCGCAGAGGGTTTCCACCGGGAGGAAGAAGCGGGCATCGCCCGCAACGCCCCCAACCGCAATTACCCGGACCCCACCGCGAAACCCGAGCTGATTTGCGCGTTGACCGAGTTCCACGCACTAGCCGGGTTCCGCGACGCGCAACGCACCGTGCGGCTGCTGGACGAACTGGCCCTCCCCAGTCTGCGCGCCCACCGCGAGCTGCTCGCCGCGCAACCCGATGCCGACGGGCTGCGCGCCCTGTTCACGACCTGGATCACGCTCCCCGAGCACTACCTGCGAGAAGTGCTGCCGGACCTGCTGGACGCCTGCGTGGCGCACGTGCGTGGCCGTGGCGAGTTCGCCCTCGAATGCCGGACGGTGCTCGAACTGGGCGAGGCCTACCCGAACGATGCCGGGGTGCTGGCCAGCCTGCTGCTGAACCGGCTCGTGCTCCAGCCGGGCGAGGCGATCTTCCTGCCCGCGGGGAACCTGCACGCCTACCTGCACGGCACCGGCATCGAGATCCTGGCCAACTCCGACAACATCCTGCGCTGCGGCCTGACGCCCAAGCACGTCGACGTCCCGGAGCTGCTGCGGGTCCTGGACTTCGCCTGCGGCAACATGCGGGTGCTCAAGGGCGAGTCGCTGGACGCGAACCTGACCGCCTACCGGACCCCGGCCGCCGAGTTCGAGCTGTCCAGGTTGGACTGGACGCCGGCCGAATCCGGCCCGGTCCTGCTGGATTCCGCCGGGCCGCAGATCCTGCTGTGCACCAGGGGAAGCGTCCGGCTGACCAGCGGCGCGCACGGCGGCAACGGGTCGTTGCCGCGCGAACTGGTGCTGGAACGCGGCCACTCGGTGTGGCTGGCGGCGTCCGACCCCGCCGTGCGGGTGCACCCCGTCGAGCTCGACGCGGACGGCAACGCCCAGGTCTTCCGCGCCGCCGCGGGCACGCTCTGAAACCCCGCGTTTCCGCGGACTCTATCCCCCGCGCGGGAACCAGCGGGTAGATTTCTCCCGTCATCGGGCCGGCCACCGGCCCCTTTCGCATACCGAATCGGGAGAAACATCGTGTCAGCAGGAGGCGGGACCAAGGCCATCGTGGCCGCGCTGGCCGCCAACGCAGGCATCGCCGTCGCCAAGTTCGGCGGGTTCCTGTTCACCGGGTCCTCGTCAATGCTGGCGGAATCGGTGCACTCGCTCGCCGACACCTCGAACCAGGCCCTGCTGCTGCTGGGGCAGAAGACCTCGCGGCGCAAGCCAACCGAGGAGCACCCCTTCGGGTACGGCCGGGACCGCTACTTCTACTCCTTCGTCGTCGCGCTGCTGCTGTTCAGCCTGGGCTCGGTGTTCGCGCTCTACGAGGGCACCCACAAGGTCCAGCACCCCGAGCCGCTGGAGTCGGCGTGGGTGGCGGTGGTCATCCTGCTGATCGCGATCGGCCTGGAGTCCTTCAGCTTCATCACGGCGATCAAGGAATCGAAGGCGCTCAAGGGCGGGCTGTCCTGGTGGCAGTTCATCCGGCAGGCCAAGACCCCGGAGCTACCGGTGGTGCTGCTGGAGGACTTAGGCGCGCTGATCGGCCTGGTGCTCGCGCTCGGCGGCGTCGGGCTCACCGTGCTGACCGGCAACCCGGTGTGGGACGGCATCGGCACCGTGTGCATCGGCCTCCTGTTGGGGGCGATCGCGATCGTGCTGATCGTCGAGACGAAGAGCCTGCTCATCGGCGAGGGCGCCGCCCGCGACGTGCTCGACGAGATCGTGGCGCAGCTCGAGTCCGAGCGCGTCGAGAAGGTCATCCACATCCGCACCCAGTACCTCGGTCCGGACGAGCTGCTGATCGCCGCCAAGATCGGCCTCGCCCCATCGTTGTCGGTGCGGGAGGTGGCCGCCGAGATCGACGACGCCGAGGCGAGGATCAGGGCGAAGGTGCCCGCGGCGCGCCTCATCTACCTCGAACCGGACTTGGAACGGGGCCGGGCTACGACCGGGTGACACCTATCTGCACGATGGGGAGCATCACGAAGCGTTAACGAATCGGGTGCCGGACTCAAGTCAGCGAGTACCAATCGAGAGATTCCAGGGTTAAGGTGCGATCCACAATTTGGGATTACTGAGGGAGGCGACAGTGCCAGGCACTGGGCTGTGGCGAACCAAGTCGGTCGAACAATCCATTCTGGATACCGACGAACCGGACACCAAGCTACGAAAGAACCTCGGCACCTGGGACCTGATCGTCTTCGGCGTGTCCGTGGTCATCGGTGCCGGCATCTTCACCCTCGCCGCGAGAACGGCAGGCGATGTCACTGGTCCTTCGGTATCACTCGCGTTCGTGCTCGCGGCGATCGCCTGCGGGTTGGCGGCGCTGTGCTACGCCGAGTTCGCCTCCACCGTTCCGGTCGCGGGCAGCGCGTACACGTACTCCTACGCCACGTTCGGCGAGTTCATCGCCTGGATCATCGGCTGGGACCTGATCCTGGAGTTCGCCGTCGCGGCGGCCGCGGTGGCCAAGGGCTGGTCGATCTACCTGGAGCAGGTGCTCAAGCTGATCGGCCTCGAGGTGCCCACGGTGCTGCCGCTCGGGCCGCTCCAGTTCGACTGGGGCGCCGTGCTGCTCACGGTGGTGCTGTGCACCCTGCTGGCCATCGGCACGAAGCTGTCGGCCCGCGTCAGCCTGGTCATCACGCTGATCAAGGTGGCCGTGGTGCTGCTGGTCATCGTGGTCGGCCTGGCCTACGTCAACGCGTCGAACTACAGCCCGTTCATCCCGCCGGCGCAGGCCGCCGCCGAGGACAGCCCGAAGCTGGAGCAGTCCCTGCTGTCGTTGATCCTCGGCGGCGAGACCAGCACCTACGGTGTCTTCGGCCTGCTGGCCGCGGCCTCGCTGGTGTTCTTCGCCTTCATCGGCTTCGACATCGTGGCCACCACCGCTGAGGAGACTCGCAACCCGCAGAAGATGGCGCCGCGCGGCATCCTCGGCAGCCTGGCGATCGTCACCGTGCTCTACGTCGCGGTCGCGATGGTGGTCACCGGCATGGTGCCCTACTCCGACCTGGCCACCGCCGAGGACGGCACCCGTGCCACGCTGGCCACGGCGTTCGCCCAGCACGGCATCAACTGGGCGGCGGCGATCATCTCGGTCGGCGCCCTGGCCGGTCTGACCACGGTCGTCATGGTGCTGCTGCTGGGGCAGACCCGCGTGCTGTTCGCGATGTCCCGCGACGGCCTCGTGCCGCGCGGCCTGGCCAAGACCGACCCGAAGACCGGCACCCCGGTCCGCGCGACCGTGCTGGTCGGTGCGGTCGTGGTCGTCGCGTCCGGGTTCTTCCCCGCGGACAAGCTGGAAGAGATGGTCAACGTCGGCACGCTGTTTGCCTTCGTGCTCGTCTCGCTCGGCGTGATCGTGCTCCGCAGGACCCGGCCCGACCTGCCGCGCGGCTTCCGCGCCCCGCTGGTGCCGTTCGTGCCGATCCTGGCGATCATCGCCTGCATCTGGCTGATGCTGAACCTGACCGCGCTGACCTGGGTCCGGTTCGTGGTCTGGATGGCGGCCGGCGTGGTGATCTACTTCCTGTACGGCCGCACCCACTCACGGCTGGGCCAGCGCCAGGCCGACGAGGTGGCCGCAGGTGGCGCAGTGCCCCGCGACGCGGAGTCGACCGAGTAGTCCGGTGACGCGCTGATCGATCGAAGCGGCGCCGCCTCATGAGGGCGGCGCCGCTTTTTGCATCCTCATTCGAACAAATGTTCACCTACCTGAGTGATGATCTCCCGGACTCGGGCCTGGATCATGGGATGCATGACATCGAAATCAGCTGTGACTAGGAACATTTACCCCGCCGCGCGCTCGTCCAGCAGAGCGGAGGGATCTGGGTGGCGGAGAGGCGCAGGAGGCCCTGATGGATGCTTCGCGTGCGCCGACTTCGTGCGTGATGCGAGGTCTTCGGGTGGACCGCCGCCGAGTTGGTCCATGCCTGGCGGAGGCGGCCCTCGGCCAGGCATGGAGCGTGGCGTGCTGTCGTGGTGGCCCCTCGGATCCCCGACGTCCGGTGGTCGGCCGCCCGACGCCGTTCAGCGATCGGAGGAGCGCAGCGGCATGCCGCGTTCCCACGGGGCGGTGCGGCCGCGGGGTTCGGTGATCTCCGGTAGCACCGACGGCTCCGGTCGGGGCCTCGTGTCCTGCTGCCGCGGCACCGCTGCGGTGGCCCGCTCCCGCTCGTCGACCCGAGCCGTCTCCGTCTCCTCGTCGTCGACCGGTTTGCGGGCCAATTCCTCGATAGTCTCGCCGAGGGACCCGCCGTCACCGCCCTGCGCCGTCAGGTGAGGCGCCTTCGGCGTGATCACCGGGGCCTGCGTCGTGGCCAGGGTCTGTGCCGGGGTCTGTGTCGTGGCTGGGGCCGGGGCTGGGGCCGGGGCCGGGGTCGGGGTCGGGGTCGGGGTCGGGGCCGTGGTCGGGGCCTGCGGTCGCAGCGGCAGCGCGGCCCCGCGGACCGGGGTTTCCAGGCCTGCGGCCATCGCGACGGCGCGGTCCCATTCCGGGTCGCCGCTGTAGTCGGTGTGCCCGAGCACGCCGGGAACCCAGCGGCGGCAGGAGAACGGGCCGCGCTGCGGGTCCGGGAGCCAATGGTCGCCGCCGAGCACCAGGGCGCCGGTCGGTCCGCGAGTGGCGGCTGGCAGCGGACCCTCGGTGCCGTCGGCCCGGAGCCCGACCCCGATCAGCATGCCGTCGTATACCTGCCGGTTCCAGGTGGTCACCGCGCCGCCGATCGGGTCGGTGCCGCGGCACAGCGAGCGCCAGCGACCGCCGAGCGCGCGGGCGAGGTCGCGCAGCGACGCGTGCGGCACCACGCCGGGGAACGCGCGCGGGTAAGCCCACTGGAGCTGGGAGCCCGCGGTCACCAGTCCGACCCGTTCGCGGTCGGCCTCGGGCAGCGACTCCAGCAGCCGGGCGGTCGCGACGGCCGCGAGCAGGCTGCCCTGGCTGTGCCCGACGAGCACCACGCGGGTATTCGGGTCGGCGAGGTGCACGGTGGCGCGGGCGGCGAGTTCGGGGATCACCTTCAGCGCGTAGCACGGTGGCACCACGGGATGCGCCTCGCGCGGCCAGAACAGGGCCAGATCGCAGAGCACGCCGAGGTAGCGGGCCGTGTCGCGCTTGGTGGCGGCCAGGTACACCATCCGCAGCAACCCAACGGCGAGCGTCGCGAGCGCGGCGACCCCCACTCCGACCAGCCAGCCGGACCAGGCGAAGCCCGGCAGTTCAGCGACCCGCGCCACCAGGGCCAACGCGGCGCTGACCGCCAGCACCCCAGCGATCACGAGGAGGACGAGATGTGAATAGCGGCGCTGCAGGTCCGCCCACTTCCAGGCATTGGCCGCCGCGCGCTGGTCTGCGGGCCGACCCGCGTGCAGCAGGGCGACCTCGTCGGGGATCGAGTCGTCGGCTCCCAAGGGACCGTCCGGGCCGTCCCCGCCGGGACCGTCGTTGTCGGTGAGCCCCGTGCGCCACCGCTTCACCAGCATCCACGGGGTTCCGATGATCCCGGCGGCCAGGAGCAGCACGGCGGTCGTGCCCCAGAAGATCGTCACGTCGTCGTACGCGGCGGGCAGCAACAGCACCGGGTCGCCGGGCTCCTGCGAGGCGCCGAGCGCCTTGCTCACGCTCAGCCCGAGGCCCGCGCCGAACCCGTTGCCGAGCATGCACGCGACCATCAGCACCGGAGCGGTCATCCAGCCACCAGCCCATGGGCGGAGCCTAGGCGGGCAAGCCTTCCAGCCGGGCCGTGCCAGCAGTGCGGCGGGCGCGAGCAGGACGGCCACCGCAAGGCAGGTGAATACCAGCGCGCCGGTGATCGCGTCGATCGTGGCGCCCGAGCCCGGCAACTCGCCCGCCAGCGGTCCGGGGAGGAACGCGACCGAGCACAACAGCACTACGGCGGTGGAGATCAGTGCGCGGCGCGGAGTGCGACCGAGAACGCTCCGCAGCGCCTTCTCCTTGCCGTCGAGCTGCATTCGGGCCGGGTCGTCGAGCGCGACGGTTCCGGTCAAGGCGATGGCGAGCAGTGTCGCGGCGACCAGCCAACGCGGATCGGCGCTGATCGCGAACGGCCCACCGAGCGCGACCAAAGCCACTGTGGACAGTGCGGCGACGATGTGCAGTGCGCGCAGTGCGGGCGTGTCCGGGTCTGCGACGACATTCGCGCCGGGCAGCATCGGTGCTCGGGCCGAGTGCTGCGGTTTGTCGGTCTTCGGAGCGGAGATTTGCCAGGACACAGTGGACAAGCGATGCATTAGGAGGATCACGAGCCCAACAGGCAGCAGGGCGGCCGAGGAGCGCAGGATGTCGATGCGCCGGACGGCGTCCGGGACGAACTCCATGCATGGCACGCCGGGCTGGAGGCATTGCGCGGCGACCAGGTCCAGGGTGACGACCGTCAACTGCGCGACGAACAGCATCGTCAGCAGTACGGCGGAAATGCGGAGCAGCGCGCGCAGCGCGGACGAGAGTGCGCTGCTGAGCGGGTTGCCGGTCTTGGCCGGCGGCAGCATCCAGTGGGCCATGTTGGCCAGCGCGAACGGGAACAGCAGGGCCCAGGTCGCCTTGGTCAGGCCGCCGGAGGTCATGCCGCCCCAGACGTAGCCTTCGACGATGCGGGGCACCGCGCGGTCTCCGGCCGACAGCATCGGTCCGGGAACGGGACGGCGCAGGCGGTCGGCCGGGCGCATGATGCGACCGATGCCGTCGCCGGCGACGTCCACCGAGGCCACCGAATCGGTCAGCTCGTCGCCCGTGGTGCCGAGGATGCCGTGTACCCGCAGCTCGACGACGCGGGTGTCGGGCCCGGGTATTTGCACTGGATCCTCCCGAGCGGTTGTTGATCGTCGAAATGTCGGTGGCGATTCTCCACCGCTGATCGACATCTGGCGAGCTATGCCCCTCCGATTGTGATCGCCCGGAGTACCCCATGTCCCGGATTCCTCGCAGGTTTCTGGGCTGGTTTGGCGCGGCGGTGTGGTTGTGGCCCGTCGGGAGCAGCTGGTCCCGGCTCGGGTGAGGCGGCCGCGGCTGCGCGCAAGGCAATCGGCGGAGCCGGTTGCGCCGCGCTGACCAGCAAGTTTGATCGCTTTCCTGGGACAAGGGGCGGGTGTTGATGAGGGAGACTTAGCGAGCGGCGCCGGTCCGGTGGTGACCTGCGCCGGGGAACTCCGCCGGTCGGCGGAGTTCCCCGGCGAACGTCACTGCGGGGTGGTGATCTCGGGCTCGTGGCGGACCGGGAAGTTGACCGAGTTGGCGATGAAGCACTTGCTTTGCGCCTGCTCGTGCAGCTTCTCGGCCATCGGCAGCATCGCCACGTCGGCGATCGTCACCTGTGAGCGGAGCACGACCTCGGTGAAGTGCCCACCGGTGTCGGGGTTTCAACCATGTCTCCGCTCGCGTCGTCCTGGTAGGCGGTGACGACGATGCCCGAGGTGCTGCACAGCGCGAGATACCACAGCATGTGGCACTGGGACAAAGCCGCGACCAGGAGGTCTTCCGGGTTGTGGAGTTCGGGATCGCCGCGGAAAGCGGGATCGGCCGACGCCTTCAGCGGCGGCTTGCCGTCGACGTCCACGACGTGTTCGCCGCTGTAGCCGCGGTACGAAGCGGTCCGTCGCCGGTGTTGCCGGTCCAGGTGGCTGTCGTTCGATAGGAACTGCGGCATACTTGTTGTATACTACGGAATCGATTGCGGCAGAACAGGATTCGTGCAATCGGGCGAGTGGTCGAGGGCGTCCGGAGGGGAGGTGACCGACTCGACTACCGTCGTTGGCGTGGGTCGACTAATCGTCATCGAGGGTCTGGACGGCGCTGGCAAGCGCACGCTCGCCAACGGGATTGCGGCGGAGCTGACCGCTCGCGGCCGCTCCGTGGCCCGCTCGGCGTTCCCGCGCTACGCGGACAACGTCCACGCCGAGCTCTTCGCCGAGGCGCTCCGCGGTCGCCACGGCGACCTCGGCGGCTCCGTCCACGGCATGGCCGTCCTCAACGCGCTCGACCGCCGTGCCGCGGCGGACTCGCTGCGCGCGGACCTCCGCACGCACGACGTCGTCCTCCTCGACCGCTACGTCGCCTCGAACGCCGCTTACGGCGCCGCTCGGCTCCACCAGGACGGTCACGGCGACTTCGTCGCCTGGGTCTACGAGCTGGAGGTGACGCGCTTCGCGCTGCCGAAACCGGATCTGCAGATCCTGCTGCAGGTTCCGTCGGAGGTGGCGGCCGCCCGCGCCGAGCACCGGGAACGGACCGAAGTGGACCGCCAGCGCGATGCCTTCGAGTCGGATGCGTCGTTGCAGCAGCGCTGCGGCAAGGTCTACGAGCAGCTTGCGGCGGAGAACTGGTGGTCGCCATGGGTGGTGGTAGACGGCGTGAACCACGTGGACTTCGCGGCTCTCGTCGACAAGCACGTCCTGGTGTGGTGAGCGGCAGGCGGTCCCGCGCGGAACGGTCCTAAGTGCACATTCGCCCGATGGTGCAGCTCTAGGCCGAGTTCTCGTTGCTACGCGGCGTGATTCGAGCGATACCCGCGGTGGAGTCTCGACGGTGTGCAAAACCACTGCTGTGAGTACTCCATTCGGCGGTATCGGTTGGGTCGAACCGGTCGCTGTGCCGCGACCTGCGACGACGATCAGCGGGTGGATGCACGGCGGCGGGGTGACAAGTGCAACCATGTTGGCCATGAAGGCACGCGTGCTCGTGGTGGACGACGATCCGGCCCTGGCCGAAATGCTGACCATCGTGCTCCGGGGCGAGGGGTTCGAGACCGCCGTCGTCAACGATGGCACCAAGGCGTTGCCTGCCTTGCGGGAGCTCAAGCCGGACCTTGTCCTGCTGGACCTGATGCTGCCGGGGATTAACGGCATCGACGTCTGCAAGGCCATCCGCACCGAGTCCGTCGTGCCGATCGTGATGTTGACCGCGAAGAGCGACACGGTCGACGTGGTGCTGGGCCTGGAGTCCGGCGCCGACGACTACGTGGTCAAGCCGTTCAAGCCGAAGGAGCTGATCGCCCGGCTGCGGGCCCGGCTGCGCAGGACTGATGCGGAGCCGGCCGAGGTGCTGACCATCGGCGACGTGACCATCGACGTGCCCGGCCACGAGGTGACCCGCGACGGCCAGTCGATCGCGCTGACCCCACTGGAGTTCGACCTGCTGGTGGCGCTGGCCCGCAAGCCGCGCCAGGTGTTCACCCGCGAGGTCTTGCTGGAGCAGGTGTGGGGTTACCGGCATGCCGCCGACACCCGGTTGGTCAACGTCCACGTCCAGCGCCTGCGGTCGAAGGTGGAGCGCGACCCGGAGCGCCCCGAGGTGGTGCTCACGGTCCGTGGCGTCGGTTACAAGGCCGGCCCCCCGTGATGTCGTGATCGAGAGTCGGGGCGCCCGCTCGCGAGCAGGCGCCCCGACTCTTCCAAGCGAAGTTCCGGGGTGGTGTCGCAGCCCCGGAGACCGCACCGTGCCCGGCCCGCCCCTGGAGGACGGGTGGTGCGAGTTGCGTGTGGTGGAAGAAGCGGCTTGGGCGGCAAGACCTCCCACCGAGCGCAGTGGTCTCGCGACCGGTTGCGGACACCGGTGTAGGTCGTCGGTCGAGCCTTTGACAAAGTTGCTAGCCGGGTCATAGCCGCGGAGGGGCCCGGGGGACGGTTGCCGTGAGCGTGTGGACGCGTCGAGGCCGCTTGGTTCAGCGGCTGATCAGCCGTGTCCGCGAAGAGGCCCGCAGCCGGTGGCGCCGCTTCGAGGCGCTGTGGCGGCGCTCGATGCAGTTGCGCGTCGTGGTAAGCACCCTCGCCCTGTCGATGGCCGTGGTCTTCGTGCTGGGCATGGTGCTGCAGTGGCAGATCACCTCGCAGCTGTTGACCGCCAAGGAGGCCGCCGCGATCTCGCAGGTCGAGGTCAGCCAGCCGATCCTGGAGCGCGAACTGACCGCGGTCGACCCGAACGCGGACAACGTCGCCGAACAGCTGCAGGCCGCGCTGAACCGGCTGACGACGACGTCCTCCGGGCAGTCCACGACCGACACGGTGGCCGGGGCGTTCGAGCCAGTGCTGGTCGACGGTCGCGCGCCGGGTGACCGGCGGCTGCAACCGGCCGCGGGCCCGATCTCCTACGTGCCGGACGACCTGCGCCAGTTCGTCGAGCGCGGCCAGCTGACCACCAAGATCACCACGGTGACGAACGAGACAGGCGCCGTCACGATGCTCGCGGTGGGCACCCCGGTAAGCACCGCGACCCGGCCGCTGCAGGTCTACCTGCTGTTCCCGCTGACCGCCGAGCAGAACACCCTCCGGGTCGTGCAGCAAACCCTGCTGCTCGGCGCGCTGGTGCTGCTGGTGCTGCTGGGCGCCATCACGAACCTGGTGACCCGCCAGGTAGTGCGCCCGGTGCGGCAGGCCGCGCAGATCGCCGAGCAGCTCGCCGAGGGCGATCTGGACAAGCGGATGCGGGTGATCGGCGAGGACGATGTGGCCCGGCTGGCCGAGTCGTTCAACGAGATGGCCGACAGCCTCAAGCACCAGATCACGAAGCTCGAGGAGTTCGGCCAGCTGCAGCGCCGGTTCACCTCGGACGTCTCCCATGAGCTGCGCACCCCGCTGACCACGGTGCGGATGGCCGCCGACGTGCTGCACGCCTCCCGGGAGCAGTTCCCGCCCGGTCTGTCCCGCTCGACCGAGTTGCTGGTGGACGAGCTCGACCGGTTCGAATCGCTGCTGGCCGACCTGCTGGAGATCTCCCGGTTGGACGCCGGCGTCGCCGACCTGGCCGCCGAGCCGCTGGACCTCACCGAGCTGGCGGAGCGTTCGGTGGAGTCGTTGCGCGCGATCGCCGACACCAGCGGTGTGGCGCTGCGGGTGATCGCGCCGTCCACCGCGCGCGCCGATCTCACCATCGTCGCCGACGCCCGCCGGGTAGAGCGGATCATGCGGAACCTGGTGGCCAACGCAATCGACCACGCCGAAGGCGGACCGGTGGAGATCCGCTTCGGCGGGAACGAGCATGCCGTCGCGGTGACCGTCCGGGACTACGGCGTCGGGCTGCGCTCGGGCGAGGCCGAGCTGGTGTTCACCCGGTTCTGGCGGGCCGACCCGTCCCGTAACAGGCGCACCGGTGGCACCGGCCTCGGGCTGTCGATCAGCCAGGAGGACGCCCGGTTGCACGGCGGCACGCTGGACGCGTGGGGTGAGCCCGGCGAGGGCTCCTGCTTCCGGCTCACCCTGCCCCGACGGCCGGGGGACTCGTTCGACGAAAGCCCGCTGCAACTGCCCGGCAACCGCCGCATCGCGGCGCCGGAGGCGCTGCTCGCAGCCGGCGTCGGTCCGCCGCAGGATGGCGAGGCCGGGGAGGCCGGTGAGCGGGAGATCCGCGACCTCGGACCGGCGCGGCTCTCCGAGGAGACCTGGGAGGACAAGTGAGGGACGTGCGTCTCGTCCGCCGGGTGGCGGTGCTGTTGGCCCTGCTGCTGTCGGTGTCGGCGTGCGCATCGATCCCGGAGAGCTCGGATCCGAAGGCGGTCCGGGCGGTCGACGAGAGCAACGCGACCGCGCCGGTGCCCCAGCCGCCCAGCGGCACCGACCCGCTCGCCCTGGTCCGCAGCTTCGTCAACTCGTCCGCCGTCCCGGAGAGCAACCACGAGTCGGCGCGGCTGCACCTCACCCCGCCGGTCGGCCGGGCCTGGACCCCGCCGCCGGGCCTGCTGATCGTGGACAACGTCGACACGATCCCGGCGCAGCCTGCCGTGCCGTTGCCCAACGGTGCGCAGGTGGTCGGCCTGCAGGCCGACAAGGTGGGGCGGCTTCTGCCGGACTCGTCCTTCGTGCCGGAGACCGGTGAGTACCAGACGCAGGTGCGCGTGGAGCGGCAGCCGAACGGCGAGTGGCGCATCGCGACGCCGCCACCCGAACTCGTCACCAGCCGGAGCTCGTTCAACGCCGTGTACCGGGCGGTCCCGATCTACTTCATGGACCACGACTCGACCGGCGTCGTCCCGGATTTGCGGTACGTGGTGTCGCAGCCGGCGAGTACGCTGCCCAGGCGGGTCGTCGACCTGCTGACCAGCGGGCCGTCCGAAGGTCTGCAGTCTGCGATGCACACGGCCATCCCCGCCGGGGTGCATCCGAAGACCAACCCCACCGAAACCAGGGACGGTGCCCTGGAGGTCAACCTCAGCGATCTCGGAACTTTGCCGCGTGAAAACCGTCGGCTGATCGCGGCCCAGGTCGTGTTCACCCTGCAAAGCGTCAGCAACGCACGCGTGCGGCTGAAGGTGGAGGGCTCGCCGCTGCTGTCGGACGGGAAGGACCTGTGGCCCACCGACCTCGGGTCCTACGAGACCAACAACATCCCGCGCCAGGACTTGCCCGGGTTGGCCGTGGTCGACGAGCGGCTGGTGGTCCTGAACGAGAACGCGCCGCCGATCCCGGGCCCGGCCGGCTCGGGCGAGTACGACGTGCTCCGGGCCGGGCAGTCGCCCGACGGCGCACAGCTCGCGGCGGTCACCCGACGCCCCGGTGGCGTCGGTGTCGAGCTGCGGGTCGGCCGCTACGGCGGGCACCTGCCCGAACTCCCGACTACCGGTGCCGACATGAGCAAACCGACCTGGCGCGGGAAATCCGAAGTGTGGACCGTTGTGGACGGTCGCGACGTGGTCCGCGCGCTGGCCAGCGGCAACAGCTGGGTGCCGCGTCAAGTGGATGCCGGGGCGCTCTCCGGTCGCGGGCCGATCAACGACCTGCGGCTGTCCCGCGACGGCACCCGGGTCGCGGCGGTGGTCAACGGGCGGCTCGTGGTGGCCGGAGTGTCCGATCAGGACGATCGGGTAATGCTGCAGCGGCCGATCGAGCTGCCGTCCCCGGAGGCAGTGCGGATCACCGGCGTCGAGTGGCTGCAGAACGACTCGCTGGTGGCGGTCACCGACAGCAACACCACGCCGGTATTCGAGGTGTCGGTCGACGGGTTCCGCTGGGCCCCGTTCACCGCGGCTAACCTCGGCCAGCCGTTGAAAGCGGTGACGGTCGCAAGCGGTGGCCGGGTGGTTGTCGGCGACCGCAGCGGGATCTGGGAGTCCCGGGACACCGACGACGTCTGGTCCCTGCTCCCGGTCCCGATCCGCGGTGGCTCCATCCCGTTCTTCCCCGGCTGACCGGACCCGACACGCGTCGGTGAGTCGGGCGAGCGATCTGCGGCACGATCTGCCGATGCGCGTTCCTTGGCTCGACGCCGGGCTTTCTGGGCTGGTTGACCTGGTGCTGCCGCTGCGCTGCGCGGGCTGCGACGTGGCGGGCACGGCCTGGTGCCGGGACTGCTCGCGCGAGCTGGGCGGGCTCCGCCGCGTCGAACGACCGCTGCTCGAACCGGGGCCACCGGCGTACGCGCTCGGCAGGTACCGGGGCGCGGCCCGCCGTGCGGTGCTCGCCTACAAGGAGTCCGGTCGCCGCCACCTAGCCGAGCCGCTGGCCCGGCACCTCGCGGTCGGGCTGTGCGCGATCGCTGCGGAGCACCGGCTCGACCAGGCGTGGTGTCTGGTGCCGGCGCCGTCGAGGGCGATCGCATCCCGTCGCCGGGGTGGCGCGCACATGTCCCGCATCGCGCACCGGGCGGCGGCCGCGCTGACCGCCTCTGGTCAACCCTCGGTCGTCGCGGATTGCCTGATCACCGCACGTGGGGCGGCGGATTCGGCCGGTCTGGATGCGGCCGAACGAGTGCGCAACCTGTCCGGCCGAGTGCTCGGCCGGACAGGTCGAATTCCACCGCCGACGGCGCAAGTGGCCGTGATCGACGACGTCATCACCACCGCGGCGACAGCCGCGAGCTGCGTGGCGGTGCTTGGAACCGCAGGTGTCGAAGTCGCTGCGGTGCTCAGCCTGACCGCGACGGCGGGCTGAAGCATTCGGGTGGATTGCGGTTGGCCGAACGGCCTCGGGAACTTCACCTGCCGTCCACACGTTTTCCCGTTGTGAGCAGGCACAATCCGGTCCTTCGGCGACCCGGCGCGGAGCTACTGCGCGTAGCCTCCGAACGGGTGAAAATTGAGTCCGATGGGGTTCCACGGATGCGGATGGTTCACCCTGCTTCATGCTTCGAACGGTGGCACCAATCACTCTCGGTGGCCGCTTGACTTCGCCCGACAAGGGGGGTGTCACAAATCGGTAAACCGAGCTAACGTGCCACTCAATCCAGCCAACCGAGGCGGAGGGAAGGAGCGAAAGTCCATGTCCCTGGCGCCGGAAGTGAGCTGATTGCCTTCCGCGCGCCCGCCGAGCACACCTCGCCTACGGCACGCAAGGAACGGAGGTCGTGAATGGACATCGTCGTCAAGGGTCGCAACGTCGAGGTTCCCGAGCACTACCGGGAGCACGTCAATTCGAAGCTGACCCGGCTTGAGCGGTACAACAAGAAGGCCATTCGGGCTGATGTGGAACTGTTCCACGAGCGGAATCCCCGCCAGGCCAAAAACTGCCAGCGAGTCGAGATCACGCTGATGGGCAAGGGCACGCCCGTTCGTGCCGAGGCCTGCGCCGGCGATTTCTACGCCGCACTCGACGCCGCGACGACCAAGCTGGAGAGCAGGCTCCGGCGCATGCACGACCGTAGAAAGGTGCACTACGGACAGCACAACCCGACTTCTGTGGCCGAGGCGACCGCAGCGATGGCGGACCGGCCCGTGGTGATGGGCCAGGGCGCCGCCGCGGCCGAAGGCCGGACCGCGCTGCTGGAAGCGCCCCGGGAGGTGGACGAGTACGCCGCCGAGGTACCGGAACAGCGGATGGCCGCGGAGGACGGGTACGAACCTGGTCGGGTCATCCGAGAGAAGGAACACCCGGCCAAACCGATGACCGTCGACCAAGCCCTCTACGAGATGGAACTGGTCGGACACGACTTCTACCTCTTCTCCGACGCCGATAGCGGTAGGCCGAGCGTGGTCTACCGGCGGAAGGGATTCGACTACGGCGTGATCAGGTTGGCGGACGCCCTGTAGGGCGAGTCTGCGCCAACGCCGACCCGAACGGCTGTCCCCCGCGTACCGTGGTTCGCGGGGGACAGCCGCGTGTGGGGCCCGCCGGGGCCGCACCGTATCGCGGGTTCCCATCACCAGCTCTAATACGATGGCCACAAAGCGTCCGTGACGGACGCGTCACGATCAGCTAGTGAGGTCGACCGGATGGTCCTGTCCCGACTGCTCCGCGCCGGCGAGGGCAAGATGCTAAAGCGTCTGCGCAACATCGCGGCGCACATCAACGAGCTTGAAAAGGACGTCGTCGCACTGTCCGACGCCGAGCTGCGGGGCAAGACCGACGAGTTCAAACGCCGGCACGCCGAAGGTGAAGCCCTCGACGAACTGCTGCCCGAAGCCTTCGCGGTGGCTCGGGAGGGCGCCAAGCGCACTCTGGGCCAGCGCCACTTCGACGTGCAGCTGATGGGCGGCGCGACCCTGCACCTCGGCAACATCGCCGAGATGAAGACCGGTGAGGGTAAGACCCTGACCTGCGTGCTGCCCGCCTACCTCAACGCGATCACCGGCAAGGGTGTGCACGTCGTCACGACCAACGACTACCTGGCACGCCGCGACGCCGAGTGGATGGGCCGCGTGCACCGCTTCCTCGGCCTGGACGTCGGCGCGATCCTGGCCGACATGACGCCGGAGCAGCGGCGCAAGGCCTACGCGGCGGACATCACCTACGGCACGAACAACGAGTTCGGCTTCGACTACCTGCGCGACAACATGGCCTGGAGCCTGGCCGACTGCGTGCAGCGCGGGCACAACTTCGCCGTCGTCGACGAGGTCGACTCCATCCTGATCGACGAGGCCCGGACGCCGCTGATCATCTCCGGTCCCGCCGACCAGTCCTCGCGCTGGTACCAGGAGTTCGCCCGGCTCGCCCCGATGCTCAAGCGCGACCAGCACTACGAGGTGGACGAGCGCAAGCGCACCGTCGGCGTCACCGAAGACGGCGTCACCCTCATCGAGGACCAGCTCGGCATCGACAACCTCTACGAGGCGGCCAACACCCCGCTGGTCGGCTACCTCAACAACGCGCTGAAGGCCAAAGAGCTTTACAAGTGTGACAAGGACTACATCGTCCGCGACGGCGAGGTGCTGATCGTCGACGAGTTCACCGGCCGCATCCTGGCCGGGCGCCGCTACAACGAGGGCATGCACCAGGCGATCGAGGCCAAGGAAGGCGTTGAGATCAAGGCCGAGAACCAGACTCTGGCCACGATCACGCTGCAGAACTACTTCCGCCTCTACGACAAGCTGGCCGGCATGACCGGTACGGCCGAGACCGAGGCGGCCGAGTTCCACACCACCTACAAGCTCGGCGTGGTGCCGATCCCGACCAACAAGCCGATGGCCCGTGCCGACCAGCCGGACCTGGTCTACAAGACCGAGCCGGCGAAGTTCGAAGCGGTCGCCGAGGACATCGAGGAGCGGTACCAGGCGGGCCAGCCGGTCCTGGTGGGCACCACCAGCGTGGAGCGCTCCGAGTACCTGTCGAAGCTGCTCACCCAAAAGGGCATCCCGCACAACGTACTGAACGCGAAGAACCACGCGCGGGAAGCCGCGATCATTGCCGAGGCGGGTCGCAAGGGCGCGGTCACGGTCGCCACCAACATGGCCGGTCGCGGTACCGACATCGTGCTCGGCGGCAACATCGACCACCTCGCCGACGCCGAACTGCGCAGCCGCGGCCTCGACCCGGTGGAGAACCGCGAGCAGTACGAAGCCGAATGGCCTGCGGTGGTCGAAAAGATCACCGCGCAGGCCAAGGCCGAGGGCGAGGAGATCCGCGAGGTCGGCGGCCTCTACGTGCTGGGTACCGAGCGGCACGAGTCGCGGCGCATCGACAACCAGCTCCGCGGCCGTTCCGGCCGGCAGGGCGACCCCGGCGAGTCTCGGTTCTACCTGTCGCTGGGCGACGAGCTGATGCGGCGCTTCAACGCCGCGATGGTCGAGACCGTGATGACCCGGCTCAAGGTGCCCGACGACGTGCCGATCGAGCACAAGATGGTCAGCCGCGCCATCCGCAGCGCGCAGACCCAGGTCGAGCAGCAGAACATGGAGATCCGCAAGAACGTCCTCAAGTACGACGAGGTCATGAACCAGCAGCGGACCGTCATCTACGACGAGCGGCACCGCGTGCTGGCCGGTGAAGACCTGCACGAGCAGGTTATGCACATGCTCACCGACGTGGTGACCGCCTACGTCGACGCGGAGACCGCCGAGGGCTACGCCGAGGACTGGGACTTCGAGAAGCTCTGGACCGCGCTGAAGGCCCTCTACCCGGTGTCGATCGGCTGGGAAGCGCTCGTCGAGGACGAGGAGGACCTGTCCAAGGAGCGCCTGCTGGAACTCGTCCTGGAGGACGCGCGCGACGGGTACGCGAAACGCGAGGCGGAGGTCGACGGCAAGGTCGGGCCGGGCGCGATGCGCGAGCTTGAGCGCCGGGTGGTGCTCAGCGTCCTGGACCGCAAGTGGCGCGAACACCTCTACGAGATGGACTACCTCAAGGAGGGCATCGGGCTGCGGGCGATGGCGCAGCGCGACCCGTTGATCGAGTACCGCCGCGAGGGCTTCGACATGTTCGGGGCAATGCTGGAGGCGCTCAAGGAGGAGTCTGTCGGATTCCTGTTCAACGTCCAGGTCGAGGCGGCCGAGCCGCAGCCCGCGCCGGAGGCCCCGGCGGTGCCGGTGTCGGTCAGCCAGGTCGGCAGCGGCACTCCGGACGTGCCCCAGACCCCGCAGCCGACGCAACCGGCCCCACAGCAGGCCGCGCAACCGCGGCCCAAGCGGGCCCGGCATGCGTCCGCCGGCCCCGCGTTGAGCCAGCTCGCGCCGGCGGGTGACGGCGAGCAGGTCCCGTCCGCGCTGCGCGGCAAGGGCCTCGGTTCGCCGCAGCAGCAGGGGCTGAGCTACTCCGGGCCGGACGAGACCGGCGGCGTGGAGACCAGCAGCGACGCGGACCAGGGCCCGGAGGCGCGCGGCGGCACCCGTCGCGAGCGCCGGGCGGCCGCGCGAGCCGAGTCGAAGAAGCAGAAGAAGCGCTGATCAGACCAGGGACAACAGGGTGCAAACCCAGCGCCCGTCGTCCTGTTCGACGCGCATGACCAG
>NZ_CP040605.1:345000-1560000 GCF_012277335.1 Saccharopolyspora sp. ASAGF58 | reverse complement strand
AACTTTGGGAGAAGGGGGGCCACTGCTGGTGAACCGACGTGCTTGGGGAGCTGGTGGTGGTCGCAGAGGCCAGGGAGAAGCGACTGTTTACTAAAAACACAGGTCCATGCGAAGCCGTAAGGCGATGTATATGGACTGACGCCTGCCCGGTGCTGGAACGTTAAGAGGACCCGTGAACCCTTTGGGGTGTAGCGGAGAATTTAAGCGCCAGTAAACGGCGGTGGTAACTATAACCATCCTAAGGTAGCGAAATTCCTTGTCGGGTAAGTTCCGACCTGCACGAATGGCGTAACGACTTCTCCGCTGTCTCGACCACAGGCCCGGTGAAATTGCAGTACGAGTAAAGATGCTCGTTTCGCGCGGCAGGACGGAAAGACCCCGGGACCTTTACTATAGCTTGGTATTGGTGTTTGGTTCGGCTTGTGTAGGATAGGTGGGAGACTGTGAAGCATTCACGCTAGTGGGTGTGGAGTCGTTGGTGAAATACCACTCTGGTCGTTCCGGGCATCTAACTCGGGTCCGTGATCCGGATCGGGGACAGTGCCTGGTGGGTAGTTTAACTGGGGCGGTTGCCTCCTAAAGGGTAACGGAGGCGCCCAAAGGTTCCCTCAGCCTGGTTGGCAATCAGGTGTTGAGTGTAAGTGTATAAGGGAGCTTGACTGTGAGACTGACGGGTCGAGCAGGTGCGAAAGCAGGGACTAGTGATCCGGCACTGGCTGGTGGAAGCGGTGTCGCTCAACGGATAAAAGGTACCCCGGGGATAACAGGCTGATCTTGCCCAAGAGTCCATATCGACGGCATGGTTTGGCACCTCGATGTCGGCTCGTCGCATCCTGGGGCTGGAGTTGGTCCCAAGGGTTGGGCTGTTCGCCCATTAAAGCGGCACGCGAGCTGGGTTTAGAACGTCGTGAGACAGTTCGGTCCCTATCCGCCGCGCGCGTAGGAGACTTGCGGAAGGCTGTCCCTAGTACGAGAGGACCGGGACGGACGAACCTCTGGTGTGCCAGTCGTTCTGCCAAGGGCGTGGCTGGTTGGCTATGTTCGGGAGGGATAACCGCTGAAAGCATCTAAGCGGGAAGCCTGTTCCTAGATGAGGTCTCCCACCCGTTGTGGGTTAAGGCCCCCAAGAGATGATTGGGTTGACAGGCCAGATATGGAAGCACGGTAACGTGTGGAGTTGACTGGTGCTGATAGGCCGAGGACTTGCTCACAAAGATTGCTACGCACCCACTATACGGTTCTGGGGCAACAACCAGAACCTTTTGATAATTGAACATGTGTCATTCGTGTTCTGACGCCTGGTTTCCCGTCGTTTACGGCGGGGTGAGGGTTGTCGGTGGCGATGGCGGGGAGGGTCCGCCCGGTCCCATTCCGAACCCGGTAGCTAAGCTCCCCAGCGCTGATGGTACTGCACTCGACAGGGTGTGGGAGAGTAAGACACCGCCGACACACTATTTGAAGGGGCCCCTTCTTCCGGAACGGAAGAAGGGGCCCTTCTCATTTCTGCGTCCCATTGCGCGCCAATGCCGGTGGTAATGATCGGCGCGATGACGACCATTACCACCGGCGACTCATGAAGTCAGCTTGCGCCGGAGCAGTTCGAAGCACAGCACCGCCGCGGCGCTGGCGACGTTGAGCGATTCCACGCCTCCAGCCATCGGAATGGCCAGCGGCTGCGCGATGCGAGTCTGCACGTCCTCCGAAAGCCCGGCGGTCTCGCTGCCCAGCACGAACACCGCGCGCGACCCGAAGTCGGCGTCGAAGATGCTCTCCTCTGCGGACGCCTCCAGTGCGAACAGCGGATAACCCGCCTCGCTCAGCATTTCCGCTGCCTCACCGGCCGTCCTGGTACGCAGCACCGGGGCGTGGAACGCTACGCCGGCCGAAGCCTTGATAACCAGCGGATCGAGGCTGGCGACCCCGCGGTGCGGCACCACGATTCCGTCGATCCCGGCCGCGGTCGCGGTGCGCAGGATCATCCCGACATTCGCCGGTGTCGTCAGACCGTCGAGCAGCAGAATGGTTTGCGGCGCGTGCGCAGGCTCGGCGAGCGCATCCGAGAGCGGCCGCATCTTCCGTGCCACCACGTCGGCCACCACGCCTTGGTCGTGCCGACCGTTCCCGGCCAGCACCTTCACCCGATGCGCGCTCGCCCGCTGGATCTTCACCGCACGGTCGGCGGCGGCGTCCTTGATCTCCTCGATGATCGGCCCGCGCAGCCCCTCGGCGAGGATCACCTTGTCCACGCGCAGGTCGTGGTCCGCCAACGCCTCCAACACCGGCTTTCGGCCGTAGACGGTGACGAATCGATCTTTCGGGGAAACTTCGCTGGTCACGTTTTCAAGTGTCACATGCGCTCCCACGCCCGCCTCGACTGGAACCCTCGGGATCGGGCCGGTTGTGTGCCAGGATCGCGGTCATGTCCGATCGTCTCTCCGCAGTCGACGCCTCCTTCCTCTACCTGGAGGACTACACGACGCCGATGCACGTCGGCGGCGTCGCGGTGTTCCGGCGCCCGCGCACCGGGTTCGACTACGACAAGGTGCTGGCGCTGATCGACCGCCGCCTGGGCCTCGTGCCGCGCTACCGGCAGCGGGTGATGCAGGTTCCGGGCGGGCTCGTCCGCCCGGTGTGGGTGGACGACCAGGACTTCGACATCACCTACCACGTGCGTCGCTCGGCGCTGCCCAAGCCGGGCAACGACGACCAGCTGCACGACCTGGCGGCCCGGCTGATGTCCCGGAAGCTCGACCACACCCGCCCGCTGTGGGAGATCTACCTGGTGGAGGGTCTGTCCAAGAACCGGGTGGCGGTGATCACCAAGACCCACCAGGCGATGGTCGACGGTATCGGCGCGATCGACATCGGCCAGGTGATCCTGGACGTGGAATGCGACCGGGAGGTCCCGGACGCCGACGAGCTGTGGATGCCGCGCCCGGAGCCGAGCCTGGCCGAGCTGCTGGTCGAGGCGATGACCGATGCGGTGCAGCGGCCCGGTGAAGTGGTGGAGAACGTCCGGGCAGCGGTGGCCGACGCGACCGCGACGGTGCAGAAGGTCACGAGGGCGCTCGGCGGCGTCGCCTCGGCACTGCGGACGGCAGTGGTCCCGGCGCCGAGCGGGCCGCTGAACGCGCCGACTTCCACCCAGCGACGTTTCGCCGTCGCGAGGGCCAAACTCGACGATCTCCGTGCCGTCCGCCGGGCCCACGGCAGCACGGTCAACGACGTGGTGCTGGCGGTAGTGACCGGTGCCTTGCGGAACTGGCTGTTGTCCCGCGGTGAGGTGGTGACCCCGTCGATGACGGTGCGCGCGATGGTGCCGGTGTCGGTCCGCTCCGACGACGAGGCGCGGGCGACGTACCCGGAGACTGGCAGCCTGCCGGTCGGATCGGTCGGCGGCAAGGTGTCGGCTTATCTCGTGGATCTGCCGGTCGGTGAGGGCAACACCATCGTCCGGCTGCATCAGGTCAGTCATGCGATGAGGGCGCACGCGGAGTCCGGCCAGTCGGTGGCGGCCAGTGCGCTGGTGAAGGTGTCCGGGTTCGCGCCGCCGACCCTGCACGCGTTGGGTGCGCGGGTCGCGAACCAGTTCTCCGACCGGCTGTTCAACGTGCTGGTGACGAACGTTCCGGGACCGCAGGTGCCGTTGTACGCGGCGGGGGCGAGGATGATGGAGATGTTCCCGGTGGTGCCGTTGGCCAAGAACCAGTCGCTGTCGGTTGGCGTTACTTCCTACGACGGCGGCGTGTACTTCGGGTTGAACGCGGATCGGGATGCGATGCCCGATGTGGACGTGCTCGCGGCGATGATCGGAGAAGCAGTGGACGAGATGATCGGGACGGTCGACGCATGAGGGTTTACCTGCCCGCCACGGTGCCGATGTTGCGGCGGTTGGTGGAGGAGAAGCAGTTGCAGCCGTTGGGCGGGACAGCGTTCGCGTTGACACCGGCGCTGCGCGAGTCCTACGCCAGCGGCGACACGGAGGAGTTGGAGTACGCGGCGATGCGGGAGGCCGCTCGGGCGTCGCTGCGGTTGATCGCCGGTGATCTGGGCGCGGGCGAGAAGGTGGAGCTCCGGCGGGTGGTGATCTCCGTCGATGTCGAAGACGTGAATCTGCGACCGGACCTGGACCACGCTGTCGTGAAGGTGGCCGGGCCGGTGCAGTGGCGGCAGCTCGCGGCGGTGCACGTGGACGCCACGGAAGCCGAGGAGGCGGTGCGCGCCGCGGCTGAGGTCATCGACGCGGCTGATCTCGGCGACCCGGATGCGGAGTTCACCCTCGGCGAGGCCGAGGACCACGAGCTGGCCTGGTACGCGCCTCAGGAAGTGCCTTTCCTGCTGGAACTGATGTAGCCGATTCCACGCGGAAATCGGCGAAGCGTCGCGCTGCGACGTGGACCGGATGGTGCGGCCCGGGGCGGGGTGCCTCGGGCCGCACCGCGGTGTCACTGCTGCTTTTCCTGGGCCTGGTCCGCTGGCGGAACGTTGATCTGGACCGGCTTGCCCCAGTCGCTGTAGTGCACCGTCATGGTCGACTCGGGGATCTGCTGGCCGGCCACGTTGAGGGCGGGCGTGGTCGAGTTGGCCTTGATCGGCAGGCCCTCGGCGTCCAGCCACACGGTCTGCTTGATCTCGGAGACTCCGGCTCCGACCAGGGCCTCGTACGCCGCCTCGTCCTCGGCCTTGGCGCCGGCGACGGCCGCGTTGAGGTCGGTAACGATCTCGTAGCGGGTCGCGTCCTGGCCGTCGACCTGCTCCTTCGCGCTGGTGGTGATGCTGGAGCCGGGCGCGGCATTCGCCGACAGGCTCTAACCTTGTTGTTTAACCTTTGCGGTTTTGGTGCTGTTCGAGGGTGAGGTCGCGTTTGATGGTCTTGCCGACGTCGTGACGGGTGGCGCGGTGGGTGTTGCGGGAGCCGGTTGGGCGTCCGGGACCGGGTCGGGAGGGTTTCGGTGCGGCTGCCGGGGAACCGGTCTTCGCGTGGAGGTTGCGAAACCCCCGCCGGACGCGGGCGGGCGTCAGCCGACGGGCCTCGGTGACCGGTCTTTCCCAGGGCCGTCGAAGGTCTTCAGCGATGGGGCGGGCGAGGCGTAGTTGCGTGTGGGCGACCACGATGAGCCAGGTCCAGCGATCGGCCGAGCCGGGTGCCCGCAGTTTCGGGCGGGTCCACCCGAGGGTCTGCTTGAGCAGTCGGAAGGTGTGCTCGAGGTCGAATCGGCGGAGGAATGCCTGCCAGAGCAGATCAACCAACTCGGCGCTGGCGCCGGTGACCGAGGACCACAGCCACACCGGTTTGGGGTCCCGGTCTCCGGGCAGGTGGTCGACCTGTAAGCGGATCAGGGTGCCCTCGACGAGGGGTAGCTCGCCCTCATGGTCCAGCCAGGCACCGCGGTGGGTCAGGCGGGGGTGCAGCCGGTCCCAGGCCCGTGCCTGGGCGTGTCCATAGCGGGTGGTGTCGGTGCCGGTGGTGTGGTCGGGGGCATGCCAGCTGTTCTCCTCGGCGAGGGTGAACACGCCGCCGTGCTTGCGTGGCCGCCCGACGGTACCCGGCGGTCGGGGCGGTGCGGGCCGCAGCAGGACGCGGTCGGAGCGGATTCTGCCCACCAGCTCCACGGGCAGATCGGCGAGGACGAAGGCCAACCGGGTCACGTCGTAGCCGGCGTCGGTCACGATCAGGATGCGCGGATCGCCGGGCCGCCAGTGTCCGGCGTCCATGATCCGGCCCACGACCTCACGTAGCTGAGCGGCGGTGACCGCGGTGGCATCGTCGGCGGGCCCCAGCCGCACCGCATCCAGGATCGCCGTCCACGAGGTACGCCCCGTCTCCAGCGCGGCGACAAAGGAGTAGGGCCAGCCCGGGATGAGCTGCGAGGCGCTACGGGAGCGGCCATAGACATGGCAGAACAGCCGCTCGGGGCTGCACGCGGCGTCCGGGCGCAGCCAGGGCGAGACGTCCACGGCCAGGGTGATCCGCCCGTCAGCGGCACGCGGTAATGGCAGCCTGGCCAAGGTGGTGCGTAACCGGTCGACCTCGACGCGGCCGTGGTTGATCGCGTCGTAGCCGGCGCCATGCCCGCGCCGGTGCTCCGCGGCCAGGGACAGCTCGGCCAGGCTGGTGACCGGTCCATCGCTGCATAACACCGCGTCGGTCAGCTCGAACAACGCATCCGCCCGCCCGGTCAGACACTCGTAGAACCGTTGGCGGAACCCGGACAGCTCCCCGAGCGCATCAGCTTGGCCGGTGTCGTGCACACTCATCATCGAAGCCCTTGGTTGTGATCTTCCATCTGTCGCAAGAGGAATGATCAACCAAGGGCTTCATCTATGATCAACCGGGGCCCCACCACGGTGCTACCTGGTTAAACAACAAGCTAACATTCCGCGTTGCCCTTTTAGGGCGCTTTGCCAGAAGCCCGGTCAGCGCGGCGGTTGTTGGGCCTGCCGCGGCAGGTCCTCGAAGACGCCGACCTGTCCGGCCGGCGGGACCGGAATTTCGGTGGCCGCGCCCCAGTCGCGGTAGGTCGAAGTCAGCGACACCTTGCCGGCCTGCGCGACTTCGTGGCTGGCCGCGAACCGCGCGGGCAGGCCGGATTCGTCCAGCCACAGCTGGTATCCGAGTTCCGGTTCCCCGTCTTCGGCGGCCTGCCGGAACTGGGCGCGCTGTTGCGGGTCGGCGGCCACGTCGGCGGCCTGCGATGTGATGACCCGCAGGTCGTAGCGGGTGGTCGGCTTGCCGTCGACGGTGTCGGGCGCGCTCTGCTGGATGCGGGTGGCGGTTTCGACGCCACTGAAGGTGGCGCGCGGGTCGACGGCTTCGTGCAACTGGTGCAGTGCGGGACTAAGGAGTTTTGCGCCGAAATCTGCGCCGCCGGGGGTGATCTTGAGCCACGGCTTGTCGGGTGCGGGCCGCGTCAATGGGGTCTGCAGGTACCCGACACCGTCCACGATGGACAGCTCGATGTGCTGCGGTTTGTCCCCGGGGGCGCGGGTCTGGCCGCTGAACGCGAGATCGGCCAGCGGCCCCCGGTAGCGGACGGCGCCTTCCGCGGCCAGTTCGCCCACCATGCCGAGGCTTCCGCGAACGGTGCTGCGCACGCTGCCGCGTGCGTTGATCTTGCCGATCACCTGCGACAACATGGCGCCCGCGGCTGGGCGAGCGTCGGGTTGGGTGGCCATCAGCGCCCTGGCCTGCGGGAGTGGCTCGGTGCCGCAGGCGCTGAGTGCGGCGATCAGGGCGAGACCAGCGGACAACACCGCGGTCCTGCTGGCTCGTGGCATCGGGCGAGCTCCTCGGGCCGGTGGCGGCACTGTGCTCGTGCGGTTGTCCGCACGCCATATTGGCTGTGCGGGCGTGAGAATGACCCGCGCAGACCGAGCCCCACGCTAGCAACGATGTCGTGAGACCACAGGGGACGATCGCGACTCGTTCGGGGGGATCAGGCTTCGTCGAGTCCGGCACGGGAGCGCAGCAGGCGGCGCAGTGAGGCGAGCTGTTCGACGTTCCCGCCGTCGGACGCGTAGGTGTCCAGGTGGCACTCCGGATCGTCGGAACCGCCGAGGTGACCGCAGTTCGGCGGACATTCCTCGGCGGCTTCGGAGAAGCCCTCAAACGCGGCGATCACGTCGTCCGCGGTGACGTGCGCCAAGCCGAACGAGCGGATGCCCGGAGTGTCCACCACCCACCCGCCCCGCTCGGGTAGCGGCAGCGCGACCGCCGAGGTGGAGGTGTGCCGGCCCTTGCCGACCCCGCTGACCTCGCCGGTCGCCCGGTCCGCGGCCGGCACCAGCCGGTTGACCAATGTGGACTTGCCGACCCCGGAGTGGCCGACCAGCGCGGAGACCCGGTCGGTGAGCAGGGCGCGCAGCTCCTCGGGTTCGGCGTCCAGCCGGGTGATCGTGATCGGCATGTCCAGCGAGGAGTACGTGTCGATCCACTCGCCGGGGTCGGCGAGGTCGGCCTTGGTCAGGCACAGCACCGGGGTCAGCCCGCCCGCGTAGGCGGCGACCAGGCAGCGGTCGATGAAGCCGGGGCGCGGCGGCGGGTCGGCCAGCGCGGTCACGATGACCAGCTGTTCGGCGTTGGCGACCACGACCCGTTCGTAGGGGTCGGTGTCGTCGGCGGTGCGGCGCAGCACGCTGGTGCGGTCTGCGACCCGCACGATGCGGGCCAGCGTGTCGGGCTTGCCGGAGATGTCGCCGACCAGGTCGACCCGGTCCCCGACCACCACCGGCGTGCGGCCGAGTTCGCGGGCCCGCATGGCGGTGACCAGTTGGTCGGGGTCACCTTCCAACGCGCAGGTCCACCGCCCGCGGTCGACCGCGACGATCATCGCGGCCGCGGCGTCGGCGTGCTTGGGGCGTTGCTTGCTGCGCGGACGGCTGCCGCGGCGTCCGGGACGCACCCGCACATCGGACTCGTCCAGATCCCGCCAACCGCGCTTGCGCATCAGATCGCCGCCCCCGCGCTCACGCCGTTTCCCCGAGCATCGTCGCCCACATCCCCGGGAAGTCGGGGATCGTCTTGGCGGTCGTCGCGATGTCCTCGACGGCCACTCCGGGCACCCTCAGCCCGAGGATCGCGCCAGCCGTGGCCATCCGGTGGTCGGCGTAGGAGTGCCAGTTCCCGCCGGTCAGCGGCCGGGGCTCGATCAGCAGCCCGTCCTCGGTCTGCTCGACCGCGCCGCCCAGCTTGTTGAGCTCGTTCTGCAGCGCGGCGAGCCGGTCGGTCTCGTGGCCGCGCAGGTGCGCGATGCCGCGCAGTTGCGAGCGGCCGGGGGCTAGCGCCGCCAGCGCCGCGACCGTCGGGGCGAGCTCGCCGACGTCGTGCAGGTCGATGTCGATCGGGGTGAGTTCGTCGGGGCCGGTGACGGTCAGACCGGCCTCGGTCCGCTGCACGTGCGCGCCGATCTGGCGGAGGATTTCGCGGATGGCGTCGCCGGCCTGCGTGGTCTGCGCCGGCCAACCGGGCACGGTCACGGTGCCGCCCGTTACCGCTGCGGCGGCGAGGAATGGGGTGGCGTTGGAGAGGTCGGGTTCGATGTCGACGTCCAGCGCGTGGATCTTGCCCGGTGCCACCCGCCAGGTGTTCGGTTCCTGGTCGTCGACGTCGGCACCGGCGGCGCGCAGCATCGACACCGTCATCTCGATGTGCGGCAGCGACGGCACCGGCTTGCCTTGGTGCAGCACCGTGACGCCTTGCTCGAACCGCGGCGCGGACAGCAGCAGGCCGGAGACGAACTGCGACGACGCGGACGCATCGATGGTGACCGTGCCACCGGCGAGCTTCCCGGTGCCGTGCACGTCGAACGGCAGGGCGGTGCCGTCGATCTCGGCCCCCAGCTCGCGCAGCGCGTCGAGCACCGTGCCCAGCGGGCGCTGGCGGGCCTGCGGATCACCGTCGAAGGTGATCCGTCCGACTGCCAGGGCAGCGACCGGCGGCACGAACCGCATGACCGTGCCGGCCAGGCCGCAGTCGACTTCGGCCGGCCCGTGCGGCTCGGCCGGGGTGACCTGCCACGAGCCGTCCGGTCCGTCGTGCACCTCGACCCCGAGGGAACGCAGCGCCCCGGCCATCAGCTCGGTGTCCCTGCTGCGCAGCGGGGCGCGCAGGGTCGACGGGCCCTCGGCGAGCGCGGCGAGCACCAGCGCGCGGTTGGTGATGGACTTCGAACCGGGCACCGGGACGGTCGCGTGCACCGCGCCGCGGGCGACCGGGGCAGGCCAGAGCTGGGTCATAGGGCAATGATCCCCCACCCGGCTCCCCGTTTTCAGCGGCGGGGGCCACCCGGTGGTGCGTCTGCGCAGGTCGGTTCGCGTGGCGGCGCGAGTTGCGCCAGTGGTGGGCGTCGTGGTTCGGGTAGCGATGTCGCTCGCCTGCGGCGATCCGGGCTGCAAGGATGAGGTCGAGCGTTCCGCTACGAGGCGACGGAGGTTCGACCAGGCATGTGCGGCAGGTACGCCTCCACGAAGGATCCGGGCAAGCTCGCGGCCGAGTTCGCGGCGTTGGACGCCACCGGCGGGGCAGCCCCGGGCGCGGACTTCAACGTCGCGCCGACCAAGAACGTGTTCAGCGTCGTGCGGCGGCACCCCCGCGACGATGCCGGTGATCGGGACCTCGAACGGACCGAACGCACCATCCGGGTGATGCGGTGGGGTTTGGTGCCGATGTGGGCGAAGGAGAAGTCCATCGGCAGCCGGATGATCAACGCCAAGTCGGAGACGGTGACCACCAAACCCGCCTTCCGCAGCTCGATCAAGCGCTACCGGTGCCTGCTGCCCGCCGACGGCTGGTACGAGTGGAAGCGCGAGGGCGGCCGGAAGCAACCGTTTTTCATGACCTCCCCGGACGGTTCCAGCCTGGCGATGGCCGGGATCTACGCGTCCTGGCGCGACCCTCAGGCCGAGGACGCGCCGCCGCTGGTGACCTGCTCGGTGCTCACCACCAGCGCGATCGGGCAGCTGACCGACGTGCACGACCGGATGCCCCTGCTGCTGCCTGCGACGGCTTGGGAGCAGTGGCTCGACCCGGACCTCCCGGACGTCACCGATCTGCTCGGCCCGCCGCCGCGGGAACTGGTCGACGGACTGGAGATCCGACCGGTGTCGACCGCGGTCAACAGCGTACGCAACAACGGCGCGAAGCTCCTGGAGCGCGTGTCGCTCGGCGAGCAACCGCAGGCGGTAGGTTTGGATCGGGACGTGAAGTGAGCCGGCTCGGGCGCCGGGCGAACGCGGGGTGAGTTCTGATGTGTGGTCGGTACGCCGTCGGGCACGACCCGGCGGAGCTGGCCGAGGAGTTCGCGGCGGTGGATCGCGCGGCCGGTGCGGTGGGCGCGGATTTCAACGTGACACCGACCAAGACGGTGCCGATCGTCGTGCAGCGCGGTGCCGAACGCAGCATCCGGCCGGTGCGCTGGGGCCTGGTGCCGACCTGGGCGAAGGAGATCGGCAGCGGCCCGCCCATGATCAACGCCCGGGCCGAGTCGATCACGACCAAGCCGGCCTTCGCGGACTCGGCGCGACGCCGCCGCTGCCTGATGCCCGCCACCGGCTGGTACGAGTGGCGTCCCGGTGACCGGCGTCGGCAGCCGTACCTGTGCACCCGCGGGAGCGGCGCCAGCCTGGCGATGGCCGCGGTGTTCTCCGCCTGGTGGGCGCCGGACTCCACCGATCAGCCGTTGGTGACCTGTGCGGTCGTCACCACCGATGCCGTTGGCGAGCTGGCCGACATCCACCACCGCATGCCGCTGGTGCTGCCCGAGCACCGCTGGGCCGACTGGCTCGACCCGCGGCGCACCGAGATCGCGGACCTGCTGGAACCCGAGCGGGAGGTGCTCGACGAACTGGCGATCCACCCCGTCTCCACCGAGGTGAACAGCATGCGCAACAACCATCCGGACCTGCTGGAACGGGTCGAGCCGCTGCCCGAACCCGCCGAACAAGCCGCGCTGTTCGAGTCATGACCAGGGTCGAGGTCGAGACGCCGCACGGCCCGGCCCGGGCCGAACTGCACTGCGCCGAAGAGGGCCGCGCCGCGCTGCTGCTCGGGCATGGTGCGGGCGCTGGCATCGCCGCCCCCGACCTGGTGGCGGTGACCCGGGCCGCGACCGAAGCCGGGGTGCACGTGGCGCTGATCGAGCAGCCCTACCGGGTCGCGGGCCGCCGGGCACCCGCCCCGGCCAAGCAACTCGACACGGCGTGGCTCGCGGTGGTGGAAGACCTCGGCGAGCGCTGGTTCGCGGATCTGCCGCTGATCTTCGGCGGGAGGTCGTCCGGGGCGCGGGTGGCTTGCCGAACCGCGGAGGCGGGCGCGGCATCGGCGGTGCTGTGCCTGGCGTTCCCGGTGCATCCGCCGGGCAAGCCGGAGAAGTCGAGGCTCGGTGAGCTCGAGGGGGTGGAAGCTCCGGTGCTGGTGGTGCAGGGTGAGCGGGACGCCTTCGGCCAGCCGGAACCGTCGCACAACCGCGAAGTGGTGCTGGTTCCCGGCGACCACTCGCTGAAGGCCGATGTGGACGCGGTCTTCCGCGCGGCCCAGGAGTGGCTCGGACGAGTCCTCCGCCTCCTCGACTGAGTGCTAGGCTCCGGCTTCGGCCGCAATTTCAATGGAAATCGAAGGTCGAATTTCCATTGAAATTGCGGAAGTTGTCCACAGGCGTCGGCGTGTCGTGGTGCGACACGCCGATCATCCGCAATTTCCATTGAAATCGAAGGTCCAATTTCCATTGAAATTGCGGAAAATTTGGTGTCGGGTCAGCTGGCGATGTCGGCGATGCGGGCGTCGAGCAGCCGGACCAGGTCGTCGGCGGCCAGCTCGATCTCCAAGCCTCGCCGCCCGGCGCTGCAGTAGATCATTTCGAACCCCGTCGCCGACCTGTCGATCACCACCGGCAGCCGCTTCTTCTGGCCGAGCGGTGAGATCCCGCCCGCGACGTAGCCGGTGGCGCGTTCGGCGTCGGCGACCTCGGCCATCTTCGCCTTCTTCCCGCCGACGGCAGCGGCGAGCGCCTTCAGGTCGAGCTGCCCGGTGACCGGGACCACGCCGACGGTGAGCTTGCCATCGACCTCCGCCACCAGCGTCTTGAAGATCCGCTCCGGCGGCTGGCCGAGGGCCTCGGCCGCCTCCAGCCCGAACGACTCGGCGCGTGGATCGTGCTCGTACGCGTGCACCCGGTGAGAGATGCGTCGCTTGCTCAACAGCGCTGTAGCCGGAGTGCCCTTGCCTGCCATGCGCGTCACTCTAGAAGGCTGGAATAACCCTTGACGCAGACCGCGTTGCACGGTTCGTGACGATGGATTCGACGAACACCTGCGTGCTGGATCGCCCCGAGTGCGCACTGCTGCCACCACCAGATAACAGCAGGCGAGCGCGGGTATCCTGGAACACGGACCATGCGAAAGATCGCATGGGTTCGTCGCCTGCAGTCACCTCGTCCAGGCGGCGGGAAAGGAGCCAGGTGCCAAGCACTCCAGAGCACCCGGACGTAACCCGGCGGCCCGGCGATGACGGGCGGCTCAGCACTGCCGACATCGAGCCGACGGTTAACTCCTCCGAGGTCGACCGCAGCGAGGAGACCGACGAGCAGCGCGCGGCCCGCTTCGAACGGGACGCGATGCCGCTGCTGGACCAGCTCTACGGCGCGGCACTTCGGATGACCCGCAACGCGCAGGACGCCGAGGACCTGGTCCAGGAGACGTACCTCAGGGCCTTCTCCGCCTTCAAATCGTTCGCGCAGGGCACGAACCTCAAGGCCTGGCTGTACCGGATCCTCACGAACACCTACATCAACGGTTACCGCAAGCGGCAGCGGCAGCCGCAGCAGCAACCGACCGACGAAATCGCGGACTGGCAGCTCGCCCAGGCCGAGAACCACACCTCCAGCGGCCTGCGCTCGGCCGAGGTCGAAGCGCTGGACCGGCTGCCGGACACCGACGTGAAGGCCGCCCTCCAACAGTTGGCCGAAGAGTTCCGCATGGTCGTCTACCTCGCGGATGTGGAAGGCTTCGCGTACAAGGAGATCGCCGAGATCATGGGCACACCGATCGGCACGGTGATGTCGAGGCTGCACCGTGGTCGCCGGCAACTGCGTGAGATGCTCACCGACGTCGCCCGTGATCGCGGCTTCTTGCGGGAGACCAAGCGGGAGGTGAGCACTAAATGAATTGCGGCGGGCCCGACGGAGCCTCCTGCGAGGACGTGCTCGCTGAAGTGTGGCTGTTCCTGGACAACGAGTGCGACCAGCAACGGCGCGCGGCGGTGCAACAGCATCTCGACGGCTGCGGTAGCTGCCTCGAACACTTCGGCATCGAAGAGCACATCAAGGCGTTGCTGCATCGCAAGTGCGGCGGTGAGCACGCCCCCACGGAGCTGAAGGACCGGCTTCGGGCCTCCATTCGGGAGGCAGTGCTGCGGAAGGCGGAGGTGACCGTCGAGCGCGGCCCGGAAGGCACCTCGGTGGAGGTGCGGGCCAAGCGAACATCGGCGGAATGACCGCAAGACGACGAATGGCCCCGGACCGCCCGGTCCGGGGCCATTCTCGCGTTCGGCGGCTGGCGCCGCCGAATTCACGAGCCGTTGGGGCGCTTGCCGTGGTTGGCCTTGTTCTTGCGCCGGTCCTTCTTCTTGCGGGCCCGCTTACCCATGGCCTCTCCCTAAAGTTCGCCTGTCCGACCAGTCCGACCGGGGATGGGCGTTCGCGACCACCCGGTTTCCGCTGGGGTTTCGAGCATCCAGTTTGACATGGCCACCACCTGCCGCTGGCGGGTGGTTCCGGTCATGGTTTCCTAATCAGGGGCCCACCGGCTCCACGACGAGGAGGAACGCGATGGCCGAGGAGATCCGCGCCGAGATGGTCGCCAACGTGATGGCGGTGTCGGTCAGCGAGGGCGACTCGGTCGGCGACGGCGACTCGCTGGTGCTGCTGGAGTCCATGAAGATGGAGATCCCGGTGCTCAGCGAGGTCGCGGGCACGGTCAGCACGATGGCGGTTAAGCCCGGCGACGTGGTCCAGGAAGGCGATCTCATCGCGGTCGTGGAGTGACGCGGCCGCGCCGACGAAGAGAGGCGGATCTTGTCCACGCTGAGTGATCTGCTCGCCGAGCACACCGGACTGTCCGGCACCGCCGCCGACCACCTGCAGCTCGTGGTCGCCGAATGGCAGTTGCTGTCCGACCTGTCCTTCGCGGACTTCCTGCTCTGGGTCCCGATCGGCCCGCAGGAAGCGCCGGAAAGCCGGTTCCTGTGCGTTGCGCAGGCGCGGCCGACCACGGCGCCCACGGCCCACCCGGAAGACGTCGTCGGCACCGAGGTCACCCAGGAAGAGCACCCGCAGCTGCGGCGCGCCGCCCTGGAGGGCCGGATCTGCCGCGAGGAGGATCCGCGCTGGCACCTGGGCGTGCCGGTGCGCCGGGAGACGATCCCGGTGAAGCTGGGTGACGAGATCGTCGCGGTGCTCAGCCGGGACACCAACCTGGCCGTGCCGCGAGTGCCGTCGCCGCTGGAGATCTCCTACCTGGGCAGCGCGGCCGACCTGTGCCAGATGGTCGCGGACGGGACCTTCCCGACCCCGGAGCCGGCGCCCGATGTGCACACCAGCCCGCGGGTCGGCGACGGCCTCATCCGCCTGGACAGCTCCGGCACGGTGGTGTTCGCCAGCCCCAACGCGCTTTCCGCGTACCACCGGATGGGCCACGCCGCGGATCTGGTGGGCGCGCAGCTCGCCCCGCTGACCCGGTCGCTGCTCAACGATCCGTTCGACGCGGACGAGGTCGCGCAGCGCGTCCGCCGGGCGATGAGCGGACAGCCCAGCATGCGCATCGAGGCCGAGGCGCGGGGCGCGACGGTGCTGTTCCGGGCGCTGCCGCTGCGGCCCCGCGGGCAGCAGGCCGGCGCTTTGGTGCTGGTGCGCGACGTGACCGAGGTCAAGCGCCGGGACCGTGCGCTGATGTCCAAGGACGCGACGATCCGTGAGATCCACCACCGCGTCAAGAACAACCTGCAGACGGTGGCGGCTCTGCTGCGACTGCAGGGCCGGCGGACCGTGAACAATGAGGCTCGGCTTGCTTTAGACGAGTCGGTCCGGCGGGTCACGTCGATCGCGCTGGTCCACGAGACGCTGTCGATGTCCGTGGACGAGCGGGTGGATCTCGACGACGTGGTCGACCGCGTGATCCCGATGATGAGCGATGTCGCCGCGGCGGAGACCGGGGTCAAGGTGCGCCGTGAGGGTCGCTTCGGGGTGGTGTCGGCGGAGCTGGCCACGCCGTTGGTGATGGTGCTCACCGAATTGGTGCAGAACGCTTTCGAGCACGCATTCCCGGAAGGCCAGGGCGGTGAAGTCGTTGTGCAGGCGGAGCGTTCGGCGCGTTGGCTGGACGTCGTCATCTTCGATGACGGTCGCGGCCTTCCGAAGGGTTTCTCCCTCGAACGCGCCGAACGTCTCGGCCTGCAGATCGTGCGGACCCTCGTGGAATCCGAGCTCCGAGGGTCGTTGAGCTTGCGCGGTCGCGGCCGGCAACCCGGTACCGAGGCGGTGTTGCGGGTGCCTCTGAAGTACCGGCGCTGACGCCGTCCCGTGGGTGGGAGTGCCGCGCTGGTGCGTCGATCTCCGGTGACATGCCGGTCGGGTGGCGTGTCGTAGCCGATCGGGTCGGGTTCCTGGCGGAACTCAGCTCATCGAACGGAGAGCTTTGCGGTTCCTGCCGGGGCCGACATCGACGCGGATCGGCTGGGTATCTCGTCGGGGTTTGCATTGTCGGGTGCGATGGCCGTTTGTTCGACCGGGGCGAAAACGTGTGGTCGGCCACCGGGGGTGTGACCGACCCGGCACGTTTTCAGCGAGCTTCGCGACTCAGGCGTTGGTGCGGGCCCGGGTGCGAGCGTTGCGCCGCTTGAGCGCGCGCCGCTCGTCTTCGCTCATACCGCCCCATACGCCGGCGTCCTGCCCGCTCTCCAGTGCCCAAGCCAGGCACTCGGAGGCGACCGGACAACGGCGGCAAACGGCCTTCGCCTCGGCGATCTGCAGCACAGCAGGACCACTGTTCCCAACGGGGAAGAACAGCTCCGGGTCCTCGTCGCGGCAAACCGCACGGTGGCGCCAGTCCATCGTTCCTTGCTCCTCGCTAGGCGCGCCCACGCGCGCCGCTCGTTTCGTTCGGGGTGTTTGTGAATGCTTTCACGGAGTCCGTGTGCTTGTGAATACTTTCACGAACTGCCGCGATGTCAAGAGTTCGATCTCGTGTGGTGAGGGAACTCACCTGAAAGATCGACAGGGCTTGACCAGGGGTTTCGGTGTGTCATCGATCGCAGATGGGGGTCGCGAGTCGACAACTATGTCCATCCGTTACGAGAAGGTTATACGGCGACGCGGAGAGCATCTGGGACGGAGAAAAACTCGATCGCCGAACGCTCACCTAGGCAGTCACCGTCGACCTGCAGGCGCAACGGCTCCGTACAGGTTACGCGGAGATGGCCTACGTCCGCACGCTGAATTGAGTTTCTCGGGTGTGGTTTCCCTCTATCGCGTAGCATCTCCGCTACATGTTGTAACACAGGGTAAGCATTCATGTTGTGCAATGCGAAAACCCCGAGGCCGGTATCGAAGCTGGTGTCGGGGCTCATGCGCACGGGACGTGACCCGAGATACGTCCACGGATCGGCGTTCGAAATGAACACGCTGTGTAGTTGATGAATCGGTTCTTCGTGACCGATTTGCAAGCTGATCAACGGGGCCCGGCGCGCCATGCGGAAGTAGCAGCTCAACGCGGTGCGCGCGTACAGGGCGGGGGTCACGTTCTGGCCGCGGGAGCGTTGCCGCTCGACCTCGGCGACGACCTCGGCGTCCCAACCGACGCCGGCGTTGAAGGTGAACCACCGGTCGTCGGCCTTGCCAAGCCCGACCATCCGCCCGCTGCCGTCCGCCACCGCGCGCAGCAGCCGGTGGGTGGCCTCGACCGGGTCCTTGGGCAGACCGAGCGCGCGAGCGAACACGTTCGCGGAACCGCCGGGCACCACGCCCAACGTCGGCATCACCCGATCGCCGGGGTCGGCGGCCGAGAACATGCCGTTGACCACCTCGTTCACCGTGCCGTCGCCGCCGTGCGCGATCACCAGGTCGACGCCGTCCTCGACGGCCGCTCGCGCGGTGTCGGAGGCGTGGCCCCAGTACTGCGTTTCGACGACGTCCAGCTTCAGCTCGCTGGCCAGCGCGTGGGCGATGACGTCCCGGCCAGCCGCAGTGGTGGATGTCGCCTGCGGGTTGACGACGAGTACGGCGCGCACAACCGAAGCCTAGGCGAGGCCCGTGCGGGCCGACGCACCGTCCGGTGCTCCGCGTCGCAACTGCGGTTCAGATCTCCCGGTGATCCCCCTTCCGCAGCGGGCCGCACACGGACCGGCCGGCGTGCCGGGCTGCGGTGGGGCCGGCCGGCTGAGACACCAGGAACGGGTGCGCCGCGCCGTTGAGACTGCCACCAAGATCCGGCGGAACCCGGATGCGCAACCCCGGAGCGCATCCGACCGTTTTCCGCCGGTACCTGCCCGGCCGACGGCGGATCGCGAGGACACCCCGATATCCCCGACCGCCGCTCTAGCCATGAGTCGATCATTGCGCGTGACAGTGGTCGCAGCCATGCGGCGTTCGGGCGGTATTACCATCGGAGGCGCATACGCAGAGTCACCGATTTTGATCCGGGAAAGGCGACCGTGACCGTGCCGACCGAAGTCGTCCCGCGCACCATCCGCATCGCGGGTGTCCTGACCACCCTGCAAGGGGTGGCCGGGCTGATCTTCGTCGTGGCGCTGCTCGTCCGCAGCACCGCGCCCGACCTCGGGGGAGTGGGGCAGTTCGAGCGCGGCCAGATGTACGGCGAGGCCGGGTACTACACGCTGCTGGCGGGAGGTGTGCTGGCCGCGGGCATTGGCCTGTGGAAGGGCAAGCACTGGGCGCGCACGCCCGCCCTGCTGATGCAGCTGCTGCTGTTGGGCACCGCCTGGTACGCGTTCGGGCCGTCCTCGCAACCGGTGATCGCATTGGTGATCGCGGTGCCGGCGGTCGCGGTGCTGTGGTTCCTGTTCAACCGGGAGGGGCGGGCCTGGTCCTTCTCGTCGAGCACCGCCCCCGACGCCGATCGCGACGAATGAGCGGGCGCGTCAGGCGCTGAAGTTGCGCAGCGCGTCGCCGGTGAGGCGGTACGCGGTCCACTCGTCCATCGGGATCGCGCCCGCCGCCTTGTAGAAGTTGATCGAAGGCTCGTTCCAGTTCAGCACGGACCACTCCAGCCGCGCGTAGCCGCGCTGGACGCACTCCTGCGCCAGGGTCTGCAGCAGCGCCTTGCCGAGGCCGGAGCCGCGTTGCTCGGGGCGGACGTAGAGGTCCTCCAGGTAGATGCCGTGCACGCCTTCCCAGGTGGAGAAGTTCAGGAACCACAGGGAAAGGCCCGCGACCGCACCGTCCACTTCGGCCACGTGGCCGAACAGCGCCGGCGCCGGGCCGAACAGCGCGTCCCGCAGCTGCTGCTCGGTCAGGTGGCACAGCTCCGGCGCCTTCTCGTAGAGCGCGAGTTCGTGCACCAGCTCGACCATGGCGGGTACGTCGGCTCGGGTCGCCCGGCGAATCATCGATACCTCCACATGAGTTGCGTCGCCCCAGGATATTCGGGGGCGCGCACCAGCCGGCGCAACGGATTACCCGGTCAGCCCTGTTGCCAGGGCGGGATGTTCGACCGCTCCACCTGCGGGACGCCGCGCTCGTGGCCAAGCACCGTGATCCCGGCGGGATCCAGCGCGAAGCGCACCCCTGAAGTGGCCGACAGCCCCAGCCAGCGCGCGATCAGGCAGCGGCTGAAGTGGCCGTGCCCCACCAGGACCACGTCGGAACCGGTGTCCGCGATGCGGGTCAGCAGCTTGTCGGCGCGCGCGGTGACGTCCGCCGCCGTTTCCCCGCCCGGGCAGGGGTGCGTCCACACCGTCCAGTCCGGCACCTGCTCGCGGATCTGCTGGGCGGTCAGTCCTTCGTAGTCGCCGTAGTCCCACTCGGCGAGCAGCGGTTCGGTGCCCACATCGGCCAGCCCGGCCAGCGTCGCCGTGCGCTGGGCGCGCTGCCGGGGGCTCGCGAGCACTACGACCGGCCCGGCCGGGCGCAACGCGGAGAGCGTCTGCCCGGCCTGCCGCGCCCGCAGCTCGCCCTCGACCGTCAGCGGGATGTCGGAACGACTGGTGTGCTGACCGGTCTGGGACCACTCGGTCGTGCCGTGCCGGAGGACGTAAACGCGATGCTCATCCTGTGCCACGGCTCCGAGCGTAACCGCGCTGCGCGGGGCCTACCGTTCCAGCGCCGTGGCCACCAGCGCGGGACCTGCCTTCTCGGGTGAGCCGGCGTCGAACGGCGGATCTGGCCGTCGTCGAGCCGAACCGCGGCCGCCACGGCCTGCCTGCAAAGCGTTCCGCCAACGGCGCTCCACCAGTTTGATGGCCGCGTCCACCAATCGTTGATCGAGTCCAATCCGGGCAGTCTGCCCGGGCCGAAGACCGGGCCGGAAGGCGCACGACGAAAAGGACGCCGACCCGCGGAGTCGTCCCCGCTGGTCGGCGTCCTCCCGGAACTGCGGCGCTCAGCCCTGCTTGGTCTCCCAGAAGATCTTGTCGATCTCGGCGATGTAGTCGAGCAGCTGCTGACCGGTTTTGGCCTGCATGGAACCCTTGGTCCCGGCCGCGCCCGCGGCCTTGGTGGCCTTGTTGATCAGCTCGTGCAGCTGCGGGTACTTCTCGAAGTGCGGCGGCTTGAAGTAGTCGGTCCACAGCACCCACAGGTGGTGCTTGACCAACTCGGAGCGCTGCTCGGCGATCAGAATCGCGCGAGTGCGGAACTCCGGGTCCTCATTGGCCGCGTACTTTTCCTGGATCGCCTTGATGGACTCAGCTTCGATCCGCGCCTGCGCCGGGTCGTACACGCCGCACGGCAGGTCGCAGTGCGCGGTCGCCTCTAGGCGAGGGCTGAGGATTCGCGACAGGAGTCGCATGATTCCTCCCTGACAGTAAGTGCTCCGACAGGCCCGACCCTACTCTTGAAGATCCTCGACGTCCTACTGGAGGTGGCTGTGAAATCCCTCGGGCGCTGGCCCTGGCGGCGGTTGCTGGTGCGCGGGCCGTCAATGGTTCCCACCCTGCGGGATCGCGACGTGGTGCTGCTGCGGCTTCGGGGTTCCGCCCGGCCGGGAAACGTCGTGCTGGTGCGTTGGGCCCGGCGCCCGGGGCAGTTGTCGGTGAAGCGCGCGCTGCGCCGCGAAGGCGATGGCTGGCATGTCGAGGGTGACAACAACTTCGGCTCGACGGACTCGCGGGAGCTCGGGCCAGCCGAGGTGCTCGGCGTCATCGGGTGGCGCCTCTGGCCGAAGCCGGGCCGCTTGCGGTGACAGTTCAGCCGGCGCTGCGCAGGCTTTCGTAGTGGGCGAGGCATGTTTCGTAGTCCGGAAGCAGGCCCTTGCCGGCGGCTTCTGCCAGGCTCGGGGCGGCCCGGTCCTTTTCGGACAGGATCGGTTCGCCTTCGAGGTTGGACCACGGCAGCGCGAGTTCCGGGTCGAACGGGTCGATGCCATGCTCGGCGCCCGGGTTGTAGGGCGTCGAGCAGAGGTAGGTCATCACGGTGTCGTCGGTCAGCGCGGCGAACGCGTGCCCGAGTCCTTCGGCCAGGTAGACGGCGCGGTACGCGGTGTCGTCGAGCCGGACCGCTTCCCAGCGGCCGAAGGTCGGGGAACCGACCCGGATGTCGATGACCACGTCGAGTAGCGCGCCCTGCGGGCAGTACACGTACTTCGCTTGGCCCGGCGGCACGTCCGAGAAGTGCACGCCGCGGATGACGTTGCGCGCCGAGACGCTGTGATTGGCCTGCGCGACTCGCAGCGGGTGCCCCGTGGCGTCGACGAACGCCGCCTCCTGGAACGGGGCCACGAACAGGCCCCGGTGGTCGGGGAAGGCCTTCGGGGTGAACTCGTATGCACCCGTGATCTCAAGTCGGCGTACCTGCACGGCCGAAAGCCTATGAGGTTGGCTGGAATGCGGTTCGCTGGGGCGGAGTTGATATGGGTCATGCGAGCCATTGGCCTCCGGTTTCAAAACGGACGTACGTACTGCGAAATGGGGCACCGAAACCGGACGCACGTACTGCCGCAATTCCGATCCAAATAGGACGTGCGTACTGCCAAGCTGGTTTGACAAATTGTTGAACCTGCTGGTGAGGTTGTGTGATCCCGGTCGCTGACAGTGATCTCGCGGCCTGGCACACTGTTCGAACCGCAGCGTCCGCCGAGCCGCTGTCCGACCAGGGCGGCCGGTCTCGGCCATTTCAAGACGTTCGCCTGTCCGGCACGCAAGGGCAGGCGACGTCGCACGGGTGGCGAAGTGCCACCCGGTCCGCCCGGCCTGGAATGCGTCCGGGCCGCAGGCATGGCTACAGGAGGGACGCCGTGACCACCGTGAACGACAGCACCGCGAGCGGAGTCGGTGCCGAATTGACCAACGAGGAGATCTTCGCGGCGCACGAGGGCGGCAAGCTCGCCGTCGGAGTGACCGCGCCGCTGGATTCCGCGCGGGATCTGTCGATCGCTTACACCCCGGGCGTGGCGCAGGTCAGCCGCGCAATCGCCAGCGACCCGGCGCTGGCCGACCGCTACACCTGGACGCAACGGCTGGTGGCCGTGGTCAGCGACGGCACCGCGGTGCTCGGCCTGGGCGACATCGGGCCGCGGGCCTCGCTGCCGGTGATGGAGGGCAAGTCGGCGCTGTTCAAGACCTTCGCCGGCCTCGACTCGATCCCGCTGGTGCTGGACACCACCGACGTCGACGAGATCGTGGAAACCCTGGTCCGGCTGCGCCCGTCGTTCGGCGCGGTCAACCTGGAGGACATCTCCGCGCCGCGCTGCTTCGAGCTGGAGCGCCGGGTCGCCGAGGCGCTGGACTGCCCGGTCATGCACGACGACCAGCACGGCACCGCAGTGGTCGTGCTGGCCGCGCTGCGCAACGCCGCCAAGGTCGTCGACCGAGAGCTGGAATCGCTGCGAGTGGTGATCTCCGGCGCGGGCGCGGCCGGTGTGGCCTGCGCGAAGATCCTGCACACCGCCGGTGTCGAGGACATCATCGTGCTCGACTCGCGCGGGGTGGTCCACTCCGCGCGGGACGGTCTGACGCCGGTCAAGCAGGAACTGGCCGAGTTCACCAACCCGCGCGGCATCACCGGCGGGCCCGCGGAGGCGCTGCGCGGCGCCGACGTGGTGATCGGGGTCTCGGTCGGGCAGCTCCCGGAGGAGCTCGTGGCGACGATGTCCGACGACGCCATCGTGTTCGCGCTCTCCAACCCGGACCCGGAGATCCACCCGGACGTCGCCCGGCGGCACGCCAAGGTGGTCGCCACCGGCCGCAGCGACTTCCCGAACCAGATCAACAACGTGCTGGCGTTCCCCGGGATTTTCAAGGGAGCACTGGACGTCGGGGCGCGCGAGATCACCGACGGCATGAAGGTCGCGGCGGCCGAGGCGATCGCGGCGGTCGCCGCCGACGACCTCAGCGCGGACCACATCGTGCCCAGCCCGCTGGACCCGCGGGTGGCGCCGGAGGTCAGCGCGGCGGTCGCGAAGGCGGCGCGGGCCGACGGCGTCGCAACCGCGTGAGCCGTCGAGGCTGTCGTTCCGGGGCCGGACAGCGGTAGGTTCGGCTTGCAGTGGCGGGGCCGGGGGAGCCGGGTAGCGGCTCCCCCGGCCCCGCCGCATTGGCGGCCGACAACCGAATTTCGTCGGTCGGCGTCATCATGTCGTGCGACGGCTGTCACTCTTCCAGGGAATCGGTCCGTGCCCCGGCACCATGGCGTTACTGCCGGTGCGCGGACCGGTAAGGTCAGCTGCACGGTTCGCTGTGTTGCACGTCACTCGCCGGTGGCGTGTCGGGCGTCCGCGGGCGGCGGCCGGGCGGCTGCTACGCAGGAGGGGTGCTGTTGACCGAGCGGAGCGAGAGGAACCGGACGACCTCCGGCGGTCTCGGACTGGCCGGTGCCCGCGCCGAGGCGTTCGCGTTGGTTCCCCTGCCGGCCGCACCGGCCCTGCTCAGCACCGAGGACGGCGTCGTGGTGCGGGCGACGGAGCAGGCCGCGAAGCTCGCCGGCGAAACCAGCCCCGCCACCCTGGTCGGCTGCCGGCTCGCGGATCTGGTGGCGCGCGACGGGCAGGTTTCGCTGCTGCGGTCGCGCGGCGGCCGGGTCCCGGTCCGCCCGCTTAGCTGGCCGCACGCCGACGACGAACGGCTGCGCGTCACGGTGCTGATCGACGTTTCGGACCTGACCGAGGCCTCGCCGGAGACGTCCGGGGCCTCCGAGAACGAGCGGCGTTGGCTGATCGAGGCGCAGCGGATCGCGAAGGTCGGCAGCTGGGTGTTCTACCCGGAAACCGGTGAGCTGTACCAGAGTCCGGTGCTCACGGAATTCCTCGGCGGCTCCGGTGCGGAGGGCGCCACCGACGCCTTGTCGATGATCGCGGCGACCCATCCCGAGGACCAAGACCGCGCCGAGGAGTTCTACACCGAGGTGCTCACCGCCCCCGAAGGAGAACTGCTGGAGGTCGAGCTCCGCGACCTGCCCGGCAAGCGGATCTACCTGTGCACCGGGCGCGCCGAGTACAACCGCTCCGGCCGGGTGGAGCGGGTGCAGGGCACCGTTCAGGACATCACCGAGAACCGGGCGCTGGAGCGCCAATTGCGCGACGAGCGACGCAAGCTGCAGGACGCGCAGCGGATCGCCCGGCTCGGCACGTGGGAGTGGAATCCGCGGACCGATGTCTTCCGGTTGTCGCGGATGCTGCGCGAGATCATCGGCAAGCCCACCACCGCGCACAGCACCTTCGACACCTACCTGGAACGGGTGCACCCGGACGACCAGGACTGGGTCCGGCGGGCGTGGCAGCCGCTGAAGGAGCAGCACGAGCCTATCGAGGTCGAGCACCGCTACGTGCGCATCGACGGCACGATGCGGATCCTCCGCCTGCACGGCACCGCGATCCGGGACGCGGACGGCCAGGCCGTCCTGGTCGGCACCGTTCAGGACGTCACCGAGCAGCGCGCCGTGGTGACCCGCATGGAGCGGTCCAGCCAGCGCTTCACCGACCTGGTCAGTATCACGCCGGTCGGGATCGGCCTGTTCGACCGGGCGGAGCGGCTGGTCGACGCCAACGACGCGCTGTGCGACCTGCTCGGCTACCGCCTGGAGCAGCTGCGCGGCATGACGGTCCCGGACATCACGCACCCGGACGAGCGGGAGACCGGCCTGCCCACGCCCGCCGAGCGGCCGGGCATCCGGCGCCGGGTGCCGCAGCGGGTGTTGGTGCGCTCCGACGGCGAGCCGGTGTACTGCGAGCTGCGCACGTCCTCGTCGGTGCAGGACGACGGCACCCAGTTCTGGCTGGTGGTGTTCCAGGACATCACCGAGCGGCGGCGTGCGTCCGAAGCCCTGCGCTACCAGGCCACCCACGACGACCTGACCGGGTTGCCGAACCGGGCGGCGGTCAAGGACCTGCTCAGCCACCTGCTCGGGCGCGCCGACTCGCACCGCGTCGCGGTGCTGTTCTGCGATATCGACAACTTCAAGCGGGTGAACGACTCGCTGGGCCACGACGCCGGGGACGAGCTGCTGGTCGCGCTGGCGCGGCGGCTGGAAGGCGGACTGCCGGGCGGTTGCACGGCCGCCCGGCTTTCGGGCGACGAGTTCGTGATCATCTGCCAGGACATCGAGGCGGTCGGCGGCGTCGATTCCCTGGCCACCAGAGTTTCCGGGCTGCTGCGCACCGCGGTACCGGTGCACGGCCAGCTGATCCGGGTATCGGCGTCGATCGGCGCCGCCGTGCCCAACGGGTCGCGCGCCGGCGGCGAGGACCTGTTGCGGTTCGCCGATGCGGCGATGTTCGAGGCGAAGCGCCGCGGCGCCGGCAAGGTCTCGCTGGCCAGCCCCGCGCTGATGGCCTCGGCGGACCGGCAGCTGCACCTGGAGGGGCAGCTGCGGGAGGCGCTGAACAACGACGGCCTCGTCCTGCACTACCAGCCGGTGGTGAATTCCGACGGCGCGGTGGTCACCGCCGAAGCGCTGGTGCGTTGGCCGCATCCGGATCGCGGGATGCTCGCGCCGGACGCGTTCCTGCCGGTCGCGGAGCAGGGCGACCTGTTGCGGGAGCTCGATCGCTGGGTACTGCGGACCGCGCTCCGGGAGGCGGCGACGTGGCCTGCGCGCGGCGGTCGCCAGGCGGGCGTCGCGGTGAACCTGGCGGGTCTGGTGCCGGGTGGGCCGGAGTTCGTCGACGCGGTCGCCGACATCGTCGCCGAGTCCGGCATCGCCTGGAACCGGGTGATCCTGGAGCTGGTGGAGACGGCGCTGGTGGACCTGCCGTCGCGGACCCGGCACGAGATGGGCGAGCTGGTCGCGCGCGGCGTTCGGTTCGCCGTCGACGACTTCGGCACCGGCTACTCGTCGCTGGCCCGGTTGAAGGACCTGCCCGCGCAGATCATCAAGGTGGACCGCAGGTTCGTCGCCGGGGTCGGCGGCGACGCCTCGGACTTCGCGGTGGCGCGGGCGGTCGTGGACATGGCCCGCGCGATGGGCCGCCTGTGCGTGGCCGAGGGCGTGGAGACGGCGACGCAGTTCCACGTGCTGTGCGGGGTCGGGGTGGATGCCTACCAGGGGTGGCTGTTCTCCGGAGCGATCCCGGCCCACGAGTTCCGCGACCTCCTCGAACTAGGCCCGCTGCCCATCCCGGGAACGTGAGCCCGTGAGTGTTTGTGGGTGCTATAGCCCCCACAAACACTCACGGGCTCTGAACTGCGGAAATGATGGCGCTACGCCGTCATCGAGCGGACGAGTTCGGCGATCCGGTGGCGGGGCAGGTCGATCAGGCGCAGGTCCAGGTCGTCCGCGTTGGGCGCGAGCTCGGCGATGCGGTCCTTGGCCTCGCGCTTGGTCAGGCTCTCGTCGGAGTAGGTGATCAGGCCTTCCCGCCAGATGTTGCCGACCTTGCCGTGCGCCCGGTTCAGCAGGTAGCGCGCCACGGACGGGGTTTCCACCGCGTCCGCCACCACAACCGCGTGCTTCGAGTCCGGGCTGCTGCGGTGGAACCGCAGCCGGTACTTCGCCGCGACGAGCTCCGACAGGGCTTGCTGCGCGCGCTCGCTGGTGATGTCCGGGTGGTTGTTGTCGACCACGAATCCGGCGCGTTCGGCGTTGCACGCCAACAGCATCCGCAGTAGCCACGGCCCCGGATCGTTGCGCAGGTCGAACACCGGTGCGCCCTGCTGCTGCCGGATCGGCCGGGGCCAGCCAGGATCCCGCAACGTCGCGACCGGGCCGCCGACGCGCTCACCGACCGCCTCCATGAACTCCGCCGGCGCCGAGGCCTCCAACGCCTCCACCGACTGGGGGCCGTGCGTGTAGATCCCCGGCGCTTGGCGCAGGGCCAGCTTGCGGGTGTGCGCGGTCGGCTGGCACACGTACAGGTCGCTCGCGCTGCCGATGGCTTGCGCCCCGAAGTACCGGTGGAAACGCGGCAGGATCGCCTCGAACACCATGCCCAGCCGCAGCAACTCCTGCTGCACCTTGTGCCCCAGCGCCGGGGTCCGCGCGCTGTAGCCGTAGGCGATCAGGAGCCGGCTGTGCGGGCCAGCCAGGCATTCGGCGGCCCGCGTGGCGAACAGCCCGATGCCCTCCGGGGTGTAGGGCGGATCGGTGAACACCAGGTCTGCGCAGCCTTCCAGCACCGTCGGCACCCCGAACCGCAGGTCGGCGTGCAGGGTGCGGATGGTGAAGCCCTGTTCGGCCGCGACCGAGTCGATGTGCGCCAGGATCCGTTCGTCGAGGTCCACCACGGTCACCGACGCCGATGGCACGACCAAGCTCAACGCCAACGACGTCAGGTCGTGATCGCCCAAGCAGAGTAGCTGCGCGCCGCGCAGGTCGTAGTTGTCGCGCAGCCATTCGGCGCGGCGCAGCGCGGTTTCCGGCGTAGCCGTCACGTGGTCGAGCGCCGCGGCGGGCGCCGGGCCGCTCTCGACGAAACCGCGCATCCGCTCCAGCTGCTCGGCCCCAGCGGGCGGGGCGGGGCGCAGCTCGTCCAGCGCGAAGCGCTGCCGGTAGCGGTTGCGCGTTTCCGGCGTCAGCCGGTACGTCTCGCCGGTGGCTTCGACGTCGGGCCCGGCGGCGGCGAGCAGGTCCTCGACCGTGCGCCGCGCGACGGCCGTCCTGCGGATCAACTCGTCGAGCGGCAGCGCGCCTTCGGCGAGCTGGGCGAGGATCTCGCGCAACCGTCGGGCGAGGACTCCGGCGTCGGCGAGTACCGCGTGCACGGCGTCGATGGGCTCGGGAGTTGCGGGGTGCTGAGCAGTGTTCATCGGATTCCCAACCTTACGGCGTGCCCCGCGGCGTCGCCGCCGCGCCGGGCTCCCAATCGGTGGGATGGTGCAGCTGGGACGCCCCGAGAAGATCACGCGACGGTATCGGTCGATCGCACGATTGCACCGATCGAGCTAGGGTCGGCCAGGTTTGGGGGACCGCGACGATCTACGAGGGGGCTCGGGTGATCGAGTTCCAGGCCGTGCGCAAGCAGTACGGCAACGGCACTGTCGCCGTCCACGAGCTGAGTCTGTCGGTGCAGACCGGCACTATCACCGTGCTGGTGGGGCCGTCTGGGTGCGGCAAGACCACCTTGATGCGGATGGTGAACCGGATGATCGAGCCGTCGTCGGGGAAGGTGCTGGTGGGCGGCACCGACGTGCGCGAGCGCGATCCCGCGCAGCTGCGCCGCGGCATCGGCTACGTCATCCAGCAGGCCGGGCTGTTCCCGCACCGCAACGTGCTCGACAACGTGGCGACGGTGCCGCTGCTGCACGGTCGCAGCAAGCAGGAGGCGCGGCGGCGGGCCGGTGAACTGCTGGAGCTGGTGGGGCTACCGCAGGAGTTGGGCAAGCGCTACCCGGCCCAGCTCTCCGGCGGTCAGCAGCAGCGCGTCGGGGTGGCCCGGGCATTGGCCGCCGACCCGCCGGTACTGCTGATGGACGAGCCGTTCAGCGCGGTGGACCCGGTGGTGCGGGAGGGCCTGCAGGACGAGCTGCTGCGACTGCAGGACGAGCTGGACAAGACAGTGCTGTTCGTCACCCACGACATCGACGAGGCCGTGAAGCTTGGCGAGAAGGTCGCAGTGCTGCGCCAGGGCGGGCACCTCGCCCAGTACGCCCGGCCCGACGACCTGCTCGCCGACCCGGCGGACGACTTCGTGACCGCCTTCGTCGGCCGGGACCGCGGCTACCGGCGACTGTCCTTCGTGGACTCCGAGGGCGTGCGGCCGGAGCCGGTGGTCACGGTCGAGCTGGGCACGAAGGTACCGCCGGAACCGCGCTGGCGCTTGGCGGTCGACGGCGACGGCCGACCGCGGGGCTGGCTCCCGCCCGAGTCCAATGTGGATGGTGAGCTCGCCGAGGCGCAGCTCGTCGCCGGTGGGTCGCTCTACACCGAGCACACCCCGCTGCGCGGCGCGCTCGACGCAGCGCTGTCCGCGCCGTCCGGACAGGGTGTCGTCGTGGACGGCGATGGCCGGTTGGTCGGCGTGATCACCATCGACCACGTGCTCGACGTGATCGCACAGCACCGCCGCCGCGTCGGCGAAGGGCCGCCATGATCGATTTCTTCGAAAGCCCAAGCAACCGGGAAATGGTGCTCGGCCAGCTCGGCGAGCACATCTATCTCGCGCTGGTGCCGCTGCTGCTCGGCGTGCTGGTGGCGCTGCCGCTGGGGCGCCTCGCGCAGCAGGTGCGCTGGCTGCGCGGCTTGCTGCAGGGCGGGGCCAACGTCTTCTACACGATCCCGTCGCTGGCCCTGTTCGTGATCATCCCCGGGCTGGTGGGGACGCCGCTGCTGTCCTCGGTCAACGTGATCATCGCCCTGACGCTCTACACCGCGGCGCTGCTGGTGCGGCCGGTCCGGGACGCGCTGGACTCGGTGCCCGCGCACATCGTCACCGCCGCGACGGCGATGGGGTACCGGCCCGGACGGCGGTTCCTCGCCGTGGAGCTGCCGCTGGCGGTGCCGGTTCTGGTCGCGGCGGTCCGGGTCGCATCGGTCAGCAATATCAGCCTGGTCAGCGTCGGTGCGCTGGTCGGCATCGGCGGTCTGGGACGGCTGTTCACCGCCGGATTCCAACTGGACTACCCGGAGCAGATCGTCATCGGCATCGTGCTGACCCTGCTGCTGGCCCTGGTGGTCGACCTGCTGCTGGTGGCGTTGTGGCGGCGGTTGACGCCGTGGGCGCGGGCGGCGGTGAGCCGCGCATGATCAGCGAGCTGATCGCCTGGTTGACCGACCCGGGGCACTGGACCGGGCCGGGCGGGATCCTGGCGCAGACCCTGCTGCACCTGTACTACTGCGTGGTCTCCGTCGCCGCCGCGTCCGTGGTGGCCGTGCCGCTGGGTATCTACATCGGACACACCGGGCGCGGCGCGGTTCTCGTGGTGGGGATCAGCAACGCGATGCGGGCGCTGCCGACGTTGGGCGTGGTGACGCTGCTGGTGCTGGGCTTCGGGCTCGGGGAGGGCCCGGCGCTGGCCGGGCTGGTCATCCTCGCGGTCCCGGCGATCCTTTCCGGCACCTACGCGGGGGTCCGCAACGCGCCCGCCGACGCGGTCGATGCGGCCAAGGGCATGGGTATGACGCCCGTGCAGCGGCTGTGGCAGGTGGAGCTGCCGACCGCGTTGCCGCTGCTGTTCGGCGGGGTGCGCAGCGCGATGCTGCAGGTTGTCGCCACCGCAGCCGTCGCGGCCTACGTCGGGCTCGGCGGGCTGGGACGGATCCTGCTGGACGGGCTGAAGATCAGCGACTACGCGCAGATGGCCTCGGCCGCGATCGTCATCGCGGTGCTCGCGGTCCTGCTCGACTTGGTGTTGGCCGGCGCGACCCGGCTGTTGGTGCCGCGCGGTCTGGTGCTGGCCGCCCGACGAGGAGGTAAGGATTGATGAAGCGGTTGCTGATGTGCGCCGCCGCGGCGGCGTTGCTGCTGACCGGCTGCGGTTCGCAAAACCCGTTGGAGGCCAACCGGAACCAGGGCGGCGCGCTGGTGGTCGGCTCGGCCGACTTCGCCGAGAGCGAGCTGCTGATGAACATCTACGCCGAGGCGCTGAAGTCCACCGGCGCCGAGGTGGAGACCCGCCCGCGCATCGGCGCCCGGGAGTTCTACGTGAACGCGGTGCGCAACGGGGAGCTCTCGGTGGTCCCCGACTACACCGGGAACCTGCTGAAGTACCTGAACCCGCAGGCGTCGGCGACCGAACCCCAGCAGGTCTACGAGCAGCTCAAGCAGGCCGTGCCGGGCGAAATGGAGCTGCTGGAGCAGTCCCCGGCCGAGGACTCCGACGTGCTGACCGTCACCGCCGCCACCGCCGGTACCGGGGTGCGGTCGATGGCTGATCTCGGGCCGCGCTGCGGCGAGTTCGTGCTCGGCGCGCCGGCGGAGTGGAAGTCCCGCTGGGAAGCCAAGATCGCGGAGGACTACGGCTGCCGGTTCAAGGAGATCCGCCCCGTTGAGGCGGGCACCATCACGGTGGACGCGTTGACGTCCGGCCAGATCCAGGTGGCGAACCTGTTCACCACCTCGTCGCAGATCGCGGCGAACAACCTGGTGAAGCTGGCGGACCCGAAGAACATGTTCCCGGCGCAGAACGTGGTTCCACTTGCGCACAAGGGGAAGCTGACCCCGCAGCAGGCCGAGGCGCTGAACAAGGTGTCCCGCGCCCTCGACACGGACAAGCTGACGGAGCTCAACCGGAAGATCGAGGTCGACAAGGCCAACCCGGCCGATGTCGCCAAGGAGTTCGTCGCCTCGGCCGGCCTCTGACGTTCAACCCATGTCGTGAGTGCGAAAACCGGTAAGAGCCGGTTTTCGCACTCACGACACCGAGGCGTGCTGTTAGGCCGAGCGGCCGCTGATCCTGGTGGTCAGTTCCGCCGCCGTTCGGTGGACCTGGGCGGCCAGGTTCGGCCAGGTCTCGGCGCAGGGTTCGCCGCCCGGGGTTTCGCAGAAGTGGCGGAAGGTGACGCTGATCGCCGCGATGGGGCGGGCCCCGTGGTCGAACACCGCGCACGCCACCGACGCGAAGCCCGCCGTCACGAAACCGTCCTCGATCGCCCAGCCGCGTCGGCGCTCCTCCGCCAGCAACCGGCGCAGTTCGGGCAGGTTCCGCGGGCCCCGGTCGGTCCGCCGCACGAACCGCTCGCTCGACGGCAGCACGGCCCGCACGTGCGCGGCGGGCAAGTGTGCGAGCAGCGCGCGCCCGGACGCGGTCAGCTGCGCGGGCAGCCGGACGCCGACATCGGTTACCAGCGTCTGCGGCTGGGACGGGCGTTCCTTGATCAGGTAGAGCGACTCGCTGCCGTGCAGGACGCCCAGGTGCGCGGTGCGGCCCACCTCGTCCACCAGCCGGCGCAGCAGCGGCCCGGCGAGGCGTTCCAGCGGGTCGTGGCGCAGGTAGGCGGAGCCGAGCTCGAAGGCCGCCATGCCCAGCCCGTAGCGTCGCTCCTCCGGCAGGTGGGTCACGAATCCGGCGGCGACCAGCTCGGCCAGCAGGTGGTAGGTCGTCGACCGGGGCAGGCCCAGGTCACGGGCGATGACCCCGGCCGACACCGGCCCGGCGCGGCCCGCGAGCACCCGCAGGATGGCCAGCCCGCGTCGCAGCGCGGGAACGTCGCTGCTGCCGCCCACGACCCTCCGTTCGGGGGATTGGTGTCTGGAACTCCAGACACTCTCACCCTAACCGGGCTTCTGCCGACGGCGCAGTAGCGCTGATATGGAGTTATGCAGGACAACGTGCTCAATGTTGGTCCGGAGCCGCTCGACCGCGACGACGTAGTGGACGTCGCCCGCGGCGGCACGCGCGTGGAACTGACCCGGCTCGCCGAGCACGGCATAGCCGCGACGCGGAAGCACATCGAAGCGCTGGCCGCCGAGCAGCGCCCCACCTACGGGGTGTCGACCGGGTTCGGTGCGCTGGCCGTGCGGCACATCCCCAGCGACCGGCGCGCCGCCCTGCAGCAGTCCTTCGTGCGCTCGCACGCGGCGGGCGCCGGCCCGGCCGTCGAACCGGAGGTGGTGCGGGCCCAGATGCTGCTGCGCCTGCACACGATCGCGACCGGGCGCACCGGCGTCCGCCCGGAAACCGCGCACGCGCTGGCCGGGATGCTCAACGCCGGCATCGTGCCGGTGGTGCACGAATTCGGCTCGCTCGGCTGCTCCGGAGACCTCGCGCCGCTGGCGGCCGTCGCGCTCGCCCTGACCGGCGAAGGCGACGTCTTCGACGCCTCGGGGCGGCTCCGTCCGGCCGCCGAGGCGCTGGCCGGCGCCGGGATCGAGCCCGTGGTGCTCGCGGAGAAGGAAGGCCTGGCGTTGACCAACGGCACCGACGGCATGCTCGGCATGCTGGTGCTCGCGCTGGACGACCTGTCCGCGCTGCTGGACGTGGCCGATGTGACGGCGGCGATGAGCGTGGAGGCGCTGCTGGGCACCGACCGTGTGTTCGCCGCCGATCTGCAGCGCCTGCGCCCACACCCGGGGCAGGCGGTTTCCGCGGCGCGGATGTTGGCGCTGCTGGCGAATTCGCAGATCGTGGCCAGTCACCGCGGGCCCGAGTGCACGCGCGTGCAGGACGCGTATTCGCTGCGGTGCGCACCACAGGTGCACGGCTCGGCCCGGGACGCCGTCGGCTACGCCGAGACCGTGGCGGATCGGGAGCTCGCGGCCACCATCGACAACCCGGTCGTGCTCGACGACGGCCGGGTGGAGTCCAACGGCAACTTCCACGGCGCCCCGTTGGCCCATGCGCTGGACTTCCTCGCCATTCCGCTGGCGGACGTCGCGAGCATGGCCGATCGCCGCACCGACCGGATGCTCGACGTCGCGCGTTCGCACGGGCTGCCCGCGTTCCTCGCCGATGACCCGGGCGTCGACTCCGGGCACATGATCGCGCACTACACGCAGGCAGGGGTGGTCGCCGAGCTGAAGCGGCTCGCGGTCCCGGCGTCGGTCGATTCGATCCCGACGAGCGCGATGCAGGAGGACCACGTGTCGATGGGCTGGTCCGCCGCGCGCAAGCTCCGCCGCGGCATCGACGGCCTGACGACGGTGCTCGCGATCGAGCTGCTGACCGCCGCGCGAGCCCTGGACCTGCGTGCCCCGCTGGAGCCGGGCCCAGCCACCGGCGCGGTGCGGGACCTGCTGCGCACCCGGGTCCCGGGCCCCGGAGCCGACCGCCACATCGCGCCGGAGATCGCCGCGGCCGAAGAACTGATCCGTTCCGGCGCGGTGCGCGAAGCCGTCGCCGGCTTCACAAAATCCACAGTGGACCGGAGGGTGTCATGAGCGAAGCCCGACCCGTGCGCGCCCCGCGCGGGACGACGCTGACCGCGCGCAGCTGGAGCACCGAAGCGCCGCTGCGGATGCTGCAGAACAACCTCGATCCGGAGGTCGCGGAGCGGCCCGACGACCTCGTCGTGTACGGCGGCACCGGCAAAGCGGCCCGGAACTGGGCTTCGTTCGACGCGATGGTCCGGGAACTGACCACGCTGCGCGAGGACGAGACGCTGCTGGTGCAGTCCGGCAAACCGGTCGGCGTCCTGCAGACCCACGAGTGGGCGCCGCGGGTGCTCATCGCCAACTCCAACCTGGTCGGCGACTGGGCGAACTGGACGGAGTTCCGCCGCCTCGACGCGCTCGGCCTGATGATGTACGGGCAGATGACCGCCGGGTCGTGGATCTACATCGGCACCCAAGGCATCCTGCAGGGCACCTACGAGACGTTCGCGGCGATCGCGGCCCGCCGCTTCGGCGGCAGCCTCGCGGGCACCCTGACCATCACCGCCGGTCTGGGCGGCATGGGCGGCGCGCAGCCGCTGGCGGTGACGATGAACGACGGCGCCGCACTGGTCGTCGAGTGCGACCCCGAGCGCGCGCACCGCCGGGTCCGGCACGGCTACCTCGACGAAGTCGCCGGCGACCTCGACGCCGCGATCGAGAAGGCCGTCGCCGCGAAGAACGACCGGCGCGCCTACTCGGTCGCCGTGATCGGCAACGCCGCTGAGCTGCTGCCCGAGATGCTGCGGCGCGGCGTGCCCGCGGACATCGTGACCGACCAGACCTCCGCGCACGACCCGCTGTCCTACCTGCCACTGGGCGTCGACCTGGCCGACTGGCGCGACTGCGCGGCCAAGAAGCCCGACGAATTCACCGAGCGGGCGCGCGATTCGATGGCCAAGCACGTCGAGGCGATGGTCGGGTTCCTCGACGGCGGTGCCGAGGTCTTCGACTACGGCAATTCGCTGCGCGGCGAGGCCGAGCTCGGCGGCTACGAGCGGGCCTTCGCCTACCCGGGCTTCGTGCCCGCCTACATCCGGCCGCTGTTCTGCGAGGGCAAGGGCCCGTTCCGGTGGGCGGCGCTGTCCGGCGACCCGGCCGACATCGCCAAGACCGACCGGGCGATCCTCGACCTGTTCGGCGACGACGAGCACCTGGCGCGGTGGATCCGGCTGGCCGGCGAGAAGGTTTCGTTCCAGGGGCTGCCCGCGCGGATCTGCTGGCTCGGCTACGGCGAGCGGGCCGAGGCGGGCCTGCGGTTCAACGAGATGGTGGCCTCCGGCGAGCTCGAGGCGCCGCTGGTGCTCGGGCGGGATCACCTGGATTGCGGGTCGGTGGCCTCGCCGTACCGGGAGACCGAGGCGATGGCCGACACCTCGGACGCGGTCGCGGACTGGCCGCTGCTGAACGCCCTGGTCAACACGGCCTCCGGCGCGACGTGGGTGTCGTTGCACCACGGCGGCGGGGTCGGCATGGGGCGGTCGCTGCACGCGGGCCAGGTCACGGTCGCCGACGGCACCGAGCTGGCCGCGCAGAAACTGGCGCGGGTGCTGACCAACGACCCGGGCACGGGCGTGATCCGGCACGTCGACGCGGGCTACGAGCGAGCGGACGAGGTCGCCGCCGAACGCGGCATCCGAACTCCGCTCGTCGGCTGAGCACCCGTGAGCGTTTTTGGGCGCTATAGCAACCAAAAACGCTCACGGCCTCGGAAAGATCCAGGGCGGGCAGTTCTGCCCATGACGCGAGTGTTCGGGAAGGAGCGGCTGTGGCGGGACCGAACGAGTTGATGGCGGCCATCGCCGATGTCGGCGCGGACCGGCGCCGGGGCGGGTACTCCCGGCACGTCTTCGACGATGCCGAACGGGAGTTGCGCGAGTGGTTCGTCGAGCAGGCCGAGGCGCGCGACCTGCGGGTCACCACCGACCGGAACGCCAACATCTGGGCGTGGTGGGGCGAGCCGGGCGATGACGCGGTGGTGACCGGCAGCCACCTCGACTCGGTGCCCGGCGGCGGGGCGTTCGACGGGCCGCTGGGCGTGGTCAGCTCGTTGAGCTCGGTGGACCTGTTGCGGGCCAAGGGTTTCACCCCCCGAAAGCCGCTCGCGGTGGTGGTCTTCGCGGAAGAGGAGGGCGGCCGGTTCGGCGTGCCGTGCCTGGGATCCAGCCTGCTGGCCGGGACCATCGACGCGGACCGGGCCCGCGCGCTCCGCGACCCGAACGGGGTGACGTTCGCGGAGGCCATGAGCTCCTTCGGCGCGGACCCGGCGCGGCTGGGGCGGGACGAGGAGGCGTTGCGGCGCATCGGGCAGTTCGTCGAGCTGCACGTCGAGCAGGGGCGCGGCCTGATCGACCTGGGGCGGCCGGTGGCGGTCGCGTCGTCGATCCTGGCACACGGCAGGTGGCGATTCCGGTTCGGCGGTCAGGGAAACCACGCCGGCGCGACGCTGATCGCCGACCGCCACGACCCGATGCTGCCCGCGTCGCGGCTCATCCTCGAAGCGCGCCGGATCGCTGAAGGCGTCGACGGCGGACGGGCGACGGTGGGGCGGCTGGTCCCGAACCCCGGCGGCAGCAACGTCATCGCGTCCACTGTGGACGTGTGGTTGGATGCGCGGTCGCCAGACGACCGGTCGACGAGGTCCATCGTCGAGGACCTGTCCGGGGCGGCGGGGGAGTTCGCTGCCGCGGAGGGCTGCCAGGTCGAGGTGGTCGAGGAATCCTACGGGGACAACGTGCACTTCGACACCGCGTTCCGTGACCAGCTCAGCGGCCTGCTCGACGACGCGCCGGCGTTGCCGACCGGGGCCGGACACGACGCGGGGATCCTAGCCGCCGAGGTGCCGACTGCGATGCTCTTCGTGCGCAACCCGACCGGCATCAGCCACGCCCCGGAAGAGCACGCGGAGCCCGACGACTGCGATTCCGGTGCACACGCGCTCGCCCGGGTCCTGGAAAACCTCGCGGGGTGACGCGGATGGCCACGTACTGGTGCGAATGGGCCTGGCTGCCGGGCGGCCCGGAGCGGGGCGTGCTCTTCGAAGTCGATGGCGGCCGCATCAGCGCCGCAGGTCCGGCCCGAACCCCGCCCGAGCACTCCGAACGGCTGCCGGGAATGACGCTGCCCGGGCTCGCGAACGCGCATTCCCACGCCTTCCACCGGGCGCTGCGCGGTCGGCACAACGGCGCGCGCGGCACCTTCTGGACCTGGCGCGACCAGATGTACCAGGTGGCGGCGGTGCTGGACCCGGACAGCTACTACCGGCTCGCCCGCGGCGTCTACGCCGAGATGGCGCTTGCCGGGATCACCTGCGTCGGCGAGTTCCACTACGTGCACCACGCCGCGAGCGGAACCCGCTACGACGACCCGAACGCGATGGGCCACGCCCTCGTGCAGGCAGCGCAGGACGCGGGGATCAGGCTCACGCTGCTCGACACCTGCTACCTGGCAGGCGGTTTCGGCAGGCCACTGGACGGCGTGCAGCGGCGCTTCTCGGACGGCGCTGCGACTAGCTGGAGCGACCGGATCGATCAGTACATTATGGACAGAGATCGGGTTCGTCTCGGAGCCGCCCTGCATTCGGTCCGCGCGGTACCCGCCGAGGAGATCCCGGAGGTGGCGGGCTGGGCTCGCAAGAGCGAAGCGCCGTTGCACCTGCATCTTTCCGAGCGGCGCGCCGAGAACGAGGCATGTCTGGCGGCGCATGGCTGCACGCCGACCCAACTGCTGGAATCGCACGGCGCGCTCGGCGCGGATGTGACGGCGGTGCACGCCACCCACCTGGCCGCATCCGATGTGGCGCTGCTGGGCGGTAGCGGGACCGGGGTGTGCCTGTGCCCGACGACCGAGGCCGACCTGGCCGACGGGATCGGTCCGGCGGCGGCGTTGCGCGTCGCGGGAAGCACGCTCGCGATCGGCAGCGACGGGCATTCGGTGATCGACCCGTTCGCGGAAGCCCAGGCCGTCGAGTCGTACTCGCGGCTGAACACCGAGACCCGCGGGCACTTCGCGGCCGACGAGTTGCTGGAGATGGCGACCACGGCCGGGCACCGGTCGCTCGGCTGGCCCGATGCGGGCTGGCTCGGCGTCGGCGCCCGCGCCGACTTCGTCGCCGTGGATCTCGGGTCGACCCGGCTGGCGGGCGTTGCGCCGGAGGCCGTCCCGGCGGTCGCGCGGGCCGACGATGTGCGGGTCGTGATCGCCGATGGTCGCCGCATCGTGCAGGACGGTCGCCACCAGGCGATCGACGCGGCGGGAGAACTCCACGACGCGATCAGCGCGCTCCGCGCGTAAGCAATTGGCATACCAAGAACGGAAAGCAACAAACGATGACAGGCACTGTTATTACTGGAATCGGCGAGCTGGTGACGAACGACGACGAGCTCGGCACGCTCACCGACGCCGCGCTGGTCATCGACCGGGACCGGGTCGTCTGGGCCGGGCCTGCGGCTAGCGCCCCGGACGCTGACGAGCGGTTCCACGCCGCCGGGCGAGCGGTCCTGCCGGGCTGGGTCGACAGCCACACGCACCTGGTGTTCGCCGGGGACCGCACCGCGGAGTTCGCCGCCCGGATGGCCGGAAAGCCCTACCAAGCGGGCGGAATCGCGGTGACGGTAGGGGCGACGCGGGGCGCCACCGACGAGGAACTGGCCGCCAACCTGCGCAAGCACATCGCCGAAGCGGCGGCGCAGGGCACGACGTGCATGGAGACCAAGACCGGCTACGGGTTGACGGTCGCCGACGAGTTGCGGTCGGCGAAGATCGCCGCCGAAGCCGATGAGGTCACATTCCTCGGCGCGCACCTCGTGCCACCGGGCGAGGATGCGGACGCCTACGTGGATTTGGTGTGCGGGAAAATGCTCGATGCGGTGGCCCCGCACGTGGGTTGGTGCGATGTGTTCTGCGAGAAGGGCGCATTCGACGTAGACCAGTCCACACGGATCCTGGAAGCGGCCAAGGAGCGCGGGCTGGGCTTGCGCGTGCACGGCAACCAGCTCGCGCCCGGGCCCGGCGTGCGGTTGGCCGTCGAGATGGGAGCCGCGAGTGTCGACCACTGCACCTATCTCGCGGAGTCCGATGTGGACGCACTGGCCGGTTCTGAAACCGTGGCGACGCTGCTGCCCGCTTGCGACCTGTCGACGCGGCAGCCGTTGCCGGACGCCCGGGCGCTCATCGACGCTGGCGCCACGGTTGCCTTGGCATCCAACTGCAATCCCGGTTCCTCCTACACGTCGTCGATGGCGTTCTGCGTGACGACGGCTGTGCTGCAGATGCGGATGAGCATCGAGGAAGCGGTGCGCGCGGCGACCTGGGGAGGTGCGCGTGCGCTGCGCCGGGAATCCGGCGATGGCGCGGTCGGCGTGCTCCGGCCCGGCGCGCGGGCGGACGTCCACATCCTCGACGCCCCGAGCACGACCTGGCTCGCCTACCGCCCCGGCGTCCCCCTCACCCACGCCGTCTGGCGCCGCGGCAACCGGATCCGCTGAACGCCGGCAGACCACGGTTGCGCCTGCTCAGGACCCGTGAGTGGTTTCGGGCTATGGGGCTGCTCGGGATCTCGTTGTGCGGCAGCCGTGCGTCCTTGTTGGCTGGCGTGGAGCGAACGGCCTGTTCGCGTTCGATAGGAGGCGTGAAGTGAACGGTCCGTTCGCTCGCACTCATCACGGGACCCTGGACAGTTCGGGTGCCCTGGCCCGGCGAGGGAGTGTTAACTGCCTCGGCGCTTCAAAGACACGAGTGGCCCCACCACGGCGCCACACCGAAACGGCCTCTATAGATCCGCGTTCCCCGCAGCACATCCAGCCAGCGGGTAACATTTCCGTCCACACCGGGCCACAGCAAGCGGTCATTCGGCGAAACTTGCTGATCAACGCGCGCTAGAGGGTCGCTTCCTCACGACGGGCGAATGGTCCCGCGTTCCTTGTTCGCCAGCAGTGCGTCCAGCACGACGCGGACCAGCGGGTGGTCCTCCCGCCCACACTGGACCGCGGCGAAGACGCGGCGGGTCGGCGGTCTGCCCGCGACCGGTAGCGCAACCACGCCCTGATCACCAGCGATGGCCGTGCGGGGTACCAGCGCGACACCGGTGCCCGCCGCGACCAGCGCCACCACGGCGTGGAAATCGTCGGAAGTGTGCGTGATGTTCGGGACGAAACCCGCGTTCTCGCAGCACACCTGCGCCACCGCGCGGCAGGGGTTGCCCGGCAGCGGCGCGATCCAGTCGTCGTCGCGGAGCTCGTCGAGCGCGACCGCGTCCGCCGCGCTGAGCCGATGCTGCGGCGGCAGCACGACGTCGAACGGCTCGGTGTAGAGCGGAAACCGGCTCACCCGCCGGGCATCGGCCTGCAGCGTCGAGGTGTACTCCATCGAGATCGCGATGTCGATCTCCCCGGCCAGCAGCATCATGAGGCTGTTGTGCGCCTCGGCATCGCGCACCAGCACCCGCACATCGGGTGCCCGCTGCCGCAACACGACGATCGAAGGTGCCACGACCTGCGTGATCGCCGACGCGAACGACGCCACCTCCACCGTGCCGACGGTGCCCGCCGCGCAGGCCGCCAGGCTCGCCTCCGCTCGCTCCAACTCGGCCAGCACCGCCTTGGCGTGCTCGACCAGCAGCTCACCGGCCGCGGTCAGCCGGACACGACGACCCTGCCGGGCCAGCAGCGACTGCCCGACCTCGTTCTCCAACGCGGTGAGCTGCTGCGACACCGCCGACGGCGTCAGGTACAGCTTCTCCGCGGCAGCGCGCACGGTGCCGTGGTCGGCGAGCGCGCGGAGCACCAGAAGCCGCCGCGGGTCAATCACCGGGCGATGATACCCATCCGTTCGCGGGCCGCGACGAACGCCGAAACCGCACTTTCTACGTCGTCGGCGCGGTGCGCGGCCGACATCTGGGTGCGGATACGGGCCTTGCCCACGGGCACCACCGGGTAGGAGAAGCCGATGACGTAGACGCCCTCCCCCAGCAGCAAGTCCGCCATCCGTGCGGCCTCGGCCGCGTCGCCGATCATCACCGGAATGATCGGGTGCTCGCCCGGCAGCAGGTCGAAGCCCTCCTCGGCCATGCGGCGCCGGAACAGCGCACTGTTGTGCCGCAGCCGCTCCCGCAACTCCGGCTGCGCGGCCACCAAGTCCAGCGCGGCCAGCGAAGCCGCCACGATCGACGGCGCGAGCGAGTTCGAGAACAGGTAAGGCCGGGAGCGCTGCCGCAATAGCTCGACGATCTCGGCCCGCCCGGACACGTAGCCGCCGCTCGCCCCGCCGAGCGCCTTGCCCAGCGTCCCGGTAACGACGTCGACCCGGTCGGAGACGCCGAACAGCTCCGGGGTGCCCGCCCCGGTCGGCCCGGTGAACCCGACCGCGTGCGAATCGTCGACCATCACCAGCGCCCCGTACTTCTCGGCGAGCGCGCAGATCTCGTCCAGCGGAGCCAGGTAGCCGTCCATCGAGAACACGCCATCGGTGACGACGAGCTTGCGCCGCGCGTCGGTGTTCTCCTGCAACAGCCGCTCCAGGTCGGCCATGTCGCGATTCCGGTACCGGCCGCGGCGGGCCTTGGACAGCCGGATGCCGTCGATGATGCTCGCGTGGTTAAGCTCATCGGAGATCACCGCGTCGCGATCGTCGAGCAGGGTCTCGAAAACCCCGCCGTTGGCATCGAAGCACGAGCTGTACAGGATCGTGTCATCGGTGCCGAGGAACCCCGAGAGCCGCCGTTCCAACTCCTTGTGCGGGGCCTGCGTGCCGCAGATGAACCGCACCGAAGCCATCCCGAAACCCCACTTCGCCAGCGCCTCCTCGGCGGCGGCGAGCAGCGCGGGATGATCCGCCAACCCCAGATAGTTGTTGGCGCAGAAGTTCAGCAGCTCGGCGCCGCCGACACCCACTCGCGCGCTCTGCGGCGAATCCAGCACCCGCTCGTCCTTGTACAGCCCGGCGGCCCGGATCTCGGCCAGCTCAGCCCGGACGTCGTCAGCGATCGTGTACATCAGGCGGACCCCTTCGTCGTCCAGTCGAGGATGACCTTGCCGCAGCGGCCGCTGCGAGCCGTCTCGAACGCCTCTGCGTGCTCCGTGTACGGGAAGCGGTGCGTGATCACCGGCATCAGGTCCAGCCCGGACTCCAGCAGCACCGACATCGAATACCAGGTCGCGAACATCTCGCGCCCGTAGATGCCCTTGACGGTGAGCATCTTGAACACCACCGCGCTCCAGTCCAGCGAGAAGTCCTCAGCCGGCAGCCCCAGCATCGCGATCCGGCCGCCGTGCGCCATGTTCGCCACGACCTCCCGCAACGCCTCAGGCTTCCCGGAAACCTCCATCGCGACGTCGAAGCCCTCGCTCAGCCCCAGCTGCTGGTGCGCGTCGGCGACCCGCGCCTGCGAAACGTCCACGGCAAGATCCACACCGACGCGGCGCGCCAGCTCCAACCGGTGCTCGCTGACGTCGGTGATCACCACGTGCCGCGCGCCCGCGTGCCTGGCCACGCTCGCCGCCATCAACCCGATTGGCCCGGCACCGGTGATCAGCACGTCCTCGCCTACGACCGGGAAGCTGAGCGCGGTGTGCACCGCGTTGCCGAACGGGTCGAAGATCGCCGCCACGTCCGGATCGACCTCGCCGCGATGAACCCAGACGTTCTGCTCCGGCAGCACCGCGAACTCGGCGAACGCGCCGTTGCGGTGCACCCCGAGACCTTCCGTGTGTGCGCACAGGTGACGGCGGCCGGCGAGGCAGTTGCGGCACCGGCCGCACACCAGATGCCCCTCACCGCTGACGAAGTCGCCGACCGCGGCCCGGGTGACTGCAGCACCGGTGGCCACCACCTCACCGGCGAATTCGTGCCCTACCACCAGCGGGGTCGGCACGGTGCGAGCCGCCCACTCGTCCCACGACGCGATGTGCAGGTCCGTGCCGCAGATCCCGGTGCGCATCACCCGCACCACGACCTCGTCCGGGCCGGGCGCCGGGTCGGGGAGTTCGGTCAGCTCCAGGCCGGGCGCGGGCGTGGTCTTCACCAGAGCGCGCAAGGTTCCTCCGCTCTCGACGGCTTGTCGCAACGGAGTCTGTCCCGGTGCGGTGGGCAGGTCCATCGCGACTTTCTGCACTGGCTGGTTAGCGGCACTGCACAGCACGCCGCGCCCCATCCGCCTTCGACGAGTGGGGCGCGGCGCAGCCGGATGGTTATCCCTTCCAGGACGACCCGCCCTGCAGCGTCTGCGCCTGCTGGGTGGACGACCGGGAATGCTGCTGCCCGTGCTGGGTGGACGACTGGGTGTGGTGCTGTTGCGTTTTCTGGTACTTGTGCTGCTCGTTCACGCTCACCTGGCCGTGCTTGGTCGGCCCCTGCGGCCCACCGACGGCACCGGCGATCTCGGCGAGGATCTGGTCCGGGGTCGACGGCCGCGGGGCGTCGCTGGCCGCGGCCGTTCCGGCAGCCCCCAGCACGGCAAGACCGGTGAGCAGGGCGCCGGCGAGAAGACGTCGCATGAAAATCCTCCGAAGTGCGTTGGAATTGCCAGCGCAGAGGCGATCACACATCGGCCGCGCTCGCCGCACACATCACTCCGTAGTGGATCAAGCACCCCGCCCAGCCACCCGGCCAGGGGAGCACCCCTCGGCTCTTCCGCCGCGCCGGGCCGGAGCAAGGGAACCTTCCTGTCACCGACGGTCGCGCAGGAGCGACGTGAGCAAGGGAACCTTCCTGCCATCGCGCAGGAGCGACGTGAGCAAGGGAACCTTCCTGTTACCGACGGTCGCGCAGGAGCGACGTGAGCAAGGGAACCTTCCTGTTACCGACGGTCGCGCAGGAGCGACGTGAGCAAGGGAACCTTCCTGTCACCGCGGAGGACAAGTTCCCTGCTGTTCTCGGTCGAAGACGGGAAACCGGGCCATTCCACGTCCACCTGCAATGCCCGCGGGGCGGCCATGTGCTGCGCCAACTGGCCGGTCGCCCTCGGCGAGCAAACGTCCAGACCGACAGCCTTCACGAATGCTCGCTCCGCTCTGCTCCCCGATGGCGTCGATCCATCAGCGACCAGGCTTCAGGAGCGCGAAAGGCGTGCGGATCTTCGTCCCGTAGGCGGCGCAGCGAGGTGGACGACGTGCTCAGCGCGCGCCGAAAAATGCGAGCAAGACCTCGGATCATGCGGATTCCTCCTCGTGGCCGCGGAGCCGAGAAGGGACGAGCCCTGCTGCCACCCGCGTGGGTGGGGCAGGGCTCTTCGAGTTGTGGCTTTCGCAGTCACTCGCCGTCACTCGTCGTCGGCGTCGTCGCGGGCGAGGAAGGTGGCGAGGCGTTCGGTGGCGTCCTCGAAATCGGGGTTGAGGTCCACGAAGGCCCGCATCCGGTCGGCGACCCAGGCCAACGTGACCTCGTCATCACCGCGACGATCTTCGAGTTCCTCAATGCCGCGGTCGGTGAAGTACACCGTGTCCTCCTAAATTTGTCCGTCCGTGACCGGTGCGATCGGGGTTGGCAGAACAGCAGAGTACGAAACGCCTCGACGGATGCAGCACTGGAACCACGAGTGTTCGGTGACAGGAAGGTTCCCATGCTCCACGGACGTTTCCGGGCTGTCCGCCGGAGACCCGGGAGCCGAACTCTATGCCGCCGCCCCAAACTGATCCCAGCCGGGGAGCCTGAAGTGAGGATGGGAACCTTCCTGCCACCCGCAAGCCGCCGTGGCGCGGGTTCGGCAGTGGCACAGCGCAAAAACGGGCCGCCGGTTCCGGGTGGAACCGGCGGCCCGCTCCAGCCGCGGATCAGGCGAAGGCGTTCTGCACGACCTCGGCCTGCTCGACCTCGTGGACCTTGGCCAGGCCGGTGGCCGGGGCGGCCATCGGACGGCGCGAGACCCGCTGCAGCTTGCCGACCAGCTGCGGGAACAGCTCCGGCAGCGCCAAGCCCAGGAACGGCCAGGCACCCTGGTTAGCTGGCTCTTCCTGCGTCCACCGGATCGACGTGGCGTTCGGGTACCGCTCGAACAGCGCGCCCAGCTTGCGGTGCGGCAGCGGGTAGAGCTGCTCCAGCCGGACGATCGCAGTGTCGGTGATGCCGTGCTTGTCCCGGTGCGCCGCCAGCTCGTAGTACAGCTTGCCGGTGCACAGCACCACGTTGCGCACCGCAGCCGGGTCGGGCTGCGCCAGGTCGTCGATCACCGAGGTGAACTTGCCTTCGGTGAAGTCCTCGACCGGACTGGTCGCGGCCTTCAACCGCAGCATCGACTTCGGCGTGAACACCACCAGCGGGCGGTGGATGCCGTCCAGCGCGTGACGGCGCAGCAAGTGGAAGTAGTTCGCCGGAGTCGACGGCATCGCAACCGTCATCGACCCCTCGGCGCACAGTTGCAGCCACCGCTCGATGCGACCGGACGTGTGGTCCGGGCCCTGGCCCTCGTGCCCGTGCGGCAGCAGCATGACCACGTCGGACCGCTGGCCCCACTTCGCCTCACCGGACGAGATGAACTCGTCGATGATCGACTGGGCGCCGTTGAAGAAGTCGCCGAACTGCGCTTCCCACAGCACCAGGGAGTCGGGGTTGCCGACCGAGTAGCCGTACTCGAAGCCCACGGCCGCGAACTCCGACAGCGCCGAGTCGTAGACCAGGAACTTCGCCTGGTCGTCCGACAGGTTCTGCAGCGGAGTGAACTCGGAGTTGTCCTTGCGGTCGATCAGCACCGAGTGCCGCTGGACGAACGTGCCTCGCCGGCTGTCCTGACCGGTCAGGCGCACCTGGCGGCCCTCCATGACCAGCGAGCCGAACGCCAGCAGCTCGCCGAACGCCCAGTCAATGCCGCCCTCGCGGCCCATCTTGGCGCGCCGCTCCAGCACCGGCTTGACGCGCGGGTGCGGGGTGAAGCCCTCGGGCAGGTTGATGTGCGAATCGGCGATGCGCTCCACGGTCTCCCGCGGGATCGCGGTCGTCAGTCCGCGCGGCACCTGCTGCTCGGACTCCACCGACGGGCTCGGCGCCGGCGGGTGCTTCTCCAACTCGCGGACCTCGTTGAACACGTGCTCCAGCTGAGCGGCGTAGTCCTTCAGGGCCTTCTCGGCCTCTTCGACGGTGATGTCGCCGCGGCCGATCAGAGCCTCGGTGTAGACCTTGCGGACGCTGCGCATCTTGTCGATCGCGTCGTAGATCTTCGGCTGCGTCATCGACGGGTCGTCGCCCTCGTTGTGCCCGCGGCGGCGGTAGCAGACCATGTCGATCACGACGTCCTTGCCGAACGCCTGGCGGTACGCCACGGCCAGCTTGGCGACCCAGACGCAGGCCTCCGGGTCGTCACCGTTGACGTGAAACACCGGGGCACCGATCATCTTCGCCACGTCGGTGCAGTACTTGCTGGAGCGCGAGTGCTCCGGCGCAGTGGTGTAACCGACCTGGTTGTTGACGATCACGTGCACCGTGCCACCGGTGCGGTAGCCACGCAGCAGCGACAGGTTCAGCGTCTCGGCGACCACGCCCTGGCCGGCGAACGCGGCGTCACCGTGCAGCAGCACCGGCAGGACGGTGAAGCCCTCCTGGCCCTTGTCCAGGATGTCCTGCTTGGCGCGGACGATGCCCTCGAGCACCGGGTCGACGGCTTCCAGGTGCGACGGGTTCGACGTCAGCGACACCTTCGTCTCGCCGTCGCCGAACATCCGGAAGTACTTGCCCTCGGCACCGAGGTGGTACTTGACGTCGCCGGAACCGTGCGCCTGCCCCGGGTCCAGGTTGCCCTCGAACTCCCGGAAGATCTGCGAGATCGGCTTGCCGACGATGTTGGCCAGCACGTTCAGCCGACCACGGTGCGGCATGCCGATGACGACCTCGTCGAGCTCGTGCGCCGCCGAGGTGTCCAGCACTGCGTCCAGCAGCGGCACAACGGTCTCGGCGCCTTCCAGCGAGAACCGCTTCTGCCCGACGTACTTGGTCTGCAGGAACGTCTCGAACGCCTCGGCCGCGTTGAGCTTCGACAGGATGTACTTCTGCTCGGACGGCTCGGGCTTGGTGTGCGGCTTCTCGACCCGCTGCTGCAGCCATTCGCGCTCGTCGGGTTCGAGGATGTGCATGTACTCGACGCCGACAGTGCGGCAGTAGGAGTCGCGCAGCACGCCCAGCACGTCGCGGAGCTTCAGGTGCTCCTTGCCGGCGAAGCCGCCGACGGCGAACTCCCGGTCCAGGTCCCACAGGGTGAGGCTGTGCGAGAGGACGTCGAGGTCCTCGTGCCGCCGCTGCCGGTAGTTCAGCGGGTCGATGTCGGCCATCAGGTGGCCGCGAGTGCGGTACGCGTCGATCAGCTCGAGCACGCGGGCGGTCTTGTCCACCGCGCCCTCGGGGATGTCCTGCGTCCAGCGCACCGGCTCGTACGGGATGCGCAGCGAGGCGAAGATGTCGTCGAAGAACCCGTCCTCGCCCAGCAGCAGCTGGTGCATCTTGCGGAGGAAGTCGCCGGACTCCGCGCCCTGGATGACCCGGTGATCGTAGGTGGACGTCAGCGTCACGATCTTGCTGATGCCCATGTCGACCAGCGTCTTCTCGCTGGCGCCCTGGAACTCCGCCGGGTAGTCCATCGCGCCGACGCCGATGATCGCGCTCTGACCCTTGGTCAGCCGCGGCACCGAGTGGTTGGTGCCGGACGGGCCGGGGTTGGTCAGCGAGATCGTGGTGCCGGCGAAATCGTCGGCGGTCAGGGCGTTGCCGCGGGCCTTGCGGATGATGTCCTCGTAGGCCTGCCAGAACTGGTGGAACGTCATGTCCTCGCAGCCCTTGATGGAGGCGACCACGAGGTTGCGAGACCCGTCCTTGGCCGGCAGGTCGATCGCCAGGCCCAGGTTGATGTGCTCCGGCGTGACGGCAGCGGGCTTGCCCTTGGCGTCCTCGCCGTAGTGGCGGTTCATGTTCGGGAAGTCCCGGACCGCCCGGACCAGCGCGTAGCCGATCAGGTGCGTGAAGGAGACCTTGCCGCCCTTGTTCCGCTTGAGGTGGTTGTTGATGACGATGCGGTTGTCGAACAGTAGCTTGGCCGGCACCGCGCGCACGCTCGTCGCGGTCGGCACGGTCAGCGACTGATCCATGTTCTTGGCGATCGCGGCAGCGGCCCCGCGAAGCGTCTTGACGTCCCCGCCGGCCTGGGGCTCCTTCACGGGAGCGGCCCTGGCGGCCTGCTGCGGCGACGGCTTAGGCGCGGGCTTGCTCGCCGGGGGCGCGGTCGTGGCGGCGGCCGGCGGGGCCTGACCATTGGTCTCACTGGGGCGCGTCACCGTGGCCGTAGTCGTCGGAGCCGCTGCAGCGGCGGCCGCAGCAGCGGTGTTCTCGATTGCTGCCTGGCCCGGCTTGTAATCGGCGAAGAATTCGTGCCACGCCGAGTCTACGGAAGTGGGATCTTGGAGGAACTGCTCGTACATCTCCTCGATCAACCACTCGTTGGGGCCGAACTGTGACGCAGGGCTGCTGGACACGGCTGGCGTTCGCCTCGATCCATATGCTCGTGATTTACAGACACACTCAGGTACCAGGCTAGCGGTCCGATTCGCGAGGTTGACACACAGTGCGGCCGTTCGGTCGACGAGGTCGGTCACAAAATCGATCAGGAAAGACCAGCTCGCGGGTAACGGGCCCCGGTCCGCTCGCGTCAACGATCATCGACCGCACTCGACATGCCCCACTCGAAGTCGGCGTTGCTCGGTACTACTCCATCTGGGTTGTCGCCCAACACCAGTATGACGTTTCATCGACACGCTGTGTTCCCGTCCCGCGGGCGAGGTTTCTCGCATTTCGGACGGCGCGGCACTCCAGTCCCACCCGCCCCGGGACAGTGTGACCGATCCCGCTCGCGGTTGCGGAACGTGTCCGAAAAGTCCCCATCCGTGCAAGCCGACGTCACTGTCGTCCGCTGCGGGGCGGTGACAGGAAGGTTCCCTTCCACCACCCCAGCAACGCCTGTGCCGGGCTGCGGATGACAGGAAGGTTCCCTTCCTCACGTCAGGACCCATGCTCGCGCGCCCCGTCGGTGACAGGAAGGTTCCCTTGCTCCACTCCGGCACCACGCCGAGCCGCTGGGGCGTGGAATGACAGGAAGGTTCCCTTCCTCACATCACATGGGCCCGGCAGATGCGGTGGATGACAGGAAGGTTCCCTTGCTCACGTCCGGTTAGGCGATGTTGGTCTCGCCGATCTCCGGGGTCTCCTCGCTCGGTGCACCGTCCGCCGCCCGCCACAGGCGCGCGTAGTAACTGTTGTCCGCGAGCAGTTCGGCGTGGCTGCCCTGCTCGACGATCCGGCCTCCGTCGACGACCACGATGCGATCGGCGCGGGCGGCGGTGGCTAGCCGGTGCGCGACGACGAACGTCGTGCGCTGGGCCGCGACCTGGTCGCTGGCCGCAACCACCATCGATTCCGTCGCGGGGTCGAGCGCCGCGGTTGCCTCGTCGAGCAACAGGACGTCGGGGTCGACCAGTTCTGCCCGCGCAAGCGCGACCAGCTGTCGCTGGCCCGCCGACAGTCCGCGCCCACGCTCGCCCACCTGCTGACGGAAGCCTCGCGGCAGCATGGCTATCCCCGGCAGCGCCCCCACCGCCCGGGCCGCTGCTTCGACCTCGGCCGGATCGGCGTCCGGGCGCGCGTAGGCGATGTTGGTGGCGATGTCCCCGGTGAACAGGTGGCCTTCCTGCGGGACCACGGCGAGCCGCCGGTGGAACGCCGCCAGGTCGTAGCTGCGGATGTCCTGTCCGTCGACCAGCACCGCGCCGTCGGTGGCGTCGTAGAACCGGGCGATCAACTTGATCAGCGTCGACTTCCCGGCGCCGGTCGCGCCGACCAGCGCCACGGTCTCGCCGGGCCGCACACGCAGCGCGATGTCGCGCAGCGCGAACTGGTCGGTGCCGGGGTAACGGAACGACACCGATCGCAGCTCGATGCCGCCTTCGAACCGTTCCGGCACCGGGGTGGGGTCGGTGGCGGCGGGCACCGAAGTGGGCGTCCGCAGCAGTTCCCCGATCCGCCGCAACCCCACCTTGGCCTGCTGGTAGCCGTCGAAAACCCCGGATAGCTGCTGCACAGGCGAGAAGAACAAGCCGAGGTAGAGCAGGAACGCGACCAGCACCCCGGCGGTCAGGTCGCCCGACGCGACTCGCGCCGCGCCTACCCCCAGCACCACTGCCTGCGCGATCTCCGACAGCAGCGCGACGAACGGGAAGTAGGTCGCGATGTAGCGCTGGGCGCGCAGCCGGGACCGCCGGTAGGCGTCGCTGCGCTGCGCGAACACCTTCGCAGCGTGCCCTTCGCGGCGGTGCGCCTGCGCCACCCGCATCCCGGCGACGTTCTCCTGCAGGTCGGCGTTGACGGTGCTCACCCGCTCGCGCGCCTCGGCGTAGGCGGTCGCCGAGACCTTGCGGAAGATCAAGGTGGCTACCAACAGGACCGGCAACACCGCCATCGCCACCAGCGCCAGCGAAACATCGGTGATCAGCAGTGCGCCCGCGATGCCGAACAACGTCAGCACGCTCACCACGAAGGTCGCCAGCCCAGTCTGCAGGAACGTCGACAACGCGTCGACGTCGGTGGTCATCCGAGTCATGATCCGGCCGGCGAGCTCGCGCTCGTAGTAGTCCAGCCCGAGCCGCTGCAGGTGTGCGAAACTGCGCAATCGCAGCAGGTAGAGCAGGGTTTCGCCGGTTCGCGAGGTGATGACGGTCTGCAGCTTGACCACCAGCCAACCCCCGGCGACGATCACGGCACCCAGGCCCGTGGCGATCCACAGCGCATCGAGGTCGCCTGCGCTCACACCGCCGTCGATGCCCTGGCGGACCAGTGAGGGCAACGCGATCGACGTCAGCGCGTCCCCGGCCACCAGCAGCGCTGTCAGCAGCAGGCCCCAGCGGATCGGCCGCAGCAGCCGGGGGAGCTTGAAGTCCGGGTCCGGCGCGGTGGGGTCTTCGCCGCGCAGATCGGGCTGGTCGGTCGCGGGCGGCAGCTTCCGGATGCCTTCGATCAACTCGGGTGTCGGCGGCATCGTCATGCCGCCCATGCCGCGCGATCCGGGCGTCGTGGCGGCGTTGCCGGTGACCGCCGGTTCGGCGTCGTCCTCCGGTGGCCAGAGCTCCGGCGTGATGCCTTCAGAACCGGGCACGACCCGGCCGTCGCAGCGATTGTCGATCAATTCCCCAGGCCCGGCGAGCAGCGACCGGAACAGCTCGCAGCGCTGGTTCAGCTCGTCCTCGGTGCCGATGTCGACGACGTGTCCTTCGTCGAGCACCGCGATCCGGTCGGCCAGGGCCAGCGTCGACCGGCGGTGCGCGATCAGCAGTGTGGTGCGCTGCGCGGTGACCAAGCGGAGGGTGTCGTGGATGGCCGCTTCCGTCGCCGGATCCACCGCCGACGTCGCGTCGTCGAGCACCAGGATGCGCGGGTTCGAAAGCAGCGCCCGCGCGAGCGCCACGCGTTGGCGTTGCCCGCCGGACAGCGTCAGGCCGCGCTCGCCGACCGTCGTGTCGTATCCGTCGGGGAGAGTGCTGATGAACTCGTGCGCTTCGGCCGCTTTTGCAGCGGCGATCACGTCGGCTTCCGAAGCGTCAGGACGGCCGTAAGCGATGTTGCCGCGAATGGTGTCGGAGAACAGGAACGCCTCCTCGAACACCAAACCGACCGCGGCGCGCAGCGAATCCAGCCTCAGGTCGCGGATGTCGTGGCTCACCGAGCCGTCGTCGGCGGGACCGATCTTGATGCTCCCCGAGTGCAGGTCGTAGAAGCGCGGCAGCAGCAGCGACACCGTCGACTTGCCCGATCCGGCGGGGCCGACCAGCGCCACCGTCTCACCCGGACGGACCTGCAACGACGCGTTGCAGAGCACTGGCTGATCACGGGTGTAGCCGAAGCTCGCGTCGTCAAGCCGGACCTGCAGCGGCCCTTCCGGCAGCGTTGCCGCTCCGGGCTTCTCCTGCACCTCGGGCTGGGAATCGATCAGCTCGTGGATGCGTTCGACACCGGCGCGCGCGAGCTGCGCCTGGATCATCACGCTCGACAACATCCGGGCCGGACCGGCCAACATCGCCACGTACCCGGCGAACGCCACGAACGTCCCGAGGCTCACCTGGTCCTGCAGCACCATCCAGCCGCCCAGGCCGAGCACTCCGACCTGCCCGGCGGAGGGCAGCGCGGCCAAGCTCGCCGCAGGCATGGAAGTCATCCGGGCCGCGCGCAGCCGCTCGCCGAACAGCCGACGAGCACGGCGCTCCAGCCGCCCGACCTCGCGGTCTTCCTGGCCGAAGCCCTTAACGACCCGGACACCCGTGACGGTTTCCTCGACGTGCTGCGCGATGTCCGCGGCCCGCTGCTGCGCCGACCAGGTCGCCGGGAACAGGCTCTTCTTGCTGCGCGCCGAAACCACCGCGATCAGCGGCGCCACGACCAGCGACACCACCGTGAGCAGCGGCGACAACCACAACATCACCACGATCGCGAAAAGCGCGAGCACCGCGGTTCCGGCCGCCAGCGGCAGCATCGACAGCAGCGAGTTCACCATTTGCAGATCGCTGATGGAGCGGGACACGACCTGCCCGGTGCGCAGCGCATCCTGCTTCCCGCCGTCCAGCCGCTGCATCGCCGCGAAAACCGCGCGGCGCAGGTCGTGCTGGACGTCGAGGGCGAGCCGCCCGGCGCTGTAGCGGCGGACGAACGCCGACGCGAAGCGGAACACGCCGAGCGTGAGGAGCGCGATCACGATCCACAACAAGCGGTCGGTGCTGTGCGCGACGGCATCATCCACCGCGGCCTTGGTCAGCAGCGGAACCAAAGCCTCCAACCCGACAGCCGTTACGGACGCGCCCATCGCCAACGTCAGAGCAACGGGGTGCCGACGGCAAGCGGCGAAGAGGCGACGGATCCAACCGCCGGAAGACGGACGGGGATTACCGGAGTCGCTCACACCCGCCAGGTTATGCCGCCCTACCGACCATGCAGACCGGCCGAACGTTCTGTGATCCCCGCCAAAGGGAGAGGCGGTTAGAGCAAGGGAACCTTCCTGTCACCACGGCAGCCGGGACCGGCGCCGGGAGTGGCAGGAAGGTTCCCTTCCTCGCAACGCCAGGCGTGGCCAGTGCCCGGAGTGGCAGGAAGGTTCCCATGCTCACGTCGCTGGACCTCTCCGATGGTTGGGCGATGGCAGGAAGGTTCCCATGCTCACGTCGTCCGCCTCAGCTGATGTCGCGTCGGCGGCTGACCAGCCAGCCGCCGGCGATGAATACGGCGGCGTATCCGAGGAAGGTGAGCAGGCTCGCCCACCACGGGTGGCCGTAGCTGCCGCCGAAAAAGAGGTGCAGGAACTCGAAGGCCGCTCGCGGTGTGTTCGGCTCGTCGGGCCCCGCCACCGCGGTGACGAACAGCGGCACCGCGAGGTTCGCGACGATGCCGTTCCCCGCCGTCCCGGGCAAGTAGGGGCTGATACCGGCGGCGGGGGATTCGATCAAGCTCAGCGAGAGGATGAACTCGACCATGAACTTGTAGACCAGCGGCACGATGATCGCGAGCACGGCGTTCGCGACCAGCGCGCCGAAGCCCACGCCCAGCAGCGTCCACAGCACCATCGCGAGCACCGCCGCCGCGCCGACGCTGAGCCAGTCGCCCAGGCTGCCGAAACCGCCGAAGTCCCGGCCCGCGCCCACCAAGCCCCCGACGCTCGCGAAGAGCACATTCGCGAGGCCGTAGATGAGACCGACGCCCGAGCAGGCGATCAGCTTTGCCGCCAGCACCGCACTACGCGGGTTACTTGTGAGATAGGTCGTGGTGATGCTCTTGTTCCGGAACTCGCCGGCGAAGGCCATGGCGCCGAAGAGCGCCGCGAAGATCGTGCTGAAGTTCGTCGACATCGACACCGAAAGCAGCCCGAGGGGCACCGCCCGGTCGAACTGCTCCACCGCGTCGATGAGCGCGACGATGGAGCTGCCCAACCAGCCCGCGCCGAAACCGAGCAGCGCCACTGGGATGAGCAGCGCCCACCACAGGCTGGTGCTGAAGATCTTGCGGAACTCCGCCTTGACGAGCCCGCCCATCAGGCATTCCCCCCGAATCCTTGGCCGCCCGGGGCAGACCACTGCGCGCCGTGCTGCTGGACGCCGTTGTACTGGCCGTTGGTGAGCTGGAAGAACAGCTGCTCCAGGCCGATCCGCTCGTCCTGCATCCCGTACAGCGCGATCCCGGCCTCCAGTGCGAGGTCCGCGACCGCGCGGGAGTCGGAGCCGGTCACGGCGATCCGGCCGTCCGGGAGGTATTCGATGCTGTACCCCGCTTCCTGCAGCTTGTCGACGAGCTTGCTGGGGTCGGCGGCCTGCACGAGCGCCCGGGAGCGTTGCGCGGCGCGGAGCTGATCGAGGTGGCCGTCGAAGACGCAGCGCCCGCGGCTGATGATCACCAGCTGGTCCACGGTGTGTTCGATCTCCCGCAGGAAGTGGCTGGACATCAGCACCGTTCGACCGCTCGCGGCGAAGGCCTTCAGGAAGTTCCGCAGCCAGGCGATGCCCTCCGGGTCCAGCCCGTTGGCCGGCTCGTCCAGCACCAGCACCTGCGGGTCGCCGAGCAGCGCGGTGGCCAACGCCAGCCGCTGCCGCATGCCCAGCGAGAACGTGCCCGCCTTGCGCTTCGCGGCGGCGCTCAGCCCGACGAGTTCGAGAGCCCGGTCCACCTGCGCGTCCGGCACGTTCATCGCGGCGGCGTAGCACCGAAGGTGCTGGCGCGCGGTGCGGCCCGGGTGGAAGCTCTGCGCGTCCAGTACGGCTCCGACCACGGTCGCAGGGTTCGGCAGCTGGTGGAACGGCAGGCCGTTGATCGTGGCCGTGCCCGCAGTCGGCGTGACCAGGCCGAGGAGCATCCGCAGCGTGGTCGTCTTGCCCGACCCGTTGGGCCCCAGGAACCCGGTCACCGAGCCGGGCCGCACCGTGAAGTTCAGGTCCTGCACCGCGTTGACCGGGCCGAAGCTCTTGCTGAGTCCCTGCACAATGAGCCGGCCACTGCCGTCGTGCACGCGTCCCTCCATCCGTCACCCGTTCAGCCGTCGGTGACCATCCTGCCGGACAACGACGTGTGCTCAGGCGCGGAGCCTTAGTTTTCCCAGGTTGTTATCAGCGGCCCGCGGCGGATCCGGTGGGGGCGAGGAGCCCTCAGGGCCAGCGGATGGACCGGTCGATCACGGACGCCCGGTAGACCCTGCCTGACCCGTTTCGAGGTGGCCGATCGTCATAGGAGTGAGCGGCGGCGGGGTGGAGGTGGGTGCGAGGTGGTCATGCCGGGGCGGATGAACTTGTTGGTGTCCCAATCGCTCGGCCCGGGACCTGTCGAGGAGACGATCGGGTCGGGGATGACTTCGACGTCCTTCGTGTCAATCCTCCGACCTGCGCCGCAGCTTCCGTCGCAGCGCTTCCAGACCGGTGCCGCAGGCGTGCGCGGGCTGCCCGAAATGATCATCGATGATGCTGGCGGTGCGCCGTCAGCCACACGGTGCACGGCCACGGCCGGCTGCGCGGCGCGCCCTGGCAGGAGCGGCACCTGCCGGCCTCGTCCGGATCGTGTTCGTCGAGCAGGGCGCGGAGGTGAGCAGGTAATAGGAGGTGAGCAGGTAGAGCTGGGTGCGGGCGAGGGGCAGCAGCACTTCGGGGGTGTCGTCCGCGGTTGTGAGGTCCACTCCGTCGAGCTGATCGAGGACAGCTCTTCGCAACGCGCGTCTGTCACGTCGTCTCCCACCGTCGTTTTCGAGTGCGTCGGTGCTGCCGACGGGATCGCGGGAACGGGTGCCCCGCCGACTCCATTGGGTGACGTCGGCAGTCGGGGCGCACGCCTGTACGGACACCACTGGATGCTCACCCCGTCGAGTGGTTATAGGTTCGGCTTGAAATTGGCGGCCATGCGGCGGCCCGCGTCGTCGGCAAATGGGCGATCGTGGCCTACACTGACGGTGGCGGCCTGCTCCCGGTGACCCCCAGGCTGGTTGAGCGGGCCGCCCCGTTCGGCTGTTTGAGCCCGTCACCCTTTCGGTGGTCTGAGTCCGTTCGTGCGACTGAACGGTGTCCCGGATCCTGTTGCGACGACTTCCAAGCCAGCGGGCATTCGAAGCTGTTGGGAGCAAGGGAACCTTCCTGCCATTCGTGGCAGGAAGGTTCCCTTGCTCCCAGTGCGATCAGCCCAGGACGCTGCTGAGCGGGGTGCTGGTGAGGCCGTGCGCCTCGGCGACCGGCTCGTTGACCAGCTTGCAGTCGTGGGTGTTGAGGCCACCGGCCAGCGCGGCGTCCGCGCGGCAGGCCTGCTGCCAGCCCTGGTCGGCGATGCGCAGCACGTACGGCAGCGTGACGTTGGTGAGCGCGTGCGTCGACGTGTTCGGCACCGCGCCCGGCATGTTTGCCACGCAGTAGAACACCGAGTTGTGCACCCGGTACGTCGGGTCGTCGTGCGTGGTCGGGCGAGAGTCGGCGAAGCAGCCGCCCTGATCGATGGCGATGTCCACCAGCACGCTGCCCTGCTTCATCTCAGACACCAGGTGGTTGGACACCAGCTTCGGCGCCTTCGCACCCGGGATCAGCACGGCACCGATGACCAGGTCCGCGGCCCGCACCGCCTGCTCCACCGAGTACCGGTTGGACGTCACGGTGCGGATTTGGCCGTGGAAGTCGCGGTCGATCTCGCGGAGCTTGTCGACATTGGTGTCGAGCAGCTCGACATCAGCACCCATGCCCATCGCGACGCGCGCGGCGTTGAGGCCAGCGACTCCACCGCCGATCACCACGACCCGCGCCGGGTGCACGCCGGGAACACCGCCCGGCAGCACGCCGCGGCCACCGCTGGGGCGCATCAGCGAATAGGCGCCGACCTGCGGGGCGAGACGCCCGGCGACCTCGCTCATCGGCGCCAGCAGCGGCAGGCTGCCGTTGGCGGTCTGCACCGTCTCGTAGGCGATACCGGTGACCCCGGACTTCAGCATCGCGTCGGTCAGCTCGGCGGAAGCCGCCAGGTGCAGATAGGTGAACAAGACCTGGTCCCGGCGCAGCCGCGGGTACTCCTCGGCGATCGGCTCCTTGACCTTGAGGACCAGCTGGCCTTCCGCCCACACCTCCTCGGCGGTGGGCAGCACCTTCGCGCCGGCCGCGAGGTAGTCCTCGTCGGGGATCGAAGAGCCCGCGCCGGCGTTCGTCTCCACGAAAACGTCGTGGCCGCGGGTGGTCAGCTCGTGCACGCCCGCAGGTGTGATCGCGACCCGGTACTCGTTGTTCTTGATCTCGCGCGGCACTGCGATCTTCACGGCGGAATCCTTTCGTCTCCTGTTGCGCACAACAATCCGCTGCCACTGCGGGGGGCGCATCATTCCCGCCGAATGAGATTGCCCCGCGCGCTTTGTGCTCGCAGCACAAAGCGCGTGGAGCGCCGATCCAGCGCCCGGACGGGGGCACGGACGGGGGCACGGACGGGCGGACCTGACAGGAAGGTTCCCTTCCTCGCAACCGACCGGCAGCCCGGCGAAAGCAAGGGAACCTTCCTGCCACGACAGGAAGGTTCCCTTGCGCACGTCACCGAGGGGTTCTGCGCGCCCGGCTGTGACAGGAAGGTTCCCTTGCTGTCAGCCGTGCTGCGCCCATCGGTCGGCGAGCAGTTGCGCGAACAGCGCGGAGCGGACGTTGGGGTCTTCGAGGTCGACGTCCACGAGTTGGGTGAGCCGCTTCATCCGGTAGCGGAAGGTGTTCGGGTGCACGCGCAACTCGCGGCTCGCCTGCCGGGGATCGCCGGGGTGGCGCAGCCACGCGTGGAGCGTGGCCAGGTATTCGGTGCCCTGCGTTCGGTCGTGCTCGCGCAGCACCGGTAGCGGGCCGAGGGCACCGATACCGGCGTCGGTCGCCGCACCGGCCATCCGGCTGAGCACCAGCAGATGCCAGTTCTCCTCGTACACCGCCACCCGTTGCTGCAGTTGGCCGGTGCGCAGCAAGCTGATCAGCTCCTCGGCCTGCGACCGCGACTGGGGCAGCTCGGCGACCGCCACCGCGGTGCCCACCGCGATCAGCGGGCGCGGCGAAACGTCGTGGGACGTGAGCGCTGCCCGCAGATCCGGCCAGCCGCCCGCGCGCCCCCGGTCGGGCACCAGCGCGTAGAGCATGGTGCCGATCTCGGTGACCAGCGGGCGCCGCCCGATTCCGCGCGTGATCCACTCCCACATCGCCAACCGGTGCCCTTCCGCGGGGCTGGCGGACGGGGGCATTTCGATGGCGACGACCCGGTGCGCTTCGGCGGGCACCGCCAGCTCGTTCGCTGCCGCCCGCCAGCCTTCGCCGCCCTCCAGCAGCAGCCGCACCTGCTCGGCAGATCGGCGGCGCTCCGCGTCCGCCACCGCACGCCACCGCAGCAGTTGCAGCGCGACCAGCGGTGCGGTGTCGGCGAACGCGGTGGAGCGTTCTTCGGATACCTCGCCGGGGACCACGGCCCACATCGAGCCGAGCAGTTCACCGCCCATCCGGATCGGCACCACCAGCCGGGGCAGGGTGCCGTCCTGCTGGGCGGGCACGAAGATCGCCGAACTGCCCTTGCTGAGCTGGCGGAACGTGCCGCGGGCGCGGAACTTGGCGAGCACGTCGTCGGGCTGCCTCCGGCCCATGATCGTCGAGACCCGCGCCGGGTCGGTGAGGTCCTGCCGGGCGGAGTAGGCCAGGACCTGGGAGCGCGCGTCCTCGATGGTGACCGGCGCGTCCACCACGTCCGCCACCGCGTCGGCGAGCCGGAACAGGTCGCCGACCCCGGTGCTGGGCGCGTCGGCCTCCTCGATGTCCGTCCCGGCCAGCGCGGCACGGATCAGCCACACCAACTGCGCCCACGCCGTGCCAGGGCGGACCTCGACCAGCGCCACCCCCGCGTCCCGGGCTGCCGCGGCCACCGCGTCGTCCGCCGAAATCGGCGGTTTGAGCAGCACCGCCGCGGCACCCTTCGCGCCGCAATCCCTCGTCAGCGCCACCGCGTGCTCGCGGTCCGGGATGGCCACGCCCAACACGAGGTCGCCGCCCGCCGCCGTCGGCGGCTCATCGGGTTCGGCGATGACGACGTCCCCGACGCACACTCTCGGTTCCGGGGCGACCACGGTGCGCAGCAGTGTGGGGCCGACCCGCTCGACCAGTGCCCGGATGTCCAGCATCACCGGCCTCCTGAATACCTCGGGCCGCCTCCGTGCGTTGTGGGGGAGGGCATTGACACCAGGGCTGGCCCGTTTATCGTTGCTGAGCACACCGACAATCGCATACCGGCCGTCGACCCCGTGCGGGAGAGACCCTGCGAGCTCACGCCGAGCCCCCAGGGCGCCGAAGGAGCAAGACTCCCCACAAACTCTCAGGCACCCATGACCGTTCGGGCGAGGCAACTCTGGAAAGCGTGCGTCTCATCGACGCTCCACCCACGGTGCAAGCCGCGAGGCCCGCGGCGAAGCTCTCAGGTTCCGCAACAGAGGGGGAGGCCCAGCCACCACGGGCACGAGTGCCCCCCCGACTGCCTTGGAGCCTCCCGACATGTCCCTGCCTGCGCACCTGCGTTATTCCGAAGAGCACGAGTGGATCGAGGACCGCGACGAGCTGGTCCGCATCGGCATCACCCAGCACGCCGCGGACGCGCTCGGCGACATCGTCTACGTGCAGCTTCCCGAGGTGGGCGACAAGATCGAAGCGGGCCAGGCCTGCGGGGAGCTGGAGTCCACAAAGTCCGTCAGTGACCTGTTCGCCCCGGTGACCGGCGAAGTCGTGGCGCTCAACGAGTCCGTCGTGGACGACCCGGCGCTGCTCAACGCGGAGCCGTTCGGCGACGGATGGCTGCTCGAAGTGCGCCCGACCAGCACCGGTTCGCTGCTCACCGCTGAGCAGTACGCCGAGCTGATCGCGGAGTAACGGGCCAAGCGAGGTAGGAGGCGGTCAATGGCGATCAGCGTCTTCGACCTGTTTTCGGTGGGTATTGGGCCGTCCAGTTCGCACACGGTTGGTCCGATGCGTGCGGCGCGGTTGTTCGTGCAGCGGTTGCACAGCGCGGGCCGGTTGCCGCAGGTCGAGCGGATCAAGGCGGAGTTGTTCGGGTCGTTGGGTGCGACCGGGCATGGGCACGGTAGCCCGAAGGCTGTGCTGCTGGGTTTGGAGGGGCACAGTCCGGAGACTGTTGATCCGGCGGCGGTAGAGGGCCGGGTCACCGAGATCCGTGACTCCGGCCGGTTGCGTTTGGATGGGGTGCAGCAGATCCGGTTCATCGTGGACCGTGACTTGGTCATGCACCGGCGCAAGTCGTTGCCGTTGCACCCCAACGGGATGCGCTTCGCCGCGTTCGGTGCCGATGATGCCGAGCTGGACAGCGCGGTGTTCTACTCGGTGGGCGGTGGCTTCGTCGTCGACGAGGACGCTACCGGCACTGATCGGATCAAACCGGACGAGACCGCAGTGCGGTACCCGTTCCGCACGGGTGTGGAACTGCTCGCGCGGACCGAGCAGTCAGGGCTGCCGATCAGCGGTGTGATGCTGGCAAACGAGTTGTCCTGGCGTGGTGAGGATGCCGTGCACAAGGAGTTGCTCGGTATCTGGCAGGTCATGCGTGAATGCGTTGACAACGGCTGCCGCAACTCCGGTGAGCTGCCCGGTGGGCTGAAGGTCCGTCGTCGGGCGGCGGAGCTGGCGGCTTCGTTGACCGAGCGCGACGATCCGCTGGAGTGGGTCACGCTGTTCGCGCTCGCGGTCAACGAGGAGAACGCGGCTGGTGGGCGGGTGGTGACCGCGCCGACCAACGGTGCGGCCGGGATCGTTCCTGCGGTCCTGCATTACTACACGCGGTTCGCGCCTGGCGCGGATGATGCTGGTGTCGTGCGGTTCCTGCTGGCGGCGGGTGCGGTCGGCGTGTTGTTCAAGGAGAACGCGTCGATTTCGGGTGCGGAGGTCGGTTGTCAGGGCGAGGTGGGTTCCGCGTGTTCGATGGCTGCTGCCGGGCTCGCTGAGGTGCTGGGTGGAACGCCGAGACAGGTGGAGAACGCCGCGGAGATCGCGATGGAGCACAACCTCGGGTTGACCTGCGACCCGATCGGTGGGTTGGTGCAGATTCCGTGCATCGAGCGCAACGCGGTCGCGTCGGTGAAGGCGATCACGGCTGCGCGGATGGCGTTGCGTGGCGACGGCAGCCATTTCGTTTCGCTGGACAAGGTGATCAAGACGATGCGGGAGACCGGCCGCGACATGAAGGTCAAGTACAAGGAGACGGCCCGCGGCGGCCTCGCCGTCAACGTCATCGAATGCTGACCCTTCCGCCCGACCAGCGCGAGGATGGGAACCTTCCTGTCACCGCCGGCCGCCGGAGAGCTCTGCCGCGTGAGCATGGGAACTTTCCTGTCACCGCTCGGCTCTGCCGCGCGAGGATGGGAACCTTCCTGTCACCCGGCGTGCGGTGAAAGCGTCCAGATGCCGACGGTGGAGTCCTTCCGCCGTCGGCATCGGCGTGCCCGTTGGTGCGAGGATGGGACCCTTCCTGTCACCGGTCTTCGTCGTCGCCGAGCGGCCAGATGCCGTGCACCGGGGCCCAGCCGAGGAGTTGCCGCGCCGCTTCGCTGCTGACGCGGTGCGAGGGTTCGGCTGCCGCGTTCGGGTCGTGGCGGGGCGGCGGGCTGTCGTCCGCGCGGGCCAGGTCGCGGTAGTAGTCGGCGACCCGCACTGGTTGGTCCGCCACGTTCAGCGTCTTGCCCGCGCATCCGCGCTCCAGCGCGGCGACCACCGCGTCCGCGTAATCGCGGGCGTGCACCATCGACACCCACTCACGGCCAGCACCGGGGATGGGCAGGTCTTCGGCGCGCAGCCGGGCGCGCTGTTGGTCCTGCACCGTTCCCGGGCCGACGAAGCGCCCGCCACGCAGGATGCTCCACGCGATCTCGTCGGCGGGCAGCTTGCGTACTGCGGTCTCCATCGCCAGGACCGGGTCGACGAGGGTCGCCCGTTCCGGCCGGTGGTCCAGCGGTGCGGCCTCGGTCAGCTTGTCGTCGCCGCCGTCGGCGTAGACCATCGTGATGCTCATCTGGACGAAGCGGCGCACCTCGGCTTCCTGCAACGCCCCGGTCACCACGGCGGTCCCGGTGCTGCGCAGCGCAGTGTTCCGCGCCCAGCCGCCCGGCGCGGTCGGCATGGCGGGGACGGCAGTGGCCGCGTTGACCACCGCGTCCACCTCCTTGAACTCCGCCGCCAGCAAGCGTTCCGCCGCCGGGTCGAGCAGCGAGGCGCGGACCCGGCGGGCCTCGCCCGGTAGCCGGTCGAGGCGATCGGGCGCCATGACGGTCACATCGTGTCCTCGGCGCAGCAACATGGGGACGAGGTGGCGCCCCAGGACCCCGCTGGCCCCGATGGCGAATACGTGCATCGGTTCCCTCGTTTCGTCAATTCCGCAACTGTTCGGCGAGGCCGGCGGCGAACGACCGGTAGTCGCGCGGCGGGCGGCCGGTGATGTCGTTGATCGCCGTCGTGACCACCTCCGCGTCGCCGGCCCGGTAGGTGGCGTAGAGCTGCAGGCGCGCCGCCACCGCCCAGTCGGGGACCCCGGCCGAGCGCATGGCCGCCGCGACCTCCGCCGGCTCCGCATCCACGTGCCGGATCCGGCGACCGGCCACTTCGGACAGGATCGACGCGACTTCCCGGTAGCTGAGGGCTTCCGGCCCGGTGAGGTCGTAGTCGCCGACAGCGTCCGAGGTCAGCAGGGTCACCGCCGCGAGCCCGATGTCCCCGACGTCGATCATGCTGACCCGCGCCGCCCCGACCGGCAGCACGATCGCGTCGCGCCTCCGGATGGTCGGCAGCCACTGCAGCGCGTTCTGCATGAAGGCGTTGGGCCGGAGCACCGCGTGCGGAAGACCGGAGGCGCGCAGCTCGTCGTCGCCGACGCCGTGCTGGTGGTGGATGCTCGACTCGGCACCGGGCCGCGCACCGAGCGCGGACAGCTTCACCACTCGCTTGACCCCGGCCTCCGCGCTCGCCGCGATCAGATTGCGTTGCAGCACAAGCTGTTCCGAGTGGAAAGGGGTGAGCAGGAACAGCCGTTCCGAGCCGTGCAACGCGCGCAGCGTAGCCGCGCGATCGGTGAGATCGCACTCGACGACCGTCGCGTCGGGCGACAGGTCGCGGTTCGGCGAGCCGGGGCGCACCAGCACGCGGGGACGGTGGCCGAGCCGCACGAGCTCCCGCGTAACCGCGCGTCCGACGACGCCCGAGGCACCTGCGACGGTGAGGGTCATGCAGCCCCCAATGCGCGGGCTCCGGCGAGTTCCAGGTCGGCCGGGAGCCCGTCGTCCACCGCCGAGTCCGCCAGCAGTTCGCCCAGCTCCGGGGCGAACTTGAACAGGTTGTGCCCGGCGATCGCGGTTACACCGGGGGCGTGCCACGCGCGGAGCGCGTCGCTGCCAGCGGGCAGCTTGCTCATGATGCACACCCGGACGCCCACCGGTTCCGGGATGAGCCCCGGCAGGGCGCGCTCGACGTAGCCGGTGACCCGGCGGACGTGGTCCTCCATGCCTTCCTCGCCGGTCAGCGCGCCGCGCGCGTCGAACGGCACGTCGACGCCGTCGCCGATGAGCCCCAGCACGTACTGGTCGGTGTACGGGATCACCGAGCCGTACACCATTTCCCCGAACTCGCCGGACTTGTCCACCCAGCATGGCGTCGGGGCGCCGCGCAGCTCCTCGCGGATCCGGTAGTGCGGGCGGGCGTGCAGCGCGCAGTCCAGCGGGATGTCCCAGCCGAGGCGGGCGGCCAGGCGCGGCGTGTCGACGCCGGCGCAGAGCACGACGTGCCGCGCGTGGTAGATCGCATCGGCCGTCTGGAACTCGACCTTGCCGTTGTCGAGCACCAGCAGGCTGTGGATGTCGTTGGCGACGATGTGGCCGCCGACCCAGCCGGTCAGCGTCTCGATCACGTGGTTGACTCGCAGCGCCCCGGCCGTCGGGTCCACCAGCAGCGGGCCACCGATCGGCCCAAGCGCGCCGAACACCTGCTCCCGGTCTGCCTCAGGCACGTAGTGGTGCGGCACCTGGTGCGCTTTCAGACCGAGGGTGTCGTCGGCGGTGGTGCCCAGGTAGGCGCAGCCCTCGGTGCCGACCATCTCGACCCCGGAGCGCCGCTCCCACTCGCGGTAGCCGGCCAGGCCGCGCACGGCGAGGTCGACGATGTGCGGGTCGTCGTGCCGGTGCCGGAAGGTGCGGGAGAGCCCGCCGGATTGCCCCGCCCCGGGGCGCCTGCCGTCGAAGCACTTCACGTCGGCGCCGCGCCGCAGCAGGGCGTCCGTGGTGGACAGCCCGAGTACCCCGGCGCCGATCACCGCGATGTCCAGTTCCCTCTTGTGCTCAGCCATTTCCCGCTCCTCCAGCCGTTGCCGGCGTCTGGTTCTCCTTGCGGCAGCCGGATCCCAGGATGCTTGGCCGGGCCCCGCCGCGACATCACGTGTTCTCGGGAGCCGCAAAGAGAAGATGCCGCCTCGCACGGGCGAGACGGCATCTCCTGCAGGGGAGGGGGAATAGAAGTGTCTGCAGTGGTCGATTTGATGCAGGCAGCATGCCTGCGACGGGGCGGGTTCTTGCCTTTGCAGCGGCGAAGCCGCTTAGCGCACCTAAGCAACTTGCACGCCGCGGGTTCTCAGACTGTGCCGACCCCGTCGGGGTTCTTGGCGAGGCCAGTCCCCGAAGCCGCGTATTGGTCGTGCGTAAGTTGGTGATCGCGGAGACCAGGCGGCGTCTGTAATTCCCGCAGGGGGCCGCCACCCGCACCGCTGAGCAAAGCGAGTTCTTACAGTCTTCGCGATCAGCCTTCCACGAATTTGAGTCCGGCTATGCCGACCACGATCAGCCCGAGGAAGGCCAGCCTGGACACCGTCACAGGTTCGCTCAGGAAGAGCATCCCCACCGCAGCGACGCCAACGGTGCCGATGCCGACCCAGATCGCGTAGGCGCTGCCGACCGGCAGGTCCTTCAGCGCCACCGAAAGCATGCCTAGGCTGATCATGGCGACGGCGATGCCCAGCAACGCCGGCCACACCCGGGTCAGGCCTTCGGCGTGCTTCAACGCCAACGACCAGACGATCTCCAGCAGGCCCGCTACGACGAGGATGACCCAAGCCATTGCTGCTTCCCTTGTTCCAGAAGGTGAACGCACGCCGCCGTCAGGCGTTGGCGCCGGCGTCGACGAGGATGCCGGTGCCGGTGATGTTGCGACCGCCCTCGCCGGCCAGGTACGCGACCGCCGCCGCGATGTCGGCCGGGGCGTTGTAGCGGCCGAGGGCGGTCAGGGCGCGCTCGGCGTCCGCCTCCTCGCCGTCGGCCGGGTTCATCTCGGTATCGGTGGAGCCCGGGTTCACCAGGTTGACCGTGATGCCGCGCGGACCGAGGTCGCGGGCGAGGCCCCTGGTGAAGCCGGTCAGCGCCGACTTGCTCAGCGAGTACAGGCTCAGGCCGGGGCCGGGAGTCCGGTCGGCGAGGTTGCTGCCGATGCTGATGATCCGGCCGCCCTCGGGCAGGTGCTTGACGGCGGCCTGCACCGCCACGAACACCGCCCTCACGTGGATGCCGACCGTCTCGTCGAACTGCTCTAGCGTCAGTTCGTCGATGGTCGCCCACGGGAAGATCCCGGCGTTGTTGACCAGGATGTCCAGCCGGCCGAACTCCGCGACCGTCTGCTCGACGGCGCTGGTCACGGCCGCTGCGTCGGTGGCCGGGGCCGCGAACGCCGCGCCGCGTCGCCCGGCTCCCTTGATCTTGTCGACCACGCCGTTGGCCCGGTCGGCCGAGGTGTTGTACGTGATCGCGACGTCGGCACCGTCCGCGGCCAGTCGCTCGGCGACTGCCGCACCGATGCCGCGGGCACCACCGGTGACCAGCGCGACCTTGCCATCCAAGCCCGTCATGAAGCCCCTCGCTTTTCTGTGTCGAACGATATATAAATGGTTATCACCGCTACCCTTGGGTGTCAACAAGCCCGCTGGGAAAGGTGTGAAGCGGTGCGGGACCCGCGCCGTCTTGGGAGGAGGGGAAGCCGATGTCGCCACGTGGGCGCCCGCGCAGCTTCGACCGGGAGGCCGCCCTGCGAACCGCCATGGAGCTGTTCTGGGAACGAGGGTACGAGGCCACATCCCTGAGCGACCTCACCGGCGCGATGGGGATCAGTTCGCCGAGCCTGTACGCCGCGTTCGGGTCCAAAGAGGACCTTTTCCGGGAAGCGGTCGGGCTCTACAACGGCGCCGACGAGGCGGTCGGTGAAAGGTCGTTGCAGCGGCAGCCGACCGCTAGGCGCGCGATCGAAGCCATGCTGCGCGACAACGCCGACGCCTACGTGGATCCGAGCACTCCGCGCGGATGCATGGTGGTGCTCGCGGCCACCAACTGCACTCCGGAGAACGGGCGGATCCGGGATTACCTCGCCGAATGCCGGAGGGACGACTTCCGTGCCGTGCGGGCCAGGTTGGATCGCGGCATCACCGACGGGGATGTGCCGCCCGGTGCGGATCTGGAGACGATCTCCTCCTTCTACCTGACAGTCCTACAAGGACTGTCCATCCAGGCCCGGGATGGGAGCTCCCGCGAGACCATGCACGCGGTCATCGACTGCGCGATGCTGGCCTGGGACGGGATGGTGGCTGCGGCGGTGGAGAGCCGCGATGCCTCGTTACCGGTCTGAACCGGTGGCCCGGCATCGACGGTGCCTGGTGCCCGACGCGCGCTCCAGCAGGCGTTCAGTCGGACTCGATGCCGTACTTCTCGGTCGCGACGCGCATCGACCGCTCGACGTCGGCCGCGAATTGGCTCGGCGGCGGCGCCGGCTGCCCCGGCACCACTTCCGCGCCCACTTCCAGGAAGAATTTCTCGAATCCGCTCGGCATGAAAAGCATGAGCATTTTGGCGGGGGTGTCGAAAATGTTCTTGAATCCGTGCGCCTTGCCGCGCGGCAGATAAATGAAGGAGCCCGGCTCGGCGATGAATTCGCGATCGATGTCGACGACCTGGAGGCGCCCTTCGACGAGGTAGAAAGCCTCGTCCTCGTTCCAGTGGATGTGCGGCGGCGGACCGCTGCCCGGCGGGATCTCGGCCTCCATCACGCCGATCAGCCCGCCGGTTTCCTCCGCGCCGACCTTGAGTGTGTAGCGGTCGCCGCTGAAGGCCCAGACGCTTTGGCCAGCGCCGGGCGGTACGTGGATCGCCCGGTGGACGATCTCCGGTGTGCTCATGTTGTTCGGACTCCTCTCGACCAGCGGGTGCGCGCTTTCGAGCTTTGGCGATCGGCGGGGTCCGGACATCACGTCATCGCGGGATTCCCGCTGGATGGGCGTTCCCGAATTGCCCATCGTGGAATGTGTCCGAGATCACCGTTGCGCGGGTTGTCCGCGCCGCGCTGGTCCGAACGGTGGCGTGTGCTGCCGCCGCCGAGAATTGGCGGTGCGGATGGCGCGGATATGCTATGAAAGGGAAATGGCCGAGAGGTTACGGACTTTGATACCAAAGTGGCGTCGCCTAGTAAAGATCTAACTGTAGTCTCGTAGTGCGGCACTCGGGTGAAGTATGTCCCTTTGCCGTTCTTGGAATAATAGGCCGGGCGCTGATCGTTCGGGTACTGTCGCGTCAGCTATCTGCGTTCGTCCGATGCTGCTCACTGAGGGGGACACACGATGGACACTGATGCGTTACCGCTGATCGGTCGGGAACGTGTCTTGGGTGAATCGCGCGAGTATTTGCTCCAGGTCGCCGAGGGGGCCGGGAACTGCGTGGTTGTGGAAGGTCCGGCAGGCATCGGCAAGAGCCGACTGCTGCAGGAAGTGGTGGCCGAAAGCCACGCGCTCGGCCTCGGCGTCATCACATCGCAAGCTGTCAAATTGGACAAGAACACACCGTTGATCACCTTGCGGTCGCTGTTCCGCTCGTGCCACCTGTTCGGCCCGCAGCTGCCCGCGGGACCGGGCTTGAACACCTCCACGCTGTGGGCGGTGGACCAGATAACCGAGTTGATAGCGCAGCAGGCCCGCAAGCAGCCGATGCTGATCGCCCTCGACGACGCGCACTGGGCCGACGAGGCGACGGCGCTGGCGCTGCGGGTCCTCGTGCCCGCCCTGCAATCGGATGGCGTGCTCTGGTACTTCACCCGCCGCCCTTACCCGATTCGCGGCTGCGCGCAGGAAGCGCTGGACTGGCTCATCGGTGAGGGCGCCCAGAAGCGCCAGCTCGAACCGCTCTCCGACGACGCGGTCGCGCAGCTGTGCACCCGGATACTCGGCTGCAAACCGGACGCAGCGACCCTGTCCTACGCCGCGCGCAGCGGCGGAAATCCCTTTCTGCTGCGGGAAATGCTGCGCGGGCTGCCGGGGGACGGCCTGCCGGTGCCGCCCGCCACGCTGACGCCGACGTTCTTCGACGCGGTCGGCGAGCGGATGCAGGACCTGCCGGAAGAAACCCGCCGCGCGCTGGACGCGATGACGGTGTTCGGCCGGCCCTTCGGAGTGCACGAGGTCGCGGCGCTGCTCGGGCGCCCGGCGGTGGAGCTGCTCGGCACGGTTGCGATGCTCGTCGACGCCGAGGTGCTGGTGGAGCAGGGCGCGAAGCTGTCCTTCCGGCACGAGCTGATCCGCGACGCGCTCTACTACCGGATGCCGGAGCCGACCCGGGCGACTCTGCACCAGGAGGCCGCTTCGGTGCTCGCCCAGCACGGCCGGTCGGCCACCGAACAGGTCAAGCACCTGCTGCTCAGCGGAGGCGGCTGGATGGACGTGGCGACCGTGGTGAAGCGCGCGGTGCAGGAGATCGCGCCCGCGGCGCCGAACACCGGCGCCGACCTGATCCTCCGCAGCCTGCCGCTGATCGACGAGGGCAGGCCGATCCGCGCGGAACTGGCGGCCGAGGCGGTTCGGCTGCTGGTGCTGGCGGGTCGCCCGGCGGAAGCGATCGAACTCGGGCAGCGCTTCCGCGGCGGCGGGCTGTCGCAGAACACGGAGGCGATGCTGCTCCTCGGGCTCACGGAAGCGCTGCATACAGTTGGCGAGCACTCGCGGGTCCTGGAGCACACGGTGCTCGCCCTGCCCCGCGCGAAATCGGACTCGCTGGCGCGCGCCGAGCTGCTCGCGATGCACGCGCACGGGCTCGCCTCGCTCGGCGATCTGGAGGCGGCGTCGGCGGCAGCGACCAACGCGGTGCACGTCGCGAACCGCGCGAGAACGCACGGCGCGCTGGTGTGCGGGACGGGCGCGCGGAGCAGGGTTTCCCTTGCGCAGGGCGATATTCCGGCCGCCATCCGGTACGCGACCGAAGCGGTGCGGCTCGGTGACCGTGTCGGCGTTGTCGGGCGGACCCGGCACCCCAGGCTGCACCTCGTCGCCGCGCTGACAGCAGCCGACCGCCTCGCGGAGGCCGAGGAGGAGCTGACCAAGGACGAGCAGGACGTCGCAGAACTGGAGACGGTGTGGTCGCAGCCGCCGCGCTACCTGTGCCGGGCCGAGCTGCTGCTCGCCGCCGGTCGGCTAAACGACGCCGCGGCCGAGGCGGAAGCCGGCGTGCTGCTGACCGAACAGCTTTCCGCCAAGGCCTTGGCCGTTCCGCTGCTCGCGTTGCGGGCCGTCGTTTCGTTGCGCGTGGATGTGCAGGCCGCCTGGAAGCACCTGAACCAGGCCCAGGAGATCGTGGAGACCGGGCGGCGCCGCCTACCGGACCTGCTGGTTTGCGCGCGGCTGCTCGCCGAGGAAGCCGAAGGCGACCCGGACAAGGTCCGGCTGGAACTGGTGGAGGTCCTCGACCGGGTCAAGCGCAGCAACGCGTTGCTGGTCAGCGCGCCGGAGCGGATCCCGGCGCTGGTGCGGGTGGCGCTGCGGGTCGACGCCCGCGAGGCGGCAGCGCAGGTGGTCGGCTCGGCAACCGAGCTGGCGCGGCGCAACCCCGACGTCGCGGTGCTCCTCGGCGCGGCCAAGCACGGTGCCGGTCTGCTGCGGCGCGACGTTCGTGCCCTGCGCAGCGCCGTCGAGCACTACCGGGCGGGATCGCGGCCGGTGATGCTGGCACAGGGGTTGGAGGACCTGGCGGCGGCCGAGGCGGATTTGGGCAACTTGGAGAAGGCCGCGCAACTGCGCATTGAGGCCGAGTCCGGGTACGTGCGGTGCGACGCGCCGCTGGACGCCGCCCGGGTGCGCGGGCTGCTGGCGCGGACCCCGAACGTCCAGGTGCAGCGGCGACAGAACTCCCGCAAGACGGGCTGGGAAAGCCTGACCCGAGCGGAACTCCGCGTGGTGCGGCTCGTCGCCGAGGGGCTCACCAACCGGGAAGTGGCGAACCGGTTGTACCTGTCACCGCACACCGTGGACAGCCATCTCCGGCACAGCTTTGCCAAGCTGGGGATAACCAGCCGCGTCGAGCTGGCCCGGCGGGTGATGATGCACGACCAACCGGCAACTCACGCGAACACGTGATGACCGGCGGCGGACCGGGCGGGGATGCTGGTGCAGGGTCGGCCGGAAACCCGCCGGAATAGGCGGAAGTCCTTTCCACCGACCGAATCCACCCGATTCCCGTTAGGAGCTGTGGTGTCCACAAACGTAGTCGGACCGGACTTTCTGACCCTGCAGGTGCGCGATCTGGAGCGGGCGCGGCGGTTCTACACCGAGGTCGTCGGATTCTCCACTGTTGAATCCAAGGTGCCCAACGCGGCGGTTCTGGGCGCCGAGCCCATCCGCATCGCGCTGCGCCAGGCCACGATCGACCTCGACGAGGTCGCCAAGGTCGGGCACGGCGTGGTCGTCTGGATCAAGGCGGAGAACCCGGACAAGCTGCACGCGCAGCTCACCTCGGCCGACGTGCCGATCAGCAAGCCGATCTGCGACGGCTCCTGCGGTCGCGAGTTCATCTTCGAGGACCCCGACGGCTACCTGATCACGATCTACGAAGGCCAGCCCGGATGAGGACTTCGAAGGTGTTCGCCCAGCGGTGCGGGTAGCGGAATCTCAGAGGTCTTCTCGCCGCGGATCCCTGGCTGGTTCGCCACGCCGGGGCCGTCCTCGCGAGAAGACCCCTGAGACCCGCGGCCGACACCGATCGAGGAGCAACACCTGGTCCTCTGTAGACGATTGTGTCGTCCGTTGCGGCGCGCCGCCGGGCCGGCGTGCCGTATCCCTCCTGTCGTCCGCCCGGGTCGAACGCGTCCCGAGCGGTCCCCGAAGGAGCGCCAGCATGATCGCACTTGACAACATCCGTCCCGATGCGCGCCTGCCGCTGCCTGCGCGGCTGAAGTTGTTGCTGGACCGGGAACTGGGCATGGGCAACTTCCTGGACCGCGCGGTGGCCAACAACCCCGCTCCGAACCGGGCGTTCCTCTTCGCCCAGCGGCCGGGAAACCCGGAAACCGCCCCCGAAGCCGACGTGGTGGCCTACAGCCTGGTCCGCCTGCTCGGAGTGCGCAACGCCTACGCCTCCTGGTACCACGCGCAAGGCGTCGGCAAGGGCGACGTGGTGGGCGTGCACGTCCCGGAAGGCATCGACTCGTTCCTGCACTTCCTGGCGTTGACGTCGCTCGGCGCGATCGCGGCGCTGGTCAACGGCCGGATGCCGGCGGAAGTCGCGGCCGAGTACCTCGGCCGGATCGGAGCGCTGGGCGTGGTGGCCGACGAGCCTCGCCTGGCTCGGTTGCGCGCCGCCGGACTGGACACCGAGCGGCTCGCGTTCCACGCCGACCCGGCCGACCTGCCCACCACGCCCGCGGCCGGCGCCAGCTACCCGGGTGTCTTCCCGTACGCCCACGCCGACGACGACCTGGTGATGGTCTGCCACACCTCCGGCACTACCGGCCCACCGAAGGCGGCCAGCTTCGGGCACCGCCAGTTCTTCCTCGGCAAGCGCCAGCGGCTGTGGAACTTCCCGGCAGCCGCACGGAACCGGCTGCTCACCGCGCTGCCTCAATCGCATTCGGCCGGTATCAGCTACCTGATGACGACGACGCTGCTCGGCCTGCCCACGCTGGTGATGGCCGACACCACCGGCACGGCGGTCCGGGCGGCGATGCGCCGGTTCCAGCCGACCATCGTCGCCGCATTCCCGCAGACCTGGGCCGACCTGGCCGAGATCGGCCTGGAGGCGACGGGCGCGCAGCACGTGCACACGTGGATCAACACCGGCGACGCCGCGCACGAAGCGCACATCAAGGAGCTGATCGTGCACGGCCGGCGCCCCGGCTTGCTGCGATCGCGGCCCGGCAGCCGGTTCATCGACGGCCTTGGCTCCTCCGAGATGGGCATGGCGCTGTTCCGCAAGGTCCGCGAGCTGGGCAGCACCGACTACGGCCGCTGTGTGGGAACGCCGATCAAGGTGGTGCGCCGCGCCGTGGTCCTCGACGACGACGGCCGGGAGCTCGGGCCGGGACGCGCCGGGCGGCTGGGCGTGCTCACCCCGACGCGCACGCCGGGCTACTGGAACAACTCCGACGCGACGGTGAAGTCGTCCTTCGCGGGGTACTGGCTGACCGGCGACGTGGTCTACCGGGACGAACGCGGCCGGTTCATCCACCTCGACCGGGTGCCCGACGTGATCCGCACCGCGGACGGCCCGGTTTACAGCCTCCCCCTGGAAGAGGCGATCCTCGTGGCCTGCCCGTTCGTGGCGGACTGCTCGGTGATCGGGGTCCGCGACCCCGGCTCGCCCGACGCGCAGGCGCCGCTGGCCGTGGTGCGCCTGCGCTCCGACGCGGAGGAGGTGGCGGACCTGGCCGGTCCGATCAACGCGGTGCTCTCCGCCGCCGGACTGTCCGAAGTGCACGGTGTGGTGGTGGCCCGCGAGGACGCGGACTTCCCGACCGGGCCCACCGGCAAGATGCTCAAACGCCAACTCCGCGAACGCTTCGCCGACCACCTGACCGGGATCACCGCCTGATGCCGCGACGGACCGGGGTGTGCCGCAATTTCCATTGAAATCGAAGGTCCGATTTCCATTGAAATTGCGGAAGAACGCGGTCCGGTCGTCTCGGGAGGCGGAGGTCGAAGTTGAGTTCAACGTCAGTCAACAGGACGTTCTTTGCAGACCGGGCGTTTTCGCGTCCCGGCCCGAGGTAGTGGAAGGGGAGTCATGAACGAACCCGGCTCGGCGGCGCCCTACGGCGTGCTCTCCGAAGGAGCGCAGGTGCCGCCCGCGGTCCGCATGTACGAAATGCTCTACAGCTCGCTGGTCAGCCAGCTGCTGATCGCGGTGGCCGAGCTCGGCGTGGCCGACGCGATCGGTGGGGAGCCGACGCACGTCGACGACATCGCCGCCCGCGTCGAGGCGGACTCCGACAGCCTCTACCGGGGGCTGCGCGCGCTGGCCAGCGTCGGGGTGTTCACCGAGGTCGAGCACCGGGTGTTCGACCTGACCCCGCTCGCGGCGACCCTGCGCAGCGACGTCGAGGGCTCCATGCGAGACCTGGCCCGCTACGTCGGACTGCCGGAGCGGCAGCGCTCCTTCGGTGCGCTGGTCTACAGCCTGCGCAAGGGCCGCCCGGCCTTCGAGCACGTGCACGGCCGCACCTGGTGGGAGCACTTCGCCGACCACCCCGAGCTGGCGACGCTGTTCAACAACGCGATGGGCAGCATGGCCCGGCTGGTGAACTCCGCGATGCTGCAGGCCTACGACCTCACCGGCGTGCGGCACGTCGTCGACGTCGCGGGCGGGCAGGGCCACCTCGTCGCCACCATCCTGGCGCACTACCCGGAGATGACGGCCGTGGTCTTCGACCTGCCGCGGGTGGTGCCGGAGGCTGAGGCGGTGCTGGAGGCCGCGGGCCTGTCGGATCGTGCGAGGTGCGTCGGCGGCGACTTCTTCGAGTCGGTGCCGACCGGCGGCGACTTGTACGTGCTGTCCTGGACCATCCACGACTGGAAGGACGAGGACGCGATCAGCATCCTGCGCAACATCCGGGCGGCGATGAAGCCGGGCAGCCGGCTGATCGTGATCGACGAGGTGCTGCCGCCCGGCGACACACCGCACTTCGGCAAGTTCGAGGACATCGTGATGCTGAGCCTGCTCTCCGGGCACGTCCGCACCGAGCCCGAGCTGGCGGCGCTGTTCGAGAAGGCGGGCCTGCGCCACGAGGAGACGCGGGCGACGAGCTCGCCGACGAGCGTGGTGGTGGCGGTCCCGGTCTGATCGACCGAACTCCTCGCAAGCACTCGTGCCCGGCCGGCCCCCCGGCAGGGCACGAGTGCGTTTGCCCGAAAAGCGCCGCCACCGAGCGTTATTCATCACGTGATCGCGTGATGTCTTTCGGCGCAAGTGGCTACACGATTGGCCGTAGCCGCCCGTGATCGGCGCGCCGGACGCGACTCTGCGTCATCAGCGTCTGCTCCATGAGGTCGATGTTGGTCCGGCCCATCCGCGGATCGCGACGGCGCAGGGGACCAAGTCACACTCGGAGGAGTTCGCATGAGCGCGTTATCGCGCCGCAACCTGCTCACCTGGGCGGCTGCTCTCGGCGGTTCCGTCGCCGTCGCCTCCCGCACCGAAGCACTCGCGGCACCGCCAGCCCCGCAGCAGCCCGTCGGCCCGGCCGCCCGCACGGCCATCACCGTCGGCCCCGCGGACGTCCGCTTCGCGGGCCTCACCCGGGGCCAGAACCAGCGTTTCGCGAGTAACCCCGAAAGCGTGTGCCTGCCCGCCACAACGGAGCAGGTGGTGGCCGCCGTCGGCGCCGCGGTGCGCCGCGGCAAGCGCATCGCCGTGCGCAGCGGCGGGCACTGCTACGAGGACTTCGTCGACCACCCCGACGTGCGGGTCCTCATAGACATGACCCAGATGACCGCGATCGCCCACGACACCAAGATGAAAGCGATCATGGTCGAGGCCGGCGCGGAACTCGGCGATGTCTACGACACCCTCTACAAGCGCTGGGGCGTCTGCCTGCCCGGCGGATCCTGCTACACCGTCGGCGTCGGCGGGCACGTCACCGGCAGCGGCTACGGGCCGCTGAGCCGCCGGCACGGCTACATCAGCGACCACGTGCACGCGGTGGAGGTCGTGGTGGTCGACGCCGGCGGGAAAGCGCGCGCGGTCGTCGCGACCCGGGCGGCCAACGACCCCAACCGGGAGCTGTGGTGGGCGCACACCGGAGGCGGCGGTGGCGGTTTCGGCGTCGTGACCCGCTTCTGGTTTCGCGCCCCGGACGCCACCGGCACCGACCCGGCGAAGCTGTTGCCGACCCCGCCGCGTGAGGCCTGGATCCACCGCCGCGAGTGGGCCTGGGACCAGATGACCCCGGAGCGGTTCGCCCGGCTGCTGCGCAACTACGGCACCTGGCTGGAACGCAACAGCGGCCCGGACAGCCCCTACACCGGGCTGTTCTCCCGGCTGGAGCTGACCACCCGCGCTTACGGCCCATTCCACCTGGTCGTGCAGATCGACGCGGGCCTGCCTAACGCCGAGCGGCTGCTGAACAACTTTCTCAACGCGGTCGGCGAGGGCGTCGGGGTGACGCCCGCCGTCACAGACCACCGGAAGCTCCCGTGGCTGCACGCGACCGGCTGGCCCGGGATGTGGATGAGCAACCCGACCGACCGCTACAAGTACAAGTCCAGCTACCACCGCAAGGGCTTCACCGACGCGCAGATCGCCGCGCTGTACGAGCAGCTGACCAACACCGACTACGCGCAGCTGCCGTTCGTGGTGTCGATCGCGTCCTTCGGCGGAAAGGTGAACACCCTCCCCGCCGACGCGACCGCCAACCCGCACCGCGACTCGGTGATGAAGCTGCTGTGGGGCACGGCGTGGCAGGCGGCGGCCGACGACGACCGCCACGTGGGCTGGCACCAGCGGTTCTACCAGGCGGTCTACCGGGACACCGGAGGTGTCCCGGTGCCCAACGACGTCACCGACGGCTGCTTCATCAACTACTGCGACATCGACATCAGCGACCCGGCGTGGAACTCCTCGGGAGTGCCGTGGCACGACCTGTACTTCAAGGGGAACTACCCGCGCCTGCAGCAGGTGAAGAAGGCCTACGACCCGGGCGACGTCTTCAAGCACAGCCAGTCGATCCGCCTGCCCTGACAGGCACAGCGCGGCCGCGGGTGGTGCCAACACCCGCAGCCGCGCCGGCGTTTGCGAGTCACCAGCGGCGATCCCGTAACCCCGAGACGAACGCCGCCCATTGCTGCTGGGGGAACACCAGCACGGCGCCCTTCCTGCTGCTCTGGCGGACGGATACGAAAACTGGCCGCAAAGAGCTGATCCGCAAGACCTGTGATCGTCAGTGGGAGTCGGTGTGTCCGCCGTGCAGCGATCGAACAACGGGTACGCACCCGGATCCTGCGGCACTTCGGTGAGATGCCGCTGTCCAAGGTCGCGCAACCCGGCGCGGTGCGGGACTGGATGGAATGGCTGCGCGCTGATCCACGGGTGAGCGTGAACTATCAGGCGCAGCTGTTCGACGTGCTGTCGTCGATCCTCTCCGGCGCTGTCGCCGATAAACGCGTGCCTGAGAATCCGTGCCGAACGGGCAGCATCCGGCGTCCGCAACCCACCCCGAGTAAGACGGTGGCCTGGGATGCCGCACGGGTTTCGGCAATCGCCTCGGCGCTGCCCCTTCGGCAACGCATCGCCGTCCCGCTGGGATCCGGTGTGGGCAGCCACAAAGACCCGGGCTTCACGCTCCGCGTGTACACCCACCTGTTGCCCTCGTCGCACAACCGAGCACGGGCCGCGATCGACGACTTCACGGCCCAGCTCACGACCAACGATCAGCTCGCAGCCTGACACGGCCTAGAGACGGCCTGACAAGATCCACAAACCTTAAACCGCTGGTCAGAGCACATATGCTCCCAGATGGTGCCCTTCACCTCAAAAAAATCACCCAGAACGGGCTGGTGCGGGGACTTCCCCCGGCCACTCCGCACCGGCCCATCCCCGGTGACCGGGCGCGAACACCCTCCGCGCGCCCGGTCACCGGCACTCCCGTAACGAGGCGTAGGTGGTTGCCTCGGTCAATACGCCGGCCGCGCGCGATGAACCAGTTCGCCAACGTTCGCCAGATCTGCCCGCCCGACGCGGAGTTCTCGGCGTTGTGATTGTCGCTGCATCCCGTGATCAGGCGGTCCCGTATTCGTCGAGTGCCCGCTGTACGAACAGCGAGGCCGCGCCGAGGTAGTTCTGCGGCGTTAGCAGGTCCTGGACTTCCGCAGCATCGAGTCCGGCTACATCGGACTCGCGGAGTTCGGGAGCGTCCGCCAGGAGCTCGTCGAAGGTGCCGTGGCCAGCGGCAGCGTCGGCCGCGATGCGGGCCAGTACCTGCTTCGCGCGGGCTTTGCCCAGGGCGGGGGCGAGCGCGACGTTGACCCGCTCGGCGACGATCGCGCCTCCGGTCCGGTGCAGGTTTTCCAGCATTCTGTCCGGGAAGACCGTGAGCCCCTCCGCCAATTCCGCCGCCGTGTGTGCTGCGCCGCCCGCTGCGCGCAGGCCGTCCCGCAGCGGTTGCCACTCGGCGTGCCAAGCCCCGGCCGGGCGTTCGTCCTCGGCGAGCATGCACTGGGCCAGCACCCCGGCTGCCGGGGCGACCTGCCGGGCCGCAGCCACGACCAGGGTCGACAGCACGGGATTGCGCTTCTGCGGCATCGCCGAGGAAGCCCCGCGCCCGGCCGGGCCGGGCTCGACGGCCTCGCCGACCTCGGTGCGGCACAATACCTGCACGTCCACGGCGAACTTGCCCAAGGTTCCGGCGACGATGCTGAGCACCCAGCCGAGGTCCGCCAGCGGCACGCGCTGCGTGTGCCAGGGCAGGACCTGCACGGCCAGGCCGAGTTCGGCCGCCATGCCCTCGACCAGCTCGGCCACGAGATCGGTGCCAGTGGCCTCCCGCGCATAGGCCGCATACGCGGCGGCGGTGCCACCAGCCCCGCCGATCGACACCGGCAGCCCTTCGGTGCGCAGCCGGTGCATTCGGCGGCGGGCCTCGCCGATCCCGGCCAGCCATCCCGCCGCCTTGAGCCCGAACGTGGTCGGCACGGCGTGCTGTGTCAGCGTCCGGCCCGCCATCGGCGTGTTCCGGTGCTGCTCCGCCAGCGACGCCAACGCGGCCGCGCAACGGTCCAAACAGGACTCCAGCTCGGCGAGGGCCCGGCCGGCGATCAGCATCGTCGCGGTGTCCAGCACGTCCTGGCTGGTGCAGCCGCGGTGCACGTGGTCGGCGGCGGCCGGGTTCTCCGCGGCCACCAGCGAGGTCAGCGTCGACACGAGCGGCACCACCGGGTTGGCGGCCTCCCGCGCCCGCACGGCCAGCTCGCCGACGTCGAACCGCTCGGGCCGGGCCACCGACTCGATCACCGGGACCGCGGATGCGGGAATCACCCCGAGCCGAGCCTGCACCCTGGCCAGCGCGACCTCCACCTCCAGCATCGCGCCGAGCCACGCGTCGTCGGAGGTCGCGGCGTGCACCGGGGTACCCGCCCACACCGGAGAGAGCAGGCCCGCATCCGAGCCGGCCGGACTTCCGATCATCGAGCTGTTCCTCCCGTCTGGGCGGCAGTTTCGACTGAAACCGCCGGTTTCTAGCGCCCCGAGCTGGTCGGCAACCAGTCGAGCGGGTTGTGGTAGTCGGCGTACAACCTCGGGGCAGGTGCGCTGCGGGGCACCGCGAGGCACGCGCGCGCGATGCTGTCCGCGTCGGAGAGGCTCACCGAGTTGACGCCGGGCCGCGCCCCGGCCGCGGTGACCCAGTGCACTGCCTCGGTCGGCACCCCGAAGGCGAAACGCCGCGGATGCGGGCGGCCGGCCGCGTCGATCAGGTGGTACGGGCGGCGCGTGACTGCGAGCCCACCGGTCCGGTAGGCGCCGTTCGGATCGGCGATCCGGTACGCCGCGCACTGCCCGGTCCGTTGCAGCCAGCGCAGCAGCGGATCGGCCGAGCGCCGCAGGTCCGGTTCGGGCAGCCGCGCCTCGATCAGCGTCGTCACCCGGACCGGTGGCGCCGCCACCCCGCGCGCGCAGACCGCGAACGAACCGTCGGTCGTAGACACCTGCATGCCGGGGCCGAGCACGTGCACCACGCCCGCCTCGATCAGCGCGATCAGCTCGGCGATCCGGCGGGCCGGCGGGCCGATCGACAGGAACGCGTTCTCACCCGTGTACCAGAGCTGCACCTCGTCCCGGTAGGAGCTGCCGGTGATCCCGCCGTGGTCGATGACCAGCCGGATCTCGTTGCGCAGGTCCCGGAGCACGTCCAGCGCCGCTTTCAGCGGCCCGGCGACGTTGCCCCGCTCGGCCTCGGCGAGGTCGCGTTCGAGGTGCTCCAACAGCCAACCGTGGAACTCGTCGCGGTCGGCGAAGACCCGCTCGCCGCAGGGGCGCGTCACCCGGTCCCAGTCCCACCATTCTTCGCGCGGCACGGCGAAGCGGCGCAGCACCGCGAGTTCGGCGACCTCATCCCCGATGGCGCGCAGGTAGGCGTGGCGGAACGCGCGGGCAGTGCTGGCGCTGCGGTGCTGCCCGATCCAGGTCGTGTAGTACACCGCCCGGACCTCTTCGGAGACCAGCGGCCACACGTCGACGCGGAACGAGGGCGGAGTGCCTTCGGCGGCCTTCTGCTGGAGCCCGGCGATCACCTCCGGTGTCAGGAACAGCGGTTCGTGGCGCCCCGACACCCCCTTCTGGTTCTGCCCGCGCGCGTGGTAGGGAACACCCCGGCGGGAACCCGCGAAGAGCACCGGCTCGCGCCCGGACGGGAGGTACTGCAGCTTCCCGGACACCGGCACGAACCGGCCGCCCCGGCCGGCGGTCAGCAGCGCCAGGTAGTCGAAGAAGTTCAAGCCCAACCCACGCAGCCCGATCGGCTCACCCGGGCGGATCGACGAAAGGTCCACTTCGGACGGATTGCTCGGCGGCACGTAGCGCAACCGGTGCCGCCGGGCGAACCCCGCCAGCTCCTGCTCCGCACCGGTCGATTCGGCATCGACGTGCCCCTGCGCGAGCACCACGGCGTCCGCCACCAGCTCAGCGCCGTCCGCGAGCCGAACGCGCTGGCGCTGCGCCTCATCGCGAATCGTGACAGCGGTGTCGCGGTGCCACCGCACCGTGACGTTGGGTGGCGCGGTCGCGATCACGTGGTCGAGGAACCAAGCGAGGTAACGACCGAAGAGTGCGCGGGTCGGGTACTCGTCCGGCTCGAGCGGCTCCGCGTCCGGATCGGCACTCGCCCACTCGTGCAGGCTCGGCCCGGGGCGGATCGGCCCCTCGCAGTCGACGCTGTCATCGGTGAAGGCGGTGACCTGCGAAGCCACCGTGTTCATCAGCAGCAGCGGGCTCTGCTCGGTCCACCACACCCGGCCGCCCGCCCCGGCGAACGGGTCGACCAGGTCGACCTCGACGGGCACCGCCGGCCCGAGAAGTTCGCAGCAGTTGGCGCTGATCCGCTCCAGCACCGCAAGGCCACGCGGCCCCGCACCGATCACGCAGATCCGCATCGGAGTTTCCCTCGATCGCACGGCATCCTCGAATCTCCCGGCCGAACAACGTCGCACCGTCCGATTCAAGACCGGCGGGCCCCGCCGCACAGCACGTCTTTCCGGGATATCGCGGGGCAAACCGGGCGGCCCCTCGACAATCACGTGTTCCCGCGATGACGTCCGACGCGGAGTTCGATTAGAAAGATTTTGCACGACAGAACGTTTCGTCCCCGGCGCCGGTTCTGCCGCGCCCCTCGCGATGAGGTGTCGATGAAACCATTGGTGCAGAAGTACGGCGGCACCTCCCTGGGCACCGCCGAACACGTTCGCCGGGTCGCCGAGCGGATCGACGTCTCCCGGCAGACCGGCCGGCCTACGGTCGCGGTGGTGTCGGCCCGCGGCGACACCACCGACCGACTGCTGGCCGACGCCAGGCAACTACACCCGCACCCCGCGCCGCGGGAAACCGACCAACTGCTGGCCACCGGCGAGGTGGCCTCGGCCGCCCTAGTGGCCACCGCGCTGCACCGGCGCGGCACCCGGGCCGTCTCGCTCACCGGCGCGCAGGCCGGCATCCGCACCACCGGGCCGCACGGTGCGGCCCTGATCAAGAGCATCGACACCCGGGCGGTGCGGGCGCACCTCGAACGCGGCGCGGTCGTGGTCGTCGCCGGGTTCCAGGGCATCGACGCGGCGGGGGAGCTGTTCACCCTTGGTCGCGGCGGGTCGGACACGACGGCGGTGGCGCTCGCCGCCGAACTCGGCGCCCGGTGCGAGATCTACACCGACGTCGACGCCGTCTACACCGCCGACCCCAGGCTGGTGCCGCGGGCGCGGCCGCTGCCCGAGGTCGCGGCGCCGCTGATGGCCGAGATGGCTTTCGCCGGGGCGCGCGTGCTGCACGCCCGCGCAGTGGAACTCGCCGCCGTCAGGGGCGTTCCGCTGCTGGTGGCGAGCGCCATGGACGACCGGCCCGGCACAACGATCACCGGAGGGAGCTCCAACGGCATGCTGGAGAAGGAAGGATTCGTCACCGCGATCACGCACGACGCCGACATCGCCCGGTTCACCATCCGGCTGGACCCCGGCGACCCCGACCGGCCGCACCGGGCGCTGCGCGCCGTCGCGGAGCAGTCCATCCCGGTCGACCTGGTGACCTGGGCCGATGACCGACCGGCGCTGAGCTTCAGCATCACCGGCAACGCCGTCCACCAGGTGCGGCGGCACGTGGAACTCGCCGTGCCCGACGCCGACCGCGACGTCTCGGTGCAGCGTGAACTGGGCAAGATCTCGTTGCTGGGCACGGGAATGCTCACCCGGCCCGAATACGCGGTGCGGGTGCTGAGCACCCTGGCCGCGCTGGGCGTCCCCGCGAACTCCTTGCACACCAACCAGTTGCGCGTGTCAGTGCTGATCCCGGCCGAGCATACCGCCGCGGCCGTGGCCGCATTGCACGATGAATTCGAACTGGACCGTCCCCGCCCCGATCCCGTCCCCACCTCGTGAACAGGAGGACCCGGTGTCCACCACCCGATCGTTCGGCGCGCAGCTGAGGCTCCGGCGGATGTCCCGCAACGGCGACGACCGCTTACTCGTGGTGCCGATGGACCACTCCGTCACCGACGGCCCGTTACCAACCCCCGGCGGCCCGGGCGGCTTGGCGCCGACGTTGGCGGCCAGCGGAGTCGACGCCATCGTGCTGCACAAGGGCGCGCTGCGCTACGTCGATCCGGCGGCCTTCACGAACATGTCGCTGATCGTGCACCTCAGCGCGAGCACGGCACACGCGCCGGACCCCGATGCCAAGTATCTCGTCGCCAGCGCGGAAACCGCGCTGCGGCTTGGCGCCGACGCGGTGAGCGTGCACGTCAACCTGGGCTCGGCGCAGGAGCGCCAGCAGGTCGCCGACCTGGCCGCCGTCGCCGAGGAAGCCGACCGCTGGAACCTGCCGCTAATGGCGATGATCTACCCGCGCGGCCCGCAGATCACCGACCCCCGCGACGTGCGGCTCATCTCGCATGCCGCCACCCTCGCGGCCGACCTGGGCGCGGACCTCGTCAAGACCGTCTACCCCGGCACGGTCGAGGCCATGGCCGAGGTGGTGGAGTCCTGCCCCGCGCCGATCGTCGCCGCGGGTGGCCCGCGCGTCGAAGACGAGGCGCAGGTGCTGGCCCACGTCGACGACGTGCTGCGCGCGGGCGCGGCCGGTGTGGCCGTGGGGCGCAACATCTTCCAGGCCCCGAACCCGGGGGAGCGGGCCCGCCGGGTCGCGGCCCTGGTCCACCCCGCCCTGGAATTCACCGACGACCTGGTGCCGGAACTGGCCTCCTGACCCGGCCCAGACGCGCGGGTGATCGCCCGCGAAACCGAGTCACGCAACCTGAACGAGGAGCGAGCAATGAGACTGACGTGGTTGGACATCCGCGGCGTCGACGCCGAGATCAAGCCCGCCATCGTCGAGGAGGCAGTGCACCAGCGGGTCAGCGCCGTCGTGGCCGACGAGCCCGGCGAACTGGTCGACCTGCCGCCGACGGTGCGCAAGGTGCTGCTGCCGCGCGGCCCGCTGCCCGAGGACCTGGGGCCGGCCGACGTGGTGATCGTCGACCCGCAGCGGCACGGCGACCCGGCTGTGCTGGCGGCCCGCCACCCGGGCGTCGAGTTCGGGCCGTTCGTGGAGATCGTCGACGCGCCCACCCTGGAGGTCGCCTGCGAGGCGGCGCGCACCCAGCGGTGGAGCGTGCTTTGGTTCCGCGACCCGACCAAGATCCCGCTGGAGATCGTGCTCGCCGCGGCGGCCTCAGCCACCGGCAGCATTATCACGGTCGTCGAGGACGTGGAGGAGGCCGAGATCGTCTTCGGCGTCCTGGAGCACGGCTCGGACGGCGTGCTGCTGCAGCCGGAGAAGGTCGGCGACGCCACCGCGCTTGTCGCGGCCTCCGCGGGCGGCTCGCCCGACCTGGAGCTGACCGAACTGGAGGTGGTGCGCACCGAGCACGTCGGCATGGGCGAGCGGGCGTGCGTGGACACCTGCACCTACTTCGGCGAGGACGAGGGCATCCTGGTCGGCTCCCACTCCAAGGGCATGATCCTCTGCGTCAGCGAAACCCACCCGCTGCCGTACATGCCGACCCGCCCGTTCCGGGTCAACGCCGGGGCGATCCACTCCTACACCGTGTCCCACCAGGGCCGCACCAACTACCTGAGCGAGCTGAAGTCGGGCAGCAAGGTGCTCGCGGTGGACACCAAGGGCCGCACCCGCGTGGTCACGGTCGGCCGGGTCAAGATCGAGAGCCGCCCGCTGATCTCGATCGAGGCGATCAGCGCCTCGGGTCAGCAGGTGAACCTGATCCTGCAGGACGACTGGCACGTCCGGGTGCTGGGACCGGGCGGCGTGGTGCTCAACAGCACGGAGCTCAAGCCCGGCGACCGCCTGCTCGGCTACCTGCCGGCGGAGGACCGCCACGTCGGTTATCCGATCAAGGAGTTCTGCCTGGAGAAATGAGCCGACGTGGTTGAAGGGCCCTCGCCGCCGACCCGGCGGCGAGGGCCCCTTTGCTGGGCGGGCTGAGGCTGGGTTCTGGTGGCAGGAAGGTTCCCTTGCTGTCAGGTGGGCAGGCTGAGGCTCAGGCGAACAGCACGTAGATCAGGCCGGAGCAGCCGGCGAGCACCGACAAGGCGGCGGCCGCCGCCGGTAGCGCCCCGCCGGGCAGCGGGGTCTCGGCGTGCAGCCCGCGTTCAGTCCGGAGGTGCCGCCGCCAGGCGAGCCAGCTGATGGCGGCCCCGAGCGGCAGGGTGAGCGCGCCGCAAACCGCCGCCGCGAGGGTGCTCTCGTGCGCGATGAGCCGCAGCAGCACCAGCATGCCGACGACGAAGGTGAGCACGGTGCGCAACCATGCGAGCGTGGTCCGTTCGATCTGCAGCCCTGGATCCCAGGGCCCGCTGGGGCGCTCCACGTCAGAACCCGGACACGAAAAGCAGGACGCAGGCGGCGATGCCGATCGCGCCGAGCCCGTAACCGATGACCGGCGCCAACCGCGGCGCGGGCAGCGGCCGACCGCGCCGCAAAGCCCGCTCGGTGGCCATCCACCGGGCGAAAGCCGTTGCGCTGCAAAGCACCCCACCCAGCAGCAGAAGGACCGCCAGCGCCGTCCGCAGTGGACTCGCCTGGCCGGTGGCCGCGTTCAGGGCCTCGATGCCCACACCCCCGGCCATCAGGGCCAGCGCGGTGCGGATCCAGGCCAGGAAGGTGCGTTCGTTGGCGAGGGTGAACCTCGGGTCTGGGTCGGAGCCGTCCCGGTACAGCCGCCGTGGCCAGCGCGAATCGCGGTCTTCAGGGTCGGTCGCCATGGGCTCACGGTAACCCTCCCGAACCGTGGGACGAGAGACCTCGCCCGTCGGTCGCGGCCGGTGTCGGGCCCCGCACGCAGCGGGGCCCGACCGCGGCATCAGAAGGAGAACACCTTCCCAGTAGCAGCGCCGGCCACGCAGTCGTTCGGGAAGGTCTTCTCGAAGGTGACCGGCTTGCCCTGCCACCTGCCCTTCGCCGAGAGCGTCACCGGTTTGTAGTTGAGCGGGCATGCGGAGTGCTCGGTGGTGAGCTTTGTGAAGTCGCCGTTGGCGTCCGTCAGTGCCTGACACGCGTCATTCGCGTAGGGATGCGATCCGCCGGTGGGCTCGCAGGTCAGGAACGCGGTCCTGATGTCCTCGCGCGCCTCGCCGCGGATCGACAGGTTCATCATGCTGCCGTGCGCCGACGACGCGGGTTCCGCGTTCGCGAGCGCCGGTGCCAACGCGGTGCCGACCAGAGCCGCGGCGGCGAGGCAGGTCCGGGCGATGAGCCGTTTTGCAGCCATCTCGTCATTCCTCCTGGGTTTTTGAGTGACGATTCGCTTCTCTTTATCGCCGAAGCTGAGGAAACCGCGGCAGATGCGACGGCGGATCACTGAACCGTGTTTCGCCCGAACAGGTTTCCATCACGACCTGTCACGAAAAGGCGTGGTCAGGCGGGAGAGGTAGTCGCCCACAAGCGGTGAGCTGCTCGATAAGGTGGTGGACCTTTCGGCGATCACTGGTCATTGTTGAGCGGGACCACGTGACGCCCGGTGGCCCTTCCTGGCGTCCGCAACAGACAGGAGGCCTGATGGCGACGGTAGCCGCGGGGCCGGACAGCGCCACGGTGCGCAAGGCGGCGTTCGCCAGCGCGGTGGGCAACACCATCGAACTGTACGACTTTCTGATCTACGGCACCGCCGCGGCCGTGGTGTTCAACAAGCTGTTCTTCCCCGCCGGTGACCCGTGGGTCGGGTCCCTGCTCGCGTTCGCCACGTTCGGCGCCGGCTTCCTGGCGCGACCGCTGGGAGCGGGCGTGATCGGCCACTTCGGCGACGTGGTCGGGCGCAAGCTGATGCTGGTCATCACGCTGAGCGTGACCGGCGTGTGCACCGCGGCGATCGGACTGCTGCCGACCTACCAGCAGGTCGGGATCTGGGCGCCGGTGATGCTCGTGGTACTTCGGCTGGTGCAGGGCTTCTTCCTCGGCGGCGAACAGGGCGGTGCGGTGCTGATGGCCGTCGAACACGCGCCGCCGCACCGGCACGGCTGGTACGGGGGATGGACCTTCCTGGGATCGCCGAGCGGCATGTTCCTGGCCACCGGCGCGTTCGCCGGCGCCACCGCGATCTCCGGGGACGCCTTCCTCACCTGGGGCTGGCGGGTCCCGTTCCTGATGAGCCTGGTGCTGGTGGGAGTGGGCCTGTACGTGCGGCTGCGGCTGGCCGAAAGCCCCGAGTTCGCGAAGATCCGGCAACGCGGCGAGCGTGCCCGGCTGCCCGTTGCCGAAGCGTTCTCCCGCTCGTGGCGGCAGATCCTGCTGTCGGCCGGGGTGAACCTGGGGTTCAACACGTTTATCTTCATCCTGACGACGTTCCTGCTGACCTACGGCACCCAGAAGCTCGGTGTGACCCGCGACGTGATGCTGCTCGGCAGCCTGTGCGGGTCGGCGGCGCAGATCGCCGGGATCCTGCTGTTCTCGCATCTGTCGGACCGCATCGGCCGCACCCAGGTGATGCTCGGCGGCGGGATTTTCCTTGCGCTGTACGCGTTTCCGATGTTCTGGCTGCTGGACACCGCGAACCCGGCGCTGATCGTGCTGGCGATGACGCTGGGATGTGCCGGTTCGGCGGCGGTTTTCGGGCCGATGGCGGCGTTCTGCGCCGAACTGTTCGCGACGAAGGTCCGCTACACCGGTGTTTCCCTGGGCTACCAGAGCGGTTCGGTGTTGGGCGGCGGGTTGTCGCCGGTGGTGGCGACCGCGCTGCTCACGACCTCCGGCGGGTTGTCCTGGCCGATCGCGGCCTACCTGGTGATCGGGGCGCTGATTACGGTCACCTGCCTCGCCATCACGGGTGAACCGACCCGCTGGGCCCGCACGGACGAACCCGAACCCGCGACGACCTAATCGCTTGCTGGCAGGGAGGTTCTCCCTTTCTGCTGGACCACCGTGCGCGATGCCAGGAAGGTTCCCTTGCTCGCGTCCCGGGAAGCTGCCGTGACAGGAAGGTTCCCTTGCTCGCGTCCCGGGAAGCTGCCGTGACAGGAAGGTTCCCTTGCTCGCGTCCCGGGAAGCTGCCGTGACAGGAAGGTTCCCTTGCTCGCGTCCCGGGAAGCTGCCGTGACAGGAAGGTTCCCTTGCTAGCGCTGTCGGGTCACTCGCCGTAGAGCTGGTCGATGATGTCGGCGTACTTCTCGTGGATCACGCGGCGTTTGAGATTCAACGTCGGGGACAGCTCACCGCCTTCCTCCCCGCAACTGGTCGAGGATCCGGTAGCGTTGACTGCGGGAAACGTAGCGCGCAGACCCTTAGCTCCAGCTAAGGGTTACCGCGTCAAGTTCGCGGTTGACGTGGGCAGCGGTGACCCTGCCAAGGTTATTTTCCTGCCCTCTGCATAATGATCAGCTGTGGGCTTCGAGGTTGCTCGGCGGTGAAGCAGGAACCAACGGGAACCCGCGAGGCATTACCGCTCCGACCAACGCTTCCGTTGGCCGGAGTCCCTCGGCTTTAGTTATCCAGAGGTGCTGGGAGCGACGGGGAGGACGCCAAGGTCAGGTAACCGTCGGCGTCCAGCACCCCGACGTCACCGGTGCGCAGCCATCCGTCGGCGTCCGCGGCGGGCCTGATCGCCCCGTCGGGCTGCAGGTAGCCCGCGCATACCAGCGGACCGCGCACCAGCACTGCCCCGTCGGCGGCGGTGCGGACCTCGACGCCGGGCACGGCGCGGCCGACGGTGCCCGGGCGGTGGGCGCCCGCGTGGTTGGTGGTGACGCAGCCGGTGGTTTCCGTCATGCCCCAGAGCTCGAAGATGTCCACGCCGATCGCGCCGAAGAACTCCAGCAGGGCGGCCTCGATCGGGGCGGCACCGCTGGCCGGCCACACGGCGTGGTCCAGCCCGATGCGGGCCCGCAGCCAGCGCAGCGCCTGCGGATCGGAGCGCCGCTCGGCCGGAATTTTCCGGATCGCGGCGGCGAGCTTCTCCCAAACCCTGGGCACGGCGAAGAAGAGGGTCGGCCGGGTGCGGACCAGGGCCGCGAGCATTCGGCCTTGATCGGCGCAGAAGTGCACGTGCGCGACATCGTGGATCGCCGCGTAGAGCCCGATCATCCGCTCCGCGATGTGCGCCAGCGGCAGGTAGCACAGCCGCGGCGCGTGTCGCTCGGGCTTCGTGGCCTGGTGCAGCGCGGCCGCCGCGAAGCAAATGTTCCGGTGGGTGAGCACCACGCCTTTCTGCTCGCCGGTGGTTCCGGAGGTGTAGAGGATCGCGGCCGGGTGGTTCGGTTGGATCGCCTGCCACGCCCGCTGCACCAGTTCGGGATCGTCGCGCAAGTGCTGCTCGCCGAGCCGCCACAGGGTTTCCCAGGTGCGGAACCGGGGATCGGCGGACACCATCGCCGCCTCGTCGAGCACCACGATGTGCTCGATGGTGGACGTGTTGCGCAGCGCCTTCGACCAGCGCCGCAACTGGTCGGCGACGTCGAGCACGACCACCCGCGCCCTGCTGTGCTGGGCGATGTGGTGCACCTGGTCCTGGCTGAGCGTGGGGTAGAGGGTGCTGGGCACCGCGCCGAGATGGGTGGCCGCGACGTCGATCAGCCAGTGCTCGGCGCGATTCGCCATCATGATCAGCATCGTTTGGCCGCTTTGCAGGCCCATCGCCGCGAGCCCGGCGGCCAACGCGTGTACCCCGTGGTGCGCCTCGGCCCAGGTCCAGGTGCGTCCGTCGTCGGTAAGCGCCGGACGCTGCGGGAACTCCGCGGCGTTGCGCGAGAACAGTTGCGGGATGGTCGCTTCCAGCGCGGCGGTGGCCCAGGCTTCCGAAACGCTCATTTGGCCTCCCCTCGGCACACCTTCGAAGTGGCGTGCGTCACGACGCGATGAAACCTCACGGGTGGCGTCGCTGGCGAGCGGCCGAAAGCCGGAATCCGATAACGTGATCCGGTCAAATCAGACGTGATCGCGGATCACGTCGTTGACGGCCCGCTGGAATCCGTTCACCAGGACCTGGATGGTCAGCGGTCGCAGTTGGTCGGTCGCGGCGCGGACCCGCTCGCGTTCGTCCTCCGGCCGGCCGCGCTCGACGTAGGGGCGCAGCACGTTCGCGGCGAACAGCTCGCGCAGGTCGGCCGCGATCTGCGCGGTGTGCTGCTCGACGATCCCCTTGGCCTGCAACAGCATTTCCAGCGGAAGGTCGAGGTCCAGGATCTGCAGGCCGACGCCCAGCATCGCCGGGCTGGGCAGCCGGAGCCTCGCCGAGTCCGGAATCCGCTGCAGGATGCCGAGTTCGATGAGCTGCTCCACCAGCGCGTCGTCTAGGTGCCGGCCGGCGCGGCGGTCCAGCTCGTGCCGCTCCAGGTCTTCGGCGTGCTCGTCCGTCCACGGCGCGATCAGCGCGCGTTGCAGCGCGAGTTCGTCCGGCGAGGCGTCGGCCGGGATGCGCTCCAGGTGGCGCTCGATCGCCGACAGCGTGAAACCGAGCGCCTGCAGTTCGCGGATCAGGTCGAGTCGGGCCAGGTGATCGCCGCCGTAGAGGCCGAGCCGGCCGCGCAGCCGGGGCGGCGGCAGCAGGCCGCGCGAGGAGTAGAACCGGACGGTGCGCACGGTGACTCCGGCGCGGGCGGCCAGTTCGTCGATGGTGAGCTCTTCGTCCGCAGTTCGGAGCATGGCCGCAACGTTACTCCTCGGCCGCTGTAACACCAACGGTGTCTCATCGACGCTGTGATCCCAGCTGGCTGGGTTCGGGCAGGTCAAGCCACATTATCGGGGGTTTGATCATGGTGCCCGACGCTGCCTGTCGGAGGTCTGCGCCGGGCGCTCCGGACCTAGCCGACTCGCAGCGTCGGGGCTTCTCGTCCGCATTCGATGGCAGGGGCCGCGGTAAACCCTTCCGGCATCTGCGCGAGCTGGACGGGTGCACCTGCGGTCCGAGCCCGTAGAACTTCTGGAAACCCATGATCACCGGTCGCCACGCGTCCGGGTCGATGCGGTCGGTGGTTCCCTCCATGCGGATCTCCTCGTGCACGTGCACGAGGAGATCCGCACCTCCACGGCCACGATCCCGCCGCGCTGCGCCTCGTCGTCCTCGGCCACCGGATGCTCCGCTTCGACGACTGCTTCCATCGCCACCGGGCACTCGGCGGCTCGTGGCGGCGACACCGTTTCGGAGGCGACCGGCGTGAGTTCCGCGCGGCCGAACCTGTCGGACTCGAACCGGTAGCTCGCCTCGTGCTTGTAGGGCGGAATCGGATTCCAACCCGGGGTCATACGCCAGCCGATCGACGACGTGCGCGAGCGAATCGGACGGCAGGTTCAGGACGCATTCGCCGGTCCGCCGCGTGTTCTGGACGGTCTTCGAGTGGGTGCTCATTCCGAGCGTGCCTCGCCAGGCGTGCCAGAAAGCCGACGACATCGGGGCGAGGTTGGCGGATCCGTCTTCGTTCAGCGTGGAGATCAGCACCGTCGGCGTCCCGAAGTAGAGAATGCTAGTTCGATTCGGGTGTGCGTCGAGGTCTTTGCCATCATGAGATCGATCTTTGTGGCGGGAGATGCCACCGGGCTGGCGGCAATCAGACCTCTCGTTGCACGCGCCCACGGCACCACTGCGAGAGCTGCGCGGGAGCCAGGTGCCCGTCTCGTGTGCTGTGATGCAGGTCCGCTCGAACCTGCTCCGAACGCAGGGCGTTCGGGGCAGGTCAAGGCCTTGACCGCCGTAACACCAACGGTGTAACACTAGAGTAGTCGCGATGCTTGTGATGCGCGACACAGGCTGCGGAGAGGTGTGGCGTGACAGGTACAGGCGGGCCGCTGGCCGGGATCAAAGTCGTCGAGCTCGCAGGGATCGGGCCCGCCCCGTTCTGCGCGATGCTGCTGGCCGACCTTGGTGCCGACGTGGTGCGGGTGGACCGTCCCACCGCCGTCGGCGGCAAGACCGACCTGCTCAACCGCGGCAAGCGCTCCGTGCAGGTGGACCTGAAGCACGAGCGCGGCGCGGAGGCGGTGCTGGCGCTGGTCGAGCGGGCGGACGTGCTGCTGGAAGGGTTGCGTCCCGGCGTCACCGAACGCCTCGGGGTGGGGCCGGAGCAGTGCTGGGCCGTCAACCCGAAGCTGGTCTACGGGCGCATGACCGGCTGGGGGCAGCAGGGGCCGTTGGCGTCCACCGCCGGGCACGACATCGACTACATCTCGCTGACCGGCATGCTGCACGCCATCGGCCGAAAGGGCGGTCCGCCGCAGGTCCCGGCGAACCTGCTCGGCGATTTCGGCGGCGGCGCGATGTACCTCGCGGTCGGCGTCCTCGCCGCGCTGCTGGAGGCCCGCACCAGCGGCCGTGGCCAGGTCGTGGACGCGGCCATTGTGGACGGTGCTGCGCACCTGGGGACCATGCTGTTCGGGTTCCTGGCCAACGGCGGTTGGCGCACCGAGCGCGGCACGAACCTGCTGGACACGGGTGCCCCGTACTACGACGTTTACGAAACCTCGGACGGCGAGCACGTTTCCGTCGGCGCGCTGGAACCGCAGTTCTACGCCGAACTGCTGGACCGGCTGGGCCTGGCGGGCGAGGTGCCAGACCGCGACGACCCGGCGAACTGGCCGGAGCTGAGAGAACGGTTCGCCGCTACCTTTCGGCAGCGCACCCGGCAGGAGTGGGCGGAGGTGTTCGCGGACTCCGACGCGTGCGTCGCTCCGGTGCTCTCCATGACCGAAGCGGAAGTTCACCCCCACATGGCGGCCCGCGAAACGCTGGTCCGGCGAGACGGCACCCTGCAACCGGCGCCCGCGCCGCGGTTCAGCCGGACCCCGAACCCGCCGCCCAAACCGGTGGCTGAGCCCGGCGCCGACACCGAAGCCGTGCTGCGGGACTGGAAGATCCCGACCGAACTGCTCGGCTCCGGCGCATTCGGTCTGGGGAAGCCATGAACGTCTCCGCCCCGGCGGCCCGCCGACCGGGCGGGGGGTGGCAGGAAGGTTCCCTTCCTCGCGCCGGCCCCCACCCGCGCCCCAGGCGCGCGCCTGCGGCTGGATCCGGTCCGTCGGTGACAGGAAGGTTCCCATGCTCTCGCCGCGCCGGGGCTGGGGTGACAGGAAGGTTCCCTTCCTCGCACGACCGGCACGAGCACTGATTAGGAGGCGTGAACCGATGCGCAGGGAGTTGTTCGAGCCCGAGCACGAGGCGTTCCGCGAGACGGTGCGCACCTTCGTCAACAAGGAACTGGTGCCGCACATCGAGGAGTGGGAGGCCGCCGGGGTGGTCAGCCGCGAGGCGTGGCTGGCGGCCGGATCTCAGGGGCTGCTGGGCTTCGCCGTCGACGAGCAGTACGGCGGCGGTGGCGTCGACGACTTCCGGTTCAACGTGGTCTTCGACGAGGAACTCGTCAACGCGGGCATCTCCGGCTTCGGTTCCCTGCTGCACAACGACATCATCGCGCCCTACCTGATGGCGCTTGCCGACGAAGAGCAGAAGCAGCGCTGGCTGCCCGGGTTCTGCCGGGGCGAGATCATCACCGCGATCGCCATGACCGAGCCGGGCGCGGGCAGCGACCTCCAGGGCATCCGCACCACCGCGGTGCGCGACGTTGGGGGCACCTCCCGCTCGAGCGAAGCCGCGAGTGGGGGCGACTTCATCCTCAACGGGCAGAAGACCTTCATCAGCAACGGCATCCTCGCGGACCTGGTGATCGTGGTGGCCCGCACCGACCCGGACGCCGGACACCAGGGCATCAGCCTGCTGGTCGTGGAGCGCGGCATGCCGGGCTTCGAACGCGGCCGCAACCTCGACAAGATCGGCCTGAAGTCGCAGGACACCGCGGAACTGTTCTTCAACGACGTGCGGGTGCCGGCGCGCAACCTGCTCGGCGAGGAAGGCCAGGGCTTCATCTACCTGATGCAGAACCTGCCGCAGGAGCGGCTGTCGATCGCGGTGGCCTCGGCCGCCACCGCCGAGAAAGTCCTGTCGATCACCAAGGACTACTGCCGCGACCGCACCGCTTTCGCCCGCCCGATCGGCAAGTTCCAGCACATCCGCTTCGAGCTGGCGGAGATGGCCACCGAGGTCGAGATCGGCCGGGTGTTCACCGATCGTTGCATCATGGACCACGTTCGCGGTGAACTGGACGTCGAGCACGCCGCGATGGCCAAGTGGTGGCTCAGCGAGTTGAACAAGCGGGTCGTGGACCGCTGCCTGCAGCTGCACGGCGGCTACGGCTACATGACGGAATACCCGGTCGCCAAGGCGTATCTGGATTCCCGGAGCCAGACGATCTACGGCGGCACCACCGAGATCATGAAGGAGATCATCGGGCGGTCGATGGGATTCTGACGGTCGTGAGCGCCGCCGCGCTCACGAGAGAGGCAGGGCGCCATGGATTGGATCGTCGCTCCCGACGGTGCCGGGCGCGCACTGCCCGACGTCCTCCCGTCGCTGCTCGGCGCGATGGGCGTGACCGGGTTCGCCGACACCATCGGGTTCCCGGCCTGCCGCACCGCCGGGGTGCTGCTGATCGACGGTCTCGGCCGGGACTTGCTGCAGGAGCACGCCGGGGACGCGCCGTTCATGGCGAGCCTGCTGACGACGCCACCGCTGAAGGCGGGTTTCCCGACGACGACGGTCACCAGCATCACCTCGCTGGGCACCGGCCGGTGCGCGGGCGAGCACGGTCTCGTCGGCTACAGCTTCGCCGAGCCGTCGGGCGGCCTGTTGCATCCGCTGAGCTGGGGAACGCACGGCACGGTAGGCGATTCCACCGGAGGCCGTCGAAGTCTGCTCGACCAGTGGCCGCCGGAGCAGGTGCAACCGACGCCGACGGTGCTGGAACGGGCGGTCGCGGCGGGCGTCGAAGTCCGGACCGCCGTGCCCGCGGAGTTCAAGAACACGGGGCTGACCAGGGCAGCGTTTCGCGGCGGGGATTTCCGGGGCTTGCGGGCCCTGGGCGATCTCGCAGCCGAGCTGCTCGCCGCGCTGAGCGCCGGCGGCCCGGCGCTGAGCTACGGCTACCACGGTCATCTCGACCTGCTCGGGCATGTGCACGGCCCGGGCTCGTTGCCCTGGCGCCTGCAACTGACCGTGCTCGACCGGCTGGTTGCGACGCTGGCTGAGCGGCTCCCGCCGGGCGCGGTGCTGGCCGTGATCGCCGACCACGGCATGGTCCAGGTCGACCCGGTTGAGGCAATCGATGCAGACACCGACCCGGCGCTGCAAGCCGGTGTGCGGTTGCTGGGCGGCGAAGTCCGTGCCCGCCACGTCTACGTCGAGCCCGGTGCGCTGGCCGATGTGCATGCCGCGTGGTGGGAGACGATCGGCGACCGGGGCGTGGTGCTCACCGGCGAGCAGGCTATCGACGAGGGCTGGTTCGGTCCCGTGGTGGCCGATTCGGTGCGCCCGCGCATCGGCGACGTGCTGGCGATCATGCGCGATTCCGGGGTGATCCGGTCGGTGGTCGAGCCAGGCGAGTCCGCGCTGCGCGGGCACCACGGGTCGCTCACCTCGGCCGAGCAGTTGGTGCCGGTGCTCGTGCTGGGCGGATGAGGGACGATGTGCGACGAAGGGCTGTTCGGGCCGCAAACCGTGACCTGGCAGCTGCACGCCGATCCGGCGATGTGGTTCGCCGGCATCTGCAGCCTCTACCTGCAGGCGCTGCATCCCCAACCGGCGAGCGGGGAATCTCGTATCTGTTCCCTGCCGGTCGTCTCAATGGCGGACGTCGCGGACCGGGATGCGCAATGGATAGTGATCGACGATCAGGTTCTCGACGTCACGGAATTCACTGCACAGCACCCCGGCGGATGCGCCGTGATGTACGCCAACATCGGTCGTGACGCGTCGCGGGACTACCACCACGTTTCGGCCCACCACAGGAAATCCGTGGCCCGGAAGATCGAGCAGCTCGGCGTCGCCAGGATCGATCCGCGCGACCGGGCCGAAGATTCGCCTGAGTGGCAGCGGCTGCTCGATTACCTGTGTCTGTTCCGGAACTCGTTCGCCGTGCAACGCGGCGATACACGTGATCCGGGTTCTTGAGTTGGTGTTCTCCGGTCAGTCTTACTGCCATTTGCTGGATGATCACCTTCCCTCGTTCATGCAGACTCTTGAGTGCATCGGTGCGGACCCGCGCGCGACTCAGCCTACGGACAGCGCGGTCTTCACCAGCAACGTCAAATCGGTGACCGAAGGCGTTCTTGCCGCCGGTGACGCGGCGACCGCTCGAGCCATTCTTGAGCGCCTGCGACCCTCGGTCGCCAACTTGATGGACACGCTCATTCGTATCAGTGCCAACGCGACTCGCCCGGGAACGCGCGATGCCGACGACAGCGATTCAGTCCAACACGCCCAGCAAGCCGTCGACCACATCGGACAATGGATCGGGGAAGAGCATGAGTACTGGTGCCACGGTTGACACCACGGCCAAGCAGGACCGTACGATTCCTGAACAGAGACGGCGGAGTTCGCTGAACCCGGTCCCTGAACAGCGTTCGGCGGGATCGCTGGACCACTGTGTCTGCGGGGCGCCAGCGACACCCGTTTCGACGAGACCCAGGAGGCTTTTAACGAATTGGTGGATGCCTTCGCGGGACCGCACGGGTTGCTTGGTGTGCACAAGGGAAAGGTGCTCGATGCCGCCTACCAGTACTTGAAGGCCCCGATCGTGTTGATCTGGGAAGGGAGCAAGGGAACCTTCCTGTCACCTGACCGCCGGCGGCGACGCCCTACTGCCGGAGCAGGAGGTTGGAGCCGTCGGCGAAGTCGATGGATGCGAACGGCGTGCCGAAGAACGCCCGGCCCAGCAGCACGTCCCGGATGCCGCGTACCGCGTTCGGCGGCTGCTCCCACCAGGTGACCAGCGGTGCCGCGGGTTGGTCGATGAATCGTGCCGGGATGACCACGGCGATGCGCTGCGTCGTGGTGACCAGCCAGGCGTAGCCGTTGCCGGCCGCCAGCACGTCCGCGACCTGCACGGCGAGCTGGTGGCCGTCGGCGGCCGTCGCCCATCCGCGAATCCCGCGGTCGTGCACCCACTCGTCGCCGACGTGTTCGCCGCGCGCGACGAGCTCGGACGGCTTGAGGTAGTCCGCCGACACCGCTTGGGCGCACTTCGGCACCGGGTTGACCGGCACATGCGGTGCCTTCGGGCTACCGGCCACTGTGGACGCCAGGAAGCCGGGTCGGCGTTCGAAGATCCGGTGCATCGACTCGCCCTGGCGCAGCCAGCTCTGCGCGGCCACCTGTGCGAGGTCCTTCGGTGTTGTTACCAACTTCCGACCCCGTTTCCGCGCACCAGGCCGAGGACCCGGTTCGGATCGGTTCCGGCCGGGATCCGCAGTTCGAGCCTGGAACCGTCGGCGAAGTTGATCCGCAGGTAGGAGCTGCTGCGATTGTCCTTGTCGTAGTCGTGCCCGCGAAATTCGCGTGGCACGACGCCGTAGCCGCTGATCTGCTCGGTCCCGACGTTCGCGCGTTCGACCACCTGCGGTGTCCGGGTCTGGCCGTCGTGGTCGAAGTAGCGGCCCTTGTTGTTGATCGTGCTGCCCATCGTGCCCGCGAAGTCGTCGGCGAGCTGGTAGGCGGGGCCGGTGGCCTTCTTGATCTTCTCCAGGCCCTTGTCGAACCAGTCCTTGGAGCCTTCCGGGATCTCGGTCAGCTCCAGCAGCGCCAAGCGGCCGGGAGTGGCCACCAGGACCCCGGGGAGTTCTCCGGGGGAGGCCTCGCCCTGCGTGCCGGTCATCCTGACCGCGGTGGCGTCGGCACCCCGGGCCGCCACCACCGCGGTGGGCAGGTTGCGCTGATCGGCGGGTTCATCGCCCCAGGTCATCAGCGAGTTGATGCGGAAGGGCAGCGAGCCCACCTGGAACGCGGCGCGGGTCAGGATGTTCCGCCGCCGCTTGCCGTGCTCGTCGAGACCATCCACTTCGAACAGCGGGATGTGGTACGGGTCGGGGAAGGCCCAGACGATCGGCTCGCCCGGCTCGCACCACCACGAGCGTGCGCTGAGGATCAGGTGGTCCAGGGTCATTGCGCTCGACGCCCCCACGAGGTCACGAGAATCCCTTCTCCTGCGCGGACTTGCTCTCCTCCGGGGTGAGCTGCCCGCTGATCCGCTGGTTGGTCTCGTCGTACATGGCCTTCGGGATCTCCTTCACGGCCTGTCCCTCGGCAGTCTCCATCACGCCGCTGACGGCAGCACCACCCAGGGATGCCTTCCCGCCGAGTGCCCCGCCGATGACCTTGCCCGCGAGGTTGGCGGCCAGCGCCTCCTCACCGGTCTTGTGCAGCCCCTGGCTCTTCATGAAGACGTTGCTCGTCTTCGAGGTCGCGAACTCGCGCAGTACCTCACCGGTGTTGGGATCCTTGACCTGCTCGATCTTGCCCTTGGAGAGCTGCCGGGTGAGCAGCCTGCCGAGCCGGCCGGACTCGCGGATCTTGTTGAGCAGTTCTTCCAGCTTCTTGAGCCACTTGTAGAGCTGGGCCTGGATCTTGGCGACCTGCGCGGCGATCCGGCCGCCGGTGATGCCGACCGATGCCGTCGTGGTGGCGCTGGCGGCACCGACCGAGGCGCCTGCGGTGATCCACGAGGCGGCGAGTGCGGCGAGCCACTGGATGATCAGGCTGATGATGAGTTCGGTCAGGATGTTGATGACGAGCTCGACGAACATGTCGAACATGTCCGCAATCCCGTCGAGCGTTTCCTTGAGTCCGCGGACGTCCTGGGCCAGCGCCTTGGTGCCCTCGCCGAATTCGTTCATCTGGTTGCGGAAGGCGTCGCCGTCCTGGCCGACCCACGACGCGGCGGTCGCCTCGGCGCGCTTGGGCTCCTGTTCGCCGACCGAGTCGAGCCACTTCGCGACCTCTTCCCAGCCCTTGCCGGTGGCCCGCATCTGCTCGGGGTCGCCGATGGCCTGCTCGGCGATCTCGATCAGCGGCGTCATCACGATCGACACCAGGAAGCCGAGGCCGTTGTCCAGCAGCGCCTGGCCCGGGTTCTGCAGGAGTTCCATCTGCTCCTGGCGCGCCGAGATGACCGCGGAGGTCCACTCGGGTGCGGCGGAGCCGTCGGCGAAGCTGCCGCCGTCGGTGTTGACCGCCGCGTCCCGGAGGCCGTACGCGGCGTTGGCGGCGGAGGAGCCGCGGGTCAGGGTCTGCTCCGCCCAGTTCTTGCGGGTGGAGTCGCCCTGGTTCAGTTCGGTGAACGTCCCTGGCCCCGTCATCCGGCAAGCCCCTCCCCGGCCTTGTTGAGCAGTTCGATGATCTGCTGCTCAGTGTCGTTGTAGTCCTTGACGGTGTCGTCGAGGGACTGCTTGGTCTCGACGAGGAACTGCTGCGCCTTCTGGGCCATCTCCTGGCAGCCCTGCAGCGTCTCGAAATACTTGTCGCTGATGCCGACGGCATTGCCGATCGGGCCGAAGCACTGGTCGTCGGTCCGGGCCTGTTCGAGCAGTTGCGCCAACTGCCCGAACTTGTCGGCCAGGCTCTCGCAGCCACCGCCGTGCCCGGACAAGGTCCCGGGCGTCATCCGCAGCTCGCCGCCCACGGCGCCTCCCTCAGTGTGAATTGACTGGTTGTCGTCTCCTTGTCGGTTTCGACGTCGGTCAGGAGCTGCCGGTTCCGTTCGATTCGCGGCGTCTTGGTGGATCTGTCTCATTGCCGCGGCCGGCGCGGTGGGCCACTCGGCGCGAGGATGGGAATCTTCCTGTCGCCTGCCGGTCCGGGGGCGTGAGCATGGGAACCTTCCTGTCATTGCCAGCCCGGCGGCGGGGCCGTGTTGCGCCGCCGCCCGGCTCGCCTTGCGGGTGGGTTGGCAGGAAGGTTCCCTTGCTCTGGTCATGACGGGTGCTGGGGGCGATCCTGGTTCTGTGCGGGACTCGAGCGTCACGGCGGGGCCATCTTGTCGACCTCTTGTATCTATGTTGTGGACAACCTATGGTTCCCCGTGACCGGAATGGTCTTTCCACAGCCGGAAGAAGTCCGGGAGGCTGAGCATGCAGTCGACCAGCACCGAGGCCGAGCAGGCGCTCGACCAAGTCGTGCAGCGCTTCCGCGCGGCACTGCCCCCCAACGCGGTGATCACCGACCCGCAGCGGCTGCGCACCTACGAGTGCGACGGACTGGCGAGCTACCGAGTCGTGCCCGCCGTGGCGGTGCTGCCCGAAACCGCCGAGCAGGTCCGCCAGATCGTCCGGATCTGCGCCGAGCACCAGGTCCCGTTCGTCGCCCGCGGCTCCGGCACCGGGCTGTCCGGTGGGGCGCTGCCGCACGCATCGGGCGTGCTGGTGGTGACCTCGAAGATGCGGCGGATCCTGGAGATCGACCTCGCCAACGAGCGGGCCGTGGTGGAACCGGGCGTGATCAACCTCGACGTCACCAAAGCCGTCGCCGCGCAGGGCTACTATTTCGCGCCGGACCCGTCCAGCCAGCAGGTGTGCTCGGTGGGTGGCAACGTCGCGGAGAACTCCGGCGGCGCGCACTGCCTGAAGTACGGCTTCACCACCAACCACATCCTCGACCTGGAAGTCGTCACCCCGGACGGAGACATCGTCGAACTCGGCGGCGACGCGCGGGAAGCCCCCGGATACGACCTGCTGGGCGCCTTCATCGGAAGCGAGGGCACGCTCGGCGTGGTCACCAAGATCACCGTGCGGCTGCTGCGCAAACCCGAAGCGGTGCAGACCCTGCTGGCCGGGTTTCCATCGACCGACGAGGCGGGCGCGGCGGTGTCGGCGATCATCGCCGACGCGGTCACCCCGGCGGCGATCGAGATGATGGACGCGCTGGCCATTGAGGCCGCCGAGCAGGCCGTGCAGTGCGGCTACCCGGAAGGCGCCGGTGCGGTGCTGGTCGTCGAGCTCGACGGCCCGGCCGCCGAGGTCGCGCACACCTTCGCCGAGGTCAAGCGGCACTGCGAAGCGCACGGCGCGTTCGAGATCCGGGTCGCCGCCGACGACGGCGAGCGCGCGATGATCTGGAAGGGCCGCAAGTCCGCGTTCGCCGCGGTGGGCCGCATCAGCCCCGACTACATCGTGCAGGACGGGGTGATCCCGCGGACCGCGCTGCCCGAGGTGCTCGGCCGCATCGCCCGGCTGTCCGCCGAATCCGGCGTGCGGGTCGCCAACGTCTTTCACGCCGGCGACGGCAACCTGCACCCGCTGGTGCTCTTCGACGACGCCGAACCGGGCGCGAACGACCGGGCCGAGGCGGTCTCGAGCGCGATCCTCGACCTGTGCATCGAGCACGGCGGCTCGATCACCGGCGAGCACGGCGTCGGCGCGGACAAGGTCAAGTACATGGGCCGGATGTTCACCGCGGACGACCTCGACACCATGCAGCGCGTACGCTGCGCCTTCGACCCGGTCGGGATCTGCAACCCGGGCAAGGTCTTCCCGACGCCGAGGCTCTGCGGCGAAGTGCCCGGGCCCCGGCGCGGCGCGCATCCACTGACCGAAGCGGGATTGGCGGACCAGTTCTGATGCCCACCACAACCAAGGACGCCGCGCGCGAAGCACTCGTGGCCGCGCTCGGTTCCGAATGCGTGCGGGACGCGACGAATACCGACGTGGTGTCGGGCGTCCGCCCGCACTGGGTGGCCACTGTGGACGGAACCGAGCGGACGTCGGTCGCGATGAAGGTCGCCGCCGAGCACGGCCTGCGGATGGTGCCCAAGGGGTCGGGCAGCAAGCTCGACTGGGGCAGCGCTCCGGAGGCGGTGGACCTGCTGCTCGACGTGTCGGCCGCCAAGGGCATCGTCGACCACGCCGCGGGCGACCTCGTCGTGCACGCCCTGGCGGGAACACCGATCGCCGAGGTCAACAACACCGTGCGCGCCGCCGGGCAGCAGCTGGCGATCGATCAGCCGCTGCCGACCGCGACGCTTGGCGGGATCATCGCCACCGGCACCGCTGGCCCGTGCCGGCACCTCTTCGGCGGGGTGCGTGACCTGCTCATCGGCATCACGGTCGTGCGGGCCGACGGCACCGTGACCACCGCCGGCGGGAAGGTCGTCAAGAACGTCGCCGGCTACGACCTCGGCAAGCTCTACACCGGTTCCTTCGGCACGCTCGGGGTGATCACCGAGGCGGTGTTCCGGTTGCACCCGGTCGCCGCCGAGCACCGCTGGATCACCGTCACCACCGACGCCCCCGCGACGGCCGCGACCGCAGCCGACATCGTCCGGCATTCCCAGGCGATGCCCACCGCGATCGAGCTCGATCGTCCCGAGCCCGCCGGACCGATCACGATCTGCGCGCAGCTCGAGGGCAGGCCCAACGCCACGCACGACCGCGCGGTCGAGCTGGCCGCCGCCATCGGGCACGGCGCGGAAGTGCTGGACAAGGCCCCGTCCTGGTGGGGCCGCTACCCGTTCGACCCGGTGGGTGGGATCGGCCTGCGCCTGGGCGCGGAGCCGACGGCACTGCCCCGAGTGCTCAGCGGCGCGCAAGAAGCGGCCGCGGCGAGCGGCCTGCCGTTGGCGATACGCGGAGCGGCCGGGCTCGGCGTGCTCAACGCCGGGCTGCCCGGCGACACCGACCCCGCAGCTGTCGTCGAACTCGTCAAGGCACTGCGCACCGGCTGCGACTACGCGGTGCTGGTCCGTGCGCCGAAGGATGCCGCGATCGACCCGTGGGGGCCGATCGCACCGGGACTGCTGGCGCTGATGCGCCGCACCAAGGACCAGTTCGATCCGGAACACCGGCTCGGCCCCGGTCGGTTCGTGGGAGGAATCTGATGACCGAGACCCCGGCCCGCCCGGGCGCCTTCGACGCGCTGCACCCGCCGCAGCGCGAACTCGTCGACGACTGCGTCCACTGTGGATTCTGTCTGCCCAGCTGCCCCACCTACGACCTGTGGGGCGAGGAGATGGACTCGCCGCGCGGCCGCATCTACCTGATGAAGGAAGGGCTCGAAGGAGAGCCCATGACCGACACCATGGTCGGCCACTTCGACGCGTGCCTCGGCTGCATGGCATGCGTGACCGCCTGCCCGTCCGGGGTGCAGTACGGCACGCTCATCACCGAGACACGGGCGCAGGTCGAGCGGAACCACCAGCGCGGACGCTGGGAACGGCTCCTGCGCACGGCGATCTTCACGCTGTTCCCGTACCCGCGCCGCCTCAAGGCGATGCGCGGACCGCTCGCGCTCTACCAGCGGCTCGGCATCGGAAACCTGCTCAAGCGGTCCGGGCTGCAGGCGTTGCTGCCGGACGGGCTGCAGGTGATGGAATCCCTCGTGCCGCCCATCGGCCGCGCCCCGAAGCTGGGGCACCGGATACCGGCGCGCGGCAAGCGGCGCGCGACCGTCGGGATGATCACCGGCTGCGTGCAGAGCGCCTTCTTCCCCGACGTCAACGCGGCGACGGCACGCATCCTCGCCGCCGAGGGCTGCGACGTCGTGATCCCACCGGCGCAGGGCTGCTGCGGCGCGCTCAGCGAGCACTCGGGGCGGGAAGAGGAAGCGATCAAGTTCGCCCGCGACCTGCTCGACACCTTCGAAGAATCCGGAGTGGACTACGTCGTCATCAACTCGGCCGGCTGCGGCTCCACGCTGAAGGAATACCCGCGGCTGCTGCAGGACGACCCCGAATACGCCGAACGCGCGGAGCGCTTCTCCGCGCGCGTGCGGGACATCGCCGAGCTGCTCGTCGAACTCGGACCGGTCGCGAAGCGGCACCCGCTGCCGGTGCAGATCGCCTACCACGACGCCTGCCACCTCGCGCACGGCCAAGGCATCCGGTCGCAGCCCCGTGAACTGCTGCGCGCGATCCCCGAGCTTGAACTCAAGGAGATCAACCGCGGCGAACTGTGCTGCGGCTCCGCTGGCGTCTACAACCTGCTCCAACCGGAGCCGGCGCGCGAGCTCGGCGACCGAAAGGCCGAGAACGTCCTCGCCACCGGAGCGAAGCTGCTGGTGACGGCGAACCCGGGCTGCTCGATGCAGATCCGCACCGCGCTCGAGCGCCGCGGCGAGCACCTCGCGATGGCGCACACCGTCCAAGTGCTCGACGCGTCCATCCGTGGCCAGGGCGTCGAAACCCTGCTGCCACGGGTGTGATCGCTCGACAGGCGGTGCAGCCATTGACTGTGACAGTGTTGGTGTCACACTCTGGGTGGAGCACCTGCCGCAACGAGGAGGCACGCCACAAATGTCCGAGGCGTTCGTCTACGACGCGATCCGCACACCACGCGGTCGCGGCAAGAAAACCGGGTCGCTGCACGGGGTGAAGCCGATCAGCCTGGTCGTGGGCCTGATCCAGGAGCTGCAGCGCCGCCACCCGCAGCTGGATCCCGCGCTGATCGACGACATCGTGCTGGGCGTGGTCTCGCCCGTCGCCGACCAGGGCGGCGACATCGCCAAGGCCGCCGCGCTCGCCGCGGGCCTGCCCGACACTGTCAGCGGTGTGCAGCTCAACCGCTTCTGCGCCTCCGGCCTGGAGGCGGTCAACATCGCCGCCCAGAAGGTGCGCTCCGGCTGGGAGGACGCCGTGCTCGCCGGCGGCGTCGAATCCATGTCCCGGGTGCCGATGGGCTCCGACGGCGGAGCCTGGGCGATGGACCCCGAAACGAACTTCGCCACCTCCTTCGTGCCGCAGGGCATCGGCGCCGACCTGATCGCCACGATCGAGGGCTTCGACCGGACCACTGTCGACGCCTACGCGGCCGAGTCGCAGAACCGCGCCGCCAAGGCCTGGGCCGACGGCCGCTTCGCCCGCTCCGTGGTGCCGGTGACCGACCGCAACGGCAGCACCGTCCTCGACCGGGACGAGCACATCCGCGCGAACACCACGGTCGACAGCCTCGGCGGGCTGAAGCCGTCCTTCGCCGACATCGGCGAGCTCGGCGGATTCGACGCCGTCGCGCTGCAGAAGTACCACTGGGTGGAGCGCATCGACCACGTGCACACCGCCGGGAACTCCTCCGGCATCGTCGACGGTGCCGCGCTGGCCCTGATCGGCGGCGAAGCCCTCGGCGAACGCACCGGGCTGCGCCCCCGCGCCCGGATCGTCGCCGCCGCCCTCAGCGGCGCCGACCCGACGATCATGCTGACCGGGCCAGGCCCGGCGGTGCGCAAGGCGCTGGGCAAGGCAGACCTGAGCATCGACCAGATCGACCTGATCGAGATCAACGAGGCCTTCGCCGCGGTCCCGCTGAAGTTCATGAAGGAATTCGGCGTGAGCCACGACAACGTCAACGTCAACGGCGGGGCCATCGCCATGGGCCACCCGCTGGGCGCCACCGGGGCGATGATCCTGGGCACCCTCATCGACGAGCTCGAACGCCGCAACCTGCGCTACGGCCTGGCGACGCTGTGCATCGGCGGGGGCATGGGGATCGCGACTGTCGTCGAACGGATCGGCTGAAGGACACATCAGACATGAGCGAGCAGAACACCATCCGCTGGGAATCCGACGCCGACGGCATCGTCGTGCTGACCCTGGACGACCCGCAACAGCAGGCCAACACCATGAACGAGCGCTACCAGCGCAGCATGGCGGAAACCGTGCAGCGCCTGGAGGACGAGCGCGACAACATCACCGGCGTCGTCCTCACCTCCGCGAAGAGCACCTTCTTCGCTGGCGGTGACCTCCGCGAGCTGGTCCAGGCCCGGCCCGGCGACGCCGAACGGGTCGCCGAGACCATCACCGGCGTCAAGCGGCAGCTGCGGCGCCTCGAAACCCTCGGCGTGCCGGTGGTCGCCGCGCTGGGCGGCACCGCCCTCGGCGGCGGCCTGGAGATCGCGCTGGCGTGCCACCACCGCATCGCGCTGAAGAACCCCAAGGCCAGTTTCGGGTTCCCCGAGGTCACCCTCGGCCTGCTGCCCGGCGCCGGCGGTGTGGTCCGCACGGTCCGCCTGCTCGGCATCGCCGACGCGCTGCTCAACGTGCTGCTGCAGGGCCAGCGGCTGCGGCCCGAGAAGGCCGCGGAGATCGGCATCGTCGACCAGCTCGTCGACACGCCGGAACAGCTGCTGACCGCCGCCAAGGAATGGATCAAGGCCAACCCCGACGCCGCACAGCCGTGGGACCGGCCCGGGCACAAGATTCCCGGCGGCACACCGTCGAACCCGAAGTTCGCCGCGAACCTCCCGGCGTTCCCCGCCAACCTCCGCAAGCAGCTCAAGGGCGCGCCGCTGCCGGCCCCGCGCAACATCCTGGCCGCCGCGGTGGAAGGCGCGCAGGTCGACTTCGACACCGCGCTCACCATCGAGGGCCGCTACTTCGTGGAACTGGTCTGCGGCCAGACCGCCAAGAACATGAGCAAGGCGTTCTTCTTCGACCTCCAGCACATCAACTCCGGCGGCAGCCGCCCAGCCGGTGAACCCGAGTGGCGGGCACAGAAGGTCGCGGTGCTCGGCGGCGGCATGATGGGCGCCGGTATCGCCTACGTGTGCGCCAAGGCCGGTATGGAGGTCGTGCTCAAGGACATCTCGCTGGCCGCGGCCGGGAAAGGCAAGGACTACTCGGCGAAGCTGCTGGAGAAGGCCATCGCCAAGGGCCGCTCGACGCAGGCCAAGGCCGACGAGCTGCTGGCCCGGATCACGCCCACCGACCAGCTCGAACCGCTGGCCGGCTGCGACCTGGTCATCGAAGCCGTCTTCGAGGACCCGAAGATCAAGCACCAGGTGTACGCGGAGGTGCAGGACGTCGTCGAAGGCGACGCGCTGATCGCCTCCAACACCTCCACGCTGCCGATCACCGGCCTCGCCGAGGGCGTGCGCCGCCGCGAGGACTTCATCGGCCTGCACTTCTTCTCACCGGTCGACAAGATGCCGCTGGTGGAGATCATCTGCGGCGAGCACACCAGCGAGCGGGCCTTGGCGCGCGCGTTCGACGTCGTGCAGCAGATCAACAAGACGCCGATCGTGGTCAACGACAGCCGCGGCTTCTTCACCAGCCGCGTCATCGGCACCTTCGTCAACGAGGGCGTGTCGATGCTCGCCGAAGGCGTGCACCCGGCGTCCATCGAGCAGGCCTCGGCGCAGGCCGGGTTCCCGGCGCCCGTCCTGCAGCTTTTCGACGAGCTGACCCTGACGCTGCCGCGCAAGATCCGCGACGAGACCAAGCGCGCCGTCGAGGCGGCCGGCGGAATCTGGACCCCGCATCCGGCAGAGCAGGTGCTCGACCGCATGGTCGACGAGTTCGACCGCAAGGGCCGTTCCAGCGGCGCCGGTTTCTACGACTACGTCGACGGCAAGCGGGTCGGGTTGTGGCCGGGCCTGGTCGAGCACTTCGGCACGGCCGAGCGGGATCCGGCCGAGGTGAGCCTGACCGACCTCACGGAGCGGATGCTGTTCGTGGAGGCGCTGGAAACCGTCAAGTGCCTCGACGAGGGCGTGCTGCGGTCGGTCCCGGACGCCAACATCGGATCGATCCTCGGCATCGGGTTCCCCGCCTGGACCGGCGGTGTCGTGCAGTACATGAACGGCTACCCGGATGGGCTGGCCGGATTCGTCGCGCGCGCCCGGGAACTGGCGGAACGCTATGGGCAGCGGTTCGAGCCGCCGGCCTCGCTGGTCCACCGGGCCGAGGCGGGGGAGCCGTTCGACCTCGGCGAACCCGACCCGGCCATCGTCGCCGCTACGGCGGCGTGATGCGCGAGTCGGCGTAGACGCCGAACTCGTCGAGCAGTTCCTCCTCCACCAGCAGCGCGGAGCGGGCCGGCACCGACGAGGTTCTTCACGTTTACAAGGGGTCTCACATCAGTAACAGACACAACTTCTGGCAACCTGCTTAGCGGGTGCACGAAGAAGCCGACGCCGGTGCGGAGCTGATCGTGCTGCCGGAGCTCGCCAACATCGGCTATCCTGCCAGCGCCGAAACAGATCGCCATCGTCTCGGACGAGATCTACCGCGATCTCGCATACGGCGACCAGGTTTCCAGCGCGGCGGCCATGCTGCCGGACCGGTGCTTCCTGGATGACGCTGCATAGCGACGACCCGACCGCGTTGCCCTGGATCGAGGACGCGCTCGCGCAGCTGACCACCGCACTGGACGCGATCCGGAAATCCTGAGCGGCCAACGGGAAAGGCGCCGGAACCGCACGGTCCCGGCGCCTCTTCTGGCTGGCCGTGATCAGCCCATCTTGGGGTGGTCGACGATCGGCGCGTTGACGCAGTTGTTGATCTGCGGCGACAGCAGCGACACCACGGCGCCGAGGACGGCGACGTTGTTGCCGCAGGCCTGCACCGGGACGGCGCTGGCGTTGTTGTCGTCCAGCAGGTTGACGCCGTGGTTGTTCGCGCTGTCGGCGAAGGCCGGGGAGGCGATTGCCATCATCGCTGCGGCCGTCGTGGCAACACCAGCAATCGCTGCACCGATACGCACTGTGCTTCTCCTTAGGTGACTGAACATTCAGCGGTCATACCGCGCGACGCCGGGAAATCGCGGGAAGACGCCCCGTACGAAGGCGACCGCGCGGCAGAGTCTGCGCGAGGCCATCGGCGAAGTCGGACCGAATCGGGTGTTTCCGCACAAGTTCCCACCATGGAGTGATTTATTCCAATGTGGGCGTTATTCGAGCGTTGCAGGAGAACGAAAAAAAGTGGCCCCGGAGCCAAATCCGGGACCACTTGATCGGATCGTCGATCAGCGCAGCGGGCGGGTGACGCTGTCGATCGTCGGGAGCTGCCCGGTGATCCGATGCACCGGAGCCTGCGGGAGGAGACCGGTGGCCTGCTGGGTGAGGTCGTTCGCCGCCGGGCCCAAGCCGCCGTTCAGCTCGGAGGTCACCGGAAGCTTGCCGACCGCTGGCAGGAGCCTCGCCGCCTGCGGCAGGGCGACCGGCGCACCGGGGCGCAGGTCGTTCTGCAGGACGGGAGCAACGGCACCGACTGGGTTGGCCAGCGGTTCCGTCTCGTAGCCTTGGGCGGCGGTCAGGTCGATCGCGGTGTCCAGCGCCGACGTGCCCTGGTGGCCGGGCTCGCGCGGGCCGACCTCGGTGTCCAGCAAAGCGGCGTTCGGTATGCGTTCGGTGACGACGCCGAGGTGGTTCGGGACCACCGAACCACCGACGGCCGGCCGGGTCTTGGTCATCTGCTCGACGCGGGTGGTCTCGGCGAAGACATGCCCGAGCACCTGGTTCGGCTTGCCAGGGGCGAGCAGCGGGCGGCCGTCCCGCAACTCGCCGCCCATTCCGTGGGCAGTGGTCGTAATGTCCGCGCCCACCTTCTTGACCAGGTTTGGGGTGTTCACGTGCAGTTCGGTGTCCGCGCACGGAGCCTTGGTCGGGCCGTACCCGGGGCCGTCCTGCAGTTGGCAGGCGTTCAGCGGGGCGAGGACCCCGATTTGGTCCGGAACGGGCGACAGGTCCGGCTTCGGGAGGGCGGTGCTCTCCGCGGCAGCGGTGGCACCGGTCCCGACTGCGGCGAACCCCGCGGCCACAACGGCTGCCTTCACTGTGCGCGTGGTCCAGGGGCGCAAGATTTGTTCTCCTTGGTCTGGCGTGTTGGCACGGCTGACTCGGTATCGGAGACCCCTCTGCCGATCTTGAGCCCATACCCAACCCAACCGCCTGAACGAGTGAGTTTCACGCGGACTCACGGCGTTCACTGAGCGACGGAATCCTGCAAACCGCCGCCTCGGGCCCGCGTCCGGAGCCCCTCGGGGATCGGCGCGCCGGCAAGCACCGGACATGGCGCCCCGGCCCGTCGGCGGATGGCAGAAAGGTTCCCATGCTCCGGAAACGCGGGACGGCGTCCGGTGTGGATGACAGGAAGGTTCCCATGCTGCAACGGCACGAAAGGCGTGCTGGCAGGCGTTAGGTGACAGGAAGGTTCCCTTGCAGCGGAAACGCCGGGAGCTATTGGCACGCGGGTGACAGGAAGGTTCCCTTGCTACAAGGCGAGGATGCGCGGTGGGTTTACTGTGCGTGTCGGGGCTGCCGGATGTGTCAGTGGCCCGGGGTGAGGCTGGGGGCGAACAGTTTCATCAGGTGGCTCGTGGCTTGCTCCGCGGTGATATCCGGGCGGCGGTCCCGCCACAGGGCGAGCCGCTCGGAGGCGCCGATGATCGCCTCCGTGAACGCCTCCAGCTGCACCGGATCGAGGTCTGGGCGCGCGGCCCCGAGCAGTCCGGAGGTGAATTCCACGACGAGTGCAACGGCACCTGGACGGTGTCCACCGCGGACGGAACTGAGTAATTCGGTCGCGCGCTGATGTCCGGCGTCGGCGCCCTGCGCATCCCGAGCTACCCGGAACTGCCCGGCGTGGAGAGCTTCGAGGGTCAGGTGTTTCACTTCGCCGAGTGGAACCACGACTACGACCTTGAGACAAGTGGGTCGCGGTGATCGGCGCTGGTGCAAGCGCCATCCAGTTCGTGCCGCGCATCGCCAAGAAGGCGCTCAACTGCACCTGTTCCAGCGCAGTCCGCCGTGGGTCCAGCCAAAACCGGACCGGCCCATCCCGGAGTCGGTGCAGCGCCTTTTCCGCAACGCTCCACTGGTCCAGCGGGCTGCCCGCGCTGCGCTGTACTGGGTGCTGGAAGCGCGCTACTCCGCGGTGTTCAACCGCCGCCTCGGCAAGATCGTCGAGCAGCTGACCGAGCGCTACATACGCAAGGCAGTCAAAGACCCGAGGCTGCGCGCCGCGGTGACGCCGGACTACTCCATGGGCTGCAAGCGGATCCTGCTCTGCATCGACTACCCGGCTGAACATGTCCCATGTCGACGTGGTGACCACTGGGGTGGCCGAGGTCAGACCGCGATCCGTGCTGACTGGAGATGGACAGGAGCACCCTGTCGACGCGATCATCTACGGCACCGCTTCCACGTCACCGACGCGTTCGACCACCTGAGCATCGTCGGCCGCGACGGACGCAAGCTCTTCCTGCTGGGGTCCAACACCGGGCTCGGCCACAACTCCGTGGTGTTTTGATCGAGTCGCAGATCAACTATGTGCTCAGCTGTCTGCGGCCGGTCTGCCGCGGCAAGCTGGGGCAGATCGACGTGCGGCAGTTGGTGCAGGACTCCTTCAACTCCGACATCCAGACCGCGCTCGCCGACGCGGTGTGGTCGGCCGGTGGCTGCCGGAGCTGGTACCTCGACGAGAACGGCGTCAACCGCACGATCCGGCCCGGATTCACCTGGAAGTACTGGCTGCGAACCCGGAAGGCGGACCTGGGCGACTACGGGACGACGGTCCGCCAATCCCGTTGAAGCTTCGCACGGGCGTTCGATATAGTGGTGGCGTCACTGTCTAGCAGCCCCGACCGGGGCTCACCCTTGAGCAAGGGGCGGCGATGTCACCGCTGTCGTCCGACGAACTCCGCGAACTCCGCGAAGACCTGAGCACCGGAACCACCCCGACGGTGTGGTTCACCGGTTCGGCCGTAGGCGTCCCGGAAGGCCGATCCGGCAAGGTCGTCGCGCTCGGCGAACCAGCTGAAGGCGACTTCATCCAAGTCCGCCCGGCCGGATCGAGGGACGTGTTGTCCTTCTCGGCCACCGAGGTCACGAAGGTTAAACCACCCCGCAAGAAAGCGGCACCACCCGAGCCACCGGCGAAGTCCGCGGCGAAGCCGCGGACGGCCGACGCTCCACCGGCGAAGCCGCCGGTGGGACGGGCGAAGCCGACTGCGGAGCAGGCGAAACCAGCGGCTCCGGCAAAGCCCCGCGCCGCCGCGGCCTCGGCTCCCGCAGGTGCCTCGACGTCGGCGAAGCCGGCCGGGGACGCGGCGCCACGCCGCAAGCCGCGGCAGGCGAAGCCGATCGGCGGAGCGACGGTGACGCTGACAGCCGACCAGGACGGTCAGTGGAGCGTCGAGGTCAGCACCGGCAAGAAGCGCGTGGTGCGCCCGACACCGGTCGCCGCGAACGCCGTCGCCCAAGCCGCGAAGGCGCTGCACGACGACGTCGCGGCAGCCGTGGAACCGCTGGTCGACGCCGCCCGCGAACAGCAGCGCGCCCGCGTCGAGCAACTGCGCGCGGAACTCGCCGCGGCGCAGGCGGCGCTCGACGAACTGGGGTCCTGAATCCCGCGGCGCTGAGCCGGATTGCCACGTCCGAAGCTCGCCAGCATCGGTCCTCGTCCTCCGATTCACTCATGTCAGGCAAGAAGCCTGGTCGTGGTGAAGAGGGGTTCGGTGATCGGACCGGCACCACAGGTGCGCGGGTCCAACTGGCAGCTCGCCGCGCTGCTGGGCGGGATTGTCCTCGGCAATGTGGACATAGCCATCGTCAGCATCGCCGCGCCGTCGATCCGCGATGACCTGTCCGCATCGGGCCTTCAGCAGGGACGTGGTGAGGCCGCCCCTGCTCGCCACCGCATTCGCCGGGATTGGCGCTTGCCGGTGGTGGCCTGCCACGTCCAACGGGGGCCTGCTGAAGCCCTGCTCGGCCTCGGTGGGTTGGGGTATGGAGCGGCGTTCAGCGCCACGCTCGACCACGTGACGAGCATCGGCGAAACCCGCCACGCGACTGACGTGAGTGGACTGTTCAACACAATCCTGCAGATCGGCGGGGTGGTGGGAGTCGCTGTTTTCGGCACGGTCTACCTGGATCTGGCGCCAACCAGCGGCGCTGCAGCGGTATCCGCCTTCAGCACCGTCACCTTCGCACTCGCGGCTTTGGCCCTAGCAGCAGCGGCAAGCGCCAACAAGCGATCAGCAGCGCCCGAACCCCAGTCCCCTCGGGGAGCTGATGTGAGCATGGGAACCTTCCTGTCACCTACCACCCAGGGAATCTACCGCGACCAGGTCTTTTCCATGGTGTCCGTAAGACGAGCGGCGCTCGCGATGCGCGGATGCAGTCGACGAGCGCCGCTCACGGCTGATCGATTGGTCGGGATTCGATGTCGGTGGTCGCCGTCATGGTCTGCTGGCCGCGGTCGGCGGCGGAATCCGGTCGTAGGCGGCGGGGTCGAGGTGGTCGGCCTGGCCGCTGGCGACAGACGAGAGGATCCCTTCGAGTCCGATGTAGACCGCTCGGGTCAGCATCCCACGATGCTGCTCGCCGAGGGTCTGGGTCTGGCCGCGCACCTCGAACAGCACCACGCCGCTGCCGTTGAGCTGGAACGCGCCGAGTCCGGTGCCCGGCAGGTTGATGTCCTGCGAGTAGAGGGTGATGTTGCCGCAGTCGGGGTTCTTGCTGGCCGCGGCCCGCAGTGCGTTGTATGCGGCCACGTTGAGCTGTTTCTCCGGGCTGATGAACCAACCCGGCCGACCGCCGCTGCCGGGGAAGTCCTGCGGCTGCGGCTGGTAGTCGAGGTTTGGGTTGTAGTCCCGGTTGACGTCGAAACCGGGCCGCGCGAGTAGTTATCGCCTTGCGGGGCGCGGTGTAGTAGTTCCACGCCGGCGGTGCGGTCGCCAGCTGCGGGAAGCGCTCCTGCACCTCCTGCCACGTCATGTCGTTGCCGCGTCGGTCCAGTACCGCCCCGCCAGGATTGATCTTCGGCATCGCCACCACGGTCAGCTTCTCGCGGATCTGCCTGGCCCGGCTGGAATCCGAGGTGCCCAGGAAGTCGAGCAGATCGAGCACCGCGTCTGGTCCGGTCTTCTCGTTGCCGTGGACCTCGGCGGTGACGAACACGACCTTGGGGCCGGTGCCGACGCGCGCGAGGAACATGTCACGGCCCGGCTCGACTCACCGACGGTCTCCACCGCGACCCGCCCCGCGCTGACCCGCTCGATCCGATCGAGCTCGACGAGGAGTTCGTCGTAGCTGGTGAACTCGCTGATCGGGTTCTCCCGCGGCTCTTCGCTGCACGGTGGTGGGCCGGCATCGTCACCGGAGCGGTGGCCGCCGCAGGAAAGATTGCCGACCCCGCGACCACGGCTGCCAGGGCCAGCACGCGCATCCGGTTCATGCAGAACTCCTCGCCGTCGCAGTGACGGCCCCAGCCAAACCGATCACGGCCAAAGCCACAATCGGCCATGAGTGGACATCTCGGACTCTTGGAGCCGGATGGACAAAAGTTGGCTGCACGCCTATCAAAGAACTGGTGCGAATCCCGGAAGAACCCCGCGTCAAGGACACAACAGCGTTGCAGCATCGGTCTTTTCGGCATCTGCTGGTAGCGACCGTCGGCGGTTTTGCGGGATACGTGCTGCTGCTTCCGGTCGTCCCGCTATGGGCGGTAACGGGCGGTGCTGGTGAGGTTGCGGCCGGCGCGACCAACGCCGTTTTCATGCTGGTGACAGTTCTGACCCAGCTCGGCATGCCATGGCTGCTCAAACGCATCGACCACCGCGTTGCTTTCGCCTCGGGCACGATGCTGATCGGCTTGCCGACCCCGTTGTACGCGCTGTCCAGCGACCTGTGGCTGCTGCTCGGTGTTTCCAGCATGCGAGGAGTCGGCTTCGGCCTCCTCACGGTGACCGGCGCAGCGCTGGTGGTCGAGCTCGTACCCGCTGCGCAACGCGGCCGGGCGGCTGGGCTCTACGGGTTGTCGGTCGGCCTGCCAAACGTCCTGTTCCTCTCCGCTGGCGTGTGGTTGACGCAGCAGATCGGATTCGGCCCGCTGTTCTGGATCGCTGGTGCCCTGCCCGTGGCGGCCACTGCTGCTGTGCTGGGGATGTCGCGAGTGCGGGCTAAGCCCGCGCAGCACTCAGACGCCCCTGCGTTTCCCCTCGCGTTGCTGCCGCCCTGGACCGTCATGACCGCTGCGGCGGTTGCAGCTGGTGGGCTCACGGCGTTCCTGCCGTTGGCAGTCGCTGGGTCGGTTGCCCCGGCCGCGCTGATGGTCTTCGGCGCCTCCACGATGCTGGGCCGGTGGGCCGCAGGACAGTTCGGCGACCGACTCGGCCAACACCGCGTCCTGGTCCCCGCCGTGCTGCTGGCAGGCCTGGGCACGGGCTTGCTCGCGGTTGCTGCGTGGGGAGCCGACCCGCTCGCCCTGCTCGGCGCGGCCGCCTTCGGAGCCGGGTTCGGTGCGGTGCAGAACATCACCCTGGTCGTGATGTTCGAACGAACCGAGTCCGGGCCCGCCAGCACCGCGTGGAACATCGCCTACGACGCGGGCCACGGCCTCGGCGCCATCGGTTTCGGCGCCCTGGTCACCCTGTCCGGCTACCCGACGACCTTCGCGGTCGCGGCGATCCTCATCACCATCTGCATCCCCCTGACGACCGCCCGCCGCAGGCGGAGCTGAGAGCAAGGGAACCTTCCTGTCACCAGCGGCTGCCGTCGGCGTTCACCGCAAATGCAGGGCCGGTCCTGCCGCGTGCCTTGGACAGGCCGGAAACGTGCAGCATGGGAACCTTCCTGCCATCCGGTGCACGAGTGGTGATTGAGAAGGGCCGGATACTGGCCGGCGAGCGGTGACAGGAAGGTTCCCTTGCTCACGCCAGCCGGTGAGGTTGTGGTGTGTTTTTGGACACAAGTGCCGCGTGATTTCAGCACGCCGGATCGTGATTCATGAGGCGGGTGGGAACGGGCTGTGACGACGCCGGGCCGCCCGCCTGCTCGGGACCGCCTAGAATTCGGGACGTGTACCGCAGCCTGTTGACTCCGCGTTGGCTGCTTCTGCACGCGCTGTTCGTCGTGGCCACGGTCGCCACCGGTTTCCTGGCCGTGTGGCAGTGGGATCGTGCGCACGAAGCTGGGGGGAGCTTCCAGAACCTCGGCTACGCGCTGCAGTGGCCGCTGTTCGGCGTGTTCACGATCTTCTTGTGGATCCGCCTGACGCGCATGGAGGTGCACCGCGGGGACGAGGCAGAACCGGAAGCTGCATTTCAGGAAGAAGCGGTCGGACCGGAGGTCACCGAGGAGGCGCCGCCCGTAATGCGGCGGAAGCGGCCGCTCGTGCCGCCACCGGCGCCGCCGGTCGATGCTGGGGGTGATCCGGAACTCGCCGCCTACAACCAGTACCTGGCGGAGTTGAACGAGACGGATCGGCGCGCTAGCTGAACGTGATGTTGCCCTTGATCTCGCGCGCCTGAATCAGGTTGTTGACCTCGCCGTGGTTCACGTTGACCACGCCGTCGTCGGCGGCCGAGATGGCTTTGTGCACTTCGGCGCCTTCGGCGCGCAGCTGCTCGGCGAAAGCGGCATCCTCTCCGCAAACCTGGTCCAGCCGTTCGGCCAGGGCCTTGATCTGCGGCTTACCCGCGGACTCCTGCTCGGCGGCTTCGAGCGCGGCCTGCGTCTCCGGATCGTTCTGCGACCTGCGGCGCACGAGCTCGCGTACCTTCACTAGGGCCTGGCTTCCGGCTTTGCCCAGCGCGGTGGCAACCTGCCCGGCGAGCGCGGTGGCCAGGGAATCCAGGAACGGGTCGGTCATTTTTCCTCCGCGTGATCAACTACGGTGGTCACCAAGTGTAGTGATCTGATCCGGACCCGTGGGGTTGTCGGCCAGGACTCGGCCATTTGGTGCAGCGCCGCCGGGATCGGAGGATGTGATATCAACGAATCGACTGACAGCAAAGAGAAACAGGTGTCGACTGGTTCCGCGTGTGCGGGTCGGCGGTAAGCTCGTCGGCCAGTCGGTGGATGGACAAGACGGGGCCTGGGTGGGCACTGCGCCCCGCGATCGGTGGTCAAGTCGTTTGGACACTTGGTGATTGGGGCTGGCGTGCGCAGCGGCGTGCTGTTGAAGATGTTCGGGCTGTGCGTCCTGGCCGGCGTGCTGGTAGCGGCGTTGCTGCTGCCGATGGCGACCGGTGCCGGGGCGATGGTCAACCAGACGAGCGACGCCATGTCCAGAATGTCAGGTTCCCTGGCGAGGCGGGACATGCCGCAGGTAACCACCGTCACGGACAAGGACGGCGCGCCGATCGCGTACTTCTTCAAGGACTACCGCATCGAAACGCCGCCGGACCAGATCTCGGACACCATGAAGGCCGCGATCACCGCGGTCGAGGACAAGCGCTTCTGGGACCACGGCGGCGTCGACTGGCACGGCACCATGCGTGCGCTGGCGACCAACGTCAGCAGCGGTTCGGCCGCGCAGGGTGCATCCACGATCACCCAGCAGTACGTGAAGAACTACCTCGTGCACGTCGCGGCGAACAACGCGGTGGAGGCCGAGAAGGCCAAGGAATCGACGGTCGCCCGAAAGCTCCGCGAGGCGAAGATCGCCGTCGAACTCGAACACACCATGACCAAGGAGGAAATCCTCACCGGATACCTCAACGTGGTGCCCTTCGGCAACCAGACGTTCGGCGTCGGTGCGGCGGCCCAGACCTACTTCGGCACCACCTCCGACAAGCTGACCATCGCCCAGGCCGCGCTGCTCGCCGCGATCGTCAACCAGCCGGGGTCGCTGAACCCCAACAGCAACCCGCAAGACGCGATGCAACGGCGCAACCTCGTGATCGACCTGATGGCGGACCCGAACAACAACATTCGCATCACCAAGGAAGACGCGGAAATCGCCAAGAAGGAGCCGCTCGGCGTGATGTCGCCTCTCGGGCGGCCGCCGAACGGCTGCGTCGGCGTCGGCGACGGTGCCACCGACGGTTTCTTCTGCACCTACCTCGTCGACTACCTCGACCGGCTCGGCATCGACAGCGACAAGCTGAAGAGCGGCGGCTACACAATTCGCACCACTCTCGACCGCAAGGCCACCGACGCGGCCAAGGCCGCCGCCGAAGCGCAGGTACCTACCCAGACCGAGGGCATCGCGAACGCGATGGCGATGGTCGAACCAGGCAAGGACAAGCACAAGGTCCGGGCGCTGGTCGCCAACCGCGACTACGGCAACGACGCGAGCAAGGGCCAGACGGCCTACGACATCGTCAGCAGGGTGCAGCCCTTCGGTGCCGGCTCGATCTACAAGGTGTTCACAGCGGCCTCCGCGATCGAACAAGGCATGAGCATCTACGACACGCTCGACGTGCCGCCGTCCTACACGTCCCGCGTGTACAAGAACGGGACCGCGCCGTACACCGTCTCGAACGCCGACGGGGTGCAGCCGGGGCCGAGGACGCTGCAGATGGCGTTGGCCACGTCCCCGAACACGGCGTTCGTGGCATTGCAGGAGAGGGCCGGACTCAACAACGTCGTTGACATGGCCGCGCGTCTTGGGCTGCGGAACGGGATGACCGCCGTCAACACCAGCGGCCAGGGCCTGAAGCCCGACGGCTCGAACGGCCCGTCCCAGGCCGACGCGATCAAGAAGGGCAACCGCGGCGCATTCACCCTCGGCTACACCCCGACGAGCGTGCTGGAACTGTCCAACGTCGCCGCAACGATCATGAGCGACGGCGTCTACTGCCCGCCGACGCCGATCGAAGAGATCAAGGACCGGCACGGCAACCCCGTGCAGCTCAATGAACCCGGCTGCGAGCAGGCCGTGTCCCCGCAGGTCGCGGCGGCGCTGGCCCAGGGCATGAGCAAGGACGACACCGACGGCACGTCGCGCGCGGCAGCGCAGAGCGTCGGCTGGAACCGCCCCATGATCGGCAAGACCGGGACGACCCAACTCCACCAGTCCGCGGGGTTCTTGGCGGCAACCCCGCAGATGGCGGGTGCGGTCCTGACCTACGCTGACGGGAACAGCCCCCAAGGGATCTGCGACGGCGGTGGCGACGCGCCCCCGTACCTGTGCGGCAAGAACGGCGGCAACATCTACGGCGGCAAGGTGCCGGCCCGAACCTGGTTTGCCGCGATGACGAAGGTCCACGAAGGCCTACCGGCAGCACCGCTGCCGGGCACCCCGTAAGGGATCTGACGCAGATGAGGTCCGTGCCCGCTCGTTCGGCAGGCACGGACCTTTCGAATGCGAGCCAGGTTTAGAGGACCGGCTCGCGGACGCGCTGACTTTCGCTGCTGTCAGCCCACAAGGGCGTCTCGTCGGATGCCCGCTTCGCGCCCCCGCATGGCGGCGCCAGCGAACCGCCATCACGGCCATCTCCGGACGTCCCCCGCCTGCTTCCCGAATTGGTCAGCGCTGCAGGTGGACGTGTGAGCATGGGAACCTTCCTGTCAGGAATGACAGGAAGGTTCCCATGCTCACAGCAGGGGCGACCCTCAGCAGGAGCTCAGCAAGGGTTGGCAAAATGCCGACGTGAGCACCGAGCATGACCGGGTCGATGTCCGGGGCGTTGTCAGTTTCGTCGCAATTACCTATGTGCCGGCATGGCTGTTGACCTTGCCGTTGTGGCTGACCGGCAAAGGACTGTCGTGGAATTGGGCACCGCTCTTTCTCGCGGTCATGATGTTCATGCCCGCTGTCGCGGCGTTAGTGGTCAACAAGTGGATCAGCCCACGACCGAAATTGCTGCGCAGCCTGGGAATCACAAATCCCGGCGGCATCAAGAAATGGTGGCCTTATGTCCTGATTGCCTGGGTGGGGCCTCCGCTGGTGATGGCCCTCGCGCTGTTGGTGGGCTATTTGCTGGGGGTCTACCAAGCCGACTGGACAGGTTTCTCCGGGCTCGCAGAACAGGCCGGGCCCACAGTGGTGGGTTCGGCACCGCAAACGCCACCCGGGGTGATCGCGCTCATCCAGATCGCAATGGTCTTCGGACTGGGCTGGTTGCAGATCATTCCCGCGCTCGGTGAAGAACTGGGGTGGCGTGGCTACCTCACTCAGGCGCTGCTGCCCCTCGGGCAGCCCGGCGCGTTCCTCACGACCGGGGTGCTCTGGGGTCTCTGGCACGTGCCGGTGCTGATCCTCGGCTACAACTACCCGACGCTCCCCATCGTGGTGGCGGTCATCATGATGGTGTGCTTCTGCACCCTGGTGGGAACGTTGCTCGGCTGGCTCAGGCTCGTTTCGCGCAGTGTCTGGCCGCCGACGATCGCCCACGGATTTCTCAATGCGGCGGCTGGTTTGGGCACGGTCTTCAGCATGGCCGGACATCCCGTCGACAACGCGTCAGTGGGCCTTCTCGGGTGGACCGGATGGATCGTGCTCGTCCTGCTCATCCTGGTCCTCGCAATGCTAGGGAAACTGCCGGTGCAGTTTCCTGCAGAGATGGTCGGAATCACCCGAGGAGTCAACCGGCGCAGTCGACGCTGACGACTCCACGAGAGCATGGGCACCTTCCTGTCACTCGCCGAGGAACAGGCCGTCTGACGGCGTGGGAACGCCGAATGCTCCACCCTCGCGATTTGGCGGAGTGAAAGCATGAGGGCATGACGAGTCTGCTGCCCTCCACCCAGCGCGCACTGCTGCGGCGTCTGGCCGTGGAACAGAGTGAAAACCGTGTTCCCTCGTTGATCGCGGGGCTGATCCGCGATGGTGAGACGATCTGGGTGGACACCCGCGGACAAGTCGGCGGTCGGCCCTCCACAACGGACACCCAGTACCGAGTTGGTTCGATCACGAAAACCTTCGTCGCGGTGCTGGTGATGCGGCTGCGCGACGAGGGTCGCCTCGACCTCGCCGACAAGCTCGACGAGTACGTGCCGGGCACCTCGATCGGAAAGCAAAGCATCGGCCAGATCCTCTCGCATTCGAGTGGGCTGACTGCGGAACCCGCTGGGCAGTGGTGGGAGCGAACCCCGGGCGGCAGCGCCGACGAACTGCTGTCCACCATCGACGAACACGCACGGCGCCCGACACCTCGGCACGGCTTCCACTACTCCAACGTCGGCTTCGGGGTGCTGGGCGAGCTCGTATCCCGGTTGCGCGGAGCTCCGTGGGGCGAGGTCCTGCAACGCGAGATCCTCGAACCGCTCGGCATGAAACGGACCACGCTGAGCCCCGTCGCGCCGCACGCGGAGGGGTTCGCCGTGCACCCGTGGGCGGACGTGGTCCTTCCTGAGCCAGCCGAGGATGCGGGGGCGATGGCCCCTGCCGGCCAGCTGTGGTCGACCTTCGAAGACATGGCCAGCTGGGCGCGTTTCGTGAGTGGCGACACCGGCGAGGTGCTGCACCCAGCCACGGTTGCCGAGATGCGGTTGCCCGGGTCGGTCGACGATGGCCCCGAATGGCGGGGCGGCTACGGGCTCGGATTGCAGCTGATGCGGTACCGCGGACGCCGACTGGCCGGGCACACCGGCTCGATGCCCGGCTTCCTGGCGACTGTTTGGACAGACCCCGCCGAAGCCACCGGCGTGATCTTCATGGCCAACACCACAGCAGGTGTCACAGGGGCGTTGGCGACCGATCTGCTGGATTTGCTCGCAGAACACGAACCACGGATCCCGGCCGCGTGGGAGCCCCGCGGAGACGTGGACCTGCAACTCCTGGAGCTCACCGGCCAGTGGTATTGGGGCCCGACACCTTATGCGCTGCGGGTTCTTCGCGATGGGCTGCTCGACCTCTCGCCGTGGCAGGGACGCGGGCGAGCCTCACGATTCCGGGCCAACCCGGATGGCACCTGGACCGGACTGGACGGCTACTACGCAGGAGAGATTCTGCGCGTGGGCCGGGACGAAAGCGGTGTTCCCACGCACCTGGACCTGAACACGTTCATCTTCACCCGCACTCCGTACGACTCTGATGCCCCGGTCCCCGGCGGCGTAGCCGGCTGGCGCCCAGCGCGGTAACCCCCGGCTGGGAGCGCGAGCATGGGAACCTTCCTGTCACGGCCATGACAGGAAGGTTCCCCATGCTTCAACAGCCGGAGCCGCTATCCAGACGAGGCATTCCGGCCTCGATTTCGGCGGGTGGTGCCGTCGCTGCACTGCGGAAACGGTGTGGGGCATCCTGATTGGTATGCCCGCAGACCTGCCCGTCACCAGCCGCTGGACCATTCCTGCGGCCGAGCTATCCGAACGTTTCTCGCGATCCTCCGGTCCTGGTGGGCAGGGTGTTAACACGACGGACTCGCGGGTCGAACTTTCCTTCGATCTAGCTCGCTCAGCGTCGGTCCCAGAACTCCTACGGCAACGTTCGATGGAGCGCCTCGCTCACCGCCTCGTCAATGGCGTGATCACGATTGCGGCCTCGGAGTATCGCGCGCAGCTTGCAAACCGTGAAGCGGCGCGGGAACGGCTGGCAAAACTGCTAGCCGAGTCCGTCGCTCCACCCGCCCCCAAACGGCGCCGCACCAAGCCGACCAAGGGATCGCAGCAGCGCCGTCTCGCTGGTAAAAAGCGGCGCGGCGAGGTGAAGCGGCAGCGTCGTCGAGGTGATCCCGGCGACGGCTGACGTGTGCCGCCGGTGTTCGCGACTAGCCTCGGGACAGGACTAACGCAGAAGGGACATTGCTGATGCGTACGGCTTGGGTCTTGCCGGGTGGCTCCACCTTCGGAGCAATCCAGGCCGGCCTCGTTACGGCATTGTTCGAGGCCGGTGTCGAACCCGACCTGCTCGTCGGGACCTCCGCTGGCTCGCTGAACGCAGCATGGTTTGCTGGCGACCCGACGCCTCGTGGGGCGGCAAAACTCCGCGAGCTCTGGATGTCGATGCGGCGCACGGATGTCTTCCCGATCCAACCCACGCGGATATTCGCGGGAAAACTCGGCTTGTCGAACCACGTGATGGGCAACCACGGGTTGGCGCGCTGGCTGCACAACAACCTGCCGTTTCGCCGGTTGGAGGACGCGCAGATCTCGGTGACCGTGACCGCAACCGATCTGGACACCGGTGAGCCGGTGTATTTCGAAAGCGGTCCGGCGCTTCCTCCGCTGGTCGCGTCGTGCTCGATTCCTGGGATGTTCCCGCCGGTGAAGGTTGGGGACCGTTGGCTGGTGGACGGTGGCCCGGCGGCGTTCATGCCCATCAGCCGCGCTGTTGAGCGCGGGGCGGAGCGTGTTTTCGTGCTGCCGTGCGGCGGCACTGAACCGTTCGAATTCAACCGGCGCAGGCGCGGGATCGGTTCGATCGCGACCTGGCCACCGCCGAAGACGCCGCCGAGGTCGGTCGGCGGAGTGAACGGCGCAGCGCTCGGGGCAGCGATGGTGTCTGCCGCGCGGCTTGATATGCAGTTGAACGCGACGCGCTGCGAGCTCTACGTGGTGCCCGCCCCATCGGTGGTGGGCCTCTCGCCGTACTCGTTCGCGCACGCGGGTGCCCTGATCGACGCTTCTTGGGAGATCGCCAAACGGTGGTATCCCACAGCCAAGCCAGTGCCATCCGGACCCGTCGACATCGGTGGCAACCCGAGCACCAGCGGTCGGTTCGGGGTTTCCGAATCAGCTCCCAACGCTCAATGACCCGTCGATGAGAGCAAAGGAACCTTCCTGCCAGCTGGTCGGAAGGTTCCCTTGCACTCGATAGTCACGCCCGCGGTGATACTGCTTCGGATAGTTCATCCACGGCGAGTCGTTCCGGTGGTGCGGTAGCGGGGCGCGCGAGAGTCACCGCAAGGTTGACCAAGATGTTGACCGCGAGCCCGAGCAATCCGACGTTGATCCCAAGCCAGGGGTCGTTGCCGGTGACAACGAGCACGGCGACAACGACCACTCCCGCTGCGAGCCCGGAGGCAGCGCCCGCGGTCGACATGCGTTTCCAGAGCAAACTGATCAGCACTACCGGAAGGAGTTGCGCCAGGCCTTGGTAGGAGAGGACTGACAACTGCACCAGGGTGCTTGGCGAGATGAAGGTGAACACGAACGCCACCAGCCCGACGAGGAAGGTGACCAGTTGGGACAACTGCTTCTGATGTGGTGCCGTTCGGGGATGCACGCCGAGGACGGACCGCCCCCACATCGTGCCGATCACGAGCATGAAGACCGCCATCGGAACGATCGATGACAACGCCCCGGCGACCCCGACGAGGCCGACCAGCCAAGCCGGCATCGAGTCGACGACGAGCTTGAACATCGCCAGGTTGGAATCCTCAAGCCCAGGAACCACGAACACCGCGGCCAAACCCAAGAGGATCGGAACGAACAACAACACCTGGTAGAAAGGCATAATGATCGCGTTGCGGCGAAGCACACCCGGATTCTTCGCCCCCAGGTAACCGGCCACAGTGGTCGGAAAGATCGTGTAGACGACACCGTTGAGCAGACCCGTGGTGGCGAACCACAGCATGCCCAGGGACTCCGTGCCTTGACCTGGCAGTACGAGCCATTCGGGGCGTTCCGCAACGAGCCGATCCAGCATCGGGCCGAGGCCGCCGAAATATTCCACCGGAACGCAGATGAAAACGACCAGCAACGTGATGATCACCAGGCTGTCCTTGAGGATGGACACCCAGGCACTACCGCGCAGACCCGAGAATATGATGAACGCTTCGGTCACGACGAATGCGATGAGATAGCCGGTTCCCAAGCTGATCGTGCCGTAGCTGATCGTGGAAACGACAACACCCATCCCCGTGATCTGAAGTTGGATGTACGGCAAGAGGAACACAGTGGTGAGTATCGCCACCGCGGCCCCGAACCACGGCGAATCGAACCGGTATGTGGTTATGTCGGTGATGTTGTGCAGCTTGTTCCGGTGGGCGTAATGCCACAGGATCGGCCCGATGACGTAGCCGACGGCGAAACCGATCGCCAGGTATGCCAGCAGGTAGAACACCGGCATCCCGTAGTTGTAGGACCAGCCGGCCGCGCCGAGGTAGCTGAAGCTCGTGTAGGTCTCGCCCGCCATCAGCACGAAGATCAACGCAACGCCGAGGCTCCGGCCACCGATCGACCATTCGGCGAGATTCGCGCGGTCCCGGCCCCGTAGCGAAAGGAGGCCCAATGCGACCGCCGCCAGCATGAACACGGCGAAAATTCCGACCGAAACCGCAGCGCTAGTACTCATTCGCCGTCACCACGCCGACGCTCCCGATCACTTCGCCACAACGGATCTTTGCGAGCGGCAAGCCAGATGCACGCCGGGGTCAGCAACGTCGCCAAAAACGTCCAGAACATGAAGAACGGCAAGCCCAGAACAACGGGTTCGATCCTGTTGTATAGCGGGAGGGCCAGCACATAAAGCACGAATGGCCCCAACAACCACCACAGCGATTTTCGTTCCTTGAGCACGTATCCCTCCCGGCCGTCGAATCCGACTCAGCGAGGGAACCTTCGCGGCGTGGGTGACAGGAAGGTTCCCATGCTCCCTCCAATCAGGCCAGTGCGTCGCGCGCCTGTTCTGATGCTGGGTTCGATGTTGGTTGTTTCGCAGTCCTGGTCGTCGTTTCGAGAGTCACGGCCGATCCTCCTTGTCGCGCCAGGCCGGCCGCCCGCCGACACAGGTTTGGTGAGGGTGAATGCCCGATAGGGTTTCGGGTCGACTGCCAGCGGAGCGTCCGACAGCACGACGAAATCCGCGAGAGCCTCACCCGAACACGCCGTGCCGCGCAACAGGTTGCCGACGCAAAGTCGGCCTTTGACGGAGGCTTCGCCGGTTGCGTGTGCTGAACGGGTGGTGTAGATCACGAGCGCTTCCTGAGCACTGATCTCCTGCGACGGCCCGAGAACACGTCCTACAGTCCGCCCGGCCGTGAAGGTTTGGGTGACGCAACTGGCGAGGTTCGAAGGGACCACAGGGGAAATCGCTCGACCCGCCACTGGAACGCCCGCATCCAGCAGGCTTCGATGGGAGTACATCCGCTCCAGCCGGTCCTCGCCGTAGTAGTCGAGGAGCTTGTCACCGTGGAACGCAACATAGCTACCGAACGGAGAGCAATGGCGTCCAAGGCTTTCATCCGCGCTAGAATCTCCGTGTCCACCATGCTGCAGTGCTCAAGCCGATGTGCTGTCCTGATCACCGGATGTGCTGCTCTGGCCCGTTCAAGGCTGTCGAGGACAAGCTTGATCGCCCGGTCGCCGTTGACGTGGATCGAGAGCCGGGATCCGGCGGCATGCACGCGAAGCGGCAAGTCGTTGAGTTCGTCGGTGCGCAGTGTTTGGATCCCGTGATCATCGGTGCCGTAGAACGGCTCCTCGACCAGGCGGGTTCCGCCTGCGACGGCTCCGTCCGCGAACGCTTTGACACCGCCTATTCGAAGCCAGTGGTCGCCGAAACCAGTGCGCAGCCCAGCCGCGTGGAACGTGTCTACATGCCGATAGGTCAGCAGCGCGGTGAGCTCACCGCGTTGGTGCGCCTCCTGCAACAACGTCAGCTCGGCGGGGTCGACCATCGCGTCGCCGACACTTGTTATTCCCGCGGCATTGAGCTCTCGAAGCGTGCTTTTTAGCTGTGCCAGTGCGGTTTCACCGTCCTGAACTGGGAACACCAGGCGCCCGTAGGAGAGAGACGGATAAGCCAGTTCGAACAGCGACTGCTCGTGCACCACCCCGTTGAGGTGGCCTGCAGCGTCTCTGGTGAGCCCCCCACCGGGCGGCGCGGCGCTCTCACCGATGTTGATCAGAAGCACCGGATGGGTATAGGTGACCTCGTCGAGGTCCGCGCGGGTCAGCGGCTTGCCACCAGTCGACTTTCCGTGGTCGTAGCGAGTCCCGAGCACCCATTGCCCGGGAAGCGTGTCGCGGGCGCCGCCCCTGAGCTCATCAAGCAAAGCAACATGAGAAATCGCCGCCGACACGTCGACGCCCCGCTGGTTCGCAGCCATCATCGTCGGATGCTGGTGAGCGTCGTTGAACCCCGGAACGATCGTCGCGTCTCCGAAGTCCACCAGCTCGGCTTCGGGCATGCGGCGGCGCAGGTCACCGAGATCACCGACGCCGACAATCCATTCGCCCAGGCTCGCCAGAGCGGGCCGATCCGCATCCACGTGCGGCTGGTCGGCCATTGCGACGAGCCGGCGGGCAGTGACCAGAGTTGGTGGTTGTCCAGCGCTTGCCACAGCACCTCCCACGACGCGGTCGATGCCTGGCATGCTGCCCCGGAAACCCGTCGAGCACCAGCCCCGGACCCAATGCCATGGACCCTCAGGCCGCGTTCCGTTCACGCAGAGCCGCTGGTGGCGCGCCCCGTGACTGGACACCCCGGAACGGCGTTGGTGAGTCCTTGAACGTGCGGAGAATTGCACGTGGCACTGCTGTTCCGCGCCTGCTGCCGAGCTCCATCTCGGCGACGAGGTCCTCGAACCGGCAGAGATTCTCCTGCTGAATCGCCTCGAACAGCAGGCTTTCCGTCACGGTCCAGGTCTGCCAAGTACGGGCACCATCCATGACTGCCCGCACCGGAGGGGCGACCGGAATACCGTTGACATGAATTGGTTTCGGTAGTCGGGTTGGACCACCCCGGGTTTGTTGGAGGCCGTTGGTTCTGGAAAGGATGAACGGCATGGCAGCAGCGAGGAAGTACCCGGTGGAGTTGAAGGAGCGCGCGGTGGGGATGGTGCGTGATCTGGAGCGGGAGCTGGGTCCGGGGCGTGGGGCGATCGCGCGGGTGGCCCAGCAGTTGGGGGTCAATCCGGAGGCGTTGCGGTACTGGTTACGTCAGGACGATCAGGGGCGGCGGCCCTCGGGCGAGCGGGTGGCGGGCTCGATGTCGGAGGCTGACGCGCGGATCGCTGAATTGGAGCGGGAGAACCGCGAGCTTCGCCGGGCGAACGAGATCCTGAAAGCGGCCTCTGCTTTTTTCGCACGGGAACTGGACCCTCGACCGCCGAGATAGCCGGGTTCGTCGATACCTACAGCGGCGAATTCGGTGTCGCCCCGGTGTGTGAGGTGATCGGGTTTGCGGTCTCGACGTATTACGCGACGAAGAAACGTCAGGAGCAGCCGTCGGATCGCCGGTTGCGGGATGAGGAACTGATCCCGGAGATCCGGGCGGTCTGGGAACAGCAGGGCAAAGGCATGTACGGAGCCCGGAAAGTGTGGAAACAGCTCTTACGCGAGGGGGTGAAGGTGGCGCGGTGCACGGTTGAGAGACTGATGCGTGCCGAAGGCATGACCGGGGTCGTGGCCACACGGCACCGGCCGCGGACGACGATCCCCGGCAGTGCGGACACCAGGCCGCGTGACCTGGTGGAACGAGATTTCAGGGCGCCGGCGCCGAACCAGCTGTGGGTCACCGATGTGACCTATGTGGACATTCTCGATGGCGATTTCTGCTATACCGCTTTCGTGACGGATGTGTTTTCCCGTGCGATCGTGGGCTGGCAGGTGTCGGACAACCTGAGAACCGAGCTTGCGCTAGACGCGCTCGATATGGCATTGTGGTCCCGGAGAGAGCATCTCAGTAAAGCATTGGTGCATCACAGCGATCGAGGTGTTCAATACACCTCGATCCGTTACGGGAAACGGCTTGCCGACGCCGGGATCGAACGATCTGTTGGCAGTACGGGCGATTCCTACGACAATGCGCTGGCAGAGTCGGTCAACGCTCTCTACAAAAAGGAACTCATCGGCCGGAACGGCCCATGGAAAAACGCTGCCGAGGTCACCTTGGCGACCGCGGAATGGGTTTACTGGTATAATCATGAACGGTTGCACTCCTGGTGCGGCGACAGGCCACCGATGGAGTTCGAGCAAGCCTTCTGGCAACGCAGACACGTGCAGCCCCCGACAGCGGCATAGCCCCACGAGACAGATGATCAGGTCTCCACAAAACCCGGGGCGGTCCAGGTTGTCCGTTCGAATTTCGTTCCGGGGTAGCTCTGGACCTTGCGGCGGTGCGGGATCAGCACGTGAATGTCCGCCTCTTCCGGGGGAGTTCTCAACCCGAGCAGCCGTGCGGCGTGCAGGCCCGTGATCATCGCCCCGGGCCCGGCACGTAGTAGCGCCGCGTTGATGCGATCTCTGATCGTCGGTGGTCCTGGCGCGATGAGCAGGACGCCAGGAGCGAGCCGCGTCCAGGGCCCGCCGGGGCGAGCCTGACGATACGACGTCGACTGAGAGATCCCGAGATTCTCCAGCTCGACGACGCGAAGAACCCGTCGATCGGTGCACGGCATGACTGAGCTTTTGGTGACCGTTGTACGCATGCCAAGCACTATCCAGCATGCCAAGTCGATAGCTTCGCTGATTGCCCAGATTCGGTACTGTGTCGGGCACCCTTTTTTGAGCAGCGGACTGCTAAGCACCTGGCCAAAAGTCTTGTCCGAAACCTTCGGGTAGCCAGGGCGTGGTCCAGGGGGCTGCAGTGGCGAGTGTTTGTTCGGGGGTGCGACCGCGGAAGTAGGCGTGGGTTTGCCGGACACGGTCGGCCATGGTGGCGGGTGCGGTGTTGGCGATCCACTGTTTGAGCCCGGCCCAGACTCGCTCGACCGGATTGTCCTGCGGGCTGTACTTCGCGCCCTCGATCAGCATGAGGCGCGGGTGTTCGGCCAGCCACCGCTTGGTGATCCCGCTGTGGTGGGTGGATCCGTTGTCGCAGACAACGGCCACGACCGGCGCGTTGGGGTAGGCGTCGAGCAGGAGTTGGAGGAAGTAGCAGAACACCACGGAGACGTTCTTCACCGAAATGTGGTGGTGCCAGGCCCCGGTAGCGAGGTTGACGGCGCCGTGCACGGTGCGGCGAACGTTGCTGCCGGGAGTGAGAATCCTGTGTCGCAGGCCGGCGGGCATCCAGCAGGCCCGGACTCGGGCCAGTAGGTCGAGGTGGGTTTCGTCTTCGGCCAGTACGACCGATCCGGCGGGGAGAGCAGCGATGCGGGTCTGAATGTCGGCGCAGATGGTGTCGTGGTCGGGGTCTCCTTTGGCGATCAGGCGGGGGCGGCACCAAGTGGCTTGTTCGCGCAGCCGCCGGTAGAAGGTGCGCAGGCTCATCTGTGGTCGCCCGGCCGCACGCCAGACACGGTTGGTGGTCCAGGCTTTCGGGGTCTGTAACAGGTTTCGGATGCGTTGCCCGAGCCGTGGGCTGCCCAGGCGGGGCCGTCCACTGCGCGGCCGGTCGGGCAGCCCGTCGATGCCGTCGCGGGTGTGACGGCTGATCCATCGCCGCACGGTGACTGGGTCGTAGTGCAGTAGTTCGGCGATTTCGGGGGCACTCATCCCGGCTGCGGACAGCAGGATCATGACGATGCGGGCGGCGACACGCCACTGCCGGTGCAGGGCGGTGATCAGATCGCGGTGCTGTGCGGGGGTCAGGTCGGCGTAGATGTGTGCCGGGCGCATACTTGTTGTGGCCTCGTCGGGTCGATCCAGTTGTGGTGACCAGATCCAACCCGACGAGGTTCTTCACGTTCACAAGGGGTCTCACATCAGTAACAGACACAACTTCTGGCAACCTGCTTAGGGCGCGAGCATGGGAACTTTCCTGCCATCCGATGAAAGGAAGGTTCCCATGCTCCTAGCCTGCGTTTCCCCGCTAGCTGATTGCTCGACAGCATTTCCCTTGGGGCGCTTAGGTTTCGACCCGGGCCACTGTATTACCCAGTACGGCAGCGGCCAGTCCCGACGGCCCATGGCGTAACATCGAGTTTCCGCGGCCTCACGTCGGTGACCTGCGAGCACACCACAGCGGTGATCGAGCTAGTTGGGTAATACGCCGGGGATCATGAAACGTGCCCTCTGATCAGCCGAAACTCTGATGTTGATCATGTTAAGCAGGTTGCCAGAAGTTGTGTCTGTTACTGATGTGAGACCCCTTGTGAACGTGAAGAACCTCGTCGGGTTGGATCTGGTCACCACAACTGGATCGACCCGACGAGGCCACAACAAGTATGCGCCCGGCACACATCTACGCCGACCTGACCCCCGCACAGCACCGCGATCTGATCACCGCCCTGCACCGGCAGTGGCGTGTCGCCGCCCGCATCGTCATGATCCTGCTGTCCGCAGCCGGGATGAGTGCCCCCGAAATCGCCGAACTACTGCACTACGACCCAGTCACCGTGCGGCGATGGATCAGCCGTCACACCCGCGACGGCATCGACGGGCTGCCCGACCGGCCGCGCAGTGGACGGCCCCGCCTGGGCAGCCCACGGCTCGGGCAACGCATCCGAAACCTGTTACAGACCCCGAAAGCCTGGACCACCAACCGTGTCTGGCGTGCGGCCGGGCGACCACAGATGAGCCTGCGCACCTTCTACCGGCGGCTGCGCGAACAAGCCACTTGGTGCCGCCCCCGCCTGATCGCCAAAGGAGACCCCGACCACGACACCATCTGCGCCGACATTCAGACCCGCATCGCTGCTCTCCCCGCCGGATCGGTCGTACTGGCCGAAGACGAAACCCACCTCGACCTACTGGCCCGAGTCCGGGCCTGCTGGATGCCCGCCGGCCTGCGACACAGGATTCTCACTCCCGGCAGCAACGTTCGCCGCACCGTGCACGGCGCCGTCAACCTCGCTACCGGGGCCTGGCACCACCACATTTCGGTGAAGAACGTCTCCGTGGTGTTCTGCTACTTCCTCCAACTCCTGCTCGACGCCTACCCCAACGCGCCGGTCGTGGCCGTTGTCTGCGACAACGGATCCACCCACCACAGCGGGATCACCAAGCGGTGGCTGGCCGAACACCCGCGCCTCATGCTGATCGAGGGCGCGAAGTACAGCCCGCAGGACAATCCGGTCGAGCGAGTCTGGGCCGGGCTCAAACAGTGGATCGCCAACACCGCACCCGCCACCATGGCCGACCGTGTCCGGCAAACCCACGCCTACTTCCGCGGTCGCACCCCCGAACAAACACTCGCCACTGCAGCCCCCTGGACCACGCCCTGGCTACCCGAAGGTTTCGGACAAGACTTTTGGCCAGGTGCTTAAGAGGGAAACTCAGGCTAGCCGTTCGGCGCCCGGCGCGGGTTGGTTTCCGACGAAGTCGACAGCTGGCACAAAGGTAGTTCTCAGATTTGCGCGGCACTGTTGGTGGCATGACAGCAGCTGGTTCCGGCGGAGCGCCGGAGTACAGAGATGGCATGCAGCACACACCGGGGCAGGAAACCGCTCCTACCGAATCATTCGGCCCTGCAGCCGGACCGCTGCCGGGCACCTCGAGTACCTACCGGGCCAATCCCGGGACCGCGGAGCCCCGACGTTGGAAAGGCGTGGTCGCGGCTGCGCTGATCGCCGGAGTGATCGGGGGAGGCATCGGGGTCGGTGGCGGAATGATCATCACTGATGGTGGTGGCTCCAGCCTCGTGCTGTCGCAGCATGACCCTGTTACCGGCACCCAGATCAACGCTCAGACCGGCACCGTGCAGTACGCGGCTGGTAAAGCATCGTCGAGCACGGTCGACATCACTGTTCGCGGCAGCCGAAGCGGTTCGGAAGGAACCGGCGTGGTGTTGACCCCGGACGGATACGTGCTGACCAACAACCACGTGATCGGTTCTGGCGGCGAGATCACCGTTACCCTGCCCGACGGGACGACGAGAAGCGCAAGCGTCGTTGGCACCTCACCCTCATACGACCTGGCGGTTATCAAGCTCAACGGGGCGAGTGGGCTAACCCCAGCGGAACTCGGCAAGTCCTCAGAGCTGACGGTTGGGCAGCCCGTCGTCGCCATCGGCTCGCCACTGGGGCTAGAGGCAAGGCCGTGAAGTTTGGCTGTTGTAGTGATCGTCAAGGGTCTGCGGGTGTGAGGATGTCGACGCCGACAGTGGCTTTGTAGCTGGTTCGGTCGATGTTCGGGCCTCGGGCCTGGTATTTGGAGATGGCGCGTTTGACGATGCGGGGACATACCCGTAGTCGTCGGGCGGGCAGCAGGTCGGCCAGGATATGGCGGCCGATGGTGCCGACCAGATCGATGACCGTGTCGGCGATGACGTTGGCGGCCTGGATGAGTTGGTCACGGGCGGCCTGGTAGGCGATGGTGAAGCTGGCTCGGTCGGGATCAATGTCGGGTTGGGTGTTGGTGGCGTCGGCCATCGCGGTGCGCAGCAGGTGGTAGGTGACCAGCAGGGCGTAGATCTCCTGTTCGGCACCGGCCGGGGTGCGGGCGCGTAACACCCGGCCGCCGAGGATGGACGATTTCAGTTCCAGGTAGGCGGTTTCGATCTCCCACCGGTGGTGGTACAAGGTGATCAACTCGGCGGCCGGGTAGTGCTGGTGATCGGTCAGTGTGGTGGCCAGCCGGTAGACACCGGTGTGCCGACCGGCGGTGGTGGAGATGGTGATCTCGCACTCGACGACCCGTACCAGCAGCCGGCCCAGCATCGACAGGTAGGACCCGTCGGGGTATCGGGCCAGGACTGGCATCTTGCGGCCGTTTTTCAGCCGGACGAGGACGTCGGCGCCGGTGTCTGCGATCTCAGTGATGAGGTCTTTGGCGCCGAAGTTGCGGTCGGCCAGCAGGATCATCCCTGGTCGCAGACTGCGCAGCAGGTGTGGTGTGTAGGTGGTCTCGCCGGTGGTGGTGGGGCCGAACACCGCGTCGATCAGGGTGCGTGTGCCGCAGGCGAGCAGGGCCACCAGCCGGATCTGGGGGTAGCCGGTGCCACCGTGGTTGCCGCGGTGTTTGGTGAAGCGGGCCAGCATTCTGGGGTTGTCGGGCACGGTCAGGGTGGTGCCGTCGATCGCACAGACCAGCAGGCCACGCCACCAGGTTCCGCGCTGCCCCACCGTGGCTGCCGGTCCGCGGAGCAGGTCGAACAACCATCGCAAGGGCGCGACGCCGATCCTGCGGCGGGCTTGCGCGAGTCCGCTGGTGGTGGGGGTGACCAGGGGCAGGCCAGTGAGCGAGGCGGTGAGTTTGCGCCATACGCCGGGATAGCCGATCTCGGGGAACAGACACGCGGCCAGCAGCAGGTAGACCACCACCCGTGAGGGCAGATCCCGCAGCCGGGACTGCGTGGTGCGGGTGGCGGTCAGGGCCTCATCGACCATCTCGAAGGGCAGGTGCTGGGTGAGTTCACCGAGGTGGCCGGGTGCGAACCGGCCCCCGGACACGGTGATCGTGCGGGTGATGACAGACTGGGTATCCAACGGAGTTCCTGCTATCTGGTGATCTTGGTCGACACCGATCTAGCAGGGACTCCGTTGCCCGTTCCCGGGGGGTTGACAAACCGGCTCACGCCTTAACTACCCGGCCTTGGGGCTAGAGGGAACGGTTACCTCGGGGATCGTCAGCGCGCTGAACCGAACCGTCGAAGTGCAGGGGGAGGACGGCCAGCCCGTCATCTACAACGGCATTCAGACCGATGCGTCGATCAACTCGGGCAACTCGGGCGGCCCACTGGTGAACGTGGACGGCCAGGTGATCGGCATCAACACCAGCATCGTTTCCAACAGCAGCTCCTCAGGAAACATCGGACTGGGGTTCGCGATCCCGATCGACACGGCGAGCCGCATCGCGAACGAACTCATCAGCGGTGGCGTGGCGTCAAAGCCCCAACTCGGTGTCACCGGAACCAACAGCCAGTCGGGAGCAGCGACCATCAACTCGGTCGTGCCCGGTTCTGCCGCAGACCGTGCAGGCATCAAGGCAGGGGAGACGATCGTCAAGGTCGACAACCGGGCGGTCAGCAGCTTCTCGGACCTGGTTGCCCAGGTCAGCGCCCACGCGCCTGGCTCGAAGGTCACCCTCACCGTCGCGGACTCCGCGGGCGGCAACCAGCGGCCCGTTGATGTCGCCTTGGGCAGCGAACAGGACAAGACCGCTGAAACAGCCGACGACGCACGGTTCCAGCAGCAAAGCCCATTCACGTGGCCGAACGGCCAGCTACCAGGTGACAGGTAGGAGTGCGGTAGGGGATCCTGCCTGGGATGACCGTAAGGTTCCCTTGCTGCACCAGACTAGGCGGTGCGGCGCAGCCACCAGTGCATGGCGTACTCGACCAGCCGGATCAGTGCTTGCTTGGTGGATTCGCGATTTCGGGCGTCGCAGGTGACGATCGGGACGTCGGCTGGAATCGCGATGGCTTCCCGGACCTCTTCGACGCGGTGGAGCAGGGTTCCGTCGAAGCAGTTGAGCCCTACGATGTAGGGCAGTCGGCGGTCTTCGAAGAAGTCGATGGCTGAGAAGCAGTCCGCAAGGCGCCGGGTGTCGACGAGCACCACGGCGCCGATCGCGCCCCGGACCAAGTCGTCCCACATGAACCAGAAGCGCTGCTGGCCGGGGGTTCCGAAAAGGTAGAGGATCAGATCGGAATCCAGCGACAACCTGCCGAAGTCCATGGCCACCGTCGTGGTGTTCTTGTTCGGGGTGGCGTGCAGGTCGTCGATGCCTTTGCTGGCTTCGGTCATGACGGCCTCAGTGGTCAGCGGAACGATCTCCGACACGGAACCGACGAAGGTGGTTTTGCCGACTCCGAAGCCACCCGCGACGACGATCTTCGCCGAGGTTGCGGTCGTGGACCGACCACCGGTTTGCGCGGGACAGGATCGCGTTTCAGGTGTCATGTCTGCCAACCTCAGGTATCGAGTCGACCGGGCGTCTGCGGTTCGCGAGCTGCTCCATGAGATCCGCGCCCAGACGTTCAGAGCCGGCGAAGCCCACCAAGAACCCTTTCCATCAACAACAAGTGCCGTTTGCTGCCGTTTTCGCTCACTGTTCGGTGCACCATGATCAGGCCGAGGTCGGCCATGTCGCTGAGCAGGACCTTCGCCACGCCGAGCGGAACGTTCAGCAGCGCAGCGATTTCCGCCACCGAACGCGGACGCTGGCACAGCTCGGCGACTGAGTGGTGTTCGAGCCTCTGTAGCCTCCCCGGTGGACCCGATTCGCTGGTGGACACCAGGGTTTCCAGCTCCAGCCGGTGATTCGACCGGGTGCGCCCACCCGTCCATGTGTATGGCCGGATGTAGGTGGCTGCAGCTTCGAACTCCTGGGGGTTCGCTTGCTCACGAGCCGCGGACAGGGCCGGGAGGTCGACCGGTTCGGACGACGGCCAGGGCGGCTCCGGCCTCGGCGGTGCCGATTCCTGCGGTTCGGGCTCGTCGCGAGCCCGTTTGCGGCGGCGCCCGCGACGGCCGCTGTCGAGGGTGAACCGGTTGAAGACCTCGGCCATGGCGTCAGCTTCGGGTGACTCTCGGTCATCCCAGCGGTGTCGCCCGGACGAGTCCGGACCTGTGCTCATGCCGTCCTCACACCGACTGGCCGGTCATCACCCGATTCGTTCCCTGCAGTTGGGAGCGCAGTTCGGGGGTCAGAATCTGGCCGACTCGTTCCACCAGCAAAGCCATTTCGTAGGCGATCAGGCCCATGTCGCAGTGCGGCGCGGCCAGCACCGTCAGGCACGAGCCGTCGCTGATCGCCATCTGCAGCATGAGGCCGCGTTCCATTTCAACCACGGTTTCGTTCACGGCCCCGGCTTCGAAGCATCGCGCCGCGCCTTGGGTGAGGCTGAGCAGCCCTGATGCGACCGCCGCGAGTTGGTCGGCCCGGTCGGTGGGCAGTCTCGCGGATGCCGTCAGCAGCAGCCCGTCGGCTGAGACGACCACGGCGTGCGCCACGCCTGGAACTCTCTCGGTGAAGTCCGTGACCAGCCAGCCGAATTGGTTCGGTTGGGAGTTTTGGGCGTTCATCGGCCCTCCTGTCCTCTCCACTGATTCGGGTTGTCACCGGCGTTAGTCGGCTTAGCGCGCGTCGCGGAGGCTGTGCTTGCCTTCGCGGACTCCGCGTTGGAAGCTGGCCAGCCGCCCACGCATCAGGTCCGCATCGCGGCGCGGCGTCACAGCCGGATCGGTAGCCGTTCCCGGCACCAGTTGGGCTCTTGGGGTTCGCCGGGGCAGCCCGGCAGTGGTGTAGTCGACGGATTCCTGGTCGATGAGTGGCTCGGGTGCTGCGGCGGCGCCGTTGGTGCTTGGCTCTGGGACCACCTGCGGCGACGCCCCTGCCGGTGCGGTGCCGTTGTGAGGGGCCGAGTGCTGCCTGTGGCGGCCACGCCGAACACCGGCCTGGAAGTTCGCCAACCGGCTGCGGGCAACATGCGGATCGCGGGGCGGCCGTGCCCGTTCGCTGTGATCGGCTCCGGCGCTCCCGGCCACCAGGTTCGCTCGCGGGACCCGCAGCGGAAGACCCGCAGTGGTGTAGTCGGCGGGTTCTGCGGCCGCAACCTTCTCTGCCCGCTGTCGTACTTCGTCGTTCGCGAAGGTCCACACGCTCTGGCCGCGGTGACCGTTACGCGCGGGCTGGGAGGAAGGGAACCTTCCTGTCATCGGTGGCAGGAAGGTTCCCATCCTCTCAGCATCTGCTGCGGGAGCGGGCCATTGGATGGCGGGGCGGGTGGCGGTGTGGGAGGACTGCGACGGCACCTGGAACCACGCGGAGGCGAGGTTGTTGAAGATCGGTGCCGGGGCTGTCTCGTCGTTGTGCTGTTCGGGGATCTGCGCGGGCGCTGGGGTGATCTCCTGGGTGTTGGACAGTTCGCCTGGCGGCACGGGCGGAGCCCCGTTGGCAGGGGAACGGAACAGGTGGATTCCGTTGTGCACGAGGTGGCGCTGGCTGGACGCGTCCTGTTCGGCCGCCTCCCAGTCGAACTCCTCGACCAGCGTGTCAGCGGTGCGGTCGTTGGGCACGATGCCGTTGGCCGCGACCGGCAGTGCCGGGCCCGCCACATCCACCAGCAGTTCGGGGCCGAGGCTGACCGCGACGTGCACCCCGACCGCTTCGGGTCCGGGGCGCAGTTCGGCCCGGATTCCGTGGCGGCTGGCGAGCCGGCCGACGACGAACAGGCCCATGCGCCGGGACGTCGACAGCTTGATCTCTTCGTCGGTGGCCAGCCGCTGGTTGACGGCGGTCAGCTCATCCGGGGACATGCCAATGCCGCGGTCGACGATGCCGACTTCCAGCGATCCGTCGCCGCGCCGATGTCCGGAAACCGTGACCTGGGTTTCCGGGGCTGAGAAGTTCGCCGCGTTGTCGAGGAGTTCGGCCAGCAGCCGCACCAGGTCGCTGGCAGCGTATCCGACGATCTTGACGTCCGGCAGCGGCTGGACGATCACCCGCGGGTAGTGCTCGATCTCCGACACTGCGGCCCGGATCAGATCCGCGGGCGACGTCGGCTGCGAGAACCGCCGCGCCGGGTCAGCCCCGGAAAGCACCATGAGGTTCTCGTTGTTGCGGCGCATCCGGGTGGCCAGGTGGTCCAGCTGGAACAGCGTCGCCAACTGGTCGGGGTCTTCCTCGTCGCGTTCGAGCTGCTCGAACAGCCGGAGCTGCCGTTCCAGCAGGCTCTGGCTGCGTCGCGACACGTTGACGAACGAATCGCTGTAGCTGCGGCGGAGTTCGGCCTGCTCGGTGGCGAGGTTGACGGCTTGGGTGTGCACGTCGTCGAAGGCCCTCGCCACTTCGCCGATCTCGTCAGTGCTTTCAACCGGCACCTGGTCGACGGGGGATCGGCTGGCGTGACCGGCGCGGATGTCGGCGACAGCTTGCGGCAGCTGGTGGTTCGCCGTGTCCAGTGCGGTGCGCCGCAGGATATCGAGGGAGCCGAGCAGGTGCCTGGCGACCACCACGACGATCGCGCCCGCGATCAGCAGCGCCGACAGCAGGATCACAGACTCCAGCCCGGCCATGTTGCTGGAGGTGTCCTGCAAGGCGAACGCGGTGTCGTGCAGCTGCTGGTCAAGGTGCGTTTGGAGCGTGTAGAGCGCTTCAAGCGCCGTCCGGGACTGGTCCTTCCACGCCGAGGGCGATATCAGCTGCGTGGAGATCCGCGACTTGCTGTTGTCGCGTTCGACCATTGCCAGCTGCACCGACGTTTCCCGCGCCGGCACCTCCGGCTTGGCGTAGAGCTGGTCGTAGCGCATCCGCTGTGGCGGCGTGGCGGACGCGCGGAATTCCTTGACCGCGGAGGTGCGGCGCGATTCGCTGGCCGCGAGCCGAGTCAGGTTGTCGGTGGTGAAGTTGCCGCGGGTCAGCCCCACGAGTACCAGGGCCTGCTGGAGCTGCATCTCCTCGCTGATCTGCGCCAGCTCGTGCGCGCTGATGGCGGTGGACACCAGTTGGGACGACGAGATCTGGCTGGTCAGCGTGCGGTCGAGCGCAAGCAGCACCCCGACGAACTCGGTGTAGGTGTTGATCACTACCCCGGGGTCCGGGTGGCCGCCCAGCACCTGCTGGCGGATCGGAGCGAGCCCGGTGAGCTGCCGGTCGGTGTCCTGCCGGGCGAACCGGACCGCATCGCTGTCCGGGACGGCCCGCAGTCGCTGGTGGATCTCGTCCAGGGCCCGGTCAGTTGCGGTGTAGCGTTCCTGCACTTCCGGCGCGGAAACCGGCCCGCGCACCAGGAATTCCGCGGCCTTGCTGCGTTCCTGCTGCAGTTGGCCAACCGCCGCGCGCACGACGTTGCCGGCCGCGACCACCCGGTCCAGCTTGGCGTATTGGTCGGCCTGGTTGATCTGGCTGAGGATCTGCAGCACGCCGAGCACCAGTGCGAAGATCACCGGAACGAGTACGACGGCGGTGATCTTGACCGGTAGTTTCCAGTTGCGCCAATTGGTGATCCACCCGGTGAGCTTTTGTGTGGTGCGCGACCACGTGGACGCCCGGGTTGCGTTCGCGGCCGGGTTTTCGAGTCCGCTGCTCACGACGCAGTCCTTTCCCGCGCGGTCGAAGTCTGCACCGACGGCGCGTTCATGTGGTGGGCAGCCTGGGCCCGTCTGTGGTGTGCGCGGCAGGTCTTGGTGGCTGGTGGCGCTGCTCGCGGCCGGTTTTCGCTGGTGGCCGGTGCGGTCGTCGACACCGGAGTCCGGAGCCTGCGATCGATGTCGGGGGTGCTCGCGGCCGCACCGGATTCTTCGTCGCCGAGTGTCGGTGGCAGAACACTACCTCAACGAAATGATCTCCTCCGCATCTCGGATTTGGTTTGCTGACCAGCGAATTCGTCGCCGGTGGAGATTATTCTTGCCGGGGCGGTGCCGGATGGGGAAAGTCGTGAACACTGATTGTGGTCGTCGTGGCAATGTCTGGATGCGCTTTTGTCGCTCGATAGGTAGATGTTGAAGCTACGAATGATTTTTTCGGCCAGGGGGCTGGGGGAAGTGCCGCCCGGGTTCCCGGCGAGTCCGCTGGCTGCCTTGTTGACCAGCTGAAACTGGCTTCCCGCCAGGGTTTTTCGGGTGCTAGCAGGTAGGCATGATGGTGCTTCGGGGCTGATCAGATACATCACGTTGACCACATACCGTGATCGACGAATTCATCAATGTGTGTGCTGTGTTGTTGCAGAACGCTGTGTGGGCCGGTTCGCTGGCTAGACTTCCGGGCTGGTTGGCAGCGCAGGCAGCGCGGTTCACCGACACCTCGGATTCGCAAACCACTCGATATCGCCGGATCGAAGCGGGATCCAGGTGATCGGCCACGGAGCGCGGGGTACTCCGAAGCATCGGCCGAAATCACGTCGATGCAGTTCTACTGCTTGGAAGGACGCATGCCCAACGCAACTCAGCCCCCGCCGCCGCGCACCCCAGCGGCGGGCCCGCAGCGGCCGCCACCTTCGGTAAGGTAGGTCGACAAGCCCGCGCCGCGAGCTCATCGACCGCCGGCACCGGACTACGAGCGCATCGCGCGAAGCCCCGAATTCCTCGACCTGCGCGCCATGCTGCGCCGCTTCGCCTTTCCGATGACCGCGGTATTCCTCATCTGGTACCTCGGATACGTCATCATCGCCGCCTACCAGCCGGAATTCATGAGCATTCGGCTCGGCGGCGAGGTCAACATCGCCCTCGTCATGGGGGCGGCCAGTTCGCGACCACGATTCTGATCACCGCTCTCTACCTCCGGTACGCGGCTCGCCAGATCGATCCGCGGGTGCAAGCGCTCTACCAGGACGCGGTCGGGGAGGACCCTCGGTGATCGACACCAACCCGGTGCTCAACATGAGCATCTTCGGGGTGTTCGTGCTGATCACGCTCTACATGGTCTACCGCGTGAGCAGCACCGGCACCGCGACCGACTACTTCGCCGCCGGTGGCCGGTTCACCGGGGCGCAGAACGGCATCGCCCTGTCCGGGGGACTTCCTGTCGGCGGCGTCGTTCCTCTGAATCGCCGGGGCTATCGCGGTGCACGGCTACGACGGCTTCCTCTACTCGATCGGCTTCCTAGTCGGCTGGCTGATCAACCTGCTGCTGGTCGCCGAACTCCTGCGCAACACCGGGCGCTTCACGATGGGTGACGTGCTTAGCTTCCGGATGCGGCAGCGGCCGGTCCGCGCGGCCGCCGCAGTGTCCACATTGGTGATTTCGTTCGTCTACATGATCGCCCAGATGGCTGGCGCGGGCAGCCTGGTGGCGCTGCTGCTCGACGTGCACAGCTCCGGCGGCCAGACGCTGGTCATCGGCGGCGTCGGTTTGGTAATGGTCGTCTACGTGCTGGTGGGCGGCATGAAGGGAACCACCTGGGTGCAGATCATCAAGACAGGCATGCTCCTGCTGTGCGCGGTCATGATGACCTTGTTCCTGATGGGCAAGTTCGGGTTCAGCATCACCTCGCTCCTGCAGCACGCGGCGGAGCAGAACCCGTTGGGGGACCGGATCTTCTCGCCCGGCGCGAAGTACGGGCAGAGCGACGTGACCAAACTGGACTTCGTGTCGCTGTCGCTGGCGTTGGTCCTGGGCGTCGCTGGGCTGCCGCATGTGCTGATGCGGTTCTACACAGTGCCCGATGCGCTGCAGGCACGGCGCTCCGTGGTTTGGGCGACCTCCACGATGGCCGTGTTCTACCTGTGCACCCTGGTGATCGGGTACGGGGCGGGGCGGTCAAGCCAGGTGAGCGAGAAGCGAACCGCGGAGATGGAAGTGCGCTCCCTCACCGGCATCGGCTCGTGAGCTGAAGCATGGGAACCTTCCTGCCACCTCCGTGACAGGAAGGTTCCCATGCTCTCCCCCGGGGTGGGCTCGAGGTCAGGCGAACCAGCCCATCACGCGATCCCAGAGGGACGTAACCGAAGCGGGAGTCGCGGGTCGCGTGGTCTCATGGGTGCCTTGGTCGTGTGAGGCGGCAGGCGTCAAGCCTGCGGGTTGCTGAGCTTCGAGCGCGCCGGTTTGCGCGGTGCCCTGTCGTCCAAAGATCACGCCCGAGCAGGAGTAGAAGGCCTCCGGGCTGTCGGTCCCGCAGGTTGCGTTCGCCCACGGTGACATGCAGGCGCCGGCCGGTCGCGCCTACATCTGCTACCGGCCAGCACATGCTCTACATGATCTGGCAGCGCACCGACAGCCACGATGGACAAGCAGCCGAGAACAGCAGGCGCGGCAGCCTTATGACGCACGTTCACGTCGATTCTCCTCGCTACCCGCCGGTGCCGACGTCGGCCGCAGGCGGCGCACATCGATCACCGGTACGTCGTTTCTGGATGAATCGATGTTGACTTGGCAGGTGATGCGACGTCCATACGCAGAATTCTGCTCTTATGCAGTGGAAACATTGATCGAATGGTCTGTTTTAGCAGGTAGGGGTCGGTGTGGTGATGGTTGGGAATTATATGTAATGAGGGCCGACCGGGCTATAGACGGTCCTTAATTGCGAATTGTCGCCGTATGTATGAGGTGTTCGGTGGTGTCGTTACTTTCTCGCGCATTAAGTTTCCTGAACGTGGTGTTCGGCGGCTGTTGCCGGCAGGAAGGCTCCCATGCTGCAGTTGGGCGGCCGCGCGTTCCTTCGCGTGGCTATCGTGCCCGTCGAGCGTGGTGACGCTGCCCGGGTGAAGCATGGGAACCTTCCTGTCACTGGCGCGGTCCACCTCGGGTGCATTCAGCGCGGGATCGGGATTTCGAAGTGGATGGCCGGGCTGTGCTGGTGATCTCCGCGCGCGTCGTAGATCTCCTTCGCCATCGCGCGCCAGAAGGGTTCGGCTCCTTCGATCGCCGGGTTGGTGTGCAGGTAGATCGCCGAATATCCGTCGGTGTCGGCGACGAAGTCGCAAGCCATCGCAACCAGGGCGCGTGCGAGGCCGTGTCGGCGATGCGCTCTGTCGACGTAAACCCGGAACAGCTGGGCGGTCTCGCCGCTCGGGTAGTGGTCGACGATCCATTGTGGATGTGGCGGGCTGCTGGGTCCGTTTGCGCGCACTGCGGTTGTCGCCGCGACCTCGCCGTTGCGGACCGCGACGAACAGGGCGTGCCGGGGGTTTTGGAGGTAAGCGTGCTCGATGCCGATCACGTCCGTGTGCCATGTCGAGTCGTAGCCGTGTCCGAACTCCTTGTAGAAGGTGTCGAGCATGACCTTTCGTGCGCCGTCGACGTCGGATGGTTTGGCGGCCCGAAGGGTGTACTCGCCGATGCGGTGTTCGAGGTTGTGCTGCATCGCGTCCTCTCTGGCGATTTGATGGTCCGTGTTCGCTTCGGATGGCAGGAAGGTTCCCTTGCTGCAGAGCCGAGGCGGCTGAAACCGCTCCAGCAACGCAATGATAATCGTTTTCAACAAATTGAGAGAACGGTGGTCCCGCTTCCGAACTGTGCTGTCGCGGTTTGGGTGACAGGAAGGTTCCCATGCTGTCGCCCTCTGTGGCGGATTGACGGTGGGCGGGGGTGGCGTTAGGTTCGACGCCAGTTATGGTCAGACCGTATGGCCAGTAAGGGGCTTGATGAAATTTCCACACTTTGTTGGGTGAGCGGGCACGGGATCGGGGACCGGTCAGGGTCGGGGTGCTCGGGGCGGGGAAGTTCGCTTCGATGTACCTCACCCAGGCGTTGAGCACCGAAGGCGTGCACGTCGTCGGTGTCGCAGATCTGGCGCCACAGCGGGCACGCGCAGCGCTGGAGCGCACCGGTTGGCCAGCGGAGCGTTACGCGGCGGCCGACTTCGACGAGGCGTTGCGCAGTGGCGGGACGCATGTCACCGACAGCGCCGATGCGTTGATCGATGCTCCGGACTGGACGTGGTCCTGGAGATCACCGGCGATCCGGTGGCAGGCACGTATCACGCTGTCCGGGCGATCAATGCCGGTCGGCACGTCGTGATGGTCAACGTCGAGGCCGACTGCATGGTGGGGCCGCTGCTCGCCGAGCGGGCCCGGAAATCCGGGGTCGTCTACTCGATGGCATACGGTGACCAGCCGGCGCTGATCTGCGAGCTCGTCGACTGGGCGCGCACGGTCGGCTTCGAGGTGGTGGCCGCGGGCAAGGGCACGAAGTACCTGCCGGAATACCACGCTTCCACCCCGGACACGGTGTGGGACCACTACGGCTTCACGCCGGAGCAGCTCGACCGCGGGGACTTCAACCCGAAGATGTTCAACTCGTTCCTGGATGGGACGAAGTCGGCAATCGAGATGGCGGCCGTGGCCAACGGCACCGGGCTGGTGCCGCAGGATGAAGGTCTGTTCTTCCCGCCGTGCGGCGTCGACGACCTGGCAACCATGTCCGGCCTGCAGAGATCGGCGGTCAGCTGGCCCGCCGGGGCACCGTCGAGATCGCCTCCAGCCTGCACCGCGACGGCACCGAGGTGGCGCGAGACCTGCGTTGGGGCGTCTACGTCACCTTCGAAGCGCGCACCGACTACGCCGTTCAGTGCTTCGCCGAATACGGTGTGCGCACGGATGAGACCGGACGCTACGGCTCGCTTTACCGGCCGTACCACATGATCGGGCTCGAACTCGGCGTCAGCGTCACTTCGGCCGCAGTCGCGGCGAGGCGACCGGATGCCCGACCGGCTTCCGCAGCGACGTGGTCTCGGTCGCCAAACGCGCGCTCAAGGCCGGGGAAATCCTCGACGGTGAGGGCGGCTACATGGTTTACGGCAGGCTTGCCCCGGCTGAGGTGTCGCTGAAGTCGGGGGCGTTGCCGATGGGGTTGGCGCGTGGTTTCAAGCTGCGCAACGACGTTCCCGAAGGCGGCGTGCTCGGTTGGGACGACATCGAAGTGGACGAAACAATGCTGGCAGTGCAGTTGCGGCGCGAGCTGGAACGGACAAGGCGCGGCTGACGCCGGACAGCGGCGGACGTCGCCCGTAAGGTAGAGCGGTCCTGGGCACCGCTGGAGATCGAGGAGAAGCATGAGTTCCGCGAGCCCGAGCTCATGGGAGCCGGTGCGCAAGGTCCGCACTTACGAGCAGGTCATGGCGCAGATCGAGCAGCGCATGCTGGAGGGGCTGCTCGCCCCGGGCGACCGGCTGCCCAGCGAACGTGAACTCTCACAGCTCCTCGGCGTCAGCCGCCCGTCGCTGCGCGAGGCGCTGCGCGTGCTGGAAGCGCTCGGCATTGTCGAAGTTCGGCCCGGCCGCGGCCCCGAAGGCGGGACGGTGTTCGTCGGCCGTCCCGGTGAGGGCTTCGCGATCCTGCTGAAGATGCAGTTGGCGCTCGGGCATTTCAGCGACACCGACGTCCTCCGCACCCGGCTGATGCTGGAGGAGTGGGCGGTCGCCGACGCGGCGCGCAACGCAACCCACGAGGACCACGAAGCGTTGCGCGGCATCCTGGACCAGATGGACGCGCCGGAGCTCACCGCCCGCGACTTCAACCGGCTGGACACCGAATTCCACGTGCGGGTCGCGGAATCCACCGGGAACTCGCTGGCCTCCTACCTGATGAGCTCGCTGCGCACCGTCATCCAACGCCAGATGGTCGACGCGTACGAGCAGCTGGCGGACTGGCGCGAGACCGCGAAGGCGGTGCGCGCCGAGCATCGGGAGATCCTGCGGGCCATCGAGGAGCACGACGCGCCGCGGGCTGTCGAACTCGTCCGCGGCCACATCAACGACTTCTACGAGCTCGGCTCGTTCTCCGGCGGAGCCGAGAACGATCAGTGACCGCAAGCCCACCACGTGCCGGAGCGGTTCAGCCCGCGAACTTCGGCATCACCTGGCGCAGTTCGGCTTCGGAGCTGTTGGGCAGCGATTCGCCTTCTGCGGGCGGGTGGAGCATGGGAACCTTCCTGTCACCTAACGTGATCCCCGGCAAGTGGAACCTGTTCGGCACCCGCCCCAACCTGGAAGCTGAACCGGCGGAGCAGGACCCCGAATGAGTCCGAAGTGGACGAGCTCAGCCCGCCGGTTCGTCCCGGGGCGGTCCGACGAGCGATTGTTCGAGCTTGGCGAGGAATCCGGTGAGGGACGCACGTTCGGCCGCGCCGAGCGCGCTGATCAGCTGCGACTCGTGTTCGAGCAGCTCGCGCACGGTGGCTTCGATGAGGCGGTGACCGGCGTCGGTCAGCCGGACGGCCACCGCTCGGCGCGATGCCGTCGACGGTGCTCGGGCGACCAGCCCGGCCTGTTCGGCCCGGGCGATGCGCTGGGAGACCGCGCCGGGGGTGACCAGCGTTCGGCGGGTGATCTCGCGGGTGGTGAGTTCGTACGGCGGCCCGGCGCGGCGGATCACGCTGAGCAGGTCCAGCGTGGACGGATCGATCCCGAGCCTGTTCAGGGTGCGCCGCCGGTCGTCGGCGAGGACCTTCGCCATGCGCCAGATCGGGGTGATGACCTCGATGGAATCCGTGTTCACGCCGGGGAGTTCGCGTTGCCAGGCGGTGGCGATGTCCGCCGCCGGCCACGTGGAGGTCGAAGCGAGCGGATAACCCTCGGCGTCTGAACCGTTGGACATCGACAACCCTCCCGCGATATGTTTAGCTCTAAACGTATCATTTGGGGGTCAACAGTGAACCGCATCGTGCTGGTGACCGGAGGCGGTAGCGGAATCGGCAAGGCTGTGGCGGCAAGATTCCGCGCCGACGGGGACACCGTGATAATCACCGGCCGCGACCAGGAACGGCTGGCGGCCGCGGCGGCCGAGCTAGACGTCCGCTCGATCGCCTGCGACGCGGCCGATCCCCGGCAGCTGGCAGACCTGGCCGCCGAACTTGGGGAACACCTCGACGTGCTGGTCAACATGGCCGGCGGCAACACCGACCTCCAGCGGTCCGGGGAACCGGCGGACCTGGAGCAGGTGAAGGACGCGTGGCGCGCAAACCTGGACGCCAACCTGCTCAGTGCAGTACTCACAACGACGGCCGTGCTCGACAAGCTACGGCCGGGCGGCACCATCATCAACGTCGGATCCATCGGCGCCGAATACGCCTCGACGTCCTACGGTGCGGCGAAGGCGGCGCTGGCGGCCTGGAACGCCGGCCTGTCCGCGCAGATCGGCCCGAAGGGCCTGACGGCCAACCTGATCGCTCCCGGCTACATCGAGGAAACCGGGTTCTTCCACGGGCAGCTCAGCGAACAACGCCGAACGGCACTGATCGACTCGACTCACAACGGGCGGCCGGGTCGCCCGAGCGACATCGCCGAGACCGCGCAATTCCTGGCATCCGAGGGCGCGAGCCACATCACGGGCCAGACCCTGCACGTGAACGGCGGCGCCCACACCACCCGATGACGGGACGAATCACCCCCTTGGCGGAGAACCCGCCAAGAGGCTGATCTCTGTGCGCCGGTACGCCTTCCGGTTCCAGGCCGGACATGTGCGGAAATCAGGGGAGGCGGCGTGCGAAAAGGACCGCTTGCGGACGATTCTCATCCGGGACGAGCAGTATTTGGGCCTCGACCATGAACCCGGCTTCCCGCAGCCAGGTTGCCACCTGGTCCGGCCGGCGGCGGTGGACGTGGGCCCTCATCGGGTGGCCAGCATAGCCCTCCGTCTTCAGCCGCGACTCGTCGCCAGCATGAAACATGAGCTGGAGCGGTCCGCCCGGGCGCAATGCGCGGTGGAAGTGCTCGAAGACGGCGGGCACCTCGTCGTCGGGGATGTGGATCAACGACTTCCAGGCGAGCAGGCCAGCCGAAAAGCAGATCCGCCCCTGAGGGCATTCTGCCGACTCAGGGGCGGGTCTCGCTGGCACTGCTATGCGCCCTCGACAGGACTCGAACCTGTGACACCTGCCTCCGGAGGGCAGTGCTCTATCCGCTGAGCTACGAGGGCTTGTCGCTGCGGACGATCGTTAGCTTAGCGCACCCGGCAGATTCCCTTCGAAGGGGGTCGGATTGCCCCTTCTTGCATTTCACCGCACCTTCGCGGAGGAGTTGGAGCAAGGGAACCTTCCGGTCACCGATGGCAGGAAGGTTCCCTTGCTGCGTTCCGGCGGGTGGGGTCGAGCCTTGACGCGTGCATTCATGCATACTTCACTATGTATCTGAGAGGCGGCGTGAGGAGGACGGTCGATGGGTCAGGGGCACGGGCACGGCTCGGCCGCCGATGCGGTCAGCGCATCCGGTCGTTACCTGCGGCGGTTGGTCGCGTCGTTCGCGATCCTGCTCGCGTTCTTCGTCCTTGAAGCGGCGGTCGGCTTCCTCACCTCATCGCTGGCGCTGCTCTCCGACGCCGGGCACATGCTCACCGACGTGCTCGGGGTCGGCATGGCGCTGGCCGCGATCACCGCGGCGCGGCGACCGGTCGGGGACAAGCGGACCTTCGGCCTCTACCGCATGGAAGTGCTGGCCGCGCTCGCCAACGCCGTGCTGCTGTTCGGCGTCGCCGGCTACATCCTCTTCAAGTCCATCGCCCGGTTCCAGGAGCCGCCGGAGGTCGCCGGCCTGCCGATGATGCTGACCGCCGCCGCCGGCCTTATCGCCAACCTGGTGGTGTTCGCGCTGCTGCGGCAGGGCGCCAACGAGAGCCTGAACGTGCGCGGCGCCTACCTCGAAGTGCTCGCGGACACCATCGGTTCCGTCGGCGTGCTGATCGGTGGCGCCGTGACCTGGGCGTTCGGCTGGTACCTGGCCGACCCGATCGTCGCCGTCGCCGTCGGACTGTTCGTGCTGCCGCGAACCTGGAAGCTCGCCCGGCAGGCGCTGCGGATACTCGTCCAGCAAGCGCCCGAGGGTGTGGACGTGCCGGAGCTACGGGCCGATCTCGCCGCGCTGCCATCGGTCACCGAGGTGCACGACCTGCACGTGTGGACCCTCACCTCGGGGATGGAGGTCGCCTCGGCCCACCTCACCACCGGGGCCGACGCCGACCACGGCGGCGTGCTGATCGCGGCGCAGCGCCTACTGGCCGAGCGCTACCAGATTGACCACGCGACCCTGCAGGTCGAACCCGCGGAATGCGCCAAGCGCTGCCAAGCCCTGACCTGGTGATCGCCGCCCGGCGGTGACAGGAAGGTTCCCATGCTCGCGTCAGCGCAGCGGGTGGGCGCCTCGTTCGGAGAGCATGGAGCGCATCAGGTCGCTCTCGCTGCGCTGCGAGCCGAGCATGTTCTTCGCCAGCTCACGTACCGCCGGCAGCGCCGCGTGCGTCGCGCCGTAGTCGGCCATCGGGGCGCCGCCTTCGTGGTGGCGCAGCATCAGCTGCAGGAAGTAGACGTCGAACTCCGGGCCGCGCAGCGACTGCAGCCGGGACATCTCCGCGCTGGTGGCCATGCCGGGCATCGGCCCTCCCGAGGACGCCCCGGCCGCCGCGGGGGCGGTGTGGTCGTGGCCACCGTCCGCCGTCATCCACGTCATCAGCGGGCCGACGGCCTGCGCGGGTTGACCCCACAGGCTGAGCCAGCCCTGCATCCGGCCGATCTGATCGCGCTGGTTGGTTTCGATGTCGAACGCCAGCTGCCGCACATCGACGTCGGCGGCGCGCTCCCGCGCGAGCGTCGCCATGGTCACCGCCTGCTGGTGGTGCACCGACATGTCCTGCGCGAACCCGACGTCGACCGCTGTCGGCTTCGGTTCGGCGCTGTCGAAGGACGGCACCCGGATCAGCAGACCGAGCGCCGCCCCGAGCAGCAGCAGGGCGACCGCGGCCGCGACGGCCACGAAGATGCGGGCCCCGAGCGGCCGCCGCGCCTCAACCGACACCGCTCACTGACCCATCTCGCCGGAAGCCTGGGAGGAGCCGCGGCCGTCCATCGGGACCGCGTCGGGGCCGGGCGGGGTCCCGTCGAACTTCGGCGGGTTGTTCGTGTCGAACGCGCCCGGGTAGGCCTGGCAGGAGCCGCCGATCTCCGGGTAGACGCCGTTGTTGTTCAACCGCAGCGCGGTGATGAACTGGTCGATGCGCTGGTCGTCGGCGCGGTCGACCTTGAGCTGGTGGCCCCACGACTGCAGCGAGATCGCGCTGTCCAGACCCGGGTACGGCGACATCATCGTGTAGGGCTTGGCGTCCACGCGGGCCTTGAGCCGTTCCAGGCCGGGCTCGTCGACCTTGTCCGGGTTGTAGGCGATCCACACCGCGCCGTGCTCCAGCGAGTGGACCATGTTCTCGGTGCGCACCGCGTCCGGGTAGACCACGCCGGTGCAGTCGGCCCAGATGCCGTCGTGCGGGCCGCCGAACGGCGGGCTTTGGTCGTAGGCCACCCGCTGCGCGGCGGTGATGTGCATCTGGCCTGGGTAGTTCACGACGGTAACGCCGGGGATCGTCTTGGACGGGTCCGGGTTCTGCGGCGACGGCTTGAACGCCTCGGCCGCCTGCTCCGCCGCTGCCTGGGCCTGCCGGACGGATTCCTGCCCGGACCACCGGGAGTACGCGTAGCCGAAGATCACGGCCGCGAACACCACCACGACGGTGACGCCGGAGATCAGCATCCAGGGGATCGACCGCTGGTGCACCACGGCGCCGCGCACCGCTTTGTTCTTCCTGTTCGCCATGCTGTTCGCAAACCTCGTCTCGACAAGAACCACCGTGGGGATCCGGCCCGTAAGTGTAGAGATTGCGGGCGCTTCGGGTGGCCGTGCGTCCAATGCTCGCCACCACGTTCTCACATATGAGTGACGATGTGATCACGCGGCGTGGTGTGCCCGGTCTCGCCGTGCCCAACCCGTTGGCTGAGCAGCGAGGACGCATCCTTAGACTGCATAGGGTGACTCCCGCCGCGCTCGCAGAACTGGTCCGCAACACCGCCGTCGAGGTCCTCACCGCCAGAGACCTGGACATTACGGTCCTGCCGGAGGCGGTGACGGTTGAGCGACCCCGCAACCCGGAGCACGGCGACTACGCGACCAACCTGGCCATGCAGGTCGCCAAGAAGGCCGGCGTTTCGCCGCGGGATTTCGCCGGCTGGCTGGCCGAGGCGCTGACCGGGCAGGACGCCATCGACTCTGTGGACGTCGCCGGGCCGGGCTTCCTCAACCTGCGGCTGGCCGCCGACGCGCAGGGCCAGGTCGTGCGCGAGGTGCTGAACGGCTCCGCCGCGTACGGCCGCGGCGACCTGTACACCGCGCTGAAGGTCAACCTGGAGTTCGTCTCGGCCAACCCGACCGGCCCGATCCACCTGGGCGGCACCCGGTGGGCGGCGGTCGGCGACGCGCTCGGCCGCGTGCTGGCCGCGCAGGGCGCCGAGGTGACCCGTGAGTACTACTTCAACGACGCCGGCGCGCAGATCGACCGGTTCGTCCGGTCCCTGGTCGCCGCCGCGAAGGGCGAGCCCGCCCCGGCGGACGGCTACGGCGGCGACTACATCGCCGACATCGCCGCGGCCGTGCTCAAGGCCGAGCCGAACGCCATGGAGCTGCCCGAAGCGGAGCGCGACGAGACGTTCCGCCGCGTCGGCGTCGGGCTGATGTTCGACGAGATCAAGCAGAGCCTGCACGAGTTCGGCACCGACTTCGACGTGTTCTTCCACGAGGACTCGCTGCACACCTCCGGCGCGGTCGCCGAGTGCGTCGAGGAGCTCAAGAAGTCCGGTCACGTGTACTTCTCCGACGGTGCCTGGTGGCTGCGCTCCACTGAGTACGGCGACGACAAGGACCGGGTGCTGATCAAGAGCGACGGCGCGCCCGCCTACATCGCCGGCGACGTCGCCTACCTGCGGGACAAGCGCCGCCGCGGTTTCGACCTGTGCATCTACATGCTGGGTGCCGACCACCACGGCTACATCGCCCGGCTGACGGCGGCCGCCGCGGCGCTGGGCGACGACCCCGCCGTCGTCGAGGTCCTCATCGGGCAGATGGTGAACCTGGTGCGCGACGGTGCGGCGGTGCGGATGAGCAAGCGCGCGGGCACCGTCGTGACCCTGGAGGACCTCGTCGACGCCGTCGGTGTGGACGCGGCCCGATACTCGCTGATCCGGTCCTCCGCGGACTCCGCGGTCGACATCGACCTGGACCTGATCAGCAAGCGCACCAACGAGAACCCGGTCTTCTACGTGCAGTACGCGCATGCCAGGCTGGCCTCGCTGCAGCGCAACGCCGCCTCGCTCGGCATCGGGCGAGGCTCGGTGGACAACGCCGACCTGTCGCTGCTCACCCACGAACGTGAGGGCGACCTGATCCGCACCCTGGGTGAATTCCCGCGCGTGGTGCGCTCGGCCGCCCAGCTGCGGGAACCGCACCGGGTGGCCCGCTACCTGGAGGACGTGGCCGCCGCGTACCACAAGTTCTACGACGCGTGCCGCGTGCTGCAGCCCGGTGACGACCAGGCGAGCCCGTTGACCATCGCGCGGCTGCAGCTGTGCGAGGCGACCCGCCAGGTCCTCGCCAACGGCCTCGGCCTTCTCGGGGTCAGCGCCCCCGAGAAGATGTAGGGCGCTGACGCGAGCCGATGTACGTAACAACGGCCTGTCCAGCAGCAGGCCGCGCGAAGGAGCTATAAATGCGCGCCCATCCCGCCGGGCCGCGGCATGCCGATGTCGTGCCGCCCGGCAACACCGCAGGGCCCGTTCCGAGCACCGCCGGAGAACTCGACCTGCTGCACCCGCACGTGTGGCCGCGCAACTGCGAGCGCGGCGCCGACGGCGTCACCCGGTTCGCCGGGATCGACGTCCGGGAGCTCGTCGAACGCTTCGGCACCCCGCTGTTCGTGCTCGACGAGGACGACTTCCGGTCGCGCTGCCGCGACTACGCCGAAGCCTTCGGCGACCCGGCCGCCGTGCACTACGCCTCGAAGGCGTTCCTGTGCACCGAGGTCGCCAAGTGGGTCGCCGAGGAGGGCTTGAGCCTGGACGTGTGCAGCGGCGGCGAGCTCGCCGTGGCGCTGCGCGCCGGGTTCCCGCCCGAGCGGGTCACCTTCCACGGCAACAACAAGTCCGTCGCCGAGCTGACCGCCGCGGTCGAGGCCGGGGTCGGTTCCGTGGTGCTGGACTCGTTCCACGAGATCACCAGGCTGGACCACATCGCCTCCGAGCGAGGCGTCCGCCAGCACGTGCTGGTGCGCATCACCGTCGGCGTCGAGGCGCACACCCACGAGTTCATCGCGACCGCGCACGAGGACCAGAAGTTCGGTTTCTCGCTGGCCAACGGGCAGGCCGCCGAGGCGGTGCACCGCGTGCTCAAGGCCGACTCGCTGGTGCTGTCCGGCCTGCACAGCCACATCGGCTCGCAGATCTTCGACGTCGACGGCTTCGAGCTGGCCGCGCACCGGGTGGTCCGGCTGCTGGCGGAGCTGCGCGAGGAGCACGGCGCCGACGCGCTGGCCACCGCTTCCACCGTGGATCTCGGTGGCGGTTTGGGCATCGCCTACACCGCCGGGGACGACCCGCTGCCGCCGGCGCAGCTGGCGGTCCGGCTGCACGAGATCGTCGGAAAGGAAGCCGGGAACGCCGGAATCCCGGTGCCGAAGATCGCCGTCGAGCCCGGCCGCGCCATCGTCGGCCCGGGCATGGTGACCGTCTACGAGGTCGGGACCATCAAGGACGTGGCGCTCGGCAGCGACGTGGAACGCAAGTACGTGAGCGTGGACGGCGGCATGAGCGACAACATCCGCACCTCGCTCTACGACGCCGTCTACGACTGCCGTCTGGTGTCCCGCGCCGCCGAGACGCCCGCCGCGCTGTCCCGCATCGTGGGCAAACACTGTGAATCCGGTGACGTAGTGGTGCGCGACAGCTGGCTGCCGGAGGACATTGCTCCAGGAGACCTGCTAGCGGTGGCCGCCACCGGCGCGTACTGCTACGTGATGGCCAGCAACTACAACCGCCTGCCCAAACCGCCCGTGGTGGCGGTTCGCGATGGTCAGGCGCGGTTGCTGCTGCGCAGGGAGACTGAGGACGACCTGCTCCGGCTGGAGGTTGAGTGATCCACGACCGTGAACCGATCAGGGTCGCGCTCTTGGGGTGCGGGACCGTCGGTACCGAGGTGCTGCGCCTGTTGCAGGACCAACCGGAGGAATTCGCCGCGCGCACCGGCGCGCCGATGCTGGTGACCGGGGTGGCCGTGCGCCGCCCGCACAAGCACCCCGACGTGCCCGAGCACCTGCTCACCACCGACGCGCAAGCGCTGGTGGAGGGCGATGTCGACGTCATCGTGGAGCTGATCGGCGGCATCGAACCGGCCCGCAGCCTGCTGCTGACCGCGCTGAAGTCCGGCAAGTCGGTGGTGACCGCGAACAAGGCGCTGCTGGCCGAGCACGGCTCCGAGCTTTACGCGGCGGCCGACGCCTCGGGCGCCGACATCTACTTCGAGGCGGCCGTGGCGGGCGCGATCCCGCTGCTGCGCCCGCTGCGCGAGTCGCTGGCCGGGGACCGGATCAACCGGGTCATGGGCATCGTCAACGGCACCACCAACTACATCCTGTCGGCGATGGACTCCACCGGCGCCGGCTACTCCGAGACGCTGGACGAGGCCGGTCGGCTGGGCTACGCCGAGGCGGACCCGACCGCGGACGTGGACGGCTTCGACGCCGCCGCTAAGGCCGCGATCCTGGCCTCGCTGGCCTTCCACACCCGGGTCACCGCCAGCGACGTCCACCGCGAGGGCATCTCGGCGGTGACGCCCGGCGACATCGCCGCTGCGCGCACCCTGGACCGCACGGTGAAGCTGCTGGCGATCTGCGAGCGGGTGGTCGACGAGGACGGCACCGAGTCGGTGTCGGCCCGCGTGCACCCGGCGATGATCCCGCGCAGCCACCCGCTGGCCGGGGTCGGTGACGCGTTCAACGCGGTGTTCGTGGAGGCCGCGGCCGCCGGTCAGCTGATGTTCTACGGGCAGGGCGCCGGGGGGGCGCCGACCGCCAGCGCGGTGCTCGGCGATCTCGTCGCCGTCGCCCGTAACCTGGTCGTGGCGGGCAAGGGGCCCCGTGAGTCGGCGCACGCGCAGTTGCCGATGCGCCCGATGGGCAAGACCCCGACCCGCTACCACATCAGCCTCGACGTGGCCGACAAGCCGGGCGTGCTCTCGCAGGTCGCGGCCACGTTCAACGAGCACGATGTGAGCATTTCGGTGGTGCGCCAGCAGGGCAGGGGAGCGGAGGCCAGCCTCGTGGTGGTCACCCACACCGCGCCCGATGCGGCACTGAGGTCCACAGTGGACAAGATCGCGCAGCTACCGGTGGTGCGCGAGGTGGTCAGCGTGATGCGCGTGGAAGGTGAATCGTCGTGACGAACGTCCAGGGTGTGCCGGTGCAGTCCGGTGCTGGGTGGCCTGGCCTGATCGAGGCGTACCGGGACCGGGTCCCGGTCCCGGACGGGGCGCGCATCGTGACCCTGCAGGAGGGCAACACCCCGCTGGTGCCGGCCCACCACCTCTCCGAGCTCACCGGTTGCACCGTCTACCTGAAGGTGGAGGGCGCCAACCCCACCGGTTCGTTCAAGGACCGTGGCATGACGGTGGCCATCACGCACGCCCTCGCCGAGGGCAGCAAGGCCGTCATCTGCGCCTCCACCGGCAACACGTCGGCCTCGGCCGCGGCCTACGCCGCTCGCGCCGGGCTGACCTCGGCGGTGCTGGTGCCGCAGGGCAAGATCGCGCTCGGCAAGCTCGCCCAGGCGGTCGTGCACGGCGCGAAGATCCTGCAGGTCGAGGGCAACTTCGACGACTGCCTGGAGTTGGCCCGCAAGACCTCCGCCGAGCACCCGGTGACCCTGGTCAACTCGGTCAACCCGGTCCGGCTGGAGGGCCAGAAGACCGCCTCGTTCGAGATCTGCGACGTGCTCGGCCGGGCGCCCGACGTGCACTGCCTGCCGGTCGGCAACGCCGGCAACATCACGGCCTATTGGAAGGGCTACACCGAGTACGCGGCCGACGGCGTGATCGAGCACACGCCCCGCATGTTCGGCTTCCAGGCCGCCGGTGCCGCGCCGCTGGTGCACGGCCAGGCCATCGCGCAGCCGGAGACCATCGCGACCGCGATCCGGGTCGGCAGCCCGGCGTCGTGGGCCGGTGCGGTGCGCGCGAAAGACGAGTCCGGCGGGCTGTTCGAGGCGGTGACCGACGAGCAGATCCTCGCCGCCTACCGGACGCTGGCCGCGCGGGAAGGCGTCTTCGTCGAGCCCGCCTCGGCGTCCAGCGTCGCCGGCCTGCTGGCCACCGCCGCGGACGGCCGGCTCCCGGCCGGTTCGGTCGTGGTGTGCACGGTCACCGGCCACGGCCTCAAGGACCCGGACACCGCTCTGTCCGGCATGGTCGAGGTCGAGCCGCTGCCGGTGGACCCCGGCGCGGTCGCCACCGCGCTGGAACTGGCATGACCGGACTGCCGGTATCGGCCGTCCGGGTGACCGTGCCCGGCTCCACCGCGAACCTCGGCTCCGGTTTTGACACCCTGGGCATGGCGTTGTCCTTGTACGACGCGGTTTCCGTGCGGGTCGTCGATGGAGCCGCGGGTTCGGCGTGCGTGTCGGTCGAGGGGCAGGGCGCCGCCGAGCTGCCCACCGACGAGCGTCACCTGGTGGTGCGGGTCATCCACAAGGCGTTGGCCGAACTGGGTTTCGCGGCACCGGCGCTGCGGTTGCACTGCCAGAACTCGATTCCGCAATCGCGCGGGCTGGGCTCCTCGGCGGCGGCCATCGTCGCCGGGGTCACCGCCGCCTTCGGGCTCGCCGGATTCGATTTGCGCGACAAGGAAAACGCCGACCGGGCGTTGCAGCTGGCCGCGGTCTGGGAAGGGCATGCGGACAACGCCGCGGCGAGCCTGTTCGGTGGATTCGTCGTCGCCTGGCAGGAATCCGGGCGCTTCCACGCGGTCCGGATGCGGCCGCACCCGGACGTGTCACCGATCGTCCTTGTCCCCCAAGAGGAGTCGTTGACGCACACCACCCGCGGTTTGTTGCCCGAACGGGTTCCGCACGCGGACGCGGCGTTCGCGGCCAGCCGTGCGGCGCTGGCGGTGCACGCCATCACCAGCGATCCGGCTTTGCTGCTGGCCGCCACCGACGACCGGCTGCACCAGAACTACCGCGAGCCGGCCTGGCCGGAAACCATCGCGCTGGTCCGCCGGCTGCGCGCGGCGGGCATCGCCGCCGCCGTGTCCGGAGCGGGCCCGACCGTACTGGCGTTCCCGCCCGGCGGGGCGCTTCCGGCCGGCATTGCGTCCGGCATTGCGCCGAACGGCTTCGACGAGCTGCGCCTTCCGGTCGATCCGGCCGGCGTGCGGGTCGAGCCGCAGGCCTGACCCGGGGCCGTGAACCATGCCGAAAAGCCCAGTTCACGGCCCCGGAACCCGGCGTCTTGCGGCCGAGTGGTACAAAGGAAGTGTCGTCGGCCGCTGGCAGCGGCTCCCGTTGGGTAGTTGTCGACGGCGTGATCTGCGACGGGCATGCCATGCCCAGGGGGGTTGTTGCACCCGGACTACGGGGCGTCTACCCTCAAGGTCAATCAGTCACCGCGCCCAGGGCGCCGGTGCATGCCCGGGACATCGTTTTCCGGGGCGCATCTCCCGCTGTGAATTGAACTCCACCCGGTACGGGTGAAGATCAACTTAGCGAGTCCGGGGCGATCGCGGTGACCGAGGCAGGAGTTGTCAACTCAATTGAGTTCGCTTCGGGACGATCGGCGGTGCACATCCGTTGCCGATGTCGGGGTGGGGGCCTTAAGTTCCACGGTGTGGCCCCCGAGGTGACCATGACGCCGGCTCGACGCCCCGTAGCTTCCCGGTTCTCCACCGGGGCGCAAGGTGAGTCGGGAATTCCTGGAATGAGGCGGCAGCAGGGCGTGCATCGGCATGTGTGGATCGGAGTGGATGCGTCGCACATGGACCACGCGAGCCGGGTACCTCCCACCGCCCGGTGCTGCTGGTTTCCCGAGCCATCGCCGAAATCGGTCGCGCCGCGTGCGCGGAGCTGACCCGAACCGGCAAGAGGGCTGGTAGCACACACCGGCCGCCCGCACTCCAAGAGCGGGCGGGCAATCCGCTGGGTCGCGTAGGAGGCGCGGTCCGGTCAGGAAGGACATTCGTGAGCAACACCGAACTGTTGAGCAGCGAGGCGACGAACGCCTCTTCGGCTGGCCAGCAGGAATCCGAGGCCAACGGCACCCCGCGGCGACGTGGCGGACTCTCCGGCATGGTTCTCGCCGAACTGCGCCAACTCGCGGGGGAACTGGGGATCGAGACTGGTGGTCTGCGCAAGGGCGACCTGATCGCCGCGATCAAGGAGAAGCAGGGCGGCACGACCGCGCCGCGGACCCGCTCCGTCAAGAAGAGCACGGCCCGCGCCGAGGAGATTCCGGCCGCCAGGGCCCACCAGCCGGCGCTGGACGAGACCGAGGCCGCCCCGCGCGAGACCCCGGCCGAGTCCGGCAGCGGCACCAACGGTGCCCGCACCCGTGCCCGGCGCCCGCAGGCCGTCGAGTCCGCAGGTGAGGACGACAACCGGCGCGGTAACCGTCGCCGCCGTTCGCCCGGCCGGGCCAGCGCGGCCGCCGAATCGGGTGGTGCCGACGAGCAGCGCGGCACCGAGCGCAAGCCGGAGGGCCGCGACAACCGCCAGGAGCGGGACAACCGCCCGGACCGGGACAACCGCCTGGAGCGGGACAACCGCCCGGACCGGGACAACCGCCAGGACCGGGACAACCGCCTGGAGCGGGACAACCGCCTGGAGCGGGACAACCGCCAGGAGCGGGACAACCGCCAGGACCGCGGCAACCGGCAGGACCGGGACCGCGACAACCGGCAGGACGACGATGACGACGAGGGCGGTCGTCGGGGTCGTGGTCGCCGGTTCCGTGACCGCGACCGCCGCCGCAACCGCGGCCGCGGCGAGGGCGGCGAGCCCGAGGTCCGCGAGGACGACGTGCTGCTGCAGGTGGCCGGCATCCTGGACGTGCTGGAGAACTACGCCTTCGTGCGCACCTCCGGCTACCTGGCCGGCCCGAACGACGTCTACGTGTCGTTGTCGCTGGTCCGCAAGTACGGGCTGCGCCGCGGCGATGCGATCAAGGGCGTCATCCGGCAGCCCCGCGAGGGCGAGCAGCAGCGGCAGAAGTTCAACCCGCTGGTTCGGGTGGACTCCATCAACGGCCTGGAGCCGGACGCGGCGAAGAACCGCCCCGAGTTCCACAAGCTGACCCCGCTCTACCCGAACGAGCGGCTGCGCCTCGAAACCGAGCCGCACAACCTGACCGGCCGGATCATCGACCTGGTGATGCCCGTCGGCAAGGGGCAGCGCGCGCTGATCGTCTCGCCGCCGAAGGCCGGTAAGACGATGGTGCTGCAGGCGATCGCCAACGCGATCACCACCAACAACCCCGAGTGCCACCTGATGGTCGTCCTCGCCGACGAGCGTCCGGAAGAGGTCACCGACATGCAGCGCTCGGTCAAGGGTGAGGTCATCGCCTCCACCTTCGACCGGCCGCCGTCGGACCACACCACGGTCGCCGAGCTGTCCATCGAGCGGGCCAAGCGGCTCGTCGAGATGGGCCACGACGTGGTCGTCCTGCTGGACTCGATCACCCGACTGGGCCGCGCCTACAACCTGGCGGCCCCGGCGTCCGGGCGAATCCTGTCCGGTGGTGTGGACTCCACGGCGCTGTACCCGCCGAAGCGGTTCCTCGGCGCGGCCCGCAACATCGAGAACGGCGGCTCGCTGACCATCTTCGCCACGGCGCTGGTGGAGACCGGTTCCACGATGGACACGGTCATCTTCGAGGAGTTCAAGGGCACCGGTAACGCGGAGCTGAAGCTGGACCGCAAGCTCGCGGACAAGCGGCTGTTCCCGGCGGTGGACGTCGACTCCTCCAGCACCCGCAAGGACGAGATCCTGCTCTCGCCCGACGAGCTGGCCGTCACGCACAAGCTGCGCCGGGTGCTCGCCGCGCTCGACGCGCAGCAGGCGCTGGAACTCCTGCAGGACCGGCTGCGCAAGACGCGCACCAACATCGAGTTCCTGATGCAGGTCGCCAAGACCACCCCGGGCAAGGACGACGACTGACCGGTTCCCACCGGCTGTCCCGTTCCGCGCGACGGCAGGGCCCGCACCGACCCCGGTGCGGGCCCTGCCGTTTTTCTGGGGGTGGGTGACAGGAAGGTTCCCATGCTCACACCCGCGCGGCGTCAGGCTCGGGCGCACTCCGGGGTGTCCCGGTCGCGGTAGGCGCGGACCAGCAGGGCGGCCAGCAACGCGGCGCCGACCGGGCCGACGGCGAGCGCGGCGACGACGGGCAGCCGCAGCCCGTCCATGGCGAGGGCGCAGGCAACCATCAGCAGCGGGTAGCTGAACCGCAGGCCGCGGCGCTGCCAACGGAAGTTCCAGCGGACGTGGCTCGCGGTGAACAGGGCCAGCCCGGTGGCGAACCCGAACAGCAGCGGCGCGGAGAGGCTCAGGTCCTGGTCGAGGCTCGGGTCGCGCACGAGCAGCACGTCGAGCAGGGCGGCTACCCCGGCCGCGCTGCATACGAAGAGCAGGGGCAGGAACACCCACGACTTCACGGTGAGCCTTCCAAGGACCGAACACAGCTGCACGCGTCGAGGATGGACGGCGTACCACCCCGGACGCACCCTCGACCGGGGGTCGCTCGGCAGGCGGTTCGTTTGGTGCGTTGGGCGGTTGCGCGGACGCGCCGAAAGGCCCGGCGGAATACCGGATGGGCCCCCTGCGTTGCAGGTCACGAGCCCTGGTCTGGCAGAATGCAGGGTTGATCCGGCACCGGTTCACCGCGCGGCAGCGGCCGCGTGGACCCGGCGGCCAAGTAGAGAGGACGAGCCGTTGAAGAGTGGCATCCACCCCGAGTACGTGGTCACGCAGGTGAACTGCGGTTGTGGCAACAGCTTCACCACCCGCAGCACCCGCAAGACCGGCCAGATCACCGTCGAGGTGTGCTCGAACTGCCACCCGTTCTACACGGGCAAGCAGAAGATCCTGGACACCGGCGGCCGCGTGGCCCGCTTCGAGGCCCGCTACGGCAAGCGCCAGAAGGCACAGAAGTAGCTGCACCGACGGCGCCCGTCCCACGCGAGCAGCGCGGGACGGGCGCCGTCGCCACGTTTGGTGTCCGAACGCCCGCCAGCAAAAGAAGTCCCGCAAGGCACTTCTGAGAACCCGCGGCGGTGCAAGTTGCTTGCCCCACCGCAAGTTGCTTGCCCCACCGCAAGCGGCTGACGCCGCTTGTTAAAGAGGAACCAGCGGAAGAGGGTCGCCAGTGGAGACATCGAAGCTCGAAGTGCTGCTCACCGAGTACGCGGAACTGGAGCAGCGACTGGCCGATCCCGGCGTGCATGCCGACCAGGCCAACGCCCGCAAGCTCGGCCGGCGCTACGCCGAGCTCGCCCCGATCGTGCGCACCGCGCGGGAGCTTGACCAGGCCCAGTCCGATCTGGATACGGCCCGCGAGTTCGCCGCCGAGGACGCCGCCTTCGCCGAAGAGGCCGGCTTGCTCGCCGAGTCGGTCCCGGTTCTGGAGGCGAAGCTCACCGAACTGCTGCTGCCCCGCGACCCGCACGACGGTTCCGACGTGCTGCTGGAGGTCAAGTCGGGCGAGGGTGGCGAGGAGTCCGCGCTGTTCGCCGGCGACCTGCTGCGCATGTACCTGCGGTTCGCGGAGCGCCAGGGCTGGCGGGCCGAGGTACTGGACAAGACCGAATCCGACCTCGGCGGCTACAAGGACGCCACGGTCGCCATCAAGGCCAAGGCCGGCGACACCAGCCCCGACGGGGTCTGGTCGCGGCTGAAGTTCGAGGGCGGCGTGCACCGCGTGCAGCGGGTGCCGGTCACCGAGTCGCAGGGCAGGGTGCACACCTCCGCCGCCGGGGTGCTGGTTTACCCCGAACCGGAGGAGGTCGAGGTCGAGGTCGACGAGAAGGACCTGCGCATCGACGTCTACCGGTCGTCCGGGCCGGGCGGGCAGAGCGTGAACACCACCGACTCGGCGGTGCGGGTCACCCACCTGCCGACCGGCATCGTGGTGTCCTGCCAGAACGAGAAGTCGCAGCTGCAGAACAAGCAGCGCGCCATCCAGGTGCTCAAGGCCCGGTTGCAGGCGCTCGCCGAGGAAGAAGCCGAGCGGGAGGCTTCGGAGGCAAGGCGCAGCCAGGTGCGCACAGTGGACCGTTCGGAGCGCATCCGCACCTACAACTTCCCGGAGAACCGCATTTCCGACCACCGGGTGAACTACAAGGCCTACAACCTGGACCAGGTCCTTGACGGCGATCTCGATGCGGTGCTGGCAGCCCTGCTCGCCGCCGACCGGAAAGAACGCCTCGCGCTTTAAGCTAACCGTGTGACGCGACAGCCCCTACGCCTGGCCATTCTCGAGGCGGAACGCATCCTCGCCGCGGCGGGCGTGGCGAGCCCGCGCACCGATGCCGAACTGCTTGCCGCGCACCTGCTCGGGGTCGAGCGCACCAAGTTGATGATGGTGCCGCTGGTGGACCCGCCGGTCGTCCAGGCGCTGCACGATCTGGTGCGCCGCCGGGCCGCGCGGGTGCCGCTGCAGCACCTCACCGGTGCCGCGTCGCTCGGCGCCGTGGCGCTCGAAGTCGGGCCCGGCGTGTTCGTGCCCCGGCCCGAGACGGAACTGCTGCTCGTTTGGGGCCTGGCGACGCTGGAAGGCGTGGAGCGGCCGACCGTGGTGGACCTCTGTACGGGGTCCGGGGCGCTGGCGCTGGCGATGGCGAACGCCCGCCCGGACGCCACCGTGCACGCGGTGGAGAAGGAGCCCGCCGCGCTGGCCTGGGCGCGCCGCAACGCCGACCAGCAGGCGCAGGCCGGTGACACCCCGATCCATCTCTACGCGGGGGATGTCACCGACCCGATGCTGTTCATGGAGCTGGAGGGCCTGGCCGACCTGGTCCTCTGCAACCCGCCGTACGTGCCGGAGGGCACCCCGGTGCCGCCGGAGGTCCGCGACCACGACCCGCACCAGGCGGTGTTCGGCGGCCGCGACGGCCTCGACGTGGTCCGGCACGTCGTGGGCTGCGCGGCGCGGCTGCTGCGTCCCGGCGGTGGGGTGGCCATCGAGCACGACGATACCCACGGCGGCTCGGTGCCCGCTCTGCTGCGCGCCCGCCGCGTCCTCGAAGACGTCCAGGAGCACACCGACCTGGCCGGTCGCCCCCGCTTCGCCACCGCCCGCCGCACCCGGCCGGAGTGACAGGAAGGTTCCCATGCTCCAGCCGCCGGGCCGGGATCAGCTGCGGTCGTTGACGAACTCGCGCAGCAGGCCCGCCGGACGGCGATGAGCCGCACCACTCGAACGGGGCCGATCCCGGGCGTGCCAGGATTCGGGGTGTGAGCACCGTCTATGACTGCACCAGTCCGGACAGCCGCGAGGAAGGCCTGGCCGCCGCGGCCAACGCGGTTCGCGCGGGCGGGCTGGTAGTGCTGCCCACCGATACCGTCTACGGCATCGGCGCGGACGCCTTCGACTCCAACGCCGTGCACGCCCTGCTCGCCGCCAAGGGGCGCGGCCCGGACATGCCGGTGCCGGTCCTGGTCGGCTCCTGGTCCACTGTGGACGGGCTGGTGATGTCCGTTCCGCAGCAGGCGCGCGCGTTGATCGAGGCGTTCTGGCCCGGCGGGCTGTCGCTAGTGCTGCCGCAGGCGCCGTCGCTGTCCTGGGACCTCGGCAACACTCGGGGCACGGTGAACCTGCGGATGCCGCTGCACCCGGTGGCCCTGGACCTGCTGCGCGAGGTCGGCCCGATGGCCGTCTCCAGCGCCAACCGCACCGGCCACCCGCCGGCCGGCAACGCCGACCAGGCGCGTGAGCAGCTCGGCGACTCCGTGCAGGTCTACCTCGACGGTGGCCCGTCCGGGGAACCCGTCGCCTCCACCATCGTCGATCTCACCCAGGGCAAGCCGCGGGTGCTGCGGGAGGGCGCGGTGAGTCTCGCCGACCTGTCCGAGGTGCTCGGCGAAGAGCTCGAAGCGGACCGGTGAAAGCGCCCCGGGCGCGGGCCGATAGCGTTAGCACTCGCCAGCCACAACGTGAACAGCGATGAGGAGCGCCGGGCTTGAGCAATCCGTTCTGGGGGCTGAACACCGAATTCCCGCGGGCCTCGGCGCAGCGCGGGTGAGCCACCGGTATGGACAATGCGCCGTGGGCTCCGGCCGGGCTACCCGCCCGTGAGTACCTCCTCGTCATGCTCACCGCTGCGGCGGCGACCTTCCTGCTGACCGGGCTGGTCCGGTTGCTGGCGATCCGCGTCGGCGCGGTCGCCTACCCCCGCAAGCGGGACGTGCACGTCAAGCCGATGCCGCGGATGGGCGGGGTCGCGATGTACGGCGGGGTGCTGGTGGCGATGTTCCTCGCCGCCAACCTGCCGACGCTGTCGCGCGGCTTCTCCTACTCCAACGACATCCTGGCCGTGGTCATCGCCGGGGGGCTGATCGTCCTCGTCGGAGCGCTGGACGACCGCTTCGAGCTGGACTCCCTGACGAAGCTGGCCGGGCAGGTCACCGCGGCCGGCATCCTGGTGCTCTTCGGTGTGCAGTGGTTCATGTTCTGGGTCCCGTGGGGTGGTGGGGACGAGGGCCACGTGGGTCAGCTGATGGTGCTGGGCAGCAACCAGGGCCAGCTGCTGACCGTGTTGCTGGTCGTCGCGATGATCAACGCGATGAACTTCGTGGACGGGCTGGACGGGCTGGCCTCCGGCATCGGCCTGGTCTCGGCCACCGCCACCTTCGTGTTCTGCCTCGGCGTGCTGGACCGGCAGGGCGGCGACGTCAACGCCTACCCGCCTGCGCTGATCGCGGCCGCGATCGCCGGGGCCTGCCTGGGCTTCCTGCCGTACAACTTCCAGCCCGCGAAGATCTTCATGGGCGACTCGGGTTCGATGCTGATCGGCCTGATGCTGGCCACCGCCAGCACGTCGGCGTCCGGCCGGATGAACTACGCCTACATGAACCCGACCGACACCATCGCGCTGCTGTCGCCGCTGCTGGTGGTCGCGGCGGTGCTGTTCGTGCCGCTGCTGGACCTCATCATGGCCGTCGTGCGCCGCACCCGGGCAGGCAAGAGCCCCTTCCACGCCGACAAGATGCACCTGCACCACCGGCTCCTGGAAATCGGGCATTCGCAGCGCCGCGCGGTGCTGCTGATCTACCTGTGGGCGGCCGTCATCGCCTTCGGCGCGGTGTCGTTGACGCTGTTCAACGCGGTTGTTGTGGCATGGGTCGTAGGCCTCGGGGTGTTGCTGGCGGCTATCATCTCGGTGATTCCGCGAATGCGCACCCGAGCGATCGAGAGTCCCGATGAGCGAAGCGACCGACGCGCCGACCCCCGCTGAGTCCCCCGAGGCGGCCGAGACCGCGAACCCGCACGCGGAAATCGTGCGGAAGCTCGCATCGGCCATGCTGCGCACCGCCGTGTGGCCGGGTGTGGCGACGGTGGCCATCGGGGCGACCGTGGCGACCGTGCTGTTCGGGGTCCCCGGGCTGATCGGTGCGCTGGTCGGCGGCGTCGTGGCGTTCGCCTCGTCGCTGCTGACGATCTGGCTGATGCGGTTCACCGGTGGCATGAACCCGCACTTTGTGATGGTCGCCGCGCTTGGCGGCTACATCGGCAAGATGATCGTGCTGCTGGTGGTGATGACGCTGCTGGGCGGCATCGACGCGATCCACCGGGAATCGCTGGCATTCACCATGCTGGCCACCGTGATGGTGTGGGCGGGCGCCGAAGTGGTGGCTTTCAAGCGCACCAAGATTCCCACCATCGTGCCGGGGAACTGATCGGTTTCGGCGGGGTTTCCCCGTGGTCGGCCGTTGGCCGGATGGGTGGTGCCCGACCACATGTCGGGTGGCTACTTACCCGCTGATATCGTCCCGCGGCAGAAGCCTTCCCTGCGCAGCGCGGGTCGGAGGACTCCACGGAGGTCCTGCGATCCCACGCGGTGGGGAGGGCCCCTCCGCGTGCCAGATCGCGTATCAGGTACGTTAAGTGCAAAACGTGACGATTCCCCCGGCAGAGTGAAGTTCACCGGGAGAACCGGAAGGAGCCCAGTTGGGCGCGCTGATGCTGGCCGAGGTCGGAACATTCCAACCGCCGGGTGCCGATAGCTTTGTCCTTCCGCCGATCTTCGGCGGAGTCACCAAGCCGATGCTCCTCGTCGTGCTGTCGGCGATCATCGTGGGCGCCTACTTCGTGATCGCCACCCGGAACCTGAAGCTGGTCCCGGGCAAGGGGCAGTTCGTTGCGGAGTTCGTCTACGAGTTCAGCCGCAACAAGATCGCGCGGGAGCAGATCGGCGCCAAGGACTTCCGTCCGTTCGTGCCGCTGATCTTCACGTTGTTCACCTTCATCCTGGTGAACAACATCTTCGGCATTGTCCCGGTCATCCAGTTCCCCACGATGTCGCGGATCGGTTTCCCGATCGCGCTGGCCGTCGTGGTGTACCTGGTATTCCACGGGGTCGGCTTCGCCCGGCACGGTTTCCTGGGCTACTTCAAGCACGTCATGTTCCCACCCGGGGTGCCCAAGCCGATCTACATCCTGCTTGCCCCGATCGAATTTCTGCAGAAGTTCATCGCGCAGCCGGCGGCCCTGGCGGTCCGGGTCTTCGCCGCGATGTTCGCCGGACACCTGATCCTCCTGGTGTTCACCTTGGGTGGGGAATTCCTGCTCATCGAGGCGAGTGGGGCGTTCAAGCCGATCTCGATCGTCGCGTTCGCCTTCTCCATTGCCTTGACGTTCGTCGAAGCCTTGATCCAGGTGCTGCAGGCCTACATCTTCGCGCTGCTGACCGCGAACTTCATCGGCGCGGCGCTGTCCTCCGAGCACTGACGAGAAAGACCAAGACCTCCGATCCGCGCCGAGAAGCGGACCGAGTGAAAGGTAGTGAAAGTGAGCAACATCGTTCTTGCGCAGGCCGCTGAGGCCGCGGGCAGCATCAACCCCGGTCTGGCCGCGATCGGCTACGGCCTGGGCGCTGTCGGCCCCGGTATCGGCGTCGGCCTGATCTGGGCGGCCGTCATCAACGGCACCGCCCGCCAGCCGGAGGCCCAGGGCCAGCTGCAGGGCATCGCCTGGATCTCGTTCGTTCTGGTCGAGGTGCTGGCGCTGATCGGTCTGGTCGTCTACTTCATCGCCTCCGCTGCCTGATAACGGCTTAACGCGTTGGGAGACGTTGTGGTGAAGACGCAGATGCTGCTGGCCGCGGCTGGCGAGCACAACCCGATCATCCCCGAACCAGCGGAGATCGTGGTCGGTCTGATCGCCTTCCTGCTGCTGCTGTTCGTGCTGTGGAAGTACGCGATCCCGCGCTTCGAGAAGATCTACGCGGAGCGCAGCGAGCGGATCGAGGGCGGTATCGCCAAGGCCGAGGCCGCCCAGGCCGAGGCCCAGCGGACGCTGGAGCAGTACAAGTCGCAGCTGGCCGAGGCCCGTGCGGAAGCGGCCCGGATCCGCGATGACGCCCGCGCCGAAGGCCAGCAGATCCTGGAAGAGATGCGCGCCCAGGCGCAGACCGAGTCCGAGCGGATCATCAACCAGGGCCAGACCCAGCTGGCGCACCAGCGGGCCCAGATCGTCGCCGAGCTGCGGTCGGAGCTCGGCCGCCAGGCGGTCGACCTGGCCAGCCGGGTCGTCGGCGAGTCCCTGGAGGACGAGGCCCGTCGGCGGGGCACCGTCGACCGGTTCCTCGACGAGCTGGAGGCCGCCTCGGCCCCGGTGTCGTCCGGATCGGCCGCATCGTCCCGGTCTGGTCAGGCCTAACCGAGTGAAAGGCGCTGAGAGTTGAGCACCCTCGTGAACGCCGCGAGCCGCGAGGCGCTGGCAGCCACCGAGCTGCAGCTGCTGCAGGCCACCGATGGGGCCCAGGCCGCGGAGATCACCGGGCTCGCCGACGAGCTGTTCGGCGTGGCCGCCCTGCTGGGCCGCGAGTCCACGCTGCGGCGGGCGCTCGCCGACGCCTCCACCGACCCGCGGTCCAGGGAGGACCTGGCCCGCGGGCTGTTGGCGGACAAGCTCGGCGCGCGGGCGCTGCCGGTGGTCGTCGAGGCCGTCCGGGCCCGCTGGTCCAGTCCGACGGACCTGGTCGACGGGCTGGAGCGGTTGGCCCGCACCGCGCTGCTGGTGCAGGCCGAGCGGGCCGGCCGGCTAGACGCCGTCGAGGACGAGCTGTTCCGGCTGGGCCGCATCATCGGCTCCCAGGTTGACCTGGAGCGGTTGCTGTCGGACCCGACGGGGGACGAGGCGGGCAAGCACGCGGTCGTCGACCAGCTCATCGAGGGCAAGGTCGAGCCGGTGACCCTGAGCCTGGTCCGCCAGCTGGTGGCCCGGCCGCGCGGCCGGCGGGTCAGCGAAGGGCTGGAAGAGCTGGCCGAGCTGTCGGCGAAGCGCCGCGAGCGCTCGGTGGCGCACGTCCGGTCCGCGATCCCGCTCAGCGATGAGCAGCAACAGCGGCTGTCGCGCGCCTTGCAGCGGATCTACGCGCGGCCGATCGCCGTGCACCTCGAGGTCGACCCCGGTGTCGAGGGCGGGCTGCTGATCCGGGTCGGCGACGAGGTCATCGACGGCAGCATCACGGGACGCCTGCAGTCCCTTCGACGTGACCTCGCCGACTGACCGACTGGTCGACCGGCAAGGGGCGTCGAACACCAACTCCCTTCCAAGAACTAACCGAGGGCAGGAACGAGACATGGCGGAGCTGACGATCTCGTCGGACGAGATCCGCAGTGCGATCGAGAAATACGTCTCCAGCTACTCCCCGGAGGTCAGCCGCGAGGAGGTCGGGGTCGTCACCGATACCGGTGACGGCATCGCCCATGTCGAGGGTCTGCCTTCGGTGATGACCGAGGAACTGCTGGAGTTCCCGGGCGGCATCTACGGTGTCGCGATGAACCTGGAAGCTCAGGAGATCGGTGCGGTCATCCTGGGCGAGTCCGAGAAGATCGAAGAGGGCCAGGAGGTCAAGCGGACCGGCAAGGTCCTCTCGGTCCCGGTCGGCGACGGCTTCCTCGGCCGCGTGGTGGACCCGCTGGGCGAGCCGATCGACGGCCTCGGCGACATCGCCGCCGAGGCGCAGCGCCCCCTGGAGCTGCAGGCCGCGACGGTCGTGCAGCGCAAGGGCGTGCACGAGCCGCTGCAGACCGGCATCAAGGCCATCGACTCGATGACCCCGATCGGCCGCGGCCAGCGCCAGCTGATCATCGGCGACCGCAAGACCGGCAAGACCACGGTCGCGGTCGACACGATCATCAACCAGAAGTCCAACTGGGCCAGCGGCGACCCGGACAAGCAGGTCCGCTGCATCTACGTCGCGATCGGCCAGAAGGGCTCCACGATCGCCGGCGTGAAGCGGTCCCTGGAGGACGCCGGTGCGATGGAGTACACCACCATCGTCGCCGCGCCGGCCTCCGACTCGCCGGGTCTGAAGTGGCTGGCCCCGTACGCGGGTTCGGCCATCGGCCAGCACTGGATGTACCAGGGCAAGCACGTCCTGATCATCTTCGACGACCTGACCAAGCAGGCTGAGGCGTACCGCGCGATCTCGCTGCTGCTGCGCCGCCCGCCGGGTCGTGAGGCCTACCCGGGCGACGTGTTCTACCTGCACTCGCGCCTGCTGGAGCGCTGCGCGAAGCTCTCCGACGAGATGGGCGCCGGCTCGATGACGGGTCTGCCGATCATCGAGACCAAGGCGAACGACGTGTCGGCCTACATCCCGACGAACGTCATCTCCATCACCGACGGCCAGTGCTTCCTGCAGTCCGACCTGTTCAACGCGGGTCAGCGCCCGGCCATCGACGTCGGTATCTCGGTGTCGCGCGTCGGTGGTTCCGCGCAGATCAAGGCGATGCGGTCGGTCACCGGCTCGCTGCGTCTGGACCTGGCCCAGTACCGCGAGCTGGAGGCGTTCTCCGCCTTCGCCTCGGACCTGGACGCCGCTTCGAAGGCCCAGCTGGACCGCGGTGCCCGGCTGATGGAGGTCCTCAAGCAGAGCCAGGGCGAGCCGCTCCCGGTCGAGGAAGAGGCCGTTTCCCTCTACATCGCCATCAAGGGGCACCTGGACTCGGTGCCGGTCGCCGACGTGCGCCGGTTCGAGAGCGAGTTCCTGGGGTACGTGCGGCGTACCAGCGAGACGACGCTCAAGGACATCGTCGAAACCGGCAAGCTCTCCGAAGACGCTGAGAAGGCCATCGTGTCGGCGGTCGAAGAGTTCAAGAAGCAGTTCACGGGCTCCGGCGGCGAGTCGGTCGTCCCGGCCGAGCCGGACGCCGAAGCGCTGGCGGCCGACGAGGTGGGGCAGGAGACCGTGAAGGTCAACCGCCCCGCGCCGAAGAAGTGACCGGGTAAGTCATGGCTCAACTTCGGGAACTCCGGAATCGGATCCGGTCGATCAAATCGACCCGGAAGATCACCAAGGCGCAGGAGCTGATCGCTACCTCGCGCATCATGAAGGCGCAGGCCAGGGTCGAGGCTTCGCGGCCGTACGCCGAGGAGATCACCAGCGTCCTGTCTGCGCTGGCCGACGTGAGCACGTTGGACCACCCGCTGCTGACCGAGCGCTCGAACCCGAAGCGCGCCGGCGTGCTGGTCGTGACCAGCGACCGGGGTTTCTGCGGTGGCTACAACGCCAACGTGATCAAGGCGGCGGAGGAGCTGCAGGCGCTGCTGCGCGAGCAGGGCAAGGACCCGGTGCTGTACGTCATCGGCCGCAAGGGCGAGACGTACTACCGGTTCCGCCAGCGTGAGATCGAGGCGAGCTGGACCGGGTTCAGCGACCGCCCCGACTACGCCGACGCGGCCGAGATCGGCGAGACGCTGGTCAAGGCGTTCCTGGCGGGCGCCGACGACTACCTCGACGAGGGGGGGCCGGACGGTAAGCTTGGCGTGGACGAGCTGCACCTGGTGCACACCGAATTCGTCTCGATGCTCACCCAGCGGCCGGCGGTCCGCAGGATCGCTCCGCTCGAGGTGGAGTACGCCGAGGAGCCGGTGAAGACGCTCAAGTCCACGTACGAGTTCGAACCGGACGCCGAGACGTTGTTCGCCGCGCTGCTGCCGAAGTACATCAAGACCCGCCTGTTCGCGGGCCTGCTGGATTCGGCTGCCTCGGAGCACGCGGCCCGCCGGACGGCGATGAAGTCGGCGACGGACAACGCCGACGAGCTGATCCGCAACCTCAGCCGTGAGGCCAACCAGGCCCGCCAGGCCCAGATCACCCAGGAAATCAGCGAGATCGTCGGCGGTGTCGAGGCGCTCTCGTCCGCAGGAAGTGAGTGACATGACTGCTGCTACTGCCACCACCACTGGCACGGGCCGCGTCGTCCGGGTGCTCGGCCCGGTCGTGGACGTCGAGTTCCCGCGCGACCAGGTGCCAGACCTGTTCAACGCCCTCACGGTGGACATCACCGCCGAGGGCATGGCGAAGACGCTGACGCTGGAGGTCGCCCAGCACCTGGGTGACAGCGTCGTGCGTACGATCTCGATGCAGCCCACCCAGGGTCTCGTCCGCGGCGTCGTGGTCACCGACAGCGGTGCCGGCATCTCGGTGCCGGTCGGCGACATCGTCAAGGGCCACGTGTTCAACGCGCTGGGCCACTGTCTCGACGAGCCGGGCTACGCCTCGGACGCCGAGAAGTGGGCGATCCACCGCAAGGCGCCGAGCTTCGACCAGCTCGAGGGCAAGACCGAGATGCTGGAGACCGGCATCAAGGTCATCGACCTCCTCACCCCGTACGTGCAGGGCGGCAAGATCGGCCTGTTCGGCGGTGCCGGTGTCGGCAAGACGGTGCTGATCCAGGAGATGATCCGCCGGGTCGCCAAGAACTTCGGTGGCACCTCGGTGTTCGCCGGCGTCGGTGAGCGTACCCGTGAGGGCAACGACCTCTGGGTCGAGATGGACGAGTCGGGCGTGCTCGCCGACACCGCGCTGGTGTTCGGGCAGATGGACGAGCCGCCGGGCACCCGTATGCGGGTGGCGCTGTCCGCGCTGACGATGGCGGAGTACTTCCGCGACGTGCAGAACCAGGACGTGCTGCTGTTCATCGACAATATCTTCCGGTTTACCCAGGCCGGCCAGGAGGTTTCGACCCTGCTGGGCCGGATGCCGTCCGCGGTGGGTTACCAGCCGACGCTGGCCGACGAGATGGGTGAGCTGCAGGAGCGCATCACCTCGACGCGGGGTCGTTCGATCACCTCGATGCAGGCGATCTACGTGCCCGCGGACGACTACACCGACCCGGCCCCGGCGACCACCTTCGCCCACCTGGACGCGACCACGGAGCTCTCCCGTGCGATCTCGCAGAAGGGCATCTACCCGGCGGTGGACCCGCTTTCGTCCACGTCCACGATCCTCGACCCGGCGATCGTCGGCGAGGAGCACTACCGGGTGGCGCAGGAGGTCAAGCGGATCCTGCAGAAGTACAAGGAACTGCAGGACATCATCGCCATCCTCGGTATGGACGAACTGTCCGAAGAGGACAAGGTGACGGTGCAGCGGGCGCGTCGCATCGAGCGCTACCTGTCGCAGAACTTCTTCGTGGCCAAGCAGTTCACCGGCCAGGAGGGCTCCTTCGTTCCGCTGAAGGAGACCATCGAGGCGTTCGACAAGCTTTGCAAGGGCGACTTCGACCACTACCCGGAGCAGGCGTTCCTGTCCATCGGTGGTCTCGACGACCTGGAGCAGGCGTACAAGAAGCTCACCGCCGAGTAGTGAGCGCCGGACCCCGCTGACGGGGACGGCAGACCGGCAACGGGGTCGGGGTCCGAGCGGACCCCGACCCCGCTTGCCAAGCACCGCGACAAGGCAATTCCAGCCCGGCCAGTCACGATCGCCCTGGTGGCACCGGATAGACTGCGGGCACACACCCGACAAAGGAGACGCGCGTGGCCAACATGTCCGTCCAACTGGTCGCCGTCGAGCGCCGCCTGTGGTCCGGGGAGGCGACCGCCGTGGTCGCGCAGACCACCGAAGGGGAGATCGGCATCCTGCCGGGGCACGAGCCCCTGCTCGGCGAGCTGATCGAGGGTGGCGTGGTGCGTATCACCACCACCGACAAGGAGACCGTGACCGCCGCGGTGCACGGTGGTTTCCTTTCCGTCACCGCGGACGGTGTGAGCGTGTTGGCGGAGACCGCGGAGCTCGCCTCCGAGATCGACGTGGCGCAGGCCCGCGAGGACGTCAAGAGCGCCGATGAACAGGCCCGGGCACGGGCCTTGAGCCGATTGCGAGCAGCCGGCCACTCGGCCTGAACCGGGCCGCGCATGGGTTCCCCGGTCCTGTTGCTCGCGGTGGCCTTCGGGCTGCTGCTGATCGCTGCCGTGGTCGTCGCGGCGCTCGCGTGGCGGCGGCTGCGGGAACTGCGCGCCGGGGGCATCGACGTGGCGTTGCGCGCCCGCAAGGACGGCGGTGGCCGCGGCTGGCACCTGGGTGTCGCGCACTACCGGGGCGAGGAGTTCGCCTGGTACCGGGCGTTAAGCCTGCGATCGGGGCCGAACTGGGTGATCAACCGCCAGGACGTGGAGATCGCGCGGCGCCGCGAGCCGTCGATGGCGGAGGCCTACGCGATGCCCACCGGGTCGACGGTCCTCGACCTGACCGGCCCGGAGCTGGAGCTGGCGATGAGCAACGACGCCCTGACCGGCTTCCTGTCCTGGCTCGAATCCGCCCCACCGGGCCGATCGGTGCCCTGGGCATCCTGAAACCTTCCAGCGGGGTCCGCTTCCGGGCCCCGCTTTTTCGCGACGTTCGGGACGTGCCGCGACGACCCGCTGATCAGGTGTTTCGCCAAGGAGGTCTAGTTCCGCACCTGCCAGCCCGTTACCCGCTCACTCACCGCCTACGATCACTGATCGTATTCGGACTTATTCGTCTCTAGCCTAGGGTGAGCTGGCGGAAGAACACCCGTGAGCGTTTTTGGGTGCCATAGCACCCAAAAACACTCACGGGTGTTCTCTGCTTACCGAAACGCTCGTCGCGAACCGCATAGCCGCGAACACGCCCCCGCTGCTTCCCGCCATGGCGCGGCCAGGCGTTGTTCGATAGCGCGGATTGCCCTGGTGAGACTGGTTTTCTGGAGCACCCAGGCACCGCAGGGACAATCGGTAACGGATCATGGACGCCGTCGCCTCATGCCCGCAGGAATTTGGACTTACTCGTCTAGGCGTTGCCGCCCGGCTTCCAGAGGACGTCGCCGTCCGGGTTCGCCACCCGGGCGAGGATGAACAGCAGGTCCGACAGCCGGTTCAGGTACTTGGCGGGCAGCGGCGAAGTGCGCTCGCCGTCGGCTTCCTGCAGCGCCCACGCCGACCGCTCGGCGCGCCGGGCCACGCACCGTGCCTGGTGCAGCAGCGCGCCGCCGGGGGTGCCGCCGGGGAGGATGAACGAGTCCAGCTTGCCCAGGCGCGCGTTGAACTCGTCGCACCAGCCCTCGAGGCGGTCGACGTAGGCCTGGGTGACGCGCAGCGGCGGGTACTTCGGGTTCTCGACCACCGGCGTCGACAGGTCCGCTCCCACGTCGAACAGGTCATTCTGCACCGCCCTCAGCACCTCGACGACGTCGCCGGCGAGCTGCGCGGTTGCCAACGCCACGCCGAGCACCGAATTCGTCTCGTCCACATCGGCGTAGGCGATCAGCCGCGGATCGGTCTTGTGCACCTTGGAGTTGTCCGACAACCGAGTCGTGCCCGAATCGCCGGCCCGCGTGTAGATCTTCGTCAGGTGGACTGCCATGCCGACAGCCTAGGCGGATGCCGCCGGTGCCCGGGCGTGCGTGACAGGAAGGTTCCCATGCTGCAGTCCGACCGCGCTGGGGGTGACAGGAAGGTTCCCATGCTCGCCCCGATCGCAACCCGATCCGATGGCGGTGGGGGTCGGGCCGTAACCTCGATGCTCGTGAGTGAGCACTTCCGGGTACACGGCGGGGCGCGCCTCGTCGGCGAAGTCGACGTGGTCGGGGCGAAGAACAGCGTGCTGAAGCTGATGGCTGCGGCGCTGCTGGCGGAGGGCACGACGACGATCGTCAACTGCCCGGAGATCCTCGACGTTCCGCTGATGGCCGACGTGCTGCGCAGCCTCGGCTGCGAGGTGTCGATCGACGGCGGCACGGTGCACATCACGACCCCGGCGTCGATCAACCACGAGGCGATCTCGCCGTCGATGGGCAAGCTGCGTGCGTCAGTGTGCGTGCTGGGCCCGCTGGTGGCCCGGTGCCGCCGCGCGGTGGTGACGCTGCCCGGTGGTGACGCGATCGGTTCCCGCCCGCTGGACATGCACCAGAACGGCCTGCGGCAGCTCGGCGCGACCAGCCACATCGAGCACGGCGCGGTGGTTGCGGAGGCGGAGAACCTGCGCGGCGCCCAAATCTGGCTGGACTTCCCCAGCGTAGGTGCGACCGAGAACATCCTGATGGCCGCGGTGCTGGCGGAAGGCACCACGGTGATCGACAACGCGGCGCGGGAGCCGGAGATCGTCGATCTCTGCGTGATGCTGCAGCAGATGGGCGCCAAGATCGAGGGTTCTGGTACGTCGACGTTGACGGTGCACGGCGTGTCCTCGCTGAAGGCCGTCGAGCACCGCGTGATCGGGGACCGGATCGTCGGCGCGACCTGGGCGTTCGCGGCGGCTGCGACGCGCGGCGACATCACGGTGCGCGGGGTCGATCCGCGGCACGTGAACCTGGTGCTGGAGAAGCTGCGCAGCGCGGGCGCCGAGGTGACCACGTCAGAGGAAAGCTTCCGGGTGGCGATGCACGGCCGCCCGCACGCGGTGGACTTCGTGACGCTGCCGTATCCGGGTTTCCCGACCGACCTGCAGCCGATGGCGTTGGCGTTGTCGGCGGTCGCCGACGGCACGTCGATGATCACCGAGAACCTGTTCGAGTCCAGGTTCCGGTTCATCGAGGAGCTGGTCCGGATGGGTGCCGACGCCCGCACCGACGGGCACCACGCGGTGGTGCGCGGCCTGGAGCGGCTTTCCAGCGCCCCGGTGTGGGCGACCGACATCCGCGCCGGGGTGGGCCTCGTGCTGGCCGGGCTGTGCGCGGACGGCTCGACCGAGGTGTGGGACGTGTTCCACATCGATCGCGGCTACCCGAACTTCGTGGAGAACCTGCGCGGTCTCGGCGCCGACATCGAACGCGTGACCGACTGAGCGGTCCACCAACCCGACGCCCTCAAGTGATGCAAGTCACGCGTTTGGGCCTGACCATGGGCGAGAACCCTGCTCCCGCTTCGAAGGGGCGATGGTCATGGCGAGCAGAGGCTGGACGCGGCGAGATTTCCTGAAGGGCTCCGGCGCGGCGGTGGGCGCGCTGGTGCTGGCCGGGTGCACCCGCACCGGAGGGGGTGGTGCGGGTGGTGATCCGCTCCAGGCGGCCCGAAGTTCCGGCACCATCCAGGTCGGCATAGCCGGTGAGGCGCCCTACGGCTTCACCGACGCATCCGGCAAGATCACCGGCGAGGCCCCGGAGGTGGCGCGGGCGGTGTTCCGGAACCTCGGGGTGAACACCGTGCTGGCCTCGCAGGTCGACTTCAACCAGCTGATCCCGGCCCTCAACGCGGGCAAGTTCAGCGTGGTCGCGGCGGGCATGTTCATCACCCCGGAGCGCTGCAAGAACGCGGCGTTTTCGATCCCGGACTACATCGCGCCGACGGCGTTCCTGGTGCCCGCGGGAAACCCCGAGGGCGTCACTAGCTTCGAGGACGTGGCGAAGAAGAAGCTCAACCTCGCGGTCCTCAGCGGGGCGGTGGAGAAGGACTACGCGCAACGGCTGGGCGTGCCGGACGCGCAGGTGCAGGTCTTCGACACGCAGAACGCGCTCCTGCAGGCGGTCACCAACAAACGGGTCTACTGCGCAGCGTTGACCAACATCTCGCTCAACGACCTGGTGCGGAAGAGCCCGGGCGCGCAGGTCGAGGTGACCAAGGGCTTCACGCCGGTGATCAACGGCAGGCCCGAGGTGCAGGCGGGCGCGTTCGTGTTCCGCACGCCGGACACCTCGCTGCGCGATGCGTTCAACACCGAGCTGAAGAAGCTGCACGACAGCGGCGAGTGGGTCCGCATCGCCGAGCCGTTCGGCTTCACCCAGGACAACCTGCCACCGGCCGGGGTGACCACGGAGGCACTGTGCGCCGGTAGCTGATCCCGGCGACGGGAGCCGACATGTTCGAGAACTTCTCGCACTTCCTCTCGGTCCTGCTGCAGGGTGTGCCGCCGACGGTGATCGCGACCCTGTGCGGCATAGCGCTGTGCATCGTGCTGTCGTTCACGGCTGGACTCGGCATGCTCGCGCCCTGGCGGTGGGTCCGCGTCATCGCCCGCAGCTACGTCGAGGTTTGGCGCGGCACGTCCGAAGTGGTCCAGCTGTTCTGGATCTTCTTCGCGGTGCCATTGCTGGTCGGTTTCGAGCTGTTGCCGCTGTGGGCGGGCGTCCTCGTGCTCGGCCTGAACCACGGCGCGTACGGCGGCGAGATCGTGCGCGGTGCGGTGCAGGCGGTGCCGAAGGAGCAGTACGAGTGCGCGGTCGCGCTGAGCTTCAGCCGGGTGCAGCGGATGCGGCGGGTGATCCTGCCGCAGGCGGTGGTGGAGATGATCCCGCCGTTCAACAACCTGTTCATCCAGCTGCTGAAAAGCAGCGCGCTGCTGTCGCTGATCTTCGTGCACGACATCACCTACCAGGGCCGGGAGGTACTCGAACCGAACTTCACCGGCCAGACCGCGCTGATCTACCTGCTGATGCTCGCGCTGTACCTGGTGCTGGCGGTGCTGGTCACGATGGTGATGCGGGTGCTGGAGCGGCGGGCCGCCGCGGCCGTCGGCCGCGAACCGGTCGAACCGTCGAAGGCGCTCGGCCGGGTCGAAGGCGGGGCGATCTAGTTGATCTGGGACTGGGAGTTCACCGGCCGGATCATCCCGGACATCCTCGGCGGCCTGGTGTTGACGTTCGAGGCCACGGTGCTGGGCTCGATCGTGGCGTTCGCGCTCGGTCTTGTGCTGGCCCTGCTGCGGCGATCCAGGGTCCGGCTGGTCAGCACGGCGGTCTGGGCGTTCATCGAGTTCGTCCGCAGCACGCCGCTGCTGGTGCAGCTGTACTTCCTGTTCAACGTGCTGCCGGGCATCGGCCTGAAGTTCTCGTCGCTGACCACCGGAGTGATCGGTCTCGGAGTGCATTACGCCTGCTACACGGCGGAGGTCTACCGGGCCGGCATCGAAGGTGTGCCGCGAGGTCAGTGGGAAGCGGCGACGGCGCTGAGCCTGCCGATCCGCAGGGTGTGGACGAGCGTGATCCTGCCGCAGGCGATCCCGCGGGTGCTGCCCGCGCTGGGCAACTACACGATCTCGATGTTCAAGGAAACGCCGCTGCTGCTGGCGATCGGGGTACTCGACCTGGTGGGGGCGGCGCAGGAAGCCGGGTCGGACGCGTACCGGTACGTGGAGCCGCTGACCTTGGCGGGCATCTGCTTCCTGCTGCTCAGCTATCCGTCGTCGCTGCTGGTGCGGAGGTTGGAACGGCGTGTTGGGGTCTGAGGCGGGCGGCGAGATGATCCGGTTCGACCGCGTGGTCAAGCGGTTCGGCGACAACGTGGTGCTGGACGAACTGGACTTCGCGGTCCGCCCAGGCGAGCGGGTCACCCTGATCGGGCCGAGCGGATCGGGCAAGACGACGATCCTGCGGTTGCTGATGACCCTGGAGCGGGTGGACGGCGGCACGATCCACGTGGGCGAGGAATGCCTCACCCACGTGCGCCGCGGCGAAAGGCTGGTGCCCGCCGACGAGAAGCACCTGCGCAAGGTGCGACGGCGGATCGGCATGGTGTTCCAGCAGTTCAACCTGTTCCCGAACATGCGGGTGCTGCGCAACGTCACGGAGGCACCGGTCCACGTGCTCGGCAAGTCCACTGCGGACGCCGAGCGGCGAGCGCGGGAACTCCTGGACATGGTGGGTCTGGCGGACAAGGTCGACGCCTATCCGACGCAGCTCTCCGGTGGCCAGCAGCAGCGCGTGGCGATCGCCCGAGCGCTGGCGATGAGCCCGGACGTGCTGCTGCTCGACGAGATCACCTCGGCGCTGGACCCGGAACTGGCGGCCGAGGTGCTCGACGTGTTGCGAGATCTGGCGCGCACCAGCGACATCACGATGCTGTGCGTGACGCACGCGATGAAGTTCGCCCGCGACGTCTCCCACCGGGTGCTGATGTTCGACAAAGGCAAGATCATCGAGGACAAGCCGCCGGCCGATCTGTTCGAGAGGCCGGAACAGGAGCGCACCCGGGCGTTCCTGCGGTCGGTGCTGGCGGAAGCCTGACCTGTCGGCGCCGGTGACGGCCGTTCAGGCGGGGTTCCGGCGTTCGTGCAGGAGCAGCAGCGTGTAGGCGGCGACCGACTGCGCATCGGTGACCTCGGCTGCGGCGATCATCTTCTCGAATTCGGCCCGGGGGAACCAGGCGGCCCGCATGTCCTGCTCCTCCGACTCGCGTTCGTGCTCGCCCGGCGTCAGCCCGGTGGCCAGGAACACCCGCCCGCGCTGGCTGGATATGCCGGGAGCCACGTCGAGGGTGCCGATCTCGACGAGGCTCGCTGCCCGCAGGCCGGTTTCCTCGCGCAGCTCCCGCACGGCGAGCTCGGTCGGCTCGACTTCGAGCCGGTCCGGAGCGGTGCCCTGCGGGAACTCCCACCGCCGCAGGCCCAACGGGTACCGGAACTGCTCCACGAGGTGAAGCCGATTGCCGTCGAGCGGGATCACCAAGGCGTAGTCGGGCTTGTCGACCACGCCGTAGACCCCGTCGGAACCATCGGCGCGCCGAACGCCGTCCTCGCGGACGGTCATCCACGGGTTGGCGTACACCTCGCGACTGCTCGTCTGCTGCATACGGCCATGGTGCCCGACGCGGGCCACGCTGTGGTGGCACAACCTGGTCAACATGCGGGCGTGGTCGCATACCCGCCCGACATCGGCAGGTGCCAATCAATGATCGCGCGGTGTTGGGTGGGTAGTGCTCTACCGCCTGGTCGTGGTGTTCGTTTGGGGTCCACTGTGGGTGGTGGGATGAACGCGGGTCGCCCACCGCGCATGGTGATTTCCCATCGCTGGTTGTGCAGGGTCCGGTGGTGGTGACCGCAGAGCATCACCATGTTGCTCAGCTCGGTGGTTCCACCGTCGGCCCAGTGGGCGAGGTGGTGTGCTTCCGGGGTTCCCGGCGGCCGGTCGCACCCCGGGAACGCGCACACCCCGTCCCGCTGCAGCAACGCCGCGCGGATCTGGGCGGGCGCGGTCCGCTTCGCCCGGCCCACGTCCAGCGGGAGCCCGTCCCCGTCGAGGACCATCGGCAACACCTCGGCATCGCAGGCGATCCGTCGGGCGTTCTCGGCGGTGATGGCCCGTTCGGTGTTGAGGGTCCCGGGCATACCGGTCTCGGCGGCGACGAACCCGAGCCCCTTCTTCAAATCCTCGAAATCGATAGAGATCGTCAGGTGCGGGCGCTGCCCACCCGTGCGCGGAACCCCGTCATGATCCAGCGCCAGGTCCAGGATCGCGGCGAACCCGTCGGCGTTGCGCTGCCCCACCGTGCGCGGATCCTTCTCCCCCTCCACCTCCGGACGGGGAGCGGCCAGGGGCTGCATCAGCGCTGCGAACTTCGCCCCGGCCTCGCGGTCGAGGCGGGCTTTGATGACCGTCATCCCGTCCCGGGCAACCGTGTAGTGCAGCTCCCGTGACTTGTGCTGGTCTTCCTCGTCGTCGTAGGCGCCGTCCTGGTCCAGCAGGTAGCGGATGCGCTCGGCGAGTTTCTCCAGCTCACGAGGCGTCATCATCCGCGCATACCCGACGAGGGTCGATTCGACCTCACCGACCTGATGACAGCGCGCATACTCCGGCAGCCGACGGACCCCGTCCACGATCACGCGCGCGTGCTCCAACCCGATCGCACCCTCGGCCAAAGCCGCGGCGGTCTCGGGTAGGTCGGCGGGCATGACCTCGCCATACAAGCTCTGCCGGTCTTCAACATTGCGGGCGACCTTGACGCGGGTTTGCGCATCACGCGCATCGATGTTGAGCAGCCCCTGCAACCACACCTGCGCCGACCGGAACCCCAACTCGGCATACACACCCCGGTGGTCGGCTTCGGCGATGCACTGCAACTGCTCCATCATCAACACCCGCATCCCCTCCTCCAGTTCACGGATACGGGCGGCGAGTTCGGCATCCGTGCACGACACCGCCGACCGGGCACCAGCGGTGCCGACGGCCGGATCCTGGGTGTTCAACAGCGGTGTCATACCAAGTATTCTCCCGCATTAGCACACCAGTTCGCACGTCTTTTATGGTCGCTTGATCAGGTGAAAGAACCCATCTTGGGGACGAAAACCCAAGCAGCAGAAGCAAAAACACCGGAAGTGCGACACCGCAAGGGCTTCAAGCGCTGTAGAGGCGGTTTGAGAACTCGTTCCCTTAAAGGTCCCAACCCCCGAGCCAAACCCCACCAAACCGACCGACCCCAAAAACCAAGCCAAAAAGCGCAACACCCAAAACCCTGCGAACCTCAACGCCAACAACCAACCCAGGCCAACAACCAACCCAGGCCAACAACCAACCCAGGCCAAGAGCACCACCGAAGGACGCCAATGCCCCACCCCTGGTGGCGAAACGCGGTCACGTACCAGATCTTCCTCCGCAGCTTCGCCGATGCGAACGCCGATGGAGTCGGCGACCTTCAGGGCGTGACGTCCAGGCTGGACTACCTCAACTGGCTCGGTGTGGACGCGATCTGGCTAACGCCCTGCTACCCATCCCCATGGGTCGACGGCGGCTACGACATAACTGACCACCGCGGCATCGACCCGTCCCTGGGCACCCTGCAGGACTTCGACCGGATGGTGTCGGCGGCGCACGAGCGAGGTATCCGAGTCCTGATCGACATCGTCCCGAACCACACCTCGGACCGACACGAGTGGTTCCGGCAAGCCCTGGCAGCCGGCCCGGGTTCCCCTGAGCGCGACCGCTACATCTTCCGCGACGGCAAGGGCCCGAGAGGGGAGTGCCCGCCGAGCAACTGGGAGTCCCGCTTCGGCGGCAGCGCCTGGAGCAGGGTGCCGGACGGCCAGTGGTACCTGCACCTGTTCGCCCCGGAGCAGCCCGACCTCGACTGGGCGAATCAGGAGGTTCGCGCCGAGTTCCTGGACGTTCTGCGATTCTGGGGACGACGCGGTGTCGACGGATTCCGGGTGGACGTGGCCGCGGCGCTGGTCAAGGACCTGCGGGAGCCGTTGCGCGAGGTCGTCGGCGGGGAGGGCAGCTCCGGGCTGGACGATTTCGCCGCCAACCCCGACCACCCGTTCCTGGACCGGCCGGAGGTCCACGATGTCTACCGCGACTGGAACCGGGTGTTCCACGAGTTCGACCCGCCGCTGGTCGGGGTCGCCGAGGCGTGGGTGCGGGGCGACCGGCGGGTCCGCTACATCCGGCCGGGAGAACTGCAGCAGGCGTTCAACTTCGAGTTCCTGCGGGTGCGCTGGCAGGCTTCGGAGTACCGGCGGATCGTGTCGGAGTCGATCGACGGGGCGTCCTCGGTGGGGACCACGGCGACCTGGGTGCTGGCCAACCACGACGTGGTGCGGCAGGCATCAGCGCTGGGCCTGCCAGCCGACGTCGACCTGCGGGTGTGGCTGGCGTCCGACGGCACCGAATCACCGCCGGACCTGGAGTTGGGCACCCGCCGGGCACGGGCGGCGATCCTCTTCGCGCTGGCGTTGCCCGGGTCCGCCTACCTGTACCAGGGCGAGGAGCTGGGGCTGCCGGAGGTCGCGGACCTGCCAGCGGACGTTCTGCGGGACCCGAAGTGGATGAACTCCAGACACAAGGAGAAGGGCCGCGACGGCTGCCGGGTGCCGCTGCCGTGGACCCGGGACGGGGTGTCCTTCGGTTTCAGCGCCGCGCCGCCCTGGCTGCCGCAGCCCGCCGATTGGGGCGACTACTCGGTCGAGTCACAGCGCGGCGACCCGAGCTCGATGCTGGAGCTCTACCGCGCTGCGCTGCGAGTGCGCCGCGGGTTCAGCAGCGACGAACGGTTCGGCTGGGACGACCAGCACAATTTCGGCGATGTCCTGGCCTTCTGGCGTGGGAGCAACATCCTGGTCCTGGTCAACACCGGACCGGTCGCCATCCTGCTCCCGCCGGGAGAGCTCCTCCTGTCCAGCGCAGCACCGGAAGAGGGCTACCTCCCCGGCGACGCCACGGCCTGGCTACGCCAACCCTGACGAGAGCATGGGAACCTTCCTGTCACCTCCGGCGGCAGCGGGTTGGAGCATGGGAATCTTCCTGTCACCTCCGGCGGCAGCGGGTTGGAGCAAGGGAACCTTCCTGTCACCTCCGGCGGCAGCGGGTTGGAGCAAGGGAACCTTCCTGTCACCTCCGGCGGCAGCGGGTTGGAGCAAGGGAACCTTCCTTTCACCTCCGGCGGCAGCGGGTTGGAGCAAGGGAACCTTCCTGTCACCTCCGGCGGCAGCGGGTTGGAGCATGGGAACCTTCCTGTCACCTCCGGCGGCAGCGGGTTGGAGCATGGGAACCTTCCTGTCACCTCCGGCGGCAGCGGGTTGGAGCAAGGGAACCTTCCTTTCACCTTCCGGCGCGCCTTGGTACCGAGCGTCGCGCCGGCCGACAGCGCGATGAGCGGCACCGGGCCGAGGAGCCGGCGCAGTTGGGTGTGCGCGCCGTCTTCGGCGAGTTGTTCGCGGGCTTGACGCGCAGCAGGGTTCGGGCGAACGACACGGGGCGTAGCCGTATCCCGCCCAGCGGGAAGATCGAGGTCCGACCTGTCCGGGCCCCGGGGGTGCTCGACTTCTCGATCGACGTCCGTACTCTGTGCCGGGTGCGACTTGTCATTGCCCGTTGCCAGGTGGACTACGTCGGTCGGCTCACCGCGCACCTGCCCATGGCGCAGCGCTTGCTGCTGGTCAAGGCCGATGGTTCCGTGTCGGTGCACTCCGACGACCGCGCCTGCAAATTCCGCTATCCGTGGTCGAGACATCTGTCTCTGTTCGCGGGGTGGCTTCGCGGTGCTGTCCGAGGATGCGCCGGATGCTCGCTCTTGCGGAGGTGTGCCCAGTGAGGTTGGTCGTCGCTCGTTGCCAGGTTGACTATGTCGGTCGGCTTACGGCGCATTTGCCGATGGCGAATCGGGTGCTCATGGTGAAAGCGGACGGCTCTGTTCTCGTCCATTCGGATGGCGGCTCCTATAAGCCGCTCAATTGGATGTCGCCTCCTTGTTGGCTTATTGAGGATCCGGATGTCTGGACGGTGCAGAACAAGGCCGGGGAGAAGCTGGTCATCCTGATCGACGAGATCATGCATGACTCGAAGCATGAGCTAGGTGTCGATCCCGGTTTGCAGAAGGATGGAGTGGAGGCACACCTGCAGGAGTTGCTGGCCGAGCACGTCACCACTCTCGGCAAAGGGTGGTCGTTGGTGCGCCGGGAGTACCCGACCGCGATCGGCCCGGTGGATCTGATGTGTCGAGATGCGGCCGGGGTCAGCGTCGCGGTGGAGATCAAGCGACGTGGTGAGATCGACGGCGTCGAGCAACTGACCAGGTACCTGGAACTGCTCAATCGCGACCCGTTGCTGGCCCCGGTGAAGGGCGTGTTCGCCGCCCAGCAGATCAAGCCTCAAGCCCGCACCCTCGCCGAGGACCGGGGCATCCAGTGCGTCGTGCTGGACTATGACGCCTTGCGCGGCACCGACCCCGACGAGTTCCGTCTGTTCTGACACGGCTCCGCTCCTCGTCCGTCGCCAGCGGCGGGCGAGGAGTCACAGAGGCGTGGCAGGAGTGTGCGTGAGCCGAACAGGCTTCTCCGGTAAGGGCTGGAGGGCTGGTCACTGCGCGTTGAGCTGATCTCGGTCGTGGTCTTCGGCCTCAAGGATTGCTTCGTTGGCGGCGGGGTTCCACCAGCGGGCGAGGGCTGTGTCGAAGAGCCGATGGAGGTCGTCGGGTTCGAGGGCGTCGACCTCCACCTAGACGAGCTGGCCGTGTTCAGCGACGAACCGTGGCGCGCGGGTCGGTGCCCTTCCCTGGCTGGGGCGGCAGATCGTATTCGCGAACATGCTCGGCGGTGAGGCTGACTCGTTCGGCGTGGTCCCAGCACGCGGTGCGGGCGAGGAAGTCTCGTTCGAGGTCGACGCCAGAGGGATCGAGGTCTCCGGCGAAGAGCAACACGGCGGCGCGGCCTGCGGACAGCCACGACCCCACCGCGGCCCCTGCGGGATTCCAGGTCCCCACCGCCGACCGGCCCCACAACGACTCCAGGGCCTCGCCGACCTCGTCGTCGGCCACCGTCACCAACGGCCGGGCTCGCCGATCTTCACCGCGGTCGTGCCGACCGCGATGGCGTAGCTGTCGTGGCTAATGACTGTCGTGGTTACGGTATGCCGATTCCCAGGATTGGAGCTTGCGGCGAATCTCGTTATCGAGAGACGTACGGTCGCTTGGTCGGTCCTCGTAGCGAGTGCGCAGCGTGCGCATCGTCGTGAGCAGATCGCGTTCTTGCGCTGGCTCGTAGAAGCCGACACCGCGGATCAGGGTGACCGCCTGATACGGGGTGATGGCCTCCTCCCGCAGAGATCCCGCGGCGTTGAGGCACGCCATCGGGAAGTAGGCGTCAGGCGTAGCGCGACCGACCAGAACCGTGGGCGGGATCCGCAGCAGCGCCGGCGCGGCGATCTCCTCGTCGCGCGCGGCGTGCCGCTGCGGATCCGCAGCGACCTCGGCTAGTGGCTCCCGGAGTCGGGCGAGGCATTCCAATCCCGCCTGCTCCCACACGCTGGTGCTCCGGCGCTGGATCGGGTCGTCCAGAAAAACCAGCACGGACCGATAAGACTCCACGACGCCGCTAGCGCCCTCGTCGGCGTAGGCCAGCAACGCACAGCCGTGAATGAACCAGGTCAGCGCCCGCTGCGGCGCCTGCTCCGGGTGTGGACGGGCATCTGCTGTTCGTCTTCCTGGAGCTGTTGGATCCGTGCCCGGACTCCCGCTGGCCGCACCCTGATCAGGGTAGGGCGTCGGGCTCAGACACGGAGTCCATCCCAGTCCTAACACCCCGCCCAGCAATGGCCGCCAGCAGCCCGGCGCCGGGGGCACGGTGCAGACGAATGTCACGCTGCAACGGCGGTAATCAGCCCGAGAAACCAGCCCCATCAGCACCGTGACCACGCCACCGAGGCGTTGCAGCCAAGGCCCGTTAACCCCGATCACGTCAGAGAGGCCTGTCGCTTGAAACCGGCGACAAACAGCCCTGCCGCTCCTGCCACTCGCCAGCGCACCCGGCACTTCTGCGCCGCCTCCGCAGCGGTCACCGCCGGCTTCTGCCCCCACAAGACCCGCCAGATATGCCACATAGCCTGGCACGAGCGGTACCACGCACTGGCGGACCGGCTGGAGGCAGAGTGGCCGGCAACGGCGTTGGCGCGTAGCGCAACCCCGAGTCAGCCGCGGTCGGACTTGCCGCAGGAGCGCAGTCGCACGGCCGTCCACGGGTCCAGCAGCCCGGCGAAGTGCCGGAGGAAGGGGTCTGCTCGGCCGCGGGCTGGTTGTGCGTCGTTCCCGGTCTGGTCGTTCGGGTCGTCCGCGAGTCCGGCGATGATCGCCAGATCGATCCGGGCGTTCACAGCTTCACCCCCGTCGCTGCGCATGTGCCAACAGTGACGATACCGGTCACACTCCGTTGCGGGGAGCGCTTTTTTGCAGATCACTCGCATGGCCGCGGCGGGTCGCGCTCCCTTGTGCGGCGGGTGATCGGCGGGGCGTCTCATCGGGCGGAAGTCGCCTGATCGATTTAGTGTCGAGTTTCAACGAAATGGTGCCGGTTCGATGTGATCCGTCCCACTGTGCGGTACTGTCCGGCTGCTGTCGCAAACGTGGTGGTTGTCGTTCGAGTTTGTTGGGTCTGGAGGTGGCGTGACGGTGGTGCTAGCCCGGGGTCAGCTGCTTGACGCCAACGCGGTGGATTTTGCGTTGTTGGCGTTGTACTTCGCTTTTGTGCTGGGTATTGGGTACTTGGCGCGGCGTGCGGTTTCCACCAGTCTGGACTTTTTCTTGTCGGGGCGGGCGTTGCCGGCGTGGGTGACGGGTTTGGCGTTCATCTCGGCGAATCTGGGTGCGATCGAGATCATCGGTATGTCGGCGAATGGTGCCGAGTACGGGATGCCGACGATGCATTATTTCTGGATCGGTGCGGTGCCGGCCATGCTGTTCTTGGGCGTGGTGATGATGCCGTTCTACTACGGCTCGAAGGTGCGCAGTGTTCCGGAGTTCATGTTGCGGCGGTTCGGGAAGGCGGCGCATCTGGTCAACGGGATCAGTTTCGCGGTGGCGCAGATCCTGATCGCGGGTGTGAACCTGTATTTGCTGGCCAGCATCGTGAATGCGTTGCTGGGTTGGCCGTTGTGGTTGTCGGTGTTGCTGGCGGCGGCGATCGTGTTGTCGTACACGGCGTTGGGCGGGTTGTCGGCGGCGATCTACAACGAGGTGTTGCAGTTCTTCGTGATCGTGGCGGCGTTGTTGCCGTTGACGATCGTGGGGTTGGTGAAGGTCGGCGGTGTGCAAGGTCTGGTGGCGAAGGTGTCGGCGGGTCCGGGGGGTGCGGCGCAGCTGTCGGCGTGGCCGGGCACCCAGTTGACGGGGTTCGACAACAGCGTGCTGAGCGCGGTGGGTCTGGTGTTCGGGTTGGGGTTCGTGCTCAGCTTCGGGTACTGGACGACGAACTTCGTCGAGGTGCAGCGGGCGATGGCGTCCAAGAGCATGTCGGCGGCGCAGCGGACGCCGATCATCGGGTCGTTCCCGAAGATGTTCATCCCGTTCATCGTGGTCATTCCGGGGATGATCGCGGCGGTGCTGATCCCGGAGTTGGCGGCGTACAAGCAGGCCGGTGGCACCGGTGGCGGGGGTGTGGATTACAACGATGCGATCTTGTTGTTGATGCGGGATTTGCTGCCGAACGGGATTCTGGGGATCGCCCTGGCCGGGTTGCTGGCATCGTTCATGGCGGGGATGGCGGCGAACTTGTCGTCGTTCAACACGGTGTTCACCTATGACATCTGGCAGTCGTACGTGGTGCGGGACCGGGCGGATGGTTATTACCTGCGGATGGGTCGCTCGGTGACGGTGGCGGCGACGCTGGCGGCGGTGGGCACGGCGTTCATCGCGGCGGGTTATTCGAACTTGATGGATTACCTGCAGCAGTTGTTCTCGTTCTTCAACGCGCCGTTGTTCGCGACGTTCATCCTGGGGATGTTCTGGAAGCGGATGACCCCGCATGCGGGGTGGGCGGGTCTGGTGCTGGGCACGGTGTCGGCGGTGGTGGTGTTCGGGCTGTCGGAGTCGGGGGTGCTGGACCTGCCGGGGCAGGGCGCGAGTTTCGTGGGTGCGGGTGCGGCGTTCGTGGTGGACATCGTGGTCAGCGTGGTGGTGTCGTTGGCGACGCGTCCGAAGCCGGAGACGGAGTTGGCGGGGTTGGTGTACTCGTTGACGCCGCGGGCCAGCCGGCAGGCCGCGACCAGCGGGGAGGACGCGGGCTGGTACCGGCGGCCGGGTCTGCTGGCCGGGATCGCCCTGGTCCTGATCATCGCCCTCAACATCGTCTTCGGCTGACGCTGACCGAAGCAGACAAGGAGGTCTCCCCATGGCGAGCCGGGGTTCGGGGCACACCGCTGGTGCCTTCGACATTCGGACGATAATCGCGCTGCTGTTCGGCATCTACGGCATCGTGCTCACCATCGTGGGCGTGGTTCAGCCGCATGCCGAGATCGACAAGTCCGCCGGGGTGAACATCAACCTCTGGGCCGGCATCGGAATGATCGTTTTCGCGGTGGTGTTCGTGACCTGGGTGCGACTGCGCCCCATCGTGGTGCCCGACGAGGCCGGGACGTCCGGGGAATAGGCGCGAGCACCCGCCGTGACGGCGTCCGTACCCCCGGGTGCGGACGCCGTCCGCGTTCCGGCGGATCCGCGGGTTCCCGTCCACGATGGCCGATCGGCTAGATAGTGTGATCGCCGTGCCCCGACCAGTGACCTCGATCGTCGCGCTGCTCGCTGCGCTCACCACGCTCGCAGCGGCGGGCTGCGCCGCGGACGGCAAGTCGACCTCGGCCCGGCGGGCCGTCGAGGTGTCGAAGTTCGAGCTGAACAAGCCCGGGCTGCTGGACCAGGCCTTCGCGCCGGACCGGCTGCGCGGGGTGGACGTGTGCGCCACGCTGCAGGCGATCGACCTGGGCAGGTTCGGCGCACCAGCCCCGGAATTCACCCCGGACGGCCTCGGGACCTGCGCGAACTACATGAAGGACCGCAATGGCAAGTCGTTCAACGTCACGCTCTACTTCGACGAGAAGGTGTCCGATGTCGGGGCGCACCGCATCGGCGGGCTGCCCGCCGCCATCTACGAGAACGGTTCGGGCTCCTGCTTCACGTCCGTGGCGTACGCCGGCGCCGACGCCGAGCAGTTCGCCGACCCGCGCGGGCTGGAGATCCAGCTGAGCAGTGAGCAGGCGGACGTCTGCTCGCCGGCCGTGCAGATCCTGACCGACGTCGTCGACGTGGTGCGGACGAAACCGCCGGTCAGCCCCCGTTCGTCGGGTGGGCTGGCCGGGTTCGACCCGTGCGAGATCCTCGACCCGGCCGCGATCCGCGACGCGGCGATGGGCAGCCCGGCGAATTCGGCCGGTGGGGAAGGGCTCTACTCCTGCGAATGGTCGGCGGACAACTCCGTGATGGTGACCATCAACTTCGGCGTCGGTGCCTTGGACGGCAGCCCGCTGGCGCCGGTGGACCTCGCCGGCGTGCCGGGCCTCGTGGTGCCCGGCAGCTCCGACCCGCCGACCTGCGCGGTCGAGTGGGAGCACCGCAAGAACGCCAACGCGGCGGGCGAGAGCGAGTTCGTGCAGATCGAGATCACGAACATGGGCCGGATCCCGATGAATCCCTGCGTGAACGCGACCAATCTGGCGAAACAGGTGCGGGCCAAGCTGCCGACCGCATGATCCCGGTCCGCCACCGAATTCCGTAGGCTTCACGATGACAACGACCGACGTAAAGGTGGGGAGGCCGGCGATGACCCAGACCGCCCGTGGCAGCGTCGAGATGCCCAACGGGACGACCGAGGAGCCACCGACGTTCGAATCGATCGACCCCCGCACCGGTGAGGTCGTGGGGCGTCACCCGATCCACGACGTGGCGGAGGTCGGCGCGCGGGTGGCCGTGGCGCGCGAGGCCCAGCCGGGGTGGGCCGAGCTCGGCTTCTCCGGGCGCAAGCAGCGGCTCGACGCGTGGCGGAAGCTGCTTTCCAAACGCGTCGACGAGCTGGCCGCCGTCGTCTGCGCGGAGACCGGCAAGCCGCTCGACGACGCCAAACTGGAACTGGTCCTGGTGATCGACCAACTGCACTGGGCGGCGGGCAACGCCGAAAAGGTGTTGCGCCGCCGGAAGGTCTCCTCCGGCGTCCTGATGGCGAACCAGGCCGCGACCGTCGAATACCTGCCGTACGGCGTGATTGGCGTGATCGGCCCGTGGAACTATCCGGCGTTCACGCCGATGGGCTCGATCGCCTACGCGCTGGCCGCGGGCAACGCGGTGGTGTTCAAGCCCAGCGAACTCACCCCCGGCGTCGGGCAGTGGTTGGTGGACAGCTTCGCCGAGGCGGTGCCCGAGCACCCGGTCTTCCAGTTGGTGACCGGTTTCGGCGAGACCGGCGCGGCGCTCTGCGCCTCCGGGGTGAACAAGGTCGCCTTCACCGGTTCGACCGCCACCGGCAAGCGGGTGATGGCGTCCTGCGCGGAGAACCTGATCCCGGTGCTGGTGGAGTGCGGCGGCAAGGACGCCTTGATCGTTGACGCGGACGCCGACCTGGCCGCTGCCGCCGATGCGGCCGTGTGGGGCGCGATGTCCAACGCCGGGCAGACCTGCATCGGTGTGGAGCGGGTCTACGTCGTCGACGCCGTCGCGGACCGGCTCCTAGAGATGATCGCCGAGCGGGCCGGGAAGCTGCGTCCGGGCGGTGAGCCGGGCGCCAACTTCGGCCCGATCACGATGCCCTCCCAAGTCGACATCATCCGCGGCCACATCGACGACGCGCTGCAGCGCGGCGGCCGGGCCGTGGTGGGCGGCGAGCATTCGGTGCGTCCCCCGTTCGTCGAGCCCGTGGTGCTCACCGACGTGCCGGAGGACTCCACCGCGGTCACCGAGGAGACCTTCGGGCCGACCATCGTGGTGCAGCGGGTTCGCGACGCCGACGAGGGCGTGGCCCGCGCCAACAACTCCCGCTACGGCCTGGGTGCGTCGGTGTTCTCGCGGGCCCGGGGCGTCGAGCTGGCGCGGCAGCTGCGCACCGGGATGGTCGCGGTGAACTCCGTGATCGCCTTCGCCGGTGTGCCGTCGCTGCCGTTCGGCGGGGTCGGCGACTCCGGGTTCGGCCGGATCCACGGCGCGGACGGGCTGCGCGAGTTCGCCCGGCCGCAGTCGGTGACCCGGCTCCGGTACCGGCTCCCGCTGAACCCGATGAGCTTCGGCCGGGCCAAGGGCACCGTCCGGCGCGTGGCGCGGCTGATGCGGCTGGTGCGCGGACGCTGATCCGACTCCGCTTGATCGACTCGGCGTTTCGCCTGGGCTTGCGCTGTGGGTGACAGGAAGGTTCCCTTGCTCTCGCACCCCGCGACCGGGCGTTGGGGTGCGGAGTCGACGGTTAGTCGATCGGCGCCCGGCGTCGGTGCGGCAGGCAAGGAGGCCAGCGGGTGAAGAAGATCATCAACGATCCGGCGGACGTGGTCGCCGAGTCGCTGCGGGGCATGGCCTCCGCGCATCCGGACCTGCTCCGTGTCCGCACCGATCCCGCGGTGATCGTGCGCGCGGACGCCCCGGTGTCCGGCAAGGTCGCGGTGGTTTCCGGCGGCGGCTCCGGGCACGAGCCGCTGCACGGCGGGTTCGTCGGGCCGGGGATGCTTTCGGCGGCGGTGCCGGGCCCGGTGTTCACCTCACCCACCCCGGATGCGGTGCAGGCGGCGATCGATGAGACCAACGGCGGCGCGGGCGTGCTGCTGGTCGTGAAGAACTACACCGGTGACGTGCTCAACTTCGAGACCGCCGCCGAGCTGGCCGGGATGGACGGCGTCGAGGTCCGCAGCGTGATCGTCGACGACGACGTGGCCGTGAAGGACTCCACGCACACCGCGGGTCGGCGCGGCGTGGGCGGCACGGTCCTGGTGGAGAAGATCGTCGGCGCTGCCGCCGAGCGTGGCACGGACCTGGACAGGTGCGAAGAGCTGGCCAAGCGGATCGTGTCGCAGGTGCGCTCGATGGGCATGGCGGTGAACGCGCCGACCGTGCCGCACGTCGGCCAGCCGAGCTTCGACCTCGCCGCGGACGAGATGGAGATCGGCATCGGCATCCACGGCGAGCCCGGCCGGGCCCGGGTGCCGCTGGCCTCGGCGGACGAAATCGTCCGGCGGCTGCTGGACCCGATCGTCGAGGACCTGCCGTTCGCTTCCGGGGACGACGTCCTGCTGTTCACCAACTCGATGGGCGGTACCCCGCTGCTGGAGCTCTACCTCGCGCACGGCATCGCCGAGCGGTTGCTGGCGGAGCGCGGCATCCGTGTCCGGCGCCGCCTGGTCGGGCCGTACATCACTAGCCTGGAGATGCAGGGCATGAGCCTGACGCTGCTGAAGCTGGATGACGAGCTGACCGAGCTCTGGGACGCGCCGGTGCACACCGCCGCGCTGCACTGGTGAGGGAGAACGCGGGATGGGTTGCACTGCACACGATGTGGTCGTCGCGTTGCGTGCGGGCGCGGCCACCGTCGCCGAGCACCGCGACGAGCTGATCCAGCTGGACCGGGCGATCGGCGACGCCGACCACGGGGAGAACATGGACCGCGGCTTCCGCGCTGTCGTGTCCAAAGTGGACACGGTGGCGCCGGAGACGCCGGGCGCGGTGCTGAAGCTGGCCGCCACCGTGCTGATCTCCACCGTCGGCGGCGCGTCCGGACCGTTGTACGGCACGGCGTTCCTGCGCGCGGCGGCCGCGGTCGGCGCAGCCGAGGAGCTCGACGGCGCGGCGGTCGCCAAGGCGCTGCAGGCCGGGATGGAAGGCGTCGTCGCCCGGGGCCGGGCGGCCGTCGGCGACAAGACGATGGTCGACGCCCTCTCGCCGGCGGTGGAAGCTGCCAAGGGCGCCGCGGAATCCGGTGAGAGCGCGGCGAAAGTGCTGGCCGTCGCCGCCGAAGCCGCGCACCAGGGCACCCAGGCGACCGAACCGCTGGTGGCCCGCAAGGGACGCGCGTCGTATCTCGGCGAGCGCAGCGCCGGGCACATCGACCCAGGCGCGCGCTCGACCGCATTGCTGCTGTCCGCATTCGCCGAAGCCACGAGGTCCCGCTCATGAACGTCGGACTGGTCATCGTCTCGCACAGCACCCGGCTCGCCGAAGGCGTCGTCGAACTCGCCCGGCAGGTCGCGCCCGACGTGCGGGTCATGCCCGCAGGCGGACTGCCGGACGGCAACCTCGGCACAGACTTCGAGAAGGTGTCCGCCGCCCTCTCGGACGCCAACACCGGTGCCGGTGCCGTCGTGCTCTACGACCTGGGCAGCGCGCAGATGCTCGCCGAACTCGCCGTGGAATCGCTGGGAGATCCGAGCACCGCGCTCGTCGTCGACGCGCCGCTCGTGGAGGGCGCGGTCGCCGCGGCCGTCGCGGCGCAAGGCGGCGGCGACATGCGGGGAGTCGCGCGGGCCGCCGAGGCGGCGGCCGAGGGCGGCGAGCTCGCCGAACCGGGCGCGCCGACGGCGGAAGAGGAAGTCCGCCAGGAACTGGAACTGGCCAACGAAGTCGGCCTGCACGCCCGCCCGGCGGCCCTGCTGGCCCGGAGCCTGACCGGGTTGCAGGCGAACGTCACGATCTCGTTGGGCGACAAGGAAGCCGACGCGTCCAGCGTGCTCGGCGTCATGGGCCTGGGCGCGCGTAAGGGCGACCAGATCGTCTTGCACGCCAACGGCCCGGACGCGCGCCAAGCGGTCGAGCGCATCCTCGACCTCGCCAACCGCAACTTCGACGAGTAGCCGGCTCCCGGACGGAGCCTCGACGAGCCACCGGCGTCTCGGATGACAGGAAGGTTCCCTTGCTCCGACCCTGCAGCGCCGGGTGTGACAGGAAGGTTCCCTTGCTCGCGTCGGCAGCGGTGTGGCTGGCCGTTGGGGCGCGGGCGCGGTTAGGGTGAGTTGATGTCGCTTCTCCGCCACCGAGGCATGCCGCTGCTGCTCCTCCTGGTGCTGCTGGTGGCGGGGTGCACGCCGGAGACCCCACCGCCCAGCCAGTCCGGCAGCCGGCAAAGCGATGCGGGCACGGCCCGAGCTGAACTCGGCGATCTGCGCACAGTGGACCCCTGCACGCTGGCCGATCCGGCCACGCTGCAGGGGTTGGGGCAGACCGAGAATGCCGGCACGGTGTCGCTGGACTACTGCCTGCTGCACGTGAAGCCGAATGACGGCTCGCTGGTCCAGCTCGCTATCGGGGAACTCGCCGACACCGTCCCGAACCAGCAGGGCAGCCCGGTCGTCCAGCGCGGGTCGCTGCGGATCGTGCAGGACGCGCCGCTGCCCGGGCACTGCACCCGGCAGATCCTTTTCGCCGACAACATCGCGATGCAGGTCAGCGCCGATCTGCTGGTCGGCGACCCGGCCGCCGGGCTCTGCGCGATCGCCCAGGCCGGGGCCGACGCGGCGGTCGACGCGCTCGAACAGCACCGGGTTGGGCACCGGGCGTACGCGGCGAACTCGCTCGCCCTGGTGGATCCGTGCACGCTGCTGGATTCCGCTGCCGTGCAGCAGATTCCCGGGTTGGAAGAGGCGCAACCGCAGCCGACCCCGGCCGGGCACCAGTGCATGTGGGGTGCGCCGGAGGCAGATTCGCCGCGGGTCCAGTTCCTGCACACCGCCGGTGATCCGCCGAAAGTCCTGCACGGCGCCGCCGTCGAGGAGTCGATCGCGGACCGGCGCACCGTGCTCAGCATCGTAGGCGGTGACCCAAAGGTTCCGCTGTGCTCCGCGGAAACCGGGCGCCTCCCGTTCGGCGACCCCGCCGCCGGTCAGGTCGAGGTGGCGATGCTGGTCGTGGCCGTTCCAGGCATGACCGGCATCGATGCGTGCGAGTACGCCCGCGGGCTGGCCGGGCAGGTCTGGCCGCACCTGCCGACGTCCGCGCCGTAGCCGGGCCGTTACCGTTGCGGACGTGCCTCGACGTAACCGACCACAGCGCCCCAAGGGCCTGACCCAGGACACCAGCCACCGTGCGATGGGCACCGCGTTCGGCATGTCCCGCGTCGAACACGGCCCGGACGGCGACTGGATGGTGCGCACCGTGCCGGCCGCGCAGGCCACGAAGGTCTACCGGTGCCCGGGCTGCGACCACGAGATCAGACCTGGCATCGCGCACGTGGTGGCCTGGCCGGAAGCGGAGCAGGGCGGCGTCGCGGACCGGCGCCACTGGCACAACGGATGCTGGAACGCGCGCGGTCGGCGCGGGCCGACGCGGCGCTGGGCGTAGCACGTCACACCATGTCTGCCACTCGTTCGTGGCAGGATCGGGGCGATGAGCACCGAGATCCGCGCCAACACGATGCTGCCGGCCCGCCGCGAACAGATCACCCTGCACACGGCCGACGGGCTGGAGCTGATTGGTGAGCTGGCCTTGCCGGAGTCCCGGCCGCCGCGGGCGACGCTGATCTGTTTGCACCCGCTGCCCACCCACGGCGGCATGATGGATTCCCACATCTACCGCAAGGCGGCGTTCCGGCTGCCCGCGCTCGCCGGCCTCGCAGTGCTGCGGTTCAACACGCGCGGCACCGTCAGCGAGGCGGGGCGCAGCGAGGGTAGCTTCGACGGCGGCAACAGCGAGCGGTTCGACGTGGCCGCGGCGCTGGAGTTCGCCGAGTTCCACGACCTGCCGAACGTGTGGCTGGTCGGCTGGTCGTTCGGCACCGACCTGACGCTGGTGCATGGCCTGGACCCGCTGGTCGAGGGCGCGGTGCTGATCTCCCCCCCGCTGCGCTGGAGCACCGAGGAGCACCTGGCGGCCTGGGCCGAATCGGGCAAGCCGGTGCACGCGCTGATCCCGGAGTTCGATGACTACCTGCGCCCGGACGAGGCGCGCCGGCGGTTCGCGGCGATCCCGCAGGCCGAGGTGACCGGCTTCCCGGACACCAAGCACCTGTGGGTAGGCAAGGCGGAGGCCGCGCTGGACGCGATCGTGCGGGTCGTGGCGCCGGACGTGCCGACGCCGCTGCCGCGCACCTGGGACGGTCCGTCGGAAACCCGCCAGGTCACCATCATCGACTCCTGACCGCCCCGGTTTGCGGGCGACAGGAAGGTTCCCTTGGTAGTGGGTGCTGCAGCTGACCAGGAGCGACGCTGCCTACGCGACCGGGGTCGTCCTGCCCGTCGACCGGGGACTAGCGGCGGACTAGCGGCGGACTAGCGGTGACTAGCGGTGACTAGCGGTGAGCTGACGCCGACCCGGTGCCGGGCGGTTTGGCACCCGCCCGGCGCCAGTCATGGGGAACAGGGCCATGGAAGCCAGTGATGTTGTGGTGTCTGCACACATAGGCGTTGCGGGGCTCGCCGCTTAACGTCCTGTGACATGAGTGACAACCGGCTGGACGGGCGCGTTGCGCTGGTGACCGGCGCGGGCAGCGGCATCGGGCGAGCGTGCGCGCGGGCCCTCGCCGAGTCCGGGGCGAAGGTGCACATCGTCGATCTCGATCAGCCCGCCGCCGAGCGGGTCGCCGCCGACGTCGGAGGCTGGGCGCACGTCGTCGACCTTGCCGATGCCTCAGCGGTCGACTCGCTTCCCGCCGAGGTCGACGTCCTGGTCAACAACGCGGGTTTCCAGCACGTCGCCGCGCTGCCCGAGTTCCCGCCGGAGACCTTCGTCCGCATGCAGCAGGTGATGGTGACCGCCCCGTTCCTGCTGGCCCGCAAGGTGCTGCCGCACATGTACTCCCGGGGCTGGGGCCGGCTCGTGCACGTCTCCAGCGTTCACGGCCTGCGGGCCAGCCAGTTCAAGGCCGGTTACGTCGCCGCGAAGCACGCGCTCGAAGGACTGTCCAAAGTGGTCGCACTGGAGGGTGCCGAGCACGGCGTGACCAGCAACTCCGTGAATCCCGGCTACGTCGACACGCCGCTGGTGCGCGACCAGATCGCCGGGCAGGCCGCCGCGCACGGCCTCGACGAGTCCGATGTCGTCGAGCGGATCCTGCTGCACCGCGCCGCGCTCAAGCGGCTGATCGATCCCGATCGGGTCGCCGAGCTCGTGCGCTGGCTCTGCGGGGAGCACGCGGCACACGTCACCGGCGCTTCCGTACCGATGGACGGCGGCTGGACCGCCGCCTGACCCGGCCCAGACACAAAGGAGTGTTTCCCTTGGCCAGCAACCAGAACGGCTCGATCGCGCGGGTCGTCGGAGCCAGCCTGATAGGCACGACCATCGAGTGGTACGACTTCTTCCTCTACGGTTCGGCCGCCGCGCTGGTGTTCAACCACCTGTTCTTCCCCCAGGCGGATCCGCTGACCGGCACCCTGCTGGCGTTCACCACCTACGCCATCGGGTTCCTCGCCCGGCCGCTGGGCGGGCTGGTGTTCGGACATTTCGGCGACCGGATCGGGCGCAAGAAACTGCTGGTGCTCAGCCTGCTGCTGATGGGCGGTTCCACCTGCGCGATGGGACTGTTGCCCACCTATGCAGCGGTCGGCGTGGTCGCGCCGCTGCTGCTCACGTTGTTGCGGCTGGTCCAGGGCTTCGCGCTGGGCGGCGAGTGGGGCGGCGCGGTGCTGATCGTGTCCGAGCACGGCGACGACCGGCGCCGCGGGCTGTGGGCGTCGTGGCCGCAGTGCGGGGCTCCCGGCGGGAACCTGCTGGCCACCGCGGTGCTCGCGGTGCTCGCCGCGACGCAGTCCGACGAGGCGTTCCTGGCTTGGGGCTGGCGGGTTCCGTTCCTGCTCTCCGGCGCGCTGGTGGTGATCGGCCTGTGGATCCGGCTCGCGGTCAGCGAGTCGCCGGTTTTCCTGGCCGCGCAGGCGAAGGCCGAGCAGCGCGAAGAGACCAAGACCGTCCCGGTGGTCGCGGTGTTCCGGTCGCACTGGCGTCAGGTGCTGGTCACCATCGGCTCGCGGATGGCCGAGAACGTGTCGTACTACGTGCTCACCGCCTTCATCCTGGTCTATGTCACCGGTCCGCTGGTGTTGCCGAAGTCGGTCGGGTTGAACGCGGTGCTGATCGGCTCGCTGCTGCACTTCGCGACGATCCCGCTGTGGGGCGCGCTGTCCGACCGGATCGGGCGCAAGCCGGTCTACCTGTTCGGAACAGTCGCGATGGCGGCGTGGGGCTTCGCGTTTTTCGCCCTGCTGGACAGCAAATCGGCCGTGGTGATCACGGTCGCGACGACCGTGGGATTGTTGCTGCACGGCGCGATGTACGGGCCGCAGGCGGCGTTCTTCGCCGAGCAGTTCCCGACCCGGGTGCGCTACACCGGGCTTTCCATCGGCGGGCAGCTGTCCTCGATCGCCGCGGGTGCGCTGGCGCCGATCGTCGCCGTGGCGCTGCTGCAGGGCTTCGGCAGCACCGTCGCGGTGTCGGTCTACGTCCTCACGATGTGCGCGATCACGCTGGTCGCGGTCGTGTTGGCGAAGGAGACGGCGGGCAGCTCGCTGCACGACGAGGCACCGGAAGCCCGTGCAGCAGTGACAAGATGAGCAGGTGAACGACGACGTGGTCCGGCTGCTCGAACTGCTCGCCGCAGGCGCGAGCAGCGAGCAGCTGGCGCACGTGGCGGTCGAGAACCCGCAGCTGGGCAAGGTCACCGCGCTGGCGCTGCGGGTCCACAGCACACTAGGTGCGCACCGCCGCCGCGAGGCCGAGCTGAGCGCGTTGTTCGACACCGCGAGCGACCTGGCCAGGCTCCGGGACACCGACGCGGTGCTTCGGTCGATCGTGCGCCGCGGCCGCACGCTGCTCGGGGTGGACGTCTCCTACCTGAGCCTCAACGACGAGGTCGCCGGCCGCACCTACATGCGGGTCACCGACGGGTCGGTGTCGCGGTTGTTCCAGAAGGTCACGCTCGGCATGGGCGAGGGGCTGGGCGGGCTGGTAGCGCAGACCGCCCAGCCGTACGCGACCCACGACTACTTCGCGGACGAGCGGTTCCGGCACACCGGGCCGATCGACTCGGCGGTCCGCGACGAGGGGCTGACCGCGATCCTGGGCGTCCCGCTGGCGCTCGGCGACCAGGTCATCGGCGTGCTCTACGCCTCTGACCGGACACGCCGCGAGTTCACCCCGGACGAGGTCGCCCTGCTGTCCTCGTTGGCGGACCACGCCGCGATCGCGCTGGACAACGCCGCGCTGCTGGAGGAGATCAGCGCGCACAGCGAGGCCCTGCACCGCGCGGAGGAGGCCCACGACCGGCTGATGGATCTGGTGCTGCGCGGCGGCGACGTGCCCGAGGTGGCCGCGGCGGTAGCCGATGTGCTGCGTGGTGCGATCGGGATGTTCGACGCGGACGGCACCGAGCTGACGGGTTCGGGCTCCGCGCCGCCCGAGCCGTCGGCGGAAGCGGTCGCGACGTCTCGGGCAGCCGGTCGTGCAGTGTCCACATCGGACGGTTGGGTGTGTGCGGTGCAGGCCGGACCGGAACTGCTCGGCAGCATCGTGCTGGTCGGGCGGGCGGATCTGGTCGACGCGGACCGGCGGCTTTTCGAGCGGGCGGCGGTGGTCACCGCCTTGCTGCTGATGCTGCGCCGATCTGTGGCGAAAGCGGAGGACGAGGTGCGCGGCGAGCTGCTCACCGACCTGCTGACCTCGCCCGACCGTAACCCGGGCGCGCTGCTCGCCCGCGCCGAGCGGCTCGGACTGGACCTCGTCGAGCCGCACGCGGTGCTCATCGCGCACGCCGACAGGGTGCCCCGCACGCGGCTGGCGGTGGCGGCCGGCAGGTGCGCCGCGCTCGCCGGCATGCACGCCGAGGAGGTCGTCCTCCTGGTGCCCGCAGGCGATCCGGGGGCGACGGCGTCCCGCATCGCCGCCGAACTGCGATCCATCGTGGACACGCCGGTGACCGTCGGCGCGGCCGGTCCGGCGCGTGGGCCGCAGGAGATCGCCGCGGCCCACGCCGAAGCGGCCCGCTGCCTGCGCGTCTTGCTCGCGCTCGGCCGGATCGGCGAGGGTGCGGCCATGGACGGGCTCGGGTTCCTCGGCGTGCTGCTGGGCGAGCAGACCGACTTGGGCGGTTTCGTGCGCCGAACGATCGGACCGGTGCTCGACTACGACGCCCGGCGAGGCACCGAACTGGTCGACACGCTGCACGCCTACTTCGCCGCGGGGGCGAACCTCACCCGGGCCAAGGACGCCCTGCACGTGCACGTCAACACGGTCGTGCAGCGGCTGGACCGCGTCGGTTCCCTGCTCGGCTGCGACTGGCAAGCGCCGGACCGAGCGCTGGAGATCCAACTCGCACTGCGCCTGCACAATTTGCAGGCCTCGCGGATCCGCCCAGCCCAACGCCCGTGAGCGTTTTCCGGTGCTATGGCACCCAAAATCACTCACGGCCAGGTGGCGACCTTCGCCGCGGCGGCGCGTGGGGTCGGTAGCGGAAAGTCCGGCCGCGAGCGTCCGCGACGGCGCCCGGCCTGTGGACCAGCGGGGGCTCGGCGAGAGCGCGCTGGACGGTTCCGGCGCGGCCGCCGACATCCTGGCCCTGCTGGACCGGTCGGAGCTACCGCAGGTCGTCCTGGGCGGATGCTCGATGAACGACGACCAGAGGTCGTCGCCAGCGTCCGGGACCTGGTCTACGCCCAGTCCGCGGATGGTGTCGCCTGGGCGCAGCCGGCGATGGCGGGACGCCCCGAGGGTGTCGAAACCCTCCGGTCCTAATACCGGCCCGGCGCTGGTGGTCGTCGGCGAGGAGGACACCCTGACGCCGCCGGAGAACGCGGGCGAACTCGCCGGCGCGCTGTCAGGAAGCGAGCTCGTGACGCTGCCCGGTGCCGGGCACCTGCCGTCGATCGAGTCGCCGGACGCATTCGCCGAAGCCGTCCGCCCCCGGCTTTCCCGGCTCGGCTGAGCGCTAGTTCTCGCCCGGTGGTCGGGCATCCCGCTCGATGCTGCGATCAGGCGACATCTTCGAAACGGCCGAGCAGTTCAAGTGATCCGAAGCGGACGCCGCTGGGCCGCACGAAGTACACGCCGGACCGCCGCCTGTCGTGGGTCCGACCAGTACTCGAGGGCGAGCGGGCCACTAGTTCGCGAAGGTCTTGGCTCGTCAGGAGCTGCGGTCACCGACGCTGCTGGTTGGTGGCGTCGATGCGGGTGGCGCTGTGGGAGCGCTGCTGGCCCTTGCCGTCCGGCACCGGCAGCTGGATGCGGCGCGTCGGCTCGTCGTGCGGGCCATGGCCGCGGGCCGTGTCCCGGTGGATCTGCTCCGTCGGCCCGTCGTCGACGGCTGCGCCGCCACCCGACGGCTTGCCGCCCTGCCCCTTCGGCTTCGCCTGCTTCGCAGGCTGTGCCTCGACCTGCTTCGCGGCTCCGGCCTGCGGCGACTTCGTCGCCTCGGGCGCCGGCTTCGCCTGGTCACCCGACTTCGCGGCCCCGCCCGACTTCGCGGCCCCGCCCGGCTTCGCCGCGTTGCCCGGCTTCGCCGCGTCGTCGCGGGAGTCTCGGGCGAGGGCGGCTTCGGCGTCCTCGCGGGCTTGTTCCCGGGCTTCCGCCGCCGCTTCCCGGAGCTTGTCCTCTTCGGAATCCTCTTGGGCGAGGCGTTCCAGGAGGGGCGTCGTCTGGCCGAGCATCTCGGCGGCGTCGCGGAGCTTCTTCGCCACCGATTCGCGCAGTTCCGTCAGGGAGTGGACCTGTTTGTCGGCCTTGGCGAGGCGGCGCTGGACTTCCTCGGTGGTCGTGCCGAGGCGGCGCTGGGAGTCCTCGCGGGCCGTCGCGACCAGGCGCTTGCTCTCGCGGGTCGCTTCGTCGATGAGGCGGGTCGCCTCTTCGGTGCACTCGCGGACCATCCGCTCGGACTTCTCCGTCGCTTCGTGGACCATCCGCTCGGACTTCTCCGTCGCTTCGTGGACCATCCGCTCGGACTTCTCCGTCGCTTCGCGGACCAGCCGCTCGGACTTCTCCGTCGCTTCGCGGACCAGCCGCTCGGCTTCCGCCTTGCTCTCGCGGATCCGCTTCTGCGCGGCCTCGGTGCTTTCCCGTTCGCGCTTCTGCGCGGCCTCGGTGGACTCGCGGGTGAGCTGCTGGGCCGCTTCCGTGCTTTCCCGTTCGCGCTTCTGGGCGGCCTCGGTGGATTCGCGGGTGAGCTGCTCCGCCTTCGCGGTGGCGTCGGTGACCATGCGGTTCGCCTGGTCGGTGGCTTCGCGGACCCGGCGGTGCGCCTCGTTGGTGCCTTCTCGTAGGCGGCGGTTGGCCTCTTCGGTCGCTTCCCGGACGCGGCGCTCGGCTTCGGCCTTGCTGGTGGCTTCCTGCTCGGCGAGGGTCCGCATGGACTCGCTGCGGCGCGCGGCCATCGCGATCTCGAAGTCTTCTTCGACCTGGGTCCGGCGGGCCTCGGCCTCCTGGTCGGCGCGCTTGCGGTTCTCCTCGGCCTCGCGGGTGATCCGCCCCGCTTCGGCCTTGGCCTTGTCCATCAGCGAGCGGTGTTCGGTCTCCATCTCGCTGCGTCGGCTGTCGACCTCGGAGATCAACCGCTCGTAGCGGTTGCGGAGGTTGTTCGCCTCGGACTCGGAGCGCGCGCGGATCTGGGCCGCGTCGTTCTCGGCGCGGCCCCGGATGTCGTTCGCCTCGTCCTGGGCGAGCCGCAGCATCCGCTGCAGCCGCTCGCTGAGGCCTTCCAGCGTGGTCGGCGGCTTGGCGAGCCGTTCGACCTGGCCGCGCAGGTTCTCGATCTCGGACCGGGCCGATTCGAGCTGCTTCGACAGATCCCGCGCCTGGGAGACCGCGGCGTCGCGATCCGCGGAGAGGATGCGGATGTCGGCGTCGAGTCGCTCGAGGTGCTCATCGACCTGGGCGCGGTCGTAGCCGTTCTTGCGAGCGAGGTCGAATCCCGATCCCAGTGGCAGCAAATCGCGGTCGTCGGCAAGGCCCATGGCAACCAAGTTACCTGGAAGACGACGTTGTTGTGGGAGATGTGGCACGTATCCGCCGGATTTTCCTCGCCCGGCGCGGAACCCTCCGACGAGCACCCCGGAGGAGGTTTCGCCGCGGGGTGCCGGTGGTCACCCGCGGAGGGCGGATCCCGGTCCGTCGGCGGAAGTGGCGAACGGGGCGGGTACCGGACTCTTGACCGGCTGGCCAACCAAGGGTGAAGATGGAGGCGTAAGTCGGGTGCAGTGGAGGTGATCGACGTGGCGGATAGGTCGAGCGGTTCGACTGTCAAACCGTGGATCCGCTGGCAGGACTGGGCCGGAGTGGTGCTGGGCGCCTACCTGATCCTCGCGACGATGTGGACGTCGACGAATGGGTCGGCGATGTCTGCGATGATCGTGCTGGGTGCGCTGCTGCTGATCGCGAGCGTGTGGTCGCTCGCCGTGCCGGGGTCGATGACCAGCGAATACAGCCACATGCTGTTGGGTGTGCTGCTGTTCATCTCGCCGTGGGTCCTCGGCTACAGCATGTTCACGGGAGCCTCGTGGACTTCTTGGATCGTCGGCGTCCTGGCCGTCATCGCCGGTGCCGCCGCACTGCCCGAGGCCAACGCCGCACACCGCGGGGTGGCCGGCCAGCATTAGGTGGTCGCTCGTACGATCACGACCACTCGCGAGTGCGACACAGCGCGGTCCGGCGGTAACGTCCGGGCCGCGCGTTCTTTTGGTCAACTCGCCCGGTGGAAGCCGGCCGGAAGTTGGAGGTCGGATCCATGGCGCAGGCACCGGGTGATCGCGGCGCCCGCAAGCGTCCGTCCACTTCGGACGAACTCGTCGAGGCGGCGCAGGGCGATCAGGGCGAGTCCGCGCGGGAGCGCATCCTGGCCGCGGCCGGCGAGCTGTTCGCCGAGCACGGCTTCGACGCCACGCCCACCTCCCGGATCGCCGAGCGGGCCGAGGTCCCCAAAGGACTGATCCACTACTACTTCCGGCGCAAGCAGGACCTGCTGACGGCGCTGGTGGAGCGGCTGCCCGAGGACCTGGTGGAATCCGATCGGGTGGCGGTCCGGGGCGATGTCGCGGGCAGCCTGCGCCGGCTGGTCGGCGAGCTGGACGCGCGGCTGGAGTCGTCGTTGCTGCTCAGCCACCTGCTGTGGCGGGAGGCGGACACGCACGTCGCGGTGCGGCAGGCGCTGCAGCGGCGGTTCCGGACGGTGGTGGAGCTGATCCGCAGGGTGATCGAGCTGGCGCTGCCGCCGGGGCCGGTGAGCTGCGACATCGACACCGCCGCCGTGCTGCTGGCCAGGGTGGTCAACCACCGGCACTCGGTGGCCCGGCACGGCGCGCACGATGACGAGCTGGACCGCGAGATCAGCTTCGTCGCGAGGGCGCTGGAGCTGAGCGTCGGTAAGCCGCGGAAGATCAAGCCCGCCTGATTTTCCTCCTCAGCGCTCATTTTTCGCGGCGTCACTGAACTGATCCTGAAGTTCTTTCAACCTTGTGAAAGATCGTTGCCCGCGCTAGAACTCCTGCAGTTGGCCGATGCGGGAGGTTGTGGTGGAGGGTGTTGGGCACGTTCGGTTTTCCAGGCGGCAAGGGCTCGTCGCGACGGCTGCCGGTATCGCCGGAGCCGGCGTGATGGCGACGGCGGCGGATGCGACTCCCAGCGGCTCGGCCGCCGGTGACTTGCACTACCGGGTGCGGGGGCTGCGGGCCCCGGTGGAGTTGATCGAGGACCGCTACGGCGTCCCGCACCTCTACGCGACCAGCGAGGACGACGTCTTCCTCGCCCAGGGCTTCAACGCCGCGCGGCAGCGGCTGTTCCAGATCGACCTGTGGCGCCGCCGCGGCCTGGGGCGGCTCGCCGAGGTGCTCGGCCCGGATTACGTCGAGCAGGACCGCGCCACCAGGTTGTTCCTCTACCGGGGCGACATGGACGTGGAATGGGCGCGCTACGCCAAGGACGCGCGGCGGATCGCGACGCAGTTCACCGCTGGGATCAACGCCTACCTGGACTGGCTGGACGAGCACCCGGAGAAGCTGCCGCCCGAGTTCGGCATCCTCGGATACGTGCCCGCCCGGTGGGAACCGGAGGACGTGGTGCGCATCCGCAGCCACGGGCTCACCCGCAATCTGACCAGCGAGGTCAAGCGCGCCAAGGTGGCCTGCGCCGCCGGGGTGGACGCCGACCTGGTCCGGCAGGGCCTGCAGCCCGATCGGCGGACGACCGTGCCCGATGGCTTCGACCCGTGCGCGATGCCCGCGGACGTGCTCGAGGTCTTCGAGCTGGCCACCCAGGAGGTCGCGTTCACCAACGGCGCGATCACCAGGGCGCTCCGCGACGCGACCACCGAAGGCAGCAACAACTGGGTGATCGGCGGGCAGCGGACCGCCACCGGACGCCCCATCCTGGCCAACGACCCGCACCGGGCCTACTCGGCTCCGTCGCTGCGCTACATCGCGCACCTGTCGGCCCCCGGCCTGGATGTCATCGGCGCGGGCGAGCCGGCGCTGCCGGGGATCTCCATCGGGCACAACGGGACCATCGCGTTCGGGCTCACCATCTTCCCGATGGACCAGGAAGACCTGTACGTCTACCAGCTCGACCCGGACGACCGCACCCGCTACCGGTACCGCGACGGGTGGGAGTCGATGACGATCCGGCGCGAGAAGGTGGCCGTGCGCGACGAGGCTGAGCGCACCGTCGAACTGGCTTTCACCAGGCACGGGCCGGTGATCCGCGTGGACGAGCGGCGGAACCTGGCGTACGCGGTGCGGACGGGGTGGATGGAACCGGGCATGTCGCCTTACTTCGGCAGCGTCTCCTACATGCGGGCCCGCAACTTCGACGAGTTCACCAAGTCGATGTGCAACTGGGGCGCGCCCACGGAAAACCAGGTCTACGCCGACGTGAAGGGCAACATCGGCTGGGTGCCGGGCGGCCTGGCACCCAGGCGCGTCGGCTACGACGGCCTGCTGCCGGTGCCCGGCGACGGCCGCTACGAGTGGAACGGCTTCTACTCCGGTGACGACCTGCCGCGCCAGCTCAACCCGGCGGACGGGTTCATCGCCACCGCGAACCAGTTCAACCTGCCGCCGGAGTACCAGGACAAGGGCCTCGGGTTCGAGTGGACCAACCCGTTCCGGCACCAGCGGATCGTCGAGGTCCTTTCGCGGCAGGAAAAGCACAGCGTGGCCGATTCCGCGGCGCTGCAGAACGACCAGCTGTCCATCCCGGCCCGGCGACTGATCGCGCTGCTGTCCAATCTGGACAGCGGCGAGTCCGGTCTTCGCCGCGCGCTGCGCCTGCTGCTCGGGTGGGACGCCGTGGAGGCCGCCGATTCGAACGCCGCGGCGCTGTTTGAGGTGTGGCTGGCGAAGCACCTCGGGCCGGGATTCGTGCGCGCCGCGGTGCCGAAGGCGGCCGGGGTGATCGAGGACGCCGACACGTTGGTGCTGCTGGGCGAGTTGGAGAAGCCCGGCAGGTGGCTGCCCGACGCGGCGGCCCGCGACCGGCTGCTGCTGGACACGCTCCGCTCCGCCTACGCCGAGGTGCAGGAACTGCTGGGGCGCGGCGAGGGGAACTGGAGGTGGGGCAAGCTGCACCACAGCTTCTTCGGGCACCCGGCGTCGGGGGCGTTCGACGACTCCGATCGCGCCCGGTTCAACGTCGGCCCGCTGCCGCGCGGCGGCTCGCCGGACACCGTGAACCAGTCGTCGTACCGTACCCAGGACTTCCGGCAGACCAACGGCCCGTCGTTCCGGATGATCCTCGACGTGGGGAACTGGGACTCGTCGATCGCGGTCAACACCCCCGGCCAGTCCGGCGACCCGGATGACCCGCACTACCGGGACCTGGCCGAATCCTGGCGCACCGGGAAGTACTTCCCGCTCGCCTACAGCCGGGCGGCCGTCGAGAAAATCGCCGAACGCCGGATGCTGCTGCTCCCGGCGACATAAGCCGTGAGTCTTTCGGGTTGCTGTGGCGGTTGCTGTGGCAACCCGAAAGACTCACGGCCGACGATGGCATCCTCAGTGGACTTCGGCGGGCTCGACCAGTTCGACGAGGACGCCGCCGGCGTCCTTCGGGTGCACGAAGTTGATGCGGCTGTTCGCCGTGCCTCGGCGTGGTTCTTCGTAGAGCAGCCGCAGCCCCTTGGCGCGAATCGCCTCCGAGGCCGCCTCGATGTCAGTCACCCGATAGGCGAGTTGTTGCAGGCCGGGGCCGTTGCGGTCCAGGAACTTCGCGATCGCCGAATCCTCGCGCAGCGGCGCGAGCAGCTGGATCTGCGTGGCACCCGTGGTGTCGCCGGGCGCGCGCAGCATCGCCTCGTGCACGCCCTGCTCCTCGTTGACCTCGGAGTGGGTGACCTGCAGGCCGAAGGTGTCGCGCTGGAAGGCGATGGCCGCGTCCAGATCGGCTACCGCGATGCCCACGTGGTCCACCGCCGTGACCAGACCGCTCAATTCAGCTCGCATGGCGGCAGCCTAACTCGCGGCCGCAATCTCCGGGAATACCGGCAAATCCGGAAGATCGAATTGCCCCAACGAGCGGAGTCGGGTGACCTTGCTACGCACGGCATGTGGCTGATTCACCCGAGAGGGGCAAACATGGTCAGCAGGCAACGTGGACCGGCCCGCAAGATCGCGATCCTGGTGGCATCGCTCGGATTCACCATCGGACTCGGCGTTCCCGCCGCGCTGGCCGCCGGTGGCGGAGGCGTGAACAGCGGCGGAGGCGGCGACAACCCCAGGGCGGACCAGCTGCGCCGAGACCGGGCGTGGGTGGCGCCCGGGCCGCTGGTATTCGGGGCCGAACCGTACGAAGCGGCGAGTTCCGCCGCGGCGACCGCAGCCGGAGCGGCCAACTGCACGATCAGCGCCCAGGTCGCCACCAACCTGACGCTGTCCACGACCTGGCCCGAAGTGGCCGGATCCGGCGAAGCCCCGTCGCCGATGACCCTGTCCCGCTACGACGACCAGACCTCCCTCGCCGACCCCGAACGGCGCGCGAAGGGCCTGTTCTTCAACCCCGGCGTCGGCATCTGGCAGCTCGACTCGGCCGGGCTCGGCGCCGGCGAAACCGCCGCAACCGCCATCGACTCGGTCGGTGCCGCGAAGAAGATGGCAACGTACATGGTCAACAAGTACTGCGCCGCGATCAACGGCGGATCGACCGCCGCGAGCGCCCGCGCCGCCGCTTGGAAGGGCTGGCACGCCTGCGACACCGGCTCCTGCGAGTCGATCTACCAGCGGCTGGAAGCCGGCGGTGTGACCAAGGACGACAGCGTCAACAGGTACGGCGGGGCCCAGCCGCGCACCTGCACCTACGAGGGCGCCGAATACGACTGCCTGCACGTCGACCCGAGCAAGGCGCAAGGCGAAGACGCCTGGACCGCACCCGACTTCGGGCCCGCCCCGGTCCCGGAGCCCTTCTACGTCTTCACCTACGCCGAAGGCGGCAAGAAGTACGAGGTGCGGTACTGGCTGAAGGCCGAATCCGGCGCGGACACCGACGTGTCGGCCTCCCGGGAACTCGGCGTAAACGCCCGCACCAAGCTGTCCTGGGCCGAGGAATCCGGCCTCTGCGACACCACCACCGGCACCGGCAACTGCTGACCAACCGCAGCGGTGCGGGCGGGAGGAAGGGAACCTTCCTGTCACCGATCGGCGGGCGGGAGGAAGGGAACCTTCCTGTCACCGGCGGCCGCTTATGGCGGTCGTCACAGGCGGGACCGGGTGCCATCACAGGTATGGTCCGGGCATGCCCGCAGGGCCATGATGGTGCTGCGACGCATCGATGACGTGGTAGTCAGCGAAGACGCACGGGAGGCAGTGGTGGGTAGTTCTGTGATCGTGGCGGGTGCGCGGACCCCGATGGGGCGGTTGCTCGGCTCGCTCAAGGACTTCTCCGGTGCGCAGCTGGGTGGGGTTGCGATCAGGGCGGCGTTGGAGCGGGCTGGGGTGGGTCCGGATCAGGTCGGGTACACGATCATGGGTCAGGTGCTGACCGCTGGTGCGGGGCAGATCCCGGCGCGGCAGGCGGCGGTGGCCGCGGGTATCCCGATGGATGTACCGGCGTTGACGATCAACAAGGTGTGTCTGTCGGGGTTGGATGCGATCGCGTTGGCTGATCAGCTGATCCGGGCGGGTGAGTTCGAGATCGTGGTGGCCGGTGGTCAGGAGTCGATGACGCAGGCGCCGCATCTGCTGACCGGGTCGCGGGAGGGTTTCAAGTACGGCGACGTGCAGCTGCTCGACCACCTGGCCCACGACGGCCTGTTTTGCGCGTTCGACCAGGTCGCGATGGGTTTGTCGACCGAGAAGTACAACGCTGGGTATGGCGTGAGCAGGCAGGAGCAGGACGCTTTCGCGGCTCGTTCGCACCAGCGTGCCGCTGCGGCGGTGGAGCGGGGTGTGTTCGCGGAGGAGATCGTCCCGGTCGAGGTGCCGCGCCGTAAGGGTGATCCGGTGGTGGTGGATGCCGATGAGGGCATTCGTGGTGACACTACGGTTGAGACGTTGGCGAAGTTGCGTCCGGCTTTCGCTGCGGATGGCACGATCACGGCGGGTTCGGCGTCGCAGATTTCCGATGGTGCGGCGGCGGTCGTGGTGATGAGCAAGGCCAGGGCCGAGGAGCTGGGGTTGAGCTGGTTGGCCGAGATCGGCGCGCATGGTGTGGTGGCGGGTCCGGATGCGAGTTTGCATGAGCAGCCGTCGAATGCGATCAGGGCCGCGTGTGTCAAGGAGGGGGTCGACGCCGCGGGTCTGGATCTGGTGGAGATCAACGAGGCGTTCGCGGCGGTGGGGATCGTGTCCGCTCGTGCGTTGGGTGTGGGTGAGGACAGGGTCAACGTCAACGGTGGTGCGATCGCGTTGGGGCATCCGATCGGTATGTCGGGTGCGCGGTTGGCATTGCATCTGGCGTTGGAGCTCAAGCGTCGTGGTGGTGGCACCGGTGCGGCGGCGTTGTGCGGCGGCGGAGGCCAGGGCGATGCCTTGATCCTCCGGGTCCCCAAGGCCTGATCCGTCCCGGACCGACCCTGAGATCGACCCGGAGATCCCGCACCGATCGTGATCAACTGGCAGCGGCGTGGCTACCCTGGACGGCATGAAGTGGCTTCCAGGGGGATGGCAACGGGCCGACCGGGTCGAGCATGAGCGGGCGACTGTCCCGGCACACCCCCGCGGCACCGCCCGCTACACGTCGGAGCACGCCGGTCCGCCGGAGCCCGCCACCCGGGTGCAGCCCGGCGGCGGGCACCGGCCGACGCTGCTGGGCGCCGACGCGCACGACGTCGACGTCAGCGCCAGCAGCTTCAAGGCGCTGCTCATCGGCGGCGGCATCAGCGGGCTGCTCACCGTGCTGATCGCGGCGGTGCTGGTCAACAACGGCAACAGCGTCGGAATGTGGATCTGGCAGCTCGTCTTCGGCGTGATCTTCCTGTGGTTCATCACCGCCTCCCGGGGCATGCTCAACAGCCGAGGCTTCCTGTTCGACCGCAGCGGTTTCTACGTCCGCACCCGCGGCGAGGTGTTCGGCATTGCGTGGGACGAGATCAAGGCCGTCGGGATCGGTACGCTGCCCTGGGTCCAGCATCGGCGCCCGGTCGCACCGGAGCAGCGCCACGCGCTGGAGCTCTATCCGGCGGATCCGGGGTTCGCGACGCGGCACCCGGAGCTCGAGCGCTGGCGGGTGGGGGAGGCCTCGTCGCTGCCGGGACTGCCCGGCGAGCGCTACCGGTTCCACCTGCCGCCGTTCAGCCGACTGCCGAAGGAACTGGAGGGGGCGGTGCAGGCGATCGCCCCGCAGAAGTGGGTCGGCCAGTACAAGCGGCAGCTCCCGCCGCCGCAGGCCTGAGCGCGGCTACCAGCCGAGGCTTTCCATCGGATCCGCCGAGGTCAGAGCCGGATCGTCGGTGGCGAAGGTGCGGGCCACCCCGCGCCCGCTGACGGCGGTTTCGAACCGGACGGTGACCCGGCCGTGCCCGGCGCCCTGCACCCAGCCGTGCCCGAACTCGTCGTGTCGCACGTCGTCGCCCGCCCGCCAGTGCCGGCTCGACGGCTCCGGGCGCGGCTCGGCGACCGGCCGCGAGATGGGAACCGGGGCTTCCTGTCGGTCGGCGGGGTTGTCGAACAGCGGCTCCTGCTCGGAGGTCGCCAACCCGGAGTAGGAGACGCCGACCAGCCGGACCGGGGTGCCCGGCGGGACGGCGACGGGCAGCAGCCGCCGCGCCGCGGCGGAGAGTGCGCCGAGATCGCTGGTCGCCGACGCGAACGTTTCCGCGCGGCTGATCGTGGTGAAGTCGGAATCCCGGATCTTGATCGTCACGGTGCGGGCGGCGCGCCCCGACGAAACCAGCCGGCGGTGCGCGGACTCGGCCATCCCGGCGACCTCGGCCTGCAGCCGCACCGGGTCGGAGATGTCGATGTCGAACGTCGTCTCGGCGCTGACCTGCTTCGCTTCGGCGCGCTCGGCCACCGGATGCTCGTCGATGCCGTGCGCGAGCCGGTGCAGTTCGGTGCCGTGCGCCTGCCCGAGTAGCGACGTCACGTCGCCCAGCCGCAGCGCGGCGAGTTCGCCGATCGTCTGGACGCCGATGCGGTGCAGCTTCGATTCCGTCACGGGCCCGATGCCCCACATCTTGCGCACCGGCAGCCCCAACAGCAGTTCGAGCTGCTGCTCCGGCGGCACCACGAGTGTCCCGTCCGGTTTGGCCAGGCCCGACGCGATCTTGGCGAGCTGCTTGCCGGAACCCGCGCCGATCGATGCGGTCACGCCGACCTCGCGGTGCACCCGCGCGCGCAGCCGCGTGGCGAATTCCTCCACCTGCGGCGTGGCGGTCCCTGCGAGTTCGGTCGGTTCCAGGAACGCCTCGTCGACCGAAACCTGCTCGACGACGTCCGAAACTTCTCGGACGATGCCCAACACCCGCTTGCTGACGGCCTGGTAGACCCGGAACCGGGGCGGGAGCACCACCGCGACCGGGCAGCGACGACGGGCCTCGGCCATCGACATCGCGGACCGCGCGCCGAACTCCCGAGCTTCGTAGCTGGCGCCGGCGACGGTGCCGCGAGGGCCGAGCCCGCCGACGAGCACCGGGCGTCCCCGGACGGTGGGGCGGGTCAGCTGCTCCACGGACGCGAAGAACGCATCCATGTCCATGTGCAGCACCCACCTCGGCATGCACGTAATTCAACGGGATGCGTCTGACATCTGCCGTCGCGGTGCCTCCCCGGTCTGGCCTGCCGGCGGCGGGTCTCCTTCAGCGCTCACTGCGGCCCGACGTCGTGAGCGGTGCCAGCGGCGATGGTTTGTAGTTTGTCCGGGTTGGCCACGTTGTGGATGGTGGTGATGCGGCCGTCGGGGTCGAAGTCGAAGGTGACAGTGGCGATCACGCGGCCCGGTTCGCTGAACACGATGCCCGGCCCGCCGTTGGTCTCGGCGAGTTCGGCGTTCATGTCGGCGTGCTCGACGCCCTGGTAGGTGGCGGTGCTGATGGCTGCGAACCAGGCGGCCACCGTGTCCGCGCCCACGACCGGACGCAGGGCCTGGCGGACCTTGCCACCGCCGTCGGTCCACAACGTGACGTCCGGGGACAGCAGCTCCATGAGCGTGTTGATGTCGCCACCCGTCGTGGCGGCGAAGAACCGCTCGGTGATCTCCTGCTGCTGCGCCCGGTCGGCGGTGAAGCGCGGCCGCCGGGCCTGCACGTGCTCGCGGGCGCGGTGCGCGGCCTGGGGGACTGCGGCTTCGGAACCACCGCGTACACCTCAGGGTGCGACACCGACCGCAGCGCGGAGTCGATGATGATGGAAGCTGCCGCCCCACCCGTGACATGAGGCCGGTGTGATGTGCGACACGGTCAGGGCTGGCGGGTCCGCCGGAGGCGCTGGCCAAGGTCGCGGCGAGCCCGGGGGCTGGAAGGAGTAGCGGTCGCACACGTTCACGGTCGCGCACTTCGGACCGCCCCGATCCGGCAAAGCCGCTGAGAGGAAGGGAACCTTCCTGTCAGCCAACCCCGGGGGGACACGAGCCGGGTGCGGCGGCGGCGGACACGGCGCTCTACCGCCTCAGCGATTTCGGCATGGTTGAAGGCGAAGACCTCCTTCAGCCCGAACACGGCGTGCTCGGGCGGGCTCAGCGTTCCCAGCACCACTAGCATCGCCATGGACACCGACTCGGCGTCCGCGACGGCGTCAGCGGTGTCGCCACTGGTGAGGATGGGCTCCGGAAGCCATGGCCCCACATAGGTCTCGCGTTTGTGCCGGGTGGAGCGCAGCCGTTCCAGCGCCAGGTTCGACACGATCCGCGTGAGGTACGCCTTGGGGTCGGCCACCTGTGAGCGGTCGGCGGCCGACCACTTGATCCAGGCGTCCTGCACCGCGTCCTCGGCATCGGCAGCGGTGCCGAGGACGCGGTAGCCCACCGAGAACAGCAGGTTGCGGTGCTGGTGGGCGACGTGGCCGCGATCCGCCAGGGCTACGGCGTCATGCACGGCACCTGCCAGGGCGGCATGCCGACCGGTGTGCATGCCGCGTTGTCGATCAAGCGCGCTGAAAGGCAAGCAGCCCAAGGCTTTCCGCTTCGGCTACTACCACGCGCCGGTGAGCCTGGGACGGCACGACGCGGTTGTGCAGTTCACGCGCCCCGATGACAGCCCTCGCCGGATTTGTCTGACCGGCCGCATGGCGGCCCGGTATAAGGCGACGGTGACTGCCTCGCCGTGGCCCTACGGCCGCATGAAGAAGATGCCTGCCTCGGGTGCGTTCTGGCCCCGCGGCGGCCGCTTCACCCGGGTCCGGGATGCCCGGTGACCTATCCGGCCCCAACCTCGACCAGCAGGTGTTCGTGCGGGCACGCAGTCTTCGGGTGCCTGTCCACGCCGGAGGGGGCTGGTTAGCGGTTTCAACTGAAACTGCACCCGACGAGCTGACTTCGTCAGCGCAGCTTCGCCCACGCGTAGGTGATCATCGCGTCGCGCAGGTAGGCGGCCATGCCCTTCGGCTTCCTGCGCTCGGTGCGCCTGCGGAACTTCGGCTGGTTGACGTACATTTCCGCCAGTCGCAGGTAGGAGGCCCGGTCCGGGGTCCAGAAGTGGCAGAGCCAGCGGTAGTGGTCGTGGATCACCTGCTGGGTGCGGGGGTCGTTGCCGGGGACGCCGGTGGCGAAAAGTTCGGCGATCGCGGCGCTGATGCGGTTCCAGTCCTCGCCAATCCGCTGCGCGATCGCCTTCCGCTGCTCGGGGGTCATGGCGCCGTCGACGCCGGCGGGGGTGAAGTTGCCGATCAGCGCGGTGCCGTCATCGACTGCTTCGGCCTGGTCGAGACCGGGGCTCCCAAACGGCTGCACGGCGTCCCTTCCTCCCCTGATGCGCGGGCACGGCGCATGACGATCAAGCAACGGACAGTGATCATCAGTGCCCGTGATCAAGTTCGTGCTCACCTGCCCGTGGCACATTAATGGCGCAAGGCGGACGCTGCGCGTGATTGGAGCGATCCGGTACCACCCTGTGATGCCCTGGTGTCGTGCGGTCCGGGCTCAGTCGTCCGCCGGACCAGCCGTGTCGTCCTGCTCGTCGGCCGCCGGCCGCTCGCGCGGCGCGAGGAACACCACACCGCTTTCCAGGTCCAGCGGCCCGCTGGGGTCGTGATCGCGCGAGATGCCGGTCTGATCGCCTTCGTGCTGCAGCTTCCGGCCAGGGAAGAGTTCACCGTATTTGCCCATGCGTCCAAGGTAGTCCGCGAACCGGTTCCCTCCCGGGGCTCGAAGCCGTTCCCGGCCCCCAGGATCAGCAGTGGGACTTGTAGAAGTACTTTGCAAACATCCGTTTGAACAGTGCAAACGCTGGAATCTTGCGACTGAGTCAGCACGGAATCAGCACGGGCTAGGGCGTGAGTACAGCCCGCGCGTATTCGCGGGTCTGGATTAGCCCTGTGGGAATGGGCGGGTAAGAACTGGCGGACGATTGAGGCTGATTCGGCTAGTGCTTTGATCTCAGCTTGGCTGCGCCAAATCCCTAGCTTCGCGGATGACCGGAGTGAGGTGTACTCGACATTTGCTGACCGGGTGAGTGCTAGGAGCTCTTCCCTGGCGTCTGGTGGCACGTCTAGTGCCGTCATGATGCGTTCTACGTCAGCAAAGGTCGGCCGGGTCTTACCAGACTCGATCCGGCTGATTTTGGATTGGGACATAGCAGCACGAACGGCCAGCCTCTCACCAGAGATCCCGGCCGCTTTGCGTAGCTGCCTCAGCGTGTCCGCAAGGTTCTTGCGCTGCTGATCGGTATCAGGTTCGAGCATTCCACTCGCCCAGCGGCACAGCGTGCGCTAGGGCTGTGGCCCAGGGCAAAGGCAAGATCACTGTGTGTTGCGCCCCGCAACTTGGAGTGACAGGACGGGGAGTGTTCGTGTGCGGTCCCTGCTGATCCATTCGGTTGTCCGGCGGATGTCGTTGTGTCCAGTTATGCGAAGCATCGATATTGCGGTATTCCGTAATGTTGCCAGTATATGGGCGCCGGTGCCGGTATAGATTTGTTGTGCGTCTTCCCGGTATGTTGTGTCACGGACGTGATGGCTTTTGTTTTCTATTCCCCAGTGGTCGCGGACTTGGTCGTGTAGGTCTTCGGCGGTGACTGTGGTGGTGTTCTGGCTGGTGATGATCCAGGCGTGCTCTTTGCTGACGAGTTCTCCGGAGAGGGTTTTTTTCTTCTCGTTTGACGCAGGCTACGGAGCGCGCGTGTGGGAAATCGATTCCGTCGGCGTCGGTAATCCAGGTAGTCCAACGGCGTATCCGGCCGTGGGTGTCATCGACGACGACATGATGCGGGGCTTTCCGCAAGAACGGAAGAGTGTGGTCGTATATCTTTTTCTTAAGCGCCGCTTGATTTCCCTTTACTGTCATGACGTAGTCGAATCCGCGTTCGCCGGCGATGTATTCGGCGGTCTCTCGCTGGGTGTGCACGGCGTCCATGGTGACCACCACACGGCCGTCCACACCGCGGGAGACACCGTCGAGCAGGGTCTTGACCTGGGTGATCTCGTTGGTTCCCGAGGGAACGGCCACTTGGGCGACGGTGACACCATCGCAGTGGATCATCGCGGAGAACAGCGTGAACGACTCGTGATCCCCGATCCACGAACCGCGCAGCACTTTGCCGTCGATAGCCAGTCGCAACGTGCCGCCCGGGATAGGCCGGGCATGACGCAGCAGCCACGGCCCGATCAGTCCTTCCAGCTTCGCTACATCGACATTTTCCAGTGCGCGCCGGATCGTGGACGTATCCGGGACACGGAAAAACCCACAGAACCAGCACCATCGTCCACCTATTTTCCGCAGTAACGACGCCGGCAGATCGGCGACCTGGTCGGCAATCTGCCGAAAATTCGACGCGCCCGCCAGCACTGCGATCAACGACGCCGCGAGAAGGAACGCCAAACTGTACACACGGCCCTTCCGCTTACGGCGATCCGGCACCTTGCCGAGCAACTTCATCAGTTCCGCCAGATCGGCATCATCACCGTCGGCGCTACCCGGAAACGACGCCCATGACGAGCCATGAGAAAATGACAACGGATGGCCTTCTTCTGGAGTTTGGTTTTTCGCAATTTCCATGATCCCAGAAGGAGGCCATCCTCCATCTCCCGGCCCAGCACGCCAACCCGGCCGGCTACCCTACGAGCCGAGTTGATCACTCCGCGCGATCTTGCCTTAGCCCTGGGCTGTGGCCTGTCATTTGAGGTATTGGGTGAGGTCCGGTTTTTCCCGCTGGTCTCGATTGAGCAGTGTGCCGTCAGGGTTGAAGTTCAGATCTACAACCAACGACTCATCGAAGATCCAGAAGTCATGCGACGGTGGGTCAAGATCAATGTTCATCAGGTCCAAGATCCTGATGTCCTCCCCGGCTTCGATGTTGCCGGGGATGGCCCAATCCAGCTGATACCGCTGGTATTCGGTCAGCGGTTGCCGGACCGTGCGGACGCGTCCGATGGTCTTGCCTGCCGACACGAACGAACGCACCCGGTCGTGCCATGCCGCGTTGTGGCCCTCCGGCGCTGGCGCCCCGCTACGCCAGAGCTCTAGGTTCTCTTGCTCTCGTGGAAGGTTGTAGGTGGGTTGGCACTCGAATCGCCAGGCGGACCGCTGGTAGTCAGAGAACCGTTTCCCGAACTGGTCCCCGTCTAGGATCACTTCAGCGTCTCCCTGAGCTGTTAAACCGTCCGGGTTGGCCCCGGACACGATGAGGGCTGCTACTGCATTGAGGATGATCTCAGGGGGCAGTTCGACGGCTGTTTCACCGGCCGCTAGAGACAAGCCGTCGGCCTCGGTGATCCAGTCGCCTTGTACGACGGCCGTACCTCGGTCTGAGATGTAGACGGCTGGACAGTCACTGTCGGCACAGCCGGACACCTTGCGTAGCTTCATGGCCCCGGACCTCTGCGGTCCGGGGCTTCGCTGTGTCCGAGTCAGCACCTAGACAGCACGAGCTAGGGAACACGCAGTGACATACCGGGGTATGTCAGGCATGGGTAATTATTGATCTGGGTGGCAAATGTGTGATGTCAGGCGGCGTAGCGGACTTCGGGTTTGCCGAAGTAGGAGCGAGCTCGGTCGGGCAGCTTCTGGAGGCGGTGGAGGAAGGAGCGTACCGCTTGTTTCAACTCGTCGCGGGTTTCGGGGCTGTGCTGGTGGACATGGTGCGTTTGAGGTCGGCATTGAGTATCTCGTCGGGGTTGAGTTCGGGGCTGTATCCAGGCAGGAAGTGCATCTCGATCGCCTCAGCGTGCTTGGTGATCCATTGCTGGATGGTCTTGCGGCGGTGGACGGGGTGTCCGTCGACGATCAGGTGGACCTTGCGGTCCAGATGGCGGGTCAGCCGGTCCAGGAACGGCAGGAACACCTTGCCGTTGAACGAGCCGGTGTAGACGGTGAAGTACAGCTCGCCTTTGTTCCCGATCGCGCACATGGCGTTCACGCTGAACCGTTTGCCCGTTTTGCCCACCACCGGTGTCTGGCCCGCCGGTGCCCAGGTGCGGGCCACGGTGGCGTCGGAGCGGATCCCGGTCTGGTCCAGCCACAGGATCAGTGCGCCCTCGCGGCGGGCGCGGGCGGCGATGGCCGGGTAGTCCTCCTCCAGCCATCGGCGTACGGACTCGGGGTCCTGTTCGTAGGCCTTGCGGATCGGTTTCTGCGGCGACAATCCCCAGGAACGCAGGTAGTTGCCGACGGTGCGCAGGTTCAACACGATGCCGTGGCGCACCCGGATCAGCTCGGCCACTGTCTTGCGGGTCCACACCAGGCCGGTCAGCCCGAACGTGGCCGGGGTGTGCTCGGCCACCGCATACCGCAGCTTGCGCTGCCGGCGGGCACTCAACGCTTTCTGCTCGCCGGGTTTGCGACCCCGGCGACGCCCGGTGAGACCCTTCGAGCCGCGTTTCCGCCACGCCTGCACCCATCTGGACACCGACTGCGGGGCCACCGCGAACACCCGGGCCGCCTCGACCTGCGTCATCCCACCATGAACAGCAGCGACCACCCTGCGCCGCAGATCCTCCTGCGCCTCAGGCGATAACCTCCGCGTGTCCCGCACACCAGCGATCATGCCAGAACAACGAAGATCACACCTATAAGTTCCCGATCAATATGTCTGACCAGTACGTTTGACGCTATTGACCAGAGGTGATAAAGGCTTCCGATTTCAGCAGTGGGACTTGTAGAAGTACTGCGCCTGCTGGTCCATGTTGTCGCGGGTGATGGCGATCATCTCGGTCCGGGTCTCCCGCTCGACCGGCTGGCCCTTGATCGCCGCGATCGCGCGCTGGACGCCTTCCTGGCCGATCTTGCCGGGGTTCTGCGCGATCAGCGCCTGGACCCGGCCGTTGCGCAGGTCGTCCACCTGCTTGGGGCTGGCGTCGAAGCCGACCAGCTGCACCTGCCCCGACTTGCCCGCGTTGGATAGCGCGGTGGCGGCGCCCTCACCGGTGTTGAGGTTGGTGCCGAACACACCGACCAGGTCCGGCGTCGCGGCCAGCGTCGACGACACGATCTGCGCGGCCGTGGCCGGTTCGTTCTCGGTGTACTGGGTGGGCAGCAGCTTCAGGTTCGGGTGCTTGCCTATTTCCTCCTCGAAGCCCCTGGCCCGCTCGTCGGTGGTGGAGGTGCCCGCCTTCGTGTTCAGCGCCAGCACCGATCCCGGCTTGTCGCCGACCAGCTTCGCCAGGGTCTGCGCGGCCAGCTGGCCGCCCGCATAGTTGTCGGAGGACAGCGAGGTGACCGCGATGGAGCGGTCCTCCAGCGCGGTGTCGACCTCGACGACCTGGATGCCGTTGCTCTTGGCCTGTTGCAGCGGCGCGGCCAGCGCCTTGTCGTCGGTGGGCGCGATGATCACCGCGCCGGGCTTGGTGCTGACGATGCCGCCCAGGATCTGCGACTGCTCGGCCTGCTCGAACTTCTCCGGGGCCTGCGTGTTCAGCTGGTAGCCCTGCGCGGCGGCCTCCTGCTGCGCCGCGCATTCGATGGACACGTAGAACGGCTCGCCGCGCATCCCGGTGATCAGGGCGAGGTTCTTGTTGTTGGGGTCGGTCTGCCCGCTGCCGGTGTCGCCGATCTGGCCTGATCCGCAGCCGGCCAGCAGCAGCACCGCTCCCAGCGCCAGCGCGGTCTTGTGCGTTCTCATCAGGGTTCTACCTCCACACGCCGTTGTGCCGATGATCGAGAGGTCAGCGGCTGTTTCGCGCCCGCCGTCTGCGCTGGTCCAGCCACACTGCGGCGACCAGGACCGCGCCGACCGCGATCGGTTGCCAGAACGGCCGCACCCCGGCCATCACGAACCCCGCGTCGAGCACCGCCGGGATGAACACGCCGATGACGCTGCCGACCACGGTGCCGATGCCGCCGAACAGGCTGGTCCCGCCCAGCACGACGGCCGCGATCGCGTTCAGGTTGTCGTTGCTGTGGCCGCTGATCGTGGTGGTGCCGAAGTAGGCCAGCGACATGAACCCGGCCAGCCCGGCCAGCGCCCCGGTCAAGGTGTAGATGGCGACCAGGTGACGGGTGACCCTGATGCCGCTGCGGCGGGCGGCCTCGGCGTTCGAGCCGATCGCGTAGGTGTAGCGGCCGAAGGCGGTGGTGTGCAGCAGCCAGAGCGCCAGCAGCGTGATCACCGCCGCGAGGATCACGAGGTTCGGCACCACGACGAACGACGTGCCGGTGCCGAGGGTCTTCCGCAGCGCACCGGGCACGGTGCGCACGTCGATGCCGTTGGTGAGCAGCTGGGCGGCACCGAGTGCCGCGCCGAACGAGCCGAGCGTGACGATCAACGCCGGGACCCGGGCGACGGCCACGAGCAGCCCGTTGAGCAGGCCCCACAGCGCGCCGCCGACCAGCGCGATCAGCAGGCCGATCAAGATCACGCCCCAACCGGCGTTCGTGGCGTCGCCGTCGCTGAGCCATTCCATGGTCATCGCGGACACGACGCCGGCGAACACCAGCACCGAACCCACCGACAGGTCGATGCCGGAGGTGATGATCACGAAGGTCATGCCGACGGCGAGCATCAGCAGCGGTGCCGCCTGCACCAGCAGGTTCTGCACGTTGAACAGGGTGGGGAAGGCGTCCGGGCGGATCGCGCTGAACAGCACGCACAGCGCGACGAGCACCAAGCCCGTCCACAGCGTGTTCGAGGCGGTCAGCCGCGCGCCGAGGCTCTTGGCCGACGCGGCCACATCTTCGTCCGCAGTGGATTTCTGAGTTCTCTGCTCGGTGGGCATCAGCTCGCGTCCTCCTGCGACAGTGCACCGGTCATGGCGCCGACCAGGTCTTCCAAGGTCGCCTCCGCGGCGCTGAACGCCGCCACCCGGCTGCCGAGGCGCAACACCTCGACGCGATCCGAGACCGACAGGACCTCCGGCATGTTGTGGCTGATCAGCACCACCGAGATGCCGGTGTCGCGGACCCGGCGGATCACGTCCAGCACGCGTTCGCGCTGCACGACACCCAGCGCGGCGGTGGGTTCGTCCATGAACACGAGCTTGTCCGCCCATGCGACCGAACGCGCCACAGCGACGCTCTGGCGCTGCCCACCGGACAACGAGCCGATCGGAACCGAAAGGTCTTGCAGCGACACCCCGAACTTGGCGAACTGCTCGGCGGCCTGCGTACGCATCTTCGCCTTGTCCAGCATGCCGAGCCGACCGAGCATCCCGGGCCGCCGGATCTCCCGGCCCAGGAACAGGTTCGCGGCCGGGTCGAGGTCCGGCGCCACCGCGAGGTCCTGGTGGGCGGTCTCGATGCCGTGCGCCCGGGCGGCGGCGGGGGAGTCGAGCGTCACCGGCTTGCCGGAGACCAGGATCTGCCCCGAATCCGGCTGCTCGACCCCGGAAAGGCATTTCACCAGCGTCGACTTGCCCGCGCCGTTGTCCCCGACGAGGGCGACGACCTCGCCCGGACGAACTGTGAACGACGCGCCGCGCAGCGCCTCCACGCTCCCGTACCGCTTGACCAGATCGCGACCTTCCAACAGCGGTTCGGTCATCTCGGGCTCCCGGCTCCCGGCGGGCGGCAGTGCACAACGGTGAGGTCTCCTTCGAGCTGGGCGGCCCCGGCGGAATGCGGGACGACGGCGGTGCTGCCGCGGTGCAGCGGCAGGTCGACGTCGCCGGAGCGCAACTCCCCGCTGCCGTCCAGCACGACGAGCACGCCGAAGGACGGTTCGAGCTCGACGGTGCCGTGCAGCCGGTCGGCGCGGAAGAACGGGGCGGCGTCCTCGGCCAGCAGCGGAACACGCGGGGCGACCTCGTCCGCGGTGCGCTTGATCAGCGAATTCAGGATCGAGTCGTTGAAACCGGATCGGTTGAGGGTCTCGAGCGCGGTCCGCTGGTCCAGGCCGAGGAACGCTCCCTCGGCATCGGCCAGGAACCCCTGCCACTCCAACGTGATCGAGAAGTCCGTCGGCTGCTGCAACTCGACGATGAACACGCCCTCGCCGATGGCGTGCGGCGTGCCGGCGGGAACGTGCACGGTGTCGCCTGGCCGTACGCGGATCTCGTTGAGCGAACCGAGCATCGCCGAGGAATCCTGGGTGGTCACCCACTCGGCGACCACCTCCGGCGCGACGTCATCGCGGAAACCCAAGTACACCACCGGGTTCGGGCCGGAGGTGCCGATCACGATCCACGCCTCGGTCTTGCCGAACCGGGAACCCAGGTGCTGCCGGGCGAAGGCGTCCGAAGGATGGCAGTGCACCGGCAGCCGTTGCCCCGCGTCCAACAGCTTGACCAGCAGCGCGGTGCTGTCGCCGAAGGCCGCCACGTGCTCGCTCCCCAACCACGAGCCGGGGTCGGCGGTCACCGCGTCTCGCAGCCAACGCCCGTCCGGCAGGCGCGACAGGCCCGACTCGGCCTGGCCGAAGCGCGTCGTGGTGGATGCGACCCAGTCCTCCGGGCCGAACTTCTGGTCGTCGTCTCCGCCGCGCAGCGCGGCGATCGACGCACCGCCCCGGTAGAACTGGCGGGGCTGGTTGGACGGCAGGGCGATCGCGGACGCCGGGGCGGTCTGATCATTGTGGACAGTACTCAACGTGTTGCCTCTCCAGAACCTCTTGCCAGCAGGCGAGTGGGAACGACCATGCGACGTGGTGGGGTGCGGTCGCCGCCCAACCGCGCGAACAGCAACTCCGCCGCCGACCGCCCCAGCGCCCACGTGTCGTGGGTGACCACGCTGATCGGCGGGTCGAGGAGGTCGGCGAGCTCGAAGTCGTCGAAGCCGACGAGCGCCGGCCGCGACGGCTGACCGGCCAGCGCCCGCAGGGCGTGGATGGTGATCCGGTTGTTGCCGGTCACCAGCGCGGTCGCGCGACGCAACGTGGACCGCAATGCCCGCGCCACCGACTCGTCGGTATGCGGGCCCATCAGGACCAGGTCGGGAGAGAACGGCACCCCGGCCTGTGCGCAACCTTCCCGGAAACCGCGCAACCGCTCGGCGGCCGTGTGGATTTCCGGGGCGTCGCCCAAGAACGCGATCTTCCGGTGCCCGTGCTCGGCCAGGTGGCGCACGGCGAGCGCGGTGCCGCCGGCGTTGTCGATCAACACGGTGTCGGCGTCGAGGTTGCCCGGCGGCCGGTCCACGAACACCACCGGCGTCCCGGCGTTGATCTCGTGCGCGATGTACCCGTGCTGGTGACCGGCGGGAATCACGAGCAGCCCGTCGACCCGGCGGGCGCAGAACTCCAGCACCAGCTCGCGTTCCCGAGCCGGGTCCTCGTCGGACGAACCGGTCAGCACCTGCTTGCCCTGCACCCGCGCGACTTCCTCGACCGCGCGGGTCAGCACCGAGTAGAACGGGTTCGCCAGGTCCTCCAGCACCAGGCCCAGCGTGCCGGTCCCGGTGCCCCGGCGGAGGTTGCGGGCGCTGAGGTTGCGGCGGAACCCGAGCTGGTCGATGGCGGCCAGCACCCGCTCCGCGGTCGCCGGATGCACGCCGCTCTCGGCGTTGACGACCCGCGAAACGGTCTTGATGCTCACGCCCGCCAGCCGCGCCACATCGTTCATCGTGGCGCGCCGGACGTTTCCGAATTCAGACAACGTTGTCATGACGAGCGGCATTGGATCGCGACCCGCCGACGCCTGTCAATGGCACCGGCCGATTCTGCATGCACCTGGCCCCGGAACATCCGCCGATCGGACCACCACCCACCGCCGCGACCCGGGGCCGGAGGTGACAGGAAGGTTCCCATCCTCACACCCGCCGAACCCCGTCCAGCGCCGCGCCCACCCGGCCTGAAGATCGGCTCCGCGGCGGGTGCTGGCTACTCTGGGCTCATGGCTGATCATGTGCAGGTCGTGACCACCACCGGCTCGGAGCAGGCGGCCGCCGAGCTGGCTCGCGGTGTCGTCGAGGCGCGGCTGGGGGCGTGCGTGCAGGTCGTGCCCATCCGCAGCTTCTACGTGTGGGAGGGCGCGGCGCAGGACGACGCCGAATGGCAGCTACAGATCAAGACCTCCGCCGGGCGGCTCGCCACGCTGGTCGAGCACCTCCGGGCCAATCACAGCTACGACGTGCCGGAGATCATCGCCACGCCGATCATCGGCGGCAACCCCGACTACCTGGCCTGGGTCGACGACCAGACCCGTCCATAACGGACCGGGATCGGTGTGACCGGCGACACCCGGCACACTCGCAGGGGATTGCCGTTGGAACGGAAGTGGGTTTGACGTGCCGCGTATGTATGCCGGATGGTTCCGGGCGGTGGCGATCGCCGAGGCGTTCTCGTGGGTCGGTCTGCTGGTGGCGATGGCGTTCAAGTACGGCCTGCAGCAGCCGCTCGGCGTGACGGTCATGGGCTGGGTCCACGGGCTGGTGTTCACCGCCTACGTGGTGACCTGCCTCGTCGTGTTCAGCCCGCTGCGCTGGCGGTTCGGGGTGCTCGTCCTGGCACTGGTGGCGTCGATCCCGCCACTGGCGTCGGTGTGGTTCGAGCGCTGGGCGAACCGTCGCGGGCTGCTGGCCGAATCGGATTCGGACGAGCCGACGTTCTGGGGCCGGGTCCGGTACGCGCTGCGCGAGTTGAACTGACTCAGAAGTCCCCGGCCGCGTGCCGCACCTTGCCGAGCAGCTCGGTGAGCTGCTGGGTCTGCCGCTCGGTGATGCCGCGCAACCCGAAGTCGATCTCGGTGACCGATTCGGTCGCCTTCTTCATCAGGTCCCGGCCGTCCTCGGTGATCTCCACCAGGGTGGTGCGCCGGTCCGTGGGGTGCGGCACCCGCCGGACCAGACTGTCCTGCTCCAGTCTGTCGACGATGTTGGTGACGCTGGTCGGGTGCAGCTGGAGTCGGTCGCCCATGACGCGCATCGGAAGGCTGCCGCGCCGCGAGAAGGTCAGCAGCACCAGCGCCTCGTAGCGGGCGAACGTCAGGTTGTGCGGTCGCAACGCGCTGTCGACCGCCGATTGGAGGATCTGCTGGACCCGCATCACGCTCGTCACTGCGGCCATCGTCGTCGACGGGCCTACCCGGTCGGCCCAGATCTCGGCCGCGCGAGCGATGGGGTCGAAGGGCAGTGGGCTACGGGTGCTCATGGTGTTCGACGCTAGCAGCGGTTACCGGCGAGTTCACCGCTGTGGTGCAGCAGCGGCCGAAATCAGCGGAACCGCCGCAGCGTTGGACATGATCGGGTCGACCGTCGGACGGCGGTGCAGACGGAATGGAGGAGCAGACGTGCTGGTTGCGTTCAGCGTGGCCCCGAGCGGGGTCGGGGACAGCGACAGTGTCAGCGAAGCGGTCGCGGCCGCGGTCAAGGTGGTGCGGGAGTCCGGTCTGCCGCACGAGACGACCTCGATGTTCACCACAATCGAGGGAGAGTGGGACGAGGTGATGGACGTGGTGAAGCGCGCCACCGAGGCCGCGTCGGCCAACGCACCGCGCACCAGCCTCGTGCTCAAGGCCGACATCCGTCCCGGGCACACCGATCAGCTGCACGCGAAGGTGCGCCGGGTCGAGGAGCACCTGCGCGGGGAGTAGGCGCAGCAATAGACCGGGGGCGGCTTCGCGGCCGCCCCCGGTCCGGTGTTGCTGGGGTCAGAGCCCGGCCTTCGGGTGGTCGACGACCGGCGCGTTCACGCACTGGTTGACCTGTGGCGACACGATCGGCACGACGACGCCGATCAGCGCGCCGACGTTGTTGCCGCACAGCTGCACCGGGGCGGCGCTGATGTTGTTGTCGTTGACCGCGTTGACGCCGTCGTTGTCGGCGCTGTCCGCGAACGCGGCGCTGCCGAGGGTGAGGACGCCGAGGGCGGCGGCACCGGCGACACCCGCAACACGGGTAGCAATACGCACTATTTCGTACCTCTCGTTGAACAACTGGCTGAAGGTCCCCCATTTGGAGGCCCCGCAGACCCGCGAGAAAGCAACCGTCCCTCGCGGGCTCCACTTTTCCCTTCGGCGATCAGATCCGCCGAACCTTAGGGGTGAATCGGCCCTGCCATCCGCTCGAGCGACATCTGTTCACTGCTTCGGTTTGATCTAGGGACTTTGTCGGCGTGTCGATTTTGGTTGCTCGGCGTCGTGGGTCGCGGAACATTCACCGCCCAGCTGCCACGCGGCCGGTGGGACATGTCAGGATGGAGGCGTGACGAGGCCGGATCCACGCCAGAACGCAGCAGCTATGTCCGCCGCGATGGCGGGCGCAGTCGACCTGTCGGCCCTGAAGAACCGGGCCGAAGCAACCTCCAGGGCCGCCCGCCAGGCACCCGCAACCAACGGCGAAAGCGGTGCGGCGCCGACGACCGCTGCGGTGATCGACGTGACCGAGGCCACCTTCCAGGCCGAGGTCGTCGAGAAGTCCATGCAGGTGCCTGTGGTTGTCGACCTCTGGGCGACCTGGTGCGGTCCGTGCAAGCAGCTCTCCCCGGTGCTCGAACGACTCGCCCGGGAGGCCAACGGCGCCTGGGTGCTGGCCAAGATCGACGTCGACGCGAACCCGCGCATCGCGCAGCTGTTCCAGGTGCAGTCGGTGCCCATGGTGATCGCCATCGCCGGTGGGCAGCCGGTGGACGCCTTCGCCGGTGCCCTCCCGGAACCGCAGATCCGCCAGTGGATCGACTCGCTGCTGAACGCCCTGCGCGACCAGATGCCCGGCATCCGCGCCGCCGAAGAGGGCGTCGAGCCGGCCGCCGAGGAGCCCGAGGACCCGCGGTTCACCGCCGCCGAGGACGCGCTGGAGCGCGGTGACTACGCCGCCGCCGAGGCCGCCTACCAGCAGATCCTCGCCTCCGAGCCGAACAACGAGCAGGCCAAGGCGGCGCTGTCGCAGGTCCGCTTCACGGCGCGCGCCGAGCAGGCCGACCCGGCCGCGATCGAGCGCGCCGAGGCGGCCCCGGAGGACATCGACGCCCAGCTCGCCGCCGCCGACGCGGAGGTCGCCGTCGGCCGGGTTGCGGAGGGCTTCGACCGGCTGATCCGCGCGATCAAGCGCACCTCCGGCGACGACCGGGACCGGATCCGCCAGCACCTGATCGAGATGTTCGAGATCTTCCCGGAGGGCGACGACCGGGTCGTGGCGGCCCGCAGGGCGCTCGCCAGCGCCCTGTTCTGAACCCAGGATGCATGGGGAGCGGCGATTTCGCGGGAAATCGCCGCTCCTTCCTTTCCTGGTGATGGGCCGCCTCCGCGCGCCAAGCCGGCTCGGGGTTCGTCGACGATCGGTTAGGCGATCAGCCTGTCGCGCAACGCGGTCAGATTCGCTTCGGAGAGGCCGCCGGAGCGCAGGTACGCGGCCATGTCGCGCGACGTCGCGGCCTCGCGGATCAGTTCGTCCTCGCTGGTGCCGTGCTGAGCGATGAGCTGCTTGTCCGGCTCGCGTTCGTCGTCCCGGGTGAGGTCGATGATCGTGCGGATGCCGTGTCGTTGGAGCGCCGACCAGTCGCCGCGGTGAGCGCGGCCGGGCCTTCTGCGCGAGCCACCGCACCTTAACGGGTTTTCCGCCCGCGCCCACGCTGAGACCGCCGAGGTCCCGTGCGTTGAGGAGGCCGTCCCAGTCGATTCCGCCCGAGGGTCATGCCCGTGGGACGCCCGTGACCGGTTCGGGTCGTTCCGGCGAAAAGAAAAGCGGTGTCGCCCCGGTAATCCGGGACGACACCGCAGGTTCGGTCAGCTCAGCCGCCGTACTTGGTGCTGCACGGGGCAAATCCCTCCTGGACGCCGACCCGGAAAGCCTCCACCCGCGCGAACCCGACGGGCACCTGGTCGCCGTGGACGTTCGCCGCGATCAGGCCGTTCTCGCCGAGCAGCGCCGACACTCCCTCGTCGATGTCGTCCGGCACGATCCGCAGGTTGCCGACGGGGTTGCGCTGCCCGATCGGGTCCTCGACCAGCAGCCCGCTCCACGAACCGACCATGCAGGCGGTGCGCAGGCCGGCGGCCTCGTCGTCCAGCGGCAGGCCCGCGGCCTTCTGCACCGACAGCGCATACCTGGACGCCACCTGGGCGTATGCGGCGAAATCGCCGTAGCCGCTGGTGTCCCCGTTCTTGCTCGGCGGTTGGGCGATCTTCTGCAGGGCGGGAATGTCCAACGAGATCGTGTTCGTGCTCGGGCAGTAGGACGCAGGTGAGGTGGCCTGCTCGCGACCGCACGGCTTCAGTTCTTTGACGATCTTGGGCGGCTCGGCGCCGGTGTCGCGGAACACCGTGCGCAGGCTCTGCTCCACCGCGTTGAGGCTCTTCTGGTCCACCGGGAGATCAGTGTCCTGCTTCTGGATCGGCTTCCACGCCTGGAAGAGCGTGGTGCGCTTCTGGACGTCGCCGAAGTCCATCTTGGCGCAGCGCTGCGGGCCCTCGCTGAAGCCGAACTGGAACGCCGTGACCCGGTCGAACGCGGATCCGTGCGCGCTTCCGTCCCGGAAGTCGGAATCACCCGGGGAGTCCCGGATGAAGTTCAGCACGCCCATGACCTGGTTGAGGCCTTCGCCGGTGGAAACCTGGAAGTACTTCGAGGATCCCTCGGCGACGTGTCGGAAGTACGCGCCGGTGAAGCAGTCCGCCTGCTGCTCCAGCACGATCACCTGGTCGTTCGACGTGGCCGTGCCCGCGCGGTGCTGCACGGCGTGCCCCATCTCGTGCGCGAGCACCGTAACCACGGCCATCGGCCCGAAGCTGTTGTTGAGCTCCGGGAGCAGGGTGCTGCGGTCCCACGCGATGAAGTCCTCCGGTGGGCAGTAGAACGCGTTGACCACGCCGGCGGTGTTCTCCCCGCAAAGTTGGATGCCGGGGCCGCCCGAGTCATATGACACCAACCGCCTGACCGGCTCGAAGCGCTTGCCGGGGAAAGCCTTCGGGAAGGTCTCGGTCCAGTAGGTGTCGATGTCGGCGACCGCGTTGCGCGCGAGCTTGTCCATCGCGCCGTTGTCGGTGCCCTCCACAGATAACGACGACTCCGGCGCGCCGTCCTTGGGACCGCTGGGACCGTTGCTGGCGGGCAGGCCGGCGACTTCGGTGGTCGAATAGCCGCCGAGCGTCGTCGGGGTGCCGCTGACCACCTGCGAGCACCCGCCGACGAGGGCGGTGCATGCGAGCACCGAGACAGCGGTACCGAGGATCCGCTTCCGCCGTCGGCTTCTTGTCGATACCGGTACCACTGCCGCGCCCCATCCTGCTGACCGAAGTCCTCCTGCCACCGAGCCGGCCCCGAGCCGCCCGATGCCCGAAGCAGCCTATCGGTTGCGAGATCGACCCCACGTGCGATCTGGCCGGATCCGGGGCCGGCCGGATGGCAGGAAGGTTCCCTTGCTCTCGTAGGGCTGCGGGTGGATGGCAGGAAGGTTCCCTTGCTCTCGTAGGGCTGCGGGTGGATGGCAGGAAGGTTCCCTTGCTCTCGTAGGGCTGCGGGTGGATGGCAGGAAGGTTCCCTTGCTCTCGTAGGGCTGCGAGTGGATGGCAGGAAGGTTCCCTTGCTCTCGTAGGGCTGCGAGTGGATGGCAGGAAGGTTCCCTTGCTCTCGTAGGGCTGCGGGTGGATGGCAGGAAGGTTCCCTTGCTCTCGTAGGGCTGCGGGTGGATGGCAGGAAGGTTCCCTTGCTCTCGTAGGGCTGCGAGTGGATGGCAGGAAGTTCCCGGCCGGGAGCTCAGGCTCTTGATGCAGGCGGCAAAGCTCCACCAGGAGGTCGCCCGTTAGCGCCAGGACACCGCCCGTAAGGAGCGCCACCGGCCCGGGATCATCCGGGCGCGCGCCGCCTACGACGCGAAGTCCTGATCAGCCGCAGGATGCCGCGCCGCCGAGAGCTCCGGTGCGCAAGGCCGCGATCCGGTCGAATCCCGTCAGCGAATTCGCGCCATGCGCGTCGCGGGAGACGTCGTCGGATTCGAGTGTGATCGTGACGGCTTCGTCGAAGTCGCCCGCCGACAGCGCGGGTTGCGCAGCCGTGTAAGCGCCGGTGAGGCAGACGATCTGCTTGCCCGCTACGGCTCCGGTGGTGGGGCGGCCGAGTTCGGTGAGGGCGGCCAGCGCGAATCGGGAGGCGAGCAGCGTGGTGACGGCCTGGTCGCCGATTCTGCGATGCGGTCCGGCCAGCGCTGCGCGGTCGACGACGATAGTCGGGGGTTGCGGGCAGAACTGCGCGGCGCCGGTTGTTCCGGGACATCCGGGCGCGGAGCGGACGGCAGGCGGGGTCCACCGCCCGCCGCGCTGCGTGACGAGAGCGCCGAAGTAGCCGAAGATGCGATCGGTGCGCAGGACGTCGTCCAGCGGTTTGTTCGGATCGTCCGGAGTTGCTTCCGCCAGCGATGTTCCGGTCACGTCGGCGCAGCGTCGCGCGCCCTCGAGAAATCCGCTCTGGAAGGCCGAAATGCGGTCGAAGGCGGTGCCGTGGGCGTCGGTGCTCTTCGTGCTTACCGGGTCGCGGAAGATGATGAGCGCACGCATCGCGCGGTCCAGTTGCCCGGGGTTGATGCGCAGGTGCTCGGCGTGACCGTCCACGACCCAGCGGATGAACGAACCCGAGTAGCAGTCCGCCATCGCTTCGAGACTTATCGGAGCGCCATCGGCATCCAGTCCGGCGCGTCGCTGCACCGCGTGGCCGATCTCGTGCGCGAGCACCACAGCAACCGATGCGTCGCCGTAGTGCTCTCGCAGGACCGGGACCAGCGCTGCGCGGTCCCAGGCAATGGCGTCGACCGTGGCGCAGTAGTACGCGTTGCCTTCGATGTCCTTCACATCTGCCGCACAGGGCGGCGGGGCGCCGGTGCCGTTGGTGTCGACCGAGAAGAAGCCGCCGTCGAGGTCCCGCCAGGGTGCGCCGAACACCGCCGGGTACTGCGCTGCCCAGTACCGCTGGAGGTCGGTGACGATCGTGGCCGCGAGCCGGTCGGTGTCGCCTTGGTCGGTGCCGTGCACGAACGACGGGGCGACCGTGGGATCGGCCACAGGGTCCGGTTGCGGTGGTGTTGCCGCGCAAGCGCCGGCGATCAGCAAGCTCACCAACGCCACCAGTCCAATCGCGCGCACGCAGCCAAGCTTCCCATCGGCCACGAGCGGCGTCGGGGCTGGCACGTCCGCGAACGGGCCGCCGCGTTCCAAGATATTGTCCGCTCCTGTGAGAGCAGTCCACCGCTTCACCGTGCGTGCCCACCTGCCCGAGCCGTTGAGCGCGCTCGGCACGCTGGCGACCAACCTCCGCTGGGCCTGGCATCCGCCGACCCAGGACCTGTTCGCGGCGGTCGACCCGCAGGTGTGGTCGTCGGTGGGTGCGGATCCGCTGCGGCTGCTCGCCGAGGTGCCCGCCGAACGGCTGCGGCAGCTGGCCGGTGACCAGGACTTCCTGGCGCGCACCCGGGCCGTCGACGACGACCTGCGCCGGTACCTGGCGGTGCCGCGCTGGTACCAGCAGCGGCAGGACGAGGACGCCGGGCTGCCCGCGTCGATCGCCTACTTCTCGATGGAGTTCGGCCTCACCGAGGCCCTGCCGAACTACTCCGGCGGACTCGGGGTGCTGGCCGGCGACCACCTGAAGTCGGCCTCCGATCTGGGCGTGCCGATGATCGGGGTTGGGCTGCTGTACCGGTCCGGGTACTTCCGGCAGTCGCTGTCAGCGGAGGGCTGGCAGGTCGAGCACTACCCGGTGCTGGATCCGCGCGGCCTGCCGCTGGAGATGCTGGCCGAGCCGTCGGGGCGGCCCCTGCAGGTGCGGGTCGCGATGCCCGCCGGCCGTACCCTGCACGCCCGGATCTGGAAGGCGCAGGTCGGGCGGGTTCCGTTGCTGCTGCTCGACAGCGACCTGCCGGAGAACGACGACGACCTGCGCGGCACCACCGACCGGCTCTACGGCGGCGACGCCGAGCACCGGATCCGCCAGGAGATCCTCGCCGGGATCGGCGGCATGCGCGCGGTCCGCGCCTACTGCGAGCTGACCGGCCACCCGCAGCCCGAGGTGTTCCACACCAACGAGGGCCATGCCGGATTCCTGGGCCTGGAGCGGACCCGCGAGCTGCTGGAATCGCCGGGCCTGAAGTTCGACCAGGCGGTGGCCGCGGTGCGGGCCGGGACGGTGTTCACCACGCACACCCCGGTCCCGGCCGGGATCGACCGCTTCCCGGTCGACCTGGTCAGGCACTACTTCGGCGACGGCTCCGAGCAGGCGCTGCTGCCCCGCGTGCCCACGGACCGGGTGCTCGCGCTGGGCGCCGAGGACAACCCGGGCATGTTCAACATGGCCCACATGGGGCTGCGGCTCGCGCAGCGCGCCAACGGTGTTTCCGAGCTGCACGGCAAGGTCATCCGCAAGATGTTCCGCAACCTGTGGCCGGGCTTCGGCACCGAGGAGATCCCGATCCGCTCGGTCACCAACGGCGTGCACGGGCCGACCTGGTCGGCGCGGGAACTGGGCAAATTGCTCGGCGAGTCCGAAATGGACAGCGGTGCCGGGCTGCGCGGCATCGAGCCGGTCAGCGACTCGCTGCTGTGGGAACTGCGCTGCTCGCTGCGCCAACGCCTGGTGGACGAGGTGCGTCGCAGGCTGCGTGCCGCGTGGCTGCGGCGTGGCGCTTCGGACCTGGAACTCAATTGGTGTGACACGGTTTTCGACCCGGACGTGCTCACCATCGGTTTCGCCCGCCGGGTGCCGACCTACAAGCGGGCCACGCTGATGCTGCGCGACACCGAGCGGCTGCGCGAGCTGCTGCTCGACGCGGACCGCCCGGTGCAGATCGTGGTCGCCGGGAAGTCGCACCCGGCCGACGAGGGCGGCAAGGCGATGATCCAGCAGATCGTGCGCTTCGCCGACCAGGCCGATGTGCGGCACCGCATCGCGTTCCTGCCGGACTACGACATGTCGCTGGCCAAGTACCTGGTGTCCGGTTGCGACGTGTGGCTGAACAATCCCGTGCGCCCGCTGGAGGCGTGCGGTACCTCGGGGATGAAGGCGGCGCTCAACGGTGCCCTGAACCTGTCGGTGCGGGACGGCTGGTGGGACGAGATGTTCGACAGCCACAACGGCTGGGCCATCCCGAACGCCGACGGGGTCGGCGACCCGAACCGGCGCGACGACCTGGAATCCGCGGCCCTGTACGAGCTGATCTCCGACCACGTGGCCCCGATGTTCTACGAGCGCAACACGGACGGTGTGCCCGGCAAGTGGATGTCGATGGTGCGGCACACCCTGGCGACGCTGGGGCCGCGTGTGCAGGCGTCGCGGATGATCCGCGAGTACGTCGACAACCACTACATGCCGGCCGCGCGGTCGGCGCGGGCCGTCACGGCGGACGACTACCGCGGGGCGCGAGAGATCGCCGACTACCGCGCCCGGTTGCAGGCGGCCTGGACGTGGGTGCGGATCGGCGACGCCGAGATGTCCGTCGACGACGGCGGCACCCCGCTGCTCGGCGGGCAGGTCACGGTGCGGGCGCGGGTCGACCTGGCCGGGCTCGATCCGTCCGATGTGGACGTCGAGGTGGTGGTTGGGCGAGTGGACGACTCCGACGTGCTGCACGACTTCGTCACCGAGTCGATGCACCCGGCGGAAGGCGGCCACTACGAAGCGTCGGTGACGCTGCCGCACGCGGGTCCCGCGGGTTACACCGTCCGGGTCCTGCCCCGGCATCCGCTGCTGTCCGGTCCCGCCGAACTCGGCAAGGTCGTCCTCGCGAGCTGACCCGTCACCGCCGCGCCACCACCGCGATCGGCAGCACCGCGGCCAAGGTGCCGGCCACCCCACCCACGGTGGCCGGCCCGTAACCGGGCACCGGGGCGAGGTAGCCGAAGGTGACGACGACCGAGCCGAAGGCCAACGAGGTGATCGCGAACGACAACCACAGTTGGGGGCCGAGCCATGGCGCGCAGCTCGGCGGCGACGCTCCGCGGCTGCTCCGAGGTCTCCGCATCGGCGCGGACGGTGAACAGGGAGCACGCGAGGCTCACCGCAGTGAGGACGGCGACTGCCCAGAACACCGACCGCCAGCCCGCGAGCTGGCTGAGGGCGGTGCCCGTCGGCACTCCGACGATGGTGGCGAGGGTGAGCCCGCCCGCGATGATCGCAACGGCCCTGCTCCGGGCGTTCTCCGGTACGAGGCCGGCTCCTGTGGCGACCGCGACGCCCCAGAAACCCGCGTAGCAGAGCGCGCCCACGATGCGGGTGGCGACCAGCACCCAGTACCCGGGTGCCAGCGCGCCCCAGCACGTGCGCGCCGATGAAGCGATCGACATCGACCTCTCGGGCAACGGCCGGCCGGGCTGCTTCGCCATCAACGCGGCCATCGAGCGCGCGAGCTCGGACCCGACGGAAGGTCGAGGTGGGCCGGAACTTCGGGCGGTGGAGTGAGCGCTGTGCGAAACCATCGGGCGCTGCCACAGGCCGTGGCGAAAGACCGTGGGCCCGTGAGCGTTTTCGGGTGCTATGGCGCCCAAAAACACTCACGGCTGGTCGTTCGCTGACCCCTGCAAGATGGCGCAGCTGCTGGGCCATCGTTCGGATAACTCCACGTAAGGATCCTTGACTCCGGAGGCGAAATTCAATCGGAGTCAGGGGTTCGGTAGTGTGATGGGTGGAGCGGGATGCTGCGGCGGTGGCCGCGGTTCGGGACGACGTCGTGTACTGGATCGTGGGACGACATATGCTTCGCGCTGCAGTCGCGTGCCTGATTGCCCTGTTGCTCGCCGTGGTGTTGGCTCGGCTGCTGTTCTCGACGCCGGGGCGGCACGGCTATGCCGAGGATTGCGCGTTGACGGTTTGGCAGTTGCGCGCGGAGATCGAAGCCGAGTGTCGCAAGGCTGATCGCTATGGCCGCCACGCCTTGCGGTCGTAAGTGTTCGGTCGGCGGTCCCGTGTTTATGGCCGGCGAGACACCGATCAACTGTTGGTCATGTCTCGACCGGCCTGATCGATTTCAACTGGTTGGTTGGTTCGGCGAGTACAGTTCAGGTGTGTCCCGCAGCGCCGAAGCCACCAAAGCTCGGATCTTCGAGGCGGCGATCGCCGAGTTCGCCGCTTACGGCATCGCCGGTGCGCGCGTCGACCGGATCGCCAAGCAGGCGCAGGCGAACAAGCAACTGATCTACGCCTACTTCGGCAGCAAGGACGCGCTGTTCTCGACGGTGCTGGAACGAACGATGGACGAGCTGGCCGCCGAGATCCCGATGGGTGGCGACGACCTGCCCGGCTACGTCGACCGCCTCGCCGACTACCACGTCGCGAACCCGCACGTGCTGCGCCTGCTGCTGTGGGAAGCCCTGGAGCGCGGCGAAACCGGCGTCGTCGCCGAGTCCGAACGCGCCGAGCACTACCGGCACCAAGCGGAAGCAATCCGCCGTGCCCAGGAAAGCGGCAACGTGACCGACGAGTTCGACCCCGGGATGCTCGCCCTGCTGTCGATCGGCTTGATCAGCTGGCCGCTGGCCGTGCCGCAGTTGCGCCGCATGATGCTCGGCGACGCGAAGCCGGCGGATTTGCGGGCGGCGGCCCGAAAAGCCGTCGAGCGCCTTACCGAACCCCGCTGATCGCAAGAGTTCCCGCGGCCCGGAACGCATCTGGGCCATCTGTGTGATCTTGAAGAGGAGTCGTCAAGAACCCCCGGTGCTGAATCGGTCGCGCACGGTAATTTCCCGGGTGCTTCGGGCCTCGCGGTCCGCCGGGCGACCTGGGGGTTCGAGTGGCTGGCTTCGTCGATTCGGTGCTGAACCTGGTTCTGCTCGCGGCATTGGCCTTCGTCGTGGTCGCGGGGCTGTCCCTGTGGCAGCGCCAGTGGCCGAAGACGCCGCCGTTCGCCCGGCCCCGCGGCACCAGCAGCACGCAGCTCCGCCCCGACGGCAACGCCGACTTCTTCCACGACCGGGGATTCCTGTTCCTCCGGCGCTGGTTCTTCGTCGGCACCGGCTGCCCGCCGACGCGCATCGACCGGCGACGGCTCGACGGGATACGCGTCGAGCAGCTGAACCGGCCGGTGCGTGTGGCGTCCTCCGGCGGCCGGACGTGGTGGTGGTTCGAGAGCTCCTTCTACTGGGAGTCGGGTGGTTACTCTGCGCAGGACGTCGTCGCCCTGGTGCGGGACCGGCAACGCAAGGAGAAGGCCAGGCTGGACCGCGCGCACCTGCTGCTCAACACCGACGCGCGCTCACCCGGCCGCCGCCCGGCGATCCCGCGCGAGGTCAAGATGCGGGTGTTCCAGCGCGATGGTGGCCGGTGCGTCCAATGCGGCACCGGCTTCGAGATCCAGTACGACCACATCATCCCGGTCGCGCTCGGCGGCAGCTCGACCGAGGAGAACCTTCAACTGCTGTGCGCCCAGTGCAATCAGTCGAAGGGCGCGAACCTCTGAGGGCCTACCGGTTGGTTAGAGCCACGATTTCCGGTGAGCGGCTGATCCCCACCTCGTCGCGGAACCGGCGGGCGAACGTCGGCCGCTCATCCGCGCGTGCCCGGCGAGATCGACCAGCGTCGGCCACGTGCAAGCGGGTGTCATCCCGCTCGGCCACGCTGACCGCCTGGCAGGCGTTGGTGGAGACCGCGCATTTGCAGGCCGGGCAGCGCGTCCTGATCCACGCGGCCGCAGGTGGGGTCGGCCACTTCGCCGTCGCCGAGGCAGAACGGTTTGGAGTGCGGGTGGAGCTGATGCTCGTCGAGGCCGGTCAGGCGGGCATGCGCGCCGTCGGCCGAACTCGTCGAATCCGGCCGACTGTGCGTGGCGATCGCGGGCGTGTTCCTGCTGGCGCAAGCGGCCAAAGCGCACGCGCTCGGCGAAACCAACCGCACAACAAGGAAACTGGTGCTCTCGGTGGAGTGATGCGACGCGATCATGCCACGGAAAGCCGCTCGCGGGTCTCGACGACCCTCGGCGACCACGGGGCCAGCTCCTCGGCCTTGGCCAACGCGACCCGCGCGGCGGCGTTGTCGTGGCAAGCCATGTGCGCGCGGGCGAGCGTGACGAGGTCGTCGGCGCGGGATAGCGGTGAGTGGTTGTAGTCGGCTCCGGTCGTGGCGAGGAGGACGGCGCGGTCCGCCTCGCCCTCGATCAGCGCGAGCAGTCCACTCGCACCGCTGAGCTCGAACTCCGGGAAGCCGAGCCGGATCGCGTCGTCGAGTGCCTTCTTCGCGGTCGGCAGCAAGGTTTCCGCAGGCAGCTGACCGGCCTCCACGGCCTTGAAACCGAGGCCCGCGAGGCCCGCCAGCACATAGGACATTTTGCGCGGTGGGAGTTCGTCGTTCTCAGCCAGATTCTTCAGCATCAGCAGAACCCCCGGCGCGTATTCGCCGCGGGCCTCCATCACGGCGGCCTGGCACGAGATCGTGGCGTTCAAACCCGGGTACTTCGCGGCGAGTTCATCGGCATGCGTCTGCGCGCGCTCGATGGCTCCTTCGCGCAGGGCCTCGTAAGCGCGGGCAGCCATCGGTGCGGCCAGGAAATCGGTGCGTTCGGGGTCGCGCATGCGCGGCAGCGAGAAGAGCAACCAACCGGTCGAGGTGGTCAGTGGAACCCGCCTCGGCCACAACTTGTAGAGCATGAGCGGCGTTGCGGCGAGCACGAAACCGCGGCCGAACGGACCGTCGGCGAGCAACCAGCCGACCACGACGACGGCGACACCGACCAGCGCCGACAGCAGGCCCGCCAGCCAGCAACGCAGGATCACTGGGGAACGCCACGGACCGATCTGCGAGCGCAATGTGACCGGCAGCCAGCGGATCGTGAAGGCCACCCGGCCGATCCGCCACGACGCGACCTCCCGCATCGCGCCGAACACCACGTGCCGGACCCGCAGCCCGAAAGCCACCGAGCCCACGAGCAAACCCAGCTGGGTAGCCATCGGCAGCAAGATCACCCCGGCCAGGGCGCCGAGCCAGCCGACGGCGGCACCGACCGGGCCGGTGCCCGCGACCAGCTCCACGGCCGCTACCGCTACCGCGCCCACGACGGCGGTCACGACCCAAGGGCGGAACAAAAGACTCTGAGCTCGCACAAGGTTGGAAGCGTACGGGACCGGGCGGGCCTCGATGTGCCGTTTGGGCAGGTCGTTGACCGGGAGTTCAGGCGGGCGCTGTGGCACATCCGGCTCTCGGGGCGCAGATCGTGCTCGTCACTCCCCGGTCCACAGTGGGCCCGGTACCGGTAATCGTCTTGCGCCGCCTCATCGGTCCGCCCCGGCGGCGGGCGTGAGGAAGGGAACCTTCCTGTCACGGGTGGCAGGAAGGTTCCCTTGCTCGCAGTGGGTGCGCGGGCGTCAGGCGTTGGTGGTGACCGGGAGGCCTGCTGCTTTCCAGGCCCGGAAGCCGCCGGCGAGGTCGGTGGCCTTGGACAGGCCGAGGGTCTTCGCCTGGGCGGCGGCGAGGCTGGAGGCGTAGCCCTCGTTGCACACCAGGACGACCGGGCGGTCGGGGTGCAGACCGTCCAGGCGGTGGCCGCCGGCCGGGTCCAGGCGCCATTCCAGAACGATCCGCTCCACGGTCAGCGCACCCGGGATCTCGCCTTCGACGAGCCGGTCGGACTGCGGCCGGATGTCGATGATCAGGCCGCCTTCCTTCTGCAACGCGAGCGCTTCCTGCGGGGAGACCCGGGCCAGCTTCGCACGCGATTCGGACAGCAGATGCTCAATGCCGAACGGGCCGGCCGTGACGCTGTCCTGTCGTTGGGTCGGGATCGCGGTCATCCGAGCTCCTTCGGGTGTGGTGCGGGCGTTTGCGGAACGTGCGGCCGTTGCGGCGGGACCGGCGGCACGTCAGCCAGATCCGCGTAATAGCGGACCGGCAGCAGCGGTGGCGAATATGCGTGCACGCTCGCCGAGTTCACCGAGCTGACGTTGCGGACCTGGTGCGCGCGCCCGCTGCCGAAGCCGACGCTCGAGCCGACGTCGTGGTGCATGGTGCGGATCGGGCCCGCTGGATACCGGTAGTCCTCCCGAAGCGCGCCGAACAGCACGGAGAATGAGCCGGACGCGCCGCCGTGGTCGTGCGGTTGGGTGCCCTGGCCGGGCGCCCACGACAGCAGCCACAACTCGACGCCCGCGGTCAGGCCGAGCTTGGCCCACCAGCGCTGTTCGTCGTCGATGCGCACGACGTCGAGCAGCGGGCCGGTCAGTTCGGACGCGACCAGGCTGGTGAGGTCGCGCAGTTCGCGCGGCGTCCACAAAAGGTGGTCGGGGCGGATCAGGTCGTGCAGCAACGGCAGGTCGAGCCCGGGGTGCAGTTCCACCACGCCCGGCTCGGGAACCGGTTCTGTCGGGGTGTACGCGGACAGTTGGTCGGCGTTGGACGGGTGCTGTCGCACAGCGCTCATGCGTGTCTCCAAGTTCGTCTTGCGGTGAGCACGGCACGACGCGCACACCCTGCCGAGGCGGGGGCATGCATCAGTGGATGGATTCGTCGGACCGCGCGATGAGAGCCTGGAAAGGCGGAGCAGACCGCTTCAGCGACACGCGGAGGTTACGACCAGGAACAGGTCGATCACGCGATCGCGGGTGAGCAACGAATCGGACACGTCACCGATCGTGGCACGGGCCGGGCCGCAGTTCCAGCACGATCGCTATCGTCCCGGTATCTGGGCGCCCGCGGATCGTACCCGGCCGGGGCATTCCGGGCAGGTGGGCGCAGGGTGCTCCCGGCCGCAGCCGCCGTAGGTGCAGGCGGAACAATGGGGCCTCGGAGGGACCTGCCGGATACCTGCGGCGGTCCGGACGGAGATGAACCGCCTGCGCGTCGCCGCGGCGCTGCGGTCAGTCACGGCTGGGAGGTAGACGTGGACGACCTGGTCATCCGGATGGATGGCGTCGGTGTTCGGCGGGGCAAGACCACGCTGGTGGCCGATGTGAATTGGTCGGTGGAACTCGACGAGCGCTGGGTGGTGCTCGGCCCCAACGGGGCGGGCAAGACGACGTTGCTGAAGATGGCCAGCACCGAGATGCACCCGAGTGAGGGCAGCGTCGACGTGCTCGGCGAACGGCTCGGCAAGACCAACGTGTTCGAACTCCGGACCCGCATCGGCCTGTGCTCGGCGGCCCTGGGTGCCCGCATCCCCGGCGACGAACTGGTCCGCGATGTCGTGGTCAGCGCCGGATATTCGGTGCTCGGCCGGTGGCGCGAGGAATACGACGCGATGGACACCGACCGCGCCGCCGAACTGCTCGACATGCTCGGCGTGGCGCACCTGGCCGACCGCGAGTACGCGACGTTGTCCGAGGGGGAGCGCAAGCGCACCACCATCGCGCGGGCCCTGATGACCGATCCCGAGCTGCTGCTGCTGGACGAGCCGGCTGCTGGGCTGGACCTGGGCGGACGGGAGGACCTGGTGGCGCGGTTGTCCGCGCTGGCCATGGACCCGGACGCGCCCGCATCGGTGCTGGTCACCCACCACGTCGAGGAGATTCCTCCGGGCTTCACCCACGGCCTGCTGCTGCGTGAGGGGAACATCGTCGCGCAAGGCATGCTCGACGACGTGCTCACCGAGGACAACCTGTCCAAGACCTTCGACCAGGACCTGGAACTGCAGCGCAGCGGCGACCGGTTCTTCGCCCGGCGGCGCGGCTGAGATCCGCGACACAGCAGGTTCGGGGTGGTGCGCGATAGCCTGCCCGCGAGGTTGCGGTTCGACGAGGAGGTTGCTGCGTGGGCGAGTTCGTCAGGCTTGAGGTGGACGGCGCGATCGGGACGATCCGGCTGGATCGGCCGCCGATGAACGCGTTGAACCGGCAGATCGAGACGGAGTTGCGGGACGCCGCGATCGAGGCCGCCGAGCGCTCCGACGTTCGCGCCGTGATCGTCTACGGAGGCGAAAAGGTCTTCGCGGCGGGCGCGGACATCAAGGAGATGGCCGAGATGTCCTACGCCGACATGGCCCGCAAGGAGGAGCGCGGCCTGTCGGATGCGATGAGCCACGTCGCCGCCATCCCGAAACCGACCGTGGCCGCCCTGACCGGGTACGCCCTCGGCGGCGGTTTCGAGCTGGCGTTGAGCTGCGATCGGCGCATCGCGGGGGAGAACGTCAAGGTCGGCCAGCCTGAGATCCGACTGGGTGTGATCCCCGGCGCGGGCGGCACGCAGCGGCTCGCCCGCCTGATCGGGCCCAGCAAGGCGAAGGACATCGTCTACACCGGGCGTTTCGTCGACGCCCAGGAAGCGCTGTCGCTGGGCATGATCGACGAGGTCGTGGCGCCCGACGAGGTGTACGCGGCGGCGCGGCGCTGGGCCGAGCAGTTCACCGGCGGTGCGGCTCGCGCGCTGGCCGCGGCCAAGGCGGCGATCGACGGTGGGCTGGATGTCGGCCTGGACACTGGGCTGAAGCTGGAGACCCACCTTTTCGCAGGCACTTTCGCCACCGAAGACCAGAAGATCGGGATGCGCTCGTTCATCGAGAACGGCCCGGGCAAAGCCAAGTTCACCGGGAACTGAATCCGGACGGAACGGATCGTGACAGCTCGCCTCGCCAGCTCGTCCTGCGGCTTCGCTGCCGGAGCGTGGTTCCGGCAGCGGTGTTGAGGAGTTCTGGTGGGGTACAGCTTCGATTTGGAGGACGTCGTCTTCCTGCGCTCGGCGGCCGGTCGGGATGCCGTCGCCGAGCTCTCCGGGCTCGCGCTGACCAGTTCGACGCGGCTCAAGGACGTCGCCGCCGCCCGCAAGCTCGTCGGTGAGCGGTTCGCGGCCGCCGCGTTGGAGACGGCCGTGCTGCGGCGTCGTGCCGAGTCCAAATTGGATGATTGCGCGGATTGGCTGTTCACCGACGCGGCGTTGCAGCAGGCGACGGCCAGCATGGTGGCCAGGCATCGCGCACAGCGGTTGGCCGGGCGTGACGTGCACGACGTGACCTGTTCCATCGGCGCGGACCTGGTTGCGCTGACCGCCGTCGCGGCGCGCTGCGCCGGCTCCGACCTCGATCGTGTCCGGTTGTCGATGGCCCAGCACAACCTCGCGGTTTCCGGGCGGTCGGCGGTGCTCGTGGAGGCCGACGCGTTGCATCCGGCGACCCGGGGCACGACCGTGGTCGCGGACCCGGCGCGCCGGGACGACGCCGGTCGGCGGCGCTGGAACCCGGCGGACCTCGTCCCGCCGCTGGACGATCTGCTCGACGTGTACGCCCGACGCGATCTCGTGGTTAAGTGCGCACCGGGGTTGGACTTCGCGGCGGTCCCGGACACCGCCGAGGCAGAGGTGGTGTCCCTGGCCGGGCAGGTCCGGGAAGCCGCGCTGTGGTTCGGCGGGCTGGCCGACCCGGTGGTTCGGCGCCGGGCGACGGTGCTGCGGCCGGATGGCACTGGCTGGACGATCACCGACGCGGAGCCGGACGACTGCCCGGCCGTCGAAGTTCGGCAGTGGATCGTCGACCCGGACGGCGCCGTGGTGCGCGCCGGCCTCGTCAGGCACTACGCCGCGCGGCACGGGCTCGCCCAGCTCGACCCGCGCATCGCCTATCTGACAGGCGACGATCCGCCGCCGGGCGTCCGCGCCTTCCGGGTCTTCGATCACGGCCGGTACGGCGAGAAGTCGCTGCGCACGCTGCTGCGCAGCCACGACGTGGGTAGGCTGGAGATCCTCGTCCGCGGTCTCGACGTGGACCCGGATGCCCTGCGCCGCCGGCTCAAGCTGAACGGCACGCAGGAAGCGACCGCGGTGCTGACCCGGGTCGGTGACTCCGCAATGGCATACCTGTGCCACGCCGAGTGGGTCTGAGTGCCCTGGGTCACTCGATTTCCCCTTCCGGGTGTGCGCGCCGTGGCTGCGGCGAAAACCAGAGGCAGCCGACGCAACGCCTTCTCTATGCTTGGACGGAGTATGGGTACGTCGTCTGTTGAATCTCCGCTCGTCGATCTGCGAGAACGGTTGCCTGAGCTGATGCTGCACGACCAGCGTCGGCTGCGTCGTCGCATCGAGGGAGCCCGCAAGATCCGCGATCCGCAGGCACTGCAGGCCGTGACGGCCGAGATCGCCGGCGACGTCGAGGCCGCGGAGCGGCGGATCGAGCAGCGCCGGGGCAACGTGCCCAAGATCAGCTATCCCGAGGCGCTGCCGGTCAGCCAGCGCCGGGACGACCTGCTCGCGGCGATCCGCGACAACCAGGTCGTCATCGTCGCTGGCGAGACCGGCTCCGGAAAGACGACGCAGCTGCCGAAGATGTGCCTGGAGCTGGGCCGAGGCGTCCAGGGCATGATCGGCCACACTCAGCCCCGGCGGCTGGCCGCCCGCACCGTTGCCGAACGCGTCGCCGAGGAGCTCGACTCCGAGCTTGGCAGCGCCATCGGCTACCAGGTGCGCTTCACCGAGCGGGCCGGCGCGGACACCCTGGTCAAGCTGATGACCGACGGCATCCTGCTGGCCGAGATCCAGCACGACCGGCTGCTGCGGCGCTACGACACGCTGATCATCGACGAGGCGCACGAGCGCAGCCTGAACATCGACTTCATCCTGGGCTACCTCAAGCAGCTGCTGCCGCGCCGCCCCGACCTGAAGGTGATCATCACCTCGGCCACCATCGACCCGGAGCGCTTCTCGCGGCATTTCGACGACGCGCCGGTGATCGAGGTCTCCGGGCGCACCTACCCGGTCGAGTTGCGGTACCGCCCGCTGCTGGACGACTCGGACGAGACCGAGGACGTGGTGCGCGACCAGACGCAGGCCATCTGCGACGCGGTGGAGGAGCTCTGCGCCGAGGGGCCGGGCGACATCCTGGTCTTCCTCAGCGGTGAACGGGAGATCCGGGACGCCGCCGACGCCCTGAAGCAGCAGAACCTGCGCAACACCGAGGTCCTGCCGCTGTACGCGCGGCTGACGGCTGCCGAGCAGCACCGCGTGTTCCAGCCGCACAGCGGTCGGCGGATCGTGTTGTCCACCAACGTGGCCGAGACCTCGCTGACGGTGCCCGGCATCAAGTACGTCATCGACCCCGGCACCGCCCGCATCTCCCGGTACAGCTTCCGGACGAAGGTGCAGCGGCTGCCCATCGAACCGGTCTCGCAGGCGTCGGCGAACCAGCGGAAGGGCCGCTGCGGCCGGGTTTCCGAAGGTATCTGCATCCGGCTGTATTCCGAGGAGGACTTCGAGTCCCGCCCCGAGTTCACCGATCCGGAGATCCTGCGCACCCACCTGGCCTCGGTCATCCTGCAGATGACCTCGCTGGGGCTGGGCGAGATCGAATCGTTCCCGTTCCTGGAGCCGCCGGACCGTCGCCAGATCACCGACGGCGTCAACCTGCTCCACGAACTGGGCGCGCTGGACCGCTCGAAGACCGAGCTGCACAAGCGGCTGACCCCGATCGGCCGCAAGCTCGCCCAGCTCCCGATCGACCCGAGGCTTGCCCGGATGGTGCTCGAAGCGGACCGCAACGGCTGCGTGCGCGACGTGCTCGTCATCGCCGCCGCGCTGTCCATTCAGGACCCCCGCGAACGACCGGCGGAAAAGCAGCAGGCCGCCGACCAGAAGCACGCGCGGTTCGTCGACAAGGACGCCGAGTCCGATTTCCTCGCCTACCTCAGCATGTGGCGGTACCTGCGCACCCAGCAGAAGGAACTGTCGTCCAGCCAGTTCCGGAAGCTGTGCCGGACCGACTTCCTCAACTACCTGCGGGTCCGTGAGTGGCAGGACCTCTACGGCCAGCTGCGGCAGATGGTCAAGTCGATGGGCATGACCCTCGGCGACCAGCACGCCGACGCGGCGCGGATCCACCAGTCGGTGCTGGCCGGTCTGCTGTCGCACATCGGTCTCAAGGACGTCGAGAAGAAGACCGAGAAGAAGTCGGGGCCGCCCGGGCGTGGTTCGAACGAGTACCAGGGTGCGCGCAACGCCCGGTTCGCCGTGTTCCCCGGTTCGTCGCTGTTCAAGAAGCCGCCGCGCTGGGTGATGGCCGCGGAACTGGTGGAGACCTCCCGCCTCTGGGCGCGCATCGCCGCTCGCATCGAACCGGACTGGGTGGAACAACTCGCGCAGCACCTGGTCAAGCGCAGTTACAGCGAGCCGCACTGGGAGAAGGACCGCGCCGCGGTGATCGCCGCCGAACGGGTCACCCTCTACGGCGTGCCGCTCGTGGTCGGCCGCAAGGTCAACTACGGGCGCATCGACCCGGAGCTGAGCCGCGAGCTGTTCATCCGGCACGCGCTGGTGGAGGGCGACTGGGACACCCGGCACGCGTTCTTCCACGAGAACCGGGCGATGCTCGACGAGGTCGAGGACCTCGAAGAGCGAGCCAGGCGGCGCGACATTCTGGTGGACGACGAGACGCTGTTCGAGTTCTACGACCAGCGAATCGGCGTGGACGTGGTTTCCGGCAGGCACTTCGACGCGTGGTGGAAGGAGACCGCCAAGGAACAGCCGGACCTGCTCAACTTCGAGAAATCGATGTTGATCAACCAGGAATCGGCGGCGGTAAGCGACCAGGACTACCCGGACTTCTGGCCACAGGGCGGTCACCGGCTGCCGCTGTCCTACCAGTTCGAACCCGGCGCCGACGCCGACGGGGTGACCGTGCACATCCCGCTGGCCGTGCTCAACCAGATCGAACCGGACGGCTTCGACTGGCAGATCCCGGGCCTGCGCGAGGAACTCGTGACGGCGCTGCTGAAGTCGCTGCCGAAGACCCTGCGCCGGAACTTCGTCCCGGCCCCGGACTTCGCCAAGGCGGCGCTGTCCCGCATGACCTCGCCGGACGGCGCGCTGCTGGACGGCCTGCAGCGGCAGCTCCAGAGCATGACCGGGGTGGTGGTGCCGCGCTCCGAGTGGGACCTCGACCGGGTGCCCGACCACCTGACGATGACCTTCCGGGTCGTGGACGGCAAGGGGTGCAAGCTCGCCGAGTCCAAGGACCTGGAGTCGCTCAAGCAGCGCCTGAAACCCAAGCTGCGGGCGGAGATCTCCGCCGCTGCGGACGACGTCGAGCAAAGCGGGTTGCGTTCCTGGGACTTCGGCCGGTTGCCGCGCACCTTCGAGCAACAGCGGTCGGGGCATGCCGTGAAGGCGTACCCGGCGTTGGTGGACGAACGGGACAGCGTCGCGGTGCGGATGTTCGACACCGAAGAGGAGCAGCAGCACGCGCTGTGGGACGGCACCCGCCGGCTGTTGCTGCTGAACCTCCCGTCGCCGGTGAAGTCCATCCAGCGGGGGATGAGCAGCACCACCCGGCTGGTGCTGGGCAGCAGCCGGTACGGCGACCTCGCCGCCGTGCTTGACGACTGCGTGAGCTGCGCCGTCGACAAGCTGATGGCGGACAAAGGCGGGCCGGTGTGGGACGAGGCGGCGTTCGACTCCCTCCAGAACAACGTGCGGGCATGGCTGGGTGAGGTCACCGTCGAAGCGGTGTCCAAAGTGGAGCAAGTCTTGGCGGCGGCGCAGCGGGTGGAGGCGTTGTTGGCCGACCAGCCCGCAGGGCTGCACGCCGACGCGATCTCCGACATCCGCGCCCAGCTGGACGGGCTGCTGCACCCCGGCTTCGTGACCGGAACGGGCTTCGCGCGGCTGTCCGATCTGGCGCGCTACCTGCGGGCGATCGAGCAGCGGCTGGACAAGCTCCAATACCACCCGCAGCGCGACCGGGACTGGATGTTCCAAGTGGACGAGGTCCAGCAGCGCTATCGGGATCTGTTGGCCGGGGTGCCGCAAGGGAGTTCCCCGAGCGAGGCGTTGCGGAGCATCGGATGGCTCATCGAGGAGCTGCGGGTGAGCCTGTTCGCGCAGACGCTCGGCACGTCGCAGCCGGTGTCGGTGAAGCGCATCCACCGCGCGATGGACAAGTTGGAGCGCTGATCCGGCGCTCGTCGCCACAGTCGACGAGCCGGACAAGCACTTGAGCACGGTCGAAACATGCATGACTGATCCCCTCCGGGTTCGGGTTGGTATGTCGGGCGAACACGGCGGCGGATGGCCGTGTTCGGTGCTTCCGAAGCGCTATTTGCTCCGAGCCGCATGCTTGGAGGACTGGCGCGCTTCGAACCGCCCAACATCGAGTATTCACGCTCGAACAACCGTTCGCATCACTCGACGGGGTGGAACCTGCTGGGAAAGCGCGGGAATCGGCGCCTCGAGTAGGTCATCGACCCGAAAACCCGTTGGGGGTGGGGAAAAGCTCCGTACTCGCCGTCGTCCGGCGAACGCAGCGCAGTGCGGCTTTGCCGCTCAGGTGGCGGGGGAGATCGTCACGCCCAGGGCGCCGGGCCCGGCGTGCGCGCCAAGGACCGCGCTCGTTTCCTCAAGGGTGATGCGGCGGACCTGGGGAAGTTGGGAGCGCAGGTCGTCGAGCACGCGCTGGGCGCGATCGGCGAACTGGAAGTGCTCGACACCGATGTCGACCGGACCGCTGCCGGATCGCTGGACCGCGTTCGCGACCGCCTTCTTGAGCGCCCGGTCCGGTCCGAAGGCCTTCGCCAGCTGGTCGATGATGCCTTCCTTGAGGACCAGCACCGGCTTGATCGACAGCGCCTGGCCGAGCCAGGCCTGGGCGCGCCCGATCCGGCCGCCGCGGTGCAAGTACTCCAGGGTGTCCACGTAGAGCAGCTGGGTGGTGGTGCGCAGACGCCGGTCCAGCACGCTCATCACGCCCTGCGGGGTCGCGCCGGCGACGGCGGCCTCGGCCGCGGCCATCACCGGGAAGCCCAGGCCAAGGCCGACCAGCCGGGAGTCGACCACGTAGACGGGGATGCCGATCTCGGTGGCCGCGGCGCGGGCGGACTCGCAGGTGCGGGACAGGCCCTCCGAGATGTGGATGGAGATGATCGCCTCGGCGCCGGAGGCGGCGGCGTCCGTGTAGTTCCAGTAGAAGGCCGGTGGTGGCGGTTCGCCGGTCTCCACCGGGATGCCGTCGCGCATCGCCTGGGCCAGCGTCGGGTGCGGCACCCGGCGCTCGTCGTTCTGCTCGTCGCCGATCTTGAGCTCCAGTTGGACGACGGAGATGCCCAGCTGCTCGGCGACGTCGTGCGGGATGGAAGCCGTCGAGTCGGTCACGATGGCGACGCGTTGCCTCATGCGGGCCAGGCTACTAATTGGTAGGAACTCGGTACATCTACCCCGGCAGAAAATGTCGTCACGGCGACCGGAAGAATTCGACGCCTGCGGGGGTGAGTAACGTCACGTGTGGGGCCTGGTTGCACCGGTGCTACCGGCTAGTAACATTCCGGGTGGTTGGCGTCACTGTGCTTTTCGCACAATGACGTGGCAAGGTCAACCTACCCGGACTGCGCAGCGCCGGGTCCGCAAGCAAAGCCGCTGGAGGACCAGCGAGCGTCGTCTGTCCGCAGGAGGTCGAAGAGGGCCCATGAACATCGTTGTCCTGGTCAAGCAGGTGCCCGACACGTATTCCGAGCGGAAGTTGTCTGCTGCGGATCACACCCTGGACCGTGAGTCGGCCGATGCGGTGTTGGATGAGATCAACGAGCGCGCGGTGGAGGAAGCGCTGTTGATCAAGGAGGCTCAGGGTGGCGAGGTGACCGTCGTGTGCATGGGTCCGGAGCGTGCCACGGATGCGATCCGCAAGGCGCTGTCGATGGGTGCGGACAAGGCGGTGCATCTCTCGGATGAGGCGCTGCATGGTACGGATGCGCCGTCGACCGCTCGCGCGCTGGCGAAGGTGATCGGGACCCTCGAGGGTGTTGATCTGGTGATCGCCGGTAACGAGGCCACGGATGGCCGCACCGGTGCGGTGCCGGCGATGGTGGCCGAGGTGCTGGGCTGGCCGCAGCTGACGTTCGCCCGCAAGGTCGCCACCGACGGTTCGAGTGTGAAGATCGAGCGGGAGACCGATGCGGGGATCCTGAATGTCGAGGCGGGGTTGCCGGCGGTGGTGTCGGTGACGGAGAAGATCAACGAGCCGCGGTACCCGTCGTTCAAGGGCATCATGGCCGCGAAGAAGAAGCCGGTCAGTGTGTTGTCGCTGGTGGATGCCGGGATCGACGCGGGCGAGGTGGGGCTGGCAGGTGCCGGTTCGCAGGTGGTGGAGTCGGCGCCGAAGCCGCCGAAGTCCGGTGGTGTGAAGGTCACCGACGAGGGCGAGGGTGGCGTGGCCGTCGCCGAGTTCCTGGCCGGCGAGAAGTTGCTTTGAGAGTCGTTCACGGTTTTTCGAGGAGGCATTGATTCATGGCTGAGGTTCTGGTCCTCGTCGATCACGTGGACGGCGAGGTCAAGAAGGTCACGTACGAGCTGCTGACGGCGGCGCGTCGGTTGGGTGAGCCGTCCGCGGTCGTGGTGGGCGGGCCGGGCACCACCGGCAAGCTCGCCGAGAGCCTCGCGGCTTACGGTGCGGCGAAGGTGTATGCGGCGGAGTCCGCGGAGGCCTCGGAGTTCCTGGTGACCCCGCAGGTGGGCGTGCTGGCCAGCCTGGTTGGCAGCGCCGGCCCGGCGGCGGTGCTGGTATCGGCGTCGATCGATGGCAAGGAGATCGCCGGTCGGCTGGCGATTCGCATCGGTTCGGGTTTGCTGTCGGAGGTCGTGGGCCTCGACGCCGACGGTGTGGGGGCGCACTCGCTGTTCGGTGGCGCCTACGACGCCAAGGCGAAGGTCACCAAGGGCACGCCGGTCGTCACGGTGCTGCCGGGTGCGATCGAGCCCGAGCAGGCCGCGGGCGCGGCTGTGGTCGTGTCGGTGGAGGTTCCGGCCGCTACGGGTGCGAGGATCACGGGTCGGCAGCCTGCTGAGGCCGGGGACCGCCCGGAGCTCACCGAGGCCTCGATCGTGGTCTCCGGTGGCCGTGGTGTCGGTTCGGCGGAGTCGTTCGAGGTTGTGGAGAAGCTGGCCGATAGTTTGGGTGCCGCGGTGGGTGCCTCGCGTGCGGCGGTGGACTCCGGCTACTACCCGCACCAGTTCCAGGTCGGGCAGACCGGTAAGACCGTGTCCCCGCAGCTGTACATCGCGCTGGGCATTTCCGGTGCGATCCAGCACCGGGCCGGTATGCAGACCGCCAAGACGATCGTCGCGGTGAACAAGGATCCCGAGGCCCCGATCTTCGAGATCGCCGACTTCGGCGTCGTGGGTGACTTGTTCAAGGTCGCCCCGCAGCTCACCGAGGAAATCACCAAGCGCAAGGGCTGAGCCCCGAGCTGATCTGACGCAGAAGGCGGGCCGCACCCGGGTGCGGCCCGCCTTCTGTGCGTCAACCCGCGCGAGCTTCGTCCCGGCCCTGGCAGGCGAGCCGGTCGGCGCGCTCGTTCTCCGGGTGGCCGTTGTGCCCCTTCACCCATTGCCACTGCACGTCGCCGTGACGCGCGCATTCCGAGTCCAGGCGCTGCCACAGGTCGGCGTTCTTGACCGGCTGCTTCGCGGACGTCAGCCAGCCGTTGCGCTTCCAACCGTGCATCCACTGCGTGATGCCCTTGAGCACGTACGTGCTGTCCGTGTAGATGCGCACGGTCGGCATCGGCCGCGTCAGCGCGGCCAAGCCCTCGATGACCGCCATGAGCTCCATCTTGTTGTTCGTCGTCGCGGCGTTCTTGCCGTAGAGCTCACGCTCGTGGTCGCCGTAGCGCAGCACGACGCCCCAGCCGCCGGGGCCGGGGTTCCCGCTGCATGCGCCGTCGGTGTAGAGGTCGACGCGGTCGGTCGTTCGCTGCATACCCCGGAATCTAACCGGCGGCGGATCGGGGGGCCGCCGCGGCGGTGACAGGAAGGTTCCCTTGCTCGCAGCCGCGGGGAGTCGGGCGCCGTTTGGTGAGTGGCAGGAAGGTTCCCTTGCTCGCGCTGGGCGCGGTTCGGTGACAGGAAGGTTCCCTTGCTTCGGGGTGAGGGGCGGGGTGACAGGAAGGTTCCCTTGCTCGCGGGACGTTGAAAATCGGGTGCGGGTGTCGGTGAGGGGTGGCATGCTCGGCCGACGTGCGAATCCTCTTCACCGCTGCGCCCGGTTATGGGCTTATGTTGCCGATCGTCCCGTTGATCTGGGCGGCTCGGGCTGCCGGGCACGAAGTTCTGGTCGCCACCACCGCCGAGATGACCGATGTCGGCGCACGCGCCGGGTTGCCCGTCGTCGACGTGTTCCCGGAGCACGACGTGTGGGACGTGCTGCTGCGCGGGATCAATGCGAGGGAGAAGTCGCCGGAGCTCGAGCGGCTCGGCGTGGCCAAGGGGATGTCCGAGGCGTACGAGAAGGCCACGCAGGCGGGCAGCCCGTTCGGGTTGTTCACGCTGACGATGACCGAAGGCACCATCGACGCCGGGCGGGCGTTCGGCGCGGATCTCGTCGTCCACACCACCGACCACGCGGCCGGGCGGCTGGCCGCGGTGGCGCTCGGGGTGCCGGTGCTGGAGGTGGGCAACCGCGTCTCCTGGTCGTCGCGGGACGGGGATTTCCGAGACGGGCGCAATTTCTACGAGAACGACGAGATCACCCTCGCGCTGCGCGACAAGCTGGGCATTCCCGATGGTTGGCCGCGGGTGATCGCGCGGATCGATCCACGGGCGCCCAGCATGGGCGGGCTGGTAGGCGACGAGCCGGACAAGGAGGACGGCGTCCCCTGGTGGTCGATGCGGTTCGTGCCGTTCAACGGTGGCGCGGTGGTTCCGGAGTGGGCTCTGCGGCGGCCGGAACGGCCGCGCGTCGGCGTCACGCTCGGGACCGTGGTGCCGATCATGTCCGGCATCAGCAGCCTGTCCGTGGTGATCGAGGCGCTCGGTGCGCTGGACGTGGAGGTGGTCCTGGCGACCGGCCAGACCGATCTCGCCGAGCTCGGGACGCTCCCGGCCAACGTGCGCTCCGTCGGCTTCCTCCCGCTGTCGACGTTCCTGCCGACCGCTTCGCTGATGGTGCACCACGGTGGTTCAGGCACCACCGCCGCGCCGCTGCACTACGGGGTTCCTCAGCTGGTCCTGCCCGCTTTCGCGGACAATCCGATGTCGGCGCAGCGGGTGGTGGACCGGGGTGTCGGGCTGTCCCACGATCCGGCCACTGTGGACGTCGCCACGGTGCGGTCGATGGCCGAGCGGCTGCTCACCGAGCCCGGGTTCCGCGCGGCGGCGCGCGAGGTGAGCGGGGAGATGGCCACCCAGCCCAGCCCGTCGTCGATCATCGAGCGCGCGACCGCGCTCGTCGGCCAGTAGGTTCCGCAGCTGGCCTCCCAAGAGGCTGGGACGAAATCGACCCGGGTCGCGCGGCAAGAGCCCGCGGCCAGGGGTGCTGTGCTGTTCGGGTGGGTTCCAGGCGACCGTTCGGGGCAATGATCTGGTGCCGCACCTGGGATTCACCGAAAGTTCCTGCTCCGTGTCATCGGCTGGTGTGTTGGGCGTTCGCCGCGCGGCGATACACCTGCGGCATGTCCGAGACGCAGCTGCTGGCCAGTGCCGCACCGAGTGCGGCGGCCGACGCCCACTACTCGCTGCTGGTCGCCAGAGACTCCGACGAAGTGCACGCCGCGCAACGCCTGCGCTACCAGGTGTTCGCCGAGGAGATGGGGGCCACGGTCACCGGTCGCGAATTCGGGGTCGACCGGGATTCCTTCGACGACTACTGCGACCATCTGATCGTCCGCGACGACCGCTCCGGCGCGGTGGTCGGGACCTACCGGATGCTGCCGCCGGATCGGGCGAAGGCAGCCGGAATGCTCTATTCAGAAACCGAGTTCGACCTTTCGGCGCTCGACCCGCTGCGCCCCTCGCTGGTGGAGACCGGGCGGTCGTGCGTGCACCCGGACCACCGCAACGGCGCCGTCGTCAGTCTGGTGTGGACCGGGATCGCGCGCTACATGCTGCTGCACGGTCACACCATGCTCGCGGGTTGTGCTTCGGTGCCGCTGGACGACGGAGGCGATCAGGCGGCGCACGTGTGGAACACGGTGTCGGCGAAGCACTACGCGCCGGAGGAACACCGCGTGCGCCCGTACCGGCCTTGGGAGTCGTTCGAGGTCACCGGACGTGCGCCGATGCCGCCGCTGCTCAAGGGGTACCTGCGGCTTGGTGCTCAGGTGTGCGGGCCTCCGGCGCACGATCCGGACTTCGGCGTGGCCGACTACTTCGTGCTCCTGGACCTCAAGCGCGCCGATCAGCGGTACCTGCGCTTCTTCCTGGGCGACGCGGCATGAACCAGTGGACGCCCACGTCGCAGTGCGGGCCGGATTGCCTTCCGCCGCGCGACAAGCAGGCGGAGGTGGGGCTGCCCCGGGTGGTGCTGCGGCTGGGCGGCACCGTCGGATTGTTACTGGTCGGGTGCGTCCTCACGCTGGCGCTGCCGGTGCTGCCGGCGGCTTCGCGGGATCGGGCGTTGCGGACGTGGTTCCGGATGCTGTTGTGCGTTCTGGGAGTTGGCCTCGCGTTCGGGGAGCGGATTCCGCCGGGCGGCGCGCTGGTGGTCAGCAACCACGTTTCGTGGCTGGACGTCGTAGCGCTCCAGGCGCTTCACCCAATGCGGATGCTGGCCAAGGTCGAGGTCCGGTCCTGGCCGCTGCTGGGGCCGCTCGCCGGGCGGGCCGGCACCGTTTACATCGATCGCGACCGGCTGTCGGCGCTGCCCGGCGCGGTGCGGACGATCGCCGACGAGTTGCGCGCCGGGGCCGTGATCGGTGCCTTCCCGGAGGGGACGACCTGGTGCGGGCGGGCTTCCGGGCGGTTCCGGCCCGCCGTCTTCCAGGCCGCGGTGGATGCGGGTGTGCGGATGCAGCCGGTTGCGCTGGTCTTCCGGACAGAGGTCGGCGAGCCGACCACTGCGGCGGCGTTCCTGGGCGATGCCACGCTGGTCGATTCGGTCCTCGCGGTGGCGCGGATGCGGGGCCTGGTCGTGGAATTGGTGGTGTTGCCCGAGCTGGTCGGCACCGACCGCCGGGAGTTGGCCGAGCAGGCCCAGTCTGCGATCGTTGCGGCCACCGGTGCTTCGCCGGGCCACCAGGCTTCGCCGGAGCACCGCAGCGCACACGACCTCGCCGCATGACACCCGTGGTGCTTTCGGGTGCTTTAGAGGCTGTTTTGGAGGTGACTGTTGTCGCAGGTCAGATGTCGTGAGTGCGAAAGCCGGTTCTTACCGGCTTCGCCACTCACGACTGGCGGGTTGGGCACCGCGCTGGCCACGATCGTCGCCGCCGCTGTGCACAGCAGCCTGTGCTGCTCGTCGCCCATGCGGTGCAAGGGCTGCGGTGGCGGGGTGCTCATCGTCGCGCTCTACGTGATGATCGGTCGGGTCTTTCCGGAGGAGCACCGGCCTGCGGCGTTCGCCGCGATGTCGTCGGCGTGGGCGGTCGCCGCGCTGACCACCGGGGCCGCGCCGACCAGGGGCGTCGTGCCGCTGGATCTGGCGCTGCTGGCCGGTGCCGTGCTGGCCGGTTTGCTGCTCGTCCGCTCGGGCCGTGCGCAAACGTCCTGACCTGCGCCTTCCGCCGGACCGAGGGGTGGCCGCCGGGGCGGCTGCATTACCCTGGACAGCGCGATGACTTACCTCGACCACGCTGCCACGACACCGATGCGGCCAGGGGCGGTCGCAGCGATGAGCGAGGCGTTGACCAGGATCGGCAACGCCTCGTCCCTGCACACCTCGGGTCGCCGGGCACGCCGCGCCGTGGAGGAGTCGCGGGAGGACGTCGCCGATGCGCTGGGGGCCCGGCCGTCGGAGGTGCTGTTCACCGCGGGCGGGACCGAGAGCGACAACTTGGCGGTCAAGGGGATCTTCTGGGCGCGTCGGGCCGCGGATCCCACCCGGCGCCGCGTCCTCGCCTCGACCGTCGAGCACCACGCGGTGCTGGACGCCGTCGAGTGGCTGGCCGAGCACGAGGGTGCCGAGGTGACTTGGCTGGCAGCCGACTCGAACGGCCGGGTGCGCCCGGAGGTGTTCGAGGCGGCTCTCGCGGAGAACCCGGACGACGTGGCGTTGGCCACCGTCATGTGGGCCAACAACGAGGTCGGCACCGTCAACGCGATCTCGGAGCTGTCCGCGATCGCCGACCGCTGCGGGGTGCCGCTGCACACTGATGCCGTGCAGGCCGTCGAGACATTGCCGGTGGACTTCGCGGCCTCCGGGGTCGCGGCACTGACCATGACCGGCCACAAGGTCGGCGGCCCGTACGGGGTCGGTGTGCTGCTGCTGTCGCGGGACGTCAAGTGCACCCCGGTGCTGCACGGCGGCGGCCAGGAGCGCGAGGTGCGGTCCGGGACCCTCGACACCCCTGGAGTGCTGGGGTTGGCGTCGGCCGTGCGCGAGGCGGTCGGCGCGCGCGAATCGCAGGCGCCGCAGTTGACCAAGCTGCGCGACGAGCTGATCGCCGGCGTGCGCGCCGTGGTGCCGGACGTGGTGCTCAACGGCGATCCAGGGCACGACGTCGTGGGCGGTGGACCGTCCCGGTTGCCCGGCAACGCGCACTTCACGTTCCCCGGCTGCGAGGGCGACAGCCTGTTGATGTTGTTGGATGCCAAGGGGATCGAGTGCTCCACCGGCTCCGCCTGCACCGCGGGGGTCTCGGAGCCCAGCCACGTGCTGCTGGCGATGGGGGCGGACCCGAAGGCCGCGCGCGGGTCGCTGCGCTTCTCGCTGGGGCACACTTCGACCGCAGCCGATGTACAGGCACTCACCGAGGCGATCGGGCCGGTGGTGCAACGAGCGCGTAGCGCCGGCCTGCCCGGGTTGCGCCGATCTTCGGCGGGGTCGACGACCGCCGCCACGGAGGTGTGAGGCGTGCGAGTACTGGCAGCCATGAGCGGCGGGGTCGATTCCGCCGTCGCCGCCGCGCGAGCGGTCGCGGCGGGCCACGACGTGGTCGGCGTGCACCTGGCGCTGTCGGCGAAGCCCGGCACGCTGCGCACCGGCGCCCGCGGGTGCTGCACCATCGAGGACTCCCGGGACGCCCGCCGCGCCGCGGACCTGCTGGGCATCCCGTTCTACGTGTGGGACTTCGCGGAGCGGTTCACCGAGGCGGTCATCGAAACCTTCGTCGGCGAGTACGCCGCGGGCCGCACCCCGAACCCGTGCCTGACCTGCAACGAGAAGATCAAGTTCGAGGCGCTGCTGGAGAAGGCCATGGCGCTGGGCTTCGACGCGGTCTGCACCGGGCACTACGCCCGACTGTCCATCGTGGACGGTGTGCCGGAGTTGCGGCGCAGCCGGGACGACGGCAAGGACCAGTCCTACGTGCTGGCCTCGCTGACCGCGGAGCAGCTGCGGCACTCGATGTTCCCGCTCGGCGACTCGCTGAAGTCCGAGGTGCGCGTCGAGGCCGCCGAGCGCGACCTGGCGGTGGCCAAGAAGCCGGACAGCCACGACATCTGCTTCATCCCGGACGGCGACACCAAGAAGTTCCTGGAGACCAAGCTCGGGCAGACGCCGGGCAAGCTGGTGGACGCCGAAACCGGCGCGGTGCTCGGCGAGCACACCGGCGTGCACGGGTTCACCGTGGGCCAGCGCAAGGGGCTCGGCATCGACGCCCCGGCCTCGGACGGCCGGCCGCGCTACGTGCTTTCGCTGGAGCCGGTGTCCGGGACCGTCCAGGTGGGTTCCGCGGATCGGCTGTCGGTCAGCGAGATCGACGCGAAGCGGCCCATCTGGCCGTCCGAGCGGCCGTTGGACGGCCCGACGGAATGCGTGATCCAGGTCCGGGCCCACGGCGGCACGGCCGAGGCGGTCGCCGAGGCCGACGAGGACGGCATCCGAGTCCAGCTCCGCCAGCCGCTGCGCGGTGTCGCTCCGGGGCAGGCGATCGTCCTCTACCACCAGGACGCCGCGGGAGACCTCGTCCTCGGCAGCGGCCTCATCTCCGCCACCCGCTAGCGGTCGCAGTCCTGATCAAGAGCGCTCGACGAGCTCGGCCAGGTGCTGCGGGTGGGCTGGTTCGCCGTGGATGCTGATCGTTCGCCGCTGGTGCGCCACCGGCCACGAATCGAGCTGGACGGTGCACCACCGGGCGATGGCCGCCCGGCCCGCAGTCCTTCGGTAGATGCTCGCGTTAACGCGCCGCTTCACGGTCACGACCCCGGTGCGTAGTCGCGGAGGCTGATCGCGTTGGCGGCGTGCTGGATCTCCTTGGGCAGGCCGCTGGTCCGGGGCAGGTAGCGCATCAGGCGGAACGCCTGGTTGCGAAGCCACAGGCCGGTGGCGGTCTTCGGGATCAGCGTTTTCGCGCCGTCCGTCGCGATCTTCTGGTTCAGCGTCACGTAGTTCCGCATTTCCGCCTCGTAGCGGCGGAACGCGGTGCGGTGATCCCCGTCGGCGGCGAGCAGTTCGCCGGCCAGCACGTAGGCGCCGACCAGCGCGAGGCTGGAGCCCTGGCCGGACAGCGGGGACGGGCAGTAGCCCGCGTCGCCGACCAGCACCACGCGTCCGCGCGTCCAGTCGTCGAGTCGGATCTGGGCGATCGAGTCGAAGTAGAAGTCCGGTGCGCGGCGTGCGGCGTCGAGCAGGCGGGGGGCGATCCAGCCCTCGTCGGCGAAAGCCTTGTCCAGCAAGGCGATCTGGGTCTGCGGGTCGCGGGGGTCGAAGCGCAGTTCCGGTGATTTGAAGCCGAGGATCGCCTTCGCCCCGGTGTCGGTTCGCGCCTGGTACAAGCCCGCCACCTTGCCGGGTGTGTTGCGGATCGTGGTCCAGCGGTCCAGGTCGAGGAAGTTGTCGGTGCTGAAGATCGAGACGTGGTAGCCGAGGTAGCGGCGGAAACCGGGCTCCGGGCCGAACGCCAGCCGCCGGACGTTGGAGTGCAGCCCGTCGGCGCCGACCACGAGGTCGAATTCGCGCGGCGCGTGGTGCTCGAAGGTCACGCGAACGCCGTCGGCGCCCTGGTCGATGGCGGTTATGGAGTCGCCGAAGAGGTACTCGGTTCCGCTGGTGCGCTCGTGCAGAATCCGGGTGAGCGTGCCGCGCATGATCTCGATGTCGCGTTCGCCGCCGAGCAGTTCGTCCATGCGGACTTCGGCCACCGACCGGCCCGCCGCACCGAGGACGGTCATGCCCCTCATGCCGGTGCGCGCATCCTGCAGTTCGGCCAGGATGCCCATCCGCTCGGCCACCTCGACCGACGCGCCACGCACGTCGACGGCGTAGCCGCCGTCGCGCATCGCGGGTGCGCGATCCACCACGGTCGGGTTGAAACCGTGCTTGCGCAGCCAGAACGCCAGGGCCGGCCCGGCGATGCTGGCACCGGAGATCAGGATGTTCTTCGTCATGGGGCTAAGCTAGCCCGCTACTTACCGGTCGGCAAGTAACTTACCGGTCGGCAAGCAGTAGGATCCGCCGGGAGGAGGACGCCGATGCCGAGGACACGGGTCGACACCAGGGCGGAGATCCGCGCGGTCGCCGCGGAGCTGTTCGCCCGCCAGGGGTTCGAGAAAACGAGCCTGCGGGAGGTCGCCGAGCGGCTCGGTATCACCAAAGCCGCGCTGTACTACCACTTCCCGTCCAAGGCGGACCTGATGCGCGGCATCGTGCAGCCTTTCGTCGACGAGATCGAGGACCTGCTGGCGGACCGCGAGGCGGCCGCGGAGGTCGATCCGCGCCAGTTCCTGGCCGACTACTTCGACGTGGTCCTGCGGTACCGGCAGGTCTTCGAGCTGGTCCTGCGGGACGTCTCGGCGTTGGCGCAGCTCGATCTGATGCAGCAGATGCTCGCCTGGCGCGACCGCGTCTACGCATTGCTGGTCGGCCCCGACGCATCACCTGCGCAGATCGCTCGGGCGACCGTCGCGATCGGCGGGTTGCAGGACTGCGCGACAACCGAAGGGCCGCCCGAGGAATTCCGCGACGCCGCCCTGGAAGCGGCGATTGCCGCGTTGAGCAAGTGACAGCACCTCTGCGCGTCGACAGAATGTGCGCATGACTTCACTGCATGTCGCGGAAAGGGGCGACGGAGCGCGCGCGATCCTCGTGCACGGTTCGGGCACTTGGGCGGCGCACGAGGTTTTCGGGTTCGGTGCCCAACTCCCGCTGGCCGGCGAATTCCGGCTCGTTCTCCCGGATCGGCGGGGCTACGGAGGCAGCCCGGACGTCGAACGCAGCGACTACGAGCAGGACGCCGACGACATCGCCGAGTTGCTCGACGGCGGAGCGCACCTGGTGGGGCACTCTTCCGGCGGCGTGGTCGCGATGCTGGCCGCCTCGCGGAACCCGGAGTCGGTTCTTTCCCTGACGCTCATCGAACCGGCTTGCTTTCAGCTCGCCGCGGATGCGCCGTTGGTCGCTGAGGCGTTGGAGCGCAACCAGGACGCGATCGCGTCGGTGCCGCCCGAACTGTCCGACGAGGACCTGGTTCGGCTCAACTTCGAGTCCGTGGGCTTCGAAGCGCCGCCGGTGACGCCGGAGCTCGTGCGGGCGACGCGTACCGCGCTGCGCGAGATACCGGCTTGGGGAGCACAGATCCCGGTCGAACCCCTCGCTGCGGCGGCCTGGCCGATGAGGGTGGTCACTGGGACCTGGGACGACGCGCCGCGGGCGTACCGCGAGCACGGAGGCGAGCCGATCATGGAGTGCGCGCGTGTGACAGCGCGGCGCATCAACGCCGATCACCTGGAGGTGCCGGGCGCGTCGCACTGGCCGCACAGCCAGCGGCCCGATGTCGTCAACGACGCACTGCGCGAGTTGTGGCGCCGCTGACGGCCTAGTGCGCAGCGGGGTTCGCGGGTAGTGTCTCCCGGCGTCCGGGATTTCCGCAATTTCAATGGAAATCAGAGCTCTGATTTCCATTGAAATTGCGGCACCGTGCACCACACCAGCACCGTGAACTGGGGAGGTCCTGTGCTCGATTTTCGGGCCAGCACGGTCGCAGGCGTGTTGCGGCGCAGCGCCGCGCGAGTCCGGGACCGCGAGGCTCTGCGGTTCGTCGACAGTGCTGGGCAGGAATGGGTTTGGACCTATGCCGAACTCGATGCTGCGGTTACCCGCGCCGCCGGGGTGCTGCTGGCCGCCGGGGCGAACCAGGGCGACCGGATCGCGGCTTACGGCAAGAACTCCGACGCCTACGTGATCGGATTCCTCGCCTGCGCGCGGGCAGGCCTGGTGCACGTGCCGATCAACTACAACCTGACCTCCGGCGAGCTGGGCTACCTGCTGGAGCAGTCGGGGAGCAGCATCGCGCTGGTGGATCCTGCCTTGGCCGACAAGCTCGCCGCAGTCCGTCCCGGCACCGCGGTCGAGCGCGTGATCCCGCTGCGCGACAGCGCGGATTCGCTGCTGGCGCAGTGCATCGACGGCCCGTTGCCGAAGTTGGACGTCGCCGTCGCCGACGATGCGCTGGTCCAGCTGCTCTACACCTCGGGCACGACCTCGCAGCCCAAGGGCGCGATGATGACGCATCGCGCGCTGCTGCACGAGTACGTGTCCTGCGTGGTCGCGCTGGATTTCCGCGAAGACGATCTGCCGCTGCACGTGATGCCGCTGTACCACTCGGCGCAGATGCACGTGTTCCTCCTGCCGCAGCTGATGATCGGCTCCACCAACGTGCTGATGGAAGTGCCGGAGCCGGGCGACATCCTGCGGCGGATCGAGGAGGAGCGGATCAGCGCGTTCTTCGCCGCGCCAACGGTTTGGGTGGCGCTGGCCAACCACTCCGACTTCGCCACCCGCGACCTGAAGACGCTGCGCAAGGCCTACTACGGCGCCTCGATCATGCCCGGGCCGGTGTTGCAGCGGTTGCGCGATCAGCTGCCGGAACTGGGGTTCTACAACTGCTTCGGGCAGTCCGAGATCGCTCCACTTGCGACGGTGCTGCGCCCGGAGGAGCACGACGAGCGGCCGGATTCCGCCGGGCGGCCCGTGCTGTTCGTGGAGGCGAAGGTCGTCGACGAGCAGGGCGAGGAGGCCGCGCCGGGGGAGTTGGGCGAGATCGTCTACCGGTCGCCGCAGCTGTGCACCGGGTACTGGGACAAGCCCGCGGAGACCGCCGAGGCGTTCCGCGGCGGCTGGTTCCACTCCGGCGACCTGGTGCGACGTGACTCGGAGGGCTACTGCTTCGTCGTCGACCGGATCAAGGACGTGATCAACACCGGTGGCGTGCTGGTCGCATCCCGCGAGGTGGAGGACGCGCTGTACACGCACCCGGCGGTGGCCGAAGTGGCGGTGATCGCGGTGTCCGATCCGAAGTGGATCGAGCGCATCGCGGCGGTGGTGGTCGCCAAGGCCGAGGTGACGGAGGCGGAACTGCTGGAGCACGCGCGCGGCAGCCTGGCCGGCTTCAAGGTGCCGAAGGAGATCCGCTTCGTCGACGACCTGCCGCGCAACAGCTCGGGCAAGCTCCTCAAACGCGTCCTGCGCGACGAGCTCACCGACTGATCGCAGCTTCGTTTTGGCTGGTCAAGGACCGTGAGTGGTTCTGGGCGCGATAGCACCCGAAAACGCTCACGGGCGCTGAGCCGCGTTGGCTGTGCCCCGTCGGGCGGCGCGCGGCGGGCTGTCGATAATGGCGGGGTGAGTGACGCACCTTGGGGCCCTGGGATCGCCACAGCCATCGGATCGATGCCCGGGGACGATCCGGTCGAGGCGGCGCGCACTGTCGTCGGCGAACTGCCCGACTTGACGCCCTTCCCGGAGCTGCCGGGGCGCGGCGTCGGTGCCGATATCCTCGGCCGCACCGCCGGGCTGCTGGTCGACCTCGCCGTCGAAGTGGTGCCGTCGGGCTACCGGGTAGCCTCCCGCCCCGGCCGGGACCACCAGCGCGCCATCGACCTGATGCGCTGGGACCTGGACGCCGTGGAGCAAGCGGCCGCCGAAGCGGGTGCTCCGCGGGCGGTGAAGGTGCAGGCGGCGGGCCCGTGGACGCTGTCGGCCGGGATCGAGCTGCACCGCGGACACCGGGTGCTGACCGACCAGGGCGCGCTGCACGACTTCACGGAGTCGCTGACCGAAGGCCTGATCGCGCACTCCGAACAGGTCGCCGCTCGCACCGGCGCCAGGGTCGTCGTCCAGCTCGACGAGCCGTCGTTGCCCGCAGTGCTGGCGGGGTCGCTGCCTACGCCCTCCGGTTACGGCAAGGTGTCCGCGGTCCCGGAACCGGACGCGCAACGCGTGCTGGCCGAGATGATCGAGAAGCTCGCGGCCGCAACGGGTTCGCCGGTCGTGGTGCACTGCTGCGCGGTCCGCCCGCCGGTCGCGATGCTGCGCCGGGCCGGCGCCGGGGCTATCGCGCTGGACGCCACCAGGCTCGGTGACGTGTCCGGTTCGTTCGCCGACGAACTGGGGGAGGCCTGGGAAGAGGGCACCACGTTGTTCCTCGGACTGGTCCCGAGCACGGAGCTGAGGGGCGAAGCCCGCCTCCGCCGAATCGCCCGACCCGCGTTCGACCTGGCCTCCCGCCTCGGCTTCGCCCGCCGGGCGCTGGCCGAGCGCAGCGTGCCGACCCCGACCTGCGGCCTCGCGGGAGCGACACCGGCCTGGACGCGCCGCGCGATCAGCCTCACCCGCGACCTCGCCAACCTCTTCGCCGACGAAGCCGAGCAGTAGCGAACCGCCCACCGCAGCCTGATCGATCGGCTGCCGTGAGGAAGATCGGGATTCCGAGCTGCGGAAGGCTCGCGAGCTTTGTTCGTCCACTTTGGACTTGCGTTTCGATCCGCGGGCAGCTGGCTGCTGGTTGGGTTTGCTTTCTTGTCGGTGCGTGTTTTCGGAATCCGCAGTGTGGAAGTCGTTGCGCTGGTAGGAAGAACTCGTGGGCGGTCATTGCATCAGCGAGCTCGAGCGGGCCGAGTGGATTCGGCGGAGCACCATCCAGGAGGCTGCGTGCCTGACTTTCGTGCGGGGCGACGGCGTCGGTGAGGTGGCTGCGGACTTCGGTGCCGTCGCCGGGTTCGGTCGGCCGCTGGACATCGACGACTTCTGCGAGGAAGCTTTCGCCCACCAGGAGAAATACCCCATGATCGCGCTTCGGCAGGTCGGGGGCTGGGTGCTCGTGGTCGAGGACAGCGGTCTGCAGGGGCAGCGGCCGGAAGTGCTGCGCCAGGCCGCGCGGCAGGCCGCCGTCTCGGTGTTCTGGGACGCGAGCGCGCTCACCCGCTTCTCGCATGCGGTGCTCGGCGATGTCCGGACCTCGTTCGAGGCGGTGCTGCCTGAGTACCGGGAGGGCAGCCGGCCGGACGAGCTGGAAGTCGTCCGCGCCGGATTGCCCTGGTCACAGGCCGATCCGGTGGCGCTGATGCTGGCCTTGGCCGGGCGGCTGACCGGGCTGTCGCCGACCCCGGACTGGCTCGTCGGCGACTTCCAGACCTTCCCGGTCGCGCCGTGGCCCGACGACCTGGTCGGGGAGCCGAATCCGCTGGACGAAATCGCCGGCTACCCGCCCGAACTGGTCGCGGCGCTGCGCCTGGCCGCCGAGCCCGATCGGCGACGGGCCGTCGCCGTGGCCGCGCGGCACGTGGTCGCCACTGTCGGCTGTGTCGACCACCCCGTCGTGCGGCGGACCCTGTCATCCCTGATCAGAGGGGGTTGGATCGACCGCGGTGCGCTCGGCGCGGTGGTCCGGGAATGGTCCTGGCAGAGCACCTGGAGCCGCCCGTGCAGCAAGATCCGCAACCAGCTGCGCGCGGTTGAGGCGTTGCGGCAGGCAACTCACGAGGATGCGCTGACCGCGCTGGCCGGGGTGCTGGTCGGGGCGCGGCAGGTGCGCGGGGTGGAGGCGGGTGAGCTCGCGCGCATCGTCGCCGCCGAACTCGCGGACCGGTGAGTCCGCGGGATCGGCCCCGAAGACAGCACGGTACCCGGCACAATGGTGGGCATGTTCAGGTTCCTCCGCCGTCGCAACGCCGAAGCCCCGGACAACGCCGAGACCGCTGAGCCGGTCGATGTCCACGCCGAGGCGGCCGATCGCGCCACGCGGTTCTGGCAGCGGTGGGACGACCTGCTGCCGGAGATCGCCTCCGCGCTCGGCGACAGCGTGCCGCAGCGGATCGAGAGCCTGGTGGCCGAAGCCCTCGCCGAGGTGCACCCGAACCTGACCTTCGCCATCGAGCACGGCGAGAAGGCGGTGTACGCGCTGGTCATCAGCGCCCAGGCCGACCCCGGACTGCGCCCCTACACGGACGCCTGGATGGCCGCCGCCCCGGCCGCCGACACGCTTTGGGAGTACCACGACTCCGTACCGCCGGTGCCGGACCCGACCGACGTCACCGTGAACCTGCGGGGCGAGAAGTACCCGCTGGCCGACGTGCGGGTCGTAGCCCAGGTCGACGAGGCCGAGGGGGTGGTCGACGTCGCCGTCTACCACCCCGGCTTCAGCGGGCTGGCGGAGAACGCGCGCCGGGCGCTGACGTTCCTGCCGCTGGACGCGACCCTCGGCGAGCGGCTGGCGGCCGACCGGCTGGGCCGGGTGGAGACCGCGGAACTGGAACCCGAAGGCGCGATCGGCCTGCTGGAGCTCCGCGAACTGGTCCGCGAACTCGACCGCACCGCATTGGCGCCGACCGAGTCGTGAGTGGCGAAGCCGGGTTCTTGCCGGATTGACCGCTCACGACGAGTCGTGCGTGCTGTTGTCGGGGACGCTCGCTAGTCTCGGGTCGTGACCAGCAAGGATGTGGACCGGGACTCCGCCGCGAACGACACCGCGGCCACCGCCGAGGAGGTCGTGCCCAGCGACCCTGCCGCGGGCCGCGCGGCGGAAGGCGTCGAAGACGTGCCCGCCGAGGTGCGCGAGCGGTACGCGGAGCTGGCCGAGGAAGTCCGCGGCCACCAGTTCCGCTACTACGTGCTGGACTCGCCGACGATCTCCGACGGCGAGTTCGATGGGCTGTTCGCGCAACTGCAGGAGATGGAGGCCGAGCACCCCGCGCTGCAGGCGCCGGACTCGCCGACGCAGGTGGTGGGCGGCGCCTTTTCCACCGAGTTCACCCCGGTCGCGCACCTGGAACGGATGCTGAGCCTGGACAACGCGTTCAGCACCGAGGAGCTGCAGGTCTGGGTCGACCGGGTGGAGCGCGAGGTAGGCACCGACGTGCACTACCTATGCGAGCTGAAGATCGACGGCCTGGCGATCAACCTGCTGTACCGGGACGGGCGGCTGGAGCGCGCCCTGACCCGCGGCGACGGCCGCACCGGCGAGGACGTGACGCTCAACGTCCGCACCATGGGCGATGTGCCGGAGCAGCTGACCGGGACCGACGAGTTCCCGGTGCCGGCGCTGGTGGAGGTCCGCGGCGAGGTGTTCTTCCGCGTCGACGAGTTCGCGGAGCTCAACGCCAAGCTCGTCGAGGCGGGCAAGCCCCCGTTCGCCAACCCGCGCAACTCCGCCGCCGGGTCGCTGCGGCAGAAGGACCCGCGGATCAGCCGCAGCCGACCGCTGCGGTTGATCTGCCACGGCCTGGGCAAGCGGGACGGCTTCGAACCGAACCGCCAGTCCGAGTCCTACGCCGCGCTGAAGGCGTGGGGCCTGCCGGTGTCCGGACGCACCGTCGTATTGTCCACTATGGACGAACTGGTCGGGCACATCGACTACTGGGGCAAGCACCGCGACTCCGCTGAGCACGAGATCGACGGCATCGTCATCAAGGTCGACGAGGTCCCGTTGCAGCGCCGGCTCGGCACCACCTCCCGCGCGCCGCGCTGGGCCATCGCCTACAAGTACCCGCCGGAGCAGGCCACCACGAGGCTGCTGGACATCCAGGTCAACGTCGGCCGCACCGGCCGGGTCACGCCGTTCGCCGTGATGGAGCCGGTGAAGGTCGCCGGGTCCACGGTGTCGATGGCGACCCTGCACAACGCCGACGAGGTGCGCCGAAAGGGCGTGCTGATCGGCGACCGCGTGGTGATCCGCAAGGCCGGCGACGTGATCCCCGAGGTGCTGGGCCCGGTGGTCGACGTGCGCACCGGCGACGAGCGCGAGTTCGTCATGCCCGCCGTGTGCCCGGAGTGCGGGTGGCCGCTGTCGCAGCAGAAGGAAGGCGACGTCGACCTGCGCTGCCCGAACGCCCAGGGCTGCCCCGGTCAGCGCCGCGAGCGGCTGTTCTACCTGGCCAGCCGGAAGGTCCTGGACATCGACGCGCTCGGCTACGAGGCGGCGAACGCGCTGCTGGCGGCCGGGGTGGTGGAGGACGAGGGCGACATCTTCGACCTCGATGAGCCGAAGCTGCTCAAGACGCCGCTGTTCCGCAACAAGGAAGGCGACCTGTCGGCCAACGGCGCCAAGCTCCTCTTGAACCTGAACACGGCCAAGGAGAAGCCGCTGTGGCGGGTGCTGGTGGGGCTGTCGATCCGGCACGTCGGGCCGACCGCCGCGCAGGCGCTGGCCCGCGAGTTCGGCTCGCTGGACCGGATCGAGGAGGCGTCCGAGGAGGAGCTCGCCGCCGCGGACGGCGTCGGGCCGACGATCGCCACCGCGGTGCGCGAGTGGTTCGAGGTCGACTGGCACCGCGAGGTGTTGCGTAAGTGGCGGGCCGCCGGGGTGCGAATGGCCGACGAGCGCGACGAATCGATCCCGCGCACCCTCGAAGGCCTGTCGATCGTGGTCACCGGCACGCTGCAGACATTCTCCCGCGACGAGGCCAAGGAGCTGATCATGGCCCGCGGCGGGCGGGCGGCCGGTTCGGTGTCGAAGAAGACCGCCTTCGTCGTGGTCGGCGACTCGCCGGGCTCGAAGTACGACAAGGCCATGCAGCTCAAGGTTCCGGTGCTGAACGAGAACGGCTTCCGGGTGCTGCTGGACGACGGTCCGGAGGCCGCCGCCGAGGTCGCGCTGCCGACCGAGGAGGAGTGACGCCGTGAGAGCCTGTCTGGACATACATCAGGAGGGGCACCCGCAGTCCAGGGAACCTCTCAGGTTCCGCTAAGCGACCACCCACCCAGACCATTCACCAACAGGCTCTGAGTCCTTCGGGCCGTTGCGGCGGCCGGAGGACTCACCCCTTCGATTTCAATTGGAAATTGCGGACTTGAGAGGTTGAGTGCGGCGTGCTCAGCCGTCGAGGACGACCGAGACGATGCCGGCCAGGTGGGCCAGGCGGGCGAGCTCCGCGGTGCGGAACATCGGGCCTCCCGGGCGGCCCGCCAGCAGCACCCGGTCCGGCTTGCCGATCGGCGTCGCCGCCAGCTCGGTGCCGAGCTCCTTCCAGGTGTCCGGCACCCAGTCCTCGTCGTCGTCCAGGATCGTCGCCCGCGGCAGCGGCAGCCACGGCAGCTCCAGGTAGCCCTCCTGCGGGGCCGAGGTGCTGGCGGCCAGCTGCTCCGCCCCGCCCGATCGGTGCCCGAAGATGATCGCCCAACCAGATCGGATGATCTTGGGGACGCCCTCGGCGAAGATCTGCAACCCGCGCCCCGGCTCGGCCGCGATCTCCTCGACGAGCTCCAGCTCGCGGTGCGTGTCCAGCACGCCCGCGTAGGGCCGGACCGCATCGACCTCGACGCCGTGGACCGACTCGGCCGCGGTGATCAGCACATCTGGCAGCCGACCGGAGGGCAGCTCCACGACCAGGTCGTCGATCGCCACGCCGTTGCTGCGCTCGACCACGTCGACGCTGAGGATGTCGGCACCGATCTCGCCGAGCGCGCTCGCCACCGACCCGAGATTGCCGGGCCGGTCCGGTATCTGCACCCGGATGAGGAAGGACACCGGACTCAACGCCTCCAGCTTCGTGCGCGACACCTCGCCGGCCGCGCTGCTCACCACCGCACTTGACCGCGTTACCGCGGCCCCTAGTGCGAGGAACTGGCACTGAAATTGTGTCAGACGCCGCGCCCCACCGGTGCCCCCGGCGTCCACGGAGTGGAAAGACCTGCTGTTTCCCGCCGTACCGTCGTCCTGTAGTTGCCTCGTCGCTGCAAGTGTTGCCGCTGTGTCGCGAGACCGGGGCCGCGGACCTCCCCCCGGCGGCCGGACCCAGGCACCGCCATAGACTGAGCGGTACCCGTGAAACCGGACATGACCAGGGAGCCTTCGCAGTGTCCAAGATCTCCCGCGACGAGGTCGCGCACCTCGCCGGCCTGGCGCGGCTGGCTGTCACCGAGGCGGAGCTCGAAACCTTCGCCGGCCAGCTCGACCAGATCCTCGATGCGGTGGCCAAGGTGGGCGAGGTCGCTGCGGACGACATCCCGCCGACGTCCCACGCCGTGCCGGTGACAAACGTTTTCCGCGAGGACGAGGTGCGGCCGGGCCTGTCGCGCGAGCAGGCGCTCGCCGCGGCGCCGGCCGCCGAAGAGGACCGGTTCCGCGTGCCGCGGATTCTCACCGAGGAGGCCTGATGACGTCGACCGCATCCGGCGGCAGCCTGACCGGGCTGACCGCATCCGATCTCGCCGCCAAGCTGCAGGCGGGCGAGGTCACGTCGGTCGAGGTGACGCAGGCGCACTTGGACCGGATCGCCGCCGTCGATTCGGAGGTGCACGCCTTCCTGCACGTCGACGCCGACGGCGCGCTGGCCGCCGCGCGGCGGATTGACGAGGATCGCGCCGCCGGGAACGTCACGTCGCCGCTGGCCGGCGTGCCGCTGGCGCTCAAGGACGTGCTGACCACCACCGACATGCCCACCACCTGCGGCTCCAAGATGCTGGAGGGCTGGGTCCCGCCGTACGACTCGACCGTGACGCGCCGGTTGCGCGAGGCGGGCGTGGTCATCCTCGGCAAGACGAACATGGACGAGTTCGCGATGGGCTCGTCGACCGAGAACTCCGCGTACGGCCCGACCCGCAACCCGTGGGACCTGGAGCGCATCCCCGGCGGTTCCGGCGGCGGTTCGTCGGCGGCGCTGGCCGCGTTCGAGGCGCCGCTGGCGATCGGCACCGACACCGGCGGCTCGATCCGCCAGCCCGGCGCGGTGACCGGCACGGTCGGCGTCAAGCCGACTTACGGAGGCGTCTCCCGCTACGGCCTCGTCGCGTTCTCCTCCTCGCTGGACCAGCCCGGTCCCTGCGCCCGCACGGTGCTGGACGCCGCGCTGCTGCACGAGGTGATCGCCGGCCATGACCCGATGGACTCGACCTCTATCAACCAGCCGGTGCCGCAGGTCGTTACCGCCGCCGAGCAGGGCGCTTCGGGCGGCCTGCAGGGCGTGCGCGTCGGCGTGGTCCGCGAGTTCTCCGGCGACGGCTACCAGCCGGGCGTGCAGCGGGCCTTCGACGCCGCCGTCAAGCAGCTGTCCGCGCTGGGCGCGGAGGTCATCGAGGTCTCCTGCCCGCACTTCAACTACGCGCTGCCGGCGTACTACCTGATCGCGCCGAGCGAGTGCTCCTCCAACCTGGCCCGCTTCGACGCGATGCGCTACGGCCTGCGCGTGGGCGACGACGGGGCGCGCAGCGCGGAGGAAGTCATGTCGCTGACCCGCGAGGCCGGGTTCGGGCCAGAGGTGAAGCGGCGAATCATGCTCGGCACCTACGCGCTGTCGTCGGGCTACTACGACGCCTACTACGGCCAGGCGCAGAAGGTGCGGACGCTGATCACCCGCGACTTCACCGCCGCCTTCGAGCAGGTCGACGTGCTGGTGTCGCCCACCACGCCGACCACCGCGTTCAAGATCGGCGAGCGGGTCGACGACCCGATGGCGATGTACCTCGCGGACCTGTGCACCATCCCGTCCAACCTGGCCGGCAACGCCGCCATGAGCGTCCCGTGCGGACTGTCCGATGAGGACGGTCTGCCGGTCGGGTTGCAGATCATGGCCCCGGCGATGGCCGACGAGTGGCTGTACCGGGTCGGCGCGGCCTACGAGGCGGCGCGCAACGCGAGCCAGGACGGCCCGCTCATCAACCGTGTTCCCCGGCTGGAGGTCGCGCGATGAACCCGAAGATCAAGGCAGCGTTCCAACTCGCCTCCGTGCTCTCGGCCGGCCTCGGGCTGCGGGCGAGCTTCCGCGCGGCGCGGGAGAAGAACGACAAGCTCGCGCTGGCGGACGCGATCATCACCGCGCTCGGGCTGATCACCGGCACCGCCCTGGCCGTGCGGGCGCTGCGCAAGGGGGAGGACGACAAGTGACCGCCGTCGCTGAGATCATGGACTACGACGAGGTCCTCGCGCGGTTCGACCCGGTGCTCGGGCTCGAAGTGCACGTGGAGCTGTCCACCCGGACGAAGATGTTCTGCGGCTGCGCCAACGCCTTCGGCGCCGAGCCGAACACTCAGGTCTGCCCGGTGTGCCTGGGCCTGCCGGGCTCGCTGCCGGTGGTCAACGGCAAGGCCGTGGAGGCGGCCATCCGGATCGGGCTGGCGCTGAACTGCCAGGTCGCCGAGTGGTGCCGGTTCGCCCGGAAGAACTACTTCTACCCGGACATGCCGAAGAACTTCCAGACCTCGCAGTACGACGAGCCGATCGTGCACGACGGCTACCTCGACGTGGTGCTGGACGACGGCGAGATCTTCCGGGTCGATATCGAGCGGGCCCACATGGAGGAGGACACCGGTAAGTCCTCGCACATGGGCGGCAGCACCGGCCGCATCCACGGCGCGGAGTACTCCCTGCTGGACTACAACCGCGCCGGGGTGCCGCTGATCGAGATCGTCACCAAGCCGATCGTCGGCGCCGGGGAGCGGGCTCCCGAGGTCGCGCGCGCCTACGTTACGGCGCTGCGGGATCTGCTGCGCGCGCTGGACGTTTCCGACGTGCGGATGGACCAGGGTTCGCTGCGCTGCGACGCGAACGTGTCGCTGATGCCGAAGGGCACCGCGGAGTTCGGCACCCGCACCGAGACGAAGAACGTCAACTCGCTGCGCAGCGTGGAGCGCGCGGTGCACTTCGAGATGCGGCGGCACGCCGCGGTGCTGGCCTCCGGCGGCTCGATCCTGCAGGAGACGCGGCACTTCGACGAGTCCACCGGCACCACGTCGGCGGGCCGCCGCAAGGAGACCTCGGAGGACTACCGCTACTTCCCGGAGCCCGACCTGGTGCCGGTCGCGCCCTCCCGCGAGTGGGTCGCGGAGCTGGCCAAGACCCTGCCCGAGCTGCCGTGGGAGCGGCGTAAGCGCGCGCAGGAGGACTGGGGCCTGTCCGACGAGGAGCTGCGCGACCTGGTTAACGCCGGGGCGCTGGAGCTGGTGGCGCAGACCGTCGACGCGGGCGCGCCCTCCGGCGACGCCCGGTCCTGGTGGGTTTCGTACCTGGCGCAGCAGGCCAACACCCGCGGCGTCGAGCTCGCCGACCTGGAGATCACCCCGAAGCAGCTGGCTCGGGTGATCGCACTGGTCGCCGAGGGCAAGCTGACCAACAAGCTGGCCCGGCAGGTCGTCGACGGGGTGCTCGCCGGTGAGGGCGAGCCGGACGACGTCGTCGCGGCGCGCGGCCTGGAGGTCGTGTCGGACGATTCGGCGCTGCAGTCCGCGATCGACGAGGCGCTGTCGGCGCAGCCGGACATCGCGGACAAGATCCGCGGCGGCAAGGTGCAGGCGGCGGGCGCGATCGTCGGCGCGGTCATGAAGGCCACCAAGGGCCAGGCCGACGCCAAGCGGGTCCGCGAGCTCGTCCTCGCGGCCTGCGGCCAGTAGGAACTGAGTGAAGGGTGCCTTCGGGCTGGCTTAGGGAGAGACCCGTGAGTGTTTTTGGGCGCTGTGGCACCCAAAAACACTCACGGGTCTCTCAGTCCTTGCCCGCGGAGCCGCCCGACGGGGGCTCGATGCGCAGGGCGCGGTCGTCGCTGGAGACCGGGCGACCGCCGTCCTTGTTCGCGGTGCCCAGCCAGATCAGGCCGTCCGGGCCGAGCGCCGCGGCGGAGAACCGGCCGTAGGTGTTTTCCATGACCTTCGTCGGCTGACCGGTGAAGGTGCCGTCCGGCGCCGGGTGCAAGGTGTACAGCGCGGCGGCATCGCGCAGCGCCACCACCACCATCGCCGGGTCGGCGGCGCAACCCGCCACACCCGGCCGCTCCGCCCAGGTCCACGCCGGCGAGCCCAGCGGCTTCCCGAGCTGTACCCGGTACAGGGCGTCCTGGCTGCCGCTGCGATCGGTCACCCAGTACATGCCCAGCGCGGGCGTGCCGCACAGGCCTCCCGGCTCGGTCAACCCGCTGGCGACCACCGGCGACTTCGGGTCCGGATTGCCCACGGCCGGCTTGCCGGAACCGTCGATGCGCAGCACTTTGCCCGCCAGCGACTGCGGATTAGAGGCGCTGGCCGGGCTGCCCGCGTTGCCAGTGGCGATCAGCAGTGAGCCCTGGCCGTCGTCGAGCATCGCCCCGGCGTTGCCCGTCGAACCCTTCGGAATGCCGGTCAGCACCGGCTTGGGCCGGTCCCCGGCCGCGACCCGCACGACCTGGTTGTCGCTGCTGGTCGTGACGTAGGCGTAAAACAGCTCGTCCTCGTGGTAGGTGGGAGACAGCGCCAGCCCGGTGAGCCCGCCGCCGCCACTCGGATCGACCGGGATCCGGGCCAGCTCAACGGGTTTCGTGCCGCGCTGCACGCGCAGCACCCGCCCGGTGGCCCGCTCGCCGACCAGCGCGCCCTGACCGTCGGGCAGCACCGCGATCGCGCCGACCGGGTCCAGGCAGGTAGCCACCACGGCCGGATCGGGATCCTCGCAGCCGACCGGCGCGTTGGGCTGCTGCGGTGCGGTGCCTGGTCCCGGCGGCGTGGGCTCGCTCTCGAACGACGGCTGCGGACCGGCCTGCGGCTCCAGTGACGGAGGGTCGCCCCACGGCCTGGTGTGCTCGTCGGGGAATTGCGCGCATCCCGCCAGCAGCGTGCCGAGCACAGCGGTCATGCCCAGCAGGAGACGACGCATGCGAACCGAGACTGCCACGACGCCCGAGCCTATCGGCCGAAGGGTAAACCCCGGGTGAGGACGTGCACGAACTACCTCCGAGGTGTCGGGCGGGGGGCAACATGGCAGCTCAGCTGATCGGGTTCTCGGCTCGGCGGCGGGGGCCTGGTTCCGGGAGCGGCAGCCGGATGCGGCGCACCGGGGGCGGTGGCGGGTCGATGCCGAGGCGGGCGCACTCCACCGCTTCGGCCCGGCGCAGCAGCAGGGCCAGCTCCTCGCGCACCACGTCGGGGGCTTCGAACGGGATGAAGTGCGACGTCGCCAGCATCCGCATCCGCGCTTGCGGCAGCGCCGCGACCGCCTTGGTGGTGCTGGCGAAGTCCGACAGCAGATCGTGCCGTCCGGTGAGGACGGTCAGCGGGCAGCTCAGCCCGGCCACCTGGGTCCGGGCCGAGGCGCTCCAGGCGAGGCTCAACGCCAAGTGCCACTGCCAGTCCTCGTGCAGCAGCTGCCGCACCACGGCCGCGGCTACCGCCCGATCCGTTTCGGGGTGCAGCAGGCCGCTGTACCGGACGAGCCGCGCTGAGAAGTCCGTGACCGGCAGTCGCGACGTGATCGACGAAAGCAGGCCGCCGACGAGCCGCAGCGAGGCGGACCCGCCGGCCGCGAGCAGCCGGCGGGCGAGTTCCGGCACGCCGAAGGCGGCCAGCAGCGCGTCCGCGCCCGCCGTCGGCGGCCCGGCGAGCAGCATCAGCCCGCGGACCCGGTCCGGGAACCGCCGGGCGAGCTCGACCGCCACCACCGTGCCGGCGGACCAGCCGACGACAGTGCAGTCCTTCACCTCGGCGTCGTCGAGCACCGCCAGCGCGTCGTCGACGTGATCACCCAGCGTGTTCTCGGGGTCGCGGTTCGGGGTCCAGCCCATCGTCCGAGCCGACGAATCCACCGGCAGCAACTCAGGCGCCCCACCGACCTCAGGACACACCAGGACCGCCTGCGAAGCCGCGATCCCCTGCGGGGAAGTCCAGCCTCGAGACGGTATCCCGCCTGCGGAAACGTCGAATTCCCGGAACAACTGATCGGCCATCGGACCATTTTCCCCCAGCCGGTGTTACGCAGTATCGAACAAATCACGTGTCGAGAAGCTTCTGCCGGAAAGGCTCGCATGTTGGGGTGACCATGCCCTAGCCTCGTCCGGCGTGAGGATTCACGACGATCGCCCCGGCGGTGCGGGCGGCTACCCCGACGATCGCAACTACGGCGCGCACGCCCAGCAGCCAGCGGCAAGCGCGCAGGGTGCGTCGAGTGCGAAGAGTGCACCGAGTGTGAAGAGTGCGCACAGCACGCAGAGTCTCGGTGCGCAGAGCACGCAGAGTCTCGGTGCGCACAGCACGCAGAGTCTCGGTGCGCAGAGCACGCAGAGTCTCGGTGCGCACAGCACGCAGAGTCTCGGTGCGCAGAGCACGCAGAGTCTCGGCGCGCAGAGCACGCAGAGTCTCGGCGCGCAGAAATACCCCAACTACGACGACGATGATGGCTACAGCGACGCCGAGGCCACGCCCGTGGTCGATCGGCGCGCTGCTGCTCCGTCCGACTACTACGACGAGATCGGCGACCCGCGCAAGCCGTTCGGCTGGAACGCGGGCACCGACCTCGGCCTGCTGATCCTGCGGCTGGCGCTGGGCGGAATTTTCCTCGCGCACGGCGCGCAGAAGCTCTTCGGCGTTCTCGGCGGCCCGGGACCCGAGGGGTTCGCCATGGCGCTGAGCAAGATGGGCTTCGGGCAAAGCGCCGCGCTGGCCCTGCTGACCGGCGGTACCGAGCTCGGAGCCGGTGCGCTGCTGGTGCTCGGCCTGTTCACCCCGCTAGCCGCCGCCGGGATCGTCGGCGTGATGGCCAACGCGATCTTCCTCAAGCTCGGCGCCGGGTTCTTCGCCGCCGCCGGTGGTTTCGAGCTGGAGGCGACGCTCGGCGTGCTGGGACTCGGGTTGATGTTCACCGGCCCCGGCCGGGTCGCCCTGGACTACGGGCGGGTCTGGTTCCGGCGCCCACTGCCCTTCGGCTTCATCGGCCTGATCATCGCGGTTGCCGCATCGGCGGCCGTCCTGGTCCTGTTCCACCGCCCCTGACCAGAACGCGAGAAAACGGGCCCGCACCTCTCTTGGTGCGGGCCCGTTTTCACGTTCAGCCGAGCCGCGGACGGGCACCTTTGCCGAGCAAGCCGGCAAGGGTCCCGTCACGCGTTGGCCGTGGAGCCACTTGCGTCCGCCAGTCCGGAGACAGGTCTACTTGTTGACGTCGCGGACTGCTCCGTAGGATGCGGAGGTGGCGAGGCGGGCGTAGGCGCGCAGCGCCGCCGTGACCTTGCGGTCTCGGCCGACCGGTTGCCACGGGTGCTCGCTGGCATCCATCTTGGCGCGGCGTTCGGCCAGTACCTCGTCGGACACCAGCAGTTCCAGCTTCCGCTCGCGGACATCGATGAGGATCTGGTCGCCGTTCTCGACCAGCCCGATCGTGCCGCCGTTGGCGGCCTCCGGCGAGATGTGCCCGATGGACAGGCCGGAGGAACCGCCGGAGAAGCGGCCGTCGGTGATCAGCGCGCACTTCTTGCCCAGCCCCGAACCCTTGAGGAACGCGGTCGGGTGCAGCATCTCCTGCATGCCCGGGCCGCCCGCGGGGCCCTCGTAGCGGACCACCAGGACCTCGCCCGGCTGGATCTTCTTGTTCAGGATCACCGACACGGCCTGCTCCTGGCTCTCCACGACCCGAGCCGGACCCTGGAAGTGCCACAGCTCTTCCTCGACACCGGCGGTCTTGACCACCGCGCCTTCGTCGGCGAGGTTGCCCTTGAGCACGGCCAGTCCGCCGTCGGCGGTGTAGGCGTGCGCGACGTCGCGGATGCAGCCCCCCGCGGCGTCGGTGTCCAAAGAGGACCAGCGGTTGTCCGTGGAGAACGCCTGCGTGGTGCGAACCCCACCCGGCGCTGCGTGGAACATCTCGATGGCCTCCTCCGACGGCGATTCGCCGCGGATGTCCCAGCTGGACAGCCATTCGGTCAGGCTCGCGCTGTGCACCGAGGAAACGTCGCGGTGCAGCAGGCCGGCCCGGTCGAGCTCGCCGAGGATCGCGCTGATGCCGCCGGCCCGGTGCACGTCCTCCATGTGGTAGTCGGAGTTCGGGCTGACCTTCGACAGGCACGGCACCCGGCGGCTGATGTCCGCGATGTCGTCCAGGGTGAAGTCGATCTCGCCTTCGAGCGCGGCGGCCAGCGTGTGCAGCACCGTGTTCGTGGAGCCGCCCATCGCCATGTCCAGCGCCATCGCGTTCTCGAACGCCTTCTTGTTGGCGACCGAGCGCGGCAACACCGACTCGTCGTCCTCGCCGTAGTAGCGCTTGGCGATGCGCACCACAGTGCGGCCAGCCTCCTCGAACAGGGCGCGGCGCGCGGCGTGGGTGGCCAAAGTGGACCCATTGCCGGGCAGCGCCAGACCGAGTGCCTCGGTGAGGCAGTTCATCGAGTTGGCGGTGAACATGCCCGAGCAGGAACCGCACGTCGGGCAGGCCGAGCGCTCGACCTCGGAGAGCCCGGCGTCGTCCACCGCGGAGTTCGCGGACGCCGAGATGGTGGTGATCAGATCCGTCGGCGCGTGCGCGACCCCGTCCACCACGACCGCCTTGCCGGCCTCCATCGGGCCACCGGAGACGAACACCGCCGGGATGTTCAGGCGCATCGCGGCGTTGAGCATGCCGGGGGTGATCTTGTCGCAGTTGGAGATGCACACCAGCGCGTCGGCCTGGTGCGCGTTGACCATGTACTCCACCGAGTCGGCGATGAGCTCGCGCGAGGGCAGCGAGTAGAGCATCCCGCCGTGGCCCATGGCGATGCCGTCGTCCACCGCGATGGTGTGGAACTCCCGCGGCACGCCCCCGGCCTCACGGATCGTCGCGGCGACCACGTCGCCGAGGTCACGCAGGTGCACGTGGCCGGGCACGAACTGGGTGTAGGAGTTGGCGATCGCCACGATGGGCTTGCCGAAGTCGTCGTCGGTCATGCCGGTGGCTCGCCACAGTGAGCGGGCGCCGGCGGCATTGCGTCCGTGCGTCGTGGTGCGAGAGCGCAGCTGGGGCATATAGACCTTCTTACGGATTTTCGGGGCTGGTTTGCTTAGAGCCTGTTGGTGAATGGTCTGGGTGGGTGGTCGCTTAGCGGAACCTGAGAGGTTTCCTGGACTGCGGGTGCCCCTCCTGATGTATATCCAATACGCGGCGGAGGGGCCGTCCTCGCCAGAAAACCTCTCAGAACCCGCCGATGGTCGTCTTGGCAAGGTGGATGCAAGCGGCTGCGCCGCTTCCAAAGGCGCGGACGGCATTCGCCCGCAGGCTCTTAGCGGTGCAAGTAGCGGAACCTAAGAAGTCAGGTGGGCTAAGCGACTTCGCCGCTTGCGGCGGCTTTCGGCCTTGCGGGTTGAGCGGCGCGGCTTGCGGTCTACCGCCGGAAGTGGCGTCGCCACTTGCCTGACGACAACGTGTTGAGCTCATTCGCCCGGGCAGCGCCTTTTGGGCGCGGAAAGTTGCGGTGCGGTCGACATTACTCCTGCGTGGTCGGGTCGGGCAGCCGCCCACCGCTGATCGCCGCGACCCGGGGCAGGTCGCGCACCCGCACCGCCGGGAGTTGGACCTCCTTGCCGGAACGCAGCACGGCCTTGAGCCAACGCCGCTCGTTCAGCCGCAGCGACACCACGTCGTCCCAGCTGAACTTGGTGCGGCCGAACGAGGTGCGCACCACGACCTGCCGGGCGTCGACCGTGGTCCGGGTCCGCAGGATCCACACCAGCAGCCCGAGCGGGATCAGGTAGAGCAGCAGCGCCCAGGTGCCCGCAGTGGTGGCGAGCGGGGTGGCGCAGATGGTGATCGCCAGCACGGCCAGCAGCGCTACCGGGGTGATCCGGAACGTCAGGGACTTCGGGGCGTCGGGCTTTGCCGGGGCCCCGGCCTTGTCGCTCTGCTCCGCCTCCTCGACCGGCTCCGCCTGCTCGGCCTTCTCGACCGGCCCCGCCTGCTCCGCGTCGGAAGGCTCGGCGTCGGCCCGCTCGGCGCGTTCCGCGTCGGAGGGCTTGTTTCCGGAGGGCTCCGTGGCGGGCTGCTCGGCGTCGGGCTGCTCGGGCTCCTGCGGGGTCTCACTCACGTCCCGATGGTCTCACCTGCGAAATCCGGGCTTCGTGGGCGGTCGCCGACGGCGCGGCCGGAAACGTCCCGTTCACGGCCGCGGGCGCGGCGGACGTCACATCGACCGGCGTTCGAGACCCGCCATGGCCTTGTTGACCAGGGATTACTCCCGATCCGGGCGGCTCGGCTCGGCATCCCAGGTGTCCACCATCCGGGAAGATCGTCCCGCATGGTTTGACGTGGGGGGCCGCTTTGATTAACGTCCTAGCCATGCTGCGACTGCACGACATTCTCGTACTTCCCCGGCGCGTCGACGCCTAGGAAGTTCGCAGCGTCGACGCGCCAACCCTCGTTAGGCCTATTTGGGGTCTACGGGGGTTTTTTCGTGTCCGGTCCAACTCCCGACCCCGAGGCAGACCCGATGACCAGCGCCAATACACGGCAGAATCCGGTCCCGGCGCCCCCGCCAGGACGCCGTCCCAAGCCCACGCCGCCCAGCGGTGCCCCAGTGAAGATGACCGGTGCGCAGGCACTCGTGCGTTCACTGGAGTCCGTTGGCTGCGAGATCGTCTTCGGGATTCCGGGCGGCACTATCCTGCCCTCCTACGACCCGCTCCTCGACTCCAACAAGGTCCGGCACGTGCTGGTCCGCCACGAGCAGGGTGCCGGGCACGCGGCCACCGGCTACGCGCAGGCCACCGGCAAGGTCGGGGTGTGCATGGCGACCTCCGGCCCGGGCGCGACCAACCTGGTCACACCGCTCGCCGACGCGCACATGGACTCGGTCCCGGTCGTCGCGATCACCGGTCAGCAGAGCACCGGCATGATCGGCACCGATGCCTTCCAGGAAGCCGACATCTGTGGCATCACGCTGCCGATCACCAAGCACAACTTCCTGGTCACCGACCCCGAGGAACTGCCGCGGACCATCGCCGAGGCGTTCTACATCGCCTCCAGCGGCAGGCCCGGCCCGGTGCTCGTGGACATCCCCAAGGACGTCCAGCAGGCGACCATGTCGTTCTCCTGGCCGCCGGAGATGAAGCTGCCCGGCTACCGGCCGACCAGCAAGCCGCACGGCAAGCAGGTCCGGGAGGCCGCCAAGCTGATCACCGAAGCGCAGCGGCCGGTGTGCTACGTCGGCGGCGGGGTCATCAAGGCCGAGGCGCACGCCGAGCTGCGGGAGTTGGCCGAGCGCACCGGCATCCCGGTGGTCACCACGCTGATGGCGCGCGGCGCGTTCCCCGACTCGCACCCCCAGCACCTGGGCATGCCCGGCATGCACGGCACGGTCGCCGCGGTCGCCGCGATGCAGCGCGCCGACCTGCTGATCGCGCTGGGCGCCCGCTTCGACGACCGGGTCACCGGCCAGCTCTCGTCGTTCGCGCCCGACGCCAAGGTCGTGCACGCCGACATCGACCCGGCGGAGATCTCCAAGAACCGCTACGCGGACGTGCCGATCGTCGGCGACTGCAAGGAAGTGATCAGCGAGCTGATCGACGCGGTCACCGCCGCCACCGGAGAGCGCGGCACCGCCGACCTGGCGCCCTGGTGGGAGTTGCTCGACGACCTGCGCAAACGGTTCCCGCTGGGCTACGAGTGGCCGGGCGACGGCAGCCTGTCGCCGGAGTACGTCATCGAGCGGCTCGGCAGGCTGGCCGGGCCTGACGCCATCTACACCGCCGGCGTCGGCCAGCACCAGATGTGGGCCGCGCAGTTCGTCGGCTACGAGAACCCGCGCACCTGGCTGAACTCCGGGGGCCTCGGCACGATGGGCTACGCGGTGCCCGCCGCGATGGGCGCCAAGGCCGGGATGCCGGGCAAGACGGTGTGGGCCATCGACGGCGACGGCTGCTTCCAGATGACCAACCAGGAGCTCGCCACCTGCGCCATCGAGGACATCCCCATCAAGGTCGCCGTCATCAACAACGGCAACCTCGGTATGGTCCGGCAGTGGCAGAACCTGTTTTACGCCGAGCGCTACTCACACAGTGACCTCGGCACCCACAAGCACCGTATCCCGGACTTCAAACTGCTGGCCGAGGCCTACGGCTGCGCGGGTCTGCGGTGCGAGTCCAAAGAGGACGTCGACAGCGTCATCCAGCGGGCCATGGAGATCAACGACCGACCCGTCGTGATCGACTTCGTGGTGGGCGAGGACGCCCAGGTGTGGCCGATGGTGGCCGCCGGTACCGGAAACGACGAGATCATGGCGGCGCGCGGTATCCGCCCGCTGTTCGACGAGGAGGAGGCATGAGCAGCTCTGTGTCAACCTCGGTCCTGCTCAACCGCACCTCAGGGGACCGTGACGCAAACCAGCCACAAGAAACCTCGAAACGAGCGATTGAGCTGGACGCAACCACAACTGCGAATCTCGGAGAGGCGGGACTGAGCCGATGACCCGACACACGCTGAGCGTGCTGGTGGAGAACGTCCCCGGGGTGCTCGCCCGGGTGGCCGGCCTGTTCTCCCGCCGCAGCTTCAACATCGATTCGCTCGCGGTCGGCCCGACCGAGCACCCGGACATCTCCCGGATGACGATCGTGGTCGCCGTCTCGGACCAGCCCCTGGAGCAGGTCACCAAGCAGCTCAACAAGCTGGTGAACGTGATCAAGATCGTGGAGCTGGAGACCGACGCCGCGGTGCAGCGGGAGCTGCTGCTGGTCAAGGTCCGCGCCGACGCGTCGGTGCGCAGCCAGGTGCTGGAGACGGTGCAGCTGTTCCGCGCGAAAGTGGTGGACGTCTCTCCGGAGGCGCTGACCGTCGAGGCCACCGGTACCGCCGATAAGCTCGACGCGTTGCTGCGAATGCTGGAACCCTACGGCGTCCGCGAGATGGTGCAGTCGGGAACGATCGCGATCGGGCGTGGCCCGCGTTCCATTACGGCCACCGCAGTGCGCTGATCCGGCGCCTGGCGCCACAGAGCCGAAAACCGAAGAGCCTGTCGCCGAATTTCTCCGCGAAGCCGTCCCGGCGGGTACTCCCTGGACGAGGAACCACCGCTTCGGCGGCAGGCACGAAGAATTCCCGAAAGGAAACGCTGAATCACCATGGCAGTTGAAATCTTCTACGACGCGGACGCTGATCTGGGCATCGTGCAGGGGCGCAAGGTCGCGGTCCTCGGCTACGGCAGCCAGGGCCACGCCCACGCGCTGAGCCTGCGGGACTCGGGTGTGGACGTGCGGGTCGGTCTCCCGGAGGGGTCCAAGTCGCGTGCCAAGGCGGAGGAAGAGGGCCTGCGGGTGCTCACCCCGGCCGAGGCCGCCGCGGAAGCCGACCTGATCATGATCCTGGCGCCCGACACCAAGCAGCGCGAGATCTACGCCAACGACATCGCGCCGAACCTTAAGCAGGGTGACGCGCTGTTCTTCGGCCACGGCTTCAACATCCGCTACGGCCTGATCCAGCCGCCGGCGGACGTGGACGTCGCCATGGTCGCGCCGAAGGGCCCGGGCCACCTGGTGCGCCGCCAGTTCGTCGACGGCAAGGGCGTGCCCTGCCTGATCGCGGTCGAGCAGGACGCCTCCGGCAACGCCGAGGCGCTGGCGCTGTCCTACGCCGCCGCCATCGGTGGCGCGCGGGCCGGCGTCATCAAGACCACCTTCAAGGAGGAGACCGAGACTGACCTGTTCGGTGAGCAGGCGGTCCTCTGCGGTGGCGCGAGCGCCCTGGTGCAGAACGGCTTCGAGGTGCTGGTCGAGGCCGGCTACCAGCCGGAGATCGCCTACTTCGAGGTCCTGCACGAGCTCAAGCTGATCGTGGACCTGATGTGGGAGGGCGGCATCGCCGGCCAGCGCTACTCCATCAGCGACACCGCCGAGTACGGCGACCTCACCCGCGGCCCGCGGGTGATCGACGCCCACGTCAAGGAGTCGATGCGCAAGATCCTGGGCGAGATCCAGGACGGCACCTTCGCCAAGGAGTGGGTGGCCGAGGACGAGGCCGGGCGGCCGAACTTCGCCAAGCTGCAGGCGGAAGGCAACGCCCACCAGATCGAAGAGGTCGGCAAGAAGCTCCGCTCCCTGATGTCCTGGACCAACAAGTAAGAGGTTCAGGTCTTCGGCGGCGTGCCAACCGCACGTCCGGCCGATGCGAAAGGCCCGGTGAGCTCCACGAGGGATCACCGGGCCTCGGCTTCCCGGCCGGGAGCCGGTCGGTTCCCCGGCCCGGGTTTCGCGGTTGCCAAAGGGCGAAACCGGTCGCTGCGGGTGAGGGATAGGGTACGTATCGTGAGTGCAGAAAACGAGATTGTCGACAACAAGGCGCACATCCGCCACCAGCTGGACTTCACCAACGCGGAGTGGATCACCAGCACCGACGAACCGGACGAGCCCGGCGTCGAGATCGCTTTCGTGGACGGCTATATCGGCATGCGCAACGGCGCCGAACCGGAGGGTCCGGTCCTGGTCTTCACGCCGGAGGAGTGGGAGGCCTTCGTCGCGGGCGCCAAGGACGGCGAATTCGACGAACCGTGATCTTCCGAGTTCCGGGGTTCTTCTACGTGGCGGTCGGGTGGCGGAACCTCAGAGCCTGTTGGTGAATGGTCTGGGTGGGTGGTCGCTTAGCGGAACCTGAGAGGTTTCCTGGACTGCGGGTGCCCCTCCTGATGTATGTCCAATACGCGGCGGAGGGGCCGTCCTCGCCAGAAAACCTCTCAGAACCCGCCGATGGTCGTCTTGGCAAGGCGAATGCAAGCGGCTACGCCGCTTCCAAGGCGCGGACGGCATTCGCCGACAGGCTCTCAGACGCCTTCTCGACTCCGGGAACCCCGACGCACGTATGACCAATACGTCGCGTCGGGGCTTTTTCTCGCGAGATGGCCCGGGGGCGGGGTGTCCCCGCAGGCCACTGCTGAGAACCCGTGGCGGTGCCGGTCGGGAGGTGGCAGCAGATACCGGCCTCCCACCGGCACCAGAAGGTCGTCACGTGTACGGGTGGTTGCCGTGCGTGCCGGTCACTGGCCGCACAGCCGCCGCTCGCGTGACAACGTGTCCCCGCGGACTCGTGGCGTCGTTCCTGCGGCCCGGCTGATCTGCGACAATGCCGAAGAATCGGGTTTAACGGGCCGGGCCTTTGCGCCGGCGGTGATCCGGGCAACACCCTTGTGAACGCTTTCTCAATCTCCCGTTAAACTCCGATCCGTCCGGGCACATCGCCGTGCCGACCGTGATCTTCCAACTGGAGTTCGCCCGTGACCAACGCAAGCCGTCCTGTCGTCCTGATCGCCGAGAAGCTGGCACCGTCCGTGATCGACGCCCTCGGGGACGAGGTCGAGATCCGCAACGTGGACGGCACCGACCGGCCGGCGCTGCTCGACGCCGTCGCCGACGCCGATGCGCTGCTGGTCCGTTCCGCCACGAAGGTCGACGCCGAGGTCCTGGCGGCGGCGAAGAAGCTCAAGGTCGTCGCCCGCGCCGGGGTCGGCCTGGACAACGTCGAGGTACCCGCCGCCACCGAGCGCGGCGTGATGGTCGTCAACGCCCCCACCTCCAACATCGTCTCGGCCGCCGAGCACGCGATGGCCCTGCTGCTGGCGGTGGCGCGCAACGTCGCGCAGGCCGACGCCAGCCTCAAGGGCGGCGAGTGGAAGCGCAGCTCCTACACCGGCGTCGAGCTCAACGGCAAGACCGTCGGCGTGGTCGGCCTGGGCAAGATCGGCCAGCTGTTCGCACAGCGCGTCGCCGCCTTCGGCACCAAGCTGATCGCCTACGACCCCTACGTGTCGCCGGGCCGCGCCGCGCAGCTGGGCATCGAGCTGGTCTCCCTCGACGAGCTGCTGGCCCGCGCCGACGCGATCTCCATCCACCTGCCCAAGACCGCCGAGACCCTCGGCCTCATCGGTGCCGAGGAGCTGACGAAGGCCAAGCCCGGTCTGCTGGTCGTCAACGCCGCCCGCGGCGGCCTGATCGACGAGGACGCGCTGGTCGACGCGCTGCGCAACGGCCAGATCGGCGGCGCGGGCATCGACGTGTTCAAGACCGAACCCACCACCGACAGCCCGCTGTTCCAGCTGTCCAACGTCGTCGTCACCCCGCACCTGGGCGCGTCCACCGCGGAGGCCCAGGACCGCGCGGGCACCGACGTGGCCCGCTCGGTGCGGCTGGCGCTGCGCGGCGACTTCGTGCCGGACGCGGTCAACGTGCAGGGCGGCGCGGTCGGCGAGGAAGTCCGCCCGTACCTGGCGCTGACCCAGAAGCTGGGCCAGGTGCTGGCCGCGCTGGTGGGCAGCACGCCGAGCTCGGTGACCGTGGAGGCCCGCGGCGAGCTGGCCGACGAGGACGTCTCGGTGCTGCAGCTCGCGGCGCTGCGCGGCGTGTTCGCCGGTGCGGTGGAGAACCAGGTGACGTTCGTCAACGCGCCGCAGCTGGCCGAGGACCTGGGCGTGCAGGTGGAGGTCAAGACCTCCTCGGAGAGCCCGAACCACCGCAGCGTGGTGTCGGTGCGTGCGGGGCTGCCGGACGGTCGCACCGCCGTGGTCTCCGGCGCGCTGTCGGGGCCGAACCAGGTGGAGAAGCTCGTCGAGGTCAACGGCAGGCACTTCGACCTGCGGGCCGAGGGCAACGTGCTGCTGCTGGAGTACCCGGACCGGCCGGGCGTGATGGGCAAGGTCGGCACGCTGCTCGGCGAGGTCGGCGTGAACATCGAGGCGGCCATGGTCAGCCAGACCACCGAGCGCTCCGAGGCGATCATGCTGCTGCGCGTGGACCGTCCCGTCGAGCCCGGAGTGCTGGAGCCGATCGGCGCCGCCGTCGGGGCCCGCGTCGTGCGCACCGTCAGCTTCGAGTGAGCTCGCCCGGTCCGGTCCCGCTGAGTAGGTGGGACCGCGACCGGTAATTCGGACGAGTGAGGCAGGGGCTTCCGCAATCTTGGGACGGCCCCTGCGTCGCATCTGCGGCCATGGGCCTATCGCCCGTATGGGTGTCCCACTCCCCGGGACAGTTCATCCACTTGGTGGGCCCGGCGTGCCGCTGCCCGCAGCCCTGCCGGTAGCCTTCGGCTCAACAGTTCGAGCCCCGCGGGTCGGGGTGGTTCTCGGGAGGTGTGTAGATGCGGCTCGCTGTGATCCCCGGCGACGGGATCGGGCCGGAGGTTATTGCCGAGGCACTCAAGGTGCTCGGCGAGGTCGTGCCGGATACCGAGATCACTCGATACGACCTGGGAGCCGCGCGCTGGCACGCGACCGGGGAGCTGCTGCCCGAGTCCGTCCTGGGTGAACTCCGGCAGCACGACGCGATCCTGCTCGGAGCGGTGGGCGACCCGTCCGTGCCCAGCGGGATCCTGGAGCGCGGCCTGCTGCTGCGGCTGCGCTTCGAGCTCGACCACCACGTGAACCTGCGGCCGGCCCGGCTCTACCCGGGCGTGAAGAGCCCGGTGGCCGACCCCGGCGAGATCGACATGGTCGTGGTGCGCGAGGGGACCGAGGGTCCGTACGCCGGCAACGGCGGCCTGCTGCGCAAGGACACCACGCACGAGATCGCGACCGAGGTCAGCATCAACACCGCGTTCGGCGTGGAGCGGGTGGTGCGCGACGCGTTCGCCCGCGCCGCCTCCCGGCCGCGCAAGCACCTGACGCTGGTGCACAAGACCAACGTGCTCACCCACGCCGGATCGTTGTGGTCGCGCGTGGTCGAAGAGGTCTCGCTGCAGTACCCGGACGTCACCGTGGCCTACCAGCACGTGGACGCCACGACCATCCACCTGGTCACCGACCCGGGCCGGTTCGACGTGATCGTCACCGACAACCTCTTCGGCGACATCATCACCGACCTGGCGGGCGCGGTCACCGGCGGCATCGGGCTGGCCGCCAGCGGCAACATCGACGCCACCCGGCGCAACCCGAGCATGTTCGAGCCGGTGCACGGCAGCGCGCCGGACATCGCCGGGCAGGGCGTGGCGGACCCGACCGCGGCGGTGCTGTCGGTCGCGATGCTGCTCGACCACGTCGGCCTGACCGATGCCGCCAAGCGGGTCGAGGCGTCGGTAGCGTTCGACCTGGCCACCCGCGACCACTCGGCCCCGGGTGCCACCTTCGCGGTCGGCGACCGCCTCGCGGCGCTGGTCTCCTCCCGCGAGGTCGCTCCGCAGGCCTGATCGGAGTTCGAAGTGGAGGAGGGCGTCCCGGTCGGGGCGCCCTTTTCGCCGGCCCGATGTGCAACCGGCGAGTCGCACCAAAACGCGAGTGACGCGGTCGACGACAACACCGGCGGCTGGGAGCAGGTGTGTCGCCTGCTGCTTCTCCACCTTCTGCTCGAGCTCGTCCAGCAAGCGACGCCAACGGGTAACCCGGTTCCTGGGACGGCAGGTCCTGACGTCACGTCCGGATGCTGGGAATTCGTGGTCATCTGGTGATCCGGTGGTGCATTGTGGCAGCATAGGTGCGTGGCTTTCCGCAGTGTGATCATTATTGGCGAGCGCGCCGGGTAGACGACTCCGCACCCCGGCGCGCTGACCTCTCGCATCCGCGGGGGGTCTTTTTTGTTGCCTGCGCTGCCGCTGCAATCCATCTCCGACGCCGACGGGAGAAAACCAGTGACCCGCACCAACCCGGCCGGAACGCCGCTGGGCGACGACTTCCACCTGTACGACACGACCTTGCGGGACGGCGCGCAGCGCGAGGGAATTTCGTATTCGGTCACCGACAAGCTGGCGGTCGCGCGGCTGCTGGACTCCCTGGGCGTCGGCTTCATCGAGGGCGGCTGGCCCGGCGCGCTGCCCAAGGACACCGAATTCTTCCACCGCGCCGCCGCCGGAGAACTCGATCTCGAACACGCCGCGCTGGTGGCCTTCGGCTCCACCCGCCGCGCCGGGATCAAAGTGGACGAAGATCGGCAAGTCCGGGCCCTGCTCGATTCGCGGGCCCCGGTGGTGACCTTGGTGGCCAAATCGGACCGGCGGCACATCGAGCGGGCGCTGCGCACCGATGTGGCCGAGAGCTGCGCGATGGTGGCGGACACCGTGCGTTACCTGGTCGGCGAGGGGCGCCGGGTGTTCCTCGACGCCGAGCACTTCTTCGACGGCTACGCCTTCGACCCCGACACCTCGCTGCGCGTGCTGGAATCCGCCGCGAACGCGGGCGCCGACGTCGTCGTGCTGTGCGACACCAACGGCGGGCAGCTGCCGCTGCAACTGGCCGAGACGGTCGGCGAAGTCGTATCGCGCACGGGATTCCGCGTCGGGATCCACTGCCAGGACGACACCGGATGTGCGGTGGCCAACAGCATCGCGGCCGTGCAAGCCGGTGCGACGCACGTGCAGTGCACCGCCAACGGCTACGGGGAGCGGGCGGGGAACGCGGATCTGTTCGCCGTGATCGGCAATCTCGCCATGAAACTGGAGATGCCGGTGTTGCCGGAGGGAAAGCTGCGCGAGCTGACCAGGGTTTCGCACGCGCTGGCCGAAATCGCCAACCTGGCACCTGACACGCACCAGGCCTACGTCGGCCAGTCGACCTTCGCGCACAAGGCCGGGCTGCACGCGAGCGCGATCAAAGTGGACCCCGAGCTCTACAACCACATCGACCCGGCGGTGGTGGGCAACGGGATGCGGGTGCTGGTCACCGAAATGGCCGGGCGCGCCAGCCTGGAGCTCAAGGGCGCCGAGCTCGGTCTCGACCTCACCGAGTCGCCGGCCGCCGTCACGGGGGCGGTGCGCCAGGTGAAGGAGCTAGAAGCCCGCGGCTGGTCTTTCGAAGCGGCCGACGCGTCGCTGGAACTGTTGCTGCGCCGGGAAATGGCCGTCGCGGCCGGCAGCGAGCCGGTCGATGCGCCGTTCGAGCTGGAGTCCTACCGGGTGGTGCTAGACCACCGTTCGGACGGCGACGTGGTCTCCGAAGCTACGGTCAAGGTGCACGTCGTGGGGGAGCGCGTGATCGCCACCGCAGAGGGGAACGGGCCGGTCAACGCCCTCGACGCCGCGCTGCGCAAGGCGTTGGTGCCGCACCTGCCGTGGCTGGAAACCGTCGAACTGGCCGATTACAAGGTCCGCATCCTCATCGACGCCCCCGGCACCGACGCGGTCACCCGGGTGCTCGTGGAATCCCGCGACGGCGAGGAGGAGTGGACCACTGTGGGCGTGCACGGCAACATCGTCGAAGCGAGCTGGCTCGCGCTCTGCGACGCGCTGGTGTACAAGGCCTTGCGGCGCAACGCGATCAGCGCCCGCGGCTGATCGCGTCGCTGTGCCCCGGCCGGGGAATGGGTGAGGGGCACCCGGGCCCAAGTATGTTTGTTGTCATGGGTGCCCCTCACCCGAAGTCCGCAGTTGATCCCGGAGGTTCGTCTTGCGCTTGGCACGTGTCGCCCACTCCGACGGGGTGTCCTTCGTCGCACTGGAGCCGGATCCGGCCGCACCGCAGGAGAAGGTGCTCGCGGTCGAGATCGACCAGCACCCGTTCGGCGACCCGACGTTCACCGGTCGCAAGTGGCCGGTGGCCGATGTCCGGCTGCTCGCCCCGATCCTGCCCACGAAGGTCATCTGCGTGGGCAAGAACTACGCCGAGCACGCCCGCGAGATGGGCTCGGAACCACCGGAGAACCCGGTGATCTTCATGAAGCCGTCCACCTCGGTGATCGGCCCCAACGCCGCCATCAAGCTGCCGCCGAACTCCGAGCGGGTGGACTTCGAGGGCGAACTCGCCGCCGTCGTCGGGCAGCCGTGCAAAGACGTGCCGGAGGCCCGCGGCACCGAGGTGCTGCTGGGCTACACGATCGCCAACGACGTCACCGCGCGCGACCAGCAGAAGGCCGACGGGCAGTGGACGCGGGCCAAGGGCTACGACACGTTCTGCCCGCTGGGCCCGTGGATCGACACCGCGGCGGACCCGGCGGACCTCGGGATCCGCACCGAACTGGACGGCGAGCTCAAGCAGGACTCGCGCACCTCGCTGCTGCTGCACGACGTCGCGGCGCTGGTTTCGTGGATCTCGCGGGTGATGACGCTGCTGCCCGGCGACGTGATCCTCACCGGCACCCCGGCCGGCGTGGGCCCGATGCAGGCGGGCCAGAAGGTGTCGGTGTCCATCGACGGCCTCGGCACCCTCACCAATCCCGTCCAACAGGGATAGAGCCGGGCCAGATCTGGGATAGCGCGGGGATAGTGCGGGGCTAGATCCGGGCTATTGCAGGGATAGTGCGGGCCTAGATCCGGGCTATTGCAGGGATAGTGCGGAGATAGTGCAGGGGTAGAGCGGGTTTTCGGGCCCGTTCTTCCGCGCAGCCGATCCGGGTACCGGAACCCCAGGCACCACCCGGTCTCCGCAATTTCCATTGAAATCGGACCTTCGATTTCAATGGAAATTGCGGGTTTCCACGGCCCGGTCGTCAGCGGAGGGCCGCCTTCGGCGGGCGTTCGCGGACCGCTCCGTAGGCGAGGACGTACGCGGGGATCCTGCGCAGCCACGGGGCGTTCGAGACCGCCCGCAGGGGGAGCGGCAGGCGCGCGGTGCTGCCGAAGTCGATTTCTCCGCGCAGCGCCGGGGAGATCACGTTCTCGTGAATAATGCGCTGCAGCCGCTGGATCAGCACCGTGGTCGGCCAGCGCCGCCGCTGCACCGCCGCCACGTGCTTGCGCTCCAAACGCCCGTTGCGCAGCGGCTCGGCGAGGTGGCGCGCCGCCGCGACGGCGTCCTGCACCGCCAGGTTGATCCCGATGCCGCCGACCGGTGACATCGCGTGCGCAGCGTCGCCGATGCACAGCAGGCCCGGCACGTGCCACTTGCGCAACCGGTCCAGGGTCACGTGCAGCAGCTTGACGTCCTCCCAGCTCTGCACTAGGTCCCGCCCGGCCAGCCAGGGGAAGAAGCGGACCAGGCGCTCGTTGAACTCCTCGATGGGCCGGTTGCGGCCCTCCGCGTCGGTGCCCTTGCCGATGATCGACGCGACCTGGAAGTAGTCGCCGCGGTCGAACATGGCGGTGAAGGTGCGTTCGCGGATCAGGCCGATGCCGCCCGCCAGATCGCCGGTTTGCCGCGGAATCCGGAACCACCGAACGTCCATCGGCGTAGGGAAGTCCTGCAGGCCGAGCTCCGGCATCTCGCGCACGAAAGACTTCCGCCCATCGCAGGCCACCGTGATGGTGGCGCGCAGTTCGCCGGTCTCGCCGTCGGTGGTGCGGTAGCGCACCCCGTTGACCCGGCCGCGTTCCCGGATCAGTTCCGTCGCCTCGGTGTTCATCCGCAGGGTGAACGTCGGCTCCTGCTTGCCTGCGTCGGCCAGCATGTCCAGGAAGTCCCACTGCGGGACCATCGCGATGTAGTTGTATTTCACCTTCAGCGACTTGAAGTCCCCGAAGGTGAACAGCTCGCCCGCCTGGCCGATGGGCAGCCGCACCTGGTTCAGGCGGCGCTGCGGGAGTTCGGCGAACCGCTCGGCCAGGCCCAGGTCGTCGAGGAGCTGCAGCGTGGTGGGGTGCACCGTGTCGCCGCGGAAGTCCCGCAGGAAGTCGCCGTGCTTCTCCAGCACGGTCACCTCGACGCCGGCCCTGGCCAGCAGCAGCCCCAGCACCATCCCCGCCGGTCCGCCGCCGACCACGCAGCAGGTGGTTCGCTCCATTGCGATCCCCTCCAGTTTTTCAACGGTCGTTGAATAAATTCAGGATGCCTTGCCCGGATGCGCCCGTCAACCGCCGACGGCGGGTGGCTAGGCTTGATGTGTTATGAGCACGCCAGAAGCCGCAGCAAAAGTCGACGCCAGGCCCGTCCGAGCCCGGTTCTGTCCCTCGCCGACCGGCACCCCGCACGTCGGCCTGATCCGCACGGCCCTCTACAACTGGGCGTTCGCCCGGCACAACAAGGGCACCCTGGTGTTCCGCATCGAGGACACCGACGCCAGCCGGGACACCGAGGAGTCCTACCAGGCGATCCTCGACGCGCTGCGCTGGTTGGGCCTCGACTGGGACGAAGGCCCCGGTGTCGGCGGACCCTACGGCCCCTACCGGCAGAGCGAGCGGCGCGACAGCTACGCTGACATCGCCCAGCGACTGCTGGCCGCCGGCGAGCTCTACGAGTCCTACTCCAGCCCGGACGAGATCGAAGCCCGCCACAAGGCAAAGGGGCGCGATCCCAAGCTAGGCTACGACAACTACGACCGCGACCTCACCGACGAGCAGCTCGCGGCCTTCCGCGCCGAAGACCGCAAGCCCGTGCTGCGGCTGCGGATGCCCGACCGCGACATCACCTTCACCGACCTGGTGCGCGGCGAGATCACCTTTCCCGCCGGCAGCGTCCCGGACCCGGTCCTGGTGCGCGCCAACGGCGACCCGCTCTACACCCTGACAAACCCGGTCGACGACGCGCTGATGCACATCACCCACGTGCTGCGCGGCGAAGACCTGCTGTCGTCCACGCCCCGCCAGATCGCGCTCTACGAGGCGCTGCAGCGCATCGGTGCCACCGACTTCACGCCCGAGTTCGGCCACCTGCCGTTCGTCATGGGCGAGGGCAACAAGAAGCTCTCCAAGCGCGACCCGCAGTCCAACCTGTTCCACCATCGCGACCGGGGATTCCTCCCCGAGGGCCTGCTGAACTACCTGGCGCTGCTCGGCTGGTCCATCTCCGACGACCGCGACGTGTTCAGCCTCGACGAGATGGTCGACGCCTTCGACATCGGCCGGGTCAGCGCCAACCCGGCGCGCTTCGACCAGAAGAAGGCCGACGCGATCAACTCCGCGCACCTGCGCGCCCTCGCGCCCGACCACTTCGTCGACCGCGTGGTGCCCTACCTCATCCAGGGCGGCGTGCTCCCGGCCGAGCCGACCGAGCAGCAGCTCGCCACCGTGCGCGCCGCGGCGCCGCTGGTGCAGGAGCGGCTGATCGTGCTCTCCGACGCGGTCGGCATGATGGGCTTCCTGTTCGCTGGCGAGGACTTCGCGCCCGAACCTGCCTCCGCCGAGAAGGCCCTCGGCGAAGACGCCAAGCCGGTCCTGGAAGCCGCCATCAACGCCCTCGAAGCGCTGCCGGAATGGACCACGGCCGCCATCGAGCAGGCGCTGAAGGACTCCGTCGTCGACGGGCTCGGCATCAAGCCCCGCAAGGCCTTCGCGCCGGTGCGGGTGGCGATCACCGGGCGCACCGTGTCGCCGCCGCTGTACGAGTCGATGGAACTTCTCGGCCGCGACATCTCCCTCGAACGCCTGCGGAAGGCCCTCGGCTGAACCAGTGAGCTCCGGCACGAGGTCGTGGGTGCGCTCGTACCCACGACCTCGTGCCGCCAACCGGACTCAACCGAAACAGGCCAACAGGATCACCAAATTGGCCGAGTCGGACGCAGCGGGTGAACGCCTAGCCTCTCGGGGTGACATCCGCGCCTGAAATTTCGACCATCCATGAACTCGGCCAGATCAAGGCGGTCTGCCTCGACCTCGACGACACCCTGCTCGACAGCGGCAGAGCCGCGCGGCATGCCCTGCGGGAACTCGTCGGCACCGACCGCGCCTGGCAGGTGTGGCAGCGCACCACGGACCAGCACTACGTGCGGTTCGTCACCGGCGAGATCGACTTCGACGCGATGTGCGTCGAACGCACCAGCGCGTTCTTCGCGGCCTTCGGCGAAGAACTGGAAACCTCCGAAGCCGCCCGCCGCGAAACCGTGCGCATGGCCGCCATGCAGCGCGCCTGGACCCTGTTCGACGACGCCCGGCCCTGCCTCGACTGGCTGCGCGCCAGCGGCCTCCAGCTCGCCGCGATCACCAACGCCCCCAGCGGCTACCAGCGCAAGAAGATCGCCGCCGTCGGCCTCGCCGACGCCTTTGACGCGCTCATCATCTCGGCCGAGATCGGTGTCGCCAAACCGGACCCGCGCATTTTCCACGCCGCCTGCGACGAGCTTGGCCTCCGCCCCGAAGAAGTCGTCCACGTCGGGGACAAGCTCGACACCGACGCCCTCGGCGCCAGCCGCGCCGGCCTCCACGGCGTCTGGCTCAACCGCGGCGGAACCCAGGACCCGTCCGCCGGCGTGCCGAGCATCACGAGCCTCTACGAACTCCCGGAACTCCTCGTGAGCGACCTGCCCGCGGTACCCTTCCGAGCGGACGGCGCTCAGGCCCCGCACCGCGCCGCCGAGCTGATCCGCCACTAGGCCGCCCCGGGTCGCTGCGACCGCCGCTACCTGCGACGATCCCAAACAGAGGGGGGCGATTTTCGGGCCTCTGAAGGGATGGTCTAACATTCTTATCAACGCGGCGGGCAGCGATCCGAAAGCCGAACTCCTCGCAGGAGATCGGAAACGGAGCTGGCCGTTCGGCACCATGGGGTATGGTGTAATTGGCAGCACGACTGATTCTGGTTCAGTTAGTCTAGGTTCGAGTCCTGGTACCCCAGCGAGCAGATCACCCCGTGATCTCTCAACAACGCGGTCCCGTCGTCTAGCGGCCTAGGACGCCGCCCTCTCAAGGCGGTAGCGCGGGTTCAAATCCCGTCGGGACTACAAGGGTGGGAGGGTCATATCTGCGATTCCGCAGATATGGCCCTTTCCGTTTTTTGTTTGGGGGGCCGAGCCCCCCATGCCCCCCACGGTGCGGGGGTTGCTTTCTTGTTTGCTCCTTGGGATTGGGGCGTACCCGGTCTGGGTTTCCGACCAGCGGACGGACCATCTGGGGCTTGGGAGTCCAGCCCGGCTTCATTCGGGCATCTGGCGTGGGGTCTTCTGGGGCTTGGGGAGTCCGGACCGGCTTCATTCGGGCATCTGGCGTGGGGTCTTCTGGGGCTTGGGGAGTCCGGACCGGCTTCATCTGGGTGCTTGGGGGGTTCGGGGTGGGGCTTGGGGCTAATTTTGTTTGGGCATTGGGGGTTGCTTGGGTTGTGGTGGTGGTTTTGGGTTTTTGGAATCGGTTTTGTGGACCGCGGTCGCCGTGCGTCTTGTGTGTTGGCGGTGGGGGGTGGGGGGTCGGTAGGGGGTGGGTGTTCTAGGGGCTTATGGGGTGTTGTAGAGTTCTTCTTGTTGCGCGGTCCCGTCGTCTAGCGGCCTAGGACGCCGCCCTCTCAAGGCGGTAGCGCGGGTTCAAATCCCGTCGGGACTACCAGCAAGTGCCCCGCTCGCAGAGTCTGCGAGCGGGGCACTTCTCGTTCCGCCACTTAGCAATGCGCCAGGCGTCGTGCGGCGTTCTTGGCGGTGCGGGTTTTGGCCCGCACCGCGCTGTTGGGGTTATAGGCGGTTTTGGAGGGCATCTGCTGCTGCTAGCAGGTCTGCTGCCCAACGGGCTCCCGGGCGGCGGCCCATTCTGTCGATCGGGCCCGAGACCGATATGGCCGCCACCACGTTGCCTTGGGCGTCGCGGACCGGGGCTGAGACGCTTGCCACCCCCGGCTCCCTTTCCGCCACGCTTTGGGCCCAGCCTCTTCTGCGGACCTCCATGAGGATTCTCTCGCCGTAGACCGCTTCCGCGAGGACCGCTCTCTGGGTTGCGGGGTCCGACCAGGCCGCCAGGACCTTGGCTCCCGAGCCTGCCGTCATCGAGAGGGGCGTTCCCACCGGCACCGTGTCCCGCAGGCCGCTCGGGGGTTCCGCCGTTGCTATGCACAGGCGTTGCATTCCGTCCCTCCTGTAGAGCTGGACGCTTTCTCCCGTGACATCCCTTAGCTTGGGCAGGACCGTCGTTGCTGCTTCGAGGAGAGGATCTACCGCTCCCCCCGCCAGTTCCGCCAGGGCCGCTCCTGGGCGCCAGCGTCCGTCCGAGCCCCTTCTCAACAGGCGGTGGACCTCCAGGCCCACTGCTAGGCGGTGCGCCGTTGCCCTTGGCAGCCCCGTACGGCTGCACAGTTCGGCTAGGCCGCACGGTTCGCTGGCCACCGCCTGGAGAACGGCCACCGCCTTGTCCAGTACTCCGATGCCGCTATGCTGTCCCACGTACCGATACTAGCTTCCCGGCATCTGGGAAGTCCATTCTGTGGGAAGGCCCTTTTCCGGGTCTCGGCAGGCTCGACTGGGAGCAACGATGGGAAAAACGCTCGCGGAGAAGGTTTGGGAAGCGCACATCGTGCGCCGTGGTGAAGGGCACGAGCCAGACCTGCTCTACATCGATCTCCACCTGGTGCACGAGGTCACCAGTCCGCAGGCCTTCGAAGGGCTTCGGTTGGCGGGCCGGCCGGTGCGCCGCCCCGATCTGACGCTGGCCACCGAAGACCACAACGTGCCCACCACCGGGATCGACCTGCCGATCGCCGACCCGGTGTCCCGCACGCAGGTCGACACCTTGCGGAAGAACTGCGAGGAATTCGGCATCCGCCTGCACCCGATGGGCGACGCCGAGCAGGGCATCGTGCACGTCGTCGGGCCGCAGCTCGGCCTGACGCAGCCGGGCACCACCGTGGTCTGCGGCGACAGCCACACCTCGACGCACGGCGCTTTCGGCGCGTTGGCCTTCGGCATCGGCACTTCCGAGGTCGAGCACGTGCTGGCCACCCAGACGCTGCCGCTGAAGCCGTTCAAGACCATGGCCATCAACATCGAAGGCACCCTGCGCCCGGGAGTCACCAGCAAGGACGTGATCCTGGCCGTTATCGCGAAGATCGGCACCGGCGGCGGCCAGGGCTACGTCCTGGAGTACCGCGGCGAAGCGATCCGCCAGCTGTCCATGGAAGCCCGCATGACGATCTGCAACATGTCGATCGAGGCGGGCGCGCGGGCCGGCATGATCGCGCCCGACGAAACGACTTTCGACTACCTCGAGGGGCGCCCGCACGCCCCCGAGGGCGCCGAGTGGGGCGCCGCCGTCGAGTACTGGAAGACGCTGCGCACCGACGACGACGCCACATTCGACGCAGAAGTTACGCTGAACGCGGATGAACTGACCCCGTTCGTCACCTGGGGCACCAACCCGGGGCAGGGCCTGCCGCTGGGCGAGCAGGTGCCGGACCCGGCGCAGATCGTCGACGAGGGCGAGCGGTTCGCCGCCGAGAAGGCCTTGGCGTACATGGGCTTGACCCCCGGGACGCCGCTGCGCGAGGTGTCCGTGGACACCGTGTTCCTCGGCTCCTGCACCAATGGCCGGATCGAGGACCTGCGCGCCGCCGCCGAGGTCCTCAAGGGCCGCAAGGTCGCCGCGGACGTGCGGATGCTCGTCGTGCCCGGCTCGATGAAGGTCCGCCAGCAGGCGGAGTCCGAAGGGCTGCACGAGGTTTTCACCGCCGCCGGCGCGGAATGGCGTTCGGCCGGTTGTTCGATGTGCCTGGGCATGAACCCGGACCAGCTCACGCCGGGCGAGCGCAGCGCGTCGACCTCCAACCGCAACTTCGAGGGCAGGCAAGGCAAGGGCGGCCGCACCCACCTGGTCTCCCCGCTGGTCGCCGCGGCCACCGCCGTGCGCGGAACCCTGTCCGCCCCCGAAGACCTCGACTGAAAGTTGAACTCAGCTCGCGCAGGTGGTCCCGTGCGGAACCTCAGACGTCTCCTCGGTCCGGTATCCCCGACGGGACTCGCGGGTGGTCACCGTGCGTGCGTGGGCCAAGCGGCTGCGCCGCTGCAAGGACGAAAACTGGCACCCCACCCATCAGGAGCAGTGACGATGGAACCGTTCAAGACGCACACCGGGATCGGCGTCCCGCTGCGCCGGTCCAACGTGGACACCGACCAGATCATCCCGGCGGTCTACCTCAAGCGGGTTTCCCGCACCGGCTTCGAGGACGGCCTGTTCGCCGCCTGGCGCGCGGACGAGAACTTCATCCTCAACCACGAGACCTTCCGCAACGGCAGCGTGCTGGTCGCCGGCCCCGACTTCGGCACCGGGTCGTCGCGCGAGCACGCCGTATGGGCGCTGAAGGACTACGGCTTCAGGGTGGTCATCTCCAGCCGCTTCGCGGACATCTTCCGCGGCAACTCGGGCAAGCAGGGGCTGCTGGCGGCCCAGTGCGAGCAGTCCGATGTGGAACTGCTGTGGAAGCTCTTGGAGAACGAGCCGGGCACCGCCGTGACGGTCGATCTGGAGCGGCGGACCGTGCACGCCAAGGACCTCACGGTGCCCTTCAGCATCGACGACTACACCCGCTGGCGGTTGCTGGAAGGGCTCGACGACATCGGTCTGACCCTTCGCCACGCCGAGACGATCGACACTTTTGAGCAAGCTCGCCCTAGCTTCAAACCGGCGACCCTGCCCGCTCGGCAGGGCTGATCGAGAAGCCTTCCGGGGGCGAGTTTTTCCCGTTGTGAAAGGAAAAACTCGCCCTTCGGGGGACAACTGAACAGTTGCTCCAGGAGCCCCGCGGACCCCGTTTCCCGGACGCGAATGCCCACGCCCCAACGAAAAAAAGAGGCGTGGCGAATGGCATTTGTTTGTCCGGGGCTTTACCGTTGACATTGAGTCGGCCCAACGGGGCCGTTGTTGTGTCCTGGGAGGGACTGAAGTGAACAAGGCCCAGCTTATCGAGGCTCTGGCGGAACGCCTCGGAGACAAGAAGACCGCCAGCCAGGCTGTGGAAAGCGTTGTGGACATCATCGTTCGCAACGTCAACAAAGGCGAGAAGGTCAACATCACCGGCTTCGGGGTTTTCGAGAAGCGGGCCCGCGCCGCACGCACCGCTCGCAACCCGCGCACCGGTGAGAGCGTGAAGGTCAAGAAGACCAACGTGCCCGCCTTCCGCGCCGGCACCCAGTTCAAGGAAGTCGTGGGCGGACAGCGGAAACTGCCGCGCGTCTCCGCTGCCAAGGCGGCCACCACCCGTGGTGCCACCACCAAGACCGCGGGCGTCACCAGGGCCGCTGCCGGTACTCGCGCCAAGGCTGCCACCACCACCCGGGCGGCCGCGACGAAGACCGCGACCGGCGCCGCCGCAGCGAAGGCGACCGCCACCAAGGCGGCCCCGAAGCGGACCGCCACCAAGGCGACCGCTGCGAAGGCGACCCCGGCGAAGTCCACCGCGAAGCGGGCGACGACGGCCAAGGCCACCACGACCGCGGCCAAGACGACCCGTCCGGCTACCAAGAAGGCGACGACGACGCGCAAGACCACGAAGAAGTGATCGCGGGCTTCCGCAGCGAGCACCAGTGGACCGAGCGGGCGGCGAGATAACCCCCACGTGGGTTACGAGCCGCCCGCTCACGGCGTTCCCCCGGTCGCCCGGTCATCGCCCCGACGTCAGGCGATGACCGGAAACGGCCATGAGAAGGCCGTGACCGCCGCATCTCCGGCGGTCGCACGAGTTTCACCCGTGGGCTATGAGCAACGCCCACACGGCGCGATCAGCGCCGGACAGCGCCCGTCCAGCACCTCAGCGCGCGTGGTGCGGTGCGGGCGCGGTCGTCAGCTGGAGCCGGGGCGTCGGCGGAATATTTCGCCGGCACCGAAATTCGCCGACGCGTCCGTCTCTTTTCTGCGCTCTCCCCGCTTCGCCGGTTAGGCGAGCGGGTCCGCGAGGTAGTCGGCCGCGGCCAGCCGCAGTGCCGGGCCGCTCCCGTTGCCGGAATACCGGTCCCCGCTGAACGTCAGCGTCCACACGCTGCCCTTGCGGCTGGCTACCTCGCCGAGCGGCAACCCGGCGGAATCGGCCAGCCGCGCCACCAGGTCCGGGATGACGCCGCCCTGGCTGCACACCACCGCGGGGCCCGCGCCGGCCGCCACCCGCAGCATCAGGTCGACGCCCGCGTCCGGATCGCCCAGATAGCCCTCTTCGGAAAACAGCGGCTCGATGGCAATCCCGATTCTGAGGTCTTCGGCGATCGGCGCCACCGTTTGTTCGCAGCGCAGTCGCGGTGCGGAATAGATCCGGGCCGGGCCGAACAACGGCAACAGCGAATGCAATGCATCGCTCTGTTGCCGTCCCGCTTCGGTGAGTGGCCGAAGGGTGTCGTCGCCCGTCCATTCGGAGCGTTTGCCCGCTTTCGCGTGCCGCACCAGCAACACGGTCGCGGACTCGGCCGGCAACTCCTCGAATGCGTCGAGCACGCCGACGTCGTGCGGATAGCTCAGCCGGCCCCGTGCCTGGTCGGTACGCAGCCAGCGCAGTTCGTCCACTTCGTCGTTTGGCGCGAATACGCCGTCAGCCGCCCGGGCGGTGAAGTAGTCGACCACCTTCGGCGCGCGGCCGCCGTTGGATTCCGGCACCGAGTAGTTCACCCGCGTCAGGAAACGCGACAGCACGCAGGAAAACCCGGTCTCCTCGGACACCTCGCGGACCGCCGCGTGCGCGGAGAGCTCGCCGGGGTCGAGCTTGCCCTTCGGCAGCGACCAGTCGTCGTAGCGGGGCCGGTGCACCAGCGCCACTTCGGGGCCGTCGCCACCATCGCGCCAAAGCACCGCACCGGCCGCCCGGACCGGGGCAGGCGGTGCGTCGACTGGTTCGTCGTCGATTCCGCCGGGCGCCGGCTGGTTCTCGGTCACGCTCATCTTCCTCAGGACACCTTGGCGCCGTGCAGGCGCAGCATTTCCGCTTGGTGATCGCGAACTTGCTCTCCGCTGCGCGGCGACGCCTCCCAGTCGCCCTTCGCGTTGAGCACCCAGCAGCGGGTGGCCGGGTGCAGCGTCGAATCCAGCATCGCGTCGAGCTGCCGGGTGAGCTTGATGTCGGTGACCTGCACCTGGGTTTCGATCCGCCGGTCCAGGTTGCGGTGCATCATGTCGGCGCTGCCGATCCAGTGCTCGTCGATGCCGACGAAGTGGAACACCCGGGAATGCTCCAGGAAGCGGCCCAGGATCGAGCGCACCTCGATGTTCTCGCTCAGACCCTCCACGCCGGCCTTCAGCGAGCAGATCCCGCGCACCACCACGCGCACCGGCACACCGGCCAGCGAAGCCCGGTACAGGGTGTCGATGATCTGCTCGTCGACCAGCGAGTTCACCTTCATCCTGATGCCGCACGGCAACCCCTGCCGGGCACGCTCGATCTCGGCCTCTACGCGCTCCACGATGCCGTTGCGGATGCCCTGCGGCGACACCAGAATCCGGCGATACTGGCCGTGCCGGGCGTAGCCGGTGAGCACGTTGAACAGGTCGGTGAGGTCGGCGCCGATCTCCGGGGAGGCCGTCAGCAGGCCCAGATCCTCGTACATTCGCGCGGTCTTCGGGTTGTAGTTGCCGGTGCCCAGGTGGCAGTAGCGGCGGATCGTGGAACCTTCCTGGCGCACCACGAGCGCGGTCTTGCAGTGCGTCTTCAACCCCATCAGGCCGTAGACGACGTGCACCCCGGCGCGCTCCAGGGTCCGCGCCCACTGGATGTTGGCCTGCTCGTCGAACCGCGCCTTCAACTCCACCAGCGCCACCACCTGCTTGCCCGCTTCGGCGGCGTCGATGAGGGCGTTGACGATGGGCGAGTCACCGGAAGTCCGGTACAGCGTCTGCTTGATGGCCAGCACGTGCGGGTCGGCCGCGGCCTGCTCGATGAACCGCTGCACCGACGTGGAGAACGAGTCGTAGGGATGGTGCACCAGCACGTCGCCCTCGCGCAGCGTGGAGAAGATGCTCTTCGGCGTCTGGCCCTCGGCGAACGCCGGGTGCGTCGCGGGCACGAACGGCGACTCCTTGAGGTCCGGGCGCTGCAACCGGTCCAGCTGGAACAGGCACGACAGGTCCAGCAGTCCCTTGACCTCAACCACGTCGTGCTGGTCGACCTCCAGCTCGCGCAACAGGAGTTCGAGCATGTTCTCGCTCATCGTGTCGGTCACTTCCAGCCGCACCGGCGGCCCGAAGCGGCGGCGCGCGAGTTCCCGCTCCATCGCCTGCAGCAGGTCTTCGTCGCGGTCCTCCTCGACCTCCAGGTCGGCGTTGCGGGTGACCCGGAAGATGTGGTGCTCGGCGACCCGCATCCCGGGGAACAGCTTCCCGAGGTGCGCGGCGATGAGTTCCTCCAGCGGCAGGAAGGTGGCGGTCTCGTTCTCCCGGTCGGATTCGACGCGGATCAGCCGCGGCACGTTGTCGGGCACCTTGACGCGCGCGAAGCGCCGCAGCCCGGCGTCCGGGTCGGCGACGGTGACCGCGAGGTTCAGCGATAGCCCCGAGATGTAGGGGAACGGGTGCGCCGGGTCGACCGCCAGCGGCGTGAGGACCGGGAAGATGTGGTCCTCGAAGTAGCGGCTCAGCTTGGCCTGGTCGTCGCTCCCCAGCTCGGACCAGCGCAGGAACCGAACGCCGTGCGCCGCCAGCTCCGGCAGGAGATCGTCGAGGAAGACCCGGCCCTGCTTCTCCACCAGGTCCTGGTTGCGGGCGGAGATCCGGACCAGCTGCTCGTGCGGGGTGAGCCCGTCGGAGCTGCGCACCGAAAGCCCGGTTTCCTCGCGGCGCTTCAGCCCGGCGACCCGGACCATGTAGAACTCGTCCAGGTTGGACGCGAAGATCGCGAGGAACTTGGCGCGCTCCAGCACCGGCTGCGACCGGTCCTCGGCGATCGCGAGCACCCGCGCGTTGAAGTCCAGCCAGGACAGTTCGCGGTTGAGGTAGCGTTCCTCGGGCAGGTCGGTGGTGGCAGCCGCGCGGGTCACCGCGGGCGGGGCCGCCGGAACCCGGGCGCCCTCGGAGGTCGTGGTCTGGGCCGCCTCCGGGGTGGCCGCAGTGCTGGCTGCCGGTGCGTCGGCAGCGACGGGATTGCCGGCGCGGCGAGCGGGGCGTGGCGTCCGCTGCGCGGACCGGCCGTTGGAGGTTCGCTTGGCGGGCTGCTTCGGGACCCTGTCGCTGCTGTCGGTGCTCACCAGCCCATTGTCACTCATCAGGGCGTTCTGAATCGACCGCTGACGTGGCCATGTGACGTTCGCGGTCTTGGGGTGAACACTCCCGTACGGGTCCTTGAACACCAGGCGGGCGAGCGCCGCTGGAGGAAATCCGGCGGGCGGTGTTCGGGCCGAGACCTAGCGTCATCGCGACGGCCAGATCGGCCTCGGTGTCCACGTCGCAGCGCAGCGAGTCCCAGCCGCCCAGGAGCGTCTTCGCCCCGGACCCGGCGTGCGCGTCGGCGGAGCCGGGCCCGAAGCGGGGGGCAAGCGGCTGGCCGGGCACGGCCAGCAGCAGCGTGGTGCCGGTGCCTTGCCGGTCGGGGCAGAACGCGCGATCGTCCCCGGCGGCGCTGATGGCGGCGGCGAGGTCGGTGGGCCGCAGGGCGGGCAGATCCGCCTGCAACGCCCCGACTCGCGATGTGGCGGTCCGCTGCCGCAGCTGGGCGTCGCCGTGCCGCAGCGCGGCGTTCAGCCCGGCGGCGGGGGTGTCCGCGAGAACCTCGACTCCGTCGGCGGTGAACGCCTCGGTGAGCGTCGGGTCGGAGGTCACCACCACGACTCCGGCGACGCCCGGCGCCTGGCGCGCGGCGGTCACTGTGTCCAATGCCACGGCTGTGACCAGGTCGGCGTGCGCGGCCGGCCGGCGCGCCCCCCGGTCGGCGGCGCCGAGCAGCCGCGACTTCGCCAGGTGCAACGGCTTGATCGGCACGATGAGGAACAACCCTGCGGTCACCGAAGAAACGTAGCGCGGATGCCCGGTTCTTTAGGCGGGGAGAAAGCGCGTCGATTCCGTGCTTGAGCCGACCACTCAAATAGCGGGACGGGTATGCCGTTCGATGTACTGGCGTACCGCGGAAATGGGAGCGCCACCGGCCGACCCGGCAAAGTACGAGCCCGACCACAGCCGGGCACCTCTCCAGTAAGCGAACTGCAGGTCTTCGAAGTCCTTACGCAACAGCCGGGAGGATACTCCCTTGAGGGAGTTGACCAGCTTCGACACCGCGACCTTGGGCGGGAAGCTGACCAGCAGATGCACGTGGTTGGCTTCGCCGTTGAACTCTTCCAGCTCGGTTTCGAAGTCGCCGCATACCTCCCGCATGATTTCTTCCATGCGGGTCAGGTGTGTGTCGGTGAACACAGGGTGCCGGTACTTCGTGACGAAAACCAAGTGGGCATGCATGAGGGAAACTACGTGTCTGCCAGTGCGGAACTCGCTTTCGATGGCCATAAACTAAATGCTACAGTGATCCACCTGGCGACAGCGGTGACGACCGGGGAGGCCGGGCATGCCCGGTACACGTACCGGCTTCGCTTGTCGTCGGCCTCCCGGCGTGCGCTGCTGGCCGAGCGGGGATCGGTGCCGGCGGGTATGGAACCAGTGCGTGGTCACTTGCCGTCAGGCGCACCACGCGGAGGCCCGGCGTCGGCCGGCGAAGGGCAAGCCCGCGTCACAGGGATACCGCACCCGGGCGCGGCACCCATTCGGTTCGGCCGTGCGGGATGTCTGGTCGCCCGGCCCGGCAGGTAACTTGTCGGGGCGCTTGCGACCAGTTGAAGGAGATCCCGTGGCGGAACCGAAGAGCCTCCGGCGCCAGCGGAGGCAGACCAGCGAAAAGGCGCAGGGCATGGGCAAGTTCTGGCTCGGCCTCACCCGCGGGGTCTTCTACCCGCTGACCGCGGCGCTGGCCCGCACCGAGGTGACGGGGCTGGAGCGCATCCCCGCCGAGGGGCCCGCGCTGCTGGTGTTCAACCACGTCTCTCACCTGGACCCGATCTTCGATGCCGTGACCGTGCACCGCGCCGGCCGGGTGCCGCGGTTCCTCGCGAAGAACACGCTCTGGAACGTGCCGGTGCTCAAGAGCGTCCTGGTCGGCGTCGAGCAGATCCCGGTCTACCGCGGCACTGCCGACGCGCGGAAGAGCCTGCGGGACGCGCACGACGCCCTGCAACACGGCAAGACGATCGTGATCTACCCGGACGGCACCATCACCAAGGACCCGGACGGCTGGCCGATGACGCCGAAGGTCGGGGTGGCGCGGCTGGCGCTGGCGCACGACATCCCGGTGATCCCGGCGGCCCGCTGGGGCACCCGGGACATTTACGACCACTACGAGAAGAAGTTCCGGCCGTTCCCGCGCAAGATCGTGCGAATCGCCTTCGGCGAGCCGCTGGACCTGTCGGCCTACCGCGGCATGGAGCACGACACGCACGCACTGCGGGATGTCACGCACCTGGCGATGACGGGCGTGCGGGATCTGCTCGGCGAGATCCGCGGCGAGCAGCCGCCGACCGAGTTCTACAGCCCTGCCCGCAAGAGCCGGGGTGACGATGGCGAGGCCTGAGCGGATCACGGTCCTCGGTGCCGGTTCCTGGGGCACCACGTTCGCGAAGGTGCTCGCCGACGCGGGCAACGAAGTCGTCCTGTGGGCGCGGCGCGCGGAGATCGCCGCGGCTATCAACGAAAGCCGCAGCAACCCCGCGTACCTACCGGACATCCAGCTCCCTCCGACGCTGCGCGCCACCGACGACGCCGCCGTTGCCGTCTACGGCGCGAGCGCGGTGGTGCTCGCGGTGCCCAGCCAGACGCTGCGCGAGAACCTAGCCGGGTGGCAGCCCCTGCTGCCGTCCGAAGCGACGCTGGTGAGCCTGGCCAAGGGCGTAGAGCTGAGCACGCTGAAACGGATGAGCGAGGTTGTCGGCGAGGTCGCCGACGTGCCGATGGCGCACGTCGCGGTCGTCTCCGGGCCCAACCTGGCCAAGGAGATCGCCGCCGAGCAACCGACCGCCACCGTGGTGGCGTGCCCGGACCACGGCCGCGCCGTCGCGCTGCAGCACGCCTGCTCGACGCCGTACTTCCGGCCCTACACCAACACGGACCTCGTCGGCATCGAGATCGCCGGGGCGTGCAAGAACGTGATCGCGCTCGCGTGCGGGATGGCCGCAGGGTTGGGGTTCGGGCACAACACGATGTCCTCGCTGATCACCCGCGGCCTGGCCGAGACGACTCGGCTCGGCGTCGCGCTGGGCGCCGACCGGATGACGTTCGCGGGCCTCGCGGGGCTGGGCGACCTGGTCGCCACCGCCATGTCGCCGCTGTCGCGCAACCGGACCTTCGGCGAGCGGCTGGGGCGCGGCGAAACCATGGCACAGGCGCAGGAGGCGGCGCACGGGCAGGTTTCCGAGGGCGTGAAATCGTGCTCGTCGATCCGGCAGCTGGCGGCGCGGCACGGCGTCGAGATGCCGATCACGGACGTGGTGCACCGGGTCTGCCACGAGGGACTCGCACCCGCCCCGGCGGCCGCCGAACTGCTCGGCCGCGAGCGCAAACCCGAGTGAACTCGCGCGCGGCCGTTTCGAAACCACCCGGGCACGCGAACGGGCATCGTCGCGGATCCTCGGCGAGGCTTGAACGCGCGTTGCTCCGGGACCGAGGTTCCCGGACCACCTACGCAGAATGTGCCCGAGTCCGGGCTCGGAAACGCACGGCGGCAAGAGGCAGGAGAGTTGTGACCACATCGGATCTTGGCGACGGGACGCGGTGCGTGCGCGGCGGGCACCCGGAACCGGCCGGCGGGACGCCGCTGCTGCCGGGGCCGGTCTTCGCCGCGCCGTTCCACCTGGGTGCGGACGTCCAGGGCAGCGATTTCTACGGCCGGGCGGGCAATCCCACCTGGCGGGCGCTGGAGTCGGCCATCGGCGACCTCGACGGCGGACACTGCGTCCTGCTGCCGTCCGGCATGGCGGCGATCAGCACCCTGCTGCGTGCGCTGCTGCGCCCCGGCGACGCGGTGGTCCTGCCCAGCGACGGGTACTACGCGACGCGCCAGTTCGTGCGCGACGAGCTGGGCGACCTGGGGCTGGACGTCCGGGAGATCGACACGCCGGGCCCCTGGCACGACGACGTGTTCGCCGGGGTTCGCCTGGTGCTGCTGGAAACCCCGTCGAACCCCGGGCTGGACGTGTGCGACATCGCGGAGCTCGCCGACCGCGCGCACGCCGCGGGTGCGCTGCTGGCGGTGGACAACACCACGGCGACGCCGCTCGGGCAGCGACCGCTGGAGCTGGGCGCGGACATCGTGGTGGCCAGCGACACCAAGGCGCTGTCCGGGCACAGCGACATCCTGATGGGGCACGTGTCGGTCCGCGACGAGGAGCTGGCGCAGCGGCTCGTGCGGGCGCGGACGCTGTCCGGCTCGATCCCCGGCCCGTTCGAGACCTGGCTGGCGCACCGCAGCATGGGCACGCTGGACCTGAGGTTGGCGCGGCAGGCCGAGAATGCCGCCGCGCTCGTCGAGGCGCTGCGCGGGCACCCGGCGGTTTCCGGGCTGCGCTGGCCCGGCCTGCCTGGTGATCCGGCGCACGATCTTGCACGGCGGCAGATGCGCCGCTGGGGCGGGGTGTTCCGGTTCGAGCTGGCGGATGCGGCGGCGGTCGACGAGTTCGTCCGGCGCAGCGAGCTGGTAGTGGCGGCGACGAGTTTCGGCGGCCTGCACAGCACGGTCGACCGCCGGGCCCAGTGGGGCGACCCGGTGCCGGCGGGCTTCGTCCGGTTCTCCGCGGGCTGCGAAGACCCCGCGGACCTGGTCGCGGACGCCCTGCAGGCACTCGCCTGACGCCCGCGGGTTCACATCTTTACCCAGCTTCCCGAACAGTTGGGCGCCCTGCGTCGAACCTGGCACCTTCGATTTCCATTGAAATCGCGGTGCCGCAGTGTGAGATCTTGCGGGTTCGAGTTGACGTGAGGGCGGCGGACTGGTTCAGTTCACGGCGTGTTGTTGCGTGCTATGACTGATCGACGGGGTCACATCGACCTGCGCCGCGTCGCCAGCGCGCTCTGTCTGTGTTCTTCGTGTTGATCGTTCTCCCGTAATTCCCGGGTGTTTCCGGCGCGCCGGTGCGCGCGCTGACGGCCCCGGGGCTCATCACGATCCCGAAGGACAACCGCCGTGTTCGCCGTTCCTCCGAATACCGTTGCCGCGCCTGCCGATCTCACCATCGCGCACCCGGTCCGCATCGCCCGTGAACTCGCTGCCGACCGCGGCTCGTGGACGCACCTGCTGCGTTACGACCCGGACCAGCGGTGGTCCGGCCTGATCACGCGTACCGCGAGCTACGAGGCGTGGCTGCTGAGCTGGCTGCCGGGCCAGCGCACCGATCTGCACGACCACGGCGGTGCCACCGGCGCCTTCACCGTGGTCACCGGCACCCTGACCGAGCGCGTCGTCCAACGCGGTGGCAACGAGGTGCTGCACCCGCTGGTGGCGGGCCAGTCCCGCGTCTTCGGCCCGGACTACGTGCACCAGGTGCACAACAACGGCCCGGACCCGGCGGTGAGCATCCACGTCTACCGGCCCACCCGCGCCCGGATGACCCTCTACACCAACGACCCCGTCACCGGCCTCAGCCAGGAGTGACCGACATCGCGGGTCCGCAGTTTCAGCTGAAACTGCGGAGTTCCGGCACCGTCAGGATTCGGCGCGCCGCCGCATGCGGCGGAGTTGCTGGGCGGCCGTGGCCCGGTCCCGGGACCGTCCCTTCGGCCAGCCGGCGGGCGACCGAGTCCCGCAGCGACACCGATTTAGATTTAGCGACACCGATTTGTTGTCGCCGTACTTGAACTTCGCCGTCACGGACTCGACGTGAAGGACCGCGCCCGCGGATTCCCTTGAGCATCCGGTGGAACGGACCGTCGTGCGCGGCGATCTCGGCAGTCCCGCCCGCCGGCTGGAAGCGCTCCACCTGGCGTTGCAGCAGGGTGGCCTTTGGCGGCCGGGGCGTCCACCAGCTCCGCTTCGCCCGAGAGCTGCACGCTGGCGTAGTTGCTCGTCGGCACGCCCGAGCTGGTCGGGGTGTCGCCCTCGACCCACCACGGGCCGGGGATGTAGGCGTAGTCGTCCACAATCGACAGCACGCGGCGCGGATCGTGCTCCAGCGCGCGCCAGATCGGGTTGGGGCGCGTGAGGTGCAGCAGGTCGGTCGCCGCCGAGATTTTCCAGCTCCACGATGCTCATGCCGGTTGCTCCCGTTCGCCGACGTGCGACGGAACCTCGAACCCCGACGGGAGGTCCGCCGACGGTTCCGGCGGGCCCCAGTGCGTTCTCAGCGGGAGCACCCCGGCCCAGGCCGTGGCTTCCTCGACGTCCTCGGCGTCGTCGTTGGGCCCGCCGTTGCGGATCTTCACCGCCGCCTCGGCGAGGTCAACGGCGATGACCGCCGTCGCAGCCAGCTCCCTCTTGTTCGGCTGCCGCGCGTGCTCCCACGAACCGGGCGCGAGCTGCTCGGTGATCACCCGCAGCGCCTGCAGCTTCTCGTCGACGTCGGTGACGTCCCGGGCGCGTCCGTGGATCATCGCGGAGCGGAAGTTCACGGAGTGGTGGAACAGCGAGCGTGCGTAGACGATCCCGTCGAGGTGGGTGACGGTGACGCAGACCTCGACGCCTTCGGCGGCCTCCCGCAGGCTGCGCGCACCGGTCGAACCATGGACGTAGAGAGTGTCGCCGCTGCGGCCGTAGCCGGTGGGCAGCACCCGGGGCGAACCGTCGATCAGCAGCCCGAGGTGGCAGATCAGGCCCGCGTCCAGGGTGGCGTGCAGGTCGCTGCGCTCGGTGCGGGCCCGCGCGCTGCCGCGACGGATGGTGGTCCGGTCTGTGGTGGAGAGCTGTCGGGTCACGTGGAACAGGATCTTTAAGAAAGTGGCATTATCGAAGTGCCAATCAGGGAGAATTTCGAAATGCCACATTCCGTGCCCGCGGCCAGCTCGCCGCTGCTGGAGCTGGCCATCGAGCTGCACCGCGACGACCGCCGACCGCTCGCCGTGCAGCTCGCCGACGCGCTGCGGCATGCGGCGACGAAGGGGCAGCTCCGCGGTGGCGACCGCCTGCCGTCCACGCGCGCGCTCGCCCGCCACCTCGCGGTGAGCCGAACCGTGACAGCCGCCGCCTACGAGCAGCTGCACGCCGAGGGCTGGATCGCCGGCCGGCGCGGCTCGGGCACCTACGTCACCACGAGCCCGCCCGGTTCTCAGACCGAGGCCGCCGCAGGAGCCAAGCACGGCGACAGCCGACCGGACGAACCGGTGGTCGTGCTGACACCCGGCGTGCCGTGGGTGGAGGGCATCGACCGGGCGGCGTGGCGCCGGGCCTGGCGCGCGGCGGCTGACACCGGGCCCGATTCCAGGCCGCATCGTGCCGGGGCGGTCGAGTACCGCGAAGCCATCGTCGAGCACCTGCTGCGGCACCGCGGTCTGGTCGTCGGCGGCCTGACGGTGGAGAACGTGCTGGCCACCGCCGGCACCACGTCGGCCGTCTTCGAGCTGGCATCCGCGGTGCTGCGCCGTGGCGCGACGGTCGCCGTGGAGGAGCCCGGCTACCAGCGAGCGGTGGGCGCGCTGCGGGCGGCGGGCGTGCGGGTGGTGCCGGCTCCGGTCGACCACGCGGGAATCGTGGTCGATGCCATTCCGCGCGGCGTGCGGGCGGTCTACTGCTCGCCCGCGCACCAGTACCCGATCGGCGGCCGGCTGCCCGCGGAGCGCCGGATCGCCCTGGTGGAGCGGGCGCGTTCCGAGGGCTGGCTGATCATCGAGGACGACTACGACGGCGAGCTCCGCTACGACGTGGCGCCGCTGCCAGTGCTCGCGTCGATGGCCCCGGACGTCGTCGTGCACCTGGGCACGACCAGCAAGATCCTCACCCCGACACTGGGAGCCGGCTGGATGCTGGCACCAGACAAGGTCGCCGCTTCGGTGCTGCAGCACCGGGATCTCACCGGCACCAGCCCGGCCCCGGCAGGGCAGCGCGTGCTGGTGGAACTCGCGCGCCACGGCGACCTGGGGCGCCACCTGCGGCGGCTGCGGCGAGAACTCTCGCAGCGCCGGGCACTCGTGGTGGACAAGCTCGCCGCCGAGGACGTCGAGGTGTTCGGGGACCGGGCCGGGGCGCACGTGGTGCTGCCGCTGCCGGACGCGGAGACCGAGCAGCGGGTGGTCGCGGCGGCCGCCGAACGCGGCCTGGTGCTCGACGGGCTGCGACGCCACCACTGCGGTCCGCAGCAGTGGTTCGGGTTGGCGCTCGGCTACGCCGCGTGCTCGCGCAGCGAACTGGAACGCGCGCTGCCGATCCTGGCCCAGCTGTGCGGAAAGAGGTGACGCACTTCGCCAGGTCAGGCGCTTGCCGGGCGGAACTCGCTTGCGTCGTCGCGGGTTGGGCGCTGTGAGGAGCGTTTAGCCCGGTTCGGTATCGGGGTGATCCGGGATGTGTTTTTTGCCTGCGTTCGGCGTTGATCTGGAGGTGACCGGTACGGATGAGGAGTCGGATTCATCGGCGGAGTCGGAGTTGGAGTCGGAGTTGGTGCGGGACATGCTGGCGGTGGTGACGTCGTTTTCGGGCCGGTTATGCGGATCGCTACGAGCGTTTCGGTACGCAGGACGCCGTGAGTGTTTTTGGGTGCTATGGCACCCACAAACGCTCACGGGTTTTCTTCCGCCACTCACCCTAGGAGCGGTTCCGAGTCGAAGATCACGCGCGTCCCACCTCGAGGTCTCCAACCAAGCCGTTGTGAAACGACCTCCGAATGCGGCAGGTATGGTCCGGCGCATGACACAGCGCAAGACCCGGGTGGCCGTCGTCTTCGGCGGACGCAGCACCGAGCACGGCATCTCCTGCGTGTCCGCCGGTAGCGTGCTCGCTCACCTCGACCAGGACCGTTTCGAGATCCTGCCGGTCGGCATCACCCGCGAGGGCGCTTGGGTGCTGGGCACCGACGACCCGAAGCAGCTGGAGATCCGGGACCGCCAGGCGCCCGAGGTCGCGCCGAACACGGCCATCGCGCTGCCCGGCGACCCCACCCGCCGCGAGCTGGTGCTGCTGGAGCCGGGCCGGGGCGGCGAGGTGCTGTCGTCGGTCGACGTGGTGTTCCCGGTGCTGCACGGCGCGTTCGGCGAGGACGGCACCATCCAGGGGTTGCTGGAGATGGCCGACGTGCCCTACGTCGGGCCGGGCGTGCTCTCAAGCGCCGTGTCGATGGATAAGGAGTACACCAAGAAGCTGCTCGCCGCGGAGGGCTTGGAGGTGGGGCGCTACGAGGTGCTGCGCCGCGACCAGGCCAAGCTGGACGACGCGCAGCGCGAGCGGCTCGGGCTGCCGGTGTTCGTCAAGCCAGCGCGGGCCGGGTCGTCGCTGGGAATCAGCAAGGTCGACGACTGGGCCGAACTGGACGCGGCGATCGCCGAGGCGCGGCGCACCGACCCGAAGGTGATCATCGAGTCGGCGGTGGTGGGACGCGAGATCGAGTGCGGCGTGCTGGAGTTCCCGGACGGCCGGATCGAGGCCTCACAGCCCGCCGAACTCCGGGTGACCGGCGATTCCGACTGGTACGACTACGAATCCAAGTACCTCGACGACGTCACCGAGTTCGACATCCCGGCCAAGATCGGCGACGACGCGATCGAGGAGCTGCGCGATGCCGCGGTGCGCGCCTTCCGCGCCCTGGAGTGCCAGGGCCTGGCGCGGGTCGACTTCTTCCTCGCCGGGGACGGCCGGCTGATCGTCAACGAGGTCAACACGATGCCGGGCTTCACGGCGATCTCGCTCTACCCGCGGATGTGGGCGCACACGGGCATCGACTACCCGACCCTGCTGACCACGCTGATCGAAACGGCGATCGCCCGAGGCACCGGCCTCCGCTGACGAAAAATCGAAGCGAACGGCCTGTTAACCGCGCTAGAAGGCGCACACTGTCCGTTCGCTTCATAACCGAGTTGGGGCGAATGGATGCTCCTATAGATGTCAAGCGGCGGTTTTTGGAGGGGTTTGTTGTGTTGTGGGGGTGGTGGTGAGTGCGTGGTAGACCTCGCGGGCGACGTAGCGTTTGAGGCAGCGGATGATGTCTTTTTTGGTGAGTCCTTCCTGGGTGCGGCGTTCGACGTAGGCGCGGGTTCGTTCGTCGTGGCGCATGCGGACCAGGACGATGGTGTAGAGGGCGTTGTTGGCGGCGCGGTTGCCGCCGCGGTCGAGGCGGTGGCGGTCGGTGCGGCCGGAGGAGGCGGGGATGGGGGCGGCTCCGGTGAGGTGGGCGAACGCGGCTTCGGAGCGCATGCGTTCGGGGTTGTCGCCGGCGGCAACCAGGAGGGTACCGGCGGTCTGGGTGCCGACGCCGCGGAGTTCCAGCAGCTCCGGGCAGGCCTGCAGGATCAGCGGGGCGATGGCGTTGTCGAGTTCGGCGATCTCGGTGTCGAGGGCCTGGTAGCGCCGTGCCAGTAGGCGCAGGGCGGCGCGGGTGGCCGTCGCCGGGTGGGCTAGGTCCTGGCCGGGTCGTAGCCGGGCCAGGGTGGTGATCAGTGCGGCGGTGTTCAGGCCAATGGTCTGTTCGCGTAGCACCGCGGGTGCGGAGACCAGCAGTGAATGGATCTGGTTGATCGCCTGGGTGCGGGCTTTGACCGCGCTGGTGCGGGTCACGCGCAGGGCGCGGATGGCCTCGACCACACCGTCACGGCTTTTCGGGATGCCGGTGGCGCGTTCGGCCAGGACCGCGGTGGCTGCGGCGTAGGCATCGATCGGGTCTGTTTTTCCTTTTAGGCGACGGGTTTTACGGTCGGGGCGATCCACCTCGATGACGGTGATGCCAGAGGCGGTGAGTACCCGGGCGAGCTCGGCGCCGTAGGCACCGGTTCCCTCGACCCCGATCGCGACGAGCTGTCCGTGCGACCGCATCCATTCCAGTAGCCGCCGGTAGCCATCGGTGGTGGTGGGGAACTCCTTGTCGGCCAGGTGCCGGCCCACCTGGTCGATCACCGCGCCGTGATGGGTCTGGCCATGGGAATCGACTCCGCCGATGACCCGCGGGCTTTCTTGCGTCATGCTGGTCCTGTCCGTCCTTGTGTCCGTTACCTCGGGCGGCACGCGCCGGTCGGGCGGGAGGACAAGACAGTGACGGGGCTTCTAGCCAAGCTCCTATAAGGTCACAAACGCCCGTCCGGCCGCGTGCGTAGCAACGCCCGGTAAGGCCGACAGATCCGTTCCAGGACAGGCAAGCCGTCAGTCCGTTCGAGGGTCAGACCCACCAGCGGCGTCACTACACACATCATCACTGTCCGTTCGCTGCGTTAGGCGGTGCGAATGGTCCGTTCACGTCCGAGCAGTCCCCGTTCGAGGGCGCCGGTCAGGGGAAGACCGGTTGCTTGGGGAGGGTGTTGCGGAGGATGTTGGAAAGGTCCTGGAGGGGGCCGGTTCCGGTGCGCTCCGGAGCGGTGAGCGCGACGTACACCGGGCGGTCGACCGCCAGCCACGAGGTGTCGCCACCTTGGTTGATCTCCAGCCAGCTGACGCCGAAGACGTCCACCAGCTGCGCCGTCGGCGTCAGCTCCGCGGGCGCGTCGATGCCGCAGCGCACCGTCAGCGGGTCGTGCTTCGCGTCTCCCCAGGCGACGGCTCCCGCCGCCGCCGGCTCCGCCAGCGCGCGGCGCGGTACGAGCTCGCCGCCTACTGCGAGCTCGCTCGGCAGCGCCGCGAGCACCGTCGCGCATTCCTGCGACGACGCCTTCGGCGCCGGGACCGGAGCGAGCGGAAGCGGCCCGCTTCGCCGGGCCGCTTCCGCTTCTGCTGCAGCTTTTTGCGCCTGGTGCTCGCCATACCAGCCGTACGCGCCGATGCCGGCGACCGCTAGGGCGAGGAGTACGCCGAGCGTGATCGCCACGATCAACACCGGCCGGGGCAATCCGGGCGCTGATTGATGAACCACGTCGTCCACTACAGCACGGCCGTTGCCGGGTGTGGCCACCGGCCCGGCCGTGCTCCTACCGGGTGCGGGCTGCCCACCCGCGGGTCGTCAGAGGTGCACTACAGGACAGGTGAGGGTCCGGGTGATGCCTTCGACGTTCTGGATCTTGGCGACGACCATCTTGCCGAGCTGGTCGACATTCTCGGCTTCGGCGCGCACGATCACGTCGTACGGACCGGTGACGTCCTCGGCGCTGATGATGCCCGGCGAGCCGGCGATCTCGTTGGCGACCGCGGCGGCCTTGCCGACTTCGGTCTGGATGAGTATGTATGCCTGAACCACGGCGTGCCCCTTCGTCTTGCCGATGTGCTCGGGGTAGGAAACTGGCAGAAAGCTACCCCATTGGACCGAGCGGATGCTCAAGAAAGGAAGGTCCCAGTTGGGTCCTGATTCGTCGCAGGACGCACAGACCGTTTCCCAGTTGGGTGAGTTCGGTCTCATCGATCGGGTGACTGCCGGGCGACCGCAGTCACCGGGCACGTTACTCGGGCCGGGGGACGACGCGGCCGTCCTGGCGGCCCCGGACGGCCGCGTGGTGGCTACCACCGACGTGCTGGTGGAACAGGTGCACTTCCGTTTCGACTGGTCGACACCGCACCAGGTCGGCCGCAAGGCGGTCGCGGTGAACCTGTCGGACATCGCCGCGATGGGCGCGGTGCCCACCGGCCTGCTGGTGGGCCTGGCCTGTCCGCCGGACCTGCCGACGAGTGTGGCCGATGAGCTCCTCGGGGGCATGTGGGAAGAAGCACAGCAGGTCGGCATCGGCATCATCGGCGGCGACATGGTGTCGGCGACCTCACTGACGATCTCGATCACAGCACTGGGCGACCTGCAGGGCCGGGAGCCGGTGACGCGGTCGGGCGCCCGGCCCGGCGACGTGGTCGCGGTGGCCGGGCGGCTCGGCTGGTCGGCGGCCGGTCTGGCCGTGCTGGGGCGGGGTTTCCGCTCGCCGGTCGCGGTCGTCGGCGCGCACCGCGTCCCGGAGCCGCCGTACGCGGCAGGACCGCAGGCGGCCGTCGCCGGCGCGACGTCCATGGTGGACACCTCGGATGGGCTGCTGGCCGATCTCGGGCACATCGCCGCGGCGTCGCAGGTGGCCATCGACATCCGCACCGACCAGATCGAGGTGCCGCAGCGGCTCAACGAGGTCGCCTCCGCGCTGGGCGCGGACGCCCGCCACTGGGTGCTCACCGGCGGCGAGGACCAGGCGCTGGTGGCGACGTTCCCGCCGGGGCGCCCGTTGCCAGAGGGCTGGCGCGCGCTCGGGGTCGTCGCCGAGGGCTCCGGGGTCACGGTGGACGGCGGCGAGTACGAGGGTTCGGGGGGCTGGGAGCACTGGCGGTAGGACGTCAGTTCGCCGGCGATGCCGACGTGGCAGGTGCGTCCTGCATCAGCGGCTTCTTCGCCGTTTCCTTCATCAGCAGGATCGGCACCAGCGCCACCAGGGCCGCGGCCATCAGGTAGAAGGCCGGGAACATGGTGTTGCCGGTCGAGGTGACCACGGCGTCGTTGACCAGCGGTGCGGTTCCGCCGAAGGCCGCCGTGGAGATGTTGTAGCCGATGCAGAAAGCCGCGTAGCGGACCTTCGTCGGGAACATCGCCGGGAGCGTCGCCGCCAGCGGTCCGATCAGCTGCACGTGCCCGATCGCGAGCAGGCCCAACCCCAGGATCGTGGTCAGCACGGTGCCCTGGGAGATCAGCAAGAACGCCGGAATCGGCAGCACGATGAAGCAGATCGCCGCGGACAGGAACAGCGGCTTGCGGCCGATCCGGTCCGACAGCGCGCCCACCGGAGTGATGATCACCAGCATGAACACGACCGTGAGCAGCAGTGGGAGCAGCACCTGGTACTCCTGGCCGTCCGGCACGTGGAGCGCGTCGCCGAGGTACGTCTCCATGTAGGTCAGGATCGTGTAGTTGGCGACGTTGATCAGCACCACGATGCCCATCAGGATCAGCAGCTGCCGCCACCATTCCTTGATCAGGTCCCTAAGCGGCGACTTGGCGACCTGGTGGGTCGCTTCCAGGTTCTTGAACGCCGGGGTGTCCTCCAGCTTGCTCCGCAGGTAGAGGCCGACGGCGCCGAGCGGACCGGCGATCAGGAACGGAATGCGCCAACCCCAGCTTTCCATCGAGGCGCTGTCCAAATTCAAGATCAGGATCGTCGGCACCAGTGCGCCGAATCCGAATCCGACGAGGGTGCCGAATTCCAGCCAGCTTCCCCAGAAGCCGCGGCGGCGGTCCGGCGCGAACTCGGCGATGTAGGTCGCGGCGCCGCCGTATTCACCGCCGGTGGAGAAGCCCTGCAACAGCCGGCACAGCAGCAACAGCATCGGAGCGAAGATGCCGATGGTCCCGTAGGTGGGCAGCAGACCGATGACGAACGTCGAGCCGGACATCAGCAGGATCGTCACCGCCAGCACCTTCTGCCTGCCGATCCGGTCGCCCAGCGGCCCGAAGAACAGGCTGCCCAGCGGCCGGAACAGGAAGGAGATGGCGAAGACACCGAAGGCCGAGACGGTCTCCAGCGGGCCGGGGAAGAACTGGTGGCCGACGTATGCGGCCACATACGCATATACGCCGAAGTCGTACCACTCCGTGCAGTTGCCGATTGCCGCTGCGCCGACCGCGCGGCGGAGCAGGGATCGCTGCTCGGCTGATGTTTCGGCTGTTTCCTGCGAAGTCATGAGTTTTCGGCCCACCTCCGGGTCATGCCATCCGCCCCCCGACGGGTCATTCGAACTCCGGTGAACCTAGCCGAGCGACCTGGGGGAGGGCCACCAAAAGACCGGGATTGCGTTATTCCGATGTTATTTCCTTTATGCAAAACGTCACCGATCGGACGGCCTGCGCGTTGTGCCACGGAGTCGCTGATTTGACAGCCCAATTTGCTGGATGACGGGCGAAAATGATGCTTTTGTGTGACGGCCGGATACGGATGTGTGCGATATCGCGCGACGCATTACTTCGATCGAGTGTGACTTGCAACACGTAGACAGATTTGCGGTCGATCTTGGGGCTGTCGCGAGGTCGATCTCCGTCGCTCGCTAGGGTGCTCGCATGACCGCACGTCCGCTGCATGAGCTCGTGGAGGCCGGGTGGGCGAAAGCCCTGGAACCGGTCGCCGATCAGATCAAGAAGATGGGCGAGTTCCTGCGCACCGAGGTCGCCGAGGGCAGGACGTACCTGCCCGCCCCGGAGAACGTGCTCCGCGCCTTCCAGCAGCCGTTCCACGACGTGCGGGTGCTGATCGTCGGCCAAGACCCGTACCCGACGCCCGGGCACCCGGTCGGCCTGAGCTTCTCCGTCGCGCCCGGCGTCGCGCCGCCACGCAGCCTGGTCAACATCTACCGCGAGTACAGCGAGGACCTCGGCCACCCCGAGCCCTCCAGCGGCGACCTCACGCCTTGGACCGAGCGCGGCGTGCTGCTGCTCAACAGGTCGTTGACGGTCCGGCCCGGCAAGCCCGGCTCGCACCGCGGCAAGGGCTGGGAGGAGGTCACCGCGCAGGCGATCCGCGCGCTGGCCGCCCGGGAAGTGCCGCTGGTGGCGGTCCTGTGGGGGCGCGACGCCCGCGACCTGCGCCCGCTGATGCCCGGAGTGGAGTGCGTCGAATCGCCGCACCCCAGCCCGATGTCGGCCGACCGCGGCTTCTTCGGCTCCCGCCCGTTCAGCCGGGTCAATGAGATCCTCGCCGGCCGCGGCGCCGAGCCCGTGGACTGGAAGCTGCCCTAGTCGGCCCGCGACCCGTTCCGCCTGGTCGCGGCGTATGGATTTCGGTTCCGCCCGGTCGTACATTGGCCCTTGCCGGGAGATTCGTTCGGGGCGGAAGAAGGCTCGTTATGGGAGCCGGCCGGAGCGAAAACGACCTGCGGCGTCGGGTCCGCGGGATATTTCCGGGCGCGAACCCGCTGCGGCGGCGCACCGACTACTTCGAACCCGTCGCGCTGCTGGTGGTCGTGCTGATCGCGGTCGTCACGGTGGTGGCGTCCATCGTTATCGCGCAGTCCGAGCTGCGCGACCGGCTCGGCGAGGCGGATCGGGAGCAGGCCGCCAAGCACCAGGTGGTGGCGACGGTCGTCGCGGAGGTCGGTAATTCCGGCGGGAACGCGCAGCGGCCGGTAGCGGTGCGCTGGGGGCAGCCGCCGGACGAGCACTTCGCGGTCATCGAGCTGCCGGCGCGAACCCCGGCGGCAGGCACCGTCCCAGTGTGGCTGGACCAGCAGGGTCAGCTGACCGCGCCACCGCTCACCCGCGCCGAGGCTACCCAAGCCGCCGGGCTGGCCGGGGCAGGCGTGCTGATCGGTTCGGCGATGTTCACCGGGGTGGCGCTGGCCGGGGTGAGGTTGTTCGTGACCCGCAGGCGGCTCGCCGCGTGGGCCGCGGAGTGGGAGAAGGTCGGGCCCCAGTGGCGGAACCACGCTTCGTGAGCCAGGGCACGCGGTCGCTTTGCGCCGCGGTGCAGGTAGCGCACGATGAAAAAGGGCAGCGGCTCAGGCCGCTTGCCTGACGTCGAGGCGCAGTTCAGTGCGTGGGACTCGGACGGAGCGCGCACGCAGAAAACCCCGAGGCGCTCGGCCTCGGGGTTTTCTGCGCAATCACGTCAGCCGCGGACGACCTTGCCGGCCTTCAGGCAAGAGGTGCACACGTTCATGCGCTTGCGCTGCGAAAGACCGATCTTGGCGTGCACGGTCTGAATGTTCGGGTTCCACCGGCGCTTGGTCTTCCGATGGGAGTGCGAGACCGAGTTGCCGAAGCCTGGTCCCTTACCGCAGACGTCGCAGACGGCAGCCACGTCAGACACCCCTTACTTTGCTTGACGGTTACAGCGATGAGAGCCGCAAGCGCATCACCCTCGCCTGAGGGCACTTGCGTGAGCGCTTGCTCTTCACCGCCGTAGCCGGCGGCCTCCCGGAGAGCCCGGTCGCCCGGGGTCATCGCCACCCTGGGACCGGATCAGTCTAGCCCACCGGGTAGGGCGCATTCGGCGGAGGGGGGGGACGAGTGCCGACGCGGGCCGAACCCGGCGCGGACAGCGACTAGTCTCGGACAATCCGATCCTAGGTGGTTGCGTGGGAGGTCGCGGGTGTTGCGGACGCTGACTGCGGCGGCTGCCCGCCGATGGGCGGACCTGGCGCTGGCCGCGCTGGTCGCCGAGCGCGATGCGATCGACCGGATCAACGTCTACCCGGTCGCCGACGGCGACACCGGCACCAACCTGCTGCAGACGATGCGCGCGGCGGTGGAAACGCTGGACGCGGTCGAGCCGGACACGCTCGGCGGTGTCCTCGACGCGCTGTCCAAGGGCGCGCTCGGTGGTGCGTGCGGGAACTCGGGCATGCTGCTGTCGCAGGCCCTGCGCGGGGTCGCCGAGTCGCTGCGCGACGTCGCGGAGGCGGACGGCCGAGCGCTCGGCGCGGCGCTGGTCCGCGCCGATGGGCTGGCCAGGCAGGCCGTTGCCGAACCCGTCGAGGGCACGGTGCTGTCGGTGTTGCGCGCTGCGGCGCGTGCGGCGGTTGGTTCGGACGAGCTGGAAGTGGTCGTGCACGAGGCGACCCGAGCGGCCATCGGCGCTCTGGCTGCGACGCCCGCGCAGCTCGCGGTGCTCTCCGACGCAGGTGTAGTCGATGCCGGCGGGCGGGGTTTGGTGATCATGCTCGACGCGCTCCACGCGGTGGTTCGCGACGGCGAGTGGCTCGCGCCGAAGGCTCCGGTCCCGGGGGATTCGGGAGTGCTGGAGCACGAGTCGCAGTACGAGTACGAGATCATGTACCTGCTCGCCGACACCGATCAGGACCGGGTCTCGGCGCTGCGAGAAGCGTTGTGCGGGCTCGGTGACTGCGTGTCCGTGGTCGGTGACGGCGGGGCTTCCTGGGCCGTGCACGTGCACTGCGACGACATCGGCGCGGCGATCGAAGCGGGCATCGAGGCCGGGCGCGTGCACCGGATCAAGGTCACCAGGTTCGCCGATCAGCAGGCCGCTTTCGCACGGGACGTCGCGGTGCTCGCCTGCGTTCCCGGCGGCGCGCTGGGGGAGCTGTTCGCCGCGGAGGGCGCCGACGTGCTGGTCGTCGGCACGGAGTTAACCGCGGACGGGCTGCGCGAGGCCTTCGATTCGACCGGTGCCGCGCACGTTGTGGTGTTGCCCAACGACGCGGCGACGGCCGCCGCGGTGGAGCGGTCCGGGGTGATCGGCGAGGGGCAGGACGTGGTCGTGGTGCCGATGGCCTCGCCGGTGCAGGGACTGGCCGCGCTCGCGGTGCACGACCCGAGCCGCCGCCGGGCCGATGACCAGGTGGCGATGGCCGAGGCGGCGGCCGCGACCCGGCGCGGCGAGCTGCGCATCGCCGATGCCGAGGCGTTGACCTGGGTCGGCCGTTGCCTGCCCGGCGACGTGCTTGGGTTGATCGATGGCGAGGTCGTGCTCATCGGCGACGACGTGCCGGCCGCGGCCCGCGATCTCGTCACCAGGATGCTCACCATCGGTGGCGAGTTGCTCACCGCGCTGGTCCAGGCGGATGCCCCGGGGGGGCTGCCGGATGCGCTGGCCGAGCACCTGCGGCACTCCCATCCCGAGGTGGAATTCGCCTGCTACCCGGGCGGCGACCTCGGCGCCCTCCTCCTCGTCGGCGTCGAGTAGCGCCCGTCCCGATCGGTTGTGCGCGTGGCCTGAGCGCCGAAGGTGCTGAGCCCGCTGGGGACCTCGTTCTGTCTGGAGGTTCCAGTGGCAGCTCCAGCGCAAGCGGCCTGGTTCCGCTGCGCCAACCGGCGTGGAGCGAATGGCCTGTTCGCTTCGCTAGGACGAGTAAGTCCAAATTCCTGCGGGCATGAGGCGAGGACGTCCGTGATCCGTTTGTGAAGACTGACCTGGACACCCTCGTGATCGCACTCTACGTGAAAATAGAGCGCGCCACGAGGCTCTGCTGCCTCCGGACGGAGGTGAAAGACCGTTCGTTGCCTCGGCGTCGTAGCGGTGGGGTGAAGCTGGAGGAAGTCCAATCCGGGGATCGCCGGGGAGGATGGGAGCATCCTCGACAAAGTCGCGTCGGCTCAGGACTGCCGGATGGGCCGGGCGTGGTGAGCAAGACGGGAAGGTATACGAGAGGAACCGGCTTCGTTACGCCTCTTAATCACGTGCCAGCTCTAACCCGGTGGATTCGGGCTGGATTGTGGTGCGAACTTGCCTCTCATTGCGGGCGAGGAACTTCCGGAAGGGTCTTCGATGCCTGGTCTGGAAGGCTGCGGCGAATTGTCTACGGCGTAACCGCAGCGATGCCACAGGGGCAAAGCCGGGTGCCTAACCCGTCGACCGGACAGCAGGGAACGTGGGAACCATCCGTGTGCGCTCCTTTTCGTCAGCCCTTTCCAGGGGCTGGTGTCGGGATAGGCGCGATGCCCGCCGAAGGCGCGGATGGGGCGGAGCCGCCGTAGTACTCCGAGCCGGGGAAAGCCCGCGCACATGGGGAAGGGCGGCAGCGTGTCATCCAAGGAAGGAAAGTAATGTCCGAAGACGCACTGGTGAATACCGGTGCCGCCACCTGGCCGGATCCGTATTCGGCCGAGTTGACGGTACGGAGAATGCAGACCAAATTGCACCGCTGGCTGTGATCCGTTCTTCCGAAACCGCCGATGGCGGGGGATGGAAGGGGCCGGGGCAGATTGTCCTGGTTACAACTGAATTGTCCGATGGCCGGTGCGATCCCGGCCCCTCATGATGCATGGAGGAAAAGCGACGTCCCCATGGCTGCGACTGGTTATCAAGGCTGTGGAAGCAGGGACGTGACGGGGATAACCGGCGACCTCGACGTCCGGGACGCCTCTAGCAGGCCGCCTATGGTCAGGAGACGAACGCACGCCCGAACTGTCGTTAGCAATATCAGACCCACGCGAGGTAACGGGTCTGGCCCGCAAGGGCATGGTCCATCGGGGCGGATAGGTCCATCGGTGTCCGCCCGTGCATCCGCCACGGTGGCCCGGCAGACAGTGCGGACCTACGGGCAGCGTCAAACGGACGATTCGGAACGGAGTAACCCCGTGCAGGCTCTCACCGGGTTTGGTGAGTAGGCGACCAGGCCGCATGCCGGTATGGGGAGGGATTGCCCGAGAAGCGAACGCGTGGGGTAACGCCCACGATAGGCCGACGCGGGCACGGTCATGTGGAAGGAAAGGGGTGTGAGTAGTGGGGAGAAACGGAAACGACGGCCGTCCCGGTGACGGGCGGTCGATCGGAGACTGGGCATCGGTTCCCTGGCGGAAGCTGGAGACCACGGTGTACCGCCTGCAAAAGCGCATCTTCCGAGCCTCGTGTCGTGGCGACGTGGCGGTAGTTCGTAGTTTGCAACGCTTGTTGATGAAATCGGAAGCCGCTCGCTGTCTGGCGGTGCGCCGGGTGACGCAGGACAACCAGGGCAAGCACACGGCCGGGATCGACGGAGTGGCTTCCGTCCCGGCCGACCAGCGCTGGTTGCTGGTGCAACGCCTGCGGCGTCCGGAGACGATCAAACCGAGACCCGTGCGTCGGGTCTGGATTCCCAAGCCCGGCAAGGCGGAGAAGCGCCCGCTGGGTATTCCCGTCATGCTGGATCGGGCACTTCAAGCACTGGCGAAGCTGGCGCTGGATCCCGAGTGGGAAGCCAGGTTTGAGCCGAACAGCTAGGGTTTCCGCCCGGCCCGTTCGGCGCATGATGCGATTGCGGCGATCTTCGATGCGACCTGTAAGAAGGACAAGTCCGTCTTGGATGCAGACTCTGGAGGCTACCTGGCGGGGCAGCCCGCAAGGTGGGGTCATTTCACCGTTGCTGGCGTTGATCGCCCTGCACGGTCTGGAAACAGTGATCACCTCAGCGTTCGGCAGCCGAGACCGACCTCAGGTCGTGGTCTATGCCGACGACTTCGTGGTCCTGCATCCAACCCGTGCGGGGATCGAGAAGGCCCAGCACATCGCGGAGGAACGGTTGAGCGGGATCGGGTTGCGGCTGAAAACGGCCAAGACCCGGATCACTCACACCCGGCTTGCCCTCGATGGGCCAGCCGGTTTCGAGTTTCTGGGTTTCCACATCCGTCGCTACGTGACCAAGGAACATCGGCCAGGTAGTGACGGGCGGAAACAGCCCGTGGTCAAGACGCTGATCAAGCCTAGTAAGGATGCCGTCAAGCGGCATCATCGAGCCATGCGGGACATCGTCCGAGCGCGGAAGACAGCGCCGCACGAGGCGCTGATCAGCGCGCTCAACCCGGTGATCCGGGGTTGGTCGATGTATTACCGCACGGTGGTCGCCAAGAAGGTCTTCGCCTCCTGTGACTACCGGTTGTCTCGACGTTGCTGCATTGGGCCGGCCGCCGTCACCCGAAGAAGAGCGCGGGATGGGTATTCGCGAAGTATTGGCGACGACGCGATCAAGGCCGTCTGGAGTTCGCCACTCTGGACGGTCCGCGGCTCGCTGTACATGCGGACATTCCCATCAAGCGCCATGTGAAGGTGCGCGGCCACGCCAGCCCTTATGACGGGAACCTGGTCTACTGGGCCAACAGGCTGCGTGACCACCCGCTGACGACGAGCAGGACGGCGATCCTGCTTCGCCGCCAAAAAGGGAAGTGCGCACACTGCCGACTGCTGTTCACCGATGCGGACACCACCACCATAAAACAGTTCGCCCCTCCCCAATGGAACGGGCTGACTGACCTCACGAGGATGCGTGCCCTGCATCAGCACTGCCGCGACAACACCAGCGACCAGACCAAACGAGTCGACATCGCCGAGGTATTCACGTCAAGAACCACATGATCGAGGAGCCGGATGAAGCGAAAGTTTCACGTCCGGTTCTGTAGGCGAGCCGCCTCCGCGAGGGGGCGGCTTAGCCAGCGCGGGAGATGACCCCTCCCGCCGGTTCGGTGACCTGTTCAACCTTGTCCACGACCGGGCGTTCCTGATGGATGCGTGGGAACGTGTGTCCGCCAACAAGGGCGGCAAGACCGCGGGGATCGACAAGATCACTGCGGCCACGGTCGAGGCGTGGATCGGGGTCGAGGCTTTCCTGGACCGGCTCCGGGATTCACTGAAATCGGGTGAATACCGGCCGGTCGAGGTCCGAAAGGTGATGATCCCCAAAGGGGTAGGCACGGGAAAGTATCGGAAACTCGGTATTCCCACCATCGCTGACCGGGTGGTCCAGGCAAGTCTGAAATCGGTGCTCGAACCCATCTTTGAGGCAGGCTTCAAACCGTGCTCATATGGGTTCCGCCCGAAACGACGTGCACACGACGAATCGCCGAGATTCACTATCTGAATTCTGGTTCCCGAGCATATCGATGGGTGCTGGAGTGCGACATCAAAGCCTGCTTCGATGAAATCGATCACGCGGCATTGATGGATCGCCTTCGGGTGAGGATCAAGGATAAGCGTATCTGTATGCTGGTGAAGGCGTTCCTGAAATCCGGGATCCTTAACGAACTCGGAGATCGGGAAGAGACAATGACCGGAACCCCACAAGGCGGTATCCTTTCCCCGTTGCTCGCCAATATCGCCTTATCCGCACTGGACGACCACTTCGACCAGGAATGGCGGGGAAAGATGGGAACACCCTATCAACGGTCCAAACGCAGAAAGAACGGCCACGGCAACTGGAAGATCATCCGGTACTCGGATGATTTCGTCTTGATGGTGTCGGGCGACCGCCACCATGCCGAGGCCCTGCGGGAGGAGGTGTCGGCCGTGCTCGCTCCACTGGGGTTACGACTGGCACCGGAGAAGACTCGCGTGGTCCACATCGACGAGGGCTTCGACTTCCTCGGTCATCACATCCGCCGTCAGCGGAAACGGGGAACATCGAAGCACTACGTCTACACGATGCCGTCCAAGAAGGCCATCAAGTTTATCAAGGGCAAGATATCGGAGCAGACGTACAGGTCAACTCGCCACATAGAGCTGGACGAGCTGCTGCGCAGTCTCAACCAGACCCTACGAGGCTGGGCGACCTTCTTCCGATACGGGGTGTCCAAGGCGGTGTTCAGCGCGGTCGACTACCACGCATGGGGTCGGCTGATGCGCTGGATACGCGCCAAGTACGCGGGCAAACACCGGCTTGGGATGAAGGAACTCCGCCGCCGCTTCTGCGATCAGGGATGGCGGTTCGCCTACAACGGGGTCGTGTTCACCGGCGCAGCCAGCGTCACCGTGGAACGCTACCGCCATCGCGGCGGCACTATCGCGACCCCATGGACCCCGAACCCGGCAACCGCCACCACAGGCAGTTGACCAGCGGAAAGACACGTGGAGCGCCCGGTGCATTGAGAGGTGCACGCCGGGTGCGGGAGGGGGCCTGCGGGAAATGACCGGTGGAGACACCGACACCACGCCCGTGGGCCTACCTCACCGATGACCTGGCCGGTTTAGCGCGGCTGCCAGGTCGGTCACCCAAGCTCAGCCACTCCGAGTTGAGGAATCTCACCGTCCGGTGCTCGTCACGGTGGGCTGGTGCGATCACCCGGGCATCCGAGGACCAGTACCGGTTGTCCCTGCGGTTCCTGGGCGCTCCAGAAAACCAGTCTCACCAGGGGCAATCCGCGCTATCGGACAACGCCTGGCCGCGCCATTGGCAGGAGGCGGCGGGGGCGTGTTCGCGGTTATGCGGATCGCGACGAGCGTTTCGGTAAGCAGGACGCCGTGAGTGTTTTTGGGTGCTATGGCACCCACAAACGCTCACGGGTGTTCTTCCGCCACGCGATGCTGGCTGCCGCCGGGATCGCCGGCCGCGTCGGCTGGTTCGCGTGGCGCATGCCTGGTGTCGCTGCCGCGGTGGCTCGCGACCGCCTGACCAGCGGTCGGTCCGGTCGGCGATGCCCGGCCGGGCCGACGGGCAGCGGCGGTGTGGCGCTAATGTCGTTACTGGTCGTCGACTGACCCGGGAGCGTCCAGTGAGAGTCCGAAGCCGATATCTGTGGTTCGTCGGTGGCTGGACCGTGCTCGTCGCGTTGCTGATGATCGCGATCCCGCTACTGCTGCGCACCCGGCTGCCCGAGCCCATCGCGGTCGAGTGGACGTCGTCGGGCGCGCCGGAGAGCTCCAGCTCGCTGCGCGACTTCCTGTTCGACAAGCTCGTCTGGTGGCTGGCGGTCGCTGCGGTGTGGAGCGTCTTCGGGGTCCGCGGGGTGCTGCGGCGGCGCGGCCTGGCCTGGGCCGGAGCGGCGCTGGGCGTCTTCGGCGCGCTGATGCTGGGCACCGTCGTGCTGACCACGCTCACCAACCTGAACGCCTCGGACTTCCGGGACACCGTCGACCTCCACGCGCAGGGCTGGCTGCTGCTGGGCGGCGCGCTCGCGGGTTGGCTGGGATGGCGGTTGGGCAGCCAGAGCGCGCGGGTCGCCGCCACCGACTGATCGACTCGTCGGTGCCGTCCAGTAACTTGCGGGTGCCTGCCCGGCGGGACGACCGGTGACGATGCGCACGGCGGAGGACAAGCAGTGACCACATTGGACGCGAAGCTCGATCGGGTGCTCGGCGCCAAGTCCGGCAAGGCGCTCGATTCGGCGCTGGGCCTGGCCACCGTGGGCGATTTGCTGCGCCACTACCCGCGCCGCTACGCCGAGCGCGGCGAGCTGACCGCGATCGCCGGGCTGGAGATCGGCGAGCACGCCACCGTGCTGGCGCAGGTGGAGCGGGTCAGCAAGCGCACCATGAAGTCCCGCCGCGGCACCATCGTCGAGGCCCGCATCACCGATGGCCACCGCTCGCTGAGCTGCACGTTCTTCAACCAGGCTTGGCGGGAGCGGGAGCTGCTGCCGGGGCGGCGCGGCATGTTCGCGGGCAAGGTCACCGCCTACCGCAAGCAGCTGCAGCTGGCCCACCCGGAGTACCAGCTCTTCGACACGGAGAAGACCGATCTCGGTTCGGCGGCCGAGGAATTCGCCGCCGCGCTGATCCCGGTCTACCCGGCCGCGCATGGCCTGCCGTCGTGGTCCATCGCGCGGTGCGTGGGCCAGGTGCTGGACGTCTGGGACGGCACCGACGACCCGCTGCCGGTGGAGCTGCGCGACCGGAAGCGGCTGGCGGACCTGGAATCGGCGCTGCGCAAGATCCACCGCCCGCAGAACTTCGGGGAGGTGACGGTCGCGCAGAACCGGTTGAAGTGGGACGAGGCGCTGGCGGTGCAGCTGGCGCTGGCGCAGCTGCGCGGCGCGGCGAAGTCGCATCCGGCGCCGGTGTGCCGGCGGCGCGACGACGGCGTGCTGGCGGCGTTCGACCAGCGGATGCCGTTCGAGCTGACCAAGGGGCAGCGGGAGATCGGCGAGCAGATCGCCGCCGACCTGTCCGCCGAGCACCCGATGAACCGCCTGGTGCAGGGCGAGGTCGGCAGCGGCAAGACGGTGGTGGCGCTGCGCGGGATGCTGCAGGTGGTGGACTCCGGGCGGCAGGCGGCGATGCTCGCGCCGACCGAGGTGCTCGCCGCGCAGCACGCCCGCTCGCTGCGCGAACTGCTCGGCGACCTGGCGATGGCCGGTGAGCTCGGCGGCGCGGACGATGCCACCCGCGTCACGCTGCTGACCGGTTCGCTGAACGCGGCGCAGCGCAAGAAGGCCTTGCTGGAGGCGGCTTCCGGTGAGGCCGGGATCGTCGTCGGCACGCACGCGCTGATCCAGGACCGGGTGTCGTTCGCCGATCTCGGCCTGGTCGTGGTGGACGAGCAGCACCGCTTCGGTGTCGAGCAGCGCGACGCGTTGCGGGCGCGCGGCGGGGACGAGGTGTCGCCGCACGTGCTCGTGATGACCGCGACGCCGATCCCGCGCACGGTGGCGATGACGGTCTACGGCGACCTGGAAACCTCGGCGCTGCGGGAACTTCCGCGCGGTCGCTCGCCGATCAGCACGAGCGTCGTTCCGGTGGCGGAGAAACCGGCTTGGCTGGACCGGGCCTGGGCGCGCATCCACGAGGAGGTCGCGGCCGGGCACCAGGTCTACGTGGTGTGCCCGCGGATCGGCGACGACGAGGAGAACCCGGGCAAAGGCAAGAAGAAGGCCGCGAAGTCCGCTGTGGACGACAGCGACGGGGGCGGCGAGGAGCCGCCGCCGGAGGAGGACGAGGAGCGGCGGCCGCCGGTGGCGGTGCTCGACGTCGCGGAGCAGCTCGCCGCCGGGCCGCTGGCGGGACTGCGGCTGGGCATCCTGCACGGCCGGCTGGCCGCGGACGACAAGGACGCGGTGATGCGCGCGTTCGCCGCTGGGGAGCTGGACGTGCTGGTCGCCACCACCGTCGTCGAGGTCGGCGTCAACGTGCCGAACGCGACCGTCATGGTGATCATGGACGCCGACCGGTTCGGCGTCAGCCAGCTGCACCAGCTGCGCGGCCGCGTCGGCCGGGGCAGCGCGCCGGGCCTTTGCCTGCTGGTCACCGAGGCGATGGCCGGCACCACCACGCGGGACCGGCTGGACGCGGTGGCCTCCACCACGGACGGCTTCGAGCTCGCCCGCCTGGACCTGGAGCTGCGCCGCGAGGGCGACATCCTCGGCGCGGCGCAGTCCGGCCGGAAGTCGGGCCTGAAGATGCTGTCGCTGCTGCGCGACGAGGACGTGATCGCCCAGGCCAGGGAGGAAGCCGACCGAGTGGTCGGCGAAGACCCCCAACTGCGGAAGCAGCCGGGCCTGGCCCGGATGGTCGCCGAAGTGGTCGATGCCGACCGCGCCGAGTACCTGGAGAAGACCTGAGACATTTTCCGCTTGAAGTGGTGCACGTGATCCGCGGGCTCGCGATGGCGAAGAAGATCCCAGCGAACGCAGCGAGCGATGCCGTCGCTGCGTTCGCTGAGTTCACGTTCCGGCTGATACCTGCGTCAGGGTCGCTGCTGGACCGTGTCTGGGAGCTGCGGCATAACGTTACGGCTTACGACGCCGCTTATGTTGCGGTTGCTGAGCAGCTCGGTGTTCCGTTGGTTACCGGCGATGTCCGTCTTGCTGCAGCCGATGGTCCGAAATGCGAGATCCGTGTTCTGCGCTGAGGTTGGACGAACTCCCTGCCGGGATGTGCTGTCCTGGGTCGGGCCGTTATCCGGACTGGAAGCTCTCGGCGAAGGTTGTAGATAAGTGAGGCCGCAGAGCTCGGCTCCGTTCGGGGGGCCGTGAGGGTGAACGCACGCGGTCGACGCGTCGGTCGCCAGGATCGGCGTGCCCCTGCGGATGGTGAGCCCGTCCAGTCCATGTTTTCGGCGGCGTACAGCTCCGAGATGGAGCCTTATTTCCGACGTCGTCCATGATCTTGCGCTTTTCGGGGGGCGTCCAGCCGTCGATCGGGCGGCGACGTGGGGCGTACGCCATGCCCGGGCGAGAATAAGAGATCGAAAATTCCATGGAAACGAAATTTGGAGATTTTTCTTTTGGTTTAGACCTTATGTCGAATCTGCGTTTGAGCAGGTAGTCGAGGCATCGAGGTGTCCATCACCTGAGAGGTTCTCCCGGAAGAGGGAATTTTCGCGGTACTGTGCTAACACCGACCGACACCTGTCCAGGAGGAGCCGGCATGTTCCGCAAGGTCCTTGTCGCGAACCGCGGCGAGATTGCGATCCGCGCGTTCCGCGCCGCGTACGAGCTGGGTGCGGGCACGGTCGCGGTGTTCCCGCACGAAGACCGCAACTCGTTGCACCGCCTGAAAGCCGACGAGTCGTACGAGATCGGCGAACCTGGTCATCCGGTCCGCGCCTACCTGTCCGTCGAAGAGATCATCAAGGCCGCGCGCCAGGCCGGCGCGGACGCGGTCTACCCCGGATACGGGTTCCTCTCCGAGAACCCCGAGCTGGCGCGGGCCTGCCAGGAAGCCGGGATCACCTTCGTCGGCCCCGGCCACGAGATCCTGCAGATGACCGGGAACAAGGCGACCGCGGTCGCCGCCGCCCGCGAGGCCGGGGTTCCGGTGCTGGACTCCTCGCTACCGTCCCGGGACATCGACGAGCTCCTGGCCGTCGCCGAGGACATGACGTTCCCGGTGTTCGTGAAGGCCGTCGCCGGCGGTGGCGGGCGCGGCATGCGCCACGTCGACGCGGTGTCCGGGCTGCGCGAGGCGCTGGAAGCGGCGATGCGCGAGGCCGAATCGGCCTTCGGTGACCCGACGGTCTTCCTGGAGCAGGCGGTCATCAACCCGCGGCACATCGAGGTGCAGATCCTCGCCGACGCCGCGGGCAACGTGATCCACCTCTACGAGCGGGACTGCTCGGTGCAGCGCCGCCACCAGAAGGTCATCGAGATCGCCCCGGCGCCCAACCTTGACCCGCAGTTGCGGGAGCGGATCTGCGCCGACGCGGTCGCCTTCGCCCGCAAGATCGGCTACGTCAACGCGGGCACCGTGGAGTTCCTGGTCGACGAGCAGGGCCGCCACGTGTTCATCGAGATGAACCCGCGCATCCAGGTCGAGCACACGGTCACCGAGGAGGTCACCGACGCCGACCTGGTCCAGTCGCAGCTGCGCATCGCCGCCGGCGAGACGCTCGAAGACCTCGGCATGACGCAGGACGCGATCCGGTTGCGCGGCGCCGCCCTGCAGTGCCGCATCACCACCGAGGACCCGGCCAACGGGTTCCGCCCGGACACCGGCATGATCAGCGCCTACCGCTCGCCGGGCGGCGCGGGCATCCGGCTCGACGGCGGCACCGCGTTCGCCGGCACCAGCGTCAGCGCGCACTTCGACTCGATGCTGGTGAAGCTCTCCTGCCGGGGCCGCGACTTCGCCACCGCCGTCGCCCGGGCCCGCCGCGCGGTAGCCGAGTTCCGGATCCGCGGCGTATCCACGAACATCCCCTTCCTGCAGGCCGTGCTGGACGACCCGGACTTCGCCGCGGGCAAGGTCACCACCTCGTTCATCGGCGAGCGGCCGCACCTGCTCACCGCCCGTCACTCCGCCGACCGCGGCACCCGGCTGCTGAACTACCTCGCTGACGTGACGGTCAACCGGCCCAACGGCAAGCGCCCGACCACCCCGGACCCGGTGTACAAGCTGCCGGAGATCGACCTGTCGGCCGCCCCGGCGGCCGGTTCGAAGCAGCGCCTCACCGAGCTCGGTCCGGAAGGTTTCGCCCGCTGGCTGCGGGAAACCAAGGCCGTCGGCGTCACCGACACCACCTTCCGGGACGCCCACCAGTCGCTGCTGGCGACCCGGGTCCGTACCAAGGACCTGCTCGCGGTCGCGCCGCACGTGGCGCGGATGACGCCGGAGCTGCTGTCCCTGGAGTGCTGGGGCGGTGCGACCTACGACGTGGCGCTGCGGTTCCTCGCCGAGGACCCGTGGGAGCGGTTGGCGAAGCTGCGCGAGGCGGTGCCCAACATCTGCCTGCAGATGCTGCTGCGCGGGCGCAACACGGTCGGCTACACGCCTTACCCGACCGAGGTGACCGAGCACTTCGTGCAGGAGGCCACCGACACCGGCATCGACATCTTCCGCATCTTCGACGCGCTCAACGACGTCGAGCAGATGCGCCCGGCGATCGAGGCGGTGCGGGCCACCGGAAAGTCGATCGCCGAGGTGGCGCTGTGTTACACGGCCGACCTGTCCAACCCGGACGAGAAGCTGTACACACTGGATTACTACCTGCGACTGGCGGAGCAGATCGTCGACGCCGGTGCGCACGTGCTGGCCATCAAGGACATGGCCGGGCTGCTGCGGCCGCCGGCGGCGGCGAAGCTGGTTTCCGCGCTGCGCAAGGAATTCGACCTGCCGGTGCACCTGCACACCCACGACACGCCGGGCGGCCAGCTGGCCACCTACCTGGCGGCCATCCAGTCCGGTGTGGACGCGGTGGACGCCGCGACGGCGTCGCTGGCCGGCACCACCTCGCAGCCCGCGCTGTCGTCGGTGGTCGCCGCCACCGACTACACCGAGCAGGCCACCGGGCTGGATCTGCAGGCGGTGTGCGACCTGGAGCCGTACTGGGAGTCGGTGCGCAAGGTCTACCAGCCCTTCGAGGCGGGCCTGGCCTCGCCGACCGGGCGCGTGTACAAGCACGAGATCCCCGGCGGCCAGCTGTCGAACCTGCGCACCCAGGCGGTCGCGCTCGGGCTGGGCGACAAGTTCGAGGAGATCGAGGCGATGTACGCCGCGGCCGACCGGATCCTCGGCCGGCTGGTCAAGGTGACCCCTTCGTCGAAAGTGGTCGGCGACCTGGCGCTGCACCTGGTGGGCGCCGGGGTGGACCCGTCCGACTTCGAGGCCGACCCGCGCAAGTTCGACATCCCGGACTCGGTGATCGGGTTCCTGCAGGGCGAGCTCGGCGACCCGCCGGCGGGCTGGCCGGAGCCGTTCCGCACACGGGCCCTGGAGGGCCGCACCGCGGTGCGCAAGGTCGCGGAACTGTCCGAAGAGGACCGCGCCGGGCTGGAGTCGGACCGCCGGGGCACCCTGAACCGGCTGATGTTCGCGAAGCCGACGAAGGAGTTCACCGAGCACCGCGAGGCCTTCGGCGACACTTCCCTGTTGCGCAGCAAGGACTTCTTCTACGGCCTGCGGCCGGGGGAGGAGTACTCGGTGGACCTGGAGCCGGGCGTGCGGCTGCTCATCGGGCTGGAGGCGATCAGCGAGCCCGACGAGCGCGGCATCCGCACCGTGATGGCGGTCCTGAACGGCCAGCTGCGGCCGATCCAGGTCCGCGACCGCTCGGTGGCCACCGCCCTGCCGATCGCGGAGAAGGCCGACCGGTCCAACCCAGGCCACGTGCCCGCCCCGTTCGCGGGCGTGGTGACGCTGTCGGTCGCGGAGGGCGACGCGGTAGAGGCGGGCCAGACCATCGCCACCATCGAGGCGATGAAGATGGAGGCCGCGATCACGGCCCCGCAGGGCGGCCGCGTCAAGCGCCTGGCGATCGGAGCGGTCCAGCAGGTCGAAGGCGGAGACCTGATCATCGAACTCGGCTGACCACCGTTGACCCCAACGCGGGCCGTCCCCTCCAGGGGGTGGCCCGCGTTCGGCGTTTCAAGGGCGGAACGGGTTCTCGATCAGGAGGTTCCCGAACCGTCGGCCGTGCTGCATGTCCTCGGTTAGCAGCTTTGTCGCACCCGATCGCAACGCAGCTTCGACGATGAGCGCGTCGTAGAACGCGAGCGTGTGGTCCTCTTCCAGCTTGCTGGCCGAGACGATCAGCAAGGCGTCTGTTTCGACCGTGCGCCATTCGCTGTAGTTGGCGACTCGCTCCCGTGCTTCCCAGCGGGAAAGCGGCTTCTTCAGCTTCTTGGTCGAGGCGTTGTAGAACTCTTGAAGAACCTGCGTGCTTAATGCGCCGGTGTCGGTCTCCCACAGGTCGGTCACGATCGAGACCGCTGTGCGGTGCTTGTCCAAGTCGTGAGTGTCATGCGCGTAGATCAGGATGTTGGTGTCAACGAACGTCAGTGCCTGATTCACCTGTCGTAGAGCTCCTCGCGTGTCCACGTGATTCCGCCGCGATCCTCTGCCTGGCTCAGTGCTTCTAGCGCCGCCCGCTTGGCTTCTCGATAGCGAAGCTTCGCCGCGGTGAGTTCCTTGAGCTGGACCGTGAGCAACCCGCTGACCGAGGTGCCCTCCTCTGCTGCCAGTACCTTCGCTTGGTGGATTATTTCCTCGTCTAACTGGATGGTGACGTTGCGCTTAGCCATGCACCACAGTTTAGAGCGTGGACCACGCTAATTCCACATATTAGAGATTGCACGATCGGGGGCTGTGAGCGGACCAGTGGTGCATGGTCTGCCGACGGCTTGCTGGCGGAGCAACGCGGGTTCGTCGGCTCCGGCCCGCGTTCGTTTTCTTCACCGCGCGGGTCGACGACTACGGGCTCGGCGGGGCGCACAACTTCGAGGCGGACCGGCCGCCGCCAAAGAGCGAGGGGCAGTCGACCGACTGTGGCTGTGCCGGTCGAAGGCGCCCTTCGTTTTTTTGGTCCCCGGTTGGCTGGGATTACGGGGTTTTGAGGACCGTGAGGAGCTGGGTGGCTCGGCTGAGGGCGACGTAGAGGGCCCGGCGGCCGGTGCTGGATTCCGCAGCTAGGCCGTCCGGGTCGACGACCACCACCGCGTCGTACTCCATGCCCTTGGCCTCCAGGCTGCCGACCACGCGGAGCCGATCGGAGTCGGCGTCCGAGCCGTCCGCGGTCACCACGTCATCCACAGTGGATAGCCATTCGCGGACTTCGTCGCGGCGGGCCATCGTGGTGATCACGCCAACCGTGCCCTCGGCCGCCGCGACCAGCTCCGCCGCGGCGGTTCGCGTCTCCCGCGGCAGCTCGTCCGCGGACACCTCGCGCACCGCCGGGTCGATTCCGGTGGTACGCACCGCGACCGGCAGGTCGTCGGCCGGTACCAGGTCGCGGACCGCATCGGCGGCGACGGCGAAGATCTCCGCCGAGTTCCGGTAGTTGGTGCGCAGCGTGAACCGGCGGTGCGTGCGCTGCTCGCTCAGGGCCTCCGCCCGCGCCGCCGCGGCCTCCGCCGGATCGGGCCACGACGACTGGACCGGGTCGCCCACGATCGTCCAGCTCGCGTGCCGCCCGCGGCGACCCACCATGCGCCACTGCATCGGCGAGAGGTCCTGCGCCTCGTCGATCACCACGTGCGCGTACTCGTCGTAGTTGACCGCGCGGCGCGACTGCTCCGCATCCGGGGCGGTGCGGCGCCGCTTCGGCGGCGGCCCGGCAAGCACCCGCAGCTCGTCGATCAGCGCGATGTCGGCGACCGTCCACTCGGTCACCTCGGTCCACGACTTGGCCAGCAGGTCGACCTCCTCGGCCGACAGCAACCGGCGGGCGGCCTGGGACAGCCGCGCCGGGTCGGACAGCCAGCGCAACACCTGCATCGGGTACAGCGGCGGCCACCAGGCGACCAGGAACCGGTGGAACTCGATGCGGTCGCCGATCTCGGTGATCAACCGCTCGCGGTCCGGCTGGAAGTCCTCGTCGGCGGCCTGCTTCGCCTTCTGCCACAGGGCTTCCAGCAGCGCGTCGGCCGCCCGCATCCGGGTCCGGTTGGGCTGCCCGCCCTTGCCGTGCAGCGAGCGGCGGATCCGCGTCAGGTCGTCGGCCTGCAGCTTCAGCACCGTGCCCCGGTAGAACATCTTCAGCTGCTCCGGCGCGTCCGGCGGCGGCAACCGCAGCGCCCGCCGGAGCACCTTCACCATCCGCGACGAGCCCTTGACCTCCGCCGTGCGCGGATCGTCGATCTTGGCCGTGCCGATCCCGTCCAGCACCTCGCCGAGCGCCCGCAGTTCGACGTTGTGCTCGCCCATCGATGGCAGCACGCGGGAGATGTAGGACATGAACACCGGCGACGGCCCTACCACCAGCACGCCGGGCCCGCCGAGCCGGCGCTGGTCGCGATAGAGCAGGTAGGCGGCGCGGTGCAGCGCCACCGCGGTCTTGCCGGTGCCCGGCCCGCCGGTGATCTCGGTGACCCCACCCTCGGGCGCCCGGATCGCGTCGTCCTGCTCCTTCTGGATCGTGGCGACGATGTTGCGCATCGAGTCGCCGCGCGACCGGGTCAGCGCCGCCATCAGCGCGCCGTCGCCGATCACCCGCATGTCCGCCGGCGCCCGGTCCGGGTCCAGCAGGTCGTCGGAGAGGTCGACGACCTGCTCGCGGGAGGAGCGGATCACCCGGCGGCGCACCACGTCCAGCGGCTGCTCGGGGGTGGCCTGGTAGAACGCCGCCGCCAGCGGGGCCCGCCAGTCCACCAGCAGGTTGTCGAACTGCGGGTCGCGGATGCCCAACCGGCCGATGTGCGCGGCGTCACCGCTGGCGAAGTCCAGGCGGCCGAATACGAGCCCCTCGGACTCCGCGTTCAACGCCTGCAGCGTCCGGTTCGCGTGGTAGAGCATCACGTCGCGCTCGTTGAGCGCCTCGGGCGTGGCCTCCTGCCCGTACTCGTAGCTCTTGTCGCGCATCGCCTCGGCTTCGGCACGCAATTCGTCGAGCCGGGCGTAAACCCGATCGACGTGCTGCTGCTCGACCGCGATCTCGGCCTGCTTGATGGACGCTTCGGACACCTGTGTCATTCTCCCCGTCTGGCGCAGTGGGCAGACCAGTCAGCTTACGACCCGCCGCGGTGCCGGTTTGCTGCTCCCAGGAGCTAAGAACCCACATACCCAGGCGTAAACTCCAGCGAAACGCGTTGTTAGTTGCACGGCTCGCCTTGCGTGGCGGTGCGGGTAGCGGAACCTCAGACGCCTTCTCGGCTCCGGGATCCCCGACTCATGTATGACCAATACGCCACGCTGGGGCTGTCCTCGCGAGAAGACGTCTGAGAACCCGCGGCGGTGCGAGTTGCGTGCGTGGTGAAAAGAGAAACCGGCTGATGCCGCTTGCCTGACGTTGCTTGCGTGATGCCGCTTGCCTGACGTTGCGCTTCATTTGCCGGGTGGTGTGCCCTGCGTGACTTCGAGGACCGCGGGCGGTGGTCGGGAGGGCGTGCGCGACGATGGTCGGGTGACGCGGATCGTGGCCGGAAGCGTGGGCGGGCGGCGCATCGAGGTGCCCCCGCGCGGCACCAGACCCACCTCGGAGCGGGTGCGGGAAGCCCTGTTCAGCGCGCTGGAATCGGTCATCGAGCTGACCGGCGCGCGGGTGCTCGACCTCTACGGCGGCTCCGGGGCGCTTGGCCTCGAAGCCCTGTCGCGTGGCGCGGGCCACGCCACCTTCGTCGAGTCGGACCGGCGCGCCGCCCAGCTGCTGCGCCGCAACGCCGCAACGCTCGGGTTCCGCGAGGTCCGGGTGGAGCAGGCGAAGGCCGAGACACTGATCGGCACCCCGACCGCGCAGCCCTTCGACGTGGTGCTGGCCGACCCGCCCTACGACCTCGCGCCCGAGCAGCTGCAGCGCGTGCTGGTCGGGCTGGTCCAGAACGGCTGGACCGCGCCGGGCAGCCTCGTGATCGTCGAGCGCGCGGTGCGCAGCGGCGAACCGGACTGGCCGCCGTCCCTCCACGCGACGCGCACCAAGCGCTACGGGGACACCGCCGTGCACTGGGCCGTGCACGAGGAACAGTGATCCCGCGCCGGTGACCCGCGCCACGTGATCGTGGGTGCATCCGCGAACGGCTGCTAACGTGCGAGGTCATGAGGCGTGCCGTGTGTCCAGGCTCCTACGACCCGGTGACGAACGGTCATCTGGACATCATCGAGCGAGCGTCGAAGCTGTTCGACGAGGTCGTCGTCGCGGTGCTCATCAACAAGAACAAGAAGAGCCTCTTCACCGTCGAGGAGCGGCTGGAGATGCTGCGCGAGGTCACCGCCCAGTGGCCCAACGTGCGCATCGACTCCTGGCACGGCCTGCTCGTGGACTACTGCAAGGCGCACGAAATCGGCGCGATCGTCAAGGGCCTGCGCGCGGTCAGCGACTTCGACTACGAGCTGCAGATGGCGCAGATGAACCAGCAGCTGTCCGGGGTCGAGACGATGTTCATGTCCACCAACCCGCTGTACAGCTTCCTGGCCAGCTCGCTGGTCAAGGAGGTCGCCACCTACGGCGGTGACGTGTCGAACCTGCTGCCGCCGAATATCGAGCAGCGGCTCCGCGAACGGCTGGCCGAGCGCGGCTGAACCGCCGCGCCAACGCCCCGACCCGCGCGGCATCCGGGCCTCCCGCCGTGCTACGCCGTTCGGATTAACGCGTGTCCTTCGACCGTGCCCTATGACATTTCGGGTTCACGTCAGCTTCAGTGCGTGAACACGCCATCGACGTAGCGTGGCCGACCATGAAGCGGATCACATCGAAGACAGTGCAGATCCTGTTGGCCGGTCTGATCGCGGTCGTGGGCCTGGTCGGGTACCAGGCGAGCGCCCTGTCCGCCGCGCCGACCGCGCCCGTCGCGCAGGCGCCGTGCGGGGACACCTCCGGCTTCCAGAAGGCCGACCTCTCCGCCCTGCCCAAGGAGGCGACCGACACGGTCAACCTGATCAAGCAGGGCGGCCCCTACCCGTATCCGCAGGACGGCCAGGTCTTCTCGAACCGGGAAGGCATCCTGCCGAAGTGCGACAGCGGGTATTACCACGAGTACACCGTCAAGACGCCCGGCAGCGACGACCGCGGCGCGCGCCGCTTCGTGGTCGGCAACGGCGGCGAGTACTTCTACACCGACGACCACTACGACAGCTTCCGGCTGACCAACATCAACGCGTAGTTCCGTGCGCCGTGCGCGTCCCGGGGTGCCCGGGGCGCGCACGAGTGCGTTCGGGGCTTGACACGCGGATACCGGATTTCCCCCGCCGCGCCGCCAAGCGCGGGCAGACTGCTAGCAGAACAACCCATGATCGGCGGTTGCGGGTGTTCTGACATGCTTGCCGCTGCGGCGGCTACGACGGCAGGGAGATCAAGGTGTACCGGGTGTTCGAGGCGCTCGACGAGCTGGTCACGATCGTCGAGGAAGCGCGTGGCGTGCCCATGACGTCGGGGTGCGTGGTGCCCCGCGGCGACGTGCTGGAGCTGCTCGACGACGTGCGGGACGCGATCCCGCAGGAACTCGACGACGCCCAGGACGTGCTCGACCACCGCGACGAGGTGGTGTCCACCGCCGAGGCGCAGGCCGACAAGTCGGTCACCGACGCCCGCAACGAGGCCGACCGCACGATCGCCGCGGCGCGAGCCGAGGCGGAGCAGCTGCTCGCCGACGCCCGCGAGCAGGCCGACGAGATGGTGGCCGAGGCGCGGGCGCAGGCCGAGCAGGCGGTGACCGCCGGCCGCCGCGAGTACGAGGACTACGTCGGCCGCGCCCAGTCCGAGGCCGACCGCATGGTGCAGGCCGGTCGGGCCGCCTACGAGCAGTCGGTGCATGAGGGCAAGTCGGAGCAGGCCCGGCTGGTCGCCGACACCGAGGTCGTGCAGGCGGCGAACACCGAGGCCAAGCGGATCGTCGACGAGGCCAACGAGGACGCCGAGCGGCTGCGCAGCGAGTGCGACGCCTACGTCGACTCCCGCCTGGCCGACTTCGAAGACCTGCTCGGCCGCACGCTGCGCACCGTCGGCAAGGGGCGCCAGCAGCTGCGCAGCCCGATGGGTGCCCCGTTCGACTACGAGGAGTGGAACCCGGCCCGACCGGGGGTTCCGCAAAATGGGGGCGATGGGGGCCGCTAGCGGATTCTGGGCTGTTTCCGCAGCTCAGCCCCCGCCTTTTGTTCATCCTCCTCTCGGGTGGTTGTTGCGAACGAACTCCGCGAACCGCTGGGCCTTGACCGCACGCCGGTGTTCTGCTGCGTCATTCCCTACCGCAGCGAGATCTTCGCGGCTGACACCAAATCCTGTCACTGGCTACCGAACCAGCGAACCACCGGACGGGCCACCAGTGCGGCGACTTGTCGCACCCTCCGTATGAACTGCCACACAAATCTGCCGCCTTCTCGTGTTCTGGTGACCGTAGCAGCCGGAATGCGTTTACTCGACCATTCGAGTGAGAGCGCCATCGCTGGTCCAGCTTCCGACATGCTCCGCGCCGGGTGTCGATATGCTGCCGTGCGGCCAATCGGCCCGAAAAGTCCAATGTGGAACGTGCAGGGGTTTGGGTGGAGTGCAGTTTCTGGGAGTTCGGCGCCATTGTGCGCCACGAGAAAGCTCGTCACCAGGCTGGCTTGGACTCGGCGACAGAGGCACAGCGTAGGTTCGACGTGCCGACGTTCGTGATCGCCCGCAGCAGCGGACTCGACCAGCCCGACGACCCGCGTGCCGCGCTGGAGGCCGCCGCAGACAGCGCGCGGGCCAAGGGCTGGATCGAGCGATCTGGACGGTTGAACGATCAGTGGTACGAGATCGTCTCTGCGCTGGTCTACGGCCAGTCCTTCGCCTACCTCTACCTCACCGAACCCGAAAAGCCCGAGACCCGGGCGATGGTTGCGGTCAGCCATCTGGCGTTTCGCCTGATCCTGCGCGGCGACCGAGTGTGGATCGACGAAGTCGGCCCGAATGCTGCCGAGCAGGTGTTGGTGGCCTGTCTGCCCGACGTCAGCCCAGCGTCAGGGCAGCTGCCGACCGCGGTGCTGCAAGCGGCTGGGATGGAAGCGGAAGACCACCAAGCCGACCAGGGCGACTGGATCGCCTACGAACTCGGCCAAGCGGGCATCCCGACCGAGGACGCCAAGATGGTCGGCGCGTTGTCGACGCTCGGTGATCGGGTGACCGGGCAGTTCAACGTCGGAGTCCGCGAACCCGATGGCACACGACGGCTGGCGCCGTGGGCGATCACGGTCCACCACAATCCATCGGGACGGGTAGCGCAGATTCCGCAGCCGCCGCGTGGTGAGCAGATCCTGCTTACCCCGGCCAGCAACAAGACGCTGGCCGCAGCGCTGCGCGCCTATCGCGACGAGCTTCGCTTGCAGGTCCTGGATGCCCGTCGGCCGCGGAGAAGGTGAGCTGCGGCGATTTGGGTAATTCTACTCGACTTTGCCCACGGGCTCGGTGGCTTGTGCCAGGATCACGCCCCGGGGCCGCAAGCTCGGCAAAGGGGAAGCCAAGTAATGAGTAAGCCGGTAAGCGTCAACGGCCACCAGACGTTCTACGTCGACCTCGACCGTGCGCCCGAGCTCCTGGCAGAACTCGAAGGTGTACGCGAGAAGTACGTGGAAGCCCAGGATATGGCACAGGAGCTGCGCAGCATCATGCCGCCGTTCGGCGATGACGTCACAGTCGAGGTGTTCAAGAAGCTCGGAAAACGAGCGCAGGGCGGCGAGGGCAGCCTGTACGACACCGCTCAGGGCATGATCGACTGGATCGACGGCTTCAAGGCCGCCGTGCAGAAGGCGATCGACGAGCACAAGCGCATTGACGAAGAGACCCGGATGCCATGACCGTGCACACCACACGCACTACCTTCGCAGCGGCTACGAGTCTGCTCGTTCTCGGGCTGGCGGCCTGCACCGCACCCGGAACACCGGAACCAGCACCCAGTTCGGAGACCAACTCGGCCGCGAACGACCCGTTCCACATCGAGCAGCCCAAGAACCTCGCAGCGGTATCCGAGCCGTGTCAACTGCTGACATCCGCACAAGCGCAACAGCTCGGGGCTGGATCCCCGGAGCCGGATAGCTCCGAGTGGGGACAGGGAGCCTGCAAGTGGCGTAACCAGCAGTTCTCGACCAAGGTTGCTCCAGACACAGCCCAGGGGCAAGGACTGCGTTGGGCTGCCAAGATCGACGGCGATGACCAGGGCAACCCGAATGTAAGAGTGAACGGTTACCCGGCCGTACACGGCGGCATCAGCGGCATTCGCTGCAGCACGACAGTGGGGGTTTCCGACACCCAAGCCCTGATGGTGCACTTCACGACGGGCTCCGAGGGGCGCGGGAATCCGGAGTACACGGACCCGTGTGCGATGTCAGACAAGATCGCGGGCATGGTGCTGGAGAACATTCCTCCAGCCTGAGACGGGTACTGAGGGGATCATGGAGCTGTTCGGTTGGTTGTTCGGCACCCGGGAGGTACCGGGGCGGGCGCAGGCGGAGTTCGACCACCCCAAGATCTACGGCGAGGTCGAGTCCGGGCCCGGGGTGAGCGCGGCATCGCGGGCGGCGGCGAACTGGCGGGACCGAGTGAGCACCGCGTTCGGCGACGCCGATGGGGACCTGGATCGGGTGTTGAAGAAGTTCGACGTGGTCCTGCAGGGCGCCGCCGCCGAGCAGGCCACGGACGCGGTGACGCCGTTGTCGCAGGCGACTCGGCAGTCGATCGAGGTGGCCGCGCAGGTTGGGGTGGCGGTCGAGCAGCAGGCCCAGGGCTCGGCGGATTTCAAGAACGCCTTCCCCGCGCCCTATCAGGTGCCGCCGGACAACATCGGCTGGACCGACTACGTCAACCCCGTCTCCTACGGGGTCAAGAGCGGTGTGCGTGCCGCGCACGAGGAGCACCACGACCAGGTTGAGACTCAGGCGCGCGAGCAGTACGAGTCCTACACGCAGGCCAGCAACGACCGGGCCAACACGGTCCAGCGGTTCGACCCGCCGCCGCAGTTCACCGCCGACGTCGCGCCTGCGGGCACTGCGTCGGTGAACAAGGTCGACCCCAGCACCGGCTTTACCAGCACGCGCACGGGTAGTGGAACGGGCGTGTCGCGGATGTCACCGGGGTCCTTTGACGGCGCTGGTCCGACGACGCCGGGTGGGCATCCGCAGGCCAGTCCCGCGCCGCAAGCGCCTGCCGAGTCGGGGTCGGCGTGGGCGACGCCGCCCGTGGCCGGTACGCCGGTGCCTGGTGGCACTGCTCCGACGCCAGGTCCTGGTGTCGGGGGTGGCTTCGTCGGAGGTGCGGTGATTCCGCCCGGCAGCACCGGGGGGCCCGGTGTTGGGACAGGCGGCCGAGTCGGTGGAGGCGGGACAGGAACCGGTCGCGGTGCGGGTGGTGTTGGCCGGGGTCACGGTGTCGGTGGCGGAGGTGGCCGCGTTCCGGGCTCCTCCGGCGTCGGTGGCTTGACGTCGGGCAGTTTCAGCGGGGCGGGTGCCCGCGGCGGAGCTAGCGGTGTCGCTGCTGGTGGAGGCTCCGCAGTGCGCGGTAAGCGTGAGGACGAGGACAAGGAGCACACCAACAAGTACCTGGAACCGACCAACGAAGCGTGGAAGGAACTGGGCTTGCCGCAGGTGGCCCCGCCGGTGTTCGGTGACTGGGCAGCCAAGGAGCAGGAGGGCAAACCTCCGCGTCCTCCGGAGAAGGACAACCCGTAACGGGTCACCTTCCCCCACTGCTGGCCGCGTGCTTTCCGTTTTCCGTTCGGGAAGCACGCGGCCAGCTCCCTTCTTTCACGCTGTGCCCGGTCTGGGAACAATCTGAATCCGCCTGGTGCGGACCTGTTCGGAGCACCACGAGCACACCGGCCGATCGTCCCTTTCGGACACTTCGGTGGGTGGGGTGAGCGCGCCGCATACGGCGGTGAGCTTGCCGTCCTTGCGCGGTAGAGGTTTGGTGGGCAGGACGTGGTTGTGGTAGCCGAACGCGGCCCAATACCCAGTCGGAACGTCCTCAACGGACTGATCATCTGACATGACGTCGTGTCTTTCCTCTCGGGGTTTTGGTGGCGGCGGCCGGGTCGGTGCGTCGGGGGAAACACCGACCCGGCCATCCAGAAACTCCTGGCGCACGGGGGATCGGTTGCGGCGGTGTGCCGTGCGTCGATCGCCGCCAGCCACGATGCAAGTCGGCCGGGTGGCTGTCGCGCGCCGGGAGCTGAACCGGCGAGGGCGGTGCACCGAGGGGCGGCGCATCGCCCTCGCCGGGCGACTTGGTGCCGGTCGGGGAAGTCACGACACCGAGCCGGGTCTACAGGTTCTGCAGTCCGACGAGGACTCGCCGCAGCGCGCCCGGATGACGGGCAAGCGCTACTTGGTCGCTGATCGGCAGGCCGGTGGAGGCCAGCGGCAGGAGGCGGGTTTCTTCGACGGCCAAGGCGTCGGCCAGGTCCCCGCGGATTGTGATCGGTTCGCGGAGGTGGAGCCGGCCGCCGCTAGTCTCGGCGTCGATCCGCTTGACCAGGTACTCGACCGTGAGCGCGCCCTCGCCGCTCCCGCCGTGCTGTGGCCGAGCCAGGAAGTAGCGGCAGCCCCACCAGTACAGGAGCACGACTGCAACGACCCCCACTGCGATACCCACGATGATCATCCGCAAGCCCTTCCTTGATGGTGTGGCTGGTGGTGGAGAACAGGCCGCGCGACGTGCGCGGGTGGCCCGGCAAGCGACGTCGGGCGGATGGTGATCGGTCGGCCGATGTCGGCAGGCAGGCCGCACAGCGGATGGGCGTGCAGCACCGCGATCGGGGCGTCAGCGTCGCCGGGCGGTGGGAGCGTGAGCACCGCGCGCAAGGTCCACACGGCCGACGAGTGGTAGTGCCAGGAGACGACCTTGGGCCGGAACACGTCGGTGTCAGCCAACGTCGGGGTGCGGTAGGCGGTGGCGTCGTCCGCTCCGCGGAGGATCACTACGTCGGCGCAGGTCGGCCACCGGAATGCGTGGGCGACCAGTTGGGGACCGGTCTTCGGGCCGAACACGTAGAGAACACCGCCTCGGCGGCGTAGCTTGCCCAGCAGCTCATCGACCTCGGTGTGGCTCACTTCCCCCGCCTCCCCCGGAGCTCGTCGGCGCCCCTGCCCTGGTTTCTCGGAAACGGCATTGGGATGCCCGCGAGTACGTGTGCCGCCTTGTTGCACTCCGGGCAAGTCGGCCAGAGCCAGGCCAGTTCGCCGGATTCCGGTCGGACGTGCCGATCACACAAGGCGGTGATCTCCGCACCGTCCGGCCAACCCCCTGCGGGCCGCTGATCGGTCGTGGCGTGCCGCTGACCGGCGGCAGGAGCCCACGAGAAGGGATGCGGCCGGTACATCAAGGCACCGCTTTCGAGGGTGCGGGACCGGTGGTCAACGCAGCGATCTCCACCGGTCCCGCGATACCGCCGCGCGCCGAGTGAGTGGTGGCAACTCGTCGCTTCACGGCGGAGCCGTATGGCCTCTGCGTCCCGGCAGCGATCACGACCGCCATCTGGGGCACCTCCGTCCCGTCGTCCCCACAGGGCGCAACTTGCACCAAAACCTCTTGTGCTGTGTATAGCATCACTGGATGTGCAGGTCACTATATAAGGCGCACTGCGACTTCTTGTTCCGTCGAAAGGGTCACTCACATTGAAGGCCGCATCACTCGTGCAGACTGATCGAGAACTCCCGAGGCGTGTGGAGAGGATGGTGTCGTGGATGGCCGGTAAGCAGTCCCGGGGCCCGAAGGTGTTGCGCGTTCAGCTCGGTCGGGAGCTGCGTGCGCTGCGTGACGAGGTCGGACTGTCGCGCGAGGACCTTGCCGACCGGTTCGGATGGCATGCCACGAAGGTCAGCCGCATCGAACAGGGACAGGCGACAGTCACGGCGGAGGAGGTGAACAACCTTCTTGACCTGTTCGACGCATCGGAGGAGACGGCGGAGCGGGTGCGCAAGCTTGGCCAGGAGGCGCGCAAGCGCGGGTCGTACGGCAAGGTCCCGGACTGGGCTCGTGGCTACATCGGGATGGAATCCGATGCGGACAGGCTTCGCGTTTATGACGCCGAGCTTGTCAGTGGGCTGCTGCAGACCGAGCGATACGCCAAAGCTGTGATCGCCACATCCGTAGTCGTAGCGCCTGCGGAGATCGATCGAACCGTGAACAACCGGATCAAGCGGCATGAGCTCCTGACTCGTGAGAATGCGCCCGAAGTCCACGTCATCCTCGGTGAAGCGGCGTTGTATAGGCAGGTCGGTGGCCCGGACGTGCTCAAGGAGCAACTTCAGCATCTCAAGGATGTCGCGGGACTCCCGGACGTGACTCTTCAGGTCCTCTCCTTCGCCGCTGGCGAGCACGCAGCGTTGGGAACGGGATTCACGCTCTTGGACCTTGTCGACGTCGGCGCGACGTACGTCTACCTCGAGGATCTGACGAGCTCCGATTTCTGGGACAAGCGGGCGCATACTGACGTCTACGAGCTGGTGTTCTCGCGGCTTGGGGTAGCCGCATTGAGTGAACGTGAGACACTTGCCGCGCTTGACGCAGCGATAGCTCGACTGTCATGAGTGGTGAACGATGAAAAACCCGAACCTGGCCCAGGTGCCCTGGCGCAAGAGCAGCCGCAGCAGCGGCGGTGCTAACAACTGCGTCGAGGTGGGGCTTGCGACCGAGGTGGTTGGGGTTCGAGACACCAAGGACCGCGACGGCGGCACGCTGGTGTTCGACCGCTCCGCGTGGGGAGCCTTTCTTCCCCGCCTCAAGGCCGGTCGCTTCGATCTCTGAAGGATGGCCTAGCATGTGGGCCCCCGATCCAGCTGGATCGGGGGCCCACGGTTTTATTGGGTGTGTCCCACATCTGTCCCACGAGTCTCGTTCCGCCGCAGGTAGGGGCCTCGCTCGCCCGGCTACGAGGAGTGGAACCCGGCCCGACCCGGAGGTTTCGGAGCGGCCGAGCAAGTATTGGTGGCCTGTCTGCCCGACGTCAGCCCAGCGTCAGTGTGGCGGGTGCTGCTGCCGACCGCGGTGCTGCAAGCGGCTGGGATGGAAGCGGAAGACCACCAAGCCGACCAGGGCGACTGGATCGCCTACGAACTCGGCCAAGCGGGCATCCCGACCGAGGATGCCAAGATGGCCAGCGCGTTGTCGAAGCTCGGCGACCGGGCGACCGGGCAGTTCAAGGTCGGAGTCCGCAAACACGGCGGCACCGCTCGTCTCGCGCCGTGGGCGATCACGGTCCACCACAACCCCACGGGGCGGGTAGCGCAGATCCCGCAGCCGCCGCGGCGAGCAGACCTTGCTCACCTCAGCCAGCAACAAGACGCTGGCCAGCGCGTTGCGCTCCTATCGCGACGAGCTCCGCTTGCAGATCCTCGACGCCCGTTGGCTGCGTGGAAGGTGAGCTGCGACGTTTGGGTAGTTCTACTCGACTTTGCCTACGGGCTCGGTGGTCTGTGCCAGGATCACGCCAATGGGGTGGCAAGATCGGTAAAGGTGAGGGCAAGTAATGAGTGAGCCGGTAAGCGTCAACGGCCACCAGACGTTCTACGTCGACCTCGACCGTGCGCCCGAGCTCCTGGCCGAACTCGACGGTGTGCGCGCCAAGTACGAGGAAGCACGGAAGACGGCAGCAGAACTTGGGAACATCATGCCGCCGTTCGCCGACGATGTGACCGTCGAGGTCTTCAAGAAGCTCGGCGAACGCGCTCAAGGCGGTGAGGGCTGCCTCTATGACACTGCGCAAGGCATGATCCAGTGGATCGACGACTTCAAAGCCGCGATCCAGAAGACGATCGACGAGCACAAGCGCATCGACGAAGAGAACCGGATGGCATGACCGTGCACACCACGCGCACCACCCTCGCAGTGACAGCGAGTGTGCTGCTCCTTGGCTTGGTCGGCTGCTCCCCCGCCACCGGCGGCGAACCAGAACCGAGTACGGGAGGTGAGACAACTGCAGCGGCTAGCGACCCGTTGCACATCGACAAGCCCAAGAATCTCAAGGCAGTAGCTGACCCGTGCCAGCTGCTGACGTCGGCCCAGGTCCAGCAACTCAAGGCTGGAACACCTGCGCCTGGACAGTCTGAGTGGGGCCAGACGTCTTGTACGTGGCGGAACCAGGAGCTGCGGATCGACATTTCGCCCGACACCGTTCAAGGCCAAGGACTGCGCTGGATGGCGAAGACGGCTGGCGACAACGGCAAACCGAACGCCAACGTCAATGGCTACCCAGGTGTGCGCTACGGCGTGAGCAGGGGTTCGTGCGGTACCTATGTCGGAACTTCGGACAAGGACTTGTTCCTGGTTTATTTCCAGACCGGCAGCGAGGGTAGCCGCAACCCGGAGTATGCGGATCCGTGTGCGATGTCGGACAAGATCGCGGGCATGGTGCTGGAGAACCTTCCTCAGGCGTGAGATGCGAGCTGATCCCAGGGCTGCTGCAGACCGAGGAATACGCGAGAGCCGTGACCGTGCTCGCGCGGCACATGACCGAAGCTGCCGAGGTTGAACGCAAGGTCGAGCTGCGCATGGCCCGGCAGAAGCGGCTCTTCGCGGACGAGCCGCTGGAGCAGATCGCTGTGATCTCCGAGGCGGCGCTGCATCGCTGTGTGAAGACCAAGGATGTCTCGGCAAGGCAGCTGACTCATCTGCTGGAAATGGGCGAACGACCCAACATCGAGATCCACATTTTGCCGTTCGACGACGGCCTGCATGCGTCGCTGTCCGGCAGTTTCGCGCTGCTCGACTTTCCACCTGAGACGTGGCCGCCCGCCGCATACCAGGAGTACGCCGTCGGCGGCCACCTTGTGGACGATCTGGAAATCGTGGCTGCGCTGGATACGCTCTTCGGCGAACTTCGAGAGCGGGCGCTGAGTGAACGGGACAGCGCCCGCCTGATCTCGAAACTCGTACACAAGTGAAGGGCGAGAACTTATGAATCTCTCTCGCGTCTCTTGGCGCAAGTCTAGCTACAGCGGTGGCGGAAACGCCTGCGTCGAGAGTGGCGTGGCGCCTGCGGTCCTTGGTGTGCGTGACACCAAGGACCGGTCCTATGGCACCCTCGCGGTGACGCCCTAGCGGTTCGCCGACTTCCTGACGGCGATCAAGGCTGGCAAGCTCGAACGCTTAGCTGCAGCTGCGGCCCCCGTTCCACGGATGGCGGAACGGGGGCCGCAGCGCGTTCATAGACCGGCGTGTCCCACATCTGTCCCACGTGGCTCGTTCCGTCCCAGATAGGCCCTACTGGGCCGTTCGGCTACGAGGAGTGGAACGCCGGCTACAGCGCCGGCGCCAACTGATCTTTTCCCGTCCTCCGCAGCGGATTCGCCGCGGAGGGGCTGGTGTCGCGGGCGGAGGGCTGTCGCGTACCCTGGGAAAGCTGGCTGGGATGATGCGCAGCTGTTCATCCACCGATGCCGCACCACCTGCCCTGTTGAATTGACCACCGAAACTTGTGATGTCTCAGAAACATGCAGCGCGCACCGCGCACGTCGGCCCTTGGGTGATCGACACCCGGGAGATCGGCCACCGGGCCGGCAGCAGCCGCGCCTACACGCGCAGTGCCCCGGCACTGGCCGGGTTCGGGCTGGAGATGATCAAGGTGCCCGAGGGCGAGCCGATAGAGCTCGACCTGCTGGCCGAGTCGGTGGTGGAGGGCGTGCTGGTGTCGGGCATCGCCGCGGCCACCTTGGCCGGCGAGTGCGTCCGTTGCCTGGACCCGATCTCCGACGAGGTCGAGGTCGAGGTGCGGGAGCTGTTCGCCTACCCGGACAGCGCCACGGACGTCAGCACCGATGACGACGAGGTGGAGCGGGTCGTGGACGACCTGATCGACCTCGAACCGGTGGTGCGGGACGCGATGTTGCTGTCGCTGCCCTCGGCGCCGTTGTGCTCGCCGGACTGCCCGGGGCTGTGCTCCGGGTGCGGCGTGAAGTGGGCCGATCTCGCCCCCGATCACACGCATGAGACCATTGATCCTCGCTGGGCCGCACTGCAAGAGCGGCTCGGCGGGACCGAGGAGGAGAAGTAGTCGTGGCCGTCCCGAAGCGCAAGATGTCCCGGGCCAACACCCGTCACCGCCGGTCGCAGTGGAAGACCTCGGCGCCGACGCTGGTGCAGTGCTCCAACCGCGCCTGCCGTGAGCAGAAGCTGCCGCACGTGGTCTGCCCGGCCTGCGGCCAGTACGACGGCCGCCAGGTCGTCCAGCCCGCCTGATCGGCGGCCGCGTAGTGGGGGGAAAGCAGTCGCGGACCCGCAAGGTCGATCGGGCTCCGCTGTTGGCGGCGCTCGGCGTCGAGCTCGACGCCGAGCTGCTCACCCTTGCCCTCACCCACCGCTCGTACGCCTACGAGAACGGCGGTCTGCCGCCGAACGAGCGGCTGGAGTTCCTCGGGGACGCGGTGCTCGGCCTGGTGATCACCGATCACCTGTACACCGAGCACCCGGACCTGCCCGAGGGGCAGCTCGCGAAGCTCCGCGCCAGCGTGGTCAACATGCATGCGCTGGCCGGCGTCGCCCGCGGGCTCGGTGAGGGAGGTCTGGGCGAGTACCTGCTGCTGGGCAGGGGCGAGGAGCTCACGGGGGGCCGGGACAAGGCGAGCATCCTCGCGGACGGTCTGGAAGCCGTGCTCGGCGCGGTTTACCTGGCGAAGGGCATCGGCGTCGCCCGCGATGTGGTCCACCGGCTGTTCCAGCCGCTGCTGGCCGAGGCGCCGCAGCGCGGTGCCGGGCTGGATTGGAAGACGAGCCTGCAGGAGCTGACCGCGTCGACCGGGCTCGGCGTGCCCGAGTACCGGGTCGAGGAGCAGGGGCCGGACCACCGCAAAGAGTTCAGCGCCTACGTGGCGGTCGGCGGTCAGACCTACGGTCGCGGCGACGGCCGCACCAAGAAGGAAGCCGAGCAGAAGGCCGCCGAGGCGGCCTGGCGGCAGCTCTCCGAGCAGCAGACCACCGAAGACGCCGGGACACCCTCCGCGTAGCGCCGCCTGCCGGGAAGGCGGGGGCCGCGCGCCGGGGTTCGGCGTGGGTGGTCGAAGATGTTTTCGTGCCTGAGTTGCCTGAGGTCGAGGTCGTCCGGCGGGGTGTCGCCGAGCATGCGGTCGGCCGGACGTTGTCCAGCGTCGAGGTCCGGCATCCGCGCGCGGTGCGTCGGCACGTGCCCGGTCCGGATGATTTCGCAGGTCGGCTCGCCGGGCGTCGCCTGAGCGCGGCGCGGCGGCGCGGCAAGTACCTGTGGCTGGAGCTCGGTGACGAGGCGGGTTCGCCCGATTCCGGCGGTGAAGCGCTGGTGGTGCACCTGGGGATGAGCGGCCAGCTGCTCGTGCAGCCCGGCGACGCCCAGGACGAGCAGCACCTGCGGGTGCGGTTGCGGTTCGCCGACGGCGGGCCGGAGCTGCGGTTCGTCGACCAGCGCACCTTCGGCGGCCTGCACCTGGCCGATCTGGTTGAGGTGGACGGGATCGCGTTGCCGAAGCCGGTGGCGCACATCGGGCCCGACCCGCTGGAGCAGGTCTTCGACGTGGACGCGGTGGCCGCCCGGTTGCGGTCGCGGCGCACCGGGATCAAGCGGGCCTTGCTCGACCAGAGCCTGGTTTCCGGGGTCGGCAACATCTACGCGGACGAGGCGCTCTGGCGGGCCAAGCTGCACTGGGCGCGGCCCACGGCCACCTTGACGCGTCCCAAGATCCGCGAGCTGTTCGGTGCCGTCACCGACGTCATGCAGGAGGCGTTGCAGGTCGGCGGTACCTCGTTCGACGCCTTGTACGTCAACGTGAACGGCGAGTCCGGTTACTTCGACCGCTCGTTGGCGGTGTACGGGCAGGCGGGGTGCCCGTGTCCGCGGTGCGGAGCCTCGGTGCGGCGCGACGCGTTCATGAACCGCTCTTCCTACACCTGCCCGGTGTGCCAGCCGAAGCCCCGCAACGCCCACCTCTGAGCACGTGGAACCGCGCTGTTCCACCCCGCCGCCAGCTCGCGGAGCTCAACTGGCGCGGGTTGGGGACTGGCAGTCGTAGAGGTGGGTTTTGGCGTCGGCGTCGCCGCCGTACTCCGCCGGCGCGACGACGGTACAGTGGCTCGCCACCCAGGCCATCGAGTCGTCGACGACCTTGGTGTCCACCTCGCCGCCCATGGCTTGGACGCCGGAACTCCCGCTGGTCCACACGTAGCGGAGCGCGCCGCTGCGGACGTATTCCTCCAGCTCGCCCACCGTCGGCGTCGGGTCGTTGCCGTTGTAGCCGCCGACGGCCATCACCGGCTGGCCGGTGTCCAGGATGATCGGTGCCGCGACCATCGAACCCACCACCGCTACCAGCCAGGTCTCGTCCCGGTGGTGCTCGACGAGGTAGCGGGTGAGCTCGGCGCTGACCTTCTCGGCGCGGCCGGGGCCTTCCCGCATCTCCGCCTGACCGGCGAAGCGGGGCTGCCCGTCGCCTCGCATCCTCGTTGGCATACCGGCAAAACCGCCGTTGCCGGGATGGCCGCCGAACCGGTCTCGCGGCCCGCCGGGCCCGCCGCTGGGACCGGCCGACGGGAACGTCGCGGCAACTGGTGTCGACAGCGGCGTCAGCGCGTACGCGGTGGGGCCGGCCAGCACGGTGACCAGGCCGAACAGCGCGGCCACGGCGATCGACCGGCGGTGTCGGTGCCGGCGAACCGGGGGGAGCAGCAGCGGGATCGTCATCGCGATGGTCGCGAGCACGGTCTCCACGACGACGAGCGGGGCCAGCCACGGCACGAAATCGCTGTTCTGGCCCAGCAGATGGGCGCTCCAGAACCCGGTGGTGACGATGGCCGTAGGCAGCAGCAGTCCCCACCACCCGGAATCCCGGGCCAACCGCATCATGCTCGCCACACCCATGCCGACCACGGCCGCCAGCGGTGCCGCGAGCGCAACGGTGTAGTAGGCGTGCCAGATCCCGGAGGCGAAGGTGAACACCACGGCCGTGACGGCGAGAGTTCCGGCCCACAGCAGGAAATCCGCGCGTTGGACGTCGCGTCGCGGGCGACGCCACAGGTCGACGATCACCGCCACGGCGCCGAACAGCGCCAGCGGGTAAAGCCAGCCGATCTGCGGCGCGACGTCGCTGCTGACCAGTCGCGACCAGTTTTCGCCGCCCGGGCCGCCGATCATGAGCCCAGGACCTTCCGGCATCCCGCCGCCTGGAGTCGCGGCGAGACCGGGCATTGCGCCGGAGACGTGCATCCCGCCACCGCCTCCCATGCCCGGCGACATGATCCGGTCCTGGCCCTCGATTCGGCCGAAGCCGTTGTAGCCGACCAGCAGGTTCCAGACCGTGTTGTCCGTGCTGCCTCCCACGTACGGCCGGGAGCCCGGCGCGGCCAGGTCCACAATGGTCAGCCATGACAAGCTCACCACCGCGAGCACGCCCGCTGCTGCGCCGAGGTTGAGCAGCTTGCGCGGCCAACGCGGCGGTGCCGCCAGTAGGTACACCGCGGCGATCACCGGCACCACGAATCCGGCCTGCAGCATCTTGGTGTTGAAAGCCGAACCGACGGCCACGGCGCTCCATACCAGCGGTAGCAGTTTGCCGGACCGGATTGCGTTCGACGCGGCCCAAAGCGCGACGGCGAGCAGCAGCGCGAGCAGCGCGTCCGGGTTGTTGTGCCGGGACATCACCACCGCGATCGGGGTCAGGGCCAGCGCGACCGCTGCGACCGTCGCGGCGACATGGCCGCAACTCCGGCGCACCACGTGGTGCACGATCCAGACCGTCAGCACGCCGGCCAGCGCCTGCGGCAGCAGCAGGCTCCAGGTGTTGAAGCCGAACGCGCGGGCGGAAAGTGCCTGGATCCACAGCGCCAGCGGCGGCTTGTCGACGGTGATGAACGAACCCGCGTCCAGTGCACCGAAGAAGAACGCGTGCCAGCTCTGGCTCATGCCGAGCACCGCCGCCGAGTAGTAGGTGTTGGCCCACTCGTTGATCGACAACGACCAGGTGCCGAGGAACGCCGACAAGGCGAGCACCGCCCAAAGGGCCGGCCGCGCCCACCCCGGGTCATCTCGTGGCCCGAGGAACAGGCGCGGCAGGAGCCGGCGTTCGGTTGTCATCGCGATTTCCTCTCACACGGCCGGTTCGCCGAACGGGCCCGACTTTGGCCCGCGCGCCTGGGAAAACCGTGGGAAATCCCCGAGAACATCGTGATCCGCTCCGAGCTCTGCTCGGCTGAACTGCGAAAACGCGCGGAAGCGGACGACTCCCAGGTAATTCCCAGCTGGCGCCCACGGCCCTCGCACCTCGCCCCGGCTTGATGGACACCGCAACAGGCCGGAAGTGAGGTGGTGGGAGATGAGTGCCGTGCCGCAGCTCGGTGTCGCCGCGCAAGCACGCCGCGCGGCAAGCCGAACCGCGACGGTCGACGTGGTGATCCCGGTTCACAACGAGGAACGTTCACTGCCCGGATGCCTGGAGGTGCTCGGCAAGCACCTCGCCGAAGGCTTCCCCTTCTCGTGGACCATCACGGTGGTCGACAACGCGAGCACGGACGGCACGCCGGGAGTCGCCCACGAGCTGGCCGGCGCGATGGACAACGTTCGGGTGCTGCACCTGGACCGAAAAGGTCGTGGGCTGGCGCTGCGCACCGCGTGGGGTTACAGCGACGCGGATGTCGTGGTGTACATGGACGTCGACCTGTCGACCGGTCTGGACGCGCTGCTCCCGCTGGTCGCCCCGCTGGTCAACGGGCATTCGGATCTGGCCATCGGTTCCCGGCTGGCGACCGGCGCCCGAACGGTGCGCGGCCGCAAGCGGGAGCTGATCTCCCGCTGCTACAACAAGTTGATCCGCTGGACTCACGGTGCCCGGTTCACCGACGCGCAGTGCGGTTTCAAGGCAGCGCGCACGGATGTGGTGAAGCCGCTGCTGAAGCACGTGCAGGACGATTCGTGGTTCTTCGACACCGAACTGCTGCTGCTGGCCGAGCACAACGGCCTGCGGGTGCACGAGGTCCCGGTGGACTGGGTCGAAGACGTCGACACCCGGGTCAACGTGGTCAAGACCGCCACCGACGACATCGCAGGTCTGATCCGGGTGGCGCGCGCCAAGATCACCGGAGCGGCGAAGGTCCCGGGGCTGCCGCAGCGGCCCGCGCCGCGAGCCGTACACCCCCAGGCCGTGTTGGCGAAGCGGGAGAACGGCCTGCTGTGGCAGCTGGTTTCGTTCGGCGTGATCGGGCTGGTGTCCACAGTGATCACCTCGGTGCTGTACGCCGTCCTGCGCTCGTGGTTGCCGCTGCTGCTGGCGAACCTGGTGGCGTTGACCGTCACCACGTTGTGGAACACCGAAGCCAACCGCCGGTTCACTTTCCTGAACCAGTCCAGTTCCTCCGGGCGGGTGCACCTGCAGGGGCTGGTCGTGTTCGCTCTCTACTACGTGGTCACCTCCGGTGCGCTGCTCGGATTGCACGCCTGGCAGCCGGATCCGTCGCGGTGGCTGGAAGTTCTCGTGCTCGTGGTGTCTTCGGTGGTCGGGACGGGGCTGCGGTTCGTGCTGCTCAGGTCCTGGGTGTTCCGGCCCGAGGCACCGTCCAAGGAAGAGGAAGAGGGATGACGTCGGTTGATACGACGACCCGGCACCACCGGGTCGAGGAGGCGGAGCCGCGTCGCGGGACGGCGCCGTGGCAATGGCTTTCGCTCGCGGCGATCTGCGTGCTGGCCGGGGTGCTGTACTGCTGGGGAATCGGCGGGTCCTGGGGAAACTCGTACTACTCGGCGGCCGTGAAGTCGATGTCGCAGAGCTTCGAGAACTTCTTCTTCGGCTCCTTCGACCCGGCCGGCGTGGTCACCGTCGACAAGCCGCCGATGGCCCTGTGGGCGCAGGTTCTGTCGGTGAAGGTGTTCGGGTTCAACCAGTTCGCAGTGCTGTTCCCGCAGGTGCTGGCCGGTGTCGCGGCGGTCTTCCTGCTGCACCGCACGGTTCGGCGCTGGGCGGGCGAGCACGCCGCGTTGCTCGCGGCGCTGGTCATGGCGCTGACACCGATCACGGTGATGATCAACCGGGACAACAACCCGGACACGCTGCTCGTGCTGCTGGTCGTCGCGGCGGCTTATGCGATGACGCGGTCCTTCGATTCGCGCAAGGCCACCGGTTGGGTCGCGTTGGCGGCGTTCCTGGTCGGCTGCGGCTTCCTGACCAAGATGCTGCAGGCCTGGATGGTCCTGCCCGCCTTCATCGCGGCCTACCTGGTCGGCAGTCGCGCCGGGTGGGGGCGGCGGTTGCTGGATCTGGGCGTGGCAGCCGTGGTGGTGCTGGTCAGCTCGTTCTGGTGGGTCGCGGCGACCGCGCTGTGGCCTTCGCCGAAGCCGTACATCGGCGGCAGCACGGACGGTTCCGCCTGGAATCTGGTGTTCGGCTACAACGGTTTCGCCCGGATCTTCGGCCGTGGCGGCAACGCCGGTCGAAATTTGGGCGGCGGTGGCGGCTTCCAGCTGCCGTCCGGTGGTCCGGGCCGTGGGGGCGGCGGTTTCTCCGGCTCGTCGGGCGTCCTGCGGTTGTTCAACGAGGAGCTCGCCGGACAGATCAGTTGGCTGTTGCCGCTGTGCGCGTTGGTGCTGGTCGCGATGCTGGTCGTCGGGGTCCGGCATTGGCGCGGCGGCCGACCGCTGGACCGCGGGCAGGCCGCGGGCTGGGTGCTCTGGGGCGGTTGGCTGGTGGTCATCGGCCTGATGCTCAGCTTCGCGCAGGGCACCATGCACCCGTACTACACGACGCTGCTCGCGCCCGCGGCCGGCGCCGTGGCGGGGGCCGGGGTGGTCCGGTTCTGGCGCTGGTACCGGGAACCGCGGGGCAAGGCGTGGCTGCTGCTTCCGGTCGGTGTCGTGATCACGGTGGCGTGGGCGATGGCCGTCGTCGCGCGTGATCCGAGCTGGCATGCGTGGGCCGGGTATGCGGCCGTGGGGTTGGGCGTCCTCGCGCTGGTCGTGCTGCTGATCGGTCGGCGCGGCAAGGCGGCGCTGGCCAGAACCGGCCTGGTGCTGGGCTTGGCCGCCGCTTTGGTGGTGCCGACGGCGTGGTCGGCGCTCGGCGCGGTCAGCGGCCAGAGCGGCATGGGCGGCGCGAACCCGATGGCCGGCCCGGCGGTGAGCATGCGCCGACCGGGCAACGACATGCGGTTCCCGGGAGCGGTGCCGCCGAACGGTCAGGGCCAGGACGGCGCGCAGCAGCCGCAAAACTCGGTCGAGCGGGGCAGCGCCGAGGAAGGGCCGGTCCTTTTCATGGGCGGCAGGGGCGGTGAATCGCTGACCGAGGAGGAACGGAAGATGCTCGACTACGTCCGGGCCAACGCAGGTGACCTCGACGTGCCGCTGGCGGTCGAGGGCGGCTCGATGGCCGCGTCGTCCTACATCATCAACTCGGACCTGAGGGTCGTCGGCATGGGCGGTTTCAGCAGCAGCGACGAGGCTCCGTCGGTGGCCCAGCTGGCGGAGTGGAAGCGGTCCGGTCAGCTCGGCTACGTCCAGCTCGGCGGCATGGGCGGCCCGGGCGGCATGCAGCGCAACGACGGCATGGGCTCCCGGGACGGTATGGGCGGCCGGGAGGGCATGGGCTACCGGGACGGCGTGGGCTCGCGGGACGGCGTGGGCGGCGGCGATGCTCAGCCGGGCGGGGACGGTTCCCAGCCGCCCGCGGGTGCACAGCCTCCCGGTGGCATGCCGGGGCGTGGCGGCCAGGTCAGCCAGGAGCGCGACCAGTGGGTGAAGCAGAACTGCACGCTCGTCAACCCGGCCTCCTGGGGCAGTGCGGCGGACACCCCGCTGCAGCTCTACAGCTGCAAGTGAGGCGGCGTGGGTGCGCGCTCAGGCTGCGCACTCACCCCGGACAGCCCCGTGTCCTGCCTGGTCAGGGCCCGTGGTCGCGGTAGCAGCCCAACGTACTCACGGGCGATCAGCTGCGAAACATCGGCCCGATGCGATGCGCGGCGGTGATCTCCGGGGTACGAATCCGGTTCCCAGGTTCCTTCCAGCTTTCTCCCAGGGAGGTGGGCGATGCTTGACGGCGTGGCGGATACCAACAGTGCGCGCGTGCTGGTCGTCGACGACGAGCCCAACATCCTGGAGCTGCTCACCGCAGCGCTGCGGCTCAGCGGCTTCGAGGTGCGCGGCGCGGGAACCGGCGCCGACGCGCTGCGGGCCGCGGCGGAGTTCCGGCCAGACATCGTGGTGCTCGACGTGATGCTGCCGGACCGGGACGGGTTCTCGGTCGCCTCCGCGCTGCGGGCCAACGGCAACGCCGTGCCGGTGCTGTTCCTGACCGCGCGCGACGCCGTCGAGGACCGCATCGCCGGTCTGACCGCCGGTGGCGACGACTACGTCACCAAGCCGTTCAGCCTCGACGAGGTGGTGCTGCGGCTGCGCGCGATCCTGCGCCGGGTGCAGCCCGCGCAGGTCAACGACTCGCGGCTGCGCTACCACGACCTCGAACTGGACGAGGAGACCTACGAGGTCCGCCGGGCGGGACGGCTGGTGAGCCTGTCGCCGACCGAGTTCAAGCTGCTGCGCTACCTGTTGATCAACGCCGAGAAGGTGGTCAGCAAGGTCCAGATCCTGGACCGGGTGTGGAACTACGAGTTCGGCGGGGACAGCCGGATCGTCGAGTCCTACATCAGCTACCTGCGGCGCAAGGTCGACTCGGTGTCCCCGTCGCTGATCCACACCATCCGCGGCGTGGGTTACGTGCTGCGCTTGCCTCCGGAGCAGCGATGACGGTCGTGTTCCGGACGCTGCGCGGGCGGCTGGTGTTAGTGCTGGTCGGGGCGCTGGTGATCGGCCTGTTCCTGGTAGGCGTGACCAGCACCGCACTGCTGAGCCGGTCGCTGCTGGAGCGCACCGACGACCGGTTGGCGGAGCTGTCCGGGCCGTGGGAGCGCGGGTTCCGGCCGCCGCCGGAACCGCCCAGGGGCGGGCTGGCCGAAAGCCCCGGGCGAGGCGACCTGCCCACCGAATTCCGGGTGCTGATCTTCGACTCGGCCGGCGCGCAGGTCGGCGGGGTACTCGGGCAGACCTCGGGCGATCTTGGCGGGCCGGTGCTGCGGACCCCGGAGCGGGGCCCGCAGATCAAGACGGTGCCCGATCAGGCTGGCGGCGCAGCCTGGCGGGTGCGCGAGATCACGCTGCCCGACGGGCGGCATGCCGTGCTCGCGCTGTCGCTCGCCAACGTCGATGCGACGGTGCGCCAGCTGATCGTCATCGAACTGGTGGTCGCAGGTGGTGTGCTGCTCGTGCTGGCTGTGGCGGCGGCGCTGACGGTGCGGCTCAGCCTGCGGCCGCTGAACCGGATCGAGGAAACCGCCGATGCCATCGCGGCCGGGCAGCTCGATCGACGTGTGCCGGATCAGGACCCGCGCACCGAGACCGGGCGGCTCGGCGCGGCCCTGAACACGATGCTCGGGCGGCTGGTGGACGCGTTGCAGCAGCGCGAGCAATCAGAGCTCCGGCTGCGGCGGTTCGTCGCGGATGCCGGGCACGAGCTGCGCACGCCGTTGACGTCGATCCGGGGGTTCGCGGAGCTGTACCGCCGCAGCGACCAGCACCGTCCGGAGGACGTGCGGATGATGATGCGGCGCATCGAGTCCGAGGCGGTGCGCATGGGCGGCCTGGTCGACGACCTGTTGCTACTGGCCAGGTTGGACCGGGAACGCACCATCGACCTGGTCGACCTGGGCCTGGCTCCGCTGGTGCAGGACGTGGTGCACGACGGGCGGGCGCGCGACCCCGAGCGGGAAATCGTGCTGCGGGAACCGGAAAAGCCGCTGCGGGTGCTCGGCGACAGCCCCCGCCTCCGCCAGGTCCTGACGAACCTGGTGAACAACGCCCTGATGCACACCCCGCCGGGCTCGCGGATCACCGTCGAGGTCGCGCGGGGTTCCGCCGGAGGAGGAGCCCTCGCCGCGGCGGGCGCGGAGCTGCCCGCGGGCACACCGGTGGCGATCGTCTCGGTCGCCGACACCGGCCCGGGCATCCCACCGGAGCACGCGCCGCGGATCTTCGACCGCTTCTACCGGGTCGACGACGGCCGCCACCGCGAGGCCGGCGGAACGGGCCTCGGCCTGGCGATCACGACGGCGATCGCCGAGGCGCACAACGGCCGGGTGGAACTGCACGCCAACGCCGAAGGAGGCAGCACCTTCCGCCTCCTCCTACCCCTGACCTAATCCACCCACCCGAATCCGACGCAACACCCCAAATCCGACGCACCTCCCGCGACCTGCCGTGACATCCGTGCTCTGGCGTGACATCCGGGATTTGACGTGACATCCGGAATTTGACGTGACATTCGGGATCCGACGCAACACCCGCGATCTGGCGTGACATCCGGAATCTGACGTGACATTCCGGATCCTGTTCGGTGCCCGGGATCCGAACGAGTTGTCCCGTATCGCGGAACTCCAGTTCCGTTTCCGCAATTTCAATGGAAATCGGACCTCCGATTTCCATTGAAATTGCGTCCTTCCGGGGCTCGGTCCCTCCTCTTCTGGGAGCGGGCAACGGGGTTTCGGCGGGGTTTCGGCGTCAGAGCTTGACCGTGGGGTGGTGGATGTCGTACCAGGTCGACAGGTCGAGGGCCCGTTCGAAGGTGAAGCGGGCCTCCTGGTCGATCCCGGTCGGGTCCTGCGCCAGCGCCTCGCGCAGCCACTTCTGGTCGAGCAGGGACAGCGCCGGGTCGCCCGCCGCGACCAGGTCCGCGACCTGCCGCTGCAGCACCGCCGCGTACTTCGGGTCCTGCGTGGACGGGTACGGGCTCTTCACCCGCTCCACCACGGATTTCGGCAGGGTGTCGGCGGTGGCGTGGCGCAGCAGGCTCTTCTCCCGCCCGTCGAAGGTCTTCAGCGACCACGGCGTGTTGAAGACGTACTCGACGAGCCGGTGGTCGCAGAACGGCACCCGCACCTCCAGGCCGACCGCCATGCTCATCCGGTCCTTGCGGTCCAGCAGGACGCGGACGAACCGGGTCAGGTGCAGGTAGCAGATCTGCCGCATCCGGCGGTCGAAGTCGCTCTCCCCGTCGAGCACCGGGACCGAGCTGACGGCCTCGCGGTAGGCATCGGCCACATAGGACTCCAGGTCCAGCGCCGCCGCCACGTCCGGGCTCAGCGTGTTCGTCCGCCTGACGGGTTGCGTTCGTGCGGCGACCCACGGGAAGGTGTCGGCCTGCTGTGCCTGCGGGTCGTGGAACCACTTGTAGCCGCCGAAGACCTCGTCCGCGGACTCGCCGGACAGCGCCACCGTCGAGTGTCCACGGATCGCCTTGAACAGCAGGTACAGCGACTGGTCCAGGTCGCCCAGGCCCAGCGGGAGGTCGCGGGCCTGCACGGTGGCGCGCCGCACGGCGGGGTCGGCCAGGGCGTCCGGGTCGAGCACGATGTCCTGGTGCAGCGAGCCGACGTGCTCGGCGACGTCGTGCACGTACGGGGTATCGGGCGTGGCGCGCATCTCGTCGGGCACGAAGTTCTCGGTCTGGCCGACGAAATCGACCGCGAAACTACGTACCTGCTCGCCACTCCGTGCCAGCTGGAGCCCGGCGAGCGCGGTGATGGTGCTGGAGTCCAGGCCGCCGGATAGCAGCACGCAGCGTGGCACGTCGGAGATCAGCTGCCGCCTGACGATGTCGTCCAGCAGCTCGCGCACGTGCGCTACCGAGGTCTCCTGATCGTCGGTGTGCGCGACGGCCTGCAGCCGCCAGTAGGTGTGCTCGCGCGGGCCCTTGCGGTCGACGGTGACGATGGTGCCGGGCTCGACCTCGCGCATGCCGGACCACATCGCCTGCCGCGGCGTCTTGACCATCACGAACAGCTCCCGCAGCCCGTCGGCGTCGACGGCCTTCTCGGCCAGCGGGTTCGCCAGGATCGCCTTCGGCTCGGAGCCGAACAGCACGCCTTGCTCGGTCGGGTAGTAGTACAGCGGCTTGATGCCCATCCGGTCGCGGATCAGCAGCAGCTGCTCGGTGCGGGTGTCCCAGACGGCGAACGCGAACATGCCGTTGAGGTGTTCGGCGACCTGCGCGCCCCACCTTAGGTAGCCGTGCAGCACGACCTCGGTGTCGCTGTCGGTGTCGAAGTGGTGGCCTCGGCGCCGCAGTTCGTCGCGCAGCTCGGTGAAGTTGTACGCCTCGCCGCTGTAGACGATCGCGACCTCGCCGTCTGGGGTTGCGGCCTCCATCGGCTGCGCCCCGCCGGGCAGGTCGATGATGGCCAGCCGCCGGTGCCCGAGCGCGGCGTGCGGGCGCACCCAGGTGCCGCCCGCGTCCGGGCCGCGGCAGGTCATGGTCGCGCACATCCCGTCGATGGTGGGCTGCTCGCGGGTCAGGTCGCGCTGGAAGTCGATCCAGCCGGAGATGCCGCACATGTCGGTGTTCTCCTTCGTGTGGTGGATCTCGCGTGGGGACGCAGCTGCCGGGTTTCGGGTGCTTTGCGCCACACGCGTTTTCATTAGCAATGTTAACGAGATAGTTGCATTTATGAAACTAACTCACGGAGTGAAGTCACCCACTTACAAACCGTGCGGAACCACGAAACCACCCGAAAACGACGGCGGCCAGTTCACTCGATCGGGCGCATCAAGAACGCATCAATGCGCGCGGAGCAGGCGTCAAGGAGCCGTCATGGGCCTTGGCCGCGCCCGTTACGGGGGATTTCGCTGGATCCCAGGCGGCCACCACTAGCCGGTGGCCCGAATTCGAGTGAGGAGTGCGCAGCGGTGGCTGATCTCGCCTTCGCCGTGTTGCTGATCGGCGGGTTCCTCGTACTTGCGTTGACCCTCCGCGGTTTGGAGCGCTTGTGAGCACTGTGCTTGCCAACGTCGCCGGGGGCGTGTTGGCGCTGCTTTTGATCGGTTACCTGTTCGTCGCACTTATCCGGCCGGAGAAGTTCTGATGAGTTCCCTGACGGTCGGCCTGGTCCAGGTCGGCCTACTGATCCTGGCCATCGGCGTGGTCTACCGGCCCCTCGGTGACTACCTGGCCCAGGTCTACACCAGCGAGAAGCACTGGCGCGTCGAGAAGGCCGTGTACCGGCTGGTGCGCATCGATGGCGACGCCCAGCAGCGCTGGACCACCTACGCCGCCGGCGTCCTCGGCTTCTCGGCCATGTCCATCGCGCTGCTCTACCTGATGCAGCGGTTGCAGCCGCTGCTGCCGCTGAGCTTCGGCCGCGGCGCGGTCGAACCCGCGATGGCGTTCAACACCGCGGTCAGCTTCGTGACCAACACGAACTGGCAGTCCTACGTGCCGGAGCAGGTCCTCGGACACACCGTGCAGATGGCCGGGCTGACCGTGCAGAACTTCGTCTCGGCGGCCGTCGGCATGGCTGTCGCGATCGCCCTGGTCCGCGGGTTCGCCGCTGCGGGCACCGGCCGCATCGGCAACATCTGGGTGGACATCACCCGCGGGTGCACCCGTGTGCTGCTGCCGATCGCGGTCGTCGCGGCGGTGCTGCTGATCGCGCTCGGCGGGGCGATGAGCCTCGCCTCCGGCATCCACGTCGTCGGCCTGGACGGGCAGGCGCACACGATCGCCACGGCGCCGATCGCTAGCCAGGAGGTCATCAAGGAGCTCGGCACCAACGGCGGCGGGGTGCTCAACGCCAACTCGGCGCACCCGTTCTCCAACCCCGGCGGCATCAGCAACCTGCTCCAGATCTTCCTGATTCTGGTGATCCCGCTGGCCCTCACCCGCACCTTCGGCACGATGGTCGGCGACCGCCGCCAGGGCCGGGTGCTGCTGTCGGTGATGGTCGCCATCATGACCGTGATGACCGCGGCCGTCTGGTGGGCCGAGAGCCACCCGAACGGCCCGGCCACGCTGGCCGCCGGCGGTGCGCTGGAAGGCAAGGAGGCCCGCTTCGGCCTGTTCCTGTCCGGGCTGTTCGCGGTTGCCACGACTGGAACATCCACCGGTGCCGTCAACGCGATGCACGACAGCTTCACCGGGCTCGGGGGCCTGGTGCCGCTGCTGAACATGCTGCTCGGCGAGGTCGCGCCCGGCGGTGTCGGCGCGGGCCTGTACGGGATCCTCGTGCTGGCCGTGATCGCGGTGTTCCTGGCCGGTCTGATGGTCGGGCGGACGCCGGAGTACCTGGGCAAGAAGCTCGGGCGTCGGGAGGTCACCGCGGCGGCGATCTCGATCCTCGTGATGCCCACGATGGTTCTGCTCGGTGCCGGTACCGCGCTCGCGTTGCCGTCCACTGGGGACGCCCTGAACAACATCGGCGCGCACGGGCTGTCGGAGGTCCTCTACGCCTTCGCCTCGGCGGGCAACAACAACGGCAGCGCCTTCGCCGGGCTCACCGTGACCAGCGACTTCTTCCAGATCACGCTCGGTCTCGCGATGCTCTTCGGCCGGTTCGTGCCGATCCTCGCGGTGCTGATGCTCGCCGGCGCGGTGGCCCAGCAGCAGCGGGTGCCCGCCACCGCAGGCACGCTGCCCACCACCGGCCCGCTGTTCGCCGGGTTGCTCGGCGGCACCGTCGTCCTCGTCGCGGCGCTGACCTTCCTTCCGGCGCTCGCCCTCGGTCCGATCGCGGAGGCCCTCGCATGACCACCATCCTCGAGAAACCCCAGCAGGCCCAAGCGGAAACCGGCCCGCGGAAGATGTCCGCGGGCGCGTTCAGCCCGCGCCAGCTGTGGACGTCGCTGCCGGAAGCGCTGCGCAAGCTCAACCCGAAGCACCAGCTGGCCAACCCGGTCATGTTCGTGGTGTGGGCGGGCTCGGTGCTGACCACCGTCCTGGCCGTGACCGAACCGGACGTGTTCAGCATCGCGGTGGCCGGCTGGCTGTGGTTCACCGTGCTGTTCGCCAACCTCGCCGAAGCGGTCGCCGAAGGCCGCGGGCGGGCGCAGGCGGAATCGTTGCGCCGCACCAAGACCGAAGCCGTCGCGCGGCGGCTGGTCGACGGCGCCGAGGAGCGGGTGCCGGGCACGGCGCTGCGCATCGGCGACCGCGTCGTGGTCGAGGCCGGCGAGGTCATCCCCGGCGACGGCGACGTGGTGGAAGGCATCGCGACCGTCGACGAGTCGGCGATCACCGGCGAATCCGCCCCGGTGATCCGGGAGTCCGGCGGCGACCGCTCGGCGGTCACGGCGGGCACCACGGTGCTGTCCGACCGGATCGTCGTGCAGATCAGCACAAAACCCGGCGAAACCTTCGTCGACCGGATGATCGCGCTGGTCGAGGGCGCGCAGCGGCAGAAGACGCCGAACGAGATTGCGCTGACGATCCTGCTGTCCACGCTGACGATCATCTTCCTGCTCGCGGTGGTCGCGCTGCAGCCGATGGCCGGCTACTCCGGCTCGCTGCTGTCGGTGATTACGTTGACCGCGCTGCTGGTCTGCCTGATCCCGACCACGATCGGGGCGTTGCTGTCGGCGATCGGTATCGCGGGCATGGACCGGTTGGTGCAGCGCAACGTGCTCGCCAAGTCCGGTCGCGCCGTAGAAGCCGCCGGGGACGTGGACACGCTGCTGCTGGACAAGACCGGCACCATCACCTTCGGGAACCGGCGCTGCACCGAGCTGCTGCCCGTCGGCGGCGTGACGCTCGGCGAGCTGGCCGAGGTGGCCCGGCTTTCCAGCCTCGCCGACCAGACCCCCGAAGGCACCAGCATCGTGGCCTACTGCGCCGAGCAGTACGGGCTTCCGACGAAGCCGCAGGGCCCGGAACTGCACGCCGAAGAGGTCGCCTTCACCGCGCAGACCCGGATGAGCGGCATCGACATCGACGGCCGCGAGATCCGCAAGGGTGCCACCAGCGCGGTGCGCGGGTGGGCCGGCGGCATCTCATCCGAAGTGGAGGAACTGACCGGCAACATCGCCTCGCAGGGCGGCACGCCGCTGGTGGTGGCCGAGCGCAGCGGGGGGATCACCCGTGTGGTCGGCGTGATCCGACTGTCCGATGTGGTCAAACCGGGCATGAAGGAGCGGTTCGCCGAGCTGCGCGCGATGGGCATCCGCACCGTGATGGTCACCGGCGACAACGAGCTCACCGCCAAGGCCATCGCCGCCGAGGCTGGCGTCGACGACTACCTCGCCGAGGCCAAGCCGGAAGACAAGATGGCGCTCATCAAGGCCGAGCAGGAAGGCGGCCGACTGGTCGCGATGACTGGTGACGGCACCAACGACGCGCCCGCGCTCGCGCAGGCCGACGTCGGCGTCGCGATGAACACCGGCACCGCGGCGGCCAAAGAGGCCGGCAACATGGTCGACCTCGACTCCGACCCGACGAAGCTGATCGAGATCGTCGAGATCGGCAAGCAGCTGCTGATCACCCGCGGCGCGCTGACCACCTTCAGCATCGCCAACGACCTGGCCAAGTACTTCGCGATCCTGCCCGCGATGTTCGTGGCGATCTACCCGCAGCTGGACGCGCTGAACATCATGCGGCTGGCCACCCCGACCTCGGCGATCCTGTCCGCGGTGGTCTTCAACGCGCTGATCATCATTGCGCTGATCCCGCTGGCGCTGCGCGGGGTCCGCTACCGGCCGACCTCGGCGAGCGCGCTGCTGCGCCGGAACCTGCTGGTCTACGGCCTCGGCGGCATCGTCACGCCGTTCCTCGGCATCTGGCTGACCGACCTGGTCATCCGCTTCATCCCGGGCATCGGCTGAGGAGGTCCCAGACGTGCCGAGATCCCGTTGGTCCGCAATTTCAATGGAAGTTGCGGATCTCCGGCGTGTCAGGCCACGACACGCCGAAGGCTGTGGACAACTTCCGCAATTTCAATGGAAATCGGACCTTCGATTTCCATTGAAATTGCGGCCCCCGACCGACTGAACCCGAGAGGCACTGATGAAGAACACACTGCTGCGCCAGGCCCTGGCGGGGCTGCGGCTGCTGCTGGTGGCGACGGTCGTGCTGGGCGTGGCTTATCCGCTGGCGATCTGGGGCATCAGCCGGATCCCGGGGCTGCAGGCCAACGCCGAGGGCTCGCAGATCGTGGTGGACGGCCGGGTCGTCGGCTCATCGCTGATCGGCATCGACCCGGTCCCGGCCGACCCGGCCAACGACCCGTACTTCCACACCCGCCCGGCGGCTTCCGCCGAAGGCAACCTCGGCCCCGGCGACCCGGCCAGCACCGGCGGCTCCAACTACGGCGGAGCCAGCGCGGACCTGCTGGCGGCCGTGCAGGAGCGGCGCGGCGCGATCGCCGCCCGCGAGGGCGTCCGGCCCGAGCAGGTGCCGACCGACGCGGTCACGGCGTCGGCCAGCGGCGTCGACCCGGATATCAGCCCGGCCTACGCGGAGCTGCAGGTGCCTCGGGTGGCGCGCGTCACCGGCCTCCCGCTGGACGAGGTGCGGCGCCTGGTCGCCGAGCACACCAGCGGTGGGGTGATCGCCGAGCGCGTGGTGAACGTGACGACCCTCAACGTCGCCATCAACCGGGCCCGTCACCCGGTGGGTGCACAATTTCGCGAGAATTGTGCGGTCACCCGGGTGAACGTCAATTTCTCGCGAAATTGCGCCCCACCCGGGTGACGACGGAGCATTCGTGCAGCTCGTTGCGGAGTTGGCGGTTCGAACATGGTGGAGGTCTATTGATCACGGTGCGTGCCTTGCGGCAGCAGCGGATGGGACTGTCCGCTAATAACAGCGGGTCGTAGGAGGCTGAGAGCGTGGCGGAGAAGGGACCACGGCGCGGCGAGCTGCGGATCTACCTCGGTGCGGCACCAGGGGTCGGCAAGACCTACGCGATGCTCAACGAGGCGCACCGACGCCTGGAGCGCGGCACGGACGTGGTGGTCGGCTTCGTCGAGGACCACGGCCGTGCCAAGACCGCGGCGCTGCTCGACGGCTTGGAGGTCGTGCCGCGCCGGCGCGTCAGCCACCGCGGGGTCGAACTGACCGAGATGGACCTCGACGCGCTACTGGCCCGGAAACCGGAGGTAGCCGTCGTCGATGAGCTCGCGCACACCAACGTCCCCGGTTCCCGCAACGAGAAGCGCTGGCAGGACATCGACGAGCTGCTCGACGCCGGGATCAACGTGCTGTCCACCGTGAACGTGCAGCACCTGGAGAGCCTCAACGACGTGGTGGAGACGATCACCGGTGTGCGGCAGCAGGAAACCGTGCCGGACGAGGTGGTGCGCCGCGCCGGACAGATCGAACTCGCCGACATCACCCCCGAAGCACTGCGCCGCCGCCTGGCGCACGGCAACGTCTACGCGGCGGACAAGGTCGACGCCGCGCTGGGCAACTACTTCCGCACCGGCAACCTGACGGCGCTGCGCGAGCTCGCGCTCCTGTGGTTGGCAGACCAGGTCGATGTGGCGCTGCGCCGCTACCGCGCGGAGAAGAAGATCACAGCCACCTGGGAAGCCCGTGAACGGGTCGTGGTCGCCGTCACCGGAGGCAGCGAGAGCGAGACGCTGATCCGCCGGGCCCGCCGGATCGCGGCCCGCGCGGGCGCGGAACTGCAGGTCGTGCACGTGTTGCGCGGCGATGGGCTCGCGGGGGCGTCGCCGAGCGGCATCGCCCGCGCCCGGAAGCTGGCCGACGCCGTCGGCGCCAGCTTCCACACCGTAGTCGGCGACGACGTGCCCGAGGCGCTGCTGGAGTTCGCCCGCGCTGCGGACGCCACGCAGCTGGTGATCGGCACCTCGCGGCGCTCCCGCTGGGCCCGGCTGTTCGACGAGGGCATCGGGGCCGTCACGGTGCAGAAATCCGGCGCGATCGACGTGCACATGGTCACCCACCCCGAGGCCGGTGGGCGGCGTTTCCTCAAGAAGATCACCCGGAATCCGCTGTCGTCGGCCCGCCAGCTGTGGGGCTGGGTGCTGTCGGTGCTGCTGCCGAGCGCGGTCACGGCGGTGGCCTACTACTTCGGCGACGTCGCGCTGTCCACGGATGTCGTCGGCTACTTTTTGGTCACCGTTATAGTCGCGCTGGTCGGCGGGATGGCGCCGGCGATCGTCGCGGCGCTGCTCTCCGGCGGGCTGCTGAACTTCTTCCTTACCCCGCCGCTTTACACGTTGACCGTGGCCGAGCCGCAGAACCTCGTGACGGTGATCGCGATGATGATCGTCGGCATGCTGGTCGCGTTCATGGTCGACCGGGCGGCGAGGTTGGCAGAGCAGGCCACCAGCGCGCGCACCGAAGCGGCGCTGCTGACCTCCTATGCCCGCACCGTGCTAACCCACCCAGATCCGCTGGCGCGGCTGCTGGAGAAGGTGGTGGAGAACTTCGGCCTGACCTCGGCGGCGCTGCTGGAGCGAACCAAGGACGGCTGGCAGGTGGCGGCCTCCACGGGCAAGCAACCCTGCACGAAGCCCGAACAGTCCGATGTGGACATCGAGGTCAACCCGGACGTGCACCTGGTGTTCAAACGACCCGGCCGCAGGCCGCTGCCGGCGGCCGACCGCACGGTCCTGGAAGGCGCGGCCGGGCAGGCTCTGGTCGCGCTGCGCCAGCAACGGATGGCCGCGGACACGCAGGAAGCCCAGCGTCGCGCGGACGCGACCCAGCTGCGCACGGCGCTGCTTTCGGCGGTCGGCCACGACCTGCGCACCCCACTGGCGTCCATCAAGGCCTCGGTGAGCAGCCTGCGGGCACCCGACCTGCAGCTGTCCGAAGAGGACACCGCCGAGCTGCTCGGCGGGGTGGAGGAGTCCGCGGACCGGCTGACCGAACTGGTGGACAACCTGCTGGACTCCTCCCGGCTGGCGACCGGTGCGATCGCGCCGAGGCTGCGCCCGGTGAGCTACTACGAAGTGGTGGCGCGCGCGCTGGCCGGGCTGGACGGGCGGCAGCACATCGACGTCGACATCGACGAGAGCCTGCCGGCGGTGCTTGCCGACACCGGGCTGCTGGAGCGCGTGGTGGCCAACGTGGTGCAGAACGCCCTGAAGTACGGGCGGCCCGACGGGGCCCGGATCAGCGTGCGGGCCAGCGAGCATGCGGCGCGGGTCGAGCTGCGGGTCGTCGACCACGGGCCGGGGCTGCCGGAGGACGCGGCCGAATCCGTGTTCGCGCCGTTCGAGCGGCTCGGCGAGCACGGCGAGCGCGGCGACACCGGGGTCGCCGGCGTCGGGCTCGGGTTGAGCGTGGCACAAGGTTTCATGACGGCGATGCACGGCACGATCCGCGCCGAGGACACTCCCGGCGGCGGGTTGACGATCGTGCTCTCACTTTCGGCGGTCACCGCTGACGGGCAGGGGAAACGATGACGAGGGTGCTGGTTGTCGACGACGAGCCGCAGCTGCTGCGCGCATTGCGGATCAACCTGACGGCGCGCGGTTACGGGGTGCTGACGGCCGTGGACGGCTCGTCCGCCCTGCGCGCGGCCATCGATGGCAAACCCGACGTGGTGGTGCTCGACCTCGGGCTGCCGGACATGGACGGCAGCGAGGTGATCGCGGGCCTGCGCGGCTGGACGACGGTGCCGATTATCGTGCTGTCGGCGCGCACTGACTCCGCCGACAAGGTGCAGGCCCTCGACACGGGTGCGGACGACTACGTCACGAAGCCGTTCGGCATGGACGAGCTGCTGGCCCGCCTGCGCGCGGCGGTCCGGCGGGCGAACACCAGCGAAGCCGTCGACCAACCGGTGGTGGAGACGGCGACGTTCACGGTGGACCTGTCGGCGAAGAAGGTCCTGCGCGAGGGGATGGAGGTCCACCTGACGCCGACTGAGTGGGGAATGCTGGAGGTCCTGGCCCGCAACCAGGGCCGCCTGGTGGCGCAGAAGCAGCTCCTCAAGGAGGTCTGGGGCCCCCAGTACGCGAACGAAACCCACTACCTGCGCGTCTACCTGGCCCAACTCCGCCGCAAGCTGGAACTGGATCCCAGCCACCCCCGCCACCTGATCACGGAAGCAGGCATGGGCTACCGGTTCGAACCGTGAGCGTCGCGCTTCCCCTGACCGGCGTGCGGACGTCCATTGTGCACTCACGAGCCCCGGCAGAGGGGGTGGGGGAGGCCGGTGCGTTCGATGCACGGGGTGTAGCCCGCGTCGCGGAGCTCCGCTCGGGCCGTGTCGCTGCGCAGGTAGTCGATGAAGTGCTTGAGCACCGAGTCGTTCGCCGGGAAGCCCTTCGTGTAGAGGTATTCGACCGTCCAGAACCGGTAGCCCTGGTGGGCGCTGCTAACGTCCGGGTAGCGCCCGTCCAGCTGCGCGATCTTGACCGGTTTGCCTTGCGCCACGGCGATGTTCGCGGCCGGCGTGTCGGTGTAGCCGATCGCACCCGGCGTGGTGGCGATCTCGTCGACGACCTGCGCCGTCGAACTGCGTTCGCACCGCGTGGTCTGCGCCTGCGGTATTCGTTCGGGCGCTTCGCAGCTGTCCGAGGTGAGCAGCCCCTCGGAACCGTGCAGCACCCGCGTCTCGAAGACTTGCCTCGTGCCGGATTCCTGCCCGCGCCCCACGATGCGGATGGGCAGCGAGGCGCCGTCGCGGAGCTGGCTCCAGTCCCGGTACCGGCCCGCGAAGATGCCCTGGAGCTGCTCGGTGGTGAGCCGGTCGATGCCCGTCGAATCGTTGACGACCACGCCGTAGACGACCAGTGCCAGTGGCTGCGCGACGAGGTCCGGCGAGGGTTCCAGGGCCGGGCCGTCGGACAGCACCGCGAGGTCGTTCTGTGGCCCTGGCGCGGAAAGCGCCCGCACGCCGTCGAGGCTGCCGGTGGGTTGTGCGATGACGTTCGCGCCGCCGCAGGCCTGCGAGTACGCGGTGGCGACGTTGCTCATGATCGGGGCGAAGGCGCTGGAGCCCTCGATGCGCAGCGAGCCGCTGGCGCACGCGACGTCGCTGTCCTGCCGGAAGATCCCGGTGATCAACGTGGTGACCAGCGCTACGGTCAGCAGCGCCCCGATCCCGGTGACGGCCAGCGGCCAAGTGATCCGCCGCTGCTGCTTCTCGTCCTTGATGCGCCCGTTGGAGATCCGGCCCGCGAAGCCGATTTCCTTGCTGGTGGAGTCGTCGCCGGTCGCCGGTTCGTCGTCCGGTTCCCGCAGCACCACGACGAGCTTGAACTTCTGGCCGCGCTGCAGGCTGAGCTCCGAGAGCCGGACCCCGTGCCATTGCGGCCCGATCTCGACGGCCGCCGCGGGCTGCGCGGCGACCCAGTTGGCCAGCCGCTGGCCGAGCCGTTCCCGGAGGGTGCCGAGGCTCGGCGGATTCGGGGCGGAACCGGCATCCTGCTTGTCGGTGAAAAAGACCAGGTTGTTGCGGATCCGCTGCCGGATGGTCTTGGTCGGTGCCTCGGAGATCCGCGCGTCCCAGACGATCCGCTTGCCGAAGGTGAACGAGATGTCCTCGGCGAAGTCGTCGGCTTCGATGTCGAAGCTGCCGGTGTTGCGGACGCGGATGATCACGATGCTCATCCGGTCCACCAGCCGCGCGATCCTGATCAGCTGCGGATCGGCGGGCGGAACCTCGCCGTCGTGCAGCTCGATGGGGCTCAACCCGATCTTGGAGTTGTAGAGCACGCGGTAATGGATCCGTTTGCGCCGGATGACGAACCGGTCGACCACGGGAGCGGCGATGGTCGCGGCGGCCAGCACGCCGAGCACCCAACTGCTGACGTGCTCGCCGAACAAGGCGGCTAACGCCTGAACGGTCTCTCCCCAGCTGACCACCTGCAACGCCTCCCCGCGCCCACCGATGATCAAGGAGCGTAAGCGCGGAATCGAGCCCCGAAGGGCTCGATCACCCGCTGTTCACCACAGGTTCAACCTCGTCGTGAGTGCTGAAGCCGGTAAGAACCGGCTTCAGCACTCACGACCGAAGTTCACGACGCGCCTGGTCGCGTCGTGATCTTGGAGTACGGCTCCGAAGCGAGCTTGGTGCTGCTTGAGCACAAGACGGTCAACTTGTTCATGGACGAGGATGACCAGCTGGAGGTGTACTCCTCAGCGTGGGATGAGCTTGCCAGCAAGGCGAAAGAGCCGGATGACTCGATCAAGTTCATTCAAGCCCTCATCGCTTGATCGCCACGTGTCATCATGCAGATATGAGTCCCAGTGGCCTATCTGCTGCCGTCTGGCGAAAGTCGAGCCGTAGCACCGCGAGTTCCAACTGCGTGGAAGTCGCCTTTGTCGGGGACGCCTGGCGGAAGTCCGGTCGCAGTGTCTCCGGTTCCAACTGTGTCGAGGTCGCCAGGCGGGATGCTGTCGTCGGGGTTCGGGACTCGAAGGATCCCGGCGGGGGTGTGCTGGTGTTTTCCGCTGCGCGGTGGGCCGACTTCGTCGGTGGTCTCATGCGGGTTCGCGCATAGGCGCGTTGGGTTGGTGTGAAGTTTCCGCGAGTTGGTGCGTGGCGGGAAGGCGCGCTGCTAGGGTCGGCTTTCGACCGGGTGATCAGACGCCGCGACCTGGGGGTTTCCCGCGATGACGACGCCAGCACCACCTCCGGCTCCGGTTCCCGGCGGCGCCGGTCAAACCATCACCGTCAACAAGGACAACGTCCTTGAGGTGCGCAAAATCGTGCTCTCGGCGGCTGAGGACGCGCAGTTCAAGCTGTTCAGCCTCGCGCACAACCTGGCTGTAGGCGCTCCCGCCGACGATGAGATCAGCGCGACCGCTGCGGCGGTTTGGACGGCGAACCTGCTGGGCAACCCCGACTCTCATTACGCGCGTCTCATACAGTACGTGGACAACGTCTTTGAACTGGGAAGACAACTCGAAGAAGCCGCCAAGCAGTACGGCTTCGCAGACGATGAGATCGCTGCGTCGTTTCAGCTGCAGCAGAACCAGGTGTGAGGGGAGTCCCGTGCGGTTGCGCTTCGGGCATGGCTTGATCGGATTGGCTGCGGTCTTCACCCTTGCTGGTTGCACGGTGAACGGCCCGGACCCGGAGCCGACGAGTTCAGCTCCCGCTTCGGAGGCGGCGCCCTCTTCTTCGCTGGACCTTCCGCAGCGCCCGAAAGACCTAGCGATTGCGGGTAAGCAGGACGCGGAGATCTGCACTTGGTTGTCTCCTGAGCAGAAGGCGCCGCTCCAGGTGGGTGGCGGCCGCCCGGTGGTCAAAAACGGGAACAACTACAACGGGTGTTCTTTCGCTGGTGCCGCAGGAAAGGCCCAGTTCGGGATCTCGCTTCGGGTGGTGCCCGAGGGCCTGGACAGTTTCGCGCAGAAAATTTCGGCCGTGAAGGCGAAGACCGCGACGACGTATGAGGTCAACGGCTTCGGTGCCGTGCAAGGGCAGGTTCCGGGTGCCGAGAGCCTCGGTTGTGCGGTATTCGTCGACGCCGCCGAAGGGCAGACGCTCTACGTGGACCTGAGCCTTACCACCCCCGGCGGCATGAACAACGAGCAGCTGTGCGAGCGGGCGAAGCAGGCCGCCGAGGCGGCCGTGACGACCTTGCAGGGGAGCTAGGGGGAACTCGTGACCAGCATCGATCCGATCCGCGATATCCGGTTCGAGGGGATGGACATCCCCCAGCTACAGGAATGGATCACGCAGATCAAGCAGGGGCGCGGCGCGGAGTCGATGCAGGGCGCGGTGCGGGCGCTGGACGAGTGCGTGCAGGTGGTCGTCGACCTCGACGAGACGCTGCGCCGCGAGCTCGGGAAGCTGCAGATCGCCTGGGAGGGCAACGCCGGGAGCCTCGCGGCGGCCGCGGTGCAGCAGCAATCCGCCTTCATGGCCGACGCCCCGGATCCCCTGAAGACTTCGGCGGACAGCGTCGACGCGCAGGGGCGGGGCTACGAGTCGGCCCGCAACGGGCTGCCGAACAACGACGAGCTCAAGCACAAGCAGTCGGAGAACGTGCTCGAATGGGCCGGCGGAGCCTTCGGCTACGAGAGCGACTACGACAAAGAAGCCAGGCAGATCGAGGCGCAAAAGCAGGCCGCGCAGGCCGCTCTCGTCTCGTACCGCAACACTTCCGTCAACCAGGCGGATTCCTACCAGCCGTTGCCCGAGATGCCGCCGGCCACGGTGTCGGCGCAGTCGGCGTCAGGGACGGGCATGCCGGGAATCGGCGCGGGCGTGGGTTCGGTCGGCGGCTACTACGGCGGCGGCGCGAGCGATGCCGGTGTGCTGGGCGGGGTCGTCGGCGGGGGCAACGCCGTCGGCGGGACCCCGCGCGGTGACCGCACGGCGCCGCCGGTGCCTGGCGACCGGAGCGGCAGCGACCGGCACCCGGACGAGCGCGACACCGGCGGCGAGGCGGACCAGACGCCGGAGGCCGCCGGGACGAGCGGCGGCATCAACACCGGCACGGTGCTCGGCATCGCGGCCGGTGGCGCGGCGGTTGCCGGTGTCGGCGCCTACGCGGCGAGCCGAATGCTCGGCGGCCGCACCCCGGCCGGCGCGGGCGCCGGTGGCGGAACCACCGGGCTGGGCCGGGGCGGTTCGTCCGGCATCGGCGGCGGACCTGGCGACACGGTGGCCGGGCGGGCCGCAGGCAGCACCCCGGGCAGCCGTCCGGGCACCGGTTCGCTGATGGGTCCGGCGGCGACTCGCGGCGAGAAGCGCAGCGAGGATGCGGAGCACGAGAACAAGTACGTAGCCGAGGAAACCCCGTTCGACGACGAGCGGCTGGTCGCCCCGCCGGTGCTGGGGCACTTCGAGCCCGACACCGAATCCGACGAGGAATCCGACGACGACGAGCCGAAGAAGCGGGACTGACGTTGCGCCCTGGAGCAGAAGCCGACCCGATCGTGCTGTCCGCGCTGGAATTCGACGTGGTGTGCGAGGCGGAGAAACTCACGGAGCGCCGGCACATCATCCTCAACGTGCCGAGCCCGGGAACGACCTTCACCGAGCGCGCCCAGCTCGTCGCGGACGTGTGGGCCGGGCTTCGCCGGCGCCGCCTCGCCGAGACCAACCGCGACCGCGTCGACGTCGACGTCGCCGACCTGCTCGGCCTGCTGGACCGGCCGCAGCGCAGCATCGACGTGCGGATCTGGGCCGACCGGCCGATCCGCGCCCTGGCCTCGGCGAACGGCGCCGCCGGCCTGTTGACCATTGTGGACGGTGACATCGTCGAGCTCACCCCGGTCCGGGGGAGTTCGCTGGCGGCGGCGGCGGTGTCGGTGGCGGGCGAGGTCCCGCCCGGCCCGGGCCGCGCGGTGAGCCTGCCCAACGACATCCTCCGGGAAGCCAGCGACCACGCGGGCCCGAACAGGCCGCTGCTGTTCACCGACGAACTCCGAGCCCTGGGCATCGCCCCGGACGACGCCGCCGACGTCGCGAACATGGCCGACGGCATGGGAATCCGTGGCCAGTTCGGCGTGGAAGCCTGCCCGAACCGAGGCGGCAAACCGGAACGGGCCAACAGGGTCGTGGCGTTCCACGATACGGACCGGGGCCGCTACAGCCACGTGGTCCGGCCCAGCGGAGACGGCCGCCGCTGGAGCACGATAGCCCCGGCGGACAACGCGAGAATAGCGGAATACACCAGAGAGCTACTCGCGGAACTCTGGCAAGACTGAAGGCCGTGAGTACTTTTGGGTGCCAGAGCGCCCAGAAGTACTCACGGGCGGTTCGCCAGGCCCGTTGCGCGGAGGTGTGGGTTGGTCGGGTACGTGGAGCTGGTCAAGCGGGCTCGGCAGTTGGCCGCGAGTGGGCAGCGGAAGATCTTGGGGATCGCCGGGGCTCCCGGGGCCGGGAAGGGGACCGTGGCCGAGCGGGTTCTACGGGAGCTCGGCGGCTCCGCCGTTCTCGTGCCGATGGACGGGTTCCACCTGGCCAATGCCCAGTTGCGGCGGCTTGGGCGGGCGGACCGGAAGGGTGCTCCCGACACCTTCGACGCCGCCGGGTACGTCGCGCTGCTGCGGCGGATTCGGGAATGCGGCCCGGACAGCGTTTACGCCCCCGAATTCCGCCGGGAGATCGAGGAATCGTATGCGGGGGCGATTCCTATCGAGCCCGGTGTCCCGCTGGTGATCACCGAAGGCAACTACCTGCTGCTGGACATGCCGCCCTGGTCGGCGGTTCGGGATTTGCTCGACGAAGCCTGGTTCCTCGCGCCTGATGACGATGTCCGGGTGCAGCGGCTTATCGCGCGGCACATCAGTTATGGGCGGACGCCGGACGAGGCCGAGGAGTGGGTTTACCGGAGCGACGAGCGGAATGCCGCGGTCGTCGCGGCGAGTCGGGAGCGGGCCGATCTCGTTGTTGTCGGCGATCCGCAGTGATCGCCCGGTGAGGGTCTGCGCGTCAGCGTTCGGCGAGTTCCGCCCGCACGTCGTCGGGGATGCGGCCGGTGTGGTCGATGGGCGTCCACGGCTCGCTGCGGATCCACTGCGACCCGCAGCCGCGGCAGGCCAGCAACGGAAACCCGTTGAGCTGCTTGGGAGTCCGGTGCCACGAGCACAGCGACCGGCAGGAGTGCACGGCCAGCGTCATCAGTCGTCACCATCGAACGTCTGCGAGTCGGTGGGATCAGACGTAGTGGGCGGCTCAGTCGTCGGCGTGGGCGGTTTGGTCGGGGTCGTGGGCTCGATGATCGTCGGCGTCGGCCGCGGCGTAGGAGACGGCGTGGGGTGCGGCTCCGGCGGCATCGGCGCCGGGACATCCGTGGGGGTTTCGCTGCTGGGCACGGGAAACGTGGACGACGACGCGGACTTGCTCCTGCTCGTGGACGTCTCCGAAGCTTCGATGCTGCTCATCTCCGGCGGGGGCAGCAGCGGCGGCGTGGCGAACGTCTCCGCCGGCCGGGACGTGGCGGTCGGCTTCAGCGTGAAGTCCGGCGTCGCCGCGTCGTGCTGCTGCGCGCCGACGACCGCCGCGGCGGTCGTCGCGAAGACGGTGGCCACCGCAATGCCCGACACGGCCAGCATCACCAGGCGCTTCGGCCGGGCGTCCGGGTCTTCCAGCAACATCGGGTCCATGGGTCCCCACTCGTCTCGCCGGGCGGCCTGCCCCGAAACACCCGGCCGCCACCAGAATCGGGCGGATCATACCGGCGTCCCGGGCGGCCGTGGCGGTAGGCGCAAGCCGCCGGAGGTGGGCGGACGCGCGGTCGGTGGCCGTGCGGCATGATGCCAGGCGTGACGGATTCGCAGCAGGCGCGCCTGACCGCATGGGTGCACGGGCGGGTGCAGGGCGTCGGCTTCCGCTGGTGGACGCGTGCCCGGGCGCTGGAGCTGGGCCTGGTCGGCAGCGCCACGAACCGGCCCGGCAGCCGGGTCGAGGTGGTTGCCGAAGGTCCCCGGGAAGCCTGCGAGAAGCTGCTGGCCGCGCTGCGCTCTGGCGAGACCCCGGGCCACGTCGACCACGTCGCGGAGCAGTGGTCCGACCCCAAGGGCGGCCTGACCGGTTTCATGGAGCGCTGAACGCTTTCGTTTCCGCTCACCAGCGGTTCTGCGCGGTTGCGGACGGCCGCAGCGGTAGGCTCTGCCGGATGTGACCGCCGGTCAACCAGACGAACCACGGGAAGGTCGATCGTAGCCGTGCACCTGAAGAGCCTGACGCTGAAGGGGTTCAAGTCCTTCGCCTCGGCCACCACGCTGCGCTTCGAACCCGGCATCACCTGCGTCGTCGGCCCGAACGGCTCGGGCAAGTCCAACGTGCTCGACGCGCTGACCTGGGTGATGGGCGAGCAGGGTGCGAAGGCGCTGCGCGGCGGCAAGATGGAGGACGTGATCTTCGCGGGCACCGCGGGCCGCGCCCCGCTGGGCCGCGCCGAGGTCACGCTGACCATCGACAACTCCGACGGCGCGCTGCCGATCGAGTACACCGAGGTGTCCATCACCCGCCGGATGTTCCGCGACGGCGCCAGCGAGTACGAGATCAACGGCAACTCGTGCCGGCTGATGGACGTGCAGGAACTGCTGTCGGACTCCGGGATCGGCCGCGAGATGCACGTCATCGTCGGGCAGGGCCAGCTTGCCACGATCCTGCAGGCCAAGCCCGACGAGCACCGCAGGCTCATCGAAGAGGCCGCGGGCGTGCTGAAACACCGCAAGCGCAAAGAGAAAGCGCTGCGCAAGCTCGACGCGATGCAGGCCAACCTGACCCGGTTGACCGACCTGACCAGCGAGCTGCGCCGCCAGCTCAAGCCGCTCGGCAAGCAGGCCGAGATCGCGCGCAAGGCGCAGACCGTGCAGGCCGACCTGCGGGACGCCCGGCTGCGCCTCATCGCCGATGACCTGGTCACCGCCCGCGCCGACCTGGCCCGCGACGAGGCAGACCAGGAAGCCGCGCGGGCCAAGCGCACCGAGGTCGAGCGCGCGCTGCAATTCGCGCAGTCCGAGGAGAAAACCCTCGAAGAGCAGGTCGCTGCCGACGCGCCGCGGCTGTCCCGCGCGCAGGAGACCTGGTACCGGCTGTCCGCGCTGGAAGAACGCTTGCACGGCACGCTGCGGCTGGCCGCGGAACGCCACCGGCACCTCACCGCCCAGACCGAGGAGCACCGCCCGGGCCGCGACCCGGACCAGCTCGACGCCGAGGCCGAAGAGGCCGCCGAGCAGGAGATCGAGCTCCGCGAGCAGGTCGAAGAGGCCCGCGAGGCGCTCCACGAGGTGGTGCAGCGCCGGTCGGAGCTGGAATCCGCGCTGAAGCAGGCCGAGCACGCGCACCTGGCCGCGGTGCGGGCGATCGCCGACCGCCGCGAAGGTGCCGCCCGGTTGTCGGGGCAGGTCGAGTCGTTGCGCGGCAAGGTCAGCGACACCGCGGAGGAGATCGAGCGGCTGTCGGACTCGCTGGACGAAGCCACCGGGCGGGCCGAAGAAGCCGAGCGCGCGCTGGCCGACGCCGAAGAGGAGAGCGGCGGCTACGACTCCGACGACGCGGGGCTGCAGGAACGCCGCGAAGGCGCGGCCGAAGCGCGCGACGCCGCGCGGGCCCGCGTCGAGGAGTTGGTGAAGGCCGAGCGGACCGCGGAGCGCGAGATCGCGTCCTGGAAGGCGCGCGTCGAGGCGCTGTCGATGGGCTTGCAGCGCAAGGACGGCGCGGGCGCGCTCATGTCGGCCGGGGACCGGGTGCCGGGCCTGCTCGGCTCGGTGGCGGCGCTGCTCACCGTCGAACCCGGCGCAGAGGCCGCGCTCGCCGCGGCGCTGGGCGCCGTCGCCGACGCCGTCGCGGTTCGCGGCGTCACCGACGCTGTGACGGCCCTTGAACTGCTGAGGGCGGACGAAGCGGGCCGCGCGGGGCTGCTCATCGAATCCGCTGTGGATATGGATCGGTCGGGTTGGCCGCCGCTCGCTGGCTCGGCGCGCTGGGCTGCCGACCTGGTCAGCGCCCCGGGCGGGTTGCGCGGCGCCGTGGCGAAGGCGCTCGACAAGGTCGCGGTCGTGGACACGCTGGCCGACGCCCAGGAACTCGTGCGGCGGCACCCCGAAATCCGCGCCGTCACCACCAGCGGCGATGTCCTCGGCGCGCACTGGGCCGCCGGCGGCTCCGACGACCGGCAGAGCACCATCGAGGTGCAAGCCGCCGTCGACGAAGCCGAACGCGAGCTCGCCGCCGCCGGGCGACGCCTGGAACAGCACTCCGCGGCGCTGGAAGGCGCGCGAGCCGAAGAAGAAGCGCGGCGCGCCGAAGTCCGCGCCGTGCAGGAGCAGATCAACGACGCCAAGGTGCGGCGGGCCCGCAGCACCGAACGGCTGTCCAGCCTGCAACGCGCGGCCCGCGCCGCCACCGCCGAGGTCGACCGGATCCGGCAGCAGCGGGTGAAGATCGAGCAGTCCCGCGAACAATCCCTCGTCAAGCTCGCGGAACTCGAAGAACGCCTGAGCATCGTCAAAACCGAACAAGACGAAGCGGCGGAACCCGACACCGGCGAACGCGACCGGCTCAGCACCGAGCTGAACGCGGCGCGGCAACAGGAAATGGAAGCCCGCCTCACCCAGCGCACCGCCGAAGAGCGGGCGCGCGCGGTGCAGGGACGCGCCGATCAACTGCGCCGCGCGGCCCGCCACGAGCGCGAAGCGCGTTCCCGCGCGGAAGCGGCGCGCAAGGCGCGGGAACGCGCAGCGCGCGTGACGCAGGCCGTTGTCACCGGCTGCGAGACAGCGCTGGAGCGCATCGCGCTGTCGCTGAGCGCCGCGACGGAGGAGCGGGACGTCGCGCAGGCGAAGCAGAGCGAGCACGAGCAGGCGCTCGGCGCCGTGCGAGCGCGAGTGCGCGAGCTCAGCGGGGTGCTGGAGAAGCTGACCGATGCGGTGCACCGCGACGAAGTCGTGCGTGCGGAGCAGCGGTTGCGGATCGAGCAGCTGGAAACCAAGATCATCGAGGACTTCGGGATCGGGCTGGACGACCTGGTCGACGAATACGGCCCCACCGTGCCGATTCCGCCGGGACCCGCCGAGATCGCCGAGTACGAGGCCGCCAAGGAACGCGGCGAGGAGGTCAGCGCGCCGCCGCCGGTGCCGTTCGACCGGGCCACCCAGGAGCGCCGGGCCAAGCGCGCCGAGAGGGACCTCTCCCTGCTGGGCAAGGTGAACCCGCTGGCGCTGGAGGAGTTCGCCGCGCTGGAGGAGCGCTACAAGTTCCTGTCCACCCAGCTCGAAGACCTCAAGGACAGCCGCCGCGACCTGCTCAGCGTCGTCAAGGAGGTCGACGACAAGATCCTCGAGGTCTTCACCTCGGCCTTCCACGACGTGGCGAGGGAATTCGAGATGGTCTTCAAGGTCCTGTTCCCCGGCGGCGACGGGCGGCTGCTGCTCACCGACGAGAACGACCTGCTGACCACCGGCGTCGAGGTCGAGGCCCGGCCGCCGGGCAAGAAGGTCAAGCGCCTGTCGCTGCTGTCCGGTGGCGAGAAGTCGCTGACCGCGGTGGCCATGCTGGTGTCGATCTTCCGCGCCCGCCCGTCGCCGTTCTACGTGATGGACGAGGTCGAGGCGGCGCTCGACGACACCAACCTGCGGCGCCTGATCACGCTCCTCGACCAGCTGCGCACGACCTCCCAGCTGATCATCATCACGCACCAGAAGCCGACGATGGAGATCGCCGACGCCCTGTACGGCGTGACAATGCGCGGCGACGGCATTACGCAGGTGATTTCCCAACGCCTGCGCGGCAATTCCGGCAAGAAGCGCAAGGACGGCGCCCCAGACGAGCCCGCCGAAGGCGACGTCGCAGCGGTGCTGGACGCGCCGGATGCGACATCAGGTGGCACCGACGGCGGCGCTGTTGCGGCGCCGGAAAGTGCTGCGGGAGAACCGGATCCCGGCACGGAGTAGTCGTGCGCCGCCAGGAACCGGTCAGCCGGTGGTGCCGAGGGCGTAGCCGACGCCGAAGGCGACGAGCGCCGCGACCAGTGCGAGGCCGAACGCCACCGACCAGCCCGGCTGCGCCTGCGGCCGACGGTCCCGCGACGGCTTTGACGGTGAAATCCGCTGCGGCGCAGCGCGATTCCACAACTCCGGCCGCCCCAGCTCGGCCTGGCAGGGCGCGCACTCCCACAGATGGGTGCGCACCATGAGCCACTCGACGTCGCCTAACGCGTCCGCCGAATACGCGCCGAGCTTTGCCCGGAGATCCGCATGATCGATGTTCTGCACCGCAGCCCCCATCCGCAGCCACGCTGATCGTTTGGGTAGATCATCGACCTGGCGGGACTCCCGCTGAAGGCCAGGGCCGGGTATTAGTGTGGTCGGCCACCTCGGTTTCAACGCCCGGATCCGGATGCGGGACGATGTTTCCGCGGTCCGGCATCGATCCTCGGGGGCAGATGTCGGCCGGACACCGGGCGCGGATGTTCCCGCATCACCCCGAGTGCGGGGTCCCACCAGGTACAGGAGGCTTCCATGACCAACCCGTACGGCCCCCCGCCGGGGCAGCAGCCATATCCGCCGCAGGGCCAGCCGATGCCACAGCCCGGTGGCTACGGCCCGCCGTCCGGTCCGATGCCGCAGCCCGGTGGTTATGGCCCGCCGTCCGGTCCGATGCCGCAGCTGGGCGGCTACCCGCAGCCCCAGATGCAGCCGGGAATGCAGCAGCCCATGCCGCAGCAGGGCGGGTACCCGCCGCAGCCGTCGGCTCCGGCCGCGCCGCAGGGCCAACCGATGGCGCCGCCCCCGCCCGGCATGGGGCGCATCGTGATCGACTGCTCGTACTTCTGGCTCGCGTTCATGCTGATGTTCTTCAAGCCGCAGGTCACCATCAACGGGCAGCCAGGGCCGATCTTGACCTGGGGCAAGACGCCGGTCGACCTGCCGCCCGGCCAGTACCAGATCGGGATCCACGTCAACTACCTGTGGCGGGTCGGCGAGGCGACCGCGGTCATCCCGGTCAACGCCGGCCAGCAGGTCGACGTCCACTATGCGGCGCCGGTGATCGTCTTCATGAACGGTGCCATCGGCCCGACCCCGCAGAAGGCGCCGGGCGTGGGCCTGGCCCTGGGGGTCATGGGCGGCAGCCTGGCGCTGTGCTTCCTGATCACCCTGCTGTCGATCATCTCGATCGCGGCCAGCTGAGCCGAGCGGCTGACTGCCGTGAGTGTTTTTGGGTCCTATGACACCCAAAAACACTCACGGGCGTTCTTCGACCCGCTGCATGGCGGCTTCGGGCGCCGGCCGGGGGTGGCGCAGCGACAGGAGTCCGCCCACCACGAGCGTCACGATGACGCCGAGCGGCGTGTACCAGGGGAAGGCCAGCGCCTTCTCGCCGCCCTCGCCGTCGGGGAAGGTCACCCCGAGCACGAAGAACAGCACCACCACGATCGTCGCCACGAACGCGATCACCGCATCCGACTGCCGGGCCCGCTTCACCAGCAGCCCCAGCAGGAAAGCGCCCAGCAGCGCGCCGTAGGTGTAGCTGGCGATGCTCAGGCCGACCTCGACCACCGGGTTCTCGGTGCTGCTGAACATCGACGCGAACACCACGAACACCACGGCCCAGACGAGCGTCCAGCCCTTGCCCATCCGCAGGATCGTCGAGTCGTCGAGCTTGCGCTTCGAAATCCGCTGGTAGAGGTCGCTGACCGTGGAGGTGGACAGCGAGTTCAACGAGGATGCCAGGGTGCTCATCGCGGCGGCCAGGATGCCGGCGATCATCAGCCCGGAAAGCCCGGGCGGGAGATCGTTGACGATGAACTGCGGGAACAGCTCGTCCTTGCTGGCCATTCCGAGCTCGGCGGGCTTGGCACCGTTGAAGAACGACCACAGCATCGTGCCGATGAACAGGAACAGGGCGAACTGCAGGAACACCACGACGCCACTGGCGATCAGCGCTCGCTGGCTGTCCCGGAGGTTCCGGCAGGCGAGCAGCCGCTGCACCATCAGCTGGTCGGCGCCGTGCGAGGCCATCGCGAACACGGCCCCGCCGATCACGGCGGTGAAGAACGCGTACTGGTCCGTGATGATCGACGAGCCGAAGTCCAGGAGCTCGAACTTGCCCGAGGCGAACGCGGTCGACATCCAGTCCCCGGGCAACCGGCCGGCGAGCACCACTGCGGCGAGGACCGAGCCGCCGATGTAGACCGCCATCTGGATGGCGTCGACCCACACCACGGCCTTGATGCCGCCGAGGTAGGTGTAGATCACCGTCATCACCGACAGGATCAGCACGATCTGCCAGTACGCCATGTGCATGCCGAACGCGGCCAGCATCACCTTCACCGGGATCGCGGTGGCGAACAGCCGCAGCCCGTCGGCCAGCAGCCGGGTCACTAGGAACGTCACCGAGGCGGTGCCCTGCAAACCGGAACCGAACCGCCGACCGAGGAACTCGTAGGCGCTGACCAGGTTTCCGGCGTAGTACTTGGGCAGCAGCACGAACGCCACCACGATCCGGCCGATCAGGTACCCGATCGCGAGCTGCAGGTAGGTGAAGCTGCCGAGGTACGCCACCGTCGGAACGCTGATCACCGTCAGCGTCGAGGTCTCGGTGGCGACCACCGAGAAGCACACCGCCCACCAGGGCAGCTGGCGGCTGCCGATGAAGTAGTCCCGCGAGCTGCGCTGCCGCCCGCTGAGCAGCAACCCGAGTACCGGCATCGCGACCAGGTACAACCCGATCACGATGAGGTCGACAGATCGCATTGGAGCCTCCTAGGCGGTGTGGCCGGGCTGCAGTCGCAGCCGCCTCGGCTGCTGGATGGCGGGTTCGGGCAACCGCAGGGGACCGGAGCCCGGGGTGATGCTCCCCAGCAGCCGCGGTCCGGCGGCGCCGGTGGTGCCCGGCGTGTTGCCGGTGATGCCGTGCCAGGTCAGGAATCCGAGCAGCGCCGTCAGGTGCGCTTCCTTGCTGTCGGCGGGCAGCCCGAGGTCGTCGCTGACGACGAGCGGAGCGTCCAGCCGACGGCGCAAGGCGGCCAGCAGGACGGGATTGCGCACCCCGCCGCCGGACGCGACGACCTTCGCCGCGTGCTCGGTGCGGCAGGCGTCGGCGATGGTGCGCGCGGTGAGCTCGGTCAGCGTCGCCACCAGGTCGCCATCGCCGACCTCGGCGGGCAGCTTGTCCAGCGTCCGGGCCAGGTAATCGGCGTTGAAGTGCTCCTTGCCGGTGGACTTCGGTGCCGACCGCCGGTAGTAGCCGTCGGAGAGCAGCAGTTCGAGCAGTTCGGGGTGCACGGTGCCGGTGGCCGCGATGCGCCCGTCGGTGTCCTGCGGGGTACCGGTGATCTGCCCGGCCGCGAGGTCGATCAGCGCGTTGCCCGGGCCGGTGTCGTAGGCCAGCGGGCGCCGGCCGCCGACGACGGTGATGTTGGCGATGCCGCCGATGTTCAGGGCGATGGTCGTGCCGGGCTCGTCGGCCAGCCACAGCGCGTCGAACACGCCCGCCAGCGGGGCGCCCTGGCCGCCGGCGGCGACGTCCCGGGCGCGCAGGTCGGACACCACGGGCAACCCGGTGGCCTCGGAGATCCACGCTGGCTGCCCGATCTGCAAGGTGCCGTGGACCCGTCCGCTGCCTTGGACCCAGTGGTAGATCGTCTGGCCCAGCGACCCGACGAGGTCCGCGCGGCCTCCCGCGAGCTCCACCCCGAGGCGGGCCGCCGCCGCCAGCTGCTGGCCCACGTAGGTGTCGAGCCGACACAGGTCTTCGGCGCTGCAAGCGGCGGGCGGAAGCACGGCGAGCAACTTCTCGCGCAGGGCTTCCGGGTAGGGAACAACGGTGGCTCCCAGCGGGCGGAGCTCCACGGTGTCGCCGTCCAGCCGCAGTTCGGCAGCTGCCACGTCGACGCCGTCCATCGACGTGCCGGAGAGCAGTCCGATTACCCGCCACCAAGCCACGTATGTGGTGTATTCCACACCGGCCGGTAAACGCAAGCGTATCGCGGGCATTGTTGGTGAATTGCTCACTTAGTGTGCCGGAATTTTCCGGTGCCCGATTCCGCGCCCGGCGCGGTGGGCGGTGGCTGCGACGCGCCTCGTGCGCTGGGCGCGTTCAGGGGCCGGTATGACCAGGTGGGAGGATGGGTCCGTGACCACCTCAACCCTGATTCTGATCATCGTCGCCGTCGTGGTGGTGCTGGCGATCGCCGTGGTCGCCGGTGTCGTGCTCAACCGTCGGCGGCGGATCAGCCTGAGCGAACGGGACGAAAACGCCGGCCCGACCGAGGCCGTCAAGGGCGGCGGATATCGCGCCGACGGCGGAATCAGCCTGTCCAGCGGCGGCACCACCACGGCGGCTCCGCCGGAGCATCCTGCAGGCGAGCGCACCGAGATGGAGGGCCAGCCCGGCGTAGGCGACGACGCGGCGGTGCCCCGCGACAGCGAGCGCCGCGGCATCGTGGATGTGCAGCTGCCGGACGGCTCGACGGCGACCGAAGAGGCACCGGTCGAGGAGCCTCCGGCGAAGGAACCGCCGGTCGAGGTCCCGCCGGTCGAGGTCCCGGAGCAGGAACGCGTCGAGCCGGTGCCGGAGCCGGCGCCCGCGGTGCCCGAGGAGATCGAGGAGATCGAGCCGACCTCGGGGCGGCTGGAGCGGCTGCGCGGCCGGCTCTCCCGCTCCCGGTCGACCTTCGGCCAGGGCCTGCTGGGCCTGCTCGGCGCGGGCGACCTCGACGAGGACTCCTGGGAGGAGATCGAGGACACCCTCCTGCTGGCCGACCTGGGCGCGGCGACCACCACGGAGATCACCGAGCGGCTGCGCACCGAGATCGCCACGCGCGGCATCCGGACCCCGGACGAGGCGCGCGCACTGCTGCGCGAGGTCCTGGTGGACGCCCTCGGCCCGGACATGGAGCGCGCGGTCCAGGCGCTGCCGCACGGCAACCCGGCCGACGGCGGGAAACCGGCCGTGGTGCTGGTCGTCGGGGTCAACGGCACCGGCAAGACCACCACCACCGGCAAGCTGGCGCGGGTGCTGGTCGCGGACGGGCGGACGGTGCTGCTCGGCGCGGCCGACACGTTCCGCGCCGCGGCCGTCGAGCAGCTCGCCACCTGGGGGCACCGGGTGGGTGCCGAGGTGGTGCGCGGAAAGGAAGGCGCCGACCCGGCGAGCGTGGCGTTCGAGGCGGTCAGCCGCGGCAGCGACACCGCGGTGGACGCGGTCCTGGTCGACACCGCGGGCCGGCTGCACACGAAGACGGGCCTGATGGACGAGCTGGGCAAGGTCAAGCGCGTCGTGGAGAAGAAGGCCCAGGTCGACGAGGTGCTTCTGGTGCTGGACGCGACGACGGGCCAGAACGGCCTGACGCAGGCGCGGGTGTTCTCCGACGTCGTCGCCGTGACGGGCATCGTGCTGACCAAGCTGGACGGCACGGCCAAGGGCGGCATCGTCTTCCAGGTCCAGCGGGAGCTTGGTGTCCCGGTGAAGCTGGTGGGCCTCGGAGAAGGCCCGGACGACCTGGCGCCCTTCGAACCAGGAGCCTTCGTGGACGCCCTCCTGGGCTGACCCACCGACACCGCGGCCCCCGCACCACCTCTTCGGTGCGGGGGCCGTCTGCTGTCCGCAGTTCAGCCAGGCCTCTGTTTCCTGAGTTCCTGGCCGCCCTGCTCGTGCAGTGTCGGTGACCGGTTCCACTCTTCGGAATATTTGTCTGACGACTGACGTCTGGCATACGGTTCTGCCGGAGGTGTTGGCATGCGGATGGTTGGGCATCGGTCTTCCGTGGACGAGGTCATCGCCGCTCTCAACGAGCAGCTGGTCGGTGGTGCTTGGGCTCCCGGCGAGCGGATTCCGACCGAGCTGGAACTGGTCGCCGAGCTCGGGGTGAGCCGGACGGTGGTCCGGGAGGCCGTGCGGGCTCTGGTGCACCTCGGGCGGTTGGAGGCCCGGCAGGGCGCCGGCACCTTCGTCGTGTCCACCGCCGACCCGGCGCCGATGCTTCGGCAGTTGCGGCTGGCCGAGGTACGGGACGTCTTCGAGGTTCAGCTCGCCTACGACGTGCAGGCCGCGCGGCTGGCCGCCGTGCGTCGCGACGACGCCGACGTCCGTCGCCTGCGCGAGCTGCTCGACCTGCGCGACCGCGCGGACTCGCCCGACACCTTCGCCGCCGCCGATGTCGACTTCCACGTCGCGATCGTGGCGGCGGCGCGCAACCCGCTGCTCTCGGAGATGTACCGCTACCTGGGCGAACGCCTCCAGGAAAGCCTGAAGACGATCCGCGCGGACTCCGCGCTGACCGAAGGCGGGCCGATCACGCACCGGGCGCTGCTGGACGCGATCGTCGAGGGCGACCCGGAGGCCGCCGCGGCGGCCGCGCATGCCGTGATCCAGCCGAGCCTGACGTCCCTCGCGGGCGTTCTCGACGAGAGGGGAAACGAGCGGTGAGCACCCGAGTCCAGCAGCCGACGGCCACTCCGGTGGGCACCGCCGCGGCGGCCACCCTGGTCCTGGTCGTGCTGGTGGCGCTGGCGCTGCGACCGCCGTTCACCGCGGTCGCACCGCTGTTGGAGCAGATCCAGCAGGACCTGGGGGTGTCGAACACCTTCGGCGGCGTGCTGACCACGTTGCCCGTGGTGTGCCTGGGGGTGTTCGCGTTCGTCACGTCGAAGCTCCGGCAGCGGTTCGGCGACGAGAAGGTGCTGGTCGGCTGCCTGCTGGTGCTGCTGGTTGGCAACTCGCTGCGCGCGCTGGGGTCGATCTGGACGCTGCTGGCCGGCACGGTCGTGGTCGGGGCCGGGATCGCCGTGGCGAACGTGGCGCTGCCCGGCCTGATCAAGCGGGACTTCCCGCACAAGGTGCCCGTGATCACGGCGGTCTACACGATGTGCCTGACGCTGGGCGGCGCGATCGCGGCCAGCGTGGTCGTGCCGATCGGCGCCGCCATGGCCTCCGCCTGGCGCGCTCCGCTCGGATTGCTGGCCCTTCCCGTCCTGCTGGCCCTGGTGATCAGCTTCTTTGCGCTGCGGCGCAGCTCTGGCGCACCGCCGCTGCCGTCGAGCGGCCGCCGGTTGTGGCGCAACCCGCTGGCCTGGCAGGTCACCGTCTTCATGGGGGTGCAGTCGGCGATGGCCTACGTCACGTTCGGCTGGCTGCCGACGATGCTGCAGAGCCGGGGCATGAGCCCCGAGCTCGCCGGTCTGGCGCTGGGCATCCAGGCGGCGGTGCAGGCCATCGGATCGATGAGCGTGCCCGTGCTGTGCCACCGGCTCCGCGACCAGCGCTTGATCGCCGTGGTGCTGGCGGCGCTGCTCATGCTCGGCTTCACCGGCATCCTCGTCGGCCCGACCGCCGCGCTGTGGCCGGCGGTGGTCGTGCTCGGCCTGGCGCAGGGCGCGGCGTTCGGCTTGGCGCTGACGCTGTTCGGGCTGCGCTCGCCGGACAGCGACACCACCACGGCGCTGTCCGGGATGGCGCAGGGCGGCGGGTATCTCATCGCCGCGGCCGGCCCGCTCCTGATCGGGCTGCTGCACGACGTGACCGGTGGCTGGATCGCGCCGCTGGTGCTGCTGCTGGCCTGTTCGGCGGTCTGGCTCTGCATGGGCCTGCTGGCCGGGCGGCCGGTCCAGGTGCCTTCGGTGATCGGCGACGAAACACGGCGGTGATCTCACACCACGGCTGTAACGATAGGTGAGCCGGAATTCACGGCCGCGTTACAGCGAAACGGGTCCCCTGAAACAGGCGTGCCACAGGATGCGGGCCAACTCGGTCCGCATCGGGAGGCAATGTGAATTCAGGCGACACCGCATGGGTGCTCGTGAGCGCGGCGCTCGTCCTGCTCATGACCCCTGGTCTGGCGTTCTTCTACGGCGGCATGGTGCGTTCGCGCGGCGTGCTCAACATGCTGATGATGAGCCTCGGCAGCATCGGCGTGGTGGGCGTGCTGTGGGTGCTCATCGGCTACTCCACCGCGTTCGGCTCCGACATCGGCGGCGCCGGGCTGCTCGGCAACCCGGCGGAGTTCTTCGGGCTGAGCTCGCTGCTCGGCGAGGACCAGGTCTCCGGCACCATCCCGACGCTGGCGTTCGTCGGCTTCCAGGCAATGTTCGCGATCATCACCGTCGCGCTGATCTCCGGCGCGATCGCCGACCGGGCCCGCTTCGGCCCCTGGCTGCTGTTCGCCGGGCTGTGGGCCGTGGTCGTGTACTTCCCGGTCGCGCACTGGGTCTTCGCCTTCGACACGAAGGACGATGCGGGCAACGTGACCGCCGTCGGCGGCTGGATCGCCAACCGGTTGGCCGCGATCGACTTCGCGGGTGGCACCGCGGTGCACATCAACGCGGGTGCCGCCGCGCTGGCGCTGGCCCTGGTGCTCGGCAAGCGCCGGAGCTGGCCGAAGGACCCGGGCAAGCCGCACAACCTCCCGTTCGTGGTGCTCGGCGCGGGCCTGCTGTGGTTCGGCTGGTTCGGGTTCAATGCCGGATCGGCGCTGGCGGCCAACACCACCGCCGCGGTCACGCTGGTGAACACCCTGGTGGCGACCAGCGCCGCGATGCTCGGCTGGCTGCTCGCGGAACGCATCCGTGACGGTCACGCCACCACGCTCGGCGCCGCCTCCGGCATCGTCGCGGGCCTCGTGGCGATCACCCCGGCCTGTTCCTCGGTGACCCCGCTGGGCGCCATCGCCGTCGGCGCGATCACCGGCGTGGTGTGCGCGCTGGCCGTGAGCCTCAAGTACAAGTTCGGCTACGACGACTCGCTGGACGTCGTCGGCGTGCACCTGGTCGGCGGCCTGATGGGCACCCTGCTGGTCGGTCTGTTCGCCTCGTCGGCCGCCCCGGCCGGGGTCGACGGGCTGTTCTACGGCGGCGGGTTCGACCAGCTCTGGCGGCAGGCCGTCGGCGCGGTCGCGGTGCTCGCCTACTCCTTCGTGCTCAGCCTGGTGCTGGCGCTGCTGGTCAAGGCGGTCGTCGGGTTCCGGGTGAGCGCCGAGGACGAGGCCGTGGGCATCGACGAGACTGAGCACGCCGAGACCGCGTACCACTTCGGCGCCGAGCGTTCCGCGCGGCGCTCCGCGGTGCCGGCCGACGAGGTCGAACGCAAGCTGGAGGGCAGCCGCGCATGAAACTGGTGACCGCGATCGTTCAACCGTCCAAACTGGACGACGTGAAGGACGCGCTGGAGCGCCTCGGGGTGCTGGGCATGACCGTCAGCCAGACGCAGGGCTACGGCCGCCAGAAGGGCCACACGGAGGTGTACCGGGGCGCCGAGTACGCGGTGGACTTCATCGAGAAGCTGCGGGTCGAGGTCCTCGTCGACGAGTCCAACGTGGACAAGGTGGTCGACGGGATCGTTACCGCCGCGCGCACCGGCCGGGTCGGCGACGGCAAGGTCTGGGTGACCTCGGTGGACACCGTGGTCCGGGTGCGCACCGGAGAAACCGGGGTCGAGGCGATCTGACCCGTTCCGGGCCGAGTCGAGGGGCACCTCCGATCCAACCGATCGGCGGTGCCCTTCGCATTTCGCCTGTTCAAGGCCCTCAGGCGCCGCCTGACCTCCGGTGTCCCCGGTCTGTGCCGACCCGTGAGTGGTTTCCGGTGCTATGGCGCCCAGTAGCGCTCACGGGGCCTGAACAGGCCAAACGTCCGGTCCGTCGGCGTCGGGTGAGTGGATTTCGCGGATCGGGCGGTGGCGAGTGCGTAACACTACGCAGCCGCACTCAGGGGGCTTCACGGTCTCGCGGGGCCCCGCCAGGCGGCAGACTTCCAAGTGCGACGCGGTAGAGGAGAAAACCGGAGGGGGCCCCGCCCGTACTGGGGGTCGGGCGGAAAAACCGGGCTTCGCGGTCGCGTTGGGGTCGCGTGGGTGGCCGGGGGGACACGGTCGCCCACGCGGGCCGGGTGCGATATCCCGTAGCGCACCAGGGGGATGGTGATGGTGCGGGAGGCGGCTCGTCCGGGGGGAGCGGGCCGCCTCCCGCTTCTCCGCGTTCGGTGGCGTTGCGCACTCGGGCGGCCGCCCGAGATTGATCAACGCGTAACCTTGATGTCGTCGTGGACATACCGGACGTACTTCCTTCGCCCGCCAGCCCGCCGCCGACGGTGCGCGTCGGCCGCCGCTCGCTCGTCGTCCTGGCCGGCCTGCCGGGCGCGGGCAAAAGCACGGTGCTCCGGAAGCTGCACGGCGGCAAGGACATCTCGACGCTGGACTCCGACCAGGTCCGCGCTCGGCTGCGCAAGGTCCTCCCGGCCCGCCTGCCCTACCGCTACTACCGCCCGCTGGTGCATTTGGTGCACCGCAGTCGCATCGCCTGGAAGTGCCTGCGCGCGTCCGGTCCGGTCGTCGCGCACGAACCGGCCACCCGCGCCACGACCCGCGTGCTGCTGCTGATGTTCGGTTGGCTCACCGGTCGGCAGCGGGTGCTGGTGTGGCTGCACGCGGATGCGCGCGAGGCGTTGGCCGGGCAGCAGGCACGCGGACGGCTGATCCGCTCCAGGTCGTTCCAACGGCACGTGCTGCGGGCCGACCGGATGCACCATCGGCTGCGCGGCGGCGCTGCGCCGTACGGCTGGTACCGGGTGCACCTGTTCACCAGGAAGCAGGTCGAGGACGGCCTCCGGTTGGACGTCGTGGCGTGACCTACGTCCCGTTGGGCCGGGCCACCGCCGCGTGCCCAGATCCCGATCGCTAGGCTGGGTGTCTGGCGCTGCGGCAGGAGGTCGTCGCGCCAGGCTGAGAACGATCGAGCTGCGGGTGACTGGCAACAGGGTGTGCGTCCAGCTGAGCGCGCGGTTCGAAATGCGCAAGCGACGCCCCGCGGCGATCTGAGCTTCCGAGCCGACGCCTAGCCGATCCCCCGGACCTCCCGGGCGGGCAGTGCAGGGCCGTTTCCGCAATCCATCAGCCCTTGCCAAGTCCACCGAGGAGACCCGCGTTCAGCATGCCGAACTTCGACGAACTTGATCTCGACCCGCGCGTCTGCCAGACGCTGACCGAGATCGGCTACGAGAACCCGTCGCCGATCCAGGAGAAGACCATCCCGCTGCTGCTGGAGGGCCGCGACGTGCTCGGCCTGGCCCAGACCGGCACCGGCAAGACCGCCGCGTTCGCGCTGCCCATCCTGTCCCGCCTGGACCTGGACGCCACCGGCCCGCAGGCCCTGGTGCTCGCGCCCACCCGCGAGCTGGCCATCCAGGTCGCCGAGGCGTTCCAGCGCTACGCCGCGCACATCCCAGGCTTTCACGTGCTGCCGATCTACGGCGGCACCAGCTACGGCCCGCAGCTCGCTGGCCTGCGCCGCGGCGCGCACGTCGTCGTCGGCACCCCCGGTCGGCTGATCGACCACCTGGAGAAGGGCTCGCTCGACCTGACCGGGCTCAAGAACCTGGTGCTCGACGAGGCCGACGAGATGCTGCGGATGGGCTTCATCGAGGACGTGGAGAAGATCCTGCAGTCCGTGCCGGCCAGCCGGCAGGTGGCGCTGTTCTCCGCGACCATGCCCGGCGCGATCCGCAAGATCAGCCAGAACTACCTCAACGAGCCGGTCGAGATCTCGGTCAAGACCAAGACCAGCACCGCGACCAACATCAACCAGCGGCACGTGCCGGTGCGCGCGGCGAACAAGCTGGACGCGCTGACCCGGATCCTCGAAGTCGAGACCTTCGACGCGATGATCGTGTTCGTCCGCACCAAGCAGCTCACCGAGGAGCTCGCCGAGAAGCTGCAGGCCCGCGGCTTCAGCGCGGCCGCGATCAACGGCGACATCGCGCAAGCGCAGCGGGAGCGCACGATCGGCCACCTCCGGGACGGCAAGATCGACATCTTGGTGGCCACCGACGTCGCCGCCCGCGGCCTCGACGTCGAGCGCATCTCCCACGTACTCAACTACGACATCCCGCACGACACCGAGTCGTACGTGCACCGCGTCGGCCGCACCGGCCGGGCCGGACGCAGCGGGGAGGCGATCCTGTTCGTCTCGCCGCGGGAGCGCCACCTGCTGCGGTCCATCGAGCGGGCCACCCGCCAAAACATCCAGCAGATGGAGCTGCCCAGCATCGATGCGGTCAACGACCGGCGGCTGGCGAAGTTCGCCCAGAGCATCACCGACACCCTGGCCAGCGGCGGACTGGAGGTGTTCCAGGACCTGGTGTCAGAGTATGAGCGGACCCACGACGTGCCGGCCACGGAGATCGCCGCGGCGCTGGCCGCCATGGCGCAGGGCGACCGGCCGCTGCTGCTGGACCCGGAGCCCGCCGAGCCGCCGGCCCGCCGCGACGGCTCGTCCTTCGAGCCGACCAAGTCGGAGACCGAGACCTACCGGGTCGAGGTAGGCCGCCGCAACCGCGTCACCCCGCGGGCCCTGGTCGGGGCGCTGGCCAACGAGGGCGGCGTGCCCAGCAAGTACATCGGGCACATCGACATCCGCAACGAGCACACCCTGATCGAACTGCCCGCCGACCTGCCGGAAGAGCTGCTCAGCAAGCTGCGCACCACCCAGGTTGCCGGGCGTGGCCTGCGGATCAGCCGCGCCGACGGCGAGTTCATCAACCGCCGCCCGCGCCGCCCCGGCCGAGACCGGGACCGGGATCGGGATCGGGATCGGGACAAGCCGCGGCCGCACCGCAAGGGCCAGCGCTCGCCGCAGTCCCGCTCGACGGGCAAGCGCGATTTGAGGCACAGCGGCGCGTAAGCGCCACTCGGGAGCGGCGGAGGTGGCGATTTCGCGCGAAATCGCCACCCCGGCTGAGGCGGGCGCGGCGATTTCGCGCGAAATCGCCGCGCCCCGCCCACACCGGGCCACTGGCCCGGCCGGTTACCCTCGCATAGGTACCCAGGCACATCCATCGACTCTGGAGCCCGTGAACCCGTGTTCGACACTCTCTCCGACCGGCTCACCTCGGTCCTGACGAACTTGCGCGGCAAGGGGCGGCTGTCCGACGCGGACATCGACGCCACCGCGCGGGAGATCCGCATCGCCCTCCTCGAAGCCGACGTGGCGCTTCCCGTGGTGCGCGGTTTTATCAAGGGTGTCAAGGATCGCGCCAAGGGTGCCGACGTCTCGCAAGCGCTGAACCCGGCCCAGCAGGTCATCAAGATCGTCAACGAGGAACTGGTCACCATCCTCGGCGGCGAGACCCGTCGGCTGGAGTTCGCCAAGACGCCGCCGACCGTGATCATGCTGGCCGGTCTGCAGGGTTCCGGTAAGACCACGCTGGCCGGCAAGCTCGCCAAGTGGCTCGCCGGGCAGGGCCACACCCCGCTGCTCGTGGCCTGCGACCTGCAGCGCCCGAACGCGGTGAACCAGCTGCAGGTGGTCGGGGAGCGCGCCGGGGTACCGGTGTTCGCGCCGGAACCCGGCAACGGCGTCGGCGACCCCGTCGAGGTGTCCCGCCGCAGCATCGACGAGGCCCGCCGGGCGCAGCACGACATCGTCATCGTCGACACCGCCGGTCGGCTGGGCATCGACGAAGAGATGATGAAGCAGGCCGCCGACATCCGGGACGCGATCACCCCGGACGAGATCCTGTTCGTGCTGGACGCGATGATCGGTCAGGACGCGGTGAACACCGCCGAGGCCTTCCGCGACGGCGTCGGGTTCTCCGGCGTGGTGCTGACCAAACTCGACGGCGACGCCCGCGGTGGTGCCGCGCTGTCGGTCCGCGAGGTCACCGGGCAGCCGATCATGTTCGCCTCCAGCGGCGAGCAGTTGGCGGACTTCGACGTCTTCCACCCGGACCGGATGGCCAACCGGATCCTGGGCATGGGCGACCTGCTCACCCTCATCGAGCAGGCCGAGCAAGCATTCGACCAGGAGCAGGCCGAGCAGGCCGCGCAGAAGCTGGGCACCGGCCAGCTCACCCTGGAGGACTTCCTGGAGCAGATGCAGGCGATCCGCCGGATGGGCCCGCTGCAGAACCTGCTGGGCATGCTGCCGGGCGCGGGCCAGATGAAGGAGCAGCTGGCCAACTTCGACGAGAAGAGTCTGGACCGCATCCAGGCGATCATCCGCGGCATGACGCCCGCCGAGCGGGCCGACCCGAAGATCATCAACGCCTCCCGCCGGCAGCGCATCGCGCGTGGCTCCGGAGTGGCCATCAGCGAGATCAACGACCTGGTCAACCGCTTCTTCGAGGCCCGCAAGATGATGCAGCAAATGGCGGGCGGCTTCGGCTTCGGCGGCGGTGGCGGGAGCAAGAACCGCAAGGCCAAGAAGGGGAAGAAGGGCAAGAAGGGGCGCGGTCCGACGCAGCCCAAGGGCATGCGCGGCCTGCCCGGTGGCTTCCCCGGCCTGCCTCCGGGCGGCCTGGGCATGCCCGGCGCGGGCCCGGACCTGTCCAAGCTGGAAGGCGGCATGAACGACCTGCCGCCGGGCTTCGACCCGTCAAAGCTGAACTTCGGCAAGAAGAATTGACCGTCCTGCACCTGCGCGCCGTCGTGCTGCCCGACGGCGCGCACCGGGACCTTTGGGTGCAGGACGGGCTGATCAGCCTGGATCCGGTGCCCGGCGCCGAGACGGTGTTCGACGGCGGTTTCGTGCTGCCCGGCCTAGTCGACGCGCACTGCCACGTCGGCATAAGCACCCACGGCCCGGTGGAGCTCGACGAGGCCGCGGCGCAGGCGGAAGCGGACCGGGACACCGGGACGCTGCTGATCCGCGACTGCGGCGCGCCGATCGACACCCGGCCGCTGCAGGAACGCGAGGACCTGCCCAGGATCGTCCGCGCCGGCAGGCACCTGGCACGGCCCAAGCGCTACATCCCGTACCTGGCCGACCAGCTGGAGCACGAGGAGCAGCTGCCCGCCGCGGTCGCCGAGCAGGTCGCCTACGGCGACGGCTGGATCAAGCTCGTCGGCGACTGGATCGACCGGTCGGTGGGCGACCTCGCGCCGCTGTGGAGCGACGAGGTGCTGGCCGAGGCGATCTCGACGGCTCACCGGCTGGGTGCCCGGGTCACCGCGCACGTCTTCGGCGAGGCGGCGCTGCCCGGCCTGATCGAAGCCGGCATCGACTGCGTCGAGCACGGCACCGGGCTCACCGACGAGTCGGTCGAGCTGATGGCCCGGCACGGCACGGCGCTGGTGCCGACGCTGGTCAACGTCGAGAACTTCCCGTCCTTCGCGGCGGCCGCGACCAAGTACCCGACCTACGCGGCGCACATGACCGACCTCTACGAGCGGGCCGATCGAACGGTCGCGAAGGCGATCGAGGCGGGCATCCCGGTGTACGCGGGCACCGATGCCGGCGGCGGCATCGCGCACGGCATGCTGGCCGACGAGGTGCTCGCGCTGCACCGGGTCGGGATGTCCACCGAGCAGGCGCTGGGTGCGGCGTCGTGGGCCGCCCGCGAGTGGCTGGGCTGGTCCGGGCTGGAGCACGGCGCCCCGGCCGACCTGGTCTGCTACGACGAGGACCCGCGCAAGGACCTGACGGCCCTGCGCCACCCGAAGCGGATCGTCCTGCGCGGCAACATCGTCGGCACATGACCCCCTCGCCCAACGGGCGATTCTCAGTGAACGGCACCTTTGGCCGGCGTGGCCGGGCGAGGGTCCCCGTCATCCTTCACGCCAGCGGTTGCTTCCGGGTTCGATCTCCGATTCACCAGGTCATCGTGGAGTGCGCGGCGCAGCGCGTTCGTCGAGCACCTAGGGTGAAATCGTCGAGGGAGCCAATGTGGACGAGCTGCCCGAGCGGGAAGAGCGGGAGTTCCCGAAGCCGCCTAAGGAACCGACCCAGCCGCCGTCGACGCCGGCCGCGCGGCCGATGCCCCCGGCTGAGGACACCACCGACGCGGACCTGCACCCGCGGTTCTGGGAGGCGCAGCTGGAGGCTGCCCGCCGCGGCTCCCTGGCTTGGGGTTTCGCGGCGTTCTTCATTGGCTACGGCGGCTACTACCTGGTCGTGCTGATCCTCCACGCGATCCGGCCGTCGCGCGCCAACGGGTTCGACCCGACAGCGCCGCCCAACACCGGGCCGCTGCTGCTGCTGGCCTTCGCCCCGAACATCCTGCTCGGCCTGGTGCCCGCGGCGTTTTCCTGGTGGCGCGGCAACGGGCTGCGCTCGGACTTCGGCATCCTGCCGAAACGGCGCGATTTCAAGGTGGGGCTGGCCTGCGGGGCCATCGCGCTGGTCGGTTCCTGGGTGCTGGCAGTGGTGATAATCGCCATCTCCGGGCCGCCCCCGGAGACCGATCTGACCCGGCTGATGCAGGGCGAGCGGACCGTTTGGCTGTTCCTGTTCGCGCTGTTCGCCTTCCTCGGCGCCCCGCTGACCGAGGAGCTGCTCATGCGCGGTGCGCTCTGGGGCGCCCTGGAGCACTACCGCATCCCGAGATACGCGATCCTGGTGCTGACCTCGTTGATCTTCGCGCTTATTCACCAGGAAGTGTGGCGCACGCCGGTGCTGTTCGTTGGCGGCCTGGCAATCGGGGCCGCGCGGATGATCACCGGCCGGGTGGTGGCGAGCATGATCGCGCACGCCACGAACAACTTCCTGCCCGCCTTGCTGCTGTTCGCCGTCGCCGGCTGAAATTCGCTGCCGTCGGCGGTACCGGCGGGTATAGCCTGGCGACTCCGTCGGCGTCCGAACGCCGACATGATCAGGCAAGCGGCCGCCGATCGGCACCACGGAGGCTCCCGTGAACACACCGAAGCAGCCCGAGCCCGCTGCGAACGCATCGCTGCCGCCCACCCCGCCGGAGCCGGAGTCGGCTCGGACCCACCGGTGGGGGCTCGGAGCGTTCTTCTTCGCGCAGGCGATCTTCGTGCTGGTCTCGGTGACGCTCGCCGCCGCGCTGGGCAGCCCCGACAGCGTGACGCTGGTCGTGATGCTGGTGCTGCCGACGGTGCTGGCCGGGGCGGTGGCCGTGGTGATCACCGTGGTGCGCGGCAACGGCCCGCGCCTCGACTTCGGCCTCGAATGGCACTGGTCGGACGTCACCACCGGCCTGGCCATCGGGAGCGTCGGCCTGGTCACGACGACCATCGCCTCGATGCTGTGGATGAAGTGGATGGGCCCGGGCGAAGGGCAGTCCACGGTGAGCAGCCTGGTCGACGGGGTGCAGCTGCCACCGGCGCTGGCGGTGGTGATCTTCCTGCACATCTGGCTGGTGGCGCCGCTGTGCGAGGAGCTGCTCTACCGCGGGCTGCTCTGGGGCGCGATGGAACGGCTGCGTTGGAGCCAGCTGAACGTGTTCGTGCTCAGCACCGCGGTCTTCGCGATCGGCCACCTGGAGCCGGAGCGCACCGTGCTGCTGCTGGTGATCGCCATCCCGATCGGCGTGGCCCGGCTGGTCACCGGGCGGCTGACGGCGAGCGTGGTCGCGCACCAGGTGAACAACTTCCTGCCCGCGCTCGGCTTGCTGCTGATCTCCCTCGGCCTGCTCCCGGCCTAGCGGTGCCTGCTGGCCCCGGGTCCGTGGCAACGGCGGCCGCGGTATCTGGCACAATGGGATGCTGTTCGCCGCGAGGGGTCCCTCTCACCGCTTGTGGCCCATTGACGTACGAGCATTCCACTCCGCTGCCCCACGCGGCTTGGGCATGCTCACCGGAGCACGAACGAGAGTCTGAGGAGCACCAGCACCCGTGGCTGTGAAGATCAAGCTCGCGCGGATCGGCAAGATCCGCGAGCCGCACTACCGCATCGTCGTCGCCGACGCCCGGACCCGCCGCAACGGCCGGGCCATCGAGACGATCGGGCAGTACCACCCGAAGCAGAACCCCAGCGGCATCATCGTCAACTCGGAGCGGGTGCAGTACTGGCTAGGTGTCGGCGCGCAGCCGACCGAACCGGTGCAGAACATCCTGGAGATCACCGGCGACTGGCAGAAGTTCAAGGGCCTGCCGGGTGCCGAGGGTCGGCTGAAGGTCGCCGAGCCGAAGCCGAGCAAGCAGGCGCTGTTCGAGGCCGCACTGGCCGCCGCCGGCGAGGAGCCCACCACCGAGGCCACCACCCCGAAGAAGAAGGGTGCGAAGAAGGCCGAGGACAAGGCTGAGGACAAGGCCGAAGAGCAGAAGTCCGAGGAAGGTCAGGCGTGACGGTCCTCGCGGACGCGCTTGAACACCTGGTGCGCGGCATCGTCGACAACCCCGACGATGTCCACGTCCAGCTGCTCACGACCCGGCGCGGTCGCACCCTCGAGGTGCACGTGAACCCGGACGACCTGGGCAAGGTCATCGGTCGCGGTGGGCGCACCGCGACGGCGCTCCGGACCGTGATGTCCGGCATCGGCGGGCGCGGCATCCGGGTCGACGTGGTCGACACCGACCGCTGAGCACGACCATGAACGAGCCCGAGCTGGAAATCCTGGCCGTCGGCCGCGTCGTGCGACCGCACGGCATCCGGGGAGAACTCGTCGTCGAGGTGCTCACCGACAGTCCGAAGCTGCGGTTCGCTCCCGGCTCGGTGCTCGGGGTCCAGCGGCGCGGGGTGGTCCGCGCGCAGAACCTCACGGTGACAGCCGCCCGGCAGCACGCCGGGCGGCTGCTCGTGCGCGCGGAGGGTGTCGAGGGCCGGGATGCCGCCGAGGACCTGCGCGGTGTGCTGCTCACGGTCCGCTCCGACGTCCTCGAACCGACCGGTGATCCGGACGAGTTCCACGACCGCGAGCTGACCGGCCTGCGGGTCGAACTGGTCTCCGGCGACGAGGTGGGCGCGGTGAGCGAAGTGCTGCACACGCCCGCTGGCGAGCTGCTGGCCGTGCGCACCACCGACGGCCGGGAGGTCCTGGTGCCGTTCGTGGCCGAGATCGTGCCCGAGGTCGATCTCGCCACCGGTCGCCTCGTCGTAGACCCGCCGGAAGGCCTGCTCGACGCGGAGTGACGCCGCACCAGCAACAGCAAGGCAAAACCGCCCTCGCCGTCCGGTGGGGGTGTTTCAGGGCCCGCCTTTGAACGCGATCTGGTCTCGTCTCTTGAAGCGGCGCAGCCGCTTGGCCCGCCTACGCGACTCGCACCGCCGCAGGTTCGCAACAGTATCCTGCGGGGACACCCCGCACCCCGAGCTATCTCGCGAGGAAAGCCCAGCGCCGCGTATTTGGACATACGTAAGCCGGGGGACCCCGGAGTCGAGAAGGCGACGGTAACTCCCGCAGGGGGCCGCTGCCGGCACCGCTAGGCAAGACGAGTTCGGAGACAAGTACCGCCCCATGCGCATCGACGTCATCACGATCTTCCCCGACTACCTGGCCCCGCTGCGGGAAGCGCTGCTGGGCAAGGCCATCGAACGCGAGCGGATCGCGGTCGGCGTGCACGACCTGCGGGACTGGACGCACGACGTGCACCGGGCCGTGGACGACAGCCCCTACGGCGGCGGCCCCGGCATGGTGATGAAGCCGGACGTCTGGGGCAAAGCGCTGGACGGTGTTTGTGGCGCTGCTGCGGCATCCGCTGACTCCCCCGCGCCGCGGCTGGTGGTGCCGACCCCGGCCGGGCGGCCGTTCGACCAGCGCACCGCCATCCGCTGGTCCGCCGAGCCCTGGCTGGTGTTCGCCTGCGGTCGCTACGAGGGCATCGACCAGCGGGTGATCGACGACGCCGCCACCCGGATGCCGGTGGAGGAGGTCTCCATCGGCGACTACGTGCTGGTCGGCGGCGAGGTCGCCGCGCTGGTCATGATCGAGGCGGTGGCCCGGCTGCTGCCAGGCGTGCTGGGCAACCCCCTGTCGGCCGAGCAGGACTCGTTCTCCGACGGCCTGCTGGAAGGCCCCTGCTACACCCGCCCCGAGGTGTGGCGCGGGCACGCCGTGCCGGACGTGCTGCGTTCCGGTAACCACGCCGCGATTGCCCGCTGGCGGCGCGATCAGGCGCTGGCCCGGACCTACCGGCGGCGCCCGGATCTGCTGGCCGCGCTGCCGGCGGGGACCCTGGACGCGGCCGACCGCGAGCAACTCGATAAGCTGCGGGAGTCGGAGCATTCCGACGAGTCCCGGAATGCCGGAGACGCGCCGCGCTGACCCCCGCGTCGGTGGGGCCGGTTCAGACGCCGAAATGCGGATCTGGCACACTGGAACGGTTGATGCAGCCGAACGTCAGGTTCGGCGGGCTCACAAGCAAGTTCACCCCGTGTCAGGCGGTGCCCACCAGTAGGTCGGGTCATCGACATGCGAGAACACGGGTGCCTTCGACACGGATGAGGACGGACCACCGATGAACACCCTGGACGCGCTGGACGCCCAGTCGTTGCGTTCCGACATTCCGGCCTTCCGGCCTGGCGACACGCTGAAGGTCCACGTCCGCGTCATCGAGGGTTCGCGCGAGCGGATCCAGGTCTTCCAGGGCGTGGTCATCCGCCGGCACGGCGGTGGCGTCCGGGAGACCTTCACCGTGCGCAAGATTTCCTTCGGTGTCGGTGTGGAGCGGACGTTCCCGGTGCACACCCCGAACATCGCGCAGATCGAGGTCGTGGCGCGCGGTGACGTTCGGCGGGCGAAGCTGTACTACCTGCGCGAGCTGCGCGGCAAGAAGGCCAAGATCAAGGAGAAGCGCGAGACCGCGCCGGCTTCCTGATCGGCGTTCCACTCGGAACCACCGAACGGCCCAGGTGCAAGCACCTGGGCCGTTTCGCGTGCCGTGGATAGGCGTTTTGCCCGGTGGCGGTCGTGCACCGGTGGCGGTCGGGTGTTCCACCTTCGAGTGGTCACCGGCTGGTCCGCGTGGTGTCGTCCCGTTCCCTCGAATCGGATGTACCGGAAAAGCGCACGTCAAAGCCGTGCCGCTGGGCGTTCGAATCAGGTGCCCGAGGCGGGGGAGCACGTCGGCGGCCGCCGCGGTTCCAGTAGCCTGGCCCGGTGGCCGACGTCATGCGCAGCGGATCAGCGGAAGACCCCAACGGTGCGGAGCACCCCGGCGGTGCCCCGGACGAGCCGGGGGATGGTTCCCGCAGCCGCAAGCCCAAGGGCAAGAAGAAGGGCTCGTTCTGGCGCGAGCTGCCGATCCTGATCGTCACGGCACTCGTCCTGACGGTGCTCATCCAGGCGTTCCTGGCCAGGGTGTACGTGATCCCGTCGCAGTCGATGGAGCAGACCCTGCACGGGTGCACCGGCTGCAACAACGACCGGGTGCTGGTGGACAAGGTCACCTACCGGTTCAGCGATCCGGAACCTGGCGACGTGGTGGTGTTCCGCGGCCCGCAGCCCTGGGTGCAGAACGAGTTTGAGGCGGATGTGCCGTCCAATCCCGTCGCCGGCTTCTTCCAGGGCGCGGCGTCGCTGCTGGGCTTCGGCGCTCCGGATGAGAAGGACTTCGTCAAGCGGGTGATCGCCGTCGGCGGCCAGACCGTGGAGTGCTGCGACGCGCAGAACCGGATGCTGGTCGACGGCAAGCCGCTCAACGAGCCGTACCTGTACTGGGAGCCCGGACGCGGCGTCGGTCAGGACGAGTTCAAGCCGGTGACGGTGCCGCCGGGGCATCTGTGGGTGATGGGCGACAACCGCAACGACTCGGCGGACTCGCGGGTGCAGGGCGGTGGCGGTATCAACGGTGCCGTGCCGGTCGAGAATGTGATCGGCAAGGCCCAGCTGATCGTGCTGCCGCCGACCCGCTGGCAGAGCATCCCGGAACCGAACCCGCAGACCACCGCGCTGGGCGCACCGTCCTGGCAGACCGGGGTGCCGATGGGCGTCGGGTTCGCCGCGGCGTTCCCGACGCTGTGGCTGGGTCGTAGGCTCGTCGGTGTGGTGAACAAGAGACGATCGTCGGAGTGACGTCGACGTGACGGTGGCGGCGTTCCGGCCGCCGAGGTCGGTGATCCGGCGCAGCAGTGGTAACTGGGCTCTCCAGAGCGCGTTGGACCGCAGGGGCCTCGGGCCGGTGGCAGGAGTGGACGAGGCCGGGCGTGGCGCGTGCGCGGGTCCGCTCGTGGTGGCCGGGTGCGCGCTCCGCCCTGGGGACGCGCGGCGGTTCGACGGGCTGACGGACTCGAAGGTGCTCTCGGAGGCCGACCGGGAGCGCCTGTACGACCGCGTGACCGAGCGGGCGCTGAGCTGGTCCACCATTGTGATCCCGGCCGAGGACGTCGATGCGCTCGGCATCCACGTGGCGAACCTGGAGGGCATGCGGCGTGCGGTCGCTCAGTTGACCCCCCATCCGGGTTACGTGCTGACCGATGGCTTCCGCGTGCCGGGACTGGCGACGCCCAGCGTGGCCGTGGTGAAGGGCGATCTGGTCGCGGCCTGCGTGGCCGCGGCGTCGGTGCTGGCGAAGGTGACCCGGGACCGGTTGATGACTGCGCAGCTCCACGTCGAGTTCCCCGACTACGGGTTCGACGAGCACAAGGGGTACAGCACGCCCGTGCACTCGGCCCGGCTGACGCGGCTCGGCCCCTGCGCCGAGCACCGGTGGTCCTACGCGAACGTGGTGGCCGCGGCGCAGCGGCACGGGATGCGCTCGCCGCGCACCGTGACCAGCAAGCCCGGGTTGTTCGATGCTTCGGAGGGGGATGTGGTGGACAATGAGGCGTTGTAGTCCGAACGGCAATGCAGAAGGGCTCGTACAGCGATGAGCGCCGAGGATCTCGAGAAGTACGAGACCGAGATGGAGCTGCAGCTCTACAAGGAGTACCGCGACATCGTCGGGCAATTCACCTACGTCGTGGAGACGGAACGGCGCTTCTACCTGGCCAACGTCGTGGACGTCCAGGTGCGTAACTCCGACTCGGAGGTCTACTTCGAGGTGGCGATGTCGGACGCGTGGGTGTGGGACATGTACCGGCCGGCGCGGTTCGTGAAGAACGTGCGGGTGATCACGTTCAAGGACGTCAATGTCGAAGAGCTGGACAAACCGGACCTCCGGCTGCCGGAGAGCGGCCCGTTCGGTTCCTGATCCCGATCTCGCACAGCCCGGGTGGTCGAATCCGACCGCCCGGGCTTCTTCTTTCTGCAAGCCTTTGTGCAAATGCTGCGTGACCCCAATTCCCGTATCGGCGGATTCTGCAAATTTCGCAGTATGCGAAGCGATTTTTGCTTAAACGACAACTGTTCTCACTCCTCCGGGTAAGGAGAGTTGTCCACAGCAGACGGATTTATCCACAGATTTCGAAAATAACTGGAGATCGGTTCCGAATGCGGGCACCTTGGATACATCGACGTGCCCGAACCCCTTGGCGTACTTGGTGAAACTCGCTCATGTGCGCTTCCGGATACCGGCACGGAAACCCCGAACACGAATCGAGGAGGAAGCCGTGGACCGGAAGAAGGTCGTGGGTCAGCTGTCCGATGACGACACCAGGGGCCGCAGACATGCGTTGGGCGCCGAGGGCGAGCGGCTGGCGGCCGCGCTCCTGGAACGCCGCGGCCTGACCGTGCTGGACCGGAATTGGCAATGCCCGCAAGGAGAACTCGACATCGTCGCCACCGACGGCGACACCGTGGTGTGCTGCGAGGTCAAGGCGCGCTCCGGCACGGACTACGGCGGACCGAGCTACGCGATCGCGCCGGAGAAGATCAACCGGATCCGCAGCGTGGCGCAGTCCTGGCTGGCCGCGCGTGGCCTGGTGGGTTGCCGGGTGCGTTTCGACGTCGTCGCGGTGCTGTGGCCGCCGGGAAAGCGGCCGCGCATCAAGCACTTGGAAGGGGTGTTCTAGATGGCACTGCGACGGACCTGGGCGGTCGCGCTGTTCGGAGTGGACGGCGTGCTCGTCGAGGTAGAAGCCGACGTGCGCAAGGGTGGGTTGCCATCTGTGCAGCTCCTCGGCCTGCCCGACACGGCTCTGCAGGAGTCGAAGAACCGGGTGCGCGCGGCGATCCAGAACTGCAAGGAGGACTGGCCGGCGAGCTGCGTGACGTTGGCGCTGTCACCGGCCGCGCTGCCCAAGACCGGTACGTCGTACGACCTGGCGCTGGCCTGCGCGGTGCTGGCTGGGGCGGAACTGGTCCCGCCGCACCGGCTGGCGGGCACGGTGCTGTTCGGCGAGTTGGCCCTGGACGGGCGCATCCGGCCGGTCCGCGGCCTGCTGCCCGCGCTCCTGGCCGCTCGCCGGGCGGGCATGCGCCGCGCGGTGGTACCCGCCGAGGAACTGGCCGAGGCGCACCTGGTGGAAGACATCGAGGTGCTCGGCGCCGGACATCTGCGGGACGTCGTCGCCTGGCTGCGCGAACTCGGCGAGCTCGATCGCCGGCCGCCGCCGGTCGACCAGCCGCCGACCGAGGACGTGCCGGATCTCTCCGACGTGCTGGGGCAACCCGAGGCGAGGTGGGCCCTGGAGGTCGCCGCGGCGGGCGGCCACCACCTGTTGATGGTCGGGCCGCCGGGCACCGGCAAGACGATGTTGGCCAAGCGGCTGTGCGGGCTGTTGCCGAGCCTGACCGCGTCCGAGGCGCTGGAGGTCACGGCGATCCGCTCGGTGGCCGGCGACCTGCCGGGGGCGGCTGCGCTGATCCGGACTCCGCCGTTCGTAGCGCCGCATCCCACGCTGTCGATCCCGGCCCTGATCGGCGGCGGCACCGGGCTGGCGAGGCCGGGCGCGGTCAGCAGCGCTCATCGAGGGGTGTTGCTTCTGGATGAGGCTTGCGAGCTCGGGCCGAAACGATTGGAGGCCTTGCGAACGGCGTTGGAGGAAGGCGAGGTCCGGCTGGCCCGGCGCGACGGCACGCTGCGCTACCCGGCGCGGTTCCAGCTGGTCCTGGCGACGAATCCGTGTCCGTGCGCGCCGGCTCGCGACCTGGACTGTCAGTGCGCGCCGCAGGTCCGGCGGCGCTACCTCGGCAAGTTGTCCGGGCCGCTGCTGGATCGGGTCGACCTGCGGGTTCGGATGCGCCCGATCACCGCGATGACCGTGCGCGGCGGCGCCGAGCCGGAGGGCACCGCGGCGGTGCGCAAGCGGGTGGAGGACGCGCGGGCGGCGGCGCGGGAGCGGTGGTCTGCGCACGGGTGGCAGACCAACACCGAGGTCCCGGGGCCGGTGTTGCGGCGGGAGTTCACGTTGCCGGTCGAGGTGACGGGACTGCTGGACCGGGGGCTGGAGGTCGGCGCGATCACGGCGCGGGGCGCCGACCGGTGCTTGCGGGTGGCGTGGACGCTGGCGGATCTCGATGGGCGTGATCGACCGGATGCGGAGCACGTGGCGGCGGCCTTGGAGTTCCGGGACAGGAGGGCGGCGTGATGACGAGGTGGACCGCGATGGCGGAGAGGGCGAAGCGGGAGTTGCTGGCCGCCAGGGCTTTCCTGGCTGCCGTTGCCGAGCCGCCGGCCCCGGCGCTGGCGGGGTTCGTCGCGGAGCGCGGCCCGTGCCGGGCGGTCGGCTTGATCCGGCGGGAGAAGGCGCCGCCGGATGTCGTGGCGGAGGTCGAGGCGCGGCGATGGCACGTCTCGGGCGAACAGCTTTTGGTGGCCGCCGAGTCCGCGGGTGTTCGGCTGGTCGTGCCGGAGGACCCTGAATGGCCGCGTGAGGCGTTCGATGGTTTGTCCGGGGCGAGATCGGTTGACCTGCCGGGGATGGCCGAGCCGATCGCGTTGTGGGTCCGTGGCAAGGCGGTGCTGTCCGAAGTGGCGGAGCAGGCGGTGGCCGTGGTGGGTGCCAGAGCCGCATCCGGCTACGGCGAGCATGTGGCGGCGGAGTTCGGTCACGGGTTGGCGACCGCGGGGTTCACTGTGGTCTCCGGGGCTGCGTATGGCATCGACGGAGCCGCGCATCGAGGTGCGCTCGCGGCGGGAGGGTTGACGGTTGCGTTCCTCGCCTGCGGCGTCGATGTCGATTACCCGGCGGGGCACGGTAGGTTGCTGCGCGCCATCGCCGGTCAAGGTGTCGTCGTGAGCGAGTATCCGCTGGGTACTCCGCCTCGGAAGCATCGTTTTCTGGTCCGGAACAGGCTGATCGCGTCGGTGGGCCAGGCCACTGTCGTGGTCGAGGCCAGTGCCCGTAGTGGCGCGGCCAACACCGCGAACACTGCTGATGCGTTGGGACGGCCGGTGTTGGCTGTGCCTGGGCCTGTGACGTCGAAGAATTCGGTGGGTTGCCACGGGATGGTCCGGTCCGGTCAGGCTGTGCTGGTTACCTGTACCCAGGAGGTCCTGGAGGCGCTGAGCCCGCTCGGCGCGTTGTCGGCGGTCGAAATCCCTGCGCAGTACCGCCGTACCGATGGGCTGCATCCGGATGCGCGGCGCTTGCATGATGCTCTGACCGGTGTGGATTGCGCCAGCGCGGACGAGTTGGCGCGGGATTCGGGGCTGCCGTTGGGCAAGGTCCGGGCGCTGCTGCCGGAGTTGGAACTGGGCGGGTTCGTTGCCAGGTCGGAAGGGGGGTGGTCGGCGACGGAGTGATTACGTGATCACGTGCTGACAGCTGAATTTCTGCTGTGGTGCGAACGGCGCGCGTTGCGCGTAGCCGGATCCGAGGTCAAGCTCAGCATCGCAGACGCAGCCCTCAACGGCGACGCCTACGGGTTCCAGGCCCGTGCCCTGCTCGCCACGCAGGCCGAGACGATCCGCACGCTGGCCACCGCAATCACCGGAAGCGAATTCGACGCTGACGAGCTGATCGCGCGCATCAGCGAAACCGTACGCACCATCATTGCAGACGCCATTGTGCAGGTGGACGTGAACGTGGCGCGGAGGGACGCCAAGGTCTGACCAGTTCCGTTCGTGGCTGCGGACGGTGGTGCCCGGCGGCGTCTACGCCTCGCTGCGCTGGGCCGAACCACGGTTGCCCGCGCCGGTTGCGCGTGTGCTGCTGGGCTCGGCCACGCCGCCGACCTACATGGACTCGCGCTCAACCGTCAAGTAGCCTCGCCAATGCCCGGCCGCCACACCACCCCCTGGTCGCGGCCGGGAACCAAACACGATCGCCCCCGCATCCTTCCGGTTCACCGGTCGGGTGCGGGGGCGCGTTCGTCGTTTCCGGGTCAGGTCCATTTGCCCGGCTGCCACTGCACGCACGTCGGCCGCGCCCCGGTACGGCAGTACTCGGCGACTGCCTCGCGCACTTGGTCGAGCGGCAGCGCGGCGGATGCCGGGAAGTCGGCCCCGTCGGTGTCCAAGCACAGGACGGGTGCGCGCTCGCCGCTGTCAGGATTGAGCGAATCGACTACACGGCCGTCTGGTGTGCCGTGGTCCCAGTAGTTCATTGCGCCCCAACCGGTGGCGGGCGACGTCGAGACCCGTAGCCGACCGGTCGGGTATGCCGGACCGCCCGCCTCACGGAACGAAAGGCATGGGCGGTCCCACACATACACCGTGCAGACCAGCCCCGGAGGCTCCTCGACGATCATCCGCACAAGGCCGGCGACCTCGGCGGCGCTGCGCGCGTAGTAAAAGTCGGCGTTGAACACAACCGTGATCACGGTCGTGGTGTCCGTAGCTGTCATGGCCTCGCTGCACCCTTCAAAATGTGCGGCTGCGCCGCGCCCGGCTCCCACACTGCCAGTACCGACCCTTGCGGCAGAATCTCGGGCACTGCGTCACGGCACCCATCGCACATGAGCTTGTTGATGATCACGACGCCGTAAGTCTGCCCGGCCCGTCGCATCATCTGCGCATACTTCACCTCAACGTGCAACGTCACCGTCGGCGCTCCGCGATCGTCGGTCGGAAACGTCTCGGAATTGTGCAAGGTTAGCCGCGCTGGTTCGGACAGGGACAGGTCATATCCGCTGGTCATGCGGTGTTCGGTGCCGTCGTGGTCATAACCGAATCCGGTTGTCTGGTTTCCGTCCATCCACTTCGGCAACCGCTTACGCACCTGGTCGGCCCACGTCCGGTCACGGGCGGCGTCGGTCGGAATCCGGCCCACGGTCGAGGGGTGCGCCGCGCTGGGTGGGGTGGAGTCGACGGCTTGCTGGATTTCCAGACCTCGGCGGTAGGTGGTGATCAGCTCGATTACGCGGTGTGCCGCCTGGTAGGCGTGGATCAACTCGTCGCTTGTCGGCTCCACCGCCGCGAGGACTTCCAGTGCCGCCGGGTCGGTGGTGCCTTCCAGTGCGAACCCCAGGACTTCACCGGCTTCGTCGCAGGCGTCCTGTGCGGCGGTAAGAAGGCCGAGGGCGGCCGTGATCCGATCAACCACCTGCGCCAATGCCTGATCGAGATCACCGACCGCCGACACGCCGTCCCCCTCTTGAAGTTTGCCGCGCCGGATAGCGTGGCAGGTCCCCCGGCGCGGTGGGACCGGTTGCGGCGCACTGCCGCTCGTCGACGCCACCACGGCCGCCATGTCGGATCGGTCGGCCGTTCCGCGCCGGGGAACTGGAGTGGATGGTCAGACGACGCCGGGGGCTTCCGTCGCCTGACCATCCGTGTACCTGGCCGACGTGTAGGCGACGGCGCAGGCACGTGGTTGCGGTGGGAACACCGGTTTGGATCGGCTGCGGCATTCCCACCGGGTCTACAGGCTTTGCAACGCGGCGAGCAGCCGCCGCAGCATTCCGGGGTGCCGCGCCATCGCTTCCCGGTCGTCGACCGGCAAACCTGACTCGACCAGTGGCAGGTGCCGGGTTTCCTCGAGGGCGAGCGCATCGGCCAGATCGCCGCGCATTACGACCGGCTCGCGGAGCCGATGCCGGCCATGTCCGCGCACCTCGGCCTCCACCCGCGCGACCAGATAGGCAACCGTCAGCGCCCCCTCGCCGCTACCAGCGTGGCGCGCCGGGGCGTAGTAGAACGTCGCCCACAGCGCGAGCCCGCCAACGCCGAGCCGGGCATGGAGACGAGCGCGGCCGTCAGCGTTCGACCCGTTCCGAGTCGACCACCCGCGGCGGCACATAGGCCGCGCACCGGTCCCTTAGCATGTCGACCAGCTCGCACAACAACCGTTCGGTCTCCAGCAGATCCTCATCCGTCGCTCGTCCAAAGAGGACCGAATTGGATAGACTCTTTAGCAGGACGGCCGCGTTCGTTAACGAGTCGGCGAGTTTGACTGCCCGGTCGGCGTTCCTCGCGCTCATCGCGCACTTGCTACGGGCGGCATCGGCGTATTAGCGAGCGCGTGAGCCTTGTCGTTGCAGGTCGGGCACGTTTCCCAGAACCACGACAGCGTCGTGCTTTCCGCGGCCAGCTGGTAGCCGCACAGGGTGGCCACCACGAAGCCGGCCGGGTAGCCCTTGTGTGGTTTGGGGTCGGTGCTGGCGTGCCGCTTCCCGTCTGCAGGCACCCAGTGGAAGGGGTGCGGCATAGTCATCGCCTCTTCTCTGGCGGTTACTGCACCGGATGATTGATGAGTAGATAGCGTGTCCTGCGTCTCATGAACCGCACTGTAAACATAACTCGAAAGTTTCGAGTGATCGATACCGCAACTGGGTGAAGTCAGATCACCACCGCATGTGGTCTCATAGTTCGGCTCGATGACCACGGAGGAGGCATAGGAGTTTGGCGACCGACGATCCACAGGTCGTGCTGATCCAGCTCGGCATCATGCTGCGCAGGCTGCGAGAAGCAACCGGCTTGCCAGCCAGCGCGGCCGCGGCTCACCTCGGATGTTCACCGGCGAAGATCAGCAAGATGGAGAACGGCAAGCAGCGCATCCAGCCGGACGAAGTGAGTTCTCTGCTGGAGCTGTACGGCGCGGACGACTCCGCGACTGCCGAGGCGCTGCGCTTGGCTGCGGTTCCGAAGCCGCGTCGGCGCGGTACGTACCGTGATTCGGTACCGGATTGGTTTCGACGCTTCCTCGTGCTGGAGTCAGAGGCGACCGAGCTGCTGATCTACGAATACGAAGTCGTCACCGGCCTGCTCCAGACCAAGAACTACGCCCGCACTCTGCTGGAAGCGGGCAGCCCACTCGCGTCGCACCGCGAACTGGACCAACAGGTCGAAATGCGGATGAACCGCACGTCCATCCTGACCAAGGAGGGCGCGCTGGTCAGTGTCGTGTTGCACGAGGCTGCCCTTCACCGCGTCATCGGCGGTAACGACGTGATGCGCGAACAGCTTGACCACCTGCAGAAGCTCACCGAGCTGCCGAACCTGCAGCTGCACGTCCTGCCCTTCCGGCCAGCAGCCACACCGAACAAGGACGAGGCGTTCATTGCGAAGGCCGCATTCGTGCTGCTCAAGCTGGAGTCCACGGGAGCAGTGGTTTACGTCGAAGACGTAGCTGCGGCAAACTACCCAGAGGACGCGAACGTGATCCAGGCGTATGCAACCGCGTTCCAACGGCTGCGCACCGCGTCCCTACCTGTCGATGAGTCCGCCAAGCTCATAGGTAGGGTGGCCAAGCAATACAGCGAGAGATGAAAGGCTGCCGCCATGACCAGCGATGACCTGCGGCACCTCACCTGGCACACGTCGAGCTACAGCGGCAACAACGGGAACTGTGTCGAGGTCGCCGAACTACCGGACGGCACACGCTGCGTCCGGGACACCAAGGACCGCAGTGCCGGCTACTTCACCACTACCGCCGGCCGTTGGTCGGCATTCATCTCCGCGGTGAGGTCCGACCGGTTCTGAGAGTCACAACGAAGCGCCCCCGGCACTAGGGATGCCGGGGGCGCTTCTGTTCCTGGGCTACCGCCGGGTACCGGCAAGACGATGCTGGCCAAGCGGCTGTGCGGGCTGTTGCCGAACCTGACCGCGCCCGAGGCGCTGGAGGTCACCGCGATCCGCTCGGTGGCCGGCGACCTGCCAGGGACTGCGCTGATCCGGACCCCGCCGTTCGTGGCGCCGCACCCGACGCTGTCGATCCCGGCACTGATCGGCGGCGGCACCGGACTGGCGAAACCGGGCGCGGTGAACAGGGCGCATCGAGGGGTGAGGCGCGGCGATGGCACGTCTCGGGCGAACAGCTTTTGGTGGCCGCCGAGTCCGCGGGTGTTCGGCTGGTCGTGCCGGAGGACCCTGAATGGCCGCGTGAGGCGTTCGATGGTTTGTCCGGGGCGAGATCGGTTGACTTGCCGGGGATGGCCGAGCCGATCGCGTTGTGGGTCCGTGGCAAGGCGGTGCTGTCCGAAGTGGCGGTGGCGGCGGCTGTGCTGGTTACCTGTACCCAGGAGGTCCTGGAGGCGCTGAGCCCGCTCGGCGCGTTGCCGGCGGTCGAAATCCCTGCGCAGTACCGCCGTACCGATGGGCTGCATCCGGATGCGCGGCGCTTGCATGATGCTCTGACCGGTGTGGATTGCGCCGGCGCGGACGAGTTGGCGCGGGATTCGGGGCTGCCGTTGGGCAAGGTCCGGGCGCTGCTGCCGGAGTTGGAACTGGGCGGGTTCGTTGCCAGGTCGGAAGGGGGGTGGTCGGCGACGGAGTGATTACGTGATCACGTGGTGCCAGCTGAACTTCTGTGGCGCAAGCCGAATCGCGCACCATTTCACCTCGGGTCGCCCAGGCACGTGCCGAGCCGACACGATGCAGTGGATTGACGACCATGTCTTCGGTGGGTTCTTAGCAGGCTTCCGCCTGCTCATGCGTAATACCGGAAACTCCCGGAAAGATAATGTAGTGAAGCAAGAGCTGTTCGACCAGCACATCCGGCACAACTGCAGGGTCGAGTTCGTCTTAGACGACCGGAATCAGGTAGTCGAGATGTGGAGGTCTCTGGGCCTGACCTGCCTCCAGGTCGCTGAAGGAGATTTCTGAGATGACTTACCCCGTTCCGTACGGCCACGACCCGATGCCCGTAGAGCCTGTGGCGAATCCGCCGAAGCCGTGCAATCACCTGCTGCACTTCTTCCTTGGTTTCGTTACCTGTGGGATCTGGTGGCTGGTTTGGCCGATCCTGGCGATTATGGCGAACCAAGAAAGTCAGGCTTACCTTAAGTGGTATGCGGAAGCTAGGTGCCGATACCAAGTCAACCTGGTTGACTGGAAACGACGGAACGGGCTCGTGTAGACTGTCGGCGTTCTGGGACAGCACCAAGCATCACCGGTACATTCTAACTGTCAGAGAACACAAGAACCCGAAGAACCCCCTCCTGGCTTAGGCCGGGAGGGGGTCTTTTTTGTTTCTACGACTTCGTCTTTGGGCAAATGCAGAAGTTGTGGCCACACACCGGGCACCTAGGCGGTGTCTTGTGGCTGGGGGTGTTTGGCTGCATTAGGTCTCTCCTTATCGCGCGGGGCACTTAGGGTGCCCCATCGGTCCGTCTCGCTCGTACTCACAGATACACGTCTGACTCGGCCAAAGCGGTTCCCGCACTTCTGGAATTTGTTCAAGCCCGAAGCCGTCCGTGAGAACGCCCTTGCCCCCGCAGCGAACACATGTCCGATCCTCGAAGGTCTCGTCCCCGTCGTCGTCCCGGATCGATACCGCGATGACCTTGCGGCCGTTGCATATGTAGCACTTGCTCTCCGGGTACGTGATCACGGCCATGTGAACCTGCATACCTTGTTTGACGTTTTGGGGCAAGCGTCCGAAGGGGTGTAAACGATACTCCGCCACAGCCTCCAGGTTCATCTTAACCTGATCGGCCGTAGGTAAATCACCATTGGTTCCAAAGCCAATCAGGCGTCGGGAATTTCTCACTGTTGGTTTCCTCCTGGTCCTCATTACCCTTGTCGTCGGGCTCGTTGCGCTTCAATTTCGAACTTCCTCCTTTGGATTTCCTGGGTGGACTTCAGCTTTTTCAGCCATACGCGGGCCTGGTATCTGAGATCCTTGATATCCTTCCAGTCATCGGCGACTTTGAACGATGCGACTTTGTCGTCATAGTCGTGTGTTGCTCCGGCGTCGCCCTTGAGTACATCAATCTGATAATCATCACGGCCCCAGCGAAACGTGAAGCCATCAAGGTAGAGCCACTGACAGGGAAGTCTGGCCATCTTGTTTCCTTATGGAAAGCGGGCAGCCGATACGCCGAGGGGACGACATACCGACTGCCCGCACGATTCACTGCCGAAGGTCGGGACAACGGCAGTGAACCGGGTCTATAGATTTTCTAGGGCAGCAAGTACATGGCGTAGCGTCCACGGGTGCCGTGCCATCACGTCGCGGTCATCGAACGGCAATCCCGCTTCGGTGTGCGGCAGTAGCTGGGTCTCCATGTCGTCGGCCAGGTCGCCCTGGGAGGGGCAGTCTTCCGACGTCACCAAGTGTGGTAAACGGCGCACTCGGACTCAACGAGCGGGAGTTGTCAACACTCCTTGCGCACTACGGCGTGTACGGACCGGAGGCAGCGAAGGTGATGCGTCTCGGAGCAGAGGCGCGGAGACGGGCCGCGCCCGAGCGTGTCAACGACTGGGCAAAGCAGTACATCCCACTTGAACGGGCCGCAACGGAGATTCGCATGGTCTTCAACGAGATTCCGGGTCTGCTACAGACGCGGGCGGTCGCCAAGGCCCAGCTTTCACGGTCTCCCGTCGTGTTGGCCGCTGACATCGAGGGCATGGCGTCGGCACGTGAGGAACGAGGCAACCGCCTGTTTGAAGCCGGTGCACCACAGGTGTGGGTCGTGCTGGGGGAGGAAGCGTTGCTGCGACAGGTTGGTTCTCGTGACGTGATGGCCGCCCAGCTCAAGCGACTTCGGGAGATGGCCGACCTGCCGACCGTTTCGATTCGTGTCATTCCGCTCGACTGCGGCACGTACGCAGGGCTGAGCTGCCCGTTCACCTTGCTGTGGATCGAGAGAGCAAAAGCAACGATCGCGTATCTTGAGACCTTGACCGGTGCGGACTATGGAAGTCCACTGGGGCGTATAGCCTCACGTTTGATCAGGCGCAGAACGATGCGGTGTCAGAGGCAGACACGGTCGCTCTGCTTGATCGCTGCATCACCAACCTGCACTAACGCGGGATACAGGAGACGAGCATGACCGAGAACAACCGCCTCCAGTGGCGAAAGTCGAGCTACAGCGGTGGTGCCCAGACCTGCGTGGAAGTAGCGCGGTTTGACGTTGACCACGGTGCCCTCCGGGACTCAAAGCTCGGTGACGCTTCCCCGATCCTTGTTGTCGGAGTCGGGACGTTCACGAACTTCGTCACAGCTGTGAAGACCGGCCGCTTCGACGGCTGAGCTTCTAACAAGACGCCTGCCTCCGGGTGGGGGCGTTTTTGCTTCTCTCTACCTTCTCTACGCGCGCGAGGCGCGGAGTGATTTGTGTTGACACGATGAGGCTTGCGAGCTCGGGCCGAAACTGCTGATGCGTTGGGACGGCCCGTGTTGGCTGTGCCTGGGCCTGTGACGTCGAAGAATTCGGTGGGTTGCCACGGGATGGTCCGGTCCGGTCAGGCTGTGCTGGTTACCTGTACCCAGGAGGTCCTGGAGGCGCTGAGCCCGCTCGGCGCGTTGCCGGCGGTCGAAATCCCTGCGCAGTACCGCCGTACCGATGGGCTGCATCCGGATGCGCGGCGCTTGCATGATGCTCTGACCGGTGTGGATTGCGCCGGCGCGGACGAGTTGGCGCGGGATTCGGGGCTGCCGTTGGGCAAGGTCCGGGCGCTGCTGCCGGAGTTGGAACTGGGCGGGTTCGTTGCCAGGTCGGAAGGGGGGTGGTCGGCGACGGAGTGATTACGTGATCACGTGGTGATAGCTGAATTTCTGCGGCGCAAGCCGAATCGCGCACCATTCAAGTGATCACGATTCGGCGTGGCGATGCTTGACCGATGCCGGTGCGAGGGCCAGCTTCGAGGTATGGCCCGCTCACGTTCCGCCGAACCGCGAAGACCGGATCTACGGGTGGCTCGGGCGAAGCTGCCCGAGTCGCTCGGCGCCGTGGTCGACGGGTTCGAACGACATCTCGCTGCGGAACGTGGGTTGTCGGCGCACACCGTTCGTGGATACATCGGTGATGTTGTCTCGTTGCTGGCGTACCTGGCTGCCTCGGAGGACGGCGGAAGCCTTGCTGTGCTGGATATTTCCGTCCTGCGGGAATGGCTTTCTGGGCAGCACGCGCGTGGCGTGAGCCGGGCGACGCTCGCCCGGCGGACCGCCTCGGCCCGTACCTTCACTGTGTGGGCGTTCCGCGGCGGGCTGTTGCCGGTCGACCCGGGGCCGCGGCTGGCGGTGCCGTCGAAGCGGCGGAAGCTGCCCGCGGTGCTGCGCGTTGACCAAGCGGGTTCGGCGATGCAGGCTTCTGCGGTGGGCGCGGAACAGGGGGATCCGGTGGCATTGCGGGACCACGCGGTGCTCGAACTGCTGTATGCCACCGGGGTTCGCGTCGCCGAGCTCTGCGGACTGGACGTCGACGACGTCGACCGCGAGCACCGGCTGATCCGGGTGATCGGTAAAGGAGACAAAGAACGCGCCGTGCCCTTCGGCGTACCTGCGGATCAGTCGATCGGGCGCTGGCTTTCCGACGGCCGGCCGAAACTGGCCCGAGAATCGTCCGGTGCCGCATTGTTCCTGGGTGTCCGAGGTGGACGGCTCGACCCGCGAGCGGTGCGACGCACCGTGCACGACGCGGTTGGCGTGGTTTCCGGAGCGCCGGACGTCGGACCACATGGGCTGCGTCACTCGGCTGCGACCCATTTGCTGGAGGGCGGTGCTGACCTCCGTAGCGTTCAGGAGTTGCTTGGTCACGCTACGCTCGCAACGACCCAGCTTTACACCCACGTGACCGTTGAACGGCTGAAGGCGATCCATGACCGAACTCACCCCCGTTCCTGACCAAGCCGGGGGCGACGCCGACACGGTGGCCGCGAGATCGACCTCGGTATCGGTGACCGCCCGTGACCAAGGCGGCTCGACCAACGGCCATGTCGGCGACCGCGCATCGTGGCGGAGGCTGTCCGTGGCGACCGCTGAGCCCGCCGCATCCGCCGATCCCGCCGCGTCCGCCGATCCCGCCGCGCCCGCCGCGTCCGCCGCGCCCGCCGCATCCGCCGCATCCGCCGCGTCCGCCGGGCCAGCCACCGGCGGGGATCACCGCAGCGGCGACGAGGTCGAGGCCGGGATAGTCGCGTTGTGGCAGGCGTTCGGCCGGCGTCGCGACCAGGAACTGCGGGACCGGCTGGTGCTGCACTACGCCCCGTTGGTCAAGTACGTGGCCGGCCGGGTGGGCACCGGGCTGCCGTCGCACGTCGACGTCTCCGACCTGATCCAGTCCGGGATATTCGGGCTGGTCGACGCGATAGAGAAGTTCGAACCGGAACGCGGTCTGAAGTTCGAGACCTACGCGATGCAGCGCATCCGCGGCGCCATCCTCGACGACCTGCGCGCCCAGGACTGGGTTCCGAGGTCGGTGCGCAGCCGGGCCCGCGATGTGGAGCGGGCGCTGGAGCGCCTCGAGGCGAAGCTGCAGCGCACCGCGACCGATGCCGAGTTGGCCGGCGAGTTGGAGCTGTCCCTCGATGAGCTGCGGGAGCTGTTCGCGCAGCTGCAGATGACCAGCGTGATCGCGCTCGACGACCTGATCGGCGCGGGTCCGGCGCAGGCTTCGCTGGCCGAGACGCTGCCCGACGACCGGGCCGAGGACCCGGTGGCGGCGCTGGTGGACCGGGACAGCCGGCGCCAGCTGGCCGAGGCGGTGGAGCGGCTCAGCGAGCGGGACCGCGTGGTGGTCACCCTCTACTACTTCGAGAACCTGACCCTGGCCGAGATCGGCAAGGTGCTCGGCGTGACCGAATCGCGGGTCTGCCAGCTGCACACCCGCGCGGTCCTCCGCCTCCGCACCAAGCTCACCGAACAGGCCTGACCTGCTGCAGAGGCCGTTTTGGGGCTCGTTCTGCGCGGCGGTGCGGGTGGCGGGACATCAAGGTCACGTCTCACCGCAGCGGCTCCCCGGGTGATACCAGGGGAAAATCGACGTTTCGTCCTCCCCCGGAATCACCACGGATGCGACGTCACCGCCACGGTTTCAGCCGGACGTGGCCGAAGCCGAGCAGGCGTAGCGGGTCGAGGTAGTCCAGGCGCTGCCGGGCGCCCCAGTGCAGGCAGGCCCGGGGCGGTTCGGTGGTGCACCCCGGGTGGCCTGGCTCCAGATGCCCGATGGGCTGTCCCCGGGTGACCTGGTCGCCGACCGCGACCCCCGGCGCGACCGGCTCGTAAGTGGTGCGCAGGCCCCCGGCGTGCTCGATCGACACCAGGTTGCGATCCACCATCCAGCCCGCGTAGACGACCATGCCGTCCCCAGCCGCCAACACCGGCTGGCCGACCTCTCCTGCGAGGTCGACCCCCCGGTGACCTGGGCCGAAGGTGTGCTCCGGGGCCTCGAACGGTCGCGCGACGGCAGGCGGCGGTGCCAGCGGCCAGCCGAACCGCGCGGCTACCGGCGGCGCTGGCTCCGGCGCAGCACGCGGTCGTGCTGACACCGCGGGTGGCGGCTCGGCGAGCGTTGCGGTAAGGCCCAGGGGCCCGGCGGCACTGCAGCAGATGAGGGCGGAGATCAACAGACGCATGGTGCAACCGTGGCCGAGGGTGGCCCCGGTGAACAGGGGGAAATCAAGATCTGTGGATAAACCCGGCGGCTGTGGACAACTCGCAGTCCACGATCGGGTCAGCCGGGGCGTCCAGTACACTGTCAGCGCGGTTTCGTGTCCGCACGGACCGACTTCGCGTGCCCGCACGCCCAGCTTGCGCAGGTAGGCCGACTTCGGGTCGGCCACCGGTTGGAACAGCATCGAGTTCGACGCTTCGGACGCTGCTGCTCCCGGCAGGGTACCGGCGCCTTCGCGGTCCCGAGCTCTTCGACGAGCCCGGGCGGGGGAGGCCGGGCGGGTGCCAGGGCGACGGGCCACCCGGTCCGTCGCGGCAACCGAATCGCGCGCCGACCGGCGCGCCCGACTCAAGAGGTGCGAATCTGGCCATGGCCGTCGTCACCATGAAGCAGCTGCTCGATAGCGGCGTGCACTTCGGGCACCAGACCCGGCGCTGGAACCCGAAGATGAAGCGCTACATCTTCACCGAGCGCAACGGCATCTACATCATCGACCTGCAGCAGACGCTGACCTACATCGACGGGGCCTTCGACTTCGTCAAGCAGACGGTCGCGCACGGCGGGACGATCCTGTTCGTCGGCACCAAGAAGCAGGCGCAGGAAGCGATCGCCGAGCAGGCCCTGCGGGTCGGCATGCCGTTCGTCAACCAGCGTTGGCTGGGTGGCATGCTCACCAACTTCCAGACCGTCCACAAGCGTCTGCAGCGTCTCAAGGAACTCGAGACCATGGAGCAGACCGGGGGCTTCGAGGGTCGCACCAAGAAGGAAATCTTGATGCTGACCCGCGAGAAGGACAAGCTCGAGAAGACCCTCGGCGGTATCCGCGACATGAGCAAGGTGCCCAGCGCCGTGTGGATCGTGGACACCAAGAAGGAACACATCGCCGTCGGCGAGGCCCGGAAGCTGGGCATCCCGGTCGTCGCGATCCTGGACACCAACTGCGACCCGGACGAGGTCGACTACCCGATCCCGGGCAACGACGACGCGATCCGCTCCGCCGCCCTGCTGACCCGCGTGGTCGCCGACGGTGTCGCCCAGGGCCTGATGGCCCGCAGTGGCCGCACCAACGGTGCCCCGGAGGGCGAGGAGAAGCCGGCCGGTGGCGAGCCGCTGGCCGAGTGGGAGAAGGAACTGCTGGCCGGCTCCGGTCAGGCCACCGAGGCCACCGAGGCCACCGAGGCCACCGAGGGCGGCGAGCAGGCCGCGCAGTCCTGAGTCCGCTTGCCGCGCGCCGGTCACGCGGTCGGCGCGCGGCGCGGTCCGGCAACCCGCCAGGCAACCTGGTGGGTGCCATCCGGGCCGGGTTCGCATCCCCACTGAACTGGTTGAACGCCACGGGACGCGGCCCGGCCGATGTCTGCAAGACCTTCGAAGCTGCGTACTAAGAGGGACGGATAACGCACGATGGCGAACTTCAGTGCGGCCGACGTCAAGCGTCTTCGCGAGCTGACCGGCGCCGGCATGATGGACTGCAAGAAGGCTCTTGAGCAGGCCGACGGCGACTTCGACAAGGCCGTCGAGAGCCTGCGCATCAAGGGCGCCAAGGACGTGGGCAAGCGCGCCGAGCGCGCCACCGCCGAGGGCCTGGTCGCCGCCGACGGCGGCGTGCTGATCGAGCTGAACAGCGAGACCGACTTCGTCGCCAAGAACGACGAGTTCATCGAGCTGGCCAGCAAGGTAGTCGCCGCGGTCAAGGCCGCCGGTGCCGCCGACCTGGAAGCCGCCCTGGCGGCCCCGCTGGACGGCAAGACCGTCTCCGAGGTCATCCAGGAGCTGTCCGCCAAGATCGGCGAGAAGCTGGAGCTGCGCCGCGTCGCCAAGTTCGACGGCGAGGTGGCCACCTACCTGCACCGCCGGTCCGCGGACCTGCCCCCGGCGGTCGGCGTGCTGGTCGAGTACACCGGTGACAACGCCGACGCTGCGCGGGGTGCCGCGATGCAGATCGCCGCGCTCAAGCCGAAGTACCTCAGCCGCGACGACGTCCCGGAGGACATCGTCGCCAACGAGCGGCGCATCGCCGAGGAGACCGCGAAGGCCGAGGGCAAGCCGGAGAAGGCGCTGCCGAAGATCGTCGAGGGTCGCCTGAACGGGTTCTTCAAGGAGAACGCCCTGCTGGACCAGCCGTCCGTGCAGGAGAGCAAGAAGACCGTCAAGGCCCTGCTCGACGAGGCCGGCGTGACCGTCACCGGATTCGCCCGGTTCGAGGTCGGCCAGGCCTGACCGGTCGCTGTTCGGCGGCACGCCGGGCGGCATCGCAGGTTCATCGGCTGAGCTGAACCAGTCGCGGTCGCCAGCCACGGCACCAGCGCCCCGCCTTCGTTCGCAAGGCGGGGCGCTTTCGCAAGATCGCGGCGCCTAGCGCGGCGTCGTTGCCGGCGGGCCGACCAATCCGCGCAAACTTCAAGCCACATCGAACCTCGCGGGAGGAACCAGTGACCGACGGCCCAGCGAAGCGCGGCTACAGCCGGGTGCTGCTCAAATTGGGCGGCGAGATGTTCGGCGGGGGCAGCGTCGGGATCGACCCGGACGTCGTCGGCACGGTCGCCCGGCAGATCGCCGAGATCGTCGCCGACGGGGTCGAGGTGGCCATCGTGATCGGCGGCGGCAACTTCTTCCGCGGCGCCGAACTGCAGCAGCGCGGCATGGAACGCGCGCGCGGTGACTACATGGCGATGCTGGGCACCGTGATGAACTGCCTGGCGCTGCAGGACTTCCTGGAGCGCGAGCACGGCATCGACACCCGGGTGATGACCGCGATCACCATGGGGCAGGTCGCCGAGCCGTACATCCCGCGGCGCGCGATGCGGCACATGGAGAAGGGCCGCGTGGTCATCTTCGGTGCCGGCACCGGCATGCCGTACTTCTCCACCGACACCACCGCGGCGCAGCGGGCGCTGGAGATCGGCTGCGAGGTGGTGCTGATGGCCAAGGCGGTCGACGGCGTCTACACCGCCGACCCGAAGACCACCCCGGACGCGAAGCTGTTCGACAGCATCACGCACCGCGAGGTGCTGGAACGCGGGCTGAAGGTCGCCGACGCGACCGCCTTCAGCCTGTGCATGGACAACCACATGCCGATCCTGGTGTTCAACCTGCTGGAAGAAGGCAACATCGCCCGCGCTGTCGGCGGTGAGAAGATCGGCACGCTGGTCAGCACCCCGGACGCTCCGTCGGCCTGAGGGTGCTGGATCCTGATCTGCGGCGGGCCCGCACTGGGGCCACGCTGCGCAGCAGGCGACACTACGAATGTCCACCGGTCGGCAGACTTAAGGAGCAGCCGTGATCGACGAAGCTCTTCTCGAAGGCGAGGAGAAGATGCAAAAGGCGGTGGAGGTGGCCAAGGACGAGCTGGCCACCGTCCGCACCGGCCGCGCGAACCCCGCGATGTTCTCGGGCATCGTCGTCGACTACTACGGTTCGCCGACGCCGTTGAACCAGCTCGCCAGCGTCTCCGTGCCGGAGGCGCGGCTGGTGGTCATCAAGCCCTACGACGCCAGTCAGCTTGCGGCCATGGAGAAGGCCATCCGCGACTCCGACCTCGGCGTGAACCCGTCCAACGACGGCCAGCTCATCCGGGTGGCGATCCCGCAGATGACCGAGGAACGTCGCAAGGAGATGGTCAAGCTCGCCAAGCACAAGGGCGAGGAAGGCAAGATCACCCTGCGGGGCATCCGCCGCAAGGTGAAGGAAGAGATCGACCGGATTGTCAAGGACGGCGAGGCCGGCGAGGACGAGGGCACTCGCGGTGAGAAGGAGTTGGAGAACCTCACGCACCGCTATGTCGCCCAGATCGACGAGCTGGTCAAGCACAAGGAAGCAGAGCTGCTAGAGGTCTGAGTGGTGACGGCCGGCCAATGCGAAGGTGAGTCCGGAATGTCCGCTGGCAGCCCGGACCCGCCTTCGCGTCCTTCCCGGGCCGGACGCGATCTCCGTGCCGCCATCGGCGTCGGGGTAGTGCTCGGTGCCGCGATCATCCTTTCCCTGCTGATGGTGCGGTTCGTCTTCATCGGCATTGTGGCCGCCGCGGTGGCGGTGTCCACCGTCGAGTTGGCCAGCGCGCTCAAACGCGGGGCCGACATCCGCATCTCGCTTGTCCCGGTGCTGGTGGGTGGGCAGGCCATGCTGTGGCTGTCGTGGCCCTTCGGGCTACGCGGGACGCTGGTGGCATTCGTGATAACCGTGCTGGCATGCCTGGCGTGGCGGTTCCGGCACGGCGTGGACGGCTACGTGCGGGACGTGACCGCATCGGTGTTCACCGCGGCCTACGTACCGCTGTTCGCCGCGTTCGCGGCGATGCTGGTGCGGCCGGAGGATGGCGCGTTCCGGGCGTTGTGCTTCATGATCGGTGTCGTCGCTTCGGACACCGGCGGCTACGCGTTCGGCGTGCTGTTCGGCAAGCATCCGATGGCACCGAAGATCAGCCCGAAGAAGTCCTGGGAGGGCTTCGGCGGGTCGATGCTGGTCGGTGTAGTTGCCGGCGTCCTCTCGGTGACGTTGATGCTCGACGGTCAGTGGTGGCAGGGCGCGCTGTTCGGTGCTGCCCTGGTGTGCACTGCGACGCTGGGCGATCTGATGGAGTCGCTGATCAAGCGAGATCTCGGCATCAAGGACATGGGCAACCTCCTGCCCGGGCACGGCGGCCTGATGGACCGGATGGATTCCCTGCTGCCGTCGGCCGCGGCCGCCTGGATGATGCTCTTCTGGCTGATCCCCACCTGAGAAACCCGCTGCACGGCTCAGGGGTGCGCAATTTCAATGGAAATCGGACCTTCGATTTCCATTGAAATTGCGTGAACGCTCGGTGCCGGCTGCCTGGGGGCGGTGGGTTGCGCCGCTTCGAAGACGACGGACTAACCGGTTCAAGGACAGTAGTGATGCGAACCTGGCGGAAGCCGGCCCGGCCGCAGGTGAGGCCGAGCCCGAACATCTGGCATTGGCCGGAGCTCTTCGAGATCGAGAACCGAGCACAGGACTCCACCGGCGCGTTGTGGCGGGCGTTGCGGGAGCGCTGCGAGTGGGCCGGTCGCGACGTGGTCGACATCGGCTGCGGCGACGGCTTTCACCTGCCGCTGTTCGCGGCCACGGCCCGGACGGTGATCGGCGTCGAACCGCATCCGCCACTGGCCGAACGGGCCCGCGGCCGGCTGGCCGGAACTCCTGGTGTGGATGTCAGGGTCGCGCCCGCCCAGCAGTTGCCGCTCGCCGACGCCAGCGTCGACCTGGTGCACGCCCGCACCGCGTACTTCTTCGGTCCCGGCTGCGAGCCGGGCCTGGCGGAGGCGGAGCGGGTGCTCCGCCCGGGCGGGATCATCGCGATCGTCGATCTCGACGCGTCCCGCCCGCCGTACGGGGACTGGATGCGGGCGGATGCTCCGCAGATCGATCCCGCTGCGATCGAGTCGTTCTTCCAGCGCCACGACTTCGACAGCACCCCGGTGGACACCCTGTGGCGCTTCGACGACCGGCAAACCCTCGAAGCGGTGCTGGGCATCGAGTTCTCGGCGGAGGTCGCGGCCCGCGCCGCCCGCGAGACGCCCGGCCGAACGATCCCGGTCGGCTACCGCCTCCGCACCCGCCGCAAGCCGACGAGCCTATTGCGCGCCTGAGAGCCTGTCGGCGAAGCCGTCCGCGCCTTTGGAAGCGGCGTAGCCGCTTGCATTCACCTTGCCATGACGACCATCGGCGGGTTCTGAGAGGTTTTCTGGCGAGGACGGCCGCTCCGCCGCGTATTGGACATACATCAGGAGGGGCACCCGCAGTCCAGGGAACCTCTCAGGTTCCGCTAAGCGACCACCCAGACCATTCACCAACAGGCGCTGAGCGGTGGACTCGCGAGTTCGTGTCGATGTGAGCAGGCGCGTGGGTCACTCCCCGGTGCGCTGGGCGGTGTCCATGATGAAGAACGTGGCTCCCACGACGTCCTGGAGCAGGGCGAGCCGGCCGTACGGGGAATCGGACGGTTCGCGCAGCACCTTGCCGCCCAGCTCCACCGCTTTCGCCGCTGCGGTGTCGGTGTCGTTGTCGGGGTTGACCTGGAAGTACAGCTGCCAGTGCGCGGGCACGTCCGCGGGCAGTGCCGAGCTGGTCTCGAAGCGGCCCACGGTCGGCAGGTCGCCGACGTACCAGACCGTGTAGTCGAAGCCGTCGCCCGGCTCGCCGATCTGCTCCTGCCGGTAGCCCAGCAGTTCGGCGTAGAAGGGATCGGCGGTAGAACCGTCACGGGTGTGCAGCTCCGCCCAGCAGAGCATGCCCGCGTGGTCGCGGCCGAAGGTGCCGTTGGGCGGCGCTTCCCACAGTCCGATGGTCGCGCCGGATGGATCCTCGGCGACCAGGAACGTCTCGTCGGCGGGCGTTTCCGTCGGCGGGACCAGCACCTTTCCGCCGAGCGCGCGGATGCGCTCCACCGCGCGGCGCGCCGAGCCGCACTCCAGGTACAGCGTCCAGGCGGTCGGCTCATCGGTCTCCGGCAGCAGCAACCCGGCGACCGGCTTGTGTTCCTTCAGCGCGATGTTGTAGTCCGGGCGCTGGATCCAGTGCCAGCCGAGCAGGGCGGTGTAGAAGTCCCTGGTGTCGGCGACGTCGTGGGTGGCCAGATCCACCCAGGCAGGCTCACCCACTGCGATGGCCATCGCTGCTCCTTCGAAGCGCACGCCGCGGAGGCGGTCAATGGTCGGTTACCTCAGGGTGACCGTTGCGCCGGTCCGGAAAACCCGCGTGGCGGATCAAGCCGGTTCGGCCGCGCGGGGACGTTACTGTTCGGTGCCTTTTCCGCAATGCGAACACCCCCGAATGACGCCTTGATACTGGACGGTCCGCGTGATCGACTAATGGCGGTGACTCAGCGTGCGTAATCGCATGCCGGAGAACCCGATCGAAGCACGCACCAGGGTTACAGGAGCAGCCATGGCCAACCGCGCGGCGAAGCCGGTCACCGCGGGCCTGAGCCGGCTTGCGCAAATCGACCGCCACGAGCGGGCCCGCATCATCCAGCAGCTCTGCCACCAGTACCCGGCGTTCCGGTCGATGCTGAGGCAGGTGACCATCGCCCGCGGGGTGGCCTTCGCGTCCGGACTGATGCTCGCCCTCGCGGTGATGTTCCTGGTCCAGGGCGCTTCCGTGTGGTGGGTGTCCGGTCTCGTGTTCGCCGGTCTCGCCGGGTTCTGCTACGTCGCGGTGGCTCTCACCGACAGCCGGTTCGACCTGCTGCTGGCGGTGCTGGGCGCGCACCACACCGACGAGCTGCACGGCCGACTGGTGACCGAGCAGATCTACGGCGACGATCCGCCCGCGGATCCGCTGGAGCGGCCGGCGTCGCGAGCGGTCGCATCCCGCACGGTCGCCTCGCGGCTCACCACCGAGGGGTTGTGAACTGTTCGGTGGAATGTGTCAAAGCGTTGGGGAATGTGCTGGTTCGGTAGATCGCGGGGATTGTCGGTGCCCGCCGATACTGTGCCCGGTGATGAGCGTGGTGTTGCAGGCATACCGGTTCGCGTTGGACCCGAACCCTGTGCAAGAGGCCGGGTTGCGGTCGCATTGTGGTGCGCAGCGGTTCGCGTTCAACTGGGGGCTGGGCAAGGTAAAAGCCAACTCTGAGCAGCGGAAAGCTGAAGCCTCGTACGGCCTGGACGGTGACGAGTTGACGCCACCGGTGGGCTGGTCGGCCTACGGCCTGCGTAAAGACTGGAACCAGGCCAAGGACACGGTTGCGCCGTGGTGGCAGGAGAATTCGAAGGAAGCGTACTCGTCCGGGCTGTCGAACCTCGCGACGGCGCTGAAGAACTGGGGCGACTCGAAGAAGGGCAACCGCAAGGGCCGCAAGCTCGGGTTCCCGAGGTTCAAGGGCAAGCGCAGCGGGTTGTCGTGCCGGTTCACCACCGGCAGCTTCGGTCTCGCTGACCACGACCGGCGCCATGTGAAGCTGCCCCGCATCGGGGTGGTGCGCACCCACGAGTCCACCCGGAAACTCGCGCGGCGCGTCGACACGGGTGCCGCGCGGATCCGCTCGGCGACGGTGTCGTATCGGGCCGGACGGTGGTTTGTGTCGTTCTCGGTGGAGATCACCCGCAACGATCCCGCCCCCGCCCAGCCCGGTGTGACGGTGGGTGTGGATCTCGGGATCAAGTCCCTGGCCGTGCTCTCGACCGGTGAAGTGATCGACAACCCGAAACACCTCGAAGTCGCCCTGCGTGAGTTGCGGAGGTTGCAGCGGCAAGCCTCCCGGCGCATTGGCCCAGACCACCGTAGCGGACAGAAGCCGTCGAACCGGTGGCGCAAAACCCAAGCCCGCATCGCCACGCTGCACACCACAGTCGCCAATGCGCGCCGCGATGGGCTGCATAAGCTCACCACCTGGCTGGTGCGGACCTTCGGTGCGATCGTGCTGGAAGACCTCAACGTTGCGGGCATGACCCGCAACCGCCGCCTGGCGCGGCAGGTCGCGGGTGTCGGCATGGCCGAACTCCGACGCCAGGTCGAGTACAAAGCCTCCTGGGCCGGGCTGCGCGTGCACATCGCGTACCGGTGGGATCCCAGCTCTAAAACGTGCTCGGACTGTGGTGCGGTGAGAACCAAGCTGCACCTGTCCGACCGTATCTTCACCTGCCCGTCCTGCGGGATGAGCATGGATCGCGACCTCGACGCGGCCCAAAACCTCGCCAACCTGGTTGACGCCACGACGTCCTCCCCGAGTTGCGGGGCGACGGAAAACGAGCCCGATGGAAACCCACACAAGACCCGCACCACGCGGGCAGCGGATATCGCCACGGGAAGACCCGCACCGAACAGCGCGGGCCAACGTCGACACCGCAAGGTGCCGACTCACGACACGCTTTCACACGTTTCGTGAACGGTCACCGGTGCACGCTGATCGATAGCGCCGCCGCGATCTCGTTGCCCACGAAGTGGGTTTCGTCCTGCGGCGGCTCGCCGACGCGCACCACCAGCGGCCCGCCGAAGGGCTTGCGCTCCACGATCTCGATCCGCGAGCCCAGTGTCATGCTGTGTTCGGTGAGGTAGCGAAGCAGCTCCGAATCGGTGTCCCAAACCCGCGCGATGGTGCCGATCGTGCCGGGCTCGACCTGGTCCAGCAGCAGCGTCGCGGGTTTCTCCACGGTGCCTTCGGCAGTCGGGATCGGGTCGCCGTGCGGATCACGGGTGGGGTTGCCGAGCTTGGCGGCGATGTGCGCGACCAGTTCGTCGGACACCGCGTGCTCCAGCGCGTCGGCCTCCCGGTGCACCTCGTCCCAGCTGTAGTCGAGCTCCACGACCAGGAACAGCTCGATCAGCCGGTGCCGGCGCAGCACGTCGCAGGCCAGCCGGCGGCCCTCCGGGGTCAGCTCGACGCTGCGGTAGCGGACGTGGGTGACCAGGCCGAGCTGCGCCAGCTTGTTGATCATCCCGGACACCGACGAAGGGCTCAGGCCGAGCCGCTGGGTCAGGGTGGCGTTCGTGACGGGCACGCCCCGTTCGCTGAGCCCGTAGATCGCCCGCAGGTAGTCCTCGACGGACGGCGAGGGGCGCTCGGCCATACTCGTCATACTTTCACGATACGGGCGACCGCCAGCCGATGAACGAAGCGTGTGCCTCGCGTGTCCGCATGGCATCGCCCGGCCGCCAAGGTCGTTCCGCGCCGTGGGACACTGGTGGGCGCTATGTCTGCGACTTCCCTTCCGCTCGTCTTCGATGCCCCGCGCCGTGGCATGCCGCCGCGGCACCTCGCCGATCTCTCCGCCGACGAACGGCGCGCCGCGGTGACCGAGCTGGGGGAGAAGCCGTTCCGCGCCAAGCAGCTCGCGCACCACTACTTCGGCAGGCTCAACGCCGACGTCGAGTCGATGACCGACATCCCGGCGGCCAGCCGCGCGAAGCTCGCCGAGCACCTGCTGCCGCCGCTGCTGAACCCGGTCCGGCACCTGAACACCGATGACGGCACCACCCGCAAGACGCTCTGGCGCGCGCACGACGGCACGCTGCTGGAAAGCGTGCTGATGCGGTACCCGGACCGCGCGACCGTGTGCATTTCGAGCCAGGCCGGCTGCGGGATGGCGTGCCCGTTCTGCGCCACCGGGCAGGGCGGGCTGCAGCGCAACCTGTCGACCGCGGAGATCGTCGACCAGGTGCGTTCTGCCGCGGCGGCGATGCGCGACGGCGAGGTCCAGGGCGGGCCCGGTCGGCTGTCCAACGTCGTGTTCATGGGCATGGGTGAGCCGCTGGCCAACTACCGGCGGGTGATCAACGCGGTGCACCGGATCTGCGACCCGGCGCCGGAGGGACTGGGCCTCTCACAGCGGTCCGTCACCGTGTCCACGGTCGGGCTGGCGCCCGCCATCAAGAAGATGACCGCGGAGAACCTGCACGTCACGCTCGCGGTGTCGCTGCACACCCCGGACGACGAGCTGCGCGACACGCTGGTGCCGGTGAACAACCGCTGGAAGGTCGCGGAGGTGCTGGAGGCGGCCCGCGGCTACGCCGACCACACCGGGCGCCGGGTGTCGATCGAGTATGCGCTGATCCGCGACATCAACGACCAGCCGTGGCGCGCGGATCTCCTCGGCAAGCTGCTGCACCGCCACCTCGGGCCGTTCGCGCACGTCAACCTGATCCCGCTGAACCCGACGCCGGGCAGCAAGTGGGACGCCAGCCCGAAGCCGGTGGAGCGGGAGTTCGTCCGCCGGGTTCGTGAAGCGGGTGTCCCGTGCACGGTCCGGGACACCCGAGGCCAGGAGATCGCGGCGGCCTGCGGCCAACTCGCCGCCGAAGGCTGATTCTTCCGGGGTGAAGGGCACCTTTCACTCCAAACGGTCTCGTCACGTTTCGCTGCTGGTCAGGGCCGGTGTGGATGATCTTGTCGCGTAGCAACCCTGCCATGCTCTCCGCACTCATGGACAGCAAGATCTCGGCCTACAGCTACGAGTTCCTTGCCGAGCACGGTCGGTTCCCGCTGGCCGCCCCGGGCGGGCAGATCGCCGGGATCCAAGCCGCTCTACGCGGCGCGCAGGCGCTCCAGGAATTCAGCGGGCGCGGTGTCCTTCTCGCCGAGGTCGCAGGCGCCGTCCGGCCACGGTGGTCGTGATCGGCTCCGGCAACGTCGGCTCGGCCGCCGCACGCACCGCCGCCGCTTTAGGTGCCAGGGTGACCGTGCTGACTCGGTGCGAAGGATCGGCGGATGAATACCGGCCGCACGCCCCCACCGGGGTACGGGTAGCGGTCAACACCGCACGGATTCGCCGGGAACTGATCTCCCAGGCTGATCTGGTCATCGGCGCAATCCTGGTGTCCACTTTCGACACCCCGTCGATGATCAGCGAAGCGGACCTGCAGGACATGAAACCCGGCTCGGTCATCGTTGACGCCACCTGTGGTTACGGCGACGGCTACCTGCCGACCGCCGGAGGGGTGCAGGAGCCCGGTGAACCACCGCGCGTGGTCCACGGGGTGCTGCACATCAAACTCGACGCGCTCCCCGCGCTGGTGCCGGTGACCGCGACCCAGGCGTACACGACCAACGCTCTGCCCTACCTGGTACGTCTGGCCCGGGTCGTCCTTTTCGGTGACGCCGACCCCGCGGTGGCGACGGCGCGAATCGCCCACGACGGGGAGCTGGTGCACCCGGTCTGCCGCGAACACGCCGCGTACTTCGGAGTCGCCTCGTGACCACTACCGGCACCGGCACCGGCACCGAGGCCGTCATCGAGTCCTACCAGCGGCGAGCCGCGTTCGCCCGCGCCGAGACAGCGCACCTCGCACGCCCACGGCTGTTGCGCGGCTTGCTCCCAGCGGTCGATCATGTCGCGGAAATCCCATGTGGCGCTGGTCATTTCCTTGCCGACTACGCCCGGTCAGCACTGGCGGTGACCCTCGTGGATGCCAGTGCCGCGATGCTCGCCGCCGCCACGGAAAACGCCGTGCACAGTGGCCTATCTGATGAGAAAACACGCCGCCACCTGGCTTATGTCCAGCAGCCACCGGATCTGACCAGCGTGGGCCTGATCGTCGTCCCGAACGCCGCGCTCAACCAACTTGCGTGCCAAACCGCTCTTGTCGAGCTGCTCATGGTGTTACGGGCCGCTGTCGCGCCCTGGGCGGTGGTGCTGGCGCAGGTGGCCTGTGTCCACCCTGGCGGCGGAGTCGACACGGCGGGCTTCTACGACCCCGCCCGTCAGCACGGCGTGTGGTTCGCCGACCGGTGGTTTCACCCCGAGCAGGCCGGCGGGGCGGTGCTACGGCGCCGACGCCAGCACCGCCACGGCGAACGGCTGCAGATCCAGTTCGACTACCGCAGCCCGGCAGGGTCCAGCCTGCACGCCACGGCCATCGAGTTGGCGCTGTTCAACGCCGCCGACCTCCGCGATGCGTTTACCACTGCGGGATTCGGTCGTGTGCGATTCCTGCCCGGCCAGGACGGGATGTCCGAGGTTCTGGCTGCGGCCGGGGCTAAGCCGTGAACAGCGAAGGAACCGTGGCGGGAGCACAGGAGTACTGGCGGCGCTACTACGCCGAGCAGTTCCGCTTCGGCCTCGGCACCGAGGACATCCTCGCGGCATTGATGCAGATCCCGCCCGTGACGACATGGGCTGATCTCGGGTGCGGATCCGAATCGATGCTATGGGCCACCGCCCTGCGCGCCCAGCGCCTCGTCGCGGTCGACATCGACACACAGCGCCTGGAGATCCTCCGGCAGTTCGTTACCACCGCCCAGCCACGAGGTATCCACGTCACCGCACTGGAATTATGCGGACGCACCGACCCAGATGCCTTCGAAGCACGCTGCCGATCCCTGACCGCGCTCATCCAAGCCGACTTTCTCTCGAGCCTGCCACCGACGGACCCGAGGCTCATCGGACAGTCATTCAACCTGGTCACCCAGTTCGGCTTGCTCGGTTTGTGCCGCGACGCCAACCACTTCACAACCAGCTTCGCCCACATTCACCGCCTGCTGGCACCCGGCGGGTGGGTAGGTGGAGCGAACTGGGTCGCCCGCCACGCCCCGAGCCGAGTCGAGCTGACCAGGCAGCTCTACACCACCGCCGCTACCCGCGCTGGAGTGCACCTGCTGCTGCTCAAACGGATCCGGATCCCCGATCCCGATTTCACCGCCGTGTGGATCTACATCGGAAGGAAGACACCATGCCCGCGATCAGCACTACGAACCAGCCGACACCAAACGAACTGATTTTTGCTCCGGTGGGGATCGCGCACCTCACCCGTGACAACACCGACCTGCTGCGTTCTGCCGCCCGCGGGCGGCAGCGGCTACGGGTCACCACCGCGGCCCAGCTCAACGGCACACCTCACCTGGGCACCGTAGTCACAGTGCTCACCGTCTTCGCCCTCACCGCCCACGCCGCCGAGCAACTGAACCTTCCGGCCACCGTCATCTTCGACGCCTTGGAAAACGCCCCCGGCGAAACGGTGGAGATCGACGGCGAGACCTACACCCGTACCGTCGGCGATCTCATCGACTCCGGCCACCTCGACCGCGTCGAGCGCGTCTCCGGCTTCCAACGGCTGCTGGACTGGGCCGCGGCACGCTCCCACATCCGGTATGAGTTCCGGCCGTACTCGGTCTACCAAGGACTGAGGCCCGTGGGTCGCCCGGACCCGCCAGCGGTGACGGGTCGGGCTGCTTGTCAGATGGTGTGGACACGTGCACCAGGATCTCCGATCCCGCCCTCGGTCAGGAACCCCGCACTCACACGAGGTGTCTCACATCAGTCTGGCAAAGAGGGGATGACCCGCTGCCCTGACAGCACTCCTACGCTCCCCCTATGGCGATCATTCCGTAAGGGACCAAGAATCCCCGGTCTGGCCAAGTTGGACAGACCGGGGATTTTCTTTGTGCGCCAATGATGTGAGCTGTGCTTGCTGACCGTCACACCCGTTGCAGCGGGCACGTGTGGACAAGATGCCTACGCAGGGGTTCCAAGCCAACTGGTAAACGCGGTCAGGCTGTCGGTCCTCCGCCGCTCGGCCTCAGCGATCATGCGTACCGTCTCGCGCACCTGCGGGTGCCGTCGCGTCTGCTGGGGTGCCACCTTCCGCGCCATGTTCAGCGCTTGCAGCGATCGTGCCGGATCACCCGACAGCAGCCACGCCCGCGCCACGTCCTGCCAGTGGTGGGCAAGCCGCGGACTGGAGACGTCGGCCGGGAGCCGGGTCGACGAGCCGAGGCGTGCGGCCTGCTCTGGGTCGCCCGCCTCCAGCGCCACTGCGACCTCGTGGATGGTCACGTTCCCCGGTCCGAACTTTGTACCGTAGTGTGGCGACTCGTGCCCAACCCGCGCGCCGAGTTCGCGCGCCTCCCGAAGATGGGCCCGGGCGGTCGGCCGATCCCCGCCGCGCGCCGCGACGATCGCGGTGCATAGATGCGCCGAGCCTCGCGCCGCCAGGATCGGCTCGCTGTCCGGCAGCTCCGCCAGGCGTTCAGCGGACCGAGCGGCACGGCCGGAGTCGAACGTGCCGTAGTACATGAGCACCCGTGCCCGCTTCTGTGTGGCCTTTGCTGCGTACACCGGGTCGTCGGCGTGCTGGGCCACCGCGTCCAGTCGGTCCAGGCATGGCACCGAGAGAGTCAGTGCCCCGAACCGGCGACTCAACTGCTCGGCCTGAGCCCACCCGGCGGACAGCAGAGTGTAGGCCCGCCCCCTGTCGTGGACCGAGTTCGCCGCGTGCGCCGCGCCGTAGACCTGCCGTAGGAACGTTGGGATCGCCGCGAGCGACTTCGCGCCCTTGTCGTCCCAGTACCACTTCGAGATCTGCGCCAGGTCGGCTTCGAGTTCGCTCAGCGGTGCTGGTGGCGCGACGATCACTTCCGTCCCCTCGGCGATCAGCGCCCGCAGCTCGGGAAGTCCCTCCAGCGGCTTCTCGTTGTCGAAGTGGTACGGCTGCCCGGTCAGAAGCTCCGGCTCGATGCTCAACGCCTTGGCCGCCGAGGCGATAAACCGGGGGCTTGCTGGCTTCTTGCCCTGCTCAACGGCCTGCACCATCGCCTCGGAGTAATTCGCTTTCTCGGCGAGTTGGAACTGGGTCAGGCCAGCGAGCTTGCGCGCGGTGGCGATGCGCTGGCCGATGTCGGGGGTGGTCGCGCTCATGTTGTTCCCCTTCCACGGGGCTGATCTACATCAGGCCATCCCGAGTGTACGAGTACCAGTTCAGTACCAGTCACACCGTGTGATTGATCCATAACCTTGCGCTCAAGGGAAGCGCCGGAACTGACCAGTTAGGGGCGGATCTGAGCTTCCACGACCGCTCGGCTGGTGGTTCCGGTCGGACCTCACAGGGTGCCGAGGCGCAGCCGCCGGCCGAGCAGCCTCCCCGCGTCGTCTTCTGGTCCGTCGCGGCGCGGGAAGGTCCAAACCTCGGCCGGGGTGCCGTGCCCCGTCTGGCATCCCGGCCGTTTCCAGGGAGGAAAGCATGACAACGCTAACGACAGTGCCGTGTCGTGATCGAGCCTCGCGAGACTGCGACGTCGTGGTCAGTCACGCCTCAACGGCGGTGTGGCTGCGGGTCGGCCCAGAGGAGCGGTTGCTCGACGAGACCCAGGCGCAAAAGCTGTACCTCGCGCTCGGCGTGCACATCGCCGCCGTTCAAACCGCTCGTCACAAGGCGGGGCCGCGTGAGCATGCCTGAAAAGGCAAGCAGCACTCAAAGCGCGGTATGGCTCCGTGCGGGTGCCCAGGTCATCGGCTGGCCGCTGGTGCTGCTGGGAATCCTGGGCTGGGTCGAGGCCAGCAGGTTCGTTGGCGGTGCTTTGGACCGAATGAATCGCGGCGGCGCCGAACGGTTTGCGTTGGCGCTCACCGCAGCCGCCCTCGCGGTATACGGCATCACCGCCTCGGTCGGCGGATGCGTCATAGCCGCAGGGCTGCGGGGTCTGCTGAGAATTCTCGTCGCGTGGGCGTCCGGTGCTTTGCTTCTTTTTCATTTATGCGTGCTCTATTTCGCGCTCACGATGCGATTTTGAGCACTGCCCAGTGACCTTCCCCGCCCCTAGCACGGCAAAGCCGTCGGCCGGTGACGACGGCTTTGGGGGCGGGCACATGGGGCGGGCGGCGCAGCGTCGAGCACAACGGAGCTGGCGAGACTCCCAGGCTCCGCGCGCCGCCTGCCGCCCCTCAATCAGACCGAGGTAAGGCCGATGGCCCGAAACGAGGTGGGAACGTGATCGCGGCGTGGATCGCGGCTGGGCTGCTCTGTGTCGGCGCGTTGGCGCTGTCGGCGACGTTCTACTACGCGCCAGCACGGCACGCTGGTGGCGGTGAAGGTGCGCTGACGGTGGCGCACCTGGTTGCGCGGGTCGAGGCAGAGACCAGCGGCGGTCGGCACTGCTTGCGGGAGCCGCGGACGGTGCAGCTGCGCGGGGACTTGGCCGATGCGCTCGCTGTCGAGGAAACCCGGTTTCTGCCGGTGGTCGAGTCCGGTCTACCGGTCGGCGATCGCGAGGCGTTGGCCCGCCACCCCGGGATGCTTCGGCGGCTTCTTGACGCCCTGCAACGCCTGTAGACCCGGCTCGGTGTCGTGACCCCCGACCGGCACCGAGCCGTCCCCGTCCGGGATGGTGCGCCGCCCCTCGGTGCATCACCCCGGCGGGTTCCAACCCTCCGCCTCAACGACGCTGCGGGTCCAGTGACCACTGTGGACATCGAAAGGAGGCGACTGATGCCGGACAACCCCGAGCCCGAAACCGACGACCAGGAAGACAGCGGCGAGGACATGACGCCCTACTACGACTCGAACTGCGTGGCGCACTGGCCAGGGGTCGGGCCGCAACTGTAACCCGCTGGCAGGGCAGGTCGAGTGACGTTCCAACTGCCCGGCCAGCTCCCAGGGCCCCGGCGCGCGTCAGCCACCCGGCCGACTCACCTTTGGTGGCTGGTGAGGTTCGACGCGCGGCAGACGCGCCGCAACCGGACTCCGCGCGCCGGGGCACCGTCGGTCCGCACCACAACAGAAAGAAAACCGATGCCAGGAATGGAAGAGGTCCGTGCAAGAATTGCGCAGGCCAACAAGAAAATGCAGGAGGGCACCGCCCGTCAGCACACGAACCTGGTGTTCGACGAGGCGCAGCAGGCGCTGGTTTCCACTACCGAGAGCTACGCGGGCCGGATGTAGCACGTGTCGGCCGTGGGAGACATCCAGGCAGGTATCACCACCGCCGATCAACTGGCGCAGGACACCCAGCAAGCCCTGGCACAGGCCGCTGACCACCTTTCGGAAGCGCTGCACTCGCTGATCCAGACGACGCAGGGCAGCCAAAACGACGAAATCGGGTATGTGGCAACCACATACGAGGACATCATCGAGCAAATAAAGCGGCTTCACGGAAACATTTGGCCATGCCGCGAAAAATTGGATACGTACAAGAATATGCTGTAGGGGAACTGTGCGCGTCAAAACACTCGCTATTCTCATCACTGGGGTCTTACTTGCGATTCCGGTCGTGGAAGCACGAATGCGGTACGGAAGCATTGACCAGGCCGTTTACTACATGATGGCCGATTTCAACGGCTGGGTCTCCGGGGTCTGGCGGGTGATCGGATGACTGTGTTGCAGGTGCTCACGTGGGGCTTCAACCGCACGCCGGTCCCGCCGGCGAACCTCGCGGTTGATGTGCGGTGGATTCCCAATCCGTGCATCGTCCGGAACTGCACGACTTGTCCGGGCTGGACAAGCCGGTGCAGGACTGGGTGTTTGCGCAGGAGAATGTGCGGAGTTGGTTTGAAGACCTGCTCAATGTCCTCGGTCCGATGGTCACCGCCGCTGAGAAACAAGGCAATCCGTTGGTCACCGTCGCGCTAGGGTGCCAAGGAGGCCACGACCGCAGTGTGGCAATAGCGCTCGGGCTGGCTGAAGCGTTCGAGCTAGCCGGAACCCGCAGCCTAATCCGGCACCTGTCCTTCGTGCGAGGACCACGGTGATTTTCTCAGTCGCTGGCAAGATACTGATCCAAACGCTGATCGCGAGTTTTTGAGCTTCCAGTCGGCGCTTTCACGCGCCAACGTGCCTAGCGCTCCGGGAACCTGAGCCGATCGAGTGGCCCTCCAACGAGCAGGAGGACGAACTCACGGCATGAACCCCAGAGACCACCGGGCAAACCCGTACCATGCCCGGCGGAAACCAGTGAGACCAATTGTTGAATAGGAAGGAGGTAAAGCGAGCGATGACTGCCATTCTCGGCCCCCAGCAGGCTATTGGCGACACCTCGGAGGACGTCTTCGACCTTGATCTTCAGGTCGAGACGGAGCAGGTGCGACCGCAGGAAGCAGCGTGCCAGACCGACGACGGTTGTGGGCACACCTGCGAGATATCGGCTTGTCTCTCCCAGAGGTGACTCAGACCTGGGGCCGGGTACGAACCCGGCCCCAGGCTATATCCGTCGGAGGTGCGGGCATGCCTGCCCGAGAGGACTACCAACACCACGGGACCGGGCTGCTGAGGGCGGCAGCTGGGATTGCAGAACCCCACTGGTGGCCCAATCCGGCTGACGAGCAAGAGTGTCGGGAATGGCTGAGACAGACGTGGACTCTGCCTGGATTGGCTCCTGCAATCCGGCATGCGAGCCCCGTTCTTGCCGCTCAGACCGAGTCCATCCTTGCCGAAGAGAGCGTTTCGGCACGGAACGTTCAACGGGCGGCTCTGGCGGTGGTCCGCTACGCACTGCGATTCACAGGTCGGTCGACGCCGTTCGGGATGTTCGCCGGGGTCAGCACTGCCTCGGTGGGAGCAACGACGAAGGCGCAGTGGGGAGCGAGCCACAGGCCGGTAGCGCACGCGGATAACCGATGGCTGCACCAGGTGATCGAACGCCTCGAAGGCTGCGTGGAGCTGTTAGGACGACTCGATGTCATCTTCAACAGCTCGACTGAGTTGCGCGGCGCGCGGCTGGAGCTGCCTGGCCAAGACAAGATCAGCGTCCGCAAATCCGGCGCGGTGTTGAAGGTCCGGGACGCGGCCACTTCGCCGATCCGGTTCGATGTCCTGGCCGACAGACTTGTCCGCTCCTTTCCAGGTGCAGGAGATCCGCGTGGGATGCTCATCTCGTTGGTGCGGAACGGGTTTCTGCTTACCGCGTTGCGCGCTCCGTCCACGATCACAGACCCATTCGGGTACATCCTGGGCAAGCTGCGGGAGGTGAATGCCGAAACGTCCCCGGTTGCGCCGTTGGTCCGTGAGCTTGAGGAGATTCGTGGAGAGATCAGGGCGCACAACGACGCACCAACCGAGGAAGCACGCGAGCGCATCGTGGCCAGGATGCGGAACATCGCGGATTCGGTGCGTGTACCCCTGGCCATTGATCTTCGACTTGACGCCCACGTCGAAATCCCGGCACAGGTGGCAAAGGAAATGGAACGTGCGATTTGCTGGATTCCAGGGCCAGCTGGACCGCTTCTTCGCGGAACTCTGGCGAGTACTTGCTCGGTGGTGCCACTAGATCTTCCCTCGATTCCCTTGCAGGGTAACCCTATTGGGTCCCTGTCCGGGATCTTCGAGGCCCCTCAGAGCGCGTCCTGCGCGAAGTGCCGCGCCATGAGTTCGTCCCCGAAGCCGACATCGAGGACGCCTACCACCCCTGGAAAGCAGTGATCACACACCGCTTCGAGGACGGGACGTCGTTGTCCTGCGCATCCGCTCCGTTCGTCGTCGCGATGATGCTGGATCAGCTCGATGTCCGACCGGGTGACCGCGTGCTGGAGATCGGAGCAGGCACCGGCTACAACGCCGCGCTCCTGTCGGAGTTGACCGGCGCTGCCGAGAACGTGACGACGATTGACGTCGATGCGGACGTGACCGACCAGGCGTCGCGTGGATTGGAAGCCGCCGGATACGGCGGTGTCCGTGTCGTCACAGGGGATGGGGCGGCCGGTGTACCCGAGCACGCGCGCTATGACCGGCTCATCGCCACCGTGAGTCCGTGGGATATCCCAGAATCTTGGTGGATCAGCTCGCCCCAGGTGGGCGCATGGTGGTGCCGTTGCGGTGGCGCGGGCAGGCTCGCAGCGTTGCCTTCAGCTATCAGGACGGATGCCTCGTCTCGGACTCCGTGGAACTGTGCGGGTTCGTCTACCTTGTCGGCGATGACGAGGGGGAGCGAACCGCTCCCATCACGGAGGACAAGGCAGTCAGCTTGCATTGGGATCGTGATCAGTCTGTGGACCCAGAAGTGCTCCACGGGGTGCTCGACCAGCCACGAACGACAGCCTGGTCCGCGGTCACGATCGCTGGGGATGAGCCGCATGACGGAATCTGGCTGCGGCTCACCGTGACCGACGCACGTACGTGCCGAATCAACGCTCTCCCCGAGGTCTCACCCGAACGGTGCGACCCGATCGCCGCGCTGCGGTCCCCGGCACTGGTCGACGGTGAATCGCTGGCATACCTCACAACCCGACGCCAGAACACCGATCAAGGGACGCGTTGGGAACTGGGCGCGATCGGACACGGCCCAGCTGCCGCAGAGCTGGTTGAGCACCTGTGCGACGAGATCCGAGCCTGGTCCTCAGCGCGAGACCAGCGCCCTGTGGTGATCGCCTATCCAGTCGACACACCCGATGGCGACCTCATCGCTCCTGCCATCGACAAGACGCACAGCAGGCTCGTCCTGACATATGACCAGAATGCGGCGGATTCATGTCGAGTCTGGCCGCCATCGTGATCTTCCGCGCCTGATCGACCAGTGTCGGCGTCCGCGTCGAAACCCTCCGCAGCTGAACCCCGGCGCGCCCGCTTGCGCCGGGGGTTCTCGCTAATCAGGCGTCCATGTTCGTGATCTGGGCAAAGCCCTCACCAGCATAAATAGATTACCGATCAACCACCGGCCAAGTACTAGACTAAGCAGGGTCTAAAGACCCGCTGTGACCAGAACAAAAAGCGTCTGCGCAGCGTATGGCGGTGGGCTTTGAAGTGAAGGGCGCCTCTCCCCGCCCGTTTGAAACGCGCCGCAGCCGGGGCTGCCGGCGGGGGCGGGTCCGCTGCGCGGCTTCGTAGTTCGCGCGGGCTTGCTCGACCTTGCCCAGAATTCCCTCGAAGTCCCCCTCGGCATCCTGGGCGAGCCCGAAAGCCGCTGAGCAGCAGGTGAGTCCGGACGTCGAGCGGGTCTTCGCTCGCTGCCCGCATCTTCACCGAGTGGGCGGTGCGCAACGCCGCGCCCTTCGCGTGACGTGTGAACGCAATGTACGCAATGCTGACCGGCGGGCTTCGGAGGTCCATGATCCTTGCACCCGAGTTGATCGAGGTGGGAGGCAATGGTGCCTGGCCGCGCGAAGCGGGTGTTCGCCCGCCACTCGTCCCGTTTGATCCGAAGTGGACGGTTACTGGTCGCGGTCGGCGTGGCCATGACGCTGGGTGGCTTGCCCGCGCAGGCCGAACCGGCTCGCGTGACCGACCACCCCGTGCCGTCCACCGGCTGTGGTAAGGCGTCCGCGGTGGCGCCCGGCTACTCGCAGACCCGGACGATCGTCTCCGGTGGTATCACCCGCAGCTACCTGGTGCACGTGCCGGAGAACTACCGGCAGGCCACGCCGATCTCACTGGTGCTGTCCTTCCACGGCCACAAGCGGACCTCGGCGTACCAGGCGGAACTCTCCGAGTTCTCGGCCACCGACGCCATCGCGGTCTACCCGCAGGGGCTCGTCGGCACTGACGGCGAAACCGCTTGGCAGGGCGCGCCGTACTCGGCGGATGCCGACGACGTGCTGTTCACCGGCGATCTGCTCGACGAGTTGCAGCGGGACTTCTGCGTCGATCCCAAGCGGATCTACGCCGCCGGGAAGTCCAACGGCGGTGGCTTCACCGGTGTGCTCGCCTGCCGGATGAGCGGCCGCATCGCCGCGTTCGCGCCGGTGTCCGGCGCCTTCTACCCGCAGGGCGGCGCGTGCGAGCCGGAGCGCGCGGCGCCGATCCTGGACTTCCACGGGAACGCGGACGCGACGATCCCGTACCCCGGGAACCCGGACAAGGGCCTGCCGCCGATCCCCGAATGGCTGGCGGGCTGGGCCGACCGCAACGACTGCCACGACGGGCCGATCGTCCGAGACGAGGGCAACGGCGTGCAGGTCAGCCGGTGGGCCGGGTGCGGCCGCGGCGGCGACGTGGTGCATTACAAGATCGAGGAGCTTGGGCACGACTGGCCGAGCATGCATCCTAATCCGGACTCCGACGAGCCGGCGGTCATCGACGCGACGCCGATCATCATGCAGTTCTTCGCCCGGCACCAGCTGCGCTGAAAGACCCGGGCCGGGGCCGGATGAACCAGCCCCGACCCGTGCACGGCCCGGTGCGCGCCGCCCAACCCCCCCGAACGGCGCGCACCGGGCCGAGCTCCCCATGCGGTCGTGAGCGGTTGTGCTGGCTCCTGCCGGCTCCTGCCGGGACATTCGTCGGCTGGCGTTCCCGCTTCCGTCGCGTGGCCTGCGTGGAAGATGGGCCGCGGGCGGCTGTTACCCGGCAGACCGCCCCGGCCCGGCCGATCGCCGCGTGTGCTCGCGGATGGCTTCTTCCAGGACCGCCAGGCCTTCTTCGAGGAGGGCGTGGTCGATGACCAGCGGCGGCAGCAGCCGGATCACGTTGCCGTAGGTGCCGCAGGTGAGAATCACGACGCCCTGGGCGTGGCAGGCCTTCGCGATCTTCGCGGTCACCTCGGGGTCCGGATCGATGGTGCCCGGTTTGACGAACTCGATGCCGATCATGGCGCCCCGGCCGCGCACGTCGAGAATCGCGTCGGTGGTCTCGGCGAGCTCACGCAGGCGGGGAAACACCAGGTCGCCGATGTCACGCGCGGCCGTGGCCAGGTCCCGTTCGCGCATCGCGCGGATCGCGCCGAGCGCGGCCGCGCACGCGACCGGGTTGCCGCCGTAGGTGCCGCCCAGGCTGCTCGGCGGCATCGCGTCCATCAGCTCCGCGCGGCCCGTCACCGCGGCCAGCGGCAGGCCGCCGGCCATGCCCTTCGCCGTGGTGATCAGGTCGGGGACCACGTTCTCGTGGTCGCAGGCGAACCACGCGCCGGTGCGGCAGAAGCCGGTCTGGATTTCGTCGGCGATGAACAGCACGCCGTTGTCGGTGCACCACCGCGAGATCGCGGGCAGGAATCCGGCCGCTGGCTCGATGAATCCGCCTTCTCCCTGGATCGGTTCGATCAGCACGGCCGCGACGGAGTCGGCGCCGAGCTGCTTCTCGATCCGGTCGATCGCCTCCCGCGCCACCTGCTCGCCGGTGCGCGAATCCCGCGCCGGGTACGACATCGGTACCCGGTAGATCTCCGGCGCGAACGGGCCGAAACCGTGCTTGTACGGCACGGACTTCGCGGTCAGCGCCATGGTCAGGTTGGTGCGCCCGTGGTAGGCGTGGTCGAACACCACGATCGCCTGCCGCCCGGTGGCCCGCCGCGCGATCTTGACGGCGTTCTCCACCGCTTCCGAGCCCGAGTTGAACAGCGCGCTGCGCTTCTCGTGGTCGCCCGGGGTGAGCGCCGCGAGTTCCTCGCAGACCTGCAGGTAGTTCTCGTACGGCGTCACCATGAAGCAGGTGTGGGTGAACTCTCCGACCTGGCGGCGCACGGGCTCGGCGACCTCCGGCGCGGCGTTGCCGACGTTCGTGACGGCGATGCCCGAACCGAGGTCGATCAGCGAGTTTCCGTCGACGTCGTGCAGCACGCCGCCGGCCGCCTCGGCGATGAAGACCGGCAGCACGCTGGCCACTCCGGTCGACACCACCGCGGTTCGGCGCCGCTGGAGTTCGCGGGAGTTCGGGCCGGGGATTTCGGTGCGCAGCACGCGCGCCTGCGGCAGTGCCGCCTGGGCCGGGGAAACCGTCACGGTGGGGACCTCCTGAGAACCGTTTCGAAAGTGGCCTGCGTGAGATTGAGCCCCGCATCGCAAGCGGTTATCTCCGCTTGGAGCAGGCTCCGGTCGCATTCGTCCTGCGACCAGAGTCACCCCGGCACCCCGAACCGAACAGGGGACGATCTGGTTAACTCGGATTTCAGGATTCGACACAATGTCAGGAGGTGGCCGGTGCCGTTGACGGTGCGCGACCTGGTCGCCGCTGCCGAGCTGGGGCTTGCCGCGCGGGCCGGTGCACGGGAGCTCGACCGCCCGATCGCGTGGGTGCACACCAGCGAGCTGGCGGATCCGGCACCGTTCCTGGAGGGCGGCGAACTGCTGCTGACGACCGGTCTGGCGCTGCGCCCGGAGGACTGCGCGGGGTTGGTCGAGCGGCTCACCGCGGTCGGCGTCGCGGGGCTGGGTTTCGGTGTCGGGCTCAGCCACCGGGAGATCCCTGCCGAGCTCGTGAAAGCTGCGGAATCCGCCGGGCTGCCGCTGCTCGAAGTGCCCCGCCCGACGCCGTTCATCGCGATCAGTAAGGCCGTTTCGCGCGCCGTCGCGGCCGACGAGTACGCGAGCCTGCGCCGCACCAGCCGCGCCCAGCACGAACTCGCGCAGGCGGCCGGCACCACCAACGGCGTGGCCGCCCTGGTCCGCAAGCTCGCGACGCTCTTGGACGCGTGGGTGCTGCTGCTCGACGCCGGCGGCCGGCTCCTGCACAGCGCCCCGGCGGCGGCCGGTTCCCGGCTGCCGCAGCTGGAGCCGGAAGTGGCGAAGGTGCGCGCGAAGCGCGGCCTGGCCGCCGCCGGGTTCTCGCTCGGCGATCAGGAAGTGAGCATGCAGGCGCTGGGCGGCCGGGCGCGCGGCTTCCTGGCCGTCGGCCGCGGCGGGCCGTTCGCCACCACCGACCACCACGTGATCAACTCGGCCGCCTCGCTGCTGACCTTGGCGCTGGAACAGGTCGAGGCCCTCGCCACTGCCCGCCGTCGGCTGCGTGCCGGGTTCCTGGACCTGATGCTCCGCGGCGAGCCGGTGCAGGACGTGCTCCCCGATCTGCACGCCGAGCTGCCGCCCGAGCCGTTCCGGGTGGTGGCGCTGGCCGGTGCCCGCGACCGCGACGAGCTGCTGACCCGGCTGGCGGCGGTCCAGCCGAGCGCCCCCGCCTACCTGGCCGAACACGGAGACTCCGTGGTGGGGCTCGTCGATGGCGGCGCGCTCGATTGGCTCACCGGTCAGCCTGGCGTGGCCGTCGGCGTGTCCGAGCCGTGCGAGGTAGCCGGGCTCGCCGAAGGCCTCCGCCAGGCGCAGCAGGCGGCGCGTGCGGCGAAGCGCAGCGGCACCGCGGTGCGCTTCGGAGACCTCGCCGGATACGGCCTGCTGAACCTGGTGCCCGGCACCGATGCGCAGGCGTTTGCCGAGGCCCTGCTCGCCCCGCTGCGCGGGCACGACACGCTGATCGAGTCGTTGCAGACCTGGTTGGCGCACCACGGGCAGTGGGATCCGGCGGCCAACCGGCTGGGCGTGCACCGGCACACCCTGCGAAACCGGGTGCGCAAGGTGGAGGAGCTGCTCGGGCGCGGCCTGGACCAGCCCGGCGTGCGCGCCGAGCTTTGGCTGGCGCTGCAGGTCCTGGACCGGCCCGGCGAGTGACGGGGCCACCTCCCGGGCGGCGCCCGGGCCGGTGCTGGTCCACGACGAACGCCGGGGCAGCGACCTGCTGCCGTCCCGCCCAAGGCTCGTGAGTGCTGAGTCCGGTTCTTGCCGGAACGAGCACTCACGAGTCCCTTCGTGGTTTCCGCCGACGCTGCGCTAGCCGAGCGGGGTGGGATGACGGTTTGGACATGGTCGTGGGCGGCGGTGGACGGATTGGCAGTGCCGGTGGCTCGGGGCGCGGCCGTAGCGTCGCGGCGAGGACGAAAATCGACAGGAGGCAGCCGATGTCATCGGTCACCGGGTACTGGGTCGCTGGCGAGCGGGTCACCAGCGACGCGACCTTCGAGGTGCGTCATCCCTACGACGACGTGGCGGTCGCCACCACGTGCTACGCCACCGACGCCGATGTGGAGCGGGCCGTCGCCGCCGCGCACGCGGTCCGCCGCGAGTTCGCCGAACTGCCCGCGCACGCGCGCGCGGCGGCGCTGGACCACGTGAGCCGCCGCCTCACCGAGCGGGCCGAGGAGATCGCGCAGCTGATCACCGCCGAGAACGGCAAGCCGATCACCTGGGCGCGAGGCGAGGTCGCCCGCGCCGTCTCCACCTTCCGCTGGGGCGCGGAAGAAGCCCGCCGCTTCTCCGGCGAGCTGCAGCGGCTCGACACCGATGCGGGCGCGACGGGCCGGATGGCGCTGATCCGCCGGATCCCGCGCGGCCCGGTGCTCGGCATCTCGCCGTTCAACTTCCCGCTCAACCTGGTGGCACACAAGGTCGCCCCGGCGCTCGCCGTCGGCACCCCGATCGTGCTCAAGCCCGCACCGAAGACCCCGCTGTCCGCGCTGCTGCTCGGCGAGATCCTGGCCGAGACCGAACTGCCCGCCGGGTCCTGGTCGGTGGTGACGACCACCAACGAGAAGGCCGCCGAGCTCGTCGCGGACCCGCGGCTGCCGGTGGTGTCGTTCACCGGTTCCGGGCCGGTCGGCTGGGGCATCCGCGACTCGGCCCCGCGCAAGCACGTCACCCTCGAACTCGGCGGCAACGCCGCGGTGATCGTCAACTCGGACTGGGCGGACCTCGACTATGCCGCCGAGCGCATCGCCACCTTCGCGGTGTACCAGGGCGGCCAGTCCTGCATTTCGGTGCAGCGCGTCTACGCCCACCGCGACATCGTCGACGACCTGACCGCCCGCGTGGTCAAGGCCGTCGAGGCGCAGGGCACCGGGGACCCGAAGGACCCGGCTACCAAGGTCGGGCCGCTGATCGACCTGGCGGCCGCGGAGCGGGTCGAGCAGTGGGTCGGCGAAGCCGTCGCGGCGGGCGCCCGGGTGCTCACCGGCGGCACCCGCGAGGGCACGACCTACGCGCCGACGGTGCTGGCCGACGCGCCGGAGGACGCGAAGGTCTCCTGCGAGGAGGTCTTCGGGCCGGTGCTGGTCATCGCGCCGGTCGACTCGGTGGACGAGGCGTTCGAGAAGGTCAACGCCTCCCGCTACGGCCTGCAGGCCGGGGTGTTCACCCGCGACCTGCAGCTGGCCTTCCGCGCGTCGTCGGAGCTGGAAGTCGGCGGCGTGATCATCGGCGACGTGCCGAGCTTCCGCGCCGACCAGATGCCCTACGGCGGGGTGAAGGAGTCGGGCGTCGGCCGGGAAGGCGTGCGGGCCGCGATGACGGATCTCACCGAGGAGCACGTCACAGTCCTCACCGGCATCAACCCGTGAACCGCTGCTTCCAGGCTCCTTCTGCGCGGCGGTGCGGGTAGCGGAACCTCGGACGCCTGCTCGCTGCGGGTTCCTCGACGCAGGTGCGGACCCAACACGTGCGTCGGGGAAACCCAACGGGGTGGGCGCCGTCCCGCGGCGGTGCCGGTCGCGCGGGTGGGCTGAGCGGCTGCGCCGCTTCAGAACACCAGGAAACCTGATCGGGCTGGGTCGAGAACCAGCGCAGTAATGAAAGAACGCCGCCCCGGTCACCGGGGCGGCGTTCTTTCATGCTTTCGGCGCGTCAGCGGCGCCAGGCGGTCCGCTTCTTGCGCAGATCGATCAGCAGGCCGATGACCAGGACCGCCGCGATGAAGACCAGGTAGCCGTCCTCGGTCTTGAAGTGCTCGCCACCGCTGAAGATGCCCTGGTGGTTGCCGATCAGCATGGCCAGGCACGCGACGACCGAAAACCAGCCCATGAACTGGGTGCCCTTCGGGAAACCGCCGTGCCAGCCCCACTCGACCGACGGTTCCTCGGCCGGGTCGATGGCCTGGCTGGGCTTCTTCTCCAGCTCGGTGCTCGCCACGTTCCCCTCCTGTGCCACGCCGGCCGCGAGGCCGGAAGACATTGCTAGGTGCGCAGACCGCCGTCCGGCGATCCACATTGCCCCCATCCTCGCACACGCCCCCGGCGCCCGAGCGCGCACCTGCCCCCTGCGATCAGGGAAAAGGGTGTTGTGGAAGCGATTTCCGCAACACCCCAGGCGATGAGTGATCGTGAGCCCCGGAAGTGATTTGCGTACCGCGAGCGATGGGTGCTCACCTTCTTCGGGGACAATGACCGTGATGCACGCCGACACCCCGAATCAGAGCGCACCCGGCGACCCCCGCACCGTGCTGGTGCTCGGCTCGACCGGTTCGATCGGTACCCAGGCCCTGGACGTGATCCGGCACAACCCCGACCGGTTCCGGGTCGCCGGGCTGGCCGCGGGCGGCAGCGACCCGCAGGCGCTGGCGGAACAGGCGCTGGAGTTCGACGTCCCGGCCGTCGCGGTCGCCAAGGGCACCGCCGTCGAAGACGTCCAGCTCGCCCTCTACGCCGAGGCCCAGCAGCGCGGCTACGCGGCCGGTGAGTTCCGCCTCCCCAGGCTGCTGGCCGGGCCGGAGGCGGTCACCGATCTCATCGAGTCCACCCCCGCCGACGTGGTGCTCAACGGCGTCGACGGCTCGCGCGGTCTCAAGCCGACGCTGACCGCGCTGGCGACCGGCGCGCAGCTGGCGCTGGCCAACAAGGAGTCCCTGATCGCGGGTGGTGCGCTGGTGCTGGGCAGCGCCGCGCCCGGCCAGATCGTGCCGGTCGACTCCGAGCACTCCGCGCTGGCGCAGTGCCTGTTCGGGGGTCGTTCCGACGAGGTGGAACGGCTGGTGCTGACCGCCTCCGGCGGCCCGTTCCGGGGCCGCAAGCGCGACGAGCTCGTGGACGTCACGGTGCAGCAGGCGCTGGCCCACCCGACCTGGACGATGGGCAGCGTGGTCACCATCAACTCGGCCACGCTGGTCAACAAGGGTCTGGAGCTGATCGAGGCGCACCTGCTGTTCGGCATCGACTACGACCGCATCGACGTCGTGGTGCACCCGCAGTCGATCGTGCACTCGATGGTCACCTTCGTAGACGGCGCCACGATCGCCCAGGCCAGCCCACCGAACATGCGGATCCCGATCGCGATGAGCCTGGAATGGCCGCGCCGGGTGCCCAAGGCCGCCCCGGCGCTGACCTTCGAGCAGGCGCAGGAATGGACCTTCGAGCCGGTGGACAACGAGGCGTTCCCGGCCGTCGAGCTGGCCCGAGCTGCGGGCTCCGGCGGCGGCTGCCTGCCCGCGATCTACAACGCGGCGAACGAAGAAGCGCTCGCGGCCTTCGTCGATGGCCGGCTTCGCTTCACCGGAATCGTGCAAACTGTGGGTGAGGTGCTCGCCGGCGCAGATCAGTGGCGCAGCGATCCGGCGGGCTTGGACGAGGTCTTCGCGGCCGAGGACTGGGCGCGGACCCGGGCTCGCGAGCTCGCGGGGAAGGCGGAGTAGTAGATGCTGGTCGTCGTTGGCATCGTCATCTTCTTCCTCGGGTTGCTGTTCTCCATCGCGTGGCACGAGCTGGGGCACCTGGCGGCGGCGAAGCTGTTCGGGATCAAGGTCACCCAGTACATGGTCGGCTTCGGCCGCACCATCTGGTCGCGCAAGAAGGGCGACACCGAGTACGGCGTGAAGCTCATCCCATTCGGCGGCTACATCCGGATGATCGGCATGTTCCCGCCGAAGAAGGACGAGAAGTACGGGCGCACCGCGTCGTCCGCACCGTGGCGGGCCATGATCGAGGACGCCCGCCAGATGTCCGCCGAGGAGATCACCCCCGAGGACGCGCACCGGCAGTTCTACCAACGCAGCCCGTGGAAGCGCGTCATCGTGATGCTGGCCGGGCCGGTGATGAACCTGATCCTGGCGGTCGGCATCTTCGCGGCGATCCTGATGGGCCACGGCATCAACACGCCGACCACGACGGTGTCGTCGGTCAGCGCGTGCGTGCTCCCCGCCACCGCCCCGAACACCGAGCAGTGCCCGGCGGATGCGCCGCCGTCGCCGGCCGCGGCCGCCGGCTTCCGGCCCGGCGACCGGATTCTGGAGTTCAACGGCAAGCCCTACGCCTCGTGGGACGAGTTGCAACTGGCCATCCGCGGCTCCGCTGGCACCGTGCCGGTGGTCGTCGACCGCGGCGGCCAGCAGCTGACCCTGCAGGCGAACCTGATGCAGACCGACCGGCCGAAGCTGAACTCGACCAGCGAGTACGAGAAGGTCGGCTTCCTAGGACTGACCCCGACGTCGCAGCTGGTGAAGCAGGACTTCGGCGGCGTGGCGAAGACCATCGGCGGGTTCGTCAGCCTCACCGTGCAGAAGGTCGTCGAGTTGCCGCAGCGGGTGCCCGACCTGATCAACGCGATTTTTGGCGGTGAGCGGCACCAGGACTCGCCGGTGGGCATCGTCGGCGCGAGCCGGCTTGGCGGCGAGGTGCTGGCCTCGGACGACTTCGGCGTGGACGCCCGGATCATCATGATGTTCAACCTGCTCGCGGGCGTGAACCTGTCGTTGTTCGTGTTCAACATGCTGCCGATCCTGCCGCTGGACGGCGGCCACGTCGCCGGTGCGATCTGGGAGGGCATCCGCCGCGGGTTCGCCAGGCTGGTGCGGCGGCCGGACCCGGGCCCGTTCGACACGGCGCGGCTGATGCCGCTGGCGTACGCGGTGAGCCTGATCTTCATCGCGTACTCGCTGCTGGTCCTGGTCGCCGACGTCGTGAACCCGGTGAAGCTGTTCTAGCCGCGCGGCGGGGCCGAACGGCAAGAACGGCATCGGGTGTGAGTTTCACCTGCGTGGCCTAGCGGCGGCGGGATGCGTGTCGGCGGTGTTGAACGGGCTCCGACGCTCGCCACGGCGGTTAAGTGGATCGGGTGGTGACCGGCGCGCGACGGTGTTCCCAACGCGACGTGAACGGGCACTTATGATCACCGAACGTGATCCGGTCGACCCCACGACGTCCGGCCGGATGAACGTGCGCCGGTATCGTGGAGCGAGGCGACGCAAGTCGCCCGAAGAACACCAGAAGAGGTGGAGAGGAATCGATGACCGTCGATCTGGGCATGCCCGCGGCCCCGGCTCCGGTGCTCGCGGAACGGCGCAAGACTCGGCAGTTGCAGGTCGGAGCGGTCGGGGTGGGCAGTGAACACCCCATTTCCGTGCAGAGCATGACCACGACCGTCACTGCGGACATCAACAGCACGCTGCAGCAGATCGCGGAGCTGACCGCCGCGGGGTGCGACATCGTCCGGGTGGCGTGCCCCAGCGCGGACGACGCGGAGGCGCTGCCGGCCATCGCGCAGAAGTCGAAGATCCCGGTCATCGCCGACATCCACTTCCAGCCGAAGTACGTGTTCGCGGCGATCGAGGCCGGTTGCGCCGCGGTGCGCGTCAACCCGGGCAACATCAAGAAGTTCGACGACAAGGTCAAGGAGATCGCGCAGGCCGCCAAGGACCACGGCACGCCGATCCGGATCGGCGTCAACGCCGGTTCGCTGGACCCGCGGCTGATGCAGAAATACGGCAAGGCGACCCCGGAGGCCCTGGCCGAGTCGGCGCTGTGGGAGGCGAGCCTGTTCGCCGAACACGACTTCCACGACCTGAAGATCTCGGTGAAGCACAACGACCCGGTCGTAATGGTGCGCGCCTACGAGATCCTCGCCGAGCAGTGCGATTACCCGCTGCACCTCGGTGTCACCGAGGCCGGCCCGGCGTTCCAGGGCACGATCAAGTCCGCGGTCGCCTTCGGCGCGCTGCTGCGCCAGGGCATCGGGGACACGATCCGGGTGTCGCTGTCGGCGCCGCCGGTCGAGGAGATCAAGGTCGGCACCCAGATCCTGCAGTCGCTGAACCTGCGGCCGCGGAAGCTGGAGATCGTGTCGTGCCCGTCGTGCGGGCGGGCGCAGGTGGACGTGTACAAGCTCGCCGAGGAGGTCACCGCCGGCCTGGATGGCATGGAGGTGCCGTTGCGGGTCGCGGTCATGGGCTGCGTCGTCAACGGGCCGGGCGAGGCGCGGGAAGCCGACCTCGGCGTGGCCTCGGGCAACGGCAAGGGCCAGATCTTCGTCAAGGGCGAGGTGATCAAGACGGTGCCGGAGCACCAGATCGTCGAGACCCTGATCGAGGAGGCCATGCGCATCGCCGAGGACATGGAACCCGCGGACGCCGAGTCCGGAGCGCCGGTCGTAACCGTCAGCTGATCTCGCCGGGACCGGCCGTCCCCGATTCAGGGGGCGGCCGGTCTTCACGTTTCCGGGCGTCCGCACGGTTCGGTGCGCTGGATCGGCGGTGTTCCATCGATCAGGTTGCTCCGAACGGGTGAGTGCACGTTCGGGTGGGTGTGGTGCATTTTGGCCGGGGAGGCTCTTCGACCGGGGTTTCTGGCAGTCTTGGCAGGTGCTCAAGCTCGCCGGTGCACGGCTGTTGGAGGAACGCGACGCGCTGCTGGTCCGTTCCGTGTTGGATTCCGCCCCGGTCGCGGCCTGCATGGTGGCCGCGCGCGTCGAGGAAGTCGGCGTCCACCCGTTGCGTCTCGGCGGCGAACTGTGGGGCTACGGCAACAAGCTCACCGGGATGTGCTTCTCGGGCGCGAACCTGATCCCGCTGCGCGGCGGTCCCGCCGCGATGCGCGCCTTCGCCGACCGCGCGCTGCGCCGACGCCGCGTGTGCTCGTCGCTGGTCGGCCCGGCCGAGCAGGTGCTTGCGCTTTGGAACGAGGTGGCGGCGCAGTGGGGCCCGGCGCGGGAGGTGCGCGCCGACCAGCCGCTCATGGCGCTCTCCGAACCGCCGCGGGTGGCCCCGGACCCGCTGGTGCGCCCGGTGCGCCCGGACGAGCTGGACCGCTACCTGCCTGCGGCGATCGCGATGTTCACCGAGGAAGTCGGGGTGGACCCGTCCAGCGATGGCGGCGCGGCGAGCTACCGCGCGCGGGTCGCCGACCTGATCGCCGGTGGCCGGGCGTTCGCCCGCTTCGAGGGCAACGAGGTGGTGTTCAAGGCCGAGATCGGCGCGGTGTCCCGAACCGTGGGCCAGATCCAAGGCGTCTGGGTGCATCCGGACCGGCGCAGCACGGGACTGGGCACGGCGGGAACGGCTGCGGTGGCGGACCGGCTGGTGCGCGGCCTGGGCCGCACGGCGAGCCTGTACGTCAACGGCTACAACACCGCCGCCCGCCTGGCCTACCGGAAGGTCGGCTTCCAGCAGGTCGGATCCTTCGGCACCGTCCTCCTCTGATCGTCCACTGTGGAGGTTGATGGCCGTTTCAACTGAAACGTCCATCGGTTGGTTGGTGTGGCCCGAACGCGGGTGCCCCGCCGGAAAAGAGGTGTGGACGTTCCGGGGGGTTTCGGCATACTCACGGACATGGTTTCCTCGCGGATCTTGGCCGGCGCGGCGGCACTGCTGCTGTTGCCGTTGGCCGCTTGCAGCACCGGACCCTCTGAAGAGGACGTGGCCGTGTCCTTTGTGAACGCGGTGGCGGCAGGCGACGCAGCAGGTGCGGCGAACCAGACCGACGCGCCCGACCAGGCCCGGCAGGCGTTGGAGGCGGCTCGGCGGAACCTGTCGCCGACCGCCGCGCACGCGACGGTCCGGGAGGTGACCGAGGACGCCCAGGGGGTGCCCACCGCCCGGTTCGACATGTCCTGGGACTTCGGCGCGGGCAAGGTCTGGAACTACCCGAACGAGCTCAAGCTCGTCGAGCAGGATCAGGGCTGGAAGGTCCGCTGGGCACCAGCGGTGATCCACCCGCAACTCGCCGCCGGGCAGACCATCGCCTTCCGCGAACAACGGCCCGATCCGGCGCCGGTCCTGGACCGCGACGGCAAGCAGCTCATGGGCCCGGAGCAACTGATCACCGTGAGCCTCAGCCCGCAGGAAGCCGGTGACGTGCGGGCGGTCGCGTCTTCGCTGGCGAGCGCGCTGAGCGCCGTCGAGCCCGCGATCACCCAGCAGTCCATCCTGGACGGCGTGGCGAAAACGCCGCAGGGCCAGCCGTACGCGGTGGTCACGCTGCGGCAGAGCGACTACGACAAGGTCAAGGCGCAGATTTACGACCTGCCGGGCGTGCGCTTCCCGGCCCAGACGCGGCTGGTCACCACCGCGCGCGGGTACGGCACGCAGGTGCTCGCGGGCGTCGCGCGCAAGGTCGACGAGCAGGTCGAGGCGAACGCCGGGTGGCGCGTCGTCACGCTCGACGCTGCCGGTCAGGAGGCCGCGGCGCTGCACGACGTCGCCGAGAAGCCGGTCGCGCCGACCAACGTGACCCTCGGCGACCGCACGCAGCAGGCCGCCGAACAGGCGGTGGACCCGGTACCGCAGGCCGCGATGCTGGTCGCCATGCAGCCGTCCACCGGCGAGGTACTCGCCGTGGCGCAGAACGCCGCCGCCGACGCGCAGGGCCCGGTGGCGCTTTCCGGCCAGTACCCGCCGGGCTCGACGTTCAAGACGGTGACCGCGACCGCCGGGCTGGAGTCCGGCAAGGTCAACATCGACACCCAGGTCGAATGCCCGGGCAAGAAGGTGTTCGACGGCCGGGTGCTGCCGAACGACAAGGAGTTCGACCTCGGCCAGGTGCCGCTGCGGACGGCGTTCGCGCGTTCCTGCAACACGTCGTTCGCGCAGCTCGCGGTCGACCTGCCGGGGCAGGCGCTGACCGACGCGGGGCGGCAGCTGGGCCTCGGCGTGGACTTCGACATGGTAGGCGCGACGACGATCACCGGCAAGGTGACGCCGGCCGACAGCACGGTGCAGCGCGCCGAGAACGGCATCGGTCAGGGCACGGTGCTGGCCAGCCCGTTCGGCATGGCGCTGGTGACGTCCTCGATCGCCCAAGGACGGATGCCGGTGCCGTCGCTGGTCCGGGGCGTGCCGACGAAGGCCGACGCCGAACCGCAGCCGCCGTCGCCGCAGTCCCTCGACCAGCTCCGCGCGATGATGCGCGAGGTGGTCACCAGCGGGACCGCGACCTCGCTGAACGGCTCCGGTGACGTCCGGGGCAAGACCGGCACGGCGCAGTTCGGCGACGGGACCCACTCGCACGGCTGGTTCGTCGGCTACCGCGGCGACCTGGCCTTCGCGGTGCTGGTGACCGACGCGGGCTCGTCGGGCCCGGCCGTCGAGGCCGCGAAGCGCTTCCTCGCGGGCGCCTGATCGCTTCTCGTGTCCGGGGTGATCACCAGTGGTGATCATTGTGCTACCATGTTGCACATGGAGCGGATCGGCGTTCGTGAGCTGCGGCAGAACGCCAGTCGATACCTGAAGCGGGTCGCCGCCGGCGAATCGATCCTCGTGACCGATCGGGGGCGCACCGTCGCGGTGCTAAGTCCGCCCACGCGTGACCAAACCCTGTACGACGAACTCGTCGCAGCCGGAGAGCTCATCCCCGGCGAAGGCGGCGAGCTCCCCGAACCGTTGCCGGCAGCGCCGACCCCGAACGTCTCCGACCGGCTGCTGCGCAGGCGTGAACAGGAGCGGTTTTGATCTATTTCGATTCCTCCGCGCTGATCAAGTTGATCGCCCCCGAGCCGGAGAGCAAGGCGCTGAGCCAATGGATCCGCGAGCGCTGGGAACACCCCCGCGTGACCAGCGCGTTGTCGAAGGTCGACGTGCTGCGCACCTTCCGTGAGGTAGGGCCGGCCGCCGAAGACCTGGCGTCGATCATCGTGTCGAAGATCGACCAGCTGCCGGTGAAGCAGGACGTGCTCGACGTGGCCACCGAGCTGCGTGGCAACGTCGGCCCGGTGGACGCCATCCACCTGGCCTCCGCGTGCAAGATCAAGAACGGTCTGCATGCCTACGTCTCGTACGATCCGGCGCTACTGGCTGCGGCGGAAGAAGCAGGGCTGACCACGGCCTCACCAGGCGCGAACTGACGGGTACTACCGCAATTTCCATTGAAATTGGAGCTTCAATTTCAATGGAAATTGCGGTCCAACGGCGAGGGTGACGGGTGTGGTGCGTTCGTGGCCGCCACCCGGAGTGGGGGAGTGCAACGCGGTTACAGTGGGGGGCATGCCGGTTCGAGCTCCGTTGAAGCCAGGCGTGCAGACGCCGCGTCGCCCAGTCCCAGCGCACATCGAGCGCCCCGAGTACGTCGACAAGCCGGCTCCCAAGCGCAATAGCGACCCCTACGTGCAGCCGCCCGAGGTGATCGAGGCGATGCGGGTGGCGGGCAAGCTCGCCGCACAGGCCCTGGTCGAGGCCGGCAAGGCGGTGCAGCCCGGCGCGACCACCGACCAAGTCGACGCTGTGGTGCACGAGTTCTTCTGCGACCACGGTGTCTACCCTTCGACGCTGGGCTACCGGGGCTTCCCGAAGTCGTCCTGCACCTCGCTGAACGAGGTGATCTGCCACGGCATCCCGGACTCGACGGTGATCGAGGACGGCGACATCGTCAACGTCGACGTCACCGGCTTCATCGGCGGCGTGCACGGCGACACCAACGGGACGTTCCTGGCCGGCGAGGTCTCCGAGGACGCGCGGCTGCTGGTGGAGCGCACCCACGAGGCCCTGATGCGGGGTATCAAGGCCGCCAAACCTGGACGTCAGCTCAACGTGATCGGTCGGGTGATCGAGTCCTACGCCAAGCGGTTCGGCTACGGCGTGGTCCGCGACTTCACCGGGCACGGCATCGGCCGTTCTTTCCACAGCGGACTGGTGATCCTGCACTACGACGAGCCGTCTGTGCAGACCGTCCTGGAACCCGGCATGACCTTCACCATCGAGCCGATGATCACCCTCGGCACCCACGAGTACGACATGTGGGACGACGGCTGGACGGTGACGACGAAGGACAAGAGCTGGACGGCCCAGTTCGAGCACACCATCCTAATCACCGAAGAAGGCAACGAAATCCTGACTCTCCCCTGATTCCAGGCTCGTGTTGCGTAGCGGTGCGGGTCGCGGAAACCCAGAGGCGCTGCCGGTTGCGAAGGTGGCTAAGCGGCTTCGCCGCTTGCGGCGGATCGCGATGCGTCTTGGTCGGCCGGTGCATTTGTGCAGGTGGGTGGCCCGTGAGCGGTTTTCGGTGTTATAGCACCGGAAAACGCTCACGGGGCTTCGGGGGCCCGGTTTGATGGGTAGGAACTACGTGTGAATGCGGTGTTGGTTGCCGGGACCACCTCGGATGCCGGGAAGAGCGTGGTCACCGCCGGGATCTGTCGTTGGCTGGCGCGCGGCGGCGCTCGGGTTGCGCCCTTCAAGGCGCAGAACATGTCCAACAACTCCGTGGTCACGCCCGACGGCGGCGAGATCGGGCGCGCGCAGGCCGTGCAGGCCGCTGCGTGCGGCGTCGAGCCTTCGGTGCGGTTCAACCCCGTTCTGCTCAAGCCAGGCAGCGACCGCAGTTCGCAGGTCGTCGTGCTCGGGCAGGTGTCCGGCGAGGTGACCGCGATGTCCTACCGGGCCCGCAAGGCCACCCTGCTGGACACCGTCGTGTCCACATTGGAGGGATTGCGCGCGGAGTACGACTACGTCGTGTGCGAGGGCGCCGGATCACCGGCCGAGATCAACCTGCGGGCCAACGACATCGCCAACATGGGCCTCGCGCAGGCCGCCGGACTGCCCGTGCTGGTGGTCGGCGACATCGACCGCGGCGGCGTGTTCGCCCAGCTCTTCGGCACCCTCGCACTGCTGGACTCGGCGGACCAGGCGCTGGTCGCCGGATTCCTGATCAACAAGTTCCGCGGCGATCCGGCGCTGCTGGAGCCGGGGCTGGACCAATTGCGCGCGCTGACCGGCCGCCCGGTGCACGGCGTGCTGCCGTGGGCCGAGGAGCTGTGGCTGGACGCCGAGGATTCGTTGTCCTACGTGGCCGATGGAGTGATCGGGCGTCCCGCGCCGCCGAAGGGCGGTCAGTGGCTGCGGGTCGCGGTGCCGAGGCTGCCGCGAATCTCCAACGCCACCGACGTGGAGGCGCTGGCCGCGGAACCGGGCATCGCGGTCCGGTTCGTCACCGAACCTTCGCGACTGGCCGATGCGGACCTGGTCGTGCTGCCCGGATCCAAGTCGACGGTCGCCGACCTGGCCTGGTTGCGGAGCAGTGGGCTGGCCGAGGCGATCCGCGTGCACGCCCGCGCCGGACTGCCGGTGGTCGGGATCTGCGGCGGCTTCCAGATGCTGGCCCGCCGAATCGTCGACGAGGTCGAGTCCGGGGCCGGCGCGGTCGACGGACTCGGGCTGCTCGACCTGGAGATCGAGTTCGCGCCGCACAAGACGCTGGCCAGGCCGCGCGGCGAGGCCTTCGGCGAGCCTGTCGAGGGCTACGAGATCCACCATGGTGTCGCCGTGCGCCGCGGCGACCTGACGCCGCTGGTCACCCTGCCCGACGGACGGGCCGAAGGCGGTATCGCGGAATCCGTGCTCGGCACCCACTGGCACGGATTGTTCGAGAACAACGCGTTCCGGCGGGCCTTCCTGCGGTGGGCGGCGCGGCGCGCCGGGCGGGACGGTTTCGAACCGGCCGACGACACGGACTTCGCCGAGGTCCGCGCGGGGCAGCTGGATCTGCTGGGCGACCTGGTGGCAAAGCACCTGGACACCGATGCCCTGCGCCGCCTGCTCGACCACGGCGCGCCCGCCGGACTCCCGGCGGTGCACCACAGTTTCAAATGAAGCCGTGCCGGCGTCGGCACGTGCTCCGGTCGCGCGGGAGCCGCGAGCATCGGTGGAAGGTCGTCTCAAGGAGTTGTGACGCGGGTAACGTCGAGGACATGGCTGCCGAGTTCACCGTTGATGAAGCCCGCGAGCGGTTGGTGGAGCTGCTCGACCGCGCCGAATCGGGGGAGGAGATCGTGATCACCCGCTTCGGCGCGCCGTCGGTGTGGCTGCAACCCGCGCGCACCCGTTCCACCACGGGCGGTTTCGCCGCCGGGGTGATCGCGGCGTCCTGGGTGGTGCCGCCCGCTGGCGACGCGTTCGACGTCGGGACCGACTACTGGCCGGACTCGTCGGCCGGATAGCCGACGCGTTCGGCGTGGCGGCGATCAATCCAGCTTCTCCGCCGAGCTCTCCGAGCCGATCTGGCTCAGCAGTTCGTCGAGGAAGCCGCCCGCCTCTTCCGCGGCTCGGCGTGGGTCGCCGTCGCGCACCGCGGCCAGCAGTTCGGCGTGCGAGACCAGTTCCGCCTGGGTGTCCCGGTTGAAGGCGGTCGCGACGCTGGATGCCACCGTCTCGCGGATCCCTTCGTAGAGCGAGATCAGCACCGGGTTGTGCGAGGCCGCGACCAGCAGCCGGTGGAACTCGGCATCGGTGGCGACGACCTCCGCGCTGTCCTGGCGCCGCACCGCCTCGTCCCGGCTGGTCAGGCAGGCCTCCAGCCCGGTCAGGTCCCCGTCGGTCCGCGCCCCGGCGGCCAGCCGCGCGCCCTCGACCTCAAGCGCGCGGCGGACCTCCAGGACCTGGCGCAGCTCGGGGCCGCACAGCTTGCGAACCGCCCCGGAGATCTCGTTGGTGGCGCGCACGAACGTCCCGTCGCCCTGCCGCACTTCCAGCAGCCCGGCGTGCGAGAGCGCGCGCACCGCCTCGCGGACGGTGTTGCGGCCGACGCCGAGTGCGCTCACGAGCTCGGTCTCGGGTGGGATCTTCTCGCCGATCGGCCATTCCCCGGACGACACGAGCTCGCGGATCTGGGCGATGACCTGATCGACCAGCCCGGTCCGCTTGGTGGTGACCAAAGGCACTGACAGGTCCTTTCGTCCAAACATCCTATGTTTGACATACTAGGTTGCGATGTCTACGAAGTCACGACCCCATGTCCCCGAACACGTGGCTGACCAGGATGCCACCCGACTCGCCGCCCAGCACCACCCGGATGCCCTCGCCGTCGAGAACGAGGGTGCCGTCGAGGCGGTCTTCCCCAATCGGCACGCTGCCGTAGCCGGGGGAGGGCTGCTGCTGGCCGGTGTCGCGCTCGCGGCGGCGAACATGCGCCCGGCGGTCACCAGCCTGGCGTCGGTGCTCGGTGAGGTGCGTGACTCGCTCGGTGTTTCCAGCACGTGGGCGAGCGTCGTGACTTCGGTACCCACGCTCTGCTTCGGGGTCGCGGGCATCGGCGCTCCGCTGCTGGCCAGGCGGATGGGCATCAACAAGGTCATCGGCGCGTCGCTGGCGGTGCTGACCGCCGCGATGCTGCTGCGGGTCGTCGACGGACCGTCGACGGTGCTGGGTGGCACCGTGCTGGTCTGCGCCGCGATCGCGATGTGCAACGTGCTGATCCCGGTGGTGGTCAAGGAGTCCTTCCCGACCCGCGTCGGGATGGCGACTGCGCTCTACACCACCGCGATGGCGGCGGGCGGCTCGACCGGTTCGGCGCTGACGCCGTACCTGAACTCCTTGACCGGCAGCTGGCGGTTGGCGCTGGCGACCTGGGCGGCCGTGGCGCTGGCCGCGCTGTGCGTGTGGGTGCCCGCGATGGCTCGGCGCTCCCCGAGGCGTCAGGCTCCGGGCACCGCTTCGACGAGGCAGCGGCGTTCGCTGCTGCGCAGCCCGCTGGCATGGGTGATCACCGTCTACTTCGCGCTGCAGTCGCTGGTCGCCTACGTCGTGATGGGCTGGATGCCCGAGGTGTTCAAGGGCGCCGGGATGGACAGCACGACCGCAGGCATGTTGCTCGGGTTGTTGCTGCTGATCGGTGTGCCGATCAACATGATCCTGCCGCCGCTGGTGACCAAGACCCGCAGCCAGTCCTGGTGGGCCATCGGGCTCGCGGTGCTGACCCTCACCGGCCTGCTCGGACTGCTGCTGGCTCCGCTGGCCATGCCGGTGGTGTGGGCGCTCCTGATCGGCGTCGGCATGAGCGCGTTCCCGCTTGCGCTGGTCCTCATCTCGCTGCGCACCGCCAACGCCGCCGACACCGGGTCGTTGTCGGCGATGTCGCAGAGCATCGGCTATCTGATCTCGTCGTTCGGGCCGTTCCTGTTCGGAGTGCTGCACGACGTGACCGGCGGCTGGTCGGCTTCGTTGACGGCCATCGTGATGATCGTCGCGGTGCAGGCGGTGTTCGGCGTAATCGCGGGACGTCCCCGCACCATCTGACGCTTCTGGCAGGGGGAGCGAACGGCCTGTTCGCTCCGTCTCCTACTGGCGCGAACGGTCCGTTCGCTCCGCCTACTGGGGCGAACGGACCGTTCAACTCGCTTGATGGGGCAAGTTGGGTGGGCGTGACGGGGTTGATCGCCCGGTCAGACGAGGCCGAGGCGGAGCATCGCGTCGGCGACGTTCGTGAAGCCCGCGATGTTCGCGCCCGCGACGTAGTTGCCGGACATGCCGTACTCCGCGGCGGTGGCGTAGCAGCGGGCGTGTACGTCCTTCATGATCTCCTCGAGCCGCTTCTCGGTGAACTCGAAGCTCCAGCTGTCGCGGGATGCGTTCTGCTGCATCTCCAGCGCGGAGGTGGCCACGCCGCCGGCGTTGGCCGCCTTGCCCGGGCCGAACGCCACGCCGGCCTCCTGGAAACTGCGCACCGCATCCGGCGTCGTCGGCATGTTCGCGCCTTCGCCAACGGCGATGCAGCCGTTGGCGATCAGGGTGGCCGCATCGTCCGCGGTGAGCTCGTTCTGGGTCGCCGACGGCATCGCCACGTCGCACGGCACTTCCCAGACGCTGCGCCCCGCAACGAACTTCGCGCCCGGCCGGCGCCCGGCGTACGCGCTGATGCGGCCCCGCTCGATCTCCTTGATCTGCTTGATCAGCCCGACGTCGATGCCCTTCTCGTCGACGACGTAGCCGGAGGAGTCCGAACAGGCCACCACGGTTCCGCCTAGCTGGTGCACCTTCTCCATCGTGTAGATGGCCACGTTGCCCGATCCGGAGACCACGATCTGCTTGCCGTCGAACGACTCGCCGCGGGCGGACAGCATCTCCTGCACGAAGAACGCGCAGCCGAAGCCGGTGGCCTCGGTGCGCACGCGGGCGCCGCCGAAGGACAGGTGCTTGCCGGTCAGCACCCCGGATTCGTAGCGGTTGGTGATCCGCTTGTACTGGCCGAACAGGTAGCCGATCTCTCGGCCGCCGACGCCGATGTCACCGGCGGGCACGTCGGTGTACTCGCCGATGTGCCGGTGCAGTTCGGTCATGAAGCTCTGGCAGAACCGCATGACCTCCCGGTCGGAGCGGCCCTTCGGATCGAAGTCCGCGCCGCCCTTGCCGCCGCCGATGGGCAACCCGGTGAGGGCGTTCTTGAAGATCTGCTCGAAGCCGAGGAACTTGACGATGCCCTGGTAGACCGACGGGTGGAACCGCAGGCCGCCCTTGTACGGGCCGAGCGCGCTGTTGAACTCCACCCGGAAGCCGCGGTTGATCTGCACCTCGCCGCAGTCGTCCTCCCACGGCACCCGGAAGACGATCTGCCGCTCCGGCTCGCAGATCCGCTCGATGATCTTCTGCTCGGCGTACTCGGGGTGCTTGTCGATGACCGGACCGATGCTCTCCAGCACTTCTCGGACTGCCTGGTGGAACTCGTCTTCGCCGCGGTTGCGCTGGACCACGTTCTCGTAGACCGGTTCGAGGCGTTCGTGAAGCACAGTCAAACTCCTTTGTCCGTTGAGCGTTCCGGGCTGTCGCACGCCGTTTCACCGGGCAGCGGCGGGGTTTTCGGGCAGCCCCAATCCACCCAAATTGCCCAACTAACTGGAATTACTCAAGATGACGCATAACACATCTGCTGCCTGGTCCTGGGCGGCAGATGCCCGCGGGGTCACTTCAGCGGCAGGTTGAGCAGGGCGTTCTCGATCAGCTCCGGCATGCCCGGGTGGATCCAGTACTGGCCGCGGGCCATCATCCGGGCGTCCAGGCCGAACTGCATCGCCTGGATCAGCGGCTGCAGCAGCGTCGGAGCCTGCGGGCCGATGATGTGGGCGCCGAGGAGCTGACCGGTCTCCGGATCGGCGAGGAGCTTGGCGAAGCCGGTGGTGTCCCCCATCGCCCAGCCGTAGGCAATGCCCGCGTAGTCCTGGATCGAAGTCACGTAGTCGACTCCGCGCCGCTGTGCCTCCTGCTCGGTTAGGCCGACCGAGGCGATCTGCGGGGCGGAGAACACCGCGTGCGGCACGAACCGGTGGTCGGACTCGATCGGCTGGTCGGGGCGCAGCAGGTTGTGCTGGACGACGCGCATCTCGTGGTTGGCGACGTGCTTGAGCTCGTGGTCGGAGCTGATGTCGCCCAGCGCCCAAACGCCGTCCACCGAGGTCAGCTGGGTCGCGTCGGCCTTGACCTTGCCGTCGGCGGTGAGTTCGAGGCCGCCCGCGGCCGCCTCCAGCAGGTCGGCGTTGGGTACCCGGCCCACCGCGATGAGCAGCGCCTCGGCCTCCACGACCTCGGTGCCCTCCGGGCCTTCCAGGTGCAGACGGACGAGGTTGCCGTCGCGCTCGACCGCGGTCTCCTTGCGGTTCAGCCGCAGGTCCCAGCGCTGGGCGGCGAGCTCGGTGAACCTCGCGGAGATGTCGGTGTCTTCCGAGCGCAGCACCCGGCCGGACCGGCCGATCATGGTCACCTCGACGCCCAGCGTGGAGAACACGTGCGCGAACTCCGCGCCGACGAACCCGGTGCCCGTGATGATCATCCGGGCGGGCAGCTCATCGAGCCTCATCACGGTGTCGCTGGTGTAGTAGTCGACCTGGTCCAGGCCCGGGATGTCCGGGATCGCCGGACGGCCACCGGCGGCCACCACGAAGCGGTCCGCAGTGATCGTCTCCGGGCCTGCGGCGGTTTCCACGGTCAGCTGCTTGACGCCGGTGAACCGGGCGATGCCCTCGTAGAGGGTGACGTTCGGGTTGTCCTCGGCGCGGTAGCGGCGGCCACCGGCGGAGATCTCGTCGATGCGGCCGAAGATCCGGTCCCGGATGTCGCGCCACCGCACGTCGCGCAGTTCGAGGTCGACGCCGAGCTTCGCGCCGCCGGCCGGGGCGCTGGCCACGTCGGCGGTGTGCACGAACATCTTCGTCGGGATGCAGCCGACGTTGAGGCAGGTGCCGCCGTAGGCGTCGTTGGGTCCGACGCCCTTCTCGACCATCGCGACGTCCCAGTCGGCGAACCGGTCGTCGAGTATCGAGTTTCCGGAGCCGGAGCCGATGATGACTAGATCGAAGTGCCGCACTGGTCCATCCTGCCTCAAATCGAGCGCGCCGAGTACGGCGCACCTTGGCTTCGTCGGGCGTCGATCATCTGCAACCCGGCAGCGAGCCCGGTGATTCCGCGGTGATCTCGGGTGCTGGTCACACCCCAGGCGTGCGCGATGCACCACAACACGGCGAGCACAGCACTCGGTTCCCCGAACGAGCCCTCGACCACGCCTTGCGCCACGGCCAGTCCGCCGATGCCGACCGCCCAACGGCACAGCACGGCCGCCGGCGCGGGGCGCCCGTCGGGAGCTCTGGCGCGCAGCATCACCGCGTGCTGGCCGAGCGAGCTGCCGTGTCCGATCAGCATCGCGACCAGCAACAACGCGGCCGGTGCGAGCCACAGCGCGGCGGCCTCCCACCACCGCGTCGGGGCGGTTCGGGTCAGCCGGAGCGCGATGTCCACTGCCCGGGCGCAGGCCACGCCGAGGAGCCACAGCACCAGTGCGTCGCAACACATGCCCAGCAGTCGCCGGGCGGCGGTGACCGGGCGAGGTTCCGCCGCTGGCCGTCCGCTGGTGCCGGTCGGCAGGCGCCGCCGGAGTGGCGCGAGCAACCCGCCGAGTAGCGCGCCGGTGGTGTTCGCGAGGATGTCGTCCACGTCGAAAACCCGGTACGGGCAGGGAAAGGCGAACCAGAACCCGGTCAGTTGGGTCGACTCGACGAACACCGAGGTCACCAATCCGGCCAGCGCCGCAGTCGGCCAACCGCCCCGCACTAGCGCACCCAGCGGGACGAAGAGCGCGATGTTGCACGCGAACTGCCCCAGCATCGAGGGGTTGGTCAACCCGGCGAGCGGCCGCCACTGCGGCGCGAAGCAGGCCGCATCGGTCGGCAACGGCAGGAACACGTAGGAAACCAGCCCGAACGCGTAGAGCAGCACGGCGAAGCGCTGCACGGCGACGCCCACGCGCAGCTCGCCGTGCCTCCGGTGCTCGCTGGCGACGAAGGGCGCGAACAGCAGCGCGGCCACCCCGGCGGCGACCAGCGCGGCGAACGAACCTGGCAGCACGCTCATCCCGATCTCCTGACGTCCGAGAACCTCCCTGTTCTTAAAGAGGAGCGAGGGGCCGTTTCAGATACATCTCGATCGGGCGATCTTGGTGCGCGAAAGAGCCGCGCCGCTCCGGGAAAGCCCGGAGCGGCACGGCTCGCGAAAGGGTGTTGCAGTTGTCGGCTTGCGCCGTCAGCGCTGGTAGGTGGGGGTGATGACGGCGCGCGCGACGGTGTGGAAGGCCAGGTTGAAGCTGACTACCGCCGGGCTGGCGTTCTCATTCACGCCGAGCTTCTCGGTGTCCACCGCGTGGACCACGAAGTAGTAGCGGTGCGGCCGGTCGCCGGGCGGCGGGGCGGCGCCGCCGAAGGCGCGTTCGCCGAGGTCGTTGGCGACGTGGAAGGACCCGGCCGGGATGCCCTGCCCGTTGCGGTTGCCCGCGTCGGTGGCCAGCTCGGTCACGTCGGCCGGCACGTCCACCAGCACCCAGTGCCAGAAGCCGCCCGGGATCGGCGCGTCGGGGTCGAAGCAGGTCACCACGAAGCTCTTGGTGGTCTCCGGGAAACCGGTCCAGCGCAGGTGTGGCGAGTGGTTCTGGCCGTCGGCGCCCATGCCGTCGTAGGCGTGGGCCTGCGCCATCGGCTGACCGTCGGTCACGTCGTCGGAGGTGACCGTGAACGCCGGAACCGAGGGCAGCAGCGAGTACGGGTCCGGATCGATCGGGCGCTCCAAGCTCATTCGAGCAGCCTCCCTTTCATCGGGGTGTGCGTGATCACCGGATTCTCAGCCTAGAGGCCTGCCGTTCGCCACCACAGCGCACGCCGCAGCCACCTTGTTGCGAGGAGTGCAACGGGGATGTGCATTTCGCAGCGATGAATGGTTAAGCTGTCCGGCGACGGGTGCCGTGGGATCTAGGAGGCGAACGTGGCGGAGCCGAGCAGCACCCCCGAGGTGCTGTGCCTGGGGGAGACGATGTCGCTGGTCGCCCCGGCTGCCCCGGTGCCCCTGGAGCAGGCCGCGACGTTCACCCTCTCCGCAGGTGGCGCGGAGTCCAATGTGGCCATCCACCTCGCCGCGCTAGGGCACCGCGTCGGCTGGGCCAGCAGGGTCGGGGACGACCCGCTCGGGCGCCGCGTGGTCGCGGCCATCGCCGCCGCCGGGGTCGACACCGGCCTGGTTGAGGTGTGCCCGGACGCGCTGACCGGCGTCTACTTCAAGGACCCCGGTCCGTCCGGCACCAAGGTGCACTACTACCGGGCGGGCTCTGCGGCGTCCACAATGGACGAAAATTTCCTCGGCGACGAGCAGCTCGACGCGCCGCGGCTGCTGCACATCAGCGGCATCACCCCCGCGCTCTCCGCCAGCTGCGACCGGCTCGTCCGACGACTGCTGACCCGCGAACGCAGCGCCCGGATCACCTTCGACGTCAACTACCGCCCCTCGCTGTGGCCGGTCGAGCAGGCCGGACCGCGGCTGCGCGAACTCGCCCAGCTCGCCGACGTGGTGTTCGTCGGCCTGGACGAGGCGACCACCCTCTGGGGCGTCGAAACCCCCGAGGACGTGCGGAAACTCCTGGACCAGCCGAGCGTCGTCGTGGTCAAGGACGGCGCCGCCGCGGCCTACGCCCTGGGCGCCGAGACGGTGATCGTGCCCGCGCCGAAGGTCCAGGTGGTCGAGCCGGTGGGCGCCGGGGACGCGTTCGCCGCCGGATACCTCTCCGGCGTACTGCGCGGCGAAAACGGCGTCCGCTGCCTGCGGCTCGGGCACATCCTGGCCGCGCACAGCCTGCTCAGCACCGAGGACCACATGGCGCCGCCGGATCGCGGCGCGGTCGCCGAATGGTCGGGCTACGACGAGCAGCAGTGGTGCAGCCTCAGCTTCGGCGGCGGCGTTGCGTCCGGGAAAGGGGAGTGATCGTGGGCTTCTTCGACGAGCTCTTCGCCGGTCCGGTCATGGCGATCCTGCGCGGAATGGACCCGCAGCGGACCGTCGAACTGGCCGAACGGGCGTGGGACCTCGGCATCGAGGCGGTCGAGGTGCCGATCGAGACGCAGCGCGCCGAGCCGTCGCTGCGCGCGGCGGTGCAGGCGGGCGTGCTGCGGGGTCGGCCGGTGGGGGCCGGGACCGTGGTGAGCACGGAGCAGGTGCACACGGCCAAGGAACTGGGCGCGGCGTTCACCGTGGCGCCGGGGCTGGACCCCGAGGTGGTGCGGCTGAGCGCGGAACTCGGCGTGCCGCACCTGCCCGGCGTGGCCACGCCCAGCGAGATCCAGCAAGCCCACCGGCTCGGGCTGTCGTGGGTAAAGGCGTTCCCGGCCGCCGAACTGGGCGCCGGTTGGTTCAAGGCGATGCACGGGCCGTTCCCCGGCCTGCGGATAGTGGCCACCGGCGGGATGAACGCGCGCAACGCGCTGGAGTTTCTCGCGGCGGGGGCCGCCGTGGTGGCGGTCGGTTCGGCGTTGGAGGATGCCGAGCAGCTGCCCGAGTTGGCGAAGTTGGCCGAGACCTCGTGAGTGATCGTTCCGGTTCTTACCGGAACGATCACTCACGACCAGATCCGAGCCGAGATGGAGAAGTCGTGCAGGTCCACATTGGTCCAATCGCCCCGCCGGAGTTGACAGCGGCCGTCGCGGCGGCCGGTGCCGAGATCAGCCCGGCCGCGGAGGCCACCGCGCTGGTCTGGTACGGCGAAGGCCCCGAGCGGTTCGCCGAGTTCGACCACCCCGGCCTGGAATGGGTGCAGCTCCCATCGGCCGGTATCGAAGCGTGGGCCGCCGCCGACGCGCTGCGCGACGGGATCACCTTCACCTCCGCGGCGGGCACCTACGCCCAGACCGTCGCCGAGCACACGCTCGGACTGATGCTCGTCGGAGCGCGGCGGCTGCACGTGATGGCACGAGCGGAGAACTGGGCGCGACCGACGGGCATGCTCAGCCTCTTCGGCGCCACGGTCGGGATCATCGGCGCCGGGGGCATCGGCCGGGTGCTGATCGATTTGCTGCAGCCCTTCGGCGTCCGGGTGCTGGCGGTGAACCGGTCCGGGAAGCCGGTCGCCGGGGCGGCCTGGACCTGGCCGGCCGACGACGAAGCCGGGATGGACCGGCTGCTCGCGGAGTCGGACTTCGTCGTGGTCGCCGCGCCCGCGACGGCCGAGACGGCGAAGCTGATCGACGCCGACGCGCTGTCCCGGATGAAGGCCGGCGCGTGGCTGATCAACGTCGCCCGCGGATCGCTGGTCGACACCGAAGCGCTGGTCGAGGCGCTGGACGCGGAGCGCATCGGCGGCGCGGCGCTGGACGTGACGGACCCGGAGCCGCTGCCGGACGGGCACCCGCTGTTCCAGCACCCGCACGCGATCATCTCGCCGCACTCGGCGAACCCGAAGTCCTTGCTGGTCCCGGCGCTGGCGCGGCGGGTGGAGGACAACGTCCGCCGCCGCCTCGCGGGCCAACCGCTCCTCGGCGTCATCGACCGCACCGCGGGCTACTGACCCTGCACCGGGGATGTGGACAACTTCCGCAAGTTCCATTGAAATCGAACCTTCGATTTCAATGGAACTTGTAGTGGTTCGGCGTGTCGGGATCCGACACGCCGGAGACTGTGGACAACTTCCGCAATTTCAATGGAAATCAGAGCTCTGATTTCCATTGAAATTGCGGCTTGGCAGGTGTCTTGGCAGGTGCGTGGGGGCCGTTAGGATGGCGGCTAGCAAGACGGCGGTGTCGTGGAGGAACCCGGTGCGAATCCGGGGTGGTCGCGCCACTGTGACCGGGGAGCAGCCCCCACGTGCCACCGCCCGCGGGCGGGAAGGCGGGGGCCTGCGGCGATCCGGGAGCCAGGACACTCCGGCCGCCGTGACCCCACCGGGGCGCGCACCCCGAGAGAGGACGACCGTGAGCGAGCCTGCCCGCGAAACTACCCGTGTCCTGCTTCTGTCCACTGCGGACACCGACCTGCTGGCCGCCCGAGCCGCGGACGCCGGCTACCGGGTCGCCAACCCCGCCCGCGTCACCCCCGAAGAAGTCCCGGAGCTGCTCGCCGGCGTGGATGTCGTGGTGGTCCGCCTGCTGGGCGGCCGCCGGGCCTGGGATGGCCTCGACGCGGTCCTCGCCTCCGGCGTCCCCACCGTCGCGCTCGGCGGCGAGGCCACCCCGGACGCCGAGCTGATGGCCCTGTCCACCGTGCCCGCCGGGGTGACCACGCAGGCGCTGGCCTACCTCGTCGAAGGCGGGCCGAACAACCTCGCCCAGCTGGCCCAGTTCCTCTCCGACACGGTGCTGCTGACCGGAGAGGGCTTCGCCGCGCCGGAGAAGACGCCCGAGTTCGGCCGCCACGGCTCCCGGCCGCACGACCCGGCGCGGCCCACGGTGGGCATCGTCTTCTACCGGGCCCACGCCTTGGCGGGCAACACCGGTTTCGTGGATTCCCTGGCCGAGCAGGTGGAAAACGCCGGTGCCAACGCCGTGCCGGTGTTCTGCGGCTCGCTGCGCGGGCTGTCGGACGCGGCAGGCTTGCGCGAACTGCTCGAAGGCTGCGACGCCCTGGTCGCGACGGTGCTCGCCGCTGGCGGTGCCGTCGCGGCGGACGCGAGCGCGGGTGGCGACGAGGACTCCTGGGACGCAGGCGCGCTCGCCGAGCTCGGCATCCCGGTCCTGCAGGGCCTGTGCCTGACCACCAGTCGCGCGGTGTGGGCGGAAAGCGACGCGGCGCTCTCGCCGATGGACGCGGCGATGCAGGTCGCGGTGCCCGAGTTCGACGGTCGGCTGATCAGCGTCCCGTTTTCCTTCAAGGAAAGCGGCGAGGACGGCATCCCGGTCTACGTCGCCGATCCGGAGCGCGCGCGCCGCGTCGCGGGAACGGCGGTGTCGCTGGCCCGGTTGCGCCACGTCGGCAACAAGGACAAGCGGGTCGGCGTGGTCCTGTCGTCCTACCCGACGAAGCATTCCCGCGTCGGCAACGCCGTCGGCCTGGACACCCCAGCATCGGCCGTCGTGCTGCTGCGCGCGTTGGAGGCCGCGGGCTACGACCTCGGCGGGCTGGACGTGTCCGGTCTGGACGGTGACAGCCTCATCCACCGGCTGATCGCCGCGGGCGGGCACGACGTCGAGTGGCTGACCGAGGACCAGATGTCCGAGGCGGCGATCTTGGTGCCCGCCACTCGCTACCGCGAGTGGTTCGACGCGCTGCCGGAGTCGTTGCGGGCGGCCATGACGGAGCACTGGGGCGCCCCGCCCGGCAGCTTGTACGTCGACGACGAGGGCTCGATCTACGTCGCGGCGCTTCGCTTCGGCAACGTGGTGCTGATGATCCAGCCGCCGCGCGGCTTCGGGGAGAACCCGATCGCGATCTACCACGACCCGGATCTGCCGCCGTCGCACCAGTACTTGGCCGCCTACCGGTGGCTGGCCGAGGAGTTCGGCGCGCACGCGGTGATCCACCTGGGCAAGCACGGAACCCTGGAATGGCTGCCGGGCAAGGGCCTGGGACTGGCGGCGGACTGCGCGCCGGACGCGGTGCTGGGCGAGCTGCCGCTGATCTACCCGTTCATCGTCAACGACCCGGGCGAGGGCACCCAGGCCAAGCGCCGCGGGCACGCCGTCGTGGTCGACCACATGATCCCGCCGATGGCCCGGGCGGACAGCTACGGCGACATCGCCAAGCTGGAGCAGCTGCTGGACGAGTACGCGCTGGTCGCAGACTTGGACCCGGAGAAGAAACCCACGCTGCGCAACCAGATCTGGGAGCTGGTCACCGCCGCGGAGCTGCACCGCGACCTGCACCAGGAGGACCAGCCCGACGCGGAGTCCTTCGACGACTTCGTGATGCACATCGACGGGTACCTGTGCGAGATCAAGGACGTGCAGATCCGCGACGGCCTGCACATCCTGGGCCGAGCGCCGGTGGGCGAGGAGCTGGTCAACGACGTCCTCGCGATCCTGCGCGCCCGCCAGGTGTTCGGCGGCAAGGTCGGCGCGCTGCCCGGGCTGCGCTCCGCGCTGGCCGTCCACTTCGGACTCGACGAGCAGGTGCTGCTGGCCGAACCGGGTGCCGGGGCCGACGTGCCGAGCGCGCTGACGCAGCTGGTCGAAGGGCCTTCGGTATCGGCGTCGGACGCCGTGGACCTGCTGGAATCCTTGGCGCGCAAGCTGATCGTCGCGCTGGCCGAGGCGGGCTGGCAGGCCGCGGCGGCCGAGGAGGTCGTCGCCGGGGTTGTCGGCGCGCCGCTGGACTCGGTCGCGCAGGTGCTGCGCTTCGCCTGCACGGAGGTCGCGCCGCGGCTGGCGCGCACCACCGAGGAGGTCGAGCACGTTCTGCACGCGCTGGGCGGCGGCTTCGTCCCGGCCGGTCCGTCCGGATCGCCGACGCGCGGGCTGATCTCGGTGCTGCCCACCGGTCGCAACTTCTACTCCGTGGACCCGAAGGCCATCCCGTCCCGCAACGCCTTCGACGTCGGCTCCGCACTGGCCGATTCGCTGCTGGCGCGCCACCGCGAGGACACCGGTGAGTACCCGCGTTCGGTCGGGCTGACCGTGTGGGGCACCTCCGCGATGCGCACCCAGGGCGACGACCTCGGCGAAATCCTGTGGTTGCTGGGCTGCCGCCCGGTGTGGGACGACGCCTCGCGCCGGGTGACCGGCTTCGACGTGGTTCCGGTCGCGGAGCTGGGCCGGCCGCGCATCGACGTGGTGGTCCGCATCTCCGGCTTCTTCCGCGATGCCTTCCCGCACGTGGTGGCGCTGCTCGATGACGCGGTGCAGACGGTGGCCAAGCTCGACGAACCGGACGAGGACAACTACGTCGCCGCGCACTACCGCGCCGACCTTGCCGACCACGGCGACGACCGGCGCGCCTCGACGCGCATCTTCGGCTCCAAGCCGGGCGCCTACGGCGCGGGTCTGCTGCCGCTGATCGATGCCCGCAATTGGCGCAGCGACGCCGACCTCGCCGAGGTCTACGCGACTTGGGGCGGCTACGCCTACGGGCGCGGCCTGGACGGACGCGAGGCGCGCACCGACATGGAATCGGCGTTCCGCCGCATCCAGGTCGCGGCGAAGAACGTCGACACCCGCGAGCACGACATCGCCGACTCCGACGACTACTTCCAGTACCACGGCGGCATGGTGGCCATGGTGCGCGCGCTGTCCGGGCAGAACCCGGCCGCCTACGTCGGCGACTCGGCGGTGCCGCACGCGGTCAAGACGCGGACGCTGGGCGAGGAGACCAAGCGGGTCTTCCGGGCCCGCGTGGTCAACCCGAAGTGGATTTCGGCCATGCAGCGGCACGGCTACAAGGGCGCTTTCGAGCTCGCGGCCACAGTGGACTACTTGTTCGGCTTCGACGCGACCGCCGGTGTGGTCGACGACTGGATGTACACCAAGCTCGCCGAGTCGTACGTGTTCGACGAACAGGTGCAGCAGTTCCTGCGGCAGTCCAACCCGTGGGCGTTGCGCGGCATGACCGAACGCCTGTTGGAGGCGGCCGAGCGCGGCCTGTGGGCCGAGCCGGACGCGTCGGTGCTCGACGACCTCCGCGCGGTCTACCTGGAGCTGGAGGGGCAGTTGGAGGACTGAGCTCTCGGCAAGCGTGGAATTACTCTTTCCAGACAAGGGAATTGGCCATGTGGCCAAAGTCCTATTTGGACAGTCGTGTTAGTCCGTCCGGGTGGTAATAGTGCGCTTTTTCCACTCGATCGGGTTGCCCTGGCTAGCTCAGGTGTATCCAACAGCGGGTTCTGATCCTCTTTCTCATGGACACTCTTGGACGAGCCGGAGGCGGCAGGTCGAACGACGGCGTGCCGGATGGCTCCGGGGGAGGAGGCAACGGTGATGACAGACACGAAGCGCCGGATGTGGTCGATTGCCGGGCTGCTGGCGGCGGCGACCCTGTCGTCGGGCTTGCTGACAACGACGGCCAACGCGGCGGGTGGGGACACGTCGGAGGCCAAAGCACCGCCCATCGTGGGCGGCCAACCCGCCAAAATCGCCGAACACCCTTGGGTGGTGTACCTGACCGACCCGCAGGGCAACCAGTTCTGCGGCGGCACGGTCGCCAAGGCCAACAAGATCGTGACCGCCGCGCACTGCGTCTCGGGGGAGAAGCCGGAGTCGGTCCAGGTCGTCGCCGGGCGGGAGGACAAGAAGACCACCGAGGGCACGGTCGCCAAGGTGACCGGCATCTGGGTGCACCCGGGCTTCCAGAACGCCAACAGCGGCGCGGACGTCGCGGTGCTGACCCTGGACCAGGAGCTGCCGCACCAACCGCTCGCGCTGGCCGGCAGGGAGGACGGCTCGCTCTACGAAGCTGGGAGGATGTCCTCGGCGCTCGGCTGGGGCGCCACCGCTGAAGGTGGCCAGGCGTCGCAGACCCTGCAGAAGGCCGAAGTGCCGCTGGTCAGCGACCAGGAATGCCAGAAGGCGTACCCGCAGTACAAGTCCGACGCGATGATCTGCGCCGGTTTCCCGCAGGGCGGCGTGGACAGCTGCCAGGGTGACTCCGGTGGGCCGCTGGTGGTCGACAACAAGCTGGTCGGGATCGTCTCGACGGGCAACGGCTGCGCCCGGCCCAACGCGCCCGGCATCTACACCCGGGTGTCGGCGTACCACGACGACGTCCAAGCACAACTGGGTTCCTGACCCGGATCGGCGCGGCCGGGGGCGCACCTGGAGCGCCCCGGCCGCGTCATGTCGCGGTCAGGTCCCGCCGTGATGACATCGGCTTCGACGTCGACCGTGGCCGCTGGTATCTCGACGCCTCCTGGTCCACACCGACCATTGTGCTTCCCACACCGAGTGAGATCACCACTGGTGGGGGACGCCTGCTGAGCGTGGATCTCAGGCGCCGATCACCTCGCGGCCATCGTCGTGGACTCCTGCGGCAACCCGGCCGGACGCCCGCACACGATCCCTTTCGGCCTCACCGGACCACCCGGCAGGCGTGATGGCCGGTAGCGTGCCGCGATCACCAGGACGCCACCGACAATGGCCACTCACTCTAGGAACGGTAGCGCTGGAAGGTCTCGCACCGTCCACTTTGGTCAGTCCACCGCGGTGTTCTGGTCGATCGCCTACCTGGGCTTCGGCACGCCGCTCGCGGTCAGCCCATCCCGGCGAGCGCGAGCAGCCCGGCCCGGCGGCCGGCCGTCAGCGAGGTGCGAAGCAGCAGGAAGACGTCAACGCCCGGGGTGAGGATGACGACCGCGCTGGCCAGCAAGAACGCGGGCAACGGGGTCAGGTCCGCAAGCACGGCATCCTCCTTCGCGACAGCGCGCAGCACTGATCACTTGATCGTGTGGAATCGATCACCTGGTCGGGCACAGTTCACGGGCCCGGCGCGAGGCGTGCTTCGGGTCCGTGGTGGTTGGGGAAGGATGAGTGGCTGCCATCATCGACGCTCTCCGCAAAATTTCCCATCATAATCCATATTAACGAAATATTTTCCCGAGAACGTGTGAGTTGCGCCTCGTGAAGTTTCCGTATCGGAGTGACTACGGTGTGCCGTCGGCAAGATCCGCGACAGCTGGAGGCACGACGTGGGGTGTGGCAGTGAGCGCAGGACCGGAACGGCGCGCAAGGGGGCGCTGCTGCGGCTCGTGGTCACCGGCGCGGTGACGGCCCTGGCCGGACTTCACCCGGTGGCGGCCAGCGCGGCGGAGCAACCCGAGGCGCGCGTGCTCGGCGGCTCGGAAACCAGCACGGACGACGCCCCCTGGGCCGTGGCGGTGACCGACGACTACGGCCGCCAGTTCTGCGGCGGCACCCTGGTGAGCCCGATCAAGGTCATCACGGCGGCGCACTGCACGGTGGACCCGGCGACCGGCACCAGGCGGGCTCCGGAGGGACTGCGCGCGATCGCGGGACGCACCGATCTGCGCACGGAGCGCGGCGTGGTCGGGGAGATCCAGAGCATCTGGGTCCACCCCGGCTTCAAGGACTACACCCGTGGCGACGACGTCGCGGTGCTGACCCTGCGCGCCCCGATGCCGCAACGCCCGCTGAACGTCGTGGGCCCGGGTGAAGCCGCGCCGTACCAGCCGGGGGCGGTAGCGCGGGTTTACGGCTGGGGCCGCACCAGCGAATCCGGTCCGCCGTCGAACACCCTGCGCTCGGTTGACGTCCCGGTCACCACCGATGAAACCTGCCGGACCGCGTACCCGAACTACGACGCCCGGAGCATGTTCTGCGCCGGAGTCCCGGAGGGTGGCACGGACGCCTGCGCCGGGGACTCGGGTGGCCCGATCGTGGCGGACAACCGCCTGATCGGAGTGGTCTCCTACGGCACCGGTTGCGGCCGCCCCAACACCCCCGGCGTGTACACCCGGCTGAGCAGCTACGCCGCGGAGCTGTCGGCGGAGCTGTGACCGCAGCGAAATGGCTCGGCGGGGTCAAACGGTCGTAGTCCGTGTCTCCGAAAACCTGCAATTCGACGTTGTGGGAAATATTGAAAGCTGGATCTGGTCCGTTGTCGATTAGGCTAATGTCCTGGAGTTCGCGACCGATAAGGCTCTTGGAGTGGATTTCAACGCGGCCTGGTTCGGTCGTTGAAATCCAAGACGGCTCTCCGGAGGGCTCCTGCGACGATTGCATCCTCCGCCGAATCCAGGCCGAGGCCCTCCCGGTGTACGTGCAAGGATTTCGATTCGCTCTGGTTGGAGAGAAAATCATTGAAGGTGGTCATGGGGACGGCGAACATCGTGTAGAAGCGGTCTTCCAGCTGGCTCGGGTCTGCAACCTCGTCCCCAGGAGGAAATGGCAGGGTCGTGACGATTAGAGCCGGGAGTCCGTCGTTCCGGCTGTTTGGGAGAACTTGTGATACTCCGGGCTTCGGGGTTCCGCCGTACCGATCGTGTGCCAGGTAGAACTTGATCAAAATGGCATCGCAGCCGATCGCCGTGTCCTTGACTGCGCCCGTGCGGAACTCGATATTTGTGATATCGCCGAGTGTTGCTCTGAACCGGCTGGCTTTTTCGTCGGTTGTGGTAGCGAAGATCAAAAGCATGCTGTCTCGTTCCTAGATGGACGCGTGTGGAAGAACGCGAGGTCTGCTTAACTTGTCCAGCAGTTCGCTTGGCAGTGCCACGCCTGGAAGTCCGCCCTTGACGTCCGAGATATAAGGAAGGACGCTCTCGTCCGGAATCAAATCTCTCTGAATTGATGTTCGTACGATAGTATACGCGCCTTCATCGGGCCAGTTTCGGTACGCCTCCCTCGCGTAGGCTGCCGCGTCCTCGGCGCTTTGCGAGAAGTACTTGCTCTCGATGCCCTGAGGGTTCGAGAAGGCGCGGTTATCGAGGATGTCCTTCAACTCGTCTTCTTTTACCGCACGATAGAGCTCGACGTGGTCATCTTTGCAGGACCAAAGGCCGAACGGGTCCACCCAGGTGTACGGATTGTGCACGTAGCTGTGGGTCTGAAATCCGCCTTGCAACCCGAGCGGGTCGGCACTGCTGTAGCGGCCGGTCGCCGGGTCGTAGTGGCGAAAGTAGTTGTAGTTGAGGCCGGTTTCCTGGTCGTGGTACTGGCCGGGGAAGCGCAGCGGGGTGTAGGCGCCCGTGCGGCTTTGGTCCGTTGTGTTGCCCCACAGGGTTGTTCGGTGGAACCAGGCGATGCCGCCTTGGTCGTTGATGAGTTCCGTGGGGGAGCCGACGAGGTCCGTGACGATGGAATAGAACTGCTCGTCCACCCACTGCTGCGGGGCGTGGCGCAGCGGTGATCGTTCGGTTTGGGTGATCGGCCGGAAGGAACCGGGTTCGTAGTTCCAGACCGTGACGCGACGGTCGCCGAGTTGGGGACCGTTCGGCACGCCGTCGGTGTGCGCCTGTTCGGCGAGTACCGAGCCGTCCCAGATGAACTCGGTCTGCTCGACAACTCGCGTGCCGTCGGGGGTCAGGCGTTGCTTGGCGACGCGGCGGCCGAGGGGGTCGTAGCGGTATCGCCAGCGGGAGCCGTCCGGGGTGAGGACTTCGACCAACCGGTCGTCGGCGTCCCAGAAATACCGCCAGGTCTCGGGTTTCTGGGACAGGCGCTTGCGCTGGCGGAGCACGACCCGGCCCTGTGCGTCGTGTTCGTAGCGGACGTTTCCCGTGCGGCGCACGAGGGTTCCGCTGTAATCCCGCTCGCCTAGCGCTTCGGCATCAGGCGAGCCTTGCGGAACCGGCCAGGAGGCGTTCGCGATGTTGCCCGCCGAGTCGTAGGCGTAGCGTTCGGTCCAGCCCGCGCCCTGGACGACGGTCACCCGGCCCGCCTGGTCGAGTTCGAACGTGCGCGGGCCGGTGAGCTGGTCGTCGATTCCGGTCAGATAGCCGTCCGCGCGGTAGGTGTACGTCCGGTGCTGGATGGACCGGCCGCCGGGTCCGTTGAGTTCCTGCGAGAGCAGTTGGTGGTTGGCGTCCCATGCCTGGGACAGGACGGTGTTCGGGCCGAGGGCCCGTTGGATCTCGTGGCCTGCCGCGTCGTAGCCAAAACGGAGGGTGCGGCCGGAGATGTGCAGCGTAGTGGGGCGGCTGTTCGCGTCGTACTCCCAGATGCTTTCCGCGCCTGATGGCGTGCGGCGGTGGGTTCGCCTGCCCAGCGCGTCGTAGGCCGAGGCGACCGTTCGGCCGTTGATCGTTTCGGCTTGTACTCGTCCGAGCGGGTCTCGGTGGAAGGCGACCCGGGTGTCGGGGTTCAACGCTTCGACGAGCCGCCCCAGCTCGTCGTAGGTGTACGTCGTCGTCATCGAGCCGTTCCGGCGCTCGATGACGTTGCCCAGCGCGTCGCGTCCGAAGTAGGTGACCTCACCTGCGCCGTTGGTGCGTTGGAGGAGTTGGCCGGCCGCGTCGTGCCGGTAGGTGATCATCCGGCCGTTGAAGTCGGTCTCGCGGACCAGGTTTCCGGCCGGGTCGTAGTCGTAGCGCCAGACCAGCCCCTGCTCGTTGGTGACGCCGACCAGGCGCAGTTCGGTGTCGTAGGCGAATTCGAGGCGGGTTCCGTCCGGCTTGACCTCGGCCGACGGCAGGTCGAAGTGGGTGACCTCGGTGTGCGTCTCCTGCCCCCGGGCGTCCACGTGGGTGCGGAGGTTTCCCTCGCCGTCGTAGATCCACCGCTCGGTGGCCCCGTCCGGCAACGTGCGCCACGCAGGTTTCCCGTCGACGGTCCAGCCGAACCGGGTGGTTCCGCCCAGCGGGTCGGTGATGGCCATCACCCGCCCGAAGGCGTCGCGCTCGTATCGCACAGTGCTGCCCAACGGATCGGTCACCGACGCCGGCAGCCCGGCGGAATCTGTTTCGACCAACCGGGCGCTTCCGAGCGCGTCGGTCACGGCTGTTAGGCGGCCGTGCTCGTTGTAGCTGTAGTGCGTGACCGCGCCTAGCGGGTCGACCACGCTGGTCAGGTTGCCGCGTTCGTCGTACTCGCGGCGGGAGATCGAGCCGTCCGGGGTGATGACGATGATCGGTAGGCGGAGGTCGTTGTATTCGAAGCGGGTTTGGGCGCCGTCGGGGCGGGTTACCGCGACGAGGTTCTCGGCGTCGTCGTACGTGTACCGGACCGTGCGGCCGAGTGGGTCCGTTCGGGACAGGAGTCTGTCGTAGGCGTCCCACTCGGACACCGTTTCGCCGCCCAGCGGGTCGATTTCCCGGACCACCTGGCGCTTTTCGTTGAGGTGGAACGTCTTGACGTGGCCGAGGGAGTTGGTGAGGCGGGTGACCCCTCGCCGCTGGCGACGTCGATCGGGTCGTTCTCGCACTTCCGGTCGGTCGCGTCGCGGTTCGGGGTCTCCGGGTCGTCGGTCTTGTTCTGGAGGTTGCCGTCTTCGCTCTTGGAATTGGGGTTGTCCGGCGTGGAGCTGTCCGGGGTTGACGACGTTCCGTCCGGGGTCGTGCTCGACGGGGACGTGTCGGGGGAGTCGGGGTGGTGTCCGGGGCGTCTGGTTTGGGGGACGGCGCGTCCACGCTGGACGGCTTGGTGCTCGCTGGGCCGTCGGCCTTGCGGAGGCCTTTGAGGGCGTCCTTGATGCCTTCCCAGATCTCGTCGAGCTTCTTCAGCAGCGGTTGCAGCTTGTTCAGTGACCGGGTCAGCTTCAGGAGGACGTCGGAGATCTTGCTGACCCACTTGGCGATCATCCCGGCCGCTTCGGCCACCACCGCCGGGGTGCCGACGCCGAGGGTGCCGCCGATTTCCGCGATCCAGCGGGGGATTTTGGTGATCAGCGCCGCCACGCACTCCGCGACCAGGTCGCGCACCAGCTCGCGGACGACGCCGACCAGCACGCCGACGATCTCGACGACCGTGCTGATGGTGTTCGCCGCGCCGCCCGCCGCTTTGATCTGCTCGGCTTGCTTCGTGGTGGCGTTCTTGTAGGCGTCGGCCGCCGCACCGGTCCAGGTGCCGGTGATGTTGTTGACCTCGTTGGTGAAATCGGCCGCGACCTGCTCCACCGATTTCGCGACGTTGCCCCAGGTCTGGGCGTAGGCGGAGATCTGGTCCGGGTCGCCGGCCAGCCAGTCCAGGGCGTCCGACAGCGGCTTGACGTGCTCCATCAGCCAGGACACCGCGTACGAGACCAGCGTGCCGACCGGGTCCATGACCATCGACAGCGCTTCCAGCCCCATGCCGGCCGCGCCGAGCGCGATCTCCGACCAGGAACCCGATTCGATGCCGGACTGGAGGTCGCCGACGGACTCGAGGATGCCGATGCCGCTGACCCCGGTGGTCGAATCCTGCCGCGGCGCGACCAGCGGGTTGCCGGCCATCACACCTCCCAGCCGGAGAAGCTGTCGGCGTTCGCCTCGTCACCGGACTCGTAGGTCTGCGCGGTGTCCTTGACGTTGCCGGCCTGGTCGGTCATGGATTCTCACGCGGTGGACAGGGCGTCGACCCCGGGCTGCGAGACCGCCTGCACGATCGGCACGAAGAACGAGCAGATCACCCCGTAGGCCTCGGAGCCCATCGTGACCTGGTTGGCCGCGTCCAACGCGGTCTGCAGCTGGTCGGAGAGCGCGTCGAGCTTGCTGGCGTGCGACCGGAGCTCCTCCGGAGACACGCCGAATGCGTCCGTCATCGTCAACCCCCAGCCGACGCCTGGTCACCGCAGGTACGTGTCGCCGTTGAAGTCCTCGTCTGCGGGCGGCTGCTCGGCGCGTTCCTCGGCTTCGGGATCCGGGAAGCGCTCCTGGTACGCCGACAGGACCGCGTTGACGGTCTCGGGGTCGTCGCCGACAGTGGCCGACATGGCCTCGGCCACCTTGTCCCGGAGACCTGCCTGGGCCTGCCGCATGGTCGTCAGCACCGCTTCGGTGAGCCCCGCGCCGGACATCCGGCGCGCGTCGTCGGTGATCTGCAGGTCGGTGACCGCGCCGGCGCTGTCCACAGTCACCCGCACCACCCCGTCGCGGGACTCCGCGCTGGCACTGACCGCAGTCACCTGCTGCTGCATCTGCTGGTAGCGCTCGGCTTTCGCCTCGACGTTGGCCGCCCAGCGCCTGATGTTCTCCTCGGTGTGCGCGCCATCGCCGCCGAAGATCGGTTCGCTCACAAATCCCCCCAAGCCACTCGCCATGACTGATCGATCACTGATCACGCGCAGGCTAGTCGAGGGACCTGCGGAGGGTCAGCGCTTCGGCGCCAAACTGCCCCGAACAGCGGCGCCGAACTGCCCCGAACAGAGCAGCGGGAAAGGGTGTCGGCGAGTGGCGTTGACTACTCCCCGCGCTGGTGAATGAGGGTTTCGAGACCCGGCTGTGATATCCAGGTAAGAGTGACCCTCCAGCCGCTCGCGACCGCCGTCCACCGCGCCTACACCGCGGACCTGGACGCCGAGGACTTCTACCGGATGTTGCGCCTGCGCGTCGACGTGTTCGTCGTCGAGCAGGAATGCCCCTACCCGGAGCTGGACGGTCGCGACCTGGAGGAGACCACCCGGCACTTCTGGATCGACTCGGCCGACGGCTACGTGCTCGGCTATCTCCGGCTGCTGGAAGATCCCGACGGCACCTTCCGCATCGGGCGGGTCTGCACCGCCAAGGACGCGCGCGGCCTGGGCCTGGCCCGCAAGCTGATGCGCGCCGCGGTCGCCGAGGTGCAGCACTCGCCGGCCGTGCTGGCCGCGCAGACCTACGCCACGGACTTCTACCGCTCCTTCGGTTTCGTCGAGGACGGCGAGGAATACCTGGAGGACGGAATCCCGCACGTCGACATGCGCCGCGAGCCCCGCCGCCGCGCGTGATCGGCTACTGCGGGCTTGACCGCGATCGTTCGGGCTACCGCGCTCCCGGCGTCAACGCGGAGCGTTGCGCAGCGGCAACGGCTGCACCGAACGGCGTGATCGCCGCGGCGTGCTGCCCCCGCAGCCGCCGCCCTGCCCCCGGCGCTTCGCGGCCGGGTCGACCACGCGCACCGCTTCTGCCGGCGCCGCACCGGCCCGGACGCCGCCTGAGCCTGTTCCGGTCCAGGGGCGTGTTCGAGCGTGCCCTCGTCCGGCGAGCACCTGCTCGCGTATTTCAACCGCGTCCGGGACAGCCCGGCCATTCGGCGCGATCCCGGCTTGCACGTGCGTTCGCGCCGGCTGCTCCCGCTAGGACGTGTTTTATAAGCGGCGGCAGCCGCTTGCGGTGTGGGACTCAACTGGCACCGCCGCGGGTTCTCAGGGGTCCTTCTCGCGAGGACAGCCCCGAGGTGGTGAATTGGCATTCATGATGTCGGGGAACACGTGCGCGAGAAGGCCTCTGAGGTTCCGCTACCCGCACCCCTACGCAAACCACTTTCGAAACAGGCCTTAAATCGCCGACTCCCGGCACGCCGCGCGCCGGTGCGGAGAGCAAGGCGCTCTCCAGTGGTGCTGGTCTCCTCGGGGTGGTGGTCGGTTGGTCAGGCGGCCGGGTTCTGCGACGATGCACGGTGATCCGAATGCAAGGGGTGCGTCAGGAAGCCGGTGGGAATCCGGCACGGTCGGCGCCACTGTGACCGGGGAGCGGCCCTCCCCCCGCGAGCCACCGGGGCGACCTGGGAAGGCCGGAGGGGCGCGACGATCCGGGAGTCAGGACACTGCGGCCCCTTGTTCCCGCCACCGGGGCGTCCGCACCCCGAGGAAGGAACACCAGGCATGTCCGCTGTTCCGCGCTTTCCCTTCTCCGCCGTCGTCGGCCACGACGACCTCCGGCTGGCGCTGCTGCTCAACGCCGTTCACCCGCGCATCGGCGGGGTCCTCGTCCGAGGCGAGAAGGGCACCGCGAAGTCGACCGTGGTGCGTGCGCTGGCGTCGTTGCTGCCGCCGCTGGACGTGATCGCAGACTGCCGCTTCGGGTGCGATCCGCAGGCCGCGGACCCGCAGTGCCCGGACGGTCCGCACGGCTCCGCCGCGACGCAGCACCCCGCCCAGCTAGTTGAGCTCCCGGTGGGCGCCACCGAGGACCGGTTGATCGGCTCGCTCGACCTGGAACGTGCCCTGACGGAAGGCGTCCGCGCCTTCCAGCCCGGCCTGCTCGCCGCCGCGCACCGGGGCGTGCTTTACGTCGACGAGGTGAACCTGCTGCACGACCACCTCGTCGACCTGCTGCTGGATGCCGCGGCGATGGGGCGTGCGCACGTCGAGCGCGAAGGCGTCTCGGTCTCGCATGCGGCGTCGTTCCTGCTGGTGGGAACGATGAACCCGGAGGAAGGCGAGCTGCGCCCGCAGCTGCTGGACCGGTTCGGGCTCACCGTGCACGTCGCCGCTTCGCGCGAGGTGGCGACCCGGACCGAGGTGGTGCGCCGCCGCCTGGCGTTCGAAGCCGACCCGGCCGGGTTCGCCGCGCGGTGGGCCGACGCCGACGCCGAACTCGCCGCACGGATCTTGGCCGCCCGCGCCCGGGTGGACGCGGTGGTCCTCCCGGATACCGAGCTGCGCCGGATCGCCGCGCTGTGCGCGTCCTTCGACGTCGACGGCATGCGAGCCGACCTGGTGCTGGCGCGCACCGCCGTCGCGCACGCGGCCTGGCGCGGAGCCGAGGCGGTCGCCGAGTCGGACGTCGAAGCGGCGGCCAGGCTCGCGCTGCCGCACCGTCGCCGCCGCGACCCCTTCGACGAACCCGGCATGGCCGAAGACCAGCTCCAGCAGGCCCTGACGGAGGCGGCGGAGCACGCCGACGACGGCGGCGGCGACGAGCCGCCGGAAGGCCCGGACGGCGGCGGCCAGCCGCCGGAGGGGCCGACCGAGCCGGACGGCGGAGCCGGTGGCGGCTCGGAGGAGCGCAGCGACGGTCGGGCGCCCGCGGAGCGGCCGCCGGCAGCGCCGGCCGCGGCGTTCCGGGCGCGGCTGCTGGAGGTGCCGGGGCTCGGCGACGGGGCGCCGGGACGGCGGTCGCGGTCCCGGGCGCGCAGCGGCCGAGCCACCCGGTCGTCCACTGTGGAGGGACATGGCATCCACCTGGCGGCCACGCTGGCCGCCGCGGCGCCGCACCAGGTCGCCCGCGGCCGCCGCGGTCCCGGGCTGGTGCTGCGGTCCGACGATCTGCGGCGCGCAATCCGGGAGGGGCGCGAGGGGAACCTGGTGCTGTTCGCGGTGGATGCGTCGGGGTCGATGGCCGCCAGGGAGCGGATGTCGGCGGTCAGTGGCGCCGTTCTGTCGCTGCTGCGGGACGCCTACCAGCGGCGCGACAAGGTCGGCGTGGTGACCTTCCGCGGCGACTCCGCGGAGCTCGCGCTGCCGCCGACGTCCTCTGTGGACATCGCGGCCGCGCGGATGCGGGGACTGCGCACCGGCGGTCGCACGCCGCTGGCCGACGGGCTGCTGCGGGTTCGCCGCGTGGTGCAGACCGAGCGGATGCGGGACCCGAACCGGCGGACCCTGGTCGTGCTGCTGACCGACGGAAAAGCCACCGTGCCGGTGAACCGCGAGGACGGCGGGCGGCTTCGGGCGCAGCGCGCCGTCGACGACGCGCTGCGTTCGGCCGGACTGCTCGCCGAGGCGGGCGTGGCCTCCGTCGTGGTGGATTGCGAGAGCGGGCCGGTCCGACTCGGGTTGGCGGCCCGGCTCGCGGCCGCGCTGGACGGCCCCTGCCTGCGGTTGGAGGAGCTTTCGGCCGACAACGTCGCGGGCGTGGTCCGCGCGGTCCGGGACGAGCGGCCCCGCGCGGCTTGATCTCGTTTTGATTACGAGATTCGGCGTTCTGCCTTCTGGCCTAGCCGACTGATTGGTACGGTACTGCCGTCCACCTGACCCCCAGGGGTGGACCTCCAAGATGCCCCCGCGCTCCCAGCGACCCCCAGGCTGGTCGAGTGCGGGGGCTCTTTTCCCGGCCGTCCGGATTCGGCTCGTTCCGGCGAGCTTCACCCGGCCCGGCCAGCGCGTGCCGGTTCGTTCCGCTGCTGGTAGCGGTAGCGGCACGCGGACGCGGTGATCAGCAGCGGAACCGCGGTGGCGGCGGCGATTCCGAAGACCAGCGAGTACGAACCCCGCTCGACGAACGGACCCGCAGCAGCCGAAGCGACCGCGCTCCCGAGGAACAGCGCCGAGGCGAACAACGCCACGGCGGTGCCCCTGGCCTCCGGGACCACCGACGTCACCCAGGTCTGCAGCGACGAGTGCATGAACGACCAGCCGCCACCGAGCAGCAGCGCCGCGAGCACGACGGTCGCGATGTTGGCGTCGGCCGTCACGACCAGGTATCCGAGCGCCATCGCGGTGCCGCCGATCGCGATCAGCTGCCAGACCGCCAGCCGCCGCCCCAAGACCTTGACCAGCCTGGAGAACGACCACACGCCAAGGCCGTAGGTCGCGGTGGCGAGGCCGGCCACGGCGACGGCGACACCTCCCTGCACCAATGCCGAGGGGAGGAACGTCATGGTGCCCAACAGCACCGCGCCCTCGACGAACACCAGCCCGAAGACCAGCAGGGCCCAACGATTCCCCAGCACCGCCATCAGGTGGTTGCGCACGCCCTCGACCTGGGCGCGCTCCGGCTCCGGAAGCTTGCGGAGCCGGAATGCGCACAGAGCGGCGAACCCGGCCGGGACCGCGAAAACCGCGCGCCAGTCCAGGAAACCGGCCAACAGCCCGCCGACGGCGGTCGCCAGCGCGGTGCCCATCGCCGACGCCGCCATCAGGTCCGAAAGGGCGGCCTGGCGGTTCTTCTGCGGCACGGTGTCGCCGACGTAGGTCAGCGAACCCGGAACGACCGCGCCCATGCACGCGCCGGTGATGGCGCGCGCCACGACCAGTGCGGTCAGTTTCGGCGCCAGCGCGGAGACCACGCCCGCCGCAGCGGCACCGAGCAGCGTGCCGCGCATGACCGGAACGCGCCCGAACCGATCCGACAGCAATCCCCAAACCGGTTGGGAGAGGCCGTAAGCGAGGAAGTAGCCGCTCGCAGCGGCGACCGCCGCCCCCAGCGGCACCTGCAGGCCGAGCGCGATCAGCACCAGCATCGGCGTGACCGCGAAGCGGTCGAAGTTGGAGATCAGCGTAGCGGCGGACAAAACCAGCGGCGGCCTGGTCGGCATCGGGCGGCTCCTGCGGATTGGGACGCCCATTCATGTTCGCCGACCGCACCGTTCCAGAACCCCGTGACCTCGGCCACCATCGGGTCGGCGGCGCTAGGCCATTGGGGCGTGATCTAGGGCGGGGTATTGCGGATTTGTCTCGTATCGGCGTTCCGGGGTACGTCCAGGTGCTAGGTTCGGGCGCGCTGTGGGGCTAGACGAACTTGGGGAGAAGCGATGACGGGGCCGGTTGGGACAGCAGCTGGGCTCGCCGCCACGAACGACGCCATGCAGGGCATCATCAGCGCGGCCGGCAACGGGAGCTTCCGCGTAACACCCGAGGCGGGCGATGAGCTAATCAGGATCTTTCAGGATTTCCAGGACAACGCGTTGAATCAAATGCGATCAGACCTGTTTACCTTGACGGCGCAAACCCCGTTGGGAGACAGCCCAGCGGGGCTGGCAATCGCAGAATTCAACAAGCAGGTCGCAGCAGGTGGCGACGGTCGGTCGTACGGAGAGCTGATCATGCAGATGCAGGAACGATTGCCTCAAGTGATCGAAGCGATCAAGAAGGGCATCCAGGCCTACCAGGAAGTCGACGAGGGCAACGCTGGCAACGTTGGCGTGCGGGATTGAGAACGGGGACGCTTAGATGCGTAGGTCGTTGACGAAGTCTGTGATCGCTGGAGCACTCGCCCTATTGGCGATGGGTGTCGCGGGCTGTGGAGCGTCGGGCACTAGCGGAACTGGCAATGGATCTAGCGAAAGCAGTGAGAGCGCATCGCCGACGAGCAGCGCGGCTGGAACTGTCGATCCCTGCGAGACGCTGAAGTCGGCTGATACGGCCGAGCTGGGCGTTGAAGGCTCAGGCGTGGCCAAGCGGATCGCTGGTGCCCCTGCATGTGACTTCAAGCTTGCTGCAGGCGGGCTCATTTCCGTAGTGGCAAACAACAACAAGTCAGTGGATGAGCTGAACTTCGCAGATGGCAAGGTGGATTCGGTTTCCATTGGGGGAGTGGACGTCAAGCGCGTCCGCGAGCTCGTCGGACCCGGGGATTGCGGCGTTTTCTTCCCGCTCTCTTCTAATGCGTCGCTTCAGGTCAGCGCCGTTAAGTCTCTGGACACCGAAGCGGCGTGCCAGGTGGCGCAGGAGGCTGCGCCGTTGGTGCTGGCAAACGTACCGAAGAACTGAAGATCAGATCGCAGAATTGAAAAAGGTAATCGAGGGGAAGTCATGACGTCGCCGCCGGGTGGCGAGTACGAGTACATCGCCGACTACGAGCAGGATGCGTACCAGCAGGGGCAGCAGCAGTACTCCGGCCTGTCCAACGTGCCGCTCGTTGGCGATGCTCTGACCCAGGCGTTGGCGCGGGCCCAGGCTCACCAGGAGGCTGCGAAGTACGGGCAGCACCAGGCCCAGACGCTCTCGGTCGATCAAGAGCTTCGCGAGAAGCCCGGTGCGCTCGGCAACACCCACTACCTGTCTTTCGAGCACAAGGAGATGGACAGGTTCGTCAAGGAGAACTTCGACCCCACTGCAGTGCACGACATCGGCCGCGTCTATTTCGGCCACGGGGAGAAGTTCTTGGACTTCGCCGACCAGATCAAGCAGGCCGCGGCCAAGACCCAGGAGACCTGGCAGGGCGAGGCGGGCGACGCCATGCGGGCGCATGTCACGCAGCTTGCCGATCACATGTCGCACTCCGGCAGCGCCGCTCAGTTGACCGCCAACCAGGTTGGCATGCAGGCCGAGGCCGGGGAGCGGGCGCGGAATTCGATGCCCGAGGTCATCGAGTTCGACATGAAGCAGGAGTTGAAGAACTACTTCTCCGATCCGAACCCGTTCACGGCCATCAGCCGCGCCAACGACATCGTGGAGAAGCAGGAGAAGAGCCAGGCCGCGCACCAGGAAGCGGCCCAGGTCATGTCGACCATGGAGACCGATTTCGGGCAGGCCGCAGCGCAGACTCCCGCGTTCGTGCCCGCCCCGCGCGGGCCTGAGGAGCAAACGAACACTCCGCAACAGCAGCAGAACACGATCGGTTCCATCGACCCGTCGATCAGCACGTCGAGCAAGCCTTCGTCGACCCAATCGGCATGGGCAAGCCCACACACCGCGACGCCCCAGTACAGCCCGCCGAGCACCCCGTCGGTGCCGCCGAGCAGCACGACCCCGGTGTGGCAGCAGCCCACGGCGACGCCGTCGTCGGGCACGCGGTGGAATCCGCAGGCCGGCCAGTGGGAGCGCCAGAACCCCTACAACGGGCGTTGGGCTCCGCTGCCGCCGAATCAGCAGCGACCCGGGCCCGGTGGGGGTCGACCGGGCGTCGGTGGCGGTGGCCGTCCGGGTGGCATGGATGGTGCCGGTCGGGGCGGTGCCGGTCGGATCGGCGGCGTCGGTGGTGCCGGTGGCCAACTGGGCGCGGGTGGTCGTGCCGGTGTCGGCGGGCTTGGTGCCGCCGGAGGTGCCGGTGCTGGTGCTACCGGTGCGGCGGGTGCTCGTGGTGGTGCCGGGATGGCCGGTGGTGCCGGTGCCGCCGGGCGCGGTCAGGGCGGGAAGTCCGAAGAGGACAACGAGCACGAGAGCAAGTACGTGCTCGACACCGACGAGGCTTGGGAAGACCTCGGGTTGCCGAAGGTCGCGCCGCCGGTGTTCGGCGAGTAGCCGACCGGATTCGAAGTTTCGCGCTATTCCCAGAGAAGCACTGGTTTCTCGGGGAATAGTGGCATGCGCAAAGGGGAAAGAGATGATCGAATCGTTCACGCTTTCCGCGGAAGCGGCAGACATCCTCGGCGAGGACCTGCGGATCAACCTGCGGCAGTTCCCGTTCGAGATCCCGCACTTCGCCGCCACCGTCGATGAACGCGCACGGCTCCGCAAGGACGTCTGGGGAAGGCTGGAACAGCGCCGATTAGCCGATCGCGGCCGGGTCGAACCGGAGCTGGAGCAGGCGCTGAACCTGTTACATCGCCCGGCGGTCGCCGTGGCGGTGACCTCCTACGACGGGCCGTCGGACAACGTCTACCGGGCGCGCGTGGCGGTCGCCGGGCGGGCCGGAGTCGTCGCGGTTCAGGATAAGCAGGGCTTGCGGATCGAGTTCATCGACGTCCGTGGGCTCGCCCGTGTGTGCGTCGGGCTGCTGCCGGAAGTGTCGGCGGGAAAGCTCGAAGGGGGCACGATCGCAGATGGTGGTGAGCCGAAGCCACCGCGCGCGGCCGACGCCGAGCCGGATTCGTGGCTCGGGGCGGCGCAGCCGACCGCGTCCGGCCACGGTGGCGGTGACCTGCGCAAGGTGCAGAAGATCATGGCGCTACCGGTGCGGCGGGTCGGCTACTTCGTGGTGATCGGCCTGGACGCCAGCGGCCAGCAGGTCCGGCTTCCGGCGATCGGCTGGCGCGACACCGAGGAAGGCCGCTACAGCGTCACGACGAGGCGCAACAACGACGGCGAGCGCTGGAACACCTTCGGCCCGGCGGACAGAACGCGCCTGATCCGCTACCTCGACGAACAGCTCGCCACCTTCCGCCCGCGCTGAGGTCGTGAGTGCGTAGCCGGGCTCCAGCTCGGCTACGCACTCACGACACCTCAGGGCACCTAGACCAACTGCACCGGGTCCTTGCGGGAGAACAGTTCGAAAGCGCTCAGCGCCGACCGGAACGCTCCGCGAATCCCGCCCTCCACCGCCACGACCTCGGCGTGGTCGTGGAACTCCATTCCGCAAGCGACGACCTGCCCGTCCTTCCCGAGCTCGTCGTCGATCTCCGCGACGAGCGCGAAAACACGCGGAGCGGACACCCGCACCAACTCCTCCACCCACTCCGAGAACGGCCGCTCAACCCCACGTGCCACCGTGCTGGAACCTCCCGTGAAAATTGCTCTGATCTGCGGCGATGTACCGTGATTGAGACTTCGATCACTCTTGTTGACCATAAAATTTGACTTAACATCAAACAAGTCGCCTGATCGGGCAACATTGGCCTGCGCGAGACTTGAGCCGCACTTGCGAAGGAGGACCTGGTGGCAGAGACGTCGAGCCCCACGGTGTGGCGGCGCTGGCTCGCCTTCGAACTGACGCGCCTGCGCAAAGCGGCGAATCTGGAGCAGAAGGACGTGGCGAAAGCGCTGCGCTGCACCACGGCGAAGGTCTCCTATGTCGAAAACGCGGAGCGCCCAGTCATGCTCCGCGACCTCGAAGAGGTCCTGCTGCCGCTGTACGACGTCCCGGCGGAGAAGTGGCCGAAGTACCTTCAGGCAGCGCGGGATTCCCGCAAGAAGGGCTGGTGGGAGAGCTACGACACCGACGCCCTGCCGGACTGGTTCTCGCTGTTCGTGGGACTGGAACAGGGCGCTTCGCAACTGCGGGTCTACGAGGCGCAGCTGATCCCGGGTTTGCTTCAGACCTCCGACTACGCTGTCGAAGTTTCTCGTCGTAGCACGATGGAGCGCGCGCAGGAGCAAGTTGAGCGTCACGTAGAGGTCCGCCTCGGGCGCCAGGAAGTGCTGCGTCGTAGACAGAAACCGCTGCGTTTGTGGGCCGTGCTCGACGAGGCCGTATTGCGTCGTGTCGTTGGTGATGTCCGCGTGATGCTCGAGCAGTTGACGTACCTCCGCCAGGCAATGGAGCAGCCCAAGATCACAGTTCAGGTGATTCCGTTCAGAGGCGGGGCCCACCCCGGGATGGTTGGCAGGTTCCAGATTCTGGATTTCCCGTGGCCTGGCGACCCTGGCGTTGCTTACGTCGAGCATCGGGCTGGAGCTGTGTACCTGGAAGGGGCCGGTGAGATTGAGGCGCACATCGTTACGTTCGAACACCTTTGCGCGCTTGCTCTTTCGCCTGACGACTCCGCCAAAATGGTCGAGTCGATCGCGAAGGAGTATTCATGAACAGAGCTTTGCCGGCTTCCAACGCGCTGGTCTGGCGCAAGAGTACGTACAGCGGTGACCAGGGCACATGTGTCGAGGTGGCGTTCCCTGGAGGTGCGGTGGCGGCTCGGGATTCGAAGGATCCCGGGGGCGGGGCGTTGGTGTTCGGTCACCGGTCTTGGTCGGCGTTCCTTGCCGCCGCCGCGCGGGGTGTCTTCGACCTGCGGTGATGGGGTCGTGAGTGATTTTTCCGGCAAGAACCGGAACTATCGCTCACGAGCCGTTCCGTTAGGGTCGGGGCATGCCTCAGGGACAGCCTTCGACCGTGCCGAACGACGGGTTGACCACTCGCCAGCGCCGCAACAGGCCGCTGGTCGTGGTGCACACCGGCGAGATGAAGGGCAAGTCCACCGCCGCGTTCGGGCTCGCGCTCCGCGGCTGGAACCAGGGCTGGTCGATCGGCGTGTTCCAGTTCGTCAAGTCCGCGAAGTGGCGCGTCGGCGAGGAGTCGGCCTTCCGCGCACTGGGACGGTTGCACGACGAAACCGGTGAGGGCGGCCCCGTCGAGTGGCACAAGATGGGCGAGGGCTGGTCCTGGACCCGCAAGAAGGGCAGCGAGGACGACCACGCCGCCGCCGCGCTGGAGGGCTGGCGGGAGATCGCCCGCCGGATCGGCGAGCAGCACCACGGCCTCTACGTGCTGGACGAGTTCACCTATCCGCTGCACTGGGGCTGGGTCGACGTCACCGAGGTCGTCGAGACCCTGCGCGACCGACCCGGGCACCAGCACGTCGTGATCACCGGCCGCTATGCCCCGCAGGCGCTGATCGACGCCGCCGACCTCGTCATGGAGACCACCAAGGTCAAGCACCCGATGGACGCCGGCCAGAAGGGCCAGAAGGGCATCGAGTGGTGACCGGTGCGCTTCCGCTTGCTCGGTTGATCGTGGCGGCTCCCGCGTCGGGGCAGGGCAAGACGACGGTGGCGACCGGGTTGCTGGGCGCGCTGCGGCGCCGGGGCACCGCGGTCGCGGCGTTCAAGGTCGGACCGGATTACATCGACCCCGGGTACCACCGGCTGGCCGCCGGCCGCCCGGCCCGCAACCTCGATCCGGTGCTGGTCGGGGAGGACCGCATCGCGCCGCTGTTCCGGCACGGTGCCGCCGGGGCCGAGTTGTCCATTGTGGAGGGTGTGATGGGGCTGTTCGACGGCCGCATCGGGCCCGGGGAGGGCATCGCGGTCGGCTCCACCGCGCACGTCGCTCAACTGCTGAGCGCGCCGGTCGTGCTGGTCGTCGATGCCAAGGGGCAAAGCCACAGCCTCGCCGCGCTGCTGCACGGTTTCCGCAGCTACCGCCCGGAGGTCCGGGTCGCGGGCGTCATCCTCAACCGCGTCGGCTCGCCGCGGCACGAGGAGGTGCTCCGCGACGCCGCCGACAACGCGGGTCTCCCGGTGCTCGGCGCGATCCCCCGCACCGAGGACCTCGCCGTTCCGTCGCGCCATCTCGGTCTCGTCACGGCTGCCGAGCACGGCGGGGAGGCGGTCCGCGCGGTCGACGCGATGGCCGACGTCGTTGCCCGGTCGGTGGATCTCGACGCGGTGTGCGCGCTTGCGCGCTCGGCTCCCGAGCTGCCCGGCCCCGCCTGGGATCCGCGCGACGAGGTGAAACCGCAGGCGAGGCCGGTGGTCGCGGTCGCCGGTGGGCAGGCATTCACCTTCGCCTACGCCGAGCACGTCGAGCTGCTCGAAGCCGCCGGTGCCGAGGTCGTCGTCCTCGACCCGCTCAACGACGAGCGGCTGCCGGAACGCACCGCGGGCGTGGTGCTGCCGGGCGGTTTCCCCGAGCAGCACGCCGCCGAACTGTCGGCGAACACCGCTCTGCGCAAGGAAATCGCGGCGTTCGCCGCCACCGGCGCACCGATTCACGCCGAGTGCGGCGGGTTGCTGTACCTGGCAAGGGAGCTGGACGGCCACCCGCTGTGCGGGGTGCTCGACGCGCGGGCGCGGATGTCGCCGCGGCTGGTGCTCGGCTACCGCGACGCGGTGGCCGCCGCCGATTCAGTCGATTCAGTCCTATTCGCCGAAGGAGCACGAGTGAGCGGGCACGAATTCCACCGCACCGTCCTGGAACCCGGCAGCGGATCGCAACCCGCCTGGATCTGGCGCGGCGCGACCGGTGTCCAGCGGGAAGGCTTCGTGCAGGGCGGCGTGCACGCCTCCTACTTGCACACCCATCCGGCCGGGCAGCCTGGCGCGGTCCAACGGTTCGTGGCGAGGTGCGCGTGATGCGGCTGGTCGGTGTCGGGGTCGGCCCCGGGGATCCGGAAATGCTGACGCTTGCCGCGCTGCGCGAGATCCGGGCGGCTGGCACCGTGTTCGTCCCGGTGCTCTCCGCCGACGAGCAGGGCCGGGCGGAAGCCATCGTCCGCGCGCACCTGGGCGACGACGACCGGGTGCAGCGGCTGGTTTTCGCGTTGGCCGATCCGGTGGACGGCCCGCAGGACCGGCGACGCAGGCACTGGGACGAGGCCGCCACGGTCGTCGCGCAGCGGTTGCGTGATCAGGGCGGCACCGTGGCCTTCGCCACCCTCGGGGATCCCGCCGTGTATTCGACTTTCAGCTACCTCGCGGCCACCGTGGCCGAGCTGTTGCCCGAGGTCGAGGTGGCCACCGTGCCGGGGATCACCGCGATGCAGGCCACGGCCGCGCAAGCGGGCGTAGCGCTGACCGAAGGCGCCGAATCACTCACCGTGATACCGGTGATGCGTGACGTGACCGCGCTGCGGGAGGCGCTGCGGGCACGCGGTACGGTCGTTGCTTACAAAGGCGGCCGGCGGCTCGGCGAACTGCGCACGGCGATCGCCGAGAGCGGAGCCCTGGAGCGCGCGGTCTACGCCGAGCACCTGGGCACGCCGGACGCGCGGGTGCTGCCGTTGTCCGATGTGTCCGAAGTGGACGACGCGCCTTATCTGTCCACTGTGGTAGTACTTCCACCCCGAGGCGGAAGAGGAGAACAATGGTGACTGGCCGGATCTCGTTCATCGGTGCCGGACCGGGCGCGGCCGACCTGATCACGGTCCGCGGTGCCCGGCGGATCGCCGAGGCCGACATCGTGGTGTGGGCCGCGAGCCTGGTCGCGCCGGAATGCATCCAGGAGCACGCGCGCAGCGACGCGGAACTGGTCGACTCCTCCCGGCTGACCCACGAGCAGGCGCTGGAGATCTACCGCCGCGCCGAGCGCGACAAGCTCAACGTCGCCCGGGTGCACTCCGGCGATCCGTCGCTGTGGGGCGCGGTTCAGGAGCAGCACGACGCGTGCGCGCGGATGAACCTGGAAGTCGAGATCGTGCCGGGCGTTCCGGCGTTCTCCGCCGCCGCGGCCGCCATCGGGCGCGAGCTCACCGTGCCGGAAGTCGCCCAGTCGCTGGTGCTGACCCGCCTGGAGGGCGGCAAGACGCCGATGCCCGAAGGCGAGAAGGTGCGCGAGTTCGCCAAGCATGGCACCACGATGGCGCTGTTCCTCTCCGCCGCGCGCACCGGTCAGCTCGTCGAGGAACTGCGGGCCGGCGGCTACCCCGACGACACCCCGGTGCTGGTGGCCTACAAGGTCACCTGGCCCGACGAGCTGCTGCTGCGCACGAACCTCGCCGACCTGGAGAAGACCGTCAAGCAGCACAAGCTGTGGCGGCACACGCTGTTCATCGTCGGCAAGGGCCTCGCCAGCTCGGGAACCCGCTCGCACCTTTACCACGCGGGGCACTTCCACACCTACCGCCGAGCCGACCCGGCCGCGCGCCGCGCGCTGCGGGCCGAGCGCCCCACCGCTGCGCGCCGCCGCGCGGAGAGCGACTCGAAGCCCGGCCCGCGCGCCGAGGGCTCGGGGGAGCGGGTACGCGACTCCGACGTCGCCTGGTGGGCGGTGCGCGACTGGCAGGAGAGCGCCCGCGGCGCGGCGCGGGTCGCGGCGAACCGCGCGTCCCCGGCCCGTCGGGTCGACGCCGCGCAGTCCCAGCTGTTCACCGACGACGTGACGGCGGGCGAACGGCCTGTTGACGCCGTAGAGGTGAGTGAACAGTCCGTTCGCTCCGATGCGCGTGCTGGGGTGGTTGACAGCGAACGGCCTGTTGACGCCGTAGAGGTGAGTGAACAGTCCGTTCGCTCCGATGCGCCCGAGCCGAAGCCGCGCCAGACCTCGGCGGCCAGCACGACGGCTACCCGGGCGACGGCGAAGGCCGTTCCCGCGAAGCGCGGCGGAACGAAGTCCGGGGCGAAGAGCGCGGCGACGAAGTCCGCGGCGAAGCGGACGAAGTCCGCGACCACCACCACTGCAGCGGCGAAGGCGACGCCTGCCGCGCGGCGCAAGTCCCCGGCGAAGCCGGATGAGCAGGGCGAGTAACGAGGCGCAGCCGCCGCTGCGCGAGCCGGACCTGCCGCGCACCGCGAAGGTCCGGCCCAAGGCGCTGCGCACCGGGTTCACCACGGGTGCGTGTTCCGCGGCGGCGGCGCGTGCGGCGGCCCAACTGCTCGCCACCGGGCACCTCCCGGCCACCGTGGACGTCCCGTTCCCGGACGGCAGGTACCGGCGCTTCCAGGTGGATTCGGGGTCGATCGGGCCCGCGACCGCAGTGGTCGTCAAGGACGCGGGCGACGACCCCGACGTCACACACGGCGCTCGGATGACCGCGTCGGTCACAGCGCGCGATGACGGCGAGATCGTGCTGCACGGCGGCGAAGGCGTCGGCGTCGTGACCAAGCCGGGCCTCGGCCTGGAGGTCGGCGGTCCGGCGATCAACCCGGTGCCCCGCGAGATGATCACCAACGCGGTGCGCGAGGCGCTCGGCGAGCGCGGCGCGGACGTCACGATCACCGTGCCCGGTGGTGAGAAGATGGCCTACAAGACCACCAACCGGCGGTTGGGCATCTTCGGTGGCATCTCGATCCTCGGCACCACCGGCATCGTGCGGCCGTTCTCCACCGCGTCCTGGCGGTCCAGCGTCGAACAGGCGGTTTCCGTGCTCGCCGCACAGGGCGGCCGGGTTGCGGTGCTGTCCACCGGCGGTCGCACCGAGAAGGCCGCGATGCGGCTGCTGCCCGACGAGCCCGAGGTGGCGTTCATCGAGGTCGGCGACTTCACCGGTGCGGCGCTGCGTCGCGCCGTCGAGCACGGGCTGGACGAGGTCGTGTTCGTCGGCATGATCGGCAAGCTGACCAAGCTCGCCTCCGGCGTGGTGATGACGCACTACACGAGGTCCAAAGTGGACACAGCGTTGCTCGGTCGGCTGACCGGCGAGTTCGGTGGCGACCCCGAGCAGGTCGCCGAGATCGAGCAGGCCGCCACAGCCCGCCGGGCGTACGAGGTGTGGCAGCACAGCGGGCTGCTCTCGGCGTGTGCGCACCGGCTCTGCGGGCAGGTGGCAGGAGTATTGGAGCGGTTCAGCGAGGAATGCGGCCGTCGGCTGCGTGTTCGGGTCGCGATGGTGGACTTCCAGGGCGAACACGTGGTGGCGGCCACCGAGGCAAGGTGGGTGACGTGGCAGTCACGGTGATCGGGGTCGATGGTGGGGATCTGCCGAAGGGCGGTGCCGAAGCGCTGGAGTCGGCACGGCTCGTGGTCGGCGGCAGACGGCACCTCGAAGTGCACGCGCCGGAACACGCGCGCAAGCTCGAACTTGGGCCGCTGGATCCGGCGCTGAACGCCTTGTCGTCGCTGTCCGGTGACGAGCACGGCGTGGTGCTGGCCTCGGGTGATCCCGGCTTCTTCGGCGCGGTCCGAGCGCTGCGCGAACGCGGCATCCGGTGCACGGTGCTGCCCTCGACCTCCAGCGTGCAGCAGCTGATGGCGCGCGTCGGCCGCTCCTGGGACGACGTCGTGGTGGTCAGCGCGCACGGCCGCGACCTCCGCCAGGCGATCAACGTCTGCCGCGCGCGACCGGCGGTGGCGGTGCTGACCGCGCCGAAGGCCGGCCCGGCCCAGATCGCCTCCGGGCTGGCCGGTTGGCGCCGGACCATGGTCGTCGCCGAGGACCTTGGCGGGCCGAACGAGTCGGTGGTCACCATCGAACCGGCCGAGGCGGCCAAGCGCACCTGGTACGAGCCGAACATCGTGCTCTCCCTGGCGGATCTGGACGACGTGCCGCACCGGGGCTGGATCGCCGGCGGCGAGCCGGTACCGCCGGCGACCGGCTGGGCGCTGTCCGAGGACGAGTTCTCGCACCGCGACGGCATGATCACCAAGGCCGAGGTGCGGGCCGTGGCGCTGGCGAAGCTCGCGCCGAGGCCGGGGACGCTGGTCTGGGACGTCGGGGCGGGATCCGGTTCGGTGGCGGTGGAGTGCGCCCGGATGGGCGCGGCGACGATCGCGGTGGAGTCCAACGAGGCCCAGGTAGTGCGGTTGGTCACCAACGCGGCGAGCCACGGCGTGGACGTCCGGATCGAGGAGGGCGCGGCGCCGCAAGCGCTGCGTAACCTGCCGCGGCCCGACGCGATCTTCGTGGGCGGCGGCGGCACCGAGGTCGTCACGGCGTGCGCGCACGCCGGAGCGTCCCGCGTCGTGGTTGCGCTGGCGGCGCTGGACCGGGTCGGCCCGACCCGCGACGCGCTGCGGGCGGCGGACTACGAGGTGGAGGGCGTGCAGCTGTCGGCGGCAAGGCTGGCGGAACTGCCCGACGGCGCGTCCCGCCTGGAAGCGGCCAACCCGGTCGTGCTGATCTCCGGATACCGCCGTGAGTGCTTTTGGGCGCGATAGCCCCCAAAAGCACTCACGGCGGGCTTGGCCGCTCTGGCGCAGACGTCAGCACGAGGTCCGCAGCGCCGGCGCGGTTACCCCTAAACTGCCGGGCAGAACTGAACGCGGAACCCGAACGCGGCGAGAAGGTTCCCGGGAATCGGGATTCGGCCTGGCGCGACGCTGCCCGGACAACGGCGGCTGACGGCGTCCGCGCGAGGAACATCGACGAGGTAGGGGAGCAGCAGTGATCGGTCTGTTCGCGGTGACCGCGGCGGGACGGCGGGCGGCCGCCGAACTGGCCGGACGGCTGGGGCCGGACGCGGTCGTCGCCGACGGGCCGATCGGCCCCGCCGTGCGCCGGCTCTGGGACCACCTGGACGCGGCGGTGTTCTTCCTGGCCAGCGGCGCCGCAGTGCGGCTGGTCGCGCCGCTGCTGCGGGACAAGCACACCGATCCCGGTGTGGTCTGCGTCGACGAGGCGCGCCGCTTCGCCATCTCCCTGGCCGGTGGCCACGCCGGAGGCGCGAACGCGCTCGCCGAGCAGGTCGCCGATGTGCTCGGCTGCACCCCGGTGGTCACCACCGCCACCGACAGCATCGGCACCACCCCGCTGGACGAACTCGTCGACCAGCTCGACGCCAGCGTGGACGGTGACCTGGCGGCCTGCGGCGTCGCGATCCTGGATGGCTGGCCGGTACGCCTGGTCAACCCGCACGGCTTCCCGCTTCCCGCCCTGCCGCGCAACGTCGCCACCGACGCCGAAGCGCCACTGTGGACGGTCGTGATCGACGACCGGCGGCCGACGCAGGACGAGGAGCGGACGCTGCGGCTCATCCCGCGCACGCTGGTCGTCGGCATCGGGTCTGCGCGGGGCGTCTCGCGGACGGCGGTAACCGAGACGGTCGCCCGGCTGGACCGCGAGCACGGCCTGGACCCGAGGGCGATCCGTGCGGTGGCCAGCGTCGACCTGAAGGCCGACGAGGACGGCATCCTCGAAGCCGTGCAGGACCTGAGCTTCTGGCACTCCGCCGGCGGCGAGGAGCTGTCGCTGCTGACCTATCCGGCGGGCGCGCTGGCCGGTGTCGAGGTGCCCAACCCCAGCGAGGTGGTGCGCGCCGAGGTCGGCACGCCCTCCGTCGCGGAGGCATCCGCGCTGCACGCGGCCGCCCGGCTGGGCGCCGGGGCGCCCGTCGAGCTGGTGGTGCCGAAGATCAAGGGCGACAACGTGACCGTCGCCGCCGCCCGCATCCGGCCGCGCGGTCGACTGGCCATCATCGGCATCGGCCCGGGCGCGCCCGACCTGCGAGCCCCGCGCGCCGACGTCGAGCTGCGCCGCGCCTCCGTGGTCGTCGGTCTGGACCAGTACCTCGACCAGGTGCGGCACCTGCTGCGCCCCGGCACCGAGGTGCGCGCCACCGGGCTCGGCGCCGAGGAGGCCCGCGCCGCCGAGGCGGTGGAGCTGGCCCGGGCGGGGCGCGCGGTGGCGCTGATCGGCTCCGGTGACGCCGGGGTGTACGCGATGGCCAGCCCGGCGCTGGAGAAGGCCGGCGTCGACATCGAGGTCGTCGGCGTGCCGGGGGTGACGGCGGCGCTGGCGGCGTCCGCGCTGCTGGGCGCGCCGCTGGGCCACGACCACGCGCTGATCAGCCTGTCCGACCTGCACACGCCGTGGGAGATCATCGAGCGACGCGTCCGGGCGGCGGCCGAGGGCGACCTAGTGGTGTGCTTCTACAACCCGCGTTCGGGGCAGCGGCACTGGCAGCTCGGCCGGGCCCTGGAGATCCTGGCGGAGCACCGCCCGGTGACCACGCCGGTCGGCGCGGTCCGCCAGGCCAGCCGTGCCGGGCAGCGGGTGTGGTGCGCCCCGATCGGCGAATTCGACCCGGCCGAGGTGGACATGTTCACCACGGTGCTCGTCGGCTCCTCGCAGTCCAGCGTGGTCGGTGGTCGGATGGTGACGCCCCGGGGCTACCGGTGGATGGCGGCGGATGCCCGCTGACCCGCTGGTGATCTCGACGGCCTGCACGGCGTGCGGGGCCTGCCTCCTGACCTGCCCGGTGCACGCCCTCCGCCCGGCCCGGGGCCGCCCGGTGGTCCTGGCGGACCGCTGCACGGCCTGCGGGGAATGCGTCGAGATCTGCCCGGCGGATGCCATCGACCTGCTCCGCTGATCGCGTTCGTTGGTTCGTTTAGGCGAGATCGCTTTCGAACAGCCGGGCCGCCATCGCCGGATTCGGCTGGACGACCTGTTGGCGTACCGCGAGCGCGCTCGACGTGCCCGCGTGGCAGGGTTGGCTGAAGCGGCAGGGCTGGACGAAAAGGTCCGGGTGTCCGAGGCGGCGGGCCACTATGGCCTCCCGACCGACGCGCGTGTCGGGCGGTTGTCCGAATCGGAGCAGGAAGACTGAGCCAAGACGGATGATTCGCCCTCCTCTGCCGCGGCTTCTTCGTCCCTGGCTTCGGGTGCGGGGGCGTGCTTAGCTGGCTGTGATGAGTGGCCACATGTCGCCGGAGGAGTTCCGGGCGTTCGGTCGGCAGGTCGTCGACTGGATCGCCGACTACTACGCCGGTGTCGAGAAGCATCCGGTTCGGTCGCAGGTGCGGCCCGGTGAGGTCCGGTCGCAGCTCCCGGCGCATCCGCCCGAGCAGGGCGAGCCGTTCGAGCGGGTGCTGAGCGACCTCGACGCGGTGCTGATGCCGGGCGTGACGCACTGGCAGCACCCGAACTTCTTCGCCTACTTCCCGGCCAACGCCACCGGCCCGTCGATCCTCGGTGACCTGCTCTCCAGCGGGCTCGGCGTGCAGGGCATGGTCTGGGCGACCAGTCCCGCGTGCACCGAGCTGGAGACTGTGGTCGTGGACTGGATGGCCGAGCTGCTGGGCCTTCCCGAGCACTTCCGGACCGATGCCGTCGGCGGCGGGGTGATCCAGGACTCCGCCTCCAGCGCTGCGCTGGTCGCCTGCCTAGCGGCGTTGCAGCGGGTCAGCGACGGCCAGGTCGCGAGCCGGGGCATCACCCGGCGCCACATGCTCTATGTCTCCACGCACACCCATTCGTCCCTGGAGCGCGCGGCGCGGATGGTCGGCATCGGCGCGGACAACGTCCGGATCGTCGACGTCGACCCGGACTCGCTCGGCATGGACCCGAAGCACCTCGACGCCCTGATCGCCGAGGACCTCGCCGCCGGCGCGGTGCCCACACTCGTGTGCGCGACGATCGGCACCACCTCGACGACCGCGATCGATCCGGTCCGTGAGGTCGGCGACGTGTGCCGGGCGCGTGGGGTCTGGCTGCACGTGGACGCGGCGTACGCGGGTGTTGCCGCGGTGTGCCCGGAGCTGCGCTGGATCAACGACGGCGTCGCCGAGTTCGCCGATTCCTACTGCACCAACGCGCACAAGTGGCTGTTGACCAACTTCGACTGCAGCCTGCTGTGGATGGCCGACCGGCGGCCCATGATCGACGCGCTGTCGATCCTGCCCGAGTACCTGCGCAACCCGGCGACCGCGTCCGGTGAGGTGATCGACTACCGGGACTGGCAGGTGCCGCTGGGTCGCCGGTTCCGGGCGTTGAAGCTGTGGTCGGTGCTGCGCTGGTACGGCGCGGAAGGGCTGCGCGAGCACATCCGCACCACCGTCGGCCTCGCCCAGGAGTTCGCTGGCTGGGTCCGCGACGACCCACGCTTCGAGCTGCTGGAGCCGCACCCGCTGGGCCTGGTCTGCTTCCGGCCGCTGTTCCCCGAACTATCCACAGAGGACGCTGGTGATCGGGTCCACCGGCTGATGGAATCGCTGAACGAGTCGGGGGAGCTGTACCTGACCCACACCAAGGTGGGCGGCGGGACGCTGCTGCGGCTCGCGGTCGGTTCGCCGCAGACCGAGCGGCGTCACGTGCTGGCGGCCTGGAAGCGGATCCAGGAGGCGGTGGGCTGACCTGCCCGCGAGCAGCGCATAGCCGATCGGCACGAACACGTGCGTCGGCGCGGGCCAGCCACCCGCGATCGCGGCACTCGTGATCGCGCTGCGGACGACGTGAAGGGCGCCCCCGGACCGCCGAAGGTGCCCTTCACCTGTGCGTCAGGCGGGCAGGTGCACGCGGCGGTGCAGGCGGTCGCCGATGTCCTGCGCCGCGTTGTCCAGTAGCTTGTGCGCCAGCTCGAACAGGGCGCGGGCGATCGCGATCTCGTCGCCGATCTGCGGTACCTCCGGGTCGTCCGGGTGGCGCCGCGCCGTGCCGTGGCCGTGCAGCGCCTGACCGCCCGGAGTGGTGAAACCGACGTCGGCGGTGGTCTTCGCGCCCGCCTCCACGACCTGCAGGTTCAACGTGATGGTGTGGGTCTCGTTCATGGTCGCCTGCTTCCTACTCGTTGCTGTTACTTGTTCGAGCAGGACATTTCGCTCTCCGCCGTACCACTGGTGCACGGCTGGAGTCCAGGCTGGGCAGTCTCAGCCGATCGGCCATCGTTCCGCGAGCTGCGGTGATGGCTACGTCCCGATCTTTTGCCAGGGACCCCGAACGAACGGTTCACCAGCCTTGGCTGATACGTGTGATCCTTGGGTCCTGAACGGGCCGTTGCCGGGAGCATCCCGACGCCTGGCAGCCTACTCGATCTCTCCCGTTTTTGATCAGATAAGCCCAGGAAAACCGGGCTCTCAAGGTCGCCGTAGCCCAAGCATGCGCTGGCCGACCGGAACGGCGAAAGAGTCGAATTCACCCATTTGGGTATCCGCTGGCCGGATCGGTGATCGACCTCACGGGGTTTGACCTTGGGTGGTGGGCAAGGAAAGATACGGCCGCCGACAGTGCAGGAACCCGGTGCGAATCCGGGACGGTCCCGCCACTGTGACCGGGGAGTGGGCCCCACTCGTTGCCACGGCTGCCAGCAGCTGGAAGGCAGGGGAACCGCGTCGATCCGGGAGTCAGGAGACTGCGCGTCGGCCCCGCGTCGCGCCGCGACGCGCGGACACCGAGCCCCTCGGGCGGGAAACCCAGGAGGTCGGAGATCCCATGTCTTGGGATACCGAAGCGAGTCGGCCGCAGGCCGGTTGGGGCGCCGCCGAGCGCCGGAAAGCAGCGGTCGTACTGGCCGCCGTCGGAGTGCTCCACCTAGCGGGCTGGAGCGCCTACCTGTTGCAACAAGAATCGTTCAGCGCGGTCGGCGGGCTGGCCGCCGCCGGGACGACGGCGTACCTGCTCGGCCTGCGCCACGGGTTCGACGCGGATCACGTCGCGGTGATCGACGACGCGACGAGGCTGCTGATGCAGCGCGGCCGCCGACCGGTGTCGACCGGCATGTGGTTCGCGCTCGGGCACGCCAGCGTCGTGCTGTTCCTCGCCGCCGCGATCGCCTTCATTGCCGGACCCGCTGCGCAGCAGTGGGCCGAGCAGGCCGGAGTGCAGGTCGCCACCGTCGTGGACCTGATCGTGGTCGCCGTGCTGAGCTCGTTGGCGGTGCTCAACGCGCTGGTGCTGCGCGACGCCCTGCGGTTGCTGCGCCGCGCCCGCCGCGGCGCGGTCGACGAGGCCGAGGTCGAGCTGGTGCTGGGGCGGCGCGGCCTGCTCGCCCGGCTGCTGCGCGGGCGGATGCGCGGCGTCGGCCGCTCCTGGCACCTGTTCGGCATCGGGCTGTTGTTCGGGCTCGGCATGCAGACGGCCACCGAGATCACGGTGCTGGCCATGGTGTCGCCGACCGAACACCAGTCCGCCATCGCGGTGCTGAGCCTGCCGCTGCTGTTCGCCGCCGGAATGTGCACAGTGGACAGCGTGGACGGGATGCTGATGTCCCGCGCCTACACTTGGTCGCTGGCGCGGCCCCTGCGGCGGCTGTGGGTGAACGTGACCACCACGGCCCTGACCGTCGTGCTGGCCGCCGTGATCGCCTTCATCGTCCTCTGTGGACTGCTGGCGGAGCACGGGTTGTCGTTCCTGGACGGGATCGCGGCCGTGAGCGACCAGTTCGAACTGCTCGGCTACATCACGCTCGGGCTGTTCCTGGCGGTCTGGGGCGGGGCGGCGCTGTGGTGGCACCTCAAATCCCGGAAGGAGCCCGAAGTCGAATGAGCGGCGGTTTCGCACCAGCAGGGGAGAGCGGTGGCACTCCAGCCGGGGAGAGCGGTGGCACTCCAGCCGACCGCACCGTGCACCCGATCGAGACCGAGTCCTACCGGATCATGCGGTCCAGGGCCGATTTCGCCCACTTCCCGCCGCTGGCCAGGGCGGTCGTCGAGCGCGTCGTGCACACCACCGCCGACCCGAGCTGGACCGGCGAGGTCGTCGCCGGCGAAACTGCGTTGCGGGCCGGCCGCGCGGCGCTGCTCGACGGCGCGCCGCTGATCACCGACGTGCGCATGGTCGCGGCCGGGATCACCGCGCGCCCGGCCGAAATCGGCCTGGACCGCCCCGGTGTCGCCGAGTTCGCCGCGACCGCCGGCCTGACCCGATCCGCCGCGGGCATCCGGCTGGCCGCCGAAGAGCACCCCGACGGCGCGGTGTGGGCCATCGGCAACGCCCCGACCGCGCTGTTCGAGCTGATCCGCCTCGCCGAGACCGGCCGGCTCAGCCCGGCGCTCGTCGTCGGCGTCCCGGTCGGCTTCGTCGGCGCGGTCGACGCCAAGGCCGCGCTGCGGCGCAGCGGCCTACCGGCCGTGACCACCCTGACCGAACGCGGCGGTGCGGCCATCGCCGCCGCCGCGATCAATGCCCTCCTCTACTGGGCAGAACCTGGAGGTAACCGGTGACCGAACCGCTGCTGGTCGTGGGCCACGGCACGGTGGACGAAAGCGGTGTGACGGAGTTCCACGCCTTCCTCGACCGCCTGCGCACCCGGATGTCGGCCGCAGGCGTCGACATCGCAGGCGGGTTCATCGAGCTGTCCGCCCCCGCGGTCACCGAAGCCTGGAGCGAGCTCACCGCCCGCGGCCACCGCCGGATGGCCGCCGTGCCGCTCGTGCTCGTCGCCGCCGGGCACGGCAAGGGCGACATCCCGGCCGCGCTGGAACGCGAAGTCCGCCGCCACCCCGGCACGTCGTTCGTGTTCGGCCGCCCGCTCGGACCGCACCCGATCCTCCTGGAACTGCTCGCCGAACGGATCGAGGCCGTGGTGCCGCGCGCCGACTGGCCCGACACCGCCGTGGTGCTCGTCGGCCGCGGTTCCACCGACCCCGACGCCAACGCCGAAGTGTGCAAGGTCTCACGGCTCTTGCAGGAGACCTGCGGCTTCGACACGGTAGAAACCGCGTTCATCTCCCTGGCACCACCGGACGTCGCCGGTGGGCTGGAACGGGCTCGCAGGCTCGGGGCGAAGCGGATCGTGGTCGCCCCGTACTTCCTGTTCGACGGCGTGCTTCCGCAGCGCGTGGTCGACCAGGCACGCGAGTACGCGAGCTCCGCGCCGGACATCGACGTCCGCGTCGCCGGATACCTGGGAGACTGCGACGCCCTGGTAGATCTCGTCGTGGAGCGCTACCACGAGGCCCTGCACGGCGACATCCGGATGAACTGCGACACCTGCGCCTACCGGGTGCTGCTGCCGGGGTTCGAGGACAAATTGGGCGCACCGCAGACACCGCACCACCACCCCGACGATCCGACCGGACACGGTCACGGACACGGACACGCACATGGCCACACAACCCGATAAGCACTACCTCGCCGGACTCGACCTCACCGGGCGCCGAGTCGTCGTGATCGGCGCGGGCACCGTCGCGCAGCGGCGACTACCCCGGCTGATCAGCGCCGGAGCAACGGTCGAGGTGATCGCCCCGGGGGCGACCCCGGCGGTGGAGGCCCTGGCCGACGCCGGGGAGATCACCTGGAGCCGGCGCGGGTACCGCGACGGCGACCTCGACGGAGCCTGGTACGCGGTGGCAGCCGCGTCCGACGACGCGGTGAACGCCGCGGTCGGCGCGGAAGCGCAGCGGCGCCGCGTGTTCTGCGTGCGGTCGGACCGCGCGACCGAAGGGAGCGCGGTGACGCCCGCAGTGGCGGAGCACGACGGGCTGCTGCTCGGAGTGCTCGCCGGCGGCAAGCCGCGGCGGAGTGCGGCGGTGCGCGACGCGCTGCTGGAGGCGCTGCAGGCGGGAGTCGCCGACGAGCACGCCGAGCCGCCGGAGCCGGGCGTGGCGCTGGTCGGCGGCGGCCCGGGGGCGCCGGACCTGATCACGGTGCGCGGGCGCCGCCTGCTGGCCAAGGCGGACATGGTGATCACCGATCACCTCGCGCCGCGGGAGCTGCTGGAGGAGTTGGGTCCGCACGTCGAGGTCGTCGACGCCTCCAAGATCCCCTACGGCCGGGCCGCAAACCAGGAGGTCATCAACAGCACGTTGATCGACAACGCGCGGGCGGGCAAGTTCGTGGTGCGCCTGAAGGGCGGCGACCCGTACGTCTTCGGTCGCGGTTTCGAGGAACTGCTGGCGTGCGCCGAAGCCGGCGTGCCGGTCACGGTCGTGCCCGGTGTGACCAGCGCCTTCGCAGCCCCGGCGGTCGCCGACGTGCCGGTGACGCATCGGGGAGTCGCCCACGAGGTGGTGGTCGTCTCGGGGCACGTCGCGCCCGACGACGAACGTTGCCTGGTGGACTGGACGGCGCTGGCGCGGCTGCGCGGCACCCTCGTGCTGCTCATGGCGGTGCAGCGCATCGAGGCCTTCGCGGACGTCTTGATCAAGAACGGCCGCCCGGCGGACACCCCGGTGGCGGTGGTCCAGGAAGGCACGACCAGCACCCAGCGCTCCCTGCGAACCACCCTCGCAGCGGTCGCCGAAGAAGTCCGGGCCCACGACATCAAGCCCCCGGCGGTGGTCGTCATCGGCCCGGTCGCAGCCCTGAAATAGGGAGCTCTCGGATCGGGTGGAGGCGGGTAGTGGTGACCAGGTGAGCGGGACGTCGGTCAGCTGAGCACGACGACTCCTGCCTGGACGTTAGCTGCGCAGGTGCGCCCCGTGAGCCTCTTGGGCTGCTATGGCAACCAACAGGCTTACGGCACTTGGCCTGCGGAAACGGGAATGCGGCCCGCTGAAGCGCCCGTTCTGGTGGTCCAGGACCGGCATCCTCTGGTTCCTCAGTGGACGGACAGTCGCATAGGCAGCTGGCTGGTCCCGCGTTGCGACCGAGCTCTTGACCGGGCTTTCGGCCACCGGCCGTAGCCGCGATGCCGCGATCGCCCGGGAGATCGAGGTCTCGCTGGCAGTCGACGTTCATCCAGGTCTACGTGACGACGCCACTCCTGAAAGAGCACTTCAAGGGAGCATGGGCGCAATCCCTCGTGGAACTGCGCCCATGCTGCCGATGTCTTGAGGTCGGCGCGGTTTCGCAGCGGACTCGGCGCCTACGTGCGGTCGCGTCGCATTCCGCCGCGGTCGTTGCGGGCGCCGTGGCCTCCCCGCCCGCTCCGGCCCGACGGGCCGTGCGCGTTGCGGCCGCCTCCGCCGCTGCCGCGGCCTCCGGCTTCGCTGTGGCCTCCGGCCGCTGCGCGTCCGCCGTCGGCGCCGCCGCGGGGGTTCTGGCCGCCGAAGCCGCGCTCCGCACGGCGCGGCCCGCGCCCGCGGGGCTCGCCCCGGCGTTCGCCGGGCTCGTGGGACGAGCGCTGCGCTCTGCCCGCGTCGCGCCCGCGCGACGCTTCACCGTGCTTCGCGCCACGGCTACGCCGCGCTTCGCCTTGCTGCGCACCGCGCTCGCGCTGCTGCGCACCGCGGCTGCGCGGTGCTTCGCGTTTCGGGGTGGCGATGGCGACGCCGATGGGCTCGCGGGCACCGGTCAGGCGCGTCAGTTCGGCGTCTTCCGGGCTGACCGTGGTGGTCGTGGCCGTCACGCCGGCTTGGTTCGCCATGGTCCGGAAGGCCTGCTTCTGGTCGTCGGTGACCAGGGTGACGACAGTGCCGGTCGCGCCCGCTCGGGCCGTGCGGCCCGCTCGGTGCAGGTAGTCCTTGGGGTCGGTCGGGGGTTCGACGTGCACCACGAGGCTGACGTCGTCGACGTGGATGCCGCGCGCCGCGACGTTCGTCGCCACCAGGGTTTCGGTCTCGCCGCTCTTGAACTCGTCGAGGATGCGGGTTCGCGCGTTCTGGGCCTTGCCGCCGTGCAGTGCCCCGGCGCGGATTCCGGCCGCGCGCAGCTTCTTCGCCAGGCGGTCAGCATGGTGCTTGGTGCGCACGAACATGATCGTGCGGCCCTCGCGGGCCGCGATGCGGGCGAGCACAGCCTGCTTCTCGGCTGCGGACACCAGGAACTGGTGGTGCTCCATGCTGTCCACGCTCGCCGCCGGCGGCGCGAGCGAGTGCACCACCGGGTTGGTCATGTAGCGCTCGACCAGCTTGTCGACGTCGCCGTCCAGCGTCGCGGAGAACAGCAGGCGCTGGCCGTCGGCGGGGACCAGGTCGAGCAGTTCCCGGACCTGCGGCAGGAAGCCCATGTCCGCCATCTGGTCGGCCTCGTCGAGCGCGGTCCGCTCCACTTCGGACAGCACGCACGTGCCTTGGCGCACGTGGTCGGCCAGGCGGCCGGGCGTCGCGACGAGCACGTCCACGCCCCGGCGCAGCGTATCGACCTGCCGGGTGAACGACGTGCCGCCAACGACCTCGCGGACGTAGAGCCCGAGCGACTTGGCCAGCGGCTTGAGCGCGTCCGTGACCTGCGTGGCCAGTTCGCGGGTGGGCACCAGCACCAGCCCGCGCGGGTGCAGCGGGCGGGCGTTGCCCTGCTGCATCGCCAGCAGGGGCAGGCCGAAGGCGAGTGTCTTGCCGGACCCGGTCTGGCCCCGGCCGAGCACGTCGCGGCCGGTCAATGCGTCCGGGATGGTCGCCGCCTGGATCGGGAACGCCTCGACCATCCCGTTGTCCGCCAGGGCGCGCACCAGGCGGTTGGGCAGCCCGAGCTGGTCGAAGGGCGCCGGGTCGACGGCCGTGACGCCGACCTCGTCGAACAGGCTTCGCTTCGGCGTTGGCTGCTGCGCCTGCGGGCGGCGTCGGCGGGGTCGGCGGGACGAGCGCGCGGGCGTGGTGAACGAACTTGATGACACGAAGAAACTCCCGGAAGACGGCGCGTCACGGGGAGGCTTCGCGGGGGCCGCGTGCGATCTCAAGGACGAGCCCGGCGCGTTCGCGCCGATAGGTGGATTTCGAGTCCGTCGACTCGCGGATGGGCCGGTGGTTCTCCCGGCCGGTTCAGCGCTGAGTCTAGCCGATCGCGCACGGTCGCCGGTGGCTGGCGTGCGCGGTGGCTCGGACCCGGCCCTGAGACCGCGATCACATCAGATTTCCCGCTTTGGCAAGGAGAACCGCGAGTTCCTACGGGTCTGCCCGGTGCTCGTCGGTGCCGCGGGCGCGGAACCAGCCGGCGATGTTGTCCGCGTCACGTCGAAGGTAGGTGAGCCCCAGCGGATTCGCCGCTAGGTCGACCGCCTGCGGCAGGTCGATCAACATCAGCCGGCCGTCGTGCACCAGCACGTTGTACACAGACAGGTCGCCGTGGGTGAATCCCTGCTCGGCCAACGTCGCAACAACATCCACCAGATCACGCCGCAAACAGCACCGACACCGGTCCGGTCACGACGAGGATCGCAAAGTCATCCGCAGGGTTCTGCGCGTGCGAGGCGAGCGGTCCGACCATTGTGCTCCCGTCCTCCGGTGATCAGGCCCGGACGACGACGCAGAGCTTGCGGGTGCCTTCGCGCTCCACGCGCAGGCCGGCGTCGTTGACCACGTCGATGACGTCCTCGACCTCGGCGGGCTCGTCCGGCGACTGGGCGAGCGCCCGCGCCAGCTTCCCCTTGTGCGCCTTGTTGTGGTGGCTGACCACCTTGCGCTTGCCCGTCGCGTCCTCGGACAGCACGCGCACCTCCACGGCGCTGGGAACCCTGGCCAACGCGGCGTAAGCGCCGGACCTCAGGTCGACGACGAGGTCATCGGCCGCGGCCAGCACCGGCTCCAGCGCCGGCCGCCACGCGCTGCGCAACGTGCCCAGGCCGGGCAGCGAACTGCCACCGGAGAGCCGGTAGGCCGGAATCGAGTCCGTGCCGTGCACGATGCCGAACAGCGCCGAGGCGACGGCGAGCCGAGCATCGGCCTGCTTGCGTTCCACCGCCGACAGCGAACGCACGTCGAGGGCGTCGTAGAGCACCCCGGTGTAGCGCTCCAAGGCCGGCGCGGTGGGCGAATCCCAGAGCTCGGAGTTGCGCCGGACCTCGTCGCCCTGCCGCTCCGACAGCCCGAGCGCCTCCAGGCTGGCGGGCACGTCGTCGGCCAAAGTGGACAGTGCCTCGATCAGCTTCCGCCTGGTGGGAGTCAACTCCGGGTGCGACAGACCGTCCAGGTCCAGCGGCGAGCCCGACCCGCCGACCGACTTGGTCTCCGAAGGAGGAAGCAGAATCAACACCCCACCAGGGTAAGCGCCCCCAGTCCAACGCCAACGAGCCCCGTGCGCAGCGCCCCTCCCGAGGTTCACGCAATTTCCATTGAAATCGGACCTTCGATTTCAATGGAACTTGCGTACTGGTGGTTCAGTGCGGCTTCAATCTTCGCAACGACCTGGTCGAACCCCTCCAGGAGTTGGTCGTTCGTCACGACGATGACGACCCATCCGAGACACCTGAGACGGTTCCGCCGGATCTCGTCGCGCTTGATCTGCGCTGGGTCCGCATGCCATCCCCCGTCGTACTCGACCGCGACCCGGGCGGCTTCGAAGCCGAGGTCTACCCGCGCGACGAACCCGTCACCGTCGAATACCTCCAACTGCGGAACCGGGCGTAGGCCGCGTAGCACAAGTTCGACGCGAAGGATCGACTCCGGCACGGACTCCGCGCGGCCGTCGAGAAGTTCGAGCCGCATGCGCGCCCGGACGATCCCATGATCCTTCCTGCCTACCAGGAAACCCGCGATCTCCTCGATCGTGATGCATCCCGAGTGCAGCAGCGCGTCGCAGTACGCGACGGCTTGGGATATTGAGCGCTGCTTCAGCACGTCGAACGAAACGCGCGGGAATCCCGCCACCCCGATCCCGCGCCACGACGAATGCTCGAAGTCGAACGCTCGGACGGCGGTGCTTCGCAGACCTTGCCTGCGAAGCATCCCGTCCTTGCGCGGCACGATCACTTCGACCGGAGTCCTGAAGTCCGCGAGCGGAACGCCACGCAGCGTCGCCGCGGACCGGCCGGTGATCACCGAGCCGCTCGGCAAGGTCATGGCGGCTGCGGCACATTTCAGCTCGTGCGTCAGCCGGGTGTCGCTGGTGGTGTAAACACCGTGCAGCACCTTGCGGAACGCACTGCTCCGCAACTGCCAGTCGGTGATGCCCGCGGCGATGGCCTCGGAGCGGAGGAAGAGGTTGTGGGGGTTGTCGCCGATTTCGGGTGGGATCGATTGGGATGTCATATAGATGTAGAGGCGCGAGACCCCTGATCAGATACACCTCGTCGAAAATCTGTGGATAGATCGGGTCCCCTGTGGATAACTCCCGCAATTTCAATGGAAATCGGGGGTTCGATTTCCATTGAAATTGCGGGACCCCGAGTCTGGGAGGTGAGGGTGGAACCGGTGGGGTGGAGTGTGTGATGCGCGTGGGTCAGGGGTCAGGGGGGAGAGGGTTCGGTTGGTGGTTGCTGTTAGGGCGCGGCGGCTCGACGAGGGGCCAACCGGATCAGTGCCCGCTCGCGACGCAGAATTCGTTGCCCTCCGGGTCCGCGAGCACGGTCCACCGCAGGCCGTCGGGCCCGTCGTGCTCACCCAGTTCCGTCGCCCCCAGCTCGACGAGGCGGCGCACCTCGGCCCGCCGGTCGGTGGTGTCCAGGTCCACGTGCACCCGGTTCTTCCCGGCGCGCGGCTCGGGCACCCGCTGCAGCGCGAGCGCCACACCGCCCTCCTTGTTCGCGGCGAGCATCACGAACTTATCGTCGTCGAAGACGACCGAGGTGTCCAAGGCCTGCGTCCAGAACTCGGCCAGCTCCCGGGGTGATGCGCAGTCGATCGTCACCATGCCGATACTCAGTGCCATGGCGCCGAAGATATGCGCCGACCCCGACACCCGCCGGGTGACGTGGGTAATCCGCTGGTGGTGACCCCGGGGTGGGTCGCTACCCTGCCGTTGACGAATCAGGCCGGATGAGGAGCTAGTAGCCGTGATCACGAGGATGTCGACGTTGTTCCTGCGTACCCTGCGCGAGGATCCGGCCGACGCCGAGGTGCCGAGCCACAAGCTGCTCGTCCGCGCCGGCTACGTCCGCCGGATCGCGCCGGGCATCTACTCGTGGCTGCCGCTGGGCCTGCGGGTGCTGCGCAAGATCGAGGAGATCGTGCGCGAGGAAATGAACGCGATCGGTGCGCAGGAGATCCACTTCCCCGCGCTGCTGCCGAGGGAGCCCTACGAGGCCACCAACCGCTGGACCGAGTACGGCCCGAACCTTTTCCGGTTGAAGGACCGCAAGGGCGGCGACTACCTCCTCGGCCCGACGCACGAGGAGCTGTTCGCGCTCACGGTCAAGGGCGAATACAGCTCCTACAAGGACTACCCGGTCATGCTGTACCAGATCCAGACCAAGTACCGGGACGAGGAGCGGCCCCGCGCCGGCATCCTGCGCGGCCGCGAGTTCGTCATGAAGGACTCCTACTCCTTCGACCTGGACGACGAGGGGCTGGCCAACTCCTACCAGCTGCACCGCGACGCCTACATCCGGATTTTCGACCGGGTCGGGCTGCGCTACGTGATCGTCGCGGCCACCTCCGGCGCGATGGGCGGCTCGGCGTCCGAGGAGTTCCTCGCCGAGAGCGAGACCGGTGAGGACACCTTCGTCCGCAGCACCGGGTCGGGCTTCGCCGCCAACGTCGAGGCCGTGGTCACCCCCGCGCCGCCCGCCGAGCCGATCGAGGGCAAGGCGGCCGCCCAGGTCCACCACACCCCGAACACGCCGACCATCGAGACCTTGGTCGACTTCCTCAACGCCAACACCGAACGCAAGTTCACTGCGGCCGACACGCTGAAGAACGTGCTGGTCAAGACCCGGCAGCCGGGCTCGCAGGACTGGCAGCTGCTGGCCGTGGGCGTGCCTGGGGACCGCGAGGTCGACATGAAGCGGCTGGAGGCGTCACTGGAGCCCGCCGAGGTGGCGCTGCTGGAGGAGGCCGATTTCGCCGCCAACCCGTTCCTGGTCAAGGGCTACATCGGCCCGAAGGCGCTGCAGGACAACGGGGTTCGCTACCTGGTCGACCCGCGCGTGGTGACCGGGACGGCTTGGGTCACCGGCGCCGACAAGGCCGACCACCACGTGGTGGACCTGCTGTGCGGCCGAGACTTCACCCCGGACGGCACCATCGAGGCCGCCGAGGTCCGCGAGGGCGACCCGTCGCCGGACGGCCAGGGCACCCTGGTCGCCGCGCGGGGTATCGAGATCGGCCACATCTTCCAGCTCGGTCGCAAGTACGCCGACGCGTTCTCGCTGGACGCGCTCGGCCAGGACGGCAAGCCGAAGCGGATCACGATGGGCTCCTACGGCGTCGGGGTTTCGCGGTTGGTCGCCGCGATCGCCGAGCAGAGCCACGACGAGCAAGGCCTGGTGTGGCCGCGCGAGGTGGCGCCCGCCGACGTGCACGTGGTGATCGCGGGCAAGGACGAGAGCATCCGGGAGCGCGGCGAGGCCATCGCGGCCGAGCTCGATGCGTCCGGCGTGCAGGTGATCCTGGACGACCGGACGGTGTCGCCGGGCGTGAAGTTCGCCGACTCCGAGCTCCTCGGGGTGCCGACGGTCCTGGTGGTCGGCAAGGGCTTGACCAAGGGCGTCGTCGAGGTCCGCGACCGGCGTTCGGGCGAGCGCGCGGAGGTCGAGGCCGACAACGCCGTGCCGCACCTCATCGAGGTCATCCGCGGCTGACGATCTGGACTGCTCGGGCCCGTGAGCGTTTTTCGGTGCTATAGCGCCGAAAACCACTCACGGGCTGTTCGTGCTGGCAGTGGTCGAGGAAGCGTGAAGGCCACCGGTCTTCCTGATGGTCCACGCAGGTGGCGCAAGTCATCTGCTCACGGAACTTTTTGACACTTTTCGTGAACGGTGAGCTCACGACAGCGCGGCGAGCACCGCGTCGGTGTCGGCGAGGGTGGTCAGCACGGCGTGGGCACCGGCGGCGCGGAGGTCGTCCTCGCTGCTGGAACCGGTGGCCACGCCGACCGCGACGGCGCCGAAGCGCAGCGCGCCCGCGACGTCGTGCGGCGTGTCACCGACGACCACGACGGAGTCGGGGGAGATCGGCTTGCCGTGGCGGTCTTCGGTCTTGGCGACGGAGTCGGCGATCAGGTCGTGGCGGTGCACCGAGGCGGCGCCGAAACCGCCGATCTCGAAGTCGATGTGGTGGTGCAGGCCGAACGACTCGAGCTTGTGGAAGGCGACTTCCGCGAGGTTCCCGGTGACCAGCGTCTGGGTGAACCTCGGCTCGGCGGCCAGCGCCGTCAGCGCCCGCGCGGCTCCCGGCAGCGCGCTGCCACGATGCGACAGCTCGTCGCGCGTCTCGGCGACCGCGCTGGTCAGCGCCGCGAACATGGCCGCGACCGTGGGCTCGTCGGGGGTGCTGCCGTGGATCTCCAGCACGTCGGTGGTGATCGCCAGCTCGGTGCGGCCGGCGGTGTCCGGCATGCGGTGCAGCGCCTTGCCGGTCACGTCCGCGAGCGCGCGGCGGTACCAGCGGGAGCCGAAGCCCCGGGCGTCGATCAGCGTCAGGTCGATGTCCCACAGCACGAGTCGGGTCACCGCACCATCCTGCCAGCCGAACGCCCGGAGCGGGCCATCGCAGGTATCAGGACGCGAGGTCGCTGCGGGCCGTTTCCGTGACGATCGACATGCCCACCACCGTCAGCGCAAGGCAGCAGACGAGCATGATCGCCACCGGCATCGCCGAATGTGTCGCCCGCAGCAGCGCCGCGCCCGCCAGCGGCGCGGCGGCACCGGCGAACACCGTGGCGGCCTGATACCCCACCGAAACACCTGAATAGCGCACCGAAGTGCCGAAAAGCTCGGGTAGAAGGCGGATTGCGCCCCGGTCATCGTGCCGTGCAGCAGCAGGCCGACCGCCACCGCCAGGAACAACAGCACCGGGTCGTGGCTCGCGACCATCGGGAAGAAGATGATCGTCCACAGTGCACATCCGATGGCGGCGGTGACCGCCACCGGGCGGCGGCCGAGCCGGTCGGACAACGCCCCGCCGCCGAGCATCGCCAACGCCTGCACGCAGCAGCCGCTTGCGGCCGACGCGGTCGCCGAAGTGGCCGAACACCAGCCCGCCCAGCGGTCGGGCGGCGAACCCGACGGTATAGGTGACCAGCGCAAGCAGCACGGCGAGCAGCCCGTCCTGGTGCGGGAAGAAGACCGGTCCGAAGATGGTGGCCGTGGCGGCCCCATGGAGGAAGAAGTCGTAAAACTCGACGGTGGTTCCGACCACGCCCGCGGACACCACGCGGGCGAGTCGGCGGGTGCCACCAGTTGTTGTCGTCACGAACGCACAGATTGCGCGCCCGGGAACGCCCCGCACAAGATCTTCGCTCGAATTGGCGAGTTCCGAGCTCAGCCGGGTAGGAAGCTCAAGCGGACTCGGCGAACCGGATTGTCCACATTGGTGTCCACCAGGCACACCGACTGCCAGGTGCCCAGTGCGAGTTCGCCACCCAGTACCGGGATTGTCGCGTACGGCGGGACGAACGCGGGCAGCACGTGGTCCCGGCCGTGCCCCGGCGAACCGTGCCGGTGCCGCCAGCGGTCGTCCGCGGGCAGCAGGTCCCGCAGCGCGGCGAGCAGGTCGTCGTCGCTGCCCGCGCCGGTCTCGATGATCGCCAGCCCGGCGGTCGCGTGCGGCACCCAGACGTTGAGCAGCCCGTCGCGGGCCCCGGCCGAACGCAAGAACCGGTCGCACTCCGCGCCCAGGTCGTAGACGACCTCCACGGAGCCGGTCCGGACCTCGATTTCCTCGCTGTGCATGGGTTCTACACTAGGCAGCCGTACCGAATCGGCCCAGCCGGTGCGAGGATGCGGGCATGCGAGAGGCATTCGGTGCGACCTTCGACGTCCCGGACGGCTACCTGAACACCGCGAGCATCGGCATCCCGCCCGTCGACGCGGCCCGCGCGGTCGCCGATTCGGTGGCGCGCTGGGGAAGCGGCCTCGACGGACCGAAGGACTTCGACCCGGCCGTGGCCACCGCGCGGGCCGCGTTCGCCCGCCTGATCGGCACCACCGCGGAGCGGGTGGCGATCGGATCCACCGCCTCCCAACTCGTCGGCCTGGTCGCCGCGAGCCTGCCGGCCGGGGCCCGCGTGCTGGTCGCCGCGAACGAGTTCACCAGCGTGGTCTTCCCCTTCGCCGCACAGCGGGACAGGGGAGTGCGGGTGACCGAGGTCGAGCTGTCCGAGATCGCCGAGCACGCCGCCGATCACGACGTGGTCGCGGTCAGCGTCGTGCAGTCCAGCGACGGCCGGATCGCCGATCTCGACGGCCTGCGGCAGGTCGCCGCGGCGAACTCGACGCGGGTACTGCTCGACGTCACGCAAGCACTCGGTTGGCTGCCGTTGCAGCTCGATTGGGCCGACTGGGTCGTGGGCGCGGCCTACAAGTGGCTGCTGTCGCCGCGCGGCGCCGCCTGGCTGGCGGTCCACCCGGATGCGCCCGAGATCCGGCCGAGCAGTGCGAACTGGTACGCGGGCCAGGACCCGTGGAGCTCCACCTACGGCCTGCCCCTGCGGCTGGCGGACGGTGCCCGCGCGCTCGACCTCTCGCCCACGTGGTTGGCGCAGGTCGGCGCGGCCGCGGCGATGGACTGGCTGGCTGGGATCGACATGACCGCCGTCGCCAAGCACTGCGCCGGGCTGGCCGACGAGTTCCGGACGGCCCTGGACCTGCCCGCCGCAGGCTCGGCGATCGTCTCGGTGCAGGTGCCCGACGCGGTGTCGAAGCTGACCGCGGCCGGGGTCGCCTGCGCGGCGCGGGCGGGCCGGGCGAGGCTGTCGTTCCACCTCTACAACACCGGTGCCGACGTCGAGCGCGCGGTGCTCGCGTTGCGATGAACATCAGGGGTGTCCATCTTGTAATCCGCGCCCGCTACCGTTGGTGCTCGTGCCGGACCGACCAGGTGTGCCCGAAGAGATGACGGGAGCACAAGACAACACGCAGCGTGAAACCACGCCGCTGCGCCGCGACAATTCGCTGATCAGGCCTGATCGCGCGCCGGCGGTGCCACCGGAAGAGGCCACCCGCCCTGCGTTCGCCGCGCCGCCCCGCCAGGACCTGCCGCCCCACCCCGAACCGCCCCGCCCCGAACCGCCACGCCCCGAACCGCCACGCCCCGAACCGCCACGACCCGATGCGCCGCGACCGCAGATGCACCAGCCGACGAGTCGGCAGGCCGCCCAGGTGTCGCAACCGCGCCGCATCACATCGGCGAGCTGGCTGCTGCGAGGGCTCGGGTTGTTGGTGATCTCGGTGCTGTCCGGCCTGATCTGGCTGATGCTGAAGCCGGACAGCGGCGAGGAGGCCGCGCCGCCGCCGCCGGACCTGCCGCGCTACCAGTTCACGCCGATCCACCGCGAAGAGGCGTTCCAGGGCTGCCAGAACGTCTCCACCGCCAAGATCAAGAGTTTCTTCCAGAAGCAGGAGTGCACGCATCTCACGCGGGCGCTTTACAGCACCACGTTGCCCGACGGCACCCGTGTGCTGACCTCGCTGGTCACCGTCCTGATGCCGGACGCGGCGACCGCGCAGCAGCTGAACGACCTGACCACCAAGGACGGCACTGGCAACATCCGGGACCTGGTCGACGACGGCCGGGACGGCACCAAGGGCATGCCCGCGCTGGAAGACGACGCCTACGCCTCGGACCGCCAGTTCCGGCTCGTGGTGATCGGCGACTCGGCCTACTACGACAAGAACACGCCGAAGAAGGACCCGGCCCTGCTCGACGTGACCCGCGAAGTCCTGAAGCTCGGCTGGCCCCAGGAGCAGACCCCGCGCTGACACCCGGGCACCCCGGCAGGTCCCACACGCCCCGGTTCGCTCCCGGCAGTGCCGCGTTTCCGCTGGTCAGTTCGTGCGAGTCCGCAAAACCGCGCACGGGCCCACCCGCGAACCCGCGTCGGCGGCCGGGGAGGTCAGGGCTGGCCGGGGAAGAGTTGTGCGGCCGGTTGCCTGCCGATGGTGAGCCGCCAGCGGGTGGCCCGGACCGCTGAGGTGGTGAGGCCATCGAGCGCGATGCCGCGGAGCGCGGGGTCCTCGGTGTTCTCCAACACCGACCGCCAGCCGATCTCGCAGTCGTTCTCCGCCGTGACCAACAGCCCGATCGCCGCTTCCTGGCCGCTCACCGGCCCCCCGACGGAGTACGCCGGCTGAGCCGCCGGCGGCGTCTGCGCCGCGTCGCGGAGCGTCCGCTCCGCGGTGTCGCGCAGCCTCTGGTGCTGTTTCATCGCGTCGTCGATCGCGCCGCGCACGCGGGGTTCGCCCGCGAACGCGCTCGCCAGCCCGTACACCCACACGGCCGCGTGCTCCGCGCTCAATGCGCTGCGCAGCGCATTGCCCGCTTCCTCCGAAAGCTCCGTCATCCGAGCACCTCCCGCAGGCTCGCGCAGCTCGCCGAGACCGACCCCGCCAGCCCGGCCCGGTAGGGCGGCAGCCCCGGTACCAGCTTGGCCGCCGCGTCCTGCGCCCCGGTCAGCGCATCGCGCAGCGTCTTCGCCGCTGCGTTCGCCGATCCCGGGGCCTGCTTCGGTGCCGGTACGGGCACCGACGGCGGGTCTTTCGGATCGCGCGGGGCGAGCCGGTCGATCTCGCGCTGCATCGCGTCGGCGTGCGCGCTCCGCGCGGTGGCGATCTCGTTGGCGGCGTCGGCCAGTTCCGGATGCGACTGCGCGATCGCCTTCGCGAGCTGGGCGTCGGATTTCGCCGCCGCCGCCAGTGCCAACAACGGGTCGGGCTCGTCGGGTGCCGAGCTGCACGCCGCGGTCAACGCGGCGGCGGCCGGCACGGCCGCGAACAGCCGCAGCACGCTCCGCCGCCCCAGCACCGACCTGGCTCGCGAGGAGGATTCCACGCCGTCGTATCCTGCCAGGCGATCACCCGGCCGAACGCCCCGGCACCGCCGGTGGGGATCCGCATGGTCGCCGACTCGATCCGCCGATCGTTGGGGTCCCATGCCGCGCTCGGGTGTGGGTGGACGCGATACCCTGGTCGACCGCGGCCGGCACGGGCAGCATGGTCGTGTCGGCACCGCGGGCTGACCGGCCCCGCGACCGGTGCCGCGATGTTGCCAGGTCTGTACAGACCCCGATCGAAATTTAGGGAGTGCCAACGTGTCCAGCCCGCCGCGCGGTGCGATCACCGCGCAGCTGGAGCCCGTCGTAGCCGAGGCCGTGGCTCGAACGGGCTTCGACCTGGAGGAGTTCGACGTGCAGCAGGCCGGCCGCCGCCGGCTGATCAAGGTCGTCATCGACTCCGACGACGGGGTCGGGCTCGACGAGATCTCCGTCGTCAGCCGCGCGGTGTCGGAGGTGCTGGACGCGCACGAGCATGTGCTGGCCGGCTCCTACACGCTGGAGGTCACCTCGCCGGGCGTGGACCGGCCGCTGACCCGCGCGCGGCACTGGCGGCGGGCGCGCTACCGGCTGGTCAAGATCAGGTTCACCGGCGGCGAGAAGTTTGTGGCGCGGGTCGGGGAAGCCGATGATGAAGGCGTCACGGTGCTGGTCGGCGGCGAGCTGCGCCGGGTGGCCTACCGTGATGTCGAACGCGCGGTGGTCGAGGTGGAGTTCCAGCAGCCACCGGCGGAGGATTTGGTCAAGCTGGAGCGTGCTGCGGGCGGCGTTTCCCAAGCGGGGGACGACCAGGAAGACACGGAGGAGTCGAGGTGAACGTCGACATCGCGGCGCTGCGTGCGATCGAACGCGACAAGGACATCCCGTTCGAGACGGTCCTGGAAGCGATCGAATCGGCACTGCTCACCGCATACCGCCACACCGAAGGGCACCAGTCGCACGCGCGGGTGGAGGTGGACCGCAAGACCGGTGTCGTGCGGGTCATCGCGCACACCCTGGCCGCCGACGGCAGCGTGGAGGAGGAATGGGACGACACCCCGGAGGGCTTCGGGCGGATCGCGGCGACCACCGCGCGGCAGGTCATCCTGCAGCGCCTGCGCGATGCCGAGCACGAGCGGACCTTCGGCGAGTTCGCCACCAAGGAAGGTGAGATCCTCGGCGGTGTCATCCAGCGTGACGCCCGGGCCAACTCCCGCGGCATGGTCATCGTGCAGGTCGGGGACAGCGAAGGTGTGATTCCCGCCGCTGAGCAGGTGCCCGGCGAGAACTACGAGCACGGCACCCGGATCAAGTGCTACGTCGTCGGGGTTTCCCGGAGCGCGCGCGGACCGCAGATCACGCTGTCACGCACCCACCCGAACCTGGTGCGGCGGCTGTTCGCGCTGGAGGTGCCGGAGATCGCCGACGGCACCGTGGAGATCCCCGCGGTGGCGCGGGAGGCCGGGCACCGCTCCAAGATCGCGGTGCGCTCGACGGTCAGCGGCGTCAACGCCAAGGGCGCCTGCATCGGGCCGATGGGCTCCCGGGTGCGCAACGTGATGAGCGAGCTGGGTGGCGAGAAGATCGACATCATCGACTACTCGGACGACCCGGCCACCTTCGTCGGCAACGCCCTGTCGCCGGCCAAGGTAGTCTCGGTGGAGGTCGTCGACGAGCGGACCAAGACCGCTCGGGTGGTCGTGCCGGACTTCCAGCTCTCGCTGGCGATCGGCAAGGAAGGCCAGAACGCCCGGCTGGCGGCGCGGCTGACCGGCTGGCGGATCGACATCCGCAGCGACGTCGACCCCGGTGAACCCACCAGTGCGGCGGGCCAGCCTCCGGCGCAGGCGCCCGGGCTCGACCCCGCGGTGGAAGGTCTGCCGACCGTGGGTTCGGCCGAGTAACCTCGTCGGGTTAGAATCACAGGAGGTCGACGCGAGGGGAGCGACAATCCGCACATGTGTCTCCGGCGAACGCGGCGAGAGCCGTGGGCCGGTGCGTACTTGCGTGGGGTGCCGTGCCCGGACGTCGTCCTCGGAGCTGCTACGAGTGGTGGCTAAGGTCGGTCGGGCGGGTCCCGTCGCTGTTCCCGATCCACGACGTCGGCAACCGGGCCGGGGAGCATGGCTGCACCCTGATCCGGCGTGCCTTCGTCTGGCCGAGCGGCGCCGGGCTTTTCCGCGTGCACTGCGTGCGCCGGGAGCCCTGGACACCTCAGCCGTGCAGGCTCACCTGAGTGCCGGGCAACCGCCGCTGGCAGCTCAAGACATGACCGACGCGGGATCCGTCCCGCGCCAGGCAACTGAAGGAAAGCAGGTCGACCCGTCATGAATCAGCCGTGAAGCTGAAGCCATGAACGCGCATCGGCGATAGGACGAGGTCGAGCGGGACTGCCGCCCGGCCTCACCCAGATGAGGAGAGCAGTGGCAGGCAAGGCCCGCGTACATGAGCTCGCCAAAGAGCTCGGTGTTACCAGCAAGGAAGTTCTGAACAAGCTCGCCGAGCAGGGCGAGTACGTGAAGTCCGCGTCGTCCACCGTGGAAGCCCCGGTGGCGCGCAGACTCCGTGACGCGCTCGCCAAGCCCTCGGCGTCGAAGAAGAGCGACGCCAGCGGCGGCGGCAAGCCCGCTCCGGCAGAGCCCAGGCCGTCCCGCGCCGAAGCGGCGGCGCCGAAGCCTGGACCCAAGCCCGGTCCGCGCCCCGAGGGGCCGGCCGGTGAGCGTCCCAAGCCCGGCCCCAAGCCGGGCCCGAAGCCGATGCCCAAGCCCGAGCCGGAGTTCAAGCCGGTCGAGCAGGTCCCGGCCGCCAAGGCCGAGACCCGACCGGCGCCGGGCCCCAAGACCGAGCACAGGCCTGCATCGGGCCCGAAGCCCGGTCCGAAGCCGAGCCCTAAGCCCAGCCCGAAGCCGAGCCCGAAGTCGGGCGGCGACGGCGACGCCGGCGTGGTCCCGCCGCGCCCGAAGGCGCCGAAGCCAGGCCCGCGGCAGCCGCGCGTCGGCAACAACCCGTTCGGCGTCGGCAGCGGAGCGCCGCAGCAGCGGCCGCCGCGGCCGGGCCCGGGCGGCCGTCAGGGCGGCGGGCAGGGCCCCGGCCGCCAGCACGGTGGTCCCGGCGGCCAGCGCCAGGGCGGCGGTCAGGGTGCCGGCACGGCACCGGCCGCGGGCAACGCGCCGCGCGGTGACGGTGGCTCACGCCCGAACCCGGGCATGATGCCGCCCCGTCCGAACCCCGGCATGATGCCACCCCGACCGCAGCGCAGCGGCGGCGGTCCCGGCGGCGGCCGTGGTGGCGGCGGCGGTGGCGGCGGTCGTGGTGGACCGGGCGGCGGCGGTGGCGGTCGTCCCGGCGGTGGCGGCGGTCGTCCCGGTGGGGGCGGCGGCTTCCGCGGCGGTGGCGGTGGCGGCGGCGGTGCGCCCAGCGGCGCCCCGGCCGGCGGTGGCTTCCGCGGTCGTCCCGGCGGCGGCGGTGGCCGTCCGGGCGGTCCCGGTGGTCGCGGCGGTGCGGCCGGTGCGTTCGGTCGCCCCGGCGGTCCGGCCAAGCGCGGTCGCAAGTCGAAGCGGCAGAAGCGCCAGGAGTACATGGAGAACATGCAGGCGCCGTCGGTCGGCGGCGTCCGCCTCCCGCGCGGCAACGGCGAGACTGTTCGCCTGCGCCGCGGTGCTTCGCTGACCGACTTCGCCGAGAAGATCAACGCCAACCCGGCCTCGCTGGTACAGGCGATGTTCCACCTCGGTGAGATGGTCACCGCGACCCAGTCCGTCTCCGACGAGGTGCTGGAGCTCCTCGGCCAGGAGATGAACTACCAGATCGAGATGGTCAGTCCGGAGGACGAGGACCGGGAGCTGCTGGAGTCGTTCGACATCAGCTACGGCGACCCGGGCAGCTCCGAGGACGAGCTGGCGGCCCGTCCGCCGGTGGTGACCGTCATGGGTCACGTCGACCACGGTAAGACGCGACTGCTGGACACCATCCGGAAGACGAACGTGCAGGCCGGCGAGGCCGGTGGCATCACCCAGCACATCGGTGCCTACCAGGTCATCACCGAGCTGGAACGCAACAAGCGGCCGATCACGTTCATCGACACCCCCGGTCACGAGGCGTTCACAGCCATGCGTGCCCGTGGTGCCAAGTCGACCGACATCGCCGTGCTGGTGGTGGCCGCCGACGACGGCGTCATGCCGCAGACGGTGGAGGCGATCAACCACGCCCAGGCGGCCGGTGTGCCGATCGTGGTCGCGGTCAACAAGATCGACGTCGAGGGTGCGAACCCGGCCAAGATCCGTCAGCAACTGACCGAGTACAACCTGGTTGCCGAGGAGTACGGCGGCGACACCATGTTCGTCGACATCTCGGCGAAGCAGGGCACCAACATCGACAACCTTCTTGAGGCGATCCTGCTCACCGCGGATGCGGCGCTGGACCTGAGGGCCAACAGGAACATGCCCGCCCAGGGCGTGGCGATCGAGGCCCACCTCGACCGCGGCCGCGGTCCGGTGGCCACGGTGCTGGTGCAACGCGGCACGCTGCGGGTCGGCGACTCGGTGGTGGCCGGCGATGCATACGGTCGCGTCCGCCGGATGATCAACGAGAACGACGAGGACGTCTCCGAGGCGCTGCCGTCGCGGCCGGTGCAGGTCATCGGCTTCACGTCGGTGCCGGGTGCGGGCGACACCTTCCTGGTAGTCGACGAGGACCGGGTGGCCCGGCAGATCGCCGACCGCCGCGGGGCCCGCATCCGCGAGGCGCAGAACGCGGCCAAGCGCAAGCGGGTCAGCCTCGAGGACCTGGACAAGGTGCTCAAGGAGACCAACCAGCTGAACCTGATCATCAAGGGTGACAACTCGGGTACCGTCGAGGCGCTCGAAGAGTCCCTGATGAAGATCGAGGTCGGCGAAGAGGTCGAGCTCCGGGTGATTCACCGCGGCGTCGGTGGCATCAACGAGTCGGACATCAACCTCGCCACCGCGGAGAACACCATCGTCCTGGGCTTCAACGTCCGGGCCGAGGGCAAGGCGTCCGAGGTCGCCAACCGTGAGGGCGTGGAGATCCGGTACTACTCGGTGATCTACCGCGCGATCGAGGACATCGAGCAGGCCCTCAAGGGCATGCTCAAGCCCGAGTTCGAGGAAGTCGAACTGGGCAGGGCCGAGGTCCGCGAGGTCTTCAAGTCCTCCCGGGTCGGTTCCATCGCAGGTTGCATGGTCACCGAGGGCATCATCAAGCGCAACGCCAAGGCACGCCTGCTGCGGGACAACGTGGTGGTCGCCGAGAACCTCAGCATCAACTCGCTGAAGCGGTTCAAGGACGACGCGACCGAGGTCCGCGAAGGCTTCGAATGCGGTCTGACCCTGGGGTCGTACAACGACATCAAGGTCGGGGACGTCATCGAGCCCTACGAGATGCGCGAGAAGCCGCGCGACTGAGCCGGTACTGCGCAGGGGGTCGTCACTTCGGCGGCCCCCTGTGCAGCGGTTCGTACCCGCGTGAGGACCACCCATGTACGTTGGTGTGCTCGAACTGGACGTCCTGCTCGGCGATGTCCACTCCCTGAAGCAGAAGCGTGCTGTCGTCCGGCCCGTGGTGGCCGAGTTGCGGCGGCGCTTCGAGGTTGCCGTCGCCGAGGCCGGGAACCAGGACCTGCACCGCCGCGCGCTGTTCGGCGTAGCGGCGGTCTCCGGCGACGCCGCGCACGTGCGCGATGTGCTGGACGCGTGCGAGCGCCTGGTCGCCGCACGCCCCGAACTCGAATTGCTTTCGGCCCGGCAGCGCATGCTGGGACCGGAGGACTAGGAGCTTTTCGCGGTCGTTTTGCGTCGTGGTGCGGGTGCCGGCTCCTGCGGGAGTTACCGTCGCCCCCGCGGCGGTGCGAACGGAGTCCCACACCGCAAGCGGCTGGCACTGCTTGTCAGATGAACTGAACTTTCCCCGAAGGAGGTGCGCTGTGGCTGATACGGCGCGCGCCCGCAGGCTCGCCAAGCGCATCGCGCAGATCGTGGCATCCGGGCTGGAGCACGAGGTGAAGGACCCGCGGCTGGCGATGGTGACGGTCACCGACGCGCGGGTCACCCCCGACCTGCGGGACGCCACTGTGTACTACACCGTGTTCGGCGACGACGCCGACTACGCCTCGACCGCCGCGGCGCTGGCCAGCGCGACCGGGGTGCTGCGGTCCCGGGTGGGCCAGCAGACCGGCGTCCGGTTCACCCCGACGCTGACCTTCGTCGCGGACACCGTGCCGGACAACGCGCGGCGGATGGAGGAGCTGCTCGCCAAGGCCAAGGAGGCCGACGATGAGGTGGCCCGACTGGCTTCCGGCGCGATGCCCGCCGGTGACGCCGACCCGTACCGCACCAGCACCGACGATGACGAGTTCGCCACCGACGGTGCAGACCTGGAGTCGTTTTCCGACGCCGATGTGCGTCGTGGGCCACAGAGTGGTTGAGTCGCAGCGCAGCATCAGGTGCGTTGGACAGAGGTGGTCAGCAAGGCCGCCGATGTCGTGGAGGTGAACCTGTGCGCGGGCAATCCGAATCCGGCCGTTCCGGCGGCGGTCCGTCGGCCGGCGTCGACCCGGTCGCACCAGCCGTTGCCGAGGCCGCCCGCAAGCTGGCCGAAGCCTCGGACGTGACCCTGTTCGCGCACATCAACCCGGACGCCGACGCGCTCGGCAGCGCGTTGGCGCTGGGGAGGGTGCTGCGGCGGCGGGGCTGCACGGTCCGCGTGTCGTTCGGGAAACCCGAGCTGCCGCCGTTCTCGCTACGCGATTTGGACGGCGACGGGTTGGTGGTGCCCGCGGACGAGGTGCCTGCCGCGCCGCCGCTGCTGGTCGTCTGCGACACCGGGAGCCTGCAGCGGCTCGGTCGGCTCGCCGATCGGGTGCCTGCGACGATCGCCGCCGGCGGTGACGTCATCGTGATCGACCACCACGTTTCGAACACCCGCTACGGCACGCTGCACGTGGTTGACGAGCACGCCGAGGCGACGGTGATGATCGTGCTGCGGTTGCTCGACGAGCTCGGCGAGGAGCTCGATGTGCCTATCGCTCGGTGCCTCTACGCGGGCCTGGTCACCGACACCCGTTCGTTCCGGCACGCCAGCGCCTGGACGCACCGGGTGGCGGCGCGGCTGTTGGAGGCCGGGGTGGACCCGGAAGCGACGACGCGGCCGCTGCTGGACACGCATCCGTTCGGCTGGCTGAGCATGCTCTCCGGCGTGTTGGGCGAAGCCGAGCTGGAGTCGGCCGCGGCGCAGGGACTGGGGCTGGTGCACGCGACGGTCCGGCTGGCGCAATCCGACGGCCTGCGCAGCGAGGACGTGGACAGCGTCATCGACGTGGTTCGCACGACCAGCGAGGCAGAGGTCGCGGCGGTGCTCAAGGAGACCGCGCCGCAGCACTGGTCGGTGTCGCTGCGCGCCGACAGCCGCGTCGACGTCGGTCACGCTGCTGCTGCCTGCGGCGGTGGCGGGCACCGGCTCGCGTCCGGCTTCACGGCGCAGGGCCCGGCCGAGGACATCATCGCGGCGCTCCGCAAAGCCCTAGACGAAGCCCCACTCCTGGACTGACGCGTCCCCCTTCGGGAGCAATTTCCATTGAAATCGAAGCTTCGATTTCAATGGAAATTGCGGACTTCGGCGGTCTCCGGCGGTCTCCGGCGGGACTTCGGCAGGTAGGGGCCCGACTTGGCGACGGTTGTGGGTGGCTCCGGATCGGCGCCAGGTCAGGCTCGGCGGCGGGCTCGGAAGGCTGCGACGTGCATCCGGTTCGCGCAGCGGGGGCTGCAGAAGCGCTTGGCCTGGTTCGTCGAGGTGTCCAGGAAGTAGGTGCCGCAGCCCTCGGCTCCGCAGCGTCCCCAGCGCGTCGTGCCGTGCTGGACGACACCCTGCGCCAAGCCCCACGCGGCGGCCGCGGCGACCTCGTCGACCGCTGGTGCGTCCGGTCCGGCCACGTGGACGTGCCAGTTCGGGGTGCCGTCGCGGCCTCCGTGCCCGGACAGCCTGGGCCGGGGCGGGTGCGCCGACAGCAGCGCGTTGATCTCCGCGAGCACGGTCTCGCCGTCGTCGAACACCATCGCGTCCAGTGCCCGGCGCAGCCCGTCGGCCACGCCGCGCAGCACCGGCAGGTCGGGTTCGTGCAGCCGGTCGGCCCACCACGGCTCGTCGTGGAGTGCGGCGCGCACCGAGTCCAGGGTGCTCAGGTCGGCGCTGGCGAGCCTGAGCGCCACCGTAGCGTAATCAGCGTTGTCCATGTGCGGTCCTTACCGTACCCTGATGTGTCAGGGGTGAAACCGTCGATCACAGCTTACCGGGAGGCAGCGTGTCCGATCTGGGGGAGCGCGTAGCGCCGCGCAAACTGCTGGCGCTCGCGGTGCCGGCGCTGGGCGTGCTCGCCGCCGAACCGCTTTACGTGCTCGTCGACACCGCCGTCGTCGGACACCTCGGCGCGGTCCCGCTGGCCGGACTGGCGCTCGGCGGCACGCTGTTCACGCTGGTGTCGAGCCAGCTGACGTTCCTCACCTACGGCACGACGGCACGCACCGCGCGGCTGCACGGTGCCGGGCGCCGCAAGGACGCCGTCGCCGAAGGCGTGCAGGCGACGTGGTTGGGGATCTGCGTCGGCGTGGTGCTCCTGCTGCTCGCGCAGCTGGTGGCGGTCCCAGTGGCCGAACTGCTCGCCGGGCCCGGGCCGGTGGCCGACGCGGCCGGCACCTGGATGCGCATCGCGCTCTGCGGCGCGCCGATGGTGCTGATCACGATGGCGGGCAACGGCTGGATGCGCGGCGTGCAGGACACCGCACGTCCGCTGCGCTACGTGCTGGTCGGCAACGGTGTGTCGGCGGTGCTGTGCCCGCTGTTCGTCTACCCCTTCGGCTGGGGCCTGGAGGGTTCGGCGGTCGCAAACCTGATCGGCCAGACGATCGCCGCCGCGCTGTTCATGCGGGCGCTGGTCGTCGAGCGGGCGCCGCTGAGGCCGGATCCCGCGAAGATGCGCGCCCAGTTCGGGCTCGGCCGTGACCTGGTGCTGCGGACGCTGGCGTTCCAGGCGTGCTTCCTCTCGGCGACGTCGGTCGCGGCGCGGACCGGCGCGGAGAGCGCGGCCGCGCATCAGGTGGTGTGGCAGCTGTGGACATTCTTGGCGCTCGTGCTCGACTCGCTGGCGATCGCGGCTCAGGCCCTGGTCGGTGCGGCGCTCGGCGCCGGTTCCGCGCCGCGCGCCAAGGGGATCGCCAGGCAGGTCACCTGGTACGGCTTGGTGTTCGGCGCCGTGCTCGGGTTGGTGTTCACGGCGCTGTCCGGTCTGCTGCCGACGTTGTTCACCACCGACGGCGCGGTGTTGTCGGAAATCCCGCATGCGTGGTGGTTCTTCGTGTTCCTGCAGCCGGTCGCGGGCGTGGTGTTCGCGCTGGACGGGGTCTTCCTCGGCGCCGGCGACGCGGCCTACCTGCGCACCGCGACTTTGTTGAGCGCGGCCATCGGCTACCTGCCGCTGATCTGGCTGTCGCTGGCGTTTGGCTGGGGCCTGGCCGGGATCTGGACCGGCCTGAGCCTGTTCATGGTCCTGCGCCTGATCACGCTGCTGCTGCGGGCCCGCTCCGGCCGCTGGGCCGTAGTCGGCGCAACACCCGCACCGGCCACCGCGTAAGCGCAGGTCCGGGGCCAGCGGGAACGCTCAGGCCGCCGGATGGTCATTGCCAGAACCAGTCCTGCTCGCGGACCTGGCGGTAGGCCTCTCGGCGGTGCTCCGGGTCGAGGCGCTGGATGTAGACCACGCCGTCGAGGTGGTCGGTCTCGTGTTGCAGGCAGCGCGCCATCAGGCGCTGCCCGACACCGTGATCGGCTCGTGTCCACGTCGACGCCGCGCACGACGGCATGCTGGGCGCGGCGGGTCACGAAGCCGAGCCCGGGCGACAGGCACGCCTCGACGTCGTCCTGCACCTCGTCGGAGAGCTCCACGACCTCCGGATTGAGCACGTACCCGATCTCACCGTCGACGCGGTAGCTGAACGCCCGCACCCCGACGCCGATCTGCGGCGCGGCGACCCCGGCGTGCCCGGGCGCGTCCACGGTGTCCAGCAGGCCTGCGACGATCGTGCGCAGCCGCTGGTCGAAGACCGTGATCGGCTCGGCCGCCATGCGGAGCACCGGGTCGCCGAAGCGCCTGATCGTTCGGAACGCCACCGGGAAACCTCCTCGTCACGGCGCCGCCACCCTGGCGACGCGCCCCGTTCCGGGTCGGGGAAGATGGTGCCTCGTGTCCGAACGCTCCCGCAAAACGCGTCCCACCGTTCCGCCCGGCCTGCTGGTGATCGACAAACCGGCGGGGATGACCTCGCACGACGTAGTGTCGCGGGTCCGCCGCATCATGGGCACCCGTCGCGTCGGGCACGCCGGGACGCTGGACCCGATGGCCACCGGAGTGCTGGTTCTCGGCCTGGAGCGGGCCACCAAGCTGCTCGGCCACCTCGCCCTGGACACCAAGGCCTACCTCGCCACGATCCGGCTGGGTGCGGCCACCACCACCGACGACGCCGAGGGCGACGTGGTGTCCGAAGTGGACGCGTCCGCAGTGGATGAGGAGGCGATCCGGGCCGGGCTCGCGGAACTCACCGGCGACATCCAGCAGGTGCCCAGCACGGTCAGCGCGGTGAAGATCAACGGCCGGCGCGCCTACGAACTGGCGCGCAACGGCGAGAGCGTCGAGTTGGCCGCGCGTCCGGTCACGGTGTCGCGCTTCGATGTGCTGGCGCTGCGCCGCACCGAGCGGACGACCGATCTGGACGTGCTCGTCGAATGCTCGTCGGGCACCTACGTGCGCGCGCTGGCGCGGGACCTGGGCGCCGGGCTCGGTGTCGGCGGGCACCTCGCCGAACTGCGCCGCACCCGGGTCGGTCCGTTCGGGCTGGTCACGGCGCGCACCCTGGAGCAGTTGGAGTCCGAGCCCGGGCTGTCGATGAGCCTGGACCAGGCGGTCGAGGCCGCTTTTCCGCGCCGCAACGTGGATTCCACCGTCGCCAGGGCCCTCTCCTACGGCCAGGTCGTGCCTGCGGCCGGGGTCGAGGGCACCTACGGGATGTTCGATCCGGACGGTCGCGCGGTCGCCCTGGTCCGCGACCGCGGCCGGACCGCGAAGGCGGTGCTGGTGATCCTTCCAGCGAACTGATCGAACCCGGACGAATCCCCTTGATTCGCAGACGGTTACGGCGAGAAGGCGCGTGCGTCCTTCCTCATCCGCTGGATGACGTCGGGTGACGACGGCGGGTGCCACATGCCGGGAGCGGTCTCGGTCACCCTGCCCGGCGCCACGACTCCCTGGAGCAGCCGGTCAACGCGGGCGCGGACAACAGCATGCGGGTGTGCGCGAACCAGGAGTCGTGAGTGCGAGAACCGGTAAGAACCGGATCTCGCACTCACGACACCTGACCTGCGGCAACGGCACCCAGCACCGGCCGCACCGGAGTTCGAAGGCAAAACCCGCCCCCCGCGCCTCGGCGCAACCCGTCCCGGTCGACCGCCCGTGCCGCGTGATCTGCGGCACGGGCGGTGGCGTTCCAGCGACCGGGTGGCGGCGCAGTAGGCTTCCTGGTCGTGCAGCGATGGCGTGGTTTGGAGCAGATCCCCGGTGGCTGGGGCCGGTGCGTGGTCACCATCGGCGTCTTCGACGGGGTGCACCGCGGGCATCAGCAGTTGATCACGCACGCCGTGCAGCAGGCCCACCGCCGCAACGTGCCCTGCGTGCTGATGACCTTCGACCCGCACCCCTCCGAGGTGGTCCGCCCTGGTAGTCACCCGGCGCAGCTGACCACCCTGCGGCGGCGCGCCGAACTCGTCGAACAGCTCGGCGTGGATGTCTTCTGCGTGCTGCCGTTCACTCGCGAGGTCTCGCGCATCCCCGCCGAGGAATTCGTGCACGCGATGCTGGTGGAGCGGTTGCACGCGGCGGAGATCGTGGTCGGCGAGAACTTCACCTTCGGCCACAAGGCGGCCGGCAACATCGAGTTGCTGGCCAAGCTCGGCGAGCGGTTCGGTTTCGAGGTCGAGTCCGATGCGCTGGTCTCCGGGCCGGTGCAGCGCTCCGATGACGCGGACGGAACTTCGGTGACCTTCTCCTCGACCTACATCCGCTCCTGCATCGACGCCGGCGACGTCGTCGCGGCCGCCTCCGCGCTGGGCCGAAACCACCGGCTGGAGGGCATCGTGGTGCGCGGCGCCGGGCGCGGTGGCAAGGAACTCGGCTTCCCGACCGCCAACCTGTCCACCCCGCCGCACGCGGCGATCCCGGCCGACGGCGTGTACGCGGCGTGGTTCACGCACCGCCGACGCGGCTCGAAGGAGCAGGGGAAGACCCTGTCGGCGGCGGTGTCGGTTGGCAGCAATCCGACCTTCTCCGGCACCGAGCGCACCGTCGAGGCGTACGTGCTGGATGTCGACGCCGACTTCTACGGCGAGCACGTCGACCTGGACTTCGTGCAGCGCCTGCGGTCGATGGAGCGCTACGACACGGTCGACGCGCTGATAGATCAGATGCACCTGGACGTCGCCGAAACCCGGCGCATCCTGGAGGCGAACGGGTGAGATCCGGCAGTCCGGTCCCCCGAACGGGGCAGTCGCGTCGGCTGTCTGGCGCACCGCGAGCGGAACATATTTCGGATTCCCGTCCGTGCCGGGCCGGTGACCTGGCAGTATCCACAGCCGGATCAGCAGCCGTCCGCGGCCGGGCCGGCGCCGACACGGGGGGAGCGAAGGTGACGGAGAGCAGCAACGTCCAGCGGAACCTGGAGCTGCAGCGGCAGTGGTACGGCGAGCCGCTGGGGGACCGGGTGCGCCGCCTGGTGGTTGCGTTCCGCATCTCGCAGGCCCAGCTCGCCGAGGTCCTCGGGATCAGCGCACCGATGCTCAGCCAGGTGATGAGCGGGCGCCGCGCCAAGATCGGCAACCCGTCGGTGCTGGCCCGGCTCGTGATGCTGGAGCGCAAGGTGCTCATCCCCGGGGTCGCCGCGGGCGAGTCGGACGCGATCAAGCAGGCCCTGGAGGACGTCCGGCAGTCGCAACCGTCGGTGGGGCGCGACAACCTCCCGGTCATGCACGCTGCCAACGGCGAGGAAGCCGCCTGGCCGGTGCTGCGCGAGGTGGCCAAGCCCGGCGAACTGGAGGCGGCGGCGTCGCTGCTCGAAGGTCGCTACCCGGCGCTGGCGCAGCTGCTCCGCCGCGCCGCCGACGAAAACTGACCACTTCCCCGGGTGCGAATTCCATTATTGGGGTTCTTCATCCTGGTTGATCCGTAGCCGACCTGATCCGCAGCCGCGACGCCTGAAGTTCACGACGCGAGGTCGTCGCATGCGCCGAAGGCGCATGGCCCACCATCGCAGCTCACACCGCCGCTGAGGTTCCGTTACCCGCACCGCAACGCAAGAAGCAGCTGGAAAACGCTCATAGAAGTCGGCGGGTCGATTTCCATTTAAATCGCACGGACACTGGGGAGCATGCGTCTGTTCACCGCGGTGTGGCCGTCGGAAGAGGCGGTGCGGCACCTGGCGTCGACAGTCGACAGGCTCCGCCCGGACCTAGTGGCCGAGGCCACCGCTGGACTGCGCAAGTTCCGCTTCACGCCTTCGCAGCGCTGGCACCTGACGCTGCGCTTCCACGGCGACGACGCCGACCAGCAGCATGTGATCGAGAGACTGGACCACCGCGTCGCCCGCCTGCTGGCGGCCGACCCGGCGCCGCCGCAGCTCCGGCTGGCCGGTGCTGGAACTTTCCGCGGCGTGCTGTGGATCGGTGTCGAGCCGGGCACCGATTCCGACGACGCCGCGCTACGCGCGCTGGTGCGCGCGGCCGGGGGCGATCCGCGCGGTTACACAGCGCACCTCACCATCGCCCGATGGGCCGCCGGGCGCGCCGACCGGGAGCTGCTGCCCGGGCTGTTGGCCGGCTACGCCGGCCCCTGGTGGCAGTCGCGCGAGCTGGCCGTGGTGCGCAGTGACCTGCGGGAAGGCGGTCACGAGTACCGGACGGTGCACCGCGTCGCGGTGACGCGCGAGACGCCGGGCTAAGCGCGGGCTAACCCGGTAGTAGCAGTCCTCCCTGTTATCCTGGCCTGTGGAACGGCTGCAGTCCGTGGTGGCCGAATCCGGTCGACTGCGCGTCGACCCGCTACCCGACCGGCTGGTCTGGTTCAGCTGACACGGGACATCGAAGGAGAGTCAACTCGTGGCGTTGTCCACTGAAGACAAGAAGCAGATCCTAGCCGAGTACGGCCTGAAGGACGGCGACACCGGTTCGCCGGAGGCCCAGGTGGCCCTGCTGACCAAGCGGATCACCGGGCTGACCGAGCACCTCAAGCAGCACAAGCACGACCACCACTCGCGTCGTGGCCTGCTGCTGATGGTCGGCCGCCGCCGCCGGCTGCTCAACTACCTGACCAAGGTGGACATCGAACGCTACCGTTCGCTGATCCAGCGACTCGGTCTGCGTCGTTGACGAAAACCGGGGGGAGCGGCCAACGGGCCGCTCCCCCCGGTGCATGAAAGACGGACGGCGCCCGGCGCCGTCGCAACTGAAGAGCGCTCACGGTGGCACGCACCGGACAGGCGTCCGCCGGTCCTCGGTAGTGGCTGCCGGGCAAGTCGTCGCAACAGACGTTCCCGGGGGCTTCGATCGATGGCCGGCCTCGTCGGACCACGATCCGGATGCTCCTGCCGTGGGCCTCGTGAACCCGAGGAGTCAACCTTGACTGAACCCCAGATCGATGAGGGCGTGTACGAGGCGACCGCGGTGCTGGACAACGGCGCGTTCGGCACCCGGACCGTCCGGTTCGAGACTGGCCGACTGGCCAAGCAGGCCGCCGGCAGTGTCGTCGCCTACCTCGACGACGACACCATGCTGCTGTCCGCCACCACGGCCTCCAAGCAGCCGAAGGAGCACTTCGACTTCTTCCCGCTGACCGTCGACGTCGAAGAGCGGATGTACGCCGCGGGCCGCATCCCCGGCTCGTTCTTCCGCCGCGAGGGCCGCCCGTCCACCGATGCGATCCTGACCTGCCGGCTGATCGACCGGCCGCTGCGCCCGTCCTTCGTGGACGGCCTGCGCAACGAGGTCCAGGTCGTCGTCACGGTGATGAGCCTGGCGCCGGGCGACCTCTACGACGTGCTGGCGATCAACGCCGCGTCGGCGTCCACCCAGCTGTCCGGTCTGCCGTTCTCCGGCCCGATCGGCAGCACCCGGATGGCGCTGATCGACGGCCAGTGGGTGGCCTTCCCGACCCACGAACAGCTGGAGCGGGCCGTGTTCGACATGGTCGTCGCGGGCCGCATCGTCGGCGACGACGTGGCGATCATGATGGTCGAGGCCGAGGCCACCGATAAGACCGTCGCGCTGGTTGCCGGTGGTGCGCAGGCGCCGACCGAGGAGGTCGTCGCCGCCGGTCTGGAGGCCGCGAAGCCATTCATCCGGACCCTGTGCCAGGCGCAGCAGCAGCTCGCGCAGGCCGCGGCCAAGGCCATCCAGGAGTTCCCGGTGTTCCCGGCCTACGCCGAGGACGCCTTCACCGCCGTCGAGCAGGCCGTCTCCGGTGAGCTCGCCGAGGCGCTGAAGATCGCCGGCAAGCAGGAGCGGGAGAACCGCCTCGACGAGATCAAGGCCGCGGTGCTGGAGAAGGCCGGCACCGGCGAGGGCGGGCAGTTCGAGGGCCGCGAGAAGGAGATCGGCGCCGCGTTCCGGTCGCTGACCAAGAAGCTGGTGCGCCAGCGGATCATCCGCGACCAGGTCCGCATCGACGGCCGCGGGCTGACCGACATCCGCAGCCTGTCCGCCGAGGTCGGCGTGATCCCGCGGGCCCACGGCTCGGCGCTGTTCGAGCGCGGCGAGACCCAGATCCTGGGCGTCTCCACGCTGAACATGCTGCGTCTGGAGCAGACCATCGACTCGTTGTCCCCGGAGACGACGAAGCGGTACATGCACCACTACAACTTCCCGCCCTACTCGACCGGTGAGACCGGCCGGGTCGGCAGCCCGAAGCGGCGCGAGATCGGCCACGGTGCGCTGGCCGAGCGGGCGCTGATGCCGGTGCTGCCGTCGCGCGAGGAGTTCCCGTACGCGCTCCGGCAGGTCTCCGAGGCGCTGGGCTCCAACGGGTCCACCTCGATGGGCTCGGTTTGCGCCTCGACGCTGTCACTGCTCAACGCGGGCGTGCCGCTGAAGGCGCCGGTGGCCGGCATCGCGATGGGCCTGGTCTCCGACGAGGTCGACGGTCAGACCCACTACGTGGCGCTGACCGACATCCTCGGTGCCGAGGACGCCTTCGGCGACATGGACTTCAAGGTCGCCGGCACGAAGGACTTCGTGACCGCCCTGCAGTTGGACACCAAGCTCGACGGCATCCCGTCCGAGGTGCTGGCCCAGGCGCTCGGCCAGGCCCGCGACGCCCGGTTCACCATCCTCGAGGTGATGGCTGAGGCGATCGGCAAGCCCGACGAGATGAGCCCGCACGCCCCGCGGGTGACCTCCATCAGCATCCCGGTGGACAAGATCGGCGAGGTCATCGGCCCGAAGGGCAAGATGATCAACTCGATCACCGAGGAGACCGGCGCGGAGATCACCATCGAGGACGACGGCACGATCTACGTCGGCGCCGCCGACGGCCCGTCCGCGGAGGCCGCGATCGACAAGATCAACGCCATCGCGAACCCGCAGCTGCCGAAGGTCGGCGAGCGCTTCCTGGGCACCGTGGTCAAGACCGCGGCCTTCGGCGCGTTCGTCTCGCTGCTGCCGGGCAAGGACGGCCTGGTGCACATCTCCAAGCTGGGCAACGGCAAGCGCATCGGCAAGGTCGAGGACGTGGTGAACGTCGGCGACAAGCTGCGCGTGGAGATCGCCGACATCGACAGCCGCGGCAAGATCAGCCTGGTGCTGGTCAATGACGAGGCCGAGGGCGAGGCCAAGCCGGAGGCCGAGACCCCGGCGCAGTGATCTGAAAACGCACAGTTCGATGCGGCCCGTCCCGGACTCCCGGGGCGGGCCGTATCGTCTTGGGTGGTTTGGAACTCGTGCGGTTCAGGGGTGTGGCGACGTGTTCGACTTCGACGTTGGCGTCAGGCAAGCGGCGTCAGCCGCTTTCTGCCACGCACGCAACTGGCACCGCCGCGGGTTCTCAGGCTGTGCCCGCCCCGAAGGGCTCCGCTGGGAGGACCTGCCCCAGCGTGGCGTATTGGTCGGTCATGAGTCGGGGATTCCGGACCGAGGGGCGACGGTAACTCCCGCAGGGGCGCCGCTACCCGCACCGCTACGCAAAACGACCGCACACTTTTAAAAGGGACATGAAGCAGAAGCAGACACGCGCCGGGCACCTTCAGCGCCCCGGAACCACTCGAGTCCTCGGTCGAAACGGCGACGTCGCGGTGCGCCGCACGGTGCTGCCCGGCGGGCTGCGGGTCGTCACCGAACCCGTGCCGGGCGTGCGTTCGGCCTCCGTCGGGATCTGGGTCGCGGTGGGCTCGCGCGACGAGGGGCGGCCGCAGGCAGGCGCCGCGCACTACCTGGAGCACCTCCTGTTCAAGGGCACCGCCAAGCGCACTGCGGTGGACATCGCCCAGGAGATCGACGCGGTCGGCGGCGAGCTGAACGCGTTCACGTCCAAGGAGCACACCTGCTACTACGCGCACGTGCTGGACCGGGACCTGCCGCTGGCCATCGACATGCTCTGCGACGTGGTCTTCGACGCGCTGAACGCGAAGTCCGATGTGGACGTCGAGCGCAGCGTGGTCCTAGAGGAGATCGCGATGCGCGACGACGACCCCGAGGACCTGCTGCACGAACTGTTCACCTCGGCCGTGCTGGGCGACCACCCGCTAGGCCGCTCGGTGCTGGGCACCGAGGACTCAATCGCCAACATGACCCGGGCCCGGGTGCACGGCTTCTACCGGCGCAGCTACGAGATGCCGAAGATGGTCGTCGCCGCGGCCGGGAACGTCGACCACGGCCGCGTGCTGCGGCTGCTCCGCAAGGCGCTCGGCGACCGGCTGGACGGCGAGGTGCAGCCCGCTCCGCCGCGCATGGGCCGGGCCCGGTTGCCGAAGCAGCAGCCGCTGGCGCTGCAGACGGACGACACCGAGCAGGCGCATCTGCTGATGGGCTGCCGCGGCTTCAACCGCCATGACGAGCGCCGGTTCGCGCTCGGGGTGCTCAACGCGGCGCTGGGCGGCGGCATGAGCTCGCGGCTGTTCCAGGAGGTCCGCGAGCGACGGGGCCTGGCCTACTCGGTGTACTCGACCACCACCGCGTACTCCGACGCCGGGACGTTCTCGGTATACGCGGGCTGCACCCCGGACAGGCTCGGCGAGGTCGCGACGGTTATCCGCGGCGTGCTGGCCGGTGTCGCGGCCGACGGGTTGACCGAGGACGAGGTGGAGCGCGGCCGCGGGCAGCTGCGCGGCGGCCTGGTGCTCGGTCTGGAGGACAGCGCCTCGCGGATGAGCCGGATCGGCAAGACCGAGCTCAACTACGGCAGGCACTTCACGGTCGAGCAAACCCTGGAACGCATCGACGCGGTCACCGCGGCGGAGGTGGCGGAGCTGGCTGCCGAGCTCCTGCGGCGCCCGCTCACCACCACCATCGTCGGGCCGTACGACTCGCCGGCGGATCTGCCCGACGGGGTGTGACGTGGAGCGAACGGACCGTTTGCCTCGTCTAGCGGCGTGACCGGTCCGTTCGCTCCAGATCATCGGCGTGCGGTACCCGGACGCGGATTGTGCAGCTGAGCTGCATAGACTCCGAGGTGGCTTCGACGTCGAGGTGGGAAGGTAGTCGTCACGTGAACAGCCCGATCAAGGTCGGCGTGCTGGGGGCCCGCGGGCGGATGGGATCCGAGGCGGTTCGCGCCGTCGGAGAGGCCCTCGACACCGAGCTGGTTGCCGCGATCAACCGCGAGGACAGCCTGACCGGGCTGGTCAAGGGCGGCGCACAGGTCGCCGTCGATCTCACCCACCCCGACGCGGTCCTCGACAACATCCGGTTCTGCGTCGAGCACGGCATCCACGTGGTCGTCGGCACCAGCGGGCTCGGTGCCCCGGAACTGGACACCGTTCGCTCCTGGCTGGCCGACCGGCCGGAGGTCGGCGTGCTGGTCGCGCCGAACTTCGCGATCGGCGCGGTCCTGTCGATGCGGTTCGCCGAGCTGGCCGCGAAGTTCTTCGAGTCCGTGGAGATCGTTGAACTGCACCACCCGAAGAAGGCCGACGCCCCGTCGGGCACCGCCGCGCGCACCGCTGAGGTGATCGCGCAGGCGCGCGCCGAGGCGGGCCTGGGTGTGGCGCCGGATGCGACGACCAAGGAGCTCGACGGCGCCCGCGGCGCGGACGTCGACGGCGTCCGGGTGCACTCGGTGCGGATGACCGGTCTCGTCGCGCACCAGGAGGTGCTGTTCGGCACCGAGGGGGAGACCCTGACCATCAGACACGACTCCTACGACCGCCGCTCGTTCATGCCCGGGGTGCTGCTCTCCATCCGCGAGGTGGGCGCCCGGCCGGGCCTGACCGTCGGCCTCGACGCGCTGCTGGGGATCTGAGTGGCCGAGCGGCGCAAGCTGATGAACCCGCGGACGTCCGCGTTCGTGGTCGCGACCGTGCTGCTGGTGTACCTGGTGCTGATGGGCGGCCGCGCGGTCACCATGATCACCAGCGGGCAGCCGGTGTTCATCGCCCTCGGGGTGGCGGTTTTCGTGCTGCCGGTGCTCGGCGCCGTGCTGGTCGTCGACCAGTTGCGGTTCGGGGTGAGTACCGAGCGGCTTGCGCAGCGGCTCTACGATGAGGACGCCTTGCCGGACGTCTCGCACCTGCCGCGCCGCCCCTCCGGCCGCGTGGAGCGGGAGGCGGCCGACGCTTACTTCGACGAGAAGCAGGCTGAACTCGAAGCAGCGCCGCAGGATTGGCGCCGCTGGTTCGTACTGGCGCAGGCCTACGACCTGGCCGGTGACCGCAACCGCGGCCGCAAGGCGATGCGCCGCGCGATCGAACTCGAACGCGCGGAATCCGCCGAGTGACGCGGGTTTCGCTGCGCTGAAGGACTCGCGGGGCGTGCAGACCCCGCTACCCGGGTTCGCGCCCTCAGGCCGAAATGGACAAAGCGCTCGAACCTCTCTCGCTCGGTGTGGCATTTCTTTCTTCAGCGGAAGGTGGCTGGTCTCCGGAACGAAATGCGCGCAACGGCGGCAAAGTAGAGATGCCGTGTTAACCGCTCTACCGCTGTTCGGGTGAACGCGAACGCGTGCCGTGCTGCGCTTCCGACCGGGCCCAGCGAGCCAACACGGGTTCTCCCCGGTCCGATCGCAGACTGCCCACCGGCCTGGCCGCCGTTGCGCTGGCGGTCGGCGCGGTCACGCTAACCGTCCAGGATGCCTATGTGGATGTCGAAGTTTCGGGGCCAGTTTCGGCGCAATCCCGTGAAAGGCGCCGATGGCAAGGACTGCGCCGTCACCAACCGCGTGGTGAAAAGCGCGTAGGAGAAGTCGCAGTCCGACGGCAAGCGCAAGGAATGGCTGCTTGTCTGGGCCGGTGAGAGAACATCGCCGACACGGTGGTTCCGGACGTGCGGAACCTGCCGGGATCGTCGGGCGGTGGCCTCGGCAAGGTCGCGAATGCCGCGCCACGACCAGATTTCCCCGCGGTCATCGATCGGAGTCGGGGTTCACAGCCAACCGACGACGACGCCCGGAGCGATCGCGAGCGCGCCGAACCGGACGAAACGCCCGATGAAGCCCGTTATCACGAACATGGCCAGCGGGACCTTCGCCCAACCCGCGATCACCGCGATCGCGGCGAACGGCGGCAGGCTCGCGGCCGCGCTGATCAGCAACAGCGCGCCAGTCCACACCGGCCGCTGCTGGCAGTTCGACCGGAACTTCTCCAACCACTCGCGCCAGCGGCCCTTCTGCTCGCGCTCGCCGTCCTTGCGCCGGAACAGCCTGGGCAGCCGGATCGCGCCGCGCGCCGCGTAGAAGTGCAGCAGCTTTCCGGCGATCTGGCCAGCGGCGATGACCAGTGCCAACAGCCACCACGGGAGATCCGTGCCGTTGAGCACCAGCCCGATCGCGAACAGTTCGACGCTGATCAACGGGAGCAGCGCCGAGGCCACCGACACTCCGAAGGTGGTGGACAGCAAACCGATCACGGCCAGCACGATCGCTCCCAGCGCGCTTGAACCCCAGTTGGCGGAGAGACTAACAACCAGCGTTCGCCGGGAACGAGCGAGCGCCGCCCGAGTTCATCGATCCTCGAACTGCATTTCAATCGGGCCCGACAACCGCAACTCCCGCAACGGCCGTCCCCCGGCGTCCAACGTGCGTACCGTACCGTCCGGTGCCCAGCCCGCGCTGCGGAAGAACGCCATTGACGCGGTGTCGGCCTCCGGCACCCACGTGATGCCCCGCGTGGCACCGCCCTCGGCGAGCCGCTTCGCCATCGCGCCGAGCAGCCGCCCGGCGTGACCGCGTCGCCCCCAGCGCGGTTCCACCAGTAGCGCGCTGACCAGCGCGACCGTGGCCGCATCGGGCGGCGGAGTGCCGTTGGCCGCAGCCGCCTCGGCTTCCGGGGCGGGACCGGCCGCGCAGAACCCCACGATCCACTGGCCCTCCGTCGCGACCAGCACCGAGGCGGGCCCGCCAGTCAGGGTCTGGTGCCACTCCTGCTCGGTCGCCGCGCCGTCGAGCCCGTCCAGCACCTCCGCCGGCAACAACTCGCTGAAGGCGGTGCGCCACGTCGTCAGCTGGATACGAGCGATCTCCGCGGCATCGGACGGCACCGCTTCCCGCACGTCGGCATCGGCCATGGCGACAACCTAACGTGTCCGGCCGATCGCCCAACCGGCCGGTGGGACCCGTTCAGGAAGCCGCCCGCCTTCCGCAGGAGTTGCCGTGGTACGCCTCCGTGCCGGATCTGGGTGGGGCGAACGGCCTGTTCGATTCGATAGGGCGAGCGAATGGGCCGTTCGCTCCAACTACCGGGGCGTCGTTGCTCGGTGGTGATCCGGCTGTCGGGGATTGCTGGCACTATCTGCCGGATGCAGACCATGAGCCGCGACACCGCACGCCGACTCGCCGTCGCAGCCCAGGGCTTCGCCGACCCACCGCCGCGCGGCGAGGTGACACGCCGATACCTGCAGCGCGCTCTGGCCCGCACCAAACTGCTGCAGCTCGACTCGGTCAACGTGGCAGTCCGTGCCCACTACATGCCGCTGTTCAGCCGACTCGGCGGCTACGCACCGGAGCTCCTCGACGCGGCGGCCTGGTCGCACCGGGCGCGGCAACCGCGGCTGCTGGTCGAGTACTGGGCGCACGAAGCCTCGCTCATCCCGGTCGAGGACTGGCCGCTGCTGCGCTGGCGGATGCGGGACTTCGGCGGTGCCTGGCGGCAGCGGGGCCGCGAACTGCTGGAACGCTCGCCGCAGCTGGTCGACGACGTGCTGACCGCGGTCAAGGAACTCGGGCCGATCGGCGCGGGCAGCCTGGAACGCGAACTCGGCGGCGGTGAACGCCAGGGGCGCGGCCCCTGGTGGAACCGCACCGATACGAAACGGGCCTGTGAGCTGCTGTTCGCGATGGGCGAGCTGACCACCGGCACCCGGCGCGGCTTCGAACGGCTCTACGACCTACCCGAACGCGTGCTGCCCGCGCACGTGCTCGCGCACGAGCCGGAGGACGACGAAGCTATCCGCGCACTGGTGGAGCGTTCCGCGCACGCGCTCGGCGTCGCCACCGAACCGGAGCTGCGGGACTACTACCGGCTCTCGCCCGCGCAGTCCCAGCAGGCCGTGGCCGAGCTCGTCGAGGACGGCGTGCTGGAGCCGGTCGCGGTGCACGGCTGGCGGCAGCCCGCGTACCGCTACGCGGCGGCCCGCATCCCCAGGAAGATCACCGGCCGAGCGCTGCTCTGCCCGTTCGACCCGCTGATCTGGGAACGTTCCCGCGCCGAACGGCTTTTCGAGTTCCGCTACCGCATCGAGATCTACGTGCCCGAACCCAAACGGCAGTACGGCTACTACGTCTTCCCGTTCCTCCTAAACGGCGAACTGGTGGCCCGCGTCGACCTGAAGGCAGACCGGGCCACAGGCGTGCTCCGGGTACCCGGCGCGTTCCTCGAACCCGGCCGCGATGCGGGCGAGGTGGTGCCGGAACTGTCCGCCGCGCTGCGCGACATGGCGTCGTGGCTGGGCCTCGACGACGTTGCCATCGGCGGCAGGGGAGACCTGGCCAAGCCCCTCCGCGCGGCCAGCCGCTGACCGCGACCACGCTCGCGGCAGATCGATGACCGTGCGGGCGGCGGCCTCGTGAACGGTGCGTTCGGTACATAGTGGACGCGATCCGGTCACCAATTGTTGGTGAGCGGTCGCGGCCCGGCGAAGACGCGTGCGCTCGCGGAGCGGCTCGGGTCGTCGCCGCAGAGCGGAACCTTTGCGGAAGCCGTCGAGTTCGGCGATGTCGTCCTCGTCGCCGTGCTGCACTCAGCGGTCGCCGACGTCCTGTCCACCGCCGGAGCCGTGGACGAGGCCTTGCGCCGCAAGGTGTTGACCGACTGCACGAATGCGGTCGTTTCCGATCGCTTCGTCCTCGATCTTCCCGCTGGCACGTGGATGCCCGAACAGATCGCAGCCCAGGCAGTCGGGGCCCACGTCGTCAAGGCCTTCAACACCTGCCACGAGTCCGTTTGGCGTTTGACCTCACCGGCTTTCGACGGCCGACCGCTGATCGTTCCGCTGTGCGGGGACAACCCCGACGCGGTCGCAACCGTCCGGTCGTTGGCAACCGACATCGGCTGCGAACCCGCCGAGGGCGGTCGGCTTGAACGTGCGGCACTGCTGGGAAGCCACCACCGCGTTCCTGATCGGCCTGTGGTTCGGCGGCGTTCGACGCGCACGCGATGTTGCCTCCACACAAGTACGCCACCGGGGCCTGATCGGCCTCGATGCTCGGCCTCGCGGTGTCGCTGGGTCGGCTGGCTCCCGGCCGATCAAGCGACACCACTTCGGAGCAGACGCCCGGCCTCATGTAGCGGTTGTCAATACGGCATCACCTGTTCCTGTGCGGCCGAAGATCTGCAACTTCGGCTCCTTCTCGGGAGGTTCTTCGGACACCGCCAGGTCGCTGCTCGCGTTGCCGGTGGACGAGGTGAGGTCGACCTCCGCCGCGGTTCCGCGGTGAATCGACACCTGCAGCTCGCCGGAACCGGTGATCAGCTCGACCTGCCCGGCAGTTGCGTCCGCGACCGTCAGATCGCCGCTGCCCGAACGCACCATCACGTCGCCGGACACGGTGCCCAGCCAAACGTCGCCGCTGCCGGTGGCGACGGACGACGCCGCCTCGATCGCGCTGATCTCGACGTCGCCGCTGCCGCTGCGCGCGTGCACGCCGCCGGCCATCGTGCCGAGTCGTAGCTGGCCGGAACCGGTCCGGACCGTGGCCCGATCCGTGGCCCGCTCGACCCACACGGTGCCGGAACCGGCCTGGATACTGACCCGCCCGGCGGCGCCGGTCACGTGCACCTCGCCGGAGCTGGAATGCACACCCACCTCGGAGTCCAGCGGGGCGCGCACCTTGACCGCCAGCGGGATGCTGCGCAGCGGCGCGTTGGCCGGAGTTCGGACGGCGAGCCGGTTGCCGGTGAGGTCGATCCGCGTCCGCCGCACGGCCTCGGAGACCGGCTCCTGCGGCCCGCGACCGCGCTCGGCGTCGCCGCTGGTGCGGATCCCCGCCTCGCCGAACTGCTCGGTGACCCAGCTCAGCAGCCCGGTCAGGCCGCTGCGCCAGTCCGGCCCACTGGCGCCGGGATCATGCCGGACCTCGACGTGGGTGGTCGCGGTTTCGGCCAACTCGACCACGACAGGCCCCAGGCTGTTGCCGATGTCGATGCGGATCGGCCCGCCGGTGTCGAAGTCCTGGCTGCGCACCAGTTCGGCCAACCGCTCCTCGGCGCCCGGCCGCTCCCCGGCGCCCGCCCGGTCCTCGGGTTCTGCCGGGCCGTTGCCCGTTGTCTCGTCGTTCGCCATCGCGATACCTCCTCTCAGCCTTCAACCCATCCGCGCACTCGCGAGCCGGGTTCGCCGCGCCACCGCCCGCGCGGGCCGCCGCCGGGCGGTCCCCACGGTCGGCCGCGCCCGTGCCCGGGGTGGTCCCACGGGCCGCGCGGACGCCCGGTGTGCAGCGCGCCCTGGACCGCCTGGGCGACCCAGGTGTTCAGCGACACGCCCTGGCTCGATGCGGCCTGTTCGGCCTGCGTCTTTATCTCTTCCAGCAGGCGCAGCGTGATGCGGCTTATATCGCCGCTCTCGCCGCTCGGCGGGGGTGGCGGTGGCTCCGCTTCGTCGTCCATCGTGGGTGGCGTGGTGCCGCCGCTGACCACCACCCTGACGTCGCGGCCGTCGAGGCGGATGTCGACGACCTGGCCGTCCAGCTGGGTAGTCACCTCCGCTGCCAGGTCGGACAGTGCGTTCATGATCGCCAGCCGCGCGGCCGGCTCGATCGCGCCGGACAGCGCCGCCGCGGTCTGCCGGGTCTGCTCGTCGCCGGCGGAGGCCGCGGAGGTCAGGTCCTCGCGAAGCTGTTCGATGTAAGGGCTCAGATCCATGACACCACTATGACGGCATGGATGGCGTCATGCAATGACCCGATGGTGTCAACTGGCGTCATGGGATCTTGTCGGGTCCGCCGGTTACGCTCGATGCACACATTGGGGAGTCGTTCGCGGCAGTCGCCGACCGCCGTGCAGAGCAGGAAAGGGGCCCGCCCGTCGTGACCGAGATCGTGCGGCCGAAAGTGCAGCTGATCGGCAAGACCGAGTTCTTCCCGCCGGAGGACGTGGACTGGTCGACCGACGCCGACGGCGGGCAGGCGCTGGCCGAGTTCGCCGGTCGCGCGTGCTACCAGTCGTGGCGCAAGCCCAACCCGGCCACCGCCACCAACGCCGGCTACCTGCGGCACATCCTCGAGGTCGGACACCTGTCCGTGCTGGAGCACGGCTCCGTGTCCTTCTACCTGTCCGGGATGTCCCGCTCGCTGACCCACGAGCTGATCCGGCACCGGCACTTCTCCTACTCGCAGCTGTCCCAGCGGTACGTGCCGGAGCGCAACGCCGCGATGGTCGAGCCGGACGTCATCGCCCAGGACCCGGAGCTGCACGAGAAGTTTGTGGCGGCCGCCGAGGCCAGCGTCGCCGCCTACACCGATCTGCTCGCCGCGCTGGAGGAGAAGTTCGCCGACGAGCCGAAGGCGACGCTGCGCCGCAAGCAGGCGCGGCAGGCGGCCCGCGCGGTGCTGCCCAACGCAACCGAGACCCGGATCGTGGTGACTGGCAACTACCGGGCGTGGCGGCACTTCGTCGCGATGCGCGCGTCCGAGCAGGCCGACGTCGAGATCCGCGCCCTCGCCATCGAGTGCCTCCGCCAACTGCAGAAGGCCGTGCCGAACGTGTTCAGCGACTTCGAGATCACCACGCTGAAGGACGGCACCGAAGTCGCCTCCAGCCCGTTCGTCACCGAGGGCTGAAGCTGCGCGAACGCGGGCTTCCGCCGAACCCGGCCAAGGGTTCCGGAAGCCCGCGTTCTGCTGTCCGGGGCCGCGGCAGATCCGCGGGTGGCACCGCCACCCGGCCGGCTCGCACGGCTTCTCCGCGGCCGGGAACCGATCGTTCGGCAGCACAGTCCAAGGGCCGGTCGGAATCGTCTGATTGGATGATCGGCGATGTAGGGACGTGTGCGCTGCGTGGTTGCGCGCGGGGACTTCGGTGGAGGACGGCGCAGTGGTGGAGCAGGTCGGACCGCGGCAGCAGGCTCGGGTGATCGGTGGTCGCTACCAGGTCGTCCAAGAGCTCGGGCGCGGTGGCATGGGGATCGTGTGGCGGGCCTGGGACCAGGTTATCGGCCGAGAGGTGGCGATCAAGGAGCTGCACCTGCCCGACGGCGTGCCGCTGGCCGAACGGGAGGTCTTCGAGGCGCGCGTGCTCCGCGAGGCGCGCACCGCGGGGCGGCTGAACGACCCCGCGGTGGTCACGGTGCACGACGTGCTGGCCGAGTCCGGCACTACCTACATCGTGATGGAGCTCGTGCAGGCGGTCACGCTCAGCGACTACATCGTCCGGTGGGGTCCGCTGCGCCCCGAGCAGGCCGCGGACTTGGCGCGCAAGGTGCTGTCCGCGTTGGAGGCTGCGCACGCGGCGGGAATCGTGCACCGCGACGTCAAGCCCAGCAACATCATGGTGGCCGACGGGCGGGTCAAGCTGACCGACTTCGGGATCGCTCAAACCCTGGACGATCCGCGGCTGACCACCAGCGGCGCGATCGTCGGCTCGCCGTCGTTCATGGCGCCGGAGCGCATCAAGGGCGCCGACGCGTCCCCGGCCAGCGACCTGTGGTCGCTCGGCGCGACGCTGTTCTTCGCGGTCGAGGGCTGGGTGCCGTTCGAACGGCAGACGACAGCAGCCACGCTGCACGCGGTGCTCAACGAGATGCCCCAGCTGTCGCGCCCCCACGGCGTGATCGGTTCGGTGATCACCGGGCTGCTGATCGGCGACCCGCGGGCGCGGTTCACCGGCCCGCAGGTCCGGGCGCTGCTGGACAGCGCGCCCGCCAACGGTGCGCCGGAGCCGACCACCCACCCGGTCGGGCCGCCCACCCGGGTCGCCCAGGGGGCGTCGCAGCAGAAGCGGTCCAAGCGCCCGTGGCTCATCGCTGCGGCCGTCGTCGCTGTCGTGCTGTTCGTCGCCGGCGTCCTGATCGGACGGTTCGCGCTGGTCGGTGGCGGTACGCCGACCGCTATGGATTCGACCCTGGTGTTCGGCAAGGGCGGCGACGTCGACGAATTCGACCCGGACGGCAAGGACTGCGGCATCGGGAAGATCACCCCGGGCAAGGCTGTCAACAACACGACGTCCTGCTCCGACCCGCACGACTTCGAGTTCTACGCGTCGGGAGCGGCGTTCAGCTCCTCCAGCTACGACACGGCCTATCCCGGGGAGGCCGCGCTGACCGCATACGGCGAGGGCTACTGCTCGATGTACTTCGCGTCGGACAAGGTCGTCACGCCGGGCAAGCAGACCACGTTGCGCTACATCACGCTCGTCCCCTCGGCGCAGTCCTGGAACGCGCACCGGCAGGCTGAAGGCGACCGCAAGGTGGGTTCGCAGCAGATCTACTGCGCCCTTTACAGCGCGTCCGGCGACAAGCTGCAGGCGTCCGCGACGAAATGATCGGTTGCGTCACCGCGCCGATCGGCGGTGGCTAGAGTGGTCGTATGGGTGTGGCCAGCGATGAACGCCAGCAGTTGTGCGACCTGTTCGAGCAGGTCGGCCCCGACGCGCCGACGCTGTGCGAAGGGTGGACCACCAAGGACCTCGCGGTGCACCTCGTGGTGCGCGAGCGGCGTCCGGACGCGGTGGCAGGCAAGTTCGTGAAAGCGCTCGTCAATCGCAGCGAGCGGATCCAGAACGAACTGCGCGCGCTGTCCTGGCCGGAGCTGGTCGACCAGATCCGGCAGGGCCCGCCGAAGTGGAACCCGCTCAGCTTCGGCGGAGTGGACGAGGCGGTGAACGCCGCCGAGTACTACGTGCACCACGAGGACGTCCGCCGTGCGCAGCCGGGCTGGCAGCCGCGCCCGTCCGACCCGGTGCGCGAGGAAGGGCTCTGGAAGTCGCTGACCCGGGTGGCGAAGATGTTCTACGGGCGCAGCCCGGTGGGCGTGGTGCTGCGACGCCCGGACGGCACCGAGATCGCGGCCAAGCGCGGTCCGCGCACGGTGCGGTTCAGCGGCGAGCCCAGCGAGCTGATCCTGCACGCCTTCAGCCGCCGTGCGGCGAAGGTCACCGTCGAGGGCAACGAGGCCGACGTGCTCGCGGTCGAGGACTTGCGCCGTTCGTTCTAGGGATCTCTTAAGGGCGCGCCGGAAACTCGCTCGCGTGATGCTCGCACGCCAGGAAGAAACACGGCGTTCCGGGGCTTCGGACGCCGGGTTTCCGGGATCTGGTTCGAGGTCCGTCCGGTGGCTCTGAACGGAGAACTCACCAGGTAGCGTCAGGGCCATGACCGTCTGTCCCACCGCCATTCCGGGCCGCCCGTTCGGCCGCGTCCTGACCGCCATGGTCACGCCGTTCGACGAAGGCGGAAAGCTTGACCTGAAGCTGGCGCAGGAGCTCGCCACGTATTTGGTCGACAGCGTCGGCAATGATGGGTTGGTCGTCAACGGCACCACCGGTGAGAGCCCCACGACCAGCGACCACGAGAAGGAGCAGCTGCTGCACGCCGTGGTCGAGGCGGTGGGTGACCGCGCGACCGTGGTGGCCGGCGCGGGCACCAACAACACCGAGCACTCGGTCGAACTGGCCCAGGCCGCGGAGCGGGCCGGTGCGCACGGCCTGCTGGTCGTGACGCCGTACTACTCGCGCCCGCCGCAGGAGGGGCTGTTCCAGCACTTCTGGACGGTCGCCGACGCCACCGAGCTGCCGGTGATGCTCTACGACATCCCGCCGCGCTCCATCGTGCCGATCCAGGTCGACACCCTGAAGCGGCTGGCCGAGCACCCGCGGATCAAGGCGGTCAAGGACTCCAAGCACGACCTGCTCGCCGGCAGCGAGGTGCTGGCGAGCACGGACCTCGCGTACTACTCGGGCGAGGACCCGCTGAACCTGCCCTGGTTGTCGGTCGGCGCGGTCGGGTTCGTCAGCGTGATCGGCCACGTGGTGGGGGACCGGCTGCGCAAGATGCTGGACGCCTACGAGGCGGGCGACGTAGCGGGCGCCAAGGAGGTCCACAATGGACTCCTGCCGGTGTACCGGTCGATGAACTTCGTCGGCGGCGTCATCTTCTCCAAGACGGCGCTGCGGCTCTGCGGCTACGAGACCGGCCAGCCGCGGCTGCCGCTGCCGGCCGCCACCGAGGAGCAGGTTCGGTTGATCACCACCGACCTGTGGGATGCTGGCCTGGTACTGGTCAATCCGGACGCCGCACAGAGGTGAACCAGCGTTGAGCGCAAAGGCGACAGCCACTGAGTACCACCCGGTGACGCCGACATCATCGGCCCCACCCCCACCGTTGGCCGACGGTGGGCTGCGCGTCGTGGCGCTCGGCGGCATCGGCGAGGTCGGCCGGAACATGACCGTGTTCGAGCACGAGGGCCGGTTGCTGATCGTCGACTGCGGCGTGCTGTTCCCCGAGGACGACGCCCCCGGCGTGGACCTGATCCTGCCGGACTTCGCCGCGATCGAGAACCGGCTCGACGACATCGACGCGCTCGTGCTCACGCACGGGCACGAGGACCACATCGGGGCGGTGCCGTTCTTGCTGCGGCTGCGGCCGGACCTGCCGGTGGTGGGGTCGAAGTTCACCCTCGCCCTGCTCGCCGCGAAGTGCCGCGAACACCGGCTCGACCCGGTGCTGGTCGAAGTTTCCGAGGGGCAGCGCAGCCAGCACGGCGGCTTCGAGCTGGAGTTCTTCGCGGTCAACCACTCCATCCCGGACGCGCTGGCGGTCGCCATCCGAACCCCGGCCGGGATCGTGCTGCACACCGGTGACATCAAGCTCGACCAGCTGCCGCTGGACAACCGGCTCACCGACCTCGCCGGGTTCTCCCGGCTCGGCGACGAGGGCGTGGACCTGTTCCTGGTCGACTCCACGAACGCCGAGGTGCCCGGGTTCGTCACGCCCGAACGCGAGATTGGCCCGGTGCTGGACCGGGTCATCGGCAAGGCGACCCAGCGGGTGATCGTGGCCTGCTTCGCCAGCCACGTGCACCGCGTGCAGCAGGTGCTGGAGGTCGCCGAGACGCACGGCCGCAAGGTGTGCTTCGTCGGCCGGTCGATGGTGCGCAACATGGGCATCGCGACCGATCTGGGCATGCTGAACGTGCCCGACGGGCTGCTGGTGGACCTCGACGAGGCGCTGTCGATGCCGGAGCACATGGTCGCGTTCGTCTCCACCGGTTCGCAGGGCGAGCCGCTGTCGGCCCTGTCGCGGATGGCGCGCGGCGAGCACAAGCAGATCCGGATCCGAGCCGGAGACACCGTCGTGCTGGCGAGTTCGCTGATCCCCGGCAACGAGACCGCGGTTTTCAGCGTGGTCAACGGCCTGGTCCGGTTGGGTGCCAACGTGGTGCACCAGGGCCACGCGAAGGTGCACGTGTCCGGTCACGCCTCGGCCGGTGAGCTGCTGTACCTCTACAACGCGGTGCGGCCGAGCAACGTGATGCCGGTGCACGGCGAGTGGCGGCACCTGCGGGCGAACGCCGAGCTGGCGCGGCTGACCGGGGTCCCGGCGGATCGCGTGGTGATCGCCGAGGACGGGGTCGTGGTGGATCTGCTGGACGGTATCGCCTCGGTCGCCGGTCGAGTCGAGGTGGGGCACGTCTACGTGGACGGCCTGTCGGTCGGCGACGTGGGCGAGTCCACGCTCTCGGACCGGCTGGTGCTGGGCGAGGGCGGGTTCATCGCGATCACGGTCGCCGTCGAGGCGTCGACCGGCCGGGCGGTGTCCTCCCCGACGATCTCCGGTCGCGGTTTCTCCGACGACCCGAAGGCGCTGAACGATGTGGTGCCGCTGGTGGAGATGGAGCTGGCCCGCACCGAGGCGGAGGGCATCACCGACACTCACCGGATCGCCCAGGCCGTGCGCCGGGTGGTGGGTCGCTGGGTGGCCGAGACCTACCGGCGGCGGCCGATGATCGTGCCGAACGTGCTCCCGGTCGGGTCCTGATCTACCGCCCGCTCGGGTGGCTTGTTGGTCCGTTTTGCCGGGCACATTCGATCACTGTCAGGTGTCGTGATCTCCACGGGGTGATCTGAGAGACCCGTTGGGAGCACACGGCAGGCTTGATCGGGACCTCGCTGCAAGGGTTGGTGGCACCGGTCCGGAGCGCATCCACCCTGAAGGGGAGCCCTTCGGACCTGCGGAATCACCACACAGGAGATTGGGGTCAGAAGTGCGTACTTCCGCTCGACTCTTCGGCGCCGCCGCCGCTGCGGCCGCGATGCTGGCTGTCGGTTCCCCGGCGTTCGCCGACAGCTACGGCAACGACGGGATCAACGTCCTGAACGACAACAACACCAGCGTGTTGCCGATTCAGCTGTGCGGCAACAACATCGGCGTGCTCGCCATCGTGGCGCCGATCGCGTCCCCGCAGATCAACAACTGCGTCAACGCGCCGATCCTGGACCACTGACGGCGAAGACCTCACGTCAACTGCGAAGAAGGGCCGACCTCCCCTGGGAAGTCGGCCCTTCTGCTTGTTTCGCCCGGTAAGGGGTAGACGACGACGATTCGCAAAGTTCTTGGGAACGGGACTCAGGGGGCGTTGGAGCTGGGGCTGTGAGGTCGTGAGTGCGTAACCGGGCTCCAGTCCGGTTACGCACTCACGACCCTTGGGGCCTCAGCCGTGGTGTCCTGCCTTGACGTGGGTCAGGAACCCTGACCAGGCGGCGTTGCCGAAGACGAGCGTGCCGCCGTCCCTGTCCTTGGTGTCACGCACGCCAACGACGCCAGGAACCATTGCCACCTCGACACATTCGTTCTGTGTCGCGCTGTAGCTGCTCTTGGACCACGCCGCATTCGTCAGGACACGTCGTTCGATCATGGTGCGACCTCGCGTTCACTCCGAGTACTGCTTACGCACCGATCGTATGACGCTGAGGGACTTCTTTGGGGAGAGTGCGGCTGCCTGAAGCTGGTTCCACACCCTTGCGTAGGCTGACACGGCATCCTTGTCGTCCAGGTAGCGGGCATCGTCGAGGCATTCGACGTAGACGAACTCCAGGTCGGCCGCGATTCCGTTGGAAGGGATGCGCAGCATCGTGAAGTTGTAGGAAACCCCGCCAGGTGGTGTCTCGGCGTCGAACGGCAGGACTTGGAGATTGACGTTCTGCTGCACCGCAATCTCTGACAGGTGGTCGAGCTGCTCGCGCATGGTCCACACCGTGCCGACCTGCCGCCGCAAACAGGATTCCGACAGGATGAACGATGCCGTCGTCGGTTTCGCGCGGGTGAGGATGGCCTGTCGTTCCAGACGTGCTGCGACGTTGGCGTCGATGTCTTCGCTTTCGCGTCGGGCCGATGCCGTGTCCATGGCCCGGATGTACGCCTCGGTTTGGAGGATGCCCGGGATGATCTCGCCCTGCACCTGGCGGATGTCGTCGGCGTCGGTCTCAAGGTCGACGTACATGCGGAACCAATCGGGAAACACGGAGCGGTAGTTGCCCCAGCGTCCCCGGCTGCTACGGATTCGCGCCAACTCGAACATCCACTGCATCTCGCCCGGATCGACGTCGTAGAACTCCAGCAGTAGCTTCAGATCGCCCTTGCTGACTCCGCCCTGGCCGAGCTCCAGGCGACTGATTTTGCCGATGCCACAGTCCAAAGCCTCGGCGGCTTCGGCCTGCTCACGGCCTGTCTTCAGACGCAGGTGGCGCAGTTCGTTGCCGAGTTGAAGCCGTCGCACGGTGGGAGTTGTCATCGATCGCCTCCGGTTCGGGGTCCGTTGCCGTTAAGTGTTCCGCATCTCGCGCCCACAAGAACATCACCCGATTCGGCAATTCCATAATCTGCGATCGCAGGTTTAAGTTGAGATCACGATCAACTGGGAGATCGAGCATGGAAATGAGTTCACATTTCGAGCCACAGTCCGCCGTGTTGTTGGTGCTTATGGCGTTGGTGGCGGTGTTGCCTTGGGTGTTGGTCGCGAGGGAGCTTGCGGCGGTGCGGGCTTGGCCGACCCCGTCGCCGGTCACCCCTATGGTCTCGTGAGCGTTTTAAGGCGCGATGGCACCCAAAAACACTCACGGGCCCATCGCGTCAGACCCGGGCTGCGGTCCTGGTGAGCAACTTGATCATCTCGTCGATCGTGGCGACCAGCTTGCGCCCGTCGGCTGGGGCGAGGGTGTACCACTCGCGTCCGTCGCGGCCGGGCTTCGCTGGGCCAGGTAGCAGCCCGCTTCGGTGGTGAAGAACTGGAGGTTGAACGGCAGTGTGCGAGTCCGGCGGACCTGCTGGTCGTAGGCGCGGACGGTGAAAAGGCCGTCCATCGTCCGCTTCGCGGTGAAGGCATGGGCGAGCGTTTTGGCGTCGTTGCCGCGGATTCCGTTGAAACTCAAGGCCGACGACAGGCTCGTCTCGCCGGCGCCCATCCGCTTGCCGCGATCCAGTTGCTCGTACGGCACCGACACCGAGATGCCTTCGGCGGCGGCGACCCGGCCAAGCAGGTTGACCGCATTGCCCGCCGGGCCGCCGTGTTCATGGCGCTTAATGCGGATGTCCCGCAGGTCGTCCTGCGAATCGCCGTCGGCTTGATACGCCTGGACGGTGCTGCGGCCGTGTTCGACGAGCACCGCGTTGAAGCTTTCGCCGTCCTGGGAATTGACCGAGACTGCGACTGCCAGTGGTGGGCGGGCCAGCAGATGGATCGCGTCTTCCAGGAACGGGTGCAGGTCGTCGTCATCGAAAAGGCCCTGCCGGGCCAGTTGCCGCCGTCCGAGCTCGGCTGCTTCGCGGCGGTCCTGCGCGGTGGCTTTCGTTGGCAACCAGCCCACCCGCAGCAGTGGGTGCAGTTGCAGGTCGAAACGAGTGCACAGGTAGTTCGCCGCAGCGGGAGGCAGGCTGATCTCACGCCCAGCCACGGTCACCGTTCCTCGTTGGACCAGTCACCGAAGACAGGTGGCGCGGTCCGCTCCATGTCGTTGGTGAAGATGTCGTCGTCCTCCAGCAGCCAACTCGGGCGCTCGTGCTCCCGGTCCTCCTCGCCCTGCGGCTTCCCGTGGCCAGCGCCACCGGCACCCGGCGCGCCCGTACCGCCGCGCGCCCCGGCGCCTGCAGCAGCGGAGCCACCAGCACCTGTGCCAGAGCCGAGACCGCCGACACCCGCGCGTCCACCGGCGCCGAGCTGGCCGCCGACGCCTGGGCTGAGGGCGCGACCCATGCCACCACCGCGCATCCCGGCACCACCCGGGCCGCCGCCCGGCGACGGAGCCCAACGGCCGTTGTAGGGGTTCTGCCGCTCCCATGCGCCGGTCTGCGGATTCTGCCGGAACAGTGTGCCGTCCGGGCCGCGCATCACGCCGGGCGGCAGGGTGGAGGGCTGACCGGGCAGCGGCGTCGCCCACGACGGAGCGGTGCTCGCCGGCGGTGTGAACGGCGGAGACGACGGCGGAACGTAGGAAGGGGCGTGCGGCGTCGGCGTTGTCCACGACGACGAGGTGCCGGAGGGAGTGGCCGAAGTGGACAGTCCGCTGGTGTGGCTGCTGGGTGTGCTGTGGTTCGACGAGTACCCGCTCGGGGTCTGTGTTGGCGGCTGCTGGTCCTGCCGCGGGGGAGGCGGCGGCTGGTCGGCGGGCTGGAACTCCGGCATCCGCGCAATGACGCCCTCGGTCTGGGCGCTGTAGCGCTCCATGGCGGCGTTGGCCCGCTGGTTGGTGTCGATGTAGGCCTGCTGGCGGTCCTCGTAGTCGCTCATCCACCCGGTGATGGGGTTGGAGTCCAGGCCCCAGTCCTCAACCCACCCCTTCTGCGGCGGATCGAGAACCGCCTCCTGCCCACTCGGCAACCTGTCGCCCTGCCGGGGAAGCGACTGGAACGCCTCCCGCTGGTAGGTGATCTGCTCCTCCAGCGCGGTCTTCACGCCTCGCGACGTGTTGGCTGCGGCCTCGGCGAAGGGCTTGATCTCGGCGATCGATGCATTCGCCGCGTCGGCGGCCCGGCCGTGGTGCGCGGCTTCGGCCGCGCGCAGCGCGTCCTCGATTTCGGTGAGGACCTGGTCGAAGTCTTGGGCGACTTCGTCCCACTTGCCGATGCCGTGGTCGAGCGGTGCGCGCAGGTCGGCGGCTTCGGAATGGCCGCCCATCTGTTTGCGGTACTCCTTGGCCGTGCTGACGTAGCACGGCTCGAGCATGTCGCCCATGTGTCGTCTCCCCAGACTTCAGTCACTTCGCTGCGGGCAGGGTGGGAATGGATGCTTCGAGTGCCCTTTGGGCGAGGCCGCAGGCGTCGGCGTGGCTGGCGTCACGGCTGAAGGCACGGAGCATCGTGTTCTCGGACGTGGCTAGGTAGATATCGCACCAGCCGTCTTGCGCGGGGTCGCCTTGATTGGCTCGTGCTGCCGGGTAGCCCGCGATGGTCAGCTCCTGGAAGTCGCTGAACGTGGACCGGTTGTCGTAGATTTGCTGGATCGACATGCCCTTGGTCGGTTCCAGACTGACCGAGTTCTTGTCGTCCAGAGTCCGCCAAGCACAACCAGGGCCGTCTTTGGGATCGCCGGGTTTGCCTTCTGGCTTGAATCCGAGTGAGGTTGCGGCGTCTGCGGGCAGCAGGTTGCAGGGGGCGACGCCAAACGGGTCCTTGGGATTGTCGATCTTGGGTCCCGCAGCCTGTGTCGGCTGGGCACTCTGTGTTGCCGTTCCGGTGCTAGTGCTGTGCTAGTGCCGCCGTGGGAGCAGGCCGCGAGTGCCACGCTTGCCACGATGCCGGTCATGATCACTCCGCTGCGTTTGAACAGGTTCGTCTTTGTCATCACGCTTTGATCATGCCTCTCACTGGACCCGGCTTGCATCGCTGGCCGCGGTGTCATCGTTCCGCTGGTATTCCCTGATCGTCGCCTCGTAGGCGGCGATCTTCGCTCCGAGCTTGTCGTTGAGCTCGTCCGCGGCTATACGCAGGGATCCCTTGTCGCCTGTCGCGCGGTCCTGAAACGTCTGCCGGGCGTTGTTCGTGTAGGTGTCGTTCGCCGTCAGCTCGCCAGGCGATACCTTTGCGGCTCTTCTGACTATCGCTTCGACCCTTTCCCGGGCGCCCTTGAGCTTGTCGATCGCGGCTTGCAGCGCCTCAGGATCAACGCCGTACCCTGCCATGTCTACGGTCCCCCTCCTCGTGACACCCCATGGTTGTTGATCAATTTGCGTGATCACCGCGCGTGACTCCGGCATGTCCACCATCGACTACGTCGAGCAGCTGACCTTCCTGCTCTACCTCAAGATCGCCAACGAGAAGAAGAACGACCCGATCGCCCAGGAGCATCTGCTGCCGACTGGCTGGACGAACCGGGGCTGGGTCGAGCTGGTCGACCAGAAGAGCACGGAACTGAAGCGGCGGTACGAGCAGCTGCTCACCGACCTCGGCGAACAGCCCGCGAACACGGCGCACAACCTGATCTTCGGCAAGGCGCAGAACAAGATCCAGAACCCGGCGAACCTGTCCCGGTTGGTCAACGAACTGATCAATCGCGAGACCTGGTCGGTGCACGGCACCGATGTCAACGGCGACGCCTACGAGCAGCTGCTGTCCCGAGGTGCGGCCGACACCAAGTCGGGTGCGGGCCAGTACTTCACCCCGCGCCCACTGATCGACGCCATGGTGCGCTGCACCCAGCCGACCCCGGATGACACGATCACTGATCCCGCCTGCGGCAACGGAGGCTTCCTGCTCGCAGCGCACGCATACATCGTCGACCACTACGTAGGCCGCGATGAACGTGATCTGGACCGGGACAAACTCAACAAGATTGCCAAGAACATCTGGGGCACCGAGCTGGTGCAGGGAACCGCGCGCCTGGCGGCGATGAACCTGCTGCTGCACGGAATCGGTTCCTGGGACGAACAGCCGACGATCCTGATCAAGGACGCACTCGCCAACGACGGGCGCAAGGCGAGCCTGGTGCTGGCCAACCCCCCGTTCGGCAAGAAATCCTCGATCACCGTGGTCAACGAGGATGGCAAGGCCACCCGTGAGGACGTCGCGTACAAGCGCGCCAAATTCTGGGTCACCACCACTAATAAACAGTTCAACTTCGTCCAGCACATCGCCACCCAGCTCGACATTCCCGGGCGGGCCGCCGCTGTCGTACCGGACAACGTGCTTTTCGAAGGCGGTGCGGGCGAGACCGTTCGCCGGAACCTGCTGCGCGATTACGACGTGCACACCCTGCTGCGGTTGCCCACCGGGATCTTCTATGCGGGAGGCGTCAAAGCCAATGTGCTGTTCTTCGACGCCAAGCCTCCCGCCGGTGTCGATCAGGCATTGACCAGCAAGCTCGCCGTCTACGACTTCCGTACCAATCAGCACTTCACCCTCAAGACCAAGGCACTGCGTGCCGAGCACCTCGACGACTTCGTCGAGTGGTATCAGTCGGCGGAAAGGCCCGAAGACCGAAAGCTCAACGACCGCGTGCAACTCTTCGACTATGCGGAGCTGATCGCGCGGGACAAGGTCAACCTCGATCTGATCGGCTGGGTCAAGGACGAATCGGCCGACGACGCGGATTCACTGCTGCCACCCGAGGTCATCGCGGCGGAGATCGTCGAGGACCTGCAGGCCGCGCTCTCCGAATTCGCCGCCGTCGCCGAAGCTCTGGGTAGTGGAGAAAAGACGGAGAACTAGCACCGAGCCCAGCTCACCTGCGGAGCAGGCTGACCAACTGACCTCGGGCATGCGAAAGGGCCGGTCTCCTTGGGGGACCGGCCCTTTCGGTGGGTTGATCAGTGCTGGCTGGACTGCAGGGCTTTCTGCAGGACCGCGGGTTGTTGCGGGCGGACGCTCAGCGCGCCCACGCCCTCAGGGGTTGGCTGGGGGAGCGGTTCGCACTTGGTATCCGGGCCCTCGCCGGGCTGCCGCGCCGGCAGCTTGCCGGTGGCCAGGTAGTCGGCGATCTGGTCGTCGAGGCAGGCGTTGCCGCCGAGCGAACCCGAGTGCGTGGTGCCGCCGGGCAGGCTGATCAGGCTGGCGTTGGGGAAGCGCTTGCGTGCTTCCAGCGCGCCGGGGAACGGGGTCGCGGCGTCCAGTTCCTCGCTGATCAGCAGCGCGCTGGTGACCTTGCTGCCGTCGACGTTGACCGGCTTGCCCGGCTTCGCGGGCCAGTTCCGGCACGGCGCGTTGTACCAGGCGTTCGCCCAGGCCTCGAACGGCGCCTTCTCGTGGACGGCCCAGTTGTCCTTGCGCCACTGCTGCCAGCTCGCCGGCCACTTGACGTCCGTGCACTGGACCGCGAGGTAGACGGCGAAACCGTTGTCGTCGCCCGGTGTGTTGGCGTCGTCGTAGATCGCCTTGAGCGTCTGCCAGTCGCCGCCCCGCACCCAACCCGAGAACGCCTTGGCGCGGCGGTCCCAGGCGGACTGCGAATAGCCCGCCGCCAGGAACACGTCGGTCCACTCGTCGGAGCCGATCACGCCGCCCGCCGGCTGCTGGTCGAGCTTGGCGAGCTGCTCGTAGTACAGCTTCTCCACTTCAGCGCCGGTGGTGCCCAGGTGGTACGTGCCGTCGTACTTCGCGATCCAGTCGAAGAAGATCTTGATGTTGCGGTCGAAGGCCACGTCCTGGTTCAGGTTCGCGTCGTACCAGACGTCGCCTGCGTTCACCACGCCGTCCATCACGACCCGGCGCATCCGCTCGGGGTGCAGGGTGCCGTAGACCTGGCCCAGGTAGGTGCCGTACGAGAAGCCGTAGTAGTTGATCTGCTCGGCGCCCAGCGCCTTGCGGATGCTGTCCATGTCCTCGACGACGTCCGTCGTCTTGATGTGGTCGAGGAGCTTGCCGTTGTTCCCGCACGCCCGCGCGTAGCCCTCGGTCCGGTCCAGCCAGGCCTTCTCCAGCTCCGGCGTGGTCGGCACGTAGTGCGGGCGGTCGTAGGAGAAGTAGTTCGGGTCGCACGAAATCGCGGGCTCGCTGGCGCCCACTCCGCGCGGGTCGAAGCCGATCCAGTCGTAGGCCGCGCCGGCGTTCTTGGGCACGTAGGCGCCGAGCACCGACAGGGACAGGCCGGATCCGCCCGGGCCGCCCGGGTTGACCAGCATCACGCCCTGGTACTGGTCGTCGGGCACGGTGTGTTTGATCCGCGAAACCGCGAGCGAGACCTGCTCACCCGCTGGGTCGGCGTAGTCCAGCGGGACTTTCACCATCCCGCATTCCGCCCCGGCCTTCTGCAGGCCCTCGCCCTTGCACTGGCCCCATTGAACCGGTGTGGACTCGAAAACCGGTGCGGGCGCGGCGGTTGCGGCTCCGGCGGCCGGCGGCAGGCCTGCCAGCAGACCGACGGCCATCGCAGCAGTGACGACTTTTCTCACGATTGTCCCGTCTGTCCTGTTGGGCCCACCTTTCAGCGGCGAGCAATGTGGACAGTAAACGGGATGATCGCAGTTCCAGCGGCGCAGTTGGCGAGAATTGCTCTGCCCGGGCGACTTTCGTTCAGCGGATGCGGTCCCCCGGCTGGGATCACCTGTCTGGTTGCGGGCTCACTCTGCGCGATCGGCGTCAGGACGCGACCGATGCGATCGGCGTCAGGACGCGACCGGCCGGTGTAGCACGTTGACGAGGATATGTCACGCGTTTGCTCACTGCGTAACCGCCGCACTACCTGAAGTTCAACAACGGTGGTAAGAGCCGCGCCGACGTCCGATGTGGACTAGCGTGGCGCACTACGGCGTTCAGCCGCTCGCGTGCGGATGACCGGGCTAATCGGCCTCAGTCACGGGCGCCATGGGCTGGGTTTCCCGGTGGCCGGGCGGGTCGGGTCGAAGTGGCGGGGAGCACCGAGCTCGCCCGCTCGCAGCGGCACCATCCCGGCGGCTATGGCGCGCATGATGCGGTCGCGGGCCCTGGCGGCGTCGCCGACCCGGTCGGCGGACAGGTCGCTCAGGTCCACCGGCGCTCCGAAGTGGACTTTCAGCTTCGGCCTGCGGCGAACGGCCCGGAGCCACGACGCGAACAGGATCCACAGGTCGCCGAACCCCTCGACGCGGACCACGCCGTAGCACATCGCCTCGTGGGCACCCCACTGGCTGATCGGCACCACCGTGGCGCCGGACGCCAGCGCCATCCGGGCCACGCCGGTCTTCCCGCGCTCCGGCCACATGTCCGGTTCGAGGGTGATGCGACCCTCCGGGTACATCAGCACCGGGTGATGATCGCTGGTCAGCGCCGAGACGACCCGCCCCAGCGCCTCGCCCGCGGTGCTCTTGCCGCGGTCGGCGCGGACGTGTCGGCAGGCGCGGAGGACCTTGCCCAGCACCGGAGTGTCGAACAGCCCGCCGGTCGCGAGAAACCGCGGCGCGAGCTGCCGGGTCCGGCAGGCGGCGATCAGCACCAGCGCGTCGAGGTTGCCGATGTGGTTGGCGGCCAGCAGCAGCGGCCTGCCGCGCACCGAATCCGGCACGTCGCCGGTCACTTCCAGCCGCCCGGTGAGCCCGACGACCGCCCGGTCCACCCGCATCAGCACGCGCCACAGCAGCGGCGCGTCGCGGAACAGTTTCTCGCGGTCGGTTCGGCGTGTCGGCTCGTGCGGGCTGGAAGGTAAAGCAACCATGATGGTTGAGGATCTCACGCGCGGTGCCCCGGTTGGAGCGGATCGCCCGAAAAACGTCCGACCAGTGATCTTCCGTGGCTGGTGTGACGCGAGAGGCCGGTGAAGATACCGTGTGGGGCATGGCGAGCCGGACATCGAACGGGGGACGTGGCTCGTCGCGCGGCAAGAGCGCGACCAAGAGCCGCGGCTCCACTGCCAGGAGTGGTGGATCGGCCAGGTCGACCACCGCGCGGAAGAGCACCGGGAGCGCCAAGCCCCGCCCCGGATCGACGCACGCGCCCCGCAGGCCGGCGCCCAAGCGGTCCACCAAGACCCGTTCCAGGAGCGGAGGGAGCCTCGCGCGCGGCGTCGGGAGCGTGGTTCGGGCGGTCGGCAAGACCAAGACGCTCGACCCCGCGCACCGCCGCGACGGACTGGCGCTGATCTTCCTGGCGACCGCGGTGATCGCCGCCGCCGGTGTCTGGTGGCAGGCCGGTGGGCCGGTCGGGCACTGGTTCGACTGGGCCCTGCGGTCGGTCATCGGCATGGCCGCCGTGGTGCTGCCGGCGGTGCTGCTGGTCACGGCCGTCCTGCTGATGCGCACCGAGAACAGCGCGGAGGCACGGCCCCGGGTGGTGATCGGGTCGATGCTGCTGATCTTCACCACGCTCGGCGTCCTGCACATCGTGGCGGGTTCCCCGCTGAACCCCGAGGACTGGCCGAACGCCGGCGGGGCCCTGGGCTTCGTCGCCGGCGGGCCGCTCGCGCACGGCCTCACCGGCTGGGTCGCCGTGCCGGTGCTGGTGCTGATCGGGCTGTTCGGGCTGCTCGTACTCACCGGCACGCCGGTGCGCGAGGTCGCGGCGCGGTTGCGCGGACTCGGTCAGGAGGCCGAGGAGGCCCGGTCGGCGGCCGATACCAAGGGGATCGAGGGCGATACCGCCTCGGTCAAGCTGCGCCGCCCGTCGCGGCGTCGCCAGGCGGCGATGTCCGACGAGGACCGTCAGCTTTCGCTGGACGACGTGCCCGACGAACAGCCCAAGCCCGCCAGGCCGAAAGCCGCCGCGGTGCCGGCCAAGCCGGTCGCCGAAGCTGCCGAGGAGAAGCCGAAGAAAAGCAGCAAGCCGCAGATCAGCCGGAGCGTCGAAGGCGACTACCAGCTGCCGCCGCTGGACGTGCTCACCGACGGCGACCCGCCGAAGAGCCGCAGCCGGGCAAACGACAGCATGATCGAGGCGATCACTGCGGTGTTGGAGCAGTTCAACATCGACGCCCAGGTCACCGGCTTCACCCGGGGTCCGACCGTGACCCGCTACGAGGTGGAGCTCGGCCCCGGCGTGAAGGTCGAGAAGATCACCGCGCTGACCAAGAACATCGCCTACGCCGCGGCGACCGACAACGTCCGGCTGCTGGCGCCGATCCCCGGCAAGTCCGCGGTGGGCATCGAGGTCCCCAACAGCGACCGGGAGATGGTGCGGCTCGGCGACGTGCTGCGCTCCGCCGAGGCGGGCAAGGACAGCCATCCGCTGGTGATGGGGCTGGGCAAGGACATCGAAGGCCACATGGTCACCGCGAACCTGGCCAAGATGCCGCACCTGCTGGTGGCCGGTTCGACGGGGTCCGGTAAGTCCAGCTTCGTCAACTCGATGCTGGTGTCGTTGCTCGCGCGGGCCACCCCGCAGGAGGTCAGGATGATCCTGATCGACCCGAAGATGGTGGAACTGACCCCGTATGAGGGCATCCCGCACCTGATCACGCCCATCATCACCCAGCCGAAGAAGGCCGCCGGCGCGCTCGCCTGGCTGGTGGAGGAGATGGAGCAGCGCTACCAGGACATGCAGGCCAACCGGGTGCGCCACATCGACGACTTCAACCGGAAGGTCAAGTCGGGGGAGATCACCACCCCGCTGGGCAGCGAGCGCGAATACCGGCCGTACCCGTACATCCTGGCCATCGTCGACGAGCTCGCCGATTTGATGATGACCGCGCCGCGGGACGTCGAGGACGCCATTGTGCGGATCACCCAGAAGGCGCGGGCCGCCGGCATCCACCTGGTGCTGGCCACCCAGCGCCCGTCGGTGGACGTGGTGACGGGTCTGATCAAGACCAACGTGCCGTCCCGGCTGGCGTTCGCCACCTCGTCGCTGACCGACTCGCGGGTCATCCTGGACCAGCCGGGCGCGGAGAAGCTGATCGGGATGGGCGACGCGCTGTACCTGCCGATGGGCGCGTCGCGGCCGGTGCGCGTGCAGGGGGCGTTCGTCGGCGACGACGAGATCCACCGCATCGTCTCCTTCACCAAGGACCAGGCCGACCCGGAGTACACCGACGGCGTCACGGCGGCCAAGGCGGCCGAGAAGAAGGAGGTCGACTCCGACATCGGCGACGACCTCGACGTCCTGCTGCAGGCCACCGAGCTGGTCGTGACCAGCCAGTTCGGGTCTACCTCGATGCTGCAGCGCAAGCTGCGGGTCGGGTTCGCCAAGGCGGGTCGGCTGATGGACCTGCTGGAGTCGCGCGGCGTGGTCGGTCCGTCGGAGGGGTCGAAGGCCCGCGAGGTGCTGATCAAGCCGGACGAGCTGGAGAACACGCTGTACATGATCCGGGGCGGGCCGCCGCCGGACGCAGAATGACCCGGTGAACCCGACGTCCCCGTATATCCCCGGATGCGGGGACGTTGCCGTTTGCCGCAGTTTCACCAGGCGAGGTCAACATTCTCGCGGCGGGGCTGCTGCTGGCGTACCAGATGCCCGGCGGTGACAACGGCGGTGGGCGCCGGGCAACGGGCGCACGCTGATGGTCAACGACAACCCGTCCGACCTCGTCCGACCTGGCCGGGGGCTGGCGGGTCGGCCGCAATTTCAATGGAAATCAGATGTCCAATTTCCATTGAAATTGCACAAGTTGTCCGCAACCGTCGGCGTGTCGTGGTCCGACACGCCGACGGTCCGCAATTTCCATGGAAATCAGACCTTCGATTTCCATGGAAATTGCGGGGAGTCAGCGGCGGAGCGTGGCGTGGGTGGTGTTGAGGTCGCCGATGGAGTGGACGCCCAGCAGTTGGAGGGTCCGGACGATCTCGGCGCGGAGGATGTCCACCGCCTTCTGCACGCCCCGCTCGCCCCCGGCCATCAGCCCGTACAGGTAGGCGCGGCCGATCAGGCACGAATCCGCGCCCAGCGCGATCGCCGCGACGATGTCCGCGCCGCTGACGATCCCGGTGTCCAGCAGCACCTCGGCCCGGTCGCCGATGGCCTCGCGGACCGACGGCAGCAGCTCCAGCATCGTCGGGGCCCGGTCGAGCTGCCGACCGCCGTGGTTGGACAGCACCACGCCGTCGGCGCCCAGGTCGATCACGCGCCGGGCGTCGTCGGCGTTCTGGATGCCCTTGACGATCAGCGGCCCCTGCCACAGCTCCCGCAGCCACTCCAGGTCGGCGTAGTTCAGCGACGGGTCGAACATGGCGTTGACCAGGTCCTCCGCGGTGCCCGACCAGTGCTTGAAGGAGGCGAACGACAGCGGCTCGGTGGTGAGCAGGTTGAACCACCACGCCGGGTGCATCGCGCCGTCGGCGATGGTCTTGAACGTCAGTTCCGGGGGGATCGTCAGGCCGTTGCGGTTGTCGCGCAGGCGCGCGCCGCCGACCGGTGTGTCGACGGTGAGCAGCATTGCCTCGTAGCCGGAGTCCTGGGCTCGCTGCACCAGCTCGCGGCTGGCCGCGCGGTCGCGCCAGAGGTAGAGCTGGAACCACTTCCGGGAGTTCGGCGCGGCGGCGGCCACGTCCTCGATGGACGTGGTGCCCATTGTGGACAGCGCGTAGGGGATGCCCGCGCGTTGCGCGACGCGGGCCACCGCCGGTTCGCCCTCGTGGTTCATCATCCGGGTGAAACCGGTTGGGGCGAAGGAGAACGGCAGTTCGGACCGCTTGCCGAAAACCGTCGTGCTGGTGTCCACCTTGGACACGTCCTGCAGCACGGAGGGGCGGAACTCGACGTCGCGGAAGGACTGCCGGGCGCGGCTCAGGCTGATCTCGGCCTCGGCGGCGCCGTCGGTGTAATCGAACACGGCGCGCGGCGTCCGGCGGCGTGCGATGGCCCGCAGGTCGGCGATCGAGTGCGCGGCGGACAGGCGTCGCTCGGTGGGGTTGACCCGCGGGGGATTGACCCGCAGCAGCGGACGGAGTTCGGACCAGCGCGGAAATTGCCGCTTGACCATGCGTGTTCCCTTCTCGCCGTGCGCCGGGGCGCGAAGGGAATATTACCTTTCCACAGCGGCGAAAAACCCGGCCGAACGACGAAGGGCGCGCCCGCTCGGACGCGCCCTTCGCAGACCGTGGTCGGACCGGTGCTCAGCCGGTCGTGCCGAGCCGCACGAGCAGGCCTTCGGAGTTGACCGCGCGGAACTCCAGCAGCAACCCGTTGCCGGAGAGCACGGGCTTGACCTGCGCCTGGTCGACGGCATCGGCGGTGGAGCCGCTCGTCCCGCCGAACTCCCGCACCGCGTAGTAGTAGATGTTCGCGGTGCCCTTGCAGACCATGTCGGTGCCGCAGACCGAATACATGTCGGACTTGAACTTGTCGTCGATCTTCTTGCGGTTGTCCTCGCTGAACCGGTCCTGCTTCTTGTAGTTGCGATAACCGAAGTCGTGCCGTTCGCAGCTGGTGCGGAACTTGAAGCCCAGTGGTTTGTCCGGCGACATCGAACAGCCGTCGGTGGACCAGTCGAGCTGGCCCGCGTATGGCCGCTCGGCGCGGGTCGCGGTGAACGAGTCGAGGGAGGTCTCGAAGAGGTAATCGTCGGTCACCTTCCGCAGCTGGGTCTGGCTGAGGTCGGCGTGCGCGGTCCCGGCGGTGAGCAACAGGGCGCCGGCCGCGGCGGCGCCGGCGATGAAGCCGCGGTGAGCAGCGGAACGTTCCACGGGCTGGTCTCCTCGAAGCCGAAGGATCATTCTCCTGTGTTATAGCCGGTGCTGGTGATACCTGCGGGGCGGTTGAGCGTTCAACACGAAAACGGTGGCGGGGGATTCGACCGGACGGGTGCTAACTGTTCAGGTCGAGGAGCATCCGGGTGTTGCCGAGGGTGTTGGGCTTGATGTTGGCCAGGTCGAGGAACTCGGCTACGCCGGCGTCGGCCGAGCGGCGCATCTCCTCGAAGACCTCCGGGCTGACCGGGGCGCCGTTGATGGTGCGGAAGCCGTGGCGGCCGAAGAACTCGGTCTCGAAGGTCAGCACGAACACCCGGGACAGGCCCAGCTCGCGGGCCAGGCCGACGAGCTGGTGCACCAGGCGGTGGCCGATCCCCCGGCCCTTCACCACCGGGTCCACGGCGACGGTGCGGATCTCGGCGAGGTCTTCCCAGAGCACGTGCAGCGCGCCGCAGCCGACCACGCGGCCGGGCCGGTCGGGATCGGTCAGCTCGGCGACCCAGAACTCCTGGATGTCCTCGTAGAGCGTGACGAGTTCCTTGGCCAGCAGTACCTCTCCGGCATAGGTGTCTACCAGGGATTTGATCGTCCGTGCGTCGGCGATCCGAGCCCGCCGAATTATTATCGCCGAGGATGCATAGTCATTCATGCAAGCATCGTAACGCCGCGATCCGGCCGCAGCATGCGCATTCGCGGTGTGCGTCACGCGCCATGTCGATCGACGGTCAGCACGAAGATCCGCGACAGCCCCAGTTCGCCGGCGGTGGCGATCAGGCGCGCCATGAGAAGCGCGTGCCCGATGCGCGGCCCTTGGCGATCGGGTCGACCGCGACGGCGCGGATCCCGGCGAGGTCTTCCGAGGGCGCGTGCGGCGCGCCGCGGCCCGGCCTGCCTGCTCGGCGACCGAGAACTCCTGGGTGTCCTCGTAGAGCGTGACGAGTTCCTTGCCCAGCAACACTTTTCCCGCGTCGTGGTCGATCAACGCTTTGATCGCGCGGGCGCCGCGCACTCGGGGCGGTCGCACCGGGGCGAGCTCTTATCTTAGGCAAGCCTAACCAGCGATCGGCTCAGTTGGTCACCGGCCGGCCGCAATCTTGGCCACGGCGGGGGTTTTCGGCTGGTGGGCTCGTGCGCAGGGCGTGACGACGGGGACGTTACGCTCGTCGCATGTCAACCGAGCAAAATCACCGCCGAGTCGCCATGGTCACGCTCGGTTGCGCCCGCAATGAGGTCGATTCCGAAGAGCTCGCCGGCAACCTGCACGGCCGCGGCTGGGACCTCGTGGAGGCCGACCAGGCCGACGTCGTGGTGGTCAACACCTGCGGCTTCGTCGAATCCGCGAAGAAGGACTCCGTCGACACGCTGCTCGCCGCCGCCGACACCGGCGCGAAGGTCGTCGCGGTGGGCTGCATGGCCGAGCGCTACGGCGCCGAGCTCGCCGAACACCTGCCGGAGGCCGACGCGGTGCTCGGCTTCGACCACTACGCCAACCTCGCCGACCGGCTCGACGACGTCCTCGCCGGGCAAGCCATCCAGCCGCACCAGCCGCAGGACCGGCGCAAGATGCTGCCGATCAGCCCGGTCGCCCGCCCCGCCGCGGCCGCCGAGGTCGCGGTGCCCGGGCACGGCTGGGTCCCGGCAGCCCGCGCGGTGGCGCGCCGCCGGCTCGACGACTCGCCGGTCGCCGCGCTGAAGCTGGCCTCCGGCTGCGACCGGCGCTGCTCCTTCTGCGCCATCCCGTCGTTCCGCGGCTCCTTCCTGTCCCGGCCGCCGGAAGAGGTGCTGGGCGAGGCCGTCTGGCTGGCCGAGCACGGGGCCAAGGAGCTGTTCCTGGTCAGCGAGAACTCGACCTCCTACGGCAAGGACCTCTCCGACGCGCGGGCGCTGGAGGTGCTGCTGCCGAAGCTGGCCGCAGTCGAGGGCATCGACCGGGTGCGGGTGTCCTACCTGCAGCCCGCCGAGACCCGGCCCGGCCTGGTGCGGGCCATCGCCACCACGCCCGGCGTCGCGCGGTACTTTGACCTGTCGTTCCAGCACTCCAGCGAGCCGGTGCTGCGCCGGATGCGCCGCTTCGGCTCCACCGAGTCGTTCCTGGCGCTCATCGAGCAGATCCGCGAGCTCGCCCCCGAGGCGGGCATCCGCAGCAACGTCATCGTCGGCTTCCCCGGCGAGACCGAGGACGACTTCGCCGAACTGCAGGACTTCCTCACCCGCGCGCGGCTGGACGCCATCGGCGTGTTCGGCTACTCCGACGAGGACGGCACCGAGGCCGCCGGGTTCGACGACAAGATCGACCCGGACGTCGTCGACGAGCGCGTCGCGCAGCTCTCGGACCTGGTGGACGAGCTGATCGCGCAGCGCGCCGAGGACCGCATCGGCACCGAGGTGCGGGTGCTCGTCGAGCGCGTCAGCGACGAGGAGTGCGCCGGTCGTGCCGACCACCAGGGACCGGAGGTGGACGGGGAATGCCTCGTCGCTGATCCTGGAGAGGTCAACGTGGGCGATGTGCTGCACTGCCGGGTGGTGGATAGCGTTGGCGTGGACCTCGTGGTGCGCCCGATCGACAGCACGCCCGCACAGAAACGGTCCGGGGAGCAGCCATGACGGCCGATGGCGCGACATCCGATTCCGCAGCGGTGAACCCGACCGAGCCGCCGCCCGTGCCGCTGGTCAACATCGCCAACATCCTGACCGTCTCCCGGCTGGCGCTGGTACCGGTCTTCCTCGTCGCGCTGTTCTGGGACGGCGGGCACGACACGCTGTGGCGGTGGATCGCCACCGGGGTGTTCGCCATCGCTTCGATCACCGACCGCATCGACGGCGACCTGGCCCGAAAGCGCGGCCTGGTCACCGACTTCGGCAAGGTCGCGGACCCCATCGCGGACAAGGCGCTGACCGGCGCCGCGCTGGTCGGGCTCAGCCTGCTCGGCGACCTGGGCTGGTGGATCACCTGGGTGATCATCGGCCGCGAGGTAGCCGTCACGCTGCTCCGGTTCTGGGTGATCCGGCACGGCGTGATCCCGGCCAGCCACGGCGGCAAGGTCAAGACGCTGCTGCAGGCCCTCGCCATCGGCCTCTACCTCGTGCCGCTCGGCAGCTGGGCCGACATACCGCGCTGGATCGTGATGGGCGCGGCGCTGGTCGCCACCGTCGGGACCGGACTCGACTACGTCGTGCGCGCGGTGCGGCTGCGCGCCGCTGGCCGCGCCAAGGCCACGGCGTGATCCTCGATCAGATCGGGCTACCGTTGTCGCAGGTGGCGGACCTGCTCGCCGCGTTGCGGCGGCGCGGTGAAACGGTCGCGACCGCGGAGTCGCTGACCGCTGGGCTGGTATCCGTGGTGCTGACCGAGGTGCCGGGCGCCAGCGACGTCGTCCGGGGCGGGCTGGTCGTCTACGCGACCGATCTGAAGGCGGAGCTGGCCGGAGTCGATCGCGATCTCCTCGCGGCGCACGGCGCGGTGCACCCGCGGGTCGCGGAGATGCTCGCGGACGGCGCTCGGCAGCGCTGCGGGGCGGACTGGGGCATCGGGCTCACCGGGGTCGCCGGGCCCGATCCGCAAGACGGCGTGGCACCGGGCACCGTGCACCTCGGATTCGCGGGGCCGGGCGGCGCGACGGTGCACACGGTGCGCCTCGACGGCGATCGGTACGCCGTGCGGGCTGCGGCCGTTCGGGTGTCGCTGGAACACTTCGCGGGCCTCTTGCGTTGATGCGGCATGATGCTGTGCGCTGGCACAAGAGCGCGCGCGGTCGGCCCTGCCGACCGAGCACGGGACGTTCGCCCTTGGCGGACTTGTCGGCGATCGTTCTCGTTCGTGCCCTCGGATGAGTAACGTAGGTGGCGTTCACGCGTGGTGCACGCGGTAGGCGACGAAGGAAGGGAGGCGCGCGATGACCGTATTGTTGCGGGAGGCGGTCGGTGAACGGCTGCGCCGCGCCCGGACCGCACAGTCTCGGACCTTGCGGGACGTTTCGCGCGCTGCCCGGGTGAGCCTCGGATATCTCTCCGAGGTGGAACGGGGCCGCAAGGAGGCGTCCAGCGAGCTGCTCGCCTCGATTTGCGGCGCCCTGGACCTACCGCTGCCGGAACTCCTGGTGACCGTGGCCGGCGACCTCGACGAGACGCTGCTGGTGCCGTCGGTCGTCGAGCAGGCCACGTCGGCGGAGATCGACGGTGGCCGCCTGGTGCCCAGCCTGATCGGTACCGAGCTCTCCGACGCGGAACTGGCCCAGCAGCAGCTGGCCGGTGCCGAAGCCGGTGCGGACGCCGAGCCGCGCGCCTGCGCGGAGCGGCTGCAGCCGATGCTCAGCCAGCGGATCGGCGCGCCGGTGCGCAAGCCCGGAGGCGTCGTGGTGGCCGCGTGACGGCGACGGTTGGGAGCACTGTGTCTGCAGAAAGCGCAGCCCGGGGTCGCCGTCAGTGTTGATCGCGGGAGCCGAGCCCCCGCGGGCCCCCAGGTGCGGTGGTCGCATTCGGCGCTCCTCCCGCCGAACAGCGTTCCCGGCCTGCGCACTGACCGGCGGCCAGGTCTTGGGATGCCCGCTTTAGCATTCACGTCCGTTTCGGGGGTCGGTGGTCGGCGGGCCGCGGCGTTCTGGTTCGATCTTGGGTCGTGGCTCCGGGTAAATCCCGGGGATCTACCGTGTTTGGTGGAAGCCGACACGACTACCTGACACGATGGAACCAGCGGGCACGCCCGGTGTGGATGTGTCGGCATGGGGCAGCCAAGCACAGGAGAAGGCAGGCGGAGGAGATGGCCAATCCGTTCGTGAAGGCCTGGAAGTACCTGATGGCGTCGTTCTCGTCGAAGCTCGACGAGCACGCCGATCCGAAGGTGCAGATCCAGCAGGCCATCGAGGAAGCGCAGCGGCAGCACCAGAGCCTCTCCCAACAGGCCGCTTCCGTGATCGGTAACCAGCGGCAGCTGGAGATGAAGCTCAACCGCCAGCTCGGCGAGGTCGAGAAGCTGCAGGCCTCGGCCAAGCAGGCGCTTGTGATGGCGGACCAGGCGCGCGCCAACGGCGACGAGGCCACCGCCCAGAGGTACGAGGAGACCGCCACCCAGCTGGCCAGCCAGCTGGTCACCGCCGAGCAGGGTGTCGAGGATCTCAAGACCCTGCACGACCAGTCGCTGGGCGCCGCCGAGCAGGCGAAGCAGGCGGTGGAGCGCAATGCGCAGATCCTGCAGCAGAAGATCGCCGAGCGCACCAAGCTGCTCAGCCAGCTGGAGCAGGCGAAGATGCAGGAGCAGGTCTCCGCGTCGATGCGGCAGATGACCGAGATCGCCGCGCCCGGCAACACGCCCTCGCTGGAAGAGGTCCGGGACAAGATCGAGCGCCGCTACACCACCGCGCTGGGCGAGGCGGAACTGGCGCAGAACAGCGTCCAGGGCCGGATGCTCGAGGTGCAGCAGGCGTCCATCGACGCCGCCGGTGCCAACCGGCTCGCGCAGCTGCGCGCCTCGATGGGCGGCGGGCAGCAGCAGGTGACCGGCGGTCAGCAGCAGCAGATCGCGGGCGGTTCGGCCACTTCCGCTGAGCCGGCGACCAACCCACAGCAGCAGCAGAACCCGCAAGCCGGCCAAGCCTGAGCGAGCGAGGGGTGAAGTCCCGCAAGCAGGAGCTGGCGCAGTTGGGCGAGGCCGCGCTTGAGCAGTTGCGCGGCCCACTCCTCTCCGAGGTGCGGCGCAAGTTCGTCACCTGGCGCGATCCGCGGGCTCGGCTGCTCCGGCAGCGCAAGCGAGCCAAGCGGACCGCCGCGGGTAGCGCGGTCTCGACAGGGGTGTTCGGCGCTGGGTCGTTCGTCTCGGCGTCCACCCCGACGTTCTGGGGCATGTGGGGCGAATTGGGGTGGTTGTTCCAGGATGTGGCGACCGTCGGCCTCGGCGGGGTCGCCGTCGCTAGCGGCGTGGGCGCGGTCAGCGCGGGACTGAAGTACCGGCGACTTATGAAGACGCCGCTGCCCGAGCCGCTGCCGGAGCCCGCGGCGCTGCCCCCGCAGGGGTCCGCGGCGCGGGAACCGATGCAGCGGCTGCGCGATGCGGAGCAGAGCCTGCACCGCGCGTTGGCGCAGCTGACGTCGGAGGGCGCGGGCAGTGCCGCAGCCGACGCGCGGGGCACCGCGGCCAGCGCGGCAGCGGAGCTGCGGCGGGTCGGGGAGCGGCTGGTCGCCGTGGAGGCGGCGATCCCGCACTCGCCAGCGGCGCAGAAGTCCGCATTGCGGGCTGATGTGCAGCGGCTGCGCGAGGAGCTGGACGAAGGCCTCGACGGGTACGGCGCGCTGGTCGCCGCCGCGGGCCGGGCGGTCGCCGCCAGCGGCGCGTCGGAGCAGAAGTACCTGATGCAGGACGCGACCGATCGGTTGGCCGGGCTCGCGGCCGGGTTGCGGGAGATGTTCGGGCCCGGCGGGCCGGGATCCGATCCGCAGCACCGGTCCGATCCGGCCTGAGGCGACACGCCGCGCCGATATCACTGCTGGTAGTCGACGTATCGTCGACCTACCGGTGAGTTGGCTTGATTGTGTGATGCGAAATAGTAATCTTCCTCCAGTCATTACATGCCGTGGCAGGGCCTCGCCCGACCGGGCGGCTCGGGGGAGGACGATGTGGCGTTGTGGACCGTGCACGGCAACGGTCGACGCCTGGTGCGTGATGCCGTCGTGGCATCCGGGGAACGGCTGAGCTGGCCGCTGACCATCGGCTTCGGTCTGCAGCACCTCCTGGCGATGTTCGGCACCACGACGCTCGTGCCGCTGCTCACCGGCTTCCCCCTGACGACCACGCTGCTGCTGTCCGGTGTTGGCACGCTGCTGTTCCTGCTGCTCACCCGCAACCGGGTGCCCAGCTACCTGGGCGCGTCGGTGGCCTTCGTGGTGCCGCTGGGCGCGGCCGCGGACCAGGCCAGCGCGAGTCCGGCCGCGCTGCTCGGCGGGATCATGTCGGTCGGCCTGGTGGTGATGGCCGTCGGCGTCGCGGTCAAGGCGCTGGGCGTGCGACTGCTGGAGTCGGCGATGCCGCCGGTGGTCACCGGGGCGATCGTGCTGATGATCGGCTTGAGCCTCGCGCCGCAGTCGGTGTCCTCCTTCGGGCAGCAGCCGGTGCCCGCGGCGTTGACGCTGGGCACGGTCGTGTTGCTCACAGTCATCAGCCGGGGCATGGCCGGGCGGGCAGCGGTGCTGATCGGCGTGCTGGTCGGGTGGACCTACGCCGCGCTGGCCGGAGACCTGGTCCAGGAGCGGCTCGACGAACTGGCCGCCGCGCCCTGGGTCGGGTTTCCCCAGCTGATCGCCCCGCAGGTGCACATCTCGGTGATGCCGTTCGTGCTTCCGCTGGTGGTCGTGCTGGTCGCGGAGCACGTCGGGCATCTCAAGGCGGTCGCCGCGATGAGCGGCCGGAACCTCGACCCGTACGTCGGGGACGCGTTGATCGGCGGCGGGTTGGCCACCACGTTGGCCGGTTCGGCGGGTGGTTCCGCGCCTAGCAGCAACGCGGCGAACATCGGGGTCATGGCTGCGACGAGGGTGTATTCGACGGCGGCGTGCATGGTGGCCGCGCTGGCCGCGATCGTGCTGTCCTTCTCGCCGAAGCTCGGCGCCTTGATCAACACGGTCCCGCTCGGGGTGCTCGGCGGCGCGACGCTGGTGCTGTTCGGGCTGATCGCGCTGGTCGGGGCGCGGATCTGGCTGGACGCCAAGGTGGACTTGGCGGATCCGGTGAACCTGGTGGTGCTGGGCACCGCGGTGATCGCCGGGGTCGGCGACCTGACCTTGCGGTTGGGCGAGCTCCGGGTCACGGGCATGGTGTGGGGCTCGGTCGGCATCGTGCTGGTCTACCCGATCCTGCGGAGCCTCGCCGACGCCCGCAGCGCCGCCGCCGAGCACTGACGCCGGCCCGCCAGCCGGGGTTGGCGCAATTTCGCGAGAAATTGACCGTCACCCGGGTGAACGTCAATTTCTCGCGAAATTGCACCCCGCCTCACGGCACGGCGCGGGGTGATCACGGAATGTAGTGGGTCGCTTCATCAGGGGTCGGTGCGATTTCTCGCGAAATTGTCCGCACCTGCGGGCTGGGCGGATCAGGGTTGGCAGTTGGGGCAGTGGTATGCGACTCGGGCTTCGACGCCGTCGCCCTGGGTGCCGCGGCGGACCGGGCCTCCGCAGCGCAGGCAGGTGCGGCGGTCGTAGACCCAATGCTGGGTGCCGCGTCGCAGGCTGTTGGTGGTGGACTGTTCCGGGTGCCAGGCGTTGCGCAGCAGCAGTTCCCGGCACAGCCGCACCGTTCGGGCCGCGTCGACCTCCGCGACCGGCGTCCACGGCGACCGGCCGAGCAGGAAGCATACTTCCGTCTTGTAGAGGTTGCCGACCCCGGCCATGACGGTCTGGTCCAGCAACGCGAGGCCGAGTTCCCGGTCCGGGTCGGCGGTCAGCCGTCGGACCGCCTCGGCCGCGTGCTCGTCGCCCCACTCCGGGGCGAGCAGGTCCGGCCCCAGGTGGCCGACCAGCCGGGATTCCGCCGCGGTCGGCAGCCAGCGCAGGTCGTGCAGGTTGAACCCGACCGCGACCCGTTCGGCCGTGCTCAGCACCGTCCTGACCTGGTGCGCCGGTCGCCGCCACCGGGCGCCGGGGGAGTAGATATGCCAGGCGCCGTCCATGCGCAGGTGGTTGTGCAGGGTGTGGCCGTCGTCGAAGCGGATCAGCAGATGTTTGCCGACGGGCCGTACCTCGCGCACCCCGCGTCCCGCGAGGTCCAAGGTGGACAGTCGCGGATGCCGCAGCTCGCCGCGGGTCAGGACCTGCCCGGCCAGCGCCTCGTGCAACCGGTGGCAGGTGAGGAAGACCGTGTCGCCTTCGGGCAGGGCCGACTCACCGCCCCTCGACCGCCAGCTTCAGCCCCAGGCCGATCAGCACCGTCGCGGTGACCCGGTCCAGCCAGGCGCGCACCCGCTGCTTCTCGAACAGCGCGCGGGCCCGGCTGGCGACCCACACCAGCGCGGTGTCCCACAGCAGGCCGATGGAGACGTGCGTGGCGACCAGCAGCGGACCCCAGACGAACGCCGCCGGCCCGGCGGGCAGGAACTGCGGCAGCAAGCTGATGTAGAACACGCCCACCTTGGGATTGAGCAGGTTCGTTGTCATCCCGGCCCGCAGCGCCGTCCAACCGGTCAGCCGGACCGGTTCGGCAGGGACGTCTTCGGGCTGCTGAATCTTGTTGCGCGGCAAGGACTTCCAGATCGCCGAGCCGCCCAGCCACAGCAGGTAGGCCGCGCCCGCCACCCGCACGATGTCGTAGGTGATCTGGGAGGCGGTGAGCAGCGCGGTCAGCCCCGCGACGCTCGCGGTGCCCCAGATCACGCAGCCGAGGTTGATGCCGAGGAACGTCGCGACCCCGGCGCGGCGCCCGCCGAGCAGCGAATGCCGCAGGATCAGCATCGTGTCCAGCCCCGGCGTCATGATGCCGATCAGCGCCACGACGAGGAACGCGGAGTACGCCGCCGTGCTCATTCGGTGTCTTCCGGGAATTCGTCGTCGTCCGGCTCGAAGCGGCGCTGCCGACCGGCCCGCAGGGTGCGGGCGAGCACCAGGTTGAACGCCAGTGCGACCTCCCGCGCGCCCGGCGTGCCCCACTGGTGGATCGGCATGCACGCGCCTTGTGCTTGCTGCACGGCCAACCGATCGGGCAGCGCGACCGGCAGCACCAGCGGACCGAAGATGTCCCGCAGCTCGTCGATGCGGAACTGGTGCTCGTGGGAGCGCGGCCGGACCCGGTTGACGATGACGCCGAGAGGCTGCAGATCGGGGTTGTTCGACTGGCGCTCGGCCTGCACGGCCTCGAACGCCCGCTGCACGCCGGAGACCGCGAAGATCGTCGGCTCGGTGACCAGCAGCGCGCGGTCGGCGGCGACCAGCGCGGAGCGGGTCAGCCGCCCCAGGGACGGTGGGCAGTCCAGCAACACCAGCTGGTACGGCAGCTCGCCCTCGGCGATCAGACCGTCCAGTTCGGACAGTGCGTCGGTGAGGTGGGACAGGTGATCGCCGTCGGAGTGCTGGCCGTTGAGGCTCTCGGCGTCCTCGGAGCCCACCAGGACGTCGACCTCTTCGCCCCACGAGCTGCGGGCCACCGCCGCCCGCAGGACCTCCGGGCGCGGATCGGCCAGGACGTCGCTGAGGCCCTTGGTGGTCTTGTCCGGCTCCAGGCATGCGGTCGCGTTGCACTGCGGATCGAGGTCGACGACCAGCGTCCGAACCCCTCGGCGCATGGCGGCCGAGGCAAGCCCGAGCACCACGGTCGTCTTGCCCACGCCACCCTTGAGACTCAGCACTGCCACCGTCTGCACGGTCGTAGCCTACGGAACCGGCGGCCGCTCCAGAACTGCTGCCTGAAACTTGATCCGCTTGGCGGCGCGGGTGGCGGCCCCTTGCCGGAGCCGCTGTCGCCGTCTCGCTCCGCTCGAAGGCGGAACCCCAGAGCCGCCACCGGCCTCCGGGGTTCCGCACGCCGGTGAAACCCGCCCGCGACCCCGCATTACGCTGCTCACCATGAGATCCGACGCCGTCCACCAGGTGCTGGAAACCGAACTCGACGACGCTCGGCGTCGTCGCGGCGGGCGCCCGCCGCGGGTACTCGACGTCGGTGGCGGCAGCGGCGTGTGGGCCGTGCCGCTGGCATCGGCGGGATGCTCTGTGACGGTGGTCGATCCGAGCCCGAACGCGCTGGCGATGCTCCAGCGCCGGGCCGTCGACGCCGGGGTGGCCGACCAGATCACCCCATTGCAGGGCGACACCGACGCGCTGGCGGCGTTCAGCCCGGAAGGCGGCGCCGATCTCGTGCTCGCGCACGGCCTCCTGGAGGTCGTCGACGACGTCGAGGCCGCGGTTGCGGCGCTGGCGGCGGCCACCGCACCGGGCGGCGCCGTGTCGGTGCTGGTCGCCAACCGGTACGCGGCGGTCCTCGGATGGGCGCTTGCCGGGCGGGTCGCCGAGGCGCTGCAACTGATCCAGGACGCGGACGGCCGGCTCGACGCGGCCTCGGACACCTTGCAGCGGCGGTTCGACACCGACGGCCTGCAGCAACTCCTGGCAGGAGCCGGGCTCTCGGTGGAGTTGGTGCAGGGGCAGGCGGTGCTCGCCGACCTGGTGCCCGGATCGGTGCTGGACAACAACCCCAGGGCGGCCGACGCGATGGCCGAACTGGAGCGAGTGGCGGCGCTGCGCTCCCCGCTGCGCGACATCGCAACCCGACTGCACGCAATCGCCCGCAGGCCCGCCTGACGACTGCTTCCAAGCCGGCTGCGCCGCTTCGAAGGCGAGGGAGCGAAAAACGTCGAGGCGGGCCTTCGGCGACGCCCTTTCCGCTGGGTGGATGCCTGCGGCGGGGCGGAACGCTGATCGGTCACTGCCCCGAGGGGATGATGTCGGCAACCTCGCACAGTTCCGGTGCTGGGACCGGGTAGTCGTCCCGTCTCGGGAACCGTATCCTCGTGGGTGACGCCCCCAAGCGTTCGCCGGTCCCCAACCTGCGTGGGCAACCAGCCCACCGGGTCTCCGGCGCCACTGAGAAACCTGTGCCGGAGGAGGAGTCATGCCACTCTCCGAGCACGAGCAGCGACAGCTCGAACAAATCGAGCGCGCGCTCTATGCCGAGGACCCCAAGTTCGCCTCCACCGTGCGCGGAGGACGACTGCATCGCCCATCCAGACGTCGGCGGCTGCAGGGCATAGCCGTCTTCGTCCTGGGGTTGGCCCTGCTGGTAATCGGCGCGGTGATCCCGGCCCTCAGGCCGGCCGACATCCCCGTGTTGAGCGTGGTCGGCTTCCTCGTGATGTTCGGCGGAGCAGTGATCGTCCTGTCCGCGTTGCGCGGTGGCGGGGACGACATCGAATCGGGGCTGGCACACGGCGGTGGTGACCGGCCGAAGAGGGGCGCGAACCGCAGTGCTGGACGCAGTTCCTTCGCCCAGCGAATGGAGGAGCGCTTCCGCAAGCGCTTCGATCAATAGCGGCTGATGACCTGATGATCGCCGTCGGCTGCCAACGGGCAGACCGGCGGCGATCATCGCTGTGCGCAGGCTTCTGTCCCCAGGCTCGTTTCGGGTGGCGGTGGCGGGTAGCGCAACGTCGGACGCCGCCTTCGGTGCTTCAAACAGGCAGCTCAAAACCGCCTTCAGAGCAGCCTGCAAGCGCCTAAAAGCATCGCGGAATGCCTTGGCATCACCGGTTGGCGTGGCGGAGTTGCAGCACCGAGCGCGGGAACAGGCGCGAGCGCCAGTCCAGTGGCGCTGCGCGGCCCAAGCTGTCCAGCACACCGTGCAGCGTCTCGGGGAGCGTCGCCGCCGGCTCCTGCCCCGCTGGCGCGTACCACTCCCGCTCCACCGCCACCACCAGAGCCCGCATCGCCTTGGCACCGGATTCGTCGAGGCCATGATCGTCGATGAAGCCCGTCGCGACGCGTCGCGCGGTGTCGGTGGCCGCCGGTCGGGTCCCCCGGTCCTGGAACTCGTCCAGCACCTCTCGCCACGCGATCCCCGCAGCACCTTCCGCGCCTTCGGCGACCGCGCGTAGTCGCCGCCGCCTGCGCACCTCGCGCACCAGAGCGGGCGTCACCAGCAGCGCCAAGCCGAACACGAGGACGCCGATCGTGATCGGCCACGGGTTCGTGCCCGCCGTTTCGCGCGGCGTGCGCGCCGCGCCGACATCGGCGCCGTCCGGGTGCGCCGACCCGGGCTGCGAACCGGCGGTGGGCGGCGTGCCCGGCACCGGCTGACCCGGCGCCTGTGCTTGCGGCTGCGACGGGTTCAGCTCGCTGTTGAGGAACTCCGGCAGCGCGGTGCGGCCGTCACTCAGCGGCGTCGGGTCAAAGGTCTGCCAGCCCCAGCCCGGGAAGTACGCCTCGACCCAGGCGTGCGCGTCCTCGGTGGTGACCACCCGCTCGTCGCCGTCGCGGTACCCGGGGGTGAAGCCGATCGCCACCCGGGACGGGATGCCCACGGCGCGCAGCAGGACCGCCATCGACGAGGCGTACTGCTCGCAGAACCCGCGCTTGCCGCGGAACAGGAAGTCCGACAGGGCGTCGTTGCCGGTCGCCGGGGCGGTCTTCAGGTCGTAGCGGAAACCGTTCGACGGATCGGTGAAGTACCGGTTGAGCGCGACGGCCTTGTCGAAAGCGGTGGGCGCGTTAACGGTCAACCGCCTGGCCAGGTCGGCCACCTGGGGCGGGATTCCCGCGGTGTCCAGGTAGGACGAGGCGATCGGCATCGGGCCCTGGGCTTCGCGCAGCTGGTCCGGGGTCGGCCGCTGGACGAGGAACTGCTCGACGTAGGGGCGGCTTTCCTGGCTGGTCTGGGTGAACACGATCCCGGCGGCCGGGTCGTAACGCCAGTTGGTGCCCATCCCGGAGACGAACAGCGGGATGCCGAACACCGGCAGCCACGGGTCCCGATAGCCGATTGGCTGGATCTCGACCCGCTCGCTGTCGCCGAGCATGATGCCGGTGCCCTCCGGCAGCGCGAGCTTGGCGTTGGCGTCGACGCCCTGGGTGAGGCCCTCCAGCTCCCAGCCGCGTTCCGGGTCGAACTTCCGCAGCGTCATCGCCCGCAGGTAGGTGCCCTCCCGCAGGCCGCGAACCCGGAAAAGCTCGACGACGCGGTCCCGGTTGAGCTGGCCACGCAGCGACGTGAACGGTTGCAGCCCGATTCCGTCGGTGCCGCCGAACTCCTCCGGCACCGCTCCGGGCAGCCGGCCCTCGGTGCCGACCCCGGTGAACACCATGCCGGTGAGCAGCGCGATCACCCCGGCGGTGCCGGCGATCGCGCCCGTGGTGCGGCCGAACAGGGTCTGCGCGACCTGGCTGCGGTCTTCGTGCCGGCGCCACCTGCGATGCTGTCCGCCCGAGGCCAGCAGCATGGCGTAGCCCAGCGCACCGGCGACGAAGGACCACCACGGCAGCATGTCGTCGGCCAGCGACGCGGGGATGGCGAAGACGCACAGCAGCAGCAGCCCGGCCACCGCCGGGCTGCGGTAGGTCACCACGATGAGGTCGACGACCAGCGCGACCAGGCCCAGGCCGAGGCACACCATGGCCTGCAAGGCCGGTTCGGCGGGCACCGGCGGAACTCCGGTGCGCACCAGTTCGGAGGCGTCGCCGAGCAGCTTGCCGAGATCCGCGATCGCCGCCGGGCCCGGCAGCAACCCGAGGATCGCGCGCTCGGCGAACTGCGCGGTCAGGACCAGCAGCAGGCCGGCCAGCTGGATGATCACGGTGGCCGCGACCGGCCTGCGGAACCGTCGGCCCAACGTCCCGATCGCGGCGACGGCCACCACGGTGACCATCGCCGGGAAGACCCACCGGCCGTCGGCCAGCACGCCCGCGAACGCCGTCGACGCGCACAGCACGGACAGCGCACCGGCCGCGGTCGCCACCAACGACGTGTCGATGGCGGCGGTCGTCCGGTTCGCGGTCACGTCACGACCTCCGATTCGGGTGCCGTGGTCTCCCGGCAGAGCAGCTGCCAGACCTCGACGATCGAGGTCCGGGGGCCGCCCACGATGACCACGGTCCAGCCGGCCGCGCGCAGCCGCCGGGCGGTCTGCCGCGGGTCGAAACCGCCGCCGTTGTCCCCGTTCCAGGCCCCGACGTCGAGCAGCAGCGCGAGGCTCCGAGTCTCTTGTGGACGGAGCTTGGTCAGCTCGGTGACCGCCGCGGTGGTCGTTTCGCCGAGGACCGCGATGAGCTCGTGGCCGCCGCCCGGATCGCGGGTGGCCACCAGGTCGCGCTGCGGCGAGCTGCGCACCGCGGCCAGCGAGTCGAGCACCGCATCGTCGTCGTGCCCGCCGTCGGACGGCCCGGCGCCGCCCGCCAGCACGTGCCCGTCCTCGGTGACCAGCCGGACCTGCTGGCCGCTGCGGTGCAGGTGCAGGCAGATGCTGGCGACCGCGGAGATCGCCCACTCGACGCTGCTGCCCGCGCCGCTGCCCCGGTGCGCGGCCGACCGCCGGTCCAGCAGCACCGTGACGCCGCCGTGCCAGGGGCGTTCCTCGACGCGCACCATCAGCTCGTCGCGGCGCGCAGTGGACTTCCAGTGCACGCGCCGGATGTCGTCGCCATGCCGGTACTGCCGCACCATCGCGTCGTCCTCGCCGTGCCCGGAACGCAGGCGCGTAGTGCCGTCCTCGCCGGTGCCCAGCCCGGAACCGGCGGGCAGTCCGGTGAGCGGGAAGACCTTCGGCACGGCCACCAGGCGGCTGCGGTCGGCGAGTTCCCGCTCGAACTCGGAAAGCCCGAACGGATCGCCGATCCGGGTGCGCAGCGGCCCGATGTGGTGGATGCCGCGCAGCGTCGGCGTCACCGCGTACTCCAGGAGCGTGCCGCCGTGCCGGGGCACCGCGTCCAGCCGGAACCGCGGCCGCCCGCCGAGCGCGTGCGGGGTGTTGTCCTCCAGCACCAAACCGTCGACCGGGAGCCGTCCGCTGCCGGTGACGTGCAGCTGAACGGTGGCCTCGGAGCCGACCGGGATCCGCGGCGGCACCACTTGCCGGCGGGCGGCGATGCCGAACCGGATGCGGCTGGACAGCAGCAGCGCCAGCAGCGGCAGCGCGATCACGAACGCCGACACGCGCAGCAGATCCCGTTCGTCCAGCACGAGAGCGCAGATGCCGGCGGCCGCGCCCGCTGCCAACAGGCAGCGCCCGCGGATGGTCAGCCCGGAGAGCACGACTACCTGCGTTCGCTGTCGCTGTCGCCGCGCGGCACCGGGATCCGGTTGAGCAGCTGCCATACCAGGTCCGAGGCCGAGCGGCGCGCGGCGCGCGCCTCGCTGGTCAGCACCAGCCGGTGGGCCAGCACCGGGACGGCGATGGCCTGGACGTCGTCCGGGACGACGAATTCGCGTCCGGCCAGCGCGGCCTGCGCCCGGGCGGCGCGGACCAATTGCAGGGTCGACCGGGGCGAAGCGCCCAGCCGCAGCTCGGGCAGCTGGCGCGTCGCGGTGACGAGGCCGATCACGTAGCGCCGGATTTCGGTGGACAGGTGCACCCGGCGCACGGCCCGCAATAGGGCCTGCACCTCGCCGCCGTCGGCGACGGGGCGCAGGTCGCGCAGCGGATCGTGCCCGGCGTGCTCGTCCACCATCGCCAGCTCCGCCTTGGCGTCCGGATAGCCGATGGACACGCGGGTGGTGAAGCGGTCCCGCTGCGCCTCGGGCAGCGCGTAGGTGCCCTCCATCTCGATGGGGTTCTGGGTGGCGATAACCATGAACGGGGCGCTGAGCGGGTAGGTCTCGCCGTCGACGGTGACCTGGTTCTCCTCCATGCACTCCAGCAGCGCCGACTGGGTCTTCGGCGAGGCCCGGTTGATCTCGTCGCCGACGACGATGTTGGCGAACACCGGGCCGGGCCGGAATTCGAAGGACTCGGTCTGCCGGTTGTAGATGGACACGCCGGTGATATCGCTGGGCAGCAGGTCCGGGGTGAACTGGATCCGGCTGACCGTGCAGTCGATGGACCGGGCCAGCGCCTTGGCCAGCGAGGTCTTGCCGACGCCCGGCACGTCCTCGACCAGCAGGTGGCCCTCGGCGAGCATGGTGACCAGCGCGACCCGCACCACCTCGGGCTTGCCGACCAGCACCTGCTCGATGTTGGCGGCGATGCGCTGGATGGTGCTGTGCAGTTGGTCGATGCTCGGCGTCGCGGCGCCGGCCGCGGCGTCGGACAGCTGGGTTTTCGGCGTCACGCCACCTCCTGAGCGTTGCGGCGCGCGATCACCCGGTGCGGCGGCGTCGGCTCGCCGGAGCGGTCGCGCATGCAAACCTCCAAAGTCTGCGGCCGGTGGGTGGCTCTGGTGGTCCGCGCCGGCGTCCTCCGGCGAAGCGGCAGCGATCGCCTGATCGAGTCCGGCGTGCACGTGCAGTGTGCCAAACCCGGCGATGCCCGGTGGGACACCCGCATCGAACCTCGGCCGAACGCGGCGGACGGCCTCCCCACTTCGCCCCACCGCGACGGGCCGCCGGGCGCCGGGTCGGGCGGGTCACGAGCATAACCGCGCACCCCGACGGGTTGATCAAGGCTGGGCCAGCCGTTCCCCCACCTCGCCGCCACGCTGTGCTACCAGCGCAAACGGTGCCAATACTGCCGGGGGAACCGGGGCAACTCGTGTTGACGGTGGAGTGAAGTGGGGTACTGTGGGGGAAGGTGGGGCAAACGGGGGTCCTACCACTTCCAATGGCCACAGATGATCGCGTCCAGCGGAAGTACCGGCCCGGTCGTCGTTCAGGGATTGGACGCCACGGGGCGGGTCCGGGGCCGTCACGCAGGCGGCCTGGGCGGGGGAGGTGGACCGGAATGTTTCTCGGTACCCACCACCCGAAGCTCGACGACAAGGGGCGTCTGACGCTGCCGGCGAAGTTCCGGGAAGCATTGGCGGGGGGGTTGATGGTCACCAAGGGACAGGACCACTGCCTCTACGTCTTCCCGCGCGACGAGTTCGAGCAGATGGCGCGCAAGGTCGCCGAGGCACCGTTCACCAACGAGGCGGTCCGCGCCTACCAGCGGTACCTGTTCGCCGGCACCGACGAGCAGCAGCCCGACGGGCAGGGTCGGATCTCGATCGCGGCGGAGCTGCGGCGCTACGCGGGGCTGGCCAAGGAGTGCGTGGTCATCGGCGCGATCAACCGCCTGGAGATCTGGCACGCGGAGAGGTGGCAGAGCTACCTCGACGAACACGAGGAGAGCTATGCGAAGGCGCAGGAGGAGGTGCTGCCCGGCGTGTTCTGAGCGTTCCGCCGACCGGCGGGACGGGAGTTGACGGCAAGTGATCCGGGTTTCGTGAGGCCTCGGTCCGCTCGGCTATCGCATGCCTGGTGCATCTTCCCCGGCACCAGGACGCGACGGGCGGGCGGGGACCTGACGGGATCCGGACTACGAGGGGCTTACCGATGATCGCCACGCGTGGTTCCGCGCGTGGCGATCGAGGTATTCGATCGCGATGTTCAATGAGAACGGGCACGCGGGAGGGAGGGACCGCCGTGGCCGAACAGCGGCATGATCGGGGCGGATCCGCCCGCGACAAGCATGTGCCAGTACTGCTCGACCGCACGCTGGAGCTGCTCGCGCCGGCGTTGTCCCGCGAGGGCGCGGTGGTCGTCGACGCCACGCTCGGCATGGGCGGGCACTCGGAGGCGATGCTCGCCGCGCACTCAGGCCTGACCCTGGTCGGCCTGGACCGGGACCCAGACGCGCTGCGGCTGGCCGGTGAGCGCCTGGCGCCGTACGGCTCCCGGATTCACCTGGTGCACGCGGTGTATGACCAGTGGGCGGAGGTGCTCGACGACCTGGGTATGTCCGAAGTGGACGGCGCGCTGTTCGACCTCGGGGTGTCCTCGCTGCAGCTGGACGAGACCGGCCGCGGCTTCGCCTACGCGCACGACGCGCCGCTGGACATGCGGATGGACCCGGGGGCGCCGCGCACCGCCGCGGACGTGCTCAACACCTACAGCGCGGACGAGCTGGCGCGGGTGTTGCGCACCTATGGCGAGGAGAAGTTCGCGGGCAAGATCGCCGCCGCGATCGTCCGGGAACGCCAGAAGGAGCCCTTCGCCAACAGCGCCCGGCTGGTCCAGCTGCTCTACGACACGGTGCCGGCGGCGAGCCGGCGCACCGGCGGACACCCGGCCAAGCGCACGTTCCAGGCGCTGCGCATCGAGGTCAACGCAGAGCTCGACGTGCTGGACCGCGCGCTTCCGGCGGCACTGGATTCGCTGGCCGCCGGCGGTCGGATCGTCGTGATGTCCTACCACTCGCTGGAGGACCGGATGGTCAAGCGGGCCTTCACCGAGCGGGCGAAGTCGCGGACCCCGGTCGACCTGCCGGTGGAACTGCCGGGACACGGACCGGAATTCCGATTGCTCACCAGGGGCGCCGAGCTCGCCGGTGAGCAGGAGATCGAGGCCAACCCCCGGGCCGCGTCGGTGCGGCTGCGGGCCGCGGAGCGGATCGGTCGGGGGAACGCATGAGCTGCAAGGCGAGGGAGGCGAGATGACTGCACCTACACGCGTCGGCAAAGCCGCTTCGCGGACGGGTCAGGCCACCCAGAAGTCTGCGCAGAAGAGCAGCCAGAAGTCTGCGCAGAAAACCGGGCAGAAGTCTGTCCAGAAGACGACCCAGAAGTCCGGGCAGAAGACCGAGAAGCCACGGACGCGGTCGGCTGCGGCTGAGCGCGCGTACGCGCGCCGCGAGGAGCGGCGGGAGCGGTCGGCGCGGGAGCCCGCCGCCAGGCGGCCGCGCCAGGTGCGGCAAGGCGTGGAGGAACGGCGTCCGGCGGCGAAGCCGAAGCCGAAGGCGAAGCAGCTGCACGAGCGGGTTTCGCTCCAGCGGTTGCCGCTGGTGGTCGTCGTGATGTCGGTGCTGGCCACCGGCTTGGCGGCGACGTTGTGGCTGTCCATCGCGGCGGTCAGCGGCAGCTACCAGCTGCAGCAGGGCGAGGAAAGCCTCAACGCGCTGGGCGAGAGCAAGGAGCGGTTGCTGCGTGAGGTCAGCTCGATGAGCTCGACGCCGGAAATCCAGCGTCGCGCCGAGGAAGCCGGCTTGCGGCCGGCACCGTCTCCGGCGCGCCTCGTCCAGCAGCCGGACGGCTCGGTGATCGTCGTCGGCGAGCCCAGGAAGGTCACCGCTGCGCAACCTTCGGCGGACCAGCCGGCCGCCCCGCCCGCGCAGGGTCAGCAACCCCCGGCAGGGCAGCCTCCGGCGGAGAACCAGGCCCCGCAGCAGCCGCCGACGGGCCAGCAGCCGGACGCGGCCGCATTGGCGGGCCGCTGATGGCCCGTGGGGCGACCAGCGGCATCAGGAGGCGCACCGCGCGGACCAATGTAGCCGGTAGCAACCGGCGGCTGCTCGTCGGCCGGTTGCTGCTGGTGATCGCGCTCGTGCTGACCGCGGGCAAGCTGATCCAGGTGCAGGGGTTCGAGGCCAGTGCGCTGTCCGAGAAGGCGCAGCGGCAGCGGGCGGCCAGCCAGGTCATCCAGGCCGAGCGCGGGTCCTTCGTGGACCGCAGCGGGAACGTGCTGGCGTTCAGCGGTGAAGCGCGGCAGCTCTTCGCCAACCCGAGGCTGCTGACCAAGACCTTCGACGACGAGCACGCCAAGGATCCCTCGAAACCCACGGCGGAGCAGTACAAGAAGGAGGTCGCCCGCTACATCCCGCAGGTCACTCAGGGGAAGATCTCCGAGCAGGAAGTGCTCAACGCGCTCTTTAAAGACGTTCAGTTCACCTACTTCGGCCCGCCGATCGATCCGAGCCAGGCGCGGCTGATCACCGAGAAATACCCGCACATCGGGGCCGATTACCGAGGGACCCGCGAGTACCCGGCCGGGGACCTGGGCTCGAACATCATCGGTGCGGCGAACTGGCGGCCGGACGAGCAGAAGCTGAAGGGTCAGATGGGCCTGGAGGCCTCGTTGGATCCGCTGCTGGCCGGCACCGACGGGGCGAAGGTCGCCGACACCGCGATGGGGTCGAACCTCGTCATCCCCGGCACCGAGCGGGAGTTGAAAGCGGCGATCCCGGGCTCCGACGTGGAGTTGACGATCGACTCGGACCTGCAGTTCACGCTGCAGCGCGAACTCGCCGACTACGCCCGCCAGGCCAGGGCCCGGAGCGCGAGCGCGGTGGTGCTGGACGCCAAGACCGGCGAGATCTACGCGCTGGCCAACGACAAAACCTTCGATCCACGCGCGGGTTCGTGGGGGGAGAACCCCGGCGCCAACCCGGCAGTGACCACGCCCTACGAGCCGGGCTCGGTGAACAAGGTGATCACCGCGGCCGGGGCGATCGAGAACGGCATCGTCAAACCGGACACCGTGCTGCAGGTCCCGGGCTCCATCAAGGTCGCCGACCGGACCGTCGGGGACGCCTGGGACCACGGCCCGGTCCCGATGACCTTCACCGGCGTGCTGGGCAAGTCCTCCAACGTCGGCACCCTGATGGTCGCGCAACAGCTCGGCGAGCAGCGGTTCTACGACCTGGCCCGGAAGTTCGGGTTGGGCCAGCGGACCGGCAGCGGGCTGCCGGGGGAGAGTGCGGGCAGCCTGCCGCCACGCGAGTCCTGGTCCGGGTCGACGTTCGCGAACCTGCCGATCGGCCAAGGCCTTTCGATGACGGTGCTGCAGATGGCGGGCATGTACCAGGCGATCGCCAACGACGGGGTGCGGGTTCCACCGCGCATCATCGCCGCGGAGGTCCGGCCGGACGGCACGCGCGTGGAGCGTCCGCGCCCGGAGGGGGTGCAGGTGGTCAGCCCGGAGACGGCGCACACCGTGAAGGACATGCTGCGCGCGGTCGTGCAGAAGGCTCCGCAGCCCAACCGCGGCACCGGTCCGGATGCGGCGCTGCCGGGCTACCAGATCTCCGGCAAGACGGGAACGGCGCAGCAGATCGACCCGGACTGCCGCTGCTACAGCCAGTCGAAATACTGGATCACCTTCGCCGGGATAGTGCCCGCGGACAACCCGCGCTTCGTGGTGGGGCTGATGCTGGACCAGCCCGCGTACGGCAGCCCCGAGGGGTCTTCGGCGGCGCCGCTGTTCCACAACATCGGCGCGTTCCTCACCCAGCGCTACCAGATCCCGCTGTCCAAGGAGCAGGCCCCGTTCCAACTCCTCCAGGCCGGCTGACGAGCGGCTGGCGGGCGGCTGGCGGGCGGTCATCCGGCCTTGTTGACCACAATTTCAATGGAAATTGGACCTTCGATTTCCATTGAAATTGCGGAACCATGAGCGGCGGATGGCGGGCGGTCAGCGACATGCGGCTGTGAGCGGGTCGTTCTTCCTGTTTGATGACTGCGAAGAACCTTCAGGAAACTGCCATGCAGCCGGGTGGCTCGGCCACTGACGCCTGGGAGGCAATGAGGCCCCGGTACCACGTACCGGGGCATCATCATTCAGTGGTCAAAACGACCGTTCTTCACGGCGCGAACGAACGCAGGAACATCGACCTTAAGCGTGGGGCCGTTCGGGTCTTTCGAGTCCCGGATTCGGTCAAGAGTCGAGGTTAATTCGACACAGTCTCCGTTAGGGTTGCTGTGGCTACTTTTGCGCCAGCGTTGTTTGATCACTTGAACTCCAATCATCTGCAATAACTTGCGCGATAAATCGTTTCGAATCGGCAGGGCTCAGGGCGTGTCGACTGATCATCCTAATGGCCGTCCGATACGCCTCAATGTCATCGGAGTCGGTGACGAATGCGCCAGAGCTATAATGTTCAAAGTGCACGAACGGCGGCGCATCCGCGAACTCGTAAAGAACAAATGGGCCAGCGGAGCCGGGGTGCCAACCGACACCAAGAGGAATGACTCGAATCGTAATGTTAGGCTGATCGGCCATTGTAAGTAGGTGACGGAGTTGCTCGGTCATTACATCGGGTGAAGCCATAGGCTCCCGCAACGCTGCTTCGCTAACCAGCGCTTCCAGTCTTACGGGGTCTCTACCGGTGAGCACTTCGCGCCGGGCGATCCGAACTGTGACCCGGCGTTCGATCTCGTGCTTGGGCAATTCATTGGCTACCGCTAGAGCACGGACGAAATCGGTAATCTGGAGCAGTCCAGGCAGGGTCATGGGTGACCATACAACTATCGACTTTGCCTCGCGCTCGCTTTCCATCGCGCCTGCCAGTTGTTCGGGCAGGCCGGGTATGCCGACGGCGAGCCAGTTGGGCTCACTCGCCCTCCGAGCAAGCGCGAGAATCCTCTCGCACTCATCCGGCGTAGCTCCTAGAGCGCCCAAAATTCGGGCCGTAAGCTCTACGCTGGGAACTTTTTTGCAATTTTCGATCTTGGACAGGTTTGATTGGTCGAAGGACAACTTGCGGCCAAGTTCGCGAATACTCATGTTTCGTTCCTGGCGAGCTTGACGCAAAGCAGCGGCTAGCGCTCTGGCGCGCGGTCCGTTGGCTGTAGCCACGCGATCCATCCTTACGTGTGATCGGATGTTGATCGCCCGATTAGGGCAATTGCGAGGTTGTGGTTACCTCACCCACTCTCAAGCCAACGCAGGTCAACCGTTGCAAACCTAGCGTACTTGTTGGGTCAACACTCTTTGGAGGAATCATGCGGGGTGAGGGCATCTTGCCAGTGCCGGAATGCCGGAATGTGGAGGGGCCTCCGGCCACGGACGTAGTGCGAGCACTCCGTTACCCGCGTCATCTGGCTATCGCCGAAGCTTTTCCGGTCACGAGGGAATCCGGTATGCCCGCGCCCACAGTCCCGGCGTATTCAGTGTCCAGAGAGTGTCTCGACGTGGATCAGCGACGGCCGGGTGATGCTGGCGGCTCCATCCGCCGAGGTGACTTTTATGACGTCGGAAGCCGCCCGCAGGTTGGCCGACAACTTGCGTGACCACGCGGAGGCGATCGACGCCGAACGGACCGCTCTCGCGTTCGTCCGGCGCTGAGACCTGCCCGGTCCGTCTCGTGGCGTCCCGGCGGGACGGGCCGGGCACATGAGGCGGGCGGCGCCGTGTCGAGACCGAGCGGTGCCCCCGAAGCGCCGCACGCCCCCTCGGGCTCCGCGCGCCGCCCGCCACCCCACCTCGCCTCACACATCGAGAGGTAGATCATGGCAACACCGCACCCGAGCACGACACCGAACCAGCAGCGCTACTTCTGGCTGCCGGTACCAGACGAGTCCAGCGACTACGGCCTGGCACGCCACGCCTTTGCCGGTACACGCCTGGACGCGGGCGCAGCCGGTGAATCGTTCTGCGGCATCACCTTCGCCTTGGCCCAACCGTCCGAAATGGACTGGATTCACGCCAAAACCTGCCAGGACTGCAACACGTTGCTGAAGCAGATGAAGGGATGTCCGACGGGATAGCGCCTCAGCACTGGCCCGACGGCACCCCCGTCACCCCAGGACCGGACGGCAGCCTCACGGCCGAGGACCTCCTTGCCCGGGTCGCCTTCGTCGTGCGTGTCGGGCGAGGGCTGCGGGGCTCCCGGTTCAGCTCGGCGAGACTTGATCCGGCACCTGCGGTCTGGCGATTTCGCGCGAAATCGCCGGGGCTCCCCCCACCAGCGCTACACGGCGGGAAGAATCAGCCCTCGGCATCGGGCTCTTCGAATTTGATCGGGGTTGAGTGATCATCGGTGACGTTGTGGCACGGGTGGGTGATCACGGTGCGTGTTTTGCGTTCTTGATCGCCCGCAGCCGCGACGCGGATCGACCGCGACTGCGCTGAACGGCTCAGGTGTTGCCCGACCGAACAGGTGCCGACCATCGGGATGCTTCCTCAGGTGGTACCGGTAGCCTGTCGCGACGTGCCTTCCTCGGTTGCGACAGCTCCACCTCGCCCGGCCCACGTCGAGCCGGTGGAGATCGAGAAGCTCGCCGATGTCATCGGCGCGCATGTGCTTCGCGCCCCAGGTCACAGCGCTGCCGCAGCGCCGGTGACCGGGGCGACCCTGCGTGCTCAACACGTTCGCCCCGGCGACCTGTTCGCCGCACTGCCGGGCATCCGCGTGCACGGCGCCGACTTCGCGCAGCACGCGCTGGATTCCGGCGCCGTCGCCGTGCTGACCGACCAGGCCGGGATCGACCGGGCCGCGCTCATCGAGCACCCCGCCGTCCGCGAGGGCCGGGTGTCGCTGCTCGTGCACGACGATCCGCGGGGCGTGCTCGGCGCGGCCTCGGCGTTGATCTACGGCGACCCGTCGAGCCGGTTGAAGGTGCTCGGCGTGACCGGCACCTCGGGGAAGACCACCACCACCTACCTGCTGGAGTCCGCGCTGCAGGCCGCCGGGTTCGGCACCGGGCTCGTCGGCACCGTCGAGACCCGCATCGCCGGCGACCGGCTGGACAGCGCGTTCACCACGCCGGAGGCGCCGGACCTGCAGGCGCTGCTGGCCGTGATGGTCGAGCACCGGGTGACCTACGTGCCGATGGAGGTCTCCAGCCACGCGCTGGCGATGGGCCGGGTCTCCGGCACCAAGTTCGCCGTCGGCGCGTTCACCAACCTGTCCCAGGACCACCTGGACTTCCACCGCGGCCTGGAGGACTACTTCCAGGCCAAGGCACTGCTGTTCGACGGCCGCGCCGAGCACGAGGTCGTCTGCATCGACACCGAGTGGGGCGAACGGCTGGTCAAGCCGCACACCATCACGGTGTCCACCGCGGGCGACGCGACCTGGTCCGCCACCGACGTGCGGGCGTACCCCACCGGGGAGCAGACCTTCACCGCGCACGGGCCCGGGGACCTGGAGCTGCACGTCCGGCTGCGGCTGCCCGGGCCGTTCAACGTCGCAAACGCATTGCTCGCGATCGGGGTCCTGCACGCCGCTGGGGTGCCCACCTGGGCGATCGAGCGCGGGCTCGCGGAGGTCGACGTGCCGGGCCGCATGGAGCGTGTCGCGCTCGGGCAGGAATTCACCGCCGTGGTGGACTACTCGCACAAGCCCGGAGCGGTGGCCGCGGTGCTCGACGCGGCCCGCGCGCAGGTCGACGGCAAGGTGATCGTCGTCCTCGGTTGCGGAGGCGACCGGGACGTCGCGAAGCGGCCGTTGATGGGCGAGGCGGCCGCCCGCCGCGCCGAGCTGCTGATCGTCACCGACGACAATCCGCGCAGCGAGGACCCGGCCGGCATCCGGGCGGCCATGCTGGCCGGCGCGCAGGAGGTGCCGGCCGACCAGCGCGGCGAGGTGATCGAGATCGGCGACCGCCGTGCGGCCATCGCCGCCGCGGTCGAACGGGCCGAGCCGGGCGACATCGTCGTCGTCGCGGGCAAGGGCCACGAGACGGGGCAGGAGGTGGCGGGTGTGGTGCACCCCTTCTCCGACCGGGAGGAACTCGCCGCCGCGCTGCGTCTATGTTTGGGCCAAAGGTCCAGGGAGCCAGAGGAAACCGATGTTCGTCGGGGGCAGGGCGACGAGGAGGCAAGTTGATCCGGCTCAGCCTCGCCGACATCGCGGAAGCGGTGGTCGGCAGGCTTCATCGTGCGGAAAGCTCGGAGATCGTAAGCGCGGGTGTCGAGTTCGACTCGCGCAAGATCGAACCCGGCGGGCTGTTCGTGGCCGTGCCCGGGGAACAGGTCGACGGGCATGACTTCGCGGCGCAGGCCGTCGCGAATGGTGCGGTGGGCGTTCTCGCCGCGCGGGAGGTCGACGCCCCGGCAGTGATCGTGCCGCCGGTGAGCGGCGACGCGGCGGGCGCGCTGGCGCTGGCCGGTGACGTGGACGGCTCCGGCGCCGCGGTGCTGGCCGGGCTGGCGAAGCTGGCCCGCCACGTGGTCGACCGGCTGCCGCAGCTCACCGTGGTAGGCGTGACCGGCTCGTCGGGCAAGACGTCCACGAAGGACCTGATCGCGCAGCTGCTGGAACCGATGGGGCCGACGGTCGCGCCGCCCGGCTCGTTCAACAACGAGCTCGGCCACCCGTGGACCGTGCTGCGCGCCGACGAGGGCACCCGGCACCTGGTGCTGGAGCTGTCCGCGCGCGGCGTCGGGCACATCGCGAACCTGTGCGAGGTGGCTCCGCCGCGCATCGGCGCGGTGCTCAACGTCGGCCACGCGCACCTCGGCGAGTTCGGCTCGCAGGAGGCGGTGGCGCAGGCCAAGGGCGAACTGGTCGAGGCGCTGCCCGCCGACGGCGTGGCGGTGCTCAACGCCGACGACCCGCTGGTCGCGGCGATGGCCGACCGGACGAAGGCCCGCGTGGTCTTCGTCGGGGAAAGCCCCGGCGCGCAGGTGCGCGCGGCGGACATCGAGGTCGACGACCTGGCGCGACCGACGTTCACGCTGGTCACCGCGCAGGGCGAGGCCCGGGTGACGCTGCCGCTTTTCGGCGAGCACCACGTGGGCAACGCGCTGACCGCGGCCGCCATCGCGCTGGAGCTCGGAGCGACCGTCGAGCAGGTGGCCGAGCGGCTCGGCTCGGTGCGCCGGGTGTCCGCGCGGCGCATGGAGGTCAGCGAGACACCGGGCGGCGTCACGGTCGTCGACGACGCCTACAACGCCAACCCGGAATCGGTCCGGGCGGCGCTGAAGACGCTGGCCGCGATGACCCGCGGGCGCCCGGGCCGGGCGTGGGCGGTGCTGGGGCCGATGGCCGAACTCGGCGAGTTGGATGTAGAAGCGCACGACGAGATCGGGCGGCTGGCCGTCCGCCTGAACATCGACCGGCTGGTGGTGGTCGGCGAACAGGCCCGGGCGATGCACCAGGCGGCATCGCTGGAAGGGTCGTGGGGAGAGGAGTCGGTTCTGGTGCCGGACATCGATGCGGCCGTCGCGCTGCTGCGCGCCGAGCTGCGTCCCGGTGACGTGGTGCTCGCCAAGGCATCGAACTCCGCCGGGCTGTGGCGGGTCGCCGAAGCCCTGCTGGCCGAGGGAGATTCAGGGGGGCGCAAGCCGTGAAACCAATCCTGGTGGCGGCCGCCGTGTCGCTCGTTGTTTCGATCCTCTTCACCCCGTACCTGATCCGGGTGTTCTCCAGGCAGGGCTTCGGTCAGGAGATCCGGGAAGAGGTGCAGAGCCAGCACGCCGCCAAGCGCGGCACCCCGACCATGGGTGGCGTGGCGATCCTGGTGGCCATGTGGGTCGGCTATCTGGTGAGCCACCTGATGGGCGGCGACCCGATGAGCGCGTCCGGATTGCTGGTGCTCGGCCTGACCACGGCCCTGGGCATCGTCGGGTTCCTGGACGACTTCATCAAGATCCGCAAGCAGCGCAACCTCGGGTTGAACAAGACGGCGAAGCTGGTCGGCCAGTTGATCGCCTCGGTGCTGTTCGCGATCCTGGCGATCCAGTTCGCCAACAAGCACGGCGTCACACCCGCGTCGGTGGAACTGTCGTTCCTGCGCGACATCTCGGTGATCTCCTTCGGCGTGATCGGGTTCGTGATCTTCGCCTACGTGGCGATCAGCGGCTGGTCGAACGCGGTCAACTTCACCGACGGCATGGACGGCCTGGCGGGCGGCACCGCGGCGATGGTGCTGGCGACCTATGTGCTGATCTCGTTCTGGCAGCTGCGCAACGACTGCTTCGGGGAGGCCGGCCCGACGGCGGGCTGCTACACGGTGCGGGACCCGCTGGACATCGCGGTGGTCGCCGCGGCGGCGATGGCGGCCTGCGTCGGCTTCCTGTGGTGGAACGCGGCGCCCGCGAAGATCTTCATGGGCGACACCGGTTCGCTGGCGCTGGGCGGCCTGCTGGCCGGGCTTTCGATGGTCACCCGCACCGAGCTGCTGATGATCGTCATCGGCGGTGTGTTCGTGGTCGAGGCGCTGTCGGTGGTGCTGCAGATCGTGGTGTTCCGCTCCACCAGGCGGCGGCTGTTCCGGATGGCGCCGTTCCACCACCACTTCGAGCTCGCCGGGTGGGCTGAAACCACGGTGATCATCCGGTTCTGGGTGCTGGCCGGGATCAGCTGCATGTTCGGCGTGGGCCTGTTCTACGCGGACTGGCTGGCGCTGGCCAATCCCTGAGAGCCTGTCGGCGAATGCCGTCCGCGCCTTTGGAAGCGGCGTAGCCGCTTGCATTCACCTTGCCAAGACGACCGCGGGTTCTGAGAGGTTTTCTGGCAAGGACGGGCCCCTCCGCCGCGTATTGGCCATACATCAGGAGGGGCACCCGCAGTCAGGGGAGGCTCTCAGGTTCCGCTAAGCGACCACCCACCCAGACCATTCACCAACAGGCTCTGAGAGGCTGTCTCCGTCGGTGGGCCAAGCGGCTGGCGCCGCTTCAAAGGCGAAGACCAAAACCGGATTCGACGCCGGCGCCGTTGCAGGACTTCCGATCCGCGCGGCGGTGACGCGCCGCGGACGAGGAGACTAGGGAGACGACTCGGTGGCAGGGCGGTTCGAGGGGCTGAACGTGCTGGTGGCCGGTGCCGGGGTGTCCGGCCGCTCGGCCGCCGAGGCGCTGCTTGCGGTGGGTGCGGCGGTCACCGTCACCGACGCCGCCGCCGACCGGCTGGCCGCGCTGGCGTCGCTGCAGGCGCAGGGAGCGGAGCTGGTCGCCGGGCTCAGCGAGCCGCCGGCGGGCACCGACCTGATCGTCACCAGCCCCGGCTGGCGGCCGGACTCGCCGCTGCTGGCGGCGTCGGTCGCGGCCGGGGTCGAGGTGATCGGGGAGGTCGAGCTCGCCTGGCGGCTGGACCAGGAGAAGGCGACGCCCGCCACGGTGGCGATGGGCCGGCGAGCAGCGCCGGCTACCTGGCTGGCGGTCACCGGCACCAACGGCAAGACGACCACGGTCAGCATGCTGGAATCGATCCTGCGCGCCGCCGGGGTCGACGTGGTGGCCTGCGGCAACGTCGGGCTTCCGGTGGTCGACGCGGTCCGCGCCGGGCACGAGGTGCTCGCCGTGGAGCTGTCCAGCTTCCAGCTCCACTGGTCGGACTCCGTGGCGGCGTTCGCCGCCGTCGTCCTGAACCTCGCCGCGGACCACCTGGACTGGCACGGCTCCCCCGCCGCCTACGGCGACGCCAAGGCGAAGGTCTACTCCGGCAACTCCGTCGCCGTCGCCAACGCCGACGACGCGTGGTCGACCCGGCTGTCCGCCGCTGCCGCGGCGGACGCCAGGAGGGTCTCCTTCACGCTGGGTGTTCCGCGGGAGGGCCAGCTCGGCGTCGAGGACGCCTCGCTGGTGGATCGCGCCTTCGGCGACGGGGTGGTGCTCGCATCGCTCGCGGACGTGCATCCGGCGGGCCCGCACAACGTGGCGAACGCGCTGGCCGCGGCGGCGTTGGCGCGGGCCCACGGCGTCGCGCCGGCGGCGGTGGCCGAGGGGCTGCGCGCGTTCGAGCCGGGGGCGCACCGGTCGGTGCCGGTGGCCGAGGCCGCCGGTGTGTCCTATGTGGACGATTCGAAGGCGACGAACCCGCACGCGGCGGACGCGGCGCTGCGCGCGCACCCGAGAGTGGTGTGGATCGCGGGCGGCCTGCTCAAGGGCGCCGAGGTCGACGACCTCGTCGCGGCCAACGCCGATCGGCTGGCGGCAGTGGTGCTGATCGGGCGCGATCGGGACCGGTTCGCCGCCGCTCTGGCCCGACACGCCCCGGATGTGCCGGTCCGCGAGGTCGCGGCAGGGGACGATGCGGGCATGCTGGAAGCTGTTCGCGTGGCCAACGGGTTCGCGCGGCCCGGTTCGGTGGTGCTGCTCGCCCCGGCCGCCGCGTCGATGGACATGTTCACCGATTACGCCCACCGGGGCCGGGCCTTCGCCGACGCGGTGCGCGCGGTGCTGGCGGACGCTACGGCTGCCACGCACGGCGGGTGATCCGCAGTGACCACCGCGACCAGGCCCGCGCCCAAGCGCGCTGCGCGGAAGCGCGCGGGCTTGGGCGTGCTGTCGCCGCTGACCGCCTGGTTGACCCGGCCGCTGGCGTCGTTCCACCTGCTGCTGGCGGTCTTCGGCCTGCTGACGATCTTCGGCCTGGTGATGGTGCTCTCGGCCTCCAGCGTTGACGCGTTCAACAAGGACGGCTCGTCCTACAGCGTGTTCAGCAAGCAGGTGATGTACTGCCTGGCCGGGCTGGGGGTGTTCTACGCCGCGCTGCGGATACCGGTCCGGCTGATGCGCCGGTACAGCCTGATCCTGCTGACTATCTGCCTGGGGCTGCTGGTGGCGGTGCTGACCCCGCTCGGCGCCAACATCAACGGGGCGAAGAGCTGGTTCGTGGTCGCCGGGGTGTCCTTCCAGCCGGTGGAGTTCGCCAAGATCGCCTTCGCGCTGTGGGGCGCGCACGTGCTGGTCACCAAGCGCGGCCTGATGACGCAGTACCGGCACCTGCTGGTGCCGGTGGTGCCGGCGGCGCTGCTGATGTTCACGCTGGTGATGATGCAGCCAGACCTGGGCTCGACGATCACGCTGTTCATCGTGCTGCTGGCGCTGCTGTGGTTCGCGGGCGCGCCGCTGCGCTTGTTCGTGGTGATGCTGCTGGGCGCGGTGACCGGCGGCGTGGCGCTGGCCATGGTCGCCGACTACCGGATGGCGCGGTTGACCTCGTTCCTGGATCCGCTAGGTGACCCGTCCGGCTCCGGCTACCAGGCGCGGCAGTCGTTGTTCGCGCTGGCCGACGGCGGGCTGTTCGGCCGCGGGCTGGGGCAGGGCTGGTCGAAGTGGCAGTACCTGCCCAACGTGCACAACGACTTCATCTTCGCGGTGATCGGCGAGGAGCTCGGGTTCGTCGGCTGCGCGATCGTGCTGATGCTCTTCGCCACCACCGCGTACGTGGGCATGCGCATCGCGTTCCGCAACACCGACCCGTACATCCGGCTGGTGTCGGCGACGTTGACCGTGTGGCTGGTGGGGCAGGCGATCATCAACGTCGGCTACGTCGTGGGCCTGCTGCCCACCACCGGGCTGCCGCTGCCGCTGATCTCCTCCGGAGGATCGTCGGTGGTCACTACGATGCTGGTGTTCGGCCTGCTCGCGAACTTCGCCCGGCACGAGCCCGAGGCGATCGCCGCGCTACGGTCTTTGGGACCAGGTCGGGTCGGCAAGCTGCTGCGGCTGCCGACCCCGGCGCCGTACCGGCCACCGGCCAAGCGGCGTCCGGCACGACCGACCCCACGAAGCCGGCCCGGCGCGAAGAGCTCCGGGGCGGCGGCAACTCGCCGGGGAGGCGGGAGCACGCGGGCGCGTGGTACGCGCAGCGGGCCCGGATCCCGGGCGCAGACACGAGGAGGACACCGTTGAGCGGGGACCAGACGGTCCGCATCGACCAGGCCGCGATGGCCGACCCTCGGGGTGCCGCCGTGGGCCGGCGGCCGCTGTCGGTGGTCGTCGCCGGGGGCGGCACCGCCGGGCACATCGAGCCCGCGCTGGCGCTGGCCGACGCGGTGCGCCGACTGCGGCCGGACGCCCGGGTGACCGCGCTGGGCACCGAGCGGGGCCTGGAGAACCGGCTGGTGCCGGCCCGCGGCTATCCGCTGGAGCTCATCCCGCCGGTGCCGATGCCGCGCAAGCCCAACATCGACCTCCTGAAGCTGCCGCTGAAGGTGCGGAATTCGGTGAAGCAGACCCGCGAGGTGCTGGAACGCGTCGGCGCGGACGTGGTGATCGGCTTCGGCGGCTACGTCTCGCTGCCCGCCTACCTCGCCGCGCGCGGCCGCGTGCCGATCGTGGTGCACGAGGCGAACGCGCGCGCCGGGCTGGCGAACAAGGTCGGCGCGAAGTTCGCGGAACGCGTGCTGGCCGCGACCCCGGACAGCGGCCTGGCCGGGGCGCAGACCATCGGCATCCCGCTGCGCGAGTCGATCACCCGGCTGGACCGCTGGGCGCTGCGGATGCAGGCCCGCCAGCACTTCGGGCTGCACCCGCACGCCCCGACGATCCTGGTGTTCGGCGGCTCGCAGGGCGCTCGCACCCTGAACACCGCGTTCTCCGGCGCGGCGGAAGCGCTGGGGCGCGCCGGGATCGGCGTGCTGCACGCGCACGGACCGAAGAACACCATTGCGGTGCAACAGGTTCCGGGCGCACCGGCGTACACGGCCGTGCCGTACCTGGAGCGGATGGACCTGGCTTACGCGGCGGCGGACCTGGTGGTGTGCCGGTCCGGCGCGATGACCGTCGCCGAGGTCTCGGCCGTCGGGCTGCCCGCGGTGTTCGTGCCGCTGCCGCACGGCAACGGCGAGCAGGCACTCAACGCGCAGCCGGTGGTCTCCGCCGGTGGCGCGCGGCTGGTGGCGGACGCGGATCTGACCACGCAGCGGGTCATCGACGAGGCGCTGCCGCTGGCGCTGGACGCCCAGCGGTTGCAGGAGATGAGCCGGGCGACGCTGGGCAGTGGCCACCGCGAAGCGGACCAGGTATTGGCGCAGATCGTGCTGGAGGTTGCCGGACGATGACCGGACCGTCCCCCACAAACTTCGACAGCGCGGACTTCGACACCGCGGACTTCGACGCCGTGCTGGCGCGGGTGCACCTGGTCGGCATCGGCGGGGCCGGGATGAGCGGCATCGCCCGCATCCTGCTGGCCCGCGGGCAGCAGGTGTCCGGCTCGGACGCCCGCGACTCGCGCACCGTGCTGGCGCTGCGAGCGCAGGGCGCGCACATCGGCATCGGCCACCAGGCGGAGAACCTCGACCAGTTCGACGCGGACCCGACGGCGGTCGTGGTATCCACGGCGATCAAGCCGGACAACGCCGAGCTGGTCGAGGCGCAGCGGCGGGGGATCACCGTGCTGCGCCGGGCCGAGGCACTGGCCGCGCTGATGGCCGGGCACCGGGTGGCCTGCGTGGCGGGCACCCACGGCAAGACGTCTACGACGTCGATGCTGACCGTGGCGTTGCAGCACTGCCGGTTCGACCCGTCCTTCGCGATCGGCGGCGACCTCAACGAATCGGGCGCGAACGCGCACCATGGCGACGGCAGCATCTTCGTCGCGGAAGCCGACGAGAGCGACGGCTCGTTCCTGGTGTTCGCGCCGTCGGTGGCGGTGGTTACCAACGTCGAGCCGGACCACCTGGACCACCACGGCACCGCCGAGGCGTACGTCGCGGTGTTCGACGAGTTCGTGCGGCGGATCGAGCCGGACGGGGTGCTGATCGCCTGCGCCGACGACCTGGGCGCTGCCGAGCTGGCGGACCGGGCGGAGAAGTCCGGCGTCCGGGTGCGGCGCTACGGGAAATCGGTCACCGGAGACGCCGACGCGCGGCTGGTCGGCTACCGGCCCGAGCACGGTTCCGGCGTCGCGACCGCGCAACTCGGCGGCAAGACCATCGACGTGCAGGTTTCGGTGCCGGGGGAGCACATGGCCGGCAACGCCGTCGCGGCGCTGCTGGCCGGGTTGGAGCTCGGCGCGCCCCTCGACGGCCTGCTCGAGGGGCTCGCCGCCTTCGGCGGGGTCCGGCGGCGGTTCGAGTTCAAGGGCCGCGCCGACGGCGTCCGCGTCTACGACGACTACGCCCACCACCCCACCGAGGTGGAGGCGCAGCTGCGGGCGGCCCGGCCGGTGGTCGGAGACGGCCGGCTGATCGTGGTGTTCCAGCCGCACCTGTTCTCCCGCACGGCGGCGTTCGCGAGCGAGTTCGCGACGGCGCTGGGCCTGGCCGACGAGGTCGTCGTGCTGGACGTCTACGGCGCGCGGGAGGACCCGCAGCCCGGCGTCACCGGCGAGCTGATCGCCGGCGAAGTTCCGCTGCCGAGCGGGAAGGTGCACTACGAGCCGTCATTCACGGCGGCCGCGCCGCTGGTCGCGGGCCTGGCGCGGCCCGGTGACCTGGTGCTGACGATGGGGGCCGGGGACGTGACCATGCTCGGCCCGGAGATCCTCCGCGAGATCGACTGCGACACCGCGGAGGATCAGGGGTGACCCCCACGCGCCGCCCCGCAACGGAGCGTCCCGGGCTGCGCAGCACCCGGGGCCGCCCGGTGCGGGGCGGCGCGACGGCGCCGCCGAAGTGGCGCCGCTGGGCGCTCCCGGCCGTGCTGGCCGCGGTGACCGTGGTGGCGCTCCTGCTGTACTTCACGCCCCTGCTGGGCGTCCGGACGGTGCAGGTCGCCGGCAACGCGACGCTCGGCCAGGAACAGGTGGTGCAGGCGGCGGGCATCGAGCCGGGCACGCCGATGCTGCAGGTCGACGTCGACGAGATCCGCAGCCGCCTGCAGGCCTTGCCGGAGATCGCGGCGGCGCAGGTGTCGCTGAGCTGGCCGTCGACGGTGCAGGTCGAGGTGACCGAGCGGGTGCCGGTGGCGTTCATGGTGGCCCGCAACGGGATACGGCTCGTCGACGCCGGCGGCGTGCCGTTCGAGGCGGTCCCGGAACGCCCGGCTGACCTGCCGGAACTCCAGGTGCAGGCGGCGTCGCAAGACGACGCGGCGACCAAGGCGGCGATGACGGTCCTGATGGCCCTCTCGCAGCCGGTCCGCGCGGAGGTCACGGCGGTGATCGCGGCGCGGCCGAACGAGGTCCGCCTGCTGCTGACGGGCGACCGCGAGGTCGACTGGGGTTCGCTGGAGGAAACCCCCCGGAAGGCGGCGATCCTCCCACCCCTGCTCACCCGGCCGGGCAAGGTCTACGACGTGACCACCCCAGCCCTCCCGACGGTGGCCTGAGCAGCCGGTAGTCCGAAGTGGACTGAACACCCTTCGAAAGCCGTGCCGGACATGGTTGCATTCGGCCAGGTCGGCGGTGACGAGGTCGGCGTAGACGTGCTCCAGCACCGCCTTCGTCAGCTGGTTAGTGTTGCGTCCAGCTTCATCACCGCGTCCTTCCACAGCTCGGCCAGGCGGGCGGGTTCGAATGTCCCGCCGTGTGTGAGCACTGACATCGTCGTTGTGCCTTGATAGGACGTCAGCAACGTGAAGCAACTGCCACCGGGTGGCAGCCACGGCAGTGGAATTGCCTCTTCGAAGGGGCGGCCGTTCCAGGTTAGCTGGCCTGAAATGCGTAGACCTGAGACCGCGAAGCCCGATCGGAGCGGGTGCGCGACACGCAGGTGCGCCCAGTCGCCCGCCCGCTCCGCCTGGCCCGCGTCTACGACGCGCCAGAACCGCTTCCAGCGGTCGAGGCGTTTCCTGCTGGTGGACTTGATGGCAGCGTCCAGCGCGTCGACCGGTGAAGCGGCGCCGGATTGCAACGGCACACGGACTAGGCCGAGATGGTTACCGATCGGCCCGTCGGGTTTACCGTCCTCTCGAGTGTCCAGCGGGACGACCACGTGCGTGAGGCCACCGGGACGTGACACGTGGGAGTTCGTTCGCTCCCGGTCCAGCGCGCCGAGTGCGTGTCATCGCTGACATGTGCGGCCCGTCCCACGCTGAGCGCGGTGAACAGCCGCAGGAAGAAATCGATCACGTCATTGGGAACGCCTGCGGAGCGCGCGATTGACTGGTATTCCTCTGCGGTGACCGCTCGGTAGGTGACGGGATGTCCGACGAGTTCGGTGCCCAGTTCGCCCATGGTGTCCCAATCGAGGACCTCCGAACAGCAGAAGGCCCGGTGAGCCGATGCTGACGGGACGTCGCTACCGCTTGAAGCTCAGCACCGCGCAGGCCGCCCAGTGCGAGGAGTTCGGCAATATCTGCCGGGCAGTGTGGAACACCGCCCTGGAACAACGCCGCGAGTACCGGCGGCGGGGGGCGTGGATGAACTACAACGAGCAAGCCGGACAGCTCGCCGACGCGAAAACCGAGCACGACTGGTTGCAGACCGTGCCGTCGCACATCCTCCAGCAGGCGTTGAAGGACCTGGACCGGGCGTGCCGCGACCACGGCACGTTCCGGGTTAAGTGGCGCGGCAAGCAGCGTTGGAACCCGTCGTTGCGGTTCCCGATGGGCAAGCTCATCGAGGTCGAGCGGCTGAACAAGCGGTGGGGACGGGCGAAGCTCCCGAAGCTGGGGTGGGTGCAGTTCCGCATGACCCGCCAGCTCGGCGGTGCCGTGCGGTCCGCGACAGTGTCCCGCGACGGCCGGGACTGGTTCGTGTCGTTCCTCGTCGACGACGGCGCCATCACCCCAGAACGGCACGCCGCACCCCACAGCGGCGTCGGTGTCGATCGTGGAGTCGCGGCAGCGGTAGCTACCAGTGACGGCAAGCTCATTGACCGCGATTTCGTCTCGCCTGGCGCGGATGAGCGTTACCGCGGGTTGCGGCAGAAGCTTTCCCGGCAGAAGCGGGGCAGCGCAAACCGTAAGAAGACGCTCGGCAAGATGCGCCGGTTGAAGCGGCGCGAACGCGACCGGCGAGCGGACTTCTGCTCGCAGGTCGCGGCCGAGCTCACCGACCGCAACGCGCTGGTCGTGCTGGAAGACCTCCGTACCCGGAACATGACCCGGTCGGCGAGCGGAACCGCCGGAGAACCCGGCCGGAACGTCGCCCAAAAGTCCGGCCTGAACCGCGCCATCCTCGACAAAGGCTGGCACAAGTTTGAACTGGCCCTGCGTAACGCTGCCCGCTATACCGGCAGCGAGATCGTGAAGGTGCCTGCTGCGTACACGTCGCAGACGTGCGCGGTGTGTCGTGCTGTGGACCCGGAAAGCCGTGAGAGCCAAGCGGTTTTTCGGTGTACCCAGTGCGGCCACACAGCGCACGCTGACGTGAACGCGGCGAAGAACATTCTCGCCGCCGGACGGGCGGTGACAGCCTGTGGAGACCTCGCCGTTAGGCGGTCCGTGAAGCAGGAACCGCAACCGGCGTTAGCGCTGGTTGGAATCCCCGGCTTTAGCCGTAGGAAGGACGTCAAGTATTCGCCGGAGCGGTGGTCCGCAGCGCCCTCGGTGAGCCGTCGCAACACGGCGGTGGCCTGTGCGACGGGCGTCATTCGCCCGGCTGCCCGTTCGCCTTCGACCCAGGAGGCGATGCGTTGTTCGCACGGGTTACCACTCGCGGCGGCCTTCTCGGCGCCCGCCAGTGTGATACCGATGTCGACGAGGCCGGGGTGGTAGCTGAGCACCGTGACACCCAGGCGCCGCGTCTCGGCGGCCAGATTCTCGGTCAGCTTGATCACAGCCGCCTTCGACACCGAATAGGCCGTGGCATACGGCCATCGGTACACACCCGCGTGGCTGACGATGTTAATGATGCGTCCATTTTTCCTACGCACCATGGACATCAGTGCCGCCGAGCTCATTACCATCGTGCCGCGGAGGTTGACCTCCATCGCCTCCCACCACTCACCTTCGTCGAGCTCCCAAGTGGGGCCGACCGGTCCGGCCAGCCCCGCGTTGTTCACCAGGACGTCGAGTGAGCCGAAGGCGCCCTCCACGTGCTCGACAACCGCAGACGCGGCCGCTTTGTCCGTAGCGTCGGCAACCACGGCGTCCGCCACGATGTTCGCGGCGCGCAGTTCGTCACGTGCCGCCAAGAGCGCTGTCTGGTCTCGGCCCGTGATGACGACGACGGCTCCGGCTCGCCCCAGTTCCTCGGCGAAGGCGCGGCCGAGTCCCTTGGCTCCACCGGTGATGAGAATGATCGGTGCCCGGCCGGTCAACTCTGCGCCTCGCTCCACTGGGCCTTCAACTGACGCACCTACTTTCCGGGTCGACCAGCCGGATTTCGGTGTGGGGCAGCGCCATCCCGATCGACGAAGGCACAGGTTCCGCTCCGTCCGGTGGAGCGAAGGTGCAGCCGGCCTCGGTCATGCCGTAGCCCTGGACTATCGGAGCACCCAGCGTCCGGGCGCAGGTCTGCGCCACGTTCTCAGGCAGTGGTGCGGCACCTGAGTACACGAGTCGCAGGCTGCCCACGTCGCGGCCTGCGATGTCCCCCCCGCAACGCGAGTTCGGTTAGCACACTCGGCACCAGGTACGCCACCGTGATACGGCGTGTCTCGATGACCTCGAGCAGATCGTCCACTGTGAACGGACTGTCGACGGTGACCAGCTTCGCGCCGGCGCGTAGCGAGGGATTCATCGCCATCTGCATGCCGTAGATGTGCCGGAACGGTGTCAGTCCGAGTACCACGTCCCGCTTCGTCAAGTGGTGCACCGCGTCGATCTGGTCCAAATTGGACAAGAGATTCCGGTGAGAAAGCACGATTTGCTTCGGTGTGCCGAGAGAACCACTGGACGCCACCAGCAGCGCTGTGTTGGTGTCACAGGGAGCCGGCTCGTGCTCCGTCGGCGGTTCACTCAGCCACCGCGACCACGGCACCACGTCGACGTGGTGCCGTGCCCGTGGTCGCGGCAACACGTCGACGTTAGCCCGCGCCTGAGGCACCGCTGTCTCGCCGAGCACGATCGCGGTCCGCAACGACGCCGCAGCAGGAACGGTGGCAAGTTTTTCCCACGTCGCAGTGTCCGCTACGACGTGGCGTGCCGCGCATCGGGCGAGAACATGTTGCCATTCGTGCACGCTGCCGAACGGCTCCAGTGGCAGTACGACCCCACCTGCCACAGCGTGCCGTGGTAGGCCACGATGAACTCGGCGCTGTTGTCGCACACCAACGCGACCACTTCGCTAGGGGTATGCACGCGCCGCACCAAAGCTGCCGCGAAACGGTGGACCGCATCACGAAGCTCCGCATATTTGTAGGCGCGCCCGGTTCGATGCTCCACAAATGCTGTCTGGTCCGATAGTGAGGCAGTCCAGACCGAATCGGAGAGGTTGCGCGTCCACTGCGCGACTGCGGCTAACGTGCTCATGATAACTTGGTTCGTTTGCGTGCCACGATGAGACCGTCGGCAATCGGAAGCATGACCGACTCGACGCGGTCATCCGCCCGGACGTGGCTGTTGAACTCGTCGATGGCCTTCGCGTTGCCAGTCGGGAAGTCGTCCGCCGCCTCGCCGTAGTAGAACGTGTTGTCGGCGAGTAGCAGGCCGCCGGGTCGCATGCGTGGCACGAGGAGCTCCCAGTACTGCTGGTAGCTCACCTTGTCAGCGTCGATGAAGACCATGTCGATGTGCTCGGTCTTCGGCATCGCCCTCAGCGTGTCCGCGGCTTGTCCGAGCCGGACCTCGATCCGGTCGGCGACACCCTCCTTTTCCCAGGCCTGCTGGGCGATCTCCGTCCACTCGCTGGACAGGTCGCAGGTGACGATCTGCCCGTCGGCTCCCAATCCCCGAGCCATGGCCAGCGTGGAGTAGCCGGTGAAAGTGCCGATCTCCACGACCCGGGAGGCGCCGGTGAGCTGGACGAGCAGGGTGAGCAGCACACCCTGCTCGTGTGGGATCTGCATCTCCGCAGATGCGCCGAGCGCGTTCGTCTGGTCGATGAGCCACTGCTGGGCCTGCGTGGGGGGTTCGGTTTGGCGCAATAGATATTCGTACCGTCGTTGGTTCATCACGATGGTCTTCAGATCGGGCGATTGCAGGTCAGTCATGGGAGGAACCTTCCGAGGAAGTTGGACGTGATGAGGTTCCAGAGGTTCATGGCGCTCTCGGTCACGCTTCGAGCGACCGCGTCGATCTCGGCGGGGCGGGCCCCGGCCCAGTCGGTGGGAACGACCAGCGGCGTGCTACTCAGGTCGTCGAGCACCACCATGCAAAGGCGCAGCAACTGCATGGCGAACCCCTGGCGGCAGATTTCCGTGCGCCGCACGTGGAAGTAGGCATCATATAGATCGCGCCTCTGATCCGTGACGATGTCGGCATCCTGGCCCGCCATGCGCAACAGCGACTCCCCGCCACGGGCGAGCCGGTGCGCTACCGCCATGTGCACCACCAGGTTCGCCTTGCTCGCCGCGGTGAGTGGCGCGGTCGCGTGCGCCGGGTGCTGCTTCCTGACCTCGCGCAGCAACGCGGGCACGAGATCGTAGTCGCGTGCCCAGCGTCCGCTGAAAGCGCTCTCGGCCGCGGCCATCTCCGGCCTGATGGTGCGGTCGTACACATCAACCGAGCAGCTTCCTGCGTACACCAACAGAAGCGAGTAGACGTCGTATGTCAGTGCCGCACCGCGAATCAGCTCCGAGGAGGGCCGTCGCTGCCTGGTCAGCTCTTTCAAGCAGTCGGCGAGGACTCGCCATACACAGAAGGTTGTCTGGTGCCCGATCCACCAGCGGTACCTCGCCAGCGCACACTCGTCGCCCACCGGTGACGGTCCCCAGCCTGGGGGCGGGTGCACGTCGCAGTCGACGGAGGCGAAGCCGACGTCGGGATAAGGAAGCCGGAGGATTTCAAGGCCTTGCACGCCCTGGCCAAAGGCAGAGACGCGGGCCAGCTCACCAACGGAGGTCATTCAGTTCACCTGAGTCCGGTTTTCTAGCTCGTCCGCGAACTCGTCGAGCACTTCGGCGGCGCGCAAGACATCCGCGCGCAGCGGGCGGTCCGGTTCGATGGCCGGAACAGCCTCGATCAGCCGGTCGAGCAAGTTGACGCATGCCGGGGCGGTCGGCGCCCGGCCTACGTGGACGGCCTGTCGCAACGCCACGGCTAGCGAACCATGCAGCCACCGCAAAGATTCCGCCTGATCAAGCGCGCTCAGTGCGGCTTGAGTGCCGAAAGGCACGACGTCCTGGTTGTGCAGATTCGTCGGCACGCTCTGCATTGACGCAGGCGTGCAAGTGCGGCGCATGTGCACGACGGTCGACGTGGCAACCAGCTGCACGCCCTGCACCCCGTGCTGCTCGCCAGGTGTCGTCGCAAGCATTGGGGGCAGACCTCCGTTGCGGTGCGGATCGACCATCAGATCCAGCTGCCGCTCAGCGAGGTTCGCGATCTGCACTGTCACGAGCGACAACAGATCCGCCGCGAACGCGACCGGCTGACCGAAGAAGTTGCCGCCGTGGACAACTTCGCCGTGCTCCGGAAAGAACAGCGGGTTGTCGCTGATACCGTTCAGATCCGTCCGCACAACCTGGTCCGCATGAGCGATCGAGGCCGCAGCGGCGCCAAGCAGTTGCGGCACGCACCGGATGCTGTACGGCTCCTGCAGACCACGGTCACCGGTTGGCACGGTGCCCTGCAAGAGGTTACGCATGTGCTGCGCGACCTCAGCGGCTCCTGGATGCGCGAATGCGCCCATCAGGTGAGGCGAGAGGTAACCGGTGGCGCATCCCAGCACGTCCGCCATCACCGCCGACAACGTCCACGCGACGACGTGAGATCGCCGGATTGAGGCAAGTGCCAACCCGGCCGCCGCAGCCGTGAGCGACGTACCGTTTACCAGGCCTAGCGCGTCCCGTCCGTCCAGCTCCAAGGCTGGCAACCCACTTTCGGCCAAAGCTTGCCCCGCAGGCATCCGCTGCCCTCGGTGATAGGCGGCGCCGATGCCGCGCAACGCTTGTACGGCATGGGCGAGCGGGACGAGGTCACCACTCGCGCCGACCGAACCGATTCGCGGCACGGCGGGGGAAAATTCGGTGCGCAACATCGCCGCGAGTGCTTCCAACACGGTGTAGGAAACACCCGAGCGTCCTTGTGCGAGCGATCGCAGCCTGATCAGCAGCGCTGCTCGTACCACTGCGGGCTTCAGGTCGTCTCCTTGCCCGGTGCTCAGGTGGCTGAGCGTGTTCTCGCACTGGTCAGCGGAGTTGACGCGTCCGCTGAAATCCACCAGCGGTCCGAATCCTGTAGTCGCTCCGTAAACCGCCTGACCTTCGGCCAATGACTGCATCATGAAGGCCCTGCAGGCGAGGACGCGGTCTCTTGTTACCTCATCGATTCGGATGTTTAGCGGCTGTGCAGCCGACGCCAACATTTCCGGAGTTAGTTCTCCCGAGACGTCGACGATCGGGGTTGACAGCGCACTGGTCCCGGCCAGCATGAAAAACCTCCACATTGCGAACGAGACCGCCAACGATAAGGTTCGGCGAGCGCCGACCAACCGCTACGGGGTCAAGAGATTCGGATCAGTGCTTTGATGGCGGTGCGATTGTCCATCTGGCGGTATGCCTCCGGCACGGCTTCCAGGCCAACGGTGAGATCGAACACCGGCGAGGCGTCGATGCGGCCGTCCAGCACCCGGTCGATCAGCCGGGGGATGATGACGCGGGCGGGCGCCAGACCACCCGTAATCTTGAGGTTGCGCAGGAAGACCTGGTCTTCGCCGGGCAAAGCGGCGTGCGGGGCGCCGACGAGCGCGACCGTGCCGCCGTCTCTGACCGCACCCACCGCGGTGTCCATCGCCTCCTGGGTACCGACACAGTCAACCACGGCGTCAACGCCATGCCCTGCGGTGAGCTCGCGACACGCGCGACGGCGTCCGCTCCCCGATCCGGCACCGTCTCGGTCGCACCGAACTTTTGCCCGACCCGAGCCCGCGATTCGTGCCTGCTCAACAGCAGGATTTCTGCCGCACCCGCAGCACGCGCCGCGAGCACAGCGCACAAGCCGACCGCTCCGTCACCGATTACGGCCACCGTCGACCCGGACCCGGTGCCCGCGTTGCCGATCGCATAGTGGCCGGTCGACATGACATCGGCCAACGCTAGTGCCGACGGGAGTCGTTCGTCGTCCGCCGTCATCGGCAGCGCGATCAGAGTCGCGTCGGCATAGGGCACGCGGACAGCCTCACCTTGCCCTCCGTCACTGCTGCCACCCCACATCGCGCCGTCGGCACAGGATGTCGGTAGCCCCTTCCGGCATGCGGTGCAGGTGCCGTCGGCCCACATGAACGGAGCCAGCACCACCTGACCTCGGCGGAAATTCTCGACCGCGTTGCCGAGTTCTTCGACCACGCCGAGGAACTCGTGGCCAGCCCGTGGGCCCGGAGGGCTTTCCCCGAGTCCGCGATAGCCCCACAGATCGGTACCGCAGACGGCGGCGAGCACGACTCGAACAATGACATCTGTTGGTTCGACGAGAACTGGATCCGGGACGTCCTCTACGCGAATTCCGTGGACACCGGTGCGAACTGCGGCACGCATTTTGTCCCTTTCACTTCCGATATCGAGTAGGTCTGCATCGGAACTTTCCCGACCATCCGATGAGTAGTGGACTTCGGCAACTCGGTGTGGCGGGCGAGCACAGTCAGTGATACCGGTTCTTCGTAGGCGCCGAACGCCTGCAGCGCGGCTAACACCTTCATGGCGGCGGCGCGACCTCCCGAAATTAGTAGTGAGCGCCCGATGAACCTTGAAGAAGCCTTCGATCTCGTCCGCGATCCGGTCGAAATGCTCTGTCTTCAGGTCGTCTTGGACGTTTCGGTGTTGGCGTGCACGGGATCACCTTGTAAGCAATACCGTAAATTGCGGTACTGTGTCGCGATAGGACCAACGTCAAGTAGGCAACGATGTCCATCGATACATTGGAGGCTGCCTGAACGGACAGCTTCCAATGTCCTTCCTGAGCTGGTCCAGGCGTCCCAAGCAGGTGTCGCACGGGCCGCTGGAAGGCAGCAGCCGCCATCCGGGAGGCCGAGGAGTTCCTGCGGCTGTTCCACGCCGAGAACCGCGTGCAGCACCTGAAGCATCGGCGTGAGGCCGTAGCTCGGCACCGGATGGACGGCCGCACACCGCTCGGGACACTGTGGACGGTCGTGGTCCCGGCGATGGGCCGACGAGCTGACCTGACCGGGGATTTCCGCAATTTCAATGGAAATCAGAGCTTCGATTTCCATTGAAATTGCGGCACCCCGTTGGCCCGGACGTCTTCCTGCTCAGTCCGGGCGATTTCCTGCGCTACTACAACGGCGGCGCGCTGGCCGACCTCACGCCGCACCTGGATCCCGCGGTGCGGGCCGATTTCCTGCCGCAGGTCCTGCAGACCCGGCTGGTCGACGACCGGGTATACGGCCTGCCGATGGAGATCGAGCCGCTCGCGCTCTACTACAGCGAGACCGCCTTCGAGCAGGCCGGGCTCGCCGAGGGCGACCTGCCGCGCACCTGGGACGACCTATCGCGGCGGCGATGCTGGCGGCCATCCCGACGGTCCTGGTCTTCCTCCTCGGCCAGCGCTGGCTGGTCGCTTCCCTGAAGACCACCGGTCTCCGCTGAGGCTCACGGCCACGAGCAGCGGAAACCGTGCCGCGGCCGCGTGCGCGGCGGGCAGTCGTCGGCTCGCCGTAGGGTTGGGGAGTGCGAGCGTCGCGGTTGGTTTCGTTGCTGTGCTTGTTGCAGGTCCGGGAGGTCATGACCGGGCCGGAGCTGGCCCGGGAACTGGAGGTTTCCGAGCGGACCGTGGCCCGCGACGTGCTCGCGCTGGCCGCCGCCGGGGTTCCGGTGTACGCCGAGCGCGGGCGGACCGGCGGATACCGGCTGCTCGGGGGCTACCGCGCGAAGCTGACCGGGCTCCACCAGGCCGAAGCCGAGGCGTTGTTCCTGGCCGGCGTGCCGGGCCCGGCGATCGACATGGGCCTCGGCGAAGCCGTCACCGCCGCGCGGCTCAAGGCCTCGGCGGCGTTGGCCCCGCCGTTCCGCGATGCGCCGCAACGGGTGGGGCAGCGGTTCCACCTGGATGCGCCCCGCTGGTTCCGCGAGGCCGAAACGCCTGCGGTGCTTCCGGAACTGAGCCGCGCGGTGTGGCGCGACCGCAAGGTCGTCGCCCGGTACCGGCGCCGCGACCGGGAAGTGCGGCGCGAGCTGGAACCGCACGGGCTCGTGCTCAAGGCCGGTGTCTGGTACCTGGCGGCCCGCTGTGGCCAGCGGTTCCTGACCTACCGGGTCGACCGCTTCAGCCACGTCGAGGTCGCCGACGAGGAATTCACCCGCGACGAGACCTTCGACCTCCCGGCCTTCTGGGAGGAGAAGTCGGACGAGTTCAACCGCTCCCTGCTGACCGAGCGCATCCGGATCCGGATCAGCCCGGCGGGCCTGCGGAAACTGCACGCGACCACGGAGGGCACCGCAGCCCGCGAGGCCGAAGCGGCCGCGAGCGAACCCGACGCCCAGGGCTGGGTCACCGCGGACTTCCCGGTGGAGTCCCTCGACGTCGCCTACGACCAGATCCTCAACCTGGGCCCGGAAGCCGAAGTCCTGGCCCCACCGGACCTCCGCAACCGCCTGGCCGGAGCAGCGACCCGCCTCGCCGCCCTCTACCGCGACCCGGGCGAAGGACACCCCTGACCGGCGAAGAACCGGCGAAGCCGGTCGGAGGTGCCCGGCACGCCGTTCGTCAGCGGTAGTCCTCGGGTTTGCCCGGCTTGCCGGGCCATTCGACTTCCAGGATGTAGCGCCAGGCGTCCGGCCGGGAGCCGTCCACGTCCGTGAAGCCGTAGACCTTCGCGAGGTAGCCGCTCGAGAACGACTGGGTGTTCCAGCGGGCCACGTCCGGGTCCGTCGCCAGCGCGACCACGGCCCGGCCGACGAATCGCGGCGACTCCGAGATGCCGAAACCCTCCGGCGCCGTGGTGGACTCCCGCCAGTTCTCCTCGGTGACGCCGAAGAGTTCGAGCATCATCTCCGAACGCAGCCAGCCCGGGGTCAGCGAAACCGCCGTGCCGCCGTGCTCCTTCAACTCCTCGCCCTGGGCGCGGGCGAGGCGGTGCGCCGCGACCTTGACGATGTCGAAGAACGCGCCGCCCTCGCTGCGGTAGTACTGCTCGTGCACCTCGGCGGTGCCGTCGGTGAGCTCCACCACCAGTCCGCCCGGCTGCTTGCGCAGGAGATCCAGGGCGAAGTGGCTGGTGATCAGGTGCGCCTCGATGCCGACCCGCAGCCGCTGCAGGCCCTTGTCCAGGTCCTGCTCCCAGACCGGTTTGTGCCAGTCCATCAGGTGCTCGCCGCCGAGGTCGTTGACCAGGATGTCCAGCCGCCCCTGCTCCGCCTCGATCCGCCGGACCAGCTCGCGGACCTGGTCCGGATCGGTGTGGTCGCAGCGGACCGCGACGCCCTGGCCGCCGGCCTGCGTCACCAGCTCGGCAGTGTCCTCAATGGTCTCCGGCCGGTCGTAGTCCGAGCGTCGCTCCCGGGTGCTGCGCCCGGTCCCGTAGACCGTCGCGCCGGCCGCCCCCAGTTCCACGGCGATGCCGCGCCCCGCGCCGCGGGTCGCCCCGGCCACCAGCGCGACCTTGCCGTGCAGTTGTCCAGTCATGCCTGGGATTCCTCCTGTTCCGAATCGGTCGAGGAGAGACCATGACAGCGAATCCGGACACCTGTGGTCGTGATTTCCCGGCGAGTTCGAATCTGGACTCGCCCGTATCGGGGATCCCGCAGGCCAGGCGGCGGCTGAGCTTCCGCCACCCGGACCGCCGCGCAGAAGGAGCGCATGGGCAGGCATTTCTGCCTGCCTCGACCGGATGAGCGGGGCTCGGGGTACGGTGTTGGTGGTGATCACGTCCGCGACGTGATCATCACCCAAGGGGAGGAACAAGACTGGGCTCGCTGCGGCGGACGGACCCGCTGGGCGACGGCGAAAGCGGTCGGGACGGAAGCGACGAGGTGCGCGGCACAAAACACCTGCTACGGCTCCCGGCGTGGCTGCTGGACGCGGAGGCAGTTGCTTGCCTACCGTCCGGATCGGGCACGGGATCGGCCGCACCTCGCATCCCGCGCCGACAGCGACCGGGGGAACCCGCGTCGGCGACGACCGGTACTGCGGCCGTCCCGGCGGTCGACGCAGAGAGCACAGAGCCACGATCAGGAAGGCGGATCCGATGACGCCCCCGCACAACTATCTCGCGGTGATAAAGGTCGTCGGCATCGGCGGCGGCGGCGTCAACGCCGTGAACCGCATGATCGAGGTCGGGCTCAAAGGTGTCGAGTTCATCGCGGTGAACACCGACGCGCAGGCCCTGCTGATGTCGGATGCCGACGTCAAGCTCGACATCGGCCGCGAGCTGACCCGCGGCCTCGGGGCCGGTGCCGCGCCGGAGGTCGGCCACAAGGCCGCCGAAGACCACAAGGAAGAGATCGAAGAGGTCCTCAAGGGCGCCGACATGGTGTTCGTGACCGCCGGCGAAGGCGGCGGCACCGGCACCGGCGGCGCACCGGTCGTGGCGTCGATCGCGCGCAAGCTCGGCGCGCTGACCATCGGCGTGGTCACCCGGCCGTTCTCCTTCGAGGGCAAGCGCCGCGCGGCCCAGGCCGAGCAGGGCATCAAGGAACTCCGCGAGTGCTGCGACACCCTCATCGTGATCCCGAACGACCGGCTGCTGCAGCTCGGCGACATCGGCGTGAGCCTGATGGACGCCTTCCGGTCCGCGGACGAGGTGCTGCTCTCCGGTGTCCAGGGCATTACCGACCTGATCACCACGCCGGGTCTGATCAACCTCGACTTCGCCGACGTCAAGAGCGTCATGTCCGGCGCGGGCAGCGCCCTGATGGGCATCGGCTCGGCGCGCGGTGAGGGCAGAGCGGTGCAGGCCGCGCAGAAGGCGATCAACTCGCCGCTGCTGGAAGCGTCCATGGAGGGCGCGCACGGCGTGCTGCTGGCCATAGCCGGTGGTTCCGACCTCGGCCTGTTCGAGATCAACGAGTCGGCGTCGCTGGTGCAGGAATCCGCGCACCCCGAAGCCAACATCATCTTCGGTACGGTCATCGACGACTCGCTGGGCGACGAGGTGCGGGTGACCGTGATCGCCGCCGGGTTCGACGCCGGTACGCCCACCCACAAGAAGCTCGAACCGACCAAGGTCGGCGCGCGCACCGAGGAACCCGAGCCCGCTCCGGCCGCGGAGAAGCCCGTGCCGCAGCCGGTGGCGGAAACCCGGCCCGAGCCGCCGCGACCCGCACACCAGCCGGCTCCGGCACCGCAGCCCGTCCCAATGGCGCAACCGGCCCCGGCCCCAGTCCCGCAGGCGGAACAGCCGGTCGCCCAGGCGGCGGCGCCGCCCGTCCCGGAGACCCCGGTGCAGCCGGAGCCCGCGCCGGAACCGCAGCAGCGGCCGAACCTGGGCCAGCGGCCCGGGCTGTTCGGTGGCGACGGCTCCTCGACCGGGCAGCAGAGCGTCTCGGTGCCAACCCGCGCGAGCGGCGGCTACCCGACGCACGGCGGCACCGCCGCCACCGGTCGCACCGGCGCGCTGTCCAACCGAGGCATCCCGGTGAACGACGACACCGACGACGATGTCGACATACCACCTTTCATGCGCCGCTGAAGCACGAGAAGGTGCGTCCCCGCGCCGTGCGGCACATGAGCGAGAATCGACACCGGAAACGCCTTCGTTTCCGGTGTCGACTTGTGTGTGCGGGAGGCTGAGCAGCAGTGCGGATTCGGCGCGTGATCACCACGCGGGAGGGCGGGAGTTCCCGGCCGCCTTTCGACTCCTTCAACCTGGGTGGCCGGGTCGGCGACGACCACGGCGCCCTGGCGGCGAACCAGCGCAAGCTGGCGGACGGAATCGGCCTGCCCGAGGACCGTCTGGTGTGGATGGAGCAGATCCACGGGCGCACCGCGACCGTTGTGGATGGGCCGCAGCCCGAGCCGGTGGAAGCCACCGATGCGCTGGTGACCGCGGAGCCGAACCTGGCGCTGATCGCGCTCACCGCGGACTGCGTGCCGGTGCTGCTCGGTGACCCGGAAACCGGCGTGGTCTCCGCGGTCCACGCCGGGCGGGTCGGCGCTCGCGTCGGAGTCCTCGTCGCGGCGCTGAAGGCGATGCAGGAGGCCGGCGCCCGGTTGGACCGCATCGAGGCGCTGCTCGGCCCGGCGGCCTGCGGCGAGTGCTACGAGGTGCCCGCCGAGATGCAGGCCGACGTCGAGAAGCACCTGCCCGGCAGCGCTTGCAAGACCCGCAAGGGCACCACCGGGCTCGACCTGCGGGCGGGGCTCTGGGAGCAGCTGGCCGCCGCCGGGATCGCCAAGATCGGCGTCGACCCGCGCTGCACCATGGAATCCCCGGAGCTCTACAGCCATCGCCGCGACCAAGGGCGCACCGGTCGGTTCGCCGCGGTGATCTGGGCCGAGCCGGAGGAGACCGAGTGAGCGAGGGGTTGCGGCGGGCCGAGTTGGCGGAGTCGCTGCGGGAGGTCCGCGACCGGGTCGACCGGGCCTGCCGCGCGGCCGGGCGGCAGCCCGAAGAGGTCGAGCTGCTCGCGGTGACCAAGACCTTCCCGGCATCGGACGCGGCCCTGCTGGCCGATCTCGGGATGACCGAGTTCGCCGAGAACCGGGAGCAGGAGGCGCGCGGCAAGGTCGCCGATTTCGTCGCGCTGCGGCCGGAGGCGACGGCGCGCTGGCACATGGTCGGGCAGCTGCAACGGAACAAGGCCCGGGCGGTGGTCCGGTGGGCCGACGTGGTCGAGTCGGTGGATAGCGAGCGGCTCGCCGAGGCGCTGGGCCGCGCCACCGCGAACGCCCTGGACGCGGGCGAGCGGCAGCGGCCGTTGGATGTCTTGTTGCAGGTGAGCCTGGACGAGGCGGTCGGGCGCGGGGGCTGCCGACCGGAGGACGTGCCCGCGCTGGCCGATATGATCACGCGGACGAGTGATCTTAGGCTGCGGGGTGTGATGGCCGTCGCCCCGTTGGGTGGCGAACCCGATGTGGCTTTTGCCACACTTTCCGTGATCTCCGAGCGGCTGCGCAGAGATCACCCCGAAGCTGTCGAAGTGTCGGCGGGCATGTCCGGCGACCTGGAAAGTGCCGTTGCCCACGGCTCGACCCGGGTGCGTGTCGGAACCGCGTTGCTCGGTGGGCGGCGGTTAACCTCGCCGTAGCCGTGAACAGGGGGGTCGAAGGCTGGCCTCGTGCCCGGTGCTAGGAGTCTCAGAGGAAGGGCATGCCGATGAGCGCTTTGCACAAGTTGAAGGCCTACTTCGGCATGGTCCCGGCCGACGAGGTGGACGAATACGACGACGAGGCCGGATACCGTGACCGGTACTCCGACGCCGACCGCGACGCCTACGACGGCCCGGCCGAGCGGGTGCCGACCCGCCGGCGGGTCGGCACCCGCGGCGGCTACCAGGCGGAAGCCGAAGCGGAATCGGAGAGCTTCGTCGAGGAATACCGCGAACCGGCGCCACGGCCGCGCAGGCAGTGGGCACCGGACTCGCCGGTGCGCAGTGCGGCACCTGCGGATCCGCCACGGGAGTCGGTCTCGCGGCTGCGCGCGGTGACCGACACGGGCACCCAGTTCAACTTGAGTAAGATCACAACCCTGCACCCGCGCAGCTACAGCGAGGCCCGCACGATCGGCGAGCAGTACCGGGATGGCACGCCGGTGATCATGAACCTGACCGAGATGGAGGAGGCCGACGCCAAGCGCCTGGTCGACTTCGCCGCCGGTCTGGCATTCGCGCTGCGGGGCTCGATAGAGAAGGTCACGAACCGCGTGTTCTTGCTCTCACCGCCGAACGTGGACGTCGCGGCGGAGGACAAGCGGCGCTTGGCCGAGGGTGCCTTTTTCAACTACGGGTGACTGGTGGCACAGTTGAAGCGTGAACCTGGTGCAGATCGTCCTGTTTTACGTTCTGTTCTTCTTCTGGCTGCTGCTCACGGCCCGTATTGTGATCGAACTCGTTCGGGTGTTCGCTCGCGATTGGCGGCCCGTTGGGGGGGTTGCAATCGCGTTGGAGAGCATCTACACAGTGACCGACCCACCCGTAAAGTTGGTGCGTCGGGTGATTCCGACGGTCCGGATCGGCGGGGTCGGACTGGACCTATCGATTATGGTGCTGCTGCTGGTCGTGTTCATACTGATGCGACTGGTGCAACCTGGGTGACGGGGAACCCGGGCTGCCCGCAGCCGAGGAGTGCGTGAGGTGATCTTGTGGGCTTGACCCCCGCGGACGTGCATAACGTCGCGTTCAGCAAACCGCCGATCGGTAAGCGGGGCTACAACGAGGACGAGGTGGACGCATTCCTCGACCTGGTTGAAGCCGAGCTTGCCCGGCTGGTGGAGGAGAACAGCGACCTGCGTAGCCAGGTGGAGCAGCGGGAGTCCCAGCTGCAGGCCGCGCAGGTCGACCTGGACGAAGCCCGCAGCCAGGCGGCGTCCGTTCCCTCGACCCCAGCCGCCCCACCGGAGGAACCGCGCCGGCTCACCCCGGTTCCGGCGCCGACCGCCGTCGAGCAGACTTCCCCGGGCGGTGATCATCACGTGCAGGCCGCCAAGGTGCTGGGCCTCGCGCAGGAGATGGCCGACCGGCTGACCGGCGAAGCCAAGGCCGAGGCCGACGGCATGTTGTCCGAGGCGCGGACCAAGTCCGAGCAGCTGCTGTCCGAAGCGCGCTCGAAGTCCGACAGCATGGTCAACGAATCCCGGACCCGGGCCGAGACGATGCTCAACGACGCCCGCACCCGGGCCGAGACGTTGGAGCGGCAGGCGCGCGACAAGGCCGCAAGCCTGGAGCGCGACGCGCAGCGCAAGCACGCCGAAGTGATGGGCAACATCACATCGGAGAAGAACGCCCTCGAGAAGAAGATCGAGACCCTGCGCACGTTCGAGCGCGAGTACCGCACTCGACTGCAGACCTACCTGGAGTCGCAGCTGCGCGAACTGCAGGACCGGGGCTCGGCCGCGCCCGCCGACAGCAGCGGCGGCCGGTCGTCCGGTCAGCAGGCCAGCTACAGCTTCGGGGCGCGCGCGGCCGAAGCCGGCTAATCAAAGTTCGTTCGCGTCGGCGGCGACGGGAAAGGGACTGTTGCGAAGCGGCTACGCCGCTTGTGAAAAGCAGATCCGAACCGTTGCCGCCGGCGTGCATCCGGACCGTTCGGCGAGGGACGTGAGATCGCGTGCTGTTGGTCGTGCTGGCGCTGGTCCTGGTAGCCGGCGGTGTCCTGGCCGGCGCGGTCGTCGCCGGCGAACCGGACCTGGCATGGTTGTCGGTGCTGGCGAGCGCCGTCGGCGTGGGCCTGCTGGTCGCAGATCGGCGGCGCCGGACCGGAGCGGGCGAGCGTCCGCCGGCCGCGTCGGCTTCTGCCGATGGCAGGGAGCCGGGCGAGGAGCGCAGCAACGCCGCGGCAGCTGCGGATCCGGACGCCGAGGTGCTGGTGCTCGACGAACGGCCGCGCTACCACGTGCGGACCTGCGAGTGGCTCGGCGAGCGGAAGACGATCGCCCTGCCGCTGCGCGAGGCGCGGGACCTCGGCTTCACGCCGTGTGCGCGCTGCGCGCCGAACGCCACGCTGGCCGCCGAGGTCCGCCGCGTTTGACCGCGGTTTGAAATGGAAACCGTGGTCCCCGGGTTCCTGGGCGCAGTGTCAACTGAAACCGCGCACCGGTGAAAGCCGGTGGCGGGCGCCCGGTACTCTGGAGCGACCAGGCGATGATCCGGCTATCACCGGGGAGCCTCCGGAAGAACGGGTGCCCGGCCGGCGCCTCAGTAGAACCGGACGGGTTCAGCCCGTCACAGCTGGCAACGAGTGGTCGTCGGCGTCGATCGGCGGCAAGCGGGGTGGTACCGCGGATCTCGTGCGGGCATGCGCGCGAGGTGTCGTCCCCGCGTGGACACCGAGGTTTCGGTGACCGTGCGGCGGAAACAACACACCGCGAGGAGCGCATCCGCGATGGCTTATCCCAAGGTTCGGTTCGGCGACGCCGGCGAGCGCGGCGTGGCTGCCCAGCCCGCGTTCCCCGAGATCGAGCGCCAGGTGCTGGATTTCTGGGCCGACGACAAGACCTTCCAGGCCTCGGTGCAGGCCCGCGAGGCCGGCGTGAATGGCGCCAACGAGTTCGTCTTCTACGACGGGCCGCCGTTCGCCAATGGACTGCCGCACTACGGGCACCTGCTCACCGGCTACGTCAAGGACGTGGTGCCGCGCTACCAGACGATGCGCGGCCGCCGGGTGGAGCGCCGGTTCGGTTGGGACTGCCACGGGCTGCCCGCGGAGGTCGAGGCGGAGAAGCAGCTCGGCATCACCTCGAAGTCCGAGATCGAGACGATGGGCGTCGCGGCGTTCAACGAGGCGTGCCGGACCTCGGTGCTGCGCTACACCTCCGACTGGGAGGCCTACGTCACCCGGCAGGCCCGGTGGGTGGACTTCGAGAACGACTACAAGACGCTCGACCTGGACTACATGGAAAGCGTCATGTGGGCGTTCAAGACCCTTTGGGACAAGGGTCTCGTCTACGAGGGCTTCCGGGTGCTCTGGTACTGCTGGCGCTGCGAGACGCCGCTGTCCAACACCGAAACGCGGATGGACGACGTCTACCGCCAGCGGCAGGACCCGGCGGTGACCGTGGGCCTGCGGCTGGACGCCCCGGGCAAGGCATTCGACGGCGCGCTGGCCCTGGTGTGGACGACGACGCCGTGGACGCTGCCGTCCAACCTGGCCGCCGCGGTTCACCCCGAGGTCGACTACGTGCTCGTCGCGCCGGCCAACAGTGCCGAGCGGTACGTGCTGGCCGAAGCCCGGCTCGGCGCGTACGCGCGGGAGCTCGGCGAGGATGTCGCCGAGCACGTCGTGGCCCGGTTCAAGGGGACCGAGTTGCTCGGCACGAAGTACGCGCCGCCGTTCGACTTCTTCGTGGGGCGGGAGAACGCGCACCAGGTGCTGGCGGCCGACTACGTCACGACCGAGGACGGCACCGGGCTGGTGCACATCGCGCCGGCCTTCGGTGAAGAGGACAAGGTCGTTACCGACGCCGCGAACATCGAGCCGGTGATCCCGGTCGACGCGCACGGCAAGTTCACCACCGAGGCCCCGCCGTACGCGGGGCTGCAGGTCTTCGAGGCCAACAAGCAGATCATCCGGGACCTCAAGGAGACGGGCCTGCTGCTGCGGCACGAGACCTACGACCACCCGTACCCGCACTGCTGGCGCTGCGACAACGCGCTGATCCAGCGGGCGGTGTCGTCGTGGTTCGTGTCGGTCACCCAGTTCAAGGACCGGATGGTCGAGCTGAACCAGCAGATCAACTGGGCGCCGGAGCACATCCGCGATGGCCAGTTCGGCAAGTGGCTGGAGAACGCCCGCGACTGGAACATCTCCCGGAACCGCTACTGGGGTTCGCCGATCCCGGTGTGGGTCTCCGACGACCCGGCCTACCCGCGCACCGACGTCTACGGTTCGCTGGACGAGCTGGAACGCGACTTCGGGGTGCGCCCGGCCAACCTGCACCGCCCGGAGATCGACGAGCTGACCCGGCCGAACCCGGACGACCCGACCGGGAAGTCGACGATGCGCCGGGTGCCGGAGGTGCTGGACTGCTGGTTCGAGTCCGGCTCGATGCCGTTCGCCCAGGTGCACTACCCGTTCGAGAACTCGGAGTGGTTCGAGCACCACTACCCGGGCGACTTCATCGTCGAGTACAACGGCCAGACCCGCGGCTGGTTCTACACGCTGCACGTGTTGGCGACCGCGCTGTTCGACCGCCCGGCCTTCGCCAACGTGCTGGCGCACGGCATCGTGCTGGGCCACGACGGCCTGAAGATGTCGAAGTCCAAGCGCAACTACCCGGACGTCAACGAGGTCTTCGACCGCGACGGCTCGGACGCGATGCGCTGGTTCCTGATGTCCAGCCCGATCCTGCGCGGCGGCGACCTGGTGGTCACCGAGCGCGGCATCCGGGACGCGGTGCGGCAGGCGGTGCTGCCGCTGTGGAACTCCTGGTACTTCCTGGCGCTGTACGCCAACGCCGAAGGCATCTCGGGCGAGTTCGAAGTGGACAGCAAGCACGTGCTGGACCGCTACGTCCTGGCCAAGACCCACGAGCTGGTCGGCGACGTGCAGTCCGCATTGGACATCTTCGACCTCGCCGGGGCCTGCGCGGAGGTGCGCGACTTCCTCGAGGTGCTGACCAACTGGTACGTGCGGCGGTCCCGGGACCGTTTCTGGGCCGGTGACCGGGATGCCATCAACACGCTGCACACCGTGCTGGAGGTGACCTGCCGGGTGGTGGCGCCGCTGCTGCCGCTGACCGCCGAGGCGGTCTGGCGCGGGCTGACCGGCGGCCGCTCGGTGCACCTGGCGGACTGGCCCCTGGTCGACGAGTTGCCCGCGGACGCCGCGCTGGTGACCGCGATGGACGAGGTGCGCCAGGTGTGCTCGGCCGCGTCGGCGCTGCGCAAGTCCAACAAGCTGCGGGTGCGTTTGCCGCTGGCCAAGCTCGTGGTCGCCACCCCGGACGCGGAGGCGCTGCGGCCGTTCGCGGACCTGATCCGCGACGAGGTCAACGTCAAGGAGCTCGAGCTGAGCACCGACGTCGCCGCGCACTGTCACTTCGAGATCGCGGTTAACGCGCGGGCCGCGGGTCCGCGGCTGGGCCGCGACGTGCAGAAGGTGATCAAGGCGGTGAAGTCCGGCGAGTGGCAGCGCACCGGGGGCACCGGGGACACCGTGGTCGCGGCGGGCATCGAGTTGCAGGACGGCGAGTTCGAGGAGCGCCTGGTCTCCACCGACCCCGGCGCGGCCTCGCCGCTGCCCGGCGGCAAGGGGCTGGTGGTGCTGGACACCGAGGTGACCCCGGAGCTGGCGGCCGAAGGTCTGGCCCGCGACGTGGTCCGGGTCGTTCAGCAGGCCCGCAAGGAGGCGGACTTCCAGGTGTCCGACCGGATCACGGTGGCGATCTCGGCGCCGGCCGAGGTTCTGGCGGCCGTCGAGTCGCACCGCGACTTCATCGCGGGCGAAACCCTGGCGAACGCCGTCGAATCCGGCGATGTGGCGGACGGCTTCACCGGCAGCGTCGGGGAGGGCACCGAGATCAAGGTCGCCGTCACCAGGGTCTGACCTGAGAGCCTGTTGGTGAATGGTCTGGGTGGGTGGTCGCTTAGCGGAACCTGAGAGGTTCCCTGGACTGCGGGTGCCCCTCCTGATGTATGTCCAATACGCGCGGAGGGGCCGTCCTCGCCAGAAAACCTCTCAGAACCCGCCGATGGTCGTCTTGGCAAGGTGAATGCAAGCGGCTACGCCGCTTCCAAAGGCGCGGACGGCATTCGCCGGCAGGGTCTGACCTGCTGTTCCGGGTGGCACCGTCGAGCGCGGTGCCACCCGGGCGTGCACCCGGACGTGCAGTTGTGGTGGCCGTGCCTGCGTCGGGATCGCCGCGCCGGCGCCGTGTGACGGAGACCGCTCCCACGGTTTGGGAATGGTGTTGCCCGCAGTGCGGGCGGTTTCCTAGAGTGCTGGAACGAAGGTCATGAGCGCCAGCGTCAAGCCCCGGCTTGCTGGCCGGCAACCCTCCAACCGCGGTGGGGTGCCCCGGGTGAAGACCTGGCCGGTCGTGCAGGGCGATCCGGCAAGCGCGGACCCCTCTGGGCGGGTCCGATGAGGCCCCCGAGGAGGCCGTCGTGTCGTCTGCCGTCATCGAAATCCCGGCGCAGTCCGATGTGGACTACCGGATTCCCGCCGTGGTCGGCGGTGCGCTGCAGGTCCCGCTGGTCAACGGCCAGCGCATCGGATACGCGAATCTCGATCACGCGGCCAGCGCGCCATGCCTGGAGTCCGTGCAGTCGGCGGTTAACGAGCTGCTGCCCTGGTACGCGAGCGTGCACCGCGGCGCGGGGTTCGCCTCCCAGGTGTGCACGCGGGTCTACGAGGGAGCGCGCGACGAGCTGCGGAACTTCGTCGGCGCCCGCCACACCGACTCGGTGATCTTCACCCGCAATACCACCGACGCCCTGAACCTGCTGGGACGCGCGCTGCCGCGCGGCACGTCCGTCGTGGTCTTCGACACCGAGCACCACGCCGCGCTGCTGCCCTGGACCGGCCCGCGGGTCCGCCGCCTGCCCGCGCCGGAGACGCCGGCGGACGCCATCGCCGCACTCGATGCCGCGCTGGCCGGTTGCCCGGAGGGACCGCGGCTCGCGGTGATCACGGGTGCCTCCAACGTCACCGGGGAGCTGTGGCCCGTCGCGGAGCTGGCACGGGTGGCTCGCCGTCGCGGGGCCCGCACGGTTCTCGACGCCGCGCAGCTCGCGCCGCACCGGCCGGTCCGGATCCGCGAGCTCGACATCGACTACGTGGCGATCTCGGGGCACAAGCTCTACGCGCCGTTCGGTGCGGGCGCGCTGATCGGCCGCGCGGACTGGCTCAACGCCGCCGAGCCGTACCTGGCGGGTGGCGGCGCGACCCGGTCGGTGCAGGAGCGGTCGGTCAGCTGGACGACCGGGCCGGAGCGACACGAGGCGGGCTCGCCGAACACCGTCGGTGTGCACGCGTTGGCCAAGGCCTGCGCGACGCTGGCGGCGAACTGGACGGACGTCATCGAGCACGAGGAAGCGCTGCTGCACCGGCTGAGGGCCGGGCTGCGCGGTGTGCCGGGGCTGCGCGAGCTCCGCCTGTTCGACGCCGATCACGACCGGGTCGGCGTGGTGAGCTTCACCGTCGACGGCCGGGACCCGGGCCTGCTGGCCGCGGCGCTTTCCGCGGAGCACGGCATCGGCGTCCGCGACGGCTTGTTCTGCGCGCACGTGGCCACCCGGCGGCTGCTCTCGCGGGCGGGCTCGGACACCGAGCGCGCGGTCCGCGTCAGCGTCGGGCTGGGCAGCACCGCGGAGCACGTCGACCGCCTCGTGAACGCGCTGCGGCGGCTGGTGGCCGAGGGCCCGGCCTGGCGCTACGAACAGGTCGACGGCCGCTGGGTGCCCGCTGACGACCCGCGCCCCGCGCCCGCCTTCCTCGACTGACCAGGGCTGGAAAGGCCGTGAGTGAATTGCGGCGTCATAGCACCCGAAAGTACTCACGGGTCCTGTTTCGGTCCTGCCGAACCGGGTGCGGGCGGGTTCAGGGACAATGGCGGTCGTGAGCACCGAGCAGTCCTCCCCGGGGGAGTCCTCAGCAGAGCAGGCGGGAACCAAGCCGACCGCCGCAGAACAGGCGTCCGAGACGCAGACCGGGGCGGCGCAGCAGTCGCCCAAGCGCGGGTCCGGGAAGCTGCTCGGGTTGTTGGGCGGGGTCGCCGTGGTGGCCCTGGGCGTCGACATCCTTACCAAGGTCGCCGTCGTGGCGAACTTGGAGGGCAACCCGCCGGTCGAGCTGTTCGGCGGCCTGCTCTACCTCGACGTGCTGCGTAACCCCGGTGCCGCGTTCTCGCTGGCCACCGGCATGACGTGGCTGCTCGCGCTGCTTGCGGTCGCCGTCGTCGGGGTGATCATCTGGCTGGCGCCGAAGCTGCGCTCGCCGGGTTGGGCGGTGGGCCTCGGCCTGGTGCTCGGCGGGGCCTGCGGCAACCTGGTCGACCGGATCTTCCGCGCCCCCGGCCCCCTGCAGGGGCACGTGGTGGACTTCCTGTCGGTCTTCGCGCCGGGTGGCGCGGTGTGGCCGGTGTTCAACGTCGCCGACTCGTGCATCGTCTGCGGCGGCATCCTGGTCGTGCTGATGTCGCTGCTGGGCCGCGACTACGACGGCACGGTGCACCGCAAGAAGAAGGCTTCGGAGTCGTGAGCGACCTCCGAACGCTGCCGGTTCCCGAGGGGCTGGACGGCATGCGGGTGGACGCGGGCCTCTCGAAGCTGCTGGGCCTGTCCCGCAGCACCGTCGCCTCGCTGACGGAATCCGGTGACGTGCTCGTCGACGGCAACCCGGCCGGCAAGTCGGACCGGTTGGCCGCCGGGGCGTGGCTGGAGGTGACGCTGCCGCCGGCTCAACAGCCGCTGCAGGTCGTCGCGGTGCCGGTAGAGGGCCTGCGGATCCTGCACCAGGACGACGACATCGTCGTGGTGGACAAGCCGATCGGCGTCGCGGTGCACCCGAGCCCCGGCTGGGAAGGACCGACGGTGGTCGGCGGGCTCGCCGCGGCGGGCGTGCGCATCGCGACTTCCGGGGCCGCCGAACGGCAGGGAGTCGTGCACCGGCTGGACGCCGGCACCACCGGTGTCATGGTCGTCGCCAAGAGCGAGCACGCGTACTCGGTGCTCAAGCGCGCCTTCAAGGAACGCACCGTCGACAAGCGGTACCACGCCGTGGTGCAGGGGCACCCGGACCCGAGCCGCGGCACCATCGACGCGCCGATCGACCGGCATCCGCGCCACGATTACAAGTTCGCGGTCGTCACCGGCGGCAAGCCCAGCATCACCCACTACGAGACGGTGGAGGCATTCCGCGCGGCATCGCTGGTGGACGTGAAGCTCGAAACCGGGCGCACGCACCAGATCCGGGTGCATTTCGCGGCGATCAAGCACCCCTGCGTCGGCGATCTGACCTACGGCGCGGACCCGGTGCTGGCCCGGCGGCTCGCCATCACCAGGCAGTGGTTGCACGCGCGAAGCCTCTCGTTCGAGCACCCGTCCGGCGGCTGGGCCACCTTCGAGAGCCAGTACCCCGCCGATCTCCAGCACGCGCTGGACGAGCTCCGCGACCAGGACGGTTGAGCCGGGTACGGTGTCAGAAGCCTGTTACGAGCAAGGGAGCTTGATGGCACAGTCGAGATCGTTCGAGGGGTCGGACGAGCCGACGCCGCCCACCGGCATCCCGGTGGTCGACCAGGGCGCCGACGCGCAGACCCCGCCGACCGGTTTCACCAACCTCGGCGACGTCATCAGCGCGGAGGACATCGGCACGGCGCCGCCGTCGGTGTACGGCGCCCCGGAACCGGAGGGTTCGCGGGGCGACGCGGGGGACTGGCCGAGGCTTGAGTACCGCAGCCGCAACAAGCCGGAACGCCCTAAGCGCAACAACCCGCTGAACTTCTTCCGCCGCGGCAAGGACGCGTGAGTCTTTTGGACAGCCGTAGCGGCCCAGCAGGCTCACGGCTCAGGACCCCTACAGCGCTTTGAGCTCTTCGACCACTTCTCGGACCGAGGACTTCGCGTCGCCGAAGAGCATCGTGGTCTTCGGGTCGGTGTAGAGCGGGTTGTCCACTCCCGCGAAGCCCGCTCGCATCGAGCGCTTCAGGACGATGACCGCCTTCGCCTGGTCGACGTTGAGGATCGGCATGCCGTAGATCGGCGAGTTCGGGTCGGTTCGGGCCGCCGGATTGGTGACGTCGTTGGCGCCGATCACCAGCGCGACGTCGGTGCGGGCGAACTCGTCGTTGATCTCGTCCATCTCCTTCAGCTGCTCGTAAGGCACGTCCGCTTCGGCGAGCAGCACGTTCATGTGGCCGGGCATCCGGCCCGCGACCGGGTGGATCGCGTAGTCGACGACGACCCCCTTGTCCGCCAACAACTTCGCCATGTCCTGCACCGCGTGCTGGGCCTGCGCGACCGCCATGCCGTAGCCGGGCACCACGATCACCTGACCCGCGTAGGCGAGCTGGACCGCAACGTCCGCCGCGCTGACCGAACGCACCGTGCCGCCGGTGACCGCCGGTGCCGCGGCCTCGCCGCCGCCGAACCCACCGGCCACGATCGCCGGGATCGACCTGTTCATCGCCTTGGCCATCTGGTCGGTGAGGATCGAACCGGACGCGCCAACCAGCATGCCCGCCACGATCATCGCGGTGTTGCTCAACGCCAGCCCGGCCGCCGCCGCGGACAGCCCGGTGAACGCGTTGAGCAGCGACACCACCACCGGCATGTCGGCCCCGCCGATCGGCAGCACCACCGCGATCCCGGCCAGCCCCGCCAGCACCAGCACCGCCGCCAGCAGCAGTTCGGCGCTGCCGCCCAGCCCGATCGCCACGGCGCAGCCGACTGCCCCGGCCAGCAGCAGCACGTTCAGCGGCATCTGCAGGCGGCCGACGGTGATCGGGCGGCCCGGCACGATCTCCTGCAGCTTGCCGAAGGCGACCAGCGAGCCCCAGAACGAGATCGATCCGATGATCGCCGCGAACAGCGTCGCGATCGCCACGTTGGCGGGTTCGCCCTGGAAACCGGTGGTCTCCCGGAACTCCACCCACGCGGTCAGCGCCACCGCGCCGCCGCCGACGCCGTTGAACAGCGCGACCATCTGCGGCATCGCGGTCATCTTCACCCGCCGCGCGGCCGGTACCCCGATGACCGTGCCGATCACCAGGCCCAACACGATCAGCCACCAGTTGCTCAGGCCCGGGGTGAGCAGCGTGGCGACGACGGCGACCACCATGCCGGCCGCGGCGATGGCGTTGCCCCGCACCGCGGTGCGCGGGCCGGTCAGCCCCATCAGGCCGTAGATGAACAGCGCGAACGCCAGGATGTAGAGCACCGATCGCAGCGTGATCACTTGCCGGCACCCTTGCGCACCGCGTCCGGCTTCCGCTTGAACATGCCCAGCATCCGGTCGGTGACCAGGAAACCGCCGACCACGTTGATGGTCCCGAACACGATGGCCAGCAGCGCCAGCAGCTGCGACGCAACACTGTCCACACCGGACCCGAGCACCAGCACGCCGCCGAGCAGCACGATGCCGTGGATCGCGTTAGTGCCGGACATCAGCGGGGTGTGCAGCGTGTTCGGCACCTTAGAGATCACCGCGAAGCCGACGAACCCCGCCAGCACCAGAACGGCCAGATCAGCCAGGAACATCGCTCCTCCTCCCGTTCGCCTGGAAGTGGTCGGTCGAGGGCCCTCGGGCGGGTGCCCCTCGCCTCGTCGTCGAAGGTCATTTCGGGTCCGGTCGGCTGATGCAGGTGGCGGCCAGGATCTCGTCGGTGAAGTCCGGGGCGAAGCGCCCATCGACGAGCGTCAGCTCCAGTAGTGCCTGGACGTTCCGGGCGTAGAGCTCGCTGGCGTGCTCCGGCACTGCGGCCGGGAGGTTCAGCGGGGCGGCGATGGTGATCTCGTGACTGACCACGGTGCTGCCGGGCTCGCTGAGCTCGCAGTTGCCGCCGGCCGCCCCCGCGAGGTCGACGATCACGCTGCCCGGCCGCATTCGGCGCACCGCCTCGGCGGGGACCAGCATCGGGGCCGGCCGGCCCGGCACCAGGGCGGTGGTGATCACGACGTCGAAGCCCGCGATCGCCGCGTTGAGGCGGTGGGCCTGCTCGGCGCGCTCGTCGGTCGTCAGCTCCCGGGCGTAGCCGCCCTCGCCGACCGCCGAAACGCCCAGGTCCAGCCACTTCGCGCCCACCGAGCGCACCTGGTCGGCGACCTCCGGTCGCACGTCGTAGCCGGTGGTGCGGGCGCCGAGCCGCTTCGCGGTCGCCAGCGCCTGCAGCCCGGCCACCCCGACGCCGAGCACCAGCGCCGACGCGGGCTTCACGGTGCCCGCCGCGGTGGTCAGCATCGGCAAGAACCGGGTGCACTCGCTCGCCGCCAGCAGCACAGCCCGGTATCCCGAGACGTTGGCCTGGGAGGACAGCGCGTCCATCGACTGGGCCCGGGAGATGCGCGGCACCGACTCCAGCGCGAAGCCCAGCACCCCGGCGGCCCGCAGCCGTCCGGCGATGTCCGGGTCGGTCAACGGCGCCAGGAAGCCGATCAGCGCCGAGCCGGGGGACAGCCGGCCGGTCTCCGCTTCGGTCGGCGCATTCACCTTGACCACGACGTCGGCGGACCAGGGATCACCGATGGTCGCGCCGGCCTTGACGAACGCTTCGTCCGGGATCAGCGCGGCCTGCCCGGCGGAGGCCTCGACCACGACGCCGAGCCCCAGCGCGCACAGCCGTTCCACCACGCCCGGGACGAGGGCGACCCGGCGTTCGCCGGGCATCGTCTCGCGTGGGACACCGACGCTGGTGCGACCGCTCTCCGGAGAGGTCATGACTCCAGCTCTCCACACCGCAGCGCAAATCGCAAGACCACACGCCCGTTCGCCCCGGCGGATCACTAGGACAGACGCAAGGCCGTCCCAGAATTACGGGCCGAGCGCCTGGCTTGGACCGCGTTCCACCGTCGGCAAATCGCTGAGCGGGACCGAAGTCGCCGCGCTTGACCGCTCGTCAGAGGTCGGTGATGTCCCAGGTAAGGGTGCGTTGTTCGTCCCCGGGGCGGGGCGTCCAGCGCACCGTCGTGAGCTCGGTGGACTCCGGCAGCACGTACACCGTGTGCCCGCCCGCGGTCTCGCCCGGCTGCACGCCGATGCGGTGCGGGGGACGGGACGACAGCGACACCGGCGCCTTCGACACCGCGGAGCCGTCCTTGGCGATCAGCTCCAGGTACAGGTCGGGCAGCGATGCGAACGGCGTCGCCCCGCGGTTGGTCAGCTCGGTGTGCACGACTACCGCGCGCTCGCCGTCCTGCAGCTCGTAGCCCGCGGCGGTGAACAGGAAGTCGGCCGGGTCCACGACCTCCACGAGGAGGATGGTGATCCGCTCGCCTTCCAGGCCCTCGACGTCCAGCTTGGTGCCCACCTTGCCGCTGCGCACCGGCTGCTGCGGCGGCCCGGGCTGGACGCCCGGCCCCTGCTGGTCGCCGCGCGCCCACGCGGCCGACCCCGGTGGGCCCCAGACGTTCATCGGGTTCGGCGGCCCCGGCGGGGCCGCCTGCTGCTGGAAGGACGTCGGCGGCGGACCCTGCGGGGCGAACGGCTGCGGGCCGCTCGGGCCGCCGTAGGCGGGTCCCGGGTAGGCGCCGCTGGGCATTGGGTAGCTGCCGCTGGGCATTGGGTAGCCGCCGGTCGGCTGCGGGTAGGGGCCGGACTGCTGCACCGGGTGGGCGCCGGTACCCGGCGCGGGCACCTGGTACGGCCCGCTGGCCATGCTCTGCTGCGCCGCCCAGTGCTGCGCGGCGGCGACCGCGTTGCGGATGGCCTGCGGATCGCATTCGACGCCGACGATCAGCGGCAGGCCCGTCGTGGAAAGGGCAGCAAGACGTGCAGCGACGTCACGCACGTCCATGCCGAGCCGACCGGCGATCTCGGGAACCGCCGCACGGCCCATCTCGGCGACGACGCTCAGCAGACGTACGTCCACGGGATCAGGGCCAGCCACGTCGTGCCACGCTACCCGCTCGGGTCAACCCAAGCGTAAACGGCACGTGGTTTTGATCCCGCACGTCCGGCCGCACCGCGCCGGGACGGGCGTCGACCAAGGACACAGCTCATCGGACTCAAGGGCTGCTATGGCCCAACGTGCCCATGGGTCTGGTGGAACGCATTGGCTGAGCTGGTTCTCAGATCGGCGTGACAGCTCAATGTGAAAGCTGTTCACTGGAGTCACGGTCAACGCTGCCGAACGTAAAGGAATTCGATGTCCACCACCGAGGCGCACGCCGATCTTCCCGTCTTCGACCACGACTTCGTGCAGAACGTGCACGCCTGGTCCGACCGGATGCGGGCCGCCACGCCCGTCCAGCGCATGGTCACCGGGCACGGCCTGGAGGTCAGGGTGATCACCCGGTACGACGATGCCCGCGCCGCGCTGTCGGATCCCCGCCTGAGCAAGAACAACGCCCGCATGAACGAGGTGATCCAGGCGAAGCTGCCGCCGGACGTGGACCGCCGGGAGTTCGTCGACGGGCTGCTCGAGCACATGCTGAACATGGACCCGCCGGACCACACCCGGCTGCGCAAGCTGGTGGTCAAGGCGTTCACCGGACGCCGGGTGGAGGGCATGCGCTCGCGCATCGAGGAGATCAGCGCAGGGCTGCTCGACGCGATGGCCGAGGAGTCCGAAGTGGACCTGCTGGACGCGTTCGCCTTCCCGCTGCCGATACAGGTGATCTCCGACCTGCTGGGGGTGGACGAGAGCCGCCGGGACGATTTCCGGGCCTGGACCAACGCCCTGGTGGACGCACCGGAGGATTCGGAGCAGGCCGCCATGGCGATGGCCCAGTACCTGGTCCAGCTCATCGAGACCAAGCGCCGCGAACCCGCCGACGACCTGGTCACCGCGCTGATCGAGGCCACCGAGGACGAGGACCGGCTCAGCGAGCCGGAACTGGTCTCGATGGTGTTCCTGCTGCTGGTCGCCGGGCACGAGACGACGGTCAACCTGATCGGGAACGGGGTGCTGGCGCTGCTGCGCAACCCCGACCAGTGGGCGGCGCTCGTGGCGGACCCGGGGCTGGTGCCCGCCGCGGTCGAGGAGATGTTGCGCTTCGACGGCCCGGTGATGCACGGGACGTACCGGCACACCGCCGAACCCGTGGAGTACGGCGGCGTGCAGATCCCGGCGGGCGAGATCGTCTGGGTGGGGTTGGCGTCGGCGAACAACGACCCGGACCGCTTCCCCGAGCCGGACCGCTTCGACATCACCCGCGACGCGCACGGGCACCTGGCCTTCGGCCACGGCATCCACTTCTGCCTGGGAGCGCAGCTGGCCCGCCTGGAGGCGCAGATCGCGGTGCGGCACCTGGTCGAGCGCTTCCCGAACCTCCGCGCTGCCGGTTCGCTGGACGACGTGCAGTGGCGCTTCAGCACGTTGATCCACGGCCTGCAGAGCCTCCCGGTCCGCCTGCGATGATTTTCAGGCCCGGTTCTGCGCGGCGGCGCAGGTGGCAGAACCCCGGACGCCGTCTCGTCTCCGTCCTACGCAATTTCCATTGAAATCGGACCTTCGATTTCCATTGAAATTGCGGCTTCCTCACCGAGAGCAAGCTGGCCCACAGGCAAGAACGCTCGCTCCGTTCGGGCTCGCCGCGGCGGCGACCGGGGGCGCGGTGCTCACCTGGGGGTTGATCCGTCCGTGGGGCGAACGGTTTCCGCGCTGGATCCCGCGGGCGGCCGGCCGGAGGGTTCCGGTCGACCTCGCCGTGGCACCGGCCCTCGGGGTGTCCGTGCTGGTGATGGCGGCATCCAAGTTGCTCCTGATGCAGACCTTCACCGAGGCGTTCGGCCCCGACGACGTGCTGATCGTGCTGCCCGTCTACCTCTGGCCGCTGTGGTCGGTCGCCCTCGCGCTGGCCGCCGTGAACTACCGCATCCGCCGCAGCACTGCGGCGGAACCCGTCAGCGCAGCGCGATGATGGTGTAGGGGCCGACCTCGCGCTTGGCGAAGGCGGGCGAGTCGAACACCGCCGGGTCGAAGTAGGCGTCGTAGTCCCGGACGTTCGGCAGCTGCGGGAAGGCGTCGCCCTTCAGTTGCAGCACCAGCTTGCCCGACTGGTCCGCCGGAAGTTCCACATCGGAGTGCGGGCTCACCGGGTTGGTCAGGACGAAGACGTTGGGCGTCTTGAACCGGCTCTTGCGTAGCATGCCCAGCAGCTCGTCGGGGGTCTTCGCGGTGGTCCACTCCTGGACCTCCGCGGCGCGCGCCTCGTAGTCCGCCAGCGGGTTGGCGTAGTGCGGAGTCTCCTGCTGGAAGCCCCAGTACGGTTGGAAGGACATCAGCTTGTAGTCGGTGGTGAGCAGCACGTTGTCCACCGGCTTGCGGCCGGTCAGCTCGGCGATCGCACGGATCTCATCATCGGTCCACGAGCCGGGCTTGGCCGGGTCGCGCTGCCCCATCGCGTTGTCGCCGGTGGGGTAGTAGTCCGCGTAGGCGCGTTCGACGGACGGCTGCAGCGCCAACCCGATCGCGCCCTGGTTGATGGTGATCGCGCCGAGCAGCCCGAGCGCGGTGGCGACCATGCTGATCCGCAGCGCGTACCGGGTGTCCAGCTTTTGCCGCAGGTAGCCGACGAGCTCCAGCAGGCCGAAGACGCCGGCGACGGCCAGCGTCACGTCGAGGATCACGTTGAGGCGAAACGCCAGCAGCGTGGTCTTGGCGACCAGCGCCAGCGTCGACAACACGAACCAGCCGTAGACCGCGAGCACGATGCTCAGCATCGAGGCGGCGACCTCGTTGCGCCGGCACCGCAGCAGCAGCCACACCAGACCGGCCAGGCACAGCACCCCGAACGCGGTGCCTTCCATCATCGGCACCGGCAGGAACGCGCCGTCCTCGGGCAGGTAGTGCTGCGCCGCGCTGCGCGGGTTGGCCAGCAGGAAGTGGGTGGAGAGCAGGTAGGGCAGCCAGACCAGCAGCGCGATGACCAGGCTGACGATGCCGATCGGCAGCAGCCGCAGGAACAGCTGCCGCACCGTCGGCCACAGCCGTTCCCCCTGGTGCACCCGGAACACTCCGGTGATGACCGCCATCAGCACGACCATCAGCACCGCGAACCCGAAGTGCAGGGTGTAGGTGATGGCCGCGAAACCGACGTAGCCGCCGATGCAGACGAGTGTCCACCGTGGAGCGTGGTCCCGGCGGCGCAGCGCGTGCCAGGCCAGTACGGCGATCGGTGCCAGCCACGCCGCCGACGGCCAGGCGTAGGGCTCCTCGATGCCGTGCAGCATCCCGGCCAGCCCCGTCACGACCGCGGCGAGCAGCGCCAGCCGGCGCCGCACCACGACGCTCCACAGCGTGAACGCGACGACTGTGGTCACCGCCACCCAGGCCAGCGCGTACGGCTTGTACGCCGCCCAGCCCTCCCAGCCGATGAGGTTGGCGAACCGGCCGCCCAGCCAGAACCAGCCGCCCGGGTAGTACGGAGCGGTGTCGGCGTAGTTCAGGTCGGCCAGGCCCGGGGTGCTGGCCATCCGGGTCATGTACTGCAGGCGGAACCCGTTGTCCACGGACGAGCCGCCGTAGTAGAACCTGGTGGCCTGCAAGGGGATCGCGAGCGCGAACGTGCTGAACGCGCTGAGCGCTACCCAGGCGCCGAACAATCGCAGCCAGCGCGGCGAGCGGCGATGTCCGAACGCCAGCAGCAGGAACAGCAGGGCCAGCACCAGCGCGCTGCTGGTGGCCGCGAGCGCTTCCGGGGCGAAGCTGGGCTCGCTGATGCTCAGCCGGGCGATGCCGAACTGCAGCACCAGGCTCACGACCGCCGCGACGAACGCGCTGAGCAGCAGCTCGACGACGGTGCTGCGCAGCGGTAGCCGAACGGCCGAAGCCCGGCGCGGTTCGTCGATCGGGCTCGGTCCGGTCAACAGCGGACTCGGCAGGATTCCCGCCACTTCGCGCGTCCTTCGGCGTAGCTGACATGGGGGCTCGCGCAGAATAGTTGATGTGCGCTGCGCACCCCGCCCTCGGGTGATGCGGGCACGCGGCGTTGGAGCGCTAGGGTGACGCAGCAGAACGGTCGTGGCAGCCGGTAGGAGGTTGGCGGGTGGCGGACAGCCCGGTGGAGCCCGGCGGCACGCGCGCCGCCCCGGAGCGGATCGAAGCCGCGGCCGGAGCCGAGGCGGAACCGGTGGCTCCGCAGCTGGTCGCGCCGCCGCCCCGCGTGGTGGTCAAGGCAGACCTGCTGCCCGCGGTGAGCTTGGTATCGCTGATCTCGCTGCTGGGCCTGCCGATCGGCTGGTTGTGGTCGCGGCTGGCGCCGCCGCAGGAGAGCGTGCTCGGCCTGCAGGGCAGGCTGACCCCGCTGCTGGTGGAGGGCTACCACGGCTTCGACGCGATCGCGATCTTCGCGCTGCTCGCCTTCGCCGCCGGACTGCTGACGTCCTCGGTGCTGTGGCTGGTGCGCAGGCGGCGCGGCCCGGTGCTGCTCATCGCGGGTGCACTCGGGTCGGTGGTCGCGTCCTGGCTGGGCGTGCAGCTGGGCGCGTCGTTCGTCGGCGGGCTGTACGCGATGCCGGCGAACCCGCAGCTGGGCGACCTGATCACGGTCGCCCCGGAGGTCGGCACCTACTGGGTGCTGCTGGTGCAGCCGTTGGCCTTTGCGCTCGGCTACGGCCTCGCCGCCTCCTGGAACGGCCTCGACGACCTGGGCCGCCGCCTCGGATAAGCGTTTCCGCTGGCCAGGTCCCGTGAGCGTTTTCGGGCGCTATGGCACCCAAAATCACTCACGGGCGCTGACCAGTGGGAATGTTCCCGCCGATCACTTCGGGGCGCCGCGGAAGGACTGGGTGATCTGCTTCAGCGTGTCGACCGGAACCGAATCCGGGACGTTCTGATCGGACGCGGCGATGAAGACCACCGAGCTCTGGCCGTCGTTGTTGGTGGCGAGCACGCTGACCGCGACCGTCGCGGAGTCGCAGGTCTCGGGAGATGGCATCGTGATCTGGGCGGTGATCCGGACGGCAGGAACACCGCCGGCGAGCTGCAGCTGCTCCGGCGGGCCCGGCAGGACCACGGGTGCCTGGCCGGCGCGCGTGTAGGCCACCGCGGCGAACTTCCGCAGCGTTTCGGTGGCCACCGCGGTGTCGTCCGGGCCCCTGCGGGCGGTCGCGCCCGAGACCGCCCGGTAGCTGGTCGGAGCGCCGGTGCAGAAGCCCTTCTGGTACTCGGCCACGCCGGTCATCGTCACCGGGTCGTCGGGCGGGCCGAAGCCGTGCACGCCCTCCGGGTTGGAGTCCAGTTTCCAGTTCATCGGCACGTCGTAGACCGCGCCCCGCTTCGGCACCGTCGCCACCTGCCAGCCGGGCACCAGCGGCGTCAGCTGCGGGTTGGCCGCCGTCGGCGGCGCGGCGGACGTCGCGCTGGTGGTCGGCTTGGACGGCGTGCTGGTTACCGCGGGCGGCGGCGGTGCCGCCTGCGATCCGCCGTCGGAGGTGCTGAGCACGACGATCGTGGTGACGATCGCGATCACGGCCACCGAGGCGAGCGCGATCGCCGCGATCATCGGCCCGCGGCTCTTCCCCGGCGGGGTCGGCGCGGGCTGCGCCGGGTAGCCGCTGACCATGCCGGGATAGGGCTGCTGCTGGGGCGGCGGTGGCGGCGGTGGCGACTGCGGCGGCTGCTGGGGCGGCTGCTGGGGCGGCTGCTGGGGCTGGGGCTGGGAGAACGTGCCGAAACCCTGGTACTGCATGCCGGGCTGGGACCCCGATGCGCCGGGCTGCCTGGTGTTCGGATCGTAGTGCCCGTACTCGTTGGAGCCCCAATTACCAGGTGACGACATGCGGAGATCCTATCGATGCCGCAAGACACCCCAGCGCCACGTCTTTCGCCTTCGAAGCGGCGCAGCCGCACGCAGCTCGCACCGCGCGTGGGACCAGCCGTGCATCGTCCCGCTCAGTTCACGCTGGTGTGCTGGGCGAAATCCGTCAGGGGCGCCGGAACCGCGCGAAGTTCGCGGAGGAACTCGGTTTCCCGCAGCAGCAGCCGCCGGATGTTGCGCAGCCGCTCCAGGGGGTCGGTTTCTTCGAGCAGCTTCTGCCGGTCCTCCACGGTCAGCACGCAATCGTCGGCCAGCAGGTACGAAAGCGTCGCGGCGTCGGTGTCCTCGGCCGGGGCTTCGCGCTGCCCGCCGCGCAATCCGGTGTCGTGGTAGCGCTGGTACGCCGCGCGGGCGGCGGTCGTCAGGTGCTCGCGGCGCGCCGGTGAGTCGTTCTCCGGGGCGGTGTCCGGCAGCCATTCGATGTCGGCCATCAGGTACGGCGCCGCGCTCCGGTCGATCTGTAGCAGCCGGAACCGGCGCTCCCCGTTGGCGCTGACGTCATACCGCCCGCCGGGCAGCTGCCGAACCTGGTCCAGCAGCGCGGAGCAGCCGACGTCGTACATCGAATCAACGTTGTCCTCGCCGGTTTCCCAGCCCTGCCGGATGGCGACCACGCCGAACCGGCGGTGTGGCAGGTCCTCGCCGACGAGATCGGTGACCAGCTGCCGGTAGCGCGGCTCGAAGATGTGCAAGGGCAGGTGGCTGCCCGGCAGCAGGGCGGAACCGAGCGGGAAGAGCGGCAGCACGTTCATCACGCCCCAAACCTACGTCGCGAATGCCCCGGAAGCAGTGTTCAAGGAATGGATGCACTCCCTTCAGCTCGGGGGCCGGAACACTGCGAAGGGGTCGGTGACCTGCAGATCCCGGGAGGTGAACTGGAACAGCGCGGGAGGGCGGCCGCCGGCCGGACCCGCGGGCACCGTGCGGCCGGTGGGTTCTAGCACGCCGCGCCGGGACAGCACGCGCTGCAGGTTGGTCGCCGCGACCTGGTAGCCGAGCGCGGCGGAGTAGATCCGGCGCAGCTCCGAGACGGTGAACTCGGCGGGGGCCAGCGCGAAACCGATGTTCGTGTAGGACAGCTTGGCGCGCAGCCGGTCCCGCGCGGCCAGCACGATCAGCTCGTGGTCGAAGGCGGTCGGCGGCAGCGCGTCGACCGGATGCCACGCCGTGTCGGCGGGGATCTCGGGGTCGATGTCGGAGGGCACCAGCCCGAGGAAGGCGGTGGCGACGACGCGGCGGCTGGGCACCCGGCCCGGGCTGCTGAACACCGAGAGCTGCTCGACGTGGGTCAGCTTGTGCACGTCGACCTTCTCGGCCAGCTGCCGCCGGATCGATGTCTCCACGTCCTCGGTGGCGGCCAGCCGCCCGCCGGGCAGTGACCAGCGGTGCACGTCTGGTTCCTGTGCGCGTTGCCAGAGCAGCACCTGCAGTCGGTCGTCGCGTACCTGGAGGACGCCGGCGAGCACTTCGTGACGAGCGTCGCCCTTGTCCGCACAGCTCGCGGTGTTAGGATGTGTCACGTTTTCGATTCTAAGGCGAAAACCTCGGGGAGCTTGATCCGGGGTGCTAGCGGAGCTTCCGGGCGAGTTCTCCCGGAGGTCCGGCGAGGAGGACGACATGGCCGCGACTGCAACCTGGGAGCGGACCGACGCCGGTTACACCGGGGTGGCACCCACCGCCGAATGGGCGCGCGAGGTGCGCAAGCTGGCCGACGAACGGGACGCCGTGCTGCTGGCGCACAACTACCAGCTTCCGGAGATCCAGGACGTCGCCGACCACACCGGCGATTCGCTGGCGCTGAGCCGTATCGCGGCGAACAGCTCCGCAGGCACGATCGTCTTCTGCGGCGTGCATTTCATGGCCGAGACGGCGAAGATCCTCGGTCCGGACAAGACGGTGCTCATCCCGGACGCGCGGGCGGGATGTTCGCTGGCCGACTCGATCACCGCCGACCAGCTGCGGGCCTGGAAGGCCGAGCACCCGGGCGCCGTCGTGGTGTCCTACGTGAACACCACCGCCGACGTGAAGGCGGAGACGGACATCTGCTGCACCTCGTCGAACGCGGTGGACGTGGTCCGCTCCATCCCGGCGGACCGCGAGGTGCTGTTCTGCCCGGACCAGTTCCTGGGCGCGCACGTCAGGCGCGAAACCGGCCGGGAGAACCTGCACATCTGGGCCGGGGAGTGCCACGTGCACGCCGGGATCAACGGGACCGAGCTCGCCGAGCGGGCGGCGGCCAGCCCGGACGCCGACCTGTTCATCCACCCCGAGTGCGGGTGCGCGACCTCGGCCCTCTACCTGGCCGGTGAGGGCACCGTCGCCAAGGAACGGGTGAAGATCCTTTCCACCGGCGACATGCTGACCGCGGCGAAGGAGACCGGCGCCCGCTCGGTGTTGGTGGCCACCGAGGTCGGCATGCTGCACCAGTTGCGCCGCGCCGCACCCGAGATCGACTTCCGGGCGGTCAACGACCGCGCGTCCTGCCGCTACATGAAGATGATCACCCCGGCGGCCCTGCTGCGCTGCCTGCGCGAAGGCGCCGACGAGGTGCACGTGCCGAAGGACGTCGCCGACCGGGCGCGGGCCTCGGTCGAGCGGATGATCGCCATCGGCAAGCCCGGAGGCGGCGAATGAGCTGGGAAGCAGGTGCGGACTTACTCGTCGTCGGCACCGGCGTCGCCGGCCTGACGGCGGCGCTGCGGGCCCGCGAGCTGGGCCTGCGGGTGCTGGTGGTTAGCAAGGACAGCGCGTCGGCAGGCAACACGAGCTGGGCGCAGGGCGGCATCGCCGTGGTCCGGCCGGACGAGCTCGACCCGGGCGACAGCCTGCGCAAACACGTCGAGGACACGCTGACCGCCGGCGCCGGACTGTGCTCGCGCCCGGCGGTGCGGGACATCCTCGCCGACGGTGCCGAGGCGATCGCGCGGCTGCGCGCGGCGGGTGCCCGCTTCGACCTGCGCGCGGACGGTGAGCTGGCGCGGACCCGCGAGGGCGGGCACAGCGCGTTCCGCGTGATCCACTCCGGCGGCGACGCGACCGGTGCAGAGGTGCAGCGCGCGTTGTCCGAAGCCGTGCGCGGCGGCGGGATTCCGGTGCTGGAGCAGCATTGCGTCGTAGAGCTGCTGCGCGGCGACAGCGGCGCCGTCGTCGGGGCGCTGGCGATGGACTCCGAGAGCAGGCCGGGCGTGCTGCACGCCCCGGCGGTGCTGCTGGCCACCGGCGGCCTCGGCCAGCTCTACTCCGCCACCACGAACCCCGAAGTGTCCACTGCGGACGGTATCGCGCTCGCGCTGCGGTCCGGTGCGTCCGTCGCGGACCTGGAGTTCGTGCAGTTCCACCCGACGGTGCTCTACACACCGGGTGGGCCGCGAGGGCGGCGGCCGCTGATCACCGAGGCGGTGCGCGGGGAAGGCGCGGTGCTCGTCGACGTGCACGGGCGGCGCGTGATGGAGGGGGAGCACCCGCTGGCCGACCTCGCCCCGCGCGATGTCGTGTCCGCGGCGATCAACAAGCGGGCCGCCGAAACCGGCGCGGAGCACGTGTTCCTCGACGCGACGAGCATCGGTCCGGGGTTCGTCGAGCGGTTCCCGACGGTGTACGCGGCGTGCCAGGCGGCCGGCATCGACCCGGTCCGCGAGCCGATCCCGGTGGCCAGCGCCGCGCACTACTCGTGCGGCGGCGTGGTGTCCAGTGTGGATGGTCGAACGACCGTGGCCGGGCTCTACGCCGCCGGTGAGGTCGCGTGCACCGGGCTGCACGGCGCAAACCGGCTGGCGTCCAACAGCCTCCTGGAAGGCCTCGTGGCCGGCGGGCGCGCGGCCGAGGCGGTGGCCAAGGACCTGTGCTGCGGGCTGCTGAACCGCAAGGCCCCCGGTGCGGCGGTGCAACCGGCGATGGCGGTGGTCGACCGGGAGCTGCTGCAGCGCACGATGAGCCGCTACGCCGGCATCGGGCGCGACGACGAGGGGCTCGCGGAAGCGACCCGGATCCTGGACCGGGCGGCCATCGTCCGTCCACTTCGGACTCGACAGGCGGTCGAGGACTCGTCGCTGGCGCTGACCGCGCAGGCGCTGCTGGCGGCGGCCAGGCAACGCGCCGAGTCGCGCGGCTGCCACCGCCGAACGGATTTCCCGGACACCGACGACCTGCGTTGGCGGCGCAGTACGGTGCTCCGGCTGGACGCCTCGGGGTGCCTCATCCACACCGCGGCCGGGATTGCGAGGACAGCGGCATGAGCATCGATCTGGAGAAGGCTCGCGAGGTCGTCCGCACGGGGCTGGCCGAGGACCTGCGCTACGGGCCGGACGCGACGACCGAGGCGACGGTCCCGGTCGGCGCGATAGCCGAGGCCGGGTTCAACACCCGCCGGGCCGGGGTGGTCGCGGGCCTGCCGCTGGTGCGCCTCGTGCTCGACGAGGTGCTGGGCGCGGGCGCCTACGCCGTGCTCTCCGAGCGTTCCGACGGTGATGTGCTGGCGCCCGGCGAGTGCGTGCTGCGGGTGAAAGCCCCGGTCCGCGGCCTGCTCACGGCGGAACGCACGGCGCTGAACCTGCTGTGCCACCTGTCGGGCATCGCGACCGCGACCGCGGCGTGGGTCGAGGCGGTCGCGGGCACGGGCTGCCGGATCAGGGACAGCCGCAAGACGCTGCCGGGCCTGCGGGAGCTGCAGAAGTACGCGGTCCGCTGCGGCGGCGGGGTCAACCACCGGATGGGCCTCGGCGACGCGGTGCTGATCAAGGACAACCACGTGGTGGCGGCGGGCTCGGCGGGGGCGGCGGTGCGGGCCTGCCGCGAGCACGCGCCGGACCTGCCGATGGAGGTCGAGGTGTCCACGCTGGACGAACTCGATGAGGTGCTGGCGGAGGACGTGGCGCTGGTCCTGCTGGACAACTTCACCCCGCAGCAGTGCGCGGAAGCGGTCCGCCGGGTCCGGGAGACGTCGCCGGCCACGGAACTCGAAGCATCGGGAGGCCTGACCCTCGACGTGGCCCGCGCCTACGCGGAAACGGGAGTCCAGTACCTGGCGGTAGGAGGCCTGACCCACTCCTCCCCGGCCCTCGACCTCGGCCTGGACATGTAGTCACTCGGTAGCGAAGGCCTCGCTGAACAGGTCCGCGTCCCACTGCTCGACGAGTGCCCGATGAGTGCGGTGCCACTCATTGTGCTCAAGGCCGCGCCGAAGCGTGTCGGCCCCACCCAGCGCGTCGTGCTCGGTCACAGCAGCGATTCGAAGTCGATGCGCAACTCGACGGGGTCAGACACCGCCAGCTTGTCGGTGTCGACCCCGGAGGGTGCGTAAGTCCGGGTCGTGGGATCGAGGCGGTAGCGGAACGCAGTCAAACGCCGGTCGTCTTGGCGGTCGCGTTCGATACGCCAGAAGTGTTCGATGCCCGCAGCGGCGTACTCGGCGGGCTTGTCGGTCTGGTCGGCGGTGACCGAGCCCGGTGACATCACCTCGACGACCAGCAGGCAGTGCTGGGGACGAAGGTCGGCGTCCTCCGGCAAGGCGGAGTCGTACACGACGACGTCTGGTCTGCGGTTGAGCAGCGGCACGTCCCGCAGTCGCAGATCGACATCCGTGGCAACGGTGAGCTCGGGTCCAGCGGCGAGCTCAAGTTCGTTCGCGAGACGCCGTGCGATGATCTGATGCGAGCGACGGGGGGCAGGAGTCACGACGATGGCTCCATCGACAATCTCGATGCGGCGGCACACTTCTTCGGGCAGCGCCTCGTACTCCGCGGCGCTCAGCCCCTCCGGTGGTAGCGCCATCCAGTCAGGAAGTGCGGTCATTGTCGAGCCCCTCTCCCTACGGGTACTGGACCAGCGTAGCTGTAGCGCCTCGTCGCCGGGGACCTCGCGCGACGATTCCTTCACCTGGAGTTACGTAATGCTACCAACGGTGTTCGTACTGTGGATGACTGGGATGATTTGGTCATGGCTGGAGCTGATTGGGGTGAGGTACTGGTGAGCACTGTGCAGGCCGCGCGAGTCGGCAGCCGCGCGAGTCGGCAGAAGGTGCCCTTCGCCTCGGGACGATCGCGTCAGAAGCGGCGGTTTGCGAGGACCGGGACCGCTTGGCGGGCCTGGTCGACCGCCGCCGGGTCGATGTCGACGACCCGGACCTCGGGGGCGTCGGCGAGCTGGGCGTGCACCTGGCCAAGCGGGGTGGCGACGAGGCTGTAGCCGATGCCCGTCGGGGCCTTGCCGCTCGGCTCCCGGCCGATGCTGCGCGGGTCGGCCTGGCCGCAGGCCACCACCCACGACGTCGAGTCCAGCGCGCGGGCGCGCACCAGCAGCTCCCACTGCTCGCGCTTGCCCTCGCCGGAACCCCAGGACGCCGAGGTGACGATCACCGACGCGCCCTGGTCGGCGAGCGTCGTGAACAGGCCGGGGAACCGCACGTCGTAGCAGGTCGTTAGGCCGATCTTGGTGCCGTCGAGGTCCACCACCACCGGCTGCGCGCCCGGCGCGACGGTGTTCGACTCGGCGAAGCCGAAGGCGTCGAACAGGTGGATCTTGTCGTAGGAGGTGTCCAGGCCGCGGCCGGTGATCAGCAGCGTGTTTGTCACCCGGCCGTCCTCGGTGGGCGTGAACATACCCGCCACGACCGCGATGCCGGCTTCCTCGGCGAGCCGCCGCACCTCGGTGGCCCACGGCCCGTCCAGGGGCTCGGCCAGCGGCCCGAGCTTGATCCCGAAGCAGGCCATCGTCGCCTCCGGGAACACCGCGAGGTCGGCACCCGCCTCGGCGGCTTTCCGGACGCCGTCGGCCACGAGTTCCAGGTTTGCCTTGGGGTCCGGGCCGGACAAGATCTGGCACAAAGCGATCCGCATAACCACAACCATCCTTCCAGGGACTTTTCCAAACTCGTTTTGCGTGGCGGTGCATGTGGCGGTGCATGTGGCGGAACCTCAGACGCCGCCTGAGAACCCGCGGCGGTGCGAGTGACGAGGCCAAGTGGCCGCGCCGCTTCGAAGACAACGAACACTCTCCAGCGCTCACCCGTTACCATTTTTGTATACCAGCGATATGCATCGGCTAGATTCACACAGGGGGTCTTCGTTGCCGTCGGGACGAGAACTGGCTTACGACCATCTCAAGGACACGGTGCTCAGCGACCCCGCGATGCAGGGGCAGTTCGTCAACGAACAGGCGCTGGCCGACGAGATCGGGGTGTCCCGAACGCCCATCCGCGAGGCCCTGTTGCTGCTCGCCGCCGAGGAACTGGTGCAGCTGGTGCCCAAGCGCGGCGCCTACATCGCCCCGGTCGGCGGCCGGGAGATCCGCGAGCTCTTCGAGATCCGCGCGATGATCGAGTGCTACGCCGCCCGCCGCGCCATCGAGCTGGACGCGGTGCCGGTGGAGCAGATGCGCGCCGAACTGGCGGCCCAGCGCGAGCTCAGCGGCGACGACCAGGCCCGCGCGTTCATCGACCGCGACCACCGGTTCCACGCCACGCTGGTGTGCGCGGTCGGCAACGACATGCTCAGCAAGACCTACGACGCGTTGCGGGCACGCCAGATCCGCGCGGGCATCGTCGCGCTGTTCAGCAGCGGCGGGCGGCGCAAGGCGGTGCTCGTCGAGCACGAGGCGATCGTGGCCGCGCTCGCCGCGGGCGACGCGGAGGCCTCGGCTGCGGCGATCACCGAGCACCTGTCCGCGACGCAGCAGGTCCTGCTGGCGGGCTGAGGCCGAGCTGCTCAGGGCCCGTGAGCGTTTTCGGGGGCCCTGGCACCCGAAAACGCTCACGGGGGGCGAGCAAGATCTCAACTTATTGAGAAAAACTTGCAATAGCACCTATTGTTCAGGAGTGCTGAAACGTCGTGCTTTGTTCGTCGCTGTGCCGGTCGCCCTGGGCCTGCTCGGGGCGGGGTGCGCCGCGCCGACCGCGCCGGGCACCGGTGACCCCCGGTCGATGCTGCTCGCCGACGGCTACGAGCCGGATAGCCTGAACCCGCTGCTGGGCTACGGCGTGGAGGGTGCCGCGAAGTTCTACGACGGTCTGCTGGCCTTCGACGGCCAGTCCGCGTTGCGCCCCGCGCTGGCCGGCGAGGCACCGCAATCCACGCCCGACGCCAAGACCTGGACGGTCAAGCTCCGCGACGGCGTCCGCTTCCACGACGGCACGCCCTTCGACGCCGAAGACGTCGTCGCCACCTACCAGGCAGCGATCGACCCCGCCTACGCCTCGACGGTGTCCTCGGACTTCGACATGCTCGCCGACGTCCGCGCGCTCGACCCGCACACCGTGCGGTTCGACCTCAAGATCCCCTACGCCGCCTGGCCGTCGAAACTGGTGCTCGGCATCATGCCGAACGAGCAGCTCGCCGAGCCGAAGTCGCAGGAGAGCTCCCCGCTCAACACCAAGCCGGTCGGCACCGGGCCCTACAAGCTCGTCGAATGGCGCCAGGGCGACCAGATGACCTGGGAGGCCAACCCCGGTTACTGGGCCGGTGCGCCCGCCGTCGGCAAGGTCACCGTCGTCTTCGCCAAGGACGACAACACCCGCGCCCAGCGCCTGGCCTCCGGCGAGTTCGACGGCACCGTGCTGCCGCCGGTGCTGGCCGAGAGCGTCGGCCGCGACGGCTACCGGACGGTGCACCACCGCACCGCCGACTTCCGCAGCATCGCGCTGCCCAACACGCACCCGGTCGCCGGCGACCGAGCCGTGCGGCTCGCGCTGAACCTCGCGGTCAACCGCGAGGGCATGATCCAGGGCTTGCAGGGCGGGCACGGAACGCCGGCCTACGCGCCGATCCCGGAGTCGATGGGTGCCGACTTCGAGCCCACGGCCCGCTTCGACTTCGATCCCGAGCGCGCCAGGAAGCTGCTCGACGAGGCCGGTTGGCGGGTCGGCGGCGACGGCATCCGGGAGCGGGACGGCGTCCGCGCCCAGTTCACCGTGATGTATTTCGCCGACGACAGCCTCCGCAAGGACCTCGCCCGCGCGTTCGCCTCCGACGCCAAGGCGGTCGGCATCCAGGTCGAGCTCGCCGGGGTGGACCGCTCGGCCGTGCCCGCTCGGCTGGCAACCGACGGGATTGTTCTCGGCGGCGGCAACACCATCGACCCCGACCCGCAGGTCTACACCAGCCTGCACTCCTCGGTCATCGGCACCGGCACCTACAACAACCCGGGCCAGTACCGCAACGCCGAGGTGGACGCCGCGCTCGACGGCGGCCGGCAGGAGGTGGACCAGGCGAAGCGGGCGGAGTTCTACAAGCAGGCGCAGCGCGCCTACGTCGCCGACCCGGGCCTGGTGTACCTGGCGTTCATCGACCACAGCTACGTGATGCGCGACGGCAAGTGGTCCGGCTACCAACCGCCGGTCGAGCCGCACGTGCACGGGACCACCTGGGGCCCGTGGTGGAACGTCGAGACCTGGAAACCGCAGGCATGAGCCGCGCGATCGGCCGGTTGGTGCTGCGGCGAATCGGGTTCGCGGTACCGGTGCTGGTGGTCGTGGCGTTCGGGGTGTTCGTGCTGGCCGCGGCGTCCCCGTTTGACCCGGTCCACCAGTACTACGGTGTGGAGCTCTTCGGGGCTTCTGCGGCCGACGTCGCGCAGGTGCGGGCCCGGCTGGGGCTCGACGACCCCGTGCTGGTGCAGTTCTGGCACTGGGCGACCGGCGTGTTCGTCGGCGACCTCGGGGTGTCGCGGTCGTTCCGGCAGCCGGTCGTGCAGGTCGTCGTGCAACGACTGCCGTGGACGCTCCTGCTGACCGCGACCGGGCTCGCGCTGGCCGTGGTGATCGCCCTGGTGCTGGGCACCGTCGCGGCCTGGCGGCAGGGTGGCTGGATCGACCGGTTCGTCACCGCCATCGGCCACGCGCTGGAGGGCGTGCCGCCGTTCGTGCTGGCGCTGCTGTCGATCGCGGTGTTCTCGCTGGGGCTGGGCTGGCTGCCGGTGGCGGGCCTGACCGACGCGGGCGCTCCGGTGTCGTTCGGGCAGGTCGCCGAGCACCTGGCACTGCCCGCGCTGGTGCTGGGCATCTCCCAGTCGCCGTGGCTGGTGCTGCACGTCCGGCAGTCGATGCTGACGTCGCTGTCCGAGGACCACGTGACCGGGGCGCGGGCGCGCGGCCTCGCGGAGAGCGCCGTCGTGCTGCGGCACGCGCTGCCGACCGCGCTGCTGCCGTTCGTCACGCTGATCGGCGCGCGGGTTCCGGAACTAGTCACCGGAGCCGTGCTGGTCGAGGAGGTCTTCTCCTGGCCGGGCCTGGCCGCCGCCGTCGTCACCGCCGCGACGGCGGTCGACTACCCGCTACTGGCAATCCTGACGCTCGTGGCCACCGCGGCGGTGCTGATCGGCTCGCTGTTCGCCGACATCGCGGCGATCGTGCTAGACCCGAGGGTGGCGACCGATGGCTGAAGAAGATGCGCAACATGATTGAGACATCCAACGAGTCCACATCGGTCGGACCGTGGCGATTCGCCGGCCGCAAGCGCGCCGGGGTGTCGCGGACCCGGGCGCGGTTGTGGGTGTCGCTGGGCGGCCTCGCGGTCCTCGTGCTGGCGGCGATCGCGGTGCCCGCGCTGTTCGGCAGCGAATCGGTGCGCTACGACTCGATCCGGCTCGCGCCGAGCCCGGCGCACCCGTTCGGCACCGACTCCGGCGGCCGGGACCTGTTCGTGCAGTCCCTCGCCGGGCTGCGGATCTCCTTGCTGGTGGCCGGTTTCAGCGCGGTGGTGTCCACTGTGCTCGGTTCGCTGGTGGGCGCCGTCGCGGGCGGCGTCGGCGGCTGGCCGGACCGGCTGCTGATGCGGCTGGTCGACACCATCAACTCGGTGCCGCACCTGCTGCTGGGCATCGTGATCGTCGCGCTGTACCGGGGCAGCCTGGTCGCGGTGATCCTGTCCATCGCCCTCACGCACTGGACGACCGTGGCACGCATCGTGCGCTCGGAGGTCCTGTCGCTGCGCCAGCGGCCCTACATCGACGCGGCGATCGCGGGCGGTTCGTCGCGGTCGCGGGTCCTGCTGCGGCACCTGCTGCCCGCGATCGTGCCGCAGGCGGCGCTCTCGGCGGTGCTGCTCGTGCCGCACGCGGTGTGGCACGAGACCGCGCTGAGCTTCCTCGGTCTCGGCCTGCCGCCGCACCTGGCCAGCATCGGCAACATCCTCGGCGACGGCCGGGAAGCGGTGCTGCTCGGCGCTTGGTGGATCGTGCTGTTCCCGTCGGTGCTGCTGGTGGCGACGACGCTGGCGGTGTCCGGACTGGCCGCGACCTGGCGCGATCGGGTCTTGCCGCGACGGCGATCGGAGGTGGCGCTGTGAGCGAACCGCTGCTCGAACTGGACCGGCTCTCGGTGCGCTTCCTGCTGGGGCGCGGCGCCGAAGTGCGGGCGGTGACCGACGCGACGCTGCAACTGCGGCCGGGCAGGGTGCTCGCGCTCGTCGGGGAGTCCGGCTGCGGCAAGTCGGTGCTGGCCTCGGCGCTGCTGGGGCTGCTGCCCGGGAACGCGCAGGTTCGCGGCGAAGCCGTGCTGCGCGGCGGCATCGAGCTGCTGTCGGCGCCGGAGCCGGTGCTATCCGGGCAGGTCCGCGGCCGGCTCGTCGGCCTGGTGCCGCAGTCCGCGAGTACCCACCTGACCCCGGTGCGGACCGCGCGCAGCCAGCTCGTCGAGGCGATCCGGGCGCTGGGCGGCGCCGCCGGGCCGGACGAACTCGCCGAACGCGTCGGGCTCGATCCGGCCGACCTCGACCGCTATCCGCACGAGCTTTCCGGCGGGATGGCTCAGCGGGTCGCGGTGGCGCTGGCGCTGGCCGGCAACCCGCGGATCATCCTCGCCGACGAGCCGACCACCGGGCTGGACCGGCCGCTGGTCCATCGCACCGTCGACCTGCTCGCCGAAGCCGCCACCGACGACCGCGCGGTGTTGCTGATCACCCACGACCTGGCCGCCGCCCGCCGGGTGGCCACCGACATCGCGGTGATGTACGCCAGCCGCATCGTCGAGGCCGGGCCCGCCGAGCAGGTGCTCGCCGACCCCTGGCACCCGTACACCGCGAGGCTGCTCGCGGCGTTGCCCGACGGCGGGTTCCGGCCGATCCCCGGACACCCGCCGGCCCTCACCGAACTGGCCCGCATCGAACAGGAATGGGGTTGCGTGTTCTGCCAACGCTGCCCGGACGTGCCCGGATTCGGGCCGTGCACGGGAGATCCGGAACTGCTCGACCTCGGCGACCGGTGGGTCGCCGCGCACCCGCCGTGCTGAGCGCGACCGGCCTGGTCGCCGGCTACCGGCGCGGCGAACCGGTGCTCGACGGGGTCGACCTGGACGTCCCGGGCGGTTCCGTGGTCGGGCTGGCCGGGCCGAGCGGGTGCGGAAAGTCCACATTGGCCAGGGTGCTCGGGCTGCTGCACGAGCCGTGGTCCGGGCAGGTGTCGCTCGACGGCGAGCCGGTCAGCGGCTTCCGGCACGCGACGCCGCGGGAGCAGCGCAAGGCGATCGGCATCGTCTTCCAGCAGCCGCGGCCCGCCGTCGACCCGCGCTTCACGCTCCGCGAGATCGTCGCCGAACCGCTGCGGGCCACCGGAGCCGCCGGCGACGTCGACGAGCTGGCCGACGAGGTGGGGCTGACCGCGGAGCTGCTGTCGCGGCGGCCGCACGAGGTCAGCGACGGGCAACTGCAACGGGCCTGCCTGGCGCGGGCATTGGCGTTGTGGCCGGGCTACCTGATCTGCGACGAGATGACCGCGATGCTGGACGCGTCCACCACGGCGGCGCTGGTGCAGGTCGTGGACCGGCGGGTGAACGAGCACGGCACGGGGGTGCTCGCGATCAGCCACGACGAGGACCTGCTGCGGCATTGGGCGGTGCACGTGGTTCGCCTCGGCGGGTCGATATGACATGGTGGGGCCGAAACGCGGTCGCGGGGGACCGCTCGGTACTGACGACGGACCCGAGGAGTCGACGTTGAGCGAGGGCGAAGGCACCACCTTCATGCAGTGGCGGGAGCGGGCCCAGACCGAGGTTCGCGACGACCGGCCCAAGATGCGGGTGATCATGATCACCGCGGCGGTCGTGGTGCTCGTCGGAATCATCGTGGGATCCGTGATCCTGCTGCTGTCCTGACCTGCTGCTGTCCTGACGCGGTCGTCCGCAATTTCAATGGAAATCGAATGTCCGATTTCCATTGAAATTGCGGAAGTTATCCACAGTCTCCGGCGTGTCGTGGTCCGACACGCCGGAGTTCCGCAATTTCCATTGAAATTGCGGTGATCGAAACCCGGGTTGGGTCACTGCTGGGCAGGGAGCTTGGTGACCAGCAGGCGGGACACGCGGTGGCCGTCCATCGCGCGGACCGTGAAGCGGTGGCCCAGGGCCTCCAGCGAATCGCCCTCCGCCGGGACGCGCCCGAGCCGGCTGACCACGAACCCGGCCACCGTGTCGTAGGGACCGTCGGGCAGTGCGATCCCGGTCTGCTGCTCGAACTCGGCGCGGTGCAGCAGCCCGTCGGTCTCGAAGCTGCCATTGCCCTTGGGCCGCACCGGGGCCGTGCTCGGGTCGTACTCGTCCCAGATCTCGCCGACGACCTCCTCCACCAGGTCCTCGACGGTGACGATGCCCGCGGTCCCGCCGTACTCGTCGACCACCACCGCCAGGTGCCCGCCCCGCCGCCGCATCTGCGACAGCGCCGCCAGCACCGGCTTGCTCGCCGGCAGCGCCGTCACCGGGCGGGTCAGGTCGCCGACCGTGCGCGCCTCCTCGCGGCCGTCGTGCATCGTGGCGAGCAGGTCTCGGACGTGGATGAAACCGACGATGTCGTCGGCGGTGTCCCGGATGACCGGGTACCGCGAGTGCGGCTTGCCGGCCACCTCGGCGATGGCCTCGGGTAGCGGCATGGTGCGGTCCAGGAAATCGACCTCGGTGCGCGGCACCATGACCTCGCCGAGCACCCGGTCGGTGGCCCGGAACGCATCGCTGAGCAGCCGCCGCTCCTCAATGGTCAGCTGCTCGTTGGTGCGCACCATGTCCCGCAGCTCTTCCTCGCTGACCTTGTCCTCGTCGGCGCGCAGATCGATGCCGAGCAACCGGACCACCGCGTTGGTGGACTTCGACAGCAACCAGATCAACGGCCGCGACAGCGTCGCCACCCGGTCCAGCACCCCGGCGGTGACCATCGCGACGCCCTCGGACTTCTGCAGCGCCAGCCGCTTGGGGGCGAGCTCGCCGAGCACCAGCGACAGGTACGACACGAACAGCGTCACCAGCACCAGGGCCACCGACGCGGCCACGCCGATCGGCAGGCCCCAGCCGGCCAACACCGGTTCCAGGCGCACCGCGATCGTCGCGCCGCCGTAGCTGGAGGCGAAGAACCCGGCGAAGGTGACGCCGATCTGCACCGCCGACAGGAACCGGTTGGAGTCGGCGCGCAGCTTGGCCACCCGTGCGCCGCGGCGGTCGCGTTCGGCGAGCTTGCGGACCTGGCTCTCGCGCAGCGACACCAGCGCGATCTCCGCGGCGGCGAAGTAGCCGCCGAGCAGCACGAACAGCAGCACCAGCGCGATGTTCCAAGCGACACCGTCCATCTTCCGATTGTTCCATTCCCGGCGTTCGCGAGCCCTCCACGCGGCCCTCCGGAGACGGTTTCCGCGATCTCGCTGCGGTCGCTCGGACGGACGGCCATGACGGGCACGATCAGGCGAAAGGAGATCACATGGCCGTCGAAGGCGTCAGCAAGGTCGTCGTCGGCGGTGCGGGACCAGCAGCGCGCGAAGGCTCGTGAGTGCGAATTCCGGTTCTTACCGGAAGAGGCACTCACGAGCTCAGTCGGTGGTTCGCCAGAACTGACGCTTCTTCACGTCGCGCACGAGGATTCCGTGCTTGACCAGTTCGGTGCGCAGCAGCGCCGCTTCCTTCCCGTCGCGTTTGCGCAGCGCGCGTTCGCGGGCCGCCATCAGCGAGTTGATCCGCAGCGACAGCTCCGGCGTGTCCTCGACCCACAGGCTGTAAGAGCCGGTGAACGGGTCCTTGTCCCGCCACGGGTAGCCGTGGTCGGTGAAGGCCCTGCGCAGCGCGAACCTGTCCAAATCGGACGGTTGCCGGATGTGCTCGCCGCCGGATTCGTCCAGCACCACGAGGTTCTTGCCGTCGACGTACACGTAACCGACCTCGGCGCGCGCAATGTGCTGCTGCTGCGACCGCCCGACGGTCAGCACCACCTGCTCCGGTTCGACGGTGACAGTCAGCCGCTCCTGTGCCATCAGCCCGGCGAAGCCAAGCCCGAGGATCGCGCCGATGGCGATGGCGCCTACCGAGCCCCACGGGTCGGGCACCGACGCGGCGAGCTGGAACACGCCCTGGAACGGCGCCCACGGCAACCCGGCGACCCAGGCGGACGCCAGCCGCAACAACCAGACGACCAGCGCTCCCAACAACGGGCAGACGATCCACGAACCGTGCCGGACCAGGCGGTGCTCGGTGACGGTCGTCGCGGCGGGTTCTGCAGCCATTCCGCCATTATCGCCACCGGCCGAGCGCTGGGGCCGCTGGTGCGGCAGAGGTTGATGCCCGTTCCGTCTCCTGCCGGATCAGGCTCCTGCCTCGCGGAGCAGGATGTCCACCGCGGCGTCGTTGCGCGCGGTCTCCTTCTCGATGACGTCGTCGGGCGGGTAGAAGCCGTCGATGCCGTCGCCGTTGGCCGGGTACATCTCGAAGGTGTAGGCCAGGATCTTGTGCTGGCCCCACATCCAGTCCAGGCTGTCGCCGTCGGTGACGTAGAGGTCGCTGGACTGCTGCGGGGTGTAGCCGTTGGTCTTGGCCATCTCGCCGCCGACCCGCGCGAACCGGTCGTACTCCTCCTGCGTCATGCCCTCGGTGACGTCGTCACTGGTGTGCCCGAAGGGCCACAGCACGAGCTCGGAGTAGGTGTGGAAGTCGATCGCGGCCTTGATCTGCTGCACGCCGCCGACCACCCGCGAGTCGATGAAGTGGCGCATCGCCGCGGTCTCCGGCGCCGACCATGCGGCCGGGCCCCGGTAGGTCTCGCCGTTCGGGTCGTCGTCGGAGCCGCCGCAGCAGCCCCACTTGTAACCCCAGTTGCGGTTGAGATCGGTGCCGGCGTCCTGCCGGTTCTTGCGCCACCCCTGGAACTCGCCGGACTCCACGTCGTAGGACGAGCCGTCCGGGTTGACCACCGGGATGATCCAGACCTCCCGGTTGTCGACCGAGTCCTTGATCCCCTGGTCGCCGGCGTAGCCGTCGGTGAGCCGGTTGGCGATGTGCAGGCACATCTCGGTGGTCAGGTGTTCGCGGGCGTGCTGGTTGCAGTCGAACAGCACCTCGGGCTCGTCCTCGTCCTGCCCGACGTTGTCGCTGATCTTCAGCACCGGGATGTCGCGGCCCTCGAAGGACTTGCCGATGCTGGACTTCGCCGCGATGTCCGGGTGGTCCTTCACCACGGCGTCGAGCTCGGCGTTCATCTCGTCGAGGTTGTGGTAGCCCTCGTACCCGGGCGGGAAGTCGCCCGGCACCCGCTGCGCCGGGTTGATCCGCTTGAGCGCGTCGGCGACCTTGGTCTCGGCGTTGAGCACGAACCCGGCGGCGCGCAACTGCTCGGCCTGCGCCGGGGTGGCCTCCACGGTGGCCACCGCGCCGTACACCGCGATGACCTGGGCGCCGGTGCGGTTGATTTCGGTTCGCGTCTTGCTGTCGGTGTTGGGAACGCGGTAGGTGGCCAAGTCCCGGGCGGCGGTCGCCCCGGTCGGCTCCGCGGACACGCCGGCCTGGATAGGGGCCAGCAGGACCAGGCACGCGGCGGTCGCCACGGTCACTGCCTTGCGCCGTGAGCTGAACATCGGGTCTCCGATCGATCACTGGTGGTGATGTTGGCAGGTTCTAGGAGCCGCCCGATGTTGGCAAGCTACTGGCGAACAATGGCCGCATGTTGACATTTTCCCACTCAGGGCCCTCGTCCGGGGTGACCTGCGACCGGGTTCGAGGACGGCCGCGTCCCGCGGCGATTACCCTGGTCGTGTAGCCCCCGGGTATTGGAAGGACGCACATGCTCACCCGTACCGACCTGCGCGGTCGCGTTCCGTCCACCGTCGAGCTGCGCGCGACGCTGCCGCGCGCCGAGATGGACGTCGAGCACGTGCTGCATCGGGTCCGGCCGGTGATCGAGTCGATCCGCGACCGCGGGGTGGAAGCCGTCCTCGAATTCACCGAGAAGTTTGATTCCGTCCGACCGGAACGGGTGCGGGTGGCGGCCGCCGAGCTGAGGCGGGCCCTCGACGATCTCGACCCGGCGGTGCGCGCGGCCCTGGAGGAGTCGATCGCCCGCGCCCGCAGGGTGCACGACGACCAGCGGCGCACCGACACGACGACGCAGGTCGTGCCCGGTGGCACGGTCACCGAGCGCTGGGTGCCGGTCGCCCGCGTCGGCCTGTACGCGCCGGGCGGGCTGGCGGTCTACCCGTCCAGCGTGGTGATGAACGTGGTCCCGGCGCAGGCCGCCGGGGTGGAGTCGCTGGTGGTGTGCAGCCCGCCGCAGGCGGAGTTCGGCGGCCGGCCGCACCCGACGATCCTGGCCGCCGCGCAGCTGCTCGGCGTCGAGGAGGTCTGGGCGGTCGGCGGCGCGCAGGCGGTGGCGCTGCTGGCCTACGGCGGGCACGACACCGACGGCGCCGAGCTGACGCCGGTGGACATGGTGACCGGGCCGGGCAACGTCTACGTGACCGCCGCCAAGCGGCACCTGCGCAGCCTGATCGGCATCGACTCGGAGGCCGGGCCGACGGAGATCGCGGTGCTGGCCGACGAGACGGCCGACGCGGCGCACGTGGCCGCCGACCTGATCAGCCAGGCCGAGCACGACACCCTCGCGGCGAGCGTGCTGGTGACCACCTCGGTCGAGCTGGCCGACGCGGTCGACGCCGAGCTGGAGCGCCAGGTGGCGCAGACCAAGCACGTCGAGCGGATCAGCACCGCGCTGGCCGGTGAGCAGTCCGGCTGCATCTTGGTGTCCACTGTGGAGGACGGCCTCCGGGTGGTGGACGCGTACGCCGGCGAGCACTTGGAGATCCAGACCGCGGACGCCGAAGCGGTGGCCGCGCGGGTGCGCAACGCGGGCGCGATCTTCGTCGGCCCGTACGCGCCGGTGTCGCTGGGCGACTACTGCGCGGGCTCCAACCACGTGCTGCCCACCGGTGGCTGCGCGCGGCACTCGTCCGGCCTGAGCGTGCAGAGCTTCCTGCGCGGTATCCACGTGATCTCCTACAGCGAGCAGGCGCTCCGCGACGTCGCGGACCAGGTGGTGGCGCTGGCCAACGCCGAGGACCTGCCCGCGCACGGTCAGGCGGTCACCGCCCGCTTCTCCCGCTGAGCGCCCGGAACAACCGAAGGTAGAACCCATGAGTGACGTGCTCGGCGCCGACACGACGCTGGCCGACCTGCCGCTTCGGGACGATCTGCGCGGCCGCAGCCCTTACGGCGCGCCGCAGCTGGACGTCTCGGTTCGGCTCAACACCAACGAGAATCCCTACCCGCCGCCGCAGGAACTCGTCGACGACGTGACCGCCGCGGTGCAGGAAGCCGCCACGGCGCTGCACCGCTACCCGGACCGCGATGCCACGGCGCTGCGCGCCGACCTCGCCGCGTACCTGACCGAGGCCACCGGCGTGCAACTGGCGACCGGGAACCTGTGGGCGGCCAACGGTTCCAACGAGGTCCTGCAGCAGATCCTGCAGGCCTTCGGCGGGCCCGGCCGCACCGCGCTCGGCTTCGTTCCGTCGTACTCGATGCACCCGATCCTGTCGGCGGGCACCCGCACCGACTGGCTGCCCGCGCCGCGCCGCGACGACTTCAGCCTGGACGGCGCGCAGGCTGCCCGCATCGTCGCGGAGAAGCGGCCCAGCGTGGTGTTCGTGACCAGCCCGAACAACCCCACCGGGCAGTCGGTGTCGCAGGACGACCTGCGCGCGATCCTGGACGTCGCCCCCGGCGTGGTCGTGGTGGACGAGGCGTACGCCGAGTTCTCCGCCCGGCCCAGCGCGATCGAGCTGATCCGGCAGTACCCGGCGAAGGTGATCGTCAGCCGCACGATGAGCAAGGCGTTCGCGTTCGCCGGCGGTCGGCTCGGCTACCTGGCGGCGGCCCCCGCCGTGATCGACGCCCTGCTGCTGGTGCGCCTGCCGTACCACCTGTCGGTGGTCACCCAGGCCGCCGCGCGGGCGGCCCTGCGGCACGCCGAGGCCACCCTCGGTTCGGTGCGGGCGCTGGTCGACGAGCGCGAGCGGGTCGTGGAAGCGTTGCGGGAGCAGGGTTTCTCGCCGGTGCCCAGCGACGCCAACTTCGTCCTCTTCGGACGGTTCGCGGACGCGCACCGCGCGTGGCAGCGCTACCTGGACGCCGACGTGCTGATCCGCGACGTCGGGATCCCCGGCCACCTGCGGGTCACCATCGGCACGCCGGAGGAGAACGACGCCTTCCTGGCGGCGAGCAAGGTCGTGAGCGAGGAGATCAGCAAGTGACATTCCAGCCCGGGACCCGGGTCGGCCGGGTCGAACGCACCACCAAGGAATCCTCGGTGCTGGTCGAACTCGACCTCGACGGTACGGGGCAGGTCGAAATCGACACCACGGTGCCGTTCTTCGACCACATGCTCACCGCGCTGGGCACCCACGCGGCCTTCGACCTGAAGGTGAAATCGGCCGGCGACATCCACATCGACGCGCACCACACGGTGGAGGACACCGCGATCGTGCTCGGCCAGGCGCTGCGTCAGGCGCTCGGCGATAAGAAGGGCATCCGCCGCTTCGGCGACGCCTGGATCCCGATGGACGAGACCCTCGCGCACGCGGCGGTGGACGTCTCGGGCCGCTCGTACTGCGTGATGACGGGCGAACCGGAGCAGTTCAACAGCTTCACGATCGGCGGCAACTACCCGTTCGTCCTGAACCGCCACGTGTTCGAGTCGCTGGCGTTCCACTCCCAGATCAACCTGCACACCAGGGTGATCCACGGCCGCGACCCGCACCACATCGCGGAAGCCCAGTACAAGGCGATCGCCCGAGCCCTGCGAGCGGCGGTCGAACCCGACCCCCGCTTCGCCGGAGTGGTCCCGTCCACGAAGGGCGCCCTGTAGGAGGTCGTGAGTGCGAAACCGAGCCGGAGCCCGGTTATGCACTCACGACTCCAGATCCCGGTTGACGGCGTCGATTGCGTCGCTGAGTGCGGCGAAGCCGCGGCGGGTGCAGCTGAGCACGAGCTCGTCGTTGCCGCGGAAGATCAGGTTCACCTCGTCGACGCCCTCGTCGTACTCGTGCGTGACCTCGACGGTCTCCGAGATCCCGACCAACGTGGCGGTCTCAACCCCTTGCCCTCGGTACACAGCCGACTCCCCTCCGGGTACAAGACCCGAACTAGATAAGGTTCAGTGGACGGAAACTTTAAAGGGACTAAGTCCCCTTATTGTCTACTTTAAGGGGACTTAGGTAGGGATGTGGAAGTCCCTGAACGGGTGGTTGGAGGTCGCGACATGAGCTACGGCCGACCGACGGTGGAGCGACGCCAGCTCGGGCTGATGCTTAAGAAACTGCGCGAGCTGAAGGGCGTCTCGCAAAACGACGCGGCCCGCGAGATCGGAAGGAAGCAGACCCGCATCAGCCGAGCCGAGAACGGCGTCGGCTCCCTCGCACGAGAAGAGCTGGCTCGGCTGCTGGACTTCTACGGCATAAGCGAGGACGAGCGGGCTACGGCGTTGGCGCTGGGCAATCAAGCCCGCAAGCGCCAACGTGGTCGGACATACGCTGACAACCTGCCTCGTTCGTTCGAGCGCTTGGCTGACCTCCAAGCCGATGCCGAAGCGATCGGGTTCTACGAAACCGGAATTGTGCCCGGCTTGGCGCAATCACCTGATTACGCCCGGGCCGTGATCATGGCCTTTGATGGTGTGTGGTGGGAAACGTCGGTTCTGGAGGTGGAGAGCCGTCTCGAGTTCCGCATGGAGCAGCAGCGACGAGTGCTGGAGGCGGCCGTGCCGAAGGACATCTCTTTCGTGCTCACCGAAACCGCCCTTGATCAGGTCGTCGGCGGGGTTTCCGTGCTGAGGGGCCAGCTTCTGCATCTGCTCCAGCTATCCGAGCGTCCCAATGTGGCTGTTCGGGTGCTGCCAAGCAGCGTGCCGGACAACCCACTTCTCGGCGGCGGACTCATCACTCTCGACTTCGGAACGTCAGCGCCAAGGATCGTGTTCGTTCCTGTTCTGTACGGGCCATCGACCTACCACGATCAAGAGGTGGACACTGTGCCGATGTTCCGCGCGTTCGAAGCTGTGGAAAAGATTTCGTTGGCTGAGGAATCTTCCCGAACCCTCCTGATCGACAAGCTGAAGAGGATCGGTTCATGAGCTATGACACCGGGTGGTTCAAGAGTAGTCGCAGCTCAGGCGGCAGCAATGCGTGCGTCGAGGTCCGATTAACCGACCAGGCTGTGGATGTGCGGGATTCGAAGGTCCCGGAGGCTGGCCACATCCAGGTCAGCCACGCCGCTTGGCGCGCATTCCTGAACCTTCTCCGCTGAACTGGTTCCTCGGCCGCGGTTCGACGTTTCCACTGGTCACCTCCGCCAGCAGGCGAACGGCTGCTCGGCGTGGTTGGGCGGGTGCTGGTGGTTACGCCGTCTGGATGACATCGGTGGTTTGCCGTTGCGTCACGATGGGTCTTTCGCCGCTTCTCCCTCCTCGATGACGATGTCCGCTCGTGACTGAGGTTTCTCGACGTCGGGTTCTGACCGGTGCTTCCGGGGTCGTCGGCGGCGCTGCCGCCGCTTCGCTGCTGCCGCCTTCGCTGCACGAGGCCATGGCGCGGCCGGCTCCCAAAGGCGGCTTGGACGCGATCGAGCACGTCATGGTGCTGATGCAGGAGAACCGTTCCTTCGACCACTACTTCGGCACGCTTCGCGGCGTGCGCGGTTACGGCGACCGGCGGCCGTTGCAGCAGCCCGATGGCCGGCCCGTGTTCCAGCAGCCCACCGTCGGTGGTGAGGTGCTGCCGTTCTCGCTGCGGCAGGGTGCCGAGCGCGAGGGGCGTCCGGTGTCGGACATCCAGTACCTCGGCGCCCTCGACCACAGCTGGGACGGCAGCGGCAAGGCGTGGGCGCGCGGCTGGAACAACGACTGGATCGCCGCCAAGACAGCCGCGACCATGACGTACTACGAGCGGCAGGACATCCCGCTGCAGTACGAGCTGGCCGACACGTTCACCATCTGTGACGCCTACCACTGCTCGGTTTTCGGCTCCACCAACCCGAACCGCAACTACCTGTGGACCGGCACCACCGGCAACGAGCCGGGTAGTACCAAGCGCGCCGTCACCAACGCCGCCTACAACTACGACCACGCCGGCTACGAGTGGACCACGTACCCGGAGCGGCTCCAGAAGGCCGGGCTCTCCTGGCAGATCTATCAGGAGTGGGACAACTTCACCGACAACGCGGTCGAGTACTTCAAGACGTTCAAGACGATCGGCCACAAGATGCTCGCCTCGGTGGACGGGAACTTCCGCACCACCGAGGAGTTCTACACCGCCTTGTTCGACAAGCCCGCCGCGGAGCAGCAGCGGCTGCTCAAGCAGCTGGAGGCCGGTCGCGCGGCGTTGACCGAGGCCGAGCGTAGCCTGTTCGACCGCGCGATGTACCGCAGCGAGCCGGGCACGCTCGTCCAGCGGCTCCGCGACGACATCAAGGCGAAGCGGCTGCCGAAGGTGGTCTGGCTGGTTCCGTCCGCTGTGGACTCCGAGCACCCGAGCAGCTCCACGCCGGTCGGCAGCGCCAACCTGATCTACGAGGTGCTGGACGCCATCGCCCACCCGAAGATCTGGTCGAAGACCGCGCTGCTGCTCAACTTCGACGAGAACGACGGCTTCTTCGACCACGTGCCGCCTCCGGTGCCGCCGAAGCCGGAGTCCGGCAACGGCGACGACTACTTCGAGGGGCAGCCGATCGGGCTCGGTCCGCGGGTGCCGATGACCGTGGTGTCGCCCTGGACGATCGGCGGTTTCGTCAACTCCGAGGTGTTCGACCACACGTCGGTGCTGCGGCTGCTGGAGCGCTGGACCGGTGTCCAGGAACCGAACATCAGCTCCTGGCGGCGCTCCGCGTGCGGCGACCTGACCTCCGTGTTCGACTTCGAGAACGCGGCGAAGGCGCCGAAGCCCGCCGAGCCGGGCCCGGTGCCCGAGCCGATCAAGCGCTGGCACCCCAAGCCGCCGGCGGAGCAGGCGCTGCCGGTTCAGGAGCAGGGTCGGCGGCCGGCGCGAGCGCTGCCGTACCAGCCGCAGGTCTCCGGTGCGGTGAACGGGGAAGCGGTCGGGCTGCGGCTCGGCAACGCCGGTCCGGGCTCCGCGCACTTCACGATCTACCCGTACGCGGGTGAACTGCCCGCACCGTCTCATGTGGACGTCTGCGGCGAGCAGGTGGTGGACGTGCCGGTGCGCGAGGACTACCGGCTCGCGGTGCAGGGGCCGAACCGGTTCTGGTTCGAGCTCAGCGGTTCCCGCAGCGGCAAGGCGGCGGGCATCGACGTGCGGACGAACCCCGACGCCCGTTCCGGCGGGCTGTCGCTGGAACTGCGCAACAGCGGCGGCGTGGCCGTCACGCTGCGCCTGCGGTCCCTGGGCTACGCGGCCGGTGAGCAGCGCGAGGTCCGGCTCGCCGCCGGTGGCGCGGAGACCGTGGCTTGGCCGACGGACCGGGGCTGGTACGACGTCGAGGTGACGGCCGCCCAGGACAAGTCGTTCCGGCGTCGCGCAACCGGCCGCGTCGAGAACGGCGCACCGGGCCTCACCGGCTGACCCCGACGGTCAGGTGCCGTGCGTGTTTTCGGGCGCTACAGCACCCGAAAACACGCACGGCCCGGCGATGCACACCGATATTTGCAATGCGTGATCGTCGATCCACGAGATTGATCAGGCGAAACGCAGAAGGGCCCGGTCACTGAGAGGACCGGGCCCTTCTGCGGAGCGTCAGCTCTTCGCTGCGACTGGGGACTTCTCGGGTTCTTCGTCGGCCGTGGTGGCGCCGCCGTGGCCATCGTCGACGAAGGACTGCTCGTTGAACGGGCTCTCGCCCGCGAACACCTGCTTCATCTGGTCGCGGTCGATCTCCTTGGTCCACGCGCCGATGAGGACGGTCGCGACCGCGTTGCCCGCGAAGTTGGTCAGCGCCCGCGCCTCGGACATGAACCGGTCGATGCCCACGATCAGGCCGACACCGTCCAGCAGTTCCGGCCGGTGCGACTGCAGCCCGCCGGCCAGGGTGGCCAGCCCGGCGCCGCTGACGCCCGCCGCGCCCTTCGAGGCGACCATCATGAACAGCAGCAGACCGACCTGCTCGCCCAGCGACAGCGGGTCACCCATCGCGCTCGCGATGAACAGCGACGCCATGGTCAGGTAGATCATGGTGCCGTCCAGGTTGAACGAGTAGCCGGTCGGCACCGTGATGCCCACTACCGGCTTGCTCACCCCGAGGTGCTCCATTTTCGCGATCAGCCGCGGCAGCGCCGCCTCCGACGACGAGGTGGACACGATCAGCAGGAACTCGCGTCCCAGGTAGCGCAGCAGCGAGAAGATGTTGACCCGCGCGAACGTCCACAGGACCGGGCCCAGCACCAGGAACACGAACAGCAGGCAGGTCGTGTAGAAGCCCAGCATGATCACGGCCAGGCCCTTGAGCGCCTGCACCCCGGTCGCACCGACGACCGCGGCGATCGCACCGAACGCGCCGACCGGCGCCGCCCACATGACCATCGCCAGCATCTTGAACACCAGTCGCTGGATGTGCTCGATGCCGCGCAGGACCGGTGCGCCCTTGTCGCCCAGCGCCTGCAGCGCGAAACCGGCCAGCAACGCGACCAGCAGCGTCTGCAGCACCTGTCCCTCGGTCAACGAGGAAACGAGGGTGTGCGGGATGATCCCGAGCAGGAAGTCGGTGGTGCTCTCGGCGCCGTCACCGGCCTGCTGGGCACCCTGGCCGCGCAGCGAGTCGGTGATGTGCAGGCCCTCACCGGGGTGCAGCACGTTGCCGACCAGCAGGCCGATGACCAGCGCCACCACGGACATGACCATGAAGTAGGCCAGCGCGAGGCCGCCGACCTTGCCGACCTTGGCGGCCTTCCGCACGCCGCCCACGCCGAGCACGATGGTGCAGAAGATGACCGGCGAGATCATCATCTTGATCAGGTTGACGAACCCGGTACCCAGCGGCTTGAGGGCCTTGCCGAGGTCGGGCGCGAGGAAGCCAACGGCGATGCCTGCCACGACTGCGGCGATCACCGCGATGTACAGGTAATGCGTTCGATCCCGACGGTGTGTCTGCGCAGCGTCTTTGCTTGCCACTGTTGCACTCCTACTGGGATACCGGGTCACTCGTACCAGCCGTGTCCCAGGTCACGGTCCGGCCGGATGAGACTATCTGCGCCAGGTATCGTCTGCGTCACGCTTCTGTTCATTGTGTTCATCTCTTCGACATGGGTTCGTCATGCCTTCCGCCGATGACCGGAACTGGTTCGGCCGCGTCCGGCCACGCTGGAGCCTGGCCCGCCAGCTGTTCGTGCTCCAAGTGGTCGTCGTGGCCGTCGTGGTGCTCACCGGAGCCCTGCTGGCTTGGTACGACGCGGGGCAGCGCAACGAGGAGAAGGCCACGGACAAGGTCCTCACGGTGGCCCGCGTCCTGGCCGCGCAGCCCGCGGTGCGCGACGGGCTGACCGCGCCGGACCCGACGGCCACGCTGCAGCCGCTGGCCGAACGCGTCCGGGCCGAGACCGGCGTCGATTTCATCACGATCATGTCCCCGGCCGGCATCCGCTACACGCACCCGGACCCGACGCGCATCGGGCAGCCGTTCATCGGGCACATCGAGCAGGCCGTCGCCGGGCAGGTTTTCACCGAGACCTACACCGGCACGCTCGGCCCGTCGGTGCGCGCGGTGGTGCCGGTCTATGACGACGCGCACCGGCTGGTCGGACTGGTGTCGGACGGCATCACGGTGCTGATGCTCACCGCCGAGCTGCGCGATCAGGTGACCGCACTGGTCGTGGTCGCGGTGGGGGCGCTGCTGGTCGGCGGGCTGCTGACGTACCTGGTCAGCGCCCGGATCCGGCGCCACACCCACGGGCTGCGGCCCGCTGAGCTCAGCCGCATGTACGAGTACCACGACGCGATCCTGCATGCGGTGCGCGAGGGATTGCTGCTGGTGGCGCCGTCCGGGCAGATCACCTTGTGCAACGATGGTGCCGCTGTGTTGCTCTCGCTGGATCCCCTCGAAACCGAAGGCAAGCACGTGTCCGAGCTCGGCCTCCCGCAGTCCCTTGTGGAGACTCTTGCGACGGGGCGGGCGGTGCGCGACGAGGTCCACCTGACCGACGACCACGTGCTGCTGGTCAACGTGTCGCAGATCCGCAGCGGTGAGCGCGACCTGGGCACCGTGGTCACGCTGCGCGACCACACTGAATTGCAGGCGTTGAGCGGCGAGCTGGACTCGATGCGCGGGTTCGCCGAGTCGCTGCGCTCCCAGGCCCACGAGTCGGCGAACCGGCTGCACACCGTGGTGTCGCTGATCGAGCTGGGCCGCGCTGAGGAGGCCGTCGCGTTCGCCACCGCCGAACTGCGGCTCGCCCAGCAGCTGACCGATCGGGTGGTCGGGGCGGTCGGCGAGTCGGTGCTCGCCGCGGTGCTGCTGGGCAAGAGCGCCGAGGCGGGGGAGCGCGGCGTGGAGGTCGTGCTGAGCGCCGACACCGAGATCGACGACATCGACGTGGGACACATCGACTCCCGGGACCTGGTGACCATCCTCGGGAACCTGATCGACAACGCCGTCGAGGCGACCATGGAAAGCGCGCGCCCGCGAGTGGAGGTGACCCTCCGGTCCACTGAGGACGGTGTGCTGATCCAGGTCGCCGACAACGGGCCGGGGGTCGATCCGGGGAGCGCGCAGCGGGTCTTCCAGCGCGGTTGGTCGACGAAGGATGACGGCCGCGGGCTCGGGCTCGCGCTGGTCGGGCAGAGCGTGCGCCGCCACCGCGGCAGCATCGACGTGCACAACGAGGGCGGCGCGGTGTTCACCGTGCTGTTGCCCAGCCGTTTTGGGTGCCGGGGATCGGACGTGGCTCGGTGATCGCGGTCCTCGTCGTCGAAGACGACCCGCTGGTGGGTGAGGCGCACGAGACCTATGTCAACCGGGTTGCCGGCTTCGCGGTGGCCGGCCGGGTCCGCACCGGCCAGGAAGCCCTGCGGTTCGTCGAACGCACCTCCGTCGACCTGGTGCTGCTCGACCTGCGGCTGCCCGACATGGACGGGCTGCAGGTCGCGCGGGCGCTGCGCACCGCGGGCAGCAACGCCGACGTGATCGCGGTGACCTCGGCCCGCGACCTCAAGGTGGTCCGGGCCGCGGTCTCCAGCGGCGTGGTGCAGTACCTCCTCAAGCCGTTCACGTTCGCGGCGATGCGGGAGAAGCTGGAGCACTACGCGCGCTTCCGGGCCAGCCTGGGCCATGATCGGGAGGTCAGCAGCCAGGCCGAGATCGACCGGGCGTTCTCCGCGCTGCGCGGCGTCGACCGAGCGGCGTTGCCGAAGGGCATGGGCGAGGAGACGCTCGCGGCGGTCGTCTCGGCGCTGCGCGCCAACCCCGAGGGAGCTCCGGCGGGGGCGGTCGGCGAAGCCATCGGGGTGTCGCGGGTGACGGCCCGCCGGTACCTGGAATACCTGATCAACAAGGGCATGGCCGAGCGCCGCCCGCTCTACGGCGCGGTCGGCCGCCCCGAGATGGCCTACCGCTGGATCGGCGAAGCCTGACCGGAAGCCCGTTCCCGATACCGCAATTTCAATGGAAATTGGACCTTCGATTTCCATTGAAATTGCGGTAACCCGTGGCGCGCGGACGGTCAGCGGCGGTCGGCTGTGGGGCGGAGGAGAGGTGCTCCAGGGCCGAATTCAGCCAGCTTGTCGTCGGCATTGTGCAGGGCGCAGGTGCGCAGCGAGAGGCAGCCGCAGCCGATGCAGCCGGTCAGGCGGTCGCGAAGCCGTTGCAGGCCGTCGATCCGGGCGTCCAGCTCGTCCCGCCAGCGGCGGGACAGCCGCGCCCAGTCCGCCTTGGTCGGAGCGTGGTCCTCGGGCAGCGTCGCGAGCGCCTCGGAAATCTGCTCCAGGCTCAGGCCGACCCGTTGCGCGGAGCGGATGAACGCCAGCCGGCGCAGCACCGAGCGGTCGTAGCGGCGCTGGTTTCCGGAGGTCCGGGTGGTGGCGATCAGGCCGCGCTGCTCGTAGAAGCGCAGCGCGGTCTGGGCGATCCCGCTGCGGTGTGCGACCTCTCCGATGGTCAGCAGTTTCGGTAGCTTGGACACGTCCGCCAGGTTAGCCGAAACTTAGAGCATGGTGCAGATATTTTCCCTTCTGCGGCCTTGACTTCCAGCGAGTTTCATGCTGGTCGGCATGACGATCACCGCACCGCCGGCCGGGTTCGGCTACCCCGATCTCCGGCCCCTGATGAGCGAAATGACGGGCGACGAGAAGCACTCCTTCGCCGCCACTTCCACGCTCGACGTGCTGTGGTGCTCTACGACCAGGTCCTGTCGGTCGACCCGCAGCGCCGCTCGACCCGGTCCTGGCCGCGACCGCGACGCTCGACATGACCGTGCTCTACACCGCCACCATCCGGCCGTTCGAGGTGACCTGCGCCGCCCGAGACGTGGTCTGATGCGCGATCCCGGTAGCCTTAAGGCCGTGGCACGAGTCGTCATCTTGGACTACGGATCAGGCAACCTCCGCTCCGCCGAACGCGCGCTCCAGCGCGTCGGGGCCGACGTCGAGGTGACCGCCGACCATCGTGCCGCGATGGAGGCCGACGGGCTGGTCGTTCCCGGTGTCGGGGCGTTCGCCGCGTGCATGGAGGGCCTGCTCCACGTCGGCGGCGACAAGATCATCGACCACCGGCTGGCCGGCGACCGCCCCGTCCTGGGGATCTGCGTCGGCATGCAGGTGCTCTTCGACGAGGGCGTCGAGCACGGCATGCAGGCCAACGGCTGCGGCCAGTGGCCGGGCACCGTCGAGCGGCTGCAGGCCGACATCCTGCCGCACATGGGCTGGAACGAGGTGCAAGCGCCGGCGGGCAGCACCCTGTTCGCCGGCATCGAGCCGGGCACCCGGTTCTACTTCGTGCACTCCTTCGGCGTCCGCGAGTGGCAGCTGCCGCCGTCGGACGCGATCGCGCCGCCGCTGGTGACCTGGGCCGAGCACGGCGAACCGTTCGTCGCCGCAGTGGAGAACGGACCGCTGGCGGCGACCCAGTTCCACCCGGAGAAGTCCGGGGAGGCGGGCGCGCGGCTGCTGCGGAACTGGCTGGACAGCCTGTGACGCGGCGGCACGGCCTGCTGGGGCCGCGGGCGGTCCGGCTTATCGCCCTGGTCCTGGCGCTGGTGATGATCGCGGGCCTCGGCGCGCCCTACCTGCTGCAGGCCGGGGTGCCGCTGTGGATGGTGCTGCTGCTGGTGCTGATCGTGCTTGCGGTGCCCGTCGTCGCCGTGGCCCGAAGCGACCGCACCCGCCGCTGAGCAGGGCAGGTGCGGCGTCGTAGGGTTGGGGCGTGACTTTCACGCTACTTCCCGCTGTTGACGTTGCCGACGGTCAGGCAGTGCGCCTCGTGCAGGGTGCCGCCGGTACCGAGACCTCCTACGGAGACCCGCTGGAGGCCGCGCTGGCCTGGCAGCGCGCGGGGGCGGAGTGGATCCATCTGGTCGACCTGGACGCCGCGTTCGGCCGGGGCTCGAACCGGGCGCTGCTGGCCGAGGTGACCGGCAAGCTCGACGTGCAGGTGGAGCTCTCCGGTGGCATCCGCAACGACGCCTCGCTGGAGGCCGCGCTGGCCACCGGCTGCGCGCGGGTCAACCTCGGCACCGCCGCGCTGGAGAACCCACAGTGGGCGGACCGGGTGGTCGCCGAGTACGGCGAGCGGGTCGCGGTCGGGCTGGACGTGCGGATCACCGAGCAGGGCCACCGGCTGGCCGCGCGCGGCTGGACCAAGGACGGCGGCGACCTGTGGGAGGTGCTGGCCCGGCTGGACGCCGCCGGCTGCCGCCGCTACGTGGTCACCGACGTCAGCAAGGACGGCACGCTGCAGGGGCCGAACATCGCGCTGTTGCGCGAGGTCTGCGCCCGTACCGAAGCTCCGGTGATCGCCTCCGGCGGTGTGTCCAGTGTGGACGACCTGGTGGAGCTGTCGAAGCTCGCGCCGGTCGGCCTGGAGGGCTCGATCGTCGGAAAGGCGCTCTACGCACGGAACTTCACGCTCGAAGAGGCCCTCGCCGCCGTGCGCTGAGCGCCCCGTCCATCGCACCGCACGGCCGAGTCTCTACCCTGGAGACATGGCCGTTGCGGTGCGTGTGATCCCCTGCCTTGACGTCGATCAGGGGCGGGTCGTCAAAGGCGTCAACTTCACCAACCTCAGGGACGCCGGCGACCCGGTGGAGCTCGCCCGCGCCTACGACGCGGAGGGCGCCGACGAGCTCACCTTCCTCGACGTCACGGCGTCCTCGGCGGACCGGGAGACCACCTTCGACGTGGTCCGCCGCACCGCCGAGCAGGTGTTCATCCCGCTGACCGTCGGCGGCGGCGTGCGCAGCACCGACGACATCGACCGGCTGCTGCGCGCCGGCGCGGACAAGGTCAGCCTGAACACGGCGGCGATCGCCCGGCCCGAGCTGCTCAGCGAGGCCTCGCAGCGCTACGGCGCCCAGTGCATCGTGCTGTCCGTCGACGCGCGGCGCGTGCCCGAAGGCGGCCAGCCGACGCCGTCCGGCTACGAGGTCACCACGCACGGCGGTCGGCGCGGCACCGGGATCTGCGCCGTGGAGTGGGCCGCGAAGGGCCAGCGGCTCGGCGTCGGCGAGATCCTGCTGAACTCGATGGACGCCGACGGCACCAAGGCCGGTTTCGACCTGGAGATGATCCGCGCGGTGCGCGCGGTCGTCGACGTGCCACTGATCGCCAGCGGCGGGGCCGGCGCCGTCGAGCACTTCGCCCCCGCGGTGCGCGCCGGGGCCGACGCGGTGCTGGCCGCCAGCGTGTTCCACTTCGGACAGCTGCGGATCGGCGAGGTCAAGGACGCCATGCGGGCGGAAGGGATCACGGTTCGATGAGCGGTCTGGACCCGGCGATCGCGGCCCGGCTCAAGCGCAACCCGGACGGGCTCGTCGCGGCGGTCGCGCAGCAGCGCGGCACCGGCGAGGTGCTGATGATGGCGTGGATGGACGACGAGGCGCTGCACCGCACCCTCGCCACCCGCCGTGGCACCTACTACTCCCGCAGCCGCCGGCAGTACTGGATCAAGGGCGAGACGTCCGGCCATACCCAGTACGTGCACGAGGTCCGCCTGGACTGCGACGGCGACACGATCCTGCTGGTCGTCGATCAGGAAGGCGCGGCCTGCCACACCGGCGACCACACCTGCTTCGACGCGGACGTGCTGCTCGAAGCGGAAGGCTGATGGTCACCGGCCGGAGATGTCGCCGGTGAGGTAGTGCTGGAGGTTGGGGCCGATCGCTGACACGACGGTGTCGTGGTCGGCCGAGGCCAGCGGCTCCAGGCGGACGACGTAGCGGGCCATTCCCAGCCCGACGATCTGCGACCCGCACAGCGCCGCGCGCAGCTCCGGCTGGTCCACGCCCAGCACCTTGATCAGCCGGTTGAACATCACGTTCTGGATGAACTCCCGGAGCATCGCCACCGCGTTCTCGTTGGCCGCGATGCTGCGGATTAGGGCCGCGAACTGGCCGCCCTCCGCGTTGTCCCACACGGTCAGGAACCGCCGCAGCAACCGCTCGGCCAGCTGCTCCCGATCGCCCGCCAGCAACTCCGGCACCACCTCGGCCGGGTTGACCGGGATCTGCACCGCCGCGGTGAACAGCCCCTCCTTGCCGCCGAACCAGTGGTTGACCATCGCCGGATCGACCCCGGCCCGGCCCGCGATGGCGCGCACCGTCGCCGAGTCGTAGCCCTGCTCGGTGAACACCTCGCGCGCCGCCGCGAGCAGCGCAGCCCTGGTGTCGGTTCCGCTGCGCCGCCGCCCGCGGCGCTTCGGCTCGGTTCCGCTCTGGTCGATTCCACTGCTCACCCGCCCATCCTGGCCGCCGCCGCGGCCCGGGGGCAAAGCGGTGTGGAGGTCCCGCGCGGACCGGAACGGGTGGGCGGCACAATGACGACATGGTCGGCGACGGTGAAATCGGCACTATCAGCCCTGGACGCGAGGAGTTCCGCGCCCTGGCGGCGGGCCGCCGGGTGATCCCGGTGGTGCGGCGGTTGCTCGCGGACGACGAGACCCCGCTCGGGGTGTACCGCAAGCTCGCCGGGGACCGCCCCGGAACGTTCCTCTTCGAGTCCGCCGAGAACGGTCGCTCCTGGTCGCGATGGTCCTTCGTGGGTACGCACTGCGCGGCCGCGCTGACCGTCCGCGACGGCCAAGCACACTGGACGGGCAAGCCGCCGGTGGGGCTGCCAGACAGCGGCGACCCGCTGCAGGCGCTGCGCGAGACGGTCCGGCTGCTGCACACCGATCCGCTGCCCGGGCTGCCGCCGCTGACCGGCGGCATGGTCGGCTACCTCGGCTACGACGCGGTCCGCCGGCTGGAGCGGCTGCCGAACCTGACCGAGGACGACCTGCAGATCCCCGAGATGGTGATGCTGCTGGCCACCGACCTCGCTGCGCTGGACCACCACGAGGGCAGCATCACGCTCATCGCCAACGCGGTGAACTGGGACGACAGCCCGGCGCGGGTGGACGCGGCCTACGACGACGCGGTGCGCCGGCTGGACGAGATGACCGAGCGGCTGTGCACGTCGGCCGCGCCCACGATCGCCTCGTTCTCCCGGCCGAGCCCGCAGTTCGTCCGGCGGCGCCAGCCCGACGAGCACTACGCGGCGGTGGAGAAGGCCAAGGAGGCGATCCGGGACGGCGAGGCGTTCCAGGTCGTGGTCTCGCAGCGGTTCGAGATGACGACCAGCGCGGACGCCCTCGACATCTACCGGGTCCTGCGCACGACGAACCCCAGCCCGTACATGTACCTGCTGCGGCTGGAGGCACCGGACGGCGGCACGCCGTTCGACATCGTCGGCTCCAGCCCCGAATCGCTGGTCACGGTGCGCGACGGGCAGGCGACCACGCACCCGATCGCCGGGACCCGCTGGCGGGGCGCCGACGAGGACGAGGACTCGGCGCTGGAGAAGGAGCTCCTCAACGACGACAAGGAGCGTGCCGAGCATCTGATGCTCGTCGACCTCGGCCGCAACGATCTGGGCCGGGTCTGCAAGCCGGGTTCGGTGCACGTCGTCGACTTCTTCCGCATCGAGCGCTACAGCCACGTCATGCACATCGTGTCCACCGTGACCGGGCAGCTCGCCGAAGGGCAGACGGCGTTCGACGCGATCGCCGCGTGCTTCCCGGCGGGCACGCTCTCCGGCGCGCCGAAGCCGCGCGCGCTGGAGCTGATCGAGGAGCTGGAGCCGACCCGGCGCGCCCAGTACGGCGGCGTCGTGGGCTACCTGGACTTCGCCGGCGACGCCGACACCGCGATCGCGATCCGCACCGCGCTGGTGCGCGACGGCACCGCGTACGTGCAGGCCGGCGGCGGCATCGTGGCCGACTCCGACCCGGTGGCCGAGGACCAGGAGTGCCTGAACAAGGCGCGCGCGGTGCTCAACGCGGTGGCGACGGCGGAGACGCTGTCGCGGCCGGCCGGCGATCAGGCGACGGGGGAGCGGGTTGACCACAGAGCCGGGATCTGAGACGACTGCGCGGCCCGCGCGGTCGAAGGGCCTGCTGTGGTCGGTGGTGCTGCTGGCGCTGGTCGCAGCCGGCTTGCTGTGGGGCGCCAGCGCGCTCACCTGGGCCGGTCAGCGCTACCGCACGCCGTTCGGCACCGAGGTCACGGGCGGGTTCACCGGCGAGGACCTGCGCCCGGAGCTGGTGCCGATGGCGCTCGCGGCACTCGCCGCCGTCGCGGCGGTGCTGGCGACCGGCGGGTTGTTCCGGCGCGTGGTGGGTGTCCTCATCGCGGTCGCGGGCGGCCTGCTGGCCTGGCGGGCGGTCCAGCTCTACACCTCCGGCTGGTTTGCGACCGGGAAGCCCGCTGACGTGCCGCCGGGCAGCACGCCGATAGGTGAGCTGCCCAGCCAGCCGTACGGGCCGCTGCTGATGGCCGCGGGCGCGCTGCTGCTGTTCGTCGCCGGGCTGCTGGTGGCGTTCCGCGCGGGCAGAATGCCTGCGATGGGTGCGAAGTATTCGGCCCCGGGTGCCGCGAAGCAGAGATCCCACGATCCGGAGCGCCAGATGTGGAACGACTTGGACGCCGGGCGCGATCCAACTGATGAACAGGATCGTTGAAAGTATTTCAAATTAACCGAAGGGTGGAAAAGCCAGTTCGGGACGGTTCCGAACGGGTGCCCGACAACGCCACCAGGGCCGAAGGTCCTTGTTGTGCAGGGACGTTGGGCCACCCCCTTGGTGGGACCCGTGGCCGGTGAGGTTTAGCATCGGCCATGCGACGGCACGGCGGGAAGGGGAGTGTCGTGATCGAGCGCAATGAGTTCATCTGCGCATCCAGTTGCTTGCGGACCGACGTGAAGGCGAGTGTGCGGGGCACGGCCGGCGAGGTGTTCGCGTGACCGTTCTGGAATCCATCATCGAAGGTGTTCGCGAAGATCTTGCAGTTCGCGAATCCGCGATCTCCTTCGACGAGATCAAGCAGTTGTCAGCTGCCGCGGCGCCGCCGCACGACGTGCTCGCCGCGCTGCGGGCGCCGGGCGTGGGCGTCATCGCGGAGGTGAAGCGGCGCAGCCCGTCCAAGGGCGAGCTGGCCGAGATCGGCGAGCCGGCCGAACTCGCCGCCGACTACGCCGCCGCCGGTGCGCGCGTGATCAGCGTGCTCACCGAGCGGCGCCGCTTCGGCGGCTCGCTGGCCGACTTCGACGCGGTCCGCGCCAGGGTCAACACGCCCCTGCTGCGCAAGGACTTCATCGTCAGCCCGTACCAGGTGCACGAGGCCCGGGCGCACGGCGCGGACATGGTGCTGCTCATCGTGGCGGCCCTGGAGCAGAACGCGCTCGAAGCGCTGCTGGACCGGGTCGAGTCCCTGGGCATGACCGCGCTCGTCGAGGTGCACACCGCCGAGGAAGCCGACCGCGCGCTGGAGGCCGGCGCGAAAGTAATTGGCATCAACGCGCGCAATCTGCATACGCTCGAAGTCGACCGCGACGTGTTCGGCCGGATCGCTCCGGGACTGCCGCAGGAGATCCTCAAGATCGCCGAGTCCGGGGTCCGCGGGCCGAGCGACCTGATGGCCTACGCAGGGTCCGGTGCGGACGCGGTGCTGGTCGGCGAGGGCCTGGTGACCAGCGACAATCCCAAGACGGCAGTCACCCAGCTGGTGACCGCCGGGTCGCATCCCGCGTGCCCGCGGCCGAGCCGGTAGTCGGACCGGTTCCACGGGTTCAGGGGTCGGCGAGGCACAGGAGGTAAGGCAATGACCGTAGGCGCAGAGACCGCGCGCGCACACCGCCCGGGCAAGCCCGTGCCGGAGGGGCACGACCCGGACGAGCGCGGGCACTTCGGTGTCTACGGCGGCCGGTTCATGCCCGAGGCGCTGATCGCCGCCCAGGACGAGCTCGCCGCCGAGTACGCCAAGGCGCAGGGCGACCCGCAGTACCTCGCCGAACTCGACGACCTGCTGCGCAACTACGCCGGGCGGCCGTCGCTGCTGACCGAGGCGAAGCGGTTCGCCGAGCACGCCGGCGGCGCGCGCATCCTGCTCAAGCGCGAGGACCTCAACCACACCGGCTCGCACAAGATCAACAACGTGCTGGGGCAGGCGCTGCTGGTCAAGCGGATGGGCAAGCGCCGGGTCATCGCCGAGACCGGCGCCGGGCAGCACGGCGTCGCCACCGCGACGGCCTGCGCGCTGCTCGACCTCGAATGCGTCATCTACATGGGCAAGGTGGATACCGAGCGGCAGGCCCTCAACGTCGCCCGGATGCGGCTGCTGGGCGCCGAGGTCATCCCGGTCAACAGCGGCTCGGCGACCCTCAAGGACGCCATCAACGAGGCGCTGCGCGACTGGGTCACCAACGTCGCCCACACCCACTACCTGCTGGGCACCGCCGCCGGTTCGCACCCGTTCCCGATGATGGTGCGCAACTTCCACAAGGTCATCGGCGCCGAGGCCCGTCGGCAGGTGCTCGAACTGACCGGTCGGCTGCCCGACGTGGTCGCGGCCTGCGTCGGCGGCGGCTCCAACGCCATCGGCATCTTCCACGGCTTCATCGATGACCCGGGCGTGCGGCTGGTCGGCTTCGAACCCGGCGGGCACGGCATCTCCTCCGGGGAGCACGGCGCCACCCTCTGCGAGGGCACCCCCGGCACGCTGCACGGGGCCCGCTCGTACCTGCTGCAGGACGACGACGGGCAGGTCATCGAGGCCTACTCGATCTCCGCCGGACTGGACTACCCGGGCGTGGGGCCCGAGCACTCCTACCTCAAGGACATCGGGCGCGCCGAGTACCGCTCGATCACCGACGACGAGGCCATGCAGGCGTTCCGGCTGCTGTCGCGCACCGAGGGCATCATCCCGGCCATCGAGTCGGCGCACGCGCTGGCCGGCGCGATCAAGCTCGGCCAGGAGCTCGGCCCGGACGCGATCATCCTGGTCAACCTCTCCGGTCGAGGCGACAAGGACATGGACACCGCGGCGAAGTACTTCGGGCTCGTCGACGAGAGCAAGGAGGAGTCGCGGTGAACCTGCGCGAGGTTTTCCAGGCGTGCCGGGAAGAGCAGCGGGCGGCCCTCATCGGCTACCTGCCGGCCGGGTTCCCGACCGTCGAGGAGTCCAAGGAACTGTTCTCGGCGATGCTGACCGACACCGACGGCTCGACCGGTTGCGACATCGTCGAGGTCGGCATCCCGTTCTCCGACCCGGTGATGGACGGACCCACGATCCAGGCGGCCAGCGACAAGGCGCTGCGCGCCGGCTTCCGGCTGCGGGACGTCTTCGACGTGGTGTCCTCGATCGCCGACGCCGGTGGCCACGCCGTGGTGATGACCTACTGGAACCCGGTGCACCACTACGGCCCGGGCGCGTTCGCCCGCGACCTTAAGGCGGCCGGCGGGCTCGGCGTGATCACGCCGGACCTGATCCCGGACGAGGGCGAGGACTGGATCGCCGCGACCGACGCGCACGGCCTGGACCGGATCTTCCTGGTCGCCCCGTCGTCGACGGAGGAGCGGCTGGCGCTGACCGCCAAGGCCACCAGCGGCTTCGTCTACGCCACGTCCGTCATGGGCGTGACGGGCGCGCGCGAGAGCGTCGGCGCGGCCGCGGCCGGACTGGTGCAGCGCACCCGCGCGCACACCGACCTGCCGATCGGCGTCGGGCTCGGGGTGCGCTCCGGCGAGCAGGCGGCCGAGGTGGCGGGCTTCGCCGACGGCGTCATCGTCGGCTCCGCCTTCGTCACCCGCGCCGAGCAGGACGGCCCGGCGGGCGTCCGCGAGCTCGCGGCGGAGCTCGCCCGCGGCGTCCGGTCGCGCTGACTTCCTGAAGCGAACAGCCTGTTCACCTCGTCGAGACCGGGTGGTGCTCAACTTTCGTCGAGCGACCGATACGGTTAGCGGCGTGAGTGCCCCGGTTGCAGCCTTGGCGAGTCCGTTCCTGGCCAACATCCCTAGCCCGCCGCAGGGGGTTTGGTTCATCGGCCCGATCCCGCTGCGCGCCTACGCGCTGTGCATCATCGCCGGCATCATCGCGGCCGTATGGATCGGCAGCCGCCGCTGGGTGGCGCGCGGCGGACGCGAGGGCACGGTCATCGACATCGCGGTGTTCGCGGTGCCGTTCGGGCTGGTCGGCGGTCGGCTCTATCACGTCGCGACCGACTGGTACAAGTACTTCGGCCCGGACCGCAACCCGTTGGACGCCCTCAAGGTGTGGGAAGGCGGCCTGGGCATCTGGGGCGCGGTGGCGCTCGGCGCGGTCGGCGCCTGGATCGGCTGCCGCCGCCGGGGCGTGCCGCTGTCCGCGTTCGCCGACGCCGTCGCGCCCGGTATCATCCTGGCGCAGGCGATCGGCCGCCTCGGCAACTGGTTCAACCAGGAGCTCTACGGTGCGCCGACGGACCTGCCCTGGGGCCTGGAGATCTACCGGCGCATCGACCCGGCAACCGGGCTCGCGGACCCCATCACAGGTGTGGCGATTGACAGCACACCGATCACGGTCGTGCACCCGACGTTCCTGTACGAGCTGCTGTGGAATCTCGGTGTCTTCCTCCTGGTCATCTGGGCGGACCGCAAGTTCCGGATGGGTCACGGCCGGGTGTTCGCTCTCTACGTCGCGGGCTACACGGCGGGCAGGCTGTGGATCGAGATGATGCGCACCGACGACGCCACGCACATCCTCGGCATCCGGATCAACGTCTTCACCTCCCTGATCGTCTTCGCCCTCGCGGTCCTGTACCTGGTGCTGGTGCGAGGCAAGCGCGAGGACCCCGAGCTGCTGCGCGGCAAGCCGATGCCCGGCGACGACGACACCGCCGCGCCGCCGGAGCAGGCGGACGCCGAGGAGCCGAAGGCGACGACCGACGCCGGCGAGAACGACAGCCCGACGGGCAAGGACGACGGCCCGGTCGGCAAGGACGACGGCCCGGCGGGCGAGCGCGCGGAGGCGCAAAGCGCCGATGGCGCCAAGGACGCGAAGGACTGACCTTTGGCGCGCCCGGCACGCGCCTACCGGGCGCCGAAGGCCACCGCGCCGCTCGGCGAGTCCTTGGAACCGGTGGGGTCGTGCTGCGATGACACCAGCTCCAGCCGGACACCGACGGCCCGCCCGAGTCGGTCGAGCAGGTCGATGGTCGGCAGGCTGCCGCCGCTCTCCCAGCGCGCGACCGAGGACTGCGTGGTGCCCATCCGCTTCGCGAGCTCGGTCTGGGTCAGCCCCGCGTTCGTGCGCAGCCCGTACACCAGCCGCGCAAGCTCGAATGCCAGCGAGGCTTCAGCGTACGACTCGTCGTACTCCTCCTGGTCGGCAACTGGATTCTTTGGCCTCACCTGATCGAGCCGTTTCCACGTCATGCGTCGAATATAGCCGGCATGCGATATGTTGACAACGCTATAGTGGCTGTTCGGATGATTCTGAATCTCAGATCATGGACGCGAGGAAATTGAGGAGATATCCAAACGTGTCACAGTATATACTCGCGGCCATGAAGCATCTGGTCGATGTGGATGAAGATGCCCTGGCTGCGGCCCGGGAGCAGCTGGGAACCAAGACGATCAAGGACACGATCAACGTTGCCCTCCGGCAGGCTAGTGGGATGAGCCTCCAGGGCGAGGACGTCGAGGCTGCACTCGACGTGCTCGCGGGAATGGACTTCGAGGATCGTGAGGCTGCGTGGCGCTAAAGTACCTCGCCGATACCAGCGTGTTGTCCCGGCTGCGAAAGGAGCCTGTCCGCAAGACCGTCGGTGAGCTCGTTCGTTCTCATGCACTGGCCCGCTGTGCCCTGACCGATCTGGAGCTCGGGCATTCGGCTCGTAACGCATCAGAATGGGACATGCTGCAGCGTGCGGTTGCCGTTTGCCCGTTGATCGAGATCGAACATACCGACTTTGTTCGCGCCCGAGGTGTTCAACGCGCCTTGTCGGCGCAAGGACTTCGCGGTCGGAAGATCCCAGATCTGTTGATCGCTGCGGTTGCGGAGCGCAGCTCGCTCGCGGTGCTCCACTACGACCAGGATTTCGAGTTCATCGCAGAGATGACCGGTCAGCAGACGGAATGGGTTGTGGAACGCGGTTCCGTCGACTGATCAGGCGCGGATCGGGGCGATGACCGGGGAGCCGTCGGGGGTGTGCAGGACCGCGACCCGGGCCGTGTAGCGCTCCGCCAGGGCCGTCGGGGTCAGGACCTCCGTCGGGGTCCCCTCGGCCACCACGCGGCCCTCGTCGAGGAGGAGCAGGCGCTCGGCGTACTGGGCCGCGAGGGTCAGGTCGTGCAGCGTCATGACCACCGTCGTGCCCAGCTCCCGGCGCAGTTCGTCGACCAGGTCGAGCAGGGCCTGGGCGTGTCCGACGTCCAGGCCTGTGGTCGGCTCGTCGAGCAGCAGGACGCCGGCCCGTTGGGCGAGGGCTCGGGCCAGCACGGCCCGTTGGCGTTCGCCGCCGGACAGCGTCGACAGGGCTCGGTCCGCGAGTCGCGTCAGGTCCAGCCGCTCCAGCAGGGAACCGGCCACGTCCAGGTCCGCGGGCCCTTCCCGCCCCAGCACGCCCAGGTGCGGGGTGCGGCCGAGCAGGACGTAGTCGGTGACCGTCAGGCCGATCGGCAGCTGGGGGATCTGCGGCGCGTAGCCGACCGCCTGGGCGCGTTCGCGGCGGCGCAGCGAGGCCAGCGGGCGGCCGTCGACCAGCACCCGGCCGTGGTGCCGCACCAGTCCCGCGACGGCCTTCAGCAGCGTCGACTTGCCCGACCCGTTGGGCCCGATGATGCCCAGCCAGCCGCCATTGTCCACAGTGGTCGAAACGTCGGAAAGCACCGTGCTGCGGCGGTATCCGGCCGACAGCTCGTGCACCTCCAGGGTGCTCATGCGCGCCTCCGGTGCAGCAGGACCGCGAAGAACGGTGCGCCGGTGAACGCCGTGATCACGCCGATCGGGATCTCGGCCGGGGCCAGCACGGTTCGGGCGAGCATGTCGGCGACGACCAGGAACGCCCCGCCGAACAGCAGCGACAGCGGGACGATGATCCGGAAGCTGCCGCCGACCGCCAGCCGCACCAGGTGCGGCACCACGAGGCCGACGAACCCGATCAGCCCGGCCACCGACACCGCCGCGGCGGTGGCCAGCGACGCGGCCGTGAGCACCAGCAGCCGCACCCGGCCCGGGCGCACGCCCAGCGCGGCCGCCTCCTCGTCGCCGGTTCCCAGCAGGTCCAGCAGCCGCGCGCAGGTGCAGAGCACGACCGCCGAGATCGCCAGGTAGGGCAGCACGACCAGCACCTCCCGCCAGCCGGTGGTGGTCAGCCGCCCAAGGATCCACATGTAGACCTGCTCCAGCGTCTCCACACGCAGCTGCTGCACGAACGTCTGCCCGGCGGTGAGGAACGCCCCGACCGCGACCCCGGCCAGCACCAGCGTCGCGGTGTCCCGGCCGGCGGAGCGGCCGACCAGCCAGGTCAGGCCAACGCCGCCGAGCGCGCCGGCGAACGCCGCGAGCTGCACCGGGACGGACGGCGCGGTGGTGATCACCAGGGTGGCGCCCAACCCGGCCCCGGACGCGGCGCCCAGCAGGTACGGGTCGGCCAGCGGGTTGCGGAACACGCCCTGGAAGGCCGCCCCGGACACCGCCAGCGCGGCCCCGACCAGCACGCCGAGCACCACCCGGGGCACCCGCAGCTGCCACAGGATCGCCGCCTCGCGTTCGGACAGCGGCGACATGCCGCCGGTCAGCTGCGCGACGATCTCCCCGAGCACCCGCTGCCAGCCGAGTTCGGCGGCGCCGAGCAGCACCGACAGCAGGATGTTCGCCAGCAGCACCACCAACGCGACCAGCAGGTGGCGCGGGCGCAGCTTGGTCTGCCGCAGGGGCGCGCGGGCCGGGCTGAGCGCTTCGGTCACCCGTGCCGCGCCTTGGCGACGCCGCCGCCGATCGCGCGCACCAGGTCGACCACCCGCGGGCCCCACCGGCCGGCGATGTCGTCGTCGAGTCCGATGATGCGGCCGTGCTGCACCGCGTCCAGGGTGTTCCAGCCCGGCCGGGCGGCCACCGCCGCCGCGTTGACCTGGCAGCACTTGGTGTCTGCGACGAAGATCAGGTTCGGGTTGGCCTGCACTATGTGCTCCTCGGACAGCTGCGGGAACTTGCCGCCGGCCGGGTCGGCGATGTTGTGCAGCCCGAACAGGCCGTAGACGCTGCCGACGAAGCTCTGCGAGGTCGCGGTGTAGTAGTCCGGGCTGACCTCGTGGAAGTAGCTCAGCGGCTGCGGCGGGCGCGGAGTGTTGCGGACGATCTCGTCGATCTGCGAGCGCATCCGGTCGACCAGCTGCGCGGCCTGTTTGGTGTGCCCGGTGGCCTGCCCGAGGACCTCGATCTGCTGGTAGGCGTCCTCCAGCGTCGCCGCCGACGGGGTGAGTAGCGTCGGCACGTTGACCACCTTCAGCCCCTCCGCCAGCTTCGCGGCGTTGTCCGGGGCGATGACCAGGTCGGGGGTGTGCGCGCCGACGGCGGCCGCGTCCGCGGTGAAGCCGGAGAGGTCGGTGCGCGGCGCCTGCGCCGGGAAGTTCGAGTACTGGTCCACCGCGATGACCTGGTCGCCGGCGCCGATCGCGTACAGCGTCTCGGTGGCGGTCGGGGACAGCGAGATGATCCGCTTCGGCTGCTGCGGGAGCGTCACCGGCGGCGCGCCGGGCAGCTCGACCTTGACCGGGAAAGCAGCGGCCGGGTCGTCGGCCGGGGCGGGGGCATCGGAGCGGGGGCGGGTGGCGCACGCGGTGACCCCGGCGAGCAGGGCGAGCATCGCGAGCAGCAGGGTGGCGAGTCGGCGGAACCCGGTCATGTCTTCCCTACGTTCGGCCGGTGCGGTTGGGCAGGCGTGGCCGGGCAGCCGACGCCGCACCCCTGCACCGGGGGTGGCGGACATCGACGCCACGCGCAAGGCGACCTGGCTCGTGCCCGCCCGGGGGCGGGCCATCGCAGTTGCGGCACAGCACCGGGTTCACACCGGTTTCGCTTGGCGCTGGCGTCCCGCGAGCACCCGCAGCGCGAGCGCTCTGAGCTGGAAAGATATCAGGAGAAGATCGGCCGTCCGAGCCGCGCGTGAGTGTCCTGCGGAACTGGGGCTACCCCGCGCGCGACCCAGCGGTTAAATTTGACGGCGGACTGTGTTCGGCGGCGCGCGTCCGCAGGCGTGGGTAACCCAACCCGGTGCGTTACTACAAGATGGTCAGCATCACGTACAGAGTGCTGCTTCCAGGTATCGCGGCTGTTAAAGTTCTCTAAACGCTCCGGTCACGAGCGGGCTTTAGAAAGCCCGAAAAATCCTGTCATGCCACCGGTAGCCAATCTGCGGGCCAGCGTCGTCCCGTGCTCAGAAGTCATGAAGTCAGGTCAGCGTTTGACCGTGGGCTTCCAGCACGAGAAATGACGAGGGAGGTCTGTGCAGTGGTCTTCTCCGCCGTCCCAGCAGCCCAGGGGTTGTACGACCCAACAGCGGAACAGGATTCCTGCGGTGTCGCCATGGTCGCCGACATCCGCGGCCGCCGTTCCCACGGCATCGTCGCCGACGCGCTGACCGCGCTCGCGAACCTGGAGCACCGGGGTGCTGCCGGTGCCGAACCGACCAGCGGCGACGGCGCCGGCATCCTGCTGCAGCTGCCGGACGAGCTGCTGCGCGCCGAGGCTGGTGTCGAGCTGCCGGAGCCCGACGAGGCCGGCCAGAACCGCTACGCGGCCGGTATGGCTTTCCTGCCCACCGACGCCGAGCAGCGGCGTCAGACCGAGGAGCTGGTGGCGCGGGTCGCCGCCGAGGAGAACCTGCGGGTGCTGGGCTGGCGCGACGTGCCGGTTACCCCGGAGCGGGCCGGCGTCGGAACCACCGCCGTGAAGTGCATGCCGCACTTCGCGATCCTGCTGGTCGCCGGGCACCACGACGAGGCCGGCGTCGAGCTTGATCGGCTGGCGTTCTGCCTGCGCAAGCGTGCCGAGCGGGAGGCCGCTCGGGAAGGGCTGGAGCTCTACTTCCCGTCGCTGTCCAGCCGCACCCTGGTCTACAAGGGCATGCTGACCACCGAGCAGGTGCCCGCCTTCTTCCCGGACCTCACCGACGAGCGGCTGGTCAGCGCGATCGCGCTGGTGCACAGCCGGTTCTCCACGAATACCTTCCCGTCGTGGCCGCTGGCGCACCCGTTCCGCTACGTCGCGCACAACGGCGAGATCAACACGATTCGCGGCAACCGCAACCGGATGCGGGCCCGCGAGGCGCTGCTTGCCTCCGACGTGATTGCTGGCGACCTCTCCCGGCTGTACCCGATCTGCACCGGCGACGGCTCGGACTCCGCCTCCTTCGACGAGGTGCTGGAGCTGCTGCACCTGGGCGGCCGCAGCCTGCCGCACGCGGTGCTGATGATGGTGCCGGAGGCGTGGGAGAACCACGCCGAGATGGACCCCAAGCGCAAGGCCTTCTACCAGTTCCACGCCAGCCTGATGGAGCCGTGGGACGGCCCGGCGTGCGTCACTTTCACCGACGGCACGCTGGTCGGCGCGGTGCTGGACCGCAACGGGCTGCGCCCGGCCCGCTGGTGGCGGACCGCCGACGACAGGGTGGTGCTGGCCAGCGAGACCGGCGTGCTCAGCCTCAAGCCCGAAGAGGTGGTGGCCAAGGGCCGCCTGCAGCCGGGCCGGATGTTACTGATCGACACCGCGCAGGGCCGCATCGTCGACGACGAGGAGGTCAAGGCCGGTCTCGCCGGGGAGCACGCCTACGACGAGTGGCTGCACTCCGGGCTGCTCAACCTCGACGAGCTGCCGGACCGCGAGCACGTGGTGCACACCCACGAGTCGGTGGTGCGCCGCCAGCTGTCCTTCGGCTACACCGAGGAAGAGCTCAGCCTGCTGCTGGCGCCGATGGCCACCGGCGGCGGCGAGCCGCTGGGCTCGATGGGTTCAGACACGCCGACGGCGCCGATGTCGCAGCGCTCGCGGATGCTCTACGACTACTTCGTGCAGCAGTTCGCGCAGGTCACGAACCCGCCGCTGGACGCGATCCGGGAGGAGATCGTCACCTCGGTGGCCCGCGTGATGGGCCCGGAGCAGAACTTGCTGGCCCCGTCGGCCGCGTCCTGCCGGCACATCGTGTTGCCCAGCCCGGTGATCGACAACGACGAGCTGGCCAAGCTCATCCACGTCAACGACGACGGCGACCTGCCCGGTTTCGCCTCCGCCGTGCTGTCCGGCCTCTACGAGGTGGAGGGTGGCGGCGAGGCGCTGGCCGAAGCCATTGAGCGGGTGCGCCAGGAGGCGTCCGAGGCGATCGCCGCCGGGGCGCGCGTGCTCGTGCTCTCCGACCGCGACTCCGACCACAAGATGGCGCCGATCCCGTCGCTGCTGCTGGTCTCGGCGGTCCACCAGCACCTGGTGCGCACCAAGGAGCGGCTGCAGGTCGCGCTGGTGGTGGAGAGCGGTGACGCCCGCGAGGTACACCACATCGCCACGCTGCTCGGCTACGGCGCCGCGGCGGTTAACCCGTACCTGGCGTTCGAGACCATCGAGGACATGATCGCCACCGGCCAGATCACCGGTACGCGGGCGAAGGTCGCGATCCGCAACTATGTGCAGGCGCTGGTCAAGGGCGTGCTGAAGGTGATGTCCAAGATGGGCATCTCCACCGTCGGCGCCTACACCGCCGCCCAGGTCTTCGAGGCCGTCGGCCTGTCCGGCGAGATCGTCGACGAGTACTTCGAGGGCACCACCTCGAAGCTCGGCGGCGTCGGGCTGGACGTGCTGGCCGAGGAGGTCGCGCAGCGGCACCGCCGGGCCCACCCGGACAACCCGACCGAGCGGGTGCACCGCAAGCTGGAGATCGGTGGCGACTACGCCTACCGGCGCGAGGGCGAGCTGCACCTGTTCACCCCGGAGACGGTGTTCCTGCTGCAGCACTCCACCAAGACCGGCAAGTACGACGTGTTCCGCAAGTACACGGCGGAGTGCGACCGGCTGGCGGCCGAGGGCGGCACGCTGCGCGGGCTGTTCAAGCTGGACAGCGGCCGGGCACCGATCGACATCGACGAGGTCGAGCCGGTCTCGGAGATCATGAAGCGGTTCTCCACCGGCGCCATGAGCTACGGCGCGATCTCCGCGGAGGCGCATGAGACGCTGGCCGTCGCGATGAACCGGATCGGCGGCAAGTCCAACTCCGGTGAGGGCGGCGAGGACGTCGACCGGCTCTACGACCCGCAGCGGCGTTCGGCGGTCAAGCAGGTCGCCAGCGGCCGGTTCGGCGTGACCAGCGAATACCTGGTCAACGCCACCGACATCCAGATCAAGATGGCGCAGGGTGCCAAGCCCGGCGAGGGCGGGCAGCTGCCCGCGCACAAGGTGTACCCGTGGATCGCGAAGACCCGGCACTCCACGCCGGGTGTGGGGCTGATCTCCCCGCCGCCGCACCACGACATCTACTCGATCGAGGACCTGGCGCAGCTCATCCACGACCTGAAGAACGCCAACGAGTACGCCCGGGTCCACGTCAAGCTGGTCTCCGAGATCGGCGTCGGCACCGTCGCCGCGGGGGTCTCCAAGGCGCACGCCGACGTGGTGCTGATCTCCGGCCACGACGGCGGCACCGGTGCGGCGCCGCTGACGTCGCTGAAGCACGCCGGCACGCCATGGGAGGTCGGCCTGGCCGAGGCGCAGCAGACGCTGCTGCTCAACGGCCTGCGCGACCGGATCACGGTGCAGGTCGACGGCGGCTTCAAGACCGGCCGCGACGTGGTCGTCGCCGCGCTGCTGGGCGCCGAGGAGTACGGCTTCGCCACCGCGCCGCTGGTGGTCGAGGGCTGCGTGATGATGCGCGTGTGTCACCTCGATACCTGCCCGGTCGGGGTCGCCACCCAGAACCCGGAGCTGCGCAAGCGCTACACCGGCCAGGTCGACCACGTGGTGAATTTCTTTGAGTTCATCGCCCAGGAGGTCCGCGAGTACCTGGCGGAGCTCGGGTTCCGCACCCTGGACGAGGCCATCGGCCAGGTCTCGGCGCTGGGCAGGGACGAGGCGATGGCGCACTGGAAGGCGCGCGGCCTCGACCTGACCCCGGTGTTCACCGAGCCGCAGACCCCGTACTCGCCGGTGCGGCGCCGGGTCCGCGAGCAGGACCACGGCCTGGACCACGCGCTGGACCGCACGCTCATCCAGCTCGCCGAGGCGGCGCTGGAAGACGCCCGCCCGGTGCGGCTGGAGCTGCCGGTGCGCAACGTCAACCGCACCGTCGGCACGCTGCTGGGCGCCGAGGTCAGCCGCCGCTACGGCGGCGAGGGCCTGCCGGCGGACACCATTCACGTGGAACTGGAGGGTTCGGCAGGGCAGTCGCTGGGCGCGTTCCTACCGCCGGGCATCACGCTGGACATGGTCGGCGACGCCAACGACTACGTCGGCAAGGGCCTCTCCGGCGGGCGGATCGTCGTGCGCCCGCACCCGGATTCGGCGTTCGTCGCCGAGGACCAGGTGATCGCGGGCAACGTGATCGGCTACGGCGCGACCCGCGGCGAGATCTTCTTGCGCGGCAAGGTCGGCGAGCGGTTCTGCGTGCGCAACTCCGGCGCGCTCGCGGTCGCCGAGGGCGCCGGTGACCACGCCTTCGAGTACATGACCGGTGGTCGCGCGGTGGTGCTCGGCGGCACCGGCCGCAACGTCGGCGCCGGGATGTCCGGCGGCATCGCCTACGTGCTCGACCTGGACCCGGTGCGGGTGAACACCGCGATGGTGGACCTGCAGCGGCCCAGCGCCAAGGAACTGAAGTGGCTGCACGAGGTCGTGCAGCAGCACCGCGACCTGACGGGTTCGGCGGTGGCGGCCTCGCTGCTCGGCGACTGGCCGCGGCGCTCTGCGGCGTTCACCAAGGTGATGCCGCGCGACTACCAGCGAGTCCTGGACGCCATGCGGATGGCCAAGATCGAAGGCCGGGACGTGGACGAGGCAATCATGGAGGCTTCCCGTGGCTGACCCGAGGGGATTTCTGAAGCACGCGCGGGCCGACGCCCCCAAGCGTCCCGTCGACGAGCGGCTAGGCGACTGGCACGAGGTCTACGCCGCGCTGTCCGCCGAGGGCCGCAAGGCGGAGACCGCCACGCAGGCCGCGCGGTGCATGGACTGTGGCATCCCGTTCTGCCATTCCGGTTCGGCCGGGTGCCCGCTGGGCAATCTGATCCCGGAGTGGAACAACATGGTCCGCCGCGGCCAGTGGCAGGACGCCAGCGAGCGGCTGCACGCCACCAACAACTTCCCGGAGTTCACCGGCAAGTTGTGCCCCGCCCCGTGCGAGGCCGGCTGCGTGCTGGCGATCTCGCCGGAGGCCGGCGGCGCGGTGGCCATCAAGCGGGTCGAGGAGACCATCGCCGAGGTCGGCTGGAAGAACGAGTACGTCACCGCGCAGGTGACGGAGGCGCACACCGGCAAGCGGGTGGCCGTGGTCGGCTCCGGGCCGGGCGGGCTCGCCGCGGCTCAGCAGCTGACCCGCGCCGGGCACGAGGTGACCGTGTACGAGCGCGACGACCGCATCGGCGGGCTGCTGCGCTACGGCATCCCCGAGTTCAAGATGGAGAAGTCCGTCCTGGACCGGCGGTTGGCGCAGATGCGCGCCGAGGGCACCAGGTTCATCACCGGTTGCGAGGTCGGCGTCGACCTGACCGTCGAGGAACTGCGCGCCGGTTACGACGCCGTGGTGCTAGCGGTGGGCGCGCTGCGTAGCCGCGACGACACCACGATCCCGGGGCGGGACCTCAAGGGCGTGCATCTGGCCATGGAGCACCTGGTGCCGGCGAACAAGGAGTGCGAGGGCGACGGTCCGACGCCGATCTCGGCGCAGGGCAAGCACGTCATCATCCTCGGCGGCGGCGACACCGGCGCGGACTGCTACGGCACCGCGACCCGGCAGGGCGCGCTTTCGGTGACGCAGCTGGACAACTACCCGCAGCCGCCGACGTCCCGCGACGACGACCGGTCGCCGTGGCCGACCTGGCCGTACATCCTGCGCACCTACCCGGCGCACGAGGAAGCTGGGGAGCGGAAGTTCGCGGTGGCGATCGAGTCGTTCGTCGGCGACGACGAAGGCAACGTGCGCGCTGTGCGGCTGCGCGAGGTGAAGGTGCAGCGCGACGCGGAGGGCCGTCGGCAGGTCGTGCCGATGTCCGACGAGGTCCAGGAGCTGCCCTGCGATCTGGCGCTGCTGGCCATCGGTTTCGAGGGCGTCGAGCACATGCGGCTGCTGGACGGCCTGGGCATCGAGCTGACCAAGCGCGGCACCATCGGCTGCGGCTCGAACTGGGAGACCACGGCCCCGGGCGTGTTCGTCTGCGGCGACGCGCACCGCGGCGCGTCCCTGGTGGTGTGGGCGATCGCGGAGGGCCGCTCGGTGGCCAACGCAGTCGACGCCCACCTCACCGGCGACTCCCGCCTCCCGTCCCCGGTCCACCCCACCGCGCTTCCCCTGGCGGTGTGATTTTTCCGAGGCGAGGGGCACCCGCCGTGAGTGATTTTGGGTGCCATAGCACCGAAAAACGCTCACGGGCGTTGGGCTGGGCGGATCCGCGAGGCCTGCAAGTTGTGCAGGCGCCGGCCGTGGTGGTCCTCGGGGTGATCGCGCTCGGGGGGCGAGGGGCACCCGTGACCCAGTTATTTGGTCACGGGTGCCCCTCACTTCACCTTTTCGTGCGGCGGCGTTTCACTGCGGCGACGGAGCGGATTCGGTCCAGGCGGAACTGGCGTTCGTCTTCGCGTAGGTGGCAGAAGGCGTCCAGGTAGACCTCGTCTACGTCGTCCGGCGTAATGACACGCGACGTGGGATGGCCGTTCTGTTCCCGGTATTCGATCTCCACGTCGGTGCCTGCTTCCAGTGCCTTCGCGAGGAGTGCGAGTTCGGGCCCCGTAAGTGCGGTCCGTTCGGCGAGGAAGGGAACCAGGTCCTCGAACGGATCTGTCATTTCGTCCAGCGAGCCCGGCGACATGATCTGGATGTCGATCCAGGGATTCCCCGGCAGTGCAACGCCGGACGGAGCCTTGTCCGGTTGGGCCAGCAGGTGCTCGGCGACTCCGCGGAGTTCGGCTTGCGACAGCGGTTCCGGCGCAGCCCGGTAGTAGGGCTGCTCCACGTGCAGCGGCGGGCGGTCGACGACGGTGCGTTCGACTGCGACGGTGCCGTCGGCCTGCTGCTGCACCGGGGCGTATCCCGCCTTCCGCAGCGCGGCCAAGGTCTCCTGCACCGGTTTGCTCGACGCGAGCACGGTCGGTGCCAAGACGTGCAGCGACAGCTCGCGCAGCGCGCGGTGCCGGCTGACCTCCAACAGAAGGGCTTCTTCGCCGAGCACGCAGCAGTGCACGTTTCGGACCTGAAGTTGGCCGAATCGCCGTCCGACATCCTTGATCAGGTATTCCAGCGGTTGCGGCACGCCCGTGTGGGCCATTTCGGTGAGCTTGCCGAGCAGGTCCTCGGTGGTATGGCCCTGATCCATTGCCCGTCGGACGGATTCGGGGCTGAACCGCCAGGTCGATGCGGTGTCCCGGCCTTCGGGGTCGGCCATCAGGTTCAGCGCGGCAGCGAGTTGGCCGCTGGGCGTACCAGCCACCACTGCGGTCAGATCCGCCTGCAGGAGTACGGTTTCCTGCGCTCTGGGCAACAGCTGCGTGGCGGCCGCCAGCAACGCTGCCTCGTCGTCCACGCAACGGCCCAGTGCGGACACCGCGCCGCGAGCGATCGCGCCGACAGCTTCGGCCTCGGGCCAGGTGACCTCGATGAGATCGACCAGGCAGTCCGCGCAGCAGTAGCGCCCCGGTCGCTTCCAGGCCAGCTTCTCGCCGATCAGGTTGGGCTCGCTCAACGCGGAACCGGTTGCCCAGCCGGAAAGCTCGGCCAGCAGGTCCATGCGGAACAGCCGGTAGAGCGTGTCGTGGCGCGGGAGCAGAGCCGGTTCGGGCTTTTCCATGACTTTGCTGACCATGGCTGCGGCAGGCTGCTTCCACCAGGCACGCACCAGTTGGACGTAGCGTTGTGCGGGTGTTGCCTGCTGCCAGGCGTCGGCGAGGTTCGACAGAACGACGCAGCCTGTTCCGTCGATGCTGAGCAGCTCGGCTGCGGCGGCGGTCTCCAACCACAGCCGAACCTCGTGCTGGTCGGTCCGTAGGGCCTTCGCGACCTGCTTGAGCACCCGAAGACCGATACCGCCGTTCTGCAGCTGCGCCAGCGGGTTGGCGGCGCAGTATTCGAGCAGTCGAGCCACCCCGTCGACGAACCCGATCGCGGCCAACGCCGCCGCCTTGTCGATCTCGATGGAGTCGACCAGGTGAATCGCCGGCGTCGCGGGTTCGGGCCGAAGCGCCGGTTGGTCGGCGGATTCGCGCAGCGCCAGCCCGATCTCGCAGGGCATTTCCACTGGGCCGCCGTAGCCCGTGAACTGGCTCTGGTTGATGAGGAAACCCCGGTCGAGCAGCCAGCGCACCTCCGGGCTCTGTAGCGACGGGCCGCCGAGAGCGTAACCGAGCACCGAGTCATCGTGGGCCAACTGCATGGCGAGCTCAACGGTCGGGCCGGGGGCTTTCGCGAGCTCGGCGGACACCTTCGCCGGGTCCCGCATGAACTCTTCGATCCGCTGTACCGTGTCGGCCTTCCGCTTGGCGGGCGCCAACCCGAGCGCTTCGGCGATCCCACGGATGGTATTGCTCACATGAGGGCGGAGGAGCGTCGCCACCGGGCGGCCCAGCCCCGCAGTGCGAAGATCGCGCAGCGGTACGGCAAGCTGGAACCCTCCCTGCGAACTCGGCCGGATGAGGGCATGTTCCTCCAGCACTCGCAGCGCGCGATCGAGTTCGGGATCGTTGCCAAGCAACTGCTCGATCGCGCCGCGGGTGCAGCCGTCCCCGAGAATGCAGAGCGCTGCGAGTACCGCGCTGGACCCGGCGTCGAGCCGCTCCAACCCGCGCTGCACGGCGCCAGGGGAGTCAAGCACGGCCGCCAGGTGGGGCAGTGACTGGGCGCCCGCTGACTCGGGGCGGTTCTTCAGGACTGCTGCCAGGCCGTCTTGGCCAAGGTCGCGGAGCCACTGGACGAAATCGGAATCCACCCGGTCGAGTCTCGCAGAGGCTATTGGTGAATGGTCTGGGTGGGTGGTCGCTTAGAGCCTGTTGGTGAATGGTCTGGCTGGGTGGTCGCTTAGCGGAACCTGAGAGGTTCCCTGGACTGCGGGTGCCCCTCCTGATGTATGTCCAATACACGGCGGAGGGGCCGTCCTCGCCAGAAAACCTCTCAGAACCCGCCGATGGTCGTCCTGGCAAGGTGGATGCAAGCGGCTGCGCCGCTTCCAAAGGCGCAGACGGCATTCGCCGACAGGCTCTTAGCGGAACCCGAGCTTCCCCGGACTGTGGGTGCCCCCGGCGGTCAGTGCCCGACCATCGGTTCACCTGCCGCGCAGCACCGCCGGGAGCTCGTCGGGGTGGACCACGCCGAGGCGCTGGGTGGCTCGGGTCAGCGCCACGTAGAGGTCGTTGAGCCCGCGCTCGGATCCCGCCACGATCGCCGCCGGGTCGACCACCAGGACCGAGTCGAACTCCAGGCCCTTGGCCTGGTCGACGGTCAGCAGGACGCACGGCGATTCCAGGTCGTCCGGGCGGGTGCCGATCACCGCGTCCGGCAGGGATGCCGCCAGCCGCGGTCCGATTCCGGCCAGCAGCTCCGGCGGCATCAGCACCGCGAGGCGGCCATCCCCGACCCCGCGCAGTTCCTCGGCGACCGCCTCCGGCAGCGCGGCGGCGAGGTCGTCGACCTGGCGGGTCCACGGCTGGTGCCCGCTGGTGCGCACCGAGCGCGGTGCCACCAGCTCGGTGTCCATTTCGGACAGCACGTCGGCGGCGATGGCCATGATCTCGGCCGGGGTGCGGTAGTTGACGGTCAGCTCGACCAGCTTCCAGCGGTCTTGCACGTACGGGTGCAGCACGTCGTGCCAGGAGTCGGCCCCGGCCAGCGCGCCGGTCTGGGCGACGTCGCCGACCAGCGTCATCGACCGGCTCGGGCAGCGCCGCATCAGCACCCGCCACGCCATCGGGGACAGCTCCTGCGCCTCGTCGACGATGACGTGGCCAAAGGTCCAGGTGCGGTCCTCGGCCGCGCGTTCGGCCGCGGTCAGGTCGCTGGTGGCGCGGAACCGCTCGGCCAGCAGGTCGGCGTCCAGCACGTCGGAGACCCGCAGCCGTTCCTCGTCGGCGAGCTCCTCGTCCTGCTCCATGATGTGCAGAACGCCTTGCGCGTAGGCGAGTTCCTCACGCTGCTGGCGTTCGCGCTCGGCCCGCTCCTGGGCGTCGTCTTCGCCGAGGAGCTCGGCGAGCTCGTCCAGCAAGGGCACATCGGTGGGCGCCCACGGCGTGCCCGGCAGGCGCAGCAGCTCGTCGCGCTCGTCGTCGTCGAGGTGCTTGCGGGTTGCGGTGGCCAACCGGTCGGGCGAGCACAGCAGGTCGTCCAGCAGCTCCTGCGGGGTGATCTCCGGCCACAGCTCATCCAGCGCCTTGCTGACCACCGCATCGGCGCGCAGTTCGCGGTTGATGTCGTCGAGGTCGCGGCGGTCCAGTAGGTCGCGGCCCAGCCGGTCGGCGACCTGCAGGGTCAGCGCCGAGAACATCTCGTTGCGGAAGGCCCGCCGGGCGAGGTTGTGCGGCCTGCGGGACCGGCGGGCGCGGGTGCGAGCCTGGGTCGCGGTGCGCCGGTCGATGCGCAGCGCCTCGCCGTCGAAGGTGAGTTCGGTGTAGTCCGCGGGCACCTGCTGCCGGTCGCGGACCGCGGCGGCGAGCACGTCGACCATGCTCGCGCGGCCCTTGATCTCCGCCGCCCGCGCGGATTCCCCGCCGGTGGCCGTGATCCCCGGGTACAGACCGCCCACAGTGGACAGAAGGACGCCGGTTTCACCCAGCGACGGCAGGACCTGCCCGATGTAGCGCAGGAACGTCGGGTTTGGCCCGACCACGAGCACGCCGCGCTTGGACAGCTGCTCGCGGAAGGTGTACAGCAGGTAGGCGGCGCGGTGCAGCGCGACGGCGGTCTTGCCGGTGCCGGGGCCGCCCTGCACCACCAGCACGCCGTTCAGCCCGGCGCGGATGATCCGGTCCTGCTCCCCCTGGATGGTGGCGACGATGTCCTGCATCTGTCCGGTGCGGCGGGCGTCGAGCCGGGCCAGCAGCGTGGCCTCCCCGGCCAGCCCCAGGTCGCTGCCCTGCTCTGCGGCGTCGAGGTCAAGCACCTCGTCCTCGTAGTCCAGCACCTTCCGCCAGCTGGTGCGCAGGTGCCGCCGCCGGCGTACGCCGTCCCGCGCGGCGGCGGTGGCCAGGTAGAATGGCCGGGCCGCCGGGGCCCGCCAGTCCACCAGCAGCGGCTCGTACTCGTTGTCCTCGTCGAACAACCCGAGCCGGCCCACGTGGAACGTCTCGCCGCTGTCGAGGTCCAGCCTCCCGAAGCACATCCCGTGCTCCACCGCGCTCAGCTGGGTCAGCCTGTCGGTGTACATCCGGGTGGAGATGTCGCGTTCGGTGCGGGCCTGCGGCGGGCCGCCGCTGTCCCGCAGCGTTTCCTTCAGCCGCCGCGTGGTTTCCTGCCGCAGGGCGTCGAGCTTCGCGTACAGCATCGAGAGATACTGCTGCTCGGCTGCGATCTCCTGGGCGCGGACGGTGTCCCGATCTACTCGGGCGTTGGACAATTCGCCACCTCGTGCCTGGGCGGGTTCGTTGGGGGCGGGCTTGCGACCTGCGCGCAGACCCGACCCGCCAATATACCGCCTCAGTAGCCCGAGTAGCTGCCGCCGGACCTCAGGCCTGCGACGCCGGGGACGTTGCCGAGCGAGCCGTAGGTCGTGATCGCGTACCGGGTCGCCGCGACGATGTTGTCGACCGGGTTGTAGATGTCGCCGTGGCCGGGCAGCGCGTAGGACTGGAAGGTCGGCTCGATGGTCTGCATCAGACCGATCGACGGGGTGCCGGCCGCCGCGTTGGAGTCCCAGTTGTTGGTGGCGTTCGGGTTTCCGTTGGATTCGTGCATGATGATCGTGCGGATCGCGTCGGCGTCGACCTGGTCGCGCGGGATGCCGTTTTTCTCCAGAACGCCGATCGCCTCGTTGATCCAGCCGCCGATCTGGTCCTTGGGCTTCTCGGCCACCTGCTCGGCCGGCGGCTCCTGCTTCGCCGGTTCGGGGGCAGCCTCGGGGGCGGGCTGCGCGGCGGGAGCGGGGGCGACCTCAAGGGCGGGCGCTTGCGCGGGCGCCGCCGGGACGGGGAGCTGCTCAGCGGCCAGCGAGGTGACGTCCGCGGCGGCCTGCACCTGGGGGTTCTCGGTCTTCGTGCCGGCGGAGGTGAACACGGCGATCACGCCGAACGCGGCCACGGCGGCACCGAGCTGCAGGGACCGCGACTTCGGGGGAACGCGGTGCTGCCGGTTCGCCGAGTCGCCGGCGAACGCGGCGCGGATCCAGCTCGCCGCCTGCGGGACTGCCCTCTCCCAGCGGTGCCGGTCGGGGCAGCGGGTATTTCGGTCGGGGAGGTTCTGGTCGGGGATGTTCGGTTGGTCGGGGGTCACGAGAACCGAGAATCCGGGACGGAGAGTGCACGCGCACCGAGGTTTGTACGTACACGGGTACCTAGGTTCAACCAATTGGGCGAGGATTCGGGGCGGATCGACTACAGAAAGTGAGATTGCCTGGAAATGGTGTCGCTCGTATCACTCGTCTTCTGCGCGGCCACCCAGCCGCCGATCTGCGCCCGCGACGAGAAGTCGAGCTTGGTCAGGATGTTCTGCACGTGGCCCTCGACGGTGCGCTGCGCGATCACCAAGCTCTCGGCGATCTCCTTGTTCGTCTTGCCCTGCGCGACGAGCTCCGCGATCTGCCGCTCGCGCCGGGTCAACGGCATCGGGTGCACGTTGTCGTCGGCGCGCGGCCGCGCGTGCCGCTTGACCTCCAGCGCGAAGTCGATGGTGTCCGCCAACGACAGCTGACGGCCGCGGTCGAACGCCGCCTGGAAGGCCGAATCCCCGAGCGCCGAGCGGGTCTGCGCCTCGTGCTCGTCATGGTCTCCGGCGAACCTCGCCCAGAAGCCAGGTGCCGCTCGCACGGCGTCCCACACCGCCGAGGCCGCGCCGAACAGCCGGGCGGCGCGGTCGTTCCTGCCCTGCTGCTGCGCGATCCAGGAGAGGGTGTCGATGTTGAAGGCCATGCCCAGCCGGTTGTCCAGCTCGCGCTGCAGCCGCAGCGCCTCCTTCGCCGCGGCCTCGGCCCGCTCCGGTTCGCCCCGCCGCACCTCGACCTGCGCCGACGCCCACAGCGAGTAGGAGCGCCAGTACAGCTCGCCGAGCTCGGTCGACGACCGGATGCCTTCCGAGAGCAGCTCCAGCCCGGACTCGTGATCTCCGCCCAAGCCCTTGATCAGGCCGAGCCCGAACAGGGCGAACAGCTCGCCGACGAGCACGTCGTGCTTGCGGAACCGGCTGAGCGCGTCCTCCGCCAGCCCGGCGGCGCGCGGCGAGTCGTTCAGGAAGAACGCCGCCAGCCCGCGCACCAGCGCCAGGTACGCCTTCTCCGTCTCCTCGCCGCGCTGAGCGGCCAGCACCGTGGCCTGCTCCGCCGTCGGCAGGACCTTGTCGAGATCGCCCTGCAGCAGGGCGAACCACGCGCTGACCCACAACGCGCGCACCCTCTCGGGCACTTCGGTGGGAGCGATGGCCAACGCCTGGTCGAGCCAGTGCCGGGCCTCGCCGTTGAGACCGCGGATGCCCCAGTACTGCCAGAGGTCGGTGCACATCTGCAGCGCTACCCCGGCCGTTTCCGGGCTCGCCGCGGCCGTGTGCAGCGCGACGCGCAGGTTGCCCTGGTCGCTGCGCAACCGGTTGACCCAGGTGACCTGGTCCGGGCCGATCCACTCCGCGGCGAAGCGCCCGGCCAGATCGGAGTACCAGGCGCAGTGCCGCTGCCGCATGGTCGCCAGCTCGCCGGACTCGACGAGCTTGTCCTGGCCGTATTCGCGCAGGGTGTGCGGCAGCCGGAAGCGGACCTCGCCGCCTTCCTCCTCGCGCATCAGCACCGACTTGTCCACCAGCGAGTGGATGGCGCCCAGCACATCGGAGTCCGACAGCCCGTTGCCGGCCACGTGCTCGGCGGCCGCGAGGTCGAAGGACCCGGAGAACACCGACACCCGCGCCCAAGTGATCCGGTCCTGGGTGGTGGCCAGCTCGTAGCTCCAGTCGATCAACGCGCGCAGCGTCTGCTGCCGGGCGGGAGCGCCGCGACGGCCCTCGGTGAGCAGGTCGTAGCGCTCGGCCAGGCGTCCTTCCAGCTGCTGCAGCGACAGCGACCGCAGCCGGACCGCCGCCAGCTCTATCGCCAGCGGGTTGCCGTCGAGGTGATGGCACAGCCGCATGAGGGCGATGGCGTTCTCGTCGTTGGTGACCTCGAACTCGGGGACCGCGGCCTTGGCCCGCTCGACGAACAGCCGCACCGAGGCGAACTGCTCGTAGGACTCCGGTGGCGGCAGGTGCTCGATGTCGGGCACCTGCAGCGGCGGGACGACCATGGTCGCCTCACCGGCGACGCCGAGGGACTGCCTGCTGGTGGCCAGCACCCGCACCCCGGGGCACCAGCGCACCACCGCGTCCACCAGCAGCGCGACATCCTCGATCACTTGCTCGCAGTTGTCCAGCACGAGCAGCATCTCGCGGGACTTGAGCTGCTCGATGACGGTATCGATGTCTTCCCCGCCGGACGGGCCGCCGATGCCGAGCTGCTCGATGACCGCGTCGACCACCAGCGAGCCGTCCCGGATGTCCTCCAGTCCGACACACCACGCCTTGCCGCGGAACGAGCGGCGCATGTTGCCCGCGACCCGAATTGCCAGGCGGGTCTTGCCCACGCCGCCGGGGCCGGTGAGGGTCACGACCCGGGATTCGGCCAGCAGTCGCTTGGTGTGGGTGATCTCGCGGCGTCGGCCGACGAAGCTCGTGACGTCGGCCGGGAGGTTGCCCGCTGGCTCCCGCACACGGGCTCGCGCAGTGGAGACCACGCTTCGAGCTTAACCCGCTGCGCGGCCCCTGACCTGGGATCTTGACTCGTGAGCACTTTGGGCTGCTACGGCAGGCTGCTACGGCAGCCCAAAGTGCTCACGACCCCGACGGCCGGTCAGGGCTTTGGCACCCAACGAGTGCCTTGTCGCCGTACGACAAGTCGGAGACGGGGTGCCCGTTCGCGTCGCGCAGCCTGGCGACATCGCCCTTGTCGTTCCAGATCGGTCGCTTGCTGCCGTAGGAGAAGCCGCCGTAGCCGGGGTGCATCTCGTTGGTGTAGACGCGGATCCGCTGCCCCGGCTGCAGCACCGTCCCGGGCGGGAAGGTGAAGTCCTGCCCGGGGTCGTCGGCCCCCAGCACCCAGCCGGACATCTCAGCGCTCACGGTGCCCCGGTTCTGGATCTCGACGTACTCGTCTGCTTGGGCTCCCTTCACCTTCCCCTTGTAGACCACCTCGGTCACCACGACATCCGGCTTGCCCACCCGGGAGAACATGGCGACTATGTGAGCGCTGTTCGATCCGTTCTCGGGGCTCTTGAACTGCCTGACGATCTGCCCGTCCTGCTTGAACCCGCTGATCACAACTGCGTATTCCGCGCCGTTGACCTTCACCGTCTCGGGAGAGACGAACGTCGGCAGGTCGACCAGGTCGTCCGGAGCCGCAGAGTTGTTCGGCGTTTCGAAGTGGTGGAAGCGGAAGCTGAAGTCGCTCTTGGTTCCGTCGTCGAATTTGATTTTGACCTTGAGATCCACGTCGAACTGGTTCGACGACATCGGTGTGGTCGGGAAGTTCTTGTGCGTAAAGGTCCCCAACGTGAATTCTTGGCCGTCGAGCCGCACGTCGACCCTGCCGCCGCGGAACTCGTACCCGCTCCCGCCGTCGCCCCACGTCACGTGCTCGGTGTCCAGGCCTGATGCTTCAGAGGAAGGGAGGCTGATCAAGGACCAGGTGCCCGAAGTGGTAGCAGTGCTCATAGCATTGTCTCCTAAATACGAGCAGAATTCGTTCAGGAGTGACCTGAAGAGAAGCGCCGAGTTCTCGGTGATTCCGGCGGCGCACGTGTTGGAGGGTTCTCGACAGGCTCGTCGTCTACGGTCTGGTCGCAGCTTCATGGTCACCACTGCACGCCCACTAACGTGGTTCCGGGAGCGCACAACCGCATGAAAAGCCAAGCCGCAAGAGCCCGAAGGCGCTGTCAACGGCCGGGCATAGGGTGGCGGCGTGCGGTTCGACGGTTTCGGGGATGGTGCGCTGGAGTTCTTCGACGGCCTCCGGGCCGACAACTCCAAGGCTTATTGGGGCGACAACCTCGCTCTTTACCAGGAGCACGTTCGGGCTCCGATGGAGGCGTTGCTCGCCGAGTTGGAGCCCGAGTTCGCGCCCGGGTTCGGGAAGGGCAAGGTCTTCCGGCCGTACCGGGACGTGCGGTTCAGCGCCGACAAGTCGCCCTACAAGACGCACTGCGGCGCCGTGATCGAGCAGGGACGCGGGAGCGGCGCCTACTACGTCGAGGTCGGCGCGGACGGGATGCTCGTCGCCGGGGGCTGCTACCACACCGAGTCCGACCAGCTGGCCAGGTTCCGCGCCGCGGTCGACACCGACATCCACGGCGAGCGGCTGCGGGCGTTGCTGGCCGCGCTCGTCGGGCAGGGGTGGGAGATCGCGGGAGAGACCCTCAAGAGCCGGCCGCGCGGCTTCGCGGCCGACCACCCGCGGCTGGACCTGCTGCGGCACCGCACGCTCTACGCATTCCGCGCCTGGGAGTCCGATGACATCCTCTACGAGCGCGCTTGCCTGGACCGGGTTCGGCAGTCCTGGGTCGCGGTGCGCGAACTGAACCAGTGGTGCGCCGACCACATCGGAGTCACCGAGAAGAAGCGCCGCTGACCTGCCGCATCCGCCGCACGGCCGCCCAGCCCGCCACCGCACCCGCCACGTCGACGAGCCCGTCGGCCACCTCGCAGCTGCGGCCGATCGGCAGCAGCCCCTGCAAGATCTCCGAGGCGGCCGCGTAGCCCACCAGGCCCGGCAGCAGCCTCGACGTCCGGAATCCGGCGATGCGGCCGGTCGCCGCCAGCGCGCCGAACAGCACGAAATGCACCACCTTGTCGGTGCCCGGCGGCGCGGTCGGCACCCCCGAGTCCGGCGTGAAGATGATCACCAGGCTGGCCAGGACCGCGACGCCGAACAGTATCCGGGTGAGCCGCGTTCTGTAATGATCCAGCAACGATCTCTCCGATCGGCGTCGACAGGCATGGCTGAGTGCTGCGCACGTCGGTCAACAGACTACGCTGGCATAACGTGAGTCGACGAGCCAAGATCGTTTGTACCATGGGCCCAGCCACCGCCACACCGGACAAGGTGGCCGAGCTCGTCAGCAGCGGAATGGACGTCGCCCGGCTGAACTTCAGCCACGGCAGCCACGCCGACCACCAGCAGGTCTACGAGATGGTGCGGGCCGCGGCCAAGGAGTCCGGTCGCGCCGTCGGCATCCTCGGTGACCTGCAGGGGCCGAAGATCCGCCTCGGCAAGTTCGCCGCCGGGCCGGTCGAGTGGCGAACCGGCGACATCGTGCGCATCACGGTCGACGACGTCCAGGGCACCCACGACCGGGTGTCCACCACGTACCAGGGCCTCGCCAGCGATGCCAAGGTCGGCGACCGGTTGCTGGTCGACGACGGCAAGGTGGGGCTGATCGTCACCGGCGTCGAGGATAACGACGTCATCTGCGAGGTGACGGAGGGTGGTCCGGTCTCGGATCACAAGGGAATTTCCTTGCCTGGCATGGATGTTTCGGTGCCAGCACTGTCCGAAAAGGACATCGAGGACCTGGAGTTCGCGCTCGAGCTGGGCGTGGACTTCATCGCGCTGTCCTTCGTCCGCAGCCCGGCCGACATCGATCTGGTGCACCAGGTGATGGACCGGGTCGGCCGCCGCATCCCGGTGATCGCGAAGCTGGAGAAGCCGGAGGCCGTCGACAACCTGGAGGCCATCGTGCTGGCCTTCGACGGCGTCATGGTCGCCCGCGGTGACCTCGGCGTCGAGTTGCCGCTCGAGCACGTGCCGCTGGTGCAGAAGAAGGCGATCCGGATCGCGCGGGAGAACGCGAAGCCGGTCATCGTCGCGACCCAGATGCTGGACTCCATGATCAACAACTCGCGTCCGACGCGGGCGGAGACCTCCGACGTCGCCAACGCGGTGCTCGACGGCACCGACGCGGTGATGCTCTCCGGCGAGACCAGCGTCGGCCGCTACCCGGTCGAGACAGTGCAGACGATGGCGCGCATCGTCGAAGCGGTCGAGGCGGGATCGACGGCACCGCCGCCGCTGAGCCACGTCCCGCGCACCAAGCGCGGCGTCATCTCCTACGCGGCGCGCGACATCGGCGAACGCCTCAACGCCAAGGCGCTGGTCGCCTTCACGCAGTCCGGCGACACCGTGCGCCGGTTGGCCCGGTTGCACACCAGGCTGCCGCTGCTGGCGTTCACCCCCGAGGAATCCGTGCGGAGTCAGCTCGCTCTCACTTGGGGGACGGAGACGTTCTTGGTCCCTAAGGTGGACACCACGGACCAGATGGTGCGGCAGGTGGACCAGGCGATGCTGTCGATCGGCCGGTCGCAGCGCGGCGATATGGTCGTCGTCGTCGCGGGCTCGCCGCCCGGCACGGTCGGTTCCACCAACCTCATCCGCGTGCACCGGCTGGGCGAGGAAGACCACGTCTGATCCGCATTCTCGGACGGGAGCCACCCGGCGCTCCCGTCCGGCAAACCAGCGTACTACTCCGAGGAGAGCAGTGACCGAAGCTGCCCGAGCCGCTGCGGCCGATCCCGCGGGAACCCGCCTGCAGGGCGAGGTCCTGCGCGACGTCAACGGCATGCCGCACGGCCAACCGGTGCTCGACAGCCTGGTCGCGCTGCTCGACCTCGAACGCATCGAGGAGAACATCTTCCGCGGCGTCAGCCCGGCCTCCTCGCCGGTCCGCGTGTTCGGTGGCCAGGTCGCAGGCCAGGCACTGGTCGCCGCCGGTCGCACCGTGCCGCCGGAGCGGCGGGTGCACTCGCTGCACGCCTACTTCATCCGGCCCGGCGACCCGAGCATCCCGATCGTCTACGAGGTCGACCGCACCCGCGACGGCCGGTCGTTCACCACCCGCCGCGTGGTCGCCGTGCAGCGCGGCAAGACGATCTTCTCGCTGTCCGCGTCCTTCCAGGTGGACGAGGACGGCATCGACCACGCCGAGCCGATGCCCGAGGTGCCGGACCCCGAGACGCTGCCGACCTTCGGCGAGCAGATCGGTCCGATGATCGAGAAGCTCGGGCGCGCCCAGCCGAGGCCGATCGACGTGCGCTACGTGACGGAGCCGCCGTGGGTCAGCCGCGACCGCGGCCCGCGCGAGGCCCGCAGCCAGGTGTGGATGCGCGGCGACGGCGTGCTGCCCGACGACGACCTGCTGCACGTGTGCATCGCGGCGTTCGCCTCCGACATGACACTGCTCGACGCGGTGCTGGCGCGGCACGGCGTGTACTGGGGCCTGGACAAGGTCAACGGCGCGAGCCTGGACCACGCGATGTGGTTCCACCGGCGCTTCCGTGCCGACGAGTGGCTGCTCTACGACTGCGCTTCGCCCAGCGCCTCCGGCGCTCGCGGCCTGGCCACCGGCCGGTTCTTCTCCCGCGACGGCCAACTCGTCGCCACCGTCGTGCAGGAAGGCCTGCTCCGGGTAACCGACTGATCACGCCTGGCCGGACCGGCGGCGGCGCTTCGGGCGCAGGTGCCGCGGCGGCGTCAAGGCTCGGGTGTGCAGCTGCTCCAGCACGATCGAGCTGGTGAAATGCCGGACCTCGGTGCGGGACGCGAGCTTGTCCACCAGGAACTCCTGCAGGTGTTTGGTGTCGGCGACCGCCACGTGCAGCAGGAAGTCGGCCTGCCCGCTGACGTGCAGCAGGGAGCGGGTTTCCGGCTGCGCCATCACGAATTCCCGGAACATGTCGACGACTTCGCGGGTGTGCGGGCGGACGTTGATCGCCACCACCGCCTCCAGCGCCAGCCCCGTCGCGGCGGGGTTGACGTCGGTGTGCGACCCGGTGATCACGCCCTGTTCCCGCAACCTCCGAACCCGTTGCAGGCAGCTGGACGCCGCCAACCCGACCCGCTCGGCGAGGACCCGATTCGGCAAGGTCGCGTCGTTCTGCAATTCCTCCAGGATCCGCCAGTCCACCGAATCGAGTTCTACAGATTCCTGCACAACCGAACATGCTACGGCGTGACTGGCGTGACGGCGAACGAACATCGAAGATTTCGGTATCCCACCGCTGATCCGATTCGAAGGAGCCGTCGTGCACATCGCCTGGGGGTCGTTCCTGCTGGCGCTGCTGGTGATCGTCCTGGTACCGGGGCCCGACTTCGTGCTGGTGACCCGCAACGCCGCGAACGGCGCGCGCTGGGGCTGGCTCGCGGCGGCCGGTGTGACCTGCGGGCTGCTGCTGCACGCGACGGCGGCGACCGCGGGGCTGTCCGCGCTGGTCGTGACCGTGCCCGCGGCGCTGCTGGTGGTGAAGGTGATCGGCGTCGCCTACCTGGCCTGGATGGGCCTGCAGATCCTGCGGAAGTCCGGCGTGGTGCCGGCGGGACCCGAGGCCGACGTGCCGCGCTCCGGCGGCGCGGTCTTCCTGCGCGGGCTGCTGACCGACGTGCTCAACCCCAAGGTCATGCTGACCTTCCTGACGCTGCTGCCGCAGGCCATGGACCCGGCGGCGGACCCGGTGACGCAGGCCGCGCTGCTCAGCGGCGTCGCGGTGTCCGCGTTCGCGGCGTGGTGGCTGGCTGTGGTGCCCTCGGTGCGCTGGCTGTCCGCTTTCCTGGCGGATCCGCGTCGCCGCAAGGCCTTCGAGCGGTGCTGCGGCGGGGCACTCCTAGCCATGGCGACCGCGATCGCCGTGGGCTGAGGCCCGTTTCGGCGGGACCGCGTTTCGGCACCGTCCGTGTAAATCCGTTGACCGTCCGTGACGACCGTGCCTACGCTGCATGATCTGGTCGGGCGAGCCGAGGGAGCTGCGCGATGCGTCGACGGTGGGGAGTGGCGTTCGGACTTGCAGTGGCCCTGGAGGCATCGGTCGTCCTCGTGGCGCCGTCCGGTGCTGCGCCCAGCGGGCCGGACGCGCTCCGCATCGACCTCGACAACATCCTCGCCGACCAGCGGCTGAACGGCTCGCACGCCGGCGTAGTGGTGCGCGACCCGGCCACCGACGAGGTGCTCTACAGCCGGCAGGCGGCGGACCGCGCGACTCCGGCGTCGAACGCGAAGCTGCTCACCTCTGCCGCGGCTCTGGAAGCCCTGGGGCCGGAATACCGGTTCCGGACCGATGTGGTGACCGATGCTCCGCAGCTGGGTCCGGTGCTCAGCGGCGATCTCTACTTGCGCGGAACCGGTGACCCGACGCTGCTCGCGGCCGACTACGACCGGCTCGCGGAACAGGTCGTGGCGTCCGGGATCCGGCTGGTGCGCGGGAGGTTGCTGACCGACTCCAGCTGGTTCGACGACGTGCCGCTGGGCACGGGCTGGGCCTGGGACGACGAGCCGTACTACTACGCCGCCCGGGTCTCGGCGCTGACGGTGGCGCCGAACACCGATTTCGACGCCGGAACCGTGATCGTGCGGGTCAGCCCGACCGCCGAAGGCCGGCCCGCAGCGGTGCGACTGGAACCGGCGACCGGGGTGGTGCAGATCGACAACCGGACCACCACCTCGGCCGCGGCTGGCGAACCCGATGTGACCGTGGCGCGCGAGCACGGCGGTTCCCGGGTGGTCGTGAGCGGGACCGTCCCGGTCGGCGCGCAGCCGTTCGAGGACTTCACCACGGTTCCGGACCCCGCCGGGTACGCCGCGGACGTCTTCGCGCGTGCACTGGCCGCGCACGGCGTGACGATCCGGGGAGTGGGGAAGGGCACCGTGCCGACTGGTGGGCGGGAGCTCGCTTCGCGGCAGTCGATCCCGCTGCGCGAAATCCTCGTGCCGTTCCTGAAGCTGAGCAACAACGGGCACGCGGAAGTCCTGGTGAAGGCGATGGGGCGGGAGATTCGTGGTGACGGCAGCTGGTCGGCCGGGCTCGAAGTGCTGACCAGCAAGCTGAGCGGTCTGGGCGTCGACCCTGCGGTACTGCGCATGGTGGACGGCTCGGGACTGTCCACGATGGACCAAGTGACGCCGGAACAGCTGACGGTGCTGCTGGACAACGCTCGCGAGCGGGCCTGGTTCCGGCCCTGGTACGACGCGCTGCCGGTGGCCGGGGTTGCGGACCGCATGGTCGGGGGAACGCTCCGCAACCGGATGGCTGGAACCGCGGCCGAGAACAACGTGCACGCCAAGACCGGCTCACTGACCGGAGTCACGTCGCTGTCCGGTTACGTCACCACCGCAAACGGCCGCGAACTGGTCTTCTCGGTGGTGTTCAACGACTTCCTCACGAGCTCGCCGAAGGACCTGGCAGACGCGATCGCGGTCCGGCTGGCCGAGTACAACGGCGCCGACGACCAGCCGCGCGGCCGGGTGCACGTGCCGCAGTCGCACACGCACATCGACGATCCGGGCACGCGGGTGGACGAAAGCGCCCTCGAATGCTCGTGGGTGAAGGCCTGCTGACCCTGAGGGGCGGTGTGGGCCCGGTCTCAGGTGAGGCTAAGGGACATTCCGGAGACCGGGGTGCGGTTACGCCGGTAGCGTGAAGGCGTCCAGCCAGCACGCGAGCGTAGGAGCCCGCCCCGTGACCTTCATCAGCGACATTCTGGCAGTCGTCGCAGGCTTGCCGAAGCCGCTATTGGTACTGGTGACCGGGGCATTGGTGCTCGGCGAATGCACCATCGGGCTCGGCTTCCTGGTGCCCGGGGAGAGCGGTTTGCTGGTCGCCTCCGCCGCGGTGACCGATGTGGAGTTCTTCAGCGTGCTGGCTTCGGTTGTCGCGGTTTGCGCGGCTGTTGGCGACAACATCGGGTTCTGGTTGGGGCGTCGGTATCGGCTGAAGATGCGCGAGACCAAGGTTGTGCGCAAGCTTGGTCAGCAGCATTGGGATCGGGCCGGGACGTTGTTGTGCCGGTGGGGTATCGGGGCCGTTCTGGTGGCCCGGTTCCTGCCCGTGGTCCGGACCTTGATGCCCGCTGCAGCCGGGGCCAGCGGGATGTCCTACGGGCGGTTCTTCGTCTCGTCGTTGGCAGGGGCTGTTGCTTGGTCCGCGTCGCACGTGAGCATCGGATGGGCCGCCGGGGCTTCGGCCAAGTACATCGAGGAGATGTTGGGGCGGGCCAGTTGGGTTTTGATCGTGCTCGTCGTGGCCGTTGGGGTTGGGGTTTGGTTGCTTCGGCGGAACCGGGCGCGGCGGGCCGTTGTCGAGGAGGAGCGCGCCGGCGGTGAGCTGGCGGACGTTGAGTCCGCGGCTTGAGAGTCGTTGGTGAGGGGCGTTCGAGGTTGGGGGTGTCTCTTTCTTTTGGGGTGAGGGCCCCGGTTTGGCGGGGGTTGGGGTTGGCTGGTTTGGCGGGGGTTGGGCGGGGTTGGGGTTGGCCGGTTTGCTGGGGGGTTGGGTTGGCCGGTTTGCTGGGGGGTTGGGCGGGGTTGGGGTGGGCGGTTCGGTGGGGGGTTGGGGCTTTTGGGGTTCTGTTGTGGGTGGCCATCCCCGTGTCGGTGGAGTGTGGGGGCTGCGGGCCGGAGGTCAAGCCCGGCCTTCGGCCGCCCCTTCGGGGGTGAACGGCTTGACATCCGTCCCGCAGCCCCTGTTTCGGCTTTGTGTCACGGGGATGGCCAGGAGTGGTCTGGCGGGGTAGGGCTTTGCGTTGCGGGGTGGCGGAGTACTGGGGGTGGGGTGGGGGTGGTGGTGATCGCTGCATTCCGAGGTGGCCCGTGCGTGGTTTTTGGGGCTGTAGCGCTTGAAATCGCTCACGATGCTCTTGCGGGTGCCGGGTGCCGGGTGCCGGGTGCCGGGTGTGGGGTGCGGAGTGCGGAGTGTGGGGTTCGGGGTTCGTCTCGGTCGGGCATTCGCCTTGGGGTGTGGGTGGTGGTGATCGCTGCGTTCCGAGGTGGCCCGTGCGTGGTTTTCGGGGCTATAGCGCATGAAATCGCTCACGACACTCGTGCTGGTGGTGTGGTGGTGGTGGGGTGTCGCCTTCGGCGTGCCCTGGTTTTCGGTGCTGTGTCGTGGTTTCCGGTGGTTTCGCTTCCGTGGGTTGGGTTTTTGGGTTTCGGGCCGGGTGTTTCACCTGATCAAGCGACCATAAAAGGCGTGCGAACTGGTGTGCTAATGCGGGAGAATACTTGGTATGACACCGCTGTTGAACACCCAGGATCCGGCCGTCGGCACCGCTGGTGCCCGGTCGGCGGTGTCGTGCACGGATGCCGAACTCGCCGCCCGTATCCGTGAACTGGAGGAGGGGATGCGGGTGTTGATGATGGAGCAGTTGCTGTGCATCGCCGAAGCCGACCACCGGGGTGTGTATGCCGAGTTGGGGTTCCGGTCGGCGCAGGTGTGGTTGCAGGGGCTGCTCAACATCGATGCGCGTGATGCGCAAACCCGCGTCAAGGTCGCCCGCAATGTTGAAGACCGGCAGAGCTTGTATGGCGAGGTCATGCCCGCCGACCTACCCGAGACCGCCGCGGCTTTGGCCGAGGGTGCGATCGGGTTGGAGCACGCGCGCGTGATCGTGGACGGGGTCCGTCGCCTGCCGGAGTATGCGCGCTGTCATCAGGTCGGTGAGGTCGAATCGACCCTCGCCGCCTACGCGCGGATGATGACGCCTCGTGAGCTGGAGAAACTCGCCGAGCGCATCCGCTACCTGCTGGACCAGGACGGCGCCTACGACGACGAGGAAGACCAGCACGAGTCACGGGAGCTGCACTACACCGTTGCCCGGGACGGGATGACGGTCATCAAAGCCCGTCTCGACCGCGAGGCCGGGGCGAAGTTCGCAGCGCTGATGCAGCCCCTGGCCGCTCCCCGTCCGGAGGTGGAGGGGGAGAAGGACCCGCGCACGGTGGGGCAGCGCAACGCCGACGGGTTCGCCGCGATCCTGGACCTGGCGCTGGATCATGACGGGGTTCCGCGCACGGGTGGGCAGCGCCCGCACCTGACCATCTCTATCGATTTCGAGGATTTGAAGAAGGGGATCGGGTTCGTCGCCGCCGAGACCGGTATGCCCGGGACCCTCAACACCGAACGGACCATCACCGCCGAGAACGCCCGACGGATCGCCTGCGATGCCGAGGTGTTGCCGATGGTCCTCGACGGGGACGGGCTCCCGCTGGACGTGGGCCGGGCGAAGCGGACCGCGCCCGCCCAGATCCGCGCGGCGTTGCTGCAGCGGGACGGGGTGTGCGCGTTCCCGGGGTGCGACCGGCCGCCGGGAACCCCGGAAGCACACCACCTCGCCCACTGGGCCGACGGTGGAACCACCGAGCTGAGCAACATGGTGATGCTCTGCGGTCACCACCACCGGACCCTGCACAACCAGCGATGGGAAATCACCATGCGCGGTGGGCGACCCGCGTTCATCCCACCACCCACAGTGGACCCCAAGCGAACACCACGACCAGGCGGCAGGGCACTACCCACCCAACACCGCGAGTACCTCCGGGACCTCATCCCCGCACCACGGGGCCCGGCGGGCGATTCGTGACGCTCAGATTGGGGTGGTGGCGCGTTGGGTTCATGCGACTCCAGGCCATGACCCGGTTCGTCAACTGCGCGTGACTTCGCTCCGCGGCTGCTTGTTGCGCGCGGCCAGGTAGCCGATCACCAACGCGATCGCGAGCACGGGTGTGATGTACAGCGCGATGCGCGTTTCGGCGTCGAAGGCCAGCAGGACCACGACGAACGCGAGGAAGGCCAGCACCACGTAGTTCGAGTACGGTGCGAGCGGCATCCGGAACGGTGCGGCCTGGAGTTCGCCGCGGGCGACCTTGCGCCGGTAGCCCAGGTGCGCGATCAAGATCATCGCCCAGGTGAAGATGGCACCGGCGGTGCTGGCGCTGGTGATGTAGGTGAACGCCTGCTCCGGCACGAAGTAGTTGAGCACCACGCCGATCAGCATCGCGCCGAACGTGACGCCGATGGCCCGTGAGGGCACCGCCCGGCCGCTGAGCACCCCCACCGAGCGCGGCGCCTGGCTGTCCTCGGAGAGCGTGCGCAGCATCCGCGCGGTGGAGTAGATGCCGCTGTTGCACGACGACAGCGCCGCGGTGGTGACCACGAAGTTGATCACACCGGCCGCCGCCGGGATACCGATCAGGGTGAACGCTTGCACGAACGGGCTACCGCTGGTCGGGAACTGGAACCACGGGACCAGCGCGGTCAGCGCGGTCAGCGCGCCCACGTAGAAGATCAGGATCCGCCACATCACCGAGTTGATCGCCCGCGGCAGCACCTTCTGCGGGTTCTTGCTCTCGCTGGCGGTCTGGCCGACCATCTCGACGCCGACGAAGGCGAACATGACGATCTGGAACGCCAGCAGCGACGAGGCCATGCCGTTGGGGAACAGCCCGCCGTGGGACCAGATGTTGCTCAGCGCCGCGGTGTCGCCGAGGTCGCTGAAGCCGAACACCAGGATCGCCGCGGCCAGCACGATCAGCCCGATGATGGCCAGCACCTTGATGAGGGCGAACCAGAACTCGAACTCGCCGAAGAGCTTCACCGCGATCAGGTTCACCCCGCTGAGCACGATCAGTGCTCCCAGCGCGGGGATCCACTGCGGGATCGTCGGGAACCAGAATTGGAAGTACTTGCCGACAGCGGTGATCTCGGCCATGCCGGTGACGATCCACACCAGCCAGTAGCCCCAGCCGACCGCGAACTTCGCCCACGGGCCGACGAATTCGCCCGCGTACTCCGCGAACGACCCGCTGACCGGTCGGTACATCAACAGCTCGCCGAGCGCCCGCATCACGAAGAAGATCATCAGCCCGGCGATGGCGTAGATCAGGATCAGGCCGGGGCCGACCTGGTGCAGGGCCTTGCCTGAACCCAGGAACAGGCCGACCCCGATCGCCCCGCCGATCGCGATCATGTTGATGTGCCGGGGACTCAGATCCTTCCGGTACTCCTCGGCCACTGGTTGGCTCATCGAAGTGGACTCCTTACTCGCCAGCGTGTTTCGCCGAAACTGCGCAGATAATCCGGCATCCGGCGAGGGCCCGCAAGGGGGGTTGAACCAGTTGGAATACGGCCTTTTCCCGTTCCAGCATGGTCCACTTAGGATCGAAAACAGGTTCTTCTCCTGGCAAAGCCTTCCGATCAGAGGTTCGGGTAGAGGGGGTGTTTGGCGGCGAGGGCTTCGACGCGGGCCCGGAGCTTGCCGCTGGCGGCTTCGTCGAAGCCGGGCTTGAGTGCCTCGGCGATGATGTCGGCGACCTCGGTGAAGTCGTCCTTGCCGAAGCCGCGGGTCGCCAGGGCCGGGGTGCCGATGCGCAGGCCGGAGGTCACCATCGGCGGCCGCGGGTCGTTGGGCACCGCGTTGCGGTTGACCGTGATGCCGATCTCGTGCAGCCGGTCCTCGGCCTGCTTGCCGTCTAGCTCGGAGTCGCGCAGGTCCACCAGCACCAGGTGCACGTCGGTGCCGCCGGAGACCAGCTGCACACCGGCCTTGGCGGCGTCGTCGGCCAGCAGCCGCTCGGCCAGGATCTGCGCGCCCTCCACGGTGCGGCGCTGCCGGTCGGCGAACTCCTCACCGGCGGCGATCTTGAACGCCACCGCTTTGCCGGCGATCACGTGCTCCAGCGGCCCGCCCTGCTGGCCGGGGAACACCGCAGAGTTGAACTTCTTGGTGAACTCCGAGTCCGAGGACAGGATCACGCCACCGCGCGGGCCGCCCAGGGTCTTGTGCGTGGTGGTGGTGACGACGTGCGCGTGCGGCACCGGGTTCGGGTGCAGCCCGGCGGCCACCAGACCGGCGAAGTGCGCCATGTCGACCATCAGGTACGCGCCGACCTCGTCGGCGATCTCGCGGAACCGCTTGAAGTCCAGCTGCCGCGGGTACGCCGACCAGCCGGCGATGATCAGCTGCGGCTTGTTCTCCCGCGCCAGCCGGGCGACCTCGTCCATGTCCACGCGGTGGTCGTCGGCGCGCACGTGGTAGGGCACCACGTTGTAGAGCTTGCCGGAGAAGTTGATCCGCATGCCGTGCGTGAGGTGACCGCCGTGGGCCAGGTCCAGGCCCATGATCGTGTCGCCGGGCTTGAGCAGCGCGAACATCGCCGCCGCGTTGGCCTGCGCCCCGGAGTGCGGCTGCACGTTGGCGTAGGAGGCCCCGAAGAGCTCCTTGACGCGGTCGATGGCCAGCTGCTCGACGACGTCGACGTGCTCGCAGCCACCGTAGTAGCGGCGCCCCGGGTAGCCCTCGGCGTACTTGTTGGTCAGCACCGAGCCCTGCGCCTCCAGGACCGCCTGTGGTGCGAAGTTCTCCGAAGCGATCATCTCCAGCGTGGTCTGCTGGCGGTTGAGCTCGGCGCCGACCGCCGCCGCCACCTCGGGATCCACCGCGGCCAGCTGGTCATTGAACAGGTCCGGTGTCGACATGGTGTTGCCTCCTGGTTCGATCTCGTCAGGCATTGCGGCGGTAGAACGGCAGCTCGACGACCTGCACCGCGACGTTGTTGCCGCGGATGTCGACCTGCAGTTGGGTGCCGGGTTCGCTGTGGTCGCGGTCGACGTAGGCCATGCCGATCGGGTGGCCAAGGGTCGGCGACGGGGCACCGCTGGTCACGACGCCGATCTCGGCGCCGTCGGCGTCCAGCACGCGGTAGCCGTGCCGGGGCGCCCGGCGCTGGTCGGTGCTCAGCCCGACCAGCGTGCGCTCGGTGGGCTTCTCCGCGGCGGCGGCCAGCGCGTCCTTGCCGACGAAGTCGCCGGGCTTGTCCAGCTTGACCACCCGGCCGAGGCTGGCTTGGAAGGGCGTGAGGTCGGCGGACAGCTCGTTGCCGTACAGCGGCATGCCCGCCTCCAGCCGCAGCGTGTCGCGGCAGGACAACCCGGCAGGCTGCAGGCCGTGCTGCGCGCCGGACTCGGTCAGCGCCTGCCAGACGGCCTCCGCGTCGCCGGGCGCGGTGAACAGCTCGAAGCCGTCTTCGCCGGTGTAGCCGGTACGCGCCAGCAGCACGTCCTTGCCTGCGACCTGGCTGCGGCAGCCCGCGTAGTACTTGACCTCGGCGAGGTCGGTGTCGGTCAGCGGGGCGAGGATGGCGACCGCGTTCGGGCCCTGCACGGCGATCAGCGCGTAGTCGTCGGAGACGTCCTGGTGCTCGGCGTCGAAGCCGCCGAGCCGCTCGGCCAGTTCGGCCGAGACCACGGCGGCGTTCGCCGCGTTGGCTACCACCAGGAACTCCTGCTCGCCGAGCCGGTAGACGATCAGGTCGTCCAGCACGCCGCCGGTGGCGTTGCAGATCATCGTGTAGCGGGCGCGGCCGGGCTTGATCGCGGAGGCGTTGGCGACCAGCGCGTAGTCCAGCGCCTCGGCGGCCTGCGGGCCGCTGATCCGGATCTCACCCATGTGGGTTAGGTCGAACAGGCCGGCGCTGTTGCGCACCGCGTTGTGCTCGGCGGTGTCGCCGGAGTAGCGCAGCGGCATCCGCCAACCGGCGAACTCGGTGAATGTCGCCCCGAGGGCTTCGTGTACTCGGTGCAAGGGCGTCTGTCGTGGCGACGACATGGTGCGACTCCTCCTGGTGGGCGCCGGTCGGCAGTCGAGGGCCGGTCAGCTCACTGCGCCCAACCTTATCGGGGACACCTCGACCCCGACCTGCGCGGGCTTGCGCTGGTCGGGCGGTCTCCCCGGAGTCATTGGCCTGAGAGTTTCGCCACCCCGCGAGGGGCGGCTTGCACCGTGGGCGAGAAGCGCGTTGCTCCTGCTTTTCTCCGTGTTCGCCTGGTGCCGTGCGGTGCCGGTGCCTGAGAGTTTGCTGGGGAGTATTGCTCCTTCGGCGCTCCGGTGTCCCGAGGTTGCTCGGGGGCCGGAGTCTCTCCCGCACGACGTCATCGGCGCGGTATTCGGTTGTGCGAACGCCGACGCTACGAACTGAACGTGACCGGAGTCAACCCGGGCGGGTCGACAAGTGGTTGTAAAGCGACGCCTTGCGCACGCCTAGCGCTGCGGCCAGGCGCCGCATGGACAGCGCTTGGAGGCTGCCCAAAACTAACGGCGTTAGCCACGTGCCTGTACCAAAGGGGATCCGGCGATGGTCGACTTCTCGCTTTCCGACACAGAGCGCGACATCCGCGACTGGGTGCGCAACTTCGTCCGGCGCGAGCTGGTGCCGCTGGAGCCCGAGGTGCTGCGGCGCGAGCGGGCCGGAGAACGCGGCCTGACCAAGGACGAGCAGCGGGAACTGCAGGACAAGGCGAAGCGGGCCGGGTTCTGGGGCGTGCAGACGCCCGAGGAGTACGGCGGCATGGGCCTGTCGGCGGTGATGACGGCGCTCATCGAGGTCGAGCTCGGCCGCACGTTCGTGCCGTTCCGCTTCGGCGGCTACGCCGACAACATCCTGTACTACGCCAACGACGAGCAGAAGGAGCGTTACCTGCTCCCGACGATCGAGGGCACCCGCAAGTCGTGCTTCGCGATCACCGAGCCGGGCGCCGGCTCGGACGCCAAGAACCTGCGCACCAACGCCGTGAAGGACGGCGACGAGTGGGTGATCAACGGCGAGAAGACGTTCATCACCGGCGGCATCGACGCCGACTTCGTGATGGTCTTCGCCGTCACGGACAAGGAGAAGGGCGCCAACGGCGGGGTCACTTGCTTCCTGGCCGACCGGGACGCGGGCTGGAAGTCCGAGCCGATCGACATCATGGGCCCGTGGGAGCGGCAGCCCGCCGCGCTGGTGTTCGACAACGTGCGCGTTCCGGAGCGCAACGTGCTCGGCGAGGTCGGCCACGGCTTCAAGCTCGCCATGCAGTGGATCGGCCGCGGCCGCTACCTGCTGCCCGCGAGCGCCCTCGGCGCCTGCGAACGGCTCGTCGAGATGGGCATGGAGTACGCCAAGACCCGCGAGACGTTCGGCAAGCCGATCGCCGAGCGCCAGGCCGTCCAGTGGATGATCGCCGACTCCGCCGTGGAGATCGAGGCGCTGCGCTGGCTGGTGCTGCAGGCAGCCTGGCAGGTGGACCAGGGCATGGATTCCCGGCACGCGCAGTCGGTGGCCAAGCTCTTCGGGGCCACCCGCGCCAACGAGATCGTCGACCGGGTGCTGCAGATGCACGGCGGCATGGGCTACACGAAGGAGCTGCCGGTCGAGCGCTGGTACCGCGACCTGCGGCTGCTGCGCATCTTCGAGGGCACCGACGAGATCCAGCGCCGCACCGTCGCCCGCAACCTCCTGAAGGGGCACGCGTCGATCAGCGGCGTGCTCGGCTGAACTCTGTTTCCGGGCTCGTTTTGCGCAGCGGTGCGGGATACGCCACGTCGGGGCTGTCCTCGCGAGAAGACCTCTGCCCGTTTTGTCGGTAGCCTGGTGACAGCCGTGACTCCGAACCGCCGGGAGCGACGATGTCTCTGTTCAAGAAGGTCGCCGACTTCGCCAGCAGCCCGCAGGGCCGCAAGGTGATCGACCAGGCCAAGAAGTACGCCACCGACCCGAAGAACAAGGAGAAGATCGACCAGGTCAAGAACAAGTTCTTCGGCAAGGGCGGCAAGGGCCACTGACCGAAAACCCTGACGAAGGCCCCCGGTGCCCGCTAATTAGAACCCAAGAACCCAAGGCGCCGGGGGCCTTCTCGTGCCCCAAGGGCATGTGGTATCAGCTGATACCACGCGATACCATTTCGGAATGGCCATGACTCTGCGGCTTAACGACGACGACAACGCGAAGCTCCGCGATGTAGCCGAGCGAGAGGGCCGGTCGATGCACGAGATCGCGGTGGCAGCGCTGCGCGAGTACTTTGCCCGCCACGAGGAGTTCCGGGCGAACCAGGTGCGCCGATTCCTCGCGGAAGATGCTGAGCTGCTGGAGTTGCTGTCCCGGTGACGCACTAGTGGTGGGCAGCGCGTACGTCGCCGGGACGTTCGACACCAAGGCCGCTGAGCTGCTCTACGTCGCCGGGCTGATCGCCCGCGGGCACCCCGTGATCACCGTGGACCTGTCCACCGCGGGTGGGAGTTCCGACGCCGACGTGTCGGCCGCCGAGGTCGCCGCGCACCACCCGGACGGGGCCTACGCGGTGTTCACCGGCGAGCGGGGATCGGCCGTCACCGCGATGGCCGCGGCGTTCGAGCGGTTCCTGGTCGCGCAGGACGTCGACGGGGTCATCGGGCTCGGCGGCTCGGGCGGCACCGCGCTGATCACGCCCGCGATGCGCGCGCTGCCGGTCGGCGTGCCCAAGGTCATGGTGTCCACAGTGGCCTCCGGCGACGTTTCGCCCTACGTGGACGCCACCGACATCGCGATGTTCCCGTCGGTCACCGATGTCGCCGGGCTGAACCGGATTTCCCGCCAGGTATTGGGAAACGCCGCGCACGCGCTGCTGGGCGCGGTGACCCACTCGTTGCCAGCGGCCGAGGACAAACCCGCCATCGCGCTGTCCATGTTCGGCGTCACCACGCCGTGCGTGACCGCGGTAGCCGAGCAGTTGGCCGCCGACCACGACCCGCTGGTGTTCCACGCGACCGGAACCGGGGGTCGGGCCATGGAGAAGCTCGTCGACGACGGCCTCGTGCGCGCCGTCCTGGACATCACCACCACCGAGGTCTGCGACCTGATCGCCGGCGGCGTGATGAGCGCGGGGGAGCAGCGCCTGGACGCCATCGCCCGGACCAGAGTGCCCTACGTCGGCTCGTGCGGCGCCCTGGACATGGTGAACTTCGGCGCGCTGGAAACCGTTCCGCCGCAGTACCGGGCCCGCAACCTGTACGTGCACAACCCGCAGGTCACGCTGATGCGCACGTCCGCAGGCGAGTGCCGCCGGATCGCGGAGTTCATCGCTGGCAAGCTCAACGCCTGCGACGGCCCGGTGCGGTTCCTGCTCCCGGCCGGCGGAGTGTCCATGTTGGACTCACCGGGGCAGCCTTTCTGCGATCCCGGCGCGGATGCGGTCCTCTTCGAGACGCTGGAGAGCCGGGTGCGGCAGACCGCCGACCGGCGCGTCGAGCGGGTGCCGCACAACATCAACGATCCGGAGTTCGCCGCCGCGCTGGTCGCGGCGTTCCGGGAGATCACCGGATCCGCCGAGCGAACCAGGCAGGAGGCACGATGAGCCGATTCGACCGCGCCGGACTGATGCGCCGGTTCCGCGCCAAGGCCGAGCGCGGCGAGCCGATCATCGGCGGCGGCGCGGGCACCGGCCTGTCCGCCAAGTGCGAAGAGGCCGGCGGCATCGACCTGATCGTCATCTACAACTCGGGCCGCTACCGGATGGCCGGGCGCGGTTCGCTGGCCGGGCTGCTGGCCTACGGAAACGCCAACGATGTCGTGGTGGAGATGGCCCGCGAGGTGCTGCCGGTGGTGCGGCACACCCCGGTGCTGGCCGGCGTCAACGGCACCGACCCGTTCATGCTGCGCGACCGGTTCCTCCGCGAGCTGCGCGACCTCGGGTTCGCCGGGATCCAGAACTTCCCGACCGTCGGGCTCATCGACGGCACCTTCCGGGCGAACCTGGAGGAGACCGGAATGGGCTACGGCCTGGAGGTCGAACTCGTCGCCGCCGCGCGCGAAGCCGACCTGCTGACCACGCCGTACGTGTTCTCCAGCGCCGACGCCCGGGCGATGACCGAGGCCGGCGCCGACATCATCGTGTGCCACCTGGGGCTGACGACCGGCGGCGCGATCGGCGCCGGGACCGCAAAGTCGCTGGACGACTGCGTGGCGCTGATCGACGAGTGGTCGCAGGCGGCGACCGAGGTCCGCGAGGACGTGCTGGTGCTCTGCCACGGCGGGCCGGTCTCGATGCCGGAAGACGCCTCGTACGTGCTTTCGCGGACCAAGCGTTGCCACGGGTTCTACGGTGCGAGCAGCATGGAGCGGTTGCCCACCGAACAAGCACTGACCGAACAGGCCAAGGCGTTCATGAAACTCAGGTTCTGAGGAGGCAAGCGGTGGCGAAGTCCTACACGAGCGCGGTCATCGAGGCGTCGGCCGAGCAGGTCTGGCAGGCGGTGCGCGACTTCAACGGGTTGCCGACGTGGCACCCGGCGATCGAGCGCAGCGAGATCGAGGGCGGCGGCGCGGCCGACGCGGTGGGCTGCGTCCGGCACCTGACGCTCGCCGACGGCGGGGCGGTCCGGGAGCGGCTGGTGGCGCTGGACGACACCGAGCGCAGCTACGCCTACGAATTCGTGGAAAGCCCGTTCCCGGTGCGCAGCTACCGCTCCACCATCCGGATCGCGCCGATCACCGACACCGGGCACAGCTTCGTCGAGTGGTATTCGCACTGGGACGCCGATGCCGCCGACGAAGAGAAGATGGACGAGACCTTCGCCCAGGGCGTTTACCGAACCGGGCTGAACGGACTTCGGGAACATCTGGGCGGTTAATCCGATCGGGATGGGCGTGAACCGGAGCGAATCCGGTGGCGGTTAGAGTCGGCGCGTGCCAAGCAGCGTTAATCCTTCCGCCGCAAATGCAGCTAACGCAGCAGACACCGTCACCGTCACGGGTGGTTCCGGTTTCGTCGGCAGAGCAGTGGTTCGCGCCTTCCTGGAGCGCGGCACCCGGGTGACCATCGTGGACACCCAGGCCCCGCCCGCCGAACTGCGCAGTGACCTGGTGACCCACGTCGAAGGCGACCTGCGGGACGCCGCGGTCCGGGAGGCCGCGGTCTCGGCGGACTCGGCCGGGATCATCCACCTGGCGGCGATCACCTCGGTGCTGCGCTCGGTGGACCAGCCCGCCGAGACCTACGCCAACAACGTCGCGGTCGCCCAGGAACTCCTCGAACTGGCTCGCGCCCGCGGCGTCCGCCGGTTCGTGCTGGCCTCCACCAACGCGGTGGTCGGCGACATCGGCCGCGGCACGATCTCCGAGGCGCTGCCGCTGCGCCCGCTCACGCCCTACGGCGCCACCAAGGCGGCGTGCGAGATGCTGCTCTCCGGCTACGCCGGCGCTTACGGGCTGGCCACCTGCGCGCTGCGCTTCACCAACATCTACGGGCCCGGCATGGGCCACAAGGACAGCTTCATCCCGAGGCTGATGCGCGCCGCGCTGGCGGGCCGCGGCGTCGAGGTCTACGGCGACGGCTCGCAGTCCCGCGACTTCGTGCACATCGACGACGTGGTGCAGGGCGTCCTCGCCGCGTGGGACAAGCAGTACACCGGAACCGCGATCATCGGCCGCGGGCGGTCGATCTCCGTGCTGGAGCTCATCGACGCGGTCCGCGCGGCCACCGGCGAACCCGTGCCGGTCGACCACGTGCCGGCCAAGAACGGCGAGATGCCCGCGGTGATCGTGGACGTGGCCAAGGCGCAGCGCGAACTCGGCTACGCCCCGAACGTCGAGCTCACCGAGGGGTTGCGCACCGTTTGGGCGGACTTCCGCGGGGCGCGATGAGCACCGCGCTCACGCGCGTCCTCCGCCGGCACTGGCTGCTGGCGCTGCTGCTGCTCGCCGGACTGGCCCTGCGGATCGTGGTGCAGCTGGCTTACCGGCCCGCGCTGCTCTACATCGACTCGTTCCGTTACCTCGACGACGTCGGCGCGTTCTTCCCCGGCGGCATCAACCCGATCGGCTACGAGCTCTTCCTGTGGCCGCTGCTGGCGGTGGGCAGCCTGACCGGCGTGGCGGCGGTGCAGCACCTGCTGGGCCTCGGGCTCGGCGTCGGGATCTACGCGCTGCTGCGTCGTTTCGAGGTCCGGGCCTGGATCGCGGCGCTGGCCGCCGCGCCCGTGCTGCTGGACGCCTACCAGCTGCAGATCGAGCAGAACATCATGTCCGATCTTCTGTTCCAGGTGTTGCTGCTGGCCGCGATCTACGTGCTGACCTGGTGGGGCGCGCCCGGCCCCAAGCTCGCCGCGCTGGCCGGGATCGTGCTGGCCGCGGCGGTGGTGGTGCGCGTCGTGGGAGTGACGCTGGTGGTTCCGGCGGCCGTGTTCGTGCTGCTGGCCACCGGTTGGCGGCCGCGTGACGGCTGGTCTCGACGGCTGATCGCAGCTGGTGCGCTGGTCGGCGGGTTCGCGGTCGGCGTGTCCGGCTACTCGCTCTACCACCTGGCGTGGACCGGTTCGCTGGGCCTCGGCGGCTCGGGTGGCGGCGCCCTGTACGGCCGCGCGGCCGTGGTCGCCGACTGCGAGCACCTGGACCTGACGCCGCAGGAGAAGCTGGTCTGCCCGGCCGAACCGATCGAGCGCCGTGCCGCCAACGGCATCGATTTCTACATCCACTTCTGGCACGTCCAGGAGAACGTCGACAAGTTCTTGCCGGCGGACATGGACGTCTCCGCCGCGCAGGGCTCGTTCACCCGCAAGGTTCTGCTGCACCAGCCGCTGGACATCGCCGGCGGGATGGTCACGGACTTCCTAAAGGGATTCGCCCCGACCCGCACTCAAACTCCCGGTGACGTGCCGCTGGATCGCTGGCAGTTCCAGCTGCACTACCCGGCGTTCGCTGCCGACTGGTACCTCGCGGAGTGGACGGAGCGCTACGACGACGGCACGTTCTCGGTCGATCCGGGCCTCGCCGCGTTCCTGCGCGCCTACCAGCTCGGCGGCGGCTACACGCCAGGCGTCGTCCTGGGCGGCGCGCTGGTGGTGGCCGCGCTGGCGGTGCTCGGCGTCGGCCGCGCCCGCGGTTCCGGGCTGCGCGCGGTGTGCCTGCTCCCGGCCGGGGTGGCGGCCACCGTGCTGGCAACCGCGGCGGCCATGGAATTCTCCTGGCGCTACCAGTTGCCCGGCCTGGTCCTGATCCCGATCGCGGGCGCGCTCGGCGTGACCGCGCTGACCGGCCGCCGCCCCGGACGAACAACATCCCCGAAGGAGAGCTGAAATGCCCACGACCTTACCGAGCGAGGCGGACCGGGCGGCGCTGGCGGACTACGCCGAGCGCTGCGGTGACCACCGGTTCGCCCCGGTCGTCGTGCTCATCGCCGCCTACAACGAGGAGGAGTCGATCGGCGAGGTGCTCGACGGCATTCCCGCCCGCAGCTGCGACCTGGACGTCGACAAGCTGGTGGTGGTCGACGGCGCGACCGACGACACCGCCAAGATCGCGCTGAAGCACGGCGCGCAGACCTGCATCGTCCCCACGAACCGGGGCCAGGGTGCCGCATTGAGGCTCGGGTACCACCTGGCCGTCGAGCGCGGTGCGCATTACATCATCACCACCGACGCCGACGGCCAGTACGACATCACCGAGCTGCCGAAGCTACTGAGGCCGCTGATCGACGGCGACGCCGATTTCGTCACAGGTTCCCGCGTGCTGGGCAGCAACGAGCGCCCCCAGCTGATCCGCCGCGCCGGCACCCACGTTTTCGCCTGGCTGGTCAGCGCGCTGACCGGGCGGCGCATCACGGACACGTCGTTCGGGTTCCGCGGCATGCTGGCCGAGGTGCCCAACTCGGTGCCCCTGGAGCAGCCGCAGTACCAGTCCGCCGAGCTGCTGGTCGGCGTGCTCAGCCGCGGTTACCGGGTGCGGGAGCAGCCGATGCGGATGCTGGCGCGCACCGCCGGTGTCAGTAAAAAGGGCAACAACTTCCGCTATGGCTACCGCTACGCGCGGGTGGTGCTCGAAACCTGGTGGCGGGAACGCCGGGCGGTGAACACCAACCGGTCGACGAGGAAGAACTTGACCACGAACATCACCGCGTAAGTACCGAGGAAAGCGCCCCAGACCACGACGACCTGCGCCGCCCGGGCCTCCGGGAACAGCGCGTGGGCGAGTACTTCTGCGTTGTGCGTGGCCAGCGCGGCGAGCAGCGCGGTGCCCACCGAGATCGCGCCGTAGCGCAGGACCTCGCCGCGCAGCGCGGCCCGGCCGCCGCCGCCCCAGGTCCGCCGGTTCAGCACGAAGTTGGGAATCGCACCGGCCAGCCAGGCCAGCACGGTGGCCGGCACCGGTGTGGCGCCGAGCGAGTACGACAGCAGGAAAACGAGCTGGCTGATTCCGGTGGCCACCGCGGAAGCGGCCGCGAAACGGCTGAGCAACCGCCAATAGCGGCGCCGAGCGTTGGTGCTCTCGGTGGCCCTTGTCGCCATGCCGTCTCCGTTCGGGATGTCGCGGTTTGCTCCCGACGCACCATACAGAGTCCGGTCTCAGCGAATTCTCAGTGTTAGGAAAGGAAAAGGGGAGCCCGCCGTGAAATGGTCGCGGGATGAGACCATGCCGGATGTTTGTATCCAATGGGTGAATACAGGGGGAGTGAAGGCGTGCGAATCCTCGTCCTCGGAGGAGACGGCTACCTCGGATGGCCAACCGCTGTGCACTTGTCCGACTGCGGCCACGATGTCGCCGTCGCCGACAACTACGCCCGCCGGGGCTACGACCACGAGCTCGGCGTGGACAGCCTGGTGCCGATCGAGCCGATGCAGGTCCGCCTGGACGCCTGGCGGGAGGTCTCCGGCAAGTCGATCAAGTGCTACTACGGCGACCTGGTCGACGGCGAGTTCACCGCGGAGATGATCGCCGGCTTCCGGCCCGACGCGATCGTGCATTTCGCCGAGCAGCGGGCCGCGCCGTACTCGATGATCGACCGCCGGCACGCGGTGTACACCCAGCAGAACAACGTGATCGGCAACCTCAACGTGCTGTTCGCGATCCAGCAGGTCGACCCCGACATCCACCTGGTCAAGCTCGGCACGATGGGCGAGTACGGGACGCCGAACATCGACATCGAGGAAGGCTGGCTGGAGGTCACCCACAACGGGCGGACCGACCGCATGCTGTACCCGAAGAAGCCGGGCTCGTTCTACCACCTGAGCAAGGTGCACGACAGCCACAACATCGAGTTCGCCTGCCGGATCTGGGGGCTGCGCGCCACCGACCTTAACCAGGGCGTCGTCTATGGCCAGGAAACCCCGCAGACCGCGCGTGACACCCGGCTGGCGACCAGGTTCGACTACGACGCGATCTTCGGCACCGTGCTCAACCGGTTCGTCATCCAGGCCGTGCTCGGCCACCCGCTGACGGTGTACGGCACCGGCGGGCAGACCCGCGGCCTGATCGACATCCGCGACACCGTCGAGTGCATCCGGCTGGCCGCGGAGAACCCGGCCGACCGCGGCGAGTTCCGGGTGTTCAACCAGATGACCGAGAAGTACTCGGTGGGGGAGATCGCCAAGATCGTGGCCAACAGCTTCGCGGGGTCGGTGGAGATCGAGTACCTGGACAACCCGCGGGTCGAGCAGGGCGAGCACTACTACAACGTCAAGCACACCGGCCTGGTGGAGCTGGGGCTGCAGCCGCACCTGCTGTCGAACACGCTCATCGAGTCGTTGTTCCGGGTGGCGGACAAGTACAAGGAGCGGGTCGACCTTGCCGCGCTGCGGCCCACCGTCAACTGGCGCCAGGCCACCAGCCCGTTGCGCGAGGACCGCTGACCGGTCTCGGCAGTGCTGCAATTGCAACCAAAACTGTGCCGCGTGGCGGCTGGAATATACCAACGAGGCCGGGCACAATCGTCACTAACGCCGCGGCCACCGCCATCGGACGTGGTGTTCGGGGAGCGGTGCCCCGGGCGCGGAGTGTGAACTCCGATCCCGGGGCACCTACCGTGTGTCGGGGGGCTTCCACACGGACTACCGAACAGTAACTCGTTCGGTTGATCCCTGCGATACGGCACGTGGGTAAATCTTCGCGGTGCGTCAACTTCCGACCGCTTCGGCGGATTGCTTGTCCGCCTTGTCCACTTCGTTCAACTCGCCCGCCTTGTTCAACTAGTCCACCCAGGGTGCGGGAAGGCTCCGGCGCGGTCTCGCGCAGTGTGTGCCCAAGGCCACTTTCGGGGCGGATTGATCTCGCCGAGGTGTGATCGACGCGGTCGGGTGGCGGCTCGCCGCAGTGTCCATTGTGCACTGACCGGGTCGCGGCGGCGGCGTCGGCGTCGGCTGCGTCCGGGGCGCCCGGCCTTCGCGTCGCCGTTTTGGACCAGCGAAAACGGGACGCGTCTTGAACTTTTTGGGGAAGTTTCCGGCGGGCCGTCGGCGGCGCTCGGCCCAGCAAAGAATCTTCCGGGCGGCCGTTATTTGATGGTCATCTTCGTCAAACACTGAGAGTGTTTGTTTGGGCGGGAACTGTGCGCCTTTTTCCCACTAAACGGGTTAATGGTTGCGCCTGTCGATAACCCTCAGCTACTTTCACTGCTCGTACGTCACGGTTCGATCACGTCGATGTCTCGCCCCCGAGAGGCATCACCCGCAATCCCCCGGCGGGCAGCGACCGGATCCCCCCGAGACGGAAGGTGAAGATGGGCAAGCACCGCAAGGAGGGCGGCCATCCCCCGAAGGCCGCACTCCTGGTCCGCAACAAGTTCGTCGCGACGGTGGTCGCCGGCGGCGCCTTCGCCGCGGTCGGTCAGCCGATGGCAGCCTCCGCCGGCCCCGAGCAAGAGCTTCTCGTGCACCCGCTGGCCGGCTCGAAGAACCTTAGCCTGGCCGTCACCGGGACCGACACGAGGCCGGCCACGGTCCGGCTGCTCGCCAGCCAGATCGTGAACGACTCCTACGCCGAGGCGCAGAAGGTCCAGAAGAGCGAGGCGATCGAGCAGGCTCGCGCGGAGGCCGTCCGCGCGGAGGCGGCCCGCGTAGCGGCGGCGGAGCGGGCCGCGGCCGAGGCCAAGCGAGCGGCCGAGGAGCGGGAGCGGAAGGCGCGCGGCTTCGTCAAGCCCGCCGAAGGCACCTTCACCTCCGGCTTCGGCTCGCGCTGGGGCACCAGCCACAGGGGTATCGACATCGCCAACAAAATCGGCACCCCGATCCGGTCGGTGGCCGCCGGCAAGGTCATCGACGCCGGCCCGGCCAGCGGCTTCGGGCTGTGGATCCGGGTGCAGCATGACGACGGCACGATCACCGTCTACGGCCACATCAACACCGTCGGGGTCAGCGTCGGCGAGCGGGTCGATGCCGGTGAGCAGATCGCCACGATGGGCAACCGCGGCGAGTCCACCGGCCCGCACCTGCACTTCGAGGTGATCAAGAACGGCATCAAGATCAACCCGGTGCCCTGGCTGAACGAGCGTGGCATCGAGGTGTGACCGCCCCCAAGGCCGCCGCCCGGGACCCGAAACCCCCGACGGGCCCCGGGCGGTTTTTTTAAGTTCTGTTTGAAAGTGGTTTGCGTAGCGGTGCGGAACCTCAGAGGCCTTCTCGCGCACGTGTTCCCCGACATCATGAATGCCAATTCACCACGTCGGGGCTGTCCTCGCGAGAAGGACCCCTGAGAACCCGCGGCGGTGCCAGTTGAGTCCCACACCGCAAGCGGCTGCCGCCGCTTATAAAACACGTTCTAATAATTCTTGCCTGCCTTCTCGGTGGGCTGCTCTTCTTCGAGGCGTTGGCGCAGCCAGCCGAGGGTTCGGGCCAGCAGCCGGGAGACGTGCATCTGGGAGATGCCGATCTGCTCGGCGATCTGCGTCTGGGTCATGCCGCGGAAGAACCGCATCACCAGGATTCGGCGCTCCCGGTCCGGCAGGTCCGCCAGCAGCGGCCGGACCATCTCGCGGTTCTCCACCTCGGCCAGCTCCGTGTCGTCGGAGCCGATCGCGTCGCCGAGCGGGATCTCGTCGGTGTCGGTGAGCAGCTCGTCCAGCGAGGCGCTGCGGTAGGCGTTGCCCGCCTCCAGGCCGCGGTAGACGTCGTCGGTGCTGATCCCCAGGTGTTTGGCGAGTTCGCTCGGCGTCGGCGCCCGGCCCAGCTCCTGCGACAGCCGGGCGATCGCCGCCGACACCGACAGGTGCAGCTCCTGCAACCGGCGCGGCATCCGCACCGCCCAGCCGGTGTCCCGGAAGTGCCTGCGGACCTCGCCCATGATCGTCGGCACCGCGTAGGACAGGAAGTCCACCCCGCGCTCCGGGTCGAACCGGTCGACCGCGTTGATCAGGCCCAGCGTGGCGACCTGGGTGAGGTCCTCCTGGGACTCGCCGCGGTGGCTGAAGCGCCGCGCGATGTGCTCGGCCACCGGCAGGTGCTCGGTGACCAGCGTTTCGCGGAGCGCGGAACGCCGCGGATCCTGCTTGCCGAGCTTCGCGAGCTCGCGGAAGAGCGGCGCCAGCCGGTCGTAGCGCTCGTTGCGCGAATGCGTGGTCGGCTTGGATTCCGCTCGTTTCACACGTGGGCCGTCCGTCCCTTGGTCAACTCGATCCGCACCAGGTGGCTGCCGTTGGCAGCCGAATCCGACTCGACCGAGGTTGACACAACGTCGGCCAACGCGCTCAGCACGCGCCAGCTGAAGGTGTCCTTGCGGGGTCCGAACGCATCGTCGCTGAGCACTTCGGCGGTGACCGACAGCCGGTCGCCGCCGGTGCGGAACCGGCAGACCAGCGTCGCCTCCGGGGCGGCCAGCCGGACCAGCGACGAGCACGCTTCGTCGACGGCCAACCGCAGGTCGGCGATCGAGTCGATGTCGTAGTCGGCGCGCATCGCGAGGTCACCTACGACGGCTCGCATCACCGCCAGCTGGGCGGCTTCGGCGGCGATGCGGACCTCGACCAGGTTCGTCGCGGCTGTCTCCGGCTCGACGTGTGCGAGCTCGCGTTCCACGCTCATCCCGGGCCACCTCGTCTCGGTCGGTGCGGGGCGCACCTCACTCACAGTCACCTGGTACCCGAGGGCCGCACCGAACAAACGGACGCCCGCGGGACTACACCAAGGTGGTCCAGTAGTCCCAGAACGCTTGCAGGATCAGGACCACGATCACCAGATACCACACCGCGAGCACCACGCTGTGGAACCGGCGCAGCGCCGCGCCGAGGGACTTGCCGCCCCCGAAGTTGCCGGCCTCGAGGTTGTGCAGCGTCGTGTACCAGAACAGCGGGATCGTCACGATCCACACGATCATGCAGTACGGGCACAGCGCGCCGATCTCGTAGAGGCTCTGCACCACCAGCCAGTGTATGAAGGCGACCGCGAGGGTGGCGCCGAGCTGCATGCCCAGCCAGAACCAGCGCGGCGGCCGGAATCCGGCCAGCACTACCACCCCGGCGGCGACCACGACCGGGAATGACGCCACCCCGATCAGCGGGTTCGGGAACCCGAACACCGCTGCCTGGGCGCTGTCCATCACCGAACCGCACGAGATGATGGGGTTGATGCTGCAGGTCGGCACGTAGCCGGGGTTGGCCAGCTTCTGCAGCTTCTCCAGGGTCAGCGCGAACGAGCCCGCGAACCCGATCACGCCACCCACGACGTACAGCCAGCCGAGGCCGCGCGGGACGTCGCCCGATTCGGGCATCCGGGACGGTGCCGGTTCGACGGCGTGGGCGACGGTCACTTCACGAGCTCCTTGTCGAGCTCGCCGCGGAAGGCGTTGTTGAGCTGCTCGACGGTCTCGATGTTGCCCTGGTCGAACTGCTTGCCGTTGATGAAGATCGTCGGCGTGCCCGACACCCCGGCCTTGTTGCCGTCGGCAACGTCGGCGTCGATCTTGGCGTTGACCTGAGGCGAGTTCATGTCCTGGTGGAACTTGTCCAGGTCCAGGCCCATCTGCTGGGCGTACTGGTCGAAAAGCCCGCGGGCCTTGGCCTCGTCGGTGCTGACGTTCTGGCCGTCGGCGGCGAGCGCCCAGGCGTCGTAGTTGTCGTAGAGGGCGTGGTACATCTCGTTGAACTTGCCCTGCAGCGCGGCGGCCTCGGCGGCCTGCGCGGCCGGCCGGGCCAGCGGGTGCATGCTCAGCGGGAAGTTGCGGACGACAAAGGTGATCTTGCCCGCGTAGTCCTTCTCGACCTGCTTGGTCAGCACCGAGTAATAGGTGTGGCAGGCGGGGCACTGGTAGTCGAGGAACTCGACGACGGTGACCCTGTCAGGCGCCGAGGTCAGCACGTTGCTGTCCGGCTTGCGCAGGATCTCGGCGGCCACCGCGTTCCCGCCGCCGGAGGAACCGGAGGAGGTGTTGTCCGCGCCGCCGCGGTTGAACAGCAGGACGCCGCCGATCACCACGACGGCGACGACCACCACCACGATGGTGAGGATTATGTTCGTGGACAGCCCGCTCTTCTGGGTTACCGGGTTCTTGTTCTTCGACATCGCGTGCTTTCACCTTCGGCGCTCGGGCCCGCTCGCGCGGCGGGGACGGCAAGCCCAGTTTCCCGCATTAACCTGAATGGGGATTCTGGCGGGGTGAAACTCACAGTCCGTTCACAGCTCGTTCTCAGCTCGGCTGGTTTGCCCGATCGAGAAGAACGGGTATTCATCAATCAATGAACGATCCTTTGTGCCTGCTAGACGACGCCGAACGCGGTGAACTGAGGTCCTGGCCCGGCGGAACCTGGCACGAGCCGGCGCTGGCGACGCTGACCCACCATCGGTTCTCCGACCCGGACTGGATCTTCGAGCGCAAGCTCGACGGGGCGCGGGTGATCGCCGGCTGCGACGCGGACCGGCCGGTGCTGTGGTCGCGCAACCACAAGCGGGTCGATGCCGCGTACCCGGAGATCATCGACGCGCTCGCCGAGCAGGGCGCCGACCGGTTCGTGCTGGACGGCGAGATGGTCGCCTTCGAGGGCGGCCAGACGAGCTTCGCCCGGCTGCAGAAGCGCATCAACCTCACCGATCCGCGCGCGGCCCGCCGCACCGGCGTGGCGGTCTACTACTACGTGTTCGACCTGATCGCCTTCGGCGGCGTGGACCTGACGAACCTGTCGCTGCGCACCCGGAAACGCCTGTTGCGCGAGTGCTTCGACTTCACCGATCCGCTGCGGTTCAGCGCGCACCGGGCCGGCAACGGCGAGGAGTTCTATCGCGAAGCGTGCCGCCGCGGCTGGGAGGGCCTGATCGCCAAGCGCGCCGACCGGCCCTACCGCGGCGGGCGCAGCCGCGACTGGTTGAAGTTCAAGTGCGTCGCCGACCAGGAATTCGTCGTCGGCGGCTACACCGACCCCAAGGGCTCCCGGTTCGGTTTCGGAGCGTTGCTGGTCGGCTACTACGCGGACTCGCGGCTGCGCTACGCGGGCAAGGTCGGCACCGGCTACGACGAGCGGACGCTGCGCGAGCTGCGCGGCAAGCTGGACGAGCTGGCCCGCGACGGCTCACCGTTCGCCGACCCGGTGGCCGAGCGCGACGTGCATTGGGTGGCGCCGGAGCTGGTAGCGCAGGTCGGCTTCACCGAGTGGACCGGCGACGGCAAGCTGCGGCATCCCCGTTTTTCGGGGCTGCGCAACGACAAACGTCCGCAGGACGTGGTCCGCGAGGCCTAGCGGTTGACGCTGCCGATGAGGGTTTGGTTCGCCGCCGGCTGCACCGAGGATTGCGATTGCGGGGGGTTCCACGTCGCGAGCAGAACGGTCGTCACGACCATCAATACCGTTCCGACAACCGACACGAAGGTGCGGCTGTTGCTCTGCATGGCAAGTGCCCCCGAATTTCTCGCGTAGAAACAAGGTGAATGCGGCGAACGTCACTCAGGCGTCCCACCCTGGGTGTCGCCACGAGGGGGAACAACGTTAGCGACCCGGCCCATCTTCCCAGTGTGATGCGGAACTCCCTGGTGGGGGAGGGTTTTCGGGCGACTCGGCCCACATCCCATGTTGCTGCAGGTGATGGATCAGTAACTGTCCGGTATGGGTGACGTGCTGGTGCATCGCGGCGCGTGATCCTGCCTGGTCCCGGAGCCGCAACGCGGCCAGCAGCGTCTGGTGGTCGGTCGCGGCCATCTCCCGCCAGCCCGGCACGTCGACGGTGGTGCGGCGCGGCGTGTAGTGCATCGCGATTCCGAGGAACCAGGCCAGTTTCGGCGAATCCGCGGCCATCCAGACCACGGCGTGGAAGCGGGTCACCAGCTCGCCCATGTCGAGCAGCGTGAACTGGCACGCGGTCTGGATTTCCTCTTGCAGCACAACGAGTTCGGCGAGCCGCTCGGCGTCGATCTGGTGCGCCGCGCGGGCCGCGAGCTCGCCCGCGATGGTGGCCTGCAGCCGGTGGGCGTCCTCGAAGTCCTGCCGGCTCAGCGGCGCCACGGTGAACCCGCGGCGCGGTTCGAGGTCGACGAAGCCCTCGCCGCGCAGTGCCAGCAGCGCCTCCCGCACCGGTGTGACGCTGACACCGAGTTGTTCGGCGAGGCGTTCCAGGTGCAGGTGCTCGCCCTGCCGCAGCCGGCCGGTCATGATCCGTTCCCGCAGCCGGCTGGCCAGTTCGTCGGGAAGCCGGGGGGAGCGTGCCCGCATCGCCGTGTCGATCACCGCTCGGCCGCCCCGCGCGACGCCGATGTACCGGTTGTGCCGCCTGTCACGTGCAACTTGATACCACCTGCCGGGAGTAGTTGATTCTGATCATGGACTGCCCGGTTGCGGCGGGCGGTCGGATGCTTGGACGCGGCATCGTCTTCGACCGTTCCGCCAGCGGGCCGTTTCCGGGCTCGGGGGGTTGGCAGGCCGGTATCGTCCAGGGCGTGGTAGCCGATCCTGCCGACTCCGCCGCCGAAGTCACGCATGCGCTGGCCAGAGCTCGCCTTGCGGACGTGCCCGCCCTCACCGAGCGGCTGATGGCCGCGATCTTCACCGACAACCCGGAGTGGACCGACTACAGCCCCGTTCCCAAGGAGGACCTCTGGGAGGGCTGTCGGCAGTACCTCGAACGCATCCTGCAGATACTCAGCGGCGAGGTGCCCGCGCCCGACGGCGACGACGTGGCCGCCGCCATCGGCCGCCGCCGCGCCGAGCAGGGCGTGCCGCTGGAGGTGATGCTGCGGACGTTCCGGCTGGGCGGCCGGATCGCCTGGGAGGCGCTGGTCGACCAGGCGTACCAGGACGGCGCGGATCCGGACTCGATGTTGAGCGTGGCTACCTCGGTGTGGACCGTGATCGACGGGTTGTCCTCGACGCTGTCGACGTCCTACCGCAACACCGAGCTGGACCGGCTGCGCCGGGACGACCAGCGGCGCCATGCCCTGGTGGAGGACCTGCTCGCGGGCCGCGCGCGCGACACCGCCTTCGCGCAACGCACCGCGAAGGAGCTCGACCTGCCCACCGGTGGCCTGTACCTGGTGATCGTCGCCGAGATGTCCAACGACGGCGGTTTCGCGCTGCGCGGGCACCAGGACGCCCTGAGCGCCTTGCACTTCCGCTCGGTGTGGCAGGTGCGCGCCGATTCTCTGGTGGGGCTGGTGGCGCTGGAGCAGGGGAAGAAGGACCTCGCGCTGGACGCGCTGCGGCCGCTGGCGCGGGGCCGGGTCGCGGTGTCGCCGTCGGTGCGCGGCCTCGCGGAGGTCGGCCTCGCCCACCAGCTCGCCCTCACCACGCTCGGCACCTCGTCGTACGGGGCGGCGGAGCTGGTGACCTTGGAGGAGCGGTTCCCGGAGGCGCTGCTGGTGCAGTCGCCGGACCTGGCGCAGCGGCTGCTGGAGTCCCAGCTCGGCCCGATCCTGGAGCTGCCGGTCAAGGAGCGCGACATGCTCCTGGAAACCCTGACGGCCTGGCTGGAGGAAAATTGCTCGACGGCCAACGCGGCGGTCCGCCTCCACTGCCACCGCAACACGGTCCTCAACCGCTTGCACCGCATCACGTCCCTGATCGGCCTGCCCCTCTACGGCCGAACGGCCTACGTGTCCCTGTCGCTGGCGCTGTCCGCGCTGCGGCTCCGCGACGGCCTGCGGGACTAGGGCAGGACTAGGGCAGGGCTTGGAATGGACGCGGCGTCGGTTGTGCAAAGGCGTCATTCGGACAACTTGATCTTTTCGCGCTTCGCGGGGCGGTGTCTGGGTCGAACCGGCACCGCCCTCTTGCCATTTTGTGCCCAGGCGTGACCGCGACCGGGTGACGGCCGCCTCGAACACGGTGCGTGACGTTCACGTTACATGTTGTGTACGTCACGCCCGGAAATGTGCGGTCTGCACACCCGCGTTGAAAGAAGTCTGGGCGAGCGGGCATAGCGCAGAAGTGGTTGTGCTCACGACACTCAGAGTAAGAATTGCCCGCTCGATCCAGGCTTTCCGTAACCGGCGCGTGCAGTCAAAGGAGCACAGCGAAGTGCAGGAGTTCGACCTTCTCGTGGTAGGCGGCGGTCCCGGTGGATACGTCGCCGCGATCCGGGCCGCGCAGCGTGGCCTCGCGGTCGGCGTGGTGGAAAAGGAGCGGCCCGGCGGGGTCTGCTTGAACTGGGGCTGCATCCCGACCAAGGCGATGCTGCGCTCGGCCGAGGTGTACGAAACCGTGCTGCACGCGGCCGATTTCGGGGTGAACGTCGAGAACGTCACCATCGACTACGACACGATCACGCGCCGCAAGAGCAGCGTCGTCAAGGGCCTCACCGACGGTGTCGCGGGCCTGCTGAAGACCAACGGCGTCACCGTCATCAACGGCCACGCCCGGTTCACCGGCCCGACCACCGTCGACGTCTACGCCACCGGTGAGTCGCCGCTGGGCGCCGACGGCCCGCGCTACGCCGCCGAACCGGCCGGCGCGCAGCCGATCGAGCAGGTCAAGGCCCGCGACGTCATCATCGCCACCGGCTCGGTTCCCGTGCAGCTGCCGCTGCCCGGCGCGGACCTGCCCGGCGTGATCACCTCCGACGGCGCCTTCGGCCTCACCGAGGTCCCGGGGCGCATCGCGATCATCGGCGGCAGCGCGGTCGGCGCCGAGTGGGCGACGCTGTTCGCCACCCTCGGCAGCGAGGTCAGCATCATCGAGATGCAGAAGACCCTGGTACCGGCCGAGGACGTCGAGGTCGGCAAGGCGCTGGGCCGCTCGTTCACCAAGCGCGGCATCAAGGTCCTCACCGAGGCGACCGTGTCCCGCGTCGACCAGGCCGCCGGCGGCCTGAAGGTCACCGTGGACGGCGCAAAGCCGCAGCAGATCGACGCGGACGTCGTCCTGGTCGGCGTGGGCCGCAAGCCCAACACCGCCAACCTGGACCTGGCCAAGGCCGGCGTCGCCACCAGCGAGCGCGGCTTCATCACCGTCGACGACAAGCTGCGTACCAACGTCGAGCACGTCTACGCGATCGGCGACGTCACCGGCAAGGCGCTGCTCGCGCACGTCGCGTCGCACCAGGGCGTGGTCGCGGCCGAGACGATCGCCGGGCACCACGCCGCGATCGACTACAACGTCATCCCGGCCGCCACCTTCACCCACCCGGAGATCGCCAGCGTCGGGCTCACCGAGGCCAAGGCGATCGAGGCCGGCCACGAAGTGGTCGCCGCCAAGTTCCCGTTCGCCGCGCTCGGTCGTGCGCAGAGCTACGGCGACACCGAGGGCTTCCTGAAGATCGTCGCCGGCAAGAAGTACGGCGAGGTCCTGGGCGTGCACATCATCGGGCACTCCGCCAGCGACCTGATCACCGAGGGCGCCCTGGCCATGGCGCTGGAAGCCACCCTCGACGAACTCGCCGAGACCATCCACGCGCACCCGACCCTGGGCGAGATCGGCATGGAGGCGGCGATGGCCGCGCTGGGCCTGCCGATCCACGTCGCGCCGCCGAAGAAGCGCTGAGCGAACGAGAAGGGGATCTGTGATGGCACAGACTGCTACCCGCACCAAACCGGCCACGCGCGCCACCAAGTCGCGCCGCAGCGGCTCGGTACGCGGCTCCGGCGGCGGACGGTTCGCCGGTGAGTCGCCGGAGCTCCTGAAGGACTACTTCTACGAGATGACCCTGATCCGCCGCTTCGAGGAGCGCGCGGCGCAGGGCTACACCCAGGCCAAGATCGGCGGCTACTGTCATCTCAACCTCGGTGAGGAAGCCACCGTCGTCGGCCTGATGCGTTCGCTGCGCAAGAGCGACCTGCTGTTCACCAACTACCGCGAGCACGGCTACGCGATCGCCAAGGGCATCGAGCCCGGCCGCGTGATGGCCGAGCTGTACGGCCGCACCACCGGCACCTCCAAGGGCTGGGGCGGCTCGATGCACATGTTCGACGTGGAGGCCGGGCTGCTCGGCGGCTACGGCATCGTCGGCGGCCAGATCCCGCTGGCCACCGGTGCCGCGCTGGCCATCGACTACCGCGGCGGCGACCAGGTCGTGATGTGCCAGATGGGCGACGGCACGACCAACATCGGCGCCTTCCACGAGGCGCTGAACATCGCCGCGCTGTGGAACCTGCCGGTGGTGTTCGTGGTGATCAACAACCAGCTCGGGATGGGCACCACGGTCGACAAGTCCTCCGCCGAGCCGGAGCTGTACAAGCGCGCCGCGGCCTACCGGATGCACGGCGAGCGGGTGGACGGCAACGACGTGCTGGCCGTCCGCGACGCGGCGACCCGGCTGGTCGAGCAGGCCCGCGAGACCGGTCGCCCGGCGCTGCTGGAGGCGGTCAGTGAGCGGCTGAAGGGCCACTCGGTGGTCGACCCGGGGAAGTACCGCAGCGAGGAGTCGGTCGAGCAGGCCAAGCAGGCCGACCCGGTGGCGAACTTCCGGGCCGAGCTGATCGAGGCGGGCGTCCTGGACGAGGACGTCGCCGTGGAGATCGAGCGCAAGGCCCAGGCCGAGGCCGACGCGGCGGTCGCGTTCGCCGACGACAGCCCGCACCCGGACCCCTCGACGCTGTTCGACTACACCTACGCCACCCCGGTGGCCAACGACTCGCGGCGCCTGCCGGCCGACCCGGTCTTCTGAGGCACCCGCCCGCGATCTAGCGACACCCCGCCACTGAGACCCGTGGATCTCTCCGACGCCAATTCGAGAGATCCACGGGATCCCCAATGCTTTTGTGCAGGAGAAACACCCTTGGCCGTCATCACGTATCGCCAAGCGTTGCACGACACGCTTCGCGACGAAATGCTGCGCGATGAGGACGTCTTCCTCATCGGCGAGGAAATCGGGGTCTTCGAAGGCTCCTACAAGATCACCGCCGGGCTGCTGAAGGAATTCGGCGAGAAGCGGGTGCGCGACACCCCGATCGCCGAAGAGGGCTTCGTCGGTGCCGCGGTCGGCGCGGCCATGCTGGGCCTGCGGCCGGTCGTGGAACTGATGACGATCAACTTCTCGTTGATCGCCCTGGACCAGATCGTCAACCACGCGGCCAAGATCTACGGCATGTTCGGCGGCCAGACCAGCGTGCCGATGGTGCTGCGCACCCCGGGCGGCGGCGGTCAGCAGCTGGGCGCCACCCACTCGCAGAACATCGAGCTGTACTACGCGTTCGTGCCGGGCCTGAAGGTCGTCGCACCGAGCACGCCGGCCGACGCCAAGGCGCTGCTGCTCGCGTCCATCCGGGACAACGACCCGGTGCTGTTCCTGGAGAACCTCGCGCTGTACAACACCAAGGGCGAGGTCCCGGACGTCGTCGAGCCCGCCGAGATCGGCAAGGCGAAGGTGACCAAGCAGGGCACCGACATCACCATCATCGGCTACTCGCGGATGGCGATGGTCGCCCAGCAGGTCGCGGAGAAGCTGCAGGCGGACGAGGGCATCAACGCCGAGGTCGTCGACCTGCGCAGCCTGCGGCCGCTGGACCGCGAGACGGTCGTGGAGTCGGTGCGCAAGACCGGCTGCGCCGTGATCGCCGAGGACGACTGGCTGACCTACGGCATCGGCGCGGAGATCGCCGCGTCCATTTCGGACGGTGCGTTCGACTACCTGGACGCCCCGGTGCGCCGGGTCGCGGCGGCGGAGGTCCCGCTGCCCTACGCCAAGCCGCTGGAGCGCGCCGCGCTGCCGTCGGCAGAGTCCCTGACGACGGCGGTCCACCAGACGCTGGACGCCGTCGGCCGCCGCCGCCGCTGAGGCCTGTGCCCACCCGAGGAAGACCATGACTGAGATTCAGATGCCGAGGCTCTCCGACACCATGGAGGAGGGCGTGATCTCGACCTGGCGCAAGAACGTCGGCGACCAGGTCAGCCGCGGCGAAGTGCTGGCCGAGATCGAGACCGACAAGGCCATCATGGAGCTCGAGGCCTACGACGACGGGGTGCTGGAGAAGATCCTCGTCGAGGCGGGCGCGACGGTGCCGATCGGCACCCCGATCGCGATCCTCGGCGACGGCTCCGGTGCCGCGGCGGAAGCCGCCCCGGCCGCTGCCCCCGCCGCCGCTGCCCCCGCCGCCGCTGCGGCCCCTGCTGCCGCCGAGGCCCCGGCCCCGGCCGAGCCCGCTGCGGCCGCGCCTGCGGCCGCGGCCGCCGAGCCGGGTGCGAAGCCGAAGGCGTCGCCGCTGGCCAAGGCGGTCGCCAAGGAGAAGGGCGTCGACCTGTCGGCGGTGCAGGGCACCGGGCCCGGCGGGCGGATCATCCGCGCCGACATCGAGGCCGCCGCCGCGGCCGCACCGGCCGCTCCGGCTGCCGCCGCTCCTGCCGCCGCCCCGGTGGCGGTGTCCAACGAGGACGTCGAGGAGATCCCGCTCAGCAACATCCGGAAGGTGACCGCGAAGCGCCTCACGGAGAGCAAGCAGCAGGCCCCGCACTTCTACCTGACCAGCGCCATCGACGTCACCGACCTGATGGCCTTCCGGGCGACCCTCAACGAGCGCCTGCAGGCCGCGGGCGGCCCGAAGGTCAGCGTCAACGACCTGATCGTCAAGGCGGTGGCCACGGCCCTGCGCGCCAACCCGGCGGTGAACGTCTCGTTCGCCGGCGACAAGATGCTGCAGCACAAGCGCATCAACCTCGGCGTCGCGGTGGCCATCGACAACGGCCTGGTCGTGCCGGTGATCAAGGACGCCGACCGCAAGAGCGTCTCGGAGATCGCCGCGGAGAGCCGGGAGCTGGCCGGGCGGGCCCGCGAGGGCAAGCTGAAGCTGGACGAGATGTCCGGCGGCACCTTCTCGATCTCCAACCTGGGCATGTTCGGCATCGAGCAGTTCAGCGCGGTGATCAACCCGCCGGAGGCGGCGATCCTGGCGGTCGGCGCGGCCCGCGACGAGGTGCAGGTGCGCGACGGCGAGTTCGTGGCGCGCAAGATCCTGCGGGCGACGCTGTCGGCGGACCACCGGGCGGTGGACGGCGCGGTCGGCGCGGCGTTCCTGCAGCTGCTGACCGGGCTCCTGGAGGACCCGATCCGCATCATCGCCTGACGACCGGCGACTTGGGCCCCTTCCGCGACGACCTCGACTCTCGCGGGAGGGGCCTTCTTCATGCCGTGTGCGGTTCCCGCCCGGCAGTCGGACCGCGGCCGATACGGTGGGCGTTGATCGCCACCGCACGGGAGACCAATCCTGATGAGTTCGTTCTTCGCCGGAGTCCGCACGCTCGGCACTGGTTTCGGCATCATCCTGCGCAGCCCTAAGCTGCTGCTCCTCGGCGCGCTACCGGCGCTGATCAGCGCCGTGCTGTTGCTGGGCGGCCTCGGCGCGCTGTTCTACTTCAGCCCGGACCTGGTCACCTGGATGACGCCGTTCGCCGACGGCTGGGGCGATGCCGCCCGCCAGGCGCTGCGCATCCTGGTGGGCGTGGCGCTGGTCGCCGCCGCCGGCCTGCTGGCGTCGGTGTCGTTCATCGCGGTCACGCTGCTCGTCGGCGGCCCGTTCTACGAGCACATCGCCGAGCAGGCGGAGCAGCAGCTCGGGCTGGACGCCTCCGACGACGGCGCCGGTTTCGCGCGCCAGCTCGGCCGCGGGCTGCGGGATTCGCTGAAGCTGGTGGGCGTCGCGCTGATCGGCGCGATCGTGCTGTTCGCCATCGGATTCATCCCGGTGGCCGGGCAGCTCGCGGCTCTGGTGCTGGGCGCGCTGTTCGGGTCGTGGCTGGTCACCCTGGAGATGGTCGGGCTGGTGTTCCAGCGGCGCGGCCTGAGCCTCGGCGACCGGCGCAGGGCGCTGCGGCGGCACCGGGCCGTGGTGTTCGGCTTCGGGCTGCCGGCCTACCTGTTGTGCCTGATCCCGGTCGCGCAGCTCGTCGTGATCCCGGCGGCCGTCGTCGGTGGCACGCTGCTGGCGCACCGGGTGCTGGGGCCGGTTCCCCGGCAGGACGGCGTTACGCAGCGATGATCCGCGCGGTAACTCGTTCGGCCTAGAGTTGAGTTGTGACAGAGCCGACAGGGCCAGTGCAGCCCGATGACTCCTATCTGCGTGCCGTCTCCGCGGCCACCGAGCGGGCGGTGGCCGCGGCCGAGCCGGTCCGCTCCGATTTCGCCGGCGCCGACGAGGCGCTGCGCGCCGGCGTGGAGCGGTGGGTGGACGGTCATGCCGAGGACCTCGTTGCGCTGAGCCGGGATCTGCACGCGCACCCGGAGGAGGCGTTCGCCGAGCACCGCTCCGCAGCTCAGGCCGCCGAGCTGCTGCGGCGCCACGGGCACGACGTCGAGGTGGGCGTCGGCGGGCTGGACACCGCGTTGCGCGCCGAGAGCGGCGGCGACGGCCCGCACGTCGCGGTGCTGGCGGAGTACGACGCGCTGCCGGGCATCGGGCACGGCTGCGGGCACAACATCATCTGCTCGGCGGCGGTCGGTGGGTTCCTCGCCGCGGCCACCGCGGTGTCGGCCACCGGCGGCCGGGTGAGCCTGTTCGGCACCCCTGCAGAGGAGGGCGGCGGCGGCAAGGAGCACCTTGCCAGGGCTGGGCTTTTCGACGATGTCGACGCGGTCGTGATGCTGCACCCGTTCTCGCACGACATCGCCGCCCACCCGTTCCTGGGGCGGCGCCAGGTCGAGGTGATCTTTTACGGCGTGGCCGCGCATGCCGCCGCACAGCCGTTCATGGGCCGCAACGCGCTCGACGCGGTCGTGGCGACCTACCAGGGCGTTGCGGCGATGCGGCAGCACATGCCGTCCACGGACCGCGTGCACGGGATCATCACCGACGGCGGCAAGCGCCCCAACGTCGTGCCCGACCGCGCCGCGGCGCTGTTCTACGTGCGTTCCGCCGAGCCGGGCTCGTTGCAGGACCTCGCCGCCCGGATCGAGGCGATCGCGCACGGCGCGGCGTCCATGACGGGCTGCGGTGTGGAGCTGCGCTGGGACAACAACCCCGCCTACCTGCCCATTCGGCACAACGACGTGCTGGCTGCCCGCTGGGCCGAGCACCAGGCCCGCCGGGGCCGGACGTCCTTGCCGCGCGGAGTCGTGCCGGAGTACCTCACCGGCTCGACGGACCTCGGCAACCTCAGCTACCGGCTCCCGGCCATCCACCCGATGATCGGCCTCCGCGACCCGAACCTCTCGCTGCACACCGAGGAATTCGCCGCCGCGGCGGGCTCTCCGGCGGGCGACCGAGCGGTCCTCGACGGCGCCACCGGCCTGGCACTGACCACAGTGGACTATCTGGTCGACGCTGACCTCCGCCAAGCGGTCCGGGCCGAATTCCAGGCCGCGGGCGGCGCCCTGGACGTCGCCACCTACTTCGACTGACAGCGCCCCCGGTTAGGCTGGCGGCGGCCTGTCCCCAAAGCTTTGGGTGTCTATTGTGGACGATTTAGTGCGGGAGTGGACCGCGCAGCTGCTGGATTCCGGCAACGTCGCCGCGCTGATCGCCGGCGTGATCTCGCTGATGCTGGTGCTCGGCCGGAACACCTGGCTGCTGCTGCGCAACGTCGTGACGATCGCCCACGAGGGCGGCCACGCGGTTGTCGCGCTGCTCAGCGGGCGCAGGCTGAACGGCATCCGCCTGCACTCCGACACTTCGGGGCTGACCGTCTCGACCGGCAAGCCGACCGGGCCGGGAATGGTGTGCACCCTGGTGGCCGGCTATCCGGCGGTGTCGCTGCTTGGGCTCGGCGGCGCGTGGCTGGTCACCGCGGACCTGGCCCACGTGATGCTCTGGGTGTGCGTCGCGCTGCTCGCCGCGATGCTGCTGGCGATCCGCAACGCCTACGGCGTGCTGTCGATCGTGGTCACCGGTGGCTTGATCTTCGCCGTGTCCTGGTTCGCGACTCCGGTGTGGCAGGCGCTGTGCTGCGCGTTGTTCAGCTGGTTCCTGCTGTTCGGCGGCCTGCGTCCGATCGCCGAGCTGCGCCGCAAGCGGGTCGGCGGCCGCGCACCGGACTCCGACGCCGACCAGCTCGCGAGGCTCACCGGGCTGCCCGCCGCGCTGTGGCTGGCCTGCTGGTTCCTCATCGGCCTGGCCGCCCTCGTCTTCGGCGCGCGCTGGCTCCTGCTGATGCCTCAGGTGTGAGGAAGGGCTTGTTGCTGTCGGGGCGGTTTTCTAGCAGCATCGCGGCGTGACGAGTGCTTCGACCGCCCTTGGTGGCGAGTTTCAGCTGGGCGCGGACCTGACGGTGAACCGGCTCGGTTTCGGCGCGATGCAGTTGGCCGGCCCCGGCGTTTACGGTCCGCCCGCCGACCGCAAGCGGGCTATCCGGGTGCTGCGGCGCGCCGTGGAACTGGGCATCGACCACATCGACACCAGCGACTTCTACGGGCCGTGGGTGGTCAACGAGCTGATCGCGGAGGCGCTGCGGCCCTACGGCGACGACCTCGTGCTGGCCACCAAGATCGGTGCCTACCGCGACCACCAGGCGGCGTGGCTGCCGCTGAACCACCCCGACGCGCTGCGCGCGCAGGTGCACGACAACCTGCGCCGCCTGCGGCTCGACGCGCTGGACCTGGTCTACTTGCGGCACGTCGCCGACACGGGCATCTCGCTGGCCGACCAGCTCGGTGCGCTGGCGGAACTCCGGGAGCAGGGCCTGGTGCGCAACATCGGCCTGTCCAATGTGTCCGTCGAGCAGTACGCCGAGGCGCGGCGGCACGCCGAGATCGCGGCCGTGCAGAACCTCTACAACGTGGTGAACCGCACGTCGGCTGAACTGCTCCGCGTGACCGCGGACGACGGCGCGGCTTTCGTCCCGTTCTTCCCGTTGGGCTCCGGATTCGCGGACAGCCGCGCCCGCGAGGACGGCGTGCTGCGGGCGGTGGCCGAGCGGCGCGGCGCGACCCAGGCGCAGGTGTCGCTGGCCTGGCTGCTGCAGCGCTCGCCGAACATCCTGCTGATCCCGGGTACGTCGTCGCCGGAGCACCTCGAAGAGAACACCGCGGCCGCCGGGGTGGCGCTCACCGCCGAGGACATCGCCGAACTGAACGCCCTAGTCGCCGAGGGAGAAACCCTCGAAGAAGCCCACTGACGCGGTTCACCGCGCCTCTCGTGTTTTACGACCCGTCTGGTGTCACCCAGTAGTCTTACCGGCACGCAACGGCGCGGAGAGCGAGATGAACCTTGACCGAACAGGCCGCCGACGAGCCCGGCGGTGCACCAGGGCGATCTGCCGGCGAACGTTGACGGACGGGTGAGATGAGCGAGGGAACTCCGGACGCCCCGCAGGGGATGCCGGATGTGCCGGTCCCGCAGCGGTACGACGCCGACTGGAGGGTCGCGGTCGCACGCCGCTGGGCGGCGCGGCTCAGCACCGCGTCCGACATCCCGCTCGCCCGCGAGGTCGTCGAGCAGACGCTGCTGGAACTCGTCGACCGCGCCATCGGGGCGCTCGACGATCCGTCGACAGTGGACGAAGTGGGGCGCGCCGAGGCGCTGCTGCGCTCGAAGCTGAAGGCCGACCGCGAGCTCGCGGCCAGCGAGGCGAGATTCGGCGAGGTGTTCACCACGACCCCGATCGGGGTCGCGATCTGCGACATCGAGGGGAAGTTCACCCAGGTCAACCCGGCGTTCGAGGTCGCCATGGGCTACCAGGCGCAGGACCTGGCGTCGATGACGATCCACGACCTGTTCCACTCTGACGACGCGGAGTACCTGGCGGCCGCCTACCGCGAGCTGGCCGATGGCGGCAGTTCGAAGCGGCTCGGCGACCGCAAGCGGTTGCTGCGCGCCAACGGTGAGGAGGCGTGGGCTTACCTGGCAGTGTCGGCGCTGCAGGGCTCGGACGGGGCACCGCGGCACTTCGTGACCATGGTCGAGGACATCACCGAGCTGCAACTGCTGCAGGACCGTCTCCAGTACCAGGCCCTGCACGACGCGCTGACCGGGCTGCCGAACCGGCAGTTCTTCCGCACCCGGTTGGAGGCGATGCTGGCGAACCTGCCCGGCCACGCCCAGCTGGCGCTCTACCACCTGGGCTTGGACGGCTTCGAGCTGATCAACGACGGCCTCGGTTACGAGGTCGGCGACCAGGTGATCAAGGCGGTGGCCCGGCGGCTGGAGCGGCTGTTCGAGGACGAGGAAGCGATCGTCGCACGCTTCGGCGGCACCGAGTTCGCGATCCTGCTCCTGGAGCAGGAGGAGACCCCACCGGTGCCCACCTTGACCCAGCAGATAAACGAGCTGCTCGCCGAACCGGTCCACGTCGACGACCACGGCATCGCGGCGTCGGCCGGGATCGGCGTGGTGCAGCGGGCGGTGGCCGACGCCGACGCGTCGAACATGCTGTGGGCCGCCGACGTCGCGCTGCGCCGCGCGGAGGCCGCCGGCAAGCGGCAGTGGGCGCTGTTCGATCCGGACAAGGCGCCGGAGGAGCGGATCGAGTCGAAGCTGGCCGCGGTGATGCCGGGCGGCCTGGAAATGGGCGAGTTCGACGTCGTCTACCGGCCGCTGGTGCACCTGGACACCGGCGAGCTGGTCGTGCTGGAAGCCGAACTCCGTTGGGAGACCAGCGATTACGGCACCCTCGAGCACGGCGAGTGCCTGCGCCTGGCCGAACGCTCCGGGGTCACCCTGTCGCTGCGGGACTGGATGGTGGAAACCGCGTGGCAGCAGCTGTGCGAATGGCACGCGGACGGGCACCAGGTGCAGCTGAAGCTGGCGCTGAGCCCGAACCAGGGCCAGGACCCGGACCTGGCGGCGGTGATCCACCAGGTGCTGGACGCATGCGACGTCGACGCGACCTGGCTGCGGCTGTGCCTGCCGCTGGCAGCCATCCGCGGTGACAACGAGGAAGCCCGCGACAACGTTCGCTACCTCAACAGCCGCGGCATCAAGACCTCGCTGCACAGCTTCCACGGCTCCCCGGACGAACTGCGCCTGCTGCGGGACCTGCCGATCGACGCGGTGCTCCTGGCGAGCGAACTGGTCGACCTCGTGCACGCTGCGGACTCCGCGGACCTGCCGGAGGTGCAGGCGATCCACGGCCTGATCCCGCTGGTCCACGCCTGCGGAGCGCGCCTTTGGGTCCGCGGCGTCGACACCGAGGAGCAGGCCCGGATCTGGCGCGGCATGAACTGCGAAGTCGGCGCGGGAGCGCTGTTCGGAGATCCGCTGCTGTCCTTCGACGTCCCCGGCTACCTCCGCGGCGCGTAGCTTCCGGGTCAGCTCTGGTAGATCGGTTCCCACTACCCGGGGCGTGTTCGCGGTTATGCGGATCGCGACGAGCGTTTCGGTAAAGCGAAGAACACCCGTGAGTGCTTTTGGGTGTTATGGCACCCAAAAACGCTCACGGGTGTTCGAGCAATGCGAAGGTGGCCATCGGCAGACGTGCCCACCAGCAACGCCGTGGTGACAAGACCATGCTGGACCGAGGTGACACGCTGAGATGATCAAGGATCGGGCTGGTCTGGTGCTGATCAGCGACAAGGGTTGGCAAGGCCCGAACCGGTGAGCACCGCTGGCCGACCAACTCGGCGTGCTGACCGAGATGCGCGGCGAGGGCAAGATCAGGCACATCGGCCTGTCCAAAGTCACGATCGACCAGATCAACCAGGCGTTGAGCTTCACGCCGATCGCCGCAGTTCAAAACAGGTTCAACGCCAACGAGGGCGACCGCAAGGTGCTGGACTACTGCACTCGCACGGACACGGCCTTCGTACCGTATGCCCCGCTCGATCAGGAGAATCTCGCTCAACCGACGACCGACGCCGACGGCACAGGCCAACTCTCACCTGCGCAGCGGACATTGGCGTGGTTGCTCGGGCTCTCGCCGGTGGTGTTGCCGATACCCGGCACGGCATCGCTCGACCACCTGGCTGAGAACCTGGACACGCCGATTCCGCTGGCCGACGTAGTGCGTGGGTAGCCCGTAAACCCGACCGGCGGCGATGACGTCGACGTCGACGTCGATCACGTCCCGAAGTTGGCGCGGGAGCGCTGTTCGGAGACCCGCTGCTGTCCTTCGACGCCCCTGGCTACCTCCGCGGCGCGTAGCCCGCTCGCGTAACGGCCCCCGCCGGGAGTCCCGGCGGGGGCCGCATCAGGTTGCTTCCGGGTCAGTTCTGGTAGATCGGTTGGGTTTGCGGGTTGAATTCCTCGAAGCGGATCTTCTTCGCTGAGTCGGTTCGCTTGTCGCGGATGTCCAGTACGTCCAGGCCTTCCTGGATGCCGCTGGAGTAGATGTAGCCGTTGTAGTAGTACGCCGACCAGGAGCCCGCCACTTGCAGCTTCGCTGGGTCGAACGCGGTGCGGTCGAAGAAGCCGATCTCCTGTGGCTGCGTGGAATCGGTGAAGTCCCACACCGAGACGCCGCCCTGGTACCAGGCTTGCACCATGATGTCGCGGCCGTCGACGGGGATCAGTGACCCGTTGTGTGCCACGCAGTTCTCGGTGTCGGCCTGGTGGCGGGGGATCTTGAAGTAGTTGCGGAACTCCAGCTTCGAGTCCGTGCCGGTGCCGATGATGTCGTAGACGCCGTTGGCGCCGCGGGTCGGGCCGGTCGCCTCGTTGCAGGTGGCCGCGCTGCCGCCGCCGAGCTCGTCGGTGAAGACGACCTTGGTGCCGGTGTTGTTGAACGTGGCGCTGTGCCAGAACGCGAAGTTCTCGTCGTCGCGGACCTGGTTGATGATCCGCGGCTTCTCGCGGTCGGAGATGTCCAGCAGCACACCGTCACCCATGCAGGCGCCGGCGGCCAGGTCCTTCTCCGGGAACGCGGTGATGTCGTGGCAACCGGTGGTCTCGCGCGTGTTCGGCGTGCCCGGGTTGCCGCCGTCCGGGAACAGCACCGGCGCGTCCACCAGCACGGGCTCGGCCGGGTTGGCCAGCGGCACCTTGATGATCGAGATCTTGTCGTGCGGCGGCTGGCACTTGGGGAACTCAGCGCGCGGGCCGTAGGACGAGATGTAGAGGTACACCGCCCCGCCGGTCTTGTCCGGTACCAGGGTGTGGGTGTGCGAGCCGCAGTCGGTGGCGATCGCCGACACGTAGCGCGGCTTGGCCGGGTCGCTGATGTCGAAGACCTTCATGCCTTCCCAGCCGTTGGGGTCCGCGGCGTCGGTCTTCTCGCTGGTGCACGTGTTGTTCGTGCGCGGGTAGTCGGTGGAGACGAACAGCAGGTTGCCCGAGACCGAGACGTCGCCCTGACCGCCTGGGCACAGCACCTGCGTGACGATCTTCGGCTTCTTCGGGTTCTTGATGTCGTAGACGACGAAACCGTCGTAGTTGCCGACGTACGCGTAGTTCTGCTTGAACGCGATGTCCGTGCCGAAGGCATCGAGGGTGTTGAACGGCGCCTGCTTCGGCAGGTTCGCGATGTGCTCGATGTTCTTACTTTTGCTGATGTCGCCGGACGGCGCGGCGACGGGCTGCGCGGAGAGCTGCTCCGGGCCGTTGTTCGGCGGGGTCGCCGCTGATGCCGGGGCGAGCGCTAAGCCGAGAGTCAACACGCCGATCGCGGCGCCCAGCGCGCGCCATCTACCCCTGGGGCTCGGTTTCAAGATCATCCACTCCCATGCTCGTCGCTGCCCGGCCCGGGCAGTCGAAAAGGGCGGTACCGAGTACCACTGGAGATCAGTATTGTTATGTCCGGATCGTGTCCCTATCGGCCATCTGGCGGTATTTGTCTGCGGAATAAGGAGGATTCGATGCGCCGGTCAACAGCCGCGTTGCTCCTGGCGGTCGGAGCGCTCGCCGGGTGCGCGACCGAGCAGGCGCCGCCGCCGGTGGTACTGCCGGGCGCGCCGGGCGACCAGCCGCAGGTGGTGGCGAGCGCGGCGCCGGAGAGGAGCACGCCGGTGGACGTCGAGGCGGACTACGTGCGCATGATGATCGCGCACCACCAGCAGGCGGTGGAGATGACCGCGCTGTCTCCGGAACGAGCGCAGAACCCCAAGGTCCGCGCGTTGTCGAACCGCATCGGCGGCGCGCAGGGCCCGGAAATCGGTGCCATGCGGGGCTGGTTGGCCACCCGCGGGTTGTCCGAGAGCGAAGCCCACGGCGGACACGGCGGACACGGTGGTCACAGTGGTCACAGTGGTCACGGTGGTCACGATCACGCGAGCATGCCGGGCATGGCGGCGCCGGAACAGCTGGAGCAGCTCGGGAACTCCAGGGGAGCGGACTTCGACCGCCTGTTCCTGCAGCTGATGATCGCCCACCACGAGGGCGCCCTGACGATGGCCACGGACGTCCTGGCCAACGGCCTGGACGAGCAGACCCATGCGATGGCCCAAGACGTCCTCGTGACCCAGCAGGACGAGATCGACACCATGCGCGCGCTGCAGGCCGAAGTGGGCTGAGTCGTCCCGGTTCGTCCTAATAGGACAGCGTATTGCGCTGTTCCGCTTCGGAGCAAGGGGCCTTCCTGCGAAGATCCATGATCTGGATCCGGCGATCCTGGAGAGGGGATCATGGCTGGCGATGTGATGCCCGGCGGTGTTCTGGCCGCCGTTTCGGCACTGGCTGGAAGGGGGTTGTTGTGCGGCCGTTAGGTCCATCGGGCCCGCGCGAGGTAGGGCAGTACCGGGTGCTCGCGGAGCTGGGCCGGGGCGGTATGGGGCGGGTGAGGGGCCTCGAAGATCCCGGACAGGGACCCAATAGGGTTACCCTGCAAGGGAATCGAGGGAAGATCTAGTGGCACCACCGAGCAAGTACTCGCCAGAGTTCCGCGAAGAAGCGGTCCAGCTGGCCCTGGAATCCAGCAAATCCGTAGCCGATGTCGCGCGGTCGCTCGGCATGCATCCCGAGACGCTGCGTACGTGGGTACGTCGGCATGAGCGCGAGCACAGAAATCCGGACGAGTCGTTGTCGGTGGAGGAGCGAGCCCGACTCAAAGAACTCGAACGCCGTAATCGCGAACTGGAGATGGAAGTCTCCTTCTTGAAAAAAGCCGCAGCATACTTCGCGAAGGAACCCCGGTAGCAAGTAAGTACGAGTTCATCGAAACGATGAGACTCGGCACCGCGGAGTATGCGTATCCCGTCGAGTTCATGTGCGACATGCTCGACGTGTCCAGATCCGGCTACTACGAATGGCGGCAGCGTCCCGATTCCGCGACGGATCAGCGACGCGAAGAACTGAAACTGCTCATCACGAAGGCGTTCGACATGTCCGACAGCACTTACGGATACCGGCGTATCCATGCCCAGCTCGCCCGATGGGGTGTCACCGCCGGCCCGGAGTTGATCCGCCAGCTCATGCGCGAGCTGAATCTGGTTCCCTGCCAACCGAAGCCGAAGCGATGGTCCCTCACGCAGGCCGCGGCCGGCACCGTCCCGGACCTCGTCGGCCGCGACTTCACCGCCGAGACCCCCGGTGTCAAACTAGTCGGCGACATCACCTATATCCCGACCGGGGAAGGCTGGCTCTATCTCGCGACCGTCATCGACTGCTGCACTAAAGAAGTCATCGGCTACGCCATGGACGACAACTACCAGACTCCACTCATCATTCGCGCCATACGCAACGCCGCACGGAACAGAAAACTCACGAAACACGCGATCTTCCACACCGACCGCGGCAGCAATTACATGTCGGCCGATTTCAGCAAGGAACTAAGGAAGCTTGATCTCAGGAGATCCGCCGGCCGCACCGGGATCTCCCTCTTAACCGGCTAATAGTCTTGTTTGGGCTGGTCAGCGACATGCTGCGGTAGTGGTACTTGCCTGCTCGAAGTGGTCAGTGCTGGTACGTCTGTCCCTATGAACACCGAGGCCGGTATTCGGCTTGAGGAACACGACGGTGGCTGGGTGTTGGCCGGGCCGGCCGCGTCGGGGTTTGGGTTGGTGGATGAGTACTTGGCTCATCTGGCCGATCGGAACTACTCACCGAAGACCGTGCGTGCCTACGGATACGACCTTTTGGCGTTCTGCCGGTGGCTCGTTTCCGAGGAGCAGCCGTTGCCGGAGGTGACCACCGAGGTGCTGTTGCGGTTCTTGCGCGCCTGCCGTGAGGCGACGGTTCCCGGCCGGCCGGGGCCGAACGTGATCACGTTGTCGGGGCGTCGGATGGATCAGTACGCCGCCACGACGATCAATCGTCGGTTGGCCGCGATCTCGGGTTTGTTCGCGTTCGCGGCGATGCGGGACCCGGACATGAAAAATCCGGTCCCCAAAGGCAAGGAGGCCCGCTGGCGGGTAGCGGGTGAGCGCAGCGGGATGCTCGCGTATACCGTTCGTCGGCCGAAGAACCGCTCGTCGCTGCGGCTTCGGGAGCCCCGCCGCCTGCCCACGGCGCTGTCGCAGTCCGATGCGGCGGAGCTGTTGGCGAGCTTCCGCACATGGCGGGACAGGGCGATCGCGGGCTTGATGCTGTATTGCGGGCTGCGCTCCGCCGAAGTGCTGGGCCTGAACATCGCCGATGTCGATATCGGCGGCCGATGGCTGCAGGTGCTCGGTAAGGGCCAGCGGGAACGCCGCGTCCCGCTGGACCCTGATGTCGCCTCGGTCATCCAGGTGTATGTGCTGGCCGAGCGGCCCGAATCCGGCAGTGGCCGCCTGTTTCTCGTGGCCAAGGGACCGAACCGGGGCCAGCCGTTGACCGCGGCCGGGCTGCGCACGATCTTCCGCTATCACCGTGGAATCACCGGCATCGTCGGAGGACATCCCCACGCGCTGCGACACACCTTCGGCACCGCCCTGGCCGAAGCGGGGGTTGATCTCGCGGTGATGCAAGCCCTGCTCGGCCACGCTCATGTCGACACCACCGCCCGCTACATCCATCTGGCTCCGGCCCACGTGAAAGCAGAATTCGATGCCGCTCGCGATCGCCTCCGCTCCCAATCCCAGCAATGATCTGCACATCGCCTATCTGGACTATCTTCAGCAGACAGGACGGGGAAACGCTGCTTACTCGTGGGCGGCTCGGGTGTTCTTCGGGCGCTGGCCGGACCCGCGAGGGTGGGTGGCCGAGTCGTTGGAGACTCGCTTGTCGGCTGGGAGCTCGACTCGGCCGATCATCACGTTCCTGATGCTGCACCGGGTGCTGCAACCGGGCTATGACTATCTGCTGGAACGCAAACTGTCCAGCATCTGGCGGGAAATCAAAGACTCACCGCTGAGACCAGACCTCGATCGGTTCATGACCGCGGCCGCCGAGCTCGGGTTCACCGAACGGGTCCGGTTCGCCACCGGCTCCCAAGTGCCGGTCCGGCTGCTCATCCAGACTGGACGGTCGCTGGACCGGATCACCGTGGCCGATCTGGACGAGTTCCGGGCTGCGTGTCAGGAGCGCGAGACGCGAACTGGCAAGGGCCACAAGCACTATCTGGCGGTGGCCAGTAACGCCCAGCGCGTGCTGTTTCACCTGGGAATCGTCGATGAGCTGCCACGCTCGGGCGGCCCGGTCCCGTTCACGCAAAGGCTTTCCGACCTACAGCCACCGATCCGCGAGACGATGATCGCCTATTTGGAACGCAAACGGGCAACCTGCCAACCGAAAACGGTGTCGGCGATCGCAACCCGGCTCAAACACTTCGGAGTGTTCCTGGCCGACATCGACCCCGAACTCGGCTCCATCGCCGAGCTGGATCGCCGCAAACACATCGAGCCCTACCTGACGTCGCTGGTCGACGCGATCAGCGCGACTAACAATGAGCTCATCACCGTCGCGGACCGGTCCCGGCGAGTGCTCGCACTGATGGGCTTTCTGACCGACATCACCGAGTGGGGCTGGCCGCAAGCACCACCCCGCAAGCTGATGTTCCGCGACGATGTCCCCAAACTCCCGCATACCCTGCCCCGCTACCTACCAGTCGACATCGACCGACGACTCACCGAGGTGCTCACCGAACAGCCCGGCAACGAACTGGCCGCAACAGCCCTGCGACTGCAACGCGCCTGCGGGCTGCGCATCGGAGAGGTCCTCGACCTCGAACTCGACTGCGTCCACGAAGTCCCCGACCACGGCCACTGGCTGAAAATCCCGCTCGGCAAACTGGAAACAGAGCGGATGATCCCCATCGATGACGACATCCTCGACCTGATCGACCACATCACCGCCATCCGCGCCCACGGACGACCCATGCCGCACCCCCGCTACCGGCGTCCCGTCCAGTTCCTGTTCACCCACCACGGCCGGCGACTGTCCCAAAGCGCAGTCCGTCACGAACTCAACCGCGCTGCTCAGGCCGCGGGACTTGACCACCTCACCCCGCACCAGCTCCGCCACACCTACGCTACCGCCCTGGTCAACGCCGGGGTCTCACTCCAAGCACTGATGGCGCTGCTGGGCCATGTTTCCGCCGAAATGAGCCTGCGCTACGGGCGACTGTTCGATACCACCGTCCGAGCCGAATACGAACGAGGCCTCGACCTCGCCAAACAACAGGCCCGCACCCCCACCACCGGCAGGATCGGCCTGCCACTGGCCGACATCACCGACATCACCGGCGGAGCCGACTGGAAAGACACCCCTCTGCTCAAATCCCGCCTCGCCGGCGGATTCTGCCTGCGCGCACCCGCCCAAGACGCCTGCCCCTACGCCAACATCTGCGAGCACTGCCCCAGCTTCCACACCGAAGCCAGCTCGCTGCCCATCCTCGCCGCCCAGCGCGTCGACGCCGAAGCACTGGCCCGCGACGCCGAACAACGCGGCTGGATCACCGAAGCTCAACGACACCAACGCCTCATCGCCCGACTCGACACCCTGATCAACGAGGCCCAAGCAGGATGACCAAAACCAGCACTCTCAACCGCGTCGAACGCGCCTGCACCCAACTCATCCACGACGGCCACGCCGTCACCTTCACGGCCATTGCTGCTCGCACCGGACTGGGCCGCACCACCCTCTACCGCAACCCCACCCTCCGCGCCGTCATCGAACACCACCGACACCAGACCAGCACTAACGGCACCCTCACCGGCTTCACCGACGAGATCGCCACCCTCCGCACCGCACTCGACGCCCTCGCCACCCGAGTACGCCACCACGAAGAACAACTCCGACGCCTCACAGCCAGAAACGACTGAAAGCGTTAACCGGTCAATCACCGGAAACCGAGATCATTAGCCAGATAATGTTTCGACAACGCTATGGCCGAATCGTTCTTCGGCGCCCTGAAAAACGAGCGCGTTTCCCGCGTGACCTATCTAACACGAGAAGCCGCCCGACAAGACATCACTCGCTATATCGAACTTTGGTACAATCAGCGAAGGCTCCATTCGGCGGTCGGGTATCGGCCTCCACGAGAAGTCCACACCGAACACCTGAACTTATCGAAAACCGCGTGAAATGGACAGTCAATCACCTGTCCGGAAAACGCGAGGCCCCTCAGGGCTGCCCTTGCGTGGGCGTGTAATAGGTCGCCTCCCCGGGGACTGGAACCCGCTGGGTCTGACTGGACACAGAGCGCGGTTCAACGTTGCCGCAGGTCGGGTGTCGTGAGTGCGGAAAAGGGCTCCAGCCCGGTTTCGCACTCACGACGGCCGGGCCGCCACCTCCGCCACCAACAGGCGCCAAACAGTGCCCTTCGGATCCGGAAAAGATCACGCTTTGAGGGCTGCTTTCGCGATCGCTAGGGCTTCGGTGGCCGGGATGCCCAGGGCGTGGGTGATCTGGGCGTAGGTCGCTGCCGCTTCGGCTGCTCGGGCCGCTGCTTGATTTCCCGCGTCGCTGACGAAAGTGCCTGCGCGGCCGCGGGTTTCGAGCAGGCCAGCCTGTTCCAGCTCCCGGTAGGCCTTCGCCGCCGTGTTCGCCGCGATGCCCAGGTCCGCCGCCAGTGCCCGGACCGTCGGGAGCTTGCTGCCCACCGGCAGTTCGCCGCTGTTGATCTGCTCGGCGAGCGTCGACCGCACCTGTTCGAAGGGCGGCACGCTGGAGTTCGGGTCAACGCTGATCCGCATGGTTCTCCTGGGTCGAGGTCGCGTTCAGGATTTCCGGAAGGCGTCTAGCAGTCGTTGCGCCGCGAGGCTGGCGGTGAGTTCTCCCGCCCGCACCTGGGTTTCCACCTCGCCGACGATCGCGCGCACCCCGGGGTGATGGGTGAGCTCCGACATCAGCTGGTCGCGGACCAGCGCCCAGGTCCACTCGACCTGCTGGCGGCTGCGCTTGTCCGCCAGCTCGCCGGTCTCGGCCAGCGCCGCCCGGTGCTGCTCGATCTGCTCCCACAACGTGTCCAGGCCGAGTCCCTGCAGGCCGCTGCAGGTCAGCACCGGCGGCGTCCAGGTCGCGCTGACCGGGGTGAGCAGGCGCAGGGCGCTGCGGAGTTCGCGGGCGGCCTTGCGGGCTTCGGCGGCGTGATCGCCGTCGGCCTTGTTGACGGCGATGACGTCGGCCAGCTCCAGCACGCCCTTCTTGATGCCCTGCAGCTGGTCGCCGGTGCGGGCCAGGGTGAGCAGCAGGAAGCAGTCCACCATGCCCGCCACGGTCACCTCGGACTGGCCGACGCCGACCGTTTCGACCAGCACGACGTCGTAACCGGCCGCCTCCATCAGCACGATCGTCTCGCGTGTCGCGCGCGCGACGCCGCCGAGCGTGCCCGCCGACGGCGACGGCCGCACGAACGCCGCCGGGTCGCTGGCCAGCCGGCCCATCCGGGTCTTGTCGCCGAGGATGCTGCCGCCGCTTCGCGTCGAGGACGGGTCGACCGCGAGCACCGCGACGCGGTGCCCCGCCGCGGTCAGCATCGAGCCCAGCGACTCGATGAACGTCGACTTGCCGACGCCGGGCACGCCGGTGATGCCGACCCGGTGCGCGCCGCCGCTGTGTGGCAGCAGTTCGACGAGCAGCTCCTGGGCCAGCGCCCGGTGGTCCTTGCGGGTCGACTCGACCAGCGTGATCGCCTGCGCCAGCTTGGTGCGGGAACCGGCGAGCACGCCCTTGGCGTAGTCCTGGACGTCGATCGTTCGCGGCATGATCAGTGGTCGAGTTGGGTGCGGAGTTCGGCGAGCAGGCCCAGCGCGGCGTCGGCGATTACCGTGCCCGGCGGGAAGATCGCGCTGGCACCGGACTGCCGGAGGGCGTCGAAGTCGGCCGGCGGGATGACCCCGCCGACGACGATCATGATGTCGTCGCGGCCCAGTTCCCGCAGCTCGTCGCGCAGCGCGGGCACCAGGGTGAGGTGCCCGGCGGCGAGGCTGGAGACGCCGACGATGTGCACGTCGGACTCGGCGGCCTGGCGGGCCACCTCGGCCGGGGTCTGGAACAGCGGGCCCACGTCCACGTCGAAGCCGAGGTCGGCGAACGCGGTCGCGATCACCTTCTGACCGCGGTCGTGGCCGTCCTGCCCCATCTTCGCGACCAGGATGCGCGGGCGGCGGCCCTCCGCCTCGGCGAAGTCCGCCACCTGCTGGCGGGCCGCGTCCAGCTGCTCCGACGGCCCCGACTCGTCCCGGTACACGCCGGTGATCGTACGGATCTGCCCGGAGTGGCGGCCGAACACCTTCTCCAGCGCATCGGAGATCTCCCCGACGGTCGCCTTCTCCCGCGCCGCGTCCACGGCCAGCGTCAGCAGGTTGTGCGCCAGGTCGGCGGGCCGCTCGTCCGACATCGACGCCTCGGCCGCGGCGGTGAGCCGGCGCAGCGCGTCCTCGCAGGCCTCGCTGTCGCGTTCGTCCCGCAGTCGCCGCAGTTTCTCCAGCTGCTGCGCACGGACCCCGGCGTTGTCGACTTTGAGCACGTCGATCTGCTCGTCGCCGTCGTAGCGGTACTTGTTGACGCCGATCAGCGGCTGCCGCCCGGAGTCGATGCGGGCCTGGGTGCGGGCCGCGGCCTCCTCGATGCGCAGCTTGGGGATTCCGGCGTCGATGGCCTGCGCCATGCCCCCGGCGTTCTCGACCTCGGTGATGTGCGCCCAGGCGCGCTCGGCGAGGTCCGCGGTGAGACGCTCCAGGTAGTAGCTGCCGCCCCACGGGTCGATCACCCGCGTGGTGCCGGATTCCTGCTGCAGCACCAGCTGCGTGTTGCGGGCGATGCGCGCGGAGAAGTCGGTGGGCAGCGCCAGCGCTTCGTCGAGCGCGTTGGTGTGCAGCGACTGCGTGTGCCCCTGGGTGGCGGCCATCGCCTCGACGCAGGTGCGCACCACGTTGTTGTAGACGTCCTGGGCGGTCAGCGACCAGCCGGAAGTCTGCGAATGGGTGCGCAGCGACAGCGATTTCGGGTTCTGCGGCTCGAAGGCCGCCACCAGCTTCGACCACAGCAGCCGGGCCGCGCGCAGCTTCGCGACCTCCATCGCGAAGTTCATCCCGATGCCCCAGAAGAACGACAGCCGGGGCGCGAAGGCGTCGATGTCGAGCCCGGCCTGCCGCCCGGCGCGCAGGTATTCGACGCCGTCGGCCAGGGTGTAGGCCAGCTCCAGGTCGGCGGTCGCCCCGGCCTCCTGGATGTGGTAGCCGGAGATCGAGATGGAGTTGAACTTCGGCATCCGCTGCGAGGTGTAGGCGAAGATGTCGGAGATGATCCGCATCGACGGCTGCGGCGGGTAGATGTAGGTGTTGCGGACCATGAACTCCTTGAGGATGTCGTTCTGGATGGTCCCCGCCAGTTTCTCCGGCGCGACGCCCTGCTCCTCGGCGGCGACGATGTAGAGCGCCATCACCGGCAGCACCGCGCCGTTCATGGTCATCGACACGCTCATCTTGTCCAGCGGGATGCCGTCGAAGAGCTGCCGCATGTCGAAGATCGAGTCGATGGCCACCCCGGCCATGCCGACGTCGCCGGCCACGCGCGGGTGGTCGGAGTCGTAGCCGCGGTGGGTGGCGAGGTCGAACGCCACCGACAGGCCCTTCTGGCCCGCGGCCAGGTTGCGGCGGTAGAAGGCGTTGGACTCCTCGGCGGTGGAGAACCCGGCGTACTGCCGCACCGTCCACGGCTGGTTGACGTACATCGTCGGGTACGGCCCGCGCAGGAACGGCGCCAAACCCGGGTAGGTGTGCGGGAAGTCGAGCCCCGCGACGTCGGCCGAGGTGTAGAGCGGCTTGATCCCGATGCCCTCCGGTGCTTCCCACACCAGGGCGTCGGAGTCCTTGCCGGTGGCGGACAGCAGCTCCTGCTGCCACCGCTCGGGGACCGCGGCGGGCGGCCGGCGAACATCGGCGCTGTCCAGCGGGATGTCGGCGAAGTTCGGGATCTGCGTCATCGTCCCACTCCCGCATCGGTCTTGATGGGCGCATCGGTCTTGATGGGCGCATCGGTCTTGCTGGGCGCATCGGTCTTGCTGGGCGTATCGGTCTTGCTGGGCGTATCGGGCTTGATGGACAACAGTTTCTGGACGTCGGTCAGGACGGCCAGCGCATCGCATCCGGCGAAGGCGAAGCCGTCGACGCCGTCCGGTGCCGGATCGCTCGGTTTTCCGGCCAGCAGCACGTGTTTCGCCCCGGCCCGCTTGAGCGCCGCAGCGGTTTCCGCGGCGCGTTCGGCGTAAACCTTGTCGCTGGAGCAGAGACACACCACCGGCGCGCCGGTGTAGGCCGCGAGAACGTCCGCTGTGGACTCGGTCGCGCCGGCGTCCGTGCATTCGATACCGCCCGCTGCGAACAGGTTCCGCGCGAACGAGGCGCGCGCGTTGTGCGCGGCGAGCGAGCCGAGCGTTGCGAGGAACACCGCAGGGCGTTGGCCGGTGGCTTCCAGCTGCGCGTCGCCGGCGTCGCGCAGCCGCTCGAAGTCTTCTGCGTAGCGGTGCACCGGCAGGCCGCCGGACGGCCGTTCCGGCGTGGGCTCCCGTTCCAGCGGCGGCTCGTCCAGGTTCGGGAACTCGCTGACGCCGGTGATCGCGTCCTCGCGGTGCGCGATCGCGGCGCGGCGCTCTTCCCAGGTGGCCGCGAGCCGGTCGGTGACCAGGCCGGACTCCAGCGCGGCGGGCAGCCCGCCTGCCGCCTCGATCTCCTGGAACCACCGCCAGGCGGCCCGCGCCAGCTCCTCGGTCAGCGACTCGACGTACCAGGACCCGCCCGCCGGGTCGATCACCTGCGCCAGGTGCGACTCTTCCAGCAGCAGCGCCTGGGTGTTGCGCGCGATGCGGCGGGCGAAGTCGTCCGGCAGGCCGATCGCGGCGTCGAACGGCAGCGCGGTCACCGCCTGCGCGCCGCCGACCCCGGCGGCGAATGTGGCGATCGTGGTGCGCAGCATGTTCACCCACGGGTCACGCCTGGTCAGCATGGCCGCCGACGTCACGGCGTGCTGCGCCTGTGCCCGCGCCGGCTCCGATGCGCCGCTGGACCGGGTCACCTGCTCCCACAGGCGCCGCGCGGCGCGCAGCTTGGCGATGCTCAGGAACTGGTCGGCGGTGGTGGCGAAGCGGAACTCCAGCAGCCCGGCGGCGGTGTCGACGTCAAGCCCTGCCTCGGTCAGCCACCGCAGGTAGGTCGTGCCCACCGCGAGCGAGCAGCCGAGCTCCTGCGCGTCCGAACCGCCCGCGTCGTGGTACGGCAACCCGTCCACGACCAGCGCCTTCAGCTCCGGGAACTCCGCAGCGCAGCGGCGGGCGAGCGACACCGCCGCGTCCCGGTCGCCGGGCCGGCCGGTCCCGGCCTGCACGCCCAGCGGGTCGGCGCCAAGGTTGCCGCGCAGTGCGGTGCCGGGCAGGTCCTGCTCGGCGGCCAGCGCCAGGAAGGCGTCCGCCGCCGCGCCGAAATCAGCGCCCGCGTCGAGGGTCATGCCGATCATGTCCAGGTGCACGCCGGTGAGCGCGTCGGCGAGGTCGTCGACCGCCAGCCCGCCGGCTCCGAGCCGCAGCCACAGCGACGACACCCCGTTGTAGAGGTCCGCCAGGATCTCGCGGTTCGTCTCGGCTGCGTCCGGGTTCTCGTGCCGCTGCCGCACGTCCCAGCCTTCGGCGACGCTGCCCTGTGGGCGGCTGCCGCGCACGAACGGCGCCAGCCCCGGCGCACCGGCCTCCGGCGGGCCTTCGGTGTAAAGCGGGTGCACGACTATGCCGTCGTAGGTCGTCGAGGCCAGCACGTCCTCCACCGGCCCGGCGGGATCCTGCTCGCCGATCAGCCCGGACCGCTGCAGCACTTTCTTGACCTGAGCCCGCCACTGCTCGCGGTCCACGGGCCTGGCCGAGGAGAGGTCCAGCCCGCCGCCGCTCGTCGTCGAGTGAGCCACCATGAACGTCATGGTAAGCCGATCCGCCGGTTCTGGAACCATCTGTGACCTGGAACTCGCATCGCTGGGTGGACTAGCCACGATTCACTTAGCCCCGCTCTGCGGTGGGCCTCCGCCGGTTCGGCGAGCTCTTCGCCAGTCACCTGACCCGTCGGTGCGAGGGGGCGGGTGTCAGCGCTCGTAAATCTCGCGGCGGTGGCCGACCGCGACCACCACGACGACGAGACGCCCGTCTTCGACGCGGTAGATCACCCGGTAGTCGGCGACTCGGATCCGCAGGTAACCGGAGACTCCCTTGAGCGCGATGGCTCCGGCGGGCCGTGGATCGTCGGCGAGCTGGTCGATCGCGATCTGCAGCCGTCGCCGAATCGGCTTGTCAAGCTTGGCCAGGGTTTTCAGGGCGTCGCGGGTGATCTCGATCTGGTAGGTCACCGATCCCGCTCCAGCGCGACGATTGCAGCTTCCCAGGAAACCGTGCCGGACTCCTCTGCTTCGGCGACGCGGCGCGCCCAGTGGGCGTCTTCTTCGGCTTCCCAGTGCTCGGCGACGTCCGCTGCCACGAGTGCGGCAACCCGCTTGCCCCGATGGGTCAGGTAGACGTACTGGCCCTCGCTCGCCAGCTCGATGTAGCTCGGCAGGTGGGCGCGGGCAGACGAGACATTGACTTCAATGGCGGCGCTGTCGTCCATGTGTACAGCTTCGACGCTCATGCACGAATTGTACAGTCGGTACAAGTAGTCAATCGACCACCCTCTGTTACTGCCGCGAGCGGCCGCAGAGGTGGTAGACCCAGCCCGATTCCGGGGTGTAGTGGAGTTCGTAGTGGGTTTCGATCTTCGGGCCGTCGTGCAGGTGGATGTGCCGCAGCAGTCGTCCCGCGACCGCCTCGGAGTCGCGGAGGTCCTGGATCCGGCCGTCCAGCGGCCCGCCGACGAAGCGCACGTTCCGGCTCGTCATGACATCCCTCCTCCCGCACGTGCCCCATGGTCCCCGATCGACGGCGCCCAACACCAGCGTGCAAACCGGCGTGCCCACGAAGACGTGGCCGATGAGCCCGCATCCGGCCACCCCGGGTCGATTCGGCCGGAGTTGGGCAGGGACGATGGAGGGCACGATGAAGCTCACCGACCAGCTCCCAGCCCTCTCGACCGACTCCCCGGACCCCGACGCGGTGCTCGACGCGTTCGTGTCCTGGACCACCGACCAGGGCATCGAGCTCTACCCGGCGCAGGAAGAAGCGCTGATGGAGGTCGTGACCGGGGCGAACCTGATCCTGAGCACGCCGACCGGCTCCGGCAAGAGCCTGGTGGCCACTGGGGCGCACTTCACCGCGCTGGCCGCAGGCAAGCGCAGCTTCTACACCGCACCGATCAAGGCGCTCGTGTCGGAGAAGTTCTTCTCGCTGGTGGACATTTTCGGCGCCGAGAACGTCGGCATGATGACCGGCGACAGCAGCGTCAACGCCGACGCCCCGATCATCTGCTGCACGGCGGAGATCCTGGCCAACATGGCGCTGCGCGACGGCGACCGCGCCGACGTGGACCAGGTCGTGATGGACGAGTTCCATTTCTACTCCGAGCCCGACCGCGGCTGGGCGTGGCAGGTGCCGCTGCTGGAGCTGCCGCGCACCCAGTTCGTGCTGATGTCGGCGACGCTCGGCGACGTCACCTTCTTCCAGGAGGACCTGACCCGGCGCACCGGCCGGGAGACGGCCGTGGTCACCTCGGCGGAGCGGCCGATCCCGCTGACCTTCCGCTACGCCAAGACGCCGCTGCACGAGACGATCGAGGAGCTGCTGACCGGCCAGCAGGCCCCGGTGTACGTCGTGTACTTCAACCAGGCTTCGGCGCTGGAGCAGGCGCAGGCGCTGATGAGCGTCAAGGTCGCCACCCGCGAGCAGCGCGACGAGATCGCCGAGGCGATCGGCGACTTCCGCTTCACCGCCGGATTCGGCAAGACCCTGTCGCGGCTGGTGCGGCACGGCATCGGGGTGCACCACGCCGGGATGCTGCCGAAGTACCGGAGGCTGGTGGAGCAGCTCGCGCAGGGCGGGCTGCTCAAGGTCATCTGCGGCACCGACACCCTAGGGGTGGGCATCAACGTGCCGATCCGCACCGTGCTGATCACCGGGCTGACCAAGTACGACGGGGTTCGCACCCGGCACCTGAAGGCGCGGGAGTTCCACCAGATCGCCGGTCGCGCCGGCCGCGCCGGGTACGACACCGCCGGTTACGTGGTGGTGCAGGCACCCGAGCACGAGATCGAGAACGAGCGGGCGCTGGCCAAGGCCGGCGACGACCCGAAGAAGAAGCGCAAGCTGGTGCGCAAGAAGGCGCCCGAGGGCTTCGTGTCCTGGAGCGAGAAGACTTTCGAGAAGCTGGAGTCCGCCGAGCCGGAGCCGCTGCGGTCCAGCTTCACCGTCAACCACGCGATGCTGCTCAACGTCATCAACCGGCCCTCCAACGGTCGGCATCGTGATGCGTTCTCCGCAATGTCGCACCTGCTCACCGACAACCACGAGGACCGGCCGACGCAGCGCCGCCACATCCTGCGCGCCATCGCGATCTACCGCGCGCTGCTGGCCGCCGGGGTGGTCGAGCAGCTCGACGAGCCCGACGAGCAGGGCCGCCGGGTGCGGCTGACGATGGACCTGCAGTTCGACTTCGCGCTCAACCAGCCGCTCTCGCCGTTCGCGCTGGCCGCCATCGAGCTGCTGGATTCCGGGTCGCCGGGCTACCCGCTGGACGTGCTGTCCGTCATAGAGTCCATTTTGGACGATCCGCGGCAGGTGCTGTCGCAGCAGCAGTTCAAGGCCCGCGGCGAGGCCGTCTCGCAGATGAAGGCCGACGGCATCGAGTACGACGAGCGGATGGAACTGCTGGAGGAGATCACCCACCCCAAGCCGCTGGCCGAACTGCTGGAAGCCGCCTACGAGACCTACCGCAAGGGGCACCCGTGGGTCGGCGAGCACGAGCTGTCGCCGAAGTCGGTGGCCCGCGACATGTTCGAGCGGGCGATGAACTTCGTCGAGTTCGTCAACTTCTACGGGCTGGCCCGCTCCGAGGGGCTGGTGCTGCGCTACCTGGCCGACGTCTACAAGGCACTGCGCCACACGGTTCCCGACGACGCCAAGTCCGAGGAACTCACCGACATCATCGAGTGGCTCGGCGAGCTGGTCCGGCAGGTCGACTCCAGCCTGCTCGACGAGTGGGAGAAGCTGCGCCACCCGGGCGCGGGGCCGACGGCCGTGGCGATGGACAAGGCCCCGGAGCGGATCACGCTGAACAAGCGGGCCTTCCGGGTGCAGGTGCGCAACGCGTTGTTCCGCCGCGTGGAGCTGGCGGCGCGGCGGCGCTACGACCAGCTCGGTGCGCTGGACGCGGAAGGCGGCTGGGACGCCGACGCGTGGGAAGACGCGCTGGAGGAGTACTTCGAGCAGCACGAGGAGATCGGCACCGGCCCGGACGCGCGCGGCCCGGCGCTGCTCATCATCACCGAGGAGCCGGAACGCTGGCTGGTCCGGCAGATCTTCGCCGACCCGGCCGAGGACCGCGACTGGGGCATCAGCGCCGAGGTCGACCTCGCCGCCTCCGACGAGGCGGGCACCGCGGTAATCCGGATCACCGACGTCAACCAGCTCTGAGCTCCGATCCGCCCCGGTTGTGTGGGGTCATCGGCGGCAACATCTACGGTGGCAAGGTGCCGGCGCGGACCTGCCGTTCCCGCCGTGTCCGACCGCAAGTTCCATTGAAATCGGACCTTCGATTTCAATGGAACTTGCGGATTACCGGCGTGTCGGACCCCGACACGCCGGGGGTCGTGGGGAACTTCCGCAAGTTCCATTGAAATTGCGGCTACCAGATCCGCGAGGTAGGCGGCATCGCGCACGCGATCATGGTCTGGCACCAACCGGTCCAGTTCGGATATCGTCTGCCGAGCCCGGGCAGCGAGCTGGAGCAGCGGGCGCGCGAGGCGCTGGACGCCGCCGTGACGGCGGTCAAGGCCGATTTTCCCGCCGTGGACCTGCGATCCCGGCTCATCCGCGGGCAGGTGGTGCCAAGCAGGCCGATATGCTTGTGATTGGCGGCAAAGGACACGGCGCCTTCACTGGCATGCCGGTCGGGTCGGTGGCGTTGAAGCTGGTGCACCACGCTGCCTGCCCGGTCGTCGTCGTCCGCTGACGAGGCCAGACCGGCGGGCACGTCGGACAAGTGGAAACAGGTGGGCATGCAGCAGGCCGAGGAAATCACGCTGTTCGGGCTCGACGGTTGGCGGTGGCTCAACCCGCCGGTGAACTGGTTGTCCTACGCGGGATTGACGGTGACCGCCGATTCCGGCACGGATTTCTGGCGGACGACCCACTACGGCTTCGTGCGCGACAGCGGGCACGCGCTGCTGCGCCCGGTGGGCCCGCGGTTCACCCTGACGACCCGGTTCTTCGGCGACTACCGGGAGCAGTACGACCAAGCCGGGTTGCTGCTGCGGCTGGACGAGCAGAACTGGATCAAGGCGGGCATCGAGCTCGTCGACGGCGAGCAGCTGCTCAGCGCGGTCGTGACCCGCGAGGTCTCGGACTGGAACGTGGTGCCGCTGGCTGCGGTGTGCGGCCCGGTCGAGTCGATCACCCTTCAACTGGAGCGGGCCGGCGACACCGCGACGATCCGCTACGCCGCCGAAGGCGACGAGCCCAAGACGCTGCTTCGGGTGGCGTACTTCCCGCCGGAGGTCCCGGCCGAGGCCGGGCTGATGTGCGCCTCCCCGGACGGCGCGGGTTTCCCGATCCGCTTCGCCGAACTGTCCCTCGTGGAGGGCTCGTAGTCTTCTCGAACATCTTTGAAGCGGCGCCCCGCTTAGCTCACCCCCGAAGCTCGTACCGCTGCGGGTTCTCAACAGTGTCGTGAGGGGACACCCCGCACCCCGAGCTATCTCGCGAGGACAGCCCGGCTCATGAACATGCATTCATGAGTCGGGGATCCCACCACGAGAAGGCTCCTGAGGTTCCGCTACCCGCACCGCTACGGAAATCGAGCCTGGAAATAGCCTCTTGGTCAGCTCGGCAGTTCGGCGGTGAGGGAGTATAAGGGGTCGGTGAAGCTGCGGCCGGTTTCGGTGAGTTCGCGGCCAAGCCGGGCGGCTGCCTCGTCGATCGTCTCGCGCCGCACGCGCCAGCCGAACCCGGCGAGCCGGTCCTCCGGATCCGGCCGGTCTTCGGGGCTGAGCAGCACGTTCAGGTCGACGCCCCACTTCGCCGACGGCCGCGTGAAGTCATCGTCCTGAGGTACCGTCCGCTTCGTGGTCAGGTTCTCGATCGCGACCCGGCTGCCCGGCGCGGACAACTCGTGGACGACTTCCAGCAGGCGTGCTTCGGCTGCCGCGGGCAGGTAGGGCAGGAGCCCCTCCGCCAGCCAGGCGGTGGGTCGGGTCGGATCGAAACCGGCGTCCCGGAGCGCGGCGGGCCAGTCTTCGCGCAGGTCCACCGCGACCGCGTGGCGATCGCAGCCGGGACGGGCATCGTGGGCCGCGAGGACTTCGTCCTTGTAGGCCAACACCTTCGGCTGGTCGATTTCGAAGAGCCGGAATCCGGGCGGCCACGGCAGCCGGAACGCCCTGGTGTCCAGGCCCGCGGCCAGGATGATTCCTTGCCGCACGCCCGCCGCGCAGGACTCCTCGAACCACTCGTCGAAGAATCGGGAGCGCAGGCCGATGTAGTCGATCGCGTCCTGCCAGGACGATTCGAAGTCCGCGGGCACCGCAGGTCCGGCGGCCTGCACCAGCATCGCCGCGTACGGGTCGTCGATCAGCCGGTCGGCGCGCTTGGTTTCCAGCGCTCGGGCGCTGGCGACCATCAACGCGGTGATCCCGACACCCGACGCGATGTCCCATTCCTCGTTGGTCGACACGGTGTCTCCTTCCCGCAGTTTCAAATGAAACTGCACCAGGGGTGATGAGGTGGTCACGCTGTTGCATACCACCCGGTATTGTCGTGTGGAAGGAGATCGACAGCGCTGGTGAGGGCCGGGATGAACCTCGGCGGGCTGCTCGACGGCCCGGCCGCCCCTCGAAGTCGTCCTGTGCGGACGTGAATGCGCCTAGCCGCCAGCGGTCAGCGGCGGCGCCAGGCGTGTTCGCCGAGCAGGCGCAGGCCGTTGAGGCCCACGATGATCGTCGAACCCTCGTGGCCCGCCACGCCCAGCGGCAGCGGCAGGTTCCCGACCAGGTCCCACAACACGAGCACGGTGATGAAGGTGCCCGCGATGACCAGGTTCTGCTTGACCAGGCGGCGGGCGCGGCGGGACAGGTCCACGACCTTCGGCACGGCGGCCAGTTCGTCGCGGACGACCACCACGTCCGCCGTTTGCAGCGTCAGGTCGGAGCCGGTGCGACCCATCGCCACCCCGCAGTGCGCGGCGGCCAGCGCGGGCGCGTCGTTGACGCCGTCGCCCAGCACCATCGTCCGCTGCCCGGATTCCCGCACCGCCGCGACCTTGTCTGCAGGCAGGAGCCCGGCGCGCACGTCGTCGATGCCCACTTCGGCGGCGACCTGCGCGGCCGCGCGCTTGTTGTCGCCGGTGAGCAGCACCGGTTCCGAGCCGGTCAGTTCTCGCAGCTCCCGCACCGCTTCGGCGGCGTCCGGGCGCAGCCGGTCGGCGATCCCGAGAACCCCGGCGGGCGCGCCGTCGACGGTCACGAGCACCGCGGTGTGGCCCGCGGCCTCCAGGTCGGCGGCGAAGTCCGAGTCGCGCGGGCTGGTGACCTCCACCGCGCGTCCGTCCACAGTGGCCGAGACGCCGTGCCCCGGGGTCGCGTGGAAGTCCTCGGTGTGCGGAATGGCGATCTCCTTCTCGTGCGCGGCGGCCACGATCGCGCGCGCCAGCGGGTGCTCGCTGAGGTGCTCCGCGCCTGCGGCCAGCGCGAGGAGCTCGTCGGTCGCCCAGCCCTCGGCCGGGTCGATCCGCACCACGCGCGGCGTGCCTTCGGTGAGGGTGCCGGTCTTGTCCAGCGCGACCCGCTCGACCTCGCCGAGCCGTTCCATCACCACGGCCGACTTCACCAGCACGCCGTGCCGCCCGGCGTTGGCGATCGCGGACAGCAGGGGCGGCATCGTGGCCAGCACCACGGCACACGGCGAGGCGACGATCATGAACGTCATCGCGCGCAGCAGGGCGCTCTGCAGGTCGTCGCCGAGCAGCAGGGGGATCGCGAACACCGCGAGCGTCGCCACCACGACGCCGATCGAGTACCGCTGCTCGACCTTCTCGATGAACAGCTGTGTCGGCGCCTTCGTCTCGCCGGCCTCGGCGACCAGTGCCACGATGCGCGCGATCACCGATTCGGAAGCGTCTTTCGCGACGCGCACCCGCAGCGCGCCGGTGCCGTTGAGGGTGCCCGCGAACACCTCGTCGCCCGGCTGCTTCGCCACCGGCAGCGGCTCGCCGGTGATGGTCGCCTGGTCGACGTCGCTCGCGCCGTCGAGGACCTCGCCGTCGGCGCCGATCCGCTCCCCAGGGCGCACCACGATCACGTCGCCGACCTGCAACTTCGCCGTGTCGACGGTCTCTTCGACGCCGTCGCGCACCCGGACCGCGGTCTCCGGCGCCAGGTCGAGCAGGCTGCGCACCGAGTCCTCGGTGCGGGCGGTTGCGTAGGCCTCCAGGGCGCCCGAGGTGGCGAAGATGACGATCAGCAGCGCGCCGTCGGTGATCTGCCCGATGGCGGCGGCGCCGATGGCCGCGACGATCATCAGCAGGTCCACGTCCAGGGTCTTCTCGCGCAGCGCCTGCAGCCCGGCCAGGCACGGTTCCCAGCCGCCGGTGGCGTAGCAGACCAGGTAGAGCGCCCAGTAGAGCCCGGCCGGCCCGCCGGTCAGCTGCACGGCGAGGCCGAGCAGGAACGCCACCAGCGCAGCGGCGGCCCAGCGCGCCTCCGGCAGCGCGAACAGGCCGCGCCCGGTCTTCGGCAGCGCGGGTATCGGCGGGGTCGTGCGGTCTGTGGCGGCGGTCATCGCGAGCACCCTTCCGGCGTCGTTTTGCGGGTCCGGGCGAGCACGATACATGAATGAGTGATCAGCTATTCATATGTCCCAGTCGTTAGAATGCCGGGCATGGGTCACGTAGTCAATCGCGAGGTCACGCCCGCCGCGCGGCTGGACGCGGCGTCAGCGGCCTCGGTCGCCGAGACGCTGCAGGCGCTGGCCACGCCGTCGAGGCTGCTGATCCTCAGCGAACTGCGCCAGCGCGCGATGGCGGTGGGCGAACTGGCGGAGGCCGTCGGAATGGAGCAGTCCGCGGTCTCGCACCAGCTGCGTCTGCTGCGCTCGCTCGGGCTCGTCGTCGGCAACCGCTCCGGCCGAAGCGTGGTCTACTCGCTGTACGACAACCACGTCGCCCAACTCCTCGACGAAGCCGTCTACCACATCGAGCACCTGCGCCTGGGCATCCGCGACTGACATGCGCCGTCAGGCCGAACGAGGCACATACATGATCACGGCAACGCCGACCAGGCAGATCAGCGCCCCGATGATGTCCCAACGGGCGGGCCGGAAGCCGTCGACGAACACGCCCCACAACAGCGATCCCGCCACGAACACCCCGCCGTAGGCGGCGAGGATCCGGCCGAAGTTCGCATCGGGCTGGAAGGTGGCGACGAACCCGTAGATGCCGAGCGCGATCACGTCGGCCCCGATCCACAACAGCCCCCGCTGCTCCCGGACCCCCTGCCAAACGAGCCAAGCCCCGCCGATCTCAGCGAGAGCGGCAATCACGAACAGGACTACGGAACGCAACACGGACATACCCGAACGCTAGCCGCCCGCCTCGGTGATGCGTGAAAGATAACGACGCCGTTGGTGGGTTGAGTCTTGCCTGCACCCTCGGGTCTCACCAAGGGCATCCGCCGCGGGCGTGCTACACCCGGCTCGCGGTGAACAGCAGCGGGGTGGCGACGTCGTGCCGGGCGCTCAGGTCGCTGTCGTCGAAACAGGCTGCGGTGAGCAGCGACGGCGACCGGAGAGTCTCCGGTCGCGACGCCGTGTCGAGGCACTGGACAGGCAGCAGCACCTGCTCCACGTCCAACGCCAGACTGCCGATGCGCGCCACCGCGTCACCGGCGCAACTCAGGAACGGCTGTACCGGCAGCGGCCGATCGCCAGGCACCGATTCGGCCTCCACCTGGAACCACGCTGCGAGCGACGCGTCGGCGAGCGGGTGCTCCTGACCGGCGTCGTTCATACCCCACAAACCCGCCGGGCCGTCGTCGCGCAGCCACCTCATCGCGACCGACCGCCCGTAGAACAGCAGGTACGCGTCACGGTCCGTGTCCGGGGCGCGCCACGGGTGCGGTGTGAACTCGCCGTAGAAGGCCGTGAACATGGTGCCCGCGAACTCGCGAGCACCATGTGCCAGGCCAGGGCGGGCTTCCTTGCTGTTGCTCGTCATTTCACCTCTTGCCTGTATCAACGCCTGGCACGTTTCCTCTTCCTGAGGGTTGGTTTGTGGACCGGTTGGGGTGGATGGCCGGGCAGTGCCGGGGGACATCGGGGAGGTGATACACCGCCCGGCCATCCCGGTGCCCGAGCGCCGCTTGGGGAAGTGACGGGGCTCGGGCACGTGGGATCGGCGAGGACACCGGCCTGGGAGGGGAAACGATGCGCGGTGCCCCCGCCGGGTCTACATGCGCCGCAGTCCGGCGAGGATTCGCTGCAGTACCAGCGGATTGCATGCGCGCTCGTCGGAATCTGCTGCTCGTGCTGGTAGCGCGGGAATTCGGGTGCCCTCGTTGGCGTTGTCGGGCGGAGCCCCGCGGATCGTGGTCGGTTCGCGGAGTCGGTGACGGCCACCGCTGCTCGTTTCGGCCTCGATCCGCATGGCCAGATACCGAACCGTCAATGCGCCTTCGCCGCCCCCTGCATGCTGCGGCTGACACATGAAGTAGGCGCGCAGATACCAGGTGAGGGCCGCAAGAGCGACGATCCCAGCGATGATGGTCCAGGCGATCACAGTTTGCGCGCTCATCCCTTCAGTGCCTCAGCTTCGAGTGCAGCTCCGGCAGCTGCGGACCGAAGCAGGCTTGTCCCTGGACGAAGCAGCCGCGCATCTGGAGCGATCGCGAGCGACAGTGGGGCATTGGGAGCGCGGGCGCTCCAGGGTGTCCGCGAAAGATCTCGACGCGCTGCTGGAGCTCTACAACGCTCCGGAGGAGTTGGTCGAACAGCTCCAGCATCTGCGCCGGGAGAGTGGTCAGCGGGGCTGGTGGCACAGCTACAAGCTGCCGTCCTACCTCGCTCCATTCGTCGGATTCGAGGCCGAGGCCAGCGAGATCTTCCACTTCGAGCTCGGGTTGGTCCCAGGGCTGCTGCAGACCGAGTACTACGCGCGAGCTGTGCACGAGGTTGGCCGACTCAAGCTGTCTGAGTCGGAACTTCAGAGCTGGGTTGATGTCCGCCTCAAGCGGCAGGAGAGGCTGAATGACGGCGGGGGTCTAACGCTGCACGCTGTGGTGGCCGAGGAAGCCATTCCGCGCGTTGTCAGATCCCGAGCCGTTATGGCTGAGCAGCTTCGGCATCTTGCTGCCGTGGCGAAGCGACCGAGCGTCAATCTCCAGGTCTTGCCCTTCGAAGCAGGTGCCCATGCTGGCTCGGTCGGTCCGATCAACCATTCTGCGGTTCGAGGATGCTTCGCACGATGATGTGGCGTTCAGCGACACCCCGCTCGGTGGGCACGTGATCGATGATCTGCGCGACGTGGCAGAGCTTTCGCGGTTGTTCGGCACTCTCCAAGCGCAAGCTCTTTCGGCCAAGGAGTCGAGGCGCCTGCTGGGTAGCATCGCGGATGCGCACACCGGTTCGAAGGAGTGAGAGACGTGAGCCCGACACCCTTATGGCGCAAATCCAGCCGCAGCGCTCAGGCAGGCAACTGCGTTGAGGTCGCCACGAACATGATGGATACCGCCCTGGTCCGTGACAGCAAGCTCGGCGATTGGTCTCCGAGTTCGACGGCTGACGTGGGGTCGTGAGTGGTTGTTCCGGTAAGAACCGGATCAGGCACTCACGAGCCCTGAGCGCTCAGCTGAGGCCGACGATTTGGCCGTGGGCGTCGATGTCGATGGATTCCGCCGCCGGGTGGGAGCCGAGGCCGGGCATCGTGCGCATCTCTCCGCAGATTGGGTAGATGAAGCCCGCTCCCACCGAGGCCCGGACTTCCCGGACGGGGAGGGTCCAGCCCGTCGGGGCGCCGAGCAGGGTCGGGTCCGAGCTCAGCGACAGGTGGGTCTTGGCGATGCACACCGGGAGGTTCCCGAAGCCGTTGGCCTCGTAGCCGTCCAGTGCGCGGGCCGCCGCCGGTAGGTACGACACCCCTGCCGCGCCGTATACCTTGGTTGCGATGGTTTCGATCTTCGCCCGCAGGTCCGCCGAATCCGGGTAGAGCAGCTGGAACGCGGCCGGTTCCTCGGCCGCCGCCACCACCGCTTCGGCCAGTTCCAGCGCGCCCTTGCCGCCCTCCAGGAAGTGGTTGCTGACCGCGACGCGCGCGCCTTCGGCCTCGGCTACCTGGCGGATCGCCTCGTGCTCGCTGGAGTAGTCGGTCGGGAACGCGTTGATCGCGACCACCGGAGACACCCCGTGCAGCCGGATGTTGTCGATCTGCTTGCGGAGGTTCGCCGCCCCGGCCAGCACGTCGTCGGGGTTCTCGGCGAGCATCGCCGCGGGCAGCGGCTTGCCCGCCACCACCTTGTACCGGCCGGAGTGGGCCTTCAGCGCGCGCACCGTCGCCACCAGCACCGCCGCGTCCGGGCGCAGGCCGGAGGTGCGGCACTTGATGTTGAAGAACCGCTCCGCGCCCATGTCGGCCCCGAACCCGGCCTCGGTGACCACGTAGTCCGCGCACCGGCTGGCGATGCGGTCGGCCACCACCGACGAGTTGCCGTGCGCGATGTTGCCGAACGGTCCCGCGTGCACCAGCACCGGCGTGTTCTCGGTGGTCTGCATCAGGTTCGGCTTGATCGCCTCGCGCATGATCACCGCCATCGCCCCGGCCGCCCGCAGCTGCTCGGCGCTGACCGGCTCGCCGTCGCGGGTGTAGCCGACCACGATCCGGCCCAGCCGCCGCCGCATGTCCTGCAGCGACGTGGAAAGCGCCAGTACCGCCATCACCTCGCTGGCCGCGGTGATGTCGAAACCGGTCTGCCGCGGCGTGCCGTCGAGCCGACCGCCGAGGCCGGTGACGATGTTGCGCAGGTCGCGGTCGTTGACGTCGAGCACCCGCCGCCAGGTGATCCGGTGCGGGTCGACGCCCAGCGAATTCCCCCGGTGCAGGTGGTTGTCCAGCATCGCGGCTAGCAGGTTGTGCGCCGCCGTGACCGCGTGCATGTCGCCGGTGAGGTGCAGGTTCAGCGCCTCCATCGGCACCACCTGGCTGTACCCGCCGCCGGCGGCGCCGCCCTTGATGCCGAACGTCGGGCCCATCGACGGCTGCCGGATCGCCACCACAGACCGCTTGCCGAGGTGCCGCAGGGCTTGGCCGAGTCCCACCGTCGTGGTCGTCTTGCCTTCGCCCAGCGGGGTGGGCGTGATCGCCGAGACCACGATGTAGCGGGCGGTCGGCCGCTCGGGCAGCTCGTCGAGCGCCTCCAGCGAGATCTTCGCGGCGCTGCGCCCGTACGGTTCGAGCAGGTGCGCGCCGATGCCCAGCTGCGCTGCGACGTCCTCCAGCGGCAGGAGCGCGGTGGCGCGCGAAATGTCCAAATCGGACGGGATGCTCATGCTGGGACCTCCCGAAGTCTGGCGACCAGGTCGTGGCGCCATTGCACCGTCTTCGCGATCTCATTGAAGGTGAAGAAGTGCCAGCCCGCGATTCCGCAGGTGGTGTCGACGAGGTAGGGGGACAGCCCGTCGAACAGCTCCTCCGGCGTGTAGCGGGTGAGCAGCTTCGACACCACGCCGTGCTGCTTGCGCAGGAAGCGCATCGAGTCGCCCAGCCCGATCTTCAGCGAGATCCGCAGCAGCTTGTGCGCGTCCACCACGCCCGGCACCCCGATGTAAATCGGCAGCGCCAGGCCGCGGGCGCGCACGTCCTTCACCCAGGACGCAACGGTGTGCGGGTCGTAGCAGATCTGCGAGATGACGTAGTCGGCGTAGCGGGACTTCTCGGTCATCGCGCGGATGGTCGAAGCGTCGGAGATGAACGCGTGCCGCTCGGGATAACCGGTGATGCCCACCCGCGCGGGCCGCCGCCCCAGCTCGTCCATCGCGCGAAGCAGCGCCAACGCGTCCGGGAATTCGCCGCGGGGATGGGGGGAATCCCCGGCCACCACGAAGACCTCGGACAACCCCAACGCGTCCACGCGATCCAGCAGCGCCGTCAGGTGCGCGGTGTCGGCGATCAGCCGGGCGGCCAGGTGCGGCACCGCGTGCAGGCCGCGGCCCAGCAGCTGGGCGGCGACGTCCAGCGTCGCCTCGGTGCCCTTCGTCGGCGACGACGTGATGGTCACGGTCGTCCCCGGCGGCAGCTGTTCGGCACGCTCGACCGCGCCGCGCAGCGGCAGCACCTCGAACCTGGCGTTCATCAGGTACTGCTCCAGTCGCTCGGCGTTGGCGTTCATCGCGATCACCACCTCTCCTGGATCAGTCCTTATCCGTCACGCCGTCGCGCGGATCAGTCGTTTCGGAATGTCCTTGGTGGGGTCCAGGAACGGCTTCTCCACGACCACCGCTTCCTGCGGGCCGTGCTGGGTGTCCACCACCAGTTCCGTGCCCAGCTCGTGGTAGGCGATCGGCACCATCGCGTAGCCGATGTTGCGCTCCAGCCGCGGCGAGTAGCAGGCCGAGGTGACCTCGCCGATGTGCAGGCCGTGCGGGTCGTGCACGGCGAAGGTGTCGATCATCTCGCCGTCGTTGAACGAGCCCACGCTCGGGCCGCCGATCTCCACGCCGACCAGCTTGCGGCTGATGCCCTCGCTCTTGATCCGCCGCAGGGCCGCCTTGCCGATGAAGTCGGCCTCCTGGTCCAGGTCGACCATCCAGGTCTTCTCGAAGCCGTAGCCCACCTCGAACGGGTTGGTGTCGTAGGTGATGTCGCAGCCCCAGGACAGGATGCCGGCCTCGATGCGCCGGATGTGGCAGGGCCCGATCACCCTGAGGTCGTGCGGTTTCCCGGCCTCCCAGATGGTGTCCCACAGCTTCACGCCGTCGCGGTCGGCGTTGTGCAGGTAGATCTCGTAGCCGAGTTCGGCGGTGTAGCCGGTGCGCGACACCACCACCTGCATGCCGTCCAGCTCGCGGTCGACGGCGTAGTAGTAGGGCACGTCCAGGATGGACTCGCCGAACAGGTCGACCATCACGTCCCGCGACTTCGGCCCCTGGACCTGCACGGGTCCGACGTCCGGTTCCCGGATCTGCACGTCCATCCCGAGGTTATGCGCCAGGCCCTTGGCCCACAGCAGCACGTCGCTGTCGGCCAGCGACAGCCAGAAGTGGTTCTCGCCGAGCCGCAGCAGCACTGGGTCGTTGATGATGCCGCCGTCCTCCGCCGTGACGAACACGTACTTGCACTGCCCGACCTTGCATTTGGTCAGGTCGCGGGCCACCAGCATGTTGGTGAACTCGAACGCGTCGGGTCCGGTGATCTCCACCTGGCGCTCCACGCCGACGTCCCACAACGTCACGCCTTCCAGCAGCGCCCAGTACTCGCCGATCGGGTCGCCGTAGTGGCGGGCGTGGTAGGTGTGGTTGTACACGCTGTAGAGGCCGACGCCGTGCCGCCGCGACGCGTAGAAGAACGGCGACTTGCGCAGGCGCGGGTAGAGCAGGACGCCGGGGTTCGGGTTGATGCTCATGGCTGGTTCCTCCTTGACTGGTTCGTGGTCGTTTTGCTTGGCGGTGCGAGTGGCGGAACCTCAGGTGGCGTCTCGCTGTGGGATCCCCGACTCATGTATGTCCAACGCCACGTCGGGGCTGTCCTCGCGAGGGTGCAGGTGGTAGACGGCACCCACACCGCTGGCCGATCGCCTCGGCCGGGCGTTCTGCAGGTCTGGCGGGGTCGAATGCGCCGATCAGCGGCGCATTCTGCTCATCTCGGGGTCCAACACGGGGTCAGCGACGACCGTGGCCGGATGTCGCTGGTCGAAGTAGGACACCCGCACGGGGGTGCCCGGATCGGACAGGTCGGCCGGCAGCCACGCGTAGGCGAGGCTCGCTCCGACGCTGTGCCCATAACCGGCGCTCGTGGTGAAACCGACGGGGGTGCCGTCGGCGAACACCGGCTCGGATCCCATTAACACGGTGCCGTCGTCGATCGTCAGACAGCACAGCCGCCGCCGCGGGCCGCTTTCCCGGCGCCGCAGCAGCGCGTCTCGTCCGATGAACTCGCCCTTGCCAGCCTTCACGGCGAAGGCCAGACCGGCTTCATCGGGGTCGTGCAAGCTCCACATGTCCGCCCCCCAGGCTCGATATCCCTTCTCCAGGCGCAGTCCGTTGAACGCGCCACGACCGCCGGGGAAGATGCCGTGCTCGGCACCGGCGGCGGCCAGCAGGTCCCACAGCCGCCGGCCGAACTCCGCCGAGCAGTACAGCTCCCAGCCGAGTTCGCCCACATAGGACAGTCGCAGTGCGAGAACCGGAACTTCGCCGACGTACAACCGCTTAGCGCGGAAGAACCGGAAGGCCTCGTGTGAGACGTCCCGGTCGGCCAGTTCGGCGAGCACGTCCCGGGCCCGCGGGCCCCACAGGCCGATGCAGCAGGTGCCGCCGGTGATGTCGCGGACCTGCACGGTCTCGTCGGCGTGCCGGCGCAGCCAGGCGATGTCGCGCGGACCATTGCAGCCGACCTGGAAGGCGTCGCGCCCCAGCCGGGCGACCGTGATGTCGGCCCGGATGCCCGCGGTCGGTTCCAGCATCAGCGTGTAGGTGACGTAGCCGGGCGGGCGGTCGAGCTGGTTGGTGGTCAGCCGCTGCAGCAGGTCCAGCGCGCCGCGACCGCGGACTTCCGCTCGGGGGAGGGAAGTCATGTCGTACATCGCAACTCGCTCCCGGGTGGCCTGGTGTTCGGCGGCGACGATCGGGGACCAGTAGCGTCCCGCCCACGGCCCGGGCTCGACGATTTCCCGGCCGTCGACCAGGGGCTTGTTGCTCTCGTACCAGTGCGGTCGCTCCCAGCCGGCGGCTTCCAGGAACACCGCGCCGAGCTCGCGCTGGCGGTCGTGGAACGGGCTGGTGCGCAGCGGGCGCGGGTGTTCCGGCGGTTGCTGCGGGTGGATGATGTCGTAGACCTCGCGGAAGCTCTGCGCACCGCGTTCGCCCACATAGGACGGACTGTGCGCGAAGTCCTCGAAGCGGCGGAGATCGGCCTGCCGGAGGTCGATGTCGGGCACCTCGCCGGCCAGCCACTGCGCCATCGCGCGGCCGACCCCGGCGGCGTGGGTGATCCAGACGGCCTCGGCGACCCAGAAGTTGTCGATCTCGTTGGACGGCCCCAGCACCGGCATCCCGTCGGCGGTGAATAGGAACAGGCCGTTCATGCCCTCGGCGATCTCGGTGCGGTTCAGCGCGGGCAGCAGCTCACGGGCGTCCGCCCACGGCCCGGCGAAGTCCTCGGGGGTGAACGGCTGCACCGACGCCATGCCCTTCCAACCGCCGCCCTCCGACGGCGCCTCGGCGCCCGCGCCCGGCGCGGCGGTGGGCAGCAGATCGTTGCTGTGCACCGGAATCGCGCGGTGCTGGTAGGAGCCGATGCCGTAGCGGTCGTGGATCTGCCGGAAGTACATGGAGCGGTCCTGGTGCCGCAGGATCGGCTGCCGCACCTCGTCGGTGCCCGGTTCCAGGCCCGGCACCGGGCCGGTCACGGCGTACTGGTGCGCCAGCGGCTGCACCGGGATCGACACCCCGGCCAGCCGGCCGATCTTCGGGCCCCAGACCCCCGCGCAGCACAGCACGGTCTGCACCGGCACCTCGCCCTGCGAGGTGCGAACGGCGCGGACCCTTCCACCTTGGACGTCGAAGCCGATCACCTCGGTGTTACCGGCGAACCGCACGCCAAGCCGTTTCGCTTCGCGGGCCATGGCTTCCGCCGCGCGGACCGGCTTGGCGATCCCGTCGGTGGGCACGTGCAGGCCACCGTGGATGCGCGCCGGGTCGACCTGCGGGATGCGGTCGTGCACCTGCTGCGGGTCGAGCAGCTCGCCCCGGATTCCCCACGCGGTGGCCAACCCGAGCTTGCGCTTGAGGTCGTCCCAGCGTTGCGCCGTCGCGGCGACCTCGATCCCGCCGACCTGGTGGAAGCAGGGCTGCCCGTCGAGCTCCAGCCCGGAGTAGCACTGGACCGTGCGGGCGGCCAGGCGACTCATCGTCTCCGACGGGTTGGTCTGGAAAACCAGGCCTGGCGCATGGGAACTGGAGCCTCCGGTGGCGAACAGCGGGCCCTGCTCGACGACCAGGACGTCGGTGATCCCGAGGCGCGCAAGGTGATATGCGGTGCTGCATCCCACGATGCCGGCCCCGACGAGGAGAACTCGGACGCTCGAAACCATCGCTGCTGCCTTGTTGCGCCTACGACAACTCACTGCGGTAAACGCAACAGTGCGCTTCGACCCGGGGCCGCGTCAAGGACACGCGCGACTCAATTTCGGCGTTGGGCCGACCGTGGCGCGGAGTGGTCGATTGACGACGCAGCGTGTTTGCCGAAGATGCCGTCCGGGGGACGGCGGGCCCGAAAGGATCAACCGGATCCCGTTGCGGTCAAAGGGAGTTCGGCTCAGATCAACTGGCGGATGGCCCGCTCGAAGTGGTCGACGTGCGCGACCGCGATGCGGTCGGCGCGGTCGGCGTCGGCGGCGATGAGCGCCTTGAGTAGCCCGGCGTGCTCCCCGACGTGATCGGAGACCTTCGGCAGCCGGTCGAAGAACAGGTGCCAGATCCGCAGCGCCAGGTTGTAGTACTGGTTGAGGGTGCCTTCGAGGTAGCGGTTGTGGGTGCAGCGGTAGATCGTGCGGTGCACCCGCGAGTCGACGTCCATGATCGCCGCCTGCTCGCCGCCGAGGTCCTCGACCAGTGCCCGCAGCTCGTCGAGCTCGGCCCGCTCGGCGTCGGTGGCGCGCTCCGCGGCGCGGCGGGCGGCGTGGCCCTCCAGGCGGCGCCGCACATCGGCGATCAGGGCGTGATCGGTGATGTTGACCTCTGTGACGAAGCTGCCGCGGCGCGGGTAGATCGCCACCAGCGACTCGGCCTCCAGTCGCTTGACGGCCTCCCGGAAGGGGGTGCGGCCGATGCCGAGTTCGGTGATCAGCGGCTCCTCCCGTACCGGTGCGCCGGGCGGCAGCTCCAAAGTCAGGATCAGGTCGCGCAGGGCCAGGTACGCGCGCTCAGCCTGGGGCGGGCTGTCGCCGGATCGGGAATTGACGGCTGCGGACACGTCTCGTAGCCTACCCGAAAGACTGATATACCAGTTGTTGTCGAACTTCTACCCTAGATGTTCCCCGGGCGTCCCGGAGGGCTGGCATGGCCCCACTTCCCGTCCTGCCGCAGCCGCCGCCGCGGCTGTGGCGCAGTCCGGAACCAAAGCGCCATTACGAGGTGGTGATCGTCGGCTCCGGCGGCCACGGTCTGGCGACGGCCTACTACCTGGCGCGCAACCACGGCATCCGCGACGTCGCGGTGCTCGAACGCGGCTGGCTGGCCGGCGGCAACATGGCCCGCAACACCACGATCATCCGCTCCAACTACCTCTTCGACGAGAGCGCGGCGCTCTACAACCGCGCGCTGGACCTGTGGGAGCAGTTGCCCGCCGAGCTGGAGTACGACTTCCTGTTCAGCCAGCGGGGCGTGCTCAACCTCGCGCACACCGAGCAGGAGGTCCGGGATTCCCGGCGGCGGGTGTTCGCCAACCAGCTCAACGGGGTCGACGCGGAATGGGTGGAGCCGGCCGGGATCGCGGAGCTCTGCCCGATCCTGAACCTCGCCGACGACATCCGGTACCCGGTGCTGGGCGCGACGCTGCAGCGGCGCGGCGGGATCGCCAAGCACGACCACGTGGCGTGGGCGTTCGCGCGCAAGGCCGACGAGATGGGTGTGGACCTCGTCCAGGGCTGCGAGGTAACGGGATTCGAGACCGACGGCGACCGGGTGACCGGGGTGCAGACCTCGCTCGGACCCATCGGCGCGGGGCGGGTGGCGCTCGCGGCGGCGGGGCGGACGACGCTGCTGACCGACACGCTCGGGCTCCGGCTGCCGTTGCAGAGCCACCCGCTGCAGGCCCTGGTGTCGGAGCTGCTGGAGCCGATCCACCCGTGCGTGGTGATGTCCAACCACGTGCACGTCTACTGCAGCCAGGCGCACAAGGGCGAACTGGTGCTGGGCGCGGGCATCGACTCCTACAACGGCTACGGCCAGCGCGGCTCGGTGCACGTGATCGAACGCCAGATGGCCGCGGCGCTGGAGCTGTTCCCGATCTTCGCGCAGGCGCACGTGATCCGGACCTGGGCGGGCACCGTGGACGTCACGCCGGACGCGTCGCCGATCATCGGGCCGACCCCGTACGAGAACCTCTTCCTCAACTGCGGCTGGGGGACCGGCGGTTTCAAGGCGACCCCCGGCGTGGGCTGGGTGTACGCGCACACCATCGCCACCGGCCGTCCGCATCCGCTCAACGAGCCCTACGGACTCGACCGGTTCACCACCGGAGCCCTGATCGACGAACACGGCGCAGCCGCCGTCGCCCACTGAGGAGGTCGCCCACTGAGGAGGTCGCCCACTGAGGAGGTCGCCCACTGAGGAGGTCGCCCACTGAGGAGGTCGCCCACTGAGGAGGTCGCCCACTGAGGAGGTCGCCCACTGAGGAGGTCGCCCACTGAGGAGGTCGCCCGGTCCCCGGTTTTCCGCAAGTTCCATTGAAATCGGATCTTCGATTTCAATGGAACTTGCGGATCCAAAGATTTTGATCAGGTTTGGAGTCCCTGATGCTGCTGATCCATTGCCCCTGGTGCGGGGATCGGGATGAGACCGAGTTCCAATACGGCGGCCAGGCCCACGTCGACTACCCGGATAACCCGGACGACATGGGGGACGCCGACTGGGCCGGGTACCTGTTCCTGCGCGACAACCCGCGCGGGTGGTTCCACGAGCGCTGGTCGCACACCGCTGGCTGCCGGCGCTGGTTCAACGTCGTCCGCGACACCGCCACCAACGAGATCCACCCCGAGACCGCCGGAAAGGCGGCGCCATGACACGCCTCGGCACGGGCGGTCGCATCGACCGGACCCGAACGCTGCGGTTCACCTTCGACGGCATCGAACTCACCGGGCACCCCGGCGACACGCTCGCCTCCGCGCTGCTGGCCAGCGGCCGGATCGAGGTCGGCCCGTCGATCTACCGGGACCGGCCGCGCGGCATCGTCACGGCCGACTGCACCGAACCGAACGCGCTCGTGCAGGTGCTGGGTGGCAGGCCGGAGCCGCTGGTGCCCGCCACGCAGCTGGAGCTCTACGACGGCTTGCAGGTCGCGAGCCTCTCCGGCGTCGGCTGGCTCAGCGACGCGCCGGATTCCGCGGTCCACGACAAGAAGTACGTGCACGCCGACGTCGTCGTGGTCGGTGCCGGGCCCGCCGGGATCGCCGCCGCGCTCGCCGCCGGGCGCGGCGGCGCGCGGGTGGTGCTGGTCGAGCAGGGCCGCGAGCTCGGCGGGTCGCTGCTCGACGGCGGCGAGCTCATCGACGGTCGTCCCGCGAGCGAGTGGATCTCGCGCGCGGCAAGGGAATTCGTCGACTCACCGGAGGTTCGGGTGCTGACCCGCGCCACCGCCGTGGGCCACTACGACCACAACTACCTGCTCGTCGCCGAGAACCGAGGCGACCGCAAGCGGCTGTGGCACGTGCGCGCCCAGCGAGTCGTGCTGGCCACCGGCGCGCACGAGCGGCCGATGGTATTCGCCGACAACGATCGGCCCGGCATCATGCTCGCCTCGGCGGTTCGCAGCTACCTCAAGCGCTTCGCGGTGCTGCCGGGCCGGGCGGCCGTCGTGGTCACCACCTCCGACAGCGCCTACCTGACCGCCCTCGACCTGGCCGCCGCAGGTGGGCACGTCCGCGCCGTCGTCGACACCCGGCCGCAACCGCCGCAGCGGCTCGTCGAGCAAGCCCGCTCGCTGGGCGCGCAGGTGTTCACCGGCTCGGCCGTCATCGGCACGGCGGGGGACCGGCGGGTGTCGTCCGCGCGGATCGCCGGGATCGACGACGAGGGGCTGCTCACCGGCACGCCGGTGGACGTCGACTGCGACCTGCTGGCGGTCTGCGGCGGCTGGAGCCCCGCCGTGCACCTGTTCAGCCAGACCGGCGGCGAGGTGCGCTGGGACCAGCTGGTGTCCGCGTTCGTGCCGGTGCAGAAAACGGGGCTGCCCAAGGTGATCGGGGCCGCCCGCGGCACCTACGACCTGGCCGGATGCCTCGCCCAGGGCTTGGCGGCCGGGGCGGAGGCGGCGACCGCGAGCGGCTTCCGGGTCGCCGCGCCGCCCGTGCCGCCGGTGACCGGCGACCGGCCGGTCGCCCAGCCGCGCCCGCTGTGGCTGGTCCCTGCGGAGTCCGGTGACCCAGCACAGTGGACAGATCACTTCGTCGACCTGCAACGGGATTCCACGGTCGCCGACGTGTGGCGCGCGGTCGGCGCGGGGATGCGCTCGGTCGAACACGTCAAGCGCTACACCACCATCAGCACCGGCAGCGACCAGGGCAAGACCGCCGCGGTCAACGCCATCGGCGTCATCGCCGACGCGCTGCTGGCCGAATCGCCGGGGGCGGTTGGCACCACGACGTTCCGGCCGCCCTACACGCCGGTGTCGTTCGCGCTGCTGGCCGGGCGCGACCGGGGCCGGTTGCACGACCCGGTGCGGACCACGCCGATGCACTCCTGGCACGTCGCGCACGGCGCGGAGTTCGAGAACGTCGGCCAGTGGAAGCGGCCCTGGTACTACCCGCGCCCTGGCGAGGACATGGCCGCCGCGGTGCGCCGCGAATGCCTGGCGGCGCGCACCGGGGTGGCGATGCAGGACGCCACCACGCTCGGCAAGATCGAGATCGTCGGCCCGGACGCACCGGAGTTCCTGAACCGGATCTACACCAACGCCTTCGCCAAGCTCCCGGTCGGCAAGGCCCGCTACGGCGTCATGTGCAAGGCCGACGGGATGGTCCTCGACGACGGTGTGTCGATGCGGCTGGCCGAGGACCGCTACCTCATGAGCACCACGACCGGCAACGCGGCGGCGGTGCTGGATTGGCTGGAGGAGTGGCTGCAAACGGAGTGGCCGCACCTGGCGGTGCACTGCACCTCGGTGACCGAGCAGTGGGCCGCGGTGGCGGTGGTCGGGCCGGACTCCCGCGAAGTGGTGGGCCACGTGGCACCGGACCTGGACGTCTCGGCCGAGGCCTTCCCGTTCATGGAGTTCCGGGAAACGGTGCTGGGCAACGGGATTCCGGCCAGGATCTCCCGCATCTCGTTCTCCGGCGAGCTGGCGTTCGAGATCAATGCGGCCGCCTGGTACGGCATGGCGGTGTGGGAGGCGGTGCACGAGGCCGGCCAGGACTTCGGCATCACGCCCTACGGCACCGAAACCATGCACGTGCTGCGGGCCGAGAAGGGGTTCGTGATCGTCGGGCAGGACACCGACGGCACCGTGACCCCGCACGACCTGGGCATGGACTGGGTGGTTTCGAAGCGCAAGGACTTCGTCGGCAAGCGCTCGTTCGCCCGCCCCGACACCGCGCGCGCCGACCGCAAGCAGCTGGTCGGGCTGCTGCCGGTGGACCCGGCGGAGCTGCTGCCGGAGGGCGCGCACCTGGTGGAGCCCGGCACCCCGCTGGAGCCGCCGGTACCGATGCTCGGGCACGTCACCTCCAGCTACCGCAGCGCGATCCTGGACCGGACGTTCGCGATGGCGTTGGTGCGCAACGGACAGCAGCGCATCGGCGAGGTGCTGCACGTGCCGGTAGACGGCCGGTCGATCCCGGTCGAGGTGACCCAACCGGTGTTCTATGACGTGGAAGGAGCCCGCCGTGACGGTCGCTAGCCCCGCCGACTCCCGGGTCGGTGCCCTGTCCCTGCGCCGCAGCCCACTGGCCGACCGCGCGGCGGAGCTCGCCGCGCACGGCGCCGGCGGTCCGCGCGGTGTCCGGCTGGCCGAAGAACCGTTCCTGACCCAGGTGAACCTGCGGGTGCACCCGGGCAGCCCGGCGGTGGCGCGCATCGAGCACGCCCTGGACCTGGCGCTCCCGCACCAGGAACCGAACCTGGTCTCGGGCGACGAGAACGGCGCGGCGCTGTGGCTCGGTCCGGACGAATGGCTCCTGGTCGCCCCGGACGGCCACGCGGACCGGCTGGTCGGCTCGGTCCGAAGCGCCCTGTCGGACTCCCTGGGATCCACAGTGGACGTTTCGGCGAACCGGACGACGTTGCGCCTCTCCGGCCCGGCGGCCCGCGAGGTCCTGGAGAAGATCTGCTCGCTGGACCTGCACCCGCGCGCCTTCACCCCGGGACGCTGCGCCCAGACCCTCCTCGGCCGAACCCAAGCGATCCTCTGGCAACTCGGCCCGGAACCCACCTACCGGATCCTCGTCCGCGGTTCCTTCGCCGACTACCTGGCGGACTTGCTCCTCGACGCCATGCGGGAGTTCGCCGCGCCCTGATGGTGAGCGCTGCGAACTGACCGTTCGCCTCGATAGGCGGAGCAAACGGTCTGTTCGCTCCGGCGAGCCCGCGAGCTCGAGATCGTCGGGCGACCGCCGTGCCCCTGTGCCTCAATGATGGCTGGTTGCTCGGAGCAACGGCATTCGAGCTGTCGACCGAGGGGGGCGCATGCCGACAGTTACCACCCGCGACGGTGTCGAGATCTACTACAAAGACTGGGGCAGCGGGCTCCCGGTGGTGTTCTGCCACGGCTGGCCGCTGAACGCGGACGCCTGGGAAGACCAGATGAAACTGGTGGCCGACCAAGGCTTCCGCGGCATCGCCCACGACCGCCGCGGCCACGGCCGCTCCAGCCAGCCCTGGGACGGCTACGACTTCGACACCTTCGCCGACGACCTCGCCGACCTGATCAACTCGCTGGATCTGCGCGACATCACGCTGGTCGCGCACTCGATGGGCGGCGGCGAACTCGCCCGTTACATCGGGCGCCACGGCACTGGGCGGGTCGGCAAGGCCGTGCTGCTCTCCGCGATCCCACCGTTGATGATCAAGACCGACGGCAACCCCGAGGGCGTGCCCGCCGAGGTGTTCGAGGACATCAAGAACGGCATCCTCGCCGAGCGCTCCCAGTTCTGGAAGGACACCTCCGTTGGCTTCTTCGGCGCCAACCGGGCCGGCAACAAGGTCACCCAGGGCAATCGGGACGCCTTCTGGTTCATGGCCATGCAGGAGTCCATCGAAGCGGGGGTGAAGTGCGTGGACGCCTTCGCGCGCACGGACTTCACCGAGGACCTGCAGAAGTTCGACATCCCGACGCTGGTCGTCCACGGCGACGACGACCAGGTCGTGCCCATCGACGCCACGGGCCGCAAAACCGCCGAACTCATCCCGAACGCGACCCTGAAGGTCTACGAGGGCGGCTCGCACGGCATCGCGATGGTCCCGGGGGACAAGGAGAAGTTCAACGGTGATCTCCTGCAGTTCCTCCAGAGCTGACCGCGGCGGATCAGCGGCGCGACAGGACCGGCGCCGACAGGGACGCGACGAGGCGGCGGCGGTGGACCGCGAACTGCTTGAGGCTGTTCATCGCGAACACCGCGATCGTCCGGCCGCCGCGCTGGTAGGTCGCGACGAAGCGGCGGGCCTTCAACGAGCCGTCCACCACCGTGATCCGGTCCTTCGGCCCGGCGTAGCCGGCGAACTGCAGCGTCGAATCGTACTGCCGCGACCAGAAGTGCGGCACTCCCGCGTAGGTGTCGACGGTCTGCCCGGCGAGCAGGTTGCGCACCGCGACCGGCGGCTGGTTCATCGCCGTCGACCAGTGGTCGCTGCGCACGGTGCGCGACCAGTGCACCGGCTGGTACCGGGCGATGTCGCCCACCGCCACCACGTTCGGCAGCGATGTCGCGCACCCGGAGTCGGTCACGACGCCGTCGCGAAGCTTCAGCCCGGAGCCGCGCAGCCAACGGGTGGCGGGCTCCGCGCCGACCTCGACGACCACCGCATCGGCCGGGATAACCCGGCCATCGGCGAGCTCCACGCCGGTGACCCGGTCCTCCGCGAGAACGCGCGTTGCGGGCGTCCCGCACCGCACCCGCACCCCGTAATCCTCGTGCTGCGCGAAGCAAAGCGGCGCCAGCTCGATGCCCAGGGTGCGCGCCAGCGGCAGGTGCTGGGCGTCGACCAGTGTCACCTCGGCGCCCAGAGACCGGCAGGTCGAGGCGATCTCGGTGCCGATGAGCCCGCCACCGACGACCACAACCCGCGCCCCGGCGCGGATATCGCCGCGCAGCGCCAACGCGTCGTCGACGGTCCGCAGCCGGTGGCAGCCGGGGGCTTCCGCGGTGCCCGGCAGGCTCAGGCGGGCCGACCCGGTGGCCAGCACGACGCCGTCGGCGCGGACCTCGCTGCCGTCGGCGAGCACCACCGCGCCGCGCCTGGTGTCCAGCCGCGCCGCCGGAATCCCCAACCGCCACTCCGCGGCGAGGTCGGCTTCCTCCTGCTCGCTGCCCAGCGCGAGCTCCTCCAGCTGCAGCTTCCCGGCCAGGAACTCCTTGGACAGCGGCGGCCTGTCGTACGGGCGGTGCGGTTCCGCCCCGATGATCACCAGCCGCCCGTCGAAGCCCTGTTCGCGCAGCTCCTGCGCGGCGCGCCAGCCCGCCACCGACGAGCCGACGACTGCGACCGTGTTCATGCCTCGACCGCGGCCGGTGCGGTGGCCCCGATGAATGACAACAAGCCAACCTCCGTTGCACAATGAGGAACACCGCGTAGCATGTGCAACAAATCTGACCCTTTTGTTGCGACAACGTCAAGAGGGACAACGGATGGTTCCGATATGTGCACCTCGAACGGATACGGTTGACCGGTGGGTAGCGCAGCTGAGTCACGCGGAAGGAGTTCTGGCGCTCTTGTGCAGTCCGTCGATCGGGCTGTGACCGTCTTGGAACTGCTGGCGCGCAACGGAGAAGCCGGCATCACCGAGATCGCCGGGGAGCTGGGAGTGCACAAGTCGACGGCCTCCCGGCTGGTGAGCGTGCTGGAAGCACGAGGCTTGGTGGAGCAGCTGGGGGAGCGCGGCAAGTACGCGATCGGCTTCGGCATCGTGCGGCTGGCCGGGGCGGCGACCGAGCGAATGGACCTGCCGAGACTGGGCCGCCCGTTCTGCGAGTCGCTCGCCGCGGACCTGGGCGAGACGGTCAACATCGCGATCCGGGACAACGACGTCGCCATCAACATCAGCCAGGCCCGCGGCACCGCCGCCGTAACGGCGCACAACTGGGTCGGGCAGCGCACCCCGCTGCACGCGACGTCCAGCGGCAAGGTGCTGCTGGCGTACGCGCCGCAGGAGGACCAGGAGGAACTTCTCGTCAGGCCGCTGGAGCGGTACACAACGCGAACTGTCACCAATGCCGGCGAGTTGCGCAAGGACTTCGAGCTGATCGCCCGCGACGGCTATGCGACGAGCTACGAGGAATTGGAGCTCGGGCTCAACGCCGCGGCGGTCGCGGTCTACAACCACGAGGGCGATGTGATCGCCGCGCTCAGCGCCTCGGGCCCGTCCTACCGCTTCTCCCGCAAGCGCATGCGCGAAGTCGTGGGCGCGATGCGCATCGCCGCCAAGGAACTCTCGTCCCAACTCGGCTTCCTGGCCTAGCGGCGTGGCCCGAACCGTGTAGTTCCCACGTGCCGGTTCCGCTGAGGTTCCGCTACCCGCGCCGCCACGCGAAATGAGCCGGATATTCGTTTTACTCGCGGGAGAGCCAGAGTTCTTCTAGGTCGAGCTGGTGCATGACGCGGCGCAGGACCTCGTCGTCGATGCGGCGGTTGTCGCGGAACTGGACGAAGACCGCCCGCTCCGCGGCCAGCATCTCGCCCCGCAGGCGGCGGTACGCCGCAGTCGGGCTCTCGCCGACTTCGTCGGCCGACCGGCCCAGCCGCTCCCACGCCTGGTTGCTGCGCTGCTGCGCAGAGCGGCGCAGGCGCTCCGCGACGTCGCCGGGCGGCTCGGCTTCCGCGGTGAGTTCGTCGAGCCGCTCCCGCCCGGCGCGGGCCGCGTTGTGCTGGGCTTCGGCCTCGGCGAGCGCGTCGGTGTAGTCCTCGGTGCCCCGCACCCCGAAGAAGCCGATGAGCCAGGGAAGCGTCGTGCCGTGCAGCAGCAGCGTCGCCAGCGTCACGAAGAACGTCAGGAACAGGACCTCGTCGCGGTGCGGGAACGGCGCACCGGTCAGCGTCACCGTGGGGATCGCGGAGGCGGCGGCCAACGACACCACGCCCCGCATCCCGGCCCACGACACGATCACCTTGAGCCGCCAGTCCGGGCTGCGGCGGCGGAGCAGTTCCGGCAGGTACATCACCAGAAAAACCCATGCGCCGCGCGCGAGCACCACCCCGGCGGTGAGCGCGAGCCCGGCGGCGACGAGCGGCCCGAAGTCGGTCGACACGCTCTCCGCGACGCTGCGCAGCTGCAGGCCGATCAACGCGAACACGACCGCTTCGAGCAGCGTGTCCGCCGCGTTCCACACCGCCCGGTCCTGCAGCCGCGTCGCGGCGCTGCCGGACGGCGAGCGATGCCCCAGGTACAGCCCGGCCACCACGACGGCCAGCACCCCGGAGGCGTGCACCTCCTCGGCGAGCAGGTAGGCGAAGAACGGCACGATCAGCCCTACCGCGCTTTCCAGCATGTCGTCGCGCAGCAGCCGCCGGACCCGGTGCACCACCCAGCCGATGACGTAGCCGATCACCACGCCGCCGACCGCGGCCAGCAGGAACATGCCGACCCCGGTCAGCAGGGAATAGCCGGTGCCGATCGCGGCGGCCACGGCCACCCGGTAGGCGGTCAGCGCGGTGGCGTCGTTGACCAGGCTCTCGCCGCTGAGCACCGTCATGATCTTGCGCGGCAGCCCCAGCCGGCGGCCGATCGAGGTGGCCGCGACCGCGTCCGGCGGCGCGATGACCGCGCCGAGCACCAGCGCCACGCTCAGCGGCATGCCCGGCACCAGCCACCAGGCGATCACCCCGGCGACGGCCGTGCTGAACAGCACCAACCCGAACGCGAGCAGCCCGATCGGCCGCAGGTTGGCGCGAATCCCGATGGTGGAGCTGTTCAGCGCGGCCGAGTACAGCAGCGGCGGCAAGATCAGCAGCAGCACCACGTTCGGATCGATGGTGTAGTCCGGCACGCCGGGTATGGACGACACGGCCAGGCCCACCACGACGAGCGCCAGCGGCGCGGAGAACCCGATCCGGCGGGCGAGGGCGGTCACGGCGAGCGCCCCGGCGAGCAGGGCCATCAACGCGGGTAGGTCGTGCATGCTCTCTCCGGTCAACGTCTGCGGATGCCGCAGCCGATGGTTACGTTCGAAAGCACATTGTCGTTCGAGCCGCAGACCGCGCGCTCACCACCTGGAGGTTCCGAATGTCCGGCAGTTGTGCGCACTTGCAGGCCGCGGCCGACCGCAAGCCTGCGCCCAGTCGCGAGGACGGCTGCGAGGACTGCCTCGCGGCCGGCCTGCACGTGTGGGCGCACCTGCGGGTCTGCACGCAGTGCGGGCACGTGGGGTGCTGCGACTCCAGCCCGAACCGGCACGCCACGGCCCACTTCCATCAGACCGCCCACCCGGTGATCCGCTCCTTCGAACCGGGCGAGTCCTGGAGCTGGTGCTACCTGGACGAACAGCTCGGGTGAGCCAGGCTCGTGAGTGGTCGTTCCGGTAAGAACCGGAACGACCACTCACGAGACGCAGAGCCTGTTGGTGAATGGTCTGGGTGGGTGGTCGCTTAGCGGAACCTGAGAGGTTCCCTGGACTGCGGGTGCCCCTCCTGATGTATGTCCAATACGCGGCGGAGGGGCCGTCCTCGCCAGAAAACCTCTCAGAACCCGATGGTCGTCTTGGCAAGGTGAATGCAAGCGGCTACGCCGCTTCCAAAGGCGCGGACGGCATTCGCCGACAGGCTCTCAGGCCTCGTCGGCGCCCTCCCCGACGGTCTCGCTCTTGCCGAGCCTGCTGTTCTTCCTGCTGTACATGAAGTAGACGACCAAACCGATCAGCATCCAGATGCCGAACCGGATCCAGGTCCAGCCGACGAGGTTCAGCATCAGGTAGAGGCAGGCGGCCGCAGCCAGGATCGGGACCACCGGCACCCACGGCACCCGGAAAGCCCGCGGCAGGTCCGGCCGGGTGCGGCGCAGCACCAGGACGCCGATGGACACCAGGACGAACGCGAACAGGGTGCCGATGTTGGTCATCTCGGCGAGCACGTTGATCGGGGTCAGCGAGGCGACGGCCGCCACGACGATCCCGGTGATCACCGTGATCCGGTAAGGCGTGCGGAACCTCGGGTGCACCTTGGCGAACCACACCGGCAGCAGGCCGTCCCGGCTCATCGCGAAGCCGACCCGGGCCTGACCCAGCATCAGGATGAGGATCACCGTGGTCAGCCCGGCGATCGCGCCCAGCGAGACCAGCCCGGCCGCCCACGACGCGCCGATCGCCTGGAACGCGGTGGCCATCGGCGCCGCGGTGTCCAGCTGGTCGTACTTGACGATGCCGGTCATCACCAGGGACACCAGCACGTACAGGATCGAGCAGATGGCCAGCGAGCCGAGGATGCCGATCGGCATGTCGCGCTGCGGCCGGCGGGTCTCCTCCGCGCCGCTGGCGACGATGTCGAAGCCGATGTAGGCGAAGAACACCAGCGCGGCACCCGCCACCAGGCCGCTGAGCCCGAACGAGCCGGTCTGCCCGAAGATCGCGTTGACCAGCGGTTCCTCCAGCGCCGCCCCGGCGGCACCGGGCGCCGCGGGCTGGTGCGGTGGGATGAACGGGCTCCAGTTGGCGGCCTTGATGAAGAACGCGCCGAAGATGATGAAGAACAGCACCACGACGAGCTTGATCGCCACGACCACGTTGGTCACCGAAGCACTCAGCCGGATGCCGACCACCAGGACCCCGGTCAGGATCAGCGCGATGATCGCGCCGGGGAGGTTCACCACGCCCCCGGCTCCCGGGGCGGCGGTGAGCGCCTCGGGCAGCCCCAGTCCGATCGAGTTGAGCGCCGCGACGAAGTATCGCGACCAGCCCACCGACACCGTGGAGGCGCCGACGACGAACTCCAGCATCAGGTCCCAGCCGATGATCCAGGCCAGGAACTCGCCCAGCGACGCGTAGGAGAACGTGTACGCCGAGCCGGCCACCGGCACGACCGAGGCGAACTCGGCGTAGCACAGCGCCGCCAGACCGCACGCGATGCCGGAGAAGACGAACGAGATCGCGATGCCCGGCCCGGCGTCGGTGGCCGCGGCCACGCCGGTGAGCACGAAGATGCCGGTGCCGATGATCGCGCCGATGCCGATGCCCAGCAGGTCCACCGCGCGCAGCACGCGGCGCAGGCGGAATTCCGGGGCCTCGGCATCGCGGATGGACTGTTCGACCGATTTGACACGCATGATGGACATGGGTGACCTCCTCGCCCGGGTGCCACGGTGGGCCTGTTGGCCCGCTCGCGCTGCAGCCGCGTACTGAGAGCCTGTCGGCGAATGCCCGTCCGCGCCTTTGGAAGCGGCGCAGCCGCTTGCATCCACCTTGCCAAGAAGACCATCGGCGGGTTCTGAGAGGTTTTCTGGCGAGGACGGCCCCTCCGCCGCGTATTGGACATACATCAGGAGGGGCGCCCGCAGTCCAGGGAAGCTCTCAGGTTCCGCTAAGCGACCACCCACCCAGACCATTCACCAACAGGCTCTTAGGACAGGATTGTGTCTCAAGTCACTCCGGGCAAGGCGGCGCGGCGCTCCGTGGGGCGGCCGTGATCAGCACGGCCGCGGCGGCGCGGGCTGCGGGCCGGTCCGGGGCTGCCGCCGACGGCTGCTGTAGACGCCAGCTCGCCGAGCGATCAGTTCTGGCGGCCCGGCGGGTTGGTGCTCCTCCCGAGTTCGTTGAGCGCGTCGAGCGCCGAGGTCTTGGTCTCCTGGTCGATGGCCTTGCCGGCGTCGGGAGACGGCTGGAGCAAGGTGTCCGACGACGGTGCCGCCACGGGTTCGAGATCGGGTCGGGTGCGTTCGCGAGGCCGTTGCGGCTGTTGCGGCCGCGGTCGGGAACGTGGTGGCGCGGGCGGCTGCTCGGCGCGGATGTAGAGGGCTTCCAGGACCAGCACGATGATCCCGACGACCAGCGCGCCGATCGCCAGCCACAGGCTGCTCGGGTCACCGCCGAACCACCACAGCCAGCCCGCGACCCCGCAGGCGGCGCCGGCTGCGATCGCCAGCAGATGGAACAGCAGATGGACGGCGTAACCCCTCACGGCCCGACAACCTCCCCTGAAATCGCGGTCCGTCGACGATTCCGGTTGCGAGCACCGGACCTCTGCGGAACACGCGCGCCGTTCGCGGCGGGTTGCCCGGGCATGCGCCGGGTCACGCGGTTGCGTGCCGGAAGTGGTCGGACCGAATCCGATGGTAGCTGCGGATCAGCGCGGTTTGCCCGATCAAGACCAGTACGCCCGATCACAGCACGGCGCAACCTGATCTGATCACTTTTCACCTGTTCGGGCGAGCAGCGCCGTAAGCGCCCGGCGGTCATGAGCGTCACGAATTACGGTGAATCCCCAGGGCCACAGCGAAACCGGCATTGGTGCGGTGCCGGTTCGCGCCGACGGCAAAAGTCGCGCGGAAGTGGTGGTCCGCTGCGTTTCGGGGGGTGGTGCCGGTGATCAATTCACTGGCTGGGTTCGCATTGGCGGCCACGGTCGGCATCGGGGCGATCATCGGAATGTTGATCGCGATGTCCTGGGTGGAGCGGAGGATGCTCGGGTCCGGCGTGCCGCGCCGCGAATCCGTGCACGGCCGACATCGCGAAACCAGCAGGCTCGTCGCCGAATACCGGCAGCAGCGCGCCGTTCTCGGTGCGCGCCCGCGCAACGTTCCGGTGCTCTTCACCGTGGTCACGGCGTTGCTCGCCCGCTGCTCCGCCGGAAACGCGGTGCGGATGCCGGCCCGGCGCATGGCGGCGGCCGGTGGCCCGGGCGCGATGCGCCGCCCCGGACCCCGGCACTCGTTCGACCGGCCTACCGGACGCGGAAGTCGGCGAAGTCGAAACCGGGCGAAACCACGCAGCTGACCAGCGTTTCCACGGTCGCCGCCGCGTACGCGCGCTGCCAGGTGCCGGCCGGGACGACCGCCTGCGGCGCCTGACCGGCACCCGCGCCGAGCACCACCTGCTCGGGTTCGGCGACCGGGTTCGGCCCGTTCCCGCCTAGCGAAAGCGTCAGGGGCCCGCCCCGGTGCCACAGCCAGAGCTCGTCGGAAGCGACGGTGTGCCATGCGGATTGCTGTCCGGGCGGGAGCAGGAAGTAGATCATCGTGGCGGTCGGCCGCAGGCCGCCGTTGTGCTCGATCCCGGCCGGGCTGGCCCAGGTCCGCCGGTACCAGCCGCCCTCCGGATGCGGCAGCAGGTCGAACTCCTCGGCGGTGCGGCTGCGCGTCTCCAAGCTCAGGAACCGGCCCGCGACATCGCGCCGCGCGTAGCGGACGCCGATCACCGACTCCCGCTCCAGCGGCCCGTACACGTGCGGGAACAGCGCGTCCGCCGGCACGCCTTCGGGAGGCGTCGGGTTCGCCGCCTCCCATCGCACCGGCGCGGACAGCTTCGCCGGGTCCAGCTCCAGCGCGATCATCGGTTCGGTCTCGTCGCGGTAGAGGGTGTTCGCCACGGCGAGCGTCGTGCGCAAGTCCGGGGAGCAGTGCACGAACCCCTCGGTGTCGAGGCTCGCGGCACGGATCGGGGAGTCGCGGTCGGCGTGGAACGTGTTCAGCGGCAGCAGGTGCAGCAGCGTCGATCCAGTCACCCCGACAGTCTCTCCTGATTGGTTGGGTCGACGCGATCTACCACCCGCGTTGCTCCGACGTAAACCAGCTGATAGTGCAAATGGGACACTGAGACGGCGACGCACATTACGGTCATACCAACCAGTCGGCTGAATTTGATCTTGGTCTCCAGTCGCCAAAGCCGGCGGAAGTCTGTCGATGACTGCTGCTCGGAGGTGCCCTTCAACGTTCGTGCCGATCAGACGTCGGCGGCGAGCTGCTTGACCTGCTCGATGAGCTTGGCGCGACCGGCCGCGTCGCCCGCCAGCGGCGTGACGTTGAGGGTCGTCACCCCGGACTCCTTCAGCGCCGCCAGCCGCTCCTTGACGTGGCCCACCGGGCCCACGAGCGACGTCTTCTCCAGCAGCTCGCGGGGAACCGCCGCGGCGGCCGCCTCCTTCTTGCCGCTGAGGTAGAGGTCCTGGATCAGCTCGGCCTCCGCCTCGAAGCCGTAGCGGCGGGCCAGGTTGTTGTAGAAGTTCTTGCCCTTCGCGCCCATCCCGCCGACGTAGAGCGCCAGGTACGGCCGCGCGAAGTCCAGCAGGTCGTCGAGGCCTTCGCCGATGGCCAGCGGTGCCTGGGCGACCACGTCCAGCGGCGGCAGCGACGCGTCGCGCTTCGCCTTGCCAGCCGCCAGCGGCTCGCCCCACACCTCGGCCGCCCGCTCCGGCAGGTAGAAGATCGGCTCCCAGGACTCGGCGATCTCGGCGACCAGCTCGACGTTCTTCGGACCGATCGCGGCGATCATGATCGGGATCCGGTCGCGCACCGGGTGGTTGATGAGCTTCAGCGGCTTGCCCAGCCCGGTACCCCGGTCGGCGGGCAGCGGGATGCTGTAGTGCCTGCCCTCGTGCTGAACCTTCTCGCGGCGCCAGACCTGCCGGCAGATGTCGACGATCTCGCGAGTGCGGCCCAGCGGCGCGTGGTAGGGCACCCCGTGGAAGCCCTCGATGACCTGCGGTCCGGACGCGCCGATGCCGAGCGTGAAGCGGCCGTCGGAGACGAAGTCCATGCCTGCCGCGGTCATCGCGGTCAGCGTCGGCGTGCGAGTGTAGATCTGCAGGATGCCGGAGGCGATCTCCAGGCGTTCGGTGCGGGCGGCGATGAAGCCCATCTGGCTCACCGCGTCGAACGAGTAGGCCTCCGGGACGTACACGATGTCCAGCCCGGCCTTCTCGTAGGTGGCCAGGTCGTCGACGGTCTCCTTGAAACCTCCGCTGTAGTTCAGCGGCATCCCGATGCGCATGGGCCGAACCTTTCCGGTCTGTGGCAGCGGCGATGCCGGGGCGTCGGCCGAGCCGCCGAGAGTGTCCCGAGGTTACCGCCGGGTAAAGGTCGCCGGGAGTCTCACCAGGACCACCAGGTTGTGACACACATCTCAAGAAAACCACGGTGTAGCGGGATTTTCGGTCGAAATGACCCCGACAATGGGGACATGCCGTCCATCGAGTCCACCGCGCCGCTCCACGAGCCGCGTGGCGCGCGGGTGGTCGCGGCATGAAGTTGGCTCTGCTGGACATCGGGTCCACCGCTGCGCGCCTGGAGATCGTCGACCTCGACCGGTCCCGCATGCCGCGCGCCGACTGGAGCGTGAAGGCCCGGACCAGGCTCGCCGAGCACACCGGGGCGGACGGACTTGTCACCGAGGCAGGCGTCGAGTTCGCGGTTCGGGCGGTGCAGCACTGCGTGCACGCGGCCGCGGATCAGCGCCCCGACGCGCTGGTCGCTTACGGCACCTCGGCGGTGCGGGACGCGGCCAACGGCGCGGAACTGCGGCAGCGGCTCAGCGATGCGGCCGGGGAGCGGATCGGCGTGCTCAGCCCGCGCGACGAAGCCGCCGTCACCTACCACGCCGCCCGGCGCTGGCATGGCCGTTGCGGCCCGACGCTGACCACAGTGGACATCGGCGGCGGCACCATCGACGTGGCCACCGGCATCGGCGGCGAGCCCTCCGACGTGGTCTCGCTGCCGTTCGGCGCGGCCCGGCTGACCAGGCAGTACCTGCCGGACGACCCGCCGCGGCCGAGGCACGTCGACAAGCTCGTCGCGGCGGTCCGCGGCACCATCCCGTCCTCGCTGCGCACCTTCGCCGACCGCGACCTCGGGCACCCGGTGGCGCTGTCCAAGGTGCTGCGCCAGCTCGCGGTGCTCACCGAGAGCTCGCCGGGCAAGGTGGCCCGCCACCCCGACCGGCTGTCCCGCGCGAAGCTCCGCCCCTGGATCCCGAAGCTGGCCGAGCTGGACCAGAAGCAGCGGGCGGCGCTGCCCGGCGTGTCGCGCAGCCGCGCCCGCCGCATCCTGGCCGGCGCCATCGTCGCCGAGCTGATCCTGCGCACCATCGGCGTGGACGAGCTGGAGATCTGCCCGTGGGGGCTGCGCGAAGGCCTGGTCTTCCGGTTCGCCGAAGCGCACGACGACACCGACGGCGACGCCCTCCAGCTGGTGGCCACGCTCTTCAGCTGACCCTGAGATCACCCCGGGTCACCCGGAGATCGCACCGCGCTGTGAGCGCAGCACCCCTGGACGCCGGTAGCGTCGCTGATGTTCGTGGCGGACACCCGCAGGGAGGGGGCGCGTAGTGGCACTTCTGCTGCACATCCTGATCACCATGGTGGCGGTGTGGATCACCACCGCGCTGCCCGGGATCACCCTGGAAGGCGAGGACACCACGACGAAGATCCTCACCCTGCTAGTGGTGTCGGTGATCTTCGGCATCGTCAACGTGGTGCTCAAGCCGATCGCCAAGACGCTGGGCTGCCTGCTCTACCTGCTGACTCTCGGACTGTTCGGCCTGGTGGTCAACGCGCTGCTGTTCTGGCTGACCAGCTACCTGGCCGGGGAGCTCCGCCTGCCGTTCCACGTCGACGGCTTCTGGCCGGCGTTCTGGGGCGCGCTGATAGTCACGATCGTCAGCAGCGCGCTGGCCGGCATCGTGCGCCGCACCAGGCCGCGGGTGGAGGAACGCTGACGTTGGAGTGGACCGCTGCCAAAACGCAGCGAACCGGGCGGCGCGCCGGATATCCTGCTGATCAAGTCCGACCATAGGGGATCGACGCACCCAACCGCGGCCGCGCTAGGCCTGTCCGGACCTTCCTCTCGGCAGCCGATCGCCACGCCGCCCTTGCTCGGGGGCAGCACCGGGGCGCGGCTGTTCACCCGAGGGCCGAACCCCGCGAGCTCGAGCCCGGCGATGACGCCACGTTCCTCCTGCGCACCGAGCCGCACTACGACGCCTGACGCGCGTCGACCGAGCGCGGGGTCCGGTTGGCGAACCAGATCGCCCCGACCACCAGCGCGCAACCGGTGAGCTGACTGGCGGTAGGGGTCTCGCGAAGCACCAGCATGCCGAGCCCGATGGCCATGATGGGGTGCAACAACAGCAGCGCGGCCGAGGCGTTCGGCGGGAGCCGAGCGGTGCCCCTACCGATCAGCAGCCACGCGACGACCTGCCCCAACAGCGCCAAGGCGGCGATCCAGCCCCACGAAGCGGCGGGGATGTCCAACGGCAGGCCAGTGACCAGCAGCCCTATCGCGCCCGAGGTGACGGCCGCAGACGCGGTCGACACGCACACCGGCGTGACGAAGTGGTGCGGCGAACGCTCCCCGGCCAGCCGGGTCAGGTACAGGTAGACCGCGTACGCCACCCCGGCGGCGATGCCCAGCACGGTGCCCCGCACCGGGTTGGCGGCCTGCTGGCTCCCGCTGAGCGCGCCGCCGGCCATCGCGAGCCCGCCGAGCATCAGCGGACTCAGGTGCAGGAAGCGCCGCGGAATCTGAGTGCCGCTGAAAATGCGTGCCAGCAAGGGGAAAGCCAGCACCTGGACGTTGATCAGCACGGTTGAGATGGCGGCGCCGACGTCCAGGATGCTGACGGTCCACATCACGTAGTCGATGCCGAGGAAGACGCCGGCGAGCGCGGACCAGGCCTGCAACCGCCACGGCAGGGCCCGGCTGCGGCGGGCCTCGAACAGCAGCATCGGCACGAGCGGCACCAATGCGATGGCGCAGCGCAGGAACGCGGCGGTCCCGGCATCGATGTCGGCGAGCTTGACGAACACGGCCGACGCGGACAGGCAAGCAGCGCCGCCGGTCACCAGCACCGCGGCAGCGGGATCCGGTCCGGTCCGCCGAGCGCGGGCGGGATCTCCCGATGCGGTCTTCACCAGGTCAAAGATGCCAGCGACGATCGAATGGCACTACTCACTGTTTTTACCGAAGAAGCATTAGTCTTGCTTACGTGTTGTCCTGGGATCGGCTCCGGGTGTTCGCGGCGGTCGCGGAGCACGGCTCCGTCCACGCGGCAGCGGAGTCGCTGCACATAACGGGCCCGGCGGTGTCGCAGCACCTGCGAAAGCTGGAGCGGGAGGTCGCTAGCCGCCTGGTGGAGCCGAACGGCAGAGGTATCCGCCTGACCCACGCCGGCCGCCTGCTCGCGGTGTCCGCGAGGGAAATGGTGGCGGCGGCAGCCCGAGCGGAAGCGGATCTCGCGGACCTAGACGGCCTGGTTGCCGGCCCGCTGCGCATCGGAGCAGTCGCCTCAGCCCTGCGTTGCCTGGTGCCGCAGGCGCTGAAGGCACTGACCACCGGGCACCCGAGGCTCGCCCCGGAGGTGCACGACGGAGAAGCGGTACAGATGCTTCCCGCGCTGTGCAACGGAGAACTTGACGTTGTGGTCCTGGAGAGCTGGACCCACTGCCCGACGCCGATCCCGAAGGGAGTCCAAGTCAAAAGGGTGCTGCACGAGCACGCGCTGCTAGCGGTCCCAGCAGACCACCCGCACGCCAACCTGAAGTCGGCGAACCTGGCGGACCTGCAAGACCAGCTGTGGGCCACGTGCCCGCCAGACACGGACACCTACGAGGCCCTGGTCCAACTACTGCGGACGAACGACCACCACGAGATCGACATCCGCTACTACGTGGCGGACGGTGCCACTCAGCTGAGACTGGTGGCGGCAGGCCTAGCGGTAGCCCTGATCCCGGAGATGGTCGCGACCCCAACCCCACCAGGCGTAACGCTGCTCCCTTGCGAACCGGCAGCAACGAGAAACATCCTGGCGGCGACGAAGAAGGCCGACGAAACGCCCCAAGCCCGGGCCTTCACGAGAGAGCTCCGGGAAACAGCCCGCGCAACCTGAAGGCGAGATCGGCTGCCGGGGGCTCCCAATATCATCAACTAGCTGCTCGGGGCCCTTGTGCCGAGCCTCACGGTCGCCTTTTAGCCGATCTTCGCGGAGGGGTGAGCGGGAAGTCGATCTGGGACCGGATGGCTTGAGGGCAGGTGCCGCCGATCGTTGCCGGGGTGCCGGTTTCGCCCCGTGCGCCTTGATTGTCCTCACGTCGCGTGTACGCCCGTTATCAGCGCAAATGCCGCCCGGATCCGCAGCGGTAAAAGGCTCGGTGGCCGGAGCTGGCGCGCTCGCTCCGGCGCCTGCTCGGCTCCCGTTCGGCGATTTCCGGTATCAGCGGCGATTGCTACGGAGAGGAGCCGATCAAGAGGTAATCGCTGGTCTGATCAGGTGAAGCGGTTGAAGCATCCATAACACTTAGTTACGGTCAGCGGCAGTGCATCACGATCCGGTCACGAGGTCTCGGCCCCGAGAGGACACCGCACCCCGGCGGTAGCGACCGGATCGTCCCCGACGTGGAAAGGCATACGTGCACAAGCATCGCAACGCGGGCGGTCACACCCCGAAGGCCGCGATCCGCGCACTCGTTGACAGGTTCCACCCGAACTCGGGCGGTGGCGCTCCGTCTCGCAAGGTGTCCGGCAAGGTCCTCTCGGCGGTCGTCGCCGGTGGCGCGATCGTGGCGGTCGGCCATCCGCTGGTAGCGGGCGCGGCTCCGGTTCCGGCGCCCGCCCAGGTCCGCGCCGCCGACACCGCGGTGCAGGCTCCGGCAGCGCCTCCCGCTCCGGCAGCGCCGCCGGCTCCTCCGGCTCCGGCGGCTCCTGCTGATGCTCCGGCTCCGGCGGCTCCTCCGGCTCCTGCTGATGCTCCGGCTCCGGCGGCTCCGGCGGCACCTGCTGATGCTCCGGCAGCGGAGGCACCGAGCGCTCCAGCGGTCGTTCCCCAGGCCGTCTCCAAGTCCGTCCCAGTCGACTACCAGGCGCAGCAGACCAGCTACTGGTGTGGCCCCACGGCGACCCGGATCGCGCTGTCCAGCAAGACCGACAAGCTGCCGGACCAGGGTTCGCTCGCGACCGAACTCGGCACCACCGAGAACGGCACGGACCACATCGGCCAGGTCGTCGACGGGCTCAACAGGGAGCTGGCAGGAACCGGCATCCACTACGTCACCCGGGACTGGGGCGACCGCCCACTGACTCCGGAGATGACCCAGCAGCTGTGGTCGGACACGGTCCGCGACATCGACGCTGGCAAGGCGATGGTCGCCAACATCGTCGCGAAGTCCGGCAACCAGCCACCCGGCTACCCGTCGAGCGAGACGATCTACCACTACGTGGCGATCATCGGCTACAACGCGGCGGACAAGACGGTGCACATCTCCGACCCCGCCCGGTTCAGCGGGATCGAGGACTACTGGCTAAGCCTCGACCAGATCGCCTCGCTGATCCAGTCCAAGGGCTACGCCGCCTGACGAAAACCGCATGCCGCGCAAGAAATGAAGGCCCGCCCATCCGGCGGGCCTTCACTTCTCGGTGCGCGGGCGAGGCCGTCGCGAGACCTCACATTCCAGGAGCCTGCGCCGTCGGATTGTTGAAATCGCCGGGACCGTCGCCAGAAGAGCCGATTGCGGTCACAATTCTCGGGGTATCTCGATCCGGTCAACCCGGCAAACCTTCAAGTTGTCTGGCTCGCGTCGGACAAGGACCAGCCTGCCTGATCTTTCATCCGAGAAAGCCACTTGGGATCTCCACCGCACTGTGGGGGGCTTGGGGGTCGACTCCCAGAATGATCAACAAGAAAGTCCCCGTCTGCGCTCTCGGCAGACGGGGACTTTCCAATTTTCGCGTGGGCGATACTGGGATCGAACCAGTGACCTCTTCGGTGTGAACGGAACGGGGTACCTCTCACAAGTCGCCCGTCTCGGACAGCGTCTCCGTTCTGACCTGCATCAGCATCGCCGGTGTCGCGGGGCGTCTCAGGAATCGCACCCGCTTTCGGGCTGTTTCAGGCCCCGGTTTAGGTACCGAGCCACTGCACAAGAGGCACACGGAGTTCCTGCTGTCTCTCGCGATTGCGTTCGGGGCAGTCCGGGATCACACCAGGGACGCCGTTTCATCGTCGCTCCGGCGATCTGAGGGCGCGATGAGATCGCCGGAGAGCGCCGCCAGCCGCCGGAGGTTCCAAGCTTCACGGCATGCCATGAGAGCGCCGGACCGGCGCTCCCCGCCGCCGACGGCGGGGAGCGCAGAACAAGCCGACTAGTCGATTACTGGTCCATCGCATGGAAGGTAGCGTGAGCACACATGGAGCTAGCCCAGCGAGCCGCCGAGATCGCCGAGCACTTCGTTGCGCCGCTCGGGCGGAGGTGGCTGCATGTTCAGGCAGTCGCAGCACGAGCGACCAAGTTGAGCGCAGCAGTCCCATCCCAGGATCGAGACACGCTCGTCGCGGCGGCGTGGTTGCACGACATCGGCTACTCACCCGAGATCGGGCACACCGGCTTCCATCCGCTCGACGGTGCCCGATGGTTGCAGAACCAGCAGTGGCCGGCGGTGGTGGTGAACCTCGTCGCACACCATTCGGGCGCTCGTTTCGAGGCAGCCGAACGCGGAATGGCGCAAGAGCTTTCGGAGTTCCCGTTCGAGGATTCCGTGTTGCTGGACGCGCTCGATACAGCCGACCTAACGACTGGGCCAGGTGGCGAGCGGCTGAGTTACGACCAGCGAATCGACGAGATTCTCAGCCGCTATGCACCCGGTGACCCTGTTCACCGAACTTGGGTTAAGGCGCGCCCCGTGCTCGCTGAATCCGTTACCCGGACCGAAAAACGGCTTGCGGAGGCTCAGCCCAGATAGGGTTCCGTGCGCGATTCGTCCAAGGCATGGTCGATTCGAAGGCGCATCGACGGGTGGATATTCAGTTGATCGAGGTCCGCAGGGGAAACCCAGCGGACCTCTTTCGTTTCGCTGCCGTCTTCCCGTGGCTCACCGCCGACCCAGCGGCACGCGAAGCAGAGCGAGAACTGCTGTCGCACTTCGCCATCGTCGTAGGCCATGACGTGGTTCGGGTTGGTGTAAACGCCGGTTAGCCGCAAGACCTCGACATCCAAGCCGGTTTCTTCTTTGACCTCGCGCACGACCGTGTCGGCGATGTACTCCCCAGCGTCGTGTCCTCCGCCTGGAATAGCCCAACGATCGTTGTCAATTTTGTGTATCAACAGGATCTGGCCAGCGCTGTTGCGGATCGCGGCCGTGACTGACGGAACTACCGAGTTCGCTGCCGGGGCGGTGGGATCGTTGAAGTAGTCGATACGGGCCACTTTGGCTCTCTCCATCAGATTGTGTCGGGTGTGGCCTCTTGCCAGACCCGCTCGAACGAACGCATGTAGTGCTCCCACATCGACCCGCCTGGGACTCGACGTAGATGCATGACCGGGTTTTCGCCAGCAAGCGCGCCGAAAGCGTGGCCGTTGACCAGTAGCTGGTCATCGAACCGATAGAGCGAGTTGTAAAGGATCGTGCCGTGCGTACGTACCTCGACGTTCGGCAGTCCCGCAACTTTGCTCAGGTAGCGACGCATCATCTGAATTCGCCCTTCGAGTCCGCCAGTTGTTCCCTCCTCGACGGCTCGCTGAATGACGGCTGCGGACTTCTCATCGCCAACGGCGAACCGGAAGACTGCGCCTTCCTCGGCTTTCCGCTTAATGATCGGCAAGATGTCGTGCTGCTCGACCAAGAATTGTCCGCTGAATACCAGCACCTCCATGCGTTCCTGGACGCCAGCGATCAGCTCATTCCACAGTGCGTACGGCACGGACGAGCGGGACTGGTAGAGGTGTACCAGCTCGGTTTCCTCGTTCGGCCGTGTGTATAGGTCGTTTGCCAGGGAAGGCCAGAGCTGGACTTCCGCTGTTTTGACCAGGTCCGCGACCTTCTGGCGTGTCCGGCGGTGCGGTACCCGCTCCCTGGTGATCCAGCGCTCTGCTGTCTTCTCGTCAACTCCGGTGTGCTGTGCGACTTCTCCCAGTGTCAGCCCAGCAGCGCGAATCGCGGCACGTAGTCGCTCGTTAGCCACCCCCACCCCCAGGGACGTTTCTAGGACGAATTTGGGACGTTGTAGGGACCATATAGAGCTGGAAAGACGTTTTCAAGTGACCTTGAAAGACCCGTTGGAACGTCCGCTGATCTGGCGTGAACTTGTTGCCATGCAAGACGGAACCCCGGAACACCGGCACCTAGCAGAGGGTGCGCGGGGGCGAACCAATGGAGGCCGAAATGGCGAAGAATCAGATGATGCCGTTCCCGATGCCCAAGGGTGGAGGCGCGGCCAAGAAGGTGCTGGGGCTGGTGTTCTTGGCCGCGCTGGTGGTCCTCTTGCTGAAGAGTCCGGTGGAAGCCGCGCAGTGGGTCAAGGCAGCTTGGGCGACGGCCATGACGGCGATCGAGCAAGTGTCCATCTTCCTGCACGGCGTCATCGGCTGATGAGTAGCGGGCTACTTGGTCGAGGTACCGCGTGGGGCCAGTTCGCCTACACGCTCTCGGAGCGCGGCCACTTCCCGGCGAAGGGCTGCGACCTCGCCGCGGAGGTCGGCGTCAGCCTCGGCCGGGGTGTCGCCTTCGAGGATTCGAGCGAGCTGGTCCTTGGGCCAGTTCAAGCCTTCGGAGATGGCAGCCAGCAGGCGGGGGCTGCGCTTCTTCGGTTCGTAGGTCTCGGGGGACTGCAGCTGGCGAAGCGTCGCAGCGCTGACGCCGGATCGCTCGGCGAGAGTCCGCTGCGTCATGTCCAGTTCCGCCAAACGGGTGTTAATCGCGGTTGCTACGGCGGTCCAGTCCTTGGCCACTACACCCTCCCTTGAAGCGCTCCGATCAGCGTAAATAGTAGCGCTTCAGTCCGCCTGCCTCGTAGGTGAACCCCCAGACGCAACCGCCATCATCGAAAAATGCGCTTTCGAAGCGCGACGAATCGCGCTAGTGTTGGCGACATCGCGCAGGACCGAGTGAGGGTTCAAACCCTCGTCGGATAATCGGAGAGCCGAGAACGCACAGGGCAGCCCGAAAGGGACTCGAAGCATAGGGTGCGGCATCCGAAACAGAATGAGATCCGAAGTGACGGCACAGCCACGCGACGATATGAGCGTGGTGGTAACTCGGCATTGGAGTCGACAGCGGTAACTGTGCACGGCGGAGGATAAACACGCCACGAGAGTGGATTCGTGTCGTGTGTTGGGGCGGCGTGGTTTCGTGTTTTCCCACGCCCACTCGCCCCATGTCTCCCCATGAGAGGGGAGGCGTTGCCGCGCACCACGATTCAGTGTTTGGGCTGGTCGAGGAGCATGTGCGGTAGTGGGGCGCGGTGTCGGACGATGCCGCGCCCCACCTTTTCCCTGACGAACAACTGTCAAGTTGACTATCTATTCATGCAGAAATAGGAGTAACCGTGATAAAGCAGAACACCACCCGTGACAACGCGACTAGGGCAGCTTTTCTGCTCGCGGAAGAGCGTGCCTGCGCGGGGTATTTGGAGGCTCGTAAGGCTATGGCCGCGTCGGCGAGGCGGCTTGATTCGTTGAACCAGTTGCTGGCCAAGCGGCCCAACCGACTCGACTACCGCAGGGCGCGGGATAAGGAAATGTCCGCGTACGAGGCTGCGGTGGAGCGGACCCGGCTTGCGTGGAACTCCTGGCAGCGGGCGCAGCTGCGCTCTGACGAGGCGTGGACGGCCACCAAGGGCCGTCACCCCCGTGTGCTCGGCGGAGAGGTGGCTGCGTGATGGCTGCCTCAAAGAAGATCTCCGTGCCGAAGGACCTGCTCACAGGGGACATCGACCGTGCATACAACGAGTTCATGCGGGTGTCGATTTTGGACGACCCGGCGCGGGCGGTAGCTGCTCGCCGCAATCTGGCGCGGCTCTACAAGAGCTTGGTCGGGTCGTTGGCCCACCAGTCGATGCCGCTGGCGTACGCGGTGCTTGCCGCTGCGGATGAGCTGCTGAGCGAGGCCAGGAAGATCGAGGCTCGTCACGTCGGGGGTGCGGCGTGATGGCCACTTCGGTGACTCCGGCCTGGCTGGGTGAAGCGATCCTCGCGGTGCTGGATCGACTGGATGACCAGTTGTTCGGGCTGATGAGGGTGGACCAGCCGGAGTCGACGGAGCGGCTTGACCGGATCGCAGCGCTGTATGAACGGCAGGCGCGGTGCTGGAAGGTTCTGGCCGCGCACGTCGGCGAGCGGGTCGTGTGGATCGCGATGTTCGAAGCACGAGCGTGTGCGGAGTCCTACGCCGAGAAGTACCGGGGTTTCGCCGAGTCGCACCGTGAGTTCGAGGCCAGGAAAGCCAAGCGCGCGTCTGGGGTGGCGTGATGACGACGTCATTGGATGCTGCGGTCACGTTCGCTGCGGTGCTGCCGAGTCTGTTGGTGGCGCACAACGTGGCGGATCACTGGGTGCAGACCGGCCACCAGGCCGCGTGCAAGGGAAGGCCCGACTGGGTCGGCCGGTGGAACTGCGCCAAGCACGTGGCCACCTACACCGTCGTAACCGCCGCCGTGGTCGCTCTGGTGTGGGCGCTGCTGGGCTTGGCGATCACCCCGGTCGGGTTCGTGACCGGTCAGGTGGTGTCGGCGGTGACGCACTACTGGGCCGACCGCCGCTTCACCCTCTCTCGCCTGGCCGAGTTGCTCCGCCGGTTCGGCAAGTGGGAGTTCTACCAGCTCGGCGCGCCGCGTACCGGCAAGGACGACAACCCCGCCGCCTGCACCGGTGCGTACCTGCTGGATCAGTCCTGGCACTGGGCGTGGTTGTTCGTCGCCGCTCTGGTCACCGCCGTCTGAGCTGCCTTTTCTCCTGGATTGAAGGGACTTTGTTGTGAACAAGCGCATCATCCACACCGAGCTCGGGGCGATGACGTTCGAGCTGGACATGGCCGGCGGGCAGGTCGAGATTCTGCTGGAGGACCGCGAGCGGGCTGAGATCCTGTTGGAGCCGGTCGTGGCCGGTGACGAGGTCGCGGCCGATGTGATCAGCCGTACCCGGCACATCAGCCGTGGTTCGGTGCTGGACCTGCGGATCCCGCACCCGGAACCGACCGTGCTGGGCACCGGAAGCACGGTCATCCATCAGAGTTTTGGGCACGTCGGCCGGGGTGCGGTCGTGACCGGCGTGGTCATCGTCAACGGCCAGATCATCAGTGGAAACCGCAGCACGCGCACCGTTGGTGGCGGCGGGGTGAAGGTCACCGCCCGCCTGCCGCACGGCTCCCGGCTGAAGGCGACCACGGTGTCGGCAAACGTGAAGGTCAACGGTTTCCTGCCGTCGGTGGATTTCCAGTCGACCTCCGGTGACCTGGCCGTCTCGGCCGTCGACCGTCTGCGGGCACGCACCATCTCCGGCCGCGTCATCGCTACTCAGTCCGACGACGTGGACGTCGACACCAGCTCCGGCATCGTGAAGATCGGCGAGACCAACACCATCGAGGTCCACACCCTCTCAAGCGACATCTGCGTCGACAGGCTCCACGGCCCCCAAGCACGGCTCACCACGATCTCGGGCGACATCGACCTGCACGTCGACGTGGACGCCAAGGTCACCGCTCGCGCCATGTCTGGCGATATCCGCATCACCGCCACCCGCGGAGTCCGGGTGACCAGTCACGCGACCTCGATGTCCGGTCGAATCCGCACCCCGAAGAACTGAGCCAGCGGGCAGTAAAGGGGAAACGGCAATGAGCATGCGGCTTGACCAGGACCTCACCAATCCGACGACGATCCGGATGGGCACCCGCACTGCGGATGGGCGCACCGAGGTGCGGCTGACGCCTTGTCTGATCGATGCGGAGGCGCAGAGCCTGTACGGCTACCACTCGTGCCATTACCTGGCCAGCGCGATCTCCGGGATGACCGGTGGGTGGCCGCTGGTCACGCTGATGGCTCGCCCGCCAGGTGGGCAACGTGACCTGCACGCCCACACCGGCACGATCACTCCAGACGGGCGCGTTCTCGACATCTGGGGCGAGTACTCCTCAATCGAGGCGTTCCGCGCCCGCTGGGAACCACAGATCAACGGGCAGGTGACCACCCACGCCCCGATCACGCCCGGCCAAGCGGTCGAGCTCGTGACACAGCCCGGGGAAACCAAACGGCACGGCGACCTGTGGTGGGCCCACAACCCGGGAATGACCCCGATCCATCAGCACTTCGCCCGAACGGTGCTGCGCAGGCACGGCTTGAACCACCACCTGCGGCCGGAAGCCCGCACCGGTATCGACCACATCTGGGTCGAGACCAGGAAAAACATCGTCCCTGAACAGTCCACACCGGACGCAACCGCAGCACCGAAATCCACTGCAACAACCACGTTTTCTGGAGGTTCTGTTATGTCGACGCTCGCTGAGCAGGCCCGGCACGCGCTGTCGCTGGCCAATGAGAAGGCCACCTACGTCCAGGGCGCGTTGCAGCAGGCCAGGTTGGACCTCGACGACATCATCGCCCAGCTGTCCCAGGTCACCGACACCGCCGAGACCGTCATGCAGGCGACGGCCATCTACATGCAGGCCAAGGACAACCTCGAAGCGCTCCAGGGCCTCGTCAGCACCGCGGCGGCCGCGACCGACCTGCACGCCGGCGTGCTCTGACCACGATGGAGGACACCACCATGAAGCCCGTTCGCGTCGTGGCCATCAGCTTCGGCTATGGCCACGCCCCGGCCCCGCGCGCCGACATCACGCTCGACGTCCGCAGGCACTTCCGTAACCCGCACCACGACCCCGCGATGCGATACCTGACCGGGCAGGACCAGGCGGTGCGGGATCACGTGCTCGACACCCCCGGCGTCCTGCGGTTGATCGAGGACACCACCGATCTGGTGCGCAACCTGCTCAACGCCCCTGCCGCCACCAACCAAGTTCTGGTCGCGGTCGGCTGTGTCGGTGGCCGGCACCGCAGCGTGGCCATCGCCGAAGGCATCGCGGCCGCTCTGGTCATCGCCGGGATCAACGCCGCCGTCAACCACCGCGACATCAACCGCGAGGTCCTGCCCGCAGGAACCCACCAGCAGCTCTAAGCCGGGGGCAGAGGAGACAGGGAATGAGCAGCAACAACGAGTGGCACCTGACGAAGAAGCGGTCGTGGTGGGACGGCTCGGTCACCACCTGGTGCGGCCAGCGCTACGCCAGCGGCGCGCACGAGTCGGACTTCTGGCACCTGCCCGCCACCGGCGGGACCTGCCAGGCCTGCAAGGCCGCGAAGCAGAACCACTGAGAAGGCCGACCGTGATGAGCAAGACCGACCAACGAACAGGAGTGATCACAGTGGGACGCAATTCCCACCGCGACTTTGACCAGGTGTCTCCGGGTGTCTGCAAGGCGTGTGACGGCGCCGGGGTCTTGTGGACCGGCGGTTTCCTCGGCAAGCCCAACACGCCGGTGACCTGCCCCGACTGTGACGGCACCGGCAAGGAGTGACCCCGCCCCGGCCCAGCAGTCCATTCCGCCAAGAACCGCCTGCTGGGCCGGGTCCCCAACCGATCAGCGAACCGATCGAGAGGAATTCCGATGCTAGAGCTTTGTGTCACGGCCCGTTGTGACGACTGCGGCGACCTGTACGGCGCGCACGTCGATGGTGTCGTGCATTTCCGCACCGCCGTCGAGGCGGCGAAGGAGATCACCACGCCGTACCACGACGAACTGACCTGGGTGGTCGGCGATAACGGCCGTCTGCGGTGCGACGTCTGCGAGGCCCGCCGGTGGTGCGCCGAGTACGGGCACGACTGGTCGAAGTGGCTCCACGTCATGCGCCAGGACGTCGCCGAGCTGCTCACGTACCGGATGCGGTTCTGCTCACGGTGCCCGGAAACCGAAACCACCGGATCCACCGGGTCGAAGGAGGTCACGGCATGAAAACGCTGGTGGAAGCCCTGGCGATCACGTTGGGGCTGCTGATCCTCGGTGTCCGGTTCCTGTTCCTCGGTGTGTTCACCGCCGGACTGCCGGTGGTGGGCCTGCTGGTGGCGGCGCTGGTGTCGGGTGCGGTGCGTACCGCCGTGCTGATGGCGGTGTTCCCGCTGGTGACGCTGGCCTACCTGACGATCGCTGCGGCTGATGCCGCTGGCCGCACTGTTCCGGCTCCCCGCTTGCCGCGACCGCTGGAGGTGGCGTGATGACGACGTACTACGACCACAAGGCCGAACGGCTGGTGGCGGCCGGGCAGGCCGAGACGGCCAAGGCCGAGGCGGCGGTGAAGTTCGCCGACGCGCAGACGAAGCTGATCGCCGCGAACGGCGAGCAGGCCCGCGAGAACCGGAAGGCCAAGAAGAACGAGAAGCGCGAGAACGCCGAGCGTCGTGCCAAGGCCTTGGGTTCGGCGGCCGGGTGGCTGTCGGGGCACGTGGTCGAGCTGGCGTTGAGCGTGATCGTGGTGGTGCCGGCGGTGATGGCCTGGACCGCGATGGCCGCCTACGGCAAGGACGTTTACGGCCCGGTCGGCTGGGGCCTGCCGCTGTTCAGTGAGGCGGCGATGTGGGCGTTCGCGTTCGCCACCCACGCCGCCCGCAAGAGCGAGACGCCACGCCCCACGGGGTGGTTGCAGGTCGGGATCTGGTTTTTCGCTGCCGTCGCCGGAGTCCTCAACCTCATCCACGGCCTGACCATGCCCGAAGGTGGTGTCGGCGACGGCGTGGTCATGGCCCTGGTCAGCGTCGGCGGGGTGGTAGCACACCAGCTGATCACCGCCGCGCCGATGCGGACCCGCCGCAGCGCGGCCGAACGCCGCGCCGCCCGCACGAACCGGCTGGCGGCTCGGCGGGTGACCCGGATGGAACGGGCGGCGGTGCGCCGGGCGGTCGGCCAGCTCGACGCCGACGGCTCGGTGACGCTGCTCTACGCGCCGGGCGTGGTGACCCTGTGCCGCAGCCGGACGGGTCGCCGTCGACTCGACTCCGCCACTGCGCCTGGCGTCGGTATCGATGGCCCCTCCACGGGGGTGGTTGACGCGCTGGACGCAGAGCTGCGGGCGCTACTGGCCGAGCAATCCGGTCTGGTCGACTCGCGTGCGGTCGAGCCTCGACCGGACCTCGACTCGACCGCTGTCGATTCGCTGGTTGACCTGCAGGAGTCGAGGCAGCGTCGGGGCTCGATTGCCGACCCGTCGCGGCGGTCGATCCAGCAGCTGCGTCGCGAGCTGCAGGCGGCGGTCGAGGACGTCGACGTCGACGTCGACCCGACTTCGGCTGAGTCGATCCGCAAGGTCCTGCGCTGTGCGGCCAAGACGGCCCGGCAGCTGCGCGACGAATGGAACGACGGCAGCGCCGAAACCCCCATCACCGCCTGACCCACCCCTGAACCCACGTCGGCCCCGCCGCACACGAAGGCGTTGGGGCGGGGCCGACCTATCCCTTTTTCCGCCCAACCGGCACCGCCGAGAGGTGAAACGACATGATGCCGCACGAGGAGAACTCGATGGGTGAGGTGATCCGGTTCCCTCACCGCACCACCACCGAACAGCAGACCACTGACGGGGCGGTCGTGCGCGTGGTCGCCGAACGCATCGACCCCGACGAGGAGACCGAACAGCTCGACGCTCCGTCGGCCGAGCTCGCCGAACGTCCCAAGTGGGTCCCGCCGGCGTTGGCCGGGAAAGCGGAGAAGGCGAAGAAGGCCACCCGGGACGCGCTGCCGGTCGGCAAGCAGGCGGTCAAGTTCACCGGCCGCCACCTGTACTACCTCGGCGGTGGGGCGTTCGATACGTTCTCCAGCGTCTACGGGCGGTGGACCGGCCGGGACATCGATGCCCAGATCGCGGCTGCTCAGGCCGCTGGGGAGCACGGGACGGCTGCGGTGTTGATGCAGCAGCGCACCGAGAACCGCAAGCTGTTCCTGGAGCGGTTGCAGGTGTGGGGGAAGTTCCTGATCCGCGTGCCGCTGATCCTGGCGGGTTTGTCGGGGGTGGTGCTGGCCATCACGCTGATCACCTCGGTCGTGGCCTTCATGCGTCCCGACGGGCTGACTTTCGAAGACGTCTGGATCGGCCTGTTCGACGCGCTGGCCGCCGGGTTCGACTTCGTGGTCTGGGCTGGGTCGTGGGCACCGTGGGTGGGGCTTGCGGTAGTGCTGGGGATGCTGGTCAAGGGCTACAACACTCGCCGGAAGCTGGCCGACGCGCCCGCGTGGACCGCGTCGGCGAACACGACACCGTCTGACCGGGACGTTGTGCCTGATGAGGGCGCCATCCTCAACGCGCTGAAGCACCTAGGCTTCGCGCCGTTGACCAAGGCCATCGTCAAGGGCAACTGGGTTCCGCGCTGGGTGTCCCCGACGACCCGAGTCGGCAAGGGCTACCACACCCAGTTGATGCTGCCGGAACAAGTCACGGTCGAAGAGATCGCCAAGCGCAAGGGCGTGTTGGCGCACAACCTGCTGCGCAAGCCGGTGGAGGTGTGGCCGACCGAACCGAAAGACCAGGCCGGGGTGCTGGACTTGTGGGTGGCTGACCAGGGCATTCTCGCCAAGCCCGTGGACCCGTGGCCGCTGCTGGAAGACGGCACGGTCGACTACTTCAAGGGTGTCCCGGTCGCCCTCGACGCACGCGGCGACCTGGTCATCGGCCGGTTGATGGCCGCTAACTACCTGATCGCCGGAATCATGGGATCGGGCAAGTCGTCGCTGGTCATCGCGTTGTTGCTGGGCGCGATGCTGGATCCGCTGGTCGACATCGACGTCCACGTCCTGGCCTACAACGTCGACTATGACCCGATGAAGCCGCGTTTGCGGACGCTGGTCAAAGGCGACGACGAGGAGCACATCGAGGCCGCGATGGAGACGCTGCGTGCGTTGGTCAGTGAGGTTTCCGAGCGTGGCCGGATCTTGGAGGACCTCGGCGGTGAAGAGGCCAAGGTGACCCGCGACCTGGCGAAGAGGGACAAGCGTCTGCGTCCCCGCGTGGTCGTCTTCGACGAGGTCCACGAGCTGTTCACGCACAAGGAGTTCGGCAAGGAAGCCAAAGAGCTGGCGTTGAAGGTCACCAAGAAGGCCCGCAAGACCGCGATCACGATGCTGTGGATCACGCCGGACGCCGACGCCAACTCGTTGCCGCGTGGGATCTCCAAGACCGCGTCGAACCGGGTGGCGTACGCGATCAATGACCACCAGGGCAACGACGCGATCTTGGGGACGGGGATGCACAAGCGCGGCTACTCGGCCACCACGCTCGTTGCGGGGGAGGACATCGGGACCGCGATGGCCGCTGGTTTCGCCAAGGTCCCGGGCCTGATCAGGTCGTTCCACATCCGCAAGGAAAAGGGCATCGACGAGGTGACCCCGGTCGTGCAGCGTGCCCTGGCCCTGCGTGAAGGCCAGCAGCCCACCGCCACCGGCGTGGCCCCGGCCGAGGACGAGCAGGCCGACCCGCTGGCCGATATCGCCACCGTGCTCGGCGACACCCCACGGATGCGCACCCAAGAGGTCCTGCAGCGGCTGACCGAGCACAACCCCACGGTCTACCGGGGCTGGACTTTCGCCGACCTGAGCGCCCTCCTGCGCGAGGCCGACGCCGGGCCCTACAAGTCCGGCGGCAACATGGTCGTTTCCGCCGACGCCGTCCGCCACGCCATCACCGAGCGTGACAGCGAGACGGATCTCGACGAGTCCGGCGAGTAAGGGAGTCGCCGGGGAGTCGGGGAGTTCTCCCTCACCCCCTCCCCGAACCCTCCCTCCCCAACATCACCAGCAGCAACCCCCGTAAGGGAGGCAGGGGAGGCGCACGCCCAAAACCGGGCCAGAACCAGCAGAAACACGCCCGTGGCACCGGCCGCGCCACCTCCCTCCCTGCTGTCACCACACCCACATTCGACTACACACAGTCACAGGTGAACCATGTCCTCTTCTCTGGAAATAGCCGCCTGGCTTACCCGGCAAGGCATGTACGTGTTCCCTCTGCGGCCGTTCAGCAAGCAGCCGTGGGGGAACTGCCGACGCTGCAACGCCGGGCAGTGCACCCCGGCCGAATGCCCGTGCCTCACTGCGGACCGGCCCTGCCACGGCTACAAGTCCGCCACCACCAACACCGCTCAGATCCGGCAGTGGTGGGCGCGGACACCACGCGCCAACGTCGGCATCGCCACCGGCCCGTCCAAGCTCGTGGTGCTCGATCTTGACCGCAAGCCCAAACCCCCGGCACCCGCCGCGCACGACGTGCCCGAAGTGGTTGCCGACGGGTTGGGAGCCTTGCACGCGATCATCACCGCAGAGCAGGTGCCCTGGCCCGACACCCTCACCATCGCCACCCCTACCGACGGCAGGCACCTCTTCTTCCGCCGCCCTGACGGCCTCCACGTGCCCAGCGACGCCAAAGGCCGGGTCGGACACCAGATCGACATCCGCGCCGAAGGCGGCTACGTCGTCGCCCCCGGCTGCCAGATCACCGCCCCACCGGAAGACACCACCGGCAACTACACCCGCATCTCGGCCACCACCACGATCGCAGCGCTGACCGACTGGTTGCGTCCGCGCGTCGTTCCAGCGCCCCGCGTGGTCCCGCCGAGCAAAGCTCCCAACCTCGGGCGGAGCCAGCCCGGCAACCACGCTCCCGGCTACTGGCAGCGGATCTGGGACGGCGAACTACACAAGGTCGAAACCCTCGACGGCGAGCGGTGGCAGATCGTCTGGAACTCCGCTCGGCGGCTGGCCAACCTCGCCACCCACGACAACGCCCCGTGGAGTGAGTACGAGGCGATCGATGCGCTGGTGGCGGCCGCGATCCGCCGGCGGCAGCGCACCGGCAAACCCGTCGAGGAAGCCGCCGCCCGCCGCAACGCCGCCCGCGGCTGGCAGCGCGGCACCCATGACGGCCCCGACTCCCTGATCGGTCTCGGGGGTGCCGCGTGAACGTTCACCGGCATGTAGTGATGATGTCCGGCGGGATTGGTTCTTGGGCGACCGCACGCCAGGTCATCGACCAGCGCGGCACAGCGGCCACCGTGCTGCTGTTCGCCGACACGTTGGCAGAGGACCCGGACCTCTACCGGTTCCTCGACGACGCTGCCGCCCAGCTCGGTGTCCCCATCACGCGGGTCGCCGACGGCCGGAGGCCGTGGCAGGTGTTCCGGGACGTGCGGCGCATCGGCAACTCCCAGATCGCGCCTTGTAGCTACCGGCTCAAGCAGAAGGTCTGCCGGGACTGGATGGAAGCCAACACCACCCCGGACACGGCCACGGTCTATGTCGGCATCGACTGGTCCGAACCCCACCGGATCCCCGCCATCGAAGCCAAGTGGAAGCCCTGGCCCACCCGGACCCCGCTGTGTGCACCGCCGTACCTGGACAAGGACGCCTTGATCCGTGAGGCGCGCGCGGCGGGGCTGACGCCCCCGAGGCTCTACCGGCTGGGGTTCCCGCACAACAACTGCGGCGGGGCCTGCGTACGCGCGGGGCAGGCCCAATGGGCGCGGCTGTTCGAGGTCGATCCCGAACGGTTCGCGGCCGAGGAAGCCGAAGAGAACGCGCTACGCGCGGAGCTGGGCAAGGACGTGGCGATCCTGCGGGACCGGCGCGGCGGCACCACCACACCGCTGCCGCTGGCCGTTCTGCGGGAACGCATCACCAGCGGCCAGGCAGACCAGGAAGCCCTCGATTTCGACTGGGGCGGCTGCGGTTGCTTCACCGCTGCCGACCCAGAGCACCAGGAGACAGCCGCATGACCGAACCACACAACAACAGCTCCACGCGCCCGCCAATGTGGCCGGTCGATGCCGATGGCCGGCCGAGGGTGCGGGTCACCACGGACCCGGACGCGATCCGGGTGCTCACCACCGCGGTGGGCAACCGGCTGCTGCCGGACACCTACGTCCAGGACGGCATGCCGGTGATCGTCGAAGCCGTCTCCGGGGCCGGAGACCCCACCGCCGGTGACGACGACGTGGCCCTGCCCCTGTCCGCGTCGCCGCTGCGGCCGCCGCTGCTGGCCAGCCTGCTGGCCGAACACGCCAGCATCGTGCAGTCCGGAGAGGACAAGAAAGGAAACCACGTCGAGGTCGAGGTGTCCCCGAAACGAGAGGTGCTGGGCTCGGTGCTCGCGCGCCGGTCCTGGCCGGATCTGCCGGTCCTGCGGCGGATCATCTCCACCCCCGTGCTACGCCCGGATGGGACTTTGCTGCAGCAGCCCGGCTACGACCCCGCGACCGGGTTCCTGCTCGCCGGCCGCGCCCACCTCGACCCCGTGCCCGAGCGCCCCACCGCGGCGCAGGTCGAGCAGGCACGGGAGTTCCTGCTGGACCGGTTCCTGCACGACTTCCCCTGGCGCACCCCGGCGGACCGGGCGAACTACCTGGGCCTGCTGGTCACCCCGATCATCCGCCCGTTCACCCGGGCCCTCTCCCCGTTCGGGGTGATCGACGCGACCATGCCCGGCAGCGGCAAAACCATCCTCTCCGGCTGCGTCGGGCTACTGGTCGGCCAGCGGGTGCTGACCTGGACCGACTCCGAGGAGGAACTCCGCAAGTCCATCACCTCCGTACTGGCCGACCAGGTCGGCGTCACCGTGTTCGACAACCTTGAGGAGGGCGCGGTCATCAACTCCGCTGTCCTCGCCCGGTTGGTGACGGAACGGACCTGGACCGACCGCAAGCTTGGCACCAACACCACGCCGACGTTCCCCAACGACCGGCTCTGGTTGGCCACCGGCAACAACCTGCGGGTCGGTGGGGACATGGCCAGCCGTACCGTCTGGGTCCGCCTCGACCCCGACTGCCCCCGGCCTGAGGCGCGTAGCGGGTTCACCATCCCCAATCTCGACAGCTGGATCCTCGACCCCGCCAACCAGGCCACCGTCCTACGCCACGTCCTGACGCTGATCCTGGACTGGACCGCCGCCGGAGCACCCACCTCGACCAGCGTGCCGCAGATGCGGCAGTTCACCCGCTGGGCACAGCACATCGGCGGGTTCCTCGAGCACCACGGCATCGGCGGCTTCCTGTCCAACGCCGAGGAATCCCGCGAGCTCGACGACGACGCCGCCGAGTGGCGGGCCTTCCTGCTGCGCTGGCATGCACTCCACGGCACCAAACCCATGACGGCCAGCGAACTTCGGGCCACCGCTGAACCCGGCCCCGGCGCCGATCCCTGGGTTGGGAGCTTCCCCACCACCAACACAGGAAAGCTGCCCAGCCCCAAGTCCCTGGGGCACAAACTGACCGGGCAGCTCGGCCGGTGGCGCGGCGACATCGTTCTACGCAGCGTGATCGACACAGAGACCAACTCGCGGACGTACTGGGTCGAACGCCAAACCGGAACACCGCAACTCCCCGGAATCAAACCCGGAAACCCGGAAACCCGGAGAAACCCACGATGACCAGCAATAGCACCGCTGTATGGGGTTCGGGTTCAAACCCGGCGAGACCACCACCAAACCCGGAAACCCGGCGATTCCGGGATCCAGAACCCGGAAACCCGGAACAAACCCGGAACCAAAACCCCAGCTCATCGGCCCGCCCCGGGTTTCCGGGTTTAAAACGCCGACTTCCGAGCCTGACAGAAGATCGCGAGCCTACCGGCCAGACCGGCCACCCACACCACTACCCAGGGAGTCACCATGAGTAGTCGCCGCAAGTCCATCGTGATTGCTCCCAACCTCGGGGCTGATGCGATGGTTGACAGTTCGAACACCAGCTTGGCCGTTGTGCTGACCGCCTTGTCTGCCGCCGTGTCGGCGCTCCAGGAGGAGCGGAACCAAGCGATGCAGCCGACTCCGCAGCCGAGCGTGACCGTGGAAAGTGAAGGCCCGGCGTTCATCGCGGTACCCGAGGCGGCGAAATTGCTGGGTCTGAGTCGAGCCTCGGCCTATCGCTACGCGGCGGCGGGGCTGCTGCCGGTGAAGCGGTTTGGTCGGCGTGTGTACGTCATTCGCGCCCGCCTCAAGGAAGTCGCAATCCCAGACGCCGGAAACATTTCGGAGGTAGACGCTGCATGAGCCAGCGCCGAAAGAAGGACAAGCGAAAGACCGTGCCTGGCAGCGTGTTCCAGCGCGGCAACAAGTGGGCCTACAAGTTCTATGGGTCACCGGACGTGTTGACAGGCAAGAAACCGGAGATTCGTAAGAGCGGGTTCGACACATACGACGACGCGTGGGATGCGATGTTGGAGGCGCGTGCCGCTCTGGCCACTGAGACCTACGTCAAGCCCTCTCGGCAGAACGGCATGGCGTTCTTCGAGTCGTGGTTTCCCTACGTGCGGACGACGGCCGAAGCGACAACGGCGGCGAACTACGAGAATCTCGCCCGCTTCTACGTGTTGCCGTTCATCGGAAAGCGGCCTTTGCAGGACATAACGCCTTCTGTGATCGCTGCTCTGTATGAGTATCTGCTCACCAAAGCGCGAATGAGCAAGCGCGATACGAACTGGGAGATGTACCAGTTGTGGAAGTCTGCCCAGGAACGAGGCGAGGAGATCAGCATTCGTCAGATTGCTGAGAAGGTCGGTGTGACCCATAAAGGCGCGTATAAAGCGGTGCGCCGATACAAAGTCGGCCGTGTTCCGGCCGAACCGACGACCGGCTATGCGCCCAAGACCGTGCAGAGCGTTCACATCATGCTCGGCTCGGCGTTCAGTACGGCGAAAGCATGGAAATGCATAGGAGCGAACCCCATGGACGGTGTGAAGGCACCCTCTCTCATTCGTCGGCCGCACAAGACGTGGACGGCCGAGCAGATGTCCCGCTTCCTCGAAGTGGCACGGACCGATCGGTTCTACGGCCTGTGGGTGCTGGTGGCGTCCACCGGAATGCGGCGGTCCGAACTTTGCGGGTTGACCCGCGATGGGCTGGACCTCAACGCAGCCGGAGGCGCGACGGTGCGTATGAACATCACGAGCGTGGTCGCCGGCGGGAAGGTCGTCGCGGGGGGAGGCAAGAGCAAGAGGAGTCGGCGACCGGTCGCCCTGGACCGGTACACGACCGCTGTCCTGCGGGAGCACATGGCCCGACTCGACGCCGAGCGGGAGGCGTTCGACAAGGACTACCAGGACAACAGTCTGGTGTTCTGCTGGGAGGACGGTTCGCGGATCTACCCGGACACGGTCACCGAGAAGTTCAACGCGCTCGTCGACAGCGCCCGGCTGCCACTGATCACCCTGCACGGCGTGCGGCACAGCTACGCCACGATCGCCCTGCGGTCCGGCGTGCACCCGAAGATCGTCAGCAGTCGGCTCGGCCACTCCACGGTGGCCTTCACCCTGGACACCTACTCCGAGGACGTACCCGATCTGGATCGGGACGCCGCCGAGGACATCGGCGGGCTGTTCCTGCCCCGAGCCGAAGACGAGACGGAGTAAGCCTGATTCGGGGCCGTTTAGGTACCACTTTAGGCACCACGCCAGGGGAAACCGCGATATTCGTTTCTCCAGAAATGCGCGTGTGCCCCTGTCCATGCTGGTCAGGGGCACACGCGTCGCGTGGGCGATACTGGGATCGAACCAGTGACCTCTTCGGTGTGAACGAAGCGCTCTCCCCCTGAGCTAATCGCCCTTGTTCTGTTGTTTCGTCCCCGTTCCCGGGGACGAGAAGAACAATACACGATCGTTTTCAGGCCCCGAACAGGGGGGAGGCCAACCAGTTCCAGTGCAGGCCTAGCCAGCCGCCGACAGTGTTGAACACGCCCAGTAGCCACAGCGTCGTGAGGACGACGAGGCAGGTGGCGCCCATTACGGCGAGCTTGGTGGCGAGGTGTTGGCGGCCGAGCCAGCGCGCCCAGCGTTGGTAGTGGCGCTTGGCGAAGGTGTTGACGCGGTGGGCCCAGTGGAACTCGGTGGCGAGGATCCCGAGGCCGGCGAAGACGACGAGCCAGCCGGGACCGGGATAGGGGATCATCAGTATGCCGGCGACGAGCACGAAGGTGCCGAAGACGCCGAGCGCGATCCGGTAGCTGGTGTTCAGCCCGGGCTTGCGGCGGATGCGTTCGCGGAAGGCGTGCAGGCCTTCCCGGATGGCGTGCAGCCGGGGCGTGTGCTGGCGGTCGGCGGGTTCCGTGCTGGTGTTGCGGGGGTCCGACTCGGCTGTCTCGTTCAGTGTTGTCCACCTGCCGGTTGCGAACGTTCGTCATGTTCTGCCGGTTGTAACCGCGCCGCTCGCGGTGTCCGGTCTGGGCCAGAATACGGGCCTTGTCCGGGTGGGGACCGTGCCGTGGGTCACCGCGTGTCAAGCGGGCACTCGGGCGTCGCGGGTTTGCCAGGCCCTCCGAAGTGTGATCGGGATCATTGACGGTTGTGCTCGACGTTGGGCCTTTCGGCCCTGTTGTGGTCCTTCGATCCTGGTCACATTGTGACGTCGCTCTCGACAGACTGTTCGACGTACGCGTGGTTGGTTACGGAGGAGATGCAAGCCATTAGCCCGATATGGGGAACTGTGGTGGCGAGCGTCTCACCGGCTGGTCGCGCTGCGAGAATGGCGAGCGGTTTGGTCGCCTATTCTCGAGTGGACGTCAGGCGAGCTCGACGAAGTGGTAAACCCGGTGGTCAGCCGGGCGCGGCGGCGAGTTCCGCAAGGCGAGGGCGGCGGAATCGAAGGCTCGGTACAAGAGCGGTTCGTTCGGTTACGGAATGTAGCGGAGCTTGGTCACTGGGTAGGTGCCGATCCTGCGACTCAACGTCCTCTGTCGGGTTTGTTCGCGACGGATCTTCTTCCGGTGTGGACAACGGATCCGGTCCGTCTCGCAATGGGGCGGCCGGCCTGCGGTCCGCTCCGGTACCGGAGCCGGTTGAACACGCTGTGCGTTCGCGTGATTGCCCAGCGAAGTGGGGCCTGCCCCGTATGGGTGGTCTATGCGGTAGTTGCGAGCGTATCGGCCCGATGAGGCGTCACAACTATGTTGCTCGGTCGATAAGGGGACCGGGAGGAGCAGGAAGGGGAGGACAATGCGTAACGATCATGTGACACTGCGTTCGACAGCTGTGTTCGATCTGTTGGCTCCGCAGACACCGGCCGTGCCGGTCCAGGTCGAGCTGCGCTACGACACCCGGGACCCGTACGCGGTGGTGGCTGCGTTCCGCACAGGGCGCGCCGGCTGGGTCGAGTGGGTGTTCGCCCGCGACCTGCTCGCCGACGGTCTGATCGCGCACGCCGGCGAGGGCGACGTGACGATCCGCCCGGCCCTCGACGCCCCGGAGGTCGTGGCGATCGAGCTGAGCTCGCCGTCGGGCCACGCGGTGTTCGAGGCCTCGGCACAGGAGCTGGCCGACTTCCTTGACCGCACCTACGACGTCGTGGTGCCGGGCAACGAGAACCTGTGGGTCGACGTGGATGAGGCGCTGACCCGGCTGCTGCCCCACGACCTGGGCTGATCTGGGCGAACGCCGACTCGGCGCGGTCTCGTTCCGGCCGGGTGGACCCCCCTTTGATCGTGGTCGTGGGAGTGGTCTAGAGTTCACTGTGCAACGCGGCGGACGGGCCGGAAGATCCCGGACTTTGAAGTCGCAGGCAGGCGGACGTAGCGCAGCTGGTAGCGCATCACCTTGCCAAGGTGAGGGTCGCGGGTTCGAATCCCGTCGTCCGCTCTGGATTCTCTGGCGGTCCAGCCGGCTTCGGTATGGATGCGGAGTCCGGCGGAGTGGCCGAGTGGCTTAGGCAAGGGCCTGCAAAGCCCTGTACGCGGGTTCGATTCCCGCCTCCGCCTCGCGCGATTAGCTCAGTGGGAGAGCGCTACCTTGACACGGTAGAGGTCACTGGTTCAATCCCAGTATCGCGCACCATTGTTTTAGCAGGTCAAAGCCCCTGTCGGTGATCTTCCGGCAGGGGCTTTGATCGTTATAAGCTGTTGAGGCAGCGAAAAGGCAGCAGCAGCGCGGAGAAGCCGGGACCGAGGCTGTTGGCGGTTCGTCATCTGGGTCGTCGCCGAGTGCCCGCAGCACCTGGTCGGTGTGGTCGCCCGGCGTCTGCTGCCGGGACGCCTCGAGTCCCGTGGGTTCGGTGCGAGTGAAGGTTCCTCGCTGGGAGCCCGGGGGTGGATTGCCACCAGGGATCTGAAGACATCGTGAAGAAGACATGAACCCGGGTTGGGCATGCTGGTATCTAGGAAGTGAAGCCGACGCTTGGGAGTGCGGACATGATGGCAAACGATCACGGCACGGTGCTCGCCACCATGGTCTTCAACCTGGTAGCCCCGGCGGGTGTGATCGCGCCGGTTGGCGTGGAACTGGGGTACGACAGCCGCAACCCGTACGAGGTCAGCATGAAGCTCAACGTGGGCAAGGCCGGTCAGGTGGATTGGGTGATCGCCCGCGACCTGCTGGCCGACGGGCTGGTCGCCGAGGCAGGCGAAGGCGACGTGCGAATCCGCCCTCGACTGGACGATCCGGGGTTGGTCGTGATCGAGTTGAGCTCGCCGTCAGGGCAGGCCGCCTTCGAAGTGAATGCCGATCAGCTTGCGGAGTTCTTGAACGACACCTACGACGCGGTCGCACCCGGTGACGAACACCGGTGGATGAGCTTCGACGAGGCGCTGAGCCGGCTGCTCTCGCACAACCTGTAGTGGCCCGGTTCTCTCGAAGCACCGCACGCCAGGCGGCCCAGCCGCGGGACCTGGTGTGGCGCTGAACACCTGAAAACTCCGTCACGCTGCGCCTCCGAGCCGGGAATCCGCCCGGCCCGGAGGCGCAGCGCTGTTGCTCGAGGGTTGTGCTGGATGTTTCTGGGACAGCAGAGCACTTCGTTCGCTTTGTTTCCCGCCGGAAAAGAGTGGTTTTCTGTGTGTTTTGGTTGGTGGCGTGGTTCAGCGAAACGCAGAGTTTTCTTCCGCCGGTTGCGCGACCGGCTGGCAGCTCGCCACGCTGTTTCTACATGCGTCGCTGATTTCGGGACCAGGGGCGCATGTGCCTGGTGAGGTTTCGGGGACATCGCCAGGAGTCGGGAAAGGGGCCCGGGTGACCGTCGGGGGGTTGCCCGCCCCATCCCGCGCATCGCCGGCCCGGAGACCCAAGCTGGGATTCCCCGCGCACGCTCGGTTTCTCAGGGTTGCAAGCGGTAGCCCATGCCGGCTTCGGTCAGCAGGTGGCGAGGGCGGTCGGGGTTGGTTTCGAGGCAACCCACCCGGCCAGGCCGTGCTCGTGACCGCCAGCGCGCTCGCCGACCACGCCGAAGTCCGCATCATCGACCGCGGCACCGGCATCCAACCCGACGACTACGACAAGGTCTTCCTGACGTTCTCCGCGGGCCGCTCGACCGCCCGAATCACGAGCGCCAGCACGACGAAGACCACGATGGTCAACGCCACGAATGCCAGATCCGCCATGACGTCCCCCTTCATCGCCTACCCGACATCGACCGGATGTGCGCGGGGGAGCGCTTGCTTCCCGCGCCCGGTCGGTGGCCGTTCGACGGCGCGACCAACTTGTCTCGCGGGGCGGGACGAGCGGTGGGAATCGACATCGAGGTCGTCGACCGCTCGCGAGCGCGGACGGCGACCCAACCGCAGAGGATGCCGGTGAGCGCGGCACCCGCGAGCGCGCCCAGCCGCACGCCGTCGCTGAAGCCTTCCCATGCGAGATCCCCGCGACTGTGAACCACGAAGCCGTTCAGGAACATCCAGCCCAACACCGCGGTGCCCAGTGCGCCCGGGGCATTGCGGATCGCGACGGCATATCCGCCGACGACGAGGCCGAGCACGACCAACCCGGCCACCGACGCGCCCGACCACCAAGCAGCCACGCCGGCAGCCACCGTCCCCGCCGCTACGACGAAGAAGCCCACTGCCGACGACGTCGCGGGCCCTGCCACGGACCGACGAGCCGGGCCACAACTCCGGAAACTTCGCATCGCCACGTCCCCTGCCTTCGTTCGCAGGCGGTTACCAACCCAGTCAAGCTCGCCGGGAACCCGTGGCCAGGGGTCTTGACGCAATTGCTACGGAAAGCGCCCGAAACTTGACGGGGTGCGCATGGCTCGTGCTCCGAGGGGACTGGCCATGGGCGCGTGTCGAGTTCGGCCCGGCCGCGGCCCGGCAGCAGAAGAAACTCCTGCGCTTCTGGGAAGATCTGCCGATCGACCAGGCCGTCGCGAACAGCGTCACCGAGTTCGGCGCTGCCTTCGACACCGGTGAACCGCAGCGGTTCATAACGGAGTTCCTCAACCGCAAGCGTTCTTGAGCCAGCGTCACGAGCCCTCGGCGAGGTCCCATGCGCGGGTTCGGGCGCGTTGGCCGGCCGCAACCAGGTGCTGCCAGGTTTCCCGGTCGATGCCACGGATCTCGCCGAGCACTCGCAATGCCTCCGGCACCCGGCCGTCGGGCTGGTGCGGGTGGACCGCGATGGCGGCGAGGTCTCCGCGCGCCGTGAACAGCGCTTCCGGGTCGAGCTGGTCGATCGTCAACCGCTCTGGCTCCGATTCGACCGCGCCGCCGGAGCGCGCCGCGCGCAACGCGGCCAGCAGCGGCTCGCGGTCCCGGCCGCGCAGCCTGGTGAGCAGGAACGGGTCGGTGTCCAGCATCGGAGCGAGCACGTAGTGCACCGCCGTGGCGTGCGCGCAGGGCTCGATCTTGCTGGTGCAGGCGCACGTCGAGTCGAGCTCGCCGCTTTGCGGGAACAGCGACAGATCCACGTTGCGCAGGGTGTCGTCGACATCCTCCGGCAGTTCGCCTTGCAGCAGGGCGGCGGCATGCCGGAGCTGACCGGCCAGCGCTTCGACGGCGGTTTCCCAGTCGGCGTCGGTGAAAACCGGCAGCGTCAGGACGACATCGTGGACCTGGCTGCGCGCGTGCACCCGGGCGCGGACCGCTCCCGGCTCGACGGCCAGGTCCTGCACCGCGCCTCTTCGCGCCAGCGTTCGTCCGTGCGGCAGCCGGGGATTGGGGTAGGTGGCGCCGAGCGACTCCAGCGTGCGCCGCCAGCGCCGCCCCCACCATGTCGCTCCGAAGCTCGTGCCGCTCATGAGTCCTCCGTGGACAGTTCGACCAGTTCGCGCAGCGCGTCGTCGGTCAGTTCGGTCAGCCAGGTCTCGCCGCTGCCGATCACCGAGTCGGCCAGGGCTCTCTTCTGCTCCAGCAGATCGGCGATCCGCTCTTCGAGCGTGCCGTGCGTGACCAGCTTGTGGACGTGCACGCGGCGGGACTGGCCGATCCGGTGCGCCCGGTCGGTCGCCTGGTCCTCCACCGCCGGATTCCACCACCGGTCGTAGTGCACGACGTGCGTGGCGCGGGTCAGGTTCAGGCCGGTGCCGCCCGCCTTCAGGCTGATGATCAGCAGAGGTGGGGCCGCGTCGTCGTGCTGGAAGGCGTCCACCATCGCCTGCCGACGCGCCATGCCGACGCCGCCGTGCAGGAACGGGACCGCGGGCAGGTCCAGCTCGGCGGCCAGGTGTGCGGCGAGCAGCCCGCCCATCACCCGGTACTGGGTGAACACCAGCGCCCGGTCGTCGGCCGCCACCACCTCGGCGAGCATCTCGGTGACGCGGGTGAGCTTCCCGGAGCGGCCGGGCAGCGGCCCGGGTTCGCGGAGGAAGTGCGCGGGATGGTTGCAGATCTGCTTGAGCGCGGTCAGCAGCCTGAGGATGCGTCCGCGCCGCCGGATGCCGCTGCCGAGCCCGTCGTCGAAGGTGTCCCGCACCGTCCTCCGGTACAGGCGGCCCTGCTCATCGGTCAGCGCGCAGGCCACCACCGACTCGACCTTCGGGGGCAGGTCGGTGGCGACCTCGGTTTTGAGGCGGCGCAACAGGAACGGGGCGACGACCGAGCGCAGCCGCCGTGCGGCGTCGTTGTCGTGCCAGCGCTCGATCGGTATCGCGAACCGCTCCTTGAAGCGGGGGAAACGGCCCAGGAGTCCAGGGTTCGCGAAGTGCATGATCGACCACAGCTCGGCGAGGCGGTTCTCCACCGGGGTGCCGGTCAACGCTACCCGGGCTCTGGCGCGCAGCCGGCCTGCGGCCTGCGCGGTCTGCCCGGCCTGATTCTTGATCTGCTGCGCCTCGTCCAGCACCACGACGTCCCAGTCCACTTCGGACAATAGAGTGGCATCGGCGCGCAGCAGCGGGTAGGTGGTGATCACGACCGAGCCGGGGGTGAACGCGCCGGCCGTGGTGGGGCGCCGGGGGCCGTGGTGCCGGACCACCTGCAGCTTCGGGGCGAACCGGTGGAGTTCGCGCTGCCAGTTGTCCACCACCGAGGTCGGGCAAACCACCAGCTGCGGGCGGGCACCGGTTCGGGCCGCCAGCAGCGTGATGGTCTGCAGCGTCTTGCCGAGGCCCATGTCGTCGGCGAGGACCGCGCCGAAACCCAGCTCCGCCATGTCCTGCAGCCAGGCCGCACCGCGATGCTGGTAGTCGCGGAGGGTCGCCTCGATGCCGACCAGCTGCGGCTCCCGCGCGGGCTCGCCGAGCCGTTCCACCAGCATCCGCAGCCGTCCGCCGGCCGAAACCTCGACCTCGCCGAGCTCGGTTGACCGACGTCCTTCCAGCACCGCCGCCAGCGCCTCGGCCTCCGACAGCGTCTGCGTCTTCCCGAGCACGGCGCGGACGTTCTTCGCCTCGGTCAGGTCGACGCGCACCCACCGGCCGTGCCAGCGGACCAGCGGCCGGCCCGATGCGATCAGCTCGTCGAGCTCGTACGCGCTCAACGCATGGTCACCGATCGCGGCCTCCCAGCGGAACTGGGCGGAATCCAGGGACCGCAGCCGGGCCCGCAGGCGGCGCACCCCGGTGAGGTCCGTCGGCACGTCGACCGCGATGCCCGCCGCGGTCAGCGCCGGTTCGCCGGTGGACAGGAACTCCGCCGCCTGCGCGACGTCCAGCCGGACCTCGGTCGGTTGCCGCTCCGACAGCGCCGCGTCCAGCGGCGGGAAGATGCGGGCTGCCTCGGCCAGCCCACGCACCAGCGAATCCTGCGGTGCGCCGATGGAACAGCCCGGCAACTGGAGGGTCGCGCTGCCCGCGGACCAGGCACGCTCGGCGGGCACCGCCACCTTCGGGTCGGCCGCGGCGTGGAGGTGGAAGCTCAGCGCCCACGACGTTTCGCCATCGGTGGGGACTTCCAGGCGCAGCCGGAGCCGACCGCCGAGCGGACCGGCCGGGCCCGCCGGCAGCGGGCGGGCCCATCCCTGGAGCTCGGCCCTGACCTGCTCGTCGAGACGCACGGTCGCGTCGGGGCCGGTCAGCGCAGTGACCCACGTCCCGCCCCAGGAGCCGTTGCCGGCGATGGCAGTGCCTCGCGCGCACACGTCCGTGACGGCGTCGCCGAAGGCGGCGAGCAACGCCGCTGCGGTCCAAAGTCCGTCGTCGCGGCGTAGCGCGTGTGCGGCCGGTGGCATGGCCTCGGCCAGCGCGGCAAGCCGACCGTCGTGGAGGTTCGCCAGCCGCCAGCGTGCGACGTCGTCGCGCACCTCGGGCACCAGATGTCCGGCGGCGACGTGCTCCAGGGCCAGTTTCGTGGCGACGCTCCAGGCGATCAGTGAGTCGCCGGGTCGGCGCCAGCCCAGCCACCGATCCGGCGTCGGCAGGGCCGCGAGGGGAGCGAGCGCGTCGCCGATCGGGACCAGTACGGCGGGCACGTCGGCCGCCGCGACCTTGCGCCCGGCTTTCCGGACGGTCGGCAGTTCTCCTTGCGCCCCAAGCGGAAACCCGAGGTCGCTCGCCGCTGCGGACGGGTCGTCGGTGCCCCACAGGGCCAGGTACCCGGCGGACGGCAACGGGCCGTCCGGGTGGAAGGTCGCCTGGAGCCGGGTCGGGATACCGGATCGTCTGGTGCGTGCCGGAGCCGTAATGGTGTCCTCCGTTCAGGCCGGTCGATGGGCGCAGTTGTCCCCGACCGCGATGTCACGATTTCCCCGCTGCCGGCAAACGGTACACAAAAATCATTGTGCTGCCCAGAAATCCAGTTCAGCGCGCTATTTGACAACTCGCCGATCCTGTTGCCGCGGCCGACTTGACAAATCACCCCCCGATGCCTTCCAAAGGTGTCGCTGACCTGCGGTTCCGTCTCGCTCTGGCGTGTCGTGGATTCCCTTTGAGGACGTTAACGCTCGTTTTCGACAATTTTGGCGGACTGGTGATTACGGACCCGATTGGCTGGTGAACGGCCGTGAGTACTTTTCGGCGCTATAGCACCGAAAAGTACTCACGGCACTTGATCGTGACCGGCGCGAGTCGTGCTCGCTGGAAGCGGACGATCAGTGGGCCGTCGCCGACGGGTTCGGACTACCCGAAAAATTCGAGCAATGCCAACGAGGTTCCCCGCGGTTCGTCCTCGGCAGTCGAGCCGGGCCACCACCTCGCGGGTGTCCTCGAAGCTCACGCTGCCCGTTCAGGCCTCGGGCTGGGGGGCTCCGGGAGTTGGACTCGTTAAGTAAGACTCTAGGCCGCGAGGGTCTGGGTCCGGTATTGCACCGGGCTCAGAACCTCACAGTGTGTGTGGCCCCGGCTGGTGTTGAACCAGGTGATGTAGTCGTCCAGCGTAACCTCGAGTTTGAACTCGAAGGAGAACGATCGCTTCGACGGTTTCCTCACCAGTGCCGCACCCCCGCGCACCCGCCACAGGTCATACAACCGGCCAACCGCCCAGACAGACACACCAAGCCTGGTCGCGACCGACCTCCTCGCCCAACCGTCATCGAACAACTCTATCGCCGCGGCACGCTGCTCCTCGGTCAACGAACTTGGCCCTGCCATGCAACTGTTCCCGAAGGTCAGAACTGAATTTCTCAGTCCAACTTCCGGGAAGCAGTTCAGCCTTCCGGGGCGCTGGGTCAGTTCTGGGAGAGCAGCGAGCGCAGGAAGAAGACGAGGTTGGCCGGGCGCTCGGCGAGGCGACGCATGAAGTAGCCGTACCACTCGTCGCCGTAGGCCACGTAAACCCGCAGCTTGTTGCCTTCGGACGCGATCCGCTTCTGCTCCTCGGCCCGGATGCCGTACAGCATCTGGAACTCGTAGCTGTCCGCGCTGCGCCCGGACCGCGCGGCCAGGTCGGCGGCGATCGCCACCATCCGCGGGTCGTGGCTGGCCACCATCGGGTAGCCGTCGCCCTCCATCAGGATCTTCAGGCAGCGGACGTAGGAGCGGTCCACCTCGGCCTTGTCCTGGTAGGCGACGGAAGCCGGCTCGGAGTACGCGCCCTTGCACAGCCGCACCCGGGAGCCCTCGCCCGCCAGGTCGCGGCAGTCCTGCTCGGTGCGATGCAGGTAGGCCTGCAGCACCGCGCCGACCCACGGGAAGTCGACCCGCAGGTCGCGGAGGATGCCCAGCGTCGAGTCCGTGGTGGTGTGGTCCTCCATGTCGAGGGTCACCGTGGTCCCGGCGGCGGCCGCGGCCTCGCAGATCAGGCGGGCGTTGTCCAGGGCGATCTTCTCGCCGTCGGCGGGCAGGAACTGCCCGACCGCGGAGAGCTTCACCGAGACCTCGGCCCGGTCGGCCAGGCCCTCGGCGGAGAGCACCTGCAGCATCTGCTGGTAGGCGCGGACGGTGTCGGCGGCCTGCTGCGCAGCGAGGGTGTCCTCGCCGAGGTGGTCGAGCGTGACGTACATGTTCTGGTCACGCAGGGCTCGGGTGGCCCGGACCGCGTCCTCGGGCGTGGTGCCGGCGACGAACCGCGCTACGACCGGCTTGGTCAGCGGGTTGGCTTCCACGAGTCGGCGCACGCCCCGGGAACGGGAGGCGGCCAGCAGGGTGCTGCGCAGCATCGTCGGTCTCCTTCTTCGCAGCTGTGCTCGGTGTTCGGGAATCTCCTGCCGTCCGCGTTGGCTGCCTTCCGCGTTGGCTGCAGTCGAAATTGGCTGCAGTCGAAATTGCGTGCCGCGGTTCGCCGGAGGCGCACCAGCGAAGGGTCCGGAGTGAATCGTGTTCCGGCCACGGGGTCCGCAAGTTCCATTGAAATCGAAGGTCTGATTTCAATGGAACTTGCGGTTGCGGTCCCCGCGCCCTCAGCCCATGTGCGGGTAGCCGATGTGGGTGGGGGCGTCCCAGGTTTCCTTGATGGCCCGGGGGCTGGTCCAGCGCTGGATGTTCAGCAGCGAACCGGCCTTGTCGTTGGTGCCGGAGCCGCGGCTGCCGCCGAAGGGCTGGCGGGACACGATGGATCCGGTGGGCTTGTCGTTGACGTAGAAGTTGCCGGCCGCACCGCGCAGCTTCTGGTGCGCCAGCCCGATGGCGCTGCGGTCGGTGGCGAACACCGCACCGGTGAGCGCGTAGGGGCTGGAGGCGTCGACGACGTCGAGGATGTCGGAGTACTTGGCGTCGTCGTAGACGTGCACGGCGATGATCGGCCCGAAGTACTCGGTGGTGAACACCTCGTCGCTGGGGTCGTCGCAGACCAGCACGGTGGGCTCGACGAAGTAGCCGGTGGCGTCGTCGTAGCCGCCGCCGACGAGCACCTCGATGGAGTCGGTCTTGGCCGCTCGGTCCAGCGCTGCCTTGTGCTTGGCGAAGGCGCGGCGGTCGATGACGGCGCCGCCGAAGTGGGAGAAGTCGGTGACGTCGCCGTAGCGGATGGTGCTGGTCAGCTCCGCCAGCTCATCGCGCAGCCCGCCCTCCCAGATGGAGCGCGGCACGTAGGCGCGGGAGGCGGCGGAGCACTTCTGGCCCTGGTACTCGAACGCGCCCCGGGCGAACGCCGCCGCCAGCGGGGCGGGGTTGGCCGAGGGATGGACGACGATGAAGTCCTTGCCGCCGGTCTCGCCGACGATGCGCGGATAGGAGCGGTAGGCGTCGAGGTTGTCGCCGATGATCCGCCACAGCTTCTTGAAGGTGGCGGTGGAGCCGGTGAAGTGCAGGCCGGCGAAGCCGGGGTCGGTCAGCGCGACCTCGCTGACGGCCTGGCCGTCGCCGGTGACCAGGTTGATCACCCCGGGCGGCAGGCCGGCGGCCTCGAACAGGCGCATGGTGAAGTGCGCGGCGAACTGCTGCGAGGGCGTCGGCTTCCACACCACGGTGTTGCCCATCAGCGCCGGGGCGGTGGGCAGGTTGCCGGCGATGGCGGTGAAGTTGAACGGCGTGATCGCGGTGACGAACCCGTCCAGGGGGCGGTAGTCCATGCGGTTCCACTCGCCGGGCACCGACCGCGGCTGTTCGGCGATGATCCGCCGGGCGTAGTGGACGTTGAACCGCAGGAAGTCGATGAATTCGCACGCGGCGTCGATCTCGGCCTGTTGCGCCGACTTGGACTGGCCCAGGATGGTGGCGGCGTTGATGGTGTCCCGCCACGGCCCCGCCAACAGGTCCGCGGCGCGCAGCAGCACCGCGGCGCGCTCGTCGAACGACGTCGCGGCCCAGGCGGGGGCGGCGTCCTTGGCGGCCTGCACGGCGTCGGCGACATCCTGGGTGGTGGCCTGCGCGGCGATGCCCAGCACGTGCTGGTGGTCATGCGGCTGAACGACATCGAAGCGCTCGCCGCCGCCGAGCCGCTGCACGCCACCGATGGTCTGGGTCAGGTCGATGCGCTCGGACTCCAGCTCCGCGACCCGCTTCTGCAGCGACTCCCGCTCCGGCGAGCCGGGCGCATAGCCCTTGACCGGCTCGTTGTAAGGCACCGGTACCGAAGTGATGGCGTCCATGGCCAATTTCGCCTCCTTGCGGGAAGTCGCTGTCGGGGAAAGGTCCTGTCACTTGGGAGGTTAAGGTTTCGTTAGCGCCCCGGGCTTGTCCGTTCGGCTATCGTTGACATTGTTGGATTGTTCGGTTGGACAAGTGGGGTCCTTGGGTTGCACGAGGTCGAAGTTGACGCCGTGGGCGTTGCCGTGGTGGGCGTGCCGTTGCGCCAACTCCTGATCGCAGTGGGGGAACCGCTGGTCGACGTGCTCGCGGCGCCGCGCGGCTTCGACGTCGAGGTGCGCGACGTCGTAATTGTCGACCCGGAGGAGGAGTCCGGCAGCGGTCGCAGCGGCGATTTCGTGCTGGTCATCGGCGCGCGGGGCAGGGCGGCCGCCCGGTTGGTGCGCGCCGCGGCCCGCGACGGGGCGGCTGCCGTGGCGGTGAAGGTCGATTCCGAAACCGACGCGCGGGCCCTGCGCGACACCGCGATCGACTGCCGGATCGCGCTGCTCGGCGTGCGGCCCGAGGTCCGCTGGGAGCAGCTGGAGTCCTTCGCGCGTTCGGCCGTCGACAACGCCCGGCTGACCACCGACGCGGACCTGGGCGAGGCGCTGGGCGACCTGTTCTCGCTGGCCCAAACGGTGGCGGCGATGACCGACGGCATCGTCGCGATCGAGGACACCGCTAGCCGCGTGCTGGCGTATTCGCGCTCCGACGACGAGGTCGACGAGCTGCGCCGCCTGTCGATCCTGGGGCGGCAGGGGCCGGAGCCGTACCTGGCGATGCTCCGCGAATGGGGCGTTTACCAGCGGTTGCGTGCCGGTGAGGACGTCGTGCGCATCGACGAGCGGCCGGACCTGGGCATCCGCCGCCGGATGGCGGTCGGTATCCACGCGGGCGCCCAACCGCTGGGCACGATCTGGGTGCAGGAGGGCAAGCGGCCGCTGTCCGAGCATTCCGAGCGGGCGCTGCTGGGCGCGGCGCGCGTGGCGGCGCTGCAGCTGATCCGGCAGCGCACCGAGGCCACGGCCGGGCCGCGGTTCCGGGAGAACCTGCTGACGGGTCTGCTGGACGGCCTCATCGACGCGCAGTCGGTGGCCGGCAACATCGGTGCGGATCCGGCGAAGCCGGCGGTGGTCGTGGTGTTCACGCTGCGCCCGTCGGACGCCAGCGCGGACCGCTCCGAACTTGAGCTGCAGCGGTCCGAGATGACCAGCCTGATCTCGGTGCACGCCTCGGCCTACCGGCGCAGCGCGCTGGTCACCACGATCGGTTCACGGGTGTACGTGCTGCTGCCGGACCTGCCGGAACGCTCGGCGGTGGCGTCGGCGCTGGGCCTGACCAGGGAGATCGTGGCGGCGGCCAAGCAGCACCTGCGGACGCGGGTGCAGGTGGGCGTTGGATCGGCGGTCCGGACGCTGGACGAGGTGGCGGAGTCGCGCACCGAGGCGGACCGGATCCTCGACGCGATGACCCACGACCTGCACGCGGAGATCGCCACCATCTCGGATGTGCGGGCGCAGGTGGTGATCAGCGAGATCCTGACGGTGCTGCAGGGCAACGAGCAGTTCCGCGACTCCCGCCTGGCGGCGCTGCACGAGCACGACGCGGAGCACGGAACCGACCTGGCCCGCTCGTTGCTGGCGTACCTGGAGGCCTTCGGCGACGTCCGCGCGGCCAGCGACGGCTTGCACGTCCACCCGAACACCCTCCGCTACCGGGTCCGCCGGGCCGGTGAGATCACGGGCATCGACTTCGCCAACCCGACAGAACGCCTGAGCGCCCACCTGCAACTACTGCTCGCCCGCCGGACCGCCCGCCGCTGACGGCCACTCGGTAGCGTTCTTGCGGTGCTCGCCACCAGCAAGGCGAAGTCGTCGTAGGACGCCGGATCAGCACCGTCGCCGGGCCACCAGCCGTACGCGGTCCACTCGCCGGCAGGCTGCACCCCGAGACGTTCCTGGCAGTCGTGAGTGCGCAAGCGGGCTCCCACCCGCTTATGCACTCACGACCTGACCGGGGTCACAGGAGGGCGAGGACTGAACCCGTTGCCGTATCCCATCATCGCCGGACTGCCAGATCCACCGCCGATCTCGTGATCGTACCGGCGGCAAAAGCGGTGACCTGGACTTTTCGTTGCGCTATCTGGGATCGGCGTCCGGCGTCAGAGCTTGCGGAGGCGGACCCGGTTGATCGAGTGGTCGATGTCCTTGCGCAGCACCAGGGTTGCGCGGGGGCGGGTCGGGAGGATGTTTTCCACCAGGTTCGGTTCGTTGATCGTGCGCCACAGGTGCTCGGCCTCGGCGCGCGCCTCGTCGTCGGAGAGCTCGGCGAAGTGGTGGAAGTGCGAGTTCGGGTTCGCGAACGCCGTGCTGCGCAGCGTCAGGAAGCGGTCGGTGTACCAGCGGGCGATGTGGTCGGTGTGCGCGTCGACGTAGATCGAGAAGTCGAACAGGTCCGACACGGCCAGGCTCGGCGCGGGCTGCAGCACGTTAAGCCCTTCGATGATCAAGATGTCCGGCTTGCGGACCACGTGCTGCTCGCCGGGCAGGATGTCGTAGGCGACGTGTGAGTAGACCGGCGCGGCCACCTCTGGCGCCCCGGACTTCACCTCGGTGACGAAGCGCAGCAGTGCCCGCCGGTCGTAGCTCTCGGGGAAGCCCTTGCGGTGCATCAGGCCGCGGCGCACCAGCTCGGCCTTCGGGTACAGGAAGCCGTCGGTGGTGACCAGGTCGACCCTCGGGTGGTCGGGCCAGCGGGCCAGCAGCGTGCGCAGGATCCGCGCGGTGGTCGACTTGCCGACCGCGACGCTGCCTGCGATGCCGATCACGAACGGCACCTTCGTGCCGCGGGTCTCCTCGCCCAGGAACGTCGTGGTGGTCTCGTGCAGCCGCTGGCGGGCGGCCACCTGGAGGCTGATCAGCCGCGACAGCGGCAGGTAGACGTCGGCGACTTCGGCGAGGTCAACCGGCTCGCCGAGCCCGCGCAGGGCGACGAGCTCGTCCTCGGTCAGCGGCAGGGGAAGGGAGTCGCGTAGTTCCCGCCACTGCGCGCGGTGCAACTCGACATACGGGCTCAGTTCGCGAACGCGCGTCACAGGCACCCCTCGGCATTGAGGCCCGGTAGGAACTCAGACGCCCCCGGGAGATTTCCGGCGGCGCTGGGAAAAACCCTAGGACGCCGATGCCGTGCGACGCTGTGACCCAGTGCACGCTGAGACGCAGCGAACACCCTTGATCGATCGCGAGTTCTTCCGCTTCGCGGACACCAAATTCCATTTCCAGCAATTTCAATGGAAATCGGACCTTCGATTTCCATTGAAATCGCACTACCGGAACGCCGGAACGCCGGACGTCGTAGGGAGACGACGTCCGGCGTTCCGGGGTCCGGGTTCCCGGTCCTCCGACCGGGGTCAACGGCTCACTTCTGGGGGTCGGTAGACGAGAGCTCGTTGAGCTTCGACTTCCGGTAGCCGTAGGCGAAGTAGATCACCAGGCCGATGGCGAACCAGACGGCGAACCGCAACCACGTCACCGGGTCGAGGAAGGTGACCAGCCAGATCGAGAACACGATCCCGATGATCGGCACGATCGGCATGCCGGGGCACTTGAACCCGCGTGGCAGCTCCGGCCGCTTGTAGCGGAGGACGATGACTGCGGCGCACACGATCACGAACGCCAGCAGGATTCCGATGTTGGTCAGCTCCGCGGCCTCGCCGATCGGCAGCAGACCCGCGATCAGTGCCGAGGCGATGCCGATGAGCCAGGTGAAGCGGCTCGGCACCTTGCGCACCGGGTGGGTCTTGGAGAACCACTTCGGCAGCAGGCCGTCCCGGCTCATCGCGAAGCCCACCCGGGTCACGCCGAGCATGAAAGTAAATAGCACGGTGAGGATGCCCAGGATGGCGCCGACGGCGATGACCGCGCCCAGCACCGGCAGACCGACGTCGGCGAAGGCCGTGGCGAACGCGCTCTCGGCGCTGATCTGCTGGTACGGGATCATGCCGGTCAGCACCAGGCAGGCCAGCACGTAGAGCACCATCGAGATGGCCAGCGAGTACATGATCGCCTTCGGCATGTGCCGCTGGGCGTCCTTGGACTCCTCCGCCGCCGTGCTCATCGCGTCGTAGCCGAACACCGCGAAGAACACCGTTGCCGCACCGGCGAACGCGCCGCTGATGCCGAAGGGGAAGAACGGGTTGTAGTTGCCGGTGTTGATGTGGAACGCGCCGACGACGATCACGACCAGCACCACGGCGACCTTCAGGTACACCAGCAGCGTCTCGAAACGCGCCGCGCTCTTCATGCCCTGGTTGAGGATGAAGGCGATCAGCAGGCACAGCAGCGCCGCGAACAGGTTGATCTTGTAGCTGCCCGCCGGGGCGGCGCCGTCCTCGGTGCCCGGCGCACCCATCATCCACAGCGGCAGATCGATATGCAGGAAGCCGAGCAGCTCGTTGAAGTAACCCGAGATGCCGATGGCGACCACCGCGACGATCGCGGTGTACTCCAGCAGCAGGTCCCAGCCGATCAGCCAGCCGACGACCTCGCCGAGCACCGCGTATCCGTAGGTGTAGGCCGAACCGGCCTTGGGGATCATGCCCGCGAACTCCGCGTAGGAGAACGCCGCGGCCGCGCTGGCGATACCCGCGATCAGGAAGGAGATCAACACCGCGGGTCCGGCTTTTTCGTTGGCGACGGCGCCGGCCAGGGAGAAGATCCCGGCGCCGATGATGCCGCCGACGCCGATCGCGGTGAGCTGCCACAGGCCCAGCGAGCGCTTGAGCCCGGTCTCTCCGTCGTCCTCGACGATCGAGTCGATCGGCTTGCGGCGGAATATCCCCCGCCCTGGGGTCAGGCTTGGTGTGGTCACGGATTCTCCCGAATGCGTTCGTCCTGCGCGAAAGGGTACGTACATCGCGTGATCCGGCCCGGTGGACGTCCCGCGCAACGTCGTCCGTGTCCTGCATCACCGAAGGGATTGCACGTCGCGGCGAAACCTACGCGCCGCCGACGCGTCACTTGGTTGTGGGGTCGGATGAGAGTTTCGAGCCTCGTTTGGTCGAGCGGACAAACGGCTGGTGGACGTCCCGCGGGGCGGAGGCGACGAAGATCGAGACCTTCGCGTCGGTGGCGTGCCCGGCCTCGGTGCTGGTGGAGCGGGAGCTGGCGGCCGCGTTGCGGGGGCACCCGGAGTACCGGCTGATCTCGGTGGGGCCGACCAAGGTGCAGGGCTTCCGCGGCCTGCGCGCCTGGGCGCTGCGTCGTTCGTGGTGAAGTCGCATCGCCTGCCATGAGTCTTTCGGGTTGCTGTTGCCGCCCAGAAGGCTCACGGTCGGCGTGCGGCACCGGCCCGGTGCCGATGTGACCGAAATCCCGCTGCATTTGCATGCGGCAAGCAAGGATCTTTGATAGCGCACCGGTTCTACGTCGATCACCTGGCGTTTTGCGATCCCCGACGACCGTCGCCGACGGTCCCGCCTGGTTGATTTACCCCTTTCACCCGCGTTGCCGCCACGTTCGGTCCACGTAAAACGGGATGCCTGGGGGCTGGACCAGCAATAGAGTCGAGGCATGGCCGATCGGGGAACAGTCGTGGCAGAAAGCCATTCCGACGAAGTATCCGCTCTGGTGGCGCAGTACGGCCGGTTGCCGGCCGGCGCGCCAGTGCGCCTTGCCAAACCGACCTCGAACCTCTTCCGCTTCCGCGCGCCGTCGCAGGGGCCGGGACTGGACGTCGGGCGGTTCAACCGGGTGCTGGAGGTGGATTCCGCCGGCCGCACCGCGCAGGTGCAGGGCATGGCGACCTACGAGAGCATCGTCGACGCGCTGCTGCCGTCCGGGCACATCCCGCTGGTGGTGCCCCAGCTCAAGACGATCACGCTCGGCGGTGCGGTCGCCGGGCTGGGCATCGAATCCACCTCCTTCCGCAGCGGTCTCCCACATGAATCCGTGCGGGAGATGGAGATCCTCACCGGAGCCGGTGAGGTGGTCCGGGCCCGGCCGGACAACGAGCACGCCGAACTCTTCCGGGGATTTCCGAACTCCTACGGCACGCTGGGCTATGCGCTGCGGCTGGAGATCGAGCTGGAGCAGGTCAAGCCGTACGTCCGGTTGCGGCACGCGCGCTTCGGCTCGGCGCGGGAATGCGCCACGGCGATCGCCGAGATCTGCCGCGACCGCAGCTTCGACGGGGAGCCGGTCGACTTCGTCGACGGCACCGTGTTCAGCCCACGCGAGCAGTATCTGACGCTGGGGTCCTATGTGGACGAGGCGCCGTTCACCAGCGACTACACCGGGCAGCAGGTCTACTACCGGTCCATCCAGCAGCGGCAGGTCGACTACCTGGGCATTCACGACTACCTGTGGCGCTGGGACACCGACTGGTTCTGGTGCTCCCGAGCGCTCGGCGCGCAGCACCCGCTGGTCCGCCGCTTCTGGCCGCAGCAGTACCGCCGCTCCGACGTCTACCGCCGGATCGTGGCCTGGGACCGCCGCCACTCGGTCACCGACCGGATCGCGGTGCTGCGCGGCAAGGGCCTCAACGAGCCGGTGATCCAGGACGTGGAGATCCCGGTGGACCGGCTGCCGGAGTTCCTGGAGTTCTTCCACCGCGACATCGGGATCTCCCCGGTCTGGCTGTGCCCGGTGCAACTGCGCGACCGCGAGGGCTGGCCGCTGTACCCGATGGACCCGGACACGCTGTACGTCAACGTCGGTTTCTGGGCCACGGTGCCGCTGAAGCCGGGCGAGGCGCCGGGGCGGCACAACCGGGCCATCGAGCGCGCGGTGACCGAACTCGGCGGGCACAAGTCGCTGTACTCCAACTCCTACTTCGAGGAAGCGGAGTTCTGGCAGCTCTACAACCTCTCCGCCTACCAGCAGTTGAAGGAGAGGTACGACCCGAAGGACCGGCTTCCCGGGCTATACGAGAAATGCGTGGGGGAAAGATGATTTCTACGCAGCTTGAGTCATGGTCACGTCGTTTTTGGCAGGCCGGGCACGTCGCTCGAATGCCCTTCGGGCATAAAAGCAAATCCCACGCAGCCCTCGAACTGAGCGGCAGGAAGGAGATCCGCTGATGGGCTGGGCAGAGGCGTTCACGCGCATCCTCGGAAGCGACGTCTCGGTGGAGGTCCGCGCGTTCGACGGCAGTCGCGCCGGGCGTGCCGGGGCGGATGTGTGCGTAAAAATCCGTTCGCCGCTCGCACTTTCGCATCTCGCCGCCGCGCCGGGCGAGCTCGGCCTGGCGCGCGCCTACGTCACCGGGGCGATCGAGGTGCACGGCGACATGTACACCGCGCTGACCGCGTTCCCCAGCGTGGCGCTCAACGACATCTCGCCGAGCCTGCGGCGCGAACTGGCGGTGAAGCTGGCCGGGTACCGGTTGTGGTGGCCGGTGCGACCGCCGGCGGTGGAACACCGCCCGCGCGGCTGGCGGCACTCGAAGCGCCGCGACAGCAAGTCGGTCTCGTACCACTACGACGTGTCCAACCGGTTCTACGAGTGGGTGCTGGGCCCGTCGATGGCCTACACCTGCGCGGTGTACCCCGAGGCGACGTCCACTTTGGAGGAGGCGCAGTTCACCAAGCACGATCTGGTGGCGCGCAAGCTCGGACTGCAGGAAGGCATGCGGCTGCTGGACGTCGGCTGCGGCTGGGGCGGCATGGTGATGCATGCGGCCGAGCACTACGGGGTGCGCGCACTCGGCGTGACGCTGTCCCGGCAGCAGGCGCAGTGGGCGCAGAAGACCATCGCCGAACGCGGGCTGGCCGACCTCGCCGAGATCCGCCACCTGGACTACCGCGACGTCACCGAGACCGGATTCGACGCGGTCAGCTCGATCGGGCTCACCGAGCACATCGGCCTGGCGCAGCTGCCGGGCTACTTCTCGTTCCTGGCGGGCAAGCTGCGCCCCGGTGGGCGGCTGCTCAACCACTGCATCACCCGGCCGGACGGCAGCCACGGGTCGCGGCCGGGCAAGTTCATCGCCCGCTACGTCTTCCCGGACGGCGAGCTGGAGCCGGTGGGCACGCTCGTGTCGGCGATGAACGACAACGGCTTCGAGGTGCGGCACGACGAGAACCTGCGGGAGCACTACGCGCTGACGCTGGCCGGTTGGTGCCGGAACCTGGAGGAGCACTGGGACGAGGCGGTCGCCGAGGTCGGCTTCGACCGGGCGCGCGTGTGGCGGCTCTACATGGCGGCCTGCCAGCTGGGTTTCGAACGCAACATGGTCCAACTGCACCAGGTCCTCGGCGTCCGCCTGGACGGCACCGACGCCCACTACCCGCTACGTCCGACCTGGTAACCGCTCCATGCCGGTCATCCATGTAGGGCTCGTGAGGACATGGGGTCCGCAAGTTCCATTGAAATCGAAGGTTCGATTTCAATGGAACTTGCGGAGGACGGACTTCGCACCCGCGATGAGTTCTGCCGCGGTGGCCGGTCTACCTGTCTGCGGCCAGCATGATGGCGACGAGACGGGAGACGGGCATGTACGAGATCAAGCAGAAGATCATCACCAACCTCTGGTTCGACACCGCGGCCGAGGAGGCAGCGCGGTACTACGCCGCCATCTTTGACGACTCGCGCGTCGTGCACGTGCAGCGCTACGGCGAGGCGGGGCCGGGCGAGCCGGGAACGGTCATGACCGTGCTGTTCGAGCTGGCCGGGCAGCAGTTCGTGGGCATCAACGGCGGGCCGCATTTCAAGTTCACCGAGGCCATCTCGCTGGAGGTCCTGTGCGACTCGCAGCACGAGGTGGACCGGCTGTGGCAGCAGCTCGGCGAGGGCGGCGAGCCCGGCCCCTGCGGCTGGCTGAAGGACAAGTACGGCCTGTCCTGGCAGATCGTCCCGCGCCGTCTGTACGAACTGATCACCGCTGCGGACGAGGCCAAGGCCCAGCGAGCGATGAAGGCGATGCTGAGCATGGGCAAGCTCGACATCGCCACCCTTGAAGCAGCAGCCGAAGGCTGAGCGCCCCCAGCGTCGGCGACGGGTGACGGCGATCTGCGCGTTCTTCCCCGGGCTGGTGTTCGCTGCTGGCAAACTGCCGCTGGCAGCGAACGCGAGGCGAGGGGTGAGCAAGATTTCCAGGGAAGTGCGCGACATCAGCGACATCGACCTGCTCCGACGCCGCTGCGACTTCGGCGCGGCGCAGCAGGCCGCCGATGCGGCCCTTGCCCGCGGCGACAGCGCCGAACTGCGCATCCTGCGAGGCAGGGTGGCGTTGGGCCGGATCGCCATCCGAACCGCGCTGGTGGATTTCGAGCGCGCGCTCGAACTCGACCCGGCATCCGAACGCGCGCACGCGTGGCGCATCGCCGCGTTGGAGCGCAGCTACCGCTACGCCGCGGCGCTGGAGTTCGCCGAGTCCGCGCTTGAGCGGTTCCCGGAAGGCGTGTTCGTCCGCGTGGCGATCGGGCGCCTGCTCATCGAGATGCAACGGCCCGACGATGCGACGCGCCACCTGGAGAAAGCGCTCGCGATCGCCCCGGATGACGTCAATGCCATCGAATGGCGATGCTTCGCGCTGCACGCGGCAGGCGACCTGAACGCCGCCGTTGCCACTTCGCGCGAAGCGCTGCGCCGATTCCCGGACGAGGCAGATCTCGTGGACCTGCTGGCCTTCCTGGAGGTCGAGGAGCTCCGCTACGAGGCGGCGTTGCGCACCGTGGACCGCGCGCTCGAACTGGACCCTTGGCACGAGCTCGCCCATGAACGCAAGATCTTCCTCTTGCGGCTGCTGGACAGGTTCGAGCAAGCCGAGCAGGCGGCCTCCGAGGCGCTCACCCGGCTGCCGCATTCCCCGGATCTGGTCTGCGAGCACGCACTGGTGGCCAGTCGGCGAGGCCAGGACGAGCTGGCCGTCGAGCGCATCGAGCGGGCCGCCGCTGCGGACCCGGACAACCCGTTCCTCGCCGACTGGTACGCGACGTTGCTCCGGGACGCGAAGCGGCCCGAAGACGCCGAAACCGTGCTTGACGCGGCCCTGGCCGCGAACCCGGAATCTCCCCGGCTGCTGCTTGAACAGGCGTGGCTGCGCGACGCCCAGGGCCGCTTCGACGAGGCGATCGAGCTGGCGCGGACCGCAGCGCGGATTGATCAGTACCTGCCACGAGCCCGCAGCATGGAGGTCATCCTGCTGCGCAGCGCAGGTCGGCCGGAAGACGCCGGGAAAGCGGCCAGGGACGCACTGCGGCAGTTCCCCACCCACCGACCGCTGCGGCTCGGGTTGGTCAACTCGCTCAACGCCCGGGGCCGGACCGATGAGGCATTGCAGGAGTGCGTCCGCTTCCTGGACGACGACCCGTACGACATCGACCTGATTCTCGCCAGGTGCAACCTGCTCAACGGGTTGTACCGCTACGACGAAGAGCTGGCGGCGGCGCAAGAAGCACAGCGCCGGTTCCCGGACGTACCGGCGCTGCGCTACCGGTTAGGGCGAATCCACCGGGCCCGGGCGGACTACGACGCCGCACTTCCGTGGGTGGAACGCACCCTGGAGGTGGCGCCGGGCCACGTCGAGGCGTTGGAGTCCAAGGCCATCGTCCTCCGCCTGACCAGCCGGTTCGACCGAGCCGAACAGGCCGCCCGGGAGGGGCTGCGCGAAGCCCCGCTCGCCCCCGAACTGCATGAGGAACTCTCCCTCGCGCTGTCTTGCCAGGGCCGGTACGACGCTGCGGTCGCTGCGCTGGAAGACGGGCTCGAGGCATGCGGCGAGACTTGGTACCTGCGCCAGGCGCTGATCGCGGAGTACGTCCGCCAGGGCCGCTACGAGGAGGCGTTGCAGGCCACCGATCATGCATTGCGATCGGACACCGGGAACGTGCCGGCCTTGCTGGAACGCTACGACGTCTTGGTGGAGCTGCGCCGGTTCGGCGAGGCCGAGGCCGTCGCCGCCCGAATGGCCGAGGAGTTCGGTGCGGATGAGGACGTCATCCGCACCCTCGGATGGCGGGAGGTTCGCTTCGGCCGCATCGATGCGGCGATCGAGTTCTTCCGTCGCAATTCCAGCAGCGACGATTCGATGCTCGCCTTGCAGGATCACGTTCGGGCGCTGCGCATCGCCGATCGTTACGACGAAGCCGTCGCGTTGCTGCGCGGGGAGCTGGCGCAGGACCCGGATTCGCGATTCCTCCTGGTGGAACTGAGCCGGACGTTCCGGCAAGCCGGTCGGTTCGAGGACGCCTTGCGGCTGGCGCGCCGGGCGAAGCGGGCGGAGCCGCATTCCCGGGTGGCGATGTGGGACGAGATCATCGCATTGCGGCGGATGCGCCTGGCCGCGGAGGCCGAGGAAGCCACGCTGGCCGCGATCGAGCGGTTCCCCCACGACCTGGACTTCTTGCGTCTGCTGGGCGAGATCTACGTCGACACCTACCGCCTCGATCAGGCGCTGTCCTGTGTGGCCAAGATTCTGGCGATCAGGCCGCTCAGCCTGAACGCCGTTGTGCTGAAGACCGGTGTGCTGCGCAAGCAGCGCAGGTATCGCGAAGCGGAGCACGTCGTGCGCGGTTACCTGCGGCGATTCCCGGGTGATCGGTCGCTGCTGGTCGAGCTGGGCTGGATCGAGCTCGCGCAGCAGCGGTTCACCGAGGCGGAGAAGCACTTCTCGGCACTGCTCGACGACGCGTTCGGACCGGACGAGCGAGGCGACGCGCTCGTGGGCCTGGGCCGGGTGGCGTTGCGCGGCAACGACATCCAGAAGGCGCAACGGCATTTCCGGGCCGCACTGGAGATCGACCCGCGCGACGACGAAACCCGGCTCTCGCTGGCCGCCGCGTTGCTGCGCGACGTCGGAACAGCGCAGCACGACGAGGTGGAACGGCTGTGCCTGGGCGTCATCGAAGACGACCCGTGCGACGACGAGGCGCATGCGCTGCTGGGCGTGCTGAACTTCCGGCGCGGCAACCACGCCGCAGCCGAGCACCACCTGCGCACCGCCACCGAACTCGACCCCTACGCCGGCGCCCACGTCGACCTCGCCGCGCTGTACAGCCAGCTCGGGCGTTTCGACGAGGCCGAGAAGCTGCTTGACCAGGCCGTCGAACGGGACTGGTACGACGTGCAGGCGCACGTCGAGCTGGGCAACGTCTACCTCCAGCGGGACGTCGACGGCGGGGAGCCGGGGGAGTGGGCCGGGCGGGCGACGCAGCAGTTCCGCCAGGCGACCGTGCTCGATCCGGGCAACGGGACGGCCGCGATCGGCCTGGCGCGCTCGGTGGTGCGGTCCGCCGGGGACCTGGTGAGCGCGGAGGAGCCGCTGCGCTACGTGCTCGACCGGTCCGACTGCGACCTGCCGAAGTGGCGCCTGCAGGTCGAGTTGGCCCGGCTGCTGGTCCAGCGCGGCGACGCGACCGGCAGCGAGGACCTCTACCTGGAGGCGCTGGCGGTCGCCCGGGAAGCGATCGGTTCGGCCTCGGACCAGGCCGAACCGTACTTCGTGGCCGGTGTCGCGGCGTACAAGATCGGGGAGAGCGGCGACGTGCAGCTCTCGTCGCTGCACTTCCGCCGGGCGATGCGCTATCTGCGCCGGGTGGAGAAGTTCGACAGCCGGCACTCCGAGGCGCACCGGGTCCGGGTGCTCGCGCAGCAGCGCATCCGGCGGGCCCGCTCCAGCGTCGTCGGCAGCACCGCGCTGATCACCGTGTCGCTGGTGATGCTGGCGTTGATGTGGGGCGCGTTCTTCCTGCGGTACCAGGTGCCGACCGTGCTGCTCGGCACCTTGACGCCGGTGCTCGTGGCGATGGTGGCGATCGGTTTCCTGCTGCCGCTGCTGGTCCGGCTGAAGCTGCCGGGCGGTCTGGAGGCCGATCTTTCCGCGAGCCTGCACCAGGTTTCCTCCGGGCCGACCGGTGAGGTCACCCTCGGCGCCGGGCGTTACGGGGGTCGGCGCAACGAGCAGGCGCGCTCCCGCCCGGCATCGCTCAGCGAAGGTCCGCGCGGGGAGCTCTCCGGCCGTAGCTGACTAAGAGGGCGCGCAGGATGGGATCGCCCCGCGCCGCGATTTTGGTGGGGCGACGGAGCGAACGGACAGTTCGCGCAAACGCCCGTCCGGCCGCGCGCGTAGCAACGCCCGGTAAGGCCGACAGATCCGTTCCAGGACAGGCAAGCCGTCAGTCCGTTCGAGGGTCAGACCCACCAGCGGCGTCACTACACACATCATCACTGTCCGTTCGCGCCAACCAGCGACCCCGTGAGGAGGGGGACCGCGGCGATACTCACGCCAATCCGCACAGCCGCTACACCAGGTCCTCCAGCGTCAGGGGCGGGATGAAGTCGCCGACGCGACTGCGGATCCAGAATGCGCCGGTCTCGCGGCGTTCGGCGCGGGTCGCGAAGCGGTAGCGGTACAGGTGCGCCCGCACGAACATCGGCGGCGACTCCGGGAACGGGTTGCGGCGCAGCAGGCGCAGCACGTGTTCTTCGTTGCGCAGCAACGCTGCCACCAGGTTCGGGAGCCACGTCCGGCCGTAGCTGGGGGAGATCGCCAGGAACCACATCAGCCAGTCCAGGCGGAGGTGGTAGGGCGCGACCTGCGGCGGACGCCGCCCCGGGTCGCCGGGCTTGCCCTTGAACTCGTACTCCAGCCAGGCGCCGTCCGCGTCGGCCGCGCCCTCGATGATCACCTCGTAGCGGGTTCGCGTGACGCTGCCGAAGGCGCCGTAGGTGTTGCCCAGGTGCAGCCGGTTGAAGCTGCGGTTCATCACCTGCCGCCGCCCCAGCATGTTCCGCACCGGCCAGTAGCTGAGCACCATGAAACCCACCGTCACGGCGAGCACCGCGGCCACGAACCACGGCGGCGGGGCGGTCAGCGGCGGCGGGGCGGGCGTCACCCAGCGCAGCAGCCACGAGCCCATCGCCGAGAACGCCAGCGTGATGGTCAACCAGTTCAGCCACGCGAAGTTGCCGCTCAGCATCAGCCAGCCCTGCGTCACCACGACGATCAGCGCGGCCACCGTGGCGGCGGGCTGCGGGGCGAACAGGATGAACGGCACCACCAGCTGCGTGCCGTGGTTGGCCATGACTTCGACCTTGTGCAGCGGGCGCGGCAACCAGTGGAACCAGCGGCTGAACGGGCCGGGCATCGGCTGGGTCTCGTGGTGGTAGTACAGCGCGGTGAAGTCCCGCCAGCAGGAGTCGCCGCGCAGCTTGATCAGCCCGGCGCCGAACTCGACGCGGAACAGCAGCCAGGTGAGCAGCCACAGCACCGGTGCGGGCGGGGCGACCGATCCGGGGCCGAGGAAGATCGCCAGGAATCCCGCTTCCAGCAGCAGCGATTCCCAGCCGAACGAGTACCAGACCTGCCCGACGTTGACGATGGACAGGTACAGCAGCCACAACACCAGCCACAGCGCGATCCACGCCCACAACGGCGCGAGGTCAACGACCAGCGCCAACAGGCTCCCGACGACCCCGACCCAGCAGACGCCCGCGTAGAACCGGTCGGAGTAGTGCAGGTGGAACAGGCTCGGCGAGCCGCGAAACGGGACCCGGGCCAGGAACCGGGGGATCGGCGTCAGGCCGCGTTCGCCCAGCAAGCCCCGGAACTGGCGCAGCGCGCTGGTGAAACCAAGCAGGTATCCGACCGCGATCAGGTGCTGCACCGCGAACCGCGCGGCCCAGTAGTCGGGTGCCGAAACCCAGTCCCCCATCCTCCCCACCCCTGCCGGTGGACGGCTCCTAGAATCGCGTACCGACGGTGTGGAGGCGAGCTTGCTGGACGACGTGGTGGTGCTGCTGGCCTGTCCGCACTGCGGTGCGGACCTCGACCGGGCCGGGAACAGCCTGCGCTGCCCGGCCAACCACGTGTTCGACATAGCCCGCCAGGGCTACGTGAGTCTGCTGTCCGGCGGCACGAAGGTCGTCGGTGACACGGCGGCGATGGTCGCGGCGCGCGCGGAGTTCCTCGAAGCCGGCCATTACGCCCCGATCGCCGAAGCGGTCGCGACGGCGGTGTCCTCGCTTGCTGGCTGCATCGTGGATGTCGGCGCCGGCACCGGTTATTACCTGGCCCGGGCCCTGGGCGGATCTGACCGGGTCGGGGTCGCGCTGGACGTCTCCAAGTACGCCTGCCGCCGCGCGGCGAAGGCGCATCCGCGCCTGGGAGCGGTGGTGGCCGACGCGTGGCAGGCGCTGCCGGTGCGCAGCGGTGCGGCAGCGGCGGTGCTGAACGTCTTCGCGCCGCGCAACGCCGCGGAGATGCACCGGGTGCTGCGTCCGGGCGGCGAACTGGTGGTTGTCGTCCCGAACTCGGGCCACCTCGCGGAGCTGGTGTCCGCCCTCGGATTGCTGAACGTGGACGAGCGCAAGCAAGAGCGGCTCACCGAACAACTGGCCGACCACTTCGACCTGGTCTCACAGGAGACCCGCGAGTTCGGGTTATCGCTGAGTCCGGAGGAGGCGGTGTCGGTGGTGGCGATGGGCCCCAGCGCCTGGCACGCCGACCCGGAAGACCTCCGGGCCCGAATCGCCGACCTGCCGAAGCCCCTCACCCTGACCGCATCTGTCACGGTCGCCCGCTACGCCCGCCGAGGCTGAGCCCGGCGCTGTTCAGCGGTCGAATCGATCCGCCTTGAGGCCGCTGAGAAACCCGTCCCAAGCATCGGCGCCGAACAACAGCGCCGGACCACTCGGATCCTTCGAGTCCCGAACCCCGGTCAAGGACTTGGCGCCGATAGAAACCAACGTCTGCTGGTCCGCGGCGTCGGCGAGCTCGTCGACGCGTCGTGAGTGATGCGAGTGAGTGAAGGGCACCTTCGACCGGCAGATCAATCTTGTAGCGGTTCGCGATCGCCAGGACGTAGATCAAGATGTCCGCAAGTTCTTCATTGACCGTGCCGGTCACCGACTGGTGGTCGATCGGAACTTGGCCTGCTTGCGGATGGCCTTGAACAGCTCGCCCACTTCTTCGCCGAGTTTGAGGCCCTGCTCCAGAACGGTGCTGTCAGCGAACCTACGCTCCCCAAATGGGCATCCGCGATTTGCTTGACAGCAGCCCCGATCCCTGTAAAAGCAGAATCGAATAGTGGGAACGCAACGAGTCCCGCGCCGATCCGATGTACCGAATCGGCGCGGGGCCCTGTGCTGTCCGACTGGCAGCCCTTCTACCGCGCCCCTTCGATCTAATCGTTAGGGCGAAATCAGCCGGCGTGATCAACCGTCAGGACACTCGAAAATGGCGCAGACGACGCACTGCTGGGGGTTGTGACACTCGCAGGTTCATCGAGGTACGTGATCTCCAGGTTGCTGGAGAATTTCGACCCCTGCTCGTCCTCCACGAGCGTCCGGGGAATGTTGTTAATCGAATATCGGAATTCGAGCTTTAGATTGGCAATACCGGGTCGGCCGCCGACATTCACATTGAAACGACAGTTGCCCCACATGTCGTAGGGAGTGCCCAGGTAGCTGCCCGTCACGGTCGAGTGCCAAAGGTAGGTAACCGGCACGCTCGGGTGGCGGTCGTGATACGGAGGTATGGGCTGGACGAGCCCAGCGCTACAGTCCATTGGCGACGTTGCGATCGCTTCGATGTGCGGTGCAAGATCCCAGGACCATGCCATCGGCACGCCAGGGGCGGAAAAGTTTACTTGCCCGGTAAACCTGCCGTTGTTGTCCGTCGCATCAAAAGCTGGATAGTTCAGGAAAAGTCGTGATAATATGCGGCTTGAGCAGTACCAGTAAGGCCGACAAACGACAGTGTGGTAGCGACTAGAACGCCAAGCGAAGAGAAAACCTTTCGCAAATCAAGGCTCTTTTCTGATCCAGGTAGCACGCCAATGGTAGCCATCTTGATCTGCGGGCTCAGCCTTGATTTTCACTCGATCGCCAATGGCAAGTGAGCGAAACCCTGAAGCCTCTATGTGTGAATAATGGCCCCAGATTTTGCTGCTTTGACCTTGCACGCCGACAACCCCCCAGCCATCATTGACGTGCCAGATTTCTACATGTCCATTGTATTCAACGCCAGACTCCATGTCGAAATACTAGCACGATATCGCGTTTAGTGCCTCCTTTTTCTAGACTGCGCCAAAGGGGTCGATCTTTCCACGGCTTTACAGGGAAATGCAATACTAGAACATCTGGCAAAGGTCATATCACCCTTTTGGGTGACAACGAAAGTGGTATAGGAAAGCTAGAGTCAGGTATTAACATGAGTGTTGGACAGGTTCAGTTGTCCTCGAAGTACATAGACAGCTGGTACGGCTCGCGACCCGCTCAAGTTTGAGGCGGTTCGACCACGAACGCGTCGGCCTGTTCCTTGTTGTCCTGCCCACCGGGGCGGTGACCTACTGTTCGACGACCGGCCCATCATGTCGGCGATGATGGGCTTCAAGACGGTCGCCTCGGCATGCGGGTTGGCACCGCCGGCGCTTTCCAGCCAGGCGGCGATGCCGAGGGCCAGGTCGGTTCAGGCGGTGGCGTCCATGACGGCGTTGGTCATGTTCTCGGCGGCCTGGAGCGGGCGCTGTCGGCGGCGTTGGGTCCGTGGCGGCCGCCGCTGGCAGTGCATGATCCGGGCAAGATCGTGGCCGATCTCGCGATCGCGGTCCGCGCTGGGCGGGGACTACGCGTCCGACATCGCCGTCGTGCGCACTCAGCCGGAGGTCTTCGGGGCGGTGATCTCGGATCCGACCGTGTCGCGACTGATCGACAGGCTGGCCAAGGGTGCCGATCGGGCGCTGCATGCGATCCGCGGTGCCCATGCTGCCGCGCGGGCGCGGGTGTGGGACCGGGCGGGCACCCCGCGGCAGACGGGAACTGGTAGTGCTGGGATCTGGACGGCACCCTGATCGCCGCTCATTCGGAGAAAGAATGGGTAGCCAAGACCTGGAAGAAAGGCTTCTGGTTTCACCCGCTGTCGCCTACGCCGATCATGGTGATGGCGGCACCGGGGAAGCCGGTCGTCGGTTTGCTGCGTCAGGGGTACGTGAGTCTGCTGTCCGGTGGCACGAAGGTCGTCGGTGACACGGCGGCGATGGTCGCGGCGCGCGCGGAGTTCCTCGAAGCCGGCCATTACGCCCCGATCACCGAAGCGGTCGCGACGGCGGTGTCGGTGGTGGCGATGGGCCCCAGCGCCTGGCACGCCGACCCGGAAGACCTCCGGGCCCGAATCGCCGACCTGCCGAAGCCTCTCACCCCGACCGCATCTGTCACGGTCGCCCGCTACGCCCGCCGAGGCTGAGCCCGGCGCTGTTCAGCGGTCGAATCGATCCGCCTTGAGGCCGCTGAGAAACCCGTCCCAAGCATCGGCGCCGAACAACAGCGCCGGACCACTCGGATCCTTCGAGTCCCGAACCCCGGTCACCAAGGCCCCAAGCCCAACCTCAACGCACTGCCCACCACCATGTCCACTTCGACTGCTCTTCCGCCAGATCATGCCGACCTCGACGCATGCTCCGCCGTTGGGGCCGCTGTAGCTGCTCTTGCGCCAGCTCACGCCGACTTCGACGCATGCTCCGCCACCTGAACCGCTCCGGCTGCTCCGACGCCAGGCCACGTTGGCTAACTCAGAGGCATCGGCGACATGGGTGTTCATGCTGTGTCCTCCACTAGCTCGGCTAGGAACTTCGTAGATTCTGCGGGTGATAGCGCTCTTTGTTCAAGCTGCGCGAACTCCTCATGGAATCCGGCGATCTCGTGGGGCTCTTCGAGGTACAGGCCGCCCTTCTGGTTCTCGACGTAGACGACTCCGGGATCGTCCGGTCTCGGAAAACCAAGCCACTGAAATGACCCCAGTTGGCCCCGATGCGGCCCTGCTTCGAACGGGATGACTTGCAACGTGACCTGCCGGTGACTGCTGACCGTAACGAGGAACTCCAGTTGCTCGCGCATCACCTGCGTACTTCCGACCCGGCGTTGCAGAGCGGCCTCGTCAACGATCGCATGGAGTTTCAACGGGTATTCCGCTCGATCAAGCGCCGTCTGCCGGTGCAACCGAAGTTCCGTCTGCTCGCCAAAATGGCGCTCAGTGGCCGTTAGGCCATCCCGAATCACCGCCGCCGCGTACGACCTCGTCTGAAGCAGACCTGGCACGTATCCCAGATCCCACTCGTGGATCTCGCTGGCTCCCCATTCGAGTCCGATGTAGAGGGAGAACCACTCCGGGATCGCACGGTTGCCGTCCCACCAGCCCTTTTCCTTGGCGGTGTCGGCCAGTTGCAGGTACCAGTCGACGCGTTCCGACGGCACGCCGAGGAACGGGAGCATGACCTCCAGATCCGGGCCGCTGACGGCGTTCCGCATGCTCTCGATATGCGCGATCTTCGCGTGGTTGCACCGAAGGCGCTTGGCAACGTCGGACTGCTTGAGGCCGGCGGCCTCGCGCAGTCGCTTGATTTCCTGCGCCAGCCATCGACGACCCACGGTCGGGCTGATCGTCTGCGGGCTCGGCGCCTCGGCGTCGTTCACGGTCACCCCTTCAGGTCTGAGCGGTCGCTACCACCCAAACGAGGCCTTGTCGTGTCAAGTTTACTGCGTCAAATTGACTACTGTCACTCTCGGCGCGGACAACACTACTTTTCGCAACTGTCACCACTGTCACGGGGAGGCTCCATGCGCTGTGCGATTGCCCTTTACCAGGTCGTTCGCCCCGAATCGATCGGCTCGTACGACAGGCTGCTGCTCGTCGAGCCACTGCTCGGGGACGAATCGCTGGACGTGTGGCAGGGATGCCTGCACGACTGGGCGCTGGCGAAGCTCCGTCGAGGCGATCACAGCTTCGGGATGTACCTCGCCGCCGTCGTCCCGGTCGACGACCACGGGCAGCCGGACGAGGAAATGCTCTACGACCTCATCGAGCAGGACTTGGCGCCGATCGAAACCAACGTCTGCTGGTCCGGCGTCGGCGAGCTCGTCGAAGCGTCGTGAGTGACGCGAAGTGAGTGAAGGGCACCTTCGACCGGCATAGTCCTTCGGTCAAAGGTGCCCTTCACTCGTCGCCTGAAAGCGCGGGTTAAGGCGCGCGGGCTGGGCCTTGCCCTGGGGCGATTTCGCGCGAAATCGGCACTTGTTGTGCGTGCGGGGCGGCGATTTCGCGCGAAATCGCCGCCCCGCACGCTCCAGGTGACGTGCCCCGTTATGCGCGACCAGTTACCTGGGTTCGTGAACGGTTTGCGGGATGCCCCACGGGTTTTCGTCGCGTAGCGCCTCGGGGAGGAGATGCTGCGGGACGTTCTGGTACGTCACCGGGCGCAGGAAGCGGTCGATCGACGCCGTGCCCACCGACGTGAAGCGGGCATCCGTCGTCGCCGGGTACGGTCCGCCGTGCTGCATCGCCGGGGACACCGCGACACCGGTCGGCCAGCCGTTGAACAGCACTCGGCCCGCGCGCTTGCGCAAGCGGCTCACCAGGGTTCCCGCGAACTCCGTGTCGTCGTCCTCCGCGTGCAGCGTTGCGGTGAGGTTGCCCTCGAACGCCTCGGCCGCGCGCCGGGCCTCGTCCTCGGAGGAGTAAGTGACCACGATGGACAGTGGTCCGAAGACTTCCTCCAGCAGTTCCCGGCGGTTCGCCAGCAGCGTGTCGACGTCGGTGGCCAGCAGCGTCGGCACCGCGCCGTCGTCGACGCTGCCCTCCGCCAGCGCCCGCACGCCCGCCACCTCGGTGACGGCGGCACGCCGCCCGCAGTAGCCGTCGTGCAGGCGCTCGTTGAGCAGCTTGTGCGCCGCGACGGCCTTCGACTCCGCCGCGAGCACCTCGTCCAGGCCGTGGTCAGCAGGCAGGAACAGCAGCCCCGGCTTGGTGCAAAGCTGCCCGGCGTTGCCCGAGTACGACGCCACGTAGCCCTTGGCGATCTCCTCGCCGCGGGCGCGCGCCGCGCTGGGCGTTACGAAGACCGGGTTCAGGCTGCCGAGCTCGCCGAAGAACGGGATCGGCGTGGGCCGCGAGTTGGCGATGTCGAACAGGGCACGACCCGCCGGGACCGAGCCGGTGAACGCCGCCGCCTTGATCCGCGGGTCCTGCAACGCAGCGGTGCCGACCTCGAAGCCCAGCACGACGTGGAAAGCCCCGTCCGGGGCACCGGATTCGGCCAGCGCCTGCACGATGATCTCGCCCGTGCGCACCGAAAGCCGTGGGTGCCCGGGGTGGCCCTTGAGCACCACCGGGCAGCCCGCCGCGAGCGCCGAGGCGGTGTCGCCGCCGGCGACGGAGAATGCGAACGGGAAGTTGCTCGCCGCGAACACCAGCACCGGGCCGATCGGCTGCAGGATCCGGCGCAGGTCCGGCTTGGCGCCCAACGGGAATGCGGCGTCCGCGCGGTCCAGGGTGGCCTGCAGGTAGCTGCCCTCGTCGAGGACCTCGGCGAACAGCCGCAGCTGGAAGGTGGTGCGCTTGAGCTCGCCGGTCAACCGCCCTTCGGACAGGTTGGACTCGGCCATCGCCAGCGGCACCAGCTCGCCGCTGGCGGCGTCAAGCGCGTCGGCGACGGCGACGAGCTGGCGGGCGCGGGCGGCGGGCGACTGCGCGCCGAAGGGCTCGGCGGCGTCGGCGGCCCGCTGCAGTACGGTGTCGAGTTCGGCTTGGGTGGTGTCCGGAATCCGGGTCGCGGTCAACGTGCCCATCCTTTGCGCGGTACGAGAGCTTCCCCCCACACCGTAGTGCGCCACACAACCGGCAGACCGAACGACGTTCGAAATCGCGCACCGCGTGGTGTCAATTTCGCGAGAAATTGACGTTCACCCGGGTGACGGTCAATTTCTCGCGAAATTGCGCCCCACCCGCCGCGGGAAAGATCACTCGCCCCGCGAGATTCGGACCATCTCCTCGCGTGGGACGACCTTGATGCGCTCGCGGCCCTGGGCTTCGCCCAGCGCCTTCTCGTGCGCGTCCAGGCGGCCCCAGCCCTCCCACGTCGTGTACTCGACGCCGCGATCTTCCAGCAGCCGCAGGATGCTCTCGCCCGACGGCTCCTCCGCCTTCGGCATCGTCGCCAGGTCCGCGAGAAGGTTGTTGATCGTCTCCAGCGCGTCGCCCTTGGTGTGGCCGATCAGGCCCACCGGGCCGCGCTTGATCCAGCCGGTGGTGTAGACACCCGGGATGTGCTCGCCGTCCAGGTCCAGCACCCGGCCGCCCTCGTTGAGCACGGTGCCCGTCTGGTGGTCGAACGGGATGTCCGCCACCGGCGAGCTCAGGTACCCGACCGCCCGGTAGACCTGCTGCACCGGGTAGGTCTCGTACTCGCCGGTGCCGCGCACGTTGCCGTCGCCGGTGAGCTCCATGACCTCGACCTTGAAGCCCTCGACCCGGCCGGTGCCCAGCACCTCGACCGGTGAACGCAGGAAGTGCAGGTGCAGCCGCCGCGCGGTGTCGTGCTTCGGGTCCCGCAGCGCCCAGTCCTGCAGCGTCTTGACGATCGTCTTGACCTGGTTGTGGGCGCGGATCGCCTCCTCGCTGGCTTCGTCGAGCTCGAAGCCCTCGGGGTGCACGATGATCTCCACGCCGGCCTGGTGGTCGAGCTCGCGCAGTTCCAGCGGGGTGAACTTGGCCTGCGCCGGGCCGCGCCGGGCGAACAGGTGCACGTCGGTGACGCGGGAGTCCTTCAGGCCCGCGTGCACGTTGTCCGGGATCTCGGTGCTCAGCAGGTCGTCGGCCTGCTTGGCCAGCACCCGGGCCACGTCCAGCGCGACGTTGCCGGCACCGATCACCGCGACCTTCTCGCCGTCCAGCGTCCAGTCGCGCGGGGCCCCCGGGTAGCCGTCGTACCAGTAGACGAAGTCGGCCGCGCCGAAGCTGTGCGGCAGGTCGATGCCGGGGATGTCCAACGCCCGGTCCTGGTCCGCGCCGGTGGCGAAGATGACCGCGTCGTAGTGGTGTCGCAGGTCGTCGAGCTTGACGTCCACGCCGTAGTCCACGTGCCCGAAGAACCTGATCTCCGGCTTCTCCAGCACCCGGTGCAGCGCGCTGACGATGCCCTTGATGCGCGGGTGGTCCGGAGCCACGCCGTAGCGGATCAGGCCGTAGGGCGCCGGCATCCGGTCCAGCAGGTCGATCTCGACCGGGGTCTCGGACTTGGTCAGGATGTCGGCGGCGTACACGCCGGCCGGACCGGCCCCGACGATCGCAACCCGCAAAGGGCGAGTCATTCCATCTCCTCCTACGCCCCGCACCGGCCCGAACGGATATCGGCCGGATTGCGGCGCTCGCTGACTGGCCCATCACGACTGGGCACGGTGGGCGTCCACCAAGACCCCACCAGCTTAGGTACCCCTTATCCCGGATCCCGCGATGCGGACGGTGACAATGCTCATATCCGGTTCCGGGGCCTCCGGTGGGCGACGTCAAGTGCGTGACTCGAAGCGGTGGGTGACAGTAGGATCGCCGCTTGATCAACGCTCCCGAGCGCGGTGACCACAGCTCGAAATGGTTCTGGTCGGTGCCGCGGTTCGGGGCGCCGGAAGATCAGCGCTGGAGGTCACGCGCATGGAGTTACGGCCGGACTGGATACCCGAGGGCGTCGACCTGGAGAAACCCAGCGCCGCCCGATGCTACGACTTCTACCTCGGCGGGGCGCACAACTTCGCCGTCGACCGCGAACTCGGCCGCAAGGTCATGGAGGTCGTGCCGAACGTGCGGGAGGTCGCCCGGAACAACCGGGGCTTCCTGCGCCGCGCGGTTCGGTACTGCCTCGATCGGGGCGTGCGGCAGTTCCTGGACATCGGCTCCGGGATCCCCACCGCGGGCAACGTGCACGAGATCGCGCAGGCCGTAGACCCCACGACCCGCGTGGTCTACGTCGACAACGAGCCGGTTGCCGTGGCGCACAGCCGTTCGATCCTCAACGGCAACGAGAACGCCACGATCGTGCAAGCCGACCTGGCCGACGTCGATGACGTCCTGGACGCCCCGGAGACCCGGCGGATGCTCGACTTTTCCCAGCCCATCGCGGTCATGATGGTCGCGCTGGTGCACTTCGTCCCGGACAGCAGCAAGCCCCGCGAGGTGATCCGGCGCTACCACGACCGCCTCCCGGCCGGCAGCTACCTCGGCTTCTCCCACGTCACCGGCGACCACTACCCGGAAGGCGTCCAGGGCCTGGTCGAGCTGTACAAGAGCAGCACCAACCCGGTAACGCTGCGCACCCGCGACGAGGTCGCCGAGCTGGTGTCCGACTTCGAGATCGTCGATCCGGGCGTGGTCTACGTGCCCGATTGGCGCCCCGACACCGACGAAGACGTCTGGGAGAAGCCGGAGCGGTCGATCGTTTACGGGGCCGTGGCCTGCAAGGTGTGACCCGCATGCCAGGAACGGGGGGATCGGTTGCCGACGGCGGGGAGCTAGGCCAGGAGGACCTGGTCAGGCAGTGGACCCGGGAGGTCATCCACACGAGCTACGTCCCGATGGGCCGCCCCGACGTCGAGGCCTTCCTGGCCGAATGCGTCGACGATCTGCTGTCCGTCCTCGACGGCGGACCGGTCGATGCCGCGCGCGGCATCGGTGAGCGGCTCGTCGGGGCGCACCTCACCAACTCGGCGGCGCTGGCCCGCACGCTGCGGCACCTCGCCACGGAGCTGCCGAAGATCCGGGAGACCGACCCGCTCAGGCTGATCGAGGCGCTCAGCGAGCTGGCCGCCGGGTTCGCCGGGGTGTTGCGGGAGCAGACGCTGCGCGAGCAGGAAGTGATCCAGCGCGCCGTGTCGGACGCCCGGGACGCGGCGGAGGAGGCGCTGCGTTCCAGCGAGGCGCGCTTGCGCGCGGTCTTCACCTCCTCGGCGCTGGGCATCGCGGTCGTCACGCTGGACGGGGTGGTGGAGGAGTCAAACGGGGCGCTGGCGCGGATCTTCCGGCGCCCGGAGTCCCAGCTCGTCGGCGGCACCGTGTTCGAGCTCGCCGACGAGACGTGGCTGGCACAGCTGACCGGCACCATCGCCGAGCTGGCGGCCGGCGTCGCGAACCGGAGCTTCCTGGACATCCGGTACACCGCTCCCGACGGCGCGCACGTGTGGACCCAGCTGTCCGCGTCGCTGGTCCGCGACGCCCACGGCGAACCGGACTACCTCGTGCTGCTCTACGAGGACATCACCGACCGGCACATGCTCCAGGAGCACTTCCGCCAGCAGGCCGTCCGGGACCCGCTGACCGGCCTGGCCAACCGCACCAAGCTGGGATCCAGCCTGGACGCCGCGCTGGAGCCGACGCGCCCGGGCCGCCGGGTGGGGCTGTGCTTCTTCGACCTCGACGGGTTCAAGGCGGTCAACGACAGCCTCGGCCATCCGATCGGCGACCGGTTGTTGCGGCAGGTCGCGCAACGCCTGGAGGCGATGGCCGTGGCGGTGGGCGCGGTCGCGGCGCGGATGGGTGGCGACGAGTTCGTGGTGCTGGTTCCCGACTCGAGCGGCGCAGGCCCGGTGATCGACCTGGTGGAACGCCTGTTGCGGGAGATCACGCGGCCGGTGCTGATCGGCGCGCACGAGCTCAGCGCTTCGGCCAGCGTCGGCGTCGTGGAGCGCGAGGTGGCCGGCACCGACGCCGGGGCGCTGCTGCGGGACGCCGACATCACCCTCTACCGGGCCAAGAGCGACGGCCGCGCGCAGTGGGTGCTGTTCGACCCCGAACGCAACGCGGCGGCGCGCGACCGGTTCAAGCTCTCGGCGGCGCTGCCCGCTGCCCTGGACCAGCACGAGCTGTTCGTCGAGTACGAGCCGGTCATCGCGCTGGCGAGCGGACGGCTGGTCGGAGCCGCCGCCAACATCCGCTGGGACCACGAGGAGTTCGGCGAGCTGGGCGAGGAGCGGTTCCTGGGGTTGGCGGAGGAGACCGGGCTGATCACCCGGCTTGGCACCTGGGCGCTTCAGCAGGTGTGCGAGCACGCCGCGCGCTGGGTGAAGCGGCTGGGCCCGGAGGCGCCGGTCGCTGCGGTGCACCTCTCGCCGCGGCACTGCCGCGACCCCGAGCTGGTCGCCGACATGCAGCGCATCCTCCGCGAGACCGGGCTACCGCCGCAATACCTAGCGCTCGGGCTGCCCGAGTCCGCGCTGTTCGATCACCAGGGTGACCCGGTGGACACGCTGGAGATCTTCGCCGAGATGGGGCTGTGGTTGGGCGTCTACCAGTTCGGTGGCGACTACGCCCGGCTGCCGCGGCTGAAGGGGCTTCCGCTGGGGATGGCGCGCATCGAGGGCCCGCACCTGGACAGCTTCGTCGACCCGGACGGTCCTGACCCGCTGGACCGGCATCTCGTGGCGGCCGCCTGTGGCGCGGCCCAGCTGCTGGGCCTGCCGGTCACCGCTGCCGGCGTGCGCGATCGGTTGCAGGCGCACCGCCTGCGCGAGCTGGGCGTGTCGCTGGCGCTGGGGCCGTTCACCGGCGGTCTGGTCTCGGCGACGGAGCTGGAGCAACTCGCGTCGTGAGTGCGCAGCCGGGCCGGGGCCCGGCTGCGCACTCACGACCCCCGGGCGCGGGAGCTGGGGGAAAGCGGTCCGCGACAGGCCGATAGCATCGGTAAGCGAAGTGCGTCCGCGCCGGTCGGTGGGCCGGCCCAGCCTAGGAGTGATCGTGTCCGTACAGCCTTCCCAAGCTCAACAAGCTCTCCGGGTGAAGGTTCCGGCGGGCACTACTGCGGGCGAGGCGGTCGCCGAGGCGGGGCTGCCGTCGAAGGGGCCGGAGGCGGTCGTGGTGGTCCGCGACGCCGAGGGCAACCTGCGTGACCTCGCGTGGGCGCCGGAGGCCGACGTCGAGGTGGAGGCGGTCGCCGCCGACACCGAGGACGGCCGCAGCGTCATCCGGCACTCCGCGGCGCACCTGCTGGCGCAGGCGGTGCAGAACCTCTTCCCCGACGCGAAGCTGGGGATCGGTCCGCCCGTACGGGACGGCTTCTACTACGACTTCGACGTCGACCGCCCGTTCACCCCGGAAGACCTGCAGGCGCTGGAGAAGCGCATGAAGCAGATCATCAAGTCCGGGCAGAAGTTCTCCCGCCGCAGGCTGGAGTCGGTCGACGCCGCCAAGGAGGAGCTGGCGGGCGAGCCGTACAAGCTGGAGCTGGTGGACATCAAGTCCGATGTGGACACCAGCGAGGTGATGGAGGTCGGCGGCGGCGAGCTGACCGTCTACGACAACATCGACCGGCACGGCGAGGTCGTCTGGGGCGACCTGTGCCGCGGCCCGCACGTGCCGCACACCCGGTTCATCCCGGCGGTCAAGCTGATGCGGGTGGCCGCCGCGTACTGGCGGGGCAACCAGAACAACCCGCAGCTGCAGCGGGTCTACGGCACGGCCTGGGAGTCCAAGGAGAAGCTCGACCAGCACCTGGAGTGGCTGGCCGAGGCCGAACGTCGCGACCACCGGCGGCTCGGCGCCGAGCTGGACCTGTTCTCCTTCCCGGACGAGATCGGCTCCGGGCTGCCGGTGTTCCACCCCAAGGGCGGCATCATCCGCCGCGAGCTGGAGGACTACTCCCGCAAGCGGCACGAGCAGGCGGGCTACGAGTTCGTCAACACCCCGCACATCACCAAGGACACGCTGTTCAAGACATCCGGGCACCTGGACTGGTACAAGGACGGCATGTTCCCGGCGATGCACCTCGACGAGGAGCGCGACGCCAACGGTGAGCTGCGCAAGCCGGGCGTGGACTACTACCTCAAGCCGATGAACTGCCCGTTCCACAACCTGATCTTCCGCTCGCGCGGGCGCTCCTACCGGGAGCTGCCGCTGCGGCTGTTCGAGTTCGGGTCGGTGTACCGGTACGAGAAGTCCGGCGTGGTGCACGGGCTGACCCGGGTGCGCGGCATGACGCAGGACGACGCGCACATCTACTGCACCCCCGAGCAGTTGCAGGACGAGCTGAAGTCGCTGCTGGGCTTCGTGCTGGACCTGCTGCGCGACTACGGCCTGGACGACTTCTACCTGGAGCTGTCCACCCGCAACGACGAGAAGTACGTCGGCAGCGACGAGAGCTGGGCGGTGGCCACCGAGGCGCTGCGCACCGCCGCCGTGGACTCCGGCCTGGAGCTGGTGCCGGACCCGGGCGGGGCGGCGTTCTACGGCCCGAAGATCTCCGTGCAGGCCAAGGACGCGCTGGGCCGCAGCTGGCAGATGTCGACCATCCAGGTCGACTACCACCTGCCGGAGCTGTTCAATCTGGAATACACGGCGCCGGACGGCAGCAAGCAGCGGCCGATCAAGATCCACCGCGCGCTGTTCGGCTCGATCGAGCGGTTCTTCGGGGTGCTCACCGAGCACTACGCGGGCGCCTTCCCGGCCTGGCTGGCGCCGGTGCAGGCGGTCGGCATCCCGATCGCCGACGAGCACGTCGAGCACCTGCAGCGGGTGGCGAAGGCGTTGCGCGCCAAGGGGATCCGCGTCGACGTCGACACCAGCGACGACCGGATGCAGAAGAAGATCCGCACCCACACCACGCAGAAGGTGCCGTTCCTGCTGCTGGCCGGCGGCAAGGACGTGGAGGCCGACGCGGTGTCGTTCCGGTTCCGCGACGGCAGCCAGATCAACGGGGTCCCGGTGGACACCGCGGTCGCCGCGCTGGAGGAGTGGATCGCGCGCCGCGAGAACGCGTCGCCGAGCGCGGCGAACTTCCAGGCGGAGCGGGCGTGAGCGGAGTTCGCGGCCCGGAGGGCGTGGAGCTGAGCGAGCAGCACGGCGTCGGCGTCCAGGACGCGTTGCAGCGGCTGTGGACCCCGCACCGGATGGCCTACATCCAGGGCGAGAACAAGCCGGAGGGCGACGACAGCGACGGCTGCCCGTTCTGCCGGCTGCTCGAGTCGGGGCGGCCGGACGACGAGACACTGATCGTCGCGCGCGACGAGTTGGTCTTCGCGATCCTCAACCTGTACCCGTACAACCCGGGGCACCTGATGGTGCTGCCGTACCGGCACGTGGCCGACTACACCGAGCTCAGCGCGGCGGAGACGGTGGCCGTCGCGGAGTACACGCAGCGGGCGATGCGGGTGATCCGGCGGGTTTCCGCGCCGCACGGCTTCAACATCGGGCTCAATCAGGGGCCGGTGGCGGGGGCGGGCATCGCCGCGCACCTGCACCAGCACGTGGTGCCCCGCTGGGGCGGCGACTCGAACTTCATGCCGGTCATCGGCCACACCAAGGTGCTGCCGCAGCTGCTCGGCGAGACCCGGCAGCTGCTGGCCGACGCCTGGTCCGAAGTGGACTGACCGGGCGGTCGCCTTTTTCCGTTGAAACTGCACCGGGACGGCACAGCGGGCCGAGGACCTGGTCGTCCTCGGCCCGCTGCGTCGTCGGCCCGCTGCGGCGTCGTCAGCTCAGCTGCGGAGCTTGGCCTCGATGTCGAGGGTGATGGTGATCTTCTCGCCGACCATGGCGCCACCGGCCGGGCCCACGCCGAAGTCGGTGCGGTTGAGGACGACCTTGGCGGACAATCCCAGCAGGCCGTCGGCGAAACCGCCCAGCTCGGTCTCCAGCGACACCGGCTTGGTGACGCCGTGCAGGGTGAACTCGCCGTCGATCACGAAGTCGTCGCCGTCCTGGCGGACGCCGGTGGAGCGGAAGGTCGCGGTGGGGAACTGCTCGACGTCGAGGAAGTCGGCGTTGCGCACGTGCGCGTCGCGGTCGGTGTTGCCGGTGTCGATCGACGAGGCGTCGATCGTGGCGGTGACCGTCGACTCCAGCGGGTCGGCGGCGGTGACGATCTCGCCCTGGAAGCTGCCGAACCGGCCTCGGGACTTGCCGATGCCCAGGTGGCGAACGGAGAACGCGATGTCCGAGTGGACGGTGTCGATGTCCCAGGTACCCGCGACGTAGCCGGGGATCTGCGCCGTTGCCGTCATGCTGCCTCCAAGGAAAGAACGGGACGGAAGTTTCGACCATCCAAACGCGGTTGAAGCTTCAAGCATTCCGATCTGTGTCCGAACTCACTGCGCCCGCGTTCTCGGGCGTCCGCCGGTGCCGCTGATCACCGACGGCTAATCTGCAGGCAAGGACAACTCTGCACAGGCGGCTGACACTACAAGCAATGCTCAACATCTTCGCGCGGGCTTCTCTATCGCGACTGACCGACCCGATCGGCGCGGGCTTGGTCCGCCTCGGGCTGTCGCCGAACGCGGTGACGGTGACCGGCACGGCCGCCAGCATCGCCGCTGCGCTCTGGTTCTTCCCGCACGACCAGCTGTTCGTGGGCACCGTGGTGGTCGCGGTCTTCCTGCTGTTCGACATCCTCGACGGCGCGATGGCGCGAGCCGGTGGCAAGGCGACGCGGTTCGGCGGCGTGCTGGACGCGAGTTGCGACCGGCTGGTCGACGGCGCGCTGTTCGGCGCACTGGTGTGGTGGTCGCTGGTCGTCGAGGTGAACCAGCTGCGCGGCCTGGCATTGCTGATCTGCCTGGTGAGCGCCCAGGTGATCTCGTACGTGAAGGCGCGTGCGGAGGCCAACGGCCTCAGCGCCGACGGCGGCCTCGCGGAGCGCGCCGAACGGTTCCTCGTGGTCCTGGTCGGCACCGGCCTCCACGGCCTGGGCGTGCCGTACGTGCTGGACGTCGCGGTCTGGCTGCTGGTGGTGCTGTCGCTGATCACGATCGCCCAACGCCTGATCGCCGTCCACGCCACCTACCGCGACCCCTGATGCGCCCCACCCCGCGTTCCCCGCAATTTCAATGAGGTGATCTCAGTAAGAAGTCTCTGGAGGGCGGCCTGCCGGAATGGGTGTGTGATCGGGTAGGGCTGGCCCGGGGAGAGTGGGACGTGGGGTCCCTGGTAGAAGAAGTTCGACCAAGAAAGGATCTTCGACCAGGGAGGGCCCCACGTGGTCACGTATTCTGCCAAACTCGATGTTCCCCGTGAACTGGTGGTCTTCCTCAGCCGGCTGTTGGCCGGTGAACGCCGCCGGAAAGGGACCCGCAAGGGGCGCCGGGCGTTGACCACGTTCTGGCAGGCTGTGCTGGTCCTGCGGTGGTTCCGGGACGATACCGACATCACCAAACTGGCTCGCGATCACGGTGTCGCCCGTGCCACCGGCTACCGGTATGTCGACGAGGGCATCAAGGCACTGGCCGCGCAGGCCCCGGATCTGCACGACGCCCTGCAACGGGCCAAAGACAACGGCGACGCCTATCTGATCCTGGACGGCAAAAACTTCTCCTCCGACCGTCTCGGCGAAAAGACCACCAGCGCCAAAGGCGCCGAGATCGACCTGTGGTACTCCGGGAAAACCCGCGAACAAGCCGGCAACATCCAAGCACTGACAGACCCGGACGGGTTCCCGCTGTGGGCCTCCGACGTCGAGCCCGGGTCCATCCACGACATCACCGCCGCTGAAAACCACGTCCTCGGCGCCCTGTACTGGGCTTACTCCCAGCTCAACCTACCCACCCTGGCCGACGGCGGCTACCAGGGTGCCGGAGCCGGGGTCCTCACCCCGATCAAACGCCCCAAAACCAGCAAAGGCCGCCCACTCGACGTCGACAACCAGACCTACAACAAACTGCTGCGCGGCCTGCGCGCCCTCGGCGAACGTGGATTCGCCCTGCTCACCGGCCGTTGGCGCGTCCTACGACACTTCACCACCAGCCCCCGCAAAATCGGCCTCATCGTCAAAGCCGCACTCGTACTCACCCAATTCGAACACGGCCGACTCGCATAACCCCCTACTGAGATCAATTCAATGGAAATCGAACCTTGAACCTTCGATTTCCATTGAAATTGCGGAACCCCGAACCCGAACCCCGAACCCGAACCCCGAACCCGAACCCCGAACCCGAACCCCGAACCCCGAACCCCGAACCCGAACCCGAACCGCCCGGGAACCCGGAACCCGGGAACCCGGAGCCCGGGGCCGGGGCGGTGGTCACTTCTGCGGGACGAGGGACTCCGGCATCGGTTCGTAGCTCTCGAACTGCCGTGTGTAGGTCGCGCTGCCGGAGCTCAGCGACCGCACGTTCACCGTATAGCGCACGAGTTCGCTCGCCGGCACGTGCGCGCGCACCACGGTCCACCCGCTGTCCTCCGGCTCGGTTCCGATCACCTTGCCGCGCCGGCTGGACAGGTCGCCGAGCACCGCCCCGAGGTGCTCGTCGGGGATTCGCACCGCGACCTCGTCGACCGGCTCCAGCGTGATCAGCCCCGCCTGCTCGGCGGCGGCCTTGAGCGCCAGCGCGCCCGCAGCCTGGAACGCCGCGTCGGAGGAGTCGACGCTGTGCGCCTTGCCGTCCACCAGCGTGACCCGCACGTCCACCAGGGGGGCGCCCTCGTTGATGCCCTTCTCGATCTGCGCCCGCACGCCCTTCTCGACGCTCGGGATGAACTGTCGCGGCACCGCGCCGCCGACCACCCGGTCGGCGAACTCGACGCCCGAACCGCGCGGCAGCGGCTCGACCTCGATGTCGCACACCGCGTACTGACCGTGCCCGCCGGACTGCTTGACGTGCCGCCCGTGGCCCTTGGCGGGCTGGGCGAAAGTCTGCCGCAGGGGCACCCGAACCGGCACCGTGTCGACCTCCGCGCCGCCTTCGCGCAGCCGTTGCAACACCACTTCCGCGTGCGCTTCGCCCATGCACCACAGCACCAGCTGGTGGGTCTCGCTGTCGCGGTCCAACCGCAGGCTCGGATCGGCGGCGATCAGCCGGTTGAGGTTGCGCGCCAACGCGTCCTCGTCGCTGCGGGTGTGCGCGGTGACGGCGATCGGCAGCAGCGGCTCCGGCATCGGCCACGGCTTGAGCAGCAGCGGCTCCGACGGATCGGACAGCGTGTCACCGGTCTCGGCCGAGCCGATCTTGGTCAGCGCGCACAGGTCGCCGGCGATGCAGTGCGGCACCTCGCGCAGGTTCACGCCCAGCGGCGAGTACAGGTGGGCCACCCGCTCGTCCTCGTCGTGGTCGGGGTGCCCGCGCTCGGCCATGCCGTGACCGGAGACGTGCACCGGGCGCTCCGGGCGCATCGTGCCGGAGAACACGCGCGCCAACGAGACGCGGCCCACGTACGAGTCGACCGAGGTGTGCACCACCTCGGCCGCCAGCGGCCCGTCCGGGTCCGGAGTGAGCGTGCGCGGGTTGCGGCCTTGCGGGTCGGTGAACTCCGGCAGCGGGTGCTCCAGCGGCGACGGGAAGCCGCGCCGGATGCCCTCGAGCACCTCGCGGATGCCGACCCCGGTCATCGAGCACACCGGCAGCACCGGGTGCAGGCCGCCCTGGGCCACCGCCTTCTCCAGGTCGGTGATCAACGTGTCCTCGTCGATCTGCTCGCCGTTGAGGTAGCGGTCCATCAGCGACTCGTCCTCGCTCTCGGCGATGATCGCCTCGATGAGCTCGCCGCGCGGCTGGTCGATCTGCTCGCGCAGCCGCTCGTCGGCCGCGACGGTGCCGCCGAGCTCGTAGACCTGCTCGGTGAGCAGGCCCACCAGCCCGAAGAACTCGCCTTCCGCGTCGAAGTGCGGCAGGTACAGCGGCAGTACCCCGGAGCCGAAGGCGTCCTGGCAGCTCAGCAACGCGGTTTCGTAGTCCGCGCGCGGCTGGTCCAGCCGGGCGATGATCACCGCGCGCGGCATGCCGACCGCCGCGCACTCCTGCCAGATCGCACGGGTCGCGGGGTCGACGCCTTCCGCGGCCGCTACCACGAACAACGCGGCGTCCGCGGCGCGCAGCCCGGCGCGCAGCTCGCCGACGAAGTCCGCGTAGCCGGGCGTGTCGATCAGGTTGACCTTGATGTCGCCGTGGTGCATCGGCGCGACGGCGAGGCCGATGGACCGTTGCTGCTCGATCGAGGCGGGCTCGTGGTCGCACACCGTGGTGCCCTCGGTGACCAGCCCGGTTCTGGGGATCGTCGAGGTGGCGGCCAGCATCGCCTCGGCGAGCGTTGTTTTGCCGGCCGCCGACGGGCCGACCAGCACGACGTTGCGGATCTTCGCGGGTTCTGAGGGGGCCGGGATCGCCGGCCCTCCTACCGTGCCGCTTTGTTTGCTGCCCATGAGTCAACTCCCTGCGCGCTCCCGGCGACCGACTGTGTCTCCGATCACACACCTCGTATCCGGGTCGTGCAAGGCCGGTGGTCACCCGTCGTGCGGGTGGTTTCCGGTGGCCGCAAGTGGACTACCGGAATTCGGGGTTAGTGGACCGTGGAAATGGTCCAGTTCCGGAATAGCCTGGTCGCGGCAGAGTACCGACAACAGGAAGGCCGAAGGTGACGACCGTCGACGCCAAGGACACCACCGGCAACGCCCAGACCGGTACGGACGGGGTCAAGCGGGGCATGGCCGAAATGCTCAAGGGCGGCGTGATCATGGACGTGGTGACGCCCGAGCAGGCCAAGATCGCCGAGGCCGCCGGTGCGGTCGCGGTGATGGCGCTGGAGCGGGTGCCCGCCGACATCCGCGTCCAGGGCGGTGTGGCCCGGATGTCCGACCCGGACATGATCGAGGGCATCATCGACGCCGTGTCCATCCCCGTGATGGCCAAGGCGCGCATCGGCCACTTCGTCGAGGCGCAGGTGCTGCAGTCGCTGGGCGCGGACTACATCGACGAGTCCGAGGTGCTCACCCCGGCGGACGAGGTCAACCACATCGACAAGTGGGCGTTCACCGTGCCGTTCGTGTGCGGCGCGACCAACCTCGGCGAGGCCCTGCGGCGCATCTCCGAAGGCGCGGCGATGATCCGCTCCAAGGGCGAAGCCGGTACCGGGAACGTCGTCGAGGCGACCCGGCACATGCGGCAGATCCGCGCCGAGATGCGGCGGCTCTCGGTGCTCAGCGACGACGAGCTCTACGTCGCGGCGAAGGAGCTGCGCGCCCCGGTGCAGCTGGTCCGGGAGATCGCCAAGACCGGGAAGCTGCCGGTCGTGCTGTTCACCGCGGGCGGCATCGCGACCCCGGCCGACGCGGCGATGATGCGCCAGCTGGGCGCGGAAGGGGTCTTCGTCGGCTCGGGCATCTTCAAGTCCGGCGACCCCGCGAAGCGCGCCGAGGCGATCGTCAAGGCGACGACGTTCTACGACGACCCGGACGTGATCGCGAAGGTCTCCCGGGGCCTAGGCGAGGCGATGGTCGGCATCAACCTCGACGACCTCACCGAGCAGCAGCGCTACGCCCAACGCGGCTGGTGATCCCGATCGTGTGCAGGTGAAGGGCGCCGCTGGCCGGCTACGTCGGTCGGAGGCGCCCTTCGCGGCATTCGTGATCGCCGTCAGGCGTGTTCCATGACGAGGACCGCTTTGGTGCTCGGTTCGAGGGCTTCGTAGATGTGGGGGACGTCGCCGGAGAAGGAGATGTAGTCGCCAACCTCCAGTTCCACCGGGTCCTCCTCCGGACCCGCTCGCAGGCGCCCCGCGGTGAGGACGACGTGCTCCACCGAACCCGGGATGTGGGCGTCCGCGCGGCGGACCCTGCCCGGTTCCAGTTCCAGGACGTAGAGGTCGCGGCGGGCGCCGGAGCGGCCCGAGGACAGCAGCGCCGCGGCGTAGGCCGACTGCTCCGAGCGCACGAGCGGGACCTGACCGGCCCGGACGACCCGCACCTGCGGAGTCGGCGGGTCGACGAGACGGCTGAACGGCACGCCCAGCGCCACGCCGAGCGCCCACAGCGTTTCCACGCTGGGGTTTCCGGTGCCGGATTCGAGCTGCGACAGGGTGGACTTCGCGATCCCGGCGCGCCGGGCTAGTTCGGTGAGGGTCAGCCCGGCGCGGTCGCGTTCGCGGCGCAGGGAAGCGGCGATGGTCTCCAGCGGCGGCGCGGCCGCGGTGTTCTCGGTCTCACTCATGGCTGTTCGCTCTATCAGTCCTTGAATTCGGTTTGACGAACACGGCCTCGGTGTTCAGGATAGCGAACGTGAGTACGTTAGAGCGAACACGAGTGGGATTCTGGCGGGATGAGCTGCTGCGCGACGTGCTTTCGATGGCGGTGGCGATGGCCGTTGTCGGCGCCTCGCTCGGCGCCATTGCGGTGAGCAAGGGCGTGCCGCTGTGGATGATCACGCTGATGGGCGCGGTCGTGTTCGCCGGCGGCTCGGAGTTCATGGTGGTCGGCCTGGCCGCGGCCGGCGCCGCCCCGGTCACCGCCGTCCTCGGCGGGCTGATGCTCAACGCCCGCCATCTCCCGTTCGGCGTGGCGGTCGGCGGACTGCTGGACCGCGGCTGGCCGAGCCGGTTGATCGGCAGCCACCTGATGGTCGACGAATCCGTCGCGTTCGCGCTCGCGCAGGACACCGCTACCGAGAAGAAGCGCGCGTACTGGCTGACCGGCATCGCGCTGTACACCGCCTGGGCCCCGTCGGTGTTCCTCGGCGGGCTGCTCGGCCAGGGCGTCGGCGACCCGGGCGCCTTCGGCCTGGACGCCGCGATGCCCGCGGCGCTGCTCGCGCTGATCATGCCGTCGCTGCGCGAATTCCGGACCCTGCGGGCGGTCGCGGTGGGTGCGCTGGTCGCCGTGCTCACCACCCCGCTACTGCCCGAAGGCTTGCCCGTGATGGCCGGGCTGGTCGGCCTGGCCGCCGCGCTGCCGCTGCCGAAGCGACTGGCGGGGGAGGCGGTCCGATGACGCTCGGAGTGGTCTTCGCGCTCGCCGCAGGCACCTACGCCATGCGCCTGGCCGGCCCGCTGCTGCGCGACCGGATCCGGATCTCCGACCGGTGGGAGCAGCTGATGTCGATCGCCGCGATCGTGCTGCTCGCGGCGTTCGTCGCCACCAGCACCGCGTTCGAGTCCGGTGGCTTCGCCGGCTGGGCCCGCTTCGCGGGCGTCGCGGTCGGCGGTGTGCTGGCCTGGCGCCGGGCCCCGTTCGTGCTCGTGGTGGTCGCCGCGGCCGTCACCACGGCCCTGCTCCGGCTCACCGGCATCGCGCTGTAGGTCCTCGGTTCGTAGCGCCGGGCGCGGGCTCGCGAGCGACGCATCCCGGGTTTCGGCTGCGGGCGGAAGTGCAGGAGAATCGGGACCGTGACGAAACCCGTGATCGGAGTCCTCGCGCTGCAGGGCGGCGTGGCGGAGCACCTGGCCGCGCTGGAGCGCAGCGGGGCCGACGCCCGGCCGGTCCGCCGCCCCGAGGAACTGGCCGCGGTGCACGGCATCGTGGTGCCGGGCGGCGAGTCGACCACGATGACCCGCCTGCTGGACACCTTCGAGCTCTACGAGCCGCTGCGCGAGCGGCTCGCGGCGGGGCTGCCCGCCTACGGCTCGTGCGCCGGGATGATCATGCTCTCCGGCGAGGTGCTCGACGAGGACCGGGAGCCGCCAGCGGTCCGCCCGCTGGGCGCGCTCGACATTGTCGTGCGGCGCAACGCCTTCGGGCGACAGGTCGACTCCTTCGAGACCGACCTGGACTTCGCGGGCATTCCGGACGGCCCGGTGCACGCGGTGTTCATCCGCGCACCTTGGGTCGAGAAGGTCGGCGCCGACGTAGCGGTGCTGGCGACCGTGCCCGACGACCCGGACAACACCGGGCGGAACGAGGCCGCCGGTAGGATCGTCGCGGTTCAGCAGGGACCGGTGCTCGCCACCTCCTTCCACCCGGAGCTGGTAGGCGGGGACGAGCGCGTGCACCGCTATTTCGTAAAGATCGTCCAAGCGCGGCTGAATACCGCAGCGCAGGCGTAGAAAGACGGAGGAGAGATGAGCGGCCATTCCAAGTGGGCCACCACCAAGCACAAGAAGGCCGCCCTCGACGCCAAGCGCGGCAAGCTCTTCGCGAAGCTGATCAAGAACGTCGAGGTTGCCGCGCGGACCGGTGGGGGCGACCCCGAGGGCAACCCGACCCTGTACGACGCCATCCAGAAGGCACGCAAGAACTCGGTGCCGTTGGACAACATCGAGCGGGCGCGCAAGCGCGGTGCCGGTGAAGAAGCCGGCGGCGCCGACTGGCAGACGATCATGTACGAGGGCTACGGCCCCAACGGCGTCGCGATGCTGGTCGAGTGCCTGACCGACAACCGCAACCGGGCGGCCGGCGAGGTCCGCACCGCGATGACCCGCAACGGTGGCTCGATGGCCGACGCGGGCTCGGTGGCGTACCTGTTCAACCGCAAGGGCGTCGTGCTGCTGCCGAAGAACGGCCTCAGCGAGGACGACGTGCTCTCGGCGGTGCTGGAGGCCGGCGCCGAGGAGATCAACGACCTCGGGGAGAGCTACGAGATCCTGGCCGACCCGACCGACCTGGTCGAGGTGCGCAAGGCGCTGCAGGTGGCGGGCATCGAGTACGACTCGGCGGAGACCAACTTCCTGGCCTCGGTCAACGTCGAGCTGGACGCCGAGGGCGCCCGCAAGATCTTCAAGTTGATCGACGCGCTCGAGGACTGCGACGACGTGCAGAACGTCTTCGCCAACTTCGACATCTCCGACGACATCATGGCCGAGGTCGGCTGACACGAGCCGTGCACGGACCGCTCCCGTCGGTGTCCACAGTGGCCCAGTGCCCTGGGTGCCGGCGGGGGCGGTTTTGTTTCGCGGGCAGAATGGCGCCGTGGTCGACACTGATGAGGCTCTGCGCAAGTGGATGGTGAACACCGCGGACGAGCACGGCGCCGCGGTAATGCACGTGGCGGGCGACGACCGCGGCGCGGCGTACGCGTTCTCGGTGGGCGCGTGGCGGCGCTTCGGAAAGCCCGAGGTCGTCGTGATCGGGCTGCCCCAGGAGGTCGCGCACACGGTGGTCAACACCTACGTGGAGCGGGCGGGCAGGGGCGAGCGGTTCCAGCCGGGGCAGCTATACGACGGCTTCCTGCAGGGCTGCCCGATCACCTTCGAGAAGGTCGCGCTGCAGCACTACCCGGAGTACCTGGGCAGCGCGTTCCTGGTCTACAACGGGCCGGACTTCCCGGCGGTGCAGCTGATCGCGTCAAGCCCGGAGGGCGGCAAGTTCCCCTGGCAGCCCGACGCCCCGGGCGGCTTCCGCGAGTACCAGCCGATCCTGACCGACAGCGGCCTGCCCGAGAGCTGGACCCCCGGCGCCAACGGCCCCTGACCGGCTGCCCACCCACCGCCACTCCGCAGGGGAGCAATTTCGTGAGAAATTGACGTTCACCCGGGTGACGGTCAATTTCTCACGAAATTGCACCCAACCCGGGTGATGGAGCCGTTGCTGGACTTGCCCGGGTGAGGTGCGCGCGTGTCGGTGCGGTGTCGGTGTCCGGCTATTCGATAGGGTTCGAACGAATGTTCATCGGGCGAGGGCGGGTGGCGTCGTGCGCGTGCTGGGAGTCGACCCCGGGCTGACCCGCTGCGGGCTCGGCGTGGTCGACGGCGGTCGCGGCCGGGAGGTCGCCTGCGTCGCGGTCGGCGTGGCGCGCACCCCGCCCGAGGACGCGCTGGCCAGCCGGCTGCTGGCGGTCGCCGACGTGGTGGAGCAGTGGATGGACGAGCACCGCCCCGAGGTGGTGGCGATCGAGCGTGTCTTCAGCCAGCACAACGTGCGCACCGTGATGGGCACCGCCCAGGTCTCCGGCGTCGTCGCGCTGGCCGCCGCCCGGCGCAACCTGCCGGTGGCCTTCCACACGCCGAGCGAGGTCAAGGCCGCCGTCAGCGGTTCCGGCCGCGCCGACAAGCGCCAGCTCACCACGATGATCACCAAGATCCTCGGGCTGGCCGCAGCGCCCAAACCGGCCGACGCCGCCGACGCGCTGGCGCTGGCGGTCTGCCACCTGTGGCGGGCCCCGATGGCGGCCCGGCTCGCCGCGGCGGAGGCCCGCGCCGCCGAGCTCGCCCGCAACCACCGCGCCCGGCTGAAGGCCGCGCAACAGGCCACCCGGGCTCGAACAGGAGGGTTTTCCCGATGATCTCCACGGTGCGAGGTCCCGTGCTGTCCGTCGGGCTGGACCACGCCGTGATCGAAGTCGGCGGCGTGGGCATGGCGGTGCACGCCACCCCGGTCACGCTGGCCGGGCTGCGCCGCGGCGAGGAGGCGCGGCTGTGGACGTCGCTGATCGTGCGCGAGGACTCGCTGACGCTCTACGGCTTCGCCGACGCCGAGGCCCGCGACCTCTTCGTGCTGCTCCAGACCGCCTCCGGGGTCGGCCCCCGGCTCGCGCTGGCCACGCTCGCGGTGCTCGCGCCCGACCAGCTCTGCCACGCGCTGGCCGACGGCAACCTGACGGTGCTCACCCAGGTGCCAGGCATCGGCAAGAAGAGCGCCGAGCGGCTGGTCCTGGAGCTGCGCGACAAGGTCGGGGTGGTGGCCGGGTCCGCGGCCGGTCCGCCGGCGGCGGTGGACCGCGGCCGGGTCCGCTCGGAGGTGTCCGAGGCGCTGGTGGCCCTGGGCTTCTCGGCCAAGCAGGCCGAGCACAGCGTCGAGGCCGTGCTGGCCGCTGGCAACGGCGACCTGGATACCTCGGCGGTGCTGCGCAAGGCGCTGGCCACCCTCGGCCCGAAGTGAGGTCGGCCTGATGCACGAGGACAACGACGGCTGGCCGCCGTCCGATGACGGCGTCGCCCTGACCCCGCACCAGGACCCGGGCGACCAGGACGTCGAGATGACGCTGCGCCCGCGCAAGCTGAGCGAGTTCGTGGGCCAGGCCCGGGTGCGCGAGCAGCTCGAACTGGTCCTGCACGGCGCGCTTAAGCGCGGCGAACAGCCCGACCACGTACTGTTCTCCGGCCCGCCGGGGCTGGGCAAGACCAGCCTGTCGATGATCATCGCGACCGAGCTCGGCGCCTCGATCCGGGTCACCTCCGGCCCGGCCCTGGAGCGCCCCGGTGACCTCGCGGCGATGCTGTCCAACCTCGCCGAGGGCGACGTGCTGTTCATCGACGAGATCCACCGGATCGCCCGGCCCGCCGAGGAGATGCTCTACCTGGCGATGGAGGACTACCGGGTGGACATCGTGGTCGGCAAGGGCCCAGGGGCCACCAGCATCCCGCTGGAGCTGGCCCCGTTCACGCTGGTCGGGGCCACCACCCGGTCCGGCGCGCTGACCGGGCCGCTGCGCGACCGGTTCGGCTTCACGGGGCACATGGAGTTCTACACCGCGGCGGAGCTGGAGCAGGTGGTGCGCCGCTCGGCCGGAATCCTGGGCGTGGACCTGCGCGACGACGGGGCCGTCGAGATCGCCGGCCGGTCCCGGGGTACTCCGCGAATCGCCAACCGGTTGCTGCGGCGGGTCCGAGACTTCGCGGAGGTGCGGGCCGACGGAACGGTGACCCGTGAGATCGCGCAGGCCGCGCTGGAGGTCTACGACGTCGACGAGATCGGCCTGGACCGGCTGGACCGGGCCGTGCTCCGGGCGCTGATCAGGTCCTTCCGCGGCGGCCCGGTGGGGATTTCGACGCTGGCGGTCGCGGTCGGCGAGGAGCCCAGCACCGTCGAGGAGGTCTGCGAGCCGTACCTGGTGCGGGCCGGCATGCTCGCCCGCACCCCGCGCGGCCGGGTCGCGACGGTGGCGGCGTGGCAACACCTGGGCATGACGCCGCCGCAGCACGCGCCCGGCGAGTCGCAGTCCGACCTCTTCGGCGAGTGATCGAATAGCGGCCAGGGACACCCGCCTGTTGCGCAGCTCGGCGGTGTCGAAGCGACAAATCGCCGATACTGTGACCCACGCCCAGCTTTCGGCTCGCCGTCGGGGTGCTGGTCCGTGCTTGCGGCGTGACGTTATCCTCCTCAGGTCCCGCTCGGTGGAGACGGGCCGTGTCAAGCGGCGCTGCCGGACGGGAGGTGTGCAGCGCGGCAGGCACGAACCGCGCCCCGCGCGAGAGCGGGGAGGCGCGTCCGCGAACAGCTCGCGGCCCGCGCGGGCCATGAAGACGCTCCTGGTTCCCAGCGGGAGATGACGTCGACCCGAGTTGACCTGGCACACTGGGGCAGAACATCCGAACAATTCGGGCGCAGTACTGCGAGGGCTGGGCCCCGAAGCGTCCGCTGAACGGAGCACGATGGACCTCCAATCCCTGATTCTTCCGCTGCTGATCGTCCTGCTGGCGGTGCCGCTGTTCCTGCAGGCCCGCAAGCAGAAGCGCGCGATGGCCGAGCAGCAGAAGCTGCAGAACTCGATCGCCCCCGGCGACAAGGTGATGACCACCTCCGGCGTGTTCGGCACCGTCGTCAGCACCAGCGACGACAGCATCGACCTGGAAATCGCGCCGGGCATGACCACCACCTGGGTGCGCGCCGCGGTCCGCGAGAAGGTCAACACCGACACCGCCGCGGAGGCCAAGAAGGACGAGGCAGCCGAGACCGACAGCGCCGAGGCCGCCGTGATCACGGAATCGAAGGCCGAGGTCGCCGAGCCGATCGAGCAGCAGAAGATCAACTGACGTCCGGCGGGACGTTCCCGCGCCACCGGGTGCCGCACCGGCGCCCGGCAGGCGGGGCCGTCGCCGCCCGGGGCGCGACGCGGGCACCGGTTCTCCGGGCCCGCGTCCGTGCGTAGTGGACGATCAATGCACAGCTGCCACCCGGGCCGGTGGCGCTTGCACCGGGCCTGTCAGACTGGAAAGCGGAACGCGGTGATCCGCCACTCCGTCGTGGCGAAGATTGCCAAGAGAGCGCGCCGATCGGGGAACCTGGCAAACCCGGCTGTAGTTTGGCGGCGTTGCGGCGGAACCGCCCGCCGCGGCTCGCGCAGTTCGGTGGGTGACGTCTATGCGAACCGACCGCGCACCCGATACGGACCGTGGACAGGAGAACTGACGCCGTGGCACCTCCGGCCGGGCAGCTTCGCCCAGGGCGTTATATGGCGATCTTCGCGCTGATCGTCGTGGGGCTGTACGCACTGGTGTTCTTCACTGGTGACGGCAAGCCGACGCCGAAACTCGGGATCGACCTGCAGGGCGGCACCCGCGTGACGCTGACGGCTCGCACACCGGACGGCCAGCCGCCCACGAGCGAGTCACTGAACCAGGCCCGGCAGATCATCGAGACCCGCGTAAACGGCATGGGCATCAGTGGTTCCGAGGTGACTCGGGACGGCAACAACCTGGTGATCACCGTGCCGGGCGCGGGCGGTGAGGAAGCCAAGCAGCTGGGACAGACCGCCGAGCTGAACTTCCGCAAGGTCGTCAACGCGGTGCCCGCGCCGCCGCCGCCGGCGGGGACCACCCCGCAGCAGGCCGTGCCGCCGCCCGGGCCGGGCGACCAGCGGAAGGCGATCGACGAGGCGAAGGCGCTGCGCCAGAGCACCGACCCGAACATCCAGATGCAGGCGCTGCAGTCGCTGAACTGCGCCGCCGAGGACCCGCTGCGCGGCAACGACGACCCGAAGCTGCCGCTGGTCACCTGCGACCGCGAGGGCCAGCAGAAGTACCTGCTGGAGCCGGTGTTCCTGCCGGGCAAGGAGGTCGCGAACGCGCAGGCCGTGCCGCCGCAGCCGCAGGCCGGGCAGCCGGGCTGGACGGTGTCGCTGGACTTCAAGAGCGAGGGCGCCAAGGTCTGGGCCGACTTCACTTCCGCCAACGTCGGTCAGCAGGCCGCGTTCGTGCTGGACACCGAGGTGGTATCGGCGCCGGAGATCCAGCAGGCCCTGCTGGGCGGCAACGCCAGCATCAACGGGCAGTTCAACCAGGAGAGCGCCACCGACCTGGCCAACATCCTCAAGTACGGGTCGCTCCCGCTGGCCTTCGACCAGTCCGAGGCCGAGACGGTGTCGGCGACCCTCGGGGTGGCCTCGCTGGAGGCGGGCCTGATCGCCGGCGGCATCGGCCTGCTGCTGGTCGCGGTGTACTGCCTGCTCTACTACCGGCTGCTGGGCATCCTGACCGTCCTGTCGCTGGCGCTCTCCGGTGGCGTGGTCTACGCGGTGCTGGTGTTGCTCGGCCGCTGGGTCGGCTTCACCCTCGACCTGGCCGGCATCGCAGGTTTCATCGTCGCGATCGGCATCACCGCGGACTCGTTCATCGTGTTCTTCGAGCGGCTCAAGGACGAGATCCGCGAGGGCCGCACCTTCCGCTCGGCGGTGCCGCGGGCCTGGACCCGGGCCCGGCGCACGATCCTGTCCGCCGACGCGGTCAGCTTCCTGGCCGCCGCGGTGCTGTACGTGCTCGCCGTCGGCCAGGTGAAGGGCTTCGCCTTCACCCTGGGCATGTCGACGGTGCTGGACCTGGTCGTGGTCTTCCTCGTCACGCATCCGCTGGTGGCGATGGCTTCGAAGAACAAGTTCTTGTCCAAGCCCTCGGTCTCCGGCCTGGGGGCGGTGCAACGGCTCGGTGACCAGTACCGGGCCGCCCGCAAGGCCGCCGCGACCACCGCCAAGGAGGCGTGAAGGTGACGACTCCAGGAACGGAAGGCGCCCAGCGCGGAAGCGTCTTCCACCGCCTCTACACCGGAACCGGTGCCTTCGACATCGTCGGCAAGCGTTCCTGGTGGTACATCTCGCTGGGCCTGCTGGTGCTGGTGTGCATCGGCGCTATGGGGTTCAAGGGCTTCAACCTCGGCATCGACTTCGAGGGCGGCACCAAGATCCAGATGCCCGCGGTCGGCGTCCAGGGGCCGATCCAGGCCGACCAGGTGCAGGCCGCGTTCCAGGACGCGCTGGGCCACCCGGCCGAGACGGTGCAGATCGCCGGTTCAGGGAGCAACCAGAGCATCCAGATCCGCTCGTCGTCGCTGACCACCGAGCAGGTGGCCGCCGTCAAGCAGTCGCTGTTCAACGAGCTGCAGCCGCTGAACGCGCAGGGCGCCCCGAGCGAGCAGGTGATCAGCGACAGCGCGGTCAGCGGCACCTGGGGTGGCGAGATCACCCAGCAGGCGCTGATCGCGCTGGGCGTGTTCCTGGTGCTGGTCACGATCTTCCTGGCGTTCTACTTCGAGAAGTGGATGGCGGTGGCGGCGCTGATCGCGCTGCTGCACGACGTCGTGGTGACCGCCGGGATCTACTCGCTGGTCGGATTCGAGGTCACGCCGAGCACGGTCATTGGCCTGCTGACCATTCTCGGGTTCTCGCTGTACGACACGGTGGTGGTCTTCGACAAGGTCAAGGAGAACACCCGCGGCCTGCTCGGACTGACCCGCCGCACCTACGGCGAGGCCGCGAACCTCGCGGTCAACCAGACCCTGATGCGCTCGATCAACACCTCGGTGATCGCACTGCTGCCGGTGATCGGGCTGCTCGTGGTGGGCGCCGGGCTGCTCGGCGTCGGCGTGCTGCAGGACCTGGCGCTGGTGCAGATGGTCGGCATGATCGCCGGTGTGGTGTCGTCGATCTTCCTGGCCACGCCGCTGCTGGTGGACTTCAAGATGCGTGAGCCGAAGTTCCGGGAGCACGCGGCGAAGGTGCAGCAACGCCGCGAGCGCGCCGCCCTCAAGGCCGCCGGGGAAGACGTCCCGGTCGAGCCAAAGCGCGCGGCCGAGCCAAAGCGCGCCGTCGCGGCGGGCTCGGGTTCGCGCGGTGGGCGTCCCGGTCCCGGTGGCAAGGCGGGACGCCCGTCGGGGAAGCGGCGGCGTTGACCGCTGCGGAGGAGACGGCCATTTCCGTTCAGGTGACAGATTCGACCGATCACGCGCTCCGGCAGGCAACGGAGCTGATCCGGGAGGTGCCGGACTTCCCCGAACCGGGGGTGCTGTTCCGCGACATCAGCCCGCTGCTGGCCGACGGTGCCGGGCTGAACGCCGTGGTGTCGGCGCTGGGAAGGGACATCGAGTTCGACGTCGTGGCCGGTGTGGAGGCGCGCGGTTTCCTGGTCGGCGCGGCGGTGGCGCAGGAGTTCGGGACCGGCGTGATCGGGCTGCGCAAGCCCGGCAAGCTGCCGGTGGTCGCGGACCGGGTGGACTACACCCTGGAGTACGGCCGCGCCACGCTGGAGCTACCGGCGGACACGCTGCGCGCCGGTCAGCGGGTCCTGATCGTGGACGACGTGCTGGCCACCGGCGGCACCCTGGGCGCGGCGTGCCGCCTCGTCCGCCAGGCCGGTGCCGACGTCGCGGCGGCGGCCGTGGTCCTCGAGCTGACCGCGCTGGAAGGCCGCGACAAGATCATGGGCGAGACCGTCCGGGCCCTGCTGCAGGCCTGATTCGTCGAGGCGAGGGGCACTCGTGACCTGCTGGCCGGGTTGCGGGTGCCCCTCGCCGTGCTGATCGGTCGGGCTGAAGTTTCCGGGTCCGTCGACTGCGCCAGGTGACCGCTCGGCGTATCACACCGGGACCAGGGAAGGTTCGTATCCCGGATGGCGTTATTCTCAGTGTCCGGGTCCCCCGGACCTGGGACGAGAGCAATGCCTGAGCCCGGGAGCGTGCGGTGAGCCAACACGTCGAATCTCCTGCTGCGGCGACCGATCCGGTTGCCGAGCCGAGGGCGGCCTCCGCGACGCGTCGGGTCCGCGCCCGGCTGGCCAGGAGGATCACGGCGCAGCGGGCCACCCCGGTGAAGCAGGTGCTGGAGCCGCTGGCCACGGTGCACCGCGAACTCCACCCGCAGGCGGATCTCGCGCTGTTGCAGCGTGCCTACGACGTCGCCGAGGAGAAGCACAGCAGCCAGCGGCGCAAGTCCGGCGACCCCTACATCACGCATCCGCTGGCGGTCGCGACGATCTTGGCCGAACTCGGCATGGACACCACCACGCTGGTGGCCGGGCTGCTGCACGACACCGTCGAGGACACGGACTACTCGCTGGAGAAGCTCGGCGCCGAGTTCGGCGAGGAGGTGGCGCACCTGGTCGACGGGGTCACCAAGCTGGACAAGGTCAAGCTGGGTGCCGCCGCCGAGGCCGAGACCATCCGCAAGATGATCATCGCGATGGCGCGTGACCCGCGGGTGCTGGTGATCAAGCTCGCCGACCGGCTGCACAACATGCGCACCATGCGCTTCCTGCCGCCGGAGAAGCAGGCCCGCAAGGCGCGGGAGACCCTCGAAGTGCTGGCGCCGCTGGCGCACCGGCTGGGCATGGCGACCATCAAGTGGGAGCTGGAGGATCTGGCGTTCGCCATCCTGCAGCCCAAGAAGTACGACGAGATCGTGCGCCTGGTGGCCAACCGCGCGCCGTCCCGCGACACCTACCTGCGCACCGTCATCCACGAGCTCTCGCACCAGCTCGACACGGCCCGGCTGGCCGCGAAGGTGGAGGGCCGCCCCAAGCACTACTACTCCATCCACCAGAAGATGATCGTGCGGGGCCGCGACTTCGACGACATCCACGACCTGGTGGGCGTGCGGATCCTGGTCGACGAGGTGCGCGACTGCTACGCCGCGATGGGCGTGGTGCACGCGCTGTGGCAGCCGATGCCCGGCCGGTTCAAGGACTACATCGCCCAGCCCCGCTTCGGCGTCTACCAGTCGCTGCACACCACGGTGATCGGCCCGGAGGGCAAGCCGCTGGAGGTGCAGATCCGCACCCACGAGATGCACCGCACCGCCGAGTACGGCATCGCGGCGCACTGGCGATACAAGGAGACCAAGGGCCGCAACGGCAGCGGCGGGCAGTCGGCCGTCGAGGTCGACGAGATGGCGTGGATGCGGCAGCTGCTCGACTGGCAGCGGGAGGCCGCAGACCCCGGCGAGTTCCTCGAGTCGCTGCGCTACGACCTCGCGACCAGGGAGATCTTCGTCTTCACGCCGAAGGGCGACGTGATCACGCTGCCGTCCGGCTCCACCCCGGTGGACTTCGCGTACGCGGTGCACACCGAAGTCGGTCACCGCTGCATCGGCGCCCGCGTCAACGGCCGGCTGGTGGCGTTGGAGCGCAAGCTGGAGAACGGCGAGGTCGTCGAAATCTTCACGTCCAAGGCGGAGGGCTCCGGCCCGAGCCGGGACTGGCTGTCGTTCGTGGCCTCGCCACGCGCCAAGGCGAAAATCAAGCAGTGGTTCGCCAAGGAACGCCGTGAGGAGGCGATCGAGTCCGGCAAGGAGCTGATCGCCAAGGAGGTCCGGCGGCTCGGCCTGCCGGTGCAGCGCCTGGTGTCGGCCGAGACGCTCGGCGCGGTGGCCCGCGAGCTGCACTACGTCGACGTCACCGGGCTGTACGCGGCGGTGGGGGAGAAGCAGCTGTCGGCGCAGCACCTGGTGCAGCGCCTGATGACGTTCATCGGCGGACCCGAGCAGGCGGCCGACGAGATCGCGGAGCGGTCGACGCCGTCGACCCTGCTCGGCAAGCGCCGCAGCAGCGGCGACTCCGGTGTCGTGGTCAAGGATGCCGGGGACGTGTGGGCGAAGCTGGCGCGCTGCTGCACGCCGGTTCCGGGCGACGAGATCCTGGGCTTCGTGACCCGCGGCGGCTGGGTGAGCGTGCACCGGACGGACTGCACCAACGCCGACGACCTGCGCCGCACGCCCGAGCGGCTGGTCGAGGTGTACTGGGCGCCGTCGGCGTCGTCGGTGTTCCTGGTCGCGATCCAGGTGGAAGCCCTGGACCGGCACCGGCTGCTCTCCGACGTCACCAAGGTGCTGGCGGACGAGCGGGTGAACATCCTGTCGGCATCGGTGACGACCTCGAAGGACCGGGTGGCGGTCAGCCGCTTCTCCTTCGAGATGGGCGACCCGAAGCACCTGGGCCACGTCCTCAAGGCGGTCCGCAACATCGAGGGCGTCTACGACGTCTACCGCGTGACCTCGGCGGCTTAGTTTCCGCAGCTCAGGAGCCGTGAGTGTTTTCGGGTGCCATAGCACCCGAAAACACTCACGGAAGGTTCGGTCAGCCCTGGACGTCAACCTTCTCAAAGGTGACGTTCTCCTTCGGGTGGCCGCCGCCCGGCGACGGCTCGAACGCGCCGTCGTGGCCCGCGCGTGCGATGCCGTCGATGACCTGCAGGCCTTCCTCGGAGATCGTGCCGAACACGGTGTAGTCCGGCGACAGCGGAGCATCCCCGAAGACCATGAAGAACTGGCTACCGTTGGTGTTCGGGCCGGCGTTGGCCATCGCGAGGTAGCCGCGCCCGTACTGCAGCTCCGGGAACGTCTCGTCGTCGAAGGTGTAGCCGGGGCCGCCGGAACCCTTGCCCGTCGGGTCGCCGCACTGCAGCATTTGCAGGCCCTCGGTGCCGATCCGGTGGCACGACGTCCCGTCGTAGTAGCTCTGCTTGGCCAGGTTGATGAAGCTGTTGACGGTGCACGGGGCCAACGCGCGGTCGAGCGTCAGCGGGATCGCGCCGTGGTTGGTGTTGATGGTGGCCTGCACGGTGCCCTTGGACGACACCTTGCCGTTGGCCGGCGGCTGCACCGGCTTGCTCGCGCCCTTGCTGTCCGGCTTGTACTCGCAGGAGACCGGGTCGGCCAGCGGCGTCGGCCGCGCCGGCGGCGGTGCGAGCTGGGTGGGGATCTGGATCTCCGGCTGCGCCTGCGGCTGCGGCGGCTGCTCCTGCGCCGTGTCGCCACCCGTGCGGGTGAAGTAGAAGACGCCCACCACGACCGCGATGACCACGACGATCGTCGCGCCGATGGTGATCACCCGGCGTCGCTTGTCCTGCTCCGCACGGCGCTGCAACTGGCGTTCGAGCTTCCGCTTGGCCGCCTGGCGACGCTGCTCGTTGCTGGGCACCTGCTCCCTCCCCGGATTCGGTGAACCTGATGTTGTCCGGGGATTTTATGGGGTCGGTCGCGGACCGTTCCTGAGAGCCCGCGCATCGTGCGTGCCGCGCGCGAAGGCGCACGTGGGCGGGACGATAACCTTGGGACAACCGACCCGCTCCATCGGGTGTCGCCGCAACGAAAGGTCGCACTTCGTGCTTGTCCTCGGGTTCCCGGTCGGACCGCTGCAGGCGAACTGCTACGTGCTCGCGCGCGGGGAAGGCGAACCCTGCGTCGTCGTGGATCCCGGTCAGGATGCCGTGCCGCAGCTGGACGAACAGCTGCGCAAGCACCGGCTCGCGCCCGCCGCGGTGCTGCTCACCCACGGGCACTTCGACCACGTCTTCTCCGCAGGTCAGGTGTGCGCCGCGCACGACGTGCCAGCCCACGTCCACCCGGCCGACCGGTTCATGCTCGACGACCCGGGCGCCGCGCTCGGCCCGGCCGGCCGGCAGTTGTTCGGCGACGGCCCGATGATGGACGCGCCCGCCGACGTCCGCGACCTCGCCGGCGGCGACGTGCTGGAACTCGCCGGACTGCGCTTCGACGTCACGCACACCCCGGGCCATACCGGCGGATCGGTGCTGTTCGGCGTCGGGACCGACGAGGGTGGGCGATTGTTGCTGTCCGGCGACACCCTCTTCGCCGGCGCCATCGGGCGCACCGATCTGCCTGGCGGCGACCACGGCCGGATGCTCGAGTCGCTGAGCACCAAGGTGCTGCCGCTGGACGACGAGACCGTCGTGCTGCCGGGCCACGGACCGACCACCACCATCGGGCGCGAACGCGCGGGCAACCCGTTCCTGCAGGGTCTGCCGGCGTCCGAAGCCACTTCCTGACGAGGACTGAACCACCACTCATGAGCACGTTCACCGCACCCAAGGGCATCCCGGAGTACTACCCGCCGGAGTCGGCGGGCTTCCTGGCGGTCCGCGACACCCTGACCGACGCCGCGCGCCGCGCCGGCTACGGCTACATCGAGCTGCCGCTGTTCGAGGACACCACCCTGTTCGCGCGCGGCGTCGGGGAGTCCACCGACGTCGTCACCAAGGAGATGTACACCTTCGCCGACCGCGGCGGCCGGTCCATAACGCTGCGCCCGGAGGGCACGGCGGGCGTGATGCGCTCGGTCATCGAGCACGGCCTCGACCGCGGCCAGCTGCCGGTGAAGCTGCACTACAGCGGGGCCTTCTTCCGCTACGAGCGGCCGCAGGCCGGGCGCTACCGGCAGCTGCAGCAGGTCGGGGTGGAGGCGATCGGCGTCGACGACCCGGCGCTGGACGCCGAGGTCATCGCGATCGCCGACGAGGGCTACCGGCGGCTGGGGCTCACCGGGCACCGCATCGAGGTCACCTCGCTCGGCGACAACACCTGCCGCCCCGCCTACCGGGCGAAGCTGCAGGAGTTCCTGCGCGGGCTGCCGCTGGACGAGGAGACCCGGCGCCGCGCCGAGCTCAACCCGCTGCGGGTACTCGACGACAAGCGGCCGGAGGTGCGGGAAATGGTCGCCGACGCCCCGCTGATGGTCGACCACCTCTCGGCGGAAGCCAAGGAGCACTACGAGCAGGTCAAGGCGCACCTGGTGGACCTCGGCGTGCAGTTCGTGGAGAACCCGCGCATGGTGCGCGGCCTGGACTACTACACCAAGACCACCTTCGAGTTCGTCCACGACGGGCTCGGCGCGCAGTCCGGCATCGGCGGCGGCGGGCGCTACGACGGCCTGATGGCCGAGCTCGGCGGGCAGGAGTACTCCGGCGTCGGCTTCGGGCTCGGTGTCGACCGGACCCTGCTGGCCTGCCAGGCCGAGGGGCTGACCGTCGGCGACCAGGCGCGCTGCGACGTGTACTGCGTGCCGATGGGCGAGACCGCCAAGCGCCGCCTGGTGGCGGCTGCGGGCGGACTGCGGGCCGTCGGGGTCCGCGTCGACGTCGCCTACGGCGGCAAGGGCCTCAAGGGCGCGATGAAGGCGGCGGATCGCTCGGGTGCCCGCTTCGCGCTGGTGCTCGGCGAACGCGACATCGAGGCCGGCACCGCGCAGCTCAAGGAGCTGGCCAGCGGCGAGCAGCGCGCGGTTGCACTGGATTCGCTGGTGGACGAGGTCCGGGCCGCCGTGGCGGAGGGGAGATGACCGGAGTCGAGACGATTCCGCTGGATCTGCTGGATCGCAAGACGATCCGGACCCGGGCCCGGAACGTCGCGATCGCCGCGCTGATCGTCGCGGCCGCGCTGGGCGGCATCGTGAGCCTGTTCGCGGGCCCCACGGGCTTCGCGATCACCGCGGCGATCGCGGGAATCCCGTTGCTGCTCCTGGCTTTTGCGGAATCCCGCAAGACCATCGCGTTGCGCGGCAGCGAGCTGGTGGCGCGCGCGGTGGGAACCCGAGTGGTCGATGTGAAGGCCGCGGAACGCTTCGACCTGTTCGTCACCGACCTGCGCGGCGCGCGGACGATCAACCTGCTGATCGGCGGGCCGCCCAAGGGCAAGGCGATCAGCGTTTCGCTGGCGCTGTACGCGGGCACCGGCGGCCGGGAGCTCGGGATTCTCGCGCTGCGCCGGCTGGCGGACACGCTGGCCGGTTCGGCCGATACCCGGGCGCTGGTGCTCTCCCAGCTGGTCGTGGCCCAGCTGAGGGCGGAGGCTCGCGGCGACGCGGCCCCGGACCGCCCGCTGTACCGGCTCGCATCGGTCGCACCGCCGGGCCGGATGGCGCAGCGCCTGCATCCCGACGCGGTCGCCAAGTTCGTAGCGGCCCTGGGCTAGCGCCGTCCTCGTGAGTGTTCGTGCCGGTTCTTACCGGAACGAACACTCACGACTCAGCGGCCAGGCCTGCGGTTCTGCGGACGCCACCACACCGTCGCCGTCTCCGAGCCGGTGGCGGCCGCACGTCCCACGCGGTCCGCGACCGAGCTCCCGCTCCGGCCCGCTGCGGCCTTCGCGGGTTCCCGAACCGCTACCGCGGCGGCGATCGCCGTCGTGATCGGCACCGCCGCCACCAGGCCGATGCTGCCGACGAGGGTGCGCACCACTTCCTGCGCCACCGCCTGCGAGCTCACCACCTCGCCGAAGGTCCGGCCGGAGAGCGTGTAGGCCAGCAGCATCGGCAGGGCCGCGCCCGCGTAGGCCAGGACCAGGGTGTTCACCGCCGATGACACGTGGTCGCGGCCGATCCGCTGCCCCGCCTTGTAAAGCTGCCGCCAGGACAGCGCCGGGTTGGCCTTGCGCAGCTCCCACACGGCACTGGTCTGGGTCACCGTCACGTCGTCGAGCACGCCCAGCGCACCGATCACGATCCCGGCCAGCAGCAGCCCGCGCGCGTCGATCGGCGCGCCCAGCACGCCCATCAGGCTGGACGTGTCCTCGTCCAGCCCGGTCAGGCTGGTGGCCGCCGAGAAGACCGCGCTGAGCACGCTGATCAGGGCGAGGCTCAGCAGGGTGCCCAGCACCGCGGTCGAGGTCCGCGCGGAGAAGCCGTGCGTCAGGTAGAGCACCACGAACATGATCACCCCGGCCCCGGCCACCGCCACCAGCAAGGGATCCTGGCCGGCGAGGATGGCGGGCAGCACGAAGCCGACCAGCACGACGAGGCTCAGGCCGAGCGCGACCAGCGCGGCCAGGCCCTGCCAGCGGCCGAGCACGATCACCGCCGCGGCGAACGCCAGCGCTAGGATCAGCAGCGGCGCGCCGCGCTGGAAGTCGACGACCTGGTAGGACGCCGGGTCGTCGGGGTTGGCCCCGGCGTAGCTGAGCACCACCCGGTCACCGACGGCGAAGCGCGGCGAGCCGGGGTCGGTCGGCACCACCTGCCGGATGGTCTGACCGGGCCGCGGGCCGTCCTGCGTCCGCACCCCGAGCACGACGCAGCCGCCCTGGTCGGGCGAGTCCTGGGTGCAGGAGCCGGCGACGGCGGAGACGACCTCGGCGTTGACCGGGTCCTGGCCGAACCCGAGACCGGCGCCGGTGCGCTGCTGGTGGCCGAACGGGTAGAGCAGCAGTGCGCCGACGATGGTGGCCAGCGCGAAAGGCAACAGCGCGATCGCGAGCACCCTCTTGACCTGCTTCGACGCCGGCTCGGCGGGGCCGTGCTCGTGCCCGTGACCATGCCCGTGGCCCTGCGCGGTGCTGCTTTCGGAGCTGGGGCGGCGATCGCGTTGTGCCTGGCCCGGGCCTGTCTGGGCGGCCTGCGCCCGGGGCGTCTGGTCGCGATCGGCGGCGCGGCGGTGGCGTGCCCGGTGGCCGCCTCCGGGCTCGAGAGGCTCTCCGGTGGGGTGGCGGTCGGTCACCGGGCAATTATGCGGACCGCCCACCGAGCGACCACCGGAGAGGTACCCGACGACCCTCCGTCGCCGCTGCCTCCCAACTGAAGAGCCATCCTGGCCTGGACTCCTGGCAGCAGCGCGGCGAGTGAATCCACAATGGACATTTACTGGACCGGATGCGGCAGTTGTTGCGGTTTTTGTGATGGGGCCCGCCTTTCCGCAGCGTTTTGCGGTTGGTGCGTGGCCATGCGCACGGGGGTTTACCCGATAGGTGGGTGTCCGTTCAAAGCGCTCGACACGATCTCGAAACTGTGTTCGAATCAGATCATGCGATGGGAACAGCAACGGGTCACGCCGCCGGCCGGGGATGCGCCGGAACTGCCGCTCGCGTTGCCGGAGCCGCAGGCGCGGTCCGGCGGGCGCGCGGGCTTGCGCCTACCGGAGCCGGTGCCGATCGAGGCGGGCACCGCCGAGGCCTACGCGATCGAGATCCACGCCAAAACGATCATCAACCGCGTGCCGGGGGAGTCCCAGGTTCCATTTCGCTGGACGGTGAATCCATACAGAGGATGCACCCATTCTTGCATTTATTGCTTTGCCCGCCGCACTCACACGTATTTGGACTTGGACGCCGGGCATGACTTCGACAGCAAGATCGTGGTCAAGGTCAACGCCGGGACCTTGTTGCGCAAGGAGTTGGCCTCCTCGCGTTGGGCCGGCGAGGCGATCGCGATGGGCACCAACACCGACCCGTACCAGCGCGCCGAAGGGCGCTACCGGCTGATGCGGGAGATCCTCGCCGCGCTGCGCGACCGGGCCAACCCGTTCTCGGTCCTCACCAAGGGGACGCTGATCCTGCGGGACGTCGACTTGATCACGGAAGCTGCGCAGCGGACCAGTGTCTCGGTAGCGGTGCCGGTGGGTTCGGTCAATGAGGCTTTGTGGCGGGCAGTGGAGCCGGGGGCGCCATCGCCGCTGCGTCGTCTCGACGTTGTGCGACGGTTTACCGAGGCGGGCATCGGGTGCTCGGTCTTGATGGCGCCGATCCTGCCCGGACTCAGCGACTCGTCAGCCGAGATTGATCAGGTAGACGTAGTGCGCAGACCCCCGGATTTATCCGTGGGGTTAGCACGTCAAGTCCGATCCTGACGTGCCCAGCGGTAACCCTGCCAACGTTAGATAGTTCGGCGCTGTATAGTTCTGGGTATGGTCGTCACGCTGCGATCGAACGCGAACATCACCTTTCAGTGCGCGTTCCGCGTCGTGTGGTGCCCGAAATACCGGCGCCGGGTCATCGGTGGCCGGATGGAGGAACGCTTGAAGCAGCTCATCCGGGAAGTCGTCGAGGAGAAGGGGGCGTGGCTGGTGGAGCTGGAAACGATGCCGGACCACGTTCACGTTCTCGTCGAAGTCGACCCGCAGTACGGGGTGCACAAGCTGGTCAAGGCGATTAAGGGACGTTCGTCGCGGGTGTTGCGGGAAGAGTTCCCGTGGTTGCGGTCGAAGCTTCCGACGCTGTGGACCAACAGCTACTTCGTCGCGACGGTCGGCGGCGCACCGCTGTCGGTCATCAAGCGCTACGTCGAACAGCAGAAGGCCCGGTGAGCCGATGCTGACGGGACGTCGCTACCGCTTGAAGCTCAGCACCGCGCAGGCCGCCCAGTGCGAGGAGTTCGGCAATATCTGCCGGGCAGTGTGGAACACCGCACTGGAACAACGCCGCGAGTACCGGCGGCGGGGGGCGTGGATGAACTACAACGAGCAAGCCGGACAGCTCGCCGACGCGAAAACCGAGCACGACTGGTTGCAGACCGTGCCGTCGCACATCCTCCAGCAGGCGTTGAAGGACCTGGACCGGGCGTGCCGCGACCACGGCACGTTCCGGGTTAAGTGGCGCGGCAAGCAGCGTTGGAACCCGTCGTTGCGGTTCCCGATGGGCAAGCTCATCGAGGTCGAGCGGCTGAACAAGCGGTGGGGACGGGCGAAGCTCCCGAAGCTGGGGTGGGTGCAGTTCCGCATGACCCGCCAGCTCGGCGGTGCCGTGCGGTCCGCGACAGTGTCCCGCGACGGCCGGGACTGGTTCGTGTCGTTCCTCGTCGACGACGGCGCCATCACCCCAGAACGGCACGCCGCACCCCACAGCGGCGTCGGTGTCGATCGTGGAGTCGCGGCAGCGGTAGCTACCAGTGACGGCAAGCTCATTGACCGCGATTTCGTCTCGCCTGGCGCGGATGAGCGTTACCGCGGGTTGCGGCAGAAGCTTTCCCGGCAGAAGCGGGGCAGCGCAAACCGTAAGAAGACGCTCGGCAAGATGCGCCGGTTGAAGCGGCGCGAACGCGACCGGCGAGCGGACTTCTGCTCGCAGGTCGCGGCCGAGCTCACCGACCGCAACGCGCTGGTCGTGCTGGAAGACCTCCGTACCCGGAACATGACCCGGTCGGCGAGCGGAACCGCCGGAGAACCCGGCCGGAACGTCGCCCAAAAGTCCGGCCTGAACCGCGCCATCCTCGACAAAGGCTGGCACAAGTTTGAACTGGCCCTGCGTAACGCTGCCCGCTATACCGGCAGCGAGATCGTGAAGGTGCCTGCTGCGTACACGTCGCAGACGTGCGCGGTGTGTCGTGCTGTGGACCCGGAAAGCCGTGAGAGCCAAGCGGTTTTTCGGTGTACCCAGTGCGGCCACACGGCGCACGCTGACGTGAACGCGGCGAAGAACATTCTCGCCGCCGGACGGGCGGTGACAGCCTGTGGAGACCTCGCCGTTAGGCGGTCCGTGAAGCAGGAACCGCAACCGGCGTTAGCGCTGGTTGGAATCCCCCGGCTTTAGCCGTGGGAAGGACGTCAACGTACGGTGGCCGCGATCGCCGAGGCTGGGGCGACAAGCCTGACGCCCATAGTGCTGCATCTGCGTCCGGGGGCGCGCGAGTGGTACCACGAGTGGCTGCGCAGCAAGCGGCCCGACCTACTCCCGTTGTATGAGCGGCTGTACCGCAACGGCGCGTACACCCCGAAGTCGTATCAGCGAGAAGTCGCCCACCTGGTGGAGCAAGCCAAGCGTCGTCATGGGTTGGCGCACCCACAGCCACCGGAGAACTTCCGGACGCAGCAGCATGATCCCCCGCAGTCCGATGCCGAAGGGGTGGCCGACGCGAAGCGGCGGCATGGCATCGGCTTGTCGCGGGCGGAGGAGTTCCGCGAGGTCGAAGCCGGTGGCACCGCCCGGTCCGCGGTCGACGAGGAGGGGGTGCGTCAGCTCAGCCTGTTGTGAGCTCGGTCGGGTAGTGGCAGTGCTTCAGCAAAATGCATATAATTTTCGATTGGTATTGGACAATTGTTGAGGAAAACGATTTCTGCGCAGTTCGGTAAGTCGATCGTTCGTTTCCGGAATGTGAGGGCGGCGGCGCTGTTCGCGATTCGACCGGCGTTCGGAGGCGCGCCGATTTCTGGTTACCTTCCGTGCTGGTCGTCGGGTCGCTCGTCCCCGAATCGGGTCAGCGCGTCGTCGTGCGCGAAGACGTGCTGGAGCCCAGGTGCTCCTCGGGTTGCCACCGGACGCCGAAGACGCCCATGCCGTAGTCCAGCGCCACCGCGTGCGTCCGGCCGAACCGGTCGACCGTCAGCGGCTTGGGGGTTTCCACCTCCTGCGTGGTGGAGTCGCCGACGTAGCTCTCGCACCGGGTGGGCGGGTGCGCCGGGTCGAACTGCAACTCGACCACGTACTGCCGCACGGGCAGCCGGAAGAGCCGACAGAAGCTGTGCTCGACCTCGTTCGGGCCGGTCGGCGGGTCGATGATCTCGTACTCCAGCAGCAGCGTCTCGCCGCGCGCCAGCGCCCGGTCGAACAGCAACTCGGCCACCACCAGGTCGCGGGCGTGGTCGGTGAGCACCTGACCGAGCCGGCAGGACCGGATCGGGCGGATGATCGGCGGCGTCTCGCCGGACGAGGCGCCGTCGAACATGATCACCCAGCGGTCGACGTCGTTGGTCTCGGCCCGGACCAGCTTGCGGGTCCGGATCTTGCGCAGCTCACCGCGCTGGTCCACGTGCACCACGTCGTGGTGGCTCAGCCGCGCGAGCTTGCTGTCGTGGCTGGTGTCGATCTTGGTGAGCAGCTCGGCGGCCGACTCGTTCTCAGACCAGAGCGCGCTCAGCGGCGGCGCTTCGGCGGGGGGCTGCCGGGTGCGGCCGCGCGGTCGGGGCGGACCCAGCAGCGCCGACAGCGAGCTCTCCGGCACGCCCAGCACCTGCTCCAGCTGTTGCAGCGCGAGCAGCGAGTCGGGGCGCTCCGGGCGTCGTCGGCCCGACTGCCAGTAGCTCAGCGCGGTGATGCTGACCGGGGTGCCGCGGGTGCGCAGCCGGTGCTGGATGCGTTCCAGGCTCAACCGGCTCGCCCGGATCGCGGTGCGCAGGGCGGCTTCGAACGGACCGGTTCGGAGCAGTTCGGAGAGTTCGGCGGACAATGCGTTCACTTCTTGCTGCGTGCCGCGGAGGGCCGGGCGGGTCGCCGGGCGAGCCTCGGTTTTCGGGCCGGTCATCGTTACTCCTCGTGTCCGCCGAATTCCGAACTTACGCTAAACAGCGGGGTCAGTGTTGTGCAACGACCGAGTTTCGATAGGCACCTCCGACTAAAGGAGGAGCCCGGGGGTACTTAAGGTGGGAATCGCCTCCTTCATCGCTTCGCGGGCACGCCTAACAATGCCGTTGCGCGATCGTCGGCAGTGCCTCGAATCGGTTAATTGTGGACCATCGGCGGTGAAATTGGTATCGACCATTTGGTGTCAAGGCGGCGAAAGGGCGAACCGGACACCGCCGCCGCGAACCGGCAGGCTGGTGGCGGCAACGTCGCGGGGCGCGGTCACGCTCCGCGCCGGCGGCCCGACACGCGGCACCTGAGCGCTGCGCCCCGGTGCCCGTTGGCTAGCCTTAATGTCTTGCGTCCTGGTGGCTGAACACCGTGATCGGAGCCTTCCCGACGATCGGGTGTGGCGAGGCCCGGGACCAGCTACACGTCAATACCGTCAAGCGCTGGACAGCGGAAGAAGGAGCTCAGTACCCGTGATGCGCACGCACGAGGCCGGATCGCTTCGCGCCGGTCATGCCGGGCAGACCGTCACCCTTGCCGGGTGGGTGGCGCGCCGTCGCGATCACGGCGGGGTCATCTTCATCGATCTGCGCGACGCCTCGGGCGTCGCCCAGGTCGTCTTCCGCGAAGGCGAGATGGCCGAGCGCGCCCACCGGCTGCGCGCCGAGTTCTGCGTCCGGGTCACCGGCGAGGTGATCCGCCGCCCGGACGGCAACGAGAACCCGGAGATCGCAACCGGCGAAATCGAGGTGACCGTCACCGGGCTGGAGGTGCTCTCGGAGGCCGCGCCGCTGCCGTTCCCGCTGGACGAGCACCTGGAGGTCGGCGAGGAGGTCCGGCTCAAGCACCGCTACCTGGACCTGCGGCGCGCCGAGCCGGCCCGGATCATGCGGATGCGCAGCGAGGTCAACCGGCTCGCCCGGGAGGTGCTGCACGACCGCGACTTCGTCGAGGTCGAGACGCCCACCATGACCCGCTCGACGCCGGAAGGCGCCCGGGACTTCCTGATCCCGGCCCGGCTGCAGCCCGGCAACTGGTACGCGCTGCCGCAGTCGCCGCAGCTGTTCAAGCAGTTGCTGATGGTCGGCGGCCTGGAGCGCTACTTCCAGATCGCGCGCTGCTACCGCGACGAGGACTTCCGCGCCGACCGGCAGCCGGAGTTCACCCAGCTCGACATCGAGATGAGCTTCGTCGAGCAGGACGACGTGATCGAGCTCGGCGAGGCGGTCCTGGCGGCGCTGTGGGGCAAGCTGGCCAACCACGAGATCCCGCGCCCGATCCCCCGGATGACCTACGCCGAGGCGATGGCCAAGTACGGCACGGACAAGCCGGACCTCCGGTTCGGGCTCGAGCTCACCGAGATGACCGAGTACTTCAAGGACACCACGTTCCGGGTCTTCCAGGCGCCCTACGTCGGGGCCGTTGTGATGCCCGGCGGTGCAGACCAGCCGCGCCGGCAGCTCGATGCCTGGCAGGAGTGGGCGAAGCAGCGCGGGCACAAGGGCCTGGCCTACGTGCTCGTCGGGGCCGACGGCACGCTGTCCGGCCCGGTCGCGAAGAACCTGTCCGACGCCGAGCGCGAAGGCCTCGCCAAGACCGTGGGCGCGTCCCCGGGCGACTGCGTGTTCTTCGCCGCCGGCCCGCGCTCGGCGGCCCGTGGCCTGCTCGCCGCGGCGCGACTGGAGATCGGTGAGCGCTGCGGCCTGATCGACCACGACGCCTGGTCGTTCGTGTGGGTCGTGGACGCCCCGATGTTCGAGCCGGTCGACGAGACCGACGACGTCGCCGTCGGCACCGGCCGCTGGACCGCCGTGCACCACCCGTTCACCTCGCCGAACGCCGACTGGATCGACAACTTCGACCAGGATCCCGAGCACGCGCTGGCCTGGGCCTACGACATCGTCTGCAACGGCAACGAGCTCGGCGGCGGCTCGATCCGTATCTACCGCTCCGACATCCAGGAGCGGGTGTTCGAGTTGCTCGGCATCTCGCAGGAGCAGGCGCAGGACAAGTTCGGCTTCCTGCTGGACGCGTTCAAGTTCGGCCCGCCGCCGCACGGCGGCATCGCCTTCGGCTGGGACCGGGTCTGCATGCTGCTGGCCGGCGCCGACTCGCTGCGCGACGTCATCGCCTTCCCGAAGAGCGGCGGCGGTTTCGACCCGCTGACCAGCGCGCCCTCGCCGATCACCATCGAGCAGCGCAAGGAAGCCGGGATCGACGCCAAGCCCGCAGCGCAGGTCGGCGACCAGAGCATCTCGGTGTTCCCGCCCGGTGTGGTGGAGAAGCAGGGCTGACCGGGGCGCGGCGGGCACCGCGTGCTGCACCTGCGGATCATCTGTCCGGCCGAGTACACCGATCGGGTGTTGGCCGGGGCCCGGGCGCACCCGGGCACGGCGCACCTGGTGGTCGTGCCCGGCGGCGCGGTCGACCCGGCGGGTGATCTCGTCGAGGTCGACGTGGCCCGGGAGGCCGCCGACGAAGTGCTGGATGCGATCGGCGCTTCGGAGCTGGCCGCGGTCGGCGCGGTGACCATCACCGAGGCCGGCACCACCCTGTCGCGCCGCGCCGAGCGCGCCGCGGAGGAGGCTCCCGGCGACGGCGGCGACGCGGTGGTCTGGGACGAGCTGATCGCGCGCACCGGCGAGGAATGCCGGTGCAACGGCACGTTCCTGGCGTTCCTGTCCATCGCTTGCGTGCTGGCGGCGATCGGGGTGGTGACCGACTCGCCGGTGACGATCGTCGGCGCGATGGTTGTCGGCCCCGAGTTCGGGCCGCTGGCCGCGATCGCCGTCGGGCTGGTGTCCCGCCGCTGGTCGCTGGTGCGGCGGGCTTCCACGGCGCTCGCCGTGGGTTTCCCGGTGGCGATGGTGGTGACCGCGGCGGCTGCTCTGCTCGGCGAGTGGGCCGGCCTGATCGACCGGCTCGGCCTGCCGGAGAACAGCCAGGTGGCGTTCGTCTACCAGGTCGGCTGGTCGTCGCTGATCGTGTCGCTGTTGGCCGGGGCCGCCGGGATGCTGTCGCTGACTTCGGCGAAGTCGGCCGTCCTGGTCGGCGTGTTCATCTCGGTCACGACGGTGCCCGCCGCCGGTTACGCGGTGGTGGCGGCGACGCTCGGCGACTGGGCACAATGTGCTGGCTCGGTCGGGCAGCTGGTGGTCAACCTGGTCGGCATCGTCGCGTCGGCGTCCGCGGTCCTGGCGCTGCGGCGCAGGCGGGCGAGCCTGGCCGACCGGGTGCCGACGGGGGAGATGCGGTGAGGCGCGCCGCGCCGCGTCTCACAATTTTCGCGGCCGTGCAACGCCGCCGTCGCTTGGTTCCGTCAGCGTCTACAGGGAGACTACGTCCGATGGCCGGTCGAGGGGTGGGAGGCAGGGCTGTCGGACGAACACGCTGTGGTTACGGGTGCTGACCGATCGTGTGTCACTTGACCGGTCATGCCCTTTTGGGTTCAGGTTGTGGGGGTAGTGTCTGGAGACGATGAGCGTGGAGATCACCACCGGCCCCCCGGAGGTTCGCGTCCCGGCCAGCGCCGAGGCGACCGACACCGTCGGGACCGCGGAAGCTGTGCTGAGCAAGCGGACGGGAGCACCGGTCCGGCTTGCCGATGCGGAGGACCTCGGCGGCAGTGACCGCTCGGTCGTGATGCGGGTGCGGATCGCCGAATCGCCGTTCGAGCTGCCTCGCACCGTCGTGGTCAAGCACTACGGGGAGTGCCCGGTGGAGGCCCGTTCCGACCCGTTTGCGCACGAGGCGGCGAGCTGCCAGCTCACCACCGCCCTGCCGCCGGAGGCCCGGGTCGGCCCGGAGCTCATCGCGCACGATGCCGCCGAGCGCCTGCTGGTGCTGGAGGACCTCGGGCGAGGCTTCACCTTGGCCGACGTGCTGTTCGCCGACGACCCGCGGGTGGCGGAGCGGGCGCTGCTGGCGTGGGCTCGGGCGCTGGGGCGGCTGCACAGCACCACTGCCGGCTGCGAGGCGGACTTCGACGCGCTGATGCGCCGGCTGGGCGCGAAGTCGTGGACCGACCCGGTCGCCGACGACATCGTGCGTTCGGTGGGCGAGTTGCCCGAGCTGCTGTCGCAGACCCTCGGCGTGGACACCCCGCCGCTGATGGTGGAGCGGCTGACCGCCGCCGCCGGGCTGCTGGAGTCGAGCCGGTACCGGGCGTTCAGCCCGTCGGACATCTGCCCGGACAACAGCCTCGTGACCGGTAGCAGCGGCGTGCGGTTCCTGGACTTCGAGTGGGGTTGCGTGCGCGATGTCGCGATGGACGCCGCGTACCTGCAGTACCCGTTCCCGTCGTCGTGGTGCTCGTACGCGCTGCCGGGCAACCTGGCCGAGAGCATGTTGTCGACGTGGCGTTCGGAGATCGTCGAGGTCTGGCCGGAGCTGGACGACGACGAGGTGCTGATGCCCCGGTTGTTCAACGCCCAGCTGCTGTGGGTGTGGGTGTCGACCTGGTGGTTCCTGCCGCGGACCGGGGAGACCGACCGGCCGATCGACCTGCACATGCCTTCGCCGCGCCGCAGCACGGCGCTGGTCGACCGGTGGCGGCACCTGCGTTCGGACGCGGACGGGGCGGACATGGCCGACGTGGCGGAGTTCGCGGACCGCGTGGTCGACGCGCTGGTGGACCGCTTCGGTGCCGGTGCGCTCCACCTGCTGCCGTACCCGGCGTTCCGGACCGAGTAGGCGCCTACGAGCGCTCGCCCGCCAGGCAGGCAGCGTCAGCCGCCGTCCTGGCTCGTCGCCGGCGAGGCGGTGGGCAGCAGGCCGGAGGCGAGCCTGGAGCGCGTTCCGCAGCCGGTGCGGTTCGCCATCGCCCTGCACGGCGGTGTTCCGGTCGGGGTCGGGATGTTCGCCGTCTCGGACGGTTGGTGCGGGATCTACGGCATGGCCACGCATCCCGGCTGGCGGCGGCGCGGAGCGGGTAGCGCGGTCCTGCGCGCGGGAGCTCGGCGGGCATCGGATGCCGGGGCGGAGCGGTTATTCCTCCAGGTCGAGGCGGGCAATCCCGGTGCGCGGCGGTGCTACGAGGCACTGGGCTTCGCCCTCGCACGAGTACCACTATCGGGTTCGCTAAGATTTCGTGTTTCGGTCGTGTTGCATGGCTGAATAAGCTTCAGCCTCTAGACCACCTCGATGCGGTAATGCTGGTCACATCTCGAATACGGTCCGTAGTGAACATCGTTTACGCAGCGCAGTGATGGGTCTCTTGTCCACCCGGCATACGGGTGAATTCGCAGGTCGAGCCGGGTTGCGTTAGTACATCTTCATTTGTTTCCCGGCGGCGTGACCAGATCTGCGGCTTGCGCTCGTACCGCAGTTATCGGATATCTTTAGTTCAGCGTCTCGCTACTTCTCCCCGCTACCGTCGATGTCGCCGGAAGGGGATCGGCTGCTCTATTACGGGAGGCATTCGTGCGCGGCAAGGCATGGCAGATCACGAGGGCGGGGTTGTTCCTGCTCCTCGCGGTCGTGCTCGCCTTGCTGGGGCCGCTCAACGCCGAAGCCGGCTCGTTGCGTACCGGGCCTGCGGAGACGAAGTCCGAGACCAATGAGCACCGGGACGGCGAGAAGCTGCGCGAACGGGTGCCGGGCATCGCGTTGCACCGGCGTTGCTGCGACCGCCGGGAAGGTCGCCGCCCGCTCCTGCCGCGGGGATTGCAGCACGTCGTCCATATCGGGAAGCGGGCGCTGACGGAGAAATTCCCGAACGCTGGGAGCAAACCGCACGACGCCTTCGCCAAGGTCAGACATTCCCCCGCAGTCCTTCAGGTGGTCCGCCACTGATCGATGCTCGCGGCATATTCCGAGCAGACGATCAGAGAGGCGACAATGAGCTTCGAACATTTTGTGCGACACGCTCGGCAACACCCGGGCATGCTTTCCGCTGACCGCCGCAGGCAGCTCGCCGCAGGTCAGAAACCGGCCGCGTTGTTCATCGGTTGCTCCGATTCGCGGGTGGTCCCGTCTCAGATCACCGGCGCCGAACCGGGGAATCTGTTCGAACTGCGGACGGCCGGCAATGTGGTGCCGAAATACGCGCCGAACTCGGCGTCCAGCGAAATGGCCACCATCGAGTACGCCGTGCTGCAGTTGCGCGTGCCGGAGATCATCGTCTGCGGGCACTCGCATTGCGGTGCCGTGACGGCGTTGACCCTGGCCGGGCGCGGCTTGGAGGAACTGCCGGCGCTGCGGACCTGGCTCGGCACCGACGGGCTGGCCGGTGTCGAACCGGACGATCCGAGCGTGCGCGCCGAGAGCAAGCGGCACATCCACGCGCAACTGCAGACGCTGCGCGAATACCCGTTCATCCGGGACCGGCTCGACGCCGGTGAGCTGCGGTTGCACGGCTGGTTCTACGAGATCGACACCGGTCTCGTCTTTGCCTGCCCGCAAACCCCGGACATGTCGGACTTTCTCCCGCTCTAACTCCCGTCCACCGGGTCGACGCCCGCACCGCCAGGTGCGCGGCGCGATACCCGTTTCCCGCATTCCTACCTGCCCTGGAGGGCATTGTGACGACGCGACTCGAAACGCCTCGCCCGGCGCGCCGCAGCCTCGGGGTGCCGCGCTGGCCGAAGGCCACATTCGGCGCCGATCTGGGGGCCTCGCTGGTGGTGTTCCTGGTGGCGGTGCCGCTGTGCGTCGGCGTGGCCGTCGCCTCCGGCGTCCCCGCTGAACTGGGCATCGTTACCGGCATCGTCGGTGGGCTCGTGGTCGGGCTGCTGCCCGGCAGCACGATGCAGGTGAGCGGCCCCGCGGCGGGGCTGACCGTGCTGGTGGCCTCGGCCGTGGACCAGCATGGGCTGGGCGCGCTGGGCGTGATCGTGCTCGGCGCCGGCGTGGTCCAGATCGTGCTCGGGCTGAGCAGGCTCGGCACCTGGTTCCGGGCGATCTCGCCGTCGGTGGTGCAGGGCATGCTGGCCGGCATCGGGCTGGTGCTGATCCTCGGCCAGATCTACCCGGTGGGCGGGCTCGCGCAGCCCGACTCCACCTTGGCGAAGTTCGCCGGTATCCCGGATCTGCTGGTCGCCGCGGTGACCAGCCCGGAGGGCATCAGCGGGCTGGTGCTGGCGGTACTGGCCCTGGTGATCATGAGCGTCTGGAAGAAGGCGCCTGCGAGGCTCCGGCTCGTGCCCGGCGCACTGGTGGCCGTCGTGGCGACCAGCGCCTTGGCGGCGATCGCCGCGATGCCGGTGCACAAGGTGGAGGTCGGCTCGCTGCTCGCGGCGCTGAACATCCCCACCGCCGCTGCTTGGGGCGAACTCGTCACGCCCGCCGTGCTGGGTTCGATCCTGACCTTCGCCCTGATCGCCTCGGCGGAAAGCCTGTTCAGCGCCGCTGCCGTGGACCGCATGCACGACAGCCCGAAGACGCAGTACAACAAGGAACTCGTCGCGCAGGGCGCGGGCAACGCGCTCTGCGGCGTGCTCGGGGCGTTGCCGATGACCGCGGTCATCGTGCGTAGCGCCGCGAACGTGCAGGCCGGTGCGAAGACCAAGCTCTCCCGCGTGCTGCACGGGTTCTGGCTGCTGCTGTTCGTGGTGCTGCTGCCGGGGGTGCTCGCCTTCATCCCGACGGCCGTGCTCGCGGCCCTGCTGATCCAGGCCGGCTGGAAGCTGCTGGAGCTGCGCCAGGTCGTCGCGCTGGTGCGGGAACACCGCTCCGAGGCCTTCGTGCTGGTGCTGACCGCGAGCATGATCGTGGCCACCGACCTGCTGATCGGCACCCTGGCCGGTCTGGCGGTCGCCATCGTCAAGACCGCGATCGAGGTCTCGCGGCTGTCGGTGACGGCACAGCACGGCGATGAGCACGTGCGCGTCGAGATGGGCGGCAACGCGACGTTCCTGCGGCTGCCGCGGCTGCTGGACCACCTCGAGCAGCTGCCGACGAGCAAGCACGTGCACCTCGACCTGACGATGGTCCGGCACCTCGACCGCGCCTGCCACCAAGCGGTCGAGCACTGGGCGGCCCAGCGCCGCCGGGGCGACTGCACAGTCGAGGTCGCCCTGCCCGCCCGGGTGGGCTGAGCGGTCAGGGGTGACCGGTAGCGTCGGGGTGTGAGCGAGGGCTTGTTCGACGAAGGGCTGTTCGGCGCCGACACAGAGATGCGAGCGGGCGAGAAGCTGGCCGAGAACGCGCCGTTGGCGGTGCGGATGCGGCCCCGCTCGCTGGACGAGGTCGTCGGGCAGCAGCACCTGCTGGGGGCGGGGGCTCCGCTGCGCCGCCTGGTCGAAGGGGCCGCACCGGCGTCGGTGCTGCTCTACGGCCCGCCCGGCACCGGCAAGACCACCCTGGCCAACCTCGTGTCGCTGGCCACCGGCCGCCGGTTCGCGGCGCTGTCCGCGCTGTCGTCCGGCGTCAAGGAGGTGCGTGCCGTCATCGAGGAGGCGCGCCGCCGGCTCGGCCGGTCCGGCGAGTCGACCGTGCTGTTCATCGACGAGGTGCACCGCTTCTCCAAGACCCAGCAGGACGCCCTGCTGGGTGCGGTCGAGGACCGCACCGTGCTGCTCGTGGCGGCCACCACGGAGAACCCGTACTTCTCCGTGGTGGCCCCGCTGCTCTCGCGATCGCTGGTGCTGCAACTGCGCAGCCTGGAGGACGACGACATCCGCACGCTGCTGCGCAGGGCGGTCGGCGAGGAACGTGGCCTGGGCGGGGCGTTGGGCCTGGAAGAGGCGGCGGAGGAGCATCTGGTGTCGCTCGCCGGTGGCGACGCGCGGCGGGCGCTGACCGCGCTGGAGGCGGCGGCGGAGTCGGCGAGCTCGACCGGTGCGGAGGCGATCGACCTGGCGACGGTAGAGGCCACCGTGAACCGCGCCGCCGTGCTCTACGACCGCGGCGGCGACCAGCACTACGACATCACCAGCGCGTTCATCAAGTCCATCCGCGGGTCCGATGTGGACGCCGCGCTGCACTACCTGGCCCGGATGGTGGAGGCGGGGGAGGACCCGAGGTTCATCGCGCGCCGGCTCGTCGTGCACGCCAGCGAGGACATCGGCATGGCCGATCCGACCGCACTGCAGTCCGCCGTCGCGGCGGCGCACGCGGTGCAGTTCATCGGGATGCCCGAGGGCCGGCTCGCGTTGGCGCAGGCCACGATCCACCTCGCCACCGCGCCCAAGTCGAACGCCGTGATCACGGCTATCGACGAGGCGCTGGGCGACGTGCGGGCGGGCAAGGGCGGCCCGGTGCCCCCGCACCTGCGCGACGGGCATTACGCCGGGGCGAGCAAGCTCGGCAACGCCAAGGGCTACCTTTATCCGCACAGCAAGCCGGAAGGCGTGCTCGCCCAGCAGTACCCGCCCGACCAGCTGGTGGGTCGCGACTACTACCAGCCGACCGGCCGCGGCGCGGAGCGCACGCTCAACGACCGCGTGCCAAAGCTCCGCGGCATCATCCGCGGCGACGACTGAAGACGGCTGGGCGCAATTTCGCGAGAAATTGACCGTCACCCGGGTGAACGCCAAATTCTCGCGAAATTGCGCGGCCTCAGGGTGACGCGCTCGGTGATCTTCCGGTGCGGCGGCGGGTAGTTTTCCACGGGAACTCGTCGCGAGGAGGTCGCAGTGGACAAGCGGATCGTGGTCACCCGGACGGTGCCGGGGTCGGCACTGGGCGTGTTGCGCCAGGTCGGGGACGTGCACGTCTGCCCGCAGGACCGGCCGCTGACCGCTCCCGAGTTGCGCGAGGCCGTGCGCGGTGCGCACGCGATCGTGGCGATGCTGCACGACCGGATCGACGCCGGCCTGGTGGCCGCGGCCGGTCCGCAGCTGCAGGTGGTCGCGAACGTCGCGGTCGGCTACGACAACATCGACGTCCCGGCGGTGACCGAGCGCGGCGTCATCGTCACCAACACGCCGGGCGTGCTGGTCGACGCGACCGCCGACCTGGCCCTCGGACTGCTGCTGATGGTGACCCGGCGGCTCGGCGAGGGCGACCGGCTGCTGCGGGCCCGCCAGCCGTGGACCTTCCACCTCGGTTTCATGCTGGGCGCCGGGTTGCAGGGCAAGACGCTCGGCATCGTCGGACTCGGCGACATCGGGCAGGCCGTGGCCCGGCGGGCCCGCGCGTTCGGGATGAGCATCGCCTACACCGGCCGCCGCCGCGCCGCCGCCGAGGTGGAGGCCGAGCTCGACGCCCGCTTCCTGCCCCAGGACGAGCTGCTGCGCACCGCCGACGTGGTGTCCCTGCACTGCCCGCTGACCGAGCAGACCCGGCACCTCATCGACGAAGCGGCGCTCGCGGTCATGAAGCCGACCGCGTTCCTGATCAACACCAGTCGCGGTCCGGTGGTCGACGAACGAGCGCTGGCGAAGGCGCTCCAGAAGGGCCAGATCGGTGGTGCGGCCCTGGACGTCTTCGAGCGCGAGCCGGAGGTGGAGCCGGCGCTGCTGGACCTCGACAACGTCGTGGTGGTCCCGCACCTGGGCTCGGCGACCACCGAAACCCGCACCGCGATGGCCGAACTCGCCGCCCGCAACGTCGCCGCGGTCCTCACCGGTGCTGAGCCTCCGACCCAGGTCCGGCCGTAACACGATCAGTCCGAGATTCGGGCCCCCGGCCGGGTTGCCCGGCTGAGGGCGCCCTTGCGTTTCACGCGTTCGGGGCCTGGCTGGGGCACCGCCGGGCGGGTGCGTCGCCCGATGGTGCCCTTCGCCTGGCGGGGCCGACCGGGTGCTGGGGTGGGGGAGCGGGGCCGGTAACCTGACGCACGATCAACGGACCGGGACTTGGCCCCGGTCCCACCGACATGACGTGGACATACGGGAGGGCACGTGACGCCCACGCAGATCGCCGCGCTGATCGCCGCCGGAGCGTTCGTGCTGCTGGTCGTGCTGCTGGCGATCCCGCTGATCAAGCTCGGCCGCACGCTGGACGAGGCGACCATCGCGATCCGCAAGGCGCACGAGAACTCCGATCCGCTGTTCACCGGGGCGAACTCGACCATCACTCACGTCAACACCCAGCTGGAGCGGGTCGACGGGATCACCGCCAACGCCAAGACGATCAGCGGCAACGTATCGGCGTTGTCCTCGCTGTTCACGGCTACACTGGGTGGTCCGTTGGTGAAGACGGCGGCGTTCTCCTACGGGGTCGGCAAGGCGCTGCGGGCCCGCCGGAAGCGGCGGCAGGAGCCCGCCGGCCGGCACTTCCGCCGCAAGGGCAAAGGGGGGCGCAAGTGAGGCGCCTGTTCTGGTTCGGCGCCGGGGTCGCGGCCGGGGTCGCGTTGACGCGCAAGCTCAACGAGACCGCCCGGAAGGCGACCCCGAGCGGCATGGCCGAGCAGCTGGGCGGCGCGGTCCGGGAACTCGCCGGAGCCGTCGGCTCGTTCGGCGCCGAGGTGCGCGCGGGCATGCAGGAGCGGGAGCAGGAACTGCACGACGTGGTGGAGCGCGGCAGCGCCGCGGACACGGTGCAGTTCCGCCGGATCGACGCGGACTCCGACGCGGGCGCGGTCAACGGTCGGCGAGCTCGCCGGGCGGGCCGCTGACGCCGGCGCCCCGCGCCGCCAGCCGCTCGCCGACACCACCAGCCGTGTCCGTCACCCGAATTTCCTGAGGAACCAGCGTGCAGACCCACGAGATCAACAACCGGTTCACCGAGCACTTCCGCAGCCGCGGCCACACCGTTGTGCCCAGCGCGTCGCTGATCCTCGACGACCCGACGCTGCTTTTCGTCAACGCCGGCATGGTGCAGTTCAAGCCCTACTTCCTGGGTGAGGCCCCGGCGCCGTACCCGCGGGCCACCAGCATCCAGAAGTGCGTACGCACCGGCGACATCGACGAGGTCGGCAAGACCACCCGGCACAACACGTTCTTCCAGATGGCCGGCAACTTCTCCTTCGGCGACTACTTCAAGGAAGGCGCCATGCAGCACGCCTGGGAGCTGCTCACCGGCTCCCAGGCCGACGGCGGTTACGGCTTCGACCCGGAGCGGCTGTGGGTGACCGTCTACGAGAAGGACGACGAGGCCGCCCAGCTGTGGCAGCAGGTCGCCGGCGTCCCCGCCGAGCGGATCCAGGCCCGCGACGGCAAGGACAACTACTGGGACATGGGCGTGCCCGGTCCCGGCGGCCCGTGCTCGGAGATCTACTACGACCGCGGTCCGAAGTACGGCCGCGAGGGCGGCCCGGTCGCCGACGAGGACCGCTACATCGAGATCTGGAACCTGGTGTTCATGCAGGACATCAGGGGTGACCAGTCGCCGAAGCTGGGCCACCCGCCGATCGGTTCACTGCCGACCAGGAACATCGACACCGGCATGGGCGTCGAGCGCGTCGCGTGCCTGCTGCAGGGCGTGGAGAACGTCTACGAGACCGACCTGGTCCGCCCGGTGATCGCCAGGGCAGAGGAGCTCTCCGGCCGCCGCTACGGCGCGAACCACGAGGACGACGTGCGCTTCCGCGTCATCGCCGACCACGCCCGGTCCGGCGTGATGCTCGTCGGCGACGGCGTCACCCCCGGCAACGAAGCCCGCGGCTACGTGCTGCGGCGCTTGCTGCGCCGGATCATCCGCTCCACCCGCCTGCTGGGCGTGCAGGAGCCGGTGCTCGGCGAGTTCAGCAAGGTCGTGCGCGACGCGATGGCGCCGAGCTACCCCGAGCTGGTCACCGAGTTCGACCGCATCGACTCGGTGCTGCGCAACGAGGAAGAGGCCTTCCTGACCACCCTGACCGCCGGCTCGAAGATCTTCGATCTGGCGGTGGCCGACACCCAGAAGGCCGGTGGCAAGCAGTTGGCCGGGGAGAAGGCCTTCCAGCTGCACGACACCTACGGGTTCCCGATCGACCTGACCCTGGAGATGGCTTCCGAGCAGGGCCTGACCGTCGACGAGCAGGGCTTCCGGAACCTGATGTCCGAGCAGCGCCGCCGGGCCAAGGAGGACGCCAAGGCCCGCAAGACCGGCCACGGCGACCTGTCGACCTACCGGACCCTGCTCGACCAGCACGGCACCACCGAGTTCATCGGCTACACCGACCTGCAGTCGCACAGCCGCGTGCTGGGCCTGCTGGTCGACGGGCAGCCGGTGAAATCCGCCGCCGCGGGCACCGAGGTCGAGCTGGTCCTGGACCGCACCCCGTTCTACGCCGAGGGCGGTGGCCAGATCGCCGACACCGGTCGGCTGGTCGGTCCCGGTGTGGCCGTCGAGGTGCACGACGTGCAGCGCGCGGTGCCGGGCCTGTTCGTGCACCGCGCCAAGGTCGTCGAAGGCGAGCTCGGCGTGGACACCACGCTCGAAGCCGCCGTCGACGTCGCGCGCCGCCACGCCATCGAGCGCTCGCACTCCGCCACCCACCTCGTGCACGCGGCGGTGCGCAGCGCCTACGGCAGGCGCGCCGCGCAGGCCGGTTCGCTGAACTCGCCGGGCCGGATGCGCTTCGACTTCACCGCCCCGACGGCGGTGTCCTCGAGCGTGCTCACCGGGGTCGAGGAAGAGGTCAACGACTACCTGCAGAGCGACGTCGAGGTGCAGTCCTACACCACGACGATGGACCGGGCGATGGAGCTCGGCGCCATCGCGCTGTTCGGCGAGAAGTACGGCGACCAGGTCCGGGTCGTCGACATGGGCGACTACTCCCGCGAGCTGTGCGGTGGCACCCACGTGCCGCGCATCGGCCGCCTCGGCGTGGTCAAGCTGGTGGCCGACTCCTCGGTGGGCTCCGGCGTGCACCGCGTCGAAGCGCTGGTCGGCATGGACGCGATGCGCCACATCAGCAAGGAACATCTGCTGGTCAGCCAGCTCGCCGAGCAGTTCAAGGTGCCCGCCGACGAGCTACCGGAACGCATCCAGGGCGTCGTTTCCCGGCTGCGCAGTGCGGAGAAGGAGCTGCAGCAGCTGCGCATCGCGCAGATCCTGCAGTCTGCGGGTGAACTCGCCGACAAGGGCACCAACGTTCATGGCGTGACGCTGGTCGCCGAGCAGGTACCGGACGGCGTGGACGGCAACGCGCTGCGCGCGCTGGCCGGCGAGATCCGCGGCCGGCTGGGCTCCCGCCCCTCCGTGGTGGCGCTGTTCGCCGCCGACGAGGGCAAGGTCAGCTTCGTGGTCGGCGTCAACGACACGGCCCGCGACAAGGGCATCGCCGCGGGCAAGCTGGTGCCCGGCTTCGCGGCCGAGGTCGGCGGGCGCGGTGGCGGCAAGCCGGACATGGCGCAGGGCGGCGGCTCGAACCCGGCCGGGATCACGGCGGCGATCGAGGCGCTGCGCAAGGCGCTGGACCAGGTGGTGGCTGGCGGGTGACCGAGCACCGGCAGGCGGATCCCGGAGCGGGGCGTCGGCTAGGCGTCGACGTGGGCGCGGTCCGGGTCGGGGTCGCACTCAGCGACCCCGCGCCGATGCTGGCGACCCCGCTGATCACCTTGCAGCGGGACGCCACCGGCGGCAGCGATCTCGCGCAGCTGGCCGGGCTCGTCGCCGAGCACCAGGTGGTGGAAGTCGTGGTCGGCCTGCCGAAGACGTTGGCGGGCCGGCACGGAACTGCAGCGGAAACGGCGCAGGCCTACGGGGCGGCGCTCGCGGAACGGATCGCACCGGTGCCGGTGCGGTTCGCCGACGAGCGGCTGACCACCGTGACGGCCAGCCGGATGCTGTCGCAACGCGGCGTGCGGGGGAAGAAGCAGCGCGCCGTGGTCGATCAGGCGGCGGCGGTGGAGATCCTGCAGGCATTCCTTGACAGTCGGGGGAAGACACGAGAGGACCTTTCGTGACCGACGATCTCGGACTGTTCGCCGACGAGCCCGGCGAGCGGCGGCGTGCACCGGACCCGGAGCGGTTCCGCCGCCGCAAGCGCCGCCGGATCGTGACCGCGGTGGCTAGCTTGTTCGTGCTGCTGCTGGTCGGCGTCGGCGTGCTCTATGGGGCCAGCCAGATCATGCAGATCGGCTCCTACGAGAACTACGAGGGCGAGGGCGCCGGCGACATCGTCATCGAGATCAAGCCCGGTGACACCGTCAGCGCCATCGGTCGCACCCTCGCCGAGCGGGACGTGGTGGCCAGCACCAAGGCGTTCACCAAGGCCGCCGAGGAGAACCGGCAGATCAACAGCATCCAGCCGGGCTACTACCTGATGCGCAACAAGATGTCCGGCGAGGCAGCCGTCGCGCACATCCTGTCGGCGGCCGCGAAGGTGGGCCGGGTCGACATCCGCGCCGGCATGCGGCTCGAGGACCAGCTGGCGCCCGACAACGGGCACACCCCGGGCATCCTGACCAAGCTCGCCGAGGCCACCTGCGCCGGGGCCAACCCCACCTGCATCACCTCCGAGGAGATGCACCGGGTCGCCACGACCGCCGACCTGGCCTCGCTCGGCGTGCCGCAGTGGGCGTTCGCGGACGCCTCCAAGGCTGAGCCGAAGCGGCGGCTGGAGGGCCTGATCCAGCCCGGTCTCTATGACGTGAAGCCGGGCGAGACCGCGGAAAACGTGCTGCGCGACGTGGTGACCCGGTCCGCTGCGCAGCTCGAGGTCGCGGGGTTGCCGCAGGCCGCCGAGGGCACCGGGTACAGCCCGTACGATCTGCTCAAGATCGCTTCGCTGGTGCAGAGCGAGGGCATCGCCAAGGACTTCGGGCAAATCTCCCGGGTGATCCACAACCGGTTGACCCACCCGGTCATGCACCTTCAGCTCGACTCCACGATCAACTACCCGCTGGACAAACCGTCCCTGCTGACCAGGCCCGAGGACCGCGGGATCGATGGGCAGTACAACACGTACCGGAACTACGGCCTGCCACCCACGCCGATCTCGGCTGTCAGCAGGGAAGCCCTGCAGGCAGCGGAGAAACCCGCTGACGGCACTTGGAAGTTCTTCGTGAAGTGCTACCCGGACGGCACCTCCTGCTTCGCCGACACCCAGGCACAGCACGACGCTTACATCGACGAGGCACAGGCACGTGGGGCGTTCTGAGCCCCGGCGGGCAGCGGTGCTCGGTTCGCCGATCGAGCACTCGCTGTCCCCGCTGCTGCACGGCGCCGCCTACGCCGCGCTCGGCCTGCGCGGCTGGACCTATGAGCGGGTCGAGGCCGACGCGGACCGGCTCGTCGAGTTCGTCGCCGGGCTCGGCCCGGAATGGGCCGGGCTGTCGGTCACCATGCCAGGCAAGCGGGCGGCGCTGGGCGTCGCGAGCGAGGTCAGCGAGCGGGCTGCGGCGGTCGGAGCGGCGAACACCCTGGTGCACCGGGCCGACGGCAGCTGGGCTGCGGACTGCACCGACGTCGACGGAGTCGTCGGGGCGCTGCGCAGCGCGGGCGGATTCACCACCGGCCACAGCGGGCTGATCCTGGGAGCCGGCGGCACCGCCGCCGCGACCCTGGCCGCGTTCGCGGAGCTCGGGCTGAACGAAGCGACGCTCGCGGTGCGCGAGCCCGCGCGAGCGCGCGACGTGGCCGAGATCGCGGAGCGGGTCGGCCTGCGGGCGCGCGTCGAGCGGCTGGACAGCGTCGTGCTCGCGGACGCCGCGGCAGCGGCGGACGTCGTGGTGTCGACGCTCCCGGCAGGGGCGTTGGGCGCGCAGGCGGCGGAGCTTGCGACGGCGGGTTGCGTGTTGGACGTCGTCTACCATCCGTGGCCGACGCCGCTGGCCGCTGCGGTGACCGCGGCGGGCGGGCGGATCGCCACCGGACTGGACATGCTGCTGCACCAGGCGTTCGGCCAGGTCGAGCAGTTCACCGGGCTACCGGCTCCGCGCGAAGCCATGCGCGACGCCCTCGCCGCCGCGACCGGCAACGAGCTCCCGCTCCCGCTCTGACCGCAATTTCAATGGAAATCGAATGTCCGATTTCCATTGAAATTGCGGGAGTTCTCCACAGGCGTCGGTGTGTCGTACCTCGACACGCCGATGGGACGCAAGTTCCATTGAAATCGAAGGTTCGATTTCAATGGAACTTGCGGGTTACGTCGGACGGCCCCCTCCCCCCCGGGGGGGAGGAGGGGTGGGTTCTAGGAGTCGTCGCAGCACCCGATCTATGGGGATGCGGTGAACTTCGAGATCCGGGACCGGTCAGTTGTTGTCGAGGTCCGAGGCGACCAGCCGGGCGAGGTGGTCCAGCGCCGCCTCCGCGCCTTCGCCCTCGGCCGCGAGCACCACCTCGTCGCCGTGGCCCGCGCCCAGGGTCATCAGCCCGAGGATGCTGCCCGCCTCCACCGGATCAGTATCGTCCTTGCGGATCGTGATCTTCACGGGCTGCGCCGCGGCGGCCTTGGCCACTAGTGCCGCCGGCCGCGCGTGCAGCCCAACCTTGCTTGCCACGGTGACCCGTCGTTCGAACATGATTCTCCGTTCGTCGGGGAGGGAAAACGATCGCCGGGGTCAGCTCCTGTCGGGGCCCGGCTTGGCGTCCCCACCAGCATTATCCGCGCCCACCTCGGCGTTTTCCGTGTCGTCCTCGTCACGGCCCGGGGTGCGCAGGTTCCACTTCGTGATCACGAACCGGAACACGAAGTAGTAGATGACCGCGTAGCCCAGGCCGATCGGGATCAGCCACAGCGAGTTCTGCGAGATGCCGAAGTTGAGCACGTAGTCGATAGCGCCCGCGGAGAACCCGAACCCGCTGTGGATGTCCAGCGCGTTGACCAGCGCCATCGAGGTCCCGGTGAGCACCGCGTGGACCAGCAGCAGCGGCCAGGCCACGAAGATGAACGAGAACTCCAGCGGCTCGGTGATGCCGGTGATGAACGCGGTGAGCGCCACCGAGATCATCACGCCGCCGACGATCTTGCGCTGCGACGGCTTCGCGCACTGCCAGATGGCCAGCGCCGCGGCGGGCAGGGCGAACATGAAGATCGGGAAGAAGCCGGTCATGAAGGTGCCGGCGTTCGGGTCGCCGGCGAAGAAACGGGCGATGTCGCCCTTCTCACCGTGGTAGTCGCCGAAGAGGAACCAGACCACGTTGTTCGGGATGTGGTGCAGGCCGAACGGCAGCAGCAGCCGGTTGATCACGCCGTAGATGCCGCCGCCGAGCACCGCGTTCTGGGTGACCGCGTCGCTGAAGGCCGTCAGACCGGCGTCGAAGATCGGGAACACCAGGCCCAGGACCACGCCGGCGATCACCATGGCGAACGCGGTGATGATCGGCACGAAGCGCCGTCCACCGAAGAAGCCCAGGTAGGCGGGCAGCTTGATGCGGTGGTACCGCTGCCACAGCCAGGCCGCGGTCAACCCGGCGATGATGCCGCCGAGCACGCCGTACGGGCCCTTGTTGAACGCCTTGTCCGACTCGGTGCCGGTGATCTCCCAGAGCACGCCGGAGAGCACCAGGTAGCCCACCGCGCCGGCCAGCGCCGTGGAGCCGTCGGCCTTCTTCGCGAAACCGATCGCCACACCGATGGCGAACAGCAGCGGCAGGTAGTTGAACAGCGCGTTACCGGCCGAGCCGATCACCCCGGCCACGGGCTGCATCCAGGGCAGCACCGCACCGAGCCCCTCCTTGCCGAGCAGGTCGTCCTGGCCGAGGCGCATCAGCAGCGCGGCGGCGGGCAGGACGGCGATCGGCAGCATCAGGCTCCGGCCGAGCCGTTGCAGTAGGGCGAAACCCTTCCCGTTGCCGCTCGCCGTGGTGGCGCTGGCACTCATCGGTTACCTCCTGTGTCGTGGAGACCGGGTCGTCTGGCGGGATGTTGGCGTCCGGTCGGCCTGGTGGGCCGCCTGGACGGGCGGTGGTGGCTGGAGCCGCTCGGGTTGCGGTCCAGCTGCATGGTCACCTGGTACAGATCGCCGCGATACCAGGAAGTCATGTCCTCGATCGGCCGGCCCTGCGCCGTGGAGATCCGGCGGAACACCAGGACCGGACTGCCGGTGCGGACCCCGAGCAGCCGCGCGGTTTCGGCGTCGGCGCCCTCGGCGAGCACGGTCTGCGTGCCGTTTTCCAGCTGCACCTGGTAGTTGCGGGCCAGCAGGGTGTACATCGAATCGGTCAGGTCGTGGTCGAGCAGGCCGGGCAGCAGCCCGGCGTGGTACCAGCCGCGTTCCACCGCCATCGGCGCACCATCGGCCTTGCGCAGCCGGCAGAGCCAGTACGCGTGCTGGTCAGGCCGGAGGTCGAGCGCTTCGGCGGTGGCGGTCGGCGGGACCGCCTCGGCCGCGTCGAGCAGCACCGTCTCCGGCCGCATGCCGCGGCGGCGCATGTCCTCGGTGAACGAGGCGAGGTGCAGTTGGGAGTCCACCCGGGGCCGGGTGGTGAAGGTGCCCTTGCCTCGGACCCGCACCAGCAGGCCCTCGGCGACGAGCTGTCCGACCGCCTCGCGGACGGTGAGCCGGGACACGCCGTAGCGCACCGCGAGGTCGCGTTCGGACGGCACCGGCGAACCTGGCAGCAGTTCCTCGCTCGCCAGCTCGCGCAGGATCTCGCGCAGCTGGGCGTGCTTCGGCGTCGGGCCGTCGCGCAGCACGTCAGCCGTTCCCGGGCGGGAACAGCCGTCTGTGGTTCGCCGTGCGGCCACGCTGCCTCCATCGGTCTTGCCAGCGGTCTTGCCGGACATCGACGCACGGTGCACCCCTTGGGCACCCGGCACCGGTCGAACGCGGGCGGATCGAATCCAGTGCTGTTCACCGGTCCTACGGGGTTGGTACTGTCCGGTCTAAACCAGTCGGTTGCGAACAATGCGCTTTCATGCGATCGGGTGTCAAGACGGCTCGCGATTCGTTGCCGCATCGACACCCAGTGGCGCAAGATCGTCTCGACGCGGTGCGCAACGCCTGCGTCGTCGGAGGACGAAGGGAGCACGGGGTGGCTCAGGACAAGGCCGCGGCAATCCTGGCCGCACTTGGCGGCGGGGACAACGTGGTGGAGATCGAGCCGTGCATCACGCGGCTGCGCTGCGAAGTCGAGGACGGTTCCAAGATCGACGAGGCGGCGCTGAAGGCCGCCGGGGCGCACGGCGTGATGGTGCAGGGCCCGGTCGTGCAGGTCGTGGTGGGCCCGGAAGCGGACACCCTGGCCGAGGACATCGAGGACCTGCGGTGAGCACCGAGGTCGGCAGTCCGGTGGCGGGCCTGGCCACCGCGATCAGCGAGGTGCCCGACCCGGTGTTCTCGCAGGCCATGGTGGGTCCGGGCGTGGCGGTGAAGCCGACCGGCGGTCGGGCCGACGCGGTCGCGCCGGTGGCCGGCACGGTCGCGACCCTGCACCCGCACGCTTTCGTCATCGCCTCGCCCGGCGGCGCCGCGATCCTGGTGCACCTGGGCATCGACACGGTGAAGCTCAAGGGCGAGGGCTTCGAGCTGCACGTGGCGAAGGGCGACGTCGTCGAGGCGGGCCAGCGCATTGTCACCTGGGATCCGTCCGAGGTGGAGTCGCACGGCTACTCGTCGATCTGCCCGGTCGTCGCCCTGGACGTCGTGCCGGACGCCCTGACCGATGTGCGCGAGGACGGTCAGGTCGTCGCGGGCGACCCGCTGTTCGCGGTGGGGGCCTGAATGCCCCGTGAGTGCTTTTTGGTGCGATAGCGCCTGAAAGCGCTCACGGGCCTTGGCCGGCTGCCCGACACGCGCACCTTCGCGGCTGGGAAGCCGGATGTTCCCCGTCGTGTGCCCGACGCTGTTGCGATGATCGTGTTGATCGGGATCGCTGGTGGTGCAACGGGCTTCGCGGCGGGTCGGCTGGGTCGGCTCGCGCTCTGCTCGATGCGCAGGGGAGTTCGGCCGCCTCGCATGTGGTGCGAGGTGGCGGTGGGCCTGCTGTGGGCCGTGGTGTTCGTCCGCGTGGTGACCGGGATGCCGTTGTGGTGGGCGGCGATCCCGCTGGCGCTCGGCTGGTTCGCGGTGTTGCTGGCGGTGTGCGACGTGCTGGCCGGGCGGCTCCCGGATGTGCTGACGCTGCCCGCATATCCGGTCGCGGCGGTGTTGCTGACCGTCGCGGCGCTGCACAGGTCAGATGTGCTTCTCGGTGCCGTTGCCGGCGCGGTGGTCTTCGCCGGGACGTATCTGTTGGTGCGCGTCGTGTCGTCGGGTGCGATGGGGCCGGGCGACGTGAAGTTGGCGGGCAGCCTCGGTGCCGTGGTGGGCGCGGTGTCGCTGTCGGCGGTGCTGTTCGTGATGGCCGCCGCGGCGGCGTTGACGCTGGTGGCGGCGTTGTGGACGCGGCTGGGCGGCGTCCCGCACGGCCCTGCCATGCTCGCCCCGGCCTGGCTCATCACGGCCTTCGCGCCGTGGCCGTAGGCGCGGCGATCCCGAACGGCGTTTCGTTGCTGCTGGTCCGACCCCGTGGCGCCCGGGAGGTGCCGAGGGCGCGGGGGCGGGCGAAAGCGCATTGCGGGACCCCCGGCCGGGTTCACCCGGGACCGAACGTGGCAGGATCTATAGCTGTGCTGCGTTGGATGACCGCTGGAGAATCGCATGGTCCCGCCCTGGTGGCGGTGCTGGAAGGCATGGTGGCCGGGGTCGAGGTGACCTCCGCCGACATCGCGACCCAGCTGGAGCGGCGCAAGCTCGGTTTCGGGCGCAGCCCGCGGATGAACTTCGAGGCCGATGAGCTGGAGCTGATCGGCGGCATCCGGCACGGCCGGACCCAGGGCGGCCCGATCGCGATCCGCATCGGCAACACCGAGTGGCCCAAGTGGGAGCAGGTGATGGCCGCCGATCCGATCGACGAAGACGTGCTGTCGTCGCTGGCCCGCAACGCGCCGCTGACCCGTCCCCGGCCCGGGCACGCCGACCTCGCCGGGATGCAGAAGTACGGCTTCGAAGAGGCTCGCCCGGTGCTGGAGCGCGCGAGCGCCCGCGAGACCGCCGCCCGCGTCGCCGTCGGCACGGTCGCCCGGCAGTTCCTGCGGCAGCTGCTCGGGGTCGAGATCGTCAGCCACGTCATCAGCCTGGGTGGCGTCGACGCCACGCACGACGTGCTGCCCGGCCCGGACGACCTGGGTGCCATCGACGACAACCCGGTGCGCGCCTTCGGTGACGAGGCGACCGAGAAGATGATGGCCGAGGTCGACGCGGCCAAGAAGGACGGCGACACCCTCGGCGGGGTTGTCGAGGTCATCGCCTACGGGCTGCCCCCGGGCATCGGCTCCCACGTGCACTGGGACCGCAAGCTCGACGCGCGGCTGGCCGGTGCGCTGATGAGCATCCAGGCGATCAAGGGCGTCGAGATCGGCGAGGGCTTCGCCAACGCGCACCGGCGCGGTAGCGCGGCGCACGACGAGATCTACCCGGACCAGGGCGCCAAGTGGGTGCGGCGGGGCAGCAACCGGGCGGGCGGCCTGGAAGGCGGCATCACCAACGGCGAGCCGCTGATCGTCCGCGCCGCGAAGAAGCCGATCTCCAGCCTGCCACGCGCACTGGCCACTGTGGACATGGTGACCGGCGAGCCGGCGCAGGCGATGCACCAGCGCTCCGATATCACGGCCGTGCCGCGCGCCGCCGTGGTCGCCGAGACGATGGTCGCGCTGGTCCTCGCGGAGGCCGCGCTGGAGAAGTTCGGCGGCGACTCGCTGCCGGAGACCCGGCGCAACGTCGAGGGCTACCTCGCCTCGCTGCGCGAGCGCGCCGAGAAGCGGCAGGTGCGGTGATGGGCCCGCGCGCGGTGGTGATCGGCCCGCCGGGAGCGGGCAAAACGACGATCGGCCAGTTGCTGGCGCAGCGCCTCGATGTGCCGTTCCGGGACACCGACGACGACATCGTGCGGACCGCGGGTCGGCCCATCGCCGACATCTTCGCCAACGACGGCGAGCCGGCGTTCCGGGCCATGGAAGAGGACGCGGTCGCCGCGGGGCTACGCGAACACGACGGCGTTCTGGCGCTCGGCGGCGGCTCGGTGCTGTCGGAACGCACCCGCGAACGACTGGCCGGGCACCCGGTGGTGTTCCTGTCGGTGGGGCTGGCCGAAGGCGCTCGGCGTGTCGGGCTGTCCACGGCTCGACCGCTGCTGGCCGGGGTGAACCCCCGCGCCACCTTCAAGGCGCTGCTGGACGCGCGGCTGCCCATTTACCGCTCGGTGGCCGCCGTCGAGATCGTCACCGACCACGTGGCGGCCACCGAAGTCGTGGAGCAGGTCGTCGCCGCCCTGTCCGTGCGCAACAAGCCGTCCAGCTGATCATGACGGTCGGGAGTGGGATGCTTCCAACCGCACCCACCGCCGGGCAAGGGGTGGGGCCAAGCCGAGAACTCGCTCAGCCGAAGGGACGATGATGACCGAACCGGTGCGGATCAGGGTGGCCAGCCAGCAGCCCTACGACGTGGTGGTCGGCCGGGGACTGCTCGGCGAGCTCGTCGACTTCCTGCGCGACGCATCGGTGGTGGCGCTGGTGCACCAGCCCACCATCACCAGCACCGTGGAGGCGGTCCGAGAGGAGCTGACCTCGGCCGGGGTGGACGCGCACCGGGTGGAGATCCCGGACGCCGAGGACGGCAAGAGCCTGCAGGTCGCCGGGTTCTGCTGGGAGGTCCTGGGCAAGGTCGGCATGGACCGCAACGGCGTGGTGGTGTCCTTCGGCGGCGGCGCGGTCACCGACGTCGCCGGTTTCGTCGCCGGGACATGGATGCGCGGGGTCCGCGTGGTGCACGTGCCGACCACGCTGCTGGGCATGGTGGACGCCGCGGTCGGCGGCAAGACCGGCATCAACACCGACGCGGGCAAGAACCTGGTCGGGCTGTTCCACGAGCCGAGCCTGGTGCTGGCCGACCTGGCGACGTTGGAGGGGCTGCCGCGCAACGAGCTCGTGGCCGGCATGGCCGAGATCGTCAAGGCGGGCTTCATCGCCGACCCGGAGATCCTGCGGCTCATCGAGGCCGACCCGGCGGTGGCGACCGATCCAGCCGGTGACGTGCTGGGCGAGCTGGTGCGCCGGTCGATCCAGGTCAAGGCCGACGTGGTCGCCGCGGACCTGAAGGAATCGCACCTGCGCGAGGTGCTGAACTACGGCCACACGCTGGCCCACGCCATCGAGCGCCGGGAGCGCTACCGCTGGCGGCATGGCGCGGCGGTCAGCGTCGGACTGGTGTTCGCCGCGGAGCTGGCGCGGTTGGCCGGGCGGCTGGACGACGAGACCGCCGACCGGCACAAGCGGGTCCTCGACCTGCTGGGCCTGCCGACCAGCTACGCCCCGGACGCGCTCGGCCAGCTGCTGGAAGCGATGCGGGTGGACAAGAAGACCCGCTCCGGGGTGCTGCGGTTCGTGGTCCTGGACGGCCTGGCCAAGCCCGGTCGCCTCGAGGGACCGGACCCGTCGCTGATCGCCGCCGCGTACTCGGCGGTCACCGGCGGCGAGGCCAAGCCGGGTTCGGAGGTGCTGCTGTGAAGGTCCTCGTCCTCAACGGGCCGAACCTCGGGCGCCTGGGCAAGCGCGAGCCCTCGGTCTACGGCAGCACCACCTACGCCGACCTGGTCGGGATGTGCGAGCGCGCCGGCAAGGAGCTGGGCGTGGAGGTGGCGGTCCGGCAGACCGACCACGAGGGCGAGATGGTCCAGTGGCTGCACGAGGCCGCCGACCAGCGGTGGCCGGTGGTGCTCAACGCGGGCGCGTGGACGCACTACTCCATCGCGGTGCGCGATGCGGCGGCGCAGCTCGAAGCGGACCTGATCGAGCTGCACATCTCCAACGTGCACAAGCGCGAGGAGTTCCGGCACACCAGTTACCTGTCCGACGTCTCGACCGCGGTCATCGCCGGCCTCGGCGTCGAGGGCTATCCGCTAGCGATCCGGTGGCTGGCCGACAAGTCACGCAGCTAGTTCCCTTTCCGGGCCGTGTGTCTTTGGGGCGCTGTAGAGGCTGTTTCCATTCTCGTCCTGCATGGCGGTGCGGGTGGCGGCCCCCTGCGGTACAGGGTGGGCACAGCCTGAGAACCCGCGGCGGTACGAGCCGTGAGGGTGGGCTAAGCGGTTGCGCCGCTTGAAAGGCATGAGCCCGCCGCCCTACCGCCCCTCCGGACGATCAAGCCCAGGCAGCCCCTACCGCAACCCAGAAGACTCACGGCTAGGTGCCCAGCGGCGATACATCGGTAGTGAGTCCTGCGGCCCGCGCGTTGCAAGTAAATTGGGCGGAGGTGTCCGTCACCTCGGTGTTGGCGCGGGTCTGGGGGAGCATCGGTGAGGGATCGGATTCCGTTGCGGCGATTGGCCGGGTTGGCCGCGGTGGTGCTGCTGGCCGGGTGCGCGCCGGTCGAGGGCACGCCCCGGCCCCAGCCGCGGGCCGAGCAGCGGGTTGAGCCTCCCGAGGCACCGATCGCGCTGGGCGTCGGTGGCGCGCGGGGCGGCGCCGGGGTGGTGGTCGCCGGAGGGTTGCCCGCGCCCTACAACTACGGGCCGACGGTGCTGCAGGACGGCGGGCAGTACCGCACCTGGTGGTGCAGCCAGCTGCCCGGGATCGGCCCGCCGGGCGACGACATCTTGACGGCCGCGTCGGGAAGCCCCGACGGGCCCTTCACCGCTGCCGGTGGCGCTCCCGCGGTGCCCATCTTCAGCGGCCGACCCGGGGGGTTCGACGGCAAGCACACCTGCGACCCGTCGGTGTTGAAAGTGGACGGTCGCTACTACCTCTACTACACGGGCGCGGCCGGGGATCACGCACACGGCAACGCCATCGGCGTCGCCGGCAGCCCCGACGGCCTCTCCTGGCGGCGGGAGGCCGGCGGCCGCCCGATCGTCACGGCTTCCGGCGAGGTGAACCGGGAGAACGTCTACGGCGCGGGTCAGCCCTCCGCGCTGTACCTGGACGGCTGGTTCTATCTTATGTTCACCGACACCACCGCTGCCGGCGCGGGCTGGAACGGCGCTGGCCAGTTCGTGCTCCGCGCGCGCAATCCCGAGTTCACCGACCAGCCGCAGGCCTTGACCGAGAAGGGTTTCGACGCCGCGGGCGCCAAGCGGTCGCGTTCGGTGGTGGATGCGTTCAGCGCGGACTGGATGTGGGTTCCGGCGCTGGACGCGTTCGCGATCGCCCACCAGACCGCCACGGGCACCACGATCACCTTCTGGGACCGGGATTTCACCCGCCATCCCTACGTACCGGTGGTCGTGCCCGGCCCCTGGCAGGAAGGCCCAGGTCTCGTCCGCGGTCCCGGCGGGCACGCGCCCGTGTCCACAGTGGATCCTTGCGGGACGGTTCCGGTGGACCTTCTCCGCGCCACCGCGTTGTTCCCGGCTCCGACCGACATCCGCCACTTCGGCATCGACGTCACCGGGGCCGACGGGTGCCGGACGCCCAGGCAGGCGGCGGCGGTCCTCGACGGCTTCGCGGCGCCATCTCCGGCTCGCACGGTCGATGTGGTGCGCAATGGGCAGCGGGTCCGCGTCGAGCGTCGCTCCGTCGCGGAGCAATTGGTCACCAGGGTTCTCGACGTGAGGGTGCCCGCGCTGGACGGGCTACCGGTCGCCGGCACCATCCGCGCCGCGGCGCCCGCGATGCGATCCCCGCGGGGGGTGGTCGGTCTGCTCGACGACAACGGTCTACTGTGGACGGTGAGTGCGGAGGCCGCCGCCGCCAACGGTTCGGCGATCGCCGACGTCTCCCAGCAGGAGTGGGACGCGCACGCCCCGGCCGGTGACCTCCGCCGCTGATCAGCGGCGAATTACCTTTTCCGTGACAGTTCAGCCAGGGGCGAGAGGACCCGTGAGCGTTTCTGGGTGCCATAGCGCCCAGAAACGCTCACGGCACCCACGCCCTCAGGTCACGCCGTCAGGTCACGTCGTGCGGCGGAAGGTTCGGCGGTAGGCGGCGGGACTGGTGCCGAGGCGCAGGCGCAGGTGCTTCCGCAGCGACGTCGCGGTGTGCAGGCCCGACTGCTCCGCGACCGCGTCGATCGGCAGGTCGGTCGCTTCCAGGAGGTGGCGGGCGCGTTCGATGCGTTGCTGCAGCAGCCAGTCCAGCGGGCTGGTGCCGGTCTCCTCCCGGAACCTGCGGGTGAAGGTGCGCACGGTCATCCCGGCCTGGACCGCCACGTCGTCCAGGGTGAGGGGCTCGGCGAGGCGTTCGAGCATCCACGCGCGCGTCGGTGCGGTGCCGTTGCCGCCGGTTTCCGGCAGCGGCCGCTCGATGAACTGGGACTGGCCGCCGTCCCGCCACGGCGGCACGACGCTGGACCGGGCCGCGTGGTTGGCGACCTCGCTGCCGTGGTCGCGGCGAATCACGTGCAGGCACAGGTCGATCCCGGCGGCCACCCCGGCCGAGGTCAGCACGTCGCCGTCGTCCACGAACAGCACGTCCGGGTGCAGCCGCACCTGCGGGTAGAGCCGTTGGAACCGCTGGACGTGCGCCCAGTGTGTGGTCGCCGGGCGCTCGTCGAGCAGCCCGGCCGCGGCGAGCACGAAGGCACCGGTGCAGATCGACATGATCCGCGTGCCGCGCGGCAGCCCGGCCAGGTAGTCCGCCAGCTCCGCGTCGATGCCGCCGTCGGTGCGCGGCCCCGCGACGTAGGTGCCCGGGATGATCAGCGTGTCCGGCGCGGTCAGGAAGTCCGGGCTGGCCCCGGGTAGGATGGAGAACCCCTTGGTGGTGCGGATCGGGCCGCCGTCGAGGCTGCAGACCTGGACGTCGTAGAACGGCTTGCCGTCCTCGTCGCGGGCGCCGGCGAAGATCTGCGAGGGGATCGCCAGGTCGAAGCCGACGACGTCGGGGATGCCGAGCACGGCGATCCTGTGTGGGCTGGTGGCCATGGCCGGATCTTCTCACATCTTGTCTCTCCGGCCACTGGTTCCGGGCGGCGGACTCGGCGAGGCTGGCAGGGTGATCACCACTGGGACCGCGCGACGCGTCCACCCTGCCTGGTGGGTGGCCGGTGTCGCCTTCATCGCCCTGCTCGGGTCCGCCGCCTTCCGGTCGATGCCCGGAGTCTTCATGAATCCGCTGCACGACGAGTTCGGCTGGCCGCACAGCGTCATCTCGGCCGCCGTGTCGCTGAACCTCCTGCTCTACGGCCTCACGGCGCCGTTCGCGGCGGCGCTGATGGCGCGCTTCGGCATCCGCCGGGTCACCGTCGCGGCGCTGCTGCTCATTGCGGTCGGCAGCGGGCTGACGGTGTTCATGACGGCCAGCTGGCAGCTGATCGTGTGCTGGGGTCTCCTGGTGGGAGTGGGCACCGGGTCGATGGCGCTGGCGTTTGTGTCCACTGTGGTCGATCGGTGGTTCGTGCAGCGGCGCGGGCTGGTCAGCGGCGTGCTGACCGCCGGTAGCGCGACCGGGCAGCTGATCTTCCTGCCGCTGGCGGCCGTGCTCGTCGAGAGCCAAGGCTGGCGGTTCACGTCGCTGGTCATCGCCGGGACCGCACTGCTGGTCGGCCTGCTGGTGCTGCTGGTGATGCGCGATCACCCCCGCGACGCCGGCGTAACCGCCTACGGCGCGACGGGCGTGGATCCGGAGCAGGTCCGCGACCGCGGCAACCCGGCCGTGATCGCGCTGCGCACCCTGCGCGACGCGACCCGCAAGCCCGCTTTCTGGCTGTTGGCCGGTGGTTTCGCGATCTGCGGGGCGAGCACCAACGGCCTGGTGAACACGCACTTCGTGCCGGCGGCGCACGACCACGGCATGCCGACCACGACCGCCGCCGGGCTGCTCGCGGTGATCGGCGTCTTCGACGTGCTCGGCACGGTGCTCTCCGGCTGGCTGACCGACAAGGTCAACCCGCGTGTGCTGCTCGCCGCCTACTACACGCTGCGCGGCCTGTCGCTGTTCGTCCTGCCGCAGCTGCTCGGCCCCTCGGTGGAGGCGAGCATGGTGCTGTTCGTGGTGTTTTACGGGCTGGACTGGGTGGCCACCGTGCCGCCGACCATGGCGCTGTGCCGGGAGCACTTCGGGCCCCGCGCCTCAGTGGTGTTCGGCTGGGTGTTCGCCTCGCACCAGATCGGCGCGGCGGCCATCGCCAGCATCGCGGGCGTGGTGCGCGACCAGTTCGGCGACTACGCCGCCGCCTGGTACGGCGCGGGCCTGCTGTGCCTGCTGGCGACGGCCTTCTCGGTGTCGATCCGGGTCGCCGCGCCGCGGCGGGAGCCGGAACCGGTCACCACGGCGTCAGCGTCACGGTGATCGACTTCGGCGCGCCGTCCTGGATGTAGGAGGCGAAACCGGCCACGTCGTCGAAGGCGAACCCGTACGCCTTGCCGTCCTCGGTGTTGGCGTGCATCACCTTGGCGAAGTGGTTGGTGACCTGGTGCTGGTAGAACGCGCCCGGGTCGGTGCCGGGCTGGTCGGCGAGGTCCAGCAGGATCGACCGGTTGAACCCGGCGCCCAGGATCGCCGCCACCGGCCCGGTGATGCCGTCGTTGGGGGCGGCCAGCGCGCCGTCGCAGAACAGAACATCCCTTGTGGACGGTCGGCCGATCGGTTGCACGCCGCCGTCGAAGTTGAAGGTGTCGCCCGAGATCTGGCCGGTGAAGATCCGGCCGTCGCCGGTGTTCACCTTCAGCTGGGAGCCCTGGTACTTGGCCCAGACCGCCTCGATGTAGGAGTCGTAGTAGGTGTCGTAGAAAGCGCCGAGGTCGAGCCCGTGGCCCGGCGCGATCACCCGTAGGTCGTCCTGGCGCAGCCCGGCGAAGTCCGCGTTCTCCGTGACACCGCTCAGGATTCGCTCGCGACCGCTGGCGGCGATCGTGCCGGTGGTCTGGTCCTGCGCGCCCCGCAGCCGGATCGACAGCGGCACGCTGAACATGTCGACCATCGTGGTGTTGCAGTACATGCCGTCGCGTTTAAGGGTGAACTCGACGGTGTCGTGCGGGATCGAGTGGTTCGGGTCGGTGTCGACCCAGCCCGCCGGGTACTGCAGCGCGGGCTTGCCGTCGCCGCCCGCGACGACCTTGAACTTCAGCTTCTCGTCCAGCGCGAAGTAGATCCGGCCGGACATGCTCGGCAGGTTCAACGTGGTGTCGCCGCTGTCCTGCAGCGGGATGGCGTAGTCGGCGAAGCCGTCGGAGCCGTTGTCGGACGGCGAAACCGCCACCAGTCGGCCGTCCGGGGTGACCCGGGACTGCTCGCCGGAGTCGAGGTTCACGCCGACGACGTAGACCCAGATCGAGGCGTTGTCGAACTGGCCGCTCTGGTTGACGATTGTCAGCGGTAGCGGGACGTCGGGGCGGCGCGGCCCGGCGAGGGCCGCCGGAACGGTGCCGAGGCTGCCGATGGCGGGGACGGCGAGGGCGGCGGCGGAGACGCCGCCGAGGAAGGATCGTCTGCTGAGCACGGCAAATCCCTTCGGGGCGGGGAATTAGTTTAGGGTCACAACAATTGTGGGAGCGGCCTCACCAACCGCCAATACTCCGAAGCGCCGCCGACGACTGCTCGATCCAACCCAGCGAACAAGCCATTTCCGGACAACCGGATTCCGTGGATGGCGAAAACCGGCAACAGCGCGAAAGTCCGGGAACGGTTCCCGGTTTCCGGAAATCGGCTGGCATCCCTCACGAATCCCGACAGCACCAACCGCGAGCCCGGGAACGCGTGCCCGAAGCAGGCCCCGTCACCCGGGGTGGGCGCAATTTCGCGAGAAATTGCGCCCACCCCGGGTGACGGGGCATCGTTGCGCTTCGTGATCGCCGCGGTGCGTTCGTGCAGGTGGTGACAATTTCGCGAGAAATTGACCGTCACCTGGGTGAACGTCAATTTCTCGCGAAATTGCGCACGTGGCCGAGCTGCACGATGGACAACCGGCGGCAGCTTCGACGTCCTGCTCGATGTGGACAACGGAGCAGGCTTCGTCGTCTACGACGGTAACTCCGCGTTCTACCGGGCCGAATTCCTGAGCCGTTGCGGGGAAAAGCTCGCCCCCGGAATGCACTTTGGCGATCTGCTCGGCCGACACCTCACCGGACCTCAGCGCGGCGCTGCACGTGGTTTCGGGAACTGCGAGGAAATCCCGATTCCGGTGACCCTGGGCCAGAAGGCGACGACCTACCACCTGTCCCTCGTGGGTGAATGTTCCGACTCAAGACCGGTTTACCGGCACGATCACTCACGACAGCAGGTCCAGCTCCAGCAGGCTGGGTTCCAGGACGCCCTCCAGCACCAGCAGCCGCCGCTTGGCCTCCAACCCGGGGCCGAAACCGCCGAGCCCGCCGCCGCTGGCCAGCACCCGGTGGCACGGCACGAGCAACGGGACCGGGTTGCTGCCCATGATCGTGCCGACGGCCCGCGAAGCCTCCGGCCGCCCGGACAGCTCCGCCAGCTGCTTGTAGCTCACCGTCTCGCCGAACGGCACCATTTCGTGCAACGTGCGCAGCACGTGCAACCGCAGCCCCTCCAGCGGCTCCCACTCGATCGGCAGGTCGAACTCCCGGCGCTGCCGCGCGAAGTACTCGCCGAGCTGCCGCGCGGCCTCGGACGCGACGCCGGTGTCCCGGCTCAACGCGGCCTCGTCGAACTCGCCGAGCGCCCGATCCGGCCCTGCGAAGTCCACCCGGCAAACCCCGGATGCGGTCGCGACCACCGTCAGTTCCCCGAAGGGACTGGCGAACGCGCTCCACGACAGCGACATGCCGGCAGGGTAGCGCCGGGCGCCGACGACCCGCCCCGCGCAAGGTCGTGGCGGCTTCCCGCCGATGCCGGCGTGACCCGGCCCGTTCGCGGATTCGCGGGTTAGGCTCCGAAACATGTCCGAACCGCACGCCCACCGACGCCACGCCCTCCGCAACCACCTGCGCGAGCAGGAGTTGGACGCGATGTTGGTGACCGAGCTGCTCAACATCCGCTACCTGACCGGCTTCACCGGATCGAACGCGGCGCTGGTGGTGCACGCCGCCGACGAGCCGGGAACCGAGCCGCACACCGTGTTCTGCACCGATGGCCGGTACCTGACCCAGGCCGAGTCGCAGGTGCCGGACCTGGAGCGGGTCATCGAGCGGGCGAGCGATCTGGCGTTGGCCGAGCGGATCGGGGGCACCGCCGCCGAGCACCGCCGGGTCGGCTTCGAGAGCCAGCACGTCACCGTCGACGGCCGCGACGCGCTCGCCGACGCGGCGGGCAAGGCAGAGCTGGTGCGCGCGCCGGGCCTCGTCGAGCGGCTGCGGCTGATCAAGGACGAAACGGAGATCGAGGCGCTGCGGATGGCCTGCGCCGCCGCCGACCGGGCGCTGGCCGACCTCATCGAGCACGGCGGGCTGTGCCCCGGCCGCACCGAGCTGGAGGTCGCCCGCGAACTGGAGACCCGGATGCTCGACAACGGCGCCGCCGGGCCGTCGTTCGCCACGATCATCGCCGCCGGGCCGAACTCCGCGGTGCCGCACCACCGGCCGACCGGCGCTGTCCTGGCCGCCGGCGACTTCGTGAAGATGGACTTCGGCGCACTCGTCGACGGCTACCACTCGGACATGACCCGGACCGTGGTGCTCGGCAAGCCCGCGGATTGGCAGCGCGAGATCTACGAGCTGGTGCGCGCCTCGCAGGCCGCCGGGCGGGGCGCGCTTAGCATCGGCACCGAGGTGAAGGACGTGGATGCGGCGGCCCGCAAGCTGATCGAGGACGCGGGCTTCGGCGAGCGGTTCCCGCACGGCCTGGGACACGGCGTCGGCCTGGAGATCCACGAGGCACCGGCGTTGTCGCAGCGGGGGGACGGTAGAATCGCCGCCGGGATGGCGGTCACCGTCGAGCCTGGCGTCTACCTGGCAGGCCGGGGCGGGGTCCGCATCGAGGACACGCTGGTCGTGCGTCCCAGCACACCGGAGCTCCTCACCTTGACGACGAAGGAGCTCGTCGAAGTCTGACGCACCGAGGTGCGCCGGCCCCGCCGGAATCCGGTTCGCGTTGCAGACGAAACACGCCCAAGCCATCACCACAGGAGAGACCCCCACCGTGGCATCCACGAACGACTTGAAGAACGGACTGGTGCTCAACATCGACGGCCAGTTGTGGACCGTCGTGAACTTCCAGCACGTCAAGCCCGGCAAGGGCGGCGCATTCGTCCGCACCACCCTGAAGAACGTGCTCTCCGGCAAGGTCGTGGACAAGACCTTCAACGCCGGCGTGAAGGTGGACACCGCGAACGTCGACCGCCGCGAGATGACCTACCTCTACAACGACGGCACCGACTACGTGTTCATGGACCCCGACACCTACGACCAGGTCAACATCTCGCCTGACGTGGTCGGTGACGCGGCGAACTACATGCTGGAGAACAGCGCCGTGGTGGTCGCCCGCCACGACGACGACCCGCTGTACGTCGAGCTGCCGGCCTCGGTCGAGCTGGTCGTCCAGCACACCGACCCGGGCCTGCAGGGCGACCGCTCCACCGGTGGCACCAAACCCGCCACCCTGGAGACCGGTGCGGAGATCCAGGTGCCGCTGTTCCTCAACACCGGTGACAAGGTGAAGGTCGACCCGCGCGACGGCCGGTACCTCAGCCGCGTCAGTAGCAAATGATCGCCTGCTCATCCGCCGCAGGACTCGGCCCGGCCGGAAAGAGGGTGTGAGGTGGGTTCTCGGAGCAAGGCACGCAAGCGTGCCGTGGACTTCCTCTACGAGGCCGACCAGCGCGGCATCGACGCGGTGACGCTGCTGGCCGATCGGGTCGGCTCGCCGGAGGTGCCGCCGGTCGGCGACTACACGGTCACCCTGGTCGAGGGTGTCACCGCGAACCGCGAGCGGATCGACGAGCTGCTCACGCAGCACGCCGAGGGCTGGTCGCTCGGGCGGATGCCCGCGGTGGACCGCTCGGTGCTGCGGCTGGGCCTGTACGAGCTGCTGTGGAGCGACGACGTGCCGCCGGCGGTGGCCATCGACGAGGCGGTGGAGCTGGTCAAGGCGCTGTCCACGGACGACTCGCCGCGGTTCGTCAACGGCGTGCTGGGCCGCATCGCCGGCATCGCCGACAGCCTCCGCAAGTCGGTCCGCCCGGAGCAGACCGCCGCAGATTAGCCCGAACGAGTTACGTGTGAGGGACACCCTTGGTCGAACAAGGGCGCACTCACACGTAGCTGCGCCGCCGTACGGGTGATGGGTGAAGGTCACCTCCATCCGGCATAGCCGGGCGAACGCTCTCTTCACTCGGACATAGCGGAGGGGCACCCGTCTGCGACTCCTGAGTCGCGGTGGGTGCCCCTTCCCGTGCCCGGCCTCGCCCGAACGGGTGGACCGGGTGTGGTGTCACTCCTCCCGGGCTGGGCGGGCCTCCGGGGGAAGCACGCCCCAGTCGATGAGCTGCTCGGTGAGCTCACCTGGCGTCATGTCGTAGATGATGGCCAGGGATCGCAGGTCCTCGGTGCGGATGGACAGCACCTTGCCGTTGTAGTCACCGCGCTGGCTCTGGATGGTGGCCGCGTAGCGGGCCAGCGGGCCCACCTTCTCCGCAGGTAGCTGCTGCAGCCGCTCCAGGTTGATCACAACTTTGGTGGCAGGCTCGGCGCCGGACGGCACCCGGCCTTCGGGAAGCAGTTCCGCGACCGGAACCCCGTAGAAGTCGGCCAGTTCGGCCAGCTTCTGCACGGTCACCGCACGGTCGCCTCGCTCATAGGACCCGACGACCACGGCCTTCCACCGCCCGCCAGACTTCTGCTCGACGCCGTGCAGCGACAGACCCTGCTGCTGGCGGATAGCGCGGAGCTTGCTGCCCAGCGCCTTGGCGTAGTCGCCCATGTGGCGTTTCTCCGTTTCGTTCGCCCCGTCAGCCGATAACGGCAGCCGGGGAGCAAAGCTCAGATCGATACGGAGAGTAATGTTCGCTCGCTAGCGTCACCAGGTCAAGTTGGTCTTTCTCGGCAATGCGGCGAACGCCACCACACCACCCGGTCGATTGACCTCGCGGCGCTGATAGCGTACAAGGCAGCCCGGCATGCGGCAGCGGTTTTCGAGCCCGCCACTGCGGGGCAGCTCATACACCATCCTTTAAGGACCCGTCCAGAGAGGCGGGGAAGGAGGTCGCACCGTGGCGTCACGCCAACCGGCGGACGCGGCGGACCCGGTCGGGCAGCGGGAGCTGCTTTCGGCCGGTGACGTTGCGCGCACGATAGCCCGGATCGCCCACCAGATCATCGAGAAGACCGCGCTGGACGCCGGAAACAGCGACGTGGTGCTGCTGGGCATCCCCACCAGGGGGACCTCGCTCGCTCGGCGGCTCGCCGCGAAGATCGGCGAATTCAGCGGCGTGACGGTGCCCACGGGCACCCTCGACATCACGCTCTTCCGCGACGACCTGCGGCACCGCCCGAACCGTCCGCTGGAGCCCACCAACCTGCCCAAGCAGGGCATCGACAACGCGCTGGTCGTGCTCGTCGACGACGTGCTGTTCTCCGGCCGCACCGTGCGCGCCGCCCTCGACGCCCTGCGTGACCAGGGCCGACCGCGGGCCGTGCAGTTGGCGGTGCTGGTCGACCGCGGCCACCGCGAGTTGCCGATCCGCGCCGACTACGTCGGCAAGAACATCCCGACGTCGCGTTCCGAGGACGTCGCCGTGCGGCTCGCCGAGACCGACGGCGAGGACTGCGTGGTGCTGCGCCGCCCGGGTGCGGGAGTCCCGCAAGGCACGGGGGAGGTGACCTACTGATGCGCCACCTGCTTTCCACTGAGGGGCTGGACGCCGCCACCGCGACGAGCGTGCTCGACACCGCCGACACCCTGAAGCAGACGCTGCTGGGGCGCGAGGTCAAGAAGCTGCCGACGCTGCGCGGCCGGACCGTGGTGACCTTGTTCTACGAGAACTCCACGCGCACCCGGGTGTCCTTCGAGATCGCCGGGAAGTGGATGAGCGCCGACGTGATCAACGTCTCGGCCAGCAGTTCTTCGGTGAACAAGGGCGAGTCGCTGCGCGACACCGCGCTGACGCTGGCCGCCGCCGGGGCCGACTGCGTGATCATCCGGCACCCCGCTTCGGGCGCCGCGCACCGGCTGGCCGGATGGCTGGACGAGGTCGGCACCCAGGTCGTAAACGCCGGCGACGGCATGCACGAGCATCCCACCCAGGCGCTGCTGGACGCCGCGACGCTGCGGGAGCGGCTGGGCGAGCTGTCCGGTCGCCGCATCGCGATCGTCGGCGACCTGCTGCACAGCCGGGTGGCGCGCTCGAACGTGCACCTGCTGCGCACCCTCGGCGCCGAGGTGGTGCTGGTCGCGCCGCCGACGCTGGTGCCCGCCGGGGCGCAGCAGTGGGGCGCGGAGGTGCGTCACGAGCTGGACCCGGAGCTGCCGAAGCTGGACGCGGTGATGATGCTGCGGGTCCAGGCGGAGCGGATGCACGGCGGGTTCTTCCCGTCGGCGCGCGAGTACTCGATCGCCTACGGCCTCAACGAGGCTCGGCTGGGCAAGCTGCCCGAGCACGCCGTGGTCCTGCACCCCGGCCCGATGCTGCGCGGCATGGAGATCGCGCCGGCCGTGGCCGATTCGCCGCGCGCCGCCATCACCCAGCAGGTCAGCAATGGCGTGCACGTGCGGATGGCGGTGCTCTACCACCTGCTGGCCGGAGAGGAGCTCGGCGCATGAGCAGCCCTGTGTCAACCCGCGTCCTCCTCAACCGCACCCAAGGGGACCGCGACGCAAACCAGCCACAAGAAACCACCAAACGTGAGATTGGTCCCGGGCGCAACCACAACTGTGAATCGCGGAGAGGCGGAACTGTGAATCGCGGAGAGGCGGGACTGGAGGCGGGACAGCCATGAGCCGGGTGCTGTTGAAGGACGTCCGCCCGTACGGCGTGGGCGATCCGGTGGACGTGCTGGTCGACGGCGAGGTGATCGCCGAGATCGGTCCTGGTCTGGAGTCGGGTCCCGCTGCGGATGTCGACGAGATCGTGCACGCCGGGGGCGCCGTGGCGCTGCCGGGCTTCGTGGACCTGCACACGCACCTGCGGGAGCCGGGCAGGGAGGACGCCGAGACCGTCGAGACCGGTTCGACGGCCGCCGCGCTCGGCGGCTACACCGCGGTCTTCGCGATGGCCAACACCGATCCGGTCGCGGACAACGCCGTGATCGTCGAGCACGTTTGGCGGCGCGGCCGCGAGGTCGGCCTGGTCGACGTGCACCCGGTGGGCGCGGTGACGGTGGGGCTGAAGGGGGAGAAGCTCGCCGAGCTGGGCACCATGCGCCGCAGCGCCGCCGAGGTCCGGGTGTTCTCGGACGACGGCCACTGCGTGCACGACCCGCTGATCATGCGCCGCGCGCTGGAGTACACGAAGTCCTTCGGCGGCGTGGTCGCGCAGCACGCCGAGGAGCCGCGGCTGACGGTGGGCGCGCAGGCGCACGAGGGCGCGAACGCCGCCCGGCTGGGCTTGGCGGGCTGGCCCGCCCCGGCCGAGGAAGCGATCGTCGCGCGCGACTGCCTGCTCGCCGGGCACACCGGCGGCACGCTGCACATCTGCCACGTCTCCACCGAGGGCACCGCGGAGATCCTGCGCTGGTGGAAGTCGCGGAAGGCAGACGGCCGGGTTTCGGCCGAGGTCACGCCGCACCACCTGCTGCTGACCGACGACCGGCTGGAGACCTACGACCCGGTGAACAAGGTCAACCCGCCGCTGCGCACCGAAGCCGACGTGCTGGCGCTGCGCCGGGCGTTGGCCGACGGCACCGTGGACTGCGTGGCCACCGACCACGCCCCGCACGCCGCGCAGGACAAGGACTGCGAGTGGTCCGCGGCGAAGCCCGGCATGCTCGGCCTGCAGACCGCGCTCGGCATCGTCGTGCAGACGATGGTGCGCACCGGCCTGCTGGACTGGCGCGGCGTGGCCCGGGTGATGAGCGAGCGGCCCGCCGAGATCGCCGGGCTGACCGGCCAGGGCCGACCGGTCGCCGCGGGCGAACCCGCGAACCTGGTGCTGGTCGACCCGGACGCCGAGTGGACGGTGCGCGGCGCGGAGCTGGCCAGCCTCGGGGAGAACTCGCCGTTCGAAGGCATGCGGCTGCCCGGCCGCGTGGTGGCGACGCTGCTGCGCGGCAAGGTCACCGCGCACGAGGGCAAGGTGAGGCGCTGATGGAACGGTTCCTGTGGGTGCTCGGCATGGCCGCGATGGTCGCGCTGGTGTTCTTCGGCATGCGGCGCGGCTGGGCCAACCGGTCCCGCCGCCAGGCCGCCGAACTGCCGGACTTCCCGGTGCCGCCGGCCGAACCGGGCGAGGAGCTGCTGCCCGCCGCGACCGGCATGTACGTCGGGACCACCCGGGCGACCGACTGGCAGGACCGCATCGCCGTCGGCGACATCGGCCACCGCGCCAACGGAATCGCGCACCTGCACGCCTCGGGTCTGCTGCTGCGACGAACCGGGGCCAGCGACCTCTGGATCCCGGCGGAGTCCATCGTGGACAGCCGCCTGGACCACAAGCTGGCCAACAAGGTGGTGCCCGGAGCCGGCCTGGTCGTGGTGACCTGGCGGCTGGGCGAGCAGCTGCTGGACACCGGGTTCCGCGGCGACGACAAGACAACGCAGACCGAGTGGGTCGAAGCGGTCCGGGCGATCTCGCCCGCCGACGAGGTCGTGAGTGCGAAACAGGGCTCCAGGCCGGTTTCGCACTCACGACCCGAACGCGACCACCTACCCGAATCGACCCGCGACTCCGCTGAGTCGCGGCAGGAGGACAAATGACCGCGTACACCCCGGCCGCACTTGTGCTCGAGGATGGCCGGATCTTCCGCGGGGAGGCTTACGGCAAGGTGGGTCGCACCCTCGGTGAGGTCGTGTTCACCACGGGCATGACCGGCTACCAGGAGACCCTGACCGACCCCTCGTACCACCGCCAGATCGTGGTGCAGACCGCGCCGCAGATCGGCAACACCGGCTGGAACGACGAGGACGACGAGTCCGCGCGCATCTGGGTCGCCGGCTACGCCGTGCGCGACCCCGCCCGCATCCCGTCGAACTGGCGCTCCCGCCGGTCGCTGGTCGAGGAGCTGGAGCGGCAGGGGATCGTCGGCATCGCCGGGATCGACACCCGCACCCTGACCCGGCACGTCCGCGAGCTGGGCGCGATGCGCGGCGGCATCTTCTCCGGCCCGGAACTGGGTTCCGACGACGAGATGGTGGCCGCGGTCAAGGCCGGCGCCGAGATGGCCGGCGCCTCGCTCGCCGGTGACGTCACGACCAACGAGCCCTACCTCGTCCCGGCCGTCGGCGAGAAGCGGTTCACCGTGGCCGCGCTGGACCTGGGCATCAAGTCCAACACGCCGCGGATGATGGCCGAGCGCGGCATCGAGGTCCATGTGCTGCCGCTGTCGTCCACATTGGACGAAGTACTGTCGGTGCGGCCGGACGGGCTGTTCCTGTCCAACGGGCCGGGCGACCCGGCCACCACCGACCAGCAGGTCGAGCTGACCCGCCAGGCCCTGGACCGCAAGCTGCCGCTGTTCGGCATCTGCTTCGGCAATCAGATCCTGGGTCGCGCGCTCGGCCGCGGCACCTACAAGCTGCGCTACGGGCACCGGGGCATCAACATCCCGGTGATCGACGCCGAGACCGGCCAGGTCGCGATCACCGCGCAGAACCACGGCTTCGCCGTCGAGGGCGAGCCGGGCGAGCGGTTCGACACCGACTTCGGCCGCGCGATGGTCAGCCACCACTGCGCGAACGACGGTGCGGTCGAGGGGCTGCGGCTGCTCGACGGCCCGGCGTTCAGCGTCCAGTACCACCCCGAAGCGGCGGCGGGTCCGCACGACGCCGCGCCGCTGTTCGACAAATTCGTCGACCTGATGTCGGAGGCGTCATGAGTAGCGCTGTGTCAAGCAGAGTCGTGCTGTACCGCACCTCAGGGGACCGTGACGCAAACCCGCCACCGGAAACTGCGAAACGCGAGATGGAGCCGGGACGCAACCACCACTGTGAATCGCGGAGAGGCGGACCAGTGAATCGCGGAGAGGCGGTACTGCGCTGATGCCGAAGAGGACCGATATCAAGCACGTACTCGTCATCGGTTCCGGGCCGATCGTGATCGGCCAGGCCTGCGAGTTCGACTACTCCGGCACGCAGGCGTGCCGGGTACTGCGGGAGGAGGGCATCCGCGTCTCGCTGGTGAACTCCAACCCGGCGACGATCATGACGGACCCGGAGTTTGCCGATGCCACCTACATCGAGCCGATCACCCCGGAGTTCGTGGAGAAGGTGATCGACGCCGAGCGGCCGGACGCGATCCTGGCCACGCTGGGCGGGCAGACCGCGCTGAACACGGCGGTCGCGCTGCACGAGCGCGGGGTGCTGGAGCGCTACGGCGTGGAGCTGATCGGCGCCGACTTCGAGGCGATCCAGCGCGGTGAGGACCGGCAGCGGTTCAAGGACATCGTGCGCGCCGTCGGCGGCGAGGTGCCGGAGTCGGCGGTGTGCAAGTCGATGGAGAACGTACGCGCGTTCGTCGCGGAGCGGGGCCTGCCGGTGGTGATCCGGCCCAGCTTCACCATGGGCGGCCTGGGTTCGGGCATGGCGCACACCGAGGAAGACCTGGAGCGGATGGCCTCCTTCGGGTTGGCCGAGTCGCCGGTGCACGAGGTCCTGATCGAGGAGAGCGTTCTCGGTTGGAAGGAGTACGAGCTCGAGCTGATGCGCGACCACGCCGACAACGTGGTGGTCATCTGCTCGATCGAGAACATCGACGCGATGGGCGTGCACACCGGTGACTCGGTGACGGTGGCGCCGTCGATGACGCTGACCGACCGCGAGTACCAGCACATGCGCAACGTGGGCATCGCGGTGCTGCGCGAGGTCGGGGTGGACACCGGTGGCTGCAACATCCAGTTCGCCATCCACCCGGACACCGGCCGGATGGTGGTCATCGAGATGAACCCGCGGGTGTCGCGGTCCTCGGCGCTGGCGTCGAAGGCCACCGGCTTCCCGATCGCGAAGATCGCCGCGAAGCTGGCCGTGGGCTACACCCTCGACGAGATCCGCAACGACATCACCGGCGAGACCCCGGCGAGTTTCGAGCCGACGCTGGACTACGTCGTGGTGAAGGTGCCGCGGTTCGCCTTCGAGAAGTTCCCGGGCGCGGACCAGGAGCTGACGACGACGATGAAGAGCGTCGGCGAGGCGATGGCGGTGGGCCGCAGCTTCTCCGAGGCGCTGGGCAAGGCGCTGCGCTCGATGGAGACGAAGGCGGCCGGTTTCTGGACTGTGCCCGACTCTCCGGGGCAGGACCCTGACGGCGTCACCGTCGAGTCCACTCTGGACGAACTGCGGACGCCGCACGACGGGCGGCTCTACACCGTGGAGCGCGCGCTCCGGCTGGGCGCCACGATTGAGCAGGTGCACGAGGCATCGGGCATCGACCCATGGTTTGTCGACCAGATCGCGGCGTGGGTGGAGCTGCGCGGCGAGGTGGTCGAGGCGCCGGTGCTGGACGCGGCGCTGCTGCGGCGCGCGAAGCGGGCCGGGCTCTCGGACCGGCAGATCGCGGCGCTGCGGCCGGAACTGGCCGGTGAGGACGGGGTTCGCGCGCTGCGGCACCGGCTGGGCGTGCGGCCGGTGTACAAGACGGTGGACACCTGCGCGGCGGAGTTCGCGGCCCGGACGCCGTACCACTACTCGGCCTACGAGTCCGACCCGGCGGCCGAGTCGGAGGTCACCGAGCAGCGCGAGCGGCCGAAGGTGATCATCCTCGGTTCGGGCCCGAACCGCATCGGCCAGGGCATCGAGTTCGACTACTCCTGCGTGCACGCCGCGATGGCGCTGCGGGAGGCCGGGTACGAGACCGTGATGGTCAACTGCAACCCGGAGACGGTCTCCACCGACTACGACACCTCGGACCGGCTTTACTTCGAGCCGCTGACCTTCGAGGACGTCCTGGAGGTCGTGCACTCCGAGCAGCAGTCCGGCACCGTGGCGGGCGTGATCGTGCAGCTCGGCGGGCAGACCCCGCTGGGTCTGGCGAAGCGGCTGGCCGAGGCCGGGGTGCCGATCGTGGGCACGCCGCCGGAGGCGATCCACCTCGCCGAGGACCGCGGCGCGTTCGGCGACGTGCTGGCCGGGGCGGGCCTGCCCGCGCCGCGCTACGGCACCGCGACGTCGTTCGAGGGTGCCAAGCGGATCGCCGACGAGATCGGCTACCCGGTGCTGGTGCGGCCGTCCTACGTGCTCGGCGGCCGGGGCATGGAGATCGTCTACGACGAGGCGTCGCTGGAGAACTACATCGCCCGCGCCACCGAGGTCACCCCGGACCACCCGGTGCTGGTGGACAACTTCCTCGACGACGCGATCGAGATCGACGTGGACGCGCTCTGCGACGGCACCGACATCTACCTCGGTGGCGTGATGGAGCACATCGAGGAGGCCGGTATCCACTCCGGCGACTCGGCGTGCGCGCTGCCGCCGATCACGTTGGGGCGTCAGGACATCGAGCAGGTGCGAAAGTCCACCGAGGCCATCGCCCGCGGCATCGGCGTGCACGGCCTGCTGAACGTGCAGTACGCGCTCAAGGACGACGTGCTGTATGTGCTGGAGGCCAACCCGCGCGCCTCGCGGACCGTGCCGTTCGTGTCCAAGGCGACCGCCGCGCCGCTGGCCAAGGCGGCGGCCCGGATCATGCTCGGCGCCAAGATCGCGGACCTGCGCGCGGAGGGCCTGCTGCCGCCGGAGGGCGATGGCGCGGAACTGCCGATCGACGCGCCGGTCGCGGTGAAGGAAGCCGTGCTGCCGTTCCACCGGTTCCGCACCCGCGAGGGCGTCGGCGTGGACTCGCTGCTCGGGCCGGAGATGAAGTCCACCGGCGAGGTGATGGGCATCGACACCTCCTTCGGGCAGGCCTTCGCCAAGTCGCAGGCCGGCGCCTACGGTTCGCTGCCGACCGGCGGCCGGGTGTTCGTGTCGGTGGCCAACAAGGACAAACGGTCCCTGGTGTTCCCGGTCAAGCGGCTGGCGGACCTCGGCTTCGAGATCCTGGCCACCAGCGGCACCGCGGAGGTGCTGCGCCGCAACGGAATCCCGTCCACGGTGGTGCGCAAGCACATCGAGCGCAACGGCGCGGAGCGCGACATCGTCGAGCTGATCAAGGCCGGCGAGGTCGACATGGTGATCAACACTCCGTACGGCAACCCGGGCCCGCGCGTGGACGGCTACGAGATCCGCACCGCCGCGGTGTCCCGCGACATCCCGTGCATCACCACGGTGCAGGGCGCGGCGGCGGCGGTGCAGGGCATCGAGGCCACCATCCACGGCAACATCGGGGTCCGGCCCCTGCAGGCGTTGCAGGCGGCCCTTCGGCAGGGCGGTGAGCAGCGATGACTGATCCGCTGCGGGCGGGCTTCGGCCAGCGGCTGGCGGAGTCGGTGCGGGCGCGCGGTGCGCTGTGCGTCGGCATCGACCCGCACCCGTCGCTGCTGCACGCGTGGGATCTCGACGAGACCCCGCGGTCGCTGGAGCGGTTCGCGATGACCGCGGTGGAGGCGCTGGCCGGCGAGGTCGCGGTGCTCAAGCCGCAGTCGGCGTTCTTCGAGGTGTACGGCTCGGCCGGAATCGCCGTGCTGGAGAAGACGATCCGGGAGGCGCGGCAGGCCGGCGCGCTGGTGCTGCTGGACATCAAGCGCGGCGACATCGGCTCCACGATGGCGGCGTACGCGATGGCCTACCTGGACGAGCACGCGCCGCTGGCGGCGGATGCGATCACGGTGTCGCCGTACCTCGGCTACGGCTCGCTCGCCCCGGCGATCGGCATCGCCGAGCAGACGGGCCGCGGGGTGTTCGTGCTGGCGCGCACCTCCAACCCGGAGGGCGCGGGTCTCCAGCGGTCGATCCACGGCAGCGGCGACTCGGTCGCCCAGTACATCGTGGACTCGGCCGCGGAGACCAATGCGGACGCGGAGCCGATGGGGCACGTCGGAGTGGTGGCGGGAGCCACCATCGGCGCCGACGAGCTGGACTTCTCCCGCCTCAACGGCCCGATCCTGGCACCCGGCCTGGGTGCGCAGGGTGCGACGGTGCAGAGCCTGCGCGCGCTGTTCGGCGCGGCGCTGCCGAACGTCCTCCCGGCGACGGCCCGCGACGTCCTCCGGCACGGCCCGACGGTCGACGGCCTCCGCGCGGCGGCCCACAAGGTCCGCGACGAGGTGAGCGCGCTCCTCCGCGACTGATTTTTCCCGTGGTAGCTGAGGGGCGCTCTTGATCGAGGGTGCCCCTCAGCTCGTGTTGGCGGGAACGTGCGCGGCGGGAAACGGCTATCTGGTACGAAGTTCGCGTGCATCCCGCAACGAACGGCGCCATCGCGCGGAAGAAACCGCCGCGCGTGCTGCGCTGGATCATCGTTCTCGTGCTGCTCTGGCTGGTCACCGGTGGCTATTTCCTGGTTTCCGCCGAGGTCACCATCGGGTCCCGGGCCTTCGGCGCGGGCGAGGCCACGGCCGACCCGGTCGCACACGTGGAGCTGGAGCGGGGGCAGCCGTTCGGCCTGGCCGCGCAACGGGATGAGTACGTGAAGTGCCAGGTGATCCCGCAGGCCGGTGAGGCGCGCGAGCTCATCCCGGACCGCCCGGCCAGCAGCCTCCGGAGCTCGCGGCTGCCCGGGCCGGAACCCGCGTGGTTCGCCGGCCCGGCCGAGGTCCGCTGCACCGGGCCCACCACGGTGCTCCTGCCGGAGCGCTACGACAGGACCGGGCTTAACGTCCTGCTGGGTCTGATTGCCGCGGCCAGCCTCATGATCGTGGTGGTCCTCGTGCAACTAGCGCGTCGTGTTCGCTTCAGCAACAGGAGGCATGCCCACGGGTGATTTGCTCGCGGGAACGGATTTGCGAATGGCGCAAGGTGCGGTGGACGGTCGGATAGTCTCGATCGCAACGGACCGGAAGCTAAGGGGACAGACGGTGAGCAGCGCGGCTGAGCGCATCCAGGAGATGATGCGCAAGTTCGAAGAGCAGGCGCAGAAGGCGTCGGAACTGCAGTCCGCGATGCAGGGCATGCAGGGCACGGCGAGCAGCCCGGACCGGTCGGTGACGGTGACCGTCGCGCCCTCCGGGGCGGTGCTGGACCTGCGCCTGGCGCCGAACGCGATGCGCCAGTCGGCGAACGACCTGCAGCAGCAGATCATGGCGACCATCCGGCAGGCGACGGCGTCGGCGGCTGAGCAGCTCAACAACACGGTGGCGCCGATCCTGGGCGACCAGTTCGACAAGTTCCAGGAAGCGTTCAACGTCGAAGGCGTGGCGATCAAACCGACAACTGGGGATGAAACGCCCAACCAGCCCGGACCTGCGGCAACACCTCCCCCGCAGCGGGAACCGAATGCGGGTCAGGCGCCGTCCAAGCGGCCGCCGCAGCGAAGCGCCGACGTCGATGACGACGACTTCTCTGCGGGCTCGTTCCTTCGCTGAGGGGAATTGTCTTGACTGACTTGAAGATGACGCCGGGCACGTTGACCGGCCACGGCCAGGGCTGCGAGAGCCTGGCCGACAAGTTCGGCCAGCTCGCCGACCTGCTCCACCAGGCCAAGGTCGACGACCAGTGCTTCGGTCCCATCGGCGACGCCGTGGGCCTGAGCAGCAAGTACTTCGAGAGCTTGGACTCCTGCAAGGAATTGGCGACAAAGGCGCGGGAATTCCTGCAGCACATGAAGGAAGCACTGGACGAGACGGTCAAGGACTACGCCGACACCGAGCAGCAGATCTCCGAGATGCTGAAGAAGGCCGGAGAGGGGCTGGGCGGATGAGCGCGCCGCAGGGACCCGGTGACTTCCAGAGCCTGAACAACGGCGACGGAAACTCGAAGAACTGGTTCGAGCAAGCCGCGGGCCGCGGCTCGTCGTTGGTGGGCACTTCCCAGGACCTGGCGGACGCCTCGTCCCCGCCAGAGTGGGGCGTGGCCATGGTGTCGGCGCGTGCGGAGCAGTTGGAGCTGCTGACCAGCCCCGGCCAGGCGTTGATGAGCAACGGCCTGGGCTTCCTGGTGTCCATCGTGCTCAGCCCGCTGATCGAGCTCGCGGAGTTCGCCATCGGCGACCCAGAGCAGATGCGCGCCACCGGTGAGGGCTGGGAGAACGTCGCGAAGTGGCTCGACCAGGTCGCCGAGCAGGAGCCGCAACGGGCGCAGGCGACGGCGGAGACCTGGGTCGGCAAGGACGGCGACGCATTCCGCAAGCAGATGACGGAATTCGGTGACGGCGCGAAGGCCCTGGCTGCGGACATCCGCGACCTCAAGGGCACGCTGGACATGATCGCCGACATCTTCGACATGTTCGTCGAGTTCGTCATCGACATCATCACCGAGCTGGTCATCGGCCTGATCGTCCAGTGGTTGGCAGCCCTGGCCGCGTCCTGGATCACGGCGGGTGCATCGGTGGCGACCGCGGGTGCGACGACCACCGTCCAGGTCGGCTCCACCGGCGTGCGCATCACCATGCGGGTCACCAAGATCCAGATGCAGATCGCGAAGCTGGTCAAGCGGCTGGAGGAGCTCCTGCAGAAAGTCCGTGAGGTCGGCAAGCTCCGGCAGGTCATCGACAAGATGAACGAGCTGCGCAACGGCGGGAAGGTCGCCCAATTCGTGGCCCGGAAGCTGGACTCGAACGCCATGTTCAGCACCCTCACGCGAGCCGACGCAGGCAGTTTCGCCACGACTACGGGCAACCGCTTCATGCAGGGCGTGACCGGTTCGGAGGCGCTCGCCGGGAACCTGGCCCAGCGATTCCTGACGAGTACCCTCGGTGGCCAGACCCGGTTCACCGGTGCCCTCTTCGATGCGGGCATGAACACGGCCAAGGACGCCGCGATCGAGCAGGGCGCGGAGTACGTCTACGGCAAGGGCGAGGAGCAGGTGACCGGTCAGATGAGTGAAGAAGAGCGTAAATCCGCGCAGGAGAAGGGCTTCTCGTGATCGAAGTCGTCGCATTGCGCCAGTCGTGGGCGCAGCCGGGCGAGCCGATCTGCTGGGTGATCGACGCGCGGGGCAAGTACCTCTTCGAGGTGTCCGGGCGGGATGCGGACGGCAATCCGAAGAAGGGCTTCGCGGCACGGGTCGCCGGCGGAGTCGGCGGTGCGTTGCTGGAAATCGCGGACGGTGCCCTCGGCGGCAGCGATCCGGCCTACCAGGACGCACCGGCGGGTGTGGTGGTGGGTGGACAACCCGATTGTGCGGCGGCGTCGTTGGTCGACGTCTACCGGCAGCAGGGCGGCCGGGCGGTGTGGGTGCTATCCGACCGCCGGCTGGCCCTCGTCGGTGTGTCTGATCCCGAGGAGGAGCCCGCAGCCGAGACTGGGTCCTTGTTCAGCCGCGCCCGGCGGATGGGGGCTGGGCTGCTCTCCGGCGGGAGCGGTGAGAGCAGCGCCGAGCCCGTCGAGGTGGTCGACGACGGGCCGGCGCCGCCGGTCGTGCGGAGTCTGAGCGAATGGCCCCGGTCCGTCGTCGCAACGTGCGACGTGACCACCCGCAAGCTCGGCCGGGAGTACAAGTCCGGGAAGATTCATTTCCTGAAGGTCCAGTTCACGGACGGTTCCGGACTGGAGATCGGCGCGTCCGTGGCCGAAGACGACGGGCGCAGGCTGGTAGCGATGAGCTACGGCCGGGCATGACGGGAGCCGTGGTGGGACGCAGTACTTCGTCGATGGTGAAGCTCCTGGTGAAGCACTGGGTGCACAACTCGGAGCAGCTCGTCTGCGTCTTCGGCGATGATGAGCGGGAGGGTTACGTCGCGTCCAACATCCAGGGAGTGAACCGGGTCCCGCACGTAGTTGCGGGTCCAAGCCTTCGGATGGCGGAGAAGCACCGCGTGAGCCCGGCTCCGATGAAGGTGTTGCGAAGCGGGGCGTTCATGGGTGATGAGCTGGTGCACGACCCTGGGTTGTGGGGACTCGTGCAGGCAGGGTCGCCGACCGATGCCGCGGTCCGCTTCGGCGATAACCTGACCTCGGCCGGCAACGGGAGTTTCCTCGCCGTGACCAGCCATCGCATCGGGGTGCTGGTGGAAACCGAGCATCTCCAAACCGAAGCGGAGCAACCTGCTCCGGAGGAGCCTGCGGAGGGGTTTTCGCTGCTGGGCGCGGCGAAGTCGGTGGTTCGTGGCGTTACGTCGCTGGGCGGGGACGCGCCGGACAACCCGGTCACCTGCGGCTTCGAGATCCAGATGAACCTCATCCGCGAAATCGCCCCGGTGCCGATGGGACGCAGCGGAAAGCCCGTGAGGTTCCTCCGCTTCTGGTTCGCGGACGGCTCATCGCTGAGCATCAAGCATCCCAAGGCCGAACAACTCGCCGACACGATCCGCCAGAACATCCGCTGACGCTTTTAGGAAAGCTGTCGGCTGCGTCTTCTGGCGGTAGCTGGAGTGACTTCGCCGACAGCGACGGGATCGCGAAGGTCCGGCTCTCCGCGGTCGCGTGGGGCGTGCGGATCGTGAGCTACCTGGTGGCGTTGTTGTTCGCGTTCACCGCCGTGGTCTTCCTGTTCGCCTGACGTTATGATTCCGGCCCGGTTGCCGGCACGGGGTCGGCAACTGCGGACAGCGCTTCGGCGAGTTCGGCGACCGCCGGGCGCTGCTGCGGCAGCAGGCGCAGGCACGCGTCGATCGCGGTCGACATCGCCTTGGGCAGCCGCCGCTGAGTTCGGATCGGGGGTGCCGGAACGGTCAGCTGCGGGCACCGCGCGTGCAACGACGACATCGACTCGAAGTTCGTCGGTTCGCCGGAAGTCCCGGCGTCGAACGGCTGGATTCCGGTCGCAGCCCCGTAGAGGACCAGGCCGATTCCCCAGACATCGGTCTCCCGGCCCAGCATCCCGCCACGGATCTGCTCGGGCGCCATGGCGCAGGGCGTTCCCGCTCTGCCGTGGCTGGGGCCGGGTTGGCGGGCGAAGTTGAGATCGATGACGCGCGCCCTGCCCATGTCCGCGATGATGTTGCCCGGGTTCAGGTCGAGGTGCAGGTAGCCGCGGTCGTGCATGTATGCCATCGCCGAGCACAGGTGCTGGCCCAGGTGGGCGAGCTCGGCGGCGGTGAGCCGACGGGTCCGCGTTTCGACCAGGTGCGAAAGCGTCGCCCCGGACAGGGTTTCCAGCACCACTACCGGACCGTGCTCGCCGGCGACGAGGTCGTACGCCCGCACGATGTGCGGGTGGGTGAACGACAGCAGCAGGCGGCCTTCGAGCTCCAGCCTCTCCCGAACGCCCTCGTGGTGCGCCAGATCCGGGCGCACGGACTTGATGAAGCACCGGCAGTACCGCTGTTCGCTCCAGGCGTCGTAGGTGTCGAGTTCCCGTCCCCGGCGCATGTGCTGGATGACCCGGTAACCCGGAGTGATCTCGTAGCCCGGCGGGTGTGGTTCCGGCGCGGATTCCGTCGGCTCGGGTGCAGTGCTGATCGCTGTCATCGAAACTCCCATCGGTGGCTGCCCCGCTTCGGCCGCGGGGCGGAGGTCAAGCCGTCTCCCGTTCGGCGACCGGAGCGGCGTGATCGCGTTCGTGCAGCCGGTAGAGCTCGGCGTACCGGCCCCCGCGGCCCATCAGCTCGGGGTGCGTGCCGGCTTCGGCGATCCGGCCTCCGTCGAGCAGCAGGATCTGGTCGGCGTCCCGGACGGTGATCAGGTTGTGGGACACGACGATCGTGGTGCGGCCCTCCATCAGGCGGCGCAGCGGCGCGAGCACGCGTGCGGTCGCGGCCGCGTCGAGCCCGACCGTCGGCTCGTCGAGCAGCAGGATCGGGGCGTCGCGGATCATCGCGCGGGCGATGGCGATCCGCTGCCGCTGCCCGCCGGAGAGCAGCCGCCCGTGCGGGCCGACCCGGGTCTCGTAGCCGCCGGGCAGCCCGGTGATGAACTCGTGCGCGTCGGCGGCGCGGGCTGCACGCACGACCTCTTCGTCGGTGGCGTCCGGCTTCCCCCAGAGGATGTTGTCCCGGATGCTCATGTCGAGCGCGAGGACGTCCTGGAGCACCACTGAAACGTTGTGGCGCATCGATTTCTGCGGCATCGAGCGCAGATCCGTGCCATCGAGCGTGATCGTGCCGGAGTCCGGGTCGTAGAACCGCAGCAGCAGCTTCCCGGTGGTGGACTTGCCCGATCCGCTGGCGCCGACGAGGGCGATCGTCTGCCCGGGCGCCGCGGTGAAGCTGATGCCGTGCAGCACGTCGCGCTCCGAGTGCGGGTACCGGAAGGTGACGTCGTCGAACGTGACCACGCCGCGCGCGCGGTCCAGTCGCCGTGGGCGGACGGGGTCGTGCACGGTCGGCTGCTGGTCGAGCAGTTCGATTACGCGTTCGGCGCTCGCCGCGGCCGCGAAGACGGTGTTGCTGAGCTGGCCGAATCCGCGCACCGGCGAGTAGAGCTGGCTGAGGAAGCCGAGGAACACCAGCAGCCCGCCCAGCGAGATGGCGTTCTGGGTCAGCTGCCAGGTGCCCAGGCCCACGATGATCAACACCCCGGCCAGCTCCAGGAGCTGGATCATCGGCGAGAACAGCGCTTTGAGCCTGGTGGCGACCAGCTCGGCGGCGAAGCTGCCGAGGTTTTCGCGGTGCAGGCGGTCGGTTTCGGAGTTCTCCCGCCCGTACGCCTTGACCAGCGCGGCGTTGCTCAGGCTCTCTTCCGCGACGGAACTGATCGACCCGGTGCGCTGCCGCTTCTCGCGCGAGGCGGCTTTGATCCGGTGCGAGAAGAACCGTGCGGTCAGCCAGAAAGCGGGGATGGTCACCAGGGACGCGATGGCCAGCTGCCAGCTCAGCACGAAAAGCGCGCCCGTGAACAGCACGATCTTGAACGCGTAGGAGATCGTCTGGGTCAGCCCGGACAGCACCAGGTTCTCGATCGCGGCGATGTCGCCGGTGATCCGGGACAGGGTGTCGCCGATCTTGCGCCGTTCCAGGAATTCCACGGAGAGTTCGTGGAGGTGCCGGAACAGGTCGGTGCGCAGTTCGAGCAGGAACCGCTCGGCCAGCCAGGTGGACAAGTACCGGTCGCCGAACGAGATCAGCCCGGACAGCAGCGTGACGACAACGTAGGCCGCCGCGAGCCCGAAGAAGAGGCTGAAGTCGCGCGGCACCAGGACCTTGTCGACGAGGATCTTGAAGAACCAGATGGTGGCGGCGTCCAGGACGGGCGCGATCAAGATCAATGCCATCACCACGCACAGCCACCCTCGGTAGGGGCGCAGGTACGGCCAGAAGCGGCGGAAGATCTCGCGGACGCTGACCGGCGGCGCCGCTTCGGGCGTTTCTCCGGGGCTGCTGGTATTGACCCCGAACAGGTACCGGATTCTGGAGAAGAAGTTGGTGTTCGTCATGGTTGAAGGGCATCCGGCGGCGGCACCTGGCGTGAGATGCGGAAGATGCCGCCGCCGAACGATCTAGTTACCAGAAACACCCGTTGTTGAAGCTGAAGAATCTGCGACTGCAGAAGCGCCTGCTGAAGCAACGGCCGCTGAAACCGCCAATACCGCCCCAAGCCGGTGCGAGCCCAGTGAAGACTGCCATGTCATCTCCTCGTGTGTCGTCTTTCTAGTTGCGAAGGGCCCGAATCCCCCCGGGGTAACGCTTGTCGGGCAAGCGTTTTCGGACCCCTGTCTGGGCTTTCCGGTCCCCTTAGCGGCCAAACGCCCGGGACGTCAGATTTTTTCGTTGCGACAACGGATGATGTTGGTTTCTGCCGGATTCGGATCAGGTCGCACCACTGCCGCCGGGGCAAACTCCGCGGATTACGCGCCCGAGAAGATTATTTGCGATCGGGAACAGTTGTCGCCGCTGGTCACCGGCCTGCTCGTTCGCCCGGGATGACCCGGGCGGCAGGCGGTCGTCTAGGGTCGTTCTCTCAGCTGACGGTTCGGAGGACTGATGGACGACGTGCCTCTGCTGGGTGAGCGCTACCGGTTGGGCGCTCGCTTGGGTAGCGGCGGCATGGCAGACGTTTACCGGGCGATGGACACCCGGTTGCAGCGCGTGGTCGCCGCCAAGCGCTTCCGCTCCAGAACCGATGCCGCCGGGCGGGAACGGTTCGCGGAGGAAGCCCGGATCCTGGCCGGGCTGAGCCACCCCGGCCTGGTCACGGTGCACGACTTCAGCGCCAGCGAGGACGAGCTCTACCTGATCATGGAGCTGGTCGAGGGCCCGACGTTGTCCGAGGTGATCGCCGAGGGGCCGCTCCCGCCGGAACAGGTCGCCGACCTCGGCGGCCAGCTGGCCTCCGTGCTGGCGCACGTGCACGACAACGGGATCGTGCACCGGGACGTGAAGCCGTCGAACGTGCTGATCTCCAACGACGGCAAGGCCTTCCTGACCGATTTCGGCATCTCCCGGCTGGCCGACGCGGTAGCGCGGATAACCAGCTCCGGGATCATCGTCGGCACCGCCACCTACATGGCGCCGGAGCAGGTCAGCGGCGGAGACGTCGGCCACCCGGTCGACGTGTACGCGCTCGGCCTGGTGCTGCTCGAATGCCTCACGGGCAAGGTCGAGTACCCCGGTGCGGGCGCGGAAAGCGCCGTGGCGAGGCTGGTGCGCGCGCCGGAAGTGCCGATCGGCATCCCGGCGCACCTGCACCGGGCGCTGCTGGCGATGACCGCCGCCGGCCCGGAGCGGCGGCCCACCGCCGCGCAGAGCGCGGACCTGCTCAGCGGCACGGCCACCGAGGTGATCCCGCGGATTCCGGCCGCGCCGCCAACCGAACCGCAGCACACCGAACCGCCGAGCACAGAACCGCCGAGCACCGAACCGCCGCGCACAGAACCGCCGCGCACAGAACCGCAGCGCACAGAACCGCAGCGTCCGCCCCAGCCGCGGAACTGGCCGATGACGCAGCACCTCCGGATGGAAGAACTGCACACCGAACTGCGCACTGAGCTGCGGACCGAGCGGCCGAACCGGTGGCCGAACTGGCGGCCGAACCGGCGGCCGAACCGGCGGCCGAACCGGCGGCCGAACCGGTGGCCGAACCGGCGGCCGCTGCTGCTCGCCGGAGGTGCGCTGCTGGTGCTGCTGATCGCGCTTATCACGTATTTCTCCTTGCCCGAAGCACCTGTCGCGCCGACGCTGCCGCCGGCGTCAGGCCCGGCAGGCGTGGCGCGCTTGCCGGCGGATCTCGCCAACCTGGAAAGGCTGGTCCAAGGATGAAACGCGTTCTGGTGCCCGCTTTCTCGCTGCTCCCCACTTTCTCGCTGCTCCCCACTTTCGCGCTGCTGCCCGCTTTCGTGCTGCTGCTCGCCGGTTGCGGCAGCGCGCCCGAATCGGCTGATCCGCAGGTGCGCCAGCAGCTCAGCGCGCGGGTGGAGGCGGTAAAAGCCGCCGCGCTGGGCAACGATCGCGCCGCCGCCGAGGCCGCTCTCGCCGAGCTGAACCGGCAGATCGCCACCGCGCAGGCGCAGGGCAGGCTCGCGCCGGACAACGCCCAGGTGATCCTCACCGCGGCAGACCGCGTCGCGGAGGACGTGCGCACCATCCCGCTGCCCGAGCCCCCGCCGCCGGTGATCGTGACGGTCACCCCGGATCCCCCGCCCGACCAGCAGCAGGGGAACGACCCGGGCAAGGACCAGAAGGATTGGGAAAAGCAGCAGAGGCAGTGGGAAAAGCAGCGCCATAAAGGCGGCGGTAACGAGGGCTGATGCTTGCCGCCGCAACGATGGCTGATGCTTGCCGCCGCAACGAGGGCTGATGCGGGGAGCCCCGGCGATTTCGCGCGAAATCGCCACCTCGCCTGAAGGGGGAGCGGCGATTTCGCGCGAAATCGCCAGACCGCAGGTGCCGGATCAAGTCTCGCCGAGCTGAACCGGGAAATCGCCACCGCGCAGGCGCGGTCGACGTCGCGGACAGCCCGGCTCGTGAGTGCTCGTTCCGGTTCTTACCGGAAAAATCACTCACGAGCGGAGCGAATGGATCGTGAGTGACGATGCCGGTTCTTACCGGAACGAGCACTCACGAGGGGTCAGGAACGCAGGCTTTCGGCGATCTGCTCCGCCATCGGTGCGAGGCGCTGGGTCTCCTGCTGGGGATCGTCGACCCCACCGCGCGCGCTGAGCGTGGCGGTGGTTCGGCCGACCTTGAAGTGCAGGGTGTAGGCTTTCTTACCGACTTCCTTGATGCATACCGGGCCGTCGCCGATTCGCAAGCTCACCGGGATCGGCTTGATTCCCAGGACTGTGTCACGGCATTCGGCCTGCTGTCGCGTTTCGGCGCCGCGTTCGTCCTGCCAGTAGCTGGTTCCGAGCTTCGATTCGACGTAGTCAGGCGCGAGCCGCCCCTCATCCACGAGCGAGTGCCGAGTGCAGGAAGCGTCGATCCGGAACGCGACCGATCCGTCGAACTCGTACATGATCGAATCGCCGACCTGAAACACCGCCACCGCATGCGGTGCGGCGGGCTTGTGGAACGCCGCTTCCAACGCGCTCGGCGGGAACGCGTCGCATGGGTTCTTGGCTCCCTCGTAGCCGCTGTTGTAGCTGGGCAGCCGATGCGGCGCCGGTCCCGCGAGCGTACGACTCACCAGGGGGCCGCGTAGCGCCTCGGCGATGGCACGTCCGTCCCAGCCGGAGATGTCGCCAGTCGGGTCGTGGACTTGCGCCTCCACAATCAGATGCGGGCGGGATATTGTCGTGACCCACTGCTCGACCCTGTCATCGCGGTAGGTGATGACGTCGAACTTGCGGTCAGTGCTGATCGGGCCGTCCTCGGGATCTGGGCGGTTGGCCTCCATCTGCCTGTCGTCGGAGAAAGGAGGCTGATACATGTCCACCGAGACGCGCGCTCCGTTCGGGACCCCATAGGTGCAGCTGCTGGAGCGTGCCAGCGCGTCCTGCTTGACAATCGCCGGTGCGGGCACGTCTCCGTCGAAGTATTGGTGTATGACCACCAGCTCCGGTGTGATGGCGAGCCCGAGCTTCGGCAGTGCCTCCAGCGGAAGAATTTCGCAGGCGTCGTACAGCACAGTGCCGCCGTAGGTATGCGGCGTACCTTGTCCCGGTGATTGGTCGAAGACGGCGATCCTGTCTGGCCGCTTCGGTTGTTGCTGCGAGTCTTGCTGGCTGTTCGCCTCGCGGCTGGGCTCAGCGGGCGTGGGGTAGACACCGTTGGCGGCCAGGTAGCCGATACGGAGCCCAACGCCGACCACCAGCACCGCAACGACGGCAAGGACGATGTACGGCCATTTCCGCCGCTTCCGGGATGCTGGTGGCACCTGGCCCTGCTGTGGCGGGCCGTACCAGCCCGAAGGCTGATGAGGTCCCCATTGCGGATTTACTCCGGGTTGGGTCGGCACAGCATCTTCCCCCGTCTTGTGTGCCCATGATCGGCGGCAGTATAAGGACCGCGAATCGGGCACTGGATGTGTTTGTACAAAGTGCTAGCGGCATGTGCTCACGTCGGAGTTCATTCCTGGCTGCAAAGGGCTTCGACGACGTCTCGGGCGTCGGCGGTGAAGGCCTGGTCGAGGAAGTAGAGCTTGTCGGCGAGGTCGGTCAGCTGTCGCCGCGCGACTACGACTTCGACGCCGTCCTGGTTGATCGAGACTTCGTCGCGGACGAGCATCCTGACGATGACCTCGGCGCGTCGGTCGTCGGCCGGAATGTTCCAGCTGGCGCACATGTTTCTGCCCTCCCGGAGCGGAATTTCGCTTGCGACAACACTTTCCGGGGTCCCCATTCGGGCACGCAAACATACTTTCGAGTGACTTGGGTTACGTGCCCCGCTGGCAACTGGTGATGGTGATCAGGGGAGTTCAGATCGATTCCGAAAGCGGGAGGGCAGATGAACGGACGAGTCGGGGTCCCGGTCAGGGTCCGAAGGGTGTCCAGCGAGCTCCGCGAGCTGAGGCTGCGAAGCGGCCTGGGAGCGGAAGAAGTCGCTGGGGCACTTGGGTTTTCGATGAGCAAGCTGAGCAGGATCGAGAACGGCCAGCGGGGACTCTACGCCGACGATGTGTCGGCGCTGCTAGGCCTGTACCGGGTACCGGCAGAGCGCCGCGAAGAGCTGCTGAAGATCGTTCGAACGGCGTCAAGCCCGAACTGGTGGCAAGTACACGGTAGTCGCTTGCCAGTTCTGGACGACTTGGTCCGCTTCGAGAATGAAGCCATGGCCTTCCGCAACTACGAGACGATGGTGATTCCAGGTCTGCTCCAGACCTCCGAATACACGGTGGCCATGTGCGAGGGCTCGGGCCGTGATCTCACCCCAGCAGAGGTTGACAGTTTCGTAGGCGAGCGGATGGCTCGCCAGACCCGCCTGCATGCTGCCAGAGCCAGGCAGTTCGAGTTCTTGGTCGAGCAGGGTGCGCTTGAGCGCCTCGTTGGTGGTGCTGGGGTCATGTATCGGCAGCTCAAGCAGTTGAACATCACGTCCAGTCGGGACAACGTGACCCTGCAGGTCTTGCCGTCGTCGCTGGGAGCGCACCCGGGTGTGGATGGACCGATTCTTCTTCTGGAGTTCAAGAACCACGAGGACCTTGTTCTCCTCGAAAACCGTGGCTGCACTTCGTATCTTGAGGAAGTTCAGCACGTCGTCGCGGCGAGAGCAGCCATTGAGCGGTTGCGCGAGATGGCGTTGACCCCCGAGGATTCGGCACAGCTCATCGCCTCTCTCGCTGATCGATTGACATGACTGGCAAGGAGCGGACAGTGGACTCTCTTGATCTTTCCGGGCTTCGATGGCGGAAGAGCACGCGAAGTTCGAGCTACGTCAACTGCGTCGAGGTCGCCTTCGCCGGACCCGTTGTGGCTGCCAGGGACTCGAAGGACCCCGCCGGAGGTGCGCTGCTTTTCGGTGCTGCGACCTGGTCTTCCTTCGTCGATGGCCTCCGTGCGGGGCGGTTCGATGCATAGACGGCCTTGATCCGAAACCCCTCGGCGGCATCCGGGTGAGAATTCACCCGGATGCCGCAGTCTGTCTTCATCAACTCTTGCCTGCATAGCCGCTCGCGTGCGCTAACGTTTGCCACGCTGGCAAGTGGATGACCGTCGCCCTCGTCGCGACGGCACGCGGACGAGGGGAGTTCAGCGGTGGCAGTGGGGGATGGCGGCTTCTGGGGTCAGATTGGCCAAGCTGTCGACCGCATGGCGGACAACGTTGTGTTGGCCGCTGCGCAGAACGCAGGCGGTGCGATGCGCATCGACCCCGACCAGGTCGACGCTGTGGCAAATTTCTTCCAAGACGAAGCGGAGAATATGCAGAACCGTGCCGACAAGGTTCAGAAGCTTTCCGTGTTGAAACCGGCGGGCAAAGACCCGGTCAGTCAAGAGGCGACGAAGGTATACCGTCAGGTTGGCGCCGGTGATGGCCAAGCCTATATGGAAAATTACCTGAAGTTGGCAGATGTCTTTCATGAGACGGCTAAGAACTTGCGGGCGAGCGCCAAGCAGACCCGAACCGATGATCAAAACGCCGCCGAAAGCCTCTGAGTCTCTGAGGAGCGTAAACGTGCGAAAGAGCCTTGCTGCGGGCGCAGTCCTTGCCAGCCTGTTTCTTGCTGGTTGCAGTGCTGGCGGTGGTTCGACGCCGCCCAGCACCGGGGACGCAACGGCGACGCAAGCAACGGAGTCGAGCAAGCCGGCCTCTGCCCGAACTGCTCCTGCGAAGTCGCTTGACGTTACCGACAGTTGTTCCCTCGTCACTGAGCAGCAAGCAAAGGCTCTCGGTGTTGACCAGCCTCTGAAAGTGCGTGACGAGGATGGCCTGGTTGGTTGTGATTACCAGAGGGGCGAGGCTGGCGCGCTCGGCTGGGGGGCGCATGTCGCAATCGGTAAGACCACCTTCAGCTATGAGGTGGATTCGCGCGACGAAGCGACGAAGATGACAGATATCGAAGGCTATCCGCTTGCGGAGTACGACTCGGGGTTGGGCTGCGTGTTGTTCGCGGATGTGTCCGACAGCGGCCATCTGATGGTGAACATCCTGCGTACGAGCCCGGATGACCCGGGGATCGACATGTGCCAGCAGGCGGAGAAGTTCGCCGAGGCTGCGATTAAGAATTTTCCTAATGCGTGAGGGGGCAGGGGATGACTGGTACCAGGCAGATAGAACCCTCGGACTTTGAAGGCGCGTCGCTCGATCAGATGCGCAAGTGGGTTAGCGAAGGCGCTGGGTCTGACCCGCTGTTCGATCAGTCCGAAAAGTGGAGAGCGGAGGATCAGTACCTCCGGGACCTCAAGGTTCGAGTCGAGGACAAATTGAAGGCCGTTGGTGCGGTCATGCAGTCTGAGTCCGGCGAGGCGATGCAGAACCAGGCCATGCCGGTCGTGCTCTGGACTGAGGTCACTGCGGACAGTGCCATGGTGCAGTCACAGCAGTTGGCCTCCCAGGGTGATGCCTTCAGCAGGGTGCAGACGTCGATCCCTGGTAAGGGCGAGGAGCAGGAAGTTCCTGACGACTCTTGGTTCGAAGAGGGCTGGGATAAGTTCTGGACCGGCTCGACCGACGCCGAGGACGCCAAGGCGCATAACGAGAAGCTGCGCCAAGAGGCTGTGCAGGCGTTCCAGAACTACGACAGCGCATCCCAGAGCACCGTCGCCGCGAGCGCTGTGTTCACGCCGCCGCCGGACGGGGGCATGAACGTCGCCGTCACCGGGTCGCAGCATCCGCACGTTGGGAGCGTTCCGCAGGTTTTGCCGCGTAGCACCTCGAGCCAGTCGGCGTTTCCGGTGGTGGCGGACAGGATGGGGCCGCCGGGGCCGGGCACCGGTACGACCACCGGCCCCGCGAACACCAGCAGCAGCGGGTACGTCAGCAACACGAATCCCGTGTGGCAGCGGCCGGACACGTCCCGGACTCCCGGTCCGCAGCCGCGCGTTCCGGTCGGCGATGGTGGTCGGAGCTACCCCGGCGGGCCTGGTGGCCCGGGCGTGCCTGGTGGTCCCGGTGGTCGGCCAGGGCTCGGCGGCGGTGGCGGCGGTGCCGGCGGCCGCGGTGGCGGCGCCGGTGGTGTTGGGGGCCGGGGTGGTCTCGGTGCCGGTGGTCGTGGGGCCGGCGGTCCCGGTGCCGGTGGCCGGGCCGGGATCGGTGGTCCCGGTAGCGGCGCTCCCGGGTCCGGTCCGGGTGGCGCTGGTGGTGCCGGTGGTCGCGGCGGTGCCGCGGGGGCCGGTGCGGCCGGTGCTCGCCCGCAGGGCAAGCAGGGCGAGGAGGACCAGGAGCACGAGATCCCCGACTACCTCAAGGGCGACCACGGCTTCTTCGACGACGAATTGCCGAAGGTCGCGCCGCCCGTCTTCGGTGAGTGGGACCAGAACTAAGCAGTAGGCGACAACAGAAAACGCCGTGGGCGGCACCGGTTCGGTGCCGCCCACGTACTGGCCTGGGGAGAAACCGGTGAAATTCGAGCTGTCCAAGCAGGCGTTCTACGAGGCGTGGAGGCACTTCAAGCTGGGGACCAAGCCGTTGGTGCTGAACGTGCTCCCGGAAGGCATCTTGCAGTCCGAACGCCGCGAGGCGCAACGGCGGGCGTGGGAGGAGCTGCGCGCGCTCGGGTTCGGCAACGAGATGCGGGAAGACGACATTTACGGCGTTTTTCTGCCGCTGCAGCGCTACGAGCGGGCCTTCGACGTCACCTTCAACGACCGCAAGCCCGACGGTGCGAAGCGGGAGCTTTCCGGGCTCGTCGCCAACGTCCGGAATAACGCGACGCTGGCGGTGCAGGCCGAGCAGAGTGTCCGGCTGCAGGCCCTGCCCGCCGACGCCATGGTCCGGGCCGCGCTCAGCGTGCTGCCCGACGACGTCAAGGCCGGGCCCGGGCGGGCCGTGTCGCTGCGCAGCGAGGCGATGGGGCAGGCCGCCAAGGCTGCCGGGAAGTCCGACCGCGCGATGGCGGAAGGCCTTGCGCGGCAGGGGATCCGGCGCGACGACGCGCGGACGCTGGTGGAGATGGCAGGGGGCGAGCGAATCGCGTGGGTCCAGTACGGTGCGTCCGTCATGGACGGCCAGGGCAAGCGGCACCGGGCCCCGATGGTCACCAACTTCTTCGCCACGGTCAAGGGCTGGTATCTCATCGAGAACAGCCGCCGCAGCGCGGAAGCCTGGACGACGGTCGCCCCGGTCGACAAGCAGCGCATGGCCACCCGGGTCCAGGACCTCATGAAAACCATCTGACCTGGGGAGTCCGTCACCTCACGAACCCGCCGACCACGGGAGTCCGGTCGGTGCGCGAATGACCACTTACAGTCGTCGCATGGCGTCCGCTGAGGTGCAGCGCGGGTGGTGGCGGGCCTTCCGGGAGTCGCCGTTGCTCCCGGCGACCGTTCTCGTGCTCATCGTCGCCGCGGCCGCTGCGCTGTTCGCCGGCTCCTACACCTTCGCGATGGCCAATCCGACGCCGCACAGCGTCCCGCTGGCAGTCGTCGGCACCCGGCACGATCCCGCGCTCGTCGCCGAGATGGAGCAGGCCGCGGGCACCGCCTTCGAGCTCCACCAGTCCAACTACGACGAGGCGCTGCAGGCCGTAGCTGAGCAGCGGGTGTTCGGCGTGCTCGATCTGCGTGGTGACCTGTTCCGGCTCGATGTGGCCAGTGCTTCGGGTGCGTCCGTCGCGCAGCTCCTTGAGCAGGTGGGGCAGAAGGCCGGGGCGAGCCTCGGCATGGCGGTCGTCGTCACCGACCTCAAGCCGTTGCAGCGCGGCGACCCGCGCGGGCTCGCGCTGTTCTACGTGACGCTGGCGGCGATCGTCATCGGTTTCGTCGGCGCCATCCAGCTCAACGTGCACGCCAAGGCGCTCAAGCCCGCCGAGCGGATCGGGTTCACGGTCGCCTACTCGCTGCTCGGCGGCTTCGCCATCATCGCCGTGGTGGACTGGCTGCTGGGCGCGGTCCGCTTCCCGGTCGTCGAGGCCTGGCTGATCCTGGCGCTGACCATGTTCACCTCCGGGATGGTCTTCACGATGTTCAACACGCTGCTGGGCCGGTGGGCGATGGTCCCGACCTGGGGGCTGATGGTGCTGCTCGGCAACCCCTCGTCCGGCGGCGCGGTGTCCTGGCCGCTGCTGCCATCACCGCTGGGCCTGATCGGCGCCTGGCTGCCGCCCGGGGCGTCGGTGAACGCGATGCACACCGCCGTCTACTTCGGCGGCTACCAGCACGTCTTCCCGTTCCTGGTGCTGGGCGCGTGGGCGCTGGCGTCCTGCGTCGTCTTCTGGATCTGGCGCGACCGCCACCCCGGCGGCCGACAGGCCGCCTGAGCGTTACGGAACTTCCGCGTAGCGGAATTGTCAGAGTTCTTGATCACTTCCCGGATGAGGGGCATTTCACCCCGGTTTGACCTGCGAGGACGCCCCCGGCGTGGCTCAACTGTGCGGAAATCGGACACATTCGAAGAGTTTTGGCCGAGATTAGTGCACTTCAGCGGCTTTGTTGGTAGTACTTGCAGCGGCCCCATGCTCGTGCGTGCCTCGTACGAGCGGCGCTAGGCGGGCCTGGGCGGCGAGCCGGATGAATCCTGCTCACGAAAACGGGGACCCAAGTGGAACCCGGCGGAGCGGACTCGGTACCGTCGCCCGCACCGATCAAGAGAAACCCCACATCACGGAGGACATGGTGGCCCTTCCCCAGCTGACCGAGGAGCAGCGGGCAGCAGCTCTGGAAAAGGCGGCTGCCGCCCGTCGCGCCCGAGCTGAGCTCAAGGAGCGCCTCAAGCGAGGCGGAACCACGCTGGCGGAGGTCCTGGAGACCGCCGACAACGACGAGGTCTTGGGCAAGATGAAGGTCTCCGCCCTTCTCGAAGCCCTTCCCGGTGTCGGCAAGGTCCGCGCCGCGCAGATCATGGAGCGGCTGGAGATCGCCAACAGCCGTCGGCTGCGCGGGCTGGGCGAGCGGCAGCGCAAGGCGCTGCTCTCCGAGTTCAGCGGCGAGTGATCGACGCACAAACCGGCGCTGAGCCGAGGACCGTCCGTCAGGGCGAGCCTCGGCTCACCGTCGTTTCCGGGCCCTCCGGCGTCGGCAAGTCCAGCGTGCTCAGCGAGGTGCGCAGGCAGGCCCCGGAGATCTACTTCAGCGTTTCCGCGACCACCCGAGTGCCCCGCGCCGGCGAGGTCGACGGCGAGCACTACCACTTCGTCTCCACCGCGGAGTTCGAGCGGATGATCGCCGCCGGCGAGATGCTCGAACACGCCCGCTACGCGGGCAACCTCTACGGCACCCCGCGCAAGCCGGTCGAGGAGGCCCTGGCGGCCGGCCGGCCGGCCGTGCTGGAGATCGAGCTCCAGGGCGCCCGCCAGGTGCGGCAGGCGATGCCGGAGGCGCAGCTGGTGATGCTGCTGCCGCCGTCCTGGGAGGTGCTGGTGGACCGGCTCACCGGTCGCGGCACCGAGCCCGCCGAGGTGGTCGAGCGGCGGTTGGTGACCGCGCGCGAGGAGCTGGCGGCCGAATCGGAGTTCGACGCGACGGTCGTCAACGCCGATGTGCAGGCAGCGACCAGCGAATTGCTACGATTGATTCTTGGCCGCGAGCAGTGACCGCGCCTTTCGCGCTGAGCTAGCGCCGACCGCGCCACTGCCGCCCCAGCAGACATCCACGAGGAGCAGGAGCCACTCACGTGAGCACCCCTAGCGCGCTGGCTGCGCTCAACAGCAGCCCGTCGACCAACACCGTCGAGGGCATCACCTACCCGCCGATCGACGACCTGCTGGAGCAGGTCAGCTCCAAGTACGCCCTGGCGATCTACGCCGCGAAGCGGGCGCGGCAGATCAACGACTACTACGCGCAGCTCGGCGAGGGCCTGCTGGAGTACGTCGGGCCGCTGGTAGAGCCGGGTCCGCGGGAGAAGCCGCTGTCGATCGCGCTCCGCGAGATCCACGCGGGCGTGCTCGAGCACACCGAAGGCGAGTGACGACCGAACACACCGAGGGCCGCCCGCGGGTGGTCCTCGGCGTCAGCGGTGGCATCGCCGCCTACAAGGCGTGCGAGGTTCTGCGGCGGCTGACCGAGTCCGGGCACAGCGTCCGGGTGATCCCGACCGAGGCCGCGCTGCGGTTCGTCGGCGCGGCGACGTTCGAGGCGCTGTCCGGGCATCCGGTGGAGACCGGCGTGTTCGCCGACGTCGAAGAGGTCCCGCACGTGCGGCTCGGGCAGCAGGCCGACCTGGTCGTCGTCGCGCCCGCCACCGCTGACCTGCTGGCCCGTGCCGCGCACGGGCAGGCGAACGACCTGCTCACCTCGACGCTGCTGACCGCGCGCTGCCCGGTGCTGATGGTGCCGGCGATGCACACCGAGATGTGGGAGCACCCGGCGACGCGGGACAACGTGGCGCTGCTGCGCAGCCGCGGCGTGGTGGTCGCCGAGCCCGACAGCGGGCGGCTGACCGGCGCGGACACCGGCAAGGGCCGGTTGCCCGACCCCGCCGAGATCGTCGACCTGGCCCGGCTGCTGCTGGCCGAACCGCGCGCGCTGCCGCGCGACCTCGAAGGCCGCCGCGTGGTGATCTCCGCCGGTGGCACGCGCGAGCCGCTGGACCCGGTGCGCTACCTCGGCAACCGCTCGTCCGGCCGCCAGGGCTACGCGCTGGCCCGGGTCGCCGCGCAGCGCGGCGCGGACGTCACGCTCGTCGCCGCGCACACCGCCGACCTGGTCGATCCGGCCGGGACCAGGGTGATCCGGGTGGGCACCGCCGAGGAACTGCGGTCGGTGATGCTGGCGGAGTCCGACGGCGCAGACGTCGTGGTGATGGCCGCGGCGGTCGCCGACTTCCGGCCGGTGTCGCAGGTCGGGCACAAGATCAAGAAGACCGGTCAGGACCCGGAACCGCTGGCGTTGACCAGGAACCCGGACATCCTCGCCGAGCTCGTCGAGGCGCGGAACGCGGGCAAGCCGGCCGCGTCGGTGATCGTCGGGTTCGCCGCCGAGACCGGGGATCCGGCCACCAGCGCCCTGGAGCACGGCCGGGCCAAGCTCGCCCGCAAGGGCTGCGACCTGCTGGTGGTCAACACCGTCGGCGACGGGCAGGCATTCGAGGTCGAGGACAACGCGGGCTGGCTGCTGGGCGGCGACGGCACCGAGGAGCCGATCCCGTTCGGCGCGAAGTCGCGGTTGGCGGCCACATTGTGGGATGCCGTGAACCGGCAGCTGCCCCGGCAGTAGGCTGACCTTGCACGCCGGGCCACCGCTGTGGGTCTTTCTACGCGAAGAAATCCAGGGAGAGTTGTGAGTCAGCAGTCGGACCTGCGCACCGGTCGCAGGTTGTTCACCAGTGAGTCCGTGACCGAAGGCCACCCGGACAAGATCTGCGACGCGATCAGCGACTCGATCCTGGACGCGTTGCTGGCTCAGGATCCGCGGTCGCGGGTAGCGGTCGAGACGCTCGTGACCACCGGTCAGGTGCACGTCGCGGGCGAAGTCACCACCGACGCCTACGTGGACATTCCGACGATCGTGCGGGAGAAGATCCTGGAGATCGGCTACGACTCCTCCGCGAAGGGCTTCGACGGCAACTCCTGCGGCGTGAACGTCGCCATCGGCTCGCAGTCGCCGGACATCGCCCAGGGCGTGGATGTCGCGCACGAGTCCCGCGTCGAGGGCGTGATCGACGAGATCGCCAAGCAGGGCGCCGGCGACCAGGGCCTGATGTTCGGTTACGCCTGCGACGACACGCCGGAGTTCATGCCGCTGCCGATCGCGCTGGCGCACCGCCTGTCGCGGCGGCTGACCAAGGTCCGCAAGGACGGCGTGCTGCCGTACCTGCGGCCGGACGGCAAAACCCAGGTGACCATCGAGTACGCGGGTGACCAGCCGGTGCGGTTGGACACCGTGGTGCTGTCGACGCAGCACGCCGCCGACATCGACCTGGAGTCGATGCTGGCCGTCGACATCCGCGAGAAGGTGGTCGGCCCCGAGGTGGCGAAGCTCGACCTCGACACCTCCGAGACCCGCCTGCTGGTGAACCCGACCGGCCGGTTCGTCGTCGGTGGCCCGATGGGCGACGCGGGCCTGACCGGCCGGAAGATCATCGTCGACACCTACGGCGGCATGGCCCGCCACGGCGGTGGCGCGTTCTCCGGCAAGGACCCGTCGAAGGTCGACCGTTCCGCCGCATACGCGACGCGGTGGGTGGCCAAGAACGCGGTCGCGGCGGGCCTGGCGAGCCGCATCGAGGTGCAGGTCGCCTACGCGATCGGCAAGGCCGCCCCGGTGGGCCTGTTCGTGGAGACCTTCGGCACCGAGAACGTCGATCCGGCGCGCATCCAGGCGGCGATCAACGAGGTCTTCGACCTGCGCCCGGCCGCGATCATCCGCGATCTCGACCTGCTGCGGCCGATCTACGCCCAGACCGCGGCCTACGGCCACTTCGGCCGCAACGATCTTGACCTGCCGTGGGAGCGCACGGACCGCGCCGAGGCCCTCAAGGCCGCCGCGAACGTCTGATCCTGCGCCGCATCGCCCGGAGGAGGCACCCCCGACACCCCGTCGGAGGTGCCTCTTCGCCGTCCAGGGGTTTCTGCAGTTTCATTGAACCGTTTCAATTGAAACCGTGGGAGATCCGCTGGTGGTGGTTGTGGACCGCAATTTCAATGGAAATCGGACCTTCGATTTCCATTGAAATTGCGGGGACCCCGGTGCCTACGCTTGGGGGGTGGGGCCGCCTCCGGTGGATCGTTTCGTTCCCTACGGCCCGTCGCACTGGGTGCTCATGGCGCTGATCGTCGTCGGGGCCGTCGTGCTCGTCGTGCTCGGGCGCCGGAACCGCGATCCGCGGACCGACGTGGTGTTCACGCGCACCTTTGCAGTGGTGGTCGCGGCGTTCGATGTGGCGATGCTGGTCTACCGGTTGCTACCGGCGCATTGGAACATCGGTGAATCGCTGCCGCTGCAGCTCTGCGACCTAGCCTGGTTCGTCGGTGCAGTCGCGTTGTGGACCCGTCGGCCGCTGGCCCACGCGCTCCTCTACTACTGGGGGCTGACGCTGACCCCGCAGGCGATGATCACGCCCGCGCTGGACGCCCCGGACTTCCCGTCGCCCGACTTCATCGAGTTCTGGGGCCAGCACCTGCTGGTCATCTGGGCTGCGGCCTACCTGACCTGGGGCGTCGGGTTGCGGCCGAACTGGCGCGGCTACTGGTTCGCCGCCGCGATGACCCTCGGCTGGGGCGCGGCGATGCTGGTCTTCAACTCCTGGGCGGGCACCAACTACGGCTTCGTCAGCCGGAAGCCGGACAACCCGTCCCTGCTGGACGTGATGGGCGGCTGGCCCTGGTACCTGGCGGTCGAGGTGGTCATCGCGCTGGTCGCGTGGGCTCTGCTGACCTGGCCGTGGACCAGGACCCCGCGCAAGGTCGTGAGTGCGTGAACCGGTTCTAGCCCGTTCACGCACTCACGAGGGCATCGCGAAGCCCTGCTGGCGCCACGCCTCGTAGACCGCGACCGCCGCCGAGTTGGCGAGGTTCATCGAGCGGATGCCGGGGAGCATCGGGATCCGCACCTGCAACGTCGCCTCTTCGAGCACGTCCTCGGGCAGCCCGGTGGATTCGGGCCCGAACAGCAGCACGTCGCCTGGCCGGTAGGACACCGTCTCGTAGGAGCGCTCGGTCTTCGAGGTGAACGCGATGACCCGCTGCGGGTTCAGCGCTCGCCAAACTGATTCGAGGTCGGCGTGCACGTGCAAGGCCGCACGGTCGTGGTAGTCGAGACCGGCCCGGCGCAGCTTCGAGTCCTCGACGGAGAAGCCGAGGGGTTCGATCAGGTGCAGCGCACAGCCGGAACCGGCCGCCATCCGGATCGCGTTGCCAGCGTTGCCCGGGATCTCGGGATGGTAGAAGACCACGTGAAACACCCGAAATCGTTTCACACCGCGTCCGGCAATGGCAGCCCGGGGAGGCCCCCGCCGGTGATGGGGGCCGGTCGGTCACACCAGCCCGCCGGCGCGGACGTTCAGCTTCCGCGTCGATCGCCTGTCGCCGTGCATTCCGACGGGGGCCGCGCTTCGCGCCCCGCGAGCCTCCGGAAGGCGGCTTCGCCGCGTAACTTTGCGCGGGTCGTCACGGCGGTGTTGTGGGCATATCGCGCGCGGGTGCGGGTGCATGCAGCAAGACGCCAATCGGTACGCCGCGGGCCTGCAGGCGCTTGGTCGTCGGGTCGTTCTCGTCGGGTTCGACGACGATTGCGCCGTCGATGTCCAGGGAGTCCAGCGGCGGGTCGGACTCCACCGGCGGGACCAGGACCAGCGCGAACCCGTGCAGCAGCGAGGTCTCGGCGGCGGACGCGGCGACCTCCATGAAGAAACCCAGCCGGGACGGGCCGCCAGCCACCGCGACGGGCATCGACGACACCAGGCCGATGGTCCGGGACTGGCCGTGGCGCAACCGTTGCGCGCGGAGGCTCGGGTGGTAGCCGAGCTCGGCGGCGACCTTCGCCACCCGCTCCCGCGTCCGCGGATCGACCTTGCCGATCCCGTTGAGTGCGTGGGATTCCGTCGTCCGGGACACCCCGGCCGCCCGTGCCACGTCGGCGATCGTCGGTCGCACCGCTCCCGGCATCACCATCTCCTCACGCTCGGACACCCGGCGGATCTTGCCCGACCGGGCCGATGTTTGGCCAGACCAGGCTGTTTCCATGCTCGTCCTGCGTGGGCGGTGCGGGTGGCCGCCCCCCCTGCGGGAATTACGGTCGCCGCCTGGACTGCGGGATCCCCGACTCATGAATGCAAATTCGCCACGCCGGGGACTTGCCTCGCCAAGAGCCCGGACGGGGTGGGCACAGCCTGAGAACCCGAGGCGGTGGCGATCTCGGCCAGGAAGGTCACTGGCCGCCGCACCGCCTCCGGAGCCGCGGAAGCTGCGGAACCTGTGGAAGCCGCGGAGCCTGCGGAAGCTGAAGAACACCGTGACCGCACGGTGGGGCACGGTGCCGCCGACGATGACCCGCCCGATCCGATGGGACCGCGTCGCCGGGTAGTACGACCAGATGATCAAATACGCTATCGCGATCCGTGTGGGCACCGCCTCCACCGAGACGATCGTGCGGCGGCTTTACCGGTCTCCGGCATCACCGGGAAACTAGCCCGTCGTAGGGTGATGGCCAACGGCGGCCACTGCGGCGCCCCTGGCGTGATCACGGCTTACGAGAAACGACTCGCAGGCCCAGTGGTCGGCTCCGAGCCTCGGAGCCGGAGCGAGACCGATGCCCATTTTCTTCTATTGTCCGGGCTAAAGGGACACACTTTCGGGCTTCCGTGGCGGAATGTCGTGTTGTCTGGCAGTGTCGTTCCGATTTCGCGTGCGCTACGCCGAATGCACGCATGACGAGAAGCGGGGGGCGATGCTTGGTCAGGAACGTTGGTTTCTGCTGGCCGCCCCACAGTTCCGGAGGCCCCGGACGAGGTGTCTTGGCTGGAGTTGCCAAGCGTGCTCAAGACGAATCGCCCAGGTGGGGCCGGAGACCTCTACTCGTGTGACGGCTGTGCGGGGCGGATCCCCTCGACACCCCACCGCAGGCCCGCCTTGCGGAGGTCCTGGTGCTCTGCAATGAACTCCGCGATCAGCGATCTCGGCCGCGAAGAAAGCCGACGCCGCCTTGAGAATCGCGTTGTCACGCTTGAGTTCCGTATTCCCCCGGCGTAGCCGTTTCCTAGTCTCTGGTTTGAGGGTGGGGTGGGTGTGATGTTTTCGTCGATCATGGTGCCGGAGGGGGTGCGGCGGCTTTTTCAGGTGTTGACCGGTGAGGATATGACGAATGCGGATGAGGGTGCGTTGTTCGCGGTGGCGGAGATGTTGGAGTCGGGTGCGGCGGGGCTGGGTGAGGTGCGGGCGTTGGTGGCGGAGTTGGTGGGGAAGGTGCGGACGGAGTTTTCGGGGAAAGCGGCGGACCGGTTCGCGGACGGGTTGGGGATTTTTGATGGGTTGTTGTCCTCGGGACAGGCGGGGTTACTGGATTTAGCGGCGTTCGTGCGGAAGACGTCGCAGCAGGTGCGGTATCTGAAGCTGGTGACGATTTATAGCTTGCAATTGCTGTGGATAGAGATGGCGTGGGCGATGCAGTTTGCGGGGGCGACCGCTGGCGCGTCGCTGTTGTGGCTGGCGGCGCGGATGGCGGTGATGCGGTTTTTGTTGACGAGCTGGTGGAGGCAGTTGTTCATGCGGTTGGCGATGATGGCGGCTGGTGGTGTGGTCTTCAACGTGCTGCCGGACGTGCAGGCCCAGCTAACGATGCGGGGTGAGGAAGCGGCTGAGAACTGGGATAGGACGCTGACCGAGCAGGCGGCGGGGATGGGGGCGTTCTCGGCGTTGGTGTCGCTGCCGATGTCGGCGCTGGGCGGTCTGGTCAGCAACGCGTTGACGAAGGTCCTGGTGAAGGGCCTGGGCGATGACGTGGACGCGGCGATCCTGGAGGCGGCGGCGAAGAAAGCGGTGGCCGAGCACGCGGAGTTGTATCCGGTGTCGGCGATGGCGAAGTTCGCGGACGCGGTGGGCAAGAGCCTGGATAACTATGCGGGGATGTCGGTGGGGGCGATGTGGCTGGCGCGGTTCGGGCATAGCGTGGGGGAGGCGTTGGCGGGCTCGTTGTCGGAGTTGTTCGGGGAAGCGTTGTATGCGGCGGCCACGGGCCAGAAGGTGACCTGGAACCCGTTTAGTTTGACGGCGGGTTTCTTCGAGACGGTGTTCAGCGGTGTGGGCAACCTGGCGGGTTTGGCGTTGCGGGGCAAGCTGCACCCGGAAGGCCCGAGCCCGTACCTCGAGGGCACCGGCGGGGGCGGGGGCGGCAGCGACGATGGTGGCGGGTCCGGTGGGGAGAAGACCCCGCTGCCGGGGGCAGGGTCCGGGTCACAGACAGGGGACATCCCTGGCACCCCAGACAAGGACGACAGCACGTTCATCCCATCCGATACCTCACAATCGGCTTCCTCCGATGCCTCGCGATCGGATGCCTCGGATGCATCGCGATCGGATGGCTGGGCTGGCTCGGATTCCGGGGCCGGCTCGGATTCCTCGAGTGTGTCTGATGTGGACTCAGTGTTCTCGGATACGGGGTCGGTGGATTCGGCTGCGGTGTCGGTGCCTTCTGGTGACGGCCTGGTGGTGCCCGGTTCCGCTGTGGTGTCTGCCGTTGTTGTGGGCGGCACAGACGGTAAGGACGGCACGGACGGCACGGACGGCACGGACGGCACGGACGGTAAGCGGGGCGCCGATGGCAGTGTGCCGGGCAGGGACGCGATCGGTGGTGTTCCGGTGGTGCCCGGTTCCGGGCAGCACCGGCCGGGCACACCACCACCCGCATATTCCAGTGGGGTACCGGGTGTTGATCCGGACCGGCCGGGCACACCGCCGCCGCCGTACAGTCCGGAGCCCGGTGGCGATCAGGCCGTGCCCGGGAAGCGGCCGCTGGAGGTGCCTGCCTCGAAGACACCGGACTCCCCGACAGTGACCCCGCATGCTTCCGATGTACCCGCGGATCCCCCGCGCCCGGAGACAGTCAGGCCCGGGTCTGTCGACGAATCTGACGATCGGGTGCCTGCGGATGCCGCGCGCCCGGGGACTGTCGGGTCCGGGTCTGTTGTGGACTCCGGCAGTGGTGTGCCCGCGGATGCCGCACGCCCGGAGACTGTCGGCTCCGAGTCTGTTGTGGACTCCGATGGTCGTGTGCCTGGGGCGTATCCGGGGTCGCCGGGTGGGGTGACCGGCCGTGATGGGGATCCCGGTGTGGACTCGGTTGCGGGGCGTGGGGATTCGCATCGCCAGGACGGGGCGGTGGTGTCGGCGGATTCGGTGACACTGTCCGGGGAGGGGTCGCCGGCGGCGCCGTCTCTGGATCGGGATCCGGTGGCGGTGTTGCCGGCGGGCTTGCCGGCGAACGTGGTGCGGGTGCCGGTGTCCGCAGAGGTGGTTGCTGGTGGCGGGTTGGCGGAGTTCGTGCGGGGCGCGGATTCCACGGGTGGGGCTGTGCTGCTGGTGTCCCCCAGCGATCCGAACGCGGGTGTGGTGGTGACGCGGGGTGAGGGGTTGGCACTGGCGAAGGAGATGGGCCGCAACGTTGTCGCGATGATGCCGGGACAGGGCGGGCGCGAGCCGCGGTTCATGGTGTTCCCCGCGGATGGTTCTCGTCCCAAGCCGCTGGCCGGGCCCGGTGCTGTGGTCCTGACCGGCGGGGGTAGGGGCGTGGCCGGCCTGGCAGAGGCCTCGGCAACGGTCCCGGCCGCCTCCGGTGACAAGACGGTGGCCCGGGGTAAGGCACCGGCTACCGGGACGGGGTCCGCTCAGGAGAGGTCGGTGGCTGGGGAGGGACAGCCCGCGTCGACCACGCCCGGTGCCGGGTCGGGCACGGTACGGGATACCAGTCGGATACCGGTGGGGCAGTGGACGCAGGAGGAACTCGTCCGCGCGATCGCCGAGGCGAAGAAGCTGGACCTGTCCAGCAGGGAAAAGGCGACGGCGGGGCAGATTGTGTGGCTCGCGCATGACGTCGCGGGGTTGGCTCGCGGGGGTGCCGTCGTGCCGTTGGAGGATGTGGTGGCGCTGGTCGCGGCCAAGTACCACGAGCTTGGCCGGGAGCACCGGGCCGAGGTGGTGGAGTTTTCCCGGGCACTGGCGGACAGGCTGGGTACGCGGCGCAGCAGGCCGATCATCCACGCCGGAGCCGGGCCGGCACGGCTGTCCGATGTGGATTCCGCCCCGGTGCCCTTCGGTGAGCTGAAGCCGTTGAGGGGGGCGGTGGATGCGTGGGGGTCTGAGCTGCGTGGCGGGGAGGGGTCGTTGCCGGATGTGGTGGATGGCCGGAGTGTGGTGCTGGGCGCGGAGGATTTGGCGGGGGTTTCCGAGGATGGGCAGGCGGCGCTGGACGCTTTCCAGGCAGCGACGGAAGTGGCAGCGGAGCCGAGGCTGGCCGACGTTGATGGTCACAATGTGGTGGCGTTCCTGCGGATGCTGGGCTGGTGGGGCGTTGCGGACCATGCGGTGGTGATGAGGAGGCGGAAGACGACGTGGAGAGCCCGCACGCGGTCGTCGGATCTGGACGGTCGGGAGTTGGTCGAGAAGCGCATCGACGCCTGGTATGTGATGGGCGAGGACGCGCCAGGGGCGAGGCCGGATAGTGCCAAGCGGCCGGAGGATTTGTGGGACCCGCTGACCCGGGGGGCGCCGGGTCAGTTGTGGACGGTGCCGGAGCATCTGAATCCGGACCGGGTTTTGCCGCCGGGTACCGCGTTGGAGAAGATCGGCGAGTCGTTTGAGTTCTTCGTGCATGTGGTGGATCCGGCTGGTGTCAGGGTGGAGTACGGGCTGGCGGATCAGGGCCTGTCGCTTCGTGGCCGCGAGGTCGAATGGGAGGGGTTGTTCGCGGCCCTGAACGATGAGGGTCCGGCGGAGTTGATGAGTATGGTCAACCCGGGGGTGCGCCGGGACCAGTATCTGGCTCAGGCGTTGGGGGTGGACGAAACCACGGCGCGGGTGTGGCGGATATGGTCGCACCTGCCCGAAGAGTGGCATGCCGAGGCGTTGCGCCGGGCGATCATCGGGTCGGTGGTCAGCACCTACGGCGGGCGAGAAGCGGTCAAGACACTGGTCAAAGACCTGCTGCCGGACGGTCCACCGTACGACGAGCGGTTGCAGGTCCTGGGGCAGTTCATGGTGCGCCTGGCCGATCGCCGCCGTCGGCTGGAGAGGTCGGGCGAGGAAGGGCGTGCCCAACCGGGTGCCCCCCGCAGCACGGCTGAGTACCGCGCCGAGCTCCTGAAAGAGGTGGCCAGGCTCGGTGGCCTGGACGAGGTGGTGCGTGCCGGGAGCAGGCCCGACATCCGGGTGCCGGTGCGCGAGCTCGGCGGTCCGGCACCGCAGCGTGCCGGTGAGCTGGGCAGGCGGCCCAGTCCGCGGGAGCTGAACGTGCTGCGTGAGTTGGTGCATGCCCTGGACGGTCGTGAGTTTGACTACCTCAGGCGCTTCTTCGGTGACGACTGGACGATCGCCCAGACGATCGGCGTCGAGGAGGAAGACGTGAACGCGTGGGAACATGGCCGTCCCGGCGATCGTGCGGTGGCGCGTGGGATCTTGCTGGACACGATTGTCGCGGCGTTCGGCGGCCCGGAAGGGGCGGTCGCGGTGGAGGACCGATTGCGGGAGCTGACCCGCCTGAGGCGCGTGCGGATGTTCGCGCACGGGCAGCCGAAGGAGGCAGCTACCGCCGCGGACAGGTTTTTCGGTTTGTCGACCACGGAGGATCGGTGGGATTGGACTCCGGGCGACGCGGTGGACTACGTCGCCGGAGATCCCGAAGTCCCGGATAAGGAATTGGTGCGCCACCTCGGTTGGAAGCGAGCGGCTGCGGTGACCGCAGTTTCCCAGTCCATGGCTCAGGCCTGGCTGGACGGCAGCCGCCAGCCCTCCCCGGAGCATCTGCGGCGGATGCGCGAGGCTGCCCGGCCCTGGAACTCGGAGCTGGTGCGCTACCTCGGCCCGGGCCGGGCTCTCGAGGTGACCGACGCCGGGTGGTCTGTAGAAGAGCAATATGTATGGGGGTGGCTGGCGGGCGTCTCGAAGCCCCCCGCGGAGCAAGCCGGGAAGCTGCGCCTGGATGTTTTGCGGGCTATCCGGGATGGGCTCGTTCCGCCAGCGTGGTTCAGGCGGTTGGGTTGGAGCGAGAACTGGATACGGGAGGCTGAGCGCCGTCTCGCGTGGGCCGATGCCACGCAGGGAGAAAAGTTCCCGTCCGACGCATGGGAACAGTGGAAGAAGGTGAATGCCCCAGTTCCGCCTTTGCGGCCCGAATCGCAAAAGGCCATCGATGGGCTGGGGAAGTCGCTGAGGGCTTCGGTCAATTACATCGTTGTTCAGGTCCTGCTGGGCAATGAGGACGCGAGGGCCATGGTGGAGGGCTCGGGCATCGTGATTCCCGACCCGGGTCCTGAGGCGGCCACGGAGTTGCTGGAGAAGATCGCCGATAATGTCCGCGCGGCGAAGGGCTTGCTGCATTCTGGTGTGTTGCGGCGGGTGGTGGGAGGTGCGGCGAGTGAGCGGTTCCAGGCCGCGACCGGGGGTGTTGTCCCGCAGCCCCGGCTGACCGGTGGCCCCGACGCGGTGCAGGGGTTCATGAGGCAGAGGGCGGGGGACGACGTTCATTTCCTTGTGCTGAGGGTGCCGCAGGCGACCTCGCAGGATGCCCCGTCGGCGACCCCGCAGGGTGTCCCGCGGGCAGAGTATGTGACGGGCAAGGATGCGGATAGGTTCCTGGCCTCTGGTGCCTTCTTTGAAGGCGGGCCGGCGCATTATTTCGTGGACGCGGTCCAGGGTGATGGCAGAAGGATCGATTCCGCGTCGACGTTGGAGTGGGACGTGATGGCGGCCGCGGGCGATGCCTTGGCTTGGTCGGCTCAGCCTGACCGACTGGGCCTCGCGGGGGCCGCCGACACCGTGAAGATTCTGGGTGGGTCGGCTCAGACGGCGTGGCTGGATGGCCGGTTGCCGCCAGCGGCGGAGTTGCTTGATTTGCCGAAGTCCGAGCGGCTGGACCGTAACCTGACCAGGGTTGTGGAGCTGGCCGAGCTGGCGGGCCGAATGGAACAGCATCTGGAGACGATGCCGCCGGGATCCGGTCAGGACGGTACGCGTGCACTGGTCGAAAGTGCGAAACGCATCGTACGACAGGGAGCCTGGACCTCAACGGATTTGCGGTGGGTCAAAAAGAGGTTGCCTGGGATGCGGAAGGCCGAGCGCGAGCTGGCGCGCTCGTTGCGTCGTACTGCTGCGGATCGGGAACTGCGAGGGTTGAGCGATGAGGCCGATGCGGGGTTGGAGGAATTGTCCGACGAGGCAAGGGAAAAATTGCGGGACGACGCATACGAAAAATTGGGGGCGCCACTTAACGGCTCGTCGCGGGCTGTAAGCGTGATGGCCTATAACATGATGCGTGGCGTCGGGGACGGTGAGATCGCGCAGGTACAGGCGACGCTGGGCCGTATTTGGGTGGACTTGATAGCTGTGAGTGCGGGCGCGGGGCCAGAGCCGGCGAGTGACCGGGGTGGGGGGCCCGAATCGGTCGGTGATGCGGGCGTGGTGCCCGCGCGGCGTGGGGATGTGCGGCCGGAGTCCACTGAGGGTGCGTCGGCTGATGCGGCGACCGGTGACACCGAGAGCGAACCCGATGCGGCGGAACTGCAGCAGCTGCGGGATCGGCTTTCCAGGTTGAGGGGCGACGACGGGGTGCCGTCTGCGAGCCCAAGGTCCGACGGTGGTGTTGTCTCGGCGAAGGGCGGCGCTGTTTCGCAGGATGGTGTCGCTGTTTCGCAGGATGGTGTCGCTGCCTCCGTGCCGAACAGACCGCAGGACGAAGGTGCAGCCGTCGAGCGGACCATGCCATCTCGCACGGTGGATGAGTTTAAGGCTCGGTGGGACGGCTATTTGGCTGCCAATGAGGAGTTCGGTGATCAAGTTGGATTGCGGGCGGCGGTGGCCGTGCAGCTGTGGATGGGTGAGCGTCCGGAGGGGGTTGCCGGTCGGGGGCCGTCGGTCGACGAGCAAGAGCGTCTGTGGGATTCGATCACCCGTGCGGTGGGACTGGAGATCGAGCGCCGTGTCGAATTCAACGGCGTGATCAATGCACTTCGTAGTGACTTTGTTCAGCCGACGGATACCACGGTAGAGCGGTGGGCGGAGCGGATCGGAAAGGCTGCGGATCGGGTGGAGCAGTGGGAGGCGTCCGCTGACCCGGCGTCGGTAAGTACCGTCCACGGAGTGGCGGCGGTGATGCTGGGGCCGATGCCAGAGGCGGAGCCGGGCACGGTGGATAACGACGTGTACGAAGCAATTTTCTTAGTGAACAACGCAATACGCCTAGTGCTGACCGAACTGCTGACGGGTGTGGGGGAGACACGGGAGATAGCGGATGGACGCGACATCGCGGAGTTGATGAACGCGCTTTATGACGACTTTGCGGCACTGCTTGATATTCCATCAACAGATCCTTCGTGGCGGCGTAGTCGGACGAAGACCGCTTCGTGGTTCGATCCCGAGCGGGTTCCCTTGCGACCTGACCAGTGGGAGAATCTGCGGCAGGCTGAGCCGGACTTCTCGGTTCGGTCCGAATTGTGGGAAGTGTCGGGTCACAGCACCCCAAGGGTTATCGTGGGCACCGAGCAGTTGGTGCGATACGACGTGCGGCGGATCAAGGTGGAGGGGCGTTGGGTTCAGGAGTACACCCTCAAATTTTTCCTGGAAGCCGACTCGCTTATGGGGGCCATCGATCGCGCGACGTGCGTTGAGAAGGTACGCGCCGCGGCCGATCGGTATTTCAACCGGGGTTACCGGTTTCCGTCGGGCGAGGAGTTCCATGTGCGGGTCGAGTTCCCGGACGATCCGGAAAATGCGCACCAGGCGATCTCCCAGGACAGCAGCATGCAGGCAAGCCTGCTGAACATGGACCTCGTGGGTTCCGATGCGCAGCTCGCCCGGATCTTGGGGCTCTATCTGGGAATTCTGGATGAAACCCCGCAACAGCGTTGGCCCGGGCAGGATGCGCGGCCTGTGTTCCATCGGGACGACATGCCGGTGTCCAAGAACCAGCGGATCGCGATACCGCGCCGGAACCGGGTGTATGGCGACGAAAGCGTGATGTGGTGGGGTAGTCGTGGTGGTCGGCTGTTACCGCGGCATCTGGCGCAGCTGGAAGAGAGCACGCGGGCGTACGGGTTCCGCCCGGGGTCGGCGGATGCGGGTTCGCCGACGCTTGCCGCCATCCGGCCGGAGGATTTCGGGTCGGTGGCGCAGTGGCGAGCTCGAACGTTGGACAAGCTGTTGTCGCAGAACGACATTGATGTCGACTCGGTAATGGATGCGTTGCGCTCGGTGCGAGGAAAGCGGGTCGCAGTCGAGGGACTGTACCGGGCGTTCCAGGCGCATACCGGGCGGAAGCTGGATTCGGTGTTGGCCGATGTCCTCGGCGGGGAGGATGCCGCGTACGCGGCACAGTTGTTGGGCATGCAGCCTGATTCCCCTGACACCGGTGACCCCGAGCCGCCGTTTACCTCGGTGCCGCCGGGACTCGGTTACAAGACGCACCACCGTCGGGATGTGTTCGAGTACGCGGCTGCGGTTCGTGGGCACGTGTCCACAGGTTCGGGGGCGTCCGATCCTGCGGTGCGGAAGCAGTCTTTCGAAGCCGCGATGCGCCTGATGCGTGCGCTGGACCGTGACCTACGCAAGATTTGGGCGGTGCAATCGGCTTACAAGACCCAGTTCGGCTCGGACTTGCGAACAGACTTGATCCAGCTGCGGAGTGATTATCACGAAGCGATCGGGAACGTTATGGGTGACGTCATTTCGCGGCCCACTTCGATGGAGCAGATAATCGAGTGGCACCGGAAGCTGAAGAACACCACATTCGAAAATTATTCCCTTGGCGAGACGCCGGTTCGTTATGATCACCCCGAAGACGGCTGCTACCTCCGGGCGCACGCCTGGGTGATGGACCTGGTGCGAATGGGCGCCTCTCCGATGAAAATCTTCGTTGCCCGCGACCTGCCCAAGCTGGGCTTTTATTCCCCATATGCAGAAGCTGCGTTGCCGGGCAAGCCCGCGAAAGTGGAACATCGCTATCACGTCGCGCCGATGGTCACGGAGCATACCGATTCCGGGCCGAGGTCGTGGGTGCTGGACTGGGCCCTCAGTGCCAACAGCGGCGATCACGATGCGCGTCCGCTGACGATTGACGAGTGGCTCCGTCAGATGGGTGTTTACGCCCATGACGAGACCGTTACTGAATATCGCGGTACGGCGGAAGAGATAAAGCAGCAGTACATCGACGACTGCAGAACCGGGCCGTCGCGCACATATGACGACGGGTGGATGTTTCCCCAAGGGCGGGCTATCGTCTTGCTCGCGCCCGCGCACAGCTGGTTACCGCATCCAGAGAGATCGCCGGCAATCCCGAGGGATCTTTTTGAGGCCGATTTCCGGTTTCGGGATGACGAAAGCCGCCTCATCGAGATGAACCGCACGGCCGAGCGGCGTGCCGGGCAGCGCCTGGAGGAGGCGCCAGGTGTGTCCGCCGCGGCTGGTTCTCGTTCCAGGCCGGTGGGCGGGCCCGCTGCTCCGGTGCCGGCCGGTCTGGCGGACTCCTCGGCTGCTGTTCCGGCCTCCGGTCCGCAGGCGGTGTCCCCGGAGGCGACATCGCCTCGGGTGGCTTCGGCAGCCGGGGGCCCGCAGTCTGCGACCACCACACGCGATGGCGAACCAGCACGGCTGTCCGATGTGGATTCCGCCCCGGTGCCCTTCGGTGAGCTGAAGCCGTTGAGGCCTCCGGTGGATGGGGGGTCTGAGCTGGGTGGCGGCGACGCGGAGTACGCGCGGGGTGGGTCACGGGGGTCGCTGCCGGATGTGGTGGATGGTCGGCGTGTGGTGTGGTACGCGGAGGATTTGGCGGAGGCTTCTGAGGAGGGGCGCGCGGCGCTGCACGCTTTCCAGGCAGCGACGAGAGTGCCTGCGGAGCCGAGGTTGGCCGATGTTGATGGTCACAATGTCCTGGCGTTCGCGCGGATGGCGGACTGGTTGGGCGTTGCGGGCCATGTCCTGGTGGTAATGGAGCGGAAGACGACGTGGAGAGCCCGCAGGGGGCGCTCGTCGGATCCGGAAGCACCGGTGTTGGTCGAGAAGGGCATCGACGCCCGGTATGTGAAGGGCGAGTACACGCCAGGGGCGAGGCCGGATAGTGCCAAGCGGCCGGAGGATTTGTGGGACCTCCTGACCCAGGGGTCGCCGGGTCATTTGGGGGAGGTGCCGGAGCATCTGGATCCGGACCGGGTTTTGCCGTGGGGTACCTGGTTGGAGAAGATCGGGGAGTCGGTGAAGTTCTTCGTGCATGTGGTGGATCCGGCGGGTGTCAGGGTGGAGTACGGGCTGGCGGATCCGGGGCTGTGGCGTCGTGGCCGTGAGGTCGAATGGGGTGGGTTGTTCGCGGCTTTGAAGGATGAGGGGCGGCCTGCGGTGTTGATGGATTTGGTCAACCCGGCGGTGCGTGAGAGCCGGTATCTGGCTCAGGCGTTGGGGGTGGATGAGGCCACGGCGCGGGTGTGGCGGATGTGGTCGTACCTGCCCGAAGGGCATGCCGAGGCGTTGCGGCGGGTGATCATCGGGTCGGTGGTCAGCACCTACGGCGGGCGGAAAGAGGTCAAGAGTCTGGTCAAAGAGCTGGTGCCGCCCGGTGAGCGGTACAAGGAGCGGTTGGGTGCTCTGGGGCGGTTCATGGTGGGCCTGGCCGATCGCCGCCGTCGGTTGGGGGGGTGGGGCGAGGAAGGGCGCGACACCCGCAGCGCGGCTGATTACCGCGAGGAACTGCGGCAAGAGGTGGTTAGGCTCGGTGGCCTGGACCAGGTGGTGCGTGCCGGGAGCAGGCTCGACATCCGGGTGGAGGTGCCGGTGCTCGGCGGTCCGTCACCGCAGCGTGCCGGTGTGTCAGGCCGGCAGCCCCGCTGGCGGGAGCTGAACGTGCTGCGTGAGTTGGTGCACGCCCTGGACGGTCGTGAGTTCGACTACCTCAAGCGCTTCTTCGGTGAGGACTGGGACGTCGCCGCGGCGATCGGCGTTCTTCCGGAAGACGTGCGCGCGTTGCGTCTTGGCCGTGGCGGTGATCGTGCGGTGGTGCGTGGGATCTTGCTGGACGCGTTTGTCGCGGCGTTCGGCGGGCCGGAGAGGACGGTCGCGCTGGATAACCGATTGCGGAAGCTGGGCCTGGGCCCCCTGACGGGCCTGCGGACGGCCTCGCAGGGGGAGCTGGCCCATCTTCGCCATGTGGTGGAGTACGTCGCCGGGGGTGCTGTTCCCGCCGGAGCCTCGGATCAGGAATTGGTGCGCCACCTCGGTCCGGCCCGGGCGGCCCTGGTGACCACAAATACCGAACCCACGGTTCAGGAGTGGCTGGACGGCAGTAGCCACCCCAACGAACTCGCTCTGCAGCGGTTGCGCGAGGCTGCCCGGCTCCCGAGCTCGGAGCTGGTGCGTTACCTCGGTCCGGGCCGAGCAATCGAGGTGACCGACGCCGTCGAGGTGCCTGTAGAAGAGCAATATGTATGGGAGTGGCTGGCGGGCGTCCGCGAGCCCCACGCGGAGCGAGCCGGGAAGCTGCGCCTGGATGTTCTGCGGGCTATCGCGGATGGGTTCGTCCCGCCAGCGCCGTTCAGGCAGTTGGTGTGGAGCGAGAACTGGATACGGGAGGCTGAGCGCCGTCTCGCGTGGGCCGATGCCACGAAGGGAGGCGAGTTCCCGTCCGACGCACGGTCACAGTGGACTGCGGTGAACGACGTCTTCCGGAGCGTTCGCGCTCGTCGGGCTGACCCAGTTCCGCCTCTGCGGCCCGAATCGCGAGAGGTCATCGATGGGCTGGGGAAATCGCTGAAGGCTTCGGTCAACTACATCGTTGTTCAGGTACTGCTCGGCAATGAGGTTGCGAAGGCCATGGTGCGGGGCTCGGGCATCGAGATTCCTGCCCCGGGTCCTGAGGCGGCCACGCGATTGCTGGAGCAGGTCGCCGACAGCCTCCGCGCCGCGGAAGGCATGCTGCACTCTGGTGTGTTGCGGCGGGTTGTGGGAGGTGCGGCGAGTGAGCTGTTCCAGGACGAGACCGGGGGTGTTGTCCCGCAGCTTCGGCTGACCGATGGCCCCGCTGCGGTGCGGGAGTTCATGGGGCAGTGGGCGGGGGACGACGTTCATTTCCTTGTGCTGAGGGTGCCGCCGGCGACCTCGCAGGATGTCCCGCGGGCAGCGTATGTGACGGGCAACGGCGCGAATAGTTTCCTGACCTCTGGCGCCTTCTTTGAAGGTGGGCCGGCGAACTATTTCGTGGACGCGGTCCAGGGTGATGGCAGAAGGATCCATCCCGCGTCGACGTTGTCGTTGGGCGTGATGGCGGCCGCGGGCGATGCCTTGGCTTGGTGGGCTCAGCCTGGCCGCGCCTCCGCGGCCCCCAGCGACGGCGATGGTTTCGCAGCGCCCGCGTCGCTGGGGGAGGGTTCGCAGCCGACGGCCGCCGACATCATTCTGGGGGGGCCGCAGGTGGCGTGGCTGGATGGCCAGTTGCCGCGAGAGGTGGGGTTGCTTGATTTGCCGGAGTCCGGGTGGCTGGATCGTAACCTGGCGGGGATTGCGGAGGCCGCCGAGTTGGCGGGCCGAATGGAACAGCATTTGAAAGCGATGCCGCGGGGATTCGATCCGGACCGTAAGTATGCACGAACCGTCGAAATTGCGAAACGCATGGTACGGCAGGGAGCCTGGACCTCAGAGGATTTGCAGAGAGTCAAAAAGAGGTTGCCTGCGATGCGGGAGGTCGAGAAGAAATGGCGCGACTTGGCGTCCCGGACTGCCCGAACAAACAACGCTTAGCTCTGTACGCCCTGGTCACGTGCCCGGGTCTTGATGTTGATTCCGCTGTCGTCGGTGTGGACCAGATGACCGGCCGTGATCGCCTCCGGTGAGGAGAGCTGATCCGCTACTTCACGCTCGAATCGGACGATCGGGATCGGCTGATCTGGTCGGCGCGTGGCGTCGGGAACCACCTGGGCCCTTGCGGTGCAGGGCTGACGGCCCGTGAGTGTTTTTGGTTGCTATAGCACCCAAAAACACTCACGGGCCCTGAAGCCCCGCCTGCGCCCGGGTGGTCCCCGCCACCTATGTCCGGACGAGGTCCTGACGCCCGGGGAGTCCGTTCTGACGTGCTGTTGACGGCCGGGTCCGGGTGCTCTGGTAGAGAAGAGACATGGCAGGTGCGCAACCCCGGAAGCGGAAGGGGGAGACGGCAGAGCGGACCGCGGCGGCGACCCGACCGGTGGCCCGCGTGCTGGTCGACGTCCCGCTGCCAGTGCACCTGGACCGCCCGTTCGACTACCTGGTGCCCGACCGGCTGGACGCCGAGGCGGTGCCGGGCTGCCGGGTGCGGGTGCGCTTCCGGGGCAAGCTGGTCGACGGCTACCTGTTGGAGCGCAACGAGACCACCGACTTCCAGGGCACCCTGTCCTGGGTCGAGCGGATCCCCTCCCCGGAACCGGTGCTGAGCCCGCAGCTGCTGGAGTTGGCCCGCGCGGTGGCCACCCGCTACGGCGGGATGCTCGCCGACGTGGTGCGCCTGGCGATCCCGCCCCGGCACGCCGCGGCGGAGAAATCCGCCCCCCGCGAACCCGGACCACCGCCGCCCAGGCCCACGGCCGGAGCCTGGGCCCGTTACCAGCACGGAACGTCCTTTTTGGACGCCGTGGACGCGGGGCGCTCGGCTCGGGCGGTCTGGCAGGCACTACCCGGCGAGGACTGGCCCACCCGCCTCGCCGAAGCCGCCGCCACCGCGGCGGCGGCCGGACGCGGCGCGCTGATCGTCGTACCCGACCACCGAGACCTGCAACGACTGCAAGACGCCTGCACGGCGCTCCTCGGGGAGGAAGGCGTCGTCGCTCTCGCCGCCGATCTCGCCCCATCGATGCGCTACCGCCGCTGGCTTGCCGTGCTGCGCGGCGCGGTGCGCGTCGTGATCGGAACCCGCGCGGCGATGTTCGCCCCGGTCCACGACCTGGGCTTCGCAGCGGTCTGGGACGACGGCGACGACCTGCACAGCTACCCGCAGGTGCCCTACCCGCACACCCGCGACGTGCTGACCCAACGCGCACACGCGGCGGGAGCGGCGCTGATCGTCGGAGCATTCGCCCGAACCGCCGAAGCGGCACTGCTGGCCGAATCCGGTTGGGCGCACGAACTGGTCGCGCACCGCACGGAAGTGCGGGCAGCGGCGCCGCGGGTGACCGCGATCGGCGAAGACGACACCCAACTGGCCCGCGACCCGGCGGCGCGCGCAGCGCGGCTGCCGTCGGTGGCTTTCGAAGCGGCGCGGGCCGCGCTAGGCGCGGGAGCACCGGTGCTGGTGCAGGTGCCGCGGCGCGGCTACGTGCCGGCGCTCGCGTGCGGCGACTGCCGCGAGCGAGCGAGATGCCGCCGGTGCGCGGGGCCGCTGGCGCTGCCGGGAGGCAGCGAAGGCGGAGCGCCGAAGCCGGCGGCGTGCAGCTGGTGCGGAGCCGCGGAAGCGGCGTTCAAGTGCAGCTCCTGCGGCTCGCGGCGGCTGCGCGCCGTAGCGGTCGGCGCCAGCCGCACCGCAGAGGAGCTCGGGCGAGCGTTCAGCAACGTGTCGGTGCGGACCTCCGGTGCGGGCGAGATCTTGGCGAAGGTCCCGGCGAAGCCGGCGCTGATCGTGTGCACCCCAGGTGCCGAGCCGGTCGCCGAAGGCGGCTACGGCGCGGCGCTGCTGCTGGACGGCCGAACCCTGCTGGGCCGCCCCGAGCTCCGCGCGGCCGAGACGGCGCTGCGGCTGTGGTTCGCGGCGGCAACGCTGGTCCGGCCCGCCCGCGATGGCGGGCGAGTGGTGGTCATGGCCGACTCGTCGCTGCAACCGGTGCAAGCACTGGTGCGCTGGGACCCGGCGTGGTTCGCATCCCTGGAACTCGCCGAGCGAGCGGAGCTCGGCTTCCCGCCGGCCCGCCGCGTCGCCGCGGTGGACGGCACGCCGGAGGCGATCGAGGCCCTGCTGGACTCGGCGGACCTGCCTTCGACCGCCGAAGTCCTCGGCCCGGTGCCGCTGGGCGAGGTCGACGAGGACGGAAGTTCGGGGCGGGAACGCCTGATCGTCCGCGTCGACCGGGCGGACGGCCGAGCACTGGCGGACTCCCTCCACGCGGCCCAAGCCGTCCGGGCGGCCCGGAAGGCCGCAGAACTCCAAGTCCGCCTGGATCCCCTGGAAATGCTCTAGGGCTGATCATTGGGCTTCCAGAGCCAGACTCAGCACCTCGGCGGCGACGGCAGCGCTGCGGTTTCGGCCGAACGGCTCGACTTGCACGTTCGTCACCAGCGTGTCGTCTTGCCGCGAACCGTAGCGGTAGCCAGCGAACTCCACGGTTCGGTAACGCCTCATCTCCTTCGGTAGCTCAAGGACGTTTCCGGTGCCGTGCACGTCCACGAGATCCTTGAATTCGGCAGCATTTGCTGCATTGGGCGGCTCTTGACATCTGATGGGATCTTGTAATCACGTTGCTACGCATGGTGTACACGTCGCGATGACGGTGTGTCGCCATTCGGGGCGAGTGGATCGGGAAGCGACGCAGCGCGAGCGGCGTTGCTGGTGGGTGACGATGTTGAACCCGAACGCACCCCGGTAGCCGAGTTTGACCAGCCGGTTGACATTTTCGGCGGCCGCGTTGCTGAGCCCGGTGAGCACGCCACGGGCGATCTCGGCACGCGAGGTGGAGATGGTCTGCGCCAGGGTCTGAATCTCCGGGACACTGTCGCCGATCGTTCCGCAGAAGACGAAGAACGCCTCGAACACCCTCCGAACCTGGTGGCCGGTCGTGGCCACACCGGTCTGGTTGGGCGACAGACCGATCACCGCGCGCAGCAGTTCGTTGGCCCGCCACGTTCGGCGGCACGGGTTTCGGCTTCGATGTCGGCTATGAGGCGCCAGACCGCGTAGGCGCCGTCGCCGCCTCCGGCGTGCTGGCCAGAGGAGAACGCGATGGCTCTGGTCGGCAGTTGGGTGGTGAGCATGGCGAGGATCAGCAGGTTGAACAGGACGAACGTGCTGAGCCGGATCCAGAACATCGGTGGTTCTCCTTCGGTTGGGCGGGGGGTGTCAATTTCGCGAGAAATTGACGTTCACCCGGGTGACGGTCAATTTCTCGCGAAATTGCGCCGCCCCCGGGTGATCACAGGCGGGTGGGGGTGTGCCAGCAGCGCATGCAGGTGTCCTCGCGGATCCAGTGCACTCGGACCGGTCGTGCAGCTCCGCTGCGTTCGCCTCCGCTCCGCAGAACGCCTTCACCCGCTCGTCGCGCGAAACTTTCCTTGCTGCGATGGGAACGCGTTGGCGGCCTCCCGTGACCGGGTGACAGACTTAGGTCTGGTGGCCGGATGTAAGCAAGGCCTGTCACGAATTCCGTGTAAGCCACGAATGGAGTTGATCTCGTTGGGTTTACAGCACGATCGTCCACATGAGACCGACCGCATTCTGGTGGGGCGAAACTGATACGCCGGGACTAACGGCGCGACCAATCAAGATCCAAATGAAGCACGCTCCAAGCGCGTGTATTCGAACGGTGACACCTTCGGGGTGGGGTTCGTGTCGTCGAGCGCGGATTCTGGCGGACCATCAAGACGATGACCCCGCGCTGTCTCACGGTGCGACTACCGGCTTGCGGAAGAAGATGCGGAAGAAGACGCGGTGGTAGCCGTCCTGTTCGGCGCGGCCCGTTTCGGTGTAGCCGTGGCACCGGTAGTAGCCGAGGTTCTCCGTCATGACTTCGTTGGTGTAGAGCCGGATTTCGGTCATCCGCCGCCTAGCCGCCTCCCGGTCGGCCAGCGCCAGCAGGTCGCACCCGAGACCCCGGTCTTGGGCGTCGGGATGGACCGCGACGTTCTCCAGCAGCATCACGTCGCCTTCCGGCACGAGCACCAGCATCCCCAGGATGCGATCGCCGTCCTCTGCGACCCAGACCTGGTGCGTGCGCAAGGCAGCCGAGTAGTCGGCGGTCATCGGGGCCGGAAGCCGGTCCATGCGCTCCGGAGGTCGTGGCGGGTGATGGAGAAGGTCAGCCTGCGCTACATTCGGACGTTCTGCCACGACTGGCCGGGCGGTCCGATCGAAGGTGCTGCGCGGGGCGACGTCGAATACGCGGCGACCCGCGAGGAATGGCTGGCTCAGTACTCGTAGAGCCGCGCGCCGACCGCGGCCGACGGCGCGGTCTTCCGGTCGGCCGGGGCGGAGATCCGGTTCGGATCGCCGTCTGAGGTGTAGCGGCGATCCGGGGCGGCGGCGAGCTTGTCCAGCCACGCCGTGGAGCCGTACTGCGCGTCCTGGCCGGTCGTGCCTTGCGAGCGGATCCGGGGCACGTTGGCCGGGTCGAAGTCCGCCGACCACGGCGACGGCGCGGGATTGGAACCGACCAGCATGACGCTGTCGTGGTGGTAGTCGACCCCGTCGGCCGAGCCGTCCGCCGCCAGCCGCTCGTTCTTCGGGTGCACGCCCAGCGGCAGGGCGATCGACCGGACCTGCACGCCCGGCACTGCACCGGTGATGAACCGCTGCATCCCGGCGATCTGGTGCCCCACCTTGGCATCCGGGGTGCGGCCGAGGTTGGCGTGGTCGAGCGTGTGGTTGCCGATCTCGAAACCGTGCTCGTGCAGCCAGGCCAGGGTGCGCCGACCGGTGGGTTCCCCGAACGGCGGATCGTTGACGTAGCAGGTCGCCACCGGGCGGAAACCGGGATGCGCGGCGGAGACGTCGAGCAGGATGCGGATGCCGGTGTCCGCCGCCGGCTCGCCCGCACCGTCCAATGTGAACTGGCCGATCGATCCGTCGTCGAAGGTAAGTACCACCGGGTGCTTGCCGACCGGGACGTCGATCCGGCCGGTGGCGTATTCGGTTGCGGTCACCGGCACGTAGTCCTCGCCGGCCAGCCGTTCCAGTTCCGCGCGGAAATCCTCCGGCGTGCGGTCGTAAACGCTGCTTGGCGTGGGGACGATCCGGTGGTACATGAGCACCGGGACGTCGCCGAGCTCGTTGGCGCGCACCGATTCCGGTGCCGGCAGCGGGGGTGGTGCGGGCGGTGGCGCGGGCGGTGGCGCGGGCGGTGGCGCGGGCGGTTGGACGACCGCGTTGGGTTGCGCCGGGCCGGTTTCGCCGCTGCACCCCGCGCAGACCGCGAGCAGGACCGCCGCCGTCGCCACGACGCCGACGCGAACGTTCCGCATTGCTGACCGCATCCCCACCAACGTAGAAGACCGGCTCCCCTGCTGTGTATACGCCAAGTGGTCATTGATCTTCCGCGCTCCGGCTGCGAGGATGGAACTGTCGGTCATCGCGGCCGGCGAGAACTTGATCGAGCACGAATTTCGTGCACCCGCGCGAGTTCGCCTGAAGTCGGGAGGCGAAAGCGATGGCGGATGCTGGTTCCAGCACGGCCCGCGCCAAGTCAGTGCCGGCGGACATGCCCAAATCTGTCGTGGTCGTGGTGGGCAGCCTGGTGGTGCTGCTCCTCGGCTTCCTGCTGCTGAGATCCATGTCCACGGAGGACGTTGAAATCGCAGGGCTACCGGACCATCCGATCATGCCGGCCGAGGTGGGTTCGATCCAGATCCGGACCGGAGGCGCCGATGGGGTGCGCGTACTGATCGACGGCAGTGAAGTCCCGACGGTCGACCAGCAAGGCGCACGAGCGGTGCAGGCGGCGGGCGTGCCGGACGGGCCGCACGAGTTGCGCGTCGTGGTGCCGCGCAGCCCGTCCTGGCTCGGTTCGGTCACCACCAGCCGGGTGTTCACAGTGGACAGTGTGCCGCCTGCGCTGCAGGTCGAGGACTCGCTGCGGCCGGACGGGCCGGACAAGCCGGTGACGGTCACCGGGACCGTGCAGGACGCCACCCGGGTGGAGGTGGCCGACAAGCCCGTGATGCCCGATCCGCAGGGCGGGTTCAGCGCGGTCGTCGACCGGCCGGACCGGGAGGTCCAGGTGGTCGCGACCGACGCGGCGGGCAACCGGGCCGAGCGGACCATGACCGTCCATATCAGACACTCCGGGATGCGCGCGGTGCACCTGACCGGGCTGGCCTGGACCAGCGGCTCGCTGCGCGAACCCGTCCTGGAGATGGCCCGGCAAGGCAAGATCGACACCATCGAGCTGGACCTCAAGGACGAGAGCGGCGAGGTCGTCTACGACTCCGCGGTGCCGATGGCCCACCAGATCGGCGCGGTCAAGGGCTACTACAACGCGAGGCAGGTCCTCGACCATTTGCACGGCCTGGGCGTGCGGGTGGTCGGTCGGCTGGTCGCCTTCAAGGACCCGGTGCTGGGCGCGGCGTCCTGGAACGGCGGGCACCCGGAGCGGGTCGTGCAGACCGCCGCCGGGCAGCCCTGGACCAGCGGCGCCTACGGCAGTTATGCGTTCACCAACTTCTCCGATCCCGTGGTCGTCCGGTACAACATCGACCTCGCCGCCGAGGCCGCCGAGCTCGGCTTCGACGACGTCCTCTATGACTACGTGCGGCGGCCCGACGGGCACATCGAGCAGATGCGCATCCCGGGCCTGACCACCACGCCGGAGGCCGCGATCGCCGACTTCCTGCGGCAGACCCAGACCGAGGTGCGGTCGCGGGGCGCGCTGCTGGGCGCGTCGGTGTTCGGCATCTCGGTGGACCGGCCGACCGAGATCGCCCAGGACATCCGGCAGATCTCGCGGTACGTGGACTACGTCTCGCCGATGGTGTACCCGTCGCACTGGGCTCCGGGGGAGTTCGGTGTCGGCAACCCCAACTCGCAGCCCTACGACATCGTGGCCCGTTCGCTGGCGGCGTTCGCCAAGGCGGTCGAGGGCACGGACGTGCAGATCATCCCGTGGCTGCAGGACTTCAGCCTCGGCGTCAGCTACGGCCCGGGCGAGGTGGCGGCGCAGATCAACGCGGCGCGGGCCAACGGCATGAACTCGTTCCTGCTGTGGGCCCCCAACTGCCGCTACCACGACGCAGCCCTCAACCCGACGGGTTGACCGCGGAGGACGGCGGTTCCCCGGGGCTGGTGGTTCGCTCGGAGGCCGGTGCTTCGTCCCGGGGCTGGCGGTGCCCCGGGGCCGGCGGCGATTTCGCGCGAAATCGTCACCTCTGCCGCACGCGGGCCGGCGATTTCGCGCGAAATCGCCGGTGCTCGCCCCGCTGGCAGGCCGCAAACTTCTCGCGAAATCGGCCTGCGGCGAGGCGAACGCTTGTCATGGCGCCGCTGTTGTATTGGGGGCGCAGACTGGGCAGAGTATGGCCTTGTCGATGTTGGAGGTGGCGATGCCCGCGAGGCCCGTTCGACTCACCCTGGGTGTGATCACCGCGTGCGCCCTTGTCGCGCCGATGGCGCAGGCGGTCCCGGGCGGGCCACCTGAGCCGCCCAAGCAGGCCGAGGCGACCGGCTTCGGCGGTGCCGTGTCCAGCGTCGACCCGTACGCGACGCAGGCCGGGATCGAGGTGCTCCGGCGCGGCGGCACCGCCACCGACGCGGCGGTCGCGGTCGCTGCCGCCTTGGGCGTCACCGAGCCCTACTCGGCCGGCGTCGGCGGCGGGGGCTTCTTCGTGCACTACGACGCCAAGACCGGCGCGGTCGAGACGATCGACGGGCGGGAGACCGCGCCCGCCGCCGCCCGCGAGGACATGTTCGTGGAGAACGGCAAGCCGATCCCGTTCGACCAGGCGGTCACCAGCGGGCTCGGCGTTGGTGTGCCCGGCACCCCGATGACCTGGCAGGCGGCACTGGACCGCTGGGGCACCAAGGACCTCGCCGAGGTGCTGCGCCCGGCCGAGCAGCTGGCCCGCAAGGGCTTCGTCGTCGACGAGACGTTCCGCCAGCAGACCGAGGAGAACCAGGAGCGCTTCAGCGCCTTCCCGGCGACCCGCGACCTGTTCCTGCCGGGTGGGAAGCTCCCCGAGGTCGGGAGCGTGTTGCGCAACCCCGACCTCGCCCGCACCTACCAGGCGCTGGCCACCGAAGGCATCCGCGCGCTGTACAACGGCGAGATCGGCGCCGACGTGGTCAAGGCGGTGAACCAGCCGCCGGCCGACCCGGCCGCGAACCGCCAGGTGCGTCCCGGTGGCATGACGGTCGACGACCTGAGCGACTACCGGACCAACGAGCAGGCGCCGACCCACGTGACCTACCGCGGGCTCGACGTCTACGGCATGGGCCCGGTCAGCTCGGGCGGCACGACCGTCGGCGAAGCGCTGAAGATCCTGGAGCGTACCGACCTCGCCGGCGCCGACAAGACCGCGTACCTGCACCGGTTCCTGGAGTCGAGCAAGATCGGCTTCGCCGACCGCAACCGCTGGGTGGGCGACCCGGAGTTCAACGACGTGCCCACCGACGAACTGCTCAGCGAGGAGTTCGCGGCCTCCCGCGCCTGCCTGATCAGCGACGATGCCGTGCTGCAGACCCCGGTCGCGGCCGGCGATCCGCGCAACCCGCAGGGCTGCCAGGCGGGCACCTCCGGCGCCGTCGACCCGTACGAGGGGCCGAACACGACGCACCTGACCGTGGCCGATGCCCAGGGCAACGTGGTGGCCTACACGCTGACCATCGAGCAGACCGGCGGTAGCGGGATCGTGGTGCCCGGTCGTGGCTTTCTGCTGAACAACGAGCTGACCGACTTCAACTTCACCCCGGTCACCCCCGGCCAGCCGGATCCGAACCTGCCTGGTCCGGGCAAGCGCCCGCGCAGCTCGATGAGCCCGACGATCGTGCTGCAGGACGGCAAGCCGCTGCTGGCGGCGGGCAGCCCGGGTGGCGCCACGATCATCACCACGGTCCTGCAGGTGCTCACCGGTCGCCTGGACCGCGGGCTGTCACTGGTGGACGCCATCGCGGAGCCCCGCGCCTCGCAGCGCAACGCCGCGCAGACCGAGGCGGAGCCGGGATTCCTGGCCCAGCCGGAGGCGGAGAAGCTGAAGGCCATCGGCCACCAGTTCAAGACGACCGGCGAGATCGGCTCGGCGACGGGCGTCGAACGGCTGCCTGATGGCCGCTGGGTCGCGGCGGCCGAGCGCGAACGACGCGGCGGCGGCGCGGCGGCCGTGGTGGTCCCGACCCGCTGAGGCCCGGCAATTCGCCCGGCAGCTACCCGTGAGCACTTTTGGGCGCCATGGCACCCAAAAGTGCTCACGGCATTTGAACAGCGAAAACAGGTGCGCGACGGCCGGTGGCGCGGCGTCGCTACGGCGGAACTCCCACGCAGGCGACCTGGACCGGGCGACGACTAGACTCGTCGGGTCGCCAATCGTCGACGTCGACATCCCAGGGAGTTCAAGTGACCGTCCAGCCGATCAGACTCTTCGGCGACCCCGTGTTGCGTACCAAGGCCGATGAGGTGGTCGACTTCGACAAGGAGCTGCGCACCCTCGTCCAGGACCTGTGGGACACGATGCAGGATCGGGGCGGCGCCGGGCTGGCCGCGCCGCAGCTGGGCGTCGGCCTGCGGGTCTTCACCTACCACTGCGACGGGTTCGCCGGGCACTTGGTCAACCCCACGTGGACGGCGGTCGACGACGAGGAGCAGTTCGGCCAGGAGGGCTGCCTGTCCATCCCGGGCATGTACTGGGACTGCCTGCGCGCCAAGCACGTGGTGGCCCGCGGCTGGAACATGCACGGCGAACCGGTCGAGGTCGAGGGCACCGACCTGCTCGCCCGGTGCGTCCAGCACGAAACCGACCACCTGGACGGCGTGCTGTTCGTCGACCGGCTCGACGAGCAGACCCGCAAGGCCGCGCTGCGCGAGATCCGCCAGGCCGCGTGGTTCGACGGCAACGCGCCGGTGATCAAGGAAAGCCCGCACCCGCTGTTCGGGGGTCGCTGACATGCGCGTGGTCTTCGCCGGCACGCCCGCCCCCGCGGTCCCCGCGCTGCAGGCGCTGCTGGATTCCGACCGGCACGAGGTCGCCGCGGTGATCACCCGGCCGGACGCCCCGGCCGGGCGCGGCCGCAAGCTGGTGCGTTCCCCCGTCGGGGCCCTCGCCGACGAGCACGGCATCGAGGTGCTCACCCCAGCCCGCGCCGCCGCCCCGGACTTCCTGCAGCGGCTGGAGGAGCTGGCCCCGGACTGCTGCCCGGTGGTGGCCTACGGCGCGCTGCTGCGGGAGAAGGCGCTGGCCATCCCGAAGTTCGGCTGGGTGAACCTGCACTTCTCGCTGCTGCCCGCGTGGCGCGGCGCCGCCCCGGTGCAGGCGGCCATCAAGCATGGCGACGAATTCACCGGGGCCAGCACCTTCCGGCTGGTGCCCGAGTTGGACGCCGGGCCGGTTTACGGCGTGGTGACCGAGCAACTGCGCGCCACCGACACCGCCGGTGAGCTGCTGGACCGGCTCGCGGTCTCCGGTGCCGGCCTGCTGGCCGCCACCCTGGACGGCATCGAGGACGGCACGCTGCGCGCCGAGGAGCAGCCGAACGACGGCGTCAGCTACGCGCCGAAGGTGACCGTCGAGGACGCCAAGGTCGACTTCGCCGCCCCGGCCGCCGCGGTGGACCGGCTGATCCGGTCGGTCACCCCGGACCCCGGCGCCTGGGCGCTGCTGCGCGACGAGCGGTTCAAGCTAGGCCCGGTGTCCATCGTGGACGACGTGGAAGACGGGCCGGCCCCCGGCGAGATCCGGGTGGAGCGGCGGCGCGTGCTGGTCGGCACCGGGACGTCGGCGGTCGCGCTGGGCGAGGTGCAGGCGGCCGGGAAGAAGCGGATGGCCGCCACCGACTGGTCCCGCGGAACCCGTATCGAGCAAGGAGAACGGCTCAAGTGAACGATCGCCGCCGCCGGCCGTCCCGGCCGGCAAAGGCCCGCCCGCCGCAGCGCAAGTCCACCCCGGCCCGGCCGGCGGATATCGACCCGGCGCGCATCGCCGCGGTGGAGACGCTGCGGGCGGTGCGGGAGCGCGACGCCTACGCCAACCTGGCGCTGCCGCCGCTGCTCAAGCAGCGCCGCATCACCGGCCGGGACGCCGCGCTGGCCACCGAGCTGACCTACGGCACCTGCCGGGCGCAGGGCCTGCTGGACGCCGTCATCGACGAGTGCAGCAACCGGCCGCTGGCCGAGCTGGACCCGAAGCTGCTCGACGCCCTGCGGCTCGGGGTCTACCAGCTGCTGCGCACCCGGATCCCGGCGCACGCCGCCGTAGCATCCACTGTGGACATCGTGCGGTTCGAGAACGGTTCCAAGCTGGCCGGTTTCGCCAATGCCGTGATGCGCCGCGCCGCCGAGTCCGATGAGCAGGACTGGGTCGACAAGCTTGCCCCGGCGCGCGCCGAGGACCCGGTCGGCCACCTCGCGATGCGGTACGCGCACCCGCGGTGGATCGCGCAGGCCTTCGCGGATGCGCTCGGCGTCGACGAGCTGGAGGCGGCGCTGGCCGCCGACGACGCCCGGCCGGCGGTGCACCTGACCGCGCGCCCCGGCGAGATCAGCGCCGACGAGCTCGCCGCGATCACCGGCGGCGACCCCGCGCCGTACTCGCCGTACGGGGTGCGGCTGGAGGCGGGCGCGGGCGACCCCGGCGACCTGGAGCCGGTGCAGGAGGGCTTCGCCTCGGTTCAGGACGAAGGCAGCCAGCTGGTGGCGCTCGCGCTGACCCGGCCGGAGGTCGAGGGCTCGGACCTGCGCTGGCTGGACCTGTGCGCCGGGCCCGGCGGCAAGGCCAACCTGCTCGGTTCGCTGGTCACCCTTGACGGCGGCTCGCTCGACGCCGTCGAGCAGGCGCCGCACCGCGCTGACCTGGTACGCAAGGCCACCGATGGGCTGTCGGTGTCGGTGCACGTGGCCGACGGCCGCGACCCCGGCCTGGAGCCCGGCTTCGACCGCGTGCTGGTGGACGCTCCGTGCACCGGGCTGGGAGCGCTGCGGCGTCGCCCGGAGGCGCGGTGGCGGCGGCAGCCGTCGGACGTCGGGGAGCTGACGAAGTTGCAGCGCGAGCTGCTGATCTCGGCGATCAAGCTGACCCGCCCGGGCGGCGTGGTCGCGTACGTCGTGTGCTCGCCGCACCTGCCGGAGACCGCGGGCGTGGTGTCCGACGTCGTGCGCCGCACCGGGGTCGAGCAGCTGGATGCGCGCCAGTACTTCCCGGACGTGCCGGGCCTGGGCGAGGGGCCGGGCGTGCAGCTCTGGCCGCACCGGCATGGGACCGACGCGATGTTCTGCGCCCTGCTGCGGGTGTGACGATGATGTGGGCTGGTGCCTCGGGGCCTTGGTGATGGAGGGCGAGCAGTGTCCGAAGTGGACTACTGGCGTTGGTTGGCCGTTGCGGCCGACGAGGCGAAGGCGGGGCTCGCCGAGGGCGGAATTCCCATCGGTGCCGCGCTGATCGGTGCTGACGGGCTAGTGCTCGGGAGCGGCCACAACCGCCGGGTGCAGGACGACGACCCGTCGGTGCACGGCGAGACGGCGGCCTTCCGCAACGCCGGACGGCAGCGCACCTACGCCGGGACCACGATGGTGACCACGCTGTCGCCCTGCTGGTACTGCAGCGGATTGGTGCGCCAGTTCGGGATCGGGCGGGTCGTCATCGGCGAGGCCCGGAACTTCCACGGCGGCCACGACTGGCTGGCCGGGAACGGCGTCGAGGTCGTGCTCCTCGACGACCCCGAGTGCACCCGGCTGATGGCCGACTTCATCGAGGCCAACCCCCGCCTCTGGTACGAGGACATCGGCGAGGACGCGCAGTGACCACGGCAGCCCGGAGACGATCAGGTCGCGCGGCGATAACAGCGGTGCAACCCTTCCTCGGGCGTAGTGGTCATGACCTCAGTCCTGATTGGAACAACGGGGCCGCCGAAATGGTTAACGTTTCACGGTTCCGCACCGAGGCTGGACCGGCAACTGCAACCGACGTCAGGTGGTACGAATGTCTTCCACTCCGGTCGAAGTGACCCGGACCGGTCAGCACACATTCACCGCGACCAACCCGCGCGGCGGCGAGGTGACGATCGGCCGCGAGGACGCTCCCGACGCCTTCACCCCCGGCGAGCTGCTGCTCGCCGCCATCGCCGCCTGCTCCGCGGTCACCAGCGAGAACCTGCTGGTCCGGCGGCTCGGCGAGGACGCGAAGGTGACGGTGCACGCCGACCGGACCAAGGTCCCGGAGGACAAGCACAAGTTCGCGTCCGTCCAGGTCAGCTTCGACGTCGATCTCAGCGGGGTCGAAGACCACGGCAAGCTCGTCGACGCCATGCAGCGCGCCATCGAGAAGTACTGCACCGTCAGCCGCTCGGTCGCGGAGGGCACCCCGATCGAGCTGTCGCTCCCGCGCTGACTGCACTACGAGTGTGCAAATGGGCGATCCCAGAACCGGGATCGCGTCGTAAGGTGCTCGTCGCGCACCGACACCTGGTGCGCGACGAATGGGAGGCACAGGACAGTGGCACAGGAGACCGCACCGGCACGGCAGACCGGGTTGCGCAGGGACCTCTCCGGACGTCAGGTCGGCATGATCGCCATCGGCGGCGCCATCGGCACCGGGCTGTTCCTCGGCTCCGGCCTGGCGATCTCGATCGCCGGGCCGGCAGTGATCATCGCCTACGCGGTGGCCGCGTTCGCCGCGCTGACGCTGGCCTACGCGCTGGCCGAGATGATCGTGGTGCACCCCGAGGCCGGTGGGTTCGGGGCGGTCATCCAGCGCTACCTCGGCGGGCTCGCGGGTTTCGTGTCCCGCTGGATCTACTGGGCCGCGCAGGTGGTCAACATCGGCAGCGAGGTCATCGCGGCGGGGCTCTACCTGCAGTTCTGGTACCCGCAGCTGCCGCTCTGGATGCCGGTGGTGGGCTTCTCGGTACTGATGCTGGCGATCAACATCGCAGCGGTGCGCTTCTTCGGCGAGTTCGAGTACTGGTTCGCCATGATCAAGGTCGTCACGATCGTGGTGTTCGTGGTGCTCGGCGTCGTCTACATCGTCTTCGGCCTGCCCGGCCAGCAGCCCGTCGGCGTCGGCGCGCTGACCGAGCACGGCGGGTTCCTGCCCAATGGCATCGGCGCGGTGTGGCTGGCGCTGACCGTCGTCACGTTCTCGTACCTGGGCACCGAGGCGGTCTCGATGACCGCGGCCGAATCCCGGAACCCCGGCCGGGACGTGCCGCGGGCGGCGCGCCGGATGGTGCTCCGGCTGGGGCTGTTCTACGTGCTCGGCATGCTGGTGGTCGTCTCGATCCTGCCGTGGAACGAGGCGTCCTCCTCCGGCGAAGTCACGGAGAGTCCGTTCGTGCGGCTGTTCAGCCTGGTGGGCATCCCTGCCGCGGCCGGGATCATGAACTTCGTGGTGCTCACCGCGGCGCTGTCGGCGATGAACACCAACCTGTACCTCACCGCGCGGATGACCCACTCGCTCGCCCTGGACGGTTACGCGCCGAAGTGGTTCGCGGAGGTCAGCGCGAACGGGGTGCCGCGCCGGGCTCTGGTGCTTTCCGCGGTCGGGTTGGCGCTGGCCGCGTCGCTGTCGGTGTTCGCCGAGGACACCGCGTTCCCGATGCTGCTGGGTCTGGCGCTGTTCGGCGCTCTCGTGGTGTGGTTGATGATCTTCGCCACCCAGTTGGTGTTCCGGCGTCGGCGGGCCCTGGAGGGCCTGCCCCCCTCGCCGGTGCAGCTGCCGGGGGCGCCGGTGACCACGGTGCTGGCGATGCTGTTCGTCGCGGCCGTGCTGCTGACCACGCCGTTCACCGAGCAGTTCAACACCGCATGGAAGGCGGGCGTGCCGTTCCTGTTGATCCTCTGCGCGGCGTACTACATCATCCGCCGCCGGACCCCCGCGGGAACCGAGTGAGCGAGGGGCGCCCGCGCCCCGGTTGCTCGGTCGCGGGTGCCCCTCACCCTTGGGCCGATCGGGTGAGGATCGGAGCGCTAGGGCGCTCCGGGAGGCGCGAGACCTGGGATTTACACTCGCGCATGTGTCGAACCAGCCGATGATCGCGCCCTCCATCCTTTCCGCCGATTTCGCCCGCCTCGCCGATGAGATGGCCGCCGTGAACGGCGCCCCCGGCCAGCGCGCCGACTGGCTGCACGTGGACGTGATGGACGCGCACTTCGTGCCCAACCTGACCCTGGGGCTGCCGGTGGTCGAGTCGCTGCTGAAGGCGACCGACATCCCGATCGACTGCCACCTGATGATCGAGGACCCGGACCGCTGGGCCATCGGCTACGCGGAGGCTGGTGCCCACAACGTCACGGTGCACGTGGAAGCCGCCAAGGACCCGATCGCCATCGCCAAGGACCTTCGCGCCGCCGGCGCGAAGGCGGGCCTGTCGGTCAAGCCGAACACCCCGCTGGACCCGTACGTCGAGGTGCTCAAGCACTACGACACGCTGCTGGTGATGTCGGTGGAGCCGGGCTTCGGCGGCCAGAGTTTCATGGCCGAGGTGCTGGACAAGGCCCGCAAGGCGCGCGAGCTGGTCGACACCGGCCACCTCAACCTGCTGGTGGAGATCGACGGCGGCATCAACGCCGACACCATCGAGCAGGCGGCGGAGGCCGGGGTGGACTGCTTCGTGGCGGGCTCGGCGGTGTACAACGCCGACGACCCGGCCAAGGCGGTCGAGGCGCTGCGCGCCAAGGCGGCCCCCAACTTCGCCCACGCGCGCCAATGACCACGTTCCCCCGCAATTTCCATTGAAATCGAAGGTTCGATTTCCATTGAAATTGCGGGGATGGGAGGGGGAGCGATGGTCGCTCGTGCCGAGGAGCAGGCGATGCGCACCGCGATCGCGGCGAGCGAGCAGGTGCGCGGCACGACCAGCCCCAACCCGCCGGTGGGTTGCGTGGTGCTGGATGCCGGCGGCGAGGTTGCCGGCGTCGGTGCGACGCGGCCGCCGGGCGGGCCGCACGCGGAAGTCGTCGCGCTGCGTGCGGCGGGGGAGCGCGCCGCCGGTGGCACCGCCGTGGTCACGCTGGAACCCTGCTCGCACACCGGCCGGACACCACCGTGCACGGATGCCCTGCGGGCGGCCGGGATCGTGCGCGTGGTGCACGCGGTTTCCGATCCCAATCCGCAGGCCGCCGGCGGCGCAGACGTGCTGCGCGCCGCGGGCATCGACGTCCATAGTGGACTTCTGGCCGGTGAGGTGGAGCGGGGGCCGTTGCGGGCCTGGCTGCACTCCGCCCGCACCGGGCGGCCGCACGTGACCTGGAAGTACGCGGCCACATTGGACGGTCGCTCGGCTGCGGCCGACGGCACCAGCAAGTGGATCAGCTCCGCCGAGTCCCGGGCCGAGGTGCACCGGATGCGCGCGCAGATGGACGCGATCGTCGCGGGCACCGGCACGGTCCTCGCCGACGACCCGCACCTGACCGCCCGCGCGCCGGACGGCACGCTGCCGGCCCGGCAGCCGCTGCGCGTCGTCGTCGGCGACCGCGAGATCCCGCGCGGTGCAAAGGTCTTCGACGACGCGGCGGAAACGATCCAGCTGCCCGGCGGCGACCCGGCCGCGGTGCTCGCCGCCCTCGCCGACCGCGGCATCGTCGACGTCCTGCTGGAAGGCGGCCCGCGGCTGGCCGGGGCGTTCGTGGCGGCGGGGTGCCTGGACCGGGTGCTCGCCTACATCGCCCCGCTGCTGCTCGGAGCCGGACCGGCCGCCCTCGGCGAAGCGGGAGTGGGAAGCATCTCGGAGGCATGGCGGTTGCATGTCGAAGAGACGACTATGAGTGGCCCGGACGTGCGGGTCAGCGCGGTCCCGCTGGACCGCTGACCAGTATTGCTAGGAGGCAGCAGGTGTTCACCGGGATCGTCGAGGAGCTCGGCACCATCGAAGCGGTCGAACCGTTGGCCGACGGCAGCCGGTTGACCATCGCGGGGCCGGTGGTGACCGAAGATGCCAAGCACGGCGATTCGATCGCGGTCAACGGCGTCTGCCTCACCGTGGTGACGGTGGGAGACGGTCGGTTCACCGTGGACGTGGTGGCCGAAACGCTGCGCCGCTCCTCGATGCAGGGCATCGCGCCGGGCGACCGGGTCAACCTGGAGCGCGCGATGGCGCTCGGCGACCGGCTCGGCGGGCACATCGTGCAGGGCCACGTCGACGGCACCGCGGTGCTGCGCGGCACCGACGCCGACGGGCTCACCCGCTTCGACCTGCCGCAACGCCTGTCCCGGTACCTGGTGGAAAAGGGCTCGATCACCGTCGACGGGGTGTCGCTGACGGTGGTGGACGCCGGCGAAACCGGGTTCAGCATCGCGCTGATTCCCACCACCAAGGAGCTGACCACGCTGGGTCGGCGCGAGCCGGGTGACGAAGTGAACATCGAGGTGGATGTGCTGGCCAAGCACCTGGAACGGCTCGCCGCAGCGCAACTGGTCCACCAGGACCATGGTGCGCAGGCCCGTTCGGGGGACAATGGCGGCGTCAGGGAGACGCGGTGATGAACCCCGAGGACGAGGTTGCGAACACGGTGAGCACGAACAAGTTCGACAGCATCGAGCGCGCGTTGGCCGACATCGTGGCCGGGCGCCCGGTGGTGGTGGTCGACGACGAGGACCGCGAGAACGAAGGCGACCTGATCTTCGCCGCGGAGAAGGCGACGCCCGAGTTGGTGGCGTTCATGGTCCGCTACACCTCCGGCTACATCTGCGTCGGTCTCCCCGGCGAGGACTGCGACCGCCTCGACCTCCCCCCGATGTACTACTGGAACCAGGACCGCAAGGGCACGGCCTACACGGTCACGGTCGACGCCGCCGAGGGCGTGAGCACCGGAATCTCCGCCGCCGACCGCGCGAAGACGCTGCGCGTGCTGGCCGAGGAGGCGTCGACCGCCAAGGACCTCACCCGGCCCGGCCACGTCGTGCCGCTGCGCGCCCGCGACGGCGGCGTGCTGCGCCGCCCCGGGCACACCGAAGCCGCGGTTGACCTCTCCCGCCTCGCCGGGCTGCGCCCCGCCGGTGCGCTGTGCGAGATCGTCAGCCAGAAGTCCGAGGGCGACATGGCCCGCCGCGACGAGCTGGAGGTCTTCGCCGAGGAGCACGACCTGGCGCTGATCACCATCGCCGATCTGATCTCCTACCGCCGCCGCTTCGAGAAGCAGGTGGTGCGCGTCGCCGAGGCCCGCATCCCTACCGGGCACGGCACGTTCCGCACCTTCGGCTACGACAGCACCATCGACGGCATCGAGCACCTGGCCCTGGTCTACGGCGAGATCGGCGACGGCGAGGACATCCTGGTGCGGGTGCACTCCGAATGCCTGACCGGCGACGTGCTCGGCTCGCTGCGCTGCGACTGCGGCCCGCAGCTGGACGCGGCGATGGCCAAGGTCGCCGAGGCCGGTCGCGGCGTGGTCCTCTACATGCGCGGCCACGAGGGCCGAGGCATCGGGCTGATCCACAAGTTGCAGGCCTACCAGTTGCAGGACGACGGCGCGGACACCGTGGACGCCAACGTCGCGCTGGGCATGCCGGTCGACAGCCGCGACTACGGGCAGGGCGCGCAGATCCTGTGCGACCTGGGCGTGAAGTCGATGCGGCTGCTCACCAACAACCCGGCCAAGCGCGTCGGGCTGGAGGGCTACGGGCTGCGGATCGTGGACCGCGTGCCGCTGCCGATCCGCCCGAACCCGGAGAACATCCGCTACTTGCGCACCAAGCGCGACCGGATGGGCCACGTGCTGGACAATCTCGACGATGGCGAAGACTCCTCGATCAATGGCGAGACTGGAGTTACGGCATGAGTGGCGAGGGACGGCCGCGGATCAGCGTGCCGAAAGCGGGCGACCTGAGGTTGGGCATCGCCGCGATCCGCTGGCACGAGCGGCTAGTCGAGCAGATGCTTTCCCGCGCCCTGGCGGCGGCGAAGGAGGCGGGCATCGCAGAGCCGACCGTGGTGCGGGTGCCCGGCTCGATCGAGCTCCCGGTGGTCTGCCAGCAGCTGGCGCACCAGCACGACGCGGTGGTCGCGCTCGGCGCGGTGATCCGCGGCGGCACCCCGCACTTCGAGTACGTCTGCGACTCGGTCACCCAGGGCCTGACCCGGGTGGCGCTGGACGAGTCGACGGCCATCGGCAACGGCGTGCTGACCTGCGACACCATGCGGCAGGCCGAGGAGCGGGCCGGGTTCGACGACTCGGTGGAGGACAAGGGCTTCGAGGCGACCGCGGCGGCGCTGGAGACGGCACTGGTGCTGCGGGAGCTGCGCGGCTGGGACGGAGAGCGAGGATTCCTGTGAGTGCGGAGCGGGTGGAGGTCCGGCCGCGGAAGGTGCGGCGGGTGGCTATCCCGATCGCGGTTGCGTTGGTGCTGGTGTTCGCGGTCGCCGGCGTGCTGCTGCGGAACACCCCGACCGGCGCGTTCTTCTCGGTGTCCGACCAGGTGTCGATGGTGCTGCTGGGCGTGCTGCTGGGTGCCGGCGTGCTGCTGCTGACCCGGCCCCGGTTGCGCGCGGACGCCGACGGCGTGGAGGTCCGCAACATCATCGGCACCCAGCGCTACTCGTGGCCGCTGGTGCAGGCCTTCAGCTTCCCGGACGGCGCCTCGTGGGCCCGGCTGGAGCTGCCGGAGGACGAGTATGTGCCGATCATGGCGATCCAGGCCGCCGACGGCGAGCAGGCGATCACCGCGATGCGCCGGCTCCGCGAACTCCGCCGCCAGGCCGGTTCCGCCGCCAACTGACGATCGACTTCGAAAGCTCCCGGTTCCGGGTGGAATCGGGAGCTTCTGCCTTCAGTCCGCCGACGCGGCGTCCTGGGTGGCGCGCAGGGCCGAGCGGAGGCGGTTGCGGGCACCGAGGAGGTGCCCGCGGAGGTTCGTCACCGCCGCTTCCTCCTGACCGGTTCGGGCCAGCCGCAGCAGGTCGGAGTGAGCTTCGGCGGCCGGGTGCAGGTCGACGTCCTGGGCGTCGGTTCTCCGCGACCAGATCCGCGACGATCGCCTCGGTTTCGGCGTCCGGGTGGGCGACCGGGTGGGCGACCGCCATCCGGGATTCCCCGGCGGGCAGCCCGCGAAGGCGCTGGGCGCACTTGATCCGCCCGATGCTCGGCCCCAGCGCGGCCACCACGCGATCGGCCTTCTCCTGCACCGCCTGGGTTTCCGCGGTGCCGCCGCGCCCGGCCCGGACGGCTTCGCCCAGCGCCAGAAACACTTCGGGGAGCGCGGCGGCGCAACCCGACACGACACCGGTACCGCCTGCCGCCAGCACGTCGGCCAGCTCCCGGTCGCTGCCGCTGTAGCCTCGAAGCCCTCCGGTGCCGCCGCGACGTGTTCGCGCACCTGCCGGGATGCGGAGCCGCTGAGCTGCTTTCGGTTCCGCTGGTGGCGTTGACGATCGCGACGCTCGGGTGGCGGTGGGCGTTCACCGGTCTGACCAGCTCGTTCGTGCTACCACTGCTGATCGTCGGAGAAGTGGCGCTGACCGGTGCGGCGGTCTACGCGTTCCCGCTACCGCCGGTCCGCCGCCTCCGCATGGGCTGACCGGCTGCGGCCCGCGACACACGAGGTGGCGATTTCGCGCGAAATCGGCGTTTGCCACGCCTGGCAAGTGGCGATTTCGCGCGAAATCGCCAGCCCCCGCTCGCGGGCCGCGGTCGTCAGCTGGCCGCGACCAGGTCGCAGACGAAGACCAGTGTCTCGCCGGGCTTGATGACGTTGCCGGCACCGCGGTCGCCGTAGGCGAGGTGCGGCGGGATGGTGAGCTTGCGGCGGCCGCCGACCTTCATGCCCTGCAGGCCCGTGTCCCAGCCCGCGATGACCTGGCCCTTGCCGAGCTGCACGCGCAGCGGCTGGCCGCGGTTCCAGCTCGCGTCGAACTCCGCGCCGGTGCTGTGCGAGACACCCACGTAGTGGACGTCCACCACGGTGCCTTCCACGGCCTGCTGGCCGTCGCCGACCGTGATGTCCTCGATCTGCAGGTCGGCCGGGGGGTTCCCGGTCGGCCGCTCGACCTTCGGCTTCTCGATGCTCACGTGCGTTCTCCTCGATCGGTGGTGCGCAGCGTCGTGCAAGGCTGCCGGTGGATTCTCTCGAACAACCCGGAGCGGACCGCACGCGCCCGACCCGAAGCCGCACCGATGAGCGAATGCGCCGAGTCCGGCCAGGGCATCACCCAGGACTCGGTCGCCGCGCTGGCCGCCGACCTGGGCGTGACTGTGCGGCGGGTGAACCTGCTGCGCTCAGACCTCTACGCGGCCGACGAGATGTTCCTCTGCGGCACCGCGGCCGAGGTCACCCCGGTGCGTTCGGTCGACAACCGCGAGATCGGCGAGCCCGGCCCGGTGACGCGCAAGATCCAGGACGCCTTCACCGCCGCGGTGACCGGCGCCGACGAGCGCTACCGGCACTGGCTGACCCATGTCGGCTGAGCACGGCACGCCCTGTGCGACGCAGCGGTGTCTGCGGCCAGGTGAGCCGCCGCGCGGGTCTCCTGAAGTCTTGACGCTGGTTTTGTAACGGTGTTTTATAACGGCGTTGTGAGACTTAAGGGGGCTTCATGCAGGTGTTGTCGTTGAGTGCGCCCAGCCAGCGGGCGTCGTGCTGCTGACCATCGTGACCATCGAGTTCGGCGGCTGGTTCCTGACCAAGATCGTGCGCGGCCAGGTGCCGATGACCGAGTTTCAGCGCAACTTCGCCCGCGCCGGGCACGCGCACGCGGGCGTGCTCGTCACGCTCGCCCTGGTGTGCCTGGTGCTGGCGGACGCCACGCAGCTGACGGGCGCGCTCGGCTGGGTCGCCCGGCTCGGCGTGCCGGTTGCGGCGGTGCTGATGTCGTTGGGTTTCTTCGTGTCTTCGGCGGGCCGCGACGTGCACCGGCCGAACGGGCTGATCGCGCTGCTGTGGCTCGGCGCGCTGTCGCTGGCCGCCGGCGTCGTGACGCTCGGGATCGGCCTGCTGGTGGCCTGAACCTGCCGTCATAGGGCGTCATAGGGCGTCAATAGGGCGGTCTTATCCGCGGGCCCGCAAACCCGTATTGGACCGGTCGGGGCGCCGCCGCCGAGGATGGCCGAGGCGGACAGGAGCCGTGAGCGAAGGATTTCCTGGCGTACTGAGACGAGTTCTGGCGCGTAAGCGATCACTGCCGACTACCAGAGGAAAGCCTCGTCGAGCAGACCCTGGAGCTGATGAACCGCGGAGCCCGGCTCGGCCACGGCTCGGCCCCCGACGCTTCGAGGTCCGCAATTTCCATTGAAATTGCGGAAGTTGTCCACACCCTTCGGCGTGTCGTGGCTCGACACGCCGAAGGTCCGCAATTTCCATTGAAATTGGACCTTCGATTTCAATGGAAATTGGACCTTCGATTTCAATGGAAATTGCGGACTGACTGGCGGTTGGTACCTCTCCGGTACGGTTTCATGAATACCCCGGTTTCAGTTGAAACTGGGGCTCAGCGGGGGCGGAGTGCCCGGGCGGAGAGGGCGACGAAGATCGCCAGGAGCGCCGGGACCGCCAGGCCGATGGTCAGGTCCGTCCAGCTGGAGATCAGGCCGATCGCCACCGGACCCGCGAGCAGGCCGCCGTAGCCGAGCGTGCTGACCTGCGCAAGATCCCGGCCGCTGCGGCTGGGATCGCGGTTGCCCGCCGCGTTGAATACCTGCGGGATGATGCACGACAGGCCGATGCCGAACAGGGCGAACCCGATGATCGCCGCCACCGGGTGCTGCAGCAGCAGCGCACCGCCCAGGCCGACGCCCGCGACCGCGCCGCAGCCCCGCACCAGCACGACCGGCCCGAGCCGGGCGACCAGGAAGTCGCCGAGGAAGCGGAAGGTGGCCATCATCGCGGAGAAAACCGCGTAGCCGGTCGCCGCGACCGCCGGGCTGGTCAGCAGCACGTCGTGCAGGTACAGCGGCGACCAGTCCGCCATCGAGCCCTCGCCCAGCGAGCAGAAGAACGCCAGCACGCCCAGGAACACGATCCCCGGCGAAATCCCGCGTTGCCGCACCGAACTGCCGGGAACGCGCTCCTCCGGCGGCAGCAGGCCGCGCCGCGCGATCACCGACACCACGCCCAGCGCGGCCGCGACGAGCGCGAAATGCGCGCCCACACCGATTTCCGCGTGCGCCGCGAGCGCGCCGACTCCGGCGCCGAGCAGGCCGCCGACGCTGAACATCGCGTGGAAGGTGCTCACGATCGGCCGCCCGTATCGCCGCTGTACCTGCAGCGAGTGGGTGTTCATGGCCACGTCGACGGTCCCGTGCCCGACGCCGAACACCAGCAGCCCGATCACCAGCACCGGCAGGCTTCCCGCGAAGCCGGGCAGCAGCAGGCTCGCCGCCATCGCGATCCCGGCCGGGCCCAGCACCCGCGCGCTGCCGAGGCGGTCGGACAGGTGCCCGACGACCTGCATCGCCAGCACCGAACCCGCCGCGACCGCGAACAGTGCCAGGGTCACCTGCGCGTCGTCCAGCCCCAGGTCCTGCTTGATCGCCGGGATCCGCGCGGTCCAGGTGCCCAGCGCCGCTCCGGTGATCACGAAGTAGACCGTGACGGCCCAGCGGGCCTGCCGGGGGACCGCGACGGTCTTCTCGGTGGTCTCAGACAACGCGCACCTCCACGCCCGCCGCCGCCAGTTCCGCGCGCGCGTCCGCCGGGGCGGACCGGTCGGTGACGACCACGTCGAGATCGGTGATCGGGCAGACGAATCCCAGGCCGGTGCGGGCGAACTTCGCGCCGTGGCAGACCGCGACGACGCGCTGGGCGCCGGATACCGCGGCTTGCTTCACCGGCACCTCTTCGAGGTCGTGCGCGGTCAGGCCGTGCTTCGCGGACAGGCCGCAGACGCCGAGGATCGCGGTGTCCACCCGCAGCGCGCGCAGCGAGGCCTCGGTGAGGTGGCCGGTGAACGACAGCTCGCCCGGCTTCGCCCGCCCGCCCGGCATCAGCAGGTCGACCTGCGACGCGTTGCTCAGCGCGTTCGCCGAGTGCAGGTCGAGCGGGATCGCGGTGATCCGGCGGTGGGCGAGCCGCTTGGCGACCTCCAGCGTCGTCGTGCCGGAGTCGATGATCACCGACTCGCAGTCCGCGATCAGCTCCTCGACGGCGACGGCCAGCCGCCCCTTGAGCTCCGCCTCGTCGCGCTCGCGGACCGGGAACGGCGCGGAGTGCCCGCGCAGGAAGCTCACCGCGCCGCCGCGGACCCGGCGCAGAACCCCCTGCTCGGCGAGTTGGTCGAGGTCGCGGCGGATGGTCATCTCCGACGACCGGGTCGCCTCGGCCAGCTCCGCGACGGTCACCCGCTCCGCTTGCCGCAACCGCTCGATGATCAGCAACGTGCGTTCCGAACTTTCCACGTGTTCTATCGAACAAGATTCATGTTCAACTGGCAACCCTTCGCGCGATCTGAACGTGCGAACCCGGGGCCGTGCACCGCTCCCGGTGAGGGACAATGGAGTCGATGGCGTGGAGACGTCGGGTAGGAGGAGATCGTGAGCGTGGCCCAGGAGCGCAACCTTCGGTTGGTGCGAGACGTCCCGTCCGAGCTCGGCGTGCGGCTCGGCGACATCAGACTGCGCAACCGCCTGGTGACCTCGTCCAGCCTGCTCGGCTATGGCGTGGCCAACACCAAGCTGGTGCCCTACGGCATGAGCCCGATCTCGCAGTTCGTGCCGCTGGCCCGGTTCGGCGCGGTCACCACCCGCACGGTCACCGTCGAACCCCGCGAGGGGCACTTCACCACCCGCGACGTGTGGCCGCTGCACGAGCTGCCCTCGCTGATCAAGCGCTACGGGCAGGCGCTGCGGCAGGTCGACGGCGGCTGGCTCAACGCCTTCGGCTGGTGCAACGTCGGCATCGACGCCTACCTGCGCGACTACTACCCGCGCACCCGCGAGCAGAACACCATCATCTCCGTCGGCGGCTTCTCCGCCGAGGAGTTCGTCACGCTGGTCGACAAGGTCAACGCCGCGGTGCCGGTGGGCGAGATCGCCGCGGTCGAGTTCAACGTCTCCTGCCACAACGTCAACTTCGACTTCAACCAGATCATCGAATCGGTGCTGGCCGAGGCGGTGCCGCGCAGCAACCACCCGGTGATCCTGAAGCTGTCGCCGGACTACGACTACCTGGGCCACGCCCGGCTGGCCGCCCGGCACGGGGTGTCGGCGCTGACCGCGATCAACACCGTCAAGGGCCTGCGGCTCGACCCGAACACCGGGCAGCCGCTGCTGAAGAACGGCTTCGGCGGGCTTTCCGGCCGCGCGATCAAGCCGATCGGCCTGCGCGTTGTCAAGGAACTGCGCGACGCCGGGGTGACGCTGCCGATCATCGCCACCGGCGGCATCCGCAGCTTCGACGACTGCCGCGAGTACTTCTGGGCCGGCGCCGACGCGGTCAGCCTGGGCAGCGCCAGCTGGTTCGCCAGCTACCCGGGCTACGCCCTGTCCCCGCTGTACGCGGCCCGGATCTGGAACCTGCTGCGCCGCATCGAGAACTACACGCCCCCGGAGCGCTGACCGCCGCGTTGCTCGCATCGGGTGCTGGCCCTCGTCGGCCTCGTCGTGCTCGGCGTGGCGGCGGGGATCTGCTGGGGCCGACCGAAAGGCGCCGCACCGCAACGGAATCCGGCCGCCGGAGCCACGGGAGAGCCGGACGGCCCGGATCCCTACGGCCCGCTCGGCGGGGCCGACTGGCGGGGCCGACTGGCGGCAGATGCTGGCCGAACGGGGCTGCGACCCGGACCCCGGACTGCCCAAGCGGACTGCTCCCGGTGGCCGTGATGCTGGACGGCGACGAACTCACCGCCGAATCGTGGAGCTGGCGGGAATCCGACGACCACTACCGCCCGAGCCTCTTCGTCATCGACAGATTTCCACTGGCAGGAAGGCGCTTTCGCGCCGGTATCGCGGGAAGTCCAAGAAGCGCCCTGAATCCGTGCGGCGATCGGTGAACACGCCCGTCCTGCCGCCACTGCGTGGTAGAACTTGATCAGGAGCATAGTCGCTACCACTGGGGAGGAATCGTGTCCGGATACGGGGAATTCGGCAGCAGCCTGCGGGATCTGCCCAGGCTACGGCAAACTCGGCGCGGCCGGGTCTCCAGCTGGGACCGCACCGGCGGCAACACCGACAACATGCGCGTCGAGCCGGGCGAGACCAGGGAGCTGGCCGACATCGCCGGACCCGGCGTGATCACCCACATCTGGTGCACCGTCGCCGTCGACCACGTGGGCAAACCGGCCGAGCTGGAAGGCGACTACCTGCGCCGGCTCGTCCTGAAGATCACCTGGGACGACTCGCCGCACCCGGCCGTGCTGGTGCCGCTGGGGGACTTCTTCGGCATGGGGCACGGTCGCAGCGGCAACTTCGCGTCCGCGCCGCTGCAGATGAGCCCGCAGGACGGCAAGGGCTTCAACTGCTGGTTCGCGATGCCCTTCGCCGGGCGCGCCAGGTTCGAGCTGATCAGCGAGATGAGCGTCAAACCGGTGACGTTCTACTACTACGTCGACTACGAGACCTACGGCGAGGCCGACCCGGAGCTGGGCTACTTCCATGCGCAGTGGCGGCGGCAGAACCCCACCGACGGCGTCGAGCAGGGCGACCAGAGCAACGAGGAGTTCCTCTTCGGCGGCACCAACACCGACGGCGCGGGCAACTACGTGCTGCTGGAGGCCGAGGGTCGCGGGCACTACGTCGGAACGGTGCTCAACGTGCACAACCTCCGCCAGACCACCGACTGGAACTGGTACGGCGAGGGCGATGACATGTTCTTCATCGACGGCGAGCCCTGGCCGCCGCGGCTGCACGGCACCGGCACCGAGGACTACTTCAACACCGCGTGGTGCCCGACCCAGCAGTACCAGGCGCCCTACCACGGGCTGACCATGCCGGGCGGACCGAACTGGAGCGGGCAGGTGTCCTACTACCGCTTCCACGTCGAAGACCCGGTGGTGTTCGAGAAGTCCATCAAGGCGACCATCGAGCACGGGCACGCCAACAAGCGCTCCGACGACGTCTCGTCGGTCGCCTACTGGTACCAGACGCTCCCGGCGCTACCGGTGACCCTCGCGCCGGTCACCGACCGCCTCGTCCGCCCCTTGTAGCGGCTGTTTCCAAGCTGGTGGGCCAAGCGACCGTCGGCGCGCTGTGCTCGGTGATGCCCCACTCCGGCACCGGTTCCCACACCGGCGGCAGATCCGTGAGCAGCGTGTCCGACAGGATGTCCGCGCGGGTCGCGGAGTGTCCGATGAGGACAGTCGAGTCGGGCGGCAGGGCGTTGCCGTGCGTGTGGTCGCCGTGCAGGTGGGTGTTCACCGCGAACCGGATCGGCGCGTCCCCGCCCGCGGCGCGCACCGCGTCCAGGAACCGGCGGGTGCGCTGCGCGGTCGCGCAGGTGTCGACTGCGTTCTCGTCGTTCACGGCTGACCTCCCGGCAAGGTGCGGATCCCGGCTATGAGCGATCACCGAGAGCCCCACCCAGTGGGCCTGCCGGGCCGCCCGCGGTAAGCGGCGCACCGAGATCCGGGCAGTCGGTCCGCGCACGTAGGGTGGAGGCGTGGCCGACCCGTCCACCTACCGACCAGCACCAGGCACGATCCCGGACGCCCCCGGCGTGTACCGGTTCCACGATGCCGATGGCCGAGTGATCTACGTTGGCAAGGCGAAAAGCCTGCGCAGCAGGCTCTCGTCGTACTTCGCCGACCTCGCTGGGCTGCACCCGCGGACCCGGCAGATGGTCACCACCGCCACCGGCGTGCGGTGGACCGTCGTCGGCACCGAGGTCGAGGCGCTGCAGCTGGAGTACTCCTGGATCAAGGAGTACGACCCGAAGTTCAACGTCCGCTACCGCGACGACAAGTCGTACCCGGTGCTGGCGGTGACCTTGCACGAGGAGTTCCCGCGGCTGCACGTCTACCGCGGCCCACGCCGCAAGGGCGTCCGCTACTTCGGCCCGTACGCGCACGCGTGGGCGATCCGCGAGACGCTCGACCTGCTGCTGCGGGTGTTTCCCGCGCGCACCTGCTCCGGCGGGGTGTTCAAGCGGCACTCGCAGATCGGCCGCCCCTGCCTGCTCGGCTACATCGGCAAGTGCTCGGCGCCGTGCGTCGGCCGGGTCTCCGCCGACGAGCACCGGTCCATCGTCGGGGACTTCTGCGACTTCCTCGCCGGGCACACCGATCAGCTGATGCGCAAGCTGGACAAGGAGATGCAGGCGGCGTCCGCGGAGCTGGAGTTCGAGCGCGCCGCCCGGCTGCGCGACGATCTGGAGGCCCTGCGGCGTGCGATGGAGAAGCAGGCGGTGGTCCTCGGCGACGGCACCGACGCCGACGTGGTGGCCTTCGCCGAGGACGAGCTCGCCGCCGCCGTGCAGATCTTCCACATCCGCGGCGGCCGGGTGCGCGGCCAGCGCGGCTGGGTCATCGACAAGGTCGCCAATGCTGACGGCACGGAGACCGGCACCTCGGAACTCACCTCGCAGTTCCTCACCCAGTTCTACGGCGAGCAGGCGTCGCTGGCCGACCAGGCCGACGCCGGGGGCAGCCCGGTGCCGCGCGAGGTGCTGGTGCCGCAGTTGCCCGACGAAGGGGACGCGATCGCCGGCTGGCTCAGCGAGCTGCGCGGCAGCCGCGTCAGCCTCCGGGTGCCGCAGCGCGGCGACAAGCGGGCGTTGATGGAGACCGTCGAGCGCAACGCCAAGGAGTCGTTCCAGCAGTACAAGCTGCGCCGCGCCGGCGACCTGACCGCCCGCTCGGCGGCGCTGCAGGAGCTCCAGGAGGCGCTGGCGCTGGACACCGCGCCGCTGCGGATCGAGTGCATCGACGTCAGCCACGTGCAGGGCAGCGATGTGGTGGCGTCGCTGGTGGTGTTCGAGGACGGCGTGCCGCGCAAGTCCGAGTACCGCCGCTTCGAGGTCCGGGAGGGTGCCGAGGGCGGCGACGTCGGCTCCATCGACGAGGTGGTGCGCCGCCGCTTCCACCGCTACCTCAGCGAAACGGCCAAGTCCGGGACCCCGGCCGAGCCGACCGGATCGGGTCCTGTCGGCGCGGCGATCGACCCGGAGACCGGCCGCCCGCGCAAGTTCGCCTACCCGCCGAACCTGCTGGTGATCGACGGCGGCGCGCCGCAGGCCAACGCCGCCGCCGACGCGCTGACGGAGCTGGGCATCACCGACGTCGCGGTCATCGGGCTGGCCAAGCGGCTGGAGGAGGTCTGGCTGCCCGCCGACCCCGACCCGGTGATCTTGGCCCGCACCAGCGAGGCGCTCTACCTGCTGCAACGGGTCCGCGACGAGGCGCACCGCTTCGCCATCAGCTACCACCGCCAGAAGCGCGCCAAGCGCATGACAAGCTCCACATTGGACGCGATTCCGGGACTGGGCGAAACCCGCCGCGCGGCGCTGCTCAAGCACTTCGGTTCGGTGCGCAAACTGCGCCAGGCCGAGGTGCACGAGATCGCCGCGGTCCCCGGGATCGGCCGCCGCACCGCCGAGACCGTGCACTCGGCGCTGGCGGCCGGCGCGGAAACCGGGCGACGCCCGGTGCCGGACGACCGGGCAGCGCCCGGCGCCGACAACGCTGAAGGGGAGAGCAGTGACTGAGGAGCAGTCGGGCATCGAGGTCGCCGTCGTCAGCGGCCTGTCCGGGGCGGGGCGCAGCACCGCGGCCAAATGCCTGGAGGACCTGGGCTGGTTCGTGGTGGACAACCTGCCGCCGGAACTGATCGCGACGATGGTGGAGCTGGGGGCGCGCTCCAGCGGCGCGGTCACCCGCGTCGCGGTCGTGATGGACGTGCGCAGCCGCGCGTTCACCGAGGACCTGGGGGCGGTGATCAAGGACTTGGACGCCCGCGGCTACAAGCCGAAGGTGTTGTTCCTGGAGGCCACCGACGAGGTGCTGATCCGCCGGTTCGAGCAGGTGCGGCGCGGCCACCCGCTGCAGGGCGAGGGCAGGCTGGCCGACGGGATCGCCGCGGAGCGGTCGCTGCTGTCCAAGCTGCGCTCCGAGGCGGACCTGGTGCTGGACACCACGAGCCTGTCGGTGCACCAGCTGCGGTCCAAGATCGAGGACGCCTTCGGCACCGAGGCCAGCACCCGCACCCGGCTGACCGTGCTGTCCTTCGGCTACAAGTACGGGCTCCCGATGGACGCCGACCTGGTGATGGACTGCCGGTTCCTGCCGAACCCGTTCTGGATCCCGGAGCTACGCGAGTTCAACGGCCTCGACGACGAGGTCCGCAACTACGTGCTCGGCCAGGAGGGCGCGGAAGAGTTCCTGCAGAGCTACCAGCAGCTGCTGCGGCTGGTCGGGGCCGGTTACCACCGGGAGGGCAAGCGGTACCTGACGCTGGCGCTGGGTTGCACCGGGGGCAAGCACCGCAGCGTGGCACTGGCCGAGGAGCTGGCCCGCCGCTTGGCCGAGGACGACGGGATGATGGTCAAGACGGTGCACCGGGACCTGGGGCGCGAGTGAGCGCCCCGCTGCGCGCGGTCGCGCTGGGCGGCGGGCACGGCCTGCACGCGACGCTGTCGGCGCTGAGCCTCATCACCCCCGACGTGACGGCCGTGGTGACGGTCGCCGACGACGGCGGGTCCTCCGGCCGGCTGCGCCGCGAGCTGGGCATGCTGCCGCCCGGCGACCTGCGCAAGGCGCTCGCCGCGCTCGCCGCCACCGACGCCGACGGGCAGCTGTGGTCGACGGTGTTCGAGCACCGCTTCGGCGGCAGCGGGGCCCTCGCCGGACACGCGGTCGGCAACCTGGTGCTGGCCGGGCTGCTGGAAGTGCTCGGCGATCCGGTCGAGGTGCTCGACCACGCCTGCCGGTTGCTCGGCGTGCGGGGCCGGGTGCTGCCGATGTCGACGGTGCCGCTGGACATGGCCGCCGACGTTGTCGGGCTGGACTCTGACCCGGAAGCGGTACGCACGATCCGGGGGCAGGTGGCGATCGCCAGTACGCCCGGACGGGTGAAACAGGTCCGATTGCACGCGAACGGCAACGAGGAGCCTGCCGCCTGTCCGCAGGCCGTTCGGGCGGTGCTGGACGCCGATCTGGTGCTGCTGGGCCCCGGCTCCTGGTTCACCAGCGTGCTGCCGCACCTGCTGGTCCCGGAGTTGCACGAGGCGTTGGTGACCACTCCCGCGCGCCGCGTGGTGGTGCTCAACCTCGTCCCACAACCGGGGGAGACGGCGGGCTTCTCACCCGAACAGCACCTCGACGTACTCTCGCAGCACGCACCCCGGCTGCGGGTCGACGCGGTGTTGGCCGACGCGGACTCGGTGCCAACCCCGGATCGGCTCCGCGCTGCGGGGGCCGGAATGGGTGCGCAGACTCTGCTGGACAAGATCGCCGCGCCGGCCGTGCCGGGACGGCACGACCCGGGGGCGCTCGCGGCCAGTCTGCGCGCCGCACTGAAGAGGAGGACGGACCGGTGGCGATGACCGCGGCGGTCAAGGACGAGTTGAGCCGGTTGTCGGTGACGAAGACGTGCTGCCGACGGGCTGAGGTTTCCTCGTTGCTGCGCTTCGCCGGCGGGCTGCACATCGTCGCCGGCCGGGTGGTGATCGAGGCCGAGCTGGACAGCGGCTCCACGGCGCGCCGGCTCCGCAAGGAGATCCACGAGCTGTTCGGGCACACCTCCGACGTGCACATGATCACCTCCGGCGGGCTGCGCAAGGGCACCCGGTACGTGGTGCGGGTGGTCAAGGACGGGGAGGGCCTGGCCCGGCAGACCGGTCTGCTCGATCCGCGCGGCCGCCCGGTGCGCGGCCTGCCCACGCACGTCGTCTCCGGCGGCGCCTGCGACTCCGAAGCGGCGTGGCGTGGCGCCTTCCTCGCGCACGGCTCGCTGACCGAGCCGGGCCGGTCCTCGTCGATGGAGGTCACCTGCCCCGGGCCGGAGGCGGCGCTGGCGCTGGTCGGTGCCGCGCGGCGGATCGGCGTGGCGGCGAAGTCGCGCGAGGTGCGCGGCGCGGACCGGGTGGTGGTCCGCGACGGCGACGCGATCGGCGCGATGCTGACCCGGCTCGGTGCGCATGCCAGCGTGCTGGCGTGGGAGGAGCGCCGGATGCGCCGCGAAGTGCGGGCGACGGCCAACCGGCTGGCGAACTTCGACGACGCCAACCTGCGCCGCTCGGCGCGCGCCGCGGTCGCCGCGGCCGCGCGGGTCGGGCGGGCGCTGGAACTGCTGGGCCCGACGGCTCCGGACCACCTGACTGTGGCGGGCCGGCTGCGACTGGCGCACCGGCAGGCATCGCTGGAGGAGCTCGGCCAGCTGGCGGACCCGCCGATGACCAAGGACGCGGTGGCCGGCCGGATCCGCCGGCTGCTGGCGATGGCCGACAAGCGCGCCCGGGAGCTGGGTGTTCCGGACACCGAGTCCGCGGTGACGGCCGAGATGCTGGAGGCCGAGGCCTGACCTCCGCAATTTCAATGGAAATCGAAGGTCCGATTTCCATTGAAATTGCGGCCGCGAGGGCCGGAACCAGAACCGTTGCAGAGATGCCGATCACGGCTCGCGACGGTCGCGACGGCGCAGAGCCGGCCGCTTCGCAGCGCGTTCACCTGCGCTGATGCGGATGTTGTTGCGGTTCGTGGAGGGCCTGTTGTGCCTGCTGGGAGGCATCGCGGTTCGGGAGGGTGAGGTCGTTCGCCCGCCCGCGTGCGACGGCCTCGCTGGCAGATAGGGTGATGTCGAGACCATCAACCTCACCCGCCGCGTCGCCGGCCGGGTCAGTCACGAGGAGAGATCGGCGTGACCGTTCGCGTAGGTATCAACGGCTTCGGTCGGATCGGGCGGAACTTCTGGCGGGCCGCGACCGCCAGTGAGCACGACATCGAGATCGTGGCCGCCAACGACCTGGGCGATGTCGCGACCATGGCCCACCTGCTCAAGTACGACAGCATCCTCGGCCGTCTCGGCCAGGAGGTGAAGGTCACCGGTGAGGGCATCGAGGTGGGCGGCAAGCTCATCAAGATCCTCGCCGAGCGTGACCCGGGCAAGCTGCCGTGGGGCGACCTGGGCGTCGACGTCGTCGTGGAGTCCACCGGCTTCTTCACCAACGCCGCGGACGCCCGCAAGCACGTGGACGAGGGTGGCGCGAAGAAGGTCATCATCTCCGCCCCGGCCAAGGGCGAGGACCTGACCGTTGTGCTGGGCGTCAACGACGACAAGTACGACGGCTCGCAGACCATCATCTCCAACGCCTCCTGCACCACCAACTGCCTCGCCCCGATGGTGAAGGTGCTCAACGACACCTTCGGAATCGAGCAGGGCCTGATGACCACCGTCCACGCCTACACCGCGGACCAGAACCTGCAGGACGGCCCGCACAAGGACCTGCGTCGCGCCCGCGCCGCCGCGGTCAACGTGGTGCCGACCAGCACCGGTGCGGCCAAGGCCATCGGCCTGGTGCTGCCGGAGCTCAACGGCAAGCTGGACGGCTACGCGATGCGCGTGCCGGTGCCGACCGGTTCGGTCACCGACCTGACCGCGACCGTGCGACAGGACGTCTCGGCCGACTCGGTCAACGAGGCGTTCAAGACGGCTGCCGCCGACGGCAAGCTCAAGGGCATCCTCAAGTACAACGAGGACCCGATCGTCTCCAGCGACATCGTCACCGACCCGCACTCGACGATCTTCGACGCACCGCTGACCAAGGTCATTGGCAACCAGGTCAAGATCGTCGGCTGGTACGACAACGAGTGGGGCTACTCCAACCGCCTCGCCGACCTCGTCGACCTGGTCGCCAAGAAGCTGGCTTGATCGTGTTCCAGACGCAACTTGCGTGACGGTGCGGGTAGCGGAACCTCAGAAGCTTTCTCGACTGCGGGATCCCAGACTTGAGTATGACCAATACGCGGCGTCTGGGCTGTCCTCGCGAGAAAGCTTCTGAGAACCCGCGGCGGTGCAAGTTGCGAGGGTGGGCCAAGCGGCTGCGCCGCTTGCGGCGGCTTTCGACGATGCTGCTTCGAGCGTCGCGGCGGCGGTTTACCGCTGGAAGCGGCTTCGCCGCTTGGAAACCAGTCTTTTCGGACCCGCACGAGCCGTTGGAACAATCCGGCTCGTGCGGGTCTTCCCGTAGCTATGCGAGGAGCAGACGTGAAGAACCTCGACGATCTGCTGTCCGAGGGCGTTCGGGGTCGGCGTGTTCTGGTGCGCGCCGACCTGAACGTGCCGCTGGACGGCGAGAAGATCACCGACGACGGCCGGGTGCGCGCCTCCCTGCCGACCGTCCGGAAGTTGACCGAGGCCGGTGCCCAGGTGGTGCTCACCGCGCACCTCGGGCGCCCGAAGGGCGAGCCGGACCCCAAGTTCTCCCTGGCCCCGGTCGCGCGGCGGCTCGGCGAGCTGCTCGGGGCCGACGTCGCGCTGGCCACCGACCTGGTGGGCGACTCGGCGAAGTCCGTGGTCGCGGGCCTGACCGACGGGTCGGTCGCGCTGCTGGAGAACGTCCGTTTCGATGCCCGCGAGACCAGCAAGGACGACGCCGAGCGCGGCGCGCTGGCCGATGAGCTGGCCGCACTGGTCGGCCCGGACGCCGCCTTCGTCTCCGACGGCTTCGGCGTGGTGCACCGCAAGCAGGCGTCGGTCTACGACGTCGCCAAGCGGCTGCCCGCCTACGCCGGTGGCCTGGTGCTCGCCGAGGTCGAGGTGCTGCGCACCCTGACCGGCGACGCCAAGCGCCCGTACGTCGTGGTGCTCGGCGGCTCGAAGGTCTCCGACAAGCTCGCCGTCATCAAGGCGCTGCTGCCGAAGGTCGACAAGCTGCTCATCGGCGGCGGCATGGCATACACGTTCCTGGCCGCGCAGGGCCACAACGTCGGCAACTCGCTGCTGCAGGAGGACCAGATCGAGTCCACCAAGCAGCTGCTCGCCGACCACGGCGACAAGCTGGTTCTGCCGGTGGACGTGGTGGCCGCCGACCGCTTCGCCGCGGATGCCGAGAAGCAGGTCGTGGCCGCCGACGCGATCCCGGCCGACTGGATGGGCCTGGACATCGGGCCGCGCAGCGTCGAGCTGTTCGCCGGGATCCTCCGCGACACCGCCACGGTGTTCTGGAACGGCCCGGCCGGGGTGTTCGAGTTCCCGGCGTTCGCCGACGGCACCCGTGGTGTCGCGCAGGCCATCGTGGACTCCGATGCGTTCAGCGTCGTCGGCGGCGGCGACTCGGCCGCCGCGGTGCGAACCCTCGGACTGCCCGAGGACGGCTTCTCGCACATCTCCACCGGCGGCGGCGCGTCGCTGGAATACCTGGAAGGCAAGGAACTGCCCGGAGTGGCCGTCCTGGAAGGTGAGCGCTGAACATGGCCAGGCAGCCACTGATCGCCGGCAACTGGAAGATGAACCTGAACCACCTGGAGGCGATCGCCCTGGTGCAGAAGGTCGCCTTCGCGTTGCCGGAGAAGTACTTCGCCAAGGTCGAGGTGGCGGTGCTCCCGCCGTTCACCGACATCCGCAGCGTGCAGACCCTCATCGACGGCGACAGGCTGCTGCTCAAGCACGGCGCGCAGGACATCTCCGAGCACGAGTCCGGGGCCTACACCGGTGACGTGTCCGGGCCGATGCTGGCCAAGCTGGGTTGCAGCTACGTGGTGGTCGGCCACTCGGAGCGCCGCGAGTACCACGGCGAGACCGACGAACTGGTCGGCAAGAAGGTGCGCGCCACCCTCAAGCACGGCATGTCGCCGATCCTGTGCGTCGGCGAGCAGCTGGAGGTGCGCGAGTCCGGCGGCCACGTCGAGCATTGCGCCACGCAGCTGATCAACGCGCTCAAGGGCCTCAAGGCCGAGCAGGTGCGCCAGGTCGTGGTGGCCTACGAGCCGGTGTGGGCGATCGGCACCGGCAAGGTCGCCACCGCCGCGGACGCGCAGGAGGTCTGCGGATCGCTGCGGGCGGCGTTGGCGGAGAAGTACGGCAAGGAGATCGCCGACGAGGTCCGGGTGCTCTACGGCGGCTCGGTGAAGTCGAGCAACATCGGCGACCTGATCGGCCAGGCGGACGTGGACGGCGCACTGGTCGGTGGCGCGAGCCTCAACGGCGACGAGTTCGCCAAGCTCTCCGCGATGGCGGCCGGCGGCCCGCTGCCGTGACGGGTTTGCCGCAATTTCAATGGAAATCGAAGCTCTGATTTCCATTGAAATTGCGGTCCCACGGCCACTTCCCACCCCCCTCGGGATCCGCCAGACGGAGCAGTGTGAGACGGTCCTGGCAGCAAAATGGGTGGACAGTGGTCAACTCGCTGTTGGTGGCCCGGTACGCTTGGTTGCGGACCGCTGTGCGAACGAGGACGTGATGACTCTTTTCCTGCAGATCATGTTGATCGTGACGAGTGTGCTGCTGGTGCTGCTGGTGCTGCTGCACCGGGCCAAGGGCGGCGGTCTCTCCTCGCTGTTCGGCGGCGGTATGCAGTCCAACCTGGCCGGTTCCAGTGTGGCGGAGAAGAACCTCGACCGGATGACGTTGTTCGTCATGGCGCTGTGGGTCATCTCCATCATCGGGGTCGGCCTGTTGATCAAGATCGGTTGATCGACCCGGCTCCCAGCCGGTCGACGACCTCGGGCCGCTTGGTGGGTGAGGATGGATGACTGGTGGTAACGCCATTCGCGGCACTCGTGTGGGCTCGGGCCCCGCGGTAGGCGAGTCGGAGCGGGGAGAAGCCGCGCCGCGCAAACGGGTCGACTACTGGTGCGCCAACGGGCACCACAGCCGGCCGTCGTTCGCGATGGACGCCGAGGTGCCGGAGCAATGGGACTGCCCGCGCTGCGGACTGCCGGCGGGCTTGGACCAGGAAAATCCGCCCGAGGCGCGGCGAAACGAGCCGTACAAGAGCCACCTGGCGTACGTGAAGGAGCGGCGCAGCGATGCCGACGGGATGGCCATCCTGGAGGAAGCGCTGATCAAGCTCCGCGAACGCAAGGGCCGCTGAATCAACTGACCGGGCCGGGTGGGCGAGAAATCGCCCGCCCGGCCCGGTTGCTGTTCGGGGTCAGTCGACGTCGATCTCACCGCCGACGGGGTGTGGCGTTCATCGCGGCGCGGGCGAGGTCCGGCTACTGGTGGGTACGCTCGCCGTCCACGTAGCGGTGACCGGGAGGACTCATGGCTCAGGCGACGGCTGATCTGGCGGACCGGGAAGGCCCGGAGGTGCGCAGCTGCGACGTGCAGTTCCGCAACTTCGGCGGGCGCGCGGCGTTCGAAGGCCGGATCCGCACGGTCACCTGCTTCCAGGACAACGCCCTGCTCAAGAAGGTCCTGTCCGAACCGGGCGACGGCCAGGTGCTGGTGATCGACGGCCGCGGCTCGTTGCACACCGCGCTGATCGGCGACGTGATCGCCGGGATCGGCCGATCCAGCGGTTGGAGCGGGGTCATCATCAACGGCGCGGTGCGAGACTCGGCGGTGCTGGCCGGGATGGACTTCGGCGTCAAGGCGTTGGGCACCAACCCACGCAAGAGCACCAAGACCGGTGAGGGCACCGTCGACGAGGTGGTCGAGCTCGGCGGAGTCCGGTTCGTCGCCGGCGAGTACGTGGTGGCCGATCAGGACGGCGTCGTAGTTATCACCGAGCCGTAGCGCCTGCCGGGGGCGCGAGTCGGGACGGTCGGGGCGATCGCGGCGGCTGGGCGCTAAGTCCGCTCCGACCGGTTGATGACGGTGTGTCACGCGATGCCCGATTGGGTTAGTTGGCGTAAATCGGCGCCGCGTCGCGCGTGGCGTCGCGGGCTACCAGGTCTGCGTGGCCCGGTGTCCCAGGCGCGCGGTGCCCTCGTCGGGTTCACCCGTCGATTTATCGCATCGTTATTTCGGCGAGGTTCGCGCGTTACGATCATTCCCGAAATTTGTTCCGGAAAATGATTTGGCATCGGTTGCCTGCTCCCATCGGGCTAATGTCCGGTTGCACCCATTTGTGATTTGTTTTCCAGCGTTCCGTTATAATAATCTCCGTAGCGAGATGGCGGGGGCGTCTGAGCTGGGAAGGGGAAGCAATACTGCACCGGACGCGGGTCTTTCGCACCGGTCTTCCGGCTGCTCCCGTCGTCCGCCGCAGAATGTTTCAGGGATACAAACGGGAGAAGAGTTGAACTACGGAACCGCGCTTCGCGGGGAAATCCTGTCCGACCAGATCACTCCGCTAATCGGTGTCTACGACATGTTCTCGGCCTCGATTTCCGCCAAGCACTATTCCGGGATGTTCATTTCCGGTTTCGGCTTCGCCGCTTCGCATTACGGATTGCCCGACATCGGATTCATCGCGTGGCCGGACATCGTCGGTTTCGTGCAGCGCCTGCGGCTCGCCTTCCCGCGGCAGCACCTCCTGGTCGACATCGACGACGGTTACGTCGACCCCGAGGTGGCCTGCCACGTGATCGAGCAACTGGAACTGATCGGCGCCTCCGGCGTGATCCTTGAGGACCAGAAGCGGCCCCGCCGGTGCGGCCACGTCGACGGCAAGCAGGTGCTCCCGCTGGAGGAGTACCTCGACAAGCTCGAACTCGTCCTCGCCACCAGGCGTGACCTCGTGGTGGTCGCCCGCACCGACGCCACCGAGGAGAAGGAGATCCTGCGGCGCGCCGAGGCCCTCTCCGAGACCGACGCGGACGTGCTGCTGGTGGACGGGGTGCGCAGCATCGAGTGGATCGAGAAGGTCCGCAAGGTCATCGGCGACAAGCCGTTGCTGTTCAACCAGATCGCGGGCGGGAAGTCGCCGCGCCTGTCGCTGCCGGAATTGCAGGACCTCGGGGTCGACGTCGCGATCTACAGCACCCCGTGCCTGTTCGCCGCGCAGCAGGCGATCGACGAGGCGCTCAGCGAACTGCGCCGGCAGGACGGGCGGTTGCCGGAGGTGCGGGACGGCCGGGGCGGCATCGCGGCCGCGCAGGGCCTGTTGGAGCAGAACATCAGCCGGCATCACTCGAAGCCCGTCCCGCTGGGCGTGTGATCGGGAGGTGGACATCCGCGTCCACCGGCCGGCCGCGGCATCCGGCGCGGCCGGCCGGTGGTCGCTCACGACTGGAGAGGTGAACTCTCGATGACCAGGATTCTCGCCCGAGTACGCCCGGATCCGTATGTGGTCGCACTGCTGCTGGTGGCGATGACAGCCGTGCTGGTGCCCGTTCGCGGCGAGCCGGCCCTCGTCCTGGACCAGGCGGTCAAGCTGGCGATCGGGTTCCTGTTCTTCCTTTACGGGGCCCGGTTGTCGACCGCCGCGGCCTGGGACGGGCTGCGGAACTGGAAGCTGCACGGGGCCGCCTTGACGACCACGTTCGTCCTCTTCCCGCTGCTCGGCATGGCCGCTTCGGTGCTGGTGCCTGCGGTGCTGCCGCACTCGCTGTACCTCGGGGTGCTGTTCCTGTGCCTGCTGCCGTCGACGGTGCAGTCGGCGATCACCTTTACCTCGTTGGCGGGCGGGAACGTGGCCGCGGCGATCTGCGGATCGTCGTTCTCCAACCTGCTCGGCGTGCTGTTCACCCCGTTGCTGGTGGGGCTGCTGATGACCAGCGGCACCGGCGGTTTCACCGTGCAGGGGGTGCGCGACATCGTCCTGCTGCTGCTCGTGCCCTTCTGCATCGGACAGGTGCTGCGGCCCTTGGCCGGGGAGTGGATCCGCCGCCGCGCCAAGGTGCTCGGGTTCCTGGACCGTGGCGTCATCCTTGCCGTGGTGTACCTGGCGTTCAGCGAGGGAACGGTTTCCGGTGTCTGGCAGCAGCTCAGCCCGGCGGGATTCGGCGTGCTCATCGTCGTCGGCGGCGCGCTGCTCGCCGCGGCGCTCGTCGGGACCGCGCTGCTCGCGCGGTGGTTCGGGTTCTCCCGCGGCGACCGGATCGTGCTGGTCTTCTGCGGTTCCAACAAGAGCCTGGCCAGCGGGCTGCCGATGGCCTCGGTGCTGTTCGGGAGCGCGGAGCTGGGGTTGATGGTGCTGCCGCTGATGGTCTACCACCAGATGCAGCTGATCGGGTGCGCCTGGCTGGCCCGCCGCTTCGCCAAGCAGGCGGCCGAACCCGTCGTCGTCGGCTGACGCCTCGACCGAGATCGTTTACTGGAAAGGAGTTCTGCAATGCGGGTTTTCGGCCGTACGGCCGGTCTCACGACGATGTCCGGGGTCCTGCTGGCCGCCGCTGCCGGGACGGCGCACGCCGGGCCCAGCAGCGACGGGCACAGCGACACGAGGGGCGTCGCGCTCGTCCAGTTCAGCAACAACGGCGACAGCCTGATCGAAGTCGACCGGACGCTCAACTTCAACTCCGGCGATGGCAGCGCCGGATCCGACAACGACAACGACTGACCGACCGTCCACACCGGACTCGCGTCCGGTGTGGACCGCTAATGGTCCGCGTAGTGCTCGCGAACCACCCGGGCCATGGCCTCGGCGGCGTTGGTGTTCAGGGACTTGGCGCTGAAGTAGATGTCGCCTCTGACGCCGCGGTGCCTGCTGTTGAGGCTCAGGTGAGCGGAAAGCTCCCCGGGATCGGTCCATCCCTCGTTGCCGACCCGGTACGCCGCCTGGCCGATGTAGAGGTCCACGCCGGTGCCCGAGACGGTCTTGGACCACCACGGGATCAGGGCGGCGTAGTCGGCGGCCGGGTGGCCGATCTGCCAGTAGACCTGCGGGGCGATGTAGTCGACCCAGCCCTCGCGCACCCACTTACGGGTGTCGGCGTAGATCGCCGAATACGACTCCAGGCCCTTGGTGTCCGAGCCAGCCGGGTCGCTGGCGGCGTTGCGCCAGATCCCGAACGGGCTGACGCCGAACGCCGCGTCCGGCTTGGCCTGGTGCACCCGGGCGTCCAGGCCGGACACCAGCTGGTCGACGTTGTGCCGCCGCCAGTCCGCGATGTCGGCGAAGCCCTTGCCGTGCTCGGCGAAGGTCCTCTCGTCCGGGATCTGCTGGCCCTTGACCGGGTACGGGTAGAAGTAGTCGTCGAGGTGCACGCCGTCGACGTCGTAGTTCTCGACCGCGTTCATGATCGCGTCGGTCACGAACGCCCGGGCCTGCGGCACACCGGGGTCGTAGTACAGCTTGCCGCCGTAGGCGAACGTCCACTCCGGGTGCTTGCGCGCCGGGTGTTCCGGGACGAGGGCCTGCGGATCGTCCGTCATGCTGATCCGGTACGGGTTGAACCAGGCGTGGAACTGCAGGCCCCGCTTGTGCGTCTCGTCGATCACGAACCGCAGCGGGTCGTAACCCGGGTCCTGGCCCTGCCGGCCGGTCAACCAGTGCGACCACGGCTCGAGCGGCGACGGCCAGAACGCGTCGGCCGTCGGTCGCACCTGGACGAACACGGCGTTGAGCCTGTTCGCGACGGCCTGGTCGAGCAGCTTGCGGTACTCGTCCTGCTGCGCAGCGGCGGATAGCCCCGGCTTGCTCGGCCAGTCGATGTTCTTGACACCCGCGATCCACATCCCGCGCATCGCGGTGCTCGGCGCCTTCGCCGCGGCCCCGGTGGTGCCGAGGACCCCGAGGAGGATCGCCACCAATCCCAGCGCCAAGCCCAACACGTCCGCCCGGAGCCGACGCAATCCCTGAGTGCGGGTCATCCCAGCTCGCCTTCGCCACTGATCGACAACTGCGCGCCAAAGGGTACGGCCAAAGCCCTTCCCGCGCTGCAGTGGCGAGGAATTACCACGTCACCTGAGCAGGGCTGCGGATCGCTACGAGCGGTAAGCGGGACGCCGTGAGTGTTTTTGGGTGCTATGGCACCCACAAACGCTCACGGGTGCTCTTCACCCTTGGCGGGATCAGCCTCTGGTGGGGATGGCCGATGCTGCGGTCGGGTCGAGGAGCCAGAGGGTCCGGTCCCGGCCGTGGGCTCCCGCCGCCGGGATGTCCACCGGCTTCGCGCCGCCCAGCGCCGCCGCCACCGGCTCCGCCTTCGCCGAGCCCGTGGTCATCAGCCACACCTCGGACGCCGCCTTGATCGCCGGGAGCGTCAGGGAGATCCGCGTCGGCGGCGGCTTCGGGCAGTCGTGCACGCCCACCACCGTCCGCTCGGATTCCTGCACGTACGGCGTTTCCGGGAACAGCGACGCCGTGTGCCCCTCTTCGCCGACGCCGAGCAGCAACACGTCGAAGTGGGGCACCGCGATGTCGGTCGCCCGCGAGGCCGTGGTCGCCAGCACCTCCGCGTAGTGCGCCGCCGCCGCGTCGGCGTCCGGCCCGAACTTGCCGTCCGACGGGGCCATCGGGTGCACCCGTTCCGGGGTCACCGGCACGTGGTCCAGCAGGGCGTGGCGGGCCTGGGTCTCGTTGCGGTCCGGGTCGCCGTCCGGCAGGAACCGCTCGTCGCCCCAGTACACGTCCACGTTCGCCCAGTCCACCGCGTCGCGGGCGGGGGAACCGTTGACCTGTTCGAGCACGCCGATGCCCGTGCGGCCGCCGGTGAGCACCACCGACGCCACGCCGTGCGCGGCCTGCGCGTCGACGATCCTGGTGATCAGCCGGGCCGCCGCAGCGGCCGCGAGCAGCTCACCGGTGGCGTGCACGACCACTTCCGGCCGGGTCATGAACCGGCCTCTGCCGACTCGGTCTCCGCCGCCGGTTCTTCCGCGCCGCGGACGATCGCGTCCAGGCCCTGCAGGGTGGCCTCGTAGATCTCGTCCGCGTCGAGGCGGCGCAGCTCCTCGGTGAGGCAGTCGCGCACCTCGCGGCGCTGCAACGACACCCGCCGGTCCGGCTGGCCCGGCTGGGTCAGCGTCCCGACCTTGCCGTCCGGGCGGACGATCTCCACGTTGCCCGACGGCCGCTCCAGCACCGCTGCGACGATGCCCGGCCCGCGCGGGTGCTCCAGCCGGCGCACCGGGATTCCCAGGTAGCTGGCCAGCCACGCGGCCAGCAGGTCGGTCGACGGCGAGTCCGCCGCGCCGGTGACCGTGGCGGCCGTGACGGCATCGTGCGGCGGCAGGTCCATCGCCGCCGCCAGCATCGCGCGCCACGAGGTCAGCCTGGTCCAGGCCAGATCCGTGTCACCGTCCGAATAGGACTTCACGCGCTTGTGCAGCGAGGCGATCGGGTCCGCTTCGGCGGCCGCGTCGGTGATCCGGCGGTGCGACAGCGCGCCGATCGGGTCCTTCGCGGGGAACTCCGGGGATTCCGTGGGCCACCACGCCACGACCGGCGCGTCCGGCAGCAGCAGCGGCACCACCGAGCCGGCGCCCTCGTCGGCCAGCGGCCCGTACAACCGCAGCACGATGACCTCCGAGGCCCCCGCGTCGCCGCCGATGCGGATCTGGGCGTCCAGCCGCGGCGCGGCCTGCCGCGCCCCGCTGGCCACCACGATCACCCGGCACGGGTGCTCCCGGCTGGCGTCGTTGGCGGCCTGGATGGCCTTCTCCACCTCGGTGCCGTCGCCGGTGACGATCACCAGCGTCAGCACCCGGCCCAGCGCGACGGCACCGCCGGTCTCGCGCAGTTCCACCAGCTTCTTGTTGACCTGCGAAGTGGTGGTGGACGGGAGATCGATGATCACGGTCGCCTCCAGACGCGTCCGGTTCGGGCCAGCATCGCATCCGCCGACGGCGGGCCCCACGTCCCGGCCTTGTACGGCTCGGGCTTGCCGTTGGCTGCCCAGTGGTCCAGCACGGGGTCGAGGATCCGCCAGGACAGCTCGACCTCCTCGTTGACCGGGAACAGCGACGGCTCGCCCAGCAGCACGTCCAGGATGAGCCGCTCGTAGGCCTCCGGCGAGGACTCGGTGAACGCGTGCCCGTAACCAAAGTCCATGGTCACGTCGCGCACCTCCATCGAGGTGCCCGGCACCTTCGCGCCGAAGCGCATCGTGATGCCCTCGTCCGGCTGCACCCGGATCACCAGGGCGTTCTGCCCGAGCTCCTCGGTCATCGTGCTGTCGAACGGCAGGTGCGGGGCGCGCTTGAACACCACCGCGATCTCGGTGACCCGGCGGCCCAGCCGCTTGCCGCTGCGCAGGTAGAACGGCACCCCGGCCCACCGCCGGCTTGCCACCTCCAGGGTGATCGCCGCGTAGGTCTCGGTGATCGAGTCGGACGCGAAACCGCCCTCCTCGTGCAGGCCCGGCACCAGCGAACCGCCCTGCCACCCGCCGGTGTACTGGCCGCGGGCGGTGGTCTGGTCGAACGGGCCGACCGGCTTGGTCGCCGACAGCACCTTGATCTTCTCCGCGCGCAGGTCCTGCGGGGAGAACGAGACCGGCTCCTCCATCGCGGTGAACGCCAGCAGCTGCAGCAGGTGGTTCTGGATCACGTCGCGGGCCGCGCCGATGCCGTCGTAGTAGCCGGCCCGCCCGCCCAGGCCGATGTCCTCGGCCATGGTGATCTGCACGTGGTCCACGTAGTGCGCGTTCCAGATCGGCTCGAACAGCTGGTTCGCGAAGCGCAGCGCCAGGATGTTCTGCACCGTCTCCTTGCCGAGGTAGTGGTCGATGCGGAACACCGACTCCTCGGGGAACACCTCGTTGACGATGCCGTTGAGCTGCTGCGCGCTCTCCAGGTCGTGGCCGAACGGCTTCTCGATGACCACCCGCCGCCAGCTGTCGCCGGACTGGTCGGTCAGCCCCGAGCGGGACAGCTGCTTGAGCACCGTCGGGAACGCCGAGGGCGGCACCGACAGGTAGAAGGCGTGGTTGCCGCCGGTGCCGCGTTCGGCGTCGAGCTGCTTGACCGTCTCGGCGAGCCGGTCGAAGGCGCCGTCGTCGTCGAACGAGCCCGGCACGAACCGGATGCCCTCAGCCAGCCGGTCCCAGACGTTCTGGTGGAACGGCGTCCGCGCGTGCTCCCGGACCGCGTCGTAGACGACCTGGCCGAAGTCCTGGTCGGCCCAGTCGCGGCGGGCGAAGCCGGTCAGCGCGAAGCCCGGCGGCAGCAGGCTCCGGTTGGCCAGGTCGTAGATCGCCGGCATCAGCTTCTTGCGGGACAGGTCACCGGTCACTCCGAAGATCGTCAAGCCGCAGGGACCGGCGATTCGCGGCAGCCGCTTGTCCCGCGGATCGCGCAGCGGGTTGTGCCACTGTTCGCTTCGAGTCACGCCTGGTCCTCCAAGGAGCGCAGGGCTTGCACGGCCTTGACCAGCTCGACGAGCCCGGCCGCCCGGTCGGTGAGGTGTAGTCGCAGCACCGGCCGGTTGCGGTCGGCGAGCACCTGGCCGTCGCCGAGCGCCTGGGCGCGCTGCAGCCCGGCCAGCGTGTACGGCCGGTCCGGGACCTCCAGGTCCTCTTCGGCCGCGCCGGTGATCTGCAGGAACACGCCGTTCTGGTGGCCGCCCTTGTGGTACTGGCCGGTGGAGTGCAGGAACCTCGGTCCCCAGCCGAAGGTCGTCTGCAGCCCGGTGCGGCGCGCCAGCTCGGGCCGCAGCACTGCGGTCGAGGCGTCGTCGAGGCGGTCCAGGTACGCCTGGACGGCGAGGTAACCGCCCTTCGGCGCGGTGGCCAGGAAGGCCCGCAGCGCCTCGGTCACGTTGCCGACGCCTGCGGTCAGCCAGTCGCCGGAGGGGTGCACCTCGATCGCGCCGTCGACCAGCGCCGGGGTCGCGGCCGGGCCGCCGGCCGGGCCGTCCAGCAGCGCCCGCGCGGCCTTCTTCGCGGCCTCCACGTCCGGCTGGTCGAAGGGGTTGATGCCCAGCAGCCGACCGGCCACCGCGGTGGCGAATTCCCACAGCAGGAACATGCCGCCCAGCGGGCCGGCGGTGCTGATCTGCGCGCCGTCGACGGCCGGCCCGACGGCCACGGTCGTCGCGTCGGCACCGGCGTCGGCGAAGCCGGGGGCGTCAATGTTCTCGACGACGACGGGCAGCAGGCCTGTGCCGTTCTTACCGGTGGACTCGGCGATCAGCTGCTCGACCCAGTCGCCGAAGCCCGCGATGCCCGAGCCGGTGTCGGCGAAGACGACCTTCTCGGACCCCTTGGCATGCGCCGCACCCAGCGCCGCGCCCAGCCGCAACGCCGGGTTGCCGGTGTCATCGGCGCTCAGCCGCCGGAACGCGGCAGCGGCGGCGTCCAGCAGCGCCGCGACGTCGGCACCGGCCAGCCCGGCGGGCACCAGCCCGAAGGCGGTCAGCGCCGAGTAGCGGCCGCCCACGTGCGGGTCGGCGGTGAAGACCTTGCGGTAGCCCGCCTCGCGAGCCGCCGACTCCATCGGCGAACCGGGGTCGGTGACCACGATGATGCGGGTCACAGGATCGATTCCGTTTTGCGTGAAAGCCCGCTCGAAGATCCCGCGATGGCTGTCGGTCTCGACGGTGGTCCCGGACTTCGAGGAGACGACCAGCACGGTGCGGTCGAGGTCACCGGCCAGCGCGTCCGCGACCTGCCCGGGGTCGGTGGTGTCCAGCACGACCAGCGGCACGCCGGCGGTCGCGGTGATCACCTCCGGAGCCAGCGACGAGCCACCCATCCCGGCCAGCACGATGCGGTCCAGGCCCTCGGCGTGCAGTTCGGCGCGCAGCGCGTCGATCTCGGCGAGCAGCGGACGCGAGCTCTCGTGCAGCGTCGTCCAGGACAGCCGGATGGATGCCTCGCTCTCGGCGTCCGGACCCCACAGCGTGGAGTCCTGGGCGGCGAGCTTGCCGGCAACCTCATCGGCGGCCAGGCGCTCGACCAGCGGTCGGGCCTCGGCCGCTAGCGCAACATCGGGAATGTCGACGGAGGTTTCGGTTCCCATGTAGTTCCTTCAGCGCTCGATCCAGTTGGGCTCGAACCCTAGTTCGATCCGGGGAATCCTGGGTTCGATCTTGGAAGCCAACTTCGTGCGACCACAGTGTCGCCGATCCAGGCCGGTGCGGCAGGTGCGCACCGGCCCGGATTTCCCGGAGACTTCGGCTGTTGTTTACTTCGCCTGGTCCAGTTGCCGGCCCACGGTCTCCAGCAGTTCGGTCCAGGACTTCTCGAACTTCTCGACGCCCTCGCTCTCCAGCACCGCGAACACGTCGTCGAGGTCGATGCCGATCTTGGCGAGGTCGTCGAAGACCTGCTGCGAGGCGGCGGCCGTGCCGGTGACCGTGTCGCCGCGCACGTCGGCGTGGTCCGCGGTGGCCCTCAGGGTCGCCTCCGGCATGGTGTTCACCGTGTTCGGCGCGACCAGCTCGTCCACGTAGCGCGTGTCGGAGTAGGCCGGGTCCTTCACGCCGGTGGACGCCCACAGCGGACGCTGCGCCTTCGCGCCCGCGGCCGCCAGCGCCTTCCAGCGCTCGGTGCCGAAGACCTCCTCGTAGGCCGCGTAGGCCAGCCGCGCGTTGGCGATCGCCGCCTTGCCGCGCAGCTCCTCACCACCGGCGAACTTCTCCAGCCGCTTGTCGATCTCGGTGTCCACCCGGGACACGAAGAACGATGCGACCGAGGAGATCTGGGCGACGTCGTGACCGCCTGCCTTGGCCTGCTCCAGGCCGGCCAGGAAGGCGTCCATCACGTCGCGGTAGCGCTGCACCGAGAAGATCAGCGTGACGTTGACGCTGATGCCCTCGGCGAGCACGCGGGTGATCGCGGGCAGGCCCTCCACGGTGGCCGGGATCTTGACCATCAGGTTCGGCCGGTCCACGGCCTTCCACAGGTCCACGGCCTCGGCCACGGTGCGCTCGGTGTCGTGCGCCAGCCGCGGGTCGACCTCCAGCGAGACCCGGCCGTCGACGCCGCCGGTGGACTCGTAGACGTTGCGGAAGATGTCCGCCGCGTCCCGCACGTCGGCGGTGGTCAGCTCGCGCACCGTGTCATCGACGCTCGCGCCGCGGGCCGCCAGCTCGCGCACCTTCTCGGTGTAGTCGGCGGCGTTGGACAGCGCGTTGGCGAAGATCGTCGGGTTGCTCGTGACGCCGACGACCGCCTGGTCGGTGATCAGCTCGGCGAGGTTGCCCGAGGAGATCCGCTGCCGGGACAGATCGTCCAGCCAGATCGAAACCCCGGCCTCGCGCAGCGCCTTGAGGTTCGGGTTGGTGGTCAAAGGAATTCCTCCGCTCACGCCTGCTGGGCGTTGCTCAGGGCCTTCAGGTAATCGTGATCTTGTTTTGAAGCGGCGTCAGCCGCTTAGCCCACGCTCGCAGGACGACCACCCGCGGGTTCTCAGACGCTTCCTGGCGAGGACAGCCCCTCCGCCGCGTATCGGACCATACATAAGGAGGGGCTCCCACAGTCCAGGGAGCGTCTGAGGTTCCGCTGGGTGACCACCTACGCAAAACTAGTTTGTCAAGCCTTTTCCAGGCTGCGTCGGGCCGCCGCGACAACCGCGTCGACGGTGATGCCGAACTCGTTGTAAAGGGTCTTGTAGTCGGCCGAGGCGCCGAAGTGCTCGATGGACACCGACTCGCCGGCGTCCTTGACGAACCGGTACCACGGCATGGCGATGCCGGCCTCCACCGAGACGCGGGCCTTGACCGCGCCCGGCAGCACCGACTCGCGGTAGGCCTCGTCCTGCGCGTCGAACCACTCGACGCACGGCATCGACACCACGCGGGTGGCAACGCCGTCGGCCTCCAGGATCTTCCTGGCCTCGACGGCCAGCTGGACCTCGGAACCAGTGCCGATCAGCACGAGCTCGGGCTTGCCGTTGCCGGCCTCGGCCAGCACGTAGCCGCCCTTGGCGACGCCGTCGGCGTCCACGCCCTCCAGCGTCGGCACGCCCTGGCGGGTCAGCGCCAGGCCGGCGGGGCCGCTCGGGTCCTCCAGGATCGCCTTCCACGAGGCCGCGGTCTCGTTGGCGTCGGCCGGGCGGACCAGCGAGAAGCCGGGGATCGCGCGCAGCGAGGCGACGTGCTCGACCGGCTGGTGCGTCGGGCCGTCCTCGCCCAGGCCGATCGAGTCGTGCGTCCACACGAAGATGACCGGGGTCTTCATCAGCGCGGCCAGCCGGACGGCCGGGCGCATGTAGTCGCTGAACACCAGGAAGGTGCCGCCGTAGGGGCGGGTGCCGCCGTGCAGCGCGATGCCGTTGAGGATCGCGCCCATCGCGTGCTCGCGGATGCCGAAGTGCAGCGTCCGGCCGTACGGGTCGGCGTTCCAGGTGCTGGTGGAGATCGACTCCGGGCCGAACGAGTCGGCGCCCTTCATCGTGGTGTTGTTGCTCTCCGCCAGGTCGGCCGAGCCGCCCCACAACTCGGGCAGCACGTCGGCCAGCGCGTTGAGGACCTCACCGGAGGCCTTACGGGTGGCGACACCCTTGCCGTCGGCCTCCCAGGTCGGCAGCTTCTCCTGCCAGCCGGCGGGCAGCTCGCGGGTGGTCAGCCGGTCCAGCAGCGCCTTGCGCTCCGGGTTGGCCGCCGCCCACTCGTCGAAGGCGACCTGCCACTGGGCGCGCGCGGCCTTGCCCCGGGCGCCGGCCTCGCGGGCGTGGGCCAGCACGTCGGCGTCCACCTGGAAGGACTGCTCCGGGTCGAAGCCCAGCGCCTGCTTGACCCCGGCGACCTCGTCGGCACCCAGCGCGGCGCCGTGCGCCTTGCCGGTGTTCATCTTGGTCGGGGCCGGGTAGCCGATCACCGTGCGCAGCACGATCAGGGTCGGGCGGGCGGTCTCGGCCTTGGCCGACTCGATGGCCTCCAGCAGGCCCTTGACGTCCTCGCCGCCGTGCACCACGAGGACCTGCCAGCCGTAGGACTCGTACCGCTTGGCGGTGTCCTCGGACAGCGCGATGCGGGTGTCGTCCTCGATGGAGATCTCGTTCGCGTCGTAGATCACCGTCAGGTTGCCCAGCTGCTGGGTCCCGGCCAGCGACGACGCCTCGGAGGTGATGCCCTCCTCGATGTCGCCGTCGGAGGCGATCACGTAGATGTGGTGGTCGAACGGGCTCTCACCCGCGGCGGCCGCCGGGTCGTACAGGCCGCGCTCGCGGCGGGCGGCCATCGCCATCCCGACCGCGGTGGCCAGGCCCTGGCCCAGCGGGCCGGTGGTGGTCTCCACGCCGTCGGTGTGCCCGTACTCGGGGTGGCCCGGCGTCTTCGAGCCCCACTTGCGCAGCGACTTCAGATCGTCGAGCTCCAGGCCGTAGCCGGCCAGGAACAGCTGCACATACAGCGTCAGGCTCGAGTGCCCGGCCGACAGCACGAACCGGTCGCGGCCGATCCAGTCCGGGTCGCTGGGGTCGTGCCGCATGACGCGCTGGAACAGCGCGTAGGCGGCGGGCGCCAGGCTCATCGCGGTGCCCGGGTGGCCGCTACCGCAGTTCTCCACCGCGTCGGCGGCCAGCACGCGGGCGGTGTCCACCGCGCGCTGGTCCAGTTCGGTCCAGCCTTCGGGCAGGTGCTTGGTGGTCAAACGGGCAAGGTCGTCGGTGACGGACACGGACGCAGCTCCAAGTTTCCTTCGGCGGTTTTCCCTACAACGCGGTGAATGCGGTCGCTGCTGGACCGATTCGAACCGCGGTTATCCCTCGTCCGACGGGCAGCCTAGTCGTGTCCGATCAGCCACGTGCCGACCCGTCTGCATTGGTGTTCCCCGCCGATCGGAAGCCGGGAGCGGCGGCGCCCGACACTGCGCCTGGAAAACCACGGTTGCCCCATCCGGGTGACACCGGAGGCTCGGCTACTGCCTGCCGGTGCCCTGCGATTTCGCGTTGCAGGGCGACCCGTTCGGCGATCGTGGCGGGAACCCGGCCAGGATAGCGGCGAAGGGGCGTGACCAGGGCCACCAGCCCCGGCGCGGGGCCCCGGCGACGACCCGCGCGAGGCCGCGTTCAGTAGCGCGCCTACTATTCATGTTCGGTCCAATTCGGCGCGGTCCGGGTTGTGCCAGGTCGTCCGAAACGCCTTAGGAGTGCCATGCCGCCGGTGAGCGCAGCGTCGTGACCACCGTCGTCGACGTCCCCCGGACACGGCACGCTCGGCGGCCCGCTGAGCTGCTGAAAGCCTATGCGGGGCTGATCAAACCGCGAGTCATCGAGCTGCTGCTGGTGACCACCATCCCGGCGATGCTGCTGGCCGCGCGGGGCATCCCGTCGCCGTGGCTGGTGCTCGCCACGCTGATCGGCGGCACCATGGCGGCGGGCAGCGCGAACGCGCTGAACTGCGTCGCCGACGCCGATATCGACCAGGTGATGAAACGCACCCGGGCCCGCCCGCTGGTGCGGCACACGGTGACCACCCGGCACGCCCTGGTCTTCGGCATCGTGCTCGGCGCCGGGTCCTTCGGCTGGCTGTGGGCGACGACGAACCTGCTGGCCGCGTCGCTGGCCGTCGGCACGATCCTGTTCTACGTCTTCGTCTACACGCTGGTGCTCAAGCGGCGCACCGCGCAGAACATCGTCTGGGGCGGCGCCGCGGGCTGCATGCCGGTGGTGATCGGCTGGGCCGGGGTGACCGGCCGGGTGGACTGGCCGGCGCTGGTGATGTTCGGCGTGATCTTCTTCTGGACGCCGCCGCACACCTGGTCGCTGGCGATGAAGTACAAGGACGACTACGAGCGCGCCGGCGTCCCGATGCTGCCGGTGGTGGCGCAGCCGACGTACGTGTCGCGGCAGATCGTGGTGTTCACCTGGCTGATGGTGGCGTGGACGCTCCTGCTGGTCCCGGCGACCGGCTGGCTCTATGCGGCGTTCGCGGTCCTCGCCGGGGCGTGGTTCCTGTTCCTCGCGCACCGGCTGCACGCCGCTACCAAGCGCGGCGAGAAGACCCAGCCGATGAAGCTGTTCCACATGTCCAACACGTACTTGATGATCGTGTGCGTGGCCCTCGCCGTGGACTCCGCGCTGAGCCTGCCCGTCCTGGGCTGGCCCTCCTGAGGCAGGGCGTGTGCAAGGTTGATCTGAGGGTCGTCGCCTTCTGACGGCAAAACGATGCGGGCCGCGGTCCCACCGGGGAAGGCCGGCATGCCCCCGAACACACGTGGTGGCTGCGATGAACTCCCGTGGCGACGTTCTCGGCCTCCACCGCGGTGGAGGCCAGCTGGCTGCTCCCGGTCAAAGGCGACCGGTCTGGCCTACACCAACAGCTGAAAACCCGGCCCTGGACCCGAGTCCGCCTCGGCGGATACAACCCCGCAAGTTCCATTGAAGTCGAACCTTCGATTTCAATGGAACTTGCGGAACGTCGGCGTGTCGCACCCCGACACGCCGACGCCTGTGGAGAACCTCCGCAATTTCAATGGAAATCGTGGGCGGGCGCGGGCGCGGGCACGCCGGGACCCGCAGCCCCGCAGCCTGGAAGATCCTTGTTCTGGAAGAAAACCTGCGAACAGAACTGCTCGGGGCCCGGCAGGCCATCCGTATACGGCGCTGGCGCCGCCCGGACTGCAAAGCCGCCGGTATCGAAACGGTCGACTACCTGACCGCCCTGCCATCCACCTGATCACCCTGCCACGCACCTCCGCTAGCTCGCCGCTAGCCCCGCTGAGCCGGCAAAACTGGTTCAAGGGCATTGGGCACAACAAATCGCCTTCACCTGGTGCGTGACATGGCCTTCGACGAAGACCACCACCACCGCACCACCACCGGGCACCCGCAACGCACCCCAAAACCTCGCGGTAGCCAGCATCCGGCCCGCGCTCCGCGCCGGCAACCACAAACCAGTACGACTCCCGGACCTACTACCCGAAACGACTAAAACCGGACAGGTCAACCTTGCACGCGCCCTGCCCTCCTGAGGGCACGTGTAGGCCGGGCTATTGAGCGGCGAAATCATCACCAGGCTTCGCCGTAGCCGCGGCCCCCGGCCGACGACCGCATTTCGATATCGATCGAGTGCGGCGAACGAAAATCAAGGCTGGGGAGTAATCAAACTGCAGATCTACGCAGGGTCTGTACCTCGAGTCGGCTGAACTTTCGGACCACCGAGCGATTTTGCCGGTGGGGTGAGCTCACCAAGCTTAGCCGTTCAATCCGCTGGGCGAGTTCCCGGAAGGCGATTTCGCCAGTTGTTAGCGCTAGATCAGCTCCAACACAGCGATGTGTCCCTAGTCCGAAGGAAACGACATCGTTTTGGTCTGATTCACCGGACACGAAGCGGTCTGCGACAAAATTGTTGGGATTCGCGAAGCGGCGGGGATCTCGTCCGAGAGCACCAAAGCACACGAGTAGTAGCGTATCGCGAGGGATATGTACCCCGCCCAGCTCGGTGTCTTCGGCTGCAACCCTCGCTCCGTACTGGATCGGTGGGTCGTGGCGAACGACTTCGAGGACGAACGATTTCAGCAGGGTGTCGTCCGTGTGTAACCGGTGCAGTAGCGCATTGTCTTTGGCCAGTTGCAGTAGTCCGCTGCCGAGGAGTGAGACGGTGGTTACGGTACCTGCGCCGAGTATGAATATGAGATTGCTTATCAGGTCTTGCTCGTCTGCTGCCTTCCAATGTTGGGCAAGCGATCCGACCAAATTGGTCTCATCGTCCGCGTAAAATTCAAGTAGTTTTTCTCGAATGTATGAAAAAATCTGCGGAGTAACATCGTCTGCGCTCTCGAGCCTGCTGTCCGGCGGGTGCAACTCGTTGCGCTCCAGGAACATGTCGAGCCACTCCGCCAGCTGCCGCATATCGCGATGAGGAATGCCGAGGAGTTCGCCGATTACCGTATTGGGGATGTTGACGAACGACTGAGTGGCATCAACGCTGCCTGTGTTGGCGATGAGTGGGGCAACGTGTGCTGCGGCGTGCCGTCCAATCATCCGGCGCATCTGTTCGACTCGTTTGGGGCTGAAAAAACGGTAGACGAGCCGACGAACTGGCTGACTTTCCGGCGGATTCAGAAAGAGTAAGCTCCTATACAATGCCGCGGCTGACGCATGATTTCTCCAGCCGGACCAGAAACGATCGGCATAGCTGCGATCGGGAACCCGGAACAATCGATGGTTCAACAGGACATCTGAGCTTTCCTGGTAGCCCGTCACTAAGGCATGTTGACTTCCGATGGCGGCGACTGGAGCCTGTTCCAGCAGTCTGCTGTAGAGGGGGTACGGGTTCGATCGCCCGCCAGGAGTGAACAGGCTGAGAAGAGTGTCTTGCGGGGTTGTCACGGTGCCAACCTCCGAGGAGCATCAGGGCGTTTCAACGTCATGTAGGCCGATGTCCGGGCTTCAGCGCGGTTTTTTGTGATCGGGCCCGTGTGCGGCAATGGGCTCTCGTGCGGGCTTACGCGGGCTCGGCAATGACGTATTCGCCGCGGACCGTCCTCTGACCTCGAGGTCGGTGATCGTGAGGAGTGTTCGGTGGGTGTCCGGTTCGGTGGCTGTGGCGTGGACGAGCCCGTCCTTGTGCTCGGCGCGGAGTTGGATGTTGTTCATCGCTGGCTCCGACAACTCGAGGTCGGTGGCGGTGGTGTGCAGTCTGAGCTCCCTGATCGAACATGGCGTGGCGTAGCGGTTCGGCCGTGCGGTAACGCAGGCGGCTTGCAGTAACGCGTCGGCCAGCAGCCAGGGAATTCGGTGGCTGGTGAAGAATTCGCCGTCGTCGCCTCGGGGCAGGCGCAGCTCCCACCGCGCCGTGGTCGAGTGTGGGGTAGGGCGCACGTCGCGGAGTTGGTCGAAGATCCCGGACAACGACGCTGGCACGGGACCTCGTTCCAGAACTGCTGTTACGTGTTTCTCGTCTGCCTGAGTGGATGGGGCGAGGGCGCCGATGGGGACCAAGGCTTCGAAGTGCTGAAGGTGCCGGTTGCTGTTTCCGAGGCGAAGCCGGGAACCGATACTCACCCGGACGACTCCGCAGTCGTACCCGGTTGATGCGAATGACGCGGTGAGCCAGTAGTCCACCATCTGCGGGTGCAAGGCGATCGGGGCGTGAAAGCGGACATTCTGGATGGTGCGGACAGGTGCTGCGCCGGTGAAGTACTCGGCGGCCTCCACGGCGAGTTCTAGTGCCAATGCGCCGGGCAGTATGGCCCGGGACCGGTGGACGTGTCCTCCGAGGTGGGTGTGCCCAGCAAGATCGAGTTTCCAAACGGCGCCATGTGCATCCACTCGTGCCGGGACGCCGAGATAAGGCCGCCTGTCCGAAGCATCCATCAGGTCAGGAAACTGCGAGTGCAGCATTTCCAGTTCCGCGTCCCCAAGCGGTGTGGAAACCGCTGCTCGGCCGGGATGAACAGATTCCAGTTCGGCGTTGAATAGACGTTGTCCTTCGTCATTGCTGAGCAGGCCAAGCTGCCCCGTTCTTTCCGTGTACTCGGTGAAGCCGCTGCGCGGCCCGAGACCTGATTCGCCCCACAGACTCCAACTGATGGAGCGCTCGGATTTTCGGGACAGTGCCGTCTCGTATCGGGCGGCGGCGTTGAGGACATCGTTGGCTGGACCGTAGTCGCTTTCCCCCGGCAGGCCGAACGCTCCTGCGACGGAGCTGAAGTTGCACCACAAGCGGGGTGCAGGGTCAGTAAAAGCGGATTTGAGGTTGTGATATCCCGTGACCTTTGTGTTTCGCACTCTCCGGAATGTCTCCAGATCCTTGGCTGCCAAGCGGCGTGCGCCGCTGATTCCTGCTCCGTTGACGAGCAGGTCCACCTCGGGCGTTGTCCGGCGGATCGTTGCGGCAGCGTGCCGCACAGCGGCGTCATCAGTGATATCGCAACCGAGGTAGTGCACCCGTGTCGGGCCGCTTCGGAGTCGCATGGCGGCGATGTTCGACAGCGCTTCTTGTGCCTTGCGGCAGCGATCGTAGGTGCGTCTCAGTTCTGCGATGTGCACGTAGGGATCCTCGGCGCGACGTTTCCGGACGTACTCCGCGCAGCTGGAGTCACCTATCTCGCGAGCTCGTTCAGTCATTGTTCGCTGCTTGGTGCTCCCGAGCAGCCAGACCACAGACGGTGGTGTGCGCATACCCTCGATGCAACGCGCGGTGATGCCGCGCGCCCCTCCGACGGCGACAACGACCGGACCTTCGAGCGGCCATTCCAGCGAAGTGACATCCTCCTGTCCGAGACCGGTTTCCGGGACCGGAAGCAATCGTTCTTCCATGCGTGTGCCCGTTGACGACTGGCCGAGGTAATACGCGACAGGCAGGCCTCGGACACAGCCAGACTCACGACGCAACTGCTGCAAGGCCGCCGGCAGCTTGACCTCATCGGTGACAACCGCATGGACGCGGGTCCGTGGCAGCTCCCATGCCATGGCTTTGACCAAACCAGTCAGCAGCGCACCGTGCGGGTGGGGCGTTCCTTCCCGCATGGGATCGAGGACGAGTACGGCCAGCGACGAGTCCGGCACGTTTAGGTAGGCCAGTTGTTTGGCTGCGAGAAAAGCCGCTTCTTGCAAAGCGAGCAGCCGCGGGTCGGGCGCCGCTGGCCACGCGGCTGCGCGGACGGACGTGACGATGCGGATGTGAGCCCGTATCTGGTCCCCAGCAGCCACCAACCGGGCCATAGCGTCCTCGTCCCAGGTGGCTGCCTCGGGCGGAACGAGTACGGTGCGTCGCTCAGCGGGTTCCGACAGCTCAGCCGCGATATCGGCATTGTCGGTGAGTACCAACGCACCGCGCGGCAGGGGATCGCGTTCTGGGATCCGCAAAAAGCCCGGGCGCGGCACGAGTTGGAGGGAGTACAGCTGCGGCATCACGTTATGCCTCCTGTGGTTCAGCCGCCTTCAGGACCGGGCAATACGCTGACACTTGGTGCTGCGGCGCCCCCAAATCGTTGCGGCTGCTCACCTTCGAGCACGGCTCGCAGTACTGCGACGAGCCCATCTGCGGCGAGGTAACTAGGTTGCTGCGACCAGTCGCGCGCGGTGCGTTCAGCGCGGAAGTCAGTGTGCACTCGTGCGTGCACTCGCCAGCCGCGCTCCCGAGCGGTCTCCGGTCGCGCGAGAGCGATCGCGAAGGCTCCCTCAGCGATCTCGTGCGGTGAAATGCCGAGAGATTGGGCGGCCTGCTCAATGCAGCCAGCGTTCCATGCCAACACAAGAGCGAGGTCGACCTCGCCGCGCCGCAGATAGCAACTTGCCGTGTGCAGCGCCGCGAGGCCGGAAGCCAGCCCAGCGTCGACCATCATCGTGGGGCCGTGGAAGTCGCGGCGGTTGGCCACCCAGCCGAGCGCCGCGGACGACATCCGTCCTACGAGACTGTAGGGGCCGACGGGTCTCGTTTTCGCGGCGTGCTCCCGCAAGTATGCGTCCGCTGCCTCCTGCGCTGCTGTTTCGTCCAGCGAACGGACGAGGCTGCTTCCCAAACAACGGACCGCGGAATCGGCGGCCGACTGGCTTGGGCCGTAACGCGCACCGAAGATACCGATGCGTTCTTCCAGCCCTTCCCAGAGGTGGTCCTTCCCCGCATCTCCGAGGCGGCTCACCAGTTCGATCGCCAACAACTGGCTCATATCCAATTGAGCCGCGATTTGGGGAATGATCAAGGACTGTTTGAACGACGGGATCGGGTAGGGGGATTCGAAACGGCGTTCCTGGCTGGGTGCGTCTCCGCGGGAGAGCCGTGCCGCGACGGCAGAGTCGTCGGCGCGTCCCGGCACCAAGGCGGTCCAGCTGACGAGTGCCAGCTCGTCGCACAGCGATGGCGGAGAGGAAGAAACATCGTGGGGGCCTGACCCCAATGAGCGCAGGAGTTGGTAACCGTTGATACCCCCGAGCCCACATGCGAAGACTCCTGCGAACGGCGGCTCTCCGCTCGTCGCGGTGGGCATGAGCGGTTCAGGGGCCGAAGGGATCCGCACCGGAAGTGCGAGAGCGTGCTCGGGCAACGTCTTGTGGTTGGGCTGTCGGGGAACTGTCGATCGGTGCAGCCCCATGGCGGCCTGGATCAGAGAAACAATGCCGCAGGGCATTCCCGTATGGCCGAGCAGCGGCTTGTTGGAGGTCACCCAAGGTGTGCCGTCAGGATGCGCGGCGGCAATGGAGTGCAGTTCAGTGGTGTCGCCGGCTCTGGTAGCGGTGCCATGTCCGACGATCCACGCCACCTGCGCACCGGGCACGTTGTTGACGCTGCGAGCCCGGATCATGGCCCGGGTCTGCCCTTCCTGGCTCGGCGCGAATATCGCCTTGCTCTTGCCATCGGAAGCCCCACCGAACCCTGCGAGGAGCGTGAGCACGGTGTCGTTATCCCGCAATGCATCGCTGAGTCGTTTAAGTACCACAACGGCCGCGCCTTCTGAGAACAAGGTGCCGTCTGCTTCAGCGTCGAATGCTCGCGCCCGCCCAGAAGTCGACAGTGCTCCCATTTCGGAGAAGTAGACTTGGCGCAGGGGTCCGTGCGAACTCATACCGCCGCAGAAAGCGATGTCAACGGAACCATCGAGAAGATGTTTGACACCCAGGTCCACAGCATACAGGCCGGATGGGCAGATATTGTCGACTACGAGTATCGGAGTGTCCTCCGGGAGAATTCCATGCACCGCTCGCTCGGCCTGTTTGTGTGGAAGGAACTTCCCGTGCGGCGAGGCCGCGCACGGGTCCGCCTCCTGCAGGAGTTGCCGGATCTCGTTCCGAGCTTCAGGGCGGCCAGCGGGCAGACGTTCCACCATGCCGTCGAGGACCATGTCGGCGGCGAGGGCCGCGTCCAGTTCGTGATTGGCTTCGGTAGATGCGGCGAGGAAGAGCGCGGACCGTGAATGCGGTGCCGGCTCCGTCGTCGTACTGAGGCATTGCGTGAGACAACGACGGAGCCAGGACACTTGAAGATCGCCGCGTTCAAACGAGGCTTGCCCATCAATCGAGCCGGTCGCCGATGTGGCGGCCACTTCCCCGAACCTGAGGTCGTAAGCAGCGCGACCAGGCTCATCCGGACCCGCTGATGACAGCGCCTCGTAGCTTCGGCATCTGTCCGGGAATCCAAACGCCGGTGGGCCGTCCTGCGCCCGCCGCCAAAGATCCTCGATTCCTTCGCAGCCGGGAACTACCACGCCCGCCCCGACCAAGCAGACCGGCTCCATGGACATAGGTTCAGGCCTTCTCGCTCACGGAGTCGGCATGGCGCAGCATATCGGCTACCGAACGGGGCGTGAGAGCCGCCGGAGCGGAACATTCCGGCAACGCCGTCAGTTCCCAACGTTCCGCAGCACGATGCAGAACGAGCCTATGCTGCAGAGAGTCCATACCGAATTCCGCTTCCAGGTCTACCTCCGGCGTGACCACCTCCAAGGGGAGTTCCAGAACCGTGGCGTACATCGAGCGCAACTCTTCTACCAAGGTGTCGTATTCCGGAATCAATGTTCCTCCTGTGATAGGACCAGATCGGTTCTCATACTGCGGACATCGGTGTCCGCCAAGCGTTTACTGAACGGCGCCCAGACGTACACGGTCTCGCCCAATATCTCGGCGACCAGCCTGGATAGCGTGTCTTTGAGGCCACACTCGACGAACCGTTGAATTCCCGCCGCGCTCAGGTCAGTCGTCGCCTGCGCGAAGTCCAGCGGTGCCACCATTTGGAGCGCGGCGATGCGGGCTAGATCGTCGGATGGCAAGACTTTTCTCCCGAGGATCGTCGAGTGCACGGCTGTCCGCAGTCGCTCTTGCCGAATCCCGCCGACCTCCGCCAAGTACTGCTCGGACGCAGCACCAAGACATGGGTGGTGCTGGGGATACGGCCCGGTGCGCAGAAGCGTTGCCGAGATCCCACGCGCTTGGGCGAGATGCAGCAGCCGTTGGATCTCCTCGGCTGGCCCGGAGAGGATGCCCTGCGTCGGACTGTTCACCGCCGCCACCACGACACCGTCGCGTTGACGTGCGAGTACTTCCGCTTCCTCAGGGGAAACCATGAACGCCGCAGTAGCTGCCGTGGGCTGGGCATGAGCCTGCAGAACAACGGCCCGCTCGCACAGCAGGCGAGCACCATCCTCGACGGTGAACCCTCCGGCCGCGACCAGGGCTGTGATCTCACCCAAGCTGTGTCCCACGAAAATTTCAGCGGACAGACCACACTCCTCCACGAGAATTCGCCAGCAGCAGAGTTGGGCGTGGTAGGTGCGCAACTCGACCACGTGCGGCCACCCGTCATGGGTAGGATCTTGGGCCGTGACGGAAAAGACGGACGGCCACCGGTAGGTGGCGCAGACCCCATCGATCTCTTCGGCGAGTTCCGCGGCGATGCACTGTCCTCGCGAATAATGCGCGAAAGGATCCGTGAAATAGGACCCTGCGCCGGGAAACATTAGGGCGGTTTTCATTACCGTCTTTCCATGTGCCATGTCCGCCTATGAGTAGCCTTTGTGCCTAATGTTCCTTAGATTTTTCAACCGCCCACGTCGCGCTAGTTCGCGCTATCGTTTCGATATGGTAGCCAGTAGGTAGCGCAGCGGGTGTCGTAGGTTGCGGGGCTTGGTGACCGTGATGGCATTTGCCAATTTTGGTTGTGACATCTCCACTATCAGTAAGGCTGACGTCGGGCGGCAAGGTTGTTGCCCGTCCGTCCATCTCGCGTTGCCCGTTTGTGCCCTGGTTCGACGAGTACCGGTGCTGCTGCTCGACCCGGCCAAGCGGGACGCCGGTCATGGGCGGAGTCCGTGCAGGGCAGCACAAGATCATCGAACGGACGCTGCGCGGCCCGCTGGACGGCCTGCCTCGCCCCCAGGTTTCAAACGGTCGTAGCGACACCAGGATAAGATCTTGGCAGCGTCGAAAAATCACGGCAGGAGCAGGAGTTTTCCGGTGGTGCGGCGGCCTTCCAGGTCCTCGTGCGCGCGGCGGGCGTCCGGCAGCGGGTAGGTGCCGCCGATGCGGATCTTGAGGGTGCCGCTGGCGATCCAGCCGAACAGCTCGTTGGCCCGCGAGTCCAGCTCGTCGCGGGTCAGGATGTGGTGCGCGAGGCTCGGGCGGGTCAGGAACACCGATCCCGCCGCGTTCAGCCGCTGCGGGTCGACTGGCGGCACCGGGCCGCTGGACGCGCCGAACAGCGCGAGCATGCCGCGCGGCCGCAGGCTGGCCAGGCTCGCGTCGAAGGTGGTCTTGCCGACGCCGTCGTAGACCACGTCCACGCCGCGCCCGTCGGTGAGGTCCTTGACCTCCTCGGCCACGTCCTCCTCGGTGTAGCGGATGATCTCGTCGGCGCCCGCCTCCCGTGCCAGCTCCTCCTTCTCCGGCGTGGACACGGTGCCGATCACGTTCGCGCCGCGCGACTTGACCAGCTGGGTCAGCAGCAGGCCCATGCCGCCGGCCGCGGCGTGCACCAGGGCGGTCTCGCCGGTGCGCACCGGGTAGGTCGAGGTGATCAGGTAGTGCGCGGTCAGTCCCTGCAGAAGCGCGGCCGCCGCCGTCTGGTCGTCCACCCCGTCCGGCACCCGCACCGCCTTGTCGGCGGGCACCAGCGCCCGCTCGGCGTAGCTGCCCGGGACCATCGCCCAGGCGATGCGGTCGCCGACGCCGAAGCCGGTCACGCCGGGGCCGACCGCGACGACCTTGCCCGCACCCTCCGAGCCGGGCGTGAACGGCAGCTTCATCGAGTAGATCCCGCTGCGCTGGTAGGTGTCGATGAAGTTGACCCCGGCCGCGGCGACCTCGACCAGCAACTGGCCGGGCCCCGGGTCGGGCAGTTCGGCTTCGCTGTACTCCAGGACCTCGGGTCCGCCGTTCGCCGCCACGCGAATCGCGCGCATGCTCTCTCCTCCGCCTGTCGTCGTTCGACGGGTGCAACTCCGCACCTCGGTCCGATCTTCCCCCGGAAGCACCCGACAGCCGAAATGATGCCCGTCGCACCGCCCGCTGGTCGCGCGGGTGCCGTGCGCAACGAACCTGTCGCCCGGTGGTGAATCGTGTTTAGGATTCCGGGCATGACGGCTGCCGAGAAGGACACCGAACAGGCCACCGCACCTTCGCCGAAGGCGATCGCCGTGGCGACGGCGTTCGTCGCCGCGCACGGCGGGTCCGCGCGGGCGGTGGTGGAGAACCTGGGGCGGACGGGTGCCCGGATCGTGCTGATCGGCGAGGACGGCCTGATGGGCGATGTGATGGTGCCCGACGTGGCCGCGGGGGAGGCCCTCGTCGAGGCCGTCGACGGGCTGTCGCCGCACGAATGGGACGGCGAGACGGTCGCGGCGCTGAAGATCGGGCCCGCGCACCGGCGGAAGATGGCCGGTCCCCGGGCGCGGTGACGCCGCGCGTCTCGCGCTGGATGTCCGACACGCGTTTGAATTGCTGCTTGGTCGAATCCTTCGCCGTGGTTTATGTTTTCAGCGGAGACTAAACTCGATCATTTGGAGTCGTCGTGTCCGACTACTTGCAGCGCACCGACCGGCCCGCCATGTCGGAGTGGATCGAGCAGATGGCGGCGCACTTCGAGGCCACCGAGGGCATGCCGCTGATCGCCGGCCGGATCCTGGCGTTCCTGCTGGTCTGCGACCCGCCGGAGCGCACCGCCGCGGAGCTGTCCCACGCGCTGGCCGCGAGCACCGGATCGATCAGCACCAACGTGCGGCTGCTGATGCGGCTCGGGGTGATCTCCAAGACGACCCGGCAGGGCCGCGAGGCGGCGCTGTACCAGGTGGAGGAGGACCGCTGGCCGGCGCTCGTGCGCCAGCGCATGGAGCGGGTCACCGCGCTGGAAGAGCTCACCGCGCAGGGCCTGCGGATGTTCAGCGGCCAGGGCGAACGGGCCCGCCGCCTGCGCACGGTCAACGAGTTCTACCGGTGGCTGTCCGGCGAGATGCCGGAGCTGTGGCGCCGCTGGGAACGCGAAGGCAAACCCAAGCTGCGCTTCTGACCGGCACCGCGCTGGGGGATGCCCGGCATCGGTCGATCGGTTTGATGCCGGTTCGAGCGAGCCGGAGCGGGTGGCGGGCATCCTCGGCTGAGTCCGGCCGGTTCAGGCGGCGACGGATTCCTTGGCGGTGGCCTCGGGCGTCGGCTCCGGCAGCGGGCCGCGGTAACGGGATTCGCACCAGAGCATCGCGGTGACGATGATCACCAGCGTCGCCGCCAGCACATGCAGAACCACCATCGCCTCGGGAACGCCGAGGTAGTACTGCACGGAGCCGATCCCGCCCTGCACCAGCACGAGCACGCACGCCGCGCCGTAGGTCTTCAGCAGCGCCTTGGTCGGGCGGGCGCTGCGCAGCCACACGCCGAACACCGCGAGCAGCAGCACGTACGCCATCACCAGCAGGCCATGGGTCTGCACCATCGTCGGCACCGGGAGGTTCAGCCGCGGGGTGTCCGGGTCGCCGGCGTGCGGCCCGGAAGCGGTGACCAGGGTGCCGAGGACCAGCACGGCCGCGGTGACCACGACCAGGGCGGCCAGCAGCTTGCGCATCGGCGGCGGCACCACGCCGACCGGCTCGCGGTCGCCCTCGGTGGTCGCCTTGACCAGGATCGTGGCCAGCCAGATGAGCACCGCCGAGGCCATGAAGTGCATCGACACGCTCCACCACGCCAGGTTGACGCGCACCGTCATGCCGCCGATGATCGCCTGCGCGAGCACGCCCAGCGGCATGATCAGCGCCAGCCGGACCAGCCGCTTCCGGTAGGGCAGGCACCGCCACGCGGCCAGGAGGCAGGCCAGCGCGATGAACCCGATCACGCCGGTCAGCAGCCGGTTGCCGAACTCGATCACCTGGTGGAGGGTCGCGACCTCGGGGTGCTCGACGGGCACCATGCTGCCCGGGAAGCACTGCGGCCAGGTGGGGCAGCCGAGCCCGGAACCGGTCACCCGGACGATCACGCCGGTCACCGAGATCAGCGCCTGCGTCACCAGCACCGCGATGGCCAGACCGCGCACAACGCGCGGCGACGGGCGGGAGATCCGGGAAGTCATCGAGGCCGTGGGCACGCACTCGATGGTAGGACGCCGCCGAAACCGCCCATCCGCAGGGCAGTCCGGATCAGCTCAGACGGGTGGTCCGGATCAGGTCAGACGGGTGGTCCGGATCGCCACCGCGCCGCACACCGCGCCCCACGCCACCAGCACCGCGACCGGCTGCACGCCGGGCAGGGCGCCGTTGACCAGCACCGCGTCCAAGGCCTCCGCGAGGGCACCGGACGGCAGGAAGCCGGCGACCGCACCGACCGGGCCGGGCAGCTCGCTCGCGGGCAGCGCCAACCCACCGGCGAGCAGCAGCACGAACCAGATCGCGTTGGCCAGCGCGAGCACGATCTCGGCCCGCAACGAGCCGCCGGCCAGCACCCCGGCCGCGCCGAAGGCGAGCGTGCCCAGCACCAGCAGCGGGATGGCGGGCAGCAGCCCGGCGAGCGCGGGCGACCAGCCCAGCAGCGCCGCGGCGACGCCCAGCACGACCGCCTGCAGCGCGACGACCAGCAGCGTCGCCAGGACGCGGCCGGACACCAGCGTCCAGCGCGGCAGCGCCGTCGCGGACAGCCGCTTGAGCACGCCGTAGCGGCGGTCGAAGCCGAGCGCGATGGCCTGCCCGGTGAACGCCGTGGACATCACCGCCAACGCCAGGATCCGCGGCATCACCGAGTTCACCCGCGGCTCCGGCAGGGTGCCGATGTGCAGCGTGCTCAGCCCGATCAGCAGCGCCAGCGGGATGATCAGCGTCAGCAGCGCCTGCTCGCCGTGCCGGATGATCAGCAGCGCCTCGACCCTGGTCTGCGCGGCCAGCATCCGGCCCGCGCTGCCGCGGCCGGGCTTCGGCGCGAAGGTGCCGGGCGGGAACTGGGCGCCGAGCTGGGCGGGAGCGTTGGTCTCGGCGTTCACGATCGCAGCTCCCGTCCGGTCAATTCGAGGAACACGTCCTCCAGGCTGCGGCGGCTGACCCGGAGTTCCTGCGCGAGCACGCCGTGCTGCGCGCACCAGGCGGTCACGGTCGACACCACCTGCGGGTCGACCACGCCGCGCACCACGTAGTCGCCGGGGCGCAGCTCGGTGGCCTCGCAGCCCTCCGGCAGCGCGGCCAGCAGCAGCTTCAGGTCCAGCCCGGGCTGGGAGCGGAACCGGAGTTCCTGCCTGCCGTCCTCGGGTTCGGTGAGCTCCGCGGTGGTGCCGTCGGCGACCGCGCGGCCGTGGTCGACGATCACCACCCGGTCGGCCAGCGCCTCGGCCTCGTCCATCAGGTGGGTCGTCAGCAGCACGCTCACCCCGTCGCGGCGCAGCGCGCCGACCAGGTCCCAGACCAGTCGCCGTGCCTGCGGGTCCAGCCCTGCGGTGGGCTCGTCGAGGAACACCAGCTCGGGGCGGCCGACCAGGGCGCAGGCCAGCGACAGGCGCTGCTGCTGGCCGCCGGAGAGCCGCTTGTAGGGGGTGCGGCGGGCGCCGTCCAGGCCGAGCACGTCCAGCAGCCACGCCGGGTCCAGTGGGTCGGCGGCGCAGGAGGCGATCAGGTTCAGCATCTCGTCGGCGCGCACGCCCGGGTAGGCGCCGCCGCCCTGCGGCATGACGCCGATCCGCGGCCGCAACGCCTCGGACTGCGTGCGCGGGTCCAGCCCGAGCACGCGCACTTCGCCGTCGTCCGGGCGTTGGAAGCCCTCGCAGATCTCGACGGTGGTGGTCTTGCCCGCGCCGTTGGGCCCGAGCAGCGCCAGGACGCTGCCGCGCGGCAGGCACAGGTCGAGTCCGGCAACGGCGACGGTGTCGCCGAAGCGCTTTTTCAGCCCCCGCAACAGGACGGCCGGGCTGTCGGCGTTGCTCACGACATCCAAGCCTATTGCGTGACCGGCCGGACACCGCCGCGGGTCGGCAGCAGGCCGGGGACCTTGCCGCGCACCAGCCAGAGCGTGATCGCGAAGGCGATCGCGGCGGCGATCACCGCGAACGGGATCTGGTAGGCGCGCAGCACGAAACCCGCCCCGGTCGGCGGCACCAGCAGCGACACCGCGGCGCAGATCGCGGTCGCGGTGATGCGGAACCGGTTGCTGTTGGTGGACAGCGCCAGCGGCACCACCGACCACAGCAGGTACCAGGGCCACAGCACCGGCACGGCCAGCGCGAGCGTGAGGAACGTGATGCCCATCGCGGCCAGCGGTTCGATGCGGCCGCGGAAGGACAGCCACAGCATCCGCAGGCACATCGCGGCGACGATCAGGTATCCGATGATCTTGGTGATGACCAGCATCGCGTCGGTCTGGTTGCCCAGCCCCAGCAGGGTGCTCAGGCCGCCGCCGGTCATGCCGAACGCGGTCAGCGGCGCCATGAACGTCTTGACCCGGTTGGGCACGTCGAAGGTGTCGATCCAGCCGAGCCCCCAGCCGCTGGCCACCGTGATGACCGTCATGGTGGCCAGGAACACCGCCGCCAGCAGCGCCGCGAACCGCACCAGGTCGCGGAACCGGCCGCCGCGCCGCAGCACCAGGTAGATCCCGAAGAAGCCGAGCGCGATCCAGCCGGGCGGCTTGATCGCCCCGGCGATGGTCAGCAGCACGCCGGCGGCGATGGTGCCCGGCACGGTCTGGTAGCGCAGCCCCAGCTCGATGGCGGCCAGCATGATGCCGACCATCAGCGCCTCGTTGTGCATGCCGCTGACCACGTGGAACAGCACGATCGGGTTGGCCGCACCGAGCCACAGCGCTGCTGCCGGGTGCACCCCGCAGCGGCGCGCCAGCCGGGGGATCGCCCAGATCGCCAGGGCCAGCCCGCACAGCATCACCGCGCGCCACACCAGCACCCCGAACACCACGTTGTCGCCGACGATCCGGGAGATCACCTGGCCGAACATCAGGAACAGCGGCCCGTACGGCGACGGGGTGTCGCGCCAGATGTTGGGCACGTTGGCGGTGAACGGGTGGTCGACGCCCAGCGCGGCGGCCGAGCCCAGCACGTACGGGTTGAAGCCGCGGGCGGCCACCTCGCTCTGCGCGAGGTAGCTGTACATGTCGGTGCTGAACAGCGGCGGGGCCAGAGCCAGCGGCAGTGCCCACATCGCCAGCGTGCGGGCCAGCTGGGTGACCGACAGCATCCGGCCGCGGCCCGGCCAGCAGAGCTTTCCCAGCCACAGCCAGGCGATCACGATCATCAGCATGCCCAGCCAGCAGCTGGCCATCGCGACGGTCGGGATCCGGACGGGCAGACCGATCAGGCGGGCGCCGGACAGCGGGTTGTCCACCGGGGCGGCCCCGGCGCCGATCGCGCCTACCGCGAGCATCAGCGAGCCGGTGGTTCCGAACCGGCGGACGACGTCGAGCTGCCGCCGCTCGGTGCGGTCCAGGGGCTTCGGCTCCGCAGGGCCCGGGGTGGGACCTGCGGGCGCTGGGTCTTTCGATTCGACTGCCGCCACGACGACGAAGGGTAATCGCGTGAGTCAGCTCACGCGGGCGCCCCGCGCTCTGGTGCCCCGAGACGAAATAGGTAACATTTGTGTTGTGAAAAACGTCGGGACGTCTGCGCCTGCCCCAGAGATGGGCACCGTGGCAGGCATCGAGGGCCACGCGGCCCAGCACGGTGCTGCCTCGTACGGCGACGGACGCACCCGGCACGCGGTTGCGCGGTTGCTGCTGGAACGGGGGCCGATCACCGCTGCGGCGGTGGCCGACGAACTCGGGCTGAGCCCCACCGCGGTGCGCCGGCACCTCGACGTGCTGGTCGCCGAGGGCGAGGCCTACACCCGGGAAGCCTCCCCGCGGGGCCGTCGCGGTCGTGGCCGACCCGCAAAGCTGTTCCTGCTCACTGAGGTGGGCCGGGCGCGGTTCGGGCACGCCTACGACGACCTGGCGGTGGCGGCGCTGCGGTTCATCGCCGAGCACGAAGGGGAGCAAGCGGTCCGCGAGTTCGCCGACCGGCGGATCGCCGCACTGGTGGCCAACCACCGGGAGGTGCTGGCGGCCGCGACCGACCCGGCGAAGCGCGCGGAGGTTCTCGCCGACGCGCTCACCAGGGAGGGCTACGCTGCCTCGACGCGAAGCGTCGGCAGCGGCGAGCAGCTCTGCCAACACCACTGCCCGGTGGCGCACGTCGCTGCGGACTTCCCGCAGTTGTGCGAGGCCGAGACGGCGGCGTTCGCCGAAGTCCTCGGCACCCATGTGCAGCGGCTGGCCACCATCGCGAATGGTGACGCGGCCTGCACCACGCACGTACCAACCGCGCGGTTCGCGGATCCGGGTGGAGACACCTCGGACACCGTCCAGACCTCTGCCGACCCGGTCCCGAAGGGCCGGCAGAACACCGCCCCGATTCCTGATGGAGGGGAGTCCGTATGACTGCCGCTGCGGAGCAGCGCACACCCACCACGGCGTCCACCGGCAACGGCCAGCTCAGCCAGGACGAAATCCTGGCCAGCGTCGGCAGCTACGAGTACGGCTGGGCCGACTCGGACGTCGCGGGCGCCGGTGCGCGTCGTGGCCTCAACGAGGATGTCGTCCGCGACATCTCGGCCAAGAAGGACGAGCCCGAGTGGATGCTGGAGGCCCGGCTCAAGGCGCTGCGATTGTTCGACCGCAAGCCGATGCCGAACTGGGGCGCCGACCTGTCGGGGATCGACTTCGACAACATCAAGTACTTCGTCCGCTCCACCGAGCAGCAGGCCCAGACCTGGGAAGACCTGCCCGAGGACATCAAGAGCACCTACGACAAGCTGGGCATCCCGGAGGCCGAGAAGCAGCGCCTCGTCGCGGGTGTGGCCGCCCAGTACGAGTCCGAGGTCGTCTACCACAAGATCCGCGAGGACCTTGAGGAGCAGGGCGTCATCTTCCTGGACACCGACACCGGCCTCAAGGAACACCCGGAGCTGTTCAAGGAGTACTTCGGCTCGGTCATCCCGGCCGGCGACAACAAGTTCTCCGCGCTGAACACCTCGGTGTGGTCGGGCGGCTCGTTCATCTACGTGCCGCCGGGCGTGCACGTGGACATCCCGCTGCAGGCCTATTTCCGGATCAACACCGAGAACATGGGCCAGTTCGAGCGGACCCTGATCATCGTCGACGAGGGTGCCTATGTGCACTACGTCGAGGGCTGCACGGCGCCGATCTACTCCAGCGACTCGCTGCACTCCGCGGTCGTGGAGATCGTCGTCAAGAAGGGCGGCCGCTGCCGCTACACGACGATCCAGAACTGGTCGACCAACGTCTACAACCTGGTCACCAAGCGCGCCAAGGCCGAAGAGGGCGCCACCATGGAGTGGGTCGACGGCAACCTCGGCTCCAAGGTGACCATGAAGTACCCGTCGGTGTTCCTGATGGGTGAGCACGCCAAGGGCGAGGTGCTCTCGGTGGCTTTCGCCGGCGAGGGCCAGCACCAGGACGCGGGCGCGAAGATGGAGCACCTGGCGCCGCACACCTCCTCGACGATCGTGTCCAAGTCGATCGCCCGGGGCGGCGGCCGCACCTCTTACCGCGGCCTGGTCAAGGTCGCGAAGCGGGCGCACCACTCGTCGTCCAACGTCAAGTGCGACGCGCTGCTGGTGGACACCATCAGCCGCTCCGACACCTACCCGTACGTGGACGTCCGCGTCGACGACGTGTCGATGGGCCACGAGGCGACCGTGTCCAAGGTCAGCGACGACCAGCTGTTCTACCTGATGCAGCGGGGCCTGACCGAGGACGAGGCGATGGCGATGATCGTGCGCGGCTTCGTCGAGCCGATCGCCCGCGAGCTGCCGATGGAATACGCGCTGGAACTGAACCGCCTGATCGAGCTGCAGATGGAAGGGGCCGTCGGCTGAGATGAGCACCACCAAGACGGACTCGCAGCCCTTGGCTGCCCAAAACGGCCTCACCGAGCACTCGCACGGGGGCGGCACGGGCATCCCGCAGTCCTCCCGCGGGTCGCGCTTCACGTCCTACGACGTCGAGGCCTTCGAGGTGCCCGGCGGCCGCGAGGAGGACTGGCGCTTCACGCCGATGAAGCGGCTCAAGGGCCTGCACGACGGCACCGCCACCGCCACCGGCAACATCAAGGTCGAGGTCACCGGCGACGGCGCGACCGTGGAGACCGTGGGCCGCGATGACGCGCGGATCGGCAACGGGGGCATCCCGTCCGACCGCGTCGCCGCGCAGGCCTGGAGCTCCTTCACCGAGGCCACCGTCGTCACGGTCCCGAAGGACACCAAGCCCGAGGACCCGATCACCATCACGGTGCACGGCCCGGGTGCGGGCCAGGTGGCCTTCGGGCACCTGCAGGTCCGCGCAGAGCAGTTCGCCGAGGCCGTCGTGGTGATCGACTACCGCGGCTCCGGCACGCTGGGCGACAACGTCGAGTTCGTCGCCGGTGACGGCGCGCAGCTGCGCGTCGTGTCCGTGCACGACTGGGCCGACGACGCCACGCAGGTCAGCTCCGAGCACGCCTGCCTGGGCCGCGACGCGGTGTTCCGGCACCTCGCCGTCACCCTCGGCGGCGACCTGGTGCGGGTCAACACCACCATCACCTACGGCGACAAGGGCGGCGACGCCGAGCTGCTCGGCCTGTACTTCGCCGACGCCGGCCAGCACCTGGAGCACCGGATGCTGGTGGACCACGCGGTGCCGAACTGCCGCAGCAACGTGCTCTACAAGGGCGCGCTGCAGGGCGACTCGGCGCACTCGGTGTGGATCGGCGACGTGCTGATCCGGGCCGCGGCCGAGGGCACCGACACCTACGAGCTCAACCGCAACCTGGTGCTGACCGAGGGCGCGCGGGCCGACTCGGTGCCGAACCTGGAGATCGAGACCGGCGAGATCGAAGGCGCCGGGCACGCCAGCGCCACCGGCCGGTTCGACGACGAGCAGCTGTTCTACCTGCAGGCCCGGGGCATCCCGCAGGACCAGGCCCGGCGCCTGGTGGTGCGCGGATTCTTCGGCGAGCTGCTGCAGAAGATCACCGTGCCCGAGGTCCGGGAGCGGCTGGAAGCCGCGATCGAGGAAGAACTCGCCGTCGTCGGCGCCTGACTACCAGCTTTCGCACACACCAGGAGAACGAAGAAGAAATGGCCACCCTGGAGATCAAGGACCTGCACGGCTCGGTCCTCACCGAGGAAGGCGCCAAGCCGATCCTCAACGGCGTCAACCTGACCGTCGGCTCGGGCGAGATCCACGCCATCATGGGCCCCAACGGCTCCGGCAAGTCGACGCTGGCCTACGCCATCGCCGGGCACCCGAAGTACCGGATCGACTCCGGTTCGGTGCTGCTGGACGGCGAGGACGTGCTGGAGATGAGCGTCGACGAGCGGGCCCGCGCCGGTCTGTTCCTCGCCATGCAGTACCCGGTCGAGGTGCCGGGCGTGTCGATGTCGAACTTCCTGCGCACCGCGGCGACCGCGGTCCGCGGCGAGGCCCCGCAGATCCGCAAGTGGGTCAAGGAAGTCAAGCAGGCCATGTCGGACCTCGACATCGACCCGTCGTTCGCCGAGCGCAGCGTCAACGAGGGCTTCTCCGGTGGTGAGAAGAAGCGGCACGAGATTTTGCAGCTGGACCTGCTGGACCCGAAGTTCGCGATCCTCGACGAGACCGACTCCGGCCTCGACGTCGACGCGCTGCGGGTGGTTTCCGAAGGCGTCAACGCCTACCACGCCAAGGGCGGCAAGGGTGTCCTGCTGATCACCCACTACACCCGGATCCTCAAGCACATCACCCCCGACTGCGTGCACGTCTTCGCCGAAGGCAAGGTCGTAGAGTCCGGCGGTGCCGAGCTCGCCGACGAGCTGGAGGAGAAGGGCTACGTGCGCTTCACCGGCAAGAAGGAGGCAGCCGTCCAGTCATGACCGTTCAGCCTCCTCGCACCGAGGGTGCGAGCACCCCGAGCACGCCCCTGGACGTGGCGGCGATCCGGGCGGACTTCCCGATCCTGGGTCGCACGATCCGCGACGGCCGCCGCCTGGTCTACCTGGACTCCGGGGCTACCTCGCAACGCCCGCGCCAGGTGCTCGACGCGGAGCGCTCCTTCCTGGAGAACTCAAACGCGGCCGTGCACCGCGGCGCGCACCAGCTCGCCGAGGAGGCCACGGACGCGTACGAGGGCGCGCGGGACCGAATCGCCCGCTTCACCGGGGTCGACGCCGACGAGGTGGTGTTCACCAAGAACGCCACCGAGGGCATCAACCTGGTCGCCTACGCCATGAGCAACGCCGCCACGTCCGGGGCGGAGGCCGGGCGCTTCCGCCTCGGGCCGGGCGACGAGGTCGTGGTGACCGAGATGGAGCACCACGCGAACCTGGTCCCGTGGCAGCAGTTGTGCGAACGCACCGGCGCCACGCTGCGCTGGTTCGGGGTCACCGACGAGGGCCGCCTCGATCTGTCCGATGTGGACGGTTTGATCACCGAGCGGGCCAAGGTGGTGGCCTTCACCCACCAGTCCAACGTGCTGGGCACGGTGAACCCGACGGAGCAGCTGGTCTCCCGGGCGCACCAGGTCGGTGCGCTGGTGGTGCTGGACGCCTGCCAGTCGGTGCCGCACGCTCCGGTGGACTTCAAGGCGCTGGGCGTGGACTTCGCGGTGTTCTCCGGGCACAAGATGCTCGGCCCCTCCGGGGTCGGCGTGCTCTACGGGCGCCGCGAACTGCTGGCCGCGATGCCGCCTTTCATCAGCGGCGGCTCGATGATCGAACTCGTGCACATGGAACGCTCCACGTTCGCCGCGCCGCCGCAGCGGTTCGAGGCGGGCGTGCCGATGACGTCGCAGGTCGTGGGCCTGGGCGCGGCCGTCGACTACCTGACGGCGATCGGCATGGACCGCGTCGCCGGGCACGAGCGGCAGCTCACCGAGTTCGCGCTGCGGGAGCTGTCGACGATCGACGGGGTGCGCATCATCGGGCCCACCAGCACCGAGCACCGCGGCGGCGCTGTGTCGTTCGTGATCGACGGCGTGCACCCGCACGACGCCGGTCAGGTGCTGGACGACCAGGGCGTCGAGGTCCGCGTCGGACACCACTGCGCATGGCCGCTGCACCGCCGGATGGGAATCCCGGCGACCGTGCGGGCGTCGTTCTACTTGTACAACGAACTGGACGAGGTCAAGGCGTTGGTGGACGCGGTGCGCGAGGCGCAGCGCTTCTTCGGGGTGGCTTGATCGGGGACTGCAGGAGAACTCTTCATGCAGCTTGAGCAGATGTACCAGGAGATCATCCTGGACCACTACCGCAAACCGCACCGCCACGGCCTGCGGGAACCCTTCGACGCCGAGTCGTTCCAGGTGAACCCCACCTGCGGCGACGAGGTCATCCTGCGGGTGCGGTTGGCGGGCACGGACACCGACGCGATCGTCGACGACGTCTCCTACGCGGGGCAGGGCTGTTCGATCAGCCAGGCCTCCGTGTCGGTGCTCACCGACCTGGTCGTCGGCAAGCCGCTGCGGGAGGCGCTGACCACCGAGGCCGCGTTCAGCGAGCTGATGCACGGCCGCGGCAAAGTCGAACCGGACGAGGACGTGCTGGAGGACGGCGTCGCGTTCGCGGGAGTGGCGAAGTACCCGATGCGCGTGAAGTGTGCGCTGCTGGGTTGGATGGCTTTCAAGGACGCGGTATCGCGCGTAGTTGTCGAGGAAGCGTCATGAGTTTCCTCGAAAATCTCTTCCGCGCTCGTGTGAGCCGAGCGGGTGCGGGTGTGCCGCAAGACACTGTCGAGGAGGCGTCATGATCGACGAAGCCCCGGTTCAGGAAACTGACGTGGCCCGCAGCGCCGAGGCGCTGCCCGAGCAAGCCGCGCCGGCCGCCGAGGTGGCGGCGCTGGAGGACGTCGAGGAAGCCCTCCGCGACGTCGTCGACCCCGAGCTGGGGATCAACGTCGTCGACCTCGGGCTGGTCTATGACATCCGGGTCGAGCAGGACAACAGCGCCACCGTGGACATGACGTTGACCTCGGCGGCTTGCCCGTTGACCGACGTCATCGAGGACCAGGCACGGGCCGCGTTGACGACCGGGCCCGGTGGTGGGTTGGTCAACGACTTCCGGATCAACTGGGTGTGGATGCCGCCTTGGGGGCCGGAGAAGATCACCGAGGAAGGGCGCGAGCAGCTGCGGGCTCTCGGGTTCACCGTTTGAGGCTTGGTTTTTTGGGGAGGGCACCCAGGTTTCCCGGGTGCCTTTTCTTTTGGGGGGCTGGGGCGGCGCCGGGGCGCCGGGGCGCCTTGGGCCTTGTGTCGTGGCTTGGTGAGCTGGTTGGGCTTGGTGGCTTGGTGGCTTGGTGGGGCTGATTGGGCTGATTGGGCTTGGTGGGGGTTGGGCAGCTGGTTTGGCAAGCTTTTGGGCCGGTGTTGGGGTTCGCTGGGCTTTTGGGGCTTGGTTCGGGGTTGCGGCCTTTGGGGGTTCTGTTGTGGGTGGCCATCCCCGTGTCGGTGGAGTGTGGGGGCTGCGGGCCGGAGGTCAAGCCCGGCCTTCGGCCGCCCCTTCGGGGGTGAACGGCTTGACATCCGTCCCGCAGCCCCTGTTTCGGCTTTGTGTCACGGGGATGGCCAGGAGCGGTCTGGCGGGGTGAGGCTTTGCGTTGCGGGGTGGCGGAGTACCGGGGGTGGGAGTGGTGGTGATCGCTGCATTCCGAGGTGGCCCGTGCGCGTTTTTCGTTGCTATAGCGCATGAAATCGCTCACGAGGCTCTTGCTGGTGGTGTGGTGGTGGGTGGGTGTCGCCTTCGGCGTGCCCTGGTTTTCGGTGCTGTGTCGTGGTTTCCGGTGTTTTCGCTTCCTCGGCTTGGGTTTTTGGGTTTCTGGTCGGGTGTTTCACCTGATCAAGCGATCATAAAAGGCGTGCGAACTGGTGTGCTAATGCGGGAGAATACTTGGTATGACACCGCTGTTGAACACCCAGGATCCGGCCGTCGGCACCGCTGGTGCCCGGTCGGCGGTGTCGTGCACGGATGCCGAACTCGCCGCCCGTATCCGTGAACTGGAGGAGGGGATGCGGGTGTTGATGATGGAGCAGTTGCAGTGCATCGCCGAAGCCGACCACCGGGGTGTGTATGCCGAGTTGGGGTTCCGGTCGGCGCAGGTGTGGTTGCAGGGGCTGCTCAACATCGATGCGCGTGATGCGCAAACCCGCGTCAAGGTCGCCCGCAATGTTGAAGACCGGCAGAGCTTGTATGGCGAGGTCATGCCCGCCGACCTACCCGAGACCGCCGCGGCACTGGCAGAGGGTGCGATCGGGTTGGAGCACGCGCGGGTGATCGTGGACGGGGTCCGTCGCCTGCCGGAGTATGCCCGCTGCCACCAGATCGGTGAGGTCGAATCGACCCTCGTCGGGTATGCGCGGATGATGACGCCTCGTGAGCTGGAGAAACTCGCCGAGCGCATCCGCTATCTGCTGGACCAGGACGGCGCCTACGACGACGAGGAAGACCAGCACAAGTCACGGGAGCTGCACTACACGGTTGCCCGGGACGGGATGACGGTCATCAAAGCCCGCCTCGACCGCGAGGCCGGCGCGAAGTTCACAGCGCTGATGCAGCCCCTGGCCGCTCCCCGTCCGGAGGTGGAGGGGGAGAAGGACCCGCGCACGGTGGGGCAGCGCAACGCCGACGGGTTCGCCGCGATCCTGGACCTGGCGCTGGATCATGACGGGGTTCCACGCACGGGTGGGCAGCGCCCGCACCTGACCATCTCCATCGATTTCGAGGATTTGAAGAAGGGGATCGGGTTCGTCGCCGCCGAGACCGGTATGCCCGGGACCCTCAACACCGAACGGACCATCACCGCCGAGAACGCCCGACGGATCGCCTGCGATGCCGAGGTGTTGCCGATGGTCCCCGACGGGGACGGGCTCCCGCTGGACGTGGGCCGGGCGAAGCGGACCGCGCCCGCCCAGATCCGCGCGGCGTTGCTGCAGCGGGACGGGGTGTGCGCGTTCCCGGGGTGCGACCGGCCGCCGGGAACCCCGGAAGCACACCACCTCGCCCACTGGGCCGACGGTGGAACCACCGAGCTGAGCAACATGGTGATGCTCTGCGGTCACCACCACCGGACCCTGCACAACCAGCGATGGGAAATCACCATGCGCGGTGGGCGACCCGCGTTCATCCCACCACCCACAGTGGACCCCAAACGAACACCACGACCAGGCGGCAGGGCACTACCCACCCAACACCGCGAATACCTCCGGGACCTCATCCCCACCCAGCGAGGCTCGGCGGGCGAACCATGACGGCCTGGTACGGGCGGTCGACCAGCGGCAATTACCAGGCTGGGCCCGGCAGTTCCGGGTCGTGCGTCGGGAAAACCGGCGGCACCTCCGGTTGCTCGCCGCGGAGCACCTCGATGCGGTCCGAGCCCGGCCGCGACATGACCCAGCTCGAACCGGTCAGCGACTTGGCGCGCTGCTTCAGCGGCGCGAGTTTGCTGGAGACCTCGTCGTAGGAGTCGACCGTTGTCGGCGTGCACACCAGTGTTGCCAGCGACAGGCTCACGGCGAGGTGATCCGCCGAACGCGGCGGGTCGAGCACCAGCTCGGCCAGCGGCACCAGGTCGTCGAGGTCGGCCACCAGCAGGAAGTCGTCGCCGCCGACGTGGCCGACCTGCACCGAGCTCAGCGCCGTCGCCGTGTCGGTGAGGCTGCGTCCGATCGCGCGGATCAGGTCGTCGCCGGCGGAGAACCCGGCCGTGTCGTTGACCCTCTTGAAGCTGTCGATGTCCAGCCAGCTCACCGCGAAGATCTCGCCGGCGGCGATCCGGCGGGCCACGTCGCGGGCTATCGCCTCGCTGCCCGGCAGGCGGGTCAGCGGGTTCAGCGCCGCCGCCTCCTCCACCTTCAGCTCCGCCATGCCGCGGATCAGGTCGCCGGCCCGCACCGCGCCCAGGCAGCGGCCGGACTCGTCCACCACGACCGCGTCGTCGTACATCCGGTACTGGTCCGAGCGGGTCACCAGGCTCAGCGCTTCCATCGCCGTCGTCGCCGTGTTGACCACCCGCGGCTCATCGGCCAGCCTCGACGCGGGGCGCTTGGCGTGCAGCGCGTGCCCGTACGGGCCGGTCACCGCCAGCAGGAACCGGTTGCGGTCGATGGTCCACGCCGGCCGGTTCTCGTGGTCGACCAACACGACGCCGCTGATCTCCGGGTGATCGGCCAGCACGCTGCGCACCTTGTCCGCCGTCGCGTCGATCGGCAGCATCGTCGCCGGGGACAGGAACTCCGTCACCCGGGGACCCGTGGCGAGCGTGCTGATCGATGGGCCGTGCGGGTCGGTCACCTCAGCCGCCACACCTGGCACGCTGCTCGCCGTCGGAGGCCGGCGGGCCACCGGGGCGAGCAGGTTCCCCTGCACCAGGCGGATTCCGTTGCGGCGCAGCGCGGTCAGCTGGCGCTCGTTCTCCACGCCCTCGGCAACCAGTTGGCTCTCGGTCGACTCGCACAGGTGGCGGACCGCCTCCACCACCGCGACCCGGGCCGGCCTGTCCGGCAGCCCGGCGACCACGGCGCGGTCCAGCTTCACCATCGCGGGCCCGATGTCGGCGATCAGGGTCAGCGGCACATCACCTTCGCCCACGCCGTCGAGGGCGACCTGGAAACCGTCGCCGCGCAACTTGTCCACCCCGGCGAGGAGCTGGTCGGGGTCCAGCCTGGTGAACGGCGGGCCGATCTCCAGCGTCACCTCCTGCTCGCGGCGGCCGATCTCGCGGAGCTTCTCGCGCACCGCGTCGAGCCGGGTGAGGTCGTGGATGACCGTGCCGCCGAAGATGTTCAGGTGCAGGGGGAGTAGCGACTCGTGCTCCGCCATCGAGGTCAGCGCGGCGGTCGCCAGTGACACGTCCAGCTCGGTCAGCCGCCGCTGCCGGGCCGCCTCCCGGAACAGGTCCTGGACGTGCGCGCGCGTCGGCCGGGCCAACGCCTCGACCGCGACGATGGCACCGGTCTTGATGTTGATCAACGGCTGGAACGCGAAGCGCACTTCGTCAACCAACGCGAGCACGGAGTCGATCTTGCCCGGACTCATGCCGCTCCATCGACGGTGTTCACGACCTGTTCACCGACATCTCAGTTCCTCATCCTCGGCGGAGGACCGCCGCTCTCACCGGAGCCCAACCTAGCTCGACCGACCGGGGCGGGACATCGCCTTGTGGGCGGGCCTGTGTCCAGTGACACAGCGAAACGGAAGCGTTCCGTTACGATCTGCAGGGTTTGTCGGTTCTGGTGTCAATCGCCGCCGAGGCCGTGCCGGGCCGGCGGGTGCCCCACCGAGAGACCGCCGAGCACCAGCCGCCGCCGGATCCGCCACGGCGCGTTGCGGAACAGCGCTGACATCGCGGCCGCCGTCCCGGCCGGGCTGCCTTCCGGGGCCAGGAACGCCGTCCGGTGCGGCTCGTTCAGCCGGAAGAACGCCTCGAAGAACTCCGGCACCAGGTCCGGGGGCAGGGAAAGCAGGGCGTGCAGCGCCCGGTGCCGCAGCACGTGCGCGGCCACCGCGCTCGGTGGCCACTGGATCGACCAGCTCGCCCGGGCCGCGGCCGCCGGGCCGGACGGGAGCGCGGCGCTGATCGCCGCCGCCAGCCACGGCGCGCGTTGCAGGGACGCCGCCACGCTGAAACCGGTCGCCGGGTGCATGAAGCCCGCCGCCGCGCCGAAGGGGATCACCCGGCCAGGCCGGGGCAACGGGTCGTCCACCGGGAACCGCACCCGCTCCTCGTCGATCCGCCCCTGCGCATCCACCCCGGCCGCGGCGAACCGCCCGGCCAGCCTCCGGCGCAGCAACGCCAGCGGCAGCGCCGGGCGGCGCGCCAGCGAGGTCTCCTCGAGCAGCACCCGGTTCGGCCCGAGGTGGATCGCGTAGAGGAACGTGGGCCAGCCGCCGCGGGTTTGCGGAGCCTGCCGCCAGTCCATGAACACACCCGCATCCGGGTCGCAGAAGGGCTCCGCCGTTGCGGCGTCGACCACCCAGCCCACCGCGGACTGCTGGGCCGCGGTGTGCGGCGGGCGACCGCCGGAGAGGGACCGTGCGGCGCCGGTCGCGTCGACCACGACGGCCGCCGCGATTCGCCGACCGTCCTTCAGCACCACGGTCGAACCGGTCGGCCCGTGTTCGGCGGCCGTCGCGCGCCCCGTCACCTCGACGACGTCGGCGCGCCAGAAATGCTTCCACAACGCCGTGTTGTCCAGCACCGCGTACGGCCGCTGCCATTCGTGCCGGTCGGTGCCGTGCACCGCCATGCGCGGCATCACCGACGCCAGTGCCGCCGACGGCACCGACGGGGGCAGTTCGTCGCGCCAGGTCCCGTAGGTGTGTGGCCAGACGCGACGCGGGGCCGGGTCGACCAGCGTCACCTGCAGGCCCGTATCGCTGCAGGCGGCCGCCGCCGCACGACCCGCCGGTCCGCCGCCCACCACAACGACATCCACTGCAGCATCAGATCACGTCGGACGCGGGGTCCGCTGCCAGGGCGGCGGGTGTCTGAGGTCCCGCTACCCGCGCCGCTACGCAAGCCACCTGCGTGCACCCATTAACGTGAGGCCATGCAGGATGTGCAGACAACCCGGACCGGGCGGCGCAGCGGACGCTCCGGAGTTCGTAACGGCCCTGGTGATCTCGCCGCGAGCCCGTTCCGCGCGGACCGCGACCGGGTGTCCAGCTCCGCGTTCTTCGCCCGCCTCGGCGGCGTGACGCAGGTCGTCAGCCCCAGCGGTTCCGGGCTGCTGCTGCACAACCGGCTGACCCACAGCCTCAAGGTCGCGCAGGTCGCGCGGGCGATCGCCGAGCGGCTGGTGGCCGACCCGGACAACGTGGCGCGGCTGGACCGCCTCGGCGGCTGCGACCTGGACGTGGTCGAGGCCGCCGGGCTCGGCCACGACCTCGGCCACCCGCCGTTCGGGCACCTCGGCGAGAGCGTGCTGGACCGGCTGGCCCGCCAGCGGTTCTCGTTGCCGGACGGGTTCGAGGGCAATGCCCAGACCTACCGCGTCGTCACCCGCATCGACGTGCGCGGCGTCGGGGTCGACGGTCTGGACCTGACCGCGGCGGTGCGGGCCGCGCTGCTGAAGTACCCGTGGACGCGGCTGTCCCGCCCGCAACCGCATCCCCGGCACCTGGCTTCGCCACCGCGCGGCGCGTCCGAACCGGAGGACCAGCCGGGCACCGGGTCGGCCAAGTTCTCCTGCTACAGCACCGAACTCGCCGACATGATCGACGCCCGCGCGGCTTTCCGCGGGCGGCTCGAGGACTGGCAGCAGACCGTCGAGGCGTCGATCATGGACACCGCCGACGACATCGCCTACGCGATCCACGACTTGGAAGATTTCCACCGTGTCGGGATCCTGCAGCACACCAGCGTCTCGCACGAGCTGACCGAGTGGCTCGGGCACGCCGTGGAGTTCGCCAGCCGCTCCGACGCCGGCCTGGCCGGCGACGGCATGCGCCCCGGCTGCTCGCTGGAGCGGCTGCGCCGCCGGCTGCACGCCAAGGACGGCTGGATCGCCGACGACGAGGCGTTCGTCAGCGCGGTCAAGAAGGTCGTCGCGAACCTCGTCAACAAGCTGCTGGAGGTGCCCTTCGACCGCTCCCAGCTCGCCGAGCAGTCCATCGCGGCCTTCTCGGGGGAGTGGACCCAGCGCCTGGTGGAGGGCATCCAGGTCGAGGCGCACCCGAACACGCGGTCCGGGCACGTCGCGCTGGCGGTCGAGCAGTGGCACGAGGTGCAGGTGTTGAAGTTCGTGCACCGCCGGTTCGTGCTGCAGCGCCCCGACCTCGCGCTGCACCAGCGCGGCCAGGACCGGCTGCTGAGCAAGCTCGTCGAGGCGCTGGACAACTGGCTGATCGACCGCAGCGAGGCCGCCCGGCTGCCGCACCGGCTGCGCGACCTGTTCGACCGGGCCCGCGCCGAGTTCGCGCAGTTGCTCGGCGACGACCCGGAGCTGCTGTTGGTGCCGGGCGCCGCGGAGCCGGCCGACGCCGAGCGCCTGGAGCGGATGGCGCGCGGCCGGGCCGTGATCGATTTCGTCGCCTCGCTGACCGATGACCAGTCGGCCGCGCTGCTGGAGGCCCTGTCGGGCCGGACCACCCAGTTGTGGAGCGACACGTTCGTGCTGTGACGGGGGCTGTTCGGGTGTGACCGATGTGATGCGGTCTGCGATCAGATCGGTGGACACCGCCCGATACAATGTGTTCGTGGTTAGCAAGCGTTTCGTGGTTCGCGTTCCCCGCGCCACCCCATCGCTGGTCCGCCCGGTCGTCGTCTAGCGACCGCGCCGCTCAGCAGTGCCCACGCCCACCCGGCGCCGACCGGTGGGCGCGTTCGTGGAACCGCTTGACCACTATCCTTCGGAGCTTCCTTTGATTTCTGCCACCGGCCTGGAACTGCGCGCCGGCTCCCGCATCCTGCTCTCCGACGCGACCCTGCGCGTCCAGCCCGGCGACCGGATCGGCCTGGTCGGCCGCAACGGCGCGGGCAAGACCACCACGCTGCGCGTGCTCGCCGGCGAGGGTCAGCCCTACGCCGGCGACGTGGTCCGCCGCGGCGAGCTCGGCTACCTCCCGCAGGACCCGCGCGAGGGCGACCTCACCGTGACCGCCAAGGACCGGGTGCTGTCCGCGCGGGGCCTGGACCAGCTGATCCGCGACATGGAGAAGGCCCAGACCGCGATGGCCGAGCTGGTCGACGAGCGGGAGCGGGACAAGGCGATCGCCCGCTACGGCAGGCTCGAAGAGCGCTTCGCCGCGCGCGGCGGTTACGCCGCCGAGAGCGAGGCCGGGCGGATCTGCAGCAACCTCGGGCTGCCCGACCGGGTGCTCAACCAGCCGCTGAGCACGCTCTCCGGTGGTCAGCGCCGCCGCGTCGAGCTCGCCCGGATCCTGTTCGCCGCGTCCGAGGCCGGGCCCGGCGGCGGGTCGGCCACCACGCTGCTGCTCGACGAGCCGACGAACCACCTCGACGCCGACTCGATCAACTGGCTGCGCGACTTCCTCAAGAACCACGACGGCGGTCTGGTGGTCATCAGCCACGACGTGGATCTGCTGGCCGCCGTGGTCAACAAGGTGTGGTTCCTCGACGCCATCCGCGGCGAGGCGGACGTGTACAACATGGACTGGGACCGCTACCAGGACGCCCGTGCCGCCGACGAGAAGCGCCGCCGCCGCGAGCGCGCCAACGCCGAGAAGAAGGCGTCGGCCCTGATGGCGCAGGCCGACAAGATGCGGGCCAAGGCGACCAAGGCGGTCGCCGCCCAGAACATGGCCCGCCGGGCCGAGAAGCTGCTGGCCGAGGCGGAGACCGAGCAGGCCCAGGAGAAGGTCGCCAGGATCCGCTTCCCGGAACCGGCCGCGTGCGGGCGCACCCCGCTGACCGCCGACGGCCTGTCGAAGTCCTACGGTTCGCTGGAGATCTTCACCGGCGTGGACCTCGCCGTCGACCGCGGTGCCAAGGTCGTCGTGCTCGGCCTCAACGGTGCGGGCAAGACCACCCTGCTGCGGCTGCTGGGAGGCGTGGAGGAACCCGACGTGGGCGGGGTCGTGCCTGGTCACGGCCTGCGCATCGGGTACTTCGCGCAGGAGCACGAAACGCTGGACCACGACGCCACGGTGTGGGAGAACATCCGCAGCGCGGCACCGGACACCCCCGAGCAGCAGCTGCGCACCCTGCTCGGCGCGTTCCTGTTCCAGGGTGAGCAGTTGCAGCAACCCGCCGGCACCCTCTCCGGCGGTGAGAAGACCCGGCTCGCGCTGGCGGGCCTGGTTTCCAGCGCGGCGAATGTGCTGCTCCTGGACGAGCCGACCAACAACCTCGACCCGGCCAGCCGCGAGCAGGTGCTCGACGCGCTGCGCAGCTTCACCGGGGCGGTGGTGCTGGTCACGCACGATCCCGGCGCGGTGCAGGCCCTCGAACCGGAACGGGTCATCCTGCTGCCCGATGGAACGGAAGATCACTGGTCAGACGACTACCTGGACCTCGTCCAGCTGGCGTAACGATGGTTGCGCTCGCGGCGCGCACTACTGCGGATGGATTAGTGCGTTCCGGTGATCGCCGGGCGCACATCTCGACCATTGGCCGATCTTTTTTCCATGATCGCCTGGCGTTCCTGCGTTTCCTGTTCGATCATTGCGCTGACAGGGGTCGCGAGGCCCGACCTGCTCAGAGGGAAGGCGGGGACACCGTGGCTGAGCTGAAGAAAGGCGCGCGCATCACGGGTAGTGCGCGGGACAAGCTTGCCAGTGACCTGAGAAAGAAGTACGAGAAGGGGGCGAGCATCCGCGCTCTGGCCGAGGCAACCGGCCGGTCGTATGGGTTCGTGCACCGCGTCCTGAGCGAATCAGGCGTGCAGTTGCGGGGCCGCGGGGGCGCGACGCGCTCGAAGAAGAAGTGAGCACGGCGACCAGCGGTCGCCGGATTTCGGCATAACGCGACTCCAGCGATCTGCTCAGATCTGCAATGGAGGTCCGCTTGGCGGAGTCGATAGTGGACGTCGGCCTGTTGGATCGTGGCGGTGTGGGGCTCACGATCCACGGCCGGCGTGCCACGATCACCTTGAACCGCCCGGACAAGCTCAACGCGCAGACACCGCATACCTGGCAGGCGTTGCGGGAGATCGGGCGGTGTCTCGCCGCGGAGATCCGGGTCGTGGTGGTGCGCGGCGCGGGCCGGTCGTTTTCGGTCGGCCTTGATCGTCGGCTGTTCGGATTCGCCGACGTCGACGGGGAGCCTGGGCTGGCCGCGCTGGCCCAGCGCCCCACCGAACAGGCCGATGCCGAGGTTGCCGGCTTCCAACAGGGGTTCAGCTGGCTTCGCGAACCCGACCGGGTAACCATCGCGGCCGTGCAGGGGCACGCCATCGGCGCCGGTTTCCAGCTGGCGCTGGCGTGCGACCTGCGCGTGCTCGCCACCGATGCGCGGCTGCGCATGGCGGAGACCGGGCTGGGACTCGTGCCGGATCTTGGCGGTACGTTGCCCCTGGTCAGGACCGTCGGTTACGCAAAGGCAGTGGAGATCTGCCTGACCGGGCGAGAAATTCAGGCGGAAGAGGCCGTGCGGCTCGGTCTGGCGAACTCGGTCGTCGAGCCCGATCTGCTCGACGACGCGGTGGACCGGCTCGCCGAAGCCGTCACGCAACCGCCGGTCGGCGCGGTCCGCGAGACGCTGGCGCTGCTGGTCCAGGCCGACGAGGCCGTCGACCCGGAGCAGCAGCTCGCGGCCGAGCGCGCCGCCCAGCTGCGCCGCATCGCGGAGTTGGCCGGGCATTTCGGCGCGGAGTAGATCAGCGCAGGCCCGGCACCCGTCCCCCGTAGTGCGCGAGGTTCGCCGCGTTCGCCTCGTCGCCGCCGACCGTGTTGGAGCTGCGCCAGACCGGCAGGTCGACGCCTGCCGCCGCGGCGAGGTCGTACATCTGCACCAGCAGCATGTTCCACAGGAACGCGTTGGCCATCGAAGACAGCGGCGCCGTCACCGGTGCTGCCGCCGGGTAGCTCGCATCGCCCCCGCGCACCAGCGTGTCCAGCACGATCCCGGCTTCTTCGGCCAGCGTCGTGCCCGCGCGCTTCGGGGCTTCGGCGCTCGCCGCCGGCGAGGTGATCGCGACGACTGCCGAGCCGGCCGCGCGGGCGAGCTTGGCCAACTCCACCGGGTACGGGTTCACCCCGGAGTTGGAGAACACCACCAGCGCGTCCGTGCCGCCGCGGAAGCCGGCCCCGGTGAGCACCTCTTCGGCCAGGCCGCTGCGGCGTTCGGTCTTGGTGCTGGCCACCGCGCCGTGCAGGGGCAGCAGGTCTGGGTGGTACAGCGGCCGGACTGCGGCCAGCCCGCCGGCCCGGTAGAAGGACTCCATCACCCCGGCCAGCGAGTGGCCCGCGCCGGCGGTGAACACCAGGCCGTCCGCCTGGATGGCGGCGAAGAGCCGGTCGGCGGCGGTTCGCAGGGTCTCGGTGTTGTGCGCGCCGATCTTTCGCAGGTGTTCCAGCGTCTGCTCGGCGTGGACCAGGCCGGTTTCCGGCATGTTTGCGCTCCCGTGGCGAGGCGATCGCGGACATGAGGTCCATACCAATAACGGGGGTATCGGTCAAGGCGCGCGGCGTGCCCCTGCCCACCACTGGTGTGGTGCGCGGGATACGCTGTTGATCAGCAAGCAAGATCGGACCGCGGGGGATGCATGCCGCAACGAGGCAACCGCCGGGAACTGCTCGCCGACGCCGCCATCGAGGTGCTGGCGCGCGAAGGAGGCCGCGGGCTCACGCACCGCGCCATCGACCGCGAGGCCGAGGTTCCAGAGGGCACCACCAAGAACTACTACCCGACGCGCAGCGCGGTGTTCCTGGCCGTCGCGCGTTATCTCGCCGCCCAGCACACCGCTGCGCTGCGCGAGCTGCGCAGCCAGATTCCCGCGGACGTCACCGGCGCGGAGATCGCCGCGCTGTACGCGGCGATGCTGCGGCGGATGTCCACGAGCGCGAGGTCGCAGTTCCTGGCGCTGTTCGAGCTGCACCTGGAAGCGGTGCGCAACCCCGAGGTGCGGGAGGCGCTCGGCGACATCACCGAGGCCAATGTGGACACCGCGGTGCAGTTGCACGCCGCGGTGGGGCGCCAGATGAGCCGCCGCGGCGCGGGATTGCTGGACGCGGGCATGCTCGGCGTGGCGCTGTCGGTGCTCAGCCTGCCCGACGACCTGGTCGAGGAGTTCGGGCTCGACGACGCGGACGGACTGGCGCGGGCGTTATTGTCGCTGGGCTCGGGTCGGGACGAACCGACGCTCGGGGTGCTGCGGGACTGCGCCGGCTGAGCGAGGGCGGTCGGCCACCCGGTGGCGCTGCGATACCGCTGGATGACGCACGGTAGCCTCTGGAAGGGTCGGCCATGATCGAAGTGGATGCGGGGAGCATGTCGAATCCAGCGCAAGACGAGCCCGGCCCGCTCGAACCTCCTGCGGTCGTGTTCGCCCGCCTCACCGACGTCCCGGTGGACGCCCTGGACAAGCTGATCGAGGCGACGCACGAGGTCTACGACGACCTCAACAAGGTGCTCGGCCACCCCTACTGGGGAGACCTGGTGTTCCACCAGGGCGCGGCGATCAAGGCGCTGAAGGAGGCGCGGATCTGCCTGGAAGGCCTGCGCGCCGAGGCGATCGGGGCCCGCAACACCGAACTGGGGATCACGGTCGCGACCGCGGTCGCCGACGGCGAGCGGTACTACGCACAGACCGAGGACGACAAGGCCGAGCTGGTGGACAAGGTGCTGCGGCCGCAGCGGCCCGGCGCCGGCCACCTCTACGTGTGGGACCGCCCGCACGAGGATCCCGAGGCGGCCGGGCCGTACCAGCAGATCCGGATCGTCACCGACGTGGCGGCCGAGGTCGGCGTCCTGAACTTCACCGCGGAGTCCGAGGACGGCGAACTCCAGTCCTGGCACACGCTCAACCCGGCGCCGTCGGCGGAGGCGCCGGCGCTGCCGTTCGACGCGGGCAGCACGCTGAAGTTCCCGCGCGACGCCGTCCTGCCGTTCCGAGATCTCCGCGCCGCACTGGACGAATTCACCCGAACCGGTCGGCGGCCGGAGGCCGTGCACTGGCAGACCGCGCGCTGGGGAGACCTGTAGAAGAACCAGTTTTTGTAGTCAGCCGTAGATGCCTTGGATTGCGCGGGCCGCGATGGTCGCCACGATCTTGAATGCCTTCATCGCCTCGGTCATGTTCGGCGCGTCGAACCCGACCCGCCGCACGTCCAGTTGCTCGACGGTCGGGATCACCTCGGCCGCAGCGGCCAGGTGTGCGGCGTCGAACTCCACCTCGATGCGGTGCGGCCGGACCACGCCCTCGGTCCGCCCGGCCAGCGCGAGGCTTTCGGTGGCTGCGGCGCGGATGTCGGCCGCGGTGCGGGCTGGTGGGCGGCAGATCGCCGCGTAGCGGCTCACGCATTCCTTGACCGCGACGGTCTTCGCGGCGGGTGCGTAGCCGGCGGCCTCGGAGCAGGCCCGGTCGTCGCCGGTCACCAGCAGGACCGGCACCCCGTACTCGGCGGCCAGCGCCGCGTTGAGGCCGCCCTCCCCGGCCGGGGCGCCGTCGAGCCACACCCTGGTGATGGAGTTCTCCAGGTAGGTGTGGGAGAGGACGCCTTCCTCGCCCGCGCCCGCGTGGTAGCCGAGGAACACCACACCGTCGACATCCGAATCGATGCCCTGCATCATGGACAGCGGCTTGTGCCGCCCGGTCAGCAGCACGGCCCGCTGGTCGAGGTCCTCCAGCAGCAGGTTCCGCTGTGCGGAGTGCGCCTCGTTGACCAGCACGTCGGTGGCGCTGCCCGCGCAGAGCCCTTCGACGCACGCGTTGACGTCGCCGGTGAACAGGCGGCGGAAGCGCTGCCACTGCTCGGTCCCCGGCACCACGTCGTCGGTCCAGGTGACGCCGGTGACGCCTTCCATGTCCGCTGAGAGCAAGATCCGCACGGCGGCAAATCTATGCCGCGCAACCAGGCTTCCAGGCGGCGACGCGCCGATTGGGTAACGGTTCGATTCCCCTGCGTGACGCGGCCCGGAGACGACTTTCGGTTAACCATTGACGAACAGTGCCTGAAAGTGGTTCCTTCTTCTCATTCGCCGCAAAGGAGGGGGCACCGTGAGCAGACGATTCGCCGTGCTCTGGGCCGTGCTGCTGGTCGGATTGCTGGCACCGATGCCGGCCACGGCGCAGGGAGACGGCGCGCGCCAGGACGGGGCGACGCTCCGGATCGGGCTGCAGCAGCAGATCGACTCGCTGAACCCGTTCCTGGGTTACACGGTGCCCTCCAGCGACATCTTCCGGTCCATCTACCCGACGCTCACGACCTACAGCCCGGACGACTTCTCGGTGATGCCGGAGCTCGCCGAGAGCTGGCAGTCCTCCCCGGACAGGCTCACCTGGACCTTCCGGATCCGCCCCGGCGTCAAGTGGTCCGACGGGCAACCGGTGACCGCCCACGACGCGGCCTACACGTTCAAGCGGATGATGACCGATCCGGCCGCGAGCACCGCCAACGGCAACGTCGTGGAGAACTTCGAGGCCGTCACCGCCCCGGACGACAGCACGCTGGTGATCCGCACCAAGACGCCGCAGGCCACGATGCTGGCGATCGACGCGCCGATCGTGCCCGAGCACGTGTGGTCGAAGGTCGCCGACGTCGCGACCTTCGCCAACGACCAGATGCCGGTCGTCGGAAGCGGGCCGTTCACGCTCACCGGCTACCGCGCCGAGCAGGACGTCACGCTGACCGCCAACCCCGAGTTCTGGCGCGGTGCGCCGAAGATCGCCGGGTTGCGGTTCATCCAGTTCAAGAACAGCGACGCCGCGGTGCAGGCGCTGCGCAAGGGTGACGTCGACGTCGTCCAGAAGCTCACCCCCGCGCAGTTCGACGCGCTCGCCGGGCAGCGCGGCATCCAGCAGGTCAGGGGCCAGGGGCGGCGGTTCTTCGAACTGTCGCTCAACCCGGGCGCGGCCAACAGCGAGAACCAGCCGATCGGTACCGGCCACCCGGCGCTGAAGGACGTGCGGGTGCGGCAGGCCATCGACCAGGCGATCGACCGGAAGGTCCTGGTGGACCGGGTGCTCGGCGGCTACGGCCAGGAGGGCGGCGGGTACCTGCCGCCGATCTTCTCCGACTACCAGTGGACTCCGCCGCAGCCGCGGACCTTCGACCCGGCGGCGGCCAACCGGAAGCTCGACGAGGCGGGTTACGCCCGCGGCGCGGACGGCATCCGCCGGACCCCGCAGGGTGAGCCGCTGAACTTCAACCTCGTGCTGCACGGTTCCCGCTCGGAGGACACCCAGGTCGGCGAGTTCGTCAAGCGGTGGCTGGCCGGTCTGGGCATCGGCGTGGAACTGCAGCCGGTTTCGGACAACCAGCTCAACGACCGCACCACCAGCGCCGACTACGACATGGTCATCAGCGGCTGGGCGGCCAACCCGGACCCGGATTACGTGCTGCGGCTGCAGACCTGCGCGTCCCGGCCGGGTCCCAACGGCGGCGGCAACCCGGACACGTTCCTGTGCGACCAGCAGTACGACGACCTCTACCACCGGCAGCTCGGCGAGTTCGACCAGGCGAAGCGGGTCGATCTGGTCAAGCAGGCGCAGGCCCGGTTCTACGACCAGGCCGCCGGTCTGATCCTGTGGTACCAGAATTCGCTGGAGGCCTACCGCGCCGACCGCTACAGCGGGTTCAGCCTGCAGCCGAAGAGCGACGGCGTGATCGTGGCGCAGCAGGGCTACTGGGGCTACTACGGCGCGCAGCCCACCGACAAGGCGCTGAACGGCTCGGGCACCGATTACACCGGTGTCGCCTGGGTGCTCGGCGGGGTCGTGGTGCTGGTCGGCGTCGTGGTGGCGCTCGTGGTGGTCCGCCGCCGCGCGACCGCCGACACCAGGGAGTGAGCCGTGTCCGAAGCACTCGTCACCGTCGCCGAACCGCCACCGCCGACCGGCAGTGGCCGCCGGATGGCCCGCTACCTGGGCGGCAAGCTCGGCGGCGGCCTGGTGAGCCTGTTCATGGTGGCGGTGCTGGGGTTCTTCCTGTTCCGGGTGATGCCCGGCGACCCGGTGCGCACCATGACCCACGGCGCGCCGGTGACCGCGCAGCAGATCGCGGTGCTCCGGGAGCGGCTCGGCCTGGACCAGCCGCTCTGGAAGCAGTTCCTGGACTTCCTCGGCAACCTGCTGCGCGGTGACCTCGGCACGTCCTACACCTACAGCCGCCCGGTGGGCGAGCTGATCCTCGACCGCATCGGCCCGACCGTCCTGCTGGTGGGCACCGCGACCGCGATCGCCGTGCTGCTGGGGCTGTGGATGGGCAGCCGCGCGGCGTGGCGGCACGGCGAGGCCTTCGACAAGACGTCGACCTCGATCGCCCTGACGCTGTGGTCGGTGCCGACGTTCTGGCTCGGGCTGATCGTGCTGATGGCCTTCGGCGTCGGGGTCGGGCCGATCCCGGGCCTGTTCCCGGTCGGCGGGATCTCCTCGCCGGACACGCCGCCGGAGCTGCTGCCGCAGGTCCTCGACGTTGCCCACCACCTGGTGCTGCCGACGCTGACCATGGTGGCGGTGATCTACGCCGAGTACCTGATGGTGATGCGCTCGTCGCTGCTGGAGGAGATGGGCGAGGACTACCTGACGACGGCGCGCGCCAAGGGCCTGCGCGAGGACCTGGTGCGGCGCCGGCACGCGGTGCCCAACGCGCTGCTGCCCACCGTCACGCTGATCTTCCTGCGGCTGGGGCTGGTGGTGGCGGGTGCGATCACGGTGGAGGCGGTGTTCTCCTGGCCGGGCCTGGGGCTGCTGACCTACGAGGCGCTGCGGGTGCCGGACCTGCCGTTGCTGCAAGGCATTTTCATCGTCCTTGCCGGGAGCGTGGTGGTGATGAACGTGTTGGCGGATTTGGTCTACCGGGTGCTCGATCCGAGGGTGCGGGAATCATGACGGCCACCGCAGGGCAGATCATCTGGGCCCGCCGCAAGGCCCGGGCGGCCGAGGCGTGGCGCGTCTTCCGCGCGGACCGGGCCGGGCTGGTGGGTCTCGTGCTGCTGGTCGTGGTCGGCGCGTTGGCGTTGTTCGCGCCGCTGCTCACCGACGCCAGCGGCCTGGACGTCACGCGGGCGCCCGGCATGCCGCTGCAGGCGCCGAGCAGCGAATTCTGGCTCGGCACCGACGAATCCGGTCGTTCGGTGCTGCTGCTGACCTGGTGGGGCGCGCGGGTGTCGCTGGTCGTCGGGCTTTTCGCGGCGGTGCTGTCGGTCCTGATCGGCACCGTGGTGGGGGTGCTCGCGGCCCACTTCGGCGGCTGGACCTCCCGGGTGCTGCTGCGCTTCACCGACTTCTTCCTGGTCCTGCCGTCCCTGGTGCTGGCCATCGCGTTGTCCACGGTGCTCGCCCGCGGGCTTCCGACGATCGTGCTGGCGATCGGGGTGACGGCCTGGCCGGCCACCGCGCGGATGGTGCGGGCCCAGACGCTGACCGTCGAGGCCCGCCCCTACATCGAGCGGGCGTGGGCCCTGGGCGCCGGGCACGGCCACATCATCGGCCGCCACGTGCTGCCCGCGGTGCTGCCGCTGGTGTTCGCCAACACCACGCTGTCGGTGGCCAGCGCGATCATCGCCGAGTCGACGCTTTCGTTCCTGGGGCTCGGCGACCCGAGCCGCGTGTCGTGGGGTTCGATGCTGAAGTCCGCGATGGACACCGGCGCGGTCACCGGCGGTGCGTGGTGGTACTTGCTGCCGCCGGGCTTGGGAATCGTGGTGGTGGTGCTCAGCTTCACGTTGTGTGGGCGGGCGCTGGAGACGGTGTTCAATCCGAGGCTGCGGGGGCGACGGTGACTCCGATTCTGCAAATGCGGGACGTGGCGGTGGCCTACCGGGGCGCTTCGGAGGCCGCGCCGGGAATGGTCGCGGTGCGGGGCGTGAGCCTGACCCTCGCCGAGGGGGAAACCCTGGGCCTGGCAGGGGAATCCGGTTGCGGCAAGACGACGCTGGCGATGTCCGTGCTGCGGCTGCTGCCGAGCTCGGCGCGCATCGACGGCGAGATCCTGCTGGACGGCAAGGACGTTCGCGAGATGACGTTCGGGCAGCTGCGCGCGGTGCGCTGGGCGAGCGCGTCGGTGGTTTTCCAGGGCGCGATGCACGCGTTGAACCCGGTGCGCACCATCGGCGACCAGATCGCGGAGCCGATCAGGCTGCACGGCCGGGCGAACGGCGACCTGCGCGAGCGGGTCGCGGAGCTGCTCGCGCAGGTGGAGCTCCCCGCGGAGCGGGCCGGTGCTTACCCGCACGAGCTCTCCGGCGGGCAGAAGCAGCGGGTGATGATCGCGATGGCCCTGGCCTGCGAGCCGCGGCTGGTGATCGCCGACGAACCCACGACCGCGCTGGACGTGGTGGTGCAGGCCCAGATCCTGGAGCTGATGGGGCGGCTGGTCGCGGAGCGCGGCATCGCGCTGATGATGATCAGCCACGACCTGTCGGTGCTGTCGGCCAGCTGCGCCCGGCTCGCGGTGATGTACCAGGGCCAGGTCGTCGAGCACGGTCCGTCGCGGCAGGTGATGACCGCGCCGCAGCACGCGCACAGCAAGGCGCTGGCCAGCGCGTTCCCGACAGTCGGTGACCCGCGGTTCCGGTTCGCCGAAGGGGTGCCGAGCGGATCGGCGCTGCTGTCCGCCGAGTCGGTGTCGGTCGACTTCACCAGCCGCTCCGGGCAGACCGTGCAAGCAGTGCGCGGGGTGGACCTCGCGGTCAACGAGAACGAGATCGTCGCGCTGGTCGGGCAGTCCGGCTCCGGCAAGACGACGTTGGCCCGGACGATGCTGGGGCTGCAGCAGCCGACCGGCGGTGCGGTGCGCTTCGACGGCGTGCCGCTGCCGACCAGCAGCGCGGGGCTGCGCGAGTACCGCAAGCAGGTGCAGTTGGTGCTGCAGGACCCGACCGGGGCGCTCAACCCCCGGCACACCGTTTATGAAGCGGTGGCGGAGGGTTTGCGCATCCACGGCATCACCGACGACGAGCGGGGAAGGGTCGCGGCGGCGCTCGAGGCGGCGGAGCTGCGGCCAGCGGAGAAGTTCTTCGGCCGCCTGCCGCAAGAGCTGTCGGGCGGTCAGCGGCAACGCGTGGTGATCGCCGGTGCGCTCGTGCTGGAACCGCGGGTGCTGATCGCCGACGAACCGGTGGCGTCGCTGGATGCGACGGTGCGCGGCGAGATCTTGGCGCTGCTGCTGCGATTGCGGGCCGAACGCGGCCTGTCAACCCTGGTGATCACCCACGACCTCGGCCTGGCCTGGAACATCGCCGACCGGGTGGCGGTGATGTACCGGGGCGACCTCGTCGAAGCCGGCCCGGTGGAACAGGTCCTGCTGGACCCCCAGCACGACTACACCAAGACGCTCCTTGCCGCCGTTCCGTCGGTGGAGCGCCGCGTGGCGTAGGGGTCAGATCAGGCCGAATCGCAGAAGCAAGGCCCGGTCGAGTTCCGCGAGTTCGCCGGCGTCGAGCGAGCCCTTGAAGTCGCCCAGCCGATCCGGTGACACCGAGTAGATCTGGTCGGTGAGGATCCGGCTCTTGGTACCGTTCAATTCGATCTCGGGCCGGTAGACTGCGGCGCCCGCCCGGGTCGAGGTGAGCGCGACCGCGATAGTGCTGGTGGAGAAGCGGCAGGACTGGATGATTACGGCGTACCGCCTGCCTTGCTGCTCGTGTCCGCGCGCTCCGGGGAACGCCTTGATCTCGTACACGGCTCCCCGGAAGATCACTCGGTGACTCCCATGAACCGCTGTATCGCCAGCATTTCGGCCTGGTCGTCGGGATCTTCCTTGAGCCGTTCGGCGTCCTTCTCGGCCTGCTCCAGCAAAATTTCCTTGTAGGTGCGCAGAAGCGCATAGCGGACCGCCTCGGATCGGCTCCGCGTGTCGCCGGTTAACGCCTTCAGCGCGGTCTCCATGGCTTCATCGGTGCGAACGTTCAGCGTGCCCATCTGCCTACTGTAACACAGTTTGTGATACGTGGAGCCGTGTGCTCGGCCGGGAATTGTCGGTCCAGTGGGGCAGGATGCCGTCCATGGCTACGACGATCGAGCCGGACGCTCCGGTTACGACCTTGATCAACGTTTTCACCGTTGCGGCCGCGCGGCAGCGGGAACTGGTGGAGCTGCTGGACACCGCTACGGAGAAGGTGATGCGGCATTTGCCGGGGTTCGTGTCGGCCAACATCCACGCCAGCCTCGATGGCGCGCACGTCGCGAACTACGCCCAGTGGCGTAGCGAGGAAGACTTCAGGGCGATGCTCGCCAACCCGGCCGCGCAGGAGCACATGCAGGCCGCGGCCGCCATCGCCACGTACGAGCCGGCGCTCTACCGGGTCGAATCCAGCCATCACCTCTGATCCGGCCGCTACCGCCGGTTCATTCCAGGCTGTCGATCACGGCGGGTCGGCCCGGTCGGTCGACGCGGACCACGTAGTCGGCGAGGCGTTCCGGGGCGACTTCTTCGGCGTATCGCCGGAACGCGGGCAGGGTCCAGTGGTCGGGAGCGGGGGTTCGCCGTTCCAGGGCGGCTTCCGGTAGCCAGAGCTGCACCGCGAAGTCGAAGGCCAGGCCCGCGCCGAGCAGCAGCGGTCCGTCCACAATGGCCACTCCTCGCTCCGGGAGGGTGGTGCGGGGGAGGCGGGGCGAGCGGTCTGCCTCGGCGTCCCAGAAGGCCGGTAGGACCTGGCCGCTTCCGCTGGAGGACAACGGGTTCAGCACTTCCCGGGTCAGGGCCTTGAAGTCGAACCAGCTCTCGTAGAACGAATCCGGGTCGTCGTGCCCGTGCTCCAGCCGCAGCGAAGCGGGGCGCAGGTAGTCCGCGGTGCGCACTCGGACCACCTCGCGCCCCAGCGATCGCAGTGGTTCGACGAGGGCGTCGGCGAAATCGCCGGTATCGGCGGCTGGCGCGCCGTCCACAGCTACCCGCGCCCAAGGTCCTCGCAGCCCGTCGATGCGCTCCACCACCTCCGCGACCAGTAGTTCGGGGGAGATGGGGCGGACGCGCATGGGACCGAACGTATCAAGCGGCGCCGACGGCGTGTCCTCACCGGCGCGCAACCGCCAGTGGTGCTCGGTGGCCCGGTACGGCAACCGGGCGAAGGCGTGCCAGCACTACGCCCGGCGGAAGGCCAACTAGCGCAGCGCCGGTTGGAGGATCGAGAGGCGCTGCGCGTCGGTGTCGAGTTCGGCGGCCACGCCGAGCGGGATCGTGCGCTGCGCGTCGCAGTGGCCGAAGCCGAGCTCCCACATGATCGGCACGCCGAGGCCGCTCAGCAGGTCCGACATCACCGCGCGCACCTCCTCCAGCGGCCCGCATTCGGTCCAGGAACCGAGCGCGATCCCGGCGGCGTGGTCGAACCAGCCCGCGCGCAGCAACTGCGTGACGAACCGGTCCAGCCGGTACGGGTCCTCCGTGACGTCCTCGAGCATGGCGATCCCGCGCTCCGGTGGGGTCGGTGCGTCCGGCGCGCCAAGGGCGCCCGCGACGATGCTCAGGTTGCCGCCGTAGGTGATGCCCCGTGCGCGCCCATGCACGAGCGCGCCCGCGCTGGAACGCGTCAGGATCGTGACCGACTCGGGCTGGAACAGCGTGCGGCGCAGGTGCTCCCGCGCCGCGGGATCCTCGACGAACGCCTTCGTGGCCAGCATCGGCCCGAACACCGTGACCACGCCGAGCTGGGTGGCGAACGCGTCGTGCAGGGCGGTGATGTCGCTGGAGCCGGTGAACACCTTCGGCCCGGCCGCGGCCATCTCGGTCCAGTCCAGGTGGTCGAGGATCCGCATGCTGCCGTAGCCGCCGCGCACGCAGAACACCGCGGTGACGTCCGGGTCGCACCACGCCTCCTGCAGGTCGGCGGCGCGGTCGGCGTCGGTGCCCGCCAGGTAGTCCAGGTGCGGATGGCGGTCCCGGACGTGCTTGCCGACCCGCGCGTTCAGGCCCCACGAGCGCAGCTGCGCCAGCCCGGCGTCGAGCAGGTGCTCGGGCACCGGCCCGGCGGGGGCGACGAGTGCCACGGTGTCCCCGCTGCGCAGCCTGTGCGGGCGACGTAGTTCGCGCATGCTCATGACTGGTCCGCCTCTCCGCGATCCACAGTGGTGGTTGCGTCCAGCTCAATCTCCCGTTGCGTGGTTTCTTGTGGCTGGCTTGCGTCACGGTCCCCTGGGGTGCGGTTGAGGAGGACTGAGGTTGACACAGGGCTACTCATGCCTGCTCCATCCCGCGATCTTGACCACCGCGCGTGAGAGTATCCGCACCCGGCATGACGCGCTGGAGTTCGCCGATGGCGAACATTGGTGAAACCGGTGGTCGAAAGGGGCGCTCAGCGAGTAAACCGGCGGATGACCCGGTGGAAACCGCGCCGGTTCGAAACGGTGATGAACAAAACGGGGGCCAGCCGCGTACGGCCAGCGCTCGGTAGCCTAGTGTCAGAGGTGCCATGGCTCGTGTCATCCACGTCTTCCGTCAACCCGACCGATTCGTCGCCGGAACGGTCGGTGAACCCGGTGAGCGCACCTTCTACCTGCAGGCGTCCGAGGACGTCCGCACGGTGAGCGTGCAGCTAGAGAAGCAGCAGGTGTCGGTGCTGGCCGAACGCATCGGCGCGCTGCTGGAGGAAGTGCAGCGGCGGTTCAACACCGACCTACCCACCCAGACCCCCGACGACCTGGTCGACACCGATCCGCTGGCGGCGCCGGTGGACGAGGAGTTCCGGGTCGGCACGATGGGGCTGGGCTGGGACGCCGAGACCGAAGCGGTGGTCGTCGAGCTGCTCGCGGTCACCGAGGAGGAGATCGACGAGTCGGTGGTCCTCGACGACACCGAGGAGGGCCCCGACGCGCTGCGGGTGTTCCTCAGCCCCGCGCATGCCCGGGCGTTCGCCGAGCGCGCCGAGCGCGTCATCAACGCCGGCCGGAAGCCGTGCCCGCTGTGCGCCGAACCGCTGGACCCGGCCGGTCATATCTGCCCGCGGCAGAATGGCTACCGCCGTTCGGAAGAGGTCTGACCGGCGTGCGCGCCGGTGATCCCGCGGTCCGCGAACTGCTCCTGCACGGCCGGTTGGACGTGCAGGGGCGGCTGGTGGAGGCGTCCAACGCGACGCTGTTCTGCGGGATCGAGGCCGACGGCGTCTCGGCCGAGTGCGTCTACAAGCCGGTGCGCGGGGAGCGGCCGCTGTGGGACTTCCCGGACGGCACGCTCGCCGGTCGCGAGGTCGCGTCCTACCTGCTGTCCGACGCCACCGGCTGGGGGCTGATCCCGCCGACGTTGTTGCGCGACGGCCCGTTCGGGCCGGGCATGGTGCAGCTGTGGGTGGAAACCGAAGAGGATTCGCAGCTGGTCGACATCGTCGCCCCGGGCGAGGTGCCGGACGGTTGGCTGCCGGTGCTGCGCGCACAGGACCACCGCGGTGACCCGGTGGTGCTGGCGCACGCCGACCACGAGCAGCTGCGGCTGTTAGCGGTGCTCGACATCGTGATCAACAACGCCGACCGCAAGGGCGGGCACGTCCTGCACGCGCCGGACGGCCAGGTGCTGGGCGTCGATCACGGCGTGAGCCTGAACACCGACGACAAGCTGCGCACCGTGCTCTGGGGCTGGATCGGCCGGCCGCTGCCGGCCGACGTCGTCGACCGGCTCAGCGAGCTGCGCGCCCTGATGGAGGGACCGCTGGCTGCTGAGCTGGCAGAACACGTGACGCCGAAGGAAGTCCAGGCGGTCAACGCGCGCATCGAGCGGCTGCTGGAGGACGGGACGTTCCCCGCTCCTTCCGGGGAATGGCCGGCCATCCCCTGGCCCGCGTTCTGAAGCCGCGGGTGCGGACCGGCTGCCGGGCGGGGCAATCTGGTCGGGTGCGAACCCGGTACCAGCAGCCGATGATCCAGCCCTCCTACGCCGACCGCCTGTGTGCGCCGCGGCCCCGCTTCAGCGACGTGATGCGGCTGATGTGGACCGGCGGATTCCGCGGGCGGGTGGAGGACTCCAACCGGATCCCGGTGCTGCGCACCGGGCTGCCGCCGGTCACGGCGCAGGACACCGCGGTCACCTGGGTCGGCCACGCGACCTACGTGGTGCGGATGGCCGGGGCCACGGTGCTCACCGATCCCGTTTGGTCGTCCCGGATTCCCGGCGTGCCGCGCCGGCTGACGCCGCCGGGTGTCTCCTTCGGCGAGTTGCCGCCCGTCGACGCGGTCGTGATCAGCCACAACCACTACGACCACTTGGATGCGCCCACCGTGCTGCGGCTGCCGCGCGACACCCCGGTGCTAGTGCCCGCCGGGGTGGGCCGCTGGTTCCGGCGCCGCGGCTTCACCGAGGTCGTCGAGCTGGACTGGTGGCAGTCCGCGGAGGTCGCCGGGCTGACGTTCGACTTCGCGCCCGCGCAACACTGGAGCCGCCGCGGCCCGCGGGACACCTGCCGCAGCCTATGGGGCAGCTGGGTGATCTCCGGCCCGGAGCACCGGGTCTACCACGCCGGGGACACCGGCTACGGCCCGCACTTCGCCGAGATCGGGCAGCGGTATCCGGGCATCGACGTGGCGATGGTGCCGATCGGCGCGTACGCGCCGCGGTGGTTCATGAAGCCGGTGCACATGAACCCGGAGGAGGCGGTGCGGGCGGTGGCGGACCTGGGCGCGAGGTACGCGGCGACGATGCACTGGGCGACATTCGTGCTGACCCGGGAACCGGTCGTCGAACCGCTGACCCGCGTCCGCAAGGCCTGGCGCGACACCGGCCGCGACCCGGAGCAGCTCTGGGACCTCGCCATCGGCGAATCCCGTCTGCTGAGCCCGTGAGCGCTTTTGGGTGCCATAGCACCTGCAAGTACTCACGGCTGATCCCCGTGAGCGCTTTTGGGTGCCATAGCACCTGAAAGTACTCACGGCGATCAGTCCACTAGGGACTGGTAGACGAGTTGGTGCAGTTGGGGGCGGATCGGGTGGGTGCTCGACGGCATCAGCTGGGTCAGGAACAGCACCGTCAGGTCCTCGGCCGGGTCCACCCAGAACGCGGTGCTGGCCAGGCCGCCCCAGGAGAACTCGCCCCGGGAGCTGATCACCTTCGCCGCCAGCGGGTCGTCGAGCACCGCGAAGCCCAGCCCGAAGCCCTTGCCCGCGTTGGCCACCTCGGAGAACGACCCGAGCGCCAGGGTTTCCAGGTCCGCGCCGCCGGGCAGGTGGTTGCGGGTCATGTACCGCACCGTGCGGCTGCCGAGCAGGCGTGTGCCGTCGAGTTCGCCCTCGCGGCGCAGCATCTGCGTGAACCGGTGGTAGTCGTGCGCGGAGGAGAACAGCCCGCCGCCGCCCGAGAGGGCCTTGGGTAGCTCGAACGCCGCCGCGTGCAGTTCCGCGTGCTTCGGGTGCGGGCGGGCCTTGCCCTGCGGGTCGGCCGCGTAGAGGGTGGCGAGCCGGTCGGCGTTGGCGCGGTCCACCGCGAAGCCGGTGTCGGTCATCCCCAGCGGCTCGAAGATGCGGGTGCGGAAGAACTCGTCCAGCGTCTGCCCGGACGCCACCTCCACGATCCGGCCCAGCACGTCGGTGGCCACCGAGTAGTTCCAGGCCGTGCCCGGGTCGAACAGCAGCGGCATGCTCGCCCACTCGTCGCAGCAGCCCGCCAAGTCGAGGTCGGCGGCCATGTCGAAGTCGAACCCGGCGCGGCGGTAGAGCTCGTCGACCGGGTTCAGGTAGTGGAAGGCGTACGTGAGGCCGGAGGTGTGCGTCAGCAGGTGCCAGATCCGCATGTCCTCGCCTGCCGGGCGGGTCTGCGGGGCGTGGGCGGTCCCGCCGCGGTAAACCCGCAGGTCGGCGAACGATGGGATGAAGTCGGCGACCGGGTCGGTGAGCTCGAAGGCGCCCTCCTCGTGCAGCATCATGATCGCCACCGAGGTGACCGGCTTGGTCATGGAGTAGATCCGGAACAGCGTGTCGGTCTGCACCGGGGAGCCGCTGGCGATGTCGCGCATGCCGTGCGTCGACAGGTGCGCGATCTTGCCGTGCCGGGACACCAGCGCCAGCCAGCCCGGCAGCTTGCCGGCCTCCACATACTTCGCGAAGTGCTCGTCGATCCGGTTCAGCCGGGCGGCGTCGAAACCGGCTTCGCCGGGGTCGACCTCGATTTCCAGGCCCACTTGATCCTCCTGCGCGTGCCATCGCGGGTTACTTGGTGTTTCTACTCCACCGCGCCCACATACGAAATCCTTTCTGCTATGGCAGCGCTTGTCGGTTCCTGCCGGTAGCGTCGGGGGCGTGACGACCCCGACTCAACCCGAAGGGCTGCCCCGCACGGTAGGGGAGCTGCGGTCCAGCGGCCACGCCCCGTGTAGCGTCAAGGCCGAGCTGCGCGCCAACCTGCTGACCGCGCTGCGCTCCGGCCGGGCGCTGTGGCCCGGCATCGTCGGATTCGACCAGACCGTGCTGCCGCAGCTGGAACGCGCCCTGATCGCCGGGCACGACGTCGTGCTGCTCGGGGAGCGCGGCCAGGGCAAGACGCGGCTGCTGCGCAGCCTCGTCGAACTGCTGGACGAGTGGACGCCGGTGATCGAGGGCTCGGAACTCGGCGAACACCCGCTGCAGCCGATCACGCCGGCCTCCCGCCGTCGCGCCGTGGAGCTCGGCGACGACCTGCCGGTGGCCTGGCGGCACCGCAGCGAGCGGTACGTGGAGAAGCTGGCCACCCCGGACACCTCGGTCGGCGACCTGGTCGGCGACGTGGACCCGGTGAAGGTCGCCGAGGGCCGCTCGCTGGGCGACCCGGAGACGATCCACTTCGGACTCGTGCCCCGCGCGCACCGCGGCATCGTCACCGTCAACGAGCTGCCCGACCTGGCCGAGCGGATCCAGGTGGCGCTGCTGAACGTGATGGAGGAGCGGGACATCCAGATCCGCGGCTACAGCCTGCGGCTGCCGCTGGACGTGCTACTGGTCGCCACCGCCAACCCCGAGGACTACACGAACCGGGGCCGGATCATCACGCCGCTGAAGGACCGCTTCGGCGCGGAGATCCGCACCCACTATCCGCTGGACGTCGACGACGAGGTGTCGTTGGTGCGCCAGGAGGCGGACCTGCCGGCCGAGGTCGGCGACCACTTGCTGGAGGTGCTCGCCCGCTTCGTCGGCCACCTGCGCGAATCCGCCGCGGTCGACCAGCGCTCCGGGGTGTCGGCCCGGTTCGCCATCGCCGCCGCCGAGACCGTCTCGGCCGCCGCGCTGCACCGGTCCGCAGTGACCGGCGAGCACCCGGCGGTGGCGCGGCCGGTCGACCTGGCGGCGGTGCCCGCCGTGCTGCGCGGCAAGATCGAGTTCGAGGCGGGCGAGGAGGGCCGCGAGGACGAGCTGCTGGGCTACCTGCTGCGGCGCTCCGTGGCCGACACCGCCCGCGGCCTGTTCGCCGGGCTGGACCTGCAGTCGCTGGCCCGGGCCGTCGTCGACGGGCACCCGGTGGCCACCGGTGAGCGCGTCGCGGGGCGCGACGTCCTCACCGCGCTGCCGGAGCTGCCGGTGTTGCACCAGGTCGCCGAGCGGCTCGGGGTGCGCGCCGGGGACCCGCCGGGGCGCATCGCCAGCGCCGTCGAGCTGGCGCTGGAGTCGCTGTACCTGGCGAAGCGGCTCGGCAAGGACGCCGATGACGACCGGTCGGTGTACAGCTGATGAGCCGCCGGTTCCGGTACAACGCGTGGCACGGCGGGGCGGATCCCCTGACGCCGCCGGTGGATCTGCGCGCGGCACTGGACCAGATCGGCCGCGATGTCATGGAAGGCGCTTCGCCGCGCTCCGCGCTGGAGGAGCTGCTGCGCACCGGCACCCGCGACGCCGCCGGTCTCGACGAGCTCACCCGGCGGTTGTGGCAGCGGCGCAGCGAGATGCAGCGGCGGCACCGGCTCGACGGGACGATCTCCGAGGTCCGCCGGCTGCTGGACCGCGCGCTGGAGCAGGAGCGGCTGGCGCTTGCGGCCGACACCAGCGAGGACGCGCGGTTCCGCGAGCTGCAGCTGGACGCGCTGCCGCCGGACGTCGCGGGTCAGGTCTCGGAGCTGGCGAACTACGACTGGCGGTCGTCGGATGCGCGGGAGACCTTCGAGGAGATCCGGCAGATGCTGGGCACCGAGTTCCTCGAACAGCGCTTCCAGGGCATGAAGCAGGCGATGCAGCAGGTCACGCCCGAGGACGTCGAGCGGGTGCGGCAAATGCTCGACGACCTCTCGGTGCTGCTGGCCGCGCACGCCCGCGGGGACTCCGGCATCCAGCAGAAGTTCGAGCAGTTCATGGCCACCCACGGCGAGTTCTTCCCGGAGAACCCGCGCAACGTCGACGAGCTCATCGACGCGCTGGCGGCCCGCTCGGCGGCCGCGCAGCGGCTGCTGAACTCCATGAGCGAGCAGCAGCGCGCCGAGTTGATGTCGCTGTCCCAGCAGGCCTTCGGCGACCCGCGCATCGCCCAGGCGTTGCAGCGGCTCGACAGGCAGCTGCAGGGGTTGCGGCCCGGCGAGGACTGGACGGGCCGGGCGCGGTTCCGCGGCGACCAGCCGATGGGGCTGGCCGAGGCAACGGCGGCGATGGCCGAGCTCGGTGAGCTGGACCGGCTGGCGGAGCAGCTCGGGCAGGCCTATCCGGGCGCGAGCCTGGAGGACATCGACCTGGAGGCGCTGGAGCGGCAGCTCGGCCCGCAGGCCGTCGTCGATGCGCAGCGGCTGTCGGAGATCGAGCAGCAGTTGCGGCAGCAGGGACTGCTGCAACGGGCACCCGATGGCAGCTTGCGGCTGTCGCCGCGCGCCCTGCGCCGGCTCGGGGAGACCGCGCTGCGCTCGGTGATCTCGCAGCTCCGGTCGCGGCGCGGCGAGCGCGATACCGACCGCGCGGGCGCGGCGGGGGAGCTGACCGGCACCACGCGGCCGTGGACCTACGGCGACGCGGAGCCGTGGGACGCCGTCCGTACGGTGCGCAACGCCCTGCTGCGGCGCGCGGCGGAGGGGCCGGATTCGGCGCAGCTGGACATCTCGGACCTGGAGGTGGCCGAGACCGAGCAGCGTTCGCGCGCGGCGGTGGTGCTCTGCGTGGACACGTCGTGGTCGATGGTGCAGGACGGCCGCTGGGTGCCGATGAAGCGCACCGCCCTCGCGCTGCACCACCTGGTCGCGACCCGGTACCGCTCGGACGCGCTGCAACTGGTGACCTTCGGACGCTATGCGTCCACTGTGGACGTCGGTGAACTCGCTGCGCTGGAAGGGGTTTGGGAGCAGGGCACGAACCTGCACCACGCGCTGTTGCTCGCGGGCCGCCACCTGCGCCGCCACCCGGACGCCCAGCCGGTCGTGCTGGTGGTGACCGACGGCGAGCCCACCGCCCACCTCGAACCCGACGGCGAGGCGGTGTTCCAGTACCCGCCGACGCGGCACACCCTGCAGGTCACCCTGTCCGAAGTGGACGCCCTGCGCCGCCTGGGCGCCACGCTGAGCGTCTTCATGCTCGGCGAGGACCCCCGCCTGGAGGCTTTCGTGGACATCGTGGCCCGCCGCGGCGGCGGCCGGGTCCTGGCACCCACCCCGGACGGCCTCGGCGCGGCGGTCGTCGGCGACTACCTCCGCACCAAGCGCCGCCGGGGTGCATGACGGCGATTTCGCGCGAAATCGCCACTTCCCGTGAGGGGCAGGTGTCGATTTCGCGCGAAATCGCCATCCCAGGAGCTAGGGGTAGACGAGGCGGACCTCGGCGGTGTGGGCGAACGTCTCGGCGGCGCGGGTGGGGGAGCAGAAGGAGCCACGGCCGCGACCATCGATGCTGACGACCTCGGCGCGGTCGCCGAAGGCGAGTCCCCAGGCGAGCACCCGGCCCTCGGTCAGTTCCCACTCGTCGTCATCCCGCTCGAGCTCGCACAGCGCGAAAAGCTTGGGGGCGCGCTGGATTCCTCGCGCACGAGCGCGTATTCCTCGGGCTCGGGCGCCCAGATGTCGGGTTCGGTGTTGTTCATCAGACCTCCCTGGGGCTCGTGAAATCGATCACTTACGACAGTAGCTAGAAATCTAGGTGTGTCCATTACCGAACTGGGTGGTGTCGACGTTGACCCTTGTCGTGCAGGGCAGACTGTGCGGTGGTCCCGAGAGGTGTGGAGGTACGAGTGGCTGGACGAGGTGACCCGTCGGCGCTGCGCTGGTTGATCGGCGTCGAGCTGGCGAGGTACCGGAAACGCGCCGGACAAACGCTGGCCAATGCGGCGAAGGCGATCGGGTGCTCGACAAGCCTGGTCGGCCACTTTGAGAAGGGCATGTACTTCCCGCAACCAGAACAGATCGCGGGCCTGCTGGAGTTCTACGGCGCCCCGGCTTGGGAGGTTGACCGGCTGACGTCGTTGTGCGGCCGAGCGGATCAACGTTCGTGGCTCGCGCCATGGATCGACGTGATCCCGGATTGGCTGAGCACCTTCGTCGGGCTGGAAGGCTTGGCCGAATCAGAATTTGCGTACCAGCCGATGGTTCTTCCGGGGCTGGTACAGACGGAGGACTACGCTCAGGCACTCACTTCCGCATCTGGGTTCGTAGGCCAGAACCATAACGAGCGTTTCGTTTCCTTCCGCATTGCACGTGCTCGACGTCTGACCGAATCTGAGCCGCTGAAGCTTCACGTCGTCGTCGGAGAATCAGCGCTGCGTTTGGCCGTTGGAACACCAGAGTGCCGCTTGGCTCAGTACGAGCACTTGATCGAACTGGCGCAACGACCGAGTATCACCTTCCAGGTGCTTCGACCTGAGTGTGGTCCGCACGATGCGGGCGGTACAGGTCAGTTCTTGGTGCTCACGTTCGCTGAAGCGCGACCAGTCGCATACCTCGAACACCTGGATGGAGCAATCTACGTCCAAGATCCCGATGACGTGCGGACCTATACACTGGTTGCGGAAAGCCTGCAACACGTCGCGCTTGAACCAGCCAAATCGGTGGAATTCGTGAAAGCGTTGATGTCCGAGACGTAACCGGAGGGACACCGTGTCTGCCCCAGTCTGGAGAAAGTCGAGCTACAGCGCGAACAACGGAGTCTGTGTCGAGGTTGCGTTCGCGACCGCCGATGCAGCTGACTGGCGGAAGTCCAGTTACAGCGCTAACAACGGCGAATGCGTCGAGGTCGCCTTGGCTGACGAGGTTGTCGGGGCTCGGGACTCGAAGAATCCTGGTGGGCCGGAGATTTGGTTCGGTGGGGCTCGGTGGGGGAGCTTCGTCGCCGCCGTCAGGGCCGGGCGGTTCGACCTCGCGTGACCGATGATCCGCTCCGCGGTGAAGTTGCGGCCCTATGGCAGTAGTGGCGATTTCGCGCGAAATCGCCACTCGCCACGCCTGGAAGGTGGCGATTTCGCGCGAAATCGCCCGATCCACCTGCCGCGCGCGATCAAGGCGCACTACGACCGGGCCATCGCCGCGGGCCGGGGCGGGGACAACTGGACCCGCCTGATCGACGGAATCCGGAATCCCCGGTAGCAGCAACGCGAAAGGCCGGTGGTCACGCCCACCGGCCTTTCGCTCGCGGTTTTTGCTCAGGGGGTGAAGAAGTTGGCCACCACGGCCTGGTTCTCCGACACCCACTTCCGTGCGGCGTCGTCCTCCTTGCCCTTCTCGGCGCTGTTGATCGCGTTCTCCAGCGACGCGAGCTGGGCGTCGTCCAGCTTGAACTTCTTCACCATGTCGGTGACCTCGGGGAAGTCCTGGCTGAAGTTCTTGCGGCCGATCGCGTGGACTTGCTCCGCCTTGCCCATCGCGCCCAGCGGGTCCTGCAGGTCCTTGATCGGGTACCGGGCGTACGCCCAGTGCGGGTGCCACAGCGTGACCACGATCGGCTTCTGATCCTTGGTCGCCTTCTCCAGGGAGGCCAGCATCGCGGTCGTCGACGAGGTCTGCAGGGTGTACTCGCCGCCGAGCCCGTAGGCCGGGATCGCGCTGTCCTTGGTGATGCGGGTAAGCCCGGCGCCCGGGTCGATGCCGGTGATCACGCCGTTGAACTCCGGGCCCCTGCCCTTGAGGTCGGCGATCGAGTTCACGTCCGTCATGTACTTGGGCACCGCTATGGTCAGCGTCGCCTGGTCGTACCAGACGTTGAGGTCCTCCAGCTGCGGGCCGTACTGCTTCCAGTAGTCGGCGTGCGTCTGGGGCAGCCAACCGTCCAGGAACAGGTCGATGTTGCCCTGCGCGAGCCCGGCGTACATCGGGCCGGCCTCCAGCTCCTGGGTGTTGACCTTGTAGCCCTTCTGCTCCAGCAACACCTTGTAGAGGTGGGTGACCGCGATGTCCTCGTCCCACGCGATGAAGCCGATGTTGATCGCCTTCGCCTGCTGGCCGGTCTGCGCCGAGCGACCGCCGCATCCCGCGGCCACCGCCACCAGGGCGACCAGTGCGGCGAGGAGAGCGAGAAGGCGTCTTGATCTTCTTCCGGTGAACATTCCTGCCCTGCCTTTCTGCGAAAACCTCATCCGGTCGGGGCCGCCTTGCGCTCCGCCCGCGCGACCGGCGAGCGGTCCGACAGCACGGCGGTGATCCGGTCCAGGTAGACCGCGAGGATCACCACCGACAGGCCGGCCTCGAAGCCGAGGCTGAGCTGGACCCGGGTGACCGCCTGGTAGATGTCGGTGCCCAGGCCCTGGGCACCGACCATGCCGGCGATGACCACCATCGACAGCGACAGCATGATCACCTGGTTGATGCCCGCCATGATCGACGGCATCGCCAGCGGGAGCTGGATGCCGGTGAGGATCTTGCGCTCGGGGGCGCCGAATGCCTCACCTGCCTCGACGACCTCCTTGTCCACCTGCCGGATGCCCAGTTCGGTGAGCCGGACTCCCGGTGGCAGCGCGAAGACCACGGTCGCGATCACACCCGGCGTCGTCCCGATGTTGAAGAACAGGATTGCCGGGATCAGGTAGACGAAGGCCGGCATGGTCTGCATCAGGTCCAGCACCGGCCGCACGACCATGCTGACCCGCGCGTTGCGCGCCGCCCAGATTCCCAGCGGGATGCCGATCAGCACCGCGATGACGCTGGCCACCAGCACCAGCGACAGGGTCTGCATCGCGGCGGTGAACTCCCGCATGCTCGCGATCAACCCGAAGCCGATCAGGCTGAACAGCGCGAACCGCCAGCTGCGCAGCCACAGCGCCAGCGCCGTGAACACCAGCACCATGACCAGATCGGGCAGGAAGGTCAACGCGTAGTTCAGGCCCGTAACGGCCCCTTCCACCACCAGGATGATGAAGTCGAACACCGGGCCGATGTTGTTGTTCAGCCAGTTGACCAGGCCGGTGAACATGTCACCGATGGGGATCCGCGGCAGCTCGAACTGGGCGGCGGAGAGGAACGCATTAGACATCGGAAGCACTCGCCTCCTCGATCTCGGAGGGTTCGCCGTCGCCGGCCGCCGGAACCTCGCGGCACAGCGCCTTGAACACTGCTGTCGGCGTGACCACGCCGAGCACCCGCTGCTGCTTGTCGACCACGGGGACCGGCACCGCGCGGGCGCTCATCCGGGCGAACAGGTCCGCCATCGGCGTGTCGGCGGGCACCGGATCCTCCCCGGGAGGGGCCGTGGCCTGCGGCTCGACGATGGACGCCGCGGTGAGCACCCGGCTGCGGTCGACGTCCTTGACGAAGGTGGCGACGTAGTCGTCGGCCGGCTCGTTGAGGATCTGCTCGGCGGTGCCGATCTGCACGATCCGCCCCGCCCGCATCATCGCGATGCGGTCGCCGAGCCGCATCGCCTCGTTGAGGTCGTGGGTGATGAAGATGATGGTCTTGCCGAGCTTCGCGTTCAGGTTCAGCAGCTGGTCCTGCATCTCCCGCTTGATCAGCGGGTCCAGCGCGCTGAACGCCTCGTCCATCAGCAGCACGTCGGTCTGGGCGGCCAAGGCGCGGGCGAGTCCGACGCGTTGCCGCATGCCGCCGGAGAGCTGCTGGGGGTAGCGCTCCTCCCATCCCTCCAGGCCGACCAGGCTCAGCGCCTCGCGCGCCTGCTCGTCGGTCTCGGACTTGCTCGCGCCCCGGATCTGCTGGGCGTAGCCGGCGTTGTCCAGCACCGTGCGGTGCGGGAACAGGGCGAAGTGCTGGAACACCATGCTCATCTTCTGTTGGCGCATCGCGCGTAACGCCGGGGCGGACATCCCGGTGATGTCGTCGCCGTCGACGAGCACCTTGCCGGAGGTGGGCGTGAGCAGCCCGTTGAGCATGCGGATCAGCGTCGACTTGCCGGAGCCGGACAGCCCCATCACGACGAAGGTCTCGCCCTCTCCGACTTCGAACGACGCGTCCACCACCGCGGCGGTGGCGCCCACCGCTTTGATCTCTTCCTGGTCGGCTCCCGCCTCCAGGCGGCGAACCAGCTCCGTCGGCTGTGGGCCGAAGATTTTGTAGAGCCGCTCCACGCGTACCGATGTCACCGATCGCCTCCACCTGCTTCGCCGGGCCCGGATGGCGTCACCCGGGTGCCGGGGTCTGCGCGAATTGTCGGTTCTCCGCCCATCAACTCACCGTGTCTCGGATTCGCGTTCGCGTCCTTTCGTTTGGGCCTTGATCATACTTAGAGCGATGTCCATGTCCAGCCATTCGAGTGAAGATCCGATTGCGTTACGACCGCCTGTTTTGACTTTTTAGCCCGGTTAGCTGAGCCGTTGTCGAGCCTCTGACGTGCGAATATTCGACTTCTAAAGGGAATGATCCCACCTCGGCACCGGCGTTGCGAAGTGGCGAATTCGGATGATCGGAATGGGTGGCTATGTGTTGTTTCGTCCGATTTTCCCGATCGGCTAACTGATCTTTTGCCGGGCCTGGATCCGGTTAGTCGTTAACCTAAATATTATTTAGTTCGACGAGATTTTTTCCGCTCGGCGGGTAGTCGGGGTCTCGCTGGTCTTCCCACTATGTGATACGGCGCCCGTCCGGGGCGTCCACTCGCCTCGGACGTTTAAGGTCGGATGCATGCAACCCTGGTCATCGGTTCCCGTGCCTCAGGTGCCGGGCACACCCAGCCCACTGCACCTCTTCGACACCGCCGCCGGTGAGGTCAGGCCTACCGAACCCGGGCCCGTCGCGAGGATGTACGTCTGCGGCATCACGCCGTACGACGCGACCCATCTCGGCCACGCCGCGACGTACCTGGCGTTCGACCTGGTTCACCGGGTTTGGCTGGACAACGGTCACCAGGTGCACTATGTGCAGAACGTCACCGACATCGACGACCCGCTGCTGGAGCGCGCCGAGCGCGACCGAGAGGACTGGATCGTGCTCGCGATGCGCGAGACCGCGCTGTTCCGCGAGGACATGGAGGCGCTGCGGGTGGTGCCGCCGGCCGACTTCGTCGGCGCGGTCGAGTCCATCCCGGAGATCGTCGAGGCGGTCGGCAAGCTGCTGGCCTCGGGTGCGGCCTACCGGGTCGACGGCGAGCACCCCGACATCTACTTCCGGCACCGGGCCTCCGGCAACTTCGGCTACGAGTCCAACTACGACGAAGCGACCATGCGTGCCTTCTTCGCCGAGCGCGGCGGAGACCCCGACCGGCCCGGCAAGGAGCACCCGCTGGACGCGCTGGTGTGGCGGATGGCCCGTGACGGCGAACCGTCCTGGGAGTCCGAGCTCGGCGCCGGCCGGCCGGGCTGGCACCTGGAATGTTCGGTGATCGCGCTGAACCGGCTCGGCCTAGGCTTCGACGTCCAGGGTGGCGGCTCGGACCTGATCTTCCCGCATCACGAGTTCAGCGCCGCGCACGCCGAGTCGCTGACCGGCGAGTTCCCGTTCGCCAAGCACTACGTGCACGCCGGGATGATCGGCCTGAACGGCGAGAAGATGTCGAAGTCCAAGGGCAACCTGGTGTTCGTGTCCCGGCTGCGCGGCGACCGGGTGGACCCGATGGCCATCCGGCTGGCGCTGCTGGACGGGCACTACCGCACCGACCGGTCGTGGACGGAGGACGCGCTGATCAACGGCTCCGCGCGGCTGGCCCGATGGCGGGAGGCCGTCGCGCTGGATGCGGCTCCGGCGGCGGAGCCGGCCGTCGCACGGCTGCGTGAGCGGCTGTCCGACGACCTGGACACCCAGCAGGCGCTGCGCGCGATCGACGCCTGGGCCGACGAGGCGCTGACCTCCGGGGGCTCCGACCGGGGCGCGCCGCAGCAGATCCGTACCGCCGTCGACGCCCTCCTCGGCGCCGAGCTGTGAAACCGTGAGGGACACCCGTGTCCGATTGGCTCGGCTGTCCAATTACGGCCGCGGGTGCCCCTCGCGCTTCACGTGATCGCGTTCGGTCAGCCGGGGCCGGGGCCCAACGGGCCCTTGCCGCCGGGTCCGCCGGGGCCGCGGCGGCGCAGGTAGCGCTCGAACTCCGCCGCGATCGCGTCGCCGCTGGCCTCGGTCAGCTTGACCTCGGCGTCCCCGCGCTCCTCCAGCGCGCGGACGTAGTTGCGGACGTCCTCGTCCTCCTCCGCCATCTCGCTGACGGTCTGCTCCCACTCCTCGGCCTGCTCCGGCAGGTTGCCCAGCGGTACCTCGACGTCGAGCGCGTCCTCGACCCGGTGCAGCAGCGCCAGCGTCGCCTTCGGCGACGGCGGCTGCGAGACGTAGTGCGGTACCGCCGCCCAGAACGAGATCGCCGGGATCCCGGCCTGCACGCAGGCGTCCTGGAAGACCCCGACGATCCCGGTCGGGCCCTCGTAGCGGGAGCGCTCCAGGCCGTACCGAGCCGCCGAGTCGGTGTCGTAGGCCGCACCGCTGACCGGCACCGGCCGGGTGTGCGGAGCGTCCGCGAGCAGTGCTCCGAGGGTGACCACGGTGCGCGCCCCGATCCGCTCGATCTGCTCCACGAGTTCGGCGGAGAACGCCCGCCAGCGCATGTTCGGCTCAATGCCGTGCACCAGCACCACGTCGTGATCGCAGCCCGGCGGGCGGCAGACCGTCAGCCGGGTGGTCGGCCAGGAGACCTGGCGGGTGATGCCGTCCACCAGCTTCACCGTCGGGCGGGTGACCTGGAAGTCGTAGTACGGGTCCGGGTCGATCTCGCTCAACGGTGTCGCGTCCCAGATGAGCTGGAGGTGCTCGATCGCGGAGCTGGCGGCGTCGCCGGCATCGTTCCAGCCCTCAAAACCAGCTATGACGACGGGGTTCGCAAGCTGGGGAAGGTTTTGCTTCTCGCTCACGCGAACCTCCCTACGAAGCTACGGCGCGATCGCGGCGGTTGGGTAAGCCCGCCGCTCCAGCCTTCGAAAGCGCTGACCAAGATCGGATCGGTCAGTTGGGGCAGTTCGGCGCGCGGTTGTTCGGTGTTGTGTGCGTCGCGATCGGTCACGGCGCCAGCCTACGACGCCACGCCGACGCGAGCGCCCGACATCCCTGCACCGCTCGTGACCGGCCGGGCACCACCGGTTGCCGGTTTGACGTGAGGTTTCGCGGGCAAGACCCTTTACCCAAGTCACCGTGGGTGTCAGCGGAGAGGGAACCCCATCCAGCAAGTGGACAGCACCGGATCGTCACCGAGCGAGGGGACTGGGATATCCCCGAAGTCCCGGCTGCGGTTGTCGATCGGCCGCCGCCCCGCGGACCTCGCCAAGCTGCTCGTCGCCGGCGGGCTGCTCACGCTGAGCGTGCTGCTGGTGCTGGTGCCCGCCAACCCCGTCGAGGTCGCGATCTACCAGCAGCTCGAGCGGATCCCGGCGATCTCCGATCCGGTGTGGGTGGTGCTGGTCTGGCTCGGGGGCTGGGCCGGGATCGCCGGGGTGACCGCGGTGGCGATGTACTTCGGCTGGATCCGGGTGGCGCTGCTGTGCGCGGGATCGGGCGCGCTGACCTGGGGCCTCGCCCAGATCATGCACCAGGTGCTGCCCGCCCGGGCGGTGCCGGCGCCGGTCTTCGAGCCGCCGGGCGGATTCCCGTTCCCCTCCAGCGAAGTGGCCATCGTGACGGTGCTGGCCGTGGTCGCCGCGCCCTACCTGGGCGGGCCCGCGCGGCGGGTCGGCTGGGGGCTCACCGTGCTGGTCGGCGTGGCCGTGGTCCACCTGGGTCTCCAGCTGCCGCTGGACACGGTGGGTGGCGCGCTGCTGGGCTGGGGCGTCGGGATGCTCTGCCACCTCGTCTGGGGCGCGCCCGGCCGGAAGGTCTCCGAGAAGGTGATCTTCGGCGAGCTGGAGCTGGCCGGGCTGAAACCGGTCTCGATCATCGCGTTGCGGCACCGGCTGCTGGTGCCGCGCGAGTTCGCGGTGCGGACCGGGGACGGGCGGACGCTGCGGGTGAAGGTGGTGCGGCGGATGAGCCGCCGCGCCGGACCCTGGTACAAGATCAAACGGCTGCTCACGCTGCTCGACGTCCAGGACGAGCCGCGGCTGTCGACCCCGCACCACGAGGTGGAGCACGAGGCCTACGTGACGCTGCTGGCCGAGCGGGCCGGGGTGCGCACCCCGCAGGTCGTGCTGGCTTGCGACGTCAAGCACGCGCCCGCGCTGCTGGTGGTCGGGCAGGTGCGCGGACGCCGGTTGTCGGAGATGCGGGGCGACGACATCGACGACGAGCTGCTGGCGGCGATCTGGGCGCAGCTCGCGGCCCTGGCCGGGGCCCGCATCGCCCACCACGACCTGCGCGCGAAGAACATCCTGGTGGACGACGAGAACCGGCCCTGGCTGCTGAGCTTCACGTTCAGCCACGCGGGCGCGGAAGAGGCGCGCTGCGCCCAGGACCTGGCCGAGGCGATGCTCTCGCTGGCGACGGTGGCCGGCACCGAGCGCACGGTGTCCACCGCGATCCGCGCGCTGCCCGCCGAGCAGCTCGCGGCGGCACTGCGGAACCTGGTCCCGCTGGCGCTGCCCCGGCGGATCAGGAACCAGGCGCCGCACGGCCGCTTCCTGCTGCCCGAACTGCGCGAAGCCCTGGCCGACGGGTTGGGCCTGCCGATCCCGGGGTTCCGCTCGCCGGTCCGCCCGATCACCGTGATCGGCATGCTGCTCATCGCCGCAGCCGTCTACCTGCTGCTCCCGGAGCTGTCCAGCATGGGCGCGGTGCTCACGGCGGTGCAGCACGCGAACTGGGTCTGGTTGGGCGTGGCGGTTGCGACCGGATTCCTGGCGATCCTGGCGTCGTCGGTCTCCGTGCAGGGCTCCAGCCGGGTTCCGCTGCCGTTCTGGCAGACCCTTCTCGTGCAGGTGGCGGCCGCGTTCACCGGGCGCACCACGCCCAGTGGCGCCGGGTTCTTCGGCATCAACGTGGTGTACATGGAGCGGCTCGGGCTGCGGCGGCGGGTGGCGGTCGGGGTGACGCTGCTCAACCAGGCGGGCACCGGGGCGGTGGCGTTCGTCGTGGCCGTGTTCGGGGTGTTCGCGGTCGGCTTGTCCGGGACGTTCACCAACCTCTCGTTCCCGACCGGCTGGCCGGTGGCGGTCGCCGCGGTCGCGGTGCTGGTGGTCGCCGCGGTCGTGGTGGCCTCGCCCTTCGGCCGCCGCCGGATCGCCGCACCGTCGGTGGAGGTCGGGCGCGAACTGCTGGAGACGCTGCGCCACCCGGTGCGCGCGCTCCAGCTGTTCGGCGGCGCGCTGGGCTACCTGGTGGTCTCGGGCCTGGGCCTGGCGGCGTCGCTGGCCGCGCTGCACCCGGACTTCTCGTGGGTGGCGGTGACGCTCGTGTTCATCATCGGCAACACCCTCGGCCACCTGGTGCCCTCGCCTGGCGGCCTCGGCGCCGTCGAGGCGGTGCTGCTCGCGGGCCTCGGCGCCATCGGGGTACCGGCGACCGCGGCGATCACGGCGGTGCTCATCTCCCGCCTGCTCACCTACTGGCTGCCCGTGCTCCCCGGCATACTCGTGTTCCGCTACCTGCAACACCGCGGCGTGATTTGAGTGCCGGGCCGGGTACCACAGTGTGGGAATCCGGTTGGCCGCCGCTCGTACGCTGGTTGGTATGCCGCATTCTCCCTGGTCACCCCTGCTGGAGGCGCTGGAGCGCCGAGTCCTCGTCGCCGACGGCGCGATGGGCACCATGCTGCAGGAGGTGCCGCTGGGCCTCGACGACTTCGCGGGGCTGGAGGGGTGCAACGAGATTCTCAACGCGACCCGCCCGGACGTGGTGCGCGACGTGCACCGCGGGTACCTGGCGGCCGGGGCGGACGCGGTCGAGACCAACACCTTCGGCGCGAACCTGGCCAACCTCGGCGAGTACGGCATCGCCGACCGCATCCGCGAGCTGGCCGAGCGCGGCGCGCAGCTGGCGCGGGAGTGCGCCGACGAGTTCGCCACCGCCGGACAGCCCCGGTTCGTGCTGGGCGCGATGGGGCCGGGCACCAAGCTGCCGACGCTGGGGCACGTGGGCTTCGAGGCGCTGCGCGACGCCTACGAGGAGCAGACCCTCGGCATGCTCGACGGCGGGATCGACGCGGTCCTCGTGGAGACCTCGCAGGACCTGTTGCAGACCAAGGCGTCGGTGCTGGCAGCCAAGCGCGGCATGGCGCGGGCCGGGCGGCGGGTGCCGATCATCGCGCAGGTGACGGTGGAGACCACCGGCACGATGCTGCTGGGCACCGAGATCACCGCCGCGCTGACCGCGCTGGAGCCGCTGGGCATCGACCTGATCGGGATGAACTGCGCCACCGGGCCGGCGGAGATGAGCGAGCACCTGCGGCAGCTGGCCAAGCACTCGCGCGTGCCGCTGTCGGTGATGCCCAACGCCGGGCTTCCCGAGCTCGGGCCGAGCGGAGCGGTGTACCCGCTGACCCCGGAGGAGCTGGCCGAGGCGCTCGCCGAGTTCGTCGCGAACTTCGGCGCCCGCCTGGTCGGCGGCTGTTGCGGCACGACCGGCGAGCACATCCGGCAGGTCGTCGAGGCGGTGCGGGAACTGGACCCGCCGCCGCGCGAGCCGCGGCCCGAGCCGGGCGTCAGCTCGCTGTACCAGGCGGTGCCGTTCGACCAGGACGCGTCGGTGCTGGTGATCGGCGAGCGCACGAACGCCAACGGCTCCAAGGCTTTCCGCGAGGCGATGCTGGCCGGTGACTACGACGACTGCGTCGAGATCGCCAAGGCCCAGACCCGCGACGGCGCGCACCTGATCGACCTCTGCGTGGACTACGTGGGCCGCGACGGGACCGCCGACATGGCCGAGCTGGCCGCGCGGCTGGCCACCGCCTCGACGCTGCCGGTGATGCTGGACTCCACCGAGCCGCCGGTGCTGCGCGCCGGACTGGAACGGCTCGGCGGCCGGTGCGTGGTCAACTCTGTCAACTACGAGGACGGCGACGGCCCGGGCTCCCGCTACCGGCGGGTCATGGAGCTGGTCCGCGAGCACGGCGCGGCGGTCGTGGTGATGTGCATCGACGAGGACGGGCAGGCCCGCACGAAGGACTGGAAGCTGCGGGTCGCCAACCGGATCATCGACGACCTGACCGGCAACTGGGGGCTGGCCGAGTCGGACATCATCGTCGACACCTTGACCTTCCCGGTCTCCACCGGCCAGGAGGAGGTGCGCCGCGACGGCATCGAGACCATCGAGGCGATCCGCGAGCTCAAGCGCACGCGCCCGGAAGTCCGCACCACGCTGGGGATTTCGAACGTCTCCTTCGGACTGAACGCGGCGGCCCGGCAGGTGCTGAACTCGGTGTTCCTCAACGAGTGCCGGGAAGCGGGGCTGGACACCGCGATCGTGCACGCCTCGAAGATCCTGCCGATGAACAAGATCCCGGACGAGCAGCGGCAGGTCGCGCTCGACCTGGTCTACGACCGGCGCCGCGACGGCTACGACCCGTTGCAGCGGCTGATGGAGCTTTTCGAGGGCCAGACCGCGAAGTCCAGCCGGGCCTCGCGCGCCGAGGAACTCGCGGCGCTGCCGCTGTTCGAACGGCTGGAGCGGCGGATCGTCGACGGCGAGCGCAACGGGCTCGAAGCGGATCTGGACGCGGCGATGGCGGCGAAGCCGCCGCTGGAGATCATCAACGAGAACCTGCTGGCCGGCATGAAGGTCGTGGGCGAGTTGTTCGGTTCCGGGCAGATGCAGCTGCCGTTCGTGCTGCAGTCCGCCGAGGTCATGAAGGCCGCGGTCGCCTACCTGGAGCCGCACATGGAGAAGGACTCCGCCGCGGGCAAGGGAACCCTGGTGCTGGCCACGGTCAAGGGCGACGTGCACGACATCGGCAAGAACCTGGTCGACATCATCGTGTCCAACAACGGGTACAACGTGGTCAACCTGGGCATCAAGCAGCCGATCGGCACCATCCTGGACAGCGCGCGGCAGCACGACGCGGACGCCATCGGCATGTCCGGGCTGCTGGTGAAGTCCACGGTGATCATGAAGGAGAACCTGGCGGAGATCAACGCCAGGGGAGTGGCCGAGGCGTTCCCGGTGCTGCTCGGCGGCGCGGCGCTGACCCGGTCCTATGTGGAGAGCGACCTCGACGAGCTGTACGAGGGCGAGGTGCGTTACGCCCGCGACGCCTTCGAGGGCCTGCGGCTGATGGACTCCATCATGGCCCGCAAGCGCGGCGGCGTGGTGGCCCCGGACCCGGCCGAGGAGGCGAAGAAGGCCGAGCGCAAGGCCCGCCGGGAACGGTCGCTGCGGATCGCCGAGAAGCGCAAGGCAGCGGTGGCGGAGCCCGCGCCGGTGAGCCGCTCGGACGTGGCCGCCGACGTTCCGGTGCCGACGCCGCCGTTCTGGGGACGGCGCGAGGTGCGCGGCGTGCCGGTCGGCGAGTACGCCGCCTACCTGGACGAGCGGGCCACGTTCTTCGGCCAGTGGGGGCTGCGCGGCGCGAAAGGCGGTCCGTCCTACGAAGAACTGGTCGAGTCCGAGGGGCGCCCCCGGCTGCGGTACTGGATGGACGCGCTCGCCACCGAGGGGATCCTGCAGCACGCGGCGGTGGTCTACGGCTACTTCCCGTGCGTGTCCGAGGGCGACGACCTGGTCGTGCTGGACAAGGACGAGGCGGACGCGCCGGAGCGCTGCCGCTTCACCTTCCCCCGGCAGGCCCGCGACCGGCACCTGTGCCTCGCGGACTTCTTCCGCTCGCGGGAGCGCGCCGAGGAGTCCGGGCAGGTGGACGTGCTGCCGTTGCAGCTGGTCACGATGGGCCAGCCGATCGCGGATCACGCCAACGAGCTGTTCGCCCGCAACGCCTACCGCGACTACCTGGAGATCCACGGCCTCGGGGTGCAGCTCACCGAGGCGCTGGCGGAGTACTGGCACCGCCGCGTCCGCCAGGAACTGCTGTTCGCCTCCGGCGCCCCGGTGGCGGCGGAAGATCCGTCCACAGTGGAGGAATTCTTCCGGCTCGGCTACCGCGGCGCGCGCTTCTCCCTGGGCTACGGCGCCTGCCCGAACCTGGAGGACCGGGCCAAGATCGTCGATTTGCTGCAACCGGAACGGATCGGCGTGACCCTCTCCGAGGAGTTCCAGCTGCACCCGGAGCAGTCCACCGACGCGATCGTCGCCCACCACCCGGAAGCCAAGTACTTCAACACCTGATCCGACGAGGGATTGGACACTTTCGCTGGGGACGGCCGGGCCCGGATGCTCTACTGGAGGCGGCCCTGGTCCCAAACCTCCTCCCGGAACGGAGAATCCCGAGTGACCCGCGACGCCGGTCAGACCTCGCCCGCCGCAGTGCTGTTCGACATGGACGGCACGCTCGTCGACTCCGAGAAGTTGTGGACCATCGCGCTGGACGACTACGCAAGGCATCGCGGGGGCGCGCTCACCGACGCCACCAGGGAGGCGATGGTCGGCTCCAACATGGCGCGCAGCATGCGGATGTTGCTGGCCGATGCCGGGATCCCGGACACGGACGCCGAGGTAGACGCGGCGGCCGAGTGGGTCACGGCCCGCATGGAAGAGCTGTTCGAGCGGGGCCTGCCGTGGCGGCCGGGCGCGCAGGAGGCGCTGCGCGAGGCCCGCGAGCTGGGCATCCCCACCGCGCTCGTGACCTCCACGATCCGGTCCCTGACCGAGCTCGCGCTGGAGACCCTCGGCCGCGGCTCGTTCGACCTGACGGTCTGCGGCGACGAGGTGGACGGCAAGAACAAGCCCGACCCCGAGCCGTACCTGAAGGCCGCGCGGCTGCTCGGCGTGGACCCCGCGGACTGCGTCGCGATCGAGGACTCGCCGACCGGCGTGGCCTCGGCGGAAGCCGCCGGCTGCCTGGTGATCGCCATCCCGTGCGAGGTGCCGCTGCAGCCCGGCCCGCACCGGGTGCTGCGCGACTCGCTGGCGGACGTGGACTTCGCCGCCCTAGGCGAGCTGTTCGTGCGAGCGGCGTGATGATCGAAGTCCCGATCGTCCTGGTCGGCTACGGTCCGGTCGGACGCGAGTACGCCGGACTCATCCGTTTCGACGAGACCGCGCGGCGGGCCGGGCGGTCGGTGCAGCCCCGGAGGCGCCGCGCTGGCCATGATCAAGGACACGCTCGGCGCGGCGCTGGAGGCGACCACCGGGTTCCGGTGAGTTGGCCACCAGATGACGTGTCGTGATGGAACCCGTAAACGACCGGGTCCGCCGTCGAGGCCGGCGACCCGGGATGCAAGGATCGTGCACTGTGAAGACCTTCGACGAGTTGTTCGCCGAACTGCAAGAACGGGCCCGCACCCGACCGGCGGGCTCGGCGACGGTAGCCGCGCTCGACGCCGGGGTGCACGCCCAGGGCAAGAAGGTCATCGAAGAGGCCGGCGAGGTATGGATCGCCGCCGAGCACGAATCGGACGAACAGCTCGCCGAGGAGATCTCGCAGCTGCTGTACCGGCTGCAGGTCATCATGCTGGGGCGCGGACTGTCCCTTGAGGACGTGTACCGCTACCTGTGAACCCGACCCAGGAATAACCGAGGAGATCGAGGCCCATGCTGCGTGTGGCTGTGCCCAACAAGGGCACGCTGGCCGGTCCCGCATCCGAGATGCTCGCGGAAGCCGGGTACCGGCAGCGCCATGAGCAGCGGGACCTGACCGTCCTGGACACCGTCAACGAGGTCGAGTTCTTCTTCCTGCGCCCCAAGGACATCGCGATCTACGTCGGCTCCGGCGAGCTCGACCTGGGGCTCACCGGCCGCGACCTGGCCCGCGACTCCGGCGCGCCGGTCGAGGAGCGGCTCGCGCTCGGCTTCGGCGGCTCCAAGTTCCGCTACGCCGCCCCGGCTGGCCCGCACGAGTGGACCGTCGCGGACCTGCAGGGCAAGCGGATCGCCACCTCCTACCCGAAGCTCGTCGCCGACGACCTCGCGCAACACGGCGTGACGGCCGACGTCATCCGGCTCGACGGCGCGGTGGAGATCTCCATCCAGCTCGGCGTCGCGGACGCCATCGCCGACGTCGTCGGCTCCGGACGAACGCTGCGCCAGCACGGCCTAGTGGCCTTCGGCGACCAGATCTGCAACTCCGAGGCGGTAGTCATCCAGCGGCGCGGCTCGGACGAGGAGCAGGCGAAGAACCAGCTCATCGCCCGGCTGCAGGGCGTGGTGTTCGCCCAGCAGTACGTGATGCTGGACTACAACTGCCCGCGCGAGCTGCTCGACGACGCGACCAAGGTGACCCCGGGCCTGGAGTCGCCGACCATGTCGCCGCTGGCCGACGACCGCTGGGTGGCGGTGCGCGCGATGGTCTCCCGCAAGGAGGCCCCGGCAATCATGGACCGCCTCGCGGCCGTCGGTGCCAAGGCGATCCTGTCGTCCGACATCCGCGCCTGCCGCCTTTAAGAGCCTGTTGGTGAATGGTCTGGGTGGGTGGTCGCAGCGGAACCTGAGAGGTTCCCTGGACTGCGGGTGCCCCTCCTGATGTATGTCCAATACGCGGCGGAGGGGCCGTCCTCGCAAGAAAACCTCGCAGAACCCGCCGATGGTCGTCTTGGCAAGGTGAATGCAAGCGGCTACGCCGCTTCCAAGGCGCGGACGGCATTCACCAAAAGGATCTAAGAGCCCCCAGGCTCGTTCTGCGGCCCGGGTCCCGGGGACCGGTCAGTCGGTGCGGTCGAGGACGGATTCGGGGCCCGGGTCAGGCTCCGGCCAGCCCGGGTAGGGCGGCGGGGTGCCGCCGAAGGCCGGGCACAGCGGCTTGTGGTCGCAGTAGTCGCACAGGCGGCTCGGATTCGGCCGGAAGTCGCCGGTCTTGCCCGCCCGCAGGATCGCCTGCCAGATCGCCTCCAGGGTGCGCTCGAAGCGGCGCAGCTCCGTCTCGTCCGGCGTGTACGCCAACCGCTGCTTGCTGGCCAGGTACATCAGCAGCAGCTGGCGCGGGATCTCGCCGCGGGTGCGCCACAGCACCAGGGCGTAGAACTTCATCTGGAACATCGCCTTGGCCTCGCCGATCTCCCGCGGCGCGGCACCGGTCTTGTAGTCGACCAGCCGGATCTCACCGGTCGGGGCCACGTCGACCCGGTCGATGAACCCGCGCAGCAGCACCCCGGAAGCCAGCTCGGTCTCCACCCGCAACTCGCAGGCCTCCGGCTCCAGCCGCTGCGGGTCCTCCAGCTCGAAGTAGGCGTCCAGCAGCGCGTTCGCCGACTCCAACCAGCCCGCCAGCTCCGGGTCGCCGGGCCCGTCGAACAGCTCGCCCAGCTCGGACTGCTGCGCGAGCAGCTCCTCCCAGGCTGGCTGCAGCAGCGCCCGCGCCCGCGCCGGGTCGCGCTCGGCCGTCGGCAGCCCGAACAGCCGCTCCAGCACCGAGTGCACCACCGTGCCGCGCACCTGCGCCTTGGTCGGCGTTTCCGGCAACCGGTCCACGGCGCGGAACCGGTACAGCAGGGGGCACTGCTTGAAGTCGCTCGCGCGGGACGGGGACAGCGCAGGACGCCTGGTCCCGCCGTCCTGGAGCGTTCCGTCTGTTGCCGCCTGCGCCGATTCCGCCATGGCCCGAAACCCTAAACGAGCGGACCGACACGCGATCACCCCCCGCACGGATCACAACCGCCTCACGCGTGACGCACTACCCTGCCTGCATGCCGTCGACCGCATCCCCGCCTGCCCGGCCCAAACCGAACGACGGCGGCCTGCTGCTGTGCCGCGTCGCCGGAGTGCCGGTGCTGCTTTCGCCGTCGTGGTGGCTCGGGGCGGCGCTGATCGTGCTGCTGTACACGCCGCTGGTGGGCCGGATCCTGCCGGACGCGGGCATCTGGGAGAGCGCGGTGCTGGCGGCGGTGTTCACCGTGCTGCTCGCGGTTTCGGTGCTGCTGCACGAACTCGGGCACTGCATCGTCGCGCTGCGCCTGGGGCTGCCGGTGCGGCGTGTCCGGCTGTTCCTGCTCGGCGGCCTGTCGGAGATATCCCGGACGCCGCCTAAGCCGGCCCAGGAGGGCCTGATCGCCGCGGCCGGGCCGGCGGTGTCGATGGTGCTGGCGGTGGCCACCGGCATCGGCTGGTTCGCCCTGGTGCCAGGCGGCGCGATCTGGTTGCTGGTGGCGCAGACCTGCGTGGCGAACCTGGCCGTGGCCGTGTTCAACCTGCTGCCGGGGCTGCCGCTGGACGGCGGCCGGATGCTGCGGGCGCTGACCTGGCAGATCACCGGGAAGCGTGGAGCGGGCACCACGGCGGGCGTGATCGGTGCGGGAGCGGTCGCCGCGGCCCTGATCGCCTGGGCGCTGGCCGGGCTGCTCGACGACGCCCAGGACCAGTGGCTGCGGCTGGGCGTCTGCGTGCTGATGGCGTGGTTCGTGGTGGCCGGGGCCAGCGCCGAGCACGCCGCCGAGCAGCGCAAGAGCTGGCCGGTGGGGCTGGAGCTACGCGAACTGGTGCGGCCGGTCCTGCAGCTCCCGGCGGAGAGCCCGGTGGGCGATGCGCTGCTGGCGGCGGCGGGCCGGGGAGTGGTGCTGGTGCGCGCCGACGGCATCGCGGTCGGCCTGCTCGACCAGACCGCGGCGGAGCGGCTGGCGACCCACGCGCCCAACGAACCGGCCGAGCGAGCCGCCGAACCGGTGGACCCGGACACCATCCTGCTCGACAGCGAAACCCCGGACGCGATCCTGGAGCGCGTCCAGTCGGTGCTGGCCTGGCAGTTCCTGGTGGTCGACGGCGAAGGCAGGCCGAGCGGAGTGCTGCGCCGCGAGGACCTGCGCAGCGCCTTGCGCTCCCGTCGCGGGTGACGGCGGGGTCTTCTCGCTTTCGCCATGCCCGCCACCCGCACCGCCGGGCAAGCCGCCGGGCAAGCCGCCCCGGATACTCCTTGGCCCTTCTGCGACGATGGTGTGCTGTACCAGCGTGGAGAGTAGGCAGCAGTTGAGCAGCACCGCCAGCGGTGAGTTCCAGCCCGGCGACCGGGTCCAGTTGACCGACCCGAAGGGCCGCAAGTACACGGTCGTCCTGGAGCGGGGAGGGGAGTACCACACGCACCGCGGTGCGCTCGCGCACGACGCCCTGATCGGCAAGCCGGAGGGCTCGGTGGTGGCCTCGGCGGGCGGCACGTCGTTCCTGGCGCTGCGCCCGCTGCTGGCCGACTACGTGCTGTCCATGCCGCGCGGCGCCCAGGTCATCTATCCCAAGGACGCGGCGCAGATCTTGATGTGGGGCGACATCCGGCCGGGCGCGCGGGTGCTGGAGGCAGGTGCCGGATCTGGCGCGCTGAGCTGCTCCCTGCTGCGCGCGGTCGGCCCGGAGGGCAGCGTCACGTCGTTCGAGGTGCGCGAGGACCACGCGGAGCACGCGGAGCGCAACGTGCGGCGGTTCTTCGGCGAGAAGCCGGACAACTGGACGCTGCAGCTGGGCGACGTGCAGGAGTACGACGGCGAACCGGTCGACCGGGTGGTGCTCGACATGCTCGCGCCGTGGGAGGTCCTGGAAACCGTCCACGGCAAGCTGCGCCCAGGCGGGGTGCTGATCGTCTACGTCGCCACGACGACCCAGCTATCCCGGATCACGGAGGCGATCCGCGAGCAGCAGAACTGGACGGAGCCCCAGGCCTGGGAAACCCTCCTGCGCCCGTGGCACGTGGTGGGCATGGCGGTCCGCCCCGAGCACCGGATGGTCGCCCACACGGCGTTCCTCCTGACCGCCCGCCGCCTGGCCGATGGCGTGACCCCACCCCGGGTGCAGCGCCGCCCGAGCAAGGGCTGACGTGAAGCGGCCCGCCGCGATCCGGTTCCAGGGATCGGGGCGGGCCGCTACCGATTGATCAGGTATGGATCAGCAGAGCTTCCAGGAACCGTCTTCGACGACCAGCTTGAACTCCTCATCGATCGGCTGGTTGGGGATCATGTCGGCCACGTTCTGACCCATGATCTCGACGTCGGCGGTGATGCTCACGTTGCCGGTGATCTTGGCCGTGGCGGTGTTGTCGCCGTTGTCCTTGACCTCGCCCAGCTGCATCTCGATCTTCATGCCGTCGATCAGCTTCTGGATGTCGGAGTCGGTGACGCCGAATTCCTTGAGCTCGTCGAACTCGCCACTCTTGCCTTCGAAGGTGTCCAGCATCTTCTGGAAGTCTTCCTGGTCCTTCTTGCAGGCCAGCGGCTGCAGACCGGCGAAGTCCTTGGAGTTGATCATGTCGACGCCCTGCTGGGCGACCTTCCGGGGGTCGCCGGGGCCCCCGGTGAAGACCACGACCAGGATGATCACCAGGCCGATGACGAGCAGACCGCCGACGCCGCCGAGGATCCAGGGGAGCGGGGATTTCTTCTTCGGGGCGTCGAAGCCCGGCTGGCCGACCCCTGCGCCCTGCGGCGGGTACGGGGGCTGCTGGCCGTAGCCCTGCTGCGGCTGCGGCCCGCTCTGCGGGTACGCGCCGCCCGGCTGCCCGTAGCCCTGCTGGGGCTGGCCGCCGCTGGGCGGGTAGGCGCCGCCGGGCTGCTGCGGCTGGCCACCGCTGGGCGGGTACTGGCCGCCGGGCTGCTGCCCCCAGCCGCCCTGTCCGGGTGGCTGCTGCGGTGGGTACGTCATGGGTCCTCCCCCGTTTTGAAATTCTCAGATTGCGGGCTCACTGGTCGAGTTGGCAGACCTTCCAGGTGCCGTCCTCCACGATCAGGCCCATCGTCTGGTCCACAGTTGTGGACGATCCGTCGGCCTCGTAGGTTCCGGTCAACTTTGCGGTGGCCTGGTCGCCACGCTCGGTGACGTTGCCCAGCTTGATGTTGAACTTCCACTGCTTGAGCTGGCCCATGTCGTTGTCCAGCTGGGCCTTGTTGGACTGGCAGAACAAGCTGCTGACGCCGGCGAAGTCACCGGCGTTGACCTTGTTCACGACCTCCTGGGCCACCGGGCGGGCCTCGCCGGGGCCGCTGCCCAGCCAGAAGAACACCCCGACGCCGATCCCGGCGACTACGACCAGCGCCCCGACCAGGCCGAGGATCAGCGGCAGCTTCGACTTCTGCTGCTGCGGCGGCTCGACGTCGGCGAAGCCGCCCGGTTCCTGGAGCCAGGAACCGGGGCCGAACTCGCTGCCCCATTGCGGGGCCATGGGAGCCTGCTGCGGCTGTTCCTGCCCCTGCTGGCCCCAGCCGGTGTGCTGATTGCCGTACCAGGCGGGCTGCTGCTGCGGGGTTCCCGGCGGGCCCTGCTGCGGGAATCCGTTGCCCACGGGTTGCTGGCCCCACCCGCCCGGTTGAGGCTGTTGTGGCGGATAGGTCATGAACTCCTCCCCCGGAGTGGTGTTGAGTCTCGCGGCCGCGGTGTGCGCGCGGCGGCCGTAAGTAGATCAGAGCCCGCGGCGCAAGGTGCACGGAGTGGACTTTTGGCATCCAAACGTCACGGAGCGTTCTTCTCCGGCGTGAGTGGTATCCGAGCGCAGTTGTTCCAAATGATGGGAGAAGTGCTGCGTGTGCCAATGTGCGGACCGCCGCAATGCCACCCGGTTGCCGGATCGGTTAACCCGGATGTCCGCCGACCGCCGCGATCCGCGTGGCGCCACGGAAAACCGGTGCTCGAGGGGCCGAGCGACCCGGCGCGGAACGTATCGAACGGACCATGATCGTCAACGCAACGTGTCCGCCCGGCCGGGGAATCGCCCGACCCACGGGTACCAACCTGGCCCACCTCGTGGGTATTCGCGGATTTTTGTGGCACGCTGGGCGATCCGGCAGGCATCAACGACGCCGCCGTCGTCGGTGATCGCCGGTACCGTGGTGGTACGAGCACGGGAGGAGGGTGCCGACATGCAGCACGACCGTCCCGGCAGCCGACCTGAGGAGGGCGGCGAGCAGTACAGCGCTGGCTCCGAACTCCGCAGCCAGATTCGTCTCCTCGAGGACGAGGTTGCGCTGCTGCGCCGCAGGCTCAACGAGTCTCCCCAACAGGTCCGGTTGCTGGAAAAGCGGCTGGCCGAGGCATCCGAGAGAGTGAGTCAGCTCACCGAACGGAACGCCAAGCTCACCGAGACCCTGAAGGAAGCGCGGGGCCAGCTGATGGCGCTGCGCGACGAAGTCGACCGGCTCGCCCAGCCCCCCAGCGGCTACGGCGTGTATCTGCACCGCTACGAGGACAGCACGGTCGACGTGTTCACGTCTGGTCGCAAGATGCGGGTGGCGGTGTCGCCCAACGTCGAGACGGAGGAACTGAGACTGGGCCAGTCAGTGCGCCTCAACGAGGCCCTGACGGTGGTGGAGGCTGGTGCGTTCGAGCAAACCGGTGAGGTCTGCACCTTCCGGGAGCTCATGTCCAGCGGTGCCGGGGAGAGCCCCCGGGCGCTGGTGCTGGGCCACACCGACGAGGAACGCGTGGTGTGGGTCACCGAACCACTGGCCGCGTCCGGCCTGAAGGCGGGCGATTCGGTGCTGGTCGACAGCAAGGCGGGCTACGCCTACGACGTCGTGCCGAAGGCCGAGGTCGAAGACCTCGTGCTGGAGGAGGTGCCCGACGTCGGGTACCAGGACATCGGCGGTCTCGCCGGCCAGATCGAGCAGATCCGGGACGCGGTGGAGCTGCCGTTCCTGCACTCCGACCTCTACATCGAGTACCAGCTGCGGCCGCCGAAGGGCGTGTTGCTGTACGGCCCGCCGGGCTGCGGCAAGACGCTGATCGCCAAGGCCGTCGCCAACTCGCTGGCGAAGCAGGTCGCCGCCGCGCGCGGGGACGACGACGGTCAGGCCAAGTCCTACTTCCTGAACATCAAGGGCCCCGAACTGCTCAACAAGTTCGTCGGCGAGACCGAGCGGCACATCCGCCTGATCTTCCAGCGGGCTCGCGAGAAGGCCTCCGAGGGCACCCCGGTGATCGTGTTCTTCGACGAGATGGACTCGATCTTCCGGACCCGCGGCAGCGGGGTTTCCTCCGACGTGGAAACCACCATCGTGCCGCAGCTGCTCAGCGAGATCGACGGTGTCGAGGGGCTGGAGAACGTCATCGTCATCGGCGCCTCCAACCGTGAGGACATGATCGACCCGGCGATCCTGCGCCCGGGCCGGCTGGACGTGAAGATCAAGATCGAGCGCCCGGACGCCGAGTCCGCCAAGGACATCTTCTCCAAGTACCTGACCAAGACACTGCCGATCCACGAGGAGGACCTCAAGGAGTTCGGCGGCGACAAGGGCGCGTGCGTGGAGGCGATGATCCAGACCACGGTCGAGCGGATGTACGCCGAGACCGAGGAGAACCGGTTCCTGGAGGTCACCTACGCCAACGGCGACAAGGAAGTCCTGTACTTCAAGGACTTCAACTCGGGCGCGATGATCCAGAACATCGTGGACCGGGCGAAGAAGGCGGCCATCAAGTCGGTGCTGGAGACCCGCCAGCCGGGTCTGCGCGTGCAGCACCTGCAGGACGCCATCATCGACGAGTTCGCCGAGAACGAGGACCTGCCCAACACCACCAACCCGGATGACTGGGCCCGCATCTCCGGCAAGAAGGGCGAGCGGATCGTGTACATCCGCACCCTGGTCAGCGGGAAGAACCAGGAGTCCGGGCGGGCCATCGACACGGCCACCAACACGGGCCAGTACCTGTAAGAGCCTTTTGGTGAATGGTCTGGGTGGGTGGTCGCTTAGCGGAACCTGAGCGGTTCCCTGGACTGCGGGTGCCCCTCCTGATGTATGTCCAATACGCGGCGGAGGGGCCGTCCTCGCCAGGAAACCTCTCAGAACCCGCCGATGGTCGTCTTGGCAAAGTGAATGCAAGCGGTAAGGAAGCAGCCGGGGCCGCCATCCTCGCGCGGGTGGCAGCCCCGAGCTGTGCGGCGCGGTGACAGCGGTTACTTTCCAGGCATGATCCCAGCCCAACAACCCGTACAGCGCCTAGGACTCGGCCTCGCCGCGCTCGGCAGGCCCGCCTACATCAACGTCGGGCGCGCCGATGTGCTGCCCGTGCAGCGCACCGCGCAGGCGATGCGGGAACGCACCCGAACGGTGCTCGACGCCGCGTACGCCAACGGGATCCGCTGGGTGGACACGGCCCGCTCCTACGGCAGCGCCGAGCAGTTCCTCGCGGACTGGCTGCGCGAACGCGGCCACCAGGACGTCACGGTGTCCAGCAAGTGGGGCTACGCCTACGTCGCGCAGTGGCGCATCGAAACCGAGGTGCACGAGGTGAAAGAGCACTCGGTGGAACGCCTGCGCACCCAGTGGGCGGAGACCCGGACGCTGCTCGGCGACCGGATCGACCTGTACCAGGTGCATTCGCTGACCACCGGCAGCCCGCTGTTCGAGGACCTGGTGCTGCAGCACGAGCTGGCCCGGATCCGGGACGCCGGGGTGCTGCTGGGCTTCTCCACCAGCGGCGCGGCGCAGGGCGACACCATCGAACGCGCCTGGGAGATCGAGGTCGGCGGGCGGCAGCTGTTCGGTGCCGTGCAGTCCACCTGGAACACCCTGGAGCCGTCCGTGGGCCGGTACCTCGCCGAGGCGCACACGGGGGGCTGGCGGGTGCTGGTGAAGGAAACCCTGGCCAACGGGCGGCTCGCGGTGGACCCGCCACCGGCGCTGGCCAAGATCGCGGACCGGCACGGCGTGGGGCCCGACGCCATCGCGCTCGCGCACGTCCTGCGCCAACCCTGGGTCGGCGTGGTGCTGATGGGCGCGGCCAGCGTCGAGCAACTCGAGTCGAACCTGGCGGCGTGCCGGGTGGAACTGACCGATCGGGACATCGACGCGCTCCGGCCGCTGGCCCGCGACGCCGCGACCTACTGGGGCGAACGAGCCGACCTACCCTGGCACTAGGGCGTTCCCCCGGGTGGGTCCGCAATTTCAATGGAAATCGAACCTTCGATTTCAATGGAAATTGCGGGGATCCGGGTCGTTGAACCACTCTCCCCGATCGTCGCATCCACCCTTCGAGGCACACGCGTTACGCCGAATCGGGTCACGGTTCGGACCCGTCCGATACCTGTGGCGTGCGGCACTCCGCTTGGTCGGTGATACCCCGTACGCTGCGTGGTATGCGGCGGATCATGGGAACCGAGGTCGAGTACGGCATCGTCGTGCCGGGCGACTCCAGCGCCAACCCGGTGCTGACCTCCACGCACATCGTGCTGGCCTACGCGGCGGCGGCCGACATCCCGCGGGCGCGGCGCGCGCGCTGGGACTACGAGGTCGAGTCGCCGCTGCGCGACGCCCGCGGGTTCGACCTCAGCGCCGCGGTGCAGCAGACCAACGGCTCGGACGGCGATGACCTCGGCGCGGCCAACGTCATCCTCACCAACGGCGCGCGGCTGTACGTCGACCACGCGCACCCGGAGTATTCGGCACCGGAGGTGACCAACCCGCGGGACGCGGTCATCTGGGACAAGGCCGGCGAACGCGTCATGGAGGAGGCGGCGATGCGGGCGGCCAGCGTGCCCGGCACCGCGCCGATCCAGCTGTACAAGAACAACGTCGACGGCAAGGGCGCCAGCTACGGCACCCACGAGAACTACCTGATGTCGCGCAGCACCCCGTTCACCTCCGTGATCGGCGGCCTGACCCCGTTCTTCGCCTCCCGCCAGGTAATCTGCGGGTCGGGCCGGCTCGGCATCGGGCAGGCGGGCGAGAAGGCCGGGTTCCAGCTCTCCCAGCGCTCCGACTACATCGAGGTCGAGGTCGGCCTGGAGACCACCCTCAAGCGCGGCATCATCAACACCCGCGACGAGCCGCACGCCGACGCCGACAAGTACCGGCGGCTGCACGTCATCATCGGCGACGCGAACCTCGCGGAAACCTCGACCTACCTCAAGCTCGGCGCCTCCGCGCTGGTGCTGGACATGATCGAGTCCGGGCAGCGCTTCGACGACCTGAAGCTGGCCGACCCGGTGCAGGCCGTGCACCTGATCAGCCACGACCCGACCCTGAAGCAGACCGTCGAGCTCACCGACGGGCGCCGGTTCACCGGCCTGGACCTGCAGCGCGCCTATCACGAGCGCGCCGCCCGGCACCTCGACGAGCGCGGCGCCGAGCGGACGGCCCGCGACGTGCTGCAGACCTGGGGCGAGGTCCTGGACCTCCTCGGCGGTGACCCGATGGACTGCGCCGACCGGCTGGACTGGCCCGCCAAGCTGCGGCTGATGGAGAGCTACCGGACCCGCGACGGCCTGGGCTGGGCGTCGCCGCGGCTGCACATGATCGACCTGCAGTACTCCGACGTGCGGCTGGACAAGGGCCTGTACAACCGGCTGGTCGCCCGCGGCTCGATGAAGCGCCTGGTCAGCGAAGATGAGGTGCGGGACGCGGTCACCGCGCCGCCGGAGGACACCCGCGCCTACTTCCGCGGCCGGTGCCTGGAGCGCTACCCGGCCGAGGTGGCCGCGGCGTCCTGGGACTCGGTGATCTTCGACCTGGGCCGGGAATCCCTGGTGCGCATCCCGACGTTGGAACCGCTGCGCGGCACCAAGGCCCACGTCGGCGCGCTGCTGGAGGCCGCGGCCAGCGCCGAGGAGCTGGTCGACTCCCTGACCAAGGGGTGAGACTCCGGGAAAACCACGTTTTCGCACCCGTCAGGCCGGTGCGTTGATCGGAATACCGCCCGGCTGGGCGTGGGCTAACGGGTGTCGGATGGGTAGTGTTCACAGCAGGGGGTCCCTGCTGTGGGGACAACACCCGAAAATGCAACCACCGGGAGGGCAAGATGTCCCAGGAGAAGGTGCAGCGGCACGGCGGCGGCGAAGGCGACGAAGAGCAGGGCCCGGAGGCCGCCGGTCAGGAACGTCGCGAGAAACTCGGCGAGGACGTCGATGCCATCCTGGACGAGATCGACGACGTCCTGGAGGAGAACGCCGAGGACTTCGTCCGCGCCTACGTGCAGAAGGGCGGCCAGTAGTCCGCGGGTCCGATCCGACGCCGTCCGCACGGGCCGCTCCGGGCCGGCCCCTCCGGCCCGGCGTCGCCCGCTGCGCGCCGGGTCATGATTAGAGTGCTACCGAAGTCGCAAGCCCTTCGATCGGGAGACGATGTCGCTGATGGAACCGAGCTCGGCCCAGTTCCCGGGTCAGGCCCTGCCCGCCGCCTACCTCACGCCGGGGTCTTCCTCGTTCACCGACTTCCTCCGCGCCACCGCGCCCGAACTGCTGCCCGGCGGCCGGGCGGTGCCGGAGGGGACGGTGCAGGCCCCGCACGGCACCACGATCGTCGCGGTGGCCTTCCGCGGCGGCGTGCTGCTCGCCGGTGACCGGCGAGCCACCATGGGCAACCTGATCGCCCAGCGGGACATGGAGAAGCTGTTCGTCACCGACGCGTATTCGGCGGTGGGCATCGCCGGTACCGCCGGTGTGGCTCAGGAACTCGTCAAGCTGTACGCGGTCGAACTGGAGCACTACGAGAAGCTCGAAGGCATCCCGCTTTCGCTGGACGGCAAGGCGAACAAGCTGGCCACCCAGCTGCGCGGCAACCTGGCGGCCGCGATGCAGGGCCTGGCGGTGGTGCCGCTGTTCGTCGGCTACGACACCGAGGCCGAGGACCCCGACCGCGCCGGCCGGATCGTCTCCTACGACGTCGTCGGCGGCCGGTACGACGAGGTCGGCGGCTACCACGCGGTCGGTTCGGGTTCGCTGTTCGCGAAATCGGCGCTGAAGAAGCGCTTCGACCCGGACGCCGACCTGGACACCGCGGTGCGCTCCGCGGTGGAGGCGCTCTACGACGCGGCCGACGACGACACCGCCACCGGCGGTCCGGACGTGTCCCGGCGCATCTACCCGTCGGTCATCACGATCACCGGCGCGGACGGCGCCGTGCGGATGCCCGAGGAGCGGACCTCCGAGATCGCCACCGAGGTGGTCAACGGCCGGTTGGAGAACCCCGGCGGCTGACCCAGGCCAGATCCAACCCGCCTGCAGCGAGCTGATTCGAACCAGGAGTGCACAGCTGTGACGATGCCGTTCTACACCTCCCCCGAGCAGTTGATGCGGGAGCGCTCTGAGCTGGCCCGCAAGGGCATCGCGCGGGGCCGCAGCGTGGTGGTGCTGAAGTACGCCGGTGGCGTGCTGTTCGTCGCCGAGAACCCGTCGCCGACGCTGCACAAGGTCGCCGAGATCTACGACCGCATCGGATTCGCGGCGGTGGGCCGCTACAGCGAGTTCGAGGCGCTGCGGGTGGCCGGCGTGCGCATCGCCGACGTCCGCGGGTACTCCTACGACCGCCGGGACGTCACCGGCCGGTCGCTGGCCAACACCTACGCCCAGCACCTGGGGGCGATCTTCACCGAGCAGATCAAGCCGTTCGAGGTGGAGATCTGCGTGGCCGAGGTCGGTTTCACCGCCGAAACCGACCAGCTGTACCGGTTGACCTACGACGGGTCCATCGTGGACGAGCCGCAGTACGTAGTGATGGGCGGCCAGGCCGACGCGATCGCCAGCACGCTCAAGGATTCCTTCAGCGACGGGCTGGAGCTGGCCGCCGCTGCCGAGCTCGCGATCCGCGCGCTGTCCTCCGGCGGGGAGAGCTCGCGGGAGCTGGGCGTCAAGCAGCTGGAGGTCGCCGTGCTCGACCGCGCCCGGCCGAACCGGACGTTCCGCCGGATCACCGGTGCGGCGCTGGAAGCGCTGCTGCCCAAGCCGGAAGAGGCTTCGGACGCTGAGTCCGACGGCGGCGACACCACTTCCGGCGACGGGGCCGAGAACGACAAGTAACCCGATCGTGCCCAGGTGCAGGGCACCTTTCGCCAAGCGGCAAGCACCTGGAAGATGCCCTCTTCCCGCCCCTGGCACCCTGTTCTGAACCGAGGGCTCCGTCCGATCGAGATCGGGCGGAGCCCTCGGTCAGATTCGGTCAGCTCAGGTCGTGTTTACCGGTCTGCACGTCGCGCAGGAAGGCCGACCACGCCGAGGTCGTGAAGGGGAGAACTGGGCTGGCGTCGCCGAGCTTGCTGTCCTTGACACCGGCGGCCCCTGGGACGTGCGCCACCATGACACAAGCAGCTCCACCACCGTTGCTCCGGCTGCTCTTTCGCCACTGCGCCTGGGTGAAGTCGGGGGTGAACATGACGTGCTCCCTTGTTGTGCCTACAACTCGCGGGCGAGCCGGTTGAGGAAGGCGATCGACTCCTTCTGGCTCAACGCCTTGGCCCGCAGCGCGCTGTAGTTCAGGTTATACGTCTCGACTTCGGTCGGGTCCTCCAAATAGAGGCAACCTGTCAGGTAATCGGCGTATGCCACGTCCGGGTCGTCGTGGTCGGGGAAGGACAGCAGGATGAACGGCGCGCCGAGCGCGGGTATCGCGCCGGCACTGAACGGCAGCACCTGAACCGCCACGTTCGGCAACTTGGCGCTGGTCACGAGATGCCTGAGCTGCTCGCGCATCACCTCGGGGCCGCCGACGAGCTGGCGCAGCGCCGATTCGTGGATGACCGTCCGCAGCGTCAGCGGATCCGCCTCGCGCAGCCGCGCCTGCCGCTGCGCGCGCAGATCGGCGCGCTCCTTCATGACGACCTCATCGGCCGTCGGTATCCACGCCCGGATGAGCTCGGTGGCGTAGCACTCGGTCTGCAGCAGGCCGGGAATCAGCTCCGCGGCGAACTCCCGTACCTCGGTCGCCTCGGACTCCAGCCCGACGTATTCCTCGAAGTTCGACGCCAGCGTGTCCTGCCCATACCGCTGCCACCAGCCCTTCTGCCTGGCCTGCAAGGCGAGCGCGACATACTGGTCGCGTTCGGCTTCGGGGACGCCATAAACCGTGGCCAAGGCAATGACTTCGGCAGGGCCGGCGCCCTTCTCGGCGTTCTCGAAACGACTGAGCTTCGCCTTCGACCAGTCCAGTGCCGCCACCACATCGTCCTGGCGCAGCCCGGCTTCCGCGCGCCAACGCCGGATTCCCCGGGTGAGCTTGCGCAGCCGCACCGTCGGACTGACCCGCTCTTCCATCGTGTCCTCCTCGTATCCCGATCGCTGTGTCGATCATGACAGAGGCTGAAACTTCCGCGCATTCGCTCATTCGTGTGCAAAATCGGCTGATCAGGTTTTCGTAGTTGCAAATGTGGAAGTTTCACGAGATCTTCGTTCACGTTCTGATCTTGGGCGGTGAAGGGAAAACCCGTGAACGAGTACCTGACCTACATCTGGCGTCCGGTGGCCGGCGGGCGTCACGCATTTCCCATCGCGGCGAAGAAAACCCCGGCTGGCGAGCGGGTCGCGGCCTACTGCGGTGCGGAGGCCGACTCGGCCGAACTACACGACCGCACCGAGGTGGACTGGATCCGCGAGGACTCCTGCATGAAGTGCTGGCGGATCATCGCCGACCGCAACTGACCGGCTACGTCGCCCGTTCGCCCTTCGCAATCAAGGAGATTCCATGTTCTGGCTGCAGCTGAGCACGCTCGTGCTGATCAACCTGCTCATCGTCGCGCTGATCGCCAGCTCCTCCACACTGCGGTCCCCGCTGTTCACCCGAGTTCAGTATGTGGGAGCGGATGAAGGCGCCTACAACGTCTGGGATCTCATCGCTCAGGTCGAAGCCGAACGCGATGCCGAACGCGAAGCCGAACAGGATTGCCTGGTGGAGCGACCATATCGGCCTGAGCCACCTCGTTTCCCGCAATTTGACCCCGACGAACCCACGGGACGGCATCACCTACGCCCCTAGCGGTACAGCCTTCACGAGTGCGGGCTCCGGTAAGAAGCCGGAAGTTCCGCTCCCCAAACGGCTCCCCCGAGCCGGGCCGGTGCGACTGCCTTCCCCGACGCGCCGCATCGGCCCACCTCCGGTGGCCGGGCGCACCGAACCCCTCCCACCCGCGCCCGGCCACCGTCGACTCACCAGGACAGTGGCCTCACTGCCTGTCTTCGAACTCCGGTGCGGCCGGTGCTGGGGGACGTTGTCGCAGGTCAGGTGTCGTGAGTGCGAAAACCGGCTCTTACCGGTTTTCGCACTCACGACTCACTTCGGGAACCTGGAAGCGGTCTGGTTGGCGATCTTCTCCGCTTCGGCGCACGCATCGACGGAATCCTGCATGGCGCCGCTGACCATGTAAATCGCGACGCCTCCGCCGGCGTCGACAAGGACGGTGCAGCCCCCGGTGCCGCTCACCCCAGCCTCAGCGGCCAGGGCGCCGGTGCGACCACCAAAGGTTTTGTCGTTGTAGAAGTCCCAACTTCCGTTTTCCCGGTATGAAGCCACGGTCTCGTCAGCGTTCTTCTGCAAGGTGAGAGACATTTCTTTGCCTTCCCACCTGCAGCCTGGCTCGAAGCTCAGGGGCGAGAAGGTCTCGCTTTGGGTAGGAAGGCCCCAGGACGTCAGCTCGTCTGCTTTGAAAAACGTGCATGGGTCGAAACTCGCCAGCGCGCGCTCTGGAGCAGGAGAGGTGGACGTCTTTTGCGTGTCGCCGTCGCTGCGGTTCCCGTTAGAGCACGCCGCAAGCCCAACCAGGGCTAGGCCGGCGGCACCTGCGATCAGTGACCGGGAGAACACACTCACTGCATACCTCGCCTCAAGTCGTCGGCGTTCTGTTCGTCGGTGGCACGATAGTCCCTGGCAGCTGCCCGGAAAGCGTCGGCTTGCTTCTTCAACTCGGCCTGCATCTGCCGGATCAACGCGAACGCCCCAGCCTGCGGGTCGTTCGCTTTGTCCTCGAAACGTTTAGCCAACTGCTGGCCGTCCGGGTAGTTGCCCAGCCCCTCAACGCGGGCGATTGCTCGCGCCTCGTCAAACAGGGTCCTCAACCCGTTGCTCTCGTCTTCGCAGCGTTTGGCGGCTTTCTCGGCCGCTTCGGGGTCCAGGGTGAGTTTCCCGGCACCCACCTGCTGGTTGATCCACTGTGTCTGCGCCGCGATGGCCCGCAGGCCTTCCTGCGCTCCGGTGAAGGCGATGTCCGCCGCCTCTGTCATCCCAGCCCCCTCTGGACTCTGCGATCTTCCCCCCGAGAATGATCAACACTTTAGCGTGACACTGTCCTGACTGAGACGGCTTCGACGAACTCGCTCACGTCGAAAATCACCCGGTCTTTCACCGGGTAAACCCCCACTTCGGCAAGGATTGGTCACAAATCGTGAACAATCAGGTGCCTACGCTGTTGGCAGATCGCGCAGCTCTCGCGGGTACCGATCGGTCTTCTTCAACCGGGTCCTGACGTTCCGGCCCCCAAACCGCTGTCGGCCCTGTTCGCTACGGTACGTCGCGTGGATGAACTGCCCGTGCTCGAAGCACCGACCGAAGCGGAGATCCGCGACGAACTGCAGCGGCTCGTCGTGGCCGATCTGCACGGCCCGCTCGGCGGCGAGGACGAGGAGTTCCTCAGCGGCGAGAACCCCATTGACCGGTACCCGTTGGGGCGGCTGGCGCCGAAGAACCAGACGATCGACCCGAATATCCAGGAAGATCTGGCCGAAGCCGACGGCGCCGACACCTCGGACCCCGACCCGGAGCCCAGCTCGCCGAACGTGCCGAGCCTCAATCCATCGGCGATGGGCTTCACCGCGCGCGTGCTGGCCGACGTCGTCCAGCTTCGGTCACCGCGAGGTGGGCGCGATACGAGCAGGTGCGCTCCGAGCGCGAGGACACCGCTGGACGCCTGGTGTGGAAGCGCGTTCAAGCGGGCGGAACGGTGCCGGTGCCGCTCGTCGCCGAGGGCGACTTCGAACCCACCGCGCCGGACCCGGATCAACCGGATGTCGTGGTACGCGGCCGGATCAGACGCGTCGAAGGCAACTGGTTGGTGTCGTTGTTCCTGGAAAATCAGCAGAGTCAACCCGACAAGAAACGGCATGCCCCGTCGTGGGTCTTCCAGGTCGAGCTGGCGGCCGAAAGCCCGACCGGTGCGGCCGCATTCCTGCCCCGGCCCGACCGAGACCAGGGCAGCGATGCCGACGACCGGGCGGAGCAACGCCGGCTCGCCATGGCCTACCGATTCCATCCGGAGTTCGCGACCGGCAGTGGCACCGCGGTGCACGCCACCATCTCCGGGGACAACCCAATGCGGGCAACGAAGATCCGCACCCGCAGCATGCCGGAATACGAGATTCCCCGACCGATGTCCCGCGCCCGGATACCGACCCTGACCTTCCCGAGCTTGCCGATCTCGAACTGGGCATGAACCGGCTCGCCGAGCTCGCCGAAGCCGGTGCCGGGCAGCTCACGGCAGTCCTTGAACCGCTGGTCAGCGGGTACCGGTCATGGATCAAGCGCAATCTGGCGGCCATCGAGGAAACCGACCAGCACCTTGACGATTTCGCCGAAACCGCACGCGACAACCTCGCCGTGGCAGGCGCGGCTGCCGATCGCATCGAGGCTGGCATCAGGTCGCTACACGACGACACCGCACGGCGGGCGTGCGCCTTCGCCAACCGCGCGATGCATCTCCAGCGGCTACATACCCAGATCGCAGCTAAACGGCGGGTCGAACCGAGCCGGGGTCTCGCCGACATCGCCGCTGAGGTCACCGCCGGCCGACACACCGCGCTGGCGGCCATTCCAGCTCGCGTTCGTCCTGCTGAACCTGCCGGCCCTGGCCAACCCGCAACACCCAGAACGCTCCGGCACCAGGGAACAGTCCATCGCCGACCTGCTGTGGTTCCCGACCGGTGGTGGTAAGACCGAGGCGTACCTCGGGCTGACCGCGTTCACCATCGCGGTCCGCAGGCTTCAGCCCAGCTACGGTGACCTCGATGCGCACGGCGGTGTCGCCGTCCTGATGCGCTACACACTGCGGCTGCTGACGATTCAGCAGTTCGAACGTGCCACCACGTTGATCTGTGCCGCCGAAAAGCTCCGGCGCGAGGAACCGGGAACCTGGGGAGAAAAGCCCTTCCGCATCGGCCTTTGGGTCGGTGCCCGGGTCACCCCCAACAAGACGGACAAAGCCGAGACCTGGCTCAAGGAACTCAAGCGCCAGCGTGGCCGGACCGGGCGTGGCCAGGGCTCGCCGCATCAGCTCACCAGCTGCCCCTGGTGCGGCAGTGCCATCGAGCCGGGGCGCGACATCAGTGTGGACGTCAAGACCTACCGCCGGACCCGGGTGATCTGCCCGGACGTCTTCTGTCCATTCGGGACAGTGCTGTCGGTCGAAGGCTTGCCGATTCTGGTGGTGGATGAGGAGATCTACCGGCACCCGCCGGCTCTCCTGATCGGCACCGTGGACAAGTTCGCCCAGCTACCGTGGCAGGGCGAGACGGCCACTCTGTTCGGCGCGGTCAGCAAGCGGTGCGAACGGCACGGCTACGTCACCGAGGACATCGCGGCGACCGACTGGGAGAGCACCCGGCATCCAGCGACGAACGACGCCCCGGCGGCACGGACCGTCGGCTGTGCCAGGCTCCGTCCGCCGGAGTTGATTATTCAGGACGAGTTGCACCTGATCACCGGGCCATTGGGTTCCCTGGTCGGGCTCTACGAGAGCGCCGTCGACCGCCTGGCGAGTTGGCGCGACCCTGAGACAGGTCGCATGGTGCGGCCGAAGGTTGTCGCCAGTACCGCCACGGTTCGACGCGCCAACCGGCAGATCAGTTCGCTGTTCGACCGGCAAACTCAGGTGTTCCCGCCCGCCGGGCTGACCGCCGCCGACAACTTCTTCGCCCGTCAACGGGACACCGCCAAGCAGCCAGGACGGCGGTATGTTGGGATCTGCGCGCATGGCACCCGTATCAAGTCCACCATGATCCGCGTTTACGTGTCGGTTCTCGGCGCCGCCCAGCGGCTGCACGACAAGTACGGACGCAACCCGATTACCGACCCGTATATGACCTTGGTCGGCTACTTCAACAGCCTTCGCGACCTCGGTGGGATGCGCCGGCTCGCCGACGACGACGTCAGCAGCCGCCTCAAGCGAGCGGACGCCCGGGGGCTGGCCAAACGATTCGACCTGGAAATAAGGGAGCTGACCTCACGGCTGTCGTCCGACGAGATCAGGCCCCTGCTGGACCGGCTGTCGGTTGCCTTTCCGCGCAGGCGTGACACGCCCCGCCCGATCGACCTGCTGCTGGCGACGAACATGATCGCGGTCGGTGTCGACGTGTCCCGGCTCGGCGTGATGGTGGTGTGCAACCAGCCCAAGTCCACCGCCGAATACATCCAGGCGACCAGCCGTGTAGGCCGTGCCGCGCCCGGACTCGTGTTCACGGTGTACAACTGGGCGCGCCCACGGGACCTGTCGCACTACGAAGGTTTCGAGCACTTCCACGCCACCGCCTACCGCCACGTCGAAGCGCTATCGGTCACACCGTTCGCAGAACGAGCCGTGGACCGCGGGCTGACCGGCGTGCTGGTGTCCCTGGTCCGCGGACGCAACCTGGCATACAACGGCAACCTGCGCGCCCAGGATTTCGACCGCGATTCCGAGGTGGCCGACCACATCGTCGGCTACCTCAAACGCAGGGCCAAGGACGCCAGCCGGGAACGGGCGATCGGGCAGCGAGTGGAAACTGAACTCGAGGACCGGCTGCGCCATTGGAATCAGCAGCGCTTGACCTCGGGCCGTCGGCTCGCATACTCGAAACCGCCGAAGGCCGACGACATCGCGGGACTTCTGCACCATCCCTCCGAGGGGACGTGGTGGAAGACAACCTGCCCCAACTCGCTGCGCGACGTCGAGCCCGCGATTCCGTTGCTACTGCGACCAACCGACACGGACACCGCCGAACCACCGTTCCGGCCGCCGTCGAACGACGAGGAGTACCAGTGACCGAGGTGGGGACCGACCGGGAGATCCGGGTCGGGGCGCTTCGCCCGAATCAGCTGCTGCACACCTATGGTGTGGGCGCGATGGCCGACCTGCCCAATCTGTCCGTGGTGATGCTCGGGCTCGACTACTGGAACCTTGAACGATCCCGGACCGTACCGGAGGAGCGCCTCCTCGCCGCCGTTCGCGCCAAGCTCGGCAACCAAGTCGATACGTTGCGGCTCCCGCCCTACCTGCCGGAAACCTGGGACCCCTTCGCCGAATGGACGCGAGTGGGCGTTCCGGTCGGGCTCTTTCCGGGCTGGCTCCGGTGCACGAACTGTGGCCGGCTCGGGCGGGTAGGAGACGGGCTCTTTTATCGCCTGGACAACGTGGTCCGGCCCGAGCAGACCCGCTTCGTTCACGACTGCCGAGGAAAGGGATACGGCCGCCCGGTCGCGGTCCCGGCCCGTTTCGTGCTGGCCTGCGAGGACGGACATCTCGACGACTTCCCATGGTTGTATTTCGTGCATCGTGGAGGGGAACCCGGGCCGGGGCATTCACTGAAGATGAGCGAAACCGGCAGCACCGGTGAGGCCGCTGATGTGTTCGTCACGTGCGACCAAGACGGGTGCGCGAGCCGCCCCATGTCGGAGGCATTCGGGGAGGCCGCCGAGCAGAACCTGCCGGCCTGTCGAGGACGTCACCCGCATCTCGGGACATTCAGTGAATGCGCACGGCAAACCCGCACACTGGTGTTGGGCGCGACGAACAGCTGGTTTCCCATGCAGCTGCGTGCGATCACGTTGCCGCGCGCCAAGAACCCGATCGATCATCTCGTGGCGGAGTACGCCGAACAGCTGCAGTTGCTCGCCGCGCTCGATGCGGCAACGGCGAAGCGGCTGATGCCCACGCAGACCTGCTGGCCGCAGCTGGAGCCCTACGGCCCCGACGCTGTCTGGCAGGCACTCAAGCGGCACGCGGACACCGACGGCTCGGCCGAGGACGCAGTTGAAGACCTTCGGACACCGGAGTGGAAGGCGTTCACCGACGCCGAGACCGTCAATCTTCCGGATTTCACCACCAAGCACGAGGGTGTGCCGCAGACGGCCAGGAAATGGCTGGACAGAGTCGTACTGGTGCCACGGCTGCGCGAGGTGGCGGCGCTCTACGGGTTCACCCGCATCGATGCGCCGGAGTGGGACGTGCAGGACACGCCTAGCGATCGGTCTGCACCTCTGTCCAGCGCAGATCCGAGCTGGGTTCCGTGTGCGGAGATGCGTGGCGAGGGGATCTTCCTGCGATTCAACGAGGAACGAGTAGCGACGTGGGAACGGAACTCGGAGGCGCTGAAACGCGAGCGCACCGTGTTGATCCCCGCATTCAAGAAGTGGTGCCAACAGCGCCGACTTCCCGATAACGACTGGCCCGGACTTCGCTACGTTCTGCTGCACACGGTAGCCCATGTGCTTATTCGTGAGCTCGCACTGGAATCCGGATACAGCGCGGCCGGCATCGGTGAACGGATCTACGCGACCGACGGGCCCGCTCCGATGGCGGGCATCCTGCTCTACACCGCCGCACCGGACAGCGAGGGAACGTTGGGCGGCTTGGTGTCGCTCGGTAGCAAGGAAAGGCTTGGTCAGCTGATAGAACGTGCACTCGACGCGGCGACGCGGTGCAGTTCAGACCCGTTGTGCTCAGAGCATGATCCGACAACGCACGGCCGGTTGCACGGTGCGGCCTGCCATGCGTGTCTGTTCGCTTCAGAAACCAGCTGTGAGCGGGGAAATCACTTCCTGGACCGGGCCCTGCTCGTCGACACGCTCGCGCACTCTGGGCTCGCGTTCTTCACCGGCGCAGCGGTCAGTCCTCGAGCACCTCGAACTCGGTGACCGCGCTCAGCTCTGGCTGCCTTCCGGAGGTTTTCACCAGACCAACCGCGCGCACCCGCTTCCTGCCCGGATGGGACTCGTGAGCCAGTTCGTAGTACCGGTTGGGCAGGACAACAAGGACCCGCTCCGTTGATCGGCCCTGCGGCGTCGTCAGCACCCCGGCTATCACGACCACGCCCTGTTTGTCCGGTCGGTAGCTGCGAAGTTCGACGACCCGTCCCTCGATCTGAGCCTCTCGGTGCGCAGGCAAATCCCTCAGGTACTGGCCGGCCTTCTTGATGCGGCTGATCGACTCGGTGTCGAAGTGAAGATCTGGGGTGGGCCGTTCCATCGGCAGCGTCGCGGCCCAGGCGAACTTGATCTCGAACGCGCTGTTCCCGAGCGCACCTATACTGCTCAACGCCTCGCATAGATTGGCTGACACACCACTGGCGATATGCTCGGCGAACGGCCTTGAGCCGTCGGGCAGGTCGGTGTCTGCGGCTGCTCTGTGCGCCGAATTCATGGCCAGGTGGAGATGGTCCAGGACTCTCCGCGATGGCGAGCCGGCCGGGCTGCCAGCACCCGTCAGCGGTGTTTCAACGCGGAAAATGTAGCTACCAGGAGCCGTCTGCCCTAGCCGGACGCCGCCGATGAAATCCCACGCTTCCGGCGGTTTCTGGCTGGGCAGCACGGCCATCGGCTCAGGTAGGTGTGCCGACGCCGCGGCGGATAGGAAAAGGTCGTGAACTCCCTTGACTGCCTGATAACCGTGATGCAGCGGAGTCGTACCACTGGGCGAGTCCGGCATGGTACGGATGTACTGGACGTCAACCTGAACCGACAGTAAGTCTTGCAACACGTCGGCGGGTTCGCGCTGCTCGACGTCCGCCACCGTGGCGAGCAGTTCTATCATCCGCCGCGGGTAGTCGCGGAACGTGTTGTTGGGCGGAGCTAGGACGTCGGTCTCGTTCCCCGCGGGGCCGTGTGTCCAGATCGTCGCTTGGTTGTAGTGGTCGGCTTCGTACCAACCTGATGCCCGTAGATAGGTGGCGATGTCCTCGGGTTTCACTGCGACGAGCAGATCTGCGTCCGGGTAGGAAGTCATCGGCGAACCTCCTCGTCATCCTTGCCCTCGATGAGGTCGCGCAGTGAATCCACGGTGAGCAGATTGGTCGCGGGCACGTCCACCGACACGGTTGCCTGGACCGACGGATCCACCAAGTCCCGTCCCTGCAAGTGAACCCAGTAGGCGGCGTGGCTCAAGATGAGCTGTCCTTCCCCACCCACCGCGTACTGAGTCGCGTCCGCGGGGACGATCACCAGGAAAAGGTACCGGCGTAGCGGAAGCGCCGAGTCGGCGAGATCGTTGAAGTGGTTCGCCTGCATCCGGTATTTCCAGACACCGTCACGCCAGGTGGCTTGCGACCGGGACCAGGACTTCACCTGGACATCTATCTTCGGATGCCTGCGGCCTACGAGTCGGCCCTTATGGCCGAGCGTGAAGTCTTCGCCCGTCACGTCCGGATACGGTCTCGAAACCGTTAATCCCGCAGCCGTTGCCAGCACCGCGACGAACGCCTCGCCGAAGACGCCTTGGTGCTGGTTCGGATCCAACGCCATGCTCACCACTTCACCTGACTGCACTGATCACTCAGGCCATTTGATCTTAATCATTACAACAGGTCATCTGTTTTGCCCGAAAGTCATCCGAATGGCTTACTTCTTTCGGTAGCGGTGTGCCACAGGTATCGGGAGCTGTCTGGTGCGTGTACAGGGCGCCGAGCACGTGCTTCTCGGCTGCCAGTAGGTCGTGGGCACAGCCGCGCTCGGAGATCCGGAGCGGGCACCCAGTCGGTGTCATGACCGCTTGGATGTTGCCGCCGTGCTGGTCCGCCGACCGCAAGATCGGCCTAGCGCTCGCGCGCCGCGAGTAGTACCGACGCCGGTCAGTCCACTGTGTTCGGACGGTAGATGTTCAGGGCGTTCTCGTGCGTGGTGAAGGAGAATCGCCGGCCCGGCCGGTGCACCTCGCCGTCGGTCGCCAGCGCGACCGGCGTTCCCCGCACCACGACGTCCATCCGGGACACCTGGCGCTCGACGTAGGTGCGGCTGCGGTGCAGTGCCCCCGTCATCGCCGCGAGCGCGAAGCGCAGCCGGGAGAACCGCCGGTCGGCGCGGACCATGCGCACGTCCAGCGTCCCGTTGTCCAGGCCGGGGCGCCAGGCCGGCGCGAAACCCCGTGGCGCGTACGTGCCGTTGCCGACGAACAGCACCCACACCCGGTGGCGTTCGCCGTCGATCTGCACGTCCAGCGGGCGGGACTCGTGGAGCACCCGGATCAGGGCCATCGCAGCGGCCGGCCACTTGCCCCAGCGCGGTTCCCACTTCTCGCGGAAGCGCACCATGTCCGGATAACCGCCGAGGCTGGCGGTGTTGACGAAGCGGCAGGCGGGGACGTCGTCGATGGCGACCGCGCCGAGGTCGACGGTGGCCCCTGAGCCGGTGGAGACCGATTCGGCGACCGCCGCCGGGTCGCCCACCCCGATGTCGCGGGCGAAGTGGTTGAGCGTGCCCGCGGAGACCACCGCCAGCGGCAGGCCGTGCTCGGACGCCACCGTCGCCACTGCGGCCACGGTGCCGTCGCCGCCGGCCACACCCAGGGCGCGGACGGAATCGCCGCCGCGGGCGAGCTGCTCGCGCAGCCCGTCGACCAGGTCGGCATCCGGCCCCGGGTGCACGACCACGGCCTTCGGCCACTGCTCGCCGACCCACTGCTCCGGGGCGGGCTGGCCGTTTCCGGAGCCGGGGTTGACCAGCGCCAGCATCCCGTCCCCGTCTTCGAGCGCGGGGAGCCCGGCCGGGTGGCTGCCGGCGGCGGGGGTGTCCGGTCGTACCGGCCACCACCGCCTGGTCGCCCACGCCACGCCCGCCCCGAGCGCGGCGCCGCACACGACGTCGGTCGGCCAGTGCACGCCGGTGTGCACGCGGGAGTACGCGACCGCTGCCGCCACCGGGGCGATGGCAGCTCCGGTCACCGGGGACTCCATCGCGGCCGCCGTGGCGAATGCGGCGGCCGACGCCGCGTGTCCGGACGGGAACGACGACGACGTGGGCGGGTCGTTGAGCCGGCGGTGCTGCGACATCAGCTCGGCGGCGGGGCGCCGCCGCGGGAACAGCGGCTTGCCGATCAGGTTGGTCGTCGCGCTCGCGCCCGCGATGGCCACCACGCCGCGCAGCGCCGCCCTCCGGGGAGCGCCCTTGCGGCAGGCCAGCACCGCCGCGATGCTCAGCCAGAGCACGCTGTGGTTCGCAGCCGTGCTGAGCGTCTTGAGCCGACGATCGGCGACTGAGGCGGGCAACCGGGCACTGCGGCGTGCGAGTTCGCCGTCGACCGCGTTGATGGTGTGACGCAACCTCCCGCGCATCCCTGCGATGCTACCTGCGAATTCGGTCGAGATCGCCGCAACGCGTGAGCCTTCCGACGCCGGGTGCGACGGTCGGAATCCCCTGGTTACCAGGGTGACCAGGAGTGACATCTCGCTGGGCGAACGTTTTCGACCTGCAACGAGGCCCGAACGGCGGACCGCCGAAAAGCGGGGTTTGCGCCTAGTGTGGAACCATGCAGCGGCGGATCTTCGGCATCGAAACCGAGTTCGGGGTCACCTGCACGTTCCACGGGCAGCGGCGACTGTCCCCGGACGAGGTGGCCAGGTACCTGTTCCGGCGGGTCGTGTCGTGGGGAAGGTCGTCGAACGTCTTCCTGCGCAACGGGGCCCGGCTCTACCTCGACGTGGGCTCGCACCCGGAGTACGCCACGGCGGAATGCGACGACCTCGTCCAACTCGTCACCCACGACAAGTCCGGCGAGCGGATCCTGGAGGACCTGCTCATCGACGCCGAACGCCGACTGTCCGACGAGGGCATCGGCGGAGACATCTTCCTGTTCAAGAACAACACCGACTCGGCGGGCAACTCCTACGGCTGCCACGAGAACTACCTGGTCGGCCGGTCCGGGGAGTTCTCCCGGATCGCCGACGTGCTGTTGCCGTTCCTGGTGACCCGCCAGCTCATCTGCGGCGCCGGGAAGGTGCTGCAGACGCCGCGCGGCGCGGTGTACTGCCTGTCGCAGCGCGCCGAGCACATCTGGGAGGGCGTCTCCAGCGCGACGACCCGTTCGCGGCCGATCATCAACACCCGCGACGAGCCGCACGCCGACGCCGAGCGGTACCGCCGGCTGCACGTCATCGTCGGCGACTCCAACATGTCCGAGGTGACCACGCTGCTCAAGGTCGGCTCGGCGAACCTGGTGCTGGAGATGATCGAGCAGGGCGTGCAATTCCGGGACTTCAGCCTGGACAACCCGATCCGCGCGATCCGCGAGATCAGCCACGACCTCACCGGGCGGCGCACGGTCCGGCTGGCCGGCGGCCGGGAGGCGTCCGCGCTGGACATCCAGCGGGAGTACTTCGGCCGGGCGGTCGACCACGTGGCGCGGCGCGGGTCGGACCCGATGACCGAGCGGATCCTTGAGCTGTGGGGTCGCGCGCTGGACGCGATCGAGCAGCAGGACTTCTCGCTGATCGACCGGGAGATCGACTGGGCGATCAAGCACCGGCTGCTGGAGCGGTACCGCGGCAGGCACGGGCTGGAGCTGTCCAGCCCGCGCATCGCCCAGCTCGACCTCGCCTACCACGACATCCGCCGGGGCCGCGGGCTGTTCGACATGCTGCAGCGCAAGGACCTGGTGGACCGGGCGACCGAGGACGGCGAGATCGAGGCGGCCAAGGACACCCCGCCGCAGAGCACCCGGGCCAAGCTGCGCGGTGACTTCATCGCCGCCGCGCAGGCCGCGGGCCGGGACTTCACGGTGGACTGGGTCCACCTGAAGCTCAACGACCAGGCCCAGCGGACCGTCCTGTGCAAGGACCCGTTCCGGGCGGTGGACGAGCGGGTGGAACGCCTGATCAGTTCCCTTTAACGGTCGATGCCGGAAAGATCAACTTGTCACTCCCACGGCTTCTTGATCCGGCGCCACAACGGGGTGCGCGATCCCTTCGGCGGGGTGTAGCGGCCCCGCGTGTAGCGCACGTCGGGGGAGTCGCCGGCGAGGGTTCCGGCCCACTGGGCGGCCTTGCGCAGCGTCGGGGCTGCGTCGAGCCCGGCGGCGGCCAGGCCGACCGGGTGGGTCGTCGCCGCCCACAGCTCCTCCCACTGCGCCGCGCTCAGGTTGAGGTAGAGCAGGCCGTCCAGGTCGCCCAGCACCGCGAGGTCGCGCACCTCGGCGGCGGCCAGGTCAAGCCCGTACAGCCGCGGGCAGGTGCGCAGCGGGGCGAGGTCGACCGGTTCGCCGGTGGCCAGCTTCAGCAGCCGCAGCGTCGGGTGTTCGGCCAGCGGGGCGAGGTCGATGCGGTCCAGGTCGGCGGTCAGCACCTCCACCGGCGCGGAGCGCAGCGGGGAGAGGTCCGCGGTCGGGCAGTTGGCCAGCTCCACTTCCCACAGCGACGGCGCTTTCCGCACCGGGGTGAGGTCGACCAGGCGCGAGTTGGCGACGACCAGCCGCTGGATGCCCGGGTGGATTTCCCGCAGCGGAGCGGAGTCGCCCTCGATGCGCAGTTCCCGGTCCGGGGCCATCGCGTCATCCCTGAGGAACAGCCGGAGGCGCCCCTTCTTGTACTGGTAGGAGAAGTTCTCCAGCGCCTCTACGTGGCGCCGCAGCAGGCTCGTCACCGAATCGGCGACGTAGACCGGGCCGTCGTGGTCGTGCAGGCCGATGCGGATCACCTGGCCGGGGTGGCCGTTGGGGCCGGGATCCATGTCCACCGCGAGGAACTCGCCGCCGGTGTCGTGCGCGAATGGAATCCAGCCGGGCAGGTGCTGCGCGCGGCGCACCGCGCCTGCGGGATGGGTGTCGTAGCGGACTTCCCGCAGCAGCACCCGGTCCCAGTCCCGCATGACCCGCCAGCGGTTCTCTGGGCGGTCCTTGTCGCTCAAGACGGCGAGGCCCTTCAATTCCAACCAGTGGAACCCGTCGAGCAGGCCGACCCGGTGGTCGCCGTCGGCCCGGCCGTATAGCGCGCGGAGGTCGTCCGGCAGCGGCACCGGGAGGTGCCCTTCGATGAACTCGCGCTCGGCCGCTTCCAGCGGTCCCGGCAGCTTCTCCTGGAAACCGGCGATCTCCGCGCGCCGCCGCAGGTAGCGCTCCAGCAGCTGCAACGCTTCCTGCGGGTCGCCGGCCTGCACCGCCCGGGTGGGGCCGGGCTGGAACGCCGCGGGTTCGGCGGGTAAGGCGTCGGGCCGCAGGAGGTAGGTGAAGCCCGCCCGGTCGGTGCGCGGCGAGCGGCGCAGTGATTCGCTGGTGACCGCCTCGAACCTGCCGGTCGGGTGGACGACGAGCTCGATGGTGAGCCGGTCCGCGGCCCGTTCCAGCTCGTGCACCAGGCACATCTCGTAGTGCAGGTCGGTGGAGGAGCCGGTGCTGTCGAGCGACCGCGACTCGTACACGGGCCCGCGGTGACCGGATCCCGTGCCGTCGGCGAATCCCTCCAGCACGGCGCGCCGCCAATCCTTCGGCGCGGCCGCGGCGATCTTCACGGCCATCTCGCGCAGCACGGCTAGGGTTTCGGGATCGTGCTCGGTCGTCACGGACCAGATCCGCCTTCCGGTCGGCATGGTGGGCTCGTTTTCATACCGCACCAGCCGGGAGCCGCCCGTCACGCCCCGACCTGGGCGGGATCACCGCAGTGGTTGACCGACGGGTCGGGTGAGGATTTCGTGCAAGACGCGATCTGGCATGCGGTCAGCCTAAAGCTATGAACATTCTTCATCTTCGCGGACACGTTCAGTGCCGGCCGAAACGGTGAGGTTCCGGGGCGGCGGAAAACCGCCGGGGGTCGGCGCGCCACCGTGACTCCATCCCGCACCACTAGGCATGATGTGCACCGACCCAAACACATGATCGAATACAGCGGAGCTAGAGTTTCGAAGTGGCCACTGTGCGCGCTGAACGCTTGGTGAACCTGGTGCTGTGTCTCCTGTCGACCCGCCAGTACCTCACCGCGGAGCGGATTAGGGCGATCGTGCCGGGCTATGCCGGCGCGCCCACCGGCGAGGCCTTCTTCCGGACCTTCGAACGTGACAAGGCCGAGCTGCGCGACCTGGGGATCCCGCTGGAGACCGGGCGGAACTCCGCCTTCGACTCCGCCGACGGGTACCGCATCGCCCGCCGCGACTACGAGCTCGGCGACATCGACCTGGAGCCAGACGAAGCGGCCGCCGTCGCCCTCGCGGTGCGGCTGTGGGACTCCCCGGAGTTCACCTCGGCGGCCCGCGGCGCCCTGCTGAAGCTGCGCGCCGCCGGGGTCGACGTCGACGAGCGCTCCTCGGCGGCGGTCGAGCCGAAGGTGCGCACCAGCGAACCCGCCTTCGCGTCGCTGCTGGCGGCGGTGCAGGCCGGGCGCGTGGTGGAGTTCGACTACCGGCGCCCGAGCAGCCCGGACGTGCACCGCCGCACGGTCGAACCGTGGGGCGTGGTGTCCTGGCGGGGCCGCTGGTACCTGGTCGGGCACGACCGCGACCGGCAGGCGCCGCGCTGCTTCCGGCTGTCCCGGATCCTGGGGCAGGCCAAGACGGTGGGCCCGGCCGGTCAGGTGCAGCGGCCGCCGGACACCGACCTGCTGCGGCTGGTGGCCGGCGAGCAGCGCGAGCCCCCGCCCAGCACGCTGGCGCGGATGTGGGTCGCGGCCGGTCGTGCGCAGGGGTTGCGGCGCCGGGCGACCGTCGTCGAGCAGATGGAGCTCGGCGGCGATCCGGGTGACGTGCTGGAGCTGGACCTGCTCTTCCCCGAGTCGGCGGCGAGCTGGCTCGCCGGGTACGGGCCGGATGTCGCGGTGCTGGAGCCGGACACGCTGCGCAAGACGGTGCACGAGATCCACCTGGACGTCGTCGACCAGGAACGCGGGTTCGACCAGGAGGGCCGATGACGAGCGCGACCGCGCGGTTGCCGAGGCTGCTGGCGCTGGTGCCGTACCTGCTGAGCCGCCCGGGCATCCCGATCGCCGACGCCGCGGGCGACTTCGGCGTCACCGAGCAGCAGCTGCGCAAGGACCTGGAGCTGCTGTGGATGTGCGGGCTGCCGGGTTACGGGCCCGGCGACCTGATCGACCTGTCCTTCGAGAGCGACTCGATCACCGTCACCTACGACGCGGGCATGCGGCGCCCGCTGCGGCTCACCGCCTCCGAGGCCACGGCACTGCTGGTGGCGTTGCGGGCGCTGGCCGACACCCCGGGCATCGCCGACACCGACGCCGTGCAGCGCACCCTGGCGAAGGTGGAGGACGCCGTCGGGCAGGCCCGCCCGGCGGGCGTGGTGGTCGGCCTGGAGGGCCGGGAAGGCGCGGTGCGGCCGGGAGTGCGCTCGGCGGTGCAGGACGCTACGACCCGCCGCCGCGCGCTGCGGATGCGCTACTACACCGCCTCCCGTGACGACATCAGCGAGCGGATCGTGGATCCGATGCGGCTGCTGCTCATCGACGGGCGCAGTTACCTGGAGGCATGGTGCCGCAGCGCGGCCGGGGTACGGATGTTCCGGCTGGACCGCATCGACGACGTCCAGGTGCTGGACGAGGTCGCGCAGCCGCCGTCGGAGGCCGAACCGACCGATCTGTCGGCGGGGCTGTTCCGGCCGGCCCCGGACCAGCTCGTTGCCGAGCTGGAGCTGGAGCCCGACGCGCGCTGGGTGGCCGAGTACTACCCGGTGGACGAGCTGGTCGAGCTGCCGCGGGGGCGGGCCCGGGTGCGGATGCGGTACTCGGACCGGTCGTGGATGGCCCGGCTGCTGCTGGGCCTGGGCGGCCAGGTGCGGGTGCTCAGCCCCGACGAACTGGCATGTGACGTGCGTCAACGCGCGAAAGACGCGTTGGCGCGGGCGCGTCACCTCCCGTCCACCTGAGCCCGCTACGGTGACGCCGTGCCGTACACGTGGAGTCTTGTCCTGCTGGCCGCCGGCCTGATCCTGCTCGCGCTGTTGCTGATCCGGTTGTTCCGGGAGCTGCGTAGGTTCAAAGCCGTGCAGCGGCAGGTCTTCCACGACTTCGGTGATCGCAGCGGTCTGGTGAAGGCACGCGTGGCCGGTCTGAAGGTGGCGTTCGCCCAACGTCGCGATCGGTGACGTGCAACGGCCCTATTTGTCGCCCCCTGCCTTGCGTACCATTGCGCCTGCAGGGACATCACGAAAGGTTGGACTCGAATGGGTTTGCCAGGTGGCTGGGAACTGATTCTCATCGTCTTGGTCTTGGTGCTGCTCTTCGGTGCCACCAAGCTTCCGCAGATGGCCCGTTCGCTCGGCCAGTCGGCCCGCGTCTTCAAGGCCGAGGCGCGCGGCATGAAGGCCGACGAGGAAGCGGCCAAGAAGGAGAAGGCCGAGCGGGAGCCGAAGCCGGAGCTGACTTCCGGTGAATCCGGCGCGCCCCCGGTCACGTCCGCGCTCGACGAGAAGCAGCGCAACGACTCCAAGAACTGACTGAGGACGGGAACGACAAGGTGGGTGCCAGTGCACTGGGGCGCCTGAACCCGTTCCGCAAGGATCGCCGTCGGTGGGGGCGTAGGCACAACCCCGATGGCACCATGACGCTCGTCGATCACCTCTACGAGCTGCGGTACCGGTTGGGCGTGGCCATCGTGGCGGTGGTCGTCGGCGCGATCTTCGGGATCTGGTGGTTCTCGAACTCGGTCTTCGGGCTGCCCACGCTCAGCGATGTGCTGCTCGAACCGTACTGCCAGCTGCCGGTCACCCAGCGGCTGAGCCCGAACGGGACGTGCCAGCTGCTGCAGACCGAGCCGTTCGAGATCTTCATGCTGACGCTGAAGGTCGGGGTGTCGATCGGCGCGGTGCTGTTCAGCCCGGTGTGGCTGTATCAGTTGTGGGCGTTCATCACGCCCGGGCTGTACGCCAAGGAGCGCAAGTTCGCCCGGCTGTTCGTGAGCTGCGCGACCGTGCTGTTCGTCGCCGGGGCGGTGTTGGCGTACTACATCCTGCCGACGGCGCTGGGGTTCATGTCCGGGTTCGGCGGGAACGCGTTCTTCACCGCGCTCACCGGTGGCAAGTACATCAGCTTCATGCTTCTGCTGCTGGTGATCTTCGGCGTCAGCTTCGAGCTGCCGCTGATCCTGGTGATGCTCAACCTGGCCGGGATCGTCAGCTACGCCAAGCTGAAGAGCTGGTGGCGGGGGCTGGTCTTCGCGCTGTTCGTGTTCGCCGCGATCGCGACGCCCGGGCAGGACCCGTTCTCGATGCTGGCGCTGGCGGCCGCGCTGAGCGTGCTGTTCGCCATCGCGATGCTGATCTGCCGGGTCAACGACAAGCGCCGGGCCAGGAAGCTCGAAGGCCAGGGCCTGGAGGGCCTGAGCCCGGACGAGGCTTCGAAGATCGACTTCCGGGCCTCCGGACTGGACAGCACGCCGTCGCCGAGCCCGAAACAGCACGACGACGTGACCTGAGATCCGTGACTGAGATCCGTGACTGAGATCCGTGACCTGAGATCCGTGACTGAGATCCGTGACTGAGATCCGCAATTTCCAATTGAAATCGAACCTTCGATTTCAATGGAAATTGCGGTGGCACTGGCCAACTAGGGCCCGGTGGGCGAAGATTCTCCCTCGTGCACTGCGTCCTGTTGATCAACCCTGCCGCCGGTGGTGGACTTTCCGCGAAGGTGGCCGGCGAAATCGTCGGCCACCTTCGCGGCGTTTGCGGCTGGGCGGTGAGAACGGCTGGCTGGCGTACGCCGACGGAGAACCGCAGGCCCGCCTGCCGCTGAGCATGCGCTGCGTTCCCGGCGCACTCACGGTGGTGGGTTTCTGACCCGGCTGTGATGGGATGCGCATGGCTGCTGGCGCTAGGGCTGCGACGGTGGTCGGTGCGATGTGAAAGCCTTGGGGGGTGGCTGCCAGCCGTTCGTACCCCACCAAGCCGTCCCCGGCCGACGCCTTCTCGGCGCACGCCCGTCGCAGCGCGCACCCCAAGTTGGCCGAGTTCGCGGGCGAGCTGTCCTTCGAGCTCGACCCGTTCCAGCGCACCGCCTGCCAGGCCCTGGAGGCCGGGCACGGCGTGCTGGTGTGCGCGCCCACCGGGGCCGGGAAGACCGTGGTCGGCGAGTTCGCCGTGCACCTCGCTCTCAAGGAGGGCCGGAAGTGCTTCTACACCACGCCGATCAAGGCGCTGTCCAACCAGAAGTACGCCGACCTGTGCGAGCGGCACGGTAGCGACGCGGTCGGGCTGCTGACCGGCGACACCTCGATCAACGGCGAGGCGCAGGTGGTCGTGATGACCACCGAGGTGCTGCGCAACATGCTCTACGCGGGCTCCCGCAGCCTGGACCAGCTCGGCTACGTCGTGATGGACGAGGTGCACTACCTCGCGGACCGCTTCCGCGGCGCGGTGTGGGAGGAAGTGATCCTGCACCTGCCGGAGTACGTGCAGGTGGCGAGCCTGTCGGCGACGGTCAGCAACGCCGAGGAATTCGGCGAGTGGCTGCAGGAGGTGCGCGGCGACACCACGGTCGTGGTCGACGAGCACCGGCCGGTGCCGCTGTGGCAGCACATGCTGGTCGGGCCCCGGATGTTCGACCTGTTCGGCGGCGAGACCGCGGACCGCGAACTGCAGATCAACCCGAACCTGGTGCGGCACACCCAGCAGCTGGCCCGCGTGCACCTGCCCTACGGCGGTCGGCGCGGCGGGCCGAACACCAGGGGCAAGGGTCCGCGCCCGCCGCGGTTCTACCCGCCGTCGCGGGTAGAGACGCTGACCGGGCTGGACGCGGCCGGGCTGCTGCCGGCGATCGTGTTCATCTTCAGCCGCAACGGCTGCGACCAGGCCGTTTCCCAGTGCATGCGGGCGGGGCTGCGGCTGACCACCGACGCGGAGATCGACGAAATCCGTGAGGTGATCGACGAGCACACCGCCAACCTGCCGGAGTCCGACCTGGCGGTGCTGGGCTTCTGGGAGTGGCGGGAGGCGCTGGAGCGCGGCCTGGCCGCGCACCACGCGGGCCTGCTGCCGGCGTTCAAGGAGACCGTCGAGGAGCTGTTCGTCCGCGGCCTGGTCAAGGCCGTGTTCGCCACCGAGACGCTGGCGCTGGGCATCAACATGCCCGCCCGCACGGTGGTGCTGGAGCGGCTGGTGAAGTTCAACGGCGAGTCACACGTGGACCTCAGCCCTGGCGAGTACACACAGCTCACCGGCCGGGCCGGGCGGCGCGGCATCGACGTCGAGGGCCACGCGGTGGTCGTCTGGCAGCCGGGCGTCGACCCCAAGCAGGTCGCCGGGCTGGCCTCGACCCGCACGTACCCGCTGCGCTCGTCGTTCCGGCCCGGCTACAACATGGCGGTCAACCTCGTGCAGCGCGTCGGCCAGGACGCCGCGCGGGAACTGCTGGAGCAGTCGTTCGCGCAGTTCCAGGCCGACCGCTCGGTGGTCGGCCTGTCCCGGCGCGTGGATCGCAACAACGAGGCGCTGACGGGCTATTCCGAGGCGATGCACTGCCACCTGGGCGATTTCGACGAGTACTTCGAGCTGCGTCGCCGCATTTCCGAGCGGGAGAAGCACCTGGCCCGGCAGAACCGCCAGTCGCGGCGCGCGGAGGCGGCGAAGTCGCTGGAGAAGCTGCGCAAGGGCGACGTGATCGCGGTGCCCGGCGGGCGGCGTTCGGGGCTGGCGGTGGTCATCGACCCGGGGCTGGAGCCGATGGGCGAGCCGCGGCCGCTGGTGGTCACCGAAGACCGCTGGTCGGGGCGGCTGTCGGTCGCCGACTTCACCTCGCCGGTGGAGCCGCTGGGTAAGATCAAGCTGCCGAAGCACGTCGACACCCGCTCGCCGAAGTCCCGCCGGGACCTCGCCTCGACGCTGCGCAACACCGGCCTCGAGGCCCCGGGCGGACGTGGCCGGCGGCGCTCCGACGCGACCGACGACGCGGAGCTGGCGACGTTGCGGCGCGCGTTGAAGGCGCACCCGTGCCACGGCTGCGACGAGCGGGAGAGCCACGCCCGGTGGGCCGAGCGGTACGAGCGGCTGCGGGGCGAGAACGAGAACCTGCGGCGTAAGGTCGCCGCGACCACGCACTCGCTGGCCCGCTCCTTCGACCGGATCGTCGCGCTGCTGACCGAACGGGACTACCTGCCGGTGGCGGGCTCGTCGGAGGGCGAGGTCACCCAGCACGGGCGGCGGCTGTCGCGGCTTTACAGCGAGTCGGACCTGCTGGCGGCCGAGTGCCTGCGGGTCGAGGCGTGGCGCGGGCTGGGGCCCGCCGAGTTGGCGGCCGTGGTGTCGTCGCTGGTCTACGAGTCGCGGCGGGAGGGCCTGGCGCCGCAGGTGCCGGCCGGTGCGGTCAGCGACGCGCTGGCCGCCACCTGGCGGCTGTGGGCGGAGCTGGAGGACGACGAGCGGCGGCACAAGCTGGACCGCACCCGCGAGCCGGACGCCGGTTTCGCCTGGCCGGTGTTCCGCTGGGCGCGCGGCGAGTCGCTGGAGAAGGTCCTCACCGCGGCCGCTTCCAGCGGGCACGAGCTGTCAGCCGGTGACTTCGTGCGCTGGTGCCGCCAGGTCATCGACCTGCTCGACCAGATCCGCGAGGTCGTCGGGGCGGCGGACCCGGTGGGTTCGTCGGCGGTGAAGGCGGTCACCGCGATCCGCCGCGGCGTGGTCGCCGCCGGCGCCTTGTGACCGCCGCCCGGCCGATTCGGGCGGCCGGGCTGTTGTGGTTGGATCTCCTGGCGTCGGGAATGTCGCGATGGCCAGGTGAACTTCGTCGGAGGTGCAGATGTCGTCCCCCTACGGCCCGCCGGGGGGCTATCCCCAGTGGGGGCAGCAACCCCAGGGGCCTGGGATGCAGCCGGCGGCGCCGGGCTATCCGCAGCCGGGTGGTTTCGCGCCGCAGCGACCTCCGCAGCAGCCGCCGCAGCAGCCGCAGCCACCCCAGCAGCAGCCCTACGGCTATGGCCGGCCGCAGTACCCGCAGGGCGGGCAGTATCCGGCACCGGGCGGCTACGGGAGGTTCGACCAGTTCGAACGGCCGAAGAAGAAGCGCTCGGCGCTGCCGTGGGTGCTCGGCGGGATCGGCGCGGTCCTCGTGGTCGGCGTGGTGCTGGTGCTCGGGTTCGTCACGCCGGGCTGGTTCGTGCGGCCGGTGTTCGACGCGGCCAGCGTGGAGAAGGGCGTCACGCAGACCCTGAAGGGCTCCTACGGGCTGCAGGGGGTCGGAAACGTCAGCTGCCCGAGCGGGCAGCCGGTGGCGGTCGGTCAGCGCTTCGACTGCAAGGTCAGCATCGACTCGGCGACCAAGACCGTCACGGTGACGGTCAAGAACGAGAAGGGCGTCTACGAGGTCGGCCACCCCAAGTGAAATTCGGTCGACGCATGCCGGGGCGGCAGGCAAGATCGGTGGCGTGAGCCAGCACGAAGTGCGCGCGTTGTCCGAATCCGAGTTCCGCGGGGCGAACGACCTGTTCCGCCATGCCCTGTTGTGGCAGCCGTCGAGCGACGAGGAGTGGGCAGGCAACGCGGCCCTGCACGAGCCGGGTCGGGTGCTGGGGGCGTTCGTCGACGGTGAGCTGGCCGGGACGACGAGAACGATTACGAACATGCTGGCGGTGCCGGGCGGTCGGCGGCTGCCGGCGGGCGCGGTAGCGGGTGTCGGGGTCCGCGCCGACCAGACGCGTCGCGGGGTGCTCACGTCGCTGATGCGCGCGCAGCTCGAGGAGGTGCGCGAGCGCGGCGAGGCGGTGGCGATGCTGCGCGCGTCCGAAGCGGTGATCTACGAGCGGTTCGGTTACGGCGTGGCCACCAGGTGCCGGTCGGTGGAGCTGGACCGGGCCAGGGTGGCGGTGCGCGCGGAGATGCCGCGCGGCGGCCGGGTGCGGCTGGTGGACCAGGCGAAGGCGGAGCCGCTCCTGCCGGCCATCTACGAGCGGTGCGGCCTGGACCGGCCGGGCCGGATCGGGCGCGCCGACGCGTGGTGGTCGGCCCAGTGGTCGATGCTGGGCAAGGGGCTCACCGTCGCCGTGCACGCCGACGAGGACGGGGTGGACGACGGGTTCCTCATCTACGAGCCGAAGACCGATGACAACCGGTTCAACACGGTGCGGGTCGTCGACGTTTCGGCGGCCGATGCCACGGCGACGGCGGAGCTGTGGCGCTTCCTGTTCGACCTCGACCTGGGGGACCGGCTGGTGGCCGGGATCCGGCCGGTGGACGAGCCGCTGGAGTGGTGGCTGACCGATCGCCGCCAGTGCCGGATCACCACGGTCGAAGACGACCTGTGGGTGCGCTTGGTGGACGTGCTCGCTGCCTTGCGCGCGCGGACCTTCGGCGCGGCGGATCCGGTGGTGGTCGAGGTTCGCGACGCGTTCCTCCCGGAGAACGAAGGCCGCTACCGCGTCGGCCCGGACGGCGTGGACCGGTGTTCCGGCGAACCCCAGCTCAGCCTCGACGTCGCCACGCTCGCGGCGCTGTACCTGGGCGACCAGTCCGCGTCGGCGCTCGTGGCGGCGGGCCGCGTCCAGGCGCACGACCCGGCGGCCGTCCCGGCGGCGGACTCCCTGTTCGCCACCGTCGTACCGCCCTGGTGCGGCACCAGCTTCTGAGCGCCCGTGCGCACTTTTCGTTTCGCGCGACCGGGGAGTCCGGGCCTGGGCACCTTGAAAATATGTAGACCAACTGTCGCGGTGACCGCGTTGTCGATGCTCGAAGGTGCCCGGCTGCTCTGCAAGGTCCAGCGGGACCTCGCGGCGATGCGGACGGTGGGCGATCAGCTGGCGGAACTGCTCGAAAGCGCTCGGACGGAGGAAGTTTGATGCGGGTCCACCACCTGAACTGCGGGACCATGCGGCCGTTCGGCGGCCGGCTGGTCAACGAGGGCGGTGGTCTGCTCGGTCCGGCCCGGATGGTCTGCCACTGCCTGCTGGTCGAGACCGAGCGGGGATTGGTGCTCGTCGACAGCGGTCTGGGCGTCCCGGACGTCACCACGCACGTCGAGCACCTGGAGCGGAGCTGGCTGCGGCTGACCCGCCCGGTGCTGGACGTGGCGGAAACGGCGGCGGCGCAGATCAAGCGCCTCGGCTACCGCACCGAGGACGTGCAGCACATCGTGCTGACCCACCTGGACCGCGATCACGCCGGGGGACTGCCGGACTTCCCGCAGGCGCAGGTCCACGTGCACGACGTGGAGTACCAGGCAATGTTGCGCAGCCCGGAGCCGTCGCGCTACCTCGGCCACCAGTGGCGGCACGGTCCTAAGTGGAACGTCCACGGCAGTTCAGGTGGAGAGCGCTGGTTCGGCTTCGAGGCGGTGCGCGACGTGCCCGGGCTGCCGCCGGAGATCCTGCTCGTCCCGTTGGTCGGGCACACCCGCGGGCACGCCGGAGTGGCGGTGCGGCGGCCGGACGGGCGGTGGCTGCTGCACGCCGGTGACGCCTACTTCTACCACGGCGAGATGGCGGACAGTCCACATTGCACGCCGGTCCTGCGCCACTTCCAGAACCGGGCCCAGGAAGACGGCCCGCAGCGGAGGCGGAACCAGGACCGGCTGCGCGACCTGGTGACCGCGCACCGAAGCGAGATCGACGTGTTCTGCGCGCACGACCCGGTCGAATTCGAGCGCCACCTCCGAGCGGAATCCACAGTGGACAGATGCTAGGCTTTCTAGCGGCTTAGGGGGTCAGGGCCGCGATCAGGCGGTCGATGCTGGCGCCCAGGCCCCAGATGCGTTGGAGCTCGCGCAGGCGGTCGATGTCCACAGGGGACTGTGGGAGCGCATCAGGGCGGTCCTGGACCACCGGGGCGTCGCGGGCCACCCGGACCACCGACGGGGCCGCGGCCAGGTAGTCGGCGGCTTCCGCGAGCTTGCCCCGGATCCTCGGGGTCAGGCGGGAATCGCCGCTCCCGGCCGCCGCGAGGAGCGCTTCGAGCGAGCCGAACTGGATGATCAGCTTCGCCGCCGTCTTCTCGCCGATGCCGGCCACCCCGGGCAACCCGTCCGACGGATCTCCGCGCAGCATCGCCATTTCCGCGTAGTCGTCACCGGCTCGGTCGGCCGACAGGGCGTACTTTTCCGCGAGTTCGGCGGGGCCGTAGTCCTGCGCCTTCGCCAGGCCTGCGCCGACGTAGATCACCCGGACCGCGGTGGGCTGCGTGCGCACCAGCTGGAACAGGTCCCGGTCGCCGGTGACGACCTCGACCGGGTCCCGGTCCTCGCGGTCGGCCAGCGCGCCGATGACGTCGTCGGCCTCGTAGCCCTCGGCTTCGGCGGTGGCGATGCCCGCCGCGTCGAGGACTTCGAGGATCACCGGGATCTGCGGCGACAGCGTGTCCGGGACCTCTTCGGCCGCGGGGTCGTCCTCGGCGACGCGGTGTGCCTTGTAGGACGGCAGCGCGTCGACGCGGAACTGCGGCCGCCAGTCATTGTCCAGGCACGCCACCAGCCGCGACGGGCGCCGGTCGCTGATCAGCTTGGCGAGCATGTCGCAGAATCCGCGCACCGAGTTCACCGGCGTGCCGTCCGGGGCGGTCAGCGAATCGGGCAGTGCGTAGTACGAGCGGAACCACAACCCGGCCGAATCGACGAGCATCAGGGGACCAGTCACAGCTCGCCAGCTTGTCACGTCCTCGCCCCCTGCTCGCGGTGGGTCCGCAATTTCAATGGAAATTGGAAAGGGGCGGGTTCGACGCCGCTGTCCGCGGCGGACATCGCGGCGGCCGACGCGGTGATCTTCGCCTCGCGGCGGGCGATCCGCTGCGGGTGATCCCCTCGATCGTGATCGGCTCGGCGACGACCGGTGCGCTGTCGATGACCTTCGGCGCCACGCTGCGGGCCCCGCACGGCGGGATCTGGACCAGCCGGGGCGGCGGGTCGCCGCCCCGGGGTTAGGCTTGGGAGCCATGGCCACCGTCTCGATTAAGCAGGATCCATCAGTGTTCGCGGCCCGGCTCACCAAAGCCGCCGAAACTGCTGCCGCGGCGGAACTCGACGCGCTGCTGATCACGCCCGGTTCCGATCTGCGCTACCTCCTCGGCGCGGGCGGGGAGTCGCACGAACGGCTGACCTGCCTGGTGTTGCCGGCCGGCGGCCGGCCCGCGCTGGTGCTGCCGAAGCTGGAGGAGCTCGGCTTCGCCGACATCCCGCTGGCCGAGCTCGGCATCGACGTCGTGACCTGGGTCGACGGCCAGGACCCGCACGCGATGGTGGCCGACCTGGCCGGCCGCGGCGGGGCGCCCGCCCGGTTGGCCGTCGCCGACGTGATGCCCGCGCTGCACGTGCTCCCGCTGCGCGACGCCCTGCCCGACGCTGAACAGGTGCTGGCCGGGACCGTGCTGCGCGAACTGCGGATGCGCAAGGACGCCGCCGAGATCGAGGCGCTGCGCAAGGCCGGGGCCGCCATCGACCGGGTGCACGCCCGGATGGCCGAGTTCCTCAAGCCGGGCCGGACCGAGGCCGAGGTCGGCGCCGACATCTCCGCCGCGATCCTCGAAGAGGGCCACACCGAGGCGGCGTTCGTCGTCGTCGGCTCGGGACCGAACGGTGCCAGCCCGCACCACGCCGTGTCGAACCGGGTGATCGAGCGCGGCGACGTGGTCGTCATCGACATCGGCGGCCCGAACGCCGAGGGCTACAACTCCGACTGCACCCGCACCTACGCGATCGGCGAGCCCGCGCAGGCGGACGTCCGCGAGACCTACGCAGTGCTGGAGGCCGCGCAGCGCGCCGCGGTCGAGGCGGTGCGGCCGGGCGCGACCGCCGAGTCGATCGACGCCGCCGCCCGCGAGCCGATCGCCGCCGCCGGGTTCGGCGAGTTCTTCGTGCACCGCACCGGGCACGGCATCGGGCTGGACGTGCACGAGGAGCCCTACATCGTCGGCGGCAATGCCCTGCCGCTGGAGGCGGGCATGGCGTTCAGCGTCGAGCCGGGCATCTATCAGCCGGGGCGCTGGGGCGCGCGGATCGAGGACATCGTCATCGTCACCGAGGACGGCGTGGAGAGCGTGAACAACCAGCCGCACGAGTTGATGGTGCTGCCGGCGTGAGCGACAGGTCCGCGACGCCAGGCGCCCTGGAAGGCACCGACCGGACCATCCTGCGCGAACTCGCGCGGGACGGCCGGTGCAGCTTCACCGATCTGGCCGAACGCGTCGGTTTGAGCGTTTCCGCCGTGCACCAGCGGGTTCGCCGCCTGGAGCAGCGCGGTGCCCTGCAGGGCTACACGGCCAAAGTGGACGGTGACCAGATCGGGTTGCCGCTGACCGCGTTCATCTCGCTGACCCCGATCGACCCGGCCGCGCCGGACGACTACCCGCAACGGCTGGAGCACCTTCCGCAGATCGAGTCGTGCTATTCGGTGGCCGGCGACGAGTCCTACATCCTGCAGGTGCGGGTGGCCTCGCCGCTGGGACTGGAGGAACTGCTCCGGCAGATCCGCGAGGCGGCGAAGGTCTCCACCCGAACGACGGTGGTGCTGTCGACACCGTTCGAGAACCGCCCCCCGGCGATCTGAGCCGACCAGGGGGGCGTGAGTGATTTTCGGCGCTGTGGCGCCTGAAAACGCTCACGAGCCCTGGTCGCAGGATCAGGGATGGGCTTGGGCGGCCACGAAGTGTTCCGGGACCGGCCTCAGGTTGCCGCGCTCGTCCGGCAGGCACATCGCCGTCGGGGTATCGGTGGCCATGAACTCGCCGAGGCAGTGGCCCAGCTGCGTGTGCCCGGCGGCGTTGGCGTGGAACGATTCCTGCATCGCATGCGGCGCGCGCCGCTCGTCCTGGAGGCTCGGCCAGTCGACCGTCAGCCGGGTGAACCACTCGCCCTCTGCCGTGCGCGGGTTCCCGGTGCACGCCTCGTGCCCGGAGCCCGCCAGGGACAGGTCCAGGAACCGGGCGTCCGCCTGCCGCGCGACATCCCGCAGCCCGGCCGACAACTGCGGCACCCCCGTGTCCCGGATCCACTCCAGGTCGCCGGTCAGGAACGGGCAGCCGGACAGGTCCTGCAGCTCGGGCTTGACCCCGGGGCCGACCGGCGAGGCGTAGGACTGCACGATCAGCGAGTAGCTGCTCGGCGTGTAACCCGCGCTGTCCATCGCCGCCCGGATGTCGTGCAGCGCGCCCAGCACCTTCGGCTTCATCCGCTCCACGCGCTGCGGCCACGCGGTGCGCAGCGGCGCCGCGCAACCGTCCGGGGCCTGCCGCACCCAGGCTTCCACGCACCGGTTGACGACTTCGGTGAAGCCCGGGTCGTCGTTCGCGCCGACCTGCACCACGACGTCGGTGATCCGGTAGCGCCGCGCCAGCTCGGCCAGCCGCTGCGACTGGGAACCCTCGGCGTGGCCGGGTTCCGGGTTCGCGCTCACCAGATCGGTCCGCGCGCCCGAGCAGGCCAGGTTGATGCGGGTCACGGTGGGCGGCAGCCGCAGCTGGTTGACCGGCGCGGCGGCCGAGCGGTGGCACCAGTTGTCCTGCTCGCCGTTGGTGCCGGCCTCGTAGTTGCCGCCGCCTTCGCCGGACATCGTGCTGTCGCCGAGGGTCACCACCGCGGCCGGGAGCTGCTTGGGCTGCAGCGGCAATCCCGGCAGGTACTGGTCGCTGATCAACACCGCGAGCGCGAGCACGGTGCCGACCAGCAGCAGGATCAGTGGTTTCGACTTGTGCGCCAGCATCGCGTGGAAGTCTATGGGGCCGCCGCGCGGCGGCCTTCATCACCTCTGCGGGTTTTGGGAGCATTTGCGGCGTCTGGTTCGTTGAACCGGGTGACTGCCACCGACAGGAGGTCTCCGCGCCGTGCAGATCCTCGCCCTTCTCCTCGTCGCCGGTGTGGTCGAACTCGCCGTGCTGGTCGCCGTCGGCCAGGCGATCGGGGTGCTGCCCACTATCGGCCTGCTGGTCGCCGCCGCCGTGCTGGGTAGCTGGCTGCTGCGCTGGCAGGGCCGCCGGACCCTGCAGGAGTTCCGCGAAGCCACGCGCCGGCGACGGCCTCCGGAGAGGGAACTCTCCGACGGCGTGCTCATCGCCGCCGCGGGCATTCTGATCATCCTTCCGGGGTTCCTCAGCGACGTGGCCGGCCTGCTGTGCCTGCTGCCACCGGTCCGCGCCGTGCTGCGCAAGCGGATGCTGCGCGCGGCGGAGCGGCGGTCGAAGGCGATGCGGGACCAGATGTGGCTGCACACCCAGCAGGCCTACCGCCGGCCGGGCGCGACCGCGCCCGGCGGCGTCGTCATCGACGGCGAGGTGGTTTCGGTCACCGAGGACGACGAGCCCGCCGCGGCCGGCCCGGAACTGCTGCCCCCGCAGCGGTCTGCGCAGGCAGAACGACCGGACGGGCGCCCGCGCCGGTGATCGGTCGCCGTCGGCGTCAGCTGGTGCCGGGGGGCGGGTAAGCTCGCCAGAACGATCGCGGCCGGGTTCGCGCTGGGGGCCGGTTCGATCGCGGGATCGTGCGTCGACGCCTTCGACCGATCTCGACCTGCGCAGCTGGAAAACCCGGAACGGGGAAGCACGAAGGACATGTCCGAGACCACGTTGTTGCTCGGTGGGCGGATCCACTCGCCCGCCGACGCCGGTGCCACCGCGATGGCCGTGACCGATGGCACCATCGCGTGGGTCGGCACCGACGAGGCCGGCCGTGCGCTGCATCCCGACGCCGAGGTCATCGACCTCGAAGGCGCGTTCGTGGCGCCTGCCTTCGTCGACGCGCACGTGCACGCGACCTCGACCGGCCTGCTGCTCAACGGCCTCGACCTGACCGGTTGCGCGTCGCTGACGGAATTCCTGCACGCACTGCGGGATCACGTGGCGGAGTACCCGGGCACGCTGGTGTGGGGCCATGGGTGGGACGAGACGTGGTGGCCGGAGCGGCGACCCCCGACCCGCGACGAGATCGACGGCGCCGCGGGCGGCGCGCCGGTGTACCTGTCCCGGATCGATGTGCACTCCGCGCTGGTGTCCAGGGCGCTGGTGGACCGGGCGCCGCTGGCCCGCGGGGCCGAAGGCTGGAGCGAGCAAGGCCCGCTGACGCGCGTCGCGCACCACCACGTCCGCCGCGCCGCACGAGAAGCCCTCGGTGCCGCGCAGCGCCAGGAAGCGCAGCTGGCCTTCCTGCGGCACGCGGCCTCGCGGGGCGTGGCGTGCGTGCACGAATGCGGCGGGCCGGACATCTCCGGGGCGGACGACCTGGCGGACCTGCTGGCGCTCGCGGCGCAGGGCGGCGTGCCGGAGGTCGTCGGCTACTGGGGCGAACTGGGCGCGGTGGACCGGGCCCGCGAGCTCGGTGTCCGCGGCCTGGCCGGTGATCTCTTCGTCGACGGTGCGCTCGGTTCGCGCACCGCGGCGCTGCGTGAGCCCTACTCGGACGACCGGACCACGGCGGGCGTGCTCTACCTCGACGCGCACGCGGTGGCCGAGCACCTGGTGGAGTGCACGCGCGCCGGGATCCAGGCCGGATTCCACGTGATCGGCGATGCCGGGGTGGCCGAGGTCTGCGACGGCTTCCGCAAGGCGGCCGAGATCGTGGGTGCTCCGGCGCTGGCGAGCCTGCGCCACCGGCTGGAGCACCTGGAGATGGTCGACGAACACCAGGCCGCCGAACTGGGCAGGTTCGGCGTGGTGGCGTCGGTCCAGCCGTCCTTCGACGCCGCCTGGGGCGGTTCACACGACATGTACGCGCGGCGCCTCGGCGTCGGGCGCGGCACCCGGCTCAACCCGTTCTCGAAGCTCGCCGCCGACGGCGTGCTGCTGGCGTTCGGTTCGGACGCACCGGTCACGCCGGTCGACCCGTGGCGCGCGGTGCAGGCCGCGGTGCACCACCGCACCGCCGGTTTCGGCATCTCACCGCGTGCCGCGTTCATGGCGCACACCCGGGGCGGTTGGCGAGCCGCCGGGGTCGACGACGGCGTGACCGGCACGTTGGTTCCCGGTGCGCCCGCGACCTACGCGGTGTGGGAAGCCGGGAATCTCGTTGTGGCGGCACCTGATTCGCGGGTGCAGCGGTGGTCCACCGACCCGCGGGCGGGCCTGCCGGGCCTGCCGGACCTTTCCCCGGACGCCCCGCTGCCGCGCTGCCTGTGCACGGTCCTGCGCGGGGAAACCATTTATACCCGAGCCGCCGAGGACGACGAACTCATCTAGCGCTTGATTGGAACGGGCCCCATGCCCTCCGACGGCCTACCGATCCACCTGCAACGCGTCTCGTGATCCGCGGAGTCCGGGTCTTCCGCGGCCGGACCCCGCGGACGTGGTTACGCGTTCAGCGGTCTGCCCAGGGCTGCCAGGACCGATTCGTGCACGGCTTCTGACAGGGTTGGGTGGGCGAAGACCGCCTCGGCGAGGTCGTCGGCCGTGGCCTCCAGCGAGTGGGCGATACCGAGGCCCTGGACCAGTTCCGTGACGTCCGGACCGACCAGGTGCGCGCCCAGCAGTTCGCCGGTAGCGGCGTCGAAGATGGTCTTGACGAAGCCGTCGGCTTCGCCGATGGCCATCGCCTTGCCGGAGGCCTGCAGGTCGAACCGGCCGATGTGCAACGGGCGTCCCGTTGCCCGGGCTTGGGCCTCGGTCAGGCCGAGACGGGCGACCTGCGGTCGTGCGTAGGTGCAGCCCGGAATTCGGCTCGGGTCCAGCGGTTTCACGTGCTCCACCCCGGCGAGTCGCTCGACGCATACCACGCCTTCGTGGCTCGCCTTGTGGGCGAGGCACGGGGCGCCCGCCACATCACCGATCGCGTAGACACCGAACACGTTGGTCCGGCACCACTGGTCGGTGCGGACGAATCCGCGTTCCACCTTGACCCCGATCCCTTCGAGCCCGAGCCCCGTCACGTTGCCCTCGACGCCCGCCGCGACCAGGACCCGCTCAGCGACGAGCCGCTCCGCCGCGCCGTCGGCGAGGTTCAGCGTCGCGGTCACGTGGTCGGCCGCCGCGGCGACCTCGGACACCGATGCGCCGGTGTGCACCCGGATGTCACGCTTCTCGAACTTCTTGCGCACGTGCTCGGCGACCGCGGCGTCCTCGGCGGGCATGACCTGCGGGGCCACCTCGACGAGCGTGACCTCGCTGCCGAGGTCGTTGTAGAGGCTGGCGAATTCGACCCCGATCGCGCCGGAACCGATGACCAGCAAGGACTTGGGGACCTCCGCCGGCACCAGCGCCTCGAAGTACGTCCAGACCCGGTCCCCGTCGGGCACCACACCGGGCAGCGAGCGGGGGCGCGCGCCGGTCGCCAGGATCACGTGGTCGGCGCGCAGCGTCCTCGGGTGCTCCCCGACGACCTCGACCACGCCCTTGCCGACCAGTCGGGCGGACCCGTTGACGACGTCGATGCCGTTCTTGCGCATCAGGTATTCGACGCCGCCGGCGAGGCGGTCCGAAACCGAGCGGCTGAACGCCACCAGCTGCGCCACGTCGAACTCCACCCCGCTCGCGGTAAAGCCCAGTGGCCGCAGGTTGGCGAGCGTGTGGGCGACGTCCGCGCCGTGCAGCAGCGCTTTGGTCGGGATGCATCCCCAGTTCAGGCAGATGCCCCCGAGCCGATCGCGTTCGACGACGGCCGTGCGCAGCCCGAGCTGGGCGGCGCGGATGGCCGCCACGTAGCCGCCGGGGCCGCCGCCGACGACGAGCACATCGTACTTTTCGGTCATCGCTCCTCCTAGACCAGCATCAGGGCCGGTGATTCGACGAAACGCTTGAGCTCCCGTAGGAACGTCGCGCCGAGCGCACCGTCGATCACGCGGTGGTCGCAGGAGAGCGTCACCGTCAGGACCGTCCGGGCGATGATCTGTCCATTGTCGACGCACGGGCGCTGCTCGCCGGAGCCGACCGCGAGGATCGCCGCCTGCGGCGGGTTGATGATCGCGTCGAACTCGCGCACCCCGAACATGCCCAGGTTGGAGACCGTGAAGGTGCCGCCCTGGAACTCCTCGGGCTTGAGCCGGCCGGTCTTGGCCTTGGTGACCAGGGAATGCACCTCGCCGGAGATCTCGGCCAGGGACTTGGTGCCGGCCCCGCGCACGATGGGCGTGATCAGGCCCGAGGGCAGCGCCACCGCGACGGAGATGTCGGCGGCGGAATACCGGAGCACCGCTTGAGATTCCTCGTCGAACTGCACGTTGACGTCCGGGACCTCGCGCAGCGCGGCCGCGCACGCCTTGACGATGAAGTCGTTCACCGAGAGCTTGACCGCCGGCACCGTGGCGTTGATCTGCTTCCGCAGGGCGAGCAGCGCGTCGATCTCCAGGTCCGCGGTCAGCCGGAAGTGCGGGGAGGTCTGCTTCGAAGCCTGCAGCCGACGGCCGATGACCTTGCGCATCGAATCGAGCGGTACGGTCTCGAATTCCGGTGCGGCCGGGGCGGTTTCGCGGACCTCCGGTCCGGCAGCGGGCAGGAACTTCCGCTCTGCCTCGCGGACGTCCGCGACGCACACCCGGCCGCGCGCACCCGTGGCCCGGCAGTCGTGCAGGTTGATGCCGAGGCCCGCCGCGAGGCGCCGCGCCACCGGGGTGGCGTTGACGCTGCTGTCGTCCTGTGCGGACCGTGTGGGAGTGGCGTTACGCTGCGGTGCCAACGGTTCTGCGACTGTGCCTCCCGCCGCGCGGATGGCGGCGTAGACGTCGGCCACCGAAACCCGGCCGATGCGGCCGGAACCGGTCACCTCGCCGAGATCGATCTGGAGCTTGGCCGCGAGCTTGAGCGCGTGCGGCGTTGCGAAGACGTCGCCGTTCGTCGAGCCTGCCAGCGATTCTGGGACCACGGTCGTTCCCGGTGTCGCGACCGGCGCCGCTGCCGCCATCGGGGCAGCGGGCAAAACTGCTTTCGCCGCAACGGGTTCCGGTACCGTAGACCCGTTCGCCGCCAGGAACTCCTCGATCGCCGCATCCGGGACGTCGGCGTCTGCCGACACCGCCATCGCGGCTCCCACCGGTAGCGTCTCGCCCGGCTTCGCGAGGACGCGGCGCAGCACCCCGTCGAAGGGCGCTTCCATCTCGTTGGTGATCTTGCTGGTTTCGACCTCGCAGATCGGGTCGCCCTTGCGGAACCCGGCACCCTCGTCGACCAGCCATTTCGTGATGGTGCCCTCCTCCATGGAAAGGCCCCACTTCGGCACTTCGATCAGGTTGATGTCGCCCATGATCAGTTCGCCACCAGCCTGCGGATCGCGGTTTCGATGCGGGCCGCGTCCGGCAACCAGGCCTTCTCCAGTTTGGGGGAGAAGGGAACCGGCGTGTGCGGCGGAGTCACGAGCTCGACCGGCGCCCGCAGCGAGTCGAACGCCTTGGTCGCGATGAGCGCGGCCACGTCGTGGCCGAAACCGCAGCGGGCCGCGGACTCGTCCACGACGACCACCCGGCCGGTGGCGGCCACCGATTCGAGGATGCCCTCCTCGTCCAGCGGCGAGACGGTCCGCGGGTCCACGACCTCGACCGAGACGCCCTCGGCGGCCAGCTTGTCGGCCGCGTCGTTGGCGGCGCCGACCATGGCGGACAGGGCGATCACCGTCACGTCCGTGCCCTGCCGGGTGTAGTTGGCCACTCCGAACGGGATCGCATAGGGCTCGTCCGGCACCTCGGCCTTCGTGTCGTAGAGGGTCTTGTGCTCGCAGAACACGACCGGGTCGTCGTCTCGGATGGCCTGGATCAGCAGCCCCTTGGCGTCGTAGGCGTTCGACGGCGCCACGACCTTGAGGCCGGGCACGGCGGCGAACACGTTGTAAGGCGACTGCGAGTGCTGGGCGGCAGCGGAGAACCCCGCGCCGATCATGCCGCGCATCACCATCGGCGTGCGCGCCTTGCCGCCGAACATGTACCGGAACTTAGCCGCCTGGTTGTAGAGCGCGTCGTAGCAGACCCCGAAGAAGTCCATGAACATCAGCTCTGCCACGGGCCGCAGGCCGGTCAGCGCCGCACCGGCCGCCATGCCGATGATCGCTGACTCCGTGATCGGCGTGTCGATGACACGCTCGGAGCCGAACTGGGTCCACAGGCCCTTGGTGACGCCGAGGACGCCGCCGAACGCTTCGACCTTCTTCGTCTCCAACTCCGGGTTGGTGCCGGCGTGGCCGCCGCGCAGGTCCTCGCCGATCTGCACGACGGTCTCGTCGCGCTCCATCTCCTGGCAGAGGGCGTCCTTCACGGCCTCGCGGTACGTCTTCTTCGACGTGGTCATCGTTGCCAGCCCTTCAGTACGAGACGTAGACGTCGGTGAGCAGGTTCTCGATCGGCGGGTACGCGGCGGCGCGGGCGCGGGCGACCGCATCGTCGACGAGCCGCCGGGATTCCTCGTCGATGGCGTCGAGTTCCTTCGCGGTGGCCTTCTTGCGGTCCACCTCGTCGCGGAAGTTCTGCAGCGGATCCCTCGTCCGGCGCAGCTCCGCGACCTGCTCCGGGGTCCGGTACAGCTGCGCGTCGCCCTCGAAGTGGCCCCAGAACCGGTTCGCCCGGGCCTCGATGGTGGTCGGCCCGCCGCCGTCGCGGGCCCGCTCGGCGGCCTGTCGAGTGGCCTCGTGCACCTCGAAGAAGTCGGTGCCGTCGACCTTCACCGCGGGCATGCCGAACGCGGCCGCCCGGGCGGCGATGTCCGGCGCGCCGACCGCGTAGTCGGTGCCGGTGGCCTCGCCGAACCCGTTGTTCTCGATGACGAAGATGATCGGCAGCTTGAGGACCACCGCCATGTTCATGGCTTCGAAGGTGGTGCCCTGGTTCGAGCCCCCGTCGCCGGTGAACGACGCGGCGATCCCGCCGTTGCGCAGCGTCTTGGCGCTCAAAGCGGCACCGATCGCCAGCGACGGTGCGCCGCCGACGATCGCGTTGGCGCCGAGCATGCCGACCGACAGGTCGGCGATGTGCATCGATCCGCCCTTGCCGTGGCACAGGCCGTCGTCCTTGCCGAAGATCTCCGCCATCATCCCGCGGATGTCGCAGCCCTTGGCGATGCAGTGACCGTGGCCGCGGTGCGTCGAGCCGATGTAGTCGGTATACCGCAGGTTCTCGCACACGCCTACGGCGATCGCCTCCTGCCCGGAGTACAGGTGGATGAACCCGGGGATGTCGCCGGTGGCGTTCTCCTCGTGCAGGCGGTCCTCGAACGCGCGGATCTCGGACATCTTTCGATAAGCGCGCAGCAGCTCTTGCTTGTTCAAGGCCATCTCGCTCCTTTTCCGCGTGCGGTCCGGCGACCTGGCGATGTGCGGATGGGGCGGGTGGTCCGCCCGATCGGATCGCGCAGACCCGCCGTGGCTCTTGGTGGGCAAACGTAAGCGGATCTCGAAAGAGCGGACCAGCGTTGCAGTGGGTTGCATGTGGGATGTCGCCCAGTGGCAACGATCTTCTGGGCAGATTGTGTCCTCTGTGGATTGGATCGAACGGAGGTTCGAAGGTCTCGACGCGGGACGCAACCCTGTGCAACTCTTGCGCATCCGCCCCGTGACGCCGTCTCCTATGGCGACGTCTCGTGGCGAGACACAGCGTTGTTGCGGGACCGACAGGAGCTGGCCATGCGGACCCATCGCCTCGACGAGGCCGCGCTCCCCGTGGGGACGGATACGCGGCAGTACGCCCGTGCGGTCGCCCGTGCGCACGACGCCGTGGTGAGCGGTCGCCGCCCGGCGGTTCCGCCGCGGCCGCTGATCGCCGAGTCCTGGAACCGCGCGCGCAGCCAGGGTGTGAACCCGGACCACGGCGCGGAGTGTCGACCGGTGTCCGCTGGCGAGGTCGAGCATCGTCGCGTCACCTGCGGCATCACCGATGACGCGCTGCTGGCGCTGCGCAGCGGCCTGGTCCCGGCGGCCGAAAGCGCCGGGCACATCGTGGTCATCGTCGACGTCGAGGGACGAGTCCTGTGGCGGGATGGGCACCCGGGTGTGTTCCGCCGGGCCGACCGCCTCGGGTTCGTCGAGGGCGCGTGCTGGCTGGAGAACACGGTGGGCACCAACGCCATCGGCACGGCGCTGGTCGAGGGCGTGCCGGTGCAGGTCCACTCGGCCGAGCACTACGTGCGCAGCCACCACGCGTGGAGCTGCTCGGCCGCGCCGATCCGCGACCCGCGCGACGGGAGGCTGCTCGGCGCGGTGGACGTCAGCGGGCCCGCCGACACCATGCACCCCACCACCCTCGCGCTGGTCCGAGCCGTGGCCGGGTTGGCGGAGGCGAGGTTGCGCGATGTCCACCGCACCCGCCTGGACCGCCTGCGCGCCGTGGCCGCGCCGCTGCTGGCGAAGATCGACGGGCAGGCCCTGGTGGTCGACCCGAATGGCTGGGTGGCCGCCTCGACCGGCCTGCCGCCGCTGGACCGCGTCGCGCTACCGGACCGGCTGGATTCGCAGGAGGTGTGGCTACCGGCGTTCGGCGCCTGGTCACTCGAACCGCTGCCGGAGGGCATCCTGCTGCGCCCCTGCGCGCCGGACGCGCCGTCGGCGGCCCGCGTGGTGGTCGACGTGCGCCGGCCGGGTCGCCCCGCCCTGACCGTGCACCGCACGTCCGGGAGCTGGACGTATCCGCTCAGCCGGCGCCATGCGGAGATCCTTCTCGACCTGGCCGAGAACCGGGCGGGCCGGAGTGCCGCCGAGCTCGCCGAGCAGCTATTCGCCGACCGGACCCGCACGATCACGGTGCGGGCGGAGATGTCCCGGTTGCGCAAGCGGTTCGGCGATCTCCTGGACCACCGGCCGTACCGCTTCCTGGCGGACCTGGACGTGACCGCGGTCCGCTGACCGGTGAGCTCAGCAGCTGGGCTCACCGAGAAGGGACGTGCCCGACCTGGTCAGCGAGGTGGAATCGGTCGCCTGACCCGGCCCCGTGACAGCCTTCGAGGGGCGCCGTGGGGGGCGCCCCTCGAAGGTTCGTCGCTGCGATCAGGCTGTGGGGGTCACACCGACGTCACTGCTGTCCCGAGAAACCCCTGGCTCGGGTTGTCCAAGGCTATCCCTCGTCATCCTGCTGCTGCGGCTGCTGCTCTTGCTGCGGCTGCTGCTGTTCTTGCTGCTGCGGCTCTTGCTGCTGCGGCTGCTGCTGTTCCTGCTGCGGCTGCTGCGAATCAAAAGCGGGCAGGGTCTGGAAGCCCGATTCGGCGGTGGGGGTCTCTTCGAGGAAGGCGCTGACATTGCTCGGCAGCTGGAAGGTGGGCTCCTCGTCGGCGCTGGCGATGCCCTGGGCGCCGAGCAGGAGGCCGGTCGACGCCGCAGCGGCGAGGACGAGTTTGGCGGTCGTACGCATTTGCTTCTCCCGTTGGTGAAGGGGTTGGTGCGACTGGGAATCTGCCCTGCCTGCGGCCTTCCAGCAGCGCGAGGCCACCAATGTGTGTCACCCCCGGCCGACGTGTTTCGCGCCGTGATCGTCGGTGACCCATTCGGACTGCCTGCTTTGTCCCCCGGGCACTGATCAGGGGAAGACCCTGCTGACCAGAGATCCGGCGGGTTTGAAGAATGGGCGCGCGAGCCGCTGACCGTCCAATTCGCACAGTCGTCGGGCCAGCGCCTCGCCTTCGGCCGGGTCGTCGCTCTTGATGTGCAGCAGCAGCGGTTCGCGCGGGAACTCGGCGACCACCTCGTCCAGCGACGGCATCAGCCCGGCTCCCCTGCCGGAGACGCGCCGCTGACGGTGGTGCGGGAGCGCCTCCCGCTGTGTCGGAAACACCTGATGGCGTCGGGTGTGCCGCCCGGGCGGTACCACATCGGTCTCGTGTTGCACAATGGTTTCGGCAGCGCATGTCCGGCCGCTGCGATCTACAGCCGATACCACCACTCTCGGGGTGAGGATTGTGCCCAGTCATGCCACGTCCGGCAACGACGCGCTCCACCGGCCGGTCGAGGGCCGGCGTGCTTGCCCGGTTCCGGGCGACCTGATCGCGGTGCGGGGGCCGTGGGGCACCCGGCGGCCGAGGCGGCAGCTCGGCTCCACCGGCATCGTCACCGCCGACGTCGTCCGGGTCTGACCCGGCCCGCTACCAGCCCCTGCGACAGCGGCAAGACCGACGCTGCGTGTGAAGCATCCTGCGCGCTGCGCCAGCCGGACCTCGGTGCGCGGCGCTGGTCAACCGGGATTACCCGTTCCGCTGCGTGGCCATTCCTGCGTCATGGCTGCCGGTGTCCGTTGCCGCCGTGCTCCGGGACCGCGCCCGCCTGAGTGTGGAGGGCGCGGATGACGGTGTTCGCCGTGGCGACCAGCGGCACGGCCAGGACCGCACCGCCGACACTGGCGAGGGTGAAACCGGCCGTCACGCTGAGCACGACGGCCAGCGGGTGCAGCCGCACGGCGTGCCCGAGCAGCAGCGGTTGCAGCACGTGCCCTTCCAGCTGCATCACGCAGACGACCACGGCCAGCAGGATCAGCGCGTTGACCACGCCGTTGGCGGCCAAGGCAACCAGCACCGCCAGGCTGCCGGTGACGACCGCGCCGATGTAGGGCACGAAGGCGCCGAGGAAGATCAGCACGGCGAGCACGAAGGGCAGCGGCACGCCGAGCACGGTGGCGCCGATGCCGATCACGGCGGCATCGATGAACGCCACCGCCGCGGTCGCGCGAACGTAGGCGACGAGCGTGATGAACCCCTGCCGACCCGCGTTGTGCACGCGGAAGCGGATCGTGCGCGGCATCGTGATCCGCACCAGGAATGACCAGATCGAATCGCCGTCGCGGAGGAAGAAGAACAGCGTGAACAGGCCGAGCAGCACGCCGGCGAGGAACCGTAGCACGGTGCCGGTGGTCGCCAGCGCGGTCGTCGGCAGGCCGCCCCGGTCGATTCGCAGGGCCTCCGAAAGCTGTTGGAAGACCTGGTTGAGCTCCTGCTGGCTCAGGCTCAACGGCCCCCGGATCAGCCAGTCGTGGATCTGCTGGAAGCTGGCCACCAGCTGTTCGCTCAGCCCGGACAGTCCCGCCACGAGCGTGTTGATCACCACGGCCAGCACGGCGCCGAGCGTGGCGAGCCCGCCGACGAGCACCAGCGTGGTCGCCAGCGTGCGGTTCAGCCCCTTGCGGACCAGCCAGTGCACCGCCGGGGACATGAGCGCCGCCAGCAGCGCCGCCACCGCCACCGACATCACTTCGCCGTAGAGCAGGCTGAAAATCTGCCACAGCACCCAGACAACGGCAACCAGCACCAGCAGTCGCCACCCCACGGCGGCGGCGACGCGCAGGCCGCGAGGTATCGCCACTGCGACACCGCCCCGGCCGCCGGAATCGTCCACGTCCCGTGGTTGGCCCGCAACGCTGATCACCAAACGTTCCCGGTTCACGGGTTTGACCCGGTGCGAAACGGGGTAACGTGATGATCATCCAATGAGGACGGGCGTCAGGCGGCGATCGCGAACACCAGCGCCGCGGCGCAGGCGGCGAGCATGCCGGTGCAGTTCAGGAACAGGTTCCGGCCGAAGTCGCGGGCGCGGATGTGCGATGTGAACGCGATCAGGAAGTAGCAGACGAGTGCCGCGCTGGTCAGGATCGCCAACGGGCGGAACCAGATGCCGATGACCAGACCGGCGGCGGCCGCGAACTTCAGCAGCGGCAGCAGCCGCCAGTACCGCTCGGGGAAGCCTACGTCGACGAGGCACCGGCGGACGAATCCCACGGGCTTGATGCACAGCAGCGCATCGCCGAAGTGGATGAGGGCCAGCACCGCAAGTGGCCACCACGGTTCTATCATGTTCGCTCCCTGTCCGGTCGGGTGATCCGTGCTTTCCCGGACAGGACGAGGCGGCGCGGCGAGATGTGACAGGCCGGGTCTCAGGCCGGCGGCGGGGTGTTCTCCGACCGCCATTGCGCGAGGTGGTCGTGGAGGCCGCGCAGGGCGTCGTGCGAGCTGCGGTACGCCTCGTACAGGGGCGTGAGGCGCTCGGCACCGGGGGATGGGGTGAAGACCCGGCTCACCGCGACGGTGGCGGCGGCAGCGGTCTCGACGTCGGGGTACGCACCTGCGGCGACGGCGCCCAGCATGGCCGCGCCGAGCACTGCGCTGTCGTGCACCCGCAGCCGCTCGATGGGGCGCTGCAGGACGTCCGCGTGGATCTGCGTCCACAGGTCGCTTCGCGCGCCGCCGCCGGAGAAGGTCAAGGACGGCAACGGGGTTCCGCATGCCCGCTCCACCGGCTCAAGCACGTGCCGGCCGGACATGGCCACGCCTTGCAGCACCGCCAGGGACATGTCGGCCGTCGACGTCGCCGAGCTCAGCCCGAAGAAGCTGCCGCGGACGCCGGAATCCCACAGCGGTGCGCGCTCGCCCATCAGGTGCGGGGTGAAGACCACTCCCGGGGCGCCGGTCGCCGCCGAGGCGAGCACCTCCTCGATGCTCAGCCCCGCGACCCCGCACCACCAGCGCAGCGCGTCGCCCGCGGCCTGCGTCGGCCCCGCGTGCACGAAGAGCCCGTTCCGCGGCGGGAACGTGACGACTTCCCCGACCGGCGCCGATGTCCGCGATGCGCCCGCGACCACCAGCGACGTCCCGCACGACACCATGCCGCGACCGGCCTCGGTCGTCCGGGTGCCGAAGACCGCGCCGAACGCGTCCATCGTGCCCACCGACACCTCGGCGGAGCCGAGCGCGGCGTCCTTCGCCCGTTCCACCGGCGCCTCGGGTTCGAGGATTTCCGGCAGCTTCCCGGCGAGCCCGTCGACGAGCCCGACGGCTTCCGGGAGGTATCCGGCGGAACCGGCAACGCGCACCCCGGAGAGCTGGTCCGTCGCCAACCGGCCGGTGAGCCTGGCGACCACGAAGTCCTTCGGGCTGAGCACCCATCGGGTGCGCGCCCACTGCGCCGGTTCGGTGCGGGCGAACCACTCTGCCCGCGCCCCGGCGAACGACGCGTCGAGCACGATCGGCCCGCCCCAGATCCGGGTCTTCTCCGCCGGGGTGAACCGCGCGTCGAGCTCGCGGGCGACCTCGGCGCAGCGTTGGTCCTGCCAGATGATCGCCGGTGCCAGCGGCTCCAGCCGCTCGTCGACGAACACGTGGGTGTTCACCTGGCTGACCACGCCGACCGACCGCACCGCGTTCGCGGGGAGTCCGGCGAGGACGGCGCGGATGCCGGCCTCGCACCCGCGCCACCAGTCGAGCGGGTCCTGCTCGGCCCAGCCCGGCCGGGGCCGGGCGATCGGGTAGCCCGTCGTGTGCGCGGCGACCGGTTGCCCGTCCAGGCTGAAGGCGGCGACCTTGACGGCCGTCGTCCCGACGTCGATCCCCAGCATCAGCTCTGCTGCGTACATGAGCAAGAGGTACCAGGAGCTGCCGCGCGCCCGGAACCGGCATTCGCCGCTCGGTGCGGCCCGAACTGCGATTTGAAGATTGCCGAGCAGTGATCAGTCGATTCGAAGGTGCTGTCCTGGAAAATCCTCAAATGCAGCCTCAATGAGAATCTTGAAGGGTCGATGCGCCGCCGGATTCGCCGCCGACTCCGGCGGCGGATCCGGTGAGGTGGAGCTTGCGCTGGACGCGTTGGTAGAAGGTGGTCCGGCCGAGCCGCACGACCCGGGCGGCGGCCGGCTCGACCGTGATGTCGAGGACGGTCCCGGCCGATCGGTGCGCGACGAGCTGCCCGTCGACCTCCACGCCGAGCTCGCTGCTCGTGGGCAGGATCCGCAGCGCGAGCCGCTCCCCGTGGGACAGGAAGATCGCGCGGTTGAAGACCGAGTGTGGTGCCACCGGCGTGACCAGCAGCCCCTCGACCCTGGGGGAGATGATCGGGCCGCCCGCGGAGAAGCTGTAGGCGGTGGACCCGGTGGGGGTCGCGACGACGACGGCGTCCGCCGCGTAGCTGACGAACGGGTGCCCCTCGACCTGCACCTCGACCTCCGCCATGCCCTGGCCGGGCACCCGCACCAGGACGATGTCGTTGAACGCGACCACCTCGTGGTCGGCGGTGGTGATGTGCAGCCCGGAGCGCGTCTCGACGGTGAAGCCGTCCTCGTCGATGGCGCACAGCGCCCGGTCCAGCTCGGGAACGTCGATCTCGGCCAGGAATCCCAGCCGCCCGAGGTTCACGCCGAGGACCGGGGTCTGGTGCTCGCAGCCGAGCCGCAGCGCCCGCAGCATGGTGCCGTCGCCGCCGAGGCTGACGAGGAGGTTGGCCCGGCGGGCCAGCTGCGCGGGCGCGAGTGCGGTGATCGGCTGGGTGTAGGCGGCGATCTCCGGCGGCGCGCCGAGCACCTCGATGCCCCTGGCCCGCGCCCAGTCCACGACCGTTTCGATCACGTCGGGGCGGTGCCGCCCGGGGTGCAGCACCAGCCCGACCGCCTTGATCAATCCCATGGCCAGCCGCCCTTCGGTCCGGGAGGGGTCCGTACCGGATCTGCCGTCCACTGTAGAGGTTGACGGGCCGGTAATCAGGTCCGGCGGAGCCGGCTTCCGACCGGGCCGGGATTCTCCAACGGTTATCGAGATTCTCACGTTCCAGGGCTTGATCCACTTCGGCGCGCGTCCCGGTGCTGAACGTGCGTCACCGGACCGGATGGTTTGCCTCCGTTCCCCCGGGCGGCGGCGGACATCCGGTCTGCGGCGATGCGATCATCGGAATCGTCCAGCCCGGCGACTCCGCAGGCGTTTCCTCGTCGATCTCCGGGCCCGGTGCCGAACCGGATGGCACGCCAAATCCGCAACGGCCCGATCGATCAACATCCCGAGCCGGCCGGTCGCCGCGCAGAACGAACGGAGATCCCTGATGACTTCGCAACTCGATCTCGGAGCGTCGGTACCTGCGGCCCGTACCGCGGTCGGCCAGGGGACCGCCACGTCGCGCCTCGTGCACCTGGTGGGCTCGCTGCCCGGAGACCTCGCCGCCGATCAGCGAACCAGGATGCAGTGGGTGCTAGATCGCTCCGGCGGCGCCCGGTTGAGCGCGGTGCCGTGCGACGACGATCCGTCCTGGATCGTCGACTACCTGCGCTCCCGGGCGCAGGTGCCCGCGTTCGAGGTGGTGCGGGACGGCGAGTGCGCCGACTACGCCGACATGCCGGTCTACCGGGTGCGCCAGGGGCATCGGCTCACGATCGAGGACGTCTCGCTGGGCCGGCCGGAGGAGATCTACCGGGCGGTCGCCGCCTGGCGCGAGCTGGGCGGGCCCGCGACGCTTCCGCCGGTGCAGGCCAGCGTGCCGTCGCCGCTGGACCTCGCGACGTTCACGCTGGGCGACCCGGCGCGGATGTTGCGGCACTTCCCGGTGTTCGAGCGGATGATCTGCACCGAGGTGGCCGAGATCGCGCACCGCCACGGGCCGGACGAAGTGGTGCTCCAGCTGGAATCCCCGGCGGTTCTCTACCTGCTGCACCGCGCGCCGCGGCCGGCGCGGTCGGCGATCGCGCACCTGCTGGCGCACCAGCTCGCGCGGGTGATCGTCTCGGCACCGCGCGGCGCGCGGTGGACGCTGCACCTCTGCCACGGCGACCTGGGGCATGTTTCCCTGTTCGGCCCGGAAGATCTCGCTCCGGCGGTGCTGGCGGCGAACGCCTTGGCTGCACGCCTGCGCAGCTACGGCCGCCGGATGCCGACCGTTCACATCCCGATGGCCCACGGTGATCAACCACCGCTGGTGGATCCCGCCGCCTACGCCCCGCTCCACGGGCTCGCGCGCGGCATCGACGTGATCGCCGGCTGCGTCGACGAGCGGCAACCCGAGTTGTCGGCGAAAGCGCTGTCGCTCGCCGAAACCGCGCTCGGACAACGGGTCGTCGGAGTCGCAGCGGCCTGCGGGCACGGTCGCCGCACCCCGACCGAGGCGGCGTTCAACATCGAACTGGCCCGCCACCTCGCCGGCAGCTGACCGGGGATCGTGATCCTTCGAAACATGTTGCCGGGCAACGTTTCCCGGTCGGTCATTCGTCGGGTAGCTCATCGCGGCGGCGCGGGTGGCAGCCGTGGCAGCGGTTCCGCGCGCGTCCCGCCCCGCACGCGAGGAATCCCGCGATCACCGCGAACACCAGCACCGGTAACACCTGCACCAGCAGCGGCGTGTTCGCGGCGGCGCTGAGCAGCGCGGAGATCGTGCCGATGTTCCCGGTGAACGTCAGGGCGACCGCCACGTTCCGCCTCCCGGGCTCCCGCTCGTCGTGGCTTCGGTCGTGTCGGTGCATCTTCGCCCCTTTTCCGTGTGCAGCGCCGGGACCGGCCGACGCTGTCCGAGTGCGTTCACGGAAGCGGCGAAGCGTCAGGCCAGCGCGGACAACTCCTTCGCGGCCACGGCGAAGCGGTTGCAGTCCGCGCACAGCTCGACGGCGCACCACTGCGGGATCAGGCCCTGCGCGACCAGGTCGGCGAGCCCGGCGCGGAGGGCGGCGTCGGGGGCGACGGGTTGGCGCCGGAGGGCGGCGACGAGGACGGCGACGACCCGCGCGTCGAATTCCGTGGAATCGTCGGCGACTTGCCCGGGGTCGTGCGCGGGCAGGTTCGCCGCGTCGCCGCACTCCGGGGTGGCGATCGGCTTGTCGGTGCGCCGCGGCCTGCGGCCCATCGGCCGCTCGATGTAGCGCTCCCACCAGGTCACCTTCTCCGGTTCCGCCGCGGTGCCCGCGTTGACGCGGGTGCCGGAGCGGCAGTGCCGCTCGACGAGAGCGACGCCGGCCGCGACTCGTGCGCGGTAGTGCTCCGCCGCGCCGCCGAACTCCGCGGCACAGCGGGTGGCGAGCCGGCGCAGCAGTGCTTCCTGGCTGTCCAGCGGGGCCATCACGCCCGCCTCGTCCGCGAGGTACTCCAGCAGGGCGCGGTGGAACTCGTCGGGTAGGCCGAGGGCCATCGCGGACTTCCGGATGCGGTCGACCCGGGCTTGCGCGCCGACGTCGGTCCGCCGCCGCCGGATCCAGTCGTGCACCGCCTTCTTGCGCACGTGCACGCGCGCGGCGCCCAGCGGGTTCCCGAGTTCGCCCGCCCGGTCGGCCAGGTACCGGTGGCACTCCACGAGCATGTCGACGAGGAAGTCGCGGCAGACGCAGTCGCCGTCGATCAGGACCGTACCGATCAGCTTCCGGTTCCGGTCGGAAGCGCTGATCCGCAGGTCGCAGCGGGTGTCGGGCAGGGCCCGGTGGATCGCCGCGCGGTTCGCGCGCGTTTCGTGCCAGATCACGTCGAGCAGCTCGGGTACGCCGACCGACTGCTGCGACCGGTCGCCGGTTGGGCGAAGGCCTGGAAGCACTGTCGTCATAACACGAAATTTTACGAGAACACAAAAATGCTCGTCACGGTTTTTTTCGATAAAATCGCGGACAGACGATGTGCACGCCGAATGAGATGTGCACGCCGAATGAGTCGAGGAGGGTAAATGGGCCTGCTGCCCGCCGAGGTGCCGGATATCCCGGAGGCAAGGTCCGAGATAGTCCCGGCGAGACTCGCGCGGAAGCTCGCGCCGCTGTTCGGCGTGCCGTGGGAGCGCAGCCCGTTCGGCCCGCAGACCTGGGTCTCCGACTACAACAAGATCACCTTGTCGGAGATCGCGCGCGGGGCACCGCTGCGGACCCGCGGCCGGGCCAAAGCGCCGGTCGCGGACCCCGGCACATGGGCAATCGTCGACCGCATCGCGGTCACCGGCCCGGGCGGATCCCTGCCGAACGAGATCCCGAACGCCACGCTCAACCGGTTCGGGCCCGACACGAAGGCGGCGGTCGTGCTGACCGCGACGAACCGGCTGCTGGTCCCGGTCGTCGACGCCGTCGAGTCCGCGATGGGGCTGCTCGTCGCGGCCGACGGGTCGGAGCTGCCGGTCCGGTCGCGCCTCGCCGCGTGGGCCGCGCTGGTCCTCGAAGCCTTCCGGACGCAACCCGCCCTGGTCGCCGCGGCGATCCGGGCCCGCACCATCCAGCGCGAGCTGCTCGTCGACTGGTACCTGCCGCTCGCCGGTGCCTCCGCCGAACTGCCGCTGACGCGTTGCGAAGTGGGCGGTCCGCACGCCGACGGCGGCGCGGGCACCTCGTCGCGGCCCCGCGACCTCCAACTGGCCGACCACACGGTCCGACTGCTCGGATCGGACGTGCCGGGCGAGGTGGTGGACCGGTTCCTGCGCGAGCTGATGGCGATCGGAACCCAGCGGAGTTCCAGCCACCTCTGGCTTAGCGAGCGCCGCCCCGGCCAGCTCGCCGTGGAGGCGCTCGTGCCGCCCACCGAACAGGTCGACCGCTACGTCGAGCAGGTGGCGCACCTGCTCGACCAGGACTCGTCCCCAACGGGAGTGCTGCCGCGCATCCCGAAAGCGTCCGAGCTGGCCGGGCTACCGGTGCTCGCGCGGCGGGCGGTGTTGATCGGTCTGCTGACCGTGCTGCGGCAGGTGCGGTTCGACGCCGAGGGGCGCGAGCAAACCAGGGTCGCGATCGTGCCGATGCTCGCGGAGGTGGCGACGCTCGCGACGGAGTGCCTGGGGCCCGGCGATCCGTTGACGGTTCTCGCGCGGTGCCGCGCGGCCGACATGACCGTGCACACGCTGCGCCACGATCGCCGCAACGACCTGGCCGAAGCGGTCGAGGAGCTGCTGGCGCAGGTCGAGCGGTGCATCGAGCTTGCGGAGGAAGGCGTCGTGGACCGGGGTGCCGCCGCCGAGGCGGTCTCGTCGGCCAACGTCGAGATCAACATCGTGCGGCGGACCAACGCCGCCGATCCGGCGGCCAGGCTGCCGTCGCCCGCGAAACTGGACGACTGGCTGCGCCGCACCTGGGACGCCTACCGGCGCATCCTGCAGATCAGCCCGGACTGGCCGGCCGACCCGGACTCGCGGCTGGCCGTAGGGCACCACCTGCACAACTACGCGTCGTACCTGGCCTCCCACCCGGACGACGAGTCCGACCTGCTCGCCGCCGTCGAGCTCTTCGCCGGCACCGTCATCCCCGCCCGCGAGCTGTACTGGAAGAGGACGCAGAGCTTCCTGCCGCTGCGCCAGTCGTTGCAGGTGGCGACACGGGCGACGACGACGTTGAGCAGGCTTGCCGCCGAAGCCGGGCGGCGCGCGCAGGCCGCCCACTGGGCGGAGTGCGGGCACGGCTGGATCTGCCAGGCGCTCGACGACCGGGAGACCGCCGAGCTGCTGGCCCGGCCGACCGAACCGGCGGCGCACTTCTGCTTGCTCGCCGTGCCCGCGCTGCTCGCGGCCGTCGAGGCCGGGGTGGCGGGCCCAGACGAGGTCGAGCGGTCCGGGCGGTTGCTGGCGGTGGCGGAGGACTGGGTGCGGCGGGTCACCGACGGCAGCGAGGCCAGCTACAGCCACTACGAGCTGTTGGCCGACCTACGCCGCCGCCTCGACACGCTCCGCTGAGAGCCTATTGGTGAATGGTCTGGGTGGGTGGTCGCTTAGCGGAACCTGAGAGGTTCCCTGGACTGCGGGTGCCCCTCCTGATGTATGTCCAATACGCGGCGGAGGGGCCGTCCTCGCCAGAAAACCTCTCAGAACCCGCCGATGGTCGTCTTGGCAAGGTGAATGCAAGCGGCTACGCCGCTTCCAAAGGCGCGGACGGCATTCGCCAACAGGCTCTGAATTCAGCGCTGGACATACGTAAATCGGGGATCCCGCAGTCCAGACGGCGTCTGTAATTCCCGCAGGGGAGCCGTTACCAGCACCGCTTCGTAGAATGAGTCTGGAGTCAGTCCCTAAAAGGAGTTGCCTGGCAATGGATTACTGGTGCAGCAGCTCGGGCCAGGGGCCCTTGTACCGCTCCAGCTGCCGGCGTGCCGCGTCCGGCGCGATGCCTGCGGCGTCGCCCAGCGAACGGTAGTTGTCCACCAGACCGGTCTCGCCCCACTGCCGGTGCGGGCAGATTTCGTCCGCCGCAACGGGTTCCCGGGGCGTGTCCCGGGCCGACCGGTCCACTTCCGGGCAGCACGGTTCGCGCAGGGGCCTCGCGGATCGCTCCACGAACTGCATCGGCGCCCGCGTCCCGTGCCGGGCGATGAGCTTGGCCTTGACGAGGACCTTGGCCGCGCCGTCGGTGCTGTCCTTCCTGGCCGCGGGCGTCAGTTCCGCCACCAGGTAGCGGGTGAGGGCTTTGACGGCGGGTGCCCGATCTGACCACAGTGGACTCAGCGAGTTCAGGGCGAAGTGGTGGACGCCGACCAGCGTGCACCCCTCGGCGGCGGACGGGTCGGCGGCCGCGGCCAGCTCCGCGATCAGGTCCCCGAACTGGCCCTGGGTGATTCCCGCCGGCCGAGGTGGGCGGGCGGTCCCGAGCTCGTCGGCCTGCGCCAGGCGGCCGAGCCGATCGGTGGCGGCCCGCAGCCTGCGCACCAGCACCGGCAGGTCCTTGGTCTTCGGGTATTCGCCCGGCTTGCTGCGCAGCCATGTCAGCAGCGGGTTCCGCGCGGCGGATTCCGCGTCCACGAAGAGCTTCGCGACGAACCAGCCGGCCAGTTGCTCGACGTCGGAGAGCCGCTCGCCGTGATCCGGGGCGCCGGACGACGGCTTCTGGTCGAGGTCGTCGACCGGCAACTGGTCCGGGCGTTCATCGAGGTGGAGACGGTGGTTCAGCACGCGGTGCACGGCGTTGACGCGCTTGCCCGCCGCGCTGCCCCCGGGCGCGGCGCTCCCGAGGTGGACCGCGAACTGGTCGATCGCCACCGCCACATCGGATTCGTCCGGCCCGCGCCGCATCCAGGAACCCGCCGGGCGCGTCATCGCCCTGTTCAGGATGCCCGCGAGCTCGGGCACGGACTTCGCCAGCTCGTCGAGCGGATCGCCCCCGACCAGGCCACGGCGCGCCGCGATGGCGACGCGGTAGGCGGCGAGCCGGACCAGGAAGTCGGCGTTGCCGGTGACCGGGAGCGGATTGGCCGCGCTCGGGGTGGGCAGCCCGGCCACCCGGTACTCGGCCGTGAGCCGGGCGCCGCGCTCCAGCACGTCGAGGACGACGTCCGCCGCGTCGGCGTCGGAAACCGCCGGCTGCCCGGGGATTTCCACGAGCGCCTCGATGATCGCCGGTACCACCACGTTGAGCAGCAACTCCGGCTCGCCGACCGGGCGGGCCCCGGTCACCAGTCGCCGGATGCGCACGGTTCGAGCCAGCAGGGCGATGGTGCGGTCGTCATCGTCGGAGTCGACCCGGCCGACCCGGACCAGGATGTCGAGCGGGAGACCGGGAAACCGGCGGTAGCGACCGAATTTCGCCGCGGCGTTGCCGGTGTTGCGCTGCACACCGGAATGCCAGCGACCCCAGGTCAGGCACGCCGCGACGAGCACGCCGCTCTCGTCCGGCTTGACCGGCGAACCGGATTTCGCCAGCTTGGCAACCACTTTCCCGGCCCGGTCGACGACGGCGTCCCGCAGCGCCCCCAGCGATCCGAGCTTGTGGACCAGCGCGTGCAGGTCGTCCGCGTAAATGCTGCCGAACAGCTCGTCCGAGGCCGCCGCCAGTTCGTCGCGTGAACTCATGCCGACCTCCGGCTCTCGGAGCGGAACCGCACGCCGACCGGATCGCCGGAGGCGACCAGCCGCGCGCGCAAGACACCGGATGGATCCGGCTCGAACGTTTCCCAGTGCTGCGAGCCGTCGTCCAGACCCGCCTGGAGCACGGCGTTCGCCGTACCTCCGGCGGGCCGAACGGCCAGGCCGATTTCGACCGCACCCCCAGCCAGCGGTCGAATCGTCCACGTCACCTCGGGTGCCACCCCGACCGCGGCGGCGAGCTCGTCGGGCAACCGCCAGATCTCCTGCGCTGCTGGCGGATCCGCTTCCCGCTCGCCGGATTCCCCGGATCTGAACCGCAGTTCCGGGCCCCGCAGGGCACCGGCCCAGCCCGCCAGGTCCAGCCGCGTCCACAGCTCGCCCGCCCAGGCGCCCAGCGTGCCCCGGGGTGCGGGGATCGCCGGCTCCAGCGCCACCGCCCGGTACGGTGCCCAGGCCTCGGCGAGGCCGTCGACCTCGCCGAGGTCGAGTTCGAGCCAACCCCCGGGACCGCCCGCGGCGATCGCGTCGGCGACGGCCGCCGCCACGCGCGGCCCCAGCAATTCCGCCACGTCGTCCGGAACCCCGTTGTCGCGCAGCGCTACTGAGACGAACGTCGGTGGCCCCTCCGGATCGGCGGCCACGAATCCGGCGACGAGACCGTTGCGCAACTGCACCTCCAGGGTCGGCTCCGCGGTCAGCAGCGTGATGGCGACCGTGCCGCGGTCCGGCAGGTGGTCGATCCGCAGGTGACCGTCCCAGGTGATGACGCTCATGCGCCTCCTCCGCGCTCGCCGGATGTCCGCCGCACCGCGACGGCTCGCCATCCGGTCGTCCGGCCCCGGAAGGCCGATCCCGGCCCCACCCGATGACCGTGCCGGACCGATCGGAAGGAGCGTCGCCATGCTCGGTGGTTCTGACGACAACCCCTGACGGACGACCGGAACGGGCGGCACCTTCGAGCGCGGCGGACGCGCCCCCGAGCGGTGGTCATCGCGCCGGATTTAGTGCCCACGACTTACCCGCGAGAATCGAGTTCAGCCGCCGGGTGGACTCGTCCAACCACGTTGCGGCCGGCGGCTTGCCGTGTCCGCTCTGACCGTTCGCGTGGTGTCCCGCCTGTTCGAACTCGTCCGCTGCCGAAACTGCGTCGTCCACCACGGTCCCGAGCACGTCGAAGCGCAGGACCCGGATCTCGCGCACATCTACCGCCATTCCGGCGATCTTCCCAAGGGAATACAGGTGTCCGTGCGTGCTCTCGCACCGACGGGTGCCCGTGGGCTCGTGAGTGGCAATGCCGGTTCTTACCGGATCAGTCACTCACGAGGGGTGTGGGTGGGGTCGTGAGTGGTGATGCCGGTTCTTACCGGAATAGTCACTCACGAGGGTAGGCGGCGGAGCTGTCCTGGCCGGGAGCCCGGACGGGGTGGGCATAGTCTGAGAACCCGCTGCGGTGCAGGGAATCCCTCGTCCGTCAGTGCACGATCGCAAGCCCTCGCAGATACGGATCGCAGATCATCGGAAGGCAGCCATGACCGACCCGACCCGCCGACGGTGGCGCCCGGCCGTCACCGGGTGGCTGATCGTGCTTACGCTGCTGGTGGCCGACGCCTGCTCCTGGCCGGGCTCCGGGGAGCCGGGCGAGGAGGACGCCCACCTCGTCTCGTACTCCAAGGCCGCGTCCTGGCTGGCCGGGCTCGACCCGGCCGAGGCCGAAGAGCAGATCCGCGACTGGGCCAGGCTCGCGCTGGCGTCGTCGCTGGGCATGGACCAGGACCGCATCGTCGATGCCCTGCACGACACGACGCCGCTGCGGGACCCGTTGTTCGACGGGCTCGTCGAGCAGCCCGTAGGTCCCGGCCGGTCGCTGTTCGACGGCCGCACGCTGCACCTGCTGGTGCCGGAGAACGACCCGCACCCGTCCCGCACCCTCGGTCGGCTCCTCGACCAGCACCGCGTCGATGCGGGCTCCGATCCGGTCGGCGTGCAGGTGCACCGGTACCGGATGCGCCCGGAGAACCAGAAGGTCGAGCTGTACGCGCAGCCGGAAACTCCCACTGCGGAGTTCCGCGCGGCCAACGGCTACCGCGAGGCGCGGCTCGACCAGCGAGCGGACCTGGAAGGATTCCTCGCGGACACCAATCACCTCTCGCGGCTGGAGCTGCGCGACGGGCAGGTCTGGGCGGCCGGGTGGAACTGGCCGGATCTGCCCGATGGCGACGTCCGGCCGGCGGACGTTTCCGTGCTCCAGCGCGGCTACCGCCAGCAGGGCGAACCGGGCCCGGGATTCTCCTTGGACCCCAAGCCGATTTCGAGCCCGGACGAGATCCGTGCCGCCATTCCGGACCTGGCACCCGAGCTCGTCGGCCGCGTCGCAGGCGGGAACTGGGATGCCGAGCTCACCGACCTCATCGAGGGGCACCTGTTCAGCGGCGACCCGCCCGCCGATGCGCTGCGCGCCTGGGGCCTGCCCGCGGACCGGACCCAGTTGTGGGCGCTGTACAACCTGTTGGGCGGGCTTCCGGTGGTCAACGAAGCCCGCTACGAAGGGGGAATCGCCGGCACCGAGGTCGGCATGACCGCCTTCTACACCGACCTGGTGATGAAGGACTGGGTTGCCGGCGTGGGCACGGGGGTTCCTTCCGGCGGAAGGGTTCCCGGGTTCGTGCCGAACCCGCAAGCCCCCACCCCGCCCGGGCTTTGCCCGCCGGCGGGGGAGCGGTCGCCGCCCGCGGAATCGGCGCGGCTGTGGCTGGGCCAGGCCGACGGCGCGTTCGGCTACCGACCGGACGGCGTCGACATCGGCGCCCAGGCGACCCGGCTGTTCGTGCGCTCGCAGGGGCCCGGCGGGCAGGAGCTCGAAGCCACCTACAGCATGGGCCGCGCATCGGCCTGGTGGGATCGCCACTATGCGGACGTCGCCGATTACGAACCCGAGTTCTGGCGCCTCGAGGAGCTGATGCGCTGGTCCGGGGCCCTCGAATGGCTCGCCGGGAGCGGGCATTCCCTGCCGCAGCTGCCGGCCGGCGAGATCAGGTCCGACCTGCGGTTCGCGGACTGGCACGCGCGCAACAGCGACCTGCGTGAGCGCGCGCGCCCGGTCTCCGCGTCCCCGCCCGGACGGGCGGAGTCCGTGCTCACCGTTCCCTCGCCCGCGTTCTCCGACTGCGGACTGTCCTATGTGTACGGTGGTGTCACGCTCGGCGATTCCCTGGCGCGGCATGGCGGTGCACCCGCCGAAAACCCGCTCCCGCCAGGAATGCGGCGGGCCAAGCCGGTCGACCCCGCCGCCACCAGCATCGACCAGTCCACCGGAACGGCCCAGATCAGGCAGCTCGGCGACGCGGGGTCGCCGGAGGGCCTGACCCGGGGCTTGCGGCGCGGCCCGGACGGTGCGTCGGTGGTGACCGAAGGCGCGCCACGCAGGGAGATCCCGTTCGGCGAGGCGCGGTTCCGGGGCGAGGGCGGACGCCTGGTCGAGACGAGGCTGCGTTCCGGCGAGCACGGCATCTCCGCCGGTGTCGAGGCCCAGGGGCAGCCGTTCGGGACGGTGGCCGCGCTGCGCCCGGAGGCCAGCGGGGTGCGGCAGACCGACATCGTCGTGAACCTCGGTCTGCTCGGCCGGTTCCGGGATCTGGTCAAGCGGGATCGGCAGGACCCGGCGCACGGGTTGGAGAACGCGCCCGGCTTCCTCTACAGCTACCCCGAAGCGAATGGGACCGGCTACCGCTTCGCCGATGGCTGGGTCGGGAAAACATCCGGCCAGGCGCCGAACCAGGCGGGCTTCGCCGCGGAGGTGGTGCCCGGCGAGTCCTACCTCAGCGTCGAGCGGCCCGCGCTGCTGCCGGGCATCGAGCTGTCCAGGCTGCAGGAGATCTCGGAGCCGTTCACCACGACTTACGGCGAACTGCTCCGCCAGGTGCCCGCCACCGCCGCTGTCTACGTCCTGGCCGATCGGTCGACGCACCTGCCGCGGCCGATTGAGCGCAACGCTCGGGTGCGCGTCAGGATCGCGCAGCCGGTGGTGGCCCTCGGTCCGGGTGCCAGCCCGATCTCCGCGGAAGGGCAGGTCTGGTCGCTGCTCGACACGGGCACCGTCGGCGCCCTCGCCGCCCCCGGCCAGGACATCGTGTTCGGTCGGCCGTTCGGTGGTGGGCCGGGCGGCAGTGGCTGGGGATCCTGGCCGTTCGGGGTTCCCTTGCCCGTCAGCCCCAGCAACCAGGTCGTGCTCGTGCAGCAGTGCCAGCCGAGCGACGGCGTGGATCATGGCGTGGATTACGGCGTGAATCCGCCGACGTGGGACGAGGAATGCGGCTCATGACCGGACCAGAGGAGTTCGCGGTGGACGCGGGGTCGCCGCTGGCCGTGGCGCTCGCCGCGGCCTGGGAAGCGTTCGAACGGGAGGACGTGCGAGCCACGGACCGGTCGTACCGGCAGTCGGTCCGGCTCGCCTCCGGCAACCCGGCGCTGGCCGCCGCGCTCGCCGTGGAGCACGTGAGCCGGCTCCGGGCCCTCGACGACAGCACGACCGCGTTGGCCCGTTGCGAGGAATACCTCGGCAGCGACTGGGAAAACCTCCAGCTGCGGCTGCTGCGCGCCGAGACACGCCTGGCGATGGGGGACAACTCCCGGATCGACGCCGAACTCGACGAGATCGGTCGGATCGCCGCCGGGCGGCACATGCGGCGCGAGGACGAAGCCCATCTCGACCGGCTCCGGGGCATCGCTGCCGCTCGGCGCGGGGATACCGGTCGAGCTCTGCGTCACCTCCGCGAGGTGCGCGTGGTGTTCGCCGAGCTGGGAGACGAAGCCGCGGCGTCCAAAGTGGATCTCGATATCAGGGCGGTCGAAGGACGACGCGGCGACGCGTCGGAGCCGGTGCGCGGCGATGACGATTCGCCGCAGGCCAGCATGGTCCGGGCGGAAGAGCTGCGGATGGACGGGTGGTACGAGAAGGCCCTCGCCGAACTGGCACCGGCGCTGGCCGGGAAGCTGGATCCGGCCATCCGGTTCCAGTTCCTCTTCGCGAAGATCCGCCTGCTGCGCCTGTTGCACTCGACCGAGGCCGACGAGCTGTTGCCGGAGCTCTACGCGGCGGCAGAGCAGTCCCCGCAACCGGAGGAGAACCGCCTCGTCGCAGGGCGGCTGGATCCCAGCGCCGAAAGCTTCAGCGTGGTGGGCATGGGTGGGCATCTGCTGCAAGCCGCCCGCGCCTACGCCGAAGCCGCAATGCGGCTCGCCGAGCCCGGACGATCCGACGAGGCCGAGCGGCGCGTCCTGGCCAAGCAGCGGGTCGACGAAGCGGAACGGCTCTTGCTCGCCGAGCAAGCCCCACCAGAGGCCACCGGCCGGCACGTCGCCGAATGGCACCTCGCCGCGGGCGAAATCGCCCTGGCGATCGCCAAGCTGGAACATGATCCGGCCACCGCCGCGCAGGCGGTCCGCCACTTGCAGGAGAGCACGGCGATCGAGGATTCGCCGGTAGTCAACCGGATCGCCGCGCTGCGGCGCCTCGGCGACGCCCACGACCAGCTCCGCGAGCTCAGTGGCAGCGCCGACGGCCTGGCGAAGGCTGCGGAAGCCTGGGCCGAAGCGCACCGGCTCGAGGAGCACTTGGCGTCGCGGCAGGACGACGACGAGAACCGCATCCGGATGCTGCTGGCGAATCCGACGGAGTTCGACAAGCGGATCGAGGCGGCGGCCCGGGAGATCGAGCGCGGTGACCAGCACGCGGCGGTCGCCGCCGTCGTCGCGATGGAAGCCGCCAGGGGGTCCGCGATCCTGCCGCGGATCCTGTCCGACGAGCAGCCCTTGGTGCGCGACCTGCCCGGCCTCGGCGATCTCGCCGGTGCGCGGCGGTGGATTCGCCAGGCAGCCCGCGGTCTTCCGCGCAAGCAGCTGATCTGGATGCTGCACGCCACCCCGGACGGCGTCCACCACGCGTTCGTCTGGCGCAGGGGGCCGTTCGGGGTGCACGTGCGGCACGCATCGGTGCGCGGCGCACCTGGCAGCACCAAGATCGACCTCGCGGAGGCGATCGCCGAACTGAAGGACTGCTGGCACAACGGCGACCGGCTCGAAGGGCGGCTGCGGAAGCCCAGGAACTCCGCGGCGTGCCACTTCGACCAGAAGCTGCACGCGGTCGTGCGCAGGTTGGGGATCGGTCGGCTCTGGAAGCTGCCCGGGCACATCGAGCGGATCGCGGTGGTCGCCGGGGGCGACCTCGCGGAGATCCCGTTCGCGCTGCTGCCCTGCCCGGGACCGTCGGGCGAGCTGCTCGGCGGCAAGTACGCGCTGTCCGATCTCCCGTGCCTGTCCATCAGGCGACCGCTGCGCCGACGCGCCCGCGGGCAGCGGGGAACGTCGGGGCAGCAGATGTTGCTGGTGCAGCCGGCCGCCGCCGCACCGGAGGCCCCCGGCGCCGCCGACGAGGAGGCGCTCGAGGCCGCCACGGAGGTGACCGGCCGCAAGGTCCTGAGCCGGGCCGCGGCTACCCCCGCGGCCCTGCGCGAGGAGTTGGCGTCCGGGCAGTTCCGCCTGGTCCGCGTCGACGGGCACGGTGAGTTCCAGCCGGCTTCCGCCCCGGAATCGATCCTCTGCCTCGCGCCGAAGGGGAAATCCGGGCACCTGACCGCACGCGAGTTCCGGGAGATGAACCTGCGCGGCACCGGCACGCTGATGCTGGGCGCGTGCGAATCCGGGATGGCCGAACGCATCGGCCGCGACGAGCGCACCGGCTTCGTCCGTGCCGCGTTCCTGGCCGGAGCTTCGTCGGTGGTGGCCGCCCGGTGGGACGCGCTCGACGTGGTGGCCGCCCGGGTGCTGGACGACTTCGAGAAGAACCTGCGCCGCCACCCGCGCGATGTCGCGCTTTTCCGGGCGCTGCGTGAGGAACACCAGAAGCACCACGCGGACGGCCACCCGGCGCGCTGGGCGTTGTGGACGCTCTACGGCGACGTCGGGCACCAGAACATCTGGTACGAGCCGCTTTCCCGGTGGTGGGGTGCGGTGCGTCGACGCTTCGGGGGAAGGGATGCGTGAATTACGATCGGCAACCGGGCGGTGGGTCGCCAGGGCCGCAGCGCTGCTGCTGGCCGGCGGGCTGCCGCTGACCGCGCTGCCACCGGCGTCGGCGCAGGACGCGCCGCCCGCGCTGCAGCCGGTGCAGATCGTGCTGCTGGTCGACCAGTCCGGGAGCCTGACCGAGCAGGACGTAGCCGCCGAACGCGACGCGGCGCGGGTGATCGTCCAGGGCGAGCCGGCCCGGGATTCCACCGTGTCGGTGCTGGGTTTCGGCAGCGCGAACGCGCCCGGCCGGTCGGCGGTCGACCCGGTCTGCCCGCCGACGAAACCGGATTCGCCACAGAGCCGGCAGTTCCTCGGCGACTGCGTCGGCGGCATCCACCGGCGCACCCCGGCCGAGGGCGACGGCACGGACCACGTCCAGGCCCTGCGCCAGGCGCTGAGCTACCTCAGCCAGCCGGGCACCGAGGGGCAGCCCAAGATCGTCTTCCTGTTGACCGACGGCGTGCTGGACGTGCGCGACAGCCCCGAATACGGCAGGACCGCCGATGAGCGCAACGCCACCGCGCGGTTCCGGCTCTCCGGCGTGCTGGACGAGCTCAACCACGCCGGCGTCAGCGTCTGGCCGCTGGGATTCGGGCAGGCCGACCAGAAGCAGCTCGACGAGTTCGCCACCGGTGCCGCCCAAGACCGTTGCGGGCTGCACACCGCCCCGCCGAGCGCGACGCTGATCAAGGAGTCCGCCGACCTGTGGGGGGCCATCGGCCGGGCGTCCAGCTCGGCCCGCTGCACGAGCGTCGGGGAGCCCGTGCCCGACCGGCTGCCCCCCGGCGGGACGGTCGAGCTGCCCGTGGAGGTCCCGGCCATCGCCAGCGAGGGCACGATCCTGGTGTTCAAGCGCGACCCGCGGATCCTGGTCAGCTACCTCGACCCGAACGGCGAGAAGGTGCCCGCCAACGGCGACTTCGGCGGCTCCCACTTCGAGTTGGGCGGCCAGGACACCGAGGCCGAGGCGATGCGGATCCTCAACCCGGCACCGGGCCGCTGGACCGTGCTGCTGGAGTCCCGGCCGGGAGTGCCGCCGCAAGAAGTCGGCGCCATGACGGTCTTCCAGGGGGCGGTTCGCGCGCTCCCGTACATCGCGCCGCAGACCCCGGCCCCGGGATCTGCGGTGCAGTTCTTCATGCGGGTGCGCGGCGCCAGGACGGCGATCAAGGACCCGGAGCAGCTGAAGGGCCTGACGTTGACCGCGGAACTGCGCGGGGACGGGTTCGCCCCGCTCCCGCCGGTCGAGCTGTCGGACGAGGACGGCGACGGCGAGTACCAGGGCCGGATCGTCGTGCCCGAGACCGCGACGGGGCGGCTGGACTTCGTCGGCGGCATCACCGGGGTCGGCGTGAGCGGCGACCACCAGATCTTGCCCACCCGGATCTCGTCCGGAGCGGGAGGAGTGCAGAGCGTGCTGAACCTCGATGACGCGGAAGCCGAAGTCGTCGCCGGAACCTCGCTGAACGGCAGCATCGACGTCAACAATGCGACCGGTCAGCCCAGGACCATCCGGATCGAGCTGACCGATCTCAGCCAGGGAGCGCTGGTGACGGCCTCGCCGGAGAAGCTGGTGGTGCCGCCGGCGGCGGGCTCACAGCGGTTGGGCTTCACCCTCACCTTCGACCCGGCGACCGCGCTGGGGGCGAACCAGGGCCGCATCCGGCTGGTGGACGAGACCACCGGTGCGGTGCTGCGCGATCCCGTGTTCGAGCGCGAAGTCGTGGCACCGCCGGGGCCGATCGAAACCCTCTGGTGGCTTTGGACCCTGATCTTCGCCGCGGCCACCGCGGCAGTCGGCGCGGTCCTGCTGCGGAGGCGGCGGCGCAACGCCGAGCGCGACGTCCGCGGGATCCGGGTCGAGCTGCGCCGCTACGGGCAGCCCACCGGCAAACCGGTTACTGCGCACCAGCATGGGCAGGAGTTCGGCTTCGGCGTACTACGCGGCGAAAGCGCCGCCGACACCCGCATCACCTCCGGTTCCGGCGGGGACCGCTACCGGGTGCGGCGGGCAGCGGGCGGACCGGTGTTGACCGGGCCGTCCGGCGAACCGCTCGGCTTGGCCCCGGGCGGGGGGCTCGAACTGGCCGACGGCGTGGAGCTGGTCGTCCACGACCGGCCCGTCCGGCGACGCGCGGCGAAACCCGTCCGCGGCAAGAAAGTCCAGAGTGGACGAACGGCGAAACCGAAGCGGTCGTATGACCCCTACGACCTCTGAGAACCTGCCGGCGAATGCCGTCCACGCCTTTGGAAGCGGCGCGCCGCTTCCAGCCACCTTGCCAAGACGACCATCGGCGGGTTCTGAGAGGTTTCCTGGCGAGGACGGCCCCTCCGCCGCGTATTGGACATACATCAGGAGGGGCACCCGCAGTCCGGGGAAGCTCTCAGGTTCCGCTAAGCGACCACCCACCCAGACCAATCACCAACAGGCTCTGAAGTGAGGACCCCACCATGAAAATCCACCAGCCGATGCTGTTCCTCGGCCTCGGGGGCACCGGATGCCGCGTCGGCCGCGAGCTGGAGCGGGTGCTGCGCGAGTCGCTGTGCGGCCCCGACGGCACCGAGCTCATCGCGCGCATGCCCGGGCAGGACTACCTGCCCTACCAGCTGCCGTCCTGCCTGCAGTTCGTGTACGCGGATCTCAGCATCGACGAGCTGAGCAAGGTGCTGCCGAACGTGGTGCCCAGTTCCGACCACCACGCCGCCGCGCAGCACACCACGCACCTCATCGCGAACCTCGTCCCGCCGAACCACCACAACAGCGCGCAACTGGCCCAGGCGATGCGGATCACCCTGGACGAGCCGATCGGCTGGCTGCCCGGACCGGAGACCGATCCCCGGGTGGCGCCGCTGAGCGCGGGCGCCGGCCAGCTCCCGACGGTCGGCCGGGCGGTGCTGTTCGAGACGATGCGCCAGGGCCACGGACCCGGCGCCGTGCTGCACGGCGTGACCGCGGCTATGCAGCGGATCAAGGCCTCCGGATCGGTGCTGCGCGCTCTCGGCGGGAGGCTGGGCAACGCCGTCGACGTGTTCGTCGCCTTCTCGGTGGCCGGCGGCACCGGCAGCGGCATCTTCTACGACTACCTGCACCTGATCGGCGAACACCTGCGGCAGGCCGGGACGGAGGCCCGGATCTACCCGCTGGTGCTGATGCCCTCGGCGTTCAAAGAAGGCATGGGCGGCGGCCGGGCCGCCGTGCTCAACTCGGCCACCGCGCTCGTCGACCTGTTCCGCCTGATCGACGACCAGAACGCCCAGGGGGCCGGGGACGAGGTCGGCGGCGCCCAGGACCAGGGCCCGCTTTCGGTCTGGTTCCCGGGCGAACCCCGTCCGACCAGCCTGCGGCCCGCCACCGTGCAGACCGCCTTCCTGTTCGGCCGCCCGAAGGACGGGGTGAGCGGCGATGACCTGGTCCGCTCGATGGTCTCGCTGGTCACCACCCTGATCGGCGCCGGCGCCGAGGGCGATCAGTCCTTCGCCGATCGCTTCATCAACGACACGGCCAGCCGCTCGGCGTTCGCCGACACCGGCATCGGGCGGCGGGGCGTGTCGACGTCCGCGGTCGCCTCGCTGACCATCCCGCTCGCGGTGCTCGCGGACGTGGTCAGCTCGCGGCTGCTGGCCGAGGCGGTGCGGGTCATGCGGCAGGCGCCGACCGGGGCCGGGGTGCACAACCGCGACCTCATCGAGCGCTTCGACGTCGCCGCCGGGCTGGACGGCTTCCTGACCTGTGCGCCGCTGGAGCCCTTCGCCGACGTCGAGGACGTCCCCGTCGGCTACGACTCGATCATCCAGGCGCTGAGCGCCCGGGCGCGGACCATGCAGGAAAGCCTGGACCGCAACGAGCGACTGCTCGGCCCGCACCTCGGCCGGTTGGCGCGGGACTTCGACCCGGTCAAGGCCGGGGAGGAGCTGTCGCGCACGGTCGACCCGTTCCGGCTGCGGCGGGTCGTGCGCGGCGATCCGGGCTACCCCGAGAAGCTGGACCGCGGCGGGTTCGAGAAGATCCTCAACGACCGCAAGGAATCCCGGCGGGCGCCGGGCGAGTTCGGCCTGCACCCACCACAGCCCGAGACCGTGCAGCGGCGGCGCACGCTGCGGCGGCTGCGCTGGCCGGACCAGGTCGTCCAGGACGCGGTCGAGGACCAGGACGCCTGGTACCAGTGGCGGGTCCGGCGGCAGTGGCACGAGGCGTGGCGCCAGAACGAGCGGCTCTGGGAGCCGCGCTGGCGCTCGTTCTGCGACCGGCTCACCGCAATCACCGACGAGTTCGCGGATCACATCGCCGCGGACGACCGCCAGTTCTCCGAGCGCGCCGCGCAGCTCTACGCGCCCCGGCTCGGGGTGTCCTACCTGCTGCCACCCGGGGACGGCGGGCTGGAGGGCTTCTACTCGCGGGTGTACAAGGTCCTGGAGGAACGCTTCCGTGACCGGCTCGGTGCGAACGCCACGGCCGCCGACATCGTCGGGCTGATCCTCGGCGAGGACGGCTGGTCCGGTGCCTACCGCGTCGGCCGGGAGCAGCCCGAAGCGGCGGTTCACCTGGTGCGCCAACGGATTCGCGGCGCCGTCTCGGAGTGCTTCCGGCCCGGCGGCGGCGAGCGGGCCCTCGTCCCGTCGATCCGGGACCTGCTCGCGGCGACCGTCGGCCGGGCCGACACGGCCATCGACGATGCCGACATCACGTACTTCCGCACGCAGCTGGCCGGACTGGTCCCCGGTGGATACGCGCCCGCGGGCGAGGGGGACCTGAAGGTGCTCATCTCCTACCCCGGCAGCGCGCCCGACAACGCCGTGGAGACATCCCTGCGGAAAGACCTGGTGCCGTCCGAGTACGCGCCGTCGATCGTGTTCCGGCCGAACGAGTCCGATTCGCTCGTCGTCGTCTTCTTCCGCACCGGCATGGGCATCACCCAGGTGCCAGAGGTGCGCGAGGCCGTCCAGCTCGCGGCGGATGCCCGGCGGTATGAGCGGGCCGACGACCGGCTGTCGTGGCGGCAGCGGCTCGGCAGGGCCCCGGGCTACCTGATCTCCACCCCGACCGACCGCGCGCTGATCCTGCAGAGCTTCCTCAACGCGATGTGGAACGGCCTCGTGGAGGTGGACCCGCCCGGACAGGACCGCAGCCCGCAGCGGATCCGGGTGCATACCGGCCACACCGACGCCCCGCCGCTGGTCCTGGAGCTCACCCCGTTCCGGGAGCTCTCCTCGTGGGGCAGCCTGCTGCAGGCCTACGAGGAGTGGGTGATCAGCAACGGCAGCGGCAACAATCGCGACCTCGCCGCCGAGCTGATCGCGATCAAGCCGCGCAACGTGGACCGCGATCCCGAGCCGCCGTCGCCGCTCTACACCACGCTCCACCAGCTCCCCGAGAAGGAAACGCAGCTGCTCGACGAGATCCGCAACCGGCCCGGCGTCGGCGCGGGCGAACAGCTCGACCTGATCGAGGAGTTCTGGACCCGGACCCTGCCCGCCGCGCTGGAACTGCCCTTCCGGGGCGTGCAGGCACCGTTCGCGAACCTGCGGGACATGACCGACTACTTCGACTTCCAGTCCCCGGCGGTCGACCGGTGACCGCCCGCCGCGACGACCCCGTCCTCGTCATCGACCTGCGCACCGGCGAGTGCGATGCGGAGCAGGCCGCAGGCGCGGTCCTGGTGCTCGACGATGCGGAGCAGGCCGCCGACCACGACGAGGTTTACCAAGCGCTGCTCGGGAATCCCGCGGTCTCCGGGGTGCTCTGCGTCGCCGTCGCCGTCGACGGCGGCAACGCCGACGGCGCGGTGCGGATCCGGCCCGCGCCGTCGCTGGCGCCCGTCGAGCGGGCGGCGACCGTCTGGATCGGCCACTCCGACGGGATCCGGTGGCGACCGGCCGAGCCGCTGGTGCGAGCGGTCGAGCGAGCCGCGATCTCCGGCCTGGGGCAGTTGGTCGACGCCCTCACCGATCCGGCGGTCTTCGCCGCCGTGGTGAAGGCCGTCAGCACCCTGCCCTACAGCACGGCCAGCGCGGGCATGGTCCTGGAGCGGACCAGCCTGCACGAGGTGGAGCTGCGCCGGGCGCAGGAGGAAGCCATCGCGTGGTTCACCGACCCGGACGCGGGCCGGGTCGGGGCGCAGGAACTGCCCCGGGACGAATTCCGGACCGCTGTCCGGGAAACCATCGAGGTCGACCCCGCCGAGGACGTCCTGCTCCCCGGCGCGGAGCTGGCCGAGGCCCACACCCGCGCCGTCACGGCGCTCAACGCGGCCGACCACGCGCTCACCCGCGTCGACCACTTCCTTGCCCCGCTCCCGAAGCGGCGCCCGAGACCGGCCGTGGGGCCGGTCCTCGCCGAGGCGCGGGCGGCGGTGCGGGACTTCCACGACAAGGCCACCCAGCAGTTGCACCGCATCGACGAGAACCTGCGGGGACAGCGCGTCGGCAGGGACGTCGTCGCCCGGCTCGGGGTGCGCGGCCCGGTCCCGGCGCGGCCGCGGGACATCCGCGACCGCTCGCGCCGACTCGTCGAGGAGTGGCTCGGGCGGTACCGGTCGGTGGCGTGCCTGCTCCCGGACCTCGACGCGGAACGGGTCGGCCAGGAGCCGCAAGGTTGCGCGGCGGCCATCGCCGAGCTGGACGGGCTGGCACCGCCCGCCGAACCGGCACCGCTGCTCGCGACGTGGCCGCAGCCTTCGCTGGTGATGCCCTTAGCCGCGGTTGCCGGTGGGCTGGCGGCGCTGGGCACCCACGCGCTGGGCATCGCCGCCGCGTTCTACTTGCCCCTGCTGGTCTTGGCCTGGTTCGCCGCCGGTCTGGTGCTGCAGGCGCGGCAACCGACCGCGACCGGCGAGCAGGGCTTCGCCGTGGCATCGGTGCTCGCCGCGTTGTTCTGGGCGTTGCCGGTGTTCGGCGGCTGGCTGATGGTCTTTCTCGTTGCCGGCGCGGGAATTCCGGACGTGCTGGGCGTGGTCGCGACGCTGCTCGCGGTGCTGCTGTCCGCCTGGACGATTGGAGTTGGCTGGCGGCGTTCGGTGCGGCAGTGGCGGCGCAAGCTCGACTTCGACGGGCTCCGGGACCGGTTGGCCGGGGCCGCGCAGCTGGTGGACGAGGTGATCCGGGCCGAGTGGCGGCCCTCGGCCCGGCGGGCGATGTTCGCGGAAGGGCTGCGCCAGGTGTCGATCGGCTTGACCGCCGTCCGGGACGTGCTCGCCGAGCGCGCGGCCGACCTGCTCGATTCTCCCGAGCAGCACGACGGAAACCACCCGCACGACCCACCGGACCGGGACGTCCACCAGGAGGTGTGCGAGGTCGTCGTCACCGACCTGGTCGACCTGACGATCGCCGCCCTCCGCCCGTGCTGGGCCGGGATCGACGCCGATCGGCCCGCGGCCCGCGAAGAACACGCGCGGGAGGTGGAGCGGCTGCTCACCGCCTACCGCGAACACCTCCGGCAGTACGGGTTGCTAGTGCCACCGCCCTTCGCCCGCGAACGCGCCCATCGCGCCGAACTCGCCGCCCGGCTCTGGGATGGCTCGCAGGTCGGCGACGCGCTCCGGTGCGACAGCGAAGCCGAGATGACGCAGCTGTGCCACGCCCGGCAGCTCGGTGCGCTCAGCGCCATGGCCGACCGCGCACAACTCGTGCGGTTCGCACCCGCGTCGGTACGCGGCGGCCGGTGCGGGGATCCGTCAGGCGTCACCTGGACCGGCGAAGCCGAGATCGCGGGAACCCTGCGGCTCGTCCCGCTCAGGCAGGGGGTGTTCCAGTGACGACCGAGGTGCGGTGCCGCGCGATCGACGGCACGCCGCTCACGATCCGGCTGACGGTGGGCGGCGACGCCGGTGTCTCCGGTGGCGGCCTGCCGACCCGCCTGGTGTCGGTGGACGGCGGCCGGCAGCTGCTGCAGAAATGGGTCCCCCGCGCCGATTCCGGTGGTCCGGGGCAGCTTCGCCCGCTGGACCGGGAGATCCGGGCGCTGCACCGCTTCGCGTGGGCGTTCCCGCGCGACAGTTACCCGCCCGAGCTGCCGAGGCTTTGGTACTACGACGTGGACGGCGACGAGCCGTTCGTCCTCGTCGAGCCGTACCGGGGCGAACCCGTCGAGGGGCTGCTGCCGGAACTCGGGGCGCAGCACCGTTACCGGCTCCAGGTGGGCGTGCTGCGCGCCCTGCACCTCGCCGCCGTCGCCGGCGTGGCCCACGGCCGGGTGGAGCTCGGTGCACTGCGGTGGGATTCCGGGAGCAGGACCGTGCAGCTCGTCGACTTCGAGCGGGCCGCCGGGATCGGTGAGCCGCGGGAGACGCCCGACGGCCTGCGAGCCGACGTCCGAGCCGACGTCCGAGCCGACGTCCGGGACGACGTCTGGGACGCCGGGCTGGCGCTCTGGCGCACGGTGCACCCGCACACCGGGCGCGGCGCGCCGGACCTCACGGTGGACGGCGGCGCGCTGAGCACGTTGCTCGACGGGGTTTTCGCCAACCCGCCGGAGATCCGCCCGACTCCGGCGGACCTGCTGACCAGGCTCCGCGAGCCCACGGAAGTGCCGGTCTTCGTTCCCGGCAGCGCCCTGGCCCCGGGCGTCGAGGCCTACCTGAACCTGTTGCGGCGCAAGCGTGGAAACGCGGCGGCTCAGGCGGCTCAGGCGGCGCAGAGCGCCCCGGCGCGGTCCTGGCTGCCCTGGCGGCACGCCTCGAAGTCCGAAGCGGACGAACAGCCGACGCCGGTCCGCTGCCCGGTGTGCCTGGACTCCTACCCGCGGCCGCTGCCAGACGACGTGCTGTGGCGTCACGAGGACGGGAAGTTCGTCGAGGACGACTCGTCCTCGCAGGACCCGCAGAAGCGGCAGTTCCGCAGCCTCAGCGGCTACCGCCGGTGCCCCAACCCGTCGGACGACGTCGCCGGGCACTTCCTGCCCGCGACGTACCACGACCACGGCCCGCCGCTGGTCGTGGCGATGATCGGCCGCCCGTCGGCGGGGAAGACCCACCTGCTCGCCGCGATGGTCCGCGAGGTGGTCGATCGCGGCGGCCTGACGCCCTACGGGCTGACGGCGACCGCGCTGGACCTGCACCGCCACGACCGCTACCGGAAGCAGACCCTCGAACCGGCCGAACGCGGTGCGCGACTGCCGGGCACCCCCGAGGGCCTGACCGACCCGGCGGAGATCCTGCTGCTCAGCGGGCCGGGCGGAAGCCGGCCACTGGTGTTCTTCGACGTGGCGGGCGAGGACCTGCAGGCAGTCGGCGACGCCCGGCTCGCGCGCTTCCTGCTCGGCACCGGTGCCGTGATCTTCGTGCACGGGCTGGAAGCCGCGCCCGAGCGCGTCGGCAACCAGGCGTTCGAGATGTCCCTGGCCCGGCTCCGGGCGGTGCCAGATTTCGAGCGGCTGCCCGCGGCGATCGTCGCGACCAAGTCCGACCGGCTGCGATACCTCCCGCCGATCGACCGCTGGCTGCGGCACCGCAACGGTCCCCTCGCGATGATCGATCCCGCGCTCCTGCACATGGAGAGCAGTTCGGTCTACGCGTTCCTGCAGAACCGGGGGGAACACGCCGCGCTGGCCCCGTTCAGCGTCTTCGACCGGTGCACCCTGCACTTCGTGTCGGCCAGCGGCAGCGAAGCCACGCCGGGGGAGGAACGGTTCCCGCGCGGGTTCGAGCCGGTCCGGGCGCTGGAGCCGCTGATCGCCATCCTCGCGATGGCCGGGATGATCGACGCTGGCCGGGTCGGTACCTGAGCCGAGACGGGCCCGGTTCTACTCCGGTCGCTTCGGCGATCCCAGGACTTCGGCCACGAGGAGATGCCCTGGATGTTCTGACCCGCCGCCGTTTACTCCGATCGGGCTACTGTGGACGAGAACTACCCGATCGAGTGACAAGGCCCGGCTGTGCAGGGCCAACGCCGGTTACCGCCGCCAAGCGGGCATCGGCGGTGCCGGGCGGCCGGACCGGGCTTCTGGGCGGCGCGCTGAGCGGCGCTCGATCAATTCGAGCAGCTCAGCGCGCTGCACGGGGAAGTGCCGGCGGCCGCATCCGACCAAGGAAGGCCCCACCCGGGCCAAGGGGGCGTTCGCCGGTCGGTGCCACGCGGACCGCACGCCTGAGCGCGCACCGCTGGCCGCACGGGCATACCTTGGCCCGGAGTGATCGTGGACCTCCCCCAAACAAAGCCGCGGTACCGCGATCACCCGCCCGTGGCCTGCTTCTTCGGCCTCCCCCCAAAATCCCTCCGAAGAAGCAGGCCACCCCATTTCCTCCCCGGCAACACGGCGATGGTTGCTCGGACAACATGGGCCCGCAACCGCACACCGCCTGGGCATCACCCCACTGCTGCTTCGGCTCAGGACCCAGTGCGAGGAAGTTCCGCCGGGACTCCGGGACGGCCGGGCCGCCGGCGCCGCCGACGCGTCCAAATAGGACAGCTGCTGAACCGTCTCGATCTGCTGGCGGGGTGAGAACTCGTGGCCGCCGAGCTCCTGCGGGATGCCGATCTTGAACAGCTGGCTGCGATGATCCATTTCCGGGTGGCAACCTATTCGGGTGCTCCGCTGCGGGTACCGGCTTCGCGGACCTTCGCGGTCGAATTGTGACTGTATTTCACGTAGTCATGATGGTAAATTTCCAACATAACCCCGAACGGGGGAGGCGACTGTTGGCGTTGCGAGATATGGTTCAGACAGGTGCGCACGAAATAGCCGATCGGCCGTCCTCGATCCGATTCGAGGGCACGCAAAAAAATGGGGGCGAGAGGTCGGGGACCCGCTGCAACGCGAGTCCCCGGTCCCTCGATGGCCACGGAGTGGTCTCAAATGGATCTGTTCACGAGGTGCAGCGACCTCCCGTACGAGCAGTTGTGCGAGGAGATCAGGATTGCTGGGCGGGCGCGCAAGGAAGCTGTGGGGAGGGGTGCGGCCGCCGACGTGGAAGCGGCGGAGTCGGTGCTGAACTGGTTCCTGGAGGAACTGGCGGACCGGCTCAGGCAGGGGGTGCACCGCGACGAGCAGCCGCGGGGTGAGCCGGTTCCGCAGTAAAACGGACACGCGTCGTGGCTCGCCACGCGCGTGCCCGGCACCCGCTTCCCGGGCGTTTCAGCCGGTGTTGCGGGAGTTCAGCCGGGAGCCGGGCGCGGCTAGTTGGCTGCGGGCGGTCACCAGGGCGGTTCGCGCGTCGTCGCGGGCGCCCTCGGCCAGGCGGTCTGCGGCGGTGCGAACCGCGGACGCGGCGTCGTCGGAGATCTCGATATGCGGGTGCTGGTCCAGGAAGCCGACCGCGCGGGTCAACGCCTGGTGCGCTCGGTCCCCGGGATTGTGCTGCGCGGTGAGCAAATCGATGAGTGCTGTGTCCACCGCGTCGCGCAGGGCTGCCTCGGTCGAGGTGTGCGGTACTGCAGTCACGGGGCGGAAGTCTATGCCCTGCAACGGATCTTCAGCGTCCTCGGGCCGCACCCACATGGGTGGTCCTTGGTCAACTGAGTGCGTCGTGAGCAGGCGCGTCGGAGGATCTTCCGGCCGCGGGGTGTGGTCGAGCGGCGTCGGGGAGGCGGCATCACCGCGTCTGAACTGCCGGGACTTTCGTCCCTGGAACTGCTCCGCAGGGGTGGGTACGCAGAGCACGATGTGGAATGGACGCAGGCGAGGAGGCGCTGCCATGGATGGTGTCGTGGTTAACTCGCTGGACGCGGGGCTGTCCGACGCGGAGACGCGCCGGCTGCTCCAGGTCGTGAACCGGCACTGGGTGCGCAACGAGATGCAAGCCGGGCGGGATGCCCGGTCCCGCAGAACGACGGTGAACCTCGCGCTGCTGCGAGCTCCGCTAAACGGCGTGGACCTGGACAGCAAGGACCACGCGATGCTGACCTGGCTCGCCGATCGCGACGCCGACGTCGTGGCGGGCGTGCGCAGCCTCCTGGACCGCGCTCGCGCGGCCACGCCGATCCCCGAAGCGGAACGGGACTCCCTCTGACAGCAACGGGAGATCCGCGCCCCGACGGCCGATCCCGCTTGGCCCGACGGCCGATCACCCGGGCCGCGCGGTCCCGGTCGCTTGGGCGCGCTCGGCCAAGCGCTGCATGGCGGTGGAGCGGGCCGAGTGCACGTGGTGCAGGGTGGCCTGCCGGGCCGCCTCGGCGTCGCCGGCGAGCAGCGCGTCGAGGATCCGCTGGTGGTCTTCGCGAGCCATCTCCACCCGGCCGGGCACCATCAACGTGGTCTGCATGCCCTGGTGCAGGATCTGCTGCAGGACACCGAGGGTCTGCTGCAGGAATTTGTTGCCGGCCGCCTCCACTATGGCCAGGTGGAAGTCGGCGTCGAGCTGCTGCAGGCGGTCGAAGTCGCGCGGTACCTGCTCGGCAGCCTCCACCATGCTCTCCAGTACGTCCGAAACCCGCTGCAGCGCAGCGGTGTCCTGGCGCTCGGCGGCCCAACCAGCCGCAGGCACCTCCAGCACCTCGCGCATCGCGAACAACTCGCTGATCGAATGGCGCTGGGTGGCCAGCGCCTCGCGGAGCTCACGGGCGGTCTCGGGCTCGGCGATGAACACGCCGCGGCCGTGCACCACCAGGAGCACGCCCCTACCCTTCAGCGCGCCGATCGCCTCGCGCACCGTCGGCCGGCTCACCCCGAGCAGCTCGGCGAACTCGCGTTCCGGTGGAAGCCGGTCGCCCGGGCTGTACCGCCCCGATTCGATCGCCTGCATGATCTGCAGCTTGACCTGATTGGCGACCGACCCCGGCGACAACCGCTCCCACATGCGCATCCACTCCAGAAGTCATCCTTGACCTTGACCGCAAGTCTACGGTCCGTCCTTTCGCGGCCCGGCGGAGTGGCTTCGACCCGGGGCCGGGCATTTCCGGCCTTCCGGGTAAAACGATTTACCGGCGAACAGCAGGTGTTGTTCTGGCTCTACACCAACGATGATGCACAGGTAGGCGTAGCGACGTTCCTGGAGAAGCGATGTTCCTGGAGAAGCGATCGGCGGTGTTCCGTGACGACTGAACTCGAATTGCGAAACGACCACCTGGCGGTGCGGTTGACGCCCGACCGGGGCGCGGACATCACCGCGCTGACCGATGCCCGGACCGGCGCGCAGCTGCTCTACCGCACGCCGTGGGCGGATTCGGCCCAGCCCGGGCCGTGGGCGCCGGAGTCCCGCCAGTCCTGGCAGGCGTTGTACCAGGGTGGTTGGCAGCTGCTGTGCCCGAACGCCGGCGATGCGTCGAACGTCGCGGGCGGCACCTGGGGTTTTCACGGCGAAGCCTGCCTGCTGCGCTGGAAGGTCGAGGAGTCCACTTCGGACTCTGCGACCCTTTCGGTGCGGTTGAGCCAGGCTCCGCTGCGGATTCGGCGGCAGCTGGTGCTGGACGGATCGGTGCTGAAGGTGGCGGACACGTTCCACAACGAGAGTCCCGACCCGGTTTCGGTGGCGATCGTGCACCACCCGGCCTTCGGAGCACCCTTGGTGACGCCGGGGGCGCGGATCGCATCGGGTGCGCAGAAGCTAACGGTGGACCCGACGTCCGGTCCCGTAGTGGAAGCCGGTGCGACGCTCGCGTGGCCGGTCTCGGAGCTGTCGACGCTGCCGCCCGGCGGTCCCGGTCAGGCCACGCTCGCGTACTTCGGTGATTTCACCGAACACTGGGTGTCGATCACGAGCGCCGCTGGCGACCTGGGCATGGCCATGGCGTGGAACGGCGACGTGCTGCCGAACGCCTGGCTGTGGTTCGAAGGCAACGCGACACCCGGATTGCCCTGGTACCGAACGGAATACGTCTTCGCGGCCGAGCCAGCGTCGACGATCCCCGCGGGCGGCGTCGAGCAGGCGAGGGCAAACGGCGGGAACCTCGTCGAAATCGCCCCGCGCGGTTCGGTGTCCACCGCGGTGTGCCTGGCGGTGCACCACGATTCCCGGCCGGTCACCGGCATGGACCTGACCGGCCGGATCACGTTCGAACGAGACGACCGATGACGTTCGACGGGAGAACGAGCGGTACCGGAAGGCTGGCATCCCCCGGCCTTCAGTAGTCCATGTCAGCAAAGCTTGCGGCCGACGCCGGCGAGGCCGGTGAACCGCTCGGGGTGCTCGGCGATGTCGGCCGCGGCGACCGGACGCCACAGCGGCAGGGTCACGACACCCGGATCGATCAGTTCGAACCCGTCGAAGAACTCGGTGACCGCGGCGCGCGTGCGCATGGTCAACGGCGTGGTGGTGCGCTGCCGGTAGAGGTCGGCGTGCGACGGTGCCACGTCGGGTCGCCCATCGGCGCTGGCGTGCGAAAGGATGAGGAAGCTGCCCGGCGCGAGCGCTTCGCGGTACCTGGCGACGATCTCGTTGGGCCGGGACTCGTCACCGACGAAATGCAGGACCGCGACCATCATCAGCGCCACCGGCCGGCTCAGGTCCAGCAGCTCCGCGAGATCGGGGGAGTCGAGGACCTGGTCCGGCTCCCGGAGGTCCGCGCGGACGATCGTGGCGTTCGGGTTGTCCCGCAACAGGTTCTTGCTGTAGGCGACCGCGACCGGATCGGTGTCCACGTAGACCACGCGGGAGTCCGGCGCCGCGCCCTGGGCGACCTCGTGCACGTTGCCGACGGTCGGGATGCCTGAGCCGAGGTCGAGGAACTGGCGGATGCCCTGCTCGGCGCAGTACTGCACGGCCCGCCGCAGGAAGGCGCGGTTGGCCTGCATGATCAGCGGCAGCTCGGGCCACATGTGGATGGCCTCTTCGGCCATCTGGCGGTCGATCGCGAAGTTGTGGTTGCCGCCGAGGTAGTAGTCGTAAACCCGGGCCGCGTTGGGCTTGTCGAGGTCGATGCTCTCCGGCTCGGGCGGCAGCTCCGACATCCATTCCTCCTCACGGCTGGGCGGCGCGTCCCGCCGCCCAGCCGTGATGTTAACCCCGCCCGTTATGCCCTGTCTCCGGCCATCGGTCACAAGGCGGGCTCGGCGCCGCGGCCGAGCTTGACCACCACGCCGAGGGCCAGCAGAGCGACCGCGGCGCCGCCGGTCATGGTGATCGCCATCGCGGGGCCGTCGTTGCCGAGGAGCCCGACCAGCGGCGCGATCAGCGCGCCGAGGCCGAACTGCCCGGCGCCGAGCAGCGCGGCAGCGGTCCCCGCGGCCTCGCCGTGCCGGGACAGCGCGAGCGCCGGGGCGTTCGGGAGCACGAAGCCCATCGCGCCCAGCACCAGCCACAACGGCACGATGAACCCGAACAGTCCGCCCGTCCCGGTGGTGGTCAGCGCCGTCAGCACCAATCCGGCGGCGGTCGCCGCGATCAGCGCGCCGGTGACGATCTGCCTGGGCGTGTACCGGTTGAGCAGCACGACGTTGAACTGCGACGCCCCGATGAGCGCCACCGCGCCGACGCCGAAGACCAGTCCGAACGCCTGCTGGTTGAGGCCGAACTGCTCCTGCAGCACGAACGACGAGCCGGAGATGTAGGAGAACAGCGCCGACATCGCCAGCGCCGCCACGATCGCCAGCAGCACGAAGTCGCGGTCGGTCAGCAGGGACCGGTAGGTGCGCAGCACCGGGCGGAACTCCGCGGCCTGGCGGCGCTCCGGCGGCAGCGTCTCCTTCAGCGCGAAGATGGCGACGACCAGCAGGATCGCGCCCAGGATCGCCAGCGCGCCGAACACGCCGCGCCACGAACCGGCCAGCAGGATGGCGCCGCCCAGCGTCGGCGCGAGGATCGGCGCCACGCCCATCACCAGCATCAGCCGGGACAGGGCGGTGGCCGCCGCACGGCCGCTGAACAGGTCGCGCACCACGGCCATCGCGACGACCATGGTCGCGGCCGTGCCGACGCCCTGCAGCGTGCGCAGCGCGCCCAGCACCGCGACGTTCGGCGCGATGAGGCACGCCACCGACGCGACGATGTGCAGGGCGGTCCCCGCGATCAGCGGAGTCCGCCGGCCGACGATGTCGGAGAACGGGCCGATCAGCAGCTGGCCCAGGCCGAGCCCGAGCAGCGTGCCGGTGAGGGTCAGCTGCACGGCGGATGCGGAGGCCTGCAGGTCGTTGCCGATCGCAGGCAGCGCCGGCAGGTACATGTCGATGGTCAGGGGGCCGAGGGCGATGAGCGCTCCCAGCACGAGGATCACCCGGAACCGCTCGAATCCGGTTGGCTCATCGGCCACCGGTTGTGCACGGTGTGCCTCCGATGGGCTGTGCACCGCAACGTTGTCCATCGTTACCTTTCGAATTCACCGCGGGAGGACTTGGGGAATCTGACTCGGGTTTCAGCAATCCGGTCGATCTCTTTGTTCCCGGTGCCGCGACGAATTCGCTGTGATGCGGGCTACACTGGTCGCGATCGGCCGGAAATCCGTTGAGCAGCGCCGGATTTCGGCCGATTTATGTTAACGTCACTAATCATCCATTGTGGACTTAAATCGTGCCCCGGGAGATGTCAAATGAATTTCCCGGGTCGACCCGGTGTCGTAACACCGGGTCGATCGCCCATCGCTTCCCGCCCCTCGGCGGAACGCTCCACCCGGGTCGCTCCACCCGGGTCGCTCCACCCGGGCCCCTCCACCCGGGCCCCTCCCTGGTCGCTCCGGCGGCGATTTCGCGCGAAATCGGCGTTCCTCACGCGAGCGGCTCGTCGATTTCGCGCGAAATCGCCCACGTACCGGGCGGCGCTTCAGGACGTCCGGCCGCTGGCGATGAGATCCCGCCGCTCGCGCTCGCCTAGGCCGCCCCAGACGCCGTATGGTTCGCGGGCCTTCAGCGCATGGGTCCGGCACTGCCGCATGACCGGGCACTTCCGGCAGATGCTCTTCGCCCGGCGCTCGCGGTTGTCGCGGGCGCTGCCGCGCTCGTTCTCCGGGTGGAAGAACCGGCCCACGTTGACGTCGCGGCAGGCCGCTTGGAGCTGCCAGTGCCAGGCTTCGCTGACGGGTTTGGGCAACCGAGCTGTTGCGGCCACTGCTACCACCTCCGGTGATCTTGCGTTGGCTGGCACCAGTCGCCCTACCCGCCGCGGTGCCCCGGTACACCTCCTGCGGCGAAGTGAACCCGGGGTTGATCGAGCAAGATTCATGTCCGGACGCGTGCTCGGCCAACGGGCTGAATGTCCACAGCGGACAGTGCTGGTCGATCCGGCCGGCCCACTACCGGCCGGGGGTAACCTTTAGCCCGGACCGGTGGCGATGGGAGCGGAGATGCACGGATACACCCAGGACAAGGACAACTACCTGAAGCGCTTGGCGCGCATCGAGGGGCAGGTCCGCGGGTTGGCCCGGATGATCGAGGAGGACAAGTACTGCATCGACATCCTGACCCAGATCTCCGCGGCCACCAGGGGCCTGCAGGCGGTGTCCCTGCGGCTGCTCGACGAGCACCTCAAGCACTGCGTCGCCGAGGCGCTGTCCGAGGGCGGGAAGAACGCCGACGAGAAGGTGCGCGAGGCCAGCGAGGCGATCGCGCGGCTGGTCAAGTCCTGACCTGCGCCGGCGCCACGCCGAAGTCGAGCGGTTGAGGGGCACCCGCGGCCTGGGTCGCGGGTGCCCCTCGCTCAAGAGCTGGTCAGCCCTGGGAGAGCAGGCCCCGCATGGTTTCGATCTCGGCTTGCTGGGTGTCGATGATCTGCTGCGCCAGCTGCTTCGCCGCCGGGAACTGGCCGCTGGTGAGCTCGGTCTGCGCCATGGCGACCGCGCCCTCGTGGTGCTTGATCATCAACGTCAGAAACTGCCGGTCGAACTCCGCGCCGCGAGCCCGTTCGAGCTGCTGCATCTCGGTGTCCGACATCATGCCGCCCATGTCGCCGTTACCGATGTCGCCGTGACCGATGTCGCCGTGACCCATGGCGCCGTGGTCCATGCCGGGCATGGACGCTGGGGCGCCCCAGTCGCGCAGCCAGCCGGTGAGCGTCTGGATCTCCGGGCCCTGCGCGGCCTCGATCTGCCGGGCCAGGTTCTTGACCTCCTCGGACTGGGCCCGCTCCGGTGCCAGCCGGGACATCTCGATCGCCTGCTCGTGGTGCGGGACCATGCCCTGCGCGAACGTGACGTCGGCCGCGTTGTTCGCCGCCTGCGGGTTGGCGCCGGGCTGGCTCGCGCTGGTCGGCGCCCCGTGGCCGGGCATGTTGCTCATGTCGTCACCGCCGCCGCAACCGGCCAGGACGGCCGCTGCTGCGGCCGCGCCGATGGCAGCGGTGAGCACGCGCGTGCGCTTCATGTGTTGTCCTCGTCTTTCGTGCGCTGAATCGGGCATGCGGAAGCAGGCCACGGGTTCCGTGGCCGCTCGGCTGCCGATCAGCGCCGAAGCACGCACAACATCGCCAACCGCCGGGGCACCGGGGTGGGCGGTCGGAAGCGGGTGAACGCCGTTATCGCGAGCGGCTTCGGGGTCCCGGCCAAGGCGCTGGCGATGCGGTGCAGGACGGGGAGCAGGAGCGCGATGAACCCGGCGGCGATCGCTAGGCAAAGGTGCAGCAGGCCGTGGTCCGGCGCTGCGGGCAGTTCGCGGCGCTCGGTCGGCATCCCGGCGTGCATGGCGGCCGCGGCGGGCGGTTCGCTGTGCTCGGTCGGCATCCCGGCGTGCATGGCGGCCGCGGCGGGCGCGGCGGGCGGGTGGGACTCGTGGTGCTGCGCGGGCATGTGGTGCATCAGCACCACGCCGAGTGCGAGGACCACCAGGAGTCCCCACCGCACGAGCCTCGAACGCGCCTGCACGACAGCAACCATACCGGGGCTGGGTTCAGGACTTGACGAGCCGGGCGATCGCGTCGCTGGCCTCGCGGATCTTCTCGGCGGCCTGCCCGCCGCCCTCGGCCACCGCCTCGGACACGCAATGCTTGAGGTGCTCGTCAAGCAGCCCGAGGGCCACCGCCTGCAGGGCCTTGGTGGTCGCCGAGACCTGGGTCAGCACGTCGATGCAGTACTCGTCGTTGTCGATCATCCGCGCCAGGCCGCGCACCTGGCCCTCGATACGGCGCAGTCGCTTGGCGTAGTCGTCCTTGTTCTGGGTGTAGCCGTGCATCGCGACCTCCTCGGGTGCTCCGGCGACACCACCGTTATACCCCTAGGGGGTAATGCGGGCAAGGTGGCCTCAGAGGAAGCCGTCCGGCCTGACCGGCTCCTTCGCGGACTCCGGGTCGTTGCGCTCGGTGCGCCGTAGCCACAGCACGCCGCCGAGCTGCACCAGCGCGGCGGCGCCGGTCAGCACCGCTGCGATGACCGCGAACGACGGCCAGTCGTAGATGAAGCCCAGCACCACGGCAGCGACGAAGAAAAGTGCCGTGCGCACCAGCAGCACGGTGAGCCGACTCTTGTTGATCACTCCGGGGGCACCTTCCTGCAGACGTTCGCCACCGTTGGGCCCGTGAGCACTTTTGGGGGCTATAGCACCCGAAAGTACTCACGGGCCCTAGACGTGAGTGTAGGCGGCGCGAACCGCCAGCCGCGCCCCGCGCCAGATCAAGAAGTGCCTGCTGAGCCCGATGAACGACAACTCACGCCGGGGCGTCGGCGATTCGACTCAGCACTCCGGCGACCAGCGCGACTCGATCCGGGATGTCGTCGACGATCACGGGCTCGTGCCGGGCGTGATCGCCATCACCGCTGGCGCCGAGCCCGTCGAGCACCGGAAGGCCAAACGCGGAAACAAGTTCGCATCACTGCCGACACCGACGCTGATCGGTTCGAGCGGCGCGCGCAGAGATGTGGCGCTGACCCGGATGTCGATGAGGCAGCTGGCCTTCCCCGCGATGACGTTGCGGGCGGTGCCACCGCTGACGGTGCCGACGTTGATCGTGGTTCCACGCTCGTGGTCGGCTTCTCCGGTGAGCTGGCTGATGATCTCGGCCAGCGAGTGGTAGCGCTGGCACCATCGGTGGGTTGTACCCGGAGTGGGCTTCCACGCCGTGCGTGGTAATGGTGAAGATCCCGACGCCCTTGCGCTCCGTCTTGACGTCCCAGCCGACACCCGGTTCCAGCCCGCAGCGGCTCCAGGGACGCCGTCCTCGTCCTCCATCACGAAGAATCCCGCGTTGATGCCGAAGATCGCGTCCCGTCGCGCCGACATGGCGGTCAGCTTCTCCCAGCCCGCGACCCTCACGGTGCCCTACAAGCATTCTCCGTCACCCGGGGTTGGCGCAATTTCGCGAGAAATGTGCCTTCACCCGGGTGACGGTCGATTTCTCGCGAAATTGCGCCGCGTCGGGACCCAGCCGGGCACCGGGTCCCCTACCGGCCCCGACCGGGCGCGCAGCGGGGTGTCCATGCGAGGCAGCTTGGCTCAATGAGCCGGCTAAATTGTTGTCGGGCGGTCGTCCCGCCCGGCAACAACTCACCTTTCAGCGTGTCATGCCTTCAGCGCGTCCGAAGGGGGAACACCTGGCTCGCCAGCGGGCACGCAGTAGATGGGATTGGCCGGAACGCCTGGCACCTCGCTGGGGTCGTAGCTGGAGATGGGCAGCGTCGGTGCCGGCACGCCGTCCGGCGTGCATTCGATGGGCGGAGTCGGATGCGTGGGGCTCTCAGTAGTGCCTCCGGCGAGAGCCGCTGCGGACGTGGTGGCGAGACCGACAACGGCCAGGCCGGCCAACGTGAGTGACTGCGCGATTCGCATTGTCTTCATGTGAAAATCTCCGAATGGTTTCCGGTTTTCATTCCGAATGTTCATCGGAACTAGCGCTAGAGTGCCTGATCTGGTGTTGGTTGAGCGTCAGGCAGCGCCTTATCATTTCTTTAGGGTGGAAGGTGCAGACTGTGTTGCCCGTACGCACTTTTCGCTCGTCGAGGGCGGCGCGCACTGTGGTATAGGAATGCTATGCGCGTACTGGTGGTCGAGGACGAGAGAATGATGGCGGACGCGGTGGGTGAGGGTTTGCGGGATAGCGGACTTGCCGTGGACGTCGTTTATGACGGTGCCGCCGCGCTCGAGCGATGCGTCAGCACCAGCTACGACGTCGTTGTACTCGACCGCGGACTCCCATTGGTGCACGGCGACGAAGTATGCCGCTCGCTCATCGCGGAGCGTCGCGAGACACGGATCCTGCTGCTCACCGCTGCGTCCGGGGTCGCCGACCGAGTCGCTGGACTTGAACTCGGTGCGGATGATTATCTGCCCAAACCGTTCGCCTTCACCGAACTCGTCGCTAGAGTGCGCTCACTGGGACGACGGAGCAGGCCGGCTGTACCGCCGGTATTGCAACGCGCAGGCATCGCCCTGGACCCGGCGCGGCACCGGGTCACGCGTCACGAACGCCCGGTTTCCTTGACCAAAAAGGAATTCATTGTCCTCGAAGAATTGCTTCGTGCGGATGGTGCGGTCGTTTCGGCGGAGGAACTGTTGGAAACGGCATGGGACGAGAACATCGATCCCTTTACCAACGTCGTGCGCGTAACCATGGCAACGCTGCGGCGCAAGCTGGGCGATCCCTCGCCTGTCGAGACCGTCTCCGGTGTTGGGTACCGGATCCCGTGAAACGCTGGCCGCTGCGGGTCAGGCTGACACTCGCGTACGTGATGCTGACAGCGGTCACGGGCGGGATAATGCTCGGCCTGATTCTGCTGATGGCGCAGCCGGTAACCCCAATGGGTGCCACGAGCGCCCCCGTGATTCCTGGCTCGTCGCCATTGGACGTCGCCCCCGAGCTTGGGGTGACGCCGATGACTGATCCAGAAGATCCGGAACTCGTCGATGTTGCCGGCACCTTGACCTATTCGTCCGTGCTCGAAAACGGTGTCGTCGCCCTGGCGATCGTCATGGCGGTGGCCTCTGTCCTCGGGTGGTTGACGGCCCGGCGGGCGCTGCGCCCGGTCCGGTCCATCACGAGTGCTGCTCGACGGGCGGCTGACCAGGAGTTGAGCACGCGCATTTGCCTATCCGGGCCCAACGACGAGATCAAGGAACTCGCCGATGCCTTCGACCACATGCTGGCGCGGCTGGAGCGTTCGTTCGCCAGCCAGCGCAGATTCCTCGCGAACGCCGCTCACGAGCTGAAGACCCCGGTAGCGGCGCAGCGAGCGGTCACCGAGGTGGCGATGACGCGGCCTGACGCCGAAACCGGGACCATAGAGCTGGGCCGCAAACTCCTGGCCAGCCTGGACCATCAACAGCGCGTACTCACTGGCCTGTTCGCGTTGGCCCAAAACGCTGAAACCGTCGAGAGGAGAGACACCGTCAACCTAGCTGACCTCACTCACGACATCCTGCACGAGCGAATCGCCAGGAACGACGAACAGATCGAGCCCAGATCGGAACTCGACGTGACCAAGGTCCGTGGTGACGCCGCCCTGCTCGAACAACTGATCCGCAACCTCATCGAAAACGCTTTCGTCCACAATGAACCCTGCGGCTGGGTGTTCGTACGCACCGGCGGCACGCCGACCGAGTCCGTCCTAGAGATCGCGAACGGCGGTACCCACATCGACGCCACCAAGATCGACCAATTGTTCGAACCATTCAGGCGGTTGTGCTTCAACAGGGCGAGCCCGCCCCCGGGCAGCGGCCTCGGACTCTCGGTGGTGCGAGCGATCACCGAAGCACATGGCGGTTCCGTCACTGCTCGGCCACGTGACGAGGGCGGGCTCGTCGTCCGGGTTTGCTTGCCGGCTGCCTGACACATGCCCCGCGAGCAGGCTTAACCGGTGCGGCGCTGGCGGGGACTGTCGCTGGCGTCAGAGCTGCTCAGGTTTAGCTCGATCTCCGCGCCCCAGCTGCTGCCGTCGATGTCCTGCACCGAGCCGAACGCGCTCACAGCACCCGCGTTGTTGAATGCGCCGTCCAGCCGACGGAACTCGTCCACCGCCGCGCGCACCAGCGCCGCGACCTCGCTTTCCACCGTCAATCGGTGGGTACGAACAGCGCCCGGCCCCCGGTGCCGCAGATGTCGGCCGCCAGCTGTTCGCCGACGTCCTTGCTCCGCGCGCCCAGGACCATCGCCGCGCCTTCGGCGGCCAGCCGCCTGCTCGTCGCCTCGCCGATCCCTGATCAGCGGGGTTCCGGGGGCCTCGGACGTCCCTGGAATTCCACGCGCCTTGTCGCGAAACGTCCGAGTCCGATCACGTCGAGTGATCTTGATCCGATACAGTGAGTTTGTGTCAGGGGGGACACGCGCGTGTGCCTGCGGGCGGGCAGCGCGTCCGCGGCGTGCCGAGCGACCTGTCCCTGAGCGGGGCCAGAACCATGGAAAGTACGTGGAAGTGACAACCCAGAACGAGCCTTCGGCACCCCCTGGAAAACCGCGACGTCGCCGGTCCGAGCGGTCGAACAACTCCATCCGGTCGCGGCTGACCTGGGCAGTCGTCATCCCGTGGATCGTCGTCGGCATCCTCTGGAGCGTGGGGTGCGCCCTGTTCGCCTACCAAGCCGTCTACGCCCAGCAGGTCGCCTCCGGTGTCCGGCAGCTGTCGCTGCCCGCGATGGCCGCGCTGGAGGAGGTGAAGAAGGAACGCCTGCGCAGCGTGGAGGTCCTGAGCCAGCCGGGGCTGGACATGACCGAACTGGTCGACCAGCAGGGCCGGACCGATCGCGCGATCGGTGAGATGAACGCCGTCGCCAGCGAGCTGCTCGAGCCGGCGCCGGACGAGATCCGGCGACCGATGGCCGACCTGACCGGCTACTTCGCTCGGATGAGCGACATCCGCTCGAAGGTGGCCACCAAACAGGCCACGGTCGACGAGATCGACGACTTCTACAACGGCCTGTTCGACACCGCCACGTACCTGGCCGACATGCAGGCGCGGATCATCCCCGACCCGGAGACGCTGCAAGGCGTGCTCACTGCTACAGACCTCTTCCGGGCCACGGACATGCTCTCCCGTGAGGCGTCGCTGGTCGGTACCGCGCTGAGCAACGGCCAGATGACCCCCGAGCAGCACCGGCAGATCGCTCGCTACATCGACGCGCATCACACCACGATGGAACAGAGCGCCTCGACTCTGCTGCCGAACGTCCGCGTGCGGTACGAGCAGATGCTGGCCAGCCCCGCCTGGCAGGAGTTGATCGCCGCCGAGAACCGCATCATCGCCACCCCCGGCTTCAACAAGAGCCAGGCGCCGGTGAAGCTCGAAGACTGGCGCCGGATCACCAACCAGGTCGGATCCGACATGTCCGGACTGGTGTACACCCAGGCAGACGACGTCTCCGCCGCAGGTGTCGACAACAGCATCAGTCCGCTGTGGACGGTGCTGTGGGGCAGCCTGGGCGCCTTGGCGGTCGCGGTCGTGTCGTTCGTCTTCTCCCGCCGCGTCTACCGCACGGTCGTCGACGACGCGCTGCTGACCCGGCTCCAGGGCCTGCGCAGCGAATCGCTGGAAATGGCCCAGAAACTGCCGGACGTCGTGCGCAGGCTGCGCAACGGTGAGCCCGTAGACATGCAGACCGAGATGGTGGTGCTGGAGCACTACGGCCACGACGAGGTCGGCCAGGTGGCGCAAGCGATCCGGCTGTTCCAGCAGGAGGCGGTGGAGGCGGCCGTCGGCGAAACCCGGGCCCGGCAGGGTGCGCGCGTGGTGTTCGTCGGCATGGCGTACCGGATCCAGCGGTTGCTGCGGCACATGCACGGCACCATCGACCAGTTGGAGCGCAACGAGGAGAACTCCGCGCAGCTGGCCAAGCTGTTCGACCTGGACAACTCGACCACCCGCGCCCGGCGCACGGTGGAGAACCTGCTGGTGCTCGGTGACCAGCAGCCGGGCCGGCGGTGGAGCCGCCCGGTCGCGCTGATGGACGTGCTGCGCTCGTCGGTCTCGGAGATCGACCAGTACTCGCGCGTGGTCATCGGGCACGTCCCGGAGGTGATGATCAGCGGTGCCGCCGTCGGCGACACGATCCATCTGATCTCCGAACTGATCGACAACGCGACCGCGTTCTCCCCGCCGACGACCCAGGTGCACGTGGACGCCACCGCGGTGGCGCGCGGCATCGCCATCGACATCGCCGACCAGGGTCTGGGCATGGAGGCGGCGAACCGCGACCACGCGAACTCGATGATGTCCGAGCCGCCGGAGTTCGACCGGCTGGTGCTGGAGAACAACAAGGCGGAGCAGCTGGGCCTGTTCACCGCCGCGCGGCTGGCGCACCGCCGCGACATCACCGTGAAATTCGGCGTTTCCGCTTACGGCGGAACCCGCGCCACCGTGCTGCTGCCGGACCGCATCCTGGACGCCGAAAACGCGCTGAGCACCAGCAACGGCAGCGGCGGGCTGCCCGGCTTGCCGACCGGGCGCGAGGCGGGAAGTGGCGCCAAACACGAACTCGACGCACCATCGGAGGTGCCGCAGTCGCGGGAATTGAGCTGGAATGGGGCCATGACCGACCAGCCCACCCCGCCGGCGCCGGAGCCGGTCGAAACGACTTACGAGTGGCCGAAGTCGGAAATTGCCCCGCAGGCCGACCCGCCCCGGTTCGAGCCCGCGTCGCAACCCGACCCGAACCCGGCACCGCTGCCGGAGCCCCCGGCGGAGCGGCGGCGGGCCGCGGGCGGACGTCCGGCGTTGCCCAAGCGCGTCCCGCAGACGCACCTCGTGGAAGGCCTGCGCGACGACCCGGACCACGAGGAGCAGGCCGTCATCGCATCCCCGACCCGGTTGGCGGGGTTCCGGCGAGCGTTCCGCGGCGGCTTCGACGACGCGCCCGGCGACCGCTCGTAAGCAGACCAGACAACAGCGCAAGTGTGTGAGGTGGGCATGACCGAAACAGCATCGAAACTGAGTTGGCTGCTGGACGACTTCGTGCAGGGCGTGCACGGTGCCGACCACGCCGTCGTGCTGTCCAACGACGGACTGGTGATCGCCAAGTCCGCAGGCATGGACCGCGACTCCGCCGACAAGTTGGCGGCTGCTTCGTCGAGCATGCGCAGCATCGGCAAGGGCGTCAGCAAGGACTTCGACCGAGGACAAGTGGCGCAGACGCACGTCGAGATGGAGCGCGGATTCCTGTTCGTCTCCGCGGCCGGCAGCGGGGCGTGCTTGGCAGTGCTGAGCACGTCGGAGGCGGACATCGAGCTGGTCGCCTACGAGATGGGCCGACTGATCACCCGGGTCGGCAGCTTCCTGTCGGCAGCTCCGAGGGACGTGCGTGGCGTGGCGGCGGAAAGGACCTGAGCGTGGACGAGGCGTGGTACGACGATGAAGCGGGCCCGATAGTCCGCCCGTACACGATCACGCGTGGACGCACTACCGGCAGGCACGCCCGGATCGACACGGCCAGCCAGATCATGACCGCCGAGCCCCAGCTGGAGGCGCCGCGGATGGAACTGACCCCGGAGTACCGCTGGATCCTGGACGCCTGCGTTCGTCCGGTGTCGCTGGCGGAGCTGGCAGTCCTGATGAAACAGCCGTTGGGCGTGGTCCGAGTCCTGTGCAGCGACCTGCTCGACCACGGCGCCATCCTCGTGCGCTCGCCGCGTACCGAAGTCAGCCGAGAAATCCTGGAGCAGGTGTACCGTGGGCTTTGCCAACTCTAGCCCGGCCGAAGGCCGTTCCTCGCAGCACAAACCCGTGCAGGTGCGGATCGATCCGGCCCACGAGTCCAATGTGGCGCCGATCCCTGTGAAACTGGTGATCGCGGGCGGTTTCGGCGTGGGGAAGACGACGCTCGTCGGTGCGGTCAGCGAGATTCCGCCGCTGACCACCGAGGAGGAGATGACCGTCGCCAGCGAGGGCGTGGACGACCTCACCGGCGTCGAGCGCAAGAAGACCACGACGGTCGCGCTGGACTTCGGGCGCATCACCATCTCCGAGAGGATCGTGCTGTACCTGTTCGGCGCGCCGGGCCAGAATCGGTTCTGGCCGCTGTGGAACGACCTCGCGCAAGGTGCGGCCGGTGCCGTGGTGTTGGTCGACACCCGGAAGTTGGAGGACGGGTTCGCTTCGATCGACTTCTTCGAGCGGCGCGACATCCCGTTCGTGGTGGCCGTGAACGTCTTCGATGATGCGCACCACTACGAACCGGAAGAACTCCGCGAGGCGCTGACGATCCCGTCGGATGTGCCGATCGTGCTCTGCGACGCGCGGGACCGGGAACTAACCAAGAACACCCTGACGACCTTGGTCGGGCACGCGATCGAGAAGTTATCGTCCACATCGGACGTGGCCTGATCGTGATCCGGTGAAGGCAGCCCGGTCGAACGACTCGCCGGGACGCCTTTCACCTTTCCTCTTCAACCCACGATGGGTTCGGTTCGGCAGCGGAAGTGGCGCGGGTGCGGTGCTCCGTTGGTCTTCGGGACTGGACGGAGAATTCCAGCGGGTTTCGTCGCCGGCCACGTCTTGCGGGATCAGTAGACTTGTGGCATTTGTCACTCATATCCGTTTGAGCTTCATCTTGACTCGAGTGCTGCGCACGTCTACCCGGAATCGGAATCCCGCCAGGCGCCCTCCTGGACCTTAGTGCTAAAGACTGGGCGGCGGGGCAATCACGCAGCGGGTGACCCGGGCAGAGGATGCGGGGCCGGCACGGTATTCCAGCACGGTATTACTGCCGGGGGCGCGCAGTCGATGGCGTCACGGTCAGTGTTGGAGCGTCTCCGGTAGACTTCCTCGGCCGGGGCGCAGAGTGGAAGCGAGAGTCTCGATGGCACGTGATGGGGACCCCAGCGGTTTCTCCGGGGGCGTGAGCAGGATCGATCCTTTCTGCTGGATCCCGGTGGTGCCGATGCTGCTCCTGGCTTTGGCGACCGTGCTGATGGGCGTGCCGCTGCTGGGGTTGCTGCTGCTGATCCTCGCGCTGGCGATCGTGGCTTTCGACCTGTGGGTGAACAACCGCCGTAAGTCGTCGCAGCGCCGTCTGCCGCCCCGCCGTGAGCCGCCCCGCCGTGAGCCGCCCCGCCGTGAGCCGCCCCGCCGTGAACCCACCCGCCGTGAACCCACCCGCCGCCCGGCGCGCCCGGCTGCGTCGGAACGCGCGGCGGCCCCGCGCGACGGTGGCGCACGAAACGGGGCGACCCGTGCCGTGAACCAGCCGCGTCGCAACCCCACCGGACAGGGAGCGCGCCCGCAACAGCGCCCCTCCGGGCGTCCCGGCGCCCGCCGCTGACAGTCGCCTGTCGGCGGCGCATTCCCGGGTGGCCGCACACCGCAGGCAGCGCTTGGCAAGCAGCGGCGTTTGACGCTCGCGGTGGGGTGGTGGTGTGGGGCGAACGGCCTGTTTGCCCCGTCTAGGGAGGCGGACAGGCCGTTCGCTCCGACAGGATCGGCTCAGGTGAGGTCGTCGAACTCGCCGGCTTTGCTGCCTTTGATCCAGGCGGAGATTTCGGTTCGGGTGAAGAGGATGGTGCCGGTGTCGGGTGTGTTGCTGTTGCGGATCGCGATGCGGCCGTCGGGCAACGCGGCGATTTCGCGCGAAATCGCCATTGCCCACGCGTGCCGGGTGGCGATTTCGCGCGAAATCGCCAACGCGGCGGCTTCGACGCAGTCCCCGCCGCCGCCGTTGCTTCCACCGGAGAAGCTGCTCTTGCGCCACTCCACATCTTCGAAGTGGTTCACGATGCCCTCCTGAGATGCTTTAGGTGAGGTCGTCGAACTCGCCGGCTTTGATCCCTTTGATCCAGGCGGAGATTTCGGTTCGGGTGAAGAGGACGGTGCCGGTGTCGGGTGTGTTGCTGTTGCGGACCGCGATGCGGCCGTCGGGCAACGCGGCGGTTTCGACGCAGTTCCCGCTACCGTTGCCGCCGGTCCCGGAGAAGCTGCTCTTGCGCCACTCGACCTGGTGTAAGACTTTGTCTGCGGTCACCGGATGCCTCCTAGCAACGGCACTCAACTGTACTTTCGGGCAGCCTGTGCAAGTCGTTCGGCTGATTTCGCAGGCGAAAGAGCTCGCTCCGTGAGAATACCGAAGCGGAGCGTGTACTCCCTTACTGCATCTCGATCCTCGATGTAGACCATGCGCCCAGGAGCTTCAGCCAGGCCGAAGTCTGGAACCGGGTCGGGCAGCGACAGGATTGCGAACGGTCCGTCGACGGCTGGGCTTGCTCCTGCGGTCATGGGCAGGACCTGGATGGTGATGTGCTCCTTCTTGCCCTCGTCGAGGAGTCTTTCGAGCTGGCGGCGCATGACCGGGTTCGTGCCAATGGGCCGTTCGAGCACCGCCTCTTCGATGATGGCGTGCAGCTTCATCGGGTGCTGCTTGGTGAGGATCTGTTGACGGGCGATGCGGGCGAGCACCCGTCGCTCGATGACATCGGCCGCAACGCCGGGGCTTCCGCCGGCCATGACTGCTCGGGCCCAGTCTTGGGTTTGCAGCAGGCCCGGGACGACCATCGTCTCGAACTGCCGTTGCGCGACCAGCTCGGCTTCGATGTTGAGCACGGCGTGGAAGTCCTGCGGCAGCTCCCGTTGGAAGGAAAGCCAGTAGCCGCGTTCGCTCGCGGTTGACGCCAAACCCAGAAGCCAGTTCCGCAGATCTGCGTCCGCGACCTCGTAAAGGTCGAGCAACTGCTCGACCTCGCGGGCTTTGACGCCCTGGTCACGAGTTTCGATGCGTTGCAGCTTCGATCGCGACCACTTTCCAGGCTGGTGCTTGAGCTTTTCGGCGGCCTCGGTCATGGTCAGGCCCGCCTGCTCGCGGAGCTGGCGCAGGCTCTCGGTCAGCTGCCAGCGGCGAACCGTGGCGCTGGCGACATCACCCATGTCCTGGCTCATGAATCTCCTATGTCGACTCGATCAGGCGAAATAACTGGGTACCCACTTGAAAATTTGGGTAACCAGATCGATTCTAGCTACCGTCAGTGCGCGATCAATTGCGGGAGGTAGTGATGGTAGTAGGCGCTGGTCAGGGTCTTCGTTCGAGTCCGGGCTGATTCCGGGGTCGTTGCCGGACGATGAGTTCGCCGCGTTGGTGCAGGAAGAGGCCGACGGCTCGCCACCTCGGGTGTTCGCGTTGGTGGAGGAGTACGGGCAGCGCGAGGACTGCGAGATCTTCGCCTGGGGGTTGGAATTCGGGAAGCGCGCGGCGGTCTTTGACCTCGACGGCACGCTCTTTGCGAGGTGCGCTTCGGCTGACGGCGCGCATGCGCTGTTCTCCCGGATCCGCAACGTGCGCCTCGCCTGGCCTTCCGCGGCGGCACCGCAGCCGCGGGGTTGATCCGGTCGCCCAACCGCAGGCAGCACCGTTTGATCGTTGCCCGCGGTTGGGCGGTGATCCCCCGGGAGATCAGCCGTGAGTCTTTGGGCTGCTGTAGCGAGGCTGCTGTAGCGAGGCTGCTGTCGCAACCCAACAGACTTACGGCCCCTGACCAGACGAAACGCTGGTTCGTCAGAGCTCGATGTGGAGGTTCTGGCCCGCGTTGATCGTGCAGCCGTTGGGAAAGTGGAGGATCGGGCGGCCGGTGTCGTCCGTGGCCGGGTGGACCTCGACCGGGGTGCCGTCGAGGGTGGCCCGCGGGACGTGGCTGGTGGCGTCGAGGCGGAGGGTTCGCAGGTTCAGGCGGCCGTGGTGGAGGTCGATCGAGCTGGTGCTTGCCGACTCCGCGCGGGTCTGGCGGTAGGTGCCCCAGCCCTCGGCCGTCGTGAACGCCGCCGCGAAGTTCTCGGTACCGATCTTGGGGGCGAAACCCAAATGGCCGCCGGGGCCGTGGTGTTCGAACCCGAGGGCGCTCAGGTAGGTGCCGAAGCTGGCCATCGAGCGCGCGTAGTGGTCGCTGCATTCGATCTCGTTGTACGGGTTCCGGCGCAGCGGGCCGTAGCGGTCGTGCACGGAGCGGGCGACCGCCAGGCCCTCGCCGACCATGCCTTCGGCGATCAGGTGAGCCGCCACCTGGTACTCGATGCCGTGCCAGGCCTCGTTGAAGTAGCTCACCGACCAGTTGTCGCCGGCCTCGTCACCGCCGCCGTTCGGCCAGGCGCACATCACCAGCGCGGGGACGTCCGCGTCGTAGAAGATGCGCCCGCCTTCGATCGGGCTGTTCTCCCGGTATTCCATCGGTCGCGGCACGAAGTTGTGCCGCCAGATGCTGCGCAGCGCCGACCGGGTCGGCTCGGGCGGCAGCACTCGGGGCAGCCCGAGCTGGGCGGCCCAGCTCTGGCCGAGCAGCTGGTCGGCGAAGCAGCCGCGGTTGGTGTTGACCGAGCCGGGGTGCGCCGGATCGCGTTCGTGCACGAAGTACTCGCCGTTGAACAGGTCCCGCACGATCACCTCGGTCCCGTTCGCCGCCAGCTCGGCGCAACGCCGGGCGAACGCGTCGTCGCCGGCCTCGCCGGCCATCGCAGCACCGGCCCGCAGCGCCGCCACGTAGAGTCCGGAAAGCCAGCTGTTGCGGCCGAACCAGGTGGCGTCCTGGGTGTTCGGCTGAGCGCCGTCGAGGGTGCCGTCCGGCTCCGCGTCCGAGGCGATCAGGTACTCGACCGCCTGCCGGGTTCGCGGCCAGACACGTTGCAGCCACTGGGAATCCGGTGACATCTGGTGTTCGCGGTAGATCCGCAGGATCGTCCCGGCCTGCCCGTCGACCGCCGGGCTCCGGTCGGCTTCGCCGCGCATACTCAGCTGCCCGGTCGCTGCGTGGAACCCGATCCCGAGATCCACGCGTTCCCGGATGTCCCGCTCCACGGTGGGGAACAGGCGGGCGAGCGCGTGCGCGTAGTGCCAGACGTGCGTGCAGGTCCCGGCGCAGCAGTAGGCGCCTTCCCAGCCGTAGAACCGGCCGTCAGCGAACCGGTAGCAGGTCGACGTCGACAGGATCGTGGTGTTGGTGGCGATCCGCTCCAGCAGCCAGTGCGGCAGCGTCGAGTCCTCGTACCAGGCGCGCTGCCACGCCCGCGTTCCGTCGATCAGGCGCTCTTGCTCGCGAGCCAGGTGCGCGACGACGTCCTGCGCGCTGCCGAACCGGGCCGCGTAGTGCCGCAGCAGCTCTCGGCTGTGCTCGAGGAAGGACAGTCCCTCCCGGTCCGGCACGGGGAAGAACCAGGCCAGCACGAACCGGATCGTCCGCTGCTCGCCAGGAGCTAGCGTCACGCCTGCCCGAACCACTGCGGCGCTGCGTTCGGCCAGACCGTCCACTGTGGATGCGCCGGGGGTCGGCTCGAAGATGTCTTGCGGCGAATTCCAGGACGCCGCAGCCGGGAGCACTTGCGCCCGGTCGGCGCCGAGCGTGGCGAGGGCGGCGCTGCCAAGATCCGGAAGCTCCGGCAGGGCGGGCTGCGCCGGGGCGTGATCGGTGAGCCGGAGCTGGTCGACCCCGACATGCCCCCACGGCCCGGTCTCGGCGTCGATGATCTCGACGACCGCGTCCTTGCCCTGCCACGGCCCCAGGTAGAGCACGCGGTCGGCCAGGTGGTCGCTGAACGAACCGGTGGCGGTGCCGACGATCTCCCCGTCCACGACGACGTTCAGGCAGCACGTGCCCGGGTAGTTCCCGCCGCTGATGCGGAACCTCAGGTAGTTGCGGTCGATCCGGAACGGCTCGCTGCGCAGCGTCCCGGTCGCGCGGTCCCTGGCGCCCGCGTCCTCGCCGGGCGCGCTCGCGTGCGAATCGACCATCCGCATCCCGAACGCCCCCGCCTCGCCCTGGTAGCCGGGCCGGTCGAGGGTGCGGACCGGGCCGGTGCCGAACGCGTCCCCAGTGGCGGACCAGCCCGAGTAGTCGGGTTTCTCCCAGTCCTCCAGCGCGAGGTCCGCACGTGCCGGGTTGTCGTCGGCGCCTTCGGCGGCGGTGAACTGCACACCGGCCGCGCCGTCGAGCGCGAACTCCTGAGAGCGCAGGCGGAGCGGGCGGGTGTGCCGGCTGGTCAGGCAAACGGGGTTCGCCATGAAACCGGCGATCTCGACGTCCACTGTGGCCGGTCCGGCGTTCGCCGCGGTGTAGTCGAGGAACACCGCCGGGTACGAGCTGTCGTCGATCTCGGTAGGGATGAACGGCGAGCACGCATCGAGCCTGACCTGCACCGGCTCCTGCGCATCGGCGTAGTCGACCGCCGCGGTCGGTGGGCGCCCCGCGAAGGTCACGCCTGGGAAGCCCCGCGCGTCGAGCCAGCGGGTGCGCACGTCGTCGCCGTCGGTGACGCGTACCGCGAAGCCGTGCTCGACCGGCGAGCTCGGCGGCATCGGCCGGGTGAAGTGCAGATCGTTGATGTTGGCGGGGGCGGTCCGGTTGTCGACGTCCCAGAGCCAGAGCCGCCCGTCGCCGCCCAGGTAGAGCTGCCCGCAGCCGATGCCGCCGATCGGCAGCCCGACGTACTTCAGCTCCTCGCCGCGCAGCCGGCTCCCTTCGCCGCGGTCGGACAGGTCCTCGCGTTCGGTTTCGGCGGACACCGCACACTCCTCCTGCGCTACCGCGCGTGATCGGCGGACTTCGGGGAGAAATCCAGCCAAGTCTAGGAATCCGCCGCGTCTCGGAGGGGGCACTCGCCGCGTTGATCAGCCGGTCGGACGAAGGCCTGCAGCGAACGGACCGTCCGCCTCGATAGGGCGAGCGAACGGCCCGTTCGCCTCATCCGCACGCTCGCCGGAGCCCGTTGTCGGCCGTGAGGATGGCCACTATGCGGGAGCGGCGTCCCGATATGTGGTCGGCCGGGGATTACAGTGCTGTAGTCCATTCGTGTTTAACGAGGAAGGTTTCGGCGCCATGGCTGTCGGCCACGCCCCAGCACCAGGTGTGCGGGGTCCCGGACCATCGGGGGGTCCCACCCCGCGGAACTCGACCCGGCAGGTCGTGCTTGCCAGCCTCGTAGGGACCTCGATCGAGTTCTTGAAGTAGGTGCGGAAGACCTGCACGAACGGCACCTTCGCGCGCTCGTTGCGGGCCACGACCTTCGCGAACGCCGGGGTCTCGTGCCTCGGTGTCCTACAACCTCGCCAGCCTGCTGGGCGCCTCGGTCGCCCCGTACATCGCGACCTGGCTGGCCAGCTCCTACGGGCTGGGCTGGGTCGGCGTCTACCTGGCGGCGATGGGCGTGATCACGCTGATCGCGCTGTTCGTCGCGAAGGAGACCCGCGAGGAGTCAATCGACGACTGAGCCCAGCCGCGCGAGCAGCTCGTCCAGCAGCGGCAGCGAGGTCGCGTGGTTGACACGGATGAAGCCCCGTCCGGCCGTCGAGCCGGGCGGGGCGCATCGCGTTCCGGCGTTGACCCGCACGCGAGCCTCGCGCAGCAGCACGTCCGCCGGTTCCGGGCCGAGGACGCTGAAGTCCAGCCACGCCAGGAAACCGGCCTGCCCCCGGTGCACCCGGATCTGGGGGCGGTCGTCGGCCCACGCCTGGAGCCGGTCGCGGGTGCGGTCCAGATAGCTGCGCACCGCCGCGAGCCAACCGCCGTCGTCGCGCCACAGCGCGGTCGCGACGGCGAGACCGGGAACCGAGGCGCGCATCGCCTCGTACGGCGGAATGGTTTCGACGACGTGCCTCGTGGATTCCTGGCCGACCAGCACGGCGGATTTGAGGCCAGGCACGTTCCAGGCCTTGGACACGCTGGTCACCGCGACGGCGTGCGACGCGGCAAGCTCGCTGACCGCGGCATAGGGGACGAACTCCTGGTCGCTTGCGCGCAGCGGGGCGTGGACCTCGTCGCTGATCACGAAAGCACCGTGCCGGTCGGCGAGTTCGGCGATCGCTTGCAGCTCCTCGCGCGTCCACATCCGGCCGGTCGGGTTGTGCGGGTGGCAGAGCAGCACCGCCCGCGCCCCGGCGGCGAGTGCGTCGGCGACCGCGTCGAAGTCGATCCGCCAGCCCCCTCCGGTGGGCAGCAGCGGGCATTCCCGGACCGGCCGGTCGAGGTGGGTGAGCAGGACCAGGAACAGGGGATAGGTCGGGGTCAGCAGCACGACGCCGTCGCCGGGTTCGGTCAGGTGGCGCAGCGCCGTGTCGAGCCCGGACATCACGTCGGCGACAGGCGTGAGCAGTGCGGGATCGACCCGCCAATCCTGTTCCCGCGCAGCCCAATCGGCGAACGCCGCCAGGTACTCGTCTGCCACCGGGTAGCCGAAATCGGATCGCTCGATCAGTTCCAGCAGCACGTTCCGGGCAACCGGGCACAGCGGGTAGTCCATCTCGGCGACCCAGGCGGGCAGGACGTCGGGGGCGACCAAGGCCCACTTTTGCGAACGTCGGCGCTGCAGCTCCTCGGGGTTCAGGGCGTCGAACTCGGCGTGCAACTCCGCAACGGTCATTTCCACGATTGTGCAGCAACCCGGCTCGCCCAGCCACGATCGGCGAAAATCGTTGGCGCGATCCCGGGTTCTCGTGGTTAGGTCCGGGGCATGTCCGACATCGTCGCTGGTGGGCACCTGCGCGCGTGGGTTCGGGAAGACTTCGACGTCGATCTCGTGGCGATCGATCCGGTTGGCAACGGCGCCGACGTGGCCGCGGAAGTCTGGCGCGGGACTTCAGCCGTGGGGCAGCGGTACGCGGTCAAGTGGAGCGGTGGCGGCACGACGGCCGGGCTGGCGGTGTCGGCGTGGCTCGCCGAGCGCGGGGTGCCGGGGGTCGTCGGACCGGTGCCGACGCGTGGCAGCGGGTTGTGGAGCGAGCGCGCGGGGCGTCGGTTGTCCCTGGCGCCGTGGGCATCCGACGAGGGCGCGTTGAACGGCGGGATGACGGCAGAACACTGGGAGGCATATGGGGCGATGCTTGCGCAGGTGCACGCCATGCCCGCGGCGGATGCGCCGAAGTCGCTGCCTCGCGAGGAACACACGCATGAGCGTTGGGCATCGGCCGTTCGCGTCCTCCACGGCGAGTGCACTTCCGGTGAGCTTCCGGCCGATGACCTGGTGCGCACCCTGACCTCGGAGTGGCGCGCCGCGGCGGACCGCATCGGGGCGCTGCTCGCGCAGGCCGACGCCCTGGGGCGGAAACTCCGCGCGCAGTACGCGCCCAACGTCGTCTGCCACGGCGATCCGCACCTGGGGAACCTGCTGCTGCGCGGCGCGGACATGTTCCTGATCGACTGGGACGATGCGGTTCTCGCGCCGCGCGAACGGGACCTCCTGTTCGTGATCGGCGGGGTCCTGCTCCCGTTCGCGCCGGTCAGCCGACAGGAACAGCAGTGGTTTTTCGCCGGTTACGGGCCGGTGGACATCGACCCGCACCGCCTGACCTACTACCGGTGCGTTCGGGCCTTGGAGGACCTCGCTGTCCCGGCCGCCCAGGTGCTGGAACTCCGCGAGCCGACGGCCGAGCGAGCAGAAGCGCTGTCCATCTTCCGAGGCGTCGTGTCGTCCACCGGGCTCGCCGGTCTCGTCCTCGACTCGCCGGCCCCGTAGCTGCGGTGGTGCGGGCTGTAGAACCGTAGCGGTGCGCGCAGTGGAACCTAAGAGCCTGTTGGTGAATGGTCTGGGTGGGTGGTCGCTTAGCGGAACCTGAGAGCTTCCCTGGACTGCGGGCGCCCCTCCTGATGTATGTCCAATACGCGGCGGAGGGGCCGTCCTCGCCAGAAAACCTCTCAGAACCCGCCGATGGTCTTCTTGGCAAGGTGGATGCAAGCGGCTGCGCCGCTTCCAAAGGCGCGGACGGCATTCGCCGACAGGCTCTTAGCTTGTTGTTTAACCTTTGAGCGTTATTCAGGCAGCGGGTGATCACCCCAAAATAGAGCAACGACCCCAACCAGGTAAGATCGTTTTCTCCCAAAGAAGACGACTTAAAGGTAGGGCCGTTGCGTTATCAGTCTACTACAGGGCTTGCTGCTGACCAGATCGAGGAGCTTGTCGTGCGTATCTGGCAGATCGTCCAGTGTCGCGGCAAGCAACCGTGGCCTCTGACGGTGGGACTGTATCGGGCTGTCGTGATCACTTTGGTGTATGTCCGACAGAATTTAAACCAGGCAGCTGTCGGCGATTTATTCGGTCTGAGCCAGCCGACTGTATCGCGGATCTATCGAGGGATTCTTCCCTTGATCGGGGAGGCATTATGTCTGCACATTCCAGATCTCAAGGATGCCATCCGTGGCCGACTCGTCCTGGTCGACGGAACCGATGTCCCGACCGGCAACCGCGCTGGTCACGAGGTCAACTACTCCGGCAAGCGCCGCCGCGCAGGCCTCAACATCCAGATCGCAGCAGATACCGATGGTGACCTGTTGGGAATATCCGCGCCGATGCGCGGCTCGATGCATGACCGCAAAGCATTCGACGAGTGCGGTTGGGAAGATCGCCTCTCGGACACCCCTACTATCGCCGACCCCGCATACCAAGGGACTCACGCGATCACTCCACGCAAGAAACCCAAGGGCGGTGAACTCTCCACAAACGACAAGTCGAACAACAAGACCATCTCCTCAATACGGTCTGCCGTCGAGCGATGCATCGCCCACGTAAAGAACTGGAAAATACTCGCCACCGGCTATCGGGGACGCCTCGCCGAACTGCCTACCATCATCCGCATTATCGCAGCGCTCGAATTCTACCGCCTTGGGTGGTAACGCTCGTGAATAACGCTCTTTGCGGTTTTGGTGCTGTTCGAGGGTTAGGTCGCGTTTGATGGTCTTGCCGACGTCGTGACGGGTGGCGCGGTGGGTGTTGCGGGAGCCGGTTGGGCGTCCGGGACCGGGTCGGGAGGGTTTCGGTGCGGCTGCCGGGGAACCGGTCTTCGCGTGGAGGTTGCGAAACCCCCGCCGGACGCGGGCGGGCGTCAGCCGACGGGCCTCGGTGACCGGTCTTTCCCAGGGCCGTCGAAGGTCTTCAGCGATGGGGCGGGCGAGGCGTAGTTGCGTGTGGGCGACCACGATGAGCCAGGTCCAGCGATCGGCCGAGCCGGGTGCCCGCAGTTTCGGGCGGGTCCACCCGAGGGTCTGCTTGAGCAGTCGGAAGGTGTGCTCGAGGTCGAATCGGCGGAGGAATGCCTGCCAGAGCAGATCAACCAACTCGGCGCTGGCGCCGGTGACCGAGGACCACAGCCACACCGGTTTGGGGTCCCGGTCTCCGGGCAGGTGGTCGACCTGTAAGCGGATCAGGGTGCCCTCGACGAGGGGTAGCTCGCCCTCATGGTCCAGCCAGGCACCGCGGTGGGTCAGGCGGGGGTGCAGCCGGTCCCAGGCCCGTGCCTGGGCGTGTCCATAGCGGGTGGTGTCGGTGCCGGTGGTGTGGTCGGGGGCATGCCAGCTGTTCTCCTCGGCGAGGGTGAACACGCCGCCGTGCTTGCGTGGCCGCCCGACGGTACCCGGCGGTCGGGGCGGTGCGGGCCGCAGCAGGACGCGGTCGGAGCGGATTCTGCCCACCAGCTCCACGGGCAGATCGGCGAGGACGAAGGCCAACCGGGTCACGTCGTAGCCGGCGTCGGTCACGATCAGGATGCGCGGATCGCCGGGCCGCCAGTGTCCGGCGTCCATGATCCGGCCCACGACCTCACGTAGCTGAGCGGCGGTGACCGCGGTGGCATCGTCGGCGGGCCCCAGCCGCACCGCATCCAGGATCGCCGTCCACGAGGTACGCCCCGTCTCCAGCGCGGCGACAAAGGAGTAGGGCCAGCCCGGGATGAGCTGCGAGGCGCTACGGGAGCGGCCATAGACATGGCAGAACAGCCGCTCGGGGCTGCACGCGGCGTCCGGGCGCAGCCAGGGCGAGACGTCCACGGCCAGGGTGATCCGCCCGTCAGCGGCACGCGGTAATGGCAGCCTGGCCAAGGTGGTGCGTAACCGGTCGACCTCGACGCGGCCGTGGTTGATCGCGTCGTAGCCGGCGCCATGCCCGCGCCGGTGCTCCGCGGCCAGGGACAGCTCGGCCAGGCTGGTGACCGGTCCATCGCTGCATAACACCGCGTCGGTCAGCTCGAACAACGCATCCGCCCGCCCGGTCAGACACTCGTAGAACCGTTGGCGGAACCCGGACAGCTCCCCGAGCGCATCAGCTTGGCCGGTGTCGTGCACACTCATCATCGAAGCCCTTGGTTGTGATCTTCCATCTGTCGCAAGAGGAATGATCAACCAAGGGCTTCATCTATGATCAACCGGGGCCCCACCACGGTGCTACCTGGTTAAACAACAAGCTTAGACCACGCCGTCGTCCTAGATGATTGATTCCGTGAAGTTGGTGTTAGTGGTCGAACGCGATGAGTGAGCGTTTGCTGGTCGCGCCGGTTTCCCAGTTGTGCCAGATGCCTGCGGCCATGGCCAGCAAGCGCTGGGCGACGCGGGTGAACACGCCTGCCGGGGTGCGTCCGCCGTGCTGTTCGAGGCCGAGTTGGCTTTTGAGGGTCTGGTTGACCGACTCGATCCACTGGCGCACACCGCCGAGGTTGCCGCATGCGTAGGTTTCGTCCTTGCGGTCCGGGCGCAGTAGCCGCAGTTGCTTCGACTCGGTGAGTTTCTTGAACTCCTTGCCGGAGAAACCCTTGTCGGCCAACAGAATCTGGCCGTTGCGGATCAGGTAGTGGTTGTTGTCGAGTAACGCGGCCAGCACCTCGCGTTCGCCGATCTTGGGGTCGGCCAGGCACCACATGACCGGCATCCCGTCCCCGGTACACACGAGGTAGAGCTTCAGGCCCCAGTACCACCTGGAGTGTGACGCGCAGTAACCATAGTTGGCGTGGCCGGCCAGGTCCGAGCGTTTCACCGTCTCCCGGGACATGCCGCATGGCACCGGGGTGGCGTCGGTGATCCACAGGTCGTCGAACCAGGACGGGCAGCACGCGGCCAGGGTGATGATTGCCTTGCACAGCAAGGGCTGCGCGTTCCTCAAACGCTTGTTGTATCCGGGCTGGCGAGGCACGTGCGGGAACATCGCCAGCAGCTCGGGGTTGCTATGCACGTGCCGCATCCAGCGACGCTCACCGTTGTAGCGCAGCAGAACCTGAGCCACCGCCAGCGTCAGCAACTCACTGTCGGTGAACAGCGGGCGCCGTCCCCGTCCGGTCCGAGCCGGGACGACATGGTCATCGATCAGCACGTAGAGTGCGGTCAGGAGGGTGTTCAGTTCTTTCGTCACAGTTTGATCTTGAACACCCTCCTCCCAGGCCGTCACACCGGCCCCCTTCACATGATCTTCACGGAATCAATCATCTAGAAGAACGTGCGCACCAGGTCGATCACGGTGTCGCCGGCGATGACCGGGATCAGGGGCCACTTGTCGAACACCGTGCAGGGGTGGGACAGGCCGAAACCCATCCAGTCGCCGATCTGCGGATCGGCGTCCCGCACGGTCAGGAACGCGTGCTGGTCGGCCAGCGAAGTCACCTCGCACGAACCGGCGGCCAGCTCCCGGATCTCGCCGTCCGCGCCGCGGATCACCTGCGGTTCCGGGAGGTCCTGGTCGAACGACACGTCCCGGCGGCCCATGGTCAGCAGCGCCAGGCCCCGCTCGGGCCGGGAGGTGACCTGCGCCCACACCCGCATCGCGGGGCGGAACGGCGATTCCGCGCCCGCCAGCCGGTGCTCGCGGCCGAACGGCGAGCGGACCCGGTAGAAACCGTCGTCGTGCAGCAGGTATCCGCCGCTGCGCAGCACCGGCACGACCTGCAGCCCGGCCGGCCACGGCTCGGTGAACGCCTCGGCGACCTGGTCGAAGTACGCGCTGCCGCCGCAGGTGACGATCACCTCGTCCAGCCCCGCGAAGTGGCCCGCCTGGGCCAGTTCCGCCACGAGGTCGCGCAACCGCCCCAGGTATCGATCCACAGTGGACAACGCCTGCTCGCTGACGTCGTGCCCCAGCGCGCCCTCGTAGCCGCCGACCCCGACCAGTCGCAGCATCGGGCTTTCTAGTACCAGGTCGGCGATCTCGCGCGCTTCGGCGATCGTGCGCGCACCGGTCCGGGCACCGTCGCTGCCGAGCTCGACCAGCACGTCGACCCGCCGGGACGCGCCGTGGTGGGCCAGCGTCTCGGCCATCAGCTGCGCTCCACGCACCGAGTCCACGAAGCAGCTGAACTCGAATTCGGGGTTGGCGTCCAGTTCGCCGGCCAGCCAGGCCAGCCCGCTGGGGTCCAGCAGCTGGTTGGCGAGCATGATCCGCTCGACGCCGAAGGCGCGATAAACCCGCAGCTGGCTGACGTTCGCCGCGGTGATGCCCCAAGAACCGGTCGCAAGCTGCCGTTCGAAGAGCCGCGGCGCCATCGTCGTCTTGCCGTGCGGCGCGAGCTGCAGGCCGTGCAGCGCGCACCAGTCGGCCATGGTCTGCAGGTTGTGCTGCAAGGCCGCATCATCGAGCACCAGCAGCGGGCCGACGAAGCCCGCGTCGTACAACTTCGGGCGCTGCTTGAGGAACTCGCCGACGGTGCTGCCGAAGGCCTCGGACGGCATGCCTTTGAAGCGCCAGTCGATGCGCTCGTCGTGCAGCGAGCGAACCGCCGCGGTGTTGATCCCCCGTGCCGACACCAAGGCCTCCTATTGCGTAGAATGCAACAGCGGTTGCGTAGAATGCCGGATAGGTGTGTACCATCAGCCGCGCGACGCGTCAACGGATGGAGCGGCCGGTGAGCCAGAGCTTGGAACGCGGTCTGACGGTGCTGACCGCGCTGGCCGCCGGGCAGCAGACGCTCGACCAGCTTGCGAAACGCCTGGGCGTGCACAAATCAACCGCGATGCGCCTGCTGCGCACCCTCGAGGCGGGCCGCTTCGTGCGCCGCGAGGACGTGCACCACTACCGCCTCGGCAGCGCCCTGTTCGACCTCGCCCACCAAGCGCTGGAAGACCTCGACGTGCGCGGCGTGGCTCGGCAGTACCTGGTGGCGCTGGGGGAGATCAGCGGGCACACCGTGCACCTGGCGACCCTCGAAGACAATCAGGTCGTCTACATCGACAAAGTGGACAGCCAGCACCCGGTGCGGATGTACTCCCGCATCGGCCGCCGCGCGCCGGTGCACTGCACGGCGGTGGGCAAGGTGCTGGTGGCTTACTGGCCGACGCAGCAGCGCCGCCGGTTCGCCGAACAGCTCAACTACCCGAAGCTGACCACCAACACCATCGACTCGGCCGAGCGGTTCCTGGCCGAACTGGACCGGGTGCGCGCCCAGGGCTACGCGGTGGACCGCGGCGAGCACGAGAACTTCATCCACTGCGTCGGCGCGCCGATCCGCAACCACCGGGGCGAGGTCGTCGCGGCTCTGTCGCTTTCGGTGCCGAAGGTACTGCTGGACTTCGACGGGCTGCTCGGCCTCGCCGACGACGTGCGGCGCGCCGCCGACGGGGTTTCCGCCGAGTTGGGGTGGCAGCCGGAAAACCCGAGAGCAAAGGAAGTCTGATGGCCAGGGCCCGCGTCGTCGGCGAACCCTTCCCGGCTCGCACCACGGTCTACGTCGGCCTACCCGCCGGCCTCCTCGTCGAAATCGACGCCCTCGCGGTCCTCGAAATCGACGCCCTCGCGGTCCTCGACTGATTCGAATGTTCAAGGGCTGATTCGAATGTTCAAGGGCGCCTTCGGCCGGATCGGTCGGAGGCGCCTGTCGCTTACGCCGCTACCCGCACCGCCACGCAAGCCAAGCCGCACAGTTCTTTACTCCTTGCGGCCGGTGACGGCGAGGGTCAGGCCGAGGCCGATCATGGCGAAACCGCCCGCCCGCTGGACGATCGCCAGCCGCCGCGGGGCGCTGGCGATCCAGGTCCGGGCCGTGGCCGCGAACAGGCCCCATATGCTGTCCGAGACCAGCGCGATGGCGATCGGGATGAGCCCGAGCAGCAGCATCTGCACCGGGACGTGGCCCAGTTCCGGGTCGATGAACTGCGGGACCACCGCGGTGAAGAAGATGAATGTCTTCGGGTTCGCCACCCCCACCACGACGCCTTCCCGCAGCGTCTTCAGGATGCCGAGGCCCGGCGTCTGCCCGGGCAGTTCGCCAGCGAGCGGGCGACTGCTGCGCAGCGCCTTGATGCCCAGGTAGACGAGGTAGGCCGCGCCCGCCATCTTGATCGCGGTGAACACCACGAGCGACTGCGCCACCACCGCGCCGACGCCCAGCGCCACCGCGACGGCCACCAGGTAGCACCCGATGGCATTGCCGACGACGCTGGTCAGCGCGGTGCGCCTGCCATGCGCCAGCGCCCGGCCCACGACGAACAACACGCTCGGCCCGGGCACCGCGATGATCACCAACGACATCGCCGCGAAAACCAGCAACCGATCAACCGATACCATCACGCGCACCTCCTCGATCAGCCTGGCAAGCCAACACGCCAGACGCCAGCCGTTTCACCCGGCAGCTTCGCGCCGCGGCGCCACGCGGCAGCTTCTACTGTGGACACATGCCGCTGCGCTCGCTGCTGTCCTGGACCGTGCTGGTGCCGGTGCTCGCGATCATCGCGCTGGCCATCACCTGGACCCACAAGGAACTCGGCATCATCCCGGTGCTCATCGTCGCGATCCTGCTCGCGGGCGCGGTGCTGACCGCCGTGCACCACGCGGAGATCGTCGCCCACCGGGTGGGCGAACCGTTCGGCTCGCTGGTCCTGGCGGTGGCCGTCACGGTCATCGAAGTAGGGCTGATCGTCACGCTGATGAGCTCCGGCGGCCCGGAAGCCGCGACGCTGGCTCGCGACACGATCTTCGCCGCGGTCATGATCACCACCAACGGCATCGTCGGCCTCTCCCTACTGGTGGGCGCCCTCCGCTACGGGCTGACGCCGTTCAACGCCGAAGGCACTGGTGCGGAGCTGGCGACGGTGACGACGCTGGCCGCGTTGAGCCTGGTGTTCCCGACCTTCACCACGACCCTGCCGGGCCCGGTGTACTCGGCACCGCAGATGGCGTTCGCCGCGGTGGCCTCGCTCGTGCTGTACGGCATGTTCGTGTTCACCCAGACCATCCGGCATCGGGACTTCTTCGTGCCGGTCACCGACGAGGGCACGGTCGCCCCAGAGGAAGACCACGCGCGGCCGCCGAGCGGAGGCCGGACAGCGGCGAGCCTCGTGCTGCTGGTGGTCGCGCTGGTCGCCGTCGTCGGGCTGGCGAAGGTAGAGTCCCCGGCGATAGAGGCCGCGGTCGAGGCGGTCGGCTTCCCGCAGTCCTTCGTCGGCGTGGTGATCGCCCTGCTGGTGCTGCTGCCGGAGACGATCGCGGCGGTGCGCGCCGCCGCCCGCCAGCGGGTGCAGATCAGCCTCAACCTCGCCTACGGCTCTGCGATCGCCAGCATCGGCCTGACGATCCCGGTGATCGTGCTCGCCTCGATCTGGCTGAACGGCCCGCTGCACCTCGGACTCGGCGGAACCCAGCTCGTGCTGTTCATCCTGACGGTCATCGTCAGCGTCCTCACGGTCGTCCCCGGCCGCGCCACCCGCCTGCAAGGCGGCGTCCACCTCGCCATCCTCGCGGCCTTCATCTTCCTGGCCGTCAACCCGTGACGAAGGCGGTGAGGCGCACCCGATCAGGTCGGCGGCCAGTTCTCGTCGGCGTGTTACGAGTGTCCACAGTTGACAGTTGGAGATGGTAGCCGGGCCGGCGCTGTCCCGGCGGGAAAACTTCTTCACGCGAAGCCTTGTTGTGTTATCTGCTATCGGCCAAAAGCTCGGTCGGCATTCGGCTCGTGGTCAAGATCTTGCGGCTTGGCAAGGACTTCGGGTATTGACTGTCCACTGTGCATTGCATTGTGTGCAATGTCCGTAGTCGCGCGGGTCTTTCGGCCGTGCCGGGTTTTCCGCGGAACGGGGATCCTGGCGCCCGAGCACGAGCCGATCCGCTTCCGGAGGGCTGATGTGGGTGTGCCGGGCGTTGCGAAATGGCATGTGGCGGGCGACTGGTTCTATACGTGCAAGTGTGAGATCCCGTGCCCGTGCTCTTTCGCGCAGCCGCCGACCTACGGCGACTGCGACGGCATCCGGCTGTGGCACATCCGAACCGGCGACTACGGCGACCTGGGGCTCAGCGGCCTGAACGTCGCGATGCTGATTTCCTACGCCGGGAACGTCTGGACGGGGGAGCACCACGACGCGCGTGCCGCGTTCTTCTTCGACGAGCGCGGCGGCGAGGCGCAACTCGCGGCGCTTCGGGCGATCTTCACCGGGCGGGCCGGCGGTTGGCCGCAGCGGTTCGTCGAAATGCTCCGGCCGGAGATCGTGGCCGTGGAGTCGAGCCCGATCGAGGTCCGCATCGCCGACGACCTGGCCGGCTGGAGCGTCCGGCTCCCCGGATACGCGGAGGCGGCCGTCGAAGCGCTCACCGGTCCAACTGCCGCCGAAGGCGTCCGGGTCCAGGTGCACAACCTGCCGGGCGCGGAGGTCGGCCCAGGTCAGCCGCTCGCGACCTGGGGACGGGCGACTCTCGACCGGGCCGACGCGTTCGGCTTCAGCTGGGAGCGGGTGGGCAACTCCAGCACGCACATCCCGTTCGGCTGGACGGGACCGGAGGCGGCATGACCCGCTCGGGGGATCAGTAGACGGGGCCGGTGTACTTCTCGCCCGGGCCCTGCCCCGGTGCGTCCGGGTGGGTGGAGGCCTCGCGGAACGCGCGCTGCAGCGACTGCAGGCCGTCGCGGACCGGACCCGCGTGCGGCCCGAGGTACTCGACGGAGGCGGTGACCAGCCCGGCCAGCGCGGTGATCAACCGGCGCGCCTCGTCCAAGTCGCGCTCCGCCGCGGCGTCCGGGTCCTCGGCGGCCAGCCCCAGCTTCTCCGCCGCCGCGGACATCAACATGACCGCCGCGCGGCTGATCACCTCGACGCTGGGAACATCGGCGAGCTCGCGGACGTTGAGTTCCATGTCTGCGTCGTGCGCCTGCTGCTCACCCGGCAGGTCGGACGTGGTCGGGGGCGCGGTTGGCTGCGGTTCGGTCACGCCTGCTACCCTGACACGCACGACCAGCCCCTGCTCAAGCGGGGGCGGCAAAGTGGAGTCCCGCTCCCACCCGAGTAGCCGCCACAGGCTTCCGGGTCCCGGTCCTGTCGACGGTGCGAGCCGTCGGTGGCACGAACGGTATTGCGGTACCGGTTCGATCGGTATGGAGTCAGGGTCCCGCGGGCCGCGCAGGCGGAACGACGGGACCTCTGCATTCCGGGGTGAGCTCTACGCGCCGCGGTGCAGTCAACTACAGCCATCGAACCGAGGAGGGCCCATCAGCTCCGAGACGCGCATCAACGACCGCATCAGGGTTCCGGAGGTCCGGTTGGTCGGACCGAACGGTGAACAGGTCGGGATCGTCCGCATCGAGGACGCACTCCGGCTAGCCCAGGAAGCGGATCTGGACCTTGTCGAGGTCGCCCCGCAGGCGCGCCCGCCGGTCTGCAAGCTCATGGACTACGGCAAGTTCAAGTACGAGAGCGCGCAGAAGGCTCGCGAATCGCGTCGCAACCAGCAGCAGACCGTCATCAAGGAGCAGAAGCTCCGGCCGAAGATCGACCCGCACGACTATGAGACGAAGAAGGGCCACGTGTCCCGCTTCCTCAACCAGGGTCACAAGGTCAAGGTGACGATCATGTTCCGCGGTCGTGAGCAGTCGCGTCCCGAGTTGGGCTTCCGCCTGCTGCAGCGACTGGCCGATGACGTGTCCGAACTCGGGTTCATCGAGGCGAACCCGAAGCAGGACGGTCGCAACATGATCATGGTTCTTGCGCCGCACAAGACGAACAAGACCAAGCCCAAGGCGAACGCTTAAGTCCGCAGGGCTCGTGATGTGACGCCGGGCCGGGACGCAGTCCGCGCCCCAGCCCGGCATCAGTACGAAACGAGGACGAGAAGATGCCGAAGAACAAGACCCACAAGGGCACCTCGAAGCGCTTCAAGGTGACCGGCACGGGCAAGCTGCGGCGCGAGCAGGCCGGTCGTCGGCACATCCTGGAGAAGAAGTCCAGCCGTGTCACCCGCCGGCTCGAGGGCACCGAAGCGGTGGCCAAGGCCGACGTCAAGCGCATCAACCGACTGCTGGGTCGCTGAACCCCGACCCGCTGCACCCGAAGCAGCAGGTCAGCAACGCAGTTCCAGCAACCCGCACGGGCGGTTCCCCGCCCCCGATGAGATAACAGGACGGACCCCGTGGCACGCGTCAAGCGGGCAGTCAACGCCCAGAAGAAGCGCCGCACCATTCTCGAGTCGGCCCGCGGCTACCGCGGTCAGCGCTCCCGGCTGTACCGCAAGGCCAAGGAGCAGATGCTCCACTCGATGACCTACGCCTACCGCGACCGGCGGGCCCGCAAGGGTGACTTCCGGAAGCTGTGGATCACCCGCATCAACGCCGCGACCCGGCAGCACGGCCTGAGCTACAACCGGTTCGTGCAGGGCCTGAAGGCCGCCGAGGTCGAGGTCGACCGGAAGATCCTGGCCGAGCTCGCGGTCAACGACCCGCAGGCTTTCGCCGCGCTGGTCGAGGTGGCTCGCAAGAACCTGCCGGAGAGTGCGGCCTGACCACCGAAGGCCCCTACGCTGCACCGCGACCCGGGATGACGACTCCACTCACGGAGCGATCGTCCCGGGTCGCGGTCGCTCGCAAGCTCACCCGCCGCGCCGGCCGGGAGAAGGCCGGGGCGTTCCTCGCCGAAGGCGCCCAGGCGGTGGGCGAGGCGCTGACCGCGCACGCCGACGGGGTGCTGCGGGTGCGCGACGTCTTCGCCACCGAGCAATCCCGGCACGCCGAGTTCCTGGACCGGGCCCGCGCCGAGTCGGTGCCGGTCCACCTGGTCACCGAGCGGGCAGCGGCGTCGCTGTCGGAGACGGTGACCCCGCAAGGACTGATCGCGGTCTGCGACCTGCCGGACACCACGCCGTCCGCCGCGCTCGCCGGGCGCCCGAAGCTGGTCGCGGTGCTGGTCGGTGTGGCGGATCCGGGCAACGCGGGAACCGTGGTACGGGTCGCCGACGCGGCCGGTGCCGGTGCCGTGCTGTTCGCCGGCGACACCGTCGACGCCTACAACGGCAAGGCGGTGCGGGCGTCCACCGGGAGCCTCTTCCACCTGCCCGTTGCGCGTGACCGCGACGTCTCCGCCGTGCTTTCCGCCTGCCGCGCGGCCGGGCTCCGCCTGGTCGGCGCCGACGGCTACGCCACCGGCGACCTCGACACGGCCGACCGCGACGGTGAGCTCGCCGAGCCCACGGCGTGGGTGTTCGGCAGTGAAGCCCACGGGCTACCGGATGAGGTGAAATCGGAACTGGATGCCACGCTCCGGGTCCCGCTCTACGGGCCTGCGGAAAGCCTCAACCTGGCCACGGCCGCAGCAGTCTGCCTCTACGCCTCAGCCCGCGCCCAGCACCGCCAGGACGCCTAGGCCGGGCGATTTCGCGCGAAATCGGCACCTGCCAGGCGGCGTGGGCGGCGATTTCGCGCGAAATCGGCACCTCTCACGCGGCGCGGGCGGCGATTTCGCGCGAAATCGCCTCACCGGATCTCGGCGAAAAGCGGTTGGGGCCGTCGCATAGACTCTAGGGGCTAGCTTGCGGCTTGAGTCGTATGCCAATGAGCAGGTTCGCCGACCTGGGCAACTGCCGCTCAGGGATCGGGCACCGATGCCTGTCGGATCAACGGGAGTCACGCACTAACGATGTCTGGAGCCAACGACCCGTACGACCCGAAAGAGGTCGCCGCGCTGTCGCCGGAGACGCTGGACCGCGCGGTGGTCGAGGCCGGCAAAGCCTTCGCCGCGGCCACCGACCTCGACGCGCTGGCCGTGGTCAAGCCCGCGCACCTCGGTGACCGCTCGCCGCTGCTGACCGCGCGCCGGGAGATCGGCGCGCTGCCGCCGAAGGCGCGCTCGGAGGCGGGCAAGCGCGTCAACCAGGCTCGCGAGGCCATTCAGGGCGCCTTCGACGAGCGCCGCGCGGCCCTGCAGGCCGAGCGCGACGAGCGGGTGCTGCGCGAGGAGACGGTCGACGTCACGCTGCCCTGGGACCGGGTCCCGGCCGGCGCGCGCCACCCGATCACCCAGCTCGCCGAGGACATCGAGGACACCTTCGTGGCGATGGGCTGGGAGGTCGCCGAGGGCCCCGAGCTGGAAGCCGAGTGGTTCAACTTCGACGCGCTGAACTTCGGCAAGGACCACCCGGCGCGCACCATGCAGGACACCTTCTACGTGGCCCCGGAGAACTCCGGGCTGGTGCTGCGCACCCACACCTCGCCGTCGCAGGTCCGCGCCCTGCTGGATCGCGAGCTGCCGGTGTACGTGGTCTGCCCGGGCCGCACCTTCCGCACCGACGAGCTGGATGCCACCCACACCCCGGTGTTCTCGCAGGTCGAGGGCCTGGCGGTGGACAAGGGCCTGACCATGGCGCACCTGAAGGGCACGCTGGACGCGTTCGCCCGGTCGATGTTCGGCCCGGAGTCCAAGACCCGGCTGCGGCCGTCGTACTTCCCGTTCACTGAGCCATCGGCCGAGATGGACGTGTGGTTCCCGGAGAAGAAGGGCGGCGCCGGCTGGGTCGAGTGGGGCGGCTGCGGCATGGTCAACCCGAACGTGCTGCGCGCCTGCGGCGTCGACCCCGAGGTCTACACAGGCTTCGCCTTCGGCATGGGCCTGGAGCGCACGCTGATGTTCCGCAACGGCATCCCCGACATGCGCGACATGGTCGAGGGCGACGTCCGGTTCACCCAGCCGTTCGGTATTTGAGGATCTGTCGATGGTTGATCTGCGTAGCGGTGCAAGTGGCGGAACCTCAGAGGCTCCCTGGACTGTGGGTGCCCCTCCTTGTGTATGTCCAACGCCTGCTATGACACTCACCGACACCACCCACCAGAACGAGAGAGAGGCCTGACCAAGTGCGGATTCCGGTTTCCTGGTTGGCCGAGCACCTTGAGCTGCCCGAGGAGACGACCGCGGAGACGCTGGCCGAAGCGTTCATCCGGATCGGGTTGGAGGTCGAGGAGGTCGCCCACCTGACCCAGGTGCGCGGGCCGCTCGTGGCCGGTCGTGTCGCCGAGATCGAGGAACTCAACGAGTTCAAGAAGCCGATCCGGTTCTGCCAGGTCGAGGTCGGCGAGACCGAGACCGGCCAGCAGCGCGTGCAGGGCATCATCTGCGGTGCCCGCAACTTCCAGGAGGGCGACCTGGTCGTGGTCGCGCTGCCCGGTGCGGTGCTGCCCGGCGACTTCGAGATCACCTCGCGCAAGACCTACGGCAAGGTCAGCGAGGGCATGATCTGCTCGGCCAAGGAGCTGGGCATCGGCGAGGACCAAGACGGCATCCTGGTGCTGCCGCCCGGCTCTGCCGACCCCGGCGATGACGCGGTCGAGCTGGTGGGGCTGGAAGACTCGATCATCGAGCTGTCCATCACCCCGGACCGCGGCTACTGCTTCTCGGTGCGCGGCCTGGCCCGCGAACTGTCCAACGCGCTGGACGTGCCGTTCGGCGACCCGGGCACCCGCCCGGTCCCGGCCGACGACCGGCCGTCGCGCGGCGTGGAGCTGCGCGACCCGAGCGCCTGCCAGCGGTTCGTGCTGCGCCGGGTCACCGGCGTCGACCCGACCGCGCCGAGCCCGTGGTGGATGCGCCGCCGCCTGGCGCTGGCCGGGATCCGCTCCATCTCGCTGGCCGTGGACGTCACCAACTACGTGATGCTCGAACTCGGCCAGCCGCTGCACGCGTTCGACACCGCGAAGCTGACCGGCGACCTGGTGGTGCGCCGCGCCGAGCAGGGCGAGAAGCTGACCACCCTGGACGGCCTGAGCCGCGAACTGGACCCGGACGACATCGTGATCGCCGACGAGTCCGGCCCGGTGTCGCTGGCTGGGGTGATGGGCGGCGAGTCCACCGAGATCAGCCACAACACGCACGACGTTTTGCTGGAGGCGGCGAACTGGGCTCCGGCCAGCATCGCCCGCACCATCCGCCGGCACAAGCTGCCCAGCGAGGCGGGCAAGCGGTTCGAGCGGTCGGTGGACCCGGCGATCGCCGCGGTGGCCACCGAGCTGGCCGCGCAGTTGCTGGTCCGCTACGGCGACGGCACCATCGCGCCGGGCCGCACCGACGTCGGCGAGCCGAAGCGGCCCGAGCCGGTGACCATGCCGCTGGCGTTGCCGGACAAGATCGCCGGGGTGTCTTACGAGCGCGGCGTGACCGCCCGGCGGCTGGGCCAGATCGGCTGCCGCATCGAGGTCGGCACCTCCGACCTGGGAGTCGGCCTGGTGACGGCGACCCCGCCGACCTGGCGGCCGGACCTGAAGCAGCCGTATGACCTGGTCGAGGAAGTGCTGCGCCTGGAGGGGTACCACACGATCCCCTCGGTGCTCCCCGCCGCGCCGCCCGGGCGCGGGCTCACCGCCCTGCAGCGCCGCCAGCGCGCGGTGTCCCGCGCGCTGGCCGGTGAGGGCTACGTCGAGGTGCTGCCGTTCCCGTTCGTCGGAACGGCGATGCTCGACGCCTTCGGTCTCGCCGAGGACGACCCGCGGCGGCGCACCATGTCGGTGCTCAACGCGTTGGAAAGCGACCGGGCGCTGCTGACCACGACGCTGCTGATCGGGTTGGCGGAAACCTTGCAGCGCAACGTTTCCCGCGGCCAGCGCGATCTCGCGCTGTTCCACATCGGACAGGTCGTGCAGCCTGCGGAGAATCAGCCCGTGGTGCCGGAGGTCGGCGTCGACGGACGTCCCACCGACGAGCAGATCGCCGCGCTGCACGCATCGCTGCCGGCGCAGCCTGCACACGTCGCCGTGATGCTGGGCGGCCAGCGCGAGCAGGCCGGTTGGTGGGGCAAGGGCCGCGAGGTGAGCTGGGCGGACGCGGTGCAGGCCGCGCGTGTGGTCGCCGCGGCGGCGGGGGTGGAGCTGAACATGGCCGCGGGCGAGCTCGCGCCGTGGCACCCGGGCCGGTGCGCGCAGCTGAAGGTCGGCGAGACCGTGGTCGGTCACGCCGGTGAGCTGCATCCGAAGGTCGTCGAGGCGCTGGGCCTGCCGAGGCGGACCTGCGCGATGGAGCTCGACCTGGACGCCCTGCCGTTGTCCGACCGCCGCCCGGCGCCGCAGATCTCGGCGTACCCGCCGGTGCTGATGGACATCGCCTTGGTGGTGGACGACGGCGTGGCCGCAGCCGACGTGGTCGACGCGGTCCGTACCGGCGGCGGCGAGCTGCTGGAGGATGTGCGGCTGTTCGACGTCTACGCGGGCGAGCAGTTGGGCGAGGGCAAGAAGTCGCTGGCCTTGGCGCTGCGCTTCCGCGCTTCGGACCGGACCCTGAAGCAGGAGGAGGCCACCGAGGCCCGGGACGCGGCGGTGCGCGCCGCCACCGAGCGTCTCGGCGCCAGCCTCCGTGCGTGATTGTTCTGCCGCAATTTCCATTGAAATCAAAGGTTTGATTTCAATGGAAATTGCGGTCTTGGCCGTCAGGGAGTCGCCGTGGTCAAGCTCGATCGGTTGATCAACGTCCTCGGCGGCTTCGGGGCCCGGTTAGGCAGCCCGCCTCGGAGCAGGTCGACGGAGCTGCGTTCGGTGGCGCTGCACGACCCGGCCGATCCCGCCCCGGGTGGTGAGGACGTGCTGCTCGCCGTCGGCGTCGAGGCGAGCGGGGCGGCGGAACTGCTCTCGGCAGCCCACGCCAGCGTCGTCGTGTTCCGCTGCGCCGAACTCGACGAGCAGGCGCTCGCGGCGGCCCGGGAACGAGACGTGACGGTCGTGCTCGTCGACCCGGCCGTGTCGTGGGGGCAGCTCGCGGGCGTCGTCTACGGGCTGGTGCTGGAAGGCCGGGAAACCGAGGCCGGGCGGGGCCCGACCGACCTGTTCGCGCTGGCCGACGCGCTCGCCGACTCCGTCGGCGGCCCGGTGACGATCGAGGACCACCGCTCCGGCGTGCTCGCGTATTCCAGCCGGCAGCACAGCGCCGACCGCGCCCGGATGGCCACGATTCTGGGGCGGCAGGTGCCTGCGGAAATCCGCCGGAAGCTCGTCGAGCGCGGGGTTTTCCGGCACCTGGAGACTTCCGACGAGCCGATCTTCGTGGCTCCGCTGGAACCGGAGTCCGCGCACGGCCGGGCCGTGGTGGCTGTCCGCGCGGGCAAGGAACTACTGGGCTCGATCTGGGTCCTGACGGAGCACGAGCTCACCGGCGCCCACCAGGCCGCGCTGGTCAGCGGCGCTCGCACCGCCGCGCTGCACCTGCTGCGCGCCCGGGCCAGCGCTGACCTGGAGCGGCAGGTCGAATCCGACCTGGTCATCGGCCTGTTGGAGGGGCATGCGGACGCCGCCGCGGTGCTGAGCCGCCTGGGCCTGCGCAGCAGAAGGCACCGCGTGGTGGCAGTGCAGGTGCACGTCGGCGGCGCGCCGGAGGCTGTCCCGCTGCTCGCGTTCGAGCGCGCGACAATGGGCTTCGGCTGGTCACGACCCGGCCGCAGCGCCCTGTTCGCGAACACCGTCTACACGATCCTGCCGCACGAGGATGCCGAGCCCGCCTGCGAATGGGCGCGGGCCCTGGTCCGCGAGCTCGCCGGCGACGCTACGGTCCTCGTCGGCGTGGGTGGACCGGCCGAGCCGATGGAGCTGGTGGACAGCAGGCGGGAAGCCGACGAGAGCCTGGCGATCCACGCGAAGAGGGCGGACCGGGTCCCGGCCGTGGTTTACGACGACGCCTGGCACGAGATCATGCTGCGGCGGCTGCGGCACGCCGCAGCGACCGGCCGCGCCCCGGATCGCGGCCCGGTGGTCGAGCTCCGCCGCCACGACCGCGAGCACGGCACCAGCTACGTCGAAACGCTTCGCGCCTGGCTGGAGTGTCAGGGCGATTTGGGCGCTGCGGCGGCGAGGCTGGGGGTCCACCCGAACACGGTCCGGTACCGGATGCGGAAGATGGCCGAGCTGACGCCGCTGGTTCTCGACGATCCCGACGCCAGGCTCGCGATGATCATCGCGCTCGCAGTGTAGTCGGATTCGGCCAATCGGGTGGCCGGGATTTGTGGGATTCCGACACTGGCCGGGCGGCGCGGACCGGGCAGGCTCCACCTCAGGACGTTTGAGGAGGAAGCATGCGCGAGGACGGGATCGACGGGGTTCCGCGCCGGGCCGTGGTGGTCGGTGCCGGCGTGGTCGGCTTGTCGACCGCTTGGTTCTTGCAGGAGCACGGCGTCGAGGTCACGGTGCTGGACCGCGAGGACGTGGCGGCCGGCGCGTCTTGGGGCAACGCCGGTTACCTGTCGCCGGGTTTCTCGATCCCGCTGCCAGAGCCGGGCGTGCTGCGCTACGGGCTGCGGTCGCTGTTCGACCGCGACGCCCCGCTGTACGTGCCGACCTCGGTGGATCCCGGCCTATGGTCGTTCCTCATCGGTTTCGCCCGGCGGTGCACGCCCCGGGCCTGGCAGCGGTCGATGCGCGCGTTCGTCCCGATGAACGCGGAGTGCCTGGACGCCTTCGACGCGCTCACGGCGGGCGGGGTGTCCGCGCCGACCGTGCCGGCGCCGATCACGGCGGCGTTCGAGAAGCCCGAGCAGGTCGCCGAGCTGCGGCACGAGTTCGAGCAGATCCGCCGCTGCGGCCAGGAAATCGAAGTCCACGAACTGTCCACTTCGGACGTCGATGTGCCGCAGCTGTCGCCGCGCATCGCGGCGGTGCTCCGGGTGGAAGGGCAGCGTTACGTCGACCCGGGCGAGTTCACCCGGAGCCTGGCGAAGGCGGTGGTCGAACGCGGCGGCAAGCTGCGCACCGGGTTCCGCGTGCGGCACGTGCTGCGCGGCTCCGGACAGGTGATCATCAAATCCGAGCAGGAGGAGCGGGTGTCGGCCGAGGCGGTCGTGCTGGCCACCGGTTCCTGGCTGAGCCGCCTGGCGAAACCGCTAGGTGTCCGCACCCCGGTGCGCGCCGGGCGCGGCTATTCCTTCACGGTCCCGACCGAGCAGCCCGTTCCCGGCCCGATCTACCTGCCCGCGGTGCGCGTCGCCTGCACGCCGTACCAGGGCGGGCTGCGGGTGGCGGGAACCATGGAGTTCCGCCCGGCGGACGACCCGCTGGACCGCGGCCGCATCGAGGCGATCGTGCGCTCCGCGCGACCGCTGCTGCAGGGCGTCGGCTGGGAGGTGCGCCACGACGAGTGGGTCGGCGGCCGACCGGTGACGACCGACGGACTGCCGCTGATCGGGCAGACGAAGATGTCCGGCGTCTACGTCGCGGGCGGCCACGGCATGTGGGGCCTGACGTTGGGGCCGCTAACCGGCCGTCTGCTGGCGGAGCAGATCGCCACCGGCAAGCGCCCGGCGCTCCTGCGACCGTTCGACCCGCTGCGATGAGCATCGACCTGACCTCGGCGGAACGAGCGGAACTCGACCGGCTCCGCCGGGAGAACCACCTCCTGCGAGTGGAGAAGGAGATGCTGCTGCGAATCGCCACGGAATACGCCCTGGAGCGGCACGGCCGAGCCGACCTCGTTGACGCGCGAGGGCGAAGCGGATCTTTCCCCGAACCGCCACCTGGTTGATCGACTTACTGCCAGGATGTCCGGGTGGTCGGAGCTGGGGGCGCGCAGAGCCTGCAAGAGGTTCTGCGGCAGCGGCAGGGCAGCGAGTTCGTCGGCCGCGGCCTGCAGTGCGACATCTTCCGCACGAACTTGCACGCCGCCGGTCATCGGCGAGTGAGGTTGTGGGCCACGAACTCGGTCGCGGTGATGCCCATCAGCACGAGGTACTGGGCCCCGCCGCACAGGAACTCCGGGTCGCGCAGGTGGCCTTCCTCGCGGAAGCCGAGTTTGCCATGCAGCGCAAGGGAAGCGAGGTTGCCGTCGTAGATCCCGACCTCGCATTTGCGGTAGCGGCCCCGCCCGAACATGTACGCGAGCAGGGTGCTGATCGCGTCGTCGGCGTAGCCGCGCCGGCGGTACTGCGGGCCGATCCCGATGCCGTAGCTGAACCGGCCGGAACCGGGTTCGGCCTGGCTGGTGAACATCGAGCCGACCAGGGTCCGGTCGTGCAGCGTCTCGATGGCGAGCTGGATGTCGTCGCCGGATTCCGGGTGGTTCGCCCGGTGTGCCGCCCAATGCCGGAATCCGTCGAACTTCGGGAAGTGCTCGCGCGAGGACTCCCGGTCGAACCGCATCAGGGTGCGCCGGTCCGCAGGCTCGACCCGCCGCAACCGCACCCGCCGACCGACCGGACTCGACGTCGAATCGCGGTGGGCCACCTTGCCGGGGCGGGGTGGGGTCATCGTCATCGGCAACGATGATGCCGGTCGGCCCCCATCGATCTCGAAGCGGGGTGCCGAAACACCGGGCGCGGGACCGTCTCGTTAAGGCCGGGGTTTCCGTTCATGCGCCCGAAATCCCGGGTTCGGCGGAGAGTGCCGGCCCGATCGCTGAAAGTCCGCAGGCGAACATGCGCAAGTCCGGATTCCGGAGTCTTTGTGGCGCAGCACAACCGCGGCCAACACGTCCTGCACATGCCGCGACTGCGGGCACGCGGCGGCGGACAACCGCGACGACCAGGAGAGTCCGCGGGCGCCTCGGTACGGCGTCACCAGTTTCGGGTGCTGTCGAGCCGGAGTTGTTTCTGGACTACGGCGGTGGCCTTGCGGACGGCGGACTCGTCCGCGTTGAAGGCAACGGCTGCGTCGGGGTAGGTGGCCTTTGCGGCGCCGGACCAGTAGCGGATGGCCCGGTCGACGGTCGCCGCGATGACCCGGGGTGAGAACCGGGTGACGAGGTCGTCGGGGCTCGGGAGGCGCCACCAGGCCGCCAGGCAGCGGGCGGTGAAGGTCAGGCCGTGGCGCGCGGTCGTGCGGTCGAGGAGGAGGCCGGCCACGGTGTCAAGCTTCTGACGCGCGGGTGGAGCGTGGGTGACTGGCTTGAGTCTCATCCGGGCGACCATCCCGAGATGCCAGGGGGCCGCGTAGGGGAAGATTTCTTCCAGGAGCCGATCGGGTGACCACAGCAGCAGGTACGGGAAAGTGCCGTGGTCGGTGTAAAGCGCGCCCGCGGTGCCGCCGCGTTGTCCGGCGACCGGATGGTCGTAGTTCTGGCAGGTGAATTTCATCAGCGTGTCGCCGGTGGGGACGCCGACTCCGCGCAGGGCGCCGGCGCTGCCGTAGACGCGGGTGAGAGCGGCCAGCGGAGAGTCCGGAGCGATGAGCCGGGCGAGTTTCCGGTTTTCACCCGCGGCGAGGTAGTTCCAGAATGCCGCGGCTTCCAGTTCCTCGGCCTTGCCCGGCAGAACCGGCCGGGCGACGGGCTGCTTGCGGTCGGCTCGCGGGGGTGCGGCCACCTTGTCTTTCGCAGGCGCCGTTTTAGGCGTCTTGCCGGGTTTTTCCCGCGACGGCTGGGCGGCTTGGTTCCGGGATGGCGGCGCAGGCACAGCCGGCGGCGGCGGCGTTTTGGCAGGGGAACAGACAGTGCAACCGAGGTGGGTCTTGGTCGCCACCAGCGGCGCGTGGGCGTCGCAGTTCGGGCACCGAGTGGGAGCGAGGTCACTCACCAATGGCAGGTAGTCGAAGACGACGGGCCAGCGGCGGTCGCCACGCCGGATATCGGTGGTCAGACGCCAGGCGGGCACGTCGATGATGTGCAGCCGGTAGGGCCGCAGCTTGTGCTGGTGGCGGTATTTCTCGCCAATCTCGGCCAGCCGTCGATCACGCTCGGCGATCGTGGCCTGGGCGCGGGCGTCCAGCAGGGCCGCGCGGTCTGGATCGGCATCGGTGCGGCGTTTGTCGATGGCGGCGAGCGCCGCGGCATAGTACTCGCTGGCCCGGGTGGTCTCGGCGGCGCGCTCGGCATCCGCAGTCTGGGCCAGTACCCGGCCTCGCGACGCGGCCGCCTCGTCGAGTACCGAATGCGTGGCGGCTAGCGCCGGGATCAGGGCGTTTCCCGGGACGTGGCGCGCGAGTCCGGTGTCGGTGACGGCGATGGCGTCTCGCACCCGCGCCGCGGCTTGCTCGGGCCAGGCGATCAGCGACCCGACGTCGAGCAGGCATTCCGAGACTTCGGTGAACTGCTCCTCGGCCGAGACGGTGTGGCTGACCAGCGCGCCCAGTCGCAGCGTCGCACGATGAGTCCGGATCGGTGCGCCGGTGGCGTCGATCCGGCCGTGGTCGACAGGCATGCGGTCGCGGATCAACGCCAGCAGGTCCTCGGTGGACATCGGTTTCGAGCCGTGGGGCAGGGTGAGCGTCCCGACGTCGGCGGCGTCGATGACGGCTCCGGCGGCCTTGTCGATCTCGGGATGTCCGGCGCCGAGGAACTGCACGCCATCTTCCCGGGCGATGTCCGGATCATCGGTGATCAGCGTGGACTCCGGCAGGTCGTGCGCGGCGGCCAGTTGGTCGGGCAGAACCGTCAGCACCGCCTCGCCCGAGGGTTCCCACAGTCCGCCCTGGGAGTCCAGGTAGTCCAGCCAGAAAGCGAAGGCGGGGTTGTGGCTGCCGGTCATTCGTTGTCCTCCCCGACCAGGGCATCGACATTGCGCCGATCCGCCACGTAGGACGTGCGTGCCGCCGCGAGTTCTTCGCCGATTTCGTCCATGCGGCGGGCGAAGGCGGATTCGTTCTCGGTCGAGGTGAAGGCTTCGAACACCGCCTTTTCGAAATCGAAATCCTCGTCGATCCGGCCAAGGATCATGTCGAGTTCCCCGACGACGAGCTCGAACATGTTGATTTTGGTCTCCAGAACGTGCAGGATCCGTTCCTCGATGGTTCCCCGGCAGGCCAGGTTGGTCAGCAGCACATCGTGGGTCTGGCCGACCCGGTGCAGGCGGCCGAGGCGCTGTTCGATCTGCATGGGGTTCCACGGCAGGTCAAGGTTGATCATGACGTGACAGAACTGGAGGTTGCGTCCTTCGCCGGCGGACTCCGTGGACAGCAACACCTGTTCGGTGTCGCGGAAGGCTCCGATCACCCGCTCTTTCTCTGCCCGGGGCAGGCCGCCGTGGTAGACGACGGCGCTGATCCCCGCCGCCCGTGCCGCTTCGGCGACCGTGTCCAGGGTCTGCCGGAAAGCGGTGAACACCAGCACCTTCTCCCCGCGTGCCGCGTACTCGCCCAGCTTCGCCGTCAGCAGGCGAAGTTTGGCCGGATAGGTGATCGACTTCGCCGTGGCCGCCAGATCGGTCCAGCCGAGTTTGGTCATGGTCGGCGCGGCCGCCGCCGGTGTGGAACCGGCCAGCCTGGCGACCGAGCGCAGCGCCAGTCGCCGTGCGGCGGGCGCTTCCTTGGCCTCGACCCGGATCCGCTCGGTCAGCTCCGCATACAGAGCCTGCTCGTCGGCGTCCGGGGTGACCAGCGTGGTTTCGGCGAGGCGTTGCGGTAGCCGTAGCGCGACCTCGCTGCGCCGGTGGCGCACCATCACCTGACGGGTCCGGCTCCGCAGCTCAGCCAGGTTGCGGGGGCTGTTCACGTCGCCACCGGCGGCGACATGCCGGGAGCGGAACTGCGCCGGCGTGCCGAGCAATCCGGGCGCGACGAGGGAAATCATCTCGTACAGATCCTGCAGGCGGTTTTCCACCGGGGTGGCCGTCAACAGCAGGAGGAACCGCGCACTCAGTGCCCGGATAAGTTTTCCCGACGCGCTGCGCGCGGACCGCAGCCGGTGTGCCTCGTCTGCGATCACCAGGTCCCATCCGGCGCCGGTGAGTTCGGCCTTCAGCGGGTCCCGGCGGGCCGCGGCCAGCGAGACCAGCACCACCGGCCGGTTTCCGCGTTCATCGATTGCCCGATCCTTGCCGGATATGATCGCGGTGGGCAGGCCGAATTTGCGTTCCAGTTCGTCCCGCCACTGCTCGACCAGGCCAGCTGGGGTGATCACCAATGTCCGGTCGGCCAAGCCCCGGAGTCGTAGCTCGGAGGCGATCAGTCCGGCTTCGATGGTCTTGCCCAGCCCGACCTCGTCGGCGAGGATCGCCCGGCCTCTCATGCGCCGCAATACGGTGGACGCGGTCTCCCGCTGGTAGTCGAACGGCTCGAATGCCAACTGCGGCAATGACAACAGAGTGTCGAACCCGGGCCGTCGCAACACCGAGACCGCCTGGTCCACCAGTGCCGAGCGGGCCGGGTCGACGGGCGCGGCCGGGGACAACTGGCCGAGTAGGCTGAGCAAGGTCTCGGGCAAGGTTTGCGGCCCGGCGTCCCCGGGATCATCGCTCTGCGTCACCAACATCAGTCCCACCATAGCGCGGACGACCGGCCGACCTGCTTCGCGGTGCTGCGACGGTGTTGTGGGAGGCTATCCAGGTGAGTCCGGTGAGTAAGGGACGCAAGCGCAAACCCGCGAAAGGCCGACGGAAGCCCGGTGAACACCGCGCCCATCCGTCCGGATCGCTGTTCGGGGCGCCGTCGCCCGGGACCGAATTCGATGCGGCGGCATACCTGAGCGACCTTTCGCCGGTGTTGTCCAAGGCGGAAGTCAAGGACATCCTGGACCGGCGGTTGTTCGCCGTGCCCAACCGCGACGCCACCTTCCGCGGCGCGGATTTCGGCAGGCTCAACCCTGTCGACCCCGACGAGCGCGACATCCTGATCATGAGAGAGCATCCGGAATACCGCCGGGCGCTGGAGGATCCGTCGTGGGAAGGGGAGATCGGCGGGGTCAACCCGCGGCTGCACGTGGCGCTGCACGAGATGGTCGCGAACCAGTTGTGGGACGGTGAGCCGATCGAAGCGTGGCACGCCGCCCGCCGGCTGCTGGATCTCGGGATGGACCGGCATGACGTGTTGCACGAGCTGATGAACGTGGGCGTCGAACATCTGCACGGCGCCCTGACCGGCTCTGGACCGGTCGATCTCGATGCCTACCGGCGGACATTGAACGACCTGGGCCAAGAGCCCGTGAACACACGTGTCCGGCGCAGCGACACCGCGTACCAGATCAAGGTCGGTATCGCCGGCAGCGAACCGTCGATCTGGCGACGGCTTTCCCTGCCCGGTGACACACCGCTCGATGAGCTGCACCACATCCTCCAGGTCTCTTTCGGCTGGGAGGGCTGGCACCTGCATGAGTTCGAGGCTAAGGGCAGGCGCTACACCGATGTCAGCGGCGGATCCACGCGCGGTGTCCATGACGAACGCCGGGCGACCCTCAACCTCGTCGCCCCGCGCCAGGGCGACCGGGTGCGCTACACCTACGATTTCGGCGACGACTGGATCCATGATCTCGTGGTGGAGGCCATCGAACCGGCCGAAGGCGAAGCCCGCGTGCTATGCCTGGACGCCGATCGTGCCGGACCGCCCGAGGACTGCGGCGGCATCTACGGCTACCAGCGTCTTCTCGACGCGATGACCGGCCCCCGGCATCCCGACCGCGACCACTACGAGGATGTGCTCGGCGAATCATTCGATCCGGCCGCCGTCGATCTGGAGGCGATCAACTCCGTACTGGCCGCGATCAGGATTCCCGGCACCAGCTGACCCGGGCGCCACTCTGGCTGAGCCGTACGGTGCCGGTGAGCCCGTGAGTACTTTTGGGCGCTATAGCACCCGAAAACACTCACGGGCCCTAACCAGCAGGTCCGTGCGCCTAACGCTTCAAAGTGCCGAGGAACCGCGCAAAGGCGCCAGGGCCGAAGACCAGCACAGGACCATCAGGATCCTTCGAGTCCCGAACACCGACAACAGCCGGCTGGACAGCCACTTCGACACACTGGCCGCCGCTAGAGCCACTCCGGCTGCTCTTGCGCCAAGTAACGGCAGGAAAGTTTGGGGCGGACATGCTCACCCCTTCTGTTCGCTTACTGGTAGGTCTGCTTCACCTTATCGAGGAACGCACGGGATTCCTCGGGCGGTAGGGAAGCAGCGCGGAGGCGCTCGAACACGACGCTGTAGCGCGTGAATTCCCCGGGCTCCCACAAGTAGGTCGCACCAAGCACATCTTCCAGATACACCACGGAGAGTTGCTGGTCGACGAGCTGCAGAAGCGTTGCTGCGGATGCAACTGCGATGCGGTTGGGGACTTCGAAGGGTAGGACACGAACCTCGATATTCGGGCGATGTGACGAGTCGATCAGGTGCTCAAGTTGCCGCCGCATGATCTCGGCACTTCCCTGCACACGGCGCAAAGCGGCTTCGCTGAGGACGACCTGAAGGTTCACGGGTCGGATGCGGCGTGTCAGCACCTCTTGACGTTGCAATCTGGTCTGCACCTGCCTGTCGATGAGCCGCGGATCGGCAGCTGGCTCCCAAGCTTGAATCGTCGACCGTGCGTAATCCTCGGTCTGCAGAAGACCGGTTACGATCTCGACCTCGTAGATCTTGATCTCCGATGCGTCGCTCTCCAACGCCAGGAAGCGTTGGAACCAGTCCGGGACCGCGTCGCGGTACATGGTTCGGCGACGGCTGCGTTTCGGAACCTGCGTCGCAAGGCCCGTCAAGTACTTTCGGCGCTTCGCCGGTGCGCGGTAGAAGTCCGACAGCGTCTCGACTTCTTCCGGTGTTGCGGCTTGCTTGCCGTTCTCGATCTTGCTGATCTTGGGGACCGCGCCGCCCAGCACTTCGGCTGCTTCGGCGGCGGTGCGGCCCGCGTTCTCGCGCAGGCGGCGCAGCTCGATCCCGATCTGGATCTTGAGCACCTTCGGGTCCGGAGACGTCGCCATGCCGCACATCTTGGCACCCCGCTGCACCGAAATCGGAAATCGCAAGATCGATCACTCGATTCAGCGACTGTTAACGAGCAAGTTTCTCGCTAAGCTTCTCGCACATTGATCGGCAGATGGGAGTCGGGATGTTGGAGCGGCGTTTTTCGCTGGGGCCTTGGGGTGAGGACGAGCTTCCGGCGGTGCTGGAGGATCTGGCCGGGGCGGACCAGCCGAAGAAGTTCGCGCTGTGCGAAGTCGACCGTGACGGTGACAAGGTCGCCGCCGCGCGGATCTACCTGTGGGGCTTGGACTTCTGCCGTGCTCCGGGTGGCGATGGCCTGGGTGCGGTGTTCGTCAGTCCACACGGCTGGATGGGCAACTCCGACTCGGCCGAAGGCGCCCTGGAGTGCTTCTCGCTGATCCGCGACCTCCGCCTGGTCTGGCTCTGACGGGTCGTGAGTGCGTAATCGGGCTGGAGCCCGGCTACGCACTCACGACTAGGTGCACGCCCGAACGCCCGTTTGATTAATGTTGCATCGGAGTGCATAATCATCCGCATGACGGTTCGAGTGGCTGTTGCCGGTGCAAGCGGGTACGCGGGCGGGGAACTGCTCCGCCTGCTGCTGTCGCACCCGCAGGTGGAGATCGGCGCGTTGACCGCGGGCGGGAACGCCGGGAGCAAGCTCGGGCAACACCACCCGAACCTGCTGCCGCTGGCGGACCGCGTGCTCACCGAGACCACGACCGCCGAACTCGCCGGGCACGACGTCGTCTTCCTCGCGCTCCCGCACGGCCACTCCGCGGCCATCGCCGCCGAGCTCGGCGAGGACACCACCGTCATCGACTGCGGCGCCGACCACCGGCTCAACGATCCCACCGACTGGGCCCGCTGGTACGGCGGCGAACACCCCGGCACCTGGCCCTACGGCATCCCCGAGCTCCCCGGCGCCCGCGACCGGCTCCGCGGCTCCCGCCGCGTCGCCGTCCCCGGCTGCTTCCCGACCGTGTCCTCGCTGGCGCTCGTCCCGGCGCTCGCCGCCGGGCTCGTCGAGCCGGACGCTGTCGTCGTCGCGGTCACCGGCACCTCCGGTGCCGGCCGCGCGCTCAAGCCGCACCTGCTCTCCGCCGAGGTGATGGGTTCCGCCAGCGTCTACGGCGTGGGTGGCGCGCACCGGCACACGCCGGAGCTGATCCAGAACCTCAGCGCCGCGGCGGGGGAGCCGGTGAAGGTTTCGTTCACCCCGGTCCTCGCTCCGATGCCGCGCGGCATCCTCGCCACCTGCTCCGCTCCGCTGCGCGAGGGCGCTGACGCGGACGCCGCGCGCAAGGTCTACCTCGACGCCTACGGCGACGAGCCGTTCGTGCACGTGCTGCCCGAGGGCCACTGGCCGCAGACCTCCGCCACGCTGGGCGCGAACACCGTCCACCTGCAGCTGGCGGTGGACCCGGACGCCGGGCGGCTGATCATCGTCGGCGCCGAGGACAACCTCACCAAGGGCACCGCCGGTGGTGCCGTGCAGTGCATGAACCTCGCGGTCGGCCTGCCGGAGACCACCGGGCTGCCGACCGTCGGGGTGGCGCCATGACCGGGCTCAAGCTCCGGCTGCACGCTGAGCCGCTGGCGGTCGGCATGGTTCCGGCGCACGCCAACCTGGCCCTGACCGGTGGCACCACGCCGATCCACGGCAGCCTGACCACCGGGGCGGGCCGCACCATCGTCTTCCCGCATTCGCTGGCCGCCGAGGCCGGTCCCGACGTGCGGGTCGAGGGCCCGTTCCGGGCGCTGGAGGTCGCCGGGCCGCTGGAGTTCGCGTTGACCGGAATCCTGGCCGCGCTGCTGGTGCCGCTGGCCGAAGCCGGGATCAGCGTCTTCACGCTGTCCACTTTCGACACCGACTGGATCCTGGTGCCCGCGGACGCCGCGGAGAGGGCCGCCGACGTCCTGACCGCCGCCGGGCACGTTGTCGAGGCGACGTTATGAGTGTGGTAAGCCGCCTGTTCCGCAAGATGCCCCGGGAGCGGGTGTTCCGCAAGGTGCCTCGGGAGCGGGTGTTCCGCAAGATGCCCCGGGTGCGGGTGTCCCGCAAAGCAGAGGAGAGCCAATGAGCGTGACCGGACCTGCCGGTTTCCGGGCGGCCGGAGTCGCCGCCGGGATCAAGGCCGCGGGCGCGCGTGATGTCGCGCTGGTCGTCAACGACGGCCCGCAGCAGGCCGCGGCCGGGGTGTTCACCACCAACAAGGTCAAGGCGGCGCCGGTGCTGTGGTCGCAGCAGGTGCTCAAGGAGCGCAAGCTTCGCTCGGTGGTGCTCAACTCCGGCTGCGCCAACGCCTGCACCGGCCCGGAGGGCTTCCAGGACACCCACGCCACCGCCGAGAAGGCGGCCGACGTGCTGGGCGTCGGCGCCATCGAGGTCGCGGTCTGCTCCACCGGCCTGATCGGCGAGCGGCTGCCGATGGACGCGCTGCTGTCAGGCGTGGACACCGCGGCCAAGGCGCTGGCGAACGACGACCAAGCCGGTCTCGACGCGGCCACCGCCGTGCTCACCACCGACAGCAAACCCAAGCAGGCTCTCGGGAAGCACGACGCGGGCTGGTCGATCGGCGGCTTCGCCAAGGGCGCCGGGATGCTCGCGCCGAACCTGGCCACCATGCTCAGCGTCATCACCACCGACGCGATGATCGGCGGCGACGACCTCGACGAGGCGCTGCGCGCGTCCACCCGGGTCACCTTCGACCGGTTGGACGTCGACGGCGGCACCTCCACCAACGACACCGTGCTGGTGCTGGCATCCGGTGCCTCCGGGGTCGAACCGTCCAAAGAGGACTTCACCGAGCTGCTCACCGCGGTCTGCACGGACCTGGTCCGCCAGCTGCAGGACGACGCCGAGGGCGCCACCAAGACAATCGACATCACCGTGCGCGGCGCGGCCAGCGAGGCCGACGCGGTCGCCATCGGCCGCACCATCGCCGAGGACAACCTGGTCAAGACCGCGATGTTCGGCTCCGACCCGAACTGGGGTCGGATCGCGATGGCGCTCGGCCGGGTCGACGCCGAGATCGACGTGGCCAAGCTGGAGATCGCCACCAACGGCGTCACGCTCTACGCCGACGGCACCAAGGCCCGCGACCGCAGCGCGGCGGACCTGTCCGGCCGCGCCATCGAGATCGTCGTGGACCTGCACCTCGGCGAGCACGCGGCGACCATCCTGACCACCGACCTGTCCCACGATTACGTCGAAGAGAACAGCGCTTACTCGTCATGACCCAGCAAGAAACCAGCGACCGGCTGGCCACCGCGGCCGAGAAGGCCAGCGTCCTCGTCGAGGCACTCCCGTGGCTGCAGCGCTTCCACGGCGCGACCGTCGTGGTCAAGTACGGCGGCAACGCGATGATCGACGACGAGCTCAAGCGTGCCTTCGCGCACGACATGGTGTTCCTGCGGCTCGCCGGGCTGCACCCGGTGGTGGTGCACGGCGGCGGCCCGCAGATCACCGCGATGCTCGGTCGGCTCGGCCTGGAAGGCGAGTTCCGCGGCGGCCTGCGGGTGACCTCCCCGGAGACCATGGACGTGGTGCGCATGGTGCTGGTCGGCCAGGTCGGGCGGGAGCTCGTCGGGCTGATCAACCAGAACGGGCCGTTCGCGGTCGGCATGTCCGGCGAGGACGCCCGCCTGTTCACCGCCGAGCGTCGCACCGCGACGGTCGACGGCGAGGCCGTGGACGTCGGGCTCGTCGGCGACGTGGTGTCGGTCAACGCCGACGCGGTGCTCGACCTGATCAAGGCCGGTCGCATCCCGGTCGTCTCCACCGTCGCCCCCGACGTCAACGGCGTGGTGCACAACGTCAACGCCGACACCGCCGCCGGGGCGCTGGCAGTCGCGCTCGGTGCCGAGAAGCTCGTGGTGCTCACCGACGTCGAGGGCCTCTACACGAACTGGCCGGACCGCTCGTCGCTGGTGTCGCGCCTGGACGCCGACCAGCTGGCGGAACTGCTGCCCGGCCTGTCCAGCGGCATGGTCCCGAAGATGGAGGCCTGCCTGCGCGCGGTGCGCGGCGGGGTGCCGCGGGCGCACGTCATCGACGGCCGCCTCGCGCACTCGGTCCTGCTGGAGGTTTTCACCAGCGCCGGAGTCGGCACGATGGTGCTGCCGGCACAGGCAGAGGAGGGCGAGAACTGATGACCACCAACGCCGCGGGAGCGCAGCGCTGGCAAGCGTCCATGATGGACAACTACGGCACCCCCAAGCTGACTCTCGTCAGCGGCTCGGGCGCCGAGGTGACCGACGCAGACGGCAAGACCTACCTGGACTTCCTCAGCGGCATCGCGGTCAACGCGCTCGGCCACGCGCACCCCGCCGTGGTGCAGGCCGTCACCGCGCAGATCGGCAAGCTCGGCCACGTCTCCAACCTCTACGTGCACGAGCTGGGCCTCAAGCTCGCCGAACGGCTGCTGGACCTCGCCGGCGCGACCGGCCAGGGGCGGGTGCTGTTCTGCAACTCCGGTGCCGAGGCCAACGAGGTCGCGTTCAAGATCGCGCGGCTGACCGGCCGGGCCAAGCTCGTCGCCGCCCACGGCGGCTTCCACGGCCGCACCATGGGAGCCCTGGCGCTCACCGGCCAGCCCGCCAAGCAGCAGCCCTTCGAGCCGATGCCGCCCGGAGTCGTGCACTTGCCCTACGGCGACGTGGCCGCGCTCGAGTCCGAAGTGGACGACAACACCGCGGCGGTCTTCCTGGAGCCCATCCAGGGCGAGAACGGCGTGGTCGTGCCGCCCGAGGGCTACCTGCAGGCAGCCCGGGAGATCGCCACCCGCAACGGCGCGCTGCTGGTGTTCGACGAAGTGCAGACCGGCATCGGCCGCACCGGCTCGTGGTTCGCCTTCCAGCGCGCGGGCGTCTTGCCCGACGTGATCACCCTGGCCAAGGGCCTCGGCGGCGGCCTGCCGATCGGCGCCTGCATCGGCCTCGGCGCCGCCGGCGACCTGCTGCACCCCGGCCAGCACGGCACCACCTTCGGCGGCAACCCAGTGGTCTGCGCCGCGGCGCTGGCGGTGCTGGACACCATCGCCGCCGACGGGCTGCTCGAACACGTCGAGCAGGTCGGCAAGGACCTGGTCACCGGCCTGCGGCAGCTCGACCACCCGCTGATCGGCGAGGTGCGCGGCGCGGGCCTGCTCGTCGGCATCGGCCTCACCGAGCCGGTGTCGGCCAAGATCGCCGCCGCCGCGCAGGACGCCGGCTACCTGATCAACCCCATCCAGCCCGACGCGATCCGGCTGGCCCCACCACTGATCGTGCGCCCCGAGCAGGTGCAGCGGCTGCTCGCCGACCTGCCCACCTGGCTCGACGCTGCCAAGGAGAACCCCTGATGCCCCGGCACTTCCTCCGCGACGATGACCTCACGCCCGACGAACAGGCCGAGGTCCTCGACCTCGCCGACCAGTTCAAGGCCGACCCGCTCGGCTCCGACGCGCTGGCCGGGCCCAAGTCGATCGCGGTGATCTTCGAGAAGAACTCCACCCGCACCCGCCTCTCCTTCGAGGTCGGCATCGCCCAGCTCGGCGGCCAGCCGGTCGTCGTGGACGGGCGGATGATGCAGCTCGGCCGCGAGGAGACCATCGAGGACACCTCCCGGGTGCTGTCCCGTTACGTCGACGCCGTGGTGTGGCGGACCTTCGAGCAGGCCCGCATCGACGCCATGGCCTCGGCGTCCCGCGTGCCCGTGATCAACGCGCTCACCGACGAGTTCCACCCCTGCCAGGTGCTCGCCGACCTGCAGACCATCCGGGAACGGCACGGCAAGCTCGCCGGGCTGACCCTGACCTACCTCGGCGACGGCGCCAACAACATGGCGCACTCGCTGATGGTCGGGGGTGCCACCGCAGGCATGCACGTCCGCGTCGGCGCGCCGGACGGCTTCCGGCCGCTGGACTGGGTGCTGGACGCGGCCAAGAAGTGCGCCGCCGAGACCGGCGGCTCGGTCGAGGTGTTCAACACCCCGAACGGCGCGGTCGAGGGCTCGGACGTGCTGGTCACCGACTCCTGGACGTCGATGGGGCAGGAGAACGACGGCAAGGACCGGATCAGCCCGTTCCGGCCGTTCCAGGTCAACTCCGAGCTGCTGGCCGCCACCGGCAAGGCCGGCACGAGCGTCCTGCACTGCCTGCCCGCGCACCGCGGCATGGAAATCACCGACGAGGTGATCGACGGCCCGGCCAGCGCGGTGTTCGACGAGGCAGAGAACCGCCTGCACGCGCAGAAGGCGCTGCTGGCGTGGCTGGTGCGACGACCATGACGACCCGGGTCGCGCGGCAGGCCCGCATCGTCGAACTGGTCGCGTCGATGGGCATCCGCAGCCAGACCGAACTGGCCAAGCTGCTCGCCGGCGACGGCATCGAGGTCACCCAGGCGACGCTGTCCCGGGACCTCGACGAGCTCGGCGCGGTCAAGCTGCGGGGCGCCGACGGCGGCGCGGCGGTCTACGTCATCCCCGAGGACGGCAGCCCGGTCCGCGGTGTGCAGGGCGGCACCTCGCGGCTGAGCCGACTGCTCGGCGAACTGCTCGTCGGGGCCGACGGGGCGGGCAACCTGACCGTGTTGCGCACCCCGCCGGGCGCGGCGCAGTTCCTGGCCAGCGCCATAGACCGGGCCGCGCTGCCGGAGGTGGTCGGTTCCATCGCGGGCGACGACACCGTGATGATCGTCGCCCGCGAGCCCCTCACCGGGCACCAGCTGGCCGAGCGGTTCACCGAGATGGCAGCAGGGGAACGGCAGTCCGAAGTGGACGCCGAAGCCCGGTCCACGGTGGACGGCAGGGGGCAGGGTCCTAGGGACCAAGACGATGAGTGAGCGGGTCGTGCCGTCGTCGGCACCGTCGTGCAAGGCTGCACCGGCAAGGGCAACGACCGCGATCCCGAAGAAGGGCCGCGCCCACCACCCCATCACCCGGTGGGCGCGCAATTTCGCGAGAATTTGACCGTCACCCGGGTGAACGTCAATTTCTCACGAAATTGGCACCCGCGGCACAAACCGCACCCCCGGCACAAACCGCACCGACAGCAACAAACAACCTGACACGACTGAGGGGACACCGTGACGCAGCAAGGCAGCGAGCCCACCAAGCTCTGGGGCGGCCGGTTCGCCTCCGGCCCGGCCGAAGCGATGGCCGCGCTGAGCCTGTCGACCCACTTCGACTGGCGCCTGGCGCCCTACGACATCGCCGGCTCCCGAGCCCACGCCCGCGTGCTGCACGGCGCCGGGCTGCTCACCGCCGACGAACTCGAGCGGATGCTCACGGGCCTGGACACCCTGGCCGCCGACGTCGAGGCGGGCACCTTCCAGCCGGTGATCGACGACGAAGACGTGCACACCGCCCTCGAACGCGGTCTGCTGGAACGCGTCGGCCCGGAACTCGGCGGCAAGCTGCGCGCCGGCCGCTCCAGGAACGACCAGGTCGCCACCCTGTTCCGGATGTGGCTGCGCGACGCCAACCGCCGCGTCGTCGCGGGCGTCCTCGACATCGTCGACGCCCTCGTCGCCCAGGCCACCGAACACCCCGAGGCGGTGCTGCCCGGCCGCACCCACCTGCAGCACGCGCAACCGGTGCTGCTGGCGCACCACCTCCTTGCGCACTGCCAGGCGCTGCTCCGCGACGTCCAGCGCTTCCGCGACTGGGACGCCCGCACCGCCTACTCGCCCTACGGCTCGGGTGCCCTGGCGGGCTCCTCGCTCGGGCTCGACCCGCAGGCCGTCGCCGCCGAGCTCGGCTTCGCCGGTGCCGTCGACAACTCCATCGACGGCACCGCTTCGCGCGACTTCGCCGCCGAGGCCGCGTTCTGCCTCGCGATGCTGGGCGTGAACCTCTCGCGCATCGCCGAAGAGGTGATCATCTGGAACACCGCCGAATTCGGCTATGTGACCCTCGACGACGCCTGGGCCACCGGCAGTTCGATCATGCCGCAGAAGAAGAACCCGGACGTCGCCGAGCTGGCCCGCGGCAAGTCCGGGCGGCTCATCGGCAACCTCAGCGGGCTGCTGGCCACGCTGAAGGCGCAGCCGCTGGCCTACAACCGGGACCTGCAGGAGGACAAGGAGCCGGTCTTCGACTCCGTAGAGCAGCTGGAACTGCTGCTGCCCGCGATGGCGGGCATGCTCGGCACCCTGACCTTCCACACCGAACGGCTCGCCGAGCTCGCGCCCGCCGGCTTCACCCTCGCCACCGACATCGCGGAGTGGCTGGTGCGCCAGGGAGTCCCGTTCCGCGTCGCGCACGAGGCGTCGGGGGAGTGCGTGCGCACCGCCGAGGCCCGCGGCGTCGGACTTGAGGAACTGACCGACGAGGAGCTCGCCGCGGCCAACCCGGCGCTCACCCCGCAGGTACGCAAGGTGCTGACCGTCGAGGGCTCGATCGCCTCCCGCGACGCGCATGGCGGCACCGCCCCGAACAGGGTCGCCGAGCAGCGCGAACGCGTTGTCGCCGGAGTGCGGCAACATCGCGAGTGGCTCTCCAAGTGATCACGGTTTGGGCACGACCGGTAGGGTCGAGCGTGTGAGTCAGGTGACACGCGACGAACTAGCTCTCGATCCGCTGTGGGTGGCCCGCCGGTTGCTCGGCTGCGAACTGCGATCGACGAGCCCGCAGGGCGAGGTCGGCGTGCGCCTGGTCGAGGTCGAGGCCTACCGCGGCATGGACGACCCCGCGTCGCACTGCTACCGCGGGCGCACCGAGCGCAACGCGGTGATGTTCGGCCCGGCCGGCCACCTGTACGTGTACTTCGTCTACGGGTTGCACTTCTGCATCAACGTCGTGTGTCTCACCGACGGCGTCCCCGGCGCGGTCCTGCTGCGCGCCGGGGAGGTCACCACGGGTACCGAGCTCGCCCGCTCCCGGCGGCCAGCGGTTCGCAAGGATGTCCAGCTCGCCAGCGGGCCCGCTCGGCTTGCCGGGGTGCTCGGCATCACCCGCGAGCACAACGGCGTCGACCTCACCAGCTCGGAGTCGCCGATCCGGCTGTACAACGGCACCTTGGTCGGCGAGGACGACATCCGCAGCGGGCCCCGGGTCGGCGTCGCCGCGGCGATGGACCTGCCGTGGCGGACCTGGGTGGACGGCTCCTCGGCGGTCAGCTCGTACCGGCGTGGCGGGCGTCGCCGCATCCAGGCCCGGACGTAAACCCGGTTGCGGGGATGCGCGAAACTGAACTGCGTGAGCGAGCACATCCTTGACGAGCTGACCTGGCGCGGCCTGATCGCGCAATCCACCGACCTAGACTCGCTGCGGCGGGAACTCGACGACGGGCCGCTCACGCTCTATGCCGGTTTCGACCCGACCGGCCCCAGCCTGCACGCCGGGCACCTGATCCCGATCCTGACCCTGCGCCGCTTCCAGCAGGCCGGGCACCGGCCGGTGGTCCTCGCCGGCGGCGCCACCGGCCTGATCGGCGACCCGCGCGACGTCGGCGAGCGCAACCTGCACGACGAGAACACCGTGCTGGAGTGGACCGGCAAGATCCGTGACCAGCTGTCCGCGTTCGTCGACTTCGACGACTCGCCGACGGGGGCGATCGTGGAGAACAACGCGCACTGGACCGCCGACCTGCCGGTCACGGCGTTCCTGCGGGACATCGGCAAGCACTTCTCGGTGAACACGATGCTGGCGCGGGAAACCGTGAAGCGGCGGCTGGAAACCGACGGCATGTCCTACACCGAGTTCAGCTACATGCTGCTGCAGGCCAACGACTACGTGCAGCTGTACCGGAAGTACGGCACCCGGCTGCAGCTCGGCGGCTCCGACCAGTGGGGC
>NZ_CP040605.1:0-340000 GCF_012277335.1 Saccharopolyspora sp. ASAGF58 | reverse complement strand
ACTAAAAACACAGGTCCATGCGAAGCCGTAAGGCGATGTATATGGACTGACGCCTGCCCGGTGCTGGAACGTTAAGAGGACCCGTGAACCCTTTGGGGTGTAGCGGAGAATTTAAGCGCCAGTAAACGGCGGTGGTAACTATAACCATCCTAAGGTAGCGAAATTCCTTGTCGGGTAAGTTCCGACCTGCACGAATGGCGTAACGACTTCTCCGCTGTCTCGACCACAGGCCCGGTGAAATTGCAGTACGAGTAAAGATGCTCGTTTCGCGCGGCAGGACGGAAAGACCCCGGGACCTTTACTATAGCTTGGTATTGGTGTTTGGTTCGGCTTGTGTAGGATAGGTGGGAGACTGTGAAGCATTCACGCTAGTGGGTGTGGAGTCGTTGGTGAAATACCACTCTGGTCGTTCCGGGCATCTAACTCGGGTCCGTGATCCGGATCGGGGACAGTGCCTGGTGGGTAGTTTAACTGGGGCGGTTGCCTCCTAAAGGGTAACGGAGGCGCCCAAAGGTTCCCTCAGCCTGGTTGGCAATCAGGTGTTGAGTGTAAGTGTATAAGGGAGCTTGACTGTGAGACTGACGGGTCGAGCAGGTGCGAAAGCAGGGACTAGTGATCCGGCACTGGCTGGTGGAAGCGGTGTCGCTCAACGGATAAAAGGTACCCCGGGGATAACAGGCTGATCTTGCCCAAGAGTCCATATCGACGGCATGGTTTGGCACCTCGATGTCGGCTCGTCGCATCCTGGGGCTGGAGTTGGTCCCAAGGGTTGGGCTGTTCGCCCATTAAAGCGGCACGCGAGCTGGGTTTAGAACGTCGTGAGACAGTTCGGTCCCTATCCGCCGCGCGCGTAGGAGACTTGCGGAAGGCTGTCCCTAGTACGAGAGGACCGGGACGGACGAACCTCTGGTGTGCCAGTCGTTCTGCCAAGGGCGTGGCTGGTTGGCTATGTTCGGGAGGGATAACCGCTGAAAGCATCTAAGCGGGAAGCCTGTTCCTAGATGAGGTCTCCCACCCGTTGTGGGTTAAGGCCCCCAAGAGATGATTGGGTTGACAGGCCAGATATGGAAGCACGGTAACGTGTGGAGTTGACTGGTGCTGATAGGCCGAGGACTTGCTCACAAAGATTGCTACGCACCCACTATACGGTTCTGGGGCAACAACCAGAACCTTTTGATAATTGAACATGTGTCATTCGTGTTCTGACGCCTGGTTTCCCGTCGTTTAGGCGGGGTGAGGGTTGTCGGTGGCGATGGCGGGGAGGGTCCGCCCGGTCCCATTCCGAACCCGGTAGCTAAGCTCCCCAGCGCTGATGGTACTGCACTCGACAGGGTGTGGGAGAGTAAGACACCGCCGACACACTATTTGAAAGGGGCCGACCGGACCCGTCCTTGGAGGGACGGATCTCCGGTCGGCCTCTTGTTTTTCGTCCAGGAATCGTCGCGGTGTCCGTTCGAACGCCGCACGGTCCACACGAGTTGTCCCCGTTCACATCGGGGGTGCCACCCCCCGCGACCCGCCACCAGGTGGGACTACGCTGTTGGGGCTTCAGTTCTTTTTCTGCTTCAGGAGGTTCGGTGTCCGGTTCCGACGACAGGCGCGGCGACTCCCGCCGTGGGGCCGGTGCCGGCCGAGGCGGCCAAGGCGGCCGCGGAAGCTTCGATCGCCGCGGTTCCTTCGGCGGTCCCCGCCGGGACCGCGACGGTGGTGCGCGCCGCTTTGGCGACCGCGACAACCGCGGCAACCACAATGATCGAGACGACCGCAACCGGGACGACCGGGGCGGCCGCGACAACTTCGGCGGCGGCCGCGACCGGTTCCGCGGCCAGGGCGGGCGCCCTGGCGGTCAACGCGACGACCGCGGCGGTTTCCGCCGAGACGACCGCGGCGGTTTCCGCCGTGACTCCGACAACAGGGACCGCTTCCGCCGCGACGATCGACGCGATGACCGTCGTGACGACCGTAGCCGCGACGACCGGCCCCGCCGGTTCGACGCGCAGGACGGCCGTCGCGGCTTCGACAACCGCCGTGACGACCGACGCCGTGATGACCGCGGCGGTTTCCGTCGTGATGACCGTGGTCGTGATGACCGTGGCGGTTTCAAGCGTGACGACCGTCGGGACAACCGAGGACAGGACGATCGCGGTCGTCGGGACTTCCGGCGCGATGACCGGCCGCGTCGCGACGATTTCCGTCGTGATGACCGTGGTCGTGATGACCGTGGCGGTTTCAAGCGCGATGACCGTCGGGACAACCGAGGACAGGACGATCGCGGTCGTCGGGACTTCCGGCGCGATGACCGGCCGCGTCGCGACGATTTCCGTCGCGATGACCGTGGTCGTGATGACCGTGGCGGTTTCAAGCGCGATGACCGTCGGGACAACCGAGGACAGGACGATCGCGGTCGTCGGGACTTCCGGCGCGATGACCGGCCGCGTCGCGACGATTTCCGTCGCGATGACCGTGGTCGTGATGACCGTGGCGGTTTCAAGCGTGACGACCGTCGCGATGACCGTGGTCGTGATGACCGTGGCGGTTTCAAGCGTGACGACCGTCGCGATGACCGCGGGCGCGATGACCGCGGCGGTTTCCGCCGGGATGACCGGCGCGGCGGCTACGGGCGCCGCGACGACCGGCCGGGCAAGCCCCGCTTCGACGACCGCCGGCGGGACGACAGCGGTGGTTTCCGGCGCGATGACCGGCCCCGGCGGGACGACGACCGCCAGCGAGACGACCGGCCGCGCCGGGACGACCGGCCCCGTCGGGACGACGACCGGCCGCGCGACGACCGGCCCCGTCGGGACGACCGGCGGCGCGACGACCGGCCGCGTCCGCAGGGCGCCCGGTTCGACCGCGGCGGCCGTCCGGATCGGGACCGTCGCGGCGGGGACCACCGCGGTGGCGAGCAGCGCGGCGGCGACCGTCGGGGCCGGGGTGGTTTCCGGCACGACTCGCCGCGGGCGGAGTCGCGTGACGAGGCGGCCGTCGAGTCGCCCGCGAAGAGCGAGCCCGAGCTGCCCGAGGGCTTGGAGCCCGGGGATCTGGACATCGAGATCCGCCGCGAGCTGCTGACGCTGCCAAAGGGCTTGGCCGACAAGGTCGCGGTGCACCTCGTGGCCGCCGGTCAGCTGATCGACTCGGAGCCGGAGCGGGCCCTGGAGCACGCGCGTTACGCACGCCAGCGGGCTCCGCGCATCCCTTCGGTGCGCGAGGCCAACGGCCTCACCGCGTACCTGGTCGGAGAGTGGAACGAGGCGCTGGCGGAGCTGCGCGCCGTCCGGCGCATGGCGGGCGGGCCCGGGCACCTGGCGATGATGGCCGACTGCGAGCGCGCCATGGGGCGGCCGGAGCGCGCGGTGGAGCTCAGCCGCAGCGAGGAAGCCACCCAGCTCGACCAGGAGGACGCGGTCGAACTGCGCATCGTCGCTGCGGGCGCTCGCAGGGACCTCGGCGAGATCGAGGCCTCGGTGGTGAGCCTGCAGATGGCTGAGCTGGACCCGAAGCGCCAGGAGCCGTGGAGCGCGCGCCTGTTCTACGCCTACGCCGATAATCTGCTGGCGGCCGGGCGGGAGCGGGAAGCCTTCACCTGGTTCGTGCACGCGGCCAACGCCGATGACGAGGACGAGACCGACGCCGCGGAGCGGCTTGAGGAGCTCGCCGAGAAGCTGGGCGGCCCGGACGTGGTCGAGGAGCTCGTCACGGAGGCTGAGGCCGCAGCCGAGATCGACGACGACATCGCCGACGACATCGCCGAGATCGACAACGACCTCGACGACGACCTCGACGACGAGATCGCCGACGAGATCGACGACGAGGCCGACGAGGCCGACGAGCAGCCGGAAGCCGCGAGTACTGACTCTGAGAAGGCGGCTGAGACCGGAGCGTCCGGCGAAACTTCTGAGAAGGCGGCTGAGACCGGAGCGTCCGGCGAAACTTCTGAGAAGGCGGCTGAGACCGGAGCGTCCGGCGAAACTTCTGAGAAGGCGGCTGAGACCGGAGCGTCCGGCGAGACCTCTGAGAAGGCGGCCAAATCGGATGCCACCGACGCCGACGCGAGCAACGCAGAAGGGGACGCGCGAGCGCAGTGAGCGGCACGCTTCTCGATGGTCACGACGTCGTGCTGTTCGACCTCGACGGCACGGTGTTCCGCGGCGGCGAACTCGTTCCTGGTGCGTTGGAGGCGATCCAGGAGGTGCACCGCCGCGGCATCCCGGTCCGCTACGTGACCAACAACGCGTCCAAACCGGATCAGGCGGTCGTCGATCACCTCGCCGGCCTCGGTTTGGACGCGGAGCGGGCTGAGGTGAGCACCAGCGCCCAGGCCGGCGCCGCGATGCTGGCGGAGAAGCTGGCGCCCGGCTCGAAGGTGCTCGTGGTCGGTTCGCCCGCGCTGGTGTCCGAAGTGGACAATGCGGGGCTGGTGCCGGTCACCGAGTTCGCCGACGAGCCGGTCGCGGTCGTGCAGGGCCTCTACACCGAGATCGGGTACCGCGATCTCGCGGAGGCGTGCTTGGCGATCCGAGCGGGCGCGTTGTGGGTTTCGTGCAACGGCGACCGCACCTTGCCGACGGAGCGAGGTCTGCTTCCCGGCAACGGTGCGCTCGTCGCGCTCGTGCAGGCGGCGACCGACCAGGATCCGCTGGTGGCCGGCAAGCCGGAGCGACCGCTGCTGGACCGCGCGGTCGCCTCCGCCGGCGCCGAGGCGCCGTTGATGGTCGGGGATCGGCTCGACACGGACATCGCGGGCGCGGTCAACGCCGGGATGCCGGTGCTGATGGTGCTGACCGGCGTCAGCACGACGCAGGACCTGCTGGAAGCCACCGACGGCCTCCGTCCCGACTACGTCGGGGCGGACCTCCGGGCGCTGCACCAGTCGCCGAGCGAGGTCGCCATCGGCGAGCAGGCGGCGTGGCAGGTCCGCGTCGGCAACGACTCGCTGGAACTGGCCGCGCGGGCCGGGGAACTGCCGGGCGACGCGCTGTCGGCGCTCCGCGCGCTCTGCGCCGCCTGGTGGGCCACGTCGTCAGGTCCCGTTGCCGTGGACGGCGCGGACGAGCTCGCGCAGGACGTGTTGAGGCAGTTGGGCTTGGCCTGATCGGTGCATGTCGCGGCGTCGCCGTCGGGGCGTTCCGCTAGCGTGGACACGTCGCCGCTACAGCGGTCGCGGCGTGATCGATGGGAGCAGGAGCGGATGACCTCTCCGTGGCAACAGGGGCCGCAGGCGCCGAATCCCGCGATGCTGGCGCGCCCGGCCGACGACGGTCAACCGGCGATCGACGCCATCGCGGCGGCCGTGGCCGAGCTCGACGAGGTGCGGGAGTTGCCCGTGGCCGAGCACGTCGGGCGGTTCGAGGCGGTGCACGCCGCGCTCACCGACGCCCTGTCGAAGGCCGACAACCTCCTCTCCGCAACGAGTGCACACAGGAGCTGACGGTAGTGCCACGCAAGGCGCGGTTGGATGCGGAACTGGTTCGTCGCGGGCTCGCCAGGTCCCGCGAACACGCCACCGAACTGGTCGCTGCGGGCCGGGTGACGGTGCGCGGGATGGTGGCCCGCAAGTCCGCGACCGCGGTCGAGATCGACGCGCCTGTGGTGGTCGCCGAGGACGTCGACGATCCGGGTTGGGCCTCGCGCGGCGCGCATAAGCTGCTGGGGGCGTTGGAGGCGTTCGAGCCCGAGGGGCTGACCGTCGCCGATCGGCGCTGCCTGGACGCGGGCGCTTCCACCGGCGGGTTCACCGATGTGCTGCTGCGGCGGGGCGCGCGCGAGGTGGTGGCCGTAGATGTCGGGTATGGGCAGCTGGTCTGGAAGTTGCAGACCGATGATCGGGTGCGGATCCACGACCGGACGAACGTGCGGTCGTTGGCCCCTGAGGACATCGGTGGCCCGGTGGATCTGGTGGTCGCCGACCTGTCGTTCATCTCGTTGAAGCTGGTGCTGCCTGCGCTGCTCGCGTGCGCTTCGCCGGACGCCGATCTGGTGCCGATGATCAAACCGCAGTTCGAGGTGGGCAAACAGCGGCTAGGCTCGGGTGGCGTGGTACGCGACGCCGAGCTGCGCGCCGAAGCCGTCCTGGAGGTCGTGCGGTTCGCGGCCGGACTCGGCTTGGGCCTGCGCGGCGTCGTGGCCAGCCCGCTGCCCGGTCCGTCCGGCAACGTCGAGTACTTCGCCTGGCTGCGCCCGGGATCGAGCACCGGGGCGGACGCGGCGGAAGAGTTCGTGGTGGACGCGGTGCGGCAGGGGCCGCAAACTTCAGGCAAGGCTCGCACTGGTAACTGATTGTTCCAGCCCCACACCGCGAGCGGCTGAAAGCTTTAAGGAGTGCAGTTGACCCGAGAGGTGCTGCTGGTGGTGCACACCGGCAGGCAGCACAACATGCGCACTGCGGAGAAGGTGGCCGGTCAGCTCATCGACGCGGGCCTGCGGGTGCGGGTGCTCGCCGAGGAGGCGCCGGAGCTCAGCCCGGACTGCTTCCTCCAGGTGGTCGAGCCCGGCCCGGAGGCGGCGGTGGGCACCGAGCTCGTCCTGGTGCTGGGTGGTGACGGGACCCTGCTGCGCGCCGCGGAGCTCGCGCGGCTGGCCAACGTGCCGGTCTTCGGGGTGAACCTCGGCCGGGTCGGTTTCCTGGCCGGGGCCGATTCCGACGCGCTCGACGAGGCGGTGGCCGCCGTCGTCGAGTCCCGCTACTACGTCGAGGAGCGGATGACCATCGAGGTCACCGCGAAGCTCGACGGCAAGGTCCTGGTCCGCACCTGGGCGCTCAACGAGGCGAGCGTGGAGAAGAGCAGCCGGGAGCGGATCCTCGACCTGGTCGTGGAGGTCGATGGTCACCCGGTGTCGGCGTTCGGCTGCGACGGCGTGCTGTGCTCCACCCCGACCGGTTCCACGGCGTACGCGTTCTCCGCCGGTGGCCCGGTGGTGTGGCCGGAGGTGCAGGCGCTGCTGGTCGTGCCGAGCAACGCGCACGCGCTGTTCGCCCGGCCGCTGGTGGTGTCGCAGAAGTCGTTGGTGGCGCTGGAGATCGACCAGCACGGCCACCACGCGGTGCTGTTCTGCGACGGGCAACGACAGTTCGACCTGCCGCCGGGTGCGCGGGTCGAGGTGGTCGCGGGGGAGACGCCGCTGCGCCTGGTGCGGCTGCACGACACGGCCTTCACGGACCGCCTGGTCCGCAAGTTCGAGCTCCCGGTACAGGGCTGGCGCGGCCCCGCCAAAGCCGGCTAAGCTTGTTGTTTAACCTTTGCGGTTTTGGTGCTGTTCGAGGGTGAGGTCGCGTTTGATGGTCTTGCCGACGTCGTGACGGGTGGCGCGGTGGGTGTTGCGGGAGCCGGTTGGGCGTCCGGGACCGGGTCGGGAGGGTTTCGGTGCGGCTGCCGGGGAACCGGTCTTCGCGTGGAGGTTGCGAAACCCCCGCCGGACGCGGGCGGGCGTCAGCCGACGGGCCTCGGTGACCGGTCTTTCCCAGGGCCGTCGAAGGTCTTCAGCGATGGGGCGGGCGAGGCGTAGTTGCGTGTGGGCGACCACGATGAGCCAGGTCCAGCGATCGGCCGAGCCGGGTGCCCGCAGTTTCGGGCGGGTCCACCCGAGGGTCTGCTTGAGCAGTCGGAAGGTGTGCTCGAGGTCGAATCGGCGGAGGAATGCCTGCCAGAGCAGATCAACCAACTCGGCGCTGGCGCCGGTGACCGAGGACCACAGCCACACCGGTTTGGGGTCCCGGTCTCCGGGCAGGTGGTCGACCTGTAAGCGGATCAGGGTGCCCTCGACGAGGGGTAGCTCGCCCTCATGGTCCAGCCAGGCACCGCGGTGGGTCAGGCGGGGGTGCAGCCGGTCCCAGGCCCGTGCCTGGGCGTGTCCATAGCGGGTGGTGTCGGTGCCGGTGGTGTGGTCGGGGGCATGCCAGCTGTTCTCCTCGGCGAGGGTGAACACGCCGCCGTGCTTGCGTGGCCGCCCGACGGTACCCGGCGGTCGGGGCGGTGCGGGCCGCAGCAGGACGCGGTCGGAGCGGATTCTGCCCACCAGCTCCACGGGCAGATCGGCGAGGACGAAGGCCAACCGGGTCACGTCGTAGCCGGCGTCGGTCACGATCAGGATGCGCGGATCGCCGGGCCGCCAGTGTCCGGCGTCCATGATCCGGCCCACGACCTCACGTAGCTGAGCGGCGGTGACCGCGGTGGCATCGTCGGCGGGCCCCAGCCGCACCGCATCCAGGATCGCCGTCCACGAGGTACGCCCCGTCTCCAGCGCGGCGACAAAGGAGTAGGGCCAGCCCGGGATGAGCTGCGAGGCGCTACGGGAGCGGCCATAGACATGGCAGAACAGCCGCTCGGGGCTGCACGCGGCGTCCGGGCGCAGCCAGGGCGAGACGTCCACGGCCAGGGTGATCCGCCCGTCAGCGGCACGCGGTAATGGCAGCCTGGCCAAGGTGGTGCGTAACCGGTCGACCTCGACGCGGCCGTGGTTGATCGCGTCGTAGCCGGCGCCATGCCCGCGCCGGTGCTCCGCGGCCAGGGACAGCTCGGCCAGGCTGGTGACCGGTCCATCGCTGCATAACACCGCGTCGGTCAGCTCGAACAACGCATCCGCCCGCCCGGTCAGACACTCGTAGAACCGTTGGCGGAACCCGGACAGCTCCCCGAGCGCATCAGCTTGGCCGGTGTCGTGCACACTCATCATCGAAGCCCTTGGTTGTGATCTTCCATCTGTCGCAAGAGGAATGATCAACCAAGGGCTTCATCTATGATCAACCGGGGCCCCACCACGGTGCTACCTGGTTAAACAACAAGCTAAGAGCCTGTTGGTGAATGGTCTGGGCGGGTGGTCGCTTAGCGGAACCTGAGAGGTTCCCTGGACTGCGGGTGCCCCTCCTGATGTATGCCCAATACGCGGCGGAGGGGCCGTCCTCGCCAGAAAACCTCTCAGAACCCGCCGATGGTCGTCTTGGCAAGGTGAATGCAAGCGGCTACGCCGCTTCCAAAGGCGCGGACGGCATTCGCCGACAGGCTCTAAGGCCTGTTTCGAAAGTGGTTTGCTTAGCGGTCGGGTAGCGGAACCTCAGAGGCCTTCTCGCGCACGTGTTCCCCGACATCATGAACGCCAATTCACGGTGCGGCGGTGCCAGTCGAGTCCCACACCGCAAGCGGCTGCCGCCGCTTATAAACACGTCCTAACGCCCGGAGGACCCGCACCGCTACGCAAGCCCGCCACAAATTTCGGTTGAGTGCTGATCACCCCAGCGGGGATCCGTGGGTCGGGCGATGCCGCTAGGGTGCTTGATGTGTTGGCGGAGATGCACATCCAGGGACTGGGCGTCATCGACGACGCCACGCTCGCACTGCATGCCGGCTTGACCGTGGTCACCGGTGAGACCGGCGCCGGTAAGACGATGGTGGTCACCGGGCTGCACCTGCTCGGCGGTGGTCGGGCGGATGCCTCGCGGGTCCGGTCCGGTGCGCAGCGTGCCGTCGTGGAGGGCCGGTTCCAGACCACGATCGACTCGCCGGCGGCCAAGGTCGCCGCCGATGCCGGGGCCGAGCCCGACGAGGACGGCAGCCTGATCGCGGTGCGGACGGTGGCGGCCGACGGCCGCTCGCGGGCGCACCTCGGTGGTCGTTCGGTGCCCAACGCCGTGTTGTCCGAGCTGGCGGAGCAGGTTCTCGCGGTGCACGGGCAGAACGATCAGCTGCGGCTGCTGCGGTCCGGTGAGCAGCGCGCGGTGCTGGACCGGTTTGCCGGGGAACCCGTGCTGCACGTGCTCGCCGACTACCAGCGGGTCCGCGCGGAGTGGGCCGGCGCGGTGCGGGAACTCACCGAGCGCACCGCCCGCTCGCGGGAGTTGGCCCGGGAAGCGGAGCTGCTCCGGCACGGCTTGGCCGAGATCGAGGCCGTCGCCCCGGAACCCGGCGAGGATGCCTCGCTGGTCGACGAGGCGCGGCGGCTCGCGGACGTCGACCAGCTCCGGGAGATCGCGACGGGCGCCCACCTGGCGCTCACCGGCTCTGCCGATGGCGACCCGGACGTGCCTGGCGCGATCGGCCTGATCGGGGAGGCCCGGCGGCGCCTCGGGGGCGCCGAGGACCCGGTGCTGCGGGAGCTGGAGCCGCGGGTGGCGGAGGCCGTCGCGGTCCTGGCCGATGTGGGCGGCGAGCTCGGCGGCTACCTGGACCGGTTGGACGCCGACCCGGCCCGGCTGGAGCAGGTGCTGGCCAGGCAGGCGGAGCTGAAGCAGCTGACGAAGAAGTACGCCGCGGACGCCGACGGCGTGCTGGCCTGGGCGGCGGAAGCGCGCAGCCGACTGTCCGGAATGGACACTTCGGAGGAGGCGCTGGCGGCGTTGGCCGCGCGGCGCGACGAGCTGGCCGCCGAGCTCGCCGAACACGCCGTCGCGGTGTCCGAGGCCCGCAAGGAGGCCGCCGTTGGGCTCGCCGCGGCGGTTTCGGAGGAGCTGGACGGGCTGGCGATGCCGCAGGCGCGGCTGGAGGTCGTGGTCCAGCCGAAGGAGGGCGATCCGGGCGACCCGAACGCGCTGCCGGTGCAGGGCCGCACATTGCACGCGGGCCCGGACGGGGTCGACGAGGTCGAGCTGCAGCTGATCGCGCACTCCGGCGCCCCGGCGCTGCCGATCCACAAGGGCGCCTCGGGCGGTGAGCTGTCCCGCGTGATGCTGGCGCTGGAGGTCGTGCTCGCCGACGCCGACACGGTGCCGACGCTGGTGTTCGACGAGGTCGACGCCGGGGTCGGCGGCCGGGCCGCGGTGGAGATCGGGCGGCGCCTGGCCCGCCTGGCCCGCACCCACCAGGTCGTGGTCGTCACCCACCTGCCGCAGGTCGCCGCGTACGCCGACCGCCACCTCGTGGTGGACAAGGGCGCCGCCGACGGCGGGTTGACCCGCAGCGACGTGCGGGTGGTCGCCGACGAGCGGCGGGTCGTCGAGCTGGCGCGGATGCTGGCCGGGATGGACTCCACGGAGACCGGCCGGGCTCACGCGGAAGAGCTGCTGGACACCGCGACGGCCTACAAGCTGGCGCAGGCCCGGTTCCGGCGGCGCGCTAAGCCGACGCCGAAGAAGCAGGAACGCAGCGGGAAGTAGGCCATTCGGCCCAACAGATTCTGCTGCTTCCGGGCCAGTCATATCGGCGTGGCGTACCAACGACAGGTGATCGGTTTTTGTCACCATCGGTGCATGAAACTCAGCGGTCTGCTTGCCCGTCAGCAGGAAAACCTGCCCGGTGTGGCCGGGATCGCCAGGGTCGAGCGGCGTTCGGGTGATGTGCTGCGCCGGGTCCGGTCCGGCGACATCGCGGTGATCGATCACGCGGACCTGGACCGGCGCACCGCCGAAGCGCTGGTCTCGGCCGGGGTGGTCGGGGTCGTCAACGCTGCTCCTTCGATCTCCGGGCGCTACCCGAACCTCGGTCCCGAAGTGCTGCTGTCGGCCGGCATCGCGCTGGTCGACAGCGTCGGCCCCGAGCTCGTGCATCGGGTCAAGGACGGCGCGAAGATCCGGCTGCACGACGGCGGCGTATTCGTCGGGGACCGGGAGGTCGGGCGCGGGACGGCGCAGGACGCCAACTCCGTCGCCGACCTGCTCATCGAGGCCAAGGCCGGGATGGCCACGCAGCTGGAGGCGTTCTCGGCGAACACCATCGAGTTCCTGCGTAAGGAGCGGACGCTGATCCTCGACGGCGTCGGCGTGCCCGAGCTGAGCTCGTCGATGGAGGGCCGCCAGGTGCTCGTGGTGGCGCCCGGGTACGGCCACGCCGACGACCTGCAGCGGTTGAAGAGGTACGTCCGGGAGTACCGGCCGGTGCTGATCGGGGTGGAGGGCGGCGCCGAGTCGCTGCGCAAGGCCGGGCACAAGCCGGACGTCATCGTCGGCGACCCGGACGGCATCGCCACCGCCACCCTCAAGTGCGGCGCGGAAATGGTGATCCCCGCCCACCTCGACGGGCACGCGCCCGGCCTGGAACGGATCCAGGACCTCGGGGTCGGCGCGGTGACGTTCCCCGCGTCGGGGAACCCGGAGGACCTCGCGCTGCTGCTCGCCGACGCGCACAAGGCGAGCCTGGTGATCACGGTCGGGTTCCATGCGACGCTGAGCGAATTCCTGGACCGCGGGCGCTCCGGCTCGAACCCGTCGACGTTCCTCACCCGGCTCCGGCTGGGCAGCAAGGTCATCGACGGCGCGGCGGTGGCCACGCTCCAGCGCAGCCGGACGCCGGTCGGGGCCATCGTGCTGCTGGTGCTCTCGGTGCTGCTGGTGGCGGTCGTGGCGCTGCTGGTCTCCGGGCTGGGCACCGCTCTCCTGACCGCGGTCACGGACACCGGCGACTCCGTGGCCGGCTATCTTAAGGGGCTTTTCACGTGATCTCGTTGCGGTACCACATCGTGTCGATCGCCGCGGTGTTCCTGGCGTTGGCCGTGGGCGTCCTCGTCGGCTCCTCGTCGCTCAGCGGCCGGTTGCTGGCGGGCGTGGGCAACGAGCGGCAGTCGTTGCAGGGGCAGGTCGGCGCCCTCAACGCCGAGCGGACGGCGCTCAAGGCACAGGTCGCGGCCGCCGACCGGTTCAACGCGGCGGTCGGGCCGCTGACCGTGCAGGGCCAGCTGGCGCAGCGCAGCGTCGTGCTGATCACCTCGGCGGACGCCTCCGGGCAGCAGCGCGACGCGGTGGCGCAGCTGCTGCGCGCGGCGGGTGCGGACGTCACCGGAGAGGTGCGCCTGGGACCGTCCTTCGCCGACCCGAGCCGGGCGGACCAGCTCAGGGAGGTGGTCACCGAACTGCTGCCCGCCGGTGTGCAGCTGCCCACGGCGGCCGATCCCGGAACCCTGGCCGGGGGCCTCATCGGGCCGCTTGCGCTGCTGAACCCGCAGACCGGCCAGCCGCAGACCGGCGACGAGGAGCGGGCGGCGGCGTTCGCGGGCCTGGCCGGCGGCGGCTTCGCGACCGCCTCGGAGGGCTTGCGGCCCGCGCAGCTCGCCGTGGTGCTGACCGGTGGCCGGTTCGAGGGCGACGGCGCGGGGGACAAGGCCGCGACGCTGGCCCGCTTCGCGACCCAGGTCGACCGGGCAGGTCAGGGCGCGGTGCTCGCCGGCGGCGCCGGTTCGGCCGACGGGACCGGGCCGGTCGGGGTGGTCCGCGCGGATCCGGCGATGGCGTCGGCGCTGTCCACCGTCGACGACCTGGACAGCAGCTCGGGGCGGGTGGTGGTCGTGCTTGCGCTGCGGGAGCAGGCAGATGGGCAGGCGGGGCACTACGGCGTCGCCGGCAGCGCCCAAGGGCCGGTACCGGCGACTCGCGGGTAGGCCGCCGGATGGCGGTTGACCCGCCCCGGCCGGCCGGACCGGTAGGGGCGGGTCTCGGTGCACGCCCCGATGGTCGTGCGTTAGGCTGGAATTCCGTGGGAGCGACGGATCCTGCCGTCCTGCCAGCGCAGAAATCCAGCCAGGCGACGGCTTGACCACGGGGAGCTTTTGTTGGTGCCGCAAGCACGCACGATCAAGCACGTGTTCGTCACGGGGGGCGTGGCCTCCTCGTTGGGTAAGGGGCTCACGGCGTCCAGCCTGGGCGAGCTGCTGACCTCCCGCGGTCTGCGGGTGACCATGCAGAAGCTCGACCCCTACCTGAACGTCGATCCGGGAACGATGAACCCGTTCCAGCACGGTGAGGTGTTCGTGACCGAGGACGGCGCCGAGACCGACCTCGACATCGGGCACTACGAGCGGTTCCTGGACCGGGACCTCACCAAGAACGCCAACGTGACGACCGGTCAGGTGTACTCGACGGTCATCGCCAAGGAGCGCCGCGGCGAGTACCTGGGCGATACCGTGCAGGTGATCCCGCACATCACCGACCAGATCAAGGCCCGGATCCGGGCGATGGCCGAACCGGACGAGGACGGCCGCACCCCCGACGTCGTGATCACCGAGGTCGGCGGGACGGTCGGCGACATCGAGTCGCTGCCGTTTCTGGAGGCCTGCCGCCAGGTGCGGCACGACGTCGGCCGGGACAACTGCTTCTTCCTGCACGTTTCGCTGGTGCCGTTCCTGGCGCCCTCGGGCGAGCTGAAGACCAAGCCGACGCAGCACTCGGTGGCGGCGCTGCGCAACATCGGCATCCAGCCCGACGCGCTGGTGTGTCGGGCCGACCGGGACCTGCCGGAGGACCTCAAGCGCAAGATCGCGCTGATGTGCGACGTGGACGCGGACGGCGTGGTGGCCTGCCCGGACGCCCCGTCGATCTACGACATCCCGCGCGTGCTGCACGGCGAGGGCCTGGACGCCTACCTGGTGCGGCGGCTCGGGCTGCCGTTCCGCGACGTCGACTGGTCGGTGTGGGGCGACCTGCTGGACCGGGTGCACAACCCGTCCGAGCGGGTGCGGATCGCGCTGGTCGGCAAGTACGTCGACCTGCCCGACGCCTACCTGTCGGTCACCGAGGCGCTGCGCGCCGGCGGTTTCGCGCACCGGGCGAAGGTGGAGATCTCCTGGGTCGGCTCGGACAGCTGCGAGACCGAGGGGGGCGCGGCCCAGGCACTGTCCGGAATGGACGGTGTGCTGATCCCGGGCGGCTTCGGGGTGCGCGGCATCGAGGGCAAGCTCGGCGCGATCCGCTACGCCCGTACCAACGGCATCCCGGTCCTGGGCCTGTGCCTGGGCCTGCAGTGCATGGTGATCGAGACGGCGCGGTCCCTGGCCGGGCTGGAGCGGGCCAACTCCACGGAGTTCGAGGAGCCCGCCAAGCACCCGGTGATCAGCACGATGGCCGATCAGCACGATGTGATCTCCGGTGACCGGGACATGGGCGGCACCATGCGGTTGGGTTCCTACCCGGCGAAGCTGCTGGCCGGCTCGATCGTCGCCGAGGCCTACGGCTCCCCCGAGATCGCCGAGCGGCACCGGCACCGCTACGAGGTGAACAACTCCTACCGGGACCGGTTGAGCAAGGCGGGCCTGGTGTTCTCCGGGACCTCCCCGGACGACCGGCTGGTGGAGTTCGTCGAGCTGCCGCGCGAGGTGCACCCGTTCTTCGTGGGCACCCAGGCGCACCCGGAGCTCAAGAGCCGCCCCACCCGTCCGCACCCGCTGTTCGCGGCGTTCGTGAAGGCGGCCCTGGACTACCGCGCCGCGGAGCGGCTGCCCGTGGAGCTGGGGCACGTCCAGGAACCCGCGCCCAGCGCGTGATCGGCGGGTGATCGGCGGGTTCGAAGGCTGTTTCCAGGCTCGTTCTGCGGGCGGGTACAGCCGGTGAACCCGCAAACGGCGCCGGTTGGGAGGGCGAGGCGGCTTCGCCGCTACCTGGACAACGGCCTCTTCCAGGGTGGGCGGCTTCTTCTAGACGAGTAAGTCTGAATACGATCAGTGATCGTAGGCGGTGAGCGAGCGAGTGACTGGCTGGCCGGTGCGGAAGTTGTGCCAGATCGCGGCGGCCAGGGCCAGCACACGCTGGGCGACGCGCCCTGTTCGGGGCACGTCTGCCGATGGCCACCTTCGCGTGGCGGAAGAACACCCGTGAGCGTTTTTGGGTGCCATAGCACCCAAAAACACGCACGGCGTCCTTCGCTGCGGATCATGGACGCCCTCGCCTCATGCCCGCAGGAATTTGGACTTACTCGTCTAGGGTGGGCGGCGTGGACACGACGGACAACGGCGTCGCTCGCACCAACGGCGAGCACGAATTCACCACCCTGGCCAGCGAGGACGTCTACGTGGGCAAGATCCTCGCGTTGCGGGCCGACGAGGTCGGGATGCCCGGCGGCGGGCACGCGCGCCGCGAGGTCGTCGAGCACCTCGGCGCGGTCGCGGTGGTGGCCCTCGACGAGGACGACCAGGTGGTGCTCGTCCACCAGTACCGGTATCCGGTCGGCCGGCGGCTCTGGGAGCTGCCGGCCGGGCTGCTGGACGTGGCGGGGGAGGAGCCGGTGCGCACCGCGCAGCGGGAGCTCGCGGAGGAGGCCGGGATCGTCGCCCGGGACTGGTCGGTGCTGGTCGACGTGGCCACTTCGCCCGGTTTCACCGACGAATGCGTGCGGGTGTTCCTGGGCACCGTATTGTCCGATGTGGACCGTCCGGCGGCGGTCGGGGACGAGGAGGCGGACCTGGTGATCCGGCGCTTCCCGCTCGTCGACGCGGTGCGGATGGCGCTGGCCGGGGAGATCGTCAACGGCCCCGGGGTGGCGGGGCTGCTCGCCGCCCACGCGGTCCGCGAGGGACGGGTGGAGCCTCGCCCGGCGGATGCCGAATGGCTGGACCGGCCCCAGCGCTTCGCCGCCCGGTGAGGGGTTTCGAGGAGCTGCCGCCGGACCTGCGCGGGGCGATCACCGGGTACCTCGACCACCTCGCCGTCGAGCGCGGCACCGCCCGCAACACCCTCGACTCCTATGCCAGGGACCTGCGCCGGTATGCCGAATTCCTGGTCGGGGCGGGGATTTCCGGGCTCGGCGAGGTACGTTCGGAGCACCTGTCCGGGTTCCTGGCGGAGCTCCGGGAAGGCACCGAGCAGCGGCCTGCGCTGGCGCCGTCGTCGTCGGCCCGAGCCCTGGTGGCTGCCCGCGGCCTGCACCGCTTCGGGCACGCCGAGGGGCTGCTGCCGGTCGACGTCGCGCGCGATGTCGCGCCGCCGAGCCCGCCGAAGCGACTGCCGAAGGCGCTTTCCATCGGCGACGTCGGGAAGCTGCTCGATCACGCCGGGGGCGAGGATGCCCGGGGCCTGCGGGACCGGGCACTGCTGGAGGTGCTGTATTCGACGGGAGCGCGGATCTCCGAAGCGGTCGGGTTGGACCTCGACGACATCGACGGCACCAACCGGACCGTGCTGCTGGACGGGAAGGGCGGCCGCCAACGGCTGGTGCCCATCGGCCGACCGGCGCTGGCGGCGCTGGACGCGTACCTGGTGCGGGCTAGGCCTGGCCTGGCCGCGCGCGGGCGCGGTAGTGCCGCGGTGTTCCTGAATTCGCGCGGCACCCGGCTTTCCCGGCAGAGCGCGTGGAACGCGTTGAAGACCGCCGCGCAGCGCGCCGGCATCAACGTCTCGGTTTCGCCGCACGTGCTTAGGCATTCGTTCGCCACGCATCTCGTGGAGGGCGGCGCGGACGTCCGCGTGGTGCAGGAACTACTGGGCCACGCCTCGGTCACGACGACCCAGGTCTACACCCTGATCACGGTGAGCACGCTGCGGGAGGTCTACGCGACTTCGCACCCCCGCGCACACGCTACGGAGTGACTTGGTGACACTGCGAATGCGAGCGGGTGGTGCACGCGGTAGACGTTGATCACACGCAGATCACAGGGAACTTCCGACACCACGGCGAGGCGCGTTGCCGCTGGTAACGAATGCCACTTAGGCTGCGTTTGATCGCCACGGGCACCAGAAGGAGTCAGATCGCCATGTCGTTGCCGCAGCCCGCCGCCGAAGGGCGGCCCCGGGGCGCGGTCGACCTGAGCATCGCCCCGGAGACGACGGGCCGCGAGGAGGTCGGCCTCGCGCCGGACTCGCGCGGCCTCGGTCCCACTGGCCGGCCACGTCGGCACATCCCCGAGCCGCCGCTGCTGGACCGGCACGGTCCCGCAGCGGTGCTCGCGATGTGCAACCAGAAGGGCGGCGTCGGGAAGACCACGTCGACGATCAACCTCGGCGCAGCGCTGGCGGAGTACGGGCGCCGGGTGCTGCTGGTGGATTTCGATCCGCAGGGCGCGCTCTCGGTCGGCCTCGGGGTCCAGCCGCACCAGCTCGACCAGACCATCTACAACGTGATCATGGAACGGCCGGTCGCCATCCAGGACGTGGTGCGGCAGACCACCGTCGAGGGCATGGACCTGCTGCCCAGCAACATAGACCTGTCCGCGGCCGAGGTGCAGCTGGTCGCGGAAGTGGGCCGGGAGCAGACGCTGCACCGGGTGCTGCAGCCGGCGCTGGCGGAGTACGACTACGTGCTGGTGGACTGCCAGCCGTCGCTGGGGCTGCTGACGGTGAACGCGTTGGCTGCCGCGGACGGCGTGATAATCCCGTTGGAGTGCGAGTTCTTCAGCCTGCGCGGGGTGGCGCTGCTGATCGACACCATCGAGAAGGTGCGGGAGCGGCTGAACCCGAAGCTGGAGATCAGCGGCATCCTGGCGACCATGTTCGACCCGCGCACGCTGCACTCGCGCGAGGTGATGGCGCGCGTCGTCGAGGCGTTCGGCGACATCGTCTTCGATGCGGTGATCAACCGGACGGTGCGGTTCCCGGAGACCACGGTGGCCGGCGAGCCGATCACCCGCTGGGCGCCCCGCTCGGCCGGCGCCGAGGCGTACCGGGCGCTGGCGCGCGAGGTGATCGCCCGATGACGCGTCGGGTCGCCCTGCCAGGAGCGGCCGAACTGTTCCGTACTACTGTTCCCCGGACGGATCACGCGAATGCGCCGGCGACGGAGCAGGTTGCACCCGCGGCACAGCCCGCGGCGGGCCGGTCCGGCTCGGGACGGCGCAAGCACGATTCGAAGATCACCGTGTACGTGTCCGACGAGGAGTTGCTGGGCTTGGAGCAGGCGCGGCTGGCGTTGCGGGCCGACCACGGCATCGCCGTGGACCGGGGCCGCGTGGTGCGCGAAGCGGTCGCCGTGGTGCTCGCCGACCTCGACAAGAACGGCGCGGACTCGGTGCTGGTGCGGCGCCTGCAGGAGCCCGCCGAGTGAAAGACCCCGCGGTACCGGCGGAGCAGTCGAGCGAGGACCCCGGCGCAGGCGGCCGGTTCACGGTGCGGCTGGAGAACTTCGAGGGCCCCTTCGACCTGCTGCTGCAGCTGATCTCGCAGCACCAGCTGGACGTTACCGAAGTCGCGCTGCACAAGGTCACCGACGAGTTCATCGCCTACACCAAGGCGCTTGGCGAGCGGTGGGACCTGAACGAGACCACCGAGTTCCTGGTGGTCGCCGCGACGCTGTTAGATCTGAAGGCGGCCCGGCTGCTGCCGGCCGCGGAGGTCGAGGACGAGGCGGACCTGGCGTTGCTGGAGGCCCGCGACCTGCTCTTCGCGCGGTTGCTGCAGTACCGCGCGTACAAGCAGGTGGCCGCGCTGTTCGGCGAGCTGGAAGCCGGGGCGTTGCGGCGCTATCCGCGTTCGGTGTCGGTGGAGGAGCGGTTCGCGAACCTGCTGCCGGAAGTGGTGATCGGGGTTTCGCCGCAGCGGTTCGCCGAGATCGCGGCCGCGGTGTTCCGGCCTAAGCCGCCGCCGACCGTTTCGCTGGACCACATCCACCAGCACGGCGTTTCGGTGCGCGAGCACGCGGCGCTGCTGCGGGTGTGGTTGGCGGCGAAGGGCAGCGCGACGTTCTCGGAGCTGGTGTCGGACTGCGGGCACACCGTCGAGGTGGTGGCGCGGTTCCTGGCGCTGCTCGAGCTCTACCGGGAGAAGGTCTTGCTGTTCGAGCAGGAGACCCCGCTGGGCGAGCTGGTCGTGAGCTGGGTGGGCGGCAGCGTGGCGCAGGCGCAGGTCGAAGCCGAGGTGCAACGCGCCAGCCAGGAAGAAGAGGAGTACGGGTGAAAGTGACGCGGATCGCGTACTCTGCCGGACTCAATCCAGGCAAATTTACGCAGCTTGTCGAGCAGGCGCGTTGCCTTGGCACAATGATCGCCTCGGTCCAGACTGCCGGACCAGGACTCCAGCGTCAGGTGTGTGTCTGCGCGGAGAGCGAAATATCCGATTCGATCAAAATTGATCGAGAGCAGAGGAAGCAGTACGGGTGAGTGATCCGCAGGCCGCGGCGGAGGAGTCGCCGACCCCGCCGCCCGCTGAGCCGCAGGAGCCGTCGCAGGCCGCTGGTGACTCCGAGGCGGTGGAGACGCCGAGTGCGCCGGACCTGACCTCCGATGCGGCGCTGGATGCCGCACTGGAGGCGTTGCTGCTCGTGGTCGACGTGCCGGCGGGCGAGGAGCTGCTGGCCGACACGCTGGAGCAGCCGGTGGCCCGGATGCGGTCCGCGCTGCAGCGGCTCTCGGCTGGTTACGCCGAGGCGGAGCGGGGCATTGACCTGCGGCGGGTCGGGGACGGCTGGCGGTTCTACACGCGGGAGAAGTACGCGCCGTACGTGGAGCGGTACCTGCTGGACGGGCAGCGTTCGAAGCTGACGCGTGCCGCGCTGGAGACCCTCGCGGTGATCTCCTACCGGCAGCCGGTGACGCGTTCGCGGGTCGCGGCAGTACGGGGTGTGAACGTCGACGGCGTCATCCGTACCCTGGTGGGGCGCGGCCTTATCGAAGAGGCCGGAACCGACCCGGAGACGGGCGGCATCCTGTACTGCACGACCGAGCTGTTCCTGGAGCGGCTGGGGCTGTCGTCGTTGAAGGAGTTGCCGCCGCTCGCCCCCTTGTTGCCCGAAGTGGATTCGATTGATGACGTCTGAGCACCGTTCCCCGTCCAGCAGCACTGCCGACCCGGAAGGCGTGCGGCTGCAGAAAGTGTTGTCCCAGGCCGGGGTGGCCTCGCGGCGCGCGGCCGAGGAGATGATCGTCGAGGGGCGGATCGAGGTCGACGGCGAGGTCGTCACCGAGCTGGGGCGCCGGGTCGACCCGGCGACCGCGGTGGTCCACGTGGACGGCAACCGGGTGATGGTCAACGACGATCTGACGCACCTGCTGCTGAACAAGCCGCGCGGCATCCTGTGCACCATGTCGGACGATAAGGGGCGTCCGTGCATCGGTGACTACCTGCGGGAACGGCAGGGCAAGCTGTTCCACGTGGGCCGGCTGGACCAGGACACCGAGGGCCTGCTGCTGATCACCAACGACGGCGAGCTGGCGAACCGGCTGATGCACCCGTCGTACAAGGTGCGCAAGACGTACCTGGCGGAGGTGCTGGGGTCGGTCCCGAAGGACCTCGGGCAGCAGCTGCGCAAGGGCGTGGAGCTGGAGGACGGTCTGGTGAAGGTGGACCGGTTCAAGCTGGTCGACATGAACCAGAACCGGTCGCTGGTGGAGATCGTGCTGCACGAGGGCCGCAACCGCATTGTGCGGCGGCTGCTCAAGCACGTCGGCTACCCGGTGCAGCGCCTGGTGCGGACGCGGATCGGCGATGTGCGGCTGACCAGCGAGCGCCCGGGCGCGATCCGGCCGTTGAACGGCCAGGAGATCGGCTCGCTCTACCGCGCGGTGGGTCTCTGAGAGCCTGTCGGCGAATGCCGTCCGCGCCTTTGGAAGCGGCGCAGCCGCTTGCATTCACCATGCCAAGACGACCGCGGGTTCTGAGAGGTTTTCTGGCGAGGACGGCCCCTCCGCCGCGTATTGGACATACATCAGGAGGGCACCCGCAGTCCAGGGAACCTCTCAGGTTCCGCTAAGCGACCACCCACCCAGACCATTCACCAACAGGCTCTGAGGCTGCTCGCGGATCCGTCGGCAAGACGGGAGAGCCTCCGGCCGGTCCGCTCGGATCGGCCGGAGGCTTTTTCCGGTCAGGCCTTCTTCGCCTGGCTGGGGAGGAACATCCGGGCCACCGGCTCGACGACGCGGGCCGCGACCGGGCCGAGGATCGCCATCAGCAGCACGTAGGCGGTGGCGAGGGCGGCGAGCTCACCCGGCACCGCGCCGGAGGCGACGGCCAGCCCGGCGATCACGATGGAGAACTCGCCGCGCGCCACCAGCGCGGCACCGGCCCGCAGCCGACCCATCCGGCCGACGCCCTGCATCCGGGCGGCGAACCAGCCGGTGAGCACCTTCGTCACGCAGGTCGCCACCGCCAGCAGCAGCGCCACCGGCAGCACCGGCGGGATCTGGCTCGGGTCGGTGTTGAGGCCGAACACGACGAAGAACAGCGCGGCGAACAGGTCGCGCAGCGGCTCCAGCATGCGGGTCGCGTTCGCCGCGGTCGACCCGGAGATCGCGATGCCCAGCAGGAACGAGCCGACCGCCGCCGAGACCTGCAGCTCCGAGGCGATCCCCGCGACGAGCAGCGCCGCGCCCAGCAGGCGCAGCAGGAAGACCTCCGGGTCGGGGCTGTCGACCAGCGCGGACACGTACTTGCCGAAGCGCAGCGCGACCACCAGCACCAGGGTGATCACGACCAGCGACACCCCGACCGCGGTCAGGCCGCCGAGGAAGCTGACCCCGGCCAGCACGGCGGTCAGGATCGGCAGGTAGACGGCCATCGCCAGGTCCTCGAAGACCAGGATCGACAGAATCACCGGCGTTTCCCGGTTGCCGAGCCGGCCCAGGTCTCCGAGCACCTTCGCGACGATGCCGGAGGAGGAGATGTAGGTGACGCCGGCCATGGTGAACGCGCCGAGCGGACCCCAACCCAGCAGCAGGGCCACCAGCGCACCGGGTACGGCGTTCAGCACGATGTCGATGACACCGGCCAGCCAGGAGCGGCGTAAGCCGGTGACGAGTTCACCCGCGGAGTACTCCAGGCCCAGCAGTAACAGCAGCAGGACCACGCCGATCTCGGAGGCGAGGTGGGTGAACGGTTCGATGCCGTGCAGGGTGATCAGGCCGCCGGTGCCGAAGGCCAGCCCGCCGATCAGGTATAGCGGGATCGGTGACACCCCGATTTTCCATGCGAGTCTCCCGAGGATGCCCAGACCGAAGAAAACCGCACCCAGTTCTATTAGGGAGATCGCCGTGTCGTGCACCGTGTTTCCTCTCGCGTGTGCCCTGCGTATGGAGTTGTCAGGGGATCGGCACGCGCTGGACCGCCGTTGGTGACGCGTGTCCCGGTCAGGTGGCCGGGAAAGTGTTCGGGACGGGCTGGATCAGCCCTTTTCCAAGATTTCGCTGGCTGCGCGCAGCCCCTTCGCGGTGCCCACGACCACCACCAGGTCGCCGGCGGCGAACTGGAAGTCCGGCCGGGGTGAGGGGTGTGCGGTGCCGTCCCGGACGACCGCGACGATCGACACGGAGGTGCGGGTGCGCATCTCCGTGTCGCCGAGGGTCCGGCCGGCGTAGGGGGAGCCCGGGGCGACGGACAGCTGCCAGGTGGTGATCCCGGCGACCTCGCTCTGCTGCTCGTTGAGCTGGGCGACCAGCTGCGGGGCACCCAGCAGGTTGGCCAGCGTGCTGGTCTCGGCGGTGGTCAGGGCGACCGATGCGGCCACCTTGTCCGGGTCCTCGTGGTCGGAGACGATCAGCTCGAACCGGCCGTCCCGGTAGGTGATCACGCCGATGCGGTGGCCGGATCGGGTGGTGAAGTCCTGCTGCGTGCCGAGCCCCGGCAAGGGGGTCACAGTTACATCCACGCCCAAGACCTTATTCGTAGATCCTTCGCATTTGTCCCCAGTCCGGATGGATCTGGATGCGATTGGGATCCGCAGGGGCGGACCAGGCAGAATTGACGGTTGGTCCGGCCGGGTGTCGGGCCGATCGGTTCCGGCTCGGGAAGGACATGCACGTGGCACACGCCAGGCTCCGCGGTGTGGTGGCGCTCGACGGCCCTTCGGGCACCGGCAAGTCGACGGTGTCCCGCAAGTTGGCGTCCGCGTTGGGGGCTACCTACCTCGACACCGGCGCGATGTACCGCGCCGCGACGCTGGCGGTGCTGCGCGCCGATGCCGACCCGTCGGATCCGGCCGCGGTGGCAGGTGTGGTGCGCGCGGCGCGGCTGACGGTGGGCACCGATCCGGAGGGCCCCCAGATCTTCCTGGACGGCTCGGACGTGGGGCGGGAGATCCGCGGGCCGGAGGTGACCGGCGCGGTGTCGGCGGTGTCGGCGGTCGCCGAGGTGCGGGAGCAGTTGGTCGCCCACCAGCGGAAGCTGATCGGCGAGGCGCTGGTGTCGCCGGGCGGCATGGTCGTCGAGGGGCGTGACATCGGCACCGTGGTGTCGCCGGATGCGGGCTTGAAGGTCTACCTGACGGCATCCGCGCACGCCCGCGCGCAGCGCCGCACCGCCCAGGACGTCTCCGAGGGGCGGGCCGGTGACCTGGACCGGACCCACGCCGACGTGCAGCGCCGGGATGCGCTGGACTCCGGGCGGAAGGTGGCGCCGCTGCGCAAGGCCGACGACGCGGTGGAGCTCGACACCACGGACCTGGGTGTGGTGGAGGTGCTCGCGCAGTTGCACAAGCATGTGGAGAGCCGTGGCCTGCTGGTCGCGGCGGAGCGGACGACGCCATGAGCGACGAGACCCTGCCCGAGGGAGCGTCCGGTGGAATGCACCGGTTCGGCCAGTGGATTTCGCGGCGGATCGTGCGGCTGCCGTACCGGGTGCGGATCCACGGCGCGGAGCGGATCCCGCGCACCGGCCCGGTGGTGCTGGTGGCCAACCACAGTTCGATGATGGACGGGCCGCTGCTGTTTGGAATGATCCCGCGCAACGCGGTCTTCCTGATCAAGCAGGAGATGTTCCGCGGTGCGCTGGGCTGGTTCCTGCGCCGCATCGGGCAGATCGGGGTGCGCCGCGGCGAGCCGGACCGCACCCCGCTGCTGGCGGCGGTGCGGGTGCTGCGGGCCGGTGGTCTCGTCGGGGTGTTCCCGGAGGGCACCCGGGGCGAGGGTGATGTGACAAACGCGCAGCACGGGGCGGCATGGCTGGCGCGGGCGTCGGAGGCGCGGATCCTGCCGGTGGCCTGCCGGGGCACGCGCCGCCCGGACGGCTCGGGCCGTAGGCTGCTACCCAGGATTCACGTGTTGTTCGGGGAACCGATCGCGCTGCCAGCAGGCAAGGGCCGCACCGGGCTGGTCGTTGCGACCGAGGCGGTGCGCACCGAACTGGTCGAGCTGATCGCCGAGTTGGATCGGCTGGTCGCGAACCAGAGCCAAGACTATTCGAGAGGGAAACGAGCGTGACCGACGAGTCGGTGGAAGGCATGGACGGCACGTGGTCCGACGAGGCCGAGTGGGCTGAGTTCGACGAGGTCGAAGCGGTCGAGGGCGAGGAGCCGACGAAGCCGCAGCCGGTGCTGGCCGTGGTCGGCCGTCCCAACGTGGGCAAGTCGACGCTGGTGAACCGGCTGCTGGGCCGTCGGGAAGCCGTCGTGCAGGACACCCCTGGTGTCACCCGGGACCGGGTGGCCTACGACGCGTTGTGGAACGGGCGTCGCTTCACGGTGGTCGACACCGGTGGCTGGGAGCCGGACGCGAAGGGGCTGCAGGCGTCGGTGGCCGCGCAGGCGGAGCTGGCCATCCACACCGCCGACGCGGTGCTGCTGGTGGTGGACGCGCGGGTCGGTGCCACCGAGACCGAAGAGGCCGTGGCCAGGGTGCTGCGCCGGTCCAAGCGCCCAGTGCTGCTGGCCGCGAACAAGGTCGACGACCAGCGCCTCGTCTCGGACGTGCATTCGCTGTGGTCGCTGGGTCTGGGCGAGCCGATGCCGGTCAGCGCGCTGCACGGGAGTGGCTCCGGTGACCTGCTGGACGCCGTGCTGGAGGCGTTCCCGGAGACGCCGCGCGAGATCTTCGGCGCGACCGGTGGACCGCGGCGGGTGGCGTTGGTCGGCAAGCCGAACGTGGGCAAGTCGAGCCTGCTCAACAAGCTGACCGGGGAAGAGCGGTCGGTGGTGCACGACGTCGCGGGCACCACGGTGGACCCGGTGGACTCGCTGGTGGAGCTGGACGGCGAGGTGTGGCGGTTCGTCGACACCGCCGGGCTGCGCAAGCGCGTGAAGACCGCCAGCGGCACCGAGTACTACGCGTCGCTGCGCACCAAGGCCGCGATCGAGGCGGCCGAGGTGGCGATCGTGCTCATCGACGGTTCTGAGCCGTTGAGCGAGCAGGACCTGCGGGTGATCACCATGGTCGTGGAGGCCGGCCGGGCGTTGGTGATCGCCTATAACAAGTGGGACCTGGTCGACGAGGACCGCCGCCACCAGTTGGAGAAGGAGATCGACCGCGAGCTGGTGCGGGTGCGGTGGGCCGAGCGGGTCAACGTGTCGGCGAAGACCGGTCGCGCGGTGGCGAAGCTGGCCCCGACGCTGCGCACGGCGCTGGATTCGTGGGACACCCGGATCTCCACCGGCCGGTTGAACGGTTGGCTTTCCGAGCTGGTCGCGGCCAACCCGCCGCCGGTGCGGGGCGGCAAGCAGCCGAAGATCCTGTTCGCCACGCAGGCTCAGTCGCGGCCGCCGACGATCGTGCTGTTCACCACCGGGTTCCTGGAGGCCGGGTACCGGCGGTTCCTGGAGCGCAAGTTCCGGGAGACGTTCGGGTTCGTGGGTAGCCCGGTGCGGATCTCGGTGCGGGTGCGGGAGCGGAAGGCCAAGGGCGGGCGCCGCTGAGTCCGTGAGTGTTTTTGGGTGCTATAGCACCCAAAAACACTCACGGGTGCATGTGCGCTGCGGTTTCGCGGCCCCGCTAATCTGCTGGCGACCCTAGGAACAGGGGAGGTGGCCGCGAGGTGCGGGCTGAGGACGGCGGGGGGCCGATCCGCGTTGTGCTTGCCGATGACGAGGCGATGCTGCGGCGTGGCCTGCGGGTGTTGTTGGAGGGCGACGGTTCGATCAGGGTGGTCGCGGAGGCGGGCAACGGGGACGAGTTGCTGGCCGCGGTGCGCACGTACCGCATCGACGTCGCCCTCATCGACGTGCAGATGCCCGGCAAGGACGGGTTGACGGCGTTGCGGGACTTGGCGACGCTGGCGAATCCGCCGGCGTCGGCGGTGTTGACGACGTTCGACCTGGACGACTACGTGGCCGATGCCTTGCGGTTCGGGGCGCAAGGGTTCCTGCTCAAGGACGCGGAGCCCGCGGTGCTGGTCCGGGCGGTGCACGATCTGGCGGCCGGTGGGGCGGTGCTGGATCCGCGGATCACCGCGCGATTGTTGCCGAGGTTCCGCAGCCTGTCCGGCAACACGCACGAGACGCAGCTGGTGCAGGGGTTGTCCGGGCGGGAGCGGCAGGTGCTCCAGTTGCTGGCGGATGGTCGGTCCAACGCCGACATCGGGGTCCGGCTCGGGCTGACCGAGGCGACGGTCAAGAGCTACGTGTCGACGGTGTTGAGCAAGCTCGGCGCGCAGAACCGGGTGCAGGCCGCGTTGATCGCGCAGCGCGTGGCGGGCGGCTTCCGGTGAGGTCGGTGCGCTGGTCCAGGCTTGGCGTCGAGGCGCTGGTCGTCGGGATTCCGGCGGCCGCCGTGCTGGCCGCGCCCGACCCGTTCAGCTATGCGACGGTGTCCGGTTTGGTGGCTTCGGCGCTGTTGCCGTTGCGGCGGTGGCCGCGAATCGCGGTGCTGCTGTGCATGCCGGCGTTGGCCGGTGGTTTGGGTTGGGCGCCGACGGTCGTGGCGTTGTACGCGTTGGGGCGCGCGCAGCCGCGGATCCGGATGTTGGCCGGCTGGGTGTTGCTGACCGCGGCGGTCGCCGTGGCACCGGTGATGATCACGCAATCGCTGGGGGTCGGGTCGATCATCCTGACCGTGGCATTCGTGCTGCTGGCCGCGGGCGCGCCGACGGCGTTGGGGGCGCTGGTGGCGTTGCGGGAGCAGCTGGCCGACAGCCTGCGGAAGCTGGAGGCGGCCACCGAGGCGGAGCTGCAGGCGAAGGCCGAGACGGCGCGCGCGGAGGAGCGGGCCCGGATCGCGCGGGAGATCCACGACGCGGTGGGGCATCACGTGACCTTGATCGCGGTCGAGTCGGCGGTGTTAGCGGCCACCACCGAGGACCCCGGTGCGCAGGACACCGCCGGGCGGCTGCGCGGGCTGGCGAAGCAGGCGCTGGACGAGATGCGCGCGACGTTGGGGCTCGGCACGCCCGGGCAGCAGGCCGGGTTGCGCACGATCCCGGAGCTGGTCACGCGGGCGCGCGCCGCCGGTGTAGATGTGGAGCTTTCCTCCGAGATCGGTGACCCGCACGCGGTGCCGCCCGCGGTGGAGCGCGCGGCTTACCGGGTGGTCCAGGAGGCGTTGACGAACGCTTCCAAGCACGCTCCCGGTGCCGGCATCAAAGTGCGGCTGGTGTTCCGTGAGGGCTCGCTGCACGTCGCCGTCACCAATGGCGCCCCCGACCGGCAGGGACCGGCCGTCGAGGTCGGCGGCGGCGGTTCCGGGCTGGCCGGCCTGGCGGAGCGGGTGCAGATGGCAGGTGGGTGGCTGGCCGCCGGGCCGTCGGAGGACGGTGGCTTCGAGCTGGTGGCCGTCCTGCCGCAGCAGCGCTGAGCGTCCGCCGTCGAATCGGCATTCATGAGTCGGGCGCAAAACGAGTTCGTAGACGCCCGGCGTCAGCGCGCCAGCGACTTGCGCAGGAAGTCCACCTGCAGCAGCAGGAGGTTCTCGGTGGTGGTCTCCTCGGTCGGCAGGTGGCTGACGCCCGGTAGCGGGAGCACGTTGTGCGGGCGGGCCCACGCGGTCAGCGCGGCGGACAGCCGCAGCGCGTGGGCCAGGACGACGTTGTCGTCCACGGTGCCGTGCACGATCAGCATCGGGCGTTGCAGGTTTCCGGCGTCCGCGAGCAGCGAGTTCTTCAGGTAGACGTCGGGGACCTCGTTGGGGTCGCCCAGGTAGCGCTCGGTGTAGTGGGTGTCGTACAGCCGCCAGTCGACCACCCCGGCACCAACGACCGCGGCGTGGAAGACGTCCGGGCGGCGCAGCACGGCCAGCGCGGCGAGGTAGCCGCCGAAGGACCAGCCGCGGATGGCGACCCGGCCGAGGTCGAGTTCGGGGTGCGCTTCGGCGGCCGCGTGCAGGGCGTCGACCTGGTCCTGCAGCGGCGGGCCTGCCAGGTCGCCGGCGACGGCTCGGTCCCATTCGGGGCCTCGCCCGCCCGTTCCGCGGCCGTCGGTGACCAGCACCGCGAAGCCCTGGTCGGCGAACCACTGCGACGTCAGGTAGCCCTGCTGGCGGGAGAGCACGCGTTGCGCGTGCGGGCCGCCGTAGGGGTCCAGCAGTACCGGGAGCGGGCCGTCGGCCGGGTCGTAGCCGCCCGGCAGCAGCAGGGCGCTGCACAGCTCGCGTTCGCCGAGGCTGAGCAGTTCGACGTTGAGCTTCATCTCGGGGTCGTCGGCCTGGTTGCCGATCTCGGCGATTTCCTGCTCACCGCGTTGCACGCGGACCCGGGTGCGGGGTTCGTCCAGCGTGGACGTGGCGACGACCAGCACATCACCGGAGCGGGTTCCGATGTGGACACCGGGCCGGTCGGTGACCCGCCGGGCACCGTCGGCGGTGACGCGGTAGAGGTGCAGCTGAGTCGGGTCCTGCTCCGAGGCGGAGATCAGGATGTCCTCGTCGCCGATGTCGAGGACGGCCCGCACCTGCAGGGGCGCGGCGGTCCAGGGATGGTCGCCGACGACCAGCCGGTACGCGCCGTCGTCCGCGCTGATGCGCACCAGGTCGCCGTTCGGGGTCCAGGCGGGCCAGCCGGGTTTGATCTCCACCCAGTGCGGGTCTGTGTCGCGGTGTACCTCGGTGGTCCGGCCGGTGGCCGGGTCGAAGGCCAGGACGAGTTGGGTGCGCTGGTCGCGGGTTTCCACCGCGATCAGCGGCCGGCCGTGCCGGGACCAGTGCGCGGTGACGAGGTACGGGAAGGCCTGGCGGTCCCAGTCGACGTCCACCCGGTTGCCGTCGAGGTCGAAGACGGCCAGGGACACGTCCGCGTTGGCGGTGCCGGCGGCCGGGTAGCGCATGGCCGTCGGCTTGCTCAGCGGGGCGGACGGGTCGGCGATGTACAGGTGCTGCACCGGGGATTCGTCCACGCGGGCCGCCAGCAGCCGCGAACCGTCCGGGGACCACCAGTAACCGCGGTGGCGGTCCATTTCCTCGGCGGCGATGAACTCCGCCGCGCCCCAGGTGATGTCGGCGCCGTCCGGTTCGGCCAGGGCCCGGTCGTCGGAACCGTCCACATCGATCACCCGCAGCTGGCCGCCGGAGAGGTAGGCCACCCGGTTCCCGTCGGGGTCGGGCCTGGGGTCGGCCACCGGCTGCTGCGCCGGCAGTTCGCGGGCGTCACCGGTCGCGACGTCGACCACGAACAGCCGCCCCGAGATGGTGAAGGCGGCGAGGTGCCCGTCGCGATCGGTGGCGTAACCGGTGATGCCCAGGGCCCGCTCCCGGGCTCGTTCCCGGCGGGCCTGCTCCTCGGGCGAGACCTCGTCGTCGGTGCGGAGCGCGCCCGGGTCGGCGAGCATCCGCTCCTGGCCGGTCTTGGTGTCGAGGGCCCACAGGGCGTTGCTGCGATCGGTGCCGCCCGCTGAGCGCAGGAAGAGCACGGAGGCACCGGCGGTGAAGGTCCGCGGCGCGCCCAGGGTGAAGCCCTGGGTGCGGGCGCTGCGGCGGGGGAACGACGCTGACGGCATGCGGCCAGCCTGCCATTTCCACCGGGCATTTGCGCGATCGGGTGGCGGTGCGGCGAAAAGCCGCCACGGGTGGATTATTCGCCCGTGTGTCGGTAGGGGGTGTAGCGCGGCCCGAATCCTACGGTCGACGCCGATTCGTTTTGGCCCACAGCGGCTTCCCGGTTCTGCGGGGGTCGACCGACCTGGGATGAGACCTGCCATGTACCTCTCGATGGTGGTGCCGTGCTTCAACGAGGAGCGCGGCCTGCAACGGTTGCACGACGCGCTGGTCGCGGCGTTGTCCGGACGCGTCCGGGATTACGAAGTGATCCTGGTCGACGACGGCAGCACCGACCGGACGCTGCGCGAGGCGCGCCGGCTGGCGGCGCTGAACCCGCGTTTCCGCTACGTGTCGCTGAGCCGCAACTTCGGGAAGGAAGCGGCGATGTTGTGCGGGTTGCGGCATGCGCGGGGCCGCCGGGTTGCGTTGCTGGACGCCGATTTGCAGCATCCGCCGCTGTTGTTGCGGCGGATGCTGGACCTGCTGGACTCCGGTTACGACCAGGTCGTCGCGCGGCGCAGCCGCGACGGTGAGGGCCGCTTCCGGTCGGCTCTGTCCAAAGTGTACTACGGGGTGTGCGGTCGGCTCGTAGACGTGCGGTTGCAGGACGGGGTCGGGGATTTCCGGGTGCTGTCGCGCCGCGCGGTCGACGCGGTGCTGTCGCTGCCGGAGTACCACCGGTTCTCCAAGGGGCTCTTCGCGTGGATCGGCTTCGACACGGCGTACGTGTCGTTCCGGAACGTGCCGCGGGGCGGTGGGGGTTCGCGGTGGACGTTCGGTGCGCTGGTGAACTACGGCATCGACGGCCTGACTTCGTTCAACAGCAGGCCGCTTCGGCTGTCGATCTACCTGGGCGTGCTGGTGGCGCTGCTGGCCGGAGCCTACGTGCTCTCCGTCGTGGTGAATACCATTGTGGACGGTGTGCACGTGCCCGGTTACGCGACGTTGCTGGCCGGAGTCGTCGGATTGGGTGGGCTGCAGCTGCTGTTCCTCGGGGTTCTCGGGGAGTACCTGGGCAAGAGCTACTTCGAGGCCAAGCGCCGGCCCCACTACCTGGTCAAGGAGTCGAGCCCGGAATTCCACCCGCAGGCCCGCGAGCGCCGGTTGCACCCGGCCGCCGAGTTGGCTTCGTAGGGGGAGCGATGTGGTGCAAGACAAGCAGATCGGAGCTCCTGCGGTTCGCGCTCGTCGGCGGCGCGAACACGGCCGTGCACTGCACCGTCTACCTGGCGTTGTGGCTGCTGGTGCCGTACCTGCTGGCGCACCTGGTCGCGACCGTAGCGGCGACGCTGTGCTCGTACCTGCTCAACTGCCGGTTCACCTTCGAGGTGGCGCCGAATCGGCGCACCCTGCTGCTGTTCCCGCTGTCCAACCTGGCCGTGATCGGGTTGAGCACCGCTGTCGTCGCCGTTTCGGTGGCGGTGTTCGAGGTCGATTCGAGGCTGGCTCCGGTCGCGGCGGGTCTGGTCGTGGTGCCCGTGACCTTCCTGCTGAGCAGGGCGGTGCTGACCGAGCGGCTGCCGCTGCTCGAATGGCGCAGCGCGGTCGGGGTCGGGGTCGCTGTCGCGCTGTTGAGCCAGGTTCCGGTGCTGGTGAACCCGTCGTTCTACTTCTGGGACGACAGCGCGGCGCAGTTCCTGCCGATGTGGCACCGGCTGGGCGAGCGGCTGCTGGCCGGGGACTGGCCGCTCGGGCTGGACCTCGACTCGTGGATGGGCGGTAACCTGGCCGCCGAATCGCTGTTCGGGATCTGGAATCCCGTGCACCTGCTGGATTGCCTGCTGGTGGTGTGGCTCGGCGATCTCGCCATCGGTGCCGCGGTGGTGAAAACGCAGTTCCTCGTCACGCTCGGCGTCGGAACCTTCTTGCTCTGCCGCTGTTATGGGGCGGGCCGCGGGATCTCGTCGGTGCTTGCGGTGGCGCTGCCGGTGTCCGGCTTCGTGCTGTATTTCCAGGCCGCCACCTGGGCGGGCGGGCTCATGGGCTTCGCCTGGCTGCCGTGGGCCTGGTGGGCGTTGCGCCGTGTGCTGGACGGGCGGCTGCCGGCGTTCGTGGCGTGGGTGCCGTGCTATCTGTGCGTTTCCGCCGGTGATCCATACGGGGTGCTGGCGCTGGGCGCGGTCTTCGCCGGGCTGCTGGCCGAGACCGGGCGGAACTGGCCGGGAATCCGGCGGTTGGTCCTGGTGGGCGTGGCGGTCGGGGCGAGCCTGCCGCTGATCTTCTTCCCGGTGCTGGAGACCTCGGCGGTGGGGTGGCGGTCCGGGCGCGAGTTGTTCAACATCGGTCAGCTGGTGCCGGGCATCGGCGACCTGCTGAACGCGAGCATGCCCTCGTTCGTGCCGCAGATCCTGTCCTTCGGCACCTTCCGGATGTCGGTGCCGGCCACCTACTTCGCCTGGTTCGCCGTCCCGCTGCTGGCCTGGCTGGACTGGCGGTCCGCCGGGGCGTTGTGGCGGCGCTGCCGGTGCGCCGCGTTGATCGCGGGCTGCTACTTCCTGCTGTGCCTCGGGCCGTCCAACGTGTGGCTGTTCCGCTGGCCGCTGCGGCATGTGGTCGTGCTCCACCTGGCGATGGCAGTGCTGCTTGCCGTGTCGCTTTCGCATGGGCTGCGCACTGATCACTTCAAGGTGCGGTTGGCTTGCTCGGCCGGGACCGTGTTGCTCGGCGGGTATCTCTCGTTCGCGGCGTGGCCTTCCTTGGCCCCGAAGCATTTGGTGTCGCTGGGCATGATCGCAGTGCTGCTCGCGGCCGTACTGATCCTGCACCGCAGGCAGTTGATGGCCGCGGTGCTGCACCTCGGCACGGCCTGCGCGCTTGCCCTGCAGATGTTGTGGTTTCCGGCGAATCGCGATGTCGCCGTCTACAACTTCCCGGCATCGATCGCCGAACTCCGTTCCCGCTACGCGGAATTCCACGGCGGCACCGTGTTGCAGATCGCCGACCGCAACCTGATCCCACCGGACGACGTCGCCTCGCGAAGCGCTTGGAAGCACCTGCTGTTCGGCAACATGCACGCGGCCGCGGGGGTCGCGAGCCTGGTCTCCTACACCGGCATCGGGCACGACGCCCTGCACACCCGGCTCTGCCTGAGCTATTACGGGGCCACCTGCCCGCAGGCCTACGACCGGCTCTGGCAGCCGGATGGGTTGGTCGACCGACTCAAGGTCACCCACGTCGTGGTGCAGCGCCGGCTCCGCGAGGTTCCCGAAGCGCCGGCGGGCTGGCAGGTCACCCGGCGCGATGCGGATGTCGTTGTGCTCAAACGGGAAACGGCCCTGCCATGGCCGGGAGGGCGGCTCAGCGCCGGCCGCGGGGTGCAGGTGCTCGACGACCGGCAGCACGGGCAGCGGCACGAAACCGTGCGGTTCGGCCCCACCGAAGACCGGGCCGAGCTGGTCTTCGCGCGCCTGGCCTGGCCGGGCTATCAGGCCACAGTGGACGGGCGCCGGGTGCCGGTCGCCGGAACTGATGCGGGGCTGCTCACCGTTCGCCTCCCGCCCGGCCTGACCGGCGGCACGCTCGCGCTGTCCTGGAGCCCGCCCGGATTCGCCCTGCACCTCCTGCTGGCTTGCGCCGGAGCGCTACTCGCGCTCGGGCTGTCCGTAGCTGCGCTGCAGCCGGGGAGGCGAACGCGATGAGAGGATTCGCCGCCGCGATCGCGCTGCTGCTGATCGCTGCGCTCGTCGATCCCGCCGCTGCGGCGCAGATGCGTTCCCACCTGCAGGTCGTGGCGCATCCCGACGACGACATCCTGTTCATGAACCCGGACCTGGCCATCTCGATCCGCTCCGGAGCGACCGTGACGACCGTGTTCCTGACGGCCGGGGAGAGCGATGTGCGGCCCGCGGGGCGGTATGCCGCGCAGCGGCAGGCCGGGGCGCGGGCGGCGTTCGCGGCGATGGCCGGGGCGCCCGACGTCTGGGACCGTGCCGGGCTGCCGCTGCCCGGGGGGCGTCAAGCCGAGGTGCAGACCTTGCGCGATCGGCCGACGGTGCGATTGGTGTTCCTGAACCTGCCCGATGACAACGATCCGCACGTTACGGGCGGCAGGCATGCGCTGACCCGGCTCTGGCACGACGCAACGGCACGCGTCGAGGCACTGCGGCCGGACGGATCTGCACTGGAGGCGACCAGCATTCACGACCGGGCCTCCGTCATCGACGCGCTGGGAGAGCTCTACCGGAGGTTCGCGCCCACGATCGTGCGGACCCATGACCCCGAACCGGACGCCAGGTACCAGCCGCAGTGGGGACCCCACCACAACCACCCCGACCACGTGATGACGGCGCGATTCGCGGAGCTTGCGATGCGGTCCGCCGGATCGGCGCACCTGATCCACTACCGCGACTACAACGTCGCCGACGCGCCGCCGAACCTGCCGGCGGAGATCGTCGCCGGCAAACGGGAGATCTTCGCGCGCTACGCGGCGCACGACGCCGAGGTGAGCATGGGGGAGCCCTATGCGACGTGGCTGCGAAGCATGCGGCACCGCTGGCCGTGGAACACGAACTGGGCGACGACCGGTCGCGACGGCGAGCCCGTTTACGTCTACGTGCGGGGCGGAAAGTTGTTGAGGGGAAACGGATCACGTGAGTCCGTTGTGGACACCGGTGGTTTCGTGCCGCGTGCCGGTTCGCCGGGGTTCGCCGGCCCGGACACCCTCGTGGTCCAGGACCGCACGGGCGCGATCTTCCTGAAAAGCGGGCCGGACCGCTGGCAGGATCTCGGCTCCCCGCCGACCGATGCGCCCCTCGGCCAGGTCGGACCGCCGGCGGCGGTCGCGGCACCGGGCGGGAGAGTGCTGGTCGCGGTCCGCAACGCCCGTGGCGGTGTGAGCGTCCGGTTCGCCGACCAGGCAGCTTGGACGGACCTCGGCGGCACCGGGGTCGACGACGCCGTCTCGGTGCTCCTGGCCGGCACCGGTGAGGCGCACGTCTTCGCCACCGCGCAGGCCGGGTTGCTGCACTGGCGGCTCGACGGCACCGGTTCCCGGCTCGTCGCGCCGCCGGAAACGCACCACCCGGCCGGGTCCGTTGCCGTGGCCCGCGGCCACCGGGCGTTCGCGGCGTTTCGCGAGGCGGCCACCGGGCGCGTGGTCGTGCTCGGCGAACACGCGGGATGGTCCGTGGTCGCCACCGCTGCCACCGCCATCACCGCTGTCACCGCTGCCACCTCCGATCCTGCGCTCGCCGTGCTGGACGGCGACATCCCGGTCGTCGCGGTCCGCGACGGCGAAGGGCGGATCGCGGTGCTCGGCACCACGATGGCCGTCCTGCCCGGCCGGATCGTCGGACGGCCCGCCTTCTCTTCGGACGGCCGCCACCTTGTCGCGCTCGGCGACGACGGCCGAATGCACGTGAGCCCGCGTCCCCGGGACGCGGGCTCACGGCGGCGGCGGAACTTAGAGCCTGTCGGCGAATGCCGTCCGCGCCTTTGGAAGCGGCGTAGCCGCTTGCATTCACCTTGCCAAGACGACCATCGGCGGGTTCTGAGAGGTTTTCTGGCGAGGACGGCCCCTCCGCCGCGTATTGGACATACATCAGGAGGGGCACCCGCAGTCCAGGGAACCTCTCAGGTTCCGCTAAGCGACCACCCACCCACACCATTCACCAACAGGCTCTTACGCCGAGGAGCGGGCCGTCGCGACGTGCTGCGCGGCGCGCTGCGCCAGCTTCTGCTCACCGGGGTCGCAGCTGTCCTTGACCTTCAGGCTCAGGATCGCCACCAGGATGTAGAGCGCGCTGAACGCGATGGCCACCCCGCCGCCGCCGACCAGCGGGTACAGGATCGTGACCACGACCGGGCCGACGAACGCCGCGCCACCGGCACCGAAGTTCAGGATCGCCAGGGCCGAACCCTTGTCCTTGGGCGAGACCATCGACGGCATCAGCGCCGACAGCGGGACGAACCCGGCCAGCAGGATGCCGTAGACGACGCCGAAGGTGGCGGTCACCGCGAAGCTCTGGGTGGACACCGCGGTGAAGTACCACAGCGGAGTCGCGACGGCGCAACCCACGCAGCCGAACCAGGTGATCGTGCGGCGCCAGCCGAAGCGGTCGCCGAACACGCCGAAGAACAGGTTCGCGGCGATGTTCGCGCCGTAGCTGATCGACGCGAGCGTGGCCAGTTGCGGGGCGGTCAGGAAGCCGCCGCCCGGGGTGGCCGGGCCGAGCACGAACGGGAACATCGCGAAGAAGCCGTACTGCGGCGCGGTGTTGACGATGCGGATCAGGCCACCGGCCAGGGTGCGGCGGTCGCGCCAGAGGATGTCCACGCCCTCGCCCAGCCGCTTGAGGCTGCGCGGATTGGAAACCGTCCCGTCGGCGATCGGCTTGAGGCCGTGCTCCTCGCGGACGGCGAAGCTACCGATGAGCACACCGATGGTGACCACCGCCAGCGACAGCACCAGCGTGCCGTGCTGGCTCAGGCCGAACACGCCGATGGAGACCGCGGCCAGCGCCGCGCCCAGGGTCGGCAGACCGCCGGTGAAGGCGAACCAGAACCACCCGGCGACCGAACCGCGCATCTTGGTGGGGCTGGCGATCTGTGCCCACACCAGGAACGCGAACGCGAACAGCGGGTAGGCGAAGCCTCGGATGCCGTAGGTGGCCACGATGAGCGTCGCGTTGTGCGACGGCAGCGCCACGAACAGGAACAGCGCCTCGAACACCACCCACCAGGCGCCACCGAGCCACATGACCCGGCGCGGGCCCCAGATCGCGGAGAGCGTCCCGGAGAACCAGGCGGCGATCATGGCCGCGACGCCGTAGAGGGTGACCGTGGCGAACGCCGCGGTCGCGCCGGGCAGTCCGCCGCCCTCGGGTTGCTGCAGGTAGTCCGAGAGGAAGGTGGTCTCCACGCCGTCGCCGATCATGAAGATCAGGACGGCGATGAAGCCCCAGAACAGCTGCCTGGGGATACCGATGCGGTCGAGTGTGCTGGCCGGCCGCAACGGCTCGGCATCCGCAGAGGTCTGTTGGGACATCACTGTCTCCAAGGGATCGGAACTTCCCGGTGTGCGCGTCTAGGACGCGCCCCCGGTCAACGAGTGCTGGCTATCATGCACCTTGTTCAGTTTAACGCGCAAGGCGTTAATTTTTTCGCAATCCGATGTGAAGATCAACAATGAAACTGGCCGTCCGATGCCGCCGCTCCCGGGGGCTAGCTCTGGGCTAGCTCGCGGCTAGCCCATCGGGGACAGGCGGACGTCGGTCTGCTCGCGCATCTCCTCGACCAGCGCCGCCTCCAGCTCGCCCGCCAGCAGCACGTGGTCGAAGGCGCGTACCGGGGCGAACTGGTGCAGCGCCGAGCGGCCCACCTTGCTGGCGTCCATCATCAGCACCTTGGTCGTCGCGCTGGCCAGCATCGCCCGCTTGACCAGCACGATCTCCTGCTCCTGGTGGTAGGTCAGCCGCGCGTTCATCGCCGAGGTGGACAGGAAAACGATGTCCACCGAGAAGGCGCTGATCATCTCCTGGCAGGGCAGGCCCAGGTAGGAGTCGTGGGTCCGGGAGTACTCGCCGCCCAGGCCGATCAGCCGGATGTCCGGCACGTCGCGCAGCGCCTCCTGCACCTGCCGGTAGTTGCTGACCACGGTCAGCGGGCCGACCTCGGGCAGCAGCCTGGCCAGCGCGAGCGCGGTGGTCGAGTCGTCCAGCATCACCGACATGCCCGGGTTGATGAACTGCAGGGCGTCCTTGGCCAGGGCTTCCTTCTCGGCGGTGTGGGTGTGCAGCCGGAAGTCCGAGCTGCTCTCGAACACCGTGGAGGGCTGGGCGGAGACCCCGCCGTGGTACTTGCGCAGCAGGCCCCGGGTGACCAGGTCGTCGAGGTCGCGGTGCACCGTCATCAGGCTGACGCCGGTCAGCTCGGACAGTTCCGCGGCGCTGGCGAACCCCTGCGTGACCACGTGGTCGATGATCTTCTGCTGTCGCAGGAGCCGGGCGGACTGCTTCTTCGGTGCGGACGCCATGCGGCCATCTTGCCCCGTGGCGCGCGGCACCTGCCGTGGGATACCGGCCATACGCCGAAGTATCACTCTGATGGTGACACTTAACGTCCATCATGTTAATTTGATTGGTGTCAGTGTTTGGCGGGAGGTAAAGATGACCCAGCCCGAAGGGCCGAACGGCACCCACCGCGCGGTCGTGTTCGACATGGACGGCGTCCTGGTCGAAAGCGAACACCTGTGGGAGCGGATGTGGGCCAAGTTCGCCGCCGCCCACGGCAAGACCTGGACCATGGAGCAGACCCGGCAGGTCCAGGGCATGAGCGCCCCCGAGTGGTCGGCCTTCCTCGCCGACTACAGCGCTACCAGCGACTCCGCGGCGGAGACCGAGCGGGTCGTGGTCGACGACATGATCGCAGCGCTCGACGGCGGTGAGATCGAGCTGCTGCCCGGCGCCGAGAAGATGGTCACCGAGGTCGCCGCGCGCGCCCCGATCGCGCTCGCCTCGTCCGCGCCGCGCCGCCTCATCGACGCGGTCCTGGATCGCCACGGACTGACCAGGCACTTCTCGGCTACCGTCTCCAGCGCCGAGGTGCCCAAGGGCAAGCCGAGCCCCGACGTGTACCTGTCGGCCGCCGACAAGCTCGGCCAGGACCCGCAGCACTGCCTGGCTGTCGAGGACTCCAGCAACGGGTTGCGCGCCGCGGCCGCGGCGGGAATGACTGTGGTGGCCATCCCGAACTCCGGCTACCCGCCGGCCGAGGACGCCCTGGCCAACGCCAGCTACATCGCCACCGACCTGGACGACGTCCGGTCTCGCCTGGTGAGCGGGCTGCCCGAGCCGGTCGGCAGCTGAGCAAGATTTCCAGAAAGTGGAGGGCTTGTCTCTTAGAGCCTGTCGGCGAATGCCGTCCGCGCCTTTGGAAGCGGCGTAGCCGCTTGCATTCACCTTGCCAAGACGACCATCGGCGGGTTCTGAGAGGTTTTCTGGCGAGGACGGCCCCTCCGCCGCGTATTGGACATACATCAGGAGGGGCACCCGCAGTCCAGGGAACCTCTCAGGTTCCGCTAAGCGACCACCCACCCACACCATCCACCAACAGGCTCTTAAAGCAGCGGTAGCCGCTTGCGGTGTGGGACTCAGCTTGCACCGCCGCGGGTTCTCAGACTGGTCCCACCCCGCCGGGGTTCTCTGCGAGGACAGCCCCGACGTGGCGTATTGGGCATACGCGATGTCGGGGATCCCGCAGTCGAGAAGGCTTCTGAGGTTCCGCTACCGGCACCGCCAAGCAAGCCAGCCACGAGACAGCCTTCGTGAAAAAGGAGTCCTCATGACCAGTGTTCTGGCCGCAGGTGACCACTTCGTCGCGCCCGAGGTGTTCGTCGACGCCCTGCGCCGCAGCGCCGGTTCGCACGACCTGCAGTTCAACACCCTGAAGCTGCCGTGGCCCGTCGAGCCGTTCGGGCCGGTCGGCAACGTCCACGAGGCCAGCGGCACCGAGCAGCAGCTGCTCGACGCGCTCGGCGGCGTGGAGATCGTCGCCACCCAGATGGCGCCGTTCACCGCGGACGTGCTGGCCAACAGCCCGCAGCTGAAGTTCGTGGGCGTCTGCCGCGGCGGCCCGGTGAACGTGGACCTCAAGGCCGCCACCGACAACGGCGTGATCGTCAGCTACGCGCCCGGCCGCAACGCCGCCGCGGCCGCCGAGTTCGCCGTCGGGCTGATCCTCGCCGCGCTGCGCCGCATCCCCGGCTCGGACGCCGAGCTCAAGGCCGGCAACTGGCGCGGCGACTACTACGCCTACGAGAACGCCGGCATCGAGCTGGAGGGCTCGACCGTCGGCCTGGTCGGCTACGGCGCGATCGGCAAGATCGTGGCCCGGGTCCTGAAGGCCTTCGGCGCGCACGTGCTGGTGTCCGACCCGTTCGCGCAAGCCGAGGATGCCGCCCGCGACGGCGTCGAGCTCGTCGAGCTGGAGGCGCTGCTGCGCCGCAGCTCGGTCGTCAGCCTGCACGCGCGGCTGACACCGGAGACCAAGAACCTGCTCAACGCCGACAACCTCAAGCTGCTGCCGGAAGGCGCGGTGCTGATCAACTCCGCCCGGGGCGGGCTGCTCGACTACGCGCCGCTGCCGGAGCTGCTGAACTCCGGCCGCCTCGGCGCGCTGGCGGTGGATGTCTACGACATCGAGCCGCCGCCGCGCGACTGGCCGCTGTTCGGCGCGCCCAACGTCATCACCACCCCGCACCTGGCCGGGGCGACCCGCCAGACCGCGCACCGCGCCGCAGGCATCGTCGCCGACGAGGTCGCCCGGTTCCTGGGCGGCGAGCGCCCCCGCTTCGTCGCCAACCCGGACGTGCTGGCCAAGTTCGAAGGTCTGCGGCCATGATCGTCGGGGTCGATGTCGGCACATCGGTGACCAAGGCGTCGCTGCTCAACCGCGACGGCACGGCGCTGGTCACGCACAGCAAGCGCAGCACGTTGAACCGGCTGCCGGGCGGGCGGGTCGAGCAAGACCTCGAAGAGGTCATCGGCTCGGTGATCCAGGTGGTGCGCGAGGTCGCCGCTGCGGCCGAGCAGGTCGGCGAGCCGATCGAGGCCCTGGCCATCACCGGCCAGGGCGACGGGCTATGGCTGCGCGACCACCAGGGCCAACAGGTCGGACCGGCCATCTCGTGGCTGGACGCGCGTGCCGCGGACGTGCTGGACCGCTGGGCACAATCCGGTGTGCAGCGGCGGGTTTTCGGGCTCACCGGGTCGGGGATGTTCCCCGGTTCGGCCGGCCCGCTGCTGGCGCACCTGGCCGGGCACTCCCCGGAGCGGCTGGAACGCGCCGCGGTCGCCGGGTACTGCGTCGACGCGATCGTGCAGCGCTTCACCGGCGAGATCACGGTCGACGCCTCCGACGCGTCGCTGCCGTTCCTGGACGTGCCGAGCCGCAGCTACTCGCAGGAAGCGCTGCAGGCCTGCGGCGTGGCCGAGTACCGCACGCTGCTGGCCGAACCGGCCCCGCCGAACAAGCTGTTCGCGCTGGACAGCAAGAGCGCCAAGGGGCTGGGGCTGCCCGCCGGTCTGCCGGTGTCGGCCGGCCCGTTCGACCTGCCCGCCTGCGCGTTCGGCTCCGGCGTCAGCAACGTCGGCGACGGCAGCCTGGTGATCGGCACGACCCTGGGCTGCCAGGTGCTGCGCGACGAGGTCGCCATCGACCCGGACGGCGAGGTCGCGGGCATGTGGCTGGCGACGCCGCTGCCGCAGCGGTACCTGCGGGTGATGCCCGCGATGGTCGGCACCGCCAACCTGGACTGGGTGCTGAGCATGGTCGGCGCCGGCGTGGACCAGCTGGAAACGTTGCTGGGCAACAGCAAACCCGGTGCCGACGGGGTGTCGGCGCTGTCGTTCCTGTCCAGCTCCGGCGAGCGCGCGCCGTTCGTCGAACCGCACGCGCGCGGCCAGTTCACCGGGCTGTCGCTGGAAACCACGCAGTCCGACCTGGTGCGCGCCATGTGCGAGGCGGTGGCCTACGCGGCGCGGCACAACCTGGAAACCGCGGGCCTGACCGGTGAGGTCTCGGCGTGCGGCGGTGGTGCGCGATCGGCGGCGTGGAGCCAGATCTTCGCCGACGTGCTGGGCCGACCGCTGCACGTGCCTCACGAGGAAGGCGTGGGCGCGCGCGGCGCGGCGATGACCGCGTGGGACTCGCTGGGCGAGCCGGTGGACCGCGAGAAGTGGGCCGCGGCCCGGCGCACCGTGGTGCCGCACCCCAGCGCCGTGGAGTTCTACGAGCGCGGCTACCGCGAATACCTTGCATCGATCGACCGCGCCCGCCCGCTGTGGGGCGCGACCTCCTGACCCATCAAGACCTGGCGCTGAGGAGCAGCAGATGACGCGCTTGTACGACGACCCCGCATCGTTCACCGAGGACATGGTGACCGGTTTCGTGGCAGCGCACCCCGAACACGTCCGGCGGGTGCCGGGCGGGGTGGTGCGGGCGAAACGCGCGCGCAAGGACAAGGTCGCGGTGGTCACCGGCGGTGGATCCGGGCACTACCCGGCCTTCTGCGGGGTGGTCGGGCCGGGCTTCGCCGACGGCTCGGTCATCGGCAACATCTTCACCTCGCCGTCGGCCGACGACGCCTATTCGGTGGGCCTCGCGGCCGACCGGGGTGCGGGGGTGGTGTTCTCGTTCGGCAACTACGCCGGCGACAACATGAACTTCGGGCTGGCGGTGGAACGCCTGGAACGCGACGGGGTCCGCGCGCACAACGTCGTGGTGACCGACGACGTGGCCAGCGCCCCGGCGGCGGAGCAGACCAAGCGCCGCGGCGTGGTCGGTGACTTCGTGGTCTTCAAGGTCGCCTCGGCAGCGGCCGAGGAGGGCTATTCCTTCGACGAGGTGGTGCGGGTCGCCGAGCACGCCAACGCGCGCACCCGCAGCCTCGGCGTGGCCTTCGGCGGCTGCACGCTGCCGGGCCAGGACCAGCCGCTGTTCGAGGTGCCGGAAGGGCGGATGGGCCTCGGGCTGGGCATCCACGGCGAGCCGGGCGTCTCCGAAGGCGACCTGCCGTCGGCGTCGGAGCTGGCGAAGATCCTGGTCGACGGCCTGCTCGCGGAGGCCCCGGAAACGGGTGGGGAGAAGCCGCGGGTGACGGCGATCCTCAACGGGCTGGGCGCCACCAAGTACGAGGAACTGTTCGTGGTCTGGGGCACCGTGTCCCGGCTGCTGGCCGAGGCCGGCCTGGAGGTCGTCGCGCCCGAGGTGGGTGAGCTGGTGACCAGCCTCGACATGGCAGGTTGCTCGCTGACGCTGACCTGGCTGGACCCGGAACTGGAGCGGCTGTGGCAGGCCCCGGCCGACACTCCCGCCTACCGCAAGGGGAATGTCGCGCTGGCCGAGACGGAAGAGTCCGAAGAGGACGATGAACTGCCGGCGGCGTCCGAGAAGGTGACCGTGGTGGCCCCGCCGGAAGGCCAGGCGACCGCCGCGGTCGTGGCGAAGGCCCTGCACGCGGTGGCGGATCTGTTGCACGACAAGGAAGAAGAACTCGGGCGCCTCGACGCGATCGCGGGCGACGGCGACCACGGCCGCGGCATGACGCGCGGCAGCGCGGCCGCGGTGGCGGCCGCCGACGAGGCCGCGGCGCAGGGCGTCGGCCCGGCGGCGGTGCTGGTCGCAGCCGGTGACGCGTGGGCAGCCAAGGCCGGTGGCACCTCGGGCGTGCTGTGGGGCGCGGCGCTGCGGTCGTTCGGCGACCTGCTGCCCGACCACCGCGCGGCGATGGCCAACGACCTGACGGCGGGTGCTTCGGCGGCGCTCGCGGCGGTGCAGCGGCTCGGTCGAGCGGAGCTCGGCGACAAGACGCTGGTCGACGCGCTGGTTCCGTTCGTGGAGGAACTGCGCCGTGCCGTCGAGGAGGGTGCGACGGGCACCGAGGCCTGGCAGCAGGCCGCGAAGGCGGCGACGAAGGCCGCCGAGCAGACCGCGGAGCTGCGGCCCCGCACCGGCCGCGCCCGGCCGCTGGCCGAGCGCAGCGTCGGAACCCCGGACCCGGGTGCGACGTCGCTGGCACTCGCGCTCAACCGGGTCGGGGCCGTGCTCGCCGGAAACTGATGGGCTCGCCGGAACCTGATGGGCTCGCCGGAAACTGATGGGCTCGCCGGAACGGGAAGGATGAGGCGAAGTGAGTGAGCAGGCGCCGTTGCGCATCGTGGTCGGCTCCGACGACGCGGGACTGCAGTACAAGGAAGCGCTGAAGAAGGACCTGGAGAACGATCCCCGGGTGGCCAGCGTGGCGGACGTGGGCGTCGGCTCCGACGAGCACACCGCCTACCCGCACGTGGCCGTCAACGCCGCGCGCCTGGTCGCCGAAGGCGAAGCGGACCGCGCGCTGCTGGTGTGCGGCACCGGGCTCGGCGTGGCGATCAGCGCGAACAAGGTGCCGGGCATCCGGGCCGTCACCGCGCACGACAGCTACTCGGTGGAGCGGTCGGTGCTCAGCAACAACGCCCAGGTGCTGTGCATCGGCCAGCGCGTGGTCGGCCTGGAGCTGGCGCGCAAGCTGGCGTCGGAGTGGCTGGGCTACCGGTTCGACGAGTCTTCGCCGTCGGCCCGGAAGGTTGCCGCGATCAACGGCTACGAGTCGGTGCCGGGCGCATCCGGCGCCACATGTTGAACGAGGGATGAAGTGAGCAGTTCGCGACTGGCCGAACAGCGGCGCGAGGTCATCGAGATCGCCCGGCGGATGACGGCGGACCGGTTGGTGGTCGGCACCTCCGGCAACGTGTCGGTCCGCTGCGGCGACCTGGTGGCGGTGACGCCGTCGGGCGTCGACTACGACAAGCTGGCGGTGGACGACATCCCGCTGGTGGACCTCACCGGCAACGTGGTCGAGGGCGATCTCAAGCCCACGTCCGAACTGCCGATGCACCTCACCGCCTACCGGAAGCACGACGCCGGGGCAGTGGTGCACACGCACTCGCTGCACGCTACCGCGTTGTCGTTGCTGCGCAACGATGTTCCGGCGGTGCACTACCAGCTCGCGGACTTCGGCGGCACGGTGCGGGTGGCGGAGTACGCCACCTTCGGCAGCGACCAGCTGGCCGAGACGATGTCCGACGCCCTGGCGGGACGCGCCGGATGCATCCTGCGCAACCACGGGACGATCACCATCGGAGCCGGCCTGTCTCAGGCCTACAACCGGGCGCGGCAGCTCGAGTGGCTGTGCGAGCTCTGGCTGACCGCGACCCGGGCAGGTTCCCCGAGCCTGCTCAGCGACGAGGAACTGGCCCGCTGCGCGGAACTGTTCGCGGGCTACGGCCAGGAATAGCCGCCCGCCGGGTCCCGTGGTGCTGGGATGAGGTCCCGGAGGTATTCGCGGTGTTGGGCGGGTAGCGCTCTGCCGCCTGGTCGTGGTGGGCGTTTGAAGTCCACCGTGCGAGGTGGGATGAACATGGGGCGCCCGTCGCGCATCGCGATGTCCCAGCGCTGACTGTGCAGGGCGCGGTGGTGATGCCCGAAAAGCATCACCATGTTCGACAATTCGGTCGCCCCACCGTCGATCCACGTGCTCGACGTGGGACCGCCTTGGGGCGTGATGTTCGCCCGTTAACCCCGCTGTCATCCCAGGTCAAGCGCCCGCAATACGGCGCGGGAAACATGGTGGCATGACTTCCGGACAGCATCGTCACGCGCGCGAGGATTGGACCCGCGAACTCATCGAGCTGGCCGCGCTGCTCCTGGCGGCGGGGACGGCGAACGTGTTCGTCACCGGGGTGCAGAGCCAGGCCGGCGGAACGCTGGCGCTGCTGTTTATCGGTGCCGTTCTGCTGGTAGCGAGTGCCGCGAGGTGGTGGCGGCATCGCCGGCGCCCGTCCGCCCAGACCACTGCGCCGGCCGCAGTGCCGATCCCAGAGGTGGTGAACGTGCAGCAGACGCTGTGGCGGCTGCGCGCGTCGGTGACCGACACACCGGGCCGGTTGGCGCGCCTGGCCGGTGGCCTGAGCGCGCTCGGCGCGGACATCCGGACCATGCAGGTCCACCCCGTGGCCGGTGGCGTGGTGGACGAGGTTCTGCTGCATGTGCCGACACGGGTGAGCAGGCGGGAGCTGATCGCCGCCGTCGAGACCGCCGGTGGTTGCGAGGTGACCGCGGAGCGGGCGGATGTCCGCGAGCTCGACGACGTGCCGACCCGGACCGCGAACCTGGCGATCGACCTGGTCAACGGCCGCACCGACCTGATCCGGGCGCTGCGCGCGCTGCTGGGGCAGGTCGCGGTGCACTGGCGGGAAGCGCCCGAGCCGTCGCTGGAGGTCGGTTCGTTCACCGGCGGCGCGATGTGCCTGGCGGACCCCGGCGGCGGGGTGCTGGTTCTGGAGCGGCCCGGCGGTTCCTTCACCCCGGCGGAGTTCGCGCGGGCGCGGGCCGTGGTGGACCTGGCCGAGAGCTGCCGCGCGCGGGTGCGGCCGGTGCTGGACGTCGCGCGCACCGCGAGCGGCGCGGAGTTGACGGTCCGGCTCGCGGACCGGGCGGACGTGGAACTGGTTTCCGCTTTCCACGAGCGCTGCTCCAGCGCGGCCCGCTACCGAAGCTGCTTCAGCCCCGGACCGACGCCGGGGGAGCGCGGCCTGCAGCGGCTGCTCACCCCTGCCCTGGGGCGATCGCTGCTGGCGCTGGCGCCGGACGGGGACGTGGTCGGCATGGGGAACCTGATGTACGACGGGGATTCCGGGGAGCTGGCCCTGCTGGTCCGCGACGACTGGCAGCGGCAGGGCGTCGGGACCGCCTTGGCGCGCAAGCTGGTCGAGCAGGCCGAGGAACTGGGGATCGGCACGCTGACCGCGCACACCGACGTCGACAACACTGCGATCGCGCGGACGCTTCGCGGCGCCGGGCTGCGACTGGTCGGCGCGCCGGAGCCGGGCGAGTGGAGCTGGTCGCGGGAGCTGCGACCGGAGGCCGGCTCCGCGGTGACGTAGCCTTCGGCGTGGTCGTGGCCAGCGTCGCCGGCTTCCCGGTCCGCACCGCGGCACTCGCGGCGGTGCGGACCGGGAACCTGAGGGCGGTCAGCCCACGTGCGCGGCGGGGGGCAGGTCGGCCGCGGCGCCCTTGGGCCACTGGGCCGGTTCCGGGCCGAGCTCGACCAGTTGGCGGACCTGCAGCGCGCACCATGCGGACACCTCGGTCTCCTCCGCGAGGACCTCCGCGCTGAATTTTTTCCAGTCCACCCAGCGAGTTGCGGCGACCTCGTCAGGGTTGGGCTGCGGGGTGTTCTCGGTGAAGGCGACGAAAACCGGGCACTTCTCGTTCTCTACCACGCCGTTGGGCATCGTGGCGCGGTACTGGAAGCCGGGCAGCACCAGCTCCAGGCCGCGCACGGTGAGCCCGAGCTCCTCGCCGAGCCGCCGGGTGATCGCCGCCTTCATGTCCTCTTTGGGCCCCGGGTGGCCGCAGCAGGTGTTGGTCCACACGCTCGGAAAGGTGCGCTTGTGGTGCGCCCGCTGGGTCAGCAGGAACTCGCCCCGGCCGTTGAACACGTAGCAGGAGAAGGCCAGGTGCAGCGGTGTGTCCTGGTGGTGCACGATCGCCTTGTCCTCGACCCCGATCGCTTGACCGGATTCGTCGAGCAGAACTACCTGTTCCACAGCCGTACCTCCAGGGCTTGACTCGGTGTGCCGGACCGCGCACCAGGCGGGGACGTTACGACAAACCAGGCGGTTCCCGCCACCTGATCTCGATCACCGACGTCGTGCGAACACCGCGGCTTCTCGCGTCTCACGGAGTCGGCCGCAACACCACCTTGCCATAGGTTTCGCGGTTCTCCAGGGCGGCGTGCGCCTTGGCCGCTTCGGCCAGCGCGAACGGCGGTCCTACCAGCGGCCGCAGGCTGCCGTCGGCGAGGGCGGCCAGCGCCTCGTTCTCCAGGGTCCGCATGCCCCCGGGCACCTTCAGCAGGTTCGGTCCGAGGGCGACGTTCGCGGCCAGCGCGCGGGCGAGCAGGTCGTCGGAGGTGAACTGGTGCTCGCCGAACTCCCTGCCGTACATGATGATCCGGCCGCCGGGCCCGAGGAGGTCGAAGGCGGCGCGGCCGTACTCGCCGCCGGCGCCGTCGAGCACCAGGCTCACCGCGCGCCCGTCGAGGGCCTCGCGGACCGACTGGGCCCAATACGGCGCGGTGTAGTCGACGGCGACGTCGGCGCCGAGCTTCCGCACCTTGGCGACCTTGGCCGCCCCACCGGCCGCGCCCACCACGGTCGCGCCGATGTTGCGGGCGTGCTGCACCGCCAGCGCGCCGATGCCGCCGGCGGCCGAGGTGACCAGCACGACGTCGTCGGCGGTCGGCTGCGCGGTGCGCAGGATGGACATGGTGGTCCGCCCGGTGCCGATCATCGCGACCGCCGCGTCGAAGTCGGCGCCGTCGGGCAGCACCTGCAGCGCCTCGACTTCGCGGACCGCCAGCTCGGCGTAGCCGCCGCTGGCCATGCCGAGGTGGGCGACCACGCGCCGCCCCAGCCATTCCACGTCGACGCCCGCGCCGAGCTCGTCGACCACCCGCGACCTGGTGGACTCGGTCTACGACCGCGTTCCGCTGATCCGGTCCAACGCACCGGACGCCTTCCGGGCAACCGTGATCCCGCAGCACGAGCTCTGCCACGCCGTCGCGGACCGCGATCCCGGCATCCCCTCGAAGCCGGTCGAGGAGCTCCACGACTCGGTCGAACGGTACGCGGAGGCGCGGCGTGCGCCTTGGCCGCTTCGGCCAGCGGAGCGGGGCTGTCAGCGGAGGCGGTAGGTGATCTCCACAGGGTGCCGGAGAACTCGGTCTGCATCGCCACGTCGTGGTGGATGAACTCGCGGCGCACCGACGGCAGCAGCAGGGAGTCGATGGTGTCCAGCAACTCCTGCTCGTGGCCGGGCAGGAAGCGCCCGTCCACCGCGGCGGTGGCGCGACCCGGGATGACGTTGGTCTGGTAGCCGCCGTCGATCATCGTGGAGTTCGCCGAGTTGCGCAGGATCACGTCGACCAGGTCGGCCACCGGCCCCATCTTCTTCAGGATGATGTCCACATCGGACGGATCGAAGCCGGCGCCGAGCAATTCGGCGGCGCGCTCCAGCAGCACCCGCACCGGCTCGACTGGGTCACCTGGGCGCGCTTCATCGGCTGGATGGTCGTCGGCCTGCTGGTCTACGGGTTCTACGGCTACCGGCGGTCGGCGCTGGCGGACAAATCGGTCGCAGGAATGCGCTGATCGCTGCCAGGATGGGTGCTATGACCGAAGTGCGTACGGCGCATACCGCCGACCTCGACGAAGCGACGCGCAAAGCCGCCCGGGCACTGCTCTGGGACGTGTTCGAAGACGACATGGCAGAACACGACTGGGAGCACTGCCTGGGCGGCATCCACACCCTGGTGTGGGAAGGCGACGAGCTGATCGGCCACGCGGCGGTGGTCCAACGGCGTCTCCTGCACGCCGACCGAGCCCTTCGCACGGGCTACGTCGAGGGCGTCGCGGTGCGAGCGGACCGACGGCGCCGGGGCATCGCGGCGGCGATGATGGCGGAGCTGGAGGGGGTGATCCGCCGCGCGTACGACCTCGGAGCGCTGGGCGCCAGCGACGAGGGAGCGGCGCTTTACGAGGCGCGGGGCTGGCAGCGTTGGCAGGGGCCGACCTTCGCCCTGGCTCCGACGGGAACTCAACGCACGGAGGACGAAGACGGCTTCATCTTCGTCTTTCCGGGGGAAGTCCCGCTGGACCTGACCGGCTCGTTGACCTGCGACTGGCGCGACGGCGACGCCTGGTAGCGGCGGCTCCAGTGCTCGTGAGTGTTCGTTCCGGTAAGAACCGGAACGAACACTCACGAGCACTGCGGGGCCCGGTAGCCGGGCGGGGTCGGGGGCAGGTGCCCGGCTACCGGGAGGATCGGCGCGGTGATCGGGGAGGGGCCACGCGCCGATCCGGCCAGGGGGTCAGGCGGCTCGGGGAGGCTCGTCCGCTTCGGACAGGGGAGCGCGGAGCCGGTGGCGGCCGGTGTACTCGGCGTCGCGTTCGGCTTCGATGTCGTCGATGAGCTGCCAAACGTCGTAGGCGTCCTCGCCCGCGTCGCCGTGCTGCGGATTCGATCCCGGGATGAACAGCATCGCGAAGATGACGACGTTGAACGCGATGAGAGTGCCGAGTTGCAACCAGAACATGACGCGTCCCTCCCGGCCTGCCACCGTCCGATGTGGTCAGATCAGCGCTCTCGCTTGACGCATTCCTGATTCCGCAAGTGCCCTGTCGGAGAACCCCGGCGGCCGGTCAGGTCGGAGCGGACTGGATTCACAGCCCTGCTGTGCGGTTCGGCAATCTGCAAGCAAACCGAGCAGCGCGGCCGGGCCGTGGTCGGATGCCCGACGTCGGCCCACATGACTTCCGCGCCGCACTCGCCAGCCCCGCCGGGCCAAAGCACGAAATGCGTGTCCAAGGCCCGCAATCCAGGCGAAGGCAACCACCGAGGCCAAACCTCCAACACCAACACCTCCACGTTGCCCGTTTCTCCGGTGAACGTCTTGTTGTCAAATAGTCCAGCAACGGCGGTAACTACACAAGGTGTTACCGTGATCGCAACAAGTGATGTTCGGTGGAAGGCTTGGACGCGGTGCGCATTGCACGGCGACGACCACATGGAGTCGGGACATGGCTAGAACTCCGAAAGGGCGGGCGCTCGGGGGTGCGCTCCGGCAGGCTCGCGAGGATCGAGGTCTGAAGCTGCGGGAGTTCGCTTCAACGCTCGGACGTGACCCGGGAGTCCTCTCGCGTTGGGAAACAGGTGAGCGAACTCCGAAACCTGAGCAAGTCGCCCAGATTCTCACGGCACTCGGCGTGGTCGGGGAGCGATACGAGGAGATCGTCGGCCTTGCCTACGACACCGACGCTCCGCAGTGGGTGGCTACGCGGTTGCCGGACCAGAAGCAACAGCTGTCTGCCCTGGTCGATTACGAACAGAACGCCTCGGAGATCATCGAGGTAGCTCCGCTGCTGATCCCGGGATTGTTGCAGACAGGCAGCTACGTTCGGGCGATCATGTCCGGCGGTGGCGTTCCGTCCGGCGAGATCGCGACGCGAGCTGCGATCAGGATTGGCCGAAAGGACGTCATCCTCCGCAATGAACCGGCTCGCCTGCTTGCATTGGTGGGCGAAGGAGCGCTGCGGCAAGTGGTCGGAGATCGCGACACGATGATCGAGCAACTCCGGCACCTGGCCGACATGAGCGAGAGGCCGAACATCGACTTGCGGATCGTGCCCTACAGGAGCGGCTGGAACCCGTCTCTGGAGGGTGGATTTCTGCTGATCAAGCACGAGAAACTTGATCCTGTGGTGGCTCTGGAGAACAGGCGGTCCGGGTTGTTCCTGCACGAGTACGACGACGTGACCGTGTACGAGCAAGCTGTGGAGCAGACAGCCCAGGTCGCTTTGAACTCCAAGGCATCGATGATGCTGCTTCGCAAGGCAGTCAAGAACGTGGAGGGGCTGAATGAGTGATCAAGTTTTGTGGCGGAAGTCCAGCCGGAGCCAGAACCTGCATACGTGTGTCGAGTTATCCAGCCCGCCCGGCCTGATCCGGGACTCGAAGGACCCGGACGGACCAACGCTGAGCGTCGACGTCGCCGGTTTCCTGCGGGCGGTCAAGGCTGGTCGCTTCGAACGCTGACCGCACCCCGTTCGGCCGAGAGGCCAAGGGCGCCTTTTGCCAACTTGCTCGGCGAGAGGTGCCCTTCATCCCGTCTCGTCCCCGTCCCCGGGTGCTGGGGTCCGCAACTTCAATGGAAATCAGAGCTTCGATTTCAATGGAAATTGCGGATGACCGCGTTGCCCGCGAGGAGCCGCACAGCACCTGCCGCTTGTAGGGCGCGCCTTCGACGTCCTGCGCGAGCATCTGCTCCGCGTTGTCGAGGTACCAGCGGACGCCGTCCAGGCAGCGGTCCACGTCGGCGCACGCGGCCTTCCACGGCTTGCCGATCTCCCAGTCGAGCAGCAGCGTCAGGTCGTCGTGGAGCAGGGCCCATCGCCTCAACCGCGGCGGCCACCGCGGTCTGGCGGTGCTCGAAGGTCGTCTGCGCCCACGTGCGCTGCGCCCTGGCAGCAGTTGGCCGAGGTGATCTCGGGGCGTGCGAAGGCGGCCTGGTTCACCTTCGCCGACGCCCGCGACGCGCCCGCCGGGCACGGCGTCTGCTCCTCCGACGAGTGGATCAACGGCCCGAGCAGCCCGCTGGTGGAGTCCTTCCACCCGGACGTCGACGGCCACGCCAAGGCGTACCTGCCGGTACGCAACGACATCACCGGCTGACTGCCTGCACTTGGTGGCGGGTGGCGATTTCGCGCGAAATCGCCACCCGCTTCGCACCAGACCCGCCGATTTCGCGCGAAATCGCCTCAACCGCCGGGGTGCGCGGCGCGGGCGGACCGGATGATCGCGTCGATCCGCCGGGAGTGCGCGCCTCGCCAGTACACCTGCGCGCAGTCCTCGCAGCGCGCGTAGTCGTCGTAGTGGCGGCGAGTCCCCGGCTCGATCTCGGCCTGGACGTCCTCTTTGGACACCGGGCGCAGGACGCCGTTGCAGGCCGTGCAGCGGGTCCACGGCTCGAGGGGAGGCGCGAACCGGCCGATGACGTCGACCATCTGCCGCGCCGGGTCCGCACCCCGCACGTAGGCCCCCGCCCGCAGTACCCGGCGGCGCAGGATGCCGCGGTCCTGGGTCAGCAGCACCCGCCGCTCCCGTTCGGCCTGCTGGATCAGCTCGTCGTCGGTGGCATCGTTGCGATAGGCGGTGTCGATGCCCAGCAGCCGCAGCCGCCGGGCCAACTTCCCGAGGTGCACGTCCAGCACGAACCGCGGTGGCGACGACTGCGGCCGGTCGACGGGCCGGATGTCGATCGCCGCACCGGGATGCGGTTGCAGAGCGGGTGTTGCAGGCGAGCCGTCGACCAGGAAGCGGCCCACCTCGGTCAGTGGAACGCCCAGCGACTCGGCGATGTGCCCGACCGTCGCGGTGCCGTCGTAGGGCAGGTCGAGGCGCGCCACCCGATGCCGAGGAGCGGTGAAGAACCACAGCTCGGGATCGATGCGCACCCGCACGCTCGCTTCCGCTACCACCTGTCCATGGTTTGCCGCCGCAGGAGATCCTGCTCGGTTTGGCCACCCCGCCGAACTACCGGACGCCCGCAGCAGCCGGATTCACGAACACCCCTCACGATTTAACCTCGAGCCAGAGGGCAAGGGACAAGCCCAGTTGGTTCCAGGGCTGGCGCCTGTGAGCCAGATGGATGTGACCGCCATCCGCACAGGCGCCAGCAGCTGCAGGCTATGGGCAAGGACGTGGGATCCAAATGGCATGGATCACGTTTCAGCCCCCTACTTCCGTGGGCGACCACGTGTTCGCTGCCAGTGAGGAATGCTCTGCGGCGAGGTCGGGAGGGTGAGGGTGAGACCTGCGCCCCGGCACTGCGGACAGAGGCGCCGGCCGCTGACGAACTCAGGGGAATTGCTTCCGCTGTAGTGGGCTTGACGGCCTCGACTTCACGTTCGTCGTTGCAGTGGGCGCATTTGCCCGAGGCCAGCAGATGCTCGGCAGCGCTTCGGCCGCCCGGATCACTCGCATCCGCAGTTCGCGGAGGTGATCCGTTCCTCGTCCGGTCGTGCGTGGCGTCCGGCGACCTCGGCTTCGACCAGTGCGGCTTCGACCAGTGCGGCTTCGACCAGTGCGGCTTCGACCAGTGCGGCTTCGTAGGCGCGCACGGCCTTTTCGACGGCGGGTCCGACCTCGGTCCGCTCGGGTTGGCGCATGATCGTCGGCCGTTCGATCCTCCCGCCCCTTGGTCAGCCGCCCATGGAGGCGGTAGACCGTCATGACGATCGCGATGCACCAGAAAATCGCCGGCGGCAGCGTGCGGCGCGGATCGCGGACCTCCTCGCCCGCTGTGGAGACCGTGTCCATCCCGATGTCGGAGAAGACACCATGGACGCGGCGGTACCGATGCCCGTGATGCCGAACGGCGGGTCCGCGACGGACCCGACCGGCGGGCGAATGTTCTTGCGCGGCACCACGTTGCCCGACGGCCGACGGGCCGATGCGCTGCTGGTTTCGGACCAGGCCAGGGTGGTTCTGGACCTGCCGCCGGTGGGGCTGCGACCCGGAGACCCGACCGGACTCCTCGCGATCCGGGCGGCGGACCTGGACGAAGCGGCGGCGGGCGCGACCGAGGATCGGGCCGTCTTCCACCGCAGCCGACTCGTCGCCCGGGCCCAGGTGACCACGGCACTGCATCACTACTGAGCGCGGCGCCGATGAGTTCTGGGCTCGCGGGCGGTCTGCACCTTCGGAACACCCCGCGAGCCCAGCGGCTCGCCCGATCAGGAAGGCACCTGCCGTGGCCATTCAGCCCATAATTATCACGTCCGACCTGGACCGGTTGCTGAACTTCTACACGAAGCTGTTCGGCGCGGTCGAGAAGTACCGCATCCCCGACGGCGAGCCGGCGTTCTTCATCGGCTTGCAGATCGACGACACCGAGCTCGGCCTGGTGATCGACCGGGACGTCGAGGTGGGCACGACCGGGCGCGTGCTGCTGAGCTTCGACGTCAGCGACGTCGACGCGCTGCTCGACCAGGTGGAAGCGCTCGGCGGCCGGGTCCAGGGCCCGCCGAACGACATGTCGTGGGGCCAGCGGGTCGCCCACATCTTCGACCCCGACGGCAACGCCGTGAACCTCACCTCCTCGTGAGTGGCAATTCCGGTTGTTACCGGCACGAGCACTCACGACTCCGCGCTGACGGCGGGGGCTCCTCGTGAGTGGCAATTCCGGTTGTTACCGGCACGAGCACTCACGAACCTCACGGGGGTTGGCGGCGGGGGCTGCCCGTGAGTGGCAATTCGGGTTCTTATACCGGAGTATTCACCCGCAAGGTGCACGCAGTTTATCCACATGGAGCCGAATTATCCACAGATTCTCCACGACCCCTGTTCAGCGCGCGGTTTCGCCCGGATTCTCGGTACATGTCGAAGAAACCAAAGTGGTCTCCTGATGCGAACCTATCGGTGGAGGACCAGGATCGATGGGCAAAGACGGTAACTTCCCAACACGACGTCGTCGGAGTCGGCCAGCTCCGTGACTTCGGGCTGTCCAGACATGTCATCCAGGCTCAGGTCGAAGCCCAGCGGTGGCGCCGGGTCCTACCAGGTGTCTACTCGCTGTTCACCGGGCCACTGCCGAGATCATCCCTTATCTCCGCTGCTTTGCTTTACGGCGGGGCGTGGGCGCTTCTCAGCCACCGAACAGCGGCCGAGGAATGGGGCATGTTTCCGGTTTCTGCGGACTCGCCGGTGCACATCACCCTGCCGTACAAGCAGTCGAGCGTCTCGCAACCGCCACTCGTCCAAGTGCACCGGTCCAGGGCGTTCAACTACATCGTCGCGCCGTCGGAACCACCTCGAACGAATCGGGAGGACACCATCATGGATCTCGCGGCCGCCGAACCGTCCGAGGACGCCGCACGAAACCTTTTCATCGATCTCGTTGGTTCGAACCGGATCGATCTGCGGAGGATCCACGACCAACTCGAGAAGCGACCACCGTTCCGCTACCGGGGGGTGATGAGGCACGCTCTGGACCTTCTCACCGGAGGTGCTCTTTCTGCCTTGGAAGCGGAGTACGTCCTCAAAGTCGAGCAAGCGCACGGGCTGCCGAGTGGGCGTCGGCAGGTCCCGTTCGTCGTTGACGGAATCAGGCTCTGGGAGGACGTCACCTACGACGACCACGAGGTCCGGCTGACGGTACGGCTGGATGGGCGGCAGTTCCACTCGACGAGTCGGATCGCATTCCGGGACAGGCGGCGTGACAACGCAGCAGAACTGGCCAACCGCTCCCGGCTGGTGTACGGCTGGCACGAAGTTCACCACGATCCGTGCGGCGTTGCGGTGGAGGTCCGGCGCGTTCTGGAGCGGGAAGGTTGGAGCGGAAGCGGCGAGAGCTGCCGAGATTGCGGGTGAACAAGACTCGTGAGTGCTCGTGCCGGTTCTTACCGGCACGAGCACTCACGACTCCGCGCTGACGGCGGGGGCTCCTCGTGAGTGGCAATTCCGGTTGTTACCGGCACGAGCACTCACGAACCTCACGGGGGTTGGCGGACAGGCGGGCTGAACCACCAGGTGATCAGCGGGCCAGCCACCGCCAGGACCAGGACGTAGCTGGTGGTCAGGGGGCCGAGGAGGGCGTCGTGGACGGTCACCAGGCTGACGATGATGATCGAGAACTCGCCGCGGACGATCAGCACGCTGCCCGCGCGCAACCGGCCCCGCCGCCCCGCCCCGGCACGGGCCGCCGCGTACCAGCCGCTGCCGATCTTGGTGAGTGCCGTCACGGCGGCCAGCGCGATCGCCACCGGCAGCACCGGCAGCAGCGAGGACGGGGCCACGGAGATGCCGATCGCCAGGAAGAACGCCGCCGCGAACAGGTCGCGCAGCGGCGCGACCACCGAGCGCACCCGGTCGGCCAACGGGCCGGTCAGCGCCAGCCCCACCAGAAACGCCCCGACCGCCGCCGAAGTGCCGGCCAGCTCCGCGATCGCGGCTACCACCAGCGCCAACCCGACGATCCGCAGCAGCAGCTGCTCGGTGTCGCGGTCCTCGACCAGGTGCCCGACGCGGTGCCCCCAGCGCCGGGACGCGCCCAGCGCCAGCAGCAGGACACCCACCGCGACCGCGACGCTCGCCAGGCCGTGCAGCGCCGTGCCCCCGGTGGCCAGCACCGCCAGGATCGGCAGGTACACCGCCATCGCGAAGTCCTCCAGCAGCAGGATCGACAGCACCGCCGGGGTTTCCCGGTTGCCCAGCCGGTGCAGGTCGTCCAGCAGCCGGGACACGATCGTCGATGACGACACCCAGGTGATCCCGGCCAGCGCCACGATGCCGGTCACGTCCAGCCCGAGCAGCCAGCCCGCCAGCGCGCCCGGCGCGGCGTTGACCACCATGTCCAGCAGCCCGGACGGGACGTGCTGGCGCAGCGTCACGGTGAACTCCTCGATGGAGAACTCCAGGCCGAGGGTCAGCAGCAGGAGCACTACCCCGATCGACGCGCCGACCTCCACGAAGTCGCGGGCCGCAGGCAGCGGCGCGATGCCGCCCTCGCCCACCGCCAGCCCCACCAGCAGGTACAGCGGGATCGGCGACACCCCGAAGCGCCGGGTCACCGCGCCGAGCGCACCGAGCACGATCAGGACGATCCCGAGTTCCAGCAGGAGGGCGATCGAGGTGTGCACGGCAGTTCATCCCGCCAGGATGCGTTCCACCCCGGTGATGCCCTGCTGCGTGCCGATCACCACGAGGATGTCCCCCGCCAGCAACCGCTGGCTCGGTGCGGGGGAGGCGATGACGTCCTCGCCGCGCACGATCGCCACGATCGACGCGCCGGTGCGGGTGCGCGCGCGTGTTTCGCCGAGGGTGCGGCCGTCGAACGCCGAGCCCGCGGTCACCTCCACCTGACCGGCGTTGAGCCCCGGCACCTCGCGGGTCAGATCGGCGAAGCGCTCGGCGATCCGCGGGGCGCCCAGGATCTCGGTGACGGCGTCGGCCTCTTCCGCGCTGAGCCGGAACAGCATCCGGACATCGTCGGGATCATCGCCAGGGTAGGCGACGAAGTCGAAGTCGCCGCGCCGCCGAGCCACCACGCCGATGCGCTGGCCATCGGTGGTGGTGAACTCGTACCGCAGCCCGACCCCGGGGAGCAGAACTTCGGTGACGTCCATGCGCTCATCATCGCGCCGCCGCGTCGCACCCGCCGGGTACGCGTCACGCGGTGACGCAGGTTGCTGCCGGCGGGCTCGCCGAGGTGGCCGGGGTCGATCTGCGTTGCCTGCCGCTACTGGCCACCGGCGGTTCGCGGCGCGGTAGCCGACCTGGCGCCGGGTGCAGCCGCCGACATGTATCGGGCCTATGTGGACGGCCCAGCGGGCCGAGTCGCGCTATTCTGGCGCTCGGCGTCCGGTGTCAGGATTCGAACAGGGAGTCGCCCCAGTGGCCTCCGGGTTGGGTTCCCGGTGGGCAGGCGAAGATCGCCGAACCGTTGTGCTGCAGGTACTCCATCATCGAGTCCTTTTTGGACAGCAGGCGCTGTACCGGGATGAACTGGGTGCGCGGGTCCCGGTTGAAGCACACGAAGAACAGCCCGGCGTCCAGCCGTCCGAGGCCGTCGGAGCCGTCGGTGAAGTTGTAGCCACGGCGCAACATCCTCGCCCCGCCGTGCGTTTCGGGCGCCGCCAGCCGGATGTGCGAGTCCTCCGCGATCCGCAACTCGCCGTCCGCGCCGCGGGCCTGCAGGTCGACCCGGTCGAACTCGCCGGTTCCGCCGTGCGGGGCGCCACTGCCCTTGGTGCGGCCGACGATGGTTTCCTGTTCGCCCAGCGACGTCCGGTCCCAGGTTTCGATGTGCATCCGGATCCGCCGCGCCACCAGGTAGGTGCCGCCGGACATCCACTGCGGGCCGTCGCCGGGCTGGGCCCACACGTGCCGGTCCAGCTCCTCGGTGTCCTCGGCCTTGAGGTTGTTCGTGCCGTCCTTGAAGCCGAAGAGGTTGCGCGGTGTGCTCTGCGATCGTGAGGTGGTGGAGGTCCGGCCGAACCCGAGCTGCGACCAGCGCACCGCGACCTTGCCGAATCCGATGCGCGCCAGGTTGCGCACCGCGTGCACCGCCACCTGCGGATCGTTGGCGCAGGCCTGCACGCACAGGTCGCCGCCGCTGCGCGCCGGGTCGAGGGCGTCGGCGGGGAAGTGCGGCAGGTCGACCAGCGCCGGGGGACGCCGGTCGGCGAGGCCGAAGCGCCCGTCGAACAGCGACGGGCCGAAACCAATGGTCAGCGTCAGCGCGGACGCGGACAGGTCGAGGGCCTCGCCGGTGTCGCCGGGCGGTGCCTCGGCGTGCCCGGCGACCGCGCCGTGCTCGACCGCCTCCAGCCCGGCGGTCATCCGCTCCGCGGCCTGGGTCCATTCCGCCAGCAGCGCGACCAGTTCCGCGCGGTCGGTCGTGGTCACGTCGAAGGCGACGAAGTGCATGCGGTCCTGGGCCGGGGTGGTGATGCCCGCCTGGTGCGGGCCGTGGAACGGCACCGTCGGTGCCTCGTCGCCGTGACTGCCCACGACGTATCCCGCCCCGGTGCCCACACCGGCCACCGCGACACCGGCTCCGGCCAGCCCGAACAGCCGGCGGCGGGAGACCCCGGTCATCGAGCCACCACGCCGGCGGTCTTGCTCAGCGGCTCGCTCAGCGCGTCCACGGCCGCCGCCAGTTCCTTGACCTGCTCCGGGGTCAGCTCGGTGTAGAGCCGGTACCCGTCGCCGACCTGGTAACGCGCCAGCAGCGCGTCCACCGCGGCGAACTTCTCGTCCAGGGTGGCCACCAGTTTCGGGTCCTTCTCGGTCAGGACCGGGCGCAGCGCGGTGACCACCTGCTTCGCGCCGTCCACATTGGCCTTGAAGTCCCACAGGTCGGTGTGCGAGAAGATCTCTTCCTCGCCGGTGACCTTGCCGGTGGCGACCTCGTCGAGCAGCTCCTTCGCGCCGTTGGCGGCACCCGACGGGGTCAGCTCGACGGTCCGGGTCTGCGCCACGAGCTGGTCGACGTCGGCGAGGAGCTGGTCGGCGATCGCCGGGGTGTCCGGCTGCGGTCCGGTGACCCAGAGGTCCTTCTCCAGCCGGTGGAAACCGGTGAACTGCTGGCCCGGCTCCAGGTCGGCCTCCCGGCCGTCCATCCGCGGGTCCAGGTCGCCGAAGCTCTCCGCGACCGGCTCGATGCGCTCCCACGGAATCCGGGCTTGGGCGTACAGCTGCTTGGCCTGCGCCACATCGCCGGCCTTGACCGCCGCGACGAACCGGGTGGTCCTGGCCTTGAGCTCATCGGCCTGCTCGTCCACGTAGCGCTTGTAGTCGGTGACGGCCTGCGCCGCGGCGCCGCCCTGCGCGGCGGCCGTGCCGGTCACGGTGAAGTCGCCGCGGATGCCGTCGCCGCGCATGCCGGGCTTGCACGCGGTCGTGTACTTGCCGCCCTGCGGCACCTCGGCGACCAGCTGGCGGTTGAGGCCGGGGCCGATGTTCTCGACCTCGCTGATGATCCGGTCGCCCTCGCCGTAGAGGTAGAACTCGGTTACCTGGCTGCCCTTGTTGGTGATGTCGAAGCGGATCGTGCCGGCCGGGGCGGAGGTCGCCGACAGCGTGCAGGCGTCGTCCGAGGCGTCCACGGTGATGGCGCCGGGGGCGTCGCCGGCGGGTTGCCCGGCGCATCCGGCGGCGAGCAGGATCGCGCCGAGCGCGGGCAGCAGGGTGCGGGCGTTGGTGGTCACTTGGCGTCTCCGGTGCGGGTTTCGACGGGCCGGGCGGCACCGCGGTGGGGGCGGAGGAACAGGGCCAGCACGATCACGACGTAGCCGCCCCAGACGACGGCCTCGAGCACCGTGGTCTGCGGGGAGAAGTTGAAGATCCCCTTCAGCAGCGCGCCGTACCAGGAATTCGGCGGGACGTACTCGCTGACGTCGAAGGCCAGGGTGTGCAGGCCGGGCAGCAGCGAGGCCTCCTGTAGGTCGTGCACGCCGTAGGCGAAGACCCCGGCGGCGACGAAGACCAGCAGCACGCCGGTCACGGTGAAGAACTTCGACAGGTTGACCTTGATCGCCCCGGCGTAGAGCAGCCAGCCGAGCAGGATCGAGATCGTGATGCCGATCAGGAACCCGACCAGCGGCAGAGCGGTGCCGCCACCGGCGGACTGCACGCTGGAGAAGAAGAACACCGCGGTCTCCAGCCCTTCGCGCGCGACCGCCAGGAAGGCCACGGTGGCCACGGCGACCGGGCCCAGCTGCAGCGCCTCGTCGAGCTGTCCGCGCAGTTGGGCCGCCAGGGTGCGGCCGGCGCGGCGCATCCAGAAGATCATGCCGGTAACGAAGGCGACCGCGATGATCGAGGCGATCCCGCCGAAGGCCTCCTGGGCCTCGAAGCTCAACGTCGCCGCGGTGTAGGTGAGCACCGCGCCCAGCCCAACCGACAGCGCCACCGCCACGCCGACCCCGGCCCAGACCAACGGCAGCGCGCGGCGGCGTTCGGTGCGGACGAGGAATGCGACCAGAATGCTCACCACGAGTACGGCCTCCAGGCCTTCGCGCAGTCCGATCAACGCATTACTGAAAAGCATTCGCATCTTCCTCTGCCGGCGATCGACGGGGCATCAAGAAACTAGGTAAGCCTCACCTTGGTGTCAAACGAGTGTGAACTCCATGACACCCCGGTCGCGACCAGGCCCGACGATCTATTTCGGCCCGGTTTGACCTGGTTTTTCGATGCATGTCCGGAATGGTCGAATGCCTTTCTGGCCGAACCGGGCGGGGCGGCCACACTTGTTCCCAAGATCATTTGGTCGCCGGCCGGAATTCGATTCTGTCCTTTGTGGATCGAACTGCGGTTCCGGCAGGCTGGATCGCGAATTCCTTGATCTTGTTCGCCGAGTCGCGTCGGGTGTGCGGATTGTGGTTCGCGGGAGCATTGGGTCAGGTTTCGTCCCACGGGGCGAGGAATATCGGTTAAGCTGGCGGGGCATCGGTGGGTTTGACCGCCCGCCGACGACGACCTGGCGGTGCCGGGTGGGTCGCCGGAGCATCCCCGCTCCCCGGCCCGTCGTCTCGGCGTTCGACCGCAGAGCTAGCCGTGCCGGTCCAAGGCGCCACCTCAGACCGCGCGGCTGTCCCGGGTGGTCAAAAGGGAGAGGCGGCGAGAGCCGTCTCGGCCGCCCGCGTGGAAGAGCCCGCTGACCGGGAGGTCAGCGGGTTTTTTCGCTCCTCGGGCGGGGCGGCCGGCGGAGGCTCGTCCCCAACCGAGGTCGCGGCGAGCCCTGCTGGTCATGCCGGCTCCGCAAGGAACGCGCTCGGCACCCAAGCGATTGTTGAGCGGAATCGAGGCGGCGACTGGCGGCTCGGCGGGGGAGGGCGCACCGTACCGGGTATGTCCACTGTCAAAGCCAAGCAATCAGGCGTGTTCTACCGGCGTCCGGCCCCGGAGGCCGACCCGTATGTGCGCGAAGGCGGCCACGTCGACCCCGGCCAGACCATCGCGGTGATCGAGGCGGTGAAGACCTACAACCCGGTGAAGTCGGAAACCGGCGGCACCGTGACCCGGTTCCTGCTGGACGACGGAGCCCAGGTCTCCCCAGGACAAGAAGTCGCCGAAGTCACCGACTGAATTCCCCACGCGGTTGATCTTGAATCCTGCGCAAGCCCTATCATGGCCGCGCAGTGGTGGGAGGCGGGAGGACCGTGCGCGGGGTCGACTATTACGAGCTGCTGGGCGTGAACCGCGGCGCGACGGCAGCCGAGATCAAGTCCGCCTACCGGTCGCTGGCGCGCAGCATGCACCCCGATGTCGGCGGCACCGCGGGAACCTTCCGGTTGCTGCAGGAGGCCTACGAGACGCTCAATGACCCGGTGCGCCGTGCCGGCTACGACCGCGCGGACGAACCGGCTCGCCGCCCGCGGCCGGCGGAACGGCGCAGGCGGCGGCATTTCGGCGAAGACCCGGCCTACGTGCCGAAGATGCCGCGGCTGCGCTTGGACGACCTCCCGTGGTGGGACGCCGTCGATCCGGACACCCGGGTCCGCTACCTGCCCGTCACCGGCCCGGACCGCACGCCGACGCTGGCGCTGGTCGGCGGCTGGTCGCTGCTGCTGCTGGCCGGGCTCGCCGTCGAGCTCAGTGCGATGCTGCTGGCCGCGTGGCTTTCCCTGCTGGTGGCGTCCGGCGTGGTGATCGTGCTGCTGCTGCGGCGGCACATCCGGGCGCACCGGATCGACCGGTCGTTCACCGCGGAGTTCGGCGGCCGCCGGATCTTCGGCCTGCCGGACGGGCAGGACGAGCGGGCCCAGCAGCTGACCGCCGAGCTCTGCGCGAAGTACCTGACCCGGCTGCCGGGCGTGCGGGTGTTCCACGGGCTGGCGTGGCCGGACTCGGTGTTCGAGGACGTGCACCACGCGGTGCTGTGCGGGCGGCGGCTGGTGCTGGTGGAGTCCAAGAGCTGGCTGCCCGGCCACTACACCTCCGACGAGACGAGCGCGTTGTGGCGCAACGGCCATCCGTTCCGCGGCGGCACGACGAGCTTGCCGGACGGCATCGCCGCTTTCGAGGAGCTGCTGCCCGGTGTCGAGATCCGCGGCGTGGTGCTGATCTATCCCTGCCGCGCCGGTGACGTCACGACGGTGGAGCAGGACGGCGATCCGGTTTCCCCGATGACTCCGGCCCAATTCGTCCGCGACATCGGGCGCTGGCTCGCGCAGGACGCGGCATCGGTGGACCGCGAGGTGTTCACGGCGCTGCTGGACCAGGTCGTCAGGGACTGATCCGGCGCGACTCCTTCCGCCGGTGCCGATGAGTTTTCGCTCCGTCCCTTGTCGATACTGGTAGTCGGCAACATCAACGACGTGGAAAGGGCGTAACGCCATGACTACCAGTTCGAATGCGGCGGTTTCCCAGGGGCGGGGCGTGCACGTGGCGCTGTGGGTGCTCCAGGCACTGCTCGCGGCGTTCTTCGTGTTCGCCGCGGCCCCGAAGCTCCTCGGCGACCCGACGACGGTCCAGATGTTCGACTTGATCGGGTTCGGGCAGTGGTTCCGGTACCTGACCGGCACTCTCGAACTGCTGGGTGCCATCGGCCTGCTCGTGCCGCGGCTGGCCGGGCCGGCCGCGCTCGGCCTCGCCGGTGTCATGATCGGTGCGACGATCACCCAGGTGTTCGCGTTCCACGATCCGGGCACGGCGCTCATGCCGCTCGTCCTGGTGGTGGTGTTCCTGGCGGTCGCCTGGGGACGCCGCGCGTCGATCCCGTTCCTGACCGGTCGCTGACCGGCCGACTCCTGATGGCGGAACCCGGTGTCCCCGACCTCGGCCCGCAGATCGGCCGGGATCGCAGCGGGGCAAGCCGGCGGAGTGACGGCCGAGGCCACCGGGCACGCCCACCCGCACCCCGGAATCCGGTACCTGTCCACCTCCGACGCCGCACCCGTCACTGTCCACCCGACCTGGAACCCGCATCCTGCGCATCCGCGGTCCCGACCTTCCGGGAGCACACCCGGCGCGTCGTCGCCGCTGCCGTGTGACGCCAGTTCGATGCATCCCAAGAGGTTTCGCGAGGTTGGGATAATGCGTTGGGGCCCTGGCAGGCGGTCGTCGTCCTCGATACCTTGTCGATCTTCGCGGGGGCCGGCCCCGCGAGCGCCCGGCGGTGTGACCGTGTGCGATCAGCCCGGCCGGGCGCGAGGATGGGCCGGTCGGGGTCTGCCGGACGAAGGAGTACCAGCGTGACGAATCCGCACCAGAACGTCAGTTTCGCCAGCAACGGGCGCACCGCGCACGGTTACCTGGCGACGCCGTCCGGTTCGGGCCCCGGTGTGGTGGTGATCCAGGAGTGGTGGGGGCTCACGGACCACGTCGCCGATGTCGCGAACCGGCTGGCGGCCGAGGGGTTCGTCGCGCTCGCCCCGGATCTCTACGGCGGGCACACCACGCACGACGCCGCTGAAGCCGCGCGGCTGATGAAAGAGCTGCCCGTGGACCAGGCGGCGCGGGACCTCTCCGGTGCGGTCGACTACCTGCTGGCGCACGATTCGGTGACGAGTCCAGCCGTCGGGGTCGTCGGGTTCTGCATGGGCGGCAAGTTCGCGATCGTGCTCGCCGCGCAGCAGGGCGACCGGGTAGGCGCCGTGGTGCCCTTCTACGGGATGCCGTCGGTGGCGGACACGGACTTCTCCGGCCTGACGGCGCCGATGCTGTGTCACTTCGGCGAATACGACCGCAGCATCAGCATGGACGCGGTCGCCGAACTGCGCGACAAGATCCAGCAGCAGTCCGGCGTCCGTCCGCAAATCCACGTCTACCCGGCGGGGCACGCGTTCTTCAACGACCAGAACCGGGCGACGTACCACGAAGATGCGGCCCGCACCGCCTGGCCCCGAACCCTCGACTTCCTCCGCCGCCACCTGACCTGACGGCGGATTCGCGCGGGTTTGGTGCGGCGAACGGCCTGTTTACTTCTTCTCTCGGAGCGAACAGTCCGTTCGCTCCACCAGCAGCGCCGTCACTGCTGGCCGGCGAAGCGGGCGGGTTTCAGCGTCGGCAGGCCGGACTTGCCGACCAGCCGCTGCGGGCGGAAGCCGGCCAGGACTTCCGCCGGGCCGCCGGTGAGCAGTTCCTGGGCCGCGAGCTTGCCCAGCAGCGGGCCGAGGGTAGAGCTCGACGGCGATCGGGTATAACCTCGCGCAATTGACCGATCAATAGTGCTTTGGGTTGGTCGAATCTCAAGCGCATATGTACGGCCAATGTCTTTCGCGGGACAGCGTCGAGTGGATTGCCAACATTGTTCTGGCAAGGCAATGCTGGCGAACAATTGGCCGTACAAATCTTCCTCGCGCCAGCGATCGCGGGCGGCCAGTCGCGGGCTCTCCGCGAACTCCGCCATCGTGCGCATCCGCGCATTGGCGATGCCTATCTCCTCCAGTCGGGGCCTCGATCTCCGCGCTCGTCAGCCCCGCGAACACCGCCTCGATGGCCACAGTCAGCTCCGTGAATTTCCCGACCCCGCTTGGGGTTGGCGTCGAACCGCGGGTTGGCGGCCGGTTCTGGCTTCCGCGGCGACTTCGTCGAGCAGCCGGTCAGCCCCGCCAGCGCGGGCTTGGGCCTTTCTGCCGCCACACCAGCGCTATTGGGATCGGCGGGGCGTCGTGCACCGGAACCAGCAACAGGCCGGGAAACTTTCAGTTGCGCGGCGGTAGACGGCACCAAACTGATGCTGTCGTCCAGCCTCAGCCTCAGCCTCAGCCTCAGCTCGCACCGGTCCTCCGTCGGCACCGGCCGCAGCAGCCCGGGTGCGGGTGACTCCGTTTTCAATTGAAAAATTGAAACCGCGCGTCGTGCGGAACGCCTTGTGTCCACAGTGGATTGTAATACGGGTTTCTGGTCTTGGCGGGGAAAACGGACACTCGTGCGGAGTGTGGTGCAATGCACGTGCGGTTCCCGTAACCCTGCGTCGGCTTGTGGCGACAGACCTGTTGAACGACCAAATCATCGATGATCTTGGTTTCGACTTTTGCTGTACAGAACTGAACAAGGAGGTCTTTCGTGGCTGCCGACCGACCGGAGAGTCGGGCATGGTGGATCTGGAGCGCGGCGGTGGTCGCCTACCTCGCCGCGGTATTTCACAGGGGCAGCTTGGGGGTCGCCGGAACGCAGGCGCTCGACCGGTTCGACGTCGGGCCGGCCGCGCTGAGCGCGTTCACGGTACTGCAGGTCGGCATCTACGCCGGCATGCAGATTCCCACCGGATTGCTGGTGGACCGCTTCGGTTCCCGAAGGGTGATCACCGTCGCGGTGGTCTTGCTGGGTGCCGGGCAAATGCTTTTCGCGTTCGCCGATTCGTATTCGATGGGTCTGCTCGCACGCGCGGTGCTGGGCCTGGGTGATGCGTTGATGTGGGTCAGCATCCTGCGGCTGGTGGCGGCGCACTTCTCCGCCCGCCGCTACGCACTGGTGGCAACGGTGTCCAGCGCGCTGGGGGCGCTGGGCGGTGTTGCGGCCACGTTCCCGCTCGCGCTGGCACTGCAAAACATGGGCTGGACGGCGACGTTCCTGCTGGTGGGCGCGTTGACGCTCGGCTACGCGGCGGTGACCGGAACGGTCGTGCGGGACGCCTCGCTCGGCGGATCGCAACCGCGCAGCAGCGGTGCGGTCTTCCAGCAGGTGCGTGACGCGTGGTCCGTGCCGGGCACGCGGCTGGCGTTCTGGGCACACTTCTGCACGATGTTCGTCTCGGGTGCGCTGACCCTGCTGTGGGGTTTCCCGTACCTCGTGAACGGGCTGGGCGTGCCGGCCTCGACGGCAAGCGTGCTGCTGAGTCTGCTGATCATCGGGCAGGTCGTCGGCGGGCCCGTGGTGGGTGCGCTGATCGGCCGCCGCCCGGAGTGCAGAATGTGGATCGTGATGGGCTACCTGCTGCTCAACGCCCTGTCCTGGGTGGTGCTGCTGGGCTGGCCGGAAGGGCGCCCGCCGCTGGCGGTGATCGCGGCCGTGTTCCTGGTCTTCGCCCTGGGCGGCCCGGTTTCGGCGGTGGCGTTCGCCCTGGTGCGGGACTACAACCCGGTCCGCCACGTCGGGACGGCGACCGGCGTGGCGAACGCAGGCGGCCACTCCGCGACGGCGCTCGGCGTCCTGTTGGTGGGCCTGGTCCTCGACCTGGCGCAGGGCATGCCGGGCGGCTCGGAGTACCGGGTGGCGATGCTGGCGCTGGTGGCGATGCTGCTGTTCGGCGCGTTCCGAACGGCGGTCTGGTGGCGCCGGGCCCGAGCGGCGGTGTTCGCGGCGGAGGCCCGAGGCGAAGGTGTGCCGGTGGTGCTGACCCGCCACCGCTGGGACCTCGACCTCGACCTGCCCCGCGCAACCGTCGACGCCTGATCCGATCAGGCGACGAGTGAAGGGCGCCTTCGAACGACTCACTTGCCCGGAGGCGCCCTTCGCCTACTTCGAACCGTCCACCAGGCGGTCCGGGAGTGCGAGCAGCTGGTCCACGTCCGCGAGGTGCAGGCCCGTCGTCGGTTCGTCGAGGACGTAGATCACCGCGTTCGCCGCCATGTGGATCGCGAGCTTCAGGCGCTGCCGTTCGCAGCCGGACAGGGTGGTCAGGGGCTGGCCGAGGCGGAGGTAGCTCAGCCCCGGCGGGCGAGGTGAACGCCCTTTTCCTGCCCGAGAACCGCGAGCGGGAGTTCAGGAACGGCATGGCCGGTCCCAAACGTAAATCCGGGATGCGTTCAGCGGATGCCGCTCGTAGACCACCGCGCGAACCAACTGCTCGATCGCCGCTGGAGGAGAATGGTGGAACCGCTTATCAATGATCTCGTCATCGTAGAAGTCGTGGCGACTATCTATTGGAGTTGCGCTCAAAACCACCGCCCCTGCTGCCACTGCACGCAGGTCGGCCGCCGCCCGGTCCGGCAGAACTCCGCCACGGCTTTGTCGATCGCGTCGATCGGGAGCACCGCGGAGCGCTCGAACGGAGTCGGAGTCGGAGTCGTCGCGTCGAACCACACCGTGGGGACATCGGCAGGCGGCTCAGGATTGTGGGTGTCCCAAGCACCACCACCGTCGCCTTCCCGCACAAAGTTGATCGCACCCCAAGCCGTCGATTCGTCCACATTCACACGGAGTTGATGCCCTGGTCGGTCATCGGGCGACCTGTCGTGCGGCCGATCCTGAACGTAGAAGCACACACCACTCGCACGCTCTTCGCCGAGGCACTCCCGGATCAGCTCTCGAACGCCAATCGTGTCGAAGGCGAATCGACGCTCCCGCCCGAACAATGCAGTGACCACCGTCCGCGTTCTCGTTGCCATGTCTCCGCTTCTCCCTCGAATACGATCGGTTTCCGTGCTCCTGGTTCCCATACTGCCGGCGTGAACCCTCGTCCAAGGACTGCGGGCACCGCCGACCGGCAACCATATTCCTCCTCGCACACGGAATTGTTGATCGCAATCACCCCATAGGGACACCTTGTTCCTGCATGCGTTGTGCGGCCTTGACTTCCACGTGCTTCGCCACCTCAGGGCTAGCGTGGGGCTAGCGTTTGAGGACATGGGATGTTTCGGACGGCGCTGTGGCAGGTGTCGAAGCCGGATAGCGCGGCGATCGAATCGTCCGGGTGGCTGCGCTGGTGGCTGGGCGACCAGGCTGGACTTCGTGACCTGACCGCCGAGCAGATCGCCTCCGGCGCGCTGGCCGACTACGACGTGCTGGTCGTGCCGAACGGGCCGGGTACGGAAGCCCCCGATTCGCTGCGCGAGCAGGGAAAGGCGGCGTTGACCGAGTCGGTGCATGCTAATTAGCGGGAACAATGATCACGTCGTTGAGCGACTCTTCCGGTAAGGACCGGCAGCATCACTCACGATCCGGCGGGCTCTCGTCGTGAGTGATTGTTCCGGTAAGGACCGGCATTGCCACTCACGACCCCACGGACACCCGTCCGTGCGAAAGCACGCACGGCCGCCCGCAAAAACACCCGGGTGGTCCCGAGATCCAGCGCACGCCACCGAGCTCCAGTTTTCGTTTCTGTCGCAGCTGTTCTGGGCGCATCGCCTCAGGTCACTCGGGTTCGTGTGGACAGTGGACAGTGGACAGTCTCCGTCGTGTTCTGCTGGCGTGGCGTGTTCGATGCGCCGTTGCCCTTGGCGTCTACCGCCGTCGTTGCAGGGGCAGTGCGATGGTCTTCCGCTGATCTTCGGGAGAAACTCTCCGCTCTTCCACGCGGGGCGAAGGTTTGTAACTGGGTCGAACACATCTGCCGTGAGTATCCTGCTCCCGTCGATCAGCGCGGACCTCGGGACACCCGTCGCGACGCTCCAGTGGGCGGTGACCGGGTACCTGCTCGTCGGGGCTGCCGTGATCGTCACTTCCGGCGCGATGGGTGACGTTTTCGGCCGTCGACGCATGTTCCAGGTCGGTCTCGTCCTGTTCGTGATCTCCTGCGTGTTGATCGGTCTCGCCGGGACCGGGTTGCAGGTGATCCTCGGGCGGTTGATCCAGGGCGCGGCCGGATCGACCATCCTCGCCTGCGGTCTGAGCCTGCTCTCGGTGACGTCTTCCGGCAACACGCAGGTGAAGGCGGTCGCCCTTTGGGGTGCGGCGGCCGCAGCCGGGGCCGCGGCCGGCCCGGTGGTCGGCGGCGTGCTCAACGAGGTCGCCGGCTGGCAAGGCCTGTTCTGGATCGATGCGGCCATCGCAGTCGTGTGCATCCTGGTCACCCTTGCCAAGGTTCCGGAATCGCGCGACCCGAACCGCCCCCGGACGATCGATCTGCTGGGTACCGTGCAGGTCGCCGCCGCACTCGTGCCGTTCGTGTTCGCCATGACCGAGGGCTCCTCGTGGGGGTGGCTGTCGGCACCGACGCTCGTGTGCCTGATCGGGGGCTGGAGGCTGTTCTGGATGTGCTGGTTGAAGCGAACGGACAGTGCCACCTATCGGGGCGAACAGTCCGTTCGCTCCACACCGGTTGGCGAGGCGGAACCGCAGCACTCCGGCTGGGGGCTGCCACCGGAACCTCCAGCCAGAACAAGTTCCCGAACAGCCTCTAGCCGCGGGGTTTGGCGTAGGTCGCGTCGGTTGCCCAGGATTCCGCTACCTCGGACCACTCCGCGGGGCTGGAGAGGAGCGCGATCGCCGCTGTTTTCAGCTCCGCCGGTTCGCCCGTGAGGAGTTCGGTCAGGTCTTCCAAGCCCGGGTTGTGGCCGACCACGACCGCCGTCATGACCGCGGGCGGGATCTCGTGGATGACCGCCAGGAGTTCGCGGGCCGAGGCCGCGTAGATCCGGTCGTCGTACTTGAGCGCCGGTTCGGCCGGGATCTCCGGGGCGGCCAGCTCCCAGGTCCGCCGGGCGCGCGCCGCAGGGGAGCACAGCACGAGCTCGATCGCCGCGGCATGCTTGCGCAGCCATCGGCCGACCTCGGGTGCGTCGCGGCGGCCCCGGTCGGCCAGCGGACGGTCGAAGTCGTCGGCGTCGTCCGGCCAGGACGACTTCGCGTGCCGGATCAGCACAAGTTTTCGCTGCGCATCGGTCATGTCGTGCCGCCCACCTGCTCGCCGGGACTACTCGCCCCACCGTAACCGGTCCGAGCCGATCAACGTGCTTCCGCATCGCGGAATCCGGTGCATTGAATCGTCGGGCGCTCGGTGTAAACGATGACGGACCCGGTCCTGGCCACGTCGAGGTAGAGCTTAATGGCTTCGCGCACCGCTAGGACTACGTCGCGGGAGCAGCGGTCGAGGCGACTGTTCCAACGCCACCTCCGGACCTGGAGCAAACAGTATGGCATGCGGCTGTCGTCAGGAAACGGGAATTGACGAACTTGTGCTATTGGGCAGTTTCCCCTTAATTAGAGGGAGGTTCAGCTCGCGTCGTGGTTGAGAGTCAGGCGCCAGGTCAGTTCTCCGTCGTGCCATTGGCCCGTTGGTTCCAGACCGGTCGCCGTTGCCACCGCCGCGGATGCTCGGTGGTCCGGGTGGATGTGGGCGAGCACCGCGCGCACCGGCTTTCGGCGGAGCCAGTCCACCAGGCCTCGCGTCGCTTCCTTGGCGATGCCTCGGCGTTGCCAGGCGGTTCCCACGATCCAGGCGATCTCGGCGACCGGTCCCGGGTAGCCGGGGCCGATCGTCGCCTGGACCGTGCCGACGAGGCGCGGCTCGTCGCGCACCTGGATCACCCAGTTGCACCAGGAAACCTCGGGATCCGGTGAGCCGGCGAGCATCCGCTCGTAGCGGGACCGAAGTTCCCGCGGCGTCAGCGGCGCACCACCGATGAAGTCGTACAGCGCCGGGTCGGCCAGCGCGCTCGACATCTCCTCCGCGTGGTCGATGCGCAGCGGCACCAGCCCGAGCCGTTCGGTCGGGATCACCTGCGGTCTGATGCCACCCATGCCACCGCCTTTCGACGAATCGCCCGGCTCACCGCAGGTGCTCGCGGAAGTGGATCAACTCGTAGGACCGCGCCGGGGTTCGGTGCGTCTCGTTGTAGCCCATGCGCCGGTAGAGCCGGAGGTTTCGCGGTGCTGTGCTCGCCGGTGAACAGCTCGATCGCCGCTACCTGCGGGGGAAGATTCCGCTCGGCGTGCAGCAGCAGCCCAGTGCCGAGACCGTGGCGCTGCCGGTCGGGAGCGACCATCAACCGGCCCAGCGCCGCCGTTGTCCCGTCGAGCTCCACGCGGACCGAGCCGACCAGCCGCTCCGCCTCGCGGAAGCCCCAGGTGAGGCAGGACGGCCGGGCGAGGTCTGCGTGCACTTCGTCGAGGGTTTGCGTCAGCGGCGGCAGCTGGACGTCGTCGTGGACCTGCACTTCGGTCACGTACGCCGCGCGTTGCAGCGTCAGCACTTCGCCGGCGTCCGCAACCGTCAGGCGCTCGAGTTTCCCGTTCATGGCAGCTTCTTCTCGAACCAGTGCTCGGCGTAAGGGCCGTTGTTGTACGCCGGGATTTCTCGGAAACCGTGCTTGGCGTAGAGGTTGCGCGCCTCCACGAGATCGTCCCGGGTGTCCAGGCGGATCGCCTGGAACCCGAGGTCCTGCGCGTGCTGCTCGACGGCGGCCAGCAGCCGGGCAGCGACGCCGAGGCCGCGGGCCTGAGGCCGGACGTACATCCGCTTGAGCTCGGCGATACCGGGTTCGAGCGGGCGGATACCGACGCAGCCGAACGGCTCCGCCCCGTCGCGGACCAGCAGGAACACGCCCTCCGGCGGGTACAGGCCGTCGTTGGGGTCTTCCGCGATGGCCTCGTCGACCTCGGCCCCGGTGGCCGGTCGGCCGTAGTACCTGCTGGCCATCTCGTCCGTGTACTCGCGCAGCAGCCCGACGACGACGGGTTCGCCCACGCCGACCGGTTCGACAGTCCAGTGCTGGTTCACCGAAGAAACGTAGCGCGGATGCCCCGTCTTTTAGGGCGGGGAGGAAGCGCATCAATTCCGTGCTTAAGCCGACCACTCAGGCAGCGGGGCGGGTTTGCCGTTCGATGTACTGGCGCACCACGGAAATCGGTGCGCCTCCGACCGACCCGGCAAAGTAGGAGCCCGACCACAACCGGACACCTCTCCAGTAAGCGAACCGCAGGTCTTCGTACTCCTTACGCAACAGCCGGGAGGATACCCCCTTTGAGGGAGTTGACCAGTTTCGACACCGCGACCTTGGGTGGGAAGCTGACCAGCAGATGCACGTGGTTGGCTTCGCCGTTGAACTCTTCCAGTTCGGTGTCGAAGTCGCCGCATACCTCCCGCATGATTTTTTCCATGCGGGTCAGGTGTGCGTCGGTGAACACGGGGTGCCGGTACTTCGTGACGAAAACCAAGTGAGCATGCATGCGGAAAACTACGTGTCTTCCTGTACGGGAACTCGCTGTCGATGGCCATAAACCCAATGCTACGGTGATCCATATGGCAGCAACAGTGAAGACCGAGGATGCCGGGCACGCCCGGTACACCTATCGGCTTCGTTTGTCGCTGACCTCCCGGCATGCGCTGCTGGCCGAGTGGGATCGGTGCCGGTGGGTATGGAACCAGTGCGTGGCCACCTCCCGTCAGGCGTACCGTGCGGGCGAGAAATGCGGTCCCGCGCACCTGTGCAAGCTGCTGACCGGATGGCGGAGTGAACACGACTGGCTGAGTGCCGGCGGTTCGGTTCCGCAGCAGCGGATCATCCGTGACTTCGCCAAGTCCCGCGCCAAGGCGTTGAAGGACGTCAAGGCCCGGTTGCCGATGCGGCAGCGGGCGGGCATGCCGAAGTTCAAGAAAAAGGCGCTCGCGCGTCCGAGCTTGAACTACACGCGGCGCGGGTACCGGATCACCGACGGTCGCCTGCACCTGGCGGGTGGCATCGTGTGCGCGGTGGTGTGGTCCCGCGAGCTTCCCTGCGCGCCGTCGTCGGTGCGTGTGTACCAGGACGCCCAAGGGCACTGGTATTGCTCGTTCGTGGTCGCGACCGAGGTACGGTCATTGCCGGAAACCGGTCAGGTGATCGGCATCGACTGGGGTGTGACCGAGACCGCTACGACCACATCCGAAGCGCACGATCTTCCGCATGCCGAGCACGGCAAGCGTGCGGCGGTGAAGCTGGCCCGCTATCAGCGGATGATGGCCCGGCGTCGGCCGGCGAAGGGCAAGCCCGCTTCAAAGGGATACCGCAAAGCCCAACGCCGGGCCGCGAAAGCGCACGCGAAGGTCGCCCGCCAGCGTCAGGACACGGCCCGTAAATGGGCCTTGCGCGTGGCGAGGGACCACGATGCGATCGCGGTGGAGGACTTCCGCCCGAAATTTCTCGCGAAGACCACGATGGCCAGGAAAGCGGCTGATGCTGCGATCTCGGCCACGAAAAACGAACTGATCATGATGGGGCGCAAGCACGGACGCCTGGTGATGCTTGTCGATCCGAAGCACACGACAATGGACTGTGGACAGTGCGGGGCGAGAACCAAGCACGCGCTGCCGCTGTCGGAACGAACCTATACCTGTACCGCGTGCGGGCACGTCTGTCCGAGAGACAAGAACTCCGCGCCTGTGATGCTGGTCCGGGCTGGGCTGTACCCGGCTGGTGTTGAGGGCGCAAGACCTCCCGAGGCGCTGCCCCGGGAGGCTGCCTGAGCCAGGAATCCCCACTACGCCTGGAGACGAGGGACGAAGAATCCCCCGCCTTCAGGCGGGGGAGCAGTCAAGCATTGCATTCTCATCGGCCTGTCCACCGAATACTGGCCAGGCCGCCGGCTCCGTTCGCGAACCGGACTTTGACCTGCGTCGACCTCGGCTGGGCCGGCTGCGCGAGGACGTGCGCAAGCCGCGCCCCACGCGATCGGCAGCGCCACCGTGAAGCCGAGCTCGACGATCACCGTCTACGCGGTGATGGAGGTGCCGCTCATCGGATCGCCGCCGATGGGGATCAGCAGGCCGAAGGCGACCGCCGTGCCCGCCGACGATGCCGCCAGCCTGCGGCAGCTTGGACAGGGCGGGGATTACCCACAGCACGTTGGTCCAGCCGATCCGGCCCAGCCGCGGCGGCAGGTCGTTGAAGCCGGACGGCGCGGGTTTGCCGGTGCGGATCGTCCAGCGGGCGAGCTCGGCCTACACCGCGACCTTCACGGTGGTGGACATGATCACCAGCCACAGCAAGGCGAATCTGGCTTCGGCGCCGAGCGCGGTGGTGGCGATGAGCTCGCCGGACCCGACGATCGAGGCGCTGATGATCAGGCCCGGCCCGAGGTAGCGGAGGCTGGACTTCCAGCCCATCGGTGGTTCCTCGATGCCCTTGGCGGTCAGCAGGTATGGATCTTCGTCAGACGCGGCACTTGTTCCCATCGAGCACCCTTATGTGCCGACCCCGCGCAGTTCCGGGCTCCGGGAGACCCTGGGTTTTCACATCCGTGAAGCAGCCGCTTGGTCCGTGGAAAGTACAGCCACGATCAAGCGGGTCAACGGGCCTCGGCGGCAGGTTTCGATCGGTCCACAACGGGCATTCGGTAGCGGAGAGCGTGCCCGGAGGTGGTAGATGGATTCCCGTTGGGCCTCGCGCTGGCGGCGCCCGGAGACGCGTTGGCAGCTGCTGCTCGGCGCGGAGGGACTGGTGTTGGTCCTGCTCGGCTTACTGGGGCTGGCGAATGCCGGTTGGCGGGCATCTGGGGACGTCCCGGTGCTGGTGGTCTTCCACTTCAACACGGCGCACAGCGTCCTGCTGCTGATCGTCGGCGTGCTGGCGCTGCTCGCCGCTCCGTGGCGGCGCGCGGTGGCGTTGTTCGCCGCGCTGCAGATGGTCGGCGGCGTTTTGCTGTTCGTCTACGGCACCGCGGAAAGCACTGCGGGCGAAGGGAGAACGCCGTTCCTGCTGCACCCCGCCGAGAACTTCCTGCACGCGGCGCTGGCCATGCTGGGCTTCATCATCCTGTGCGGAGTGGAGTCGACGCCCCGCCCGGCCCGACCACGTCGCCGCCTGGTCGCCAGGCACTGAGGCGGGAGCCGGGCGTGCGCCCACGCCTTCGATCCGGCGACCGGGATGTTGCGGGCGCTGTCGCGTTTCCTCGCCGGGCAGGGAATTCCGGCGATCGGGCGGGTGCCGAAGGTGCTGGAACTGGTGCTTTCCGCCGCATCGTCCGGAATCGGCCGGTTGCCGCCATCGTGGACGGACCGCCGCGGCCCCGCAGGGGGTTGGCCTAGAAACTCACGGGTGCTCGGGCCGTACGTCCGCCTGGCCGGAGTGGTCGGGTCCGGATCCGGGCAGGCGGGAATTTTTGCCGGATGTTCGTTGTTGCGCTCCGTCCGCAACCGGTTTTTTCGATGCTTGTCGGCGACTGGACGGATAGGGTTTCGAACATGGTGGGTTCATTACTGGGGACCGAGGTCCAACGGGTCGAAGACCCGGAACTGCTCCGCGGTCGGGGCACCTACGTCGGCAACCTCGAACTGGAGGGCATGCTGCACCTCGGGTTCGTCCGCTCGCCGGTCGCGCACGCGCAGATCGGCAGCATTGACGTCGCAGCGGCCGCCGCCGCGCCGGGCATCGTCGCCGCGTTCTCCGCGGCCGACCTGGACGTGCCGATCCCACCGCCGTTCGTCGACCTCAACCCGAACGTCAAGCGACCCCCGCTGGCCACCGACCGGGTTCGGTTCGTCGGCGAGGCGGTCGCGGTGGTCGTCGGCGTGAGCGCCGCTGCGGTCGCCGACGCGATCGAGCTGGTCGACGTCGACTACGACCCGCTGCCCGTCGTCGCGGACCCGGAGCAGGCCCTGGATCCCGAGGCGGAGCAGCAGTTCCCGGAGCTGGGGTCGAACGTGGCCGGTGGGTACCGTGACCCGGCCGGGGCGGACGTGCTGGCCGAGGCGGATGTCGTGGTGCGGGCCCGCATCGAGAACCAGCGCGTCGCGGTGGTTCCGCTGGAGGGCAACGCGATCGCGGTGCAGCCGGGCGGCCCGGACGAGGAGTACGAGGTCACGGTGCACGTCTCGACGCAGATGCCGCACGTCCTGCGCGACGGGGTGGCCAAGGCCTTCGGTTGGGAGCCGGAGCGGGTGCGGGTGAGCTCCCCGCACGTCGGCGGCGGGTTCGGCGGCAAGGCCGGGGTGACCTCGGAGCACGCGGTCGCCATCGCGGCGGCCAAGCGCCTGGGACGCCCGGTCCGGTGGATCGAGACGCGCTCGGAGAACATGCAGGCGATGCCGCACGGTCGCGCGCAGGTGCAGTACGCGGAGCTGGGGCTCAAGCGCGACGGCACCATCGTCGGCCTGCGCTGCCGTGTCATCGGCGACTCCGGCGCTTACGCGGGCTGGGGCGGCGCGCTGGCCTTGAGCTCGACGCGCATGATGGCGCAGGGCGTCTACCAGATCCCGAAGATCAGCTACGACGCGCTCGCCGCTATCACCAACACCACGCCGACCGGCGCATTCCGTGGTGCGGGGCGGCCGGAGGCAGCGGCGATGCTGGAGCGGCTGATGGACCTGGCCGCGGCCGAGCTTGAGATGGATCCGATTGCGTTGCGGCGCAAGAACTTCCTCGTTCCGGAGGCCTTCCCGTACAAGACGGTGGTCGGCGCCAATTACGACAGCGGCGACTACGCGCTGCCCTTCGACGAGGCGCTCCGGCTGGCCGACTACGACGCGCTGCGTGCCGAGCAGGCGCGTCGCATCGACGCCGGTGAGAAAGTGCTGCTGGGGATCGGGGTGAGCGCCTACGTGGAGATCACCGGCGGTGGTGCGGGTGACTACGCCGAGGTCGAGGTGCACGAGAACGGCGCCCGGATCAAGGTCGGCACGTCCGCGCACGGCCAGGGACACGCCACCTCCTTCGCGATGATCGTCTCCGACACGCTGGGCATTCCGATGGAGTCGATCGAGTTCGTGCAGTCCGACACGGCGGAGGTGCCGCGCGGCGGCGGGACGGGCGGGTCCCGGTCGCTGCAGATCGCCGGCAGCGCCGTGCAGGAGGCCGGCCAGGAAGTGTTGCAGAAGGCCAAGGAGCTGGCCGCGTCCCGGCTGGAGGCGTCCGTCGACGACATCCAGCTGTCCGACGGCGGCGAGCTCGGCGTGGCCGGGGTGCCGAGCGCGACGATCGCCTGGGCGGAGCTCGCCCGCGCCGCCGGCGAGGACGGCGGGCGGCTGGCCGCGAACATCGACTTCGTGCCCGGCGGCGCGACGTTCCCGTTCGGCGCCCACGTTTCGGTGGTCGAGGTGGACGTGGAGACCGGGTTCGTCCGGCCGCTGCGGCACATCGCGGTGGACGACTGCGGCCGGGTGCTCAACCCGATGATCGTGCGCGGCCAGCAGCACGGCGGCGCGGCCCAGGGCATCGCGCAGGCGCTGTGGGAGCAGGTGACCTTCGACGCCGAGGGCAACCCGGAGACCGGCACCCTCGCCGACTACACGATCCCGTCCGCGGCGGACCTGCCGTCCTTCGAGGCGTCGAACACCGAGACGCCGAGCCCGCACAACCCGTTGGGCGCCAAGGGAATCGGCGAGTCCGCCACCGTCGGTTCCACGCCTGCGGTGCAGAACGCGGTGGTGGACGCGCTCAGGCACCTCGGGGTGCGGCACGTCGACATGCCCACCACCCCGGAGCGGGTGTGGAAGGCGATCCAGGCCGGTGGATCGGCGACGCACTGGCAGGAGCCGCCGGCGGCCTTCGACGCGCTGCCGGTGCGCCCCGAGGACGCGCCGGACGACGCGGACGAAGCCGTGGCCTGATCCCGTCCTGTTCGAGGTGAGGGGCACCCCCGACCGAGCGGTCGAGGGTGCCCCTCACTCATTCCCCGAACGGGTTCGGCGCGTTCGGTAGGCGCGCATCTTGTGGCGTGCTCCGCAGATGTCCATGCTGCACCAGATGCTGTTGTTGCCGGGGGAGCGGTCGTAGTAGAGCCAGCGGCAGACTTCGGCGCGGCAGACCTTGAGCCGGCCAGGCTTGCCGGTCAGCCCGTCGATGACCAGGGTCGCGATCAGCCGGCCGATCAGCCGCTCGGCCGCGGTGGCGTGCGCCGTCGGGATCACCACCTGGCCGTCCTGCCACTGCGGCGGCCGCAGGAAGCGGCGCGCGTAGTCGTTCACCTCCGCTGAGTCGGTTCCGGCGAGATACTCGCGGATCGCCTCGCGGGCGCGCACCAGTTCTCGGTGCGCGGATTCGTCCAGTTCGCCGGCCGCGTCGTGCCATTCGTGCGTGCGCAACCAGTCCCGGGTGCTAGCCAGGTCCGCGAAGGCGTCCTCGCCGTGCAGGAAACGTGCGGAATTGCCGAACGCCTCGACTGCTTGGAGGTCGCCCGGCGCGGCCGGTCGGTCGTATGCCACGAATAAAGATTACCGGCATCGCACCTCAGCTGGTAACGTTACTGGCAGAACTTTCTAGACGGTAACTGGAGGAGGTGGGCATGGGCTGGGATCTGCCGGAGCAGTACGAGTCGCCGCACGGGACGGTCCGGTGGGCGAGCCTGGGGCGGGGGGACCCGGTGGTGCTGCTGCACGGGACACCGTTCTCGTCGTACGTCTGGCGCGACGTCGCCGGTGTGCTCAGCGCCCGGCACCAGGTGTTCGTCTGGGACATGCCGGGCTACGGGCGGTCGGAAAAGCGCGACGGCCAGGACGTCTCGCTGGCGGCCCAACAGGAGGTGTTCACCGGCTTGCTGCGGCACTGGGGCTTGCGCGCTCCCCCGGTGGTCGCCCACGATTTCGGCGGAGCGGTGGCGCTGCGATCGACGTTGCTCGACGGTGTCCGATATGGACGGCTGGCGCTGGTCGACGCGGTCAGCGTGCGCCCGTGGGGATCGGACTTCTTCCGCCTGGTGCAGGAGAATTCCGAGGTCTTTGCGGCGTTGCCGCCGAACCTGCACGAGGCGCTGGTCCGCACCTACATCGCGACGGCGGCGCACCGCGAACTGCGCGGCGAGGTGCTCGACGCGCTGGTCGCACCTTGGCTTGGCGAGGCTGGCCAGCCGGCGTTCTACCGCCAGATCGGTCAGGCCGACGAACGCTTCACTCGAGAGATGGAGGACCGCTATGCGGAAGTCGACTGCCCGGTCGTGATCGCCTGGGGTGACCACGACACCTGGCTACCGCCGGACCGCGCGAAGAACCTGGCGCAGCGGATCCCGCATGCCGACCTGAACTGGATCGCCGGGGCCGGGCACCTGGTCCAGGAAGACAACCCGGCGGCCTGCGCAACGCTGATCAACGACTTCCTCGCCGGCTAACCGATGTGCCTGCCTGGGCGGGTCCCCGATCCAGGCAGTGTGACGATGGACGCCGTCAGCAGGTAAACGCCCTTTTCCTGCCATTTCGGGCTCTTCGATTTCAACGGTTCCCGCATCGGGGCTCCTGCAGCAGACCCGCTTTGCGGCCATTGCCGGGTGATGCTGCCAGAACCCGGCGCGGCCGCCGCGACGTTGCCCGTGGTGCTGCTGAGCGCTGATGGGCCGAAAGAGGTTCGGGAGTGTCTCGACGGGCAGGAGATCTCGCTGCCGTTGGTGACCGGTCCGGACGTCTGCGACGTCAACAGCGTTCCGGGCCCGCCGTATGCCGTGGTCACCACCGGTTCCGGTGTGGTGCTGTCGCACGGCGGCGCGAACCGGCCGGAGCAGCTGGCGAGCCTGGTGGCATTGCCGGGAGCTGACTGCGGGATCCCAATCGGCCGATTGGTCCTCTGTGGGCGGACATCGCCGAATTGGGTACCAAGATCAAGGAAATCGCGTGAGGTGTGGTCGGGGTGGCGGCGCGGAGTACCCGACCGGTCGTAGATTGGTGGCGGCGCGAATGCGGTGAGCCGACCCCGACGACCGCACCGCCGATCCACGCCCGGGGAGGGACGCAGTGGCCCAGCAGGAGGAGACCGCGCGGCGACGGTGGCGCAGCCGGATGCCGAGCATCACCGCCGGCACAGTGCTCGTCGTGGCGCTGCTGTGCGTGGCCTCGGCGGTGGGCCTTGCGCTGTTCGGGAACATGCAGCCGGTGCGCAAGTTCGTCGACAACGTCCTGTTCCCCGCTCCGCCGAACCTAGCTTACGGGGCGTTCCTGGCGGTGCTGGCGGCCGCGCTGAAACGCAGGAAGTGGCTGGCGCTGTGGATCCTGATCGGCATCCTGGCGCTGCAGGTGCTCGGCGACGTCGTGGTGCTCGTGGTGCTGGGCGACCGCATCGAGGCGCTGTGGATGGAGGAGCTGGGCGCCCGCTACCACGTGCCGATCGCCCACGAATGGGTCTTCGGCGCCAACATCATCGTCTCGGCGCTGGCGTTCGTGCCCCTGTGGCTGGCGCGCGGCGAGTTCTACGGCCGCGCCAAACGCGGCAGCGGTTACCAGGCGGCGGTGGTGTTCGTGCTGCTCATCGCCGCGTTCGTGGGGCTCGGCTACGGCCTGGTCTCGTTGTTCCCGGGTTCCCTGCGAGGCGCGCAGGAACGGTTGACCTGGACCCTCGAGCGGGTGCTTGGCGGCGCGATCGACTTCAACATCACCGGGGTCGGGCATGCGCCAGGCTGGGTCAACTTCGTCCTCGGCCTGTTCGGCGCGGCCGCCCTGTTCACCGCGCTGTTCCTGTTGCTGCGCGCCCAGCGGCTTGCCGCCGCCCTGCGTCCCGACGAGGAACAGCAAGTCCGGCGCCTGCTCGCCGAGCACGGCGAACGCGATTCGCTGGGCTACTTCGCCACCCGCCGCGACAAGGCGGTGCTGTTCTCCGACAGCGGCAAGGCCGCAATTACCTACCGAGTGGTAGCCGGGGTCTGCCTGGCCAGCGGTGATCCGCTCGGCGACCCGGAGGCCTGGCGGCCGGCGATCGCCAAGTGGCTGGCGATGTGCCGGGAGTACACCTGGACGCCGGCGGTGATGGGCGTCAGCGAACCCGGTGCGACGGCGTACTCGCGCGCGGGGATGAAGATCCTGCAGCTCGGCGACGAAGCGGTGCTGCACGTCGCGGAGTTCAGCCTGGACGGCCGGGACATGCGCCCGGTGCGGCAGGCGGTGAACCGGGTTCAGCGCGCCGGGCACACCGCGCGCATCCGGCGGCACCGGGAGGTGCCGGAGACGGAGATGGCCGAGATCGCGCGGCTGGCCGAAGCCTGGCGCGACACCGAGAGCGAGCGCGGCTTCTCGATGGCGCTCGGCCGGCTCGGCGACCCGGAGGACGGCGACTGCGTGCTGGTCGAGGCACAGACCGACCGCGGCGAGCTGGTGGCGCTGCTTTCGCTGGTGCCGTGGGGCCACAAAGGGTTGTCGCTGGACGTCATGCGCCGCGACCGCAACGCGGACAACGGCGTCGTCGAGTTCATGGTCAGCTCGCTGGCTCAGGCCGCGCCGCGGCTCGGGGTGGAGCGGATCTCGCTGAACTTCGCGATGTTCCGCTCCGCGTTCGAGGAAGGCGCGCGGATCGGCGCTGGTCCGGTGCTGCGGGCCTGGCGAGGCCTGCTGCTGTTCTTCTCCCGGTGGTGGCAGCTGGAGTCGCTGTACCGGTCGAACGTCAAGTACCTGCCGCACTGGTTCCCGCGTTACGTGGCGTTCGCCGAGCGGCGCGACCTCGCACGGGTCGGCATCGCCTCGGCGGTCGCGGAGGGCTTCCTGCCCACGCCGCGCCAAAAGTCCACATTGGATGATTCGGTGGAACTCCCGGAGCTGGAAACGGAATCCGAGGTGCCGCGGCGCGTCGGATCGGAGCAGCAGCAGGTGCGGCGGGACAAGCTGGACGCCTTGCGGGCCAACGGCATCGAACCCTACCCGGTCGCGGTGCCGCGCACCGAGCGCTGCCGGGCCGTCGCCGTGAACTACCGGGACCTCCCGGCCGACGCCAGGACCGGCGAGCACACTTCGGTGGCCGGGCGCGTGGTGCTGCTGCGCGACCACGGCGGGGTCTGCTTCGCGACGCTGCGGGACTTCTCCGGCGACCTGCAGGTAATGCTCACCACCAAGGAATCCGGGACCGAGCTGCAGCAGGCCTGGCGGCAGCGAGTCGACATCGGCGATCAGGTGTCGGTGACCGGCGAAGTGGTCACGTCGCGGCGCGGCGAGGTGTCGGTGCTGGCGAGCGGCTGGCAGCTGGCGGCGAAGTGCCTGCACCCGCTGCCGGACAAGCACCGGGGCCTGCTCGATCCCGAAGCCCGGGTGCGGCAGCGCCACGTGGACCTGATCATGCGCCCGGAAGCCCGCGACACCCTGCGGGCCCGCGGCGCCGCGGTGCACGCGCTGCGGGAAACGCTGGTTCGATCGGATTTCCTCGAAGTCGAGACGCCGATGCTGCAGCCGGTGCACGGCGGGGCGAACGCGCGGCCGTTCACCACCCACAGCAACGCCTACGACATGCGTCTGTACCTGCGAATCGCCCCGGAGCTGTACCTCAAGCGGCTGTGCGTGGGCGGCGTGGAGCGGCTGTTCGAGATCGGCCGGAACTTCCGCAACGAAGGCGTTTCGCACAAGCACAATCCCGAGTTCACGATGCTGGAGGCGTACCAGGCCTTCGGCGACTACACGACGATGCGCGAGCTGTGCCGGGAGCTGGTGCTGGCGGCCGCGACCGCCGCGCGCGGCACGCCCACGGCCGTCGGCCCGGACGGCGAGTTCGACCTCGGTGGTGACTGGCCGGTTGTGTCGGTCAACGACGCGGTGTCGGCGGCGCTGGGCGAGGAAGTCACCGCCGACACCGAGCTGGCCCGCCTCCGGAAGCTGTGCGACGCGGCGTCGGTGCCGCACCAGGAGAGCTGGGTGCGCGGCGCGGTGCTGCTGGAGATGTACGAGCGGCTGGTGGAAGCCCGTACCACCGAGCCCACGTTCTACACCGACTTCCCGGCCGAGGTCTCGCCGCTGACCAGGCCGCACCGGACCGATCCGCGCCTAGCGGAGCGCTGGGACCTGGTCGCGTTCGGCACCGAGCTGGGCACGGGCTACTCCGAGCTGGTCGATCCGATCGAGCAGCGCCGCCGGCTCACCGAGCAGTCCATGCACGCCGCGGGCGGCGACCCGGAGGCGATGGAGCTCGACGAGGACTTCCTCGCGGCCCTGGAGTACGCGATGCCGCCCACCGGCGGGCTGGGGCTCGGCGTGGACCGGCTGATCATGCTGCTCACCGGCGGATCGATCCGCGAGACCCTGGCGTTCCCGCTGGTCAGGGCGGACCTCGCCGCTCGGCGCTGAGCCGCTTCGGCGCCTTGTGCCGCCACGCGAGCTCGACTAGTTCGGCGAGCCGCTCGGTCGGGATCCGGGCGATGTCGACCCGGATCCCGACCAGCTTGTCGAAGCGTCGCACTTCCTCGACGATGCCGGGATCATTTTGGGGTGGCGTAGAGCCCGCCTGGGAACTTGTTGTGGGGCGAGTGGTGTACCTGCGGGTTGTTGGTGTGGGGCGAACGGACTGTTCGCGTCAATAAGGTGTGCCGTATGGTCCGTTTCGCCTCACACCCATCACCGGCACTGCCCCGGCAAGTTCGGGTGCCCCGGCTCCGCGAGGGCGCGGCAAGGGCCTTGGTGTTTCGAGGCACGAGCGGCGCCGCCACAACGCCACATCCCGGACAGTCGCCATGGCGACTAGCCACCGACTACGACTACGACGGACCCGGCGCGACTAGCCGCCGCTCGTGGGCTTTGACGTGCGGAGCCGGTGGTTCCGTCAGTGGTGTTCTTGTGGTTGGCCGGCGGTGAAGTTCTCTGCGGCGAAGGTCAGCAGGTAGGGCAGGCCGATGCGGGCGTTGCGCCACGTGTGCCATTCGCCAGGTTCGGTGCGCACCGCGACGTTCGCGCCGTGGGCGGCGAGCTGGTCGCCGAGCCGGTATGCGAGGTCGACGTCGGAGTGCGCGACGACACCGGCGTGCAGCATCACCGAGAGCGGTCGCGTCAGCGGCAACGCCGGGAGGTACTCGCGCGGGGTGTTGGCGCGCAGCAGGTCGGGGTGGCCGTCCAGCAAGGTGGTTTCGGGGTCGTCGTAGGGCTCGCTGGCCAGGATCACCGAGTAGGTGTTCTGGTTGCGCAGCGCCAGGTTCAGCGCGCAGAACGCGCCGCCGCTCATCCCGCCGATCGCCCGGGCGCCCCGGTCGGGCAGCGTGCGGAATCGGGCGTCGATCGCTTGCGGCACGGTCGTGGTCAGGTACGACTCCAGCTGCGGGCCGCCCGGCACGTTCAGGCACTCCCAGTCGGTGCCGGTGCCCGCAGTGGCGTCCACCGCGACGACGATCATCGGCCGCGCGGCGCGGGCGTCCGACAGCGCCTGCAAGGTCTGTACCGCGCCACCCGGGCCGAGCCAGTCGTCCGGGCCGCCGCTGGGGTAGCCGTGCACGAGGTAGACCACCGGATAGCGCTCGTTGGCCCGCCCCGGGTCATCGTATCCGGGCGGCAGCAGCACCCGGGTGCGGCCGGTCGGGATACCCAGCCGCGGATCGGGCAGTGAGACGTCGGTCACCCGCACGCCGCCCGGCACCAGGTTCGGCTGCATCGCAGTTGGTTCGGTGTCGCTGTTGCCGCCGCTGGCGAGCATCAGCAACCGACCGAAGTCGTCGAGCGACCGAACGTAGCCGACGTAGCTGTTGACCCCGGCCGCGCATGTCAGCAGCGCCAGCAGAACCGGGACGGAATAGGCGATTCTGCGCAATTTCCACCGCTTCACGACCACGATCGCGCCTATGGTCAGCAGTGTGAGCACCCCCACCAGCACCACGGACTCCAGTGGACTGCGCCCGCCCGCCTGTTCGGTGACCGAAGCGGGGAGCTGCGGTCCCGTGCCTATGCCACTCGTCAATGCCACCCGCACGAAGACGATTATTACCCATCGAGTGGAATCGCTGTGCCGTCCGGCGATTTCGTCCGTATGACCCGGTTTTCCGGTTTGTTCCGGCAAAACCCCCGGTACGCTGGCGGGCGTCCACATCGGTCGGTGTCGGGATTCTGGGAGGTTGCCGGGAATGCGGTGGTTGGCCGATTTCTGCGCGGATCTCTCACTGGTCGACTTTTGGCCGGTGCGCGCGCTGCTGCTGGCCGCAGCACTGGTGTTGCTCGTGGTGCTGGTGTGGCGATTCCGCGACCGCGCTGCGCGCTGGCTGCTCGTCCCGCTCGTCGTGGGTGCGCTCGCGCTGAACGCGCTGGTCGGGGTGAACGCGTACTTCGGCTACTACCTGACGCTCGCCCAGGCGCTCGGGGTGGCCGAGGAGAGCGAGGGTTCGCTGGAGATGCTCAACGCCCAGATGGCACCGCCGGCGTCCGGCATGGTGGTCACCGTCGACATTCCGGTCCAGGCCTCGGGATTCCAGGCACGCCCCGCCAACGTGTACCTGCCGCCCGCGTGGTTCGCCAGCCCGCGGCCGAGGTTGCCGGTGATCGTCCTGCTGCACGGCACTCCGGGCAGCCCGACGGACTGGCTGGACGGCGGAGCGGCGCAGCGGACCGCCGACCGGTGGGCGGCCCAGCACGGTGGCGTAGCGCCGATCGTCGTGATCCCCGATGTCAACGGCGGCGTCTTCGCGGACACCGAATGCGTCGACAGCGCCCGCGGCAACGCCGAGACCTACCTGACCGAGGACGTCCCCCGGTTCGTGCACAGCAGATTCCTCACCCGCGACCCCGGACGGGACTGGGCGGTGGCGGGGCTCAGTGAAGGCGGCAGCTGCGCGATCATGCTCGCGTTGCGCCATCCCGATGTGTTCGCGACTTTCGGGGACTTCGGCGGCCTGCTCGGCCCGCGCGATGGCGACGTGAACGACCCGGCGGGGGCTGCCGATGCGTTGTTCGGCGGCTCGCAGCAGGATTTCGACGCCCACGAGCCGTCCTGGCTGCTGACCCACCGCAGGTTTCCCGGACTGCACGGGTTCTTCGTGGTCGGCGACAACGACCCGGAACCGCGAGCGGCCGTGAACCGGCTAGCCGAGCTGTCGCGGGTGGCCGGGATCGACACCGAGCTGGTGGTGATCCCCGACGGCGGGCACACCTTCGACGTCTGGCGCACGGCCTTCGCCGACGCCCTGCCGTGGATCTCCCACCGACTAGGCCTGAACCCAGGATGATCTGTTCCCCAGGGTCGTTTTGCGTGACGGTGCGGGTGGCGGAGCCCCAGACGCCATCTGGTCTCCGGGATTTCCAATAACGCGGCTTTGGGACTGTCCTCGCCGGAGGACGTCTGAGAACTCGCGGCGGTGCGAGCCTACCTCTCACCAAGATCAACCCAGGCTAAGCGGTATTGTTCGCGGCTATGGCAGAGGCTATGGCACCGAAAAGCGCTCACGGGACTTGAGCGGCCGAAACCGAGGCCGTGCAGGATTGGAGGCCTTCGGTGAGGTGCTCGGGTCGAGGTTGCGGCCGATGAACACCACCTTGCTGCCCCGCGCGTGGAGAGAAGGCCCGTTCGGCGAGTTCGCCGGATACTCGCCGGATACTCCTCGCACAGCCGCCACAGGTCGCCCCGCGAGTGCAGGCTGGTGGCGAGTTCGGTGGGAGAGTGCACCATCGACCGGCGGCAGCTCGTGTTGCCGACTCCGGTCTCCGCGTCCTCGATGATCACGAGCCCACTGGTGATGTAGGGCGCGCGATCGGAGGCGAAGTGCTGGAGGATCGTAATCGTCGAGAGATCCACATCGGACGATAACCAGGGCGAACCGGTTCGCGTTGAACGCCGCCGACGACCCGGAGACGGCGCGGCAGGCGGCCAGGCTCGTCCAAGTCGACTACGAATCCCTCGACCCGTTGACCGATGCGGAACTCGCGCTCGAAGACGCGCGCCGAGTGCACCCGGACGGAAACCTGGTGCGGCACGTCAAGATTCGCCACGGCGATCTCACCGCCGCGCGCGAGCAGGCCGACGTGGTCGTGACCGGCGAGTACGAGGTCGGCATGCAGGATCAGGCATGCCTCGGCCCGGAGTCCGGCTTGGCGCTGCCCACCGAGGACGGCGGCGTCGAGCTGTACGTGTCGTCGCAAGCGTTCGTGAGCGAATCTTCCGGTTCTTACCGGAAAATTCGCTCACGACCGTGCCCTGAGTGGTGATCCCGGTTCTCACCGGCGCAAGCGTTCACGAACCGATCGGAGCGCGGCCGGAGCCTGGTGCACCGGCGAAGGCCTGCGCGATCGTCAGCGACTGGCGCGCGGTGTCGCCGACGGCACCGATCGCCAGGTCGTCGCGGTACCGGCGCTGCGCCACCAGCAGGCAGAAGTCCAGCGCCGGCCGCTGACTCGGTCGGCGGCGGCTTCCGGGCCCCAGGCCCACTCGCCGCTTCCCCGCTCGCGGAGTTCGACGCGCAGCGGCCCGCCGGGGACGGGAATATCGTTGGTGCTGAAGGAGGATCCGAAGGTTCGCACGTCCAGGTGTGCGACGTGGCGCAGCCGCGGTGGTGGGTTCGCGCGTGACGCCGAGGGCGTCGGCGACGTCATGGCCGTGTGCCCAGGTCTCCGTGATCCGCGCGGTGGCCATCGACGCGGGCGTCATCGGCGGCCCGTACCAGACCAGGCGACCGTTGGCCGGGGCGGCGGTGAGCGCGGCCGGCAGCCGGTCGCGTCCCGCGCGCCAGCGCGCGAGCAGCTTGCCGGGCTCGGTACGGACGCCTTCGGCGGCTCCGGCGTAGACGCCGATGTCCTCCGAGTCCCGGCGCTGCCGCCCACGAACTCGTCGGGATCGGCGATGGCGAGGTGCGACTTGTCGTCGCTCCAGGCCAGGTGCGCGATCTGGTGGGCGATGGTTCACCCGGCCGCCAGCGTGGTCGTCGCCCACCTCTCCGGGGCCAGCCGGGCGACCATCGCGTCCAGGTCCGCGCTTTCCGCCCGCAGGTCGTCCAGCAGTTCGGCAAGCATCCAGCGCCTGTCCTCGTGAGCGGCACATGGGGCCGCAGTGGTCCCACAGCAAGCCACCTGCGAAGCGCGCTCTGGTCAGACGGCGTGGAAAACCGGCACGGCTTCGCCGTCCTCGTGCCGCTCGAAGCCCACGCCGAGCGCGATCCCCTCGGCGAGGTCCTCGGGCGCGACGTCGAGGATCCGCGCGTGCAACCAGGGCCCTTCGGCGAGCTCGACGATGCCGGCGACGACGTGGCCGCCGCCGGGAACGGGCACCACGGTCCAGGTCACCACCGTCGCGGCACCGCTCGCGGGTTCCCAGCTGAGCTCGGTGGAGCCGCAGGCCGGGCACTGCGGCACGTTGGGCGCGATGACCGGCGAGCACTGCGGGCAGCGTCGGACGAGCAGTTCGCCGCGGGCGCTGCCGTCGAAGAACGCGGCGGACGCCTCGTTGCGGGCAACGGAGATCACGGTTCCTCCCGGATTCAGCGATGATCTTTTCCATAAGCGGCGGTAGCCGCTTGCGGTGTGGGACTCAGCTTGCACCGGCGCGGGTTCTCCGGGGAGGTCTCGCGAGGACAGCCCCGACGTGGTGAATTGGCATTCATGATGTCGGGGATCCCAGAGCTAGACGGCGCCCGAGGTGCCGCTACCCGCACCGCTACGCAAACCATTTTTGAAACACTCGTTAATCGAGGGAGTTCGGGCTGAGCACGACGGTGGAGTGGTGGGCCAGGATGCCGCCGTTGCCGCTGACCAGGACCACGTCGTTGCGCGGTGCCTGCCGCTCTCCGCCGTGGCCGCGGGCCTGGATCACCGCCTCGGACAGCGGGGTCATGCCCCACATGTAATAGGCGGACAGCTGGCCGCCGCCGGTGTTGACCGGCAGGGTTCCGCCCGGCGCCAGCGCGCCGGAGGCGACGAACTCGCCGCCCTCGCCCTTGGCGCAGAAGCCGTAGTCCTCCAGCGTGATCAGCACCGTGAAGGTGTAGCAGTCGTACAACTCGACGACGTCGACGTCGGAGATCGACAACCCGGCCATCTTCAATGCGGCCGGACCGGCCTGCGCCGCCCCGCTGACCAGGCCGAATTCGCTGCCGCGCGCGGCCGGGTAGTTGGGGTGGCACTGCGCGAAGCCGAGCACGTTCACCGGCGGTTGCCGCAGGTCGGCGGCGCGGTCGGCGGAGGTGACCAGGACGGCGATGCCGCCGTTGCTGACCAGGCAGCAGTCCAGCAGCCGCAACGGGTCGGCGATCATCCGCGACGTCTGGTGGTCGGCGAGCGTGATCGGTTCCCGCAACTGCGCCAACGGGTTGCGCGCGGCCCACTCCCGCTGTGCCACGGCGATCGCGCCGAGCTGCTCGGAGGTGGTCCCGTAGGTGTTCATGTGCCGCCGGGCCGCCTGAGCGTACATGGCGTTCACACTGGTCAGGCCGCTTGCGCCGAGCAGGCCTTCGAAGCCGGTCGGCTTGCGCCGCCAGGTGTAGGCGGCGGCCACGCTGCCCTTGTCGGGCTGGCGGGGCGCGTCGGCGAACACGCACACGACGGTGTCGGCCATGCCGGACTGCACGGCCATCGAGGCGTAGGCGAGCATCGAGCCGGCCGACGAGCCGAACGCCTGCATCTCGGTCAGCAGCCGCAGGTCGCGGACCTGGAGTTCCTGCTGCAGCGTCCAGATGTCGACGCCGCCGGACATCCCGGAGTTGGTGAGGATTCCGTCCACATCGGACAGCTTGAGCCCGGCGTCGGCGACGGCGGCGCGCACGGCGTCCGCGGCGAACTGCCCCGCGGTGCGGCCGTAGACCTTGCCAAGTTCGGTCATGCCCAGACCGGCGATCACCGGCTGGCGTCCTGCGGAGCCCGTCAACGCTGCCTCCTCTGCGCGGCACCGGAGATTTCAGACCGCTTCGGTCCAGAATCTCCCCACCATGGTGACGCGCCCGCCCCCACCACACAAGACACCGCACCGACCGCAATTTCCATTGAAATCGAAGGTCCGATTTCAATGGAAATTGCGGATCTTCGGCGTGTCGGGACACGACACGCCGAAGATTGCGGATAACTTCTGCGATTTCCGGCTCTTCTGCTTCTTCCGTGAGTTATGCGTGTCCGGGGATTGACACATCTACCGAGACACGACACCGGTAAGAACCGGCTCCGAAGAACCGGCATTGCCGCTCACGACCAGGTGGGGACTGGTGGTGAGTGTTTGTTCCGGTAAGAACCGGCATTGCCGCTCACGACCAGGTGGGGACTGGTGGTGAGTGTTTGTTCCGGTAAGAACCGGCATTGCCGCTCACGACCTGGTGACACTCGTGCCTACGCGCACGCACGTGTACCACCACCACTTCGGCGGTCTCGTTGAACTCGGCATCCTCGATGACCATGCTCCGGTCGACGCCCACCACAACACGCCATAAACCGGCCTTCGGCACGCCGTTGTCCGCTCCTCGGTTCCTGACTCTGGACAAGCCAGAAACCTAGACGTAGCAACGGTGTGCCCCCGTCTCCAGAACCAAAATCCAAGCTCAAACCACCCACAGAAAAGTCACAAGAGCCCAATTTCCATCGAAATTGCGGGTAGGTCACCTGGCGGTTGCCAGCTCGGGTGCCGGGGACTCGGCCGAAGCGAGCAGGCCTCGGCGGACCAGTTCCGGGTGCACTCCTTCGCCGAACCAGTACGCCTCTTCCAGGTGCGGGTAGCCGGAGAGCACGAATTCCTCGATGCCCACCGCGTGGTATTCCTCGATCAGATCCGCGACCTCGGCGTGGCTGCCGACGAACGCGGTGCCCGCGCCGCCGCGCAGCAGACCGACCCCCGCCCACAGCCCGGGGTGGATCTCCAGCTCCCGCGCGTCGCCGCGCAGCACACCGCCGTGCAGGGCGGCCATGTTTCGCTGGCCGGTGGATTCGGTGGTCGCGAACTTCGCCTGGGAGCGGGCCACATCGGCGGGATCCATCTGGTCGACGAACTTCTGCGCGGTGGCCCAGGCCTCGGCGCTGGTGTCCCGGGTGATGATGTGGGCGCGGATGCCGAACCGCAGAGTGCGGCCCTCGTCGGCGGCGAGCTCGCGCAGCCGCTGCACCTTCCGGGCCACCGCGCCCGGCGGCTCGCCCCAGGTCAGGTGCACGTCGGCGTGCCGCGCCGCCACCGGCAGGGCGGCGTCCGAGGAACCGCCGAAGTACAGCGGGGGCTGCGGGTCCGGCGCCTCGAACGCGGTGGCGCCGCGGAGCTGGTAGTGCTCGCCATCGAAGTCGAGCGGCTCGCCGGTGAAGATGCCGCGCAGCGCGGCGAGGAACTCGTCGGTGCGCGCGTACCGCTGGTCGTGGTCCAGCCAGTCGCCGTAGCGCTGCTGCTCGACGGATTCGCCGCCGGTGACGATGTTGAGCAGTAGCCGCCCGCCGGAGACCCGCTGGTAGGTGGTGGCCAGCTGGGCCGCCAGCGTCGGGGTCAGCGAGCCGGGCCGGAACGCGACCAGGAACTTGATCCGCCGGGTGCGAGCCAGCAGCGCCGCCGTGGTGATCCAGGCGTCCTGGCACCAGGTTCCGGTGGGGGTGAGCATCCCGGTGAAACCGAGGTGCTCGGCGGCCTGCGCAACCTGCGCCAGGTAGTCGATGTCGGGCTGACGCGGGGTGTCGGCCCCGGTCGGCGTGACGTGCGGCCTGTCCACAATGGACCTGCCGTCGCCGTGGGTGGGCAAGAACCAGTGCGTGGTGACGCTCATGCGGTGTTCTCCCGGATTCCTCGGAGTCTGCTTGTCGTCGTGGGAAGCGGCGACAGTCGTGTCAGACGGCGGTGAGCTGGGTCGCGAATCGGGTGTCGACGAACCCGGCGAACTCGAACCGGCGGGGGATCTCCTTGGCTGCCACGAACGCGTCCGCGAGTTCCTGCTCCGAGCGGATCACTGCGTCGTCCAGCGGCACCGGCAGGTCCGGCCCCAGGCCGGTGGCCCGCCGGGTCACCTCGATCGGCAGCCCGGTGTCCGCCGACCAGGCCTGCGCGCGCTGCTCCCGGTTGCCGTCGGCGAAGCGCTGCGCCTTGGCCAGCCGCACCAGGTAGTCGGCGATGGCGGTGTTGCGGCCCGCGTCGGCCAGCGCGGCGGTTCCCGCGACCTGGAAGCTCAGGCCGTTGGCGGTGCCCTGGCCGTCGGCGATCACCCGGGCGCCCGATTCCAGCTGGATCTGCGAGAAGTACGGGTCCCAGATCGCCCACGCGTCCACGGAGCCCTGCTTGAACGCGCCGAGCGCGTCGGAGGGCTGCAGGAACACCAGCTCGACGTCGTCGACCGTGAGCCCGGCCGCGCGCAACGTCAACAGGATCTGGCCGTGTGCCGAACTTCCCTTGGCGACCGCGATCTTGCGGCCCCGGAGCTGGTCGCGGCCCCGCAGCGGCGAGTTCGGCAGCACCACCAGGGCATCGCTGGCGACGTTGCCCTTCGAGGTGGCGATGATCTTGATCTTAGCCCCGGCCGCGGCGGCGAACAGCGGCGGCGTGTTGCCGACCCCGCCGAGGTCGATCGCGTCCGCCGACACCGCTTCCAGCAGCGGCGGACCGGACGGGAAGGTCGCCCACTGCACCGTGTACGGGAAGTCGTCCAGACCGGCCGATCGCAGCAGGGAACGTGAATTGCCCTTCTGGTCGCCGACGCGCAGGGTCACCTGCGCCAGTCGCCCGGCGTCGACGGGCGCGGGCACCGGCGCCTGGGCCGGGTCGTCCCGGCCGCTCGCGCAGGCGCTGAGCAGTCCGGCGGAGGCGGTGGAAAGGGCAAGGGCAGCAAGGAAATCACGACGACGCACGGTCGATTGCTCCATCGTTGCGGGAAACGGCGCGCGGGCAGGAGGGAACGGCCCCGGAACTGCGGGGTTTGCGAGGATTCAGCGCGAGGAACTCAGCGGGGACGACAGGCGGCGCTGGCCTGCCGTCGCAGATCGACGTGCAGGCGCCAGGTCAACGCGATGCGTCCGGACACGAGCACGATGCTGTCAGCCGCCCGCGGCGAAGGTCAACGACGGCTCGGTGGCTCCCACGCTTCGAGAAACCCGGGAGTCAATCCTGGAACGATGCGAAGTAGGCGGCGGCCATGTCCTCGTCGCCATGACCGGCCGCCTTCGCCCGCCGGAACCGCTCCCGCACCGCGTCGGCGAGGTCGAGCCGCACCGAATCTCCCGCGGCCTCGGCGACCAGCTCCGCGTCTTTGCCCGCGGCGCGCAACGCGAACGACGGCGTGAAGTCGCCGTTGATGATGGCTGATCCCTTGACCTGCGCGTATGCCGAATCCGTCGCTGTTCCGCCGATCGCGGACAGGAAGTCCGCGGGGTCCACGCCCAGCGCACCGGACAGCGCCATCGCCTCGCCCACCGCGTTCGTGAGCGTCAGGATCCAGTTGTTGACGACGAGTTTCAGCCGTGTTGCGGCCGCGGCCGCGGCGTCCTCGCCGAGCCAGAGGGTGCGTTGCCCGATGGCGTCGAACAGCGGTTGCACGCGGTCGCGCACCTCGGTCGGCCCTGCGGCCAGCACGACGAGTTCGCCGCGCTCCGCCGGGAGTTTCGTGCCCACCACGGGCGCGTCGACCAGCGTCACCCCGCCTGCGGCGGCATGTGCTTCGGCCAGACCTGCCAGTCCGATCGTGCCCATCTGCACCCACATCGCGCCCGGCGCCAGTTCGGCGACTGCCGCCTCGCCCGCCGCGACCGTGGAGGGCGCGTCCAGCAACATCGTGATCAGCACGTCAGCGCCCCGGGCGGCCTCCGCCGGCGTCTCCGCGACGGTTGCGCCATCGGCCGACAGCGATGCCGCCTTGGCGCGCGTGCGGTTCCAGACCCGGACCGGGAAACCGGCTCCCAGCAGGGTTCGCGCCATCGCGGCGCCCATCGTGCCGGTGCCCAGGAACGCCACAGAGGTCATCGAATTCTCCTATCACCGGAGGTGAACTCATGGCGATTGTGCTACCGCTCGCCGGTTTGTGCCGCACAACTCCTGACAGCCGGAAAAGGAAAACCCTTCAGCTGGCTACTGTGGACAGTGATCGGCGTGCGGGCACCGGGTGCGGTGTCCTGGGCAGGCGCGAAACAATCGTGCGCAGGACCGGCATGACCGTGTCCCGGATCGCCTTCGGCACCGGGCAGCTCGGCGGGATTGGGGGTTCTTCGACGAGCGTGCCGCCATCGAAGCGATCCGGCACGCGCGCGAGCTCGGCACCAACTTGTTCGGCACCGCGCAGGCCTACGGGTTCGGGCGGGTCCGAGGAGGTGCTCGGCACCGCGCTTCGGGACGAGCCGACCAGCGACCGCGACAGCCTGGTGATAGCGACGAAGGGCGGTATCGATCCCGGTGGCGGCCGATCGCGCGATGCCGGTCGGGCGTGGCTGCGCCAGGGCATCGACGAGAGCCTGCGGGCGCTGCGGCTCGACCACGTCGACCTCTACCGGATGCACTGGCCAAACCCCGGCACGCCGACCGGGGAACCCGCCGGTGCGCTGCAGGAACTGGTCGACGAGGGCGAGGTCGGCACGTCGGGGTGTCCAACTACGACGCCCGGCAGCTGGCCGAGTCCGACCGCTTCCGGCCGGTCGAGACCCTGCAGCCGCCCTACCACCGGTTCCGGCGCGAGATCGAACTGGAGATCCTGCCCTATCCCCGCGAGCACAACATCGGGGTGCTCGCCTACAGCAGGCGTGGCCTGACCGGGACCTTGCGTTTCCGGGCTCATTCCAGGCGGATCTGCCAGTTTCGGGAGAGGAACACGATCACGGCCAACGCCCCGGCGGACAACACGCCACCGCCTTCGCCTAGGAACAGGCACACCACTGCGATGACCGCGGCGAACACGACCAGCGCCATCCGCGGCGACATCAGCGCCCACAGCCGCCGCCACGCGCTGGTCTCGGTCAACCGGCGGGCCAGTTTGGGATCATCGCCGATGAGCTGCTGCTCGATCTCCCGCAGGCGGCGCCGCTCATCCCTCGGAAGCATGGCCCACCTCCAACGGCTCATCCGTCAGTTGAGCAAGTATCGCAACGATGGCTTCCGCTGTGAAGGGACCATCGGCACGTGTGACGGGCGGCGCGGTTAGCCTATGTCCGCAGTCGTCGTGGCAGGGGAGTTTCCGATGGAGATCTGGGTCAATCCGGCGTGTTCGAAGTGCCATTCGGCGGTGTCACTGCTGGACGAGGCGGGAGTGGACTACACCGTGCGCCGGTACCTGGACGAGCCGCCGACGGCCGCGGAGCTGGCCGAGGTGCTGGAACGGCTCGGGCTGGAGCCGTGGGACATCGCCAGGACGGCCGAGCCGGTGGCGAAGGAACTCGGCCTGAAGACCTGGGCGCGGGAGCCGTCGACCCGGGACCAGTGGATCGAGGCGCTGGTGGCGAACCCGAAGCTCATCCAGCGCCCGATCATCACGGCCGACGACGGCACCACGGTAGTCGCCCGGACCCCGGAAGCCGTGCAGTCGGCGCTGCCCTGAGCCGTCCCGGTGCTGCCGGAAACTGTCCAACTCGCGGGGCATTCGGTCGGTTCTCACTACGGCCAGCCGTGGGGGAGCGGGCTCATGCCGCTGACCGGGCCGCGCCAGGCGTAGACCCAGCACGGCTCGCCGTCGAGTTCGATCCGGCGGCGCTCGTACTCCGGTCCTTCGTACTCGTCGAGCACCGGCCAGGCGCGTTCCGGATCGTGCAGCCGGAAAACCTGTGCGGGCACACGGGAATCCTCGCCGAGTTTCAGCGCGGGATAGCCGTTGGCGGTGTCGTACAGCGCGCCGGGCAACCACGTCGGCACCGCCGGTCCGACGACCAGCGGTGCCAACAACTGCCAAGCGGTCGCGCCGTGTTGGAGCGTCCCGTAGACGGCGATGCGATCGGACACGCCCGCCATGATGCACCTATCGTCCCCGCGACGCGACGGTCCTTCCCTTCTTCCGCAAGGAAAACGGGGCGGGCGCTTGTCGCGTCCGCCCCGTCGCGGTGCCGGATCAGGCCGCCGTCGCGGCCGGTTCGCCGACCTGGAAGGTCAGCTCGCCGCCCGCCACGGACACCCGAAGTTCGGCTCCCTCGGGCAGTTCGCCGTCCAGGAGCAGGTCGCTGATCCGGTCGCCGACCTCCCGCTCGATCGCCCGCCGCAGCGGCCGGGCCCCGAACTCGGGCCGGTAGCCGCGCTCGGCGATCCAGGCCACCGCCGCCGCGTCGAACTCGACGCCGATGCCCATCGCCTGCAGCCGGCCCACGGTCTGCTCCAGCAGCATCCGGGTAATCGTGTGCAGCTGCTCGCCGTCGAGCCGCTTGAAGACCACGATCTCGTTGATGCGGTTGAGGAATTCCGGCCGGAACGCCTCGCGCAGCCGCGGCATGATCCGCTCGTCGAGCGCCGGGTCGGCGTCCGAAGCAGCGAAGCCGATCTTGCCGCCGACGCTGGAGACGACCTCCGAGCCGAGGTTGCTCGTCATGATCAGCACCGTGTTGGTGAAGTCGACGGTGCGGCCCTGGCCATCGGTCAACCGGCCGTCGTCGAGCACCTGCAGCAGAGTGTTGAACACGTCCGGGTGTGCCTTCTCGACCTCGTCCAGCAGGATCACCGAGTATGGGTGCCGCCGCACGGCCTCGGTCAGCTCACCGGCCTCGCCGTGCCCGACGTAGCCGGGCGGTGCGCCGACGAGCCGGCTGGCGGTGTGCCGCTCCTGGAACTCGCTCATGTCCAGCCGGACCATCCGCTGCTCATCGCCGAACAGCGACTCGGCCAGCGCCTTGGCCAGCTCGGTCTTGCCGACGCCGGTAGGGCCGAGGAACAGGAAGCTGCCGACCGGCCGGTCGGGGTCGCCCAGCCCGCTGCGCGAGCGCCGCACCGCGCGGGCCAGTGCCCGCACCGCGTCGTCCTGGCCGACCACGCGCTGGTGCAGTTCCTGCTCCAGCCCTTGCAGCCGGACCTTCTCGGCGGCGGTCAGGCGGCTGACCGGCACCCCGGTCGCCCGCGCGACGACCTCGGCGATGTCCTCGGCGGTCACCTCCAGGACCCCCGCCTCGCCGGCTCCGCCGAGCTCGCCCTGCGCCTCGTTGATCTCGTCGCGCAGCGCGGAAGCCCGCTCGTAGTCCTCCGCGGCGACCGCCGCGTCCTTCTCCTGCTCCAGCCGCTCGATCCGGCTGCGCAGCTCGGCGCCGTCCGGCGCCACCGCCGACAGCCGCTTGCGCGCCCCAGCCTGGTCGATCAGGTCGATCGCCTTGTCCGGCAGGAACCGGTCGTTGATGTACTGGTCGGACAGCTGCGCCGCGGCCTGCACCGCGTCGTCGGTGTAGCGGACCTGGTGGTGCGCCTCGTAGTGCTCGCGCAGGCCCTGCAGGATCGAGACGGTGTCCGGCACGCTCGGCTCGGGCACCTGAACCGGCTGGAAGCGGCGCTCCAGGGCCGGGTCCTTCTCGATGTGCTTGCGGTACTCGTCCAGCGTCGTCGCGCCGACCACGTGCAACTCGCCGCGGGCGAGTCGGGGCTTGAGCATGTTGCCCGCGTCCATCGCGCCTTCGGCGCCGCCGGCACCGACGACGGTGTGCAGTTCGTCGATGAACACGATCAGCTCACCGCTGTGCTCCGAGATCTCGTCGATGACCTTGGTCATCCGCTCCTCGAAGTCGCCGCGGTACCGGGTGCCGGCCAGCATCCCTGACAGGTCCAGCTGAATCACGCGCTTGCCGGAGAGCACCCGAGGCACCTCGCCGGCTGCGATGCGCTGGGCCAGGCCCTCGACGATCGCGGTCTTGCCGACGCCTGCCTCGCCGATGAGCACCGGGTTGTTCTTAGTGCGCCGCGACAGGATCTCGATGGTCTGCTCGATCTCGTCGGCGCGACCGATCACCGGGTCCAGCTCGCCGTCGCGGGCGCGGGCGGTGAGGTCCCGGCCGTACTGGTTGAGCGTGGGGGTGTTGCTGTCCTCGCGCGGCTGGTCTTGTTCGGTGCGGGGACGCTGACTCGCGGCGCGCAACGCCTCGGGCCCGGCGCCTGCGGCGCTGAGCAGCCGCCCGGTTTCCGAGTCGGCGCTCGCCGACATCGCCAGCAGGACGTGGTGCGGGCCGATGTAGGTGGAGCCGAGCGCGCGGGCCACCCGGTGTGCGTCGGCGAGCACCGTCCGGGCCGCCAGCGTCAACGCCACCGGCCGGTCGCCGACCGCCTCACCGGCCGCCGGTAGGTGCTCCTCGACCTGCGCGGCGAACGCGTCTACGTCCACGCCTACCTGCGCCAACTGCTCGCGGGTCGGGGTCTCGTGCGCGGCCGACCACAGCAGGTGCAGCGCGTCCAGGTCGGTTTGCCCGCGGTCCCGGGCGAAGCGCGCGGCGCCGCTCAGCAGCTGCTGAGCCTGCTCGGTCATCAGCTGGGTGATGTCGATCCGGCGCGAGCCCGGCGCGGCGTCGTCGGCACCGGAGAAGCGCGCGAAGTACTCGTCGAAAGGGCCGCCGGCCGATCCGAAGAACGTCGCCATTCCTAACCTCCTCGCGACGGTGTTGCTGGCTTCCGCCGCCATCTACTTGAGTCTGATGCTATCAACCAACATCAGTCGCACCCAGCTAATTCCATCCAGTCCCACAAGTGGCGCGCGTCACCACTTGTCGCATCCCGCCGCGATCAATATGGTTCTCTGGAAATATTCTCTTGTCGGAATATGCCCTGATGGGGGTGGGGTGGACGACAAGCTGCGGCGGCTCGCCGACGGCCGGTACGAGCTGCGGTTCGAGCGCGGGCTCGCGCACGTGCAGGAGAAGGTGTGGCGGGCGATCGCCGATCCGGCGCGGCTGCGGGCGTGGTTCGTGGAGATCCTCGACTACGACCGCAGCCGCCTGGGCTTCGCCGCCGGGGCCGAGCTGGCACTACCCGCGAACCAGGCGGGCTGGGCGCGACGGCGAGCGGCGCCCAGTGGGTCGTCGACGGTTACACGTTGTGCCTGTCGGTGTTCATGCTCACCGGCGGCTCGCTGGGCGACCGGTTCGGCCGCAAGCGAAGAACACCCGTGAGTGTTTGTGGGTGCTATGGCACCCAAAAACGCTCACGGGTGTTCTTCCGCCACGCGAAGGGGGGCCAGTCGGCAGACGTGCCCACCAGCATCGGTTGCGGCCTCGGCCACTCACCCTAGGGACGAGTAAGTCCAACTTCCTGCGGGCATGAGGCGAGGGCGTCCATGATCCGTTTGTGAAGACCGGCCTGGACACCCTCGTTCTCGCACTCTGCGTCAAAATCGACTGATGACCTGGCCGGTTAAGCGCGGCTGCCAGGTTGGCCACCCAAGCTCAGCCACTCCGAGTTACTGTGTCTGGCCGTCATGCAGGCGATGCTGGGCTTTCATAGTGAGGCCCGATGGCTGCGCTACACGGCACACACCTGCGGCACCGTTCCCTTACCTGCCCGGACAGTCCGGGTACAACAAGCGCCTGCGGGCCGCGCTGCCGCAGATCAAACGGATCATCCGGGTACTGGCCCGCGACACCGACTTCTGGCATGAACTGTGTGGATCACCGGCTCCACACCGGGGTCGACGCTGAGATGATCAAGGGTCGGGCTCGTCTGGTACTGATCAGCGACAAAGGTTTCGCCTCGTAGGCCCTCGAACGGTCACTGTCCGTTCGCATCGTCTTGCGCGGCATCAGCGCTGGGCCCCCACGTAGTACGCCCAGTAGCCCCGCCAGACGCCGTACCGGGCGGCGAGGTCGTTGCTCCGCGCATATTGTGTGTGCGCTTATCGCCCACCACGGGGGCCGCGATGGGGCTTGACTTCCAGTTAGCTCGAAGTTTCAAGCTGTCGTCGGCAGATCAGGCAGTCTTGAAGGGTTACGGGTATGGAGATTTCGGTGGACCGCTCGGCGTTCGACGCCGCCTATGAGGAGAACACCGCTCCTTGGTTGATCGGCGAGCCGCAGCCGGCGATCGTCGAGCTGGAGAAGGCCGGCGGCATCAGTGGAGCCGTGCTCGACCCCGGCTGCGGTGCCGGTGAGCACACGATCCTGCTGGCCAAGCTGGGCTACGACGTGCGGGGCGTGGACTTCTCGGCCCCGGCGATCGAGAAGGCCCGGGCCAACGCCGCCGACCAGCGCGTCGACGCCCGCTTCGAGGTCGCCGACGCGCTGCAGCTGACCGGAGGGCCGTACGACACCGTCGTGGACAGCGCGCTGTTCCACGTTTTCGGGCCGGAAGACCGGGAGAAGTACGTGCGCAGCCTGCACGGCGTGTGCCGACCCGGCGCGACCGTGCACGTCCTGGCGCTGGCCGACGTCGAGCGCGGTTTCGGGCCGCGTATCCCCGAAGCCGTGCTCCGCGACGCCTTCGGCGGCGAGGGGTGGCGGCTGGAGGAGATCCGGCTGACCACCTACCGGGGGGTCGCGCGGGGTGAGCGGGCGGAAGCGTTAGAGGTCGAGGACGGCGCGCACGTCGACCTGCCAGCCTGGCTGGCCGACGTCACCCGGCTCTGACGTCCACATCGGACCATCTTGGGATGTGGTCCCGGCCGTGTGCGGCTGGCACACTGGGTGGATGACCGAGGATTCTGCGTGTGCGGTGGCGCACGGTGAAGTTCCGGACCAGGCCGCCGGTGGCCGCGCGCTGGTGGCGGTTTTCGCCTCGCCGGTGGCGGAATTCCTGCTGCGCTACGGCCGGGAACTCGGCTTCCGGACGGTGCTGGTCGAACCGGACGCCGAGCGCGCGGCCGGGCTCGACGCGGTTTCGGCGGTGCCGGACCTGGGGGCCGACGCGGACGTGGTGGTCACCGACCACCACCGCCCGGAACTCGGTCCGGTGCTGCGGGACGTGCTGAAGCGCGACGTCCGCTGGGTGGGCATCATGGGCAACCCGCGCCACGTCGGCCCGCACGTGGCCGCGCTCCAGGAGCTCGGCGTCCCGGCTGCGGAGATCGAGCGGGTGCACCGGCCGATCGGCCTGAACATCGGCTCCCGCACTCCACCGGAGATCGCCGTCGCGACCCTCGCGGGCCTGCTGGCCGACCGCAACGGCAAGCCCGGCGGCTTCGCCTTCTGAGCGACTCTCTCGCTTATTCCGGGGCGACGTGGTTGTGTCCGGGCGCCCTACGCCGTGGATGGTCCGGCAGCTGACCCCGGACCACAACAGTGAATCTCTGTTGACGACATAGCTGAGAGCCTGTCAGTACCCGTGGATACGCTCACCCCGGTGCGGAGGTCAGTCAACTGTGGACGGTGCCGATGTTCCACACCGACGGCTGGTGCTTCCCGCGGGCGGTGACGGCGGCCGGGGCGGTGCACCACTGCCTGCGCAAGTCCCTGAGATGTCCACGGGCAAGCCCCAGAAGAACGTCCTCCGGGCCCGGCGCGGGCCAGGCCAGGGGCAGCGCCACGAGCCTCGTGAGCACTTTTCGGTGCTATAGCAGGCCGTTGTAGGAGCCCAAAGCACTCCCGAGGGACATCGACGATCACTCCTCGGCGGCGAGGGTGTCGAGCACGGCCTGCCCGTACTTGGCGAGCTTCTGCTCGCCCACACCGCTGATACCGGCCAGTTCGTCCAGGGTGGACGGTTGCGACGCGGCGATCTGCCGGAGCGTGGAGTCGTGGAAGATGATGAAGGGCGCCTTGTTCTCCTCACGGGCGGTTGCCGCACGCCAGGCCCGCAGCCGCTGGAAGACCGGCTCGGCCTCCGGCGGCATGTCCTGAGCGGCCTGCTTGGGCGCCTTGGACTTGGTGGCCGGGGCGGCGACGCGCTTGGGTTCGGTGCGCAACATGACCTTGCGCGGGTCGTCCCGGCGCAGCACCTCGCCGCTGGATCCGGTGAGCATCAGCGTGCCGTAGTCGCCTTCCACCGACAGCAGGCGCTGGGCCAGTAGCTGGCGGATCACGCCGCGCCACTCGTTGTCGCTCAGGTCGACGCCGACGCCGAACACGCTCAGCGAATCGTGCCGGAACTGCTCGACCTTGGCGGTCTTCTTGCCACGCAGGATGTCGATAATCTGGCCGGCACCGAACTTCTGGTTGCGTTCGCGGTCCAGGCGAACCACGGTCGACAGCAACTTCTGCGCCGCGACCGTCCCGTCCCACGACTCCGGCGGAGCCAGGCACGTGTCGCAGTTGCGGCAGACCCCTGGAGCGTCCTGGCCGAAGTACGCGAGCAGCTGTGTGCGGCGGCATTCGACGGTCTCGCACAGGGCCAGCATCGCGTCCAGGTGCCGCGACAACGTGCGGCGATGTGCGTCCTCGCCCTCGGAGAGCTCGATCAGCTTGCGCTGCTGCACCACGTCTTGGAGGCCGTAGGCCATCCAGGCGGTCGAGGGCAGCCCGTCGCGGCCCGCGCGGCCGGTCTCCTGGTAGTAGCCCTCGACCGACTTGGGCAGGTCGAGGTGCGCGACGAAGCGCACGTCGGGCTTGTCGATGCCCATGCCGAAGGCGATGGTGGCGACCATGACCAGGCCGTCCTCGCGCAGGAACCGGGCCTGGTGGGCGGCGCGGACCTCCTTGTCCAGGCCCGCATGGTAGGGCAGCGCGTTGATCCCGTTGGCCACCAGGAATTCCGCGGTCCGCTCCACCTCGGCGCGGGAAAGCCGGTAGACGATGCCCGCCTCGCCTGCGTGCTCGGTGCGCAGCAGTTGCAGCAGCTGCTTCTTCGGGTCGTTCTTCGGCACGATCCGGTACTGGATGTTCGGCCGGTCGAAGTCGGCGACGAAGTGCCGGGCCCCGGTCAGCTCCAGGCGGGTGGCGATCTCCTTGCGGGTCGCCTGGGTGGCGGTGGCGGTCAGCGCGATGCGGGGGATCGACGGCCAGCGCTCGTGCAGCACCGAAAGCGCCAGGTAGTCGGGGCGGAAGTCGTGGCCCCACTGCGCGACGCAGTGGGCTTCGTCGATGGCGAACACCGAAACCTTGCCGCGGTCGAGCAGATCCAGCGTCGAGTCCAGCCGCAGGCGCTCGGGCGCCAGGTAGAGCAGGTCGAGGTCGCCGGAGACGAACGTGTCCTCGGTCTGCCGGCGCTGCTCGTAGTTCTGGGTGGAGTTGAGGAAACCGGCCCGCACGCCGAGCTCGTTGAGCGCGTCGACCTGGTCCTGCATCAGCGCGATCAGCGGCGAGACGACGACGCCCACACCGGGGCGCACCAGCGACGGGATCTGGTAGCACAGCGACTTGCCACCGCCGGTGGGCATCAGCACGAGAGCATCGCCACCGCCGATGACGTGATCCACGATCTCCTGCTGGGAGCCGCGGAAGGAGTCGTAGCCGAACACCCTTTGCAGAACCTGATGGGCGTCAGTCACCTCAAGATCGGGGGAAGCCACGGCGCGCATTTTAGATCCTGTCTCCGAACTCGTTTTGCGTGGCGGTGCGTGGCGGTGCGTGGCGGAACCTCAGACGCCGTCTGGCCTCCAGGATCCCCGATTTGTGCATGTCCAATACGCGGCATCGGGGGCTGGCCTCGCCAAGAGCCCCGACGGGGTGGGCACAGTCTGAGAGCCTGTCGGCGAATGCCGTCCGCGCCTTTGGAAGCGGCGTAGCCGCTTGCATTCACCTTGCCAAGACGACCATCGGCGGCTTCTGAGAGGTTTTCTGGCGAGGACGGCCCCTCCGCCGCGTATTGGACATACATCAGGAGGGGCACCCGCAGTCCAGGGAACCTCTCAGGTTCCGCTAAGCGACCACCCACCCAGACCATTCACCAATAGGCTCTGAGACCCCGCGGCGGTGCGAGTTGCTCGGGTGGGCTAAGCGGCTGCGCCGCTTCAAAGACGAAGCCAAGGCAGGTTGTAGCAGCACCCCGGACTGGAAGCGGGCCCCTGCGGGCCCGACATGCGTCGGTGTGTCGGTGCGAGCGCCGGGATTTGGTGTGACGTACGTCCCGTCGGGGGCGGTAGGGCACACACGCGGAATAACTCGCACGGCAGAATCGTTCGCGGAAGTAGTTGAATCTCGTATCAAATGGCGGGATCTGGCCAGCGAGGGAGTTCACATGCAGTTCGGGATCTTCACTATCGGTGACGTCACCACCGACCCGACTACCGGCCGCACGCCCTCCGAGGCCGAGCGGATCAAGGCCATGGTGCGGATCGCGCTCAAGGCGGAGGAGATTGGGCTTGACGTCTTCGCCACCGGCGAGCACCACAACACGCCCTTCGTGCCGTCCTCGCCGACGACCATGCTCGGCTACGTCGCGGCCCGCACCGAGCGGCTGATCCTGTCCACCTCGACCACGCTGATCACCACGAACGACCCGGTCAAGATCGCCGAGGACTTCGCGATGCTGCAGCATCTGGCCGACGGCCGGGTCGACCTGATGATGGGCCGCGGCAACACCGGGCCGGTGTACCCGTGGTTCGGCCAAGACATCCGCCAGGGCATCCCGCTGGCCATCGAGAACTACCACCTGCTGCACCAGCTGTGGCGGGAAGACGTGGTCGACTGGGAGGGCAAGTTCCGCACCCCGCTGCAGTCGTTCACCTCGACCCCGCGGCCGCTGGACGGCGTGCCGCCGTTCGTCTGGCACGGCTCCATCCGCAGCCCGGAGATCGCCGAGCAGGCCGCCTACTACGGCGACGGCTTCTTCCACAACAACATCTTCTGGCCCAAGGAGCACACCCAGCGGATGGTCGGGCTGTACCGGCGGCGGTTCGAGCACTACGGGCACGGCTCGGCGGACCAGGCGATCGTCGGCCTCGGCGGCCAGGTGTTCATGCGCAAAAACTCCCAGGACGCGGTCCGCGAGTTCCGGCCGTACTTCGACCACGCGCCGGTGTACGGCGGCGGGCCGTCGCTGGAGGAGTTCACCGAGCAGACGCCGCTGACGGTGGGCAGCCCGCAGGAGGTCATCGACCGGACGCTGGGCTTCCGCGAGTACGTCGGCGACTACCAGCGCCAGCTGTTCCTGATGGACCACGCGGGGCTGCCGCTGAAGACCGTCCTGGAACAGCTCGACCTGCTCGGCGAGGAGGTCGTTCCGGTGCTGCGCAAGGAATTCGAGTCGCTGCGGCCCGCGCACGTGCCGGACGCCCCGACGCACGCGTCGCTGCTGGCCGCGAAGGAAGCGAAGAAGGCGGAGGAAGCGAAGAAGGCGGAGGCAGCGAAATGAGCGAGCGGAACCTGGTGGTGGTCTCGGCGGGCCTGAGCCAGCCGTCGTCGACCCGGCTGCTGGCCGACCGGCTGGCCGCGGCGACCGGCCGCGCGCTGGCCGAGCCGCCGCAGGTCGAGGTCGTGGAGCTGCGCGACCACGCCAAGGACGTGGCGAACAACCTGGTCACCGGCTTCCCTGGCGGTGAGCTGCGGAAGGTGCTCGACCAGGTGGCCGCGGCCGATGGGCTGATCGCGGTGACGCCGATCTTCCAGGCGTCCTACAGTGGGCTGTTCAAGTCGTTCTTCGACGTGGTGGACAACGAATCACTGTTGGGTAAACCGGTGCTGATCGGCGCCACCGGCGGGTCGCCGCGCCACTCGCTGGCGCTGGAGCACGCGATGCGCCCGATGTTCAGCTACCTGCGGGCGGTGGTGGTGCCGACGGCGGTGTACGCGGCGTCGGAGGACTGGGGTTCGTCGGGCGACGGCGCGGCCTTGGCCGACCGGATCGACCGCTCGGCGGGCGAGTTCGCGGCCCTCGTCGACCGCCGCCCGGCCCCACCCCGGCCCGATGCCTTCGACGAACCGATCCCCTTCGACCAGCTCCTGTCCCAGACCCAGAACTGAATCCCCGGCGCGAAGGGCGCCTTGCTGCCAACTCGGCTGGCGGCAAGGCGCCCTTCACGCTTCACCCGAACGAGGGGTGCGGCCGGAATGCTCGTCGGCGGCGCCCTTTTGCTTCCGCCGCCGGATAACGTGGCGAGCATGAGCGAGCGGATTCCGGGGGCCGAGCGGTCCGGGTTGGCCGGCGACGTCGCGAGGTTGCGCGGCGAGGGTGTCGAAATGGTCGAGATGTCCTTTGTGGACAATGCAGGGATCGTCCGGGTCAAGGCGGTTCCGTTGGACCGGTTGGCCGTCGCGGCGCGGTACGGCGTCGGGGCCTCGCCGTGCTTCGAGACCTTCACCTTCGACGACGCGATGGTGCGAGGCCGCTACCTCGGTGGGCCGGACGGCGACCTGCGGCTGGTGCCCGACCTCGACCGGCTGGTGCGGCTGGCGGCGCTACCGGGCTGGGCGTGGGCGCCAGCCGACAAGTTCGGCCAGGACGGGCAGCCGTTCGTCGCCTGCCAGCGGGCGTTCGCGGCCCGCCAGGTACGGGCCGCCGCGGATGCCGGACTGACCGCCCTAGCCGCCTTCGAGCACGAATGGGCGCTGGGCGCACCCGGCGCAGCGGAGTTCGTCCCGGCCTTCACCGGGCCCGGCTACGGCCAGGTGCGCCTGGAGGCAACGGCCGACTACGCGCTCGAACTGGTCGCCGTGCTGCGCGAGCAGGCGCTTGACGTGCAGCAATTCCACCCCGAATACGCGCTCGGTCAGGTCGAGTTGTCGGTGGCAGCCAAGGATCCGCTCGGTGCCGCCGACGACGCCCTGCTCGTGCGGCACACCGTGCGCGCGGTCTCGCGCCGCCACGGCTGGCGCGCGAGTTTCGCGCCCTGCCTGGTGCCCGGCGGTGCGGGCTCCGGCGCACATCTGCACCTGTCCGTGCACGGTGCGGACGGCAACCTGCTCGCGGACGGCCCGGGGCGCTACGGCCTGCGGCCTCCCGGGGAGGCGTTCCTGGCCGGTGTGCTGCGGGAACTTCCCGCGCTGCAGGCGATCGGCGGCGGCAACCCGGCGAGCTTCCTGCGGCTGGAGCCGTCTCGCTGGGCCGGGGTGTGGCAGGTGTGGGGCAGGGAGACGCGGGAGGCGGCTGTGCGGCTGATCACCGGCACAACCGGCACCGAGCAGTGGGCCGCGAACGCCGAGGTGAAGTGCTTCGACGCCACCGCGAATCCGTACCTGGTCGTCGGCGCGGTGCTGGCAGCGGGGCTCGCGGGCGTGCGCGAGGAACTGTGGCTGCCCGCGGAGATCACCGGCGACCCGGCGGCTCTGTCCGACGACGAACGCGCTGCGGCGGGAATCAACCGGCTACCCACGAACGCGGCGGAAGCGGCCGATGCGTTGGAAGCATCAGCGGTGCTGGCCGACGCGCTGGGCAAGGAACTGCACGACGCGATGCTCACGGTTCGCCGAGCCGAGGCGGAGCGATTTGCCGACAGCTCTCCCGAGGAGCTAGCCGCGCTCACCCGCTGGCGTTGGTGATCGGGAAAGCGCGCAGCGCGCCCTCAGCCCAGAATCTCCCGGCGTTCTCCGGGTTCACCGCGTTGTCCGCGTTCACCGCGTTGTCCGAGTTGTCCGCAATTTCCAATTGAAATCGAACCTTTAACGGCTCTTGTGACGTTTCTGTCGGTGGTTTGAGCTGGGTTCTTGGGTCTGGAGACGGGGGCACGCCGTTGCTTCGTCTAGGTTTCTGGCTTGTCCAGAGTCAGGAACCGAGGAGCGGAGAACGGCGTGCCGAAGGCCGGTTTATGGCGTGCTGTGGTGGGCGTCGACCGGAGCATGCTCATCGAGGATGTCGAGTTCGACGAGACCGCCGAAGTGGTGGTGCACGTGCGTGTGCGTAGGCACGGGTGTCCGTGGGGTCGTGAGCGGCAATGCCGGTTCTTACCGGATTAGTCACTCACGAGGGGTGTGGGTGGGGTCGTGAGCGGCAATGCCGGTTCTTACCGGATTAGTCACTCACGAGGGGTGTGGGTGGGGTCGTGAGTGGTGATGCCGGTTCTTACCGGATTAGTCACTCACGAGGGGTGTCCGTGGGGCCGGGTGTGCGTTCTGCGAGGGAGCTGTGAGCGCGGGACGGCAGGCTCGGTCGCAAGGACACCGCACCGGGGCCGGCCACGTGCACCGATCCCGAGCGGATTCGCGAGGTTCTGACTCCGCCGGTCGGTCGAGGGAGGCGGCAGCGGAAGCATTGACCGCGTAGGAGCAGGCCGGTTCCGTCGTGCCCTCGTGAGCGCTTCGCCGCAGCGGTGGAAAACCGTTGCCGGACGGTGGCTTCGCCGGTGATCTCCGTGGGGTGTTGTCCGCCATGCAGCGCTGACGTCGGCCGAACGCCGTGCGCAAGTATGCTCGCTGTGCTGGGCGAACAGGGGAGGCGGCGATGGCTGAGGTGACCAACCCACCTGCTCGCAACACGCGCCCCCGCAACCGCCGGGCGCTGATCACCGCGGCGGCCGCGGACCTGTTCTACCGGCTCGGCTACGCGCGGGTCGGGATGAGCGACATCGCCGAGGCCGTCGGGGTCGGGTCGTCGGCGCTGTACCGGCACTTCGCGGGCAAGCAGCAGCTGCTCACCCGGGTCGTGCTCGACGAGCTCCACCCGTTCAGCTCGATCACCGCGCAGGTGGCCGACCGGGACCTCGACGAGGTGGTCGCGCAGCTCGCCGCCGCCGCGTTGGACCACCGCCAGCTGGGCGTGCTGTGGCAGCGCGAAGCCCGGCATCTGCCGGAGGAGCAGCGCGACGTGCTGCGCGAGGAGCTGCGTGGCGTCGCCAGCGGGCTCGCCGAGGTGGCGCGCGCCTTCCGGCACGAGCTGACCGGCGAGGACGCCCGGTTCCGCGCGTGGTGCATGTTCAGCGTCCTGACCAGCCCGTCCTACCACCAGGTGGACCTGTCCCGGCGCGAGTTCGAGCAGCTGCTGCGGGCCATGGTGGTGGTCATCGGGACGCACCCGCCACAGCGGTTCGCCGACCACCGCGCGGCCGACTCCGACCAGCGGTCCGCCCTGTTCGCCGGGCGTGCCTCCCGGCGCCGGCTGCTGCTGTCCGCGGCGATGCGGCTGTTCTCCGACGCCGGCTACACCAAGGTGACGACCGAGGACGTCGGAGCGGCGGCGGGCATCGCCGGGCCCAGCCTGTACAACTACTTCGCCAGCAAGCAGGAACTGCTCGGCACCGTGATCACCCGCGGCAACGCGTGGCTGGAGGTCGAGCTCGAACGGATCCTGGCCAACACCCCGGCCGCCGACGACGCGCTGCGCGAGCTGCTGCGCTCCTACATCACGTTCGCCTTCGACCACGGACGGTTCATCGACATCCTGGTCAGCGAGGTCAACCACCTGCCGGATGCGGAACGGCATCGGGCGCGGCAGACCCAGCACGCCTACGTGGCCGAGTGGGTCGGGCTGCTGTGCGAGGCGCGGCCGGAGCTCGACCCGGTGCGTTCCCGGATCCTGGTGCAGGCGGCGTTGACGGCGGCCAACGACATGGCTCGCACCGGCTCGGTGCGCGACGTCGATGCGCTGTCGCGGATCGGGGCGGCGCTGATGCTGCACACCCCGGCCTCGTCCATGTGATCGACCACATGGCCTGCTACCGGCTATTCACTTAAGCATCATCCCTGCAGGAGGCAGGTTTGTGTGGGTCGGTGATGGCCTAGGGATTGCTCACTTCGAAATTGACTTCGAAGGGCGGGCCGAACTACGCTCCGCGAAGAGTTGGTCTGCCCCCGCGTGTGCGTGCCCAGCGCTAGAGAGACCGGTTGGCCTCGTGCGCCGCGTGATGACCCGCGTCCGAGCCTGGAACGCCGCGGGCGGGCGGCCGACACTGGAGCTGAGCAGGTAACGAGGACGGGTTGGTTGCATGAGCAGCGCGACGGAGCCGGTCGGTCAGCCGCCGGTTGACGTGCCGGACATCCACACGACCGCCGGCAAGCTGGCGGATCTGTACCGGCGGAATGACGAGGCGGTGCACGCCGGCTCGGCGCGCGCGGTGGCCAAGCAGCACGCGAAGGGCAAGAACACCGCCCGCGAACGCATCGACATGCTGCTGGACCCGGGTTCGTTCGTGGAACTCGACGAGCACGCGCGGCACCGCTCCACGAACTTCGGCATGGACGCGAACCGCCCCTACGGCGACGGCGTGGTGACCGGTTACGGCACCGTCGACGGCCGCAAGGTGTGCGTGTTCTCCCAGGACTTCACCGTCTTCGGCGGGTCGCTGGGCGAGGTGTTCGGCGAGAAGATCGTCAAGGTCATGGACCTGGCGCTGAAGACTGGCTGCCCGCTGATCGGCATCAACGATTCCGGCGGCGCGCGTATCCAGGAGGGCGTCGCCGCGCTCGGCCTGTACGCCGAGATCTTCAAGCGCAACACCCACGCCTCCGGCGTCATCCCGCAGATCTCGCTGATCATGGGCCCGTGCGCGGGCGGCGCGGTGTACTCCCCGGCGATCACCGACTTCACCGTGATGGTCGACCAGACCTCGCACATGTTCATCACCGGCCCGGACGTGATCAAGACGGTCACCGGCGAGGACGTGACCTTCGAGGAGCTCGGCGGCGCGCGCACCCACAACTCGCGCTCCGGCAACGCGCACTACCTGGCCACCGACGAGGCGGACGCCATCGCCTACGTCAAGGAGCTGCTGTCGTACCTGCCCAGCAACAACCTGGCCGAGGCGCCGGTGTTCGAGGGCTCCGACACCGGCACCGGCTCGGTCGCCGAGTCGATCACAGACGCGGACCGCGAGCTGGACGCGCTGGTTCCCGACTCGCCGAACCAGCCCTACGACATGCACGAGGTCATCTCCCGCGTCGTGGACGACGAGGAGTTCCTGGAGGTCGGGGCGCTGTTCGCGCCGAACATCATCACCGGCTACGGACGCATCGAGGGCCACCCGGTGGGTGTGGTGGCCAACCAGCCCACCCAGTTCGCCGGCACCCTGGACATCGACGCCAGCGAGAAGGCCGCGCGGTTCGTGCGAACCTGCGACGCCTTCAACATCCCGGTGCTGACCTTCGTGGATGTGCCGGGCTTCCTGCCGGGCACCGACCAGGAGTGGAACGGCATCATCCGGCGCGGCGCGAAGCTGCTGTACGCCTACGCCGAGGCGACCGTTCCGCTGGTCACCGTGATCACCCGCAAGGCCTACGGCGGCGCCTACGACGTGATGGGCTCCAAGCACCTGGGGGCCGACGTCAACCTGGCGTGGCCGACCGCGCAGATCGCGGTGATGGGTGCGCAGGGCGCGGCGAACATCCTGTACCGGCGGCAGCTGGCGGAGGCGGCGGACAACGGCGAGGACGTCGAGGCCGTGCGCGCGCAGTTGCAGCAGGAGTACGAGGACGCCCTATGCAACCCGTACGTGGCCGCCGAACGCGGCTACGTCGACTCGGTGATCCCGCCGTCCTACACCCGCGGGTACGTGGCGCGGTCGCTGCGGATGCTCCGCGACAAGCGCGCCAGCCTGCCCGCGAAGAAGCACGGCAACATCCCGCTGTGACGTCGTCCCACCCGCTAGGAGGTGCCCGATGAGCCACGACGTGACGCCGGATCAGCGACCGGTGCTGCGCATCGTGCGCGGCAATCCCGACGACGCCGAGATCGCCGCGCTGACCGCGGCGCTGACCGGTCTAGCCGCCGCGAAGTCCGTGGCGCCGCCACAGCAGCGGAAGCCTATGTCGCTGTGGGGCGACCCGGCCGCCGCGCTGCGGCACCCGGCGGGCCGCCGCCCACTGCGCCCCGGCCCGCACTCCTGGCGCGCTTCGGCCCTTCCGGGCTGATGTCGTTGCCCGCCAACAAGATTTCGCCAGCCGTCCGGCGTCGCGCCGGGAAATGAGGAGTTGACCACTGTGGACCTGACGCCGATCAGCAAGGTCCTGATCGCCAACCGTGGTGAGATCGCGGTGCGGGTGATCCGCGCCTGCAAGGACGAGGACATCGCCTCCGTCGCCGTTTACGCCGAGCCCGACGCCGACGCGGTGTTCGTGCGGCTGGCCGACGAGGCCTTCGCGCTGGGCGGTTCGACGCCCGGCGAGTCGTACCTGAACATCGACAAGATCATCGACGTCGCGAAGCGCGCGGAAGCCGACGCGGTGCACCCCGGCTACGGGTTCCTGTCGGAGAACGCCGAGTTCGCCCAGGCGGTGCTCGACGCGGGGCTGATCTGGATCGGGCCGTCGCCGCAGTCGATCCGGGACCTCGGCGACAAGGTCACCGCGCGGCACATCGCGACCCGCGCCGGGGCACCCCTGGTGCCGGGGACAAAGGACCCGGTGTCGGGCGCCGACGAGGTCGTCAAGTTCGCCGAGGAGCACGGGTTGCCGGTGGCCATCAAGGCCGCGTTCGGCGGCGGCGGCCGGGGCCTGAAGGTCGCCCGGACGCTGGAGGAGATCCCCGAGCTATACGCGTCGGCGGTGCGCGAGGCCGAGACGGCGTTCGGCCGCGGCGAGTGCTTCGTGGAGCGCTACCTGGACCGGCCACGGCACGTCGAGGCGCAGGTCCTCGCCGATCAGCACCGCAACGTGGTGGTCGTGGGCACCCGCGACTGCTCGCTGCAGCGGCGGCACCAGAAGCTGGTCGAGGAGGCCCCGGCACCGTTCCTCAGCGACGAGCAGCGCCGCACCATCCACGAGGCGGCGCGGGCCATCTGCGCCGAGGCCGGCTACTACGGCGCGGGTACCGTGGAGTTCCTGGTGGGACTGGACGGGACGATCTCGTTCCTGGAGGTCAACACCCGCCTGCAGGTCGAGCATCCGGTCTCGGAGGAGACCACCGGCCTGGACCTGGTCCGCGAGCAGTTCCGCATCGCCGCCGGGGAGAAGCTGCGGATCACCGCCGACCCCGAGCCGCGCGGCCACTCGATCGAGTTCCGGATCAACGGTGAGGACGCGGGCCGCAACTTCCTGCCCGCGCCGGGCACCGTGACCCGTTTCGTCGCGCCGCACGGACCGGGTGCCCGGGTGGACGCCGGGGTGGAGTCGGGCAGCGTGATCGGCGGCCAGTTCGACTCGCTGCTGGCCAAGGTGATCGTCACCGGCGCGGACCGCCAGCAGGCCCTGGAACGGTCGCGGCGGGTGCTGGACGAGATGGTCGTAGAGGGCATGGCCACGGTGCTGCCGTTTCACCGCGCGATCGTCCGCGACCCGGCGTTCGTCGGCACCGACGGTTTCGCCGTGCACACCCGCTGGATCGAGACGGAGTTCGACAACACCATCGAGCCATTCACCGGAGGTGTCGAGGCGGCGGAGCCGGAGCCGCGGCAGACGATCACCGTCGAGGTCGGCGGACGCCGCCTGGAGGTCTCGCTGCCGGCGGAGCTGGCGGTGTCCTCGGCCGCCCCGGCGGCGACGGCGAAGCCGCGCAAGCGTTCCGCAGGCAAGGCCGGGGCGGCGGTGTCCGGCGACGCGGTGACCGCGCCGATGCAGGGCACCATCGTGAAGATCGCGGTCACCGACGGCCAGGAGGTCGCGGCGGGCGACCTGATCGCGGTGCTGGAAGCGATGAAGATGGAGAACCCGGTGACGGCCCACAAGGCGGGCACGGTCACCGGCCTGTCGGCCCAGCCGGGCGACTCGGTCTCCCAGGGCACCGCGCTCTGCGAACTCAAGGACTAAGTCAGAGGTTGCGCGTGTGTTCCTGAGCCGCGATTTCGCGCGAAATCGTCACCTGGCAGGCATGGGGAGCGGCGATTTCGCGCGAAATCGTCACCTGGCACGCGTGGGGAGCGGCGATTTCGCGCGAAATCGTCACCTGGCACGCGTGGGGAGCGGCGATTTCGCGCGAAATCGCCGCCCCCGGCTCCAGGCGACGTGCCCGAGCTGCGCGACCAGTAAGGAGATTGAGCGCAGGTCGGCCCCGCCCGAACCCGGGCGGGGCCGAACTCTGTTTCAGCGGTCGAACCGTCCGCTCTTGACGGCCTGCACGAACCCAGCGACGTCGACACGCAGCGTGGGGCCATGCGGGTCCTTGGAGTCACGGATCTCGTCAAGGTCGGTTGTTAATTCTACGCAGGTTGTGGTGTTCTGACTGCGGGACGACTTGATCCATATCTTCGAGTTGGTCATTTCTTGCGCTCCATCCTGCCAATCAAGTCCGCGATGAGCTTTGCCGAATCTTCAGGACCCAGCGCCGCTTGTCGTACCATCTCGATCGCTTGCCTGTACATGCGAATGTCTGCTTCTTCATGAAGAAAAAGCCCGGACTTGCGGTTCTCAAGATGGACTGCCACCCCAGAAGGGGTTTCGATCAGCATGAATGGTCCGTCCAGCGCGGGGTTCCAGCCAGTGTCCGACCTGATGATCCGTAGTTCGATGTTTGGGCGTCGCCCGGCTTTCAGGAGGTACCTGAGCTGCTCTGCGAGGACTTCAGGGGAGCCGATGACCTGCTTCAGCGCCTGCTGGCCGATCAGGGCCGCGAACTTCACGGGCTTGCGGCCAGTCAGCGCTTCTCGTCGCCCAACTCGGATCGAAACACGGGTCGCAAGTTCTCCAGCGGGCAGACCTGAGGCCATGATGCCCCGGATGTAATCGGTTGTTTGCACCAATCCGGGGATCAGCAGGGGCGACACCTCGGTTATCTTGGTCGCGCTTTGCTCCAGGTCGAGCAGGGCAGCGAGCTGCTGCCGATTCTCGGGGAGTGTTGTCGCCACCCAGCTCGAATCACTTGCGCCATAAGCCAAATCGATGATCTCTTCGTAGCGCTGCCCGTTAACGCCCAGCGAGGTCAAGATCTGAGCGACCTGCTCCGGCTTGGGTATCCGATCGCCAGTTTCCCATCTTGACAAGACCCCAGGGTCTCGGCCAAGCCGGGTGGCAAAGCCACGGACTGTCAGTCCTTGCTCCTGGCGGGCCTCGCGGAGCGCACTCCCAAGTGCTCGTCCTCTTGGGGTTCGCGTCATGATCTTCTCCGTTCGCACGCTGGTCACCTGTTGCGTCCATGATCACGGCGTTGTTGATGGTGTCATGTTGCAGCACACTTCAGTAATGACCACATCGGGTGGTTGAGGACGAGAGAACATGGCGAGGAGGGCGATGTCCATGGAATCGGAATTTGGTTCATCTATCCGACCAGTAAACCAGATTCGGCATTTCCAGTACCGGCAGGGAGTTGTGCCGGAGTGGTGTCGGTTCGCGCATATCCGTTGCGGCGCAGGCGATTCGTTGGTCCGGTCTTGGTGTGGCCAGCTGTTTCAAGCTGGAGAGGTGGAGGACTGCTCGCAGCCGGGGGAGTCTTGTCCCAGGCCATCGGTGGGCAAGCAGGAGTGCGCGGATTGCTTTGTGGCATCCCGGTTTCCGGGCCTTGCCGTCCGCACCGCGATGGACGGGATGATTCCGGCGCGGATCGACACACCGCGCGAGATGGCATCAGCGATGCTGGTGCTGCACCAGGACCTCGCGGACGAAGCGAGCCGCATTCCGGCCGGTGATGTTGACACAGAGCGCCTGGGCCGCCTGGCAGCGGACACCGAGCGCTTCGCCAGTGCCCTGCGCCGCTTCGGTTGGCTGGCCGCGCAGGGCTGACGGTCAAATCGATGGATACTTGAACACCGGGATTGGTGGGACGGGCTCGGGAAACGCGTCGAGCACCTCTGACTCGGCCAATATCGCGATCACCTGATCCACAGTGGATGTAGACAGCTCTGCGAGGGCGATGTGGAAGTTGTCGCCTCCGTGTCGTTCTGCAGCCAGGATCGTGGGTATTTGCCGAACCAGGGACTCGGCGTCGGAACGGGCCTTGGTCCACCACTGTTCGAAGCCGCGCAGCAGGATGCCGCCGCCCCAGATGGAGCCCGAGCTGATCCCTTGGATCAACGCGGGGACGAAATTTGCTTCCACCGTCGTGGGTTTGTGAACCGTTCCCTCTCGCATGTACTGGTCGGGATTGGTGCGGGCGAGGTTGATCTGGACACCCACTCCGACGGCCGAGGTGAAGTGATCCACGAACGGCTCGTACAACCGGGGCGGCATATCGACGTGCAGCCCGATCTGGGTCCGCAGCGTGCGACCGAAGTCGGGGTTCTCGTGGACGATGATCGTTGGCCCGGACGTCACCGGCGTTTCATGCCCGTCCCGGGCCGGTTCGTCATCGACGATGTTCAGCGACGCAAAGATGTTCTCCCAGTCGTTGATGAAGTCGCACATGTCGATCGGTAGTGGTACTGATTCCATGATCGTGCGAAGTTCGTCCCGCTCCGACCATGAGATCGGCGGCCGTGATGTGCACGGATGCTGGGTCGGGGTGTGGTTCGGGCACTCCCTCCCAGGCGTCGTACGGCGTGGTGCCGAGGTGCTGTTCGAGTCCATGGTCTGCCTGATCGTAGGCCTGGCGCTCGGACTCCAGTGTGACCGCTTGGGCATCGCGTGCCCAGTTGTGCAGCCGGTCGGCGATGCCGTTGGTCAGCAGTTCCATTGCCAGGCCGCGTTCGTATTCGTATGTTGCCTTGATCTTGGAAGTGATCGTTTTGACGGCCATGTACTTGCCAGCTTCCGCGCCCAGTTCAGTGAGCTCGACCCATGGATTTTCGGCGTAAGAGGCCAAGCGCAGAGAAGATGTCCAGATCGCCGACCGTCTCGTTGAGTTTCGCGATGCTCGCCTGAGCGTTTCGCACCGCCTTGGACATCACACGGCACGATTCGCTCAGTGCACTGCACGCGGAGGTGAGCACCGGCAGGACCTCTGAGGTGCCGCACAGCTGGGACTTGGTGGCCCAGTACTGGCGGATGCTGTCGAAGACTGCACCACGGTTCGACTCCACCAAACCGTTGATCAGTTCATCGCCGGATCGCGAGACATCCCGCCAATTCCTGTACTTGCGGCAACTTGGCGTAATTTCTCCCTTTTCGCTTGACGGGCTACAGCGGATGACGACATTGTGGCTCGTCTGGCGGTCAGTGAGGGGGGTGGAACGCCGGATGGTGGGCGAGGTCGAATTGCCCGGGCGCGCAGGCATTGTCAAGAAGCTCGTCGGGGAATGCGTGCGGCGGCAGAAACCACGAGGTGGTGGGGAACCCGGCCGGGAGCTGCCGGTCATCGTATTGTTCGGTCCGCGGGGTAGCGGTAAGACCGCGACGCTCGCCAACATTGTGCGGAACTGCGCTCATCAGGTGCCGCACGCTTCGATCGATGTGGCCAAGCGGGCGAGGGCACCGAGGGAGATCATCACCGAACTCCACTTCGATCTCAGCAAGAAGCACGAAGGTGTCCACCGGATCCCCTTTCGCCAGCTGGACCTTTGCCTCTTGGCGGTCGGCGCCGAGCCGGACCCGAACAACCGGGAGAAGGCGCTGGCGCAGGTCCGCGCCGCCGCTTCGGCGGACGTCGAGCTGTCCGATCGGACCCGGAGCAGCATCGAGAGCGTGATCGACGGCTTGCTGCAGGCCGGGGCGCTGCCCTGGTGGTCGAAGCTGCCCATCGGCGCGTTGTTCCACGCCGTCGAGACGTTCCGCTGGCGGCGGAAGCTGCGGCGCGGGGCGGGCATCAAACAGTCGATGCCGAAGCGGTCGGCGAAGGTGCTGGACGTCCTGGTGGACATCGGCGTCGCCGACGCCGACCTGCTGGACGAAGTGTTCTGCGCCGCGTTCCTGGCCGACCTGCGCGCCGCATACCTGAGGCGTTTCAGGTGGCGCAGGGGGAACTGCGTGGTGCTGCTGGACAACATCGACGCGGCGGGCGGGAGCCGGTTCGCCGACCTGCTGCTGAGCATCCGGGAGCGGAGCCCCCGAGAACCTGATCCGCTCGTGCTGATCGCGACCAGCCGGCAGTGGAATCCGAGGTGGGGGTCGCAGGGGAGCAGCTACCGCACCCCGGAGCAAGCCGGACTGGCGGACTGGACCAACGGCCGAGACGTCGATCTCGGACGGGACTCCTGGTGGTACCCGGTCGAATTGAGGGATCTCACGGTGTCTGAGGTCGCCAACGTCGGTCGCACCGCGGCCGACACCACGTCGGCGCCGTTCCTGCACGAGCTGACGCGCGGTCATCCGTGGAGCACGCGCGAACTGCGCGCGACGTTGGGGGATCGACCGACCGGCCTGGCGATGCGAACCGTGCTCGAACGCGGAGTCGAGCGCCCGTTCGCCGACCGGGCGCGCGACTACCTGCTGCAGGATTTCGATCCGGCGCAGCGCGAAGTGCTGGTGGGGATGTCGGCGGCGCCGAACCTGGACCTGGCCACCCACGCGGGTGTCAGGGGCGGCACGGAAGGCGATGCCGGTGCCCTGCACGAGATCCGGAACCGGCTGTGGTCGGTGTTCGGCGAGCAGTTGGTGCTGCACCCGTGGCTGCGCCGGTTGCTGCTGCACGAGCTGGGGAACCGCCCAGCTGATCATCCCCAGCGGTGGGCGGTGGTGCACACCCGGCATCGTGATCACCACCGCGAAAGCGGGAACGTCGCGCTGTCCCTGTACCACGCGCTCGCGCTGGAGGACCTGAACTCCGCGGTTAAGCACCTCCGGCACCAGTTCGAGCAGATCGACGACGAAGCCGCGGTCCGGCAGTGGTTGCAGCTCCTGGAACTGATCACTTCCGCGCCCAACAGGTTGCCCACCGACCGGGAACCGCGAGACCAGGTCGAGGAGCTGGTCCGGACGGCCCCAGCGGATGCGAACCTGGCCCGCCTGGTGGCGGCCCGGTGGTTGATGTCGGACCCCTTGGGCGATCCGGGCAGGTCCTTGCGAAGCATCGTGCGCAGCGAGTTCGAGCAACTGGCGAAGGAAGCCCGGGTCGGGTTCGTGTTGTTGTTCGCGGAGAGCGAGAAGTACGCCTGAGCGCTGGGGAGGCAGTCCGTGGATAGCTACGTGGAACGGTCCTGGTGGCAGCGGAACCGGCGGAAGGTCCTCGTCGCGTCCGTCGTCCTGGTGCTGGTGGCAGGAGGTGTCGTCGGCTTGGCGTGGTGGGGCGGCCAGTGCGCGGCGGGTGTCCACGAGGTCGACGGCGAGTGCGTCGGGATGACGGACGGCTCCTACAAGTTCGGTTCCGACGACCCGGCCGAGAACCCGCTGGCGGACGTGCTGCAACGAATCAAGGAGGAGAACGACCGGGTACTGGCGGAGGGCAAGGACTACGTCAGCATCGCCTACCTCGCACCGATGAGCCTCGCCGAGGGCGACACGGTCACCCTGGAAGCCACCCGCAACGCGCTGCGGGGCGCCCATCTCGCCCAACTGCGCGCGAATCGCGAGAAAGGCGGCTGGGAGGGTGACTTCCCGTTGATCCGGCTCTTACCTACCAACCCAGGTAGCCAGCTGCAGAAGTGGGATCCGGTGGTCAAGCAGATCCACGCAGCCCAGTTCACCCCGGACCGGGTGGTGGCAGTGGCGGGTCTCGGACAGAGCCACGAAAGCACTGCCAAGGCGATCCAGTGGCTGTCCGAGCAGCGCATCCCGATGGTCGGGGCCACCATCACGGCCGACACTTTCACCGATCTCGAAGCCCGCGGCGAGTTCAGCGGGTTGGTGAGGGTGTCGCCGACGAACACTGAACAGGTCCGGGCCATCGTCCAGCGCCTCTCGGGCACTCGAAAGGCGATGCTGGTGAAGGACATAAACCAGTCGGACCTGCTCGCGAACAACCTCAGTTCGGCGTTCACCCGCGAATACGAGAGAGACGGTCGTGACGTCGTGCTGGCGGAGTACGACACTTCGCGCGGCACCGCGAACATCTTCCCCGGAATGGTGCGCAACATCTGCGCCGCCCAGCCAGGTGCGATCTTCTTCTCCGGCCGCTACAACGACCTGACGTTGCTGCTGGGCGCGCTGAAGAACCGGCCGTGCGGGGACCTGAATCTGCGGGTGGTGACCCTCGACAGCGTGGTGGACATCGCCGGCGTCGACGAGGTCCGCAAGAACCTGTCACTGAACACCATCCTGGAGTACACCAACTTGTCCGCGCCGCAGGCGTGGAATGCGGTTCCGGAGGCGTTCGACGGGGCGGCGACCGGGTACTTCCGCGACTCCTACCGCGAGCTCTTCGGGCTCGGCTCGACCGGAGACGGGATGGCCATCACCTCCTACGACGCGGTGGGTGTGGCGGTGACGGCAATCAACCGCGCAGCCGACAACCGGAGAGACCTAAAGTCGATCACCGCCGACACTGTTGCTGGGCAGTTGCTCGCGATGAGGGGGACCGAAGGTGTCCGCGGCGCCAGCGGTTGCATTTCCTTCGACAGCGTCGGCCATCCGGTTGACAAGGCGATTTCGGTCTTCAGACTGTCGATCGACGACACGAGCAGCTCAGCCGAAATCGTCCCTGCCGTCGTCTCGGGCTCCGGCAACGTTCTGCCCGGCCGTTGCAAGACGTAGCTCAGCTGAAAGCGCCAGCCCCCGCCGTAAAAGCTCGTGAGCGGTTTGGGGTGCTATGACGCCCCAAAGCGCTCACGAGCCCCTGACCAGACGAAACGTTGCGCCCTGCCGGATTCCCGCAGAGCGGTTGAGCGGCTGAAAGTGACGAACGACACGATTTCGGCATCGACCTGTCGGAAATTGTCCTATGTGGACGATTCTGGCGGCGGTTCGTGGGCTTGTCGGGCGGTCGACCGGGCCGTTCGCGTGGCTAAATTCCGCAGCTCGGCCGCGATTCGCACGGGCTCCCGCGCCTGGCGACGGCCGGGGTGGCGCCGGGCGCGGCGGCTAGGTGAGGCAGGACGCCGGGGCTTCGCGGGCGTTGCGTTGTGGCCCTCGGCGTACTGACTGGTTGGTATGGGTGTGGTACTTCTGATGGACCGCCCAGGTCGGGGCGCGCTTGGAGGTGTGGTCATGGCCGATTCGCGGCACGAGTGGATGGCGCCGGGTGCGTACGAAGTCGCGCCTGGCGTGCACCGGATCCCGCTGCCCCTTCCCAACGACGGCCTCCGCGCCGTGAACGTCTACGCGATCGCCGACGGCGACACGCTGACGCTGGTTGACGGCGGCTGGGCGCTGGAGGAGTCGCGCGAGCAACTCGCCACCGCGCTGCGCGGGATCGGTGCCGGGCTGGGCGACATCAGCCGGTTCCTGGTCACCCACGCACACCGCGACCACTACACCCAGGCCGTGGCGCTGCGGCGCGAGTACGGCTCCAAGGTGCTGCTGGGTGAGGACGAGCGGCACACCATCCGCACCCTGATGGACCCGGAGCACACGCTGCTGGCCAAGCAGATCGAGCTGCTCGCCGAATGCGGCGCGAAGCCGGTGCGCGACGCGGTCGTGGCCGCCCGCGAGGACGGCCCGCGCGGCCCGCACTTCTGGGAAGAACCCGACGAGTGGATCGGGAAGTCCACCGACATCACCCTCGCCGATCGGCCCCTGCGCGCCGTGGCCACGCCGGGCCACACCCGTGGGCACCTGGTGTTCATCGACGATGCCGCCGAGCTGATGTTCGCCGGCGACCACGTGCTGCCGCACATCACGCCGTCCGTCGGCTTCGAGCAGGCCCCCAGCGAGGTTCCGCTGCGCGACTACCTGGCGTCGCTGCGGCTCGTCCGCGCGATGCCCGACATGCGGCTGCTTCCCGCGCACGGCCCGGCCACCGACAGCGTCCACCGGCGCGTCGACGAACTCCTCGACCACCACGACACCCGCCTGGACGCGACCGCTGGAATCGTCGAGAAGGGCGCGAGCACCGCGTACGAGGTGGCTCGGGCGTTGACCTGGACCCGCCGCGAGCGGACCTTCGACGAACTCGGCGATCCCTTCAACCAGATGTTGGCGGTGCTGGAAACCGCCGCCCACCTGGACGTGCTGAGCCTGCAGGGGAGGCTCGCGAAGGAGGAGACCGAAGGGGTCGTGCACTACTCGCTGGCCTGACAGGTGCGGACCAAGAACGAGACCGGCAGCAGGACGGGCTGTCCAGCAGGATCCAGCGTTGAACGTATTGTCGGGTTCGGACGGCGGCGCTCAGATCATCGTCGACGGCCACTCCTGGTCACCGGCCCGCGGCAGGCAGCGGCGGGCGGGCTGCGGACGGCTGCGGACGGCTGCGGACGGGCTGCGGACGGGCTGCGGACGGGCTGCGGACGGGCTGCGGAAGGGGCGCGACGCGGCAACATGGTCATTGTTCATGCCTCCCGCCGTCGCCCCGGGGACAACCTTCCGTAATCGCCGGATGTTGCTGTGCGTGCAGGAAAATCACCCGGTCGCCGCGTACGGTGACGATCCCCGGCGTGCAAGGCTGTAGGGGCCCTTCCGGGGCTTGAGGCAATTGGGGGGCGGGTACCTCGTTGGGGTCGAAGGGAACGTCGCTAGGAGCTCGTCATGTTGAGCAGGCACGAGCGGGACAGGCTGGCGGAGATCGAATCCGCGCTGGTGTCCGGTGATCCTCGGCTGGCGGAGAAGTTCGACCGGTTCGACGGTGGTCGGAGCTGGGGCGGAGCACGCCGGGTCCTGTTGTTCCTGATGCTTGCCCTCGTGGCGTTGCTGGCGTTGTTGTGCCTAGTGAGCGGGCTGGTGCTGAGCTCGATCACGTTGGCCCTGAGCGCCGTTGCGGGCGCCGTTGGCGTTTGGTGGCACGCCAGGCGGAAACGGCAGCGATGAGATCTTGCTCGTCTTATGTGGACGATTCACGGAGTCGGGCGCGGGAGTGCTTGCAGCACCGTATCGGGCTCGACGAAGACGCCATCGGGCAGGCTGTCGATGCGTTCCAGGTGCGCCGTCGGCGCGCCTAGGGCGACGCACTGCTGGTAGATCTCCTGCTTGGTGGCGGGGAAGTGCACGTGGCAGAGGAACCTGAGCAGTTCTCCGCGGTCGGGTACGGGCATCTTCGCTCCCACCGGTCGAGCCGGTAGTGTCGACAACCGACTACCCACCCCGCGTGGCGGGCACACGCGGTGCCGCGAGGACCGGACGGATGTTTCGGGTGGGTCGACGGTGACCCGCGGTCGTGCGGGTTCGGGCATCACCGACTTCTCGGGTCTGGTGCTTCCTCGGGTCTGGCACCTTCTCGGGTCTGGTGCGCAATTTCCATTGAAATCGAAGGTTCGATTTCAATGGAAATTGCGGATCTGATCTCTGATGGGGTCGTGCGGGGGCGTGGTGAGCCGGCCCTCGCGGACCTCGGCGCCGATGCACTCCCGGGGGCCGACACCGTCGGCGGGGATGGCGGAAAGCCCTGGTGAGCGAGCTTTCCGAATCGGGCATCCGGCGCGTCCTGGGTGGTGCTGTGCGTCACCGGGAGCACCAGCTGTGATCATCCACAGTGGTCAGATGCCGACCATCTCCCGGGCCGCGATGGCGATGGCGGATGCGTCGATGCCCGTCTGCCCCAACAGCTCGGCTGGGGTGCCGGAACCGGGCATTCCGCGCACCGCCAGCACGCGCACCGGGGCGCCGGTGCCCGCCAGGGCGCTGAGCACGGCCTCCCCGAGGCCGCCCTCCGGCCAGTGGTCCTCGGCGGTGATCAGCCCGCCCGTCTCGGCGGCGGCCCGGCGCAGCGCCTCGGCGTCCACCGGTTTGATCGAGTACAGATCGATGACGCGGGCCTGGATTCCTTCCCTGGCAAGCGTTTCCGCCGCGCTGAGTGCCTCGTGCAGGGTGATGCCCGCGCCGACGAGCGTGACGTCGTCGCCGTCACGCACCATCCGCGAGCCGCCGATGGGGAAGTCCTCGCCCGGTTCGTAGATCACTCGCGTGGCGCCGCGGGTGGTCCGCACGTAGCTGATCCCCGTCCGGTCGGCCATCTCCTCGATCAGCCGCACGGTCTGGTTGGCGTCGCACGGGTAGAGCACCGCGCTGCCGTGCACCGCGCGGAACGCCGCGAGATCCTCCATTGCCATCTGCGACGGCCCGTCCTCGCCGATGGACACTCCCGCGTGCGAGCCCATCAGGCGCAGGTTCGCCCGGCTCACCGCGGCCATCCGGATGAAGTCGTAGGCGCGGGTGAGGAACGCGGCGAACGTCGAGGCGAACGGCACCCAGCCGCGCACCTGCATGCCGATCGCCGCGGCGATCAGCTGCTGCTCGGCGATGTACATCTCGAAGTAGCGGTCCGGGTGGGCATCGCGGAACAGCTCCGCGAACGTCGAGTTCGACACCTCGCCGTCCATCGCCACCACGTCGCCGCGCCGGTCGCCGAGGGCGCGCAGCGCCTCGCCGTAGGCCTTGCGGGTGGCGACCTTGGTGCCGAGCTCGAACGCGGGCAGCCCGCCGCCGGTCACCGGGAAGACGTGGGGCGTCTCGTCGCTGGTCGGCTTGGCGTAGTTGACCCGCAGGTCGCGGATGCCGCCGAGTTCGTGGATCGCCTCGTCGGGGTGCACCAGCGGCTTGCCGTGGAAGCCCGGCTTGTCCTCGACCTCGGCGACGCCCTTGCCCTTCTTGGTGGCCGCCAGCACGGCGACTGGTCGCCCGTCACCGGCCTCGGCATCCTTCAGCGCCTCTTCGATCTGCTCCGGGTCGTGGCCGTCGATCTCGATGGTGCGCCACCCGGCCGCGATCGCCCGGGCGGCGTAGGCGTCGAGGTCCCAGCCGTGCATCGTCTGCCCGGTCTGGCCGAGCCGGTTGACGTCGATCAGCGCGATGAGGTTGTCCAGCCGCTCGTGCCCGGCATGCTCCAGCGCTTCCCAGACCGAACCCTCGGCCATCTCGCTGTCGCCGCAGAGCACCCACACCCGGTACGGCAGCCGGTCCAGCCGCTGCGCCGCGAGCGCCAGGCCCACCCCGATCGGCAACCCCTGCCCGAGCGAACCGGTCGCGACGTCGACCCAGGGCAGCACCGGTGTCGGGTGGCCCTCCAGGCGGCTGCCGAACTTGCGGAAGGTGAGCAGCTCGGCGTCGTCGATCGCGCCGACCGCCTTCAGGCACGAGTAATACAGCGGCGAAGCGTGGCCCTTGGAGAAGATCAGGTGGTCGTTGCGCGGATCGTGCGGCTTGGCGAAGTCCAGCCGCAGGTGGCCGTCCAGCAGCGCGGCCATCAGGTCAGCGGCGGACATCGACGACGTGGGGTGCCCCGAACCGGCGGCGCTACTGGCGCGCACGGAGTCGACCCGCAGCTGCTGCGCCAACTCGAAGCGGAAGGTCAGATGGTCCATGCCACGGGAGTTGCCCGCAGATACCACCGGTGAAACCAACACCAGCGGATCACGGTTTCAATTGAAACTGTGCATGGGAGAGGCGCCGCGGGATCACGGTTTGTATTGAAACCGTGATCCCATGCCGACGCCCGGGGTGTCAGGTGGGGTCGGGGTTGCTCAGACCGGAGAGCAGGCGCTTGATTACCTCGGGATCGATCTCGGCTGTTTCGTCGACGGGGTGTTCGGCCTGGCCCGCCCGCCTGTTGCGGGAGCGGCGGGGCAGCGGCACCGCGTTCGCCGAGACACCACCCGGCAGCGGCACCTCGCACCACACGAGCACGCCGCCACCGCGCAAGGCGGCCGCACCGCAGTGTCCGTTGGCGAAACCGGGCGCCATGGCCGGTGGGGCCTTCGCCTGCTCGTCCTCGACCTCGGCCACGAGGCTCTCTCCGCTGAGGCGCAGCCGGACGGTGATGAAGCCGGGGGAGTTGGGGGCGGCGCTGTCGACCGCCGCGGTCACGAGCGCGGTGGTGAGCTGGGACGTCTCGTCGATCAGTTCCCGCAGGGACCACTCGGCGAGGGTGAACTGGACGAACATCTCCGTGCAGTTCACGGCGCTGGGCAGCGCAATGAGCCGCAGGTCGTCGACTTGTGTGGTCTGGGTGTTCACCTGGTTGTCGTCCTCCGTCCGCTGTGCGCCATCACCCGCGAGCCTTATTTTGCCAACTCAGGTGGGTGGCTTGTCTACAGGGGGCGGTGACTTCTCGAATCGCCGCTCGTGGCTCGGTTTCCGGGTGTCGTGTCGATTTCTCCGGCGTGCGCACCGCGCCGGTGAGCGGTCGGCCCCGCCCGGCGCGGCGCACCTCAGGTGACTCGGTGCATGTCGCCATCCCTCGACTGTCTGTTGTGGACGATCGTCGGCGAATCTTGTTCCGGTGCAGTATGTTTCGGTGCTGGGTGTGGAACGTGTCGAGCACCGTGCGGGCCGCTGCCAGTGGTCTGGCCAGAAACGTACGGCACGAATCGCGTTTGGTACAGACCGGTAGGTATCGGTTGCGCAACAGGGGTGCTCCAGCCCGATGCCCAGGAGGGTTACGGGAGGGTCGGATGTCCCCGAATGATCTGTCCGCGGCCACCCGATCGAGTTACGCGAGGGAGTCCAGGCCCTCCCACATCGCCTTGCCGATCAGCTCGATCTCCGACTCGCTGATGATCAGTGGCGGCGAGACCGCCAGTGCCTTGCCCAGCGGGCGCACGATCACGCCGAAGTCGCGGATCGCGAGCTGCGCGCGGGTCAGCGCGCCGGGGTCGGCGGCCAGCAGGTCGGGGGCCAGTTCAACCGCGCCGAGCAGGCCCACGCCGCCGCGCACCTCGCCCACGGCGGGGTGGTCGGCGAGCTGCCGCAGCGCGTCGTGCAGCGGGCGCTCCAGCTCGTCGGCCCGCGGCAGCAGCTTCTCGCGCTCCAGGATGTCGATGTTGGCCAGCGCGGCGGCGGCCACCGTGGGGTGTCCGGAGTAGGTCGCGCCGTGCCGGAACGGGCGGCCCGGGTGGTTCCAGAACGGCTCGGCCACCCGCTCGGCGATCACCACGCCGCCCAGCGGCAGGTATCCGCTGGTCACGCCCTTGGCGAAGGTGATCATGTCGGGCTGCAGGCCCCACCGCTCCACGCCGAACCAGCTGCCGACCCGGCCGAACCCGCAGATCACCGAGTCGGCGACGAACAGGATCTCGTGTTCGGCGCAGATCTTGGCGACCGCCTCCAGGTAGCCCGGCGCCGGCGGGTACAGCCCGCCGGCGCCCATCACCGGTTCGGCGAAGAACGCCGCCACCCGGTCGGCACCGAGCCGGTCGATGGCCTCCCGCAGGCTCTCGGCGTCGTCGTGGGCGACCCGGCTGGCCTCCGGCACGAGCTGGCCGAACCCGGCCTGGTTGGCCTCGATCCCGCCAATGCTGGTGCCCATGCCGTTGGTGCCGTGGTAGGCGTTGCCGCGGCTGAGGATGTGGGTGCGCTGCGGCTGCCCGCGCTGCGCCCAGTACTGCCGGGCCAGCTTGGCGGCGGTGTCGATCGACTCGCCGCCACCGGTGGTGAGGAAGATCTTCGCGCCTTCCATCGGCGCGAGCTGGGAGAGCCGGTCGGCCAGCGCCTCGGCCGGTGGATTGGTGAAGTCGTTGAATACGAAGTAGGACTCGAGCTCGCGCATCTGGGCGGCGGCGGCCTCGACGATCTCGGTGCGGCCGTGGCCGACGTTGGCGTACCACAGGCTCGCGGTGCCGTCGAGGTAGCGGCGTCCCTCCTGGTCGTAGATCCAGACCCCGTCGGCCTTGCTGACGCAGAACTGGTTGTTCTTGACCTGGGACATGTCCGCGAACGGGTGCCACAACGCGGTGTTGCGCGGTGCTGTCGACATGCGTTCCTCCTTCGTGTCGCGCCCCCAGCTTCGTCGGCCCACCCGCCGGTACGCCAGTGCCAAAACGCCGAAATTCGCCGGACCGGTTGGCCAGATCGCCACGAGCGGGGCAGAGCCCGTCGCTGCGGTGCTGGTCACAGACGGGACTTTGGCCTCTGCTGGAGGGATGCCACCGACGGCACGGTCATGGTGCTTGCCCGTCGTGGAGGTGATCAACGCATGAACTGGTACCCGATGCTCCGTCGGCAGCCGCACGAAGCCGCCGACGAGCGCCCTTGGACACCGGAGGAGGTGGCAGCGCTGGCCGAAGCGGTGCGCCGGGCGCCTTCCGTGCACAATACGCAGCCCTGGTCGCTGCGGTTGCAGGGGCGGGCGGCCAGGTTGCGGATACGTTCGATGCCGGAGCTGGTCCAGCACGATCCGGACGGTCGCAACCGGCGGATGTCGTGCGGCGCGGCGGTCACCAACCTGGCGATCGCGATGCGCGCGCTCGGCTGGGCGACCGACATACGCTGGTACACCGACAAGCACGGGGACGGCGAGGGGACCGTCGTCGGCACCCATCGGCAGCCGCCGAGCGCGATCGACCGGCAACGCCGGCGGGCCATCGACCGTCGGAGCAGCTTCCGGCGCCCCTTCGCCGACCGGCGGATCCCGCACCTGGCGCGCACCACCGTGGTTGCCGCGTCGACCACGCAGGCGACCTGGGTGCACGGGCCGATGGAGGAGCAGGCGCTGGCGCGGCTGCTCGCCTACGCCGCGCGGGCTCACCACGACGACAAGAACTACCAGCGCGAGCTGGGTGCCTGGATCGCACCGTCCTCGGACGAGGGGCTGCCCGAGGACGCGCTGTCCGAGCGCGGGCTGCCCGCGATCGGGTTGGCGACCGGTGCCACCCGGCTGCCGGACCAGGCACAGATCGCGCAGTGGGTGGCGAAGGAGTCGGTGCTGGTGTTCAGCACGATCACCGACGACCCGCGGGATCATCTGTTAGCGGGCGAGGCCGCCGAGCGGGCTTGGCTGGAGGCGACGCGGCTGGGTCTGGTCGCGTCGGTGATGACCCAGCCGCTGCGGCTGTCCGAGGTCCGCTCTGCGCTGAGCGACGAGCTCGACCTCGGCGGGGTGCCGCAGTTGCTGATGCGGATCGGCTACCCCGCTGCGATCCCGGTGCCGCGGGCGAGCCGCCGACCGCTTCCGGACGTCTTCGGCTGACCGTCCACTCGCAAGCACGTCGCGCGCAGCAAGGTGTTGCCGGACAACGACGAACCGCGTCTCGGGAAGCGGCTGGACCTGGTGATGGCCGCCTTGACGCACTGCCGGGAGCGCACCGCCGCGGAGTACCGGGCGCTGCTCGCGCGGGCGGGACCGCGTGTCGAGGGCCACATCGCGACCGGCTCGGCCTCCAGCATGGTGGTCGCCGTGCTCGGCTTATGGTGCGTCCGGTTGGTGGGAAGCGCGGATCGCCCGATTGACATGCCGCTGCTGCTCTGTTGCGATTGATTCGTGATGTTCCCGGTGTTCACGAAGCGGCGGCACGTGGATTTCCGCCGCGTGTCGGCCCAAGCGTGTCGTCCCTAGCGCTCCGCCAGCCCGGTTTCCGCCGCAGCGCGGAGATCCGGATCAGCAACAGTCCGCAGTGGACTGGAAGTCTCGGACCCAGGGAGCACATGTGTCCAGCGTTCTCGTAATCTCCGGCAGCCCGTCGCGCACTTCGAAGACCGAACGGATCGGCGAGCACGTCGCCCAGCGACTCGCGGCCTCCGGACGCACCGCCGACCACCTGCGCGTCCGCACCTTGCCCGCGGATGCGCTGCTCGGCGCCGACACCCGCGCCCCGGCGATCGCCGACGCCATCGGCAAGGTCATCAAGGCCGACGGCATTGTGCTGGCCACCCCCACGTACAAGGCGGCGTATTCCGGACTGCTCAAGGCCTTCCTGGACCTGCTGCCGCAGTTCGGCTTCGCCGGCAAGGCGGTGCTGCCGCTGGCCACCGGCGGCACCATCGCCCACGTCCTGGCCATCGACTACGCGCTGCGCCCGGTCGTGCACTCGCTGGGTGCCCGCCACACGGTGCAGAGTTTCTTCCTGCTGGACAAGCACATTTCGGTGGTGGACGACCAGCTCAGCGTCCACCCGGACAGCGCGGATCCGCTGGCGGACGTGATCGAGCAGTTCAGCAAGGCCCTCGACGGCGTCCCGCATTCCACGGTGCTAGGCCGCACGGCTTAGTCCAGCGAGACGAAGGGCTGCACGATCCGCTCGTAGGCAAGCGTTGATCTCGGGGTGTCGCCCGGGGTTTTTGGCTGGGTGTCGCCCGTGAGTGGTTTTGGGGGCTATCGCGCCTGAAACCGCTCACGGCACCTGGCCTGGGGAAACGTCGGGCTGGGGCGGTGTGACCAGGCGCCCGGTGCTACAGGGGGCCGGTGCTACAGGGGGCCGGTGCTACAGGGGGCCGTCGATCCAGTTTTGGAGCAACGGGGCAGTTATTGCTATCAGGTTTTCCTTCGGTTCAGCGCTGATCGCTTTGGTGCGCAGGACCAGGCGGGTCGCTCCCAGGCCCATCAGGTGGCTGCAGACCAGTTCCGCCCGGAGGCGGGCCTTCGGGCCCGTCAGGCGCTTCGTCAGGCGGGTGACCAGTTGGCGTTCGAAGTTCGCTCGGAACTGGGCTCCCGCCGGTCGCGACGACGTGAACACCGCACGCATCAGCGGGTCTCCCTGGGTTCGGTCGTGGTAGTCCAGCAGCGTTCGGACCAGGTGTTCGCCGAGGTTGGGCAGTTCGCAGTCCAGCAGGCGCTCCGCGTCCTGCTCGAAGCCCGATGCCTCGGCGAACAGGCTTTCCTTGCTGCCGAAGTACTTCATCACCAGGGCCGCGCTGACCTCCGCATCCGCCGCGATGTCGCGCAGCGTCACGTCGGCGTACCCGCACGACGAGAAACGGCGGCGCGCCGCCTTGAGGATGGCTTCGCGGGTGGCGCACGCGTCGCGCCGGTCCTCGCCGACCGTTGTGGCCGGAGCCGTGCTGGGCATGTCGTTCAGGTTAGCGCGACGTCCCGAGCGTGGTCGCCACCTTGGCGGTAACAGGCGCGTACCGGCGGGTCCTCGGGGTCGCCGCGGCGATCAGCGCGGCCAGCAGCGCCGCCGTGCCCGCCACCAGGAACACCCATGAATAGGCGAACACCGACGGGTAGTTCACGCCGGCGATCTGCACCACCGATCCGGTCGTCAGCGCGACCACGATGGCGCTGCAGCTGGACGTGCCGATGGACCGGGCCAGGCTGTTCAGGCTGTTCGCGGCGGCGGTTTCGGTCTGCGGCACCGCCTGCATGATCAGCGTCGGCAGGGCGCCGTAGGACAGCGCGCCGCCGATCGCGCCCACGGTCAGGTTGAACACCACCAGCGGCAGCGGGGAGTGCAGGAACGATCCTGCCAGGTTGCCCAGCATCAGCACCGTGCCGCCCAGGATCAGCGTGGTCCGAGGCCCGCGCCGCCGCGAGATCCGCGCCGAGACGGGGGAGAACGCGCCCATGGCGGCGCCGATGGGCAGCAGCACCAGGCCCGTCACCACCAGCGACATGCCGAAGCCGTAGCCGGTGTCCTCCGGGGCCTGCATGATCTGCGAGCCCACCAGGAACCCGGCGAACATCGCGATGCCGACCAGCACCGAGGCGATGTTGGTCAGCAGCACCGCCGGCCGCGCCGACACCCGGAGGTCCACCAGCGGCGCGCTGACGCGCAGCTCGTAGAGCCCCCACACCAGGAACAACGCCGTCGCCCCGACGAGCAGGCCGAGGATGACCCCGCTGGTCCAGCCCCATTCGTTGCCCTTGGAGATCGCCAGCAGCAGGCAGGTCAGGGCCGCCGACAGCCCCACCGCGCCGATGAAGTCGAACCGGCCGCCGGTGCGCAGGGGCGATTCCGGCACCACCCGCAGGATCAGCACGATCTCGAGGAGCGCGAACACCGCCGCACCGACGAACAGCCAGTGCCAGTTCAGGTTCTCCGCCACCACCCCGGTCACCGGCAGGCCGACCGCGCCACCGATGCCCAGGGTCGCGCTCATCAGGGCCACGCCTGAACCGACCCGGTCCTCGGGTAACTCGTCGCGCATGATGCTGATGCCCAGCGGCACCACGCCGACCGCCGCGCCCTGCAGCACCCGGCCGACCAGCACGGCGGCGAAGTCGTCGCTGACGGCGCCGATCGCGCTGCCCACCGCCATCGTGGCCAGCGATATCAGCAGCATCCGGCGCTTGCCGTACATGTCGCCGAGCCGCCCGAGGACGGGTGCGCACACCGCGCCGGCCACCAGCGGCGCGGTGACCAGCCAGCCCGCGTTGGACCGGGACGTGTCGAGGAGCCTGGGGAATTCCGGGAGCAGCGGTATGACCAGGGTCTGCATCAACGACACCGCGATCCCGCACGAGGCGAGCACCCCGATGACCAGCCTCGAACGTCGTGACGCGGCGGCGGGAACGGGCGTGGCGCAGCTCATCGGGCTCCTCTCGAGTTGGCGTGAACTTGCGTTCACCAAGCAAGTAAACACGCGTTCACCTGGTGTCGCAAGATGCTGCTGGTGTCGATTCAGTGTGATTTGGGAAGATTCGCCCACAGTCCCGTCCATTGTGGATATACCTGAGTGGGGATTGCGGGAACCGCGATGAGGTGCGGTCTGGTAGGCGGCCGTCCTGGTGTGCATCATGCGGCTGTCCGGCCGCAATGCCGCCCCGGCGATGGGAAGGAGCGCGCATGCGCACCGCGTTGACCGAGGACAGCGGGAAACCGGGATGCCGCCGAATGGATCACCGACCGGTTGGTACGACAACGACGTCGCGCCTAATGATCCAATAGGCGCAAGCTATTCCGGAGGTGTCCGGTCGGGTGATTGCAGACCGGCGGCGACTTTAGTGAACTGGGAGGCCCATGGCCCCAGGAGGTAGTCGTGAGCAAGCTGCGTTTCGGCGTTTTCCTGGCTCCCTTCCACACCGCAGGCCAGAACCCGACCCTGGCACTGCACCGAGATCTCGAACTCGTCCGGCACCTCGACGCGCTCGGCTACGACGAGGCGTGGATCGGCGAACACCACTCGGCGGGCAGCGAACTCATCGCCTCGCCGGAGATCTTCATCGCCGCGGCGGCCGAGCGCACCCGCCACATCAAGCTCGGCACCGGCGTGATCTCGCTGGCGTACCACAACCCGCTGTGGGTGGCCGACCGGATGGTGCTGCTCGACCACCTCACCCGCGGCCGGGTCATGCTCGGCGTCGGGCCGGGCTCGCTACCCACGGATTCGGCGATGATCGGGCTGAACCCGACCGAGACCCGCGAACTGCTCGACGCGAACATCGACATCGTGCTGCGCCTGCTGCGGGGCGAGTCGGTCACGGCGCAGACCCGCACGCACAACCTGGTCGACGCGCGCCTGCAGTTGCGCCCCTACTCGGATCCGCTGTTCGACGTCGCGGTCGCCGCGGTGGCGTCCCCGACCGGTCCGCGGCTGGCCGGTCGCCACGGCGTCGGGTTGCTGTCGATCGGCGCGACCCTCACGGCCGAGGGCTTCGACGCGCTGGGCTACCACTGGAGGATCATGACCGAGCGCGCCGAGGCCTTCGATACCAGCGTGGATCGCAGCGCGTGGCGGCTGGTCGGCCCGATGCACGTCGCGGAGACGCGGGAGCAGGCGTACCGGGACGTCGAGCACGGGATCGTGGACTGGTTCGAGTACTTCCAGAAGATCGCGGCGTTTCCGCAGCTGCACGTAGCAGGTGGCAACCTCGAGGAGATGATCGCGTTCATCCGCGATTCGGGCGTCGGCGTGATCGGCACCCCGGAGGATGCGGAAGAGCAGGTGCAGCGGCTCGTCGACCAGTCCGGCGGCTTCGGCGCGATGCTGATGATGGCGCACGACTGGGCCGACCCGGCGGCGACGAAGCGCTCCTACGAGCTGATCGCCCAGCACGTGATGCCGGCCTTCCAGGGCCAACGACAATCCACTTTGGACGCCAAGGCGAGGGCCGGCGCCACCCGCGAAGGCCACGCCCAGGCCCAGCACGACGCGGTCGCGCACATGACGAAGAAGTACGAATCCGAGCGCTCGTGACCAAGGCCGGGTGGCGATTTCGCGCGAAATCGCCATCTCCTCCTCACACGACCCGGCGATTTCGCGCGAAATCGCCGCTCCAAGCCAACCCGATCTGCCACCGGCCACGAGGTCGTCGACGTGCAGCGGGGCACGCTCGGGCTCTGGAGGCCGAGCGTGGGTTCGCCCAGAGCACTGTTCTGGAGCAGGCGGTGAAGCTGGGCGAGGAGGTGGGCGAGGAGGTGGGCGAGGAGGTGGGTGAGCTGTTCTAAGCGATCCGGAAGCAAGCCGACCTTCCGGTCGATCACCGGTCGATCACCGGTCGATCACCGGGACGGTGGCCGAAGAACTCGTCGACATCGCGATCTACGTCCTGGCGATCGCGAACCGCCAGGGCATCGATCTCGAAGGAGCGCTCCGGGAGAAGGAAGCGCGAAACGAGGAGCGGACCTGGAGGACGGCGGGGGAGCAGGGCGAAAAGGACGTGCGCGACCTGCCGCACGTGTGATGGGATCCGATGTCGTGGAACCGATGGCGAATCCCGGCTCCGGCGAGGGTGACCTGCTGATCAGGATGGAGCAGAACCTGGCCGAACACGCTTGCCACCTGCACCGGCAGATACCGGGTGCGGCCGTGGCGGAGGCCGACGATCTCCTGGTTGCCGACAGCGGGCTTGACGACGACACCTTCAACATCGTCGCTGCGGTCCGCTTCACGACCGGCACCGCGCAGGCGCGGATCAACGAAGCAGTCCGGGAGCTGGCCACCACTGGACGTCCCTTCTCCTGGTGGGTGGGCCCCGCTTCCACGCCGCCGGACCTGAGCGCCCGCTTGTCGGCCGCCGGTCTGCCCGCCGCGGAGCGGGAGACGGCGATGTGGGCAGAGCTGGACGATTCCCTGCCGCGGCCCCGGGTGGACCGGCTGGAGATCCGCCCGGTGACAACGCCCGAGCAGCTCGCCGACTATGCCGCGGTCCTCGCCGCCAATTGGGATCCGCCCGCCGGCACCGTCCGCAGCTTCTTCGCCCGGGCCGCTGCCCAGGCACTGGCCACCGATTGCCCGGCGCGCTACCTGGTCGGCTACGTGGCGGACCGTCCGGCCTGCTCGGCCGAGGTCTTCTGCCACGCGGGAGTCGCCGGGATCTACAACATCTGCACGCTGGCCGCCCACCGCCGACGCGGCTACGGCGGTGCCATCACCCTCGCCGCGCTCCACGCGGCGCGCAGCCGTGACCACCGCGTCGCGGTCCTGCAGGCATCCGCGGACGGCGAACCCGTCTACCGCCGCTTGGGATTCCGCTCCTGCGGGCGGTTCACCGAACACGCCATCGCCCCCTGAAGCCTCGGCGTGTCTCCAATACCTCCGGGGAACTCCGGCAGCGGTCTAAGAGGATAGTCGCGGGCCCGGTAGCCGACGGAGCCGGATTCACGACAGGTCGACGGTCACGTCGTGCTCCGCCAAGGCAGCTACCACGTCCTCCGGATGCGGGTGAGCTCGGGGAAGGTCACGCCGACCGGCGCCGCGCCGCCATCCTCGGCGAGCACGCGCCGCAGCCCGAGCAGGCCGCGGCAACGGGTGCCGTCGCGCGACTTGTCGGCCAAACGGCTTGCGAAGACCGTCGACCGTGTTGCCATAGCGTTCCTGCCACGCCGGTTCTGTTGGCATACTCGAGAAGACTGCTCAGGGAGGCGCTGTGGAACTCGGGATGACCAACGTCAGGCTGTCCGAGGGGATCATCCTGGTCGAGGTGGCCGGTGAGCTCGACGTCTACACCGCGCCCAGCCTGCGGGAGCGGTTCGTCGATGCGCTGGGCGGCGACGAGGTCCGGCTGGTTGTGGACCTGAACGGGCTGGACTTCCTGGACAGCACCGGGCTCGGCGTGCTGGTCGGCGGGTTGAAGCGGGCGCGCGCTCGCGGCGGTGAATTGATCGTGGTGTGCAGTACCGAGCGGTTGCTCAAGATCTTCCGGATCACGGGACTGACCAGGGTCTTCCGGATCGTGCCCGACGTGGCCTCGGCCCGGGCCCTGCTCGTGGACCGCGCGGCGTTGGCCGCGCAGCCGGACCCGGATGCCGAAACCATCGGCTGGCACTGGGTTCCCGGTCGGATCTACCTCAGCGACGAGCGGGATCACCAGGCCGTGGCGGACGCGGCGGAACGAGTGGTCGAGGCCTTCGGCCTGGAGTTCGCCCACGCCTTCCCGCCCGTGGTCGGGTCGTGGTTCGGCGAGTTCCTGATCCGGTTGAAGAATTCGGGGCAGCTGCCGACGAAGGAGGAGCAGTTCGTCAAGCTCAGCCGGGCCCTGGACCTGCGCCTGCTGGACCGCCAGCAGGCCGAGGTCGATGCCGCGCAGGGAGCCGCGGTGGCGGGGCTGATCCAGTCGCTGTCGAACACCCCGCGCGCCATCGTGCAGATCGGATCGGTGCTCCTGGTCAAGGTGGACGAGGTGGTCGTGGTGCGCAACCTGACCCAGTTGGAACTGGCGCACTGGGAGCGCAACCCGGCACTGTTCCGCGACCCCGCCGCCGCGCTGCAGGAACTCCAGCAAGCGACGTCCAACGGAGCGGGGCTCGAGCCGGCGGCGGACGCAGGCGAACACGAGACGGCTTCGAGCTCGCGAAGGTCCGCCGACTAGGGTTTTGCCGCAGCCATGGGCGATGTGGCTGTTCGCGCACCTAATTAGCCGGGCCGCTGCGTTCACGTCATTTCCGCGGTTTGCGTTGGCAAGCGGCCAGGGCGGTTGACGTGAGTTCCACGGCCGATTCGCCGAACTTCCCCCGATTCCGGATTCCGGCCCTGATCGCGGGGATGAGCTGGTGGCAGCAGCGGTGCAGCGCGGCTTCCAGGCTCGCGTGCACCGGTCCTCGCTGGTGCGTCCGTTGTAGACGGACGAGTGTTCAAATCGGTAGTCCTTTCGGCTGCGGATAGACGTCGCGAGACCGGGCACAGGGGATCAGTCTCGACGTGCCGCAGCCGGAACCGGCTCGCTCGCTTCGGTTCCGGGCATCGGTCCGGTCGTGCTGGTGCTGCGGAAGCGGCGCAGCCGTAGGCTGTTGCCGACCACGAACACCGAGCTGAACGCCATCGCGGCACCGGCGATCATCGGGTTGAGCAGCCCAGCCGCCGCAAGCGGCAGGGCCGCCACGTTGTAGGCGAAGGCCCAGAACAGGTTGCCCTTGATGGTGCCGAGTGTCCGGCGGGACAGCCGGATCGCGTCCACCGCCGCGCGCAGGTCGCCGCGGACCAGGGTCAGGTCGCCGGCCTCGATGGCCACGTCGGTGCCGGTGCCCATGGCCAGGCCGAGGTCGGCCTGGGCCAGGGCGGCGGCGTCGTTGACGCCATCACCGACCATCGCCACCACGCGACCTTCGGACTGCAGCCGCTTGACGGCGTCGACCTTGTCCTGCGGCAGGACCTCGGCGATGACCTCGTCGATACCGGTCTCGGCCGCCACCGCGCGCGCCACCGTGTCGTTGTCGCCGGTGAGCAGGACCGGCTTCAAGCCGAGCTTGCGCAGTCCGGCGATGGCCGCTGCGGATGTCGGCTTGACGGTGTCGGCGACCGCCAATACGGCGCGGGCGGCACCGTCCCATGCCACCGCGACGGCGGTCCGGCCCTGCTTCTCAACCTTGGTCTGCGCCGCGACCAGTTCGGCGGGAAGCGGCCGGCTCCACTGCGCGAGCAGCGCCGGGCGTCCGACGAGCACGGCGCGGCCGTCGATGACGGCCTGCACGCCGAGTCCTTCGACGTTGCTGAACTCCTCGACGGCCGGAAGCTCGCCCACTCGCTCGGCTGCCCCTCGCGCGATCGCTTTGGCGATCGGGTGTTCCGACGCGTGTTCGGCCGCACCTGCCAGGCGCAGCACCGCTTCCTCGTCGATCCCGTCCGCGGCGTGCACGGCGACCAGCGACATCTGTCCACTGGTGACGGTGCCGGTCTTGTCCAGCACCACGGTGTCGATGCGCCGGGTCGACTCCAGCACCTCCGGACCCTTGATCAGGATGCCCAGCTGCGCGCCGCGCCCGGTGCCGACCAGCAGCGCGGTCGGCGTGGCCAGGCCCAGCGCGCACGGGCAGGCGATGATCAGCACCGCGACGGCGGCGGTGAACGCGGCGGCGGCACCGGCACCGGTGGCGAGCCAGGAGATCAGCGTCCCGAGCGCCAGCAGGATCACGATGGGGACGAACACCGCGGAGATCCGGTCGGCCAGCCGCTGCACGGCGGCCTTGCCGTTCTGGGCGTCCTCGACGAGCTTGGCCATCTGGGCCAGCTGGGTGTCCGCGCCGATCCGCGTGGCGCGGACGACCAGCCGCCCGCCCGCGTTGACGGTGGCGCCGACTACGGCGTCACCTGCGGCGACCTCGACCGGCACGGATTCGCCGGTGAGCATGCTCGCGTCGACGGCGGAGCTGCCCTCCTCGATGATCCCGTCGGTCGCGATCTTCTCCCCGGGGCGGACCACGAACCGGTCGCCGACGGCGAGTCGATCGGTGGGGATGCGGACCTCGACGCCGTCGCGTAGCACCGCGACGTCCTTGGCGCCGAGCTCCAGCAGCGCGCGCAGCGCGGCACCCGCCCGGCGCTTGGAGCGCACCTCGAAATAGCGCCCGGCGAGGATGAACGTCGTGACCCCGGCCGCTACTTCGAGGTAGATGTTCCCGTCGCCGCCCATGCGCTGGATGGTGAGTTCGAACCCGTGCGTCATGCCGGGGGTGCCGGCGGTGCCGAACAGCAGCGCGTAGAGCGACCACGCGTAGGCCGCCAGCGTGCCCAAGGAGATCAGGGTGTCCATGGTGGCCGCGCCGTGGCGCAGGTTCGTCCAGGCGGCACGGTGGAACGGCCACGCGCCCCACGCCACGACCGGCGTGGCGATAACGAGCGAGATCCACTGCCAGTTGGTGAACTGCAGCGCCGGGATCATCGCCAACGCGATCACCGGAGCCGACAGCACGGCCGAGTGGAGCAGCCGGTTCCGCAAGGACTTCGTCGGGTCTTCGGCTTCGGCCGCCGGTTCGAGGGGCAGTTCGGCCGTGTAGCCGGCCGCCTCGACCTGTTCGACCAGCTGCTGCAGATCGAGCGTTTCCGGGAAGGCGACCTTGGCCTTCTCGGTGGCGTAGTTGACCGTGGCCGTGACGCCTTCGAGCTTGCCGAGCCGCCGCTCGACGCGCCTGGCGCACGACGCGCACGTCATGCCGCCGATGGCCAGTTCGATCTCTGCGGTGGGGCTCGTCCCAGTGCTCATCGGGGTTCTCCTGCGTGGCCGTCGTCGGCGGGGCCCCGCGGCCCGTCCGCCGGCTGCTGCGCGTCGACTGCGATTTCCGCGGCGCGGACCTGGTGCGTCTCCATGGCGCCGGATGGCATCTCGAGGTCGAAGGCGATGCTAGGCCCGGCGTGTGCGCCCATCGTTGGTGGGGAGGCGCCGAGGTCCGGTCTCCGCTGGGTGTGAAGGCGGCGAACACGGCGGTCCTCGGGTTGGGTGGCGCTCGTTACCTGGCGGCCAGTTCGTAACCGGCTTCCTCGACGGCCGCGCGCACGTCGGCGTCGTTCACCGGCTCGGAGCTGCGCACGGTCACGGCACCGGTGGGCAGGCTCACCGACACGCCCGAGACCTTGTTGATCTTGCTGACCTCCTCGGTCACCGACCGCGCGCAGTGGTCGCAGGTCATGCCGGTCACGGTGTAGCTGGCCTCGATCACGTCGACCTCCCTTCCGCTGACTCGTCGTCGGTCCGGCGGCCGACACCTCATTTATACCCTAGGGGGGTAATGTAGTCAAAGTGGAGCGGAACCTCAGCTGCCACTCCCGTTTCTCCAGTGCCCACAACCGATCAGCCGGGAACCGCGCTGCCATCCGGGCGACTCGCGGACCGGCGGCAGCGGGTCGACACTGCTTACCTGACGCGAGTCAGCGCGGCCGAAGCGGCGCTTCGGGTGACGGATGGTGCCACGTCTCGGGGCGACGGTGGACGTCCGGGAAGTTGACGGGTGCGACATGGAATGCGGTTGTCAGCACGCAGGAATCAGCCTGTCGAAGGCCACGCGGGACCTCCCCGGGGCCGAGCTGCGCGGGGACGCCGACGTCCTGGACGTCACCGACGACAGCAGGTGTGTGCGCCAGGGCGCGCTGTTCTGCGCCGTGCCCGGAACGCAGCGGGACGGGCACGCATTCGTGGACGATGCGGTGGCGGCGGGGGCCAGCGCGCTGCTGGTGAAACGGTTCGTCGACGCGCCGGTGCCCCAAGTGCGGGTGCCCGCCGTGCGGCCGGCGGTGGGACCGGTGGCCGCCGCGGTGCACGGGTATCCCGCAGATGCGCTGGCCGTCGCCGCCGTGACCGGAACGGACGGCAAGACCACCACGGTGCACCTGATCGAGGCTGCGCTCGCCGCCGCCGGCTACCGCACCGGCCTGGTCTCCACGGTCGAGGCCAGGATGCCCGGGGCGCGCAGCCCGGCGGCATTGACCACGCCCGGCGCCGCGGAGCTCCAGCGGACGTTGTGCCGCATGCGTGCGGAAGGAGTCCAGGCGGCGGGGATGGAGGTATCCTCGCACGCCGTTGACCAGCACCGCACCGACGCCGTGACGGCCGACGTCGCCGTGTTCACCAACCTCAGCCCGGAGCACCTCGATTACCACGGCACCGTCGAGCAGTACTACGCGACCAAAGCGGCCCTGTTCACCCCGGACTGCTGCCGCCGGGCGGTGATCAACATCGACGATTCGTGGGGGAAGCGGCTGGCTGCCCAGGCGAAGGTGCCGACCGTGACCGTGGGGCGAGCCGGGCAGGCGGACGTGCGTGTCGCCTCGACCTCTGATGAGCTGCGGGTCGTCGTCCAGGACGGCGTCGACCGGGTGGAGCTGGCCACGCCCGCCGTGGGCCAGGCCGCGAACCTGGCCGCCGCCTATGCGGCCGCCCGGCTGATGGGGGTGTCGCGGCGGGACGCAGTGGTCGGGCTGGGCGCGGCCCCGCCACCCGGCCGCTACCAGCGGGTGGACGCCGACCAGCCGTTCCAGGTGGTGGTCGACTTCGCGCACACGCCGCGCGCCCTGACCCAGCTGATCGCCACCGCGCGCCGGGCGAGCCGGGGCCGGGTGCACCTGGTGGTGGGCAGCGCGGGAAACCGGGACCGGTTCAACCGCCCCGACATGGGACGCGTCGCGCTGACCGCCGACAGCGCGATCTTCACCGCCGATGATCCCCACGACGAGGTGCCCGAGGAGATCATCGCCCAGATGCTCACCGGGACGATCGGCCGTGCCGGGGCGGCGATCGTGGTGGAGCGCGACCGGTGGAAGGCGATCACCGCTGCGATCGAGCGCGCCGAGCCCGGTGACGTGGTGCTCATCGCCGGGCGAGGCCACGAGCGGTACCAAACCGTCGAGGGGATCCAGCACCCCTTCAGTGACGTCGCCGTGGCCGAAGCCGCGCTGGCCGACAAGGGCTGGTCACGCCGCCCCGCAGCATCCCGGCCGAACTCGGCCGCGCCAACGGGCGTGCCGCGAATGAGATCTGCGCACCCTGGCTGGCGGCGCTCAGGGGAGTCCCGGGGCGAATGTCGCTGAGCGGCAGGTCGGCATCCTTGCTTCCCGGGTCTTGTGGATCTCGTTGTCCACAATGGACGATCGCTTTTCTCGCTTCTGGCACGGAAGTGATTGGTGTCATGGAAGTCGTGCAGGTCGCGTTCCCAGGATGAAGAAGTCCGCGCTGACGGGGTGGGCGTATTCGGGTAGGAGCTGGTCGTGGCGAGTACCGCTCTGGAATCCGCCTGCGGCGAACAGCGCCCGCGTGCGATCCAGGGTCAGGCCCGCCCAGTGCGGCGTCGCGTTGCCGATCTGCGCGTAGTCGTGCAGGAGTTGCCAGAGGAACTGGTGGTCGCCGCCCGGCCGCAGCGATGCGGCGAGCCGGCGGCCGTCGTGCCGCCAGGTGTGCCAGAGCCCGTCCGCGAGCAGCAGGCCGCCGCCGGGGGTGATGACCTCGCGCCAGGTCCGCAGCGCGGCGACCGGATCGGGCAGCGTCCACAGGACGTATCGCGCGGTCACGAGGTCGAACTCGGTGTCCAGCCTCGCGACGTCGTGAGCGCCGCAGGCAATGGTCCGCACCTCGACGCCCCGGCGGTCTGCTTCGGCGCGGGCGTAGTCGAGCATCGCGCCGGACGGGTCGATCGCGGTCACGTGGTGCCCGAGTTCGGCCAGCAGCGTCGAGAGGAACCCGGTCCCGGTGCCGACGTCGAGGACCTTCAGTGGCTCGTCGCGCCGCGCGAACAGCTCGCCGAGGATCTTCTCGTAGGCCGCGCGCCACGCATCGCGTTTGTCCTGCGTGTAGTCCCGGTAGAAGCGGTCGTACCCCGCCGCCCGTCGATTCCAGTTGGCTCGGACCGCATCGAGTGCTGCTCGACGGTTGTTGCTCACCGGGACCTTCCCTTCTCATGTCGGCGCTACCGCCAGAGTCTAGTTGCAACTGCTTTGCAACAGTCGTGGGCCGGGTTGGTGCTAGTCGTCGCGGCGCAACCTCCCACGCGGAATTCGGGCAGCCCAAGGTTGGTGGTCTATTCCGGATGGTCGTGGCCGGCACCTGGACGTCGTTGGGTGCGGCGATTTCGCGCGAAATCGCCATCGTGCACGCGTCGGGTGTGGCGATTTCGCGCGAAATCGCCATCGTGCACGCGTCAGGTGCGGCGATTTCGCGCGAAATCGGCGGAAGTCTTGTCCCCGGGGCCGTTCACCGGGCCAGGCGGCCGAGGAGTGCCGAGGCGATGCTGATCATGGTGCCGGCGGCGACGACCAGGACGGCGAAGTCCAGCGCCAGGTGGGCGGGCGTGCCGATCAGGAGGCCGCGCAACGCGTCCACCTCGTAGCCGAGCGGGTTCGCATAGTTGGCCACCTTTAGCCATTCCGGCATCAGATCGACCGGGTACAGCGCATTGGAGGCGAAGAACAGCGGCATCGTGATCGCCTGCCCGATTCCCATCAGCCGATCCCTGGACAGCACCAGTCCCGCGATGGTGATGGACAGGCAGCAGAAGAACGCCGAGCCGAGGACCACCACCACGGCCATCGCGAGCAGGTTCACCGGGTTGGCGGTGAGGCCGACGCCGAGCAGCGCGGCCAGCATCAGCACCACCAGCGCCTGCACCAGCGCGCGCACCCCGGCGGCGAACGCCTTGCCGGTGACCAGGGCGACCCGCGGCGTGGGCGTGACCAGCAGCTTCGCCAGCACGCCGGCATCCCGTTCCCAGATGATCTGGATGCCGTAGAAGATCGCGATGAACAGCGCCGACTGCGCGAGGATCCCCGGCGCCAGGTAGTCCAGGTACGGGATGTTCCCGGTGGGGATCGCCCGCAGCCTGGTGAACACCTCGCCGAAGATCAGCAGCCACAGCGCGGGCTGGATGGCCCTGGTGAGCAGCTCGGTCCGGTCGTGCCGCAACTTCTGCAGCTCTACCAGGCACATCGCCGCCACCCGCGCCAACAGCAGGCCCGGCAGGCTGCGCCGCACCGGTTCAACCGAGGCGGCTGGAAGTACGTCGAGCCGCGCGGACATCTCGCATCCCTTCCCCCGTTCCGGCGCCGAAGGCGTCGGTGCTGATCGTCCGGAAGACGTCGTCGAGCGTGGCGTCCGGCCCCACGGCGGCCTTGAGCTCCGCCGGAGTGCCGCGCGCGCGAATCCGCCCGCGGTGCATGAGGGCGATCCGCTCGCAGTGCTGGTCCGCCTCGTCCATGTAGTGCGTCGTCACCAGCACGGTCATGCCGGTCTCGGCGCGGATCTCGCGGATCCGGTCCCACACGCTCTCCCGCCCGATGGGGTCGAGGCCGATCGTCGGCTCGTCCAGCACCAGCAGCTTCGGCCCGCTGACGAGCGCCTGGGCGAGTTCCAGGCGGCGCACCATGCCGCCCGAGTAGGTGTTGGCCAGTCGCTCGGCGGCATCGGCGAGCCCGACCGCGCCCAGCGCGGCACGCACCACCGATCGCCGTTGCGCTCGGGGGACGTCGAAGAGCCGGGCGAACAGCGCGACGTTCTCCCGCCCGGTCAGCGACCCGTCGGCCGAAAGCTGCTGCGGCACATAGCCGATCAGTCGTCGCGCCGCCAGCTTGTGGCGCGCCACATCGACGCCGAAGACCTCGACCGTTCCCGCCCTGGTGGGCAGGAGCGTGGTGATCGCCCGGATCGTGGTGGTCTTGCCCGCGCCGTTGGGTCCCAGCAACCCGAACACCTCGCCGGGCCGCACGTCCAGATCAACCCCGTCGACCGCGATCTGGTCGCCGAACGCGTGCCGCAGACCCTTGCATCGCACGGCCATCCGCTCGGTCATCGGCGCCACCTCCTTCCAGGGCCTCGACCAGCGCGTGCAAACCGCGCAGCGCACCGGCAACGGCCTTCTGGTCTGCTGTGGACAGTTCGGCGAGCGCATCGCCGACGAGGCCGGTTCTCGCCTGCCGCCAGGCCGCGAGCCGGTGCGCGGCGGTGTCGGTCAGGTGCAGCCGGATCGCGCGGCGGTCGTCGGGATCGGTGTCGCGGCGCAGCAGGCCGACGCGGGCAAGCTGGTTGACCAACGTGCTGACGGAGTTCGCCGCCATCCGCAGTTGCAGGGCGGCGGCGGTCACGCTGATGCCCTGCTGCTGTTCGACGACCCGCAGCAGTTCGACCTGGGCACCCCGCAGGTCTGGCGTCGGCAGCTCGGCGCGAAGACTACGGCGCACTGTCCGCCGCAGCGCCGCGATCACGGTCATCAGCTCGTCGGCGACGACCCGCGCGTCCACATCGCCCACACGACAACGTTACCTCGCATTGAGAGGTATTCGCGCAAATGCGCGTTATCGCGTTGCGGATAGGCCAGGATGAAACAGGCGCAACTCAAGTTGCAGGCGCCCGGTGGGGCCAGCGGTGTTCGGCGTGGTGATGGACGCGCCGTTGGCCTTGAGGGTCGCTTCGAGATCGTCGATGCTCTCGCCGCGTCAGGGCCCGTGAGTGTTTTTGGGTGCTATGGCACCCAAAAACACTCACGGGCCGTCAGCCTCCGGCGAGTACCTGGTTTACCTGTACCACCTCTCTACCGGGTGTCTCGCGGGTGCGGGCGTGGTGTCAGGGCCTCCGCGAGGGGCCTCGTCTCCTCGTTGGCGGCGCGCACCGCGTCGGCCACGATCTCGTGGTCCGGCGAGAGGATGCAGACCGGGTCGGTGCGGGCCGCGTCCCCGGTGAGCAGGAACGCTTGGCAGCGGCAGCCGCCGAAGTCGATCTCGCGGCGCGGGCAGCTCCGGCACGGCTCGGGCATCCAGTCGGTGCCGCGGAAGCGCTGGAACACCGGCGATTCCGCCCAGATCCAGGCGAGCGACTTCTCGCGCACGCTCGCGCGCGGCAGCGGCAGGGTGTGCGCGGCGGGGCAGGGCAGGACGTCGCCGTTGGGCGTCACGGTGAGCTGTCGCCGTCCCCAACCGTCCATGCAGGGCTTGGGGTACTGGGAGTAGTAGTCGGGCAGGATGTAGATGATCGTCGTCTTCCCCTCCAGGCGCTTGTTCGCGGCGCGTACGACGGCCGCCGCCCGATCGATCTGTTTCCTGCTGGGCAGGAGCGCGGAGCGGTTGTGCAAGGCCCAGCCGTAGTACTGGGTGTTCGCCAACTCGATGCGGTCGGCGTGCAGTCGCTCGGCCAGGGCGATGATGTCGGAGATGCGGTCGATGTTCATCCGGTGCAGGACGATGTTCAACGTCAGCGGCCAGCCCAGCTCCTTCACCAGCCGTGCCGCCGCGACCTTGCGCTCGAAGGAGGGCGTGCCCGCGATGCTGTCGGACACGGTCGCCTCGTGGGACTGGATGCTGATCTGCACGTGGTCGAGACCGGCCGCTCGCAGCTGTTCCGCGCGGCGCGGTGAGAGGCCGATCGCGCTCGTGATGAGGTTCGTGTACAGGCCCAACTCGTTGGCGCTGCGTGCGATCTCCACCACGTCCCGGCGCTGCAGCGGCTCGCCGCCCGACATGTGGAGCTGCACGACACCCAGCTCGCGGGCCTCGGTCAGCACCTGCTGCCACTGCGCCGTGGTCAGTTCTTCCCCGTAGTCGGCCAGGTTGAGCGGGTTGGAGCAGTACGGGCAGTGCAGCGGGCATGCATACGTGAGCTCGGCCAGCAAACCGAAGGGGCTAGTCATCGTCGACCTCCACGTACCGCTTGGCGGCGAGGCGGCTGAGGAAGCCCAGCACCTCGTCGCATGCCAGGTGGTCGGACTGGCCACGCAGCTCGGCCACGATCTCGGCGACCGTCCGCCGCCCGTCGCACAGGCCCAGTACGGCCGCGCCGGTCGGGTTCAGTACCGACACCGACTCCGGTGCCAACAGCATGTGCCGCTCGCGCACCTGGTCGAAGACCAGGCGCACGTACGACGCCATCCTGGGGCGGCTCGCCGATTCCACTGCCGTGCTCATAGCGTTCCCGCATCGCCGGAGTCGGGAAAAGCTTGGTCGATGGCATCGAGGATGCTCCAGAGCACTTCGCACTTGAATGACAGCGCCGCCACGGCGCGCGCCTGCTCGTCGGCCGAGCGGCAGTGCTCGGTCACCACCTGCAGGGCGTGTTCGGCGTCGCGGGGCGCTTGGGCGAGGCGGGACCGGAAGTAGCCGAGGCCGTCGCGGTCGATCCAGGGGTAGCGGCGTTCGAACGCGGCGAGCCGGTCGGCCATCAGGTCCGGCGCGAAGAGCTCGGTCAGCGAGGACGCCACCGCCTCGACCCACGGCCGCGTGCGGGCGAAGTTCACGTACGCGTCGACGGCGAACCGTACCCCGGGGACGAGATGGCGCTCGTCGAGCACCTCCTCCCGGGCCAGCCCCACCGCCTCGGCCAGGCGCAGCCAGGCGCCGATGCCGCCTTCGTCGCCAGCCGTGCCGTCGTGGTCGAGGACTCGCAGGACCCATCGCCGGCGCACTCCGCGATCCGGGCAGTTGGCGAGGATGGCGGCATCCTTGCGGGGGATGTTCGCCTGGTAGTAGAAGCGGTTGGCCACCCATCCCCGGATCTGCCGACGGCTCAGCCGCCCCTCGTTCATCTTGACGTGGAACGGGTGCTGGTCGTGGTAGCGCCGCGACTGGGCGCGCAGCTGCGCGGTGAAGCTGCCGGTGTCGGTAAGCGTCGTCACGCCACTCGCACCTCCAATCCGTCCGCGGCCACTTCCATGCCGCGCTGCTCGAGGGCACGCCGCTCGGGTGCGTCGTCCAGCAGGATCGGGTTGGTGTTGTTGATGTGGATGTAGATCTTGCGCTCGATGGGCAGCGGTGACAGCTGTTCGAGGCTGCCCCCAGGGTCCCCGATCGGCAGGTGTCCCATGTCGCGCGCCGTCTTCCGGGCCAGGCCGAGCCGGATCAGCTCGTCGTCGTGCCAGCAGGTCCCGTCGACGAGCAGGCAGCCGCAGTCATCCAGCTCCGCGAGCACTTCGGCGGTGAGCTCCTGCACCCCCGGCAGGTACACGACCGCCCGGCCGCTGGACTCGTCGGTCAGCCGGTAGCCCACGACCCGTCCCTGCTCGCGGCCTGCCCCGAAGCGGGGCGGTTTGCTGGTGGGGACGTCGAAGGCCCGGTAGGAAAGCCCGCCATCCAGGCGCACGTCGGCGCCCGGAACGACCGGTCGCCAGGTGACCTGGCAGTAGGCTTCAAGCGTTCGCAGCACTGCTGTCCCATCGCACAACGTCTCCTGCACCGCGGGCGTGGCGTGCAGCTCGATGGCTTTCGCCTCCCGCAACAGCAACATGCCGAGCGTGTGGTCGATCTCGGCATCGGTGAGCAGCACCGCGCGCAGTGGTGTCGCCCGCTCGCCGCTCGGCTGCAGGGCGGCGAAGGCCTCGATCTGGGTCCGGACATCGGGAGATGCGTTGAACAGGAACCACTTCCGGTAGTCGCCGCTCACCGCGATCGCCGACTGGGTACGCGGCCGGCAGGGCCGGGAACCGTCGCGGACGGCGCGGCAGTTCGGGCAGGCGCAGTTCCACTGCGGAAAGCCGCCGCCCGCTGCCGATCCGAGCACCCGCACCCACATTCCGCTCCTCCGCCCGTGCATTCGGCACCAGTGCCGAGCGGGGTCGTGATTCTTTTGGGTTGCTATCACAGCCCAAAAGAATCACGACCCGGGCGCCGGACTCGACCCCGGCGCCCGTGCCTCAGCCGCTGGTCCTCCGGCCGCTAGTCCTCCCATCGCGCGACGTACATGTACATCGTCACTTCGGATGTGCACTGGAGCTCCTCGAACTCCGGTGGCTCCCAGTCGACTTCGGCGAACTCGGGCGACTCCCATTCAAGAGTTGGCCGAGTTGCAACGGATTCCATGACTGCACCTCCTCCCTGCGGATGTCCGGCCCGCATCCGGGACTATTCCTGCGGAAGCGCGAAGGCGAAGAGGGCGTCCCCGTGGGGAGCCCCGAGCATCCCGGGAAGGAATCCTTCGACCCATGCACCCCACCCGACGGGCACGGCCAGGTACTGCCTGCCGTCGATGCTGTAGGCCGTGGGGCTGCTGTGGTGGCCGCAGCCCGTCTGGAACTGCCACAGCAGCTCGCCGGTGCGCGCGTCGAACGCGTTGAACTCCCCGGTAGGTTCACCCGCGAACACCAGGTCCCCGCCGGTGGCCAGCACCGAACCGCACATCGGCACGTCGTTGCGCCAGCGCCACACCTCGTTGCCGTTGGACGGATCGAAGGCCGACACCGACCCCGCCATGTCGTCGGAGTCCACGGTGACGCTCGCACCCCAGTAGGGGATGCTCTCCTTGAACTCCCGGCGGCGACGCGTGACCGACGCGCCGACGTCCTGGACCGGGACGTAGCACAGCTGCGTCCGCGGGCTGTACGCCGCGTGTGTCCATTCCTTCCCGCCGGCGGGCCCCGGCCAGAAATGGACCTCTTCCCCTTCCTTCTCGGGATAGATCTTGGGCGTCACCTTGCCGTTCGGGTCGATCTCGCCCCACGTGATGCGGTCGACGAAGGGCGACACCCGGACCAGTTCGCCGTTCGTGCGGTCGAGGACGAAGAAGTACCCGTTCTTGTCGAAGTGCGCCAGCAGCTTGCGTCCGTCCAGCTCGAAGAGGATGTGCTCCATCGTGCTGTCGTAGTCCCACAGGTCGTGCGGGTTGTACTGGTAGTGCCAGCGGATCTCGCCGTTGTCCGGGTCCACGGCGATGACGCTGTCGGTGTACAGGTTGTCGCCCTCGCGGAGGCCCCCGTCGAAGTCGGGTGCCGGGTTGCCGGTTCCCCAGTACATGAGGTTCAGCTCCGGGTCGAAGGTGCCCGTGACCCAGCAGTTGCCGCCGCCCCGTGTCCAGGCCGGACCATCCGGCCAGGTTTCGGAGCCTCGCTCGCCGGGCTTCGGCACGGTGTAGCACCGCCAGATGTGCCGCCCGGTGTCCAGCTCGAAGGCGTCGAGGTGGCCGCGCACGCCGAATTCCCCGCCGGAGCTCCCGACGACGACCATGTCCTTGACGACCAGCGGCGCGACCGTGGCGCTCTCGCCCGCCCGCACGTCGCCGTACGTCACGTCCCAGACGAGCTCGCCGTTGGTGGCGTCGAGCGCGATCACGTGGGCGTTGAGCGTGACGACGAAGACCTTCCCCTTCGCCACCGCGACCCCGCGGTTCACGTTGCCGCAGCACAGCGACGTGTCGTAGGGGATGGCGTGCTTGTACCGCCACATCACCTGCCCGGTCCGGCCGTCGATGGCCCACACGAAGCCGTCCCACCCGGAGACGAACATGATGCCGTCCACGACGATCGGGGCGGCCTCGAACGAGTAGGTCGATGGGCCCGCGTGGAGACCGGCCGACCCGGACTGGAACACCCATGCGGGAGCGAGGTGCTTGACGTTCTCAGTGTTGATCTGGTCCAGCGGGCTGTACCGCTGCCCGTCGTAGGCGCCGTAGTAGGTGAGCCAGTTCTGCGGTTCCGAGCGGGCCTGCAGAATGCGTTCGTACGTGACGTCCTGGACCACCGGCGGCGCAATGCCAGCCAGGCCGCTCAGCGATGCCTGGCCGACGGCCCGCCCTGCATCCACGTATTCCGTCATCACCCGCTCCTTCCTATGGTCGTGGCTGGTCCGGGCGGTCGAGGCGGGCCTGCTGCGGGGCGTCGCCGAGCACGACGATCGCCCCGATCAGGCCGCGGCCCTCGTCGTTGCCGATGGGCGAGCTGTACCAGTAGTAGCCCGGGCCGTCGAGGTTCAGTGCGGCGGTTCCCCGGGAGTGGATCGGCAGCCAGATGAACTGGCTGTCACCGTTGCTCGGAAAGAGCGCGCAGTGCGTGTTCTGGTCGTCGTTGAAGATCTCGAGTTCCAGGTCGCCCCCGTGCGGCAGGACGAGGATCGCGGGATCCCAGACCAGCTCGTCCGGCGGAATCCGGATCTGGGCGTGCATCCGGCCGTCCGCGCCCTCCTCGGCGTAACCGAGGTTGCCGTGGGCTATCAACCGGCCGAGCGTCGCCTTGTTCTGCTTGTCCAATCCGAGCTTGCTCACGAGCGCCGACAGATCTTCCGCGGTTGCCATCGGCCTCATCTCCTAATCCCGAATGCTCCACCGTGCGGTGCGCCCGCCGGTGGACGACGGGTTCGTGCTTGATTCCCAAGCGATTGGTTCCGGGTGGCGGTCGATCGGGACTACCGCCCGGAAACGGTTTGTGAGGAACGAGAATCATCCCGCTCCCGGTCGCCGCGCCGTCCCCGATCCGGCTTCCGGCGTTGAGCGCGCCGACGAGCTTCAGCGCAGAATCGGTTTCCGGCCAGCCGCCGGCTGACTGCTCGCGGTCGGATCAGCCGAGAACTCCCCAACGGCAACCGCGGAGCGAGCGGGCCGGGTATCGCAGGGAGGCCGCCGACACCGGTTGCGCCCGGCGCAACCCGCACGGCCAACCCCGTCTGGACCACCCGACACCTCCCGCCGCGTGTGTCCTACCGCAGGTGAAGGGTAACTCCGCTGCCGCGCTTGCGTAAGTCGCCGAAGCCGGTGTGCACGCTGGCGCACGGGCCGGATTGCCCGCTCCCGCAACATCATTCGCTCGCGGCTCGGGGCGGATCCGGTTGCTGGAGCCCGATCGGCGCGGGGCCCGGCACCGCGGCTTCCTCCTGGCGTGCTGGGGGGACGGTCCGGGGCGGGACGGGTTCCGGTGGTTCGGCGTAGACGTACTTGCCGCCGCGCAGCCAGGATGCGATGGCGGCCACCAGGCAGGAGGCCACCGCGAAACCGAAGGCGATGGCCAGCCCCTGGGAGAACGGCGGGGAGATCAGCGCGGGGAAGAAGCTCCGGCCGGTGAGGTACGCGGCGTGGTCGGCGGGCAGCTGCTGGAGCGCGCTCGGGCCGAGCAGGGACTGGATCGGGTTGTACCCGAGCAGCGCGGCCACCAGTCCGGCCGCGAATGCTCGGTGGTGCCGGTGTCGCGCAGCTTCCAGTACGCCCAGCAGGTGCCGAACAATCCGACCGGGACCGACGCCAGGAAGACCAGGTGCCACTGCACCGGTGCCAGCAGCCCGCCGAGGATCAGGCCGATGAACGACCCCGCGAGGCCCGCCACCTGGTTCAGGCCCAACGCCAATCCGCGTTGCTGGACGGGGAAGACGTCGGTGAGGATAGCGCTGGAGTTCGCCATCAGCATCGCGCCGCCGACCCCTTGCAGCACGCGCATTCCGATCAGCCACAGCGCGCCGGCCGTGCCTTGCATCCACGTCACCGACAGCAGCACGGAGAACACCGTGAACACGGCGAAACCGGCGTTGTACATGCGGACTCGGCCGATCATGTCGCCCAGCCGCCCGAAGGTGACCACCAGCACCGCGGTGACCTTACTGTTGGTTGCGTCGTGCAACAAGTGGGCGGCGGGGATCAGCCGTGCGGATAGGGCACCAGGTCGCCAAGTGCTTCGTCCGCGGCCGCGAGTTTCGTCAGACGCCACAAGGCCTTGGCGGCCCCGTCGACATCTCGTGGATCGAGCTGCCCCAGCAGGCGGGAGAGGGTTTCGCGCCGGGACGTCAGCACGCGGTGTACCAGCTCGCCGCCCGCCGCGGTGAGGCCGAGCGTGACCACGCTGCGGTTGCCCGGCTCGCGAGTCCGGGAGAGCAGACCGACGAGCTCCAAGCGGTCGCCGAGACGCGTCACCGATGAGGCGTTCAATCCCAGGGCGGCCGCGGCCCGCGAAGACGGAAGCGGTCCTCTGTCCGCGAGCGCCGCGAGGAGCCGGAACTGCGGAAGGGTCACGGTTTCGCCCGCCAGGCTCCTGGTCGCGAGCCCCACCAACATGCGCGTCGCCGCTTCGAACGCGTCGATGGCGTCCGCGTGGCGCTTCCTGGGCGCGGCATCCCGGGAGGGCGAAGACTTCATGAGAACAAGACTTGCATGCCGCAAATCTGCATGTCAAGCTGGGTTTAGCACCGAAAGGTATTTGGGAGGTGCATCATGACGAGCCAGCAGATTCCCATCGCGGGACACCCCGATCTGACGGAGCTCCGGTCCCGCTACGAGCACATCGCCGAGACCCCCATCGCGCAGGCCGCGTACGGCTTGATGGTTTTGGCCGGGCTGTACGTCGCCCTGTCGCCGTGGATCGTCGGCTTCGCGGGCATGAGCCCGCTCGCGGTCAACAACCTGATCATCGGTCTCACCGTCGCCGGGCTGGCGGTCGGCTACGCCTCGGCCTTCGGCCGGCTGCACGGCGTCGCGTGGCTGGTCCCCGCCCTCGGGGTGTGGACGATCATCGCGGAATGGGTCATGAGCGGTGCGGTCGCGACGATGCCGGTCGTGATCAGCAACGTGGTCAGCGGCGCCATCGTGGTGCTGCTGGGGATCGCGGCCGCGGGCCTGGTCCTGCAGCATCGCTGAAGTCCGGCGAAGCGGTGCTCCCGGTGACCGCCGGCATCCGAATGCCGGTGGTCACCACCGTGATCGCCACGTCCCGCGCGCAGTCCTGAACACCGCGCCCGACGACGCGGACCCGGGTTCCGTCACCCGGGGTGGGCGCAATTTCGCGCGAAATTGCGCCCACCCCGGGTGACGGGGTGCGCGTGCTGTCGCGAGAGCCCGCGCCCCGGGTCCCAACTCGCCGGCGAGGCGGTACAGGACGAAGCGGTGCACCCCGGCCGGCCTCCGCCTTCCTCGCCGCCGGCTACCGCCACGCGATCGCGCCCCAGTGGCCGATCCGGGGGCGACATCGCCCTCGACGCCCGTTGATCAGCTGGTCGCAGGTTGTTCGAGGATGTCGCTCAGGGCGGCGACCTCCCACAGTCCAAGGGCCTTGTCCGCGTACCTTCCGGCTCCTTCGCGGCAGCCTTCGGTGATGAGCTCGGCCGGGGCGGGGAACCCGAACGGCGCCAGCTGGAAGTTGAGCGGACGCCAGTCGCCGGTTTCCACGTCCACGTTCACCCGCAGCTCCGGGAAGGTCGTGATCAGCAAGTACGTCGCTCCGCTGGCGCGGATGTTGCGCAGCGCGGCCCAGATCTGCTCGAAGGCGAGGTGCACGAGGCAATCCCGGCACAGCACCAGATCCGCGGTCGGCAACGGGTCACGGGTCAGGTTCAGGACCCCGAACCGCCGCGATGGCCGCGCATAGGACTTCCGGTTGTGCTCGATGAGTTCGGGGACGATGTCGCCGCCGAAGTAGCTGTCCACGCCCAGTTCGCTCCTGCTGAGCCAACCGAAGTCCCCGCAGGGCACGTCGGCGATGGACCGCACGCCCCGTCGGCGCAACAGGGCCGGGATCTCAGCGCGGAGACGTGCCGTGGCGGCGTCCTCCGATCCCTGCCCGGACACCGACTCCCGGCTGCCCCACAAGTTGTGCCGGTAGATGTAGCGGAACACCTCGCCCGTTCCGTGCCGGACGAGGTGCTCGCGGTGCTCGCGGAAGTTGACGTTCGTTGCGAGTTCCGGACGTCCCCACGCCGCCTCATCGGCGCCCATCGCATCATCCTTCCTGTCGCGCGAACACGCGGCATCGGTACTGCGCCCCGCACACCCAGGGTGGTCGCGATTTCGGTTGTCCCATACCGCCCGCCGGTTGATCTCGGATCGTCGCGGCCGCAAGCCGTTGATCACGGTCCCACCAGCCGACTTCGGCTCCAATGCGTTCTAAGGCAACGAGTTCCGCGGCTCAAAGCTACTTCCGCTCGGCCAGCGAATCGGGGCCGTGCTCCGGGGTGTAGCCGAGGCTAGCGGCTGCTCGGCCGGAGTCGTAGACCCGGTCGATTCGCCGCCGCGGTAGAACCGGGGCGCGGCCCGGGCCGCGCGGGGTTCGCGGTCGCCTCGACGTTGACCGATCGAAATTCCTGCTCGGGGAAGATGTTCGACGTGCGGCGCGTGCAGCGCGGCTGTGTGCACGACGCTGTCGATGCCCTCCACTAGCTAACCGCTGGCCAGCGCGACTACCTCACGTCCTGGCAGTTCGGCACCTGCTCTGCCAGGCGTTCGAGTGATGGCGTCCGAAGGGGGCGGAGACCGGCTGCCCCCGCCCGCTCGGAAACCACTCGGATCGGGTACCTCACCCGGAGATGGGTGAGCGGCGATTTCGCGCGAAATCGCCGGCTAGGACACCCGACCCCGCGTGGCTCGTTACCTCATCTCCCACTGCTGCGCCGGGTTCGAGGGGTCGCAGCTGAACAGCCGCACCTGCTCCTGGCCGAGGTTGCCGAGGCAGCTGTTGGTGGCCGGGTGCCAGATCAGGCTGCCCGAGTCGGCGGGCTCGATCCGCCACTGCTGGGTCCTGTCGTAGGAGTCGCACGCGGAAAGACGCACGTTGGGGCCGTCGACCTGGCCCAGACAGCTGTTCGTGCCGTTGACCCGGAGCAGCTCCGCGTTGCCGAGGTACTCGCGGGACCAGTTCTGGCTCGCGCTGCTCGGGTTGCACTCGGCCAGTGCGACCCCGTAGCCGTCCGAGCTGTACAGGCACCCGTCATCGGCCACGTTGTGCAGCGGGGTTTCCCGGGGGGCGGGGGCCGCCGCCGCGAGCGGCAGCGCGACCGAGCCGCTTAGGCACAGCGCGCCCAATGCCGCCAGGGTCCAGTGGCTCACTTTACGCAATGAACTCACCTCGTAGAATCTAGATTCACGTAGCACGCGTCGTTCGAGCACGTGCGTCACCGAGTTCACTGCTATCCCAGCGGAAAATCCCCGATTCACACCACTGTGGGCGAGCACTGGCCCAAGAAGCGCGAACCGGGTACAACCCGCAACGAAAGCCTTCGGCAGATTTCGACGGCACTCTTCGAAAACCGTCTCGTCGTCCGCGTCGCTGCGGGCGGCCGAGCGGTGGTGGAGCCGTCGGCGGTGGTGTTGCCCATGTCCGGGCTTCCGCCGCCGGGGATTCGCCACTTGGTGATGGCCGCGCCGGTGCGGGCGTCGAGCACGCTGACGCTGCCCTCGTGGCGGTTGCTGACGTAGAGCTGCTGCGCATCCCGGGAGAGGTAGAGCCCGTGCGCGCCCACGCCGGTCGAGATGAAGCGCAGGACCTTCGTCGCCGCCACGTCGAGTACCCACAAGCCGTTCGCGTCCGAGTCGGCGATGTAGTACACCGAGCCGTCCGGTGCGAGCTTGATGTCCTGCGGGCCCATGCGGGTGTGCCGGCGGGGCATCGGAAGAACCCGCAACACCTTGTGCGATGACACGTCGAGCACCACCACCGCGCCGGCGAATTCGCAGGTGAACACCGCCGTGCGGCCGTCGGGGGAGAAGTCGGCGTGGTCGATCCCGGCGCACTCCGGCACCCGCGTGGCGTCCAGCTGGGCCCAGGTGTGCGCGTTACGCTCAGAGTTTCCCTTGCGCCGTAGGTGGATGCCAACCGCACGAGCGCGGTGCAGGTATTGCGGGCCGCGCTGCGGGGTACCAGGAACGTGATGGGCGCGCCGAGGGGGCGGCGCGATCGACGTCCACCCGTTTGCGCTCTCCCGGTGCCCGTCGCCGCGATGGAGAGCAGCCGAACCCGGAATGCGGCGCAGCCGTTTCCGCATCGGAGGTGATCGATGGGAACGCCGTCGCCGAAGCCCGAGCTCGCCACGCGGCGTGTCTACGCCCTGGGGTCGCTGGCCGCGATCCTGTTCGGCTACGACAACGGGATCATCTCGGCCGCCATCCTGTTCATCCCGCACGAGCTGCCGCTGACGCCGCTGCTCAAGGGCGCCGTGGTCAGTGCCACGGTCGTCGGAGCGATGGTGGGAGCGCTGGCCAGCGGGCCGGCCGCCGACTGGCAGGGACGGCAGCGCCTGCTGCTCGCGGCCGGGGTGGTGTTCACCATCGGGGCGCTCGGCGCGGGCGTGGCACCGACAGTCGCCACGCTGGTGCTGTTCCGGTTCATCATCGGGCTGGGGATCGGCATCGCGTCGGTGGTGGTGCCGCTCTACCTGGCCGAGATGGCACCCGCCGGTGGCCGCGGCTGGATCACCTCGCTGAACCAGTACATGATCATCGTGGGCACGGCGCTGGCCGCCGCCTGCGGGTACGCGCTGGCCTTCTCCGCCTCGTGGCGCTGGATGATCCTCATCGGCGTGTTCCCCGCAGCGGTGCTGGTCCTGGGGTTGCTGGCCGCACCGGACACGCCCCGGTCGCTGGTCCGCCGGGGTCACCCCGAGCGGGCACGCACGCTGCTCGTCGGCCTGCGCGGCGACCAGGACGCCGCCGACCGGGAACTCGCCGAGATCACCGAGCTCGAACGCCAGCAGCGGGACGCCAGGCTCGGTGCCCGCATGTCCGCGCCGTGGGTGCGCCGCCTGCTCGTGCTGGGCGCGCTGCTCGCCGTGTTCCAGCAGATCACCGGAATCAACACGATCGTCTACTACGCGCCCACCGTGCTGACGACCTTCGGGGTTTCCGACGTCACGGCACTGCTGTTCACGTTCCTGAACGGGCTGGTGAACATCGCGACGATCGCGGTGGTGGTGCGGCTCAAGATCGTGGATCGCTGGGGTCGCAAGCCCGTCTTGCTCGTCGGCCTGGTGGGCATGTCGGCGAGCCTGTTCGCGGTCGGGGCGGCGGCGTCGCTCCTGTCTCCCGAGTCGCCGGCGCTGTTCGGGATCGCGGTCGCCGCGTTCGTGGTGTACACGAACACCTTCTCCGCCACCTGGGGGCCGGTGCTGTGGGTGGTGCTGGCGGAGATCTTCCCGCTGGCGATCCGCGGTGCGGCGATGGCAGTCGCCACGTTGTTCAACTGGCTGACGGACTTCTTCGTCGCGCTCACCTTCCCCACCTTCACCTCGCTGGTGGGCGCGGGGATCGTGTTCATCGCCTACGCGGCAGCGGGGGTGATCATCTTCCCGGTCGTCTGGTGGATGGTGCCGGAAACCAAGCAGCGAAGCCTGGAATCGCTGGAGAAGGCCTTCCGCCGGAGCAAGCGGTTCCGCTTCTCGGAAGGACCGGACCGATGAGTTCAGGAGTTGTACGATGACCGTCGACTACGGCCCGCACGGATCCAGCCTGCGTGACCTGCCGCGCCTGCGGAGCAGTCGCCGGGGGCGCGCGTCCAGCTGGGACCGCAGCGGGGGCAACGACGACCGCCTCACGATCGAACCGGGCCAGACCGCCACCCTCGCCGAAATCCGCGGGGCCGGGAGCATCAATCACATCTGGGTGACCGTCGCGAACGAACGCATGCTGCGCGATCCCTGGATGCGCGAGCCAGACTACCTGCGCAAGCTGGTGCTGCGCGCCTACTGGGACGGCGAGCGGAGCCCGAGCGTCGCCGTCCCGGTGGGCGACTTCTTCGGGGTCGGGCACGGCCGCACGACCAACTTCGTTTCCGCGCCGCTGCAGATGAGCCCGCAGGACGGCAAGGCGTTCAACTGCTTCTTCCCGATGCCGTTCGGCTCGGATGCGCGGTTGGAGGTCACCAGCGAGCTCCTCCACGAGCGGGTTTTCTTCTACTACTACGTCGATTACGAGTTCTTCGACGAGCTCGGCGCGGACATCGGCCGGTTCCACGCGCAGTGGCGGCGCAGCAACCCCTGCCCGGGCGTCGACCAGGGCGCGGAGACCAACGACCGGTTCCTGCTCACCGGCACGAACCTCGACGGCCTGGACAACTACACGATCCTCGAAGCGGCCGGGCGCGGCCACTACGTCGGCTGCGTGCTCAACATCCACAACCTGCGCGAAACCAACGAGTGGAACTGGTACGGCGAGGGCGACGACATGATCTTCATCGACGGCGAGCGCTGGCCGCCCGCGCTGCACGGCACCGGGACCGAGGACTACTTCAACACCGCCTGGTGCCCGTCGCAGACCTACCACGCACCGCACCACGGCATCACGCTTCCCGGCGGCGACAACTGGTCGGGGCAGATCAGCCTCTACCGCTTCCACATCGAGGACCCGATCCCGTTCCGGCGGTCGATCCGGGTCAGCATCGAGCACGGCCACGCGAACAAGCGTTCCGACGACTACTCGTCGGTGGCGTACTGGTACCAGGAGGAGCCGCACGCCCCGTTCTCCCTCGCACCCGTCGAGCAGCGCATCCCGCGGGCGCAATGACAGCCCGGGATGGTGTGAACCGGCGCCAGTTCGTGAAGTTCTCACTCGCGGGGGCGGCAGCGGTGCTGCTCGGGGGCGCGCCGCGCGCCGTCGACGCCGCCGTCGACGCCACCGCCGGACCGACCGTCGTCGACCCGGCCAGCACTTTCTTCGCGACCGCGTTCACCGAGTACGCGGCCAGCGTCACCAGCAACAGCACCGGGGACCTGTGGCCGACCTGCTGGGCGGACGACGACTACGTCTACACGGCCAACGGGGACGGGCAGGGTTTCGGCAACGAGCCGATGGCCGCGATCGTGGTGAACCGGATCGCCGGGATGCCGGAGACCGGCCTGCGCGGCGAGCGCCTGGCCGCCGGTGACGCCGTCGCCAAGGTGCACGCCGATTCCAAGCTGTACAACGCGAAACCCACCGGGATCGTCGCGGTCGACGGCAACGGAGACGGCCGCGACGAGCTGTACCTGGCCGTGCAGGACCTGCGCTACGCGCCCGCCGAGACGGCGTTCGACGACGCGCCGAACGCGAGCATCGTCAAGTCGGAGGACTACGGGCGCACCTGGCAGCAGCCGTCCGGGCCGATGTTCACCGACCACATCTTCACCACGATCATGTTTCTCGACTTCGGACGCAGCCAGGAACACGCCCTAACGCTTGGCCCGGAGGCCGCCGGGTACGTGTACGCCTACGGCCTGGACCACAATTGGCGCGACTCCTACACCAACACGGTGCCGTCCCCGACGAGCCTCTACCTGGCCCGGGTTCCCCGGAACGCGATCCAGCAGCGGGCCGCGTGGCGGTTCTACACCGGCACCGGGCAGGACGGTCGTCCGCAGTGGAGTGCCGACATCGGGGCGAAGGCACCGGTGCTCACCGACGAACGCCGGCTCTACACCGACCTGCTCGGCGAAGGCCGTCACGACCTCAGCGTGATCTCCCAGGGAGGTGTCCTCTACAACGCCCCGATGCGCCGGTTCCTCTACACCTCGTGGAGCGAGTACACCTTCGAGTTCTACGAGGCGCCGACACCCTGGGGGCCTTGGCAGCTGTTCATGTCCAAGGACTTCGGCGCCCAGCCCTGGTTCGGCCACCCTGGCCGCGTCCGGATCATCCCCGTGCCGGGCGGCCACGACATCCCGACGCCGGAGGCCGGCGAGGGCGAGCCGGCGTGCGCCGGCCCGAAGAACGGCGGCTACGCCCCGACGATCCCGGCGAAGTTCGTCTCGCCCGACGGAACGCGGATGTGGTTGCAGTCCAACTGGTTCCTGAACGTGGCGTGCGGGCTGCCCAACTACCGCTTCTCATTGCGGCAGCTCCATCTGTCCGCCCGCCAGCTGGGCGATCCCGCCAACAACCCGCCGAACCCGATGGCCAACCTGGCCCGGCCGGAGAGGGGACCTTTCCCCATCGAGAGGACGGCCCACTACGGCCGCGGCGACTACTTCAACAACGGCATCCGGGAGGAGAGCGAGGACAGCTTCGGCGGCTCCCGGAAGCAGGCCGATTTCTGGGGCTACACCTGGAAGGACGAGTACTGGGTCGACCGCGTCGTCTACACGACGGGCAGCATGTTCTCCGACGGCGGCTGGTTCGCCCGCGACCTGACGGTGCAGGTGCGTCAGGGAGCCGACTGGGTGAACGTCACCGGCCTGACGACCACCCCGGCGTACCCGTACGACAACACGGCGGGACCGAACAAGACCTACGCGCTGACGTTCGACCCGATCGTCGGCGACGGCGTCCGGATCGTCGGAGTCCCCGGTGGTTCGGCCACGTTCACCTCGATCGGCGAGCTGGAGGTGTACTTCGACGGCAGACCGCCCCGGTGACCGGAGACCTGGCCGTTGGGTCTGGTGGTTGGGGACCCGGCCGTAGGGTCCGGTGGTCGACGGTCCGCAATTTCCATTGAAATCGGACCCGCCCATCCGATTTCAATGGAAATTGGGTTCTTGTGACTGATCCGTGGGTGGTTTGAGTTGGTTTTTGGGTCCGGAGACGGGGGCACGCCGTTGCTTCGTCTAGTTTCTGGCGTGTCCAGAGTCAGGAACCGAGGAGTGGAGAACGGCGTGCCGAAGGCCGGTTTATGGCGTGCCGTCGTGGGCGTCGTCGGTGGCGGGCGCTGGACCTCGGGACCACTCGGGTGTTTGGACCGGAGTTGTCACTCACGAGGGGGGCCATCCGGTCGTGAGTGGTGATGCCGGTTCTTACCGGAGTTGTCACTCACGACGGGTGTCCGTCGGGTCGTGAGTGGTGATGCCGGTTCTTACCGGAGTTGTCACTCACGATGGGTGTCCGTCGGGTCGCGCATCGAACTTCGGAGTCCACAATGGATTATTGGAGTCCCGCCGTGGCCAGCGCCGCACATAGCAACACGATGTGTGGGGGAAAGCGAAGCGGGGTAGCTGGAAGGAGACGACTCCCGGCCGGATCGGGCCAGCTGCCGGGCCACCCGGCGCTCCCGATGCCGTGGAGCCGGGAGTTTCCCGTTGAGCGGGGGTGTTCTTCGTGATTGTGCTAGGGGTAATCCTATTGCTCCTCGGTTTCTTCCTCAACATTTCGATCCTGTGGACGCTGGGAGCCGTGTTGACCGTGGTAGGCGTCGTGTTCGCCGTTGCAGGTGCGAGCGGACGTGCTATCGGTGGCCGGAAGCACTGGTTCTGACCGACCGCGGGCGGGATGGGTTGCCCGAGCGTTCGCTCGGGTAGCCCCCGGGCGTTGATCGAAAGTGTGCGGACTTGTGGAAGCCGCCCACGACGTTCACCCGGAGATGAGGAGCGCAACGATGGAACTGGTGACCTTGCGCCACGTGTACGAGCAGGAGGGGCCGTTCGCGACGGTCTACCTGGAGGCCCGCGTCCCGGGCGAGGACGCGAGCAAGCAGGTCGAGTTGCGGTGGCGGGCGCTCCGCGATCGGCTCCACGTGGCAGGCGCACCAGCGGAAACGCTGGACGCCATCGAGTCGGAGCTGGGCGAGGCGACGGGGCACGAGCAGGCCTGCGGCCGAGTGCTCGTGGCAGCCGGGTCCGCCGTGCTGCTCGACGAGGAGTGGGACGTAGAGCCCGGCACTGGCGACGACGCGTTCTGGGATCCGCTGCCGCAACTCGGCAGCTACGTGCGGGAGGCCGCGCGCTCGGTTTCCGAGCTCGTGGTGATCGCGGATCAGGAAGGCGCGCAGGTGCGCCAGGACGTGGTGACCGAGCACCACGGGCCGCGCGAGGTCGACACCGATGTCGTGGAAGGCAGCGGCCACGGCGGCGTGCACAAGCCGCGTCACGGGGCGTTGTCCCACAAGCGCATCCACCGCCGCGCCGAGAAAACGTTGCGGCGCAACGCAAAGGATGTCGTGGCCCACATGAACGGGGTCGCTGCGAACTCGTGTCCGCGGGGACCGGGCTGACCGATGGGGCGGGGGCGATCCTGCGCTTCCCGGTGCAGCAGTGAGCGCGAGCGGGCGGAGGGTTGGTCGTCATGGGGGCAGCCGACGGACAGCGCGATCGGCGCGGCAGCGGTCGTGACGAGCCGGAAGCGACCATTGTGGACGAACGGCAGACCAAGCGGGCCGTCGCCGCGGCCGCCATCGGCAACACGATGGAATGGTTCGACTTCGGCGTGTACAGCTACATCGCCGTCATCATCAGCCAGGTCTTCTTCCCGCCCACCAACGCGACAGCGCAATTGCTGTCCACCTTCGCCACGTTCGCGGTGGCGTTCCTGGTCCGGCCGCTGGGCGGGTTCTTCTTCGGTCCTCTGGGCGACCGCATCGGCCGCCGGAAGGTGCTGGCCACCACCATGGTCACGATGGCGTTGGGAACGCTGGCGATCGGGCTGATCCCCAGCTACGCCACGATCGGCATCTGGGCGCCGGTGCTGCTGCTGGTGGCCCGGCTCGTCCAGGGGTTCTCCACCGGCGGCGAGTACGGCGGCGCGGCCACGTTCGTCTCGGAGTACTCGCCGGACCGGCGGCGCGGATTCATGGCCAGCTGGCTGGAATTCGGCACGCTGACCGGATACTCGCTCGGTGCCGCGCTTGTCACAGTGCTGACCGTGACGATGGCCCCGCAGGACCTGACGACCTGGGGTTGGCGGATCCCGTTCCTGGTGGCCGGTCCGCTCGGGATCATCGGGCTCTACCTCCGGTTCCGGTTGGAGGAAACCCCCGCCTACCGCAAGAACTCCGAAGACGAGCAGCCGCAGGCGGCGGCGACCTGGCGCAGCCTGCGCACGATCTTCGGCCGCCACTGGCGCCCGATGCTGAAGTGCGTCGGCCTGGTGCTGGTGTTCAACGTGACGAACTACCTGCTCACCTCCTACATGCCGACGTACCTCTCGGCCGTGCTCGGCTTCCAGCACACCAGCTCGCTGATCCTCGTTCTTGTGACGATGGTGCTGGTGATGGGCCTGATCGTGGTGCTGGGCCGGTTCTCCGACCGGATCGGCAGGCTGCCCATCGCGGGGTTCGGCAGCGTCGCGCTGATCGTGCTGTCGTTCCCGGCGTTCCTGCTGATCGCCCAGGGCAGCGTGGGGGCGGTGCTGGGTGGTCTGCTGGTCATCGGTCTGACGTTGATCTGCTTCAGCAGCACGATGCCCTCGACGCTGCCGGCGCTGTTCCCTACCGAGATCCGCTACGGCGCGGTGTCGGTCGGGTTCAACATCTCGGTCGCGCTGTTCGGTGGCACCACGCCGCTGATCGCCGAAGCGCTCGTCGCGGTGACCGGGGTGAAGTCGATCCCGGCGGTCCTGCTCGTCGCAGCCGGTGCGGTTGGGCTGGTAGCGGTGTACTTCACGCGTGAACCTGCCGGTCGTTCCCTCCCCGGAGCACGGCCCACCGCGGCAAACCGCGCGGAGGCGCGGCGGCGCGTCCGAGATGAGCGCGGTGAAGATCAGGATTAGCGCCTCGGCGCATCGGGTAGGCCGTGCGTAGCGGCGTTGCCGCCGATGTGATCGTCGAGGTGTCTGTGATGGGCGCAGAAGGTGCGGGAGCGCGCGTACGTTCCCGGTTGCGGGGAGATGGCGTGGAACACGTCGTCTCTGGGCATCAATCGGGTCAACTGCATGGCGCAGCGTCCACTGTGGATTTCGCTGGCCCCCACGCTGTTCGGGCAGCAAGCCGGTGGGTGGCGAGACGCAACCCCAGCCGAGTAGCTCGTCGGGTACCCGACAGGGAGAAGCACCAACGCAGTGAACGGAAGGAGTGCCGCGATGGCTGGCGAGGACAAGGCGAAGAACAAGGCAGAAGAGCTGAAGGGCAAGGTGGAGAAGAAGGTCGGCGAGGCCACCGATAACGAGCAGCTGGAAGCGGAGGGCAAGGGCAAGGAGGTGAAGGGGGGCCTCAAGCAGGCCGGTGAGAAGGCCAAGGACGCCTTGACCGGTGACGAGGACAAGAAATGATCCAGTGTGCATGGTGACCCCGCCTGCGCACGGTGAATCGAGCGGAGGCCGCGAACTCGGAGTTCGCGGCCTCTGCTCGTGTCCGGGTTCATTTCCGGTGTCGTCTGCGGCGTGGTGTGTCCGGCGGGACCCTGGGGCCCGTGTGCAGAAGCGGGTCGGGTTCGCGTCCTGGCGTCAGCGCTCGACCTCTGGTGCCCGGTTTGGTGCGCGAACGCGCGAATCGCTCGCGCAGTTGCGCCGCCATGCTCCGAAGTCGCGTGTTCCACATCAGGTCGAAGACCTCCCCGTTGCTGGGACCAACTGCCTCAACACGAGGGTTTACCCACGCACGAGCGCGAAAAACTCCATCGCTGGTCTGGATCGGCTCGGTCAACGCGATCTGCCTGGTCCCCTGGCCGGGGTAGCGGGCGTCGAGAGCCGGATGGCGGATTCGAGCAGGAGCGCGTGGACGAAGGCTTGGGGCAGGTTGCCGCGCAGCTGACGCTGCTGCACGTCGTATTCCTCGGAGAGGAGTCCGGGCGGGCCGCAGGCGGCGCGGTTTCGCTCGAACCAACGCAGGGCGTGTGCTTCATTGCCCTGTTGGTGCTCGGCGAGAGCCATGACGAATCCGCACAGCAGGAAGGCGCCTTCGGCCTCCCCAGGACGCTGGGTGCGCTGCGGGAACCGGTAGAGGTAGCCATCTTCGGCCAGGGTGCGGCGCACTTTCGTGAGCGTGGCCCGGGTGCGCGGGTCGTCTCCTGGCAGAGCGCCTCGCACCGGCGGCAGTAGCAGCGCCGCGTCAGGGCCGGTGTGCTGGGAACTCTGTTGCCAGTAGCCGTTCGGGTGCAGGCATCGGCGCGTTGTTTCGGCCAGGATGACTTCGGCTAGCGAGGTCATGCGGTCGGAGTCCTCGCGGGTTGGAGCGGCGGGAGCCGCGGCGCGCAGTCCTGCGACGCACGCGAGCCGGGAGTGCGTCCACCACTCGTCGTCCAGTTCCCACAGGCCGGCGTCGGGCCGCTGCCAGCGCCGGTCGATGGCCTCCGCCGCGACGCGGATGGCGCGCGCGCCGTCGGTGTCGAGGTGCCCGTGGCGCGCCGCCGCGGCCAGCAGCTGGAGGAGTTCGCCGAACGCGTCGAGTTGAGATTGCCTGGTGACCCGGTTTCCCAGGACGACCTCGTGGCCGCCGGGGTAGCCGGGCAGGTCCAGCCGCCTTTCGTCGGGCACCCCGCCGCCGTCGATGGTGTAGGCGGGGTTCAGGTCTTCGCCGTCGTCGAGCAGGCGGGCGGTCAGGAAGGACACGGCGTCGTCCAGGAGCGGGAAGGGACCGGCAGCGGTGACGGCGACGGCGGCGTAGCACTGGTCGCGGACCCAGGCGTAGCGGTAGTCGTAGTTGCGCCCTTGCTCGGCCCGTTCGGGCAGGGACGTGGTCGCGGCCGCGGCCATGCCACCGCGCGGAGACGTCATCCCGCGCAGGACGGCGTACGCGTGCTGGGTGTCGCGCGGCGCGATGCTCTCGCCGAGATCGGGGATGTCGCTGTGCCAGGCGTGTTCCGTGCGATGCCAAGCGAGATCGGGATCGATGGGCGCGCCCAACGAGGCGCGCGTGATCTCCAGGACCAGGTCGTGACGGCCACCGGCGGGAACGGTGATCTCCATGCGCAGTGCGCCATCGCTGCCGACTGCGGCGTCGGCACCGCCGCTCCAGCGCAGCCGCAGATCGCCGCTGTGCGCGACCCACCGGCCGTGCTCGTCCAGGTGCGGCTCGGCCATCGGATGCGTCCCGAATCCAGCTCGCACGTCCAGTTCGACCCGCAGCACGACTTCGCGCTCGACGGCTTCGACGCGACGGAGCAGCAGCAGGCGGTTCGGGTCCCCCGGATACGCGAGGGCGTCCCGGCACTCGACGATCGTGGACGTGGTCACCCACCGGTTGCGCCAGATCAGCGACCGAGGTTCGTAGTACCCGCCCCAGGTGGACGGCTCGACGGGCGTGACCGCGTAGACCCCGGGGCCGCCGAGCAGGGCGGCGAACACGGCATCGTCGTGCCAGGTCGGAGCGCACAGCCAAACCAGATCGCCGTGCGGACCGCAGATCGCGCCACGACGCCCGTCGGCCAGCAGCGCGTACTCCCGCAGCGCGTGCGGTGGGAAGCGATGTTGGATGTGGTCGCTGATGCCGTCAGGTCCAATCATGCCGCTGCCTCGGTCGTCGTCCGGCCCGGGTCGTTTCGGTCGCGCGGACTGGCCGGGGGCGTTCGCGCTGGTGCGACCGGCCGGAGCCGGGTCGAGGCCCGCGGACGATGTGGATTTTCTCCTTGCGCCACAACGATCCCGCCCCACGAACACCAGTGCAGCGGGTGTTCACCGGGATCGCTTCCATGGTATTTGCCGTCCCCGCCCGCGGCAGCGCCTCAGAGCCTGTTGGTGAATGGTCTGGGTGGGTGGTCGCTTAGCGGAACCTGAGAGGTTCCCTGGACTGCGGGTGCCCCTCCTGATGTATGTCCAATACGCGGCGGAGGGGCCGTCCTCGCCAGAAAACCTCTCAGAACCCGCCGATGGTCGTCTTGGCAAGGTGAATGCAAGCGGCTACGCCGCTTCCAAAGGCGCGGACGGCATTCGCCGACAGGCTCTCAGGCCTTCAGGTGGGCGTCGAGCCAGTCCACGATCTCGTCGAGCACCTGTTCCCGCTCCGGCTCGTTGTGCGCCTCGTGGTAGAGCCCTTCGTAGACCCGCAGGGTGAGGTCCGACGACCGGGCGTGGGTGCGCACCAGCTCGCTGGCGGCCGGTGGCATCAGCCGGTCCGCGCCGCCGTGCAGGACGAACAGCGGCATGGTCAGCGAAGCCAGGCGCTGCGGCATGGCCTCGACGGCCAGCATGATCTCGACGGCGGTCCGCGCTCGCATCTTCCCGGCGTGGTTGAGCGGGTCGGTGCGGTAGTCCCGCACCACCTCGGGGTCGCGGCTGATGGTGTTCGCGTCGAGGCTGCGCACACCGAGGTCGGGCAGCAGTTTGGACAGCAGCGGTGAGATGACCTTCTCCACGGCTGACACCGCGCCGGTGTTGAGGGCCGGGGCGGAGATCACGGCACCGACGATTCGGTCCAGCGGCGTCCCGGTGAGGTACTGCAGGGAGATCAGCCCGCCGAGGCTGTGCCCGTAGACGAACAGCGGCACGTCCTCGTGGCGCTGACCGGCCAGCCGCGCCAGGAGGTCGACCCCCGCGACGGCAGCGGCCATGCTGCCGATGTTGCCGCGCGTTCCCGGCGAGCGGCCGTGCCCGGGATGGTCGATGGCATAGACCGCGTAGCCGGCCGCGTTGAGCCGCTCCGCGACGCGGCGGTAGCGACCGCTGTGCTCGTGCACACCGTGGACGAGCACGACCACCCCCGTAGCCTGGACACCGCGACTCCCGGGTTGATCGACGGTCCAGCTCTGCCAGTACTGCCCCGAGGACAGGGTTCCTTCGAGGTGCGATGCCGTCGGCCGTGCATCGTCGTCGGGCTGCGTCATCGAGTACCTACCTGTCCTGCCATGCGTGCTGGTCGCCTTCGCGGAAGGCCCGGGTGTTGCGGGCAAGCCTCATCCGGTGATCGGATCTCGGCGACTCCGGGAGGTGGGTGCCTGCAAAGGTACGCGCAGCCTAACGAGGTTCGGGCACAAGCCGGAACCATGCTTGGCACATTCCCGGATGGAGCAGAAGTCCCCGCACACCTTTCGGTGTACGGGGACTTCTGCTGATCGCGACGTCAGCGCAGGCCGGTGGCGCGGGCGAACGCCTCCCAGCGGATCAACTTGACCGGTGCTTGAGTTGGCAGTACGACGCGCAGACGGTATCTATCTGGACCACCTCTGGGCGCATCAAGAACGTCCGCTTCGCCTGCTCCCCGATGCGCTCAAGACGTTGCGAGAGCACCGGCGGGGAGAGTCCGATCTGATCCAGCGCGACGGCGTGTTCTATCTGGTCGCCACGTGCGAGGTTCCCGAGGCCGGGCAGTTCGAGCCGGAACGGTTCATCGGCGTGGACCTTGGCATTGCCAACATCGCCACTACCTCAACCGGCTACCGCGCCGCAGGACGTGGCCTGAACCGGTATCGCAAACGGCAACTCGAACTCCGCCGCAAGTTACAGGCCAAAGGAACTAAATCCGCCAAGCGACTGCTCAAGAAGCGTACCGGCGCGAACAGCGCCACGCCGCCAACCAGAATCATATCGTCGCCAAGACGATCGTGACCGAGGCTGAACGCACCTCGGCCGGAATCGCCCTGGAAGAACTCAGGGGAATCAGCAGAGGGTACGGCTGCGCAAGCCCCCGGTCCTTTAGGACCGAGAAGCTGACATGCTGCGCAGTACCGAGACGACGGTGCCCAGCACGACGGCGGTGTCACCGTCGATGACCTCGTAAGCCGGGTTGCGAGGCTCCAGGTAGACGTGGCCGTTGCGGCGGCGGTACACCTTGACGGTCGCCTCGCCGTCGATCATCGCGGCGACGATCTGTCCGGAATGCGCCTCGGGCTGCTGCCGGACCACGACGATGTCGCCGTCGCAGATCGCGGCGTCGATCATCGAGTCACCGCGCACACGCAGACCGAAAACGTTGCCGCGACCGGTGAGTTCGCGGGGCAACGACAGAACGTCGTCGACGTGTTCTTCGGCCGCGATGGGAATTCCGGCGGCGATATCGCCGACCACGGGCACGCTCACCGAGTCATCGCCGGACTGCCGCGCCGTGGGCCGCAGGAAGGCCCGCACGTCGATCGGCCGGGACATCGTCGTGCTGCGCCGCAGAAAACCCTTCTCCTCCAGGCTCGTCAGGTGCTTCGACACCGACGAGGACGACCTGAGTCCGACGGCATCGCCGATCTGGCGCGTGCTCGGCGAATACCCATACCTGGTCACCCAGTCCCGGATCGTGGCCAGGATTCTCTGCTGACGCAGCGGCAGGGTCGAGGGGTCCAGGTGCTCGAACGCGTCGAGATCGTCGTAGGCGGCCACCTGCGGAATGTTAGAGGTCGACGTCCGCGACCAAGCCACCGGCCCGGACCGGCGACTGCGAAGCCGGCTCTTACCGGTTCTCGCACTCCCGACCGGTACTTCGTGACGAAAACCAAGTGAGCATGCATGCGGAAAACTACGTGTCTTCCTGTACGGAACTCGCTGTCGATGGCCATAAACCCAATGCTACGGTGATCCATATGGCAGCAACAGTGAAGACCGAGGATGCCGGGCACGCCCGGTACACCTATCGGCTTCGTTTGTCGCTGACCTCCCGGCATGCGCTGCTGGCCGAGTGGGATCGGTGCCGGTGGGTATGGAACCAGTGCGTGGCCACCTCCCGTCAGGCGTACCGTGCGGGCGAGAAATGCGGTCCCGCGCACCTGTGCAAGCTGCTGACCGGATGGCGGAGTGAACACGACTGTGGCCGGTGCGGAAGTTGTGCCGGATCGCGGCGGCCAGGGCCAGCACACGCTGGGCGACGCGCCCTGTTCGGGGCACGTCTGCCGATGGCCACCTTCGCGTGGCGGAAGAACACCCGTGAGCGTTTGTGGGTGCCATAGCACCCAAAAACACGCACGGCGTCCTTCGCTGCGGATCATGGACGCCCTCGCCTCATGCCCGCACGGTTCACCCGTCGGCGAACCACCTAGCACCTCACACACCGCCCGATAGCGGTACTCCACCGGAACTGGTGACGCCGCTGCGGCGGGTGCACGCAGGGGAGCGGGTCGTGGCACCGGAACTGGCGGCCTCTCCTGTCGGCTTCCCACATCCTGGCCGATCTCACTCCCGCGCCGGTCACCCCGGTGCACGACTACCCGCGATGGACCCTGCATTTCGGAGACGAATAAGGGCTGAAAGTCCTCGTCGCAGTGACGGAGGTGCGGGGATACTGACTGGTAGGCCCGACATCAAGTGGCTTCTGGTCGGAAGATGAGGCGCGCCTTGTTCGAACCCGTAGCGCGTTGGTTTGCCGGAGTATCAGATTGGCATCCCCTTGCCCTGTACGAGATCGTTCTCGAACGCAATGGCCCCAAGTGGCAGGTGACCTACCTGATGCACGGTGAGCAGCATGCCCGCATCGGCTTCGAAAGCGAAGCCGACGCTCGACGCGACGTCGAGTACCTGATGAGCCGTGGCCCGGCCGGGGAGCAGTGGCACGAGGCCTACCCGGATCGCTGAGCCGCGGCACACGAACCAGGGATGGAGCGCGGCGGGGGAGTCGCTGGTCTGCCAAACTCGGCTCGGGGTCCGGCGACGTACCCGGGGGGCGGGAGATGGCTTCATTCCCAACCGCGTTGGGCTTGTCCGCGGAGCAGACCGAGGACGTGGTGCAGCAGGCCGGCCTGGCACCGTCGTTGCACAACAGCCAGCCATGGCGCTTCCGTCTTTCGGAACAGGTGATCGAGCTGCACAGCGACCCGCGGCGGCGGCTGCCCGCTGCGGATCCGGCCGACCGGGAACTGCGGTTGGCCTGCGGTGCGGCGTTGTTGAACCTCCGCCTGGCATTGGAGCACTTCGGCGTGCGGCCGGTCGTCGCGCTGCTGCCGCGGCTTGCCGGGCCGACCTCGTTGGCCGAGCTGCGCAGCGGGGGACCGGCGACGCAAGCGCCGGAGGAACTGGCGCTGTACCAAGCGATTCCCAAGCGACGCAGCAACCGGCGTCCGTTCCTGGAGAACCCGGTCCCGGCCGCGCACCGGCACGCGCTGGCCGCCGCGGTGCGTCGCGAGCAGGGCTCGTTGCGCACGATGACACGCCCGGAGTTGGGGAGCCTGGAGGGCTTAATGCACCGTGCGCACCGGATGCAGATGGCGGACGTGCGCTTCCGGGATGAGCTGGCGAAGTGGACGGGGCGGCCGAAAGGCGCGGCCGAAGGCGTGCCGGCTGCCGCGGCGGGGCCGCTGCCGGAGCCCCAGGACCAGTGGGTGCTGCGGGATTTCTCCGGTGGTCAGGCGCGTGTGCGGGTTCCCGGCAAGGACTTCGAGTCCGATCCGCTGATGGTCGTGGTGTGCTCGAACCACGACAGCAGGCTCGACGACCTGCGCGCGGGGCAGGCGATGCAGCGCATGCTGCTCACCGCGACGGCACTGGGCCTGGCGTCGTCGCTGCTGTCGGCGGTCGTGGAGGTCGAGGAGACCCGGGATGAACTGCGGCAGCTGCTCGGGGGAGGGTTGTACCCGCAGGCCGTGGTGCGGATCGGATACGGCTCGCCGACACCCGCGACTCCGCGTCGTGACCTGCGGGAATTGCTGATCGACGACTAGCGCTTCCAACGGTTCCGCCGTGAGCGGCCGGGCGGGAGGATGCCGGATGCAGGCGTTCGACGTGGTGGGCATCGACGGCTCGGACGTCGCGGCGGATGCGGTCAGGTGGGCCGCAGCGGACGCCGCGCTCCACCGGGCAGCGTTGCGGCTGGTATGTGTCGTTGCTGGTGGGGCGGATGATGCCGGTGATGGGATGCCGACGTCGCCGAACGTTCTCGACGTCATCGTGAACCAGCGCCGCCGATGGCTGTCGCAGGCGGCGGAGCTGGCCGCGACGGTCGCCGGCGACGTGGCGATCACCCAGGAACTACGCCACGGCAAGCCGGCCGCGGTCCTCGTCGAGGAGTCGGCCGGGGCTCGGCGGGTGGTCGTCGGCACCCGCGGCCTGGGTGACGCCACCGGGGTGAAACGGGCGTTGGGGTCCACGGCGGAAACCGTCGCCATGCTGGCGCAGTGCCCGGTGGTCGTCGTCCCGGCCGCCCGGACGGATCCCGGCGTGGCACGAACTCGGCCGGTCGTCGTCGGAGTGGACGGATCGGCGGTCAGCGAGCGCGCCCTAGAGGCCGCGTTCGAGGAAGCGTCCGTGCGGCGCGTTCCGCTGGTGGCCCTCCACGTGTGGAGCGACACCGCCATCGATGAATGGTTCGCCCTGGACGCGGAACGTGACTGGGATGCGATCGAGGCAAGAGAAGGCAGGGTGCTCGCCGAGCGGCTGGCGGGGTGGCAGGAGCGGTACCCGGACGTGCGGGTGCAGCGCGTCGTGGAGCGGGACCGACCGGTGCGGTTCCTGGCCTTGCACGGCGCAGACGCGCAGCTCATCGTCGTAGGTAGCCGTGGGCGCGGAGGCCTCACCGGGATGCTCCTGGGCTCGACCAGTCGCGCCCTCGTCCATTCGGCGCCCTGTCCAGTGCTCGTGGTGCGGGCGGGATGAGCTCCGGGGCACGCGCCGCGCCGCGTGCTGGAGGTGAGCGACATGACCAGTGCCGGTGATGCGGCTCGGTCCGATGTGGCGCACCCCGGGCCGCGGCGGTTGCCACGTGCCACCTACGAACGCGAGCTCTTGCGGCTGCAAGCGGAGCTCGTGAAGCTGCAGGAATGGGTCCGGGCCGAGCGCGAGCGGCTCGTGGTGCTGTTCGAGGGGCGCGATGCGGCGGGGAAGGGCAGCACGATCAGGCGCGTCGCGGAATACCTCAACCCCCGGGTGGCCCGGATCGCCGCGCTGCCCGTCCCGACCGAGCGGGAGCGAACGCAGTGGTACTTCCAGCGCTACATCGCGCAGCTGCCCGCGGCGGGGGAAATCGTGCTGTTCGACCGGAGTTGGTACAACCGCGCCGGGGTGGAGCACGTCATGGGTTTCTGCACGGAGGACGAGCACCGGCGTTTCCTGGAGCAGTGCCCGATCTTCGAACGGCTGCTCATCGACGACGGGCTGCTGCTGCGCAAGTACTGGTTCTCGATCAGCCGCACCGAGCAGGAGCGTCGGCTGCGCAAACGCGTCGAGGACCCGATGCGCCAGTGGAAGCTCTCGCACGTGGACCTGGAGTCGGTGACCCGCTGGGACGATTACTCCCGCGCGCGGGACGAGATGCTCGCCGCGACGGACACCCCGGAATCTCCTTGGTACCTGGTGGAAAGCGAGGACAAGCGGCGTGCGCGGATCAACATGATCGCTCACCTGCTGTCGAGCGTGCCGTACCATGAGGTTCCGCGCCCCCGGGTGGACCTGCCCGCGCGGGCGGGCGCCAGCGGCTACCGGCGTCCGCCCCGCGACGCGTTCAGGTACGTGCCCGACCACGCCGCATCGCTCGGGTGATCGAGGTTTCCGCGGGCCGCGACTGGTCAGGAGTCGCCGCGGACCACGACCACGGGGCAGCGGGCGTGGTGCACGCAGTGCTGGCTGACCGAGCCGAGGAGCGCCTCGGTGAATCCGCCGTGACCGCGGCTGCCCACGACGAGCAGATCCGCGTTGGACGACTCGGCGGCGTCCAGCAGCGCCCGCGCCGGGTGCCCCTGCGCGACTTCCCTGCTGATCTCCACGTCGGAGTCGCCGGCAACATCGTTGACCACCTCGTGCAGGTGCTTGGCGGTGGTGGTGGCGAAGTCCTCGAGCCCGGGGGCTTCCCAGTTGTAGATGAGCGGAGCGTCCCAGGCCATCAGGGCGGTGATGCCGCCGTCGACCAGTCTCGCCTGCCAGACGGCCCACCGCAGGGCCGCCTTGGAAGCGGGCGAGCCGTCGACGCCGACGACGATGGTGTACCGGTGCTCGTTCATTGCGTCCTCCCAGTGCCGGCTTCCAGACCTGCGAAGCTCCCTCGCACATGAGGAGTACCCAACCTGCCGGAGATGTCAGCACCGCGTTCGTGGCCGTCCTCGGCCGCGCCGGGGATCTGCCGATCGGGCACGGAGGTGGGATCAGGCGGCCACGTCACCCGCACGGGTCGCTCAGCCAGGGGCGCGGCCCCATGCTTCGTTCACGGCGTCGACGATGTGCTGGTATCCCGTGCAGCGGCAGAGGTTTCCCGACAGCAGTTCGCGGATCGAGGCGTCGTCGGGGTGATCACCGGGGTCGGCGGCGGACAGCGTCACGACGAATCCCGGTGTGCAGAAACCGCATTGGAGTCCGTGGCAGTCCTTGAAGGCCTGTTGCATCGGGCTCAGGCCATCGTCGGGGGTGATGCCTTCCACCGTGGTGACCTCGGTGCCGTCGGCCTGCACGGCCAGGGTGATGCAGGAACGCGCGGGTTCGCCGTCGATGAGCACGGTGCAGGCGCCGCAGATGCCGTGCTCGCAACCGGCGTGGGTGCCGGTGTGGCCGAGGTCGTCGCGCAGGAAGTCCACGAGCAGCCGGCGCACCGGGACAAGGCGCTGGACCTTCCGGCCGTTGACGGTGAGCGTGATCTCGCGGTGTGCGGTGGGGTTGTCAGCCATGCGCCACCTGCTCCAGGGCTCGCTGCGCGGCCGCCTGCAGTGCGGCGCGGCGGGTTGCGGGGTCGGCGTGGAGGTCGTCGGGCGGGCTTGCGGAGTCCGCGGCGGCCCGGGCCGCCGCGTTGATGGACTCCGCGGTGAGCGCCCGCCCGCGCAGCGACTCTTCGGCTTCGGCGAGTCGTCGGACCGTGCCGCCGATGCCCAGGCCGGCCAGCCGCGCGCGGGTCACGGTCCCGTCGTCGAACTCCAGCGCCGCGGCGACTCCTGCGATGGCGAAATCGCCGGAGCGCCGGGTGATCTCGGCGAAGCCGCAGCGGGCGGTTTCGCGAATCGGCACTCGCACCTCGGTGAGGATTTCGTCGGCGGCCAGCGAAGTTTCGTAGGGCGCGAGGAACAGGTCGGTGGCGGCGATGGTGCGCCGGCCGCCGACACCGGTCACCACGACGTCGGCGTCCAGCGCGCACGCGGACGCGCACAGCTCGGCGGCCGGATCGGCGTGTGCCAGGGATCCGCCGACGGTGCCGCGGGAGCGGATCTGGTGGTGGCCGACGTGGCGCAGCGCGCGTCCGAGCAGCGGGCAGGTCTGCCGGACCAGCTGGGAGGTCTCGGCCGCCCGCTGCCGAACGCCGGCTCCGATGATCAGCACGTCGTCCTCGCGGCGCAGCTCGGTCAGCTCCGGCAGCCGGCCGATGTCGACCAGGATGCTGGGGCGGGCGAGCCGGAAGTTCATCATCGGCAGCAGACTTTGGCCGCCCGCAAGGACTTTCGCGTCCTCGTCGGAGGCGAGCAGCCGCACCGCTTCGCCGAGGGTCTCGGGGCGGGCGTAGTCGAACGGTGGGGGCTTCAAGACGCGGCCTCCTCGATCAGGCGCCGCACCGCCGACGGAGTCAGCGGGGTGGTGTCGATGTCGGCCACGCCCAGTGGTTCCAGGGCGTGCTCGACGGCGCGCACGATCGCGGCCGGCGGGCCGATGATGCCCGCCTCGCCCACGCCCTTGATGCCGAAGGGGGTTTCGGGCGCGGGACTGCTGAGCTCCTCGGTTTCGATCTCGGGGATCTCGCAGGCGGTGGGCAGCACGTAGTCCATGAACGTGGTGGCCAGCGGTTGGCCGTCGTCGTAGGGCAGCTGCTCGTAGAGCGTGCCGCCGATGCCCTGCGCGACACCGCCGTGGATCTGGCCGGCCACGGTCAGCGGGTTGATGACGCGCCCGCAGTCGTGCACCACGGCATACCGCACCACCTTCACCACCCCCGTGGCGGTGTCGACCTCGACGATCGCGGCGTGCGTGGCGTTGCTGTAGGTGGCCGAACCGTTCATCTTGCCGTCGGGCCGGGGCGCGTGGTCCATTCCGGGCGGCTCGTAGCTCGCGCGCGCGTCGAGCCCGGGTTCGACGCCCGGCGGCAGCTCGAACGTGCGGGTCAGCGCCACCCGCGCCACCTGCGCCCAGGACACCGAGCTGCCCGGGCTGCCGCGCACCTGGAACCCGCCGTCGGCCAGCTCCAGGTCGTCCGGGGCGGCTTCCAGCAGATGCGCCGCGATGTCGGTTCCCTTGCGCCGCAGCACTTCGGTGGCCCGCGCGATCGCGCCGCCGGCGACGACGGCGCTGCGACTCGCCCAGCTGCCCAGGCCGAACGGGGCGGTGTCGGTGTCGCCCATCACCACCCGCACCTGCTCGATCGGCAGGCCCAGTTCCTCGGCGACCAGGGTGGCAACCATGGTGTGCGCGCCTTGCCCCATGGCCGAGATGCCGACCGCCACGGTGACCCCGCCGTCGGCGTCGAAGCGCACGTCGGCGGAGTCCTGTCCGCTCCAGTTGCCGGTGATCGAGAACGCGCTGGCGGCGACACCTTCGATGTAGGTGGCGTAGCCGACGCCGAGGAGCGCGTCGGGTGCGGCGCGTTCGCGTTCGGCGGCCAGCAGCCGTTCGCCGATCTCGACGGCGCGATCGAAGGCCTCGCGGTGGCTCCCGGAGTCCAGCCGCGCGCCGGCGGCCGTCTCGTAGGGCAGCTCGTGCGGTTCGATGATCATCCGGCGGCGCAGTTCGAGCGGGTCGATGCCCAGTTCGCGGCCGATCTTGTCCACCAGCCGCTCGATGGCGAAAGTGCCTTCGGGCATGCCGAAACCGCGGTAGGCGCCGAGCGGGGTCTTGTTGGTGACCACGCCCTGGACCGCCACGCACTGGTGCGCAATCCGGTAGGGCCCGCACAGCGATCCGACGGCCACCAGGCTGGGACCGAATCCGGCGGGGAACATCTCGCCGGAACCGAGGTCGGTGCGGATCCGCCCGCGCAGGGCCTCGATGGTGCCGTCGTCGCGGACCGCGGCGGACAGTTCGATGCGCATGTCGCGGGCGTGGCACGCGGTGATCAGGTGCTCGTGGCGGTCCTCGATCCAGCGCACCGGGCGGCGCAGCCGCATCGCCAGCCACGGGATCACGTAGTCCTCGGTGTAGATCTCGTTCTTCTGGCCGAACCCGCCGCCGACGTCGGGCGTGATCACCCGGATGTCGCGCTCCGGCAGGCCCAGCACGGCGGACAGCATCGACCGCACCATGAAGGCGGCCTGGGTGGAGGTCCACACCGACAGCCGCCCGTCGCGGTACTCGGCCACGACGCCGCGCGGTTCCATGGGAACGGCCGCGTGGCGGTGGGTCGTGTAGGTGCCGCTGATCACGCGCAGCCGGTCGAACGCCTCGTCCACGGCCGGGTTCTCCGGGGCCAGCGACAGGAGGAGGTTGTCGTTCCACTCCGGGTAGAGCAGCGGCGCGTCCGCGGCGAGGGCCGCGTCGACGGTGTCGATGGTGGGCAGCGGTTCGAGGTCGACGTCGACGAGTTCGGCGGCGTCCTCGGCGAGGTAACGGTCGTCGGCGACCACCACCGCGAGCGGGCAGCCGACGTAGCGGACCCGGTCGCGCGCCAGCGGGAAGTGCCGAACGGGGCGGACCCAGGTCATCAGGTCCGGAACCGCGGGGATGCCGAGGTCCGAACCGCCGAACGCCGCGCACACCCCGGGCGAATCCAGCGCGGCCGACGTGGTGACGCCGCGCACCTGGGCGTGCGGGACTTCGCTGCGGACGAACGCGGCCTCCACCATGCCCGGCAGGACCACGTCGGCGACGTAGCGGCCACGCCCGGTGACCAGTCGGTCGTCCTCGATGCGCGGCACCCGGACACCCAGCAGCGTCGGGCCCGTGCTCGGCGCTGGCAGCACCATCCGGCCTCCCCGGTCACCGCGCTCGGCGGGAGCCACCCGGTCTCAGAGCCTGTTGGTGAACGAGTGGTGACGGTCATAGTCGTGATCCCCGGGGTAGCGTGCTGCAACCCCGGTTCGGGCGCAATCCACCGGATGGACGGCTCGGGTACCGACCGGGTGACCGAATCGGCCGGTGCAGGGCCCGTGAGTGTTTCCGGGTGCTATAGCACCGCAAAGTGCTCACGGGCACCTACCGCCCGATGAGATATGGATCACTAAAATTGCTGCGCCGGGGCAGTCGGGAGGGCCGCCGGTCGGGTCGATTTGGCGATGCCCGACGATTTTCGGGGCGCACCACGCCGTAGTTGCGACATATCCATACCAACCGGTAGCCAGGAAGGTGTGCTTAGCGGGGTGTTGTTGCCCCCAGGAGAGAAAGCTGCAGGAGGTCTGCTCGGTGTTCAGTCGTGTTGCGATCGTCAATCGCGGGGAAGCTGCGATGCGGCTGATCCATGCCGTGCGGGAGGTCGCGGCGGAAACCGGGGCCCGGATCGAGACCGTGGCCCTCTATACCGACGCCGACCGCACGGCCGCCTTCGTGCGCGAGGCCGATCTGAGCTACGACCTCGGCCCGGCGCACGCGCGGCCCTACCTGGACCTCGGCGTCCTGGAGCGGGCGCTGACCGAAACCGGTGCCGACGCGGCGTGGGTCGGTTGGGGGTTCGTCGCCGAGGACCCGGCGTTCGCCGAGCTCTGCCAGAAGCTGGGCGTGACCTTCATCGGGCCGAGCCCTGAGGCGATGCGCAAGCTCGGCGACAAGATCGGCGCGAAGCTGATCGCCGAGGAGGTCGGCGTCCCGGTGGCGCCGTGGAGCCGCGGTGAGGTCGCCGACCTGGACGCGGCGATCCGCAGCGCGACCGAGATCGGCTACCCGCTGATGCTGAAGGCGACCGCCGGTGGTGGCGGCCGCGGCATCCGGATGATCAACGACGAGCGGGAACTGGTCGACGCCTACGAGCGCACCCGGATGGAGGCCGAGCGCGCCTTCGGCAGCGGCGCGGTCTTCCTCGAAAGGCTGGTCACGGGTGCCCGGCATGTCGAGGTCCAGGTGATCGCCGACGGGCAGGGCACGGCGTGGGCGCTGGGGGTGCGGGACTGCTCGATCCAGCGGCGCAACCAGAAGGTCATCGAGGAATCGGCCTCCCCGGTGCTCAGCACCGAGCAGAGCGGGGAGCTCAAGGCCGCCGCCGAGCGGCTCGCCCTCGCCGTGGGCTACCAGGGCGCGGGGACCGTGGAGTTCCTCTACCACCCCGGCGAGCGGCTGTTCGCCTTCCTGGAGGTCAACACCCGCCTCCAGGTGGAGCACCCGATCACCGAGGCCACCACCGGCGTCGACCTGGTCAAGGCCCAGCTGCATGTGGCGGGCGGCGGCAAGCTGGAGGGCGAGCCGCCCGCCGAGAGCGGGCACGCCGTCGAGGCCAGGCTGAACGCCGAAGACCCGGACCGCGACTTCGCCCCGTCCCCGGGCAAGATCGTCCGCCTCGACTTCCCGGCCGGTCCCGGCATCCGGGTGGACACCGGGGTCAGCGAGGGCGACACCATTCCCGCCGACTTCGACTCGATGATCGCCAAGATCATCGCGTTCGGCCGGGACCGCGACGAGGCGCTGGGCCGGCTGCGCCGGGCGATGGCGCAGACCACGGTCATCGTCTCCGGCGGCGCGACTAACAAAAGCTTCGTGCTCGACCTGCTCGACCGGCCCGAGGTGATCGAGGCCACCGCCGACACCGGGTGGATCGACCGGGTGCGTGCGCAGGGCGAGCTCCAGGCGCACCGGCACTCCGCGATCGCGCTGGCCGCGGCCGCCATCAAGGACTACGAAGACGCCGAACTCGCCGAACGGCAGCGGTTCCTGGCCGCCGCGCACGGCGGCCGACCCCAGGCGCGCCACGAGAGCGGTCGACCGCTGGAGCTCAAGCTGCGGGGCGCCGATTACCGGGTGCAGGTGGCGCGCGTAGGTGACCAGCGGTTCCGGGTCGGCATCGCTACCGCAAACGGCGGCGACGTCCACCCCGCGGACGTCGAGGTCGAGCGGTTCGACTCGCACGCCGGGCAGATCGCGGTCAACGGGCAGCGGTTCCGGCTGGTCACCGACACCCACGGCCCCGTGCACCTGGTGGAGGTCGACGGCGTCGCCCACCGGGTCAGCCGGGACGAGGGCGGTGTGCTGCGCGCACCGGCGCCTGCCCTGGTGGTCGCCACCCCGCTGGAGGCCGGCGCCGAGGTCGAAGCCGGTGCTCCCGTGATCGTGCTGGAGAGCATGAAGATGGAGACCGTGGTGCGCGCGCCGTTCCGCGCGAAGCTGCGGGAATGCATGGTGCGGGCGGGCAGCCAGGTCGAGACCGGCGCGCCGCTGCTGCGGCTGGAACCGCTCGGCGACCAGGACGAGGCCGGCTCCGAGCAGCCCACCGGGGAAGCCGCCGCCGACCTCGCCCTGCCCCCGGGGCCGGACGGTCTCGGCGCGCAGCAGCGGGCGACCCGCGGCCAGCAGGATCTGCGCAGCCTGCTGCTCGGGTTCGACGTGGACCCGCACGACGAGCGCCGGGTGCTGACGGACTACCTGACCGCCCGGGCGGAACTCGTCGAGGCCGGGCAGCGCCCGCTCGCCGAGGAGATCGAACTGCTGGCGGTGTTCGCCGACCTCTCCGAGCTGAGCCGCAACCGGCCGGTCGGGGAGGAGACGAAGGCAGACTCGCGGGTGCACAGCCCCCGCGAGTACTTCCACACCTACCTGCAGAGCCTGGACGTCGAGCGGGCCGGGCTCTCCGAGACGTTCCAGCAGCGCCTCGTCCGGGTGCTCGGTAACTACGGGGTCCAGGAGCTGGACCGGACGCCCGAGCTGGAAGAGGCCGTCTTCCGGATCTTCCTAGCCCAGCAGCGCGCCACGACGGACGCGGCGGTGGTGACCGCCCTGCTGCGGCAGTGGCTCGCCGAGGCACCCCCGTCCGGGGCGGCTCGCCAGGCCGCGGGACTGGCGCTGGAACACCTGATCGCGGCCACCCAGCTCCGGTTCCCCGCCGTCTCCGACCTGGCCCGCACCGTGGTCTTCCGCTGGTTCGCCCAGCCCATGCTGCGGCGCAGCCGCGCGGAGGTCTACGCGGGCGTGCGCAAGCACTTGCGCCACCTCGACCAGCACCCGGACGCACCGGACCGGGCGGAGCGGATCTCCGCCATGGTCACCAGCGCCGAACCGCTGGTCCGGCTGGTCGGGCAGCGCATCGGTCGCGAGGGCACCGATCCGGCGCCGCTGCTGGAGGTGCTCACCCGCCGCTACTACGGCAACCGTGAACTCGAAGACGTCCGCACGACCCGGGTCGCGGGCTGCACGTTCGTCAGCGCCGAGCACCGGAGCGCGCACTCGCGCGTGGCGGCCACCGCGGTCGACTTCGTAGCCCTGCCCGCTGCCGTGCGGGCGTTGGGCGAACTGGGGCCGGAAGGCGAGCTGGCGCCGGAAGGCGAGCTGGTCGCCGACATCTACCTCGTCTGGGCCGATCAGCCCGAGGACACCGACGCGATGGCGGCAGAGCTGGCCGAGGTGCTCGCGGCCCAACCGCTGCCTAGCCAGGTCAGCCGCATCACCACCACCGTGGCGGGCCGCAGCGGCGCGGTGATGCACCACCACTTCACGTTCCGCCCGTCGCCGACCGGCTTCGCCGAGGAACGCCTGATCCGCGGGTTGCACCCGCGCATCGCCGAGCGGATGCAGTTGGAGCGGCTGGGCGAATTCGACCTCACCCGCCTGCCTTCGGCCGACGAGGAGGTCTATCTCTTCCGCTGCGTGGCGCCGAACAACCCCTCCGACGAGCGGTTCGTGGCGCTGGCCCAGGTGCGGGACCTGACCCCGCTCCGGGACGACGATGGCAGGCTCGTCGCGCTGCCCGCCGCGGAAGGCGTGCTCACCGCGTGCCTCGACGCGGTCCGCAAGGCGCAAGCGAAACCCGGTGCGCCCAATGGAAACAACCAGTCCGGCACCAACCGGATCACCATCTACGTGTGGCCGCCGAGCGAGCTGTCCACGGATGAGCTGAACACGATCGCGCAACGGGTGCTGCCCACGACCGCCGGTGCCGGGCTGGAGGAAGTGCTGTTCCTCGGGCGCCGGCGCGACCCGGAGACCGGCGAGCTCCGCGAATTCGCCGTGCGGATCGGCTACGACGCCGGTACCGGGATGCAGCTGTCCGCCATCGAGCCGCCGACCGAACCGATCGAGCCGCTGGACAGCTACCGCCAGAAGGTGCTGCGCGCCGCGAAGCGCGGCACGGCCTACCCGTACGAGCTGACCGGCATGCTCGCCGGGCCCGGCGGCACGTTCGTCGAGCACGACCTCGACGAGACCGGCGTGCTGGCGCCGGTGGACCGCCCGAAGGGCAAGAACTCGGCGGCCATCGTCGCCGGCGTCGTCAGCACGCCGACCGAGCTCCATCCCGAGGGAGTGACCCGGGTGGTGCTGCTGGGCGATCCGACCAAGGCGCTCGGCGCGCTGTCGGAACCGGAGTGCTCGCGCGTGATCGCAGCCCTGGACCTGGCCGAACGGCTGCAGGTGCCGCTGGAGTGGTTCGCGCTGTCGGCGGGTGCCCGGATCTCGATGGATTCCGGCACGGAGAACATGGACTGGGTGGCCGCCGCGCTCAAGCGGATCGTCCAGTTCACCCAGGACGGCGGCGAGATCAACATCGTGGTGGCGGGGATCAACGTCGGCGCCCAGCCGTACTGGAACGCCGAGGCCACGATGCTCATGCACACCAAGGGAATCCTGGTGATGACGCCGGATTCGGCGATGGTGCTGACCGGCAAGCAGTCGCTGGACTTCTCCGGCGGCGTGTCGGCCGAGGACAACTTCGGCATCGGCGGCTACGACCGGGTGATGGGGCCGAACGGCCAGGCCCAGTACTGGGCACCGAACCTCGGTGCCGCGCGTGACGTGCTGATGACGCACTACGACCACACCTACGTCGTCCCGGGCGAGTCCGCGCCGCGGCGGGCCGGCACCACCGACCCGCACGACCGGGACATCTCCGGTTTCCCGCACGCGTTGGCGGGCAGCGACTTCACCACGGTGGGCGAGATCTTCGCCGCGGCGAGCAACCCGGACCGCAAGAAGTCCTTCGACATCCGCACGGTGCTGCGGGCGGTCGCCGACCAGGACCACCCCGTTCTGGAGCGCTGGGCCGGGATGGCCGACGCGGACACCGCGGTCGTGCAGGACGCGCACCTCGGCGGCTGGCCGGTGTGCCTGCTCGGGATCGAATCTCAGCCGGTGGCACGCCGCGGTTTCCCGCCCACCGACGGGCCGGACTCCTACACCGCCGGCACGTTGTTCCCGCGCTCGTCGAAGAAGGCGGCGCGGGCGATCAACGCGGCCAGCGGGAACCGGCCGCTCGTGGTGCTGGCGAACCTGTCCGGGTTCGACGGCTCGCCGGAGTCGATGCGGAAGCTGCAGCTGGAGTACGGCGCCGAAATCGGCCGGGCCATCGTGAACTTCCGCGGCCCGATCGTGTTCTGCGTGATCTCCAGGTACCACGGCGGCGCCTTCGTGGTGTTCTCCAAGGCCCTGAACCCGAACATGACGGTGCTCGCCGTGGAGGGTTCTTTCGCCTCGGTGATCGGCGGCGCGCCGGCGGCCGCGGTGGTCTTCGCGGGCGAGGTCAACGCGCGGACGGCGAACGACCCCGCGGTGCGCGAGCTCGAAGAGCTCGTCGCCGAGGCACACGGCAGCACCGAGCGGGCGACGCTGAACCTGAAGCTGGCCGATGTCCGGGCGGCGGTGCGCGCGGAGAAGCTCAGCGACGTGGCGGCGGAGTTCGACCGGGTGCACAGCATCCAGCGGGCCGTAGCGGTCGGGTCGGTCGACGCGATCGTCCGCGCCGACGAACTGCGGCCGCGGATCATCGATGCCATCGAGCGCGGAATGCGCCGCGGGTGACGAATCGTGAGTGCGAAAGCCGGTTCTTGCCGGCTTTCGCACTCACGACCGGTCCCGCGGTCTTCTTGCTGGAGGCGTTCGACACCTTGCGCCCGAGCACCACGAAATGTTCCTGACTGCGCATCGGCCGGGTGGACGACGAGGAGTTGTCGCGTATCGAAGACCCCCTCATGCCGCAAGTTCCATTGAAATCGAAGGTGCGATTTCAATGGAAATCGAAGGTGCGATTTCAATGGAAATCGAAGGTGCGATTTCAATGGAAATCGAAGGTCCGGTTTCAATGGAAATTGCGCAGCGCGGGGGTCCGCATGGCGAAGTACCGGCAGCGGATCGAGGACATCGCCGACGAACTGCTGGACGAGGCGATCGAGCGCGGCAGCTTCGACCTGCTCCGCGACTGCGCCGGCCTGCTGCCGCTCCGGGTGAGCTGCGACCTGCTCGGACTGTCCCAAGTGGACGCCGGCCGGTTTGGGCGCCACCAAGCCGTGATGCACCGCGTGACGTCGGTGGTCCGCGGCCTGGCCTCGTTCCCGGTCGTCCCGGGCAAGATCGATAAGTGCCTGAACTACCCCGTCAATCATCCGAGCCGTAGTGCGCGGCGATGTCTTCGGAGCTGGCCCACCGGCTGTAGGTGGGTCCCTGCGGCCAGCCCTCGGGCGAGTCTTGCCACTCCTCCTGCCGCCCGTACGGCAGCAGGTCGATCAGCGCGAAGGTGTGGCTGATCTGCTCGGTGCCGCGGCCGTTGGTGTGCCAGGTGCGATAAACGGTATCGCCGTCGCGCAGGAACACGTTGACGGCGAATCCTCCACCGGGTGGTGCGCCGACGTCGGTGCCGAATGAGCTGTTCGCGGTGGAGTACCAGGCCATCTTGTTCCCGACCCGCCGCTTGTAGGCGAGCGCCTCGTCGATCGGTCCTTGCGTGACGATGACGAACCGGGCGTCCCAGTTCTCCAGGAACTCCAACCGGGTGAACTGCGAGGTGAACCCGGTGCAGCCGGGGCACTGCCACTGCTTCCCGGGGGACCACATGTGGTTGTAGACGATCAGCTGCGACATGCCCCCGAAAATGTCTGCCAGCCGGACCGGTCCCTGCTCGCCCTCGAGGGTGTAGTCGGGCATCTCGACCATCGGCATGCGGCGGCGCTGGGCGGCGATCGCATCGAGTTCTCGGGTCGCGGCCTTCTCCCGGGCGCGCAAGGCATCGAGTTGGCGCTGCCAGGTGTGGGCATCGACGACGGGAGGTAGTGCGTTGGGGCTCATGGGTTCTCTCCTTGATCACGCTCACCGCTTGCGGTTCGCAGGTATAGACCCCGTCCGGGCGCCGAACTCATCGGCCCTGTTTTCTGAAATGCGGATACAGCTCATGCGCCCGCTGCATCGAGGTGTGGCACTTGACCGTGCTCGTGCGGTGTCGCCGGGAAATCCGTTGCGCCCTCCGAGGCGGCGAACGTCGCACGAGATGCCGGAGGCGTGGCGGTCACCGAACCCGATGCGCGCGCTGCTGGACCCCGAGGCAACCCGGCCCCTGGTGTGGCCGGGGCTCAACGCGTCGCGGACCGAGAAGCAGAAGCCGGCGCCGTACTGGCGCGGGCGCGGGGCCGGCGGCAGCTCGGCGATCAACGGGCAGATCGCGATCCGTCCGCCGGTGGAGGACTTCGAGGACTGGGCCCGAGCGGGATGCACCGGCTGGGCGCGCGAGGACGTGTTGCCCTACTTCGCGAAGCTGGAGGACGACGAGGAGTTCGGCGACGCCCCGTACCACGGCCGCGGCGGTCCGATCCCGATCTACCGGACACCGGAGGCGGAGTGGGGAGCGGTGGACGCGGCGCTGGCCCGGGCGGCCCGCGCCGCCGGGTACGGCTGGGCCGCGGACGTGAACGCCCCTGGCGCGACCGGAATTTCGCCGTACCCCATCAATTCGCGCCTGGGCCGTCGGGTGTCGACCAACGACGCCTACCTGGATCCCGCCCGTGACCTGCCCAACCTGGTGGTCCGGGGCGACGCGGTGGTCGACCGCGTCCTGGTCTCCGGTGGGCGGGCCACCGGTGTCCGGGTGCTCGTGGACGGTGCGATGACCGATGAGCACGCGGACCTCGTCGTGCTGAGCGCGGGCGCGAGCCACACGCCGTCGATCCTGCTGCGCTCCGGCATCGGCCCGGCCGGGCAGCTGCGTTCGCTGGGCATCGACGTGCTGCGGGACCTGCCGGTCGGCCAGGGCCTGCAGGACCACCCGGTGGTCTTCGTCGGCATCCCGCTGAACGAGGAATCGGCGATGCGCACGCCCGACGATCGGCACACGAACGTCTGCATCCGCTACACCAGCGACGCTCGAAGAGCTGGCCGGCTCGACGCTGCTGCACACCGACTACAACCCGTTGAACGTCCTTATCGACAAGGCAGGCGCGGCGCACCTCATCGATTGGGCGTGGCCTACGCGGGGCGCGGCGTTCATCGACCCGTGCGTCCTGGTGTACCGGCTGATCGCCGACGGGCACACGTCCGCCAGCGCGGAAGCGTGGGTCGCCGACACGCCCGCGTGGACCGCCGCGTCGGCGGAGGCGGTCGACGTCTTCGCCCGCGCTAACGCCCGCGTGTGGGAACAGATCGCCCGCGACGACCCGCACCCGTGGAAACGGCAAATGGCGGCCGTTACCCGTGAGTGGTCCGAGAGCTGACGAGGCGCGTCCCGCCGCTGACTCCGAGCCTGTTTGCGCAGCTCCATTACCATGATCACCCACCGCCGGCGCAACCGCGGGGTGATCTTGAAACAGGGTGTCGGTGACGCCCGGCATGATCGGCCGTCCGACTGCAACGGCGACAGGATCGGGGCGTACGGGTGTCGGTAGAGGATGTCGGCAAGGGGTTGGCAAACGCCGTCGGCAAGCTCGACACGGCGAGACCAGTCAGATAGACACCGCGCTCACATTGTGCGACGAGAGCCGGGAGGCGCTCGGACAGGCTCTCTCCGGCTCCAATGATCTGGAGGCGGCGGAGGCGCTCGGCTTGCAGCGGTCGGCGGCCGACCAGCTCGACGAGGCACGCGCCAAGGTGGCGGCGATCAGGGAGCGGATCGAGCAGTACCGCCGGTGCATCGGCGCGGGGGCGAGCTCGGCCGCCGGGAGCAAGCCGCCGGAACCGGAGCGCCTGGCCGTGCCGAAGCGCCCGCCGAACGCCGTCGGCGTCGACGGGTCGGAGTACCCAGGGGCGGCGGCGTGGGCGGTCGACGAAGGATTACCGCCACGTGTGCAGCGTGGCGCGGGCTCGCCGACGGTCGGCTACGTCCGTGTGAACGGGCTCCCGACGCGGGTTCAGTCCGGGGCCGACGGATTCTCGGACACGGTCGACCAACGGCTACGGGAGATCGGCGTTCGCCGCCCGTTCGACCTGCGGCGACACGTCGAAATGAAGATCGCGGCGATGATGACCCGAACCGGTGATCAACATCAGGAAGTCGTGATCAACCACGCCCCGTGTGGCTCGGAGCCGGGGCAGACACGGGGATGCCATGACATGCTTGAACGGTTCTTGCCACGGGGGCGCTCGATGACCGTGTACGGAACGACGGCCGACGGGAAACCGTTCAGCCACACCTACCACGGGAAGGGATCATGACGGCGCGTACGAGCGATCTGCTACGGAGCAACGACATCGATGTCCGGCAGCTTACGCCGGATGTGGATCTGGTCGACGCGATTCGGCAACTGAGCCAAGATCCGGAGCTCGGCTGTCCCTGGTCGTGGACGTTGTCGAGCCTCCGCGATGATCTTCCGTGGTACGAGCAACCGGCGTTGTCGGTAGGCGTCCGCGACGCCGAGACGGGTGCACTCGCCTGGCAGGATCAACCGCCGATGGTTCCGGCGAACGGCACCAATACGGAGCCCGTCGACTACTGGCTAGGCGGGCTTCACCACACGCCGATGGACGCGCACACGGAGTTGCCGATGGAGCTCGTTCTACGGGCCGTCGCCGAGTACGTCCGCACTGGCGAGCGCCCGGCGTGTGTTGAGTGGATCGCGGCGCGCTAACACGTAGAAAACGCCCCCGATCTCCCCGGGAAGCGAGCACAACACGGGAGATCGGGGGCGTTTCGTATGCCCGGCGCAGCCAGTACCGGGCGGGTCGCCGAGCGTCCCTCAATAGGCGAGTCGGTCGGCGGAGCCGGTACGAGCGGTTTCCCGTCGGCCGTCTGAGACCGGGCCGCCGGGGTGGCCCTACGACGCGTCCACCGTGTCAGGGCGACCGACACAGCGACGCCGAGCGCGGACAGGCGGATCGTGAACGCGTTCGCCTGCTGCACGCTGAGCCACATCGCACCGACGGCGAGCGGCCGTTGGCTCAGTAGAGCTGGCTGGCGCCTGGTCTGGCACCGGCACCCTTGGCGACCCGGTGATTCCTCCTGCGGCGATTTCGCGCGAAATCGCCACTTGGCAGGCGTTGGGGGCGGCGATTTCGCGCGAAATCGCCGCAGTTTCGCCGCCACCTCGACCAGGCGCGCGCCGCTGGCCTGCTGCACACGGCCTACCACTACCAAGAGGGCGGTATCAGCGCCGCAGAGCAGGCCGAGCACATCATGCGCACCGTTCCCCGCGAGGTCGGGGTGATCCTCGACGTCGAGGCCGGCGGTGGGAACGCTGCGCTCGCCCGCGATTCCACGCAGCGGCTCACCCGCCGCACCACCGGCGCGGAACGTGACCGCCGTCGAGCGGGTTACTCGCCCGCGGCCTCGGGGTGCTCGTCGCGCCACGTCACCGAGGCGGGCCGGTCGGCGCTGTTGAGGAACTCGACGAGGACCTCGGTAAACCGCTCGACCGGCAGGCCCGAACCCGGCGGAAAGTCATCGTCGTCGAACTCGCAGCCTTCCGAGGCGGGGTCGCCCTCGGGGTACGCCTTGCCGCGGGTGGCATCCTGGTAGGAGCTGTAGCCGAACCCGTCGCGGACGGTGGCGAACACGTCGTGGTCGGGAAAATTCGTTTCCGCGTCCCACAGCGGGCGGCCGTTGTGCACCAGCCGCGCACAGCGCCACGGTGCGCCGCCTGCTCGAAGCGACCACCCGTGAGCAAGACCGCCGCCGGTTGCTGTCCGCGGCCGGGGAAACCGAGGCGCTTGCCGGATGGCTCGCGTTCGACCTGGCACGGCCGCGCGAAGCGGTGAGCCGGTACAGGCGAGCGCTTGAGCTCGCTGACGAGGCAGGCGACGGACCGCTGACCGCCTGCACCTTGAACTACTGGTCATACCTACTTGCCTCGCAGGACAAGACCGCCGAGGCCGTGCAGCTTCTCGGCGAAGCGGGCGAGCACGTCCGAGGCTCGACAGCCACAACGCAGGCGTGGGTCGCGGCGCGGCAAGCGATAGAGGCGAGCAGGCTCGGCAGTCTCGCCGTTTCGTCGTACGGCGATTGGGCCACCGCGAGACCGACTCTCTCGCCGGGTCGCTGCTCTCAGCGCTGTCGCCGACCGAGACAAAGGTTCGAGCGCTCGTGGTCGCCGACCTCGCCCTTTCGGCCGCAACACGGTCGGACGTCGACCGGGCTGACGAGCTGGCGGCCGAAGCCTTGCCGCTCGCCGTCCGAATCGAGGCAAGCCTCGCTCAAGATCGGCTGTGGGAACTAACCGAGGTGCTGCCGCAGGACAGCGGACGAGGCACGGCCGAAGCCCTGCGGTAGCGGGTTACGTCGGGGCTGCTTGCGAATTCTCAGGCTTGAGTTTCCTCGTCGACCCACGACAGGTAGGCATCACTGCCGCCGGTGATCGGTGTCGCGATGATCTCGGGCACGTCGTAGGTGTGGTGCTCGTTGATGTGCTTGATCAGCGCGTCGAGCCGCCCGGCCGACGTCTTGATCTGGAGCTGCCATTCCGGGTCATCCTGAACGGCGTTCGCCCACCGGTAGAAGCTGCGGATCGGCACCACCTGCACACAGGCGCCGCCCTTCGCTTCCACGATGCTCCGCGCCAAGGTGGCCGCCGCTTATTCCGAGTCCGTCGTCGTCACAACCTGCACGTAGTCAGCCATGCGATCAGGGTATCGAGCAGAGCGCCCGAGCAGAGGGGCGGCGATTTCGCGCGAAATCGCCACTTGGCAGGCGTAGGGGGCGGCGATTTCGCGCGAAATCGCCACCTTCCTGAAGGCGGGTTCAGCGTGCTGCGGTCCACTTCGGACGGATGGCTCAGATGAGTTGGTTGTGCAGTTCGCCGGCCGCTTCGCGCAGGAGCGTCAGGACCTGGTCGTGCATGGCCTCGGGGGAGATCCGCTCGATGCTGCATCCCACGTGCAGGGCCGCGACGACCCGGCCGTCCCACCGCCGCAGGGGCACGGCGATCGAATGCGCTCCCGGTTCGACGTCGTTGGCGACGTAGCAGAAGCCGTCCCGCTCGATGCCGTCGAGCGACGCCGCCCCGGCGCCGATAGCACCGAGCGCGCTCGCCTGCTCCTGCGGCGGCAGGTGCGCGAGGAGGACCTTGCCCAGCGACGAGATGGCGGCCGGGGTCCGGTAACCGATGCCGCTGCCCACCTGGATCAGCCGGTTCGGCACGGCGCGGGCGATCACGACGGCGTCCGCGCCGTCGAGCACGGCGACGGAGCACGCCTCCTGCACCTGCGCGCAGATCCGGTCGCAGACGGGCTGCATGACGGAGCCGGTGACGTTGGAGGTCAGGTATCCGGCGGCCAGCCGCAGGATCTGCGGGCTGAGCTCGTACGCGTGACCGTCGGCGACGAGATACCCGAGGTGCTCGAGGGTCAGCACGGCGCGCCGAACCGTGGCGCGCGAGAGGTCGAGCTTGCGGGCAAGATCGGCCTGCGTCAGCCGCCGGTTCTCACCGTCGAAGGCGGACAGCACCGCCATGCCCCGCGCCAGCGCTTCGGAGAAGTCCGCGGCGTTAGGAGCGTTGGCGAGCTTCCGCTGCTTCCGGACGGCACTGTCCTTGTCCGCAAGTCGGCCCATACCGCAATTCCCGTCAGGCAACGATGATTTCAGCCAATCTACGTCTCCGAACTCATGTGCGTCAATCGAACATCCGCCCCGCGTTGGGGTTTTACCGTTGGAAGAAGCGGTGGTACTGGTGGTTGATCATTGCTGGTTGTGCCGCCGTGTTCAGGAACATCAGCGAGTCCATCCGGCAGTTGCACGGGCTTCGCTCCGCCGTGTTCTGCGGGAAGCTGCCGCCGATCTTGATTCCTCGCGGGTTCGTCTTCGTCGTACCGGACCCGTCGAGCCGCCACGGGTCGCCCGGGACCGTGTAGACGCCCGGGAGCGGCTGGCCGTTGCGGTAGAGGGCGATTTCGCCGGTCGTGTAGTCGAACGTCGCCGCCAGGTGCACCCATTCGCCGGGCGGCAGTATCTCGCGCCAGTCCTGCCGGGCGGCGAATGTCTGGGTGTTGCCTCCGTCGATGCGGCGGCCCAGCCCCACCAGCCGCAGTTCACCGTCGACCTGGGTCAACTCCAGCAGCGCCCGGACGTCGTGGCCATCGGAGCTGCCGCTGAGGATCCCGGCCAAGCCGACGGCGTTGTACCGGTCGCCCGGGTCCGGCGTGTTCGAGTTGGGGCTGGGGTTCTCGCCGGTCATCTTGAACCAGCCCATCACGGTCGCGCCCCCGGTGCCATTGAACGCGCTGAGCGACGAGACGCCGTTGCCGTCCCAGACACCGGCCTTCCAGTCGTCCTTGCCGGCCACTCCGGGGTTGACCTGCTGAGCTTGGAGGGCGTTGTTGCTGCCGGGGAACGCGCCGTCGGACACCCGCATGTCCGCACCGCCGCCCAGCAGGCTCAGCAGGGTACGTGACGAGCCGCGGTCGAGCTCGCGGGAATCGTCGGCGGCGAAGGGCCGCTCGAAGTCGTAGTAGGCGACCAGGTTCCGCTTTACCTGCGCGGTGACCTCCGAGCCGGGGGCCATCCGCGTTCCGGCCACCTTCCAGATCTTTCCGTTGGCCTTGGCGAGCAGGTACAGGTTGCGCCGCGAGTCGGTGCCGAAGCGCAGGTCCACCCGACCATCCCCGGCGAAGTCCGTCATCCGCAGCTGCTTGCCCGCGGTGTCGAACAGCTGCAACTCGTGCAGGGGCGCGCGCTCCGCGCCGCGCTTCATCCGGTTGACGTCGGTGTAGAACACGCGGCCGTCCACCAGGTCGCCGAAGACGTACTTGCCCTGCAGCAGCGGAAATTGCGCTCCCCGGTACACCTGGCCACCGGAGATCCCGTGGCCGCTGTCGGAGTTGCACGGCCAGCCCTGCGGCGGATCGTGGTCGTAGGCGGCCACCGGGTAGACGTAACCGTACTTCTCGTCGTCCGCCGGCAGCGGGTACAGGTAGCACTGGTTCTCCGGGCGGAAGGTGAAGTCACCCTCGCGCTCGCTCCACCCGAAGTTGTCCCCGGCGCGGACCTCGTACACCGCTTCGATCGCGTGCTGGCCGATGTGGCCGAGGTACATCGCGTGCTGCCCCTCGGGGTCCCAGCTGAACCGGTGCGGGTCACGCATGCCGACGGCGTAGATCTCGCCCAGCGCGCCGGGCGTGCCGGCGAACGGGTTCGACGCCGGAATGCCGTACTGGCCGTTGGGTGCGTCCGTGCCCGCCGGGTCGATCCGCAGGATCTTGCCCGCCGGGGTGCTCATGTCCTGAGGCACGTCGGAGTCCAGGCCGATGCCGCCGTCACCGACTCCCAGGTACAGCAGGCCGTAGTCGGGGTCGCCCGGCTTGGCGGTGGGGTTGAAGTCGATCTGCTGGATGGCGTGCAGCTGGGTGGTGAACCCGAACCGGAAGATTTCCCGCTGGGAACCGGTGAACACGTCGGCGGCCGGATCGTCGGCGGTCCACTCGGTCACCACGCTCTGCACGGACGCCTTCGGCTGGTTCGGATAGGTCGGCTCCTCGGAGTCGATGGCCGCCTCGTCCTCGCTGTGCACCGTGTAGAACTTGCCGTTGCGCGCGAAGTCGGGGTGGAAGGCGACGAAACCGAAGCCGCTGCCCATCCCGCGCCCGGAGAAGAAGTGCTCGAAGCGCGCCTTGAAGTCCAGGTACACGTGTTGCTGACCGCCGTCCAGCAGGTACAGCGGGCCGTTGAGGTCGGGCACGAACATCCGCCCGGAGCCGTCGGGCACCTCGCCGATGTAGTTGATCCGGTTGTGCCGGACCAGCCGCGGGTCGGTCGCCGGGGGCGTCGCCTCGGACGCGGGCAGCTGCGCGACTTCCTGGAGCACCAGGCCGAGCCGGGACTGCTGCGGCTCTTCGGGGATCGGATCGGTGATCGGTTCGTCGGCGGGGCCGGCCGCCGGTGGTGCTAACAGGGTCGCTGCGGCCACCACTGCGGTGATCGCGGCGCCCCAGGATCTGCGCACGCGCATGGTAGGACTCCATCCCTCGCCGTTGTGGGTTGGTCATGCATCGCAGGCCGCCGGTGGAAAGCGGTGGACTGCGGGAGAAGAACCGGAAACCGCTGTCAGGGGAGCGGGAGTGCCGATGATGGTGACGTCGCGGACGCGCCCGTAGTCGTCGTTTGTTCTTCGTCTCATGTGGACTCCTCCTGGCGGCTAGCGGTGCGGCTAGCGGTGCGGCTAAAGGTGCGGCTCCACGAACTCGACGTACCGGCGGGTCAGGGTGGCGACAATATCGGAGCCGGGGGCGGCCCAGACGTCGGCGTTGAAGATCTCGACCTCGACGTCCCCGCGGTACCCGGCAGCGGAAACCGCGCGCGTGAGCGCCGCGAAGTCGATGTGGCCGTCGCCCACCATCCCGCGGCTGAGCAGCGTGTCCGCGGGTAGCGGGGTGATCCAGTCGCAGATCTGGTAGCTGACGATCCGCTGCCCGGCGCGCGCGATCTGCTCCAGTACGCCCGGCTCCCACCACACGTGGAACGTGTCGACCACGACGCCGACCAGGTCCGGCGGGTGCCGCTCGGCGATGTCCAGGGCCTGGGCGAGCGTCGAGATGACCCCGCGGTCGGCGGCGAAGACCGGGTGCATCGGCTCGATGCCCAGCCGCACCCCGCGTTCGCGTGCGTGCGGGACCAGTGCGGCGACGGCGTCGGCCACGCGCTGCCGGGCACCGGCGAGATCGCGGTCGCCCGCGGGCAGCCCGCCGGGCACGAGCACCAGCGCGTCGCAGCCGAGAGCTGCGGCCTCGTCGAGGGCGGTGACGTTGTCGCCGATCGGATCGCCGGAGGTGAAGAAACCACCACGGCACAGCGAAGAAACCCGCAGTCCGGCATCGCGGACCATCCGCGCGGCGACCTCCAACCCGACCTCCGCAACCGGTTCGCGCCAGACCCCGATGGAGCCGAGCCCGGCGGCCACGCAGCCCTCCACCGCTTCGCGCAGCGACCAGTTGGCGGCCGTGCGCTGGTTCAGCGAAAGCCGGACCAACCGCGGGTCACCGGGCTGCGGAGTCGGTACCCGGGCCGGTGCGCTCATCGGCACGTCGCGCGCGCTCATGCGGCGGCCCCCGCAGCCTCGAACCACAACCGCATCCGGTACGCGGCGAACTCCGGATCGACCAGCAGCTGCGCATCGTTGGCCAGCGCGAAGATCCGCGCCAGGTGCACGATGCTGCGCGCGGACTGCAATCCGCCGAGCATCGTGAAGCCCGGCTGGTGGCCGTTCAGCCAGGCCAGGAAGGCGATCCCGGTCTTGTAGCAGAAGGTCGGTGCGCTGAACACGTGCCGCGACAGCGGGAGCGTCGCAGCCATTTCCGCGTCGTAGGCTGCGAGGTCGCCGTCGTCGAGCGCGGCCAGCGCCGCCGACGCGGCCGGGGCGATCGCGGCGAACGCGCCGAGCAGCGCGTCCGAGTGGTGTTGCGAGTCGCCGCGGATCAGCTCCGGGTAGTTGTAGTCGTCACCGGTGTAGAGCCGCACGCCGGCTGGCAGTGCGGCGCGCAGACCACGTTCGTGCCCGGCCGACAGCAGGGACACCTTCACGCCGTCGACCTTCGTGGCGTGGTCGCGGACCAGATCGAGGAAGGCCTCGGTGGCGGTGGTCAGGTCGGTCGAGCCCCAGTAACCGGCCAGGTGTGGGTCGAAGACCTCGCCGAGCCAGTGCAGGATCACCGGCTCGGCGACCTGCCCGAGCACCGCGTCGTACACCCGCCGGTAGTCGTCGGTGCCGCCGGCGATGGCGGCCAGCTGACGGGAGGCCATCACGATCACCTGCGAGCCGGTCGACTCCACGAAGCCGACCTGCTCCTCGTAGGCCGCGACGACCTCGTCGAGGGTGGTGGCCCCGGCCCGGTGGTCGGTGCCCGCCCCGGAGGCGATCCGGGCGCCGAAGGAGCGGGCCTGCCCGGCGCTGCGGCGGACGAGTTCCCGCACCGCGGGCCAGTCCAGGCCCATGTTGCGCTGCGCGGTGTCCATCGCCTCCGCCACCCCGAGCCCATAGCGGAACAGCTCCCGGCGGAAGGCCAATGTGGATTCCCAGTCCACTGCCGCGGGCGCCCCCGGGGTGTTGTCGCCGAGCGGATCGGCGACCACGTGCGCGGCGGCGAACGCGACCCGCGAGCCGTACGGCCGCGGATGTTCCTTCCACCGCCTGGGTTCGCGCAGCACGACCTCCGTCCAGGTGCCCCGGTCGGTGGGCAGTTCGATCGCGCTCATGCCGCGCCGCCGGTGGGCAGCTCGATGCGGCGGCCCGCGGCCGACGAGGTGAGCCCGGCGTGGGCGAGCCGGAGGCCGCGCACCCCGGCCGCCAGGTCGTAGGGGTGCGGCCTGCCGTGGTGCACGTCCAGCAGGAAGCGTTCCCACTGCGCGCGGAAACCGTTGCGGAAATCCGCATTGTCGGGGATCTCGTCCCACTGGCCGCGGAAGTCCTCGGTGGTGGGCAGGTCCGGGTTCCACGACGGCCGCGGGGTGCGCACCCGCGGCTGGACGCGGCAGCCGAACAGGCCCGCGACCGCCGAACCGTGCGTGCCGTCGACCTGAAACTCCAGCAGTTCCTTGCGTTCCACCCGCACCGCCCACGACGAGTTGATCTGCGCGATGATCCCGCCGTCGAGCTCGAAGATCGCGTAAGCCGCGTCGTCGGCGGTGGCGTCGTAACGCCGCCCGTTCTCGTCCCAGCGCTCCGGGATGTGCGTGACGGCCTTCGCGGTGACCGCGCGGACCCGGCCGAAGATGTTCTCCAGCACGTAGTTCCAGTGGCAGAACATGTCCAGCACCACGCCGCCGCCCTCCTCGGCCCGGTAGTTCCAGCTCGGCCGCTGCGCGGGCAGCAGGTCGCCCTCGAAGACCCAGTAGCCGAATTCCCCGCGCACGGAGAGGATCCGGCCGAAGAATCCCGCGTCCACCAGCCGTTTTAGCTTCTGCAAGCCCGGCAGGAAGATCTTGTCGTGCACGACGCCGTTGACGACCCCGGCGTCTTCGGCCGCCGTCACCATTTCGTCGCCTTCGGCCACGGTCTCGGCCACGGGTTTCTCGGTGTAGACGTGCTTACCCGCGGCCACGGCCTTCAGCACCGCCTTGCGGCGCTCGCTGGTGACCTGGGTGTCGAAGTAGATCTCCGCGGCGTCCTCGGCCAGTAGCGCGTCGAGATCGGTGCTCCACTCGGCGATGTCGTGGTCGGCGGCGATGCGGGCCAGCTTCCCGGCGTTGCGGCCGACCAGCACCGGCTCGACCTGGATGTGGCTGCCGTCGGCGAGCGGTACGCCGCCGTCGTCGCGGATCGCCAGGACCGAGCGCAGCAGGTGCTGGCGGTAGCCCATCCGGCCGGTGACGCCGTTCATCAGGATGCGGTAGGTGCGATCGGTCATGCTCGCGGGCCCCCTGTCTTCAACGTCTTCGACGATGTGGTGCTGGAGCGTCGGTTGCCGAGGTAGAGCTCGCCGAGCTGCGGGTCGGCGAGGAGGTGGGCTGCCGGGCCGGAGATGTGCACCCGGCCGAGGTCGAGCACGCAGCCCAGGTCGGCGACCTCCAAAGCGCGGCGGGCGTTCTGCTCCACCAGCAGCACCGCCGTCCCCGCGTCGCGCATCCGCGCCACCTGGGCGAACACGGCCTCGGTCGCCTTGGGGTCCAGGCCCATCGACGGCTCGTCGAGCAGCACGACCTTCGGGCTGACCATCAGGGACCGGGCGAACTCCACCTGCTTCTGCTGGCCGCCGGAAAGCGCCCCGGCCAGCGCGTTCCACCGCTCGGCCACGACCGGGAAGAGGTCCTGGACGAAGGCCACACGGCCGGCGATCTCGGATTTGTCCCGCAGCGTGTACGCGCCGAGCAGCACGTTCTCCGCGACCGTCATCTCCTTGAACACGCTGTGCCCCTGGAGGACGTGGGACAGTCCGGCTTCGAGCATCTGCTGCGGCCGGCGGCTCGTGACGTCCTTGCCGCACACCAGAATCCGGCCGGATCGCGGCGCGAGCATGCCGCTGGCGACCTTGAGCACCGTGGACTTCCCGGCGCCGTTGGGCCCCACGAGGCAGACCACGCTGGCCGGCGGCACCCGCACCGTCAGCCCGCGCAGCACCGGCGCCGCGCGCCCGTACCCGGCCTCGACGTCGACGAGTTCGAGCAGGTGCTCGCCCGAACCCCGCTGCTCAGATCCCAAGGTAGGCCTCCAGGACTCGCGGGTCGTTGCGGACCTCGTCGGGCGGGCCCGCGGCGATCGGCCGTCCGCGGTCGAAGACGACCACGTGGTCCGACAGGCTCATCACCAGGTCCATGTTGTGTTCCACGATCAGGAAGGTCCGGCCCTCGGCGTTGAGCGCGCGCACCAGCTCCCCGATCCGCTCGATCAGCGCCGGGTTCACCCCGCCCGCCGGCTCGTCGAGCAGCACCGTCTCGGGATCGGCCATCAGCACCCCGGCGAGCTCGAGGAGTTTCTGCTGGCCGTAGGACAGGTCGCGGGCCTGCACGTCGGCGAGGTGCTCGATGCCGACGCGGGTGAGCAGTTCGCGCGCCCGGTCCAGGTCGGCGCGCTGGCGCGCGGCGACCAGCTGGCCGAGCAGGGTCCGGGAGCGGACCGGGACCAGCAGGTTCTCCAGCGCCGTCATCCGCGGGAAGATCCGGCACAGCTGGAAGCTGCGGCCGATGCCCGCGCGGGCGATCCGGTGCGGCGGGCGGCCGGTGATGTCCCGGCCGCGGTAGCTCGCGGAGCCGGAATCGGGCCTGATCATCCCGGTGACGCAGTTGAAGAACGTGGTCTTGCCCGATCCGTTGGGGCCGATCAGCGCGTTGACCTTGCCGTGCCGGAAGGCGACGGTGGCCCCGTCGACGGCGCGCACCCCGCCGAAGGACTTGGTCAGGCCGGTGGTTTCCAGTCCCGTGCTCACAGGCGCGCCTCCTCGACGGTCCCGGCCCGGCGCTGCTCGGCGAGCTCGGCCTGGCTGACTTCCCGGATCGACGCCGTCCGCGGGCGGAGCCGGTGCAGCAGGTCGCGCAGCGCCGGGATGATCCCGTCGGGCATGAACAGCACCACCGCGGCGAGCAGCGCCCCCAGCGCGACCAGGTGCAGCTGGGTGTCGCCGTACTGGGCCTTGAAGTACTCCACGGCGTAGCCGGTGATCACCGCGCCGAGCACCGGCCCGAACAGGCTCCGCACGCCGCCGAGCAGGCTCATCAGCACCAGGTAGGAACCGGTCAGCACGGAGAACTGGAAGATCGGGTCCAGGAACCCGAACCACAGCGCGTAGAGCCCGCCGCCCAGCGCGGTGAAGAACGCCGAGACGACGAACGCGACGAGCTTGTAGGTGAACGTCGGCACCCCGAGCGCCTCGGCCTTGTCCTCGTCCTCCCGGATCGCTTTCAGCCCGGAGCCGAACCGGGAGCGGTCGATCGCCCACCAGCACAGCAGGGCGACGGCCAGCAGCGCGGCGTGCAGGTAGAAGAACCGCTCGTGCTGCTCCGGGCGGAGCACGTCCGGACCGAACGGGCGCGGCACGCGCAAACCGTTGGAACCGCCCGTGAAATCCCCCCAGCTCTGGAAGACCAGCAGCGTGATCAGCACCAGCGCGATCGAGACGATGACGAACGATGCACCGCGCACCCGAAGGCTCGCGACGCCGATCGGCACCGCGAGCACCGCGACGACCACGCCGCCGAGGACCAGCGCGAGCCACGGGTTCAGGTCCGCGCGCACGACCAGCAGCGCGGTGGCGTAACCGCCGAGCCCGGAGTACGCCGCGTGGCCCAGCGAGATGTAGCCGGTGAATCCGCCCACGAAGTTCCACGACGTGGCCAGCACGGCGTAGCTCATGATCACCACGCCGACCGACAGGATGAACGGATCCGGCGCCAGCGCGGGGAAAGCGACCACCAGCGCGGCCAGCGCGAGCAGGCCGACGAGCTTCGCGGCGCGGGCGGGATCAGAAACGCTGCGCAAGGCGGCCTCCGAAGAATCCCTGGGGGTGCAGCAGCAGGGTGGCGAACAGGGCTACGTAGAAAACCGTTTGCGCCCAGGTCGTTCCGAGCGGCAGCTGGAGCAGGCTCTGGCCGAGCCCCAGCACCATGGCGGCGATCGCCGCACCGGGGACGCTGCCCAGTCCGCCCACCACGATGATCGCCATCAGCGGCCCGATCCAGTGCCAGTGCAGCGACGGGTAGATCGTGGAGTCCAGGGCCAGCGCGGTTCCGCCGATCGCCGCGGTGGCCAGGCCCAACCCGAACCCGTAGCCGGCGATCCGGCCGGTGTTGATGCCGACCAGTTGCGCGGCCTCCCGGTGCTGGATCGTGGCACGCAGCGCCTGGCCGAACCGGGTCTTCTTCAGCAGCATGTAGAGCCCGGCCAGCGACACCGCGGCGAGACCGAACGCGATCAGCTTCACCACCGGGACGCTGGCGCCGAAGAACCGGATGTCCGCGCCGGAGTAAGGCAGCTGGATGCGCCGGTGGGTGCCGCTGAAGACGAGCCCGAGCGCGCCTTCGATCACCAGCGCGATGGCGAACGTCAGCAGCACCGACATCATGGTCAGCGTCGCCGGGCGCAGCCGCGAGATCAGCAACCGCTGCATGAGCACGCCGACCGCGAAGAACAGCGGGACGGTCACCAGCAGCGACAGCAGCGGGTCCAAGCCGGTCTGGATGTTGAAGAACCACGCCAGGTATGCCGCCAGGATCAGGAAGGCGGAGTGCGCCAGCATCACCACGCGCATCACGCCGAAGTACAGCGTCAGGCCCGCGGCCAGCAGGGCGTAGAGCCCGCCGAGCAGCACGCCGAGCACCAGGCTCTGCAACAGGAGCGATCCGGTCATTGAGAGCCTCTCTCCAGACTCGTTACCAGTCTCTTAGAGCCTGTTGGTGGATGGTCTGGGTGGGTGGTCGCTTAGCGGAACCTGAGAGCTTCCCTGGACTGCGGGTGCCCCTCCTTATGTATGTCCAATACGCGGCGGAGGGGCCGTCCTCGCCAGAAAACCTCTCAGAACCCGCCGATGGTCGTCCTGGCAAGGTGGATGCAAGCGGCTGCGCCGCTTCCAAAGGCGCAGACGGCATTCGCCGACAGTCTCTTATGCATCACCACGGCGGCTTGGGGTGGACCAGGTCGGCTTCCTTGGTCTCCGCGGGCAGCACGATGCGGATCCGGCCGCCGACGTACTGCTGGATCAGGTGCGCGCCGCGCGGTTTTCCGGTGGCGTCCCAGCTGAGCTTGCCGACCACGGTGTCCACCTCGTTGTGGTGCAGCCAGTCGATGAGCCTGCGCTGGCAGTCGGGGGCCGGATCGGCGCAACCGACGGCCTGCACGGCGGCGGCCACGACCTGGCCGGTGGTCCACGCGTTGGCCTCGTCCTCGTTGGGCGGGGAGTTGAACATCCGGGTGTAGTGCTCGACGAACTCCTTGTTGGACGGGAAGTTCGCGTCCGGTGTGTAGCCGGTGGGGGAGAGGATTCCCTCGGTCTGCTCGCCGATCGCCTTGGGGAACTCCGGATTGGTCGGTGCGGTGGAGAAAGCCGCCATCGAAGGCTGGTAGCCGAGTTGGCGCAGCGCCAGGATGAGGTTCACCGCGTCCTGGTACTGCGTTCCGCCGACGACGAGGTCCGCGCGCGAATCGGCGATCTTGGCCGCGATGGAACCGAAATCCGTGGTGTTGGGCGGGTAGACCTCATCGACCACCGTGCGGACTCCCGCCGCTTCGAGCTTGCCCTTCAAGCCGTAGGCCGTGCCCTGCGCGAACGGGTCGTCCATCGCGGCGTAAGCGGCGGTCTTCGGGCGTTGGCCGGCGGGCATCGCCAGGATCGCCGCGGCCAAGTGGTTGTAGTGGTCCTCCGCGACGGCGGGCGCGGCGTAGAAGAGGTTGTCGAAGCCCTGGTTGAACACTTCCCCGGCGGCGCCGGCCGGCTCGACGAACAGGAAGCCGTAGTCCTTGGCGACCTGCGCGGCCGGGATCACCAGCCGCGTGGAGAACGGTCCGAAGACCAGGTCAGCGCCGTCCTGGTTGATCAGCTTCTCGTAGTCGGCCGCGACGCGGTCGGCGTTGGACTGGTCGTCGAGGATGGTCAGCTCGACCTTGCGGCCCAACAACCCGCCGCGGGCGTTGACGTAGTCGGCCCACGCTTCGTAACCGCGGCGGACGCCCTTGCCGGGCTCGGAGAAGTCGCCGGTGAGGGGCAGGGAGATGCCGATCCGGACGCTGTCGTCGTTGCCTCCGGCGCCCGAACTGAGGCAGCCGGTCAGCGCGAGGCTCGCGCTGGTCACGAGTACACCTAGCCGAAGACGTTGTGAAATTTTCATGGTCCACCCGTCGTTGGGGCCTCCGTAAGCGTTTTCGTAAGCGCTTACGGCAGAATAGGAACCATCGGGTGATGTGGCAAGGGTCACGGATCATGATGGTGGGCGCGGTCCGTGAGGCGGACCGGAGCGGAAGGGGCAGGCACGGATGCCACAGCAACGCGCGAGGCTCAGGCTCATCGACGTCGCCGAGCGGGCCGGGGTGTCGATCGCGGCGGCGTCGCGGGCGCTGTCCGGGTCCGCGGGCGTCAGCGACGCCATCGCCGAGCGGGTGCGCGAAGTCGCCGCGCAAATGGGCTACGTCGCCAACGTGCACGCCCGCACGCTGGCCGGCGGCGCGAGCACCAGCGTCGGGCTGCTCGTGCACGAGATCGGCGACCCCTACTTCACCGAGATCGCCAGCGGGGTGCTGCGCGTCGGCGCGCAGCAGGGCCTGACCGTGCAGATCTGCCACACCGGGCGCGACCCGGAGAACGAGCTCGTCCAGGTCCGCACGCTGATCGCCAACCGGGTCCGGGCGATCATCATCGCGGGATCGGGTTTCGTGGACGCGCGGACGCAGGCGTCGGTGAAGCAGGACCTCCAAGCGTTCCAGGAAACCGGCGGCCGCGTCGCGGTGATCGGACGCCACCACTTCGGCACCGACGCGGTGCTGCCGGACAACACCGCGGGCGGCCGGTCCATCACCGAACACGTGCTTTCCCTTGGACACCGGCAGATAGCCTTCGTCGCCGGGCCACGGATCCTGACCACAGTGGCCGATCGACTCGCGGGAGCGGCGCAGGCGCTGGAAGCGGCCGGTCTGTCGATCGAGGACATTCCCGTCATCGAGGAGGCGTTCACGCGCGACGGCGGCACGCAGGCCATGCAGCGCGTCCTCGACGATCACCCCGACGTGACGGCGGTGATCGCGCTCAACGACGACATGGCGATCGGTGTCCTCGCGGCCCTGCGAGCGCGCGGAATGGCTGTGCCGAAAGACATTTCGGTGGCCGGCTTCGACGACGTGGCTGTCGCGGAGCACCTGTCGCCGGCCCTGACGACGGTGCGGTTGCCGATGGCGGAAATGGGGGAGCAGGCGTTGCTCCTCGCGCTGAAGCAACCGTCGGCCCGACCCCGCCGCCGCACCACGACGCACTCCCTGGTGGTGCGCGAGTCCACCGCGCCACCCCCGCCCCGCAAGCGCTGAACCCTCAAAGCTGCCGGAAGCCACGACGCAGCAGCGAAAGCCAGGGCACGCCGAGGCGGCACCCAACCACCACCGGACCACCGGCGCGAGTGTCGTGAGCGGTTTTAGGCGCTATAGCCCCGAAAATCGCGCACGGACCACCTCGGAACGCAACGTGGCCGCGATTCCCAGCAGCAGCGAGCGCCTTTTCCGTGCGCGGTCGCATTCTTCGACGGTGGGCATCGGCCAGTCGTAGAGTTCGGGGAGTTCCCAGGTCATGACGGCGGTGACGTGGCCGTTGTTCGAGCGCGCTTGGCGGACGGCCCACCGCAGAGCGTTCCGGGACGGCGGTGAGCCGTCGATGCCGACGACGATCGAGTAGTCGCGTTGCTCGCTCATGCTGTCCCCGTGCCCGTTCGCGACGACCGTGCGCAGCCCACTCTGCATGGGCCACCCGAGCGCGCGGAAGGGTCGATCGGCCTCGACCCCGGCAGGTGACCATCAGCCCTACCTGGGGCTTCGGTGGTGCGGAATCGTCGATACGGGTGGGATGCTCGGGGAGGTCGAGATGCACTACTGGGATGGCTACGGCATGGGTGCGTGGGGGTTCGTGGTGACGACGGTGAGCATGGTGTTGTTCTGGGTGCTGATCATCGCCGCCATCGTCGCGGTGGTCCGCTACCTCGGGCGCACCGGACGCGTTGAGCGCGGGACCGGCCGAGCGGAGGAAATCCTCGCGGAGCGGTTCGCGCGCGGCGACATCGACGAGGAGGAGTACCGCCGCCGGCTGCAGGCTTTGTCGGAGCACGACCGCCGGAGAACATGATGTGCGGATGCTTCCGCACGGTGGCGTTGGCGGGCAGTCCGGCCAGCACTGCGAACCCGGACGGGCGAGGGCGTCTCCTGGCCGGATCCATGACCACAGTGGACACCCGGTGGCCGCGGCTCGGCGACGGTGCCCCGGCCCCGGACTCGATGACGAAATGCCCTAATCCCGCTTGGGCGGGCGGCCCAATCCTGGGAGGGAGCGAACCTGCCTGGAGCACGTGATGGACGGCAACTCACTGCGAGCCGACGTTCGGTGGCTCGCGCACGCGTTGGGGCGGAATCCGCTGCGGCGGGGGCTGGACCGAGTCGCGGCTTTCGCGATCCTCGTGCTGCTCGGTGCCGCCGTGCTGATGGTCCCGGCGGCGATCGCGGCCGGGAACGCGAACTACGCCGAGGCAGCGCGCGAGGCTGCGGTCGCCGCCTCGACCAGGCGACCGGTGGAGGCCGTCGTGACGAGTGCGCCCGTCGTCCACGTGATCGGCGGAGCCGAGCACGAGTCCACCAGCTACTCGGCAGAGGTTTCGTGGACCGGCACGGACGGCAGGGCGCGTGTGGACGTCGCAGCTGTCCCGGCGAAGACGGTGCTCGGCAGCAAGGTCCGGTTGTGGGTGGACACGGCAGATCGCATCACGGTCGCGCCGCCGAGCGAAGCCCAGCTGCAGGCCTCTGCGGGCGCGGTCGCCTTCGAGATCGTGGTTGCGGGCGAACTGCTGTGCGCCGGGTTGATCTGGTGCGTCCGCGGGTTCGCCGACGCATGCGCCGAGCGTGCCTGGAACCGCGAGTGGGAGATCGTAGAACCGAAGTGGCTGGAACACTGAGGGCGTGGCTGCGAGGCCGGTGGGATGCGCGGGGTGTTCGAGGGTGATGGGGATGCGCGGGTGTTCGAGGGTGATGGGGATGAGCAAACCTGTCGTTGTCGGGTTCGACTTCTCGGAATCGTCCCTGCGCGCGGTCCGGTGGGCGGCTCGCGAAGCCGCCAGCCGATGTCGGCCGCTGCTCGCTAGGCAAACCCGGTGCGACGTGGCACGATCTCGCAGGTGACCAGCAGTCCCGTTCCGGCGCAGCGCCTGCGCGACCTCGCGCTGCTACGCCGCGTCCGCGACCGGATCGACCGGGAGTACGCGCAGCCGCTGGACGTCGAGGCGCTTGCCCGCGGCGTGCACATGTCGGCCGGGCACCTCAGCCGCGAGTTCCGGCGCGCTTACGGAGAGTCGCCGTACTCCTACCTGATGACGCGCCGCATCGAGCGCGCGATGACGCTGCTGCGTCGCGGCGACCTCAGCGTCACCGAGGTCTGCTTCGCGGTCGGCTGCTCGTCGCTGGGCACGTTCAGCACCCGCTTCACCGAGCTGGTCGGCGTGCCGCCCAGCGTCTACCGGAGCCAGGAGGCGCGCGCGACGGTGGGGATGCCGTCGTGCGTGGCGAAGCAGGTGACCAGACCGGTCAGGAATCGAGAAGCGCCGAGCCCGAGCCGCACCTAGCGTGACTGCCATGGACATCACCATCCACAACGCGTTCCTCCCGCACGACGACCCGGCCGCATCGCTGGCCTTCTACCGCGACATCCTCGGCTTCGAAGTCCGCAACGACGTCGGATACAACGGGATGCACTGGATCACGGTCGGCCCTCCCGGCCAGCCCGGCACGTCCATCGTCCTGTACCCGCCGGCGGCCAACCCCGGCATCACCGACGACGAGCGCCGCACCATCGCCGAGATGATGGCCAAGGGCACCTTCGCCATCATCACCCTGGCCACCACCGACCTCGACGGTACCTTCGAGCGGCTGCAGGCCAGCGACGTCGAGGTCGTCCAGGAGCCGACCGAGCAGCCCTACGGCGTTCGCGACTGCGCCGTCCGCGACCCTGCGGGCAACCTGATCCGCATCAACCAGCTCAGCTGAGCCCGCAGGAAAGGCTGACAGCTGGGACGAGATAGATCTCAGGCGCATCTTGACGAGGTGCCCTCGGTCCCCCGACGCCTCGTCCCCGCCGCCCGGGTTTCGCCGGTAACTGTCTCTTGTGGACCTGACGGGGGGCAGGGAGGCGCAGGTTCGGATCTCGACGTTGGTGGAGGCCCGCGCAACGGCATGGAAGATTCAGCGGGCCTCTTCGCGCGGCTCCGGCGTCAGGACTTTCCCCGCGTGTTACGGAAGTGCGCGTTGGCCTCGTCGACGTCGACGAGCGGCGCGGGGTAGCCGAGCCGGTCGCGTTCGGCCGGATCCATGCGCCGGGGATCGTGCAGGGCGGCCGTCGGGAGGCTGGCGAGTTCGGGCACGTACCGGCGGATGTAGTCGCCGTTCGGGTCGTACCGCTCGGCCTGGCGCATCGGGTTCAACACGCGGTTGGGCCGGGTGTCGGCCCCGGTGCCGGCGACCCACTGCCAGTTCATGGCGTTGTTGGCGACATCCCCGTCGACGAGCAGGTCGAAGAAGTGCTGCGCGCCGAGCCGCCAGTCGAGGTAGAGGGTTTTGGTGAGGAAGCTGGCGGTGATCAGCCGTGCTCGGTTGTGCATCCAGCCCTCTCGGCTGAGCTGGCGCATCCCGGCGTCGACGATGGGTATGCCGGTGCGTCCGTCCCGCCACGCCCGGAACGCCGCCGGGTCGTCGCGCCACCGGTCGCCCCGGGAGCGGTAGTCGAGGTGGCTGCACCCCGGCCGCGCGGCCAGCATCTGGTGGTGGAAATCCCGCCAGGCGAGCTGGCGGACGAAAGCGCGTTCGGGTTCGCTGCGGCCGGCGCGCGCGACGATTTCCACCGGCGACAGGCAGCCGAAGTGCAGGTAGGGCGACAGCCGTGACGTCGCGTCCCCCGCGAGGTCGTCGTGCCCCTCGTCGTAATCGGCAACGCCCTGTTCGAACCACTGCAGCATCCGCTGCCGAGCCGTGGTCTCCCCGCCGCGCGGCAGGTCGGGGGACAGCTCGCCCGGGCAGAGGTCCTCGCGGGCCGGCATCGGCCCGGTCCGCACGCCATCGGGCATCCGCAGCGCCTCCGGTGCCGCAGCGGTGCGCCGCGGCGGCGTTTCCACCCAGCGCCGGAAGTACGGGGTGAACACCGCGAAGTGGTCCTTACCGGCCGGCGTGACGCGGCCCGGCGGGTGTGCGGTGACCACTGCTTCGTGGACGTGCAGCGGGCAGCCGCGGTCGGCCAGGGCGAGCCGCAGCCCGTTGTCCCGGGACCGGGCGTAGGCGCTGACGTCCGCGGCGACGTGTACCTCCGTCGCACCCACCTCGTCGACCAGCCGGGCGACCTCGGCGGCCGGGGTGCCGTGCCGGACGACCAGGCCGCCACCGGCCTCGCCCAGCGATCTCCGGAGGTCTCGCAGGCAACCCAGCAGGAACGCGATCCGGTTCGGCCGGGTGAAGGGCAGCCGGAGCAACGTTTCGTCGAACACGAAAAGGGGAACCACGCGATCGGCCCGCGCGGCGTGGTGCAGGACGGGGTTGTCGTGCATCCGCAGATCGCGGGTGAAAAGGCAGATCGCCGTGCGCAATGGCCTCGACCTCGTCCGTCTACACCGGAACCTGACCGACGCTACCAGTCAGTCGGCCGGATCGCGGATGGGCCCGGGAGACGCAATTTCCGCAATTTCCATTGAAATCGAAGGTTCGATTTCAATGGAAATTGCGGACTACGTCGAACGGTAGGGTTGGCGGAATGGCGGCTGGTGCATCGAAGTTGTGCCTGGTGACCGGAGCGACCGGTTACGTCGGCGGTCGGCTCGTGCCGCGTCTGCTCGCCGACGGCCACCGAGTGCGCTGCCTGGTCCGTTCGCCGGAGAAGCTCCGCGACGTGCCGTGGCGGGACCAGGTGGAGGTGGCGCGCGGCGACCTGCTCGACGCCGACGCGGTGCGCGCCGCCTGCGACGGTGCCGATGTCCTGTTCTACCTCGTGCATTCCTTGCGGCAGAAGGGATTCAACGATCTGGACCGGCGTTCGGCGTCCATCGCGGCGCGGGAGGCCGAGCGGGCCGGGATTTCGCGGATCGTGTACCTGGGTGGTGTGCATCCCGCTTCCGGGGAGCTTTCCGAGCACCTCCGCTCGCGTGCCGAGGTCGGGGAGATCCTGCTGGGCAGCGGGGTGCCCACCGCGGTGCTGCAGGCGGCGGTGATCATCGGCTCCGGCTCCGCGAGTTTCGAGATGCTGCGCTACCTCACCGAGCGCCTGCCGGTGATGGTCACGCCGCGCTGGGTGCGCAACCGGGTCCAGCCGATCGCCGTGCGGGACGTGCTGCACTACCTGGCCGCCGCCACCGACCTGCCGGCCGACGTCAACCGGAGCTTCGACATCGGCGGCCCGGACGTGCTGACCTATGCGGACATGATGAACACGTATGCCGAGGTGGCCGGGTTGCCGCGGCGGCGGATGCTGCCGGTCAAGGTCCTCTCGCCCGAGCTCAGTTCCTACTGGATCAACATTGTCACGCCGGTACCGCGCAGCATCGGCGCGCCGCTGATCCAATCGCTGATCAACGAGGCGGTCTGCTCCGACCACGACGTCGGAGATCAACTCCCGCCGCCAGAGGGCGGGCTGACCTCCTTCCGGGAGGCCGTCGCGATGGCGTTGCGCAAGATTCAGCGCGGCGAGGTGGAGACGCGGTGGGCGGACGCCTCGCCGACCGGTGCCCCGTGGGAGGCGCTTCCAACGGACCCACCGTGGTCCGGCGGCACGGTCTACCGGGACGTGCGCGAGGGTGCGTCGAAGTCGTCCCCGGAGGACGTCTGGCGGGTCGTCGAGGGCATCGGCGGCCGCAACGGTTGGTACTCGTTCCCGCTCGCGTGGGCGGTGCGGGGGTGGATCGACCGACTGGCCGGTGGGGTCGGCCTGCGCCGCGGCCGGCGGGATCCGCAACGACTGCGCACCGGAGACGCGCTGGACTGGTGGCGCGTCGAGAAGATGGAGGAGGGCCGGTTTCTCCGGCTGCGCGCCGAGATGAAGGTGCCCGGACGGGCGTGGTTGGAGCTGTCCGTCGAACCCGCGTACGGCGGCGCGCGCTACCGGCAGTGCGCGGTCTTCATCCCGAGGGGGCTGCTGGGACACGTGTACTGGTGGTGTGTCGCGCCCTTCCACGGCTTGGTCTTCGGTGGCATGGTGCGCAGAATCCTCGGCGCAGCCTCGCGCGGTGAGCCCGATCGGCGCTGCTGATGATCCGGTTGCCGGGCAGGCCGCCGATTCGGCGGGCCGAAGTCCGCGCCATCCCGCACCCTCCACGCATGTACGACGAAGAAGTGTTTGGGCTGCACAACCAGATCGTCCACGAGCTCAGCCTGGCGTGCTGGCTGGTCGGCAACTGCCTGGAGCGCGAGGAGTGCTGGTCTTCGCCGCAAGCGCGGGGGCACATCCTGCGGTGCTGCGCAGCGGTGGTGGCCTGCGTTGGACATCTCGCGGACCGGATTTGCGACCAGGACCCGACGGTGGCGGCCGAGGTGCGGCGACTGGCGGCGCTGCTGGAACACCACGGCGAGCAACTCGACCGTCCCGAGTGAGCAAGGTCAAGGGGCCCAGCGCGGACGATCTCGTCGCGGGCCTTCGCGCGACCATCGCGCAGGCCGGCGAGCACAGCTGACGAACGGGCCGGGTAGGCTGGCCGACTTCGACGAACCCCGGATGGCACTGGGTACGCTCAGCGCGGTGGCGACCGGGACGCGCTTGCGTCCCGTGGCCAACGCTTGCCCCGACGGTCCAGGAGGTGTGCGATGTCCGAGTGGCGGCCGTTGCGCCGGGCCAAGCGCGTCCGGGGGGCGGCGAACCCGGATGATCGGGCACGGGCGCCGGAGCGGTCGATGGATCCGCACGTGGCCGAAGAGGTGCCGTTGGCGGATCGGCCGCTGGTGGACACCGCGATCTACCGGGATGGGCGCCGGGTGGCGACGCCGTCCAGCCTCGCCGAGACGTACCGGCACCTGCCCGGGGCGGACGGCACCATGGCCTGGATCGGGCTCTACCGGCCCGCGGAGGAAGAACTGCTGGCCGCGGCCGAGGAATTCGGCCTGCACAAGCTCTCGGTGGAGGACGCGATCGTCGCCCACCAGCGGCCCAAGATCGAGCGCTACGGCGAAACGCTGTTCGTGGTGCTGCGGGCCGCCCGCTACCTGGACGAGCCCGAGGAAGTCAGCTTCAGCGAACTGCACCTGTTCATCGGCCCGAACTTCGTCCTCACGGTCGGCCACGGCCAGGCGCCGGAGCTGGCGGCGGTGCGCCACCGGATGGAGGCCGACCCGGACCTGCTGGGGCGAGGGCCGGAGGCGGTGCTCTACGCGGTGCTGGACAACGTCGTCGACGGTTACGCGCCGGTGATCGCCGGGCTGCAGAACGACATCGACGAGATCGAGACCGAGGTCTTCGGCGCCGATCCGCACGTGTCGCGGCGGATCTACGAGCTCTCGCGCGAGGTCATCGAGTTCCAGCGGGCCACCGGTCCGCTGCTGGGGATCCTGCGCAGCCTGGAGGCAGGTTTCGAGAAGTACGGCATCGACGAGGAGCTCCAGCGGTACCTGCGGGACGTGGCCGACCACGCCACCACCGTCGCCGAGCGGGTCGACGGTTTCCGGCAGATGCTGGACAACATCCTCACGGTCAACGCCACGCTGGTCACCCAGGCCCAGAACGAAGAGATGAAGAAGATGACCGAGGCCAGCTACGTGCAGAACGAGGAGATCAAGAAGATCTCCGCCTGGGCCGCCATCCTGTTCGCCCCCACCCTGATCGGCACGGTGTACGGGATGAACTTCGATGCTATGCCCGAACTGCACTGGGGGCTCGGCTATCCCTTCGCCCTCGCCCTCATGGCCGCCGTGTGTCTCGGCCTGTACGTCATATTCAAACGCCGCGGCTGGCTCTGACCACCGCCAGGGGACGGCAGCGTCCGTTACCCGGCGAACCCGATGCTGCCCGGGTTTGTCCCGCGGCTGCAAGGTTTTCGCAACTGGCTGTCTCCTATGGACCTGGCCGGGGCTGGGGGAGAAGGTTCGAACCCTGTCAGCCCGGCGGACTGCTTCGTGACCGACTTTCACTCCTTGACCAGCCAGAAGCCGGCGTCGTTGACGTGGGAGAAGAACAGCGAGCCGGCACCGATGGCCAGCACGACCAGAGCCAGGTGCGTCGGCGGCAGGTCGGCGGCGAACGTCCACACGTCGGCCGCGGCACGGACCAGCATCAGCACCACGGGGGTGAGGACCGTGACGAGCGTCCAGGTGAAGCTCGGGCGGCGCGTGCGCTCGCCCTCGGCCGACCCTGCGGGCATGAGGCGAGGGCGTCCATGATCCGCAGCGAAGGACGCCGTGCGTGTTTTTGGGTGCTATGGCACCCACAAACGCTCACGGGTGTTCTTCCGCCACGCGAAGGTGGCCATCGGCAGACATGCCCCGAACAGGGCGCGTCGCCCAGCGTGTGCTGGCCCTGGCTGCCGCGATCTGGCACAACTTCCGCACCGGCCAGCCAGTCACTCGCTCGCTCACCGCCTACGATCACTGATCGTATTCAGACTTACTCGTCTAATTAGCGCGCAGTTCGAACGAGGGCGCTCACGTCCGCACCAGTTGGTCGCGTTTGTGCGTGATCTCGTCGAACAACTTCCGGAATGAGGCGGCGAACTTGTCCACTCCCTCGCGTTCCAGCACGGCGGTCACGTCGTCGTAGTCGACACCAGCGGCGGCGAACCGGTCGAAGGTGCGGCGGGCCTCGTCCACATCGCGTTCCAGCGTGTTCGCGACGTGCCCGTGGTCCTGGAAGTCCTGCAGCGTCTCCCTCGTCATGGTGTTGACCGTCTGGGGACCGATGAGCTCTTCGACGTAGAGAACGTCGCGGTACTGCGGGTTCTTGGTCGAAGTGGAGGCCCAGAGGCAGCGCTGCGGGCTCGCGCCGGCCGCAGCGAGTTCTTCCCAGTCGGCACCGGTGAACAACTCCTTGTAGGTCTGGTAAGCGAGTTTGGCGTTCGCGATCGCGAGGGTGCCCTTGATCTCGTCGTGCCCACCGATCGCGTCCAGTCGGCGGTCGGCTTCGGTATCCACCCGCGAGACGAAGAACGACGCCACGGACGTGACCGACCGCAGGTCCCCGCCGTTGTCGCGGAGTCGCCGCAACCCCCGCAAGTAAGCCCCGGCGGCGCCGCGGTGCCGCTCCAGGGAGAACAGCAGCGTCACGTTGACCGGGATCCCGCCGGCGATCGTTTCCTCGATCGCCGACAGGCCGGCCTGCGTACCGGGGATCTTCACGAACAGATTCGGGCGATCGATCATCCGGTGCAGGCGAGCGGCCTCGTCGATGGTGGCCTGTGTGTCATTCGCCAGTTGCGGATCGACTTCCAAGGAGACCCATCCGTCCCGGGTGCCCGCGCTGCGGTCGAAGACCGGGCGGAGCACGTCGCACGCGGACCGGATGTCGTCGCGCGCGATGGCCAGGAAGACCTCCTTGGGGTCGGTCTCGGTGGCCAGCACCTCGCGGAGCTGGTCATCGTAGTAGTCGCCTTCCGCGATGGCGCCCTGGAAGATCGTGGGATTCGACGTCACCCCGGCCAATCCCCGCTCCACGAGCTCGGCCAAGTCACCGTCGCGGACGAACCGCCGGGACAAGTAATCGACCCAAGGACTCTGTCCGTGCTCTGCCAGGGCGTGCAGTGGTGTCCTCATGGCATCTCCTGTCCGAGTCATATACAGGGACCTACCCGGAAGATCCGCCGCAAACACGTGATCCGCCCCCAGCAGCGAAGCCGAAACGGCGGTCAGGGCATGTTCTCGGAGACTCGCGTGCGGCACGTCTCGGTCACGGCGTGGTCGACGACATCCCTGATGTCGAGGCGGCGGCCGTACACCGAACGCTGGCGGCTCGCGGCGCTGCCGCGCGCCCGCAAGGTCTGCAACAGCTGGGTGACCAACTCGAGATCGCCGTTGTCTTCGAGCACCGGGCGCAGGAGTTCGACCAGACCGGTCAGAAGCTGCCAAGCGGGGACCAGCCGACCGGTGGCGGCGTCCAGGGCATCTCCCTCGAGCCCGTCCCGGGCGGCGCGCCAGCACGCGGCCCACAGCATCTGGTCATCAACGTGTTCGGGGCCGCGCAGCCGCTCGTCCGGTGCGAGCGCGGCGGTCACCGATGCGCGGGTGAGCCCGGCGAGCAACACGGCCTCGTCCACGGTCGCGGCGGCGTCGGCGACCCGAACCTCCAGGGTCGGCACGTGCGCGGAAGGCCGCGCATACCAGTAGAGCATGCCGGGGTCGATCACCATGCCGGATGCCAGGAGGCAGTCGAGGATGCCGCGGTAGTGCGCCACCGAGGTTAAGTGGGGCGCCGGGCGCGCGGTCGGCAACCGCGACCACAGGGCGAAGCGCCAGCTCGCGTAGCCGGTATCGACGCCGCGGTAGAACGGCGAATTCGTGGTGACCAGCAGCAGGGCCGGCAGCCACGGGCGCAGCCAGTTGCTCGCGCGCAGCGTCGACTCCAGGTCGGGAGTGCCCACGTGCACGTGGCACCCGCACACCCCTTGCCCCTCGACGATCGGGCCGTACTCGGCGTATATCCGCCGGTATCGGGGCGTGTCGGTGACCGGCGGTGGTCCCGGCTGCCCGGTCGGCGCCGCCCCGATGGCCGCCAGTCGCCAGCCGTGCTCGGCGGCGGCGGTGGCGAGCTCCATGCGCAGCTGGATCAACGTCCGGCGCAGTTCGTGGAGGTCGCGGCACACCGAGCTCGCCGCCTCGATCTGGGCGGGAGCCAACTCGGGGTGCACCTCACCTTCACCGCCGCCGTGCCGGACGCGCGAAACAGCCACCCCGCTGCCCGCAGGCTGCAATGTCTCCGGATCCACGAGGAGGAACTCCTCCTCGACTCCCAGGGTGAGCAGGGTTGGCCGATCGCCTGGCCTGACCATTTCCGCTCCCCGCTGGCAGGACGTGCTCGGCCGGGCCGGTCACGTGGGGTGAACAGAGCGTTGCCGATGCGGTACCCGCTCCAGGACCGGTTCAACCGTGGCGCTCGGCCCGGCACCGGGCACCGGTCGCGAAGCCCCGTCGAATCAAGCTCACACGTCGGCCGCTGTCCGGAATCCGGTGTTGCCACTGGAACTATCCGGCGTGTTCGCGGTGCGTGCGGCGACCCGGTAGCGGTTGCAGTAGGAGTCGTGGCACAGGTACGAACCGCCGCGCAGCGACCGGCTCTGCTCGCCCGGGTCGAACCAGTCGGCGCACCATTCCCACACGTTGCCGGACACATTGTGCAGCCCGAAGCCGTTCGGCTGATATGCGTCGACGGCAGCGGTGCCGATGTGCCCGTCCTCCGCGCTGTTGTGCACGGGGAACCGGCCCTGCCAGATGTTGCACCGGTGCTCCCCGTTCGGGGTCAGCTCGTCGCCCCAGGGGTAGCGGGCCTGGTCGAAGCCACCGCGGGCCGCGTACTCCCATTCGGCTTCCGTCGGCAGCCGCCGTCCGGCCCAGGCGCAGTAGGCGGCGGCATCGTGCCAGGACACGTGCACGACGGGGTGGTTCCAGCGGTCGTCGACGTCGCTGCCCGGTCCCTCCGGGCATCGCCAGAACGCGCCTTGCGCCCCACACCACCACGGTGTCTGGTCCGGGCGCGGCGAGGCCCCGCGGATGCGCCCGGGGAGGAACTTCGCGAACACGTAGCTCCAGCCGAAGCGTTCGGCGTCCGTGCGGTAGCCCGTGGTGTCGACGAACGCGGCGAAGCGAGCGTTGGACACGCAGTGCACGTCGATCGCGAACGGCGCGACGGTGACGGGACGTACTGGGCCTTCCCGGTCCTCCGGGATGCGGTCGGGATCGTCCGTGCCCATGCGGAACGTGCCGCCGGGCAGCTTGACGAGCGGTCCCTCGTCGAACCCGTGCCCGGGGACGATCCGGTCGGGCAGGGCATCGCCCGCTCTCGCGGGCGGACAGCAGCCGGACAACGCCGTGCACCTCCACTTCGGTCGCGTGGCGGATCGCGATGTTCCTCGCCAACGTCGTCCTGGCAGGGTCCCACATGACGGGTTTCAGCCATGAAGTCACGTGACCGCGTTGTGGTCGCTGCTGTCCAGAACCGCTTCTGTCGGCGGCGCGCTGATGATGGAAGCTCGGGCGGATGTGCGACAAGCTCGTGCTCGAGCTGTGCTGACCTAATGAGTCTTTCAACCGGAGCGCGGCGGTAGGCGGTGGAGCACGACGTTTCCGATGTGCTCGCCGGAGAGCTCAGCGGTCAGGTACGTGCAGTGCGGCTGGCGGCGGCGGTCGGTGGGCGAACCGGGGTTGAGCAGTCGGAGACCGCCAGGCGTGGTGGTGTCCCACGGGATGTGGCTGTGCCCGAACACGAGCACGTCGGTGTCCGGGAACCACCGGTCGCACCTGGCCTCCCGGCCCTGGGCGGGGCCGGTTTCGTGGATCACCGCGAGCCGGACCCCGTCCAACTCGGCGCGGGCGATCTCGGGTAGCCGTTTCCGCAGTTCCGGACCGTCGTTGTTGCCGTACACGCCGATCGTCCGCGCGCCGCGCGCCTCCAGTTCGTCCAGCAGTGCGACATCGACCCAGTCGCCGGCGTGGATGACGATGTCGGCGGCTGACACCGCGTCCCAGACCTCCTCCGGCAGGGCTTTGGCGCGTTTCGGGAGGTGCGTGTCGGCGATCAGCAGCAGGTGCATGCCCCGAGTGTCGAGGAGCCCGGTGCCGGTGCGCCACAGTGCGGTGACCGCGGCGGAACCTGCGCTGACGAAGCGGGCTTCGCCCTGCACTTCCGGGGCGGACGGTCACGGGACGTCGCTGCCTCCGTCACCCTGGGGTGGCGCAATTTCTCGCGAAATTGCGCCATCCCCGGGTGACGCGGGTCAGCCGAGGGCCGTGCACGTCCGCCCCGGAAGCCGCCAGTGCGTCGAAGTGCCGCTCGTAGTCGTCGCCGTCGCACGCAGTGCGGCCGCTCGGGGCGGCGTCGCGTCCGGTTCCTCCGGTCATGGCTCGATCATCGCAAGCCGCGTCCGGGAGGTGAGAGGGCGCCCGCGGTCAGCTTCCCGGGTGGCCTTCGCCCGTGCGCATACCTCGCCACAGCAGGTCGATGAGCCTGGCGGTCGGGCCCTGCCAGTCGCCGTTCGGATCGAGGTAGAACAGGCCGCCCAGCCCGCGCAGGACCGTTTCCGGATCCAGGTCGGCGCGGACGGTTCCGGCCTCGACGTTGGCCTCCAGCAGCATGGCGACCGCGCCGGCCATCGCCTCGTGGGCGTTGGCGGGCAGTTCGCCGTGCGACGACCTGGTGGCGCCGAGGGCCCTGGCCAGGCCTCGCTTGGTCATCATGTAGTGCGTCAGGTGGTCGGTGACCCAGATCTGGAACGCCTGTTGCGGGGAATACTGCTCGAGCAGGGGCGGCACGACGTCGACGAGGTGCCGCAATTCGCGCTGGTAGACCGCCAGGATGAGCGCCTCGGGAGCGGGGAAGTGCCGGTACACCGTGCCGACGCCCACGCCGGCCTGCTTCGCGATGGCGTTGAACGAGATCTCGCCCGAACCGGCCAGCGACTTCGCCGCCGCGGTGAGGATGCGCTCGTGGTTGCGCCGGGTGTCCGCGCGTCGGGGACTTACCGCGCCCGTCGTCATCGTCCCTCCCGGTTGGCTGCCGCGTCCTCCCCGGAATGTAATGCACCGACCGCGCTCGACCAGGGGCAACCTTCGGGCGAGCGCTCTCGTTGCAGTGCGGATAAGAATCCGCTAGCGTGGTTTCCGGGACCTGAAACGGATAATTATCCGGTTCAGTGATGGTATCGGCGTAGTTCCCACCACGACAACCCACGCCGCCATGCTCGTCCCATCCGGTCGATCTGCGGGAAAGAGATCCAGTGGACATCTCACTCGAAATCAATGGCAGGACGGAACAGCTGGCCGTCGATCCCGGCGTGACGCTGCTGGACGCCTTGCGGGAACACCTCGGCGTCACCGGCCCGAAGAAGGGCTGCGACCGGGGGCAGTGCGGCGCCTGCACCGTGCACGTCGACGGCAGGCCCGTGCTTTCGTGCCTCACCCTGGCCGCCACCGTGAAGCGGCCGGTGACCACGGTGGAGGGCCTGTCCGACGGGGATCGGCTGCACCCGGTCCAGCAGGCGTTCGTAGACCAGGACGCCCTGCAGTGCGGGTTCTGCACGTCCGGGCAGGTCATGTCGGCCGTAGCCGCGGTCGAGCAGGGCGTCGAGGACGTCCGCGAGTTCATGTCCGGCAACATCTGCCGCTGCGCGGCCTACCCGAACATCATCGCGGCAGTCGAACAGGCGAGGCAGGCTGATGCGTCCCTTTGAACTCACGGCACCGCCGACCGTCGAAGCCGCGCTCGCTTCGCCCGGCACGTTCCTGGCCGGCGGGACCACCCTCGTCGACCTGATGAAGCTCAACGTCCTCACGCCGCAACAAGTCCTGGACATCAACGAGTTGCCGCTGCGTGGCATCGACACGAGCGACGGGTTGCGGATCGGCGCGTTGGAGCGGATGACCGACGTCGCCGAGCATGCCGGTGTGTACCCGGCGATCTCCCGCGCCCTGCTGCAGAGCGCCTCCCAGCAGTTGCGGAACATGGCCAGCATCGGCGGGAACCTTCTGCAGCGCACCCGCTGCACGTACTTCCGCGACGTCGCCACGCCCTGCAACCGCCGGGAACCCGGCAGCGGCTGCCCCGCGATCTCGGGGGCGAACCGGATGCACGCGGTGCTGGGCACCAGCGACTCGTGCGTGGCGACGCACGCCAGCGACCTGGCGGTCGCGCTGGTCGCGCTCGATGCGGGGCTCCGGCTGGTCAGCGCCACCGGGAGCCGCACCGTCAAGCTGGCCGACTTCTACCGCCTGCCAGGGGAAACGCCCGAGGTGGAAACCGGTCTGCGCCCCGGCGAACTGATCGGTGAGGTCCTGGTGCCGCGGCTGGACTGGGCGGCGCGTTCCACCTACGTCAAGGTGCGGGACCGGCAGTCCTACGAATTCGCGCTGTGCTCCGTCGCGGTCGCGCTGGACGTCCAGGACTCCCGCATCGCCGACGCCCGGGTGGCGGCCGGCGGGGTGGCGACCGTGCCGTGGCGGCTGCCCGCGGTCGAGGATGCCCTGCGCGGTGCGCCCGCGACCCTGGCGGCCTTCGAGGACGCGGCGTCCGTGGCGGCCGACGGTGCTCGGCCGTTGCCCGGGAACGGTTTCAAGGTGTCTTTGCTGAAGCGGACCGTCGTCCGCGCACTGCTCGAACTGACCGAAGGGAGCCGCCTGTGACCAGTCGGCTGGACGGCCCGCTGAAAGTCACCGGCCAAGCCAAGTACGGGGCGGACAACAACTTCCCCGGCATGGTGTACGGGTACGTCGTGCTCAGCACGATCGCGCACGGCGAGATCGAGGCCATGGACGTCACGGCCGCGAAGAGCGCTCCCGGCGTGCTCGGCGTGTACACGCCGTTCGACCCGCTGGAACTGCGCAAACCGAGCTCCCCGGTCTTCGGCGAAACCTGGGTTCCGCTGCAGGACCGGGAGGTCACCTACTACGGCCAGCCGATCGGCTTCGTGGTGGCCGGGACCTTCGAGCAGGCCCGGGACGCGGCGCTGCTCATCGAGGTCACCTACCACGCCCGGCCTGCGCTGACCTCGCTGCAGGACGGCCTGGCTTCGGCCGAACCCGCACCGTCCAACGAGGACATCACGGTCCTCGCGGACGACGTCGAGTCCATTGAGGACGCTCTGGGTGCGAGCCCGGTGGTCGTCGAGGCCACCTACCGCACCGCGACCCAGAACCACGCCGCGATGGAGCCGCACTCCGCAGTCGCGGTGTGGGACTCCGCCGGCCTGACCGTCTACAGCGGAAACCAGGGCTCCGACCTGCAGGCGGGCGAACTGGCCGCCGCGCTGGGCCTGGAGGGCTCGTCGGTCCGCGCGCTGAACCCCTTCGTGGGCGGGGCTTTCGGCGGCAAGGCCCGCACCTCCGCCCCGGCGTTCCTGGCGGCCGCCGCGGCCAAGGCCCTCGGCCGGCCGGTCAAGGCCGCGCTCACCAGGGAGCAGGTCTTCACCGCGACGGCTACCCGCGCCGCGACGGTGCAGAAGATCTCCCTCGGCGCGGATGCCGGCGGCACGCTGATCGCGCTGCGCCACGACTCGTGGTGCAGCACGCCGGCGGACCGGTCCTTCGTGGAGCCGACCTCGCACGGCACCTCGCGGGAGTGGTACGCCACCCAGAACCTGTCGATCAGCCAGAAGATCGTGCCGCTGAACATCCCGCCGACCACGTTCATGCGGGCGCCGGGCGAGGCGCCCGGGTCCTTCGCGTTGGAGAGCGCGATCGACGAACTGGCGGTCGCGCTGAACATGGACCCGATCGAGCTGCGCCTGCGGAACAACTCGCTCGCGCCGCCCGGCAACGACCTGCAGTGGTCCAGCAAGCACCTCGACGAGTGCTTCCAGGTCGGCGCGCAGCGGTTCGGCTGGGCGAACCGCTCGCCGCGCGGCCGCGCCGACGGCGACTGGCTCGTGGGCATGGGGGTGGCCACCGCCATGTTCCCGGCCCTGCGGTTCCCCGCCACCGTCGAGATCACCCTGCGTGAAGACGACACGGCCGTGGTGGCGACCAGCGGTGCGGACCCGGGGACCGGCCTGCTGACCGTGCTCGCCCTGGTTGGTGCGGAATCGCTGGCCATCCCGGCGGACCGGATCACGCCGAAGCTGGGCGACTCGGCGTTGCCCTCTGGTGGCATGTCCGGCGGGTCGACGGGTACGGCGAGCGCGGGTTCGGCCGTCATGATCGCCGCCACCGAGGTGATCGACGCGCTGCTCGCGCTGACGTCGTCACCGGGCGCACCGTTCGAGGGCGCGGAGCTTTCCTACGAAGACGGGCGAGTGCTGGCCGATGACGGCCGCGCGATGACCTTCGGTGAGGTGCTGCGGGCGCTGGGGCGCTCGTCGATCTCCGCGACCGGTTCCTCGGCACCCGGCGAGGAGCTGGCGAAGCACTCGTTCAGCTCGTTCGGCGCCCAGTTCTGCGAGGTCCGCGTGCACAAGTGGACGCGCGAGACCCGGCTGTCGCGGATGCTCGGCGTGTTCGACTGCGGCCGGATCATCAACGAGAAGGCGGCTCGCAGCCAGGCCATCGGCGGGATGATCTGGGGCGTGTCGGCCGCGCTGCACGAGGCCCTGGAGATCGAGGAGAGCGGTCGGCTGGCCAACGCCGACTTCGCCGGCTACCTGGTCCCGGTGAACGCGGACATCCCCGATGTCGACGTCCACTTCGTCAAGTACCCGGACACGCTGCACAACGCCGTCGGCGCGAAGGGACTGGGCGAGATCGGCACGGTCGGCATGGCGGCGGCCGTCGCCAACGCCGTTTACCACGCCACGGGCATCCGGGTCCGCCACATCCCGATCACGATCGAGGACCTCCTGGACTAGGACCTCCTGGACTCGCACGTCTGCGGATGGCCACCTTCGCGTGGCGGAAGAACACCCGTGAGCGTTTGTGGGTGCCATAGCACCCAAAAACACGCACGGCACCTTCGCTGCGGATCATGGACGCCCTCGCCTCATGCCCGCAGGAATTTGGACTTACTCGTCGACGATCGGGAAGACTGGTGGCCTTCACGCTTCTTCGACCACTGCCAGCACGAAAGCTGGTCTGACACGGTCTCCGCGTGCGTTTGGCCTTGCGGCCGGTTCCCACGCAACTCGCGGTACCTGACGTGTTTCACCTGCCGCCGCAGGAAAACCGTTGACCGGGCTTGGCTTTCGCTCGGTCAGCAAGCAATACACCACACCACGCTCGGTCACCCATTGACACCGGCTCCGGAACTGTCAGTAACCCCTGGTGGTTCGCGGGTTCGCGGGTTCGCGGGTTCGCGGCGCCGCCTGCCGAGCCGGCCGCCGGCGCCTTCCGTAACTCGGCCTCCAGCCGCTCTGCCTCCTCGCCGCCGATCGCTTCGCCGCGGGCGACGAGCCCGGCGACGTCCGAGAGCGGGATCTGCTTGAGGACCAGGGCGAGGACGAAGGCGATGCCGATGAACGGCAGGAGGTACCAGAAGACGGGCGCGAGGGCATCGGCGTAGGCCGTGACCACGCCGTCGCGCACCGGTGCGGGAAGCTGGCTCAGCTTCTGGGGATCGAGCGTCGCGGTGGCGGTCGAGGCGTCCGACGCCGAGGCGCCGGACGCGGTGAAGACGCCGGTGAGATTCTCGGTGAGGCGAGTGGTGAAGATCGTGCCGAACACCGCGGTGCCGAGCGCGGCACCGACCTCGCGGAAGTAGTTGTTGGTGCTGGTCGCGGTGCCGATCATGGCGGCGGGGACCGCGTTCTGCACGACCAGCACGACCACCTGCATGATGAGCCCGAGGCCGGCGCCGAAGACGACGAACAGGTAGACGCAGTTGACGTCCTTCCCACGGCTAAAGCCGGGGGATTCCAACCAGCGCTAACGCCGGTTGCGGTTCCTGCTTCACGGACCGCCTAACGGCGAGGTCTCCACAGGCTGTCACCGCCCGTCCGGCGGCGAGAATGTTCTTCGCCGCGTTCACGTCAGCGTGCGCCGTGTGGCCGCACTGGGTACACCGAAAAACCGCTTGGCTCTCACGGCTTTCCGGGTCCACAGCACGGCACACCGCGCACGTCTGCGACGTGTACGCAGCAGGCACCTTCACGATCTCGCTGCCGGTATAGCGGGCAGCGTTACCCAGGGCCAGTTCAAGCTTGTGCCAGCCTTTGTCGAGGATGGCGCGGTTCAGGCCGGACTTTTGGGCGACGTTCCGGCCGGGTTCTCCGGCGGTTCCGCTCGCCGACCGGGTCATGTTCCGGGTACGGAGGTCTTCCAGCACGACCAGCGCGTTGCGGTCGGTGAGCTCGGCCGCGACCTGCGAGCAGAAGTCCGCTCGCCGGTCGCGTTCGCGCCGCTTCAACCGGCGCATCTTGCCGAGCGTCTTCTTACGGTTTGCGCTGCCCCGCTTCTGCCGGGAAAGCTTCTGCTGCAACCCGCGGTAACGCTCATCCTCGCCAGGCGAGACGAAATCGCGGTCAATGAGCTTGCCGTCACTGGTAGCTACCGCTGCCGCGACTCCACGATCGACACCGACGCCGCTGTGGGGTGCGGCGTGCCGTTCTGGGGTGATGGCGCCGTCGTCGACGAGGAACGACACGAACCAGTCCTGGCCGTCGCGGGACACTGTCGCGGACCGCACGGCACCGCCGAGCTGGCGGGTCATGCGGAACTGCACCCACCCCAGCTTCGGGAGCTTCGCCCGTCCCCACCGCTTGTTCAGCCGCTCGACCTCGATGAGCTTGCCCATCGGGAACCGCAACGACGGGTTCCAACGCTGCTTGCCGCGCCACTTAACCCGGAACGTGCCGTGGTCGCGGCACGCCCGGTCCAGGTCCTTCAACGCCTGCTGGAGGATGTGCGACGGCACGGTCTGCAACCAGTCGTGCTCGGTTTTCGCGTCGGCGAGCTGTCCGGCTTGCTCGTTGTAGTTCATCCACGCCCCCCGCCGCCGGTACTCGCGGCGTTGTTCCAGTGCGGTGTTCCACACTGCCCGGCAGATATTGCCGAACTCCTCGCACTGGGCGGCCTGCGCGGTGGTGAGCTTCAAGCGGTAGCGACGTCCCGTCAGCATCGGCTCACCGGGCCTTCTGCTGTTCGACGTAGCGCTTGATGACCGACAGCGGTGCGCCGCCGACCGTCGCGACGAAGTAGCTGTTGGTCCACAGCGTCGGAAGCTTCGACCGCAACCACGGGAACTCTTCCCGCAACACCCGCGACGAACGTCCCTTAATCGCTTTGACCAGCTTGTGCACCCCGTACTGCGGGTCGACTTCGACGAGAAGGTGAACGTGGTCCGGCATCGTTTCCAGCTCCACCAGCCACGCCCCCTTCTCCTCGACGACTTCCCGGATGAGCTGCTTCAAGCGTTCCTCCATCCGGCCACCGATGACCCGGCGCCGGTATTTCGGGCACCACACGACGTGGAACGCGCACTGAAAGGTGATGTTCGCGTTCGATCGCAGCGTGACGGCCATACCCAGAACTATACAGCGCCGAACTATCTAACGTTGGCAGGGTTACCGCTGGGCACGTCAGGATCGGACTTGACGTGCTAACCCCACGGATAAATCCGGGGGTCTGCGCACTACGTCTACCTGATCATGAGCCCGCCGCCGCCCAGCCCCTGCATGGCCCGGAACACCACGAACGCCCAGAAGTCGGTGGCGAACGCGCAGCCCACCGAGGCGAGCGTGAACAGCGCGATCGCGACGAGGAACAGCCGGCGCCGGCCGAGGACGTCGCCGAACTTGCCGTAGACCGGCATGACGATCGTGGTCGCGAGGAGGTAGGCGGTCGTGATCCATACCTGGTGCTCGACGCCGCCGAGGTCGCCGACGATCGTCGGCATGGCGGTCGCGACGATCGTCTGGTCGAGGCTCGAAAGCAGCATGCCCGCGATGAGCGCGCTGAAGATGATCCAGATCCGCCGCTGCGTCAGCAGGAGAGGGGCGGGAGCGGTGGCCGTCATGATTTCCGTTCGGGGTCGGGATTCGGTGCGAAGAGGGCGCGGGCGGCGGCGAGCCGGCGGGCGAGAATCTCCGCGAAGGTGTCGGTGTTCGTCCGGGTGAGGAATTCCCGCGCGGTCGCCCTGGCGAGCGTGCGGATGAGCTGCACGGCGGCGCCGGCGCGAAGATCGCCTGCGGCGAGGCCTTCGCGCTGCTCGACGAGTTCCACGTCGGATTGCTCGTCGCGCAGCAACTTCTCGATGATCCGGGTGAAGAGCCGGGGCTCGCGTTCGAACGCGGTGAGGACTTCGCGGATGCTCTCGGCCGTGATGTCCGAGCGCTCCCAGCGCTGCACCGCCAGCTCGGCGAGGTCGTCGAGCAGGGTCGGGGAGAGCCCGGTGTTCGCGGGGTCACCGCTCGTGGGGTCACCGCTCGTGGGGTCACCGCTCGCCACGAACCCGGCCTTGAGCGCGTCGTCGTCATTGCCGCGTGCCGGAACTCCGAGGACGGCGTCGTCCTTCGAAGCGAAGTAGTTGAAGAAGGTGCGGCGGGAGATATCGACCTGTTCGCAGACCTCCTCGACGGTGAACCCGGACAGACCGCGTTCCGCAGTCAGCCTGCGGGCGTGGGAAGTCACCTGCGCAGCGGTCGCCGCCATACGCCGGCTGCGGATGTTTGTTGCACGATTCATGGCATAGTGCATTATTGCACTCTCGGCCGGTAGGTGCACCGAAGCCCGCTGTGTGCTCGGACGCATTCGCCCGCAGCTTGCGCTTTGGACGTCGCCGACCTGGGCTGCGTGCTCGACCCTGGCCGGGCACATCTCGGGCCCGGCATCCGACCTCTTCGCCGACCCGTAGCTCGGCGAGCTCTACCTCGGCAACCGACGCTCCAGCACCACATCGTCGAAGACGTTGAAGACAGGAAGGCCGCGACCATGACCGATCGCGCCTACCGCATCCCGATGAGCGGCGTCACCGGCCGGATGGGCTACCGCCTGGCGCAGGCACTTTCGATGAAGTGCGGCATCGGCACCGCGGCCCGTCACCGAGCTACCAGGTCAGCGCCACAACGGCAGTAAAGCACTGAGGTGCCGCCGCCCTTGGTGATCATACGCAGTTCCCGTCGTCGGGGATTCATTCTGTATGGCTGCGTTGAGCTCGCTGCGCCCGGTGTCGTTTGCAAGCTCATCGAGTAGCCGAATAAACACCGCGAACGGTCGACGGGACCGATGGGACCCGATTACCTTTGGCGGCCCGGATTCTCACGGCTTCTTTGCCGACCCTGTCGGGTATCGCTGCTATTCCTCCGGCTGTGAGCTTCGGCTGCACTGGGCTCGGAAGTGAGCCATTGTGGGCCTATATCAGATTGCGGGGAGTGCTTCTCGTTGAACTCTGCGTTTTCGGCTGTCCAGAAGAGCGGGGATGCTTCGGGGAATCGAGGAGGTTCATCCGGGCATGCTCGCTGCCCGGGACTCCCCTGTGGAGCGCGAGTGTCGTCGTGACCGGAAGTCGGGGAAATATTGTTGTCCTGTTGGTTCGCCGGTCTTGACGAGCGCGGTGCCTGGGGGTGCGCGTGAAGCTGACGAGGCGGCGAAGCAGACGTGGTTGCGGGGAACCACCATGCTGCGTTTGATGGGGATTCGATGCTTCAGGAGTGCATCTGATGGTTAGGAACCACAGGCTGATCATCCGCTTCGGCACGATCTTCGACCTGGCGACCCCACCAGTGGCGAGCACGCCGATCCAACTTGAACTGCGGTACGACACGCGCGATCCGTACGCGGTGGGCATGATCTTCAATCCCGGCCGGAACAGCCGAGCTCACTGGATGATCGCCCGCGACCTCCTCTCCGCCGGGCTGGTAAGCCGCAGCGGGGAAGGCAACGTCCGCATCAGCCCTCGACCCGACAACCCTGAGCTCGTGGTGATCGCGCTGACCACCCCGTCGGTACAGGGCGTCTTCGAAACGAGGGCTGATGTGCTGGCACGATTCTTGAACGACACCTATGCCGTCATTGCATCCGGCGATGAACACCGGTGGCTGAGCGTCGATGATGTGTTGAGCAAAGTGCTCCTGAACGATCAGCGGAATGACCGAAGTCCCGCCGAGCACGATTGAGACATATTCAACCAATTGTCACATAGGTCTACCGCTGGATGGTCAAAGCCGGTAGTCAAATTCCTGGCAGCTCCATTGTTCGTGTCAGTTCTTGGCTCCTGCGTGGACCCACGACAACGCCACGCACCGGCCACACAACACGATGAAACCGCCACGGACCTGCGTGCGGATCTCGGCGTCAAGGTGGTGGTAGCGGACGACGGTGACCAGGCGCGCCAGAGCGACGACGGTCGCCGCTGCTCCTGCCGATCTCGGCCGGGAGTGCGGCAGCCCGGCGTTCACCCGGGTGAACGTCAATTTCTCGCGAAATTGCGCCCCACCCGGGTGACGACGGCGCTGTCACCTTGACCGGATTTGGTGGATAGAGCCCGATCTCGGCGCTTGGTGCGGCAGAATGCACAGGTGGACTCCGTGCGCACCGCAACCGACTTCCGGGTCATCGACCTCGTCGCTTACTTCGCCGGACGGTGGGAGCTGGACCGGAAGATCGTCGATTCCGCCGGTGCGGGTCTGGCGGTGTTCACCGGCGTTGCGGATTTCACCCCTGACGACGACGCGCTCGTCTACCAGGAGCGTGGAACGCTGGTCATGGGGGAGCACCGGGGACCGGCGACACGGGTCCTTCGTTTCCGGGTGCGTGGCCCGGGGCTGGCCGACGTGCATTTCGACCACGGCGGCTTCTTCCACGATCTCGATCTGCGCGACGGTCGGTGGTCGGTCCGCCATCCCTGCCGCGATGATCGTTACCTGGGCGAGTTCGTCATCCACGGCCCGGATGTCTGGTGGCAGGTGTGGACGGTCGCCGGCCCGGCCAAGAGCTATACGTCCACCACTGCGTTCCGACGCATGCAGTGCACGCGAAGGTCGCCCGCCAGCGTCAGGACACAGCCCGTACCTGGGCCTTGCGTGTAGTGACCGATCACGATGCGATCGCGGTCGAGGACTTCCGCCCGAGGTTTCTCGCGAAGACCACGATGGCCAGGAAAGCGGCTGATGCCGCGATCTCGGCCACGCAGAACGAACTGATCATGATGAAGCCCAAGCACGGCCGCCTGGTGGTGCTTGTCGATCGGAAGCGCACGACGATGGACTGCGGGCAGTGCGGGGCGAGAACCAAGCACGCGCTGCCGCTGTCGGGACGAACCTATACCTGTACCGCGTGCGGACACGTCTGTCCCAGAGACAAGAACTCCGCGCGTGTGATGCTGGGCCGGGCTGGGCTGTACCCGGCCGGTGTCGAGGGCGGAAGACCTCCCGAGGCGCTGCCTCGGGAGGCTGCCTGAGCCAGGAATCCCCACTACGCCAGGAGACGAGGGACGAACAATTCCCGCCTTCACGCGGGGAAGCAGTCAACGGTCGAGTTGTCACGTGCGAACACGACTGCGTAGCAAGAACCATTTGCCTCGACTCGTTATAGACCATGCCGTAGCCGGGTCAGTCAGTCGTAGCCACGGACAATGTGGCTCTCATCGAACTTGGCGACGGCCGGAGCGTCTGTTTGCCTGCGGCAGGCGGGTGAGGCTAGCTCGACCGGCTCGTGGTCGCTGTCCACGGGCTGCCGTTGGCCTGCTGTGAGAAGGGTAGCGGTAGAAAGATCCATTGCGGTGGCTCCTTTTCAGCACCGGGATGTATTCGCCGGCCGGAAAGCGCGAATGGGCGCGGTAGCACCTCGAGAAGGCGTATGGCCAGGTTTTCCGACACCATCCGCCGCATTCGCAGCTCTCCCCGACGCGAACGGAAAGGAATGTGGCATGGGTCACATGGTAGGCATACGTGTTTGTCCCCGCCACGATTCATGTACGTATGGCCCTCCGTCTGGGGTGAACAAGGGCATCGTGCGATGGTCAGTCCCGCCACTGATGCCCGGCAGCAGGCGAGGCCGGGACTTCGCGGTGAGGCTTCGTTGTCGCCCCGCCGCTTACGCCGTTGCAGTCTCGTTGCAGGTTTCAGGTCAGGAGTGTCCACTATGGTCTGCTGTGCCGACAGCGCTGATCGCGGGCCAACGCGCTGCCGCACGCATCGCACGAGCCTTCCACGTGGGGCGGATTGAACTCGACGTGCCAACTGCGACCGCATTCCCGGCACGTTCGCCGACCGAGGTGACGCACGATTTCGTCCTCGCCGACGTGCATTTCCAGGACCGCGTCGATTGTCGGTTCCCGATTGCCGGAGGAGCTGTTGCAGGAACATGGCCAGCTCGACGGTGCGGGGGAAGTCGTCGACCAGGAAGTCACCGGCGGCGTTGCCTTCGTGAGGCAATCGCGCACCGTCTCCAGCGTGATCTCGTCGGCAACCAGCTCGCCCCCGGACCATGAGCGTTTGAGCCGCTCGCCGAGAACGGTTCGGCTACCGACGTGGCGACGGAAGAGGTCTCCGGTGGAGATGTGGGCAACGCCGAGTTGGGTTGCCAGGGTGTGCGCTTGGGTTCCCTTGCCCGCCCCAGGAGGTCTGATGAGGATCACGCGTCGGTGGACGTCTCGCTTCGCCTCCGTGGTCGTGCGGCTGGTTTTCGGTCCACGTCATCTTCGTCTCACCCTCCATAGCGCCCGGCAACAGTGGCCGCATCGTGTTGCTGTTGCCGCGGCGGCAGTGACCAGGGCGACCATCGCCGGGTGAACGGTGCGCAGCGGTCCGCTGATGTCCGCCGAGCCGAGGATCTCACCCATATCCGGGTCGCGAATGGGACTGGCCGCGCACGTCCAGTTGTGATGGGTGCGAACCAGGTGCTCGGCGAAGTAGATCTGCACCGGTTTACCGACGGCGAGCGTGGTGCCCATCGCGTTGGTGCCGATGGCGCTCACCGACCAGCGGGTTCCTTCTGCCAGCCGCACCCGGTCGGCGCGCCGCGCGACCTCGGGCATTGCCCTCGCGCCAGAGGATCAAGCCGTCCCGGTCGGTCACGATCACTAGTGCGGCCACGCCGCAGCTGCGGGAGAAGGCCGGGCGATGACCAGTGTGGCAAGACATTGCTGACTGGCGAGCCTCGAAGCCTGTTGACGAGCCCATGTGTAGAGCCATCGTGCCTGGTCACCAGTCGTGAGTGCGAAAACCGGCTGGAGCCCGTTTTCGCACTCACGACACCCGACCTGCGGCAACGGCACCCTGCACCGGTCGCGATGGAGGTCACGAACAAGCTCGGTGTCGGAGCGAGGCCGATGCCTCTTTTCTTCTCTCACCCGGGTTAAAGGGGCACACTTGTCGGACTTCCGTGGCGGAATGCGGTGTTGTCTGGCAACATCGTTCCGATGTTGCGTGTGCGACGTTGAATGCGCGCATGACGAGAAGTGGTGAGGGGCGATGCTTGGTCAGAAACGTTGGTTTCTGCTGGCAGCCCCACATCCGTTTCCTGATGTCACGGACAGGTTTCTCGACTGGATTCGCCAACCTCGCACAAGACTGATCGCCCAGGTGGGGCTGGGGACCTTTACTTGTGGGACAGCTGTGCGGGGCGTCGGGCTTTCGTACCTAGTTCAGGAACGCGGCACGGGTCGGCTCGACGCGCCACCGCAGGCGCGTCTTGCGGAGGTCGTGGTGTTCTGCAATGAACTCCGTGATCAGCGATGTGGCGGGGCGATCTCGGTCGCGAAGAAAGCCGACGCCGCCGTGAGAATCGCGTTGTCGCGCTTGAGAATCGCGTTGTCGCGCTTGACTTCCGTATTTTCCCGGCGTAGCCGTTGCGACTCCGCTGACTTTTCGGACGCTACACCCGCACGCGCCGCGGTGTCGGTCTCGCTGTGGCGAACCCATCTGCGCACCGTCTCGGCTGTCCCAACACCCGGTGGATCGGCCAGCGCCTGCATCGCTGACCGCTGCGGGGCATGCTCCCCGCGAGTCTCGGTAACCTTTCGGACAGCCCGCTCACGTGACTCCGGCGGGTGCTTCTTCGAACGAGACACGACTCTTTTCTTCCCCACAGATGAAACCCGGGGACGGACCGGGGCGGCTCAAGGCTTTCTAGGCGCTGGTTTGCGGATGGGGTGGGTGTGATGTTTTCGTCGATCATGGTGCCGGAGGGGGTGCGGCGGCTTTTTCAGGTGTTGACCGGTGAGGACATGACGGATGCGGATGAGGGTGTGTTGTTCGCGGTGGCGGATGCGTTGGAGTCGGGTGCGGCGGAGCTGGGTGAGGTGCGGGCGTTGGTGGCGGAGTTGGTGGGGAAGGTGCGGACGGAGTTTTCGGGGAAAGCGGCGGACCGGTTCGCGGACGGGTTGGGGATTTTTGATGGGTTGTTGTCCTCGGGACAGGCGGGGTTACTGGATTTAGCGGCGTTCGTGCGGAAGACGTCGCAGCAGGTGCGGTATCTGAAGTTGGTGACGATTTATAGCTTGCAATTGCTGTGGATAGAGATGGCGTGGGCGATGCAGTTTGCGGGGGCGACCGCTGGTGCGTCGCTGTTGTGGCTGGCGGCGCGGATGGCGGTGATGCGGTTTTTGTTGACGACGTGGTGGGGGCAGTTGTTCATGCGGTTGGCGATGATGGCGGCTGGTGGTGTGGTGTTCAACGTGCTGCCGGACGTGCCGGCCCAGCTGCAGATGCTGGGTGAGGAATCGGCTGAGAAGTGGGATAGGACGCTGACCGAGCAGGCGGCGGGGATGGGGGCGTTCTCGGCGTTGGTGGCGCTGCCGTTGTCGGCGGTGGGCGGTCTGGTCAGCAACATGTTGACGAAGGTCCTGGTGAAGGGCCTGGGCGATGACGTGGACGCGGCGATTCTGGAGGCGGCGGCGAAGAAAGCGGTGGCCGAGCACGCGGAGTTGTATCCGGTGTCGGCGATGGCGAAGTTCGCGGACGCGGTGGGCAAGAGCCTGGATGACTATGCGGGGATGTCGGTGGGGACGATGTGGTGGGCGCGGTTCGGGCATAGCGTGGGGGAGGCGGTGGAGAACGCGTTGTCGGAGTTTTTCGGGGAGGCGGGATATTTGGCGGCCACGGGCCAGGAGGTGACCTGGAACCCGTTTAGTTTGACGGCGGGTTTGTTCGAGACGGTGTTCAGCGGTGTGGGCAATCTGGCGGGTTTGGCGTTGCGGGGCAAGCTGCACCCGGAAGGCCCGAGCCCATACCTCGAGGGCACCGGCGGGGGCGGGGACGGCAGCGACGATGGTGGCGGGTCCGGTGGGGAGAAGACCCCGCTGCCGGGGGCAGGGTCCGGGTCGCAGCCAGGGGACATCCCTGGCTCCCCGGACAAGGACAGCACGTTCATCCCATCCGATGCCTCGCAATCGGATGCCTCGGATGCCTCGCAATCGGATGGCTGGGTTGGCTCGGGTTCCGGGGCCGGGTCGGATTCCTCGAGTGTGTCTGATGTGGACTCTGTGTTCTCGGATACCGGGTCGGTGGATTCGGCGGCGGTGTCGGTGCCTTCTGATGATGGCCTGGTGGTGCCCGCTTCCGCTGTGGTGTCAGCCGTTGTCGTGGGCGGCACGGACGGTAAGGACGGTAAGGACGGCACGGACGGCACGGACGGTAAGCGGGGTGCCGATGGCAGTGTGCCGGGCAGGGACGCGGCCGGTGATGTTCCGGTGGCGCCGGGTGCCGGGCAGCACCGGCCGGGCACACCCCCACCGGCGTATTCCGGTGGGGTACCGGGTGTTGACCCGGACCGGCCGGGCACACCGCTACCCGCACATTCCGGTGGGGTATCGGGTGTTGGTCCGGACCGGCCGGGCACACCGCCGCCGCCGTACAGTCCGGTTGCCGGTGGCGATCAGGCCGTGCCTGGGAAGCGGCCGCTGGAGGTGTCTGCCTCGAAGACACCGGATTCCCCGACGGTGATCCCACATGCGTCCGATGTACCCGCGGATCCCCCGCGCCCGGAGACCGGCAGGCCCGGGTCTGTCGTGGAGTCCGGCAGTGGTGTGCCTGCGGGGCATCAGGTGTCGGAGACTGCCGGGTCCCGGTCTGTCGTGGGCTCTGGCAGTGGTGTGCCCGGGGATCCCTCGCGCCCGGGGACTGTCGGGTCCGGGTCTGCTGCGGACGCCGGCAGTGGTGTGCCTGCGGGGCATCAGGGGGCGTCGGGTGGGGTGACCGGCCGCGATGGGGATCCCGGTGTGGACTCGGTTGCGGGGCGGCGGGATGCGCATCGCCAGGACGAGGCGGTGGTGTCGCCGGATTCGGTGACGCTGCCGGGGGAGGGGGCGCCGGCGGCGCCGTCTCTGCATCGGGATCCGGCGGCGGTGCTGCCGGCGGGCTTGCCGGCGGACACGGTGCAGGTGCCGGTGACCGCGGAGGTGGCTGCTGGTGGCAGGTTGGCGGAGTTCGTGCAGGGTGCCGCGGGTTCCACGGGCGGGCCTGTGCTGCTGGTGTCCGACAGCGATCCGAACGCGAGTGTGGTGGTGCCATCGGGTCAGGGGTCGGCGCTGGCGCAGGAGATAAGGCGCAACGTTGTCGCGATGACGCCGGGACAGGCCGGGCGCGAGCCGCAGTTAACAGTGTTCCCTGCGGATGGTTCTCCTCCCAAGCCGCTGGCCGGGCCTGGTGCCACGGTGCTCGCCGCCGGGCGGAGTGGGGGCGTGGCCGGTCTGGCGGACGCCTCGGCAACGGTCCCGGCCGCCGGTGGCAAGACGGTGGCCCGGGGTAAGGCACCGGCTGCCGGGACGACGTCTGCCCAGCAGAGGTCGGTGGCTGGGGAGGGACAGCCCACGGCGACCACGCCCGATGCCGGGACGGGCACGGTGCGGGATACCAGTCGGATACCGGTGGGTCAGTGGACGCCGTCGGAACTCGCCAGCGCGATCGCCGAGGCGAAGAAGCTGGTCCTGTCCAGCGAGGAAAAGGACGCGGCGAGGCAGATTGCGTGGCGCGCGCATGATGGCGCGGCGTTGGCTCGCGGGGATGCTGTCGTGCCGCTGGAGGATGTGGTGGCGCTGGTCGCGGCCAAGTACCACGACCTCGGCGATGATCATCGGGATCAGGTGGTGGAGTTTTCCGGGGCGCTGGCGGACTTGCTGCGTACGCGGCGCAGCGGGCCAGTCATCCAGGCCGGGGCCGGGCCGGCACGGCTGTCCGGTGTGGAGCCCGCCCCGGTGCCCTTCGGTGAGCTGAAGCCGCTGAAGCCTCCGGTGGATGGGCGGTCTGAGCCGCGTGGCGGCGACGCGGAAGACGGGCGGGATGGGTCACGTGGGTCGTTGCCGGATGTGGTGGATGACCAGCGTGGGGTGCTGAGTGCGGACGATTTGGCGGGGCTTTCTGAGGAGGGGCGCGCGGCGCTGGACGCTTTCCAGGCGGCGACGGGAGTGCCTGCGGCGCCGAGGCTGGCCGACGTTGATGGTCACAACGTCCTGGCGTACCTGCGGATGTGGCTGGACTGGTTGGGCGTTGCGGACCGTGCGGTGGTGGTGAGGAAGCGGAAGACGACGTGGAGAGTCCACTCGTGGTCGTCGGATCTGGACGGTCGGGAGTTGGTGGAGGAGGGCATCGACGCCTGGTATGTGATGGGCGAGTACGCGCCAGGGGCGAGGCCGGATGGCGCCATGCGGCCGGAGGACTTGTGGGGCCCCCTGACCGAGGGGGCGCCGGATCAGGCGACGGTTCCGGAGCATCTGGACCCGAACAGGGAGTTTTCGTCCGATGACGCCGACTTGGAGAACATCGGGGAGTCGTTTGAGTTCTTCGTGCATGTGGTGGATCCGGCTGGTGGCAGGGTGGAGTACGGGCTGGCGGATCCGGGGTTGTGGCGTCGTGGCCGTGAGGTCGAATGGGGTGGGTTGTTCGCGGCTTTGCAGGAGGAGGGGCCTGCGGAGTTGATGGATATGGTCAACCCGGGGGTGCGTGAGAGCCGGTATCTGGCTCAGGTGTTGGGGGTGGATGAGGCCACGGCGCGGGTGTGGCGGATGTGGTCGCACGTGCCCGAAGGGCATGCCGAGGCGTTGCGCCGGGCGATCATCGGGTCGACGGTCAGCACCTACGGCGGGCGAGAGGAAGTCAAGGCACTGGTCGAAGACCTGGTACCGGCCGGTGCGCGGTACCAAGAGCGGTTGAGCGCTCTGGGGCAGTTCATGGTGGGCCTGGCCGATCGCCGCCGTCTGCTGGGGAGGTCGGGCGCGGAACGGCGTGCCCAACCGGGTGTCCCCCGCAGCGCGGCCCAGTACCACGCCGAGCTGCGGCGAGAGGTGGACAGGCTCGGTGGCCTGGACCGGGTGGTGCTTGAGGGTCCGGGACCGCAGCGTGCCGGTGTGTCAGGCCGGCAGCCCAGCCGGCGGGAGCTGAACGTGCTGCGTGAGTTGGTGCATGCCCTGGACGGTCGTGAGTTTGACTACCTCCCGCGCTTCTTCGGTACGGATGGCCTGGTCACCGAGGCGATCGGCGATGATGAGTGGCGTCGCGGCGGCGATCGTGCGGTGATGCGCGGGGTTTTGCTGGACACGTTTCTCGCGGCGTTCGGCGGGCCGGAAGGGGCGGTCGCGCTGGCTGACCGGTTGCGGGAGCTGAGCCTGGGCCCCCTGAAGCAGCTGGGCTTGGAGATGGCCTTGCAGGGGGAGCTCGACCCTCGGAGGGGCATGCAGGTGGCCTCGCAGCGGCTGCCGGACCCGCAAACCGCGAAGACGGTTCTCTTTTTGCTGATGGATGATTTGTTGCCGTGGACTCTGGGTGATCTGGTGGAGTTCGTCGCCGGGGGTGCTGTTCCGGCGGGAGTCCCGGATGGGGAATTGGTGTCTCGCCTCGGCACGGCCCGAGCGGCCTTGGCGACCGGAGTTGTCGAGTCCACGGCTCAGAGGTGGCTGGACGGCAGCCAACAGCCCGAGCCGGAGTATCTGCAGCGGATGCGCGAGGCTGCCCGGCTCCCGAGCTCGGAGCTGGTGCGCTACCTCGGTCCGAGCCGAGCACTCGAGGTGACCGACACCGTCTGGCTTGGTAGCGACGAGTCGGGTGTATGGCAGTGGCTGATGGGGTTCGTCGAGCCCCGCGCGGGGGAAGCTGGGAAGCTGCGCCAGGGTGCTCTGCGGGCTATCCGGGACGGGCTCGTCCCGCCAGCGCCGTCCAGGCGGTTGGGTTGGAGCGTGAGCTGGATACTGGAGGCTGAGCGCCGTCTCGCGTGGGCCGATGCCACAAAGGGAGGCGAGTTCCCGTCCGAGGCTTGGGAACAGTGGAAGAAGGTGAAGGACTCAGTTCGGTCTCTACGGCCCGAATCGCGAAAGGTCATCGATGGGTTGGGGGAGTCGCTGAGGGCTTCGGTCAACTACATCGTTGTTCAGGTTCTGCTCGGCAATGAGATCGCGAAGGCCATGGTGGCGGGCTCGGGCATCGTGATTCCCGACCCGGGTCCCAAGGCGGCCACGGAGTTGCTGGAGCAGATCGCCGACAGCGTCCGCGCCGCGGACGGCATGCTGCACTCTGGTGTGTTGCGGCGGGTGGTGGGAGGTGCGGCGAGTAAGGAGTTCCAGGCCGCGACCGGGGGTGTTGTCCCGCAGCCCCGGCTGACCGGTGGCCCCGATGCCGTGCGGGAGTTCATGGAGCAGTGGGCTGGGGACGACGTTCATTTCCTTGTGCTGAGGATGCCGCCGGCGACCCCGTGGCGAGAGACCTCGCAGGATGTCCCGCAGGCAGTGTATGTGAACGGCAACGGCCCGAATACGTTTCCCTCTGGTGACTTCTTTGAAGGCGGGCCGGCGCATTATTTCCTGCACGCGGTCCGGGGTGATGGCAGAAGGATCGATCCCGCGTCGACGTTGTCGTTGGGTGTGATGGCGGCCGCGGGCGATGCCTTGGCTTGGTGGGCTGTGCCTGGCCGACTGCGCGCCCCCGCGGCCGACAGTGATGGCGATGGTTCCGCAGCGCCCGTGTCTCAGGGGGAGGGTTCGCCGCCGACGGCCGCCGACGTCATTCTGGGGGGGCCGGTGCAGGCGTGGCTGGATGGCCGGTTGCCGCGAGTGCTTCATTTGACGGAGTCCGTGCGGCGGGAGCGGCTCGGTAACCTCGCCGGGCTCGCGGAGGTGGCCGAGTTGGCGGGCTGGATGGAACAGCACCTGAAGGCGATGCGGCCGGGATTCGATCCGGGCGGTGAGCACGCATCCAACCTCGAAGCTGCGAAACGCATGCTCCGGAAGGGAGCCTGGACCTCAACGGATCTGCAGACGGTCGCGGATAGTTTGCCTGGGCTGCGGGAGGCCGAGAAGGCCTGGAAAGACCTGGCGTCCCGGGCAAGGGAAGCGACCGGCGAGCGGAAGCGACGCACCTCCGCTGATCCGGCTGACCCTGCTGATTCCGCTGGTGTGAAACGTCGTCGTCTGTCCTGGCCTGGTGTGGTGCCGGGCGAGGCCACCTCCGCGTCCGCCGCTGGCGGCGAACCTGGTGGTGCGGGCCCGGAACGGGCGGATCCTGGCGGTTTCGGCGGTCCCACACCGGGCCGCATCTCTTCCAGTCCTACGAGGCAGCCGGATCCGGATCCGGATGCGATCGAAACGGCGCCCCCGTTGCAGCCGGCGTTGGTTCCGGCCGCCTCTGGTGGCACGACGGTGGCCGGGGGTGAGGCATCGGCTACCGGGACGGGGTCTGCCCAGGCGAGGTCGGAGGCTGCTGGGGAGGAACAGCCCGCGTCGACCACACCCGGTGCCGGGGCGGGCACGGTACGGGATACCAGTGAGATACCGGTGGGTCAGTGGACGCAGGAGGATCTGGTCCGCGCGATCGCCGAGGCGAAGAAGCTGGACCTGTCCAGCGACGAAAAGGCGAAGGCGGCGCAGATTGTGCGGCGCGCACATGACGTCGTGGCGTTGGCTCGCCGGGATGCCGTCGTGCCGCTGGAGGATGTGGTGGCGCTGGTCGCGGCCAGGTACCACGACCTTGGCCGGGAGCACTGGGCCGAGGTGGTGGAGTTTTCCGGGGAGCTGGCGGACTTGCTGCGTACGCGGCGCAGCGAGCCGGTCATCCACGCCGGGGCCGGGCCGGCACAGCTGTCCGATGTGGATTCCCGCCGGGTGCCCTTCGGTGAGCTGAAGCCTCTGGTGGAGGGGGGGTCTGAGCTGCGTGGCGGGGAGGGGTCGCTGCCGGATGTGGTGGATGGCCGGCGTGTGGTGCTGGGCGCGGAGGATTTGGCGGGGGTTTCAGGGGAGGGGCAGGCGGCGCTGGAGGCTTTCGTGGAAGCGACGGGAGTGGCCGCACGGCCGAGATTGGCTGGGGTGGATGGTCACGCCGAGGTTGATGGTCACCATGTCCTGGCGTCCCTGGAGATGCTGGGCTGGTGGGGTGTTGTGGACCGTGCGGTGGTGGTGAAGAAGCGGACGACGACGTGGAGAGCCCGCAAGTTGTTGTCGGATGTGGACGGTCGGGAGTTGGTGGAGGAGGGCGTCGACGTCTGGTATGTGATGGGCGAGAACGCGCCAGGGAGGCCGGATGGCGCCAACCGGCCCGACGACTTGTGGGCCCCGCTGACCCAGGGGGCGCCGGAGGTGTTGCGGAGGGTGCCGCCGCGTCTGGATCCGAACGGGGAATTGCCGGAGGGTACCTCGTTGGAGAACATCGGGGAGTCGGTGGAGTTCTTCGTGCATGTGGTGGATCCGGCTGGTGTCAGGGTGGAGTACGGGCTGGCGGATCAGGGGTTGTTGCGTCGTGGCCGTGAGGTCGAATGGGAGGGGTTGTTCGCGGCCCTAAACGATGAGGGGCCGGCGGGGTTGATGGGTATGGTCAACCCGGGGGTGTACCGGGACCTGTATCTGGCTCAGGCGTTGGGGGTGGATGAGACCACGGCGTGGGTGTGGCGGATGTGGTCGCACCTGCCCGAAGGGTGGCATGCGGAGGCGTTGCGCCGGGCGATCATCGGGTCGGTGGTCAGCACCTATGGCGGGCGGGAGGAGGTCAAGACACTGGTCGAAGACCTGCTGCCGGACGGTCAGCGGACCAAGGAGCGGTTGCGGGCTCTGGGTGAGCTCATGATGACCCTGGCCGATCGCCGCCGTCGGCTGGAGAGGTGGGGCGAGGTAACGATTGACACCCCCAGCGCGGATGAGTACCGCGACGAGCTGCGGCGCAAGGTGGACGGGCTCGGTGGCCTGGACCAGGTGGTGCTCGCCGCGAGCAAGCCCGACAGCCAGGTGAAACGCGACCTGGGCGGTCCGGCACGGCAGAGTGCCGGTGAGCCAGGCAGGCGGCCCAGTCCGCGGGAGCTGAACGTGCTGCACGAGCTGGCGCAAACCCTGGACGGTGATGAGCTTGGCTACCTCAAGCGCTTCCTCGGCGACTTCTGGGACATTGCCTATGCGGTCGGCGTTTCTGCGGGAGACGTGCAAGAGTGGCGTCGTGGCCGTCCCAGCGATCGTGCGGTGATGCGCGGGATCGTGCTGGACACGATTCTCGCGGTGTTCGGCGGGCCGGAAGGCGCGGTCGCGGTGGAGGACCGATTGCGGGAGCTGACCCGCCTGAGGCGCGTGCGGTTGTTCGCGCACGGGCAGCCGGAGAGGGCAGCTACCGCCGCGGACAAGGTTTTCGGTTTGCCGACCACGCAGGGTTGGTGGGATTGGACTCTTCCCGGGGTGGTGGACTACGTCGCCGGAGCTGCTGTTCCCGCCGACGTCTCGGATGAGGAAGTGGTGCGCGACCTCGGCGCAGCCCGAGCGGCCAAGGTGACCGGAGTTGACGATTCCACGTTGCAGGCGTGGCTGGACGGCAGTAGCCAGCCCCTCCCGTTCCAACAGCGGCTGATGCGCGAGGCTGCCCGGCTTCCGGGTTCGGAGCTGGTGCGCTACCTCGGCCCGGGCCGGGCACTCGAGGTGACTGACAGCGGCGTGGTGTCCGAGCCCGTTGTATGGGGGTGGCTGACGGACGTCGGCGAGCCCTCCGCGGAGCTAGCTGGGAAGCTGCACCAGGGTGCTCTGCGGGCTATCACCGACGGGGTCATGCAGTGGCCGCAGCCGTTGAGGCGGGTGGTGTGGAGCGAGAGCGGGATTCGGGAGGCTGAGCGCCGTCTCGCGTGGGCTGATGCCACGAAGGGGGATGAGTTCCCGTCCGGCGCCCTGGAACAGTGGCAGGAGGTGAACAACTCACTTCGGTCTCTGCGGCCCGAATATCGAGAGGTCATTGATGGGCTGGGGAAGTCGCTGAGGGCTTCGGTCAATTACATCGTTGTTCAGGTGCTGCTGGGCAATGCGTACGCGAGGGCCATGGTGGAGGGCTCGGGCATTGTGATTCCTGCCCCGGGTTCTGAGGCGGCGGCCACGGAGTTGCTGGAGCAGATCGCCGATCATGTCCGCGCGGCGAAGGGTTTGCTGCATTCTGGTGTGTTGCGGCGGGTGGTGGGAGGTGCGGCGAGTGCGGAGTTCCAGGGGGCCACGGGGGGTGTTGTCCCGCAGCTTCGGCTGACCGGTGGTCGTGATGCGGTGCGGGGGTTCATGGAACAGTCGGCGGGGGGCGGTGTTCATTTCCTTGTGTTGAGGGTGCCGCTGGCGGCTTCGCAGGATGTGCCGTCGGCGACCCCGCAGGATGTGCCGTCGGCGACCCCGCAGGATGTGCCGTCGGCGACCCCGCAGGATGTGCCGTCGGCGACCCCGCAGGATGTTCCGCGGGCGGTGTATGTGAAGGGTGACGACGCGACTGCGTTCCTGGCCTCTGGTGACTTCTTTGAAGACGAGTCGGCGCATTATTTCGTGGACGCGGTCCAGGGTGATGACAGAAAGATCGATCCCGAGTCGGTGTCGTCGGAGGTGGTGGCGGGCGCGGGCGATGATGTGGCTTGGTGGGCTGAGCATGGCGGATTGGGTGGGCCGGAGCTGGTGGCGTGGCTGGATGGACGGTTGCCGCGGGTGGCGGGGTCGCTTGATGCGCCGGAGTCCGAGTCGGTGCGGTTGGACCGTAACCTGGCTGGTATTGCGGAGCTGGCGGGGATTGCGGAGCTGGCCAAGTTGGCGGGCTGGATGCAGCGGCATTTGACGGTGATGCGGCCGGGATTCGATCCGGGCGGTGAGCACGCATCCAACCTCGAAGCTGCGAAACGCATGCTCCGGAAGGGAGCCTGGACCTCAACGGATCTGCAGACGGTCGCGGATAGTTTGCCTGGGCTGCGGGAGGCCGAGAAGGCCTGGAAAGACTTGGCGTCCCGGGCAAGGGAAGCGACCGGCGAGGGGAAGCGACGCACCTCCGCTGATTCGGCTGACCCTGCTGATTCCGCTGGTGTGAAACGTCGTCGTCTGTCCTGGCCTGGTGTGGGGCCGGGCGAGGCCACCTCCGCCTCCGCCGCTGGCGGCGAACCTGGTGGTGCGGGCCAGGAACGGGCGGATCCTGGCGGTTTCGGCGGTCCCGTATCCGGCCGCATCTCTTCCAGTCTTACGGGGCAGCCGGGTCCGGATCCGGCTGCGATCGAAACGGCGCCCTCGTTGCAGCCCGCGTTGGTTCCGGCCGCCTCTGGTGGCGAGACGGTGGCCGGGGGTGAGGCATCGGCTACCGGGACGGGGTCTGCCCAGGCGAGGTCGGAGGCTGCTGGGGAGGGACAGCCCGCGTCGACCACGCCCGGTGCCGGGGCGGGCACGGTACGGGATACCAGTCGGATACCGGTGGGGCAGTGGACGCAGGAGGATCTGGTCCGCGCGATCGCCGAGGCGAAGGAGCTGGAGCTGGACCTGTCCAGCGACGAAAAGGAGACGGCCGGGCAGATTGTGTGGATCGCGCATGACGTCGCGGCGTTGGCTCGCGGGGTTGCTGTCGTGCCGCTGGAGGATGTGGTGGCGCTGGTCGCGGCCAGGTACCACGACCTTGGCCGGGAGCACTGGGCCGAGGTGGTGGAGTTTTCCGGGGCGCTGGCGGACATGCTGCGTACGCGGCGCAGCGAGCCGGTCATCCAGGCCGGAGCCGGGCCGGCACGGCTGTCCGGTGTGGATTCCAGCCGGGTGCCCTTCGGTGAGCTGAAGCCTCTGGCGCCGCTGACGCCTTCGGTGGAGGGGGGGTCTGAGCCGCGTGCCGGCGACGCGGAGTACGGGCGGGATGGGTCACGGGGGTCGCTGCCGGATGTGGTGGATGGCCGGTCGGTGCTGGGCGCGGGGGAGCTGGCGGGGGTTTCTGAGGAGGGGCGCGCGGCGCTGGAGGCTTTCCAGGCGGCGACGGGAGTGCCTGCGGAGCCGAGGCTGGCCGACGTTGATGGTCACAACGTCTTGGCGCACCTGCGGATGCGGCTGGACTGGTTGGGCGTTGCGGACCGTGCGGTGGTGGTGAGGAAGTGGAAGACGAAGTGGGAAACCCGCGGCAGGGGGCAGTCGTCGGATCCAACGGTGTTGGTCGAGGAGGTCATCGACGCCTGGAATGTGATGGGCGAGTACGCCTCGCCAGGGGCGAGGCCGGATAGCGCCACGCGGCTGGAGGACTTGTGGGGCCTGTTGCCCCCCAAGGTGGGGCAACACAATGGGGGGTGGTGCCGCCGCATCTGGATCCGGACCGGGTTTTGCCGCCGGGTACCCGGTTGGTGAACGTCGGGGAGTCGGTGGAGTTCTTTGTGCATGTGGTGGATTCGGCTGGTGGCAGGGTGGAGTACGGGCTGGCGGATCCGGGGTTGTGGCGTCGTGGCCGTGAGGTCGAATGGGAGGGGTTGTTCGCGGCTTTGCAGGATGAGGGGCGGCCTGCGGAGTTGATGAATATGGTCAACCCGTCGGTGCGTGAGAGCCGGTATCTGGCTCAGGTGTTGGGGGTGGATGAGGCCACGGCGCGGGTGTGGCGGATGTGGTCCTACTTGCCCGAAGGGCATGCCGAGGCGTTGCGCCGGGCGATCATCGGGTCGGTGGTCAGCACCTATGGCGGGCGGGAGGAGGTCAAGCGTCTGGTCAAAGGCCTGCTGCCGGACGGTCAGCGGACCGAGGAGCGGTTGCGTGCTCTGGGAGAGCTCATGGTGCGCCTGGCCGATCGCCGCCGTCGGCTGGGGAGGTGGGGCGAGGAAGAGCGTGCCCCACGGGGTGGCCCCCGCAGCGCGGACAAGTACCGCGAGGAACTGCGGCGAGAGGTGGCCGGGCTCGGTGGTCTGGACGAGGTGGTGCGTGCCGGGAGCGGGCCCGATATCCGGGTGGAGGTGCCGGTGTTCCGCGGTCCGGCACCGCAGCGTGCCGGTGTGTCAGGCCGGCAGCCCAGTCGGCGGGAGCTGAACGTGCTGCAGGAGTTGGTGCACGCCCTGGACGGTCGTGAGTTTGACTACCTCACGCGCTTCTTCGGTGAGTACTGGCAGGTCGCCCGGGCGATCGGCGTTCGTCCGGACGACGTGAGCGCGTTGCGTCTTGGCCGTGGCGGTGATCGTGCGGTGGTGCGTGGGATCTTGCTGGACACGTTTCTCGCGGCGTTCGGCGGGCCGGAAGGGGCGGTCGCGCTGGCTGACCGGTTGCGGGAGCTGGGCCTGGGTCCCCTGAAGCAGCTGGGCTGGGAGATGGCCTTGCAGGGGGAGTTGGACCCCCGGAGGGGCGTGCAGGTGGCCTCGCAAGGGCAGCCGGACCCCGGGGGGGACGTGCAGAGGGCCTCGCAGGGGAAGGAACTTACCGCCGCGGAAACGGTTCTCGGTTTGCCGGCCATGGAGGGTTTGCTGCCGTGGACTCTGGGCGATGTGGTGGACTACGTCGCCGGGGGTGCTGTTCCGGCGGGAGTCCCGGATGGGGAATTGGTGGCTCGCCTCGGCACGGCCCGCGCGGCCTTGGTGACCGGAGTTAACGAGTCCACGGCTCAGAGGTGGCGGGACGGCAGCCAACAGCCCGCCCCGAACCATCTGCGGTGGATGCGCGAGGCTGCCCGGCTCCCGAGCTCGGAGCTGGTGCGTTACCTCGGTCCGGGCCGAGCGCTCGAGGTGACCGACACCTCCGTCTCGTCTCCTGGACACGAGTCGGAGGTATGGGGGTGGCTGGCGGGCGTCCGCGAGCCCCCCGCGGGGGAGCCTGCGAAGCTGCGCCTGGCTGTCCTGCGGGCTATCCGGGATGGGCTCGTCCCGCCAGCGCCGTCCAGGCGGTTGGGTTGGAGCAAGAACTGGATACGGGAGGCTGAGCGCCGTCTCGCGTGGGCCGATGCCAAGAAGGGAAGCGAGGAGTTCCCGGCCGAGGCTTGGGAGCAGTGGAAGAAGTTCCCGGCCGAGGCTTGGGAACAGTGGAAGAAGGTGACGGCCTCAGTTCCGTCTCTGCGGCCCGAATCGCGAGAGGTCCTCGATGGGCTGGGGAGGTCGCTGAGGGCTTCGGTCAATTACATCGTTGTTCAGGTTCTGCTGGGCAATGAGATCGCGAAGGCCATGGTGGAGGGATCGGGCATCGTGATTCCCGACCCGGGTCCGAAGGCGGCCACGGAGTTGCTGGATCAGATCGCCGATAGCGTCCGTGCCGGGAAAGGCATGCTGCATTCTGGTGTGTTGCGGCGGGTTGTGGGAGGCGCGGCGAGTGAGCAGTTCCAGGCCGCGACCGGGGGTGTTGTCCCGCAGCCCCGGCTGACCGGTGGCCCCGATGCCGTGCGGGAGTTCATGGGGCAGTGGGCGGGGGACGACGTTCATTTCCTTGTACTGAAGGTGCCGTCGGCGACCCCGTGGCGAGAGACCTCGCAGGATGCCCCGCGGGCAGCGTATGTGACGGGCAAGGATGCGACGAATGCGTTCCTGGCCTCTGGTTATTTCTTTAAAGACGGGCCGGCGCATTATTTCGTGGACGCGGTCCAGGGTGATGGCCGTAGGATCCATCCCGGGTCGACGTTGACGCTGGGTGTGATGGCAGCCGCGGGCGATGCTGTGGCTTGGTGGGCTCAGCCTGACGACCTGAGCGCCTCCGCGGCCGACGACAGTGATAGCGATGATTCCTCAGCGCCCGCGTCGCCGGGGGAGGGTTTGCAGCCGGCGTCCGCCGACGTCATTCTCGGTGGGCCGGTGCAGGCGGCGCTGGATGGCCGGTTGCAGCGAGTGCTCGATTTGCCGGAGTCGGTGCGGCGGGAGCGGCTCGGTAACCTCGCCGGGATCGCGGAGGTGGCCGAGTTGGCGGGCCGGATGGAACTGCATCTGGAAGCGATGCCGGGATTCGATCCGGACGGTGAGCGTAAACGGGACGTCGACGTTGCGAAACGCATGGTACGGCAGGGAGCCTGGACCGCAGAGGATCTGCAGTGGGTCAAGGACGGGTTGCCTGGGATGCGGGCGGTCGAGAAGGAATGGCGTGGCCTGGCGAGCTTGTCGAGTCGTGCTGCTGCGGAGCGGGAACTGCTTTGGTCGAGCTATGAGGCCAATGTGGGGTTGGAGGAATTGTCTGGCCCGGAACGGAAAATCTTGTTGGACGGCGCATCCATAACATTGGGGAAGCCATTTAATGGCTCGCCGCAAGCTGTAAGCGTGCTGGCCTATCACATGATGCGTGGAGACGGGGACGGTGAGATCGCGCAGGAACGGAACAGACTGGCCCGTATGTTGGTGGCCTTGACGGCGGTGAGTGCGGGCGCCGGGCCCGGGCCGGGGACGGGCCGGGGTGCGGGGTCCGAATCGGTCGGTGATGCGGGCGGGGTGCCCGCACTGGGTGGGGATGTGCGGCCGGAGTTCACTGGGGATGTGTCGGGTGATCCGGCGACCGCTGCGCGGTCGGAGTCCACCGAGGATGTGGTGGGTTCCACCGGGAGCGATGGTGGTGGGGGTGCGGGAACGTTCGGGCGCGGGAGTCCGGACTCCGAGCAGCGGTTCAAATCGTGGCTGACTGAGATCGCTTTTCTCGGTGAGAATGGTCTCCGTCGGGTGTTCGGCGGTGACGGTGGTGAGGTACCGGCTGGTCAGGTCGACGGCCCGGGGGCTTCTGCGTGGGATGCCGAGCCGAGCGCTGGCACTCCCACTGGCGATGCGCATGTGGCGGGTGCCGCGATCGATGACGCGGTGAGCGACGAATTCGATACCTTCATGGAGAAGGAACAGCCAGGGTTGCTGGATCGGCTTAAGCGCGTGGGCGGAAAGGAGATGCCGTCCGGGAGCTCTATGCGCTCCACGGGGTCTGTTGTGGACGGCGATGCTGTCTCCACTGGTGAGGACGGTGCGCTTCGTCGTCAGGCTCGGCCTGGTGTGGGGAGGAACCAGGATAACTCCACTGATGGTGGTGCCCGGTCGATCGGGGGTTCGCCCGGCTCGGATTCTGGTAGCAGCCGCCCGGTGGATCGAATCGATCGAACCCAGACCAATCTGACCAATCTGACCGGACTGTCCGATGGAACGGATCGGATCGAACGGCCAAGCGATTCCTCCAACGACGGCAAACCGCCAAACCAACCGACAGACGGCGGGTCCGGACCAGCACAGCTGTCCGATGTGGAGCCCGTCCCCTTCGGTGAGTTGAAGCCTCTGGTGGAGGGGGGTCTGAGCCGCGTGGCGGCGACGCGGAGTACGGGCAGGGTGGGTCGAGGGGGTCGCTGCCGGATGTGGTGGATGGCCGGCGTGTGGTGTTGGGCGCGGAGGATTTGGCGGGGGTTTCAGGGGAGGGGCGGGCGGCGCTGGAGGCTTTCGTGGAAGCGACGGGAGTGGCCGCGCGGCCGAGGCTGGCTGGGGTGGATGGTCACGCCGAGGTTGATGGTCACCATGTCCTGGCGTTCCTGCGGATGCTGGACTTTTGGGGTGTTGTGGACCGTGCGGTGGTGGTGAAGAAGCGGACGACGACGTGGAGAGCCCGCAAGTTGTTGTCGGATGTGGACGGTCGGGAGTTGGTGGAGGAGGGCGTCGACGTCTGGTATGTGCTGGGCGAGAACGCGCCAGGGCTAAGGCGGGATGGCGCCAACCGGCCGGAGGACTTGTGGGCCCCGCTGACCCAGGGGGCGCCGGAGGTGTTGGAGGGGGTGCCGCGGCGTCTGGATCCGAACGGGGAATTGCCGCGGGGTACCTGGTTGGACAACATCGGGGAGTCGGTGGAGTTCTTCGTGCATGTGGTGGATCCGGCTGGTGTCAGGGTGGAGTACGGGCTGGCGGATCAGGGGTTGTTGCGTCGTGGCCGTGAGGTCGAATGGGAGGGGTTGTTCGCGGCCCTGAACGATAAGGGGCCGGCGGGGTTGATGAGTATGGTCAACCCGGGGGTGTACCGGGACCTGTATCTGGCTCAGGCGTTGGGGGTGGATGAGACCACGGCGTGGGTGTGGCGGATGTGGTCGCACCTGCCCGAAGGGTGGCATGCGGAGGCGTTGCGCCGGGCGATCATCGGGTCGGTGGTCAGCACCTATGGCGGGCGGGAGGAGGTCAAGACACTGGTCGAAGACCTGCTGCCGGACGGTCAGCGGACCAAGGAGCGGTTGCAGGTTCTGGGGCAGTTCATGGTGCGCCTGGCCGATAGCCGCCGTCGGCTGGAGAACTGGGACGAGGAAGCCCCACCCGCGGCCCAGTACCGCGCCGAACTGCGGGAAGAGGTGGCCGGGCTCGGTCGCCTGGACCAGGTGGTGCTCGCCGCGAGCGAGCCCGACAGCCAGGTGAAACGCGACCCGGGCGGTCCGGCACGGCAGCGTGCCGGTGAGCCAGGCAGGCGGCCCAGTCCGCGGGAGCTGAACGTGCTGCACGAGCTGGCGCAAACCCTGGACGGTGATGAGCTTGGCTACCTCAAGCGCTTCCTCGGCGACTTCTGGGACATTGCCCATGCGGTCGGCGTTTCTGCGGGAGACGTGCAAGAGTGGCGTCGTGGCCGTCCCAGCGATCGTGCGGTGATGCGCGGGATCGTGCTGGACACGATTCTCGCGGCGTTCGGCGGGCCGGAAGGCACGGTCGCGGTGGAGGACCGATTGCGGGAGCTGACCCGCCTGAGGCGCGTGCGGTTGTTCGCGCACGGGCAGCCGGAGAGGGCAGCTGCCGCCGCGGACAAGGTTTTCGGTTTGCCGACCACACAGGGTTGGGATTGGACTCTTCCCGGGGTGGTGGACTACGTCGCCGGAGCTGCTGTTCCCGCCGACGCCCCGGATGAGGAAGTGGTGCGCCACCTCGGCGCAGCCCGAGCGGCCAAGGTGACCGGAGTTGACGATTCCACGTTGCAGGCGTGGCTGGACGGCAGTAGCCAGCCCCTCCCGTTCCAACAGCGGCTGATGCGCGAGGCTGCCCGGCTTCCGGGTTCGGAGCTGGTGCGCTACCTCGGCCCGGGCCGGGCACTCGAGGTGACTGACAGCGGCGTGGTGTCCGAGCCCGTTGTATGGGGGTGGCTGACGGACGTCGGCGAGCCCTTCGCGGGGCTAGCTGGGAAGCTGCACCAGGGTGTTCTGGGGGCTATCACCGACGGGGTCATGCAGTGGCCGCAGCCGTTGAGGCGGGTGGTGTGGAGCGAGAGCGGGATTCGGGAGGCTGAGCGTCGTCTCGTGTGGGCTGATGCCACGAAGGGGGACGAGTTCCCGTCCGGTGCCCTGGAACAGTGGGAGGAGGTGAGCGCCTCAGTTGAGTCTCTGCGGCCCGAATATCGGAAGGTCATCGATAGATTCGGGAGGCCGTTGAGGGCTTCGGTCAATTACATCGTTGTTCAGGTGCTGCTGGGCAATGAGGTCGCGAGGGCCATGGTGGAGGGCTCGGGCATTGTGATTCCCGACCCGGACAGCCCTGATGCGGCGGCTACGGGGTTGCTGGAGCAGATCGCCGATCATGTTCGCGCGGCGAAGGGTTTGCTGCATTCTGGTGTGTTGCGGCGGGTGGTGGGAGGTGCGGCGAGTGCGGAGTTCCAGGAGGCCACGGGGGGTGTTGTCCCGCAGCTTCGGCTGACCGGTGGCCGTGATGCGATGCGGGGGTTCATGAAGCACCCGGCGAACTCGGGGCCCGATGTTCATTTCCTTGTGTTGAGGGTGCCGCTGGCGGGTTCGCAGGATGCACCGTCGGCGACCCCGCAGGATGTTCCGCGGGCGGTGTATGTGAAGGGTGACGACGCGACTGCGTTCCTGGCTTCTGGTGATTTCTTTGAAGACGAGTCGGCGCATTATTTCGTGGACGCGGTCCAGGGTGATGACAGAAAGATCGATCCCGAGTCGTTGTCGTCGAAGGTGGTGGCGCGCGCGGGCGGTGCCTTGGCTTGGTGGGCTGAGCATGGCGGATGGGGTGGCCCGGAGCTGGTGGCGTGGCTGGATGGCCGGTTGCCGCGGGTGGCGGGGTCGCTTGATGCGCTGGAGTCCGAGTCCGTGCGGCTGGACCGTAATCTGGCTGGGATTGCGGGGCTGGCGGGGATTGCGGAGCTGGCCAAGTTGGCGGGCTGGATGGAACAGCATTTGACGGTGATGCGGCCGGGATTCGATCCGGGCGGTGAGCACGCATCCAACCTCGAAGCTGCGAAACGCATGCTCCGGAAGGGAGCCTGGACCTCAACGGATCTGCAGACGGTCGCGGATAGTTTGCCTGGGCTGCGGGAGGCCGAGAAGACCTGGAAAGACCTGGCGTCCCGGGCAAGAGAAGCGACCGGCGAGCGGAAGCGACGCACCTCCGCTGATCCGGCTGACCCTGCTGATTCCGCTCGTGGTGGGAAACGCCGTCGTCTGGCCTGGCCTGGTGTGGTGCCGGGCGAGGTCGCTTCCGTTGGCGGCGAACGTGGTGGTGCGGGCCCGGAAGCGGCGGATCCTGGCGGTTTCGGCGGTCCCACACCCGGCCGCATCGCGTCCAGTCTTACGGGGCAGCCGGGTCCGGGTCCGGATGCGATCGAACCGGCGCCCCCGTTGCAGCCGGTGTTGGTTCCGGCCGCCTCTGGTGGCACGACGGTGGCCGGGGGTGAGGCATCGGCTACCGGGACGGGGTCTGCCCAGGCGAGGTCGGAGGCTGCTGGGGAGGAACGGCCCGCGTCGACCACACCGGGTGCCGGGGCGGGCACGGTGCGGGATACCAGTGGGATACCGGTGGGGCAGTGGACGCAGGAGGATCTGGTCCGCGCGATCGCCGAGGCGAAGGAGCTGGACCTGTCCAGCGACGAAAAGGAGAAGGCCGGGCAGATTGTGTGGATCGCGCATGACGTCGCGGCGTTGGCTCGCGGGGATGTTGTGCCGCTGGAGGATGTGGTGGCGCTGGTCGCGGCCAGGTACCACGACCTTGGCCGGGAGCACTGGGCCGAGGTGGTGGAGTTTTCCCGGGCACTGGCGGACTGGCTGCGTACGCGGGGCAGCGGGCTGAAAATCCAGGCCGGTGCGGGACCAGTACGGCTGTCCGAGGATTTCGGCGGGGTGCCCTTCGGTGAGTCGATGCCGTTGCGGGATCCGGTGGATGGGACGGGTGCGGATTTGCGGACGCAGCGGGAGGAGCCGCACCAGAGTATCGCGGCGGTGCAGGAGGAGTTGGACAAGAAGGAGCGGAATAAAAAGGCAGTAGATCGTGACAGGGAGAGGCGGCATCGTGTCAAACAAGAGCAGGCCGATCGGCGTGAGCGGATTGCGGCAGAGGAGGCGAAGCTGGCGAAGCTGAAGGCTCAGAAGACGGCGTTGGAGGCGTCGTTGGAGGCGTCGTTAGAGGGGCAGAATGCGTTCGATCCGGTCCGGGATGCGATGTCGGCGGGGCGGGCGTTGGATCCGGTTCAGCATCCGGATTTGAGGTCGCTGCAGGAGAGTATCGACACGGTGCAGAAGGAGGTGGACACGCTTAAGAACCTTGAGGAGATCGAGAACGAAAAGGCGGACAGGGCGCGGGAAAAGGCCAGGAACCGGGCGGCCGCAGGGCGGAAGGCGCGGGCTGAGCAGCTTGCACAGTTGAAGGATTCACTGGCGAAGACTGTGGCTGCGCGGGCAAAGTTGAACGAGGTGCCGAGGCATGAGTGGAATGAGGCTCAGGAAAAGGAGGGGAAGGAGCTGGAGCGGGCTAAAACGGATGCGGAGGAGGCTTTGAACAAGTTTGCGGCTGCCAATAAGAGGGGCGACCGGCACAGGGATTACGCGCGTGAGCGGGACAAGGCGCGGGATAGGCTCAAGAACTGGAGGGCCCGCAAGGCCAGGGAGCGGGAGGAGCGGCTTGAGCGGATTGCGGCAAGGCGGGCGGGGCTGGCGGGGCTGGAGGCTCAGAAGGCGGAGTTGGAGAAGTCGTTGCCGGGGCGGGCGTTCGATCCGGTCCGGGATGAGATGTCGGCGGGGCGGGCGTTGGATCCGGTTCAGCACCCGGATTTGAGGTCGCTGCAGGAGCGTATCGACACGGTGCAGAAGGAGGTGGACACGGTTAACGAGTTTGCGGCGGACGATGAGGAGAGGCGCAACCGCGAGAGGGAGCGCGGCAGCGACCGTCGGTCTAGGAAGAGGGAGAGAGAGGAAGAGGAGAGGCGGGTTGCGGCGTTGTCTCGTGTGAGGTCGGCTGATGCTGCGGCGCATCTGCGGGTACTGAGCGAGCAGGCTGACGGGTACTTAAAGGCGCTGCCGTGGACTGACGAGGAAAAGCGCAGGTCGTTGTGGGCGGAGGCGGAGAGGGCGTTGGGGGCGCCTCTTAATGGGGTGCCGGCGTTTGTGAGCGTGATGGCCCATAGCTTGCACATGATGGACGTTGGCTTGTCTCCGGATGAACCCGCGGAGCGTGTTGAGCGTGCGGAGCGTGTTGAGGAGGTGCGGGGAACGCTGGGCGATTTTTGGAGGGCGGGGGCGCATATCAGTGCGGGCGCGGGTCCGGAGCCGGTTGGGGGCTTGCTGCCAGAGTCCGCTGAGGATGTGCGTGATGCGGGGACCGATGACGCCGGGGGCGGTCTCGGCAAGAAGGCACGGGAGGCGCTGCTGGCCCGGCTTAGTCTCTTGCGGGGAGGCTCGCCGTCGGGGGGAACGTTGCCCGTCGAGGGGACTGGTGGGGGCGGTGGTGCTTTCGGGGTTGCGCTGCGTGAGTTGAAGGGGGCTGACCCGGGCAGCCGGGCCGAGGCGTATGCGTACGCGGACAGTATTTTGGGCGAGCTGTCTGGGGCGAGTCTGAAGGCTCGGGTGCTGATGGCGCATCAGTACCTGACGTCCCCGGATGGTGAAACTGCCGCGGAGCGACTGCGTGTAGAGCGGAAGCGCCAGATGATCGGGCTGGCGCATATCAGTGCGGGCGCGGGTCCGCAGCCGGGTCCGGGGCCGGGTCGGGGTCCGGGGGGGCAGGCAGCGGGACAGTTCGGGGAGTCTTCTGCGGCGGGTGGGGGTTCGGGCCAAAGGCGCGGGCCTTCACAGCCACATGCTGCGGTGCCGGTGAATGAGGGCGCGGGTGTTGCCGGGCACCAGACGGAGCGGGAGCAGCGGGCTAAGCGGATTGAGGAAGGGCTGGCGGAGCTGGCGGAGCTGGCGGCTCAGAAGGCGGAGTTCCCGGGGCAGAAGTTCGATCCGATCCGAGAGGCGATGTTGGAGGGGCGGGCGTTGGATCCGGTTCAGCACCGGGAGTTGGAGGCCCTGCAGGAGCGTATCGAGACGGTGCAGGCGGAGGTGGACACGCTTATTACGGTGCAGGACTGGTATGAGCGATACACGCGGGCCGAGAAGCGGTTACGTGAGTGGGCCGAGATCGTGGGTTTTGATGTTGTGAACCGGTTTTTGACTGATGCGGACGGGATTTTGGGGCCGCTGAAGGCGTCCGGGCGGTTCCGGGTTGTGATGGCGCACTGGTTGGGTGAGCATCGGAATGACGCGCGCGGTGCTCAGGCGGTGCGGGTGGAAATGGCCGGTTATCTGGGCGGTGACTCTGGCATTGGCATGGAGGTGAGTGGTTTGCCTCGCGACGCGTTCGAGGAGGCGAGAGCACAAGAGCAGGAAGCTCGTGCCGGGAACCAGGCGGAGGCTGTGGCCCCGATGGTGCGCGGGGACGCTTATGAAGCAGCGCTGGACGTTATTTCTCGGATTAGCTCGGTACAGCAAGAATTCTCGGACGCCGGTCACGAGTTGGCCAGCGTAAAAAATAAAGATGACGTGGGCCGTTTGTATGATGCCGCGGACGAGGTCTTGGGTCCTCTCGCGGAGTCGAAGCCGTTCCAGGATGTGATGGCACACCTGTTGCTGAAGAAGCTGGAGAACCTGGGGGATAAACCGCAGGAGCAGCAGCAGTTGATGACGAACCCCCAGGCTGATCAGCAGGTGCAGGAGTTGCGGTGGAGACTGGTCAAATACCTGGCTGGTGACACAAGTGCCGGTGAGAATCCGAAAAATGCCGAAAAATTGCTTTCCGCCACGGTGACTCCGGCGCCTGGAATCGGCGTGACTCAGTCTACAGCGATCCAGATGGATTACCGGCACGTGGCGGTGGGCACGGCACTGAGTGGCTTCAAGGGCAGTGAAATCAGAGAGTTGCTGCGAAACGAGGCACTTAAGGCCGCGCTTGGCAAGTATTACGACGCTATCGAGTTGGGGGTGCTTTACAACAGATCCCGGGCATGGGGTGAAAAAGTTCTTGGTGATGCCCGGGAGCGGCTGATCTCCGATTTGAAAAATTCGGTGGAGTCTCTGCAGAAGGTTTTGGAGGGCGAGGCAGACACTAACCTGCGGGAAGAATATGAAGCCAAGATCAAAAGCTGGTTGGATCTAAAAGGGGCGCATCGCAGAACGATCCGTCGTAGGACAGCGGAAGTTGCCGCTGCTGTTGAGTCGCTGGGCCGAAAGCCGTCCAAGCGGGCCGCAGAGCAGTTGCCTGAGCGAGGCAAGATCGCGGGTCAAGATGGCGGGGTCGATGGTGTTGCAGAGTGGCACGCTCGAGGAAGCGAAATAAGGCAAGAATTCGCGGAGGCCGGTCAAGCGTTGGCCAGCGAACAAGATCAAGCTCGCGTGAAGGATTTGTACGCTGCCGCGGGCGAGGTCCTGGGGCCTCTCGCGGAGTCGAAGCCGTTCAAGGATGTGATGGCACACGCGTTGCTGAAGAAGCTGGAGAACCTGGGGGATAAACCGCAGGAGCAGCAGCAGTTGATGACGAACCCCCAGGCTGATCAGCAGGTGCAGGAGTTGCGGTGGAGACTGGTCTGTTACCTGGCTGGTGACCTGAGTGGCCGTCCGGAACCGAGCACTGCCGACAACTCGCGTCCCGCTGCGGCCACCCGGGCGCCTAAAAAAAATCGACCTGAAGCACTGAGGATTTATCAGCGGAACATAGCGGTCGGCAAGGCGCTTAGTGGTTTGCGGGACGATACTGCTGTCAACGAAATGCTGCAGGCCGACGCAATTGCGGAGGCACGTCGCAGGGGGTACACCGGTGAGGGTTTGGCAAAACGGTTCAACAGAGCCCCAAATTGGGGTTCCAAAGTCCTTGCGGACATCAAGAAGTCGCTGATCTCCGAATTGAATTCTGCGGTGGAGTCTCTGCGGCAGATTTTGATCGAGGAGGAAAGTCCTGACCTGTCGGACAAATATCACGCCAAAATCGAAAAGTGGTCGAATCTAGATCGGGCGCATGCCAGTACGATCCGTAGTCGGGTAACGGAAGTAGAGGAAGCTGTCGCTGCTCTTCGCGAGTTGGGGGAGCAACGTCAAAGGGAGCGCAGGGCCACCCGGATGCTGGTGCTCTGGAAAGAGCAGTCCAAGCAGGCCGCGGACCAGTTGGCTGGGTGGGACAAGATCGCGGGTGAAGGCGCTGCGGACCGGTTGTTGCATGATGCGAAGAGTATTTTGGGGCCGCTGAGGGTGTCGAAGTCGTTCCGGGATGTGATGGCACACGAGTTGATGAAACCGCCGGCTGATCAGCAGGTGCAGAAGTTGCGGGAGAAACTGGTCCGTTACCTGGCTGGTGACCTGATTGGCGGTTCGAAACCGAGCGATCGATCTGAAGCAATGAAGATTTATAAGCGGCGCGTGGCGTCCGGCGAGGAGCTTAGTGGTTTGGGGGCCGATGCTGTCGAGGACGTGCTGCGGAAGGAGGCATTTAATGCGGCGCTTCTCCGGGAATACGGCCCCGAAGATTTGGGAGAATTGTTCAACAGAGCCAAGAATTGGGGTGCCAGTGTTCTTGTGGAAGTCAAGAAGGAACTGTCCTCCAATTTGGAAAATTCGGTGAAGTCTCTGCGACACATTTTGGCGGAGGCGGAGGCGGAGGCGGAGGCGGCGGAGGCGGAGGCGGGGGCGGAGGCGGCGGAGAGAATCACTAAACTACGGAATGCTTATCGCGCCAAGATTGAGGAATGGGAGAATAATATAGATAAGGTGGCAACCAAGACAGTCTTCCGTCGGTCATCGGAAGCTGCCGCTGCTGTTCAGGAGTTGCGGGGAGGGTACCGAAATTACGCGGTGCAGAAATTGCGGTGGATTTACGAGACAACGAGAGGCGGGTTCGCGCAACTGCAAGATCGGTACGGTCAAGATGTTGAGGTCCGCGACTTCTACCAGATTTTCAGGGGATTGCAGGGTGATCTTCAATTGCGGGATGCGGTCGCGCATCGGCTGGTGACAAATGGCCGTCAGTTAAAGGATGCGGAGGAGTTTCTGCAGCGACTGCGTGGTCTGAGGCTCGCGGCATCGGCCGTGAGTGCGGGCGCGGGTCCGGAGCCGGATAAGAGGGGCCTGGTGCCGGAGTCCGAGTTTTCCCAGGCGTTGGCGGGCGAGCTGGGTACGCAGGGCAGCGGGCTGAGCGTCCAGGCCGGAGCGGGACCGGAGGATCAGGCAGCGGGGCCATCAGGGGAGTCTTCAATACGTGAGTTGGCGTTGCGAGACTGGAACGAGCGGGTTGAGCGGGCCGAGGCGCAGGTGAATGAGTGGCGCGAGTCCAAGATTCGTTTCGCGCGCCAGTTGTTGAGTGATACGGACGTGATTTTGGGGCCGCTGAGGGTGTTGGAGCGGTTCCGGAATGTGATGGCGCACTGGTTGGGCGAGCATCCGGATGACGGGCACGGTGCTCAGGCGTTGCGTGTGGAACTGGCCGGCTATCTGGCCGATGACGATCGTGACCCTGAAATCGGCGTGGCGGTGAGTGGTTTGAGTCGCGACGAGATCCAGAAGGTGAGAGCGGAAGAGGAGCGTTGGCAGGCGGATCGTGCTCGGGATCAGGCGGAGGTTGCGGCCGTAAGCTTGATAAAGCAGGAATTCGCGGAGGCCGGTCAAGCGTTGGCCGGTCAAGCGTTGGTCAGCGAACAAGATCGAGCTCGCGTGAAGGATTTGTACGCTGCCGCGGGCGAGGTCTTGGGGCCTCTCGCGGAGTCGAAGCCGTTCAAGGATGTGATGGCACACGCGTTGCTGAAGAAGCTGGAGAACCTGGGGGATAAACCGCAGGAGCAGCAGCAGTTGATGACGAACCCCCTGGCTGATCAGCAGGTGCAGGAGTTGCGGTGGAAACTGATCTGTTACCTGGCTGGTGACCTGAGTGGCCGTCCGGAACCGAGCACTGCCGACACCACGGTGACCTCAAGGCCTAGAGCCGATCGAGCTGACGGACGGCATCATCAGCGGCGCCTGTGGGTTGGCGCGGAGCTTAGTGGTTTGTGGGGCCCGGATGCTGTCAGCAAGGTGCTGCGGGAGGAGGCGATTGCGGAGGCGCTTCGCACGGAATACGCCACCGCCGCCGTTTTGGCGGCTCGGTTCGCGAGAGCTGAGGATTGGGGTACCAGAGTTTTTAGGGAGGTCCGGAAGCAGCTGGCCTCCGATTTGAAGGCTACGGTGGACTCGCTGCAGCAGATTTTGGCGAAGCTGGAGAACACTGACCTGCAGAGAAAATATGATCCCAAGATCGAGGAGTGGTTGAATAACATAGATTCGGCGTATATCAAGTCGGTCCGTAATCGGGCAGCGGAAGCTGCCGCTGCTCTTCAAGAGTTGCAAGATGCGCTCGTGACGCATGGAGGTCAGGAGAATCGGATAGCGGATGCGCAGCAGTTCCTGCAGCGACCGAATCTTCCGAGCCTCGCCGTGAATGAGGGCGCGGGGCCGGAGCCGGGGCCGAGTAGGGACATGCAGCGGGAGTCTGACTATGTGTGGGGAAATGCGGGGACCATCGTCGACGAGACCATCGTCGACGAGATGATCGTTGACGAGACCGTCGTCGGCGAGACGGAACAGCAGCTTGCGGGGCTTCATGGCGAGGATCCGTCGCAGCCGCTCGGCTCCGGTGGATTGAATCAGGCGGCAGGCTCAGGGGAGTCTTCTGCGGTGGCCGAGCTGAGTGCGTGGATCGCTGAGGCGGACGCTGGGCTGAAGAGGATGCGCGATGAGGAGGGGCAATCAGTAGACGATCTGATCGATGGAGTGAAGCCGAGCATGGGAGCTATTGGGGTCCATGACGGAGCCCGGCGTGTGATGGCGCACTACATTATGAGTCATCCGGAGAATCGCGCCGGCATCGAGGAGAGGCATCAAACACTACGTAATCTCGTGGTGCGGGACCCGCAGTTGTATCAAGAACTACGTGAATTGGCGGTGCGGGACTGGGACGAGCGATACAACCGGGCCGAGGCGCAGTTGCGTGAGTGGTTCGGGAGCGCGGATCGTGCGGTCGGGTTGTTGACTGATGCGGACAGGATTTTGGGGCCGTTGAGTAGGTCGGAGCGGTTCCGGTTTGTGATGGCGCACTGGTTGGCCGGGCATCCGAAGGACGCGCGCGGTGCTGAGGCGGTGCGGGGGGAAATGGCCGATTATCTGGCCCGTGACCTTGGTGACCTTGGTGACCTTGGCGTCGTGGTGAGTGGTCTGCCTCACGACGAGATCGAGGCGGTGCGGGGGGAAATGGCCGATTATCTGGCTCGTGATCTTGGTGATCTTGGTGATCTTGGTGATCTTGGTGATCTTGGTGATCTTGGTGTGGTGGTGAGTGGTCTGCCTCACGACGCGATCGAGGCGGTGAGAACGGAAGAGAAGAAAAATCTGATAATGCGGGAATTCGCGGAGGCTCGTCAAGCGTTGGACGATCAAGCTTTGGCCAGCGAACAAGATCGAGCTCGCGTGGCCGGTTTGTACGCTGCCGCGGACGAGGTCTTGGGGCCTCTCGCGGAGTCGATCCCGTTCCGGGATGTGATGGCACGCGAGTTGATGAAACCGCCGGCTGATCAGCAGGTGAAGGAGTTGCGGTGGAAACTGATCTGTTACCTGGCTGGTGACCTGAGTGGCCGTCCGGAACCGAGCACTGCCGACACCACGGTGGCCTCAGAGCCTAGAGCCGATCAAGCTGACGAAGGGCTGAGTAATGGGCGCCTGTGGGTTGGCGCGCAGCTTAGTGGTTTGTGGGACACGGATGCTGTCGCCAGGGTGCTGCGAAACGAGGCGATTGCGGAGGCGCTTCGCACGGAATACACCACCGCCGCCGGTTTGGCAGCTCGGTTCGCGAGATCTAGGGCTTGGATTAGCCACTATGTTCTAAAGGAGGTCCGGAAGCAGCTGGCCTCCGATTTGAAGGCTACGGTGAAGTCGCTGGAGCAGATTTTGGCGGAGCCGGAGATGAACAGTGGCCTGCGGAACAAATATAAAGCCAAGATTAGGATGTGGTTGCTGTATCTAGATTCGGTTCAGATCAAAACGCTCCGTGGTCGGGTATCGGAGGCTGTCGCTGATGTTGAGAAGTTGCAGAGGGGGTACTCAGAATACGCGACACGGGAATTGCAGGCGATTCACGCTATAGCGAGCGGCGGGTTCGAGCGACTGCTAGGTCTGTACGATTCAGATGTTGTGGTCAGCGTGTTCCGTCGGTACTTCAGTGAAATATGGGATGATACTGAATTGCGGGATGCGGTCGCGCATCGGCTGCTGACGAATGGAGGTCAGTCAGACGATGCGCGGGAGTTTCTGCGGCGACTGCAGCGTCTGAGGCGCGCGGAATCGGCCGTGAGGGCGGGTTCGGGGCCGGAGACGGCATCGGTGGCCGGCGCAGGCGAGCCGGTTACTGGCGGATCCGGGTGGACCCGCCAGAACCGGGACGGGGTGTTCCGTGCGTCGCGGCGGGCGGACGACCGGACGGACACGGGCACCACCAATGGCGGAACCGCCGAGCGGGGCGGGGTAACCGAGCCGGCGGTCAGCCCCGGGGAAGCCGTCGACTATGACGACCTCTGGCGCGGTAGGAAGGAACCCGGGGTCGAGGACCGCGCCTGGCAGCACACCGAGGTGCGGCAGGCGTCGTGGTTCGATCCGCTGCCGAGCCCGCTGAAGCCCGACGCGTGGGAGCACCTGCGGAATACGATTCCCGATGGCTCAGTGGCCTTCGAGGTCAGGGATGTCCGGATGTCCAGCCGGCCCAACAGGTTGGTGACCGGAACGGGCGTTGTCAGCTATGACTGGCGGCGCTTCGAGGTGGCGCCGGGGCGTGGGGTGCAGGAGTTCACGTTCAAGGCGCACCTGAACTCCGGCGAGTTCCTGGCGCCGTTCCGGGAGAGCGCCGAGGGTGAACTGCGGCTTGCCAGGGAAGCAGAGAACGCCGCCGACAATGCCGAGGCGGCTGTCCGGGAACTCGAACAGCAACTGGATTCGTCGCCGGGCAACGCCGCGGTGCTTGACGGTGCGCAGGCCGACGCCGATGCCGCCCGGCGGCGGGCCGACGCACAGTCGGCCAAGGCGCATAAGGCCGGTGTGGAGCTGGATCAGCGGCAGCACGTGATCGACGACCTAAAGCGGCGCGCCGGCGATTGGGTGGATGAGCTGTTCAACCGGGGTTACCGGATGGCCCATTCCGGCGACCAGTTCCACTTCCGGCTTGAGTTTGTTGACGACCCGGCGCAGGCCCATCGGTCGATCGGCCTCCGCACCGACCCGGACGCGGGTACCAACCAGGTCATTTGGAACCCGTACACGCTCGCTTCGACGTTCGCCCACGAGCTCGGGCACTACCTCGGTCTGCCCGATGAGTATTTCGACACGGGGGCTTACACGCTCGGTCGCCGACAGACCGTGGACGGTGTGTCGCTGCGGGAGTACACGGTCCGGACGTACCTGGACACGGACGAGTATCTGAGTCCGCTGCGGGACAAGGTGGGTGCCGGCGAGCGGTGGGCCGCGGAAGCGGAGGCGGACGCGGCACGCGAACCGCACGATGCTGCGTTGCGGGAGGAGGCGCAGCGGTTGCGGGCGAAGGCGGACGAGTCGAAGCGGCGGCTCGCGGATGCCCAGCGGGAGGTCGATGAGCTGAAGGACCGTGCGATCAGCGGGGTCACGGAGTTGTTCCGGCCCGAGCGGATGCACCCGGACGCGGGGTATTTCGTCAAGCTGGAGTTCAGCGACAAACGGGCCGAGTCGCACTTCTTCGTCGACCTCCGGCAGTCTGCCGACGGGGATCTGAGGGGCTGGGGCATTCGGGCCAGCGGGTATGGCCTCGCCACCAAGGTCGGTTCCCACCTGGGGCTCACGCCCGATTTCCTTCAGCGGTTGCGCGGGGGCCAGGTCGGGGACCTCCAGGAGCGTCCGAAGGCCGATGACCGCCGGGCGTTCAACCGGGCCGATCCGCCGATGCCCATCGATACTGCTACCGGCCGACCGTACAGCTCGCAGAACTCCTACATACCCGATGACGGGGTGATGACGAGCAAGCAGGGGGCGTTCCTGCCACGGAGCCTGTGGCGGATCGAGGAAATCGCGATTGCGCAGGGACTGCGTCCGGATGTGCTGGTGCCGGGCCCGCAGCGTCGGGCGCGGACGTTGGATCACCTGCTGTCGCGGGAGCCCGTCGAGGAGAGTGCCGTGCTGCGTGAGCTGGGCGAGCTGCGCGGGGATCCGGCCGCCGTCCAGGAGGTGCGGGACGCGTTCCTGGCGAATACGAGGAACACACTGGACGCGGTTCTACGCATGGTGCTCGGCGAGGACGGTCACAAACGCGCCATGCAGCACCTGGTGTCGCGGGACTCGGACGCTCCGGCAGCCTCGGCGGTCGACGCGGAGAACTACCGGGTAGCCAGGTCCTCGGGCGACCGAGCAGACGTGCGGGAAGCCGATCGTCCGGAGACCACTGGCGGGGAAACCGCCGAGCGGGGCGGGGAAACCGAGCGGGGATCGGTTCGTCGGAGTGGTCCCGAACCGGGGACCACTCCGGCCGATCCGCAGACGGTGTCTACGGCCCCGACGGAGACTGCTCGCGAGGCTCGGGAGCAGTCTGCATCGTTGTACCGTTCCAGTGGATCACCGGGGTTCGGTGGTCGGAGTGCCGGGGATGATGGGGAGTTCTTGGCTGACGACTCGTCGGAGTCGTCGTCGGAGTCGTCGTCGGATTCGGGCGCGTCGGAGTCTTGGCTTACGGAGGATCGGGCAGCGGGACGATCAGGTGCGGGCGCGGGGCCGGCCCCGGGTAGGGACACGCTGTCGGAGTCCGCTGACGATCCGGGGTCGGAGACCGTTGGGGACACGCTGTCGGAGTCCATGACGCTTGTGCCGGGTGATGTGGCGACCGGTGGCACTGGGAGGGTCTTTGGCGAGGCGACCCCGGCAGAGTCGCCGGGGCGGCTTGATCGCTTGAGCGCAGAGACGGAGTCGGCGGAAGGGACGATGCCCGCCGCGGAGTCTGCTGTGGATGGTGGTGCTGTCTCGGTACAGAGCGACGCGGTTTCACAGGCGACCTCGGGAGGGTGGCAGTTCGATTCGGATGAAACGGATTCGGCGGGCTCAGGTGCGGTGGCTGGGCCCAGCGGTCGTCCGGGGGTTGGCGGGGAAAGTCGCGCGGATAGTGCGACGGGTCCGATTGATGTGGACCGTGCGGAGGAGGCGCGCGGTGTGTTGGAGTATTACGAGGCTATCGCGGGTGGCCGGACTGAGTTGGCCGAAACGATCGGGTTGCATCATCAGGAGCGGGGCTTCCGGCGGTTCAGCCCGCGGTGGGTGACCAATTATGAGCAGCGTTTGGTCAATATCACCCGGCTGATGTTGGACGTGTTCGGCAGGGACCCGGGTGAAGATCCGTCTCCTGCCGAATTGCCGCGGATAGCGGCTTTCTCGGACTTGCGTGACGTTCGTCGGCTGTTCGACGCGGTTCGACGCCGCTACCCGGATGTTGGCGAGAGCGTCACGATCGATCATGTGCGGCAGATGGTGCGGGACTTTAACCCGGCTGACGAACGGCCGGTGTCGGATGCGGACGTGCAGATGCTGGTGGAGCTCGTCGAAATCGCGAGGGATCGTTGGCGTGGGGCCACCTTCGAAAGCTTGCAGAGTGTTTGGCGCGCGCAGACGGCGCCTGTGGAGCTCCCCGGCCTTGTGGTGCTGGGTGCTCTGGAGCCCATTGCCGGCCGGTTGGTGGCCAATCGCGCGTGGCTGGAGGCGAACAACCGGAGGGGCTTGCTGGCTCGTGTCGATGTTTTCCGGGCTAACGTCCGGGAGGAGAGGGGGACGCCTTGGCGGCCGACCGACCGTTCTCGTTTGAACTCGTTGGGTGATCTCCTGATCACCGGTGAATGGCTGATCCAGGAGGAGAGCGCCGATGTGAGCGATCGTGCCGTGGCCGCGCTGGTGGCGTTGGCGGAGGAGCACGGTGGCGGACGCGCTGTGGCCCAAGCGGTTGGCGTGGATTCACGGTATGCGGCACGGGACCGGCAGAACCTGCGCGACACTGTGGATCGGGTGTGGCAGGAGTTGGCCATCGTTGTGCGGTTGGCGATGGACAGAGATGGCGACCGGCCGACTCTGGATCAGGTGCGGCAGGCCGCGGACATTGATCTGCTGTGGCCGCGCCTGCGGGGGTTGCGGGTGCAGGGTGCGGACGACCGGCTCGGTCCGATGCCTGCCGATCTGGACGAAGCGAGGCTGGCCGGGTATCTGCGGTCGGTGGTTGAGTTGTGGGCGGCGGGTCCCGGCCCGGAGGGTCAGGTCGGGGGCGCTGTTGCGCGTCCGGTGACTGACGACGATGTGCGTCATCTGGCCGATCTGATGATGTCGCGGGCACGTGAGGGGGTGGTGACGTGGTCGAGGCTGAAGCGGGCCTGGAGGTTTGAGCGCAGCGCGGTGACTGAACGTGTCGAGAGCGCGGTGGTTGCGTTGCGGCGGGGTGCTGTGGCGCGGATGACGGAGGATTTGGCGTCGTTGCCGAGTTGGTACCGGGGGGATCTGCGGGTACTGGCCGACGGGATAGCGTCGGTTGCCGGTGCGCAGGTCTTCCGGGATATGGAGAGCGGCCTGGTGCTGTTGCGGCCGGCGGATGCGCTGGTGGCGGATCGGCTGGAGCAGCTCGAGGTCCATGCTATGGAGCTGGCCGCGCAGATTCGGGCGGCGCGTGAGGCGGCCGATCTTGTGCCGGTGGGTCCGTTGATGCTGGCCGATGAGTTGGTCCGGCGGTTCGGCCGCGACGAGCTGGGTGTGGCCGGGGATGGTGCGCTGGGCGACGCTGATCGGCGTCGGATCGTTCGTCTTGGCGCGTTGGCGTCGGTGCTTGCCGATGTTCGTAGCGCCGCGGATCTGGACGTGGAGGATGTGCGGCACGCCCGGCAGGTGGCCGGTGCGTTGGAGGACGCTAATGCGGGCTTGAGGGCGACGGGGGTGGGTCCAGAGAACCTGCGGAGTGTTGTTCGTGACTTCCTCGGTTTGCCCGCTGGCGCACGGGTGTCGCATGAGGACATCCGAAGCCTCGCGACCCAACTCGTTGCTGTTGCGCCGGAACCCGGGATGTTGCGGGAGGTGGGTTCGCGGTGGGTGTCGGACCGGATCAATTCGGCGTTGTCCGGGTTGTGGAGTGCGTATGACCGGATTGCCGCGGATCTGGCGGACTTGCCGGGTGACTACCGGCCGGATTTGCGGGCGGCGATGGCGGAGGCCGCGCGTTTCCGGGGACCGGTGAACGTGCGGCGCTGGGCTGTGGAGGACGGGCACCAGGTGCTGCGTCTGGAGGAGTCGCGGTCGGGTCTGGAATCCCTCGCCCGTGATGTGTCGACGGGGGTCCCGGACGCGGATGGTCCATTGAGGACGATGGTTCGGGCCGTCGAGTTGCCGGAGTCGCGCAGCGCGGCGCCCAGGGTGGGGGTGGGCCGCAGCGATGACAGCGGTTCAGATGAGGCCTCTGAGCGGGATGCGGCACCCGGTCTGGATGGTGTTGGGGGTGCTTTCCAGAGCGTGCTGCGGCAGGAGCCCCGTGCGATCCGGGCCGGGTTGTTCCTGCGGTCCGGGCTTTCCGATGATGATCTTCTTCTTGGTGCTGCGCAGCGGATCTCGTATCGACGTGACCGGTTTGTGGTGGTGGCGCGTGGTGATGGACTTGGTGGGGTGTTGGTGGATGGGCGGTCGGTGGATGCGCGCACGCTGGCCGATGTGATCCGGCGGTCACCCAACTGGGATCCTCCGGAGGCTGGGGCGTCGGTGTGGTTGTTCGCGTGTGCGGTGTCGAAGGAAAATGTGACGGAGTTGAAGGCGCTACTGAATTCGCCGGTGCGGCTTGGTGTGGGCGGGTTGACGTGGATCGGGCCAGGCACCGGTGATTCCCTCGCGATGGTGACCACGGCGGTGGTGACGGCGGATGGTGTGATGCGGCCGCAGGAACCGCCGACCGGCCGGGTGCTGGAGCACCTGCCGGGGGTCGATGAACCGGTGGACCTTGGGCCGGATGGATTTGTGCTCGACGCAGAAACACCGCGTGATTTGGAATTGCCGCACCCGGTGCACCTGCGCGCGCCGGTGGACGAACGCGCTGCCGCGCCGGAGGTGCAGGAGATTGAGGACCCGGCGCAGGAGATTGCGGACCCAGAGCGGGGACCCTGGGATTCGTTCCGCGTGGCGCCGCTGTCTGAGGAGTTGGCGGCGAGGCTTGCTCCGCAGTTCGCGGGGGAGGGTGGGGATGGTTGGCAGAGACTGGCGCAGGAGGTCGGGCTGGGGGACGTAACTAATCTGCCGGCTGATGCCCGGCAGTCGCTGGAGAATCTGGCGGAGTTGTACTGGGAGATAGATCCGGATCTGTCCAGCGTTGACGATGCTTTGCTGGGGATGCGGCGGCTCCGGTTGTTGATCGATGCCGGCTTCGGTGACCGTAGTGGAAGTGATGACTTCTACGCCCGGACGCTGAACGATCTTCGGGACCTGGTGGCCGATGTGTCCCGCCCAGTGTCCAACGCTCAGACCGGACAGCAGGAGTTTCGGTCGCCCGAGTCTGTGCGGGTCGACGAGGTTCGTGCCTGGCTCGAGCTGATGGACGTGGACAACGAGACGCCGGATGTGGAAACGTTGCATAGCCTGGCGTGGTTGGCCAACCAGTTTGATGCCGAGTCGTCGACCATTTCGTTGTCATCCCTTACCGACATGGTTGCGCGCTTTGAAGGCCGTGAGTCCGACTCCATTGGGGACGTGCGCGGCTTGGTGCGGTTGGCAGGGAGGGCGAGACGGGTCGTTGATCGGCTGGATTCTGTTCAAGTGGATGCCGGTGGCGATCGGCAGGTCAGTCCGGGGCGGGCTTTGGAGGCGATTTGGAAGGCCGACAAGCCTTGGCGGACGGTGGCGGACAGGCTGGCCGAGCTCACGGAAACCGCGCGTGACGAGCAGACGGCGCAGTGGGCTCGGGGGTTGCTGGGTGAGATCGAGGGTGCCCGGTCCGTGGTATTCACGAATCCGGCGGAGTCGCAGGCGCGGCTGAACGCTGTTGTCCTGCCGTCGTTCGTGACGAGGATTGCTGAGCGGTTTGAGGGCGGCTGGAGCGAGGCTGCCGTGGCGATAGGGCTGGGGGACGTAACTAATCTGCCGGCTGATGCCCGGCAGTCGCTGGAGAATCTGGCGGAGTTGTACTGGGAGATAGATCCGGATCTGTCCAGCGTTGACGATGCTTTGCTGGGGATGCGGCGGCTCCGGTTGTTGATCGATGCCGGCTTCGGTGACCGTAGTGGAAGTGATGACTTCTACGCCCGGACGCTGAACGATCTTCGGGACCTGGTGGCCGATGTGTCCCGCCCAGTGTCCAACGCTCAGACCGGACAGCAGGAGTCTCGGTCGCCCGAGTCTGTGCGGGTCGACGAGATTCGTGCCTGGCTCGAGCTGATGGACATGGCGGACCACGGTGGTGGTTACCGCGCGTTAGTCGGTGAGATCGGCGAGGGCTTGGTGGGCGGCAGGCGGCTGTTCCCGGTCATACGGCTGGCAAAGCAGTTGTACGGCGGGCGGCCGGCGATGCAGACGCTCCGCGGCCTGGCGTGGTTGGCCAGCCATCTTGATCCCGGGTCGTCGAACATTTCGTTGTCGTCTCTTGAAAACGTGGTTGCGCGCTTCGAAGACCGTCGTGAGCGGGCCCACCTCTATTGGTACGTGAATGACTTGGTGCGATTGGCGGGGAGGGCGCCGCGGGTCGTTGAGCGGCTGGATTCTGTTCAAGTGGATGCCGGTGGCGATCGGCAGGTCAGTCCGGGGCGGGCTTTGGAGGCGATTTGGAAGGCCGACAAGCCTTGGCGGACGGTGGCGGACAGGCTGGCCGAGCTCACGGAAACCGCGCGTGACGAGCAGACGGCGCAGTGGGCTCGGGGGTTGCTGGGTGAGATCGAGGATGCCCGGTCCGTGGTATTCACGAATCCGGCGGAGTCGTTGGCGCGGCTGAAAGCCGTTGCCCGGGATGCGTTCATGACGAGGATTGCGGAGTCACTTGGGCCCGGCTGGAAAGAGCTTGCCGCGACGATACTGGACGAGACCGATCTGTTGCTGGCGGGGCTTGCTCAGGCGTTCGCACGGGATGGCAGCGATGGCTGGGAAGAACTGGCGCGGGAGATCGGGCTGGACAGCGACGCGGACGATTTCGAGGCGTCCTTGAGGCACCTGGCGGAGTTGGCTCAGGAGGTCAACCCCAACCTGCGAGTGCATTATGCGCGGGATCAGGTGGAGAAGCTGCGAGAGCTCCGGACGCGGATCGACGCCGGTTTCGCTGACGGCAGAGAGGGTGCTGCCTTCTACCAGCGAACAATTGGCGATCTGTGGAGTCTGTGGGAGGATCTGAAAGGACAGTACGAGACTCCGCCCGAGCATATGCCGGACTTCGGTATTCAACACGTATTCGCGCTGATGGACACGTTGCACGATTTTGGTGGTGCCCGCGCGCTTCGCGACACGATCGGCCCGGAATTGATGGGCGGCAGTCGCCTGTATCGGGTCGTGAATGTGGCCTCGCATTTCCAGGACAAGCCGGACATGAAGACGCTCGACGACCTGGCGTGGTTGGCCAAACAGCTTGATCCTGCGTCGTCGGACATTTCGTACGGAGCCCTCAAAAACTTGGTTGCGCGCCTCGAAGGCCGTGAGTCCGCCTCCTATGCAGACGTGCGTGACTTGGTGCGGTTGGCGGGGAGGGCGCGACGGGTCGTTGATCGGCTGGATTCTGTTCAAGTGGATGCCGGTGGCGATCGGCAGGTCAGTCCCGGGCGGGCTTTGGAGGCGATTTGGAAGGCCGATAAGCCTTGGCGGACGGTGGCGGATAGGCTGGCCGAGCTCACGGAAACCGCGCCTGACGAGCAGACGGCGCAGTGGGCTCGGGGGTTGCTGGGTGAGATCGAGGATGCCCGGTCTGTGGTATTCACGGATCCGGCGGAGTCGCAGGCGCGGCTGAAAGCCGTTGCCCGGGATCCGTTCATGACGAGGATTGCGAAGCCACTTGGGCGCGGCTGGGAAGAGCTTGCCGCGACGATACTGGACGAGACCGATCTGTTGCTGGCGGGGCTTGCTCAGGCGTTCGCACGGGATGGCAGCGATGGCTGGGAAAAACTGGCGCGGGAGATCGGGCTGGACAGCGACGCGGACGGCTTCGAGGCGTCCTTGTGGCATCTGGCGGAGTTGGCGCAGGAGGTCGTCCCCCACCTGCGAGTGCATTGGGTAGGGAATCAGGTGAAGATGCTGCGGGAGCTCCGGACGCGTATCGACGCCGGTCTCGCTGCCGGCAGAGGGGAAGGGGGTGCTGCCTTATACCAGCGAACGATTCGCGATCTGTGGGGTCTGTGGGACGACCTGACGGGACAGCACGAGACTCCGCCCGAGCATGTGCGGGGCGGTATTCGTCGCGTATTCGAGCTGATGGACACGCTGCACGATTTTGGTGGTGCCCGTGCGATTCGCGACAAGATCGGCCCGGAATTGATGGGCGGCAGTCGCCTGTTCCGGGTCGCGGATCTGGCAGAACAGTTGTACGGCAAGACGTCGCCGGGCATGAAGACGCTCGACGACCTGGCGTGGTTGGCCAAACAGCTTGATCCTGCATCGTCGAACATTTCGTACGAGGCCCTCAAAAATTGGTTGCGCGCTTCGAAGGCCGTGAGTCCGCCTCCGATGCAGACGTGCGTGGCGTGGTGCGGTTGGCGGGGAGGGTGCGCACGGTACTTGGTCGGCTCGCCGGCGATCCGGAGCAGGTGTTGGAGGCGCTTTGGAAGCAGGAGAGGGACCAGCGCAACACCGTCATGCGTGGGCGGAAGAGAAAGGCTGAGGAGATCACGCGGGATGTGGAATTGCCGGGTGAGGGGGCGTCTTCGTCTGCGGGTGGGCCCGCTGCCGCGAGCTTGCTGGGGGCTATGACGGCTAACCGTGTCGAGTTTGTAGAACTGATAGAGAGCATGAATCGGTCTTTGGCGGCGTTGCCGGCGGACTACCGTCCGGATGTGCGTGCCAGGGTCGCGGCAGAGACGAGGAGGGCGCGGTCGGGAACCTTGACCCCACAGCAGCTGGAAAGGGTCAGTTCGAGGCTGCCGGCAACGCGGATGGCCGAGCGCGCGTTGTGGAATGCCGCACGCTCGCGGGGGCTGTGCCGGCAGAGGTTTCCGACGGCGGCGTGGCACGGCGGGACGCGGCGGGTGAGCCGGTGCCGACGGTGGCGCCGATTCCGGTTGGCTTGTTCCTGCGGTCGGGGCATTCCGACGATGGTCTCCTTTATGGCGCTGCGCAGCGGATACCTCCTGGGCGCGACCGGTTTGTGGTGGTGGTGCGTGGTGATCGACGTGGTGGTGTGCTGGTGGATGGGCGATCGGTATCTCCGCGGACCCTGGCTGATCTGATTCGGTGGTCGCCGAACTGGGATCCGGATGCTGTGGGGTCGGTATGGCTGTATGCCTGTGGGGTCTCTGAAAGATTTGCGCGGGAGGTGGACGCGGAGCTGGATGTTCGGGTCCGCTGGACGCGGGAAATGGTGTGGTTCGGTCCGGGCACTGGTGGGTTCGCTTCTATTGTTTCCGGCGCGTACATGGGTGATGGGGGTCGGTTGCTTCCGGTTTTGCCGCCCAACGGCAGGTGGGAGCCGACTCGGCCGGACGCTGATGGGCAACCAGAGGTGGACCCGTACGACCTTCCCTTGCCGGAGAGGCAGCACGGGTTGAGTCCCGAGTGGGTGCACCTGCGCGCGCCGGCGGACCAACGCGCTGCCGCGCCGAAGGCGCAGGCGCTTGGGGACCTGGCGCGGGCGTACCTGGAGCAGGGACTCGGGGAGGAGATGGATCCGTTTGAGAATCTAATGCGGAGATTCCGGGCGGATGTGCGTCGACTCCGCGCGGGGCGGCTTTTCCTGGTGAGGAGTTGGTGGCGGAGCTTGCTCGGCCGTTCGTGGGGGAGGGTGGGGATGGTTGGGAGGGGCTGGCGCGGGAGGTCGGGCTGGATGTTGGGAGGGATGATTTCCGGGAGGCTTTGAAGTCTCTGGCGGAGTTGGCGTGGGATGTTGGTTTCGATGGGCGTAAGTCGGCACCGGTGTACGTGTCGCGGATGAAACTGCTCCGGGTGTTGATCGACGCCGGTTTCGAAGACGGCAGGCAGGGTGCTGCTTTCTATGACCGGACGGTTGGCGATCTGCGGGAGCTGGTGGCGGATCTGGCGGAGCCGGTGTTCAACCATGTGACGGGTCAGCGCGAGAAACCGCGGCCGGAGAATGTGTCCGACGACGAGATTCGTCGCTGGATCGAGCCGATGGAACTTGTGCATTACGTTGGTGGTTACCGCAAGCTCGTCGGTGAGATCGGCGCGGATTTGGTGAGCGGCAGGCGACTGTTACGGGTTGTGCGTGTGGCGTACGAGTTGTACGACGAGAATCCGGACATGGCGACGCTGCGCAGCCTGGCGTGGTTGGCCAGCCAGCTTGATCCCGTGTCGTCGAACATTTCGTTGTCGTCCCTTGCCAAAATGGTTGCGCGGTTCGAACGTCGAGACGGCGGCGCCTTTGATTCGGAAGTGCGTGACTTGGTGAAGTTGGCGGGGAGGGCGCGGGACGTCCTTGGTCGGCTGGATTCCGTTCAAGTCGATGCCGATGCCGATGGCGATCAGCAGGTCCGTGCGGAGAAGGCGTTGGAGGCGATGTGGAAGGCCGACAAGCGTTGGCGGCGAGTGGAGGGCAGGCTGGCCGGGTTTGCAATCCCGGGGCCCGCGCGTGACGAACAGACGGTGCAGTGGGCCCGGGGGTTGGCTGGGTTCGAGGATGCTCGGGCTGTGGTGGTCAGGGAGCCGGCGGAGTCGCAGGCGCTCCTGGACGCCGTTGTCTTGACTCCGTTCGTGACGGGGATTGCTGAGTGGTTTGGGGGTGACTGGGGGGCGGTTGCGGCGGAGGTAGGGCTTGGGGACGTAACTAATCTACCGGCTGATTACCGGGAGTCCCTGCTGAATTTGGCGGCGTTGCACTGGGACACACAACCGATCCTCCTTCGCAACGCTGTGCCGGTGATGCGGCGGCTCCGGTTGTTGATCGATGCCGGTTTGGATGACGGCAGGGAGGGTGCCGCCCGCTACGCCCGGACGGTCGATGATCTTCGGGCGCTGGTGGCCGAACTGCCGGTGTTCGACCCTCAGACCGGACGGCAGCTGCGTCTTAGGTCGACCAGGGCTGTGGGGGACGTGGAGATTTATCTCTGGCTGGACCGGATGGACGTGGTGCACGATCTTGGCGGTGTTGGCGCAGTTGTCGGTGCGGTCGGCGCGGATTTGGTGGGTGGTAGGCGGTTTTTCCCGGTCATAACGCTGGCACAGCAGTTATACGGCCAAAATCCGGACATGGCGACGCTACGCAGCCTGGCGTGGTTGGCCAGCCAGCTTGATCCCGTGTCGTCGAACATTTCTTGGTTGTACCTTGCCAAAATGGTTGCGCGCTTCGAAGGCCGAGGCGGCCGCGCCTTTCCTTCGGAAGTGCGTGACTTGGTGTCGTTGGCTGAGAGGGCGCGACTGGTCCTTGGTCGGCTGGATTCCGTTCAAGCCGATGCCGATGCCTATGCCGATGGCGATCAGCAGGTCGGTCCGGAGAAGGCGTTGGAGGCGATGTGGAAGGCCGACAAGCGTTGGCGGCGAGTGGAGGGCAGGCTGGCCACGCTTGCAATCCCGGGGCCCGGGCGTGACGAACAGACGGTGCGGTGGGCCCGGGGGTTGCTGGCTGGGTTCGAGGACGCTCGGGCTGTGGTGGTTAGGGAGCCGGCGGAGTCGCAGGCGCGTCTGAACGCCGTTGTCTTGACTCCGTTCGTGACGAGGATTGCTGAGGGGTTTGGGGGTGACTGGAGGGCGGTTGCGGCGGAGGTAGGGCTTGGGGACGTAACTAATCTGCCGGCTGATTACCGGGAGTCCCTGCTGAATTTGGCGGCGTTGTACTGGGAGACAGAACCGATCCTTTTTGACAACGCTGTGCCGGTGATGCGGCGGCTCCGGTTGTTGATCGATGCCGGTTTGAGTGACGGCAGGGAGGGTGCCGCCCGCTACGCCAGAACGGTCGATGAGCTTCGGAGCCTGGTGGCCGATCTGCGGGTGTTCGAGCTTCAGGCCGGACGGCAGCAGCATCTTCGGTCGCCCGGGCCTGTGACGGGCGAGGAGATTCGTAGCTGGCTCTGGCGGATGGATCTTGTGCACGATCTTGGTGGTGTTGGCGCGGTTGTGGGTGCGGTCGGCGCGGATTTGGTGGGTGGTAGGCGGTTTTTACCGGTTATAGCGCTGGCACAGCAGTTGTATAACGCACGGCGGCCGGGGATGGCGACGCTGCGTGGCCTGGCGTGGTTGGCCAGCCGGCTTGATCCCGTGTCGTCGAACATTTCGCCGGCGTCCCTTGCCCGCATGGCGGCGGATTTCGAAGGCCGAGAGGATTGGCACGGCTCCCTTCCGGAAATGCATCGCTTGGTGGAGTTGGCGGGAATCGCGCGAGAGGACGGTGGTCAGGTCGACGGCGATCCGGTGCAGGCGTTGAAGGCGATGTGGAACGCCGACAAGCCTTGGCAGCGAATCGGGTACAAGCTGGCCGCGCTTGCACACCCGGAGTCCAGGCGTGAGGAACAGACGGTGCAGTGGGCCCGGGGGTTGCTGATTGAGTTCGAGGAAGCTCGGTCTGTGGTGGTTAGGGAGCCGGCGGAGTCGCAGGCGCGTCTGAACGCCGTTGTCTTGACTCCGTTCGTGACGAGGATTGCTGAGGGGTTTGGGGGTGACTGGGGGGCGGTTGCGGCGGAGGTAGGGCTTGGGACGTATCTAATCTGCCGGCTGATTACCGGGAGTCCCTGCTGAATTTGGCGGCGTTGTACTGGGAGACAGAACCGATCCTCTTTGACAACGCTTTGTCGGGGATGCGGCGGCTCCGGTTGTTGATCGATGCCGGTTTGGATGACGGCAGGGTGGGTGCTGCCTCTTACGCCAGGACGGTCGATGAGCTTCGGAGCCTGGTGGCCGATCTGCGGGTGTTCGAGCCTCAGGCCGTACGGCAGCAGCTTCTTCGGTCGCCCGAGCCTGTGACGAGCTGGGAGATTCGTAGCTGGCTCTGGCGGATGGATCTTGTGCACCACGTTGGTGGTGTTGGCGCGGTTGTCGGTGCGGTCGGCGCGGATTTGGTGGGTGGTAGGCGGTTTTTCCCGGTCATAGCGCTGGCACAGCGGTTGTATGGCGCGCTGCGGCCGGAGATGGCGACGCTGCGTGGCCTGGCGTGGTTGGCCAGCCAGCTTGATCCTGTGTCGTCGAACATTTCGTCGGCGTCTCTCGCCCGCATGGCGGCGGATTTCGAAGGCCGAGAGGATGGGCAGGCCTCCCCTTCGGAAGTGCATCGCTTGGTGGAGTTGGCGGGGATCGCGCGAGAGGACGGTGGTCGAGTCGACGGCGATCCGGTGCAGGCGTTGGAGGCGATGTGGAACGCCGACAAGCTTTGGCACCGGATGGGGGACAGGCTGGGCGCGCTCGTGGAGACCGGGCGGGACGAGCAGGCGGTGGAGTGGGCCCTGGGAGTGCTTGTTGAGTTCGAGGAAGCTCGGTCTGTGGTGGTTAGGGAGCCGGCGGAGTCGCAGGCGCGTCTGAACGCCGTTGTCTTGACTCCGTTCGTGACGAGGATTGCTGAGGGGTTTGGGGGTGACTGGAGGGCGGTTGCGGCGGAGGTAGGGCTTGGGGACGTATCTAATCTGCCGGCTGATGACCGGGAGTACCGGGAGTCCCTGCTGAATTTGGCGGCGTTGCACTGGGAGACAGAACCGATCCTCCTCGTTGGCAACGCTTTGTTGGGGATGCGGCGGCTCCGGCTGTTGATCGATGCCGGCTTGGATGACGGCAGGGAGGGTGCCGCCCGCTACGCCAGGACGGTCGATGATCTTCGGGCGCTGGTGGCCGATCTGCCGGTGATCGACCCTCAGACCGGACGGCAGCGGCGTCTTGGGTCGACCGGGGCTGTGGGGGACGTGGAGATTCATCGCTGGCTGGACCGGATGGACGTGGTGCACGATCTTGGTGGTGTCGGCGCGGTTGTCGGTGCGGTCGGCGCGGATTTGGTGGGCGGTAGGCGGCTGTTCTCGGCCATAACGCGGGCAGAGCAGTTGTACGGCGCGCGTCCGGGGATCGAGAAACTGCACGACGTGGCTCGGGAGCTGCGGGTTACGGAGGTGCGGAAGTCGCTGCAGCAGCACATGGCTCGGAAGGGGTTGTTGGAGCCGCTCCTGGAGCTGGATGAGTCTCGGCAGGCGGAGTTGGATTCGTTGCCGGAGCGGGTCGAGGATGGGCCGGCGGAGTTGGATTCGTTGCCGGAGCAGGTCGAGTCTCAACAGGCGGAGCGGGATTCGTTGCGGGAGCGTATTGGGACTCGGCGGGCGGAGATCGAGGCGTTGACGGGTCGTATCGAGGCTGAGCAGGCGGTGTTGGACGGGTTGGTCAGCGACGCAGTCCGAGTTGGGAAGAAGAGAACGGCTGATGAGCTGACGGGGGGCGCGGAATCGTCCGATGGCCGGCGGGTTCGCTTGCGGGGGGCTGTGCCGGAGGAGATTCAGAAATTAGCGGAGGTGGCCCGGCGTATGGACGCGCATTTCGCGGCGTTGCCCGCAAGTTTCCGTCCGGATTTGCGTGCCAAGGTCGCCTATGCGAGGCAGTTTGCGGAGCAGGGGAACTGGACCCAGGAGGATTTGGACAAGGTCAAGGCGAAGCAGCCGGGGATGGAGGCGGCTGAGCGCTGGTTGCGAGACAAGGCATTGCCTGGTGCGGGGGCGTCTTCGTCTGCTGGTGCGGGTTTGCGGGAGGCTGGGGCGGCTGGGGTTTCGGGCGATGATGTGGAAGGACTGGGTGCGCCGGTGCAGGGGGTGGTGATTCCGGCTGGCATGTTCGTGCGGTCCGGGGATTCCGATGATGGTCTTCTTCTTGGCGCTGCGCAGCGGATCCCGTATCGAAGCGACCGGTTTGTGGTGGTGGCGCGTGGTGATGGACTTGGTGGGGTGATGGTGGATGGGCGGTCGGTGGATGCGCGCAGGTTGGCTGGGGTGATTCGGCAGTCGTCGAACTGGGATCCGGATGCTGTGGTGTGGCTGTATGCGTGTGAGGTCTCCGAGGCGTATGCGCTGGCGTTGGATGAGGCGTCGGGGTCTGAAGTTCGCTGGACGCGGTACATGGTGTGGTTCGGTCCGGATACCGGCGGGTTCGCTTCGATGGTTACCGACGCGTCCGTGGGTGATGATCGTCGGCTGCTTCCGTTGTCGCTGCCCAACGGCGGGTGGGAGTCCACTCGGCCGGACGCGGGTGGGCAACCGGCGGCGGGCCCCTATGACGACCTTCCCTTGCCGGAAGACCAGCGCGGGCTGAGTCCGGACTGGGTGCACCTGCGCGCGCCGGCGGACCAACGCGCTGCCGCGCCGGAGGCGCAGGCGGCTGCGGACCTGGCGCAGGCGCACCTGGAGCAGGGACTCAGGGAGGAGATGGATCCGTTTGAGGATCTAATGCGGGGATTCCAGGCGGATGTGGATCGACGACTCCGCGCGGACGTGCCGCTGCTTTTTTCTGGTGAGGAGTTGGTGGCGGGGCTTGCTCAGCCGTTCGCGGGGGAGGGTGGGGATGGTTGGGAGGGGCTGGCGCGGGAGGTCGGGCTGGATGTTGGCAGGGATGATTTCCGGGAGGCTTTGAGGTCTCTGGCGGAGTTGGCGTGGGATGTTGGTTTCGATGGCCGCGAGTCGGCCGCGGTGGATGTGTCGTGGATGAAACTGCTCCGGGTGTTGATCGATGTCGGTTTCGAAGACGGCAGGCAGGGTGCTGCTTTCTATGACCGGACGCTTGACGATCTGTGGGAGCTGGTGGCGGATCTGGAGGAGTCGGTCGACCATGTGACGGGTCAGCGCGAGAAAAAGCGGCCGGAGGGTCTGCCGGACAGCGAGGTTCGTCGCTGGATCATGCGGATGGACGTGGTGCTCCATCTTGGTGAGGTCCATGCGGCAGGTGACAACTCGCGCCTGCCGCTCACCACTCTGGTGGGCGGCAGGGGCGGGTTGCCGGTCATAGGGTTGGCGAGGCAGTTGTATGGCGCGAAACCAGACATGGAAGCGTTAGACGACCTGAGGTGGTTGGCCGGTCAGCTTGATCCCGTGTCGTCGAATATTTCGCGGGTGTCCCTTGACCGCATGATGGCGGGTTTCGACGGCCGAGCCGATATGAATGTGTCTGGTTCGGAAGTGCGTGAGTTGGTGGGGTTGGCGGGGAGGACGCGAAAGGTCCTTGGTCGGCTCGGTTCCGTCCAAACCGGTGCCGGTGCCGGTGCCGGTGCCGGTGCTGATGGGGGTCAGCGGGTCAGTCCGGTGCAGGCGTTGGAGGCGATGTGGAACGCCGATCAGCCTTGGCAGCGGGCGAGGGGCAGGCTGAACGCGCTCGCGAGGACCATGCGGGACGAGCAGACGGTGGAGTGGGCCCGGGGGTTGATGGCTAGGCTCGAGGAAGCTCGGTCTGTGGTGCTCGAGGAGCCGACGGAGTCGCAGGCGCGTCTGAACGCCGTTGTCCTGACTTCGGTCGTGGAGAGGATTGCTGAGCGGTTTGAGGGCGACTGGAGCGAGCTTGCGGCGGAGGTCGGGCTGGGCGACGGGACCGAGCTGTCGGCCGATTCCAAGGAGTCTCTGCTGAATCTGGCGGAGTTGTACTGGGAGATAGATCCGGATCTGTCCCGATTTGACAAGGCTCCGCTGTGGATGCGGCGGATCCGGTTGTTGATCGATGCCGGTTTTGAGGACGGCAAGGTGGGTGCTGCCTTCTATCAGCGGACGATGGGTGAGCTGCGGAGCCTGGTGGCCGTTGCGTACGGGCCGGTGTTCAACTCTGAGACCGGACAGCGGGAGCTTCGGTCGCCCGGGGATATGCGACTCGACGAGATTCGTCCCTGGCTCGAGCGGATGGACGTAGTGCATGACGTTGGGGGTTACGACGAGTTCGTCGGTGAGGTCGGCGCGGATTTGGTGGGCGGCAGGCGGCTGTTCCGGGTCATACGGCTGGCAGTGGAGTTGTACGGCAAGCAGCCGGGATTGGAGATGCTGCGCGGTCTGGGGTGGTGGGCGGCCAACCAGCTTGAAGCCGAGCCGTCGACCATGTCGTTGTGGTCATCCCTTATCAACATGGTTGCGGGCTTCGAAGGCCTATCCATTGAAAACATCGACGAGCCGAAGGTGCGCGACCTGGTGTCGTTGGTGGGGAGGGCGCGGGAGCACCTTGGTCAGGTCGACGGCGATCCGAAGAACGCGTTGGAGGCGATGTGGAACGCCGACAAGCCTTGGCAGCAAGCGAAGGACAGGCTGAACGCGCTCGTAAGGACCGCGGTTGACAAAGACGTCGTACCGATGGCGGAGTGGGCCCGCGGGTTGATGGCTAGGCTCGAGGAAGCTCGGTCTGTGGTGCTCGAGGAGCCGGCGAAGTCACAGGCGAGCCTGAACGCCGTTGTTCTGCCTCCGGTCGTGGAGAGGATTGCTGCTGCGCGGTTTGAGGGCGACTGGAGCAAGCTTGCGGCGGAGGTAGGGCTTAGCGACGGGACCGAGCTGCCGGCCGATGCCCGGCAGTCCCTGCTGAATCTGGCGGGACTGTACTGGGAGATAGATCCGGACCTGTCCCGATTTGAGGACGCTCCGCGGTGGATGCGGCGGATCCGGGTGTTGATCGATGCCGGTTTTGAGGACGGCAAGGAGGGTGCTGCCTTCTATAAGCGGACGATGGGTGAGCTCGGGAGCCTGGTAGCCGTTGCGTACGGGCCGGTATTCAACCCTGAGACCGGACAGCAGGAGCCCCAGCCCCCCGGCGAGGTGGGCCTCGTCGAGATCCGTCTCTGGCTCGAGCAGATGGACGTAGTGCATGACGTTGGGGGTTACCACGAGTTCGTCGGTGCGGTCGGCGCGGATTTGGTGGGCGGCAGGCGGCTGATGCCGGTCATGCGGCTGGCAGTGGAGTTGTATGGCGAGCAGCCGGGTTTGGAGATGCTGCGCGGTCTGGGGTGGTGGGCGGCCAACCAGCTTGATGTCGAGCCGTCGACCATGTCGTTGTGGTCGTCCCTTACCGACATGATTGCGGGCTTCGAAGCCCTACCCCGTGAACACGTCGACGTTCTTGATGTGCGTGACCTGGTGTCGTTGGTGGGTAGGGCGCGGGAGCACCTTGGTCAGGTTGACGGCGATCCGAAGAACGCGTTGGAGGCGATGTGGAACGCCGACAAGCCTTGGCAGCAAGTGAGGGACAGGCTGGCCGCGCTCGTAAGGACCGCGGTTGACAAAGACGACGTACCGATGGCGGAGTGGGCCCGCGGGTTGATGGCTAGGCTCGAGGAAGCTCGGTCTGTGGTGGTCAGGGAGCCGGCGAAGTCACAGGCGAGCCTGAACGCCGTTGTTCTGCCTCCGGTCGTGGAGAGGATTGCTGAGCGGTTTGAGGGCGATTGGAGCAAGCTTGCGGCGGAGGTAGGGCTGGGGGACGGGACTGGTCTGCCGGCCGATTTCGAGCAGTCCCTGCTGAATCTGGCGGAGTTGTACTGGGAGATAGATCCGCACCTGTCCCGATTTGACAAGGCTCCGCTGTGGATGCGGCGGATCCGGGTGTTGATCGATGCCGGCTTCGAGGACGGCAAGGAGGGTGCCGACTTCTACGCCAGGACGTTTGACGATCTCCAAAACCTGCTGGCCGATCTGTGGCTCCCGGTGTTCAACCCTTCCACCGGCCAGGACGACGCTCGGCCATCCATCGGGTTCAAGACGTTTCGTCGCTGGCTCAAGCGGATGGATCTGGTGCACGATCTTGGTGGTGTCGACAAGATTGCCGGTGAGGTCGGCGCGGATTTGGTGGGTGGTGGGCGGCTGTTCCCGGTTGTACGGCTGGCAGAGAAGTTGCACGACGAGACGGCGGATATGGAAATGTTCCACGGTCTGGCGTGGCTGGCCAACCAGCTTGATCCCGTGTCGTCGAACATTTCGTTGGAGTACCTCACCAACGTGTTTGCGGGCTTCGAAGGCCAAGCCGGTGACCATTCCCTTTCGGAGGTGTACCACTTGGCGTTGTTGGCGGGGAGAGCGCAAGAGTTTCTTGGTCAGGTCGACGGCGATTGGAAGGGAGCGTTGGAGGCGATTTGGAAGGCCGACAGGCTCTGGGAGAGGAAGGAGAACTGGCTGAAAGAGATCGAGGATAATGCGATCGAGGAGGGTGACGAACAGACGGCGCAGTGGGCCATGGGAAGGCTGTTCGACTTCGCGGACGCTCGGGCTGTGGAGGTCAGGGAGCCGGCGGAGTCGCAGGCGCGCCTGAACGCCGTTGTCCTGACTCCGGTCGTGGAGAGGATCGCTGAGCGGTTTGAGGGCGGCTGGGGCGAGCTTGCGGCGGAGGTAGGGCTGGGGGACGGTGCCGAGCTGCCGGCCGATGCCTGGCAGTCCCTGCTGAATCTGACGGATTTGTACGGGGAGATAGATCCGGATCTGTCCCGATTTGACGAGGCTCCGCTGTGGATGCGGCGAATCCGGGTCTTGATCGATGCCGGCTTCGACGACGGCACGGAGGGTGCCGCCTCTTATGCCCGGACGATTGATGATCTACGGAGCCTGGTGGCCGATCTGCCGAGGGTCGATCGTCAGACCGGACAGGACGAGCCTCGGTCGCCCGGGACTGTGGGGGGCTGGGAGATTCGTCGCTGGCTTGGGCGTATGGACGCGCTGGCAGAGCATTCGTACGGCGAGCGGTCGGGGATCGAGAAACTGCGCCACTTGGCGCGACAGCTGCGGGTTGCGGAGGTGCGGGAGTCCCTGCAGCAGGCTGAGTCTCGGCAGGCGGTGTTGGCGGCGTCGCTGCAGCAGGCCGAGTCTCGGCAGGCGGAGTTGGCGGCGTTGTCGGCGCGAAATGCCGGTGAGGGTGTGGAGTTGGGGTTGCGGGAGCGTATTGGGGCTCTGCGGGCGGAGATCGAGGAGTTGGCGGGGCGTATCGAGGCCGAGCAGCGGGTGTTGGAGGGGTTGGTGAGCGACGCGCCGCAGGAGAGCGGGCAGGACGACGCAGTCGAGCGTATGGCGGAAGACTGAGAAGCTGACGGGGGGCGCGGAATCGTCTGGTGCGGGGCATCTTCGTCCGCTGGTGCGGGTTGCGGGGGCCTGAGTCGGCCGAGGTTTCGGAGCGCCGGGATAAACCGGCGGATTGTTGGTTGCCGGCCGCGTAGCGGCACGGTGAGTCCGCTGATCGCGCCACCTTTCCAGCGCAGACTGGCCGCCGCCGCTGTCCGCCGCCGCTGTCCGCCGCCGCAACCGATGCTGGTGGGCACGTCTGCCGATGGCCACCTTCGCATTGCTCGAACAGCCGTGAGCGTTTTTGGGTGCCATAGCACCCAAAAACACTCACGGCTGTTCTTCGCTTACCGAAACGCTCGTCGCGATCCGCATAACAGCGAACACGCCCCCGCCGCTTCCCGCCATGGCGCGGCCAGGCGTGACGAACACCGGACGGTGAGATTCCTCAACTCGGAGTGGCTGAGCTATCGACGCTTCCCGTGCAGAGGAGGCGGCGATTTCGCGCGAAATCGCCACCCTTGGGTGGCCGACCTGGCAGCCGCGCTAAACCGGCCAGGTCATCGTCGATTTGACGTAGAGTGCGATCACGAGGGTGTCCAGGTCAGTCTTCACAAACGGATCATGGACGCCCTCGCCTCATGCCCGCAGGAATTTGGACTTACTCGTCTAGCCGATCCCTGCGGCTCCCCGGGTAGCCGGATGTACCGCACCGGCGACTATCTGCGTACGTTGGACAACGGTGTGCTCGACTTCGTGGGGCGTGTCGACCGAATGGTCAAGGTCCGCGGACGGAAACCGGGTCGAGCCGGAGGAGGTCGAAGCGAACCTGGCACGCAATCCGTCGGTCCGCCAGGTCACCGCGCTCGCCCCGCATGACGAGCAAGGGCAGCGGTATCTACTGGCGTTCGTGGTGTCCGTCGTCGGCAGTCGATTGTCGGAGTCGGACCTGCGGGCGACCGCAGAGGTATCGCTGCCTGACTGGATGGTGCCCGCGAGGTTCGTGCTCCGGGATACGCTTCCCGTCACCGACACGGGCACACGCCACCTTCCACAGCCTACTCGCCCAGGGCGTCGAGTTTTGGGAGTGCTCTCGACGCCTGGGCTGGTCATTGAACACGGTAAGCGCAGCGGGCGTGAGCAGCGTGCCGACGCCGCCCACCCGTGCGCGGGTCCTTCTCCCCTACACCTCCGGACGAGGAGCGGCCAGGGGTTGCATCAGCGCGGCGGACCTGGCGCCGGTCTCGCGGTCGAGGAGGGCTTTGATGACGGTCATTCCGTCCCGGGCAACGGTATAGTGCAGCTCCCGCGACTCATGCTGTGGTGGCAGCGGGCCAGTATTCTCCCGCCCGGCCCGAAACCCGGAAACCCAAGCCGCGGAGGCACCCAACCATCAGCGCGAGTGTCGTGAGTGGTTTCGGGCGCTATAGCACCGAAAACCACGCACGGGCCACCTCGGAACGCAGCGATCACCACCACCCACACCATCTGCTTTCCGGTAAGAGCCGGAACGAACACTTACGAGCGACGATCCAGTCCGGCGCGCTCTGGGTGGAGGAGGACTATCCGGTCATCAACCGGTGAACGGGGTGGCGGTCCGCGATGCGGACAGGGCTTGGGTCGGGTCTTCAGGTGAGGTGGTCTTCCAGCGCGTCGGCACCGGCTATCGCACCTCCGCAGTCGCGGACGATCTGGCGCATCGCGCCAAGATTGGCGCGCACCTGCTCGTCTGCCGCAAGATAGTTCACTGTGGTACGCAGTTGGTGCGCGGTTAGCGTGGAAGCATCCAGGCGACGCCCGAGGCCGAGTTCATCGACGCGGTCGGCGTTCGCGGCTTGTTCGGCCATTTGCGGGAAGGCTATCTGCCCAGGGCGTGTGCTAGGTTGATCTGAGGGTTGCGGCGGGTTTCTGTCCAGGTGGGACGCGAGACGAGGGCGCGGTTTCCGGTGGGAGATCATCGGGTTGTCCAAGCCGTGACGGTCTATCCAGGAGCCGCGCTCTTGTGTTCTTGGCTTCCCTGATTCGGGTTGTGCTTGACCGGCCCACCGTCACAGTCGAGTCCTTGCGGGGTCGTGTGGACGGTCTCTGGCGGGCTCTGGAGACGGTGGGCGGGGAATCCTGTATGGGTTGCCGTTGCTGCCGTTGCTGCCGTTGCTGCCGTTGCTGCCGGCCCTGGCGGTGCTGGCGGTGACCGCCGGTGCGAAGACGTTCATCGAGTCCGCCTCGGCGGAGAGAAGCCGCAAGTTCCATTGAAATCGAACCTTCGATTTCAATGGAACTTGCGGACCGTCGGCGTGTCGCTCCCCGACACGCCGATGCCTGTGGACAACCTCCGCAATTTCAATGGAAATCGTGGGCGGGCACGGACGTGCCAGGGCCCGCAGCCTGAAAGGTCCTTGTTCTGGACGGAAACCTGCGAACCGATCTGCTCGGGGCCCGGCAGGGCATCCGGATATGGCGCTGGCGTCGCCCGAACGGCAAAGCCGCCGGTATCGAAACGGTCCACCACCTGGCCAACCTGCCCCCCACCTGGCCAATCTGCCACCCATCTCCCTATCCGAAACTACCTAAACCGGACAGGTCAACCTTGCACACGCCCTGGCTATCTGCCACCGCCGGGCTTCGTCGTAGATACCGCGTGCTGCGCGAGTGGTTCGGGCCCGCTGATCCGTGCCGCCCGAGGAACTCGGCGCCGTCGGCGCAACCGTGAGAGGTGAGGGGCACCCTCGAGCGACTATGCCGATGACTATGCCGCCCAAGGGTGCCCCTGGTCGCGGGGCGGAACCCGAAAGGATCCGCTTCGCAGATTCGAACCAGAATATCTGCTCGATGTTGCCGGACGTGGCAGTAGCTCAGTTGCGCAGCAGCAATGCGGTCACGTGTAGTCCGCATGCGACTGCCACGATCAGCGTGTACTCGGTGGTGATCTCGTCGAGGTAGTAGGCGAGATTGACCGGGTAGGTGGCCACGGTCATGTTGCCGTGCTCGGCGAGGGTGTCCAGGTAATCACGGGGTTTGATGCGCTCGTTCCAGTGGTCCATCAGGATCCGGGAACCCTGGTGGGTCATGAGGGTCACCTGGTTCGGGTCTACGTCATTGCGTTTGAGCAGGTCAAGCGCCACTACTGCGACGGCGTCCTTGACCAGCCCGCCGAGGTCCTCGATCCCGGTCTGCGTCATGTCGTAGGTCGGGGTCGGCAGCCCGGTGACCGGATCGGTGGGGAGCAGCGTGAGTCCGTTGAGGTGCAACGTTCTCATGGTCATGGTCAGGCCGTGGTATTGGCTGCTTGCGGTCTGCGTCAAGTGGTCAACGACCACGAATCGATCGGACGGACCGACCACCGCCGCGCCGGCCGCGTCTCCGATGCTGACCGCGTGGCCTTTGGTGTAGTCCATGTGCCCGGTCCAGTTGGCGCCGCAGGCGACCAGCGAGTTGCGGGTCCGGCCGGCCTCTACTGCCTCGGCGGCGTGCACGACGCCGAGCAGGAAGTTGCTGTACTCGCTGTTGATCGGTACGACCATGACTTCAGGGGGAAGCCCCAGCAGGTGGTGCACGTGGTACAGGCTGTTGGGAGTGAGGTATTCCGGCACGGTGATGTAGCCGTACAACCGGTCGATGTCGGCGGGCTCGAGCCCTGCTTTGCCCAGCGCGGCATCAGCGGCCTTGACGACATGGTCTTCGATGCGTTCGCCCTTGGCGAGCACTCGGCGCCGATCGAGGCCGCGGAAGACGGCCGCCTCGATCACGCCCTGGGCGTTGCGGTTCTGATTCAGCGAAGCGTAGGCCGGGTCGTCGTTGCGCCGGACCCCGTTCGGGACCGAATAGCCAGCGCCGAGAATGCCTGCAGTCTGTGTCATGTTGTCCCTCAGTACGTGATCAGCGGCTTGATAATTCCGTCAGCGCGTGAAGCGAGAAGATCGAAGGCTTTCGCCGCGTCCGCGAAGCCGAAGCGGTGCGTAGTCATCGGTGTGGGGTCGATGCGCTTGTTGACCATGAGCCGGAACAACCGCTGAAGGCGCTCGGAGCCACCGGGGCAGAGCATCGCCCGGATTGTCTTGCCACCCATGCCGAAACCGAAGGCCACTAGCGGAATCGGCAGGTGCCCGGTGGACTGCCAGCCGTGGTAGCCGGCATTGACCACGGTGCCTCCGGCTTTCGTTGCGCGAACGGCCTGCTCGAAGGTCTGGTGGGTGCCGAGTGCCTCGATGGCGCAATCGACCCCGTGCTGGCCAACGACGTCCCGGATCGCGTTGATCGCGTCCTCGTGGCGTGGGTTGATGACCAGATCACTGCCGAACTGCGCGGACAGGCGGGCGTTGAGCGGGCGAGTCGCGGTGGTTATGACTGTGCCGGCGCCGAGCAAGCGGGCTCCTGCCGTGACGGACAGACCGACCGCGCCCTGAGCGAACACCGCAACTGTCCCGCCAAGTGGAATGTTGGCCTGTTCGGCTGCGGCGAGCCCCGTGCTCATGGAGTCGGTCGCGTACAACGCCTGCTCGTCGGTCAGCTCGTCGGGGATCCTGGCGACGTTGAAATCGGCGTCCGGCACGACGAAATATTCAGCCAGGCTTCCGTCCTGCTGTGTGGTGAACTTGTAGCCACCAACCCCACCACCGCACTGCTGTGGTGCCCCGCTCTGGCAGAAATCGCAGCATCCACACGGCGTGACTGAGGTAACCGCCACCCGTTCGCCTTCGCGTACTCGTGTCACCGCGTCACCAACGCGGCTCACGATCCCCACACTTTCGTGTCCAAGGATCCGGCCCACCGGCACGGCCATTGCGCCGCTTAGATTGTGTACATCGCTCGCGCACATCATCGATGCGGTGGTACGCACTACCACATCGCGCGGGCCCGGGTGCGGTACCGGCCGTTCTGCCAACGCGACCTCGTTGTGCGCCACGAGGGTGAGCGCTTTCATGGTCGCGCGTCGCTGACGTGGCAAGCTCGTAGTTTCTTGGCTAACCGATTGCGTTGTGACCGAGCCGCTCGTACTCATCACTTTCCTCCTGTACTGTAGCTTTGCATTCGAGAACATCCGCCAGGTCCCGGAGGCTGTCCACCAAGGATTCGCCACGAACCCCGGAGGGTCCCAAGGACAGTTCCAGATATTGCTGTCCGCCGTGGTTTTCCAGCGACATCCGGTCTATGGTGAGGCCGCAGCGGCGCACTGTGGCCGTAACGCGCGGTACTACGTAAGGCGTGTCCCGTGCAACCACGAAAACTGCGCGAGGCGGGGCGCCGGCCAACTCGGTACTCGCGTTTCTCGCGATGACTTCCTCGCGAACGGTGCTCGTATCCCAGCGTGGTGAAATACCGCGGGCGATCGAAATGTCATCGTTGCTGGCGCCGGGACCGACCATCGGCCACACCAACTCGTTGGCCGGTACCTGGAAATCGATGACGGCGGGAACGTCGGTGATTTCCAGAGCGTCCCGAACCACTTCGTCGATTTCATCGGCCTTCGTGCATCGAAGGCCGACGCAGCCGTATGCTTCGGCGAGCCGCACGAAATCCGGCGCTGCCCCAACGGCGTTCAACTCGGAGTGCGAGTACCGCTCGTCGTAGAAAAGGTTCTGCCACTGCCGGACCATGCCATAACTACCGTTGTTGATCACGGCGATCTTGATGGGGATTCGTTCGGCTACGCACGTGGCCAGCTCCTGATGCGTCATCTGGAAGCAGCCGTCGCCGTCGATCGCCCAGACCTCGCGCTCGGGCAAAGCCAATTTCGCGCCCATGGCCGCAGGGACCGCCACTCCCATCGTGCCAAGCCCGCCCGAGGTGATCAGCGAGCGCGGACGTTCGAAGCCGATGCACTGGGCAGTCCACATCTGGTGCTGGCCAACCCCGGTCACGTAGACCGCGTCCGGCGCGGCCAGTTCGCTCAGCCGGCGTAGCACGTGTGGGGCAGACAGCCCGTCCGCGGGCTGTTCGTAGGCCGGGCGATAGGTCTTCTGATATCTCTGCAAGACACTCGTCCAGGCCGTGAAGTCGTAGCGAAGGGCTTCTGCGGCGCTTAGCCGGTGGAGTTCGCCGAGGACCTGTTTGCAATCGCCGACCAGGGGCACGTCGGCGTGCCTGACCCGGGAAATCTCGGTGGCGTCGATGTCGATGTGGACGACCTTTGCTCCGGGAGCGAACGTGGACAGTTGTCCGGTCACTCGGTCGTCGAAGCGAACTCCGACCGCGATGAGCAAGTCGGCCTGCTGCAGGGCGCCGACGGCCGCCACTGATCCGTGCATACCCGGCATGCCCATGTGCAATGGATGGCTGTCCGGGAAAACGCCGAGCCCCATGAGCGTGGTCACCACAGGTATCCCGGCATGCTCTGCGAAGCGCAACAGTTCCGGGGCAGCTTCCCCGAGAACGGCACCGCCGCCGACGTATAGCACTGGCCGCGATGCCGAACGCAACAGCTTTAGGGCGCTACGCAGCAATCCCTCGTCACACATGGCGGGCGCCTGAGGCGTTGGCGCTCGTGGTTTGGTGAAGGGAGTGGCGGCGAGCAAGGCATCCTTGCACACGTCGACAACCACCGGCCCGGGTCTGCCGGTCCTGGCAATCCGAAATGCGTCAGCGATCGCGGCGGGGATCTGTTCGGCGTTGGTGACTGCGAATCCGTGTTTGGTAATGGGAAGAGTGATTCCCAGGACGTCAATCTCCTGGAAAGCGTCCGTTCCGATCGCAGTGCTGGGGACCTGGCCGGTGATCGCCACAAGCGGAATCGAGTCTCGGTGCGCGTCGGCCAGCGGAGTGACGAGATTGGTCGCGCCGGGCCCGCTGGTAACCAGACAAACCCCAACATTCCCGGTCGCCTGGGCGTATCCTCTTGCCGCGTGGCCGGCGCATTGCTCGTGCCGTACCAATACGTGCCGCAGCCTCTTCGAATCGACCAGTGCATCATATGCTGGCAGGATCGCGCCCCCCGGCAAACCAAAGATCACCTCCGCCCCGATTAGCTCCAGGCTTTGGACCAGGGCTTGGGCGCCGGTTATCTGTCCGGCATGCCTTGGCGAGGGGATGGTCATCGAGAAAGCCTCCTAAAGAAGACCCATTTAATGCAACCGGCACCGGCGTGCCCCCACGCGAGAACCGACGCCAAGGGTTATTCGCTTACGACATGGCAGCTGCCGCTCCGTGCAAGTATTCTTAGAGCAAATGAGCGTCATTGGTCGCCGTTTCACGTGCGATCAACGGGATCACAAGGAAACCTGCAGGGAAACCAGAGGATTGGTCCAGGTGCTCCCCTGCCTCCACCTCCAGTAACGTTCTCTTTTTTCGGCATGCGGAAATCGGCCTACCCCAGGTGTGCGCTTGGGGCATTGATTCTGCCGCCAACCGGGCCAAATGTCACTAGTCGCGACTACGGGGCGAATTCTGACCCTATTTTCGGCAGAGACGGTACCGCTTGGTCGCGACAGTGCCCTAATGACCACTAATGCATGACCATTCGGACAGTCAGTCAGCCGGACGGGATCGGCAAAGCCGGTTTGGGCTGGTCGCGTCCGCTATGGTGGCAGGATTCCGCTGCGGTCGGCGGCGACGTGTTGCGGAGAACGGGTGACCTGGGTGATGTCGGCCAGGCCAAGCAGGCCGAGTGCGGGGTTGCGCAAAGTGGCAAGGCCTGGGAGCCGGGTTCCGGGGTACGCGTTCTGGTCGTCTTCGCGGTGGACGGTGTCGCGAAACCCAGTGCGTTTTGTTCTTGATTTCCCTTGTATCGGGAGCGGCGTTCGGGGCGGGTCCGGTTGCCGGTCGGGTTGGTTACGCCGTGCGCACTTCCTTGCTGATCCGGCTACTGAGGTGGTCGAAGGTGTCGCGGCGGATGCGGAGTACGTGTCCGGCACCGGGAAAATCGGTCCCGTCAGCGGGCGTGGCCCAGATCAACCGGCGTACGAAGCGAATGGCCTCGGCGTAGGCGGCTGGTGCTGGACCCACGGCCCCGCCCGCCCCAGCAGCGTGGCGCTGACCACATCGGGCAACATCCCTACAAATCAACCCTCGACGGTTTGAGGGATTGACACTTCGCAACGTCTGAAGCAAGCATCAGGTAGCCGTGACGCGCTAATTCCTATTGCCCGTTGGCTGTTGCACCGGGGTGTTACTGGACGAAGCTGGGTGGCCGCCCGGGGCAGGTTTTGCGTTGGAGTAGTGGCTGTGCGGCGGCCGGGCATGGCGCGGTGGTCTGGCCGGCGAGCGGGTGATCCGCCTTGCACTGTGATCGCCGCCGTGCTGCGACTGGTCACGGTCTGACCGTCGGATTCTTGACGCAGTTCGAACTCGATCGACGGATCGCCGGGCCTCGCTCGGGTGGAGTCGACTTGGAAGTAGACGGTAGTGGTCTGCCCGACGTCCAGGGGTGGTACGGACACGGCTCCGTCGAAAACCTCCTGACCTGTGGAGCGGAGTACGGCGGGTGACCACTCGTCTTGAACCAGGACTTCGTGCTCGGCCAGTGCTGCCCGCAGCCGGACACGCGTCGACCTGCCTCCTGTTCCTGGTCAGATCGCTCCGGCTCGCATCGCATACGCCACCGCGTGTGGCCGGTTGCGCAGGTTGAGTCGACTGGTCACCCCGTAGATGACGTTCTTGACCGTTCGTTCCGAGTAGCACAGCTTCTGCGCGATCTCCGCGGTGTCCATGCCGTCGGCCATCAGCCGCAGCACGTCAACTTCCCGGTTGGTCAAACCGGAAGCGTTCAAACCCCGAGGCGTCAGCACCTCACGCTGCAAGTGGTCGACCTGCTTGAGTAACTCACCAAGCAGATCCGGGGGCATCGTCCCGGCGCCTTTGGCCGCAGCGACCACGCTGTTGGTCAGCCTCGTTCCGGTCGCGGAAGTTCGAGGCAGCACGGCCACCACGCGGGATTCGACCACGCTGAGTACATCGGCCGGGTTGACCTCGTTGGTCACCAGCACTCTGGGCGCCGACACCTGTTGTGCTGACAGTCTCAACTCGGCCAGGACCTTGGCGTTGACGCGGTCTGCAGCGAATACGATCACGTCGGCTTCAGCCGGGTTCGGCGCCACGAACAACTCCTCCCGTGACTTCAGGCAACTCGCCAGACCGGCTACGGTGATCGGGTCTTCGGCCAGAACAGCCACTCGAACTCGGTCCATCAGGATCTCCCACACGCTCCGCGACGATGTGGTCTCAGTGTCGGAAGATCCCCTTCACAAATTCTCTACGCCACCTTCACGCCTGCTTGCCTGATCAGGTCGGTTGCGTGAACAGCCGGCACCGGCCCCATTCCTCCAGGAGGAGGTCGATCCACACGTCGTGGAGATGGGCAGCCTCTTCATTGCCCGCCGCGCGGCATCGCACGACGTACTCGCGAGCCTCCGACATCTCGGTCTCCAGTTGCCGCAGCACGGATACCGCGTCCTCGGGCAGATCGACCTTCTCCAATGTTCCCTCCTCCGTCCAAACCCGTCGACCTACCATGCCTGAAACTCGGCGCCATTATCTGTCTCAACAACCGGGATTGACCATTCGGCTCAGCGACTTTGCCTTGTCGCCCCCGTCCGTTCGCCCAGCGCAGGGTTGCTGCGATACGCGTCACAGGAGCAGTCAGGGGCGCTACGTTCCGGCCGGACCCGCTACGGCGATCGGGCATGATCGCGGCAATGCACCAGGGAACCTCCAGCCTGAGCAGAACCCGGGCGCGAACCGGGGCACCGTGCCATCCCATCGGCGACGACGTCGGGGGATTACGTGCAGCGCACCGCCGGGCTCACCGACCGTGTCGGCAAACCGCGAAATACTGATCAATTTCGCTTGAATCGCATACAAACGGCGTCGATGAATCCGCAAGAGCAACAGGGGCAAACTTCGGTGCCCGTCCGGGCGGATCGACTGCGGTTCGTGCCGGGAAGTGCCCGGCTTCGGTGTCTCCGCGCGCCAGCAGTCCGCGCCCAGGGAAGACCGGTACGGGACGCGGTCACGGGCGATTCGGGGGCTCGTGACGGCGTTCTCGTACTTTATCCGGCCCGGAGTACGCCGGTTGCCTGACCCGGACTTTGTTTTTGGCGCGGAGGGCCTTATACTCGGGGGGTAATTGTTGGCGGTGCGGTAGGCACTAGCGGTTTAAGGGGCGGAAGCGGTGAAGACAGGAACAATCGTAAAGTACGACGGGACCAGGGGATTCGGTTTCATCGAACCGGATGCCGGCGGTGAGGACGTGTTCCTACACGCGTCCATTCTGGACGAACAACTGAAGCAGGTCCTCCAAGGTGGCATGCGGGTGCAGTTCGAGGCAGCCTCCAGCAACCAGGGCACGAAGGCCGTGGCTGTGCGGTTGCTCGGCGCGGTTTCGCAGACACCCGCGCCGCAGATCCTGCCCGTCAAACAACAGGAGCGTGACGACGAGGAGCTGTGCGAAGTTCTGTCGGCAGCCGAGTTCTCCCAGAAGATCACGGATGTGCTGATCGAGGCTGCGCCCAGTATGACGGGCGGGCAGATCCTCCAAGTGCGCAGTCAGCTCGTGGCGTTCGCGCAGCGTAACGGCTGGGTGGAAGCCTGACGGCACACTGAATTAGAACCGTATGCCCGGCCGGGACGCAGAGTGTCCAGGCCGGGCATACGGCTCTGAGCGCCGTATCAAAGCTCAACGGCTTTGGGCTCAGGCCGGCCAATCTTTTTGTCTCCCATTGAGCCTTTTCATCCTGGTCGATCCGTAGCCGCGAGGTGGAAGGCCCACGGTGCGAGGCTGCCGCAAGCGGCGTAGCCGCCCTCCTTAGGCTTGCCCGACAGTTGCTGTCGTCTGCCCAGCATCAATGTCCTTCTCCTTCTTCCGCTCAGCGGGAGTGAAGGTGTTTTGGACGTCAGGCAGGTGTGCCTTCACGAGGTGCACCAGGTGCAGCGATCGCTTCAATGCTTCCCCGAACACCGTAGGCTGTTGCTTCGACGTCCAACGCTCTTCGGCACCGCACAGGTAGAACCGGCATTGTCGCTCACGACCGGACGGGCATCGGTCGTGAGTGGTGGTTCCGGTAAGAACCGGCGTTGTCACTCACGACCGGACGGGCATCGGTCGTGAGTGGCAATGTTCCGTTCCAAAAACATCCGGGTGGTCCCGAGATACGGCGCCCGCTACCGATGCCCACCACGGCACGCCATGAAATGCCCTTCGGCACGACATTTTCCGCTCCTCGGTTCCTGACTCTGGACAAGCCAGAAACTTAGCCGAAGCAACGGCGTGCCCTCGTCTCCGGACCCAAGAACCCAGCTCAAACTACCCACAGAAACGTCACAAGAGCCCGAAATCGGCACCCCTCCCTCACTTGGAACGCCGATTTCGCGGGAAATCGGCCCGCCACACCGGGAGCGCCTCCGACCTCCACACAGGCTGTCTGCTGTGCGGACCGGGTCGACTTGCGCCAGCCGGTCAGATTGTTTGTCACTCGTCTATTCCTTCCAGTTCTGCGGCACCTTTCGAAATCATCCTCAGTGATTCCACGGTATATACTGCCCGTTCCCGCAAGGTATTAACCGCGCGTTTGTATGCGGCAATATCTCGCGAGCCTTTGAGGGACGCGGCACCGCTGTAGTGTTCCAAGTGCACGATCGGCGGCGAAAGTGCCCTGTATGAGATGCTGGGCGGTCCGCGCGTCATGCCGAGTATCACATCGAAGCTGGGGGAATCGACGCGCGAAATCAAGTTCTTGCGTTCCATGCGCATCAGGATGCGCGGCCCGGTCTCTTTGTCCGACATGTCATGCATGATCGCTTGCATGTATTCAGGTATCTGCAAAAGGCCTGGAATCAGAAACGGGGGCGACCTCTGTCATCGCAACGGCGGTTCGCTCGCCTGGATGAGTGTCGCGAGTTCCTGCGGGCGCTCAACGAGTTACTCGACGCGCTGCATCGGCTCTAGCACCGCGCCGATTCCACCTGCACTCACCAAGGCCCGCATCCTCGGAACGAACACGGAGCGGACCTGCCACCCAATCAGTCCACAGAGGACGTTCCTGCCGGATACCGGGCTGCGGTCTCTCTGACGTTACGAAGATCACTGCGCCTAAGTTCCTTCGCCAAAGCGGAGAAGAAACTCAAGCGGGCACAACGAAACCTCCCCGCAAGGAGAAAGGCAGCCGGAACGGGATGGGGCAGGGATCACGGTGGCTCGCGCTCAGGCGCGGGTCGCGGATGCGCGCCGTGAGTTCCATCACCAGCTTTCCATGCGCACCGGCCGTCAGCTTCAGGCCGGTGAGGAAATCAGAATGTGACTTACGACAAACGCGTATGCGGCACCCTCCTTTTTGGCCGCCACGCACGCTTCCCCGAGTCGAGAGGTTGGCGCGTCCGCAAGTCGTCCGCGCGCGGGCACGACGTGTCGGTGCCCTTTCTGCTCTAAGGAACGCGCCGAAGGACCGCGAGTGAACATTTGCCGATTGGCTTCGGTCGGTTTGGTGAAGTTGGGCCTCAACGGCCTTGTTGGTCTGGCATCTTCGGTTGCGTGGCCCACCGATCGGAGGAGGTAAGACCGTGTCCAACGTTGTCGGTGTGGACGTGGAGAACCTGCGGCGCATGAGCCAGGAGCTGCGGGCCACGGCCGACGAATTGAGGGCGCGGATTCTGAAGTTCCAAAACGAGGCGGAGCCCACGCGCGGAGCGTACGGCGCGACGCCGGACGCCGTGGAATCCGAACGGGAGTACCGGGAAACCACCGCGCAGACGCTGGAACAGCTCATGAAGATGCACCGCGAAGTCGTGGAAGTTGCGGACGCCTTGGAGGACGAGGCCAGGCACTTCTCCGACGTGGACGCCACGGCCACAGAGACGGCCGACAAAACCTGATGAAGGACGCGAATTAATGTCGCAGGACGCGCTGTCCGAGGTCGGTCTCCGAAACCCCGGGGGTGACGCGCAGGCTCTGTACCGCAGTGCCCAGGGCTGGGCCGACCTGTCGGCTTACCTGTGCGAGCACAGCGCTCGGGTAGCCGAGATTACCGGCGTCGGCCTGCAGAAGTGGACGGGTGATGCGGCGGACGCCTTCACCGACCGCATGCGAGGGGTTGTGCATCGCGCTGAACGAATGGCGCAGACCACGGAGGTGGTGGCCGCGCAGCAGGAGCAGCACGCGAGGAAGCACGTCAGGGTAACGCAAATCATCGTTGAGCTGGCTGTTTTGATCGCCGCGACGTTGGCGTTCTACGCCGCAGCAGCCATGTTTCCGGCACTGCTGGCCTGGGCACAGGCCTGGCTTGCGTATCTGGTCAGCACTGGCGTCCGCGTGCTGCAATTGCTTGCCCAGGCATTGCGGGTATTGGTGGACTTCCTGGTGCGTACCCGCACGTGGATTGCCGAGGTCTCGCAGCTGACCTGGAAGAGCGAACGGCTCAGCGTCGGCTACGGCCGGATTTTGGTCGAGGGCGTCCGCGACATGGGGATCGACTTGGCGGCGAACCTGACGGCGTCGGGTCTCCTGGGCAAGAAGATCGACCCGGCTCAGGTGTTCATCAGCGCTGGAGTCAGTGGTCTGGGCGGGGCGTTCGTCGGCGGTCTGGAAAAGAGCGGTATATCGAAGGTGCTGGACGGCGCGGGCAACGCGAGACGGGGGTCCGACGGCCTGCCGGAGTTCGTCACCTTCGAGAGCCAGGCCAAGAACTTCGTCATGAAAATAGGCCCGGCACCGAAGCAGAAGCCGCCCAATCCACCGCCTTCCGAGTCGGAACGCTTGCTCGACAACGTCAAGACCGCGTACGACAACGCGGCGAACCTCGGCATTAAGGACACGCCCGATGCAGGCAGGCGCCTCGCCGACGAGCTCACCCTGGCACGCAACAACCACCGGAACGCGGTCGCAGAACACACCATAGCCGTCGACGAACTCTCTCGAGCCGTTACGGACGTGGCGACGCGCGAACGCGCCGTGTTGGTGCACCGCGAGGCGGTCGACCAGGCCATGCAACGGGTCGGCGCCGCCAGCACGAGGCTCGACCTGTACCGGGCGTCCGGCAACCCGGAGTGGATTCAGGACGGCGTTCAGCAGCTGGACGCTGCCCGCCGCGCGCTCGCCGAGGCCTCCGGTGGTCTACGCGAGGCCCAGAACGCACTGGACACCTCCCGGCAGGGCCTCCTCGAATGGCAGCGGAACGTGCAGACCGCCAGAGACGCTGTTGCGCGCAGCGAAGCCGCTCACGACCTCGCGAGATTCCGGGCTGACGCCTGGGACCAGCTTGATGCGGCCCGCATCGCCGCCCGTGACCAGACCACCTTCCGCCAGCGGCTGGCGTTCGTGCGGAATAACAATGCGTGGGGTGCCTCGTTCGGCTCGCGCAATAGCTGGCAGGAAATTCTCTTCTACGATGTCCCGAAGGATGCCATCAACGGTATGACCAGCGGCGCGGTAAAGTCCGGCATCGAGGTGGCCAGGGGCAACGGCCAGCCCGGTGACATGTGGAAGGGCGTGCTGCTGCAGGGAGCGACCGGCGCGCTGCGCGGCGGGGTCAATTCGGCGGCCAGCAACACCGCGTTCCCGAGGTCGGGTGTCGGAGAAACGCTGTGGAAGACCGGGAGTAAGACCGCAGACATCCACGCGCGCTCGAGCATCGAGGCCAATACCTACGGAAAGGCATCGGCGGGTCATCACCGCAAGGATGTGTCGCGGATGCCCCGTCCGCAGGGCGGGGAGGAAGCGCGTTCAACTTCCGCATGAGGTGGCACCTCCAACCTCCAGACTTCCTTGAGCCGCTCTCGCGAGAGCCGCTTTCGCAAGTCTGGAGGAGCATCGCAGAGCGGTAGTCCGCTTCGTCGGCGTGATCAACCGACAGCGCTTGGCTTGGCGGATTTTACCGAGCCGGGGTGCTCTCGCTGGCCTCGAGGCGCCTATCCTGCGGTGCGCGATGGAGCAGACGGTAGTCCTCGCGCCGCACCCTTCGGGTGGCCAGCCAGAACTGCCACGTGAAGCCCGGCCAGATGGCTCGGTTGACGCCTGCCGCATCGTGGTAGATGTTCGTGCAGCCACCCCGGGTCCAGACTCCCTTAACCAGCTTCTGCTGGATCGTTGTCTGGAATCCTTCCTGCACGTCGCGCCGAACATCGAGTGCCGCAGCGCCGCTGTTGTCGACCAACCTGATCGCGTTCACCACGTACCTGGCTTGTGCTTCGAGCATGAAGATCACGGACGTATGGGTGACAGCGGTGTTCGGCCCGAGCAGAAAAAACATGTTCGGAAATCCAGCAACGGTGGTGCCGAGATGAGCACGCATGCCACCGGTTGCCCATTCCTCGGCTAAGAACCGCCTGTCGGTGCCGATGATGTGGAGGTAGTCCAACGCATCCGTGATGCGGAAGCCGGTCGCGTAGATGATCGCGTCTATCTCGCGCTCGACGCCAGAAGCGTCCACCACCGAGCCGGCCCGAACGTCGGCCACGCTGTCGGTGATGAGCTCGACGTTGTCCCTGGCCAGGGCCGGATAGTAGTCATTGGAGAACAATACCCGCTTGCAGCCCATGGTGTACTTGGGCGTCAGTTTCTCCCGCAGAGCGGAGTCTTTGATGTGCCGGGCGATGTGCTGCTTGGCGATCGACTCGGGCCCCTTCCACAGCTCCAAGCGCCCGTTGAACGCAAGCGCGCGCATCTCCCGGCGCCAGTAGATCCTGTTGCGGTAAACGCGCTGAACACCGGGGATGTATTTGAACAACACCCGCTGCCAGCCGGGAACGTCTCGGTTGCGTTTGGGCAGCACCCAGTGCGGAGTGCGTTGGAAGACGTACAACTTGGCTGCGTCGGCCGCGATCGGTGGCACGAGCTGGATCCCGGATGCCCCGGTGCCGATGACAGCGACCCGCTTTCCGGCGAAGTCGAAGTCATGGTTCCACTGCGAGGAATGCCAGACCGGGCCCGTGAAAGTTTCGATGCCAGGAAGCTCGGGCAGCCGGGGGACGTGCAGGCCGCCGACTGCGGAGATCAGGAACTGGCACCAGAGTTCTTCGCCTGTCGTGGTGTTGAGCCGCCACCTGCATCGGTCTGGCTCCCAGGTCGCCGCGGTCAAACCGACTCCGAATCGGATCTTAGACCTCAGCCGGTGCTTGTCCGCGATGTTGCTCAGGTAGGCAAAAATTTCGGACCGGGCGGCGAAATTGCGTGACCAGTCGGGTTTCTGCTCGTAGGACAACGAATACAGGTGCGACTCGACGTCGCACTCGCATCCGGGGTATGAGTTGTCCCGCCACGTGCCGCCCACGTCATCGGCCTTTTCCAGGACGAGGTAGTCCCGGATGCCGGCCTTCTCCAGCTGGATGGCCTGTCCGAGTCCTCCGAAGCCGGTGCCGACGATCACGACCTTGAGGTATTGTTTCATGCGCTCCTCGCAGGGCCAACCCGCTCACACTGTCGCGGTTGCCTGTCCTGTTCGAATCTTTAACGTTCCGGGCGTGCTCTCGGCAAGAGACCGCCCGGGGGTGTGAACTAATGGGCAACGAAACCATGCCTATGAGGCATCTTTCGGAAGCGGCACCTATCGCTCCATGGCCGCATCGCGTACCGCTTTTCTGTAGGCATCACGTGCTTGCGCCACGTGGACGTTTCGAAGGTGGCGCCGCCTGTGCTGTCGGCGCTCGGTCGCCCGTCCGCTGGATGGCTGGCCTACCGGGGTGGCGGGGCGGGGCAGAGCTCACCAACTTGCCGCAGTGTCCCGGTGCTCGTCGTGAGCTTCGTGGGTCTTAAATCAGCCGAATAGCCGCCGAGATTACGCGGCCTGGAGGAGTAGGCAGGAAAGGCTGTCGGATCAGGCAACTTCGAGGGCGGTGACCTTTCGTCCGCCGCACTAAGGTCCGTAGCATTTTGGTGTCCGGGTCGGACTGGGCAGGTTGTGGCGCAAGACCGTCCGCACAGGGCGTCCGGGGGAGATGCCAGCATAAGCGGCTGGGCGGATCAAGTGGGTTCGCGGCCCGACCGTAGACAGGGAGACTCGCCATGCATTTGGAAGTTGAGCCGGATCCGAACCCGGCCCCGAGCCTCGGAGCAGGCACGATTCTGGCGGCGTTCATCGATCTCCACGAGCGTGACATGGACCGCGAGCTCTTCGTGTTCGTCGACGACGACGGTCGCGATGCCGAGTCGATGACGGTGCGCCGGCTGGCTCACGACGCGCAGCGGGTCATGTCGCTCCTGGCAAGAGAGGGCGTCCGGCGTGGCGACCGGGCGTTGCTGGTGTACCTGCCATCGCTGCATTTCATCAGCGCGTTCCTCGGCTGCCTGGCGTGCGGAGTGATTCCGGTTCCGGTCGCACCGCCAAACCCGCTCAAACTCGCGCAGGATACCGGGGCCTTGGCGGCTGTCGCCACCAGCTCCGGTGCCCGTGTCGTGCTCACTCACGATGCCTACCAGGGGGCGATCGATGCGGCGTTGAGAGCACGCCCATTGCCGCCCGAAGCGCCCCAAATGCCCGGGATTCCGTGGCTGGCCACCGATTCACGCCACGGCGGCGAGGTGGACGTGGTCGAGCCGCGGCATTGGTACAACCCGGCAGACCCGGACGAGCCGGCCTTCCTGCAGTACACGTCCGGATCGACCGGGTTCCCCAAGGGCGTGATCGTCAGCCACCGCAACATCGGCCGCGAGTTGCAGTTCCTGGCAGCGGATTTGGGCCTGGGCGACGACACGGTCGCGGTCACCTGGGTTCCGCACTTCCACGACCTCGGACTGATCAGCTTCCTGCTGAACACCATCGCGGGGCACTCCGGGCGGACCTACGTGATGTCTCCGCTGAGCTTCCTGCAGCGGCCCTCGGTGTGGTTCGATGTCATGTCCCGGGTGCGCGCCACGCACACGTCGGCGCCGAATTTCGCCTACGACCTGATGGTCCGCAAGACGACTCCGGAGCAGCGCGCCGAATGGGACCTCAGCTCCGTGCGAATTCTCGGTTCCTCCGGAGAAATGGTGCTACCGGAGACCATGGAGCGTTTCTGGAACGCTTTCCTGCCGACCGGACTGAGACCTGCGGTGTTCCACCCCGGTTACGGCATGGCCGAGCACACCTTGAGCCTGAGCATGGGAAGCGGTGGTCAGCTGTGGGTGGACAAGCGCGAGTTGGAGAAGGGCCGGGTGGAGCCGGTTGAGGCCGGCTCCACCCGGGATGCCGCCGGTTTCTATGGCAGCGGCTGGGTTACCAAGCAGGATGCCAACGTTCGCATCGTCGATCCCGGCACCGGCAAACCGTGCGATCCCGGGCAGGTGGGGGAGATCTGGGTCGACTCGCCCACCAAGGCCCTCGGGTACTGGGGCCTGGCGGATGAGACCCGCGAGACTTTCCGTGCTCGCGTCTCCGACGGGGACCCACGCGAGTATCTGAGGACGGGTGATCTCGGATTCTTCCACAATGGAGAGTTGTTCGTTACCGGTCGACTCAAGGAACTGATTATTATCCGGGGCGATAATTACTATCCGCAGGACATCGAGGAATCCGTTCGCCGGTGTCACCCGCTGATCCGCCCGGGTGGGGTTGCCGCGTTCTCGGTTCCTTCGGCTGGATCTGGCCAGGGCGAGCGGTTGATCGTCTTCGTGGAAACGGCGGATGGTGAGCCTGCTACCGGCACTGCCCGGGAGGTCACCCAGGTGGTCCGTCGCACGGTCCGGGATTCCTACGGGATCGCATGCGACAAGGTGGTCGTGGGCGCGCCTGGGCTGGTGCTCAAGACGACCAGCGGCAAGGTGCGCCGCGCCGCGTGCCGCACGCAGTACCTTCAGCGTTTAGAGGAGCAGCCCGATGAGTAGTGAACTTCTGGCCCCGGCGCTGCGGATTTGCACCGGGCCGGATGATCCGCGACTGCACGACGTCGACGCGGATTTCACCGCACTGCTCCGGAAATTCCAGACCGCGGTGACCTCGACCGGCAAACGCCTCTTCCACGGTGCGGGCGCTTGCGTGCGCGGGCATGTCGAGTTCGTCGACGGCACCGGGATCGCCGTGCATCCGTTCTTCGCGGCGGGCAAGCGGTACCCGCTGATTGCCAGGTACAGCAACGGTGAATCGCCGGACGACATCGCGCCCGGAACCCGCGGTGTGTCGCTGCTTTGGTTGGATCCCGATGGTTCCCGGGAGTCGCCGTTCAGTCTGACGCTGAACACCGGTCGCGCACTTTTCGCCGGCAACGTCGCGGCCTTCGTGCGCTTCCTGCTGGGAAGCGATCAGGACCGCCAGGACATGGTGGAGGCGAATCCGCGTGCCGGGGAACTGCTGTGGGAGCAGGTCCGCGATCCGGTCTCGTTCATGCGGTACCACTATCACTCGCAGGCGCCGCGCGTGCACGTGGACGCCACCGGGCGTCCTTGGCTGGCGCGTTACCGGCTCGTACCGGCGGAAGACAGCTCCGACTGCGGACGGCACGTCGCCGGCCATCGCGTTTTCCCGCCCGTGCCACCGCATTTCCTCCCCAGGTCTGCTGCCGATATGCGACCGCCGACTGCCCTCCGGGATGAGCTCGTCGAGCAGGTTTCGAACGGCGGATTCGGTGCGCTGCTGCAAATCCAGCTGCATCCGGTGACCGACTCCACCGACGGCAATCAGGCCGCGCTCGATCCATCGGTCGTGTGGTCTGCGGGATACCACACGATCGCGCGAGTGCGGTTCGACGCCGTTCTCGATACCGAGACGGCGAAAGACCTGGTGTTCGACCCGGCTCAGGCCCCGGAAGGTCTTGGTATCGCGCTCGCCCGGTCGCCGTTTGAAGCGGCCTCGGTGAACCATGCCCGTGCCCTGATCTACCGGACGATGCACGCCGCGCGGACGGCGCCGGTTGCGGCCAGGGTTGCGGCCAGGGTTGAGGGCACGGTTGAGGCCAGGGGCACCCGTGACCAAGTAACCGGGTCGAGGGGGCCCCTAACCTCAACAGTCTGTGTCGTCGGTGCGGGCCCAAGCGGGCTGACTGTCGCGCGCGAATTGGAGCGCCTCGGCCACACCGTGGTGGTGTTGGAGCGCGAGCCGGTCGTCGGTGGTAAGGCCGTCTCAATCGATGTCGACGGGCGTGCCTACGATCTGGGCGCCCACATCTGCACACCGCGCTACGAGCGGTTTGCCGAACTGGCGGCGGAATTCGGTGTCGACACTGAAGAAGCCACGGCGACCTACGAATACGACGCCGACCGGTGGTTTCGCAGATCGCCGGGTGCAGCTTTCTTCCGGAGATCGGAGTTCTCCCGGTACACGCAACTGCGGGAGCAGTCCTTTCCGGGCATCGCGACGGCCGGCCTGGCGCATTCTGCAGGGACGTTGGTTCAGCCGATATCGGAATGGGTGGTCGGCAACGATCTTCTGGGTATGACGGATTCGCTCGGATCCGGTTACACCGCCTCGGGATACGGCTATCCGCACGACGATATCCCCGCGCTGTACTTCGTCAAACATGTCGAGATGACCGGTCTGGTTTCCCTTGGTCCGCGAACCACCGGCCATGCCGGACCCTTCACGGTATCCGGCGGCTTCGGGAGGCTGTGGCAGCGGGTTGCCGACAGTCTTTCCGATGTGCGCACCGGTACGCGCATCACATCGATCGAACGCGCCTCCGGCGGCGTCGTCGTGCACACCGATTCCGGCCCGGTACATGCGGATTCGCTCGTCCTTTCCGTTCCGCTCGACCAGGTCGTCGACGTGCTCGACGCCACCGCCGACGAGCGGGATATCGCGTCGAGGGTTCGCACGATCGACTACTACACCGTGCTTTGCCGGATTTCCGGACTGCCCAGAGCCGGCATGTATCTCGTGCGCTCCAAGGAGGCGGCACCGCCACCTGGCCACTGCGTCGCCTACCACAACCGGTATGCCAACACGGACGTCTACACCTGCTACTCCTATGGGGCGCGAGGCCTGGACACCGCGGACATCGTCCGGCGGCTTCGTGCAGATGTGGCCGCGATGGGTGGTCAGGTTACCGAGGTACTGGTCGCCGGACGATGGCCGTTCATGCCGCACTTCAGCGCCGCGGATCTCAAGGACGGTGTTCTCGATCGCCTCGAGCGCATGCAAGGAGACCGGCAGACTTACCACGTCGGGAGTCTCCTGGGTTTCGAGTTGATCGAGACCAATGTGGCTTATGCTCAGGATCTCGCGCGCCGCTACTTCGCAGCTCCAGTGGCCGACGACAGCCGGGGGCGAGGCCGGCTCGGCGCACCGCGATACCAGGTGCGTTCCGGTGCCGAGCTGCTGGAGTGGCTGACCCGGCAGCTCGCGGCCGAACTCGGCCGCCCCGTGGCCGAGATCGACCCACAGGCCCCACTGGATGACTACGGGCTCGACTCGCTGACCGCGACCGGACTGCAGGCCGAGCTATCCGACTGGCTGGGCTTCCGCGTCCCGCCAACGCTGTTGCTCGAACATCCCACGCTGGAAGCGGTTGCACGCCAACTGGTCATGCTGATGGACGGTGAGCACGCCGACACGCTTGACGTGGAGCGGAAGCCGGTGTTGGCCGTTGCGCTGACTCCGCCACGACCCTTCTTCTGCGTCGGCGGCGCGGTCGGAGCAGCGCATCAGCTACAGGCGCTCGCCGATGATCTGGGTCCAGGATACCCGTTCTACGGGCTTCAAGCCCCCGGGTATGACGGCGGCGAGCCGGCACTCAAGACCGTCGAGGAACTCGCCGACCGGTACCTCGAGGACATCTACGCGGTCCAGCCGCGTGGTCCCTACGTCATTGGTGGCTACTCGTTCGGTGGTCTGGTCGCGTACGAGATCGGCTGCCGGTTGCGGCGTGATGGGGCAGAGGTCGCCGGCGTGGTGGGGATCGACAGTTACCTTCCGCGAGGGGGGCAGACCGCCCCGGTTTGGGATGAGCGTGCCGCGCTGGAGGAGCTGGTGGCGGTGCACCGGGCGATGTCGGGAGCCCAAGGGGATGCGTTGAAGGTGGATCCCGCACTGACGTTCGCCCAGTGCCGTGAGCTGGTCATCAGAGAGCTTCAGATCATGGGCGCGGCAGCGGCCGATCGACTACTCGATCGGTTGTTGCCGGTGTTCCAATCGAATCTGGAAGCCAACATCGCCTACCGGCCTCAGCCGTCTGATCTGTCGATGACGTTGCTTCGCGCTGTCGAACCTTTTCCGCCAGTCTTCGGCGAGGCGCGGCGACCAGCGATAACGGTGGGGGATCCCCACAACGGCTGGGCGTCGGTGCAGATGGCTCGACTGCGCGTGCATGAGGTGCCCGGCAACCACTTCACCATCATCGGCGGGGCTGACCTGCGCGGGCTGGCCGCGACCTTGCGGAAAGTGCTTGACGAGACGCTGCTGGAGAAGTGATGAAGATGTCCTCGACCACGGTCCCCAGCGTCGTGCAACCCGGAGCGCAGGAGCCGCTTGCCGACGTGGTGGCAAGGATTCGTGAAGAAGTCCGGATCGTCGCGACCCCCGGCAACGGAATCGGCGCCATCGTCGGCGACCCGCGCGGTCGGCGTGTGCTGGCCACCTTGCCGCCGCTGTACCCGGAATGGCTGGGTGACCGCTCCTTCAACGAGGTTCATGGCACGCGGTTTCCCTATGTCGCGGGCGAAATGGCGAACGGAATCGCGACCGCGGAGCTGGTGATCGCCATGGCACGAGCGGACATGCTCGGCTTCTTCGGCGCCGCGGGTATCCCCGTTCCCAAGGTGACGGCGACGGTGCAAAACCTCCGGGAAGCGTTGCCGGACCGGCAGAACTGGGGAGTGAACGTCATCCACGCGCCACAGAATCCGGCGTGGGAGAGGCACCTGGTCGACATGCTCCTCCGGGAGCAGGTGCCCGCGGTTTCGGCCTCCGCGTTCATGGATCTGACTCCGACGGTGGTCCAGTTGGCAGCATCCGGACTGCGAACAGACCGCAGTGGCCGGATCGTCCGCGGGACACGGGTGTTCGCGAAGATCTCCCGCCCGGAGGTCGCGGAGAAGTTCATCGCCCCGGCACCGCAGCGCCTGCTGGATGAGCTGGTCGTGAATGGCCGGATCACCGCTGACGAAGCCGAACTCGCCAAGCGCGTCCCCGTGGCCGAGGACATCACCGTGGAAGCCGACAGCGGTGGGCATACCGACAACCGGCCGCTCGCATCGTTGCTGCCCCGGATCATGGAGCTGCGTGATGCGTTGAGCACCCGATTCCGGCATGGGCGCAACGTTCGGATCGGTGCTGCGGGTGGCCTCGGCACGCCCCACGGTGTCGCGTCGGCCCTTGCCGCCGGGGCGGCCTACGTGCTCACCGGGTCGGTGAACCAGACCTGCCTGGAGGCCGGAATCTCGGCGGAGGCGAAGGAAATGCTTGCGGCGGCCGACATCGCGGACGTGATGATGGCACCAGCCTCAGACATGTTCGAGCTTGGCGCCAAGGTGCAGGTGCTCCGCAAGGGCACCATGTTCGGCCCGCGTGCGAACCAGCTGTACCAGATCTACCGGCAGTATCGGTCGTTCGACGAAATGCCCGACCGGGAGGCCGAAAAGCTCGAACGTAGTGTGCTGGGCGCCACGATCGCGGACGTCTGGGCGGAGACGCGGCGCTACTGGCTGGAGCGGGATCCTGACGAGCTTTCTCGCGCCGAGGCCGATCCGAAACACCGCATGGCGCTGGTATGCCGGTGGTACTTGGGCAGGTCGAGCTGGTGGGCGATCCATGGCGAGACGACGCGCCGCGCCGATTACCAGCTCTGGTGCGGGCCGGCAACGGGAGCCTTCAACCGCTGGGCGGCCGGCAGTTTCCTCGCGGACCCGGCGAACCGCAGTGTCGTGCAGGTCGCCCGCAATCTGCTGGAAGGTGCTGCGGTGGTGACCAGAGCCCACCAGCTGCGCACCTACGGAGTGCCGGTCCCCGCGACCGCTTTCCGCTTCACGCCGCGCAGGCTTACATAAGAGCCCGTGAGTGTTTCGGGGTGTCATAGCACCCCAAAACACTCACGGGACCATCGACACTGAGGACAAGGCCATGCCCGAGGCGAGAACGAGAACCATGCCGCCGGTCGCGATTGTCGGGGTCAGCGCGCTGCTGCCGGGTTCTTCCGATCCGGGCGGATTCTGGCGCACCGTCGTGACGGGAGAAGACCAGGTCACCGAGGTACCGGCGACGCACTGGCTGGTCGAGGACCACTACGACCCGGATCCGGCGGCACCGGACAAGACCTATGCGCATCGCGGCGCGTTCCTCTCGCCGGTGCCGTTCGATCCGCTCGCTCACGGCATTCCCCCCAAGGTGTTGGAAGCCACCGACACCAGTCAACTGCTTGCACTCGTGGCAGCCGAACAACTGCTGTCCGGCCTTCCCGGCCTGTCGGGTGTGGATCGCGAGCGGGTGAGCGTAATCCTCGGCACGTCGTCGCTGGAACTGCTGACCACTATGGGCAGTCGCATCCAGCGGCCGGTGTGGCTGAAGGCGTTGCGGGACAGCGGCATCGCCGAGGACCAGGCGCAGGCGATCTGCGATCGAATCGCAGCCAGCTACGTCCCGTGGCAGGAGGCCAGCCTGCCCGGCTTACTCAGCAACGTCGTGGCCGGGCGGATCGCGAACAGGTTCGATCTGCACGGGAGCAACTACACCACGGACGCCGCGTGTGCGAGCTCGTTGGCTGCGTTGTCCAGCGGGGCGAACGAACTCGCCACCGGTCAGGCCGACTTGGTGATCACCGGCGGTGTGGACACACTCAACGATCCGGTGATGTACACCTGCTTCAGCAAGACACCCGCGCTTTCTCCAACTGGCGATTGCCGTCCCTTCTCGGACCAGGCCGACGGCATGGTTCTCGGGGAAGGGATTGTCCTGTTCGCGATTCGCCGCCTCGAAGATGCCGAGCGCGACGGCGACCGGATTCACGCGGTCATCCGTGGCATCGGCACCGCCTCGGACGGGCGCGGCAGCTCCATCTACGCGCCGGTGCCCGAAGGACAGGCCAGGGCGCTGCGCCGGGCCTACGACTCCGCGGGCTACGGTCCGGAAACGGTGGAGCTAGTCGAGGCGCACGGCACTGGAACTGCTGCCGGGGACGCTGCCGAGTTCGCCGGGCTTCGAGCCGTGTTCGGCGCGGCCGGACGCTCCGACTCCCAGTGGTGCGCGCTTGGCTCGGTGAAGTCGCAGATCGGCCACACCAAGAACGCGGCGGGCGCTGCCGGTCTGCTAAAGGCCACGCTCGCATTGAGTCAAAAGGCATTGCCTCCGACGATCAAGGTCGACCGCCCCAATCCGGCACTCGGATTCGCCGGCAGCCCGTTCTACCTGAACACCCAGGCACGTCCGTGGATCAGCGACGGCAGCCATCCGCGGCGCGCTGCGGTGTCCAGCTTCGGCTTCGGCGGAACAGATTTCCACGTCACGTTGGAGGAGTACCGGCCCTCGCCGGGGTCGGAGAGCCGTGCGCCCGATTTGACCAGGGCCGCCTCCTCCGAGCTGGTTCTGTTCTCGGCCGATTCCCCGCAGGCGCTCGTGAGCGCATGCCGGGCAAGCACCGGTGTCTCCCGCCCGCTGGCCGCGATCGCGCGGGAGACACAAGGCGCGTTCGACCACACCGCCCAGTCCAGACTGGCGATCGTGGCGACCACCGAAGCCGATCTGACCGCGAAGCTGGCAGAGACAGCGGACCGCATCGAAGCGGATCCGGAAACGGCGCTGTCCGCCCCGCGAGGTGTCTACTATGCGCCTCGTCGTACCGATCCCGGCAAGCTGGGACTCCTGTTCTCCGGGCAGGGCAGCCAGTACGTCGGGATGGGCGCAGAGGTCGCGATGCTTCATCCGGCCGCCAGGAGTGCGTGGGACTCGGCCGCTGGAATCAGCTTCGACGGTGTCGCGCTGCACCGCTTGGTATTCCCGCCTCCCGCCTTCACCGAGGACGAGCGGGCCGCGCAAGACCGCCTGCTGACCCGCACGGAATGGGCACAACCGGCTCTCGCTGTGCAAAGCCTTGCGTTGCTGGAAGTTCTGCGCACCTTGGGTGTGTCGCCGGATGCCGTTGCGGGGCACAGCTTCGGAGAACTGGTCGCGTTGCACGTCGCCGGTTGCTACGACGCCGAGACGCTCATCAGGCTGGCACGCAAGCGCGGCGAACTGATGCGGGACGCCGCCGCGTCACAAGGAGCTATGCTCGCGGTCGCAGGCTCCATCGACGACGTCCGCTCGGTCGTTGCGGATCTCGACGACCAGCTGTGGGTCGCCAACCACAACGCACCCAAACAAGTCGTGGTGTCCGGCACCACCGAGGCGATCGACCGGCTGGCGAAATGGCTTGCCGAAGCCGGCCGAGCTGCCCGGAAACTGAACACGGCCGCCGCTTTTCACAGCCCGCTCATGGACTCCGCCCGCGCACCGCTGCGGGAATTCCTTACGGCAGTGGACGTCGAGCCGCCGCGAATCGACGCGTACTCGAACGCGGAAGCCGATCGTTACCCGCCCGACCCGGACCCGATCCGGGACCGCCTCGCCGACCACCTTCAGCGGCCGGTCCGGTTCGTAGACCAGATCGAGACCATGCACGCCAACGGTGTCCGTACGTTCGTCGAGGTCGGTGCGGGAGCGACCCTCGCGAGACTGACCAGCGACATCCTGGCCGGACGCGAACACCTGTCGGTCAGCCTGGATCACGCCCGTACCGACGGGGTCACCGCCCTGCACGAAGGGCTGGCCCAGCTCGCCGTGCGCGGCATTCCCCTGAACTTCGAGGCACTGTGGTGCCCGTTCACGCCGATCGAGGAACCCCGAATGGACGAAAAACCCGGCATGACAGTGGACCTGCTCGGCGCGAACTACGGCAAACCGTATCCGCCGCCCGGCGGTGCCCACGAACTCCCGCCGCCCAACCCACCACAGCAGGCCAAGATCACCACCCCAGTTCCCGAACCCGTGGACGAACCTGTCGTTCAAGGACATCGACCTCCCCCCGACTGGGTGCCGGGTGAGGGGCATCCTTCACCAAGCAACCTGGTCAGGAGTGCGCCGCATCCCGTTTCGGACCCCTGGCTGGACGCGTTGCGGGAGACGCAGCGGCAGGCGAGCGAAGCGCATGCCACCTACCAGCGCGTGATGGCCGAGACGCACCTGGCGTTCCTCCGCATGTCCGAAGCGGCTCTCGGCGGGTTGTCTTCCGGCGGCGTGCCGGAAGCAGCGTCCGGCGGGTTCTCTTCCGCTAGCGTGCCCGAAGCGGCTGCCGTGCAGCCCGCGGTTCCCCCGTGGGGCCATGCCGGCTACACCGTGCCCCAAACGCCATCGCCTCCACCGGAACCCGTGGGCGTTCCGGTTCCGGCTGCTGATTCCGTGGCACCGTCATACGACGCATACGACGCATACCCGGCTTCGGTTGAGAACCCGGTTGAGAACCCGGCTGCGGAGCCGGAGTCGAGTCGTGTTGATGTGGGGTTGGTGTTGGAGGTGGTCGCGGAGAAGACGGGTTATCCGTTGAGCGTGCTTGATGCGGGGATGGAGCTGGAATCGGATCTGGGCATTGATTCGATAAAGCGGGTGGAGATTCTTTCGGCGGTGCGGGAACGGGTTCCCGGTCTGGCAGAGGTTGATCCGGCGTTGCTGGGTGCCGCCGGAACGCTGGGCGAGGTGGCTGAACTGCTCGGCGCCGGAGACAGCGGCGTGGTGCACGTCGCAGCCGAACCTGCCGTACCCCAGGAAATAGCGCCGAGTGACAAGCCAACCGAGTTGACGCGACTGGCTATTTCGGCCCGGCGGGCACCGGCGGCCGGGTTCGCGCTGTCCGGGTTGATCGGCGCGTCTATAGCGATCACCGAGGACGGAACCGGCGTGGCCGAGCCGCTGGCGGCCGAACTCGTCGAGCACGGTGTGCGCGCGTTCGTCACCGCGGACGTCCAGGGCGACACCGACGGCGTCATCTTCCTCGGGGGCCTGCGCTCTGGCTCGGCAGATGAGGCAATCGGGGTCAACCGGGACGCTTTGCGGGTGGCTCGCGCGATGGTCGCTGGTCGTCCGGAAACACCCAGGGTTTTCGTTACGGTGCAGGACACCGGTGGTGACTTCGGGCTGTCCGGCTCCGCGCCGGAACGCGTGTGGCTCGGTGGGGTCGCGGCGCTGGCGCGTACCGCCGCGAAGGAATGGCCGGGTACGGCGGTCAAAGCGATCGACTGCGAGCGGGGTGGGCGCAGCGGCGTCGAGCTGGCCCGGGCAATCGCTCGTGAGCTGCTCACCGGCGGCGGGGTGACTGATGTGGGACTGACCGCTGACGGCGCCCGCACCGTGCTCCACCACGCCGATGCGCCGTTCGGCGACCCGTGGACCGATGTGATCGGTCCGGAGTCCGTGATCGTCATCAGCGGTGGAGCGCGCGGTGTGACCGCGATGGCGGCGCGAGCCCTCGCCGCCGCACGCAAACCGAAGGTCGTCCTGCTCGGCCGCACGCCCTTGGCGGAAGAGCCGTCTTACTTGCGTGGCGTGTCCGGCGAGGCAGCGGTGCGGGAGGCGGTGGCCGAGCACCTGCGGACCAGTGGTGAGTCAACCGCACCGCAGCGGATCAGATCCGAAACCGCCAGAGTGCTTTCCTGCCGCGAAATCCGGGCGACGCTCGACGCGCTCGAATCCTGCGGTTCGCCGGCCCGCTATCTTCCCGTGGACGTCCGCGACAGCGCGGCGCTGACCGAGGCTCTGGCGGAAGTGCGCGCGCAGTGGGGGCCTATCACTGGGGTCGTGCACGGTGCCGGGGTGCTGGCGGACAAGACCATCAAGGACAAGACCGACGAACAGCTCGACTACGTCTTCGGCACGAAGGTCGGCGGTCTGCGCACCCTGCTCGACGTGACAGCGGACGATCCCCTTGATCTCCTCTGCGTGTTCTCCTCGGTCGCCGCCTGCTACGGCAACGCGGGGCAGAGCGACTACGCGATGGCCAACGAGGTCATCACCCAGATCGCCGCGGCGGAGCGCGCGAAACGACCGGGGTGCCTGGTTCGCACCATTGCGTGGGGCCCTTGGGACGGCGGGATGGTGGATGCGTCGCTGGCCGACCGTTTGCGGGCCTCCGGAGTCCAGCTGATCCCGATCGAAGCAGGGGCGAAAGCGTTCGTTGACGAGGTACTGGGCGCGCGCGAGCCTGTGCATGTCGTGTGCGCCGCGGGCGGCTTCCCGAAAGCCGAGCCCAGCGCAGCCGGGGAGATCGTGGTCACCGACCGGTCGCATCCGTATCTGGCGGACCACTCCGTTGCCGGCACGACGGTGGTTCCGGTCGCGATGGTGCTGGAGTGGTTCACCGCCGCGGCGCACCTGGCCGGAACGTGCGAAACCGCCGCGCTTCGCGACCTCGACGTACTCCGCAAGATCACCCTCGACCACTTTGCCGGAGACGGCGATATCGTGCGCATCACCTGCGAGCCCGGCGGATCCCTGGTCCTGCATGGCACGGGGGAGTTGCCGCATTACCGAGCGAAACTGGACTGCGGACGGACCGCGGTTTCGACTGAAACAACAATTGAAAGGGTGGTCGGCGCACCGCGCCGATGGGACATCCCGGCGCGCCTGCACGCCTTCGGCGACAGGCCGATCTACGACGGCTACCTGCTGTTCCACGGTCCGGCGTTCCAGGCCCTCCGCGGCGTCGACGGGGTCTCCGCGGCCGGAGCGGTTGGGACGGTTGTCGGCGCGCGTGTGCTGGGCTGGCCAGATGAGCACCGTTACACCGATCCGGCGGCGGTGGACGGCGGTATCCAGCTGGCGACCTTGTGGGCGCAGCGGGCGCTGGGGACCGCCGCGCTGCCCATGGGCGTCGGCGAATTCCGGCTGCATCGTCCGGGAATGCTGGACGGTGCGGGCACGAGCATCATCCGGGCGGGCGAGGTGCACAGCGCTCATGCTGAGTGCGATCTCCAGCTCTGCGCCGCCGACGGCACACCCGTCGCCGAGCTGCACGGGCTTCGCCTGGTGGCCCGCCCCGATGGCGCCCCGAGCGGGAGGTGACGGGCGTGTTCGAGCCGATCGCCATCGTCGGTCGTGGGTGCGTACTACCGGGCGCACTTGACCCGGATACGTTCTGGGACAACATCATCGAACGCCGGGTCAGCCTCACCCGGGTTCCCGAAGGCCGCTGGAGACTGCCCGCCGGCGACGTGCCACTTGGCATCAGCAGTGACATCGGCGGTTATGTCTCCGGCTTCGCCGGTGTCTTCGATCCTGACGGGTTGCAGGTCGATGCCGCGCGGATCGGCGTGCTGGACGAGTCGTATCGCTGGGTACTGCACGGTGTGCGTCAAGCACTGGGGGAAGCAGGCGTCGGCCAGCCCCGCGAACGTGCCGGACTGGTGCTCGGCAATCTGTCGCTGCCCACGGACGGCATGGTGCGTTTTGCCGAGAGCGTGTGGTTGTCCGACCAGACGCCCGCTGTCCGGGCGGTTTTGTCCGGCCTGCTCGATGGGCCCGAACCCAGCGCGCTGAACCGGTTTTCCTCCGGTATCCCGGCGCATTTCGCGGCCGCCGCGCTCGGCTTGGGTGCGGGCGCGTTCGCGTTGGACGCGGCGTGCGCATCGTCGCTCTACGCGATCAAGTTGGCGTGCGATCGCCTGCACGATGGCACGGCGGATCTCATGGTGGCGGGCGCGGTCAACCGGACCGACGATCTCGCGATCCACCAGGCGTTCAGTGCGTTGTCCGCGCTGAGCCCTACCGGACGCAGCCGTCCCTTCCACCGCGATGCCGACGGCCTGGTCCCGGCGGAAGGCGCGGCCTTCGTCGCCCTGATGAGGTTGTCCGACGCCCTCGCCGCGGGCGTCCGGATTCGTGGCGTGATTCGGGGTGTCGGACTGTCCAACGACGGACGGTCGAAGGGCATCCTGGTGCCCACCGAGGAGGGTCAGGTTCGCGCGCTCCAGCAGGCCTATGCCGACGCTGAGATCTCGCCTGAGTCGGTGTCGCTTCTCGAGTGCCACGCGACCGGCACCAGCCTCGGCGATGCGGTCGAGGTTCGCAGCACCTCGCGGGCCTTCGCCGGGGCGCGGGATCTGCCGATCGGTTCGGCGAAGTCGAACACCGGCCACCTCATCACGGCCGCAGGAGCCGCCGGTGTGCTGAAGGTGCTTGCCGCGATGGACGCCGGCATTCGCCCTCCAACGCTCGGAGCCGACGAGCCGGTCGAAGCGCTGCGCGACACCCCGCTGCGCCTGCTGCACGAAGCCGAAGCGTGGGAAGGCCTCCGTCGTGCTGGGATCAGCGCGTTCGGCTTCGGCGGCAACAACGCCCACCTGGTCCTCGAACAATGGACAGGCGACAACGTGGTCGTGAGTGCGAAAACGGCCTCTGGCCCGTCTTCGCACTCACGACCCGATGAGGTCGCGATCGTGGGGATCGGCGCGCGAGTCGCCGACTGCGCGGACTTCGACGAGTTCCGCGATGCTCTACTGCGTGGGACCCCCCGCCTGAGCCCGGCCGTCGATTACGCGGTCGCCGTCCCGGAACTTCGCGTGCCACCGGCGGACCTGCAGAAGGCACTGGGCCAGCAGGTGTCGATTCTGGAGGCCGCCCGCGAGGCGGTGCGCGATGTCAGTCTGGTCCGGGATCGGACGATGGTGCTGGTCGGCATGGGTTGCGATGCCGAGGTAGCCCGCTATCCGACCCGCACCCGCGTGGCGAGCAACCTCGGCGAATCGGACCTACGCGAGCGGTATCCGGACGCTTTCGCGCCGGTACTCGACGCTTCCGCGGTCGTCGGCACGATGCCGAACGTCGTGGCGAACCGGATCAATGCCCAATTGGACCTGGCCGGACCGAGCTTTACCGTCTCGGCGGAGGAAGCATCCGGTCTGGTGGCGCTCGAAATCGGTGAGCGAGCCTTGCGCACGCGGGAGGCCGACGCGGTGTTGGTCGGTGCCGTCGACCTCTCCCACGAGCAGGTCCACCGCAAGGCTCTCGCAGACCTGAACATCGACGTCCCACCCGGCGATGCAGCCGTCGTGCTGGTCCTCAAACGCCTCGACGACGCGCGCGGAGACGGCGACGACATACTCGCCGTCCTCACGGACCCCCAACCGGATGTCAGCCTCGTCGTGGGTGACGGCGCAATTTCAATGGAAATCGGGGATTCGATTTCCATTGAAATTGCGGACCAGCAGAACCAGGTGACTCATCGCTGCAGAGAATCCTTCGACCCCGCAGGCGTTTTCGGGGTGCCGCATGCGGCCAAGGGGTTGCTGGCCGTGGCGTGCGCCGCCGTGGCCGTGCGGCACGGGGCGATACCGCGTATCGACCAGCCGGCCGATCCACGTGTCGACCAGTCGGCTGGCCCGCGTGTCGACCATCCGGCCGATCCGTCCGTTGGCCGTCGGAGCGCGGCTGTGGCGGTGTCGACGCTGGGGTCGCAGGAGCGACATCTCGGACTCCGGGCTGACTCCGCGGTTGCGTGGATCGCCGATGACGTCGGCAGATTGCACGTGTTTTCCGGCGCCGATGCAGCCACAGCCCTCGCTGCCGCGCGGGCAGGCCGGGAAACCGACACGGGACCCGCGCGACTGGTCGTCCTGGCATCCGACCAGACTCAGCTGCACGATCGGATCGGGGCCGCCGAACGTTGGCTGGCCGGGCAGGGCCTCCAGCCGGAAGGGGTGGCGTTCCGGAACGAACCGATCGCGGGCGAAACGGCGTTCGTGTTCTCCAATGGTTCCGCCAGCTACCCGCGGATGGGGCGGGAGGTCATGCTCGCGCTGCCGGATATCCGGCAACGAGTCGAACAGCGTTGTGGGTCGCTGACCGAACTGATCGGATGGGCGTACGCCGGGACGGCACCACGTGCGTTGGACCAGATTTGGGGCGCGTCAGTACTCGGCCAGCTGCACACGGAGATCACGCGGGGCTTGCTCGGCGTGAAACCCACCGCGGTCATCGGCTATTCCTCGGGAGAGTCCAGCGCACTGGTCGCGATGGGCGCATGGCGCGACGTACCGCGGCTGGTTGCGGAGGCCGAGGACTCCGTGGTGTTGACCAGCGCGCTCGCCGGGGAGTTCGCCGCCGTTCGCCGGGCGTGGCGGCGGCACGGCGTTACGGGCGAGAAATGGGCCGCCTACATCGTCAGCGCATCAGCGGAAGCCGTCCGCGAGGCCGTCGCCGGCGAACCCGCCGTGCACCTGATGGCGATGAACGCGCCCGGGGTGAGTGTTCTCGGCGGCGAATCCGAGGGGTGCCAGCGGGTGCTGCGGCGGCTGGGACAACCGAACGCTCTGCGGCTCGACTACGACATTGCCGCGCACGTCCCGGAGGTCGACGAGGTACGGCGAGAGTATTGGGAGCTGCACCGCCGGCCCACCTTCGATCTGCCGGACGTGCGCTTCTACTCCTGCGCCACCACGGAGCCGTACGTGGTGACCGCGCAGAATGCCGCCGACGCCGTGACCGCGCAGGCGGTCGGCACAATCGATTTCATCGGGACCGTCGAGCGGGCGTGGCGCGACGGGGTCCGGGTGTTCATCGAGCACGGGCCGCGCGGGCTGTGCACGGGATGGATCCAGCGGATTCTCGGCGACCGGGAACATGTGGCCGTAGCGCTGGATTCGGCTGACGGCCGGAGTTTGCGCCAGCTAACACGCGCGGTCGCGGAACTGGTCGCAGCGGGTGTCATCGTCGACCACGAACGGCTCCTCGGCGCGCTGGCGACCGGTCGGCCCGCGCCACGCCCCGTGGTCGAGGCCTTCGCCACCGCGGCACATCCACCGCCGATCGTGCTACCGGAACCGCACCCGGAGCAGCGAATGCATCCGGCACCGGTGCTTCCTTCCGTCGGCGAGATGTTGGCACCGGTCCCGGATCCGGCGGGTGAGCCGCTACTGCCCGTCCGGACTCCGGCACCCGTCCGGACTCCGGCACCCGTCCAGGCTCCGGCACCCGTCCGGACTCCGGTCGAGAGGGCGGCACTCCACGCGGACGGCGAATGGCACCGCATCGTCGCTTCGACGCACCAGGAGTTCCTCGAAAGCCATGCCCAGGTGCATCAGCAATACCTCGCCCTGCTCGAGAAATCACGCATGGTCCTGATGCGCCGCCCCGGTACGCCCGGTCGGGGCGAGGTGCAGGGCACCGTTGACCAAGCACGTTGGTCAGAGGCGCCCTTGACCCAGCACCCGACCGGGCAGTTGAGCGGCCCGGTTTTCGGTCGGGAGCAGCTTGTGCAGTTGGCGAGTGGGCGGATTTCGGAGGTGTTCGGGCCGGAGTTCCGGGCGCAGGACGGGTTTCGGCGTCAGGTCCGGATGCCCCAGCCTCCGATGCTGCTGGCCGACCGGGTGACCGCGATCGATGCGCCGCGCGGGCGGTTGGGGACCGGCACGATCTGGACCCAGACCGACGTGGCCGCCGATGCGTGGTATCTCGATCCGGCTGGGCGCATGCCGGCCGGTCTGGTGATCGAGGCAGGACAGGCGGACTTGCTCCTGATCAGCTGGATGGGGGTGGATCTGCTCAACCGTGGCGAACGCGTTTACCGGCTGCTGGGCTGCGAGCTGACTTTTCACGGCAGCCCACCCATGCCCGGTGAGATGCTCGACTTCGACATCCACATCGACGGTCACGGCGACCACGGTGGCATGCGCCTTTTCTTCTTTCACTACGACTGCCGGGTCGACGGCGAACTCAGGCTGAGCGTGCGCGGCGGCCAGGCGGGGTTCTTCAGCGACCATGAGCTTGCCGACACCAGCGGCGTCTTGTGGGATCCGGCCGGCGAGACCCCCGAACCCGCTCGCTGGCTCGATGAACCACAGGTGGTGTGCTCGGCGCGCAGCTTCGCCGCCGAGCAGGTCGCCGCATTCGCGGCTGGGCGGCCGGACGACTGCTTCGGCCCAGAATGGCTGTGCACCCAGGCGCACGTCCGCACCCCGCGCATCGCCGGCGGAAAGATGCAGCTGCTGCGCGAGGTCACCGAGTTCGATCCGGCCGGCGGTCCGTGGAAACGCGGTTATCTGCGGGCGGAAACACCGGTCTCCGCCGCCGACTGGTTCTTCGAAGGCCACTTCAAGGACGACCCGTGCATGCCCGGCACCCTGATGTACGAAGGCTGCCTGCAGGCAATGGCCTTCTACCTTGCGGCACTCGGGTACACCGTGGACGCCGACGGCTGGCGGTTCGAGCCGGTGACCGGCGAGCCGGTGGCAATGCGCTGTCGCGGCCAGGTGACCCCGGACAGCCGGTCGATCACCTACGAAGTGTTCGTCACCGAAGTTTCGGCGGGTCCGGTACCGACCCTGATCGCCGACGTGCTGTGCACGGTGGACGGGGTCAAGGCATTCCACGCGAGACGAGCCGGGCTGCGCCTGGTGCCGGATTGGCCGCTGGCGACCTTGGTTCCCGTTCAGGATGCCGAAGTCGGCAGCGGCATCTTCGGCCGTTCCGGGCTTCTCGCATCGGCCTGGGGCAAGCCGACCGATGCGTTCGGCCCCGCGTTCGCCCCGTTCGATGGCGTCCGGCGTTCGGCGCGGTTACCGGGGCCGCCGTACCACTTCATCTCGCGGATCGTCTCGGTCGACGCGCCGCAGGGCGCGATGACCGCGGGCGGTCAAGCCGTCGCCGAATACGACCTGCCGGCGGATGCCTGGTACTGGGCGGAGAACGGGTATCCGGTGATGCCGTTGGCGGTATTGATGGAAGTGGCGCTGCAGCCGTGCGGGTGGTTCGCCTCCTACGCGGGATGCACGCTGTCGTCCGAAGAGGACCTTCTTTTCCGCAATCTGGACGGCAGCGCCACTATTCTCGGCGAGGTGGACCGGTCGGTGCAGACGCTACACACGACGGTTACCCTGCTGGACATTTCCCGGTATTCCGGGACGATCATCGTCTCGTTCGCTGTGGACGTCGAGGCCGATGGGCAACGGTTGCTGCATGCTTCGAGCGTGTTCGGTTTCTTTCCCACACAGGCATTCGCCGAGCAAATCGGCCTGCCCTCTGCCAGCAGCGAGCGACTATCGGGCGACTCGTGTCGAGAGCTGGTTCCCTGTGACGGGCATGGCTCGCTGCGACTGGCTGGTCCGATGCTGCTGGTGCTGGATCGCATCACCGGGTACTGGCCCGACGGCGGCAAGGCCGGGCTCGGCCGAGTGGTGGCGGAGAAGGACGTCCGGCCCGGCGAGTGGTATTTCAAGGCCCACTTCTTCCAGGACCCAGTGCAACCGGGCTCGCTGGGGGTGGAAGCGATGTGCCAGCTGCTGAGGTTCTACATGATCGACCGCGGTCTGGGCGATGGCCTGACCGACCCGCGGTTTTCGTTGGTGACCGATCGGCCGCTGACCTGGAAATACCGGGGACAGGTCACGCCGGCCAACCAAACGGTGACGGTCGAGCTGGACGTGCTGGAACTCGGCGAGGACCCCGACGGCCGCTTCGCGGTGGCCGACGCTTCGCTGTGGGTCGACGGCGCCCGCATCTACCACGTCCCAGAACTCGCACTCCGCGTCGTTGAGCAGAACCCGTGAGCCCTTGGGCGTTTTTACAACTGAGCCCATGAGATTCACGTCTTACTGGCCGGCCCCAAGCCTTGGACCCGAGCGAGACCGATGCCATTCTCAGCCGTTTCCCGCTTGGCCGGACCCGCCGATTTTGCCCGAGACGGCCCGATTTCGCCCGAGACGGTCCGATTTCGTCTAGACGGCCTGGTGTTCTGCAAGCGTGCAGTCACGGGGGACGCAATCGGCAGTTTGCCCTTATCCCCGTGCCCTCATCAGATCGCTCCGGCTCTCATCGCAAAGGCCACCGCGTGCGGCCGGTTGCGCAGGTTGAGGCGACTGGTCAAGCCGTAGATGACGTTCTTGACCGTCCGTTCCGAATAGCACAACTTCTGCGCGATCTCCGCGGTGTCCAGACCGCCGGCCATCAAGCGCAGCACGTCGGCTTCGCGGTTGGTCAGCCCGGAAGCGTTCAAGCCCTTCGGCGTCAGCACTTCGCGCTGCAGGTGGTCGACCTGCTTCAGCAACTCCCCCAGCAGGTCGGGCGGCATTACGGCGCCGCCTCTTGCCGCGGCGATCACGCTGTTGACCAGTCTCGTCCCGGTCGCGGCGGTTCGCGGCAACACCGCCACCACGCGGGCTTCGACCACCCTCAGCACATTGGACGGGTCGAGTTCATTGGTCACCAGCACACGAGGAACCGGCACCTGTTGTGCCGACTTTCGCAGCTCAGCCAACACCTTCGAGTTGACGGGATCCGCAGCGAATACGATCACGTCGGCTTCGGCTGGGCTCGGAACAAGTAACAACTCCGACCGCGACTTCAGGTAACTCGTCAGGCCGGCCACGGTGATCGGGTCTGCTGCCTGCACAGCCACTCGCACTTGGTCCATCAGGATCTCCCACACGCTCCGTGACAATGTGGTCTCAGTGTGCGAAGGCTGTCTTCACGAATTCTCTACGTCGTCTCCACGGCGTGATCTCGGACTCCGACCGCTGCACCGCGTACCCGGCTTCGTCTGGCAGGTCGGGCATCGCCAAGAATTCCCTCTCTATTTCGGCGCCGTCAACCAACCATGCCCGAAACTCGTGCCGACTGTGGCCCTCGCAAGGAGAACTGACCTTTCGTGTAACCCTCTTTGCCCCCGTTTCACTCGGGGTGGCCTATGGCGAGACGCCTGTCACAGCCGCTTGACCGTCTCAACGACCGTCCCCGCGCTGCGGAGCTCGGCGGCGGCCGCGGGCCCTACAGCCACGCCGCGGCTGCGGGAGAAGGCCAGGCGATGACCAGTGTGGTGGGCGGGCAGGTGGAGATCACCGGCCTGCGCGGTGGGCGAGCCCACGTGTAGAGCCATCGTGCCTGGTCACCAGTCGTGAGTGCAAAAACCGGCTGGAGCCCGCTTTCGTACTCACGACACCCGGCCTGCGGCAACGGCACCCTGCACCGGTCGCGATGGAGGTCACGAACAAGCTCGGAGCCGGAGCGAGGCCGATGCCTCTTTTCTTCTATCGCCCGGATTAAAGGGGCACACTCGTCGGGCTTTCGTGGTGGAATGCCGTGTTGTCTGGCAACATCCTTCCGATGTCGCGTGTGCGGCGTTGAATGCGCGCATGACGAGAAGTGGTGAGGGGCGATGCTTGGTCAGAAACGTTGGTTTCTGCTGGCAGCCCCACATCCGCTTGCTGATGTCACGGACAGGTTTCTCGACTGGATTCGCCAACCTCGCTCAGGGCGAATCGCCCAGGTGGGGCTGGAGACCTTTACTTGTGGGACAGCTGTGCGGGGCGTCGGGCTTTCGCACCAAGTTCAGGAGCGCGGCACGGGTCGACTCGACGCGCCACCGCAGGCGCGTCTTGCGGAGGTCGTGGTGTTCTGCAATGAACTCCGTGATCAGCGATGTGGCCGGTCGATCTCGGCCGCGAAGAAAGCCGACGCCGCCGTGAGAATCGCGTTGTCGCGCTTGAGAATCGCGTTGTCGCGCTTGACTTCCGTATTCTCCCGGCGTAGCCGTTGCGACTCCGCTGACTTTTCGGACGCTACACCCGCACGCGCCGCGGTGTCGGTCTCGCTGTGGCGAACCCATCTGCGCACCGTCTCGGCTGTCCCAACACCCGGTGGATCGGCCAGCGCCTGCATCGCTGACCGCTGCGGGGCATGCTCCCCGCGAGTCTCGGTAACCTTTCGGACAGCCCGCTCACGTGACTCCGGCGGGTGCTTCTTCGAACGAGACACGACTCTTTTCTTCCCCACAGATGAAACCCGGGAACGGACCGGGGCGGCTCAAGACTTTCTAGGCGCTGGTTTGCGGATGGGGTGGGTGTGATGTTTTCGTCGATCATGGTGCCGGAGGGGGTGCGGCGGCTTTTTCAGGTGTTGACCGGTGAGGACATGACGGATGCGGATGAGGGTGTGTTGTTCGCGGTGGCGGATGCGTTGGAGTCGGGTGCGGCGGAGCTGGGTGAGGTGCGGGCGTTGGTGGCGGAGCTGGTGGGGAAGGTGCGGACGGAGTTTTCGGGGAAAGCGGCGGACCGGTTCGCGGACGGGTTGGGGATTTTTGATGGGTTGTTGTCCTCGGGACAGGCGGGGTTACTGGATTTAGCGGCGTTCGTGCGGAAGACGTCGCAGCAGGTGCGGTATCTGAAGCTGGTGACGATTTATAGCTTGCAATTGCTGTGGATAGAGATGGCGTGGGCGATGCAGTTTGCGGGGGCGACCGCTGGTGCGTCGCTGTTGTGGCTGGCGGCGCGGATGGCGGTGATGCGGTTTTTGTTGACGACGTGGTGGGGGCAGTTGTTCATGCGGTTGGCGATGATGGCGGCTGGTGGTGTGGTGTTCAACGTGCTGCCGGACGTGCCGGCCCAGCTGCAGATGCTGGGTGAGGAATCGGCTCAGAAGTGGGATAGGACGCTGACCGAGCAGGCGGCGGGGATGGGGGCGTTCTCGGCGTTGGTGGCGCTGCCGTTGTCGGCGGTGGGCGGTCTGGTCAGCAACATGTTGACGAAGGTCCTGGTGAAGGGCCTGGGCGATGACGTGGACGCGGCGATTCTGGAGGCGGCGGCGAAGAAAGCGGTGGCCGAGCACGCGGAGTTGTATCCGGTGTCGGCGATGGCGAAGTTCGCGGACGCGGTGGGCAAGAGCCTGGATAACTATGCGGGGATGTCGGTGGGGACGATGTGGTGGGCGCGGTTCGGGCATAGCGTGGGGGAGGCGGTGGAGAACGCGTTGTCGGAGTTTTTCGGGGAGGCGGGATATTTGGCGGCCACGGGCCAGGAGGTGACCTGGAACCCGTTTAGTTTGACGGCGGGTTTCTTCGAGACGGTGTTCAGCGGTGTGGGCAACCTGGCGGGTTTGGCGTTGCGGGGCAAGCTGCACCCGGAAGGCCCGAGCCCGTACCTCGAGAGCACCGGCGGGGGCGGGGGCGGCAGCGACGATGGTGACGGGACCGGTGGGGAGAAGACCCCGCTGCCGGGGGCAGGGTCCGGGTCGCAGCCAGGGGACATCCCTGGCACCCCGGACAAGGACAGCACGTTCATCCCATCCGATGCCTCGCAATCGGATGCCTCGGATGCCTCGCAATCGGATGGCTGGGTTGGCTCGGGTTCCGGGGCCGGGTCGGATTCCTCGAGTGTGTCTGATGTGGACTCTGTGTTCTCGGATACCGGGTCGGTGGATTCGGCGGCGGTGTCGGTGCCTTCTGATGATGGCCTGGTGGTGCCCGCTTCCGCTGTGGTGTCAGCCGTTGTCGTGGGCGGCACGGACGGTAAGGACGGTAAGGACGGCACGGACGGCACGGACGGTAAGCGGGGTGCCGATGGCAGTGTGCCGGGCAGGGACGCGGCCGGTGATGTTCCGGTGGCGCCGGGTGCCGGGCAGCACCGGCCGGGCACACCACCACCCGCGTATTCCGGTGGGGTACCGGGTGTTGACCCGGACCGGCCGGGCACACCACCACCGCCGTACAGTCCGGAGCCCGGTGACGATCAGGCCGTGCCCGGGAAGCGGCCGCTGGAGGTGTCTGCTTCGAAGACACCGGACTCCCCGACAGTGACCCCACATGCTTCTGATGTGCCCGCGGATGCCGCGCGCCCGGAGACAGTCAGGCCCGGGTCTGTCGAGGAATCTGACGATCGAGTGCCTGCGGATGCCGCGCGCCCGGGGACTGTCGGGTCCGGGTCTGTTGTGGACTCCGGCAGTGGTGTGCCCGCGGATGCCGCACGCCCGGAGACTGTCGGCTCCGAGTCTGTTGTGGACTCCGATGGTCGTGTGCCTGGGGCGTATCCGGGGTCGCCGGGTGGGGTGACCGGCCGCGATGGGGATCCCGGTGTGGACTCGGTTGCGGGGCGCGGGGGTGCGCATCGCCAGGACGGGTTGGTGGTGTCGGCGGATTCGGTGACACTGTCCGGGGAGGGGTCGCCGGCGGCGCCGTCTCTGGATCGGGATCCGGCGGCGGTGTTGCCGGCGGGCTTGCCGGCGAACGTGGTGCGGGTGCCGGTGTCCGCGGAGGCGGTTGCTGGTGGCGGGTTGGCGGAAGTCGTGCGGGGCGCGGATTCCACGGGTGGGGCTGTGCTGCTGGTGTCCCCCAGCGATCCGAACGTGGGTGTGGTGGTGACGCGGGGTGAGGGGTTGGCACTGGCGAAGGAGATGGGCCGCAACGTTGTCGCGATGATGCCCGGACAGGGCGGGCGCGAGCCGCAGTTAATGGTGTTCCCCGCGGATGGTTCTCGTCCCAAGCCGCTGGCCGGGCCCGGTGCTGCGGTACTGACCGGCGGGGGTAGGGGCGTGGCCGGTCTGGCGGACGCCTCGGTAACGGTCCCGGCCGCCGGTGACAAGACGGTGGCCCGGGGTAAGACACCGGCTACCGGGACGGGGTCTGCCCAGGCGAGGTCGGTGGCTGGGGAGGGACAGCCCGCGTCGACCACGCCCGGTGCCGGGGCGGGCACGGTGCGGGATACCGGTCGGATACCGGTGGGGCAGTGGTCGCAGCCGGAACTGGACGGCGCGATCGCCCAGGCGAAGTTGCTGCGCTTGTCCAGCAGGGAAAAGAAAGCGGCGAGGCAGATTGTGCAGCTCGCGCATGACGTCCAGGGGTTGGCTCGTGCGGATGCCGTTGTGCCGTTGGAGGATGTGGTGGCGCTGGTCGCGGCCAAGCGCCGCGAGCTCGGCGGTGATCACCAGGGCCGCCGCGAGCTCGGCAGGGAGCACCGGGATCAGGTGGTGGAGTTTTCCCAGGCGCTGGCGGACAGGCTGGGTACGCGGGGCAGCGGGCTGAGAATCCGGGCCGGGGCCGGACCAGCACGGCCGTCCGCTTCCGTCCCGGTGCCCTTCGGTGAGCTGAAGCCTCCGGTAGATGGGGGGTCTCAGCTGCGTGGCGGCGACGCGGAGGGCGACGCGGAGTACGCGCAGGATGGGTCACCGGGGTCGCTGCCGGATGTGGTGGATGGCCGGCGTGTGGTGCTGGTCGTGGAGGAGTTGGCGGGGCTTTCTTGGGAGGGGCGGGCGGCGCTGGACGCCTTCGAGGCAGCGACAAGAGTGCCTGCGGAGCCGAGGCTGGCCGATGTTGATGGTCACAATGTCATGGCGGACATGCGGATGCGGCTGGACTGGTTGGGTGTTGCGGACGATGCGGTGGTGGTGAGGAGGCGGAAGACGACGTGGAGGGTCCGCAGTGGGCGATCGTCGGATCCGGAAGCACCGGTGTTGGTCGAGGAGGGCATCGACGCCCGGTATGTGAAGGGCGAGTACGCGCAAGGGAGGCCGTTTAGCGCCAAACGGACCGACGACTTGTGGGAATTCCTGACCCAGAGAGCGCCGAATCAGCGGTGGGGGGTGCCGCGGCATCTGGATCCGGACAGGGTTTTGCCGCCGGATGCCGAGTTGGAGAACATCGGGGAGTCGGTGGAGTTCTTCGTGCATGTGGTGGATCCGGCGGGTGGCAGGGTGGAGTACGGGCTGGCGGATCCGGGGTTGTGGCGTCGTGGCCGTGAGGTCGAATGGGGTGGGTTGTTCGCGGCTTTGCAGGATGAGGGTCCTGCGGAGTTGATGGATTTGGTCAACCCGTCGGTGCGTGAGAGCCGGTATCTGGCTCAGGTGTTGGGGGTGGATGAGGCTACGGCGCGGGTGTGGCGGATGTGGTCGTACCTGCCCGAAGGGTATGCCGAGGCGTTGCGGCGGGTGATCATCGGGTCGGTGGTCAGCACCTATGGCGGGCGGGAGGAGGTCAAGAGTCTGGTCGAAGAACTGCTGCCGGACGGTCCGCCGTACGACGAGCGGTTGGGTGCTCTGGGGCAGTTCATGGTGGGCCTGGCCGATCGCCGCCGTCGGTTGGGGAGGTGGGGCGAGGAAAGGCGTGACTTCCTCACTGCGGCCGATTACCGCGACCAACTGCGGGATGAGGTGGACGAGCTCGGTGGCCTGGACGAGGTGGTGCTTGCCGGGAGCAGGCCCGACATCCGGGTGCCGGTGCTCGGCGGTCCGGCACCGCAGCGTGCCGGTGTGTCAGGCCGGCAGCCCAGTCCGCGGGAGCTGAACGTGCTGCGCGAGCTGGTGCACGCCCTGGACGGTCATGAGCTTGACTACCTCAAGCGCTTCTACGGTGATAACGGGGACGCCGGGGCGATCGGCGTTCTTCCGGAAGACGGGAGCGGGTTCCGTCTTGGCCATGGTGATCGTGCGGTGGTGCGTGGGATCTTGCTGGACGCGTTTCTCGCGGCGTTCGGCGGGCCGGAAGGCGTGGTCGCGCTGGCTAACCGATTGCGGGAGAGCCGGGGCCCCCTGCAGCAGCTGGGCTTGGAGATGGCGTCGAAGTGGGAGCTGGACTGGGGCGGGTATCCGCGACGGCAGCGGGACCCGGCAACCGTGGCGACGGTTCTCGGTTTGCGGGCCATGGAGGATTGGTTGCCCTGGAGGCCGGGCGATCTGGTGAAGTACGTCGCCGAGGATGCTGTTCCGGCGGGAGTCCCGGATGGGGATTTGGTGGCTCACCTCGGCACGGCCCGCGCGGCCTTGGAGGCCGGAGTTGACGAGTCCACGGCTCAGAGGTGGCGGGACGGCAGCCAACAGCCCAACCCGAACCATCTGCAGCGGATGCGCGCGGCTGCCCGGCTCCCGAGCTCGGAGCTGGTGCGTTACCTCGGTCCGGGCCGAGCACTCGAGGTGACCGATACCGGCGGCGGGTTTCCTATAGACGAGTCGGAGGTATGGGGGTGGCTGGCGGGCGTCGGCGAGCCCCCCGCGGGGGAGCCTGCGAAGCTGCGCCTGGATGTTTTGCGGGCTATCCGGGATGGGCTCGTCCCGCCAGCGCCGTCCAGGCGGTTGGGTTGGAGCAAGAACTGGATACGGGAGGCTGAGCGCCGTCTCGCGTGGGCCGATGCCAAGAAGGGAGGCCCGTTCCCGTCCGAGGCTTGGGAACAGTGGAAGAAGGTGACGGCCTCAGTTCCGTCTCTGCGGCCCGAATCGCGAGAGGTCATCGATGGGCTGGGGAGGTCGCTGAGGGCTTCGGTCAACTACATCGTTGTTCAGGTTCTGCTCGGCAATGAGATCGCGAAGGTCATGGTGGCGGGCTCGGGCATCGTGATTCCCAAGGCGGGTCCCAAGGCGGCAACGGAGTTGCTGGATCAGATCGCCGACAGCGTCCGTGCCGCGGAAGGCATGCTGCATTCTGGTGTGTTGCGGCGGGTTGTGGGAGGTGCGGCGAGTGAGGAGTTCCAGGCCGCGACCGGGGGTGTTGTCCCACAGCCCCGGCTGACCGGTGGCCCCGCTGCGGTGCGGGAGTTCATGGAGCAGTGGGCGGGGCCTGAAGTTCATTTCCTTGTGCTGAGGATGCCGCCGGCGACCTCGTCGTGGGGAGAGACCTCGCAGGGTGCCCCGCGGGCAGAGTATGTGACGGGCAAGGATGCGACGAATGCGTTCCTGGCCTCTGGTTATTTCTTTAAAAACGGGCCGGCGCATTATTTCGTGGACGCGGTCCAGGGTGATGGCAGAAGGATCCATCCCGGGTCGACGTTGTCGTTGGGTGTGATGGCGGCCGCGGGCGATGCTGTGGCCTGGTGGGCTGAACTGCGCGCCTTCGAGGGGGGCAGCGATAGCGATGATTCCTCAGCGTCCGCGTCGCAGGGGGAGGGTTCGCAGGCGGCGGCCGCCGACGTCATTCTGGGTGGGCCGGTGCAGGCGGCGTTGGATGGCCGGTTGCCGCGAGTGCTTGATTTGCCGGAGTCGGTGCGGCGGGAGCGGCTCGGTAACCTCGCCGGGATCGCGGAGGTGGCCGAGTTGGCGGGCCGGATGGAACTGCATCTGGAAGCGATGCCGGGATTTGATCCGGGCGGTGAGCGTAAACGGAACGTCGACGTTGCGAAACGCATGGTACGGCAGGGAGCCTGGACCGCAGAGGATCTGCAGTGGGTCAAGGACGGGTTGCCTGGGATGCGGGCGGTCGAGAAGAAATGGCGTGGCCTGGCGAGCTTGTCGAGTAGTGCTGCTGCGAAGCGGGAACTGCGATGGTCGAGCAATGAGGCCAATGTGGCGTTGGAGGAATTGTCTGGCCCGGCACGGAAAATCTTGTTGGACCGCGCATCCATAAAATTGGGGGAGTCATTTAATGGCTCGTCGCAAGCTGTAAGCGTGCTGGCCTATCACATGATGCGTGGAGACGGGGACGGTGAGATCGCGCGGGTACGGAACAGACTGGCCCGTATGTTGGTGGCCTTGACGGAGGTGAGTGCGGGGGCCGGGCCGGGGACGGGCCGGGGTGCGGGGTCCGAATCGGTCGGTGATGCGGGCGGGGTGCCCGCACTGGGTGGGGATGTGCGGCCGGAGTTCACTGGGGATGCGTCGGGTGATCCGGCGACCGCTGCGCGGTCGGAGTCCACCGAGGATGTGGTGGGTTCCACCGGGAGCGATGGTGGTGGGGGTGCGGGGACGTTCGGGCGCGGGAGTCCGGACTCCGAGGAGCGGTTCAAATCGTGGCTGACTGAGATCGCCTTTCTCCGTGATGATGGTCTCCGTCGGGCGTTCGGCCGTGATGGTGGTGAGGTATCGGGTGGTCAGGTCGACGACCCGGGGGCTTCTGCGTGGGATGCCGAGCCGAGCGCTGGCACTCCCACTGACGATGCGCGTGTGGCGGGTGCCGCGAGCGATAAAGCGGTGAGCGACGAATTCGATACCTTCATGAACAACGAACGGCCAGGGTTGCTGGAGCGGCTTAAGCGCGTGGGCGGAAAGGAGATGCCGTCCGGGAGCTCAATGCGCCCCGCGGGGTCTGTTGTGGACGGTGGTGGTGCTGTCTGGTCGGGCGACGTTGTTTCGCAGGACGATGGTGCTGGCGGTGTGACGGAGGGGCAGCGGGCCGACGGTGGTGCCGTCGAGCGGACGGCTGCCCAGGCGAGGTCGGAGGCTGGGGAGGGACAGCCCGCGTCGACCACACCCGATGCCGGGACGGGCACGGTACGGGATACCGGTGGGAAACCGGTGGGGCAGTGGACGCAGGAGGAACTCGTCCGCGCGATCGCCGAGGCGAAGAAGCTGGACCTGTCCAGAGACGAAAAGGAGACGGCCGGGCAGATCGTGCAGGACACGCATGGCGTCGCGGAGTTGGCTCGCCGGGATGCCGCGGTGCCGTTGGAGAATGTGGTGGCGCTGGTCGCGGCCAAACACCACGACCTCGGCCGGGACCACCGGGACCAGGTGGTGAAGTTTTCCCGGGAGCTGGCGGACTGGCTGCGTACGCGGCGCAGCGGGCCGGTCATCCACGCCGGAGCCGGGCCGGCACGGCTGTCCGATGTGGATTCCCGCCGGGTGCCCTTCGGTGAGCTGAAGCCGTTGAGGGAGGCGGTGGATGCGTGGGGGTCTGAGCCGCGTGGCGGCGGCGCGGAGGACGGGCGGGATGGGTCACGTGGGTCGTTGCCGGATGTGGTGGATGGCCGGAGTGCGGTGCTCGGCGCGGAGGATTTGGCGGGGGTGTCCGAGGGGGGACGCGCGGCGCTGGACGCTTTCCAGGCGGCGACGCGAGTGCCTGCGGAGCCGAGGCTGGCCGATGTTGATAGTCACAATGTCCTGGCGCACCTGCGGATGGAGGACTGGTGGGGTGTTGCGGGCCATGCGGTGGTGGTGAGGAAGTCGAAGACGAGGTGGCAGTCGGATCTGGACGGTCGGGAGTTGGTCGAGGAGAGCATCGACGCCTGGTATGTGATGGGCGAGGACGCGCCAGGGGCGAGGCCGGATCACGCCAAGCGGTCGGAGGATTTGTGGGACCTCCTGACCCAGAAGTCGCCGGATCGGTTGTGGACGGTGCCGCCGCATCTGGATCCGGACCGGGTTTTGCCGCCGGGTACCCAGTTGGAGAATATCGGCGAGTCGGCGGAGTTCTTCGTGCATGTGGTGGATCCGGCTGGTGTCCGGGTGGAGTACGGGTCGTCGGGTCCGGGGCTGTGGCGTCGTGGCCGTGAGGTCGAATGGGAGGGGTTGTTCGCGGCTTTGCAGGATGAGGGGCCTGCGGAGTTGATGAATATGGTCAACCCGGGGCCGCGCGAGAGCCGGTATCTGGCTCAGGCGTGGGGGGTGGATGAGGCCACGGCGCGGGTGCGGCGGATGTGGTCGTACCTGCCCGAAGGGCATGCCGAGGCGTTGCGCCGGGCGATCACCGGGTCGGTGGTCAGCACCTACGGCGGGCGGGAGGCGGTCAAGGCACTGGTCGAAGAATTGGTGCCGGACGGTGAGCTGTACGAGGAGCGGTTGAGCGCTCTGGGCGGCATCATGGTGCGCCTGGCCGATCGCCGCCGTCGGCTGGGGAGGTGGGGCGAGGAAGGGCGTGCCCCACAGGGTGTCCCCCGCAGCGCGGCTGAGTACCGCGCCGAACTGCGGCAGAAGGTGGCCAGGCTCGGTGGTCTGGACGAGGTGGTGCGTGCCGGGCGCAGGCCCGACATCCGGGTGCCGGTGCGCGAGCTCCGCGGTCCGGCACCGCAGCGTGCCGGTGAGCTGGGTCGGCAGCCCAGCCCGCAGGAGCTGAACGTGCTGCGAGAGTTGGTGCATGCCCTGGACGGTCATGAGCTTGACTACCTCACGCGCTTCTTCGGTTGGGACCACCAGGTCGCCGAGGCGATCGGCGTTTCTCCGATATTCGTGAGCGCGTTGCGTCTTGGCCGTCTCGGTGATCGTGCGGTGGTGCGCGGGATCGTGTTCGACACGATTGTCGCGGCGTTCGGCGGGCCGGAAAGGGCGGTCGCGCTGGCTAACCGATTGCGGGAGCTGGGCTCCCAGAGGGGCGAGCGAATGGCCTTGGACGGGGAGCTGGACCCCCGGAAGGGCGTGCAGGTGGCCTCACAAAGGCAGCCGGACCCGGAAACCGCGGAGAGGCTAATTTGGGCGGCGCGGACGGTTCTCGGTTTGCCGGCCATGCAGGATTGGTTGCCGTGGACTCTTCACAAGGTGGTGGACTACGTCGCCGAGGGTGCTGTTCCCGCCGAAGTCCCGGATGAGGAAGTGGTGCGCCACCTCGGCGCAGCCCGCGCGGCAAAGGCGACCCTTGTTCCCGAGTCCACGGCTCAGGCGTGGCTGGACGGCACATTCCAGTTCGACGGGTTCCATGTGCAGCAGATGCGCGAGGTTGGCCGGCTCTCGGGCTCGGAGCTGGTGCGTTACCTCGGTCCGGGCCGGGCACTCGAGGTGACCGACACCTCCGTCGTACTTCCTAGAGACGAGTCGAAGGTATGGGAATGGCTGGCGGGCGTCGGCGAGCCCGACGTGGGGACAGCTGGGGAGCTGCGTCTGGGGGTTCTGGGGGCTATCGCGGATGGGGTCTTGCAGTGGCCGCAGCCGTTGCGGCGGGTGGTGTGGAGCGAGAGCGGGATTCGGGAGGCTGAGCGCCGTCTCGCGTGGGCTGATGCCACGAAGGGGGATGTGTTCCCGTCCGGCGCCGTGGAACAGTGGGAGGAGGTGAACAACTCACTTCGGTCTCTGCGGCCCGAATATCGAGAGGTCATTGATGGGCTGGGGAAGTCGCTGAGGGCTTCGGTCAATTACATCGTTGTTCAGGTACTGCTGGGTAATGAGGACGCGAGGGCCATGGTGGAGGGCTCGGGCATCGAGATTCCCGACCCGGACAGCCCTGATCTGCTGGGTAATGAGGACGCGAGGGCCATGGTGGAGGGCTCGGGCATCGAGATTCCCGACCCGGACAGCCCTGATGCGGCGGCTACGCGGTTGCTGGAGCAGATCGCCGATCATGTTCGCGCGGCGAAGGGTTTGCTGCATTCTGGTGTGTTGCGGCGGGTGGTGGGAGGTGCGGCGAGTGCGCGGTTCCAGGAGGCCACGGGGGGTGTTGTCCCGCAGCCCCGGCTGACCGGTGGTCGTGATGCGGTGCGGGAGTTCATGGAACAGTCGGCGGGGCCCGGTGTTCATTTCCTTGTGTTGAGGGTGCCGCCGGCGGCTTCGCAGGATGCACCGTCGGCGACCCCGCAGGATGTTCCGCGGGCGGTGTATGTGCAGGGTGACGACGCGACTGCGTTCCTGGCCTCTGGTGATTTCTTTGAAGACGAGTCGGCGCATTATTTCGTGGACGCGGTCCAGGGTGATGACAGAAAGACCGATCCCGCGTCGGTGCCGTCGAAGGTGGTGGCGGGCGCGGGCGATGATGTGGCTTGGTGGGCTGAGCATGGCGGATTGGGTGGGCCGGAGCAGGTGGCGTGGCTGGATGGCCGGTTGCCGCGGGTGACGGAGTCGCTTGATACGCCGGAGTCCGAGTCCGTGCGGTTGGACCGTAACCTGGCTGGGATTGCGGAGCTGGCGGGGATTGCGGAGCTGGCCAAGTTGGCGGGCCGGATGGAACAGCACCTGAAGGCGATGCCGCCGGGATTCGATCCGGACGGTAAGCGCGCCTTGAGCGTCGAAGCTGCGAAACGCATGCTACGGAAGGGAGTCTGGACCACAACGGATCTGCAGACCGTCGCGGACAGGTTGCCTGTGATGCGGAAGGTCGAGAAGGCCTGGGACGACCTGGCGTCCCGGGCAAGAGAAGCGGCCGGCAAGCGGAAGCGACGCACCTCCGCTGATCCGGCTGACCCTGCTGATCCCGCTGGTGGTGTGAAACGCCTTCGTCTGGCCTCGCCTGATGGGGGGCCGGTCCAGGCCACCTCCGCCTCCGCCGCTGGCGGCGAACGTGGTGGTGCGGGCCCGGAACGGGCGGATCCTGGCGGTTTCGGCGGTCCCACACCGGGCCGCATCTCTTCCAGTCCTACGAGGCAGCCGGATCCGGATCCGGATGCGATCGAACCGGCGCCCCCGTTGCCGCCCGTGTTGGTTCCGGCCGCCTCTGGTGGCGAGACGGTGGCCGGGGGTGAGGCATCGGCTACCGGGACGGGGTCTGTCCAGACGAGGTCGGAGGCTGCTGGGGAGGAACAGCCCGCGTCGACCACACCGGGTGCCGGGGCGGGCACGGTACGGGATACCAGTGAGATACCGGTGGGGCAGTGGACGCAGGAGGAACTGGAACGCGCGATCGCCCAGGCGAAGAAGCTGGACCTGTCCAGCGACGAAAAGGAGAACGCCGGGCAGATTGTGCGGCTCGCGCATGACGTCGCGGCGTTGGCTCGCGGGAATGCCGTCGTGCCGCTGGAGGATGTGGTGGCGCTGGTCGCGGCCAGGTACCACGACCTCGGCCGGGAGCACCGGGCCGAGGTGGTGGAGTTTTCCGGGGCGCTGGCGGACTGGCTGCGTACGCGGGGCAGCGGGCTGAAAATCCAGGCCGGGGCGGGACCAGTACGGCTGTCCGAGGATTCCGGCGGGGTGCCCTTCGGTGAGCTGAAGCCGTTGAGGGATCCGGTGGATGCGTGGGGGTCTGAGCCGCGTGGCGAGGACGGGTCGTTGCCGGATGTGGTGGATGACCGGTCGGTGCTGGGCGCGGGGGATTTGGCGGGGGTTTCCGGGGCGGGGCAGGCGGCGCTGGACGCTTTCGTGGCAGCGACGGGAGTGCCTGCGGCGCCGAGGCTGGCCGATGTTGATGGTCACAACGTCGTGGCGTTCCTGCGGATGCTGGACTGGTGGGGCGTTGCGGACCGTGCGGTGGTGGTGAAGAAGCGGACGACGACATGGAAAACCAGCACATGGCAGTCGGATCTGAACGGTCGGGAGTTGGTCGAGAAGCGCATCGACGCCTGGTATCTGATGGGCGAGGACGCGCCAGGGACGAGGCCGGATAGCGCCAAGCGGCCCGGCGCCTTGTGGGACCCGCTGACCCAGAGGTCGCCGCTCGTGTTGGAGGAGGTGCCGTCGCATCTGGATCCGCACGAGGAACTGCCCCCGGACAGTCGGCTGGTGAACGTCGGGGAGTCGGTGGAGTTCTTTGTGCATGTGGTGGATCCGGCTGGTGTCAGGGTGGAGTACGGGTTGGCGGGTCCGGGGTTGTGGCGTCGTGGCCGTGAGGTCGAATGGGGTGGGTTGTTCGCGGCCCTGAAGGATGAGGGGCCCGCGGAGTTGATGAGTATGGTCAACCCGGGGGTGCGCCGGGACCTGTATCTGGCTCAGGCGTTGGGGGTGGATGAGGCCACGGCGCGGGTGTGGCGGATGTGGTCGCACCTGCCCGAATGGCATGCCGAGGCGTTGCGCCGGGCGATCACCGGGTCTGTGGTCAGCACCTTTGGCGGGCGGGAGGGGGTCAAGAATCTGGTCAAAGACCTGGTGCCGGACGGTGAGCAGTACGAGGAGCGGTTGCAGGTTCTGGGGCAGTTCATGGTGCGCCTGGCCGATCGCCGCCGTCTGCTGGAGAGGTGGGGCGAGGAAGGGCGTGCCCAACCGGGTGTCCCCCGCAGCGCGGCTGAGTACCGGGACGAGCTGCAGCGCAAGGTGGACGAGCTCGGTGGTCTGGACCAGGTGGTGCGTGCCGGGAGTAGGCCCGACATCCGGGTGGAGGTGCGCGAGCTCGACGGTCCGCCACCGCAGCGTGCCGGTGAGCGGGACCAGGAGCCCAGTCCGCGGGAGCTGAACGTGCTGCGCGAGCTGGCGCACGCCCTGGACGGTCGTGAGTTTGACTACCTCACGCACTTCTTCGGCGAAGTCTGGAACGTCGCCGAGGCGATCGGCGTCTCTGAGGGAGTCGTCCTCGAGTGGCGTCGTGGCCGTCCCGGTGATCGTGCGGTGATGCGCGGGATCTTGCTGGATACGATTCTCGAGGCGTTCGGCGGGCCGGAAGGCGCGGTCGCGGTGGAGGACCGATTGCGGGAGCTAGGCCGCAAGAGGGGCCTGCGGATGTTCGCGCACGGGCAGCCGGAGCGGGTAGCTACCGCCGTGCGGACGGTGCTCGGTTTGCCGATAATGAAGGAGTGGGGAGCGCGGACTCTGGACAACGTGGTGGACTACGTCGTCGGAAATCCTGTTCCCGCCGAAGTCCCGGATGAGGAAGTGGTGCGCCACCTCGGTCGGGCCCGAGCGGCCGCGGTGACCAACGTTTTCGAGTCCGAGGTTCAGGAGTGGCTGGACGGCAGTCGCCAGCCCCACGCGGTCCATCTGTGGCAGATGCGCACGGCGGCGCGGCTCTCGGGCTCGGAGCTGGTGCGCTACCTCGGCCCGGGCCGAGCAATCGAGGTGACCGGCGTCGAGGATTCTGTAGCAGAGCTGTATGCATCGGAGTGGCTGACGGGCGTCGACGAGCCCGGCAGGGGGCACGGTGGGAAGCGAAAAGAGCAATATGTATGGAAGTGGCTGGCGGGCGTCTCGAAGCCCTCCGCGGAGCAAGCCGGGAAGCTGCGCCGGGATGTTCTGCGGGCTATCCGGGTTGGGCTCGTCCCGCCAGTGTGGTTCAGGCGGTTGGGTTGGAGCGAGAACTGGATACGGGAGGCTGAGCGCCGTCTCGCCTGGGCCGATGCCCCGAAGGAAGACGAGTTCCCGTCCGACGCATGGGAACAGTGGAAGTCCGACGCATGGGAACAGTGGAAGAAGGTGGATGCCCCAGTTCCGCCTCTGCGGCCCGAATCGCGAGAGGTCATCGATGGGCTGGGGAAGTCGCTGAGGGCTTCGGTCAATTACATCGTTGTTCAGGTACTGCTGGGCAATGAGGTCGCGAGGGCCATGGTGGAGGGCTCGGGCATCGTGATTCCCGACCCGGGTTCTGAGGCGGCTGAGGCGGCCAAGGCGGCCACGGAGTTGCTGGAGCAGATCGCCGACCATGTCCGAGCCGCGAAGGGCTTGCTGCATTCTGGTGGGTTGCGGCGGGTGGTGGGAGGTGCGGCGAGTGAGCGGTTCCAGGCCGCGACCGGGGGTGTGGTCCCGCAGCCCCGGCTGACCGATGGCCCCGACGCCGTGCGGGACTTCATGGGGCAGGGGGCGGGGGACGACGTTCATTTCCTTGTGCTGAGGGTGCCGCAGGCGACCTCGCAGGATGCCCCGTCGGCGAGCCCGCAGGATGTCCCGCGGGCAGAGTATGTGACGGGCGAGGATGCGAATAGGTTCCTGGCCTCTGGTGCCTTCTTTGAAGGCGGGCCGGCGCATTATTTCGTGGACGCGGTCCGGGGTGATGGTAGAAGGATCGATCCCGCGTCGACGTTGGAGTGGGACGTGATGGCGGCCGCGGGCGATGCTTTGGCTTGGTGGGCTCAGCCTGACCGACTGGGCTCCGCGGGGCGGCCGACACTGTGAAGATTCTGGGTGGACCGGCTCAGTGGGCGTGGGTGGATGGCCGGTTGCCGCCAGTGGCGGAGTTGCTTGGTTTGCCGAAGCCGGAGCGGCTGGACCGTAACTTGACCGGGGTTGTGGAGCTGGCCGAGTTGGCGGGCCGGATGGAACAGCATTTGGAGACGATGCCGCCGGGATCCGGTCAGGACGGTACGCGTGCACTGGTCGAAAGTGCGAAACGCATGCTAAGGCAGGGAGCCTGGACGTCAACGGATTTGCGGTGGGTCAAGGACAGGTTGCCTGGGATGCGGAAGGCCGAGAAGGCCTGGAGCGATTTGGCGTCCCGGCAAGCAGAAGCGACCCGCGAGGGGACGGGAGGCGCCTCCGCTGATTCCGCTGGTGGGAAACGCCGCCGTCTGTCCTGGCCTGGTGTGGGTCCGGTCCAGGCCACCTCCGCCTCCGCCGCTGGCAACGAACCTGGTGGTGCGGGCCCGGAACGGGCGACCCTTCTTCGCCTCGGCGGTCCTCCACCCGGCCGCATCGCTTCCAGTCCTACGAGGCAGCCGGATCCGGATCCGGATGCGATCGAACCGGCGCCCCCGTTGCCGGCGTCGTTGCCGGCGTCGGGGTTGGGATCGGGTTCTGAAGGCGCGGGCAATCTGCGGGATCATGCGTCGGAGGGCGGGCGGGGCGATTCTGTGGGCGGGCTGGTGGCGCGGGGGCAGATGGGGGAGTTGGGGTCGCTGCGGAAGGTCTTGGAGGAGGCGGACAAGGTTCCGTTTCCGCCGGGGATGCCGTCGGCGGACGAGGTGGGCGCGCAGCGTGCGCGGAATATCCTCGCCCGGGCCAACAGGCTCAGCAGTGAGGGAAACAGGCTGGGCGATGAGGAAAACAGGCTTTTTGTGGCGTTGAGCCGTTTGGTGGTCTATGAAGCGGGATGGGTCGAGCGGGCGGATGGCGCTACGAAGGAGAGCCGTGACACGAAATTCATGGAGTATGTCCGCGATCTCAGTATCATCACCGACACGTTGCGGGAGGGATGGACTATCGATTCCAGGCTCCGCGGTGGGGCGGGACCGGCATTGCTGTCCGATGTGGATTCCGGCGGGGTGCCCTTCGGTGAACTGAAGCCGTTGACGCGGCCGGTGGATCCGGTGGATGCGTGGGGGTCTGAGCCGCGTGGCGGCGACGCGGAGTACGGGCGGGGTGGGGCACGGGGGTCGCTGCCGGATGTGGTGGATGACCGGTCGGTGCTGGACGCGGAGGATTTGGCGGGGGTGTCCGAGGAGGGGCGCGCGGCGCTGGGGGCTTTCGTGGGAGCGACGGGAGTGGCCGCGCGGCCGAGGCTGGCTGGGGTGGATGGTCACGCCGAGGTTGATGGTCACCATGTCCTGGCGTTCCTGTGGATGCTGGACTTGTGGGGTGTTGTGGACCATGCGGTGGTGGTGAAGAAGCGGAAAACGACGTGGAGTGCCCGCCACATGCGGTTGCGGAATCTGAACGGTCGGGAGTTGGTGGAGGAGGGTACCGACGTCTGGTATGTGATGGGCGAGTACGCGCCAGGGGAAAGGCCGGATAACGCCAAACGGCCCGACGACCTGCGGGGCCCGCTGACTCAGGGGCCGCGGCACGGGTTGGATGAGGTGCCGCCGCATCTGAATCCGAACGGGGAATTTCCGCCGGGCACCTGGCTTGCGAACCGCGGGGAGTCGGTGGAGTTCTTCGTGCATGTGCTGGACTCGGCGGGTGCCAGGGTGGAGTACGGGCTGGCGGATCAGGGGCTGTTGCTTCGTGGTCGCGAGGCCGAATGGGAGGGGTTGTTCGCGGTCCTGCACGATAAAGGTCCGGCGGAGTTGATGAATATGGTCAACCCGGACGTGTACCGGGACCTGTATCTGGCTCAGGCGTTGGGGGTGGACGAAACCACGGCGCAGGTGTGGCGGATGTGGTCCTACCTGCCCGAAAAGTGGCATGCCGAGGCGTTGCGCCGGGCGATCACCGGGTCGGTGGTCAGCAAATACGGTGGGCGAGAAGCGGTCAAGACACTGGTCGAGACCCTGGTACCCGACGGTCCGCGGTACCAGAAGCGGTTGCGCGCACTGGGTGAGCTCATGATGACCCTGGCCGATCGCCCCCGTCGGCTGGAGAGGTGGAACGAGGTAACGCGTGCCACCCCCAGCGCGGCTGACTACCGCCGCGTGCTGCAGCACAAGGTGGACGAGCTCGGTGGCTTGGATCAGATGGCCGAGAGTAAGCCCGGGGTGGAAGCGACCCGTCTCGCCGGTCCGGCACTGCAGCGTGCCGGTGAGCTGGGCAGGCGGCCCAGTCCGCGGGAGCTGAACGTGCTGCGTGAGTTGGTGCATGCCCTGGACGGTCGTGAGTTTGACTACCTCACGCGCTTCTTCGGCGACGTTGTTGACGTTGCCCGGGCGGTCGGCGTTTATTTGGGGGACGTGGGCGCGTTGCGGCTTGGCCGTGGCAGTGATCGTGCGGTCGTGCGTGGGATCTTGCTGGACGCGTTTGTCGCGGCGTTCGGTGGGCCGGAAGGGGCGGTCGCGGTAGCGGACCGATTGCGGGAGCTGGGCATCGAGATGGGACTGCGGATGTTCGCGGACGGGCGGCCGGAGGAGGCAGCTATCGCCGCGCGGACGGTGCTCGGTTTGCCGATCATGCAGGAGTGGGGGGCGTGGACTCTTCCCGAGGTGCTGGAGTACGTCGCCGGCGATGCTGTTCCCGCCGGAGTCCCGGACGAGAGATTGGTGCGTCACCTCGGTCCGGCCCGAGCGGCCTTGGTGACCGGCGTTGACGAGTCCACGGTTCAGGAGTGGCTGGACGGCAGAAGCCAGCCCACCGCGTTGGAACGGCACGAGATGCGCGAGGCTGCCCGGCTCTCGAGCTCGGAGCTGGTGCGCTGCCTGGGTCCGGGCCGGACACTCGAGGTGACCGACGCCGACCAGGGGCCTGTCTACGAGTCGGAGGTATGGGAGTGGTTGGAGGGCTTCCCCGAGCCCGACGCGGAGGACACTGGGAAGCTACGCCTGGCGGTGCTGCGGGCTATCCGGGATGGGCTCATGCAGGGGCCGCAGCCGTTGTGGCGGGTGGTGTGGAGTGGGAACGGGATTCGGGAGGCTGAGCGCCGTCTGGCGTGGGCCGATGCCACGAAGGAAGACGAGTTCCCGTCCGACGCATGGGAACAGTGGAAGTCTGACGCACGGTCACAGTGGGAGAAGGTGGACGACCCAGATCCGTCTCTGCCGCGCGAATCGCGAGAGGTCTTCGATGGGCTGGGGAAGTCGCTGGAGGCTTCGGTCAACTACATCGTTGTTCAGGTCCTGCTGGGCAATGCGTACGCGAGGGACATGGTGGCGGGCTCGGGCATCGTGATTCCTGACCCGGGTCAGGACCCGGATCCTGGCGCGGTCACGGGGTTGCTGGAGCAGATCGCCGACCATCTCCGCGCGGCGAAGGACATGCTGGACTCTGGTGTGTTGCGGCGGATGGTGGGAGGTGCGGCGAGTGAGCGGTTCCAGGAGGCCACGGGTGGTGTTGTCCCGCAGCTTCGCCTGACAGGTGGCCCCGGTGCCGTGCGGGAGTTCATGCGGCAGACAGCGGCGGGGGACGAGGTTCATTTCCTTGTGGTGAGGGTGCCGTCGGCGGCCTCGCGGGATGCGTTGCGGGCAGCGTATGTGAAGGGCGCCGACGCGGATGCGTTCGTGGCCTCGGGTGATTTCTTTGAAGGCGGGCAGGCGCACTATTTCCTGGACACCGTCCAGGGTGATGACAGAAGGATCGACTCCAAGTCGGTGCCGTCGGAGGTGGTGGCGGACGCGGGTGCCGATGTGGCCTGGTGGGTTCAGCATGGCGGGCTACACGCTCGCGCAGGCGGCAGCGATGACAGTGGTTTTGCGGCGCCTGTGTTGCGGGGGAAGGGTTCGATTCTGGGTGGGCCGGAGCAGGTGGCGTGGCTGGATGGCCAGTTGCCGCGGGTGGCGGAGTTGCTTGATTTGCCGGAGTCCGAGCGGCTGGAGCGGCTCGGTAACCTGGCGGGGATTGCGGAGCTGGCCGAGTTGGCGGGCCGGATGGAGCAGCATCTGACGGCGCCGGTATTCGATCCGGACGGTAAGCGCGCCTTGAACGTCGAGCGTGCGAAACGCATGGTACGGCGGGGAGCCTGGACCTCAACGGATCTGCAGACCGTCGCGGACAGGTTGCCTGAGATGCGGAAGGTCGAGAAGATCTGGGGCGATCTGGCGTCCCGGGCAAGAGAAGCGACCGGCGAGGGGAAGCGACGCACCTCCGCTGATCCGGCTGACTCTGCTGATTCCGCTCGTGGTGGGAAACGCCGTCGTCTGGCCTGGCCTGGTGTGGTGCCGGGCGAGGTCGCTTCCGTTGGTGGTGAACGTGGTGGTGCGGGCCCGGAACGGGCGGATCCTGGCGGTTTCGGCGGTCCCACACCGGGCCGCATCTCTTCCAGTCCTACGAGGCAGCCGGATCCGGATCCGGCTGCGATCGAACCGGCGCCCCCGTTGGAGCCCGTGTTGGTTCCGGCTGCTTCTGGTGGCGAGACGGTGGCCGGGGGTGGGGCATCGGCTACCGGGACGGGTTCTGCCCAGGCGAGGTCGGAGGCTGCTGGGGAGGGACAGCCCGCGGCGGTCACGCCCGTTGCCGGGGCTGGCACGGTACGGGATACCAGTGAGATACCGGTGGGTCAGTGGACGCAGGAGGATCTGGTCCGCGCGATCGCCGAGGCGAACGAGCTGGACCTGTCCAGCGACGAAAAGGAGACGGCCGGGCAGATTGTGAGGATCGCGCATGACGTCGCGGCGTTGGCTCGCGGGGATGTTGTGCCGCTGGAGGATGTGGTGGCGCTGGTCGCGGCCAAGTACCACGATCTCGGCCGGGAGCACCGGGATCAGGTGGTGGAGTTTTCCCGGGCACTGGCGGACTGGCTGGGTACGCGGCGCAGCGAACCGGTCGTCCAGGCCGGAGCCGGACCGGCACAGCCGTCCAGTGTGGAGCCCGCCCCGGCCTCGGTGCCCTTCGGTGAGCTGAAGCCGTTGAGGGATCCGGTGGATGTGTGGGGGTCTGAGCCGCGCGGCGGGGAGGGGGCGCTGCCGGATGTGGTGGATGGCCGGCGTGTGGTGCTGGGCGCGGAGGATTTGGCGGGGGTGTCTGAGGAGGGGCAGGCGGCGCTGGAGGCCTTCCAGGCGGCGACGGGAGTGGCTGCGCGGCCGAGGCTGGCCGGGGTGGAGGGTCACGCTGAGGTTGATGGTCACCATGTCGTGGCGTTCCTGCGGGTGCTGGGCTGGTGGGGTGTTGTGGGCCGTGCGGTGGTGGTGAGGAAGCGGAAGACGACGTGGAGAGTCCACGCGTGGTCGTCGGATCTGGACGGTCGGGAGTTGGTGGAGGAGGGCATCGACGCCTGGTATGTGATGGGCGAGGACGCGCCAGGGGCGAGGCCGGATGGCGCCATGCGGCCGGAGGACTTGTGGGACCCGCTGACCCAGGGGTCGCCGGAATGGTTGTCGGAGGTTCCGGACCATCTGGACCCGAACAGGGAGTTTCGGCCCGTTGACGCCGACTTGGAGAACATCGGGGAGTCGTTTGAGTTCTTTGTGCATGTGGTGGATCCGGCTGGTGTCCGGGTGGAGTACGGGCTGGCGGGTCCGGGGCTGTGGCGTCGTGGCCGCGAGGTCGAATGGGAGGGGTTGTTCGCGGCCCTGGAGGATGAGGGGCCGGCGGGGTTGATGAATATGGTCAACCCGGGGGTGTACCGGGACCTGTATCTGGCTCAGGCGTTGGGGGTGGATGAAACCACGGCGTGGGTGTGGCGGATGTGGTCGCACCTGCCCGAAGGGTGGCATGCCGAGGCGTTGCGCCGGGCGATCACCGGGTTCGTGGTCAGCAAATACGGCGGGCGAGAAGCGGTCAAGACACTGGTCAAAGACCTGGTACCGGCCGGTGCGCGGTACCAGGAGCGGTTGCGGGCTCTGGGGGAGCTCATGATGCCCCAAACCGATCTCCGCCTTGTGGTGATGGGGCGGTGGGGCGAGGAAAGGCGTGACACCACCAGTGCGGCTGAGCAGCGCCGGCTGCGGGACAAGGTGGACGAGCTCGGTGGCCTGGACCAGGTGGTGGCGAGCAGGCCCGACATCCAGGCGGAAGTGCCGAGCCGCGGTGGTCCGGCATCGCAGCGTGCTGGTGAGCTGGGCAGGCGGCCCAGTCCGCGGGAGCTGAACGTGTTGCACGAGCTGGCGCATGCCCTGGACGGTGATGAGCCTGGCTACCTCAAGCGCTTCCTCGGCGACTTCTGGCACGTTGCCGGGGCGGTCGGCGTTTCTGCGGGAGACGTGGAAAAGTGGGATCGGGGCGGTCCCGGCGATCGTGCGGTGATGCGCGGGATCGTGCTGGACACGATTCTCGAGGCGTTCGGCGGGCCGGACGGGGCGGTCGCGGTGGAGGACCGATTGCGGGAGCTGACCCGCCTGAGGCGCGTGCGGCTGTTCAAACACCGGCAGTCGAAGGAGGCAGCTGCCGCCGCGCACAGGGTTTTCGGTTTGACCATGTGGGAGTGGGATTGGACTCTTCCCGGGGTGGTGGACTACGTCGCCGGAGCTGCTGTTCCCGCCGAAGTCCCGGATGAGGAAGTGGTGCGCCACCTCGGTCCGGCCCGAGCGGCCAAGGCGGCCTACGTTCTCGAGTCCACGGCTCAGGCGTGGCTGGACGGCAGACTCCAGCCCCAAACGCACGATCTGCGGTTGATGCGTGAGGTTGCCCGGCTTCCGGGTTCGGAGGTGGTGCGCTACCTCGGCCCCGGCCGGGCCATGGAGTTGACCGGCGCCGCGATGTTTGTAAACGAGCGGTATGTATGGGAGGAGTGGCTGGCGGGCGTCCGCGAGCCGGACGTGTGGCTAGCTGGGAAGCTGCGTCTGGGTGTGCTGGGGGCTATCGCGGATGGGGTCTTGCAGTGGCCGCAGCCGTTGAGGCGGGTGGTGTGGAGCGAGAGCGGGATTCGGGAGGCTGAGCGTCGTCTCGCGTGGGCTGATGCCACGAAGGGAGATGAGTTCCCGTCCGGCGCCCTGGAACAGTGGCAGGAGGTGAACAACTCATTTCGGTCTCTGCGGCCCGAATCGCGAAAGGTCATTGATGGGCTCGGGAGGCCGCTGGGGGCTTCGGTCAATTACATCGTTGTTCAGGTGTTGCTGGGCAATGCGTACGCGAGGGCGATGGTGGAGGGCTCGGGCATCGTGATTCCCGGCCCGGACAGCCCTGATCCGGCGGCCACGCGGTTGCTGGAGCAGATCGCCGATCATGTCCGTGCGGCGAAGGGTTTGCTGCATTCTGGTGTGTTGCGGCGGGTGGTGGGAGGTGCGGCGAGTAAACGGTTCCAGGCGGCCACGGGGGGTGTTGTCCCGCAGCCCCGGCTGACTGGTGGCCGTGATGCGGTGCGGGGGTTCATGGAACAGTCGGCGGGGCCCGATGTTCATTTCCTTGTGTTGAGGGTGCCGTCGGCGGGTTCGCAGGATGCTCCGCGGGCGGTGTATGTGAAGGGTGACGACGCGCCTGCGGTCCTTGCCTCTGGTGATCTCTTTGAAGGTGGGCCGGCGCATTATTTCCTGGACACGGTCCAGGGTGATGACAGAAAGACCGATCCCGAGTCGGTGCCGTCGAAGGTGGTGGCGGGCGCGGGCGATGATGTGGCTTGGTGGGCTGCGCATGGCGGATGGGGTGGCCGGAGCAGGTGGCGTGGCTGGATGGCCGGTTGCCGCGGGCGGCGGGGTCGCCTGATGTGCCGGAGCCCGTGTGGTCGGACCGTCACCTGGCCGGGATTGCGGATCTGGCGGGGATCGCGGAGCTGGCCAAGTTGGCGGGCTGGATGGAACAGCATCTGACGGCGATGCCGCGGGGATTCGATCCGGACGGTAAGCGTGCCTTGCGAGTCGAAGCTGCGAAACGCATGCTCCGGAAGGGATCCTGGACCACAACGGATCTGCAGACCGTCGCGGCCAGGTTGCCTGCGATGCGGGAGGTCGAGAAGATCTGGCGCGATCTGGCGTCCCGGGCAAGAGAAGCGACCCGCGAGCGGAAGCGAGGCACCTCCGCTGATTCGGCTGACCCTGCTGATCCCGTTGGTGGCGTGAAACGCCGTCGTCTGTCCTGGCCTGGTGTGGGGGCGGACCAGGCCGCTTCCGTTTCCGTTGGCGGCGAACGTGGTGGTGCGGGCCCGGAAGCGGCGAACCCTGGCGGTTTCGGCGGTCCCGCATCCGGCCGCATCGCGTCCAGTCCTGCGGGGCAGCCGGATCCGGATCCGGATGCGATCGAACCGGCGGCCCCGTTGCAGCCCGCGTTGGTCCCGGCCGCCTCTGGTGGCGAGACGGTGGCCGGGGGTGAGGCCCCGGCTGCCGGGACGGGGTCTGCCCAGGAGAGGCCGGTGGCTGAGGGACAGCCCGCGACCGCTGCACCCGATGCCGGGGCGGGCACGGTGCGGGATATCAGTCGGATACCGGTGGGGCAGTGGACGCAGGAGGAACTGCGCCGCGCGATCGCCGAGGCGGAGGAGCTGGAGTTGTCCAGCGACGAAAAGGACGCGGCGGGGCAGATTGTGCGGTTCACGCATGACGTCGTGGCGTTGGCTCGCGGGATGCGGTCTTGCCGCTGAGGGATGTGGTGGCGCTGGTCGAGGCCAAGTACCACGATCTCGGCCCGGAGCACCGGGATCAGGTGATGGAGTTTTCCCGGGCACTGGCGGACATGCTGCGTACGCGGCGCAGCGAACCGGTCATCCACGCCGGAGCCGGACCGGCACAGCCGTCCAGTGTGGAGCCCGCCCCGGCCTCGGTGCCCTTCGGTGAGCTGAAGCCGTTGAGGGATCCGGTGGATGCGTGGGGGTCTGAGCCGCGTGGCGGCGACGCGGAGGACGGGCGGGATGGGTCACGTGGGTCGCTGCCGGATGTGGTGGATGACCGGCCGGTGCTGGGCGCGGGGGATTTGGCGGGGGTTTCTGAGGAGGTGCGTGCGGCGCTGGCCGCTTTCCAGGCGGCGACGGGAGTGGCCGCGGCGCCGAGACTGGCCGATGTTGATGGTCACAACGTCCTGGCGCACCTGCGGGTGCTGGGCTGGTTGGGTGTTGTGGACCGTGCGGTGGTGGTGAAGAAGACGACGTGGAGAGCCAGCATGGGGCAGTCGTCGGATCCGGACGCACCGGTGTTGGTCAAGGAGAGCATCGACGCCTGGTATGTGATGGGCGAGCACGCGCCAGGGGCGAGACCGGATATCGCCATGCGGCCGGAGGACTTGCGGAGCCCGCTGAGCCAGAGAGCACCGGATCGGTCGGTGAAGTTCTTCGTGCATGTGGTGGATCCGGCGGGTGTCAGGGTGGAGTACGGGCTGGCGGATCCGGGGCTGTGGCGTCGTGGCCGTGAGGTCGAATGGGGTGGGTTGTTCGCGGCTGTGCAGGATGAGGGGCGGCCTGCGGAGTTGATGAATAGGGTCAACCCGGCGGTGCGTGAGAGCCGGTATCTGGCTCAGGCGCTGGGGGTGGATGAGGCCACGGCGCAGGTGTGGCGGATGTGGTCGCACCTGCCCGAAGGGCATGCCGAGGCGTTGCGCCGGGCGATCATCGGGTCGACGGTCAGCACCTACGGCGGGCGGGAGGCGGTCAAGGCACTGGTCGAAGAACTGGTGCCGCCCGGTGAGCGGACCGGGGAGCGGTTGCAGGTTCTGGGGCAGTTCATGGTGCGCCTGGCCGATCGCCGCCGTCGGCTGGGGAGGTGGGCGAGGAAGGGCGTGCCCCACAGGGTGTCCCCCGCAGCGCGGCTGAGTACCGCGACGAACTGCGGGATGAGGTGGACAGGCTCGGTGGCCTGGACCAGGTGGTGCGTGCCGGGCGCAGGCCCGACATCCGGGTGCCGGTGCCGGTGCTCGAGGGTCCGCCACCGCAGCGTGCCGGTGAGCCAGGCAGGCAGCCCAGCCAGCGGGAGCTGAACGTGCTGCAGGAGTTGGTGCATGCCCTGGACGGGCATGAGTTTGACTACCTCCCGCGCTTCTTCGGTACGGACGCCATGGTCGGCAAGGTGATCGGCGATTTAGAGTGGCGTCGCGGCGGCGATCGTGCGGTGATGCGCGGGATGTTGCTCGACCTGTTTGTCGGGGCGTTCGGCGGGCCGGAAGGGGCGGTCGCGCTGGATGACCGGTTGCGGGAGCAGAGCCGGGGCCCCCTGACGGGCCTGCAGACGGCCTCGCAGGGGGAGCTAGCCGCCCGGAGGGGCGTGCAGGTGGCCTCGCAAGGGCAGCCGTCGAATCTCGGCGATCTGGTGAAGTACGTCGCCGAGGGTGCTGTTCCGGCGGGAGTCCCGGATGGGGAATTGGTGGCTTACCTCGGCACGGCCCGAGCGGCGTTCGTGGCCAGGGTTGACGAGTCCACGGCTCAGTGGTGGCTGGACGGCAGACGCCAGCCCACCCCGCAATCTCTACGAAGGATGCGCGAGGCTACCCGGCTCCCGAGCTCGGAGCTGGTGCGTTACCTCGGTCCGGGCCGAGCACTCGAGGTGACCGACACCTGGCGCGACGAGTCAGAGGTATGGGAGTGGCTGGCGGGCGTCGTCGAGCCCCCCGCGGGGAAGCCTGCGAATCTGCGTCTGGCTGTTCTGCGGGCTTTCCGGGACGGGCTCGTCCCGCCAGCGCCGGTCAGGCGGTTGGGTTGGAGCGAGAACTGGATACGGGAGGCTGAGCGCCGTCTCGCGTGGGCCGATGCCACAAAGGGAGGCGAGTTCCCGTCCGAGGCTTGGTCACAGTGGAAGAAGGTGAAGGCCTCAGTTCGGCCTTTGCGGTCCGAATCGCGAAAGGTCATCGATGGGCTGGGGAAGTCGCTGAGGGCTTCGGTCAACTACATCGTTGTTCAGGTACTGCTGGGCAATGAGGACGCGAAGGCCATGGTGGAGGGCTCGGGCATCGTGATTCCCGACCCGGGTCCTGGCGCGGCCACGGAGTTGATGGAGCAGATCGCCGCCAGCCTCCGCGCGGCGCGCGCCATGGAGTCTGTTGTGGACTTCGATGGTGGTGTGCCCGGGGGGTATCCGGGGTCGCCGGGTGGGGCGACCGGCCACGAGGGGAATCCCGGTGTGGACTCGGTTGCGGGGCGTGGGGGTGCGCATCGTCAGGATGGGGCGGTGGTGTCGGCGGATTCGGTGACGTTGTCGGGGGAGGGGTCGCAGGCGGCGCTGTCTCTGCATGGGGATCCGGTGGCGGTGTTGCCGGTGGGCTTGCCGGCGGACACGGTGCGGGCTGCCGGGACGGCGTCTGCCCAGGAGAGCTCAGTGGCGGGAAGGAACAGCGCGCGGCGACCACATCCGATGCCGGGGCGGG